>CAWAQC010000001.1:0-851423 GCA_963784095.1 uncultured Acidobacteriaceae bacterium
CGCCGCCGTTGGCGGCGATGGATGGGACTACGTTCAGATTGAATACGGCGACAACAAAAAGGAGAACCAGATCGCGGCGGCCTCAGGCGCGGATGAGATGAGGCTGGACGGGTTGGGTGGTCGTAGACAAAATCGTTTGGCGGTCACAGACAGCAAATTCCTCGCCGGGTTTCACCCGGTCGGGAATGACAAGTATTAATTTGCTTTCGGCAAGGACAGCCGAGGGCGGCTGTCCCCACATGAGCATTCCAACTGCATGCAGGGCGGACAGAAGTGTCCGCCCCACACAATCTTCTTGCCGTCTTTAGTGCGCGGCCAAAACCGGCTGGCCTGCGCGCTCCTGCTGGACTTTTGCGAGCGAGGCGGCGATGTCGTCGAAAGCAGCCAGGTGCTTGTCGACGTCGGATTCGGTGTGCTGAACCGAGATCGTCCACTGCTCGTCCCACCAGTAAGGCTGCGCCATCACGCCGCGATTCACCATGCCGAACCAATAATGGCGCCATAGATCGATATCAATCGCCTCCCAGTCGCGGTAGTTACGAATTTCTTTCGCATACAGCATGAGCGCGCCGTTCGCACCGGCTTGCGCGATGTAGGCTTGCAGGCCGACTTTTGCGATGGTCTTGCGGTAGCCGTCGGCAAGTTTCTTGCCGAGTTTGTCAACGTGCGCGTAGTTATCGCGCGTAAGGACTTCGCGGAATGTCGCGAAACCCGCGGCCATCGAAACCGGATTCGTGTTGTAGGTTCCGCCGTGGAAGACCTTGTGCTGCGAGATGAGGTCCATCACAGAGCGACTCGCGCCAAAAGCGGCGAGCGGAAAACCTCCGCCGATTGATTTCGCGATGCAAATCATATCGGGATGAACATTGAAATACTCGCTGGCTCCGCCCAGACCAAGTTTGGCTCCGGTCTTGACTTCGTCGAAGATCAACAGCGCACCGTATTTGGTCGCTAGGTCGCGCAAGCCGCGCAGGAAGCCCGGTTCTGGCAGGCACAAGCCGACGTTCATCAAAATCGGTTCGAGAATGATCGCAGCGATCTCGCCAGGATTTTCTTTGAAGCGGCGCTCGATCGTGCCGAGATCGTTGAAGGTTGCGATCTTGACGTTCGCAATCGCGGACTTGGGGACGCCTAAGCCACCGGTAACCGCGGTGGGATTATCGATATCTCCGTATTCGGGAGCATGCGGCTTGACGCTGACCAGCGCCGAATCGTGCAGTCCGTGATATGCGCCTTCGAACTTTATGATCTTGTCGCGTCCAGTGGCAGCGCGAGCCAAGCGGATGGCGTGCATCGTAGCTTCGGTTCCGCTGTTGCTGAAACGGCACATTTCGATCGGAAAGCGCTTGCAGATCTCTTCGGCGAGCTCCCACTCCATGTCGTGAGGCATGCCGAACATGGTGCCTGTGGAAAGACGCTTTTCGACGGCCTTCATTACAGCCGGGTGGCAGTGTCCGGCCATTAGTGCACCAAAGGTGAGATTGTGGTCGATGTATTCGTTTCCATCGAGATCGCGGAATTTGCTGCCGCTCGCGTCTTTGACGAAAATCGGCCACGGATCGTAATGGCGATAATTGCTGGCCACGCCAAGCGGAATGCGTTTTAGATTTTTTTTGTACGCTTCGGCGGATTTGGGCGTGCGGCGCTCGAACACATCCAATTCTTTCTGCAGATCGGGGTACATCAGATTGCTCCGGGAAAACTCAGGCCGCGGATTTCAAGCCGGGCCATTAGAATGCGGGCGGCCGAGCCGCCCGGTTGGTTCCTCTACTTTACTCCTCAACTAAAAATAAAACTTAAGCGCAAACTGCACCAGGCGCGGATCTTTCACCTCAGTGACTTGGCCAAACTGCGCGCCATCCGTGCTGTCGCCGTCTGGGTTATAGAACTGGGTATGGTTGAATACGTTGAAAGTTTCTGCGCGAAATTCGAAGTGTTCACGGTCGTTGACTGGAATGATTTTTACCAGAGCAAAATCGGTTTCGCTGATTCCGGGTCCGCAGCAGATCGTGCGTGGTGCGCTGCCGACGTAACCGAATACTCCCGCCTCCGTGAAGATCGAAGTCTGGCTGGCCGGAGAATTGAAATAGTAGTTCCCGTTCTTTTGCGGCCTTTGCCACGAAAAGGGAGCGACCTGATTGGGCTCGCCCGGCAATTCAAAGTCGAAACTGTTCATCAGCTCATTGTCGGATTCCGATGTGATGCGAATCGGAAACCCGGTCTGGTAGGTCGTGATGCCCGACACCGCCCAGTCATCGAGCATCTTTCCGGTAAAGCCGCTATATTTTCGCGCGGGCAGCTGCCAGAAATAACTGATGACAAAACGGTGGCGTGCGTCAAACAGCGAGAGAGCGCGGTTGTTGGCGCCGGGAAGGGGATTGAGAATTCCTTCAAAGCTGGAGGCTTCGTCGATCGATTTGCTGAAGGTATAAGCGGCGGTGAACTGCAGGCCGTGGGCAAAGCGCTTCTCGAGCGAAACCTGCAAAGAGTTGTAAGCAGAATTGGCAATGGTGTCCTGGGCAAAGATGCTGCTATATACCGGAACTCCATCGGCCGGACAGCCCACGCCAGTGAAGGCATTACATTGCGGCGACGAATAGGGGCGCAAGCCGACGAAATTCAAAGTTTGCCCCGTCCCGTTGACAATCGTCCCATTGGGCATATGGAACTTGAAACCAGTGGGGACAGTCACGGTAAAGGGAGCGTCCTCGTCAAATTGGATGCAGGTGCCCGCGCCATCAAGTGTGTCGATGTCAAGACAGGTCTGCGGATTCGAGTAGTTGACATCGTGCGTCGCCAGCAGGCGGTGCCCCTGCGTTCCAACGTAGCCAACTTCCAGCTTCATGTCCCTGGTCAGCTCCCGCTGGATGGTGAAGTTGTATTGTGCGGAATACTGTGAACGCATATGTGGCTGGAAATCTCCAAAGAGATCGATCGGCTCGAATATTGCCCAATCTTGCGGGGTCCCACGTGTCGGACTTATGACTCCATTAAACGGATTCAGATAAGTCGTGACGCCATCCTGTCCAAGAAACGGCTGATTGAACTGAGTCTCGTAGACGAAGGTGCTGCCGCCAAAGGGAGGCTCAGCGCCGAATTGCTCGAGTACAAGCTGCTCGATTGGGTTATAGAAGAGTCCCCAACCAGCGCGCAGGCTCGTTTTGCCGGAGTTACCCGGGCTCCAGGCGATGCCGATGCGGGGAGCAAACGCCTTGTAATAAGTTTGCGTCATGCCGGGCTGAATCCCTTTGTCACCCGGAACGACCAATCCGATAGCGTCTTGTGACGAGCAGTCGGTATTGGGACCGCCGCACGGATAGACGGTAGATTGTTGCCCGGGGCGGAAAGTCTCGACATGCTGAGCCTTATCCGCCAAGGGAGTGTTCAACTCCCATCGCAGCCCGTAGTTCAGCGTGAGATTCGGTTTTATTTTCCAGCTATCTTGCGCGTATAGATAAAGTCCGGAGTTGCGAACATATTCAACCTGCGCCGAACCTTGTCCGAACTGATCGGGAAGACCCAGCAAATAATTAGGGTACAGATTGTTAGCGCCCACGTCATTCGGCCCTCCGCCGTAATAATCGAAGGTGCCGTCAACGTTGTAGTAGAGAAATTGATTGAACTGTTGGCGACGAATATCCACGCCAAACTTAAAGGTATGGTCGCCCGAAACCTTAGTAAGATTATCCGCCCATTGGAAAGAGTTTCCAGTTTGAGGAAGCTCCCCTTCTGAATCGTTGCCGAGAGAGAATCCCCCTGCGACGGAGATGGATGGAAGGCCCTCTCGCGTGGGGCCAAGAAACGGATGGACGCCGTAGGCGTTACTCGCGACGTCGCCATAAAAGCAAGGGGGGGCCCGGCAACGCTGGTCAGCCATGAAGGAGCGGGGGGACAAGAGTTCTGCACCAATTCGGTGTTCTCCGGATGCTGGAAGGTTTCCTGGCCTTCGCGGTTGTAATTGAACCGGAATTCGTTAACGGTGGTATTGCTGATCGTCCAGGTGTGGGAGATATTCCATTGCTGGAAGCGCTCGGCGATAATGCTTCCAAAACCGGGGACATCGGCGCCGGTCAGTTCGAAATTGGCGAAGGGTTGTACCGTACGGTCGTCGTTGAAGTAGTAATAAATGCTCAGGTTTTGCTTGTCATTGATCCTGTGGTCGACCCTGACGGTGAACTGGTCGCCGCGGGTCGGTTGGGTGGGAACGGTCGTGATCAACGAGCCGTCGTTGGGCGGAGTCGGGACAAATTGCAAAAGATCTACCGCGGTGGGGTCCATACAGGCGAGCGGAATCTGGCTATTGGGAAAGATGGCCGCGTAGGGCTGGCCATCTGCAATTGTTCCGCCGCCGATTGCCGTTGTGGCTGCCTGGCATCCGGGACGGCTTGTCAGTATCGCGGAGTTGGCCAGCGTTCCAGCGAATGTTCCGGCAGGATTCACATCGGAAAAGTCCGAGACGATTTGACCGTTCACCGTATTGGTAGGGGACGGGGTTTCCTGGGAACTGGGCACGGTGACCGCCGGAGAAAGAATGCCCTGGCGGATACGGCGACCTTCATAGGAGGCAAAGAAGAAGGTTCGATCCTTCTTAATCGGCCCGCCAAAAGTTCCGCCGAACTGGTTTTGATTGAACTGGGGCTTGGCGCAAGGGAGACCTTCCGCTGCGGTAAGACAGTAATTGTTGGCGTTGAGCACCTTGTTGCGGAAGAATTCGTAGGTGCTGCCGTGCCACTGGTTTGTTCCTGACTTGGTCACCACGTTGACGATCGAACCCGAGTTGCGACCATATTCCGCGTCGAAAGTGTTGGTGAGAACGCGGAACTCCTGAATGCTGTCAGGAGAGGGCTGAACCGTCGGAAGGTTGACGAAGAGGTCATTGGCGTCACCGCCATTGACGCTGAAGTTGTTGGCCCGCCCGCGGCCGCCGTTTACCGAAACCGCTCCGGGGCTGTCGCTTCCGTAGATAAGAGTATTACTGGAGCCGACGGTCGACATGACTCCGGGCTGGAGTTGCAGAAGCTGATAGGTGTCGCGCGAGTTCAGCGGCAGGTTCGAGACCTGCTTTGAGTCCATCACCGCACCGAGTTGAGTGCTGGTGGTATCGACCAGCGGAGCTTCCGACGTCACATCGACGATTTCCTGCGCCTGGCCGATCTGCATCACCACGTTGAGGGTGATGATCTGGTTGAGATCGAGCGACACGCCGTGGCGAACATCTTTTTTGAAGCCTGCCAATTCGAAATCGAGCGTGTAAACTCCCACCGGAACTTCAGGGAAGACATAGTCTCCGGCTTCGCTGGTTTCAGCTCGGCGGCTTACTCCCGTCGCTTCGTTGGTCGCCATCACTTTGACATGGGCAATTACCGCGCCGCTGGGATCGGAGACTCGCCCCAGAATGCGGCCGCCGGTGCCCTGTGCGGAAAGGAAGATCGGGTACAGAATAGCGATTGCGGTGAGAAGGCAGGTGCTTTTCAGAGACATCAGGGTCCAGCGGGCTCGTAGTGGCATGGAACCTCCAGACATCTGTTAATTTTCTTTTGAAAGCTATGGCTTGTATGAAGCTGCAACCTTGCTATAATCCCGCAAGGTTAGAGAACGGGTGCATAAACTGTCAAGAGGAAAAAAGCTTTTGCTTCCAACCGAAATTCCTATCTTTGTCTTTGTCCTTGCGGTGAGGCTGTGAGCACCGCGGGCGCCGGGACATATTTGAAGATCGGCGATGTGGCTCGCACCGTGGGGGTTTCTCCCTCGGTCATAAGAGCATGGGAAAATCTAGGCCTTACGAGCCCGCGGCGCACGGAAAGTAAATACCGGCTTTACAGCCCTGAGGATGTAAAACTGCTGAAGCGTGCCCGTTTTCTGCGCAAAGTGCGAGGCTTAAACGCTCCCGCAATCGTGGAACTGCTGCGCCGGCAAGGCCGAACTCGTCCAGCAAGAGATGGGAACGCTAGCGCCATCGGTTCGCACTTGCGGCAACTGCGCATAAAGCGCCGTCTCTCGCTCTCCCAGGTGGCGCAGGCAATCGGCATCTCCGTAGGATTCCTGAGCGCTCTCGAGCGCTCGCAGATGAGCGGATCGGTAAGCACGTTGCGCAAGCTGGCGCACTATTACAAGACGAACATCCTGGATTTTTTTGAGGCCAACGGGACGAGCAGCCGCCAGGTTCCTCCGGAAAAAAGAAAAGTCCTGGAGGCCGGGCCTGGCGTCCGCCTGGAGTTGCTGGCATGGGGTAATACGGTCATGGAGCCGCATTTGTTCCGAGTAGCTCCGCAGGCCGGCAGCGGAGATGCCTACACGCATGAGGGCGAGGAATTTCTCTTTGTGCTGCGCGGAACGCTGAACATTACTCTCGAGCAACAAGAGTACCGGCTGAAAGCTGGAGACAGTTTTTATTTTGAGAGCGCGACACCACACCACTGGAGAAACACGGGTCGAACCGAAACATGGGTGTTGTGGGTGAATACTCCGCCGACGTTCTAGATTGAATGAGCATGATGCGAGGCAGGATAAAGGCGTGGAAATGGCCGATGCTGGCGCTGCTTTTACTGCTGGCATTCACCGGCGCGTGTTCGAAGAAAACATCCACTCTCAATTTGCTGGTGTGGGAGGGCTACGCCGATCCATCCTTCATCAAGACGTTTGAAGAGCAGCATCACTGCAAGGTTTCAGCTTCGTATATGGGATCGAGCGACGAACTCGTCGCCAAGCTACGCGGCGGCAGCGCCGGAAACTATGACGTGATCTCGCCTTCGAGCGATGTTGCCACATCGATTGCATCGGCTGGGTTGGCGAGTGCTTTGGATTTGTCAAAGATTCCCAGCTACAGCCAGCTTTCTCCGCAACTTACTTCCCTGCCGCTGGTTCGCATGAAGGGTGCAGTTTATGGAGTTCCATTCATGTGGGGCCCTGATCCTCTTCTGTATGACGCCAGCGTTTTTTCGCAGCCTCCCGATAGTTGGAACGTTCTTTGGGATCCCAAGTATCGCGGGAAAATTTCAGTGTGGGACGATCTCTCGACCATTTACATGGCTGCGCAAGTTCTAGGCTTCGACAAGCCCAATCCGGCGCAGCTTTACAACCTGACCGACGAACAATTGGAGGCAGTGAAGAAGAAACTGCTGGAGTTGAAACCGAATATCCGCAAAATGTGGTCGACCGGCGGAGAATTAACGAATCTTTTTCAGAATCACGAGATTGTCGCGTCCATGGGTTGGCCTCTGATGACCAATCAACTCCGAAAACTCAACTTCCCGATCGGAGAAACCATACCGAAAGAAAATACAACCGGCTGGATCGATCATTTGATGATCACATCGGCAAGCGAGAACAAAGATTTGGCTTACGAATTTCTCGAATACATGATTCAGGCACAGACGCAGAAGAAAGTGACCGATGTCACCGGGTATACTCCGGCGAATCCGCAGGCAGCTCAGTTTATGACGCCAGGAGAAATAAAAAGTCTGCATCTCGACGATGTAGATAATTATCAGAAGCGGCTTTATTTCTGGCAGAACGTGCCGCGACGGGCCAAATACAACGAGATTTGGAACGAAGTGAAAGCTGCGCAATAGAAGGACCAGTCGTACGACATTGGTTTTCGAATAGCTGCGGCAGATTCTGATGCTCTTGCTTGTTGCGCAAATTCGAGTTCTACAAATTCTGGTTTTGCAAATCGATGATCAGCTCTGAAATTGCGCCGGCAACTGAGGCGGATAAGGCAAGCTGCACGCCGCTGCTCAGAATTCGCAAAGTTGCGAAGCAGTTCGGCAGGAATGTTGTTCTCCGCGATATTTCTCTCGAAGTGGCTGAGGGCGAATTTCTGACAATCCTGGGTGAGAGCGGCTCGGGCAAGACAACGCTGCTACGCCTCATTGCAGGATTTGAGAGCCCGAGCGCCGGCGAAGTATGGATGGGGGAAGAACGACTGGATCTGGAACCACCGTACCGCCGGCGCGTAAACACGGTTTTCCAAAATTACGCGCTTTTCCCCCACCTGACCGTGGAAGAGAACGTAGCTTATGGATTGCGAGTGGTAAAACGGCCCGCGGCCGAAGTTCGGTCACGTGTCGCCGACGCTTTAGAGAAAGTAAAGATGTCGGCGCACGCGAAATCGAAGCCCTCGAAGATCAGCGGCGGGCAACAGCAGCGAGTTGCGCTGGCGCGGGCGCTGGTGAATCGTCCGAGGCTGCTCCTGCTCGATGAGCCTCTTTCAGCCCTGGACGCGAACCTGCGGCGGCAGATGCAGGTTGAATTGAAGTCGCTGCAGCGCGAAGTGGGCATCTCGTTCATATTCGTAACGCACGACCAGGAAGAAGCAATGGTGATGTCGGACCGCATCGCATTGCTGCGTTCTGGAGAACTCGAACAAGTAGCAACGCCTCGAGAGATTTATCGCGCGCCAGCTACAGCTTACGCGGCGCAGTTTATCGGACGCACCAATCTGCTGCAAGGCGAGGTGAAGAACGGAGTAGCTCGATGCGGTGAACTGGCGTGGGCTGCGGCGCTTCCCGACGGCCCAGCTTTGTTTTCCCTGCGGCCAGAGAGCATTCGACTCTCAGTTCCGGGCGACTCAGTTGCCGGCTCAGTCCGCATTCGCGGAAGGGTGGTTGCGCAAGCGTTCCACGGCGCAACAGAATTGATTCGCGCGCAATGCGCAAACGGTCTGGTTCTGACCGTTCGTACTCCCGCAGTTGCGACGACGTTGCACGATGTGCAATTGGAATTTTCGGCTTCGGATGCCATTCCGGTGGGCCAGTCTCCGGAACGAATCTGATGTTTTCACGCACTTACAAAGCGACCGTGACTCTGCCCCCATTGTTCTGGGTAGCAATTTTTCTGGTTACGCCGTATGCGTTGATGTTCTGCTACAGCTTTTGGTCGGTCTCGGCGTCGCAGAACATCGTGCATTCGTGGACGCCCGCCAATTACGCCGAATTGCTGCACGTTGATGTTTATTGGCAGACGCTGTTGCGCTCCATGTGGATCGCGGCGCGTGTAACCATTTTTTCGCTGCTTCTGGGATATCCGCTGGCATATTGTCTTTCGTTTTGCGCAGGCAAGAAAAAAGAGCTGCTATACCAACTTGTAATTATTCCGCTGTGGGTCAGTTATCTGGTACGCGCGTATGCGTGGAAGACGATTCTTGGATCCGATGGCGTACTCAACACTTTGCTGCAGTATGTCCATCTCACAAAACATCCGCTCGAGTTTCTTCTATACAGCCCTTTTGCTGTCGTGCTCACGCTGACGCACATTTACACCCCGTTCGCGTTTCTACCGATTTACGCTGCGCTGGAGCACATCCCACGGAATCTGGTCGAGGCGTCACAGGATTTAGGTGCGAGCCCGATGCAGACATTCCTCAGGGTAATTCTGCCGCTTTCAATTCCCGGAGTGGTGGCCGGGGCAACGTTTGCTTTTGTGCTCAGCCTTGGTGATTTTCTTGCGCCGCTTCTGCTGGGCGGGCCGAGCGGAATCATGATCTCGAATATTGTGGTCAGCCTGTTTGGTGCGGCTTTCAATTGGCCGCTGGGCGCTGCAATTTCCTTGTGCATGCTGATGCTGGTGGTGAGCCTCCTTTTTCTATCGGAGCGACTGGAAAAGAAATGGAGTTTCTCGTGAGCGGCGCGGCCCCGGTTTCACATTCGCGATGGTTGTTCTTTCATGCGGCTGCCGTGTTCGCTTTTTTGTACCTGCCGATCGCGGTTCTCATTATCTATTCGTTTAATGGCCAGGGTGTCGGAGGGTTCCCTCCGCAACATTTGACGCTGGATTGGTATCGCACGCTGTTTGCTGACGGGCCGATCTGGGATTCGGTGCTCAACAGCCTGCAGGTCGCGCTAGCTGCGATGGCGATTTCTCTTACATTTGGCGTTCCCGCAGCGTTAGCGCTCGACCGCGCACAGTTCCCTGGAAAAGCATTGTTCCGCCGACTCGTGCTTCTTCCGCTGATACTGCCGGGAATTATCACTGGCCTCTCGCTATTGATGCTTTTCAATTTGACGGAAACGAGACTCAGCCTGGCAACCATCATTCTGGGCCACGGCACAGCCTTGATTTCAGTAGCGACCACCGAAGTATTCGCAGGATTGCAGAAGCTCGACCGTTCCCAGGAAGAAGCTTCGCTCGACCTGGGCGCAAACTATTGGCAAACATTCTGGCGAATTACGATGCCGAATTTGAAGCTGTCGATCGTTGGCGCGGCACTGCTGGTCTTCACGCTTTCGATGGACGAAATTGCGGTCAGTTTTTTTCTGATCGGGCGCGACAACACCCTGCCGCTGGAAATCTGGGGACGCTTGCGGCGGGGCATCACTCCGGAAATTAATGCGGTCTCCACCATCATTTTCGTTTTCTCGCTGATTGCCATTGTGCTCTGGTATCGGCTACGCATGCGTGCCGAGGGGCGAGCCGATATGGGGTCCGAAATCAGCGCCGCGGAGGGCCAAACGGTATGAGTGCAAATCGCAGAGATTTCATCAAATTCGTGGTTGCTGGAGCAGTATCGGCAGGATGTCCGATCGATCTGTCCCTACTATCGGCGCAGTCTTCAGCAAAAGACAACGCTGAGGTTAACGGCGAACATAACCAGATTTGCCATCAGGTGCGCGACAAGGGCAGTGCTTCATTCGCGCGGCCGCCGGCTTCTGCACGGCATGACGTGGTGATTGTAGGCGGGGGCGTTAGCGGCC
Organism: uncultured Acidobacteriaceae bacterium; assembly: GCA_963784095.1. Taxonomy (GTDB): domain Bacteria; phylum Acidobacteriota; class Terriglobia; order Terriglobales; family Acidobacteriaceae; genus Sulfotelmatobacter. The sequence continues at coordinate 10,692 of CAWAQC010000001.1, forward strand.
TGGCCGCAGCTTATTGCTCGCAACATCTGGATTTTCTCCTTCTCGAAAAAGAGCCGCACTGGGGCGGCAACGCCTATGAGATGGAATACCAAGGCGATGCTTACGGCACCGGATCGGCCTTTCTTGCAAAAGACGAGTACGCGTATCACTTCGCCAACGACATTGGCTTGACGCCGCTGCCCGTCAATAATTCAGATGCAAGTATTCTTCGCGGCGAGTTGGTGCTCGATACGTGGGGTGAGGGCCTTAATAAGCTGCCGTATCCCGCGTCGGTCCGCGAAGCATTCAAGAAATTTAAGAAGGAGATGCTGGCAATCGATGTTGAAAAACGCGGCAAAGAGCTTTTCAGTTTGCCATTTTCCGATTTTCTGAAGGAATATCCGGTTGAGTTGAAACAGTGGTGGGACAACTTTGGGCCCTCGAATTGGGGTGCAGCCAGTGCAGATACGGCTGCGGCAATCGGGATTTACTCTCTGCAGGAGATGGATGGCGAAAGCCGGCAGGATGATCGCTATACATGGCCGGGCGGGCTGGGAGCAGTTACCAAGAAATTGGCGGAGATTCTGCAACCGAAATATAAAGATCGCATGTTGACCGGGGCGACAATCGTGGCCGTGGTCCCAGAGAAAGAAGGAGTGCAGGTCACTCACATGCGCGATGGAGCGTTGAAGACAGTTGCGGCCAAAGCGGTGATCATGGCGACACCGAAATTCATTACGTGCCGCATCGTGGAAGGTCTGCCCGCCGCGCAAAGTGAGGCCATGAAACAGATTCGCTACGTACCATATCCCGTGGTAAATCTGATTTTCGATAAGCCGGTATTCAATGGAGGTTATGACACGTGGTGCCCGGGCGGAAATACATTTACCGATTTCATCGTCGCTGATTGGGTGGTGCAGAAACAGCCGGGTTACCGGCAGAAGTACAACATTATTACCTGTTACACGCCGATGAAGGAAGACGAACGCAGCGATCTTCTCACCGAAGATGGTTGCCGCAAGATTGCCGGAAATGTCCTGACTGATTTTCAAAAACTGATGCCGGGGATGGATGTCGATCCGATCGAGGTGCACATTTACCGGCGAGGACATCCCATGTACATGTCCACTCCGAGGCTTTTTACCGAAATCCAGCCATTGACGCGGCATCCCATGGATCGCATCTTCTTTGCGAACACGGATTGCGCAGGCCCGGTCTCGACGACCAACGGAGGCATTCTTGCTGCACAGCGAGCTGTGAAACAGGTGGAAGCGCGGCTGGCGGGAAGGCCGATGCCAAAGCAGGAAGCCGTGATCGGCTAAAGGCGGATCAAGCGCAGACGGAGTACCGGAGGACGATCGCAACATTGCGGAGGCGCCGCTCCTCCACTAACTCTAGATTCAGCCGCAACCCGCCATAGCTATCAACCTTACGCACCCGTCTTCTGCGTGATTCAAATCTCGAATCATGGGCCAGAACAGGAACGGAAACGGCCGCTGCCGCGATCTCCTCGATGGATTTCGTTCCCCGCGTAGTAAAGTGGTAACAGAGAGCAAATTGGAAAAAACCTTTTGAATTCTAAAATCCGTAATATCGCCATCATCGCGCACGTCGATCACGGTAAAACTACGCTGGTTGACGCCATGCTGCAGCAAAGCGGCACCTTCCGCTCCAATGAGCACCACGTCGAGCGCGTCATGGATTCGAACGAACTGGAGCGCGAACGCGGCATCACCATTCTCGCCAAGAACACGGCGATTTTCTATCACGACGTGAAGATCAACATTGTCGACACGCCCGGCCACAGCGATTTTGGTGGCGAAGTCGAACGCGCGCTGAAGATGGTGGATGGCGTGATGCTACTCGTGGATGCCAGCGAAGGCCCGCTGCCGCAGACGCGGTATGTGCTGAGCAAGGCGCTGGAAGCCAAGCTGCCGCCCATCGTCGTGATCAATAAGATCGACCGGCCCGATGCGCGAGCGCAGGAAGTGCTGAACGAGATTTATGATTTGTTTATCGATCTCGATGCCAAGGAAGACCAACTCGATTTTCCTGTGCTCTATACGAATGCGAAGCTTGGAACTGCGGCGACCGATACAAATGGCGGCGGGGAGAATTTGCAGCCCTTATTCGATGCGATCTTAAAGACGATCCCGCATCCGCAAGGCGATCCCGCTGGGCCGTTGCAGATTCTGGTCGCGAACCTCGATTACAGCGACTATCTGGGACGCCTGGCAATTGCGCGCGTTTTCAATGGAAGGATGTTTACTGGAGAGGATGTCGCAATTGCGAAACGCGATGGCTCGTTCCAAAAAACCAAGATCACCAAGCTCTTTTCTTTTTCGGGTCTGAAGCGAACCGATATTACGGAAACCGCGCTGGGCGACATCATCGCAGTGGCGGGAGTCGAAGGAATCACGATCGGCGAAACTATCACCAACGTCGAAAATCCTGCCCCACTGCCGCCCATCCTGATCGATGAGCCGACCATCGCGATGACCTTCACGGTGAACACTTCGCCGTTTGCTGGGCGCGAAGGAACCTATGTGACCTCGCGAAACTTGCGCGATCGCCTGCAAAAAGAACTACTCACGAACGTATCGTTGCGCGTCGAAGAAATGGGCACCACCGACTCATTCAAAGTGCTCGGACGCGGCGAACTGCAGCTTTCCATCACGATCGAGATGATGCGCCGCGAAGGATATGAGCTGATGGTGGGTAAGCCGGAAATTGTAACCAAGCGAGTGGATGGCAGGCTGATGGAACCCGTGGAGCACCTTACCATCGATGTGCCCGAAGAATTTGTCGGCGTGGTCATGGAGCAACTCGGCTCACGCAAAGCCGAAGTGGCGAACATGCACAATCACGGATACGGCCGCGTGCGCATCGAGTTTCGCGTGCCCAGCCGCGGACTGATCGGATTGCGCAGCCAATTGCTGACCGATACGCGGGGGACGATCGTGATGAATTCCTTGTTCGATGGATACACGGAGTGGCAGGGGGAAATTCCGCACCGGCTGACCGGCGCGCTGATTGCCGACCGCTCGGGCGTTTCGACCGCATACGCTTTGTGGGGTCTGCAGGAACGCGGTGAGTTGTTTGTTGGGCCGGGCGTTGACCTGTATGAAGGAATGATCATCGGGGAGAACGCAAAAGAAGACGATCTGGACGTGAACGCGGTGCGCGAAAAGAAACTGACCAATATGCGCGCCTCCACTGCAGATGAGGCGATTCGGCTGGTGCCGTTTCGGCAGCTGAATCTTGAGCAGGCGATCGAGTTTATTGCCGATGATGAATTTGTAGAGATCACTCCCAAATCGCTTCGGCTGCGAAAGAAGATTCTGCAGTCGAACAAACGCAAGAAGAACGCGAAAGAAGTTGTGGAAGAAACTCGATAGCAACGCCGGGTTCTTAGCGAGACTTTTGTGCGCGGCTCTTCGCGAAATCTCCGTTTATGAGACTGGTCGCGCTCCCGGGATGACGGTTGTAACTGTACGCCCAGCACGTGAGCTTTCTGCCATCTTCAAGAACCACCGAGCAATTCCTTCGAACAAAAAGGCTGGACTCCGGATGAGCGGGATCGAATTCTTCGTAGCTATCTAGGCGGTCGAGCACGTCCGGATCGTCCGGCAGCTCGAACCCTTGACCCTCTATGATTGGTCCCTGATCGTTACGCACCGCGCCAGGATAATCGCCGAGGTCATACAGCCATCCGCGCACTCGACCGCGACCAACCGCGCGCAGACGCTGGACGGTGGCTGAGATCTCGGCGGGTGCAAACCCCGGCATGAGTGTTCTGTAGGAAAAAAGGTAGCTCCTCACGAGCGACGCCTCATGCGAGAGAGCCGTGACTTCAGACGCTCGAACCCTTTGGAATCGTTATTGATGTATTCCACCACACAATTATGCCTCTTGAGGCAGCTTGGATAGTAGTTAAAAAGCGCGTCCACGTCCTCCTTCTTCAACTGATGCGAATCCTCAAGATATACGACTAGCTCAAAAAAGTTCAGATAGTCTGTGAACTTCGGCGTCTCGTCGCTGCACAGTTCCGCCACTACGGCATTTCCGGCCTTGCTGTCCAGAATTTCTCGAACGTCCTTAAGCTCACTTTTCTCGAAAAATCTGGTGTAAAGGACTTCTGCCCAGCGAGCGCGCTCCCGGCGAGCGTTGCTGCGATAGACGAGGACCGCCCAGATCGCAGAGGCAGCTCCGATAGTGTATGACACGATCTGGGCGATTTTTTACCCCAACAGTCTAGAGACATAAATTAGCCCGAATTGTACACTTCCCAGAGTGGCTCTCATCGATCCATCATCGAGCAAACTTCGCATGTTCCTGGTTCCCTGCAGTTGCGGCACAACGTTTGCCGTCGCCGAAAACTATGATCGCCAAGGCACAGCCTGGAGCCGGTATTTGATCTGCGAAATGCGGCAAACGGCACGATCCCAAGAACCGGCTTTTGCGAGTTGGATATCACCGGGAAGGCTATTGGAAGGTCGACGAGTGTTAAACCGCGAACGGGCGACTCGATTTATCCTTTGCACCTTCGGCTCGGAAGTAAACTCGAATGTCGGAAAGCGCCAAGTTGCGCCACTCGGCCGATATCCTTCCCCAAATTCTGTCTGCGCTGGATTTAGGATGAGGCATGAGCCGCGCATAAATCCCAGCCTTGAAACGATGTCATTTTCTGCATAAGGTAAACCATGCAGTAGCGTCCGAAAGGCACATACCCGATTTTGACAGCTCAGGTGGACAAACCTGCTATACTTCTCGCCGCAATTGACTGTTCGCTAGCTTCGTCCCGATTTTCGGGCAGGCGTTACCGCCTGCCGGTCCGTGTCGAGCTTGCACTTTTGACAGCTCATTGCAGGGGCGACGCGTGAAAAACATTTTTGTAGGGAACTTGAGCTTCAACACTTCCGAGGACGAGCTGCGGCAAATGTTTGAACCTTACGGTCCAGTGGACCGAGTCAGTATCATGACGGACCGGGACACGGGACGGTCGCGTGGGTTCGGATTCGTCGAAATGACCAACAACGAAGATGGCGAGAAAGCCATCACTGCATTGAACGGGTCACAAGTGGGTGGACGCACGCTCAACGTGAACGAAGCGCGGCCCAAGGCAGAGCATGCCGGCGGCGGAGGACGCGACCGTGGAGGCCGAGGGGGAGATCGCGGCGGGCGCGGCGGTGGCCGCGGGCGGTGGTAAGTTTTCCGAAAGACCTCTTGAGCACGAAAGCCGCACCGATTTAAACGGGACTGCTCTGGGACGAGTCCGCAGGGCGGTTGATTCTGCCCATGCGTTTCCGCTTCATGGTACTGTCCCGAACCTTGGACAGCACCTGCTTGATCCGCACGTTGATCGGCTTCAAAGCCCCATGTAAACTGAAGACTCCGGTGTGCGCCCGTAGCTCAGATGGATAGAGCGATTGCCTCCGGAGCAATAGGTCGGGAGTTCGAATCTCTCCGGGCGCACCAGAATTTTTCTGCGTTCTTCCTAACCAGAGACCCTTCGCCAAGTCCGGTTCAGGATTTCGGCCTGCAGGCTCCCGCCCGCGTCGGCAACCGCCAATCGTCGTCGCAGAAACTTGGTCCGCCGGCGGTGCGGGCGATTCTAAAGTGTAACGTTTGGATCTTGAAACACACTACTCATGGAGAGATGTAAGCAAATTCATTGCATGCATGAAAGACAATGCCCTGGAGGGGTTGAAGATGTTCGCGCGGAAAGTTGCTGTGGGCTTGAAAGCGAACTCGCTTACAGAATTTGCGAGGCTCATGGAAAAAGAAATCCTTCCCTGGCTACGAAAGCAGGAAGGTTTCCTGGATTTGATTACCCTGGCTGTCCCGGGCGGCAGAGAAGTCGCAACCCTTAGCTTTTGGGATCGCGTGGGGAGTGCGGAGGCTTACAACTCAAACGGTTATCCAGAAGTGTTGAAGATGCTGGAAGAAATCTTGGACGGGACTCCTTATGTTAAGACGTTTGAGGTTGTCAGCTCGACGTTTCGAAGGGTTGCCCGCGCCCGTCCATCTGAAGCAGAAAACCTGGTTCAAGAGACTGATTCGGCACCACCTGACTGTCGCTGCTATGAGACGAGCATCTAACAAGGAACCTGGTAGTGTCTGTCGGTTCCGACGAGGAACTGAGATGCGAAAAAATGCACAGACTGTAACATCAGAACCGCACAGACTCGTTGTTCCACGAATCGCTCCATTGTTTGCCTGGTCAGGCACTCATCAAAGAGAGGCCAATCGCCTCTGAACAAACAGGAAATACAACGCCAGCACAATCAGCAGCACTCCATTCACGCCAAGCACCACAGGTGCAGTAAAGATCGGGACGAGCCATCCCGACACCAGATTGCCCATCGGCATGCCGCCGCGGAATGCGAAGTTATAGACGCTCATTACTCGGCCGCGCATTTCGTTGGTGGTAATCAACTGGACGAGCGAATTTACCGTAGCAAAAACCGCCATCATGGCAGCGCCGGCGAGCACAAGAATGCCGAAGCTGAAGGGCAATGATTTCGAAAGCGCAAATCCTGAGATTCCGATACCAAGGCAGATCAGCGAAGCAAGGGCGACCAGTCCCTTTCTCCGCATGTTGCCCGCGCTGGCAATGGCCAGCGAGCCAAGAATGGATCCCAATCCCATGAGCGCCAGCAGGTTGCCATAGGTTTCCGGGCCGCGGTGGAAAATATCTTTTACGAAGACGGGAAAGTAGGTGCGCATGGGCATGGCCAGAGCAGTCATGCAGAAGGCCAGCAGAATCAGCGCTTCCATGGAGTTTTGCTGGCGCGCGAAACGGATTCCCTGTTTGAGGCTCTTGAGCATTGATTCCGTGGTTTTTGCCGGCAGGAAACGAGTCTTGATGATGGAAAGAGAAATAACCGGCGCGAGAAATGAGAGCGCATTCAAACCGAAACACCATCTCTCGCCCAGGTGAGCCAAGGTCTGTCCGCCGAGCGCGGGGCCGACCATCACCGCAACATTGAATTGAATCGAATTGAGTGCGATGGCGTTGGGCATGTCGTCGCGTTCCACAAGCGTTGGAATCAACGCTTGATACGCCGGCCCGCCGAAAGCCTGGGCAAAACCGGAGACGAAGGAAAGACATAGAATTTCCCATACCTGCACCATGCCCATGGCGACCAGAACCGTGAGTATTCCAGCGCTCGCCATCTGCACATATTGAGAACCAAGGAGAATCTTGCGGCGCTCTACGCGGTCAGCTACCACGCCACCGATTAGCGAGAAAAGGAAAATCGGGATTCCAGCTAAAAACTGATCGAGGGCCAGCAAAAACGCCGAATGGCTGAGCCGGTAGATAAGCCAGCCCTGCGCCACGATCTGCATCCAAGTGCCGATGCTGGAGGTGCAGGCGCCGAACCACATCAGGCGAAAATCGCGATATTGGAATGCCTTAAAGACGCGCCGAAACAGTCCAGCTTCCATAGTCCTCAAAAAAAGCGTAACATGCCGCTCCGTGGGCCCAAGTATGACTGACGTGTCAGCGTCAGTTTCGTTTGATGAGGACGAAAGCCAGAGCGATTTTGTTTCACTGCGATTCGATCGGGCTCCGCATCGGCTGTTACACTTTCATTCATTACGCAAACATGAACTACGATGCGATTTTAGTTGTGTCTTTTGGCGGTCCCGAAGCCAAAGAGGACGTAATTCCCTTCCTGGAAAATGTTCTGCGCGGGAAAAATATTCCCCGTGAGCGACTGCTGACGGTCGCAGATCACTATTATCGCTTCGGCGGAAAAAGTCCGATCAACGAGCAAACTCGCGAGTTGATTGCTGGGCTGCAAGCAGAACTTGAGCAACGCGGGCCAAAGCTGCCGGTCTATTGGGGCAACCGCAACTGGCATCCGTTGCTGGCTGAGACTCTGCAACGCATGAAGCAGGATGGAGTCCGCCGGGCAATCGCATTTGTGACGTCGGCGTATAGCTCGTATTCAGGATGCCGGCAGTATCGTGAAGACATTGCCCGAGCGCAAAGCCAAGTGGGTCCCGGCGCACCGGAAGTCGATAAGATGCGCTCATTTTTCAACCACCCCGCGTTCATCGAAACGACCATTGAGCGAGTTCGGGAGGCGCTGAAAGCGCTGCCGGAAAGGTGGCAAGCAAATTCGCAGATCATCTACACGGCGCACAGTGTTCCGCTGTCGATGGCGAACACCAGCGACTATGTGAAGCAACTGGAAGAGGTGCGGAGGCTGGTCTCGGAAGCGCTCGGGCACAGGAACGACGCTCTCGTCTACCAGAGCCGCAGCGGCGCCCCTAACCAGCCATGGCTTGGGCCAGATATTCTCGAATATCTGCAGGAGGTGAAGGCAAAGGATTTGACTCCGGCCGTGGTACTCGCGCCCATCAGCTTTATCTCCGATCACATGGAAGTGTTGTACGACCTGGATATGGAAGCGCGGCAGCTTTGCGATGCGCTGAACTTGCCGATGACCCGAGCCCTGACGGTAGGCGCTCATCCAAAATTTATTGCCATGATTCGCGAACTGATTCTGGAACGAATGGATCCGGCGAAAGAGCGGCTGGCTGTAGGGTCGATGGGCCCGCGACCGGACGTTTGTCGTGAAGACTGTTGCCCAGCGCCGCAGAGGCCCGCCCACGCCCAGGATCGCTAAACTGCTGGAACCTTCGGAGCTTCGTAATCGGTCGCTTTGGGACGGCCGGCGACTAGTTGCATCGTGTGAAGAATTATTTCGATTACGGACTTGTTGCCTACCGCAGTGTTGATCATTACGTGATAGAGAGAGCGGGTAGGCCAATTGGAGTTGAAATAATGTTTGACGTAGGCGATGCGCTCCCGGTCGACGATGTCGACCATTTCTTCGGCTTCTTCCGCGGCCGATCCGTCCTCGACTAAGCGGCGGATTTTCTCCGCGCGTGGGGCATACAAAAAAACGTGGAAAGTATCCGGGTGGTCGCGCAGAAAAAACGGAGCGCCACGGCCTACAACCACCGCATTCCCTTCCTTGGCGATTTTCGCGGTAATCTGCTCCATCATCGACATCATCGTATCCGTGTCGAAGACCTGGCCGGCCACGTGAGAACTGCGTTCGTGGCTTCCGCGCCAGAAGGTCTTTGCGAGCCGGTAGAGGCGGCTATTCATGCGTTCGTCGCAGCGTTTCACGGCAGAGGAGTCTACGTTGGCAAGGCGGGCGATTTCCTCCGTCAGGCGTTTGTCCCAGACGCTCCAACCAAGGCGGGAGGCCAATTGAGCTGCAATTGCGCCGCCGCCGCAGCCGTATTCGCGTTCGATACTGATCAGACGAAACATTGCTGTAACTATTCTAACGCGGTCTGATGGGAGTCAGTGTACCGCGATTTGTCCCGGCCTACCCTTCTTTACCAGGAAGACGAGCGGGATCAGCGCAAGGATGGACAAGGCCAGAATCTGGAAGTTATCAATATAGGAGAGCATCGTGGCTTGCCGCTGCACAGTCGCTCCGATCAGGGCATAAGCCTGCTTATTGGCGAAGCCGGCGCTCGCGCCGTGAGACTGCAGGGCTCGACTGGCACCCCGCAACATCGACTGGAAGGCGGGATTGCCGGCGTTCAGGTTATGAGACAAGTAGTTCAGATGTGCCTGACCGCGACGATCCAGCATGGTGGTCACGAAAGAAATTCCCACACTGCCGCCAATATTGCGGGCCAGATTCATTAATCCGGAGGCGGCATTGTTCTTGTCGCGCGGCAGATTAGCGTAGGCAGCGGTATTGATGGGCACAAAAAGAAACGCCATGCCTGCAGCCTGCAAGATGCGAGCAACGGCCACGGTCTGAAAATTGATCTGCAGGTCGAAGCTGGTCATGTGGAACAAAGAAAGCGAAAGCATGCTCAATCCGAATGCCAGCATCCAGCGCGGGCTATAACGCGAAAGCAGGAACCCTACCAGCGGCAATAGCAGCATGATGGTGAATCCGCCGGGCATCAGGGCCAAGCCGGATTGCTCGGCGGTGTAGCCAAGCAGGGTCTGCATGAATAACGGCAGCAGCAGCGTGCTGCCCAGCAAGGCGAATCCCAGCATGAACATCAAGAGGTTGGAGATGCCAAAGGTTCGATCCCGGAACAGATGCAGATCGACGACCGGGTCCTTGTGGGTCCACTCCCAATAGATTGCAAAAAGCAGCGATGCCGTCGCGATGATGGTGAGACTCAGGATGAAATGGGAATCGAACCAATCATCGCGCTGGCCCTTGTCGAGGACAACCTGCAGTGTTCCCAGCCCAAGCGCTACCAGACCGAGGCCGATGTAATCGATATGAGTTTCGCTAAGCTTCCTCCGCCTGAGAAAAGGAGGATCTTCGATTAGCCGCGAGGTCAGCAGAATGGAAATAATTCCGACAGGAATATTGATAAAGAAAATCCAGCGCCAGGTGAAATTGTCAGTGATCCAGCCGCCGAGGGTTGGGCCGATCGCCGGCGCAGTGACAACCGCCACACCATAGACCGCGAAAGCCATCCCGCGTTTCGCGGCAGGAAATGTATCGGCCAATATCGCCTGCTCGCTGGGTTGCAAGCCGCCTCCACCGGCACCTTGCAAAACACGAAAGAAAATCAGAGTGCCCAGATTCGGCGCGAGGCCGCATAGAAAAGAACTGACTGTGAATAAGGCCACGCAACTCATGTAGAAGTTCTTGCGGCCCATGATGGAAGAGAGCCAGCCGCTCAGAGGCAGCACGATGGCGTTCGAAACCAAATAGGAGGTGAGAATCCACGTGCTCTCATCGACTCCAGCGGAAAGGCTGCCGGCAATATGGGGCAGAGAGACGTTCGCAATAGAAGTGTCGAGCACTTCCATGAACGTCGCCAGCGTGACCGTGATCGCGATGATCCAGGGATTTATTGCCGGTCGCCAGGCATCGGTATTGTCTAGGGTCGCGGCCCCTGCACTCATTGCCGAATCCACACCTTCGGCTCAACCGACATACCCGGCCTCAACCACAAATCTTTGTTTTCTCCCGGATCGAGATCGATCTTGACGGGAACCCTTTGCACGACTTTCACATAATTGCCGGTTGCGTTCTCCGGAGGCAGCAAGCTGAACAGAGCGCCGGTCGCGCCCGCAATGCTGTCAACCTTCCCTTTGTAGGCCCTGCCGTTGGCGTCGACACTGAAAGTGACCGGCTGGCCCGGTCTCATCTCTTTCAACTGAGTTTCTTTGAAATTCGCGGTGACCCAAAGATCATTCAGGGGAATGACCTTCATCAGTTCCTGGCCGGGAGAAATGTTCTGTCCGACATCGACCGTGCGATTGCTGACTTCCCCCGTAACCGGCGCCAGTATCTTGCAATATTGCAGGTTGAGCGAGGCCTGGTCGAGATCAGCTTTCTTTTGCAAAGCTGCGGCCTCGGCCTCTGCAGCGCGCGAGCGGCTGACCTGCAACTGCCTCGGGCCGGTCTGCGCATTGCGATAACTCGCTTGCGCCTGCACAAGCCTGCCTTCCGCGGTCCTAACCTGAGCTTCGGCTGCATCGGCGTTCGCTTGAGCAGCCTTAACCGCCGCATCCGTGGCTTTCGCATCGGCTACGGCGTCGGTGTATTGCTGGTCCGAAATTTCGTGCTTCACGACCAGTTGCCTGTAGCGTTCCACATCTTGCTGGGCCTTGACGTTGTTGGCCTCAGCTTGGGCTATCTGGGCCTTCGCTGCGGCGAACTGCTGCTTCGCGGCGGCGATGCCGGCACGCGCGTTAGTGACATCCGCTTCACTCGAGGAAACCGTCGTAGTAGTGCTGACGGAAGTGATTGGAACGGTCACTCCGGCTGCGGCGGCCGCAGCCTGAGCGCTTTCAAAGTCCGCTTTAGCTTTCTGGTAAGCGACTTGGTAATCGGTAGAGTCGATTTCCACCAGAACCGTACCCGCCTGAACGTACTGGTTGTCTCTTATGTTCAGTTTCGTGACGTGGCCAGTAATTCGGGCGCTCACGGAATTGATGTAGCCATCGATTTGAGCGTCGTCAGTATCCTCGTAGCTGGAAAGATAGCGATAGACAAAGAATCCGGCGACAATCAAGACGACGGCCCCAATAATCAGAGCAATGCGAAAGGCAGGAGTGGAAGTGCGCGAGGGGCGCCTGCGAAAGTCCTGCTCTGAAGACGGCAGGGGCTTGGGACGGCTTTCGGACTGTTCCGGCGGACTCGAAGGACTTTCGTGATCTGGCGGAGCGCTAGTCGGGCTTTGCGTCGTTGTTTCCATAATTGCGTTAGTGTTGGCCTTTCAAAAATCTCTCCACTCCCTGTTCGGCATTTCCGATGGCGCGCGCCAATTCTACTTTCGCCAGGTTATGCGCGTACAGGCTGTCGATATAGCTCTCATGGGCGCTGGCGACGGATTCCTGCGCCTGCACCACCTCCAGATTATCCGTTACTCCGGCGGTAAAACGATCTCGCGATTGCACCAGCGCTTGTTCCGCCAGATCTACTGAACTGCGCGCTACCTCGACCTGGTCCGCGGCAGCGTTCAGGTCCAGCAGAGAGGCGCGCACCTCATAATCGATGCGGCCGCGCAAATCGCCCAACTGCTGGCGCGCCTGTTTTAGTTGCGCCTCGGCCTCAAGAACGTCGCTGTGAGTCTTTCCTCCCGCAAAGATAGGAATATTGATGCCACCGTCCACTTGCCAGGTTCCGTTGGACTGGCCGGGGGTCACCCCAATATCGCCGAAATTTGCGCTTAGATCTAAAGTGGGATAGTGCCCCGCAGTCGCGGCCCGGCGTAATAGTTCTGCCGAATGAACTTGCTCCTCTGCGGCCTGATAATCGGAACGCGAAGCGTAGGCACGCTGCAGGTAAACGTCAGTTGGGAGCGGCGCCAGAACCTCATACGGCGCTTTTTCGGTCAAATTAAATTCCTGCCCTGGAGGCAGGCCAATCACTCGAGCCAGCGACAGCTTCTGCTTTGCGTAATCGTTGCGTGCGGCGATCAATTGCTGTTGCCGGGTCTGCAATTCCACATGAGCGCGAAGAGTGTCGATGGTTGGAGTTACTCCCGCTTTTTCCTGGTCGACTGCCCTGTCATAAAGCGCTTGTGCGGTTGTGACTTGAGCGTTTGAAGTTTCAATGCGGGCGGCGTCGGCAATGGCCAGCAGGTATGCGTTCCCAACCGCAAGCACAACCAGCTCCCTGGCATCCTTAAGGCTGTGTTGAGCGGATTTGAGGCTCTCTACCGCCGCGCGCTCCTGCTCCAGTTGCCTGAAGCTGAAAAGTGACTGCGAGAGCGAAAGGCGCGCATCAAAGTAATTGAATGGCCCGATCACGCGAGGAAGGGGGAACGGGAAAAGGTTACCTTTAAAGCCCAGCGCGGTGAGACTCTGAGTCTGCACGTCCTCTTGTATGCGGGCTCCAAAGTCGGGCAGAAGGTTGCTGAGCTCTTTCCAGTGTTCCCCGCGCGCCGTGATGGTCTGATCGGCAGACAAGAGAAGGCCCAGATTGTTGCGAAGTCCGCGGTCAATCGCGTCCTGGAATCCGATCTGCAGGATCTGTGGGGTCGCCGAACCCTCCGGCAAACTGCCGGTATAGGGACTTTGCGATCCGGGCAGAGCAATCGAGGGCGCAGGAACCGACTCTTGGGCCGCAAGGCTAATAGTCAACAAAAATAGCAGTGTGAGGGCACTACAGCGGCAAATTGAATAGGCAAACGATCGCAGCATCTCCAATTTTCGAAAAAGTCCCGTTTTAAGAAAAACCCCGTGCTTAAGAAAACTCCCCGGGACGACCTTTCTCGTTCATAGCATATCGTCTAACTATTGATTCGACTCATCTAAATTGCGATGCAAAAACAACCGTATCGCAAGTGATGGGCGTTCTTAGCGAAACTGATCATTCCACGGCAAAGCACCACTACTCGGGACGTCCCTCGTTACTTTCGAGACTTTCACCGCCGAAGCGCTGCTAATACAGTAAAGGAGAACCGCTTTTCTCTCCAGTGCCTCGAAGAGTGAAGGCGTTGATGGCTATCGCGTCAATTTCAACGGCGACCCGCAAAATGGAAACTCGATTCTGCGTGCCGAGAGAATCACTGGAATTGCGGAGTTCATACTCGCTCGAGGCGATGGCGATAGCGGTTATATGGAGCGGGCCCTAACGACCTCTTCTGTCCGATGACTGCACCCACGCGAAAGCCCGTTGCGGACCCGAGGGACCGCCGACGCAGGCGCCATACCCGGTACCGCGCCGATTTCCGAGTTACGGCGAGCCATCTCGCCGCAAACCAGTATCAGAAATTCGAGGGAAATTCCAGCGATCTCTCCGAGGCTGGCATCGGCATGCTTCTCCCGACCGACCTGAACAGTGGCGAAGTGGTCGGATTAAGGTTTTCTCTGCCAGGATCAACCTTGGCATGGGAATTGCGGGCAGTGGTCCGTTACCGCCGGGGATACCACTACGGTTTCGAATTTCTCTCACTTACCGGCGAGCAGCGAGAAGTCCTGAAGACCTATTTAGCCACCCTGGAAGCGCTGGACTAATTCTGGCGTAACCAATCCGGCTAATAATTCCCAAGATTCGCTAGCTCCCGGGATCGGCATCAGGCGGCAATCGCCCGACCTATCTTGTGGATTTTCTTGGATAAGGTGTGCTGGCCCGCGGGAACGCTCGCTTCCCAAGGTTCCTCGACACCCATGAGAGCGAGCGCGCCTCCCGCCAAGGCTAAATTCTTCACGAAGTTGATCATCTCGTTTTGACGCTGGCCGGGATCTTCACGTGCCCAGAAATCATGCATGACCGGAGAGACTCCGGCGAGAAAGCCGAGGATGGCCATTGCTCCAATACGAGGCTTGACGCCCAGAACGAGACTCGCTCCTCCTGCAATCAGAGGGATGGCGGACAACTTCACCGCAAGAGCCGGAGCGGGTACGCCCTTTGATTTGGCGTGGGGTGCCATTTCATTGGCTTTGAGCAGGTGGTTGATGCCGCTGTAAAGGAAGAAGCCGCCAAAAACGATACGACCAATCAGAAATGGAGCTTTCATTGCATATCCTCAGTTGGCTGGTTGCTGGGTATTGGATTCGCAGGTAGCGGAGGGTGTTGCCGCGATTCGCAGGAGCATCGAGTCCAGGCGGAAGGCAAGGCTGCGGGCACCTTTTCAGCTTCTGGGACTGGCGCAATTCGGTCCTTGCATGCAAAATCTAGTCCTTTGGCGGTCTCGCCAGAGGATTACGCGTTCCGGATGCGCCCAATATCGATTTTGTCCATCTGAAGCATGGCCTGCATGGCGCGCTTCGCTTTCTCAGGATCTTTGTTGCCTAAGGCCTCCATCGATCCCGAAGGTATGATTTGCCACGATAGTCCGTATTTGTCTTTAAGCCAGCCGCATCGGCTTTTTTCGCCTCCGGCCGAAAGCCTTTCCCAAAGTTCGTCGACCTCCTTCTGATCTTCGCAGTGGACAAACATCGAAATCGCCTCGGTGAAGTGAAATACCGGTCCGCCATTGAGGGCCATGAAGGGCTGGCCATCGAGCTCGAAGCTTACCGTCATAACGGAACCCTTCGGTCCCGGTCCGCCGTCTCCGTAGCGAGTGATGTTTCCAACTTTCGAATTCTTGAAGATAGAGACGTAGAAATTGACCGCCTCCTCCGCTTGATTGTCGAACCAGAAGAATGGAGTAATTTTTCGCATTATGAACCTCCGGTTAATTTCCCATTAAAGGAAGAAAAAAGAACTACAACCTTCAGTACCTTGTCCTAGGTTATCAAACCAATTATTACTAACTCGCCTCAGCGACAACTCTGCAGTTGCACGATAGTTAGGCTGCCCCCACAGCCTGATTGAACCGCAGCAGTGTGTTCGGAAACCTTTGGCGCAAGTCCGAGCAAAATCATTTCTCGAAAATCTGAAAGGAATGCCGCCATGTGCCTACGCCAATTCGTCTTTCGCGCCCTCCGTCTCTCCATTCTCTTCTGCGGGCTGTCGCTTTGCGTTCTTGTTCAAGCATCGGGACAGAGCGTACCGCTCGCGCAGCATGTTGTGCTGGTGATCGATGAAAACACGTCGTTCGGTACGGCTTTTCCGAGCGGCATGCCCTGGCTCTCGGCCGAGGCGAAACAGTACGGCTACGCCAACAATTACGAATCAGATCACAGTGGCTCGTTGCTCGATTATTTGTGGTTAGCCTCGGGAAGTTGTGAGTCCGACTATCAATGTGGGGGCGCGCCATCCTGCAGCCTGCCCTCGGGATCGCATAATTTCTATTGCAACGGAAACGACTGTTTCGTGGCCGCCAACTGCGAGAATACGGTCACGAAAGACGCTATCACCGACCAAAACATCTTTCAGTTGATGGACAGCCAGCCCCTGTCATGGAAGGTGTACGCGCAAAACTACCTGAATGCCGGAGGCAACGTGAACGTGCCGGATTTCACATCGGCTGGCGAGCCTCCCGACACCCACTATTATGCCAGGCACAACGCTGCCGTGTGGTACGCGGAAATATTGAACAACACCCTCGGATCGCAAGGGAACATTGTCGATTTCGAGCAGTTCGGAATCGATGTAGCCAATAACGCGCTGCCCCGCTTTGCCATCATCGTTCCGGATGGGTGCTGGGACAATCACGATGATTGCTTCAGCAACTCGCTGCAGGAAGCCGATGACTTTCTCAATAGCAATTTGACTCCGATGCTCGCATTGCCCGATTTCCAAGCGGGTGGAAGTGGCCTGTTGATCGTAACTTTCGATAACGGCGAGGACGACGATGCCGGGCAGGTATTGACGGCAGTCATCGGTCCAAATGTGAAGCCGGGTTACGTCTCGAGTATTGCATACAAGCACGAGAATGCTTTGAGAACCATGCTGGATGCGCTCGGGCTTCAAAGTCATCCCGGGTGGTCGGCAACCGCGGCCGATATGTCTGATTTCTTTATTTCGAATTCCGGCAGCGTGGTCATCAATTCGCCGACGAATAATTCCATCCAAGGGCCTTCAATATTAGTGAATGCAGCCGCATCTGAATTAAGTGCGAAGGTCGATCACATGGAAGTGTGGGATACATGCAACGGAATGCCTACCAAACTAGGGAATGTTTTCAGTAAGACAATCAACCAGGCGTACACAGTAAGCGGGAACGGGTTGCACACGATGACGGTTCAGGATATCGGTGCGGCGCCCAACTATCCGGTGCTGCACAAGGAAGTAACGAACTACACCGTCTCATCGAACTACGGAGTGTCGGTAAGCACTCCGGCGAACGGCTCGATACAAGCCAAACTTTTTCCGTTGAGCGCACTCGGCATCGAATCGAGCGCCGAGGAATCGAGCTCAGGAATTGACCACATTGAAGTCTGGAACGGAACTACCAAACTAGGAGATTCTCCCAAGGGCACAACCGTCAATCAGTGGTATTCATTGCCTGCGGGAACGCACACGGTTTCGGTGCGCGATGTGACGTCGGCAGGCACCACGCTTCACACGAGCAACGTCGGCTTCACGGTTTCTTCGGCTCTGGGGGTGTTCGTGAATTCGCCGGCGAATAATTCGACGTGGTCCACGACGACCATACCGATCAATGCCTATGCTTACGAACAGAACGGATCAAACACTCCGCTGATCGACCACATTGAAGTGTGGGATAACACGCATGGCATAAAGCTGGGCGAATCGGCAACCGGAACCGGAGTGAACAGTGCGTTCATCAATCAAAATGTAACGCTCTCGGGACCCGGAACTTACCAGCTCTCAATTGAGGACATCAATCCCAATAACGGCTACAAGCCCATTCATATCACGTACGTCACCGTTACTGTGAAGTAAGCGGTGGGGCCCACAGCCCCGATCTTCTGATCGGGGCTGTTTTATCTCCAGTCGGCCGTAGAGACGCTCCGCCCAGCCGAGCGGTCACGAGCCCGGCTCGAAACGGTAGCCTACCCAAGGCTCGGTGAGCAGATATTTCGGCGAGGAAGGATCGACTTCGATTTTCTTGCGTAATTGACCTACGAACACGCGCAGATACTCGGGCTGCTCCGTGCTGTTCGCTCCCCAAATCGCGCCCAGCAACGTGCGATGCGTCATCACTTTCCCGGGACGTCGCGCCAGATAAACCAGCAAATCGAATTCTTTTGGCGTGAGATGAATCTCGTGCCCCGAAACCTCGACGGATCGCGCTTCCAAATCGATCGAAAAGTCGCCTAGGCTGATCGCGCTGGGTGACTCCTCGACCGCGGGAGTGCGCCGCAACTGCGCGCGAATTCGCGCCAGCAATTCATTCATGCTGAACGGCTTGGTAACGTAATCGTCGGCTCCAGCATCCAGCGCCTCGACTTTCGAACGATCCTGTCCACGAACCGAGAGCACGATAATCGGCACCTGCGACATTCGCCTCACTTGCTGGCATAGTCCTACGCCGTTGAGATTCGGCATCGCCAGATCCGTGATCACTACGTGCGGCGTCCAGTTCTTCATCAACTCCAGCGCCATCTCGCCGTCGTTGGCCACGCGAATATCGTATCCCTGGGCTGAGAGCGTGGTGCGCAGCACACGCGTGATCTGCTGCTCGTCGTCTACCACCAGAATTCGCCGATGCTCGCCATTCATCGCCGGCTCACCGCATTTCCTGAGTCACGATGTGCACATCCACGGCGGGCGTGTCGCGCAAAAACTTGTGGATAGCGGAAAGATAAAAATATCTTTTCCAGCCCTTCGTCGCAGACCTTCCAAAGACAACTTGGGTAATGTGATTTTCACGGACGAACTCTGCCACTTTTTCGGCGACGATTTTACCTTCGGTTTTCACTACCTTCGCCCCAACGCTCTCGGCAAACCGCACATTCTCAGCCAGCGTGCGCTGATTTTCGTCGCTGTCATCGGCGCCGGTGTCGACATAAAGAACAAAGAGATCGGCATCGATCCCCTGAGCCATGCGGGCTCCGCGGGCGATCAAATACTGAGCTGCCGGATTCGAACTAATGCATACCGCAATCCGCTCGCGGACCTGCAGCGGCTGGCCATCTTCCGCTTTCAGCTCTGACAGGGTGCGGTCGACCGCCTGAGTTACCTGGCGTAAAGCCAGTTCGCGCAACGCAACCAAATTAGTGCTGCGAAAAAAATTCGCCAGCGCCCGCTCGACTCGCTCGATAGGATAAATATCTCCCCGCCTCATGCGCGTCTGCAGGGCTTGCGGCGTAAGATCAGCCATCACGATTTCGCCGGCCCGGCGAATGACCCAGTCGGGAACTGTCTCCCGCACCTGAACTCCGGTAAGTCCTCGGATAGTCGGCGACAGGCTCTCGATATGCTGCACATTCACGGTGGAAAGAACGTCGATGCCGGCATCCAACAGCTCGAACACGTCTTCGTAGCGCTTGGCATGTTTGCTGCCTTCGATATTGGTGTGCGCCAGTTCATCCACCAGCACAACATGCGGTTTGCGCGCCAGGATGGCGTCAACATCCATCTCTTCAAAAATTGTCGATTTATATTCGAGCTTCTTGCGCGGAACGCTTTCCAACCTCGACGAAAGTTCAACAATCGGCTTGCGCCCGTGCGTTTCCACCACTCCGATCACAACTTCTTCGCCACGGCTGGCGCGCCGCACGCCTTCGCTCAGCATGGCGTAGGTCTTGCCCACGCCGGGAGCGTAACCAAGAAACAGCTTGAAAACTGCCGGCCGCTTGGCGGTATCGATCTCCGCCAGCCATTCTTCTGGACTCTTAGGCATCGCCGTTCATTTTCCACCGCTACGGGAGAATTGTCGAATCATTGCCGGTTCCGGTTACAATCGTGCGCGTGAAAGCCCGATGGCTACAACATTTGCTTCGCTACGCCGCCTGCGTGATTGCTGCGGAATTCGTTGCTGAAATCTATCTTCGAATTTTTCACGTGAACCCCACGACGGTGGCGTTGACTTTCATCGTGATGGTGCTGTGGGTCGCGGCTTATTGGGGCTTTCGGTTTTCTGTTTTTCTCGCAGTAGTCGGCATGCTGGCTTTCAATTATTACTTTCTGCCGCCGGTTGGAACCTTCACCGTTGCCGATCCGCAGAACTGGGTTGCGCTGGTCGCGTTTCTGGTAACCGCAGGAATTGCCAGCCAACTGGCCGACCGCGCCCGGCGGCAAACTGCCGACGCCAACCAGCGCCGCCGCGATGTCGAACGCCTCTATGCCTTCAGCCAGCGCTTGCTTGCCACCGACAACGTGGCCGAATTGTTGAACGCAATTCCTGCATACGTACGCGATGGTTTCGGAGCGAAGGAGGCGGCGGTATACCTGCTCAGTTCACAGCAGGTTTACCGCACGGACCCCACGGCATCATGGTTTCCAGTGCACGAGCTCCAGTTGGTCAGTTCGCGTGGCGAGCCCATGATCGACCACGATCGCGGCGTTTCTCTGGCTCCCTTGCACCTCGGAACTCGAACTACTGGCGCTGTGGCCATCGCCGGGCCTACACCCTCGCGAGCCACTCTGGAAGCCCTGGGTAGTATGATTGGCATCGCCATCGAGCGCGCGGGAGCCATGGAAAAACTTTCTCAGACCGAAGCCGCGCACCAGAGCGAAAATCTCCGGGCCGTGCTGCTCGATTCGGTCACTCACGAATTGCGAACTCCGCTCACCGGAATCAAGGCCGCCGTCACGGGATTGCTCTCCGATTACAACCTTGATGAAGCGCAGCGCAGAGAGTTGCTCACCGTCATCAATGAAGAAACCGACCGCCTGGATCGCCTGGTGGGAGAAGCCACGGAAATGGCTCAGCTGGATGCCCATAAAGTCGAGCTGCACATGTCGTTAACGGAGGTGGCAAGCGTGATCGAATCCGCAGTGGAGCAGTCACGACCCGTGCTCGGGCAGCACCCGGTCGACGTTCGCGTTCCGCCTTCCCTGCCTAAAGTTCGAGTGGATGCCGACCGGATCGCCGAGGTGCTCAAACAGTTGCTGGAAAATGCCGCCAAGTATTCTCCGTCAACCGCGCCGATCACCATCACTGCCGAAGAAAAAAATCATCGCGTAGTCACCAGCGTCACCGACCACGGACCCGGCATTGACGACTTCGAGCAGTCGCTGATTTTCGACAAGTTTTACCGGGGCCGTGACCAGCGCTATCGCGTGCAAGGCACGGGCATGGGACTGGCGATCGCTAAAGCCATTGTAGAAGCGCACAGCGGAAGCATCAGCGTGACCAGCCAACTCGGTAACGGCTCAGTTTTTTCTTTCGACCTGCCCGCTGCATGAACATGCAATAGCGGTGCCGGCGCGCTGTCATTCTGAGTGGATGCGAACAAGCTTTATCGCACCGACGTCGTCACTGCTTCAACTTCGGCCGCTCGCAGGTGTCGACGATCTTCGTTGGGTCGATCGCATCCTTATCGACTTGCTCTTCCAGGATTTTCCCATCCTTGCCGATGAGGAAATTCACGCGCCGCGCCGCCTTGTACTTATCCACGTAGAGCCCGTACTCGTGTGTAACATCGCCGCCCCAATCGCTCAGCAATGGAAATGTGACCTGAATTTGATCGGCGAAGGCTTTGTTGGCGAATGGGCTATCCATGCTCACACCCAGGACCTGGGTGTCGGTCGCATCCAGCCTCTTTAAATCATGCTGGAGCGCCTGCATCTGCTTGGTTCAACCGCCGGTAAAGGCAAAGATAAAAAAAGCCAGCACAACGTTTTTCTTGCCGCGGTATTGGTCGAGCGAAACACTCTTCAGGTCGTTGCCATCGAAATAGTGCAAGGTAAAATTCGGAGCCATCGAGCCCACCTTGGGCATGGAATTTTCCGCCGCCTTTGGCGTGCTCTGCGCCGAGGCGGTATTCGCCATCGCCAGTAACCCCGCCAGCAAAGCGGCGGCTAATAAATAACGAAGTCTCTTCTGCATCACGCCTCTCCTGGAAGCCCTGCATCAGATTACTCCGCTGAACCTGAAGAGGCAACGCGAGGATTGCCGATCAACCTCAGTGCGCATCTTTAGGCATTAGGCATTGCCTGATGCGCCTCAAATCGGTAAATTCAATCTCATCCCGCGATCCGGTGCGATGAGCCTCACCACACTGAACGACATTTTCTTCACCGCTGTCGAGCGCAATCTTGAGCGCCT
The DNA here is from genome assembly GCA_963784095.1 of uncultured Acidobacteriaceae bacterium. Taxonomy (GTDB): domain Bacteria; phylum Acidobacteriota; class Terriglobia; order Terriglobales; family Acidobacteriaceae; genus Sulfotelmatobacter. The sequence goes on from CAWAQC010000001.1 coordinate 32,706, forward strand.
GATGCTCTATCGCGAAAATGGAAAGTGGCTGCCCATCTCTTCCTGCGATTTTGGCCGCAGAGTGGCGAACGTCGTCCAAACCCTGCAAGGGTGGGGCATTCGCAAAGGCGACCGAGCGGCCATCCTCAGCGAGAATAGGCCGCAGTGGTCGATCGCCGATTTTGCCATTTTGCTGTCCGGAGCCGTGACGGTTCCGGTATATGCCACGTTGACTCCCGAGCAGACCGCATACACCCTGCGGGATTCCGGCGCAATGCTGGTTTTCGTTTCCGGGGAGCACCAACTTCGCAAGGTGCAGTCGATTCTTGCCCAAACTGAAATTCAGCGGATCGTCGTGATGGATCGCGTGCAAGTTCCGGCCGAACTCGCAGCTGTTTGCGCGCTGATGGATGAGTTCGCTGCTCAAGGAACCGGAATGCTTGGCGGCGCAACCGAAGCATTCGCGCGCTCTATCAGCCGCGACGATCTTGCGACGATCATCTATACATCCGGAACCACAGGCGTGTCGAAAGGCGCAATGCTGACGCACGGCAATATGGCGTCTAACATTTCCTGCTCGCTGCTCGGCTTCGACATGCACGCGGGGCAAACCAGCATTTCTTTTCTTCCGCTGTCGCATGTCACGGCACGGCACGTTGATTTCGCCATGCTGTATCACGGTGTAACGCTGGCCTATTGCCCTTTCTTAGAAGATCTCTCAACGACTTTCCTGGAAGTCCATCCCACGGCATGCGTTTCCGTGCCAAGAATCTATGAAAAGATCTACGCCAAGACCGAGATGATGGCTCGCCGCTTCCCGAAGCGCGCAATCTACCAATGGGCGCTGTCTGTGGGCCGTGCGAACAGGCCTGCAATTCTCGCCGGAGAAACCCCGAGTTCATGGCAATGGAAACTGGCCAACAAATTGGTTTTCTCAAAAATTCGCGAAGGCGTCGGCGGCTGTGTCGAAACCTTTATCTCCGGCGGCGCGCCGCTGGGCCGCGAACTGGCCGAGTGGTTCGCCACGGTCGGCATTCGCATTCATGAAGGATATGGCCTGACAGAGACTTCTCCTGTGATCGCGGTCAATACGCCCGTCAATCATCGCATCGGCACGGTGGGAAAAATTCTGCAGAACGTTGAAGTTCGCATCGCGGAGGATGGCGAGATCCTGGTTCGCGGACCTTCGATTTTCAAAGAATACTGGAATCGGCCTCAAGAGACCGAAAACGCATTTCAGGATGGGTGGTTCAAAACTGGCGATATCGGCAAAATCGATGCCGACGGGTTCCTCTCGGTCACCGATCGCAAGAAGGAACTGATCAAGACTTCCGGCGGAAAATTTATTGCTCCGCAACCGATCGAAAACTCTCTCAAGCTGAATCCCCTAGTCGCGACGGCGGTTGTAGTCGGCGATAAACGCAAGTTCGCCTGCGCTCTGATCTCTCCCAATTTCGCTCTGCTCGAGGAGTGGGCGCGCGACAACGGCGTTTTGTTTTCCTCTCGCTCGGAACTGGTTGCGAACGCAAAGGTGCAGAGTTTGTATGAAGCGTTGGTCGAAGCCGCCAACGAAAAGCTGGCGCGATTTGAAAAGATGAAGCGAGTCATCGTGGTGGCCGACGAGTTCACCCCGGAAAATGGCGCGCTCACGCCGACGATGAAGCTTCGCCGCCGTGTGGTAGAAGATCGCTACCGTCGCCAGATTGACGAACTCTATGCGCAAGCGGAAGCCAAAGTTGGCTTCTAAACATCGTGCTCGCCGATTCTCGGCGGGTTCGTCGCATTCGGTATCGCTCGCGGCTATAATGGCGCGACACGCATGACTTTAGCTTCTGGCACCAAACTCGGGCCTTATGAAATCCAGTCGCCACTCGGTGCGGGCGGTATGGGAGAAGTCTACCGCGCACTCGATACCCGGCTCGAACGCCCTGTAGCGATCAAAGTTCTGAGCTCGCATTTCCCGTCCTCGCCTGAATTGAAACAGCGCATGGAGCGCGAAGCAAGGGCAATCTCGTCCCTGAACCATCCCAACATCTGTCATCTTTATGACATCGGGTCGCAGGATGGCACCGATTATCTGGTAATGGAGTTTCTGGAAGGTGAAACTCTGAGCGAAAGGTTGCGCAAGGGTTCACTTCCGATGGGAGAGGTCTTGAAAATCGGGATCGCGGTCGCTGAGGCGCTGGCCGCCGCGCATAAGACCGGCATCATGCATCGCGATCTAAAGCCAGGAAATATTATGCTGACCCAGGCCGGCGCAAAGCTAATGGATTTCGGCCTCGCGAAACCGCTGGGACTACCGGCTGCTGCTTCGGGATCGGGATCGGCGGCTCCATCATTTACGGCGGAGGCTACTCTGAGCGGGCCGAGTCCGCTGACTCCGCTGACCACGGCGGGCAGCATTATCGGAACCATCCAGTACATGTCGCCCGAACAGATCGAGGGCAAAGAAGCCGATGCACGCTCGGATATATTTGCCTTCGGAGCCGTGTTGTATGAAATGACCGCGGGCAAGCGGCCGTTTTCTGGCAAGAGTCAAATTTCATTGGCATCGTCGATTCTGGAAAGCGATCCTGAACCGATCAGTTCCGCCAAGGCGCAAACGCCGCTTGCATTTGAGCGCGTAGTGACAACTTGCCTGAAAAAAAATCCGGAAGAGCGCTTTCTGGCCGCGCACGACATTAAGTTGGAGCTGCAATGGATCGCAGCGGACCGGTCGACTCCAACGCCAGTTAAGGCACCGCAATCGACTTCTCCACGAGCGAAGCTCGGTTGGGCCGCAGGGGTCGTCGTTGCGCTTCTGCTGGGAGCGGCTGCCGGAATTTTTCTCTACCGTCCGGTTCAGTCTGCGAGATCCATCCGCACGGTCATCGATGCTCCGCCTAAAAGCACACTTAACCTGATCGGAGATTCCGCCGGACCGCCAGTGCTGTCGCCCGATGGTTCATCCCTTGCGTTTGCCGCCACCGGCGCCGACGGCAAGACCGCTCTGTGGGTGCGGTCCATGAATTCGGTCGACGCAACCGTGCTCTCCGGCACCGAGAACGCGATTTTTCCCTTCTGGTCGCCGGATAGCCGCTCGCTTGGATTCTTCGCCGACGGCCAGCTGAAAACTATCGATATCAACGGTGGTTCGGCGCAGGTGACTGCAGATGCCCCGTTCGGCCGTGGAGGTGCGTGGGGGCGTGGTGGAGATATCCTTTTTTCTCCAGGCACGCAAGCGCCCTTGATGCGGGTCAGCGCCAGCGGTGGAACTCCAGTTGCGGTTACCAAGCTCGACGCCGCTCTTCACACTTCGCATCGCTGGCCGTTTTTCCTGCCCGATGGCAAGCACTTTCTCTATCTCGCCATTCACCACGATCCATCGAAGGCCGCAAATGATGCGGTGTACTATGCGTCGCTCGACGGCCGCGAAAACCGCAAACTACTGCGCTCACAGTCCAACGCCGTATACGGCAGCGGTTATCTTCTATTCGCGCGTGGCGATCAGCTGATGGCCCAAGCCTTCGATCCCGCGACTGGGAAATTGGGTGAACAATCACAGAGTGTGGCGAAAGGAGTGGCCAACGACATCGCCACCTGGCACATGGACGCCTCTGCGGCCGGCGAAGGCTTGCTGGTTTTCGCCAGCGGGGGCACCGGCGATTGGCAGTTGCTTTGGATGGATCGCGGTTCGAAACAAGTTAGTACCCTCGCCGACAAGCTTCCCAATCTGCAATTTGCGGCATTGTCCCCTCAAGGCGATCGCGTCGCTCTCCAGATCGACAATGGCGTAAACGATGTCTGGGTGCTCGATGTCGCGCGCGGCATCAAAACGCGACTCACGTTCGGTCCGGTTTCGAATGCATTTCCGGTTTGGTCGCCGGATGGCAAGTGGATCGCCTATACTTCCGACAGGAATGGGCGTTCCCTTCTTTACCGCAAGCCCTCTGACGGCAGCGGCACGGAGGAACTGTTGCTCACCGATGTTCAACCCGATGTTGCGAGCTACTGGACGCCGGACGGCAAATATCTGATCTACTCGCGCGGCCTATCGCCCAGTGATGCCGAATTGTGGGCATTGCCGCTGCAGGGGGAACATAAGCCATGGCAGGTCCTGTCACGGGGCATCGACGGATGCGTTTCCCCTGACGGCCGCTGGCTTGCCTACATGTCGTTTGAATCCGGGCCGCCGCAGGTGTATGTCGTCCCCTTTCGCGGCGGGCAGGGCAAATGGCAGGTTTCAGCGAACGGAGGGCAGAATCCGCAGTGGAGCAAGGACGGCAAAGAACTCTACTACCTGGACGAGGCCTACACTCTTTTCGCCGTGCCGGTGAAAGAAGCCGGCGGCGCATTGCAATTCGGCGCGGCTCAGACTCTCCTCAGCAACTGGACTGCCCCGAACATTTTCTTCGACGTGGCCCCCGACGGCAAGAAAATCCTGCTGGATCGGGTTTCGCAACAAGTCAGCCAATCGGTAACGGTGGTGACGAACTTTACGGCCGGGTTGAAGAAATAGCAGACCTTTTGGCGCGCGTGTTTTAACGTCCATCCTTGCAGCGCGTTTGATTTGTCCTCATTAGCCCAGCGTGACCTTGAGTTTTGGTGCTCCGGCAACAACCGAGATTCCTCGCTAGGCTGGGAATGACAATAGAAGCGAATTGCACGAAGCTCGGGTTGCAGCGGAGATACCATGAGCATAAGGACGCGGATATGCTCAACCAAGCTGCCCTCTACCTCAGCAGTTTTTTCGGAGTCGCCTTCGTTCTGGCAGCCATCGCCATCGGAGTCACTGTTCGTGTTGCTTTGATAATTCAACCCAAAGAGCGCTTCCAGTCATATCTTCACTTATTCTCCAGATCGCGCGGCCCAGGCAAGAATTCAACCCAATCGCTAAGAGCATCCCTTGCGCTTCCTGCCGCAGGTTTACAATAAACGCATCATGACAGATCCGCTTCTCATAGCTGGCCGCTCTTTTCGTTCTCGCCTCATCGTTGGTACAGGCAAGTACAAATCTTTCCAGGAAACCGGGCGCGCACTCGAAGCCAGCGGGGCCGAGATGGTCACCGTGGCAGTCCGGCGCGTCAACCTCGATCGCAGTAAAGAATCGCTGCTCGACTACATCGATCCCAAAAAATATTTTCTACTGCCCAACACCGCCGGATGCTACACCGCTGACGAAGCCGTACGCGCGGCTCGCCTGGGCCGCGAAGTCGGGCTTTCCGATTGGGTCAAGCTTGAGGTGATTGGCGATCAGGCGACGCTTTATCCCGACGTGCAGGCCACGCTTGAAGCCACTCGGATTCTAGTCAGCGAAGGCTTTACGGTTCTGCCCTACACGTCAGACGACATCGTGTTTGCAAAACGTCTGATCGATGCTGGAGCTGCCGCAGTCATGCCGCTCGGCGCACCCATTGGCAGCGGCATGGGCATTCAGAATCAGGCGCATATTCGCATTCTGCGCGAAATGATCAGCGGAGTGCCGTTGATCGTAGATGCAGGTGTAGGCACCGCATCCGATGCCGCAATCGCTATGGAACTCGGCGCCGACGCCGTGCTGATGAATACCGGCATCGCCAATGCGCAAGATCCGATTCTGATGGCCGAAGCCATGCACCACGCCGTGCTGGCCGGGCGGGCCGCGTATTTAGCCGGCCGTATGCCGAAGAAGCTCTATGCGACCGCGAGTTCGCCATTGGAGGGAGTAGTGCGCTAGTGTAACCGGCTAAAGGTTCGTCGAAAACAAAGGGCGGCCGCAGCCGCCCTTCTCACTTCAAGCTACTCATATCATTTTTACGGAATCGACGTGAATGGAATCTCCGCTCACGGTTCCCGTCACGGCGACATGGTGCCCTGCATGCTCCATCAGCGCATCCGGGTTGTCGACCATCAGAACCTTCTGGTCGCCATCGGTCACGATAACGATTTTGGCGCCTTTGCTCAGGCACTTTTTTGTGCATGCTTCAGCCGACGCGTTTGCGCCCTTTGCACCACACACGCTATCGCTCACCCATCCCTTGACCGTGGCACTTTTGCCCATGCCGGCAAACGCCGACGCAGATAGGGCGAGCATAAAAAAGATTGCTACAGAGAGTGCTGAAACTTTTCGCATGGACGGAGTTCTCCTTTGATATTCCTGGCTTCACAACGCCGCAAACATGTTAAGAATTCTAATCGCCTGGCTGCTACAACTCAAACCAGCTGATCGCCCGAACTATAGCACAACGGAACTTTCCTGTTGTCAAACGAATGTACTTGCCGGGCGATTCGCTGGCACTCGGCGACCTTATTTCTTCGCCGAATGGTTTGATGGCGGCGGGTTAGCGGGAGTGGGCGGCACATAGACGTACTCACCGGGACGCACATAGCGTAACTGCTCCCGCGCTTCCTTCTCGATAGCTTTCTCGTCAGTCTTCAGCGCCTGAATCTGCTGCATGTAAGTTTCATTTGCTTTCTGTTCCTGGGCAATCTGCTTCTGCAGCACCTGAAATTCCGAGCGCTTCTGCTTATACATCACCATGCCGTTCGCCCCCAACATGACGTGAATAAACAGCAGCGCCGCCAGCAGGACTACAATGACCGTAGCCATGCGGCGACGCCAAGCAAATATCTCTGTCAAGAACGGACGCAGGTTCTCGATCCACGAAGCGGCCAGCGCCTCCGCCTCCGGCGCTTTGTCGGCGACGGCGCGCAGACCTAACCCAGGGCTGGGAAATCGCCGAATTTTTGCTGCGCTTCTTAATCGAAGGTCCATTGCTCCAGTGCTAACGAAAGTCCACAGAACTCGCGCGGATTCGAGCGCAACTTTTTAGTGAACTTCGCTTTCACCTCGGGCGTCAAGCGGAAGTTCTGCCGCGGTGGATAATAGGAACCAATCTGGTTACATCGCGCCCTCAACCGCTCTCTCGGCAACTTTGATGCCCCGATTAGCCTTAGTATGGACGGCTATCTTTTTGGGCGTTAGAGTTTGACTTGGGCTTGTGCGGCGGAACTGGTTCTTGCTGGCTGAAAACAGAACGGTGACTTTTAGATGACCGACAAACGAATCGTGCTGACGACTACGGGATCGGAGGCTGAAGGCCGCATCATCGCACGACATTTGGTTGAGCAGCGGCTCGCCGCCTGCGTAAATATTGTTCCGCAGGCGGTCTCGATTTACCGCTGGAAAGACAAAGTGGAAGAAGCTGGAGAATGGCTCCTAATTATCAAGACGAACGAGGCTGCATTCAATCGCGTGCGCGAAGCGATCGCCAAACTCCATTCTTACGAGTTGCCGGAATGCATCTGCCTGAAAATCGAAGATGGATCGAGCGCCTATTTGCACTGGATTGACGAATCGATCTCTCTTGCCGACTGATTGGAGCTCTATTCGGCGGTGGCGCTCACATTCAGCCGCCAGTAGCCGAGCGCCCCATTCGCGAAAGCAAGATAGTTGATTTGAACGCTGCAATGGAACTCCTAAATCGCAGTTAAACCAGACTCGAGATCGTCCAGAATATCTTCGATGTCTTCGATCCCAACGGAAATGCGCACCATGCCATCCGTGATGCCGATCGCTTTTCGTCCTTTTTCGCCCAGCGCGGCATGGGTCATGGTCGCTGGATGCGAAATCAAAGTTTCGACACCGCCCAGAGATTCGCCCAAGGAACACACGCGCAGCTTTTTCAGCATCTTGTTCGCGTTTTTGCGCGATCCCGTCTCAAATGTGATCATCGATCCGAAGCCGCTCATCTGCCGCTTCGCCAGTTCATGCTGTGGATGATCGGCCAGGCCAGGATAAAAAATTCCCTTGATTTTGCGGTGATTCGACAGAAAATCAGCCACCAGCCGTCCGTTGCGATCGTGAATATCCATGCGAGCCGCCAATGTCTTTACGCCGCGCAATAATAGCCAGCACTCAAACGGAGAGAGAATCGCGCCTGCGGCTTTTTGCAGAAACGCGAGCTTGTCGGCCTGCTCCGGCTTGCTGCACACCACCACGCCGCCCAGTCCATCGCTGTGGCCGTTCAGAAATTTGGTGGTCGAGTGAATCACCATGTCGGCGCCGAGAGCCAGCGGTTGCTGAAAGTACGGCGACATGAAAGTGTTGTCTACAACCAAGTCAACTTTTTTCCGTCGACAAATTTTGCTGATCGCCGCCAGGTCACTCAAGCGCATCAGCGGATTCGTCGGCGTCTCCACATAAACCATCCGCGTCTTCTTGCGAATCGCGCGCTCGACGTTATCAGCATCGGAAGTATCGATGTAGGCAAATTCCAGCCCGTAGCGGCTCAGCACCTGGTTGAAGAGCCGAGGTGTTCCGCCATATAGATCATTACCGCAGACGACGTGATCGCCTGACTGCAGCAGCGAAGCGACGGCATTGATCGCCGCCATGCCGCTGGCAAACACCTTAGCCGCGACGCCGCCCTCCAGCGATGCCAGATTCTGCTCCAGCCGCGTGCGGGTCGGGTTCGAGACGCGCGAATACTCGTATCCCTTATTTTCGCCAATTCCCTGCTGGACGTAGGTGGAACTCAAGTAGATAGGAACATTGACCGCGCCCGTCAACGGGTCAGGCTCTTGCCCATCGTGAATAGCGCGCGTAGCGAAACCAGACTGTCTCTTCTTCGTCATTCTTAATCGAATTCTCTGCGCAGATTCAGCGCTCTGCCTAAGCATTTTTCAGTTGTTTCCTTTGCGAACTTCGCGGTTAAAATCTTCACACCCCGCCCTCAAAAATCTTCTTCGACAGATACCGCTCGGCCGAATCCGGAATAATAGTTGCCACTCGTCTCCCCGCCCCGGTCCGCCGCGCGATTTGCAGCGCTGCGAATACTGCCGCGCCCCCGCTTGACCCAGCCAGGACACCCTCCTCACCGGCCAGCCGTTTCACAGTCGCAAACGCATCTTCGTCGTTCACGGCCATCACTTCATCGCACACCGAAGAATCAAATGTTGCGGGAATGAAACTTGCGCCAATGCCTTCCACCTTGTGCGGTCCAGATTCACCGCCGCCCAGCACCGACCCCTGCGTCTCGACCGCAATGGCGAGCACTTTCGGCAAATGTTCTTTCATGTAGCGGGCGACTCCGCTAAAGGTTCCGCAAGTTCCGCAGCCTAAAACCACCGCGTCGATCTTGCCCTCCATCTGATGGAAGATTTCCGTGGCAGTAGTTTCGTAGTGATAGTCAGGATTGGCCATGTTTTCGAACTGTCCCGCCATAAACGCCCGTTGGTCACGAGCTACCAGCTCTTTCGCGCGGCGAATCGCTCCTGACATTCCTTCTTCATCCGGTGTTCGCTCGACCTCGGCTCCAAGAGCACGCATGATGATTACTTTTTCCTGCGAAAAATTCTCCGGCACAAACAGCTTCACTTTGTATCCGCGATTTACGCCAATCAACGCCAGCCCAATTCCTGTATTGCCAGCCGTAGCTTCGACAATGGTTCCGCCCGGCGTCAGTTTGCCTTCCTGCTCGGCACGCCGAATGATCCCAATCGCGGCGCGATCTTTCACGCTGCCGCCGGGGTTCAAATATTCAAGTTTGGCGAAGATATCTGCCGAGCCGGCCGGAACCAGCCGCTTCAGATGGAGCATGGGAGTAAAGCCGACCAGGTCCGTAATATCTTCGGCTACCGCCAAGCGCGAAATTTCGGAGCTTTTCAAGTGCACGTTACAGACTAAAGGCCAAGTTTGCGATCGTCAAACGCGGCGTTCGGAGCATCGTGACCGCGGTCATTACGCCAGGTTTGCCCGGTCTCAAGTATTTCGCTGGTTTCCCGATTTACATAAAGACTAAGGCTTTCCTCGAAGGGTAGACATGAATCGGAGAATGGTCGAAGTGTTGATGGCTTTTCTTTGCGCGGGCCAAACTCTGCCGGCACAGGAATTTAAAATCCTTGACCGCACAGTTCAGGTTCACGGCTTCGCCTCTCAGGGGTTCATTTACAGCGGCGGCAACAACTGGCTTACCATGAACACCACCGCGGGCAGCGCAGCCTTTACCGATTTCGGACTCAACGTGTCCTCCAGCCTCACCGATAAGCTGCGAATGGGCGCACAGGTGTATGACCGCAATCTCGGAAAACTCGGGCAGTACCATCCTTCGCTGGATTGGGGTCTTGTAGATTATCGCTTCACAAATTGGTTCGGGGTTCGCGGCGGCAAAGTAAAAACCACACTGGGACTCTTTAACGATACTCAAGACCTGGATTTTCTACACACCTTTACCCTGCTTCCGCAAAGTGTCTATCCCAGCGACCTTCGAGATGCCACCATCGCCCATGTGGGAGGCGACATTTACGGTGATATTTCCCTTAAGCAGGGACTGGGCGGGCTCTCCTACACGGTCTACGCCGGGCATCGCAGTGACAGCCTATATAGCGGATACCCTTATCTGCTGACTAAATATGATACGCATTTCAAGAGCTTCGGTGGACTGCAATACGGCAGCGATCTGCGCTGGAGAACTCCCCTGAAAGGTTTGCTGGCCGGAGTCTCGCGTCTCGACCAGGACACCACGGGCAAAGGAACCGCCGTGAATCCACTAAACCTTGCGGCCGGCGTCATACCGTACGCCGAATCTTCTAAATCCGACTGGACCAACCAGTTCTATGGCGAGTACACGCACGGCAAACTGCGCGTTGACTCGGAGTATCGGCGATACATCCGCGACCAACTGATATTCAGTGGCACTTCGGAGAACCTGGACGACGTGCGCGGCTTCTACGTGTCTGGGGCCTACCGCATTCTCAAAAGGCTCGACCTTGGCTCCTATTACTCGCGGTACACCGTGCGCAGTGTTTTTGGCGGCGCCCTTGCGATCATTGAGCCCAACCAAACCAATACCACCTTGCCCGCGGATCACGTGTACGACAAAGTCATCACGGGGTGTGTCGACCTAAACAGGTTCTGGAACATAAAAGTGGAAGGTCACTTTATGAATGGCTACGGAAGCAGCACCTACCCAGACGGGTTCTATCCGCAGGTGAACCCTCGGGGCTTTGTCCCAATACTAATGCATTGGTCCTTAAGACTAGTATTCACTTCTAACCATGACCGTGCGCATTATAGGCCGACGCAAACTCCAGGCACTGCTCGCCGTCGCGGCGTTGATCCTGCTGGCTTCGGTGGCGGGCCTCGCGACGGATATTAAGGTCATTGCCAACGCCAGCGTCAAAACAGACACAATCTCCTCCAGTGAAATCAAAAGGGTTTTCCTGTTGGAAGCACATTCCCTCGACGACGGAACTCATGTCGAACCCGTGCTCGGGAAAAGCGGACGCGCTCATGAAGCTTTTCTCAGGGAGTTCCTGGATACCAATGACGATACCCTCCGTGTGTACTACGGCACGCTCGTTTTCACTGGCAAGGCCTCCATGCCGAAAGAACTCGATTCCGACGCCGACATCGTGAAGTATGTGGCGAGGACAAAAGGCGCGATTGGATACGTGAGCGCCGACACCATGGTCTCAGGGGTGAAGACCCTGATGATTGCCGACCTTGGCAGTAGCGCTCAAAGAACGCTGATCCGGCAGGTCAAACCGGTCTACCCGGAAGCTCTGAAAGAGAGGAACATTGGCGGAATCGTCCGCTTGCAGGTGACTATTTCAGCGGGAGGCAATGTCGACGACGTAACGCTGCTAGGAGGCAACCCCATCCTTGCGGACTCCGCAATTTATGCCGTGAAGCAATGGGTCTATTCACGCGGTCGCTCGCGAACAACAATCGAAATCAGTCTGCCCTTCCAAGCCAACCCCTAAATGACTGCCAGCCTCCCCCGATCCATTCATGAGACGCGGCCGGCATACTCTAGCGATTCCCGCCGCTCTCGGCTAGCTGCGTTGTCGCGTAATAGCCACTCTTAGTTCGCACGGTCAGCTTGCCATGCCCTTTCGCTTTTGCCTCAACTTTTATCTGGCGAAATCCGCCTGTCGATTTTGGATTCGTTGGCTTGTAGCCAATCGTGTATTGATTGCGAATGTCGTGCGCGATCTGGTTGGTGATTTCATTCACCTCATCGAGCGTTTTTGGGAAAAATGCCATGCCCCCGGTCCGCTGCGCAATGATTTCCAGAGCACGTTTAGCGCGATGAGGATGCTCTTCGTCACCTAAGAGTCCGATTGCATAAACCGAGGGTCCATTCTGGTCCTGCAGTTGCTTCACCGCCTGCTCCAGGCTTTCACGGCTGGCATTATCTTCTCCGTCGGTCACCACGAATAGAACTTTTCGCTCCCGCCGCGCATCTTTCGCCAGATGATCGGCCGAGGCGACTACGGCTTCATACAATGCGGTTCCACCCCTGGCATCGATTTTTTCCAGCGCTTCCTTCAGCTTCAAAAGATCATTGGTGAAATCCTGATCGAGGTAATATTCGTCGTTGAAATTCACCACAAATACTTCGTCGTCGGGATTACTTGATCGCACCAGGTTCAGAGCCGCCTGGTTCACCTTGGCGCGCTTTTCGCGCATCGATCCGGAATTGTCGATCAGAATACCCATGGAAACCGGAATGTCTTCATGATGGAACGAGATGATGGCTTGCGGCTTGCCATCTTCCAACACCGTAAAATCATTGCGGTTGAGATTGTTGACGATATGCTGTTTGTCATCAAACACGGTGGCATGCAGCAGGACCTCATCTACATCTTTGCGGATCACATAGGTCCCGTTCTGATCGACGGCTTGTTGCCGGTTGGAATTCGTCTTGGGCGCGGGCGTTGCGCTCGTCTGCGCTTCTGTTTGTGAAGAGGATCGTGAGGCGTCGCGCTCCGCGCGGACTGCTGCAGACCAAAGCTGCGCAGGCAAGGATGCCAGCGCCAGATAGATCAGAAGAAGTTTCAAGCCCGGGTTCAGCTTATTCTTCGGGGGCGTAGTATCCGGTCCTCGCATAAACTCGCAGTGGGGGTAATCCTTTCGGAGGCAACAACTTGACTTTTATCTTACGCCATTTCCCGTCGCGCACAATTTTCGTCGGACGATATCCCAACACATATTGATTGCGCAATTCGACCCCGATCTTGGTGGCCACATCGGCCAAATCGTTGGGGTTTTCGACGGTGAATGCCCGCCCGCCAGTCAGTTCGGTGATCTCGCCGAGCAGCGCGGGACCCAATCGCTCTTCTTCCGTGGGGAAGTAGCGGTCGTAGATCCCGATCGCGTAGATCATCACATCCGCTTCCTTCACCATGGATTTAATCTCTCCCTCGGTGTAGCGACTGTGGTTGTCGCCGCCATCGGAGATGATCAGCAGGGCCTTCTTCGAATACTTCGCCTGGCGCATCTTGGTGATGCCCATGTAAATGGCATCCAGCAACGCCGTGCGTTTTTGGGGGACCGCAAAGACCAGCTTGCTCTGGATATCGTCGACCGAACTGGTGAAATCGCTCACCAGTTCCGGTTCGTCCGAGAACGTAATCATAAAGAATTCGTCTTGCGGATTGGCGGTCTTAAAAAACTCCAATACGGCGTCTTTGGCGCGGTCCATTTTGCTGGCCATACTTCCGCTGGAGTCGAAGATCACACCCAACGACACGGGCGCGTCCTCACTCGAAAAAGTTTTGATTTCCTCCTTCGAATTGCCTTCGAAAAGCTGGAAGTTCTCCTTGTCCAGTCCCGTTACGAGCCGGTTCATGGGGTCTGTGATCGTCACTGGAACTAAAACCAGATCTACATCCACCTTCAACGGCCGTATGCGCGAGTTCAGAGTGGGCAGCAGATTTTGGTTCGTATCCGCCGGTTTTGCGCTGGCCGCTTCGCGCGGCGCAACGTGGACATCTTCTATGGTCGTCTGTGCGGCCGCCGGACACGGCCCTGAAAAAACTATCGACAGAAAAAATAGAACCGCCCACAGCGCGGGCATCAACCTGCGCGACCGAGCGATTAAGTTCCAGGGTCGAGAAAGGGGAGAGTTCAGAACTGGCACCCTGGCGCCCGAAAACGGGCACCCATTAAGGAGGGCCATACGCACCTCAATGGCCGCGATGGTATCACAGCTTGCGGGTAAATGGATGCCTCTTCTCTGTCAAGAGTTGGAGACAACTCCCAATTCGGAGCGGCGGTGTGCAAGTATCTTCGCATTCACTCCGACCGTCCGTCTCGCCTCGGCCAGTTGTTACAATCAAAGCTTCCAATGGCTCACATCCAACCATTTCACGCATTACGCTACGATCCTGAACAGGTGTCGCTCGCGGAGGTCTTAAGCCAGCCTTACGACAAGATCACACGCGAAATGCAGGAGCGCTATTACCGCGCCAGCCCATATAACCTCGTCCGGATCATCCTTGGACAGCAGGAAAACGCTGACAATGACACCCAAAACGTATATTCGCGTGCGGCTGACTTTTTTAACAAATGGCGGCAAAAGGGCGTGCTCCGTCAGGATTCTGAACCGTCTGTCTATGTTTATTCTCAGACCTTCCGCGTTCCCAACTCAACCCGCGAGGTAGAACGGCAGGGGTTCATCGCTCTGGGCCGCATCGAAGGTTATTCCGCCGGCATCGTCTTTCGGCACGAACAGACGCTTGCCAAACCCAAAGCCGACCGCCTTAACCTGCTTCGGTCTACCCGCGCCCACTTCGGCCAGATCTTCATGCTGTACGAGGATTCGGGCGAAGTTGAATCCCTACTCGCGCCAAAGGCCGATCCTGATATAGAAGTCAGCGACGAATATGGAGTTAAGCATCGCATTTCGCGAGTCAGCGATCCACGCCTAATCGCTGCGTTACAAGACGCGATGAAAGACAAGAAACTAATCATCGCCGATGGTCATCACCGTTATGAAACTGCTTTGGCTTATCGCAATGAGAGCCGCGGCCACCGACCAACAGCACAATTCGATGTGTCTCCCTCAGAGCTCGTCATGATGACCTTTGTCAACATGAACAGCCCCGCTCTGTGTATTCTTCCGACACACCGCGTAGTCCACAGCCTGCCTTCGTTTTCGGCGGAAAGCTTTCGGCAAGCCGCGCGTGCTTTCTTCGATGTCGACGAAGCGGACTCGGCCGTCAGCGCCGCCAGCGCTACAGCCATTCTTCGGGAAGCGGGGCGAGCCGGAACCACGATCCTCGCCGTTACCGCCGATCGCGCCTTCCTGCTGCACCATCCAATCCCCAATTCCGCGCCGCAGATTTTTGAAGGACTCTCGATCCGGCAGCAGTCGCTGGATGTGGTGCAGCTTCATAAATGTTTGCTCGAGAGAGTGCTGGGGCTTTCGGAAGAGTCCATCCGCAACCAGCAAAACATTTCCTATTTTCGGGATGCGGGCGAAGCTCTCTCGCAAGTGCGTGAGGGACGCGCAAACATTGCTTTCCTGATGAATCCCTGCCGCATGGCGCAGGTGCGCAATATTGCATTCGCCGGGGAAGTGCTGCCACAGAAATCGACAGACTTTTATCCCAAGCTTCTTAGCGGATTGGCGATCTATGCGCTGGAGTAGAACGCACAAAGACCGCGGACGCTGCATCATTTGCCGAAGATTACCTGTCGGGGCTTTGCTCTGGGTTGCCGTCCTGGCGCTTTCTGCTGCTCCCGCCGAGAAGCGGCTCACGGTTTATTCCACGGCTGCGAACTATTCAATTCCGATCGTGCAGCGCGACAGCCGCGATTACATTGGCTTGCTGGAACTGCTCGATCCCCTGGGCACTGTGACGGTCCGGTCCGACTCCACGCGCTGGCGGATCCATTACGACAACGTTCTTGGCGAATTCACCGTTGGCAAGAGCCGCGCCCGCATTCAGGGACGCGAGGCCGACCTGACCGGAAAGTTTCTTCTGGAAAACGGCCGCGGGCTCGTGCCAGTCGATGCGCTCAATTCGCTCTTACCCCGTTTTCTCGGCGGTCCTGCAACTCTTCACCAATCCTCGGGACGTCTTTTCATTGGCAGCATCGCAACTCACTTCACGGCGACAGTGCCTTCCAGTGAGCCTCCGCGCCTGGTGTTTCATTTCACGGCGCCGGTGAACCCATCGGTAGCAAGCGAACCGGGGAAGCTTCGCCTGACGTTCCGCCGCGAACCTATCACCGCGCCGGCTTCGCCCAGACTCACATTCAACAGCAAGACAATTTCGTCGGCCGAATATTCCGAGGCGGAAGGCGTGGCCAAAATTACCGTGAACACCGCGACTCCGCTAATGGCTAATTTCAGCCCGGACGGTCGAACCATTACGCTCTCTCCGGCGAAATCTCAGGTCACGGCGAATTCGACAGCCTCCGCTTTCTCGCCCACAACCGCGCCGGCGGCCTCAGCAAATTCGCCGGCAAACCCGCAAACGCGTGCAGCAGCTGCTCCGTCGTCGCCAACTCAGCCTTCGATCCCGCGACGCTACTTCGCCGTCGTGGACGCTAGCCATGGAGGCCTGGACCCAGGCGAGGCCCTAAGTCCTACGCTTGCCGAAAAAGACGTAACTGTCGCCTTCGCCCGGCGCTTGCGGCAAGAACTCGAAAGCCGGGGAATTTCAACGCTGGTTCTCCGCGATTCCGACGCAAACCTTTCTCTGGATGACCGCGCCTTTTACGCCAACAACGCTCATGCTGCAATCTATATCGCCCTGCACGCGGCCTCCAATGGCCAGGGGGTTCGCCTCTACACAGCGATGCTGCCATACGTCACCGGTGACGATCAGGGACCGTTTCGCCTTTGGAGTACTGCCCAGTCATCGTCGATTCCGCTCAGTGAAGCGACTGCGGCGAGCGTGGCCACGGAGCTCAAAAAGCTACAGGTTCCGGTTCGCACGCTTACTGCGGCCCTGCGCCCATTGAATAATGTAATCAGCGCGGCGATCGCGGTCGAGGTTGCTCCGCCAGCCAGCGATGTTTCCGCACTCACTGCGCCCGACTACCAGCAGTTGATTGCGGGCGCCGTGGCCAATGGAATTGTTGACATTCGTTCGCAACTCGGGGCGGCTCCCTGACAAGAGAGAAGATAAGAAAAATAACGAGAAAGAAAATGATCGGAAAATGACCAGAAGACTTCGATCAGGAAAACATTTGATTAGGAAACAGTGATTCGAGGTCGGGAAATGATGATCCGAAAAATCGTCACAGGAAAAAAATGATTCCGCGGCATTTCTACATTGCGGCCTCCGTGATGTTGGCAGCGGTGCTCGGCATGAGCATCTACGCCTGGCGTATGCGGGGACGCGCCGCCGCTACTCCTGCATCGTCGAGCGACTCTCGCCCGGTGATCGCCCCTGTTTCTGGACCGACGGAGCAGGTAATTTTATTTGTGGCTTATGACGATCTCGGAATACTGCGCGCACAGGCCGCGCGGATTCCGCTGCCCAGCGTTCGTCAGCAGCGTGCCGAAGAATTATTGCGGGCCCTGATCGCCCTGTATCTCGACAAATCGTCGCCGCACACGATTCCGGTGGGGTCGGACATTCGCAGCGTCTACCTTGTGGATCCCGGACTCGCCGTCATTGATATCAACGCGGCCTTTGCCGACGGCCACCGGTCCGGCGTGCTCGAGGAGGAATTAACCGTCGCGTCTCTTATTCAAACTCTGTCGGCGAACATTCCCGGGATTCTGAAAGTAAAAATTCTCATTGAGGGCAAGCCGCGAGACACGCTCGCCGGCCACGTCGACTTATCCGGCTTCTTCGACGTCACAGCCGTGCATCAGCTTTCGTCACAATTGCAAGCCTTACAGTAGCCCAGGCTAATCCTGGAAACTTCTCGCACCGCCCTTCATGCGGTTCTTCACCAGATTGGTCCATACAAACTTGATCACGCGAGCATCGTTGCAACAGTACGCAAGATTGTGATTCAGGGTCGAGAAGCAATGCTGCTGGCAGGTTTTCTTCATGGCCTTCAGCTGGCCCCCCTCGAATTTGTGGCCATCGATGTTTCCCCAATCGTAGCTGGACGCATACATCGGAAAGCAGGGTGCTACGGTGCCGTCCGTGCGGATGATCACATTGTTCTGCCCCGCGCGGCAATTCCATTCGGCGAAGTGCAACTCGCCGTTGTCTAACCTCTTGGTTATATCGTTGGTTATATCGATGAGGTTGGAAAAGAGGTGGCTGCATCAAAATTTAAAATTTCTTTGTGATCCCTCTTAATTGATTTCGTAATTGCTCCCAGCCGAACAACAATCAAGAGTTCCCGCCCAAACAAAAAAGCGCGGGCTTATTCGCCCGCGCATCAAAACAATCCAACAATCCTATGCGCCGGCTAGCACCGGCTCAACCCCGTAAATCGAATACCATGAAGTGGCTGCCTTCAGCTTATCGTTAACGTTATTAATGTTCTTTACGCCTTCGGTCTCGAGCCATTTGCGGAAGGCTGCCGCACCCTGTCTCGCATAAACTGGGATCCCATCCTTCCAGGTGGCGCGTCCACAAAGAACGCCGTTGAACTTCACCCCTGACTCTCCAGCCAGTTCCAAAGTTTCGCTGAATTCCGCGTTGCTTACGCCAGCCGAAAGATAAATGAAAGGCTTCGTCGCCACATTCGCGGCTGTGTGGAAGAGATCGATGGCTTCCTTTTTCGCGTACGCCTTCTGGCCTGCAAAGCACTTTACGCCTTCTACAAACTTCATATTCACCGGCACTTCGACTTTCAAGACGTCGACGCCATACCGCTCTTTGCTGAATTCGCGCATACTCTCGGTCACGATGTGCGGCTTCTTCCGGGCATATTCCAGTCCCTTTTCATCGGCGCCATCCTCGTAACCCACAAACTCTAAAAAGAAGGGTATGTCATTGGCGCGGCACTCGTCGCCGATCCGTTCAACCCAGGCATGCTTTTTATCATTCACCTCTTTGGAGTCATACGGCGAGTAATAGAGCAGAATCTTGACGCAGTCCGCTCCCGCCTCTTTCAAGCGCCGCGCCGACCAGCGATCGAGCAGGTCAGGAAGCCGTCCCGGGCCGGTCTTATCGTAGCCAGTTTTTTCGTAGGCCAAGAGCAGGCCGGCATTCTTGGCGCGACGTTTCGACGCCGGCAAACCCCATTCCGGATCGAGCAAAATCGCGCTGGCATGGGGGGTCAGGACTTCCGTCACCAGGGTCTTGAATTCTTCCATCATGGCATCGCTGATTTCGCCCCCCTTTTCTTTGCCCAGCGATTTCTGCAGCGAACCGCGCTGATCCATGGCTGCCGCGGCAATCACGCCGCGTTCGTTCGAAACTTTTCTAAGACCCGCAAGTTTTCCGGGGGTGAGCTTCATAAAATCCTCCAGAGCACATAAGATTACTGAACACCGAAAACATCTAATTGTAAACCAGCAACCAGCACGAGTCTGGGGTAACGCGCCCAACGGTTTGCGTTGCTCGCAAAGGATGACGGCAGTAACTTTATTTGTTTGCCCTAGTTGAAGTAATTTGTTGTACTGGCTAGAAGCTTGTCGAGGTCTGCGCATTCGCGCTTTTTCCTGGAGAATTCATGAGCCGTTTCGTTTCCCTGCGCCTGTTGTCTGTCGCCCTTCTTATTCCTGCCATATTCACCGGTTGCACACGCGATCCCAATGTGCGCAAGCGGAGATTTCTTGAGAGCGGAAACCGCTACAGCAAACAAGGCAAGCTGCGCGAGGCGGCAATTCAATACGCCAATGCGGTGCAAATCGATCCGCGGTTTGCCGAAGCGCACTATGAATTAGGCGAAACTTATCTGAAGCTGAAGGATTACAACCGCGCTTACGCGGAGCTTTCGCGCGCGGTCGAACTAAATCCGAACAACTACACCGCGCAAGCCGACCTGGCCAATCTGCTGATCTCCGCCCGCGAGCTGGCGCAGGCGCAACCGCATCTTGACGCGCTGCGCCAAAACCAGCCCGATAGCGCCGATACGCACCTTGCCTGGGCAAATCTCTACGCCGCTCAGGGCAATGTGGAACAAGCTCTTCAGGAAACGCAAAAAGCAGTGACCGCCGAACCGAACCGCGCCGACTCTTATCTGAACCTCGCCATGTTGCAACTGCGTTCCAATCAACCCGACCAGGCCGAGACGAGTTTGAAAAAGGCAACAGAGCTTGGGCCTAAAAACATGAGTGCCCAACTCGCTCTGGGAGGTTTTTATCAGGGGCGCAACCTCTTTCCAGAGGCGGAGCAGCAATTCAAACATTCCATGGAAGTCGATCCCACAGATCCGGCTCCGGATGCGGCCTATGTTCGGCTGTTGGTCCAGGAGAACAAAAAGCCGGAAGCCGAGGCTTTTCTTAAGCAGAAGAAAAACGATTTCTCCAACAACTCCGAAGGATATCGCATGCTCGGCGATTTTTATTTCGCCGCTGGCGATCTCGATAAAGCTACTGACGAGTACAGCTCGCTGCACCAGAACCATCCGAAGGATCCGCAGGTCACAAAAAACTATATACAGCTTCTGATCCTCAAGAACCGTCTGGATGAAGCCGGCAAGCTCAACGACGAAATATTAAAGACGAATCCGCATGAGGCGGATGCGCTGGTGTTTCGCGGTGAAATTCAACTGCGAAACGGAGATGCCAACGGTGCAGTCGACTCTTTGCAGCAAGCGGTCAAGAACGATGCCAACAATGGCGTGGCGCATTATCAGTTGGGCCTGGCTTACGGAGCGCAGAACAATGAAGCCGAGGCGGAATCGGAATTGCGGCAGGCGGTGACGCTGCGCCCCGATATCACCGATGCGCAACGGTCGCTGGCCAGTCTACAGTTGCGCCAGCGCGATTTCGATGGGCTTACGGAAACGGCCGAGGAAATCATCCGCGGCGCTCCAAATTCGCCCGACGGTTATTTGACGCGAGCTCTCGCGGAGGTGAACACAAAGAAATTCTCCGCTGCTGAGCAGGACATGCACAAGGCTGCCGAGGTCGCGCCGGCGAGTCCGGCGCCTTATGTGGCAATGGGGAATTTGCATCAATTGCAGAAACAGTATGCGGTTGCAATCAAGCTTTATCAGCAGGCGCTCGATCACGATCCGGCCTCAACCGAAGGCTTGCAGGGTCTGATGAACACGTACCTGGCGGAGAAGCAGATCGATCAGGCAATTGCGGCAGCGAAAGCGCAGATTGCGAAATCGCCCAACAGCAGCGGATTTTACGATCTGCTCGGGACGGCGCGGTTCACCAAGAAGAATTTCGGCGAGGCTGACGCCGCGTTCCATAAGTCGATTGAACTGGATAAGAACAATTCCGACGCGATGATGAAACTGGCTCAGACGCAGGCCGCAGAAGGTTCGGCGGACAAGGCGCTGGCGACTTATCAGCAATCGATCAAAGATCATCCCAACGAGATTTCCTTCTACATACTTGCCGGAATGATGTACGAATCGCAGCATAACTGGGACCAGGCCAAGAGCATGTACCAGCAGGCGCTGAATATTCAGCACGACAATCCACTTGCTTCGAACAATCTTGCCTACGTGATGTTGCAGCAGGGCGGCAATGTCGACGTGGCGCTCGCGATGGCGCAAACCGCGCGACGGGGCATGCCGGATTCTCCGAATGCGGCGGACACGCTGGGGTGGGCCTACTACCAGAAGGGCGTTTATCAATCGGCGATCGATATGTTCCAGGAGTCACTGCGACTGAACGAGAAGAGTGGAGGAACCGACGACCCCACGGTGCACTATCATCTCGCGCTGGCGTATCAGAAAGCCAATCAGCCGACGCAGGCGAGGCAGCAGTTGGAGCGAGTGCTGAAGATTAATCCCAATGACGGCGACGCGAAGAAGGCCCTGTCGGAGTTGCGGGGGTAATTGTCGTCGCCTTATAGAATGCATCGCGGCGACTAGTCGGCGGCTACGGTTTGGATCACTTCCCCTTGGGGCGGCCGTTTCGGCGTGCGAGTCGAGGGCAGGCCGGCATCGCGGATCTTGTATAGCAACGCCCGATAGCTGATGCTCAGCGCTTTGGCGGCTTGCTTACGGTTCCAGTGGTGATGCTGCAGGACCTTTAGGATAATTTTGCCCTCCAGTTCACGTACCGCTTGGCGTGTAATCTTCTTCAGCGACACTGGTCCGTCGACGGAAATATCGGCGCTGAAAAAATCCGGCTCGCGCGGCCGCAGATCGCCGCTGATCGACTCTTCGGTGCCCAGGATCACATACCGCTTCATCAGATTTTCCAGCTCGCGAATATTTCCCGGCCAGTAGTGTTTGCTCATGGCTTTCATCAATTCGGCCGAAGGCAGCGCAGCCCGGGCATTGAATTTGCGGTTGTAGTATTCGATGAAATAGCTCACCAGTTGCGGAATGTCGGAGACGCGGTCGCGCAGCGCGGGTATGTGCAGATTGACCACATTGATGCGATAGAACAGATCGGACCGGAAGGTGCCGTTAACGATCTCTTCTTCCAGCTTCCGGTTGGTCGCGCAGACGACGCGGACCTCCACTTTCTTATCTTCCTGCGCGCCGATGCGGCAAAATTGGCCATCCTGCAAAAGTTGCAGCAGCTTGGACTGCAGAGCCATGTCGAGTTCGGAGATTTCATCGAGAAACAGCGTGCCCCGGTGCGCCATTTCCACTCGGCCGGGCTTGGTGCCATAAGCGCCGGTAAAAGCTCCTTTTTCGTAGCCGAACAATTCGCTTTCGAGCAGCGTGCCCGGAATTGCCGGACAGTTCACCTTTACCCAAGGACCGGTCTTCCAGGGCGAACCCGTGTGGATCAATCTAGCGATGATGTCCTTTCCCGTGCCGCTTTCACCGTGGATCAGGACGGGAACATTGGCCCCCGCAATTTTCGCGAGCCGCTCGCGCAGAGACCGCATGGCGTCGGTTGCTCCGAACACAACGGAGTCAGGCGGCATTTCCCCTAGGGGCTGGACTAACGCACTAACAGAATTCGAGGCATTCATAATGTTCCCGATTTTAAATCGCGGGACGAGCTGTGATGTGCATCCCTAGAGCCAAATGCCGGGGGAACAAGAAACTGCATCCTGACAGTAATGTATGTAGTTGAGCAAAGACAACTTACGAAAGATTCAGTGGCGCAACGCGGGGTAATCAGAAGGCTGCGGAACACTGGCCTGATTGCGGAATCGACTAGGAAAACATTTTCACACCGGAGAACTGAGTTTCCGCCGGCGCAGCTTTCCTGACATGTGGGACCTGAGCAGCGGACGGGAGAACTTCAGGGCAATCAGGTTGTACCCCTCACCATGCTGCATTCGTAAGACTTTGGCGCGTAAAGTTCTCGCCACTTTGGGTAGCGAAGCCATTGCAGTGAGTGGCGCGCTAGGGATTTCCAGCAAGACCTGCGTCAGGCGGGGAATTGGCCGCCGGACGGCAAGCAGCATACCGCCAGCCGAAACGTTGAGACCGGTCGCGAACTCTAACAACTCCTTCTCCGCCTCGCCACGGCTTCTGACAAAAACCGGAATGGCCAACGGCAGACGTGACCAACGCCTGCGTTCTGCTGCCGGAGTTTTGATGGCCACGCACACCCCTTCCTTGAACATTCAAAAAGACATGGGCAGCATCCCATGGGCCAAAAAACCAAGTTAACCGGCAAAACGCCAAGATCAACGGCACGAACCTCGGAGCGACCCGGCAAACTCTAGCATATTCGTAGTCTTAAAACTGCTGAATCGCGGCAATCTCCAGTCCGCCAACTAAGGTGGAACCATCCAACATCAAGAAAACTCGATGAATCCCTGACGGGCAAGGAGTGCAAGCTTTTGCCACACTTGGGTAATCAGCTGTCATTTTTCGTTGACAGTGAAAGTAGCGCATCATACGATGCATTCAACGGCATTCTTCCTAACCAGTCGAGTGCATCCCCCCTTACACAGCCGCTTCCTCTTATGGCCACTGTCCAAAAGAACGTGCGCCTCACCGAGCCTGCCGAAGAAAAGGCGGCTACTCAAAATGAGACGCTTGCAGGCGATGGGATGCCTAGCGCCGCTGACTTGCCCCAAGCTTATTCAGAACTGCAAGAGCGCTTTCAGCGAACCGCAAATGCCCTGGGATCTGCCGCTCACGACCTGAAAACGCCGCTCGCGATTCTAAACGGATATGTCGAATTGTTGCAAAGCGAAAAATTGGGGCCGCTAAGCCCACGGCAACGCGACGTGCTCGGCGACATGCGATCGAGCGGACAGCGGTTGGAGCGGTTCATCCTGGATTTTCTGACTTATAGCGCCCTTGAAACTGGCGGGCTGCGGATGAGATTCGAGAAAGGCAACATCAACGAATGCCTTTCTGAAGTTTGCCGGTTATGGTCGACCCGCTTCCAGGGAAAAGGCCTGGCTCTTTATTTTCTACCCAATGAAAAGCTGCCGGTTTTCCCTTTTGATTCTCCTAAATTGGAACGCGTCATCTCCAATCTGCTGGAGAATTCCTTTAAATTTGTTCCGCAAGGCGGGACAGTATGGTTACATGCCGAGCCTTATATGTGGGAGCGCCGCGCGTTATCGCAGCCGGCTTCTTCGGGTGAGCGTCGACGGCAAGATGTTACGCAGCCCAATTCGGTAAAGGTTAGCATCTCAGATACTGGTCCGGGAATTCCGGCTGAGTTTCAGCAGGAAGTATTCGACGATTTTTTTCGTCTTCCGAGCAGCGATAACCAAGAAGGCATGGGATTGGGGCTGGCGATCGTTCGGCGGCTGGTACAAGCGATGGGTGGAAAGGTTTGGGTAGAGAGTGATCCGGGTGCGGGATGCAAATTTTCATTCCTCATTCCCTTTAAGCCCACTTCAACTTCTGGCGCCAAAGGAAAGAATCGATGAGCGAGAGTGCCAAGATTCTTTTGGTGGATGATGAGCCGGCCATGCTGCGGTATATCAAGACGCTGTTGGAGGTCGATGATTACAAGGTCGAGACGGCGTCCACGGGAGAAGAAGCTCTGCAGCGCATCGACAAAGGCATGGAGCCGGATTTAGTGCTGCTCGATGTTTTGATGCCGGGAATTGACGGCCTTGAAACCCTGGAACAGATCCGCCAGAAACGGCCATCTACGAAAGTGGTAATGCTCTCCTGCGTGAATGATACGAAAAAAGTGGTGCACGCGATGCGCCTGGGAGCCCAGGACTATCTCACCAAGCCGTTTCAGAAAGCCGAGCTCGACGCTGTAATCGACCTATGTCTGGGGCAGGGCAAATTGCCGGCCAGCGGCGAAGTCGAGGAAGTTGGCGATGATATATTTTTTATCGCCGCCAGTCCGGCGATGCGCAAGATTCGCTCGCAAGCGGCGCTGGTGGCGAACGTCGACATTCCAGTCTTGCTGCTCGGCGAAAGCGGCACCGGCAAGGAAGTGTTGGCGCGCTTGATTCACAAGCTCTCTCCGCGTGCGCACCGCACTTTCTTAAAGGTAAATTGCGCCGCGGTCCCGGCCGATCTGCTGGAGAGCGAACTTTTCGGCTACGAACCGGGTGCGTTCACCGGCGCCACCCACGCCAAGCCGGGGAAGTTTGAGCTGTGCAACAAGGGCACGATCCTGCTTGATGAGATCGGTGAAATGCCCCCCATGCTGCAGGCCAAGCTGCTGCACGTTTTACAGGACAATACTTTTTCGCGGCTGGGCAGCCGCAGCATAATCAAAGTGGATGTTCGAATCCTGGCGGCTACCAATATCGACATTCCGCAAGCCATCGCCACGAAAAGGCTGCGCGAAGATCTTTACTACCGGCTGAACGCCTTCACTTTGCAATTGCCGCCGTTGCGCGAGCGCAAAGAAGAAATTCCAATCCTGCTGAAACAATCCATGACGCGCATGGCCGAGCGCTATGCGCGGCCTCCGCTCTCGCTGACGCCGCAACTGCTGGAGGCGTGCCAGGCCTATAGCTGGCCGGGAAACTTGCGAGAATTAAATAACTTTTTAAAACGCTATCTTATTCTGGGAGATGAGCACCTCGCCGCGGCCGAACTTCAGCCCCGCCACGATGGAAATGGGGGAGCGGCACATGCAGAACTCGGAGCAAAAAATGAAACCGGCGGAGGATTGAAATCGCTGGCGCGGTCCGCAAAAGATGAAGCGGAAGGGGAAGCAATCCGCCAGGCGCTTGAGCAGACCAATTGGAACCGCAAGCAGGCTGCAGCCCTTCTGCAGATCAGCTATAAAGCCCTGCTCTACAAAATTCGGCAATACGGGATTGCCGAAGCCAAAAGCCATCACAAGCTTTCCGCCGGCGCATAGCCTGCATCATCACAGCCAATAACTTTCAAAGGCTACCGGCGCCCTACGGGACCACGGTCAAGCCGAAACTCGCGGTTTTCGTCAACGTGCCGGAGGTTGCGGTCAGCGTCAGAGGATAAATCGCCGAAGGCGTGCCGCTCACGGTGGGCTGCGTCTTCGGGGTGCTGCACGCAGGCTGCAGCAAGGTCATCGTAAAGAAGGCCATCAGCGCGATCAGGCCAAGCAACATACCGCGACGGCGTTTTCTGCCTGCTCCCGCCAATCCCAGGAAAGCCATTCCTGAAACAGCCAGCCAAAAAGCGTAAAGCGGCCGATGCTCGCGGTTCGATGCTGTAGTCACCGGCTGAGCGGTCGTAGACAAGTTCAGAACTGTCGAAGCGCTTCCCGCCCCGCTGCTCAGATTGATTGTGCTGGTGGCAAAGTTGCAGGACGCCCCCGCAGGCAGTTGACCGCAGGTAAGCGAGACATTTGCGCCAAAAACCCCCTGGGTCGGTGTCACCACCACGTAATACTGGGCAGGCTGTCCGGCGGCAACCGTCTGCGACGATGGAGAGATGGAAACCGTAAATGACGTCGCCGAAAACGGAGCCGTGGCCGTGTTGCTTGTATTCGTGTTCGTGGGATCGGACACCGTAGCCGTTGCCTCGAATGTGCCCGGGATTAGCGGCGTAACCACGAAGGTCAAAGTCACGCCCGACCCTGCCTGCAGTGCGGGAATCTGGCAAGTAATATTTGTGCCGCCTGTGGCTGCGCTGCAGGTCCCAGCCACGCCGCTGGTGCCTGAGGTGCTCCCGCTTACCGAGGCATTGTTGAATGTCACTCCGGTGGGAACCTCGCCTAGTACGTTGATGCCGGTGGCTACGTCGGGCCCAAGATTTGCAACCGTGTATGTAATCGTGACCTGATTTCCGGCGGCTGCAGTTCCGTTCGGAGAGACCTGCAGAAAGGTGATCGATAAATCACTCTGCGTACCCAGCTTGACCGCGAACGCATCCGGGCCTGGAGAGTTGAATGTGTCCTGTAGTGCATCCGCTAGCTGGAACCCCGGAGTTGTTGCAGTCGCCGGTGTCGAAGTCGTGCTGCCGGCAAAATAAGTATTGAGATTAATGTCGACCGCAATACTGGTACCGTCATCGGTGCCGTTGCCTCCAAAATAAGTAGCATAATTTCCGCCCGTAACGGAAGTATTCGCGTTCGTGTTGAGGTGGGCAAAAAAAGCGTTCTGCGTTCCGTTTAGCACCGTTTGGATCGCGCCCGTGGTGAAAGGGAAGTTGGTCGAACTGGTAGACCCTGTGACCAGCGCGTCGTTGGCCGTATCAACGGCGACTGAGTTGCCGGCATCGTTTCCGCTGCCGCCCAGATACGAAAAATAACTAAGCTCCACAAAGTTCGGCGTCCCCGATGTGCTCAATGCAGGATTGGTAAAGCGGGCTATATAGGCGTCAGTATCGGCGTTTGTAGTCGGGCAACTTGCCGTCGACACCTCGACCACGCCCGGATTGTTCAAACAGCTCTGATATGCCAGCTCCGTGGGAGGCAGGTAAAAATCCGGAGAATTTGTCGATCCGGTGAGGTAGACGTAGGTGGAATCAATCGCGATGGAGGTGCCCGTATCGCTGACCGATCCGCCCAAATAGGTCGAATACAGCAACTGTGCGCCGGATCCTCCCAAGGGGTTGATCTTGGCCATAAAAGCATCGGTGGGATACGGCGTAGGCAAGCCTGTAGCCGAACATGCGTTTGGGTTCGTGAGGGTTACGGGCGGAATCGTATCCAGGCACGGCTGATAGGAATTGAGGACGGGAAAATCGCCCGAGGTGCCGCTATTGCCGAAAACCCCCGAACCGCTGTTATAGAAATTCGTGGTGCCGCTGAAATATATGTTGCCGGTAGAATCCACCACAATTCCACCACCGGTGTGCGGGCAGCCGACTAAATGGCTGGTGCAGGTGGCAGGAGGAGTTGGCGTGTTGCCTCCAAAATATGTGGAATAGGCGATGCCGCCGATGCCGGCGACTGCGGTATCCACCTTGGTGACGAAGAACTGGATGCTCGCAAGTGATGAGCTCTGGAACGGGACCGGCAGCAGAGTCGCCGGAAAAGCGACGGTACTGCTGGCTGCATTGTTCGAGGTTGTGGTTCCGGTAATGAAAACGTCCTTGCTGGTATCGATCGCAACTCCGCTGGCAACGTCGTCGCCGTTACCAGAAACGTAAGAGGAATAGTTCAGCCCTGAACCTGTGCTGCCAAGCGCGCTCACGAACAGAGACGTGCACGATACGCCGGCACATTGTGATCCTTTGGCAAGCGGAGCGGACTGATAGGCCAAGCTGGTAGTCGGGAAAGTGCTTGAAGTTGTGTTGCCGGCCACGTAAGCGTTGCCGCCGAGGTCTACGCCGAGGCCTTCGCTCGTGTCAGTGCCATTGCCGCCAAGGAAGGTCAAATACGTGAGCGAAGGCGGCGACGATGGATTGATCTTCGCGACGAAAACGTGATTTGTGCCAAGCGTGGTGAGAGTAGTCAAACTTGTCGGAAAGCCGGTGTCGGAAGTCGTCGAGCCGGAGAGATAAATATTGCCATCGTTGTTGACCGCAACCCAGACCGGCGTTCCGGCCGTGATGATGCCAAAGTAAGAAGAGAAGTCCAGCGCGGGATCGATAATCAATTCTCGGCTGCGGTCATAGTCGCCGACTTCGAAGCTCACCCGATTGTCTGCCCCAAGAACGAAGTGCCCTTTTATAGGAATGCGCCGATCTCGCGCGCGCTGGTAAATCTCTGGCTTCCGCATGCGCAGATTGGGGCTATTATTGGCGTTTCCGGCAATGAGCAGGTCGCCATCTATGATTTGTAATTTGCCCGCGCCCTCGAATTGCAGTTCGGCCCGTGAGGGATCGGCGCCGGGAGCGATGCGGAAGTCATACTCCAGATGTCCCTGGTTTCCATAGAAAACCAGATCGATGCCCGGGTAGATATTTCGGTAGCGAACCTTGGCAAATTGCGGAATGCCGGTGTGCCATTGATGCGGATCATTGCCGACAAAATAGTTGCTCTTTCCCGGCAATTGACTGGTTCCGGCGATCTCGGCTGCGGGATTGGCCCCGACGAACTTCATGCGCACGAACTGCTCTGCTGCTTTACCTTGCGACGAAGGCGAAGTTTGAATGCCCAACACAGCGCCGGTTGCATCGAGCGAAAGCCCGTAACCCGCTCCGTGCGCGAGGAACTTCGCTCCTGAACTACTCTGGCCCTGGTTTGGTTCGAAGATCAGCGGCAACTGGCTGAGAAGGGCTTGCGCATCGCGCTGCTTCGCGCCTGCTGTCTGCGAAAATTGGTGAAGAGAAGGTTGCTGCGGAGATTGCCGGAGCGAAGATTGGTGGACATTTGAGTTAGGATGCTCCGGGGTTTGAGCCAGCGCCTCATTTGCGGAGCCAGAACTCAGGCAAGAAAGTATCAAACCGGCGAGCGACAACGTAAAGAGTGCCCGAATGATGCCGAGCCCGAACCAGCGGTGATCCACGTCTTCTCTACCGTTTCTTTCTTTCGAATTGGCTTTCGAACCGGCTCTCAAACCTGGCTCCCACCAACAACCATTTCCCATTACGCTTTGCCTCCGGTTTACACCGAATCTTTTAAGGAGTTGAAACGGCGCGCAAGTCAGTGCTTCTCGCGCCGGCGAAACCGCCGCAGTGACGTGTTATTGGACTGGCGGAAAATAAACAACTACTTAAACATCTGACGGATGGACAAGTCAAGCGACGCTCCGACCCGCTCGGCCATCAGGATTGGTCAGATGCGTTGTGCCGCCGGGAAAGATGCCGGAGGTGGCACGAAAGTGGTGTGAAGAGGATTGCGAGCGCCGAAACCGTGCGCTACCAGATTCCCGAAAACGAACACTTCAGCATTGACCACCTAAGTGCCGGAGTCTTTTTGCTCTTGCAAAACTCTAGTAATTCTATAGATTGATAACAAGCGGCGGTCTGCCGGGGGCGGCGCACCGTTGATACTCCCAGCCTTAAGTTGATCCGTACAGCCCTAATTCACGCTCTTCGATTCAGAAGAGTTTTTGGGAGCTTAAGGACGGATGCAACCAGATTTTCAGGAACGGCGAACGATGCGGCGCTTCGACATGCGTCTGCCCGCAGTGGTTCGCCTGATTCCGCAAAACGTTCAGCAAAAAGACCAGGAAAACGTTCAGCAGAGCCCCGGGGAAAACGCCCAGGAGAACGAATTCCACACCGAAACCCAGAATGTAAGCGCGCGCGGAGTTTTCTTCTATCTTGATCGACCGTTGGCTGCGGGAACTCCGTGTGAAGTGACTCTCGCCTTTCCACCCCATGTCACGCTGACTGATGCCGTGCGAGTGCGCTTCAGGGCGCGTGTGATCCGTGTAGAATCGCCACTGCCTTCCGCGCGTATCGGAACCGCTGCCATGATCGTTGATTATGAATTTCTGCGCTCCGGTGGCGGCAATGATCTGCTCAGTGCACTACAGCGGGATTGGAACAAGACGAATTAAAATCAGTTCTCTTCCCGTCCTTAGACACGAACTTGCGCTTTAGGAATGTTCTACTTCTTGGACTTGCCCAAGTCTTTCATTCGCTCACGCAGCGAGTTGTAGCGGCGCACCAGGCTCACAATATAGAGGCCCTGAATCACCCAGGTGGCAATGTATGCGGCATAAAGAAATTTGGTGGAATTCATTGCCGCTCCGTGCTGGACGGAATCTTGGCCTTTGAAACTGGGCCGGAAGGTCCGACTTCAAGCAACGATTCCAGAGCTTCGGCTTCTTCAACATCGCGCTTCAGCAGTTCGAGCCGATAGCGGGTCCAGCAGACGAGAAATGCAAAGCACGAAAACGCCAGCCAATTGATCAATAGAACATGCAACATGCGCGGGTCGATCGAGCCGCCGCCGCCAATCACCGGTTGTGGATGCTGCGTGCGGAAAAACCAGATCGAGAAATAAACCAGCGGCACGTCAAGCGCTCCAAAGATGGCGAGCACCGCCGCCAGCTTCGGGGTCTGCGCGCTATCGGAGAAGCGGCGCAAAATCAAATAGCTGACATAGATCAGCCACAACACCAAAGTTAATGTGAGCCGCAGGTCCCAGGTCCACCAGATGCCCCACACTGGCCGCGCCCAGATGGGACCGGTCACGAGCACGACTGTACAGAAAACCACGCCTACTTCAGCGCTCACCAACGCCACAGCATCGGCCTTGAGATTTTTTCGCGCAAGATAAGTCACCGATGCGACGAAATTCACGAAGAAAAGAATGAACGCTGTCCACGCCGAAGGCACATGATAGTAGAAGATTCGCTGCACGTCGCCCATGGTTCGCTCTGTGGGAGCGACCCACATCGCTTCATAGAAGGCGTAGCCGAGCAGCAGCGCTGTGAGAACTGCGAGGATGGGGAAGGCCTTTTTCATTCTGCCTGCAACACGGTCTCGAACAAGGCCAGACAAGCAGTAGTAAACACCACATCATAGGTCAGAAGCAACACGATCCAGAAGCGCGGATTGCCGTCGCCGCTAAGAATGATGCGCGTGGCTTCCACCATGCTTTGAATCGCCGGAATCGAAAGCGGAAAAAGAATCAGCGGCAGCATGACTTCACGCATGCGGGTACGGATCGACATCGCGGCAAAAAAAGTTCCACTCGCGACCAGCGCCCAGGTCCCCAGCACGCAGACAGGAATTAATTCCCACGCCGTGCCCAGCACGCGAAGGTTGTAAAACACCATGAACAGCGGCGCCATCACGGCTTCAAGCAGCGTAACGAGAATAAAATTGCCCAGGGCTTTCGACAGGAACAACGCATTCGCCGGAGCTGGAGATACTCTGTAAGCGTCGAGCACCTGATTGCACAGTTCGCGTGCCCAGGTTTGGTTCAGCGCGACAATCGCCGAAAATAGGAATGCAACCCACACCAATCCGCCGGCAATTTCGCGCGACTCTTCCGCCGTTGGATCGAAAGAGAAGCTGAAAATCACGACTACGAGCAGAGAAAAAAATAGCATCGAGTTGAGCGAGTCTTTCGAGCGCCACTCCAGGCGAATGTCTTTGGCGAGCGAGGCGAGCGTAATCGGCCAGAGGGAATTCACGGCTGCACCGCTTCAGAAGCGTGCTCAACTAGACTCCGGGTGCGGTCGATAATTTGACCAGTCTTCATCCATATAAATTCGTCAGCCACGCCTTCGAGCAGCGCGGCCTGATGCGTGACCACAAAAAGCGTTTTGCCCGAGTCGCGCATAGCCTGAAGCAAGCCGACCATCTCCCGCGCAGAATTCACATCGACGTTAGAAAAAGGCTCATCGAGAAATAAAATCTTCGGATCATGCAGAATCGCCCGCGCCAGCGACATGCGCTGCCGCATGCCTTGCGAATACTGTCCGACCGGGCGTCCCAAAGCAGGGTCGAGCCCCACGGACCGAATCACCTGCTCGGAACAGCTGTCGCCAGAAATCTCATACAGCCGGGCAAAGTAGCGCAGATTTTCCACTCCACTCATCTCGTCGTAGAGCAGCGATGGATGCGCCATATAACCGATCTCGCGGCAGGCTTCATGCGGACTCTTACCCAAAATAGAGACCGCGCCGCGAGTGGGCTGAACCAATCCAGCCAGAGCGCGCAAAAGCGTGGTCTTCCCTGCTCCGTTGTCCCCAAGGATTACGTGGAATTTGCCGGCAGCAAACTCAGCGCTCACACCGCGCAGCGCGGCAAACCGGCCGAACTGCTTGATGAGGTTGTCAACGGAGATAATCGGGTCGGCAGTGGTCACAATCGTCGGAATCTTGCGAGCATGAATGCTCCGGCGATGAGTTTATCGGAGATCGCAGCGCAACGCACCCCCGCAATGCGGCAGCGGGAGATCTCCGCATTAAGCACATTCGCGGGGAAAAGCTTTTAACCGCCAAGACCGCCAAGGATTCCGCGAAGCACGCGAAGGGAACATTGCGATGTTGTCACAGACGGCCTTGAGCACTCAGTTCGAGACTTCGGTGGCGCCCAACTTCTGCACCTGCGTGATGTTTTTCACCGGGGCAGCCTGCATCTGATTCCCCGGCTGTTGCGGTGCATACTTCGAGGCGCACTTCGCCTGCAGAGCCTTGGCATGGAAAACCCCGTCGTGTCCGAAGCTGCCATCGGCTAACGCCTGCGAATCGTCTTTGAACGTATCTGGAGGCGCCTCGGTTCCGGTGTAATCCACGGAGAGCAACTGATTCTGCTCCATCAGTACGAAGTGCACGTGCGTTCCCACCCGCTTGATTGAACCGGGCTGCACGTTTCCCGCAACTCGTAAACGCTTCGTGTAGGCGCTGTCGCCCATCTTGTGCAGCTCGCCGATAGTGACGTAATAGCTTTTGCTGTCTTGCACGCCGGTGTATGCAAGATAGCCAAGCAGCATCACGATCACCGCCGTGGCCGCGCCGAACTTCAAATAGGTATTTCTTGGATTGGACATGAGCGCTCACCCCACAGGAAAGCGTACCTTGACGACTTTACCGCTCCGCGGGCGGGGAATCAAGATTCCCAAGGACTCGGGTGAATCGGTTCGAAATCGCGAAGTCGCCAAACTCCACGATAGCGCACGCTACTTTATGATTTTCAGGACCGGCTGCACGGTCGTGTACACGTGGAATCGCGTACCGGGAACACAGGTGAACGAGCCATCGCGATGAACCGAATCGGAATGTGGGCTGTCGCGGACCACTACATAGCCGCGAATGAAATAACAGGTTCGATCGGTGTCAGGACCGAGTGAAATGCCTGGCTCGTTATGAGAACGACCAAATTGATCTGCGGCGTTAGTGAGCAGCGCGTTGTCTCCCGCAATTTGCTTCTCTGCGGCAATTGTGCCGGGCGCTAGGCTGCTGTGCGGCACCCACGACATCCATTGACGCAACACCTTGAAACACGACGAGAGTTGAAGCGTCGTTTTGCTGCGATTGCCCCATGGCTAATCCGGTACACAGCACGACGAGCATCACGAGAGCAAGCAGTCGAGGAACTGGCATAAGAACCCTCCAGTATGAGCGAATCATACCACCATTAGCTTGATCAAAATCAGCTGTCCGAGCGCGCCCTCGGCACCTCAGATAGAATATTAGCTCGGCAAGACTATGATCCATCCCTGGCACGACGTAACTCCCGGCAACAAGCTCCCGCAGGAATTCGATTGCGTCATCGAGATTCCCTCCGGCTCCAACGTGAAATATGAATTAGACAAGGCCAGCGGGCTCATTCGCCTCGACCGCATGCTCTATTCGGCGGTTTATTATCCGGCGAATTATGGATTCATTCCGCAGACGCTGGCCGAAGATGGTGATCCGCTCGACGTGCTCGTAATGTGCCAGGAAGCCGTGGTTCCGCTTACTTTGATCCACGCGCGCGCGGTTGGCCTGATGACCATGATCGACGGAGGCAAGCTGGATCACAAAATCATCGCGGTGGCCACAAAGGATCCGGAATTCAACGGCTACCACGAAGCCTCGGAGATGCCGTCACATCGGCTGCTTATGCTGCGGCGGTTCTTTCAAGACTACAAGCAGCTTGAGGGCAAGGCGGTGAAGGTCAACAAGATTCTGCCCGCGCGAACAGCTTATCCTGTGATTACCAACGCCTTGCGCCGTTACAGCGAAGAGCGCAGGAAGGGATTCGCGCCGGGTAAACACTGATGCGTAGATTCGGCTTCGGTCCTTGCCATTGCGCGTAAGCTCCGGCATAATAAGTGTTTGTCTGACCTCGCCGGACTCTTCCGGAACAAGGATACTTAAATTTGTGCTAATGATTCGACTGGCGCGCATGGGTGCGCGCAAACAACCCCATTACCGCATCGTGGTGATCGAGAAGGCCCGCGCCCGCAACGGCCGCCCCGTGGAAGTAGTCGGAACTTATAATCCGCGGACCAATCCCGCCACGGTGGATTTCAAGCGCGACCGCGTCGACTACTGGGTTTCGAAGGGCGCACAGATGTCGGAGCGCGTCGGCAAACTTTATTCCAAGCCTGCGCCGGTACCGGTCGCATCCGTGGCATAGACATGACCGAAACTGCGGCAGATGTTCGCATTCTGATTGAGAAGATTGCCAAGTGGATGGTCGATGCGCCCGACGAGGTTTTCGTCGAGCAATTCGATGACGGCGTCATCGAATTGGAAGTGGCCGAAGCCGAGGTGGGCAAGATTATCGGGCGGCAGGGGCGGAACGTCAAGGCGTTGCGCGCGCTGTTGAATGCCGCTGGCGCGCGAGCCCAGAAGCGCTACACGCTGGAAGTCATTGACTAGATGCGCGGCGCTGATCGTTCTAAGTATTACGTCGAGCTTGTCGGATTAAGGGAACAGAAGCGCATATCACTCCCGAAATAAGTAGTGAGTTCATTACGCTTGCGCGCGTGGTGAAAACGCAGGGCAGGCAGGGCGAAGTCGCGAGCCAGATTTTCACCGACGTCCCTGACCGGTTCGTGGCAGGAATGAAGCTATTCGCACTGCCGCCGGAACACGCCGCAGTCAAGCGCGAATTGGAAGTAAAAGGTATTTGGCCGCATAAAGGTTTGTTGGTTCTAAAGTTCGCCGGCATCGATTCGATTTCAGCGGCGGAAACACTGGTCGGTTGCGAATTGCAGGTTCCACGCAACCAGCGCTCTCAGTTGCAGCCCGGCTGGAATTACGTGAGCGATCTGGTGGGTTGCAAGGTATTCGATGGCGATCGTGAGATCGGGCGAATCGAAGAGATTCAGTTTGGAGCCGGCGAAGCACCGTTGTTGACCGTCCGAGATGCCGCCGCGAAACTGCTGGATGTTCCGTTCGCTGAAGCGTATCTCGACCGGATCGACCTCGAACAAAGGCAGGTTCGGATGAAGCTACCGGATGGGTTATTGGAAGTGAACGCTCCGCTCACGGCAGAAGAAAAACGCGAGCAATCGCAGCCGAGGACATCGGCGCCGGGAACAAAGAAGAAGCGCTAAGGTTTGGTTTCGCGATGAGGGCCGACATTGTAACCATATTTCCGGACTTCTTTCACGGGCCGCTGGATTACGGTATCACCCGCCGGGCCCGGGAAATGGGGCTGGTGACAATTCAGGTCTACGATCTGCGGGAGTTTACGCATGATCGTCACCGCACCGTAGACGACCGACCTTTTGGCGGCGGCGAAGGCATGGTGCTGAAGCCGGAACCGTTGTTTGAATGCGTGGATTCGCTTGGCATTGCGCCACGAGAAGATCGGCTTGCAGGGCGGGTGAAGGAGTCGGTGATTTTGCTTTCGGCT
Source organism: uncultured Acidobacteriaceae bacterium (assembly GCA_963784095.1). Classification (GTDB taxonomy): domain Bacteria; phylum Acidobacteriota; class Terriglobia; order Terriglobales; family Acidobacteriaceae; genus Sulfotelmatobacter. Next base: position 68,959 of record CAWAQC010000001.1, read on the forward strand.
CAGGGTCAGCCCTTTACGCAAAAGACAGCCGGAGAACTGGCTCTGCTTGAGCGTATGGTTTTCATCTGCGGGCGTTATGAAGGCGTAGATGAGCGTGTAGCGGACTTTCTCGCCGATCGGGAACTTTCTATTGGCGATTACGTTCTGAGCGGCGGAGAAATTGCCGCTGCGGTCATCCTGGAAGCGGTCACTCGTTTGTTGCCGGGAGCTTTAGGAAACGAGGCGTCGACGCAGCAGGAATCGTTTACGCTAAGCATGAAAGAGAAAGACGCGCAGACGAAGATCGGTGACAAAGCGGATTCAACCTGCGGATCCAATGGATTGCTGGATTATCCGCACTATACCCGGCCCGCACAATTCCGGGGCATGGCAGTGCCGGAGGCGCTGATGACCGGCAACCATGAAGAAATCCGCAATTGGCGGCGTCGGCGGGCGCTGGAAAAGACGCTGCGGAATCGTCCGGATTTGCTTGAAGGTGCAGCACTCAGCGGAGAAGAAACGAAGCTTTTGGGCGAGCTAAAGTCAGATGAGACCAACTCCGATGAGGTGAAGTCACTGTTGCGCTAGCCTGATGGGAGAGAATCGAAGAATTTCACAAGTCAAGCTTAGAATCTAAAGAGGGATTTATCATGTCGAACTTAGTCATTGAAAAACTGCTGGCCAAGACGCAGCGCACCGATGTTCCCGAGTTCCATCCGGGAGACACGGTTCGCGTGCACGTGAAGATTAGAGAAGGCGACAAGGAACGTTTGCAGGCGTTCGAAGGCGTCGTCATCAAACGCGATCGTGGCCCGCAAGCCAGTTTCACAGTGCGCAAGATCAGCTTTGGTCAAGGGGTGGAGCGCATCTTCCCGCTTTACTCGAAGGTGATCGACAAAGTCGATGTCGTGCGCTCCTCCAAAGTTCGCCGGGCAAAGCTCTATTATCTGCGCGGGCTGCGGGGGAAGGCTGCACGCTTGCGTGACGCGGAATAAGACCTCTCGTTGCGTCGGCGGTGTCTTCGAGAGCCGCAAAGCGAGTAATTCACACATGGGCATTGCCGGCGGCGATCGCACCGATTACAAAGCCCGATTACACGCTCCGATTACACGGCAAGCGCTTCCAGCCCCGTCCGGTCGCGAATAATGAGGGTTACTCCCTCGAGCCGGATCAGCCTTTTCTTCTTCAACTCGCTGAGCAAGCGGGTGACGGTTTCCCGCGAAGAGCCAATCCTTTGCGCCATTTCCTCATGGGTCATGGGGAAACGGAGATGCTGTTCCTGGGCGTCGCTTACGGTTCGCGGAGCGCATGACAGCAACAGCCGCGCCAGTTTCCCTGAAGAAGAGCGTGCCAGGACGAGATCGTGAATGTCACGGTAAGCGCTCTGAAATTCGCGGCTCAACCACAGCGCGGCGTGCATTCCCACTTCAGTCTCGTTCTGCAGTAAATTCATCAGATCGGTGCGGCCAATAAAATTCAACTGGCAGGGCGAAACGGTTTCGGGCCGTCATTTCATAGCTAGTCCCGGAAATAGCGGCGCTCAATCCCAGAATGTCGCCCGCCTCCGCCAGTTTCAGGATGAGCACCTTCCCCTCTTTGGAGGTGGTTGAGAGCTTCGCTTTTCCGGAGCACAAAATAAATATGCCGCGGGGGGTCTGACCCTCGATGAACAGGATGGCGCCGGCGGGCATCACGGTGTGATGGCTCACCACATCGGCGGTCCTGGTCACCGGAGTTGAAAATCTGCAGAAAAAATCTTCGCGGTTGGCCTTGCAGCCCACGCAGCTCTCGATGATCTCCAGACCGTTTGGAATTCTCATGCCTGCCTCCATTGTGGGCCTTCGGTATTCGCGGGAGGAAGAAGCTTGACCAGGAGCGGCTTCCTGCCGCATCGTTTGGGAATGCTCCAGAAGAGACAAAGCATGGGCGCGCATTCCCCCATCAGGGCCGCGAGCGGAAGAAATTACCTCCCAAGCGGAGCTGGTATCGGCGTGCATCTCCCATTCCATCTGGCAAGCAGCCAGATAGAGCAAGGAGCCAAGATCTGGACCTGTTTCGCCGTAAGCTGTAGCGCGACGGTTTCCCGGCAGCCATGTGCCGGCATTCGGCAGAGGCCGCCAACTTTCCTGGTCGGCGTTCCAGTGTTCAGATGGCTGACGCCCTAAACTCGGCTCGGCTGCAGCAGAGTTTTGGACAACCGCCGCAAGCGGGCGTGGCATAGTACTTGGCTGGCAACTTCTAATCCCCATCATGGTTCGCCCCTTGAATTCTGGGATGCGGCCAGAACTGACGAGTGTGAAACTCGTCCATCCTAGTCCGGGAAAACCTGCCCCAAGAGAATTCCGTATACAGGAAGAGAGTGCAATTGTTGTTCCAAGATGATTCGGTTCGGGAAAATCGGGAATCTCAAGAAAAACGTCGGTGATGGGAACGGCATGAATCTTTACCAGCAAATGAATGCCGAGGGTTCGTCAAATCAAGCGTCAATCGGCACCTTGATTTTTCGCTCCACTGCTCTCTCCTTTCTTGCCGGTTTTGCCGGAGTAGTCTTCGCGCCCGATTCCAAGTCTCTGCATTTTGGATTGCAAGGTGGTACGCTTCAGCCCCAACCGCGAGGCAGCACCCGTACGGCCAGAAATCATTCCCCCGGTTTCGCGAAGTATGCGGATAATGTGTTCCCGTTCTGCCCGTTCCAGAGATTGCTCCGGGGTTTGCGAGATATCAATTTGTAATTCCTCCAAAGGCGCCACCAGTTCATCCCTCTCCGTCAGGATCACGGAGCGCTCAATAAAGTTTTGCAGCTCCCGCACGTTCCCGGGCCAATGCCATTGAATGAGAGCATCCATAATTTCGGCAGGGATGTTCTCAATGTTCCGGCCCATGGCTCGGGAGAATTTCCCAACGAAGTGTTGAACCAGCAGGGGAATGTCCTCCCGCCGCTCGCGGAGGGAAGGAAGCCGGATGGGGAACACATTCAGCCGATAAAACAAGTCGCTCCGAAATTGCTTTTCAACAACACTTTTCGGCAAGTCGCGATTGGTGGCCGCAATCAGGCGCAGGTTGACTTTGATCGTCCGCGTCCCGCCCAACCTTTCAAACTCATGGTCCTGCAACGCGCGCAGCAACTTGGGTTGCATTTCGAGAGGAATGTCCCCGATCTCATCGAGAAACAGCGTGCCGCCATCTGCCAACTCCAAGCGGCCAATTTTCTGGCTCACTGCTCCTGTGAAAGCGCCCTTTTCGTGCCCGAACAGCTCGCTTTCCAGCAGGCCCGTTGGGATCGCCGCGCAGTTTAAGGTGATAAAGGTGCGGGCGTGACGCTTGCTGGTTCGGTGTACCGCCTGTGCCACAAGTCCTTTGCCGGTTCCTGTTTCGCCCAGAATCAGGACCGTGGCGTCGTTGTCAGCGATAACATCCACCTGATCCAGGACGTGCTGCAGAGCGGGACTGCGGCCGATGATTTCTTCAAAATGCTGGTGCGTGCGGGGCGCGTTTGCGAGAAAGCGCTTTTCCTGTTTCGGCTTTTTTTCCTGTTTTAGGCGCTGCTTGAGTCGTTCTATCTCTCGCGCGCTAGTTGCGTTTTCCCAGACAATAGCCAGTTGCCCGGCAACCTGGCTCAAGAGGTTCAGGTCTTCGTTTTGAAAGGCCTTTGTTCGGGTGCTTCCAAGAACCAGCACGCCAACCGGCCCCTTGGGCCTGATCAATGGAATCCAACAAAGAGATTTGAGACCCTCGGAAGAAGCCGTCAGTGCCATGCCGGGATCTAATTCCCGCATCTCCTCTCCACCAAGAATAATGGGTGCGCGCTCCTTTAAAACTTTCGCCGCTGGAACGCTGGCAGTACCAATCTTTAGGCCGACCGTCAAATCCTTGCCGAGCGGAAAGTCCAATGCTGGCGGAAGCAGTTGGCCGCCGTCTTCTTCCCGCAGAGAGAGTGCTGCGTACTCTTGCCGGAGGACGCGGCGCAGGTACGCCGAGACTCTCGGAAACACCCGGCACGGATCCCAGCTGGTCTCGAGCAAGCGGCTCACTTGCAGGAGAACTTCCTGACGCTTCTTCTCCAGATGCAAATTCTCCGAAAGACTCCGCAGTGATTCCTCCAGCTTCTTTTGTTCGGTAACTTCCACCACAACCGAGCCGATGTGCGTAACCTTGCCCGCCGCATTCTTGATGGGTACATAGTGGATAATCCAGTGACCGGGATCGGAGCGACGAGGCAGAATAAAGCTCAATTCCAGACCGACGGCCGGTTGCCCCGTATCCACAACTTTTTGCAGGTAAGGTTCAACCACTTCCGCGAAGCCCCCCACGATCTCGCGTATGCTTTTCCCCGCATGCTCTGCTGCGGAGACGCGGTTCATTCGGGCCAGACTTTCGTTCACAGCGACATAGTGGAAACCAGTATCCAGAATGCAAAATCCAACGTTGGAAGCACTAAAGTATGCAGTTAACAGTTCCTCCGACCGTTTCAACGCCTCGGGCAAGCTCAATGGAGCAGTATGCTTTGCCGGCTCGCCTTGGAAACTCCGATCGCGTTCAATTGGCGCGGAATTCGAACCAGTTACGGGCGAGGAGCTTTCGGGTTTGTGATTTTTCATAAGCTCGGTCTTTCGTAAGCTTGGTCGTCGGAGGCGATGATTTCACCTTCGGTCACCTTGTTAATCAGTTCAGGATTGCAACAACAGCAATCTGCTTGGAGAACTTCCGTACTCCGTAGAGAAAATGGGATTTCTCCACGACACGCCTTTAGAGCACCCAGCCCTCGACTTGCCGAAACCAGAGAACACAGAGAAAGCAAGCAAACACCGGGTTCCAACCCGGCTTGTATCGAGGCGAAGAGCGGACCCGCGAGGCAGGGGTTAACGGCTATGGCGAGATTCCGAAGATCGAAAGAAAAGACGGCGGTGAGAAACGAGTTGAGTTCAGCGAAAAGTTGAGCGGGTTGGTGGCGAAGGCATACAACGTCCGCCATTCCAGCAAGCGCACCATTGCTGCGAAGATCTAAGTCAAACGCCGAGGAATGCAAGGGATACACCTAATTCTCGGCGGCCCTCCCCCTCGTAAGGAACCGCGTACAGTACCGCTCGATTATCGGCAGGAATTATACGCCGGGGAGCAAATAAAAGGATCACTTAATCCGAGAGCGGTTCCATTCTGGAACGATTACGGGTGCAACGGAAGAGACTCAGCGGTAACCCCGGCCAATTAGCGGGGTCAGCGGCGCTAACCCCCGTTAGCCGCTCTTGCCGAGCTTTATAATGAGGGAGTGGCGCGAGGCTGGGAGAGCAAATCGGTTGAATCGCAGCAAGAAGATGTCCGGTCTGCGGCAGAGCCGAAACACCATCTCACGCCGCAGCAGCGAGATGTTGAGTCTCGCAGGCAAGCCTTATTGCTCTCGCGTAGCCTGACTTTGCAGCGGTTGCATACCGCCGAAAATCCTCGCTATCGGGAAGTCCTGGAGCAAGCTCTCGCCGAGCTTGACCGGCAACTCACTGAGTTAAATTGAGCCGTGGTTGGCCTATCCGATGCCTGCCGTATAATCTGCTTAATCTCATGAAAGCTTACGTTTACGTCTCGCTCAAGAAAAGTGTTCTCGATCCGCAGGGAAAGACCATTCACGGATCCCTCAAGAAAATGGGATACAAGGGGCTGGAAGATGTGCGCCAGGGAAAATATTTCGAGCTCACATTGGATGGAGGTTTGAGTCGCGAAGAAGCGCAGTCCGAGGTTGAGCGCATTGCTCGCGAAGTTCTTACCAACCCCGTGATCGAAGAGTTTCACTGCTCGATCGCAGACTAACTGCCCGGAGTTTCTCGCATGTGCGGCATTGTTGGTTATGTCGGCAAAAAAGAGATCGTTCCCGTCATTCTCGACGGGCTGCGACGGCTGGAGTATCGAGGCTATGACTCGGCTGGAATTGCCGTGGCGGGCAATGGAGACAGTCTGCAGATCCGCCGCGCCGAGGGCAAGCTGCGAAATCTGGAAGAGGCAATTCGCCTGAAGCCGGTGCACGGCAGTTATGGAATCGGCCACACCCGCTGGGCCACTCATGGACGCCCTACCGAGGAAAATGCTCATCCCCATCGCGATTGCACCGGCAAAATTGTCGTCGTGCATAACGGCATCGTAGAGAACTATCTCAGTCTTAAGAAAAAGCTGATCGAAGAGGGACACAACTTCACAACCGAAACTGACACCGAAGTTATCGCTCACCTCATCGAAAAATATCTTTTCCAGAGCGGGAACGGGCACCGTCCTTCTCTGGAAGATGCCGTTCGCCGCACCGTAAAAGAACTAACCGGAGTCTTTGCATTAGCTGTGATTTCGGTTGACGACCCGAACAAAATCGTAGCCGCCCGCAATGGCCCCCCTCTGGTGGTGGGCTTGGGCAACGACGAATATTTCGTGGCCTCCGACGTTCCGGCGATTCTTTATCACACGCGGGACATTTTCTTCTTAGCGGATGGCGATCTCGCCGTGGTTACTTCGGACGGCGTGCAACTCACAGATTTTGACGGGAAACCGATCCAACGCCAGATACAGCACGTCACCTGGGACCCGATCATGGCGGAAAAGGGCGGCTTCAAGCATTTCATGCTCAAGGAGATCTATGAGCAGCCGCGCGCCGTGCAAGAGACCACCTTGGGACGCGTTTCGCTCGATACCGGTCAAATCTTTCTCGACGAGATGCAAATCAGCGAAGCCGAATTCCGCGGTGTGAAAAAGATCAACATAGTCGCTTGCGGCACCAGTTGGCACGCCGGTTTGGCCGGCAAATTCATGATCGAAAGCGTGGCTCGAGTTCCCGTCGAGGTCGATTATGGGAGCGAATGGCGGTATCGGGATCCCATTGTTGAGCCGGATACGATCACGCTGGTAATTTCTCAATCGGGCGAAACTGCTGACACCATTGCCGCTCAGCGTGAAGCGAAGGCCAAAGGTTCGAAAACCGTGGCCATATGCAACGTGGTCGGCTCGATGATCACTCGCGAAGCGGCGGGCACGATTTACACCCACGCCGGACCCGAAATCGGGGTCGCGTCCACCAAGGCGTTCACCTCGCAGCTTACGGCCTTATATCTCTTCGCGCTCTATCTCGCGCGGGTTCGGGGAACGATGACAGCGGCACAAACGCGGGCCGCCGCGCAGGAACTTACCCTGGTTCCCGCAAAAATCGAGAGCATCCTCACTCACGATGAACAGTGCGAGGGACTGGCCAGGCGTTTCCAGAAGGTGCACGATTTTCTTTTTCTTGGCCGGGGCATTCACTATCCAATCGCGCTCGAAGGCGCGCTCAAGCTGAAGGAAATTTCTTACATTCACGCCGAGGGCTACCCTGCCGGTGAGATGAAGCACGGCCCCAATGCGCTGATCGACGAAAATCTTCCTGTGGTCATTATCGCCACACGCGATGTGAACAACCCGGGATCGATGCTGCGGTACGAGAAGACAATGTCGAATTTGAAAGAAGTGAAAGCGAGATCAGGCGTGGTAATTGCGCTCGCCACTGAAGGCAACGAAGAGATCAAAGAAGCGGCCGATTACGTTTTATATGTCCCCGCCACGCGGGAGGAACTCTCGCCCATTCTGGAAATCGTTCCGCTGCAACTGCTCGCATATCATATTGCAACTCTCCGGGGCTGCGACGTGGATCAGCCAAGAAATCTGGCCAAGTCGGTGACCGTAGAATAGCGAAATTGTTGTTTAAGTCCAGGCTGCCTCAATATCTGTATGGCAAAAGTCATCGCCTTTGAACAGCAGCGACTCGCCCTTGTCTTTGGCGAGCGCGTAGGCAAAGCAGTCTCCAAAATTTAGACCGGCCCGGTGGCGGCCCTTGCCGAAATCGCGGTAGGCCTCGCGCGCGATCTTGGCTTGCTCCGGCGACACCGATTCAATCACGATCTTCGCTTGACTGAAAAAATCGTCAAAACGGCGGCTCGACACTGGGCTGCGGCCGCTGTCAATTACAACCGCCGCTTCCACGTAACTCACGGCCGAAACGCAGCAACCCTCCGCCCGTTCGAGAGCCTGAGCCATCACGGCCGCTTCTGGTTCGTCGCGAAGGATGGCAACAATCGCCGAAGTATCGAGAATCACTTTGGCAGTCCCTTTTCGTCGTAGAGAAGTTCGCCGTGATCAATCGACCGGTAAGGCTCCTTGAGATGAGCGGCACATTCCTTCCCGATCTTAAGAAGGCGTTCGGCCATGCCTTCAGGTTGGAGGCGACGAACTCTGTCGAGACGTTCGCGAACCGCCTGTTCAACTGCAGCGGTCATGCTCTCTCCGGTCAGCCGCGCCAACTGCCTCACTAACCGATGAGTGTTCTCATTTTTGATATTTAAGCTCATGTCTACCTTCTACCTTTCCATGTCTACCATTCTACCACACCAGACACACACCAGACACGTCAGCGATTCTTAGATCGACCGGATTGGCTGCTACTGCGGCTCCCAATCAACCGAGTAAACATCCTGAGATCCGGTATCTCGCAGCAGCAGCGGCGCATCGTCTGGCGTGAGCGCCAGCGCACCTCCATAGCGGCCGGCAGATACAAAATTTGTCAAGTCGGCCACTTGCTCCTCGCGATGGTCGCTGACGCGAATTCTGACTACCGCATCCTTCCCCCGGAAATCCAAAACGTAAACGTACTTTCCATCATGAGACCAGTTCAGCCAACTCAACGATCCGCTGGCGAGGTGTGTCCATTTCTGAGTCTCGAAGTCGAATAGCAGCAGAATCTTCGAGTCCGCCGAGAATGCAGAAATATAGCGTCCGTCTGGAGACCATCTCGGTGAGTAGAGCCCTTGCGAACCCGGCAGCGTCGAAACTTGGTGGCTTGCCAGGTCGAGAATACGGATCGCCGATGCCGGATCGTTCGATTCTCCCGCGAAGATGATCTTGCTCCCGTTCGGCGACCAGTTCGGGTCCATTTGCTGGCTGGAATCGCCGGGCATCAACTGCGGCGGAGTTCCGCCGCCGCTCGAAATCTCATAGATTCGGGCAGGCTCGTCCGCAGCCAATGCAAATTCGAAGAAGAGGATGTTCTTGCCATCGGGAGACCAGCGCGGCAGCACTGCGTACATGGGCGGGTATGTCAGTTGCAGACGCTCGCTGCCATCCACTTTGCTTCGCCACAGAGCGCCATCCCGATAGGAAACGTAAGCTACCCACTGGCCGTCTTTCGAAAAGGCAATATATTCGGCTGAAATAGCGCCAAGAAAGGGCTGGAATTGCGCTGATTTCGAATCATAGCGCTCCAGCTCGCCGCGGTATGTCTGGCCGATAACAAAAACCTTCTTACTGTCTTTGCTGGGAAGCGGCGACGACAGCGACAACGGGCTGAAGGTCAATTGAACCGGTTTGGGATCCGACCGAAAGAGCCCGGCTTTTCGCGGAAGGGCCCAAATCTGGCGCTTCGACTGAAAGATGAAATACTTCCCGTCCGGCGTCCATCGGCCGCAACATTCGTCGGGAGGATTGTGCCAGCCAGCCAACAAACGATGCAGATCGTTACCAGTCACAGAAACTTCCCAGGCGAGCTGCTGGCCCACAGTTCCGGCAGTTTCCGAAGAATCGAAGCGCAGGTGGCCCCCGTCTGGCGACCAGGTGACATTCAAAATGTCACCTCTCACGCTGATCAGCTTGTGAGGTCCCGTCCCATCCGAACCAGCCACGAACAAGTCCCCCAGGTTCGTGTAAGCCAACAACTTGCCATCCGGAGACCACGCACCCGTTTCTCCGACAAGGTCGCCGATTCTACGCGGCGAGCCTCCCACCAGCGGGATACTCCACAGCGGCCCTTTTGGCGGCGCGCCCTGGCCATCCACGACAAGAAGCTCGGATCCATCTGGCGAGAGGTCGACCGGTGCCATATTGAGGGAAGGCAGAATCGCCAGTTTCTGTGGTTCGCTTCCCAAGACCGACATCTCGGCGACGCCATGCGACGAGAAGCTTCCGGCCCTCACCTCGCCCAAGCTCAAGTAGAGTCTCGAGCCGTCGGTTCCGATCAACGATTTTGGTTGCCCATCATGCGTGAGCTGAACGTAATTTGCGACTTTGGGTACGGGCGCAGCCTGCAGAAAATAAGCCGCCAACGCTACAGCGGCCACGATCACGACGGCCGCGGCGATCCAGAATGGCAGGCGCCGACCCACAGCATCTCTCTTGCTCCCAAACTCGCTTTTAACCTCATGGAACCCGCTCGTGGATGAGCTCGGCGGAACCGATAAGGCTTCCAGTGCGAAAGCCAAATCGGAGGCTGATTGAAAACGCTGGCTCGGATTTTTCTCCAAACAGCGTTGTATTATTTTTTCCAGGGCCAGCGGCGTATCCGGCGCAAGCCGCGAAATAGGAGTGGGGTCTTCGTTCAAAATTGCGCTGATGGTATCTGCCTCGGTTGGCCTCTGAAAGGTCGTTTTCCCCATCACCATTTCATAGAGAATCGCGCCGAAGGCAAAAATGTCGGTACGATGGTCGACCGTCTGTCCGCGCACCTGCTCGGGAGACATGTAGCCCACTGTTCCCATCGCTACACCCGGCAGCGTGATCGTGGGCGCCAGATTGCTTTCCGATTCTTTCGGTTGACTCAGCTTGGCCAAGCCGAAATCGAGAATCTTGACCCGTCCTTCTTTCATGACGAACAGGTTGTCAGGCTTGAGGTCGCGGTGAACAATGCCTTTTTCGTGAGCTGCTGCCAGACCATGGGCGATTTGCATGCCGTAGTCGATCGCCTTGCGGAACGGCAGCGGTCCAGGCCGCAGCACCTCAGTAAGTGTTTTGCCTTCGAGCAGCTCCGATACGAGGTACGGCACGCCTTCCCAGGTTCCCATTTGGTAAACCACAAGAATGTTGGGATGGTTCAGCGCGGCCGCGGCTGTGGCTTCATGCTCGAAGCGGACCAACCGCTGTGGGTCGGAAGAAACCAGCGGAGGCAGCACCTTAATCGCAACATCGCGGTTCAGGCGGGAATCACGGGCGCGGTAAACCTCGCCCATGCTGCCGGCTCCAAGCGGCGAAAGAATTTCATACTGACCGAATTTCGTGCCGGGAGTCAGGTCCATTCCTGCGCCCATTATAATCCCGGAAAAAGGGCGATCAGATGGCAGCTGCAGAACTATTGCTGATATGGACTGTTGCTATACGTCTTTGAAGGAACCGAAAAAACACTGTCTGTCCGAAGCACACTTCTAAGTTTTTCCAAAGCCCACGCAAGCCCAGCCAGACCTGCAATCCAGACCGCAAATGCCACGTCCACTACCCATCCTGGCACCGCTCCCACTCTGCGCAAAAGGAACGGCAAAAAATTCCAGGTAGTAATGTGAACGTAATCCCACGGATCCTGCATCATCACCTGATTCTTCAAACCCCATGCATCCATCTTGCCCAGAGCGAATGCCGCGATGTTTTTGAAACGAAGGGCAATCACGAATGTGTGATGCCCTAGAGTCTCCATTTGATAAATTTCGAGCGGAAGCCAAAAAGCCAGCGACGCGATTTGAATGACAAAGCTGATCGCAATCAAGGCAACGGCTGCACGCCAGGTCCACGCGCTCAGGTTCGCGCGGTATCGCAACAGCAACGGCGCTGCCAGCAAAGCCGCAAGTTCCACTGACGTCGAAACATATCGATCGCCCCAGGCGAAATCTCCCGCCCAATAGGTGTATCGGGCATAAAAAAAGATGTAGATGAGCAGCAGTATCAGAGATGCCACTCCGTACGCGCGGACTTCTGTGGAGAGCTTTTTCCAGAGCACGACCAGGAGAACGATCGCCAGTACGAGCAGAGGATCGAAGAGAAAAATCGATTTCTCCGGCTTAAACAATGGCCCCAAAAAGCCCTGCCAAAACGGCGTGCTCCACGGAAAATTCGCCGGCAGGGTAGGATCCTGCAGACGTTGTTCCTTGGCAAACAGAGAAACATAGGTATTGGTGAACGAGCCGAATCGGCAGAATTGATAAGCCCGGTCGATCAACAAGAAAAACGCATACACCGGCGCCGCGATTTTGCAGTAAGCAACGAAACGCTGCCATACCTCGCTGCCGCCTGCGCCTTCAAACCAAAGGACGAGCAACAGAAAAACGCCCACGCCGATCAGGTCAAGACCTGTGGTCAGCCTAGTCAATAGGTTCAGTCCCAGTGCACCGCTTCCCAATAGCAGCGCCCGACGGCTGCCGGTGCGCAGCCATTCATACTGAAACGAGAATCCCACCAGGGTCAGAAGCATGATGTAATTGTTTTCCATCATGTTCTGCGTGTAATGCAGGTGAGTCGTGCAGAACAGCAGCGCGAGAACGCCCCAGACCGACTCGCGAACGCTAAATCGCAGTTGCCTCAGCAACCGAAGCGCAAGCAGCGCGGTAAGTACGTTCACCAAGATGCTGGTGCTATAGGCGACTACGATGCTGCGCACCGATGGATCATCTTCATAATCAGAGAAAATCTTCCAATCAGCGATCCAAGTGCCGACCAAGTCGGCGGGCAACATGAGCAACGACTGGCCAATTCCGTACCAACCGTAGAGCTGTCCTCCGCGCCCATGCAGGCCGAACTCGGGATATTCATTCGGAAAAACCTGCGGCTCGGAAGTCCACAGCCAATGCGCGGCCTGCAGCCGATGCACCGTATCAGCGGTGCCAAGTTCGCCCGACTGCACCACGAATGCGAGCAGGCCCGCCGCGAGACATAGAAGAAAAACTGGATTAGCGAACCATCGACCAACGCGCGAACTCATTGTTCGGATGGTAACAAATGCGGCACCGGTTCTTGGACTAATGGCTGCGACTTTGCGCTCTCGGCATTCGACTATCGCACTCTGACTCTGGCTTTCCCCGTCGAAGACGAGAGCCGCGACTCCACAGACGGACTTAGTTCAAGCCAACTCCATAGAAATAGTTGTAGGTGCCTGCCGGCGAAGCCCAGGGTAGGTTGGCGGTGAATGAACTGAAGAGCATGGCTTGTCCATGAAGGTCACGAAGACATCCTGCTGCCCCGTGGCCGTAGTGATGCGAAAAGTGAACAATCCGTAGCACGGATCCGAAAGCTCGCCCGAACTGCCGTAAAGATAGGATACGTTCGCAACCGGCGTGAGCGTTCCCTGCACCATCTGATTCCCGCTCGAGTCGGTGACGGTCAACTGGCCCGCCGCGGTGACAACCAGCGTGGCATTGCCGAGGCTCGCCGTCCCTGTCTCTACGTTGCCCGCGCCAGTAGTAGCGTTGGTTTTTTGGTAGTAGATCGCCTTGTAGGTTCCGGCAGTCGCTGGATCGAAATTTGCGCTCGCAGCCTTTTGCAATCCGAGGATCGCGCCGTTCTGAGTATCAACCGCGAAAATGCCATTGGCTGTGCCGAATACATAGTCTGAGTTAGTGCCGTCCGGGTCGGTGATCGTGAGGAATGTTCCTGACGGCCCCAATTGCGCAGTGGCCATATCGAGCGCACCGAAGTTGAACGGGCTTCCGCCCTGATTACTCTGGTTGTAGGACTGGAACGGCGAAAACGTCGAGGTCGTTCCCGTTCCCTGCGTGCCAACGTTGATCGAGCCCACATTCAATCCGCCGGCGGCCGTACGGAATTGCATGAAGTTATAGGCCTCGCCTTCGAAGGTCGCCAGCGAAATCTGGCCGCTCTCGATTGCCGTAATCAACGCCGGAGCATTGCCATTCGGTCCGGTCTTGGTAGCTTGAATGAGCAGGGCGTAATTGGGAACTTCATACGCGGCCACTAGATTCCCGGTGGGATCATTCAACGTGTACGTTCCATCCGAGTTAACCGTGTAGGTTACCGTTCCGCTCGTATTGTTCGACAGGTCTGTGTATGCGATGGTTTGTGCCGTGGAATTGATCGTGATGGTCAGAAAATCACCAACCGAAGCCGTGCCATTGTAGACGCGCGAGGCTTGAATTACAGCGCCCGTTTGCGGAGTGGAACTGCAGCCAGTAAGCAAAAAAAATGTTAGACAAACCAATATCACACGAGTTTTCATAAGAGGATCCTTAGCCGCGCCATGGACACATAGGAGATGATCGGCACGCGCCGGGAATGCATGAGGCTATGCGTTTCTGGTACAAGGAACCTCGCGTAATTTCTCAGAAATGATCCGCTGCAGTTGGAACGGTTCCGCTTTGCCTCGCGGTAAACTGTATCGGGAAAAAAACTTCATGCCCATCTGCTCTTCTTGTGGAAGCGACGTCCCAACCAGCGGACGATTCTGTTCAGCCTGCGGAAGGCCCGCCGACAATGCGGCTGAATCTGCCACGCTTGACTTCGCGACAGCAACTTCTCCTCTGCCACCGAAGCCGGTTTCGGGAACATCTTCCCGGCCCAGTTCGACCGCCTACCTGAGCGAAGGGCGCTTTCTTCCGGGACGTCTTTTGGCCAGCCGCTACCGAATCATCGCTCTGCTCGGCAAAGGCGGTATGGGCGAGGTCTATCGCGCCGACGATCTCACGCTCGGCCAACCCGTAGCCTTAAAGTTCCTGCCTGACGAGGCCAGTCACGATCAAGGATTGCTCGAGCGCTTCAAAAATGAAGTTCGCATCGCCCGCCGGGTCTCTCATCCCAACGTTTGCCGGGTTTATGACGTAGGAGAAATCGAAGGCCATACCTTCTTCACCATGGAGTATGTCGACGGCGAAGATCTCTCCTCTTTGCTACGCCGCATCGGACGCCTTCCCGAAGATAAAGCACTCGACATCGCGCGCCAGCTTTGTGCCGGCCTGGCTGCGGCCCACACGAAAGGTGTGCTTCATCGTGACTTGAAACCCGCCAACATCATGCTCGATGGCCGCGGTCAAGTCGTGGTGACCGATTTCGGATTAGCGGGAGTCGCCGATCAGATTCAAGGAGCCGAGATTCGCAGCGGAACCCCAGCTTACATGGCCCCTGAGCAGTTAGCTGGTAAAGAAGTGAGCACGCGCAGTGACATTTATTCGCTCGGTCTCGTACTCTACGAAGTTTTCACCGGCAAGCGGGCTTTTTCGGACAAACCCTCCGACAAGCTACAGGGCAGCGGCGATCGTGTCCCGAGCCGGCCATCGTCGGTGGTTAAAGATCTGAATCCGGTGATTGAGCGGGTCATTCTACGCTGCCTGGAAACCGAACCCTCGGCTCGGCCAGCCACGGTTCTCAGCGTGGCTGCAGCTTTACCTGGAGGAGATCCGCTGGCCGCGGCGCTGGCGGCTGGGGAAACACCTTCTCCGCAGATGGTCGCGGCCTCCGGCGAAACCGCCGGACTCCGTCCGGGAATTGCGGCCGCTTGCCTGGCCAGTTTGCTTTTCGCTCTAGCGTTTTCAGTCTTCCTGAGCATTCATTATGGCGGTCTGCAAAAAATGCCCCTCGAGTTAAGCCCCGAGGTGCTTACGGAGAAAGCTCGTGAAACGGTTGCCAAACTGGGTTATCCGGAGCGCGCGCTCGATAGCGTCTCCAATTTCTACACCGACGATGATTTCTCGGACTACGTCGAGAAGCATGACAAGCCGCGTCCGAACTGGGGGGCCGTGCTCGTTCAGCGGCCATCTCTTCTCGGCTTCTGGTACCGGCAAAGCCCCGATTATCTGGTCGCCGATGGCTTTCGCGATCAACTGCTCAACCCCGGCATTGTAACGAGGAGCGATCCGCCGCCGACGCTTTCAGGGATGATCAATGTAGAAATCGATCCGCAGGGCCGGCTCACTTATTTTCGTGCGATTCCGCCGCAGCGGGATAAAGATAAAGATCAGGGTAAAGACGATAAAGACAAAGACGAAAAAGGCAAGGACACAAGTCGTGCAGATCCCACGCCCTTCGATTGGCATGTGCTCTTTAGCGCTGCGGGCCTTGATCCGGCGCAATTCCACCCGGCGCAGCCAGAGTGGAACTCGCTCGCCTTTTCCGATAGTCGGATGGCTTGGACGGGAACCTGGCCGGGAACCGCCCGTCCTTTACGAGTGGAAGCGGCCGCGTATCGCGGCAAGCCGGTCTTTTTTTCACTCATCGGCGACTGGACCAAGCCTGATCGCATGAAGAGCCCCCAGGATTCTCTGAGCAAGCGCGTGAGCCAAATTCTCCCCATGGTTCTGCTTGTATTCTTATTGTTGGGCACAATTCATCTGGCGCGGAAAAACTACCGCCAGGGGCGAGGCGATCGCGAAGGCGCTCTACGGCTGGCTGTGGTGATGTTTTCGCTCGCCATGCTGTTATGGCTGTGCCGCTCGCATCTGGTGGCAAGCCTGAGCACGTTCGGGTTGTTCATCATCGCAGTCAGTACCTCTCTATTTTTATCCGGGATCACATGGCTGCTCTACCTTGCACTGGAGCCGTGGGTGCGGCGCCGCTGGCCGCAAGCCATGATCTCGTGGAACCGGTTACTCTCCGGCCAATTTCGCGATCCACTGGTGGGCCGCGACATTTTATTCGGCGTCATGCTTGGAGTCGTGTGGATTCTCATCTTTCAGCTCCGATACATCCCGATGATGCGCATGGGAGCGGCGCCCGAGCTGGGCCAAACCGACTATCTCGCGGGCGGACGCGAGGCGGTGGGTGCCTGGCTGATGCAGGTTCCGGCCTCGATCCTGGGCACTCTGCAATTCTTCTTTCTTCTGCTGGGGCTTAAAGTGGTGCTCGGTAAAGACTGGCTGGCGGCGATTGCGTTTGTTGCCATCTTCGCCCTGCCGCAAGGGCTTTCGAGTTCGTATATTGCGGTGGAATTGCCGGCCGAGATTCTGGTCTATGCTGTCGCCGTTTTGATCGTCTATCGTTTCGGCCTGGTACCCCTGGTTTGCGCCATCTTTACCATTAATATGCTTGGCAATGTGCCTTTCACATCGGATCTCTCCGCGTGGTATATGCCCCTCTCGATTCTTGCCCTGCTCAGCATTGTGGGTCTGGCAGCCTGGGGTTTTTACCATTCGCTTGGTGGCCAACCGCTCTGGCAGCCAGAAATAGAATGACGTTATTGCTTATCTTCAATTGCGGCTTCTGGCGCGGCTTTTGGTACTGCACCTTCTTAACAACCAGCTGCATGTCTTGCGCAACTGTTTGCGCACCTGATCCTTCAACTTCATGTGCAGCGCTTGAAAACAACTGAGATTCGGCGCACTGTCCGTCAGATTCGGCGTCCGGTGAGTGGCACCCGACCTGCTGCGAAGAACTTTAAGGTAAGGCTTCCAGGAGGCTGTATGCGCATTTTCACCGTACTTTCTTCCATCGTTTTATTGTCGGTTCTGGGCTTCGCACAGGATGGCGAGCGTGGCATTCCGGGCTATTGCCCCTACGAATGCGGGCCTTATGTTCCGATGATCACCACCCCGAGCCTCTCGTTCGCAACCTATTCGCGAAATCCAGTCGGAGCAACGAACGCCACAGGCGCACTGATGGCAGGTGCAACCAACGGAACATTGTCCGAGGTGAATGTCGATACGAGTGCGGCTTACAGCGTGCCGGTGTGGTATTCCGGCGGCGGAATGCCGCTGGTTTCTCGTGCGACGAACTCGGGTGTGGGTAGCATGAGACTGAAGGGAACACGTCCGGAATACCGGGAGCACATGGAGCGCGAGAGAGGCGAGCGCGAAGCTGCGACCCAGGCTTGGATCTACTTCGCGTCTGCACAGTCAGGCGTACACGCGCTGGAGAACGCAAGCGCCGCGACCGGCGTAAAACCCACCAAGCGCAGCTTCACCAACCAGGACGTGGAACAGCAGAACGATAAGAACGGGTACGTCCACTACGACAGCAAGACGGAGAAGATTCAGTAGTCCGCGAGTGTTTGCGTTGTCGCCTCAATTGCCCCACTTTTCGAAAAACTGCGAAGAGTGGGGCATTTCTACGCCTGTGAATCTTATCGAGGGACACCCTTTTGTGGAGCGGGCCGGAAAAGCTGGGCGAGCCTTGCGCCCTCCGATTTTTGTCCCAGTTCATGGTTCGCCTCCGAGGAGAAGAGCAACCTCGGCCCGACCGAGCTGTGGATTTCGTGGTCGACTGCCGCAGACAAGTGGTTCCTTCGCGTGAAATGCTCCTTACCATTGTCATCCCGAGCGAAGTAAAACGATCCGCGAAGCGGATCATTTTGCGCAGTCGAGGGACCTTGTGTTCTGCCGGAGGAGCAGATGCGCGACGAGTACATCTATTACGTTTACATGATGCAGAGCGCATCACGCCGCGCCTTGTATACCGGTATGACCGACAATCTTCGCAAGCGCGTCTGGCAGCATAAAAACCACATACACGAAGGATTCAGCGACGATTACAACTGCACCCGCCTAGTCTATTGGGAAAGTTTCGATGACGTGGCGAACGCGATCGACCGCGAGAAACAGTTGAAGCGATGGCGCCGCGAAAAGAAAGAGTGGCTGGTTG
Source organism: uncultured Acidobacteriaceae bacterium (assembly GCA_963784095.1). Taxonomy (GTDB): domain Bacteria; phylum Acidobacteriota; class Terriglobia; order Terriglobales; family Acidobacteriaceae; genus Sulfotelmatobacter. The sequence goes on from CAWAQC010000001.1 coordinate 87,268, forward strand.
TGCGGAAGAATCCGCGCTGGCAGGATTTGGCAGCGGAATGGTACGAAACAGAACGCCATGCGGAACGTTCCTCCTCATTGTCATCCCGAGCGAAGTAAAGCGATCCGCGAAGCGGATCGTTTTACGCAGTCGAGGGACCTTGCGTTCTGCCGAGGAACACACGGGCGCCGAGTACGTTTGTTATCACCACATCGTGCAAAATACACTGCATTGGCAGGATTTTGCAGCGAATCGGTACCCGGCAGAAACGCAGGGTCCCTCGACTGCGGTGCTCGTTCACCAGCGTGAACGAGCGTCCTCGCTCGGGATGACAGTGGATCGCCATAACGATTCCTGCCGATTGCTCCCTCGCAGAATCCTGCAACCACGCCACCCGCGCGATCATCTAAACCTTGACAACGCTACACTCACATCCTATTATGCGAGTGGATGCAATCATTAGCGTCGCTGATTCCAAAGCACTTATTTTGAGTGACCGAGCCGCCACGGCGGCTCTGTAAGGGTATAGAGGAGAACAATTTATGGCCAAGATTATTGGAATTGACCTGGGAACGACCAATTCCTGCGTGGCGGTGATGGAGGGTGGCGAGCCCAAAGTTATCCCCAACGAAGAGGGAGGGCGAACTACGCCTTCCGTGGTTGGTTTTACCAAGAATGGGGAACGGTTGGTAGGGCAGGTGGCGAAGCGCCAGGCCATTACCAATCCGGAAAACACGGTTTATTCGATCAAGCGCTTTATGGGGCGGCGCTATGACGAGGTGACGGAAGAGATCAAGATGGTGCCCTACAAAGTGGTGCAGTCGGGCGATCATGTGGCCGTGCTGGCGCAGGGCAAGGAGTACACGCCTCCGCAGATTTCGGCGCTGATTCTGCAGAAGCTGAAGAAGGCGGCGGAAGACTATCTCGGGGAGAAAGTGACCGAGGCGGTCATTACCGTGCCGGCATATTTTAACGACGCACAGCGGCAGGCGACCAAAGACGCGGGGCAGATTGCCGGGCTCGATGTGAAGCGCATTATCAACGAGCCGACGGCGGCCGCGCTGGCGTACGGTCTCGACAAAGGCAAGGACGAAACGATCGCCGTTTACGACTTTGGCGGCGGCACGTTCGATATTTCGATTCTGGAAGTCGGCGAGGGCGTGATTGAAGTGAAGGCCACCAACGGCGACACGCACCTGGGCGGCGACAATCTCGACCAGCGGATCGTGGACTGGTTGATCGACGAGTTCAAGAAAGATGAAGGTTTAGATCTCAGAGGCAAGGGCAACGAGATGGCGTTGCAGCGTCTGCGTGACGCGGCTGAGCGGGCGAAGATCGAGCTTTCGACCACGATGGAGACCGAAATCAATCTGCCGTTCATCACGGCGGATGCGTCGGGTCCGAAACACCTGGTGAAGAAGCTGACGCGCGCGAAGCTGGAAGGGATGGTGGAAGACATCATCCAGAAGTCGGTGGGCCCGTGCAAGCAGTGCATGAAAGACGCGGGCGTGGATGCTTCGAAGATCAACGAGGTCGTGCTGGTCGGCGGGCAGACGCGTATGCCGCGCATTCAGGCGCTCGTAAAAGAGCTGTTTGGACGCGAAGGTCATAAGGGAGTAAATCCTGATGAGGTCGTGGCAATTGGCGCGGCGATTCAGGGTGGCGTGCTCGGCGGCGAGGTGAAAGACCTGCTGCTACTGGATGTGACTCCGCTGTCGCTGGCGATTGAAACGTTGGGCGGCGTGGCCACTCCGATGATTCCGCGGAACACGACGATTCCAACCAAGAAGACGGAAACGTTCTCGACCGCGGCGGACAATCAGACGTCGGTTGAGGTACACGTGCTGCAGGGCGAGCGTCCGATGGCGGCGCAGAACCGGACTCTGGGCAAGTTCCACTTGACTGGAATTCCTACGGCCCCGCGTGGCGTGCCGCAGATCGAGGTGACGTTCGACATCGACGCGAACGGCATTCTGAACGTGACCGCGAAAGATACGGCCACGCAGAAAGACCAGAAGATTACGATCACGTCGTCTTCTGGATTGTCGAAGGAAGAAGTCGAGCGCATGGCGAAAGAAGCCGACGCGCACGCGGCAGAAGACAAAGCGGCGCGCGAGTCGATCGAAGCCAAGAACCAGCTTGACAGCATGGTCTACAGCACGGAAAAGATGCTGCGCGAGAACGGAGATAAGATATCCGGTTCGGAACGTGGCGAAGTCGAGAACGCCGTAGCCGACGCGAAGAAAGCGCTGGAGTTGAACGACAAGGCGCAGATGGATCGCGCCCGCGAGGCGCTGACCAAGGCTTCGCATAAGCTGGCCGAAGAGATGTACAAGGCGGCGCAGGCGAAGGGTGGGCCTACCGGCGGCGCACCGGGCGCGGGGCCAACGGATGGCGCTGGGGCGGCTCCGGGAGCGAATGGCGGCGGGCAGAAGAAAGACGAAGGCGTGATCGACGCCGAGTACGTCGACGTAGAAGATAAGAAATAACTTGTCATCCTGAGCGTAGCAGGTGCTTCGCGAAGCGAAGCACCTGCGGAGTCGAAGGACCTCTCGCTCGCGCGCAGTGAGACAGGCTTACCGAGGAGTTCTCACGGATGGCGAGTGCACCGTGAGAACTCCTTGATGCGTTCGTGCCAGAATTTAGATGTATGGGGTCCTTCGACTGCGCTTCTGTTCGCTTCGCGAACGGAAACTCCGCTCAGGATGACAGATTGATCTAAATGGCAACCACCACCAAAAAAGATTATTACGAAGTTCTCGGTGTAAAGAAGACTGCTTCGGCCGATGAGATCCGCAAGGCATTTCGCAAGCTGGCGCGCAAGTACCATCCTGACGTAAACCCCGGGGACAAGTCTGCCGAAGAGAAGTTCAAGGCGCTCTCTGAGGCGAACGACGTTCTCAGCGACCCCAAAAAGCGAAAGATCTACGACCAGGTGGGATTCTATTCGGACAATATCGATCCCGCGGCGGCGGAGGCTTACGCGCGCGGCGGAGCCACCGGCGCCGGAGGTTTTGGCGGCTTCCAAGGTGGAGCTCCCGGCGGCGCGCAGCCGGGCAGTGCGGGCAGTGAAGGTGTTCCCTTTGATTTTGGCGGATTCGATTTTTCCGATCTCATGGATAATGCCCGGCGCTCCGGCAGGAGCGGAGCAGGGACAGGCGGAGGCAGTTTCAGGGATATTTTTTCCGGCATGTTCGGCGGACGCGGCGCAGCCGAGCCTGCCGAGACCGGACCGATGCCTGGCAGCGATCTTGAATATCAGGTTAACGTACCGTTCTGGACGGCGATTCGCGGAGGGGTGCTGCGGCTGAACATTACGCGGCAGGATGTTTGCCCGAATTGCCACGGCAACGGCTATATCGAGGCGCCGGGAAAATGCCCGGAGTGCAACGGTACGGGGCAGATCACCCAGACCGGCGGGCGCATGAAGTTTAACGTGCAGTGTCCGCGATGCCACGGCACGGGCAAGAATATTTCAACCTGCCCGGTTTGCCATGGCGAAGGCACGGTGAGCCGTACCGAACCGATTGAGGTGCGAATCAAGGCGGGCACGCGCGACGGGCAGCGCATACGACTGGCGGGTAAAGGCAATGCCGGCTCGCATGGCGGCGCGGCGGGAGATTTGTACGTGATTATCCGCCTCGATGCGCATCCCGTGTTTCGGCGTGACGGCGACGACATTTACATCACCGTACCGGTGAGCGCCAGCGAAGCTGCTCTGGGAGCCAAGATTGAAGTTCCCACGATCGATGGACGGGCGCTGCTGAAAATTCCTCCGGGGACGCAGCCTGGGCAGAAACTGCGGCTACGGGAAAAGGGCGTGCCGTCCGCAACCAGGGATGGTGAACGAGGAGACGAGATCGTGGAGGTCACTGTCCACGTCCCCATGCCGCGAGACGAGCGCACCAAAGAATTGCTGCGCGAACTGGCCAAGCTGAATCCGGAAGATCCCCGAGCGGAGTTGTGGGGGAAGGTGTGAAGGGCTTTCGGCGGACGAGAAATCGGCGATAAGGGCCCGGCTAAAGCCGAGCCCTTGTTGTTCACTTGCTGCTGGGATCATCGGCCGCATTGATGTAGTTGAACTTCACCGGCGATTGGCCGTGGATCTGAATAATTGTTTCGCCGGATGCGCCCGCATAATGGTGCATGCTGGGATCGAGATAAACGAAACCACCCGCACTAAGGCCCATCATTTTGCTTTCGTCGTACTTGTCCCCCATCCCAACCTTCAGCGTACCGGAAATCACGCTCACGTTTTCGCGCAGCGGATGCGTGTGCGGAGCGATGCGGTAGCCGTCGGGCATTTTCAGACGGATGGTGTAGTCTCCGCTCGCGGCCATTGGATTTCCCTCAAGCACGGCAAGCTGGGCCCCGGGTGGGATGAATGGCGGCGCCGGACCCCACTTGATTTGATCGGGAGTAAAAAGGTTTTGGGCGCGGCAAGGCTGCGCGAAGAAAGCGGTCAGGGTGAGAATGAACAGTACTGCAAGGAACGGTATTTTCATAGAAGCCTCCAAGCTATCGACGGCATAATAGACCAAATGCGAACACGACGGCAAGGAAAGGTCTACGCCTGCGGCCCACATCAGGATGCCCAAAATCCATGATCGCCAATTAGTTGACTCAGTCAATCAATTATGGCATTCTTCTCCTATGCACAGCGGAACCAGTTCACTAGCCGTCCCAGATCATGCCGTCGCCGCCGTCCGGGGCTTCAACCGTTTCTATACCCGCCAAATCGGAGTCCTGAACGAGCGCCTGCTCGAAAGCCAGTTCTCGTTAACCGAAATGCGCGTGCTCTACGAACTGGCCCATCGCAACGGAACCACAGCCGGCGAATTATGCAAAGATCTCGGCCTTGATCCGGGATACTTAAGCCGGATGATCCAGCGCTTCGACAAAGAAGGACTTGTGGCTAGGGTGAAATCCGAAGCCGATGGCCGGCAAAGCCTGCTCTCGCTGACCGCGCGCGGCCGCAGAACCTTTGCTCCCTTTGAGGCGCGATCGGAAGAGCAAGTGGCCGAGATCCTATACAAGCTCGCTCCGGGCAAGCAGAAGCGTTTGCTCGAGGCCATGGTCACAATCGAAGGATTGCTTGGACCAAGGCCAAAACTGGACGCCTCGTTCACTATTCGTTGTCATCAGCCAGGAGACATGGGATGGGTGGTGCACCGGCATGGCGTTCTATATTCCGAGGAATATGGGTACGACGAGCACTTCGAGGCGCTGGTAGCTGAAATCGTCGCCCATTTCGTGCAGCACTTCGATCCCAAGCGCGATGGCTGCTGGATCGCGGAAAAAGACGGCGAGATCCTTGGCTCAATTTTCCTTGTCAAGAAGTCAAAAACTGTTGCCAAGCTGCGTCTGCTGCTGGTTGAGCCTTCGGCGCGGGGATTAGGCATCGGCAAGCGGCTGATTGCGGAATGTGTGCGCTTTGCACGCCAGGCTGGGTACAAGAAGATCGTGCTTTGGACCCAGAGCGAACTGCACGCTGCGAGACATCTCTACGAGAACGCCGGATTCAAACTGGCTGGAGAGAAGCGACACGATAGTTGGGGCCGCGAGGGGCTAGTCGCGGAGACTTGGGAATTGAAACTCTGACCGACCAGCGTTACTACCCTCCCTGACCTCCTCGCCAAAAATTTTCCCTGTAGAAATCACATTTTTGTTGCATCCTCCGTGATTTGCCGTAATCTCACATTTGCGAACTAACTCCAGCGGAATTTCCGGAATCTAAACAAACCGGAAAGCTCGAGCAACGCTTTTCGTGAGCAAGTAACGAAAACCAGCACGCTGCGGAGTAGCTGAGAGTGAGTCGCTTGAGGAGGAAGACATCGAAATTGGCAACAGCTAGCGCTCCGCGTCAACAAACCGCAAACCTCCAGCCGCTCTCCGCTAACCCCAACCGGAAAAAACCAGCTCAAAAAGGTTTGATCAGGCTCACCTTGTGGCCCCTGGTCGCCGCCACCTTCTTTATGGTATCCGGCGGAACCTACGGCACCGAAGATATTGTTCACGGAGCCGGCTACGGACGCGCGATATTGATTCTGCTGCTCACGCCTTTGCTTTGGAGCCTGCCTACCGCTTTCATGATCGGCGAGCTTTCGAGCGCGCTGCCCTTCGAAGGCGGTTACTACGCCTGGGTACGCCGCGCCATGGGAAATTTCTGGGGATTTCAGGAAGCCTGGCTTTCGCTGGTGGCGTCGATTTTCGACATGGCGATCTATCCAACCTTGTTTGTGGCTTATCTGACGCGGATGTTTCCGTGGTTTCAAGTAAACAACCGGGGATGGTGGGTTGCCCTGGCAGTGGTGATTGCCTGCGCTTTGCTGAATATTGCCGGGGTAAAAGTAGTTTCGATGACTTCGTTGTGGCTGTTCTTCGCATTGTCCGCACCGTTTGTGGCCATTGTGCTGCTGGCGCCGTTCAAGCTGGGCGCGCTGGCCAATGCCGTGACCAAGCCAACGACTTCCACGGTCGATATTCTAGGCGGGCTTCTCATCTGCATGTGGAACTACATGGGCTGGGACAATGCCTCGACCATTGCTACCGAAGTGGAACGTCCGCAGCGGACTTATCCTCGTGCCATGCTGGTCGCGGTTTGTATCGTGGCCGTGAGCTACGTGTTGCCATTTGCCGCGATGTGGGCCACCGGATTGAAATCCACTGCTTGGGAGACGGGATCGTGGGCCGATGTCGCCGGCTTGCTGGGTGGGCCGCTGCTGCGCGTGGGAGTGGTGCTGGGCGGCATGATCAGCGCCTTTGGCATGTTCAATGCGCTGGTCATGAGCTATTCGCGCCTGCCGCTGGCAATGGCACAGGACGGAATGCTGCCGGGAGTTTTCGGCAAGCTGCAGAAGAAATCTCGGGCACCCTGGGTGGCGATTGCAGCGTTGGCGATTGGCTGGGCAATGTGTCTTGGCTTGGGGTTCGCGCGGTTGGTCACGCTCGACATTCTGCTTTACGGGGCTAGCTTGCTGCTGGAATTCGTGGCCCTGGCGGTCTTGCGCTTCCGTGAGCCGAATCTGGCGCGTCCATTTCGCGTTCCCGGAGGATTGTTTGGCGTTATTGCGATCGGCATTCCTCCCATGCTTTTGTTGGGTTTTTCTGTAATCCGCAGCGAACATGAATCGGTGTTTGGGATGAGTTCGTTCGAGTTCGGAATGATTCTGATTATGGCGGGATTCCTCGCTTATGCGCTTAACCACGCACTAAAGCCGGCTGGATGGGTGCGACAAGAAAAGCCTCAGGCTGCGGCATAACCGTTCTCATGTAGAAACAGTCGAGAGGATCGGAAATTTCCGATCCTCTTTTTCTTTTCATCAGTTTTTTCGGTTGGTACTTCTGTCCCGTTAAGCTGCGGTTAGAACTTGTATCCAAACCCTGCCGAAATGATGGGGTATGCTTGCAAGAACGAGATGCTGTTGTTGATTTTGTTCTGCTGGGCTACGACGTTGCTCTGCACGGTTGGGTCGCTTGCGACGCTGCGGCAGCCAACTCCGGGCAAAGCGCAAACATTGCCAGTCAGGTTCAAGGTAGACTGCGGCGAGCCCTGGAATGCCACTCCTAATTCAACAGGAAAGCTGAAGTGCTTGCCGTGCTTGCGAGGAACAAGGTTGCCCCATCCCACCGTGAGCGTGGGCGCCCCTTGGTTGAAATCGATTTTGCCGCTACCGCTGGTTGGCACGGCAGTGTCGCTATAGTAAGTCACACCGCCCAGCGTGAAACTCTGTCCGCCGGGAACAAAGGCAGTTGCCTTAATTGGGTCGTCGAGATAGGCGAGAAAACCCAGGCTGACGTGAAACTTTCCGCCGAACGGAAAGAAGTCAATGTGGCCTTCGACGGTTTTGAAATTAAGATGGCCGTCGTAGGAGATACCGTCATTGCTGAAGCCACGGCTGTAGCCAAGCACGTTGAAGCCTGCTCGCAGGTTCACACGGCGTAGAACCGGAGTGGCAACTTCGGCGCCCACTCCCAATGTGGAAACCTTCACCCCGACGCCGACTGCGCCCAGGTTTGAATCGGATTGGCAGAATGTGACTGCGGCGCACAAGAACAACGTGGCGCATACGAAAACGATGAAGCGAAACCGCACTTTCATTTTTTGTCCTTTTTCCTGTTGGATTGCTGTTCCTGGCCGGTAATGGATGACTAGGTTTAACGCCCCAATGGGCAAGCTAGCATGGAGGAACTTGCCATTTCACGGCACTTTAGGGCAGGATTGCACTGGCGTTTGGTTCCGGGTGCGCGCCTTTCGAGCACGGAAGTAATGGGACGAAGATTTCCGGGATGATTTTGACGCGGTGGGATGAGGAAAAGCGGTGACTAAACGCAAATCCAAAGGGGCATACATGATCTCCGCGGTCGCGGAGATGTATGGCATTCATCCGCAAACCCTGCGGCTTTATGAGCGGGAAGGATTGCTGAAGCCGTCACGCACCGAGGGCAACACACGGCTTTATACCGATGAGGACCTGCAAAGGCTGGAATTCATTCTGTCGCTGGCGCGCGACTTGGGAGTGAACATCAGCGGCATGGCGATCATCCTGCAAATGCGCGAGCGGATGGAGGAGATGCAACGGCAGATTCAGGAGTTCGTGCAGTACATCCAGGAAGAGGTTTTGACGCGGGCGCACGCGGCGGCCGATCCCTCGAAGGGCGCGATTGTGCCGGTGAAACGAGCGATGCTGACGCCGACCACGCTATCCTCGAAAAAGCGGTAGCCTTCGTGCCCGCCGCTTTCATTCTGTCATCTCGTTTCGTCATCTGAGCAAGCAGTATGATGGACGCGTACTTGCATGCTTCCCTTCAAGCTGGTCTACAGCGACGCGTATTACTTGCCGATTGGGCCCCATGTCTTCCCTGCCGAAAAATATCGGCGGGTCCGCGACCGTTTGCTTTCTGAGCACATTGCCGAGAACGAGGACCTGCTAGCGCCAGCTCCGGCCAGCGATCAGGACATTTTGCTGGTGCACAAACCGGATTATGTGCACAAGCTGAAGACTGGAACGCTTTCGCAGCGCGAAGAGATGGAGTTGGAAATTCCTTACTCGCGCGAGTTGGTCGAGGCATTTTGGCTGGCAGCGGGAGGTTCGATTTTGGCCTCGCGCCAGGCTCTGTCCGATGGAATCTGCGTCAACCTCGGCGGCGGATTTCATCACGCGTTTCCCGACCATGGCGAGGGATTCTGCATGATTCATGACGTGGCGGTCGCCATACGCCGGTTGCAGCGGGACGACAAGATTCGCACCGCAATGACGGTCGATTGCGATGTGCATCACGGCAATGGCACCGCAGCGATATTTGCCGGGACGCGAACGGCGAGCTCGATTTTGCCCTCTGCTGGGCCCGCGACTTTGGGATCGCCTTCGGAAGGTTCTGCACTTCCCGGCAGAATGCGCGGAGCCCACGCGGGAGAAGTTTTCACCATCTCACTGCATCAGCACAATAATTATCCGGCGTGGAAGCCGGCATCGTCGATTGATGTTGACCTGCCTAACGGCATCAGTGACGACGATTATCTTGCGTGGCTGGACAATGCTCTTAGCTCCGGCCTGCGACAGTTCGAACCGGAACTGATCTGCTATATCGCGGGCGCGGATCCTTATCGCGAAGATCAACTCGGCGGACTCTGCCTGACTATCGAGGGCTTGAAGCGCCGCGACGAGCTTGTCTTCCGCGTCGCGCGAGCGCGCGGCATTCCAGTGATGGTGACTTACGCCGGCGGCTACGCGCAAAACGTGGAAGACACGGTCACGATTCACTGCAATACCGTGGTCGCGGCAAAGGAAATATTCGGCGCGTCGCCCACAATCTGACAAGTCGACGGAACCGCACCGGGAACCGCAGACCGAAATTTGCCTGCCAAAAGATATACTCGACCAAATGATCGTCAGCCCGTCGGATATTCCTCACAGTGAGCTTTACGGCATTCTGCTTAACACGGTTGCGCCGCGCCCCATCGCCTGGGTTTCCACGATAAGCGCAGCGGGAGCCCGCAATCTTGCTCCCTTCTCGTTTTTCAATGTGGTCTGCGTTGACCCTCCGCTGCTGGGGTTTGCTCCCGGACTTCGGACACCCAAGCAGCCGACCGGTGGTGAGGGCGTAGCCAAGGACACGCTGCGCAATGTTCGCGAGACCAAAGAATTCGTCGTCAATATCGTGACCTACGACCTGCGCGAGGCGATGAACGTCACGAGCGGTGAATATGATGCTTCCGTTGATGAGTTCGATTTGGCAAAGCTGACGCCTCAGCCCTCGAAATTGGTGCGGCCGCCGAGGGTCGGCGAGTCGCCGGTTAGCTTTGAGTGTGTGCTTCATCACATTCTCGACTTCTCGACCGCGCCCACCAGCAGCAGCCTTGTTATTGGCAGGATTGTCTTGATCCATGTCGACGCTGCATATGTCAAAGACGGCAAAGTCGACCGGAATTCGCTCGACCCGATCGGGCGCATGGGCGACATTCAGTACACCAGAACCACACAGCGATTCGATATGGTGCGTCCCAAGGTCACATAAGGTGGAATATGGTTACTGTGTGGTGAAAACCGGCAGCCGAGGCAGAAACATCGAGCACGCACGCGAGAATTATAGATTTGGCCGACATTGTTAAAGGGTCCGGCGCGCTGGTGCAAGGGGCCGCCTTCAGGCCTTAAATTCATACCCCCGCAGATTGACAATCGAGAGACGGTGGGGCATTATGTTGGCATTGGCTGCAGCTTCTTGCCTCGCATTTCAACTCATTAGGAATCGGGACGCAGTTTTGGAGGAAAATATGTCTGAATTTGTCCGCAAGCTTTGGTCTAACGAGGAAGGGCAAGACATTGCCGAATATGCGGTCATGCTGGCAGTGATCCTGGTTTTGGTGGTCGGCACGATACGGCTGATCGGGTCCAACGCCAATAACGTCTTCTCCAATACTGCGAGTTCGATCCAGTAGGCGTAGACCAGCAGGCGTAGAAACGCTCAAGTCGTTGCAGTTCGTTGCACCATCGGGAGTTCGTGTCATGAAACGATTTACCCCATTTATGTTTATCTTTACCGAGCCGTCTCGCTATCGGTTTAGCGGAGAAGCGGCTGCGGCAGTGCTTGCGGGGAGATCGGGCGGATAAGAGAGAGATCCAGCAAGTTGAGCTAAGGGCCGCGATTCAACATCGCGGCCTTTTTGCTTTCCGAGAAAAATAGGGAGATTGCCAATGATTGTCAACATGTCGGAAAAAGCTACCAAACAGGAGATTGCGCATATTATCGAGCGCATCCGCGAGGCGGGGTATCAGCCCCATGTCACGCGCGGAGTAGAACGCACGATTGTCGCCGCGGTGGGCAATGGACGGCGGCATGAGATCGAAGCTCTGCAAGTCGCGCCGGGCGTGGAGAATGTCGTTCCCATCGCACAGCCGTTCAAGCTGGTGAGCCGACAGGTGAAGCCGGAGCGAACGGTCGTGAATGTCGGAGGGGTCGCCATTGGCGGCGCAGGGGTTGTGGTGATTGCCGGACCATGTTCGGTGGAATCGCGAGATCAATTGCTGAGCACAGCGCAGGCGGTGAAGAAAGCCGGAGCGACGATGCTTCGAGGCGGCGCGTACAAGCCACGGACTTCGCCTTACGATTTTCAGGGATTGGGTCTGGAAGCGCTGAAGATTCTGCGCGAGGCGCGGGAGCAGTTCGGGTTGCCGATTGTCACGGAGGTGATGAGCACCGAAGATGTGGACCTGATTTGCGAGCATGCCGACATGCTGCAGGTGGGCGCACGCAACATGCAGAATTTCGCGCTACTGCGGCGACTAGCGATGGTAAAGAAGCCGGTGCTGCTGAAGCGTGGGCCATCGGCAACGGTAAAGGAGTGGCTGCTGGCTGCCGAATATTTGCTGGCGGGAGGAAACGATCAGGTGGTGCTGTGTGAGCGCGGCATCAAGACTTTCGAAACCGAGATGCGCAACACATTCGATCTCGCCGCGGTTGCACTAGCGCGCGACCTTTCGCACCTGCCCGTGATTGCAGATCCATCGCACGGGACCGGCAAGCAGAGTTTGATTGCCGCAGTTTCCCGAGCAGCGGTTGCAGTAGGAGCGGACGGATTGATCATCGAAGTGCACCCCTGCCCGGAGCGGGCGCTTTCTGATGGACCGCAATCGCTCGATTTTGCGGGATTTGAAAAGGTGATGCGGGCGATTGCCGAACCGCTGCGCGCGGTCGCAGTTGTGGCCACCTCCATCGAGGTCGCGTGATCGGAGAAGTAAAAGCCTTAATTCCGGTCCGGCTTTTTATTGCAATCCCGACTGAGTCAGCTTTACCGCGCAATAGGGGTTCGCGGTTCCACCGGTCACGTTGCACTTCTGCCCGTTGACCGAGCCTACAGCCAGGGTCGAGAAGTAAATGTTCGTCCCGCCATTGGATAGCTGATTGTCGATGACGATCCCGCTGGTTCCTCCGAGACCTTCGGTTGAAGTTACGCAAGTGGAAGTTGGAGTGCCGGTGCAATTCGGCGTGGCCAATGAAGTAGTGATCGTGGAACTCTCCACGTAAGAAGTCTTCGTCGTACTGCCGACCCCGAAGAAAAGCATGTCTGATGTCCCGTTATAAAATTCCGTCAGCGGCGAACACTCCTCGCCGGTATTGGTATTGATTTGAAAGCTCGTCGATCCAGTGCTGGTGATTACGTTGCTGGCGAATGGGAAGAAATACATCACCGGCGCGGCTGGTACGCCGCCATCATTTACAAATCCGCATGCGACGAAATGCCCCGATGTAGACCCGGTCAGCCAGAACTTATTGTCGAAGGTTCCGGAATGGACATTGAGACCGGTGCAGTCACCATCTCCACTAGCGGATCCCAGGTTCACTGTGTTCGCGGTTGAGGGTGAGCCGGTGGTGAAGTTCGCTGACAGCTGGGTCACAGCTCCGCCGATGCCTTGCACTTCGCTGCATCCGGTAAATGCGAACACCTGATCGGTTGTAGGATTGGCGGGATCGTTGATTGCTATGGGCGGGTCAACAATGCCGGTGCCTGGTTTTCCGCTGCCATCGGTAGTTCCGTCGGATGCCCAGCCGACGGTTTGCTGTGCCACAAAGGTTTTGGCTGGGCTAGTTAGTTTGACTGAATACACGTACCCCTCGCCATCTCCTAAAAAGATCAGACCCGCTCTGTCGTCGGCTACAGGACCAGTCAAGATGGTGTTGTACTTGTTGGTCGAAACCGTAACCGGCCAGTTGGTGGGATCGTTCACTAAGGCTGGAGCGCCTCCCTTGAATACCGGCGTGATTTTGTAAAGCAGTCCGTTGTCGGCACCCACGTAGACCGTATCGGTGTTGTAGTCGATCCACGGCGAGGAGTTCGAATCGTTCGCTGCAGTCTGGATGGTTAACGTGGTCACACATCCGACCGTTGTTGGGTTGGTGCAAGTGGCGGGAGTCAGGGGATGCAGCACCGTCCCATCTTGCGTTGGTGGAGTTGGAATCGGATTGGGGAGCACCAGAACATGAAAATAAGAGCCTTTTTTTGTTCCGCTGGCAACGCTTTCAACGAAAGCCACTTTGGTTCCGTCTTCCGATAGTTCCGGGGAAGTTAAGATTTGGCCACCTTCGGTCAAGGTGTTGTAGGCGAAGGCGACCCAGGGCGATCCGCCGTTGCAGGCCGGAGTAGCCGCTGTGTAGAGGTTATTGATGCCGACCAGGTTCGCTTGCGTACCCGAAGTCACGGTCAGGCCCAACAAAAGATAATCAGAATCACAATTTTCGGCCGTAACATTGAACTGGAACTTTGCGGGATATTGGTTCTGCGGGACATAGCCCTTTTCCAGCGAAACCGCCCAGTCGATATGTGTCTTGCGTTGTAGGCGCGGATTCAAGGGATGACGAAATCTCTCAATGGCCGCCTGGCGCATCACCCAGTTGTAGACATACCGCGGATCGTGATCTCCGGCAATCAACACGTCGTCGGCTTTGCCGGGCATCAGGAGGTGATGAGAACTCCAGTCGTGCGGATAGCCAAGATGCTGGTTCTGAGGAGCATCGTCGGAGACGACATCTTCTGAGCGCTCCTGGGCGCAAAGCGGGATGGCCAGCAGCAAACCCACCGCCAGAGTCAGAAGGCGAAATGATCGCGCTCGCATGATGTATTACCTCCAATTGCCTTGACACTATAAGGGAACTTTAATTTTCCCTCGGATTCGGGGGAATTGGACCTGACTTTCGTAACAGGACTGGAACGAAAGAATTGCGATCTGGTTACCGACGTGCTCAGGAATGCATCAAGCGCTGATCTGATTAGCGTTTTGGGAGTTCGCATAGATAACCTCTGAGACGGCCAGCGGTTGAATCTGGATCAGCGGACCCGAGGAACTGGCTCGGGTTTTCTTCAGCATATTTGCGGAGGGAATCCCGGTTCGCTGGAATGACTTCTCGCAATCCGCGGTTGAGGGGCCGCGCATGTTCCCCTCCATATAGGCTAATCCGGGACAACGCGTGCAGGTTCCAACGTGACTGCAAGTGGAACAGGTCGGAAGATCGCGGGCGCGAATCGAGCGGACCTCTTTTAGCTGCGGAGAATCGCGCCAGATGTCGAGGAATTTCTGCCGGCGCACATTGCCGCTGGGCAGCGGAAATTGCACGCATGGGAAAACGTCACCGTAAGGGGAAATGTAGCAGGCGGTGTGTCCTGCGCTGCATGGAAATCCATTCATTACATCTTCGCCCGGTGGAGGCGGAGGTGCGCAGAATTCTTCCACGTTGCCCACCAGTTCCTGATTGTGGAAGATCTGCTTCAATTCAGAGCTTGCAATGCGCAGGGTGAGAATGGAGGTGTCGCCATCCATTTTTGGGGTGATGGTCGGATCCAAATTGTAGGCAACTCCCAGTTCCTTTGCCAAATTGATCACGCCTTGCTGGTCAGAAAAATTGCCGCCCATCAGAACATTCGAGATGCTTACCTTGAGGCCCTGAGATTTCAGGAATCGAATTGCACGGATCGTGCGATCCAGCGAGCCGGGCAGCTTTGTGATGGCGTCGTGAACCTCCGGCCGGTGGGAATACACGCTGATCTGGATTTGTTCGACTCCTAATTCGCGAAGCCTTGCGGCTTCTTTCTCGTGGATCATGGTCGCGTTGGTTTTTACTTTCACGTTGAACAGCAGCTTGCGCGCGTGCTCCACGATCTCAAAAAAATCGCGGCGCAGTAAAACTTCGCCGCCGCTGAGTGAAAGGAAAAAAACTCCGGCATCGGCAAGCTGGGTGAGCACGCCAGTGATTTCCGCAGTGGTCATCTCACCGTGATCGTCGTGGTCGAGATAGCAATGCACGCAGCGCTCATTGCAGCGATAAGTAAGATCGAAGTGAACGCTAAGAGGCAGGCCGAGCTTCAGGGCCTTCTGATTCATCTCGGCCATCAGGCTCATTGGCTCTCCGGTGATGGCGAAGAACTGATTAGCGGCCGATCTGAGACGAGAAGAATGCCGTGTTGAGAGAGTTCATCGACGAAGCGCTCGGCGCCGAGTTGCGCCCTTTCCTTGTCGACATCGAAATCCCGGCAGATTTTCTGCGAAACAATGGTCGAGAGCGGAGTGTAACCGTCGGCCGCTTGCCAGATTACGGTGGCAACTTCATTGAGCGTGAAGAAAGTCGAGTCGGCAGCCGACATTACCATCATTTCGCCGCCGAGCATCCGTGCGGCGATCGCGGAGCTGCGAGCGATATATTTTTCGGCCATGGTGGCTCTTTAGCGCTAATGGATAATGTCCCACACTCTGCGGTCCGGCACGAACACTAAGCGGCGCATGGGAACCACACTTGCAAACTCGCAGGCAGATTGAAAAACCAGTTTCACCAGCTCGGGGTCGTTGGCGAAAAACAGAATGTTCCGCATGAGCCGCTGAATCGCTTCTGTGGGCGCGATTGGTTCGATTCTGTTCTCCGGACCTTTTTCGAGAAAGAACAGGGCGCTCAGCGGAGCAGATTCATTTGCGCCGACGCGTGCGAGTTCTCCAGCAAAGGGCGTTCCGCAGGCGAGGTACTGATTCCTTTCGCGCCGCACATAGGAAATTTCGTCAGTGAGCAGGGTCGCATCGGGCGGGGCGAGCCGAGAGATGGTTGTCTTGCCCGCGCCGGAAACTCCGGAAAAGATAAACGCCTTGCCGCCGCAAATGGCGCTGGCGGCGTGTACCAGAAAACCTTCCTGCTTCGCCAGGACAAGGGAATGAACGATCCGCAGAACCGAATCGATGGCGTAAGGATTGCAGGATTGACGAATGTGTCCCTGTTTCGTCTCAGGATTCCAACGCGCTCGGAAATCGCCACGCTTCAGTCGCCATTCGCCTGCTTCGACCTTTACTTCCAATTGGTCGTCGGTGGAAGCCGGTTCCGATGAATCGTAGAGATCGATCTCGAACTCGCACTGCGCGGCTTGAGAATTTCCTACAAACCCTGAATAGCGATTTTCTACCATGCGGCGAAAAGAGGGATCTTCTATCTGCAGTGCCACTGCGATCCCGCCGATATCGATGCAAACGGATTCTAATGCGATTGCTGGCACGGCGCTCATCCCTGAGAACTCGAGGATTCTGAAATGTACCGAGGCCAGGTCACACCGGAGGCGTCTTCTGCATATCGCCACTCCTTGCCGAACCTCTTCGCAGTCTGGCTGCGTGAATGCGTAAAGCGAGACTGCGGATTCGATCACAGTAGCAGAAAGTGCGCCCCAAAACCGCATCGAAAATTGATGTTTTCCGATCCGGGATGAACGTGTGATCTGCGCGATGAATTCGAATCACTTTGCCCAGCAAATCGGAGTCCGTTGCGGGTGGATCAGCTTGCGGCATGGAATCGCCCCGCGTGGTCCACACCCGGCAACCGTTTCTCTCTCGCGTCTGGACTAAACGGTGAATGTAAATGCGATCGCTGCGCTGGACGAGAAGAATGTCTCCGGGAACGATCTCAGTGTGTTTTAGCGGTTCGATGGTAAGCACGTCCCCTGGCCACACCGACGGAAGCATGCTCGTGCCCCGCGCTGTGAGCCGAATTGTGGCACGGCGCAGAATTTCCAAGGAAAGATCGAGTCTGGGGTCCTCGCAAAAGTCTCGCGCGGCTGGCGCAGATCCCGTCAAGTTAAGAAGCCTGCCGGTTGAACATGCAATTCCGGTAAGTGGGTTCTATTTTGCCGCACGCCAGGGCCATGGTCTCGAAAACCCGCTCGTGGCGAAAAGCAGGCTCCTGATAGGGCTTTTTTGCAGCGGCCGTTTTCTCGACCGTGCTTCCCCCCACCGTATTCTCGTCCGGCTGAGACATAAGAAACGTGCGCGCACACGCATCGCAACGTGCGCGAGCGGATGTCACGCAGACTTATTTGATTACTGCACAATTTCGGGTCAAGTTCAATGCATGTTTGGGCACAGGTATTAGGTTAGCTATCATTCCGCTTGGTTCTGAATCGGCGGGTGATGGCCTTTTGAATTGCGTCGCGCGCTCCACGCTAAGAGAACTGTCGAATCTTTCCATTGGACAAACGAAAGAAAACGCTATAAAAAGTAATGCGAAACAAAAGTGCCGCGGATTCCTTGCCGTGGCACTGCCGACCAATCCACTCGAGTGCTGAACGAAGAACGCCGCCGCGCAATTCTGGAGATCCTGAACCATCAGGGTCGTGTTCTGGTCGCCGAACTCTCGCGGCGTTTTGAAACTTCTCAAGTCACCATCCGCAAAGATCTGGAAATTTTGCACGCCCACGGGCAGGTCCACCGCACGCATGGCGGAGCTTTACCGGCGCGGGAGAGCGTGTTGGAAGATCCAACGCTGCGCGAGAAAGAGAAGTTGCACCAGCAGGAGAAGCTGCGAATTGCCGAGGCAGCAACCAGCAAGGTTGTGGAGGGCCAGGTCGTAATCCTTGACTCCGGCACCACGACTACCGCCATCGCGAGATCTTTGCGGGATTTCCGCAGCCTCACGATCGTGACCAACGCCGTCAACATCGCGGCCGAGTTGAATGGCACGGCCGTGGAAGTGATCCTCACCGGCGGAACTCTGCGCAAGAATTCATTCTCGCTGGTCGGCCCCATCGCGGAAGAAACCTTACGGCGATTGAGCGCCGACCTGCTGTTTCTTGGGGTCGATGGCTTTGACGTGCACTACGGGCTGAGCACCCCCAATCTTCTTGAAGCCAAGGTCAACCGGGTGATGGTGGAAATTTCGAAGCGCACGATTGCGGTTTGCGATTCGAGCAAGTTCGGAAGGCGCAGCTTATCGTTGATTGCTCCGACTTCGGCGGTGCAGGAAGTAATCACCGACCGGGGAATTTCGAAATCTGACCTGCGCACCTTGAAGCAAGCCGGGATTGAGATCACGATTGCGTGAATCGGTTCCTTTACCTCGCCGTTACCGAGCCGCGAATCTCCAGGAGCGGAAATGCCGCAATTTGACATCACCATCGCCGGGGAAGTGAACCTCGATCTCATCCTGTATGGCTTGCCGGACGAACTTCCGCCGGAGCGCGAGTTGTTGGCCGATCGGATGATGCTGACGCTGGGAGGATCTTCGGCGATCCTGGCGCATAACCTGGCTGCTTTGGGCAGCCGCGTAGGATTTCAGTCGCGTATTGGCGATGACGATTTGGGAGCTGCCGCTTTGCTTCCTCTGCGGCAGATCGGCGTCGATGTTTCGCGCTTGCGCTGTGTGCCAGGCGCGATCAAAACCGGGCTTACGGTGGTTTTGCAGCGTGAAGCCTGGCGCAACATGGTCACCTACTCCGGAACCATTGCCGAATTGACGTGGGACGATCTTGATTTCAGCTATCTAGCCAGTTCGCGCCACTTCCATATTTCTTCGTTTTATTTGCAGCGAGCGCTGCGGCCACGAATTCCAGAGTTGTTTCGCAAGATGAAAGAAGCGGGGCTGACGACTTCTCTGGATACGAATGACGATCCGGATGACACATGGCAAGGCGGGCTTGGTGAAGCGCTGCGTTATGTAGACATCTTTTTGCCGAACGAACGCGAGGCCCAAAAAGCGGCGGGCGTCAATGATCTGGAAAGCGCAATCAACAAATTAGCGGGGCGGGTGCCGCTGGTTGTGGTGAAGATGGGGCGTGAAGGCGCTGTTGCGCAACGCAGTAAGGAACGATTCGTGAGCCCTGCGATTCAGGTTGAGGCGGTCGATCCCGTGGGAGCGGGAGACAGCTTTGATGCGGGCTTTCTTCACAATTACGTGCGCGGGGCAGGTCTTGAGACGTGCCTTCGCGCCGGGAACCTGGCGGGCGCATTTTCTACGACGCGCTGCGGCGGCACCGAGGCATTCCGCGATGGAAGCTACCGCCAACAGTTCTATCGAAGATACCCTTCCGAGGAGTAAGGGCCGGTAGCCAATGCTGAGTCATCCTGAGTACAGTCGTTTTTCGGGCGGAGCGAAGATCCTGCCCTGAGATGAAGTCGAAGGGATCTCCCGCTAGTTCTCTCTATAGGAGATCCCTGACGCGGCTGAAGTACGCCGCGTTTCGGGACGACGGCCGCCCGGGGAGAATAAATTCGAGCTACTCACTCCAATTACAATCCTTTTGGATTTTCATGCGACCTCATCGCGCTGCAATACTCATTACTATCGTTATCATCGTGGGCTGCCGATTTGAAATATGATCATCTGGGACCTCGATGAAAAAACTCAATTTCCTACTTTCTCTCACGAACGATGATAACGACTACCAGCAGGAACAAGCAGCCGCGGCGGAAAAAGCTGCGCGGCGCCTGGGAGTAGACCTGAAGATCATCCACGCCAGCAATGACGCGGTGACGCAGAGCCAACAACTGCTGCATTTTATTCAAGGCGGCACCGAAAGCCGCCCCGACGCAATCGTGTTCGAACCCGCGGGTGGAACGGCTTTCCCGCAAGTGGCGCGTGCGGCAGTGGCCGCCGATATCGGCTGGGTGGTGTTGAACCACAATGCGGACTATCTTTCCAGTTTGCGCCAAAGCAGCCCTGTGCCCGCTTTCAGCATTAGTTCCGACCACAGGGAAATAGGCGAGATTCAGGGCAAGCAGTTTGCCGCTCTGCTGCCGCAAGGCGGATCGATTTTGTACATCGAGGGCCCGGGAAATAGTTCAGCTGCGAAAGAACGAACCGCGGGAATGATGAGGACCAAGCCGGCCAACATTCAGGTAAAAACGTTGCGAGGCAATTGGACTGAAGAAAGTGCCTATCGCACCGTGAGTTCGTGGCTGCGATTGAGCACCTCCCAAAAAACTTTCATCGATCTGGTCGGCGCGCAAGATGACAGCATGGCAGCGGGCGCGAGAAAAGCGTTTAGCGAAATCGCCATCGGGGAACGAGAACGCTGGCTCAAAATTCCGTTTACCGGCTGCGATGGACTGCCTAAGACGGGCCAGTCCTGGGTGCGAAGCGGACTTTTGGCGGCGACTATCTATATCCGGCCGAATGCCGATCTTGGGCTCGAGATGCTGACTGAAGCGATTCGCAGCGGTGAACAACCGCCGGAGCGAAGATTGATTGCATCGGAGTCGGTGCCCTCGCTGATAGAACTCGCATCCAAAGCAGCCAACTCCGGCCTGTCTCATCAGTCTGCCAAGAGCGGAGCATAATCGAACCGCAGTTCAGTGGTCCCTGCCGACCGGATGCGGACTTTGCCTGCATATTGGCATTCCGCCCGCAACTGTTTACCATGTCAGCCGATGCCTCGCGATACGGCGGTCGACCCTAAACAGGAGATTCTGCGCACGGCTGCGCGGCTTTTCCAGCAGCGCGGGTATGACGCAACTTCGATGAACGACGTTGCGGCAGCGCTCAAGCTGAGCAAAGGCGGCCTCTACCATCACTTTCAAAGCAAAGACGAAATTTTATTCGAGATCATGGATCATGCAATGGAGATCACCCAAGAGCGCGTCCTGAATCCTTTGCACGGCATTGCAGATCCGGAAGAGCGGCTGAGGAAGCTGATCCGGCTGCACATTGAAGTGGTGCTCAGCCCCCGCGATCGCGAGATAACCGTGATGCTGCACGAGAATCATCCACTACCGCCCTCGTTGCGAAAACGCATTAACGCGCGCAAGAAGGAATACATCCATTTCCTCGAAAAGCTGATGGCGGAAGTGCAGCAGAAAGCGCGCGAAAAGGCCCCGAAGCAAGCTCGGGAAAATCATGGAAACGTCGATGCAGCAAAAGGCAAGGTAAGCCCGCGCGCTGCGGCATTCGCGCTGCTGGGCATGATCAACTGGATTTATCAGTGGTACAAACCGGAGGGCAACTTGCAGGCGCAGAGCTTGATCCCGCAATTTACCGAACTGATCTTCGGAGGAATTTTTGCGTGAAGACGCTTTTCGCATCCGTCGCCGAAGTGGAACAGCAGCTGACGGCGAGCGGCAAGCTATACCGCGAATTCATGCGCGTGCCGGCGATGAGCGTGGGTCTGTATGTGCTCGCGGCGGGAGCGACTGACCGGCAGAAGCCGCATCGCGAAGATGAAGTCTATTACGTGCTACGCGGCCGCGCGCGTTTCAAAGCCGGCTCGGAGGACCGCGAGGTTTCCGCGGGCAGTGTGATTTTCGTCGCGGCAGAAGTGGGGCATCGCTTCTACGACATCGTGGAAGAGCTCGCGGTATTGGTGGTGTTCGCGCCGGCTGAAACGTGAGCCGCTTTTGGGAAAAGTGCGACGGCGGTCACCGCAATGACTACCGTTCGTCGCAGGGCGCTCAAGCGGCAACTGTTCGCTCGCCTCTTGGCAGCAGCCAATAGGTTTCTTCCCGGACCGCTCCCTTTTCCACGAAACCGCGGCGCTTCAGGATCGCTTTGCTGTTTTCGATCATGTCGGGGTGCCCGCAGAGATAGGCATGCGTATTGTTGGGATCGAGTCCCCATTGGTCGGCATATTTGCGGAGGATATCGTCAGCACGGCCGATCTCGCCCGGCCACTCACTGTGATCCCAGGGACGACTTAGGGTTGGAACGTATTGCAGCCACGGCATCTCCTCGGCCAAATGAGTGAGCTCATCTTTGTAGCCGAACTCCCAAGGGCGGCTGGCGCCATTGAGCAGGAAGAGTCTGTGAGCTCCATCGAAGCGGCCCTCCCGCCATTCTTTTGCCAGACTGCGAATCATGCTTACGAATGGACCCACACCCGTGACCGTCGAAACGAAGAGATGATTAATGCGGCTGTCGCCAGTTTGTAAGGTGAACTTTCCCTTCGGAATTTTTCTCATGAGCAGCTCATCTCCAGGCTGGAGCTTATACAGCGCTGGCGTGAGCTTGCCTTCGGCGACGAGTTCACAGAAGAACTCAAGTTCATTGTCCCCGGGCGCTGAAACCATCGAATAAGGGCGTTCCATGCGTTTGCCGTCGACTTCGAGTCCGAGCGTGGCGAATTGTCCGGGAACGAAAGTGAAACGCTCACCCGGATCGATGGCGAAGGCCCATAGATCGGGCGCAAAATCAACACGTCGGGTGATGCGCGCGCGGTAAAATTTTTCCTCCAGTGAGGTCATTGAATAATCCAGGAGCGCTTCAAGAGGTTCAGATGAGTTTGGAGCAGAAACGATTCCGGCAGCGAAGGTTGTTCGCGGTGCGAAATAGAACTACGGCGTCTGACGTAGCGAGAGCAGACATAGATCGCAGCCCGCGCAAACCACGCGAGCCTGCACGGATTAAAATCGCCGCCTCATTTATCCAGCACAAGAACCACGAAGGTATCTGGAATAATCGAGCGGCGCGGATGCGGATTGTCAGCCGCGGGAGCCGGAGGCGGACCGAAATTCGCCGTCACCGTGTACACATTATGCGTCTTGGTGTCGAGCGCCATCGTGCGCGCGCCCGGCTGCGTAGGAACATTTTCTGCGACCGGGAATTTGTTGGGCGATTCTTCGCGAACCACCGTGAGCACGCCTTCACCGCACGAGGCAAAAGCCAGGCCAGTTCCAGGATCGAATCTGGTCGCGTCTACGCCTTCGCCGATGGCGGGAGTGGCCAGCACTTTGCCAGTATCGGCATCCACGACTGCCATCATCTTGTTGTCGCAGCCGACGAACAGACGCCGGTGTTTCTTGTCCATAGCGAGCCCGCTCGGCTCTTCGCAAGGAGCAAGCGGCCAGATGGTTTTCACTGCGAGCTTGTTGGCATCGATTACCGTGAGTTCGCTCTTGTCTTCGATGTTGACGAAAATCTCTCCTTTGCCATCGCTCGCAGAGAACTCGGGTTTGCCGTCTAGCTTGATTGTGCCCAGCACGTTGCCCTTCACGGCATCGATCGCGGTCGAGTCATGGCTGCGCCCATTGAAGGTGAACACTCGTTTGGTCACAGGATCATAAAGAATTGAGTCCGGATTCTCGCCCGCTTTCACCTTGCTGCTGGTCGCAAGAGTTTTGAGGTCGAAGATACTGACTGTCCCTTCCCGGCCATTGCTGGTGAAACCACGGCCGAGTTCCGGAGCAAGCGCGATGCCGTGAACACCAGGCGTGTCCGCAATGTCGCCAATGCTTTTAAGGGAGTCCAGATCGAGTACGATCACGTGCGTGGCTCGCGAAATATAAAGACGGCGCGCGGCGGAGTCGGCAATCAGGTAGTCCCAACCACCTTCACCGCCGACTTTGTGGGTCTTTAAGAGTTTGTACCCCGGGCCAGCCGCGGCCAGGGCCACAGCGGCACTCAATAGAATCAGCAAGGCGAGCCAACGGCGCATGATGTCACTTCCACGAGAGTATGTTTTGGCGGATGTCGTTTTTGTGGATGTCGCTCGAGCAGAAACCGTTCTTATGTAGTTGACGTGCATTTGTTTGGGTCTACTCAGAGCTTCTTTGGCCTACCACAAGCCAAACTTTGGTTCGAATTTCCGGCTGCAGGCAGCCGAGATCGCACCGCGGCGCCGGCATCTGAGTGTGAATTTAAGTTTACCATTTCGCCGTTCGCAAGAACTTGCATGGGAACGAAAAGAAATAATCAGCTCGCAGACAAAATTAGGATTACGAACGTCTAATGACTTGGTAGCATCATAGTAGTTCTCCCAGGATTTGTATTTTCGAATGAGCTCCAAGAAAACAATTCCGGCTTCCGTTGAGTCGGCGGTCACAGAACTGTTGGCGCAGTTGCACGCGAAAAGCTGCGGCGAAAAGGTCGGCATAACCAGCGAAGAGCTGGCGCAAATCTTGTGTGACGTTGCCGCGAAATACCTTCCTAATTCTGCCGACCACAGCGAATGTTGCGCCTTTCTGGTGAGCCTGCGGGTGGAGGAGTTGGCTCTGGCCCGCGCCTGCGCTGCCGGCAGTAACCCCGCCTGGGAAATTTTTCTCACCCGCTATCGCGAAAAGCTCTACCAATCGGCTTTGCGGATCGCTCGCGAAGATTCGGCCGCCCGCGATCTTGCAGATAGCCTTTACGCGGAACTGTACGGTACGACACTGCGCGAAGGGCAACGACTCTCGAAGCTGGCCTCGTTTACCGGCCGTGGATCGCTCGAAGGCTGGTTGCGCACCGTGTTGGCGCAGGAGTTTGTGAACCGTTATCGCCGCACCAAGCGATTGGTCAGCCTTGATGAAGAGAACCA
Organism: uncultured Acidobacteriaceae bacterium; assembly: GCA_963784095.1. Lineage (GTDB taxonomy): Bacteria > Acidobacteriota > Terriglobia > Terriglobales > Acidobacteriaceae > Sulfotelmatobacter. The sequence goes on from CAWAQC010000001.1 coordinate 111,767, forward strand.
GGAAGGCGCGCAGTTTGCCGCCCCTGAACCGGAACCGGTTTCGGCTGCGGATTCACGGCTGGAATTCGCCACCGATACGGCCTTGGCAGAGCTCTCCAGTGAGGATCGGTTCGTGCTGGCGTCTTATTACCTGGATGGGCGAACGCTAGCCGAAGTTGCGCGCATCTTGAACGTGCACGAGTCGACCATCAGCCGCAAAGTAGATAAGCTGGCGAAGCTGCTTCGTAAGAAGATTCTAACCGGACTCATGCAGCAGGGCCTGGGCCGCCGGCAAGCCGAGGAAGCCCTGGATGTGGATGTCCGTGACCTGCAGATAAATATTCGACACAACCTGGTGCAAGAATCGCAGCATTCCGCGTTCTCTCAACAGAACGAGAGCTTACAGTTTCAGCAAAAGGTAGGGCGCGGAGTTAAAGCAAAAGTCAAAAGCTAGAGCCTAGGAATTGGTAAAGGCGGGCAACACAGATGCAAGACGTTCCCAAAATCGTGGTAATGCGGCTGCAGGGCATGGAGGTGACGGACCCGCATCCTGAAGCCGAATTGCTTACCGCGTTTGCCGAGCAATCGCTAGCTCAATCTGAACGGGAGTTTGTACTCGGCCATTTAGCCCGCTGCGCCGAATGCCGACAGATTCTCGAATTGGCTCTGCCTGCATTTGAAAGCGCAAGCGTCAACACCCTCAGCCCCGCTCGGCTGGGGTGGTTGCGCTGGCCTGCACTTCGATGGGGCTTGGCTACAACCGCGGTTCTTGCACTGGTTTCGGTCGGAGTGTTGCAGTACGAGCGTCGCGAAAAAGAGGAGATGGCTTCCTCGGCCTCGCTGAACAGCCAGATTGCCCAACAAGCTCCTTCCGGCGCTCTAGAGCAGTCTGAAGCAGCACCGACCGCAGTGCCGAACCAAGAGACTCAAAAGCAGACGCAAAAACCCGCGTCCCCAAGACGCGAAACCGTGGCTCGTTCGTCGTCCACGCCTGCACAAAATGATTTTGAAACCGCTAGGGGCGGCTCGGCCGTGAAAGCAGGAACGGAACCGGCAACCGTGGCCACGGCTCGGAATCGGGCTCCGGACCAGTTAATTCAGAACCAGTCAATTCAGAATCAAGCATCGGCAGCGCCCTATCAGTCTTATGCGAACTCAGACGTGGTCAAGGCCAAGGCTGCCGTCCCCGCAGATTCCACGCCGGCGCTTGCGCCTCCGAACATCCCTCTGCAAACTGCGCCATCCCTCATGCAGCGAGCTTCACCTCGCTGGACGATTAATGCGAGCGGTGGGTTGCAGCGGTCTTTCGACGCCGGAAAGACTTGGGAAGACGTGAATCCGGACGCTGGGCAGGCATCGGGCAAGCTTGTCTTCCGCGTCGTGGCTGCGATGGGGCCGGAGGTCTGGGCCGGTGGCTCAGGCGCAATAGTCTATCACTCGACTGACTCGGGAACTCGCTGGCAGCAAGTCTTCCCCCTAGCTGCAGGTACGAATCCGGCAGGCGACATTACCGACATCAACTTTTCCAGCCCGCAATCGGGAAAAATTGCCACTTCCGCTGGTGAGATTTGGACGACCTCTGACAGCGGTCAAACCTGGCGCAAGCAGTAGTTTCTCTTCGCCCTACAGAATCCTGACGTTGCTCCGGTTTATGTTCTCGAGAACGGTTCTTCTGAAGTACTCACTCGGCGTCGCGTAAATCTTCCAAGGGCTTTAGCCTATTACCAAAGTGACGTTTACACAAAATAAGCCCTTCTTTAACATCGTTTTCGTGGTTTGGCAGTTCTGGGGGAGGGCTGCCGAGGCGTCTTGAACTGAAAAGTTCGAGGCGCTTTTTTATTTTGAGGATTCGGGTAGAGTTGCCGCGCGATGGCCGCGCTTCAATCCCGTTCTACGATTGGGACGCTTTTATTTGGAACAATCCGAGCAGTAACCTCCGATTTCCAACCGCGAAACCACAATCCTGAAGCGGCAGTCTTTTTCCACCTGACTTTTCAACTTCTCGAAAATGTCGCTGACGAACTCCATGATCTTGCCACAGCGCAGGCACGCCATGTGGATGTGGTCGCGGTTGAGTTTGCGCTCGTAATAGTGACCTTCGCCGTGGATATGCATCAGGTCGAGTTCGTCGATCAGTCCTTGCCGTTTGAGCAGCCGCAAAGTCCGGTACACGGTGCTGCGATCGAGGCTGGCATCCAGTTTCTGCGCCTTGCGTAAGACCTGGGCCGCATCGAGATGTTTGCTGGCGGTTTCCATGACGCGCAGAATGGCTCGCCTTTGCTGGGTCATGCGGATGCCGCGCTCGGCACAGTAGGCCTGCAGACGGCCCGGCATTTCGGTTTGTGGCAGTGGCATACGGCTCTCCTGTGTCGCAACTGATGGCAGCTGAGATGCGACAGAATCTTGCTTTGAAACTTGACCCTGGCACTTAGCCGCATCGATACTTAGGACTTAGCTGCTAGATGCGACGCATTTGCAACTAGATCTGAATTAATCCATTCCTATGAATCCTCTGCCCTCGATTTCAACGACTTTCAGCTTAACTCCAGATGCGACTCGATTGCAACTGGTGCGGCAGGAAATGGCTCTACGCCTCCCCGCGAAACGGCGCAGTGTTTGGGGGATTTTCTGCTGCTGGCTGTGCTGCACAGTCTCGGCATGGGCCAGTGTGGGCGGCAGCATCTCCGGCACGGTCAAGGACCCCTCGGGGGCGGCGATCCAGGGGGCGGCGGTCGTGCTGCTCAACCTGAACACCGGCGTTCGGCAATTGACGGCGACCGGCGGAGGAGGCACGTACAGTTTTCCCGTTCTCCCTGTCGGCAGCTATACGCTCGAAGTGAACTCCGCCGGTTTCAAATCGTACCGCCGTAGCGGGATCGCTCTCGATCTCGACAGCGTCATTTCCTTGGACATCACGCTGCAGGTTCGCGAACGGGCGGAGCAGGTCACGGTCAGCCAGAGCGCAGCCACGCTCGAAACCAACAACAGCCAGTTGGGCGAATTCATCGACAGCAAGCAGATCACCGCAGTGCCGCTGAACGGACGCAGTTATACCGATCTTCTCTCACTTCAGCCTGGAGTTGCACCGGGAACATCGATTACCTCGGAAACGGTTCAGGATGTTGGCGCGAGCGCGCTCTCGCCCTCAGGAGATCTGAACCCCGGCACGATTTCGATCAACGGGCAACGCGAGTTTGCCAACGCTTTTACCGTGAACGGAAGCGATGCCGAAGAAGATGTGAACATGGGAACGGCGATCATTCCGAACCTGGATTCGATTGCCGAGTTTCGTATTCTCACCAGCAATTTTGACGCGGAATATGGCGAGTTCAGCGGAGGCCAAATCAATGTGGTGACCAAGTCGGGCACCAATTCGTTTCACGGTGACCTGTTCGAATTTCTGCGCAATACCGATCTGGATGCTCGGAGCTACTTTTCGCCGACCCGCGGCACATTCATTCAAAACCAGTTCGGTGGGACGTTTGGCGGGCCTATACGTCGCAACAAGATTTTCTTTTTTGCCGACTACCAGGGCACGCGCCAGAGGCAAGGAATTGATACCGGCCTAATCCCCGTACCCTCCCTCGACGAACGCAGAGGCGATTTGACCAATTTGGCCAGTTCGTTCTACACGACCCAAATCATCGACGGGCAAACGGTCGTCACGCCCACAACTGTCAGCGGTCCCGGTTGGGCAAATTCTCTTTCCCAAAGCTTAGGTTATACGATTCTGGCCGGAGAGCCTTACTATTTTCCCGGCTGCACTGGCACAACCTACGCTTCCAGAACCAGCACGCCTGATGCTTGCGCCCTTCCCACGCTGCAAATTCCAAGCAGGGCATGGTCCCTTCCGGCGCAGCATCTGCTGCAATACATTCCATCTCCGGACCAAACGGGAAGTTTTTTTTCTACCGCTGCGAACAATCAGGCTCTGCGCGATGACAAAGGTGCGCTACGCCTCGATGCCAACGGCAATTGGGGTCTGATTTCGGCCTATTACTTTCTGGATGACTATTCGTTGAACAATCCGTATCCGGTGGCTCAAGGCGGCGCGAGTGTTCCGGGCTTTGACGCGTTGTATCTGGGCCGCGCTCAGTTGTTCAGCTTAGGCGATATCAAGACGCTGAGCACGACCGCGGTGAACGAAGCCCGCGTCAGTTTCATGCGCGCCGATAACGACCTGGGCAAACCCGAAGGCGGCCTCGGCGTGAGCCTGGCGTCACAGGGATTCGTGACTCCTTCGGGAACACCAACCATCGTTGCTCTCGCGCCTCGGAACGAAGGCGTGGAGAGCCTGGTATTCAATAATTTTTCCACCGGCACCAATACGAACGAACTGAAGCAGGCGAACAACACGTACCAGTGGCTGGACAATCTCTCCAAAATTTTGGGTCGCCACACGCTGAAAATCGGCGGCGAGTTTCATTTCGATCAAGTCAACGTGAATCCGATTGCTCAGTTCAACGGCAGCTTTCTGTTTACCGGGAGTGAGACTGGCCTTGATTTCGCCGATTTTCTGCTCGGGATTCCCAGTCAATACAATCAGAGCCAACTCAATCCTTTTTATGGCCGGAACAAATACGTCGGCGCCTTCGCGCAGGATAGCTGGCGGGTAAATTCCAGCTTCACGCTCAATTATGGTTTTCGCTGGGACCGCATCGAGCCCTGGTACGAAAAGTACAATCAGATTTCAACCACGGAGCCGGATAAACAGTCGGTAGTATTCCCTGGCGCGCCGGCGGGGATTCTTTATCCCGCCGATCCGGGAGTGCGGCGCACGCTTGCGCCTCCGGGAGACGAATTTGCGCCCCGCATCGGCGTTGCTTATTCGCCTAAGCTGGCCGATGGTTTTCTTGGTGAGCTGCTTGGAGGGCCGGGCCAGACCAGTATTCGCGCCGGCTTCGGAATGTATTACACCTCCATCGAAGCGCTTACCATTGGAGTGCTCGCGGCCAACGCGCCTTACGGAACCACCTACAGCAGCCCCGCCCCACCCCTGTTTTCGAATCCGTTCGTCACCGCTTCTACCGGAACGAATTTGGGCCAGTATTTTCCCGTGAGCCTTGCTCCCTTGAACGTTTCCAGCAGCCATCCCGATGCCAGCATCGACTGGTCACAGTATGAGCCGATCAGTGGCATCCCCGCTTATCCCGTCCACAACCGCATTCCTTACACCGAGCAGTACATGTTTTCGATTGAGCGCCAGCTTGGCGAAAAGACCTTGCTCACCGCCAGCTATGTTGGCAATCAGTCCCATCGGCTTTTGGTATTGGTGGAGTCGAACCCAGGCAATCCAGCTCTGTGCTTGAGTTTGAGTCGGCCCAGTGAGGTCGCGCCGGGTTCGGCCTCGTGTGGGCCTTTTGGAGAAAGCAATGTGTACACGACTGCATCGGGGCAAATGGTGAACGGAACCCGTGGACCACTCGGCCCGAAATTCGGCAGCAACACGAATCAATCCACGATTGGTAATTCCAACTACAATGCGTTGGAGTTCAGCCTGCGCCATACCAGCGGACCTTTACAGCTTTTCGCCAGCTACACGTTCAGCAAATCGCTAGACCAATCCTCGAACCTCGGTGAAGAGGTGAACCCGATCAACCCTGCGCTCAGCCGCGCCTTATCCGCGTTCGATGTGGAACACAATTTCGTGGCCAGCTATGCCTACGAACTTCCACTGAAACATTTGTTCCGCGCTGATAATCGTTGGACGAGTGGCTGGACGATCTCAGGCATCACCCGCTTCAGCAGCGGTTTTCCGGTCACGCTGCTAAATTATGGGGATAACTCGTTGCTCGGAGCGGAGCCCAACGGGGTCAATAATTACGGAATCGATGAACCGCAATACACGCTGGGACCGCTGCAGTTGAATTCCAATCCCCGCAACGGACGCCCCTACTTCAACACTTCGCTTTTCAGTTTGCAGCCGCTGGGCACTCCGGGAAATGCGAAGCGCCGCTTCTTTTTCGGTCCGGGGCTCGACAATTACGACCTAGCTTTGCAAAAGAGTGTGCCTCTTGGGGAGTCCAAATCGCTGCAGTTTCGATTCGAAGGTTTTAATGTGTTCAATCATGCCCAGTTCTACGGACCGGCTTCGGTGAATGGTAACGTCGGCAGTTCGTCTTTCGGAGATGTGGTAAGTGCCGCCCCTCCACGGTTGATGCAGGCTGCGGCGAAGTTCATTTTCTGAGGCGCATGCCTCGAAGTCCGTTCGTCCCCCTTTTGCGACTTTCATTTGCCTGCGCGCATCGAATAGCAGTGTTAGGATAGTTGTTTGGCCTGAAATTGGGCCGCATTCATAGAAACGCCGGGACCGGCTAGGACAGCTGGTTGTTCGCAATACATGGGAGCGTCTGCCGTAAACGAGACGTTACAACGAGGAGATGAACATGGCAGGTAATGGAATTGTCGAGGTGACCGATGCGAACTTCGACGCGGACGTATTGAAATCGGATAAGCCCGTTCTGGTGGATTTTTGGGCCACCTGGTGCGGCCCATGCCGGGCAATCGCCCCGATCGTCGAGGAACTCGCCAAGGATTACCAAGGCAAGATCAAGATCGGCAAAATGGACGTGGACGCAAACAGCGCCACTCCCATGCGTTATAAGGTTACAGGAATTCCGACGCTGCTGGTCTTCAAAGGCGGACAAGTGGTGGAGCAACTGGTTGGCTACCGTCCGAAGGAGGCCATCGCGCAGGCGCTTGATCGGCACCTCGCCTAAGTTTCGCCGAAAGCAAAAATTAACGCCCGGGCCAAAGCCCGGGCGTTGGTGCGTTGAGGCGAACTTATTGCGCGCAAGTGGGACTAAACGCCGTCAGCACATTCGCCGCAGCTGAGAGGTCGCATTGATAGCTGACACCGGTCGAATCCGAATAATTGTATTGCTGTGCAGCGGACTGTCCCGTATTCCCTAAAATATTGTAGGAAGAATCGAACTCCAGCGTGTCTTGATGTTGTGCTGTATTGACCATGGAACTGGTGTAGCTGGTCCGGCCATCGGTTGTGCTATTCACGGTCGCCGTATAGTCTTGGCTCGCGGTGGTGGTTTGATAGATGTCGCCGTTCGATTGCGTGAGTTCGCTGATCTCCAGGCTCAGCGGAAAAGTAAAGGTTTGTGTGCTAACTTGCTGCGGCCTGTTGCCGCCTGAAGTAGTGATGGTCGAGGTAAGTTGAGAAGCCTGCGAAATGTCCTGCACGTACTCGATCGAGTTGATGTTGAAGTGCTGATTGCTGGCGAATTTCACAGCCTGCGAAACCTCTGTCGTGATCTTTCCATGTGAGGTATTGGCGTAACCGGAGATCACGAAGTTGCGATTCGACGTAACCAGCACGTTGCCGTTGATGTATGTTGGCTCGACCTTAAGATTTTCAGTGACAATGGGATTCGGAGTGCCCAGCGTGTCTTGCGTAATTGCCCCAGTGACTTGACTCGAGTCTTGATCGAGGTAAACCAAGAGAGATGCAGTCGCCGAGAAATAGCTGTCCGCATTGAAAACACTTAACGAAACCGTGTGCGGCTGGCCATTGCTCAAAACGCCGGCAAACGGCGTAAGGTTTACGCGATATGGGATGAAATTCAGCGTCTGCACGCCGGGAATCGGGAACCAGAGATAAGGATCGATGCCACCGGTATAGATCCAGGGGAACACCGGCGCGACTCCGGCGGCTTGGCCGTCGATCGTGATCTCAGTTTCGCGGAAAGCGGTGTTGCCGCAGCTTTCGAGTTCCGAGGAAACGTCGTTAGGCACGCAGGTGTACCAGAATTCATCATCGGACTGGCTCTGCGAATAAACATCCAGATACGCGCTTTGCACATTCATGGGCAGGCTGAAAGTGCCGGAAAGCGTGTCGGTGCCAGAATTCAGAGTTACAGTTCCGCCTGAAGGCCCGGCCGAAAGCGCATAGACCTGATCGGCGGTTACAGGAGCGGCCTGACCTTTGGCGAGGGGATAGAACTCCAGGACTGCAGTCGCATAAATCGTCGAGGTGAGGCCGCAGCAGAGCGTGTTTCCGATATTCGCCTGGCCACTTTGGGCGGTGTAGAAAATCGAACTGTAATCGGTGAGATCGTTTTCAATATGCCATGACGGTCCCAGATTCGGGGAGGGTTCAGCCGTAGTTCCGAAATAAATGTTCACCGGACCGAGCCAGAAATTGGCAGTGCGGTCGTATTGAATGCCGGCGTTCAGGCTAATTTCGGCATCAAGAATTACCTTGGCCCAAGGGCCAGGGCATTCCGCCGGCGGAGTATAGCTGAAATTCTCGAGGTTGAAATCATAGAAAGACGCGTTTTGGAACAACACCACAGTGCAGGGCTTCGTTGAAGGGCGCCTAACACTTGGGTCGGCCGTGACCGTGTTGCCCGAACCGATCACATACGGACCGGAAGCAAAGGCGGATGGAACGAATGCCACGAAAGCGAACAGCAGCGGTAGATGATTGCCCAAACAACGAAGCATTCGGGACATGCAAATCCTCCTGGAAGAGAGTGGCAAAAGCCGTGCCAGCGCTGGCATTGCGGCTGGAATAACTGGCGTGGAAGTATGGCTCGTTTCGCGAGAGCGTGTCAACAGAGGAAGAAAGTCTCTGCCTTGTGGCGACCCTGATCTGGCAAGGTGTTTGCCGTCTGACGGGGGGTTGCCCTCGAACGTCCTTAATCCTGGGCTCTCGGACTGAAGAAGCTTGGCGCTGAAGGTAATCCAGCTGTTCTTCAGGAAAAATGGGACTGGGCAGATCGCCCCTGTGCCAATCGCCGAACGTACGACCATCCAGCGTGTGGGCTTGATTAAGCCGACAAGCGTACGCAGACGCCCGACCCTCCGAAATCCAGCCGGTAGAAAGCTAAGAAAGATCCCCCTTCTCCGCAGCGATCTTGCTTCTCGGCAATCTCCGTCAGCAATCCAAAAGTTCAGTCGGCCTTGCGCCAGGAATTGTCGCGAGAGTACACCGTAAGGGTCTTCGCGGTTTCAGGCGTGCGCTTGCCCAGATCTTTTTCGTAGACGATGCCGTTCTGATCTACGATGAAGGTCATCACACCTGTAGAGCGGTATTCAGCGGGATAGGCGAGAAATGCAAATCCGCCCGTCATTTTTCCGCCTTCAATGTAGCTGTGCATGCCGCTGGGACCTTTCTGTCCGGTGAGAATACGGAAGTAATAACCGTGAAACGGTTCGGGAGTCTGGTCACTTGAGTGACCCATCATCGACGCCTGGGCTACAAGCGGCCCAATCGGACTTTCGCCTCCGTTGTTGTTAGCCTGCCAATAAAGGCCGTCTTGCTTGCCTGGGTCGCTCATGAATTTCTCGGCATAGACATGCGCCGAATTACCGTCATGCGGCTGGCCGTAATATTCTTTTTGGGCATCGACCAGTTCGTGGCAAACTTGGATGACGGCCAACTCATTCCTGCCTACTCGCCGATAAAGAATTTCCTGCTTGCCCGCCAGCGTGTCGAAATACCAGGCGTTGGCCTTGTGCTCGAGCGGAATCGGAGTGGGCCAGTTTTCTGCCCCGATGTAAAGCGTGGTATTGCCATTCGGTTCGGTGACGAGACGGTGCATCTGCTCGTATTTCTGCACGAACTCGGCACGATTCTCCTTGTCTTGAGCGGGATCGCCGGAAGAGATGATCTGCTTCGCATCTGGTCCAAGAATTTTCAGTAAAGCCGCCTGATCATCCGATTTGAGAGCATTCACCAGCGCGTGGCTCGCTTTCCCGGCTGAGGGGAATGTTTGCTGTCCGGCTTGCTGAGCAACAGCGGGGGCCGCTGCTATTGCCGTTGCGACAATCGTAAGGCCAATGATTCCGCCGAGGGTTCGTGATTCGAACTTTCTGTGATTGTGGAACATGGTCCATCTCCTTGCAATTTCTATAAGTATTTAAGGATTTCTCCAGTAGCCGATCGGCGCGATCGCCAGCCCATCAACGTCGGCCGCCGCCATGACCGCCGCCATGGAACCCGCCACCGCCGTGAAATCCACCGCCGCCGAAGCTGGAGCGTCCGCGAGAAGCGAAGCTCCGCGCTTCGCCGCCGCGGGCTATGCCGCCAAATGCGCCCGTGCGTCCACTATGGATCGCGGGCCCTCGTGCCGCGCCTCCGTATCCCCGGAAGCCTCGATCGCCACGTGCAAAGCCCGACTCGCTGCGGAAGCCGTTCCCTCGGAAACCTCCCCGGAAACCACCGTGGAAGTAGGCATTGCGATTGTAGAAAGCGTTGCTATGGAAAGCGTAGGGATGTCCACCCCAAATGATTCCATGTCCGGCCCAATTGAAACCCCAGTGCGGCCATCCCCAGCCGAAACCGAAAAACGGCCCAATGCCAAATCCAACACCGAAACCAATGTACGGGCCTCCAATACCCCACCACGGATAAAACCCAGGCCACAATGCGACCGGGTAGCCGTAGACGTATTCGGGATTGTATTCCGGCACGTAAACGACCTCAGGCTGCGCCGGTTCGATATCGACGTCATTGTTGTTGTTGGTTACGGTTTGCTGCGGCGTGCTCTTTAGGTTGCCGGCCTGTTCCGCCTGATGGCGCATGTACTGAATTGCGTTCATCAGGTCCGCTTGCTGGTTGACATTCGCGTCGCCGAGCTCAGACGTCCAGGTTAGGTCCTTATCCATGTTTGCTAGCACAGTTGGAAACTGCACCAAAGCCTTAACGCTCGGATCCCAAGGCTGATCATTCACGGCATCTCCGAGTGCTTTGTCCTTGAGATCTGGATGGTCTTGCAGAAAACGCTCAGCTTCCACTATCTGCGTGGGATACGCCGAAGCTGCAAGGATCTGTGCAACCAGCGCGTCCGGGTATAAGGCGATGGGCGCAACCAACTCCTGCAATTGTTGTTGCGTTAGTTGAGAAGGAGCCGGCTGATCCGGCACCGGCGCCTCATTTGGTGGAGGGGCCTGAGCCTGATCCGCAGGCGGCGCTTGATCCTGAGGGGGTGGCGGCGCCTGATCCTGCCCATAAGCCCTGACCTGGAATGGACTCGCCGCGAACGCAAATGCGCACGCGAGAACACCCGTCAAAAACTTGTTCCTAAAATGATTTGCTTTCATTTGCATCCCTCCGCTCCACTTCGTCCCCAAGCAAGGCTTAAACCCAAGTTCTATTACTTGTTCCTTAGTTGGTTAGATGCCGGTGCCAGCAGTTTGGTACTACCTCTTTACGCGCTTTACAAATTTACGCGCTTTTACAAACGGTCCTAAGACGTTGAGACCACAACAAATAGCAGCCAAGGAGGACAACTTTTCCTCCTGAATAGGGGCACGTTAGTCACCTTGCTGCACCGCAGACACTTGGGCATTATGAACGGGATGGATAGCATCCCACAGCTTGCCGGGTTGGACTCGAGTGAAACCAGCGCCGATGCGATTTGTGCAGCGGTGGCTCAGATTTTCAAGGTTACAGCAACCGAAGTGGCGCTGTTGGAGCTTACCGGAACGCTGCTAAATTTCGTCTACCCAGCGGAGCTGCAAACGGCGGGCGCGATTCCCATTTCCAGTTCAGCCGTCGCGGCCCGAACGGCGCGGACCAAAGAAGCGGAGCTTTCGAACGGCTTCACCCAAGTAAAGCACTTCAGCGTTTTCGAGTTGGTTAAACTGGGTGATACCGGCCTGGACGCGCAAGTGATTCAGAAGCTGATGTCTGCACCCGTTCTCAACCGTGAGGGGAAAGTGATTGGGGTGATTCAGGTATCTCGCAAGGCGCCGCGGCTGGAAGCGGCCGGGCCGGATTTCAGTCCTGAGGATCTGCGGAAACTTGAATCGGTGGGTCGCTTCGTCGGAACGTTACTGGCCAAGCCCAGAGCGACTGCTCAAGCGGCTTCTGTTTAGTTTAAAAATCTCCCGCTACCCTGCGCATTCAATACCCGTTACCCCAAGAGACTGATCCAGCTCGCGGTTCGGTTGTTCCGCGGCTTACACTCCCACCGGAAACGGCTTGGTGTGAGCTTCGCTGCTGAGCGCAACGCCCGCGAAGCGCCCCTGCAGTAGAGACATCAAACCGGTGACCCAGTAGCCGAATACAAACAGGAGCAGGAACGGAATGGTGACGTAGTTCTCGTTTTCAAAGGCGTACAAAACTGTAAGCGCAAAATAAGTGCCGATCAGTAGTTCGATCCAGGGCACCCAGCCCAGGCGCTTGCGGTATTTCGCGGCAGTCACCTTGACTTTCTTCGATTCGACGTTGTACTTGGGCGTGCGCGCAAATGCGCTCTCCTTGCCGATGAGCGCTTCGATAACAGCTTTTGTGTTGGTGATGGTTAATCCGATGCCCAGAGCCATCAGCAGCGGCAAATAGAGAAACGCGCGCGGCCAGGTTTTGGGGAAAAGTTCGCGCTGCGAAACCAAATAAAAACTGGAGATTGAAAAGGTCGACGCCATGAAAAGCGGCAGATCGATGAAAAGCATCTGAAACCATCCCTGATAGAAGCGGATGATCATGGCAGGTAACATCAGCACCGAAAGTACGATCATGAGAGGATAGCTGAGATTGGCCGTCAGGTGATACCAGGCCTCGATTTTCGTGTGAAAAGAAGCGTCACTGCGCATCACGCGGGGAAGAATTTTCTTTCCGGTCTGGATCAATCCCTTGGCCCACCGGGCCTGCTGAGTCTTGAACGCGGTCATCTCAACCGGCAATTCGGCTGGGCACTCCACATCCTGCAGATAAATAAACTTCCATCCCTTCAGTTGAGCGCGATAGGAAAGATCGGTATCTTCGGTAAGCGTGTCGTGCTGCCAACCGCCGGCCTCATCGATCGCAACGCGGCGCCAGACACCCGCAGTGCCATTGAAATTGAAAAATACTCCGCTGCGGGCACGCCCAGAGTGTTCGAGAACGAAGTGACCATCCAGCAACATGGCTTCCACTTCCGTGAGCAGAGAATAGTTGCGGTTGATGTGCGTCCAGCGGGTCTGCACCATACCGATCTTCGGATCGGTGAAGTGATGCACCGTGCGCAGTAGAAAATCCTCCGGAGGCATGAAATCGGCGTCAAAGATGGCGACGAATTCGCCCTTCGCCGTTTTCAGTCCTTCGGCGAGTGCTCCGGCCTTAAATCCTGCGCGGTTGGCGCGGTGATCATAGGTGATCGGATGGCCTAGCGCGGCGTAGCGCTCGACCAGATTTCGCGCCACTTCGACAGTTTCGTCGGTGGAATCGTCGAGCACCTGAATGTCAAGCTTCTCGCACGGGTATTTCAGTTTGCAGACCGCATCGAGCAAGCGCTCGACCACGAACTGTTCATTGAAGATGGGGAGTTGCACCGTCACTCGCGGCAGTTCTTCGAACAACGCGGGCGGCGTGGTTGTACGTTTTTCTTTGTGCTTGTAATAGAGATAAACCAGGATGTAGCGGTGGATGCCGTAGCCCGCCAGCATTACCAGCACGACGAAATACGGGATCAGAAGAGCGCGATCGAAGGCGTCAGTGTGGTAAAGGCCTTGAAAAGTTTTATCGAGAAGATGCTGGCGGAGATAGGGCACGATGCCCCTTGGGGCACCCCAGAGCGCGAGCGCCCCAAAAATCCGGTTGGAATCAGAAGCGAGCAAGAGGTTCGGCCGAACCTCTATTCTACCGGATTCGCGGGAACGGAAACCGCGCGAGGGCTCAGTCGCGGGCAGTCGCAGAGGACTCTGAAAACTGTTCCGCCTTCTCCAGAAGAATCAGTAGATCGAGCGCGAAGGTGCGGCGCGATTGAGCTTGTAATCTCCATTGGTCCTGCACGGACGAGCTTAAGTGCGGAATCAGTTCCTCGAAACTTTCGACGATCCGCTCAAAGTAGCTGATGTCCTTTTTCAGCAGGCGAACAAATTCTGCTTCCGCTAGGGCGGACATAAGCACCTCCAATTTCTCCCCAATGTCAATAGGAGCAGCAATTGCAATGCCAGAGGAGTACCTTCACTGTGGAACACAAAAAGGCACGTATTTTCAGGTGGCTATCGGCGAAGCAGGGATAGAGAGATTGCCGCCGAGAAATTCCACGCAAGCGCTGAGTTGTCGCCGAGGTGTAAGAATTTCGCGGCCCACCCAGGTTCGCTCTTTACTCTTTTCGATACAGCAGGTTGCGCATGGCTTGCCGCCGGGCCTCGTTGGCTTCCCTGTCATTCTTACGTGGGTCAGCGTCCGGCGCGAGCCTCGATCTTGGATCCGCGGGATCCTCTTCGCTGCATGAGGGGCAACGATTCGCAAACCCGGGCTTGCCGGGCCTCAACTCGAACTTTTCACCGCAAGCGACGCAGGTTTTGATGGGATAAGACATCGCCAGCTTTATTCTATCGCGCGATGCGTAAGCTGCGTTTCCCCGAGCCCGAACTGGCTGACTTTCTGACTTTCTGACTTTCGCAAGGAAGCAATTTCAAGCTGCGAGATAGGTGTGGAAGGAAGATCAGGCGCGCGACCGTTTACACATAACTTGACGCCCCCTCCGAGATTCTTCATTCTTTTCTTCATGGATCCGCACCAATTTATTGCTGAAGTATACCGGCGCATGTCGTTGCGCACTGCACCGGCGACGAACCGGCCTCCATCCAGAGAGCGAATTGCCGAAGTAGCACAGGAGTATCGGGATTTTCTGCCACGAGAGAAGGACGCGGCAATTCTCGATATCGGCTTCGGCGACGGATGGTTTATGGCTGCTTGTTTAGCTATTGGCTATACGAATATCCATGGGGCGGAGTTCATGCCGGAAAACAAGCCGTATTTGAATGACTGGAATGTAAGCGTGTACAAAATTGAGAACAACATCGGCGAGTTTCTTGCCAGGCATCCGGCGAAATTTGACTTCATTCATATGTCCCACGTAATCGAGCATATTCCGAAATACTCGCTGCTTTGGGTCGGTGACGCTCTTTACCAGGCGCTGAAGGTGGGCGGGACGCTATTTCTGCGCACGCCAAACATGGAAGGGCCGTGCGCCATTTCATCGTATTATGTGACTCTGGCTCATGAGTATGGATTCAGCGGCTCGAATTTGCGATTACTCTTTTCGATCTGCGGGTTCGACGATATTCGCCTTTATCCCTCTCCGCCGTCTCGCGCCCTGAAGCAAAGGTTCGGAGCCTTCATGCGCTGGCCATTTCTGGCGGAGAGCCGGGTCCGCAATCGCTTGTTCGGAGTGAACTATGGCGGGATATTCGGGAGCGAACTCATAGCCACGGGCAAGCGTGGCGAATTCCCGCCGTTGTTTGACGAGAGATATAGGTAGGCCGACGAAAGCTCGCTGAGGCTCAAAGTCGAGCCGACAGCTTGAGAGCTCAATTCAGAAAGTACTGCCGATACAGCGTATCTCTCTGCGCCGGTCTGAATCCGGCATCGCGAATAATTCGGCGCAACTCTTCCTCTGTCGTGCAGTTATTCACGCCGGCGGCTTTCACCACATTCTCTTCCAGCATCACTGAGCCGACATCGTTGCCGCCGAAGCGCAGGCCCATCTGGCAGACTTTCAGGCCTTGCGTGACCCAACTGGATTGCACGTTGAGGAAGTTCGAAAGATAGAGGCGCGAGATGGCGAGGACTTTGAGGTATTCGACGGCGGTGGCTTCGTCCCAGTGTCGGCCGCCGAGGGCGGTGTTGTGCGGCTGGAAGCTCCAGGGGATGAAAGCGGTGAAGCCCCCGGTTTCTTCCTGCAGGTTGTATAGCTCTTGGAAATGGTTGACGCGGTGCTCGTAGCTCTCGCCCACGCCGAACATCATGGTCGCGGTGGTGCGCATGCCGATCTGGTGGGCGGTGCGGTGGACGTTGATCCAGTCGCCGGTGAGGCATTTGAGGCGCGCGATCTTGTAGCGGACTTCGTCGTCGAGAATCTCTGCTCCGCCGCCGGGGATGGAATCGAGTCCGGCATCGCGCAGGCGGAGGATTGTGTCGCGAATGTTTAAGTTGCTGTATTCGGCGATGGCAATGATTTCCGAAGCCGAATAACAATGCAGGTGCACTTGCGGAAATCGCTCTTTGATTCCCCGCAGCATTTTTTGGTGCCAGTCGATTTTGAGATCGGGATGCAGGCCGCCCTGCATCAACACTCCGGTGCCGCCGAGTTCGACAGTCTCGCGGATTTTTTCGTAGATGGTGTCGAAATCGAGAATGTAACCTTCTTTCGCGGTGGGGCCTTTCAGCGGGCGGTAAAAAGCGCAGAAGGTGCAGTATTCGGTGCAGAAATTCGTGTAATTAATGTTGCGGTCGATGATGTAGGTGACGGTACCCTCGGGATGCTTGGCGCGGCGGACGGCGTCGGCTTCCATGCCGATGCCGATGAGATCGTCGGAGCGAAAGAGGTCGAGAGCTTCTTGCTTGGTCAACGACATAGCTGGTCTTTATTTTAGCGGATGCATAGGCGTTCGCGCTAAGGGGTCGGAGGTGGCGGAGATTCAGCCAATTCATAACCACTAAGGGCACGAAGTCACACGAAGTCTGCGTCCTTAGGCCGCGGCCGGCGAGGCTTTAGATCGGGCTCCGCGTCTTCTTTTCTTATACCGAAAATATTCAATCAGGCTGATCACCCCGCCGATCACGGCCAAGCCGATCAGAATTCCCAGCGCCGGTTCGTAGTATTGGCGGAAGAAGTGCAAGATGCCGCGACCATAATGGAAGCCAAGAAAAGCTTCAATCACGTAACGCACACCGCGGCCCAGGGCGAGTGATCCCAGGAATCGCTTGCGCGGATACTGCGCCGCGCCGGCCGCGATCAGGAACGGCACAAAGGGAAACGGCGGCGGCATTAGAGCCGGAATCGCGACCGCCCAAAATCCCCAGCGTTGGAATCTCTTCTCAACCTGGTCGGCTTTTTTTTTCGACAGCCTATGCTCCATCGCGTCCTTACCGCCTTTGTGGGCCAGCGCATAAGTAATGTAGCCGCCAATCAGCGCGCCCAACGTGGCCATAGCGGCATAGTAGGGCCAAGGCTCGTTGTGGCGGGCGGCCAGCCAGATGCAAAGAACATCCATGCTGCCGGTGAGGGGTACGACGGAGTTATCGGCAATTCCGAGCAGAACGAGGCCGGGGCCGCCAAGGCTGCGCAGCTTGTGCCAGATGGAAACTGCCAGTAAGAGATGGAGAGAAAGAGGCATTTAAATTTGATGGTATTTACGCGACATGTGCATGAAAATTTAATCGGCTTCGTTCGTTCAGGCTCGGATCGCGGCTGGAGCTTCGGTGAACCGGATCTCAGGCGCCTCCGGCAACGCGCCGATCTCGGCTGCATAGCGATAAAACAGGCGCAAACCCTCGATACAGGGCGGGTCGAGATGATAGTAGATGTTTTCCGTTAAGTAGGAGCGCACATCCGGCTCGGTTAGCCCCAGCCGTGGTGCCCACTCCCGGCAAATGCGGTCGAGACTGGCGGGTTCCAACCCGTGATCACGAGATTGCTGGAAAATCGCAGCCAAATCAAGAGGCTGCTGAGTTCGCTGCATGGCTTCGTGGCGGACAGCCCAGAATGCGAACACAAACGACTTGCCGGTGTGGCGGACCCACTCCTCGGCCAAATCCAGAGTGTAATAGCGATTGCGGTCAACCTGCAGAGCCGGGTCGCCGATTAAGAGTCCGGCGTCGTGAGCGGCAAGCATCTGGTCCAACTGCGGCGCCATGGACGTGAAGGTTCTGCCGCCTCCCCGCCACTTCTCGAACAAGATTTTTGTTAAAGCCACCGAGGTCATTGAGGAGGTGTCGAGCGCGACGGTCTGAATCTGGTCGACCGGCACGCGGCTTACGAGCAGGATCGAGCGCACCACGCGGCGAGAGGCGATTGCGACGTCGGGCAGTATTTCTAGGCCAGGAATTTGTGTGTAAGCCGCTGCGGGGATAATTCCAATATCGGCAGTGCCGGCTTGCAACGAGCGGGCGCAGGCTGAAGGAAGAGTATAAGAAATGTCGAAGTCGCGCCCTGCCGCACCGTGCTCGAAATCCCACATGAGCGGCGCGGTGTTGAGGTAGGAAATCGTCGAAATCCGCAGCCTGGCCATTCCTGTTTTGATTCTAGCAGAGCGAATTCGCCGGGGTTATGTGATGCCTTCCCTTGACAGCGCTTTCTGCGAGTAGCTACAGTCCGCCAGTCCGCAATCCGGACGTTGACAAATCAGTCCGTAATAAATGAAGAGGAGTGCGAAATGCCTGATACAGTGGCCGCACCTGCAACCCATGTTCTGGAGTGGCTTGCCATTTCGCTGACTCCGGGGCTTGGCCCGACGAAAGCTCGCAAGTTGGTCGAGCATTTTGGCACTCCGGAAATGGTTTTTCGAGCTTCGCTTACCGAGTTGGAAGGAACTGGAATTCAGGCTGTTTCAGCCCAGTCGATTGCAACCGGCAAATCCGGCGAGTTGGCGAGAGAAGAGCTTGCGCGGGCCGCAGCTATGGGAGTGAGAGTAATTTCCTCGGAGGATGCCTGCTACCCGCCGCGGTTGAAAGAGATTTATGATCCACCCGTGGTGCTGTACCTTCGCGGGAACATTGAACTATTGCCGCAGCCAGGCATTGCGATGGTGGGCACGCGCCACCCTACTCCATATGGCTTAGGAATGGCCGAGCGCCTTGGCTGTGATCTCGCGAAACAGGGATTGGTCATCATCAGCGGCATGGCGCGTGGCGTCGATACCGCAAGCCACCGTGGAGCGATCTCTGCGAAAGGCAAGACCATCGCGGTGTTTGGCACGGGCGTAGATGTGATTTATCCCAAAGAAAACTCACGATTGTCGGAGCAGATTCTGGCTTTGGGAGGAGCGTTCATTTCTGAATTCCCATTGAGCACGTTTGCCGCTCCGCAGAATTTTCCCATTCGCAATCGGATTCTGAGCGGAATGTCTGTCGGAGTCTTGGTGGTCGAAGCGGCGGAATATTCCGGTACGCGTATCACCGCGCGTTGTGCGCTGGAACAAAACCGCGACGTTTTCGCGGTTCCTGGCAACGTCACAAACAAGAATTCCTGGGGCCCGAACACGTTGATTAAACAGGGCGCAAAGCTGGTCGCCACCTGGGAAGACGTCTGGGAAGATCTGCCGGCGGAAGTGAAACTTGCGCTGACGCCCACCCCCTCCCCTGAATCCGAAGGGCACACAACGTCATCTCTATTTCCAGAAGACGGGCTTCCTCCCCACGAAAAGAAAATCCTCAAGCTGCTGAAAGCCGATGAACCCACCCACATTGACGAATTGGTGGAGCGGCTGGAAACAGAAATGTCTTCCTCGGAAATCTTCGCGGCGCTGTTCGAGCTTGAGCTTTGCGGCAAGGTTCGTCAGATGCCGGGAAAGAATTTTGTGAAGAGCTTCTAGCTGCTTCCGAGAAAAAGGTGCCACTATCAGGCGCCGAGCGGCATCTCCTGCGCGGATGTGAGAACCTGCGGGCGGAGTTCAGGGCTCCGGGTCCAGATGTCCCGTAGTCGCAAGATTGGCCGCTCGACCAGGTAATGGGATAACCAGGCACAGGCGATCGATGGCAACACAAGCACATATCCTGCGTGCCGTGCAGCATCCGAGCAAAACAGCTCTTGCCATAAATAGAGGCTGTAGCTGATTCTCCCGAGCCAAGTCACGGGAGCCCAGTTAAGGAAGCGGTAAGGCGCCTGGATGACATGCAACACCAATCCGGCCACCGAAATGTGAAGGGCGGGAGAAATGATAAAGAGTTCAAATAATGTACGCGCTCGGCTTGTGGCGGGGAACCAGGGGGCGAAGACAAAAATCACGAGCATGGCCAAGGCGATCGGTACTCTGATTCGGGGAATTCGCGGAACGAGTATGGCGAGCAGGCAACCGATCGCGAGTTGGCTCGAATAGACCGGGAGGCTGGCGACCAGTCCGTTATGTACTTTAAAAGCGTACAGGGCGGTTTGAAAAACGGTCGTGGCCCAAAAAGCACAAAGCACGACTGCAGTCTTGTGCCGGTACAATTTTTTCAACGCGAACGGCCACAGAAGATAGAACTGCTCTTCTATACTGAGCGACCAAAGGTGGCCGAAGATCCAGGGCCTCGAAAGATCCATGTTGGCGACATGAAGAAGAGCAGCCACCACGTGATACCAGTGCATCTGGCGCCAATAGAGGACAACGACGACGGCCAAGAAGACGAATGCGGGCCGGAAAAATACGAAAGGCGCGCCGGAGGTAAAACGTTCGCAGATCGATTGAGGAAGTGCGCTCATATTCGCGCAGAAGCAGATTCGTGATGAGATATCCGGAAAGGACAAGGAAAACAAATACACCCAGCGTGCCATAGGTTTCGATTATTGGGAGCGAAACGTGTTTCCACTTCACCAAGTGGCTGAACATGACGAGCGTAATTGAGATCGCTCGGAGGCCATCGAGAGATGGGATTCGCCTCTCACTCACAGGTGCATATGCTCCGTCGACGATAATCGATGGCTTGAAACTGATTCGCTAGGCTGGACTTCAGCGCGCACAGTATACGGCAGAAAGGCTGTGCATATTGGGGAACTAGGAAAATAATCGGAGCGAGCCGCCGCAACTGGTAACTTGTTGCGCAGTTGCGATTCGTGCTAGCTTCACAAAATGTGATTGCAGGAGATTGAGGAAAAATTGCTAAAGAGTTTAGTCATCGTCGAATCGCCGGCCAAGGCAAAGACCATCCAGAAATATCTGGGTAAGGGATTCTCCGTCGAAGCCTCGCTCGGCCATGTAAAGGATCTTCCCAAGAGCACTCTCGGCGTCGACACGGACGACAACTTCTCTACCGAGTACGTTGTAATTCCCGGCAAAGAAAAGGTTCTGACCAGGCTGAAGAAATTGGCCGGCGGCATGGATGCGATCTATCTTGCGCCTGACCCCGACCGCGAAGGCGAGGCGATTGCGGCGCACCTGGCTGACGAGCTCGACGATAACGGTCACGGAAAAAAGAAAAAAAAGAAAACGAAAGCAGATGCCGAAGCGCCGCCGCGCATTCAGCGCGTGACGTTCAACGAAATCACCAAACGTGCAGTGCAGGCGGCATTCGAACATCCACGTGCCATCGACCAGAATCTGGTTGACGCGCAGCAGGCGCGGCGTGTGCTTGACCGCTTGGTGGGATATCAGGTTTCACCGCTGTTGTGGGACAAAGTTCGGCGCGGACTTTCCGCCGGACGGGTGCAGACGGTCGCGCTTAGATTAATTGTCGAGCGCGAACGCGAAATCAAGGCCTTCGAGAAAAAAGAATATTGGACGATCGACGCACACCTCGCCGCGAACAAGCCTCCATCTTTCGACGCTCGGTTTCTCGGCAAGGGCGAAGAGAAGATCGAAGTCAACAACGGCGAAGATGCCGAAAAGATTCGCGCGGCTCTTGAAACCGCTGACTGGATCGTTCGCTCAGTTGATAACAAAGAACGGCGACGGAATGCGGCGCCCCCGTTCACCACCAGCAAATTGCAGCAGGACTCGTCACGCAAGCTCCGGTTCAGCGTGAAGCGCACCATGATGATTGCGCAGCGGCTGTACGAAGGCGTGGAACTCGGCGAAGAGGGACTGACCGGCCTGATTACTTATATGCGTACCGACTCGACGCGCGTCGCGCCGGAGGCAATTGCTGAAGTCCGCGAATACGTCGGTAAGGAATATGGCGCGCAATATCTACCGGAAACCCCGAATACATTCAAAGAGAAAAAAGAAGCGCAAGCGGCGCACGAAGCGATCCGGCCGACTTCGGCAATGCGGCACCCGGACCAGATCAAACAGTACTTAAAGGAAGACGAGTTCAAGGTTTACAAACTGATCTGGCAGCGCTTTGTGGCATCGCAGATTATGCCTGCCGTATTCGACCAGACCACGGTTGATATCGACGCGAAGACGAAAAATGGCAGTAATGAAGTTTTCTGGTTCCGCGTGACCGGTTCCGTTCTCAAGTTCGATGGCTTCCTGCGGGTTTACGAGGAATCGAAGGAAGGCAAGGACGAAGAAGACGAGGAACTCAAGCACAAGTTGCCAGCTCTGGACGCCGGACAGAAGCTCACGTTGAAAGAGTTGAAGCCGGAGCAGCACTTCACCGAACCGCCGCCGCGCTACAACGAAGCCTCGCTGGTCAAAGAGCTAGAGGAGTGCGGCATTGGCAGGCCCTCGACTTACGCCGCCATTCTTGGCACGATTCAAGAGCGGCAATACGTGCAGAAGATTGGCGGCAAGTTTACGCCGACCGAAATCGGGCTAGTGGTCACTGACCTGCTGGTCGAAAACTTCCGGGACATTTTCGACGTGCAATACACCGCGCGCCTGGAAGAAGAGCTCGACGAAATCGAAGAAGGCAAAGAGAAGTGGACGTCGGCGCTCGCCGACTTCTACAAGAAATTCCAGAAAGACCTCAAATATGCCGAGAAGCATATGGAGAACATCAAGCGGATGGAAAAACCCACAGACGAAAAGTGCGAGCGCTGTGGGGCGCCGCTGGTGATCAAGTGGGGTAAGCACGGCTCGTTCTACGCGTGCAGCACCTACGACAAAGAAGATCCGAACACATGCACCTTCACCAAAGAAAATCCGATTAACCTGCCCGATCTCGATTCAGCCGACGTGCAGGAAACGGGAGCGCAGGAGGAATATTGCGAGAACTGCGGCAGGGTAATGGTGCTCAAGCGCGGGCGCTTCGGGCAGTTCATGGCGTGCACCGGGTATCCCGATTGCAAGACTACGCGGCGGCTTGATCAAGGCAAAAAGGTTCCTGACATCCCGCTTGATGAGCTTTGCCCGAAGTGTGGCCGCAACATGATGATTCGCCACGGACGCTTCGGTGAATTCACGGCTTGCAGCGGGTACCCCGAGTGCAAATACGTGAAGCAGAATTTTATTGGCGTGAAGTGTCCAGAGTGCAAAGACGGTGAACTGGTCGAGAAACGCGCCCGCAAGGGCAATACGTTCTATGGCTGCGGAAATTATCCCAAGTGCAAATTCACCTCGGCACACAAGCCGATACCCGAGAAATGCCCGAAGTGTGGCAGCGAGTATCTGGTCGAGAAAAATTTGAAGGCCGGCCCAGTGATCGCCTGCCCGAATAAAGAATGCGATTACGAGCGGGCAGCGCCCCCGGCGGAAGCGGCGGCGACAACCAGCGCGTGAATTGATTGGGTAATTGGGTAATTTACGAGGAGCGATGTGTTCGCTGTTGTTGTCGCACTTTCAGTTTCCAAATTACTCAATTTCACAATTTCTCAATTCACAATTACCCAATTTTGCCAGTGTTCAATTTAAATCCAAGGTGGTCAATTCCTACGAGGTGCACAAATGGCGAAAAAGGCTACTCCTGCCGACGCTCAACTGATTCTCCAACTCTACGATCTGCGCCGCGAACCGGAGATGCGGAAAGCGCGTAACTGGTGGTTTGTTTCTTTCTGGCCGAACAGTGCCGACGATTTCATGAAAATCGCTTTCACCCCGGGATCACAGGAGAACAACTGGCTGCGCCAGGTCAGCGGTTATTGGAACATGGCCGCATCGTTCGTTCTGCAAGGCGCGCTAAACGCGGATTTGTTTTTGCAGCCGGCGGTGAGCGGAGAAATGTTCATCATGTTCGCGAAAGTCCATCCCTTTCTGAAGGAGTTGCGGCAAAAAGCCGGCGACCCACATATGTTCGCCACCATCGAAAAGGTAATTAACAGTTCGAAGTTCGGGCGCGAGCGACTCAAATTCATGCTGAAGCGGGTCGAGACGATGCGCGAGAAAATGGCTCCCACAAGAGTAAATTAGAAACCGAATCCGCAGCTGTCACGCTTTGACAGATTCGCCAGTTGTCTCATCTGTTATCCTGACTTTCGTGCGCATGATCTGGTGGTTCGTGATCTTGGGCGTGAGTACGCTGGTAGTGGTGTGCGTGGCGATTGCTCTGTATCTCCGTTTGCGGCGCCACTTGCGTACCGCGCATACCGAGCGAGGCCAGCTAACCAAGGAACAGGAATTTGAGCGCCAAACGGATAGCATTCAGCGTTAGCGTTCCGCGCTGAAGATTGAGAGAGACTTCCATGGAAAAATCGGCGGTTCCTGCATTAGCCGGTTCTCGCGACCGAGTGGTGCTTCCTGAAATCGCGAGACAAATTGCACTCGCTATAGGGGCGAGCTTATTCGTCACACTGTGCGCGCGAATTACGATTCCTCTGCCCTTTACTCCTGTGCCACTGACGGTGCAGAACTTTGGCGTGCTGCTGGTCGGGCTAATGCTGGGCAGCAGACTTGGATTCGCGGCGCTGGCTCTCTATTTAGCCGAAGGCGCGGC
This sequence comes from uncultured Acidobacteriaceae bacterium, assembly GCA_963784095.1. Taxonomy (GTDB): domain Bacteria; phylum Acidobacteriota; class Terriglobia; order Terriglobales; family Acidobacteriaceae; genus Sulfotelmatobacter. The sequence goes on from CAWAQC010000001.1 coordinate 135,927, forward strand.
GGGAATGCCGGTGTTTAATCCCACCGGAGCCGGAGGCATTGCACAGTTGTTGGGCGCGACTGGCGGCTTTTTGTTGGCGTATCCGTTAGTAGCCTGGATAGCGGGATATGTTATGGAGCATGGACGAAAGAATTTCGCGCGAGCCGCCGCGGCTGGGTTTCTGGGCGAGGTCGTGCTCTTTATCTCAGGCCTGACTTGGCTGGCGATTCTGACTCATTCCATGGTGCAAGCGTTCCGCTGGGGCCTTTATTGGTTTGTTTTTGCGGAAGTGATCAAGGTGATGGTAGCGGCGGCAATTACGGCGCGTTGGCAGCGTCACCGGAATGAATAGCTGGAGCGAAATGCCCGGCAGATATTTGGAGTTGAAATGACGGTGGTTTCAGAACAAGAAGCAAAGCAGTCCGGCAGCGCGTCCCAGACCCGCGAGATCACCATTGCGCATAGTCCTGACTCCGACGATGCGTTCATGTTTTACGGGCTTGCAACCAACAAAGTTCGAGTTCCCGGGCTGCGCTTCAACCACACGCTTTGCGACATCGAGACGCTGAACCAGAAAGCGCGCGAAGGTATTTACGATGTGACGGCCATTTCTTTTCACGCCTATCCTTACATACAGCGACTCTATGCGCTGATGTCGTGCGGCGGCAGCGTCGGCGAAGGGTATGGGCCAATGGTGGTTTCACCGCGATCGTTTACGCAAAGTGAAATCAAAGAAAAACTCATCGCCGTTCCAGGAACGCTGACCACGGCGTATCTCGCACTGCGCTTGTTTGCTCCCGGCGTGCAGACCGAAGTTGTGCCTTTCGACCAGATCATTCCGCAAGTGCTTGAGGGCAAGTATGAAGCCGGATTGATCATTCATGAAGGTCAGCTGACTTATGACAAAGTCGGCCTGCATCGCATTGTCGACCTCGGCCGCTGGTGGCAGAAGGTGACTGGATTGCCGTTGCCACTGGGCGGAAACGCAATTCGTCGGACTCTGGGCCCTCAGCTTATGTCAGCGGTCACTGCTGCGTTGCGCAACAGCATTCAATATGCGCTTGATCATCGCGAAGAAGCGCTGTCTTACGCCATGCAGTTCGCCCGCGATCTCGACAGTTCGACTGCTGACCGCTTCGTTGGCATGTACGTAAATGAGCGCACGCTGGAGTATGGCCGGGATGGACGAGAGGCGGTCACGCGCTTGCTCGACATGGGCCATAAGGCGGGAGTGATTGGGCCTGAGGCGAGCGTGGATTGGGTTTGAACTGCAAGCTTTGAGCTATGAGCGCCGAGCCAGCAAACCCTAAGGAGTTGCCTTCCCAAACTCTCCTCATCGACGCCGACGATACGCTCTGGGAAAACAACATTTATTTCGAGCGGGCGATTGCAAAGTTTATCTCCTTTCTAAATCACCACGAGTTTTCGTCTGACCAGGTTCGCGAAGTCCTCAACTCTGACCAGATTCGCGAAGTCCTCAACAATGTAGAGCGCGAATGCATCGTAAAACATGGTTACGGGCTGCACAGCTTTCGCTACGCCTTAGTTGACACGTTCGAGCGCCTCAACACAAAAGCGGTCACGCCTGAGTTGCATGCGCAAATTCACAGCTTCGCGCAGGCAATTGCCGATCATCCTATCGAACTTTTGCCGGAAGTTTCTGAAACCTTGCAGTATCTTTCCGGGCGTCACCGGCTTGTGCTGGTCACCAAGGGCGCGCTGGCCGAGCAATCCGGAAAAGTTAAGCGCTCGGGACTACAGCAGCATTTTGTCGCCGTCGAAATCGTTGCTGAGAAAAATTTTGCCGCATATGAAGCTCTGGTTGAGAAGTACGAACTCGTGCGCGACCGAACCTGGATGATTGGCAACAGCCCCAAATCGGACATTAACCCTGCGCTCGCTGTGGGCTTGAATGCCGTTTTTGTACCTCACGGCGATACCTGGATTCTGGAACATGAAGAACTGAATGCTGTTCCCGCGTCGCAGCGCCTGATTATCGCGGGCCGCTTTGCCGAACTACGCGAACATTTCTAAGCAGTCATCGCAAGCCCATTCTTAAAAAGAATTGGCGGTTTCACCGCGCCAATACTGCACCAAACTAACCAACAGCACTTCTCTCGATATTCATTTACGCGTGGTACGCTCATTTTTGGTCAGTGTTGGCGCGCCGCTCATCGTGACCGTAGAGACACAAAATTTCCGCAGGTTACTGCGCACAGTCGAGGCTCTTTCCGAACTGGGGCCCGAGCTGACTGCGGAACGCGAGTTTTCCGAAACTGCACGCCGCATGCTTTTCGCGGTCATCGAAGCTGCCGGAGCAGGCGAAGGCGCTCTTTTCGTCTTCAACGAAAAACCCACAATGCTCACCTCTGTGGCGGCAAGCGGTTTCGCCTTGCTGCCCGACCCAGCGTTTATTCCGCTTCTGCCAAAACACGCTCACGCCCTCGCCGCTGCCCGGGGACCGATTGTATTGAATGCATCGACCTATTCGATCTTTCTGAGTTCTAACGGCAATGTAGCGCCGGAACTTTTCAAGTGCCTGGCGCCGTTGAAAGCGGGAGGAAAACTGGCTGGAGTTGTGGCTCTGGGCAGAAGACCGGGGGATGCGCCATACGAGCAGGCTGAACTCGATGCCATGGAGTTGCTTTGCAGTTATATCGGCCTTGCCGTTCAGAATCATGCGTTGACACAGACCCTGGCGCAGCGCGTGACTGAAAATCTGCGGCTCATGGCATCGTTGAACGGCTTCTACGATACGGCTTTGGAGGCGTTCGCAACTGCCATTGACGTGAAGCACGTCAACATCCACGGACATTCGCTGCGTGTGGGCCGCTATGCTGCCGCGATCGGCGAAGCCATGGGCGCTGATGCCGGCGAAGTAGCTGCCCTGCGCAGCGCCGGTTATTTGCACGATATCGGTAAAGTGGCGGTGGACCGCCGGCTGTTCGGGAAGGCCAGCGCGCTCGATCCAGAAGAATTTCGCGAAATGGCGGACCATACGGTCGTCGGCCATCAGATTGTGAGCAGCGTCAAATTTCCCTGGCCCAAGATTCACGAGGCGGTGCGCTGGCATCACGAGCGCTGCGATGGTTCGGGGTATCCTGACGGCCTGCACGGCAATGAATTGCCCATGCCGGTTCGCATCATGGCGCTGGCCGACACCTTCGACGCCATGACGAGCAAGCGTCCTTATCGCGAATCGCTTTCCCTGGGCAATGCTTTGACGGATCTGGTTCGCATGACTCCGCAGAAATACGACCCCGAAGTGGTGCAAGGTCTGCTGATTCAAGTGCGTCGCGACGCCGTGGGTAGCAACCGTGTTTCTTTGCTTGCGGACCACATGCCAGTGAACCTCGCACCGACAGATATTGACCAGCTGGCTGCGACCCTGCAGCATAAGCTCTCGAACGGGAAAACCTATCTTACATAGCTGAGAGCTATAGCCTCAATTCTGGCTATTAGCTATGTTCGGAGCCGCGACAGCTGCTGGTTCCTCACTAGTTCGAGGTGACACCGAGAAAGGGACCTTACAAGTTATTGCTGACTATCCTTTGGTAACAAACCCGACAACTTTTTCCTTCTGTTCGGGTTCATAATACGCAGAGCCACATCTTTCCCTGCCGGGGGTTTTCATGCGTCTGGGCCACGGGAGAATCGCCACATCTGTGCTTGTTTTCTGCCTGGCGTATAGGGTGCTGCCACTGCTAGCGAAAAAGACTGCCCCGCCCGATTCCAGCAACCAGAAACGAGCGCTGCACGCGCTGAATCGCCTGACTTTCGGTCCCCGCCCCGGAGATGTGCAACAAGTTGCCGCAATGGGAGTCGACCGCTGGATTGAGCTGCAACTGCATCCCGAAAAAATCGATGATAGCGCTCTCAATTCGCGGCTCGAGCCGTTCCGCACTCTGCGCATGAGCACCCGGGAAATTGCCGAAAGCTTTCCCGATCCGCAGGAAATCAATCAGGTGATGAATGGAAAGAGACCGATGCCTTCGGATCCGGCCACGCGAGCAATTTATGAGGTTCAACTTGCCAAGCTAAGGGCGCGAAAAGAGCAGAAAGAAGAGGAAGCCAAAATTCCGACCGCCTCCGCGGCAATGGTAAAGCCGGGCGAAGAGCCACAAGCGTCGATGACGCCAGCGAGGCCAGCCCCACAGGAGCAAGAACAAGAGCGCATTCGCGAGGAGCAAACCTACGCCAATTTCGATTTTGAAGGATTAACCATCCTGCCGGCTGATCAGCGATATCAAAGAATTCTTACGATGAAGCCGGAGGAACTGGTCTCATTTGCTCAGTCTCTGCGCGGAGGCAAAGGGCGCGATTTCATTGAAGGCATGTCGCCGCAGCAAAAAGAAACTCTGCTCGCTTTAAACAATCCGTCGGTGGTGGTCGACAGCGAACTGGCGCAGGCCAAGCTTCTGCGAGCGATCTACAGTCAGCGTCAACTGGAAGAAGTGATGACTGATTTTTGGTTCAACCATTTCAATGTTTTTGCCGACAAGGGTCTTGACCGCCTGATGTTGACGGGCTACGAGCGCGATGTGATTCGGCCACATGCTCTCGGCAGGTTTGAAGATCTGCTGGTCGCGACCGCAAAGAGTCCGGCTATGCTCTTCTATCTCGACAACTGGTTAAGTGTAGGACCGCACTCAGCGCAAGCTCTCGGAGTTCCGGCACATGGTTACGGACCGTACGCGCGTCGCCTTCCCGAGCGGCCAAACAAGCGTCCCAGCGGTCTCAATGAAAATTACGGCCGCGAGTTGATGGAACTACATACGCTGAGCGTGAGTGGCGGCTACTCGCAACGCGATGTCACCGAGGCGGCTAAAGTGTTTACCGGGTGGACGATCGACAAGCCGGCACAGGGCGGCGAATTCAAGTTCGAACCGCGAATGCATGAACCCGGCGCAAAGTTTGTGCTCGGGCATCGCATCAAGGAAAACGGTGAAGACGAAGGGCTGGAACTGCTGCACCGACTCGCCACCAACCGGAAGACAGCGCATTTTATCTCGCTCAAGCTGGCAGAGCGGTTCGTCTCAGACGATCCGCCGCCCGCGTTAGTCGATCGGATGGCGAAGACATTTCTGAAAAGGAAAGGCGACATGCGCGAGGTGCTGAGCGTGCTCTTTCACTCACCTGAGTTTTGGGACGATACAACTTATCGAGCGAAGGTGAAAACTCCTCTGGAGTTCGTGGCCTCGAGTGTTCGCGCGACCGGCGCCGAGGTCGACGATGCCATGCCTTTAATTCGACAGCTCAACAATATGGGAATGCCGCTATACGGCGCGCAGCCTCCTACGGGATATTCGATGAAAGCCGACACCTGGGTGAGTTCTTCGGCGCTGCTCAACCGAATGAATTTCGCTCTTGCACTCACCGCTGGAAAGGTTCGCGGGGTTAAGCTCGATGTGACCGCATTGGTGCCGGATACGCAGAGCTTCGATCCGTCGGCGATTGTCGCTATGCTTGAGGATAGGCTTGTCGCGGGCGGAGTTTCGCAGCAGACGCATGATTCGATCGTCGCGCAGATTCAGACGACGACGACAACAGCAATAAGGAAGACCGGCAATCCCGGCACGATTGCGGGGTTGCTGCTCGGCTCGCCGGAGTTTCAGAGAAGGTAGGCGCAAGCAAGACATAGCAAGCTGCGTCTCTACGGAGTCTTAATGTCAATCACTCGTCGAGTATTTATTCACAATAGCGCACTCGCCATTGTGGGGACGGCAGCTGTGCCGAGCTTTCTAGCTCGCGCGGCGTGGGGATCGGCGACAGCAGGTATGCACAATAAGCGTCTTGTCGTCATCTTCCAACGCGGCGCGGCCGATGGCTTGAATATCGTGGTGCCGCATGCCGAAGCACAATATTATGCGATGCGGCCAAGCATCAACATCCCTCGGCAGGCCGTGCTCGATCTGGATGGACTCTTCGGACTGCATCCCGCGCTCGCATCGTTTCAACCGTTATGGCAGCAGCGGCATTTGGCAATCGTTCACGCTGCGGGATCGCCCGATCCGAACCGATCTCACTTCGATGCGCAGGATTTCATGGAGTCCGGCACTCCGGGGGTAAAGTCGACAGAAGATGGATGGCTGAACCGATCTCTGCGCAACCTGCCGCATCCTCCGCAGAAGTCTCCCTTCGACGCGATTGCGATGGGGCCATCGATTCCGCGCATCCTCAGCGGAGTTGAGCCCACGATTGCAATGAACAACATCAACGATTTTTCAGTCGGCGGGCGCAATGCGAAAGCTTTGCCGGTTGCGAATGCGTTTGAGGCGATGTATGACAGTTCCTCCGATGCGGTGCTGCACAGCGCCGGTGAAGAAACGTTTGACGCCGTGAAGATGCTGAAATCTGCCGACCCCTCGAAGTACAAACCTGCGCCCGGCGCAGCTTATCCGAAAGGGCATTTTGGTGACAGCCTGCGGCAGCTTGCGCGGCTCATCAAGGCGAATCTCGGCGTGCGGGTGGCGTTTGCCGACATCGGAGGATGGGACCATCACGTGAACGAAGGCGCGACCGAAGGCCAGCTTGCCAACGTGCTGCGCGAGTTCTCGCAATCGCTGACAGCGTTTTGGACTGACCTCGGCGATCTCGGCGAAGACACGGTGGTTGTGACCATGTCAGAATTCGGCCGCACGGCGCGGGAAAACGGCAATCGCGGCACCGACCACGGCCACGCGAACGTCATGTTCGTTCTCGGCGGCCCGGTGAAGGGCGGAAAAGTTTACGGCCGCTGGCCGGGTCTCGATCAGTCTCAGCTTTATGAGGGTCGCGACCTGGCTCTGACTACGGATTTCCGGCAGGTGCTCGGTGAGGCCGTTGCGCGTCACATGGGGAATAAGAATTTGCTAGAGGTGTTTCCGGGATATGAAAATCAGCCGGGGAAATTCTTGCGCTACTTAGGATAACGACACGAAATAAAAACAGGCTACGTCTCGATTAGCACATCGCTATTCTCAAGCTTCAGCGGATAGACAACCACCTTCATGCCGGAATCCTGTTCGGCCACACCCGTCTTCACATCCCAAGCCCAGCCGTGCCACGGGCACACGACCTTGTTACCTTCAATCATTCCCTGCCCCAGCGGGCCGCCACGATGCGGGCAGACATTGTCCATGGCGCTGTAGACACCGTTCAGATTGGCTACGCAGATGGTCTTGTTACCGCAAGTGAATTCTTTGGCTTCGTCAGTGGGAGGGAGTTCGGACTCAACAGTGAGCTTGGTGAATGTCGCCATTAGTCTTTAAATCTGTTGAGTTGAATCCCCTGGGAAGAACCGCGTCGCTGCGCTTGGCCGGACAGCCGAGGCGGCTGTCCCCACTTGGTTCTTGCTGCCCACTAAAGCGCGGTCACTTCGGCTGCATGGTTTGGGCGATCATGACCTGACGCTTGAAATCTTCCATCATGTTCGCATCCAGGCGAACCTCGGTCGGCTTCCTGGCCAGGGTCATGGTATCGATTTTGTCTTGCAGCTTGAGCAATGCGTAGAACAGATTCTCAGGACGCGGAGGACATCCAGTCACGTAAACATCGACTGGAACAATCTTGTCGACGCCCTGCAAGACGGCATAGGTATTGAACGGGCCGCCAACCGATGAGCACGCCCCCATTGAGATCACCCACTTCGGGTCGGGCATCTGGTCATAGATACGCTTGACCACCGGGGCCATCTTCAGCGTTACCGTGCCGGCGACGATCATCAAATCGCTCTGCCGCGGGCTGGGACGAAACACTTCCGAGCCGAAGCGCGCGATATCGAAACGCGCCGTCGACGAAGCGATCATCTCAATCGCGCAGCAGGCCAGGCCAAACGTCATTGGCCACACGGCTGACTTGCGCGCCCAGTTAAAAACGTAATCGACCGTGCTGATCAGGAAATTCTTTTCGAATTTATTTTGCAGCCAGCTCATAGATGTCCCTTAGCCGCCACAATTATACCGCTCAACGCCAGCGGGAGTGATGACCTCGGGCGCGCGGGAGGTCAGAGGAAATGGCGATGAACCGTCGACGATGGAATTTCTAGCCTCACTCACGGTCGCCAAATTTGCTCGCAAATCTCCTCTCATTTACAAATAGAGCTATCCATGAATTCAAGACCCGCAGCGACCCTGGCTCCTGAAAGTATTCCAACACGGTTCATTCGCGCCTGGTCTCACATCCGCACCTCGCGGTTCTGGATGGTCGCCATCGCGCTGTTTCTGCGAGTGGGATGGATCGTTGTCGGCCACACCTACAAATTCAAAACCACCGACCATAATTTCAGCTTCGGCTGGGAGATGGGGCGCATCGGCGCGGCTATTGCCGGGGGCCACGGCTTCAGCAATCCTTTCAACGGTACGACCGGCCCAACCGCATGGGAATCGCCTCTTTATCCCTACTTGATTGCGGGCGTCTTTCACTTTTTCGGAATCTATTCGCGAGCTTCAGCTTTTGTGTTGCTCACCATCAACAGCATTTTTTCGGCGATTACGTGCATTCCGATTTTTCTGATCGCCCGTCGAATTTTCTCCGAAAAAGTTGCCGTGGGCGCCGCATGGAGCTGGGCGCTTCTTCCTTATGTAATGTACTGGTGCACGCGCTGGGTGTGGGAGACGAGTTTATCGGCGCTCTTATTGACGCTGATTTTCTGGCTCTCGCTGACGATGAACGAGCGCGAGGGGTGGCTGCCCTGGTTTGAGTTCGGGCTGCTCTGGGGCGTCGCCGCACTCAGCAGCACTGTGCTGATCTCTTTCCTGCCGGTTTCGGGATTGTGGGCGTGGTGTCAGCGTGCGAAGCAGCATAAACGGTCGCTGGCCGGCGTGCTGTTGGCTTCTGCCGTTTTTATTGCCTGTGTCGCACCATGGAGTGCGCGAAATTATCGAACCTTCGGTAAGTTCATCTTTATCCGTGACAATTTCGGAGCCGAGCTTCGCCTGGGCAATGGCCGTGGCGCGGATGGAACATGGATGGAATATCTGCATCCCACGCAGGATCTTTATGCGATGCGCCAATATGAAGCGATGGGCGAATTACCTTACATCGCGATGCGTAAGCGGCAGGCGCTGGATTACATTGAAGCCGATTACGCGCGCTTTGCAGTCCTTTGCCTGAAGCGCTTCATTTATTTCTGGGCGGGACCGCCGAAGCTGGCAAAGATCTGGTGGCTGGCGGAGGTAAAGAATTCGCTTTTTCTCGCGACCTCGGTGCTGATGCTCTGGGGGTTGGGGAGCGCTTTGCGCCGGCACAGGCGTGGCGCAGGGCTTCTATTCTGGCTGATTCTGCTCTATCCCGCGATTTATTACTTGGTGTTTCCCGGACAGCGTTACCGTCATCCGATTGAGCCGGAAATTACGATACTGGGAGTTTACCTGCTCACCGAAGCTGGACGGAAGAACGACTCCCCCGCGCCGCTATCTGACGGCGTGTGAAAATCAGAATGCAGGATTATCTTGTCGACCGCACTAATTTTTCAGCAATCAAAGAGAAATTTCCATGTGCCCCACTCACCATTTTCCGCTTACTACGTCTACATCTGCACGGAGGTTTTATGAAACGCCTGTCTGATTTTCCTTTCGGATTCGGAGTTGCAGCTGGAACCATCTGCGCCGTTTTTGCGTTCGCACTCGCGGCGCATGCTGCGGACCATCGGGGCGCACTGACGGAGGAGTTTCATCAAACCTACGCAATTACGCCCGATGGCCGCGTCGGTCTCGATAACATTAACGGCGCGGTCCACATCTCCACGTGGGACCGCAACGAAGTGAAAGTGGACGCCATCAAATCGGCCAATTCGAAAGAGCGACTGGATGAAGCGCGAATCATCGTCGACGCCGGGAAAGATTACCTTTCTATCCGCACGCAATATCCCGATCACGATCACACCTTCGACTCGGGTTCGCACGATAATCCGGCGAGCGTTGAATACACGCTGACTATGCCGCGTACGGTTCGATTGGACGAGATCAAGCTGATCAATGGGTCGCTCGATATTACCGGAACCAAAGGCGAGGTTCGTGCTTCATGCATTAATGGCAGGCTGGAAGCTCAAGATCTTTCGGGGCAATCACAGCTTTCTACGGTCAATGGCCGTATAGAAGCGAAATTTGATGAGATTCCTCCGTCCTCGATCGAATTGAAGTCGGTAAATGGCGCTGTCGAGTTGACGATCCCTTCCGATTCAAACGCCGAGATCGCGGCCAGCACAGTCTCTGGCGGCATTGAGAATGACTTCGGCCTTCACGTGAACCATGGCTTTGTCGGGCACGATCTTAGTGGAGAACTGGGCAATGGCGGCACGCACATTCGATTGCAGAATGTAAATGGGCGGATCGAAATCCGACACGCCAACGATGGCCGCGCTCTTAGCCCAGCGAAAGACCTTGGGCATCGCGATCAGGATGGTGACGACGAAGACGAAATGTGACCGCTAATAGATCGTGTATCCGGGAGCTGGCGTGCGCAGGTCCGGCTTCGACGCCATCAACAATAACCCACCTTCGCGCTTGAACGCGCGCAGATCTTCCAGACTGCGGAACGACTTTGTTTTGTAATCGTCCGGGGTTGGAGTGTCGTCGGGAATGCGGATCGCTTCCACGTTTTCGAAAGCATGCTTTCTTAACAACTCGACATATTCCGCCGTCGAGCGCACGTGAACTGGAACCTTCAACTTATCCACCCATTGCAGGGAATAGGAATTATCTTGGTAGAGATTGATGAGAATGAATAATCTTCCTCGCGGGGCCATTACACGAAAAAGCTCTTTCAAGGCGCGGTCCTGATCGGCGTAGTAATAGAAGGATTCGACCGAAAGAATTTTATCGAAGAAGTTTTCTTCCCACGGAATCTGCTCCGCCGATCCCCAGACGTAAAGAATGTTGTCGAAATCCTTGGACGCCGCGCGCGCCTCGCGAATCATCTCGTCCGAAACATCCAAGCCGACAACCTGCCCGAAACCATCCGGCCCTTCGCCCACTAATCGCGCCAAAAGCCGCGTTGCCCATCCCGAGCCGCAACCCAGGTCGAGCACGCGCTCGCCGGGGCGCAGACCCATGTGGCGAATCGTTTTCGATGTAATGTCGAGATGGTGTTGTTCCATCTTCGGGCCTTCGCCCGCTGTGGCCCAGCGGTTGAATTCCTGCTGCAGCTTTTCGTCGGGAGTGAGGGATTTTTCAGGCATGTTTGTTCACTGATCTAGTGCGCATTGCGCTGCGTCCTTTTTATGTTACAGTTTTCCTCCACATGGCAACAAATCCCCAGAGTCCGCAGCCCGCGCCGGGAGCCCTCTTTTATTGCCCGAAATGCGCCCGCGAGGTGACCGACCCCCTGACCTGCGGCGATTGTTCTGCCATCATTTGCCGGCGCTGCGGAACGCCGCTGGAATCTCCGGACGAACTGGGAATCGGATAATGGACTCGAGCCTCGCGCCGGTCACGTCGGAAGCTTCCATATCCAATTCGCAGCCTACTCTTGTACGCGGACTGGGCCTGCTCGATTCCGTATTGCTGCTGGTGGGCGGCATTATTGGCTCGTCTATTTTTCTCACCGCCAAAGATATAGCTGGGGCTCTGACTCACCCGATGCTGTTTCTGCTCGTCTGGTTTCTTGGCGGCGGCATTTCTATGTGCGCCTGCTTTGCATTCGCCGAACTGGGATCGATGTTCCCCGCTTCCGGCGGACAGTACGTTTACTTGCGCGAAGCCTACGGCGACCTGACCGCATTTCTCTACGGATGGATGCTGTTCAGCGTGGGCAACGGCGGTTCGATCGCGGCGCTGGCGGTAGGTACCGCGGCGTATCTCGGCTCGATGATCCCAAGCCTCTCGCAAGAGCATGTGTCGCTTTCGGTCGCGGGCGTCGTGATCACTCGCGCCCACCTCGTGGCCTTGATTCTGATTACCGTCATAACCGCTGTCAACGTTGTGGGCCTGCGGCGCGGGACCATTCTTCAGAATGTCGCCACCTGGGCCAAATTTGTCGCAATGGCGGCATTCGTAATACTCGGCTTCGCCATCGGCAAAGGCGACTGGCATCACTTCACCTCGCATCAGGGGATGCTGAGTGGCATCACCGTAAATATGGGCGTTTCTCAAATGCTCTCTGCATTCGGAGTCGCGCTGATCGCGGTCTTCTGGGCTTATGACGGATGGGTTTACATCACGTGGGTGGCCGGAGAAGTAAAAGAACCGCGCCGCAATGTGCCGCTGGCGATGGTGCTCGGCGTTCTAATTGTCGGCGTCGTGTATATCGCGATGAATATGACATATCTCTACGCCCTGCCGCTCAAGGAAATCGCGAAGCACGAAACGATCGCGCAAGCCTCGGCCGCGGTACTTTTTTCGCCCGCAGCGGCGATGTGGCTCTCGGCGTTGATCGCGGTGTCTGTGTTTGGCGCCCTCGCCTGCGCCATCCTAAGCTGCGCTCGGGTTTATTACGCCATGGCCCTGGATGGCATCTTCTTTTCGCAGATGGCGCGAGTTCACCCCAAGTGGCGCACGCCGGCAGTTGCGCTGATTGGTCAAAGTGCATGGGCGTGTGTGCTCACAGTGAGCGGCCGCTACGACCAGCTCTACACTTATGTGATCTACGGCATGGTGCTGTTTTATACGCTTACCGTGATCGGCCTGTTCCTGCTGCGCTGGAAGCGTCCTGACATCCCCCGCTCCTACCGCTGCACCGGATATCCATGGCTGCCCGCGATTTATGTGCTGGTGGGCGCGGCGTGGACTTTGAATACGATCATCACGCGGCCAACGGAAGCATTCTGGGGCACGGCCATCGTCCTGATGGGCGTGCCGGGGTATGTGTATTGGAAGCGGAGCAACCGCAAGATCGCGACGATCGAATAAAGAAATAGAGACATAGAGGCGTGGAGTAGCGAAAGCATGCAGCAAGAGCGAGAATGGGTGTGGTTCCGAGATTTGCTACAAAATTCTAAAGAAAGTCTGCATCTAGGAAAGTCTCGATTATGGCGATAGCAAGCATCAACCCAGCAACTGGCGAACTGGTTAAAAGTTTTAGAGCCCTTACCGCAGCCGAGGTCGAACAAAAGCTGCAACTGGCGGTCACCACATTTGAAGCCGGGCGTAACACTCCATTTTCGGAGCGCGCCCGCCGGATGAACTGTGCGGCTGAAATTCTTGAGCGCGACAAAGAGAAATTCGCGCACTTGATGACTTTGGAAATGGGCAAGCCCTACAAAGCTGCGATTGCCGAGGCGCTCAAATGCGCCACAGGGTGCCGCTACTACGCGCAAAATGCCGAGCGCTTTCTTGCCGATGAAGTGATCGATACCGGCGCGCAGAAAAGTTTCGTCCGCTACCAGCCAATCGGAGCAATTCTGGCGGTGATGCCGTGGAACTTTCCGTTCTGGCAGGTAGTGCGATTCGCAGCGCCCGCGCTGATGGCCGCAAACGTCGGATTGTTGAAGCACGCTTCCAATGTTCCACAGTGCGCTCTGGCGCTGGAAAAGATTTTTCTCGAGGCGGGATTTCCAGAGGGTGCGTTTCAAACTCTGCTAATTTCCGCTGAGCAGGTGGACGCGATTCTCAACGATCCGCGCGTGAAGGCAGCCACGCTCACGGGAAGCGAACAGGCCGGAATTCAGGTGGGAGTGGCAGCGGCCAAGCGCATCAAGAAAGTTGTGCTCGAACTCGGAGGCAGCGATCCATTTATCGTTATGCCGAGCGCGGACCTCGAGGCGGCAGTTGCCACTGCGGTTGAGGCGCGCGTAATCAACAATGGGCAGTCTTGCATCGCGGCGAAACGTTTCATTCTCGCTGAGCCCATCGCGGCGGAGTTTGAGAAACGCTTCGTGGCTCGTATGGAGGGCCTGCGCGTTGGCGATCCCTTCGATGAGAAAACCGAGCTTGGACCATTGGCCATGGCTGACGCCGTCACCTCACTCGATGCGGACGTCCAGAAAACTGTGCAGGCTGGCGGCAGAGTCTTGACCGGTGGCCATCCATTGAAGCGGGAGGGCAATTACTACGCGCCCACGGTGCTCACCAACATTCCGAAGAATTCTCCGGCTTACCGGGAAGAATTGTTCGGACCGGTGGCCTCGTTATTTCGGGTTAAGGATATCGACGAAGCCATTCGTCTGGCGAATGACAGCCGCTTCGGTCTCGGCGCCAGCGCCTGGACCAAAGACGACCGCGAACGCGAGCGTTTCATCAACGAACTTGAATCCGGAATGGTATTCATTAATAAGATGGTGGCTTCCGATCCGCGCATCCCGTTTGGGGGCGTGAAGCACTCCGGCCACGGACGGGAGCTTTCGGCGAACGGAATCCGCGAGTTCATGAATATCAAAACGGTGTCGGTCGCCTAGGTTTGTGTCAGGCTTCGGCTTGGTTCGAGTTCCCGCTTTCGCGCCAGTTTGAATGAGCTGCGCGCCGTGTTTCGAGAGAGGTCCCTCGCCAGGCTCGGGATTTCGGCTGTGGACTCCCGCTTCGGTCAGCCGCCCGCATGCGCCTCGGCTTTGGCTGTGTGCAAACCCGTCAGTTTGCCAGCATCACGGACGAAACTGCCAGCACTCCTGCGGCAACTTCCAGATCGTGTAAATCCTCACGGCTAAAGTCCTGGGTGAATTTGGGATCGAGTCCTTTTCGCGAAATCTGAATGACCCCTAATACCGTCGATTGCTGATCCAGGATTGGAACCGACATCAGCTTCTGAATCGGCGCCACTGGCGATGTCGGCGAATCATCGGTTTGCACGCCCAGCGGCTTGATCGTCTCGAAGATGCTGGCGTGCTTCACACGGGCAAAGTTGTTGAAGATTTCCGCTTTCTTGCTCAATGCAGTGTGGGCGGCGATGGCCTTGCTGGAAATTGGGATCGCGCCGGTGATCCGGAGATGTTCCGGAAAAATAAATTTCAGCAGGCCGCCATCGAGCTTCAGCAACGCCACTTCGGCATGTTGAACGTGAAACACCTTGGCCAATATCATGCTGACTTCCAGTGGAGTGATGCCTTCGCTCAGCACAGATCCCAACGGGAGTAAATTTTCCGGAAGAATAATTTCTTCCAAAGCTTCGTTCGCAGGTTTCTGATCCATAGAATTGAGTCTCAAGATTCCAGTTTGAACCGCGACTAGTCCCGCACTTTGAACGCCAGTCGGGACGGATATACACATCCTACAACCCGTTTAATTTCAGCAAAGTAGCGAACGATCATGTCCTTTTGCGCAGTGCTTGCTCGGGCCTCGAAGGCGGAAATCAGCCATGCAGGTGACAATTTTTGACTGGTTAAGTGACGCCTCATCATGAATTCTGCACAGGGTTCGGGAATTTTCGATGGCTCCCTTCCCTTCCTGGCCTATAAGTAATTACACTTTCGGCTATGGCCATTCCTGCACAACCGAACGTGAAGTTGAGCAACGCACCCGATTATCGCGAATCGTACGCCAACAGTGTCCAGATGCGGGTGAACGTCTGGGATTTTTTCATGGTTTTTGGAACTCTGCAGCAGCAGAGCGAAGCCCACGTCGAGATTCGCAATTTTCAAGGCATTTATCTTAGCCCCCAACAGGCCAAGGCGCTGCTTGGACTTCTGCAGCAGAATGTCTCGGGTTACGAGACCGCCTTTGGCGAAATCAAACTCGATCCGCGGATGACTCCGGCAGGGCCGGTCCATTAGCGATCGCCTTCCGAGCTACGAGATGAATCTCTGAGCAGCCCCGTAGATGTGAAAACCCGGGCGGCGTGGTGGCTTTCACCGCCGGTGGTGTTCGCTCTGATATTCGTATTGGTTTTTCTGCTGCACGTTTTTCTGCTGCAATTGCCTTACTATTGGGATGAAGCTGGATATTACATTCCCGCCGCGCGCGATATTTTTCTCGCCGGAAGCCTGATTCCGAAATCCACGGTTTCCAACGCGCATCCTCCGCTAGTGATGATCTGGCTCGCGCTGTGGTGGAAAGTCGCGGGTTATGCCCCGGCGGTAACGAGATCGGCGATGGTGGTTGTGGCTGCCTTTGCGCTGCTGGGTGTGTTCCGATTGACCGAACGCGTTTCTAACACAAAAGTCGCAATTGCATCGACGCTGTGTACGGCGTTGGATCCGGTGTTCTTCGCGCAAAGCTCGCTTGCGCAAGTGGACCTGGCGGCGGCGGGTTTCACATTTTGGGCTCTCGCGGCTTACATCGAAGGTGAAGCGCTCGGAGTAGCCTTCTGGTTTGCGCTGGCGGGACTCGCGAAGGAAACAGCCATTCTGGCTCCGCTAGCGCTGATCGTGTGGGAGGTCGTGCGCCCGGTGGCAGCTGACAGGTTGGGGAAAAAGTTGTGGCCGCAAAAGTGGAGAGAGAAGAATGAGATTGGTAGCGCCGCTGCTGTGACGTCGATTTCCGCAGCGAAGCGCCGTGTTGCAGCGCTGGCGACTTCCGTGGTACTGCTCGCCTTTTGGTATGCGTATCATTATTCCCGCACCGGCTATGTCTTCGGCAATCCGGAGTTTTTCCGCTACAACATCTCAGCGACGCTCAATCCCACTCGATTTTTTCTGGCGCTGGCTCTGCGAGTTTGGCAGCTGTGCGGATATTTGCATTTGTGGATACTGACGCTGGCAGCGCTGCTCGCCGTGTGGATGCTGCCCCCGGAACTCGATTCCGGCTTCGAGCGGCCGCGAATCGCCTTTGAGCGGCAAATAGTTTTCTATGTAGTCATCATCACTTACGCTGTCGTAATGTCAGTGATCGGAGGAGCAGTGCTGGCGCGTTACATGCTGCCCGCCATTCCTCTGGTAATTATTCTTTGCGTGTCCACAGTCTGGCGCCGAGTGCGGTATTGGACCGCGGTGATTGGATTTATCGCGCTCGCGTTTGTTTCTGCGTGGTTCTGGAATCCGCCTTACGGATTCTCACTTGAGGACAATCTGGCGTATCGCGATTATGCAATCCTGCATGAAGACGGCGAGCGTTTCCTGGAAGCTCGTTATCCAATGGCGCGTGTGCTTACCGCATGGCCGGCGTCCGACGAAATCACGCGGCCCTGGCTCGGCTACATTACGCGGCCGATGCAGGTTGCGCGCATCGAGGATTTTTCGCTGAATCAGGTGCTGTCGGCTGCAGAGCTTTATCCGGATTGCGATGTCGCCTTGATCTTCTCCACTAAGTTCGAACCGGGCTCAGTATTTTGGGATCGTTGGAAAACTTTCGCACAAATGAGAGCGAAGTGGAAAACCCGGTTTTTTGGATATCACCGCGATTTGCCGCCAACTGCAGCCGCCCGGATTCTCGATGGCCGGATCGTATATTCCGAGCAGCGTCACGGGCAATGGATTGCGATCATCGAGAGGCAAGGAATCGAAGACGCTGAAAAATTCTCGCCAGATTCACCGGTTTGGCTCAGTTCGGGCTCGTCTCAAGGCGGGAATGGTAACCCTTGCGGGCACGAACCTGGAACCTCTTGCCATTTCTCTCGGCGATGATGCTGATCGTGCGATAGCTGCCGTCGGGATGGAAATCGGCAGGCTTGTAGGCTATGAAGTAACGGCTGCGGATTAAATCACGCAGCTTGTCAAATGATTTGCCTAGAGTAAGCACGTCTCCGGGAAACAGAGATTCTCCGCCGGTGCGGTCGGCTAAGGCTTCGAGGACTTTGTCGGCGTCGGTCTTGTCGCCGTGATCCTCTTTCGTGCTGATGATGTAGATCGTAACTCCGCCTCGCTCCGCGGTGTCGATGCTCTGTTTCAGGCTCCGGTGGCTGGAATTGTCTTCTCCATCGCTCACGATGACCAGCACTCTCGCAACCCGTTCATCGTCGGGGTAGTCCGCTAACTTGCGGCACGCATAGGAAACTGCATCAAATAGCGCTGTGCCACCTCCGTTGGTGAGCTTGTGAATGCCCTTTCCCAGTTTTCCGGGGTCCGCGATGAAATCCTGCATGACTTCCGTTTCGGTGGAGAATCCTGCCACAAACGCGAGATCAGAACCGTGATTGAGCACCTTCTCTACGAATTTTGCCGCCGCGGTTTTTTCGAATGAAAAGCGCTCGTTTACCGAACCGCTGGTGTCGATCAGCAAACCAAGGCGTAGTGGCAGTTTCGACTGTGGAGAAAACTGCACTATTCTTGCCGGGGATTTATTGTTGTCGCGAACCTGGATATCGGACTCCTGCAGATCGTTGATCATGTGCCCGTGGCTGCTGACGGAGAAGAAAATGGCCACGTCGTCTACGCTGGTACGAATCATCCACATGCTGGCAGGAACGCCCGCAGCAGCCATTGGCCTGCCGGGGGCAACCGAAAGCCCGGTTTCCAGAACCGCCCCATTCACTTCGGTAACACTGCAATCGGAGCAGTCCGACTCGTTGCCCAACCCGCTTAATTGTGCTTTGAGCCTTTCTGTGTTGGGGAAGCTTGTGGGTGTCGAGCGAACCGTAGCCACCGCGGGCACGGGTCCCGCAGCCTTTTCCGCCAAGACCTTGTCGTTGCGCTCCAGGATGGCCAGGTTGTTTCGCGCAGTGGGAGCGAACTCAGAGGTAGGATCCTCGGCGAGAAAAACCTTGAGCTCGCGTTCCATGGTCGCATAATCCTTCATCGACATTGCGGCGGAGGCAGCGAGGTAATGGACGTTGGCGAACGCTTTGTGATCGAGAGTGTGGATGAGCTGAACCGTCGCCAATGTCTGCGCATACTGATGGTTTCCATTTTGCGCGTAGGCCAAAGTCGCCAGGATCTTCACGTCGCGGGGATGTAAGGCAACGGCTTTTTCGATTTCTGATTGCGCACTGGGAAAATCGTTCGACGACATCGCCAGGCGACCCAGGGCCAGATAAGCGAGGGCGAATTTGTTATCGACCCTGGCTGCCGTTTCAAATTCGTTCCTGGCACGAGCTTTATCGTCGAGGTCGAGATAAGCGCGGCCTAGAGCAATGTGGGCGGACACAAATTTGGGATCGTCCTGGATCGCTTTTTGCAAAAACCTGATCGCCTCTTTCGATTTCTGCACTTTCAACAGGGAACTGGCGCGATTAAACTGCTCGACGGCGTTGTTAGGAGCTTCCAGGTCGAATGCTGAAACCGTGCCGGAGGCAATCAGTTCCTGATCTTCTGCCTTCTGTTTCGCAGTCTTCGCAGCGTGCCGGTTGATCTGATCGAGGTACATTTGCGCGAAATCGACCTGTGCGAAGCCGGAATCCGGGCCTGCATTGATGAAGGGCAGCTGAGCCCAACACCGTATTCCGCACCCCAACCATAAAACCGCAGACGCAGCGAGGAGCGCATAACAAGATTTGAAGGATGGAGGGTGAGAGACCACTGAATTGCGCACTCCGAGACGCCCAAGGACTATATCTTACCGCCGCATCATACCCATTAGCCCGCCTGGGCAGCAAGGAATCTCGATCCTTCGTCGTGAAGAGGAATCACTTCACTCGTGTGCTGAAGAGTGCGATCGAAGGCATCGGCGATTGCGGTCGAGAATGCGGTAGTCAAAAGATTGATATCCAGCTGCAGATCTCGCTGTGAGTGGAGTCGACGAACTGTCAGCGTACCCCGGCGGCGACTGAACGAACTGACCAGGTCCACGGACAGACTCCAGGCCGACAAACCTTCGAGAGATACTGATCCGGCTTTTTTTCGCCAGTGAAGTGACAGTTCGCCGCGCTTTCCGGCTGCATCCATTTCGGTTGCGGGATTGAACTCGCCAGGAAAGAGATCGATTCTGAGGTCGAAGGCATCGAAATCGTTCGAAGTGAAGGCCGCCTCCAGTGAGCGCCGAATCTGATCGTAGTCTCGCGTGACCTTTAACTCTTCCGTGGCCCGGCGTATGGCCAGATTGTTAATGAGAATTTGGCGTTGATCGAGGGTGCGTTGGGCCACGCGACCCAGTTCTCCGAGTTCGAGATAGCCGAGTCGCTGAACGCCGATCCAGATGCCGATCCCGAGAACTGCCAGCACCAAGCCCAGCGAACTGCCGGTGGGCCAAAGCAGAAACAAGCTGAGCATGGCAAATAAAGCTGATACTGCGTAGAGCACGATTACAACCTGGCGATGCGTGAGGCCGTGCTGCAGCAACTTGTGATGGATGTGCTCGCAGTCGGCGGTGAAAACAGGTCGCCCGCTGATGACGCGGCGCAGAATAGAAAGCGCAGTTTCTAGAATCGGCAGTCCGAAGGATACTACGGGGATTGCGACGGCGACAATTGTAGGCGCCTTCTGCGCTCCGGCGAGAGCGAGGGCACTCAGCAGGAAGCCGATAAAGAGGCTGCCTGAATCGCCAAGGAAAATTGTCGCCGGATTGAAGTTGTAGCGGAGAAATCCCAGGATCGCGCCGGCAAGGGCAATCGTCATCAGGGTGATCAGGGATTGTCCATTCAGCAATGAGACCACGAAGGCCACCAGGGTTGAGAACAAGGCAGAACCGGCGGCCAAACCATCCAGTCCATCGATGAGATTGAAGGCATTGGTGATGGCCAGAACCCAGAGAATTGTGAGCGGCAAGGCAATGAAGACCGGCAATTGGTGGTTCCCGAAGAGCACGGGAATGTTGATGATCCGAAGGCCGCCAGCAAACAATACGGTGGCAGCAACAGCTTGAACCGCAAACTTTACGTAAGGGCCGGCGGAGTAAAGATCGTCATAGATTCCCAGCAGAAAAATCAGAGTTGCGGGCACCAGAATCGTCAGCAGAGTTTTCAGCGGAAACGCTGACTGCACGCCGGGGATCAACGATGCCACAATTGCAGCGACGAGCAAGCTGAGCGAAAACGAAATGAAAATCGCGACCCCGCCGAGGCGAGGCAAAGGCTTGGAATGGAGATGGCGCTCCTGAGAAGGAGTCGCTACCCAGCCGCGCTGGGATGCGAAATCCCGAACGGTGCGAGTGAATACGAATGCCAACAGCAGCGAAAGAAAGAAAATCCCGAAGAACGCTACCGTCAACGCAGCCCCCTGGCTTGCGATCGCACAGCGCACGGCAATAACTGACAGTAGATTCTGCCGCAATTAGGCGGCTGCTGGTAGTGCGTTACTGGATTCCTCTCCGCTGCTGAGTGGGTAATTCTTCGGCTTTTGCGTGCTAGACTTTCAGCCATTCTGAAGAAAATTATTCCAGCGAAGGCCAGAGGCTCATTCATGCAACATGGCAGAGTCCATCTTGCCCGCAGCGCCAGTCTCTCTGTACTGTCTTTCGTTTTCGTTATAACGTGCGGCACGCGACTCCAGCTTTTAGCGCAAACCACAAATCAATCGGCGACAAATCAATCGGCGCACTCGGGAACGACCGGGGCATTGCCGGCGGCCGAACCGCTCTCTGATGCTGCAATTCCGCAGATAGGCGCGAGTGCGGAACACACAAATCTCGCGGAAGGCAATTCTCAAAATTCCAGCTCTCAGGGTCTCATTACGGCGAACGACGCGAATCCATCGATGTTGAAACTGGCGCCGGGAGACCTGATCGAGCTTAGCGTTTATGACGTGCCGGAATTGTCCACAAAGGCACGAGTGGGAAATTCAGGAGATATTTATCTGCCGCTGATCGATTATGTGCACGTGGCGGATCTCACGATAGACGAAGCGCAGGCAGCGATCCAGAAGCGACTGGAAGATGGCGGCTTTGTGCGGAACGCGCACGTAACGATTTTTGTGGACGAATCCAGTTCGCAGGGCGTGACCATTCTGGGCGAGGTAGTAAAGCCGGGTATTTATCCGGCGCTGGCCGATCGAAAGCTGTACGACTTCATTTCTGCCGCCGGTGGATTCACAGCGGCAGCCGGGAGAAAAATCAGCGTCATTCGGCAGCACGGCCGCGGGGCGACGATTACGGTGGAATTGCCTCGCAATCTGGCCGACGATTTGAAGGACAATGTGGATGTTTTTCCCGGCGATACAATTACGATCCCGCGGGCGCCGATCATTTATGTCGTCGGAGATGTGGGGCATCCGGCCGGCCTGCTCATAGACAATGGCAGTCTCACGGTGCTGCAGGCAATTGCGCTGGCGGGTGGAACTAATCACACCGCAAAGATAGGGGGAGTGAGGATTATCCGCAAAGGACCGGCGGGAATGACGGAGACGAAGGTTCCGCTGAAAAAGATGCTGGAAGCGAAAGCACCCGATATCACCTTGCAAGCGGATGACATTCTTTTCGTGCCCTTGAGTGGGGCCCGAGTTGCCGCGAGCCAAGGATTGCAAGCGGTAGTGACGGCGACGACTGGGATCGCAATCATTGCGGCGCACCCTTGAGCTAGACATCATCTCTTGAACGTTTAGCTTCTTAGGCGGCAACTTCAGCCGTTCGACGCTGTGGTAGATTGCGCACTTCTTCCAACAATTGGATGTAACGATCGGCAGTGTATCCACGGGAGAATTTTCGGATCACGTATTCTCTGCCGTTCTGGCCAAGTTCGCAAGCAGCCTCCCGATTGATTGCCAGGTGGCGAATCGCTTCTGCTAAAGTGACCGCATTTTCGGGTTCGATCGAGATGCCGGCACGGGCTTCTTCTAGAATCGCGCGAGCTTGACCATCAACTCCCAAGATGACCGGACGCGCGCATGACATGAACTCCAACATCTTGGAGGGGATAACGGTCTTAAACAACTCATCTTTCTTAAGTGGGACAAGACAAACATCCGATGCGCGAATGTAGGCGGGAATTTTCTCGCGACACTGCTGATCGATGAATTGGAGATTGATCAGGTTGCATTCGCGGGCTCGAACAACCAACCGCTGTTTCTCTGCCCCTTCGCCGACGATGAGAAAAGCGATCTCAGGGTTTGTTGATTGCAGGATCGCGGCCGCTTCGATGACGGTTTCCAGGCGTTGCGCCATGCCCATGGTGCCGATGTAGGAGACCACAAATTTGTTCTCGACGCCTAATTGCCTTCGCAAATCGCTTTCCTCACCCGGAGCGAAAATGTGAGCCTCAACCCCGTTTTCGACCACAGATATTTTTTCGCGAGGCACGTGCCAGCGTTCGACCAGGTGCTTTTCAAAAGCTGGGGCAACTACAACGATTCGATCGGCACTCCGGTACAGGAACTCCGCGGTCCTACTGACGATTCGGTACAACGCCGAGTCGCTGCGTCCCATACCCACGGCTGCCAGGGACTCAGGCCAAAGATCCCGCACCTCGAAGACAAAAGGGACGCGTTTCCAGCGCGCGACGCACCGGCCTGCAAGTCCGACCAGCAATTGCGGCGATGTGGCGATGACAACGTCGGGGCGCTGAAGGGTAAGACCTGTGAGTGCGGCAGAGGAGGCAAATGAGGTGTAGTTCAACATGCGCTCGTAAGCTTTGCGATTTGGAAAAGGCAAGAGCCAGGCGCGAACCACATCGATTGCGCCGAGCTTCTCGCGTGCGATCAACCGTCTGAGTTTTGGGCGATATTCAGCCGGCACAACCCCGGTGGGATGATTCGGAAACCCTGTGAGCACCGTGACCTGGTGGCCGGCATTTGCCCAGTGCCGCGACAACTCAGCCACGCGCGCCGCTGGAGCGCCCATTTCGGGTGGAAAGTATTGCGATATGTAGAGAATATTCATGCTCGCAGGTCACGCATAGACCAAAGCTTCACCCAGGTTCAGGATGCTTGATCCAACCCGTCGGCATTCTTGACGGGATCGTTCTGCCGAAACAGTTCGATCGCGACCGGCTGTCCCAAGCAACGCGATTGTTCCAGCGCAAACGTAGTCAGCATTGTGCTGTTAATTTCGCTGAATGAGATTGGAGAGCCAGTGCCGTTCTTTATAGCGAGGACAAAGGCTTTCCATTCGCTGTGATGGCCTTTGTCGCGGCGCAACAGCGAGCGAAAGACCTGTTTCTTTCCGCCACCAACCAGGTCCAGGCGGCGGAAATCTTCAAGTACCGCGACCGTGCCTCCGCCGAAGACTTCGATTCTCTCTTTGGAAAACGAGCGGTCTCCGTTTGCGAGATAACTGATGGCGCCATTGGAACCATTTGCGAAGCGGAGCGAACACAAAACATTATCGTTACTGTACCGACCTGAGTTCGTGAGGGCGCGAGCCTCCACTTCCACGGGTGCGCTGCCCGCAAGAAAAGAGAGTAGATCAACAAAGTGGCATACTTCGGCAATGATGCGTCCCCCACCTCGTTGAGGGTCATTGAGCCAATGATCCGAGGGAAGAAATCCGGCATTGATTCGATAATGAAGCGACAGGGGTTCGTGCGTTTCTCCGAGAAACGCTTTCATCCGAACTGCGAGTGGCGCGAAGCGGCGATTGAAGCCAACCATCAGAAGCCGACGGTGCTCCTGTTTGTCATACGCGGCGGCGATCTTCGCCAGTTCGAATTGGTTGAGACAGAGGGGCTTTTCGCAGAAAACGTGTTTGCCTGCATTCAATGCGGCGATGACTTGTGGCGCGTGCAGATGATGCCGCGTCGCGATAACGACTGTGTTGACGTTGGGATTATGAATGATTTCCCGTTCGTCAGTCGTGCAGGAGGCAAATCCAAATTTGGCGGCGGCATGATGCGCGTGAGCGCCGTTGGCAGCGGCCGCCATGATCAATTCCACTTCACCGGCCCGTTTGATCGCCGGAAGAAGCGTGCCGATAGCGAAACTACCTGCGCCGATTAATCCAACTCGAACCAATCCTGTGCGCACAACGGTCGAGTCGACGGCAGCGAGATCAACCCGGCGGCTGTCATCGTTATTATTGTTGGGAGCTCCTGGATATTCAATCAACACACCCAACGAGTGCTGCTTCGTTTTGCCGTTGATCAAATCGTAGGCCGAGTGCGCCTGCACAACGGGAAAGCGATGGGTGATCAGAGACTGAAGATTAAGTTTGCCATCCGCGAGAAGCTTCAGAAAAGCTTCCATGTTTCGGGTTTCGGTCCAGCGAACGTAGCCGATGGGGTAATCGATTCCCTTCTGCTCATAGGCGGAATCGTAGCGGCCGGGACCACAGGAACGCGAGACGCGGAAGTCCAGTTCCTTATGGTAGAAATCGCGGCGTGGGATATCCATTGCGACCGTTCCAACGGCAACGATGGCCGCGCGATTTCGGGCTACGGCTCCGGCCAGAGTCACGGGATCGTTGCTGGAACTTTGCGCGGTGATCAGGACTGAGTCTGCACCATGCCCACCGGAAGCTTGCAAGCAGAGATCATGAAATTCAGCAAAGGACGTGCTGACTGCATCGGCTCCAGAACTTAGAGTCAGTTCCGCGCGCTCGCGCGAGATATCCATTCCGAGAACTGAACAGCCCGCAGCTTTTAGAATCTGCACCGTCAACTGGCCAAGCAAACCGAGTCCGATGACGGCGATAATATCGCCCAGCTTCGCTTCTGCATTTCGGACACCGTGAAGCGCCACGGCTCCGAGCGTGGTGAACGCAGCCTCGTCGAAGCTGACTGACGCGGAAGGAATGCGCGCTACGAGCAGTCGCGGTACGCAAACGACTTCGGCGTGAACCGCGTGACCTGCGCCGGCACATGCGACACGGTCGCAAACATTGAAGCCGGTCACGCCTTCGCCGATTGCGATGACGGTTCCGGCGCTGCTGTACCCAAGGGCGCTGGGTTGATCGAGGCGGGTGCGCACCGCTGAAAGCGTCGCAGCCAATCCGTCGCGACTGATTTTGCTGAGAACTTCGCGGACTAAATCCGGCCGCATTCGTGCTTTCTGAAAAAGATTTCTGCCGGCGAATTCTGAAGATGCTCGCTCGGTGCCGGCGGAAACGAGGGATGCAGCAGTGCGCACCAGCAGACATCCCTCCAGCAATTTGGGCGCGGGAACTTCTTCTACCGCAATCTCCGCTGTGCGGGCGTCCTGGAAAATTTGTTTCATGTCGCGGAATCGCTCGTCGCAGAAGTGACAATCAGAGTCACAAATCGAAACGGCAGGCGCGATCGAGCGTGGTAGAGAAGAGATACCGCGGGTTGAAGATCGCCGTACGTCGGCGCTTCCCATCCGAGTAATGTGCTATCGCGACTGGCGAGATTGAAGTTGGAAGTTTTCTCGATCACGGTTCCTGCGCGAACCAACGCTGCTTGCGCTGGAGCGCTGGCGAAGAAGCTCCAACAAATATGAGACTGGGCCTGGGTAAACACAACCTGAAAAGGCGATTGCTGAACCTTGTAGGGCGAGTCAGGCGTAAGCCAGCGCAGGTGCAGATCGTGCTCACGTAAATCACGCCCGCCCGCTCCTGTCACGTCATCCATGACAAGCCAACCAAGCGGGAGGCGAAGAACAGTGCGGCGATGGGTTACGCCGAGATCTCTGTACCCGTTGTGCTCGCCTTCAAAACAGTTTGCATGAGCGGAATTTTCCCGAGCGAACACACGACCGGATGCTTGGGCCCAATCCAGCCAGAGAAAACGTCCTGCGCGAGTCATTTGATCGCGGCCGTCGACGGTAACTGTGTTGTGAACAGAGCTGCCGGCGAACGCATTGTTCCAAGGCGCGGGTCCGTTGTACAGATATGTTCCGGGATCGCGGGCGATGTTGATACCTTGCCACCAGAGGTCAACGTGCAATTGGTCCGCCTGAAACGGACGCCGAGTATATTGGCCCGCGCGGATGAGCGCCCATGAATCTGCATCGCCGAGACGGAAATAGCCGGTTTCGGGCGCGGGACATGGAAAAGAGGCCGCGCTGCGGGAAGCCACGGGCTTTAGGCCGAACCACATCGCCGGCTCGTCCCAAGTTCCTGACTTCAGAGCTGGACGATTCAGGACCGCCGCGCCGAGCTGCAGAAGAGGGCGGTAGTCTGCATAGTTTGCGGCAGCGAGCGGCAGGATGAGGCTGCCATCGTTCGATCCGTGGTTCGGTACGGAACCGTTAATGGGATCGACCCAGCAACGAATGAAATCAAAGGCCGTGCGAGCACGCGAGCGGATATCCTCGTGCAAAACAGCACCGTGAATTTCTGCGAGACGCACCGTCCAGAGGAGCAACTGCAGGATCATGCGTTGGTAGTTGAACGAGTGCTGGTGCGATACACCCTCAGGCGGAATCTGATCAAGAACGGCTTCGTGCAGAATTTCAGCGCCTGAATCCTGCCAACCCGGCGCGCCGTGGAGTTCGGGATAGAGCGTGCCGGCAGTCCATAAGCCAACGGCCTCGCTGATCAAGTGATTGCTGCGCTGCGAGCGGGCGTAAGAGATCGTTTGTGCGGTGCGCCAGGCATGAGACGCAATCAGAGAAAAGAGCAACGCGACACGCTGCGGAGTGGTGAAGGGCGAATGAATAAAACCATGCAGACCAAACGACCAGGCGAGGATACGGAGAGAACATTCCTGGCCGCAGATCCAGAGCGGGCCTGAGAGTGGAGGACTGTGTGCTGCCCAATCCTCCAGCAAGCTCCAAAACGCCTGCGCAAAGCGCTCATCGCCGCTCAGTGCGTAGGCCCTGACGAGCGGGTAGACAAATAAAAACCGGGATGGCTCGAGAATAAATTTCAGGTCGCCATAGATGGGCGATGCGAAGCGCATTTGCGTCCAGTGCTCGCGCGGCGAAACGGATTGGCCGGTTGCAGCATTTTCGAACCAGCGCGGAGGAAACCCGCAATCAAGGGAAAGATTTCCGAAGAACGGCAGCTTCCCAATAAGAATGCGTTCCGTTTCGGCGAGAATGGAATTCTCTCCATCGGGGCCGATGATTTGCTTGATGGGTTCTGCCAAGCTTCGAACGTCGCTGAAGAAGAATTTGCTCGCGCCGTCGCGAGGGCCGTTCTCTCGCCGATCGTTCTCTCGCCGAACTTGCAGCAATGTTTCTGGAGAGACGTAAGGCGCGATCCGCTTCAGATCCCAGGCGTTCCAACCTTGAACCGAACGCATGCGGCGCGCCATCAAACCACTGCCGCGCTCGAGTTCATATTCCAGGCGTAACATGCCGTCGCGCACGCCAAAGGCGCGTCCGACTTGCAACATGGTTGCGAGCTTACCCATACATTGTCTCTGCAGGCGCGGGCTGATTGTGCCGGGCCAGTAATGTCGCTGCACGTTTTTGCAGCCATTCGTGCGCGACGAAATATTGATTATCGCCATTGCGGCTTCCGTTCGGTGGCGATTGCGGAGTGCTCACGATGGTTCCCCGGTCGAGGCCGGCGATGACATGGCCCAGTTTCTCGACACCGAATGCGATTAAGCGATAGCGCAGGTCGGCTAGCGACTCGCAACGCGCGGCGTCGGGATGCTCATATCTCTGCAGAATCGGTCCGCTATCGATGCCAGAATCCATGGAATGGATTGTGATTCCAAGCGGAACATCATTCAGCAGAGACCACTCAGGACTGCTCATGCCGCGGATTTGCGGCAGCAGACCAAGGTGAATATTGAGCACGCCGAGGCGCGGGAGCGTTATGATTTGTTCGCGTAAAATGTTGCCGCCTGCGAAGACGATCAGATGAGGCGACCAGGCCTTGAGGCGTGAAATTGCCTGCGGTGAATTCTGGTTCGCGACGCGGGAAATCGGAAAGCCATAAACATTTGAGACATCGCGCAAATTTAGAAAAACGCCGCTCCCGTGTTTGAGCCAAGCCTCAAGATGAGGATTTTGGAATTGAGAATGTTCGTGGCGCTTACGTGCGAAGAGCTTGGCACTGGCGTACCGAGCAGCGCGTTGAAAACCCCACTGGCCGAACTTGCGTAGCAATGTAGCGCGATCGAGCGTGGAAAGCGAGAGAACACCGACTGGAATGTGTCCCAGTTCGGAAAGACGCACAGTCACGGCGCAGGCAGTTTCGCTGTAGATGCTGGAACAGAGAACTACGATGCGCATGGCAGTGCCTCGACCGCGGACGATTCAAAGGAGCGCTTGACGCGCCGCTCGAGCAACAGAGCGTCAGCGAAGAACTTGCACCCCCAACTGATGTAGCGCAACGGTTGGTAGCAGCCCCAGACGGGATAGGAACCACTTACTCCGCCGGCAATTCCCTGCGCCCCTCGCGTGGAAATCAGTTGCTTCAGCATTTCATTCATCTTGAGCGCGGCGTTGAGATAGCGGAGATCGCCGGTAATTTCAAACAACCGCAGCCAGACGCAGGAGATTTGCGCGTTACCCGTAAGACAAGTGAAGCAGTGTCCGTTGTTGAAGTTTCCGGCGTACGCGCCAGAAAGAGATTTGTTGGCTTCAAATTTTCGAAGAAGAGTCCAGGCTGAGTTGGCGACTGCATCGACCGCGTCGTCTCTTTGCAGCAAGACGCCGCACTCCAGCGCACCTTGCAGCGCATAAGCAATGAAATGCAAATAATTTGGATGGCCGTGAAGGTTGATGCCGTCGATCCATCCGTTGGGCTGGAACTGTGAGAGAACCCAATCCAGATTTGTTTCGGCCGCACGAGCGTATCGAGGGTCGGCAGTTTCCAGGGATAGCAAAGCCAGTGGCCATGCGACCATGCTGTAGTAAGTGTGTGCTGTCGCTTGATAAGCGCCGGTTCCCGACCAGGAACCATCGGGCTGCTGCATTCTAATTAGCCAATCGCCAGCCAGTACTGCTCCGAGCAGAATCTCGCGACGTTTGGTTTCTGCATAAGCGCGAATCAAGCCTTGCAGAATCTGGCCGGTGTTGAAGACGGATGCTTCGGCGGTGGCACCGTGTAATCCCGCAGAAAACGCTCCGTCTGGCATTTGCAGGGAGAGCAGCCAATCCGTGGCGCGTTCCGCGGCGGGGATTATTTCGCGATCGAGACCACCATCAGCAATTTGTTGAGCATAATAAAGAGTTGGAACGATATAACCGGTGACCTCTGGATAGGATGCAGAATACCCGGAGAGAAGGCTGTAATAGGCGGCAATCCCGCCGTCGGAATGCTGCGCCTGCAGAATCCACCGCAGTAGCAGGCTCAATATGCTCCCGCTATCGCGCCTGCTTTGGGTGTACGAATAGAGGTGACGATGCTCGAAGCGGAGACAAATTGCGTCGGAAATCACCTTGCGAACTAAAGGAAATATGCGTCCTGGGCTGCGCAACAAAGCTGTAGCTTCCTTCAACACGTTCGCTGTTTTATGCTCGAAAGCTTTTCTTCGAGGTGAATCAAGCTCAGAAACAGCCGCAAGATCGTTGTCGAGTCGGCCACCCCTGATTTCGAGTTGATTGGCGGAGCTCATGCGGTAGCAGCCTGCGGAACAGGAGAGAACGTTTCCACACCGTTCTGTGCGGACTCGTCGATGAAAATGCGCATCCAGTGCTCCAGCGTAAGAAACTGCCAAATCTGCATCGAACAGTCTTCCGCGCCGCTCCGATGCCGGTCAATGAAGTGGCGCACCTCTTGCGGACGGAACAATCCGCGCTTGGCGATGTTCGTTTCCGAGAGCAGATCGTCGACCAGTTCGCGCAAATCGTGAGCTAGCCAGTAATCGACGGGAGCGGCAAATCCGGCCTTCGGTTGGCGTAGGACCTCAGGCGGCAGCAGTCCGCGCATTGCCTCGCGAAGAATGCGCTTGGTGGTTGGCCGGAAAAATCCTTTGAGCTTGAGATTCGGCGGAATACTCCAAGCGGCGAACTCAGCAAGCTCACGATTGAGAAACGGAACACGCACCTCGACCGAGGACGCCATGCTCATCTTGTCGTTGTAGTTCAGATTCAAACTGGCCATGAAGATCTTGGTGTCGAGGTAAAGCATTTGGTTCAGGAAATCGGCGTGGCGCACTGTACCGAACGTCGTATGATGGCGAATGCCAGAATCGGAATCGCAGAGCCCGTCTTGAAGCCAGTCAGCGTATAAGGTCTGTTTTTGCTCGCGACTTACATATGTGCCGTTGCGGATGAAAGCTTCCTGCGGTGCAAGCGAAGCGCTGCGAGCCATTTTCTTTGCTAATCGCGCCGCGCCCTTCACCGGCGTACCGCGGAAAGCAGGCAGCGCATCGAGGCTGGATTCTATCCAGCCGCGCAGCCGTCCTGACAATCGCCGATAGGCCTGAGACCACTGATGCGCGACGTGCTTGCGATATCCGGCAAACAGTTCGTCTCCGCCGACGCCGGAAAGCAGGACCGTAGACTGCTTGCGCGCTTCCTGGCAGACCAGATAAGCGGTGATGATTGCGGGATCGGCGACGGGCTCATCCATGTGCCAGGTGAGACGTGGCAACAGATCGGCCACCTCGGGTTCGACAACAATCTGCTGGTTCTCGCAACCGAGATGCCGAGCAAGGCGCGCCGGCACTTGGGGATCGTCGAGAGCAGTTTCGCCGATGCGATATTTGCGCGGAAAAGTTATCGTGTAGGTTCGGACCGGCTGATTTGTCGCGCCACGCATCAACGCGACAATGCTCGATGAATCGAGGCCGGCGCTCAGAAATGCGCCGACGGGTACGTCGCTCACCATTTGTTGATGCACGGAATGGCGAAGGCGCTCGCGGAGTTCGTCGGCAAGGTCGGCTTCCGACCTGGGATAGGTCGCGTCCGCTTGGGGAAAAGTTAGATCCCAATATTGCTGTTGCTTCAGTTCTCCGTCGCGGAATGTGGCGCAATATCCCGCGGGAAGTTTGTGGATTCCGCGGAACATCGTTTTGGGCTCGGGAACCCATAGAAATGTCAGATATTGATGCAGGGACTCGACGTCGATTTCCGCTGCGACTTCCGGCAATTGGAGAAGCGCCTTTGCTTCTGAAGCGAATGCCAGCTTGCTTCCGCGATGAATGTAGTAAAGCGGTTTAACGCCGAAGTGGTCGCGGGCCAAAAACAATTGCGGGCGTCCCGAGCGGAGATCGCAGATGGAAAAAGCAAACATGCCGGTAAGGCGCTGAACGCAATCGGCACCTTCCTGTTCAAACAGATGAATCGCAACCTCGGTATCAGTGTTGGAACGAAAGCGATGACCTTTGCTTATGAGTTCGCGGCGAAGCTCGGCATAGTTGTAGATTTCGCCGTTGTAGGTGATCCACACAGTGCCATCTTCGTTGCACATGGGCATGTGGCCGTGAGTGGAAAGATCGAGAATGGCCAAGCGGCGGCTGCCGAGGCCGATGTAGGAACCATCCGGGAATCTGCGTTCCCACAGCCCGAAGTCGTCTGGTCCGCGATGCGCCTGCACCTGCGTCATGCGGGCCAGCACGTCGCGGCTGCCCCAGTTTGCGAGTCCGGCGATGCCGCACATCAGGCGTAGCTTTCGTCGTTCTTGGATTTGACGGAGATTTCTTTCTGCTTCAATTCATTCTTCTTCAATTCATGCTGCTTCAATTCATATTGCTTTAATTCATAAATCTTGGCTTTCGTGTCGAACATCTGAACCGCCTGAAAGCCACAGTAGATGAGCCCAGGCACGCCATCGAGAAAGCCGAGGCGGAGAAAATAGCGGTACAAAAAGAGCAGCACCGGAGAACCGGGAATGGTAAACAATTTGCGCTTCAACCAACGCCGGCGTTGCGCCTGCGTGCCAAACAGCGCCGGCGGCAATTGGTTGCCGTCGGCAGCCTGTAAAAGCACGCGGCACTCCCAATTCGAATACTCATCATGCTTCCTGATATAACGCGATAGCGACGCAACGTTGCGATGCATGAGTGGATGTCGCAGCTTAGCGGTCGCTCCATCGACGAGCACGTGTTCGTGCACTTCCATGTCGGCCATGGAAGCATCCTGCCCTTGCAGACGGCATTCGAAGCGTCCTTTGTTCTGGCGAAACAGAGATAATTTCCACAAGCTCACGTCGCCGTGGCGCAAAGCCCGACCCAGGAACCAGCTTTGCAAGCGTATGTAGTATCCGTTTACCGCCGGATTCTGAATCGCGCAACGAATATCATTGACGAGTGCTGGCGAGGGCGACTCGTCTGCATCCAGAAGAAGAATCCAGTCGTTGGCGATGGTCAGCGTGTCCATGGCCCACTGCCGCTTTTTCGGCCATGCGCCTCGATAATGAAACTGCACAACCTTCGCATGATGCGAACGGGCAATCTCCACAGTTTCATCGCTGCTTTGGGAATCGATCACGTAGACTTCGCTAAAATCGCGCAGCGCCCCCAGGCAGCGGGGCAGGTTCTGGGCCTCATTGCGCACCGGGATAATTACAGTGACGGGAATGACGGCAGCACGTTCCGTGAGCTCGATTGTGTCGATCTCTCTCAAGTTTTCCATAGAGCGGAGTTGCACTGATCATATCTCGCAAAGCTCATCGCGACACGTTGCAATCTTTGTTCTACATTCGTTTCAAGCCGCGTTCGATGCTCCAGCCAGACCGCGGGCTAGCGATAGCAACTTCTGTACGTGCTGGTCCCAACTGAAGTCACGGGAGCGTGATAGCCCGGCTGCGCGCATGGAGGCAGACCTGTCCGCGGATTGGTCTACTCGGATCACGTTCCCTGCTAAATCGTCGGGAGAAAAGTGCGAAAAATAAAGCGCCGCTCCACGGCAGATCTCGCGATGCACAGCTATATCCGAGGCAATCACCGGAAGTCCGCTTGCCATTGCTTCCACCAAGGGAAACGCAAAGGTTTCCGCGTAGGCGGCGGTTACGTAGAAGTCGCAGGCTCGGTAGACATGATGCACTGAGGCGTAAGGAACGGCGCCTAGCTCAACGATTTCTTCGGAAACGCCAAGCTCTCGCACCAAAGAAGCAGCCGACTCGGCCCGGTAACTTCCCGGATTGTCCTGTGATTTGAGCGTGCAAGTCAGAATCAATCGAACGGGTCGGCCTAATTGCTTTTTTAGGATTGACACAGCGCGAATCAAGGTTTCGAAATTACGATAATAGTTGTAATGGCTGACTAACAGGAGCCGAAGGCAACCGTTGGTAGCCGCGAGTTTTGCCTGAATTGGCTGCGGCAACGGCGCTGGGCCTCGGAAGAAGGATTCATGATCGAAATCGTGATGAAGAGCGAGAACATTTCTCCCAGTCCATTTGCGCAAATCGTTCGCAAAAGCTGCTGTTGGTGCGATCGTGCACTCGGCCGCGCCTATTGATCGTCGGGCCAAATCCGCCTTCAGTGCATTCTCGAGCCACATCTTGTACTCGCCACGCTGGCGCAGATCATGCACAAAATCTCTGGAAACATAGAGCGCATTGCCGCTGAGAAGGATCTGCGGAACCGGTGAGCAAAAGACTGCAAAATTTCCTGGTGAGAGCAGCACGTCGGCGCCGATGCGGCGAATCATAAGGGGAACTTGATACTGCTCGTAGAAGAATCGCGCGGCAGCGTTTGGACGGGAATCTGAAGGCAAGATGGTGACGCCGGCCTCGTTCCTGAATTCATCCGCTAACGCCTGGTTTAGAAGCACGGTCACGCGGAGATCATCCTGATTGCGATTCGCCAAGCGCGGAACAATATTGCGGATGTAAGTGAGGCCTCCTCCGGCGCTGGCGGCGAGACCGTTGATAAAGATATGCATTCTCCGGCTCAGGCGCATTTATCTTTTTTTGGATTTGGGTTCGAGTTTGAGAGTTGCAACATCTCGCGCAGATGGCGCCGCCGCGTGCCCCACCAGGCATCAGCCAGTCCTGAATAAAGAAAGCGATATTCTGCCGGCTCGTATTTCACTTCGATCTCGCGGCGCCAAAGTAGGTTTGTGTCCTGGTGAGCGTCAATCGTTCCGGCACAGGGAGCGAAGCAGTATTGATGGTGGCGCTGGATGACTTCGAAGGCGTTTGCATCCACTGAATCCCATCCGAATGTCCAGGCGAACGATTCGACGGGATGATTTGTCCATGAAACTAGCAAGCGCGCGCTCTCGCCGACCTCGCGTTCCAAATCCTCTTGTGGAAGTCCGGCAAGGCGTGCATGCGTAAGGGTGTGGCTGCCGATGGCGTGACCCCGCTCAACTAATTCTGCGATTTGCGCTGGGCTCATGGGTTTCCAGTCTTCCCATTGCTCATCGCCGGGCCGGGAGTTGGGGTTGATTTTCGTGCGATAGAAGTCGAGGGCCCTCTGCGGGGAACACTCAGCAAACGCCGGCACGATAAAAAACAGGCCGCGTCCGCCGAAAGATTCAAGAAGTGGTGCCGCGACCTCATAGTTGCTCTCCCTGCCATCATCAAAAGTGAAAAGGATGGGCGGCCTTGAGTTAGCTTTCGATTGGCATTTTCGACAAAGCTCAGTAAAGCTGTTTAAGTTGGAGATGGTAAAGTGCTGCGACACCCACTGGAGTTGATCGCGAAAGTTAGATTCCAGAGACTTGGGCGTTTCGTGGACCGACACCACGACACCGCGAGTGCGGTTTCTGCGCTTCTGAAGGCGTAAAGCTAAATCATCTGCCCGAACTCGGGTAGCAACTTGAATGAAGAGCGCACGAAGCTGGCTTCTGAGATTCATTTCACGCGCCCTGAGTGCATATCTCGAATGCTTAATCTGACTGCCTAAATAAGACCGTCGCCGTCAGCTGGAACCATGTACCAATCGGGCGCGGGCAGGAGATTAGTTCGATCGAGAGACCAACCGGTTGGCGCATCGAAAGCACGCCAATGAAAACCCGCTTCACAAAATATTTTCCTTTTTTCGAGATTCTGATTGCGAAGTACGAGAGCATCGACGGAACTCGAATAATGAGCCAGCAATGCTCCCAGGATTTTCAACCATTCGGCAGCGAGAACTTCCGGGTACACGTCGAGCACGTTGAGAGTCTTGATTTGGCTCCGATATCCGCGCATGCGCTGATTGACGGTGACCAGAATATCGCGGTTGGAAAGCTCGCTGTAGAACGCGAATGCCGCCACGCTGGAATCCCTGCCGGAGAAATAGCGCCACCAAAGATAGGTTTCATCGCGCACCGACGTCAGTTTTTCTGAACGGCTTGAGGTAACAAGTTCGCTTGCTTCCAGAGCGGAAGTAAGCGGTCGCAGCCTGTTCGCGTCATGACGCGCGAACTTTAAGGAATGTAATCGCGTGGCGAATTTGGAGCTGGAGCTTCGGGCCAAACGCGAAACAAAGCGGCTGGAAGTTTTACGATGCGCGAACTCTTCCGCTACGGGAGGCCAATTGAGAATTCCGAATAACTCGCCATCGGAGTATGGGATCGGCTTGCCTCCAGCTGCCCTCCAGACGGCCGCGGCATCCGGATTTGCGGAGGTTCCAAACAAAGGCCAACGGTTTGCGAGACGCGAATACTGCAGGAAAATGCGGCCTCCTTGTCCCCGATAACGCTCGTCAACGTAGAACGAAGTGGAGCCGATGAGCAGAATTTTTTGGTCCTGATATTGAAAAGCCTGCGGACTGCACGAGATACAAGCTACGAGCTCGCCGGAAGAACGCAGACCGAAACCCAACGGCTGTTCTGGTTGTCGTGCCGGATTTTCAAGCAAGAACCAACGCAAGTGCGCTTCAACGGCGCCTTTGCTGCGGCCGGACTGAGCCGCGATAAAACCCGCTACAAAAGCAAGATCAGTTTTGCCGAGAGGTATAAGTTCGGTGCGAGCCCGATCCTGGGACATCAACTGAGGAGAAGTCATCGCTTGGTTTCCTCATAAATCTTCAGCAATTTTTCGGCCTGGTGAAACAACGTGAGTCCGTTCACGATCGTCTTCCGAGCAGCCTCGCCGATTCGAGCACGAAGTTGGGCCTCACTCAACAAAGTTCGCAGCCCTTGGCTAAGTTCTTCGAACCCGTCGATTGGGATCAACCAACCGTTGCTGCCGTGAGCAATAATTTCGGCGATTCCCTGCCCCTCGCAGGCGATGACTGGTTTAGCGCACGACATAGCTTCGAGGTAAACGCATCCCAGACCTTCATACCGGCTAGGCAAGACAAATATGGTGCAGTTGCGCATGGCTTGTGCGACTTCAGAACGGCTGCGCCGGCCAAGAAAGTGGACGCGATCGGAAATGCCGAGATTTTCAGCCAGGCTTGCGAAGCGATTTCGGTCCGCACCTTCGCCGATGATGTCGCACTGCACATCTGGATGCGAGTCTTGCAATCGCGCGATGGCGCGGATGACCAAGTC
The DNA here is from genome assembly GCA_963784095.1 of uncultured Acidobacteriaceae bacterium. Classification (GTDB taxonomy): domain Bacteria; phylum Acidobacteriota; class Terriglobia; order Terriglobales; family Acidobacteriaceae; genus Sulfotelmatobacter. Next base: position 172,660 of record CAWAQC010000001.1, read on the forward strand.
GTGTCCTTTTCCTGCCAACAAATTTCCTACCATTAGTATGCTGGGCCGCAGAGTCGGTTCGATTTTTACGCGCGGCGCAAATAGCGCGGAATCCGTTCCGTTATAAACAACCTCGGCATTAATCTCTGGGCCCATAGTATCGATCAGCAATTGCCTTACTTTTTGGCTGATGCAAATCACCTTGCGGGCATGCTGGTAAACGTGAATGGAGGCTTTTCTACGCCATCTGGCAGCAAGCCCGCCTTCGAAGCAACTGTTGAATACATCCAGACCATGAATCGTAACAACAATTGGAATGCCCAAACGCTGTGAAATCAATTTCGCGGCGTGGCCGCAAGGCAATGCAGAGTGAGAATGAATCAGATGAATCGGCGAATGCTGATGCAGCCGCTTAATTTTTGCGAAGAGAGCTGTACTCAAGAATGTTCCCGCACTGGCCAAGCCGAAATTGCCGGGCAACTGAGGATAGCGAATCCACTCCGCCGGATAAAGCACGTTTGAGATTCGGCGGGCATGATAAATGGAGTCGACGGCCATGACCGAGGACAGCACGCCTCGGGCATTCAGCTCCGTAAGACTTTCAGCAACGAAACAGCCGTTCACTTCCGAGGCTTCCGACGGATAAAAAGGAGTAAGCGTGAGAATGTGCAGTTGAGAGCGTTGCGCTCTTGCTGCGATGGTTGGGGCGAGTTCGATGGCCTCAGCTATCGACACAGGTCAGCCACTTTCGTTCATCTGCGCCGCACGAGCGAAAATTAGTTCGGCGAGACCGTTAATGGTCACAAAACGAGGGTCCTGCAGATCGCGCTCCGAGAACTGCATATCAAACTGCTGCTCGATGCCGGTGACGAATTCAACGACCTCCATTGAAGTCAACCAGCCGGCACCGAAGTAGTCGGTTGTGCGCAGAGCACGGGCCGAAGTTTCAACTGCTTCTCCGCCAATTTTTGAACGCGCCACGAACCAAGACGTGAGCCAGTCTTGAACACCCGATATGGTTTGCTCAGCGGCTTTCATTTTTTCTCATTGTTGCAGCTTTGATCTCTCCTGCTTGATCTTTCTTCTGGTTGATCTTTAGATTTTGATTTTCAGTCTTTACTTTTAGTTCTGATCTTTAATTTCTTATCTTTCAATGGCTACGCAACGAACTGGCGAACCGTCGGCTCCTTTTAATTTGAGCGGTAGCACGATAAGTTCAACCGACGGTGCGGAAATCGCTTTCAGATTGGCAACGTATTCCACCAGCACCACCCCTGCGCCGAGAAGCACTTTATGATTTGGAGAGTCCTTGGCGCTTCCCCGCGAGTGGGACGGATCGTCAGGCGAGGGAGTGTCCATGGCGATGAGCCGAACCCCTTGATCCACCAGCCATTGCGCGGCATTCTCCGAAAGGAACGGATACTCATTGTAGAACTTCATAATGCCAAAATGCTCAGACCATCCGGTGCGCAGAATTAATCGCGGCGGAACTTTGCCGTTCAACTTTTGTTGAAGATCGGGAACGTCGATCTCGTGCAACGGAAGGCAACCCGTGAAGTCTGCGATGGTGGCTTGCCCGATCAGTATGTCTAGCGGAATTTCATCGATGGTTCCACCGTTGGGAACAAAGTGGCGGGGCGCATCGGCGTGGGTGCCAGTGTGTGTGCCGAACACAATCTTGCGTGTTTCTCTGCCCTCGATGGCATGCCGCCCAAGAACCGTAACCTCGACCACGGGATGCCAATGAGTTGGGAAGGTCATCATGCCTTCTTCGATGGGCAGCGAAAGATCAATGATTTTCATGCAGTTCGCTTCCGGATTGAGAACGGCTCGTCAATCGACGCATTTAGCGGGATGCACTCGTGATTTCTTCGATCTCAGCGGTTCGCGGTCGCACCGCCGAGACTGTGCTTAATTGCAGTTTTTCCGCCAGCAATTCGCGAAGGCGAGATTTCTGCACCTTACCGTTTGCAGTCCTGGGAAATTCGTCGATGGTGATGTAGCGAGCCGGCAGCTGGTGTTGCGCCAAATGGCGTTTGGCATGGGCGATTAAAGAATCGAGCATCGATTCGAGTGCGAGTCCTGAGTTCAGCTTGAGTACGGCGACAATATCTTCGCCGTAAAGTTCGTGCGGAATGCTGACCACCGCCACTTCTGCAACGCCTTCGACTTGCGTCAGCGCCTCTTCGATGGCCGCAGGGCTGATGTTGACGCCGCCACGAATGATGAGATCTTTCTTTCTGCCAGTGATGCAAAGTGTTCCATTTTCATCGAGGTGTCCGATATCGCCGGTTGCGAACCATTCCGATGCATCGATTGGCGTCAACTCACCCTCGGCGTCCAGGTAGCCGGCCATCAGATCCGGAGTTAGAATCTGCACCTCTCCTTCAGCGGGCCCGCCCAAAGATTGTTGCTGGCCGCTTACTCGGATTGACACTCCCGGCAGAACCTTGCCCACATACCCTTGTCCGCCGCCCGCCTGGGAACGAGCGGTCACAAAAAGGGTTTCAGACAGACCGTAATTCTCGATCAACTGGATGCCGTAGCGAGCTTCAAATTCAGCTTTTACTTTTAAGGGAAGCGGCGCGAATCCCACGAAGGCGTGGCGCACGGAGCGGCGGCAGAATTCTTCGCCGGTGCGTCCGCGATCCATTCGTAAAAGAATGGATAATACGGTTGGAGCCATCCAGAGCGTATTGACCTGATGTTTCTTTGCCTTCTCCCAAAAATTCAGACTCGAGCGGGCATCGAAGACATGGTCCACAACCACGCTGGCGCCGCATAGAAATGGAAGAATCATCAGGTTATAGAAGCCTCCCATGTAAGCCATGGAAAGGGTCAGAAAAAAACGTGAGTCTTCGTCGATGCGTTGAGTATCAGCGAATGCACGGGCGTTGCGAAGCATGTTTCCGAGCTTGTGCGCCAGCCCCTTGGGCTTTGCCGAAGTGCCGGAGGTGTACATGATTGCGATCAGGTCTTCGGCGCTTGCTTGCTCCAAGGGTACGAATTGCTCGGTGTAGTCGAGTTTGCTGATTTGAATGTCATTGGGATCTGTCGCAGCTTTAGTGGCGTCCTGAGCCCTAACCAAGCGGATTACATTCGTGTGCAAACCACTCACCGCAGTCATGCCCGACTCGTGCGTGACCAGCATTTTGGGCTTGCAGTTCGTGAGTATGAACCAAATATCTCCCTTCGCCAGCAAAGGATTGATGGGAACGATCACGGCTCCCAGATAAATGCAGGCGAAATAAAAGACGGCCAGTTCACAGCAATTCGGAACCATCACAGCGATGCGATCGCCCTTGCGCACGTTGCAGCGCGATAACTCTGCGGCGACGGCGCATGCCATGAGGTGGAATTCGCCGTAGGTAATTTCAGCGCCGGTGTTTGCGTCTAGCAGAAAGATATTTTTTTCTGGTCGCTGCACGATTTCGGTGATGGTGTCGCGAATGGTCATTGCGCCACCAGGGAAATTGTCTCCGCAGACTTCATCAAGTTTGCGATTGCAGCCCATCGATCCATTTGCCCGCGATACGCTTGGTTGGGATCGAGGCGCAGGATGGCTCGTCCGAGCAGGTCTGCTTCGAGGCGAGGGAAATGCCCGTTCGTAATCACAACCCCATCCGCTGACAAAAGCTGATCGATGGAAGCGGTGTCGGCGCCACTGGGCGGGCATAGAAGCAAGGCGATGCCCATCCGCAGATCGAAATGCATGCGATCAGAAAAATCCTGCATCCGCCAGCAATTCTCCGGCGCTCCGGATGGAAGGCCGCCACGCACTACGACGTTCTCGAAAACTTCAGAACAATGTTGCAAGAGACTTCGCTGAGGAGAACCGTACATCAGTACGCAGAAATTACCATAGCGCTCGGCCGCGGTGATGAGCACTTCTTCCATATAGTTCTCGAACAACCGTTTCGATCGCACCGGGAGAATTCTTTCGGCGCCGACAATATTCTGCAGAGATGCAGGCCACTTCCCCGCCCACGAACCTCCATCTTTGTCATTCAAGAACAATGAAACGTGGTTTGTGCTCACGCACAAAATCCGTTCAAGCATTTCGAAAGATCCGTAGACAGCTCTGCCAAGCACTACAGGCCCGTCTGCGAGGATCAAGTCCGCCAGGACCAGGTCAGGGGAAAAGGATTCTGCGGCAACCAGTTCCAGCACCGGCCGGGCATGGCGCTTTGCGCACGTGGAGATCATTCCATCGACCAGCGATTGTACGGCCGAAACCGAACTGCTGATGCTGTGCGCCGAGATTCCAGGAGCGGAGAAAGCTGTGAGAACTCCGCAGAATTCTCGTTCACTCTTTTTCGGCAAACTGCGAGCCACGCGGTTCAAAGTGTTTTCATCGAGATTGACGGGATCAAGCTTGCCCATTGCCACTACGAGCCTGCGCAATTCAACTCCATGGTTGCGGGCGGCGACGACAACTTTCGGCAAAAATGACGAATGAAATTGGCTGCACCCCATGGCCACGGACATCATGTCGTAGAGTTGCACCTGTGACATGAGTGGGCCGATGAACTCTTCGGCTGCATCCATCACCTCAAAGAGATCGATTCCGGTCTCGATCCCAAGATTGTGAAGCACCGCTACCAGAACCTCGGTGGGAGCGTTGCCTGCGCTTCGTCCTAACCCATAGAGTGTCGTATCGATGAAAGTCGCACCGCACCGGACCGCCTCAATGCTGTTGGCGACAGCGAACTGCAAATTGCTATGCCCGTGAAAACCTAAATTGCATTCGCATCGATCACGAGCGGCACTGATATATCTGCGCACGTCCTCGGGAAACATGCTGCCGGCAGAATCTACGCAGTAAATGCCGTCAGCTCCAGCGGCAATGCTTTCCAGCGTTTTTTGGGCGAACTCATCGGCAGAGATGGCGTAAGTCTTCATGAAATTGAGGAACGGCTTCAGCCCCAATTCCTTTGCCATGGTCAGATAAGGATAAGCATCTTCGATTTCCGGAGCGTTATAGCCGATGCGAACGAAATCGAGACCGGCGTCGCGCGCGGATTGGAGCTGATCGGCATTTCCAATTCCGGGGATGAAGAAGCAACCGATTTGCGCATGGGGCGCGGCCCGTTTCGCAACCTCGATGTAGCACTCATCGCTGGATGGCATTGCGCCTTTGCCAGCCTTTGCGGCACCTAAGCCGATGCCGTGGCCGACCTCAATCCAGCGAAAACCAAGCTTGCCCAGCACGCCGGCCAGCGCCGCGGTGTCATTTTCAGTAAATTTAAAATCGACCGCATAGCTTCCATCGCGCAGCGTGCACTCCAGAATTTCGACGCGCTCGCGAATTGAAACTTCTTGAAGCGGCAGTTTATGGTTCATCCGAACCTTCCGGCGCAGACCCTCACCATTTCGATTGAAAAACGTTCAGTGCTGATGGTTATCCGATTTAAGCGGCAGTATACTATCGGGCCGCAGTTGAAAAACCGATATCAACGTGCCGAATGAGGTACCTGCGCGGCTAAGGGGAACCGCGCTGATTGCCGCACCGACAGGGCTCTTACCGGTTCTGGCGGAGGAATCAGATCGGTTAATAGAAAAGCACAGACCCAAAAGAAGACGCAGAGATACGAACCTACCGCGAAGAGCCAATCCTCAAAACCAGCGTGCACCAGCCCGGCAAGCACTACCAGCGCGAACGGAACACAAGCGTGAGAGGGATTTCCAGTGGCCCGTACCCAGCGAAATGCGCGGATTGACCTCTGAAGTACCAAAAGCAACAGAACCGCGAAAGGCACGGTGCCGAGTAACCCTAAGTACTCCCCTAACGCCAAATAACTGCTTCCGTGCTCGCGATTCCACCCGGGAACTGTGCTTACCGAAGAAGGCGTGGAGTTGGGACGAACACTTCCCAATTCACTGGTTCCAAAACCGCTGCCGAACCAGGGATGTCGTCGAATACTGGAAAATGTTTGTTCCCAAGGCGACATCCGGGACTCCAGAATCTCGTGATTGGCAGTTGGATCCTTATAAAGAATTCTGCCAGCAACCGATGAAACCAAGTCATCGGTAAGCGATGAATTGACAACCGCCATAAAGGTAAACAAAAACACGAAGACCAAGGCGAATTGAAAAAGAAGACGCTGAAATCGCGCGGCAATCGTAAACGTCAGAACGGCTACCGTCGCGCCTAAGATGGATGCTCGCGAATCGGAGACATACAGCAAACCTGCACAAAGAATCAATGCAAGCAATCGGCGATGACGCAATGCCCGTGTTTCTGCCGTGAAAGCAGCCCAGAACAATACTGGAACCGCCACTACTCCGATTGCGGCGCCAAGAGCGTTTGGATTGCCGAAAACTCTGAAGTTCAGAATGAAGTAGCATATTGCCGAAATATAGGCGACCCATTCGCACGCCAATACGAGGCCGGCAATGAATTGTTTTTCTCTACCGTAAATCGACAGACGAGCCCCGGCTGATGCGTACAAGAACAGCAGAAAAAGACTGGAGACCTTAAGGAGGGCGGTTCTCGGCATTTCCGAGACCGCAGCCGAAACGCATGCGGATGCGATGCAGGCTAGGGCTACAAGATGGAAAACTGCAAAACGGTGCAAGCGTGAATTCTTAATCCAAATAGCGAACCCGCCAAGCGCGCCTACTCCCAGGAATAACCAGCGTAACGAATCGGCGGCTTCTCTGAAGGGAAGTGCCGTTCCTGCCCAAAAAAAAGATCCCATTAACAATGGGAAAAACAAGGATTCAAAACGGCTGAGACCAACGAAGGCAATTTCCAAAGCCAGAATTCCGCCAAGAAGGCTCGGGTTGGCAAACAAACCGGGCATGCGTTGCGCAAATACGAGCAACAATCCGAATGCGATAAAGCCCGTCAGAAACAGGATGAGTTGAACTCGCCGGTTCATGCGTTCCTATGGCATGCCGCATTGAATGCCATCGCCATGCCATCAGTCCAGGCAGCCGGAGAGTATTCTTGGATGATTTGATGGCTTCGCATGCCCATTTGCCTCCGCAGTTCTGAATCGCCCGCCAGAGCAGCCATCGCGCGCGATAGTTGAGCAGAATCGGCCAGAGGAACCACACATCCGTTCCAGCCGTCTTTCACCAAGTCTCGCGCGCATCCCGCAACCTTGGTAACGATGACGGGCAGCCCGCACGACATCCCTTCGTTCACCACAAGCCCCCACGTATCGCTATGAGTCGGCAAGATCAGCGCGTCCGCAAAAGCATACAGGCCGGGCAATTCTTCGCGATGCACAAACCCGACGAAACGAATCGTACCGGGTTTTATGCCCGAGGCCTGTTTCATCAATTCGTAGTGATCGGCGCCATTACCCGCAAGTACCAAGCCGACTTCGCTGCGCAACCGAGGGTCCAGTTGCGCGTACGCCCGCAGCAAATCGAAAACTCCTTTCTCTTTTACGAATCGCCCTACATATAGGAAATATCGAGACGGGAGAAATAGTTCGGAGCGTATTTGAATTTCACGGTTCCGCGATTCCTGCGCCAATCGGGCAAATAGCTCGATATCGATGGCATTGCGGGCCTGGAAAATACGGTCATTTGCAATGCCAAGATCTTTCAAGTACTCCGCCGATGCGCTTCCAGGCACGACAAAACCATCGCAAAAGCGCAAGAATCGGCTTTTGAGAAATTCAATCGGTGCGTGTCGGTCGCGGTGGTCTTGTGCCGTGCTTTCGGTCCAGAGCAACACGGGGACTTGGTGAAGCTTCGCCCAGCACAGTGCCTGCCAAGAAGCCAAGTAGTTGTATCCGCCACAGACGAGGACATCAGGCCTGAGCCGGTTGAGCGCTTTCCCCAGCCTCCGATTCACTAATACGTGGTACTTGCCGATTCGCCGTCTCCAGGATGGAAGGACGTCGTACTGGAATTCGATCTCTTCCTTATAAACACGCCATTGACGCCAAGTGGGATCGGTTTCAGCGAGAAAGATTACATGCAGATCCAATTCTTCTCGACGAGCAAGGGCGTTGAAAACAGGGATGCGATACGGGGCAATGATCTCCGTGATGATCGTAAGTTTTGGGACGGCATGACGGACCTCCGCCTGGAATGTTGAACCGAATGTAGTCTGAGCCAATGCCATTTCAGTGCTTAACCTGCTCTCGCATGCATCTCCGAATTGTCAAGTGAGCGGCTTTCCGCAGGCCAATCAATATCGCTCCAAGAACGACGCGTGAAGTGATCATTTAATTAACAATTCCTTTGTTAGGTCTGGCAGCAAATCTTGCTGTCGGTCTCGGACCCGTGGTTGCCCCATTGCGTTCCGAAACTCGTTCGCCCATTGCCCGGCAATGTCGTCCCAATCGAATTGCAGAGCGTGATCGGCGGCGGCTGCGCCGAACGATCGTCGCAGGTTTGCATCGGCGAGCAGAGTATCCAGCCGCGCCGATAGTTCGGCATCGGATTGCGCCTGGAACCCGGTTCTCCCATCGGCCACATATTCGCTGCGATAAAGGTTCATGATGATACAGGGCAATCCGCAAGCGCTCGCCTGCAATATGACTTGCGGATTGCCTTCCACAACGCTGGGAAGAAGAAAAACGTCGGCGTTCCGCATTTCGTCTCCCAGAGTTGCAGAGGACAAGTGACCGAGAAAGGTAACGTTCGAGCAGCGGAGTTGCCGCGCGAGTTCGCGGCAATGTTGCTCCGTTTCGCCCTTTCCCGCGAGGCGAAAGTTTACGTCCGGAAGGCGCATGGCTTCGTGAATTACGACTTCTGCTCGCTTATATGCCCGGAATGAGCCCGCATACAACACGGTTGGGCTTTGGTTTTCTTTTTTTACTGCCGGAGGAAAATAGTACCGCCGATCGACGCCGTCGTAAATTGTGCTCGCATGCACTCCAGACACCTGTTGAATCGTCTCTGATACATGCGCGGAGTTTCCAAAAACCGCATTGGCGTCCTGAATGGATCGCGCGACTAAACCGGTCGCCGTAGTTTCGTTCATCACTGTAACGATGTAAGTGATTAATGCGGTTTTGAGTCGGAGACGCTTCTTTAGCTCGAAGAAGACGCGATCGAGTGGACCAGTGCACGGGAAGAAATAAATATCGGGCGCGGGCAGAAGACAATGCCGGAGCAGGCGAACCGTGTTGCCGTGAGTAGAACATCTGAAAAGTCTCGTATGCTTTCGCGCCTCAAGGCGCGGGTCGGGCTCACCTTCGCAAAGCATGGTTACATGGAATTCTTCGGGAAGGCGAGAGACGATTTCCTTTACGGTCAGGTTCTGAGCGTTTGTATTCGCGGCGTCCGCATAAGAGGGAGTGAACACTCGAATGGGGCGAGGGTTAGAACTGATCATTGCAGTCGCAGGCTAGTCTAAATGCATTTTGCTGCTGGAAGCGTGTCGTGCGGGGTTCCTCTTGCTTCGGCGGGTGCAGATGAATGGATTTTCAGTGAGCGCTTCGGCGGGATGTCTTGTGATCGCGCTGCTACATCGCGGTGCGCAGTTCATCGGCTACAAGATCCCAGTTCAAAGGCGTGCCCTTTTTGATATTCCTGGCAGCGCGCCTTCCCAAGATTTCCGGCAGATGCCGCGGGTGTAATCCGTGAGCAGGACGAACGGATCGAATGTTGCTCGCGGTAAATTCTGCACCCTGCTCGATGTCTTCAACCGCGAACAGCGAACGGCGGAATAATTTGCTGGATTCCTGCTTGCCGATTGCGCCGAAGCTTACTGTTCCCAGCGCCTGTTCGGCTGTGCGCACAGCATCGACCATTTTCTTGAACTCATCGAACCCCAGGGAAAATGCGCTATCGGGCCCTGGATCTGTACGCGAGAGAGTTAAATGTTTTTCGATGATGCATGCGCCCAACGCGACAGCGCCTACGGGTGCGGCGATTCCCATGGTGTGATCCGATAAGCCGATGGGCAGGTCAAAGCGCCGCATCATCTCGGGAATCGTGCGCAGGTTCATGTCCGCGGGCGGCGCAGGATACGCGCTGGTACACTTCAGCAAAGCGATCTGAGTAGCGCCTGCGGCGCGAGCGGCCTGCACGGCTTCGTCAATCTCTTCCACGCTAGCCATTCCGGTTGACATGATCAGCGGTTTGCCAGTTCCCGCCATTTTCTGAATCAAGGGAATGTCGACTAACTCGAAGGAAGCAATCTTGTGGACTGCGACCTTCATTTGTTCGAGAAAGTCCACTGCAGTCGAATCGAATGCAGTCGAAAAAAGATCCATGCCCAGATCTTCTGCGATATTTTTCAGTCTGGGCTGCCATTCCCAAGGCATGAAGGCCTCACGGTAAAGATCGTGAAGGGTGCGCCCGTCCCAGATTGTGCCGGCGTTGATGCGGAATTCGTCACGATCGCTGGCCATCGTGATCGTGTCTGGAGTGTAGGTCTGCAGCTTGACCGCGTCTGCGCCAGCATTCTTGGCCGCGCGAATGGTCTGAACTGCGCGGTCGAAGTCCTGATTGTGGTTCGCAGAAAGTTCGGCTATCACATAAACTCCCGCGCCTGGCCCAATCTCGCGTGAACCGATCTGAAAGCGGCCTGTCATCAGCAATTCACCTTCTCGCAGATCGGCGAGGCGACTTCATCGGGCAGGAAAGACTGGCGGCGCCCGCTGCGAATGATTTCCAGCGCGTTCTCGCCTTCATTGAAAAGCAGATCGAGGATGCAAGCATACGGCTGGAATGGCGGAAACATCTGCCGGTAAACCGGATGCTCATAATGATGAAAGCTGACTTCAATAGCGCGGCTGCTTAGCACCGGCAATTCGGCGAGAAGATATTCGGACGAGCCGAGCGGAGAAAGATAGGCCGATGCGCCCAGCGAGAGGCATATCTCAGCCAGAAGCTCGGTGCGCTTGCCCTGTGCAGCCAGCTCCGATGACCGGACCATCGGCGTCGTGATCCCGATCACGTCTGCGAACCAACGCAGGAGCGAGATGGTGAGTTCTGGAAGGCTTAGGTTTGACGCCAACGCCACAATGCGCTCACGCAATTCAAAAAAATACCGGTTGAAGAACGGAGCGCGCCGATAGTTCAACTCGATAGCGCGCAGATGATCGTGCCAGAATTCGGGCTCACGAATGTTGACCTCAGCGATACGCTGACCGAGCCTTCCTCGAGATACAACCGGTATTGTGAGCCACGCGAGACCTTGCGGGGTTTTGATTCGGTTGCGCTGCTGCCAAGACTGCCTTTCGAATTGAACGCTGTCGAGCAGCACAAACTGATCCACTTGATCGAGCAAATCGAAATAACCGAGCCACGGCAGATATGTGGGCTGGGCAATCGAGATTCTCAAAACACGCTCCATTCGAGCACCAGATCGCGGATCAGTTCGACGCGGAAATAAAGTTCAGGGACAACGAAGCAGTATGCTAACTCAGCGTCCGCCCATTTCCCGAAGCATTTCCACGACACGTTTCGCTCCCGCGCCGTCTACCAGTTCCTGCCCCCGCAAAGCCATGCGTTGCCGTGTGGAGATCGACTCCGCGATCTCCCTTATCGCAGGAACGATCTTCATTGCATCGAAGTGAGAGATCTCACCCATATCGACTAACATGCTTTGTTTCGCCAAACAGGTGACAAGATAGGCCCCTCCGGTAGTTCGCGCATAGCTCAAGACTGCGCAGCCAAGAGACAGCAATTCCCAGAGAGTTCCGCCGGCAATGGTAATTGCGATATCGGCTTCCATCATCAACCGCGGCATCTCTTGTGAGTCGAATACGAGTTTCATGCCACAGCCTAGCTTGTCGGCTAGCTCACTTTTGTTCGAGTAAGCGCCGCCTGCGACAACAGTGATCTGTAAATCAGGGCAAGCGGCAAGTGCAGTCGCAATTTGCGGTGTTAGGTTCTCAGGATCGCTTCCGCCCAGCGTGACTAAGATTCGCTTACCACGCTCTCTCACTTTCCGGGGAAGTGGGTTTTGGAATTCACGACGGAGCAGAGCGTGGCGCGGTCCGCTCAGGGCCGGAGCTGCAAATCCCTTGCTCCTGTAAACATCCGGCTCCGCGCCGAAGTTCGGGTTCACGATCATATCAACTGGAAAAGCCGTTCGATCGGCATAATCGTCGACCAGCAACACGCGAGGTCCTGATTCCTGAATCAATTGCAAAAAGTCGCCGCCGAAACGGTCGCCGTCGATGACAATCCAGTCTGGTTTTAGCCGCGAGGCATGAGAAATGAGGCTCCGGGCGTCGTCGGAACTCCCGGGAGTAGCATCGATTTGAAGTATCGAAACTTTATTGACTGTTAAGCGCGCCAGGAGTGAATCGGGCAATTCTGCGGCAACCAGAGTTGCTTCTCCCCCGGCATCTTGCCAGGCCTGGGCAAGAGCGAGGCACCGCATAACGTGGCCTGTACCGATGGCGACACTCGCGTCCGCACGGATCAACGTTGCAGGTTGTTTCGCCATTTGATTGCCCCTCAATGCGACTTACGTTGCGGCCGTGGCGCAAGCCTTCGGCGAAGATGTCAGCAGCGTCATCAATCGTTCCGCGCGGATTGGTTCCCAGCAGTTCGCCAGCACGGCCGGGTCCGGTTCATATTTTTCCAGGTACTCAGGGAGCTTAACAATTTCGCTCGGACCGTTCAGCCTGACTCCCACGCCATACCGAATGAATTGGTCGATGTATCCGTAGAAGGAATATTCGAGCCAGTTACACAAAAAACATGGAATATTTCGCAGCGCACATTCCATTGCTACCGTTGAAAGCACCGCGACCGCAAACCAGGTTGCGTCCAGCAGAGAATCGGTGAGCGAACCGTCAACAATTTGCGTGACCTTCATCTGCCGCGAAGAAAGAACTCTCTTCACCATGCCGACACGTTCGCTCTCGCTTTCCGTGGGATGCAATTTCACGATCAGCTTGCGACCGGTGTTGAGGGCCAGGTCTGCCAGCGGAGGCAAAACGTCACGATAGAACTCTTGCACTCGTGCGTTGCCCACTTCGTAGCATTCCGATACGAAAAGAATTTGTGGACGAAATGCATCTCGGGTCCATTTCTTTTGTCTGTTCGGCAGGCTGGTCCGAGCAGGCGCAGCAGGAGCTCCGATCTCAACACGGTCAGCCGGCACTCCGCAGCGTTGAACGAGATAGTCTTGTTCCATCTTGCCCTTGGCCAGGATGACATCGCCGTAGGTGCGCTTTAGCGCGTAGTAGCCGTCAAGCGCACCGTGATGGCAGGCGATGCTTGGCAAGCCATGTTGGCGAGCCAGCGGCAGCGGTATGCGCGTATACGGATTACTATCGTCTGCACAAAGAACGGCCTGCACCGGTTCGCGATCGAGGACGTTGCGCCAGGCATCGCGAATTTCCAGGCCGTGGCGCAAGTGCTTGGGGAATCGATCGAAGGAGCCGACCGTGTTCAGTATCTTGAATTCCGGGATCCCGAGTAACTCGTCCAACAATGCGCACCAGCGAATTTGCGTCTCCGCAATTTCAGCGCTGCGGTCACGCACGACAGCGTAGGAGGAAAGCCACGCGGCGGCGACATTTTCCGGAAGATGCTTTATCCAACCACTTTTCCGCGTCGAGACCAACAGGAAATTTTGTTGGGGCAGCGTGTTGGCGTAGGCGATGCCGGTGCGCGTGACATTCACATATGCCGTAGGAATCAGAACCACGGGACGTTCCGATTTTTGCCGAGTGCGTGAGAATCTTGCCCGGATCTGTTGTCCAGGGTCGTATTTGTCGCAGAACACGTCGATGATCTGCGACGGAGAAAGTTTGCGGGCGGCCTCGAGATAGTGAGCGAGCTTTGGAAACTGGTGATTGTGCCTTGCAGGAAAGACCCGCAATCGCCCGCTCAGCAAGGCTTGCAGAACGGTGGCATATATACCTGGGCGGGAAATATAAACGTCATCTGCGACGATAGTTTGTGCAAGATGTTCGAGCAAGATCACGGATTCCAATTGTTCGACCAAGAGAAGTGAAATAATTTCCCACCAATCGATGCCGTACTCGTCAACCAGGCGTCCGCAACCTGTACCTAACAAATTCCGGATACGGATGAAATCAGCGAAGCCATTTCGGAGTGAACTCAGGGTGCTCACCGGACAACAGAATTCCTGAGTCCAGCTTGCGTAGGTGCCGGCTCCGGCGAGGCCTAGGTCTATGATTCGATCCCACTTCAGCCGAGCCGCCGCGCATGCATGCGGGGTATCGAGAGGATCGAGAAGCAGGACTCGCATTGACCTCACCAGGCAGTGAGTCCGCCGTCCACCACCAGGCAGTGTCCGGTGACATAAGAAGCTTCGTCGGACGCGAGAAATGCGGCCGCGCTGGCAACTTCGTCGGCTGCGGCCATGCGCCCGAGCATTGTTTTGTCCGAGTATCTTTTTACAAACTCTGGCGACTGGCGCGCCGGGGAAGCGATACCTCCGGGAACCAGCGCGTTCACACGCACTCCGAGATTCCCCCACTGCGCTGCCAGCCAGCGCGTCGTGCCCTCGGCCGCCGCTTTTACCGCTGAGTATTGCACAGGAGCAGGCGACATACCTTCCGGATATATTTTGCGATCCGCTCCAACCTTCGCATAGATGGAAGAAAGAAAAATTATGCTTGCGGGTCGGCCGTTAAGCGCATCCACGATCCTTTGCGCCAGAAGAACATGGCCCGCGATGTCTACTGCAAACAAACTGGTGAAGGAACTATGCGTCAACTGTTGAAAGGGCACGCTCAGGCCCTCACGTAAGGAGGCGTTCGCAACCAACACTGTGGGAGAGCCCGCCTGATTTGTCACTTTCCTCAAACAATTCGTGATACTTTCTTCGTCAGCCAAGTCGAGCTGCAGTGGAACGAATCTTCCACTGTCTTGGTTCTCAGCGACCCAGCGCTCGGCCTTCGAAAGATCTCGCGAAGCAACCGCCACCGTGGCCCCCTCAGTGGCTAGACGCAAAGCGATCGCGCCTCCCAAAAGGCCTGTCGCTCCCGTTACTAAGGCGATGCGGTCCTTAAGTCCGTTCATGCAGCCCGCTCCGCCAAAATCATTTCGCAGAGTTTAAGATCAAACTCGACGGCTACGTGAACCGAATGATCCTCCGGCGTTTCCACCACCCCGAGACGTTCGCCAAAAAAATGGCCGACCTGCGCCAGCACGGGAAGGCGTCCGATCTTGATGGATCCGTTGGGGCGAAATACCGGCGGCAACAAAGGACGTTCCTTGAGAAACTGCGAGCCGAAATACATACCCCAAAAGTCGTCTCCCTTCTTTGGCGCGACTACCCAATGAAAATAATGCGGGTCGACCGGCGTCACGCTTACGACAAAATCGAATGAGTTGGTTTGAAATTTAATCACCGCTGACTGTAAATCATCGACGGTGCGCAGCGGCGAAGTGGGCTGCAGACAGACCAAGGTATCAGTCGGAGCGCCGTTCTCGGCGAGATGTGCGGCCAAGCGCTGGCACGGTGCGTGGGAGGCGACCAGGTCGCCGCACAGATCCGGCGGCATTAAAAATGGCACGGCGGCACCGTGGGCGATCGCCACATCGGCAATTTCCAGATCGTCGGTGCAGACATAAACCGTATCGAAGAGGCCACTCTGGCGTGCAATCTCGATGGTGTGCGCGATCATGGGTTTGCCGGCCAGCGTGCGGATATTTTTTCTGGGCAGGCGCTTGCTGCCTCCACGGGCTGGAATCGCGCAAAGCATGCGCTCAGGCACCAATGCGCTCCTCGGCAAAAACGCGAAGCGGCATTGGTTCCAGCGGCGATGCATTGTCGCGCACCGTCAATCCGTGAACTAAGAGCTCCGCGAGTTTGATATCTTCTTCGTCGTCGATATCGAGGCCGCGGTTAGCATCCATGGGTGCGAGCGCAAACGGGGATCCGTAGAAAGCATTCTGCTCAAGGAAATCTTTCGCGCGCGCCCACCAGATCGCGCCAGTTGGGCAATATGCCTTCGACAGCTCCTGGCTTCGAACGAAGTTGTTGTCTCCGAAAAGCCATCTGCCCTGATTGTTATCCCCCGCGACGACTGCCCAATGCGGATACAGCCCGCGATAAGGAACAACCGAAATCTGAAAAGAATGGTTGCCGCTCTCGAACTGATGCCAGAGGTTGACAATATCCCGGCTGCGCACGAGCGGGCAGTTGGGCATGCACTGGCAGAGAGCTTCCGGTTCGATGCAGCGAGCACGCAGCGAACCCAGAACGTGCCGAGCCACATCCACCAGCGACGCAGAATCCGTAGCAAGTTCGGGCGGGCGCAAAACAAAAGTCGCCCCATAGGGCTCAACCATGTGCGCGACGGCCGGGTCATCCGAGGAAACAACCACTTCGCGAAAGAGGCCACTATTTAAGGCCGCGGAAACTGCATAGGTGAGCATGGGACGACCGAAAAATGGACGCGTGTTCTTCTGGGGAATACGCTTTGATCCGCTGCGCGCAGGAACGATGGCAACCAGATTACTTTTCAAAGCTCACCCACTTCCGTTCTGCAGCTGATTGCAGAGCAGCCAAAGAGATCTCCAAAGCCAGCTTCGATTCAGCCAAGCTGTGGTTGGTGCCTTTCCGGTCATGAACGCGCGAAAGAAAATCTTCCAGCTCGGCGACGTACATCTGATTGGCTTCGAAATCGTATTTTATGACTTCCGTCTCACTTTCAGGCCGGATGATGCTCACCTCGTTTCGAGGATAATACCATTGCAGTGTCGCGCGCTCTCCCGCAAGAACGCACGAGCGGGATGCGCTCCGTTGAACAAAATCCATATGAATGTCCGCTTGCGCACCCGAAGCGAAACGAATCAGAATGGTTGCGCAATCCTCCACATTCACGTCCAATTCGCTGACCTGACCTGCCATGCAAGTGAGTTCACGAGGCGCTCCGAGCAGCCATAGCATGTAATCGATCTCGTGGGAAGCATCCAGAATGATGCCTCCACCAAGCTCGCGGCGCGCAGTATAGCTCTGGCGATAATCCTGCCACGGACGCCACTCCGGCAGATACTGCGCCACTTCCGCGCGCGCCCACAAAATGCGGCCGGCAACATTTTCGCCTATCAAGCGCTTGAGTAGCTGTATTCCTGGATTAAAGCGAAGATTGTACCCAACCTGAACAATTGCGCCGCGCCGAACCGCTTCTTCTTCCATTTCCGTTACGCCATCGATTTTGTCGGAAATAGGCTTTTCAATAAAAACATCTGCTCCGGCCCGTAACGCCTGCATCGCCTGAGGCACGTGCAGCACCGGCGGCGTGCATACTAAAACTATCGCAGGCTGAAAGCTCTTAAGACCCTCCTCGAAACTTGAGAAGCATTGAATCTGAAACTCAGAGGCGACGTATTCCAGCCGCGAGGGATCGGGATCGCAGGCCGCGAGTTGCGTGAGTCCCAGCTTGCGCAAATTTCCAAGATGGCGTCTGCCGATGGATCCGGCTCCCGCCACTAAGACAGATTTGTTCAGTGAATCGGACAAGGCAGTCAGTTCGAGAAATAGGTAAGCACCTTGCGTACCGCACTGATGACGTCTTCCGCGTCCTGGTCGTTCATCCCATGAAACATAGGAATGCTGATCAGGCGTTGGTAGGCCTTCTCCGCGACGGGATAATCCCCTGCGCGATGTTCGAAGCGGTCGCGATAGTAAGGATGCAAGTGCACGGGAACGTAGTGAACGTTGACGCCGATGTTCTCGGCTCGCAGCGCGCGGAAAATTTCGGCGCGGGTCGCGCTTAGCTTTTCCAGATTCAGCCGGATCGGATAGAGGTGCCACGCCGGATTAACATGTTCCTGCCCGGCTGGAAGGGTTATTGCGGCAAGGTCTAGCAATGCAGCCGCATAGCGATTCGCTATATCGCGTCTGCGGGCTAAGTTGGCTTCCAATTTTTTTAGTTGTGAAAGGCCCAGAGCGCCTACGATATCGGTAAGGCGGTAGTTGAAGCCAAGCAACACCATTTCGTAATGCCACTGGCCTTCGGACTGGCGCTGGCGAGCATCGCTGGAAATCCCGTGGTTGCGAAAGCGGCGAAGCGTCTCGGCATAATCGGCGTGGTTAGTTGTGACCATACCGCCTTCTCCGGTCGTAAGGTGCTTGACCGGGTGAAAACTGAACGCGGTCATGGGCGCGATGCTACCGGTGCGGCGGCCCCGATATTCCGCGCCCATGGCGTGGCAGGCATCTTCAATGACGATCAATCCATGCCGGTCGGCGATTTCAAGCAGTGCATCCATTTCTGCCGGATGTCCTGCATAGTCGACCGGAAGAATGACGCGGGTGCGCGGTGTGATTCGCTTTTCAGCTTTTTGCGGATCGAGATTGAGAGTGTCGGCGCTGACATCTGCGAAGATGGGGGTTGCGCCCTGGTAAAGGACGCAATTCGCCGTGGCGGCAAATGTCAGTGGTGTAGTGATCGCCTCGTCGCCCGGCTTGAGGCCGGCAGTGAAAGCGGCGCCGTGCAATGCAGCTGTTCCGGAACTGAAACTGACCGCGTACTTCGCGCCGACCTGCGCAGCGAATGCTTCCTCGAACTCTGCGACCTTCGGCCCGGTGGTCAGCCAATCAGATCGCAGCACATCGACCACGGATTGAATATCCTCCTCGTCAATCGACTGACGCCCATAGGGTAGGAGCGTGTCGCGGACAGGAGTTCCTCCCTCGATGGCGAGCATTTCGCGGCTAAGAGTTGCTGGTTGCATTTGATCATGCTGCCGAGCGACACACCCAAGTTTATGCCGGCACGCGAGCCTGCACGGAAGAACCCGGCTCCATCAATTCCTGGAGCTCTTCTTGGCTCAACCACTGGTCGTTATTGTCACTGGTGTAGCAGAAGCCATTCGGCAGTTCACGACCATTCACCCAATTTCCGTCTTTCCACCATGGGTGCAGCGGTTTGATGACGAACATTTCATCCACTGCAACCGCGCTGCGCGCTTCATCTTCAGAAAGAAGCACCTCATGGAGTTTCTCGCCAGGCCGAATTCCGATGTATTGGACCATGCAGCCGGGCGCGATGGCCTCCGCGAGATCGGTCAGGCGCATGCTGGGAATCTTAGGAATAAATATCTCGCCCCCGTGCATCTGCTCGAGCGCGCGAATCACAAAGCGGACGCCATGCTCCAGAGTGAGCCAGAAGCGAGTCATGCGCGGATCGGTAATGGTAATGCGTCCTCGCTTGCGTTGCTCAAGAAAAACGGGAATCACACTGCCACGGCTGCCCACGACATTGCCGTAGCGCGCACAACTGAAGCGCGTCTCCTGGGCGCCTGCATAGGCGTTCGCCTGCACGAACATTTTTTCGGCACAGAGCTTGGTCGCCCCGTATAGATTGATTGGATTTACCGCTTTATCGGTGCTGAGCGCCAGGATGCGTTGTACTTTTTGGTCAATGGCCGCATCGATTACGTTGCGGCCTCCGATGATGTTGGTCTGAATGGCCTCGAACGGATTGTATTCACAGGCCGGAACCTGCTTTAGAGCAGCCGCATGCACCACCACGGTGACTCCGGCGAGCGCCCGCTGCAGCCGCACCGGATCGCGAACGTCGCCGATGAAATAGCGCAGGCTGGAATGGTCGAATCCGGCAGTTCGCATGTCATGCTGCTTGAGTTCGTCGCGGCTGAAGATAATTAACTTCTTCGGCTGATACTCGCGCAACATGATTTCGACAAATTTTTTCCCGAAGGAACCAGTCCCGCCGGTGACGAGAACGACCTGCTCCGACCAGTTCATCGAGTTTGCCTCAGCGCCGTTGTAACGCGACCTTGCGTTTCGGTGAAGAACGAAGGAACCACGAGATATGCTCGCTTTCCGGCTGGTTGATGCCAAAAGTATAGCGGAATATTTACGCCATGAGTGAGTGATGTGTAGTGACAGAAAGAGAACCACCCACGTGAATTCTCAAAGCGTTCGTGAAACGCGATGCTAAGATTTCTGCGAAACTGCCCCAAAAAGCATTCGAAAGTGCAGCGACAAAGATTCGGGCAATTAAGTTCGCGGGGTTTTGGCAGCGCGTGATCACTTTCAACGGATGCTGCCAACGTGACATTCGCCTTTATGTTTCAGGAGAATTAAATGGATTCCGGACCGCTGGTGCCAGTAAACAATCCAAGCGTTCGCGAACTGCAGCTTGGCGCCTACTCTGGACGATCAGGATCGCTGCCCACCTATCCTGAACTCGGGTTGCATGAATCTGCCCTCGGCGAATATGTTCGCGTCTTGCGCAAGCGCAAGTGGACGATCTTAGTTTGCCTGTTCACCATTTTCTCTGTGGTGGCGATTGCCAGCTTCAAAATGACGCCGGTGTACGAAGCAACCGGCAGCATTGAAATCAACAAACCGGATTCCAGTCTCGTCAACTTCAGCAACTCTCCGACCTTCAATCTTGATTATTACGATCCAACCGAGTTGGACACGGAAGTCATGATTCTGCAAAGCGATCTTCTGGCATTGCAGGTGGTGAAAGAATTGGCTCTGGATCGCCGTCCTGAGTTTGGAGGGAAAACGCCGGCTCTGTCTTCGTCGCTGGATCTTGCTCCCGATCCGCTACAGGCGGATTCCGGCCGAACCTCGGCTCTGATTGCCAATTTTCGCAGCAATCTGAACGTCTCACTCTCGCCGAATACGCACATCATCAAGGTGAGCTTTCGCAGTCCTGATAAAGAACTGACAGCCACGGTTGTCAATACGTTGATGAACACCTATACGGAGAACAACTTTAAGTCCCGCTTCGACTCGACCATGCAAGCCTCGGACTGGCTTTCAAAACAGCTCGTCGACCTGCAGATGAAAGTGGAAACTTCACAGGAAAAGTTGGTGCGCTACCAGCAAGAACACGAAATTCTTGGTATCGACGATAAGCAAAACATCACTACGGAAAAGCTGGACGAACTCAATAAGGAATTGACGACTGCGGAATCGGAGCGCATGGACAAAGAATCCATATACCGACTGGTCCAAGCCGGGGATGCCGACGCGGTTGCCGCCGCTGCTGGTGCGGTGGCTACGGTAGCATCCGGAGGGCAATCGACTTCCCTTTTGGAAAGTCTTCGTGCGAAGCAAGCCGATTTGAAGATTCAAGCGGCCGAACTCAGTACGCAGTTTGGGCCGGCTTATCCGAAAGTGGCACAACTGAATAATCAACTGAAAGAAGTTGACGCACAGATCATAGGCGAATCTAGAAAAGTCGCGGGCAAGATTCGCGAGCAGTATATGGCGGCTTTGCAGCGTGAAAATATGCTGCATGACGCTCTCGAAAAACAGAAACAAGAGGCCAATAAACTTAACGAGAGTTCGATTGAGTACAGCATCTTGAAACGAGATCTCGACAGCAACCGTCAACTCTACGAAGGGCTGATGGAGAAAATGAAAGAGGCCGGAGTTTCGGCCGGCCTGAAGTCGAATAACTTTCGCATCGTCGATGTGGCGCGCGTCCCGACAACGCCCGTGGAGCCGAATGTCCCAAGAAATTTGGCGTTTGGGTTGATGCTGGGATTGACTTCGGGCGTAGGGCTGGCCTTTTTGCTCGAAGGATTGGACAGCACCGTGCGAACAACGGAACAGGCACAGATGATCTCTGGGCTTGCTCCGCTGGGAATGATTCCGCTGGGATCGAGAACGCGCGAAGGCGAAAACTCGAAACGCCTGGTGATTGCCAGTTCCCGGGAAGCGGTGGAGTTGATCACCCAGATCAGGCCGCAATCGCAGATGGCGGAATCGTATCGCGCGTTGCGCACTTCGCTGCTGCTTTCGAACCTGGGAGCGCCTCCGAAAATGATCATGATCACCAGCGCGCTGCCGCAGGAGGGAAAAACCACAACCAGCATTAATTGCGCGGTGGTGTTGGCGCAAAAAGGCGTTCGAGTTCTGCTGATCGACGCCGACTTGAGACGCCCGAGCATTCACAAAATCCTCGGAATGGGCCCGCGCAGCGGGTTGAGCAATATTCTCACTGGAAGCGCGACCTTGGAAGAGACGATCACGCCGTCGCCGGTGCTGCCGAATTTGTCAATATTAGCGGCGGGAACGCCACCCCCCAACCCCGCGGAGCTA
This sequence comes from uncultured Acidobacteriaceae bacterium, assembly GCA_963784095.1. Lineage (GTDB taxonomy): Bacteria > Acidobacteriota > Terriglobia > Terriglobales > Acidobacteriaceae > Sulfotelmatobacter. The sequence goes on from CAWAQC010000001.1 coordinate 194,585, forward strand.
CTCGCTTCCACGAACATGCGCGAGATGTTGGAGGAACTTCGCGGACAATACGATCACATTGTGGTTGATACACCGCCCGCTCTTTCGGTCACCGACGCCGTCGTGTTATCGCCGCGGGCGGATGCGATCGTGCTGGTCATTCGCTCCGGGCATACCACAAAGCAGGCGCTGCGCCGTTCTCGCGACCTGCTCATGCAGGTGAACGCCAAGCTTTCGGGAGTGCTGCTCAATGCGGTCGATCTGAGCTCGCCCGACTACCACTATTACTACGAATATCAGGGGAAATACGCCGGCTACTATCACGACGATGAACCTCACGATGACGGAGACTCTGACAATGAGTCGACGGCTGAGGCAACGCCGAGCAGCGCGTAGCAAGCTCGGATCGTTTTCCTACTTTAATCAATGGAAATCGCTCTCAATTCTGCTCCCAGGAAAACATTCGTCGTCGCAGTGAGTACGCTGCTTGCTCTGCTCTATTTATTATTTGCAGCCAGATTTTTTGTTGCTTCGATTTTCGCCGACCGAGCCGATCTCTTGAGTTTGCAGCGAGCGATCCGCTTGGACCCGGGGAACTCCGATTACCGCGATCGTCTGGGGCGCTATTACTCTATGGTCGCGAGAGAGCCGGAACTAGCCATCCAGCCGTATCGCGCAGCCGTGCAAATCAACCCGCACTCGGCGCGCTATTGGTTCGATTTGTCGTCGGCGTACCAAGTGCTGGGAGATATTTCGAATCAGAGTTGGGCCTTGCAACATGCCGTTGAGGCTGACCCGACCACTCCTGACGTTGCCTGGGAAGCGGCCAACTTTTATCTGGTGCAAGGCGACGACGAAAGAGCCCTGCGCGAATTTCGCGTGGTTTTGGAGAACGATCCATCGCTGGCGGATTTTGCCATGAATTATTGCTGGCGCGTCAAACCAGACGCGGATGAACTTCTCAGAGATGTAGTTCCTCATAAGTCCCGTGCGCTCCTTACCTTTATGGATTTGCTGATGGCGAAAGAGCAACTGGCAGCCACGAGGAAAGTTTGGGCAGCTCTGATATCGAATCCGGAAGAATTTCCATTGAGTCGAGTCTACGATTATTTCAATTTTCTGATCAATCACAAGGATGTCGATGAAGCGCGCCTGGTCTGGCAGCAAACGGCGTCGCGCTTTGGCTTGTCATCTTACTTGCCGACCACCAAGAATCTGATTGTGAATGGCGATTTTCATCTCGACGTTCTCAACGGCGGCTTCGACTGGCATTATCAAAAGCAGGCGAGCGTCAACCTCACGCTCGATCCCAGCGATTTTCACGGCGGACATCGCTCGTTGCTGATCGGTTTCGATGGCCCCGGCGTGACGGACGCGGGCATTCGCCAATACATTGCGGTGGAGCCGCTCACTAAATATGACTTTTCCGCTTATTACAAGCATGGAGAAATGGAAGGCGCTGGCGCCCCGCATTTTACGATTGAGGACGCCTACACGCAAAACGTGCTCTATGACAGTGACGAATTAAAAGAAGCAGGATTCTGGAAGTCGGCAACTGGCGAATTCGTCACCGGAAGCAATTGCCGGCTCTTGCTGCTGCAGGTTCGGCGAATTCCGGAAGGCAGTCCGATCCGCGGCAAGCTCTGGGTTGACGATTTTCGCCTGGTGGCTAAAACCGAGTAGCCTCGCATGAGGAATGCAATCCACAACCGCCAGAGTGAGCACGGCGAACTCAAAGCCCGACTTGGCAATGCGCTGTTCTATGGAACTTTTGGTTTGCTCCTGTTGGGTCCCGTCGCGTTCGGCGCGGTAGAGCCGTGGTCAATTTTTATGATTGAGGCGGCGTCGGCCGGATTGCTTGCGCTGTGGATTGGGAAGCAGGTAATCCAAGGCGAAATCAGGATCAGGCAAAACTCATTATTCCTGCCCATGGGGTTGTTTGCTTTCCTGATTGCTTCGCAGCTTATCTTCCGCGTCACCGCTTACCCGCACGCCACCATCTCTGCAGCGCTACTCTGTGTTGCCTATGCAGCGCTGTGCTTTCTTGCTTCGCAAACGCTGGCGCGGGGCTCTCAGGCGCGCCGGCTCGCGCTGATTTTTTCGATTTACGGAGCGGCGCTGGCAAGCTTTGCGCTGATCCAGGGAATCTCTTCGAATGGCAAGTTGTATTGGCTTCGCCAGCCGCGTATGGGCGGATGGATTTATGGTCCATACGTGAATCACAACCATTATGCGGGCCTGATGGAGATGCTGATTCCAATTCCGCTGGTGCTGTCGCTCACGCACCTTGCTTCTCAGAGAGCCCGAAACCTAGCTGCCGCGGCGGCGGCGGTTATGGTGGCCACAGTTTTTCTTTCGGGATCGCGCGGCGGAATGTTCGCGACCATCAGCGAACTGGTGATTCTTGGCGTCGTTCTTATTCAGCACAGACGGGGTTGGCGCAGTGCGATGGGGTTCGGTATATTTCTGGCCATCGTTGTGGGATTGCTCATCTGGGTCGGCGGAAGCGACCTAAGTCAACGTATCGCCAGCGTGGGGCTGTCGCATTCTGAAATATCCGACCATACCCGCGGCGAGATCGATCACGATGGATTACGAATGTTCTTGAAGAAACCCATCTTGGGGTGGGGGCTGGGAACTTTTCCGGTGGTATATCCGGAATTTCGCACGTTCTATACGAACCTGTTTGTAAACGCGGCGCACAACGATTATCTGCAGCTACTCACAGAGACGGGGCTGCTGGGATTTGGGACCATGGTTTTGTTCGTTGTCATCGCTTACAAAAAAGGCATAAAAAAAATCGGGAACTGGACTTCGGATATCAATGGTGCAGTGGCATTGGCATGTCTGCTGGGTATAAGTGGCATTCTGGTGCACAGCGTCGTCGATTTTAATCTGCAAATCCCTGCCAACGCCGCGCTGTTTTACGTTTTATGCACGATTGCCTCTTCGCCGAATTTCGTAAAACCGGCGCGCAAACCCCGGACCCTGCAAAGCCTCGCTGAGGCAGACACCGGAAATCCCCGGGATACGGATCAACAAGCCGTGGCGAACTTCGGGTCTTATCAACGCCACTGATCGACACTCTTCCACCAGAACAGTCGTAGCCATTCATCCACCAATGTTTTAGCCCATTGGCGATGGGTCCACCACTGAGCGCCGAACTGCTCGTCATCGCGGGAGGCCGCGACCGAGTACGTGTATCGAGGAAGTTCGCGGCGAAATACACTCAGCGCGCGGCGAGTGTGAAAATCGGAGGTAACAAGCAGCACGCTTCTTACGTCCTCGCGTGCCAGGCAGCTTGCAACATCTTCCGATTCAGCTTTGGTTGACAATCCCTTGATAGGACAAACGCTCACGGACGCACCTTGGGGCAAGTCATGAATGTATTGTTGTGCCAGTTGAACTTGTGTAAATTCATAAATTCTCGAATTAGTGGGAACATCGAGAAGAATCCGCCGGGCGTATCCCTGGGATAAAAGCTGCAAGGCGCGTTCCGGCCGACGGTTTGTCTCACCTGCCAGCACCACAATCACATCGGAACGACGAGGTTGGTCGATGATGAGAAAGCTCCCGGCCTTGGCACAAAGAAACACTGCAAAAAAAATCAATAAGGTAAAGGCAAGCAGCCGTTTCATCGAGTTCCTTGGAAGATTTTGGTGGAGATAATCCTACCCAGCCATCGATCCGAATCGCAAACGGCACGGTTGCTGAAGCTGCATGCTAGAATCGAAACGAAAAATCCAAGGCAGACATAAATATTGTCAGTACCTGTTAGATGATGATCAATCATTCCGGTTCAAGTCATTCCGACTCAGATCATTCCGCTTCGAATCATTCCGCCGATCAACTTAAGGTCAAAATTCGCGATCGTAAAGCGCAGATTGGAATTATTGGTCTGGGTTACGTAGGACTTCCGTTGGCTTTGCTCTTCAGCGAACAAAAATTCACCGTGACTGGTTTCGATATTGATCGACGCAAGGTCGAAACTCTCACTAGCGGCGAGTCATACATTTATCGCATCGCGGCCGAAGAAATCCAGGGCGCCAGAGCGCAAGGCTTTTCCGCTACCTCCGATTACTCGCGCCTGGTTGCCATGGATGCTGTGATCATCTGCGTGCCTACCCCTCTGAATCAATATCACGAACCGGACCTCAGCTTCATCACAGACACTACCCACGCCATTGCCCCGCATTTGCAGGCAGGCCAGTTGATAGTGCTGGAGAGCACAACCTATCCCGGCACCACAGAAGAAGTGATGGTGCCGATTTTGGAGAAAGAAAATCGCAACAACTGGAAGGCGGCCCGCGGGCCTTCCATCACGGGAGATGAATTTTATGTGGCGTTCTCTCCCGAGCGCGAGGATCCGGGAAACACCAGCGTAGCTCGCCACGATATTCCTAAAGTTGTGGGCGGAGTGAATGCGCAAGCTTCGGAGCTAGCCAGTTTGCTTTACGGCTCCATCTTTCGGCGGATTGTTCCGGTCTCATCCCCCGCAACTGCGGAAATGACGAAGCTGCTGGAGAATATCTACCGCTGCGTCAACATCGCACTCGTCAACGAGCTTAAGCTGCTGTGCCTGCGCATGGGAATCGATATTTGGGAAGTCATCGAGGCCGCATCGACCAAGCCTTTCGGATTCCATCCGTTTTATCCAGGGCCGGGATTAGGTGGGCATTGCATTCCGGTCGATCCGTTCTATCTCTCGTGGAAGGCCAAAGAGTGGGACTTCCGCACACGATTCATTGAGCTAGCGGGCGAGATCAATACCAATATGCCGTATCACGTGCTTGCGTCCGTAGGCACGGCTTTGAACAAGCACAAGAAGCCGATGAACGGCGCGCGCATTTTGGTTCTCGGAGTAGCTTATAAAAAAGATATTGACGACCTGCGCGAGTCTCCTTCGCTTACGATCATCGAACTGTTGCAGAAGGAAGGAGCCCAGGTCAGCTACCACGACCCCTACTTCCCTTTCATTGGAAAAGGCAGGAAATACGATCTGCAGATGGAACGGGTTGAGTTGAAGCAGCTCGGCAGATACGATTGTATTTTGATCGTGACCGATCACTCAGACTACGACTATCGGAAGATTGTGGGCGAGGCGCAGTTAGTGGTGGACACGCGAAACGCAACGAAAGGAATTACCGATCCCAAAATTGTGCGGTGCTAAATAGCGCGCCCGAAAGCGACGCGGCTTCGCGCCTTATCGCTCTTTGCTCATCTCTCGTTCTCGTTTCGAGCTTGGACGATCCATCATCCCTTTGGCGGCTATTGGATGGAACTGGCGACGTTTGAGAATACATTGTTGGCGTTCGATCCGATGAGACGAACCGTTCCCACCACGATTACGAGGATGACCGCCAGCATCACGGCGTATTCGGCGATATCCTGGCCGCTTTCGTCCGTCCAAAATTTTTGTAGCAATCTAGGCACGGGGCTCCGTTTCCTGAAATCTAACTTCAAGTTCTAACTCTTCTCTCTAGCCGTGGAGAAAGATATTGCTGCTGTGACCCAATCGTTCCCAGCTGGAGGCGAGGCTCTTATTTATGCTAGTTCCCTAAGCAGCACCCGGCCAATAGCCCGTAAGTGCCATTCAGATTACTTTGGATAGCGAGGGTAACTTCAGGCAATACTTTTCAGAGGTAACGACTGGTTTACCGCAAACAGAGCCAGCTCCAACCGGGTCGACACACCCAACTTATCGAAGATATTGCTCAGATGGTGCTTAACGGTGTCTTCGCTGATCTTGAAATATTCCGCGATTTCTTTATTGGAATATCCTGCGACCACGGCAGCTACAATCTCCAATTCGCGCGGGGTTAGTCCAAATTTCCGTTGCCGCGCCTCATCGCTGGAAGACTGAACCAAAGTTCGCAAATACTGGACGAGGTTCGAGACACTTTCGCGCCCGACCCAATATTCGCCGGACATCACCGTGTGGATCGCCTTCAGCAAGAGTTGCGTGGCCGAATCTTTCAGAACCACGCCGCGGGCGCCGAGTTGCAGGGCCTCCACGATCTGGCTCTTTTCCGCAGCGGCGGTCAAAAGGATGACTCGAACCGGGCTTGGAGTATTCGCCGTGCTCAGGTCGCGGAGAGCTTCCAATCCGGGATGCTTGGGCATTGCCAGATCCAGGAGTAGGATGTCAGGCTTGAGCTGCCGTGCCAGCTTCACCGCCTCGGCACCGTCCGAGGCCTCACCAATTACCTTCAAATCGGATTCAGTTTCAAGGAGACGACGGAGGCCATCGCGAAAAATTGGATGGTCATCGGCAATGACGATCCGCACTGGTTGCGATTTCTTAAAGTTCATGGGAGACTTCTCCACCTCTTGGTACTTTAATTTCCAGGCGGGCCCCCACGCCGGGATTCGATTCTACCGTGAGCACGCCGGCAATTAAACCGACGCGCTCCTTGATGATCATCGGTCCCTTACCTAATTTATCGAGCTGTTCCTGAGTCAGCCGGCCGACAAATGGAAACCCCCGGCCATCGTCTTCCATGGTCAAACTCCACTGGCTGGGAGTTTCGCTCAGGCGGACCAGCGCGTGCCGTGCCTGGCTGTGTTTGCGCACGTTCACCAAGCCTTCTTGCACGATCCTGACTAGTTCCCGGCAAACCTTTTCCGGCATATCGGGTTTTTCAATATCGGTAACGAATCGCGCCGAGATGCCGGTTTCGCGCTGAAATCGCTCTACAGTATCGACGACCACATGAAGAAACTTGCGGGAGTCCACGTCGATCGATTTCATCTGCTGCATCAGTTCCCGCAGTTTTAATACCTCTTCGCGCAGCAAACCCTGGATGCGCTTGAGTTCGCCCTCAACCGCGCTCGGCGTGTTCCCTGCCTGGCGGCGAAGAACGTCGACCTGCATTTCCACGGCAATCAGCGATTGTACTGCTCCGTCGTGCAACTCCCGGGCAAATCGCGCTCGCTCGGCGGCTCCGGCGCGGCGCCGCAATCGGTGCAGCAGGTAAACGTTGTAAATTGCCGGCCCAACTTGCTGCCTCAGATCGAGCAGGAAACGTAGCTGCTCCTGCGTGTCTCCCTGCCACACTGGGTCGAATACGAAAACCCGCCCCCGCCATTCTGCTCCAAAGACAAATGAAATTGCGATCATAGACTCGAAAGGTAGCAGTTCGCTTAACCGGATTACGGGAGAAACTGAGGGTGAAGGAACCGGACCGCCATCCCCATCGAGCGCCACCACGGACCACTTTGCTCCTTGTTTTGCGGCGTAACAGACCTCGCCGGGGAAATCCGCAAGATAATTTTTGGCTTGCCGCATGCCGGAATCCAGCCACACAAATTCTGCAGGAGACTCTTTGTCGTTGTCGTCGTGATTGCGTAATTCACCGAGAAAGCTGCGTTGGCTGTGAATCTCCTGCGAGGCTACCATCAGGCGCCGAGCACCATAGATGCTGACAATCTCCTGGAAAATCCGCTGCATCGTTCCGGTGAGCCCCGCTTCCACTCGCACTTTCGCCAACATGCTGGTCACGACTGCTTTTTCGCCGCGCAGGCGTTTTTGTTGTTGCGAAAGGTAGCCCAGCAGCAGGCCCATCACGAGCAAATAAACCGAAAGCATAAACAGTCGCTTGGGTTCGAATTCAGTAACGTTGATTTGCAGACCGTCTAAAGCGTGCCAAGGGAGTTGATGGCCGCGTATCGTCCATGCATGCATTAGGACGAAGCTTTCCATCCACAGCAGCGCCACTTCAGCGGCGGCAGTTGCCAAAGTTTCCCACAGTCCCCAGCGGTAAGCCGCGGCAGTTAGAACGAAAACAAAAAACAAGAAGAACGGACTCCGCGGGCCTTCTGCGAACACCGAAATAAAGGCCGGCCACACAATATCGGCCGCATGCACTAAAACCCGAAAAGATGCGGTGGAGGCTTTCCGGCGCCGCAACAGCATCAGGATGAGAATGCCATTCGCCAGATAGAAAACGAAGAGACCATAAGCCGCGCGCGAGTGGCCCAGTTCCGTTGGATCCATGCGAATGGCAACTAACGCCGAGACCGCTAGAAAGACGCGGGCAGTCGCCAGCCAGCGCTCAATGCGGCGAACCTCGCCTGGGTCAGTGGCGGCGGGGCCTCCAATAAAGCCGTTGTTTGATTTCAGATGCAACCGATGTTTTCCAAACTATTTTAAGAGCGATCAACTCTAGAGATAGAGGACGTCACGCATATTATTGAAAGCAAAAAGGCATTGGCAAGTGGCAATTTTCAATCAGCTACTTCGGGCCCCTTCAACTTCACAACTCTGCACAAATCGAGCTCGCCGCTTGTTACTTCCGTAACCCAAGTTGAGTCGTAAGTCGGTCTAGAATATCTGCGAGGATCACCGTCTTGCGAAAGCATTATAAGCTCTGGACGGCAAGCGTTGCAGTCTGTTTAGCAATCCTGATTATCGCTGCCCTGGCGTTTCCAAAATCGTTCGCCCTCACTGCGCTCAGCGATATCATTCAGTGCCTCCTGCTTCTCTCGGGAACGCTTTCTCTCGTCCATCACATTGTGCGATCAAACGGGCGGTTGCGGCTCTTCTGGATTTTGATCACCGCGGGCATAGGGCTTTGGTTCTGCTACCAGTCACTGTGGGTTTATTTCGAGGTCTTTGAGCGCACGCCAGTCCCGGATATCTTCGTCGGAGATATCATTCTTTTCCTGCACATTGTGCCACTCATGGCTGCCCTGGCTTTGCGCCCGCACGTCCAGCAAAACGAATACGCCGCAAGCCTGCGTAACCTGGATTTCGCCCTCTTGCTGGTTTGGTGGGTGTATCTCTACGTTCTTGCCGTGATCCCGTGGCAGTACGTGGTGCCCGCCGCGGAACCGTACAATCGCAACCTCAATTCGTTGTATCTGATTGAGAAACTCGCATTGCTCGGCACGATTCTGTTTGCCTGGGTGGGCAGCAAGAACGGTTGGCGGAATTTCTATGCCAGTTTCTTCGGCGCTTCTTTGACCTACGCTGCCAGTTCTTACGTCGCCACTTGGGCTCTGGGGAGCCACACTTATTACACTGGTAGTCTCTATGACATTCCTCTGGCGATATCGATGGCGTGGATTACGATCATCGGGCTGTGGAGCCGCGCCGGTAATCCGAAAATGGAAGCACGGTCAACGCTTACGCAAGATGGCGTCTGGCTGGCCCGCGTTGGCATGATTGCCGCATTCAGTCTTCCTCTGTTTGGCGCGTGGACACTCCTCGAGCAGGGCGTTCCAGGGCACATAAGATATTTTCGTCTAATGCTGACGCTGGCGGCGGCGATTTTGATCGGGATCATGGTTTTTATTCGTCAGCGCCTGCTGGACCACGAACTGCTTCGTTTGCTCACGCAGTCGCAACAATCGTTCGGGAATCTCAAGCGTTTACAGGGGCAGATCACGGAATCAGAAAAGCTCGCTTCTATTGGCCAACTCGTTGCTGGCGCTGCCCACGAGCTGAATAATCCTATTACAGCCATGCTGGGCTATTCTGATCTTTTAGTATTAAGCAAACCGCTCAATGCAGAACAGAGTGCATTGGCGGCGAAGGTCGGGCAACATGCACGACGCACCAAGTCATTGGTCGCGAGTTTGCTCAGTTTTGCAAAACCGTCCCAGGCCACATTGGTTCCACTCGATTTGAAAACCTTGCTGCGCACGGCGGTGAAACTTTCGCAATCGCAGTGGCAGAGCCGGCAAATCGAAATAGAGACCAAATTTTCGCAAGGCCTTCTGCTGGTGCGGGCAGATTCCAACCAGTTGCTTCAGGTGTGCGTACAGATCATCAACGATGCGCTGCGGGCCATCGATCGCCGCCAGAGCACCCGGCTGATCGTCTCGGCGGAATCCACAGAAAGCGCCGCGGTCATCCGGATCTCAGATAGCAAGCCACTCCAGCCAGGAGAGAACCGACCGGCTTCCGGCGAGGTTCTCTCCAGTCTCGGGCTCAGCGCATGCCAGGCAATCCTCCGGCAACATCAGGGACGCTTGTTCTGCCAGGAAGATGAGAATATCGCCGTGACAATCCATGTAGAACTTCCGCTCATCACTTCATCGCAGGAGCAATCGAGTGGAGCAGCGGCGCGGGCGTGGCAGCCTCAACCGTTCGCTTAAGCTGCCCGCAAGCGGCGTAAATATCGCGCCCACGAGGACGCCGCACAAAAGCTGGAATTCCCGCCGCGCGTAAAAGGTTCTGAAAGGAAAGTACTCGTTCGGGGCCAGGAGTCGCGTAATCGATGCCCGGCCCCGGATTGAGCGCAATCAGATTTACTTTGCACTTTATTCCCCGCAGCAACTCGGCTACTTCTTTGGCGTGGGATGGTTCATCGTTGATGCCGCCCAACAACACGTACTCGAATGTAATGTACTCGCGCGTACGCAGGGGGAAAGCTCGGGCCGCCGCTATCAGCATCTCGAGATTCCATTTTTTATTCAGCGGCATCAGACGCGTGCGCAATGCATCATTCGATGCGTTCAGTGAAATCGCCAATTTCGGGCGGATGGCCTCCCTTCCGAAATCGTGGATTCGCGAGACAATACCCGCGGTCGAGGCAGTCATTCGGCGCTCGGCGATGCCGACGCACTCCACAAGCAAGCGGGCGGCCTTGGTAAAATTGTCGTAGTTCAAGAACGGCTCGCCCATACCCATGAATACGAGATTGACGCGATCCTCAGGCGGCGAGACGTGCTGATCTTTCAGGACTGCGCACACTTGTCCAACGATTTCAGCGGCGGTGAGGTTGCGCTTCACACCCAGAAGCGCGGTGAGGCAGAACTGGCAATCGACGGCGCAGCCAACCTGGCTGGAAATGCAGATCGTGGAACGGCCGAAGCCTCGCCCAGAGCCAGATTCTAGGAGTTCCTCCGCCTCGCTGCCATCTCCCGCTTCGCCGCCGTCACCCTCGGGCATCCAGACGGTCTCGATGCTCTGTCCGTCGCCAAAAGCAATCAAATAGCGAACCGTATTATCCTGCGAGACAAATTTCTGCTCGATTCGCGGCGCGCCGACCGTCACCCCGGCCTGTGCAAGCTTTTCGCGGAATTCTCCCGGCAGAGTCGAAATCTCATCGAGCGACTCCACCCGCTGGCGAAAGACCGCATCCATGATCTGTTTGGCACGGTAAGGGGGTTCACCGGCCTCGCTCACCAGATCTGCGAGTTCGTTCCGATCAAGACCCAACAAGGATGGTGGGGCATTTTCCTGCATTGTTTTCTACGCTACCTCTTACTCAGGCTCGGCCTAGCTTTCTACCTCTTGAAGAAAACCTTCGGTTTTGTGATCTCTTCCCGCGCGGATTCAATGTGCCAGCCGATTATGAAGAACGATCCTGGCAGTAAGTTTTCTAGATCTTTTCACAGATTTTTCGTTCCTTTGCGGTTCATATGCAACAGCAGCGGCTGTTGGATATTCACTCATCGGATAACAAAACGCCAGATGACGGAAAAACGTGAATTCACGTATTTTCCGTGTAAACCACTGATTCCACAAAGGTAATTTTGTGAAGCGCTATCCCCATCCTCTCCGCTCGAATGTGTAAGAATAGATAAGATTGTTTCGCCCGAGATGCGGCCCTCACCATGGTAAAGGAAGTTCGCAATATTCGCCGTCAGGTTTTGCCTCATGGCTTAACTATTATTACCGAGCAGATGGAGCATATCCGCTCTGCTTCGATCGGCATTTGGCTGGAGACCGGCTCGCGAGATGAGGCGCCGCTGGTCAACGGCATTTCCCATTTCATCGAGCATATGGTTTTCAAAGGCACTCAGCACCGCTCCGCTGAGGAGATCGCCCGCCAGGTCGACTCGATTGGCGGCAACATGGATGCGTTCACCTCCAAAGAGTGCATCTGCTTCAATGTGAAGGTCCTCGACGAAAACGTTCCGGTGGCGCTTGAAATTCTTACGGATCTCGTGCTCTACCCCACATTTGATGCAAACGATATAACGCGGGAACGCGGAGTAATTCTCGAAGAGATCAAAATGGATGAGGATAACCCCGACTATCTCGTTCATGAAATTTTCACGCAGAATTTCTGGAAGGACCATCCGCTTGGCAAGCCGATTCTGGGTACGAAAGAGACTGTAAAAAAATTCGAGCGGCAAGCGGTGGTTGAGACCTATTCTCACCGTTTCGCACCTGGCAACATTATTGTGGCCGCTGCGGGGCATTTGAATCACGACGAGTTCGTTCAGTTGGTGGTGAAACACTTCGAGCATTTGAAGCCGGCGCAAAACGGATTCCACTCTGCCGAACCCAAGATCGTTCCGCGGATTGTGCTGCGGAACAAGAAGGCGCTGGAACAAGTTCAGCTTTGCATCGGCGTTCCTGCGTTTCCCATCGCTCATGAAAAACGTCACGCCGGCTACATTCTTAACACGCTGCTGGGCGGTGGCATGAGCTCACGGCTGTTTCAGAATATCCGCGAGCGCCAAGGATTGGCTTATTCCATCTACAGCGACTTGAACCCTTATCGCGATACCGGATGCATGGCGGTTTACGCGGGCACCTCACTCGCGTCTGCGGCGAAAGTGGTTCGCAGCGTCGTCGACGAATTCCGCAGCCTGAAAAACCAGCCGGTGCCGGAAGAAGAACTGCGCCGCGCAAAAGACCAGCTCAAGGGCAGCCTAATGCTCTCACTGGAATCCAGCACCGCGCGCATGTCGAACTTGGCGCGGCAGGAGATGTATTTCGATCACTTCCAGGACCTGGATGAACTGATCGAGAAAATCGAAGCAGTCAGCGTTGAAGATTTGCAAACCCTAGCTCAGGAGTTCTTCAAAACCGAGTCCGTCGCCGTGACTGCGCTGGGCAACTTGAATGGGTTGAAGATCTCTCGCGATCTGCTGGCCTGTTAAAGATCCATTTAGCGATTGGGAGCGAGGAAGAAGTCGGCACAGCTCGAACCCTTACAAACTTTTATTCTCCTCTAAGAGTCTCATCCGCCAAATAACGATCGAGCTTAAACCCGAGGGTTTCAGCTTCTTCCTATGCCACGCTTCGCTCAGGCGCCGGAACCGTCGGCAGTTGTAAAGCCTGGTCGCGCAGAGATTGAAACAGAACGCTGGAGAGATAACGTTCACCGAAATCGGGCAGAACCACGACCACCAGCTTGCCGGCATTTTCCTTACGGCCAGCGATTTTCACAGCGGCAAACATCGCGGCTCCCGATGAAATGCCAACCAGCAGTCCCTCTTCTTTGGCCAGGCGGCGGGCCATATCGATGGCTTCATCGTTCGTGACGGTCACAATCTCGTCGATGTAATCGGTGCGCAGAATCTTGGGCACGAAGCCGGCCCCGATTCCCTGAATCTTGTGCGGTGCGGGCTTTCCCCCTGAAAGCACAGGGCTATCCGCGGGTTCAACCGCTACGGCTTTGAACGATGGCTTCTTCGGCTTGATGTATTCGCAGACTCCGGTGAGGGTCCCACCAGTGCCGATGCCGGAAACGAGAATGTCCACTTTGCCGTCGGTATCATTCCAGATTTCAGGTCCTGTCGTCTCGCGGTGAATTTTGGGATTCGCCGGATTGTCGAACTGCTGAAGCATGTATCCGTTTGGGGTGTTACTCAGAATCTCCTCCGCTTTGGCGATCGCTCCAGGCATACCTTTTGGGCCTGGGGTGAGCACAATCTCCGCGCCGAAGGCCAGCAGGAGCACGCGGCGCTCCAGGCTCATGGTTTCGGGCATGGTGAGAATGAGTTTGTATCCTTTGACTGCGGCGACGAAGGCCAGAGCGATGCCGGTGTTGCCGCTGGTCGGCTCAATCAGAACGGTTTTCCCAGGTTGAATCTTGCCGGAGCGCTCGGCCTCATTGATCATGCTGATGCCGATGCGGTCTTTGACGCTGTCGCAGGGATTCTGGCTCTCCAGTTTGGCTACAACTGTAGCTACGCAATCTTTGTTTACTTTGTTGAGCCGCACCAGTGGCGTATTGCCGATCAATTCGGTAATGTCATTAGCAATCTTCATGATTTTTTCAACTCTCTTTCGGCGCCGCGCGATCTGCAGGTGCTTCCTTCCGCCTTCGCACGACGCAAGGCGCAACGGTGGAAATCCGGCGCTCTCATTATCATTCTATATTCCGGTTGACTTTGGATTTCTAACTATGCTACACCGTTGCGGTCGAGTGGTCTGCTTATCAGACGAGTTCTAACCTAAAAGGTGTTGGGTTGAAGCCAGGCAATAAATGTGTCGGGCTGACGATGCGGAGGCGTGTGTGCCTGAGCGCATTGTGCGAACCGAGACATTGTTGCGCGTATATGTCACTCCGAGAGGGGAAAAGAATGCGTTCGCTAACGATCTCCTTCGTCCTAGTTCTTCTGACGCTGCAAATTTCACCCGCCCAAAGCTCACAATCCGCGAAGGCCGCAGCTTCTTCGGCAACGCCAGCTTCCGATGTGGCGAGCAAGAAGGAAGTCAACCAGTTGCGTGACCAAGTCGCGGCAGAGCAAAAGACCATCGAGGAACTGAAAGCGATGGTCGAGAAAATGGCGAATGGGAAGGTCGCAGAGGCGGCTCCTAAGCCTGCCAGCAGCGGCGCGGCTGAAGTGCGCCCGGTGGCGGAAACGCCTGCGATGCCTACCGCTGCAGCTCAGCCGGTAGACGCTCCGACCGATGTGCGATTGCGGAATGCCATTCTGATCGAACCCGATCCGGCGGCATTGGCCGCGGCCACGGCGGAACAGGCGGCTCCGCAGAATACCACTCAAAAAGATTCGGCTCCGCTGACGGCAGGTTGGAACGGGGAGCACTTTTTCATTCGCAGCCCCAATGGCCAATTCAGCATTAGTCCTTACGGGTATGTGGACAACGACTACCGCGCCTATAAAGGCGACGGTGCACCGTCTGATACCTTCTTGCTGCGCCGTGCGCGCTTCGGCTTCCAGGGTAATTACGGGTCGCGCTTTCAATTTGCGCTGCTCACAGACGCGGCCGGCCGTACCGGCTCGATCATCCGGGACGTTTACCTCAACGTAAGAATCCGTCCTGAATTTCAGTTCCAGGCAGGCCAATTCAAAACGCCCTTCGCGCAGGAAGCCGGTACCGGCGCCACCAACCTGGATTTCGTAGAACGCGGCTTCCAGGCGATGTTGTACCCATCTGCCGCCTCGGCGTTCCGCAGTCCCGGGATTGCAATTCACGGCGATATCGACGGCGGCGTTTTGCAGTACTGGATGGGAGCGTTCAATGGAAAAGGCTATGCAAGCGTCAATACGACCAATCAGCCGGAAGCAGTCGGACGGCTGCGGATCTATCCCTTCCGTAAGACCAACAACGGCTGGATCCGCGAATTCGCCTTCGGCGGCGCCATCGACTACGGCCGATCACGCGGCGAGTCGGGAGATTTAAGCTTCAACGGCACTATCCCGGGCGGAGCTTATGATTTCTTTCCGCAATTCAACATCAATGGACCCGTCCAGCGTTACAACGGCGAGTTCACCTATATCAAGTCGGCCTTTGCGCTTCGCGGCGAATTCGACCAGCTCAACATGTCGCGCAATAACGTCGGTTCACTGCAGGTTGGAAACATCGGCTTCCTGAGCCTTCCATCGATTATCGCGAAGGCTTGGGACATTCAGGCCACGTACCTGCTGACCGGTGAAAAAAGACCGGAAAACGGAACACCGCGTGTGAAGCGAGCACTGTTCGGTCCGGATACTCCGGGTGGAAAAGGACGCGGATTTGGAGCCTGGGAAGTTGCCGTCCGCTACATGGGAATTCACGCCAACGAACCCGGCTTTAACTTCCTGGGCTACTACACCCCTGGGTATGTGCCCACCTTCGACTACCACACCGATGAAATCACCTTCGGTTTGAACTGGTATCCGAACTACTGGGTCCGGTACATGGTCAACGTGGGCATCGATCAACTGAAGGAGCCGAGCACGATCGGCGCCATACCGCAGAATTACTACACGATTACGCAGGAATTACAGTTCCGGTTCTAAACGCAGTCCGCTCGAGTGTCGCTTTTTACAGAGGCGTCAACAATTTATTAGTTAGCCGGAACTGGTCGCAAGCCGGTTCCGAAGGGAAATCGCAGGAGGAAATTTCGATGAGGTCGAGAATCTTTCTTACGGTTCTTTTTGCCGTGATGTTTGGCATTCTGAGCGGCTGTGGCACATCTTCAACTTGCCCAATATGCGGCACCGATAAAGACGGCGCTTACGGCAACGTCGACCAGATTGAAGTGCCGGAACACAATCCCACCGGCGAGCCGGGCGGTCCGTTCAACTCGTTCGACATCAGCACGATCGCGCCGAATCCTGCGGTGGCGGGGCATTACCTGGATTATATTTCCGACCGCATCGGCATCGACATGGTGGTGATCGACACCGAACAAGACCTTGCCGTGAATGCTATTCAGGGATCGAATGCGGTCGCCGGAGCGGGTAACGGAGCGAGCCCGTGCTTTCAAGAACTTCAGCCCGGCTACACGGGTGTTCCCCCGACTCCCAATGTGGCCGTGATTCCCCCGACAATCGACGTATTTGGCAACTTCACCCGCTACGGGTGCCGGTCCGATCTTAGCTGGGAGGGTGGACCTACGTTCCACCTCAATACCGGTTTCGGCGCGAATAATAACTTCGGCGGATTTCCCGGTTCGCAATGCTGCGCCTCGCGCGCTAATGGCGTGAACCCGATGTCCGGACCTGACGGCAACACCGCCACTCCCGACGGTCACTTCCTATTTGTTGGCAATGGCAGTTCCACCGTAGAGGTGTTCGATCTCACGACAATGAACCTGGCCACCAATCCCCCGGCGCCTCCGACCGTGGTGGCTAGCATTCCGACGGGGGTATCCGCTGATTATGACGGTCCGCTCGGGATCGCGGGCTGCATCTCCTCGTGGAACGGCGAAGCTGGATCGGCGGCCGACTGCGGTGACGATCGGGCGGACGAAATGTGGTACGACACTACGCACCAGGTTCTGGCCGTGATCAATGGCGATCCAGGACTGCCGTTCATTACCTTCATTGATATGTCCCACATTGTCAGTAAGACGGGAACCTTGCAGCAGCAGCACTGCCTCCCTCTTGTGCCCACTATGGCCTATGGCCCGTACCCGGCAGGATTCAGCGCGGCAACCAGTACCTATCCTTATCTTGGAACGGGAGCTTATTCCTATCCCCTTCAGGGAACGGGCACCGGGCTTCCAGGAACAGGCGTTGACGGCGGCGGCAACCCTTTACCATCGCCCGACCTCGATCCGGGAATCGGCGGTTCGTTTAATCCTCCGAGCTGCATTCTTGGGCAGATTTACTATGACGGCGCGGGCGGTTCGGCATCAGCCGGGACCGGTCTCAACAAAGATGTTCCGGTTGACACTGTCGGGGACACGTTCCCGTGTCCCGATCCTTCGAATCCTCACGTTTTCAGCGGCGTATCGGGATCCGCGGCTGACGCCGTACCGGCGCTAGGCCTGACCGGCATCGGCGTGACCCCGACTGGGACCGCCTATACGATTCCTTGCCATCACGGGCCGCTCCTTAATTACACCACTGGGGCATTCTGCAGCCAAGTAACGCCGGCATCCGCGTGTGCAGGCGCAATTGCGCCTGCCGGTCTGGGCGCGATGAGCTACGATCCCAACAGCGACAAGTGGTTGCTGACGAATGAAAACTCCGTTGCCACCACGAACATCGGAAGCGTTGATGTAATCGATCTCCAAACCGGTACGGGCAATGGGCCTGTCGTCGTCAACAGCTTTGTCATGCTCAACTGCATGCCGACGGGAATCACGCCGGGACCGGGAGACAATTTCCTGGTGGGCTGCGCTGACCACGACGGCGAGCGCTTCCCTCCCAACGAATACATCATCAGCGGAACCTCAGGGGCAATTCTCGCCAACATCACGCAAGTAGGCGGAGTGGACGAAACCTGGTATAACCCGACCGACAACCGCTACTATCTGGCGGCGCGGGACATGCCGACCGGCGGCATGCTGGGCGTGATCGATGCGGGAACCAACCAGTGGCTGGTGAACGTGACGACCGGATCGAACGCGCACAGCGTCTCGGTCGACCCCAGCAACAATCACGTGTTTGTGCCGCTGCAGGCGGGCGCGGGTTGTAAGACCTTAAGCGCGAACGGCTGCGTGGGGGTCTACGCGCAACAGTAAGCGCCGGTTGATCGGTGGTATAGTCTTCGGAGACGCGGAACATAACATGTTTCGCGTCTCACAACAAAAAAGAAGTGAGTTTATGAATAATTTTTTCCGGCGTCCGCTGCAGGCTTACGCTCTTGTCTTGTTGCTTTTGCTCTTCCCTGCTTTACTGGCAAGCGCCAGCGACCAACCCACGCCCAAACCGACGGATGTGCCCGCGCAGGTGATTGCCCATTTACCTTTGCCGCAGACGACGGGTAGCCAAATGACGCTGCAGAAGGAGCACGGCAAACAGTATTTGTACGTTCAACAAGCTTCCAGGCCGGGATATATGGTGATCGACGTGAGCCATCCCGACGCTCCGAGCCTTTTGAAGCGGGAAGCCGGCTCCAATCATGCAACGGAGGGGGATTTAAAAATGATTACCCCCAACGTAGCCATTGCCGAAGCTCCGGAAAAAAATTCCGAGACTTTGACCAGCAGCAAGCACTCCACTGAAACCGTGCGGGTGCTTGACCTCAGCGACCCGAAAGACCCAAAAACCCTAGAAACCTTCACCAAAGTGACCAGCACTCTTGCCGATGGCCGACATGGCTTGCTCTACCTCACCAACAACGACGGCCTGTGGGTTCTTCGCTACAGCCATCCCTGGTTGATCGAACCCGCAAAGACGAAGCTCCCCTGCTCCTCAGAGTCGGAAATTGAGGCGATGCCTCCGGAATGCCAGTAGGCTAGCGGAGCGCCCGGCGCGAAAACCGACTCATCGCGAAATTGGTTTCTGCGAGCAATCCTTGTCAAGGGTCTTGATCGAAGAAATCTTAATGGTCAGCGGCGAAGGCGATCCCTCTCTAGCCATAGCATCGGAACTCGTGCTCAGGCTCTCCTGCTGTCTACCGATCACTTGAACTCGGTGGCCAAGATAATTTCTTAGATGAGTCTTGCCAGTGGCCTGCAGTTCATAGGTCATGGCCGGACTTTCCTTCATTAGCGTGTAGTCGCCATTGAACTCGCTCACGCATCCCGTAACCGTCACCTTTCCATGCGAATCTGGGGCGTTCTGTGTCGCGCGCTGGTCGTTATTCGCAGCGGTGCTGTTTTGCGCGAAGAGCAGACTGCCGGATAGAAGAAGTGTGACGAAGAGTACCTTTTTCATGCAACTCTCCTTTTCGAGAGTTGTGATGGTAATGCCATTGCAAGGGTTGGCTCAAATCTGGCGACGGTGACTCCGATACAGCGGCAGCACAGTAGGAGTCAGCAAGCCGCCTACCTTGACGGCCCGGTGACTGAACAAAATTGGTTAATGGTCCGGATGGAGCAGATTTTCAAAGTCACGGGAGCAGCGGAACCAACTTTATTGAGCGCGTCCGAGCTTGAGCCTAGTGTGGGAAACTTGCGGCCCTTTATCTCGACTTCTTTGCCGAAATAATTCTTTAATCTGGTCTTCCCGGACGATTCGAGTTCGTAGGAGACATCGGGATCCTGTCGCATCAAAATGTAATCGCCATTGGACTGACTGACGCAGCCCCGGATCGTCACTTGATCTTTTGACTGCTTGGATGGATCCTTACCGCTGGCTGAACGGCTATCTTGTGCAACCAGCGATGCGGAGAGCAGCAGCATTAGAAAAGCCCAGCTTTTCACAAGGATCTCCTTCCAGCGCAAATCGGTCGCCTACTCGGGTAGGGCGTAGATCTGGCTCACAGGACGAGCTATTTTACGTGAGTCTCTTGATAATGAACTATCTTCCAATCGCCCAAGCGGTTTTCCCACAACTCGGTAATGTATACCCGTGAATACCGAACTGCTGACTTGGGAGGAAACTGCATCGTTACTTCGTATATCGCCAGATTGGCATCGGCACACAGCGGAATCAGCTTGAATCCCCAGAGTGTGTAGTTGGCGATGTTGCTTTCGGCCAGCTCGTTTGCGGCTTCATATTTGGTCCGCTCGCCCTTGCCATCCACTTCCACGCCCTCGTAATCATCAGCCAACAGTTCGCCGTAAGCTTTTTTATCTTGCTTCTTGATCGCGGCCCACTCCGCTTCGATCTTTTCTTCGAACATGTGCTTCAATTTGGCCTCGGCGGAGACAGCTGGCGATTTCAGATCTTCGGCAAACGAGGTCGGCGCGGATTCGGATTGTGCCGGAGGGGGAGTGGGCTGCTGGGCCAAGGCCCTGTGAACCAGGCATACGATACACACGAAAAGGAAACCAGCTCGCATCCATCCTCCATTTGTCAAAGCATTCATCGCCGAAGCACGCATGTTATCAGGCGAGAGTGCGTCCGCTCAATGGCCTACGGTGTGATGCCATACGGCTTGGACTCCCGGAGTTTGCCCCGGCGCGGCAAATGATTTACTCTCACCCGCAGTCGAACATGAACCCAGGCAACGGTAAAACTAACGCTCCGACCAGTGCTTTTTCTCACGCGATGCGCCGGGAGATTTACGAACAACCCTCCGCCATCTCGAAAACCATTGAACAGCACCTGCAGAATGACGTTATTTTCCCCGGTGAACTGCACGCTATCGAAAGCTCGTTATTGACGTTCGAGAAGCTGATCATTGCTGCCAGCGGCTCGAGCCGGCATGCCGGACTGGCGGGCGAAATCATGATCGAAGACTTCTCCGGCGTGGCCGTCGATGTGGAGTACGCGAGCGAGTACTGTTATCGCTCGACGCACGCAGCCGTAGAGCCGATCGTGATGGTGGTGACGCAGTCCGGTGAGACGGCCGATACCATCGCGGCGCAGCGCGAAGCACTCACGCGAGGGGTTAAGACCATTGCGGTTTCGAATGTCGCAGAGGCGACCATTCCTCAAGAAGCCAGCGCGGCTTTAATCACCGGGGCTGGGCCAGAGCTGGCCGTGCCTGCAACCAAGAGCTTCACAACTCAGCTTACGATTCTCTATCTGATGGCGTTGTTCCTGGCGCGCAAACGGGGGCGAATGACCACGGAAGTCGCACGTTTTCATCTGCAAAAGCTCATACGGCTGCCGGAAGCAATTGAGTCTCATCTTCGTGCCTGGGACCAACTCGCCGAGGGATTTGCCGAGAAGCACTTCCATGCGGAGAATTTTTTGTATCTCGGAAGAGGCGTGCATTACGCCATTGCGCGAGAAGGAGCGCTAAAGCTGAAGGAAACCTCCTATGCGCACGCGGAAGGCTATCCTGCGGGAGAGCTGAAACATGGGCCCAATGCTCTGGTCGATGACAAATTGCCGGTGGTGGTATTGGCGGCCTGTGACAGGAGCGATCCTGATTCAGTCTTGCGATATCAGCGCACTCTGGAGGTAATGAAAGAAGTCAAATCGCGCCGCGGTCAAGTGGTGACGGTTGCGACCGAAGGCGATACTCAAGTTGCCGGGATCGCGGATGATGTATTTTTTGTGCCTCCCACTCCCGAACTGCTTCTGCCGATTGTTGAAGTGATTCCACTCCAGCTGTTTGCATTTCACGTGGCCACAAAAAAAGGTTATGACGTGGACCGCCCGCGCAATCTGGTAAAGGCGGTTGTCACGGAGTAAAACACGGCTCACTCTCTCAGACCCAAACTTGAACCGGAGTTCATGGCGTCGTGATGGCAAAGACCACTTCTTCTCATCTCGATCTGCAAGCCATAGCCAAAGACGTCGTTCGCCAACGCGGCTTCAACCCAGACTTTTCCTCTGAAGTTAATCGGCAAGTTGCGGAGTTGCTTACGCATCCGCAATCGGCTACGGCAGGCACCAACGTGCTCGATTTGCGAGACTTGTTATGGTCCTCGATTGACAATGACGATTCACGGGATCTCGATCAGATCGAGATGGCAGAGCCGCTCCAGAAGGGAAATACGAAAATTCGCGTTGGAATCGCGGACGTGGATTGCTTCGTTCCCAAATCAACCCCGATCGACCAACATGCGTCGCGCGAGACGACGACGGTCTATGCCGGCGTCCGTAATTTTCCTATGCTGCCGGAACCCCTTTCCACGGATCAGACTTCTCTGCTGGAAAATCAGGACCGTTTCGCCGTGATTGTCGAGTTCACGGTTGACGCTGAGGGACGTTTAACTGGCGGTGACACCTATCGCGCCGTGGTTTGCAACCATGCGCAGTTACAATACAACTCGCTGGCAGCGTGGCTTGAAGGAGGGGCAGTGGCGCCAGCCAAGGTTGCGGCTTCGTCTGATCTACAGGCACAGCTTCAGTTGCAGAGCGCGGTTGCGCAAAAACTCAAAACTCAGCGCGAGAAACGCGGCGCGCTCACTCTGGAGACTGATGAACTGCTTCCGCTGATTGTGAACAATGAAGTCATCGATATGGCAACGCAGCAGAAAAACCTCGCCACTGAACTCATTGAAGACTTCATGATTGCCGCGAACGGCATCATGGCTCGCCGATTAGAGAACGTTTCTTCCCTGCGCCGCATCGTGAGGCAACCGAAGCGTTGGGACCGCATCGTCGAACTCGCGGCCAGGTACGACGAAAAACTTCCGCCGGAGCCCGATTCGAAAGCGCTCAATGATTTCCTGATTAGGCGCAAGGCGGCAGATGCCAATCATTTTGCCGACCTGTCACTGGCAGTGATCAAGTTGATCGGTCCGGGAGAATACGTTGTTGAGCGTCCCGGCGAATCGTCGCCGGGACACTTCGGGCTGGCCGTGCAGGATTACACGCATTCCACGGCCCCGAACCGGCGCTTCGCTGACGTGGTGACGCAAAGAGTGATTAAAGCTGTGCTTGCGGGAAGGCAGAATCCTTATTCCGATGATGAGCTCTCAGCAATCGCGGCCAACTGTACGGAGAAGGGCGATGCCGCCCGAAAAGTCGAGCGCGACATGTCCAAGCGTCTGGCGGCGGTCGCCATGCAAAACCGCATCGGGGCAGGGTTCGATGCGGTGGTGACGGGCGTGACATCTCATGGAACATTCGTTCGCGCTCTACAAGCACACGTCGAAGGTCTACTTGCGCAGGGCGACGAAGGTCTGGATATAGGAGACAAGCTGCGTGTGAAGCTCATACGAACTGATGTGCAGCACGGCTACATCGATTTCGCTCGAATTTGATTTGAAATTTCTGTGCCTTCTGATGAGCGAATCATGTTGCGAATCCAGATGGCCTTCCGGTGAATTCAATCTGCAAACGCAGCCTGTGGCTTCCCTTTTCCTGTTGGCCCCAACAGTTTAGCGCGTTGCCACAGTCTTTGAGGCCAATCGCGATTCATGCAGGGTTTTTCCAACAACAGAAAATAAGCAGCGCAAACCAGCACAATCGCAATCCCCACAATAACGAATTGCACCAGCAAGAACACCGGGTCGGGTAATCGTTCGCCGATTGTTTTCGAGAAACGCGCTACCGCAGAGATGACCTCGTAATGAATCAAGTAAATCGAATAGCACATGCCGCCGATCGCGGTAATCCACCGTACTGAAAAAATGCGGCTCGTCCATCGCCCGCGAAAGGCCGCGCAATACAGCAGGAAAACTAAGGCCGGAAACAACCACCGGATCCGGGTTCCGGTTTGCAAACAGATGAACATTGCCGGCCAGCCGGCCAGGCTGATGAGATCCCACAAGATTGGCAGCCGGGGCGATTTTTTCCATTGCAGCAAGAAAATATCTGCCAGCAGGAATCCAATCAGAAAGAACTGCAAGTAAGCAACCACAGAAAGCGCGAGCTGGGGGCTGATTTCCCGAACCTTGGCTTGTTCCGCCATGCCTGAGAACACCAGCAGCAGGATGCACGCCCTCCGAAGAAAAGAATTGCGGATCGCGAAGAGCAGAGTCAAGAGCGGGACGAGAATGTAAAACTGAACTTCGATCTCCAGCGACCACGCGACCCCAAGCGCTGTGCTGGGCGCACCGTAAATGCAATTATGAAGGTAGAAGAGACTCGCGGCAACGTGGCTCTTAAGCGGTGCGAGTGCCGGGTGCGTCCAATATGCGAGAGCAGTGAATAGCAGCAGTGTAATTATGTAAGGCGCCTCGAGCCGCGTAAGCCGGCGCAGGTAATAGCGCCGCAAGCTTACCGCTGGTGCGCCCGCCAATTGGTGCGCCGCAAAAGGCAGGGCAAGAATGAATCCGCTGATCACGAAGAACAATTCGACTCCGTGCGATCCCGAAAGCGCACCACGGCACAGCCAATCGGGATGGACTGCTTCACCTCCGTAGAATCGGGCTTTTGCCATTAAGTAGGCATTGAGGTGAAACAGCACCACCATCGAAAGTGCAACAAACCGCAACCCATCCATTTGTGGAATGAAGCGTCCAGAAGTGGTTTCGCGTGTTAATGCGCGAAAGATTCTGCTCGAGAAGCTCGCAAAAGTCGTCGAGGCGTTCCGCCGCTCCTCGGCACAGGGCTGCGCGATATCCGCTGGCAAGGTCAGGGGCATGTTATCCCATCACTAGCGTACGTCGAGCAAGGGCTCGGCTGCTAGTTCTCACCTGATGACGCCGACTTCTTTCCTCGCAAGCCTCATGGCATCATGGCAATCACTAGTCTCTGGGAGATGCACAAGCTATGCTTGCGCAAGCAGTTTGTGCGGAGGTGGGAGTCGTTTGCCTGAATGGTGTTATCTCGTTTGCCGCCTGATGATTGTGCTTTTGCCAGCATCATTGGCAGCGCAGGATCCCACTCGAGGCTTGCTCTACAGCAGCGGTGGAACGTGGCTGAATGAAGTTCCAGCCCCGAGTGTGGCGGCGGTTTTTCCCGACTCTCTGGTGCAAACTCAGGCCGGCCATGCGGCAAGAATTGAAGTTCAGGGATCAAGCATTCTGATCCAGCCGGAAACGATGCTGCAGTTTCAAGGCCACGAACTCGTCGTGGACCACGGGAGCCTGCAGTTGGATACATCGCTTGAAATGGAGGTCATCGTCGGCTGCATCACCATCAGCCCGGTGACCTATGACCGCACGCAACTCGATCTCACCGATATTGGCGGGAAAGCGAGAATCTCAGTCTCTAAAGGTGACGTGAAGATTCACTCGCACGGCATGGCCGTGCGGAAATCGAAAGCCGATTCCGACACCATTCTGCATCCTGGCGATCACGCGGTTCGGGCCGACGCCTGCGGTTCAACTTCAGCGCCGAATACGGCCAACGATGGCTGGCTGAACTCTCGAACGGCCCAAATAACCGGAGGTGTCATTGCAGGGACCCTGATTTGTCTGGGGGTTTGCCACGGGGATGATCCCGTCAGTCCGGCTAAGCCGTGAAGCCGCCCCGGTTCCGATTTCGATCTCGTCATGCTTGAACTATCCACCGTTTCCTATGAATCAGTGAGGATGAGAATCCATACGGTGAAGCCGACGCAAACGGCGCCCTTCGCGCAGCAGGTATCCCATGTATAAGACAACTGCAACGTTAACCAGGAATACACCCAGGCGAAACAGGGTGATGCCCCGAAAAAGCTCGCGGATTTCCAGCGGAAGCAGCAGCATTCCGGATAGGAAGGCAATCCATTCCGCCCAGGTACGTTCCTTCCAAAGGCCGTACCCTTCAGCGAACCTGAGTGCAGCGTAGACGAACGCGAGTTTGACGACTAACCAGAGCCGCGCATCGGTTACGTCATCCGCGAAGTCGAGAAAAAGCTGCGCGAAGCGGCGGTCGGTACTGATGTGCAAAACCGCCAGGGCGCTCTCTGCGATGACCCACACATCTTTATGCAGCAGCAGGATCGCCAGGATGCCAACGACCAAAACGCCAACGCCTTTGGCAAACTCCAGTGTGGCCACCGCTCTCAGCAGGTTTTTCCGGGCGCGCTGCCGGTCGATTTTCGTTGGCAAAAGCATGTGACGTTCAGCTTTTGCGGGTACGGACGGCCGAACGAAGCTCATGCACGATTTCCTGAGAAGCCTTGATGGCCGCCGCATGCTGGTTCACATTGAAAGAGATCGCCCCTACGCGAGCATGCCCACCGCCTCCGTAGCGCTCGCAAATCTTGGCCAGGTTGACGACCGGCTCCTCCGGCGCCCAAGGGTTCGATCCGACTGAAACCTTTACCCGGAAGCTGCTCTTGCTCAGTCCCACGCTGTAGATGGATTCGGGATGCAGATAGTAGGGAACGAATTTGTTGTAGCCCTCGAGGTCTTGATCGGTAATGTCAAAGAAAATTGTTCCGTCGATGCATTCCGTCCGCTGCTTCAGGATGTCGATGGAAAGCTCATGCCGGCGGAGGAGTGGTGGCAGAAGCGGAGCGACAAATGGCTCTTCCAAAATGGCGTCTAAGGGTTTGGTGGCAAGCAGCGGAATAAGGTTGGGAACGAAACGCTGATCTGGCGCCGACTCGATCACCATGGTAAGCTTCATGGCCGCGGCTTTCATCTCGACGGCGGTGTGCGCATCGGGATACAGCGCCCCATCGATGATATCGGTCCAGCGCACCAGATCGGCCAAGGAAGCAGCATTGAAACCGAAGCGTTCCTGAGCGATCATCGCGATGAAACTCGTGCAGGATTTGAAATCGGGATCGTAGAACTTCTGGTTGCTTTGATCGCGTTCAAAGTGAGCAGCATCAGCCTCTGACAAGAACGCGCTCTGGTGGTGGTCGAACCACCACGTAATCTTGGGCGAACTCGAGTACTTGAAATCGACGATGACGTTCTCCTCTCCATCGAAATCCGATTCATCGAAAAGAGAACCCGCGCGGTGGAGCAGACCGGAGAAGACAAAATCCGCATCGTCGCGAATCCGTTCGCGATAGAAGCGGGAAAAAAGCGCAGCCGATGAAGCACCGTCGAAGCATTTGTCGTGGTAGAAAACTCTAACTCTCAATGATCGCCCCAGTTTGACGCGAAATTCGCGCTGCCCGAAAACCCCAATCCGCGCATTTTCGGCGAGCAAGTCAAAAGCTAATAGGATTGCCAGCTTACAGAAAGAAAGTCAAGAGTGCGGTGGATTGTCTAGCATACTACGCAAGAGGCGATATTGCGCGAGCAGACACACCCGTACCGAGGACGTGCCATCAGATCGCGCGGTTGAGGAAGCCGGGTGCCCTTACATGCCCGGACCCGCCGGATAAGGCGGAAGGTCGGGCGGACGGGGCGGCAGTTTCGTCGGGCTCTCCTGAATTTCTTTCATGACGACCTCGATGGCTTTTTCGAGTTGAGGATCGTGGCCATCGCGCACCAGGTCGGGGCGATTGTCGACTTCGATGTCCGGAGCAACGCCTCGGTTTTCGATCAACCACTCGCTATCCAGACCGTACAGAGAAAACTCGGGCCGGGTGATGTAGCCGCCGTCGATAAGAGGAATTTCTCCACGAATGCCGCGTACGCCGCCCCAGGTGCGCTCACCGATAAGCGGGCCAAGTTTGTAGACTTTGAAAAAATAGCTGAAGAAGTCGCCATCGGAGGCCGCATAATGGTTGGTGACGCATGCCATGTGCCCGTAGAAAACCGGGCTGGGCTCGGTATCTGAGGCCCAGTTGCGGGCCGACTCCATGCCAGCAAGAATACGGCGGAGACGCTCGAAAATAATCTGATCGACGAAGCCGCCGCCGTTGTAGCGGACATCGAAGATCATTCCTTCTTTGCGAATCTGCGGGAAGTACTGCTTCACAAATTCGTTCAGACCGCTTGCGCCCATATCGGGCAGGTCAACATATCCGATCTTGCCGCCGCTGGCCTGGTCTACTTTGCGGCGGTTGGTCTCGATCCAGTTAAGTTCATGCAGGCTGAATTCGCTGGGAATCGGCCGCACCATTACGTTGTGTGCACCCTGCTCGGTGGGCTTGCTGTTAACGGAAAGCGTGGTGGTCTGGTTCACGGTGTTAATCAAAAGCTCGTAAGGATTTTGCGGCACCCGCAAAGGACGGCCATTCACGGCTAGAAGATAATCGCCTTCTTTCACCATCACGCCGGGCTCGGTGAGCGGAGAACGGAGATTATGGTCCCAGTTTTCGCCGTGATAGATCTTTGCGATGCGGTACATCCCACTCTTGGCGTCAGGCTCAAAGTCGGCGCCGAGAAGTCCCACGTTGACTTTTTCGATCTTGGGAGAATCTCCTCCGCCAACGTAAGTGTGCGAGTTGGAGAGTTCGCCGATCATCTCGCCGAGAATGTAAGTCAGGCTCAATCGGTCGGCCACGTAGGGTAGCAGTTGCGCATATTTATCGCGTTCCGCCTCCCAATTCACGCCGTTCATCGAGGGCTCGTAGAAATAGTCTCGCTCCTGATGCCATACCTCGTCGAAAACTTCTTTCCATTCGGCGGGAGGGTCTACCTCCATTTTCAAATTTGAAAGCTTCAATGCGCCTTCGCCGGCGTGCTCCAAAGGCTTGTGATCGTCATGGTTTGAAGCCGTATCGTCTCCCTCAGGAACCTTGGCATCGACGATCCCGTAACTGTGCTGGGCGGGCATTTCAGATTCTTCGGCATTGCCCTCTCCGCCGCCGGGAATTGCATAAAGAATTTTCTTGCCATCGAAGGAGAGGGCGTAGCCATCGGCGCCTTCGAGAAAGAGGTGATCTTTACGATCTTTCAGATCGTATGCGTGAATCGCAGATTGCTCACCCGGCAATGGGCCGGAGAGCCCCTGAACCGGTGCGGAGATATAAAAGATGACGCCTTTGGCCGCGGTTAGATTTTGCAGGTTGCCGGGCGGAATCGGCAGGCTGACGATGCGATCTTGAATGCCCTCAAGATCGATGCGGAAATTTTTGAGCGGCGGACGCGTGCCGGGTTTCTCTTCTTTTTCCTTTTCAGCTTCAGCAGGAGTTTGCTTTTGTGCGGGCGGCTTCACGGCTGGAGTTTTGGCTTTGGGCTTTGCCTCTGGAGTCTCCGGCGGCTTTTGCCCGGGAGTTTGTTGGCCAGGAGCGGGTTCGAGCAGCACATCGGGCGCTGGCGGCGCCATTACTTCGTCGCTCAAGACCGGAAAAGGAGATGGCTCGTCGGCGCGCAGCGTAACCACGTACACGCCCCCTGCAAAGGGATTGGCGAATTCCATGTCATACACGCCGAGCACTTCGTTGTACTCGCGGCTGGAAAGGAAATAAAGATACTTCCCTTCCGGATCAAAATACGGAGCGGTGCTGTCGTTGGAATCGCTGGTCACCGCAGAAATCTTGCGGTCGCCAAGATTGTAGAGATAGATGACGCCGTCGTGATTAACCGCCTGCTTCGAGTATGCGACCCAGTTGCTATCGGGAGACCAGTTGTAGTCGGTTAAATCGGAATAATGGCCCTTGTCGATCTCAATCGGCTTTTTTTCGCTGATGTCGACGTAGAAGAGACGGACATCTTTGTCAGCGAACATTAGTTTCTTGCTGTCGGGAGACCATACCGGAGGCAGGCGGAACATTTTTCCGTCGAAGGTGATTCTCTGCTCTTGCCCGAGGCCATCCTGCGCAGCAATGTAGAGTTCGTCTTCACCAGTACGGTCTGACATATAGGCGATCCAGCGGCCGTCTGGCGACCAAGCCGCATATTCCTCCCGGATGCCGGGAGTGCGGGTGAGATTGCGTATGCTGCCTTCTTTGGCCGGCACGGTGTAGATATCGCCGCGGGCGGTGAAAACGGCGCGCTTGCCATCGGGTGCAATATCGAAGTCCGTGATCAGGTTGCTGACATTTTCCCAATGCTTGCGCGCTAAGTCGCGATCGCCGGGAAGGTAGATGGTTAGTTTGTGCTCTTTCTGCGTCGCGAGATCGAAGAGATATAAGTAGCCACCGTTTTCAAAGACGATTGCGTCGGGCCCGAGGCTCGGCCAATTCACGTCGAAATCGGTGAAGTGGGTGAGTTGTTTGATCTCGTGCGAGGTCAGGCTATAGCTATAGAGGTTGAGCCGGTGTTCCGGGCCGCGATCGGAATCAAAATAAATCGTGTCGCCGTGCCACATGGGAAATGTGTCGGTCCAATCCGTGTGCGGCATTTCTTCGATCTTGTTGGTCTTGAGATCGTAAATCCAGATCGACTGCGCCATGCCTCCGGTATAGCGCTTCCAGGTGCGGAAGTTTCGGAAGATACGGTTGTAGGCGATGCTGTTTCCGTCGGGAGAGTACGAAGTCAGTCCGCCTTTATCGAGCGGCAGAGCTTCGGGAAGGCCGCCATCAATGCCGACGCTGTAGAGCCGGCCGAACCATTCGTTGAATGTATCGCGGCGGCTCAGGAAAACGATGCGCTTGCTGTCGGGCGTCCATGTGATGACTTCGTTGTGGACACCCATGCGCTCGTTGAGTTGCCCACCACCGGGGTTGAAGGTAAGCTGCTTGGGCTCGCTGCCTTCGGCTGACATGATGTAGACGTTGTGATTGCCGTCGTACTGTCCGGTGAACGCGATCCACTTTCCGTCGGGAGAGAATTTGCCGAATAATTCCTGGCCGGGGGCGGTGGTAATTCGCTGTGCGTTACCTCCGTCGCGCGAGACTAACCAGAGGTCGCCCCCATAGCTGAAGACGATTTTGTCTTTCGAGACATCGGGAAACCGGAGCAAACGGCCCTCAGGCAAATTTTGCGAGAAACTGAGGCTGGAAAAACCGAAGAGGAAAAGCACAACCATCCCACGAAAACGCATCGGAATTCCTTCCATAAACTGGTGTCTTGAAAGTGAGCAAGACTTTCGCTCACGCATCAGCGTTACTCGGTGTATCAAAGAATCATTGGCGCCACCCAACAGCTTCATCGAAGCACGAACTAACGCATACAACCATCCGATTGTACGACGGCAATTGGGTGCCGTGTTGCCGTCGGCACAGCGTTGGTCCTACCGCACCACCTTCTAGTCTCATCAGCAACCACCCAACCCCCAAAATTCATCTCAGCCTTGACAGCACAAGGGTTGTTTCGGGATTGAGTCGGCGGCGAAATAGATCGCGACTATAACGTTTTTGTTATAAGTTATTGGTTAGCTGCATCTAACGGCTTGATGCGCGTTCGAGTTCATGCATGCAGATGAGGAGGCATTGTGAAGGACTTGAAAGCAGCAGAGACGGCCTGCCTGTGCGCCGCACTCAGGCAGGCGGCGCGGTCGGCGGCGCAGCTTTACGATCTCGTTCTGGAACCGACCGGGCTGAGAGCGACTCAGTTCTATATGCTGAAGGTTATTGCGGAGGCAGGTGAAATTCCCCAATGGAAATTTGCCCGCGAGCACGCAGTGGCAGTTGAAACGCTCTCTCGCCGTTTCGCCACCCTGCGCAGGCGGAAGCTGATTGCGGTTCGCACCGGCAGCAATCATGGCGAGCAGATTTACAGCCTGACAAAGGAAGGTATGGAGGCTTTCACCCGTGCTGTTCCCTACTGGGAGCGTGCCCAATCGCGGTTAAAGCAAACCATGGGCCGGCCTCAGAGTAAATTGCTTCTACAGCTTTGCGAACGCGCAGTTGAGGCTGCGCGGGACGCGGAAGAGCTGAGAACGATCAACTGCGCAAACGAGTCCGCGGAGCAAGATGCGCTGCCGCCGGTTATACAACAGGTTGTTGCGAAGAGTACCGACGTCCCGATGGGAGGAAGCCATCACTCCGGGGGAATTTCTGCACGGGGGTTTTTCCGCTAATCTACCTTAGAAGCCTGATCGTTTCCCGTTTCCTCAGTTGATAGTTTTTGTTAAGGCATGTTTTGGCCGCAACGCCATTTTGGTGGTTGATTAGATTAAGGGGGCACTTATCATGGCTCTGCCAGCTAAACAAGAAAGATACCCTGACCCGACCAACATGCTTGAAGTGGTGCCACCAGCTTCTACGTCCTCCGCACCTCTAGACCGACATTTGGAGTCCGAGGCGGACAACGAATCAGGCGGGTTGGGTAATGTCAGCGGATCAACTGCGAAAATGGCCGCCCTGCTCGGGAAAGCTGAAGGCCGTGTGGAGCTGACACGGCACGAGCTGTCTCACCGGGCCCATCGTCTTTCGCGAGAGATGCAACAGCGTGTCAGACGCATGAGAAATGAGAATCCATTTCAGGCGATAGCCCTGATCGCTGCAACCGCATTCGTCGCCGGCGTCGTTCTTCGGATCTGGAGGTCACAAAGAGATGGCTGAGGAAGCAAAGCAGGGCGGAAGTCTCGGTTCCGTGCTGTTGGAGATGAAAGAAGAGCTCAAGGAGTTCGCGGAAACGCGGCTCGAGATGCTCAAGACTGAGCTGCAAGAGAAGCTCAAGATCATGAAAATTGCCGCCCCGCTAGTCGCCATCGGAGTTGTGCTGCTTGGGACAGCCTATATCTTGTTGACTCTGGCGCTGGTTGGCCTGGCTGTGGCGTTTTTGCAGGGAAATCCATTTCGCTGGTTTTTCGCTTTCCTGGCAGTTGGATTTGTTTGGGCTTTGCTGGGCGCAATCGTCACATACTTTGCCGTGCGCGAGTTCCAATCGCAGGGATTAATGCCGAAGCGCACCATCGCTGTGCTAAAGGGAGATAAGGTCTGGATTCAATCAGAATTGAAGGGGCACGTATGACCATAGAGCCCGTCAATAGTCTCGAACTGCGCGCGTTAGAGCAGCGCAATCGCCTGCATCAAACCGCAATCGAACTTAAGAGCGAGATCCAAACGAAGATCGACGATGCCCGCGAGAAGCTGGGCATCCGCAAAAACCTGAGCGAACATTTTACCGGACCGGCGATCCTCGTGGGTGCGGTCGCTTTGCTTTGCGGATACGGTATTGCTGGGGTTTTTACTCAGCGTTAAAGGACGCTTCACGAGTGGGCGAGCAAGAAGTGAATGGCAATTCCGAACAGCGTCGCGCAAATCGCAGTCAAACCGATGCCACGAATCATTCCGCCTGATTAGTTTGGACTATCTGGTACTTATGGATCTCTGGGAGCTGTAAGCATCCTTCTTGAGAGCGACATTAAGCGATTCAATGCGGATTAAGAGCATCGTAAAAACTTCTCGCGGTTTTCCAAACAAAACAGTTCATAGCACCTTACTTTACTTTTCGCCAGCAAGAGAGACGTTTCGCGAGCGCCTTCCGGCACATCTAAGCATCTAGAGATATTGGAAATACTTTGGAGCTCAAAGCGAAGCCTTAGTTAGTCGCTTTGGCTCGAGGAGCACGTATGTGTATTCGCAGTGTTCTGTTTAAGATTGTTCTTGCCGCAGCCATCTGCCTGTGCGGCGTACCGTCTCTTTCAGCGCAAACCCCACCCGGCAACGGTGTTCCCGTTCACACCGTCGTGACCGTCGAGCCCCATAAGGGTTCCAATCCTCCAACCATCAGCCAACAGGATGTCCTCATAACCGAGGGTAAAGACCATGATGCGGTATCTGAATGGATCCCCGCCCAGGGCGACCATGCGGCTCTCCAGTTCTTCATCCTGATCGACGACGGAGCCAACATGAGCCTGGGCACCGAAATCGAAGCCCTGCGCAAGTTCATCCTCGCCCAGCCGCCGACTACGGAAATCGGCGTCGCTTACATGGAGAACGGCACTGCGCAAATGGCACAAAATCTCACCACCGATCACGAAGCTGCAGCCAAAGCCCTCCATCTTCCTTCCGGAATAGCCGGCATCAACGGCAGCCCGTATTTTTCTCTGAGCGATCTCATCAAGCGCTGGCCCGCAGGAGCTCCGCGGCGCGAGGTGCTCATGATTTCCGACGGAATTGATCGCTATTACGGCGTCGGAGATTTGGAGGATCCCTATCTCGACGCAACGATCGATGATGCCCTGCGCGCCGGCATTATTGTCTCCGCCATCTACACCCCGGGCTTGGGCCACTTCGGCCACGATTTTTACATGAGCTACTGGGGACAGCTCTACGTGGCGCGGCTCGCCGACCAGACGGGAGGCGAAGCCTATTACATCGGCATGACGGGAGCACCCGTGTCCTTCACTCCCTACCTCGATCAGCAGTCGAATCGGCTTATGCACCAGTACTTCCTGACCTTCCTGGCCAAGCCTCCGAAGAAAGCAGGATTGCAGCGCGTGAGAATTGCAACAGAAGTCCCAAACGTCGACCTGGTCGCACCCCGGAGGGTGTGGGTACCGGCGCCGTAGCCGATCAGCATGAAGCACTTTGTCGTGAGGGTCAGGTTTAGCTGCTACGCGAACCTGACCTTAATATCCGGCCCCATCTCGAGATGGATGCTCTCGATGAATCGCACCTTGCCGGTTTGCAGCGTCAGAATCACAGACGATGTTCGCGTGCCTTCGCCAAAAAATCGCACGCCCTTGAGCAGCGCGCCATCCGTAACACCGGTAGCCGCGAAGATAAGTTGCCTGCCCGGAGCCAGATCTTCCGCTTCATAAATCTTGCCCTTGTCTTTAATGCCCATGCGCGCCAGCCGCTCTTCTTGGTCAGGTTTCACGACCAGCCGTCCGAGCATGTAGCCATTGAGGCAACGAATGGCCGCGGCAGTAATTACGCCTTCCGGCGCTCCGCCCGATCCCATAACCGCATGCACCCCGGTCCCGATTACGGCCGCCGCAATGCCAGCGGAAAGATCGCCATCTCCGATCAGCCGAATGCGTGCCCCGGCCGCGCGGATCTCGCCTATGAGCTTCTCGTGCCGCGGTCGATCCAGCACGATCACGACCAGATCTTCCACATCGCGGTCCAGTCTCTTCGCGATGTTTTTCAGATTATCGGCAACCGGAGCGTCCAGCTCAACCGCGTTTTTGCACGACGGTCCAACAACAATTTTCTCCATGTAGCAATCGGGCGCGTTCAGCAGCCCGCCGCGCTCCGAAGCCGCCAGCACGGTAATCGATCCGGGAGCGCCGGTCGCGCACAGATTCGTGCCTTCCAGCGGGTCGACGGCAATATCGATCTCGGGAACGTCGCGCCCGTCGGGAAAATCGGCGCCGACTTTTTCTCCTATATAGAGCATAGGCGCTTCATCGCGTTCGCCCTCGCCGATCACGATGGTGCCGCGCATCGGGATCGAGTCCATCGTGCGGCGCATCGCCTCCGTAGCAACCTGGTCCGACAATTTGCGCTCGCCCTGGCCCATGGTGCGGGCCGAAGCGATGGCTGCCACTTCCACAACCCGCAAAAAACGCGACGCCAGGTCACTTTCAATGTTTTCGCCAAAGATGCGCGCCTTGCCTTCCGGACGACTTTGCGTAGCCATAACAGCCTCCGTTCTTGCGACGAAACCTTACTGCTATGAAATCGGCACTATAAAAACAGCGCTCCCAGCCGGCCTGAGAATATACCCCAATCGCGCAAAGTTTGAAAGATCGGAGATTGCAAAGATTGAAAGATCGAAGATTTGACGGATTGGAAGAAATGCACGACACGATGGAAATATCCGATGTGATCTCCATCACAATCGTGGTATTCTCTCGACCCAATCATTGAACCACCCGTATGCCCGACCCCAGCCCGCTCACGTTCCTCTGCATAACCACCTACGAAAAAGGGCAGGAGTTCATGCGCGAGTGCCATCGCCAGGGCTGCCGCGTGTTTTTGCTTACCGCCGAGAAACTCCGCGACGCCGACTGGCCCCGCGAAATCCTGACAGACATTTTCTACCTTCCGGCGGAGATTCCGATCGACGATATTGTGAAATCCGTGACCCATCTCGCGCGCACGCAGAAAATCGACCGCATCGTCGCGCTCGACGAATTCGACATGGAAACCGCCGCCACGCTTCGCGAACACCTGCGCCTTCCTGGCATGGGCCTCACCACCATGCGCTACTTTCGCGACAAGCTCGCCATGCGCATGCGGGCCCTCGACCGCGGCATTCGGGTTCCGGATTTCGTGCCCGTATTCAATCACGGCGATATTCGTTACTACCTAGATCACGTATCCGGGCCCTGGGTGCTCAAACCCAGGCAGGAAGCTTCCGCGATCGGGATTAAGAAGCTAAATCACGCTGAAGAGTTGTGGCCGGTTCTCGAACAATTAGGTGACAAACAGTCGTCATTTCTGCTGGAGCAATTCGTCCCCGGCGATGTCTACCACGTCGATTCGGTGGTTTCCGAGAATGAAGTAGTCTTCGCCAACGTGAGCAAGTATGGCAAGCCCCCGATGAACGTGGCGCAGGGCGGCGGCGTATTCACCACTTTTACCGTGCCGCGCGGAAGCGAACCAGATGCGGACTTGCGGCGGCTCAACCGAGAATTAATTGCCGCACTTGGATTGCTGCGTGGCGTTTCCCACGCCGAGTTCATTCAGGCCCATGCTGATAGAAATTTCTATTTTTTGGAGTGCGCGGCGCGAGTGGGAGGCGCTTATATCAACGAAATGGTCGAAGCGGCCACCGGCATCAACTTGTGGCGAGAATGGGCGCGCATCGAAGTCGCCGGAGGCAATGGCACTTATCAGCTTCCCGCTACGCGGGAAGAATATGCCGGAGTGATTCTTTCCCTGGCGCGGCAGGAAAATCCAGATACCTCGGCATACAACGATCTAGAAGTATTCTTGCGGATCAAGAAGCATCATCACGCCGGCTTGGTTCTGCGATCGGCGAATGCGCAGCGTATTCCCTTACTGCTGGAAGGCTACGCGCAACGCTTCGCCGCAGAGTTTCTTGCGGTGGAACCACCGCGTGAGAAACCGACGGCATAGAACTGAGCGCATCTGGCGAGGGCGCGACGTGGTGTTCCGCAGTGGCGACTGGCTGGCGTTAGGAGCTTGCCGCATCTTTCGGCTTCCAGCCCATCCAGTCGAGCATCCAGCGCCAGGAGATCTCCTGCGTACGATTGAGCGGTGGCGGCGGGAGCGGGAAATTGGGAAAGACGACTGGCTTGCCGCGATAAGCGTCGGCAAGCTGTTTGAAGGTTCTGCCCTGTTCTTTAACTTTTCCGTCGTTCGTGAGCAAGCCGAGGCTGTATTCGACCGAGTTGAACTCGAACTTGCGGTCAACGTCGTGGCTGTCCCAGTAGCTGAACCAACTGACTCCGGCATCCGCGGCAGCCAGGACTGCCGTTTCCAGCCATTTTGCCTGCTGGCGTTCGTTTAGCGATTCAATGCAGGTATTGAACTCCTCGGCCCAGACCGGCTTTCGCGCATCGCCGGCATAGGAGCGAATCAGCGTAGCCGTGGCGGCGAGCAATTTCGTGCTCGGCGAGTCCATGGGGCCACCGTACTTCAGCGCTCCAGACCAGTAGGGATAGCAGTGCATGGCCGGCATGGGTCGTGCCGCCAGAGCTTGCGGAGAAAACGTATTCGACTCGAACCAGGGCAGCTCATCCACTCCGTTGACGTGAAAGCCTTGCGGATTCACTTCTTCCATCAGCGAGAACATTTTTTTCATCCAGATGTCGCCGACCGGCGGTTCGGCGCTCCAGCAGGTGTTGATCTCGTTGCCGAGGTCGAAACCGATGATGTTCTCTTTTGCGGCGATCACGCGAGCCAACTGCCGCACGATGAGCTCCTGCGCTTTCCAGATGCCGCCATCGGTGAAGAAGGCCGCTCCCGGTTTATTAAAGGGCGGCAAAAAATACCAGCCGCTTAGCTGGCCGGTAAACACGGTAATTACAGCATCCAGATGGCGCTCTGCCATCAGGGTTAGAAGTTGATCCAATCGTTCGAGATGAAGCGGGCTTACCCACGTCGGATTCGGTTGAAAGTAAGGCCAGATAAGCAGGATTCGCAAATGGTCCGCGCCGAGGGACGCGATTGCGTCCAGGTCTCGCTCGATCGCCAGGGCGTCCCATTCATTCCAGCAGAACCACCAATTTTTTGACGGCGTGTAGTTCACTCCGAAGCGGTGCCGGTTCAGGTCGAGATGGATCTCGTGCGCACTATGCCCAGTCGCCTGTTTCGCTGGATTGGCGCTGCCCGCCTGCTCTGCCAGACCGGATGCCTTAGCAGCGACCGAGCTCGCGACTGCCGCACGCAGCGATTTGGAAAGAAAAGTTCGCCGGTTCATCTTGGCGTGTTCATCTTCGTTCGTTCATCTTGGTCTGTTCACGAATACGACTGACAATATACTCGCCTGCGAAAGGCCTTCAGGGTGAGCCTCGAGAGGCCTGCCGCGCGAATTTTCACGCACCCTATCCCCGGAGCGAGAGTTGCTCCCCGCTTCCCAGTCTTATGGCTCCTTGGGTTCCTGAACCTTCTGTTCGGTTTCAATCGAAAAGAATTGGAAATCAGCAAAAGTGTGATCCAGGATGATTCGGTGGGCGTCAAAGTCCCAGTAGGTGACGATGTGATTGGGCAGCCACAGGCCGAAATTTCCAGACGAACTTCGGACGGGTGCGTAGTCGACCGAAAAGGCAAGCTCCTGTAATCCGATCGCAGGAAGTTCGCCGATGAGGCTTGCCTCCAAGTGGACGACCTGAAAGTTCTCTGTCGAGACCCAGGCCCGGCCCTTCAAGCTCGCTGGATAGCGAACGTTGTCCACTCGGAATGTTGCGGTACGGCTGGGCTTGTCCTTGTGCTGCTGAAAGTGGACGACCCAATCGAGGTGGCCACTTCGCTCGTCCACGCCCTCGCAATTCATTTCATAGTCAGTCTGTAAGTCGGGGTGAAAGATCAGCGCGATTGCCGCTTCGCCGATGTCCAGGTCAACTGCAGGAAACACATGGCTGCCTTTCACGGGAGCTCGGTATTCGCGGCTGACGGCCCCGCCTTTCTGCTGCTCCATCGAATAGACGTAATTGAAGGACCCGGAATCGTATTCCTCGACCATTCCCGCGCGATCGAGCATCACGTAATCAATATGTTCCTGCGCGGTGAATTTCTCCAGATTCGAAGCCAGGGCCGAAGCGTTCGCTCCGGTTCGCTGGAGCAAGTTAGGGAGATCGCAGGTTGGAGTCGCGGACAGCAATTTCAGGCGAGCATCTACCTTTGGCGGCGCCCACCGCGCGTTTTGACTGTTTGCTTCCTTCTCGCTGTCATTGGATTGCTTGACTGGAACCACCATCGTCAGATTCCGAGCGGTCAACTCGCCGCCCTCCGATTCTCGCACCACGCTGCGCACCCTGTACGCGCCCGGCTTCACCGTAAACACAATCTTGAGCGTAAGCCCCGTCTTGCTCAATCCCTCCAGCGTTGAATCTCTCAGCTTCAGATCGATCTGTTTCATCTGACCTACCACAAGCTGTCCGTTCGAATCGAACACCCCGATCGCCAAGAGAAGATCGTTGCAATTTCGCGCATCAGCTTTGCGAAATTGAACCTTATCGATGTCCAGGTGGGTGAGCACCGTCAATTGCGCCGATGTCGCGTCCGCCTTGAGAGATTCTGCCTGCAATGTCATCGGTATGCTCACTATCTCGTCCTGTGACAGCAGTGCTTCGTGCACTTCCTGCTCGGCCTCATCCTCTGGATTCACTAATTTTTTCGACGCGTAGTATCCATTCCTGGCCTGAATCTGATATTTCTTGCCATTCGCCAACTTCACTTTTAGGCTGTGAAACTTTCCATCCATCGTCGGATTCTGCGGAGCGAAACCCAACACGTAGCTCACTTCCGGTGCCGCCAGCGCCTGACTCATTGCCAAATCCAAGTCATTTCGGTTATGAAAATACCTTCCGCCCGTGTTCGCCGCCATCGTCGCCAGCACTTGCCCGGACTCGAACTGTGATTGCATCCGGAACGTCCCTTCCATCGCCTGGTAGTCGACCGTGGAGCTTCTATACGGGGCGACTTGTGGAGGTGCCGCGATGTCCGGCATTACGTCCGCCGTGTATAAGCCTCTCGCGTCAATGGTATTCACTATTATGCCCGCCCGCACCGCGTGCTCGATCCATTCCCAACTGTCCGGCAGTATCTTGTCGGGCAAAATAAATCCCGGCGAAACGTATGCCAGCACCCTTTGGCCAGGCATATCCGCCAAATGTTGCACAATGTTTTCCAGGTATTGATAGCTCTCGTGGGTTTGTTGGTCCCCCGCCTCCAGGATGCGCTTCGCGTCGGCGGTTATGTTTCCTGGGCAGTCGTTTACCTGCGCATCCTCGACGGCGGTCTCAATCGCGTCCCGATCGTGTTTATTCACGATCAGGTCTGCCTGGTAGTAGGTGATGTTCGGGCATTCGTGTTGCCCTTCGCCCTTCGCAGGATGGGGAACAATTGCCGTCAGCGTCTTCCGCAAGGTCTCCGCATCGGCGGTGAAGTTCTGCTGCACGCTACCCGAGGTCGAATAAATTGCCACGCGGTCTGTCGGCGTAAGGCTGGCGAACAATTTTTTCGTGGCCGCACGCACAGCCATCGAGTCCGCAGCCTTCATGTGCAAGTCATCAAACACGAGAGCGACAAACCGCTTTGGCATCACCGACGCACTCACCACGCCGGCTCCCGAACCGCCTTCGGCGCGTTTTCCTGTCTCCGCTCCCGCGGCCATTGCTTTCGGCGCCGCGGCCACGCTGCTTTCCGTCGTCTCCGCCGTCTCGACGCTAAAACTCGAAATCCTCTGTCGCTTTCCGTTATCCAATAACTGAAAATCTTCCTGCTTTAGACCCGGGACCACCTTTCCGCCAGCATCTCTTACCACCGCCCTCACCAGGACGAGACTGACCTGCACCTTGATAGCGGCATCCATGTCCCGCGTCGATATCTCACTCTGTGTGCGGTCAGTGGTCGCGGGCGATCCTGCTTGACCTTGCGGTTGTGTCTGCGCCCCGCTCACCCACACGCTCGACGCCATGCCTAGCGTGGCAATCCAACGCCACAGCATCTACGACCTCCACCCTAAACGGCTCCGCACGACCCAGTCCAAGATATTCCTCGCACGAGCACAGCAACTAAGTTCCGATAAGGCCATTATCGGACGAGTGGATCACTTGACGTAACATTGCTATTTTAGCTCATTGGCTTCGGTCGCTCTCTTAAGCTCCAAGGGTTTGATTATATGGAACGAAGTCCTTACACTTGGGAGTAGTTTCCGCTAGGCCAACTCTATATTGCTGGGGAGGATCTCCTGGGATTGCGCGTGCGAGCTGCGTTTGCCGGTTCGCTGTTTGCCGCCCTGCTCGCGGCGGTGATGGGAATGCTTGCGCCTGGATGCGCCGCCCAGAGCCAGCCCACTGGCGCGCAGAGCACGGGCGCGAACTCCGTGGAGAACGATCCTGAGCCTCCGCGGCAACAGGCCCAACCCAGCCAGCCACGGCAACCCAATCAGAAGCAGCGGGAACAGCCTCAGCAAAATCAGGCGCAACCGCCAGCGGTGCAGCCGGGTGAATCTTCATCGAAGCAGGCAGGGCAGGAGGATTCCGGCGAGCCAACCGTTCCGTCGAAGCCGGCTCAACCGAATCCCGCTCAACCAGGCGTTCCAAACGGCTCTTCGCAAACGCAGAACCCTACCGGATCGTCGTCTTCAAAACAATCGGCACCGATTCACGTCCCAAGGCCGCTTCAGAATGAAGGGAACCAGATTCCGATTACGCTGCAGAGCAGCGAAACCATCTTTTCTGTTCTAACCGCAGTGAATATGTGCGGATACGACAAAGACGTTGCGATTTCAGATCCGATCCGCAGCCGAGTGCGGGCTGAGGTGCAGAGAAATCTGGCGCAATCTGGCGAGGCGCGGGCGGCGCAGGCCGAGGTGTGCGATTTCTACCAGCGCCACACTGTCTCGAACGACCAGAATCGTAATCTATCCCCGTACATTTCTCTGGCGCTCTATCTGGATGGGCCTCCGCATTTCATGCCGCGTACCGCAGAAGAAGATTTACCGCCGGATGCGAACGCGGTCGCGGCCTTCGGAACAGTGCTTGAACATTTTTATGACAAAGCCGGATTGCATGGCATCTGGTTGCATCACCGTAACGATTATGCGGCGGCCATGCAACGGTATCATGCGCCGCTCGCCAAGATGGTATTTGACACTGAGATCTACCTGAAAGAGCCTTCGTCGGAATATCTGGGTCGAACCTTTACCGTCTATGTGGACTTTATGGGTTCGCCGAATGAGACCGATGCGCGCAACTACGGCACGGCGTATTACGTGGTGGTGTTTCCGGCTCCGGTGGCCGCAGAGGCTTCTCCGGAAACAGCGCTGAAGATGGATCAGATCCGGCACACTTTTCTGCATTACGAACTGGAGCCGCTGGCCGATAAGCACATCACCGCAATCAACCGGCTGCAGCCGCTGCTGCAATCAGTGCAGCGCGCGCCCTTGGAAGGGGACTTTAAGACCGATATTTCGCTGCTTGTAACCGAATGCCTGGTGCGGGCGGTAGAGATTCGAATGACGGGCGCCAAAACCGAAGAGGCCATGCGGTCCCAGGCCGT
This sequence comes from uncultured Acidobacteriaceae bacterium, assembly GCA_963784095.1. GTDB lineage: Bacteria > Acidobacteriota > Terriglobia > Terriglobales > Acidobacteriaceae > Sulfotelmatobacter. Next base: position 236,697 of record CAWAQC010000001.1, read on the forward strand.
CGACGACGCGGTGAAGCAGGGCTACATTTTGACGCGGCATTTTTACAATGCGGTGGTGGCGTTCGAAAAAGATCCGGCAGGAATTCGCAGTGAGTACGCTGACATTATTAATGCCGTAGACGTCAAAAAAGAAGAAAAGGCGGCCGCGGAGGTGCAGTTCGCCAGCAATGCGACGCCGGAACTGGTACGGTTGTCGCGTCCGGAAGAGCGGCGCCTGCTGATTACAGCCGAGGAGCGGCTGTCGGCCGGCGATCCGAAAGGCGCGCAGCAACTGGCGCAGGCCGCGCTGGAAAAGAAGATCGGCGATCCAGGACGGGCGCTTTTTATTCTGGCAGAAGTGGCGGTGGCGAATCGAAACCGCGATGGAGCGGAAGACAATTTTCAGAAGGCGATTGCCGCGTCGAATGACCCCAAAGTGGTGGCGTGGTCGCACGTTTATCTGGGGAGAATTCTCGATATGAAGGAAGACCGAGAGGCCGCCGTCGAACAATACCGGGCGGCGTTAATCGCTGGTGGAAGCTTGCCGGAAGTCAAGTCGGCGGCGGAACGCGGGCTGGCGCGCGCGTACGAGCCTCCCGTGAAGCCGCAGCCACAGTGAGCACATGAAGAAATTGAGAAATTTAGTAATCGCGTAACTGGGTAAAATTCGGTCGCTGGCTGTGCCATCGGGCTCGTATTCAAATTACACAATTACTAAATTACACAATTGCCAAATATTATTTCGATCTCAATTACCAACTTTTTCCGAGGAGCAAGCATGAAACGAGCTGCGATGATGGTCGCAATGCTGAGCATAATGGTCTGTTCGAACGCGCACAGCGGGTTGGCGCAGAGCAACAGCAACCCTGCGGGGCAGTCGAACGCACAGACCACCCCGGCGACCCCGGCAACCGGACAGGCGGCGCCGGCGGGAAAGCGCCCGCCGCAAGCCAAGACGCAGGCGGAATTTGACGCGTACAAAACGGCGATAGCCATCGAGGATCCGGTACAACAGGAAAAAGCCGCTGCAGACTTTGCCGCGAAATTTCCCGAAAGTGAGTTGCGGCCGGTGCTCTACAAATCCGTGATGCACTCGTATCAGAAGGCAAATAACGGCGACAAGATGATGGAAATGGCGCAAAAGGTTTTGAGCTACGATGCCGACGATCCCGAGGCGCTGCTGGGAGTTTCGCAAGTGCTGGCCGAGCGCACGCGAGATACCGACCTGGATCGCGATCAGCGGCTGGATGAGGCGAAGAAAGATGCCGAGCGGGCACTGGCCACCGTGGATACGGATCTGCCGACGGCGGGATATCCACCGGAGCAACTGAAGGCGTTCAAGGATTTCTTGCGCTCAGACGCCTACGCGATCCTGGGGACTCTTGATTTCGATAAGAAGGATTGGACCGGCGCGGAGAGCGACTTACGGAAATCGATCGACGCTTTTCCGCAGCAGGTCGATCCCATTGCGGTGTTCCGCCTTTCAGTGTCGTTGGACATGCAGAACAAATATCCGGAAGCTCTGAAATACGCGAATCAGGCGGTCGCCTTGACGAAGGAAGGAACCCCCGCCGGAGATGCGGCGCGCAAGGAAAAAGACCGGCTGACGCAGTTGACCGGCGGGAGCGCCCCGCCGCCTGCGAAGTGACCGATTAGGAGCTCGTATCATCCATATGAAGGAACGGGAAATTACGGCGCTCGAAGAAGCGTTGGGATACCACTTCCGCCACCGGGCGGTAATCGAGCAGGCTCTGACGCACAGTTCGCAGGCCCGGGAGCTTGAGTCGCAGCAGGGAGAGATCAAGGTTCGAGTGAATGACAACGAGCAGCTAGAATTTCTCGGTGATGCGGTCCTCTCCTTGGTCACGAGCGAAGAACTCTTCCACCGCTTTCCCAAGTTCCGCGAAGGGGAGCTTTCCAAATTGCGCGCTCACGTGGTGAGCGAACGGCATCTGATCCGCGTGGCCGAAAAATTGGAATTGGGCCACTATCTTCGGTTGGGCCGCGGCGAAGAAAAAAGTGGAGGCAGAACTAAGCGGGCCGTGCTGGTTGATGCTCTCGAAGCGGTGCTCGCAGCCATGTATTTGGATGGCGGCATGGAGTCGGCCCGCGAATTCATCCTGCGGCAAATCTTGATTCCTGAACTCGAGAGCATGGAGCGGGATGGCGGCGCTTTGCCTATGACCGATTTCAAATCCGCACTGCAGGAAACGTTGCAGGCGCTGGGAATGCCCCAACCTTCCTATGTGCTGGTACAGGAAGAGGGACCGGAACATAACAAAACGTTCACCGTGGAAGCGCGGCTTAACTCGAAAAACGGAGAGCTAAACTCCCAGTTCGTCGGGCGAGCACAGGGCTCCACGAAAAAGACGGCAGAGCAAGATGCGGCACGCCAGTTACTTGCGCATCTGGCTGGAGGGACACGACCGGCGGGAGCAAAATCGGCGCGGGTATTGCTGCCCGTGGAAAAGTAGGAGCCACACGGCAGAGTTGAATGAATTTTTCGGATCATCCTTCGTTAGCGCCCGTTTCCGAGCCTCTTCCGGAAGAGATCCCTTCTCATCCTGAAGTTGCGGATGCTCAAAGCAATGATCGAAGCAATGCGAGCCCGTTTGGCAACCATCTGATTGGGTCCTTTCAGTCACTCCTTAGCACGGTGGTGATCGCGATATTCGTGATCGCGTTTGTCGTGCAAGCCTTCCAGATACCCTCTCCCTCGATGGAGAACACGCTGCTGGTAGGCGATTACCTGCTGGTAAACAAGCTTTGCTACGGATCGGGTGGAATAGGAAATCTTTTCATGCCGTACCGGCGAATACATCGGGGGGACGTTGTAGTCTTTCATTATCCGGCAACTCCGGCGCAACACTTCGTGAAGCGAGTGATCGGCGTTCCGGGCGATCGCGTGCGATTGATAAACAAGCAGGTGTTTGTCAATGGAATTCCGTTGCAGGAGCCTTACGCACATTTCAGCCGGCCGGCGAACGACTTGTTTCGTGACGATTTTCCGAGGTTAGATGTTGCGCCCGGCGAGACCCCGGAGTGGTGGCTGACTCTGCGCAAGTTAGTGGAGGATGGCCAGCTCATCGTTCCCGAGGGATATTACTTTGTGATGGGCGATAATCGAGATGACAGCTATGACAGCCGCTATTGGGGATTCGTGCCCAGAAGAAATATTATTGGGCGGCCGCTCTTAATATACTGGTCAGTCCAGGAAGAGGATGGCGATCCGGCTACGGCCTCCACATTGAGCGATAAGCTATATCATTTTGGCTACACGATGAGGCATCTGTTTCAGATGACCCGCTGGAACCGCACGCTGCACCTGGTGAATTGAATTGGCATTCCGTAAGCGGCCGGCACAAAAGACTGGACGGAATAGACACATTGGCTAAAACACTAGAAAAAGAGAAAAAAGAGAGCAAGCTGAAGCCCGAGATCGAGGAAAAACCACGCGAAACCACGGTGGAGTTTCTGGCATCGCTGGCGGCCGTTCTGGTGACCGGCTTATTCATCATCACGTTTATCGTGCAGGCATTCGAGATCCCCTCGAGCTCGATGGAAAACACGCTACTGATTGGCGATCACGTGTTTGTGAATCGTGTTTCTTTCGCTCCGAAAACTTCATGGGTCGGCCCGGTGGTTCCCTATCGCAATATCAAGCGCGGAGACATTGTAGTGTTTCTGCATCCTGACCCTCAATATGCGGGGACGTATGTAGTGAAGCGCATCATGGGCATTCCGGGCGACCGGATTCATTTGCGCAACGGCGTGGTTTACCGCAATGGCGAACCGCTGAACGAACCTTACGTGCTGCACGACCGCGACGATGCTTCGGATTATTACCGCAACGATTTTCCCTCGGTTCCGCCCAATTCAGATCCGAACATCTCTCCCATCTGGGAGACGGAACTGCCCTCCTATATTCAAGACGGAAATCTCGTGGTTCCTCCTGGCCACTACTTCGCCATGGGAGATCATCGGGGAGTGAGTCTGGATAGCCGCTATTGGGGCTTCATTCCGCGAGAGAACATCATCGGCCAGCCGATGTTCATTTATTGGTCTTTCGAGACGCCGGGCGACGAATATCAGAAAACCGGCATCGGAGACCGCATTGGCTTCCTTGCTCATGTGGTGCTGCACTTCTTTGATGAGACGCGGTGGAAGCGAACGTTTAAAATCGTTCGGTGAAGATTCTGTCGTCTAGGCGGCGGGTTGTGATGGTGTCCGTCGCAATTCTGCTTGTTCTTTTCTTGGTGCGTCCGGGCGTGTCCCGCCTGAAAGCTCGGATTGCGAATTCCATTAGTCGGGCAGTCGCGCGGCCAGTGGAAATCGGTTCGGTCCAGCTGCGATTTCTGCCTCCCGGCTTCGATGTTGAAAATCTGGTTATCGATGAAGACCCTTCGTTTGGGGCCGAGCCCATGCTGCGCGCCACGGAAGCGACGGCCAGGGTGCGATTGATCTCGCTGCTTCGGGGCAGGCTCGATGTGTCGCGCCTGGAACTGACTGAGCCCAGTTTGAATCTGGTTCGCCGCGCCGATGGGCGCTGGAACCTGGAAGAATTGCTCGAACACATGGCACGTACGCCGACGGCCCCCACTGCGAAATCGAAGTCGGAAGTCAAGCCTGGGTTCCCTTATATCGAAGCGAGTTCGGGGCGCATCAATTTCAAATTCGGAGCCGAGAAGAAGCCCTACGCGCTTCTCGATGCCGATTTTGCGTTATGGCAAGAGTCGGAGAACGAGTGGGGAGTGCGGCTGAAAGCCCAGCCGTTGCGTACGGATACGGATTTGAATAATGCCGGAGTTGTGCTGGTGAACGGAACCTGGCAGCGTGCGCCTACCTTACGCAACACGCCGCTGCTGTTCAGCCTGGAATGGAGTCGAGCGCCGCTAGGACAACTGACGAAGCTGATCTCGAGAAACGATATGGGCTGGCGTGGAGAAGTCCGGTTAGATGCAACGCTGAATGGCACGCCGGCTGGATTGCAGATCGGAGCCGATGCTTCGATCGAGGATTTCCATCGTTACGACATATCGAGTATGGGCGGCGGAATGCGTCTGCAAGGGCATTGCAATGCAAATTACAGCTCTGTGGCACAGGTGATGCGCCAGATTTTCTGCAGCCTGCCTGCGGGCAACGGCATGATCAGCCTGCATGGCGATGCAGGCTTGCCGGGCGCTCATCGAGTGAACCTGTCGCTGGAGTTGGAGAACGTTCCCATGACCGCCGTAGCACAGCTGGCGCGTTGCGCGAAAAAGAACCTCCCCGCAGATCTTGTGGCTACAGGAGGTGTGCAGGGAGATTTCGTGGCAAGGCAAGATGAAAACTCAGAAAACGGGCCGGAGTTCGAAGGGCAGGGGGAGATCACGGATCTGCGATTGCAGTCGGCGAGTAACGGCGTGGATTTGTCGGCGGGAACGGTCCCGTTCGTTCTGGTCTCGGGGAAAGGCAAGAGATCGAAACGATCTTATTTAACAGATCCGTTTGTAGAAGCCGCAAATGGATTGCGGATTGAATATGGGCCGTTCCCGATTGCTCTTGGTAGAGCGCTGCCGGCGCAAGCCCGCGGATGGTTTGGTCCTTCGGGTTACGCATTGAAGCTTCACGGGGAAGGAGAAATTTCGCGCACACTGCCATTGGCGAGCTTGGTTGGATTGCCCGCAATAAGCACCAAAGCGGAGGGCGTAGCCGAGTTGGATTTGGTGGTTGCTGGAACTTGGACAAATCATCTTTTGCAAGATGCGTCGGGATTCGCCGCGCCGCAAGTAACCGGGAAAGTGCAACTTCATAACGTGCGTGCAAGCATACGCGGAACGAGTGCACCAATCGAACTTTCATCGGCGGAATTGGTACTTTCCCCCGACGAAGCTCACATTGACAAATTGAACGCGCGCGCCGGCAACGCCCACTGGACGGGATTTGTGAGCTTGCCTCGCGGTTGCGGAGTGCCCGGAGCGTGTGTGGCGAGCTTTGAATTGAATACCGATCAAGTCGCGCTCAGTGGGCTGCATAACTGGTTGCGGCCACCAAGCGCTGAGCGGCGCTGGTATCAGGTCCTGCCGGACAACTCGGCGCCGGCGCCAATCTTGCACAATCTGCGCGCCATAGGAAAAGTCAGTGCAGGGCAAGTTCTGATTCACAATGTGGCCGCGAATCGTGTCTCCGCCTCTCTGAATCTGGAACAAGGAAAGCTGAAAATCTCCGATTTGCGTGCGGACGTGCTAGGAGGAAAGCACCAGGGTAATTGGCAGATCGACTTCGCCGCGGGAGCTACGGTTTACAACGGAGACGGTACTCTGAAGGCGATTTCGCTGGGGCAAGTGGCGGGTGCGATGCACGATCCGTGGATCTCTGGTGCGGCTAGTGGAAGTTATCGAGTGAAGGCGTCTGGAACGGATCCCGCGGCGTTCTGGAAATCTGCTGAAGGCGCGTTGCAGTTCGATATCTCGGATGGAGCTTTGTCGCACGTTGTTTTGAACACCGATGGTTTGCCGTTGCGGATTCAGGACTGGCGAGGACATGCGCAGTTGCGCGAAGGAAAGCTCGAGATCGAGAAGGGTAAGCTGATTTCGCCCTCTGGAGCGTATGAGATCAGCGGCACTGCGTTGGGGCGAGGGTTGGATTTCAAACTAAGCCAGAGCGGCGATGCGGCCGCGCGCGCAAGTTCAATCGTTTATAGCGTGACAGGAACTTTGGCGGAGCCCCATGTGGCGCTGGTTGCCGCACCTCAGACGCAGGCGCGGTTGAAACCCTAGGCCGCGAACCCTGCCTCGACTGCGCGGCTAAGCCCGTTGGACAGCCGAGGGGGGTTGTCCGCACGTGAGCATTTTAATCGCTGCTACCTATTAATCACGGAACGTAGCCCTGCCCGCGTAGAACTTTTCCCGACAATGTTCCCGTCATCTTGCCGTCGTCGATGACAGGCACGCCATTGACCAGAACGTACTCCATTCCTTTCGAGAGCTGATTGGGATTGTCGAAAGTTGCGACATCGCGCACGGTTGCGGGATCGAAAACCACCACATCGGCCCACATGCCCGATTTAATTACGCCGCGGTCGGTCAGCCGAAGACGCTGTGCCGGCAAAGCGGAGAATTTGCGGATGGCGTCGGGCAGCGACAAGACTTTTTCTTCGCGCACGTACTTTCGAAGGATGCGGGGAAAAGTCCCGTAGGCGCGGGGATGAGGATGCTCTTGACCGAGAATGCCTTCAGGCGAGGTTCCGGAGGAATCGTTGTCGATCGAAACCCAGGGCTTTTGCAGCGCGAGCTTTACATCGGGCTCAGACATGCCGAAGACGGCGACATCGGCTGCGGGATCCTGAATGAGAAAATCCAGCAGAGCATCGATAGGATCTTCGTGCCAAAGTTTGGCAATCTCTGACAACCGCTTGCCTTGCAACGGGAGCAGTTTGGGATTCTGCACCACACCGACCATGATGGCCTGCGGCCCCGGAATCTCCTGCCACTCGTTATCCCACGCTCTTGAGGGCGTGAGCATGTCTTTGCGAATGCGAGCGCGAGTTGCGGGATCTTTCAGGCGCTTGACCAACTTAGTTTCCCCGCCAGCGTGCGCCCACGGTGGAACGAAAGCCGAAAAATCGTTGAACCACGCAGTGTAAGCGTAGGTATCAGCCGTGACGTCGTCGCCGGCGGCTCGCGCAGCGTCGATCTTGCCGACGACTTCGGGCATGCGTCCCCAATTTCGTTTGCCGGCGACTTTGATGTGCCAGATTTCGACCGGCACGTGCGCTTCGCGGCCAATCCGCAGGGCCTCGTCGATTGATTCGAGAACGGAGTCGCTTTCATTGCGCATGTGCGTCGCGTAGATGCCGCCGAACTTGCCGCCTTCAGAGGCAAGCCCAATAAGTTCGTCAGTTTTCGCGTAAGGAGCGGGCGCGTATTCGAGCGCAGAGGAAACTCCAACTGCGCCGTCTTTCATGGCATCTCGCACCAGAGATTTCATTTGCTCCAATTGCGCGGGAGTGGGCTGCACATCGTCGTCTCCGAGCACCATGCGGCGGACCTGCGTGGCTCCAACGTAGCTGGCAATATTGATTCCTATGCCTTGCTTTTCAAGCCGGGCAAAATATTGGCGGAAGGTCCGCCAATCGGGAGTGATGTGGTAATGCTCATATCCCGCGAGATCGGTTTGAATGATCGCGTCGTTCAGCGGAGCCACGGAATTGCCCTCGCCGGTGATCTCCGTAGTGATGCCCTGGAAAATCTTTGATGGCAAGCGTGGATCGACGAGAATAGTCAACTCGGATTGACCGAGCATGTCGATGAAGCCCGGTGCCACAACCTTGCCCGCCGCATCGATCGTGCGCTTGCGCGAGGATCCGGCGAGATTTCCGATTGCCGCAATCTTGCCGTCTCGGATTCCGATGTCTCCGGAATACCAGGGAGAGCCAGTGCCGTCGATGATGTGGCCGTTCGTGATGACGGTGTCGAAAGAAGCGGATTGCGCGGGGAGTTGGGCGGCGGCGAAGAGCAGGCCGACGATTAAGGGTAGTCCACGAAGTTTCATTCGTTGTTGGGCCTCAGCGCCTAAAGGCGCATTCCTTGAAATAGCTTTACGCGGCGCTGAAGCGCCGCTCTTCCACGTCACTCGAGTCTTACTCATTGACCCCCTCCTTGGCCGATGGAACACGACGATGCGAGAGAGCGCCAAGCATAATCCAGCCCGCGAGAGCCAGCCATTCGTACATCGAGAAATGGCCGGGAATCGCGGGGATAACCTTCATCAGCAACATTGCAACGGCCACAAGCAAGCCAAAGCCAGCGATGAAACATTCTACTGCCGGGAATTTGGATTGGCTCTTCAGCGCACCGCTTCGGCTTAAGGAAAGATACGATGCACAGGTGGCAGCCCATCCGATGGCGCAGGCGACAGAACCCACTTCGGTAATTGGCACGAGGATCGCGTCCCCCAGAAACATGCAGGCTGCGGTCGCAGCGCCGATGCAGAGAACGGCCATGGACGGAGTCTGATATTGAACGTGGATTTGGCCGGTACGCTGGTCGATAAGGCCGCGCCGGCCCATCGCGAAGACCATGCGGCTGGCAGCGACAAAGTTTCCATTAAAGCATTTCACCAGCGACATGAGAGCAACCGCCAGCACAATATCGACAATCCAGCGCGAGCCGACCGCGTGCTGAAAGACGACTGCAGTCATAAATCTCTCGCCAATAAATTCGTGCCAGGGAGCGACAAAAGCGACGGCCGCAATGATAGCTCCATAGAAAAGAATGCCGGCCAGGATGGCCATGCAGATGGCCTGGAGATATCCGCGCTGCTCAAAATTCGCGGTCGATTCTTCAGAAGCTTTGCTGACGGACTCGAAGCCGGTCATGAAATAAGGGACGATCTGCAGCACAAGCATGAACGAAACCAGAGGTGCGTGGGTGAACAGCGGAGGGAAATTTCTAGGCGATCCTTTGGCAAGGCCAAGCGCAACGAAGACCAGGAACAGGAGAAGCGTGCCGAGCACGGTCCAGTTCTGAAAAGTGGCGCTGAGGCGGATGCCACGATAGTTCAATGTGGTAAGCAGTGCCGTGAGTGCGATTCCGATGATGAGATGCGGAAGATAAATGGGACGGCCCGCCACTCGATAGAGTTCGATTGAGTCGAGCGAGGGTACGATGTAACCCGCGATGCGCCCAACAGCCACGGCTTCCCAGGGGCAGACGATGAAGTAGGCGAGCATCATCATCCATCCGGTCGAAAAGCTCACAGGGCGGGAGAACGCCGCGGCGGTGTACGCGATTTCGCCGGCGGCATCTGGCATGGCGGCGACCAGTTTGCCGTAGACCCAGCCGATCGGGAACAGCAGCGCGCCGCCGATAACAAAACCGAGCAGAGCGCCGAGCGCGCCGCCGCGCGAGAGCCAGTCGTCCATGACGACGAGCCACCCGACTCCGACCATGGCGCCCCAGCCGAGAGTGAAATAGTCGGTGAGGCGGAGTTTGCGGGCTAGCTGGAACATGAGTTCGCGTGAGCAGGCGAGCGCGAATTATAAAGCATGGACTGACCGGCTGCGGCTAGAGTCGCAGTTGATACCCCGGCAGGTTTACGCCGCAGCTCGAAGCCGCGCCCTTTCAAATCTGAGCATCTCCGGTGCGCTTCAGCCTCCGAAATGCAGGCTGCGCATGGTAGTATCGACGTTACCCTCGCGTGATGCCGCAAGCCGAAATTTGCGCCTTAGCTCTGTTGTGGTTCTCGAAGCAAGCAGCTGATAAAACTAAAAACGGATGACATCTTCGAATAAATTGGGTAAGCGCGTGCTGAGCGGCATGCGCCCAACAGGAAAACTGCACCTCGGCAACTACGTTGGTGCGCTCGACAACTGGGTGCGTATGCAGAATGAGTACCAGTGCTTTTTTGAAGTGGCTGACTGGCATGCGCTCACCACCGACTATGCCGACACTTCGCGGCTAAAGCAGAACTCCCTAGATGTTGTGCTGGATTGGCTGGCCGCGGGACTTGATCCGGAGAAATCAGTAATCTTTATTCAATCGCATGTGCCAGCGCACGCCGAACTACACCTCCTGTTTTCGATGATCACTCCGCTGGGCTGGCTGGAGCGCGTGCCCACTTATAAGGAGCAGCGGGAGAACATCAAAGATAAAGATCTGGGAACGTACGGGTTTCTAGGATATCCCGTGCTGCAGGCCGCCGACATTCTCGTTTACAAGGCGGATGTCGTGCCTGTGGGTGAAGATCAGGTTGCGCACGTGGAATTGACGCGCGAGATCGCCCGGCGGTTCAATGGGTTCTATGGCAAGGCTGGCGATGTTTTTCCTGAGCCGCAATCCCTGCTCACGGTCGCGCCGAAACTGCCCGGAACCGACGGCCGCAAGATGTCGAAATCTTATGGCAACACAATCCTGCTGACCGATCCGGAGCCGGTGGTACGGCAGAAATTGAAGACCATGGTGACCGATCCGGCGCGGGTGCGGCGCTCCGATCCGGGGAACCCGGATGTTTGTCCCGTCGGCGATCTGCACAAGATTTTCAGCAGCAAAGAAACCATGGCAAAGGTGTACGAGGGGTGCGGGTCGGCGAGCATCGGATGCATCGAATGCAAGAGTTGGGCCGCGGATGCGCTGGTGCAACTGTTGAGTCCGATGCAGGAGCGGCGCAAGAAATTCGAGGAGAATCCGCGGCTCGCTTGGGATATTCTGGAGGCGGGCACGGAACGGGCGCGCAAGGCTGCGTCCGAGACCATGGACGATGTGCGCGCGGCAATGGGCATGTCGCTAGCATATGAAGCGCCGGCGGTGAACGATGCGAAGTAGCGTCAAGGAAAACGCAGTTCGATCAAACGAAGCAACGGAGGAGCGCGCGCCGTTTGCAGTGGAGACTCATGCGGACGCCGTGAAGCCGAGCGTAGAAGCCGGCGTGACGAGCACGAAAAAAGCCGCGAGTGCTAAAAAAGATAAAGGCGACAAACAAGAAAGCGATTCGCCCTTTGCGGTTGCGGTAACCAATGTTTACGAGGGCCCGCTCGACCTGCTCCTTGATCTGATTCGCAAGCAGGACATCGATATCTACGACATTCCGATTGCCCGGATTACCGAGCAATACTTGGCGTATGTCGAAAAAATTCGCGAGCTTGACGTGAACGTGGCGGCCGACTTCATTTACATGGCCGCAGTGCTGATTCACATCAAGTCGAAGATGCTCCTGCCGCGCGATCCGTCAACGAAGGCCGAGGAACTGGAAGATCCGCGAACCGAGCTGGTGAATCGGCTGCTGGAGCATGAAAAATTCAGGTCGGCGGCGCAAATGCTTTTGCAGAAGCAGCAGATCGAAGAAGCTGTCGTCACCAACCCGGCGCTCAAGGAATTTATGGAAGCCGAGGGCACGGAGCCCGAGATTGCAGCCGACGTAATCGACCTGGTGAAAACCTTTCAGCAAGTGCTGGAGCGCCTGCGCACCAGGCCGATGATCAACGTGAATGAAGAGACCGTAACGGTTGCACAGATGATCGCTTACCTGCGGCAGCGGCTGGCGCTGGAGACGCGGCCAATCCGGCTCAAGCAACTGCTGATGCGAGTGGAGTCGCGGCAGGCGCTGGTGTGCATGTTTCTGGCGCTGCTGGAACTGGTGCGGCTGCAAGCGATTCAGGTCCGGCAGGAGCGGCTGTTCGGCGAGATCGCCGTGCGCAAGCACACTCATTTTGATGAGATCATGAGCGAGCACGCGGCTGTGCGCGACGATTGGCGGTAGTGCTTTCGGTCGGAATAGGAGCTGAGAGTTCAAATAAGCGAGAGATGCTCAGCCTTGACTTAACAACGTCCCTGCTCAGGATGGCATCGCGATCTCGGTAACTGATTTATGGGGTTAAAAGCACAACTTGAAGCAATCATTTACGCGGCTGAGACGCCGATCACGACCGAGCAAGTGGTGTCGCTCGTGAAGCAATCAGTGACCGCGGAATGCGCCGTCGACGAGGCAGAGGTCAAGTCGCGCGTACGGGTCGCGCTGGAGGAACTGGTTTCAGAGTACGGATCACAAGATCACGGCATTGAGATTCGACAGGTCGCGGGCGGATATCGCATGTCGACCAAGCCGGAGCAGCACGAAATGGTGCGCAGCTTCGCTAAAAGTTTGAAGCCGCCGGTGCGGCTCTCTCTGCCTGCGCTGGAGACGCTCGCTGTGATTGCGTATAAACAGCCCGTAACCGTACCCGAGATCAGCGAGATTCGTGGTGTGGATTCGGGCGGCGTGATCGCAACTTTGCTCGATCGCAAGCTGATCACTACTGGCGGGCGAAAGCAGGTGATTGGAAGGCCGATTTTGTATAAGACAACCAAAGAATTTCTGATGCGCTTCGGCCTGAAAGATGTGAACGAGCTGCCGAGTATGGAAGAGTTCGAAAAGCTCGTGGCGGAATCGTTCCAGGGAGAGTTGATTCCGGCCGAGGCGCCAGGCGTGACTGAACATGGTTCAGAGCAGGCTGGCGAAGCGGTAGAACCGTCTGCCCAAGAATCAGATTTGAAATCCAGCGCCTAAACACTCTCTATATTTCTGTATTTAATGAGGCTTTACGGTGCGGCTTAAAGCCGCACCCTTTCAAACCAAAGTCTAAGACCCAACCACATGCCTGCTGAACGCCTCCAGAAAATTATTGCCGCCGCTGGTATCGCTTCACGCCGCAAGGCGGAGCAGTTGATCAGCGCCGGTCACGTGAAGGTGAACGGGGCAGTGGTTACCGAGTTAGGGACTAAGGCCGACCCTGAAGTCGATCACATCCGCGTGGATGGGAAACTGCTGCAGCCCGCACAGCGCCACGTGTACCTGCTGCTCAACAAACCTCGAGGCTATGTGACAACGGTGAGCGATCCGGAAAACCGGCCCACCGTGATGCAATTGATTCGTGGAGTAAAGAAGCGTGTTTATCCCGTAGGCCGGCTGGATTACGCAAGCGAAGGATTGCTACTACTGACCAACGACGGCACCCTCGCGAACAAGCTGATGAAAGCGGCATCGCAGGTGCCGAAGACTTATGTGGTGAAAGTTGCAGGAACTCCAACCAACGAATCGCTGGAGAAATTGCGCGGCGGAGTTTCGATTGCGACCGAGCATGGACGACGCGTGCGCACTGCGCCAGCAGGAATCAAACTGATCAAAGAGGCCAACAATCCGTGGTACGAGGTTACTTTGATTGAAGGTCGCAATCGCGAAATTCGGCGCATGTTTGAACGGGTGGGGCACCACGTGGAGAAAATCAAGCGCGTGCGTTACGGACCGCTAACTCTTGACGTGCCCCCGGGTGAGTTTCGCGAGCTGACTTTGCAGGAAGTCGACCGGCTGCGGACTGCGGCTAATAAACCGATGGCGCGAACCAAGCCTTCCATGGCATGATGGGCCGAAGGCATGAGTCGTTTCTTCGATCTGGTCTCTAAACCCGCGCGCGAAATGAGCAGCGCCGTTCCTTCTCCAACCGAGCGGAACGGGTTCGAGCACCCGCCGCTCATCAAGCTTGATTCCAATGAAAATCCTTTTGGCCCCTCGCCGCGCGCGCTAGAAGCTATGCGGCGCGCGCTGATCACAAGCCATCTTTATCCGGATGATGATTGCCGCCGACTGCGATTAAAGCTGGCTGCTCACCATGGTGTGCCTCTAGAACAAGTGCTGGTAACGGCAGGTTCAACAGCAATGCTCGCCCTGCTTTGCCAAACTTTGCTGGGCCCTGGTTTGAATGCGGTTACGAGCGAACGGTCGTTCGTTGTTTATTCAATGGCGGTGCATGCCACGGGAGCGCGGCTGATCGAAGTGCCCATGTGTGAAAACACTTACGACTTGGACGCAATTCTCAGCTCAATCGATGCCAATACACGCATCGTCTTTCTGGCGAATCCCAATAATCCGACAGGCACAATGGTGACGGCGGAAACTGTCGAGCGATTCCTCGCCCAAGTCCCCGCGCATTTGGTCGTAGTTCTCGACGAGGCCTATTACGAATTCGCTTCGCACTTCGCAGCGCTGCGCCGCGTGAATTACTCGAATTCGCTGGAGTACGTTCGGCATGGTGCGAGTGTAGTCGTGCTGCGAACTTTTTCGAAGGCACATGGACTTGCTGGGCTGCGGGTGGGGTATGGAGTTGGTCCAGCGGAGTTGCTGGGATATTGCGCGCGCATGCGCAATACCTATTCTGTGCCGTCCGTGGCGCAAACGGCGGCGATCGAGGCGTTGGATGATGCGGAACACACTCAGCGCGTAGCCGAAAGTAATGCCGTGCAGTCGCGATTCCTGGCGCAGGAGTTGACAGGCGTGGGATTCCATGTTGCTCCCACTTCAGCGAATTTCTTGTATTGCGATGTGGGAGAAGACGCGTCGGCTTTCGCTGGACGATTGCGAGAAGAAGGTGTCGCGGTGCGTCCCATGGGAGCGTGGGGCGCGCCGGGCTGCATTCGAGTGACGATCGGCAGGCCGGAGCAGAACCGGATCTTTGTGGAAGCATTGAAGCGCGTGAAAGCACAGAACTCGGCGAATGGAACCCAGAGGACTAGAACCTCGGATCCCTCCACTCCCTTTCCTTTTCCCGGCGGGAACGCGAAAATCTCGGGATAACAGCGGTTGCTTGGCTTCGTGAAATTCGAACAATTCAGCCGGCTAATACGGCCGCTCGCGCCGCGCCGTATAGGCCGGCGTCGCTACCCAAAAGGGCCCGAGTGATGATGGTCTTCCCAGCGATGCGGCTCTCGGTTTGCAATGAAGCTATTTCTTCCGCCAGCATTGAACTTAGGCCTAGCGGATTCGCGGGTGCAGTCGCCGCATAAACCAAAGAGCGCTCGCGCAGTTCTTCGAACATCTTAGGAGCGAAAGCGTCCCATGCGCTGGAAACGCCGCCGCCAATGACGAACATCTCGAGATTCAGCACGTTCACTGCGCCCGCAAGCATTATGCCGAGATAGCGCCCGAAACTGCGGAAAATGCGGCGAGCGTTTTCGTCTCCCTGCATGGCGAGATTGTAAATCGACTTTGCGCCGACCTCGGGGTCAGAAGATGCGGCCTGGGCAAGCGAAGGTGCTGCGCCGCTGGCAACTGCTTCGCGGGCCATACGCATGATCGCACTGGCGGAGGCGTAGCGCTCGGCGCATCCGCGATTGCCGCAGCCGCAGATCGGGCCGTCAGGCTCGACAGTGACGTGGCCGAATTCTCCAGCCATGCCGTTCATCCCCGTCCAGATTTTTCCATTGAGAACGATACCGCCACCGATGCCGGTGCCGAGGGTTACCACAGCCATGTTGGGAACACCGCGCGCCGCGCCCAGCCACTGCTCCCCGAGCGCAGCCATGTTTGCGTCATTGTCGATGATGACAGCAGAGTTACTTTCCAAAATGCCGTACCCGTGCAGGCGCTGCTCGATCTCCGCGCGGACCGGGCAGTCTTCCCATCCAGGAAAATTAGCCGACTTGCGCACGGTCCCGGTTTGCATATCGATGACGCCGAGAACGCCGATTCCTGCTCCGAGAAATTTTCCTGAAAGTTTGTATTTGGAAGAAATACGCTTGATCGCTTCGCACATTTCATCAATGGTGCGCTCCGGACCTCGCGCGGTTTTAGTGGGTACAGTGATTTTTTCGAGAAGCTGGCCTTCGCTGGTAACGGCAGCGATGCGAAGGTTCGTGCCGCCGAGATCGACCGCGATAGAGAAATCGGGCATGGCTCGGAAGATTATAGACGGTAGGATGTATCATGCTGATTTCTGATTGCTGATTGTTGATTTGAAGATCGTGAGCTCTTGGGATTTCCAATCAGCAATCAAGAATCATCAATCATCAATTCCGTTTCATTTTTGGCAATGCGGGCAGTAGTGACTGCTGCGGCCAGCAATGACGATGCGCTTGATGGGAGTTTTGCACACCACACAGGGCTCGCCTTCACGGCCATATACGCGGTGCTGCAGTTGGAAGAATCCTTCATCCCCATTGTCATCGACGTAGTCGGAAATCGACGAGCCTCCGAGAGCAATCGCTTCTTTTAGAACCTCTTTGATGGCGGCCAGCAATTTCGCGAACTGATCGCGGCTGATTGTCGAAGCGCGCCGGCGAGGGCGAATACCGGCTCGGAAGAGCGACTCATCTGCATAGATGTTCCCTACCCCACGGAGAAGCTTCTGATTCAGCAGTGCGCTCTTGATTGGGGTTTTGCGCCCGCGAAACAGGGGGATGAAGCGATCGATGTCGATTTCGAGAGGTTCGATGCCGGCCGTATCGAAGTCACCTCCGCGAGCTACGCTGAGTCGTCCGAATCGCCGGGGATCGACAAAACGCAGTTCCCTTCCCGAGGCAAGCTTGAGAATGGCGTGCGTGTGCTTCGAAATCTCAGCCTGGGCTTCGCAGACCTGCAGGCGGCCGCTCATGCCGAGGTGAACGATAAATTGCGCGTGGGTCGGTTTTTGGCCATGGCGCTGAAGCTCGAACACGATGTGCTTGCCCATGCGTCCCACGGCGACAACCCGCGTCCTTTCCACGGCAGCGGCGATTTCATCCGCAGACGATTTCAACGGTTCCGGCTTCTTGCCGAGCCAGACGGATTCAATTACATCGCCCGTGATGCGGCGAGCCAGGCCGCGAGCGATGGTTTCAACTTCGGGGAGTTCTGGCATGAGCTATCAGTGTTACAAGGATGGATGCACTGGACCTCGATTCGATGCTGGCATGTCGTCGCTATTAAATCGCTCACCCGGTGCAGAGGTCCCGGACGAAAGCCGATAGCTTCGAGGGAATATTTGAGAGAGACCGAACTAGTCTTTCAGCGGCACAACGGCCTGACCGTCGCGACAGAAGGTAGCGACACGCTGCAGGTCTCCGTTGGCGCGCGGCAAAGTCATAACCGGGCCGTAGCAGTAAACGGCGTGGCCGGTGGCGGCAAAGTACCACTGTCCGCCCTTGGTATGCGCGCTGATTTGACTCGAGGGTTGACGAACCGGTCGCGGCGGCTTGGCAACCGAGAGACTGAACAACAAGGCTAGGGTCAAAACCTTCATTGCTGCGGGATTTTTTGCAGGCTCCCAGAAACGCCTACTACCTACCGAACTTTATTTCTTTCGAACGTCAATTCGAACCTGAACCTGTCTACTCGAAACCTATCCCTAACGGAACCCACTTGCCGAACCGGCTGTTGCTTAAGTCGTGCGTACAGTGCGGCGCGGATCCAGATCAGAAGCCGGAATCGGCGGAAATTGAACCTGAGGTTTCGTCGCCTTGTCCGCATGAGCACGGGCTTGCGAGCCTCGTTGTGTTGCGCCGTTTGCTGGAGCCTGAGACGCCTGCGCCTGTGCTGTCGGAGCTTGGGCTGTCGGAGCTTGGTTGCGGGCCTGTGCCTGAGCTTTCGCAGCTTTATCGGAAATGGCTTTGCCCTTCATCCCCCAAAGCTCACGGCTCTCGGGCACGAGCACCTTGATGAGATTGCTTTGCGATTGGATCGCTGCGCCCTGTTCCACGATGAGCAGAGTCATAAGCGCGTAGGACACAAGAAACACAACCGTCAGCAAAGGAAGCAGGGTTCGCTTTTTCTTAGGAGCCGCAACCCCGATAGCTGCCGTGCTGCCTAACCAATTCATCAAGTAACACCTCAAAGATGCCTCACGAGCACAGGCGCTTCCAAACTTGCAGCTTGCGAGCCATTACCCGACGAGGTGGGAAGCCGTTGAATGGATGCGGTTTAGGCGGCTGCGGTTGGCGTTGATCTCACCACTGAAAGTGCAACCGAGTGCATATATTGAGCAATGGGAATTGCGCCTCAGGGCTCATGGCTTGAACGGGCCTCCGGTGGCGGCTTTGTGAGGCATTAGCCGGGCCTGAATCGCTGGCATTTGAAGAATAAAGGAGGACTATTTTCCTCCTAACAAAAGTTTGCCGATGGTCGCGAGCTGCATGTTAGAGGTGCCTTCGTAAATCTTGCCGATTTTGGCATCGCGCCAATATTTCTCCACGGGATAGTCTTTCGTGAAGCCGTATCCGCCATAGATTTCGATGGCAAGCGAGGTCACGCGCTCCGCCACCTGCGAGGCGAAAAGTTTGGTCATGGCGGCTTCTTTGACGAAGTTTACGCCGGCGTCCTTCATGCGGGCCGCGTTATAGACCATGAGGCGGGCCGCTTCGATCTCGGTCGCCATCTGCGCAATCTGGAACTGGATGCCCTGGAACTCAGCGATAGGCTTGCCGAATTGCTTGCGCTCGGCTGCGTATTTTGCAGCAAACTCCCAGGCTCCGCGAGCCAGACCAATCATCTGCGCCCCGATTCCGATGCGGCCTTCGTTGAGCGTTTCGATCGCGATCTTGTAGCCTTTGCCCGGTTCGCCGAGAACGTTTTCTTTGGGCACCTTGCAATCTTCAAGGATGAGTTCGCATGTCGAAGAAGCGCGAATGCCAAGCTTGTCTTCCTTTTTCCCGACGCTGAAGCCGGGGGAGTTTCGCTCGATAATGAAGGCGGTGATGCTTTTGTAGCCGGCGGAGGGATCAAGCGTGGCAAAGAGCACGAAAAGCCCGGCTTCTTTGCCGTTGGTGATCCAGAGCTTTCGTCCGTTCAGGACGTATTCAGAACCTTTTAGTTCGGCGCGTGTCTGCAGCGCGAATGCATCAGAGCCGGAACCAGCTTCGCTGAGCGCATAAGCGCCCACCGTATCCGCGGCCATTTTTGGCAGATAGCGCTTTTTCTGTTCGTTATTGCCCCAGCGCAAGAGAGCATTATTCACAAGCGTGTTCTGCACATCGACGATTACTCCCGCCGATGCGTCGACACGCGAGAGTTCTTCGACTGCCAGAATGGCTTCGAAAAATTTGCCGCCGCCCCCGCCAAACTGCTCGGGAATTTCAATGCCCATCAGACCGAGCTGAAAAAATTCGTGGATGAGTTCCTTTTCAAAAACTCCTTTTTCATCCATCTCTTTGACGAGGGGCCGAATTTTATCGTCGGCGAACTGGCGAATGTTGTCGCGAAAAAGAATCTCGTCTTCGGTGAGGGCGGTCAGGGGTGTGGGGGCCAGCGGCTGTAGGGCGGTTTCGGGCATGAGAACACCTGCGCAAAAAAAAGAATAGCGAACTCGGGATTTTAGCACCCTCGAGGGGGTTGCGCTGGCTCTCCACGAGTTTTGCCGACTAGGGTAAGATAGCCAGAATGCGATTTTCGGAAAGAAATAGCTACAAGCCTGTCCGCGAGGCGATTCAGCTCGACTCCATGAGCGACGGCCTGCGGAATTCGCTCTGGAGCCTTCTTCAACTTCACGTATGGAATGACGCGACCGGACCGGGAGAGCTTCGATATGAGTCTAATTACTTCCGGGGACTCTGCCGCCACCTTTGGTTCAACTATTTCAAGAAACCGATTGACACTCTCCCCGACTACGCCTTTCAAGTTACACAAATCGTTCGCGGGTATTTCTTTTCATGTGACTGGTACGAGGCGTACGACGTCGTCGAATTCATTGCGAACAATTATCCCCCGGGGTCCGGGCAGCTCTTCACCATATGCAACGAGGTGCTTGGACGGGAAGTTTCTGGGTACCGATTTGTCAACGGCCTGATCTCGCCGATCACCAGCGAGGTCGACATTGAGGGAATCGATGCCGCACTTGCTGGGCCGTCCGACCCTGTTCGCACACATCTGCGTCGAGCACTGGAGCTGCTTTCTGATAAGGCGAATCCGGACTACCGCAATTCGATCAAAGAATCGATTTCCGCGGTGGAAAGCCTTGTCGGTGCGGCGCTCGGTAAGAAAGGGGACACTCGGCCAGCTAATAAAGAAAATGAAAATGGACGATGAAATCGGCCTGCACCCTGCCCTCGGCAAAGCATTCTCAAGTCTATACGGCTACACCTCTGACGAGGACGGCATCAGGCATGCCATCATGGAGCAGCAGGACATTGGTTTCGACGAGGCTAAGTTCTTTCTCGTGGTCTGCTCAGCCTTTGCGAACTTTGTGAGGAGCAAAGTTCAATCAAAGTCGGCTTCGAAAGCGGCTAACCAGTAGCCCTAAGGCGAGATGCTTCGATACGGCTGAAAAGCGCCTGCGCTCAGGATGACGCGGCATGCGAGGAACGATCTAGCCTCGCTCGACCGGGCGGCCGACCGCTGCTGTCCCCATACGGGCCTCGCTCCGCGCACTGATCGCATCTAGGTATCGGACTTCCCGCGAAAGTTTGCATCTTACGGGCTCTGAAGGTTCTACAGTGATCCACGTATGTTCGTCTTCAACAATTGTTCACTAGAATTTTATAGCGGCTTACGCGAACAGTGATGCACAAGAACGACTCCGATATCCGACGTAGATTCGCGAGCCGCCGTCGTAGATTGTGCGCTGGCATCTCTTCATATCCGCAGTCCAATAAAACGAGCGATATGGCTGCACCCCGGGAGGCTTCATGCGCCTGCTAAGCTTCCGGCTGATTATCTCTCTCATCGTCGGCATCACCCTGGTGTCTTTGGGTTTCTCCTATTA
Source organism: uncultured Acidobacteriaceae bacterium (assembly GCA_963784095.1). Lineage (GTDB taxonomy): Bacteria > Acidobacteriota > Terriglobia > Terriglobales > Acidobacteriaceae > Sulfotelmatobacter. Next base: position 257,635 of record CAWAQC010000001.1, read on the forward strand.
CGAAGTGTTGCGTGAGAAGGTTGCTCTGCGGAAAGAATTGGAGCGCCGCGCCGAAGTTCTTGGCGAAAGTGTCGCCGGGAATGTCGAAAAAGCCTGGGAGGATGGTTCAGACCGGTCCCTGCAGCGGATTGTACAGCGCTTCGGAACCCGCGAGCACCTGGTTGGAATCGCGGTCAGCAATCGCGAAGGCAAAGTGGTCGCCATCACTCCGGAATTGGCCAAGATGATGACCACCACTCCCTACGACGTGATGCAGGCGATGGTAGATGGCCACGGCGAAAGCGCGTTCATACGCCTGAAGGATGAGCCGGTAAATGTTTTTGCCCTGCCGCTTTACCGCCAGGATGAAATCGTGGGTGGGCTTGCCGTGGTGCACGATGCCGGTTATATCCGCGCGCAGAATCTTCGCACCTGGCGCGAGGCATTCCTTACGATTCTTATTCAGGTTTTCCTGATCGTCTGCATCACGGTGTTGATCGTGCGCTGGAGCATCGCTGGCCCAATCGCGAGAGCGGCGCAGTGGATGCGCGCGCTGCGCATGGGACGGATCTCGTCGCGCCAGCAAATGCCGGATCTGGATCTTTTCAAGCCTCTGGCATGGGAAGTGGTCACGCTCACAGAAAGCCTGAGCCAGGCGCGCACTGCGGCGCAGCAAGAGGCGCGGCTACGCCAAACCGGCGAATCCATGTGGACTGCCGACCGGCTTGCGGTACAACTTCGACATCGCCTGGGGGATGGACGACTGTTCGTAGTGTCGAATCGCGAACCTTACATTCATGAGCGCAAAGGCAAGTCGGTGGAAACGGTGGTGCCGCCTAGCGGCCTGGTCACCGCTTTGGAACCGGTTCTTGATGCTTGCGACGGAACCTGGATTGCCCATGGCAGTGGCGATGCCGACATGGAGGTTGTGGACTCGCACGATAGGCTGCGCGTTCCGCCACGCGATCCGCGCTACACGCTCAGACGAGTGTGGCTGACCAAAGAAGAAGAAGAAGGCTATTACTACGGCTTCGCCAACGAAGGCCTGTGGCCGTTGTGTCACATCGCGCATGCGCGCCCGATATTTCGCGCCCAGGACTGGCAGTACTATCAAGAGGTCAATCGGAAGTTTACAGCTGCGCTTCTGGAAGAAATTGCCGACGTGCCGAAACCCGTTGTTCTGGTCCAGGACTACCACTTCGCGTTGTTGCCGCGCATGATTAAAGAGAAGCGGCCGAACGCTCGTGTCGCCATCTTCTGGCACATACCATGGCCGAATCCGGAGGCATTCGGAATCTGTCCCTGGCAAAAGCAGTTGGTGGAAGGCCTATTGGGAGCCGATCTGGTCGGATTTCACACCCAGTCGCACTGCAATAATTTTCTGCAAACCGTGGATCGCGTGCTGGAATCGCGCATTGACTGGGAGCACTTTTCGGTAGCGCGCCAGAATCATCGGACGATCGTCCATCCCTTTCCAATTAGCGTTGATTTTCCCGGTGATGTTCCTCTCGATAGCAGCAGTTATAAAGAGCAGTACATGAAACGCGTATCTCTGATGCACAGCTTGGGAGTGGAAACCCCGTTCGTTGGACTCGGTGTGGATCGAATCGATTACACAAAGGGCATCCCGGAACGTTTTCAGGCAATCGAAAGATTTTTGGAGAAGTATCCCAAATATCAAGGCAAATTCACCTTCGTGCAGATTGGAGCCCCCAGCCGCACCCATATTCAACGGTATAAGGATCTTATGGCGGAGGTTGAGGCTGAAGCAGAGCGGATTAACTGGCGCTTCCAATCGGGCAAGTGGAAGCCAATCCTGTTCCTGAAGCGGCATCATAGCCATCACGAAATCGAGGATTTCTACCAGGCGGCCGATCTTTGCCTCGTCACCTCGCTGCATGATGGAATGAATTTGGTGGCGAAAGAATTTCTTGCCGCAAGGCAAGACGAACGTGGCGTTCTGATCTTGAGCCAGTTTACCGGCGCGGCGCGCGAATTGAGAGACGCTTTGCTCGTGAATCCCTACGACATCGATCAGACGGCAGAGGCAATACGAGTTGCCCTGGAAATGGACCCGGAAGAAAAACAGAGCCGGGTACGCAATATGCGCAAACACATACAAGAACACAACATCTACCGCTGGGCAGGCAGCTTGATCACGGAACTTTGCGAACTGAGGCTCGATGTATCAGATCGCGCCCAGTCGAAACCTCGCAGCGTTGTACCGGCCGCTTGAGTGAAGCTTTCGCTAACTGCCGAGCGGGCAATCAGCCATCTAGATGGAAACAAGTAATACCGTAATCGTTTCTCACGGTATTACTTGCATAGAGAGTTGCAAAGAAGTTAAGGATAAAGGAATGACCACAGCCGCTGTAACACCAATTCGGCCTCATACGCCCGTAAAGGCTTTTTATTTCAATACTTCGGCGCATCTGCTCCGCATCACGCGGCAGAAGGCGGCCAGCATGTTTGAATTTTTGGAGGCACTGCGGGAGTGTCCCGATGGGTCCATTTTCCAACACACATTCCGTACCCTGCAGGAGCACCACTTCCTTCGCGAAGGCTTCTCGAACGACTTCGCGCAGTGGGCCCTTTCAGCGTGCAATGAACCCGGTCTGGCGGAAGCGTTGGCCACTGTAGATGTTCGTGAGTTCACCGCTGTCGGCGACTTGCGCGCGCGGTTTATTGAAATCGTCGAGGAATTTCTAGCTCGTAATCCGGCCGCGGCCAATCGGCCGGCCAGGGAGACCTTCTATTTCTGCGCATCTGATATTGTCGTAATCCCAACCAACCAAGTTGCGCATACCTTGCAGGAATTTGCTGAAGGTCTGCGCCGGGTTTCGGTACACAGCATCCAACATCATTTCATCGAGGCGCGACTCCGGCTCAAACTGATGTCAAACGATTTTTCTCAGTGGCTTTATGAGGATCTCGGTCTTACGGAAGCCGCCCGGCAATTGAATCGAATCGATATTTACACTGTCACCCTGGACGATGTCAAAAATCAAATTATAAGAATTGTCGAGAGAGCTCTCATTTAAATAGGCGCACACTTTATGGAACCAGTAGAATCGCAAACTCGCAGCGAAACTGTAGCATCCGGATTCCCCTCGGATTCGGTTGAAACCCCCGTGCCCAGCATGCCGCGCGTCGAGCGGCGTAGAAAGCCACGCGCATGGGAAACCCCGCCTGCCCCCGTTCCACCTCCCCATCTCGATGACTATCGCAAAATCGTGGGCGAGGCGGAAATCGAGGAATTACGATTTCTCGCGCGTGAACTCAAGGGCAAAACCGTAAAAATGGTCAACTCGACCGCGGTCGGTGGAGGCGTGGCCGAGATGCTGAACCAGATGGTCCCCTTGCTGAATGAAGTCGAGGTAAAGACTCATTGGGATGTGATTACCGGAGGAAATGACTTTTTCGAAGTAACCAAAGCCTTTCACAATGCGCTCCAAGGCAGCGAGTACCGGCTCACGCCGCAGGCGCAAGATATTTTCCTGATGAACAACGAGCAGAACCGGCAGCGCATTCAATTCAGCGAAGACTTTATCGTGATTCACGATCCCCAGCCCGCTCCGCTCATAGGGGCTAGGAAGGAGTCGCCTCAACGCTGGATCTGGCGCTGCCACATCGATCTCTCGAATCCCAACCCTGAGGTCTGGGGTTTTCTGCGCCCTCAAATCGATAAATATGATGCGGCCATTTTTTCTTCGCAATCTTTTGCTCGGCAGTTGCCGATACCGCAATATCTCTTTTATCCCTGCATCGATCCGTTGTCGGAGAAAAACAAAGAGATCGATGAAAATTTTGTTCAGCAGGTGTGCGATGAATTTGGTGTCGACCGTTCGCGGCCGATTGTTACTCAGGTTTCCCGTTTCGACCGAGCAAAAGACCCCGTCGGCGTAATCCAGGCGTTTAAGCAGGCCCGAAAATATGTTGATTTTCAACTGGTGATGGCCGGCGGAGGAGCGACAGACGATCCGGAAGGGGCCGCCGTCCTCAGAGAAGTGCGCGAGGCTGCAGGCGACGATCGAGACGTCATCATCCTCGACCTGCCTCCCTGGTGCGCCCTGGAAATCAACGCGTTGCAGCTCGCTTCCACAATCATCGTGCAGAAATCGGTGAAGGAGGGTTTCGGCTTAACGGTTACCGAAGCTCTATGGAAAGGCAAGCCGACGATCGCGGGCGCAGTCGGAGGCATTCCGAACCAGATCATTCACAAGCTAACCGGAGTGCTGGTGCACTCCGTTGAGGGATGCGCCTATCAAATGCGCTATTTGCTGACTCATCCCGATTTCGCAAAACAACTGGGTGAGAACGGGCGCGCGCACGTGAAAGAAAACTTCCTGATGACAACGAATGTGCGGCGATGGTTGCTGCTGCTGAGAATTCTTAGCGGAAAAAAATAAGAGGCGGGAAAAACGATGGCGGCGGCTTTATGCGACCGGCAAGTCTGCCGAAACCAGCGTACCACGGCTACTGGAATGGATGGTCAACAGGCCGCCCAACTGTCGCAGTCGTTCACGCATACCATTAATCCCGACTCCTGAAGTGCGGCTGGAATTGCCGGAGATCCCGCGGCCGAGATCGCTCACGTGAACGCACACGTGCCCCGATGACTTGGTCACCCTCACAGTGACTGTCGCGCTGCCTGAATGCTGCTGCACATTCGCCAGAGCCTCCTGTATGACTCTAAACATCGCGATCTCTTTCTCGCGCGGCAGCCTTCCAAACTCATCGCAGATGTCGACTGCAACGCCAATGTTTGTGCGCTTGGCAAACTGGTCTGCATACCATTGAATGGCGGATGGGAGGCCCATTTCATCCAGCATTGGGGGATGCAACAAATGAGAAAGCTGGCGAACCTCGCCGAGTAAATTCTCCACGAGTTCAGTACAGTTAGAAATCAGCTTGCGGTGATCCATTTTTGCGACCGGCGATTTCGCGTCAGGCTGCTCATTTGCCAGAGCACTCAAATTCATGGCCAGTGTCGCCAGCAGTTGAGCCGTGCTCTCGTGCAATTCGTGAGCCACACGGCGGCGCTCTTCATCGCGAATGAGCATCAATTGGCTGGTTAATGTCCGCAGGCTGGTCTCCGCATCCTCGCGCCGCCTCACCTCTTCCACAAGCTGCGCATTCTTGATCCGCAGTTCGGACGTGCGGGCTTGCACGTGAAGCTCAAGTTCCTGCTGCAGGCGCTTATGTTCCGCTACTTCGGTTTCAAGAGCCTTCGCCTTCTGTTGCAGATCCGTAATCGAGCGCAGCCGTGCCTGGTCACTGCCGAGATCCATGTAAGCTTCGGTTGGAATTACGGCCGAGTGCTCGTTGCACACTTTCAGAAAGAGATTGGCGTCGGTCTCCTTTTTGAAGCTGCTCATCGGGTACGCGCAGAACAAAGAAAATGACCTGGTTTCGGCGAGGCTGTTCCAGAGCTGCTCCAGCCGAATCGCGGCCTCGGGTTTGCCATCCGCCAGCAACAACGCAACCATCTCGCCGAAGATTACGACGCGTGGATGCTCGCCCTGAGCAGCGGCGGCCGCTTTTGCCATGACTCCGCCAACCACCTCTTTGAAACGTTGCTCGCTGGGCCATCCTTCCACCGTGAATGTTCCCAACATCTGTCGAGCATCCAGCACAACCAGCCGTCCCTGGGCAATCAGCGTGGGAACAGCTACACCAACACTGAGATGATCGAGCAGAGATTCGCGGTGGGCTTCCGTGCAAACTACGATGGCAGCATGGCCCGCGCAGAGGGCGTTCCCAATGTACTCGGTGAGTTCTTCGATCAGAAACTTGTCTTGCGAATAGAACTGAACTCCATGTTCATGGTCGCCGTGGCGGGACCACGACCCCTTATTCAGCGGAGTCGAACAATCGACGGACTGCGGTTCTGCGCCCTGCATGTCTTTCCCCAAGCATTAAGCCATTCAATGCCTTTGGTAAGAATGCAGGGATTTCGCCAATATAGGTATACAGTCTAGACTGTATGCGGTGACGAGATGAAGCGCCTTACTGTTTCTACTCTTTGCGGCTTACCGTCGCCTCTTGGGGCGCTTCGATCGTGACATCGACTTCGGCGCCTTGCTTTAACTTCACGCGTTCGCCATTTTCGTCAATCAGCGTGTTCTCGATGCGCAGTTCGCGGTAAAGATGGTCGGCGCCCTCAACGTTGATTTGCGCTTTTTCCGGTTCTCCCGGTGCATGCGGCTTAATTACTTTTTCAACGACTGCCGACAGCGTAGTGCTGGGCTTTTCACTCATAGATGATTACCTGCCTGAAAAACCTGGGATTCAGCGCCCCCCGGCGCTTTTGGCAAATCATAGCCTTCTTGTCCGCTTATTTGCAACATCAGCTCCAAGCCAAACTCTGCTCCCAGAGCGGTTTCTTAGCGACTCTGAGATAGCACGTCCTTCTTCTCTGCTGCGCTCTCGTGGTCATTGTGATGGCCAAAATCCAAACCGAAATGAGGCTCAGATTCAACTCCCGAGACTTTGATCGGGAGTTCGGTGCCCGCTCCATCCTTACGAAAGAAATGATCCAGGGGTCTCAAGAGAATCGATTTCCACCCGGTGGTCATTTGCGAAAGCGTGGCCTGCAGTTTTACTTTTCCGTGGAAATCGAAGGTCTTTCCATCCAGAGTGTAAACGCCTGTCATATCGATGCGGGTCCCGGGTATCACGAAATGCAGAAGCGAGAAAGACAGCAATCCATCCTGTAAAGTAAACACGCCTCGCAGGTCGGTTGGGATCGTCTCCTGTAAATGCTCATGCGCTTCCTTCGGCTTACCCTCGCTGATGAGACTGATCGTGTCGAGCTTGTCTTGCACTTTTTGGTTGGTGAAATGCCCATCCAATACGTGGAACGTGCCCTTCAACTTTAGCCGATCCGTCACACTGGCACTTCCTGGAGGAATACTCAGATGAGTGTTCATTTCCACCGGGCCGGTCATTACCGGCGGCTGAGTCCGCACACCGAGCTGCAGCAAATCCTGGATGCGAGCGTGATCGAGGACTACATCCAGCTCGATATCGTGACCATGAGGCGTTCTTTCGCGAACCACCGAGCCACGGGCCGTCAGCGATGATTGAAGGAAGGAAGCATTCACCGGACGCAAGTAAGTGTCGCCGCTGGTGCCATCGACAATGGCGTGAAACTGAGTGTGCAGCGGCACCGTGTGTCCGCTAGTGGCGATGCGGAAGTCGGGCGTGTCGGTGGTTCCGTCGACTGCGATATTGCCGAGAGTGCCGGAGTATTCGCCGGTCGAAGAAAGCATTCCCCCTATGCCCTTGATCGTACTGAGATCGGCGTGGGTGAAGGAATAATGGCCTTGCACCGGCGTCTGGCGCGGATCATCTCCCCGCCACGGCCCGAAACTGCCAACGGAGTGAATGTCGCCAACCGGCTTGGGATTTATCAGCGTGGCGTCGAATTGAAAAGCCTGCCCGGGACCAACGTTTTTCAGCTTCAAATGTTTTATGGTGAATTCGAACGGTGGCTTGGCCGGATTTAAAGTGTTGATCACCAGCCTGGCATTTTCGCAATCGACCTCGTCGAAGAAGATCGTCGCGAGGCTACTCTTCTCGCGGATGGATGTGATCTCCTGCCGGCTTCCTTTTGGAGGAATATTCAGTTCGAGACCGTCCACGTAAACCGTGTCGACGTGCATGGGCCAATGAAACAAACTGCGGAGCGAGGTTTGGAAACGGAATTCGGGGACACTGACGATCGGCTGGATTCCGGGTTCGTGAGGATTAGCATCTGCTGCACCAAAAACTTTCAGGCCGTTTCCCGTAACCTGAATTCCATTGCCGACGCTAACCCCGAATCCCTCCAGCTGTACTTTCCCGTGGAAACGAGACGAGAGAGTTTGCAGAACGCGTGCGCGAAGGATGGGCTCGGCACGGGATATCACAAGTTTCACGGCGATAAACGAGCCCGCAAGGAAAATTACCGCGACGATGCCGATCCACATCCACAGGCGGCGAGATTTTCTACTCACTGGGCGCATTGAGAAGAATCAAAGTCGCGCTGCTGCGCTCGGACGGAGCATCGGCAAGAGTATACGCAACACAATATCTGATGCCGAATTTCCCACAAGTGTGCTCCTTCTTGTGATTTTCAGCTGGCGGTTGAGACAGGCAATTCCCGGCGAGCTAAAACCCCTCTGGCGCGGGACGCGGGTCAGAATCCAGAAAGCCCTAAGGCAAAATCAGATTTCGCCACGCTTAAGCTCGGTGCCTACGCCGCGACTACTGCGCCCTTACATCCTGAGTGTCCGCAGCTGCAAGCTTGCCCCGAGCTGGCTTTTGAGGCTTCGCACGCGGGACTGCAATATCGGCTGCCTTCGGCCGCCGCGCAGGTGCAGTTTTCGTGGGCACATTTTTGATTACTCGTGTCTGCCATAAATTTATCGCTCCTTTGTGAGATATGAAAGACCGCGTGGCGCGAATTCAATGTTCATTTTATGCCGTACACATCCAGCTCGCCCTGCGGGTTGGTGACCGTAGTCAGATCGTGCGCCGTCGAGATATAAGCTTTGCCGTTGGCGACGATGGGCGCGGTGAACTTGATTCCGTACCCCGGAGCATCGCCGCTCTTTATGGCGGTGTCGTAGAGCTCGGGGGCGTTCAGATTATTGGCATTGTAGGCGCGGAGTATCGCGCTCGTCGGTGTCGGTGAACCGGCGGCGCCGTTCTGCAGAGGATCGCCGTGATCGATCATCCACAGGACTCCGTTGCTCGTTCCGCTCGCAGAGATAAATGCGGTGGTGCCGTAACTGCCCTCCAGAATATTGGGCTGCGTGTAAGACCCATACGACAGCGTTCCAGAGTATGGAAATTGCCTTACGGCGCCGTTAGCCGTGAGCGACGCCGTCGGCGTGATTCCCAGATATACCGATCCATTAAAATAAGCGGCCGTGCCGAAAATTTCGTAGGAGTTAATTTCGGCCGATCCGGATTCGGGGTTTGGGCCGCTTCCAGTGCAGTAGTTTGACTCATAGGGGGGGTTCAAATCACTTTCGAACCACAACGTCTGCGCAGCTCCCGTGTCGTTGTTTTGCTCTTGCCCCAGATCGCCCGTGTTTGTCACATAGATCTTTCCGGTCTTTCCGCCGGATACTAATTCCGTTGTGCCGGGAATCAGCAACAGGCCACCGGCAGCGAGATCGGCATCGGCGCAATCCATGTACGCGTAGACGAACGGGGTGAAGTAATCTTCCATCTGAAGGGTCTGTGTAAACTTCAGGACCGAGTCGCTGAATGCAGTCTCCCCATCCCATGGCCCGTTGCCGGTGGTGATATATACGTAATTGCCATCCGAGACTGGCCCGCCGCCTCCCATCCATACGCCGCCTGCGCTAGCGTAGGTGCCTTCGCCCTGCAAGTTTGGGCTGGAATTGAATACTCCGCTTTGGGTGAAGGTGCTCCCATCATAGGTGTAAGCGAGCAACCAGCCACTGTGGCAACTGCCGAACCCAATGAATACAGACGCAGGTGATCCCGGAAGCACAAGAAGTGCTGCACGCTGCAAACAACTGGTAGTAAGTGTAGTGTCGTTGCCCTGGCCTCCATTAACCTCAGCTGTAATCTGGACGGGGCTGCCCGGTTTTTGCAAGCCAGTGGTAATATCTAACGCATTCAGCCGGAACGTCCCACCCGCCGCTGCCGAAACCTGAGTGGAAACCACGTAAATAGTGTTGGTCGTAGCGTCGATGGCGGGAGTCGAAGTCACGCCTTCAACCGGCGAAATGGGGCCGCCGGTCAGCGGAGTTTCACTCAGGCTTGGATTTAGTAGCGAAGTCGACCACAACAAACCCGCGTTCGTCCCCGCATTGCTATCGGCGTCGAAAGCGTAAACCGTGTCATTCTCCGTAGCCGCGAACAGCACATTGTGCGTGGTACCGTCGCCCATGGTCAGGTTCGAAATCAAAAGTGGCTGCCCATAGACATAGCCGTCAACCAGATACGAAAACAGCTTGCCGAAACTCGAGGGCGTTACATTCGCAGGAGTCAGAACCGTTTCGTTCAGATTCGCTCCGCTGCGATTCTGGTCCACATGATACATCGGAATATTTACGGCTGTGCTCGTCGATTGCGATACGGTGACTGTTGCGCTGGAGCTGAATCCGCCCAGCGAAGCAGTCACGCCCGCGGTTCCCGTGCCTACGGCGATGGCGAAACCTGAATTCACGGTGACTACGCTGCTGTTTGTAGAGCTCCAGGTCGCGCTCGAAGTCACATTGCCGGACGACCCATTGTTGTAGGTCGCGGTCGCGGTGAACTGTTCCGTCCCGCCGACGGTCAAGGCGACCGAGGTCGGCGTCACCGCGATCGCGGTCACAACTTCCGCATTCACAGTAAGCGCCGCAGTCCCGCTGACCGAGCCCGAGGTGGCCGTCACCGTGACTTTTCCCGCAGCGACTCCAGTCGCGAGGCCGCTGGAAGTGATAGTTGCAGTCGATGCTGACGATGTGCTCCAAGTCACGGCCACGCTTCCGGTTGAGCCGTCGCTGTACGTGCCTGTCGCCGTGAACTGTTGGGTCGCACCTATGTTCACGCTTGCCGTCGGCGGAGTTACCGAGATTGACGTGAGTGTTTTCGTGACGGTAACCGTTTCCACACTCAGGGTGGCACTCCCGGTCGTACCGCTCAGCGAAGCGGTCACGCTGGTTGACCCTGCGGCCACGCCGGTCAGCACACCACTTGCGTTGATCGTCGCAATCGACGGACTGCCCACCGCCCAAGTCACCGTCGAACTGACGTTGGCCGTTGAACCGTCGCTGTATTTCGCGGTGGCGGTGAATTGTTGCGTTGCACCCATGGAGATGCTTACGGTCGCAGGAGATACCGACACCGCCGTCAACGTTTTCGTCGGCGGAGGCGTGGTGGTGGTAGAGCTAGGGACCCCCGCGCAACCCATTCCGGCCATCAGAAGGGCGAGCGAAGCCGGCGCGAGAAGGCAGAAAAATAGATTTAGACGAGTGCGGTGCATGGATCTGTTACTCCTACGGTGAAGTACGTACGGTCCAATGCGACGCAGCTTAGTATCCCGGCCCTGCGGGAAGGTTGCCGAGGCAACGCGCGGTCCCGGTGTCTGTGACGAAGCTCACTAGCCAACATTCGGATGGGCTAGAACTTCCGATTCAAGCTCTAGTACTTTTCCCTTTGGCGAATACAGCGTTTCTGGTATTTTCGTGGAAATTATTTTGATCAGTTTCAAGCGGTTGCAAGGTTCGCCGCGTAGAACGTGAATCTGGTCCGCTGTAGCACGCGCCACAATTTGACGCCACTTCGTCTGGGCCCTACACACGCACGCTGGTGAGGGCGCGCAGTTCTGCTGTCGGCAAGCCACAATCCAAAATCGGAGAAGCATTGCATGTCGAAGTTTCTAACGCTCCTCGTGTGCCTAACGGCTCTCTTCGCTCCCGCCTCCTTCGCTACCGTAAACGTAAGCTCCCCCGTCAACGACGGCACCTATTCCACATCGGTGCAATTTATTGCCACCGCGACGACCACTACTTGCTCCAAGGGCGTGGGCTCAATGGGAATTTACACCGCTCCGTCGCAACTGGCGTACGTCGTCGATGGCGCCAGCATGGACCACACGCTCTCATTAAGCCCCGGAACCTACCACACGACCGTGGAGGAATGGGATAACTGCGGCGGCGCCACAACTGCACCCGTTACCATTACAGTGTCGTCTGGCGGTTCCACAGGCGTCTCGGTAACCGCCCCTGCAAACAACAGCACCGTCGGCTCTCCCGTGAATTATGTAGCCACGGCCACCACCTCGTGCTCAAAGGGCGTTTCATCCATGGGCATCTACACCGCACCGGGCGTTTTGGCCTATGTAGTGAACGGGGCCAGCATGAATTACAACCTGTCGTTGAGTCCGGGAACCTACAACACGACGGTCGAAGAGTGGGATGGTTGCGGCGGAGCCGCGACCAAACCGGTAACGATTACCGTCAGCGGCAGCAGCGGTGGTGGCGGTTCGTTCTCTGAACTGCAGCACAGCGGCGGCTGGGGACAATACGGACAGCGGGCTCCAACATTTGTCGATTGCTCACCTTCGCCGTGCGACGACATCACCTTCTCGATGACGCAAAACGTGAAGTCTCCCTCCATGAGCGGAGAATCCTCCGAGATGTACCTCGCCGGCAGCGAGGCCTATGGCGACGCGCTGTTTAACAACCATTTGATCGGCGTTGATTCATCGCAAGGGATGCCCGACTCGAACCACACGCTCATCCCCACATTGCACAATTTCACCTATGACGTGTACTTCTACACCACGGACTTGAGCGCATCGCAAGCGCTCGAGTTCGACATCAACCAGTTCTTCAACAACCAAGGCTGGATTTGGGGCCATCAGTGCACGTTAGCCGGCGCCAACGTCTGGGATATTTGGGACAACGTAAGTTCGCACTGGGTCGCCACCAGCATCCCGTGCAATCCCATCAACAATTCGTGGAACCATCTCACGATTCAGGTGCAGAGAACTTCGAGCAATCAGTTGCTGTATCAGACCATCACGTTGAACGGAAAAACGTACTCGGTGAACCAGACCTACAGTCCGGGTGTGGCGGTTGGCTGGTATGGGGTAACGGTCAACTATCAACAGGATGGCAATTACGAACAGTCGCCGTATTCGGTGTATCTGGACGAATTGACGTTCACCTACAACTGATCATCCTACAAATGATCGTCGCCAAGTTCGACACGTAGGAGGCAAGCGGCCCATCGCAAGATGGGCCGCTTGTTCTTGCCACTGACGCGTCATTTCCCCCCCGTGCGTCAGGCTCGCCGTCGCCTAAATCTCGACACTCAGGCCGAAAACCGGGACTAGAACCTCCGAGTTTGGCAGCCTGGTTTTTTCGCTTGCTCCATCGGGGCTTTCTGGTATGCTCACTACACTGTTTGACGGATTACCTTGCAAATCACCTGAGCCAGCGGCACTCGCTAGCCTTCAAGGGTGACTTGAAGTAGCCGTTCTAAGCCCAAGCGCCACAATCAGCCACTTCTTCCGGACTTCCACGCGTCCGCCCGCGCGTAACCGCCAGCTTTAAGTGGCTGCAGTTCTGCAGTTCGGAAGCAAACAAATCCCAAACTTTGGAGAGAGATTCATGCTGAAATCGTTGTCGTTGGTTGTGTGCCTGTCGGCCCTTTGCGCTCCAGCCGCTTTCGCCAGTGTAAACGTAACCGAACCCGCTAATGGCGCAACCATCACAGGAGCAGTGAATTACATTGCCACGGCTACCTCCTCGACGTGCTCGAAGGGGGTGGCTTCGATGGGGATTTATACTGCGCCGGGCGTCCTAGCTTACGTCGTGAATGGAGCTAGCCTCAATACGAGCCTGGATTTGAGTCCTGCCACCTACAACACAACTGTCGAAGAGTGGGACAATTGCGGTGGCGCCGCGACCACTCCGATCAAGGTTACGGTAAAAAGCGGCAGCGGTGGATCGTCGGGCGTGTCCGTAAGCTCTCCTGCGAATGACAGCACTGTTGGCTCCCCCGTAAACTTCAAAGCCACTGCAACGACTTCCTGTTCAAAGGGCGTTTCCTCGATGGGCATCTACACCGCGCCAGGCGTTTTGGCGTACACCGTGAACGGCGCCAGCCTGAATTACAATTTGGCGCTGAATTCCGGTACCTACAACACGACAGTCGAAGAGTGGGATGGGTGCGGCGGAGCCGCTACCACCCCCGTCAAGATTACGGTTGGCGGCGGAAGCGGCGGTTCTGGCGGCAGTTCCTTTTCCGAGCTGCAGCACAGCGGCGGCTGGTCCTCTGCTGGACAGCGTGCTCCAACCTTCGTCGATTGCTCGCCTTCTCCCTGCGACGACATAACCTTCTCCATGACGCAGAACATCAAGTCTCCTTCCATGAGCGGTGAGGCATCGCAGATGTATGTCGGCGGCAGTGAAGGCTATGGCGACGCTTTCTTCAATAATCACCTCATCGGCACAGACTCATCCCAGGGTCTGCCGGATACGAATCACACGCTGGTTCCCACGCTGCACAATTTCACCTACGACGTCTATTTCTGGGTCGACGATGTCGGCTTGTCTCAGGCAGTGGAGTTCGATATCAACCAGTTTTTCAATAATCAGGGATTTATCTTTGGCCATGAATGCCGCGTCGCCGGCGGCAACGAATGGGATATCTGGGATAACGTGAATTCGACCTGGGTGCCCACGGGCATAGCCTGCAATCCTGTCAGCAATTCGTGGAATCACGTGACCATTCAGGTTGAGAGAACCTCGGACAATCAGTTGCTTTACCAGACCATTACGCTGAATGGAAAAACCAGCACAGTGAACCAATACTACAATCCGGGCTCGGCGCCAGGCTGGTACGGAGTCACGATCAATTATCAGGAGGACGGCAATTCCGCTCAGTCGCCTTATTCCGTTTACCTCGACGAGCTCACCTTTACTTATCAGTGAGCGCTTAAAGTCCCTCTAACCGCAGCAATGAAACGGGCACGCCATTCCGGCGCGCCCGTTTTTTCACTCCATCGTGATAACGCCAGCGTTATACACGTCGGTAACTTGGTGGGTTGGTCCTCCCGAGTCACAATATTTGAGATATAGGCTCGCGCTAATCCCCCACTGTGCGCGTTCTGGCAGTGCTCCGTTCTGTGCAAACCTATGGCACGCACCAGTGATCGCGGAAAGGAACGCTTCGGACGCTACGAAATCTTGGCCGAGCTGGGCCGCGGGGCCATGGGAATCGTGTACAAGGCTCGCGACCCTAAGATTAACCGCGTCGTTGCCGTTAAGACCATTTCACTCGCAGGACAGCCACCAGAAGAGGTGAAAGAGTATCGCGAACGTTTCTTCCGGGAAGCCGAGGCTGCCGGCCGCCTGTCGCATCCCGGAATCGTAACCGTCTTCGACGTGGGGGAAGAACCGGAGACCCATGCTCCGTACATCGTGATGGAGCACGTTCCCGGCCAGACCCTCGACAAGCTACTGCTCTCGCGCGAAGACCACAAATTGCCGGCTGAACAGGCGCTGCAGCTCGCGCTGGAAGTGGCGGAAGCTTTGGATTGCGCCCATGGCCAGGGCGTGGTGCATCGCGATATAAAACCTGCAAACATTCTGCTGACAAAAGACGGCCGTGCGAAGATTGCGGACTTTGGCGTGGCCAAATTGAATCTGGCCAATGCCACCGCATCCGGGCGCGTTTTCGGCACGCCCGCCTTCATGTCACCGGAACAGCTCAATGACGAAGAAATTGATGGGCGCTCCGATCTGTTTTCTCTGGGCGTCATTCTTTATACAGCTCTCACCGGCTACAAGCCATTTCAGGGCAACAGCATGATGACGGTTGCGTTCAAGGTGGTAAATCGTGACCCGGTTCCCGCCACGGTGCTCGATACTGAATTGCCGCCGGGACTCGACTACATCATTTCGAGGGCGATTGCGAAAGACCGTTCGCAGCGCTATCAGCGCGGCATGGAAATCGTGTTCGATATCCAGGAACTGCGGGCAGGCCGGGAACCGTGGAGCAAGGCAAAGGAACACAATTCCGGAGGTCCCTTTCAGAATTCGAACGACGGAACAGCAAGTGTGCGACCGATTAATATTGCTGCCGCACGTAAAGGCTCAAGCAAGAATCTGTTTGATCACAGTTCGATAACGAATCTGCTGGAGCAGATGCGTGGTAAGTACTTCGTAGGTGCGATTCTCCTCATCGCAGTTCTACTTTTCGTGGTTCGTATGGGCCAATTCAGGTGGGCCCGTCACGATTTGCGGAAAAACTTCACCTCGACAACGCTCATGCCCCAACCGATGCCGCCAGGGATTACACCGGCCGCCGGAACTGCACCCAAAAATGTTCCCATCATAGCTGCGGCAGGTGCAGGTAAGCCTGAGATTGTCACGAAACAGATCATTGCAACAAAATCCGCCAAAAAATACTTCCCGCGACCGCCAGTGCAAGGAGCTCAGCTTGCTCCTGCGATGCTGGACATTGAAGTGGATCACAATTTCGCCCAAGCCCACCTATCGATTTGGGTCGATGGTCACTTGTCGTTCACCCACGCACTGGAAGGCACGGAAAAGAAGCGTTTGGTAGTGCTCCATCATGTGGAAGGCCACGAATTCCATGCCGTGCAGGTGCCCGCCGGCAAGCACGTCTTGCGAGTGCAGGTAATTTCAGAGTCCCGCAAACAGGCCGAAACCATCCATGGAACATTTCCCAGCAGCGCAGAGGAAATGCTACGCATTCGATTCGAAAAAAATGGAAAAATGAATCTCGACCTGCAATAGCTAAGCCGCGCGTCTCTGTTTTGCAGCCAGACCTGCGATCTTCTTCATATCGTGCACGAACTGCCGCATCTGTTCCCGTCTCGCCTCGGAATCCGGCGCCCGCAAGATCGATGACGGATGAACCGTTGCCACAACGCAGGGAGCCAAGGGAGACTCGACTAACTCTCCGCGTTGGCGGCTCACGCTGAATTCTCTTCCCAACAGGGCCTGTGCCGCGGTCGCGCCGAGGCAGACCAGAACCTTTGGCCGAACCGCATTTAATTCGGCGTCAAGCCAGGGCCGGCACGCCTTGATCTCCGAATACCTCGGCTTCTTGTGAATGCGGCGCTTGCCGCGCTCTCCCTGAGACCACTTGAAATGCTTCACCACATTCGTGACATAGGTCTGATCGCGCTCAATGCTCGCTTCGCGCAAAGCCTCATCCAAAATTCGACCCGCGGGCCCAACGAAGGGATGGCCGGCAAGATCTTCCTGATCTCCCGGCTGCTCTCCTACGAACATGATCGTGGCTTTCGAGGGCCCTTCCCCAAAGACCGTTTGAGTCGCATTTTTCCAAAGATCGCAGGCTTTGCAGCCGCGCGCCGCACGCCGCAATTCGTCGAGTGAATTGTGGCCGTTGATGAGATGATCGGCGCTCGATTCGACAGGAGAATTGGCTCGCGCGGACTTCGTTCGCGCGGAATTGTCTGACGCGGATTTGACTGACAACGAACGGCTTTTCTTGATGGCTGGCACCCAGGCGAACGAGTACAAACTCTTCTCGAAACATAAGATCTTCATGCGCTGATGGATATCAGGTATGCACCGTAGTGCAAGTCGTTACCTCTGCATCTCTGCACTCTATTTCTGGCCTGTAATTTTCGGGCAGACAAATCGCAACACCTCGCTCTGCATCTCATACTTCGGAAAATCCATATGGCGAACGCAAAGAAAAAGCACTACTGGATCTCAAAAGTAACCACGGACTCCACTCATCCGCAGCCTGGTCTTTTCACGAAAAAGGCGGAAACAATCGCGCGGGCCTTGGCGTCGAAGAAGGTTTCGCCGAGAGGCCCAGGCTCGGGAATGCGAATGCTGACTTACTTCATCAATCGGGCCGGCCATAACCTTCCAGCTTCACGCCGCGCGGAATTGGAGAAAGCAAAGACTCTGCTCTCGAAGCGCATCCAACGGGAAAAGAAAGATCACGCGCGAAAGGCTCATGAGAAAAAAGCGGCGTAAGAAGTCTGCCCATCATTTATTGCCAGGAGCGGTCGATCATTTCTCTCTCCAGCGGGCCGAACTCCTGTCAATCGAAGATTCGGGATGCCGCGCAACAGAGCCGACACCGTGCGATCGATGAACTTTCCGCGCAAGTCTGCGCCACAGTTTTTCGCGCATCAACCAGACCGAAACCGCCGCAATCAGCCATGCAACCGTTGCCTCAACCAGCACTAAAGGCAAAGACGCTTGCGGAAGTTCCTTCCAAACAACGAGCCCGAATACTGCGAGCCCAACGCAGCCCATGGCCGCCCCAGCTGCGTCGACCCCGGCTAACCTTCTTCCACTCGCCGTGCCGTGTTTTCCGGATTCGTGTTTTTTCTCAATTTCATGTTTTTCGATCAGAGTAGCGGTAGCCGGCAAAATCGCGGGGAACGCCAGGAAGAGGCCGCCGATTTCGGGGCCGAAGTGCTTGGCGATAACTCCCGCCAATGCGGTCACCGTGCCCCCGAATGCGAATCTGACCACGTACTCGTACCACTTGGATTCGTGCAATCCTGTGGTATCGATCTTGATTTTCATGATCTACCCAGGACGGCGTACCAGAGAGCAAAAGCGCACCCGAACCAAACCACGATCAGGGCCGCCGTGGTAGCGAGGGCGGGCAAGCGGCGACGGATCAGCAACCGGCTTACGAGGTAGGCATAGACGCAGAACGCCACCGCGCCCAGAATCATCGATCTGGCCTCAAGGCTGGCGTAAGTCTTGCCTCGCTCCATGACGGTTAAGGTGAGGGTGGCGAGGGCAATGGAAGGCGCAGCTCCGAAGAGTCCGGCAAAGCTCTTCGGCTTCAACAGATCACCGAGAAGCGAAAACGCTGAAACAAAAACGCCACCGGCAATCACTCTAAGGATAATTTCTTTCACGCGTACCTGCGTTTCGCGGTGCACGCGCTTCGAGTGGAAGTACACCGTGCCCCGTTGCTTGCAAAGCGCTCTTCAAGCATATGCCAGAGAATTGTAACCGGATATCAACAATTGAGCGGGAAAACGATTCGACACGAAAAATTGTCGAGTCTATCAGGCTAACGGTTTAATTTTTGTCTAACATTCGAAATGTCTTGACGTACTTTCTAAGCAATGGTTCAGTTTCGGGTAGGGTGAACCTCCGATTTGCAATTGTCCCAGAGCCGCTAAGCTAACCACAGCTATTTTCTGCCAACAAATAAGGAGAACGTGATGCCCGAGAAACAGACGCTGGAACGTGCCCGCGAAGATGCGCGAGAGGGCAAGTCTCCATCCACTCAAGCGGGAGAGTTCGTGCGGGAAGAAATGCACCACATACGAGAAGGAAAGCACGGCGCGAGCTCACCTGAGCAAGCAATTGCAATCGGACTCTCCAAAGCGCGTCGCGCAGGCGTGAAATTAGGCGCACCAAAGGGTACGGCTTCTCTGCGGAAAAAAGCCGAGCGAGATGAGGAAAAGGGCGAACACCCCCACCGCAAGACCTCGAAAAGGCGCTCCCGAGCTGTTGAAGGGGCATTGAAGCGCGAGTCTCGTAGTTCAGCAAGTCACAAGGCGCTCTCGCGGCAGGCCCGGAGTGCGGTTAAGGAACGAGGAAAACGTTCACGAAGCGCGGCTGCCAGGAAAGCAGCGCGCACCCGGAAAGCGCTCTCTTCGTCCTAAAGAACTTCCTATGCTGTGCGGCTCCCTCTGGCATTCACACTGCTCGACGATACCGCGCGCCCAGTATCGTAACGCCTGAATTCACCTAGTGGACAACCGGTACCGGCGAATAACCATCCTTTGTTGCCAGGAAATAAATCATTTTCCAGGCGTACGGAGGAGGTAGGCTGTGCCGAAAGCGAGTCTTCTTCTGCTGCCTGTCGTTCTTGCTGCTGCCATCGCTGGCGCACAAATGGGTGCGACATCTCGCGAAGCAGAACCCAATTTCGAGAATGCGGTCGTTGGGAGCACTTTGACTTGTTCTCAGCCACACACACTCGTTGTCCCGCCCCAACTGGTAGCAAGAGCAAGGGTCAAGGTCAAGCTTCTTACACTCTTGCGCGAAAGCCTCTACGACGATGCCCGCGGCGTTGTGAATATAGCCCAGGAAAAAGAGATAAGGAAACTTGCAAATAAACTAAAGAGCGAGAGCGACGACTGAATAATTGTGCACTCCTGCCACGCGCACGCATTGCAAACGGCAACAAAGATAAATCGGCCGCGGGGCAGATTCGCGGTCAGATCGTTCTCCGATATTTAAAGGCCCAAAGTAAGACCCTTAGATAGATGTCAAATCCATCTCAGCCCATTGTGTGGCCTGGCCGACCTTATCCCTTGGGTTCAACCTGGGATGGGGAGGGCGTGAATTTCGCCCTCTATTCCGAGCACGCCGAAAAAGTTGAGCTCTGCCTGTTCGACCTCTCCGGCCGGCGCGAGACTGGGCGGATTCAGCTCCCTGAACAGACCGACATGGTCTGGCATGGTTATTTACCGGAAGTACGCCCCGGCCAACTGTATGGCTATCGCGTTTTCGGGCCGTACGCACCCGAACAGGGGCACCGCTTCAATCCGAACAAGCTTCTTCTCGACCCTTATGGAAAACAGATTCACGGAAGCATTCGCTGGAGCGACTCTCATTTCGGTTACAAGCTGGGAAATAAACAGGAAGATCTGTCTTTTGACCGCCGCGACGACGCGGCAGTAATGCCGAAAAATCGAGTGGTCGATTCGGCCTTCACTTGGGGCGCCGATAAACCACCCCGCATCCCCTGGCACGACACGATCATTTACGAGCTTCACGTGAAAGGGTTCACGATGTGCCATCCGGATGTGCCGGAGCGGCTGCGCGGAACTTATGCCGGTCTGGCGAGTGCGCCCGTGATTGAGTATCTAACCCGGCTGGGCGTGACTTCCATCGAACTGATGCCGGTGCATGGCTTCATTGATGATCGCCAGCTGGTCGAACGTGGTTTGCGCAATTACTGGGGATATAACACGATTGGCTTTTTCGCGCTTGAACCTCGCTATCTGGCGCACAGCTCGATTCGCGAGTTCAAGACCATGGTCAAGACGTTGCACTCTGCGGGGCTGGAAGTAATTCTGGACGTCGTCTACAACCATACCGCCGAAGGCAATCATCTTGGACCCACCCTCTCCCTCAAGGGCATCGACAATAGCGTGTACTACCGCCTGATGCCCGACAATCCCCGCTATTACCGCGACTATACCGGCACCGGAAATACGCTCAACATGCGGCATCCCCGGGTTCTGCAACTCATTATGGATAGCCTCCGGTATTGGGTGCTGGATATGCACGTCGATGGCTTCCGCTTCGATCTGGCTGCGACCCTGGCCCGCGAGCTTCACGAAGTCGATCGGCTGGGAGCGTTTCTCGACATCATTCATCAGGATCCCGTGCTTTCCCAGGTGAAGCTGATTGCCGAGCCGTGGGACTTGGGCGAGGGCGGCTACCAGGTAGGAAATTTCCCCGTGGGCTGGGCGGAGTGGAACGATCGTTACCGCAACACCGTGCGCTCGCATTGGAAGGGCGATGCGGGAACGGTCGGCGATCTGGCTTACCGCCTCACCGGATCGAGCGATCTTTACGCCCACAGTGGACGCCGTCCCTACGCCAGCGTAAATTTTGTAACTGCCCACGATGGTTTCACGCTGCAAGATCTGGTCAGTTACAACGAGAAACATAACGAAGCCAACGGCGAAAATAATCGTGACGGAAATAACGACAATCGAAGCTGGAATTGCGGGGTCGAGGGTCCTACGGACGATCAAAACATTCTGGCGCTGCGGGCAAAGCAAAAACGAAACATGCTGGCCACTCTGCTGCTATCCCAAGGCGTACCCATGATTTATGCCGGCGATGCCATCGGGCACACTCAGATGGGCAACAACAATGCCTATTGCCAGGACAACGAAATCAGTTGGATCCGATGGGACCTGCAACCGCAAAACCGTGACTTGCTGAGTTTTGCGCAACGCATGATCAACCTACGCAAGCGGCATCCCATATTTCGGAGGCGGCATTTTTTTCAGGGACGGCCCATTAAGGGGGCGAACGTCAAAGACGTACTTTGGCTAAATCCCACCGGAGGTGAAATGACCGAAGAGCAGTGGCGCGATGCGTCCACATCTTGCCTGGGTATGTTTCTCGCGGGCCAGGGACTGGATGAAACCGATGAGCGCGGCCGGAAACTTGGCGATGAAAACTTCCTCGTCCTGCTGAATAGTTATCACGAAGATGTCGCCTTCGCCCTGCCGGCATTTCATCCAGCAACCCGCTGGGTCGCGTGGATGGATACCTCGCGGGAGAACGGTCTGCGCAACGCCGACACTCACGATGCGGGTACGTCTTATCCTTTGCAGGCGCGTTCCATGGTGATTTTACTGGAGCGCCGCAATGGCAAGAAAGAAGAGGCGAATGAAACGTCTTCATAGGATGCCGTTCGGCGCCGAGTGCCTTGAGGATGGAAGTATCCGCTTTCGTCTGTGGGCGCCTGCAGCTCATAAAGTCGAACTGAGTACTGAGGATGAGAAGAGGAATGGTGCAACGCGAATTCCTTTGCAGCCGCAGGGTGAAGGCTGGTTTGAGTTAATTACCGACGCGGCCAACCCCGGCTCTCACTACCGTTTTCGGATCAATGGTGAGAGGGAAGTTCCTGATCCTGCCTCGCGTTTTCAGCCGAACGATGTGCATGGTGCAAGCGAGGTGGTTGATCCCGCCACTTTCGACTGGCAGGACGGGGATTGGCGCGGGCGACCATGGGAAGATGCCGTCATTTATGAACTGCATGTTGGTGCGTTCACTTCGTCAGGAACATTTCAAAGCGTTTGTGAGCGACTCGACTACCTGGCCGACCTGGGAGTTACCACCATCGAACTCATGCCGCTAGCTGATTTTCCCGGCTTGCGCAATTGGGGATACGACGGCGACTTACCTTACGCCCCCGATAGCGTCTACGGTCGTCCTGACGATCTGAAGAATTTAGTGCAAAGTGCCCATCAACGAGGACTGATGGTTCTGCTCGACGTGGTCTACAACCACTTCGGGCCGGAAGGAAATTATCTTAACGCCTACGCCCCGCAATTCTTTACCGACCGTCATCACACGCCGTGGGGGAATGCGATCAACTTTGACGGCCCGCAGAGCCGCGTCGTCCGCGATTTCTTCATTCAGAATGCGCTCTATTGGCTGACGGAATATAACTTCGACGGACTGCGCCTGGATGCGGTTAACGCCATTGTCGACGACTCGTCTCCAAACGTTCTGACCGAATTGGCCGACGCTGTGCATGACTCGACTGACATTGATCCCGAACGGCACGTTCATCTCGTACTTGAAAACGATCTCAACCGGGCACGTTACTTGCGGCGCACGGACGGATGCAGAACGCGGGCTTACACCGCTCAGTGGAACGACGACATTCACCACGTACTGCATGTGCTTCTTACCGGCGAGCACGACGGGTATTACGCTGACTATTTAGATCAACCCGTCAAGAAGCTAGGCCGCTGTCTGACCGAAGGCTTCGCCTATCAGGGTGAGGTATCCATCTTTAGAAATGGCCGGCCGCGTGGCGAACCGAGTGCCGATTTACCGCCCACGGCATTTATTTCATTTCTGCAAAATCATGATCAGGTTGGGAACCGCGCTTTCGGAGAAAGAATTACTACACTGGCCGACTCGCGCGCGGTACGCGCTGCGGTTTCGATCGTTTTGCTGGCTCCATCTCCGCCACTCTTGTTTATGGGAGAGGAGTTCGGCATCCAGACCCCATTTCTATATTTCTGTGATTTCAAAAATGATCTGGCAGAGGCAGTTGCAGCCGGACGCAGAAATGAATTCGCACGGCTGGCTAAATTCACATATCCAGAAAGGCGCGCCGGAATCCCAGATCCGAATGATCCGAAGAGCTTCGAGTCTTCGCGGCTTAATTGGGACGAAGTTACGCAACCGCAGCATTGCCAATGGCTCAACTTTTACCGCCGATTACTGAGCCTCAGGCGTGACTACGTTATCCCGCATTTGTGCGATTTGTGCGCGGCCAAGGCACATTACACCTTGGTTGGAGAGCACGGATTAAGGGCTGCTTGGCGCTTTGGTGACGGTGCGGAACTCATTCTCCTCGCTAATCTCAGCACGCATACCATTTCTTCGGTAAACACTCCGGCATCCCAGATCATCTATCTCAGCGAGGAACTCCGCGAAAACGATTTGAAACGCGGAACATTGCCGTCATGGTCAGTCGCATGGCTACTGCAATCATGAACCCACGCGCTCAAACACCGAGGGCCATCTATCGTCTGCAGTTGAATCGCGGCTTTACTTTCAATCAGGCTCGCGCCATCGTTCCCTATCTCTCCGCGCTTGGAATCAGCCACTGCTACATTTCCCCATGTCTCAAGGCTCGACCGGGAAGCATGCATGGCTACGACATTGTCGACCACAATTCGTTGAACCCGGAGATCGGAACCCCGCAGGATTTTGACCGCTTCGTTTCTGCACTCCACGAGCGCAACATGGGTTTGATTCTCGACATCGTGCCCAATCACATGGGAGTGATGGGAAGTGACAACGCTTGGTGGCTGGACGTTCTCGAAAATGGTGAATCCTCGGCCTACGCCCCATTTTTTGACATCGACTGGCATCCGCTGAAAGAAGAACTGCACGGGAAGGTACTTATTCCTGTACTGCACGATCACTATGGCGCCGTCCTGGAAAGCGGAGAATTAAAGCTGGTCTTTCATCCGGAACGGGGAGAGTTCGATATCGTCTACCGGAATAATCGTTTTCCCGTGAATCCTCGGGAGTATCCGCGCATTTTGCGGCGCAGCGAGGCTTCTTTGGTATCGAGCACGGTTTCGAGCACGGGTGCGCAAAATTCCGACCTCTTGGAATTTCAGAGTTTGATAACGGCATTCAGCCACCTGCCACGGCGCTATGAGGCCAGCAATGAGCGTATTGTGGAGCGCAATCGCGACAAGGAAATCAACAAGCGCCGCCTCGCGGAATTGTGCGCCCGTTGCCCGGAGATCGTGAAGGCAATCTTTCAAGCTGTGGACTCGGTCAATGGCGATCCCGCCAATCCTGCCAGCTTCGACGAATTGCACGAACTGATCAAAGCACAAGCCTACCGGCTGGCCAACTGGAGGGTCGCATCCGATGACATTAATTACCGCCGGTTTTTTGACACCAATGATCTTGCCGCGCTTTGCACGGAGAACGAACAAGTCTTTCAGGCGACTCACCGGCTCATTCTAGATTTCGTGGCCCAAGGCAAGGTCAATGGCCTCCGCATCGATCACCCCGATGGTTTGTACGATCCCGCCCAATATTTTCGGCGGCTCCGATGCGCCATCGCGAAACAAGCGCCGAACAGCGAATCGGCGCCATATGTGGTAATAGAAAAAATTTTGACCGGCGATGAACGTCTGCCGGACAACTGGCTGGTCTGCGGCACAACCGGATACGATTTCTGCAATCTGGTGAATGGGCTCTTTGTCGATCCGGGAAACGCCGGCCGTATGGACCGCATCTACGAAAGCTTCATCGGTGACGAAGTCGACTTCGATAACCTCGCATATCTCTCGCGCAGGCTCATCATTCGGACTGCGCTGGTCAGCGAACTGAATGTCTTGGCCAACCGGCTGGCTCGCATTGCACTTTCGAAGCGGCGTACCTGTGATTTCACGCTGAACAATCTGCGTGATGCGCTCACCCAGGTAGTCGCCAGCTTTCCGGTGTATCGCACCTATGTAAGCTCATCGCGCGTGTCAGAGAGTGATGCGCGATACATCGGCATCGCAATTGACCGCGCGAAGCGCAGAAGCCCAGCCGCCGACACGAGCGTATTCGACTTCATCCGCGACGTGTTGCTAACGCGCATCGCTGAAGGCCAGGACGAAAGCTACCGAAAAGCGGTGACGACGTTCGCCATGAAGTTCCAGCAGTTCACCAGCCCGGTAATGGCGAAGGGCCTGGAAGACACCGCGTTTTACCGTTACAACCGGCTGATCTCGCTCAACGAAGTGGGAGGTGACCTACGTCGTTTCGGAACCACCCCGGCCAGATTTCATGCTGCCAACGAGGAACGGCTTCGTGACTGGCCGCACACCATGCTGGCCACCAGCACGCATGACTCGAAGCGATCTGAGGACGTGCGGACTAGAATCGATGCGCTCTCCGAGATTCCGGCTCATTGGAGATTTCGTTTGCGCGATTGGCGCAAAATGAATCGCAGCCATAAGCCGCTCGTCAATGGTGCGCCCGCACCATCGCCCAATGACGAGTATTTGCTCTATCAAACACTGATAGGCGCATGGCCAGTCGAGCCTTTAAATTCAGTGAACGACTGGAAGACTTTTACCGATCGCATTCAGAAGTACATGCTGAAAGCGATTCGTGAAGCTAAAGAGAATACGAGTTGGATCAACCAGAATACGGAGTATGAAAATGCAGTTGCATCATTCGTCGCAGCCTTGTTGAATCCGGCAGACGACAACCGGTTTCTGGATGATTTCTTGCCTTTCCAACAGCGGATTGCCCGCGCGGCCATTTGGAGCAGCCTGTCGCAAACGCTTCTCAAATTAATGTGCCCCGGAGTTCCGGATATCTATCAAGGCAATGAGCTATGGAATCTCAGCCTGGTGGATCCCGATAACCGGCGTCAAGTCGACTACGATCGCCGCAAACACTTGCTGGACCGGGTTCGGAAGCTGGGCAGCGCACCCGACGCATCGTCGATACGATGCATGCAGGATGAGCCGGAGAGTAGCGCGCTCAAATTGTACGTTATTTCCAAGGCTTTATGCCTTCGCAAACAATGTCCCGATCTTTTTGACAAAGGCGAGTACTTGCCGCTGAAGATTGAAGGAGCGAAAGCCAATCATTTGGTTGCGTTTACTCGAACAGTCGAGGGAAAAAGCCTGCTCGTTATCGTTCCCCGTCTCATCGCATCATTACTCGGCGACAACATCGTTTCCCCGCTTGGCACAGATATTTGGAAAGACACGATTGTCCATTTACCTGACAATACCTCTTACCGAAGTTCCAGAAACGTGTTCACGGATGAAGTTCTCGACGATTCCCAGTTAGGCTCGACCATTGCCGTCTCAGAACTGCTGGGGCAGTTTCCTGTCGGGCTTTGGGAAATGAGCTCTCATTAATCTCGAGCAGATTTGAGCCGCTTTAGGTATAGCTACCTCCGACTCTTCAACTACGTAGTGTTGCCGGGTTTTGGCAGCGCTGGATGCTGCCCAGGATTTTCTGCCGTATCCACTACCATCCGCCGCGATTTGCGATAAACGTTCGCGACTGCCATCGTCCACAGAGGGACCAGATCGACGCCGGGCACAAGCTTGCCAACAACCGATGGCAGAAATTCCCAATGCCAGCCAAGGAGGTGAACCAGCACAGCCGCGACGCCGACATCGAGTATGTCATCAGCTGGCGACGCACCGCCTTCAATGAATAAAGGAAAAACGATGAGTTGCAGCGCATCTGCAACGATCGCCAGCAACATGGCAGCCCGGAAACGGGAGCCCGCCGAAATCGTGACCCTTTCCCCGGTCACCTCAGGCTCCGCCGCATTAATTGATCGCCCGTGCTCATCTAAAAGCTGATCCATATTCATCAAATCCACTTATTTAGATGTTACTCCCCCTCCAGAAGTCGACAAACCGTTATCCACCGCAATCGATGGCAGTCCATTGGAACTGGGGACTGTTCTTCAGATGCATTTCACCGACAGAATTTCACTGACAACCGCAGAACATACATCGGCATCTGCCATGAGGTCCATCTTCACCAGCATCGCCCAATGGGTTTCTTTTTCACACGTCGTGATGCTTCACCGTCCACTCTGCACAGGCCGGATTGTGCAGGACTCGCATTCCGGCGTTGGTCGTACAAAGTTGGTCGTACAAGGTGATCAAACAAATCGCTCGAGAAAAGACTGGAGAGTAGCTCATGTGCCTCGCAATACCCGGGAAGGTGCTGGAAGATTTTGAGCGGGGCGGAATGCGCATGGCGAGAGTTCAATTTGGGGGCATCGTGCGCGAGGCCTCGCTCGACTACGTTCCTCAAGCCAAGGTTGGCGACTATGTGCTGGTGCACGTTGGATTCGCCATCAGCACGGTCAACGCGGAAGAGGCGGAACGCACTTATCAATTGCTCGAAGAGATGGACCAACTGACCGAACTCGATGCTCCGGTGGTGGACGAAGTGTCGGCGAGAAAACCGCAATGAAATATGTAGATGAGTACCGGAACGCCCGACTCGCAGAATCGATTGTCAACGAGGTCCGCCGCATTCAGACGCGGCCCTGGGTAATCATGGAAGTCTGCGGAGGACAAACCCACTCCATCGTCAAGAATGGCATTGATCGATTGCTTCCCGAAGGGGTCGAGTTGGTGCACGGTCCCGGCTGCCCGGTTTGCGTAACACCGCTCGAAACCATCGATAAGGCACACGCGATTGCCGCGAAGCCAAATGTAATCTTCTGCTCTTTTGGAGACATGCTCCGCGTGCCTGGGTCGAATGGCGACCTCTTCACGCTTAAGTCGCAAGGCGCCGACATCCGCATCGTCTACTCGCCGCTCGACTGCCTCAAAATCGCGCAGGCCAATCCTGAGCGACAGGTTGTTTTCTTCGCCATCGGATTCGAGACTACCGCGCCCGCCAACGCCATGCTCGCTTTTCGCGCCAGGCAGAACGGCGTTAAGAATCTTTCCGTTCTGGTTTCCCACTCGTTGGTTCCTCCGGCCATGAGTTTCATTCTGCAATCTCCGCAAAACCGCGTGCAGGGGTTTCTGGGCCCAGGCCACGTGTGCACCATCATGGGATACCGCGAATACGAGCCGATCGCCGAGCGTTACAACGTCCCAATTGTGATCACCGGTTTCGAACCACTCGATCTGCTGGAAGGCACGTTGATGGTGATCCGTCAACTCGAAGCCGGAACAGCCACGGTCGAAAACCAATATTCACGTGTGCTCGATCGCGAAGGCAATATCCCCGCGCGAAAGCTGGTCGATGGCGTCTTCGAAGCCTGCGATCGCAAGTGGCGCGGAGTTGGATCGATTCCTGACAGCGGCTACAAATTGCGCCGAGAGTATGGAGATCATGATGCGGAACGGTTATTCGAGGTGCAGAATATCGATACCAAGGAATCGGCAATCTGCATCAGCGGGCACATCCTGCGAGGCATCAAGAAACCGCATGATTGTGCCGCATTCGGAACCCTGTGCACGCCGCTCACTCCGCTGGGAGCCACCATGGTTTCTGCCGAAGGGGCGTGTGCTGCCTATTATGCCTACGGCCGGCATTTGGACTCGCAAAGAATTAAGTCAGCCGCGGCGGAACCAGTGCGAGGCGCAGCATGAGCAAGACCGCATCTGCAACCAAGCAGGATGATGCTGCGGAAACATCTCTGCCGGGAATGTCATGCCCGTTGCCCATCACAAAACGCGAGCAGATTGTGCTTGGCCATGGCAGCGGCGGGAAGCTGAGCGCCCAACTTATTGAACGGGTGTTTCTCCCCGCATTCAGCAATCCCCTACTCGACAAACTCGATGATCAAGCAGTTCTCAACATAAACGGCGCTCGGGTGGCATTTACTACAGACTCATTCGTAGTCACGCCCATTTTTTTCCCCGGCGGCGACATCGGCCGCTTGGCGATCAATGGCACGGTCAACGACTTGGCGATGAGCGGCGCGCGGCCACTTTATCTTTCGGCGGCGTTCATTCTTGAAGAAGGCCTTGCGACGGAAGATCTGCAGCGCGTGGTGCAGTCGATGAGCGAAGCCGCCAAAAGCGCGCAGGTGCAGCTCGTCACTGGCGATACGAAGGTTGTAAACCGCGGTAAGGGCGACAAAATATTTATAACGACGACTGGAATTGGCATTGTGGAAAAACCAGTCAATGTCTCCGCCGACCGCGCCCGTCCCGGAGACAAAATCATCCTGAGTGGATACATTGGCGATCATGGGATGGCCATCCTTTCGCAGCGAGAAAATCTGGAATTTGAAGGAGTGATCGAGAGCGACTGCGCAGCCCTGCATGAACTGATACAGGAGATGCTGGAAGTCTGCCCCGATGTCCATTGCCTCCGCGATCCCACCCGCGGCGGAGCGGCCACTACTCTTAACGAGATTGCAAAACAGTCCAACGTCGGGATGCTGCTGCGCGAGACCGAAATTCCCGTACGCGACACGGTTCGTGGCGCTTGCGAGATCCTGGGCCTCGATCCGCTTTATGTTGCGAATGAAGGCAAGTTGATCGCCATCGTGCCACCCCAATCTGCTGAGGCGGTTGTGGAAAAGATGCACCGAAATCCACTGGGGCGCGACGCGCGAGTGGTCGGCGAGGTGGTTGACGACCACCCGGCCATGGTCCTCATGCAAACTGCGATCGGAGGCACTCGCATCGTCGATACGCTTTTTGGAGAACAACTGCCG
Organism: uncultured Acidobacteriaceae bacterium; assembly: GCA_963784095.1. GTDB lineage: Bacteria > Acidobacteriota > Terriglobia > Terriglobales > Acidobacteriaceae > Sulfotelmatobacter. The sequence goes on from CAWAQC010000001.1 coordinate 287,575, forward strand.
AGAATATGTTGACGGCAACCCTCACAGGCCCCTAGGGGTCTAACTGTATTGGCCGAGTTACTCTATCGTGCCACGATGTAAAGCTTTCTCTCTGCCAACCTAAACGAAGGAGGAGTCAATGCCCGCTGAACCGATTCCCTTCACCCGTAGAGAATCTTCCGCCCCCGCCCCTGTCAAAGAAGTTCATATCCTATGGCTCACCGCCGGTCTCAGTTGCGACGGCGATTCCGTTTCCGTCACCGCCGCCGAGCAGCCCAGCATCGAAGACGTCATTCTCGGCGCTATTCCCGGCCTTCCCAAAGTTCACCTGCACAACCCGGTGCTCGCCTATGAAAATGGCGACGACTTCATGAAGTTCTTCTACCAGGCAGAACGCGGCGAAATTGACCCTTTCGTGCTGGTCGTCGAAGGTTCCATCCCCAACGAGCGCATAAAAGAACAAGGTTATTGGGCTGCACAGGGAACCAACCCTGAAACCGGGCAACCGATCACTACCTGCGAATGGATCGACCGCCTCGCGCCCAAGGCGCTGGCCATCATCGCCGCTGGCACCTGCGCCACCTATGGTGGAATTCACGCAATGGCTGGTAATCCAACCGGATGCATGGGACTCGCCGACTATCTCGGCTGGGACTGGCGCTCCAAAGCCGGTCTTCCGATCGTCAATGTCCCCGGCTGTCCCGTTCAGCCCGACAACTTCATGGAAACCGTGACTTACCTCTTGTTCCAGGCCGTCGGTCTCGCGCCCATGATTCCGCTCGATCAACAACTGCGCCCGACCTGGCTCTTCGGCAAGACCGTACATGAGGGCTGTGATCGTGCCGCCTATTACGAGCAGGATGACTTCGGTATCGAATATGGCACCCCGAAATGCCTGGTCAAAATGGGCTGCTGGGGTCCCGTCGTCAACTGCAACGTTACCAAACGCGGCTGGATGCGAGGCATCGGCGGGTGCCCGAACGTAGGCGGCATCTGCATTGGCTGCACCATGCCAGGATTTCCCGACATGTTCATGCCATTTATGGACGAGCCTTCGGGTGCGCGTTTTTCGACCGCGGCCCTCAGTTTATATGGCAAGCTCATCCGCGCGCTGCGCGCCATCACGAACAACACCGTGAATGGAGAACCAGAGTGGCGCCATCGCGGACGCGAACTCACCACTGGCTACCAACCCCAGCCCGGCGCTTATGGACCGCACCGGAGTCGTAGAGCTGCCTAAGAGAGGAAAGAAAAATGGGATCCATTGCTGAACCGTTAACTGAACAGCCGACAAAAAAACGGAACCTGGTGGAAATGAACTGGGATCCCATTACCCGCATCGTCGGGAGTCTGGGCATATTCACCAAAATCGATTTCGAAAACAAGCAAGTCGCCGAATGCCATAGCACCTCATCGATCTTTCGCGGCTACAGCATTTTCATGAAGGGCAAAGATCCTCGCGACGCGCATTTCATCACCAGCCGCATCTGCGGAATCTGCGGCGACAACCATGCCACCTGCGCCTGCTACGCGCAAAATATGGCGTTCGGAGTGAAGCCTCCGAATCTGGGCGAGTGGATCGTCAATCTCGGTGAAGCCGCCGAGTACATGTTCGATCACAACATCTTCCAGGACAATCTCGTCGGCGTGGATTTCTGCGAGCAGATGGTAAAGGCAACCAACCCGAGCCTCTGGAGCAAAGCGCAGAAAACCAAAGCGCACAATTCCGAGAAACATGGATTCCGCACCATCGCCGACATTATGACGGCTCTGAATCCGTTTACCGGCAGCTTCTACCGGCAGACTCTGGAACTCAGCCGCCTCACCCGCGAAATGTTCTGCCTGATGGAGGGACGCCACGTGCATCCTTCAACCTTGTATCCCGGCGGCGTCGGCACCGTTGCGACCATCCAAGTCTTCACCGACTATCTTGTACGCCTCACCAAATACGTCGAATTCATGAAGCGTTGCGTGCCGCTCCACGATGACCTGTTTGATTTCTGGTATGAAGCTCTGCCCGGATACGAAAAAGTCGGTCAGCGGCGCGTTTTGATGGGCTGTTGGGGATCGTTCAACGATCCTGACGTTTGTGACTATCGCTACGAAACCATGTCCGACTGGGGACGAAAAATGTTCGTGACCCCCGGCATTGTCGTCGATGGCCAGTTGGTCACCAACGACTTGATGGACATCAACCTCGGCATGCGAATTCTTCTGGGTAGTTCTTATTACGACGACTGGCAGAACCAGGAAACATTCGTAAAGACCGATCCGCTCGGCAATCAGATCGACAAGCGGCATCCCTGGAACCAGACCACGCTTCCACGGCCGCAGAAGCGCGATTTCAACGGCAACTACACCTGGGTGATGTCACCGCGCTGGTATGATAAGAGCAGCGGCGATCATCTTGCGCTCGATACCGGTGGTGGGCCGATCGCGAGATTATGGTCAACCGCTCTCTCCGGGCTTGTCGATATCGGCTACATCAAGGCCACCGGAAGCAGCGTGATCATCAATCTGCCGAAGACTGCCACGCTCCCTGAAACTTCATTCGAATGGAAAATCCCCAAGTGGAGCAACGCCATCGAGCGCGATCGCGCCCGAACTTACTTCCAGGCCTACGCAGCCGCTGCCGCTCTCTACTTCTGCGAGAAAGCCATGGAAGAACTGATGGCGGGCCGGTCGAAGACCTGGGCGCCGTTCGAAGTCCCCGAGAACGCCATCGCCTGCGGCTTCCACGAAGCCGTGCGCGGCGTCCTATCTCATCACGTCGTGATTCGCGATGGCAAAATCGCGAATTACCATCCCTACCCTCCAACCTGCTGGAATGCCAACCCGCGCGATATCTATGGCACGCCCGGTCCCTACGAAGACGCGGTGCAGAACACGCCGATCTTCGAAGAGAACGGGCCGGATAAGTTCAAAGGCATCGATATTATGCGCGCTGTGCGTAGCTTCGATCCCTGCCTGCCCTGTGGCGTGCACATGTATCTGGGTGATGGCAAGGTGCTCGAAACGCGGCATTCGCCGATGTTTGGGGTGATGGGACAGAAATAAAAACGCGCGATGGAACAAACGTGCTGAGCTAAAGCTAAAAACGTGGTGAGCTAAAAAATGAACAATGGCGAGTTCCAGGCTCAGACGCAGCGCATCCATGAATTGGTGCAGCGCGCGGCCGCTTTCTCCGATCCGGAGGCGCGTGATATAGCGCTCGGACTCATGCAGTCGCTGATGGACCTGCATGGGTCCAGCATGTCTCGCATCGTCGAACTGCTCTCAGAATCCGGAGACGCGGGCCGCAATTCACTAACCAAGCTGGGCACCGATCCACTTATCTGCGGTCTTCTGGTGCTTTATGGGATTCATCCCGTCTCGTTCGAAGACCGCATTCGGCGAGCGATCGAGAAGCTGGGCCCCGAACTGCGAAACCAGGCAGCAAGCGTCAAACTTCTCGGCATTTCCGATTGCATCGTGAAGGTGAAGATCGAAACGCTGGCACATGGCGTCGCATCGTCGCCGGAAAAGCTGAAGCTCGCTGTTGAACACGCCATCCTCGAGGCTGCCCCCGAAGTGATCGAGATTATCGCCGAAGGTCTGCCCCTTACGGGATTTATCCCACTCAACATGATTCAGCCAGCTCTGAGGGAGGAAAAACTTTATGAAAAACCCACGGCTTGATATTGACGCGCATACGCCCGGCACCAGGCGGGCAGAAGAATGGACTTATAAAGGCAAAAACAAAGAGCCCGGCCGCGAAGGCAAGGGACGCACTTCGCGCGACGCAACTGGCATTAATGCCGACAAGCGCGCGCCCATCGATCCTCGAATGCCCAACTTACCACCGGCCTAGGCAATCCATCCATGAGCACGGTCGCTCAAAATTCCGCACGGGGAGCGCTCGCGGCGCTACAGCAGTTTGTGCGCAAGCCGCACGACCGCCAGAGCAAGTCCGAAGACGAGCCGGAAGAAATGTGCGAACTCTGCGCTTCCCCGCTTGCGCCGCAGCACCATCATCTTCTGGAACTTGAGAAGCGCAGCATTATTTGCGCCTGCGATCCGTGCGCCATTTTGTTCTGCGATGGCTCGTCGCGGCAGCGCTATCGGCGCATCCCGCGCGATGTGCGCCGGCTAACCGATTTTGCCCTGGACGATTTGGAATGGGACAGTTTGCTCATACCGATCAAGCTGGCTTTTTTCGTTCACAGCAGCTCCGCCAATAAGGTTGTGGCGCAATACCCCAGTCCCGGCGGAGCCCTGGAATCGTCACTCGATCTCGAATACTGGGATGCGATTGTCGACCGCAACCCTGTGATCAAACGCTTCGAGCCGGATGTCGAAGCCCTGTTGGTGAACCGCGTTTCTGATCTGCCACAGTATTATCGCGCCCCGATCGACGTTTGCTACCGATTGGTGGGACTCATTCGCATGCAGTGGCATGGCCTTTCCGGAGGCTCGGAAGTCTGGAGGCAAATCGATGAGTTCTTCCGTGAACTGAGTCTGCGTTCTGGGGGGCGGCGTGCCTGACCTGCACTTTCAGGTCGAGGACGCCTCCGCTACCGCGAACGCGGCGACGCCGCAAATTTCATTCAAGGTTCGCATGACAAACTCCGAGCCAGAGCCAATTCACTCCATAGCGCTGCGCGTTCAGGTTCAGATCGAGCCCGTCCGCCGCCGCTACACGCCGGTGGAACAGAAACACCTACGCGAACTCTTTGGCGAACCCGAGCGCTGGAGCACCACCTTGCGTCCGCTGCTATGGACCAATGCGAACGTTAATGTCCAGGAATTCACTGGCACAACAACGATTGAAGTTCCCGTGCCCTGCACCTTCGATTTCAACGTGGCGATTACGAAATATATTTACGGGCTGGAAGACGGCGAGCTTCCAATATCATTACTCTTCAGCGGCACGGTTTTTTATGCCGGCCGCGCCGGAATGCAGATCGCGCAAATTCCATGGGATCGCGAAGCCAGCTACCGGCTTCCGGTTCGCACCTGGAAAGAAATGATGGACCTCTATTACCCGCACACCGCGTGGATTTCCTTGCGCCGCGAGGTCTTCGAAAAGCTTGACGAGTTTAGGGCGTCCCAGGGCATTTCGAGTTGGGAGCAGGCCCTCGAACGCTTGCTGGACGCGGCTGAGGTGAAATCGTGAATCGCGAACTCGCGCATAAAGTCGCCGATGCGGTGCTTTATGAAGGCTACATGCTCTATCCGTACCGCCCGACGGCACTGAAGAACCGGCAGCGTTGGACCTTCGGCATTCTTTATCCTCCGGAATACCCGGAAGTCCGCAGCGGAAGCGAGCGCTCGCAAATGCACACGGAATGCCTGATCGAAGCCGATAGCGATGCCTCTGTGGGAATTGAATTTCGTTTTCTTCAGCTTGTTTCCCGGCAAATTGATCCACCATTTGAGCCTTCCTTAGACCTTGAAGTTTCATCGCGCTCGGCTCAGGAGTCAGGCGAAAGCTCAGACGAAGGAGTGGAACGCACCGTAGAACTCGAACTCGCCCTGAATGCCAATCACCAGCCGATTGACTTTCGCTTCCCTGCCTCGAATCATCGTCACGAGCCTACTGATGCGAACGCGGCGCTGAGCGCCCAAAGCAGTGCAAATGAGCTGCGCGGAAATATCTCTGTAACCACAGAATTGGTTCGCGATGATATCTGGAAACTAAAGATCGATGTTGCCAACACCAGTTTATTGCCCACGTCCAGTCTCGATCGCAATGCGGCTCTGCGGCAATCGCTGCTCTCCGCACACATGATTCTCACTGCCAGCGGCGCAAACTTCATCTCGTTGTTGGATCCTCCTGAGCCTCTTCAGAATGCAGCCGCCGCATGCGTGAACGTCGGCAACTTTCCAGTCCTGGTCGGCTCCGGTGGCGAACGCGACATGCTGCTCTGCTCGCCAATTCTGCTGTATGACTATCCGCAGATCGCCCCCGAGAGCGCCGGCGACTTTTACGACGCAACCGAAATGGATGAAATGCTAACGTTGCGGGTAATGACTCTCACTGATCAGGAAAAAGATGAGATGCGTGTGGCGGAGGACCGTGTCCGCAATTTGCTTCAGCGCACCGAGCAAAGCGCACGCGAACAACTGATGCGGACGCACGGCACCATCCGCGGCTTGCGGCAGGTCGAAGAAACCAAATGACGGATTGGAGCCAGGAGCAGGAAAATACGCCGGTCGAAAGTGTCACTATTTTCGGCGTGCCGGTAAAACCAGGCGACCGGGTGCGCCTGTGGCCGCAGAAGACCGCCGACATCATGGACATCGCGCTGAAGGGAAAGGTCGCCATCGTAGAAGCAATCGAGCGCGATTATGACGACCAGCTGCATCTCGCCGTCGTCATCGAAGACGATCCCGGCCGCGAGTTCGGCATGTTGCGCCAACCCGGACACCGTTTTTTCTTTTCTCCAGAAGAAGTCGAGCCAGTTGGCCTGAACAGCGAGGTCAGCGGCGAGGTCAAAGCGAGGCCAAAAGGATGAACGGTAAGATCCTGGTCGCTGGCATCGGAAATATTTTTCTCGGAGATGACGGGTTTGGACTGGAGGTCATTAGCCGACTGCGGCACCGTTCCCTACCCGACTGCGTGGCTGTTTCTGATTTTGGCATCCGCAGCTACGATTTAGCCTACGCTCTCATGAATGAATGGGATCTCGCAATTCTCGTAGATGCGCTTCCCCGCGGCAACGCGCCTGGAACTCTTTATGTGCTTGAGTCTGAACTTCCAGAGAATCGTGAGAGCACCATCGCGGTGGATGCTCACTCTATGAATCCAGTCGCCGTCTTGCAGTTGGTCCAAGCCATGGGAGGAAAACTTGGGCGCGTGCTGGTGGTCGGCTGCGAACCGGCAACGCTGGAGCCTGATCCACAAGGAAACTTCACCCTCAGCGCGCCCGTGAACGCAGCGGTCGAAGAAGCTGTTCGTATGGTCGAAGAGTTGATTACTTCCACTCGCACCGAGGCGCGTCTGCAGGAAACCAAAGGAGAAACCAAATGACAGGAAAAATAATCAAGTGGGGCAGTATAGCTGTACTGGCTTATGCGGTGGTATATTTCCGCGGCGACTTCCAACGGTACCTCAAAATGAAGAGAATGTAAGTCAGCTCGGATGCGATGCGGAATGCCGGCGGGCCCTTGCGCAGAACAGGTAAACCAGCGCGAATGTCACTGCCGGGGCCGCAAAGACGAGGGCATGCAAGATCGCGCGTATCGTGACCCCGGAGGTTCCGGTCGCCAGGAATCACGTCGTCTCCACCCGCAAAGAAAGTGCGAGCAGCTACGAGCCAGGTTAGTTTCCGAAAGTGCCTTCTTTTCTCGGCAGTAATGTGACTCGCGAAGTTACAGCAAGATCTTTATTCATACCGCCGACTACCACCGGCCCATACGGCGTGACGAGAATACCTCCCGCATCTCCGCGGGGATCGTAGCTCTTATTGCTGAGTGCCTCCCACTTGTGGCCGTGTACATCGTAGTCGAATGTGGACGAAGAAACTTCGGCCGGTTTGCCGTCGTAGGCCACGCCCCGGTAATCATGCGGAGTGGAGGTGCCCCCGGAAAAATAAATCTTCTTGTATCGATCGGAGCCACCGCTGGCAATTCCAAAGCGCGCCGTTCCAGGATGCGGCGGCAACTTACTCCATTCGACCTTATCGGGATGCTTCTTCTCGATTTTTCCCAGCCAGCATTCGCTGGAGGCCACGTAGGCTGGTCCACCGGCTGGCCCGGCCTTCGCGCCGTCGACCACCACAATGTAACCTTCCGCAACCCCGCCCGCCTGTCCGAAGGCTGGGGTGCCTGGATACGGCGTCGCCTGGCTCCAGGTGTCCTTCTCTACATCGTACATTTGCACATTATTGACCGGCCCATGCGCAGAGCGGCCTCCGATCAGATAAATGTAACGGTCGTGCACACCGGCGACCGCGCTGCCGACAGCAATCGGCAAGTCCTTACCGCGAGACCATTCTCGGATGCTGGCCTCGTAAACATTTACATCGTTCACGGGACGCTCCGCTCCGTGCTCGTCCAGTACAAAGCCGCCCATCAGAACTATCTCGCGGCTCTTGGCGGAAACAGCCGCCGCATTCACCCGCCCGATCACGCCCGGCACTGGATGTCCGGCGTACCATTTGCCCGTGTTCAGATGCATGACATAAACCTTGCTGGTCACGTCATCCCAGGTTTTGCGCGGCCCCACCCCCATCATGGAAAACAAATCCAATCCTTCCCTGAGACTGGCTACCGCATTGCCAGATACCGCAGCCGGCATCGGTGCGAGAGTTCGTTCTTCCGCCCCGGGCAGAAGGGCAGCACAAAAGATGACGGCAACAAGGACCAGCAGATTTTTCATCTCAGAAATATTACCCCAGCGCGAAGATAATGCACTTGGCGTCATCAGCATCTGCGCAGCTTCATCCCGGGTGCTAGAACCAGGTTTTGCGGCGATATTCTCGATAAGCTTCGCCGAACGCACCTTCGAGCACCTGCGTTTCCCGGCGTGCGCGCACAGTTTGCATAATGACGATGAAAGCAAACACCAGCCACAAACTGGGACGGTGCACCACGAGCACCAATCCCGCGATCAGGAGCGAGCCAAATACGTAGATGGGATTGCGAATCTTCGAATAGATGCCGTGCGTCACCAACTTCCGCGCTTCAGGTTTTATGGCGAACGATCTGCCCAGTTGATATCGCGCAACCCCGATCCCAATCATGCCGGCCACCATCAGCGCAGAGCCCAGACAGCGCTGCCAGTCCCAGACGCCCGGCCGGAAAAATGCCAGCCACAGGAACACGGCTGAACCTATTATCTGCGCTATCGTGATGGCGTAGAACGAACTGTCTTTCAGAGGCGTACTCCTGTCGAGAAATCGCCCAGCGCGTTTGTTTTCAGACTACTCGATCAGGCCCCGGCGTATTGCATGAATAAAATCCGTATATGCCGGTTCCTTCCCTTCGAACCGCATTTGGCTGGCGATCTGCCCGCGATGATAAGCCGAATGCAATAGCACATGGCTCATGATGTGTTCCACGCTGCTTGCCCACTCTTCGCCCTTGCTGTTCTTGTAGCGAATTTTCTCGGAAAGCTGATCCATAGAAACCTGATCGAGGTACTCGTGCCAGCGCTTCGCCACGTCTTCCATTTCAACTCTGCATCGCTCAACTTCAAAATCCGGCCACACGGGCAGGCCCTGCGGCTGCGATTTTATACGTTCGAGCCAAAGACGCTCGGCAGAGAGAATATGCCCCAGCAAACGAAAGCCCTTGCTCTCTGAATTTCCGCTGGCGCCCAAAGCAGAGAACACTTCGCTGTTGGCCCACGCATTGTAAATAAACTGTCGGCGCAAATAATCGAGCAAATTCATTTGAAGTCTCCTTAGGACCCGTCGGGGGAAGCGCGAAAACAGACCCAATCTAGCCGGCTCCTGATCGAGCCTGCCACCATTTTCATCTTCCGTTCATATTTACCAATTAGACTGCCGTGTGCTTTAAGCTGAGATATTCTGAATGAAGGCACTTTTCTGGGCTTCGTGATCTATGCCTCGTAAATCCTCTTCAAGGCGGACTCCTGCCGAAGAACCCGTTACAGCCGACACTAGCGACGTCGTCCCGGTTTCCAGCGAGACCATCGTAAAGAAATCCAAGTCCACCGGTTCCCTCGACGATCTATCGCGCACGGCGCTTAAGGCATTCCTCATCGCGCGCGACGCAGTTTTCAACATGCGTGACTTGCTTACGCATTCTTCACGCATGGCCTTCCTCGCAATTAAAGAGTGCGAGCAGGAGCTCGATATCATTGAGCGTTACATCGACGACAAACTGCCCGCCGCTATCACCCGGGTCAATGAGGCGCGCGCCCGCCAGCTCTTGACCAGCTTGAAGTGTACGACGGACCTCGAGCGCATCGGCGATCTCATGATGAGCGTAGCCATGCGGGTGCAATCACGTACCGAAAAAATGGCGGCATTCGACGTACGCCAACTGGTGGAAATGTCGGCGATCTTAAGCGAAATGCTTGATCTAGTTTATCGAGGATTTCTCGAACTCGATCTCGAAGCGGCCCGTAAGGTACTGCAAATGGATAAGGACATTGATCGCGTCTGCCATGCGCTTTTTCAGAAACATCTCACCGAACAAGCCGCGCAGAACAACCCCTCCAGCTTCGACGTTCTTCTCATGGCGCAGGCCCTGGAACGAGCCGGCGATCATACAACCAATCTCGCAGAGGATCTTTACAGCTTGATTGAAGGGCGCAGCCTGCGGCATCCTCCAAAGAAGCGGGCGGCAACGTAAGGATATAAGTGCGAAGTCTCCGGCTGAGAATGGGAATCTGACTAACGTCGTCGACGACGCTTTAGCCAGCACGAACTCTGCTAGAATGGGCCGATTCCGAGTATCCTTTGGAGATGCGCATGCCTCGATCAATCGTTTGGATTGCACTTCTGATAATGGGAGTCTTCGTTTCTTTCTCGCCTGCGGCTTCGCCCCATGCGAAGCAGGATTCAGAAATTAGCGGCGCCTTCCGTGAGCCGCAGAAAAACGGATGGACGTTTGTGCACCTGCAAGGTACGCCTCACCAAATCGGCTTTCAGAACGGTTACCTTCTGGCTCCGGAAATCGAAGATACTCTGAAAGTTGTCACGCTGGAGACGACGCACAGCAGTAACAAGGACTGGCAGTTCTTCCGCGATGCCGCGCAGAATATGATGTGGCCGCACATCGAGCGGGAATATCGGGAAGAATTGCAGGGCATCGCCGATGGCGTCAACGCCCACGGCGTGAAGATGGACCTGTGGGATGTGGTGGCGTTGAACGGCGCTGAAGAGTGGGAATACTACGTCAAAGAATATGACAAGGATCACGGGATCAAGACGACGGCGATGCGCATGGTTCCCGAACACTGCAGCGCGTTCGTGGCCACGGGCAGCTATACGAAAGATGGCGAAGTAGTGATCGCCCACAATAATTGGTCAGAATACTTGGATGGAGAGCGCTGGACGATTATTTATGACATTGTTCCCACCAGCGGCAAGCGCATGCTCATGGACGGTCTTCCGGGCGTGATCCACAGCGCTGATGATTTCGTGATGAATTCGGCCGGCATCGTCGTTACGGAGACCACAATCGGTCATTTTTCGGGATACGATCCGAACGGCATTCCTGAATTTGTGCGGGCGCGCAAAGCGGCACAGTATTCTACTTCCATCGATGACTTCACTCGCATCATGAAGCATGGCAACAACGGCGGCTATGCCAACACCTGGCTGATTGCTGACACGCGCAAGAATGAAATCGGCCGCCTCGAATTAGGTTTGAAGAACGTCACCCTCGAGCGGAAAACCGACGGCTATTTTGTAGGCTCGAACTTCCCCATCAACGAGAAACTGATTCGCGAGGAGACGGATTTTGACCCTCACGATATGAGCCAGAGTTCCACGGCTCGTCACGTGCGCTGGGACCAACTCATGGCCGAGAACAAAGGCAAGATCGATGTAGCCGCGGCCGAGCGATTCATGGCTGACCACTACGATACGTTCGAGAACAAAATAGATCCGGACGAACGCACGCTCGATGGGCACATCGACCTTTCACCCCGTGGTTCAGGAGATTGGCAACCGCCTTACGGAATGGCCGGAGCGGTCCAGAACAAAGTTGCAGACGCAAGCATGACGGCGGAGATGAGTTTTGCCGCCGCCGCTGGCCACGCCTGCGGAATGGATTTCAAAGCGGCGGAACACCTGCACGCTCACCCGGAATTCGCCTGGCAAGCACCTCTACAACGGGATATGAATGCTTACCCGTGGACGATGTTCAGCATCGCGAAGTAATTCGTCAGCCGGTGCTCGTGAGTGCAAGACGTCATGACTCGAGGTAGATGACCCAGCCCGCGGCTTTTAGTGCCGCCTTCGAAAGCTCAGCCATATTCCCAGTCCAACACCTGCCAGAACAGCAGCGCTTAACTTCTTGCGGTCAGTAATCGGAACGAAACGAGTCTGCTGTTCGCTGATCTTAACCACGCCGACGGGAATCGCGCGTACTCCTCCACCACCACCGCCGCCTTCCCCCTTAGCGCTTGACTCGCCGACTCCGCCAGTACCCGCCCCGGCCCCGTATCCATACATTACTTTTGCAACTGGAATCACCGTTTTTCCCAGGCAGAAATAGGTTCGCCGTAGATGGCTTTCACGTTGGCTTGCGCGAGAATGCTTTCTTTCAGTGATTGCAAAAGGGCAAGACTGCTCATTGTAGAAACTCCTCCATAAAGAGTTTAGATTTGCTGTTGAATCACGCTAATTCGGCCGGTCTAGAAAGCCAAAGATCGAAGATCGATGGTCGATGGTCGCGAAGTACCTCCGATTAGCCTGGCAATGCTGCTTTCACCATTGCCACCGTGGCGCTCGGATCGGCCACTTCGACGATGAGTTCGTTGTACCGTTCGTCTCTAAGTTCCAGCACGACCGTCTTATCCGGATTGTGAACGTCCCAGAAAACACGCTTGCCGTCCTGATAAAAAGTGCCGGCCGTCAACACTCCGGGAATATTGGTGCCGGGCATTCTCAGTCCATGCCACCATCCGTGCGCTACGCTGGGGTCCGCCCTGATCTCCGCAACGTGCGCCAGCGGAATCTCAAGCGAACTCTTGAGCGCCCACAGTTTGTCGGATCCATGCACATGCAAGACAAGCAGGCTATCCGAGATAGATATGTCCACCATGCGTTCGCTCCCTGTGTTTGGATGCGCCGGGTGGAATCCAGGCACATCCAATTCTTAACTCATCATCAATATAACGATCTGGATCAAGTGATGCCTGCCGCGAGTCAGTTTGTCCGTGATCCCGGAAGTTCCTCGGCGCACTTCGCGAACCCTTTGCGCTCTTCGCGGTTCAAGGGTTTGTTCTCCTTGACTGCCTCAGAATCGTTGAGATGACTCTGGTAATTAACGGTTCGGACGACGATCTCGCTAAATTTAAGTTCGGGGTAAAGGTATGAAACGAGCTCTGATCGTAATCCTTGCAATAACTACTCTGGCGGCGGCTCGGGACAAAAAATCAAAAGCTCAGCCCGGGCCGTACATATTCCTCAGCAAAGCTTCCGCTCAAACTCTAAAGGCTCTAATCGTCCAGGCGAATCTGGACGAAGGGTATGCCCTCGACTCCGACAAGCAGTTGCAATTTCGCTTCTCGACTCCAGCGCAGATGCCTATGGTGAGTGCGCTCTTCGTTGCTTCCAGTGCGTGTACCGGCATGACCACAAAAAAAGTCTGGTCATATACCCTGGCGGAATTCAATGGCATGACCAAGGTGACTGTGCAGCCTTTCTGGGAATATCCGGACGATTACTGCAAAACGCAAACTCAAGGCTTGATATGGGACAAGAAAGAGGAGATGGCAGAATTTCAAGCAATGCTGGACAGAGCCCCCACTACAAATGCGCAGAAGCCAACTCTGAAGCCTGCTCCAGCCCCCTCAGCAGTTGCTCCTGCTTCCACTGCGGAGTCGGTCGCAAATCATCAATAGGGTAAGAAGCACCACACGGCCTGTCTGGAATTGTCGAAGGACAGCCCCAGCTCTGATTGCAAGAACGGTCGAGAAGATCTAACCGCTGGCAAACACGCGAGCCTGCCGCATATTCGCAGCAGGCTCTGTTGGCTCTAAGCAGCCTTCTTCCCGGCTTTGATCTTTGCCCACCTCGCCCGCTGTGCAGCGGCAATCTTTCTCCGTGAAGCGGCTGACATCGTGTGCTTCGCCGGAGAAGGGCTGGTTTTCGCCGTCGTCGATGCTGGCTGCGATCCGTTCCGAGCCTTCGCCCATCTTGCTTTTTGGGCCTGCGCCATCTTCCGCCGCGAAGCCGCCGATATGATTCGCTTCGGTTGGCTTGCGTTGCGGGCTACTCCCGAACCGTTCAACGACTCAATCACCGAAATCGCTTGATCTAACTTTTCCGCCTGCAACTGTGCCGCTCGGCGCTCAGCACGAAGCTCCTGAAGCGCCTTCTCTAGATTGGCCATAATCCCCCTCGAGGTTTAGGTACCCAGAAAGTGTATCCAGAACTCCGCTGAATCCCAAGCCGCTGATATTTTGAGCCTTAAAAAATTGGTGGGCAGTGCAGGACTCGAACCTGCGACCTCCTGCTTGTAAGGCAGGCGCTCTAACCAACTGAGCTAACCGCCCATTTCAGGGCGAGTGCAACGCAGCTTCGCTTCGCGAAAGGTTTTCCGGCAAAATGCGGATCACGAAAGATTCCGCAACTGCGTTTCATTTGAGTCTACGCGACCCGCGAAAAATCGGTCAAACCAAACCAGTTCATCGTTTCGCGCCGGTGGGCATCAGCAACTATCTTTTGCAGCGATGCTGCTAGACTGACGCGTGCGCCGTCTCATCATCAATGCCGATGATTTTGGATTTACCGCAGGGGTGAACCGAGCCATTCTTGAAGCACATTTACGAGGAATCGTCACGTCTTCTACCCTCATGGCGACCGGGCGAGCCTTTGATGATGCCGTGCGTTTGTCAAAGACCGCAGCGCTCCTCAGCATAGGATGCCACATTGTTCTCATCGACGGAGAGCCGGTCCTCGATGCTACGCAATTGCCGTCGCTCACCTCATCGCGCTCTGGCGAACTACGATTCGGCGACAATCTCAAATCCTTCATCGCTCGCGCTCTCACCGGCCGTATAAACGAAGATGAGATCGAAGCTGAAACCACCGCCCAGATTCGCAAACTGCAGTCGGCCGGCATCAAAGTTTCTCACGTCGACAGCCACAAGCACACCCACTTATTTCCCGCTGTATTGCGGCCGGTACTTCGCGCTGCGCATACCTGCGGCATCCGCGCCATCAGGAATCCGTTCGGCCCCCGCAAGCCCTTGAAATCGAGTGAACTGCTTCGCCGTCCCAATCTTTGGACGCGGTACGCCGAAGTCCAAATTCTACGCAATCTGGCCCGCAAATTTCGCCAAACTGCCCAACGCCAAGGCTTCATCACTCCGAACGGTACGCTAGGCATCGAAGTCACGGGGTCGCTCGACAAAACCCTTTTCCGTGCAATCGCCGAAATTATTCCTGAAGGTACCTGGGAATTTGTTTGCCATCCCGGATACAACGACGCCGATCTGAAGTCGGCCCACACGCGCCTGCGCGAATCCCGCGAAACCGAATTGCGAATTCTAACCTTGCCGGAGGCGCGAGAAATGTTCTCCAGCTGGGGCATTGATCTCATTTCTTACCACGACTTCACCGGAGGTAATCCGTAGAGTCGCTTGTTGCGGCATAGCGCCAGCGCTTTATACTCAGGCGGTTTCGAATGACTTTCGTAACCTTAAGCAGACTCTTTAAGAAGCGTATTATCTGCATACTACTTGTCTGAGAACTCTCAGGCTGGAGGATTTTAATTATGCCCGCTGCCGGGGCCGCTCCGCGCGCCACCTTGGACCTGCGCCTACGTGTGTGGGGCATGGGAGCAGACAACCAGCCATTCCATCAGAACGCAAACGCCCAAAATGTAAGCATCACTGGCGCCTGCATTTGCGGCCTCGAGCATGAGTTGAAGATCGGCGATGTCATCGGCGTGCAGTACGAAAGCAAGAAGGCCCGCTGCAAAGTGGTATGGGTGATGGAGGCGGGAGCATTGAAGAAAGTCCAGGTCGGCGTGCAATTGGTCGTCGATCAGGAATGTCCCTGGATTTCTCAGCTGCCGCCGGAAATGCGCTCGAACCAGCCCGCGATTTCTGCCGATAATCGCAGGAAGTTTCAGCGGCACAAAATTTCCTTTCCTTTGGAATTTCGCGACGAGCGCGTGAATACTCCGATGCGGGTCAACGCTACTGACATCAGCGGCAACGGCTGTTATGTTGAGACTGTAATGCCCTTGGCGATCTCGACCGTCCTGAAAGTCGATTTCTGGATCGATCAGGAGCGCCTGTCTACCACCGCGACCGTGCGCACGCGCGATCCCGGAGTCGGCATGGGAATTGAATTTACTGGCCTGCCCGACGATTCAAAGAAGCGCTTCCAGGCCCATCTCGATAAGTTGGACCCGGGCCTTTCCAAGCCAACTCTTCGAGTCGAATAATCCCGCCGCGGAGCCATCCCGGCGCTCGGAACGGATGCTGCCCTGTAGAATGTGCATCCTCTATATGTTTCCCGCCATCGAATGACAGGACCCTCTGGAAAGGGCCAAGCTGGAACAATGAAAATTGGGATCACGTGTTATCCCACCTATGGTGGCAGCGGAGTAGTCGCCACCGAACTCGGTTTAGAGCTGGCTCAACGCGGGCATGAAATTCATTTCATCTCTTACGCTCCTCCCATCCGATTGCGCGGCCAGGAACCGAACATTCATTACCACGAAGTCGAAGTCTCGCGTTATCCGCTTTTCGACTATCCGCCCTACGACCTGGCACTGGCGACACGCATGGCCGAGGTGGCGCAACTCTACGATCTCGATCTGTTGCATGTGCACTATGCGATTCCTCACTCGGTAAGCGCGCTGCTTGCGCGGCAAATGCTCGCCGATGGCGCTCGCGGACGCCGCTTACCCTTTGTTACAACTTTGCACGGAACCGATATCACGCTGGTTGGGCTCGACCGCTCCTATCTGCCCATCACCCGCTATTCCATCGATCAGAGCGACGGCGTCACCGCGATCTCCAATTACCTGCGCGACCGCACCATGCGGGTCTTCGATGTGAAGAAGGAAATCGAGGTCATCTACAATTCCGTGAATTGCGATGTATACATAAGGAATAAGAACGGCGCAGAGCTTCGCGCTGAATATGCCCCAAACAATGAACGCCTGCTGGTGCACCTTTCGAACTTTCGTCCGGTCAAACGCCTCTCCGACGTAATCGAGATTTTTGATCGCGTTCACAAGAAGATTCCTTCCCGCCTCTTGCTCATCGGAGATGGTCCCGACCGTTCCGTTGCCGAGTGGCTAGCCGTGCAAAAAGGAATTCACGAAGATGTACTCTTCCTGGGAAAACAGGACCAGGTACAGGAGAAGCTCGGAATCGCCGACATTCTGCTGATGCCGAGCGAACTCGAATCCTTTGGGCTGGCCGCTTTGGAGGCCATGGCCTGCGAAATGGTACCCATCGCCACCCGCACCGGAGGAGTTCCGGAAGTGATTGAGGATGGGGTTAGCGGCTATCTGGCCGATGTCGGCGATGTCGAAACCATGTCGCGATACGCCATTGAACTGCTGAATGATGAAACTCGATTGCGCCAAATGGGCAAAGCCGCTCGCGGAGTGGCGCAGGCGCGATTCTGCTCCAGCAAAATTGTTCCGCAATACGAGAATTTTTATCGCCGCGTGCTGGAGCGTTCTTCGTAGAAGGCCTCCGGTACCGCTCCCGTAGTCTGCAGCAGCGGCAGCCGAATGCGCACCAGGGTTCCCTTGCCTTCCCCGCTATCGATCGTCATGCGGGCGGTGTTTCCGTAGAGCATCTGCAGACGCTCCGAAATATTCGCCATGCTGATGCCCGCGCCGCGAAGATTCACCGAGTCGGCCGGCTGACTCGCATACATTCCCACGCCGTTATCTTCCACCTCGATCACCAACTGCGAATCGGACAATCGGCTGCGCAGATAAATGCTGCCGCCCTCCAGCAACGATGAAAGTCCGTGCTTGATCGAATTCTCCACCAGCGGCTGCAACAGCATGCTGGGCACCATGACGTCGAGCGACGCCGGATCAAGCTCCTTTACGACCTTCAACTTTTCACGCCCGAAGCGGACCACCTCAATATCCAGGTAGTTGTCGATGAACTCCAATTCCTCGCGCAGCGGCACAAACGAATCCGCGCTGCTCAGCAAGCGCCGCAGAATGGTAGCCAGCTTCGAAATCAATTCCCGCGCCGTATCCGGATCGAAACGCACCAGGGAAGAAATCGAATTCAGCGTATTGAACAGGAAGTGGGGATTCATCTGATTCTGCAGCGCTTCCATGCGAGCGTGCAGAAGCAACCTCTCTTGTTCTTCCAGCTTGATCTGGATGCGAACGCTGTTGAAAATTTTCAGTTCGATTCCGATCGCGGTCACCGAGGCCGCGTAAATCGCCGCGAACACCCACCAGTTGTCGGGACTCTCCAGGCTGAAGATCGAACCGGGAAGATAGCGTGCGAGTTCCGTCTCCACAAAACGAAGCCCGACCACGGTAGTGAAAAACATTACCTGCCAGTCGAACAGGCGTGGGCGCGGCAGGTTGCGTTTGATCAGGCGAAAAATACTTTGATCGATGAACGGCGAAAACGACCAGATATCGTCCTTGTCCACGGCCAGCGAGCGCAGTTGGCCGGCCACAAAACCGCAAAGCACTTCAAACGGCATCGTGGCCCATTCGCCGTGGAGCAGCGCTGGAACACCCAACAGAACGCCGCCCAGAGATCCCGTCAAACGTCCGCCGGTGACGCCGAGCAGCAGCGCGGTTTCGAAACTAAGATCGCCGGCCAGAAAGCTGTGTGCCGAAAGCCGGATCCAGACTCCGACCATGATGGGCAGAGCCATCCAAAGAACCAAATAGATTTTCTGCCGGAAGGTACGCTCTTCGCGAAACAGCAGCGACTTGAATTCTTTGGAGCGAACCAGCGTGCTCGACACGGCCGCCGCCACGCCCAGCTTCACCAACAGATTGATCAGAATCAGCCGCGGTTCCATGCAATTACGACGCCACTGTCGCTGAGGAAACTGTAGCACGGAGAAGTAATCGGGTGGCGCAGCGCTTCCAGCGTTGCGATTCAGGCGACACCCGGTAAGCGGCTTCAATCGCCGCGCCGCGTAAAGGACAAACGCGGCAGCCTACAAGCGGTCAGTTCAGTCCTTCAGCAAGGAAGACCAGTTCAGGACGACCGAGATCGGCGTTTTCGCGGACTTCAATTGCGTATTGATAAGGAACTTTTGTCCGTCCCGCGTCACGTCGTAGAAAAACTGCTCCGACGTAGCGACGAATTCCCTAGGGTAGGCCTGGAAAAGCGCGGCCGGTGTCCCCGCATCGAAGTTCGCTCCGGTCTTCACGGAAACGGACATCATTTTATTATCGGGCGAAAGATAGAACAATTCTTTGCCATCGCCGCGCCAACGCGGCTCCGTTCCGCCGGCGTTTGAGACCTGCCATTTACCATGCGCCTCGGGAAAAGAGGTGACATAGATCTCCCATTTTCCGCTTTCACTGGAAGCGTATGCGACCCACTTGCCGTCCGGGGAGAAGCGTCCCGTGCGCAGAGTGGAAGCAGCCTTCAGGAACTCGGCGGCCTTCTGATCTTGCACGTTCACATACCACAAGTCCGCCCCGCGCTCGTACAAGATGTATTTGCCATCGTGGGACCAGTCGTTGGGGAAGCGGTCTGGGCCGTCCTGAGGAATTCGTTTTTCCTCCTGCGAGCCGTCGCCGTTTTTCAAGTACAAATCGAACTGGGCCTCGCGGTTGTCGGCAAATACCAACTGCTTTTCGTCCGGGCTCCAGGTCGGCATCGAATCGATGGCCGGATCGAAGGTAAGACGCTTGCTTTCCCCGCCGTTTACGTTGTAAATGTAGATGTCGGTGTTTAAACTCCCTGGGTCGGTTGTATCGGACGCAACCCATTTCCCTCCGGGAGAAAGCTCGATGTTACCGTAAAAGCCGGACTTCGCAGCCACTCCCGCCTCGTGACCTGCCCGGTCGAACCAAACCAGTTGAGAAGCAGCGGATTCCCCAGCCTTTTGCGCCACCAGCAGCCCTTTGTCCGATACCGAGTAGACCGCCTTGGAAATGCGCGGTGAAAATCCAATGTCAGTGAAAATTGGGACCGCTTCGCCAGTCAGTTTGAAATTCTTAAGATCGAAATTCTGCGCAAAGAGTGTGCGATCTTTGTAAAAAAGCAAATATCCAGGATCGACGTAGGCGGCGTTGCCCTGAGTTCTCAAGATTAAGTGCCTCTCGGTTGAGTTCAGAGCACCGACATAAATCGCATAGAGGTCTTTTCTGCCAGAGAGGTTAATCGCCGAAAAAAGATAGTGGATGCCATCGGGCAGAAAGAACGGCCAGCGCAGGCTGTCCTCTTGCATGCTGCGATTGGGCGTGGCGACCAACGTGGGCGTTCCGCCGGAAGCAGGAATGCGATAAAGGCCGACGCCCAACAATCCGCTGGGTGTGAAAATAATGTCGCCGGTTTTGTTCCACGCGCCGCCGCGCCCCGTCGGAGCGTCGCAGAGCGTTTGCACCGGGCCGCCGGCCAAATCCAGCCGCTTGAGTTTTCCATCGGCAAAGAATCCAATGGACCGTCCATCGGCTGACCAGAAGGGAAAACTCGCGCCTTCGGTGCTGGCAACACGAGTCGCCTCCTGCGCTCCCGGTTCATAGAGCCACAGCGAATTCGTGCGTTCCGATTCCGGGTGACCGACGATCACCACCGTGTGACCGTTGGGCGCGATGGACAGGTCTTGTGCTTCGAAGGAAAGAGGCGCAGCGAAGTAGGAAGTTTTCGGCGTAGTCCTGGAACTCAGCCGCCACAAACCGAGTGCGACCAGCAAAAGGGCAAGTACCCCGGCAACCAGCCATGCCATGCGCTCGCGACGGTTGGGTTCTGTGTCAGTCGTTTTGGCCGCAGTGACGCTTGCCGTCGAACTCCCCACAATCCACTTCAGTTGGAGACCGACATCATGAGCGGTCTGAATGCGCTCGTCAGGATTTTTCGCAAGACAAGCGGTAATGACATGTTCCAATGCCAGTGGCGTGAACGGTTGGATAGCTGAGATTCGCTCCGGATCTTTTTCCAGAATCGCGCTGGCCACGCTGATCTGGCTCTTGCCTTCGAATGGCCGCGTGCCGGTGAGCATTTCGTAGAGAACGGCGCCCAGGGCAAAAATATCGGACCTCGCGTCCGCTTCCTTGCCTTCGATCTGCTCGGGCGACATGTACTGGATGGTGCCGACAAGCGCGCCCGCCGTCGTCAGCGGAGACATAGGGCTGGCACCGCTCATGGTTCGTGCGGCCGACAATAGGGGCGCGCTGGATGCTACTCCCGAAACCCCTGCGGCTGCTGGCTTGGCGAGGCCGAAGTCCATAAGCTTCGCGCCGCTTCTTGTCAGCATAATGTTTCCAGGCTTCAGGTCGCGATGCACGATCCCTTGCCGATGCGCGGCGGCGAGCGCCTCGGCGACGGCGATTCCGATCCTCAGGATTTCGTTCAGGGGAATCGGTCCTTTACGAATACGCTCGGCCAGAGTCTCCCCTTCAAGAAACTCCATGACGAGATAGTCGGTGCCGTCGTGCGAGCCGGTGTCGTAAAGATGGCAAACGTTCGGATGGTTCAGCGCGGAAATGGAACGCGCCTCGCGCTCCATGCGCTGCTTTAGCTCTGGCGAGGAAGAAAGGTGCGAGGCCAGAACCTTGATGGCCACCGTGCGGTCAAGGCGCGTGTCCTTGGCCCGATACACCTCGCCCATGCCGCCCGCACCGAGCTGCGATTGGATTTCATAGGGCCCGAGCTTTGTGCCAGAGAGTAGGGCCATGGGCAGGCGCAATTATAGCCTGTGCGGCACGCGGGATCGGATGCGAAGATTCTGGGTGTGTGGTCGGCAAACACGAAAATCCACAGCATCGTGCGTGACATCCAACCTTGTATCTCACTTCAATTCACTTCATCATTGGTAGCTGGCAAAAATCCCCGCTCCCTGCAAAGGCAGCTTAGACAGTCCGCACAGTGCGGCAAAAACGTAGCGTCCAACCCATTGGCTACAAAGACCTGTTAGATCTAAGTTCTTTGTTATGCGGATTTTGCGGAGAAAAACCCGCCAACCTCATGATTCCAGATATTTTGAAAAAACAGGGGGGAGGGGGAGGGTACAAACCCAAATTCAAACTGGCGGCACGCGCATCACCTCAGCCAGTTCTCGATGCGGAGGTCGGTAACGCGGGCAAATTCTTTTTCGTTATCCGTGACGATGGTGTATCCAAGCGAAAGAGCTTGAGCGGCGATGAGCATATCGTTGCCTCCGATCGGAGTGCCAGCGCGCTCAAGTTTCGTGCGCACCGCCCCGTAAGCCGCGTCCTCAGGCGCCTTGAAGGGCAAAACTTCGAGCGCCCCGAGCACTGTCTCAAGCTGGGTAGAAAGCCGCGCTGAATTTTTTTTGGCGGCCCCGTAACGCAGTTCCGCTGCCACGATGATGCTGGTGCAAACCTTCGTTTCTCCAACCCTCTGGACGTGTCGGGCCGAGCCGCCTTGCGGGTTGCGGACAAGGTCGGAGACGATGTTGGTATCGAGAAGGTAGCGCATCAGAGATTAACGGGATCGGGACGCGAGTCGGTGACGGGTGGAAAATCTTCGCGCAGTGGCTCGAGGGTTGCGAGCACTGCCAACAGCGATTTGGCCGGAGCAGGCTCAATGATTAATCGATCACCTTCCTTGCGCATGATTGCCTCGTCGCCAGGAAACTCGAACTCGCGGGGAATGCGTACAGCCCGGTTGCGGCCATTCTTGAAGACCTTAACGCGGCGTTCGGGATCGCGATTAGCTGAAGCTGGCATATGCCTAAGCATATGCCAGCCAGCGGAGATTTGTCAACCGACGGCTGATTCGGCCAGAGCGGGCAGCAACTCACGGGGGCTACTTCTTAACGAAACTGCGCAGATCGCTTCCCGTCATTTCTTTTGGGTCATCGACGCCGAGAATGCCAAGCATGGTTGGAGAAATGTCGCGCAGCGAGCCGTTGGGTTTCAGCGTGAACTGTCTAGAGTTTTCCGAAAGAACAATAAACGGCACCGGATTCGTGGTATGCGCCGTGTGGGGTCCGCCGGTTGCGGGGTCGACCATCATCTCGGCGTTGCCGTGATCGGCAGTAATAAGCAGCGCGCCGCCTTTGGCGCGAACGGCTTTCTCAATACGGCTGAGACATGCGTCGACAGTTTCGACAGCTTTCACGGTAGGCCCAATCTTGCCGGAGTGGCCAACCATGTCCGCGTTGGCGAAGTTCACGATGATCACGTCAAATGTGCCTTCTTCGGTTGCCTTCACAACGGCGTCGGCGATTCCGGCAGCGCTCATCTCCGGCTTCAGATCGTATGTTGCAACTTTTGGCGACGGTACCACCACACGCTCTTCCCCGGGAAAAGGCTGCTCGACTCCGCCGTTGAAGAAGTAAGTGACATGCGCATACTTCTCCGTCTCAGCCACGCGCAGGTTGCGCATGTTGAGATTGCCCATGACGTTAGCAAGGATGTTAGCCATCGATTCAGGAGGAATCACCACGGGCAGGCGGAAGTTCCTGTCGTATTGCGTCATGCAGACGTAGTGCAGATTTTTCGGCACGCAATCGCGCGGAATCGTCGCATCGAGATCGGCCGCTCCGGGAAGATCGCTGCCGCCTTGCAGGTTCAAGCCACTGTTGCGCGTGAGCGCCCGCGTGATCTGGCGAGCGCGATCAGCGCGGAAGTTAAAACAGATGCATGCATCGTCATCGCGAATGGTGGATGTGGCGCGGGCGCCCCCGCCCGCGTTCTTCGGGTCTTCGCAAACGAATGGGATCACGAATTCATCGGTGACACCTTTGTTGTAGGAATCTTTCATTCCCTTCACTGGATCGGATTGTTTTCCACCTTCGGCGTCGCCGAACACCATGGCGTTATAAGCTTTGGCAATGCGCTCCCAGCGGCGATCACGATCCATCGCGTAGTAGCGCCCGCTCACGCTGGCGATTTTTCCGCAGTTGTACTCCCGCATCTTCTGCTGCAATTGCTCGAGATAACCTGCGCCATTCGTAGGCAAAGTATCGCGGCCATCCATGAAGGCGTGAACGAAAACGCGCTCAACTCCTTGCTGCTTTGCCATCTTCAACAAGGCATACAAATGTGCCTGCTGCGAATGCACGCCACCATCGGAAACCAATCCGAACAAGTGCAGCCGGCGTTCACCAACACGCGCATGCTTCATGGCCGCTAGCAGCACAGGGTGAGAAAAGAATTCTCCGTTCCGGATCATCAGATCGATGCGGGTGATGTCCATGTGAACGATGCGCCCGGCGCCGATGTTCAGATGCCCGACTTCGCTGTTGCCCATCTGGCCTTCGGGCAAGCCTACGAAAGGTCCGCTGGTATGAATCAGCGTGTTGGGATATTCGAGCAGCAGCCGGTCGTAAGTTGGCTTGCGCGCGAGAGCAATCGCGTTGGCGTTGGTTTCGGCGCGATATCCCCAGCCATCGAGAATGCAGAGGATGAGAGGTTTAGGATGGGACATTTATTGGGGAACGCTCCCTCGCATCAGATTTAAAAACCGGGACTCGAAAGAAGAGCACAGATGAAGTTACCAGATTACCCGGACAGGGTACTGCTTGAACGCCGGGTCAGATGTGATGATCGGCCAGCCCTCTTCCACGCTCTGCGCAATCAGCATGCGATCGAACGGGTCGCGGTGGTGCATGGGGAGACGCTCGAGAGCGAGCAAATGATCAATGCTGATGGT
The DNA here is from genome assembly GCA_963784095.1 of uncultured Acidobacteriaceae bacterium. Classification (GTDB taxonomy): domain Bacteria; phylum Acidobacteriota; class Terriglobia; order Terriglobales; family Acidobacteriaceae; genus Sulfotelmatobacter. Next base: position 311,996 of record CAWAQC010000001.1, read on the forward strand.
GAGCACCTCTATCCCGTTCTCCGCCAATTTTCTAAGCACGTACGGACCGACGGGCCGAGGAAGATTCAGCTTGCCCGACTGTACCTTGACAAGAATCTCCCAGACGCTTGCGATGCTTAGCGAAAGACCGGCGGATCCGGCAAAAGTGTCGCGGGCGAGGGGCGACATCCTCGCATCCCCAGCCAGTGCCCACAGAAATGCGTGGGTGTCGAGGATGGCCTTCATTTCGGTAGAACGGGCCCGTTATAGAACAGATCCTCAATTTCGCGATCTGGATCATTGAAATCGTCGGGAACCGTGAAGTCACCCTTGGCGCTGCCGAAGACCCTCTTCCTGGACATCTTCTTCAGCGGCACCAGCTTAGCCACCGGAGTCCCTGCTTTGGCGATGATAACTTCCTCTCCTAAAGCCACTCGCGCCAAGAGCCTGGAAAGATGAGTTTTAGCTTCGTGGATATTCACTTCCATATTTGAATTATAGCTAAGTCGTGGACTAAGTCAACATCGGCTTCTTTTCCTGGCTCCTCTCATCATCATCCCGCTTCCGGGGCGAAATAACAGCGAATCTTTTCATGATTCGCTAACATCAATTGTAGGAGCGTTATCACCTTTGGAGGATTCCGTGCCGATTAGTGAGCTCTTACTCCCAGAATTCGATGCCGAAATGAAAAACACTCGCACCACCCTGGAACGCGTGCCGTTCGACAAAACCGGTTTCGCCCCGCACGCCAAATCGATGCCGCTGGAAAAGCTCGCGCCGCACGTGGCCGAGCTGGCGGGATTTGGATTAACTATTTTGACAACGCCAGCCCTGGATTTTGGCGCGGCCCCGAGCCGGCCGCGTCCGCCGTTTGAGAAAGATGGGTTGCTGAAATCCTTTGATGAGGGTGCGGGAAAGGTGCGCGGGGCCCTGCAGAGCATGCCCGATTCGTCGTGGACCGAGAACTGGAAGCTGAGCTTTCAGGGAAAGCCGATTTTTGCCGGCTCGCGCTTTATGGCTTATCGGCAGATGTTTTTGAATCATCTGGTGCATCATCGCGCGCAGCTGGGGGTTTATCTGCGGATGAACGATAAGCCACTGCCGGCGATTTATGGCCCGAGTGCAGATGACAAGATGGGGTTTTGATTGTCGATCCTGGCAATTTACCCGCGATAGTTCAGCGCCTTTAGTCCCAGGAACCTTGCTGAATTGCCGAGTTCTTCTTCAATGCGAAGAAGCTGGTTATACTTTGAAATTCGATCGGTGCGGGAGGCGGAGCCGGTTTTGATTTGCCCCGCTCCCGTGGCGACGACGAAATCGGCGATGAAAGTATCCTCCGTCTCGCCAGAGCGGTGCGAGATTACGGAAGTGTAACCGTTGCGCCTCGCTAGATCGATGGCGTCGAGCGTTTCGCTCACCGTGCCGATCTGATTGAGCTTGATCAAAATCGAGTTCGCGATGCCCTTCTCGATGCCTTCGCCAAAAATCTGAATGTTAGTGACGAAAATATCGTCGCCCACCAGCTGAATCTTGCCGCCGAGTTCTTTGGTTAGGTTCTGCCAACCATCCCAATCTTCTTCCGACAGACCGTCTTCGAGTGACACGATCGGATAATCATTGACCCACTTCGCGTAAAACTTCACCATTTCGTCCGAACTCTTAGCCGATTTGTCCGACTTCTTGAAAACGTATTTGCCATCCTGATAGAACTCGCTGGCCGCGGGATCGAGTGCGATGGCAATCTCTTCCCCCGGCTTGTAACCAGCTTGCTGAATCGCTTCCAGCACCACCTCGATCGCCTCCACATTCGATTTCACAGAGGGAGCGAATCCGCCTTCATCTCCAACTGCGGTATTGTAGCCGCGCTTTTTCAGTACTCCCTTGAGCGTGTGAAAAACTTCGACGCCCCAGCGCAAGCCTTCAGAAAAAGAAGGCGCACCCACCGGCATTACCATGAATTCCTGGAAGTCCACGTTGTTGTCGGCATGCGCGCCGCCATTGAGGATGTTCATCATCGGCACAGGCAAGGTGTTTACGCCAGCGCCCCCAAGGTAACGATAGAGCGGCAATCCGTATTCGTTGGCTGCTGCGCGGGCCGCAGCCATAGAAACTGCGAGAATCGCGTTCGCTCCCAACCGGCCTTTGTTCTCGGATCCGTCCAGCTCAATCATTTTCCCGTCGAGCGCCCGCTGATCCGCCGCATCGAAATTGGCCAAGGCATCGGCAATTTCGCCGTTGACGTTTTCTACCGCTTTGAGAACTCCTTTACCCATGAAGCGCTGATTGTCGCCGTCGCGCAATTCGACAGCTTCATGCTCGCCGGTCGAAGCTCCGCTGGGAACAATAGCGCTCCCGAAAGTCCCACTCGCTAGCTGTACTTCCGCTTCCACCGTAGGATTGCCGCGCGAATCCAGCACTTCGCGCGCAATAATTGCCGAGATATTCGTCATGTTCATGCATTCCTTCTTTCAATCAATTGCGAAACTTACGATTATAGCGGATTGGATTTGGAGGCTTTCGCACTGTCGAGACGGCGGTGTGCATTTTGATCTTGCTTGTAATTTCGCAATCTACGGTCGCCTTTGGGATCGAACAGCTCTTGACCGCGAAGCGCGCAAAGGGATACCGCAAAGAACGCTAAGGAAATTGAATGCAGCTCGAAACCCTCCCCGTGACCGCGACCTCTGGGCCTTGCGGCTGTGGATTATGCTTCACTTATCTTCAATGGTTCCCTCCTCTGTCAATATGTTGTCGCGAGCATCGGGCTGTTCTAGAGTCAAAGCAACAACCGTTCGAGTTTTGTGTTTGGATTATCTAGTTTGAAGGATTTAGGAGGAGTGATGAAGACGTGGATGATTGGACCCAGCATCCTGTTAGTAGCGGCAGTGGCTGCTGCCCAAACAGCTTCGCCGGTACCCGCCGGAACGGCCCTCATGGTCAAGCTTGAAACCACACTTGCCACTTTCAGCAACAAGCCCGGAGACCCATTCCAGGGACAACTGGAGAAGGATGTAGTCGTGAACGGCAAGACTGTCATTCCCGCGGGAGCAACCGTTGAGGGCCGCGTAACAAAGGTGGCCGAACCGCGGCGCATCTCAGGAAGGCCGACAATCGGAATCTTGCCCGAGACCGTGGTGCTACCGGGGGGCGAACGGCTTTATCTTGACGCGACGCTGGTCGATACAAATATCCCGGGAACCGATGTAAACAACGAGGGGGAATTCAAGGGTCCTGGCCATGATCGTCGCGACAAGTTGGAGGCCGGCGGAGGCGCGGCAGGAGGCATGCTAATCGGTGGTCTGGTCGGCGGTCCGGTCGGGATATTGATCGGCGGAGCGGTTGGCGCCGGTTCCGCAGGAACTCACTGGTTAGTGGAGCATCACTCGGCGGTCCTGCCTGCGGGAACAGAACTCACCATCGAACTGAATCGTCCCATCGCCTCGGCGCCGGCCGTCGCGAACGCCGGACAATAGAAATCGTTGTTCCGCCGCCGGAGGTCATCCTCCGGCGTTTCTTCTTTGCGCAAATAGTCCAGATTTACATTCCTACCGACAACTCCGCCTCGCTCACCAATTGCAGTTCGATCCAGCCCTCCACGGGCAGAACATCGGCCGGAAGTCCATTCATCCAAATACTAAAGCGAAGCTTCAGCCTGCTCGTGGGGGGAACCGCTGTGGCTTTCTGGTTGGTAGAGCTTTGAGCAGAACTGACGGTTGCAACCGGATTGGCCAGCAACCAACTGAGCGGCAAGCAAAACTCAAAATTCCGCAGCAAAGCCAATTTCGCATTGTCACTGTTGCCGCCGGAAGATGCGCTCGACGATTCGTCCCGCCCATCGACCTTCCACTCCGCTACCTTGCGGTCTTGCACTTCGGCGTCCAGCCTCAAAGTTCTCCGAGCATGGATCTCGCCGTTGGCCCACGATTCCAGGTTCACGACGATATCAAATTCGGCTTGCGGCACTGTCGCGGCAAAATCCAACCGGCCGTAAACAAAAGTGCTATCGATTCCCGCATACACCGAATCCAGCAGAAACTGTTTTCCGTGCATGGCGCTGGACCGCTGATCAGCGGTAAAAACCGCTGCGCCCATCCATTCGAAATAACGAATCTTGTCTCCAGTGACCCGCGGATGAATGTAGGCGGTCTGTGGCATAAATGCCGGTCTGGCTTCTCCGCCGGCGATGGGCTGAGATAAATAGTCCGGTGGCGTCGCGCCCAGCGCCTGATAAACGTTAGCCAGATGCTTGCGGTAGAGTTCGTCGAAATCGCGGTCGTTGGCCGAGTGATGCTCGGGTCCATACCACCAATTCCAATCGCTGCCCTCGGCGATCAAAATTTCTTCAAAAGCCAGTTTGCGCTGAGGCTCGCCGGCATTTGCCTCATGCTGCGCGTAAAATTCGCGCGCGTGATAGAGATAATCCCAGGCTCGATTGTCCTCCGGTGCGCCGATCCAGACGTTGAAGTTGGCGCTGATCCACGATCCGGGAACAATCGATGGCAAGGGTGCGGGATTGCGCTGCCGTGCAATCGCTTCCGAGACAGTAACCGCTTCCAGCTCTTGCTCGCGTTGCAGCGCGTCGTAGAAGCGCCGCAAAAACTCGCGGCCAGATTTGGGATAGTATTCCCAGGCATTCTCACCGTCTAAAATTACCGAGACCACGGCATCGCGGCCCTGCGCCAGCAGCGGTTGCGCCGCATCCTTTATATTGCGCAAGAGGTGGGCAGCGGCGTCCTTCGGATCCATGCCGGAATAAACGAATCCGATCAGATCTGAAATTGTGTGGTCGCGAAACACCATGTGCATGGAAGCTTTGCCGTTGTCGTAGCGGTGAACGTTGTAAAGGCGTTCCGCCAAATGCGCCGGCAATCTACCGTTGCCATCGCGATCAAAGAAAACGCCCGTGCTGCGACCAAGCACGCCCTCGTCGGTGGCCATCCACTTGACACCCAGACTGTGAGCGATGGCAATCGTCTCCTCTGAAACGCTGCCTTCCGAAGGCCACACGCCTTGTGGCCTGATTCCAAATACTTGTTCGTGAAAATCGAGCGCACGCACCAGTTGTTCGCGCGCGTCCTCGGGATGCCGAAAACGGTTCTGCGGCAACGGGAGTCCCGGAGAGGAAACGGCGCCGGCATTGGTGTCACACGCCAAAGGCAGAATTGGATGGTAAAAAGGTGTAGCTGAGATTTCGATCGATCCTTTTTTGGCTGCATCGCCATAAGCTGGCAAAACCTTCGCCAGGAGCTCGCGCTCGCGGGCAATCACAAACTGCTGATCTTCTAATGAGTAGTTGCGCTCTTTCTTGATGAGCGCGGAAACCTCCTTATCTTCGAGAAAGAATTCGTCGAACCAGGCAATCTGCGACAGCACCTGCAAATCTGTGAACTGCTGCGGCTCAAAATATTTCTCCGCTTTCTCGGCGTTGAAGCCGTGTTCGCGGAATTTCTCGCGCAGTTCCCAATATCGCGGATATCGCCCAATTACATTTGCCGGGTTGGCCTGAAAAAGATATTGCAGCGCGAACTGTCGCTCTTTGGGCGTCAATTCTTTCGCCGGCCTTGCAGCAACTTCCAGAAAGGGATCGCGCGCGGTTCCGGCAACGTAATCCTGAACCTGCGTAATCAGCGAAGGCACGAGATTGAAGTTCTGGTGAACGTCGGGAAATTCATCCAGCAGCTTCACCATGCCGTAGTAATCTTTTAGCGCATGCAGGCGGACCCAGGGCATGCGATATTTGCCGCTCACCAGGTCTTTGTAGAAAGGCTGGTGCTGATGCCAGAGAAAAATCAGACGAAGCGCGGGCATGGCGGGAAGTGTCAGGATAGCATGGAGGTTCTGCTCGACGGATAGCCCCGACGGACGTGGGAGTTCATTACACGCCTTCCGGACGGGAAGACCAATCGGCTCAGCGCAGGCCATGGCGGCTGTTCCGCACATCGGCATCTCCGGTACACTAGGAATTCGCATCATGCCAGAGACCACCATTCCCGCTTCCAATCGCATTACGCTGCTCTCCGAGCAGGATCTCTACCTGTTCAACGAGGGCACGAACTACCGCCTTTATGAAAAGATGGGCGCACACCCGGCAGTGCGCGATGGCCAGGCCGGCGCCCTCTTCAGCGTATGGGCGCCGAATGCGAAGTCGGTTGCCGTGGTGGGCGACTTCAACGGATGGGATCCGAAGTCGAATGAACTGGAAGCACGCGGTTCCTCCGGTATCTGGGAGGGATTTGTTCCTGGGGCGAACCACGGAGCGCTGTACAAATTCCACATCGAATCGCGGCGTCACGGATACCGGATCGACAAGGCTGATCCGCTCGGCTTCTGGCACGAAAAACCACCGCGTACGGCTTCTGTTGTGTGGGACCTCGCCTACCAGTGGGGCGATCAGGATTGGATGGCAAAACGCGCCGAACGAAATTCGTTACGCGCGGCGCAGGCGGTTTATGAAGTTCATCTTGGCTCATGGATGCGTGTACCCGAGGAGCACAATCGTCCATTGACCTATCGCGAAACTGCCCCGCGCCTCGCGGAATACGTCGGCCGCATGGGTTACACTCACGTCGAATTTCTTCCTGTGATGGAACATCCCTTTTACGGCTCGTGGGGATACCAGACGACCGGCTATTTCGCTCCTACCTCGCGCTATGGCACGCCGCAGGATTTCATGTATCTGGTGGATTATCTGCACCAGCACGGCATCGGAGTAATTCTCGACTGGGTGCCGTCGCACTTCCCTTCTGACGCTCACGGGCTGGCGTATTTCGACGGAACCCATCTTTACGAACATGCCGATTCGCGCCAGGGTTTTCATCCTGACTGGAAGACGCACATCTTCAACTACGGCCGCACCGAAGTCCGCAGCTTTCTGATGTCGAGCGCCATGTTCTGGTTCGACAAGTATCACATCGATGGCTTGCGCGTGGATGCAGTCGCTTCCATGCTTTATCTCGACTACTCGCGCAACCATGGAGAATGGATTCCGAACAAATTCGGAGGCCGGGAGAATCTGGAGGCCATCGAGTTCCTGCGTCGCTTTAATCAGGAAGCCTACAAAGAGCATCCGGACATTCAGACGACCGCGGAAGAATCTACCTCATGGCCCATGGTTTCGCGGCCGGTTTATCTCGGCGGCCTGGGCTTCGGCTTGAAGTGGGATATGGGATGGATGCACGACACGCTGGAATATTTCAAACAAGATCCCATTCACCGCAAATACCATCACAGCAAGCTGACCTTCCGCATGTTGTATTCGTTCCATGAGAATTTTGTGCTGCCGCTTTCGCATGACGAAGTAGTGCACGGCAAAGGATCGCTGATCGGCAAAATGCCCGGCAACGAGAAGCAGCGCTTCGCCAATCTGCGCTTATTGTTCGGATACATGTACGCGCAGCCTGGCAAGAAGCTCATGTTCATGGGCGCCGAATTCGGCCAGGTGAGCGAGTGGGCGCACGATTCAAGTCTGGAGTGGCACGTGTTGCAGTATCCGGTTCACAGCGGCCTGCAGAATTGGGTAGGGCAGTTGAATCGGCTCTATCGTAGCGAACCCGGTCTGCACGTGCTCGACAACAATGCCGCCGGGTTCGAATGGGTCGATTGCAATGACGCCCTGACCAGCACAATTTCGCTGCTGCGCAAAACCGAAAATCCCCAAGACACCGTGCTCGTAGTGTGCAACTTCACCCCGATTCCACGCCTCGGCTATCGCGTAGGCGTGCCGGCAGTGGGCTACTGGCGCGAACTCCTCAACAGCGACGCCTTGGAATACGCCGGCACCGGCGTGGGCAATCTTGGGGGAGTCAATGCGGAAGAAGTGCCCGAGCATGGCCGGCCATATTCTCTGAAGCTGACGCTCCCGCCTCTGTCGGCATTGTTTCTCAAAGCGGGTAGCCCGCGTCCCTCGAATTAGAATCCCGAACCTTCCCGCCCACGTATTTTTCAATGATTGAGATAAGAAATATTTATTGGACGCGATAGAAACCTCCATTTACTTTCGCGCATTGGATTGAAAATCGGCAGCGATGTTCTATTGGCGAGATCGAAGGCTATAGGTGTGTGCAGAATAGAATTCCTGCGCACTCCCCGGTGGGTTTGTTCCGCGAGCAAGAACCAGAGAAGAACGCAAAGGAGATATGAAAATGATAAAGCGAGCAGAGAACGCTTCTCCGCGCGGGTCTTGCGCGTCAGCCGGTGCCAAAATATTTCTAGCCCTCATTGTGCTAACGGGACTGGCTGCCGTAAGCTTGGCCGACGATGGTCCCAAGCCTGATCCCTCTGGTATTTCGACGGGCGACAAGACTTCAACCGTCGATGCGGCTGGGAATCCTTTCGTTGTCCCTGAACCCACCGACAAAACTGCGCCAGACTACGCCGCAAACAAAAAGGCTTTCGACGCCTATCAGGCCGAAGCTGCCAAGGAGCCTCTGGCTGGAAAGCTGGCCGACGATGTGGGCCATCTTCGAATCGCGACCAATTTCGCCTGGACGCTGAACACAGGCTATCTGGTTTTGTTCATGCAAGCCGGCTTCGCGCTTCTGACCTGCGGATTGGTGCGCAAGAAAAACGCCGCACATTTAATGATGTTGAACTTCGCGGCCTACGTTTTCGCTTTTCTCGCCTACTACGCCGTCGGCTATGCATTTCAGTTCGGAGCGGTTGCCATCAATGCTGCGCCTACGAACCTGGGCGGCGTGCCCACTCTGAACAAATTTCTCATCGGTCACGGCCAATGGGGTTTTGTGGGCGGCAAAGGTTTTTTCTTCGTCGGCCCGGCTTACGACGCGGGCAGCAATTGCCTTGCCCTGTTTGAAGTCGTTTTCATGGAAACCGCCGGCTACATCATTGTCGGCGCCATTTGCGAGCGCATCAGCTTCTGGGCGTTCCTGTTGTGTGAACTCTTCATTGGCGCATTCCTCTATCCGATTTCCGGCTGCTGGACGTGGGGAGGCGGCTGGCTCTCGCAGCTCGGTTCGACCATGAATCTCGGCCATGGCTATGTGGACTTCGCGGGATCGACCGTGGTTCACGCGGTCGGCGGATTTGCCGCCATGGCATTGGCGATTGTTTTAGGCCCTCGGCTGGGAAAGTTCGGCCCTGGCGGTAAGATTCGGGCCTTCCCTGCGCACAACGTGGTTTATGTAGTGACGGGCACGTTCATACTGCTGTTTGGCTGGATGGGATTCAACCCAGGTTCAACGCTGGCCGCAACCGATCTTCGCATCTCGATTGTGGCAGTCAATACAAATCTAGCCGCAGTGGCCGGCTCGGCGGCGGCCATGCTGATCTGGTATTTTCTGTTCGGCAAGCCCGACATCACCATGGCGTGCAACGGAATGCTGGCCGGGTTGGTAGCGATCACTGCACCTTGCGCGTTTGTTTCTCCCACCTCCTCGGTGATCATCGGAGCCCTGGCTGGTTGCCTGGTTTGCGGGGGCGTCCTTTTCAATGAGCGAGTGCTGCGAATCGATGATCCTTGTGGTGCAGTTTCAGTGCACGGGTTTTGCGGATGGCTGGGAGCCGTCTGCGTTGGCATCTTCGCCGATGGAACCTATGGCGCCGGTTGGAATGGAGTAGGAGCCACATCGTACCTCGGGCACGCCGGCCAGGGTGTCACTGGCCTGATTGACGGTGACACTCGGCAATTCTGGTGCCAACTGATGGGCGCGACTTTGTACGCGATCTGGGCGTTTGGCGGGACGTTTGCCGTCTTCTCGCTCGTGAATAAAGTGAAGAGTATGCGAGTCGCTCCAGAATCCGAAGAAGAAGGTTTGGACGTTTCCGAGTTCGGCATGCACGGCTATCCTGAGGACTCGGTGGTTACCGCTTCATACTGACCGGTCTTTGCCGCTACATGCTGACCGGCACGCCTCATATTGAAAAGAGAGGTGGCCGCCGAGCTGTGCGAAACAGCGAAATCGGAAAGCGGTAAATGGGCTACTTATCGTAGACTTCATACGTCCCCGGCGATGGCCGAAGGAGCGGCGTAAGACTCGGGAGCTTTTATGTCTGTGATCGAATTTGTCGTGCTTGGTATTTCGGTACTGTGCGGTCTGTAGTGGTTTTCTTTTCCAAACAGCGTAATTAGGTTCTACCGTAGAGTTTACGGATCTCGATTTAGCCCAAAACCACTTTTCATAAGACTGGCAGGCGGGGTTTGGATTGCTGCCTCGCTCTGGATATTTTTGCCGAGAGTCCCGAAGTAGCCCACCATCCAGAAAATAGCAAACATAGTTTCCCTGCAAAACCCCGTGCTATCCTGCCTTTAGAAGCGTCAGCACTTTCCATGCGGATCCTCACCCGCTACATACTCCGTGAAGTAAGCTCGCACGCCGTGATCGGCGCGGCTATATTCACGTTCGTACTATTCACCCGCGACCTGGGACGGATTCTCGAACTGGTGGTTCGCGCCAGCGCGCCGCTGCCCAGCGTGGCGGAAATCTTTTTCTTCACCGTGCCGCTCGCGCTCACTTACACCATCCCCATGGCGGTGCTGGTTGGAATTCTAATCGGGCTGAGCCGGCTTGCCGCCGATAGCGAAATCACCGCCATGCGTGCCAGCGGCATGGGCGTATGGGATTTCGGCCGGGTGCTCTCGATCTTTGTCGGAGCAGCGTGGGTGATCGCGCTGGTGAACAGTGTTTATATTGCGCCCTGGTCCTTGTCTTCGTTAGCTCATCTTGAGGACCAGCTCAAAGGCTCGCAGGTCTCTTATGAAGTGCAGCCTCGCGTCTTCTACGAAGGATTTCCCAAGCTAGTTCTTTATGTGCAAGACGTGCATAATGCGAAGGGCGGCGCAATTTGGAAGGGTGTGTTTCTCGCGGACATTTCCGATCCCGCCAACCCCCGCATAACCGTGGCTCGGGAAGGCATCCTGGTTCCGCAGGGGCAGGATATGTTGCACCTCCACCTGGAGGATGGCTCCACTCACGAAACCGATCCCACCGCAGCCGACAAATATCAGATCTCTACCTTTGATCAAACCGATATCCCGATTGATTTACCGTCTTCCGAAAGCAAGGCAGAACAAATTCCCGTGAAAGCCATCGGCACCGGGCAACTGCGTGCTCGCGCCGCTAGTGTCGATCCGGTTTCTGCCCGGTGGTATCTGATTGAGTTTTACAACCGCCTCGCCCTGCCCACTGCGTGCCTGGTGCTGGCCATGGTCGGAATCCCCCTCGGCCTTTCATCGAAAAAGAGCGGCAAATCCGGCGGATTCGTGCTCACGATCGTGTTGGTTTTCATTTACTACTTCGTTTCTCTGATCGGAGTTTCGCTGGCGAAACAAGGCAAACTAAGTCCGGCCCTAGGAGCCTGGCTGTCGAATATCGTGTTCTTCGCTGCGGCCCTGTTTCTCTTGTGGCAGGCGGAGCGGCGTCCGATTGCGCTCTCGGCCATCAAGCTGCCGTGGAAACGCGAGCCGGTTCCGGCCCATGCTCCACTGATCGAACGGAGACGCCTTCGCAGAGATCGAGTGAGCGCCTTTGACCGCGTCTCCACGCGGCACCGAATGTTTAGCGCCAGTTTCCCCACGCTGCTTGACGATTACGTTCTGCGGGATTTTTTCGTTTACCTGGGAATGATCGTCGCCACGTTCCTGGTATTGCTTCTGGTGTTCACGTTGTTTGAGCTGTTGGGCGACATTCTTCGAAATCAGACGCCGGCAGTTGTAGTTGCGGAATACCTGCTCAACGTCACTCCCTATCTGCTCTACAGCGTCGCGCCTCTGATGATGCTATTGGCCGTGTTGATCACCTTTGGACTGATGAACCGTTCGAACGAGATCACCGCGATCAAGGCGACTGGGACCAGCATCTACCGCATCTTCACTCCTGTGCTCGCGGCGGCCGCGGTCGTGGCATGCAGCCTGTTCTTGGCCGACCAGTTCTACCTTCCGCACACCAACAAGCGGCAGGAGGCGCTGCACAACGAGATCAAAGGCAAACCTGCGCAAACTTATCTCCGTCCCGACCGGCGCTGGATTTTCGGCCAGCACAACGACATTTACTACTACCAATTCTTCGATCCTGATCGCAATCAGTTCGCCAACCTTTCCATCTTCCAAATCAATCCAGCGGATTTTACGATTGCGCAGCAGATCCACGCCGACCGCGCCCACTGGGCCGACAGCATGGGTCGCTGGATCTACGAGCAAGGCTGGCAGCGTTCTCTGCACGGCGCGGCTATCGCCAGCTATCGCACCTTTGACGTTTCAACTTTCCCGCAACTCAGCGAGCAACCGTCATATTTCAAGAAGGAGGTGAAACAGTATTCCGAGATGAACTACGAGGAACTGCACCGCTATATCCGTGATTTGCAGCAGAGTGGTTTCGACGTGGTGCGGCTGCGCGTGCAGTTAAACAAGAAGCTTTCCTATCCGCTCATTACTTTTATTATGGCAGTGCTGGCGATTCCATTTTCCATGTCAGCCGCGAAAAGGGGAGCAATCACAGGCGTAGCCGTGGCCGTGGGCATTGCAGTTGTTTATACGGTGGTGTCACGCTTGTTCGAAGCCATGGGAGACATCAGCCAGTTGCCGCCGGCATTGGCCGCGTGGTCGCCAGACCTGCTGTTCGCGCTGCTGGGTTCCTACCTGGTTCTGAAGGTTCCTACGTAGAGGTTTTACCAACAGTTAGCTTATTTTCGCAAAGCAGACCAGGTTAGGGGATGATCGCGAAAATCGTCCCGAAGCCGAAGTCTTCCGAATCAGTCGGCGTTCCGCCTCGTTGGGTGGTGCCATAAAGAACTCCCTTTTCCAGCGTGAGCGGAGCGCCGGGACCATACCCATCAAGCCCATCCTGTTCGCCGATGAAAGTATGTAGCACGGTTTCCTGCCAAACGCCACCGACATTTGCTATCTTGTAGACCGTCCCACAACCACTGAGTTCGCACTCCTGGCTTCCCTCAAATCCGCCGCCTCCGGCTGCGCCATAAATGTTCCCCTCGGCATCCACGGTCAGTGGCGCCCTGGTAGAGTATCCGCCCGAAAATGTGTAATTGTAGAGAACATCGAGAGCCCAGCCCGGCGGCACCAGTTCGAATAGGGTGCCGAAGTTGGAAGTTCCCCCTGTGATAGTCGTGCTATAGGCGTTCCCGGCGTCCTCGAAGATGACGCTGGATGTGACCTCGTCTCCATCTGTGTTCCCCTGGTTCGGCTCGAAAGAATAAAGGTCGGCGTAAGTCCACGGCGCGCCTAACCTTGGAGGCACCATCTCAAACACGCTGCCGTCGCCGTGGCTCCCCCCGTAAAAGCTGGAGCCGTACAAAACGCCATCCCTATAGACGATGGTTCCGTAGTCGCCGCAGCACTGCGGAAGTTCAAAGGAGTAGAGTACAGACTCGCTCCAAGAGCCGCTGGCTTCCGCTGGAGGGGCGACCTGGTAGATTGTGCCGCAACCTGTATCTTCGCAATCCCCACGGTAAATTCCTCCGTAATTGGTTTCGCCGTACAGGGCGTGGGACGGCGCCCAAACTACGCCTCCCGTCGGAGCATCGCCATCGGGGCTTCCAAAAGTAAACGCATGCAGGATGGTTTCTGACCATGCTCCTCCCGCCTGCGCGGGCGGGGAAAGTTTGTAGATGACCCCAGTATTGGCGGGGCCGCCCCCCAACGTGGCGCCGTACAGACTTCCGTCGCTGTCTATGACGATGTTCCCGTTCGGCCCCTCGCCGTCTGACTCCCCTCCCTGGAAGCTGTAGAGTACCGTTTCCGCCCAGGCGGCATCCGCTGCCGTGGGCGGAGTGAGATGAAACACAGTACCGCACCCGTTCCCGCGGCAAAGCGTAGTGCTCCCGCCGTTGTAAGTCGTTCCATAGAAGCCGCCGTGCCCATCGCTGAGCAAGTTGCCATAGGGCAGCCATCCGTCATTGCCTCCCTGGAATCTATAAAGAATTTTGTAGGAGGCGGCGTGCGCGTAAAACGCGGGAATCAAAATGGCGGCCGTCAGCGTGAAGGCTCGCATCAAGGCCAGGAAGGACTTCCGCGGGAGCAAAGGTGCAAGGGTCGTCATGGCATTTCTCCTTCAATTGGGACGATGATTCCGGTCAGTTTGTGCGCCCTGCGTGAGTTCCTCTGAGAACAGATGGGGAGGGAATTGCGGTGAGGACAATATCACAGGCTTACAAGTCACGCAAGCGCATTTATGCTCGCCCCAGGTGGAAACCGACCCAACCTGGGTCTAAGCCCGGCTTGGCAAATGCGGGAGCATTTTGCCGTCGGGAGAGATTGCTTGGCTACTTCACCGCCACTCCCGAAGGATAGTTGAAGCTTGTAATCGGAGCCTGCGGGGTCAAGATTCCGGTCGCCGGAGTTACCGCATACTCCGAGATGTTGGCAGAATTGAGATTCGAAACAAATAGCCAACTGTCATCTTTCCGAATGGCCATCGAAGTCGGCTCCAGATTGGTAGCGATGGGGGCGCCTGTAAATGCGGTTAAAGTTCCGGTCGCGGAACTGATGCCGTATCCGGAAATCTGATTTGAGCCTGTATCCAAAACGTACAACCACTTCCCATAGGGATCGACCAGAAGCGGCCCAGGATCATCGCCGGCCGGATACGGCGATCCGCTAATCGGTTGCAGACTAAAATTTGCGGTCGGGCAGCTCTGTGCCAGAGAAGCCTCAGAGCAAATCGTATACGCGCTGACGCTGTTGTTCGGCGCCGCGTTCGAGACATATACGAACCGGTTGCACGGATCGACGGCGATGCCCGACGGAACCGTGCCGGTCGGAACCCCAGTCGCGGTTGTATTAAAGGCATCCAAAGTCAGGGCACCGGCCGACGAAACCGCATAGTTCAGTACCACATAATTCACGGAATCGGTTACATAAAGGTGCTCGGTCGAAGGAGGCGTAATCCCGGAACAGTAAGCAAATTGCGAAGGGTAGACCGTGGGCGTCACAGCCATAGCGGAGACGACAGGGGAACCTTGTTCACCGGGCTGCGCCAGAAGAACTGTAGGCGTTCCGACCTGCGCGAGGGCAGCGTTCGCGCCGACGGAATACACATAGACTGACCCGCCGGTGGAAACGAACAAGAACTTGCCGGCAGAATCCATCACAAGGGCTGTCGGGGCAGCAGGAAGCGTGACCTGACCAATATTCGCGAGCTTGCCATCGGAGAGAATATTGAAAGTCGCGATGCCGTTGATGCTACCGCCCGGTACCGCCTTATTCTGCTGCACGATAACGTAGGCATGCGCACCCTCTGGATCAAGAACCACCTGGGTTGGAATTCCCTTCACCGGGGGTCCATTCACGTTGTAAATCTGCTCTACGTGCCCATTCTGCAGATCGACACTGAAGCTTTGCATCACCGCCAGCCCCTGACTGGGAGAAACCAGCAGAGCGTCATTATTGGGTGCGTACTTTACGCTGCAAGCCACCAGCAGCCCGAATGCCACCAGAACCAAAGCTGCCACAAACCAGGTAAATCGTTTCCGCATTCTTCGCTTTTATCTCCCTGTGAACATGCTTCCGCGCTACACTGCCTCCCGGTTACTTCCTACCGGGCACAATTAGTATTTTCGGCCGAGAATTGCCATCCACTTGTGTATCAGGAATGCGCGGGAAGAGCAAACCCCACCGCAGTGATTGGAACCAGGGAAAGCGCCGCGAGTTGCCCCAAGTCGCCTGATTAACAAGCCGACGGATTAAGAGCATAACGCTTGCGCCTGCAAAAATCGGTTAAGCTTCCCGCGCCACGGGAACCGCAACCTGAGTTTTTTCCGCGACAATCTGCGGCATCAATGGAAGATGAATCTCGACCATGAGTCCGCCCTGCGCGCGATTCGATGCGAGCACCTCTCCGCCGTGGAAGCGCACTGCGCGTTCGGTGATCGCAAGGCCCAAGCCCACGCCGCCGGTCTGGCGTCCCCGGGCATCATCGAGGCGGTAGAACGGCTGAAAGAGCTTTTCCAATGCATCATGCGGAACGCCCTCACCGCAATCTGTAACCCGAACTACAGCCTCGGTGGCGCCGGAGTTTTGGCTCTTGTCAAGAGTAATTTCCACCGTGGATCCTTCGCGAGTGTAGCGAATCGCATTGCGCACCACATTCTCGATGGCGCTGTGCAACAGCGATTCATCTCCGCGCACCGCCCAACTTCCCGCAGGAATTTCGCTGCGCACGTGGCAATGTCTCGCCTGCGCTTCAAATTCCGCATCTTCGGCGACGGTGAGCACGACTTCATCCAGCAATACCGGCGTCAAAGGTGCTCGCTGCTCGCCATCTTCCAACCGCGCCAGAGTCAACAAGCGCCCGATGAGTTCGTTCAACCGGCCGGCTTCGAGTTCGATGCGCTCCAGCATGGCCGCACTTTCAGGCCCGGATCGTTGTCGCGCCAGTCCCAGCGCCACATTCAAGCGCGCCAGCGGAGATCTCAATTCATGAGAAATATCATTCAGAAGGCGGGATTGTGCTTTGACCAGAGTCTCCAGGCGTTCCGCCATGGCATCGAAATCGCGAACCAAACCGGCAATCTCGTCATGACCCTTGGGATTTCCAGCGCGGGCCGTCAGGTCGCCTGCGGCAAGCTGCTGTGTCGCAGCCCGCAACCGTGCCACCGGCTTGGTCATATACCAGGCAAGAAAGTAGCAGACGATTCCCGAAGAGAGCACGCCAATAATCAAGCCGGGCATCGGAATGCCCCAAGGCCCAAAGAAAACTCTCGGGCCCGGCGGCAATTCCAGCGCTATGGTGTAAAGCTGATGGCCATCATCGGACGCCTTCGACTCGGTCAATATTTGCGGGCGCGGAAAAATCAATCCCGGATGCGGAGGCAATGGACGGCCGGCAGCAACGTGTTCCGCCCATCCTGGGCTCGATCGGCCCGAAATCTCATTTCCCTGATCGTCGAAAACATAGGCCCGCACATGCTGCTTCATCTGCAAATTTTCCAGGTAAGCCAGCGCCTTCTGTTTTCCCCCATGTTCGTAGGCATCGACCGCTTCGGTGAGGGCGGTCGATCGCAATGTCTCCCAGGTTGCGTTGCGCTGCGGGCGCATGGCCAGCATTACGAGAATTGCCAGCACAAGAAATAAAGCTTGCGCCACCCAGAACGAAATGAAAATTTTAAGGAAAAGGCTCTTCATGTTTTGTGGCGCCGCATCTGCCGCGACTGATTTTAACTCTTGCGCTTTAGCTCTGCGCCGTGGTCTTGACCGTATCGGCGCGATCGGCGGCTTTCTCGCGTGGACGCGCAAAAATGTAGCCGACTCCCCGGATCGTCTTGATGTGCTCATCGGCATCGGTGTCGCCCAATTTCTTACGCACCTTGCTGACATGCATATCGATGCTGCGGTCAAACGGTGAGAACTTGCGGCTGAGCACGGCATTCACCAGGCGCTCACGCGGCACCACGCGGCCGGCCTCGCGCAGCAGCACCTCGAGCAAGTTAAATTCGACAGAAGTAAGATCGACAGCCTGTCCGTCGCGCCGTACGCTGCGCGTGGCGGGGTCGAGTTCAATATCGCCCACGCGAACGATTTCCGGCGCCAATGCCGCTGACTTATCTCCTCGCGTCCGGCGCAGGATCGCGCGAATGCGCGCGACCAATTCCCGCGGATTGAAAGGCTTCGGCAAATAGTCGTCGGCGCCAATTTCTAATCCGACAATGCGGTCCACATCTTCGCCTCGCGCCGTCAGCAGGAGCACCGGCAGCCGCGAGACTGCCCGGATTCTGCGCAGCACTTCGAAGCCGTTGATGCCAGGCAGCATCACATCCAGCACCACCAACAGGTAACCGCCCGTCGTAGCGCGTTGCAGCCCGCTCTCGCCGTCGTGCACCGACTCAACCGTAAACCCTTCCGCCTGCAAATACTCACCAATCAAAGTGCAGAGTTCGACGTCGTCATCGATAATCAGGATTCGTTCCATCTTACTTTTCATTGTGCCTCACGCTGCCCGCGGGGGCGGTAAAGAATTGTCAAACCATCAAAACCAACCAGGTTACGGATGTTTTGCGGTTTGACAAAACTTTACTCGGCTTGACGCTCTTTTTACCACTTTCGCCCGAGATCGGTGTTCCTATAATTGTAGGCAAACCAAGTCCACGGTTCCGAAAGAACCGATCTTTAGGGCGAAAATCAGGAGTCAACCAAGCTATGAAATCGATTCGTTTTCGGCTCGCCGTCGCAGCGGTTGCAGTAATGCTAGGATCTGCCATCGCTAACTCACAAACCGCGGATACCGCTCCGCCGCCTCCACCGGCGCATGGTCCAGGAATGTTCGGAATGGACCATCACATGATTCAGTTTTACATCAAGGCCCTGGGCATAACCGATGACCAGCAAACCCAGATGAAAGCGGCTCTGCAGAAGGAGCGCACGACCATGAAGCCGTTGATGCAGCAGATGCACCAACTGGATGAGCAGCTGCAGCCCTACGTCGAGGGCACTTACGATGCCACCAAGGTGCAGGCCCTGGTCACTCAGCAGGAGCAAACCCTGGTGCAATTGAAGGTGGAAGAGGCGCGCATTCACAACGACCTCTACCAGCTCCTGACGCCCGATCAGCAGTCGAAGTTGAAAGAAATACAGGCAGAACGCCAGGTCCGCATGCAGCAACGGATGGAGCAGCAAAACGCTCCGTCACCTGAGTCGCAACAATAAGAGTCGCAACCATAGAACGTCTTTGGCGGGGTTGACTTTGGGCTCAACCCCGCGCAAGATTCCGGCAGATCTTTTCTGTGCAGTATTGGCTGTGCAGGCCTTCGCTGTAAGGAACGATGCCATGGATTTGTTTCAATCATTCGTATTCGATGCCGTATGGTTTTTCTTCGGGGCATGGGGCACGGCACTCGCCGCGCTCGCGGTAATCACCTTTAAGCCCGATATTCTGGCGATGGTGCATCACTCGAACGCTCAGAGCGGCCGCCAGCCTGCGCCGTAGGCGACCGGCGGTAGCTCACTAAGCTCTTTGCGAACCATAAAATCCCGTTAAGCTCTCCCGAGCCTTGCACCTTCCCTGCTAAAATTTCATCTACAGAACCTGCATGTTCCCCACGCGCCTAAGACCATTGTTGCCTTACCTGAAGCGATACCGCTGGGGATTGCTGTGGGGCGCGCTCTGCGTCGTATTCAGCAATGGCGCATGGGTTTTGCTGCCGAAGGTGATCGGCCATGCGGTCGAGGACCTTAACACCGGCGTTACCTCGGCAAAATTGCTGCACTTCGCGTTCGAGATGCTCGAACTCGCGGCGGTTCGCGCCATCTTTCTGTTTCTGACGCGCTGGGTTGTAATCGGCATCTCGCGCGACATCGAGTTCGACCTTCGCAACGATCTCTTCGCCCATCTGGAAACACTTTCTTACTCTTACTATCAGCGGACGCGCACCGGCGACATTATGGCCCGCATGACCAACGACCTGAATGCCGTCCGCATGTTGATGGGGCCGGCGATCATGTACTCGGCCAATACCCTCCTGTTCACCGCCGCGGCGTTGGCGTTCATGGTGCAAATCAGCCCCAAGCTCACGTTCTACGCATTTCTGCCACTGCCGGTGGTGAGCATCGTTATTCAGTATTTTGGCCGCCGCATTCACGAACGCTTCGAACGAATTCAGGCGCTGTTCTCTGAAATCTCAGCCCGCGCTCAGGAAAATTTTTCCGGAGTGCGCGTAATCCGCGCCTATGTCCAGGAAGAAGCGGAGATCAAGGCCTTCGAAACCGCGAATCAGGAATATGTCTCCCGCAGCCTCAAGCTGGTTCGGTTGATGGGGATGCTCTGGCCTACGCTGGAATTCATGCTCGGCATTGCCATGGTGCTTGTGCTGTGGATCGGCGGCCGCGAAGTTTTAGCCGGGCACATGCAGATCGGCGGTTTCACCGCATTCACCATTTACATGATGCAGTTGACGTTTCCCGTGATTGCGCTGGGTTGGGTGGTGAATATTTTTCAGCGGGGCACCGCATCTCTGGTGCGGCTGAGCGAGATCATGCTGGAGCAGCCCGAGATCAAAGATGAGCCGGAAGCTCAGGTCGAACGCCATATCGAAGAGCGTCAGGCTCAGGAAATCGCAGGCGACATCGAATTTCGCGGACTGAACTTCGCCTATGAAGGAAAACAAGTCCTGCATGAAGTAAATCTGCGCATTCCCGCCGGCAGCAGCATGGCGATCGTAGGTCCGACCGGCTCGGGCAAAACCACGCTGATGAGCCTGATACCCCGTATTTACGACACGGCCCCAGGCACAGTCTTGATCGACGGCCGGCCGATTCGTGAATTCTCTATCGCATCATTGCGCAAGCAGATCGGCTTCGTGCCGCAGGAAACATTTCTGTTCAGCGACCGCATCCGCGACAACATCGCCTACGGAGTGGAATCCGCGAGCGATGAGGAGATTCACCGGTCCGCTGAAGCCGCCAGCATCGCCAACGAAATCGAAGCCTTTCCCGAGGGTTATCAGACTATGGTGGGTGAGCGTGGCATCACGCTCTCCGGAGGACAAAAGCAGCGCACTGCAATTGCCCGCGCCCTGATTCGCAACCCCCGCATTCTTGTTCTCGACGATGCGCTCTCCAGCGTCGACACTCACACCGAAGACAAAATTCTCAACCATCTGCGTCAGGTGATGCAGGGGCGAACCACCATTTTCATCTCTCATCGTGTGTCGACTGTTCGCAATGCGGACCGGATCGCCGTGCTGCACGAAGGACGTATTGTAGAAACCGGCACGCATGACGAGCTACTTACCTTGAACGGTTACTACAGCGACCTGTATAACAAACAGTTGCTGGAAGAAGAACTGGCCGAAGTTTAAGCGTTCCGCACTCCCGTTCTCATACAATGGTCCGCGATGCGGCGAATCGACGCGCCCGAGATTCTCGATTCTGGAGCCTGCTCCGGTGACGAACTGCAAGCCACGCTGAAAACTTTGGACCGGATCAATCGCTGGTTCGGAGGCGTGGCAACCACGCAGAAGATGGTAGAACGCATGGCTGAGGTCAAGCGCGCAAGCTCTTTCTCGCTGTTGGAAGTCGCATCCGGCAGCGGATACGTGCCGCTTCTGGTGCGGGGTCGAGTTGCGCAGCGTGGAATCTCACTCGCCGTTACGCTGCTCGACCGGGCTCATTCACATCTAGTTTCTGAGTCGCATCTCGTTTCTCGTTCACATCCTGTTCCAGATGCCTGTTCAGATGGGAACAGCGAAAGCAACGCACATGCGATCACCGCCGATGCGCTCGCCCTGCCCTTCCGCGATGAAGCTTTCGACCTGGTTTCCTGCAACCTGTTTGCCCATCATCTTTCCCCGCAGCAATTAGCGGCATTCGTGGGAGAGGCCCTGCGCGTAAGCCGCGTTGCGCTGCTGATCAACGACTTGGTTCGCCATCCAGTTCATCTAGGCCTGGTTTATTCCAGTTTTCCTCTCATGAGCACTCGTGTCGCCTGGCTCGATGGACTTACCTCTGTGCGCCGCGCATACACCGCCAACGAAATTCGCCAGATGGTTTCTTTGCATGCGCCAGCCGAAACTCAAATAGAGATTACCCGCCATTATCTATTTCGCATGGGAGTGATTGTGTGGAAAAAAAGCCCTGATCTGGGCCTTTGGCCAGCGGCTTAGCGCACCACTAACACTTCACGGATACTGTCGCGCGCGAGAAAGAATTTGATGGAAGCAAAATCGCGGAACAAAGTCTCGATGTGGCGATTGTTGAAGACGCGCTGCAACTGGAACCCGTCGCTCACGGCGGTGTGCACGGCACCGGTCGGGCCGCGGCGGGTTTCACGCCGAAGCTCAATCTTCTGCATCTGCAGAGTATCCGGTCCCACAATATGGAAACGATGGCACGGCGAATCCGGCCCAGCGTCCCTGGTATGGAAGAAAGCCAGCAGCATTCCACCCGGCTTCAGCACCGACCATAGCCTTCCCACCACCGGCTTCACCAGGCCCTCCTCAAGATAGTCGGCCAGGTTCCAGCACAAGATGGCGTCAAACTGAGCGGCGGGATAAACCAGATTTTCGGCCAGAAATTTGCGGCTGTCCAGAATCGAAGTGCCGTTTTCGTCTTTGGTGAGAAGCGCAGGATCGGTCGAAGCCGCCAGCAAATCTTCACTGTAAATTTTGTGTCCGCGTTCCGTGAAGTGCCGGATGTTGGTGGGCGAAGTCGAACCTAAATCCAGAACACATAGGTTCTCCGCGGTCTCCCAGTGGCGCCACAACTCTCCCAGCCCGCTGGAGCGGCGGGTCAATTTAAGCGATGCTTGTTCCGGAGCCGTCTCCGGTGCCGATGAGCCACGAAAAAATTTCATGAAGTTCTGCGAGACTGAGGACATTCTACCTGCATTGAACTATCGATATCGAGCCTGGAGAGTAATCGGGAAGGCAACTTGCGAGATATGCCACTGCCGTCCGCTTAACTTGCGATGCTTTAGAGACCTTGCTCGCTCACTTGGTATCGGTCCGGTGAATATCAACCTTCCCCTTCAAGAACGCGCCTTCTTCAATGGAAATTCGCTGCGTGGCAATATCTCCCGTGACATTGGCAGACTTACGTAATTCGACGCGATCACTGGCTTGTATGTTGCCCTCCAGTTTACCTTGCACGACAACACCTTTTGCGTCGATGCTGGCTTTTACCTGACCGTTAGGGCCCACCGTTAAGCTGTTGCCTTTTAAGGCGATCGTGCCTTCTACTAAGCCATCGAGGAATAGGTCTTCGCTACCCGACAATTCGCCCTTAATGACCACAGACTTGCCGATTTGCGCCAAGCCGCTACTGGCTGTACTCATGAAAGAACTCCTGGACCCCGGGAATCATCGAGCGGCCCTGCCGGAAGCAATCTGGGATACAACCGGAACACCGCCCCACTGCAACGACTATACCCAAGCAGGGACTATGCGGCAAGCACGCAACAGGTTTTTAGCCCTGCGAGATTGTTTCGGTTCTACAATAATGCCTGTAGAGAAACACGTCAGTCAGTATCGCTAGACTTGGAGTTGCTGAAGCGTACTTACAAACGATGATTTTCCAAACGATGATTTTCAAATTTGTGGTTCTTTCATCGCTGCTGTGCTGGCTTCCGGCCGTTGGGGTGGGTTCTCTGCTTGCCGACGAACAGCCGATTCCTCCCATTCAACTTGTGCGCGCTACGGTCGCAAACGAGATTGCCACAGGCAACGTCGATGGCCTGAAGCACATCTTCCGCGACCGGAAGAGCACTCCGCAAGGCTCCCAGACCAGAATTTACGTGGAAACACGCGACGGCATGGCAGGAATGACGATTGCCTACAATGACAAACCCCTGACTCCGAAACAAATCGAAGACGAAAAAGGCCGCCTGGCCGGACTGGTGAGCGATCCCGCACAATTGAGGCGCAAACAGCGCGAGCAGAAGGAAGACTCCGACCGCAGCCTGCGCATCATGAGGGCAATGCCCGAGGCATTCGTGTTCGAGTACGACGGCACCGTTCCCGGAACGGCCGCGATCGGCCGTGACGGAGTGAATCTCATTCGTCTTAAATTTCGTCCAAACCCTTCGTACCGTCCTCCAACCCATGTGGAGCAGGTGCTATCTGGAATGAGCGGGACTATCTTGATCGACCCGCTGCATCGCAGGCTCGCGGAAATTGACGGCAACTTGTTTCAGACGGTGGGTTTCGGATGGGGAATTCTTGGCCGTCTCGATAAAGGTGGACACTTCCTCGTCACGCAGGCAGACGTCGGCGACAATTGCTGGGAACTCTCGCGCATGTCGTTGGCCTTCACCGGCAAGATCTTGCTCATTAAAAATATTTTCATCCGATCGGACGAAGTATTTAGTAATTTTCGCCGCGTGCCCAACGACACGACGTTTGCACAAGGCGTCAAAATGCTGGAAACAGAAAGCGCCAGGTTCGCGCAAGGCGGGCCCGAAACCGCCGACGCGCAGAAAGTGGGCCACTGATTGCGGTTGCTCGCGGCAATTAGGCGCCCGCTCGAACCGTTTCTTTGCGCACTGTTAAGCTCTCGATCAACTCTTCTTTCACTCGATATCCGGTGCCCGGCTCGTTGCTGATCGCAATCGTTCCCTGCGGCGAAACCTTAACTTCAGGTTCAATGATGTCTTCTTTCCAGTAACGTTTCGAGGCCGAAACATCTCCCGGGAGGCTGAAATTTTCCAACGTCGAAAGCGCGATGTTGTGTGCGCGGCCTATGCCCGATTCCAGCATGCCGCCGCACCAGACTGGAATCTTTTGCGATTGGCAAATGTCATGGATTTTCTTCGCTTCCGAGAATCCGCCCACGCGACCCACTTTGATGTTGATGATGCGGCAGGCTTGCAGCTCAAGTGCGACGGCAGCTTTTCTGGCGCTAACGATCGACTCGTCGAGGCAAATCGCCGTTCGCAATTCTTTCTGCAGCCGGGCGTGATAAAAAATGTCATCGTCCCAGAGCGGCTGCTCGATCATCAGCAAATTGAACTGATCGAATGAGCGCAGGTGTTCGAGTTGGTCGAGCCTATAAGCAGAATTGGCATCGCAGCTCAAAGTAATATCAGCCCAGCGGGACCGAATGCGCTCCAGCACATTCACATCCCAGCCGGGTTTAACTTTCACCTTGATGCGGCGGTAGCCCGCAGCCAGCTCAATTTCAATTTTCTCCAGCAGTTGCTCGACTGAATCTTGAATGCCGATCGATACTCCGCAAGGAATCTCGGTGCGCGTGCCTCCCAGAAGTTTCCACAGGGGCAACTTTTTCTGTTTTGCTTCCGCATCCCATAGAGCATTCTCAAGGCCCGCTTTAGCCATGCGGTGCCCGCGCACTTTTGAGAAGAGGGATGGGCAGTCGCGCGCCGATTCAAGATTGCGTCCCAGCAGCGCAGGCGCAAGATAGCGGGTGATCGTAGGCCATGCAGTTTCCACCCACTCGCTGCTGTAGAACGGATCTTCGCCGGCCACGCATTCTCCCCAGCCGTCGACGCCTTCGCAATTGGCCGTGAGCAGCAGAATGCTGCGGCTGTAGGTGCGCCCAAAGCTCGTCTCAAAAAAGTGTACGAGCGGCATGTGAATCTCGCGGATGGTAATGGCTTCAATCTTCATATTTGGAGAAACAATAATTCACCACAGAGACACAGAGCCCACCGAGCGACCCTTGATCTTAGAATTTTTGACATTCCTCTGTGTCTCTGTGCCTCTGTGGTGAAATTACTCTCGTGACGCATACGACCACTGCTCGTCCCAATTGCCAAGCAGGAACGACCCATTGGCCTCGTTGTCTCGCTGATATCCAAGCACAGTCAAGCCGCTTTCGAACGCCCGTAGGAATTGCTCCCGGTTTCGTTGCTGGATCTGCTGCGCCTTGCCCCTGGTTTCGGCAGCGGCTTTCCATTGATAAATCTCCGCAGGAACATCAATCGCCGCTTCCTGCTCGAAAGGCGGGTTTTTGCCGCTCGCCAGCAGGGTTTGGACGCGCTTCGAGTTCAACCACCACTCCGCAATCAAGCGGTCACTGGGTAGGCCGCCCTGCAACGGCGACGATGTGATTCCATACTGATTAATGTTGTATCGCCGCGAGATTGCCCCCAGCTTTTCGATATTCAAATATGCATTCTTGATTTCGAGAGGATCGTAAGTCCATTCGATCAGTTCGATGCCCCGCGCCAGCGCATCTTCGCGCTGCAGCAGCTTCAGGCGACGGCCCAAGCCTGAGTTGCGATGCTCCTTGCGGACGGCCAACATGTGCGAATGCAAGTAAAGATGCCCCGATCGCGTGCCGGGGACGGAGAGAGCAAAGCCGACCATCTCTTTACCGTCGAAAGCTCCCATTACCTGACCGCCAACTTTTTCTGCCACGACGAACATGCGCAGAGGCACGAGCTCGTCGTCGGTAAAGTTCCATATTTCTTTTTGCAATGCGACACACGTTCTCAGCTCCTCGAGCCCCTGGCACCGCCGGATGACAACGGCGTCGGCGCTCACGAGTTCTTCTCCTCTAGCTTGGCCTGTTGCCAGAGATTTTCAAGCTCCTCCATCGAGCTCTGCTCAAGACTTTCACCCCGCTGACGCAAAGCCTGTTCCATACATTGAAAACGGCGCCGGAACTTTTGGTTAGTTTTTCGCAGCGCAGATTCAGGATTGAGCGAAAGATAGCGCGCGATATTGACCAGCACGAAAAAAAGATCGCCGACTTCTTCTTCTAGACGACGATAGAGGTCGTCAGAGATAATCTGGCGACCAGAACCCGCGACACCCCGTTGTTCCGGATGTGGCCCTGGAGCCGGAAAGTCCCGCAAGTGTTGTTGAAGTTCGTGCGTCTCTTCGCTCAATTTTTCGAACAGGGCTGCAATGTTCGGCCAATCAAAGCCGACTTGCGCCGCCCGAGAGCTAAGCTTGTGAGCTTCCAGCATAGCGGGCATCGAGGAGGAAATTCCGGCGAGAATCGATTTCGCAGCAACTTCTGAATTCTGAACCCCGGTTCGACTTGTATTCGTTAACTCCTGCGTTCGCTTCTTCCGTTCTTCAACTTTCAGCGCCTCCCAGTTGCGCTTCACGTCAGCAGAAGTCTCAGCCTTTACATCTCCGAACACATGGGGATGCCGGTCCACTAATTTGCGCGAAAGCCGGTCGAGAACATCGTCGATCGAGAATGTTCCCTGCTCTTTCGCCATCTCCGAGTAAAAAAGCACTTGCAGCAACAGATCGCCAAGTTCGCCCGGCAGTTCCTCCCAATCGCGGTTGTCGATGGCTTCCAGCACTTCATACGTCTCCTCAAGCGTATACGGCTTGATGGAATCGAAAGTCTGCTCCCGATCCCACGGACAACCTCCGGGGGCGCGCAGCCGCTCCATGATCGCAACTGCCCGTTCGAATCGTTCGCCAGTTGTGGACATTGGCAACCACTTTAAATGACGCGGCTGATCGCGGGCAATCGCACCCTGCTTCGCCGATTCGATGTCAACCGCGTCCACCATCGCCGCATCGAACCTTCATAGACGATCAACCAATCTGGAGGAGATATCGTGGCAAATACTTTGCAGGGCAAGAAAATCGCAATCCTGGCAACCGACGGCTTTGAACAATCTGAGCTGATAAAACCGAAGCAGGCTCTCGAAGAGGCAGGCGCACAGGCGCAAGTAGTCTCCCCGAAAGACAACAAAATCAAAGGCTGGGACATGAAAGATTGGGGCAAAGAAGTTCCCGTCGATGTCTCGCTGAAATCGGCAAACGCATCCGAATACGATGCTCTGCTGCTGCCCGGTGGGGTTCACAATCCGGATCAATTGCGGATGATTCCTGAGGCGGTCGAATTCGTGAAACACTTCGTCGATCAGGGCAAGCCGATTGCGGCGATCTGCCATGGGCCGTGGATGCTGGTGGAAGCCGACGCCGTCCGCGGACGTACGGTGACCTCCTGGCCTTCATTGAAAACCGATATTCAAAATGCCGGCGGCACCTGGGTCGACGAGCAAGTCATTTTGAGTAACGGGATCGTTACCAGTCGCAAACCGGATGACATTCCAGCCTTCAATCGGGAAATGATTGAGTTATTCTCGAAAGGCCGCACTAGGGGCGAACGTAAGGCGGCCTAATCCCTTCACGCGATAGCCGTCTGGCGACGTTCTGCCTGGCCGGCGTTTTAATTTCCGTTCTCACTGTAAGCTTTTATGCGTAACCGTTTGGTCACGTTTAGTCTTCGGGCATATGCGCTACGGTACCGAAGTTACCTACTTCCGTCCTAGCGCAGGGTGCAAACTCTAATGATGGCGGAATAGCTCCTTCCCGAAGATCGCCTGGAAACGTCATCCGTTACAATTGACAGCGTTTGCATCTGATTGAGGTATATGGCCTTAG
This sequence comes from uncultured Acidobacteriaceae bacterium, assembly GCA_963784095.1. Taxonomy (GTDB): domain Bacteria; phylum Acidobacteriota; class Terriglobia; order Terriglobales; family Acidobacteriaceae; genus Sulfotelmatobacter. Next base: position 339,749 of record CAWAQC010000001.1, read on the forward strand.
TTGCAAATCCCCGTGCGCCGCTGGATGCCCAGCACTTTCACGTGGTCGTGATCGGAGGCGGCATCAACGGAGTTGCCGTCGCACGCGAGTGCGCACGCGCGGGCAAGCGTGTTCTTCTGATCGAGCAGAACGATTTCGCATCGGGAGTCACCAGCCGTTCTACCCGCATTATCCATGGAGGCCTGCGCTATCTCGAGCACGGCGAGTTAGGGCTGGTTCGCGAATCCTTGCGTGATCGCGAGAAGTTGTTGCGTGAGCGATCTCACCTGGTGCATCCCATGCACTTCCTTCTGCTGCTCAATGAACAAAGCCAGCGCAGTGCGTTGAAAGTGCGTGCCGGATTGTGGTTGTACCAGCGCATGGCGGGAAAGAATTCCCGCCGGAAGACCGGCGAAATGGAATTGAAGCAGTTGGAGCGCGCGCTGGATGCGGGGCACCGCTGGTCGTTCTTCGACTATGAAGATGCGCAATGCGAATTTCCGGAGCGGCTGGTCGCGGAGTGGTTGACCGAAGCCATAGCCGCGGGAGCAGTCGTTCGCAATCATGCAGAGGTGCTTGCCGTCGACGTGGCGCATGGCCGCGCCCACGGAGTCTTAGTACGCGACCACCTCATCGGACGCGACGATCGCGTGGACGCGAGCTGGATCATCAATTGCACCGGCCCCTGGGCGGATCGATTGTGCCAGCGTTCTTCCGTACGCATGTCGAAGCCCATGCTGGGCGGCGTTCGCGGGTCGCATATTGTGCTGCCGCGGTTTGCCGGTTCGCCGAGCGCGGCGGTTTACGCCGAAGGCGAGGATGGACGCCCCATGTTCGTCATTCCGTGGAACGACCAAATTTTAGCGGGAACCACCGAAGTTGCCGATAATGGCGATCCGGCGAGGGCCGTTCCCTCCGCGGATGAAATCAGTTATCTGGTGCGTTCGGTAGCCCAATTATTTCCCAAGGCGAAATTATCGAGCCAAAACGTGAAGCATGCCTTTGCCGGAATTCGGCCGCTGCCTTACTCGCCCGACAACAATCCCTCCGTGGTAACGCGAAAACATATTCTTCACGATCACGTCGATGATGGCGCCGGACGCATGATTTCAGCGATCGGAGGTAAGCTCACAACAGCATCGGCGCTGGCACGCGAGTGCGCGCACAAGATCGGAATCAGAGTCAATGAACCGGGCGGGTTGGCAGTTGGTTCCGGGGGCGCGCTCGATCCGATGCTCGACGAAGCGGTGCTGGAAATCGCGCGCATTGGAGCGGTGAGCGAAGAAACCGCTCGCGGCATGTTGGAGTGGCACGGCAAACGCGCTCCCGATATCGCCCGCATGGCTCTGGTAAGCGCAGAACTGCGCGCGCCGATTTGTCCGCATACTTCTCACGTGATCGCCGAAGTGGTGGAAGCGTATCGCAGAGAGTGCGCCGTAACTTTAGGTGATGTGCTCCTGCGGCGCGTGCCGGTGGCGCTGGGATCGTGCTGGTCGGATTCGTGCAGCCGCGAGGCCGCCGCGCGCATCGGCGCAGTGCTCGGCTGGAACGAGCAGACCATGGGCGCAAACCTGGAATCGTTCGAGACGGAACGGTCAGCATTTCTACGCCCTGTGGGACGAAGCACCGCAGCGTTTGAAGCCGCGGCTGATTAGCCCGGCCAGCAACCGTAAGAGTGGATTGGATTTTGTTAGTTCGTGCGGCCCACAGTGTGAATAAGTTTCCTGGGATTGTCCGAGATCAGCCCATTGACGCCCCACCGCGAAAACCGTTTCATCTCAGCTGCGTGGTTCACCGTCCACACCACTATCTTTTTCTCCGCAGATTTTATTTTTTCGATTAAAGCGGGCCGCACGAGTTTGTGGTGCGGCATCACGTATTTCATGGGAAGCTTAGGCCAACGTTTTAATTGATCCTCGTTTTCGCAGATCAACCCGAGAGGAATGGAAGAATCCAGCTTGCCCAGCGTGAGTAAACATTCCGGAAGAAACGAAGAAACCACGAAACCGCGTGCCGGAGGATACCTCCGTAATAATGCGGCTGTAATCGCTTCCAGTCCGGCAACTTTCAACTCGATATCCAGAAATGCAGAACGCCGATAACGCTGCAAGATCTCCTGAAGCAACGGCAAGCGCAAAGAGTGCGCGGAGCAGGAGGCAATCTCCCCACGGCGAGTCTTCGGATCGTGACAGATGACCGCGTGCCCGTCGTGCGAGAGGCGCACGTCAAGCTCGAAACCATCGCACCCTTCCGCCAGCGCGAGATCGAATGCTGCAAGCGTGTTTTCGGGAACGGATCGGTCGCGGCGCAGGCCACGGTGCCCGAGAAGCAGAGGATGATTTGCCATTGCGGTTAATTCTAGCCCCTGAAAGTAACTCTAATGGCTAGGACCGGCGGAGGAACGGAATCGCCTAATCAAGATCGAAATCGCGGATGGGCTTGCCGGTATCGGGAGTTTCTTTGGCCTTCTTCAATGCCTCCTGAAACTTCTTCTCCAGAACCTCGGAAGCATGTTTCTGTGCCTCCACCGATTGCCTGAAAATGGATTCGCGGCGGCTGTCCTGTTCCTTCATGGCGCGGGCCGCTTCTTCCATGTCGCCGAACATACGGGGTTTGACGGCAGCGGTGTGGGCGATCACGGAAGCGGTGTCAACATCGACCTTCAGCAACGCGCTGCAGCAAGGGCAGGTCAGTTCGAGGGTAGGCGAGCTTTTTGCCATTGAGCGAATCATACCGCAAAACAGCCGCCGGTTGCGCGGGATCAGCCTCGCAGCTTGATGGGCAAGATGTGAAACACGTTCAACAACTCCCAGATCATCAGAAACATCGAGAGCACGACCACAAGCACCGCCATCATCTCTCCGAAAGTCAGGCCGCGCCGGTTAGGCTCGAACCGCCGGGCCGCCAGAGTGAGGATATTCAGAGTCGCGAAGCCGAACACCACAGTCCACAGGATGTTGTAGACATCTTCGCGGCTGGAAGACCGCCACAAAAGCATCGACGCCGGGAGGGACTGAAAGGCGGGTGGGCTTTTTAGCCAGAGCGCGGTTTGCAAGACATAGCCGCACGTCATTTGGCAGATGTCTTGCGCAAGCAGGGTTTGCCCAATCAACGATGTCTCGGCCATGGTCATAGCGCCCTGAAATCATCAGGAGAGAAGCCTGCTACGGCAAGAATGGTTCGCCCCGAATAACCTGCATCTTACCGTTTTTTATGTTGCTGGTCACGGCAACAACCAGTCGGGCATTGGTTGCTACTCATGCGGTCTATTACAATTTCGCTAAAATCTATCAGACCCTGCGGATCGCGCCGATATGACCGCTCCCCTGAGAGATCACGTTTGGAGTCTGGACGAGAATCGTAACGATAGCCGACATGCCGAAAACCCGCCAAATGCGTCCAGTACAAGAAGCGGAATGACTAGCTCGCTGAAAATGGCGATGCTTGCGCTGATGTTGGTGATATTTGCCTGCATCGGAATCGCACACATAATAAGGCCTGACTGGTTTATCAAGCGCTCTGGAGTGCGAAAAGGTGGAGAACCGCTCACTGACTGGAACCGCCAACAGTTTCAGATTGCGGGGGCGATCTTCGCAGCATTCGCCCTGTATCTGCTGTACATTCTATTCCGTGGCTAAAATTCAAATTGAGCCACTACCGCCATTTGGAATATTGCTCCAAAATGGGCTCCGTTCCTGTAAGCCCCGGAAATCAGCCTCCAACTCCTCACTTCCCAGGACGCTTCAGTAAGATAGAAGCATGAAACAGCGGCGCGTGATCTTTTTCGATGTCGGCAACACTCTCCTATTTCCCAATCGCGAAAAGATTCTGGCGCCAATCGCAATCGAGCGGCACCCCACCCTTGAACAATGGCAGGCGCTGGAGCGAAAAACGAAAACAGAATTCGATCACGGAATGCAGGACGGCCTTATAGATCATGGCTTCTGGTGGATTTTTCATACTTACCTGCTCGATCAGCTTGGAGAAAGCGTAGCTCTCCGCGAGAGCGTAGCTCTCCGCGACGTGCTGGTGCAGAACACGAGGAACTCGGCAAGCTGGAATCAAATTCTGCCGGGAACGCACGAGGCCCTGCAGAGGATCGGCGAACAGTTTCGCATCGCGGTGATTTCGAATTCCGATGGCCGCATTGACCGCGTTCTGTCTCACTGCGGCATTGCCGACTGTTTCGAAAGCATCACAGATTCAGGCAACGTCGGAGTGGAAAAACCACGACGCGAGATTTTCGAAACTGCGCTCCGTACTATGAACGCGCGGGCGGAAGAAAGTCTTTACGTGGGCGATGTGTACTCGGTCGATTATCTGGGCGCGCGGAATGGTGGAATGGATGCGGTTTTGTTCGATGTTGCCAGCGCCTACAAGGATCGCGATTTGCCACGGGTCGAATCGCTGGCGCAACTCGAAACCTGGCTCAAGTCATAATTTCCTGTCGTACAATCTTCCATTATGTTCGATTCCACGCGAATAGTTTTGTATTTTGTTCTTCACTGCGGCTGTGTTGCTGGCTGTCGCTCCTGGCCCACTTACAACTCTAAAATCTGATGATCGTGGCAATCCGTGTGTATCGTGTCGTAAACCGATCGCAGCAGCTCGGTTCCATGGCGAGCGAGAAAATATGCTCCGGCGATTCCTCGCTCCTGCAAAGCCCCGTCAGGATAGAGCATATTGCTGAGGATCTCAGCGTGACGGCCAATGACCTCGCTGCGCCGTAATTCGGCGGCCATGGCTCGCTCACGCAGTCTCTCGAGCTGATACTGCACTTTTGAAGCGCCCGTCTGACTGGCATCCACGAGCGTGGGATCGAGTTTGGCCAGGGGTTCTTTCAGAACGGAAAAGGAATCTGCGATTGACCTGCCAGCGCGCTCGAATGCTGCCTGCAAGTCTCCCGGAAGCGCGTGCGAGGCCAGCCTGCGGCGCAGTGCCTCCGTGCCTTGGAAGACCTCAGCAGCGCTAAGACCATAATGCTCTAATTTGTGCTGTATTTTCGGCTCAACGATCGTCGCCGAGAATCGCGGAATGATCGGTGTCACGCGTTCGAGAAGTGTTTCGTATACTGCTCCCGCCTGCGCGAAATACGCTGCCTCGGCAGAACCGCCAGCATAAGCCAAGGTGGGCAAAAGATAATCCTGCACCACCGGACGCAACAGCACATTCGGACTGAAATTCTCCGGCACGCCATTAACGCGATCAATCAACTGAGAGGCCGAAAGCTTCTCGGCTTCGCTCTCTGTGCCGATGATGAATTGGGCCGGGTGGTTCGATTCTCGCCGATGAATTGCTGTGCGAGCACCGTTTTGGAGCGTGAAGAGCAGCACCGATGATGGCGTCACCTTCACTTGCTGGTAATAGTCCGCCCTCTCGAGCGCCTGGCCACGCTCTAGCAGCGCGGCATTCACATCTTCTGCGCGCTCGATGGCTGCGCAATAGATCGGCGCAGCCACTCGATGCAACTCAGGATCGGACGCATCGAGAACAATGACTCCCCACTTTGCAAATAATCTCGCGAATAAACGGGCAAAAGCCGTTCCCAGCGATTCCCCTGGTCGATAGCACTCGCGCAGGAATTGCGAAACTTCAGAATCGCCGAGCAAACTTACGGCGTCTTCGACGACCGGGATGATCTCCTCGCCGAAACGCACTTCGCTAACCGGCGCGTTCGGCACGCTGTGGCTCGATGTAGCGAAGGTGCGCGGCGCGCCGTCGGCACCGGGCATCGAAATGTGGTTCACTTCGCTAAGATCGTGATCGTAGGTGGCCAGCCAGAAAATAGGGACCGCATCGATTCCCGCGGCTGTAGCCTCCTCCGCCAGTTTCACCGCGCTCAGAGCCTTATAGATCGAAAACATTGGGCCGCCAAACAGACCCACCTGCTGGCCGGTTACTACGGCAGCGGCGCCGTGACGCAAACGATCGATATTGCTCAGAGTTTGCGGTGACGCACCCCACGAAGCATTCTGCCGCTGGAGAATTGCACTAACCCGTTCACGGCGAACCGGGTCATATTGCAGACCAGAGGCCTGCCCTTTCATCCATTCACTGAAATGCGGGGAGTAAGGATAGAAACTGCGAACGCCTGGAGAGTACGAAAGGAAATCGATAAAAAGACGGCTGGTGTGTGGAATCTGGCTAAAAGGGAAACACTGCGCCTTCACAATTGCCCCCTGTGACAACGCTGGCGCATACAGCTTTTGACGGATACGGTCATCTCTGGTCAACAGCCTTCATTCTACAGTTCGGCGTCGTAGTTCAGATGCCGTAAACGGGCGCGAGATGCAGATAAACGGGCAGGAATAAGCGCAGTCGCTAAAAGAAGAGCCAACGGATCAAAATCGAGACTGAAAAGAAATCGCGCGCGAGCCAAGAGAGCGCTTGCTCTGTTTCACGCAGGCGCTCCCGGTCGTTTAAGTTCGATTGCAGCGGGACGGTTATTTCAGCGACGCCATGTCGATCACAAACCGGTACTTCACATCACTTTTCGCCAGGCGCTCGAAGGCTTGGTTGATTTGCTGAATCTTGATCAGCTCAATGTCGGCAGTAAGGCCGTGATCGGCACAGAAATCCAGCATCTCCTGCGTCTCTCGAATGCCGCCGATAATTGATCCGGCCAACGAACGCCGCCGGAATAAGAGACTGCCCACGGCGACCGGCAACGGCGTGGGAGACGCTCCTACCATCGTCAAGGTCCCATCCAGCTTTACCAGATCAAGATACGCGTTGAGATTATGCTCAGCGGAAACCGTGTCGAGAATGAAGTCGAAGCTGCCGGCATGTTTGGCCATTTCAGCTTCATTCTTTGAGATCACGACTTCGTGCGCACCCAGCCGCAGACCATCGGCGACTTTGTTTGCCGAGGTCGTGAACAACACCACGTGCGAACCGAACGCATTGGCAAACTTCACAGCCATGTGGCCGAGGCCTCCAAGGCCGACCACTCCCACCTTCTGCCCCTTGCGCACATTCCAGTGGCGCATCGGAGAATAGGTCGTGATCCCTGCGCAAAGCAGAGGAGCAGTCGCGGCCGGGTCCATACTTTTCGGCACACGCAGCGTGAATGCCTCATCCACCACGATGCTGTCGGAATACCCGCCGTAAGTCACTCCGGCGAGATGCTTATCTTCGGCGTTGTAAGTAAAAGTCGGCATGCTGTCGCAGAATTGCTCATTGCCCGCGCGGCAGTTGGGGCAGACGCGGTCGGAATCGACCATGCAGCCGACCGCCGCCAGATCCCCTCCTTTGAACTTGGTGACCGAGCTTCCGGTCTTCACCACGCGCCCAACAATTTCATGTCCCGGCACACAGGGATAAACCGTGGGCATCATCTGCTCCCACTCGTTGCGCACCTGATGCAGATCGGAGTGGCAGACTCCGCAGAATAAAATGTCGATCTGCACATCGGTCGGGCCAGGTTCGCGGCGGCGTATTGCGGCTGGAGTCAGACCAGAGGCCGCACCCTGCGCGGCGTATGCCTTTGCCGGGTACGCTTTTCGAGTTGAAGTTTTTTCTTCCGTAGCGATGGGGGAAGTCACCGTGCTCATGTTATGAGTTCTCCTTCAAGCCTTATAGATGGCCGGCAGCGGCACGTGGTTCCAGAATAAGTTCGCGATATGGCTCTTTGGAAATCCTGCCCGTTGAACAAGGCTTGAGCCTTGCAAATGCGAAGCTCAACCGCAGTCGAATCCTTACCTTCATTACATGGAACGGAGGATGCGGAAGGTGAATCCGAGACGCGCGGCGTCAAAGAATGTTGGAATCGATTCCGGCAATGAACTGAATTCTAGGAATCACGCATGCCGACGAGCGCACAGTTTTCGGCGAAAATAACATCCCAAACCCCAGTCGTACTTGAAGAGCGGCGGCGATTCTATCCTTTTCCGAAGGCGGCATCCATCAAGGCTTCCCTTTGCTCCATCCCCTCATTGAACTCTCGTCGTTCTTTGCGAAGATATGCCTCGCCACTGTATTCCGCGTATACATCTTTTAAAGCTCCGCGTAACCGAAGCCAAGCTTGTCGCCGTTTCTCCCGATCTCTGTCAACCTTTTCTTTTTCATCGCTCATAGACGACTAGTGTGATCCATCAAGGGGTAAAAGGCAACAAACTCCTTCAAACGGCAAGTTGAATATTTTCTTTAGGTTACACAATCTAATTGTGTGTTGACTTCCATTCTGGCTCACCCTAGTCTGGAAGTGGTTCTTTCGACGGCCAATCCCACCAGTGGGGGCGTCACGGCTTCGACGGAGATGCTTGCGGCCAAGAGGCATGCCGGGGTGCACACACCCGTAATCGCGTGCAAAATGATAATTGCCAATCAACCAATGGCATACGCAGCCTAATTTATTAGGCAGCCGCTCTCCACAGCTTCGCCCTTGGGCTGTGGCCGAGCGTCGCACAGAGGGCTGCTCTTGTCAGCTACGTCTGGGCTGAGAGGCTAAGATCACAGGCTAGCGGCTAGCGTTTCTTGTCCGTTCTGAGCGTGGGCTGCGAACGTCCCGGGGGAAGCGCCGCAAGGCGCCCAACGCTTGGGGCATGAACCGGAACAAGCATGTAGTCTCTTGACCAGTAACATTTTCGGACGCGGGTTCGACTCCCGCCGCCTCCACCACTATAAACTGCAGGGCTGGCCAACCACGCGGACACTCGCACCACGCAGCTACACGACCAGCGTGGCGACGGAGCATCGTTCGACGAGTACGGAAAGGTATTCGAAGAGGAGGGAGCAAGTTCAGCATCATTGGAACAGTCCTACCAGAATCCTCTCGAAAAGAGCGACTTAGTGATCTTCCTGCTTGGGGAAGATATTACGCCCCCGGTTGTCGCGGAGATAGATGCAGCAATACGACACAACAAGCGCACGCTTCTTATTCTTCGGGATGTTCCGCGCCGGACGGAGGAACTCCAAGATGCCATCAACAAGCTCGATGTGAAGTACGCTTCCTACGCAAACATCGAAAGCTTTCAAGGAGTGCTGCGAACTGCAATCGAGACCGAGTTGGTCACTGCTCTACAACGTCCTCCTGAGCGATTCAGTTCCGATCCCAAGTATCGCGTTCTGCGAAATGCATTCTCTCTGGGAGCCGAGCTTCGCATCGAACCGCTGGTGGGTCCGAGCAGCGACAATCGTTTTCGGGTCGTTAAGCTGTCAGGGTCGGAGATGATGGCGGAAAAAACAAGCTCATCGCACCAAGTCATCATTCCGTTGACAAGCATCAATGACGCAATCGAAGACGGGAAGGAGTTCACGATTTCCTTAAATGGCCGCATTCAATGGATTACCAGCAAGGGCTTCTACAAACTACTCCCGAGTCCTCCGAAGGATGAGTTCGGTGTTCCAAAAGTCGGAGGTCCGGGAGCTTCAGACGTACTCACCTTGCAGGAGAAGCTGAATCAGAAGGGCTACTACACACAGTGGAATTCGCAGTCAGAGGTCAACGTTTGGGGATATGAGATCGCTTACGATGACGACGGAAGATATTTTCGCTGCGATGGGCGGGTCATGCCTGGGTCGGTAGAGATTCTGGCCGCTAAAAAGTAACCCCCGTCGCGCCAGCGCAAGGCTCCAGGGAGCCAATTGCTGTTGGTCAGAAAATTGAGGCAGGACCGGGCTGTTGGCCGTTGACGCCGTTGCGCTCGACTTCAAATCAATAAAATAGCGGAATGCAAACTTGCACTCCGCCAGAAATGTAAGTCGATCTTAACGACTAACCTATGCCGCCGTTTTGCGGTTCTTAGATTTTGCTTTGGCCTTGGTCTTCTTGTCTCGTTTCGCAGCAAGTTCCTCCGCCACGGCCTTTTGGAGCTTTTCAGCATCCACTCGATAGCGTTTGGCTGCGTCCATCAGAACGTCGTCGCGGCTGACGGTGGATCGCTGATAGGCCGAGTCCAGAAGGCTGATTTCCAGAAGCAGCTTGCAGAGTTCGGCTTCGTCGTAGGTGCCCACTTGCTTGGCGAGAAGATCCTGCGCGGTCGCGGAGTCTTTCTTTGCCTCTACCTTGTGGCGCTTCGCCAGAGCCGGAACTTGGCTGTAGGAGAGATGGCCGATCAGGTACTGGGCTACCGCCAGCAAGTCGGCCTTCTTTAACGGAACCGATACGCGTTGGAGGATCGTAGCCAAGATGCGATGGCGAGTCGTAATGGCCAGTTTCTCCTTTTCGATGCGCTTCCGCTCCTCCGCCCGCTCCCGCTCGACTTGCTGCGGAGAAGGCGTGTTGGGGTGGTGGGTGCGGCAAGCGGGATCGGCACAAACCTTGACAACCTGTCCACGCTTACCGCCGTCCATGACGATGGCCTCGACCATCTTGTCGCATGGTTTCTGAACGGCTGAGATCTTACTGCTTACGCCGTTCGGCTTGGGTTTCTTGATCTCCAACTCCACATACTGATTCCGTCCCAAGGGAGCGCCCTCGCGGGAATTCCACGCCGCCGAAATCTGGATTAACTGCGGCTTGGTTTCCAGAGTTTTTTTCACGCAAGCGTCAATCTTGGCCCGGAAACAATCGGGAGACGTGCATGAATCTTTACGCACGTCCGGGAAGAGTAGTCTGTTGAATCCGGTTCGTTTCGGACAGTTCGCGCACGAACCTGCTTCGGGAACGAGTGTCTCATCCTGCTTGTCAAACGGCGCGGACGCCAGTTGTAGCAAGATGTTCGATTCAATCCACGCTGCCAACTCCCGCACTGGAATCAGGACTTGGCTGTTGCCTTCGCTTGTCCACAAGCCCCGAAAGGAAGCCGAGAATGCCTCCTGCTGTTGCGAAGCCGGGAGCTTGGCGATCAGCAAAGCGTGGCCGATGGTGATCTGGTCTTTCAGAAATGCCTCGGCCACGGGCGGTATCAGGTCAGCGAGTCTAATACGACCGTAGACATACGCCTCACTCTTGCCAGCGCGGGACGCGATGGTGGCGATGGTGTAGGCAGGCTCAGGTAGTTTCTTAGGGCCTAAAATGAGAAGTGCAATCCCCGCACTTATCAATAAGTGCATTGGTTGAAAGAGTCCTTCGATCATCAAAGCCTTCTTCACCGCTGCCGAACCCAGTGCCGAGCGCAGATATTTCACGTGATCTATTTCGTTCTTGCGCAAAGCCGTGGCCAAGAACGCCAGTGGAGATGCCCCGAAGTCGGGAACCATGTTTCCGCCCGTTGTGGGCCCGCTTTCCTCGGACGCCGTCAGCACTCCAAGCTCAAGCAACGTTGAGCCGTAGGTCGCCATTGAGTAGAACTCGGCTTCCAGATACTCCAGATTTAGGGCAAAGTTCAAAATGTCGGTGTCGTTAATTGCGGTTCAGGCGTAAGTCTTTCCCACAAAGCTGCTGCCGATCATGGTGGTTGCCGCAACACCCAATCCCGTTGCACCTACCCTCTTTAGGAACTTACGACGATCAGACGGGCTGTTAACGATCCGCTCAAGCACTTCGGTCTTCATTGGAACACTCCTTTTCTCAAACTGAGGCGCACCTCAGCGGTGATGGTTTGAGGAGTGCGAATTGAGCGGGACTCGCAGGTGTACGGAAGCTAAAAAGTCTGGATTCGATGGAGATCATGAATTACAGCCGCAATCTTTTGTTCTTTTCCGCATTGGGTGCAAGCCCAAAGCACTTGCGCATACCTAGTACGGAGCGAACTCGATTTCGGATGAATTCCGCCGGATAATATTTTGTATCGGCAGCGGGCTTTTCTTGACACCCAGATTGCTAAACCTCATTGCTGTTTGATTTGTGGGGTGGTGACCGGAAAACCGGACGAGCCTTGATGCTCAGTCCTTTGAACGAACCAGTGTGTCTCAAAACGTTTACTCGGCTGGCCATCTCCCGCCAAGCGAAACAGGGGGCGAAAGGTCGCGAAAAATGACAGCACTGGCGCACCCCTTGCGAACCGCCCATGGAAAGAAGGAACTTAGACTCAAGAACACCCGCACGGCTTGCCCCGTATGCCTTCTCCTCCCCCCCAAAGGACGAGCGGAACAATTGCTAGAGCCGCAACCGAGTCCGCCAACGGCACGTTCCAAAAGGCATTCACAACCAGTCCCGTTAAGGCGATCAAAGATAACCGCACAGTGCCGACTGTGCGGCATCCGCCCTCAAAGCTGCGCTGCCTGTGGCTCCTGACAGCCGCGGTCTCTCTTTCGCAAGCCACGGCATGACTATGGCGGCTGCGACCAGAATGGCTATTCCTAGAAATGTGGGCTTGGGTTCGCTATAGCCCAACAGACTGGCCACCGAAATGACTGCGACGTAGGCAGCGAGCGCGAACAAGAAGGCTCCCGCGACACGGGCAGCCCGCTTTTCCACGTCCTCGTGTGCATCACTTGCACGAAATCTCCACAGCACCACTACCGCCGAAAAAAGTTCGATGGCGCTGTCGCCACCGAAGGCGAGCAGCACGGGACTCCATGCCGCGAACAGCGATACCAGAGCCTCCACGCTCATCCACGCGATTGTGACGGTTTGCACCCGTTTGGTTCGCCGGATGGGGTCTGGAGAAGCGGTTTGCTGCACCGATGCCATTCACAACATTATGGCGCTGTACTCGGATGGTTCGGGTTCAGAGACTGGTCGCCGTGATTAACCGTGCCATTCTTGCGGGGAAGAGTGGCGCTTACGACCGTACCATTTCCATTTGATTGAATTTCTAGGACGCCACCAAGTTGCGCTATGCGCTCTCGCATTCCTCGAAAGCCAACCCCCAGTTGTCCCGATGAGTTCAGAGCGAGTTGCTTTTCGAGTGGGATACCTCTGCCCGCGTCTTTTATCTCAAGTTGAATGTGCCCGTCTTCTTGAGTTAGACGCAAAGTAGCACTGCGACTACACGAATGGCGGTGCGATTGAACCACGATGCTTGATTCGAGGAGATATCTTTATCCATGCTGTACGCCCACGCTGAACCGTTGACTCCCTCACGCGACTAAATTGTCCGCATGTTTTGGCAAACCTGCGGAGCGGATTAAGTTTTATGGCTACGATCTACGGACGACCAATTCATTCGAAAGTCGATGTACAACGGTGTTGGATTCATCCAGCTCGGAACTCGGACACAGAAAGTCCATGGCAGCCACTCTCAACACACGATTGCGTTTACCTTCAGGCGCGATGCTTCTAGCAGTCGATGACCTTCGGGGGGTGGAGTCTCGTTTGCGACAGGCGAGTGGGCGCCTGCAAGAGGGCCGGTCAGCTTTACGGCGGATTGCGGACAAGATTGGAGAACTGTCCCCTGCGGCTCTAAAAACGGCGGCTAGTGTATTGGTTGATCGCTCTTTATTCTCAATCCATGGTGACTTTTCGGACGTGGGTTCCTTCTGCAGGCTACATATCGCTTGAAAATTTAAACCGTCATCATCACTTCCTGGTATGTAATGACGTATTGCGACACCTGCAGCCACTGCGGCGCCCGAGGACCGCGAAAATCGAGTCACGCCCACAAGCAAGACATTGGCGCAGCCACAAGACGGTCGCCGAAGGGGACCTGCCTTTCGCCATCGTAGAGAACCACTCCCAGTTCGAAGTTATCGCCACAGGCCTCCACCAACTTTCGGAGTCCCTTGAAGTCGCCGGCATTCACGGTAGCGCTCGCCTTGACTTCGATACCGACCAATGCGCCACTTCCCGCTTCGATCACAAGGTCGACCTCGTCCTGATCTTTGTCTCGGTAGTGGTATAAAGCGCAGCTCTCACCAAACCAAGACGCCTGTTTCAACACCTCAGAGAAAACAAACGTTTCCAGCAATGGTCCGAAGATTGTCCGGTCTCTCGCGACTCGCTCCACACTAGCTCCTAAGAGCGCGCCGAGCAGGCCGGAGTCAAGGAAATGCAGCTTGGGCGTCTTTACCAAACGCTTCAACTGGTTCCGAAACCACGGTTCCACCCGACGAACTAGAAACAACTGCTCCAGGATGGCCACGTATTTCCTTGTGGTCTTGTCGTCAAACCCAACTTGGCCTCCTATCTGCGTGAAATTGGTTAGCCTGCCAGAGTGGTGGGCGAGAACCTGCAGCAGGCGCGGCATTTGGTCGAGTTTTTCCACGTCGGCAATCTCGCGCACATCCCGGTGCACAATGGCTCTTACATAATCGCGTGCCCATGTCTGGCGTCGTTTTGGATCGCCACGCCGCAGCATTTCGGGGTAGCCGCCAATCAGCACGGCTTGTACCAGATCCTCGCCGATCATCGGTCCCGCGGGTCTGCGAAGTTTGCCAGCGAACGCGGCTTTCAGAAAATCCGGCTTTTTGCCTCGGATTTCAGCCCGTGAGAGGGGCAATAGATTCACGATCTCCATGCGCCCAGCTAGACTCTCCGAGACTTGAGGCAGAGTCAGAATATTGGCTGAGCCGGTCAACAGAAACCGGCCGGCTCGGCGATCGTCATCTACTGACTTCTTGATGGCCCGGAGGAGGTCGGGCACTCGCTGTACTTCGTCAATGGTGGTTCGATCGAGAGCGCGCACCAGCCCAGTTGGATCGCTGCGTGCCGCAGCCAGCACCGTGTCATCGTCCATGGTGATGAATTCGCGATTGCCCGCGACCAAATCGCGGACCAGTGTCGTCTTGCCGCACTGACGCGGGCCTGTAACCATGACTACCGGAGTGTCCTTGAGCGCGGTGGTCACCAGTTCGGCAGAAAATCGGGGAAAGAGCGCGTGATCGGTATCGTCCATGCCGGGTGAAGGCTCCGTCTAATTCGGATTCATGTTTCGTCTATTTCGGATTATAGGCTCGTCTGATCCGGAACGGAGACTGAAACGATGCCGGGACTCATTCCGGCTCGTGGTGGGCCATCTCTACCTGGTTGTGTGCGAGATAGGGGGTGCCCTCCGGGATCGAGCCCGTATCTTCCAATCCCTGTTCCTTCATCGCCCCCGGTCATTACAGCTTTGCTTTAGTCAACCGGCGCAGAAAACTTTCTTTGGCGGCGTGCTTCTGACGGAGTTCCCCCAGTGCGGACTGGAATGCAGCCACCCGGCCTTGCCGGACCCCGAGATCACGCAGGTCAATCAGCAGAGTGACTGCCTTGTCGTATTCGTTGGGCTGCCGCTTTTGGATGTGCGCTGCAATCTGATTCCAAGCCGCTTCTTGGCGGTTTCCCAGTCGGTCCAGATAGCGAGAGCGGTTAACCTCTTCTTCTGCCTTCCGTCGCGCAGCTTCCGCCGCTTGCTTTGCTTCCAGTAACCAGGTTCTTTCTTCCACACGGGCATGAACCAGTCTCAGAAGATCGCCTGCAGTGCGCCGACAAATTGTGCCGGGCGCGGACAGAGTGCGTCGCGCGTTCTGTTGCTCGAAACGTCGAAGCAGTCCGCTCTTCCACCGTTCACCGGGTCCTGAGACCGCGGCAACCAGCAAATGGTTCTTTTCTTTTTCGGGCAGGCTCTGAATCCAAGCCGCCAGTTCCTCCCGATCCGGGCCGGCGTTCAGCGGCGCCGAAGCCGATGCAGCAACTTCAACGAGATCCTCGTCTATTCCAAGAAACTCGATCAGCGAACGGAGGGGAGCGGACAATTCGCTAAGACCAGCAGGCACCGCTGGCTCCAGTTCGTCCTCAGCGAACTCTTCATTCTGTGCGGAAAGCAGCCATCCGAGATAGAGGCAGCGGAGGTCGCCGCGCAGAAGCTCCGAGCGCATCGACATCAGCGAGCCCATCCATCCTGTCCCGTCGTCCCAGTCATCGTCCTCTAGGCTATTCTCAAAAGAGACGATCACCCAGCCGCCAGCTTTTCGCACGTGGGCAGCTTCGCCGGGAATCATGGTTCTGAACACTTTGTACTCGACCGATTCCCGCGGAAGGCGGAGATAGAGTTCACGCGTTCCCCAGTTCGCAACGTAAAGAAACGCGTCGAAGTACTTTTCCAGCAGTTTGAGAGGATCTGCCTTTAGGTCTCCCCATTCGTAGTGATTCGTGAAACTCGTCGACGTAATCGCGGCGCGCGTGGAGATGGATCGCAATTCGGTGATCTCAGCTCTTGTCAGCGCCCGGTCGATCGCCCGGAAATCGTAGTACTGGTATTCGCTCACTCAGAATCCCCTGCGCCAGTGGCGGTACGCTGTGATCCACTCTGCACCGCCGGGCGCTGGCGTCGGCAACGGCAGATCAAGGATGCCGATCCCTTGCCGGGTTTTGCCGTGGCGGCAGATCGCTACAATCTGACCATCGCGTGTCATGTCCACCTTCTCCACAACAACGTCAACACCGAGGACATTGGTGGAAAAAGGCAGGGCAAGATGATCCTCCATCATCGTGAGGAAACCGACAGCCTGCTCCTCCTCGGTATACGCATCCACGACCGCATCAGTTTCTCCAGTTTCGCCTTGCTGAATGACGGAAGATTGGTGTCGCGCTTCAACTTGCGTACATCCATGTGGACCACAACGGGCTTGGTGTTCTGGTGCGTCATATTCCTCCATTCCCATCGGAAGCGTTCAATCGCTGGGCGACGGCCCCTCGGCGGCCGCAGCGCCAATTCTGTAGCCGATGGCGCCGTAGGCTCTTAGCCGCCGGGCGTACATTCGCGCCAGCATCAGCACCTGAGAATCGACATAGTCGTAGACGCGAACGACATGCTTAGCATCGTGAAGCCGATGGAGACGCCCAACATACTGTTGCAACGTTCCCTTCCAGGAAATCGGCATCGCCAAGAACAAGGTGTCCAGACGAGCATCATCAAAGCCCTCGCCAATGTAACTGCCAGTTGCCAGGATGACTCTTGACTCGCTCTCCGGGACAGCCGCAATCGCCTCCGCAATCGTTCGGCGCTGTTTCTTGCCCATGCCACCTCTTAGCACAAACACGTTACTCACTTTGCCAGAGAGCGCCGTCTCAAAGTACTTCAAGTGATTGGTCCTGCCGGTGAGAAGCAGCGGTGAGCGCCGGCCTCCGACTGCGCGTAGCAGATCGGCCAGAATCAGTTCATTGCGAGCACGGTCATCTGCAAGTGCAGCGTACACCTCCTGAATCGTTGTATCGATCTGCTCGGGCGGCAGGCAAAACTCGGTCAACCGAGGAACCACTTCATGTTCGAATGGTGTGACTGCCGTCATCAAGCGTGCGCTGAGCTTGTGTCGTATCGGACCGCACTGCATATAGATGATCGGGTGGTGTCCATCTTTGCGCTCAGGGGTTGCCGTCAGGCCGAGGATGTACCTCGCCTTTACATGCTTCATCACCTGCTCAAAGGTGAATGCCGACAAATGGTGGCATTCATCGACAATGACGTGCCCGTATTCTGCGACGAAGTCTTTGACTCCCTCTCTGCCGTGGGTGCTTTGGATGATGGCGATGTCCACCGTGCCGCTACGGTCGCTCTTTCCACCCCCAACCTGGCCGATAGACTTGGCTGAAAGATTGAGAAACATCGCTAATCTCGCATGCCACTGATCCAGCAGCTGTTGGCGGTGAACCAGTACGAGGGTATTCACCTTTCGCGCCGCGATCAGCCATGCGGCCACAGCGGTCTTGCCGAAAGCAGTAGGTGCGCAGAGGATCCCTTCGTCGTGTTCAGCCATCATCGAAACAGCGTCTTGCTGCGATGGGCGCAATTGGCCGCAAAACTTCACGTCAATTGAATGTCCCGCGCACCGCTCGTCACGGATGTTTGGCTTGATGTGATGTGCTTCAAACAGCTCCATTACCTCGGCCAGACACCCACGGGGCAAAGCAATGTGGTTGGCGAGATTCTCGCCGCACGCGATTATTCGCGGCTTGTTGAATGTGGGAAGCCGCATTGCTTGTGCCTTATAGAATTCAGGATTCTGAAATGCGGCCAGCCGGAGCAGACGGTTCAGCATCGCCGGAGGCAGCCCATTCTTCTCGATATACAGAAGGTTTGCGCGAACGATTTGAACCGCAGGTGGAAACGGTCCTGGTATTGGACGTTCCACTCTCTTTTGTGATGGCGGCAGCGCCCAGGGATCCTGCGGGGCGTCGTCCATAGTGCTGACCCTGACACCAATGAGATCTCCTCGTTTTTGAGCTTCCCGCACGACTGCCTCGACTGCGTCAGCCGACATTCTTTCGACGCTTGCCAGAAATGCCCACTGATCTTGGTACGGACGGACTTCCGAATCGACAAAAACACTGTTTCCCTCTGCGCGCGGAATCTTTTGCAGAGGCAGAGCGATCAGGTTGCCAAGACCTCCCTTGGGCATCGTGTCCTGGTTGGGCAAGAATCGGTCGTAGGACTCCAGACCCACTTGGTGGCGGAACTCCATGGTTCGAGTGAGAATTGCGCAGCCCAGTTTTCGCGCGGAGGTCGCAGGAATTGCCCGATTGAAGAATATCCACACATGGCCACCTTTCCCCGACCGAGAACGTTCCAAAACCGCTGGCACATTCATCTCGCGACAGGACGTGAGGAACGCGGCGGCGTCCTTCTGCCAGGTTTTCTTATCGAAATCGACCGCCAGGAGCCAGCAGGTCTCGTCCTGCAAAAGAGGATAGATCCCGACTGTATGATCCCCGACAAGATGACCACGCACAACGTCTTGGGTTAGGGGCCTGAACCTTCTTGTTTGGCGATCGACCCTCTTGCGGTCCTTGTCTTTGGCGCGTAAATACGATTTCCAATCGCGATCTGCCTTCGGCATGTATCCAGATCGTCCGTCGGTGCTCTCCCAGCGAATGGCGTAAACATCGTCACGTCCACGGAAGAGGCTGCGAAACAGTTCGATCCGCTGTTCCGCCGTACCCAATGCGGATCTGCCGACGTCTCGCGCTGCGCTTATGGTCTGAGGGGTCTGAGGAATCCCACTTGTTGGTCGAGGCTCAGCAATTCGTATACTGTGTTCGATTAAAAGGCTGCGTAGACGAGCATTTTCGTCACGCAGGCGTCTTACCTCCGCCACGGATGCCTCAAGGTTCGGAAACTCGTTGTCAGTTTTGCTCAAGTCAAAGACCTGCCCGCACGCGCCGCTACTTGACTTCAAAATGATCGCACATTGCCGGACTCTGTCATGGTTGGGAGCGAATCACGCGGGAAGGTGCCGGTCAAATTGGACGGGCTGTGGAAAGACGACGCCTGGATCAAGACTTGAGCGATCCTCAGAACAAACATCTAACGCGGTGACGTCCGGCCAGAAGTCGCAATCACTGGCGTTCAGGATCACAGGCATCCGATCGTGGACTCAAGAAGGCGCAAATAGCGAACTCAGCTATTTTCGTTTATCGTGACTTTCGCAAATAGTCGCCCTCTTGAAGAAACGACGGGGCTGAGCATTCTTAAGAGCTCACCGGGGGGATCGCTAGAGAGAACAAATGGTTTTCTCAATAGGGCAAACTGTGTGATACTCGGTCTGTGATCGACGTCGGCGCACTAGAAACTCGAAAAGATTTTCGTACAATAAACGTACAATGGATCGGGCAATGGGGCCTTTTTAGCCGTTGTGGCAGTTCCTAGAATCAGTAACTTACGTGTTATCAATACACCAGATAGTTCGACTCCCGCCGCCTCCACCAATTTAGATCCGCAGTCCTTGGGCTTCGCTCATTGGGCAGCAAAGCTCCAGCTTCGCTCACACAGGTTCTCCCCTTTGCTCACGCCTGCCGAATCCCTCGCGTGCCTTCAGTATTCGATTCTACGGTTGAATTTTCAGTATCATCGGGCGCGAGGTTTCATCCAATGACAATCGGGAAAATGACGATCGAAAAGTTTGCCTTTGCTCTGATTGCTTCTCTGATTTTTCTCGCTGCGGCCGTGGTACGGCAGTCTCCGGCTCCAGGCGAACCTACGACTCCTCAGTACACCAGCGATGCGCAAATGAAGTTCCCAGAAGGCTATCGGCAATGGGTATATCTAACGACCGGTTTCGACATGAGCTATAACCCCTCGATGAATATGGGGCATCACATGTTCGATAACGTGTTTGTGAATCCTGAGGCATATCGGGCCTTTGCCTCCACCGGAACTTGGCCGGACAAAACGGTCCTCGTCCTCGAAGGACGCCAGGGTGAAGAGAAAGGGTCGATTAACAAGCAGGGCAGCTATCAGGGAACTGAGCTGATGGGCGTGGAAGTCCATGTCAAAGACGAGACACGCTTTCCCGGCAAGTGGGCGTTCTTTATTTTTGATAACGAAAAGACCGCCAAGATGGTGTCCCCCGATATGTCCTGCTATAGCTGCCATGCGGCGCATGCCGCGGTTGACACAACGTTTGTACAGTTCTACCCGACGTTGTTGCCCATCGCACAGAGCAAAGGCACGCTCAGTGCGGAGTACAAGAAGGAAGCGGTGAAGTAAGGCCTCGATATCAAAAGCAACCACTGGCCGGGAACGTCCCGAGTGAAAAACGCCTTACATTGCCAACGGTCGAGTGATAGTTCGCTAAGGATAATTCCCGCCAAGCGCATTCGTTATCCACTCGGGTTCCGCCATTGACCCTCGCCTGCAAAGCACGAAATAATGGCTGAATCTGGTGTCCGCAATGGGTGCGTGAACTCATTCACGCACAACAGAAGCGAGGGCAGCATGAACGACTTCAACCGCAAAGTGGAGGACGCTTCGGCGCGCGTGGGCAAGACCGTGGCCGATGCAGCCGAACGGATCGAGCGCGAAATTCCAGAATTCATCAAGTATCTGAACGACGAGGTGGTACCGGCCGTGCGGCAGCATTCCACAAAGGCTCTGCGGATTGCCAGCAGCAAGCTGACCGAGTTGGCCGACTATATGGAGCAGCAAAAAGCGGCCCGCAAATGAGCATGCGCCGTGGCAGCTTCGTGCCAGCCAGGCTGCACGGTCCAGTGTTCAGTTGGCTCGCGCCATTACTACTTGCTTCATCATTACTCTCAGGTTGCGGACATTCCAAGCAAGCTCGCACAGATGTTCCTCCACCGCCGCCTATCGTTACAGAATCTTCATCCAACAAATCCTCTAGTGAGACTGCACCAAGCACTGAGCCGTTGCCGGGCGCCAGAAGCAGACCAGGCAGCAACGATCTGGCTGAACCTGTCATTCCGGCCGGCGCTACTCCAATCGCAATCGAGGTCGGCCGAGCCAGCTGGTACGGCCCTCCCTACAACAAGCGGCGCGGATCGAACGGTGAGATCTACAACATGCACGCGATGACGGCGGCACACCGCACTCTGCCATTAGGTTCGATCGTGCGTGTGACGAACCTGAATACGGGACACCGCGCTCTGGTTCGAATCACCGACCGCGGCCCTTTTATTCCCGGCAGAATTCTTGATCTGTCTTTAGCCGCCGCCAAGAAGGTGGATGTGTATGTGCCCGGAACAGCCGAAGTAAAACTGGAAGTGATGGAAACTCCGGCGCCGCTCGGTATCGGTGGAAAGTGGGCAGTGCAGATTGGCGGCTTTCCTCGCGAGAAGGCCGCCGATAAGCTTGCCAATCATCTGAGGCACCGTTATGAGACGGCAAAAGTACAGAGCTTTCCAAGCCCTACGGGAGACTGGTGGGTGCGTGTCCGCGTTCTAGATGACGATCGCGAGCGCGCCCAGAAACTGGCTGCCGAAACCGATTCGCCAGATGGCGCGGTTTTTGTGGTCAGGCTGGATTAGGCAACCGCGGCTCGTTTTTGTGTTCCCCGCTTGCGCGTTTTCCGCCTCGCTGACAGCGAGGCCAGCCGGATGTTATCTTTCTGCCGAGGTGACCTTTGACCGACGAGCCAGCCAGCGATTGCCTTTTCTGCCGCATTCTCCGCGGCGAAATTCCTTCGAAAAAAGTTTATGAAGACGACTATGTGTACGCCTTCGAAGATATTGATCCCAAGGCGCCCACGCATGTGCTGATCATGCCGAAGAAGCATTTTGCGGGATTGAACAAGGCGCAAGCCGAGGATGCCGAGTTGATCGGCCGCTGCCATTTAGCCGCGGCTGAGATCGCGAGGCAACGGGATATCGAGAAGGGATACCGTACCGTTCTGAATGTTGGTCCGGAGTCCGGCCAGTCCGTATTTCACCTGCACGTTCACTTGCTCGGAGGACGCAGATTGAGCTGGCCGCCGGGCTAGGGAGCGAAAACTCTCACTGCACCACCGGATTTTCTTCTTCCGGCGCGCCGTGTCTACGCAGCAATTGCGGCAAATTCTGCGAGAACGCAGATCGCGGCAGGACCATATCGCAGCCCACCTCGTGCGCCTTCTGCTTCAGATCTCCCTGCACGTGCGAGAGAAATCCGATGATCGAAGTTCCCTTCTTCAGCTTTGATTTCAGTTTCGGAATCAGCGTCAGCGGCTTCGCATTCGCATTATTGAGATCGAAAATAATCAGCGAAGGCTTCTCTTCGCCGTTGCCATTCTGCAGAACGCGGTCGGCGAAATCCTTGTCGTTCTTCACGAACTCGACTTTGACGTTCAACTTGCGCGCCGTCTCCTGAATCTTGGTGGCGAAGAAAAGATCGTCGACAAAGGCAAAGATGCGGGAATTGGCATCTTCGCGCACGGGCAAAGGTTCGGGTTCTGCCGGAGCGTACGGCGCACCAAAGCCGGAACGTCCACCGCGACGTCCTCCCTGCCCGTTGTTGCCTCCCGCCAAAGCGGCGCGATAGCTGTGGTCCATGGGCGCGGTATAGATGCCGTCCTGATTGTGGCGCGCCTGGGCTGCGCCCGGCCGTTGTCCACGCTGGTTGTTCGGGCGGCGTCCGCGACGCCGTCTTCTACCTCCTCCGCCTCCGGAGGGCCTTCCTGGTCCTGCGTTCATAGTCCTCTCATAGCTGCTGAACGGGATGGCTCCCGCCGCAGTGTTGCAAAATCCTGCGCTTCCGGGTCCTCATTGCTTCGGACAGTTAAGCCCAAGTCTTGGGACAAGCCTGGCTTTGGATGCAGTTTGCGGGCCTCCCGCCGGCTCAAGCTGTCCCCGTCAGATAAACCGATGCCCTTCGAGAAGCATGGGACTTTTTCCATGCACAAACTGAGCTGTAGGCTGGACGCAATCGCGAAGCGCTACCACAATTGTCCGCTAACTGGTAAAGCAAACTCCTACTGTGCGAAAAAATCTAAATGACGCGCATCAATTTCCGTTGATCCGTTATCGGAATCGGTCGCGCCGCCGGGAACGGCCTGGGGCGCGGAAGGCCTGCGCGGGAACGAGGCCAATGAGAACAACGTAATGGTAACCCGCGCCCGCCTTGGCGCGCAAGTGGCAAAGTGGGGATGGTTTTGCACAGGAGGACAGTGACCTGCAGAATTCAGTTTCCATCCCGTGGCGCGAGCACGTGGAGCGAGTATGTTCACCGAGCATGTGGAACAAGCATGAGACGCCTGCTCAGGCCGCGCGCCGAGAAAGCAAGACGCCCCGCATTTGCCGAGCTCCCATGGCCGAAAGGCCTAGCTGGGCGGCCCCACAGTTAGGATAAACGTGAAGGAGCTAGTCAGGGGTGTGCAACCTCCAGTAGTCGCGTTGATGGTGATCGAGTAGTTCCCCTGTGGCGTTCCACCGGTCGCAAGACTGCTTGGGCCGGTGTTGCTGCTCTTACCGCCGCATGAACCCAGCCACAGCGTTGAGAATCCAAGAACGATGATCAGACTCAACATGCGCAATCCGCGCATCCGAGGTCGCAGGAATGCAAGCCCGAATATCCCCGGCAGAAGCACAGCATACAGAATTCGGCTGCGGCCGAACGGGCGATCAAGTTTCGAAGTTTGCGGCGTTGTTACGAGGGCCACCGTTACTGCGCTCGCATTTGTCGGCTGCCCATTGCCCTGAGGCTGGCAGGAGATCAGGGCGGTCGCTGGAATTCCAGAACAAGTGTATGTAAGCGGCACAGCAGTGATGTTGTTACTGACGAAGCCATTGATACCGCTGATTGCGAGCTGCACGTTGGCGGTCCCTCCGACGCCGACCGAGTAGGTTTTGGGAGTCGAAAGATTGGAGATGCTGACGGTCTCATTCGTCGCTGTGACGGTCAGAGGGACCACGCTTGAAACCACGGCCGCAGGGCTGCTGCTGGTGCCGGTGATCGTGATAGGAACCGCCGACACCGGGCACATGTTGGGCGAGGTGGTGACCGTCAGCGTAAGGGTTTGGGTCGTCGAACCGCTGAACTGAACGATACCTGAGTTTGCGAAATTGCATGACGCTCCACTTGGTAATCCGGAGCAAGTAAATTGCACGGATCCCGAAAACCCGCTCACGGGCACCGTCGGCGTCAGCGTTATGGTGACCGCATCTGAGCTTCCTGCGGGAACGCTGGAACTCGCGGCAGCCAGCGATAGAACAAATGGCTGAAGAACCGTAACAGATGCTGGCGTTGCCGACGCGACGGTACCGGCCACAATAGTCGAATTGCCCAGGAAAGTGGCCATTACGCTGTTACTGCCCACAGGGAGCGACGTGGTGGCAAACGTTGCGGTGCCGGGGGTCGAACCTACGGGAGCACTCAGCAGGGAGTTCCCCAGCTGCGTCGTTGTCGAATTGTTAAGAGTAGAAAAGCCAACCCCGCCAATTAAGGTATTAGGCGAGACCGAGGCGGTAAAGGCCACCTTCGCCCCTTGGTAGACAGGCGGGGCGGCATTCGTGGAAATGGTGACCGAAGTGGGTTCGCCGGCGGTCGTCTGTGAAGCTTTCCACGCGAAAGCCAAGTTATAGGCGTCAACCGAGCCCAGTCCTGCTACTAGGTTATAGCCTGTGTTGGCGTCGGCGGGGGTGTAGTTGAAGCCAGCAACGCCGCTGGAAGGACAGATCACATTCGGCTGACCGGTTGGTTTACCGTCAGGCTGACCGGTGGGCGTGCCCGCTTGGCAGTAAACATCGTTATCGCCGCTGGTGACGCGATGAAAGCTGCTTGGAGAAGTCTTGGCTAGGTTATACAGCGTCTGATTGATATTTCCCAGACCAGCGCTACCCAAATATTGATTGATCAGCGTAACAATTCCAGCGAAGATCGGAGACGCCGCCGACGTTCCGCCGACCAGAGAGGAGTTCGTGTCGACTGCGGTTGCAATTCCGCTGGCACAACTGCTGCTCGTAGTTCCGCTGCCGGTGAGCTCATTCATCGGCGTACAAATGATGTACCCCGGAAAATTCGGCGATGCCAGCAACGAGACATCTGGGACCAGGCGGTTGTTTGGCACGCCGGTAATCGAAATCGCGCTCTGCCATGTAGGGCGTGTGAAGCCACCCGTACATATTCCGGTGCTGCTGTTCTCGTTCTCACAGTTGCTGACTCCTCCGCCGCCTGCCGAAACCCAAACGTCTTCCTGCACTTGCTGCGCGGTTGCTGAGGTGCCAAGCGGCACCCAGCCGGTTACAGCCGGAGAACCACCACTTTCGCAAAATGAATTGGTGGGCTGTTGTTGGCAGAGTTGAGCAAACACTGGATCGTCGTTCCACGCCGCCTCCTGTCCTACGAGAGTCATAAACGCCGAGCCGCCGTCCGTGCCGTTCGTCGCACCCCAATATGTAGAGGTGAAATCCCCCGAAGGAATCGAAGTGCCGCCGACGCCTGTAACCTCGGGACTGCTGGCTGGATAGTTCACTTGAATTCCGTATATCGCCGGGTCGTATGGCGGATTCACAGTTGAAGCGTTGGTTGGATTCGGAGGCTCGTTGTCGCAGGCAAATGACCCGGTATCTCCGGAGGAGTTCATCACGGTGATGCCTTCTGTATTGGCCTGTTGCAGCAGCGTTTCCATCGATGAGATTCCGCCACCTGGCTCGCTTTCTGACTCGCAGAGCCCGTAACTCATGCTGATGACCGGCGCCACGCCGTTGTCGATCGCGTATTGGAGCGCATCAAAGACCCCGCCGCTGGTTCCATCGGAACTGATCGGGGCGTTGACAAAGACGATTTGCGCGTTGCGGGCAGTCGCGCCGGACCATTCCAGATCGAGATCGGATTCAATCAGGTCGCCGAATGGCGAGACGCCGTAGTCCGTACCCGCGAGGATGTATTCAAAATTCGTGGTGTTGCAGGGGGCATCCACAATCCCACTTGAATCTGTGGTACAGCTGGATGGGATGGTCGCTAGTCCGAAACCGGAGCGGAAATCATTGATATCGGCGAGATAGATATCCGTCTGGCCAACAATGGCCAGTTGCTGTCCGGTACCGTCGATTGGCGTCGGCGTTGCATTGTAAAGGTTATCGAGGTCGTAAAGCGTGGCGATGTCGCCGGGCCCCATGAAGTAGTCGGTTTCTCCCTGAAGAGTTGTTGTGTAGTGCGGATGGATGCCGGGTGAAGCGCGCACGTACATGGGCTTGAAGTGGACGCTGGTAATCCCGCGAACCCCGGTGACCACGCCGCTCAAGGCGGAGGGAATTGAGACCGGCGTCGCGTTCGCGATGCGCTGCTCGCCATTGACGCTATAGCGGTGAATCTCAGTGTTGAATGCGCTTTGAATCTGCGCGGCGGTGCCGCTGAACAGAATCTCGTTACGCGCGTGGGCGACTCGAATTACGGCGAATCCTTGCGATACCAGCCAGAGATTGATCTTGTTAGTGTCGTTCTGGCTGAGCCCGAAACGGTCGGCATACTGGGCGGGCGTGAGCCATTTGTGATAGTTGGGAGAGGTACGATCCTGCTGCTCGGCCAGAAGCTGATCCAGCGCCGCTTGCTGACTGGGGGAGGGCGCCATCACCAGCCTGACCGAAGAAAACGGAAGCGTGGCCTCGACCGGCCCCTGATCGTATTCGGCTCTCGCGAAGGAATGAAGATTACCCGGCAGAACGATCATCCGGCTGGAATCGATGGGGCCAGTAACGCGGTCAGCTTGGGCGGCAAAGCACAGCGTGGGGATGCAAAACAACAAGAGAACCTTCCAAGAACGCATAACGCTCCCTCGGGAATCTAAATCTGTTGCGGGTGTTCTCTAGCTTATACGGCTTTCTAGTGCTCTGATCAAGTCTGACAACGCCGGGGTTGTACCGACCTTGGCATTTTTCAACCCTGGGCAATGAAATAAGTTGCGATTGTAAACAACAATTTACATTCCGGGCAGATGCAGCCGGCAGCCGATTCACTGTTTAGGATCTGCTAGCGTCCTAATTTCCACCACAAAGGGCACTAAGACTCACCAAGGCAAAACTTTGTGTTCCTTCGTGAACTTGGTGGTAATGAATTTAAAACGCCACCGAGCCTCCCGGCCGTGTGCAAACGCGGCTGCCAAAGATGTATACTACCGGCAATTTTTGTGGGTAATAAAGATAGTGGGTAAAAAAAGATTGGATAATAAGCAAGGATTCCGGCCGTAGCTCACCTATTCTGGCCTTCCTATGTGCTGGCCGAATCCAAAATGAATGGCTGAAAATCCGAAATGGCGGATCAGCCTTGTTCCCGACGGAGCCCCGAAGGAGCAATGACCTATGCAAGGTTCGGAACGTCTGCCAAATCGCTGGGGGATTGCAGCAGCCGCGGTCATCATGCAGATCTGTTTGGGCGCAGTCTATGCGTGGAGCGTATTTGTAAAACCGCTGGTGAATACGCAACATTGGACGCTCACTCAGGTTTCGCTCGCCTTCACCATCAATGTTTTCTTCATCGGCGTCGGCACAGTTATTGGCGGGCTGTGGATGGACAAGGCCGGCCCGAGAAAAGTGGCCACCGTGGCCGGAATAATTTACGGCCTAGGCTATTCGCTGTCCTATTTCGCCGCGTCGCAACATTCACTGCCACTGCTCTATGCCTGTTACGGCGTGCTGGCAGGAACCGGCGGAGGCATGGGCTACATCTGCCCTGTGGCGACCATTGCCAAATGGTTTCCTGACAAACGCGGTGTGATGACCGGACTTGCCGTCACCGGCTACGGCGCTGGCGCTTTATTAATGGGACCGATCGCGGCTCGGGAAATCGCTTCGGTCGGCGTAGCTGCCACTTTTCTCACCTTCGGCATACTTTACTTCATCGGTGTGATCGGCACCGCGCAGTTTTACGCGAACCCTCCGTCGGGATGGAAACCTGAGGGCTGGGTGCCAACGACTGCGGTAGCAAAAGCGGCAGGCACTTACGATTACATGGTGAAAGAAGCCATGGGAACGTGGCAGTTCTGGATGCTATGGCTCATGCTTTTCCTGAATGTATCGGCCGGCATCATGATCATCAGCCAGGCCTCGCCGATCGCTCAACAACAGGTGCACATGACGGCGATCGCCGCCGGCACCATGGTGGGATTGCTCGGCATCTTCAACGCCGCCGGCCGATTCTTCTGGGCGTGGATGTCGGACCTTATCGGCCGCGCTCGGGTTTATTTTCTGCTGTATCTGATCCAGGCGGGAATCTTCTTTTATCTGCCGAAGATTGGCACAGAAACCGCTCTCTTCGCTTCTTTTGCGGTGATCTATCTCTGCTACGGTGGAGGCTTCGGCACCATGCCATCCTTTACCGCAGATTATTTTGGCGCCAAGTTCATGGGAGGAATCTACGGATGGATCTTGCTGGCATGGGGCGTGGGCGGCGTGGTTTCGCCGCTTATGATCGCCCGTCTGCGCCAAGCCACCGGACAATACTCGACGGCCATCTATATCATTGCGGGAGTCATGGTCTTATCGCTGATTCTGCCGCTGATTGTGAGGCGACCAAAAGGAAAGGATATCGCCCATGTGCAACCGGTCCCAAGGGCCTCATAGCACAGTGCGTAACGCAGACTCCTTAGCGTTCTTCGCGGCCTTGCTTGGCGTACTTCGCGGTTAGAGATTTTCGTTAATAAGAAAGAAAAAGCGTGGTTTAGTTCTAAGCCGCAACGTTATCCAGCTGCATCCAAAGCTTGAGTCGCGATTTCCGGCTCACGATTTCCGATTGCAAGATTTTCGATTTTAAGAAACTCAGAGAGGATCTATGCGCTCTTTTTCAACTTTAGTGGTGCTGGTCGCGTTCAGCGTTCTCCTACCTTTGTCACTCCTGTTCGCAGAGGTCGATGCGAAATTCCATAACGCTCCCGAGTCCGCGCAGAAGATGAAAAACCCCTACGGCAGCCAGCCTGCCGCCATCACAGCGGGCAAGCACCTTTTTGCCAAAAACTGTGCTTCGTGCCACGGTGCGTCTGCAGGCGGAACCGGCAATGTGCCGTCGCTGATTGATGGCAAACTCGAGACCACTACCCCGGGTGAAGTCTTCTGGTTCATTACGAAAGGCGACAAAGACAACGGCATGCCCTCATGGGCGCAACTGCCCGTGAAGCGGCGCTGGCAACTCGTGAGCTTCGTAAAGTCGTTAGGTTTGCCGCAGAACGCTCCTGCGGCCAGCGCGCTTCCGACCGATGCCGGCGGATCAACCATCAAAGCTCCGCCGCCAACTCCGCCGTTTACCGACTTTCGCTACGAGCAACCGGGAACAGTCCGCAAAATTACGGTGAACGATCTTCCGCAGCCCTATGCTACACACTCCGCGGAGAATGGGCCGCAGTTGGTTGCGCGGCCGGAGAATATCTGGCCGAAAGCGCTCGCCGGATTCAAAGTCGAACTCTACGCCACCGGACTCGATAATCCGCGCACACTGCGCACTGCGCCCAATGGTGACATTTTTCTCACCGAGA
Source organism: uncultured Acidobacteriaceae bacterium (assembly GCA_963784095.1). Taxonomy (GTDB): domain Bacteria; phylum Acidobacteriota; class Terriglobia; order Terriglobales; family Acidobacteriaceae; genus Sulfotelmatobacter. The sequence goes on from CAWAQC010000001.1 coordinate 369,140, forward strand.
GCAATGCTGGAGATATACGAATATTTCGAGGAATGACGGCCGATCACAAACCAGAGCTGTCGGCTGTGTTTGCGACGGGGTTGAAGCATCCCTATGGGCTGGCGTTCTACCCGCCGGGTGCAAATCCGGAATGGCTTTATGTGGGCAGCACGGCGGAACTGGTTCGTTTCCCATATCACAACGGAGATTTGAAAGCCACCGGCTCGCCGCAGCACATCGCCGACCTTCCCAACACTGGCGGCCATTGGACGAGGGCTGTAGCGTTTTCGCAGGACGGCAAGAAATTGTTCGTCGCGGTCGGCTCGGCCTCGAACGTGGATGATCCCGACACGCATCCCGGCGAAAAGAATCGGGCCGATATTCTGGTGTGCGATCCCTCGAACTGCACCTTGAGCGTCTACGCCTATGGCATTCGCAACCCCGGCGGCGGAATCGCAGTCGATCCGCAGACCGGCGAACTGTGGTGCTCAGTCAACGAGCGCGATGCGCTGGGAGATAACCTGGTGCCCGATTACATCACGCACGTACAAGAAGGTGGATTCTATGGCTGGCCCTGGTGGTACATGGGCGGAAATCAGGATCCGCGGCATAAGGGCACGCATCCGGAGTTAAAAAACAAAGTGATCACGCCGGATGTGCTGCTCGCGCCGCATAACGCGTCCCTGGAATTTACTTTTTATGACGGACAACAATTCCCTGCCGAGTATAAGGGAGACATTTTTGCCTCCGAACACGGCTCCTGGAATCGATCGGTCCGCGCGGGCTATGAAGTCATCCGTATACCGCGACACCAAACCGGCGATGCCAGCGGCGAATACGAAGATTTTGTGACCGGCTTCGTCCTGCCAGATGGAAAAGTTTGGGGCCGTCCCGTCGGCATCACGGTCACACCCGATGGTTCGTTGCTGGTCAGCGATGATGGGTCGAATTCAATCTGGAGAATCAGCTACACGGGCAAATAACGAGCTATTTGTAAAGATGGTGGGCGCTATAGGATTCGAATTTACCGTAAAACCTACTCAGTGCAAGCCGCTCGTAATCAGTCAGTAGGGGAAAGCTGGGCAAAGGCTCATGAGGCTGATCATGGATGATCAAAGCTGCGCAGAAGAAAATTACGGGCGTTCACAAGCACCCGTGCTCGCGCCTGAGCAGGAAGGATGCGGCTGAGGGCCGTTGCTCCGATCATGGTTGAAAAGATGGCAAAGAAGGCCCGCTCCTTGTCCGCGGCGCGCCGGCCAGGCATAAACGGCAGCATGCGGTCTCTGTACTTCACAAGTTCCCCGACAATCTGAACCTTCATCGCCGGATCTGCCCGCGCTAATTCGGGCGCGAGGGCCGGCAGCGGACAGCCCCGTTCGGGATAGTCGCACATTTCCGGGCGCAAATAGGTTTTCACAATGGCCTTCCACTCCTGGCCTGGCCGCGCCTGTTCGGCCGCGCGAACGAGGGTGCTGGCGGTCTCCGCGAAGCCGTCGCGCAACGACTCTACCAGCAGATCGTCCTTGCTCCCGAAATGCTTGTAAAAGCCGCCGTGGGTCAGACCAGAGTCCCGCATCACGGTTGAAACGGCCGCACCATGGAATCCTTCGGCGCGAACGCGCCGGGAAGCCTCCTTCACAATTTGCTGATGGATTTCCGCTTTATGTTCAGACCGGTAACGCATGACTGATTATAGGATGCCGGCAGTCATCCCACGGCTCAATCCACTTTTCCAGCGGCCGTAAAAATCCGAATCCATAGGATGACACATATCATCCTATGGTCTGAAAGGAGAACTTCGATGTCTCGTTCAATGGTTCCGTTAGATCTCGCCGGCTCGATCGTCACAATGGCTGTCATCGCGGTTGATCTGGTTGCGGTGACGCAGGCGCTTTCAGGCTCGTTCGCTCGCCGCCTCGTGATTGCGGCCGTTGGCGGGGGATGGGTAGGCTTGGCGGTGTTCCTCGGCGCTTCCGGCCGGCTGGCGTTCTCACCAAACCTTCCCGCGCCGCTGATCGGCGTTCTGTTCGCCGTGCCGCTGCTGACGGCCGGCGCGCTGGCATTGGCCAGCGAAAAGGTACGCGCCTCCCTCCTCGGAATTCCGCCGCAACTGCTCGTCGGCTTGAATGCGATGCGTATCCTCGGCGTCCTTTTTCTGCTGGACTTCATCGCAGGAAGCCTGAGTGGACCATTCCCATTCTTTGCAGGCTTGGGCGATATGATTACTGGCGCGCTGGCCATTCCGCTTGCGCTAAGCATTGCCCGTTCCAAAGAGCCCTCGGTGCGCACGATTGCGGGATGGAACGCCTTTGGAACGCTTGACCTCGTTGTGGCCGTTGGGCTGGGCATTACTTCGGCGGCGGGCAGCCCGGTGCAACTGGTCCACGCCGGCGTGGGCTCGCAGGCGATGCAGTACCTGCCGCTATCCCTGGTGCCCACGGTACTTGTGCCCTTCTACTTGCTGACACACGCAATCGTCGCCGCGCAGCTGCGAGTGCGTTCCAGAGCTGTTCATACGACGCGCACTGCGAGTTCCGCGCAGGTGGCCTAGTCTACCTCTCGCGCTCTTGAGGCGGCGCCACACCGCCGAACGAGCCGAGTCGATAGGCCAGAGAAAGAGAAGGCATCGCCGCGCCAGATCAGTTGCCGCCAAATCGCGATTTCACGCAGCCGAAGAGTCGGGATGGCATCATCCTTCCGGCCGCACAGAGTAGACTCGGATTGCAGGTCCCGTGCGCGTTTCTCGGTAGCGTGCCGCCTTGTTAGCGGGGACCACTCCCATTCGGTGTGGCCAAGCCACAAGCTTATTTCGTGGAAATCGAAAGATTTGAGAAAAAGATGGATGGTTCGTTTTGCCAGCGCGAACCAATTGAAACGATGGTGGGCGCTATAGGATTCGAATCAACAATTAAACGTAGTTTCAACAACATGCAGGTCGGCGGATGACGTTCTAGACGGTTGAAAGCGATGGTAATCGGACAAACGGAGCGCAAATAGAGCGCAAGATCCACATGCGCGGTAGTGAATGATTTATGACGTGAGGAGGACGAATGTGATTGTCACTAAGAAAGTTGAAGGCGAGGTGGACTACAACGATGGAGAGTTCGCCGAAGTGAAAACCATCGGGATTGGAGGAATCGAGGAGGGCCTTTGGTCAGGCACCATGCAGATCCATCGAGCAAGCCTGCGATCCAAGTCACTGAAGATCGAGCCATCGATAGAAGCTTGCTCGAATATCCTGTCGAGGACATACGCGGTCGCTTCGCGGGAGGTGGTAAATGGGTTCATCGAGATTTTGAAAATATTAGCAGTTTACGTTGACACAGCAGGGCTTACTACGATTGATTTCCGCAATCAGGCGTTATCGCTCATTGACACCAGAATGGCACTATATAGAAGTGCAAGGCCCTGCTTTACGCCGGGCCTCTGACCTCTGATTTATCAACAACTACTACGCTGCTTTTTTCGCTTGTGTCGCTCTTACCCGCGCCCTTGTGATTGCGTTTCTGGAAAGTCGCGATTCGACGATTGTGAGAATCGCGCTAAGTACGAAGGTTCCATACGACCTTGGAAGTGTCAGAGTCCTGGAACTCGGGGTTCTAGAGGCCCCAATGCCAGCGCTACGCGGCACGCAAACCCCCGTTCCGTCGAATCAAGTCAACTTCTTGCAGCCAAGACACGATCTGGTTCCATCTCGTGATCGTTTGGGCTACCAAACATAATCCGCTAAAGCCCGCTAAATCAGCGGGTTTTGTTTTTGGTAGGCGTGGCAGGGTTCGCGTCACCTTTGACGGTTGAACACAAAAAATAGGATATATATCCGCGATATGAGTCACAAGCTCGCCAAACGAGCGAACGTCCTTGGTCGGCCGGTAGCTGTACTTGGACTCTGGCATCGCGTCCGCCGCCTTCATAATCTTGTCCTGCATATTGCTGCGGAAAATGGATAACGTCGTCGTCAGTGGATTCGGCGCCCCGGTGGGATTGGGAAGGTTTGGCGAGATCTGGGCGTCGGCCAAGGACGCCAAGACGGAAACAAGTACCATGCCAACAGGAACCACGACGCGAGCAATGGATCGTAACATTAAGAATCCTCCAACATCTCCGGGCGGACAGCTTGCACCTCTGCTGTGGTCAAGAAGGTATCTCCGTCCCCCACAGGTAGCTACTCCAAAGCATGAGCCGTTCGATGCTCCTAGCGCTCCTGTACGATGACCAGGGAGGTGTTACACGGTTCTATGGAGATGCTGCGAGCATAGACGAAGCAGATCGGGAAAAGTTAGCTGGGGCGACACGAGTGAAGGGAGTGGCAGCAATCCCCCGTTTCGGGAACCACGCTCGGTAACGATCTTTCAGTTGGCTGTTCGAAGCTCCGTTGATGCTGGCCCTCCATTCAGGGCGGATGACGAGCAGACCAGAATGCTGAGGTTCAGCTGAGGCTGACAGCCTCGACGCGTTCTCCCCGAGGCGGCGCACGTTCGAGTCTCGGCTATGAACCGTTATGTGCCCTTAGAAGCGGCAACCCCAGTTCCGGTACGCCCTTTGGCGGCCTCGGCCACAAAATGGCAAACGGCACAAAAAGCCTCCAGCTTCAAAACGCAAGGGATTCTAGCCCCTCTTCTGGTACGCGAACTGGAGGAAAGCAAGAAGGAGGTTGTAGCCGGGGCACGTCGCCTAAGAGCGGCAAAACTGGCGGAACTCGAAAAACTTCCTGTCCGCGCAGTCAAGCTGACCGATGCCGAGGCAATCGAAGCACAGTGCGTTGAATTATCTACGACCCACTTGTTGGAGGCGGGCACCGACCTGCGCACCATCCAGGTTCTGCTCGGGCACTGCGATCTGGAAACTACCGCCAAGTACTTGCATCTGTCGCAGCGGCATTTACAGGCAGTCACGAATCCACTGGACAGTCTCGTTCTATCTAGCACGGAGAACATCAGCCGCAGCTTTAAACGGAAAAACGAAAAATGACTCGGCCCACCTTCGAGGTGGCCGACATCCTTCGCGCGCAGGGCGATCGCTTCCTGGATCGCTATCGATCGAGCTTTGACTTTCAGCAACTCAAAGCGTTTCGTGCCATTCTGCGCTGTCGCACCGCTGCGCTGGGCGGTCATCGCGATGCCTGCCCGAGCTGCGGTCATCAGGCCATCTCGTACAACTCGTGCAGAAACCGACACTGCCCCAAGTGTCAGACGCAAGCGCGCCAGCGCTGGCTGGCGGCCCGCGAACGCGAACTCCTGACCACCAGTTACTTCCATGTCGTGTTCACCGTGCCCCACGAACTCAATGTGCTGGCCTTGGAGAACCCGCGTTTGTTCTGCGACCTGCTGTTCACTGCCAGCGCGCAAACTTTGCTGGAGATCGCTATCGATCGCAAACACCTGGGCGCAGAGATCGGCGTAATCAGCATCCTGCACACCTGGGGACAGAACCTGCTTCTGCATCCCCACATCCACTGCGCCATTCCCGCGGGCGGACTCTCGCCAGATCACCGTCAATGGGTCCGCCCACGCTATGCTTTCTTCTTACCCGTGAAGGTTCTCAGCCGCGTCTTTCGCGGTAAGTTCCTGGCTGGCCTCAAACGTCTCCACCGCCGTAACCAACTATGCTGCTCCGGCCCGGCCGCCGCTCTCGCCGATCCGCAGCAGTTCGCACAACTCCTCCGCCGCTTGCACCGCCACGACTGGGTCGTTTATGCCAAGCAAGCCTTCGGTGGTCCTAATGCAGGTGTTGCGCTATCTCGGGCCGCTACACCCATCGCGTGGCCATCTCCAATCATCGCTTGTTGGCCTTCGACCAGGAGCGCGTTACTTTTCGTTGGAAGGATTACGCCCACGGCGGCAAGCAAGGCACGATGACTCTTGGCGCTACGGAGTTCTTACGACGCTTTTTTCTACACGTACTTCCCAGAGGCTTCGTGCGCATCCGTCACTTCGGATTCCTCGCCAATCGCTTTCGCGTCGCTCGTCTAGCGCTCTGTCGACAACTGTTATCCAACAACTCCACTCTGCCTACTGCAGTGGGAATCTGCGGAACTTCCTCCGAGACCTCGTCCCTCTGGCATTGCCCGCGCTGTGGCGCGGCCATGATCGTGTTGCAGAGATTCACCGTCATGGAACTATCCACATGCTCTTATTTCGATTCTTCGTAGCCTGTCCACCACTATCGACCCGAGGATGTGCTCCGACACGCCCACGCATTCGTGTGCCTGACCCACGACGACAGCCACCCGCGCCACTGTTCGCGCACACTCCTGCAGGGACATGCGGCGCTATCAACCATCGCAACCCGCCCTTGCCCATTCGCCGACGCTTGCCCAACTCTCGACTTGGTAGCCAACTGGCGTTCAAATCCCATAGCGCACCGCGTCCGCCGCAAACGCCAACGGCTTCCTCCTAGTCTCCTTATCGAAAACGCCTCGGAACGATTTCCTCTTCCACCCCGAAGTGTCTTGCCGAGGCGTTTCCGATCAAGGCTAGCGACAACCCGTTAGTCACCTGTGGAACAGTTTGCTTCGTGGGCAGTAGCATTCCCTCGGGTTTCGGGTCTCCTACGGCGGTGAAGTAGGCATTCTGGTTTCTACGGCACAACGGAGTCTAGCCACGACACGAGTTAGGATGAAATGCCCGTTCCCCAGGGTATTTTCGCACTGCTTACATCGTAGCCACGTAGAGGCTGTTCGGATAAAGAACCTCAACCACTTTCTTGATTACAGCATTACCGTTTTCTCCGTTCGTAAAGACGGCCACCCCGATTCCGCGCGAGGGAACGAACATAACAAACGTCTTCACTCCCCAATCGGAGCCGTCGTGGTCCAGAATCTTCTCACCATTGACGGTTTCGACTTCCCATCCCAGCCCCATTCCATAGGTGACGACGCACTGACCGGGCGCTCCAGCGGCGCTGCACACGCTCTTCAGATCTTCGGGCTTCATGCGGTCGCGCGTCATGGTTGCGCGTTCTGTGGCGATTTCTTTGGTTAAGCCTTCGTCGTGCATGACGCTGACCACAAAGTTCGCGTAGTCCTGAATTGTCGTGCGAAGCAAGTCAGCGCCATCCCAGGTTGTCGCAACGTCGTCCACGGGTTTGTCGCGTTTTGGCCCGTGGGGAACCGCTAGGCGTCCGGCATACCAGTCCCTTGCTGTATAAGAAGTTTCGCGCATTCCGATAGGGTCGAATACCATCTCTTGCGCCAGAACATCAAAGGGTTTGCCCAGTTTCTTCTCGGTAAACCGGCCGACATAGTTGAATCCCTCTCCCGAGTATCCGGTCTGGGTTCCGGGGTCCCACTGGATCTTCAGGACTCCGCCAGTCTTGCCTCTCCAGTTCGGAAATCCGGTCTGGTGGGACAAGCACAAGCGGGCCGTCAGCAATTTACTTCGCGGGTCGTCCTTGATATCCGGATCAAGCCAGTAGGGCGACATCGATTCGTCCAAAGAGAGTTTTCCGGTTGACGCAAGCCGCAAAACTGTCTCCGCCGTTACGGGTTTGGTCAGCGACGCCATGTTGTACAGCGTCTTTGCCGTGGCCGGTACGCCCGGACTCTGCTCGCCATAGACGGCGGTCCACGCCACTTTTCGATCTTCGATGTATGCCACGGCTACGCTTGGCACATCGCTCTCTTTTAACCATTCCGCCGCATGGGCATCAATCTCGGCGCGCCCGTTTTTTTTCGCTGCAACGATTCGTGCAGCGGATTGCGCCTTTTCCTGTCCCGCAACCGGGATCATGGTTAAACATCCCATTCCGGCAATAACCAAAGCCTTCATCGCTCCCCAGGTTTCCAGTCTCATCATTCCTCTGATTCCTCTCTGCTGATCTACGCGTAATCTACGTCTTGGCTCTGCCAAATGTTCCGTGCGGGGCGTATGTCGACCGAATCGTCCACCGCAAATCTCCCTTGCGTACTGTTATACCGTCCGAAAAAGCACTAGCGTCATCCGGGAATTGGCGCTGAGCGACACTCTTACATTGTGAGCTGCTAACGCGCGGGCGGCGGTGATACAGGTGCCGACCAGTGGGCGTCTCGGAATCGCCAGCGACCGTCTCGATACTCAGCCAGCCCAGTAAAGTATCCGGCTTCCTCGGTACGATGCCCAGCCTGATCTACCTGGATCTCGCGCCACGGCGCTGCGACGACCGCGAGTTCAGCAGTGAGAGGATCGACGCGCAGATCGTTGCCCCATGTCAATTCGATATGGTTGATGGTGCGCGCAAAATTCTGAGTGCCCTCCTTTGCTGCGGCAGCGTTCGGGAACGCTAGCTGTCCGTTAACGACCATGAAGAATTCTGGGCCATTGTTGAAGAACTTGAGCCACGCCAGCGGCCCCTCTTGAGTGACATCATGGGCCACGGTATGCATGAACGTGCGCGCTCTTTCGTCAATGGTGGCAGCGCTAGCAGGTGTAAGCGACAGTAATTCGGCTGATCCTGCGGTGCGAGCGGAACAACCAGCCGAACCGAAAGCCGCCAGGAGAAGCGTACTCCCCCAGATGAATGTAGAGAGAGTTTTCACGGACAGGTCAGCTTTCCTGATCGCTTGATGAGAACTACAGGAAGGAACAGAACGAGGATTCTTATCCAAAAGTCCCGCGGAAAACATGCACCATCTCCTAACTTTAGTGCACCCATACGGCGCAGAGTGATTCGCAGTAGTGCCGTCCGTTGCGGATTGTCTCGACCTAGCGCTGCATGGGTTGTACCATACTTCCCTGCGAGGAATAACATGGCAAACCGCTTTGGTACAGACATTCTGATTCAAGCCCCAGATCCTAAGAAAGCTGCCCTTTTTTATGTCAACCATCTCGGATTCGAAATTAGCGACAACAACCCGAAGATGATCGGCCTCCATGGCAAGCACATCAACTTGTTCATCGAACCTGGCCCGTCCTTGGGGCCAGCCTTGGAAGTGACGGTTGACAACGTTGTCGACGCGAAGCAGCGACTAGTAGAGCAGGGCTGTGAAGTTGTCAAGGACGAGCCGGATTTTCCTCGCTGCTATGTCAAAGATCCATTTGGCCTAATCTATAACCTCACAAGCCAGGACCGGTGCGTCGGTCCCAATTGAGATGGCGAGCCGATGGTCGGCTAACCTTACCTTGGGATTACTTCCCGCTTGCCCGGTATCCAGGCAGAATCGCTTTCCTGTGGAACTCGCAAACCTATTGACCTGGAAAATCTTTTTCGACGCGTCGCTTCGATTTTCCGCTCACCGATGAGCGGGCTGTCCCTGCTGCCGGAATAATGTATTGCGGTACCAACTGCAGCCCCCAGCGATACCACTTCGAAAATTCGCCGTAGTTTCCGCCATTGAAGCCTACCACCATATCGAGGTCAGGTATGACCATTACGATCTGGCCTCCGTTCCCGCCTGCACTGTAAGTACGAAAGACACGATCGCCCACGCGCACCGTGTATGAGATCAATTACGTGCGGGCGTTTGTACCCAATCAAGGGATTCTCCAAAGAGGAAGGAAGCCGGCGCCGATCGAGCGCATTCTGAACTACTTCGGCTTCGTCCGCGAAGACCAATCAAAAATCACTCCGTTTACCCGGAAGATGGCCTAACCCTATGGGACGAACCGCCCCAGCCACCGCTGCCAATACCACCTACGGCGCCCAAAGCAATCAGGCGTTCAACGCTGAGCAAGCCGATATTGGACAGTACAACACCAACGAGGCGACGCTTGTTCTGCAATCGGTACGAAGCCCTTACAATTTCTTTCCGGGCAGCGGTAACCCACAGCTTTGGAGTTGAACAAGTTTGTTTCCAAAGACTCCGCACTCGCCCAGAACGGCTTTCCACAGTCGGGACATTTCAGCTTGTAGCGCTGCTCCAGTTGGCCGATTCGTGTCAGCACGTCCGCCTGTAGACCCTGTTCGACCAGGCTTTCGAAGGCCGTGATACCAGCTCTCTCCCGAATGAACATCTGCACGCCACAAGCGGAGCAGATGACATAAGGCTTGTTGCGCTTGCTGGTGCGAACGTCAAGCGGCTTGAGGCAGACCGGGCAAGGAAACCATTTATCCCTATTAAGCATGGCATATCTCCCTATATAATTGGTACGCCATGGGCCCGTTAAGCGCAAGCCTTAGAGCAAGCAAACATAGCATAAACATCATATTAGGAATATTTTACAAAACGCCTTCCTGGTAAATGGTAGACTTAAGTGGAATAAATACGTACAATTGTGGACTTGTAAGTCTGCTATTCCGGAAAATGTAGAAAATGCTCGCCGGTCGGAGAATTCTCTGAACAAAACACCGGAAAAGAGAAAAAGGGGCAGGCAACGCCGGATCGCTCCCGCGATTGTGGTGGGCGAAGCCGACACCTATCGCACTTGGTTCCATCAATTCTGGCCAACGCTCGGTCCGCGCATCTTGTGCGCAAGGTCCGCCGAAGAGATCGCCAGGGCCATTCAGGAAGACGCGGTGGGCATCAGTGCGGCTCTCAGTCCGTTCGCAGACTTGATCCTTAAGATCGTACGCGATCCGAAGTTTCCCCGCGTCAGGACAGCATCACAAATTCACTTCCTCGCGGATTCTCTCGGCGGCCAAGGCTTTGTTACGCCCAGGCGTTCCCGAGAAATCTGTGAAGCGGAAAGATCGAGAGAAAGGCACGTCATCGTCCGACGAGAGTTTTACATCGAGTGCTCTTGTGGATACCAAGGGCCCGCGCACGAAGGAGCCTGTCCCAAGTGTGGCGCCGCAGAATTGTCTGGGGAATTGAAGCTAAGAGACGACTCCTGAATCCGGCTGCGTGCGATACCCCCGCTACCTCAAGAAAGATGAGTGAAATCGGGATATTCGACCACGGTTTTTCACTCCGCTTCTTTTCCATGGTTGCTGCTTTTACTTACGTCTCTCGCTCGCAACTAGTCGTACAATCAGCCAGATTCCATAAGTTAGAGCGGCAGTAAGACCAATGATCCCAATTTTCGCACCGCTCGCCCAGGCGGCTTCTAGCTGCCCTCCGACGCTTCGGCCTTGGAAAGGTCAATCTCTGCCTTAGAGAGTTGCATAGCCGGAGGCATTATTGGTGAACTCGCAGTAGGCATAAGGATCGCGTCCGTCAATGCCCAATTGCGGGGTGTGGACACCCAATTGCGAACGTTCAATGCTGACCTGCGAAGCAAAAGCGACCAACTTGTTGCGCTCGTGACGAAACAAGCAGGTACTGCACAAGAATCCGCCAACAAAGCCCAAAAGATGCTGAAGGAAATCGAGCGTGAAGCAGATGCGGTTACCCCGCGATCAGTTCTAATCTTCAGGGCTGCCAAACATATAAAAAAGGCGGTATTATCCCCTTCCGTGCAATTGGTTGAAGTGCGAATGTGTAAAGACGGAACCCCAGAAGCGTACGAGGCTAGAAGGGCTCTTGAGCAAGTACTCCATGAAAGCGGTTGGTCGAAATTCAGAAGGGACAGTGATCGGACAGGTTGTACTCCGGGTACCGCTGAAGGAATACACGTGTTCACTTCCGATGCTCCCGCACAAACACTGAAAGCAGCACAATTTCTCAGCAGGGCATTGGCTTTTCTACTGCCTCCGCAGCGAGATGGAATTCTAAAGATTTGTAACTCGTACTGTCGATCAGTCGGTAGTTCGGCTTTCCCGTGGAACATGATCTCAGAGCGCCCAGAGGCAATCGGAATTATCGTAGGCACCATTCCCCTTGCGGGAGCACAAAATGTACAACAGAGCAAAACGGCCAAAACCAAGCCGTAGGTGCTCTTGATCGCCTGTGGACGTGAAACGGCACCACCACCGAGATTCCCATCACACTGACAAGTCTAAACCCGGCTCATCCCCATGTGAACGCCAGATGCGGTTTGTGCAAATTCCAAGGGCAGCATTTATTTGGATTGCTATAGAACATACCCCAAAGCGGTACAGCATTCCCCGTACCCCGGTACTGCATTCCCCGTATTGTGGACTGCCCACCTGAGGGATACGTTCACGCACATCGGCGAACCGGATCACAAAAGGGGGCGATGGATTTTCAATTCCGTCAGTGATTCTGATTGCTGCTTCCTCTGAAGTGTGAATGGATTGCGTGGCGAATCGCACGCCGCGCAGTAGTGCGGACAAAATAGTCGCATGGGTGACCGGCATGGGCCGGAGGGCCAATCTGTTCATCTCGCTCGGAGGAGACTTATGTCGCGCTTCGTGGCTGCTGGTCCCATCTTATCAACACTTCACCTGCACATCGGAAAGCGGTCTTCCCGAATTCAAATCCGTCGCCTCGCACGGACCTTATACGTTTTTCCCTTGCTGTTCTGTGTCGGAATTGGCAACGCCCAAGTAGGTCAAGTACCCGGCATCCAAATGTTCTCGACGCGTAACTTTAATATCGATTTGGCTACAAGCAGCATTACCACCCAATTTCCGGTACGTAGCAAAGGTGGCAAAATTCCGATTTCCTACTCACTGGTGGGAAACTATCAGGTTTTCGCGTTAAACACGACCCAACTCACCTACAGTACTACGTTAGAAGGTGAGTCCACAGCACACACGTTTGGGTATGGCGTTGGATACACAGCCACCTCAGTTTTGACCTGTGTTGGGTCTAACGAAGAAGTCTATGGAGGGTGGGTGGTATACGACAACACTGGTGCTTCTCATTCCCTAGGCTCCTTTTGGGTCGATGCTCAAGGTACATGCTTTCCGTTTCCTGCATCAGTAGCGGCTGTCGATGGTTCAGGCCTCACCGTAACGACCACTTCGCATTCCTATATCGGTCCGAAAAACATTTACGACAGCGCCGGATACGGTGATCTGTCTTCTGAGGAAGCTGCACCCACGCTTACTGATCCTGATGGCACAACGATAACCATCAGCGCGATCAATATAATTGACAGTTTCGGTGCGACCTTTTTGTCAATTCCACTCGGTAACCCACTCAACACGTTAACCTACACTGACGAGGGCAATAACGACCAATCATACAAGATAGCGTATCAATCCTTTAATGTGAAGAGCAACTTTAATTGTAGTGGCCTGGGCTTCAAGTACGCTGATTATTCCGTGTCAGCTACGAGTTTGCCGATTTCGATTACGGACCCGAGTGGGGCCGTGACAAAAATAGGCTATGAAGCCACTCCGGGCTATTCCGGCTATATTACTGGGAGACTCGCAAGCATAACTTACGGGTCTGGTGGTTCGATATCTTATGCCTACTCGCAAAATGGTGACTCACAGGGACAGAACGGGCTTGATTGTGTCACCTTTGTGGTTCCCATGATTACGGTCACTGCGAATGACAATAACGGTAATCAAAACAAGTGGATTTACAAAAACTACAACCGCAGTACAGCATTGGGAAACTTTACCGTGACCGAGACTGATCCAGCCGGGAACCAGATAGCCTATAATTTCTATGCTGAATTTCAGACGCAGGCGGCAGCATATCAGGGTGGTTGCCCAACGAGCATTCTAGGTTGTACAGGTGGTGGGACGTTGCTCAGTACGACAACAACTTGCTACAGCAACAATTTCACCAGTTGCGCCACGCCGAAGTATGTCATTTTGCCAATTTCACAGACGGACATATATACGTCATACAACGGCGGACCCAGCAACTTGGTCGAAACCAAGCTTGACATTGGCTACGGTAATATACTCGAAGTGAAGCAATACGATTTCGGAGCAGCGACGCCGCCGACCGGGAACCCTCTGTTCGACACTCTTACATACTACGGTCAGTCTTGGAACGGAACTTCCTGCACTGCCTATCCATCCGGCAGCTACATCTATAATACTCCGTGCTATAGCTATACCAAGAGTTCGACGGGTGCAACAGTTGCCGTAATTGTTTAGCGGGTTAGCAGAATCCCGGGCCGACTTTTTTGCGTTGTTCATTTTGCAGAACTTAGCGGTTTGGAAAAGGGATCAATGTCTTCGACCTCTTTGTGGTCGTTCGCTTCCCCAAGTTTTCGTCTGAGCACCACGTTTTCGGAAAATGTTTCCTTTCCGATTTGGCGGCTAATGGTCCCTCGAAAGTTGGCGACAGTGATGGTACCGCGGATTTCTACCTTCCCGCGTTTGCTGTGGCCTAACAATGAAACGTCGCAACCAGTAGCAGACTCGTGAAGCGTACCTTCGAGTTTCGTTTCTAAAGGGGATGAACTTCCTTCGTAATCGCGCAAAGTCGCGAGCACACGCTCAGCCCGCTCTTCGAGGGACAGCTCGATCCCGGCGGGACCAACGCTTACGCCTGGTCCCTTCAAGTTCTGCACAACAGAAGAGAAAACCTCTTGCTTTGCGGAATAGGGCTTAGGAACACATTGCGCATTGGTCGCGCAGGGAAGGTTTGCCAAGAAGAGGGCGAGAAGTAGAAGTCTTGCCAACACGCAGATACTTCCAGTGGACCAAGCGTAGCATTACGCAGAAACTTGTCAAGAGTTACGTGGAGACAGAGTTACGTGGAGACAGGTGGAGACAGGGTCAAGTCCATGACCTTGGGCTGAGAGGAGCAGATCAGCTTCTGCAGGAAAGACGAGACAGGACGGAGTTGCTGGCGACAGGTTTGCAGAATGCTGCCCAGGACGCTTTGCGTTCGGGCTCCGGGGATGGTGCGGTTGCCGCCCCAGACCTTGCGCGTGACCACCATCGGGCGGATGGCCTGTTCTGCCCGCCAGTTGGTGGCCTCCAGACCAGGACAATTGAGGAACGTGAACAGAGCCTCGCGCCAGGGTCGATGGCTATCGCCCGACCCTGCAGGAGCAGGTTGGAATCTTTATGCCTATGCGACAAATCCAAATAGTAGAATTGACCCATTGGGCTTAGATGATGATCCATGCGATCCTACCAACGTGCGCATAGGTGGCCGTATCCACGCTGCCGACGATTGCGGAACGGGCGGTGGTGGAGGTGGGGAGGGTGGCGATCCTGGCGGCGGCGACCCGGGCGGCGGCGACCCTGGCGGTGGGGACCCTGGTGATCCAGGCACGGGCAACCCTGGCGACCCAGGCACGGGCAACCCTGGCGACCCAGGCACGGGCAACCCTGGCGACCCAGGCAATCCGAATGATCCGACGGATCCGAACAGCCCATCCTTCAATCCGATGAGCCCTGACCCGAACCTTTTTGGCAACTTGATTTACGATCTTCCGGGGTACCAAAATCCAAGCGCTGAAGCATACGGGGTATACCGTGGCTGTTTGTCCTACGGCTTTCAATGTGGTGCAAACGGCAATTATTACAATCCCGATTACAGCGGACAGGCACAAGCTCAGTACGATAGACTGCAAGCTAACTTGGCCGCAGCTTTTCCGTCCGCCGTGCTAGACTCTACGACCTGCGAGCTTAACGGAGCGCACTGCAACTTCCTGTGCACTGACTTCTGCCCTCCAGTCGGAAGGTACCCCAACGGGATTCATGTTGGGAAGGGGGGATGGATTCACGACGACACCGTCAGTCCGTGGATAGGCCCGTTCACATTGGGCGCAATTTTGACCGGCAACTTTTGGGAGCACGGCTTTGTTGACCTCATCGGCGGCACTTTTTTTGTTGGCGCATTTCCTGAGTAGCCCAAGTGCACCACTGGGAAATACTGTCAGCGTGATGGCCCCCAGTTGGAGCATGGACCTACGCTCCACTATCGGCAGCGTCCCGCTGGGCTTGGTTGTCGGTCGCGGGCAGGAGTCGCTGCTGCCGATAAAGTCCCTCTGGTTTCGAGATGACAACACCGTTGTTGCCACATTCGTGACTCGCGAAGGAGAGCCAACCTTATCAAAGCGCGACCAGTCTGATACAAACTTGCCTCTTCGGTTGCGCGCGATTTTTCTCGATGCCCGCACCGGAAAGATTGTGTCTACAGAGGCTTGGCCCACTGAGTCAAGATTCGCGCGGATTGTCGACGTGGATAATGGAAATTTCATCACGGAACGGGGAGATTTGTTGACCCTATACTCGTCCCAGGCAAAGGAATTAAGAAAACTGAGTCTCCCACCGGTAGAGCCGGATTATTTGACGTTCTGGCGCTCAGGTGCATCACCAACGGGAAGGAACATCCTTTTTGCAACGCCGAAACCGAGGGACACCTCGCCGAGGCCGTGGATATGGGTCAGCGCTTCCACGCTTGAAATCGCTCGCTCATGGAACGAAGTACAAAGCGGAGACGTAGCAATATCAGACAACACAATCGCGATGATCGCGTGCAGGTTCTACCCTGATCGCTGTAAGCCAAGAGTGGAAGTGAGGGGTCTCACAACCGATTGGAAAACAATAGCAGCAAGCGAACAAAGGTTTTCTTCCCCGTATCTTGGCGAAGAAACCGTGTTCCGATTTCTGAACGAAGATATGATCTTTGTCTCCGGGCACCCATGGAGGGTTTTGCAAACCGATGGCGCGGTCATCTTAACAGAGAAGCCGCCATTTGAAGGAAACACGGCCATCGCCGCACGCAGCGGACAGCGGTTCGTTGTTCCCTTTTTTCAATGGAAGGGAGGATTTGCCGCTCTTGATATCGGGGCACACGGCGAACTTAAGAACGTTTCGGTCTACGATGCACCATTCCATGAGTGCTCCTATAAGCTAAAGATGAAGGGGCCAAAGATCAGGGAGTCTGCCAACTTTGCGCTATCGCCGGATGGCTCGAAGCTGGCCATTTTGTACGACGAATCGGTCTATGTTTTCCAACTGCCGCCGCTAATGCGACCGTCTGGCCAAAACTAAAAATGGGCGGACTCGACCCAGGCAGGCAAGCCTAGCAAGTAGCCCCTCATGCGTCCGGTTCCTTGCATTGAATTTGTTCCTCGGGATAAAGGCACGCGAATCGCTCTGGATCAACTCTCTTCTTTGACCCGCAAGTCCCAAGATAATTCATCGCTGCCACAGTCTCGGCAGGCTGCGTCCAGTGCAGGCCTTTGTAGCCGCTTGAGCACTCGATGTAGTATTCCCGCCGAATAATGAAGTGCTTTACCCGCTTCCTTTCCTCCGCACATATTTCGCGGGACCACCGTGGCGTCACGAATCCCTGTCCGGCCAGCGAGTCAGCCAAGAAATGTATTTGCGATTTTGCTCTGGCGCGGGGAAAATTGGAATCGCGAACGATCTTCAGAATGAGCTGAGAGAACGGGGCCAAGCTCGCGCTAATCCCTACGGCATCTTTCTCTATCGCTTTGCTAATTTCTTTCGAGGATTGCGCGGCCAAAATTCGCGGACCCAGCTTCGGCCAGTATTGCGAGAACCAAGCGTGGTAGGCGTTCGCTGATCCAATCACAATCGTCCGATCTATTCGGGGGTGACCTCTGGCCGCGACGTTTGCCATCGGATTTTCTGCAGTACTCAGGCCAGCAGAGGGCTGACTTCGCGGAGAGCTTCGTACGTCGTGCCATGCACGATGGGGACGAGCAGGTCACGCGCTAAGAGCGCCGATAGCTCTTTGTCGGCGATACCCTCTCCTTGGAGGCGGCGCAGCAGCGCGGGGGTCACCAGCACTATCCCGACTCGCGACTTCGCCAGTCCTTTGTCGATTTCGCGGAGCAACGGTGTGCCGAGCGCTACGTCCTTCTCACTGAACCAGACCGAGACACCGCGTGACTCAAGCAGATCGTGCAGTTCCTTAGCGGCCCCTGCCCTGTCGTCCCACGCATGGCAGAGAAAGACATCACGAAATTCAGGCAGGGACACTCGCTTTTCGACGCTGTCGCGGACCGGCGTAAGTGCCCGCACCTCGGCAGGCGTGTACACCGCTGACGAACTGGCTGGCGACCAGCGCGGCCTTGAACTGCCTCCGGACCCGCCGCCGCTGCTCCTGCTGCCCCCGCTACTCCCCGACGAGAAGTGGGAAGGGGGCGAGTACGACGGAGCTGAGTACGACGGGTAGCTGTAGCTACTGTAGCTACTGTAGCCGCCGTAGCGGCCACCGCATGCCGGGCAGGCCGTGACCTGCCCCCAGCTTTCGTTCACGTAAGAATACGACAAGTATCAAACGAAAGGGGAAGCGGGTATGTCGAAGACCAGGCACACAGAGGCGCAGATCATCGGGGTGCTGAAACAACTGGAAGCGGGACGTAAAGCGGAAGACGTGGCGCGAGAGGCGGGGGTATCGAAACACACGATCTACGCATGGAAAGCAAAATACGGTGGGATGGATGTGAGCCAGGCGCAGGAAGCCAAGCAACTACGGGATGAGAATACGAAGCTGCGGAAGCTGGTGGCGGATCTGAGTCTGGACAAGGAAGCACTGCAGTCGGTGATCCGAAAAAACGGTTGGAGCCCCCCCGGATAGTTTTTTCGGGAGGCCATTTTGAGAGTGGGCAGCGCCGATCCTGGGTTGAGCGAGTACATTACTGCCAGCCTTTAGTCGAAACGCCTGTGCCGCTATGTCATGGCCGCTGGCAAACTGCACGCCGACCCCGCATAGGCATCCGCTTGTAACGTCCCGCGAAAGTTGCACAAGCGTTGCTCGGGCTGTTCCCCTTTGCGTTCGGAAGAGTACGCGAACCACACCGCGCGGCGCACTTTGGTTCTTACAGATGCGGCGACGGCTTTGCGAGTGTCTGAGATTCTCGGTCTTATGTGGATGGATCTGGACTTTGCAGATCAAGTGATCGAAGTGAAGCGCGCTTATGTCTGGGCCCAATTCGAAGTGCCCAAGTCAAAAGCCTCCAAGGCACCCGTACCCATGCATCCGGTGCTCGCGGGTTTTCTGATGGCGTGGAGGGAGAGAACTCCTTATGCAAAGGAGGACGATTACATCTTCCCGAGCTTTCGGCTCAAAGGCAAGAAGCCATTATCGGCTTCCATCATGGTGCAAAAGGTATCTGCGCCCTGCTGCCATCAAGGCCGGCGTTATCAAAGAAGACGAGCGAGTCCGCTTCGGGTTCCACAACTTCCGGCATTCGCTGGCTTCTTCGCTGGTGAAGCTGAAGTGTGATCCGAAAACGGTACAAGGCATTCTGCGTCACGAAGACGTCAGAACCACCATGCAACTGTATGCGCAGTCCGATCAGGAATCCAGGCTCGAAGCACAGGGCAAGTTCCTGGAAGTTCTGCTCGGAGACAAGGCCCACTTGCTCACAGAGACGATCCAGTGACGTATCTTGGGCTGAACCTTGGGCCCGAGAAAGTGGGCAAAAATGCCCAAGTTCTTTGGGATGATGGTGGCCAGGGACGGAGTTGAACCGCCGACGCCAGCCTTTTCAGAGTGGCGTTGGCAAGTATTTACAACGACTTAACAGGTCTTAGGTGGCTGCGTGAGTGTCCTAGAAGTCCTTGGTGACATGCCTAGGTTGGGCCGGGATCTTGGGCCGAGCGGAGAGCTTTCCAGAATCAACGAATCCACATAGACCCGCAGCACGGGTGGATTGAATCCGTCCCCCGATTAGACCGCTCGCGGGCGAATGGCCATCGTATGCATTCCACCTCCGACGCCTCGGCCCCAAACCAGTTGCAGTCTCGCCTCGGCAGGTTGTTGATCTCCGTTGAGCTTCGGATGTTTTGACCGTTACAAAACCGTCTACAGTCTTGGGTTGCCCTATTCCTCAATTCGTTCTCTTCAGAACGTGAGCGAGTCGCACCGATTGCGTCCTTGACGCGCTCACCGCGCCTGGGATTATTTCGAAATTCCTGTTGCTCATCAGTGCGCCGTTGGGAGTCGTCACTACCACCGGGCCTGTAGTCGCGCCGCTAGGAACGAGGGCGGTCATGTATGTGCTGCTGACCACATTAAAGCTCGTGGCAGGAACGCCATTAAAGGTAACACCGGTTGTTCCCGTGAACCCCTGGCCGAGGATCTGCGCTGTGCCGCCGACTTTGCCGGTGTAACTGACCAGAGCTGCAAACGGTACCAGCCCCATGTTCAAGCTGTAGACAACTCCTTGGTTGTATTTGCCGCCCTCAAAGGTCGTGCCGTAGAACACGCCGCTCGTATCCTGCAACAGCGTCCCATATGGGCTTTCGCCGTTTTTCTTTGCAAAGATATAGAGCTGCTTATAATCACCTGCAGTGCTAATCTGGAATAGGGTCCCCGCGCCATTAGTCCCGCCGCCTCCGCCCGTAGACCCATACAGGTTGCCGTCGGTAGCCTGTACTAGCCCGCCGGACGGGTACGATCCATCCTTGCTGGCCGTGCTGGGAAAGCCGTGGAAATTGTACAAAGTAGAGACGACGCCTTGACTCACCTTAAACACGGTGCCAACGTTATAAGTTCCGCCATTATATGTTGTCCCGTAGAAGTTTCCGTCGCTAGCCTGGATCAGCCCCGCTATGGGATTCGCCCCTCCTGGCTGACAGGGAAAGCTGTAATCCCAAAGCAATATTCCAGAGGTGGATAGCTCAAAGATGGCTCCGCAGCCGGCACCTCCACCCTGGTATGCTGTCCCGTAAAGGTTGCCGTCCGTGCCTTGTACCAATGACGCGACGACGTTGAACCCTTCCGATTGAGTGAACTGATAGATCGTAGTGAGGCTTCCCGAAGAGCGCGCATACTTATAGACCGTCGAGACGCTAGTTGGGTTTCCGTCCGTTGTGCCATAAAGGTTACCGTCGGACCCGACAATCGGAGGCGATCCCGGGACTGCTCCGTCGCTTCCGCCTGTGAAGGTGTACAAGACCGAGTATGTCCCGTTCGGTGAAATTCTGAACAGCACACCTAGACCGGCGTTGCCTCCGACTCCTGTGGTTCCGTAAAAATAACCATCATTTGCAAGAGTGAGGCCTCCGTTTGGTTGTGACCCTGTGGTGTCGTTGAAGGTATAAAGTTGCTTGAGCACGCCCCTGGCGGAAAGTTGGAAAATCGTTCCATAATTGGTACCGCCGCCGGTGGTGCCGAAAAGCTGCCCATTGCGACCCTGAGCCAGTATCACATGTAACGGAATACCGGATCCGTTATTACCCGTGAAATTGTAAATGTCGGTGACCGTTTGCGAAAAACTTGGCTGGGGCATGAGCAGCAATGCGAGCCAAGCGACCCCGGCAGCGATGGCTGAACCGATACCTAGCGGGCTGTCCGAGGTTAGGAGCGAATGTCTTTCACTTCGGATGATGTTCATATATTTGCCCTCATCATTGCGAGCATTAGCGTTGAGAGTCTGGCCTGGACAAAAATCGCATTGGGGGTAGGGTCAATGCTACTGAACGAGAATACGCTCATTCCGAGGCCGTCGGCAAGCAATTTCGACTGTCGAAGATCAGTCGAAACTACAGACTTTCAAGGCTCGATTTATCTCTACATTTAGTACGGCATGCAACTGCTCGCTGACTGCGGCCTGGGATGCAATCCATGCGCGTCGTTAATGCATTGAGCGTAGAAGCAAGTGCCTGAACTATATGACGGTCCACCACTTGGGCAGTTAGTTCCTTGCCCGACAGTGTTCATGAAAGTAGCCTGCAAGTGCAAGAGTAGGGAGGAGTGCTGCTGATCGCCGTGCAGTAGTTTGGATCAAATGCGAGAGCCGCATCAAGGGTATAAAGCTCCAGCACCGTCATATGATTTTCGACGGCGAATGGTAGCCACACCAGCAGGTCACCCGAGTTGCCATTGGGTGGGACTCCACAGCCTGGGCACGACATCGAGTTTTCCTCGTCGGATAATGACAACTGCTGAAGCTCCCGTGGCATCCCCGTGCCGTAATATGTGCCGAAGCTGTCGCACCAATCTGAGGTCGAGCCACTGCAGCCGTTAAAGGCAGCCGTGTCTAGAATCGATAGTCCCTGACTGCCGAAGCCGTCGATTACTCCATGGCCGTTTGAAGTGGTGGCGGCGACACCGGCCTCATACGTTCCATAATCGGGGTAGGCAGCGGTGGAGTTGAGCGGTGCAAAGAAAGACATATAAGGAGTTTGCGACTGGCCCCACTGGAGCATTTCTGAGTAGTAGCCCTCCCAAAGGCTCTCAGTGTACACGTACGGGACTGGCAAGCTTTCCAGATTGGATTCGCAATAAGGATAGGCCTCTCCGTCTGCAGACTCTCCGGGTCTGATATAGCCGAGCTGACCGGCAACAACCACGTTGCCACTTCCGAAATTGGCCGAATAGGTCGGATTAAAATGCGCGAATGTGGCTGCCCAGAGAGCTTTTAATGCTGACTTGTAGGGCCATTCATAGGGCACAGGCCACGACTGGAACGCGCTGACAAAGTTTGTATTACTTGCCGCCGGACTACTGCAGCTGGGACCCAGCGGAGTATAGGAAAACTCGTTGTCAGAGTCGACAGTTACCGGGGCTCCATCGCTGCCCGTCCCGCAGGCCGCGTTGCCCTGCACATTCACCCACACCAAGTCGTTATCCTGAATGAGATTACTGTTGGGGGCGGGCGATGTGGAGCAGCAACCAGTGGACGTAATCATGACTTGAGGGCTTGTGTAACTCATCATCGTAGGTTGCGCGCCAGTCCAATTATCGGAGCTGCTGCAATTTATCGAATTGATGACATCTTGTTCGGCATACTGACTCGTTGGCGCATAGGGAGGAGCAAAGAGACTGTACCAACTCGAATCGGTGACATAGTGGGGCGTCGAATTGTTAGTCGCTCCAACAGCCTCTCCGACTAAAACTAGATTCACGGTCTTGGGTACGCCTGGTGTCCCAAATGGTTCGAACCAAGGCCATATTCCAGGATAGGTTAGCGAGTCGTAAACTCCGCCTTGTGATGGTAACCAAGCATAGTAGTGGTACATCGGTACTATCGGATCGGGTTGGCAAGTATCCGAGGGAGCGGGAGTACAAGGCGTTGTACCTGGGGCAGTCGTTTCAATGTCTGCCCAACGAATATTGACCGTCACCCCATCAATCGCGTTCTGAGTCATTACGTTGCCCGCGAAGGTGGGGTCGAGGGATGCACTTGGAGGGTTCACGACAAAGATCGATACATACTGAGAAGTGAGAGAGTTGACCATCGTGCTTCCATCTATAATCGAAGTGCCCTCGACTATGGATTCTTGCGCCAGAGTTGGCGCTGACAAGGCCAGCAACAGGCAAATTATCAGTCTCATTTCAGATCTCCAACGGATTTAGAACTCTCGCAACGCACTCCGCTAAAAATTTGGCCCACAGCTTCTCCGTTACGGATGCAACTAACACATTTCTTCTTGATTTCGTCATTTGTTAAGAACCATAACTAGTTAAGAACCATAACTAAGGGAATCGCCGAGGTGGCGTTGGCGATATTCGTGCTAGTCATGGGCGTAACCAACTGGCCGGAACTGCATTGATCGGCAGAGTCCTTACCGAAAGTGTTTGCTGTTGCGTAGGTTGAGCTCAAGATGGCTGGCGTGCCGCCACCTACGGTAATAATGTAAATCGTCGACGTCGCATTGTCCGCGCAGAAAGCGATGTAGTATGTCGTGCCTGCAGCCATCGTGTAAGTAGATAAAGACGTTCCGCATATGGGTCCGGGGCTCGACGTACTCAACGGCCCGATATGCCACTCTCTCGTTAGCGTTGTGCCGGAAATCGAATATACCCCCACGTCGACATGCCCTCCGGTGTACGGAGCTGATATATCCACGCAGCCAGTAGCGCCGAGGAGTTTAGGGGTCTCGTTAAGAAACCTTGATACATACACTACCTCGGCAGTCAGGAGATTCCCCGTCGTGTTAGCAACGGCAGAGGTCTCCTGCGTGACTGCGAACGAACATCCCGAAGTACACCCAAGGTTGCTGACAGCGTTGGTGACAAACGCCGTTGATGCTATCTGAGTAGTGTTTGTCCCAGCACTTGCAGTCGTGGCGGTCGGAGCACCAGTGAAGGAAACGTTCCCACTCAGCGTCGGTGCCCCGGTAAAGGTTCCCGAGAGCGTTGCACCGTTGATAGTGGGGGACGCAAAAGTTTGGGTCGAGCTCCATGTCTGCGCCAAACCGAGTTCGGCAAGAGTACCCGTGTTGGCAGGATATGTGTAGGTATAAGAAGTCGTTGCCGGAAACGCCAGCGTAGGTGCTCCGGTTCCGGTTGTTGCTAGAGACGCTCCCAGCGTCAGCGTATTGGAGCCATTATTGACTCCGGTGCCCCCATAAGCTGCTCCGATCGTTGATGCTTGCCAGGCACCCACCGTGAAGTCACCGGAGGCATTTACTTGGGCATTCGCGCTTCCCAGTGCGAGGGTCGTTCCGGCGTTGTTAACCGCAATAGTGCTCGTTGTCGGCGAACCGCCCGCTCCAGAGAGGGTGATGGAAGCGCCTGCGGACGAAGAACCAGCCAAAGTCAAGCCGCCCGCCGTCGTATTCTGCACGCCAAGAGTAGGAGTTGCAGAAAATGCAGCACTAGTAGCGCTGTTTGCGTAAAGCAGTCCCCCATTAGTGGCACTGCTGGGAAGCGTGTAGCCCGTCCAGGTATTGGCCCCTGTGCCGCCCCCGCTGAGGAATGCATTGCCAGCAGTTCCGGCAGAGGCGGGGAAAATGAAATTGTACGCTGTAGTCGCGGAAGTATTCTCCAGTCCGATGGAGGCTCCCCCACTCGTTCCGTTGGCAAGGTTAAGCTGACCAGTAGTTCCTCCTGATCCGTTCTGACCAAGAGTAGGGCTGGTTGACCAGTTTGGGA
The DNA here is from genome assembly GCA_963784095.1 of uncultured Acidobacteriaceae bacterium. GTDB lineage: Bacteria > Acidobacteriota > Terriglobia > Terriglobales > Acidobacteriaceae > Sulfotelmatobacter. The sequence continues at coordinate 393,603 of CAWAQC010000001.1, forward strand.
GCAATGAGGAGTTCACCTGCAGAAATGAACCTTGTCCACCAATAGTAAGCGCCGTCTCCGGATATACAGTGGAGCTAGCCGACGATGCAGAGTACATAATGCAGCCCGGACTGACGCTACATGCCCACTGTGCAACCACCAGGGGACTACCTGTCGTAGTGTCGTTAAGCATTCTCCAACGGTGAACCGTGGAGTCCGCCCACAGCGTATCGGTTGCACTGCCGCAACTACCACCATTGCAGGAGGCTATGGTGTTGCCCTCCACAGAGTTCAGGCCGCTTCCTTGCGCGACCGCAGGATTCGCCCGGAAAACACAAATTAAAAGGGCAATGAAGCACACTACGAATGCCTCCGAAAACGGAATCACGAAGGTGATGCTTCCTCTGCTGGTGTTGGCATTGCTCATTGAAAGCCTCCTATTTTCGCAAGCATTACACATGGCATAAGCGTTTGTCGGACACAGCGTACAGCGACATTCGCACACTGACCCGTGATCGAAATAAGTAAGGATGCACTTCCACATGCACAAAATGGAATTTGCGCAGTTAATGCTTTGCGCCGTCACCCAAAAGGCACTCGGAGGAAGGAACTAACGTCCGCCGATTAGGACCGATGACGGAACTAAAAGTGCCGTCGCCCCCTTTGATCCAATCTGCGGATTGCAATGTAACTTTAGAACGAAAGCAGTTAAGCGGCAATTAACAAGCGTGGTTCCCGTATAGTGCATCTGCTAAACCTTTGGGGACCTGACGGGATTCGAACCCGCAACTTATTCATCTGGGCCTCGGCTGTGTGTTCAGTTGGCCCGCCCTCTGCGAGGCCCACTTTATTGTCCAGATTTGGGCCTCGCAATATCCGGTCCGAGCCAAATTCAAGATCCGGGTCGCTATAAGTAATGATTCTCATGCTCGTAGGGGCGTAGGGGAATGCTTGTTGGAACCCTCTTCTGAAGTCCAAGGTGACCTCCGCCGGGGAGCGCTTCGACTCGCTGCGGCCCGTTTCGTAGAACTAGAAATCTGACATCCCCCGGATAGCTGAATGATAAGCCGAGGCGCAAAGGCCAGTGTCAAGGCTCTTCGACCGCGAAGGCGGCGCGCGAAGCGCGGCCTTGACACTGGCCGGGCCTCGGCTATGCTCTGGCTATCCGGGGCATGTCATTCGGGAATGCTGCATCAAAGACCTAGACCGAAACCCGGACTGATCTGATTCGTGTGCGTGGTTTCCGGTTCTATCTTGTGCGCTCCTGGCTCCTGCTGAATCGCAGGAGAATGGGACACGTCGCGGCTGAGTTGTTGCCCGAGCGTCTGTGCATTGTTCGTATAAATCTGGGCGTCATAGCGTCCACGCGAGACAGAAACATATGCCATGCGGCTGTTAAGCAGATCCTTAGTGCCCAACTCGGTGTCTACGTGAATCAGGACACGGTCGGCAGTCTGTCCCTGGCTGGAGTGGCTGGTCATGGCATAACCATGATCGAGATGCGGATACCGGCATGGATCGAGTTCGAGCGCGCGGCCACCGTCCATCTTCAAGCGCAATCGCCCGTCTTCCTCGACGCTCTCGATGGTCCCCAACTCGCGGTTCGCAACTCTGAGGTCGTTGGCCGGTGCGGTGAATTGGATGCGGTCGCCCTCTGAAAAACTCCGTATCTCTTCACGGAAGACCGAAACCCCCTGCTGTCGGCGTGGATCGTAAGTTCGCCGTGTATTGTCCTGCAACTCGACTGTCAGCCGGTTTTTCGGAGCGTCGATACTCTTTACCTGTGCGTACGCGCCTTTCCCGATGGCGGTCTCCTTCGATGCCCGCGAATAGCGCAGCACATCGCCCACCTCATAACGCTCGGCCCATGTGCGGTCCGCGCCGGTGAGGTCTTGACGCGGCACTAGCGTCCTGATCCGGTGCTCCTCGTTGCTGACGAGGCCACTCCGCTGCAGTTCTGCATGGATGCGCTCGTTGATCTCCATGCGAGAGCGATTATCGGGAGAAATCACCAGTGTGTTCTCCGGCGAGTTTGCGTACTCCTTCGCAATAGCGGCGATGCGCTCGTCGTGGCCTTGAATCTCATGGACTCGGCCCTGCCGGTCAAGATTCTGGACTGCTTCGCGTACTTCACCCCGCGCCAGTTGCTCGACTACCTGTTTCAGTTCCGGGTCTTTCTGGCGCACGATCTCTTCGAGCTTCACCGTTTTCATGCCAGCGTCCTGGAGCTGCGCGAAGGGCCGTCCGGCCTCGACCGCCTCATGTTGCCGCCGGTCACCGACGAGCAACACACGGTCATTCGAATGGAGCCGGGTTACAAACTCATGCACTTGCCTGGTCGATGCCAGAGAGGATTCGTCGAGTACATAGAGCCGTTTCTCCCCGCTATCCGGCTGCTGTCCACGCACGAGATGCTTCTGTAGTGTGGTAGCTCCGGCGGAAACATGTCCAGGCGAAGCGGTTGCAGGGGTTGGTGGAAGGTGAGCACGGTGAGATAGAAACGCCCGAACAACAGCATCTGCAGGCGCTCGCGCCATGACAGTTGCCAGCAGGTAATGGCCGCACCCAGCCTGTCAACACGCGCGGGAAGCTGCATGTATTGCGGTTGGTCTTTGGCGTAGATACGCAGGGGAAGGCTCTGGATGCCCGGATCGATGGCTTTCATATGGGAAATCTCCTGAGAATGGCGAGTAGCGCGCGACGGAGGGGGCCACGCAATTGCGGCCCCCTCTCCCGTCGCTTACTGCTCTCTGTTTGGGGTGTATGTGGTTAGTTGCCGACCGGCACGCCGTTCTGGCTGATTCGCGCTTGTGCGACGAGGTTGTCGCAGAAGTACTGCCGCGGATCGACCATGGTAGCGCCGAATGCGGTTTTCGGCGTGCCCGTGCTGCCGTCGATGATGGGGTAGATCTTGCCAATCCCGGTGTCGTACCAGAACGGGCCGTCTCCGAACATCACCTTACCGAAAGCCTTGGGCTGGATGAAGTCCCAAACCGTCTGATCGGCGCGGACGTTTTCGACGATGGGGAAACCATCGATCATTTTTTCGCCCGAGAACAGAAGGTCGAGACCCTTGGCCTTGCCGTCAGCCAGCGGAATCAACTGCAGCTGGAAGCCGAGTTCCTCGTAGGAAGCGACTTGGCTGGGGTGGGTGTGGAAGAACTGGCCCTTCAGGCCGCGTTTTCCAATACGCTGCTTTACCTGGTTCATCACCAAGCGGAAAATCGGCAGCGTGATCTGGTTTCCTCCGTTGTTATACCCGTTCGAAACCATGTACGGCGAGTTCGCACGGGTGATGCCGAGCGTCGAGCCTCGATGAGCCGTCCTGCAGTTTTCCGCTTCCCGAGGACGGCTGCCAAGAGAAGCTCGCATGAAAAAGCGCTTCATCAAGCCTCCGCGCGAAGACGTAGCAGCCGCCGGCAACGCGCCTCGCTCCATTCGGAATTGGCTACTGCGGGTTGGCGGCTGCAATCCGTTCAGCGAGCCGAACTACCGGCTGGTTCAACCATAGGAAAATCAAAACTGGGCTTGGGGGCGACGATACCACCCTGAATCATAGATTGAGTTAACAGAACCAGAGTGTGAACGCGAAGTACGCGATGCGGGAGTCGCCTAAGCCATCTGACTAGCGATCCTTCTGTTCCAGGTCATGCGATTGCCTTGGCGATCAAGAAGAGGGTCCCAGCCGAAGTCGCGCTTGATAGACAAATTCCAACGTAAGGGTCTCGGGCGTGGCCTTTGACTCTGCCCGAGAATGGCAAACACTGCCGCCGAACTGCTCCCGATTGTCCGAGGAGCAAATAGCCCGAATGTGCGCACCGCGTGCTCGTAGTCGTCAGGTAAGTGCTGCATCCATGCCGCGAGGAAGTCTTCTGGTGTAAGTCGCACTGCTACCTGGCGACCGAGCCTTCTGTCTTTGGCCCAGAATTCTATCTCTTCGTTGCTGATTCCAGTGATGCGACGTTGGGCAATGGGTGGACGCCGGGCATATCTGCCCGCATACCGCAGGAAGTGGTCCTTTGAACCCAGCAACTGCAACTTCACGCTCCACCAGCGATTCTCCTGTTGGCTGAGCGTTGCCTCGACCCGCTCGGCAGATAGGTTGGTGGAGAGCATTCCAGCTTGCAAACTAGCTCGCAATACACGGATGACGGCCTTACGCCAGTAGTCAGTGAGAGCATCCACATCATAGTAAACAGTCGAGCGCCACCTTCCCGAGAGTTCCAATCCTCCGGCGGTCACCATGACATGAACGTGGGCATTGAACTCAAGCTTCCCATTGAACGTGTGCGGGATTGCGATCGCTCCGACCTTCAAGCCAAACTTGGCCCGGACCCACGCCTGAATGGTCTTTGCGGCAAGAACTGGCAAGAGCCTCGCAAGTTGCCGATTACGGAAGAGGGGCCAGAGAACATCCGGCATCGTGAACGTTATTCCTTTGTAAGGCACGTCTGGGAGAGCAGCCCAGCGCTCACGTTGCCACCTCGCGGTTGCGCGCACGCCGCAACTGGAACATGCGCGCCCCTTGCAGGTATGGAAAACCACCCGTTCTTCCGTTCCCGAGGAATATACTTCCGCCCCCAACGCCACTGTTCCACACTCCAGAGCCTTCTTGAAGGCGCTCCGGACGGCATGGCGCGTCGAGTCCACATCCCAGAGACTCTGGTTTTCTCGCAAAATTCTCTTGAGCGGGTGTCTATATCTCATGGCTTAATGAAACGACGTTCTGACGCATCTTCGCCTGCAGATCCTCTCCCACAAGGACAAGGGAGCGCTTACGTCGGCTCAGGCGAATTGAGATCGAACCGGGCCGGCGCTCTTCCTGTTGCTGCATGCTCGCCAAGACAGCCGCGGTCTCCAAGGGCCGATCATCCATGGCCGTCCGAAGTAGCTTGCCTTCAACATCGCTGACCACCCGATCACAGAACTGTTCAGTTAATGCCTCCAGTTGTTTTGCCCGTGGAAGTCCACAAAGGAGATGGGCGCGATTGATTGAGATTGATCCAGTGGCCAGCTCACCCAAGATTCTCGGATGACCCTTCTCGAGGATTTCCTTCACCTTGCTGACATTACGACCACCCGTTCCTGCAATCTCGGCAATCTTCTTTCTTACGTCGATCTGGGCAGCCTTTGGCAAAATTGCCGAACCCTTGTATCGGCCACCCATCTGCATGTTCCCCAACGCTCGCAGTTGTAGGGTTGCTTCCAGCCTCAGTGCTAGCCGAATGCGTATAAAACCGTTCCAGCGGTTACCGCTCTTCTGCAGATTGAGCATGAACTGAAGAGCGTCGTCATCGCTGAGGGTGTATTCAAGACACTCTATGCTTGAGACCCGCCGCGAAACCGCCAGTCGCCATCGACCGAAACCAGCCAGGATCAATCCGCTCTGCGTCACTAGAACGGGTTGTTCGGGCATTATCGTGTCTTGGCAGCGAGCGGCCTCTTGAAGGTCGGGCAGAAAGGCGCAAAACCCAGTGTCCTCCAATGCAGGATGAATGCGCAGCTCTTGCGGAGATCGTTTCACGGTTTGACCATCATGAAGAACAGCGGTCATATCACAAGCTTGATCCTTGGACGACAGCAGCCTCAATGAAGCAGGACCTCAACGCGAGTAGAAAAGCTGACACAGCCCAATGTTTCAGCGGCCTGTTGAACGATGAGTTTTTTACTCGCGTCGCGCGAGTTGCGCGAGTACGGGGTTGGGTTGGATGGCAACTGAGTCTTCAAGTTAGCGCGGGTCCGGTGTAGCATAGCTAACTCGAAGACGGCGACTAATTCCACAGGGATTGGAGAATCTACCTTGGGACACACCCGCCTCGGTCCACTTCCCAAGTCGAGAAGTTGGAGCCAGGTAGTTGAATCGCTCACTGGGATCGGCTTAAGTCAATATTCCGTTTCCGGTTCTGCCGCCTCCCGCGTCAACATCATCGCCGCGCAGACACTCAAAGCGGCCAGAAGCACACTGGCAAGAGCGAGCTACGATCCGGGTGTTCGCTACACGTTTTACCTGCTCACCCAGCTCGTACTGGCGTCTCGTAGTGCGGATTGGCAGGGTGAACTCGATCAACACGGAATCTCTCTGTCGGATCAGAGCAGCGTTTTCGACCTTACGGCAGAGGTGCAGGGCGCAATTGACCGCTATATCGGCAGTACTGCGACTGGCGCGACTGACCTAAGCGAGATGGCTCAGCAGGCCGCCGGGGAAGCTTTGACGAGCCTACTCGGCACCCAGACGCCAACCATATTTGGGGACTCCGAATCGGAGGATCTAAGAAACGCGCTCCGTAGTCTGTCCACGAAAAAGGGCTTCGGGCAATTGGGCCAGAGGTTCTTCGCCCGTTTCGTCGCGAGATTCCTGAACTTTCACCTGAGCCGTGCTACCGCTGCCGGGGTGGGCGCTCCCCGTTTGCAGAATTTGGGCTACGTCGGCGAGTTCAACGAAGCACTCGCAACCCATTGTGAGGAAAGTGCACGAATTGTCCGCGACTTCTGTGGGGACTGGTATTCCAAAACCGAGTACGAGACGGGGATTGATCCCGCAAATGCAGCGCGTTTTCTGGCCATCGCCGTCAGAAAACTGAAGAGCGAACTGCAGTATCAGGGGAGCGCCTCCTGACTCGCCCCCGCCTATTCGTTTGTAGTGGCGCTTCGGTGAAAGTGGGCGACCCCGCATGGACGGGACGTCGCCGAATCAACCTAGACGCGATCAGCGACAATCACAACGTAAACATCCGGTTTGAAGACATTGCTCGGACCTTCCAACACAATATCTCTCCGAGACTGATGGACTTCTTAGAAATTTCTTCGTACGTCTTCACCGCCGACTGCTCGACAGATCGAGGCGCGTGGACAGACGAGAAGAGTGAGGAGCCATGGGGACGCGATTTAGCCTTCCTCATCGCCGTCAGGGAACCGGAGTTCTGGGAAGCTCCGAAAATAAAAAGATTGATGCAGGAGCTGCTTAGTTTTCTTTCTAACGACAACTATTTATTTCGGTTTGTACCGCTTGAGAAGGATCGCATTGCGCAAACGCCTTATTTTGAATTCCGCGACCGAGACGAATGGCCTTTCCACAAGCCAGATCGCGTGGTGATGTTTTCTGGCGGGTTGGATTCGTTGGCCGGGATCGTTGAAGTGGCGGCTTCTGGAGGCAAGTCAGTTTTGGTCAGCCATCGATCCGTCTCTACTCTGAGCGCACGGCAGAGGAAGTTGTTTACCGAATTATCGAAGAAATACTCTGGCCAGCTTATCCACGTTCCGGTCTGGGTTAACAAGGATGAGCGCTTCAGTAAAGAGCCGACGCAACGGACTCGTTCGTTCTTGTTCGCCGCTCTGGGCGCTCTCGTAGCGCAATCGGTTGACGCGCAGGGCGTCCGATTTTATGAGAATGGCGTGCTGAGCGTGAACCTGCCACTCGCGGAGGAAGCATTGCGGGCGCGGGCATCTAGAACCACCCATCCTTTGTCTTTGTACCTGCTGTCGTCGTTGGCGGCAGCCGTGATGGAACGAGAACTACTGATTGACAATCCCTTTCTATTTAAGACCAAGACCGAAGTTGTGCAAATTCTTGCGGAACACGACCAGACGGACCTGATCGCGCTCAGTTGCTCGTGTTCGCACCTCATATTTCAGTCCAGCGAAAAGCGCCACTGTGGTGCTTGCAGCCAGTGTATTGATCGGCGGTTTGCGCTGGCTGGTGCAGGTTTGCTATCGAATGACCCGGAACAAGACTATGTAAGTGATGTGTTCACCGGTGCCCGCCCGAAACAACTGGATCGTTCTGTTGCCCTGGATTACACACGGCACGGAATCGAACTCGGAGGCAGATCTGATGTTGAGATCGCGTGTAACTTTAACGCGGAAATAAGTCGTGCAGTGCGTCACGAACCCAAACGTCGAGAATCAGCCGAGGCGCTCATTTTGATGCATAAGCGGCACGGAACGGTCGTGCGGAAAGTTCTGGAGGAACAGTTACGGGCCAACGCCCCAAGGCTGATCGACCAAAGTCTGGAAGAAACTTCTCTACTGGCGCTTGCCATTGGACAAAAATATTTTTCCAGTAGTGAACGAATCGCGAACTCCGCTTCAGGCCAAAACAGCGTCCAAATGACCGAGTCGAGCGCACCAGTAAGCCTCGTTTTGAAGAAACTGGACGAGATATCCAAGAAAGTTGAGTTCTACGCTAGTGGCCAGCGACGGGAGCGCCAAACCAATAAAAAGTCACCCCCAACTAAACGCGATACGACGCTCTTCGCCGCCATCGTCTGCGACCTGGAGGGCCTCAAGTACTGCGCCTTCCTCGATAAGCACAATGTAAAGCCGAAGTGGTCCGATTCTGTTCTAAAAACCTACAAGGACAGCTATCTCGCGAGCGGTTCTTACAAAAAGAAGGTGCAGGACGAAAAGAGCCGCGCCAAACTCCGGATGAACCGGTTTGCCCATTCCGTTCTGGCTGAAGCCTTCGCTACCTACATCCCGGATGAATTCGACAAACTCGGCCCCCTCCTGAACTCGCGCAACTCGCGCGACGCGAGTAAAAAGTTGAGACCCTCCGTAGGCGCGTAATTCCTCGCGGGCTGCACTAATTCCACTCGCACTGTTGTATCGGACGTTGTCGAAGTGTTAAGAGTCCATCCAAAATGAGACTATTCGAGGTTGACTGATTGCTTTCCGCAAACCGCGAACCACCCGCGAATTTTGGGTAGGGCATTCAGGTAAGTTGATGCTCCTTGGGTGAAAAAGGAGCTTTGGATGTCAACCAAAAGGGCCGATCTAAGCCATTGTGCTAGAAGACAATAGGAATACATGTCCGCGAATTGTCCATGACGTCACGCAAGCGTGAGGATCGAAATGGCAAAAAGCGAATGGATGACGGCTGGGGAAGCAGCCGAGTACTTGAAGGTGGAGCGCCGCACCCTCTTGGAGTGGGCCAGAAAGGGCAAGGCGAGAGGCTTTCAGTTATCCGGCGCGAAGCGTCACGTTTGGCGCTTTAAACAGTGCGACCTCGATGCTATGCTGACTCCGTCATCCGCTGGCTCTGCTGATGGAGGACAGCAATGAGAGCACGGCGACACGCGCACGGTTCTGTGCGCTTCGATAGACGGCGCGGCACCTGGGGGTACTTGTGGTACGAAGGCGGAAAGCGCCGGTCAAAGTTAATTGGAACCAAACAGGACTATCCGACCAAAGCGAGTGCATGGAAAGAAGTCGAGCGCTTAGGTCTTGGGATAGCCAAAAACGCTAACGGCGAGACGATGCGAGATGTCATAGCACGGTACGAGGTAGAGCGAATGCCTTCGCGGCATTCAACCGCCTACGTCTACAAATCGTTTCTCAAGAACCACATCTCTCCGCAATTCGGCGACACACTTATGCAGGACATCCAACCCCGGCCGGTGGAATTATGGCTGAGGTCTCTGCAATTGTCGCCAAAATCCAAGACTCACATTCGCAGCCTTATGCATTCCTTGCTCGAGTTTGCGATGTGGAGCGGGGCGCTGGAGATCGGAAGAAATCCCATCTCTTTAGTGCGAAACATCGGAGCAACCAAGCGGATCCGCAAAGCGCCAGTTCTGACAGTCGAGCAATTCCATGCTCTGCTGAAAGAACTTCACGAACCGTTCGACCTGATGGCGTTGTTATGCGTCTGTCTCGGCCTTCGCGTCAGTGAGGCTCTTGGACTACGTTGGGACGATGTGGACTGGTTGCAGTCTCGAATTACGATCCGCCGCGGGGTGGTGATGCAGCACGAAGACGAGTGCAAAACGAAAGGTTCTGCGAAACCCTTCGTTCTCGCGGACGATCTATTGAACCGCCTGAAGGTCTCGAAACAGGCGAGTCAATTCAGCCAAGCAAATGACTGGATATTCGCTTCGCCGTTTCAACTTGGGCGTCTGCCGTACAGTTACTCGGGCACACGGCAGGAACTCGTGCGAGCAGCAAAGGCCGCAGGAATTGGGCACGTTAGCACGCACAGTTTTCGACACTCTTACAGATCATGGCTTTCGTCCATCGGAACGGGTCTGGACGTGACAAAACTCCTCATGCGCCATTCGACAATAGCCATGAGCTTTGACACGTATGGGGAAACGATTGGAGATGCGGCATCGGACGCTAGCCGCAGAATAGCCGAGCTTGCTTTTCGAGGAATCGGAGCGCAAGCAGAGCGCGAGTCCCGCTAAACCATTGAAAAGATGGTGGGCGCTATAGGATTCGAACCTATGACTTCCACCGTGTGAGGATGGCACTCTACCGCTGAGTTAAGCGCCCAACTCGAACAGTGTCTACAGTCTGCCATCCCATCGGCCAGATTGTCCAACCCAAGTTCTCATGGGGGTTGTCCACTGCACTCGTGGAATCGCCAGTGAGCGCGAATCACTTCACCGGCTCCCAGCCCTCGGGCAGCATGTCGAAAGCCAGCGTGTCACGGTAGGCGTACTGATTGCCTTCCATTACTGCGACCGGCGTCAACATGTGCCAGATGCGCTCATCATCGAAAACGTAGCACTCACCGCATTCGCGCATCGTGAAGCGATCCAATTCGTGCTTGTCATTGTTGGTGATGACCACTTCCCCGCCCTCGGCCCCGCAGCGGCTCACCAGATGCGTGGCCAGATACTTTTCTCCGTCTTTATGCAAGCCTGGCGGGCTGGTGTCGCACGGACGTCCCGGCGTGGCCGCGAACCTTATGAGATGGACGTTGACCAAATACCTCGCGCCCACCTTCGAGAGCGGCAGGTAACGAAGATGGTGAGCAATCATCTTGCGAACGCCGATGGAAGCCGCAATCTCCGTGGGCAGCGGAGCGTACTCTCGCGGCCGGCCGCCCAGCGTCGGATTGTATTTTTCCAGCTGCACATAAGGCGTGCTCTCGTCGGTAGGCCAGACTTTCACACCGCCATCGACAATCTCGGCCCGCACGCGATTTAACGAACGATACCGGTCACCGCCATCGTAATACTTGTCCTTTGGAATAGACCAGGCTTCATGGGCCAATTCTTCCAGCGCGCGGGCTATGTCTTCGTCAATTCTGAGCGGCTGACGAGTGAACCCGTGCTCGACAAGATCGTTTCGCGACTTGGTATCGTTTGCAACCGGAATGACGCTATCCAGACTCATGATTGCCCCTGACAAGTGATTTACGATCTCAACCATGCGAGGCTCTCCTGTCTCGCTGCAGCGACCGACACGCGGACAACGAACTCCAAGCCGCACATCACGCTCCCGTTCAAGGAGGGGGCCACGTGTTCCGGTCGAAACCGTCGGAGAAACAGGGCAGCCCCAAAACAACGCACAGGAGTTAGGCAGCTAGGTACGCCTCTGGGTAGCGTTGCCGAGCTTCGTCAGCGCCGAACTGATATTCGACCAGCCACCGGAACTCACGGCTCCTGCACATCGCAGACATAACTAACGTTCGGGCTTCCTCGTCGCTTGGCGTCGGCAATTGCGGGGCCGGCACGACTGTTTCATGCTCGGGCTCGATGGCGCCCCAATTAAAGGATGACTCCATGAAGCTGCGCTCAAGACGCTCGATTCTGTCCATTGAATGATGCCTCAAGACGAGATCGTTCCTGGGCCTCTTTCCGTACCAAAGCACCCGCACACAGCCTGCAAAACTGTTGCCTTCGACTGACTAGATTGCTCTTGCCTCGCAGACACAATACACAAACCAGGCGCCTACATCGGTCGCATCTAGTCCTTCGACCGGTCTCAAGCCCGCAAATCTCGCAATCGACCACGGTCGCAACTTTAGCGCTACTCAACTGGGCTCGTCAAAGCCATATTTCCCAAGAATTATGTTGACCCGTTTACCATTTCCGAGTAAAGTGTCTCGTTCCACGGGTTTCAGGCATCTCTGTTTAACTCTGTGTACCTCGGCCTTTGAGCCCAAATCAGGAAAAGTGAGCATCTTAGAGGTTCGGTTACGCATCTATTCTGTAGGGATTTGCGCTTAACTCCTTTAAAACCTTAAGAAAATGCATGGCTTGGGATGACTTGTGGGGTTCTGGGCCGTCTAATAAAGGCGCAAGGCGAAGCGAATTTACCCGTATCATATAAGGAAGGAGCAGGACGATATGCGCTCTGATCGTGTTTTTGACGCTTTACAGACGTTGAGGAACCGTTATATGCTTTGCCAGCTCGCCTCCAAGGCCACGCGGAAGTTCCACCGGCCCAGCACCAGAATCCAGGAAACGATGAACGGGGTTTTGGACCGGATCGCAGGCGCGGAGCGGCAGGAAATCCTGTCAGAGCCGGAAAACGTTGCTGAGGCACAAAGGCGGGCTGCTTAAGCAGCCCGGTCTGCCTGCCTTGTAATTTTTTGTCTTCCCTGAATACCCTCCTTTGAGAATCTTCCGACCACGCTGAAACGAATACGCACAAGTACTCGAATCCAAGTGGCCGTTTTTAGGATGCATCATGACCATTGCTGAACTGAAAGAAAAAAACATTACCGAGCTCACCAAGATCGCACGGACCTTGGAGCTGCCCGGCGCCAGCGGACTGCGCAAGCAGGACCTGATCTTCAAAATCCTCCAGGCCCAGAGCGAAAAAGAAGGCCACATTTTCGCCGAGGGCGTGCTGGAAATTCTGCCCGACGGCTACGGATTCCTGCGCTCGCCGGATTACAACTATCTGCCCGGCCCGGACGACATTTATGTGTCTCCCTCGCAGATTCGCAAGTTCGATTTGAAGACCGGCGACACCATCAGCGGCCAGGTTCGTCCTCCGCACGAGGGCGAGAAATATTTCGCGCTGGTGAAGATCGAGGCGGTGAACTTTGAATCGCCGGAAGAAGCGCGCAACAAAATTCTGTTTGACAACCTGACGCCACTGTATCCGCAGGAGCGCCTGAAGCTGGAAACCACGCGGGAAAATTCCAGCGCACGCGTGATGGATCTGCTCACTCCGCTCGGCAAAGGGCAGCGCGGACTGATTGTTTCTCCGCCGCGTGCCGGCAAGACCATGCTGCTGCAGAACGTGGCGAATTCGATCACCACGAACCATCCGGAAGTGGTGCTCATGGTGCTGCTCATCGATGAGCGTCCGGAAGAAGTTACGGACATGCAGCGGTCGGTAAAGGGCGAAGTGATTTCTTCGACCTTCGACGAACCCGCGGCGCGGCACGTTCAAGTTGCCGAGATGGTGATTGAGAAAGCCAAGCGGTTGGTCGAGCACAAGCGTGATGTTGTGATTCTGCTGGATTCGATTACGCGCCTGGCGCGCGCATACAACACGATCGTTCCGCCTTCGGGCAAAGTGCTTTCCGGCGGCGTGGATTCGAATGCTTTGCAGCGTCCGAAGCGATTCTTTGGCTCGGCGCGAAATATTGAAGAAGGTGGATCTTTAACCATTATTGCAACCGCGTTGATTGACACGGGCTCGCGCATGGATGACGTGATCTTTGAAGAATTCAAAGGCACGGGCAATTCGGAAATCATTCTCGAGCGCAAACTGGTGGATAAGCGTGTTTTCCCGGCAATCGATATTCAACGCTCTGGAACGCGTAAAGAAGAGTTGCTGATTCCGCGCGAAGACCTTTCTAGAATCTGGGTGTTGCGCAAGGTCCTGAACCCGCTGTCTCCCGTGGAAGCGATGGAGTTGTTGATCGACAAGCTGAGCAAGACCAAGACCAACGGCGAGTTCTTGTCGAACATGAGCGCGTTGTAAGAGTCTATCGTTTGCTTTTACTCTGTTGGTTGCTCTTACTCCTCAAAATCGCCATACTCTAGGAACGGGCAGAGGATCCGCGTCCGTTTCGAGGACATCGTGCGGTCGATCATTCCTACGCTTCTCATCTCCTTGATATTTTCAGTTGGCAGCCAGCAAGGCAATCAACAAGGTTTTCCGAAGTTGCCGGGCCCTCCCATGTCTTCTGCCCCGCCGGGCGATGGCAATGACACCGCGCAGGAACAAGTGGCTCGCGATCTAGCCAAGAAGGCCAACGAAGCGCGGCAAAAAGCGCTCAAGAGCGACACCGACAAGTTAGTGAAGCTAGCTGCAGAACTGAAAGAGTCCGTCGACAAGTCGAATGCGGATGTGTTGTCAGTGGATGTGATCAAAAAGGCGGAGCAAATCGAAAAGCTGGCGCGCAGCGTGAAAGAGAAGATGAAGGGGCCGAACTAGAACTTCAGCGGTTTTGGAGTGTAAATGGGATTTTGCAACAATTGACGGTCTTGGCGGCAGCTCTCATCGCTCTCGGATAGGCTTATCCGCCTCTTCATCATGGAGAACGCGGCCGTCATTCTAGGCGGATGAACGAGACGCCGCAATACACAACTGTTGAAATCATAGATTTCTTGCCGGAACTATTCCTCATCAATTGTTACGTGAACCTCTTTCACCTCCTTAATCTCCGCGATGACAATCGCGTGTGTCCCGTTGCGCTCAAACGCGATTCCGGTGACTCGCACATATTTGCCCACGAAGGGCATCAGCTTTTTCATCTGGCTGTAATCGGGCATCTTGTCAGAGATAGGTTGAAAGAGGTCGCCGTCCTTGGTCAGAATGGCGATTGGCGAACCGGCCCTGACGCATGCCCGTGCGCACTTGAGACTCAAGCTGGTCGCGTTGCCATCGAGGTTCTGAATTGGGCATGCCATATCTCGCACCAAGCCCTCAATCGTGACTTTCGATCGGTTTGCGCGAGAACCCTCCATCGACGTTTTCTGTGGAGGTTGAGACGCCGCCAAGACGATCTGGCAGCATGCAAGCAAGCAAATACTGAAAGGTCGTATCATCCGCTCTCCTTTTCACAGGCAATTGATTTTTCTGCAATTCCCGGCTCGATGCACCGCCCAACTATCCCAAATAGAAGTGTGGTCGGGACTCAATTCTGTTATAAGGCGATAGCATGTTTTGACGACCGGTCATTGATTGCAGCGGCGATATCGTTGCCATCGATCCACAGACGGCTCAGGCTCTCCCCGCAAACTCCCGATTCTCGGTGGACACTTTCACCTTTTCGCCCTCTTTGATAAAGAGGGGGACGCGGATCTCCAGCCCCGTCTCCAGACGAGCTGTCTTGGTCCCGCCGCCAGACGAATCACCCCGAACCGCGGGTTCGGTGTACGCAACGTCCAGCTCAACGAATATTGGCAGCTCCAAACCAATCGGATTACCGTTGAACCTGTGCAACTCAATCAATGCGCCTTCGACCAGGAGATCCAATGCATCCCCGACCATCTCACGGTTAAGGGTGACGGTCTCGTAGCTTTTCTGGTCCAGAAAATGAGAGCCATCTCCATCGCTGTAGAGGTACGAAGCCTGTACCGACTGCAGGTCCGGCTCTTTGAATTTGTCACTTGCCTTGAAAGTCCTTTCAAAGACCGCGTTGGTGAGGAGATTGCGCATCTTCAAGCGCACCAGGGTCTGGCCGCCACGAGCGGTCGGCGTGTTCACTTCTGCTTCCAGGCAGCAGAAAGGAGTGTTTTCAAGCTCAAACAACGTCTTACGCTTGATACTAATAGCATCCAATAGCGCGGCCATGAAGTCCTCTAGGTCAGCTCGGTGTCGAAAGCGCAGTCACCGTTTCCGGTGTGTCGCGTACGCGAATTTGAGCGGCGGTTGGGATGACTGCATATATCGCTATTGTAACCAAGCGATGGCGCCCAAAACTCTGGCGGCAGTGTTTTTCGCTAACAAAAATGCCATCCCTTCCGAGATGGCATTTTCATTTCGATGCAAGCTAAACTCTACGCCTTGTCGCTTCGAATCCGCATGCCATAGAACGAGCGGTATACGAAAATGAAGGAAGCAATGAAAAATACCAGAGCCAGAATGCTGGTGACGCCAGCGCCTTGAGTATGCGTCAGGGACACCGCCAGTTCGACCGCCAGCAGTCCGAACAGGGTGGTGAATTTGATGATCGGATTCAGCGCCACTGAAGACGTGTCTTTGAAGGGATCGCCGACGGTATCACCGATAACCGTTGCGTCATGCAGAGGGGTTCCCTTCTGCTTGAGTTCGACCTCGACAATTTTCTTGGCGTTGTCCCAGGCGGCGCCGGCATCGGCCATGAAGATCGCCTGATACAGGCCGAAGATGGCGATCGAGATCAGATATCCAACGAAGAAGAACGGTTCAACAAAAGCAAAAGCCAGCGTGGCGAAGAACACGGCAATAAAGATGTTCAACATGCCTTTCTGCGCATACTTGGTGCAGATCTCCACCACTTTCTTGCTGTCGGCAACCGAAGCTTTCACCACCCCTTCGAGCTTGATATTGGCCTTGATAAATTCGACTGCGCGGTACGCTCCCGTGGTGACCGCCTGCGTGGAAGCTCCGGTGAACCAATAAATGATTGCGCCTCCGGTGATGAGGCCGAGAAAGAATGGGGCGTGCAGCAATGAAAGCTTGCCGACATTTTCGGTGAGGCCGTTGGTCAGCGCCATGATGATGGAAAAAATCATCGTGGTAGCGCCGACGACTGCCGTGCCGATGAGCACCGGTTTCGCCGTGGCTTTGAAGGTGTTCCCCGCTCCATCATTCGCTTCGAGCAGATGCTTGGCTCGATCGAAGTTCACCGGCATGTTGAAGTCTTTGCGAATTTCGGATTCGACATTGGGAACCTGCTCGATCAGCGACAACTCGTAAACCGATTGAGCGTTATCCGTAACCGGGCCATAGGAATCGACCGCAATTGTGACCGGCCCCATGCCCAGGAAGCCGAACGCGACCAAGCCGAAGGCAAACACCGCGGGCGCTAGCATGGTGGCTGCTGTGCCCAGTCCCATCGTGCTCACGTAAGAGCCGATCGCCATCAGCGCGACCATCGAAAGTCCCAGATAATAGCCGGAGAAATTTCCGGCGACGAAGCCGGAGAGAATTCCCAGCGATGCTCCGCCTTCTTCGGCCGAAGTAACCACCTCTTTCACGTGCCGCGATTCGACCGAGGTGAAGCATTTCACCAGTTCCGGGATGATGGCGCCAGCCAGCGTTCCGCAAGAGATAATCACCGCCAACTTCCACCATTGCGACGTATCGCCGCCGAGCTCAGGAATGATGAAATAGGAAGTGATGAAGGTGAAAACGATGGAGACAATTGAGGTAATCCAGACCAGGGAAGTAAGCGGCGCTTCGAAATTCATCTCGTCGGCATTTTTGTACTTGGCGCTGGCGATGGTGGCATTGAGGAAATATGAAACCGCGCTGGCCACCAGCATGATCACGCGCATGACAAAAATCCATACCAGGAGTTGGACCTGAATTTTAGGGTCCTTCACTCCAAGCAGAATGAATGTGATTAACGCAACCCCGGTAACGCCATAGGTTTCAAAGCCGTCGGCAGAGGGTCCAACGGAATCGCCGGCGTTGTCTCCGGTGCAATCGGCGATCACTCCGGGATTGCGGGCGTCGTCTTCTTTAATCTTGAACACGATCTTCATCAGGTCGGAGCCAATGTCGGCGATCTTAGTGAAGATTCCGCCGGCAATGCGCAGCGCAGCCGCGCCCAGCGATTCGCCGATGGCGAAGCCGATGAAGCAGGGGCCGGCGTAGTCTCCGGGGATGAACAGCAGGATAATCAGCATCATCAGCAATTCCACCGAGATCAGCATCATGCCGATGGACATGCCGGCTTCCAACGGAATCTGGTACACCGGATACGGCTTCCCTGGCAGCGATGCAAATGCCGTCCGCGAATTCGCGAATGTATTGACGCGAATTCCAAACCAGGCCACGCCGTAACTGCCCGCCATTCCAATTACGCTAAGCACGAGGATGATGGGAAGAGTGACCGCGATCGATTTGCCCGGCACTGGCGCGAGCCAGCCGAAGTACAGCACAATGACCACCGCGATGAATGACCAGAGCAACAACAGGAATTTGCCCTGCGTCACCAGATAGGTCTTGCAGGTCTCGTAGATCAGTTCAGAGACCTCGCGCATGGCGCTGTGCACCGGCAGGTTCCTGAGCCGCACGTAGATGGTCATACCGAATAACAGTCCAAACACACAGAAGGCGATGCCGATCAGCAGCAGGTTATGACCGTTCAGCCCCAGGAAAGATACGGTGGAAAGATCGGGAACCTTGAGCGAAGCTTCGCCGCCCACCTCGGGAGCAGGTTGAGCAAGAGCAGCGGCAGCGCTGATTGCCAGCAGTGTCGTAAGTGCGAAAGTCTGTTTCAGGAAAGAATTTTTTAGGAAACCAGATACCGCGCGGCGTCCTTGGGACGCAGCAGTAGCGAGCCAGGTGCGCATAATAAGTCCTCCAATAAATCGCTTTTCAGGAATATTCAAACGTGTTTAGGCACTGCCTTCCGGTGCAGAGTCCCAGATTCGACTACGCTTGTTGCAAAGCATGAGGGATTCGGTTGCCGGAATTCCGAACACGCTTCCACCGCAAGACCTACAAACGGAGGGTTGGAGTTTGGCCGCGTCGGAGTTTGCCTCGCGGGGCTGAGATTAAAACATCTCACTGCCTGCAAGTGCAAAACGAGCCTTTATAACAGGTTGGATTGCGTTGGTCAATTCCACAGTTGAATTGGCGAATATCTGAAGGAACCTTTCAACGCTCCCCAGAATTGGGAGCAGTCCCCCCATCTGACACGATTCGATTCAGCGATTCGTCAATCGTGTCTTGTCATCGGGCTTGCCCATGACTTTAGCTGCTAGCCACTAAGGTATTTTATGTAGATCCTAGGTCTCGCCTGAAGCGGGTTGCAGGATTGCGACGACCTCAGCCACGCGAAGTGTGCAGATTTCTGCAACATTCAAGATTCCAACCAGCTAAAAGCCTTGCGCAGAGCCAGATTCGCAATACGTGGGTACTTTATTCTCCATTGCATTACTTCGGTAACCAGCATAGACTCAGCGAGCCGTTTTGCTGGTTTGCAAAACGGTTTGTTGTCTCGGCAAAGAAAAACCCAGAGGAGGAATATAGTGAAAACAACGCTTTTCGCTTTCGCGTTCGTGGTAGCGCTCAGCCTCTCCGCGGTTGCGGCTAACTCCAAAAAGCCAGCCCCGTCGATTCATCGGGCGGGCGACGATTCGGCTATTACCCACTCGTCCGGCAAAATCATCACTCCGCCGGCACTATGTAGTCCATGCCTTTTCTACGGAGGAGACCTGGATACGGCAAGCGCCAACGCAGCCGGCATGTCGGATGAAAACACCCTACTCATTCTCGGCGGCTCCACGACCTATGGTTCGGTCGTGATTCCCGCGGGCATAACTGCAAATGTTTCTGGAATTGTGTTCAACGTACAAGCAGATGCGGCGTTCGATCCGCTCTCCGCAAGCTATGACATTCGCACCGGCGTTTCCGAAGGAAACGGCGGAACCAGCCTCGCTTCTGGCAATGGGACGATTGTCGTGCAACCGACGGGACGGAATTTTCTCGGGCTCAACGAATATACGATCGCCATCTCCTGGGCAGCTCCGGTTACCCTGACGCCGGGAGAATATTGGTTCAACGCTGAACCGCAATGCCTCAACACGTTGGATGGAAGCTGCAATGTCTTCCGGCAATTTGTCTCCAACACAACCTCCTTTGCCAATGGTGTTCACGACTCCTGGCAGCCGGTGCATGAGATGTACTTGAATTCAACCTACTTCGGATTTACCTGGGCAAACTGGTGCGATTCGGACCTGGGATTCAACCTTCAACAGTGCGCCTTCATGTCGTTTGGCCTGCGAGGAACGGAATAGCAGGCAAATGCTTGTTGTTTTGAGATCGCAGAAAAACGGTTCCCGCGGTAGTTCGCGGACCCGAGGATGCTGAAAAGACAGCGACAAAATCGAACAGGAGGAATCGAGTGAAAACAACGCTTTTGGCAGCAGCTTTTGTGGTAGCGCTTACCCTCTCGGCCATGGCGGCGCAGAAGCCGCAAGCCTCGCAACATTTGGCCGGCAATCCCGACGAAGTGTACAAGATGGCGCCTGCCGGGACGCCCCCCGCGCTGTGCGATCCATGCTTATTCTATGGCGGCGACCTCAACCCATCGGACCCCAATGCGGCAGGGCTCTCGGATGAAAACACGCTTCTTATTCCTGGAAGTTCAACCTACGGCAACTTCAACGTTCCCTCTGGGACAACCGTAACTGTAACGGGCATTCTGTTCAACGTGCAGGCAAGCGCGAACTTCGATCCCGTCACTGGCACCTATGACATCCGGCAGGGGGTCTCTGAGGGAAACGGCGGCACCGATATCGCTTCCGGCAGCGGCAACATCCAAGTCGCGGCGACGGGACGCAATTTTATCGGCTTGAACGAGTACTCCATCGCAATCCAGCTTTCGTCGCCAGTCACACTGGGCGCTGGGAGCTACTGGTTCAACCTCACGCCGAACTGCACCAACGGCTCTCAGGACGGCAGTTGCAGCGAAGGAAGATTCTTCGTTTCCAACTCCACTCAGAGGACAAACAACGTGTATGGCGGCCGTGAAAGTAACGAATCGATTTACCTGAATTCAACATATTTCGGGTTCACGTATGCCGATTGGTGCGACTCCTCACTCGGGTTGAATCCGAGGCAATGCAACAGCCTGTCGTTCGGCGTGATGGGGACCGGGGCTAACGAGTAATTACGCAGTTCGCATTCTGCGAGGGAAAGGCCGGGGAAACTTCCCCGGCTTTTTATTTGAAACGAATTCAAGCTTTGAGTTCTCACTCGGCTGGGCGGGAATCGGAGTCACGTATGCAACTTACGTCCAGTACGTTCTGTCGAGCGAACGGTACTGAATCGCTTCCGCGATATGCTTCGGCTCGATCGCTGTCGTCTCTTCCATGTCTCCGATCGTGCGCGCAACTTTCAGGATGCGGTCGTGGGCCCGTGCGCTCAATCCCTGCTGAGTCATAGCGCGCTCAAGCAGCCGTTCGCAGTCGGTAGAAAGCTCGCAGAATACACGAATGTGCCGCGACGACATCTGCGCATTGCAATAGATTTTTTCGCGATTAGAAGAGAAACGCTCGGTCTGTCTCTTACGAGTTCTGAGAACACGCTCGCGAATTTTCGAGGAACTCTCAGGTTCGTTGGTGGAGCGCATCTCTTTGTAGTTCACAGCCGGCACATCGATGTGAATGTCGATGCGATCCATGAGCGGGCCAGAAATTTTTGAGATGTAGCGCTGAATCATCGGCGTAGTGCATTGGCACTCGCGAGTGCGGTCATTGTGAAAGCCGCAAGGACATGGATTCATAGCCGCAGCCAGCATAAAGCGCGCAGGAAAGGTAAGAGCCATGGCAGCGCGAGCGATGGTCACGGAGCCGTCTTCGAGCGGCTGACGCAAGACTTCCAAAACATTCCGGGGAAACTCGGGCAGTTCATCAAGAAACAGTAGTCCATTATGTGATAGGGAGACTTCGCCCGGCCGCGGGATCATTCCGCCGCCAATCAGGCCGGCGTCTGAGATGGTGTGATGCGGAGAGCGATACGGGCGCTTGCCAACTAATCCGCTGCCCGCTTCCAGAATTCCCGCTACGCTGTGAATCTTCGTGGTCTCCAGCGCTTCTTCGAAGGTAAGCGGCGGCAGGATCGTTGGCATACGCTTGGCAAGCATGGTCTTGCCCGAGCCCGGCGGCCCAATCATAAGAATGTTATGGCCACCGGCGCATGCGACTTCAAGGGCCCGCTTGGCGGTTTGCTGGCCACGCACATCTTTGAAATCTACGAAGAATTCCTGCGACTCACGCAGTAAAGCGTCGCCATCGGCTTTCAGAGGCACGATGCCGTTGCCTGAATTCACGAAATGAATTACGTCGAGAAGAGAACGCACGGGGTAGACATCAACTCCGCCGACCATGGCCGCTTCGCGAGCGTTGGCTTCCGGAACCACCAGGCGGGAGATTTTGCGCGACCGGGCTTCAAGAGCTATCGGCAGAGTGCCGCGGATGCCCCGAACACCGCCATCGAGCGATAACTCCCCGATGAACAAACAGTCGTCGATCTCTTTTTTTGTAAGGCCACCATAGGCGCCTACGATACCGAGCGCCATGGGCAAATCGAAGCCAGAACCTTCTTTTTTTATATCGGCGGGCGCGAGGTTGATGGTGATGTGCGTGGGCGGAATGTCATAACCGCAATTTTTGAGCGCAGCTCGGACGCGATCGCGGCTTTCACGCACGGCGGCATCCGGCAAGCCGACGGTATGGAAATGATCCTGATCAGTTTTGATTCCGGAACAATCAACCTCCACTTGGATGATGTTGGCATCGATGCCGTAGACGGCGGCGCTGAGGGTCTTGTAGAGCATGGATGCTTCGGGAGACATCCTCGCCGCAGTTGGCACACGGAGGCGTGTTTCCGTAATCCAGCCAAGCTACGCCCACGACCGTTGGGCGGGCTGTGATCGATGTCACAACTAAGCTTGTGGAATACTTACAAGGAAAAGAAAGTTCGCGGAAAGGCCGCGAGACTTAGATCACGGGGCCGCGTCAAATTCGTTTTTGTAGGCCTGCCAGCGCTGCCGAACTTCAGCCATGATCACCTGATACTCAGGATCAGATCGAAGGCTATCGTAGTTCTTGTCTCGTTCAAACCAGGGATAATTGACATCTCCGCGCTCAACGGTGCGCTTGAGCCAGGCGAGTGCGAGTTGCTTTTCCCCGAGCAGGGCATGGATGCCACCGATCCAGTAGGCGCCATCTCCATTGGTGACTTGGTCAGGGCGATATTGTAGCAATCTGGGATCGATCTTCTGCCGCTGATTTTGGGATGCATATAAGAATCCAGCCATCATCTGCGCCGTGCCGTCGGTAGTGTCACCGGCGAGTTGAAGAGAACGTGCGAATACAACTTGGGCCTCATCAAATTTGCCTTCGTAATAAAGCACGCCGCCGAAATAGGCCAAAGCTTTGAATTGATCCGGATTTTTCTGAACCAGCTGGCGCATTTCCTCGTCCGCTTCCTGCACCTTGCCGCTGTATAGAAGCATGCGGGAATGCATCCAGTGAGGCTGAAGGATCGTGGGATTCAACTCGATAATCCGCCGGTAGGCTTGCTCGCTAAGTTCGTTGAGTCCGGCATAGTAGTATGCATAGCCAAGCATCTGCCACGCGTTTTCGTTGTTGGGCGCGATGGCAACCGCCTGCCGGCCACAGCGAATCGCGTCGCCCTCGCGGCCTTCCTCGCTGTAGGCGGCGGCGAGCGCAGTAAACGCCTCCGCCGACTGCGGATTGATCTTCAGCGCATTCCGCGCGGCAGTCTCGGCGCCCCTCAGATTTTCCGCGCCGCCTTTCACAAAGTTCGCTCCTTGGAGCGAAGATAATTCGGCCAGCAGCGCATAAGCATCCGCGAAATTTTTGTCCAATGCAATCGCCTGCGAAAGCAGGCGCTCACCCTTTTGGAGGCTCTCCAGTTGCGAATGGACAAGATACTCCGTCAGATAGAAACGCGCCTGCAGGTAATCGTCGTAGGCTTCCACGTTGGTGGTAACGGGCTGCTGGATCGACTTTTGCTCTGTCGGAGAGATCGCTATCTGCAACCCCTCCACGACCTTGGCCGCAACCTGATCTTCGAAGCTGAGAATGTCTGCGCTGTGCAGATCGTAGCGTTGCGACCATCTTATGTTGCCGGTGCGGCCATCGATCAGTTGAACGGTTACTCGAATTACGTCGGAGGAGCGCTGGTAAGTACCTTCGAGGATGCTTTGAACTTCGAGTTCTTTCGCCACTTCGTCTGGCAGCGGCGTGTCCTTGACATATTTCAACACGCTCGTAGTGGGCCGCACAGCGAGATTCTGCAACGAGGTCAAGCGGCTGATAATGGCATCGGTAATGCCGATGGCCCAACTATCGCCGGTGGCGCCTGAAATGTCGTGGAAGGGAAGCACAGCAATCGTTTCGATAGACGGCTTGGATGGAAGCTGGGCCGGCTCGGGCGAAACGGAGCGGGAACTATACTTGCGTACTGCAAGCAGGCCCAAAACAGCAACTAGCAACGCCACCCCTGCAAACATGAATGCTTTGCGATAGCGCCTGCCTCGCGACTGCGCCAACTCGGCGCTCGCGGTTGGAAGTGTCTGCGACTCAGTGTCGCGCTTCAGCCGTTTCAGGTCAGCCTTCAACTCGGTCGCGGATTGATAGCGAACTTCGCGGTCCTTTTCCAGCGATTTGGAAATCACATCATCGAGCTTGATCGGAAGATCGGGATTTAGCCGCACGGGAGGAACGGGCGTTTTATGTAGGACGCTGTCGAAAATTGCCCCAGCCGTTTCACCCCGAAATGGCAACGTGCCAGTTGACATTTCGTAGAGCACCACTCCGAAGGAGAAGAGATCGGTGCGGGCGTCGAGATCTTTGGCGAGAACCTGCTCCGGCGACATATAGGCGACGGTTCCCAAAGTGCTGCCGGGGCTGGTGAGATGTTCATCACTGATCACGGTGGCTGTAGCTTGCACGCCGAGCGTCTCTGATTTACGAGCAGTCACCTTGGCCAAACCGAAGTCGAGAACTTTTGCGTGCCCTCGTTTGGTGACGAAGAATGTTGGCCGGCTTGATGTCGCGATGGATGATGCCGTTAGCGTGGGCAGCGTCGAGCGCGTTGGCGACCTCGATGCCGATATCGAGCACCCGCTCAAGCTCCATGGCACGGTTGGCGATCAGATGCTTCAGAGTCGCGCCGTCAAGAAACTCCATCACAATAAACGGCATCCCGTTTTGCTCGTCGATCTCGTAAACCGTACATATGTTGGGATGGTTCAACGCCGAGGCAGCCTTGGCTTCGCGTTGAAAGCGGCTGAGCGCCTGAGGATCTTTCACAACGTCGTCGGGCAGAAACTTGAGGGCAACAAAGCGATCGAGCTTAATGTCTTCGGCCTTATAGACGACACCCATCCCTCCGCCGCCCAGTTTCTCGACAATTCGGTAATGCGAGATGGTTTGCCCAATCATTTTTGCCCGGTCGTGGTTTGTCCGATCGTGGTTTGTCGGATAGACCCCGCTGCTCCCTTGCGACGATCATAGTAGGGATGCACATAGGGCAAATCAATTCAGCTCGCACTTCGTCAGAAATTCCTCCAGAATTTGCTTGGGTTACCAAAGTTTCCAACAGAATGGGTCGTCGCGCCGTCAATAGAATAGAATTACGGCTAGTCGGCGCGACTGACCTCTATTTCGCGCGACGACCTCATCACTATGATCCAGGGCTTCGACACCTCCCGCTCCACCAGTCCGCCTAAAAATCTTGACCGCGAAGAATCTCAGTTATGGCGATGGATTCTGCTGTTCATGGTATTGCTTGCGGCGGGCTTTGCTGCCTTGGCGTGGGAGCGACTCGAGTCCCTGCCCTACCATTTAGGTCCGGCGGCGATCGGGGTGCTGGTGCTTTCAGTGCTGCTCGCCATCTACGCTTATGGGCGGCGACGCGAGGTTGTCGAACTCAAGGTTTTGCTGCAGGGCCTGCAGGAGCATGTGGGAGCGGCGCCCTCGGAGGAGCAACTCGATCAACTGAACGAGATGATCGCGCGCTCACAGCGAAGCTTCAAAGAACTGATTGATTCCTTCGAAGATGCCGCCTGCGCCATTTCTTTAGACGGCACGCTGCGAACCGTGAATAAACGCGTCAGCCAACTTCTGGGCCTTCCTTATACAGCTGTCGTCGGGAAAAAAGTTTTCGAATTCCTGGAAGAGCCCCAACGCGAGAGCCTGGAGGGGGGGCTCTCGCGCTTTCTGGAAAAAAGACACTGGGCCGGCACGGTGCGCCTGCGTTTGAAGAATAACTCACGGCCGCTCTACTTCGATTGCGTGCTGAACGCCATTATAAAAAGCGGCGAAGTGGTAGGAGCCAGCGTGCTGGGACGGGATGTTACCGGACAGCACGAGAAAGAGATGCGCTTTACTGAACTGTTTGAGACGCTGCAGGAAGGCGCTTATTTCAGTTCGCCGGAAGGGAAGCTGCTGGATGCGAATCCGGCGCTAGTGCGCGATCTTGGCTATTCGACTAAAGAAGAATTGCTTGCACTCGATCCGCCTAAGCTGAATGTCGATCCCACGCAATCGCCAGTGCTCGGGCGGGCTTCCGACGATCCCGGCGGAGCGCGTGTGCGAGAGATTGCACTGAGAAAAAAAGACGGGACTGCGGCCGAATTTTTGGAGTCTTCGCGAGCGGTTTGGGATGCCTCGGGCAAGCTGGTTCGTTATCAGGGCACCCTGGTCGATATTACGCAGAGACGCAAGCTGGAACGGCAACTGTTGCGGCAGGAAGAATTCCGCCAACGCCTGCTCGAAAGCTTTCCCGATCTTATTCTCGTCGTCGATCTGCAGGAGCAATACACCTTCGTCAGTCCGAGAGTGCACGATCTCCTGGGATATCAACCTGAAGATCTGACGGGAAAACAAATATCCAGTATGGATGCCCACTCCTCTGAACTGGCCGTGCTGTGTCGAGAAATCATTTCTGGCACGCGGCCATTTGGATCGGCAGAATATAGCGCTCGGCATCGGAACGGAACCTGGCGCACCATGCGTGCCTCAGCGAGCCAGCTTTTCGATGCGGAGTCCAAGCTCACTGGAGTGATCATTTGCGTGCGTGATATTACAACCGAAAGAAAACTCGAGCAGCAGATTGTTCAAAGCGAGCGCCTCGCCGCAATGGGCGCAATGATCGGAGGTGTGGCGCACGAGCTCAACAATCCGCTGACCAGCATTTTGGGCGTGAGCGAGCTTCTACAAGACAGCCAAACCACCGATTCCGCGCGCAAGCAGGTAGGCATTTTGCAGCAGCAGGCGCGCCGCGCGGCCGAGATCGTGCAAAACCTGACGTATTTTTCCAGTCCGCCAGCCCCGGAAAAAACCCGCGTCAACCTGGCAGAGGTTGTGGAGCGCACTCTTAACCTGCACTCCTACACGCTACGAAAAAACAACATCACGGTGGATTTTCTGCCAGAGCCGGGTCTGCCCTACGTGAATGGCGATCCGCGGCAGTTGATGCAGGTCTTCCTGAATTTGATTTTGAATGCCGAGCAGGCCATTCGCGAAGTTCGCGAAAAGGGCACACTGCGCATTCGCCTGGCCGATCGTGGGGAAACGATTGCGGTGAGTTTTCAGGACGATGGTCCGGGCATTCCGGAGGATATTCTGACCAACATCTTCGATCCCTTCTACACCACAAAACGCCCCGGGCGCGGGACTGGACTTGGATTGAGCATTTGCAAGTCGGTAATGAACGAACACAGCGGAACCCTGGAAGCGGCAAACGCTCCCGGCGGAGGCGCACTGTTCACAGTTATGCTTCGCAAATCTGTGGGGGCTGCCGCCGCTCACTAATCGCTAATCTCTCTCCACGGCCATGGCGACAGCATTGCCTCCACCGAGACAAAGCGCCGCAATCCCACGCTTCACATCGCGACGAGCCATTTCGTAGATCAGCGTGACAAGCACGCGCGCGCCGCTGGCTCCAATGGGATGGCCAATGGCCACGGCTCCGCCGTTCACATTAACCTTATTGAGATCCAGTCCCAGTTCGCCGGTCACTCCCAGCGCCTGCACGGAAAATGCTTCATTCAGTTCAAACAGATCTACATCTTCTTTTTTCCAGCCGGTCTTCTCGTAGATTTTCTTCACCGCATCCACCGGCGCCATCATGACCCATTTAGGTTCGACTCCGCTGGTTGCCTGCGCGACTATGCGCACCATGGGGTGCGCACCCAGTTCACTGGCTCGCTTTGCGCTCGTCACTACCACTGCCGCTGCACCGTCGTTGACTCCCGGAGCATTGCCGGCGGTTACGGTTCCATCTTTCTTGAAGGCGGGTTTCAAGCTTCGAAGGGTTTCGATGGTCGTGTCCTCGCGAGGCGACTCGTCTCGATCGAAGATCGTGGGAGCGGCGCCTTTCTTCTTGGCCGGAATTTCAACTGGCACAATTTGCGACTTGAAGCGGCACTCTTTCATCGCGGCAACCGCTTTGCGATGAGAATTTACAGCGAACTCGTCCTGCTCCTCGCGAGTGATGCCGTATTTCTCAGCTACGTTCTCACCGGTAATTCCCATGTGATAGTCGTTGTAAATATCCCAGAGCCCGTCATGCACCATGGAATCGATCACCTGACCATTGCCCAGGCGATAACCTTTGCGGGCTTGCGGAAGCAAATAAGGGGCGTTGGTCATCGACTCCATTCCGCCGGCCACCACGATGGAACTGTTTCCCGTCTGCACGGCTTGTGCCGCGAGCGCGACCGCTTTCAATCCAGAGCCGCACACTTTGTTGATTGTCATGGCACCTGTCGCCGGAGACAAACCGCCAAAGATTGCAGCCTGCCGCGCTGGATTTTGTCCGAGCCCGGCGGGAAGAACATTGCCCATGATGCACTCATCGACTTGATTGGGATCCAGTCCGGCGCGCTTCACGGCCTCGCGAACTACGATCGCGCCCAACAGCGGGGCGCTCAACTCCGTCAGTGCGCCCTGGAATTTTCCGACTGCAGTTCGACATCCTGAAATGATCACAACATCCTCGAAAGCCGCCATTGATCATGCTCCCGCGAAGATTTCGCAATCCTCATTATAGATGCGTGACGAAGCCAAAAGATAAACGTCCCCGTCCGTTTGCGATTGTGGACTGCATCGGCATTGCGTGAGCTAGCAAAGATGCGGTTCGCGCAACTTGTTCGTAAAAGTTGCTTCTCATTTTCAGAATTGCGCTTTAACAATTCGCATCGCGATGCCGGTTGAGATTTATTTTGCGCACTCGTTTGGGTTTCGTGTGACTTTGGTACAGCATCGCACGCTACACTGCGATCATTTTTTTCTTGACTTAGGTTTTCAATGACTCTATACAATCAATAAGTTGCAACAAAACACGCGTTGCAGATTTTTCCATGAACAATGGAAGGGAGAATAGAACAATGGCAACCAAGAAAAAGGCAAAGAAGAAAAAGAAGCATTAAGCAGTGGAGTTTGTGTAAAACGGGGGACGCGTAAAGCGTCCCCCAAGTTTTTCGCAGGAGCGGTTTTCGTAAGCAACAAGCCGAAGCAAAGGTGAACGATGAGGAAGCAGAGACCAATAGCAGGGACCTCACAGCGAGCATGCGATTCCGCTAGAATGCGAACAGTTCGAGGCGCCTGCTCGGGAGCACAAGCTTGATTTCCACTCTTCTTCGCAAGGTGCGGACCTTCACTGACACTTTTCATGATTTTTATCGAGAGCCGCTTGCCTCTTTCAAGTCGCTGGATCGAGGCTTGGAGGATCGCCGCCGCCCCGTTCCGAAGGAATTGCTGTCGAGAGTCCTGACGGCTTATGAGGCGGCCAAACGCGATCAGCGAAACGCCCCTGCGGAATATCAAGCGAACGGTGAGTGGGTTTCGCTGATCGAGGCCAAACTCAACGCCTTTCGCAACCGGGAAGCGATGGCGAAAGTTTTGGAATCTTTTTTTCGCGACGAAGACGCTTTCATCGGCCTCTGCGATTACGCCACACCGCCACATCTGGAGCGCCGAAATTTGATGACGCGCGTGCTCTTCGTAAACTCCATGCTGCACGACTACCGAGTTTGGACTGATCTGACGGGAAAGAAAATAGAAGATATTCGTGCGCCCTGGGCGGGCAATCCTTTTGGATATTCCATTGAAGGTACGCTGGTCGTGCCCGCGAACTTTCGACACCATTACGCCGCAGAAAAAGCGGTGTCGCTAATGGGCGGGCAGGGGGGTCTGGCAGAACTCGGAGGAGGTTGGGGTGATGCGGGTTACTTCGCGCTGAGGTTTCCGGGAGTCCATTATGTCGATATTGACCTGCCGGAAATTCTGTTGCTGGCCTCTTATTGGCTATGCAGCACGCTGCCAGGGCGCAGGGTCGCGCTGTATGGCGAATACGATCCTGCGGCGGTACTTGAAAATATTGACGAGTACGATGCAGTCCTATTGCCGAATTTTTGTCTACCTCTCCTGCCAAACGATTGCGCCGACGTCTTCTTGAACACTCACAGCTTGTCGGAGATGCGGCCGGAGACAATTGGCGAATATCTGGAGCAGATTGGCCGTACTTGCCGGAGATATTTTCTGCATGAGAACAGCGATAAAGCTTTTCACACCCTGGGGCACACCGAAATTCCGGCGTCATCATTCCCGGTTCAAGGTTTTCGATTGCTGAGCAAGGCTATCTCTCCATGGCGGGCGGGAGGTGGCCGCTATCGGGAATTTCTATATGAACGAATCGGGTATGAGATTGCGGCATAATCTGAATGTCGCGCGCGAGAGCGGAACTCGGCAGATCGCGGCAGGTCCGATTACTGAGCTCGGGAACGTGCGTCAGGCACCGAAGTCAAGCTGGATTTGGAACATGCTTTTCGCGGGCGGGACATAATCCGCGAAACGAACAGAAATTGCAATGGAAGCCGGACTTTGGCTCGAAATTGCCGTCAGCGATGTTGCGGGCGGCATCGCTGACTCGCTCTCGTGCTTCCTCGAGTTGAAACTCCGTCCGTTTCGAAATTACTGTGACGTTGCCTTCGAGATTATGAAAGCTCAGTTGTCCAATGCGGTATCCCCATTTTTCTTGAGCGGCCATGGCATAAATTGAGAGCTGAAGACTCTCATCGGCATCTTCCTGAGATCTCGCTTTGCCGGTCTTGTAGTCGACGATGTTGACGCTGCCGTCGGACGCGCGATCCATTCGGTCGATCCGGCCGGCGAGTTTCATGCCAGCGATCTGCACATCAAACCACTCCTCGGTATGAAGTACGTCTGGCTGTGGAGACGAATGGGACGCCGCCAGAAAATCTTTTAACTGCTGAATTCCTTGCTCCAGGTAAAGCTCTCGCTGATATTCATCTTCAATTCCGCAGGAAGCCAGGTCGTCGCGAAAGAGCTGAAGCAATTCGTCATCCGCCTTCGTTCGCTGCAGGCGGATGGAATCGAAATAAGTGCGCAGCACGCGGTGCATAGCAGCTCCGTATTGCACGGCTGCGTGGAGCTCGCGCGACAACTTCCATTCCCGCTCAAACTTGAACTGCAAAGGACAGGTCTCATAAGTCTCGACAGCGCTCGCGCTCAATCTGGCGCCGAGACCATCGATCGCCGGCAACGCCAGCCATGCAGGCAAGCGGGAAGATTCTGGGCGAGAGTCTTCTGCGGCTGCGGCGAATGAGATCAACTCGGGTTGCGAGGGGAGCGCAGGACGGAACTTGAGCCAGGATTGAAGTTTCGCGTTGCAGATGAGTTCCCGAATAATGCCCGCCGGACTTTTGTCGCGTCCGATTCCCTGTTTGCCGTAGATGTGCAGCGAATCCTTGGATCGAGTCATCGCTACATAAAAAAGCCGCCGCTCTTCCTGCTCATGTAGTTTCTTATCGTCTTCCGCCGCGGCCGAATCTGGATCGCGCAGCTCCCGTGGAAATTCCACCAGCGTCTCGCGATAATGAGTGGGGAATGAGCCGCTGGTTGCGCGCAGAATAAAAACGTGGGAGAACTCAAGTCCTTTCGCTCCGTGAGCGGTCATGAGCCGAACGGCGTCCTGGCCGGCATTGGTTGTCATGGGAATCACGCCGCCCGCTTCGCGGAAATATTCGAGGTACTCGATCCATTCGCCGAGTTCTTTGGTCTTTGTCGTCGCCTTCGTTTCCCATTCGGCGGCGAATTGCAACGCGGTTTGCAGGGCGGCGGAGTTTAGATCGAGCTCAAATACTTTGGCGACCAGTTCCAGTGCCGGGCGGGTTCTTAGGCTCTTGCGCGCGATTTCTTCGCGAGCATCACGGACGCATGCCAGCACCCCCGGGCCGCCCGCAATCGTGTCCAGCACAGAGGCAAGTGGAACGATCACTCCATCTCTTGAATCTTTCGCAATCGCCCGCAGAGCCGTCCTGAGTTGCTCGGGGTCGACCGCGAATTGCCGCAGCGCAGCCAGACGGAAGAGACTGGCATCGCACCCCAGATCGACCACGGCTGTCACGCAGGCAAATAGATCACGCACCTCGGGCGTGTCGCTCACATCCATATTCTCGATCGAGAAAGGGACCTTTCGTTCCATCAGCTCCTGAGCGATCTCATCGCGGTGGAAATGCGAACGGTAAAGAATGGCGAAGTCCTGCCATTTGCAGCGTGCGCTCCGCTTGATGTCTTCGATGAGGTGAACCACGTCGGGCGCTTCCGCGTTTTTTCCAGCGAATGAGACGGCCTCGACCGGGAGCTGAGGAATTGC
Organism: uncultured Acidobacteriaceae bacterium; assembly: GCA_963784095.1. Lineage (GTDB taxonomy): Bacteria > Acidobacteriota > Terriglobia > Terriglobales > Acidobacteriaceae > Sulfotelmatobacter. The sequence continues at coordinate 425,649 of CAWAQC010000001.1, forward strand.
AGTTCCGCGCTCGTTTGCCTCCTCCTCGCGGGCCGATTGCAGCGGCAGGCGCCGGTAAGAAGTGCCGGGAACTCCGGTTGCGAATACAGTTGGATTCTTGTCGATGACCGCGAAAGCGCACTGCAGAATGGGAGTGGTGGAACGCCGGTTTTTCCCCAGCACAACTAATTTCGTTCGCGGGAAATGTCGGCGGAACAACTGGAAGGCAGCGCTGGAGGCTCCTCGAAAACGGTAAATGGCCTGATCGGGATCGCCAACACCAAAAACATTGGCCGACTCGCCGGCGAGTAAAGACAGGATCTTGATCTGCGCGAAATTGGCGTCCTGAAATTCATCGACGAGAATAAACGGAGAGCGCATCTGCTCGGCGGTGAGCAAAGCTTTATCGCCAGCAAGTAGCTCGTGCGCCCGCGTCATCATGTGGCCGAAGGTGCCGAGATTTTCGTCGCTCAACCAGCGCTCGGTGATCACAAAAACACGGGAGATTTCCTGGCATCGCGCGATGATCTCATCGTCGGTCAGCTGATCTTTTGATTTCCAGACCCTTGGAACCGGCAATTCTCCTCGTTCCAGACGGGAGACGTATGCGGCATATTTTTCCGGCGTGACGAGCTCATCGTGGCAGCGGCTGAGAAAACTGATCAAGTCGTTGAGAAACTCGCCTACATTCGCCGCCCGGACGTAATGCTCGAGACGAAGCTCGTGAACTCTTTTGCGGAGGTAAATCCAGAGATCTTTTTCATCGAGCACCCCGAATTTTTTCCCGGCTCGGATGAGAAGGTCGAGGCAAAAATCATGAAAGGTAAGGCATCGAATCTTTCTGCCAAGCAGCGCGTGCACGCGCACGAGCATTTCTTCAGCGGCCGCGACGGTGTAGGTAAGCGCGAGGACCTGTTCCGCTTCGGCATGGCCTTGCTCGACGAGGTGAGCGATGCGATGAATGAGAACCGAGGTCTTTCCGGTGCCGGCTCCCGCAATGACCAACATCGGTCCCTGAACGTGCTCGATGGCTTCTTGCTGGTGACCGTCGGGAGCAAAGGGAGCAGATTTCGATTTCGAATTAGCCATCGCGGCCCAGAATACCACCGATGAACCGCGCTGACATGCGGAAGGCTCTGGCGCTTCCACTAGGTACTTAGGTCCTCGCTTCGCTGGAAGAAAGGCGAGCTACAACAATCGCTGTTTCAGAACGCGCGTGATGATGACCCTACTTCAGGATGCTCGTAAGGTGGAGGCGACGATTGCCGTGGCGGCGATAGCAGCGGTTTCGGTTCGAAGGATGGTGTCCCCGAGCGATGCCGATATCCATTCCGCGTGATGGAAAGACTGCAGTTCGTCTTCAGTCCAGCCGCCTTCGGGGCCAATCGCGAGAATGACGTCGGTTTCGCCACGCCCCGAGTTTGCCTCGTGTGGCGGACCATTTTTCAGAGCATCATTTTTCAGCACACCAAGCAGCATCGCCTGCTCTTCGGTTTCGTCGAGAACGATTCGCAAAGATGCCTCGGAATTCAGGATTTCGGAAAGCTTGACCGGAGTGGCAATCTCCGGAGGTTCGTCCCGGCGCGATTGTTGCGACGCCTGCCGGGCGATCCGCTGCCAGCGTTCAACTCTCTTCATTGAGGCAGAAGCAAGGTGCGAATCAGTGCGGCGCGCGATCAATGGCACTATGCGGGAGACACCCAGTTCGGTGCACTTCTCGATTGCCCATTCCATGCGGTCGAACTTGAAAATGGCGAGGGCGACAGTAATTCCGACGGGCGCTCGGGAGGAAACCTCTTCGCCTAAATCAAATTCGACTCGATCCGGAGTCAGCGCGGTGATCTGGCCGCGGCGAGCGCCCTCAGGCGTAATCACATCAAACTCTTGCCCAACTCGCGCGCGCAGCACTCGCACAAGATGATCTGCATGTTCGCCGATCAGAATGGCGCGATTCCCTGACACCTCGTCGGCAATCCAGCGGCGGCGCGTCATCCGAACATGTCTTTTACTTTTCCGAGAAGAGATCGCAGCATGGGCTGGTTATCGATCTGCGCAGTGCCCTCGAGTTCCTGCAGAAGCTCTTTTTGCCGCTTGTTCAGCTTCGTGGGAATTTGCACGCGGACTTCTACGTAGAGGTCACCCTTCCCGTGTCCATTGAGGACAGGAATGCCCTTGTTCCGGATGCGAAACGTGGTGGCGGGCTGGGTTCCGTCGGGAATTTTGAGCGTGTGCTCGCCTTCCAGCGTGGGCACGCGAATCTCTGTGCCAACCGCCGCTTGGGCGACGGAGAGCGGCACCACGCAATGCAGATCGTTTCCCTCGCGCACAAAAAATGGATGCTCTTTCACGTGCAGAACCACATAAAGATCGCCTGGCGGACCGCCGTGAGGGCCAGCTTCTCCACCACCGGAAAATCGAATACGCGTGCCGTCTTCCACTCCTGCGGGAATTTTCGCTTCCACTTCGCGTTGCCGGAGAATGCGGCCTTCGCCTTTGCACTCGCGGCAAGGATCGCTGATCACGCTGCCCGTACCCTGGCACGTAGGACAGGTGCGGGCGATACTGAAAAAGCCTTGCTGGTAGCGCACCTGCCCGCGGCCGTTACACGAGCGGCAGGTAGTCGGCTGCTTGCCGGGAGCAGCGCCAGATCCATGGCACGTTTCGCAGGCTTCATGACGCCGCACCATCACCCGCGTCTCGGTGCCGAAGGCGGCCTCCTCGAATTCGATCGTGACATCTTCGCGGAGGTCGGCGCCACGCTGAACGCGGCTGCGACGGCGGCCTCCGGCTCCGAACGCGTCTCCGACGCCGAAGAACTCGCCGAAAATATCTCCCAGATCCTGAAACGCGGAAGCGTCGAAGCCCACTCCCGCCGCCGCAGCGTTTCCAACGCCGGCGTGGCCATAGCGATCGTAGAGAGAACGCTTCTCGGAGTCAGCCAGGATCGCATAGGCCTCGGTAACTTCCTTAAAGCGCTCTTCCGCATCAGGATTATTGGGATTGCGATCGGGATGCCATTGCATGGCTAGCTTGCGGTAAGCGCTCTTCAGTTCAATTTCAGTTACCGTCCGGCTTACGCCCAGCACTTCGTAATAATCACGTTTTGCATTTGTGGCCAGAATATAAACCCCTCTTCATCAAAAAATATGAATTACAAATGGCGGGAAATCTATTCCCCGGAATTTTTGGCAACTTTGACCATCGCCGGCCGGAGCAGCCGGTCTTTGAATTTATAGCCTCGCTGCAATTCCTCGATCACCTGATGATCGGGGACATCGCTGGTTTCGACCATCTCGATTGCTTCATGGAAGCGAGGATCGAATGGTTGTCCTTCTGCTTCGATCGGCTGCACTGATAACTTTGCCAATGCTGCCTGCAGTTGCTTGTGAATCAACTCGACGCCCTCGCGCAAGTCATTGCCTTCGGACTTCACCTTCACGGCGCGCTCCAGGCTGTCGACCACCGGCAATAAGGTTTTGAGCGCGTCGCTGAGAGCGTACTCGCGGTAATCCTGCTGCTCTTTGCTGGCGCGGCGGCGGGCATTTTCGAACTCGGCCTGCGCACGCGCCAAACGGTCGAGCAGCGAATCGCGCTCGGCCTTTACCTTTTGCAATTCCGCATCCGATGCAGACGATTGAACACTCGGCGACTCTGTTGGCAATTCATCTCCATCGCTCGACGGCGGAAGTTCGTGTTCCAAATCCAATCCCCTATTTTTTTCTGACTTACCGTTTCCCTTGCTCATAACCACACTATGATTACTCCGATTCGTTCAAAATTTTGTCAAAGAGGCGGGCAATGTATGAGACTGCCGTGATGGTGTGCTGATAATCCATGCGGGTGGGGCCGATCACGGCCAGCGAACCGACCATGTCATTGCCGGAACGCGCCGGGGCCCCGATCAGCACGAAATTCTGCATAGACGGAAGCGCATCGTCGAGGCCGATGACCACCCGAACCGCTTCCTGCTTGACGTCCAAATATGCCGAGAGAAGCTTCGCAACTTTCTGCTTCTCCTCCAGGGTGCGCAGCATTTCCTCCAGGCGCTTGCGATCTTCCTGGCCGGCAACCAGATTCGAGGCGCCCTCCACAAAAACCATTTGAGCATTCGGTTCGGCCTCCAACGCGCCCTGCTTGTAAAGCTTCTCGATCGAATTCATCAGGAGGTCGTATTCGCTGCGTTCCTGTTCAATGCGACGCACCAACTCGGTTCGCATCGCTTCCATGGTCCAGCCGCGAAAGTTCTGGTTGATATAGCGGGCGGCAAGGTCGAGTTCATCCTGCTTCAAATCGAGGCGCAGCACGCGGTCGCGCACCAGGCCGGACCGCGTCACCAATACGGCCAAAACCTTTTGATCCCCCAAGCGCGAGAAATAGACGTGCTCCAGCGCATTTTTCGTGCCGCCGACAGCCACCGTGACGCCGACATTGCGCGAAATCAGCGACAGGACCCGCGACGTTCGTTCCATGAACTCCTGCACGTCGGCGACTCCGGCGAGAGAATCGGAAATGATGGCCGCGTCCTGCGGCGCCAGTTGCGCATCTCCCGTGATCTGCTCGACATAATAGCGGTACGCCTCCGGCGTCGGGATGCGCCCTGAAGAGGTATGCGTCTGCTCGAGAAAGCCGGCGTCCGAGAGGTCGGCCATTACGTTGCGAATGGTCGCGGGACTCAGCCCCTCGCGGTTTGAACGGGCCAGGGTGCGCGAACCAACCGGCTCACCCGTGGAAATAAAAGTCTCCACGATCGCAGTGAGAACTTCACGCTGCCGCTGCCCGATATTAGGATCTGTTGGCATTCAAGTGTTTGAACGAGAATTAAATGGCCCGCCTCGTATCTTTGTTGAGGGATTGCACGAGGCACCTGCCCTGCAACGATTCAACCTCCAGCTAAGTACATTAGATGCAAAAACTTAGATGCGGACGCAAAGCTCCCGCGCTGCTTGGATTCTAGGAACGCCCCATCATCCTGTCAAGGAGAAGTAGACCGGCGGAATAAGGCGTCCACTGCGGCAAAAGGTCTAGTCAGCGCCAATTCTCCGCGACCCATTTGTTTAGTTCTTCTGTTACAACTTCAGTGCGAGGCTATTTCCGTGAAAAAACCTCACGTTGCGGTAGTCGGAGCCGGCGCCTTCGGCGGTTGGACGTCGCTCTATCTTCAAGAGCGCGGAGCGCGTGTAACTTTGCTCGATTGCTGGGGGCCGGGAAACTCGAGGGCCTCCTCCGGCGGTGAGACTCGCATCATGCGCTGCACTTATGGCCCGGATCAGCCGTATACGGAATTAGCAGCACGGTCGCTGAAGCTGTGGCGAAAGTATGAGCAGCAGTGGAACCGGCAATTCCTGCATCCGAGCGGAGTTTTGTGGATGGTGGCCAGCACAGACGACGCATACGAGCGCGGATCCTTGCCAGTGCTCCGCGACGCCGGCACGAAATTTTCGGAGCTCACGACCGCACAGATGAAGAAACGCTGGCCGCAAATCAGCTTCAGCAATGTGCGCTGGGGAATTTTCGAACCGGAATGCGGATATCTTGACGCCCGCTCCAGTTGCCAGGCGGTGGCTGACGTGTTCATTGCGCTTGGCGGTGTGTACCGGCAACTTGCGGTTCTACCCGACGAGTTGGAGATTTCGCCGCTTCGCGCACTTAAGCTCTCTGACGGAAGCCAGCTGAAAGCGGATCTTTACATTTTTGCCTGCGGCCCATGGCTGGGAAAATTATTTCCGCAGACTTTGGGAGATTTAATTCAGCCCACAAAACAGGACCTTTTTTTCTTCGGACCACCCGCCGGCGATGCGCGCTTTAACGACTCAGAGCTACCGGTGTGGGGCGATCACGGCGAGCGCTTCTTCTATGGCATTCCGGGAAACTTTTCCCGCGGATTCAAAGTTGCCGATGATACTCGTGGAGAAGCGTTCGATCCCACTTCAGGAGAGCGAGTCGTTAGCCAGCAGAATTTAAGTCGCGTGCGCGATTATGTGGCGTCTCGATTTCCCGCGATGAAAGATGCGCCTCTGATCGAGAATCGAGTATGCCAGTATGAGCAAACGCCCGATAGCGATTTCATTGTGGATCAGCATCCTCGAATGGAAAATGTTTGGTTCTTAGGGGGAGGTTCCGGGCACGGGTTCAAGCACGGGCCGGCGCTAGGAGAGATGATGGCAGAATTAATTCTAAAAGATCGCGAGCCGCAGGCGGTGTGGCGTCTCTCACGTTTTAAGCGTCAGAAAAACTAAATATAGAGCACAGAGTTCTATCAGCGGTTGGCATACATCTCCATGTGAACCCTTTCGCTACTGAATCTGAATCACGCCGCTGCTCTCGCTGGCTTTGATCTCTACGACGCGCTCAGCCACCTTGCGGGCAAACGCATAAATTGACTTTGCGTGCGGTGCATTCTCGCCTTCGAGCACGACCGGCTTGCCCCCGTCGCCCGCCTTGCGCACCTCGGGATCGAGTTCGATGCTGCCGAGAAACGGAACACCATAATGCTTTGCCATGTTTTCCGCTCCGCCGCGCGAAAAGATATCGATCTCGTGATTGCAATGCGGGCAGGTAAAGAAGCTCATGTTCTCGACCACGCCCACCAGATCAACTTTCATTTGACGAAACATTTCGATGGCTTTGCGAGCGTCCTGCAGCGAAACATCTGAAGGAGTCGAGACTACGACTGCCCCGGTAAGCGGTACCGACTGGACCAGCGAGAGAGCGATATCGCCCGTGCCTGGCGGAAGATCGATGATCATGTAGTCGAGTTGTCCCCACTCGACCTGGCCGAGAAACTGCTTCATGATCTGGTGCAGCATGGGACCGCGCCAGATAATCGGCTTGTCACCGGGGTTCAGAAAACCAACCGAGATTACCTTCAAACCAAAAGCTTCCAGCGGCTCAATCTTGTTTTCACTCGCCATACGCGGTTGCCGGTTTACGCCAAGCATCAGCGGGACGTTGGGACCATAGACATCAGCATCGAGTAAGCCAACCTTGTGCCCCATTTTGGCAAGAGCTACCGCTAGATTTACCGCCAGCGTAGTTTTGCCTACTCCTCCTTTGCCGGAGCCCACGGCAAGGATGGCATCGACTCCGGGCAGCGGTTGCGGCGCAGGCGCGGCTTGTCCGGGATGAGGCGGCATATGTGCGTTCAAGGATTCACACTCCTGAGATAACAACGGTGGAGAGAACACTTAATTATACAAGGCAAAACCGCGCCCGCCTTGCTGCTAGCGTTTTTGACGGCGCTGCAGTTCGGCACGGCGGATCTCGCGGCGGCGCCCCGCATCATCGTAGCGCCGCTTCTGCTCGTCGGTTTCCGGGATCACAGGTGCGACGGGCAAACGCTTGCCATTGGCATCAACTGCAACGAAAGTCAGGTAAGCCGACGCGACATGCTGAAACTTGTCGGCCAGGTAATTTTCCACGAAAACCTTCACGCCCACTTCCATCGAGGTGCGGAATACGCGGTTCACCGAGGAGCGGAAAATTACGAGATCGCCGACACGTACCGGCACCAGGAAATCAATGTGATCGACTGAGGCCGTGACAGCGTAGCTGCGTGAATGGCGGTGGGCCGCCATCGCCCCCGCAAGATCGATCCAGTGCATGAGCCGGCCGCCAAGGAGCGCCCCGAGCGGGTTGGCATCGTTCGGCAAAACAATTTCCGCCATTTCCGATTGCGAATCGCACACCGGACGCGGGGTGAGCACTTCAGCGTGCTCACTAACTTGGTTCGTCTTGCTGTCGTTCATAATTTTGTCGTGACTTCGTCGCGTCCTGACTTAGCTCTGTCTTCACTTCGTCTTGTTGACTTCGCCTTTTGCACGGGAACTGGCTTCTCTCAGCTCGCGGCCGTTGCTGCCACACGCTGATTCCTTCTTTCCAAGTACGCTTCGACAAAACACTCGCTCATGCGCTGCACGCGGGCATCAGGATGCGGTTTCGTCCAGCGACGCTGTGCCGGGTCGAATTCCAGCAAACCATGATCTGCCGGAAGATGTTCGCGTTCGCAAATATAGCGCACCTGAATGCGATGAGAACCCGTATCCTTAGCAGCGGTAATGCGGATACCAAAGCGCACTGAATCCCACAATCGTTCCCGCGGAAGCCGTGAGCACTGTTTCGCGTAGCCGAGATTACAAAACTCGTGCAGTTCTTCCGCTGATGGAGTTTCGCCTTCGCGTCCCGGTGCAGTGCAATGCCCACTCCAGCCACCACCCAGCGGAAGCCGGGATGAATGCAGCCACGAGCCGTTCTCCAGTTTCTCTATCGGCATAAAAAATGGGCACGCCACTCAGTTCTCCACTCACGAAAGTAAAGGACTGCTTATTCTACTCAGCGTCCCCTATGCAGGCCAGTGGAAAGCGTCGCCTGTCAATCAGAGAGAAATCTGTAGTACCCTCGTTTCGAGAGCTTTTTCTAATGGATCGCATTGCTGCACTCAACGAAATCCTGGCGCAGAATCCGAATGACGCCTTCGCCCGGTATGGGCTGGCCATGGAATATTCCAACCAAGGTGACCTTGATCGCTCGTTAGCTGAGTTCTCCCTCCTGCTGAAGTCCGCTCCTGACTACACCGCGGCATACTTCATGGCAGCGCAAACCCTGGCCCGCGCCAGCAGGATCGAAGAAGCGAAAAGGATGCTGAGCAATGGAATTGCCTCGGCGAAGCATACCGGGAATCTTCACGCGCAATCCGAGATGGAGGCGATGCTCGCCGAGTTGGGATGATCCTTTTCGCACACCAATAGCGGATTTAAAGTACGCCTGTCCTCAACCCAATCCTCATACCTAGTCGGTATCGGCGCCCTCTTGTGCAACTGGAGTATTGTTTTTGTTGTGAAGATTCTGATCTCGGGCGCAGGTATTGCCGGGCCGACTCTCGCATACTGGCTGGCTCATTACGGCATGACTCCGACCCTGGTGGAAAAATCGCCGAGATTGCGAACCGGCGGTAACATAATCGATTTCTGGGGTGCGGGGTTCGATGTTGCGGACCGCATGGGATTGATGCCGGAGATTCGGCGTCGAGGATACCTCGTCAATGAAGTGCGAGTGGTAGACACAAACGGTAAGTGCGTGGCTGGATTTCCCGCATTGGCAGTTGCACGAATCGCGCAGGGGCGCTACATCAGCATTGCGCGTGGTGATCTTGCCGAAACGATCTTCAATAGCTTGGCGGACAGAGTCGAAACAATCTTCGGGAACAGCATAAAGCAAATTGAGCAATCCGGTAGCGCGGTCCATGTTCTCTTCGAAAGCGGGGCGCAGCGTCAGTTCGATCTGGTGGTCGGAGCCGACGGCTTGCATTCGCGCGTGCGCGAGTTGGTCTTCGGCCCACAGGAGAAATTTGAGAAGTATTTGGGTTACAAGGCGGCGGCGTTCGAGACTGCCGGTTATCGGCCCAGAGACGAATTGGTTTATGTGATGTATACGGAAGTCGGCCGGCAGATCGGGCGCTTTGCTCTGCGTGGCGACAGAACAATGTTTTTGTTTACTTTTGCGGACGACTCGTTCGACGGCCTGACGGGAGACACTCACGCGCAAAAGAAATTAATTAGGCGGCATTTCGCCAACAGCGGATGGGAATGTCCGCAGATATTGAAGCTGCTGGATGAAACCAACGAACTCTACTTCGATCGCGTGAGCCAGATACGCATGGATCCGCAGCAAGGATTATGGACGCGCGGGCGCGTAACGCTGGTTGGCGATGCCGCTTCCTGCATATCGTTGTTAGCCGGCCAAGGCTCAGCCCTAGCCATGGTTGCGGCGTTCATCCTGGCTGGTGAGCTTGATCGCGCAGGCGGCAATCACGTACGCGCCTTCGCCAACTATCAGGAACGCTTCGGCGCATTCGCTCTTCAGAAACAAAATGTTGCGCCCCGATTCGCCGGCATCTTCGCTCCGAAATCGGAATTTGCGCTTTTCGTCCGCAATCGGGTCATGAACCTGCTGACGATCCCGTGGATCGCGGATCTCGCTGTCGGCCGTGATCTCGCCGACAAGATTATGCTTCCGGATTACGACCAGCCATCGCAGTGACCGTCTGTTCTCAATCCCATTAGAGCCATTCTACTTTGCCATTTTGTGCATTGACCACTCCACAACAGACGGAAAGAGTTGATAAATCTTCTGCGGGATATACATCGACCACGGCACGATCACTTCCCGCTTCTGCTTCAAATATCCCTCTAGCGTGGCGCGAGCAACTCGCTCGGCGCTAATGCCCCGAACCGACCAAGGTCGTACGTTTTTCTGCTCGTTCCCGAGGACCGCATTTTTGCTGAACTGAGTCTGCACATAGCCGGGGCAAACCGTGAGCACATGAATGCGATCCCGCTTCAGTTCAATGCCGGCAGCTTTGCCGATCGCATTCAAGGCAAATTTGGTTGCGCTGTAAGCCGCATGAAAGGGCAGCGGGATATGGCCCGCTACGCTCGATATGTTGATAATCGCGCCACCGCCTTGCTGTTGCATAACCGGGACCACGGCCTGCATTGCGGTAACGGCCCCGAAGAAATTCGTCTCGAACATTTCGTGGCAGGCGGCCATATCCATCTGCACCACAGAATCGCGCAGACCATGGCCGGCATTGTTGACCCAAACATCGATTCTCCGAAAATGATGCAATGTCAGCCCGATCGCACGATCGATTTCCTCACGATGGCGCACGTCGCAGGCCATCGCTACAGTTGTTTCGCTGTGCCCAATTCGCGCGCGTGCACTTTCAACGCGTGCCAAATCTCGCGAAAGCATCACTACGTTCGCGCCGCGGTCGGAAAATATTTTGGAGATCGCCTCCCCAATCCCCATGGAAGCGCCGGTAACCAGCACAACTTTCCCTTTAAGATCCATGACGCACTCTCATTCCGTTCCGTCCCACCTCGCCGAAAGTTAACTGCGGTGTTCGCTGTAAGCAATTCTGCCCGGACCTTTGTTCTGCGGGCGCGCAGTATCCGCCGAATACAGCGAAACCACGATAGTGAGAACTGTTTGGTATCGTACAATCAAACAGCGCCAACCGCCCGGAGATCCTTTGGAAACTCTCATCCCGCTGTTCCCTCTCGATGTGGTCTTATTCCCCGGAACTCCGCTGCCACTGCACATTTTCGAGCCCCGTTACAAAGAGATGATCGGGGAATGCCTCGCGCACCAGCATACTTTTGGCGTGGTGCGCTCGGTTGAGCAAGGCCTAGCAGAAGTAGGATGCACCGCCGAAATCGTCAGCGTGGTGAAGGAATATCCGGACGGCCGTATGGATTTAGTCACCGAGGGACGCAAGCGTTTCGAGTTGCTGAGAGTCAACGAGGAACGTTCTTTCTTGCGTGGCGAGATACTGGTCATTGTGGACGAGCCCGGCGCCCCTTCGCAGGAAGAGACTGCACGAGCGACGCTGCTGCACTCCGAACTGCTCGCCGTGGCCGGAGCCAAACAAGATATTTCCGCCGCCGATCCGGCAAACCTTTCTTTTTTCTTCGCAGGATCGCTGCCTCTGGATCTCGATTTCAAACAGAAATTGCTCGCTCTGCGCTCGGAGTCCGAGCGGCTTTCTTTGCTCATTCAATACCTCGAGACGGTACTTCCCAATGTCCAACGGGCGGCGCGAGCTCGCGAAAAAGCAGGTGGCAACGGCCACGTGCGCTGAGATGGGGAAGTTTGGGAAAGTAAATCCCTGCAGGTAAAATCGCTGCATCGCCGAATCCAGCCAGCTCGCTTTCCGCGTATAATCCAGAAAAGTATTGTTCCTGGGGGTCCAGATGAGTCTTCCGCGCACGCTGGGCGAACTGCGCACCAGCAAGTTTTCTGAAGAGCGCTTGCACAACCGCCGCGTGAAAGACGAACTTCGCGACAACTTGATCGCCCGCCTGCGCCGGCGTGATGACGCGACTATTTTCCCCGGCATCGTCGGCTACGATGACACCGTGGTGCCGCAGATCGTGAACGCGATTTTATCGCGGCACAATTTTATTTTGCTCGGGCTGCGCGGTCAGGCGAAAAGCCGCATCCTGCGAGCCTTAACGACGCTGCTCGATCCTGAAATGCCCTATATTTCGGGATGTGAAATTCGCGATAACCCCTTTGCGCCGATCTGCCGCCGCTGCCGCGAAGAAGTTGCGCGCATAGGAGATGCGACCCCAATTTCTTATCTCTCGGCCAACGACCGCTATGTAGAAAAATTGGCCACGCCAGACGTAACCATTGCCGATTTGATCGGCGATATCGATCCCATTAAGGCCGCCCGCGGAGGTCACGAACTTTCCAGCGAACTCACTGTTCACTACGGCCTGCTCCCACGCGCCAATCGCGGCATCTTCGCCATAAACGAACTGCCAGACCTCGCGGGAAAGATTCAAGTCGGACTGTTCAACATTATGCAAGAAGGCGATGTTCAGATAAAAGGCTATCCCATACGGCTGCCGCTTGATATTGCCATCGTGTTCAGCGCCAACCCTGAGGACTATACAGCCCGCGGCAAAATCATTACCCCTCTGAAAGACCGCATCGGGTCGGAGATTCGGACGCACTATCCAGCGACCGTGGATGAAGGCATCGCGATTACCGCGCAGGAAGCCTGGACTCGGCGGAACGGTCACGCCATGAATTTGCCGAATTACATCCAGCAGGTGATCGAGCGCATCGCATTCTCTGCCCGCGAAGACAAGAAAATCGACAAGCGCTCGGGCGTGAGCCAGCGTTTGCCAATCACAGCCATGGAGAACGTAATCTCGAACGCCGAGCGTCGCGCGTTGCGCAACGACGAAAAATTGGTTGTGCCGCGCATCAGTGACGTTTACGCGGCGCTGCCGGCAATTACCGGCAAGCTGGAACTGGAGTACGAAGGCGAGATGAAGGGCGCAGATTTCGTGAGCCGCGAACTGATCCGCGCTGCCATCGCCAAAACTTATGACGAATATTTCACCGGCGCTAACATGCAGCAGATTGTGCAGTGGTTTGATTTAGGCGGCGAGATTCAGCTTGCCGAGTCGGTGTCGGCGTGCGAAGCCCTCGAGAACCTCAGAGAAATTCAGGGATTGATCGAGAAACTGGCTCCGCTCGGGATTTCGCAAAAAGAAGGCCCTGAGCAGCAGGTCTCGGCCGCAGAATTTATTCTCGAGGGACTGCACGCGCACAAGCGTATCGGACGCAATGAAGAGCGCTTATTCAAGGCCGGAGAGAAAAAACCAGAACCAACCCGCGAGAAAGCATTCGATAGCGAAGAGCGGCCATACCGGCAGAGAAGGCAGTTTAACTAGCAATGAGCAATGAGCTACGAGCAAAGAGCTATGAGCGTTGAGCTAAGATCGACCGCTCAAAGCTCACCGCTCACTGCTGCTTTTTATGAAGCGCATCCGCTACTCCAAATACGTTCCCGATCCAGCGGGCGAAATGAGCATGGAAGATCTGCTCGGGGCGCTCTCCGATTACCTGCTGCAGAGTGGCTTCCAAAGTGACATGTGGTTTGAAATGCCGGAGGGCGAGCGGACGCTTGACGACCTTCGGCGTGCGATTGAGCAAGCGCTGATGGAAGGCGACCACTTTGACGACGAGATGCGCGAGCGCCTGCAGCAAATGGCGATGGATGGCGAACTCGACGAACTCATTGAGAAGCTGGTCGAGCGCATGCAACAGGAAGACTACATCTCAGTCGATGAGCCGTTTGACCCGTCCCGTCCATCGAGTACAGGTGGCCAAACTGGCGAGAACGCGCCGCAAGCCAAGTTCGAAATTACCGACAAGAGCCTCGACTTTCTCGGATTCAAAGCCTTGCGCAACCTGCTGGGCTCGCTGGGTAAATCCAGCTTTGGACGCCACGACACGCGCGATCTGGCAACCGGCGTGGAAGCGAGCGGTGCATCTCGAACCTATGAGTTCGGCGACACGTTGAATCTCGATATTACTGCGACGCTTTCCAACGCCATTCAGCGCGAAGGGCTTAGCCTGCCGCTCAACATCGAATATTCGGACTTGCAGGTTCATCAGTGCGAGTATCAATCTTCCTGTGCAACCGTGCTGATGCTCGACTGCTCCCATTCGATGATCCTCTATGGCGAAGACCGTTTTACGCCGGCAAAAAAAGTAGCCATGGCGCTGTCTCATCTCATCCGCACGCAGTATCCCGGCGATTCGCTGTCGCTGGTGCTTTTTCATGACTCGGCCGAGGAAATTCCGCTCTCGCAACTGGCGCGGGTGCAGGTCGGCCCTTATTACACCAACACGCGCGAAGGTCTGCGCATGGCCCAGCGCATCTTGCAGCGCCAGCGCAAAGACATGAAACAAATCGTCATGATCACCGACGGTAAACCCTCGGCCCTTACGCTGGAAGATGGGCGCATCTATAAGAATGCTTTTGGCCTCGATCCGCTGGTGGTGAGCCAGACTCTGGAAGAGGTTTCCAAGTGCAAGCGCGCCGGAGTGCTCATCAACACTTTCATGCTCGCGTCGGATTATGGGCTGGTTCAGTTCGTGCAGAAGGTCACGGAAATGTGCCGGGGCAAAGCTTATTTCACGACTCCGTACACGCTTGGCCAATATCTGCTGATGGATTACATGTCGAGAAAGACGAAGACGATCCACTGATCCGCGAGCCCGCAGAAGATCTTTTCCATACAGAGCGAACAGAGGAACGCAGTGCACAGGATTCGCCTCTACAGACTCGCTCTACTCGCCCGCCTACTGATAATCTTTTAACAACCCATGGCAAATTGCATTCGATGTGGACGGCAGCTTTCTGGATTTACACTTGGCAAGAAAATCTGCCCATGGTGCCGGCAGCACGAAGCCGCGCAGCGCGGTGAGCTGGCCAACGATGCGCCACAGCCGGTGATCCGCAGGCCGTGGGTCCAGCGGCAGGAGTCCACGATCACTCTGACGCGCATCATCTTTGGCATGAATGCCGCGGTTTTTCTCGGCATGGCCCTCTCCGCTCAAACCATCATGGATTTCCCCGTGCCTGAACTTGTGCGCTGGGGCGCGAACATCGGAGCGCTGACGATTTCAGGAGAGTGGTGGCGTCTGCTGACGAACATTTTCGTTCACGCGGGCATCATTCACATTGCCTTCAACATGTGGTGCCTATGGTATCTGGGGCAGTTGGCCGAACAACTGTACGGAGCCTGGACTTACGGCTGCATCTATCTGATCTGCGGAATCGGCGCCAGCTTAACCAGCGCGGGATGGCATCCTTACGTGCCCAGCGTGGGCGCATCGGGCGCGATTTTCGGGCTCGCCGGTGCGCTGTTTACGGGAATCAAGTTGGGCGAATTCTCGGTGTCGCGATCCGCACTTTCTGGCACCCTGCGCAGTCTGGGAGCGTTCGTTGTCTTTAACCTGATCTTCGGATTTGCCATTTCCGGCGTCGACAATGCCGCGCATATCGGCGGCCTTATCACTGGAGTCATCGTGGGCGCTCTGGTCGCGTTCATCGCACCTCAGCATGAACAGGGGCCGAGGCGCGCATTAGTATTCCTGGGTATGTTCTTAGCTCTGGCGTTTGCAGCCATGCAACTGGCGCATCATTTCAATATACCGCTGCGGCTGCAGCGCGTGCCGCTGGCAAGAATCGAGAATACTATCCCCGGCGAACTAAATCCGACCCAGGCTCAAGCCTTCAACTCACCCACAGCCCTCCACGCTTGATCGATGGCTTCATTGGTGTAAGCGTGTGCGCCGGCATCGGAGTTGGCGATGGCAACGCGTCCGAAAGGTTTCCGAGCTACTTCGCACGGCGTCTCGCCGCCCTCGAGCACAAACGAATCAAACAGAGAGTTGTATTCGTAGGCATACCCGTGAGGCCAGCGGTTCACGGTAATAGCCGCAATGTCGCGCGCCGGATCGAATCCCCCAGGACCCAAAGTCCGCGCCAACTGCACGCGAATATTGCGCTCCATGGTTTGAAATGTCGTTGTGAAGAGCTCAATGCGCCCCATGCGATGCTGGTCCCGCGCTGGCAGTCCAGCCTGGCACGGAGCTTTACTCATGTGCAGAACGATTGGGTCTTGCGGCGTGCGCGGACAGTGGTATTCACCGATGCTGACCGGAAGATCGATATCGACGTGAGTGTGATAGCCGCCGGGCGCATAAATCGAATTCGCTTTGAGTTTGTCGAATGCAGCGCGATTACGCACGACGACATTACTGTAGAGCAATGGAACTTTCGTCGCGGAGGCGAGCGCCGCCTTCTGCGCGTCCGGCAAATCCTGGCAAAGAAACGGAATCATCTGGTTCCAACATGCCAGGATGCAGTGCTTGGTCTTCACGCTGTAGACCGTGCCGGAGCGGGCGTAGGCGATCTCGACCTCCGCGGCCTGCGCCGGATCACCGACATGCTTGACGCGCACCACCGTGCTGTTCAGCCGGATCTTCACCTTCGACTTTGCGTCATCTAGTTTCGCGTATCTTGCGCGCGCCGTGACGATATCGCTGGCAGAGTTTCCTGGAATCGCAGCCGGAACCAGTTTCCGCACCAGCAGGCGCGCGATGCTGGCGTTGCCATCGGGAAAGTGAAAGAAATATTTGCGTTCGTTTTCCAGTCCCTCGGCGTCGATACCCATGCCGCTAAAACCGGGATATCCAGTATCGGAAGCGTCCAGCGCGGGAACCGCATCAATGCCATAACCGAATAAAGGCTGAGAGACCGTCTGGTAAAGACGAATCACATCGGGATGCACTCCGACCAACTCGGTTAGGAATTTCTCATAACTGATCCTGGCCAGACGCGCCTGCTTCTGTTCAGAATTCAACCCCGGCAGATAATCTTTATTCTCGCGGCACAGGCGCGAAACATCTTTGCATGCCGGCTCCGCAATCGGCGCCTCGGCGAGAAAGCGCGCCCACGCATCGGGCGCTGCAACGGCAAGGTCATAGGTTTCGCCGCCGGGAAACGGATACGGATCGTCAACCAGCTTGTCGCTGCCAAAAGTTTCTTTGTCGAAAAAGATCTTCGGGCTTCGCCCGTCGGCTCCATACAACTCGCGGTCAAGGTGTTTCGGAAAGCTGGCAACATCGATTCCCAGTTCGTCAATCACACCTTTCGCGACGGCGCTGTAAGGCTCCGGCGTCTCGATTGAGTAGGTTCCTCCATAGCCGAGAAGAGTGCGTTTGCCGACCCGAAATTCGTTGCGCTTGGCATGTCCGCCGAAGTCGTCGTGATTTTCGAGAATGAGGATGCGGGCGTCTGCGCCAGCAGACTTTTGGTAGAAGTGCGCGGCGGCAAGTCCGCTGATACCGCCGCCAACAATCACGAGATCGAAATTCTCGCCCGTTTTTTGCGGCGTACCGGCCGACTCCCAGAAGGTGCCGTCGCGCAATGCGTGCGCCGTCTCGAACGAACCCGGATGACTGCCGCGCAATCCGGTGAGCGCAGGCGGATAGTAGTTCGGCGAACTCTGAGGAAGCTTTTCGCCCTGCGCGAGCAATTGCCAGGGCATGAGCCCAGCCGCCGCAGTCACAGCAACGCCGTTAAGAAAATCACGGCGTGTGATCTTGCGATGCATTCCCAGTTCTTGGTCAGTAAAGTCGCTCATGATCGGATTCTCGGGCCAGTGCACCGCTGCATCCCCAAAACATTTTCACTTTATGCTTGGCCTTCAGCTTTCTTTACTGCCAGTTCCGCCCCTTGAAATCCGATTTTGCTGTGGGTACCGTCGCAAAAAGGCTTGTTCACCGACCCGCCACAGCGGCAGAGCGAAAACGCGGGCTTACCCGTCAAATCGTACGCAGTTCCATTGGCATCGACCAGTTCCACCGCGCCTTCCGGCGCTTCCACGCGAAACGGACCATTAGGACGGACAGTAATTTTCACTTGAGCCATTATTTGATTCCTCCAACCTTGTGGGATTTTAGTAAGGATCAAAGATAACATTCGGTGGGGTCGCGTGTCGCGGTGCGAAGTTGGAGGCGAAGTTCGCAGCGTGTTAAGCGGCGATCGATCGCGCGGGGAGCAGGCTACGATACAGATCGAGATATTCATCGATCATGCGTTTTGCGGTGAAGCGCTCGCGGGCGCGGGCATAGGCGCGGTCCGAGTACGCCTGGCGCAAGCCGCGATCGGAATCGAGACGCCGCAGGGTTTCGGCCAAACTGCGGCCATCGTTGGTGCGGAAATAGAGTGCGGCATCGCCCCAGACTTCGCGGAAGCTGGGAATATCGTTGGCCACAATGGCGCAGCGGGAAAAAGCGGCATCGAGAGCGGACATGCCAAGCGGTTCGTACCGTGACGTGGCGGCGTAAACAGCGGCGCGGCTGTACAGGGCGCGGAGTTGGGGCTCAGTCTGCGGCCCGCGGATGGCAACGCAGTTTTGATCGGTAGCAACTTTCACGTCGGCGCGAATCGGAACGTGCGGCTGCGGAATCGTCTGATCTGCGCCCACAATGCAAATCGAGAACGGAATGGAATGTTGCGTGAGCAAAAAAACCTGTTTGCCGGCATCCAGCAACCGTCCGACAGAAAGCACGGAATCCTCTTTGCTGATGTAAGGATTGAAGAAGATCGGATTCCGGCCAGGATAAATAACCACTTCGCGCTGCGGCACGGTATAGTTCGCGCGAATCGTATCCAGCATCCAGCCGGATGGCGCGACCAAAGCGTCAGATCCTGCAATGCCTCGAATCACTGTCTCGCGATACCACTCCAGCCAGCGGGTGTGCCGTGGCGCGCACCCTTGTACGGCTTGCGTCCAACTGATGATGTCGCCGTGAGCCATTACGACGCGCGGCGTATGGACCGGCAAGTTGCCGTGGCAGAACTGGTGTAAATGAAGCACGTCGGGACGCAGTTCCCGGACGAGGTTAGTAAGAAATTGCGTGGATTCAACAAGATCTCGGGGAGCTTCGTCCATCCATTCGAGGCGAAAAGCCGTGGGCAGGTATTCCAGGCCGTGCAGCAGATCCATCCATGAGGTCTGTTCTGGAAGCGGAATCTCGCCGAAGCTGACCAGCGTCACCTTCGCCCCGCGCGTGACCAATCCCGTGACCAACTCCCTGGTGTAGGTCCAGGAACCGGACATGGTGTCGGCAGTGACCAGAACGTGCACAGAACCTCCGCGAAGTGCCGGAAGGCGCGGGAGACGCGAGATCCGGCGGGGACGCTTGATTATTTTAGTGCGAACCGGGCAGGAACGTCGAGGGTTTTTGCAGATTAGGGCTTTCAATCTGGCCAAGCCGGCAGTTGTACTGATTTCAAGAGTTCGGTGCCCTAGAAGACGAGAATCACTCGGCTCCGAGCTTAACCCGCATACCCCGAGCCAGATTGTCGATCAGGCGGATTTTTTCCGTAACCGCGGGCGGCACGCCGGGAACCGACATGGCCAGTTCGCAGGAAAGCAGCATGCTGGTGAGGGATTCGAACATTTCGCTATGAATCTGCTGCTCGACCGACTGGCGAGCCTGATCCTCTTCCCGCTTGCGACGGTGGAGCGCCGATCGCACTTCGCGCAGCAACCGCTGCATGCCGGTCACCGCAAAATTCACATAGATGGGAAAAGCTGTGCCCAAAAGATCAAGCATGTGATCGCTCTCGCTGGGCTCGTTCTCTGAAAGGAATTGATCGAGCACGACCACAGAATAGGATTGTTCACGCAGTCGGCCAAGCGCTTGCTGCAGGTTTTCAGCCCAGTGGGTTTCTTCGCCGGTGGCTTCTTTCAGATTGCGGGCACATTCTGGCCCCTGGGTTGAAGGTGTGATGAGAAGAATCATGCTCTTTTCATTGCACGCATGAGACCAGAGTTATCACCATTAAAAACAAAGCAGTTATCCGATGTGCCGAGTCTGTTGTTCCCATTGCGACACCTGCCCAGACCGTAACTCATTTCATAATCGAACTTCATGACGCAATATGCATAATCCAATCAAGCTGCATCCGGTCGGTGGTCATCTTCGAGCCGCTCATTGTCAGGAGTTGAGGCTGCGGCGCTACAACTGGGCGGCATAGTCCTTTAACTTGCGATACAAAGTCGTTTTCCCGATTCCGAGCAGGCGGGCCGCTTGCAGCTTATCTCCATTGAGTTCAGCAATGGCGTTCAGGATTGTCTGGCGTTCCAGTTCCGCCATAGTGACGATCTTGCGAACGTGCCCGTTGCCATTACCGTTACCGGTGGCGCCGACGTGTGTGCTGGCAATCGCTGGCGGCAGGTCGCTCACCAGAATGAGCGGACCGCTGGTAAAAGCGAAGGTGCGCTCGAGACAGTTCTCGAGTTCTCGAACGTTCCCTGGCCAATCGTATGCCAGCATGACCTTCAGGGCATCGTCACTCAGAGTTTTTTCCTGGCCAGAGGCGCGCGTGCAGCGCTCAACAAAGTGCGCGATCAGAAGAGGGATGTCTTCACGGCGCTCGCGCAATGGAGGAATCCGCAGGCTAAGAACGTTGAGACGGAAATAAAGATCGCGGCGAAAAGCACCTTCCGTGACGGCCTGTTCCAGTTGGCGATTGGTCGCGGCCAAAATTCGCACGTTGATTGCAATTCGCCGGGTGCTGCCCACCGGCCGAATTTCCTTCTCCTGAATCGCCCGCAGAAGTTTCGCCTGCAAATCGATGGGAAGCTCGCCAACTTCGTCGAGAAAAATAGTTCCGCCTTCCGCGATTGCCAGCAGCCCGTCTTTTGCCTGGTTTGCTCCAGTGAACGCTCCCTTGACGTAGCCGAACAATTCACTCTCAATCAGCGTGGGCACAAGCGAGCCGCAGTCGACCGGAATAAACGGCTTGTCGTGAAAAGTTCCGGAGTAATGGATCGAGCGCGCTACCATCTCCTTGCCCGTGCCGCTCTCGCCCAGGATGAGCACCGGGTGAGAACTGCTGGCCGCCTTTGAGATGATGCGATAAAGCTTTTCCATCTCGGGAGCGCGGCCAACGATACCGCCGAATCCTTGCTTGGACTTGAGCTTCTCGCGCAACATGCGGTTCTCGGTTTTGAGCTTGAGGTGATTAGAGACCCGCTCCAGCAGGAGCTTCAACTCGTCAATGCTGAAGGGCTTGGTCATGTATTCGTAAGCGCCGTTTTTCATGGCTTGCACGGCCGACTGCACAGTTCCGCAGCCGGTCACGACTATGACCAGAGCCTCCGGCCGCTGGCTTTTGATTTGACGCAATGCTTCGAGGCCACTCGCGCCCGGTAGCCGGAGATCGAGCAGAATCACGTCAATACTTTGCGTTTGCATGAGCCGATAGGCATGCTCCGCGGAATCGGCAACGTGCGCCATAAAGCCCAAGGACAGCGCGACTTCGCGGCAGGCGTCGCGGATGGAGCGCTCGTCATCCACGATCAGGAGGTTAAGAAAATTCGCGGCCATAATCTGCGGGCTCGCCAGGTTGGAAGACATAGCAGCTATGCCTGCTGAAGTCATAAGTGTGGTTCCTTTTTAACGTCCTGAATTGGTATTGCGGATGGGAGCTGCAAGTCTGTTCCGCCGCTATCGGCGTAATCGGACGGTTCAACCGCTCGCGGCAACAGAATCATGGCCCGAGTGCCGATGCCGGGTTCGCTTTCCAAGTGAATGAGCCCGCGATGACTGCTGATGATGGTTTGGACCGTGGTCAAACCTAATCCGTTGGCCTTTTCACTCTTAGTAGTGAAAAACGGTTCGAAAAGGCGGCGCCGAGTTTCGGCATCCATGCCGCGTCCGTCATCAGTTACGCTCAGCAGAATGCAGGGGAAAGGACTGCTCGAGAAACTGGGGCCCCCAACAGTGACTGGCTGAAAGCTGGTGTTGCTGGTTTCGATCGAGACGCGGCCGCCTCCCGGCATGGCGTCGCGCGCATTCAACACTAGATTTAGCAATACTTGCTGGATTTGTGAGCGGGCGATCTCGACCAGCCCAAGTTGCGGATCGAGGTGCAGTTCGAGGCTGATGTTCTCTCCGACTAAGCGGAGGAGAAGATCGCGCATACCTTCTGCAATTTCATTCAAACTAACGGGAGATGCAGTGGTCCGTTGCGGACGGGCAAACACCAACAATTGCCGCACCAGTCCACTGGCCACCACGATCGCCGAGCGGATTTCTTCGGCATAGCGTCTTCGCAGGTCTCGCCCGTCCAGAGCAGAAAGCAGCAGGTCGCAGTAAAGCATGATGCCGGTTAGCAGGTTATTGAAATCGTGAACCACCCCGCCGGTCAGGCGGCCAATTGCCTCCCACCTCTGGGCCTGAAGCATGGAATCGGCGTAGTCCTTGCTATCTGCGATAGGTCTCGTTTCTGCCACAATCACCGGCGCTTCCGATTCCTGGCTGGAACCCGACTGACGCCATGCCACGCAGTTGACGGTTCGTCGCAGATCCCCAGTGCTTTGCATTGAAAGTTCGACACGGTCGCGCTTGCCGTCCGTCAACTCCTGCAGAAGGAGATCGGTGTTGTCACGATCCTCCACGCCGACGAAGTCGCAAAGTCGCAAGCCTCTTTGGCTAATGAGTCCGCAGCCAAGATGGTGCTCAAATGCCGCATTCATCTCGACAATCAGTCCATTGCCGTTACAGCGAGCAACCGCAACGGGAGCGTTGTCAAAGAAGGAATGGAAGATGGATGCAGTGGTCGATTCCTCTGCAGAGCCCGGCTCCGAAGAAATTGGCCACGGAATTGGGTGAGCGGCTCTCATAGAACTAATATTGCGCGGGACAGTTCTCGGAAGAAAGCCCGCGTCGGGCTGCTTGATACCTCGGTGCTCCCAAAATGGGCAAAATTAAAGCTGGCAAATATGTCCCGAAATGCCTCTCAAATATAGGGGGACGAACGCGACCCTGCGAAGGGCATATGTCACGTGAAAGGTGCAATCTTTTGTGGAAAACACAGAAAGCCCCTCGATTCGCGGGCTTTGTCGGCCGTCTTTGTAAGCAAATGGAGCAGCTGTGAAGTTGAAGCTGGACTTCTTCCAGGATGCTGTCCAGCACCTATTCAGCGAGCGGAGCTGGCCATCGTGCTGGCGACTGGGTGCGCGGCAGTTGCTGACGTGAAACCGTCAAGCGTAACCGAAGCGGTTAAGCGGAAGGTGAGTCTCCGGCCTTTTTGGATTCGCATGCTGCCGGGCTGAGACGGAACCCCTGGCTGCTGTGCTGACGCTCGCGTATAGAGGCTCAAGGTGTGAATGGGAACGGTTTTGCCGGCAATGGTCATTGAGTTTAACGTCAGCCGGAAGTATCCTCGCGGCGCGAATCCGTTCGGATTATCCAGCCGCACCGATTCGATGCAGCCCGAAACCGGAGTGCCGCGATCCACCAGCGTCTTTCCGGCGCTCGTGAATGGCGTCGCTAATGCCGCCGAGAACGCGTCCCCGACCCGGACCTTGTTAGCAGAGAGCAGACTCGGTAATTGCACGGTGAGCAGCGTCCCGGCTGGAAGAATCGCTGCCGGCGAGGACGAATGGAAGGGCGCCGCGTTGGCGATCTTTGAGTCAGCCGGCACTGCGGGAGAAGCGCCGTTGCCTTCAAACGCCTGGGAATCCGCATGGAAGGGAAGAGCTTGTTCGACTGCTGAACCATTAGAATCAGTTTGCTGATGACCACATGCCACGGTAAGGCCCAGCACAAGACCGAGACCCAAGACAAAACAGACAGAGGCTAGGCTGCGGCAGACCCTTCGCTCACGACCGTTGATCATCAAGTCCATGGTTGACTGACGGGTGGAACCGATGTAAGTGGCAACTGAAGTACCAGAGTCAAATTCCAGAAATCAACAACTTACGAGGGAAAAGCGAATCCGGCTATGTAGAAGTTTCCAGTTGGTCACGCCAACGCTGTCAAGCGCTTGCCGCATCAGAAGCAGGCCGAGTATGGTGGTATGTCGGCCAGATCACGGACAATGACTGCGAAGCCTTCCGTAAGTAGAGCTTAACCCGCATAGAAATCGACGAATGAGCCACGAAAAAGTACTGATTGTTGAGGACGAAGAAAACGAGCGCACCGGCCTGGCTGAACTCGTGTCTTCCTGGGGATATCGCGCCGAGACCGCATTTGATGGCATTGACGGCTTGCAAAAAGCTGCGCAATGGACGCCGTCGATCGTGGTCACTGACCTCAAGATGCCGCGCATGGGCGGTATCGATCTGCTGGAGAAGCTGGGAGAACAGTCCGAAGCCATGGTGGTCATTCTGGTGACGGCTCAGGGCACAATCGATAGCGCCGTGCAGGCCATGCGAATGGGCGCCTATGACTACATCACTAAGCCGATCGATACGAATCGCTTGCGGACGATGCTGCAGAACGCTTCCGCGCTGGTGGGAGGGCGAGCCGAACTGGAGAGCGCCCGCCGGAAGCTGCGAGACTCAACATCATTGGGCCAACTGCGCGGCGCTTCGCGGAAGATGCAGGACATTTTCCGGCTTATCGAACTGGTCGCTCCCAGCACAGCCTCCGTATTGATCACCGGCGCCAGCGGCACTGGCAAAGAGTTAGTGGCGCGAACCGTTCACCAACTCAGCTCCCGCCGCGAACGGCCTTTCGTGGCAATTAATTGCGCCGCCATCCCCGAAACTCTGATCGAAAGCGAAATCTTCGGCCACGAAAAAGGAGCTTTTACCGGAGCACTGGAGCGGCGCACCGGCTGCTTTGAACTCGCCGAAGGTGGAACCATCCTGCTGGACGAAATCGGCGAGATGCCCGTGGGAACCCAGGCGAAGCTGCTTCGCGTGCTTGAAGATCACAAGCTGAGGCGGCTGGGCAGCAAAGTTGAAACCGCCGTGGACGTGCGCGTGCTGGCCGCAACTAATAAAGTTCCTGAAGAAGCAGTCGCCTGCGGCGAATTGCGCAGCGATCTTTATTACCGTCTCAATGTTTTCAATATCCACATGCCGCCGCTGCGGGAGCATAAAGAAGACCTTGCTGACCTGGTTCACGTCCTTTTATTGGAAATGAGCGAGAAACACTCCCGAAAAGTTACCGCCGTCAGCGAGGCGGTGATGAACCTGTTTGGCAATTATTCCTGGCCGGGGAACGTCCGCGAACTGCGCAACACGATCGAGCGCGCCATTATTGTCTGCGACAGCGGCATGATCGAAACCAAACATCTGCCCCCCGGTTTTGGCCACGCTCCCATGCGAACCCCCGCCAACGACCCCGATGGCGTGCGCCTCGGGGTGGGCACAACTGTAGGCGAGGCGGAAAAGATGCTGATCCTGAAGACCTTAGAATCCACGAATAACAATAAGACAAAAGCTGCGGAAATACTCGGCATTAGCTTGAAAACCCTGCATAATAAGCTTAAGGAATACGGGAGCACGCCATCGGATGGCGACTCGGGGAAAGAAGACTCGGGGAAGTAAGAATAGCTAGGCAGGCCGGTGAGCGGCCGCGAGAATCGTCAAACGTTCACGTTCAGTTGCCTTTATCGCTGCGACTGGAAGGAAACTGACAACTCTGATCCATGCGCCGTAAAGCCATTATCGTCCTTACCATCACCTTAATGGTCACCACCATGGTGAGCGCATTCTCGTATCTCTACATCTCCCAGATCCTTCGGCAGCGTATCAGCAACGCGTACGAGAGCGCTAGCCGGTTGACTCAGCAACTGGCGTACTTCGCCGAAAACGACCTTCCTGATTTAAGCAGCACCCGCGTGGATACCGATGATCCGGCGGCAGTGCGGCGCGCCCTTGCCGAATACCTGCCGATGGATACCAACCTTCTGAACAATCTCGAATCCGAGGTCGCGCTGTGGCCCTACGTTTATGACGCCTCCGTGGTTGACGCAAACGGAAAGGCGCTGCTGCATACGAATCCGCAGCTGGTAGGCAAGATCATTGCACGCCGGCCGGATTTTCATGCGGTTACGGCCGCCCGTTTTCGCGAGCAACTTCGGCTGGTTTACAGCCCCTCCTCGATTTACGACGTCAGCTTTCCACTGCAGCTGAACGGAGCGCCCTTCGGTACCATTCACATCGGCGTCTCCACCGTCTTTCTGCAAAGTGAAATCACGCCGCGTCTCCTGCATGCGGTTTATTTTTCGATTGCATCCATTTTTCTTTCGCTGCTGCTGGCCGCCGGCATTTCAAACCTTGCTCTCGGACCCTTGAAAGAAATCAGCCGCAACCTGGATAGCATGAGCTTGGGCGTACCAGAGGACTTTTCGGCAGACGAATCGAAACACGATGAATTCGGATTGGTCTCTCTAAAGATTGCGAACCTCGGCCGGCAAATGCGCGATAGCCGCGAAATTTTCTCCGCTTTGAAAGACAATGTCGACCAGCTCATGTCAACCTTGCAGGATGGCCTGATGCTCTTCACCCGCGATTCTCGCGTGGTGCTGGTCAGCGCTCCGGTTGAGCGTTTTCTGGGCAGGCCACGCATTGAGTTGCTCGGCAGAACGGTAGGTGAAATTTTCTCCCGCGATTCTCATCTTGGCGCCCTGGTGCTGGAAGCCTTTGAGCGTAGGCGCCCTCTTCCGCAGCGCGAGCTGACATCCGCGGCGGGGTCGCAGGTTCAGGTATCGCTGGATTTCGTTCAGGAAAAAAGCACGCAGATCGGTGCTTTGCTGGTGATGCGCGACGCGGAATCGGTGCGGCGCATTGGCGACGAAATCGAAACTTCGCGGCGTCTCTCCGCGAGTGGACGCGTTACCGGCGGCGTGGCCCACGAGGTGAAAAATCCCATCAATGCCATCGTGCTCCATTTGCAGCTTCTGCAGAATAAGCTCTCCCAATTGGATCCCGATACCCGGCGGCACATGGACATCATCGGCAGCGAAATCCACCGCCTCGACCGCGTGGTTCAAACTCTGGTGGACTTCATGCGTGCCCGCGAGCTTCATCTGGTGGAAATCGATTTCCGCCGGTTGCTTGACGACGCGGCTCTCCTTGCAGCTCCTGATGCGGCGCAGCACGGTGTGGTCATCGACCGCGTCAAATGGCACGAGCCTCTGCCCGTGAAAGTTGACCTCGACTTTATAAAACAAGCTCTGCTCAACGTGGTTGTGAATGGAATCCAAGCCATGCCGGACGGCGGTCACTTGTTGATTTCGGCTCGGCGCGAGGAAGATGCGGTGGTGGCGGAAGTCCACGACCAGGGCCCGGGCATTCCGCGCGACGTACAAAACAAGATTTTTGAACTGTATTTCACCACCAAGAAGGACGGCAACGGCATCGGACTTGCCCAGACTTACCAGATCTTGGAATGGCACTTCGGCTCTGTAGATTTTGAATCGATCGAGGGCGAGGGAACGACATTTCGCTTCCGGCTTCCCATGGCCGCCTCAGGCATCAGCTCGGAGCCGAGAGCTGTGGCTCATTCCAACGGTTGATAGTTTAGCTTCAGCCTCGTTCAGCGGGTGTAACATTTACAAACAAGCACCAGGGATTGGATATGAATCTGGCCGCAATCCTGGGATTTTATCTGGCGAGCTGGGGATCATTGGCATCGCCGGCATTCGGATTCCTGCCCCGTACTGCGGAACCCGCTCCAGTTGGCGTTTATTCAAATTCGCCCGGCCAAAACCAAAGCAGCGCTCCATTGTCGAGCACTTCACCCTCAAGCAGTGCTTCCTCAAATACTTCGTCTTCAGCGGCCGCGCCCGCAAAACAAAGCTCTACGAACGCCGGTGCCGTACAGAGTTCTGCGAAACCAAAGCCCGCTTCCACAAAAACTCACACACACGCAAAGAAAGCTATTAATCCTAATTGCTCCAATGCCGCTTCAAAGCCGTGTCCACCACCCAAGAAAGTTGTAAAAAACGGCGGGGCAGATGAGCCTAACATCGAACTGCTGGGTGGCTCGCCTGCCGAGCAGGCTTCGAGCGAACGCTCGACCGAACAGATCACCGCCGCAACGAACGATAATTTGAAGAAAATCACGGAACGTCAACTCAGCTCCAGAGAACAGGAAACTGTCAGTCAGATCAAGCAGTTCATGGAAGAATCCAGGCAAGCAGCCGCCGCCGGTGATCCGGAACGGGCACAGAATCTCGCCACCAAAGCGCGACTGCTGTCTGAGGAGTTGCTCAAGCCTTAAGCGCCATCACTTCCCTTTCGCTCGTGCTGCGTTCACCTTGGCGAGTAACTCTCGCGACATCGACTGCACCGGACCTTGAATCTTCACCGCTTCAGTTAATACCTCGCGCGCTTCCGTCAGCTTACTAAGCTTGGCGTAAGCGAAACCCAAACGATAAAGCGTGATCGAATACTGCTGGTCGTCGGCGCCCTTGAGCAGTATGGCCGATGATTTCAATTCCGCGATCGAGGCCGTCGTCTTGTCCTGCTTCATATAGGCGTAACCCAGAACCGAATGTGCGACCCCCGCCGAAAGTTTGCGCGGCTTGTCAGCATCCGGTTCTTCAGCTTTGGCCACGGCGATTGCTCTCTGCGAATATGCGATTGCCTTCGCCACGCTGCCCGGCCTGGGATCGTCCACGCTGGCTCCCGCCAGCAGCAGCAGCGCGGGCAACGAATTGGGATTCGCCGTCAGCGTCTTTTCTCCATAAGCAAATAGCCTCGCCGGATCGTTCAATTGCCCCGGACCGAGTGTGTACATGGCATAGCTGGAGACTTGATCCTGAAACTTAGAATCCGGGAACGCCGTAGAGTAAGTCTCGATATACGCCATGCGGCTTTTCGGATCGGTCTCGATGGCGATCACATTGAAACCTGCCGTCTCCAGGAAGTCGCAGGAGTTCTTAACCGCCGCCTTATCGTCGGCAATCTGCTTCGCGAAATCTTCGTCGCTCATCCCCTCCGGCTTCACCTGCTTCACAATAGAATTGCAAACCGCGCCTCCTTTAGAGGAATAGTCGATCAGCCTGGCATTCTCCTTTGCCTGTTGGGCGATGCTCGCCTGAGATACCAGAATGTCCAGATTTCGTGGAGAACCCGCCAGCGCCTTGTCGCCGTAATCCAGCGCTTCATGCAGTTCACCGGTGCTCTGGTAAGCCTGCGAGATCTGCCAATTGCCATACGCCACGGCCGCCGGATTTGCTGAATACTTCTCCACGAATTGCAGATACAGGGCGAGTTTCTTCGCCGCGTCCGGCTCGTTAGAAATGGATTGCAGGTCGTGATCTTCCGGCGTGCCTGCGGGAATCACGATCTTGTCGATCTGCGCGCCGGCTTGTTCCAAAAGAGAAAACAAACAGTAAACGGCAGCGATGGCTAGCAATCTTGATCGGCACTTCATACGTCACCTCCGCGAGAACGGGAAGAATCTTTCGGCTAGCAGGCGAATCGTAGCGCCGAATCAGGACGTGCGCAAGCGCCCAGGTCACGAAACGGCCACGCAGCCCTTCGTGTGGCTTCGTGCCCTTGGTGGTTCACGAATTTCGCACTCTTCCGCTAAAGTAAGCAGATGCGTGCCATTCTCGGCCAGCGCCCGTTGCGATTCGTCTTTGCCGCCAACGTGATCTCGATGTTAGGCAGCGGCATGAATTCGGCTGCAGTCGCCTGGTACATCCTCGAAGCCACGCACTCGGAGATGGCGCTCGGAACCTTCGCCGTTCTGCAAAGCATCCCCGCCATGCTCATGCTGCCTTTTACGGGGGTTATTATCGACCGCGAAGACCGCCGCATTCTGGTGATGTGGCTCGATGCAGTCCGCGCTGTGATCATCGTGACTGTCGCGATTCTCGCCTTTCGCCATCGCGTGCAGGTATGGGAACTCTACTTGATGAACACCCTCGTCGCGGCAGGCTTTTGGATGTTCTGGCCAACCATTACGGCGCTCATTCAGGAACTCACGCCCGAAGGCCAATTCGTGCACTCGAATACTTTTCTTTTGGCGGGAGTGCAGGGCGGATGGCTGATCGCGGGAGCGCTGGTGGGTTTTATGTACAACCATGTCGGCCTCGGCGGAGTGTTGTTGATCGACGTTTCAACTTACGTGGTTTCGTTCTTGTGCTATTTCGCCGTGCGCAAGGGACGCCACGTCGTGTTGCGGCCGGAGGAATTACGCGCCGATTTGGTTGCGGCCGAAACCCAGTTCCAGCGCTTCTGGCGCGAGATGCGCGAGGGACTGCACTTTCTTCGCGATCATCGCGCCGTGGTGCTGTTGGGGATTAGCTGGGCGCTCTTTCTTGGCGCCATGGTCACCGGAGTGGTCGTCACTCCATCGTTGAGCGAGCGCATTTTCCATGCCGGCGCAGTCGGCTATGGCTGGCTCAATGCCGGCTGGGGCACGGGTGCGTTCGTAAGCGCGATGTATACGCCGGCGATCATTGCCATGCTAGGCGGGCGGCGGTCAGTTGCGCTTTCGATGGCGGTCCTGTCGGTGAGTGTGATGTTTGCCGCTATCTCTCCGTGGCTGCCGCTGGCCATTTGCTTCTATTTTGTGATGGGTTCGGGCCGCGGAGTAGGGGGCATTGCGATGAATACGAGCCTGATGGAAATGGTCCCGCAGCACCTCATGGGACGCGTGCAGAACGCATTTTATTTTGCAGGAACTTTTTTGCAGCTCCTTCTGGCGCTCGCGGTCGGGGCCGTTGCGCAGAAAGTAAGTCTGGTCGCCGGTTTCGCGATTATGGCCACGGTTTACGCCCTGTCGTTTGTCGCGGCAAGTTGGCCGGCGGAAACGCCGACCACGATCCAAGTGACCGCACTAGAGTGAAAGCAAACTCACCACAGAGTCACAGAGTCACAGAGTCACAGAAAAGCAATCAAGCAAAGAACGAAATCTTTAATCCTCTTTTTGCTTTTCTCTGTGCCTCTGTGTCTCTGTGGTGAACCGCCTTCCGCGCCTCTGTGGTAAATCCACGCCTTCCGCTGTTATGCTTTCCCATTCCGAGGAGCAAGCATGTCCGCTGACCTGCAGGGCCGAAACGGTGTTGTCTTTGGAGTAGCCAATAAACGTTCGATCGCGTGGTCGATCGCGCAAGGACTTCACGCCGCCGGCATGAAGCTCGCCATCACCTACCAGAACGAGCGCCTGGAACAGGAGGCCAAAGATCTCATCCTGTCGCTGCGCGGCGCTGAAGCCTACATGTGCGACGTGAGCAAAGATAACGAAATCGACCGCCTGTTCGCCATGCTCAAAGAACGCCACGGCAAGCTGCACACCCTGGTGCACTCGGTTGCCTACGCGCCAGCCGACGAACTGAAAGGAGATTTCGTCAACACCACCCGCGAAGGCTTTCGCATCGCCCTGGACGTAAGCGTCTACTCCCTGATCGCAGTCGCGCGCGCCGCAGTTCCACTCATGGAAGATGGCGGATCGATCATCACCATGACTTATTACGCATCAGAGAAAGTCGTGCCACGCTATAACGTAATGGCGGTAGCCAAGGCAGGGATTGAATGCTCAGTGCGTTATCTCGCGTATGAATTGGGAAAGAAAAAGATTCGCGTGAACGCGATTTCCGCCGGGCCAATCAAAACCCTCGCCGCCCGCGGCATCGCCGGCTTCGGCGACATGCTCAAAGGCCACGAAGAACGAGCGCCCCTAGGCCGCCGCGTAGAAATAGAAGAAGTAGGCTCAACCGGAGTCTTCCTCGCCTCCGACGCCAGCAGCGGCATCACCGGCGAAGTCATCTATGTGGATTGCGGATATAACATCATGGGGTTCTAGCAGTTAACTCTCCGACCTCAATGCGTCTTTCTAGACGCTCTCCAATTTGAGGGTCAACGGGCACCCCTGTTCTAGGTCGTCGACGAAATCGAAACAAAATACCGCAAAAGATGCCATTCCAAAGGAATGCAGTTGCAATGGCCTTCAATTTTCTTTGTGGCATTTCTTTGCGCCCTTTGCGGCATTTCTTTGCGTCCTTTGCGGTCAAAAGCTTTTTGCGGCACGGAGAACCAGGCGCGTTCCAGCAATGCTCCAGTCGGCTGTGGGGCGGGCGTAATCAGGCTAATCGGATACTCTTATCCGCCTGTCGGTACTTCCGACCTGCTCCAGGTAAATCTCCACATCCCGCTCGCGCACAAACTGCGGAAATTTTTCTCCCCACTCGATAAGCAGAACCGAGGTCTCCGAGCGCAAATCATCGAGGGCTAAAGTGTCCAACTCCCGCTGCGTGTCAACGCGATAAAGATCGATGTGGTAAAGATTGGCTCGCGGCCCGCGATACTCATGGATCAACGTGAAGGTAGGGCTGGTAACATCTTCTTCCTCGGCCGCTTCGAAGGCGGCCGCAATTCCCTTCACCAGAGTGGTTTTTCCCGCGCCCAGATCGCCGCGCAGCAGAACCAGCTTCGGCGGCGCCAGCAGTTGGGTAAGAATCCGCCCCAAGGCAATCGTTTCCTCCGGCGAACGTGTCGTGATCTCGCGAATCATCTGGCGCGGCCAAGCCGCAAGGCCGTGAAATACCGCGCGACGGCCACGACCAGTATAGCGAGAGCGGCGTTCGAAGAGATCAGGTGTTCAGTTCTAGATCGTCGTCCTCGTCGTATTGAGGAGGGCCGACTTCAGGCCGAGCACATTTCGATCCGCCACGTGGTCAAGCGACGTGCGCAGCCGGCGGTGATCGTCATCTTCGAGCGCGACGAAACGGAACGGCTGCAGCACTCCTCCGCTCGCTTTGCGCGTTGCAGTCAGAAGCTCAGCCATGCCGTGCACCGGGCCGGACTGCGTCTGAAATGCAACTTCGACAAAATCGCCCTGGCCCAGCGAGGCAGGCATTTGCAGAAGCCCGCCAGTTGCCGAGATGGTCTGGAGTTTAGCTTTGGCGCGGCGGCCGTCTTCTAACCGAATTGCAGCCGGGACGGAATCTCCTAGCTGAACCCGCGCCGCGCGCCGTGAAGTGTGCGCTTGGGGGAAGTGGGTCATATCTAAGCGCACTATTGCACCAGGCCGCGAAGGGTAACAGATTACGAAAGCAGAGTGGCCGGATTCCCGTGCTGCCAGCAGCGTTCGGCACATTCAAGTATCTCGTAAAAGGCCACTTAACCGGCTGTTTACTCTTGCTACAATGTCCCATCAGCCCAAGAACGATTTTAATTTTGTGCGATTACAAATTGTTTCCTGCGTACCTCTGGAGTATTTGAATGCGTCATCTCTTATCTCTCGCTTGTCTGGCATTGGTTCTCGTTTCCGCGAACGCCTATCTTCACGCTCAGGATGCGCCCGCGGCAAATCGGAATCCGCTGCGTGTCGGCATCGTCGGACTCGTTCACGGACACGTCCAGGGATTTTTCGAACATTCGCTTCACGATCCGGCGATCGAACTAGTCGGCATCGCTGAACCCGACCAAGCGCCGTTCGCTCGATATTCGAAGCAGTTCGGCATCGACCAGAATTTGTTCTTTCCAAACTTAGAAGAAATGCTCACACGAACGCATCCGCAGGCTGTGCTCGTGTACACGAATACCTACGACCATCGCCGCGTGGTGGAAATCTGCGCCCGGCACGGCGTCCACGTGATGATGGAAAAGCCTTTGGCTGTCAGCTTAAGAAACGCACTGGCGATCAAGAAAGCCGCAGATGCGGGCAAGATTCACGTCCTGGTTAATTACGAGACCACATGGTACCCCAGCAATCACGCCGCATACGAACTCGTCCATGAAAATGCGCTCGGCGACGTGCGCAAAGTCGTCGTTCATGACGGTCACAGCGGACCCAAGGAAATCGGCGTTCCTCCGGAATTCCTAAGCTGGCTCACCGATCCCAAACTCGACGGCGGAGGTGCGCTCTACGATTTCGGATGCTACGGCGCCGACCTCATGACTTGGCTGATGGATGGTCATCGCCCAGAAACCGTCACAGCCGTCACCCAGCACATCAAGCCGGAAATTTACCCGCATGTCGATGACGAAGCCACGGTCATTCTGACCTATCCCAAGGCGCAAGCCATCCTGCAGGCGTCCTGGAATTGGCCGTTCGACCGCAAGGATATGGAAGTCTATGGACAAACCGGATACGTCATCACGGTCAAGCGCGATGACATTCGCGTGCGCCGTGCTGGCGGAGTGGAAGAACAAGTCACGGCCAAACCGCTTCAAGCCCCTTACAACAATTCTCTTTCGCTTTTAAGAGCGGTCGTGATCGATGGCATGAAACCAGACGGATTATCGTCGCTCGAAACCAATATCACAGTGAGCGAGATCCTCGATGCAGCGCGGCGTTCCGCAGCTTCGGGAAAAACCATTCGCTTACCGGCGTCGCGATAGCCCGCTCGCGCCTCTTTACGCCTGCCGCCAACAAACTGCAACCCTACGCTTGCCTAGCGCCAGCAAACCAATTTTTCCTGCGCTGCCGCCCGGATTCGCCGAAACGCTTCCGGAAGTCCGATAAGCAAATCGGTCGCAATTAGAGAATGTTCGCCAATCTTCTCGCGCATCACATCCCCCGCTAATCCATGGAGATGAACTGCGGCAATCACCGCCGTAAACGCATCCTTCGGATGCTGAGCAATCATTCCGGCCACCATGCCGGTCAAAATATCTCCCGTGCCGCCGGTCGCCATTCCCGGATTGCCCGTCGTATTCACCCAAGCCTCGCCACTCGGCTGCACCACCAACGTGCGGTGCCCTTTCAGCACAACAATCACATCGTGCTCTCGCGAAAATCTGCGCGCCACGCCCAGCCGGTCTTTCTGCACATCAGGAATGCTGCACCCAGCCAGACACGCCATCTCACCAGGATGAGGAGTGATCACCAGCGTTCCGCGCTTCCCGTTTAATTCATCCGTGCGCCCTTCAAATGCATTCAACCCATCGGCATCGAGAACTGTTGCAATCTCGCGCTGAGCAATGAGAATCCGCACCAGCTCAGAGGTTTCTTGATTACGCGAGATTCCCGGCCCAATCGCGAGCACGCTTTTCATTTTCGCCAGATTTTGAATTTGATCGAGCGCGGCGTGAGCCATTGTTCCGGCCTCAGTTTCCGCCAGAGGTTCCGTCATTATCTCGGGATGAAATCCGGCGACAGTCCCGAGTACCGATTTCGCAGTGGCTACAGTCGAAAGTCCCGCGCCCGTGCGCAGCACGGAGATTCCCGCCATTGCAGCAGCGCCGGCCTTGCCGAGCGCCCCTCCAACCACCAGCACGTGTCCATAATTGCCTTTGTTCGATTCCGGCGGCCGCAGCGCAACTGACGCGGCAATATCGCGCGCCGTAATCACATTCAAATGCAAATCAGAAATGATCGCTTCCTCCGGCGAGCCGATAGGCGCGACCACAGTGGGGCCGTTCGTCAACTGAGCGAATACGTGTGCTGGACGCGGCGCAGTAAAAGTGACAATCGCATCGGCACGAGCCCTGTCCCCATGGTCAGCCTGCATCGCATCCGCATCCGCGCCAGAAGGGATGTCCACGGACACCACCGGAGACTGACTTTGGTTCATTACATCGATTGCCTTTGCGTGAAGGCCGCGAACAGGCGGCTTAAAACCTGTGCCAAGAATGGCATCGACATAAAGATCGGTCGCAATCGCTTCCCGCACTCGCCCACTTTTTAATTCTTCGCTGGAATGAACTGCAATTGCCGGGAACGGTAACTTGCTAAACGTAATCGCGCCATCGCCACGCAGTTCACCGGGATCAGCAAGCAGGATCACTTCAACTTTTTTCCCCTGCTCATGCAGTCGCCTCGCGGCGACAAAGCCGTCGCCGCCGTTGTTCCCTTTGCCGCACAAAACTGAGATGCGCGAAGCCGCCGGATAGCGCGACAAGATGAACTCGGCCACAGCCGTCCCCGCATTCTCCATTAAAGTGAGTGAAGGCAGGCCGAAGCGCTCGCTGGTGGCGCGATCGATAGCTCGCATTTCTTCGGCAGAAACCACTTTCATATTCAAACAACTTTCTTTCGCAGACTTGCTTCTATCATCACCCAACCAGCGAGCAAAAAACAAAACGCCTTCCGGAAAATCCAGAAGGCGTCCGAAGTGAGAGGAGCCTACCTCATCGCTGCTGTGGTTGGCGTCTTATCGTCTGTCGGCAGGGTTGGCCCTGCTGCCAGCGCCTTCTGCACCTTGCTGTGCTTGCGTCCATAAGTGAAGTAGATCACGAGGCCGATCACCAGCCACACCACCAGCCGTATCTGCGTAGCCGGCGACAAGAAAACGATAAGCGCGCCGGAAAAAAGAATCGAGAGAATCGGAACCAACGGCACGAAAGGCGTTTTGAAGGGACGGATGACTTCTGGATGTGTCCGCCGCATCACCCACACCCCTGCACTGACCAGCACGAAAGCCAGCAGTGTGCCCACGCTCGTCATCTCATCCAGCACGCTGAGCGGGATCACCGTCGCCAGGATCGCAACAAAAATTCCCACTACAATGGAGCTCAGGTAAGGAGTGCGAAAGCGATGATGAATCTTTCCCGCCCACGGCCATAAGAGACCATCGCGCGACATGGAATAGAAAACGCGCGACTGGCCAAGCAACATCACCAGCATCACAGTAGCCAAACCGCCAAGCGCGCCGATTTCGACCAAAAACGTCGCCCATTGCTGCCCGACCACGCGGACGCCAACAACCACAGGATCGGGCACATTGAGTTGCTGATAGGGCACGATGTGCGTCAGCAGGCCGGAAACCAGAATGTATAGCACGGTGCAAACGACGAGCGATCCCAGAATTCCCAGAGGCATATCCTTCTTCGGATTTTTCGCCTCCTGCGCCGCCGTCGAAACCGCATCGAAGCCGATGTAGGCGAAGAACACGACCCCTGCGCCCCGCAAGATTCCCGACCACCCAAAGTGTCCCCACTCTCCGGTATTTGCCGGGATGAATGGGTGCCAGTAATTTGGCTTCCAGGAGTGCGAGTACAGACACGCGGCCACGAGACCGATAAACAGGCACACCACGGCAACTTTCATAATCACCACGGCGGTCGTAAAGTTTGCCGATTCCTTGATGCCGACGACCAGAATCGTGGTGATGACCATGATCACGAGAAAACCAACGTAGTCATACTTCAAGTGCATGGGCACGCCAAAAAGCGTGAAACTAGAAGTCGGCATCGCGGGCAGGCTCCAGCCGATGTCGTGCATAAACGCCCGCAAGTGGCCGCTCCATCCGACGGCTACTGTTGCCGCTCCAAAGGCATATTCCAGGATCAGATCCCATCCAATAATCCACGCAACCAGTTCCCCCAGCGTCGCGTAAGAGTACGTGTACGCGCTGCCCGCGATGGGGATCATCGAAGCAAACTCGGCATAGCACAAACCGGCGAACGCGCAGGCCACGCCAGCCAGCACGAACGAAATCACGATGGCGGGTCCGGCAAACTGGGCCGCAGCCTGCCCGGTAATCACAAAAATGCCCGCCCCTATAATTGCGCCGATGCCCAGCGTCAGCAGATTCACGGGCCCAAGCGCGCGCCGCAGGCTTTGTTCGCCTTCAACTTCAACCGCCTCTTTCATGAGGGTGGGAAGATCTTTTTTTGCGAACAAATGGGCCATGCTTCTTTTCTCCTTGAACCTAAGATGAGCGACTGGTGCGCGAACTCGCCGCCCACGCGTAATATACCGGGATGCCGAGCAATACCACAATCAACCCCGGCCACGTGAACTGCGGTTTATAGCGCAATAGTACGACATCGATAAATAAAGCCATCGCAATGTAGACCGCCGGCAGCACCGGGTAGCCGATTGCCCGATAGGGCCGCGGGGCATCCGGACGCGTGCGGCGCAGAATAAACAATCCAACAATCGTCAAAATGTAAAAAACCAGCACGGCAAAAATAATGTAGTCGAGAAGCTGGCCATAGCTGCCGGAAACGCACAGTAGGCATGCCCACACCATCTGCACCATCAGCGAAACTGCGGGAGTCTTATAGGTGGGATGCAAGCGGGCTACGTTTTTGAAGAATAGGCGATCCTTCGCCATGGCGTAATACACTCGCGCGCCGGAAAGAATCAGGCCATTCGCGCAACCAAAGCTCGAAATAAGAATGGCCCCCGCCATCAGGAATCCGCCGAGCGCTCCAAACATCTGCGTCATCACGGCTGTGCCCACGCGGTCTTCAGCAGCATACTTAATGCCGCGCCCGAGAATCGTCGCCGCCCCCGCCGTACCCTCGAGCGGCAGAGCATTCAAGTAGACGAAATTGCACGCGATATAAAGTGCGATCACTATGCCCGTTCCCAGCGCGAGAGACAGCGGTAAATTCCGGCTGGGATTCTTAACTTCGCCTGCAGTGAACGTGACATTGTTCCAGGCATCGGCAGAAAACAGCGAGCCAACCTGCGCCACCGCAATGATCGTCAGCGTGCCCACCATCACCATCGGTCCGCCGACTCCGACTTGCACGGCGTGCTGCGCACTTAATCCCGCGTTGTGCCAGAAGTTAGCCCCAAAGTTCGCTGCCAGGGCGTGAGCGTTTCGCCCCAGCGCCAGGCCGAACAACGCCAATCCCAGCAGCGCCGAAACTTTCGCTACAGTGAATACGTTCTGAATAATCGCTCCGGTTTTCAGCCCGAATATGTTCACCACCGAAAGAACGATGACCAGGAGAACCGCGACCAGGTTCTGGGTATTCACGCCCACATCCATGTTGCCGAGAACCATCGGGCCGATCGGAATGGGCGGGACTTTCCAGAGATGGAGAATCCAATGCGAAGAAGAAATGGCGGGAAAGAAAACTCCAAGGAATTTGCCGAACGCTACGCCCACTGCAGCAATCGTGCCCGTCTGAATCACCAGGAACAGAGTCCAGCCGTAAAGAAATCCCCACATCGGCCCGAGCGCTTCGCGCAAGTAAACATACTGGCCGCCGGCGCGCGGCATCATGGCCGCAAGTTCGCCATAGCTGAGCGCCGCCACAATGGTCATAAATCCGGCGACCGCCCACGCGGCAATGAGCAACGCAGGCGAGTCCACTTCGCGGGCGATTTCAGCCGAGACAATAAAGATGCCCGAGCCGATCATCGACCCTATGACCAGCATCGTGGCGCTGGTCAGGCCTAGGCCTTTGACCAGTTCCGCATCCTGATGACTATGAATTTCCCAGTCACTGGCTGCGCTCGGCCGCGTCGTCGGTGTGCTCAGGGCTCCTCCCAGTGCAGCCTGTCATCCTGAGCGGCGCTCTTTGCCGCGAAGGACCTATGCGTCTGGCCGGAAGTGCATATATCCTTCGCTTCGCTCAGGCTGACAAACGAAGCATTCGCAATCCTTGAGCACTTTACCTCAAGACGCGGAAAAATTCTTCTGCTGATTTGCGCGGATCTGGTAATAAGTCGGATATCACCGCCACGGAATCCGCCCCAGCTTGAATCACCGAAGCGGCATTGGCCCGCGTGATCCCGCCAATCGCGACCAGCGGCTTCCGCGTCAATTGCCTCGCCCGGCGCAATCCTTCAAGGCCGACGACGGGA
The DNA here is from genome assembly GCA_963784095.1 of uncultured Acidobacteriaceae bacterium. GTDB lineage: Bacteria > Acidobacteriota > Terriglobia > Terriglobales > Acidobacteriaceae > Sulfotelmatobacter. The sequence continues at coordinate 464,766 of CAWAQC010000001.1, forward strand.
TCGGGCCCTTCTTTACTCATTGTCGCAAATACCGGGCCAATCGCCACGTAGTCGGCGGAGGTCTTTTCGGCTTCAGCGACCTGCTCGGGATTATGGGTGGAAACCCCAAGCCAGCGATCAGAACCAATGATTTTTCGTACGGATTCCGGCAGCAGATCGTCCTGACCTACATGTACGCCGTCGAAATCGGCGATCAAAGCAAGATCGGCGCGGTCGTTCATGATCCACCGCACGGTCTTGGGCGGCTCCGAACTGAGGGTGCCCCATTCTAAAATCGCGCTTTTTGCGATTTTAGGGTGGGTGAGAAATCGCCTGCGCAATTCCCGAGCTTGCTCCAGCATTTGGCGGGCGTTGCCTAATTTGTTGCGGTATTGCAGCAGCGTGCAGCCAGCCTGAATTAATTGTTCAGCGAAACCTAGCAACTGGTCTGAATTTGCGAAGCAGGCCGCGTCCACGATCGGGTAAAGGCGAGGAACAGGAATCACGCCGCCGAACCCTTTTTTTCGTTCTTCGCTAAAAATCGCTCAATAAATCCCGTATCAAAATTTCCCGCGCGAAAATCCGCATCGGCAAGAATCTTCCGGTGCAGCGGAATCGTCGTGTAGATGCCCTCGACGATAAACATCTCCAGCGCCCGTGACATGCGCGAAATGGCTTCCCCGCGGTCCTTCCCGCGAACGATCAATTTCGCGATCAGCGAATCGTAATAAGGGGGAATCACTCCCTCGGCATACGCCGCCGTGTCCACGCGCACGCCCGTTCCTCCCGGCGGATTGAACGCCGTAATCTTCCCCGCCGACGGCGTGAACTTCTCCGGATGCTCAGCATTGATGCGGCATTCAATCGAGTGGCCGCGGTGCACAATCGGTTCCTGCAGCACTTCGTTCATGCGCGCACCCGCAGCAATCATGATCTGGCCTTTTACCAGATCAACGTCAGTGACCATCTCGGTGACCGGATGCTCAACCTGGATTCGCGTATTCATTTCGATGAAATGCAAATTGCGGTCCCGATCCATCAGGAACTCAATCGTGCCGGCATTCGTGTAGCCGATATCGCCGAGTGATTTGCGTAAGACGCCCCCGATCCTCTCGCGCAGCTCCAGCGTGACTTGCGTCGATGGCGATTCCTCGAGCAGCTTCTGATGCCGCCGCTGAATGGAGCATTCGCGCTCGCCCAGACTCACAACATTCCCATGCTCATCGGCCAGCACTTGAAATTCAATGTGCCGCGGATGCTCCACGTACTTTTCCATGTAGAGGTCGCCGTTGCCGAAAGCTCCAGCGGCTTCCGATTGCGCGGCTTTGAATAATCCCGGCAGTTCCTGCTCGGTGCGCACAATTCTCATGCCACGGCCGCCGCCGCCCGCCGAGGCCTTCAGGATCACCGGGAAACCTACCTGCCGCCCCCACTCAACGGCTTCGCCTTCAGACGCAATGATTCCATCCGAACCCGGAAGAATCGGCACCCCCGCGCGCTTCATTGCGGCACGCGCCTTTTCTTTCTCTCCCATCAAGCGCATCACTTCTGGCCGCGGGCCAATGAACTTGATCTCGCTGGTTTCGCACACCTCGGCAAAGTTGGCGTTCTCCGCCAACAAACCGTAGCCGGGATGCACCGCATCCACATTGGCGATTTCCGCCGCGCTGATCACCGCCGGAATATTCAGATAACTCAAGGCTAGCTGCGGAGGACCGATGCAAATCGCTTCGTCGGCAAAACGCACGTGCAGAGAGTGGCGATCCGCCTCGCTATAGATGGCCACCGTGCGGACGCCCAGTTCCTTGCAGGCGCAAATGATCCGCAGGGCAATCTCTCCACGATTGGCAATCAGAATTTTCTTGAACATGAATCAGCGTCAGCTTTCGAATCGGCCTTCATCCCCAGCTATTTCGGGCACCGTTGGTTGGAGATTTCAATGCGAAGCAGAAGATCATTCAAAAGAGGATCACTCAATAGTTTTCGCCGCACAAGCTTTCGTCGAACGTGGTTCGCGCGCTTCAGAACTGGCTCACTTTGGCCGAATCGCAAACAACTCCTGCCCGTATTCGATCGGCTGACCATTGCTCGCCATCTTCTTCACGATCTCGCCCGCCGCGTCCGACTCAATCTCATTCAGCAGCTTCATCGCTTCGACAATGCAAAGAATCTGCCCCACTTCCACCACATCACCCACGTTCACAAATGGCGGCGCACCCGGCGATGGCGCCTCGTAGAAAGTGCCCACAATCGGAGATTTCACCATCTGAAGGTTTTCTTCCTTCGGCGGAGCAACCGGGATAGCAGCCGGGGAAGGAGATACTGGCACGGCAGCCGCCTGTGCCCCTGGCATAGCTGCGACGGCAGGTACGGCCACAAAAGGCAATTCCGCGCGGGCCTGTACGATGGGGGGCTGGCCGCGCTTGATCTTTACCTTCACGTCGCCGCGCTCCAATTCGAACTCGGCGATATCTTTTTCAATTAAGAACTCAATGAGTTCTTTCAGCTCTTTTTGATTCATTCTTGTACGGTGGGAACTGCCTGCCATGTTTATCGCGCCGAAACCAGCGACCGATATTTCCGGGGCATTCCTGTCCGGCGAGAACGCCGGGAAAGACTATATATGAAGACTAAACTGCCACAAAATCCTTGCCGGTCGAAGTCAACACTTCGCAGCCGGTTGCGGTGACGGCCACCATGTCCTCGATACGAATCCCCCATTTGCCGGGGAAGTAAACGCCGGGCTCGATCGTGATCACCATCCCAGGCTTCAAAAGTTCCGTTTGCCCGACCGCGACTCGAGGCGGCTCATGGATCTCTAAACCCACTCCGTGCCCGGTCGAATGGGTGAAATACCGTCCAAAACCGGCTTTTGCTAATACCTTCCGCGCAGCCGCATCAACCTCTCCAACCGTTGCACCGGGCCGAACAACGGAAATCGCAGCTTCCTGGGCTTCTCTGACTGCCTCGTACGCGCGCCGGGCCTCTTTCGACGGCTCACCGACCCACACAGTGCGAGTCTGGTCGGAACAATAACCAGCGAGTATAACACCGAAATCACAGACCACGAACGCCCCGGGCGCGATAGACTGTTCGCTCGCTCGGCCATGAGGAAGCGCCGACCTCGCACCGGAAGCAATAATGGTCGGGAACGACATGGCTTCGGCCCCGGCACGCCGAGCGACGTATTCCATTTCCGCCGCCACTTCTGTCTCTTTTATTTCGGGCCTGATCACCCCAAGCGCGCGATCGAACAAAGAAGCTCCCAATTGCACGGCGGCGCGAATGCGCTGCAGTTCCTCGCTGTCTTTCACCATGCGCGCCCGCTCGACAAGTGGCGGCGCATTCCGAAGCTGTATGCCGGTGGGCAAAAGATCCGCCAGCCGTTTCTTTTCGGATACCGTCAGATGGTCGGCTTCAATTCCCAGGCTCCATTTTTTCGATCTCTTGCTGTGGCCGCCAACCCACTCCGCCAACGCGCTGACTACCGCATGGCGCGCGATGGCAACCTTCGCGCATTCAACCTCTTCGTGCGCTTGCACCTTATAGCGCGAGTCGGTAAACAAGACCGCTTCGTTTTCCGAAACCACCAGGAACCCGGCGCTGCCGGTAAATCCGCACAAATACCGTATATTGGGAAGGTGGCTGACGAGCAGTGCGTCCAACTTGGCACCGTCAAGTTGTTGACGAAGGTTCTTGACTCGCAGTGGGAAATTCATTCTGCCGAGTTTAACAGGAGGAAGTAGTCACTTGTGGACCTGCAACCGCATCCCGCTCATCTAACCTTGCAGTCTGCGAGCCACTGCCGGAGAAATTATGGCGACCCAGTTAACTCCCCTAGCCGTTGATATTCGTGGTGACGCGTTCCCGCAATTGCGCGACCAACAGATCAACCGCATTCGTCCCTTGAGCAAGCTGAGGAAAGTCAAAACAGGCGACATTCTGTTCGAGCCCGGAGACAGCGACGTACCCTTCTTCGTGTTGCTCTCCGGGAGCATGGAGATCGTGCAACCCGACCAGCACGGTGAGCGCTTGATCGTGAAACACGGCGCAGGTGCATTCACCGGTGAAATCACGATGATCTCCGGTCGTCTCTGCCTGGTGCGCGGCCGAGTCACCGAACCCGGCGAATTTCTCGAGATGAGCAACCATGACTTTCGCACCCTCGTCGCCCGTGACGGCGAACTTAGCGAAATCTTCATGCGCGCTTTCATCCTTCGGCGCGTTGCTCTCATCAGCCAAGGCTTCGGCAACGTCATCCTTCTAGGATCGCGACATTCCGCCCAGACCCTCCGCCTCCGCGAATTTTTGACCCGCAACGGGCATCCGCATACCTACATCGATCTCGACACCGACACCAGCGCCCAAGATCTGCTCGATCACTTTCACGTGACTCCTCAGGAAATTCCCGTCGTCATCTGCAACAACACCACAGTGTTGCGCAGCCCGTCGATTCAAGAGTTGGCTAGATGTCTCGGCCTCAACGCGCACATCACCGCAACCGAGGTACGCGATCTGGTGATCGTCGGCGCGGGTCCCTCCGGCTTGGCAGCCGCAGTTTACGCCGCCTCCGAAGGTTTGGACGTGCTGGTAATCGAAGCGGAATCTCCCGGCGGACAAGCGGGATCGAGCTCCAAAATCGAAAACTATCTCGGATTTCCTATGGGGATTTCCGGCCAGGAGCTTGCCGGCCGCGCGGCGGCCCAAGCGCAGAAGTTCGGCGCCAAGGTGCTGGTCGCAAGCGGGGTCACGCGGCTCAATTGCGAGCGGCGCCCTTACGAATTGAGCACCGAGTGCGGGCAGACGATTCGCGCCCGCGCGGTCGTAATTGCCAGCGGAGCATCCTATAACAAGCCGAAAATCGACAACCTTATGCGGTTCGAAGGCCAGGGCATTTACTATGGCGCGACTTACATCGAAGCGCAGTTGTGCGGCAACGACGAGGCAATCGTAGTCGGTGGAGGTAATTCCGCCGGCCAGGCAGCCGTCTATCTGTCGCAAACTGCCAGCAAAGTTCACATGCTGGTAAGGTCGAATCAACTATCCGACACCATGTCGCGCTATCTGATTCAGCGCATCGAGGAAAATCCGGCGATTGAATTGCACTATTGCACCGAGATCATCGCTCTAGACGGCGATACGCAACTCGAGCGCGTAACCTGGAAAAACAAAAACACTCTTGAGAAATCGACGCACGACATCAAACATGTATTCATCATGGCCGGGGCCTCACCGCGCACCCAGTGGCTGAAAGGCTGTGTGGCACTGGATGGCAAAGGTTTCATCCTCACCGGCCGCGATCTTGATTCCGTCGTGCACAAATTCAAGTGGCCGCTCGCGCGAGTGCCGCTCATGCTCGAAACCAGCCTGCCCGGAGTATTCGCCGTAGGCGACGTGCGCGCCGGCAACGTGAAGCGCGTAGCTTCCGCGGTCGGCGAAGGGTCCATCTCGATCTATCTTGTTCACCGCGTGCTCGCCGAACTGTAGCCGGCCGACAATGGGATGCGCGTTCGACGGCGTTATAATAAAAAGATTCGCATCTGCCTATACGGTCTTCTGTGCACCACTGGGAAGCGGCAATGCCAATGTGGGGACATCCGCCCTCGGCTGTCCATGCCGAGCAAAGCTCGGCTCGGTTCCCTCGCCACCAAAATACTTCAGATTTGGCTAGAGCTAAAAGCTTTTCCCATGGACTTCAAACTCGTCTCCAATTACAAGCCGCAGGGCGATCAGAAGGCCGCGATCGAAGCGCTCACGCGCGGAATCTACGACCGCGAGCAGCACCAGGTCCTGCTTGGCGTCACCGGCTCAGGCAAGACTTACACCATGGCCAAGGTCATCGAGGCGGTGAATCGTCCGGCCCTGGTGATGGCGCATAACAAAACGCTGGCCGCGCAGCTCTATCACGAGTTCAAGAATTTCTTCCCGCACAATGCCGTCGAGTATTTCGTTTCCTATTACGATTACTACCAGCCCGAAGCCTACGTTCCCGCCGCCGATCTCTACATCGAAAAAGAAGCGACCATCAATGACGAACTCGACAAGCTGCGGCTGTCGGCAACTCGCTCCCTATTTGAGCGCCGTGACGCCTTGATCGTGGCGTCAGTCAGCGCCATCTACGGCCTGGGCTCGCCCGAAGCCTATTACGGCATGATGCTGTTTCTCGAAAAAGGCCAGAAGGTCGCGCGCGAAGACATTACGCACAAGCTGGTCGACATCCTGTACGAGCGGACCAACAGCGAATTCCGCCGCGGCACTTTTCGCGTGCGCGGCGATGTCATCGAAGTCTTCCCTACCTATGACGACATGGCCTACCGCATCGAACTCTGGGGAGATCAGGTCGAATCGCTCTCGCAGATCGATCCGCTGTTCGGCACGGTCAAGCAGAAGTACATGCGCCTGCCGATTTATCCCAAGACGCATTACGTAATGAAAGATGAGACGCGAGCATCGGCCGTTGAGTCGATCAAAAAAGAGCTGGCGTGGTGGGAAGTGGAGTTGGAAAGACAAGGCCGCATGGTCGAGGCGCAGCGCGTCCACCAGCGCGTAAAGTTCGATCTGGAAATGATCAAAGTGATGGGCTACTGCCACGGCATCGAAAATTACTCCCGTCACTTCACCGGACGCATGCCGGGAGAGCCCCCGCCGACGCTGCTCGATTATTTCCCGCGCGATTACCTGATGTTCGTCGACGAGTCGCATCAGACCATTCCTCAATTGCGCGGCATGTACCACGGCGACCGTTCACGAAAAGAAACCCTGGTCGAATATGGATTCCGTCTGCCCTCAGCGCTCGACAATCGTCCGCTCACGTTCGACGAATTCGATCACCGCACCAACCAGCTGGTTTACGTTTCGGCCACACCCGGCCCATATGAGCTGACCAAATCCGCCGGCGTAGTCGTCGAGCAGATCATCCGCCCGACGGGACTGATCGATCCCGAGGTCGAAGTTCGTCCGGTCAAAGGCCAGATCGACGATCTGCTGCACGAAATTCGCGCTCGCGTGCAGAAAGGCGAGCGCGTGCTCGTCACTACTCTGACCAAACGCATGGCTGAAGATCTAGCCGAATATTATGCGGAAGTGGGCGTGAAATGCCGCTACATGCATTCAGAAATCGAAACCCTCGAGCGCGTGAAGATTCTGCGCGATCTCCGCAAAGGCGAGTTCGATGTGTTGATCGGCATTAATCTTCTGCGCGAAGGGCTCGATCTGCCGGAAGTTTCCTTGGTAGCAATTCTCGACGCCGATAAAGAAGGTTTTCTGCGCTCGCAGGGATCGCTCATCCAAACCATCGGCCGTTGCGCCCGCCATCTCAACGGCCGCGCCATTCTCTACGCCGACCGCATGACCGACTCCATGAAGCACGCCATGGACGAAACCCTGCGCCGCCGTGCCATCCAAACCGCCTACAACGAAGAACACGGAATCACGCCGGAGTCGATCGTGCGCCCGCTAGATATGACGCTAGCCGGAATCGTGGCCGCCGACTACGCCGATCTGACCGGCGGCGAGGCCGAAGGCGTACCGGAATTCAAATCGCAGGAAGAACTCGACGCCTACATTTCAAACCTCGAAAGCGACATGCGCGAAGCCGCAAAGCAGTTTGAATTCGAGAAGGCCGCGAAGCTGAGGGACACAATTAAGGAGCTGAGGACGAAGGAGTTTTTGTTCGCTTAGGCCCCGCCCGGCACCGGGAATGCGGAAATGAGGTCCCGGTGCATCTGTGTACTCTGTGGTCACCGCCCGTACGCCGCACTAGCCGCCAATGGCTTCCGATGAAACGTGTATCCATCGAACGTTTCGGACCGGAAATTCAGATTGGAGCTAGCAAGTTTTTCGGTTTGGCTCAGGAAGAGGTATCCGCCGGGCTCGAGATAAAGATGCAGCCGTTCGAGCAAGGCGATGCGCTGGGCGCGGGAAAAGTGCGGTAGCACGTCCATGCAGAAGATGACCTCGAACCGTCCGATGTAGCCGGGACGCGCGAGGTTCATGCAATTAAAAGTAACCAGGCTACGCAGGCGCGGCTTGACTGACAGTTGGACGGGATTGTTGCGGAAACTCTGAGAAATGGCCGAACTCCCGTTTTTCAAGGGCTTTTCGACATCGTCATTAAGCAAAATGCCGGGCGCAGAAATCTTGGAAAAATAATTGCGAATAATCGCCGGGGGCAGGCCCTCCAGCGCCGACTGCGGATACACGCCGCGATCAGCAGTTTCGATATTGCGCGGCAACAGATCGCTTCCCACAATGTGCAACGAGAAGGCCGTCGCAGGTCTTGCACCAAGGGAAGCTACCGGCATGTCTCCAATGCCGCCGTTGCGCGTGGCTTTTGTGCTGCCTGTGCCGCCTCCATTATTGGAAGTGCCGGCGATGTTTGCCGGCGTAGTGCCGGTCTGGCTCATCGCATCGCACACGGCCATTGCAATCGAATATGTTTCTTCTCCCGTGGAGCAGCCGGCGCTCCAGATGCGAAGAGGACTCGGGCCATCAATGGATTTGCGCGCGCAGAGTTGCGGCACCACTTGCCGCGCCAAAGCATTCAGAGCGCCGGGATGGCGATAGAATCCCGTGTTCGAATTCACCAGCCCATTCAGCAGGGATGACCAACTAGCCGGATCCTGGTCCTGCGAGCGAAGACGCTCAAGCAATGCGGCCGCGGATCCCAGGTCCTGCGCTTCGATGTAATCGGCAACATGCGTGGCCAGCGCATTGTTGGAGCAGTCTAAGACGACTCCGGCTTGCCTCTCCACCAGAAGGCGCAATTCGGTAAGCTCGTGTTCAAGGATCGTGCTGGTCGCTAGTAGCTTGTGCATAAACTGGTTCCCAAATTCAGTGTTAGTCCGTCCGTTGCGTCGGCTTTCCGGTTCCGTTTCAGGCGCCTGCAGCCGCTGCGCGGTATTTCCCCGAATCGCGCTCCGCCTGCTGGGCAACCACGTTCATTTCTTTTTCCAGCGATGAAAAACGCTGCATCACCTCATGAATGCGCAGCGTCATATTGCGAATGGTTTCAATCTGGCCGCGTGCCTGAGCCGACAAACTGCCGGGTTCCACCAGCAACAGATCGGAGTTCCCCAGCAGCGAAGTGAGTGCGTTGTTCAGGCCGTGGCGCATATCAAGCATGTAGCGCCCCAGCATGGCTTCTCGCTCGAGCAGGGTGCATTTTTCTTCTGCCGCCCGCGCATGCGCCTCGGCATGAGTTCGAAGCACAGCTTCGCTGGCCGAGAGAACTAGAGCATTCAGCCAATTTTCGTCCGAACCAATTACGGCTGCGCGTGGCCAGCGCCCGCGCACAAGCTGCGCAGCAGCACTGTTCTCGCAGATGCAGAATACGGGCTGCTGGGTCGAGTGCAATGGCTCCATGATGACCGAGAGTAATTCCCTGCGGAGCGGGCCCACAATTGCAACCGCAAAGTTCTCCACCGAGCGCGGCCAGATGTCTCCGCTGAGCAGAGTGAAAGTCGGCACATTGCGCTCCATTTGCCAGCGCGCCGTCACGCTTCGGGAAAACTCTGCATCGTCAGAAATAATCAGTACCGTTGGGTGATCTGCTCGCATCTTTCGTCCACTTACATCGGCGAATCTTCTTTGTTGGAAAAGTCCTCTATTGGTTTGTTCGGAATGCTGAATTTATTCTTGCTCTTTCGCGCCGGCGCTCCAGTTGGGTGTGGCTGAAATTTCGAAGTCTGCCGTACCGCTCTTCCTGGCTGCTGGCGCGGGTTTAGGAATCGACGAAGCTGGGCGTGCGGCCGATGATGCCGAAGCTGCCGAAGCTTTCGCACTCGCACCGGCGGCACCTGCGGCAGACGCCACCTTTTTCGACGGCGCGATACCTGCATTCTTGGCTGGTGCAGCACCTTTTGTGCCCCGACCCAGCGCAGCCTCGACCGAGGCGCGCAGGTCCGTTAACATCCGCAAGGGCTGTCCCGAAGAGTATTCAGCCTGAAACATCACTTTCCACGACTGGCAGATCATGCGCAGGCGAACCACAGGTTCCTGCGCCGAAAATTGCGCCCGCCTACAGTCAATCGTTTCAACTCCCTTTTCTTCCAGTTCCGTCAGGCCATCAAGAATGCTGTTGAGATCGGTGAGCATAAGGCGGAAAAAACTGCGCCGCATGAGATAACCGAAACGAGTGAAGGCAACCAGTGCGATCGGCAGATAAAAAAGATCACCGGCCTGCCCTTTGGCTTTGCGTCCCTGTTCCAGCACGCCGCCGTGCAGCAGTTCGTCCAACGACCGGCACTTTCGCGCGGCGTCCAGCACACGGTCCAACGCATTTAGCCACACGGGCGTCTTGAGTTCAACTTTGCCGAGAACTGGTTCCATCTCACGAGCCACATAGGCCAGGTCGACGCGATTGTCATCGAGATCGGCGGCTGCAATCTGGCTGAAGTATTGCACCAGCAGGAAATCGATCTTGTCGCGCATGGAGTCGCTGTGGGCCGGGTTCTCAAGAAGATGTCGGATCAAGGCGACGATGCTGTCGGGATTCACGATTGAACTGGTCTGCAGAAATTGGCGTAACTGATGAACCTGAACTTGCGCGTCCATCTGCTGCAGCCATAGTTCCGCTTGTTCGATTGATTCCGGCGCGGGAGTTTCAGTGCCGGACTCGAGATCGGCACAGTCGGGGAGGTCCACGGCGAACTCGCGCGCCAAGTCTGCGTAAATTGGATAAATGCGTCGAATGTTCGCCCAGAGAGTCGCGGGGTTCGGAGTTGGCGTTTCGGATGGTGGCGGAGTCATGGCTTTATGATCCAGTTGGGGACGGAGTTAATAAAACGGGCTGCCACGGCAGTTGTTCCGGGGTGATATTGCACAGCAACCACCGAGGCTTCTGCGTCCAGCGAACCGTCCGAGTTGCGAAGGTACAGGATATCGGCGAATTCCAACGGCGTTGCGCAAGCGAATAGAACTTCGCGGGGAGTTCCAAATTCAATGACCGTGCTCTCCTGAACTCCGTGCGCACCCGGCTGGTCTGCCTCTGAGTTAGTCCTGCGGCAGAACTGAACGGGAATTCGAACCGGGGTGGCATCCGGAAAAAAACGCGCGAGGTCGGCGACCTTGCTGGCTTGCGCCGCGCGCGCTGGTGCTGTGGCTTGTTGCGCCAAGCAATACCTTTCTCCTACCTGCCCGGGGGAGCTCTGGATTGTTTCCTGTGAAACTGGCTCCAGAGTTTTTCGCAGTCCGGACTTTCGCAGATTTAGTGCGGTTGGCTCCCCTCTTCCCGGTTAGGAAGAGCATTGGGGAGCCAGATTCCGCGGTTATGCGGAGCAAAGTTGCACGACCGCTACCACAGTGCGGAACGGAAGGATTAGCACTGAGGCGCTCCTCTCTTCAACAACTTAGCTACATCTAGTCATCTGTCGCCCGCTCGATGAAACCTACCCGTCTCAGTCTGAGACGAATAGTCTCACTCGTTCAAAGTCGTATATAGTATCCACACACCTGAAAGCGACATCGCGGACGGCCGCAGAAAATTTGTCCTCCTGAACTCGAACATCAAACTGTGGCTTCAGAATTCCGCAAATTGTAGGTCGCGAACCAACGACCGGAAAAAACTGGAAGAAATAGAATGAATAAATCGCTGAAGCATTTGCAATTGTGTGGCGCGTTGCTCGGGCTCGCGCTGCTCACAATCGCTCTGCCCTCCCAGGCAGCGGCGCAGAATGAAGATGGAGAAGATCCGCCCACCAGAGTGGCTCGCCTCGGCTACATGCAAGGCTCGGTTTCGTTTGAGCCTGCCGGGGAGGACGAATGGGTGGGAGCCGTCTGGAACCGGCCGTTGACCACTGGCGACAAGCTTTGGTCTGACGTCGGCTCGCGCGCCGCTCTGCAACTGGGATCGGCTTCCATTCGATTATCCGAGTACACCGGAATCTCCTTTCTTAACCTCGACGACAATACCGTGCAGACTCAATTAGATTCCGGCACAATTAACGTCCGGGTGTGGCAATTGAGGCCCGGCGATGACTTCGAGATCGATACACCGAACCTCGCCTTTGTGATTACCTCACCGGGCAGTTACCGGATCTATGCCGATCAGAATGGCAGCGACACCACTGTCGCCGTTCGCTCCGGCGAGGGCCAGGCGACCGGCAACGGCCAGACTTATACGTTGCAGGCTGGACAAGTAGGCTACTTCAGCGGAACGGAGTCTCTGGATGCCGACGTCGAAGACATCGGCCCACCCGACCCGTTCGACACCTGGGCGGGCGCACGCGACCGCCGCTACGAGCAATCGCGTTCAGCGCAGTACGTTTCCCGCGATGTCGTTGGCTACGAGGATCTGGACGAGTACGGTGACTGGCGCGACGATCCTTCATACGGCCACGTATGGTTTCCTAATCGTGTCGCTTACGGTTGGGCGCCTTACCACGAGGGCCATTGGGTTTGGATCGATCCCTGGGGCTACACGTGGGTCGATGACAACCCATGGGGCTACGCTCCGTTTCACTACGGCCGCTGGGTGTTTATTTCCGGTCGATGGGGATGGGTCGCCGGCCCTCCCGCGGTTGCGCCGGTCTATGCACCCGCACTGGTCGTGTTCGTTGGCGGAGGCGGAGGCTGGGGCGGAAACATCGGGTGGTTCCCGCTCGGTCCGCGCGAAGTTTATGTACCGTCGTATCCGGTCAGCCAGACGTACATGACGCAGATCAACGTCAGCAATACGAACGTCAGCACGACCACCGTCACGAACGTCTACAACACGACCATCGTTAGTAAAACCACGAACATCACGAACGTTACCTATGTAAACAAAAGCGTGCCGGGTGCCGTTACCGCGGTGCCGCAGGGAGCGTTCACCAGCGCGCAGCCCGTGGCCAAAGTCGCCGTCAAAGTCACGCCGCAGCAGGTTGCGGCAGCGCCAATGACTCGGCGAGTTGCAGCGAATCCCACGCCGCAGGCAGTGCTCGGAGGCAAGGCATCAACAGCCGGACACGTCGCCGCTCCTCTAGCGGGAGTGATGAACCGGGAAGTGGTTGCCAAGAAAACGCCGCCTCCGCCTCCGCCGCCGATGAGCAAGCAGTTGCAGGCAATGGCTGCGCATCCTGGACAGCCGCTGCCGCGACAGGAGATGGCCAGCTTGCGTCCCCCTGCGACGATGCATCCTGCCGTGAAGGTCGCGCCTCCAGGAAAGCCCGCCGTGCCCACCACCGGCCATGCTCCCGCTCCGCGGCCCGGACAACCTGCCGCTGCCCACGCTCCTGCTCCGCATACAGCACAGCCCGCGCCGGCGGCGAAGCAACCGGAGAATCGTCCGCCAACCGCTCCGGCCAATCGGGAACCAAATCGGCCTCCGGTCGCTCAACCGAACCATCCGGAGATGAATCGACCGACGGAAGCGCCGGCTCATCCGCCAGCAGGCCAGCCGAATCGACCAGTCGGCCAACCAGCGCGCCCCGCGCCAAATAGACCAGCAGCTCCGCCGCAGCAGCATCCTCCGGCGGCGAAGCCTGCGCCTCCGCTACAAAAGAGGCCGCAAACTCCGGAACAGAAAAAGCAAGAGCCTCCCGGAGAATAGCGGCGCGGCCCTTGTTCTATCTTCGGAATCAGGCAAGCACCATGGGTTTCCTCAGAGCCTTTTTTCTGGCGTAATCACTGCTTTGGCCGCATTCGATCCGACAGGAAATGACGCACCCTGGCCGGAGACCAAGGTTGATGGAGCAGCCGTCGGTAACTGCCCGATCCTCTGCCGCCAGAGGTTCGGTGTTTTCTACATCTTTTCGAAGAAATGCGCGACTTTCTTGCCTGAACTTTCCGTTGAGTAGACCACCACCTTGGCGCCCTTCTCGGTGCCCGCGGCAACGCCTTTTCCGCCATCTATAGCGGCATGGCTCGTGAGTCGGAACGTGTGCTCGGTGCCGTCGGCGGTTTCAACCACCAGCTTCTTTCCTGAGCGATCGATCTCTTTCACCGTGCCTTCTGTCTTCTGCAGGCCGTTGTCTCCGACTTTATCGATCTCAACCGCCGTGTCTTCGGTCCCGCGCTTGGTTGAGTGGGCAACCACTTCGGAGCCCTCTTTGAGACCATGCCACGAATCCTTTGTGGCAGCATCGGCGGCCGCATCGGTGGCGTGAACACCGTCAACAGAGGTGTCCTTGGCCCACTGGAACGAGTGTTCGGTACCGTCGTCGGTCTTAACGACGATCGTCTTGGTGGTTTTATCAATTTTGGTGATGGTGCCATGGGTTGCAGTGACGACATCGTCAGCGGCGAGCGCCAGCGAGACGAGGAGCAGCAAAAGAACCGCGAATCGAATCGGTTTCATCTGGGATTTTCTCCTGTGTGGAAGTGGTTAGAGGATACACGAAATAGATGCCCGGTCCGTCGGATCGGTGGCAGCTGTTTTTCTAAGGATACGCGGAGACCACCAGATTCGCTTGTGCTTATTGCAGGGTATGGCTGGACTCCGAACTCGAACCTCCGCTGATGTTGTAACGCTTCAGCTTGCGGTACAGCGTGGCGCGGCTGATGCCCAGCATGCGTCCCGCGAGGGCTTTGTCGCCGTGGACTTGCTCGAAAACGCGCTCGATCGTGGCGCGCTCAATGTCTTCCAGATCGGTTGTCGTAAGCGGCGCGCGCGCGTTGTTCTCGGCGGAACTTGCTTCGGCCGCGAGCCCAAGATCGGAAACGAGTTCGGGCGCCGCGGAGTTCGCATTTGCCCTGGAGCGTGAATTCGCACCGGCGATGCTGGGCGGCAGATCGCTGGGATCGATGACCGTTCCGTCTCCGAGTGCGACCGCGCGCTCGATGCAGTTTTCCAGTTCGCGTACGTTGCCCGGCCAGTCGTAATTCATCAGCGCTTTCATGGCAGCGTTCGAGACGCGCAAGTCCGCGCCAGGAGCGTAGCGCTCGCAAAACCAGTTCACCAGCAGGGGAATGTCGCTGCGGCGTTCGCGCAGCGCGGGAACATGAACCGTGACCACGTTAAGCCGAAAATAAAGATCTTTGCGGAAGGTTCCGTTCTTGTAGGCAGCTTCGAGGTCGCGGTTGGTTGCGGCGATGATGCGGACGTCCACTTTCACGCGCTGGTTACTGCCCACCGGGCGGACTTCTTTTTCCTGCAGGACGCGCAGCAATTTCGCCTGTAGCTCAAGTGGCAACTCGCCAATCTCATCCAAAAAAATTGTGCCGGTGTCGGCCGATTGAAAAAGTCCCTGCTTGGATTTCAGAGCGCCGGTAAACGCCCCTTTTTCGTAGCCGAAAAGTTCGCTCTCAATCAGCGTGGGCACGAGCGAGCCGCAATCGACGGCTACGAAAGGACGGTTGGCGAACGCTCCGCGGAAGTGGATCGCGCGCGCGACCAGTTCTTTTCCGGTGCCGCTTTCGCCGGAGATGAGCACGGCCGTGCGCGTGTCTTTGAGACGCGAGGAGATGCGCAGAACCTCCTGAATCTTGGCGGACGATCCGATGATCCCGTGCACCGCGGTCTCGGAGTCGGTACGCTCGCGCAGAAATTCGTTTTCTTCGACCAAGCGAACTTTTTCCGCCATGCGGCGAAGAAAAAGTCGAAGCTCTTCGAGCGGCGAAAACGGCTTGGTGATGTAGTCGTAGGCGCCGAGTTTCATGGCTTGCACCGCGGTTTCGATCGAACCGTGGCCGGTCATGAGTGCGACTTCGGTGCGCGGCAAAAGCTTTTTTGCTTTCTCCAGGAATTCGAGCCCGGACATGTTGGGCATGACCATGTCGCTGAGGATCATGTGCACCGGTTGTTCTTCGAGCAGCGTGAGCGCGGACTCACCGC
The DNA here is from genome assembly GCA_963784095.1 of uncultured Acidobacteriaceae bacterium. Lineage (GTDB taxonomy): Bacteria > Acidobacteriota > Terriglobia > Terriglobales > Acidobacteriaceae > Sulfotelmatobacter. The sequence goes on from CAWAQC010000001.1 coordinate 480,496, forward strand.
TGTCGGCTTCGAGACAGATGAATCCGAGCGCTTCACCGACGGTCATGCAGAGTTTGCGGATGGTCTGTTCGTCATCCACGATCAGCAGGCGAACCCGCAGGTCTTCTCGATTGAGAGCGGAATTTGCCACAGCGGGTTTGTTCAGCGCGGCAGTCATCGAGGTTTACCCATGGTTTTTTCGACGGCGGCGATAAGGTCTTGCACGCGGAACGGCTTCTCCAGATAAAGCGCCCCGATTTTCCGCAGCGTAGTCACGGTTTCTTCGTTGGCATAATCGCCGGTAATAATGACAACTTTGTCGGCCAGGTCGGGACGGTTCTGCGAAATCCAGGTATGGACTTGCGCGCCGTCGACGCCGCCCGGCGTCCGCATATCGGAGATGACGCCAAGAAAGCGTCCGTTTTCGAGCAGGTGCAAGGCTTCGGCACCGGACTCAATGCACACCACAGGATAGCCGTTACGCTCGAGCGTGGCGCTGACCAGAGCCATAATCGAAGGCTCGTCTTCGATGAGAAGAACTGGCAAGAGCGCCGGTTGAAAGTTTGGGCTTGTCATTGCGGATGAACTCATGGCTGATTGACTCCTGCGGCGACACCCAACGAAGCAGTGTGCGGCGCGGCGGGAAATCGGACGATGAATGTGGCCCCAATCCCATCGGGATTGTTGTGGCAGAGAATTTCGCCTCCGTGCTCTTTGACAATGCCGTAGCAGATGCTAAGGCCGAGGCCGGTTCCCTTGCCAACCTCTTTGGTCGTAAAGAACGGATCGAAAATCCGGTCGGGATTCTTGATGCCTTGGCCGTTGTCGCAGAAAGAGACCTCGACAGCATTGTCGGTTTTCGCCGTCATGATCTCGATGCGGGCAGGGCGGCCGGATTCGTGCACTGCGTCATAAGCGTTATTGAGAATATTGAGAAAGACCTGCTGAAGCTGGTGGGCGTCGCCGATGATCTCGGGCAGGCTCTCGTCGAGGTGTTCGATGACGTCGATGCCATGGCTGGCAAGGTCGTACGAGCGCAGTTGAATGGTGCGGCGCAGGACCAGATTGAGTTGCACGGGATTGCGTTGCGGCGGCATTTGCCGGGCGAAGCTGAGCAGGTTTTGAACGATCGTTTTGGTGCGCTGCGCTTCCTGCAGGATCACGCGCAGATCTTTGCGGGCGCTATCCGGCAGTTCGGGATTCTCCAGCAGCAGATCGGCAAAACCGAGAATCGCGGTTAGCGGATTGTTCACCTCGTGTGCGACCCCGGAAACAAGTTGTCCCACGGCCGCCATTTTTTCGGCGTGCACCAGTTTGCCGCGTAGCTCGGACGAGTCGGTAATGTCGGTCATCACCACGACGATGCTGTTGATATTGCTTTGCTCGTCGCGCATGGGACTGAGGTTCACGGAAAATTGGCCGGCATCCCCACTGCGCCGCAGGATTTGCAGTTCAAGATTGTCAACCTGACCGCCCTGCAGAGTGGCTTGCAGTGCATCCGAGAGCGGGCGAACGTAGCCCGAAGCGGCCAGTTCGAGCAGAGGGCGCCCGATCAGTTCGCTCTGCTCAAATCCGGCTTCATACCAGCGCCGATTCGCATAACTGATAAGCCCCGCCGTATCGGAGACTAGAATGAAACTCTGCGTATTGCTAAGGATCTTGCCGGAGAAATCGCGCTCCCGCTGGAGTTCGGACTGATAGGTGTGAAGGCCGGTAACGTCGAGCATCAATCCGCGGATCTGCAGCAATTTTCCGTACGGATCGTACATGCCGAAGGCATTGATCAGCACATAAATTGGCGAGCCGTTCTTGCGCCGGAGCGTAGCCTCGAAGTTACGCATGTGGCCATCTTTTTCCATGGCCGCAGCGTGGACCTGGCGCTGCTCAGGCGCGAAATAAATCTGCGTCGCAATATCGACTTGCAATAGTTCTTCGCGGCTGGAGTATCCCAGCATCGTGACTAGGGCGTCATTCACTTCGACAAAGCGCCCTTCGGGAGTGCTGAAAAACAAACCCTCCTGAATGTTGTCGAAGAGTTCGCGGTACCGGCGCTCGGCTTCGCGGCGGTCGGTTATGTCTTTCAACACGTGAATGGTCTGAAGATTTTCTCCTGACGTTCCGTGGACGCGCGAGGTAGAGACCAGATAGGTGCGGTCGAGCGCGGGCTGAACGAATTCGTCTTCGCTCTCACCCGTGGACCGGCAGAAGGGGCACGAATACAGCGCGGGCTCATTCGTCAGAGCGAGCAAAGCACGCATGTTGACGCCGATCAGTTCGCTGGGCGCAACCCCGATCATGGCCGCGAGCGAGCGATTTACGCGCAAGACTTTATCGGTTTCGTCATGCACCACGATGTAGTCGGTAATCGCGTCAAAGATTTCCGACCAGTGACGGCTCGCCCGTTCCATGCGAGTGAACAGCCGGGCATTTTCCAGAACCATGGCGGCATGGTTGGCAATGGCCTGCAGAAGGTCGCGATCCTCGGCGGTGAGAGGTTCCGAGCGGCCGGAAAGACACAGCAAAGCCGCCAGTTCGCCGTTCGAAGAGCCTATGCGGACCAGCACGCAATCCTCCCAGCCGAGGGCAGAAGCCAATTCGGGATTGAGAAGCTCCGCAGCCCGGCCGGAGAAAATTTGCTCCCTGCGTTTCGCAGCCAACTCGGAAAGCGCCTGTGCAACTTGCCGCTGCAGCGCCCGGTCTTGCGCTGGAGGGCGGGGAATCACTTCCAGTGCGTTGCGTTTATCAGCCGCGTTCAACGAGCTCGAATCTGATTCTCTGATAGATTCGCTGGCATGATCTCTTGCAGATGCCGGGTGCAGAACCACGCTTTCCGCTTTTCCCTCGTGAAATAGAACTACGGCGCCCTTGCGTGCGGCGGACAATTCGATGGCGCACTCGACAAATCTCCGCGCAATTTCTCGCGCGTGCAGAACACCGTCAATTTCACGCGCAATCTTGCTCAGAGCTTCTGCGCGGCGGCGGTGTTGTTCTGCCTGATGTAGAGTATGCGCCGCCTCGAGCACAACTGCGACATGCGCCGCGAGAGCGCGGGCGCGGCGAATATCCTCATGCGAGATTCCGCCTTGATCCAGGCGATCGAGCACTCCGAACATGCCCAGCAGCGATCCGTCCACGCCCCCAAGCGGCACGGCAAGCAACTGCCGGGCTTGATATTGCGCGAGTGCTTTGCTGTTCGTGCCGGGCACCTGAGTAAGATCGTCAGACCAGAAAACTTCTTTGGCCCGCAGCGCGCGGGTTGCAACGCCTTCGGGGAAGATGTTATCCACACGTTGCGCTTCGCCGCGATTTGCAGCGTAACGGACGTGGAATTCTCCGTTCTCCTGCAAGGCAACGAAACAGCGGCCAAAGCCCAAAAAATCGGCCGCGCGCACGACGAAGACCTGCAGCGAATGTTCCAGATCGCGGCTCGCATTCAAATCCGATGAAATCTCAAGCAGTTGATGAAGTTCCCGCGCCTGCCCTTGGGCCGTCGCACACAGTTCGGCATGAGCCACGGCCACTGCGCCGAACCCGGCGATCGCTGTCACCAGCGACTTCTCTTCTGCGGTAAACGCACCTTCTTGCCGCGGATATACCAGGATTGCGCCCTGCGTCTGCGTAGTGCGGAACGGGGCGGCAATCAGGGTTCCGGGAGAAACCAGCGAACCCAGCGACGGCTGATCGGTGCTGATGCTGATGGCGATTGCCTCTCCTGCAGATGCCGCGCGTTGCGCCAGGTCTGCGGCGAAGCGGATCGTCTGGCGATTATGCGCGGCGCGGAACGCAACCGCCAACTGCGGAGTCTCAGCAGAAACCGCTCGCAACTCGAAAGGTCCTTCACCTCGAAGAAGAACAGATACTAGCCGGGTGCGAAGCAAAACCCGCACTCGATCGGCGAGCGACTCGAGCACCGAGGCTACATCCGGCGTTCCATGCAAAACCTGGGCAACATCGGCCAGGATCTCAGCACGGCGATGCTCCTCGCGGGAGGCTTCGCCCAGGCGCAACGCTTCCAGCAGGCTTCCAAGCTGTCCGGCCAGGATGGTGGCTTTGGCAGCGAGATCGTCATTAAAGAACGCTTCATCGGAATCATGCAGAAAAGTGGCCGCGCCGATCACTTCATCGAAGACTACCAACGGAGCCGACATCAGCGATCGAGCTCCAAATTGCTGTGCCGCTGGAAAAGAGGGATTCGGCTGAAAATTGTTCACGAAAATTGTCCGCCGCTGACGCACGGCTTCAATGGTGGTCGCGCTTTGCTCGGGCAGCAATCGCAAACCAACGAAGCGCTCGGCCAGCTTTCCGTCGGCCTGCTCTCCGATGAGTTCATCTCCCGCATAGCGACGCCAAAAATAAACCCCGCTGACCTGGAAAAATTCGCGGCAGGCACGGCAGAAAAGCTGGATGAGCGAGGCTGCCTGCGAACGTGAGGCTCCTTCGGTGGCGATCCATAACAACAAATTCTGAAAAGCTTCGTCGGAACTGGGTACGCCAGCGCCTTCCGACAAAACTCTCGAATTTCCACCGGAGTCCTTCAGGGTCTCACCGCTTCCTGCGTGCGAATCGGGACGACTCTCATAAGTGATTGAAACTATTGGAAAAGTACTTTCCATCTCATTTTGAGTCAAGCGAAATGGCGGAGAGGGTGCCAAACTGTGAAATCCCGAGAAAAACCGCACTCTTGCGATCTCAACTTGAGAACTGTTTATAACCCACACAGATTCTGAGACGAGGCTAATTCCCAACTAGGCCGGACCTGCACCTCCGATCCACAAGCTAAGCCCTCATTTTTCAGTTACATCGCTCGCGTTACCTTGGTTTTTGGAAAATCGGATGCGTGGCCCCGGCGTTGCTCCCATCGCATTACCGATTGTGCCGGAGGAACTGTGTCTTTGCGAAGCAAGGATGTCGCAGTGCTGATCACAGCAGCGGTGATAGTGGTGGTGGCTGGAAAACCGCTCAGGGTTCAAGCGCAAAATCAGACTCAGCCTCAAGATTCGCAAAATGAAATCGTTCGCCGGGCCAAGACTAAAGTGGCGCCAGTTTATCCCGACCTGGCGAGGAAAATGAACCTTTCGGGCGTGGTAAAGATCGCCGTCGTTGTTGCTCCAAATGGCGCAGTAAAAGAGGCCAGAGTGATTGGAGGGCATCCGGTGCTGGCCGGTGCGGCCCTGGATGCGGTGAGGAAATGGAAGTTTGAGCCGGCATCGGTGGAGACCTCGGGTGTAGTGGACGTCAAGTTTGATGCTCATTGATTTTGATGCTCATTGATATGGATCAGCGAGAGCGGTTCGCCGGAGGAACGGCATGACGATTGGCAAGAAGCTGTACAAGAATTTCGGAATCATCCTCAGCATGGTGGTGGTGCTGTTCATTGTGAACCTGCTGGCGGTGCACAGAGAGCACGGAGCGAAGGACGCGGCGAAGGTTTCGCTCGAACTTGCCGATGCCACCAATGACGTTCGCTTCCAGATGATGCAGAACCGCTTATATCTGAGCAATTACCTGCTCAGTGGCGATACCCGCGAAGTAGACCGAATGAACGACGGTTTACGCATTCTCGGCGAAAAGCTGCAGCAGGCCAAGACCCTTTCCAACTCCGAACAGGAGCGTACCGCCCTCACCAAGGTGGATCAGTTGGAGCAGGCATGGGCGAAAGAATTCGCCCAGCCGTTGATCGAAAAGCGAAAAGATGTGGACTCGGGCAACGCGACAGTAGCTGAATTGCAGATTTACTACCTGCAAAAAGACGCTTCCTCCTGGGTCAAGAACTCGACCGAAGCGCTCGATGTTGCCGACGGCGAAAACCGCAAGCTGGTCGAAGAAGGCCGCAAATCAGATGAGACCGCCAGCACCTGGACGATTCTGGCGGCCTGGCTCAGCACGCTAGCCGCGCTGGGTTTGGGCGTGGTGGTGGCTTATCGCACGGCCAAAGAAATCACCGAGCCGCTGATCAAGCTGATGAAGGTTTCGCGGCAGATCGGCGACACCGGTGACCTGGAACATTCGATCGACGTCAACCGCCAGGATGAAATCGGAGAACTGGCGCGCACCTTCGCCAAGATGGTGAACTACCTCAAAGAAATGGCCGGCGTCTCCGAAGCCATCGCCGGCGGAGATCTCATGGTAGAGGTCAAGCCGAGATCGACCCACGACACCCTTGGCAATGCTTTCGCCAAGATGGTGGAAGGCCTGGGACGGTTGGTGCGCAGCGTGCGCGACGCTTCGGCACAAGTGGCCAGCGCATCCGGGCAGGTAGCCAACGCGTCGGACGATTCGGCAAAGATCGGCCTGCAAGCTTCCTCTGCCATCGACGAAGTCACCAGCACCATGCACGAGATGAGCGTGAACGTGCAGAACATGGTGAAGAGCACGCAAGTGCAGGCTTCCAGCGTCAGCGAAACTTCGGCGTCCATCGATCAAATGGTGGCTTCGATCCAGCGCGTAGCTGACACCGCAAAAGTCCTGCTCGATATCTCCAACCGCTCGCGGGAAGAAGTTCACAGCGGCATCACCACCATGGAAAAGGCCACCGACGGCCTGAACCGGATCAACGCCACAATCACATCGTCTGGCGAAATTATTGGGGCGCTCGGCCAGCGTGCCGATGATATTGGAAAGATTATCGAAGTTATCGACGATCTCGCCGAACAAACCAATCTGCTTGCCTTGAACGCCGCCATCGAAGCCGCACGCGCCGGTGAGCATGGTCTGGGATTCGCCGTGGTCGCCGATGAAGTCCGCAAGCTGGCGGAGAAGTCGGCGCAGTCGACGAAAGAGATTTCCGAACTGATTCAAAGCATTCAGAAGGAAGCCCGCAAGGCGGTCGAGAATATGGACCGCTCGACGGGAATCGTCAACGAAGGCCTGGATTTGGGCGGCGAATTAAACTCGGCGCTGCGCAAGATTTCCAACGTGGTCACCGAAGTCTACAAATTTGCCCAGGAAATCGGTGCCGCCACGAACGAGCAGTCGCACGGTTCCTCGCAGATCGCACGCGCCACCACCCGGCTGAACGAAATCACGCATGAAATCAATTCCGCTGTCGAAGAGCAGGCATCGGGCGCGCAGGCAGTGGTGAAGGCCATGGAGCGCATGCGCGAACTGGTGCAGCAGTCAACCTCCGGATCGACGGAGTTGGCAGCGTCAGCGGAGCAGATGTCGAAGATGTCGCGCGGGCTATTGGACTTCATGGACCGCTTCACGCTGGATGAAGCCAGCCAGGAAGAAGTCCACGAAGAGACGCCTCGCAAGAACCGCAAGGCGGCAGCGGCACGTGCCTAGACAGCACGTACCTGGGCAGCACGTACTTAAGAAGCAGTACCTAAGAAAATCAGCTATCGATGAACCGCGAACTGCATATCGTCGGCTTTCAGGTGGGGCGCGAGACCTATGGCGTGCCCATTACGTCGCTGCACGAGATTGTGCGCGTGCCGGAAATCACCGCCGTCCCGGACGCTCCGGATTATCTCGAAGGCGTCATTAACCTTCGCGGAAAAATTGTTTCCGTGATGGACCTGCGCAAGCGCTTTGGCGACAAGCAGGCCAAACTAAAAAGGCAGAACCGGATTCTCGTAGTGGAGCACTCCGGCAAGCTGGCGGGACTGATCGTCGATTCCGCTTCCGAAGTGCTCAAGATTGCCGGAGAAGATGTCGAAGCGCCTCCAGCTGCGTTTCAAGAGGGCGGTTTGAACTGCGTCACCGGATTAGGCAAGGTGAAAGACCGATTGATCGTGCTGCTGGATATGACTAAATTGCTGGCCCCGGCCAGTTTGCTCCAGGAGAAACCTGCGGCAGACAAGAAGGCCAAGGGCGAAGCCAAGGCAGCCGCGGGCCGCTAGATATACTGCACGAAAACGGTGCACGAAATCGAAGTCGTTCTATCAATTGTCGCGCTTGAGATTGAAATCGGAACTCGGACGTTATAAGCGAGAAAAAAGATGGGAACATCGGGAGCAGCACCTGCTCCAATTTTGACTGAGGCAGAACTGAGGCTGTTGCAGGCACTCGTCTATCAGGAGTGCGGCATGCACTTTGACGAGCGCCGCACTCACTTTCTGCAGGATCGCTTGCTGCGGCGTCTGAAGGAATGCCGCGCCGATTCTTTCTATGCCTATTATCGCCTGCTGATCAGCGCCGAAGGCAAACAGGAACTCGCGCAACTGGTCGAGAACCTCACGGTGAACGAAACCAGCTTCTTCCGGCACAAAGCCCAGTTGGATTTGTTCCAGAAGCATGTGCTGGAAGACATGCTCAAACGCAAGCAGGCGCACCGCGAGTATTCCGTAAGGATATGGAGCGCCGGATGTTCGACCGGGCAGGAGGCTTACACACTGGCGATGCTCTCGGCCGACGGCCTCGCCTATTACTACCTGCGAAATCCCTTGCCGGCGGAGTTGTCGCTGCCGAAACCGCTGGTGCCTCCGCCGTGGCGAGTGGAAATTCTGGCAAGCGATATCAGTTACTCAGTTCTGAGAACGGGGCAAGAGGGGAGTTACAACGATCACCAGATGTCGACCGTCGATTACAGCTTCCGGCTGCGTTATTTCGACAAAGTCGGCGATCGCTATGCGATTAAGAAGGCGCTGAAGGAGATGGTCCACTTCGATTTTCATAACTTAAAGACCGAATATCTGCCGCAGCGCAATGACGTGATCTTCTGCCGCAACGTGATGATGTACTTCGATGAAGCGGAACAAAAGCGGCTTATCGAAAAGTTTTACCGCTGCCTGAATCCCGGCGGTTATTTATTCGTGGGCCATGCGGAAAGCTTGCTGGGATTGACGGATAAATTCCAAATGGTGCATCGCGATAGCGGCACGGCTTATCAGCGCATTGAGGTGAAAGAGTGACGGATACGCCCGACGAGCGCGGAGCGGAACTGTGGGAACTGTTCTTTGAGACCTCGCAGGAACTGCTGCAGGCGCTGAACGAAGAATCTCTCAAGCTGGAAAAGACGCCCGGCGACGAGGAGATTGTGCGTTCGATCCGCCGTACCGTGCATACGCTGAAGGGCGACTCGGCAGCTTGCGGGCTGCGCGAATTGAGCGAATTGGCCCATCAGTTCGAGGATGCGTTGTCGCTCGAAGGTACGGCGGCGCATGGCGCGCTAGCCGAGATTTCTTTTGCCTCAGCCGACGTATTTGCGGAGATGATTTCTGCTTACCGCTCCGGCGGTGCAATGCCGGCCACGGAAGCTTTGCGGCAGAGGATTCAGGAACTCACTGCGATGCCGGCAGCGAAAAAATCGCGTCGCAGAAAAAAACCACACGAAGCGGCGAACAATCTGGCCAAAGAATGGACTGAGGTCGAGAAATTGGCTGTGGCGCAGGCGCAAGCGGCCGGCCTGGGACTCCATGAAGTCGCGGTGAAAATCGATCCCCACTGCGCCATGCCGATTGCGGCGCGCCAACTGATCGTGAATGCGATCCAGCAGGCAGGCAAGATACTTGTCCTGCGTCCCGATCCAAAGTCTCCGGCCGCCTCTAAGCAGGTAAATTTTGTAATCGCCAGCACAGAGTCGCCCGAGCACATTGCCGCCAAGTGCAAAATTCCCACGATCGCGGGTGATGTGGCGATCACAGTAATCGCGGCTCAAAAGACATCGAGAACAGATTCGAAGAACTCCGGCAAATCGGAACCGCTGCAGCCGGAGACTAATCTTTCGCCACACGCAGAAACGCTCGCGCCGGAAGTATTGGCCACTCCCCGCGTCGAGACCCATGCTTCCCAGCCGGAAGCAACTGTTGCGCCGCAACTGCAGGCGGAAAATATTCTGCGCGTGGAAGCCGGACGCATTGACAACGTGCTCAATCTTGTCGGCGAACTGATTATCGGCAAATCGATGCTGCAGCAGGCCCTGAACGAATTTGGCAAGCGTTATCCGAAAGAACTGCTGCGCGGCAAGTTCGGCGATGCCATGGCTTTCCAGTCGCGCGTATTGAACGACCTGCAGCGCTCGGTGATGAAGATTCGCATGGTGCCGGTGGAGCAGTTATTCCGCCGCTTTCCGCGAATTGTCCGTGATGTGGCCCGGCAGTTGAATCGCGAGGTCGATCTCGAACTCAGCGGGCAAGATACCGATCTTGACAAAGGCATTCTCGACGCCATCGCCGAGCCCTTGACGCATCTGGTGCGCAACGCGGTCAGCCATGGCATCGAAACCGCCGACGAACGCCGACGCCAGGGCAAGCCCCCGCGTGGAAAAATCAGGCTGCATGCCTATCATCAGGGAAATCAGGTTGTGGTTGAGGTCAGCGATGACGGCCGGGGCATTGATGCGCAGAAGATTCGCACCAAAGCTCTCGAACTCGGAATGACCACCCCGGAAGAGGCCTCGCGCTTAAGTGAGGGGGAAACTCTGGAGTTCATCTTCCGTCCCGGATTCAGCACCGCCGAGCAAGTCACAGAGATTTCCGGACGCGGAGTCGGTATGGACGTGGTGCAAAGCGTCATTCAGCGCCTGAAGGCTACCATCCACGTCGATACGCGGCTGGGGCAAGGCACGACGTTTCGCATGAAACTGCCACTGACCCTGGCCATCATCAAAGCTCTGATGTTCTGGGTAGAGCGGCGGCTTTATGCGATTCCGCTCAATGCGGTGAGCCAGATTGCGCGAGCCCGCGAATCCGAGGTTCATCAGGTCGACAATTATGAGGTGCTGCAACTGCGCAACCAGGTTCTTCCCTTGCTGCGCTTGGGGCGCCCTTGCGCGCCGGATGCAGACCTTCATGCGAGCAAGCTCTTTGTGCTGGTGATTAACGTGGGCGAGAAAAGATACGGGCTAATCGTCGATGCCCTGGAAGGCGAGGAAGAATTGGTGATTAAAGCTTTAGACGAGCAGACCTTCTCGACCGATCTGGTGAACGGTGCTTCCATCTTGGGAGATGGAAAAGTTGTACTCATTCTGAACCTGCCCGCGGTGGTCGAGCACGTGGCCAAAACGCGTCCACCGGAGCAAGGCGCCTCGAATTTCGGGCTGTTGCTAAACCATGCGGATCGCGCACGATTGACAATGAATGCGGTTGGGGGCCGAGCATGAGTGAGGAGACCAAGAAGGTTCGTGTGCTGGTGGTCGACGATTCAGCCTTGATGCGGAAGTTGATTCCGCAGATGCTGGAGACTAGTCGCTCGATCGAAGTGGTCGGAACGGCGATGGACGGAAATTTCTGCCTCAAGAAGATCGAGGAACTGCATCCCGATGTGGTAACGCTCGACTTGCAGATGCCGGGCATGAACGGCATCGATACCCTGAAAGAAATCATGCGGCGCAATCCCCTGCCCGTCATCGTGGTCAGCTCTCACAGCACCGACGGCGCCTCGGTCACGTTCAAAGCATTAGGTCTTGGCGCATTCGATTTCGTCACCAAGCCGCAAGATGCCATGACGCACATGGAGGAAACGGCAAGCGAACTGATCGCCAAAATCAAAGCTGCTGCGGATTGCAAAGTGGTCCGGCCGGGACGTTTCATGAGCATGCAGGCGCGTCCGGAAAAGATTTCAGTTGGAAAATCTGCGCCACGGCCAACCAAGTTGGTTGCCATTGGGATTTCCACCGGGGGGCCGCAAGCGCTCGAGTTTCTGCTGGCGCAATTGCCGCCGGATTTCCCGGGATCGATCGTGGTCGTGCAACACATGCCGGAAGGCTTTACCGACATGTTCGCCCGGCGCCTGGATGAAATTTGTTCTCTGCGCGTGAAAGAAGCGCAGTCGGGCGACACCCTGCAGGCCGGGCGAGTGCTGGTCTGCCCCGGAAGCCGGCACATGCGAGTGAAGCGGCTCACCATGGGAGATGTGGTCGTGCTGAGCGATGAACCCCGCGTCAACGGCCACCGGCCAAGCGTCGATGTGCTATTCAACAGCGTCGCCGAGGAGTTCAACAAAGACGCAGTCGCGGTGCTGATGACCGGTATGGGCGAAGACGGCGCTGCCGGTCTGGGTGCAGTGAAAAAATCGGGCGGCATGACGATTGCGCAGAATGAAGAATCCTGCGTGGTTTTCGGGATGCCGAAGGCCGCAATTGAACGCGGCTATGCAACCCGAGTGGTGGCTTTGGACGTCCTTGCCTCCACTTTGCAGGCTCTCTGCGCCCGCGATGAAACCAAGGCGCCGAAGAGCGTGGGGAAAGCGGTTCGAGCTGGACTTTAGCGGGCTCATGGCCAAACAGTGCCATGACCTGAGTTATCTGTGCGGCGCAGAAACGCCGTGATGGAATGAGGTTTGGAGTAAGGCGGAATGAGGTTTGAAGTCAGCAACAGGAGGCTGTTATGGAGCAGTTTGCACCGGTAAAACGCAGCAAGGACGGCCAACCGGTCCGTTACTTGATTGTGGACGATTCGGTCTTCGCGCGCAAAAATCTGGCCCGCATGATCGAGAGCTTTGGCGGACAACTGGCCGCTGAGGCGGGCGACGGACTCACGGCCATCAGCGAGTTCGAGCGCACGCATCCCGATATCGTCCTCATGGATATCACCATGCCGCAGATGGAAGGGATCGAAGCTGCCGAAAAAATCGTGCAGGCCCATCCGGAAGCCCGCGTCGTGATGGTTTCTTCAGTCGGCTACCAGGAAAACATCGTGGCCGCATTGCAGCGCGGGGCTCGCCATTTCGTGCAGAAGCCGGTGAAGCCGGAAGTGCTGTACGAAGTGATCAAGTATGTGCTGGGAGAAGACGGCGCGGTCGCGGCCGGCGCGGGAGCTTAGTCTCATGAAGATGGAACTGATTCAGCCTTTCATCAACGCGGCTGACGCCGTGCTGTCGCAGGGGCTTCAGTGCGCCACCAAGGTCGGCAATCTGTCAATGGAAGAGGCCGCCTATCGCCGCAAAGGCGTGGCCGGTATGGTTGCGGTCACCGGTGACATTGAAGGCCGCATCATTCTCGACCTCGAGCCACAGACCGCCGTGCGCGTGGCCAGCCACTATGCGGGCGCAGAGCTGCCGGAATCCGATGGGCTGATCAAAGAAACTGTTTTCGAATTGGCCAACCAGGTCGTGGGCAACGCTATTTGCGCGCTCAACGACCAGGGCTTTCACTTCCGGGTGCATCCTCCAGTCCTTCTTACCTCGGATGAGGGCGATAAAACCAGCGAAGATGTTGAGGCGCTGGTCTTCTGCTTTGAAACTCCCAAGGGCAACGTCTTTATGAATGTCGCGCTGCGCTATAACAAACGGCGCATGAGCGATCACGCGGTTGTGGGAGCATAGCCGCATTCGCAATTAACTCCTGGCCTTTAGCTCCTGCTGCTGCTCGCCTCACACTTCCTCAGATCGCTCTGGCTTGCTGCTTGCCGCTCTTCAGATCCGTTTCTTCAGATTCGTTTTCGACAAACTTCAATCAATGTCATTCCGTTTCTAACGACGGCGTGCGCTGTCAAAGCCGATCCGAATCTTTCCGCCGGCCCCACCGTCAGCACCATGGCCAACGCCGTCAGCGGCCCCACTCCCGGATGCGTCATCAACCGCACCGCCTCCGGCCGCTGCCGCGCTTCTTCCGCCACCCGCCGGTCCAGTTCGCCGACCTCCGCCTCCAGTGCGTCCAGCGCTTCCAGCAACCGCTTTCGCCACTCGGCCGCGTAGGGCAGCAAAGGCAGCTGCTCCAACTCCTCACGCCCTGCCTTCGTCCACAGCTTGCTCTTTTTCTGCACCCCCTGGCTCAACGCCATGGCAGTTGGTTCTTGCTGCGGGTCCGCGCCTGCACACTTCGGCAGGCTCAGGGCAGGCTCTGCTTGTGCCGATGCACCAGCAGCTGCCGCACATCGCGCACTTCCAGACTGGTCCACCGTACAAATTTTGCTTGACATTAGTGATATAGTTGACTATAACACTAAATAAGCTGACGCGCCGACGTTGGCCCTCAAAGGAGAAACCAAAATGAAACCCAGATTGCATTGCCTGGTACTACCCATCGTCCTGTTGTCCCTCAGCGCCGCCAGTTTCGCGCGGTCCGCCGAAAAAGCCGAAGCTCCCACTGACGCGCAAAAGGAGTTCGATACCCTGAAGACTCTTGCCGGCGATTGGGAAGGCCCGGTGACAGTCGTTCCACCCCAACCTGATATGGACGGCAAGCCGCTGCACGTCTCCATGCGTGTTACCTCTCGCGGAAACGCGCTGGTGCACGAGATGCAGGAATCAGGAACGCCGCTCGATCCAACAAAGTATGACCATCCCATCACCATGCTCTATCTGGATGGCGATCACCTCACGTTGATTCACTACTGTGACGCCGGCAATCGCCCGCGCATGGTGGCGCGGCCCCTGGCCAACGGAAAGACAGTGGAATTCGACCTTATCGACGTGTCAGGGGGGACTCAGTACGGACACATGGACCATGCCGTGTTCACCGTCATCGACGCCAACCATCACACCGAAGACTGGACTTACATGACGCCCGGGGACAAGCCCATGCACGCGCACTTCGATTTGCAGCGCAGCAAGTGAAACAGGGCCGTTCGCACAGCTTCGCCTTGCTCTATCGATCGCGACAAGAACGATCCGATCCTCGAAGGAGAATGAACATGAAATCCCAATTGCTTCGCGTTATGCTTTCCGCTTCTGATTTCAGTTTCAACGTTTCCTCTCGCTCAATCCACGCGGGCCCCGCGGTCCGAGGCGCAACAGTCATTCAGCAAGCTCAAAACTCTGGCGGGTAGCTGGCAGGGTCTCGTGACTACCATTCCGGCACAAGCCGATATCGAAGGCAAACCCATGCAGGTTATGCTTCGTGCAACTTCCATGGGCAATGCGCTCATGCATGAGGCGAGGAGTGCCGCGAGACCCGACGATCCGGTCACCATGTTTTACCTCGACGGGGACCGCCTGCTCCTGACGCATTATTGCAACGCAGGCAATCGGCCCCGCATGACTGGTACCATGACGCCGGACGGGAAAACGCTGGAATTCCAGTTTCTCGATATCGCTGGTGGCACGCAGTACGGACACATGGACCATGCGGTGTTCACATTCATTGACGCCAACCATCACATCGAAGACTGGACTTACATAAAGCCAGGAGACAAGTCAGTTCACGCGCACTTCGACCTGGTTCGCAGCAAGTGAACCCTGTGAACCTCTGTACCCTCTGTGGTGATGATTTAGCGCAGCCGAAAGCAAATCGCGCACAACCTGGAAACCCTGATGGACCGTGAGTGGAACGACAATCAGCCGATCTACCGCCAGCTTCGCGACCGCGTAGTGGCAATGATCCTCGACGGCGTGCTCAAAGAAGGCGACCCGCTGCCCTCGGTGCGCAACGTCTCGGCCGAATATCGCGTGAATCCGCTCACGGTCCTGAAGGGCTATCAGGAGCTAGTCGACGAGGACTTGGTTGAGAAGAAGAGGGGTCTGGGCATGTTCGTGAAAGAAGGCGCGCGCACCCTGCTGCTGAAAGGCGAACGTCAGAAGTTTCTTTCCGAAGAATGGCCTCGCATCTCGGAAACCATTCAGCGGCTCGGCCTGACTGCGAAAGAGCTGCTCAATGCCTCCAATGGCCGCCGGGCTTCCCATGCAGAACCAGAAGCCGAAACCCATGCCTCCGAGCCCGATACTGCAAAGCGACGTAATCCAAATACAAAGGAGGATCGCTGAAGCCATGCCTTGCATAGAAGCACGCGGTCTTCGCAAAACCTTCGGCACAACCGTTGCCCTCGCCGGCATCGACCTGCGCGTCGAGGACGGCCGCATCCTCGGCCTCGTCGGCCCCAATGGTGCCGGCAAGACAACCGCGCTCAATGCCATCCTCGGCCTCATCCCGTATGAAGGCCAGTTGCGCGTTCTCGGGCGCGATCCCTGGACCGAGCGCGATCGCCTCATGTGCGATGTCTGCTTCATTGCCGATGTCGCCGTGCTGCCGCGCTGGATACGGGTTTCGCAGGCGCTCGACTACGTTGCCGGGGTGCATCCGCGATTCGATCGCGCCAAGGCCGAAGGTTTTCTTGCCAAGACGAACATTTCCCATCGCAGCAAAGTCAGGGAACTGTCAAAAGGCATGGTGGCCCAGCTCCACCTCGCGCTGGTCATGTCGATCGACGCGAAGTTGTTGGTGCTCGATGAACCCACGCTCGGCCTCGACATTCTCTATCGCAAACAGTTTTACGATTCCCTGCTCAACGACTATTTCGACCGCAATCGCACCATCGTCGTGACGACCAATCAGGTCGAAGAAATTCAAAACGTCATCACCGATCTCATGTTCATCGATCATGGCCGTATCGTGCTGAGTTGCAGCATGGAAGAACTCGAATCGCGCTACGTCGAAGTGATAATAAAACCTGAGCAGGCTGCCGCAGCCCGCGCATTCAAGCCGATTCACGAACGCCAGAGCTTGGGTCGCGGCATCCTGCTCTTCGATCTGCAATCTGATTTGCAATCTGACGGCGCCGCCCGCCAGCAACTCGCCGCCCTCGGCGACGTGCGCACCCCCAGCATCGCCGACTTATTCGTTGCCATGTTGTCAGATAAGCTGGGCAACCACGCCAGCCCGCCACAAGGAGCAGTCCGATGAGTACTCAATCGAATCCCATTGCCGAATCTTTCTCTTCACCGGTGGCTGCGCCCGCGTCAGCAACGCGCCCGTTTTTCTGGTCGTTGCGCCGCGAATTGTGGGAATACCGTTTCATTTATCTCGCGCCGCTGGGCGTGACCGGCGTATTTCTAATCGGCTTCCTGATCAACATCACTCTATCGGGCAAATTGCGCGGCTTTGCGATCGGCACGCACGAGTTTGACCTTGTCGCGACGCCTTACGACATCGTCGCCGGCCTGATGATGCTCACCACGATGGTGGTGAATGTGTTTTACTGCGCCGACGCACTCTACGGAGAACGGCGCGACCGCAGCATCCTGTTCTGGAAATCGATGCCGGTCTCCGACCTCACCACGGTGCTTGCCAAGGCGAGTATCCCGCTCGCCGTGGTTCCGCTGGTGGCCTGGGCGACCGCCGTCGCCGCGCAGTGGATCATGCTGCTGGTAAGCTCAGTTGCCGTGCTGGCCAACGGTGGAAGCCTTTCCGCGCTCTGGATGGGTGCGCCGCTCATCCGAGTATCGCTGTTGCTGCTCTACCACCTCCTGACCTCCCATACGCTCTGGCCCGCGCCGGTGTTTTGCTGGGTGCTGCTGGTATCGAGTTGGGCGCGCCGCGCGCCATTGCTGTGGGCGGCATTGCCGGTCGTCGCGATTGGCGGCCTCGAAGCGGTCATGTTCCGCAGTTGGCATTTCGTGGCCCTGGTAGGCTCTCGATTGGTCGGCGCCGCGCCAGAGACCGCTTCCACACCGCCCAATATTTTCCCCACGAATCCCATGACCCACATCACGCCTGACCGCTTCCTGGCGAATCCCAGCGTTTGGATAGGGCTGGCGCTGTGCGCAATCTTTCTGGCTCTAGCCGTGCGAATGCGCCACACCCGCGAACCAATCTGATTCGATGACGAACAATAGCTGGCGTCGTTGGGCAGCAATCGGCGTCGCCGCGAATTTGGCGTTCATCCCGAAGCCCCGCGTTTTTACCGGCGGGGCGAGGGATCTAGCGGGAATCCACGACGTGCCTCCGCACCCCGCAGTGGTTCTCCCGACGGGCGCGCGTTGCGCCGAACGATAGCAAAGCCCGTCGTGTCTACTTTCGCAGTGCCCACCTTCCGAAGTGGCGGAAGGTGGGCGGCCTTACCCGTCGGACCCCGTTAGATCCACAGGAGCCTACGGCAATATCTCGAACACCGTACCGTCATGCTGCCTGCCGCCCGCGCTGGTGGTGCCGTAAAGATAGCCGCGCGGGCCGACGGTTAGAGCGTCGAACGGGGTCTCCCCATTCTTGTCCGTCGGGATGTCCTCAAAGTTGGTGACGACTCTTTCCCTCCAGCTTCCATTCTCCGCGGGCCGCAACTCGTATGCCGTCCCATAACCGTACGCACCGCCCCTTTGGGTTGTCCCCCACAGGTTGCCCTTCGCATCGAAAACCAGTCCAGCGGCGGGATTAACGGGTCCGTCCGTTCCCCCGAGGTTGGAGAGAATGGATTCGGTCCAGCCTCCGCCGTTGGCGGGCGACAGTTTGTAGACCGTCCCATCGTTGCCGTCGTTGCTGCCCCCGTTATAGGTAGTGCCGTAGAGATTGCCTTCGGGATCCAAAATTACGCCGCTCTTGGGAAAATAGCCGTCAGTTCCGTTGGGGTTAAAGCTATGCAGGATGGTTTCTGTCCAGGTCCCTCCACCCACAGGCGACAGCTCATACACAACCCCATAGCCGTATGTGCCTCCTTCGGGAATAGTGTCGTAAAGGTTGCCCTTCGAATCGAAGACCAGCGTTCCGCTCCCTGGTTCGTATCCATCCGTGCCGTTAGCCACGAAGTTGTGGAGGATGGTTTCTGTCCAGGTTCCGTCGGATTGCGGCGACAACTCGAATACGGTCCCACAGCCCTCCACGTTGCAAATGCCAGTGCCGCCTTCGCTAGTTGTGCCATAGAGATTGCCCTGAGCATCGAAGGTCATGGCCGCATCGGGGTCGGCGCCGTCCCCTGCGCCGAAATCGAAGTTGTGAGGGATGGTTTCGGTCCACGCTCCATCTTCACCTGGCGACAACTCAAACACGGTTCCATCGCCGTTGGCGCCGCCGACCTGCGTCGTTCCGTACAGGTTGCCGGATGCATCGAGGACCAATCCTCAGAAGGGATAGTATCCGCCCGTGCCATAGGCGAGCACGCTCTCGGCCCAAGTCCAGCCGTTCCCCTTGGGCGACAGTTCGAAGATCGCACCATCACCGCCTCCGGTTTCCTCGTACATGTTCCCGGATCCGTCAAAAACCACGCCCGCGTATGGGGCGGTCACATCGCCACCAGAATTAATGGAAAAGTTATATAGAACCCGCTCCTGCTGCGCCACGGCGTTCGCGCCGCTCATAAGCGCAGCCAGGGCCACCATTGCCAGCACTGCTCTCGCGATGGAAAATCTGTTCATCATAGAATTGATGTTCCGCATAGAATTGTCTCCTCCTCAAACTAGATATGTCTGTGAATCCGATTCGTGGCTTTAGATCGAGTGGACCTAAATCGAGCGTACCTAAATCGTACTTAATATGAGCGCCGCTTTCTACTCGTCGAGGAGAAAGATTCCGCCTTCTCCGAATGAGCGGATCCGATGAACTCCGCGTGTCAGTCGCACCGGCTCATCTCACATCAGCCGGTTTCAACCAGTCTTCTTTCGTCCAGTCTTGGATGTAACGGGCCACGGCGGCATTGGCTTCAGCCAAGTCACGCGGCGGCTCGATGATCTCGGGTGGCTCTCCCCAAGCGAGGGCCTGCTCGACGGTGATGCCGTAGTCGCTGGGATAGCGCGGCTTGGGCCGATTGATCGCAGAAAGCACTGCCGCCTGCTGCAGAGCCAGATCTGGCGCCTTAGGTTGAGGGACCGAGGGATATTCAGGAACTTCCTCCACCATCTTGTCCTGATCCCAAGCGAAGTGGACGTGGTTGGCGTTACGTACCGCGATATGCAGCGCGCGCAAGATCAGCGAGGCACGCTTGCAGTCGATGTGGTTGCGCGCCAGCGCATTGATCACTTCCATGAGAGAGGACTGGATGGATTCGCGGTCTTCCAGCATGGCCATGGGATGGGTGCGCGAGCGGGGCGGAGTGCGCACCCCGCGAATCATGCGCTGATGAAAGTAGCAAAAAACTCCTTCGCGGAGCGCGGGCGAGCCGCAGCGGACTCCATTGACCTTGATGTGCGAGCAGATGCGAGCCGTGGGATGGACAGCCATTGAGTTTGAACCTTTCGAGGTTTCGGATATTTTGGCGCCGTCAGGATGTGACGCGTGATTTTTTGCGGCTTGATCCGGATCGATAAAAATTCCAGATTCAGCTTCTAAATCTATGTTGCTGCTGGGTTTAGCGCTCCGGTGCTGGGAGAAATCCGGGTAAAATCTTGCAAGCGAAGGATTTGCCGTCAAAATCTTGAAAAAGTTGGTGTTGCGGATGTCGAAGGTCGAACTGTCGAGCTTCGGACTGTCAGGCTTTGAACTGTCGGGCTTCGAACTGTCAAAGTGCGGGTCGCCGGGCAAGCTGGCGGGCGTGGAGAAGAGGAGTAAGCGGACGAGATGGCGAAAGTCCGAATTGGGACGCACAACTCCATTTTAGGAACAGAGTGCGTGCTGTGGGCAAGGTCAGTGGTCACAGAGCGGGAAGGGCAGGGTGTGGAAAAAGGCTGGTCGGTGGTCACTTCGCCGGCCTAGAACGGGTCTTCAAGTTCGCCGGTCAGCGGGATTTGTTCTTCGGGAGCTTTGCGGGATTTTGGCGCTTTCTTGAAGGTGGCATCGGCGGCGAAGCGCGGGTAGTCGATCTTCTTTCCCGCGAGAAGTTCTTCGAGGCTGAGGATCTGGATGCGCGGATATTTGTCCGTTAGTCCTGGCGAACGATAGAATCCGGCCTCGGCGGCTTCTTTTTGCATGGGCTTGGTCGGCGCTTCCATTGAAATCAGAACGCCGATTTCGGCTTTCTCCCGTTCGATGACGCCGCGGAGGTCGCGCACATAAGGTGCATGGAGCTTCCCGGCTTTGACCGACAAAATAATTTGCTTGGTCTTGCCGCCCTTCTCATCGTGGAAGTAGAGCCGGCCGTCGATGCCCTGGTCCGCGCCTTTCTTTTTTTCGAGCGGGCGCGCGCCTACCAGGCTGAGTGCCCACCATTGAAATTGGTACGGGTCTTCTCTGGCGAGAGCTTCTGCGCCCTTCAAGTCGACGGGTTCGCCGATTACTTCGTAGGTTGCGCGAACCGATTCGCCGAACGCATCGTCGAGGCGTTTCTTAATTAGGCCGATGGCGAGGTGCGTGATGTCGATGCCGATCCAGCGGCGGTTGAGGCGTTGGGCGACGGAGATTGCCGTGCCACATCCGCAGAAGGGATCGAGGACGATGTCCCCTTCGTCCGAACTGGCCTTGATAATCCTTTCCAGCACTGCTTCCGGTTTCTGTGTGGGATACCCGAGTCGCTCGGACGACAGATTATGCATAATCTTGATGTCCGACCAGATATCCTTCACTGGCACTCCGGGTACGTCCTCCTGATAGAGCTTCAGCCGCGGCATGCCGCCCTCTTTCTTTGGCCAGTGGATTTTTCCCTTGGCTTCTAACTCGTCCATGTGCTCCTTCTTCATGGCCCAGCAGCAGGACGGCGGGGGCCTGACTCCTTTCCATTCGTAAAGTTGGCCGGTTGAGGCCCGGGACATGGCTGCTGTGAGGTCTCGTCGAAAATACCTCCGCCCATCCGAGTCGATCTGGTCAAAGAAGGTTTCGACGTATTCAGGTTCGTACGGGAGGTACTGCTGGTTCCACTTAAAGCCGTCGCCTTTCGAGTAAAAGAACAGCACGTCGTGAACTGCTGCAAACTTTTGGATCACATTTGCATGCGCGGAAGTCCTCTGCCAAATAATTTCGTTCCTAAAATACTGGGGCGCGAAGATCGCGTCCATCAACATCTTCAGATAGTGGCTGGCCGTTGGATCGCAATGCAAGTAGATAGATCCGGTTTCTTTGAGCACGCGGCGAAGTTCGATCAGGCGCGGGGCCATCATGGCGAGATAGGCCATCATGTCGCTGTGACCGAGGAAGGTGCGGAAGGCCCGCATAGAGTCGGAGACGCGTCCGCCGCGCTCGACGATTTCCTCGAAGGCGGCTTCGGCGTCCATGTTCCATTCCCAGGTGTCTTCGAAGGCCGTGATCTGGGAGCCGGAGCGGGTGCCGTCTTTTTCGGCGAAGAGGACGTTGTAGTCCTGGCGGCTGTTGAAGGGCGGGTCGAGGTAGATGAGGTCGACGGACTCGTCCTTGATGTGCTCGCGGAGGACGGTCAGGTTGTCGCCGTAATAGAGTTGGTTCTTTTGCACTGCGCAGGCGACATTCTAGCGCGGATTATCCGCGGGCGTAATTGTTAGTTTGGTTTGATTTCCTCGATGGGGCGCTGGGCCAGACCCCCTGGTACCATCGTCTGTGGTGCCCCCCTGTCGAAAGGCGCGACAGGCGGGGCAGCCTCGGTCGTGGTGATCCATGAAAATTCGGAAGGCGCGTGTGGACCAGCCCCCGGCTGCGCCATCCCCCCACTTAGCCTCCGGGGCCGTCGTTCGAGACATAAGCCTCCAGCGATTCGAGTTCGCGGCTGAGGTCGTCGACGCGCCACTCCAGCAGGTTGCGGATGGAGAGGATGCCTAGCAGTTTGCCATCGTTGTCGGCTACCGGCAGATGGCGAAAGTGACGTTCCAGCATGGTGGTCAGCGCCTCGCCGGCGCCGGTGCGGCGGGTGGCCATCTCGACCGGGGTGGTCATCAAATCGCGGACAGATGTGGTCCGCGGATCGGTATGGGTCAGCGCCATCTTGCGCAGCACGTCGCGCTCGGTGAAGATTCCGGCGACGCGGAATTCGGAATCGACCACGGCTACGGCGCCGACGTGGTGGTCGAGCATTTTGTTGACGGCGTCGGCCACGGTGGCTTCGAGCGGCACGGCGGCAATTTCGCGGTCACAAAGTTCCAGCAGGCTCATATGCATCTCCTCCAGCTCTTGGGGCCTCAGCTCTTGGGGCCTCAGTTTCTCGATTCCCCGCGTGAGTCGCGTCCCGAACCTAAGAACGGATTGTTGCATTATGCTCGCGGCGAATCCGATGTCAAGCGAAATGAAACGATTCTACAAAACGGTTTTTCAACTCGGGATTAGCGCTCGGAGCCGGAGTTCCATAACGGCGTCCGTTCTACTCTCACGTCGGTGCGCTGGCGATTGCTGCTAAACTCTGATCTCAGCGCTTGATACTGTTAACCATGCAGTATCTAGCAGCCGGGAGATGAGTCTGCCAACAATTGGGCGCTACAACCTTCGCTGTGCCGGATCCCTCTAAACATCAGTAAAAATGATGACTCGGAGAAACAAAAGTCACTTGCTTTTCGCCCGGAACTACGGTAACTACTTACTTACTATTGGTGAAAGCCTGCGCGCAGCACGGCTTTCAGGAGCCCAAAAAGCATGATTCCGGAATCGCATCCGCTGCATCAGCTTTTTCAGGAATTGGTTGGCCGCCACTACGCCGAAGAGATCGGAATCCGCGATCCGCAAGTGGTGGCTTACGTTTCGCACCTGCTGGCGGAGTTTTGCGAGAGCGATCAACTGTTCAAGGTCCACAATAGCGCTGACCGGCCGATTACCGATCTCGGCGAGATGCTGGTCGAGTCCGATCCAGTGTATGGGCCAGCGCCGTCGTTCGACCGCGAACGCCAGGTGCGCAAACACATTGGCGACTTCGCATTGTTTTTTGCCGGAATGTTCCCTGAGAGCATCAACCACTTTCGCCTGCGACGGCAGCGGCTGGAAAGTTTTGTCGAGTGGATGAAGGCGGGCAAAGAGAGCTATTACATCGTCTCAAAATTCGAGCACTTCGAGTACGCTAAAGTGGCTCCGCTGTTCGCGCAGCTTTCGCGCGAGTTCGAAGCCTGCGTTTACGGCCTGAACATGGTCAAGAATGATCTCGAGGAAATGCAGCATCCGATCATGCGCCGCGATCCGGAACTGCTGATGTAGGTCGTCGAGTTAGGGACGCCGCTAACTACTGCGGGTAGCCATCTGCGGTTAACTTCTTCCGCTAACTTCTGCGGCTAGCTACGGCTTCGGTTGAGATCGATCTGCCCGCCAATGCGATAAAAGCTGAGAGAAGTATTTCCCTGGGTGAGCGTGCGAATTCTGCGCAGGGCGCCGAAAGCGTCGCCGGGATCGAACTTCTTCTCGTGCTCCGCAACCACCAGCGACATTGCCCAGACCAACGATGAGTTGGCCAGCACGGTAAGCGTTTCCTCATAGGTATTCCGCATTCCGTATGGCGGATCGAGGAAGATTACGTCGCCGACGAAATGCTCGCGCTGCAACCGCCAGACGATTCCGGCAAGGTCATCCTGCAGAATCTTGCAGCCTTCGCTGATGTCGAGGCTCCGCAAGTTGTGCTCAATCAGTTTTGCCGCCGCAGGGGAAGTCTCCACGAAATAAACTTGCTTGGCACCGCGGCTCAAAGCTTCGATTCCAACCGCGCCTGTGCCGGCGAACAAATCCAGCCAAATCGTATTCTTCAATGCCTCCGGATTACCCGCCGTAAGCACATCAAACAGCGTCTCCCGGAGCCGATCGGAGGTGGGCCGAATGGTTGTCCCGCGCAGCGACCGCAGGGGCCGCCCGCGATATTTGCCGGAGATCACGCGCATGGCCGTGAACCTCTGAGTCGCGGTCTCACGCTGTTGCTCCATGTAAAATGACGATAGCGGAGCCCATGAGAAGCTGGTCCATACACTTCGGTCGCCTGTTTGGAGTGGAAGTCCGCATTCATCTTACATTCCTGGTCCTGCCTTTGTTCGTTTTCTGGACGGAATATACCGTACATCCTGCGGTAAATGGATCGCGGGTGATGGCGCTGGTTGGAATTATTTTTGTCTGCGTGGCGGCCCACGAAATCGGCCATATTCTGATGGCCCGCCGTGCAGGTTTGATTGCCAAGGCGGTGATCCTTCTTCCGTTGAGCGGCGTGACTGTATTCGATGAATCGCGTCCGGAAAAGCTGCCGGAGCACAGCGCCGAAGCCTGGCGGCGGGAAGTGCGCCTTGCCCTAATCGGACCGCTGGTCAACCTTGCCTTGGCTGGTATTTCGGCGCTGGTGATTTTGGCCGCAGTTCCGGATGTAAATCTTTGGCAGTGGCCTTTCTTTGCGTCCGCCAATTTGCCGCGCAGCCTGGTCTGGGCAAACGTCTATATTGCCGGCTTGAACCTGTTGCCCGCTTACCCACTCGACGGAGGCCGCATTCTGCGGGCCCACTTCGCGCGCACCCTCGACGCTGCCGGGGCTACGCGACGAGCAGTTTCCATCAGCCATGCGATTGCCATGGTGCTGATGGTGGGCGGCTTGTTCAGCAGTACCTGGCTGACCATGATCGGCGTGATTATCTTTGCGGCGGCGCAACTGGAAGAGCGCGCCGTCATCTTCCAATCGGTGCTGGATAATGTGCGCCTCGAAGAAGTGATGTTGACCGACTTCGCCACGCTCTCACCGGCCGACACGCTGGTCGATGCGTTGGATAAAGCGGTGCACTCGTTGCAGGATGATTTTCCCGTGGTCCGCGGCAGCGACATGGTGGGGGTGATTTCCCGCCAGCGCATTCTTGAAGCCTTACGGCTGGAAGGCAACGGCTACATACAAGCTGTGATGAATAAACTGTTTGAAGTTTCCGTGCGTCAGGAGTCGCTAGCCTCGGCCTTCCGCAAACTGACTTCGCGCAATCTCAGCATCATTCCAGTAGTGGAAGATGAGCGTTTGGTGGGCATCGTCACGCTGCAGAATTTGATGCACTCGATGGCACTGTTGGCAGAAAGCAGGAAACTTAGGCGGGACGAGAGGAATTCATAGGAATTGTCGATTCTCAACTTCCAATTGCCGATTTCTACGCGCATACGACCGCTTCAAATTGACATTCGGAAATCGACGATTGTCAATTAGAACAACCTCACAGCCTTCGCCTGCCGCACTGCCGGAATCTCCGCGAGCTTCTTGAGCACGGCATCTGGCACAGGCCCATCCACGTGAACCACCGCGATCGCTTCGCGTTCGGCAGAGCCCGCGCCGCCGCGCCGGCCGAGTGAGAAGTCGGCAATATTGATTTCACCCTCACCCAAAATTGTTCCCACTTTGCCAATCACTCCCGGCACATCGCGATTGCGCAGGTAAATCAGATCGCGTTCGAGCGGAGCTTCCACGTCAATGTCGTCGATGTGCAGCAGCCGCGGCGCGGCCCCACGCAGCACGGCCCCTTTGACCATGTGCTCCTCCTTCGAGCTCTTCAAAAAAATCGAGAGCACACTTCCTGCCCCGCCGGTAGAAGCTTTTTCTTTGTGGGCTTCGTGCACGCGCAGGCCGCGAGAATCGGCGAGTGACGCCGCGTTCACCAGGTTCGCTTTTTCATCCAAAGTTTGATTCAGAATGCCCTTGATGGCACCGTTGCGAATCAGATCGGTCTTCCAGTCAGCGATGTGGCCGCTATAGCGAAGCGAAATTTCTTCCATCGATCCTTCAGAAATCTGCGCAAGAAAACTTCCCATGCGCTCGGCCAGGATGATGTACGGCTGCATCTCGGCATATTCTTCTGCCGACACAGAAGGCACGTTGACCGCGTTCTGTATCACGCCGTGCTTCAGGTATTCGCGCACCTGCTGGGCAATTTGTACACCGACGGCCTCCTGCGCCTCGAAGGTCGACCCTCCGATGTGAGGCGTGAGAATCACGTTCTCCATCGTCATCAGCGGGGAATTGTTTAGCGGCTCATTGGCGAACACATCCAATGCCGCCGCTGCGAGACGGCCAGTCTTCAATGCTTCAACCAGATCGGCTTCCTGCACCAGTTCTCCACGGGCGCAATTCACCAGACGCGCGCCTTTTTTCATTTTCTGGATCGAGGCCGCGTTAATCATGCCGGTGGTTTGCGGAGTGAGACCGACATGCAATGTGATGTAATCCGCGGCCGCATAAAGCTCGTCCAAACTCACTAACCGGATTCCCTGTTCCTTCGCCACCGGCACCGAAACAAATGGATCATGCGCCACCACTTCCATGCCAAAGGCGCGCGCGCGTTTGGAGACTTCCATTCCGATGCGTCCCAGACCGGCGACGCCGAGAGTTTTGCCGCGCAATTCCGTGCCTTGCAACGATTTCTTTTCCCACTTGCCGGCATGCATCAGCGCGTCGGCGCGACACAGATGGCGGGCCATGGCGAGCATCATTGCGAGCGTCTGCTCGGCGACCGCGACGGCATTCGCCCCGGGCGTGTTCATCACGGCAATGCCCTGCCGCGTAGCCGCATCGAGATCGATGTTGTCGACGCCCACGCCCGCACGACCGATCACGCGCAGCTTCTTTGCATGCGCCAGCAGGGCCGCATCCGCCTGCACCGCCGAGCGCACAATGAGCGCGTCGGCAGACTCAAGCTCCGCGGGCAATTTGCCGTCGAACTGTTCCGGGGTAAGCACAATCCAGCCGGGTTCTTTCAACTGCGAGACGGCGGACGCGGAAATCTTTTCCGCGACGATAATTTTCACTGACTCTCTCC
Source organism: uncultured Acidobacteriaceae bacterium (assembly GCA_963784095.1). Classification (GTDB taxonomy): domain Bacteria; phylum Acidobacteriota; class Terriglobia; order Terriglobales; family Acidobacteriaceae; genus Sulfotelmatobacter. Next base: position 507,568 of record CAWAQC010000001.1, read on the forward strand.
TTATTCGTTCGTGATCAGTTCATGAATCAGCGCCCAGTTCAAGCTGCCAGGTACGCTGGTCACGAAATGTTGACCGACATTTGACTTGCCCCTGACACGCGCGCCTCTATGAGTTCCTACACTGCTTCCATGAGCAACCGCTCACGGAGATCAATCATGAAAAATATCGGGGTTGTAATGCTCGCTGCTGTAACTATTTTTGCTTTGGCGTGCGGCTACAGCAGCAAAGCCGCCACACCTTCTACTCCGGGAACTGTACCGGCCATCTCTCAACTTGCACCCAACAGTATGAATCACGGCGGCGCGGGTTTCGTTCTTACCGTAAACGGCAGCAACTTTTCTTCGACCTCAGTGCTGAACTTCGACGGCACGGCGCAAGCCACGACATTCGTGAGTGCAAATCAGCTGATGGCCACCATTCCGGCTTCGGCGATCGAAACAGCGGGAACTGTGCCGGTCACTGTCACCAATCCTGCGACCACCGGGATGGGCGCATACGGCAGCGGAGGCACGACCGCCGAAACCTCCACCCCCATGAACTTTACGATTAACTAGGTGCGGTGCGCGTGCCACGGCATCACGCGCCCACTAGTTGACTCTTGGCTGCCATTGCGCGCGCATACACTTCCTGGGCCGCGCGCACCGCGGCGCCATACTCAACCGGCTTGCCGGTTACGCGGGCGAGTACATGCTCGAGCGCTCCAAGGATGCCAATGGTATCCAGATAATCGTAGTAGCCGATATGTGCGATGCGGAACAACTGCCCTTTCATTTCGCCCTGGCCATTTGCTACCACCGCGTCGAAAGATTCGCGGAACTCTTTAATGATCTTCCCTGAATCCATACCGTCAGGAGCGCAGATCGCGGTCAGCGCTGAGGCGGGAGAACTCGCGAACAGTTTCAATCCAACCGCTTGCACGCCGGCTCGCGTCATCTCCGCACAGAGTTCGGCGTTGTCAACCAGGATCTCGCGTCCTTTTGCCAACTCGCCGTTTCCCATTCCGCGAATGAATTCCAACGCGGCCCCGAGCGCCGCAAACAGCGAAGTCGCCGGCGTGCTGGCAGTTTCGCCCTTTGCCGCGGCCTTGCGTTCTTTTCTCAAATCGAAATAGAAGCGGGGAGATTTTGTCGTTTCCATGCGCTGCCACGCCCGCTCGCTTATAGCGCAATAGCCGAGCCCTGGAGGAATCATCAGCGCCTTCTGCGATCCGCCGATCATGAAATCGACTCCCCATCCATCCATGTCGAGATGAGTTGTGCCCAAGCCGGTGATGGCATCGACCACCAGCAAGGTATCGTCTCCGCTGGCACGCACAATTTTCGCGATCCCTTGCACATCGTGCCGGACCCCAGTCGAACTCTCGGTGGCCTGCACGAAGACAGTTCGAACTTCCTCCGTAACCTTCTCGCGAATGTCATTCAAAGAAAAAGTTTCACCATAGGGCGCGCTCAACACTTCCACATTGCAGCCGAATGCTTTGGTCAATCCGGTCCAGCGTTCGCCAAATTTTCCAGCCGAGAGCACCAGCACCTTGTCGCCGGGCGAAGTTAGATTGGAGACGGCCGCTTCCATCACGCCGGTTCCTGAACAAGCCAGCACCAGCACGTCACTTTGCGTGCCGATGAACTCTTTCATATCCGAAAGCACGCGCTGGAAGAGCGCGCGAAAGTCAGCAGTGCGGTGGTGCGCGGTGAAAGCCGCCATTGCGGTTTGCGCTGCCGGTAACAGCGGCGTAGGGCCAGGAGTGAAAAGTCGGTTCTTTCGCAACATGATGAGGGCCTTTGTAAATGGATTAGCCTATAAGTTTACTGGAATCGCTGAAACTCTGCGGTGATTCGGCTCACAGCACAATTGCGGCATCAGCGCCGGGTTAACGCTCTAGGTGTCGGCAAGAATTCGATACAGTTTCAGCCACCGCACTCAGAGCACGGGTCTCACCGTCTATAATTCCACAATGAGCCTGATCGAACGGATCCAAAACGACATCACCGCGGCCATGAAGGCGCGCGACGAGCAGCGTCTCTCCACTCTGCGGATGGTTAAGGCCGCGCTGAAAAATCGCGAGGTCGAAAAGATGTCGCCGCTCGACGAGAAAGAATCGCAAGCCGTCATGACCACGCTGATTAAACAGCGCAAGGATTCGGTCGAGCAGTTCACCAAAGGCGGACGCCAGGCGATGGCCGACAAAGAGGCGGCAGAAATCGTTCTGATCGAAACCTACTTGCCGCAGGCGGCCGACGAAGGTGAAGTTATTGCCGGAGTGAAAGCCGTAATCGGGGAGATGAGCCCGGTCACGATGAAGGACATGGGCGCGATAATGAAGAACGCCATGGCACGGTTTAATGGCGCGGGCATGCGAGTGGATGGAAAGATGGTCAGCGATATTGTGAAGCAGGAACTGCAGGGCTCCAAATAAATTTGCGGACATGCTGTTGCGAACGCTATCGCGCTTCTCCTTGGAGAACACTCTCGCTCCTGTGACCTCTTTCTGAATCTGCATTGCCCCGCATCATTGCGATAAGATCATAGTTAATGAATCCATCCCACGCTCCAACTGAAGCTGGAGAAAAAACAGTGGCGGCATCGCCCGCGCCCGCTTCGTCGAACTTTATTCGCGACATCATTGTCGAGGATCTCAAGGGCAACAAGCACGAAGGGCGCGTGCAGACGCGATTCCCTCCCGAGCCGAACGGATATCTTCACATTGGGCACGCAAAAGCTATATGCCTCGACTTCGGATTAGCCGATGAATTTGGCGGGCACACAAATCTGCGTTTCGACGATACCAATCCCGAGAGAGAGGACACGGAATACGTAGAGTCAATCAAGGCTGACGTGAATTGGCTCGGCTTTCAGTGGGATGGCCTGTTCTACGCCTCGGATTATTTCGATCAGCTCTACGAATGGGCGATCAAACTGATCAAGGATGGAAAGGCGTACGTCGACGATCTGAGCGCCGAGGAGATTCGTAAGCATCGTGGAACGCTGACGGAGCCGGGCAAAGAAAGCCCTTGCCGGAATCGCTCGGTCGAAGAAAATTTGAATTTATTCGAGCGTATGCGGGCGGGGGAGTTCGCCGATGGTTCGCGGGTTTTGCGGGCGAAGATTGATATGGCATCACCGAACGTAAATTTGCGCGATCCGGTGATGTACCGGATTTTGCACACTGAGCACCACCGCACGGGCGACAAGTGGCCGATTTATCCCATGTACGATTTTGCGCACGGGCAATCGGATTCGATTGAGCGCGTGACGCACTCGATGTGCACGCTGGAGTTCGCTGACCACCAGCCGCTCTATAACTGGTTCATCGAACAGCTGGGAATTTTCCCGTCGAAGCAGATCGAGTTCGACCGGCTAAGCCTGACCTACACGATGATGAGCAAGCGCAAACTGCGCCAGCTTGTCGATGAAGGACGGGTCAACGGCTGGGATGACCCTCGCATGCCCACGTTGAGCGGTATGCGCCGCCGCGGCTATACGCCGGAGGCGATTCGCAACTTCGTTACCGCTGCGGGAGTTTCGCGCACTAATGGAGTTGTCGAGTTGGCGATGCTCGAACACTTCGTTCGCGAAGATTTGAACAAGCGATCTCTTCGGGTGATGGCGGTGCTGCGCCCGCTGAAAGTGGTGATCGACAATTATCCGGAGAATCAGGTGGAAGAGATGGACGCGGTGAACAATCCGGAAGACGCCAGCGCTGGCACGCGAAAAGTGCCGTTCTCGCGCGTGCTTTATATCGAGCAGGACGATTTTCGCGAGGATCCGCCCAAGGGATATTTCCGTTTGTCGCCGGGGCGCGAAGTGCGCCTGCGCTATGGATATTTCATCACTGCTAAGAGCGTGATGAAAAATGACCGAGGCGAGATCGTCGAAGTGCATTGCACTTACGATCCGGCAACGCGTGGAGGGAATGCGCCCGACGGTCGCAAAGTGAAGTCAACGATTCATTGGGTTTCGGCGGCCCACGCCATTGATGCCGAGGTGCGGATTTATGAAACGTTGTTCAGCAAAGAGAATCCCGACGAAGTGGACGAGGGCGGCGACTTCACCGAGAATCTGAATCCGCTTTCGCTCGAAGTGATCCGGCAAGCGAAGCTAGAGCCATCGTTGGCGAATGCTGCTGTGGGCGGACGCTATCAGTTTGAGCGTCTGGGATATTTCTGCGCGGATTTGGATTCGAAGCCAGGCAAGCTGGTGTTTAATCGCACCGTGGCGTTGAAGGATACTTGGGCTAAGGTGGAGAGGAAGCAGGGCGCGAAGGCGTAAGGCGGCGTCGGCGTTCCCGTATCGAAAGCAAAACCCCGAGCGCGTCTTCTATCCGCACTCGGGGTCGTAAACCTGTCCAGCTTCACAGATATTATCGGTAGCCAGAAACCGGAAGTCAAGGTTACTTGAGGAGCCTCGTTGTCCTGAGGCTCCTCCCAATTTCCCTACCAAAGAAGGGAAACGGTGGACCCGACGGGATTCGAACCCGCACCTTAGAGCTGGACAGGCTTACGTGCTGCCAATTACACCACGAGCCCCGAAGGCAGGTTAGTGGCAGGGTTCGTCACCGGCAAGGTTGCGCGAAAAATAATTCGAATTTGAGGTTCACTTTGGGAAAGCGCCTTACGCCCACGAGTCCAGACGGCTAATAGGGGTTCTTCGCTTCGCTCAGAATGACCACGCGGAGGCAAGCCAATGGGTAATCTCGTCCTTCTACGAGCGCATTCAGCCGCCCCTAACTTTTCCCCTGCCGCGCAGTCTAAACGGCTATGATTTCGGGCGACGCCGTCTCGGGTCGTCTGCTACGAACATTCTTCTATGAACATGCACGCAACCATTCTCGCCGCGTTTTTTGAAATCTCGCGCACCGTCGTCTCGACCTACACTGCCGGAATCGCACTCTTCGTGATCGGGGTGCTGGTGCTGCGAAATGATGTTGCCCAGGCGCGCGGCATCGATAAGGTTGTTGCCCTCGGCAATCTCTTCTTTGCGCTGCCTCTGGCGGTTTTCAGCATGGAGCATTTCTCTGCCTCCAAGGGCATCTCGCAGTTGGTGCCCAAATTTATGCCGTGGCCCATGTTCTGGACGCTTTTCGTCGGCGGCGCTTTGCTCGCCGCTTCTTTGAGCATTGCCACGAAAATTCAGGTGCGGTGGTCGGGGCTGCTGTTCGGAATCATGATGTTTACGTTCGTGGCGATGATGGACTTGCCGGGAACTGTGGCCGAGCCGCACAACCGGATCATCTGGGCGCTCATGCTCCGTGAGCTGTCATTTGGCGCGGGCGGCTGGGTTCTGGCTGGGGACGCGATGAGGCAGGACGGGCACGGCGGAAACAGGCTGATCACCGTGGGCCGCATTATTATCGGCGTCGGCGCGATATTCTATGGCGTCGAGCACTTTCTTCATCCCCTCAATGTCCCAGGAGTTCCGCTGGAAAAACTGATGCCTGTCTGGATTCCGGGGCGCTTGATCATTGGCTATCTCACCGGCGCGATTCTGGTCGTTTGCGGGGCCGGCATTCTGCTCGCGAAAAAGACGCGCATCGCTGCGACTTACCTCGGAGCATGGATTGCGCTTTTAGTATTCACGGTTTATTTGGCGATCCTGATCGCATCGTTTCCAAACCCAAGTACCGACGTGAAGGTCGAGGCAGTCAATTACTTTACGGACACCATGCTATATGCCGGAGTGATTCTCGCGCTTGCCCGCGCGACGCCACGCAGCGACTAAACGTCGGCTGCCAATCGCCATCACGGGAATAAGGGTGGAATGGCCGATACACAGCGGTGCTGTCGAATAACCCACCAAAGGCAAAACCCCGAGCGCGGAATTCAACTCGGGGTCGCATATCAGCCCGTCAAGCTGTTCCCTAGTATCGGCAGCTCGGAACTTGAAGTCAAGGTTACTTTGAGGAGTTCGCCCGTCCCGAACTCCTCGACAGATTCCCTACCAAAACCAGGGAATGCTGTGGACCCGACGGGATTCGAACCCGCACCTTCCAGCATGACGGGCTGATATGCTGCCGATTACACCACGCGCCCGAAGAAAGATTATTGTCCGGGGTACGCGGTGAACAAGGTCTTGTCGAATATATTTCGGATTCGAGGCCCAATTCGGGAGAGCTATCCGTGTATGTGCGGGCTCTGTGCCGGATTTGCGTGATGCTCGCCGGGTTCTTTCACGACTTTCACTTGAAAACTCACGGGCAGATTTTTCGGCGGATAGCAGGCGGCGTTGTCGCAGGCCTGGTAGCGAAGCACTCCGCGCATTTCGTATTTTCCCGGCACCACGGAGTGGAGCGGATGCACAGCGATGGCGACAGTGAAATCTCCGCTGTAGACGCTGAGTTTTTCGTCGGGCGAGAACGGGAAAGTCGTATCCTCGCCGGGCGGATACTCGATTTTTCCCAGCACGATGTCGGTGGGGAGGTCCATTCTCAAGGCGGTCGGAATCAGGAATTCTGATTTCGGGGTGTTCGAGTTGATGTGGTAGCCGCGCGGAACACGAAAATTCAGGTTGACCATGGTCTGCTTGGCGCGCTGAGCCGTAATGAGGGGCACCGGAACCATGCTGAGCGTTGGGGCCTTGCCGAGAGTCTGCGCGGAGACAATTATGGCGGTCGAGAGGACGAGCGCGAGTAGGAGGCCTGCTGCACTCCGGATTGAGGGAAATCGCTGCGTCATCGGCGGGCTCGTCTGAAGTAGCACAGTTTGACGCAAGCCGGCTGTATGCTTGCGGGAGATCCCTCGTCCCGCTGGTGAAAACGCGGGACTTCGGGATGACGCCCGATGGACGAGATCGCCAGAGTCTTCAATCTGCACCTTGCTCCTGTCGCTGACCATCAGCAAATAAAGATCACAATGGCAATCCGAAGGATAACACCAACAGCCCAGGTCTTTCCCTTTAGTTTGATCGGGCTCTGAATTCTATTGTCATCTCTGGGGCGGAGTTGTCGCTGATGCCTGGCTGCTTGCCGCTTGCGTGTTGAGGGCCTTCTTGATCGCGTCTTCGATTTCAGCTTTGCCGCGTAATCCGATGATCCGGTCTACGATTCTGCCGTCGCGGGCAATCAGGAAGCTTTCGGGGAGCGCAGGCACGCCGCCGTATTCGTCGCCGACCGCCTCTTTGCCAATCAGGATCGGGTAATTCACGCCCATATCCTTGGCGAACTTGGCGATGTCTTCTTTGCTGGCATCGTCCATGGCGACGCCGACAATCTGCAGCCCTTGAGAGCCGTATTCTTTTTGCAGATCGACAAACCACGGCATTTCGATTTTGCAGGGACCGCACCAGGTCGCCCAGAAGTTGAGCAGCACAGCCTTTCCGCGAAAGTCTGAGAGCTTCGTGGTTTTGCCATTGAGCGCTTCAAGCGAAAAATCCGGGGCCGGCCCGGATTGCAGGAGCCGCGGCCCGAGCGATGCGCTGGGACGCCGCGCGTGGTGATAACCAACATACAGACCGAGCGCTACCACCACCGCCACAACGACGAGTGCTAGAGGATTACGGTTCATTGAAATACTCCCTTCGACGGCCCCACATCCCTGAACACTACAAAGCAAAGCGGTTCAGAAACGAAAGCCAATTCGAAATCATAGTAAAGCGGCCGATCACGAGCAACACTCCCAGGCCGATCAGCAGCGCGCCAGAGGCGACTTCCAGCGCATGCATGTGGGAGCGGAAGCGGCTGTAAAATTTAAGAAAGCGCTCGACGCCAAGAGCCGTCAGCAGAAAAGGCACGGCCAGGCCGAGCGAATAAATCGCCAGCAGGACCATGCCCTTTGACAGCGTATCTTGCGCTGCGGCCAGAGTAAGGATCCCGGCCAGAATCGGGCCAATGCACGGAGTCCAGCCGAACGCGAAAGCGAAGCCGATCACGAATGCGCCGATCAGAGTGCTGCCGCCCTTCATCTGATGCATGCGGGTATCCGCGTAAAGCGCTTTGATCTTCAGAATGCCCGTCAGATGCAGCCCAAACAAGATAATGATTACGCCCGCCACGACCGCCAGCGTGTGCTTGTATTGTGCGGCGATCTGGCCGATCTCAGTGGAAATCGCGCCGAGCGTGATAAATACGACGCTAAAGCCGGCGATGAATCCGACTGAGTTCGTCATAACGCGCCGCATGAGGCGGCCTTGGGATGATTTCAATTCGTCGACGCCCGCGCCGGAGATCAGGGAAACATACCCCGGAACGAGCGGCAGAACGCAGGGAGACAGAAACGAAATCAGCCCGGCAAAAAATGCGGCAATGGGAAGCGGAAGGCCTGACATCCTTTTTTATTGTACCTGCGGCAGTTCTTATGCGTCAGTTAGCAGATGATTGGGTGCAGAATAAGTTGCGCCCGGCATCGAGTTTGACGGGATTGGCCAGCACCCCTAGAATCGAGAAGGTAAGCACATACCTTTAATAAACGTAATAAACACTCCTAATCCATGCCACTATACGAATATAAGTGTGAAAAATGCGGTCACCAGTTCGAGAAGATCCAGAAGTTTTCGGACAGGATGGTTAAGAAATGCCCGGAATGCGGAGGCCGGGTTGAACAGATGATTTCTGCTCCTGCCGTGCAGTTCAAGGGCTCGGGCTGGTATGTGACGGATTACGCTAATAAAAGCGGTGGTTCCGGAACGGACGGCAAAGAGTCGAAGAAAGAAGATAAATCCAAGCCGGAGAGTTCCGCTAAAGACAGTTCGACGAAAGACGGTTCGACGAAAGAAAGTTCGTCCAAGGAAAGCTCTAAGAGCTCGTCGAAGGAAGGTTCATCGAAGTCAAGTTCGTCGAAACAAAACTCGTCGAAATAACATTCGGACAAAATAAAGTTCGCCGAAGTTAGCTCGTCCCCAGCACACTCGCACGGAATCTCGCCCTCTTTACTTTAGTTCCCTCTGAAAATGCTCGTCGATCATGTGGAATAAATGGTCGCGGGCGTCGCTGCCGGAAATGCTGTGCGTCTTGTTGGGATAGATCATCAGCTCAAACGGCTTGCCAGCCTTGATGAGGGCGTTGATCATTTGCATGCTGTTTTCGAAGTGGACGTTGTCGTCTCCGGTGCCATGGGCCAATAACAGCGAGCCGTGAAGCTTTGCGGCGTCGGTGGTCACGTCCGATTGCGCGTAACCGTTCGGGTCATCTTTCAACTGGCCCATGTAACGCTCGGTGTAGATGCTGTCGTAATTGATCTGATTGGTTACGGGAGCAACTGCAACCCCAGCGCGAAACCGCTCGGAGTGCGTCATAGCGTAGACCGTCATCGAGCCGCCGTTCGACCATCCCCAAATTGCAATGCGGTCTTTGTCGAGCTGAGGATAGTCGGCGAGAAGCTGATCGAGCGCGGTCAGTTGATCTTTCAATTCAATGGCGCCGAACTCGTGGCGAATCGTGGTCTGGAACTTGCGATCCCGGCCGGGTGTGCCGCGATTATCGACCGCAAAAATCGCGAAGCCCTGGCGGGAAAGAATATCGTCAAAGGGATTTTCCAGCGCTTTGAGAACCAGTTGGGCCGCCGGGCCACCGTAAATGTTGATGATCAGGGGGATTTTGCCGGGAGGCGGATTCTCAGGCAGCAAAAGACGGCCGTATAACGTCGTGCCGTCGTCGGCTTTGAACTCGAGATATTTTGGAGCGCGCAAGCCATACTCGGCGACTTCATCATGCGCCTGCCAGGCCGGAAAACATCCGCCACCGATTGCGCAAAGCGAAATATGTTCTGGCGTCAGCGGACCAACGAACGATTGCTCGTAATGTTTGCCGTCGTCGGAAAACTGGGCAGCGTAAATTCCCTCTTCTGAACTGATCCGCTGCATGCCGGTGCCATCGAGTTTGACGGAGTAAATCTGGCGCTGGCGCGGGTCGTCTTTGTTGCAGGCAAAAAAGATCGTGCCTGAGCTGTCATCGACACCCGCGACGCTGGTAACTTCGAAATTGCCGCGGGTGATTTGATTTTCCAGCTTGGCTTGCGCGGCGAGCGGGTTCTGCTTGTCAAAGCTGTAGAGATACAACTGCGTATTTCCATCGCGCCAGCTCGACCACAGAAACTGATTGCCGGATTTCAGTATGCGGAAGTCGTCATTTACGTTGATCCAGGCACCGGGAGTGGTTTCGGCGAGAACCTTCGTCGATTTTCCCGACTTCGCATCGATGAAATACAAATCCATTTCGTCCTGATTGCGATTGAGCAACTCGGCCCAGATAATTCCTTCGCGCACCCAGCCAAAACGAGGAATGTAGGAGCCCTCCTGGTTCGGCAGGGCGATCCAGTGGACCTTGCCCTTGTCCGCATCGGCTATGCCCAGCTTGACTGCTGGATTGGGATCGCCGACATCCGGATACTTCTGCTCAGACACCGTCGGATGGGTCGGGATCAAGTTTGAGATTGGATACGTCGGCACCCTGGTTTCATCCATATGCAGGAAGACGATCTGTTTGCTGTCCGGCGACCAGAAATAATTGCTGCGCACCGACAACTCCTCGGCGTAAACCCAGTCGATGTCGCCGTTGAGCAGGTTGTCGCCGGTGTCTTTCGTCAATTGCTTTTCCCGCTTGCCGGCGAGGTCGCGAACATACAAATTGTGCTGGCGAACGTAGGAGACATGGTCGCCGTCGGGAGAAAATTTGGGATCTTCGCTGGGCTCGGGATCGGAAGTGAACTGCACCGCGGTGCCGCTGCCCAGATCAAAGAGCCACAATTGCCCATGCGCGTCGAAAAGCAAATGCTTCGAATCGGGGCCCCATATATATGCGGCAACGTGGTAGCGCGTCAGGCGTTCGCGTTCCCGCTCGTTCTTTATCTTGTCGTAGTCGGGCGCGAGCGAGGCCAGCTTGGCCGCGGTCAGCAGAACTTTTTTCTCGCCGGTGGCTGCGCCTACGTACCACAACGCGCCGTGCTCGCCTTCATCGCCGCGCTGGATGAACGATAGCTTGGATCCGTCGGGACTCCATTCAATATTTTCCGGCCCACGTCCTGCGAGACCGCCGGGAGCGAAAATCTCTTCGATGGTGAGAGGCTTGGTTGGCGAAGTTTGCGAGAACAGCGGAGCGACCAGACAGAAGAGCACGGCCTGAAGGAAAATCAGAAACTTTTTCTTCACATGTACCCCAGAACAGGAAGTGAATGCACTTGTGAATCCGCGGCGAGGAGATCTGTCTCTATCCTCTCCGTTTGTACAGGATCAAAAATTCAAACCCGGAATTGGCCGGAAACAATTCCGCCACTTTCCTCAAACGCTCCGCCAGCGCGGAAGGCGCCAGCAGCGGATAATCACGCTCCCTGAGATCGTAATAATCCACATCGAGGAATAGCGATAGCAGGTAAATCGAGATGGTATCGGCGAACGTCGCCTCCAAGTATTCATTCTTGTAGCGCTCCGCATCCGGGCCTGCAGCGGTGGCTAGCTTTCGCGCTTCCCATGCATCGAGCGAGGTCTCGCCGCGTATCCCCGCCTCAACCTGCTTCCAAGCCAGGGCGCTGAAGTCGTCGGAGACTCCCGCAATCTCAACCAGCGCGTGGCCCACGTTGATATAGAACTCGAAGGCCACTGAGAATTTGTCATCGGTCAAGCGGGTGGAGATAAAAACGTACTGGGAATCGCCGAAATTCAGGTTGCGATGGCAGACTGCATTATCGCTAAGGGCCACATCGTAACGATCGGCGATCAGAATCTCCTCACCCTGGGTCACCGCAAGTGGCACGAAGTAATAAGCCTTGCGTTTGAGCGCGGATGCAATCTTTGCCGGAACTGCGGCGATCATGCGCTCGAGATCGAGCGCTCCGATGGAGCTTTCGCCGGCCGAAGCGTAGGCAACGCCATTCGCCGCCTGGGAAACCGGCGTCATCCGCACCACATCGGCGGGGCTCCGCGTGATTACTGGCGCTGCTTGCGACATCCTTGCTCTTTTATACACTAACGGAAATGCTTCCGTGCTTTCCGTGTGGCTTATCCGCAGATCTGCTCACGCCTGAAGCCGGTCGGATAGTGTAGCCTAGACTGAATGCCCCCAACCCACTCACCTCGCTGGTACACGATTCCGGTCCGCGTCGCGCTGGTGACCTTCATCTGCACTCTGCTCGCCTTCGCGGTGAGCCTACTGCTGGGAATCATCGGGACAGTTGCGGTGGCCGCCTACCACCACGCGCATCCCGACATGCGCGTAGCCTATCGCCATGTTGGCGTGCCTGCTGCGCTGGCAATTGGAGCGGTTGTGATTGTGGTCTCGTCGATTACGGAAATCCGCCACTTCCGGCAGTCAAAAACGCTGGTTGCGATTGCCCGCGTCAGCGAACAGCTCAGCGAAAAAGATCAGTTGAGAATAGCCAACTGATATGCGGCCACGCATCGCGATTCCCCTGCCGCACTCGCTTGACCGCGAATATGCCGAGAGGGCAATCCCGCAATACGAACATGCTGTCGAGCAAATGGGAGGCGAGCCGGTCCGCCTTGGCATGGATCTCTCGTCTGAATTGAAAAAACATGAATTGAAGAAAATTATTGAGCGCTGCGACGGCATCCTCCTGCCTGGCAGCAAGGCAGATGTCGATCCCGCGAAATTCAAAGCTCTGCCCTCATCGCATTCCGCCAGCGCCGACAACCAGCGCGAATCGGTCGACGAACTTCTGCTCGAGCATGCATATCAGTCAGGCAAGCCGGTTCTCGGGATCTGCTACGGCCTTCAGAGCTTGAACGTATTTCGTGGCGGATCGTTGATTCAGCATATCCCGGATTTCTTGCCCGAAGATTTACGCACTCGCGTCAACCATGAAGCGGGAAGGAAGATTGCTGTCGCCCATGAGGTTACAATTGAAAGCAATTCCAGGCTGGCAGAGATTTTATGCGGGGAGAACCAGCTACCCGGCCCGGCGCTGAAGCAGCCGGTCAACTCTTCGCATCATCAGTCCGCCGACACGATCGGCGACGGCCTGCGCATTATCGCCCGCTGTCCGGATGATGGCATCATCGAAGCGCTGGAAGGAACCGACCCGGATCACTTCGTGCTCGCAGTGCAGTGGCATCCAGAACGGTCAGTGGACGACGATGAAAGTTCGCGAGCGATTTTCCGCTCCTTCATCGAAGCGGCGAAAACCGCGGTTAAGAACGCCTGATCTTACGTTTGATCTTACGTTTGATCTTGCGCCTGACCCTCCCGTACTTTCGCGCCGGTTTCGAAATCGCTGATCTTTCGAGCAGCACGACGGCGTGCGCGATCGCGGCATTTTCCAGATCCAGTCCTTCCGGAGTTTTGGCCTTCAGGCCGATACAATCGGCCGTCACTCCCATCAATTCGGCAACACGCGCCCGAATTGCGGCAGAGTGAGGGCCAATTTTTGGAGCGGCCAGGATCAGGCTGGCGTCCACATTCCCCACAGCGTATCCGCCATCGCGAACCCGCTTCAGAGCTTCCCGTAAGAAGACCGCAGAATCAGCACCTTTCCACTTCGGATCCGACGGCGGGAAAAGGGCTCCGATATCCGGCGCAGCGACAGCTCCCAGCAGCGCATCGGTGATCGCGTGCAAGAGGACATCTCCATCCGAGTGGCCGCCTAGACCTTTATCGTGATCGAGTTTAATCCCGCCAATTTTCAGCGGGATGCCCGCGTGAAATTCGTGAGAATCGAAACCATAGCCAATCCGGGATGTGGGTTGTCGGTCTTCGTTATGCGGCATCAAGCGGTCTCAGTGTGAGGTCTTAAGATAAAACTCGGCAAGTTCCATGTCGGAGGGCGCGGTGATCTTGATGTTTCGCGGCGATCCCATTACTACTGCTACTTCGTGGCCTGAGCGCTCGACTAGAGACGCTTCGTCAGTGCCGAGAAATCCGTCGGCGGATGCTTCGTCGAATGCCTTTTTGATGACGCCATAGCGAAAGCCTTGCGGCGTCTGCGCCAGAACGATGCTGGCGCGTGGAATGGTTGCTTTAATCAATGCGCCGTCGGCCGTGCGCTCCACCTGCTTCACCGTGTCGACGGCGGGCATTCCCGCAATCGCGGCGCCGTATTTCTGCGCGGCCGCGATTACTTCTTCAATGATTTCGCGGGTCACAAACGGCCGTACAGCGTCGTGTACCAGAACGATATCTTCCGATGATGCAGAGATTTCTTTCAGCGCATTTTCCACCGATTGTTGGCGATGCTCGCCGCCAACCACGAAATTTATTCTCTTGCTGAGCACGTCCTTGGCTTCGTTTTGCAGCTGCGAACGAAAGCCTGTGATTTCGTTCTCACGAAGAGCGATCCAGATTTCTGAGACCGCCTCCACACTCGCGAACTTACGAATCGTATGAATGAGAATCGGGATGCCGCCGAGTTCGGTGAACTGCTTCGAGCGCGGCGTTGCACCCGCTGGAATGGGGGCCATGCGCGTACCCAGTCCGGCGGCGGGAATTATCACAAATACCTTCATCGCGGGGGCTAAGTATACGAGCACAGGCGGAAGAGTTCAAATTCGAGGCCGGGGGACCGTCTCCTAATTTTCACCACAAAGGGCACTACGGCTCACGAAGAAAGCGGCACACGCGGCTCACTTCCGATTCAGAAGATATAAATCGGCATCGCCGCTGGGACGGGCATAGACGACGGTTGAAAGGTCTTTAGAAAAGTCGTAGGCATTTCCGCTGTATCCCACGTGGAAGGCAAAGGGCAGTTTGACGGCCGGTTGCGGCGGCCCGGTGACTTTTCCATCATGCCAGGGCACGCGGTAGATGGTGGTTTCTCCGTGCGAAGCGCCGATGTAAAGGATGTATTTATTATCGGAGGAGAAGCGGACAACCAGAGTTTTCAGGTCCGGCAATAGCGGAATACATTTGCGATCTGCCAGGGAGAATACACTAACGCCGAAGGTTTGTGTCCCCCCCGCAGCCAACGACATGAGCAGATATTTCCCATCCGATGATGCGTCCCACACGGCGCCGCAATTGTCGCCCAGTTTCTCTACGCTTGATCCGTCGGTGGCGACCTTCCAAGTCGTTACCGTGGCTAAATCGGATTCCTGCCCACCCAGAAAGAAAAAATGTGGATCGGCACTGGCCGAGCCATATCCGCCATTCGCTCCAGACCACGGGATTTGCCGGAGTTCGGTGCCGTCAGTCTTGACGGTGTAGATCTTCGCCTTGCCTCCCTCAGTTGCTGCAAACGCCAACCGGGAGGCATCTGCATTAAATGTCACCGTAATCAGTTCCGTTCCGGAGGTGATTTTGACGCGGTTGCTGCCATCTATATCGGAAAACCACAGATCTGCCTGCTGCGCGTTGCCCGAGAGCGTGATGTACATGATGTGGCGTCCATCCCAGGAAAAGGTAGGTTGCGTAGCTTCCTCGTTTACCAGGTCGAAAGATTGCTTGGTCTGCGGGTGATAAACCGTGAGAAAACCGGACCGCCTTCCGTTCACGAAATAGATTCCGTTACCGGCGGGAGCAGGCATGGGTGAAAGATCGGGGCCGGCGCCGAAAGTGATTTGCCTCAGGCTGCCATCGCTCACGCTGTACTCCCATAAATTGGTAACCTCGTTCACGGTACGGCTGCAAAGAAGGGTTTTGCCCGGATCGTTCCAGACCAGGCCAGTCGGGCTTCCAGAGAGGGCGCCGATTTTCTGGGAGGCGTGCGTGGTCACGTTCACGCGATAGAGAATCAAAGTTGAGGAGCCCAGTACCGAGTCATTTCCAGTCGCGATCAGCAGGTCTTTGCCGTCCGGAAAAGGCAGAATTCGGACCGGGCTCGAACCCTCAGGAGGTGGAAAAATCAATTCATCCGACACTCCGGTCTTTGGTTTGCGAAAAACCGCATTATTGCGGGCCTCTATAAAGTAGAAGAAGTTTCCATCCGGAGAAATTGCAAGGTGGAATCCGGCGGCGGCCACGGCGGGTGCGCCCCCGAGCGTCGGCACTACGAAGCTCTCTCCGCCGAGATCGTTCGCGTAATAGATCTGCGTGCCGTCAGGCGAGAAGGTTTCCACGAACTTATCCACTGAGTCGTTCGTGAGTTGCAGCGGTTCTCCGCCGGAAGACAGCATCACGAACACCTGATTGAAACCGGCGATTGGTGAGGTGAAAGCGACTGTATGACCGTCCGGAGAGAGGACGGCGGTGTTCATTGGCTTATTCCAATGGCTGATCTGAGCAACCTTCCCGGGAGCGCTCGATGAGTTGCGTAAGTAGAATGCGGCAAGCCCAGCCAAGGCGACGAGCGCCATAATAACCACCGCAGCGGCATAAACTTTCCTGGAGGATTTGGCCGGCTCAGCGGCTATTTTCGCTGTACCGCTTGTCGATGAACCTGCAGGCAATTCGGCGGGCCACGCTGCGCTGGATCTTCCCGAGCCCGAATCGCGTTTGGAACGCTTCAGATCACCCCGCAATTCGGCCCCCGATTGATAGCGCAGTTCCGGATCTTTTTCCAGGGCCTTATTGATAATGCGGTCGAGCTCCGGCGGCACCTCGGGATTCAGGCGCACAGCCGGGAGCGGCGCTTTATGTAAAATCGCGTCGAAAATTACAGCCGAAGTTCCTCCGGAGAACGCCGGGCGAGCGGTTGCCATTTCATAGAGCACAACCCCGAATGAGAACAGGTCTGTGCGCGCATCCAGCACCTCTCCGCGCGCCTGCTCGGGCGACATGTAGGCGACCGTGCCCACTGCGCTGCCGGGGCTGGTGAGATGGTCCTCGATTTCAAGCGTCGGAGAAGTCATTCCGCTGCTGTCTGTTTTGGCCGTGACCTTGGCCAGACCGAAATCGAGAATTTTTGCCTGTGCCCGGGAACTGACAAAAATGTTCGCCGGCTTGATATCGCGGTGGATGATTCCCTTGGAGTGTGCCGCGTCCAGCGCGTCCGCGATCTGAATGCCCAAATCCAGGATCGCTTCGATCTCCAGCGGCTTGGCCCCGATCTTGTGCTTTAGCGTCGAGCCTTCCAGATACTCCATCGCGATGAAGGCGAGGCCATGTTCTTCATCGATCTCATAAATGGTGCAGATGTTGGGATGATTCAGCGCAGATGCGGCTTTCGCCTCGCGCTGGAAACGCGCCAGCGCCTGCGGATCTTTGGCTACGTCGTCGGGCAGGAATTTGAGGGCAACGAAGCGGCCCGAGCTTTACGTCCTCGGCCTTGTAGACGACACCCATGCCGCCCCCGCCGAGCTTCTCGACGATGCGGTAGTGCGAAATAGTTGTGCCGATCACGCGCCCTGATCTTACGTGGATCAAACGAGGCAGGTCAACGAGAGGCGCCAAAGGGTAAAAGGGGTCTAGCGTGGATATGAGGAAACCGAGGACCCGGTAGAACATCGGGGTTTTTAGTGATAGACTCCTGCTTGTTTCCGTGCGGGAGTCTGTCACTATATGGCGCATGCCCGTTTTGCCACAGCCTGACCACGATCCAAAACCCGGATTAGTACCACCCCAGGCTGCTCCAATACCAGATTCGATCCGAAAGAGTTTGAACCTGAATCAAGAAAAAGATGAGCTTTTAGTGAATCTGGCTACTGCGGAGCAGGCTGTTTTGGTTTGTGCCGTTGCCCCATACACGTCGGTGCGTATTTCTCCAGTCAATGAAGTCAGCGCGGTCATCGGATTGCATGAGGAATTCGCGTTTGAGGCCCTCATTGACGAGTTGTCGGAGCTGGGATTCCAGAATCACAAACTGATGATGTTGCTCAATTCACCTGGCGGTGGTGTCCATGCTTCTTTCAAGGTGGCGCGAGCCATCCGCAGTTCGTTTAAGGGAATCGAAATATACGTACCACACATGGCAGCAAGCGGTGGGACGCTAATAGCGCTTTCTGCTGATAAGATCATTATGGGAATCATGAGCCAGTTAAGTCCGCTCGATCCGCAGATTTATTACAACGGACGGCAGATTTCTGCGCTGTCCGGGCGGCATGCGTACAATCGAATGTGCGAGGTATTCGAAAACATCACGAAGGACGAAGCTCCCTATCCAGCGCAGGCCCTAACGGATAAACTCGATCCATTCATTATGGAGGACTGGAACTGCGCAATCGAGACTGCGGAGGATTATTCCACGCAAATTCTGCGACTGGCTGGATACGCGGACGCTCCAAAGCTCGCCCAACAACTAATCCACAATTTCGCGGATCACGACAGCGATATAAACTTTGACACTGCCAGCAAACTCGGCATCCGTGTCGAAAGACACGATGCCACTGAACGCAACAAGAAGGTGTGGCGTATTTTCCGGTCATGGTTAGGAAAATTTCTGTTTCAGGAATCTTTCACGCATGTGATTCGCTATGCGCTGCCCGGCAAAGCAGTGGGAGGAGACGGCAATGACCAGCAAGCGGCGGCCTGATGACACTGAGACCAATCCTAATTTGTCAATCTGGGAAATTCCCGTCAGCGAACTTCCCGATCGAGCTGGTGAGGTATGGGGTAGGTGCCCCGACAAACGTCAGGGCAATTTAACAACCGACTCCACTCCACGACCCAAAGTCAAACAGATTGACCGCCCTCGCAGATCAGGGGACGAGCGAGCAGCGGCGACAGCATAGGCATCCACCTTCTTTTTAGCCCAACGGGCCTGAACCGCTTTCCGAGCGGCTTCGTTGCGACCCTCTGCGCTCATGTTGGCGGGCCTGCTTAAGCCGCCAATTTCTCCGCCCTGGAAACTGAGCTTCCACGAGGGTTTCCAGTGAAGTTTCGGGCATCATTGCAAATCCTCGTCCGGAGTCTTCCCAGGGCGCCACTACGCGCCAAAGCGAAGCGGCAAGGTGATAGCGATCGCGCGGCGGTTCCCTTCTTCGCGGACGTCTTCTGCGCAAGTGTGTTCCTAGCAGACGAATCAAATCTCTTGCGGCTCGTCGGGTTCCGGTTCTTTCACCCGAGCATCGGGATTCTCGGTTGGGCTGGGCGGTTCTTTGATCGGAGGCGGCATCGGCTCGGCGGGCGTGCGCACGCGGTATTGCGTGGGCAGCGTGGTTTCGACTCGCATCACGATTTGCATGCCAATCTGATGCCAAAATCTTTCGAATGGAAGCCAGCGGCGCGGGCCGGAACGTCATCTAATGTCGGCGGGAAAGACTTGCAGGTGCAAGTTGAATTGGAGTGTCAGATTGTAGTCGTTCAGATCGGACCGCCCAGCTTCGGACCATCGAGGACGGACTATCGAAGACGAACAGTGTCAGAGAACCGGCGAGGATATGCGGCGGGGAAATTCAGATTTTTACTGTTTCTCTGAATGGAGCCAAACTGATGATCTACGCCGGTTCACGGTCCGAGATTTGCTGCGGCTGAACGCGGAGGAGCGGGCAATTAAGAAATCGAACTGAGCAACCTGGTGTCGAAAGGATTCGAACGTGAATGGCGAAACCGTAAAAGAAGATAGCAAAGCGAACGGCCGGCCAGCGAACGGCAATGGCCAGGTTCAAGACGCCAACGCGCCCAACGCCGCGCAACCAAACTTGGTCAGCGATTTCGATTGGATTACCGAACGCTCTGCCTGTTCGCTGCCGAAAGTGGTCAGCACTCTGCGGTCGCAGCTTGAACAGGACGTCAACACGCGCAACTCGCTGCGGCCCAAGTACGCGCCTTATGAGTTCTCGATCGGGGAGGACACCAATGCGATCACGGTCTATCTTCAGGCCGAAGAACTGAAGAAGTCCGTGGAATTCGTTCTATCCGACCACGCAATCACAGTGCGGGACGATCAGGGCAACCGCATGTTCGAAGTGACCTCGACTTTTGACGATGCCGGGAGATGCCGGCTCAAGGTAAACGGCCAGGAGCGGGAGTTCTGGCAGGTGCGGCGCATGGCGCTAGAAGACCTGATGTTTCGCGGGCTTTAGAGAACAAGAAGATCGCCTGGATACTTCGTTTCTTGCCCGTATTTCACACCGCACAGGAAACCCACGGCGAATCACTGCCGCTGCAGAACTTCATCGATCACGGCTTTGTCGCCTTTGTCTATGCTGATGACCTTGTGAATCGGCGCGTAGCCGGTGAGCGTGATGTCGATGATGTAGTTGCCGGGATCGAGCATGAATTCAACCGGCGAGTCCTTGTCGAGCATGTGCTCGTTGACGGCCACTTGCGCCCCTTTGGGTTGAGTCCTGACGCTGACCGTGCCCATGCCAGCGGCTTCTTTGCCGCCGAACAAGCGTTTCATTTTTCCCACGGTACGGATATCGTCGACGTCGCCGAGCGCGCGTAGTGAGGATGAAACATTCGTGGTCTGTCCGATGTTGCACTGCGCATTTGCGGTCTCATCGATGTAGCCGGTTTTGCGCAGCAACACCGTGTGCTGGCCTTTATTCAGCGAGATTTGGGCTGGAGAGACTTTGCCTGTGTTCTTGCCATCGATGTACACGCTCGCTCCGGCGGGCGTGCTGGAGACGGCCAGCGTCGCAACCAGTTGCGATAGACGAGTCTGTACGAAGGATTTGCTGCCGGAAGTTACGTCCACCGTGCGCGAATCTGGAGAAAAGCCGGCTTTGCTGACTGAAACCGAATGCTGGCCGGGAGTGAGGCCGGACAACGTAATGGGGGTAACCCACGAAGGGTCGCTTCTGCCATCGACCTGCACTTGAGCTCCCGGAGGAACGGAGTCGATCATCATCTGTCCGGGCACGAGCACAGCGCCGGCTGCGATTGAGGCTCTCCGCTTGCTGGCTTTCTTTCCTTTACGTGCGGCGGCGAAGCTATGCGCGGGAGCCGGCTCTTCTTCCGGTTCGGGCGCGGCGGACTCAGCTTCCGCTTGCTCAGGCGCTGCCGCGACCGGCGCAGGCTGCTCTTGCGCAGGCTGGACGGATTGCGGCTGAACGGGCTGGCTGGCCACCGGCTGGCTCTGCACAGGCTGCGGCGTTTCCGTGGCTACTGGACGCGGCGAATCGTCGGCATTGTTATTCAAACTGTTGATGTGCCAGACAAGGCCGATGGCGATGATCAGAATCACGACAGCGGCGCCGGCGATTGAATACACGAGCAGATGCGGGGGAACGTTCTTGATTTCCTTAATGGCTTTCTGCGCGGCTTCACGAGCTTGCACCTTCGGTTTTTCGGGCTCGACTTCAGAAATGTCCAGCTCAGGAGCGTGAGCCGATGTTTGATCGGCAGATGAATGAGATGGCGTGGGCGAGATGTAAACCTCTTTGAGCGGAGGCAATTCCGTCATCTCGGAGAAACTAACGCCGCCGCCACCTTTCTGCGCGCCCCCCTCGGCCATCATGGGATCAACGGAAATTTTCGGGGCCGCGGTTTGCGGATCGACCGCGGGCTCGTCCGTTACGGCCGAAGACATGGAGGCGGCTGGCGAAGCGCCCGGTCGCCCAGCCGAACCTGCAAATGGGCTGGAACCTTGGACTCTTGGACCGCCGGGTGGAACTGATACTGCTCTTGCACCGGCGGAAGCGGCAGCCGTCGCGGCTTTTCCTGGAGCCGATGGAACACTCGGTTTCGCCTGAGGCGCGGGGGCCGCGGCTCCTGCAAATTTGGCCTGGGTTGCAGCTTTGACTGCGTCTGGAACTACCGTGCCTTTTGCCGGCGCCGCTTTTGCCGCCTTCGGTTTCGACTCCTTACATCGCTCCAGATCGTCCAGCATTTCCCTTCCGCTCTGGTAGCGCTGGGCTGGATCTTTCGCGAGCGCCTTCATAATTAATTCGCTCAGCACCGGATGGACTTTTGGGTTCACGAGGACCGGAGCGGGCAGCGCACATTCGAGTATCGATTGCCGAAGTGACTCAACATCGGCCCCGTTAAAAGCCCTGCTGTCGGTAACCATCTCGTAGAACATCGCGCCCAAGCTAAAGAGGTTTGAGCGAGCGTCCGCTTCCTGGCCGCTGATCTGCTCTGGAGACATGTAATGCAGAATTACAGGCAACTCCGGCATCTGATCGCTAAACTTGCCCACGCTGGAGAGACCGTATCCCAGAATTCTTACGGTGCCATCCCAGCCGCACATAATCTTTGCGGGCTCAAGGCTGTAGTGGACGACATTCTGCGATTGCGCGTGGTCGAGCCCATTACATACCTGGCGGCCGATATCGAGCAGATCCCAAATGGAAAACCCTTCTTTGCGGGCCAGCATGGTGGCGATGCTGTTGCCCTGGATGTATTCCATGGCGCCGTAGAACTGGCCATCGATTTTTTCCGCTCCAAAGACCGGAGCGAGATTGGCGTGATTGAGGTTTCTAGTCTTCTCTGCCTCCTCCACGAGACACTGCTCGAGTTCGGCAGCGCGCGCGCCAAAGGCAGAGAGCTGAATCACCTTCAAAGCAACCGTCTGACTCCTCTGCGAGTCGTTCGCTTTGTAGACCGTGCCCGTCGCGGATTTGCACAGTTCACTGATAATTTCGAAGTGGCCGATGTTCGTAGACATAATTCCGGTCCTCGCCCCAGACGGCTGCCCACAGCTACCACCTATCATTGAGCCGCGTGGTTAATCACATGCAGGGCTAAAGGATAGCGCTCCTAAAGTGCGGGATCGAGTTACCGAAGTACTGTAAATTTTGGAATTTCGGAAAGGTGAGAGGACGCTGGAAAAAACTCGAAGTCAATGGTGGGTGAAAGATTAGAGATCGCGCGCTGTGCAAGCGAGGCTCACACAAAGCGCAGATCAATCAGAAAAATGTTGCGGCTGAACGTCCCCGCTGGAAGCTCCGCTATTGATGAACGGAGAGCACCAATTCAGAATTCAATATTGTTTCCGGCTCCGGCTCTGCCACCCATTTCCAAGCGCGGCGTCCATTCTCGAGAATCACGGGTGTGGCTTCGCCATAAGCCACCAGGCGATTTAGCACTGTGGTCACCGAAGCCATGGGATCTTTGTGCCGCGCCAGCATGGGTGGAGCTTTTTGCTGGATGCATTCGCAAACGTCGCGCGCCGTCAGGGAGCGTTTGGCCTCCATTAGTGCCATGCGGCAGGCTTTGGTGAAACCCGGTTGGCGTCCGCAGCTTTTTCGGTCCAGCAGTTCCAGCAAATCGTCGCTCAGAACCTCGTCGCCAAATAAATTGGCCAGTCCGGCGATGGTCTGTTTGATGGTACCGATGCGGCGCATGACTTCGGCGCGCTGGCGCAGAAGCTCGCGTAACTCTTCATGAGCCTGCTTGACGACCTGTTGCACGTGTCCGTTGCCGTTGTTGGGGATGGTCTTGATAGTGACTCCGTCGTGCTCGAACTGCATAACTCCTCCGGTACTCGATCTAAATGGTAGTCAGCAAAGCCTCTTGCCTGATACGCAGGAACCCACACACTCGTTCCGTGAATTTCACGGCTTAAAGCACGCCCCTGTCACCCGAAACTCTTAACTCTGACGTTCGGGTTGGCAATTTGTTAGCAACTTAAACGAGCAGAAGGACCTGCATTGATGCTGGGAAGACAACTTCCGACTCCCTCGCCCCAAAACGGAACGCTTGCAAATTGGGATTCCTGGTTGACTTCATTGGTTGCATCGCCCACCGCATAACGACTTGCTATGACAAAGCGTCCGATGTAACTGAAGTACGCACGAAATAGCGTGTCAGCCCTTCCCCAACTCGCGCCCGCGCTCTTACATGTGCTGCTGGTCGGCAGTCACGAGGAAGATTTTTTTCTGATTCGAGAGATTCTCGGACGAAGTCGTGCTTTCCTCTCGGGTGATCTCGATCATGCGAGGTCGATCGATGATGCTAAGGAAATGCTAAGGCGCGGTGATTACGGACTTGTGCTGTTTCAGCATGAAATGGGCGATGGCACGGCCGCAAATTTGCTTTCAGAATTCGCGCACGCGAGAGGGACAATCCCATTCATTATTCTGACTGAGAACGCCGATGAGAAAGCGGTTGCGGAAATCATTCAATCCGGCGCCTACGATTACATGGACCGAGCGCAGCTCACCGGAGCCAATCTCGTGCGGACCGTCCGTTGCGCGCTGCGGCTGCACTCAAGTCAGCAACAGCGGCAAGCGGCAGAGCAGTCGCTGCAGAAGCTGTCTTGCGCAGTGGAAAACTCTGCCGACACGATTCTGGTCACCAACGGTGAAGGCATCATCGAATATGTAAATCCGGCGCTCGAAAGCGTGACCGGCTATTCCTTGCCGGAAATCATTGGCAAAAATCGGGGCATTCTCAACTCAGAGCTTCAGCTTCCATTACTTTACCGCGAATTGTGGGAGACCATTCGCGCGGGGGACGGCACGCGCAGCATTGCCGTCAAGCGGAAACAAAATGGCGAGGTCTATTATGCCGACGAAAGTGTCAGTTATGTTCGAAATGCTGACGGCAAGATTACGCATTGCGTCTACAACGGGCGCGATCTGACAGAGCGGCTCCGCATCGAGGCAGAGTTAGTCCAGTCGCAAAAAATGGACGCCATCGGACGCCTCGCCGGAGGCGTCGCGCATGACTTTAATAACCTGCTCACCATCATCACCAGCTACTCCGAACTGGCGCTCGATTCCGTAGCCACGGGGAGTGTGGCGCAAACGCGAGTTCAAGAGATTCTCTCCGCGGCGCATCGGGCGGCGGACTTGACTCGTCAGTTGCTCGCTTTCAGCCGCAAACAGCCGCAAGCCCTGCGCGTAGCCGAACTGAATCCGATTATCGGCTCGATCGTGAAAACACTCGATCGTCTGATCGGAGAAGACATCGAACTGGTTTTCCAACCTGGCGAGGGACTGGCCAGAGTTCGCCTGGATCCGGTGCAGATCGAACAGGTCCTGATGAACCTGGCGGCCAATTCGCGGGATGCGATGCCCGAAGGCGGCTGCTGCACCATCCACACCTCGAACGTGCAACTCGATCAGGAATATGTGGACCGAAAACGTGCCATCATTCCGGTGGGAAGATATGCAGTGATCACGGTCACCGATACCGGCACCGGCATTCCTGCCGAGCACCTGACGCACGTTTTTGAGCCTTTCTACACCACGAAGCCTTCCGGCAAGGGCACGGGACTTGGCCTTGCAACGGTCTATGGCATCGTGAAACAGAACCATGGATACGTTTGGGTTTATAGCGAGCCGGGCATGGGCACTACGTTCAAAATCTACTTGCCTTGCGTCCCCGATCGGCCTGCCGCAATCGGTATTCCGGAGAGCAACGAAAATAAGATGTTCAGCGGTACCGAAACGTTGTTGCTAGTGGAGGATGAGGGACCGTTGCGCCGGGCAGCGGTGGAATTTCTCAGTCTGCGCGGGTATACGGTGCTCGAAGCCAAAAACGGCCTGGATGCATTATCGATTACCAGGGCCCACGCATTGCCCATTCACCTGGCGGTTACCGACGTGGTGATGCCGCAGATGAGCGGCGGAGAGTTGGCCCGCGAACTAGAGAAATTGCGCCCAGAAACCAAGCTTCTGTTCGTTTCAGGCTATCCGGGCGAAACCGTGGTGGATCACAAAGTGGTCGAGGTCGATAGCAACTTCCTGCAAAAGCCATTTACCCTGAACCAACTTGCAAAAAAAGTACGCAACGTTCTTGATGATGGCCGCGGCAGGATTGAGACGGTACGCGCAGGCAAAGAGCATCCCTCGATCGCCAGTGCTATATCCGAGTAAGTTTGCCATCAGTCAACTTGAATTTTTCTCCGCGCCAGGTCACGGTGTGCCCCGCAAGGCTTGCGATCCAGACTCCGACTGCAATCAGATCGCGCAGCGGAATCAGCCAGAAATATTTCCCAACCTGACGGTCGCGTAGAACCTTTCCGCCAACGGAAAATGCCACTGCAAAACGAAGAATCAGCACGAGTGCCAACGCTCCGCACGACCAGGCTGTGCCTCGACTCGCAATTAACGCTAGCAAAGCCCAGAAAATTCCGAAGGTGAAAACCAGGCCGAAGTAGCCGCCTGGGCGGGCATCCCGAACTCCTCGCGCCCAGCGCAATTGATGCTTGAGGAAATCACGAAACCAATACGGCGGAAGAAATGTCTCCACAACCACGTCGGAGATCGTCACTTTCAGCCCAAGACCGGCGACGCGTTTCCCAAGCTCGTAATCATCGGCAAGATAATCGACGACTGATTCAAAGCCGCCGATCTCATTCAAATCAGCGCGGCGAAAGGCCAGCGTAGAGCCCAATCCGAAGCGAATTCCATTTTCCAGTTCTTGCGCGGTAAGCACAGCCAGAATGAAATCCGTGCTGATGCCCAGCGCCTCGAGGCGCGAACCCAGCGAGCCCCCGGCTATTCCGCGGTACAGGCAAGTGACCATTCCTGCTTGCGAGTCGGCTAAAGGTGCAATCACGCGCCGCAGGTAGTCGGGTGCCACCCGGATATCGCTATCGTTGACGATCAAATGATCGTGCTTCGCGAGCCTGAGCATCTGCGCGAGATTGCTGACTTTTACGTTCGTGCCGAGAACTTCAGGGCACACGCCCCAGGAAATCATCCCCGGCCGGGGGAATTCGAGGATCAATTTCTTTACGACCTCGATCGCCGGATCATCCGCATCGCTGACTCCAAAGACGATTTCGTACTGCGGATAATCTTGCAGACATTGACTCCGGAGGCTTTCGTACATTTCCGGGTCGACGCCTTTAAGCGGCTTCAGAATCGAAACTGGTGGAAGGAACGATTCGGTGCTCTGCGCGCGGGTTCTGGTTGCGCGCATGAATTTCGAAGCACTCCAAAGGCCCAGCAGATAATAGAGCGAACTGGATACTACGCCGGCGGCCGCGATGATTTGAATGATTCTCACGATGGCATTTGTCTTGCGCGGGGAGAGGAGTTATTCGTAACGCAGTGCCTCAATGGGATCCAGATTCGCCGCCTTCCACGCAGGATAGATACCGAAGATCAATCCTACTGATGCAGCGGTCGCAAAACCGAACATCACCCAGAAGATCGACATACGCGCAGGGAGCGCTGGCCACAGAGTGGGAATCACCCAGACGATGATCGCGCCCAGCAGGATTCCAATCACGCCGCCGATTGCGGTGAGAATCGTCGCCTCCAGCGTGAATTGCAGAAGAATATCCCGCTTGCGCGCGCCGATCGCTTTGCGCACGCCGATTTCGCGCGTCCGCTCAGTGACGCTCACCAGCATGATATTCATCACGCCCACGCCGCCAACGATCAAACCTACACTGGAGATAGCAAATACGCCTACAAAAAGCATCCCCGTCAGTTGATTCCATACGTCGGTGATGGAATCAGGGGTGAATACGGCGAAATTGTCGGGCTTGTCGGGCGCGACTTTTCGCCGCCGCCGCAGCAGTTCTCGAATCTCGTCGATGGCTTTCGGCATGTCATCATGGGATGTCGCCTTAACGCTGATCCAATAATCCTTCAACTCGGGGTGCAGGGTTCGAAAGGTGCTCAGGGGGAAGAATACACGGTTATCGTTAGGATCCTTTCCTCCGCCAAACACTGACTTCAGTTTGGCCATGGTGCCGATCACCTGGAACAAACGCCCGTCAATATTGATTTCCTTTCCAAGAGGATTTTCGACGGGAAACAATTCTTCCGCCGTATCGTGGGCGAGAACGATTACGGTTGCCCGCCGCTGGTTATCGACTTCGGTAAACCACCTGCCGGCAGACATTGGCAGATCGAAAACATCTTTCACAGAGGATGTGTCGCCTTCGAGAATCGTGTTCTTCGCTTTGCGGCCCTGATATTTCACGGCGAAGGTGCCCACACCAAGTTCGGGCCGAAAAAAGCGTATCCCTGCCGACACCTGCTTTACATGGGGCAAATCGCGCATGGCTTCAGCGTCCTCGAAGGTCAGCTCTTTGCGGGTACGCATTTCTTCAGTTGGACGCCCAAAGGTAAACGGCTCCATGTGATAGGCGAAAATAACGTTGGAACCGATGCTCTTGACCATTTCCCGAACATTGTCGTCGAGGCCTCGCCCGATCGACGAGACCCCAATGACCATGGCGACGCCGATCACGATCCCCAGCACGGTCAGCGAGGAGCGCAATTTATTCGTGCGGATTGTGTCCGTGGCCATCTGCACGATCTCAGCGAATTCGTCTTTGTGAATCATAAGAAATTTGGCGATCCGGCGATTGCGGGATTTCGCAATTTAGACCATATGACGATTCGAGCAGAATAGATTTCAAATCAAAAAATCACCCGATCGCAAAATCGCCGAATCTCTCTACGTTTCGAATCTCAACGCTACTATCGGGTCCAGCTTTGCTGCTTTGCGTGCGGGATAGACACCGAAGAACACTCCCACGCTTGCTGAGACAATCAGGCCCGCCGCTACCGCCCACAGCTTTATTGAGGACGGCATTCCGATGAGCACAGTGACTGTGAGAGCGAAAGCGACTCCGAAGAGCACGCCTAGAGCCCCGCCGGTCAGGGCCAGCGTGACCGACTCGATGAGGAACTGCAACAGCACATCGGCGCGCCTTGCACCCAGAGCCTTACGAATACCGATCTCGCGGGTCCGTTCGGTGACTGCGACCAGCATGATATTCATGATCACAATTCCACCCACCACCAGCGAGATGCAGGCAATGCCAATGGTTGCGATGAAAAAGGTCTGGCTGAAATCCGTCCAGATGCCGAGCAGGCTGGCGTTGGTTTCGATGTCAAAACTATCGTCGCTGCCCGGTAGGTCGTGCCGGTGCGCGCGCAGGCCGGCGCGGGATTCGTCGATTGCCTCGTCGAGCGCGACCCCGCCGCTTGCCGCCTTGCCCGCAATTCTCAGGCTGTCGTTATGCGAACCGTATTGTTTCAGGCAGGAGGTAATCGGCATCATCACAAAATTGTCGGCGCTCTGTCCCAGCGTCGTGCCTTTCTTCTTGGCGACCCCGATTACGCGGTAGCTCCAGCCATCGACGCGAATTTCTTTGCCGAGTGGATCGACTCCGGGCATGAGGTGCTCGACAATGTCGTTCCCGACCACCACCACTGGCGAGCGATTGGCCACATCGTTTTCATTGAGCATTCGGCCGGAGCTTAGATCGGTATCGAGAATGGTCGCCATCCCCGGAGAAATTCCGCGAATCAGCGTGTCGCTGATGGATTGCTCGTTGTATTTCACATGACCGCTTTCGTTTCTGGTCGAAACTCCGAGCAGTTCGCAGTGATGGCAGGCGTCAGCCACGGCCTGATAGTCCTCCATGGTCAGGTCTTTGCGCTTTTCGCCCTCCAAGTAGTGATCCACATTGGTCACTGCTGGAGAAACTTTGAAGATCAGAAAAACATCCGCCCCGAGATTGAAAATTTTCTGCGCCACATAATCGTTGATTCCGGAAACGAACGTGACAACTGCGATCACCGCCGCGACTCCGATTACCACGCCAAGCAGCGTCAGCACCGAGCGTAGTTTGTTCACCCAGAGCGACTGAAAAGCGATGCGAATGGCTTCAGCGATGTGCATGCAATCAGAATTGGAAATGGCCGGGATTTGCCTCGACAAGGCTTTGCTTCGACAAGGCTTTGCTTCGACAAAGCTAGGCCGCGAGAGAAAATGATAGACTGCCGCGTCAGTAAAGGGAAATTACCGCCATGCCAAAAACCCGCGTTAAGTCTCGACCCGGCGTCAGGTCGAAGTTGACGATCTTCTGGCCGCAGATGCAGCCTGGCTCAAAGCCTATCAGGCCAAAAATGCCGCGGCAGCCGCAGCATTTTATGATGAATACGGCGCCATGCTCGCGCCGAATCGTCCGCCGCTGAGTGGCAAGAACGCGCTTCAGAAATTTATCGCGACATCATTCACGTTGCCGGACTATGACATCGTCTGGCATCCACAGAAGGCCGAGGTTGCCCGCTCGGGAGAATTGGGATATACCAGCGGATCTTATGAAATGAGCTTCCGGCGACCTCGGGGAAAGCTCTTTTTCGATAAGGGCAAGTATCTGATGGTCTGGAAAAAACAATCCAGCGGCGGGTGGAAGGTGCTGTTCGACGTATCGAATTCCGATCTGCCGCCAGCTTCGCAGCAATGATCGTATATAGCAGTGATCGCATATAATGATGCCGTAGGCAGCCGGACCGGACGGTCGCTCCGTCCATTCTGCTGAGGCTTCGCAACATGGATTCCGAAGCCTGAACAGAATGGGCGGGGAGGAAAGTCCGAACTCCGCAGAGCAGTGTGCCGGATAACGTCCGGGAGGGGGTGGCCCATTCTTGCGCGCTTTTGCGCAAGAATGGGAAATTCTCGACGGAAAGTGCCACAGAAAACATACCGCCCCGTCTCTCGGGATGAGGTAAGGGTGAAAAGGTGCGGTAAGAGCGCACCGCCGCCGCAGTAATGCGGCGGGCAGGGCAAACCCCACACGGAGCAAGACCAAATAGGAAGGGACCTCGCCCATTCTGGCGGGAGCGTTGCAGCATCAGGCGCTCTTGCGAGAATGGGCGGGGACGTGCCGGCTCGGTGCGTCAAACTTTCGGGTAGGTCGCTAGAGCCGCGCAGCGATGCGCGGCCCAGAGGAATGACCGTCCCACCGGAGCAATCCGGCGGACAGAATTCGGCTTACAGGTCCGGCTGCCTTTCTTCAACGGTTAATTAACGATTTCCGTATGCGACACACTCGTTGTCCATTAGTTGCAGGGCCCAGTTCGGCACTTGTCCGTTCGGCAACTGAGTCAGAGTCGAGTGCAAGCGGATTGTAGCGCTTCCCCATCCGCGCACCTTCAAACGATAGGTATCGGGCGGTAAGTGTTCCGTAGCGAAGTGGCCGTCCTTGCCTGACCGCCCGACCCACGCAGTCTTGCCCGACGAGGAATAGAGACGCATCTGGGCGAACTTCACTGGCTTGCCGTGTACAAGGACGACGCCATTGAATGTGTCCCCGCCAATTACCGCCTGACGCACCCTCGGATCGGGACAGCTCGAAGCAAAGCTGAGAGTGGTAAGGAAGGCCAGGCTGATCGCCGACCAACGCATCACAGGACTCTATCAGACGAACGGGTGTGGCGCATCAACTCACCCTAACAGGCGAATTTCGCCCATTGAGAATTTCGGAGAGGAAGGGGGCTATCCCACCGCTGTTCTGGAACTGGCGGATACTAACAGATATGATGATGAGCCGTGCGCTTCTGGTGCATCACGATTCTGCGTTATGTCGCGGCAACACTTACTGCCGTCCTTGTATCCCTGTTCCTCGCTGCTGAATTAATCACCCGAGTAATATCACCGCACGACGACTCTCCCGCCCTCGGGATTTTATTGTTCATGCTGGCTGCGCTTTTGGCTAGCCTACTTATTCCCTTTAGCCTCGGCATGACGGCGGAAAATGATAGAACGAAAGGTCCAAGGGCGACATTTCAAATGGATTAAGGCACTGCTTCGCTCTGGCCTCGCTTTGCCGATTGTTCTCGGTCCCTTCTACTTCGTTTTTTCAATATGGGGCCTGCTGAGGGCCGCCGCCCATCGCACTGGGTCGTGAAGGAAGCGTTTCTCTTCGGCCTGTCAGCCGTTTTCGCATATCTTGCGCTCCGAGTAAAGAAGGCTGTTGTGCCTCCGCCTCCAGCGTGATTGTCGAAATCACCCGTCGAAATCACCCGTCGAAAGTCACCCGATCAAGAATCCGATCCTCCGCATCGAAATTTTTCATTGAAAGTAATTTGACGAATCTTCCAGACTTGCCTAGCATCGAATTCAGCATGTCAAGTTTCAGCAATTTCCGCCAGGAGTGCATGTGTGCATGTTGTTGTTGCGCATGTGTGTGCTCTGGCGCAGGTAAATTGCTGATTTAAACAGTTTCATAAGTTATCGGCAGTTATAACCCATCGCCAGAACAGCTGGCGGTGGGTTTTTGCTTTTTGGCGGCCATTTATGACTACAGAAACCAAAGCACAGAAGGCGGAGCGCCTGAAGCGCGCCATGAATCCGTGGGAGGGATTGGCCGAGATTCGCCGCTTTGCGCGCGAAGGCTTCGACTCCATTCCGCCGGACTGGATCAGCACGTACTTCCGCTGGTGGGGCGTTTACACGCAGGGGGATGGAGCGGGCGTGGTGGGAGGCGCGAACGGGCAAGGCAAAGCCTTGCCATTTTTTATGCTGCGCATTCGGATTCCCAACGGGCTTTTGCAGTCGGCGCAGCTTCGCACCGTCGCCGACCTTACTCGCCGCTATGCCCGCGGCACGGCTGATCTTACGGTGCGGCAGAACATTCAGCTGCACTGGATCACCATCGAAGATCTTCCCGAAGTTCTGGAACAACTCTGGCGAGTGGGGCTGAATACGACTGGGGCTTGCGGCGATGTCGCCCGCAATATTACGGGCTGTCCTGTGGCCGGTGTGGATGCCGGCGAACTGTGCGATGCCTCTGGCTTGGCGCTGGAAGTCGATCGCATGCTGGCCGGCAATGCGGAGTTCTACAACTTGCCGCGCAAATTCAAAATCTCCATCACAGGATGCCGCGTGTGGTGCCCTTATCCGGAAATCAACGATGTTGGGTTGACGGCGATTGAGCGTTTCGTTCAAGGCAAGCGTGAAGTAGGTTTCTCATTGCGCGTCGGTGGAGGACTTTCTACCGAGCCTTATCTCGGAGCCCGGTTGAATGCTTTTGTTCGCTGGAATCAGGTGCTGCCGGTGGTTCGCGGAATCGCCGAACTGTTTCGCGATTCAGACCAGTTGCGGGAGCACCGCGAACGGGCGCGGTTGAAGTTTCTTTTCCTGCGCCACGGATGGACGGTAGAAGATTTCCAAAAAGATCTGGAGCGGCGGCTTGGATTCGAACTCGATCCCGCGGAGATTGAGCATCCGCCGGCCGACGTCTATCGCGATCATGTCGGAGTGCATCCCCAGAAACAGGCTGGCTATTGCTATGTGGGATCGGCGGTTTTGCGCGGACGGATCACGCCTGAACAGATGACTGCGGCTGCCGAGCTGGCCGAGCGTTTTGCCAGCGGCGAGCTGCGCACCACCAACATGCAGAATCTGCTGATTGTCAATGTTCCGCGTTTGCGCGCCGAGGAGTTAGCCAAAGAACTGGGTGCGATCGGATTGCCTGTGCAAGGATCGCCGTTTTTTCGCGGAGCCATTGCCTGCAGCGGGAGTGAGTTCTGCAAGCTGGCCATCACGGAAACAAAAACTTTCTCACGCTGGCTGGTGGAGCAACTGGAAGAACGCCTGCCCAGTTTCGATCAGCACCTGAAGTTGCACGTTACCGGATGCCCCAATAGTTGCGGTCAACACTGGATCGCGGATATCGGCATTGAAGGCAAGAAACTGAAAGTGAACGGCCAAATGCAGGATGCGTATTACTTCTGCCTGGGCGGAGCGGTTGGCCTGAACCAGTCGATTGCGCGCCCGGTGGGCTATCGCTGCCTCGCGACTGAAGTTCCGGAAGCCCTCGAGCGCCTGCTGCGCATATATCTGGCCGATCGCGATGGCGGCGAAAATCTGCGGCAGTTTTTTACGCGGCACAGCGATGCGGAGTTGCGCGACTACCTGGCGGGACATGCGTTTGATGCAGTCGCGCGCGATTTGCCCGAAGGTCGTGTTCCAAGCTCAGTAGAAGGTTGAATGAAGACGAGACCGTGAGCGAGACCGTGTGAGTGAGACGATGAGCAACTTGTTCCCAATGTTTCTGAAGCTCGAAGGCAAACGCTGCCTGGTGGTCGGCGCAGGCAAAGTCGGCGAGCCGAAAATTGGCGGCCTGCTTGGCACTGGCGCTCGCATCCATGTGATTGCGATCGAAGCTTCTGAAACGGTCCATGCCTGGGCGAACGATGGGAAGATCACGCTCGAACGGCGAGCGTTTGTTCCGGAAGATCTTGAAGGAATTTTTCTCGCGGTGGTTGCCACTGCTTCGAGCGCTCTGAACAAATTCATTTATCAAGAGGCGCAGCGGCGTGGTGTTCTGTGCAACGTGGTGGATGTTCCGGAACTGTGCGACTTCTATTATCCGGCGGTGGTGCGCAGAGGCGATCTGCAGATTGCGGTTTCCACCAGCGGACAAAGTCCTTCGCTTGCCCAGAAGATCAGGCACCAGCTCGAGCGGCAGTTTGGTGCTGGATACGAGCAATGGGTTGCGGAGCTGGGAGCGACGCGCAGGCGTGTGCTGGCCAGTCGGCTTGATGCGCAGCGCAAACGCGCGTTGTTGCAATCGCTGGCGAGCCGCGAGGCATTCGAAGCGGTGGTCGCAGAAAAGTTCGAGAGTGATCAAGAAGAATTCGAGAGAAATAAATCGCACAAAGATAAATCGCACAAAAAAGAGGCGGGCGAAACTGCTAACGGCGACAGGAGAGTAATCGCATGAAAGGCAAAGTCTATCTTGTGGGAGCCGGCCCAGGAGATCCGGAACTGCTTACCGTAAAGGCCCTGCGGCTGCTGCAGAGTGCTGACGTGGTGCTGCATGACGATCTGGTTGCGCCGGAGATATTGGCGCTGATTGCGCCCACGGCGCGAGTGCAGAACGTGGGCAAGCGCTGCGGAGCAAAAACCATGCGACAAGAAGAGATCAATTTTCTTCTAGTAACGCTGGCGGATTCCGGGCTCCAGGTAGTGCGGCTCAAGAGCGGCGACCCGCTGATCTTCGGCCGCGCCGGCGAAGAGATGGAAGCGCTTCGGCGCGCGAATGTTGCCTACGAAATTGTTCCCGGCGTCACATCGGCGTTGGGGGCGGCGGCCGCAGCCCGGATTCCGCTCACGCATCGGCAAACATCCTCGACGCTGGTGCTGACGGCAGGGCATCGTGCCGCTGGGAATTCCGATCCGGAATGGACCCACTGCGCTGCAGGCGACTCGACGCTCGTCATTTATATGCCGGGCCACGATTTCGCCAGGATGGCGAGCAGGCTTGCTGAATCTGGCTTCGCGCCAGAAACTCTATGCGCAATTATTTCCCGCGCCACGACTCCTCAGCAACAGGTGCACTACACGACAATCGCAAACCTGCCGCACTCTCCGGCACTCGCTGCGCCCACGCTGCTGGTGGTTGGCAAGTCAGTGAGATTTGCCGAACATGCCAGACATCCGGAAACAATTTTGCGCGCGACGGAACAACTTATTCCGCAGCAAGAGGGGCAATTGGCATGAGCGAGGCAGCCGGCACAAAAGAAGCAGCGATCGTGAAACAAATAGTTCTCACGAAGGAAGACGTTGCTGCCTTGCGAATCGCGGCTGAGGCGTGGAGTCCCGCACAAGTTCTTAAGTGGGCCTTCCACACTTTTGGGGATTCGGTGGCGATTTCTTCCGCATTCGGCGCCGAGGGTATGGTGCTGATTGACATGGCTTCGCGCGTGCAAAAGAATTTTCGGCTCTTCACGTTGGATACTGAATTTCTTTTTCCGGAAACCTACAATCTGATGGACCAGGTAGAGCAACGATATGGCATCACGATCGAACGAGTCTTCCCTTTGCTTTCACCGGAAGAACAGGAACGTACGCATGGCCCTGGGCTGTGGCAGCGCAATCCCGATCAATGCTGCAATATACGGAAGGTCGAACCGCTGCGGCGGAAGTTGGGCGAACTGCGGGCGTGGATCACGAGCATCCGTCGCGATCAGACGGCGGCCCGTTCGAGCGCGGGCAAAATCGAGTGGGACGAGAAATTCGGGCTGATCAAAATCAATCCCATTGCTGACTGGAATTCAAAGCAGGTATGGCAATATATTCGGCAGCATAACGCGCCTTACAACGCGCTGCACGATCGCCATTACCCCAGCATCGGCTGCACTCATTGCACGCGCGCGGTGCGTCCGGGAGAGGATCCACGGGCAGGCCGGTGGTCTGGATATTCGAAGACCGAATGCGGGCTTCACGTCATCCAGCCGTAATCGCAGAGCCGTTTTGCAGGTTGAGTCTCGCTGACGGACTATAATTCAGCATGCAGCCGTTTGAAATCCCATTGATGCACCGACTGCGCGCATTTCAAAAATTAAAATCAGGAGCAAATCATGTCCGCACCCAGCCGCCGGCCGGAGATTCGACGGCGCCGCGCCCGTCAACACAAAATCGCCAGCCTTCGCAAGCGCCTGACCTCCGCGCAAAACGATGCCGAACGAAGCCGCATCACGGCCATGTTGCACAAGATGTCAGTCGCTTCGCCAGGCCAGCCGTTGATGAAGTAGCCGGACAATCTGGATCCTTATTCGCGACCTAACGACGGCGCGGACTATGCCACCCCTTCCGTCGCCTTTTTCTGTGCGGAGGCAGCGTTTGAGGAATCGGATGCCGCTGTTTTGCCGAGCACTTCGCGATAGCCATCCATGATCCGCTTTACCGATTTCTCCCAGGAGAACTTCGCCGCCTGCTTGTAACTGCGCTCCTTCATTTTCTCGCGCAAGGGATGGTCGAGCAGAACGCGGTGCAGGGCACGCATGATCTCGAACACGTTCTCCGGATGAACCAGCACGGCGGCATTGCCGACCACCTCGGGCAGCGAAGAGACGTTTGACGTCACCACCGGCGTTCCATGCGCCATGGCTTCGAGCGGCGGCAAGCCGAAACCCTCATATAGCGATGGAAAGACGAAAATTTTCGCCTGATCGTAAAACGTGCGCAGCACTTCGACCGGCACAAATCCCAGAAAGCGGACATCGTTTTGCACGCCACTGCGGATCACGGTTCTGCGCAGGTCAGGATTCCCCGAAACGTCGTCCCCAATAATGATGAGCTTGAGATCCGGAAAGGCGCCGTCCTTTTCCAGTTCGGTTTTCAAAGCGGAGAAGGCTTCGATCATGCGTACAACATTTTTGTGCGGGCTGATGCGCCCAGCATAAAGAAGAAAGGGATAATTTACCTGGTAGCGTTCAGCAATAAGTTGGCGATCTCCGGCGCTGGCGTGCCCGCGCAGAAAGCGCTCATCGATGGCGTTGTAAATCACCTCGATCTGCGCGGAAGGAATGCCGAACAGCTTCTCCATTTCAATCTTGGTGAAGTTCGAAACGGCGAAGATACGGGAGGCACGGCGCAAAACCTGTTGCGTCAACTGAAAGTGCAGAGAGCCCCAAAAACCGGTCTGCTGCCGGCCGCGCGACAGATGGTCAAGCATGTCGTGCACGGTCATCACGTAGGGGCAAGGCAGGGCTCGGGGAATCGAGAAAAGATTTGGAATATGCACCAGATCGCATTGCAACCGCTGCACAATGGCGCGAAATTCGCGGAAGTTTTTGAGCGAGCGTTCCGGGCCGTCTAATGGAACAGTATGGAAATTCGCAGGCAAAGGCCCGATTTCGTCAACTTTGACGGGAGGCCCGATGAGGAAAAATGTGGTTTCGTTGTCGAGGCGTCCGAGAGTGCGAACCACGTTGCGGATGTAGGTTCCAACGCCGAACTCGGTCATCCGCCGAATGTCGATGGCGATCTTCACCAAAGGCATTTAATCATACAGAGCGCGTGAGATCGCAAGAGAATTGCAGAAACGTTATTTGGGCTCTCACTTCCTCCTCTGCGCCGTATGCGGGATCAGACGGAATTGTCATCGCGGGTCATGAAACGCCGCCTACATATTCAGCAGGGGTAAGAATGCGAATACCTTTGTAAGATCCGGGAATCAGAAGATCTTTGTCTCCTGCGATCAGCAGATCGGCGTTAGCCAGGGCGGCGCACTCCAGGAACATATCGTCATCGGGGTCTCGGCACACCTTCACGGTCCCGCGAAGTCGTACCCGGATCGCTCGCGCCAGTACGGTTTCTAGTGCAGCCTTGGCGCGATTCGGTTCCCACAAGAACTTCTCCGTCAGAACTCTGAGCGTCTCCGCTTCGATCTCCAGGCAACTGGCGATCACATCTTCGCTCATCGCTTTTTCAAGCGCCCGCGTGGGGGTTCCGCGTTTCCTGCAAATTGCAGTGCGGAAATCCAAACGTTGGTATCCAGGACGACAATCACCGGTGGGTCCGGGTGGTTCGCGCGGGCTTGTGCCGACGGACTTCCTTGATGAAGCGAGGCACATCGGCTTCGGTATAGCCCGGATCCAAGCTGGCCGCATACTCGCCGATCTCCTCCAGCGCACGGCGCGCCTGCTGCGCGTAGTAGGCGCGGAAGGCTTCGCGAAAGAGTTCGCTCATGGTCCGACTGTCGCGCTTGGCAAGTGCTTCGGCCTTCTGCGCAAGTTCGGCGGGCAAACTAATGGTGTAAACGCGAGACGTGCGAGTGCTGGCCATATCGACATATTACAGTGTAATGGAATCCATTACAATCCGTTAACGCTACGCTCGCACTTCGGCCTGCGCCCTAGCTCTGCGCTCGGCATAGAGCGGAAACGTTTCGCACAGATTGAGCACTTCCTTCCGGATTCGGCTTAACACCGCAGCATCGGTCCGATTATGTAAGGCTTCCGAGATCCAGCGGCCGATCTGCCGCATCTCCGGTTCTTTCATCCCGCGAGTGGTCACGGCGGGGCTGCCAATGCGGATGCCGCTCGGTTTTAGCGGGGGGTTGGTATCGAATGGAATCGCATTCTTGTTGACGGTTATGCCAGCTTCACCCAGCGATTTTTCGGCTTCGCTGCCCAACATACCTTTCGAAAACACATCGACCAGCATGAGATGCGTGTCGGTCCCGCCGGAAATAATTCGGAAGCCTTCGGCGGCCAGCGTCTCAGCTAGTACTTTGGCGTTCGCCACAACTTGCTTTGCGTAATCGCGGAACGCAGGCTGCATCGCTTCTTGGAAGCAGATTGCCTTCGCCGCGATGATGTGCATCAGCGGCCCCCCTTGCATTCCGGGGAAAACCACTTTGTCGATGGCCGCGCCGAACTCCGCTTTGGAAAGAATCATGCCCGCACGCGGCCCACGTAGAGTTTTATGCGTGGTCGAGGTCACGATCTGTGCATGCGGCACTGGGGATGGATGGACACCGCCAGCCACCAGTCCGGCGAAATGGGCCATGTCAACGAGATAGAGCGCGCCGACCTTGTCGGCAATCTGCCGCATCCGAGCAAAATCTATGATTCGCGGATATGCGCTGCCGCCGCCAATAATCAGCTTCGGCCGGTGCTCTTCTGCGAGCTTTTCCAAAGCGTCATAGTCGATCGTCTCGTTTTCTTTGGTCACGCCATAGGGAACAATCTTGTAAGTCTTGCCCGAAAAATTCAGATGGTGGCCATGCGTGAGATGTCCGCCGTGGGCGAGGTTCAACCCGAGAATTGTATGGCCAGGCTGCAGCACGGCCGCGTAGGCTTCCATGTTCGCCTGCGAACCGGAGTGCGGTTGCACATTGGCATGTTCGGCGCCGAATAGTTGCTTGGCGCGGTCGCGCGCCAAATTTTCTACAACGTCGGCAAATTCGCAGCCGCCGTAATAGCGCTTGCCGGGATAGCCTTCGGCATACTTATTCGTAAATACAGAACCAGCGGCTTCGAGCACGGCCTCGCTGACAACATTTTCCGAGGCAATCAGCTCGAGGCCCTCATGCTGGCGGCGAGTTTCGTTATCGATCGCAGCGGCGACATCCGGATCAGCCTGATACAGCGGGCGGTACATGCGATTATCGTTGTTCATCTGTCGGCCTCACTGCTCTCTCTTAATCGTTGGAGGAAACCCGGAAGGTCCCTGAGGTGATCGAGTTCAGCACCCTCAAACTTGCCCGTTATCTCGTTCTTTCCCGTGATCACGTAGATGCGGAAAACCGATGGAACGCGTCTTTGGCAGCCCACGATTTGCCGGTCGCAATGCGTGACCGCGACTTGCACTACGATCGACTGTCGGTCATTCAGCGCTATGTCGGCCTCCACTGCATCAGGAGGTCCTTGCCAGCCCGGGCTCCCCGCCGTTGGGTCGGAGCGGTACGCCCAGTTCGTCTTGGCATCAGGCCCAGCTTGCGCCTCTAGCCAGTCCGCAAGAGCGACTTTCGGCAACCTGCGCTCCAGTCGGTGTGCTGGAAGGCTCTTGACGTTATTGATCGCAGCGCCTATTTGAGCAGCTTCGGCATCGGTTAACTCGCGCGGAGCGTTCGCTTGGCCAGACGCCGAGGCGCTAAGGACGCAACTGCACAGCAACCACAAAATCAATCGGCTCATGGTACCTCGCTTTGGTATACGACAGGGTCATGCCTTTCCATATACCGCTCAGGAGCCTTCAGCGGAGTGAAGCCGTACTGCGAATAAATCCGTGCGCGTCGCGAGTCAGCAAGATCCAGCGGCGCTGGTTCTGCAGCGCGGGGTGCTGGACAATACACTGCATTAGCCACTTGCTCAAACCGCGGCCGCGATGCGACTCCAGCACGAATACGTCACCCAAGTACGCGACAGTTGCGAAGTCGGTGACCACGCGTGCGAATCCAACCTGTGCGGCGTTGTCGTATACACCGAAGCAGAGCGATTGCTCAATCGACCGCGCAACAAGTTTCCGCGAGATCCCTTTGGCCCAATAGCAATTCGTGAGAAAGCCGTGAACTACATCCAGGTTCAACCGCTTGCGATCCGTGCTGACGAGAAATTCGGCGCGTTGATGTTCGATCACCGCCTCGGGATCGCAAACCCGGATCGCTTCCATAGGCTCATTGTAAATCGTGCGCGAGACTTGCTGCCTAAGACCTGCTTCGACTGGCGCACTTCAGAATGCCGTTCGCAAGAACGATGCCAACTGCCAGCCATCCATATAACTGTAAGGCGCCTCGCCCATGGTGTAATGGCCGCAAGGCAAAACTACAACTTTGTGATCGAGTCCGCGACGCGCGAATTCAGCGACAATGCCGCGTGAGAGTTCGGGCAGGAACGTCAAATCATATTTCGCGTAGACGATCAGCGACTTTCGCGGCCAGCGCGAGAATTGATCGAAATAGGCCATCGGGCTGACCGCCAGCCAGGATTGCCGAAGAGTTTCCAGTGTGATTTGCGACTCGATTCCCTGCCGGATGTGACGCGTCGACTGCCCATGCCAAACTACGTCTGCCACATAGGTTGAGGCGTGGTTAAACGCCGCCACGCGAATGCGCGGCTCATGCGCCGCCGCGATAAACGCATAACACGAACCCAAACTCGTGCCGACAATGCCCAACTTGCTGTAACCCTGCTGCTGCAGCCAATCAAAGCAAGAGCGAACATCGACCACGCCTTGGCGCACCGCATCGAGCGTGCGAGCAATGTTCGCCGAAACGGTGTAATCGGCCCGGCTGATCTCCGCCGGCATGCGGATATCGTGGTACGGCATGCTCAGGCGCAGCACAGCAATTCCCAGCATATTCAGCACGCGGCACAGACTGGTGTAGGAAATCGCGTCCGAATTCCAATGCGGCAGAAGCACAACTGCACGCCGTCCACGCGCCGGAAACCAGCGCGCATTCACCAGATTATTTTCCGGATACGGCGTTGTCACTGGCGAAGTGAATCTCAGGAATTCCGCATAAGTTCCCTTCACTTTGGCTTCCAGCTTGGGATCGGGAACTTCGCGCGTCGAAAAAACCTGGACCTCGCGCTTCTCTAGCCGGAAATCAGATGGCCGCGCGTAGGAGAAAAAATCGTCGCTTGAAGCGACGATGCGGCGGTTGAAATCGACGAGAAACTTTGCCGGATCGTTCGCCGCCTGCTGCGCCGAGTAACCGTTGCGGCAAGGCCAATCCCGCGTCCACTCCAAGCCCCACTCCAGCGGACGCACCACGCGGTTGTTGTCCACCGAGGTGAGCCGGTGCTCCCAGTCGTACATCCATTGGGCGTAACGCGAAGGCATAGTCTGTTCTTAGTCTAACAAGCGCAGGCGAAACGACTTAACGCGGGCTCAGGCAATGGTCGCGATGCGCGGCTGACGCCCCTCATTTGGCCCTTGAGCGGGACAAAGGGGGATTATTTTTCGGCAGTTGTGACATTCGTCACCGATAGTAGGGCCGAAAGATATTTAGTGTCTTCATTCCCTGTTTTTGCAGTGTAACTACATTTGGAGTTACAATGATCTTGGAGTGGGACGGCGCAAAGAATCGCGCGAACATCCGTAAGCATGGCTTCGACTTCGCCGACGCAGAAGAGATGTTTCGCGCCTTGCTCATCGTTGAACCCGACACACGAGAGGATTACAGCGAAAACAGGTGGGCGGGACTCGGCATGGTCAGAGGCCGCGTTGCACAAGTGGTCTTCGCGGAGCGCGATCTTGAGACCATTCGAATCATTTCGCTGAGAAAGGCAAACGAGTCGTGAACGGAAGCAATACGAAAAGGCCGTCGAGGACAGATTGGAAGCGAATTGATGCGATGCGCGATGAGGACATCGATTTCTCAGATGCCCCTGAACTGGGCCGGGACTTCTTCAAGAACGCTATTCTCTGGCCCGGGCCGAAGAAGCAAATTACTTTGCGGGTTGATCCCGACGTGCTGACATTTTTCCGCAAGCACGGCCGCGGTTACCAGACCACGATGAATGCCGTCCTGCGCAAATACATGGAAGCTCAAAAACGGCAGGGGGTGTGACCGGGAATGGTTCATCGCCAATCGTAGACCCTTGCCCGCGCCCCGCGCACACCTCGCCCTCAAGGAAAGTTAGCCGCCCTGCCCGGGAAAGCCGCCGGCGAAACGAGAACAGCAGCAACTCCGGACCAGAATGCTTAAACCTTGTATCGCTCCCGCTAAGGGGTCTTCCCGCTAAGCGTCAACTTTTGTGTGGGCTTCCCCGCCAGATGTTTCTTCCCTAGAGCCTCCATCAATCGCCTATCTTCCGCGATCAATTCCGAGCTTCGTCTTTCGCCACTTTGGATTTCAAGCAGCCTTTGCATTAGGTCAGCAAGGGTTTCCATAGCTTCCTCCAGGTTGACACGGCTGATTGGCGAAAATGATAGGGGGAAACCTAAACGCAAAACTGGTCAAAATTGATCATTTTTGCCGATTGTCAGTGGCCGTACTTCCGCGGCACGCGCTTGGAGATATTGCAGAGGATCTCATAGGGTGAGCTGTTGGCCAGCCGCGCATGTTCCAGCGCATCCACAGTAAGACCATCGCTGGCCCCCAGCAGAATCACCTCATCCCCGACGGCAATTCCAGGAATGCCGGTCACATCGACCAGCGTCAGATCCATGGAGATGCTGCCCACGATCGGCGCATAGTGATCGCGTACAATCACTCGCCCACGATTCGATAGCTGGCGATTGTATCCGTCGGCGTAGCCCACCGGTAGCACCGCCACGTTCGCCGGCGCTTTCGTCACATAAGTTCCGCCGTAGCCTAGCGGCTGATTGGCGGCGAATTTTCGCATCGAGAGAATGCGCGTTTTCCAAGTGAGCACCGGCTTTACCGGAAGGCGCAGCGTTCCTCCGCTCACTTCTCTGCCGGCACGATAAAAGGGCAAGTAGTATCCGTAGAGCGCAACACCGGGACGCACCATGTTGTTCCAGGTTTCACGGCGTGAGATCAACGCGCTGGTATTTGCCATGTGCACCAGCACCGGGTCAAACCCTGCGGCCCGCACCATACGAAGCGCTTCCTCGAAACGGCTCTCCTGTTCCGCAACGGAAGGGGCATCCAGGATCTCCGACGAAGCCAGGTGAGTCGAAAGCCCTTCGAGCGCCAAGTGTGGCGCGGCGTGCATCGCCTTCAGTACGTTCGGCAACTCCTCCAGAGAGACGCCCAGCCGCCCCATGCCAGTATCCACCTTCAGATTCACCGCATGCCGGATGGAGGCAGATGCCGCAGCGTTCTCGAGAATCTCGATATGCCACGGCTCCCAGACAGTGGGGGTAAGTTGCAGGCGGACGATCTCATTTTCTTCGCCGCGCCAGAAGCCTGTCATCAACAGGATGCGGGATTCAATGCCTTCTTCGCGCAACGGGATTGCTTCATCGAGCGAAGTTACGCCCAGCCACTTCGCGCCCTCGGCCTGCAATGCGCGCGAACATTCGACTGCGCCATGACCGTATGCATCGGCCTTCACGACTGCGCAGACGGTGACGCCGGTGCCAGCGTGCTTCACCACGGTGCTGAAGTTCTGCCGCAACGTCGCGAGTGAAACCTCCGCCCAGGTGGGCCGAGTTGCCACGCGGCTCAATACTTCTGCAGTTGTTGCCATTAAGCCCTGATTATAGCGGCAGCCGCGCGGGGGTTCAGGTTACGCTGGGGCTACTCCCGAGCAAACTTTCACCAGAGAAAGGAAAAAAGTCTTTTCTCTCTGCCGCTGTGACTTCGTGGTGAGATGATTTTGTGCCCTAGTTCCCGGCCAGCGAGAAATTCACCGTGATCTGCGTCTCCACTTCCACGGGCTGACCATTCAGGATATAAGGCCGATAGCGCCACTGCCGCACCGCTTCAATCGCCGCGGTCGCCAGCATGGGATGTCCGGAGACCAGCCTTAGATCCTCAATCGTCCCCTGCTTGCCGATCATCGCCTGCAACACGACTGTTCCCTGAATGCGCGCGCTGCGCGCCAGCGGCGGGTACGCGGGCAGAACCTTGCGGACCAGGTCACCTTCGCTTATGTGCGAGAGGCGAACTGTGCGCTCGGCGGAAACTGGAGGCTTCGGAATCACTGGAGCGGGGCCTGTTCCAAGAGAATCGAATATTCCTGGACCAGTCGTCCCGGCCGTACCTGGG
The DNA here is from genome assembly GCA_963784095.1 of uncultured Acidobacteriaceae bacterium. Lineage (GTDB taxonomy): Bacteria > Acidobacteriota > Terriglobia > Terriglobales > Acidobacteriaceae > Sulfotelmatobacter. The sequence continues at coordinate 551,827 of CAWAQC010000001.1, forward strand.
ATGTAGGCGCCGGATGCAGAAATTGGCGGTGGAGCCGTATCATTCGTCGCCACGATCTGACTCGGGACTTGCGAGGGCTGCCGCAATACGATTTCTGCCGCTGCGCTATGCACACCGGCATTCGCCGCCGGTGTGCTTCTTACAGCTACGGGCTCCGGCTGATCTTGACTCAGACTGATCGGCGTAGGAAGCTCGCGGAGTGACGGTATTCCGGTAGGGCGCAGTAGCGGCACAATCAGCAGGATGGCAACTGCGAGCGCCTGAACGCCAAACGAAGTTAACGCAGTTAAGCTGCGGCGCGAGCGTCCGGTCGATGACGAAATCAGCGTGTTCTCAAACATAGTGTCTTCCTCGGCGGGACCGTTCCCTGAAAGAAACGTTGCCGATAAAGACACCGCGATCGGCTCGATCGGATGGGGTGAAGCAAAGAAAAAAGCCGCACTCGCGTGCGGCTTGGCGGGAACTTTCTCGACACTTGTGGTGTCGTCAGGAACTACTGCGGTGTGGTGGCTTTCGGAGCTGCGGGTTTGGGCATTCTTGAAGCTGCAGGCTTCGGTGCCGGACCACCGGCTGCCGGGGCCGGAACTCCCGATTGCGTGTTGTAAAGATCGATGACGGCCTTGGTAATGTCTGACTTATTACCGTCGTACCACAAAACCGGGCTTTGCGGCCAGGCGTTGGACGTATCGAGAATCATGGCGTACCCGCCCTCCTGCGCATGTTTCACGATGACCGGCGCCATCTTCTGCAGAATGCGCTGGAAAACTTCTTTCTGCTGATTCTGTCCGTCTTCCTGAAAATCCTGCACGGCCCGATCCAGAACCTTCTTCTTATCCTGGATCTGCTTTACAAGTTCGGCACGGGCATCGTCATTCAGCTTGGGGCCCTGGGTGTCGAGCTGCTTCTGCAAACTCTCGAGTTCGTCGTTCTGGGACTTCAGTTCGTTTTGTTTCGGCTCCAGCTTTTTCTGCAGGGCAGCAAAGTCACGCTGGCCCTCGTTGGTGCCGATAACAGCCTGCTCAATGTTGATGGTTCCGATCTTCGTGCCGGTACCAGTGGCGACAGGAGCGGGAGCGGAAGCTGAGGGCGCATTGGGGGGTTCGGTGGGTGCGGCGCCGGCGGTTTGGGCCCATGCGGAAATCATGGAGATCACGGCAACGGCCAGAAGAGAACGCAGAAACTTGCTTGTCATTGGATCGATTCGACTCCTTGAAATTTTTCGTACCTTCCGATTTCGTATTTTTCCGTTCCGGTCGGTCGGCGACCGTCACACTTTGCATTCCATCTGGTTCCGGGAAGAACTCGGATTACCTGTTTCAGGCAACGCTGGGCCGCATTCACGGAAGTCTTGCTTTTCGAACGATCGCCCCGTCAGACGCTTATCGGAACTCGCCGCACTGGAATGCCGGCGTGCTGCACCGGAGTTGCGGACGTGCCGTCCAGCCTTGGTCTACTTTTTGCAATGGCCTGGAACGTAACGATTATAGAGAGCCTCCGCGGTTGCGTCAAACGAGGAATGCGAGATGACAACGTAATCAGATGACATTCATGTGGGCGCGAAAAGAGTCGCCCACCCACCGGGCAGCTGAAATCAAATTCGAAATCCCAAGGCCAGAATCAAACATCCAGGAAGGCGGCTGCGGTGGACTCGCAGGGACCCTTCGACTGCGCATGCCGATTCGAAAGGCGGGATGGCAAGCATGAGTCGCGGACTAGAAAGTGGTGGCGACTGTGAAGCGGAAGGTTTTTCTGGGCTCGCGCAGCAGGAAGCTGGGGGCGTAGGCGTTGCGCGCCAGATTGAAAGTGTAGGCTCCGGCGGAGGTCAGCTGGCAACCGGTTTTCGGGTTGCAGGTTTGCGGAAACATTGAGGCTGTAATCGGAATGGGGGGATTGGCCGGCTCATCCAGGCGCAGCGGATTGTACGCCCAATAAATTCGGAACGGCGCGTTGATCACGGGCAGGAACACCTGCAGCTCAAGGCCGGTCGACATTCTGGGCTTCCAGTTGGTTTCGCCGAGCACCTGCAGGCTCTGCGACGGTGGCGGGCTGAGAACGCTTCCCAGGGTGCAAGTGTTGGCGGTGGCGGTTTGTACCAGTTGCGGACAGCCGAGAGGCGTGCCGAGCACGGTATCGTACTGCACTTGCGCAATCTGCAACTGCGAGCGGCGAAGGATGGGATCGATGCCGGCATCGACGAACGGCGCCAGAGCCACCGGGCCAACAATGGTGATGCGATATTCCATGTTGACGACCGTACTGAAGTCGCCGCCCGGAAACACGATCTGATCGATTGGAATCGGCACTTTGACCCCACCTGCCCTGGGGTTTTGCGGGTCGATCAGGACCGGCGTTCCGTCACGATTGGTGAGAGTGATGGAGCCGACGTTGGGCAGGAACGCGACGGGAGAGATGGAACGAATATCGAAGCCGCGCAGATCGTTTTCACCACCCATGTAGGAGCGCTCGAAGGGCGGTGCCACCAGTCCTCCGAAGCCGGTGATGAAAGAGGTTTGGAAGTTGAAACCCAGAGCATTGCGCCGGTTCTGCATGGGAATAAATTTTTTGTACTGCACGACCGGACGAATGGAGCGAATTGTCCCGCCCAGACCCGCGAGCTCTGCACCGGCCGTGAATTGGTGGCCATGGTGGGGCGAGATTGGACTATCGAGTGTGTTGAAAGAGAAGTTGGGAAAGATCTTACTGGTGATGATGCCTTCGAGCGCCTGTGGGCCGGAAATGCCGCGGAAAGCTAGGTACTGGAACAGATTCTTGGACGCGCTACTGAGGGCCACCAGCGATGAGCGGTCGAATGAGTAGGTAATTCCAACCCGCTTGAAGGAGTGCCGCAAAGGATAGCTCAACGAAGTGGTGAATCCGGCGCTCGATTGCGAGTAGTTTTGCAGGTTCTGCAGAACCGTGTTGGGAAGGCTCAGAGTCTGGCCGCTGAACAGCGAAAGTTGCCGCGCCTGGTTGTAATTGACCTTGTTGTAATACACGTTGAAGCCGAACTGCAACGGGCGGTCGAACATGTAAGGCTGGGTAAATCCGAAGCGGATACTGCGGGCCAGGTTTCCAAGGCTGGCCTGAACTGACAGGGTCTCGCCCAAGCCGAGGAAGTTGTTGGTGGCGTAGTTGATGCCGATGAAGGCGCCTTCGAGCCCGCTGACTCCGCCGTTCAATCCGATGCTGTTCTTGCCTTTTTCGTGGACTTTCAACGTGAGATCCACCAGGCCGTCTTTCTCGTCGAGGGTGCGGACGGTCGTATCCGGATCATCGGGTTTCAACTGGTCGAAATATCCCAATTGATTCAGCCGCAGGAGGCTTAACTCCCATAGGCGAGAGTTGTAGACACCGCCTTCTTCGAGCGCAATCTCGCGCCGTATGACTTTATCTCGGGTGGTGGTGTTGCCCTGGAATTCGATGCGGCGGACAAAGAACCGCTTGCCCTCGTCGACGTCGACATCGAGATAGATCATCTTCTTTTCGTCGTCAAAGCGAGTGTCAGGAATGGAAGTAAAGTTGATATAGCCCAGCTCGCCGTAGGCTTTGCGCAGGTTCTCGAGGCCTTTGGCAATTTTTTCTTTGCTGAAAATGTCTCCATCTTTGATGGGAAAGAGATTGCGCAGGGCCTTGGTATTGTTGACGGCTTGGTTGTTCTTGAACGTGATACCGCCGAGGGTGTAACGCTCACCTTCATCGATCGACATGGTAATGTCGACCGCTTTTCCGGGGCCGCTTTGCAGCAGCGGGATATGGCCGCCCTGATGGCCGGTATCGTGAATCTGCGTCTTCGGCTGGCCCACGGTGTTCATTTTGAAATAACCGCGGTTCTGGTACTCGTTGCGGACGCGTTCGGTATCTTCATCGAGCTTGGTGGCGTCATAGGTGCGGGCGAAAATGTCTTCCAGGAAGATTGAGTGCGGAATGCCGATGGGACGCAGGTTCTTCATGGCGTAGCGAAGAACTCGCGTTTTGACGTTCTTGTTGCCTTCAAACTTGATCTTGCCGACTTTGACTTTGGGGCCTTCTTTGATAACGAAGGTGATTCCGACCGCTGCGGGGGGTATCTGGCGCACTTCGGTGCGGATGGTGGCGAATTGGCGGCCGTGTTCGGCAAGCAGCCCCTTAATGGCGACTTCCGCTTTCTTTACTTTTGTCGGGTCGTATTGGTTCTCGACGGCGAGTCCGACTTTGGCTTCTTTGAAGCGGTCGAGCACGTCGCTGGTGGAAATCGAACTCAGGCCGACGTAGTTGATCTCGCGGATGGTTGGCTTTTCTTTTACCTGAATAATTAAACGCCAACCTTTCGGGGTTTGTTCGCGAGAAAACTTGATGTCTTCGAAATAGCCGGTATTCCATAGCGCGTTGAAGTCGCGCTCGAGCGCCGCCGGATCGTAAATATCGCCCGGATGAGTGAAGATGCGGGACTTTACGGTCTCCGAGGGGATCCGGCGATTGCCGGTGACGGTGATTTCCGAAATTATGTCGCTCTGCGCCCAGCTTCGCGCCGCCGAGAAAATAGTTAACGCAATTGCCAACATCCATCCCAGCCGCTTCATGCTTCGGCCAAGGCTTAGCCAGGAACAAGATGGAAGGTGAGCCGCGACCAAAGGACGCTGGCCGCGCTGGGGCACAGCTATCTCTGTATGAGGACAAAAATGAATCGCTACGACCTCAGGCTCTGGGATGTGGGAAAACGATCATTATACGTAGAGAAGCAGGAAGCGTCCAAGCCGCCACCTCTAACGGTGGCTTCATTCGTGTGGCTTGGCTGACTCCACCTCCACCAAGACGGAATAAAACGTTGCCGAGTTGCCCAGATCGGAAAGTTTTTCTGAGGTGAGCACATTGATGTTGCGCAATCCGGGAGTGAGCTTGGCCCAGTTCAGCCGGGCAGAAACCACCCCGGGTTGGACCGTGCCATCGACACGAGCGCGAAGAAAAATTTCGCCACGCTGATTGTAGACCTTTACCTCGTCTCCGTCGGAGATTCCGCGGGTGCGCGCGTCAGTTGCATTCATTTCCAGGAGGTTGGTCTCTTCCATCGATTGAACTGAGGGCAAATTGGAGAAACTTGAGTTCAGAAAATTGTCAGCCTTGCGCGCCAGGAGTTCCAGCGGAAATTTTCTTCTCTCGCTTCCATGCCGCGATTCGGCCGGCGGCTTGAATTCGGCCACGGGGTCGAGTCCCAATGCTTTTATGGCTTCGCTGTAAAGTTCGGCCTTGCCCGACGGCGTGCGAAAGTTTCCTTGAGCGAATGGCAGGAATGGCCCAGTAGTTTGTGTGGGAACAGCCGCCCTCGGCTGTTCGGCGGAGCGCAGCTCCGCAGCAAAGTTCAATCGGACCTGCCGTTCTCGTTCCAGTCGTTCACGGTCGATGCTCTGCAACCAGGGATTGCTTGACTGCAAGGCACCATCGATCATCTCATCGATCGTCTCGCCAAAACAGGAATCTTCGAAACCCATGCGGCCGGCGAGCGCGCGAAATAATTCGACATTCGAGCGGCATTCGCCCAAGGGATCGATTGCCTGATCAGAAATTTGCACGTAGTAGTGCCCGTATGCGGCCTGCAAATCCTTGTGCTCGAAAAATGTAGTTGCCGGCAAGACGATGTCGGCATAGTCGGTGGTGTCGGTGAAAAACTGCTCGTGGACCACTGTGAACAAATCCGGCCGCGTGAGACCGCGAACGACTTCGTTGTGATTTGGGCAAACCGCGGCTGGATTCGAGTTGTACACAAATAGCGCTTTCAGTGGCGGATCTTGCAACGTGTTCAGGGCTGCGCCGAGTTCCACCATATTTACGGTTCGCGGTGCTCGGGAAAACCCATCGGGGTTCAGTTCCGGTCGTGTCAGCGCGTCTTTATTGAATCCGAAGGCGCCGCTGGTGGAGAGCTGCAAGCCGCCGCCAACTTCTTTCCACGATCCGGTGATGCAGGGCAGCATGGTGATGGCGCGCGTGGCCATGCCTCCGCCCTCGGAGCGCTGCACGCCGTAATTCAAGCGGATTACCGAGGGACGCACGGTTGCATACTCAAGGGCTAGCTTGCGAACATCTGCGGCGGAGATGCCCGCCCACTGCGAAACGCGCTCCGGCGTATAGGCTTTCACTTTTTCGCGGAGTTCATCGAAACCGAGCGTGTATTTCAAGACATAATCGGGATCGTGCAGGCCTTCGCTGATGATCACATGCATCATGGCGAGCGCAAGAGCACCGTCGGTCCCTGGATTGATCGGAAGATACCAGTCGGCGCAAGCTGCTGTGCGCGTGCGGTAGGGATCGATCACGACGAGTTTCGCGCCTTTGCGTCGCGCTTCCACGATAAAAGGCCAGAGGTGAACGTTGTTGCCGTGAATGTTCGCTGCCCACGCGATAATGTAGCGGGAGTGAACGAACTGCTCCGGCTCGGTGCCAAGTTTCACGCCGAGAACGGAAATCAAACCAGCCTCGCCCGCCGCCGAGCAGATCGCACGCTCGAGTTGCGAGGCACCCAGCCGGCTAAAAAATCTGCGGTCCATGGAAGCGCCGTTGAGCGCGCCTAACGTGCCGCCATAAGAAAAAGGGAGAATCGCCTCGCTGCCGAATTCGGCGACAATATTGCGAAAACGCACGGCAATTTCGTCGAGGGCTTCATCCCACCCAATCCGTTTCCAGGTTTTTTCGAAGTCTTGTGTGGGCACAGCCGCCCCTTCGGCAGGCTCAGGGCAGGCTCTCGGCTGTCCATGCGGCGCGAAGCTCCGCTGCCGCACTGCCATGCCTTTCGGCGCAATCCTCCGCATGGGATACAGCACCCGATCCGGCGAATAGACGCGATCGAGATATTTCGCCACTTTCGCGCACAGGAATCCGCGGGTCACCGGGTGCGCAGGATCGCCCTGAATCTTGGTCGCGCGTCCATTTTCGACAGTGATCAATACGCCGCAAGCGTCAGGGCAGTCATGCGGACAAGCGGCGTGGACGATCTGCTTCATCGTCTTTCGATTATAAGTGGAACGCGCTAAACGACGGCGAGAAGAATTCTTAGAAAGCAACTTCAGTCCGAAGCAACTTCAGTCCAAAGTTACTTCAGTCCCAAGCTACTTCAGCCCGATGTAGAGATCGACCTGCGAATTTTGGGGATCGGCAGCTCGTTGATCGTAGACCTCATAATCCACTTTATAAGCGCGCGCTCCGCCGAGTGTGTGCTTGTCTTCCATTTGCCAAACCCGCTGCCACGCCTCTACTACAATGTTGGGAATCGGGCCGGCGTCACTGGTGATCTCAGCATAGCGTCCCGAGGGAACCGTCTTTAGAACGAACCCCGGCGCTGCGATCGAACCGTCGTCAACCTTGGCTCCGATGAGAAACGAGTACTCTCCGTTTCGATCGCTCGCATAGTCGCTGTAAACCGCGTAAATATTGCTGCCAGTTTTATTGGGAATTTTTCCTAGCACGTCATCCTGAAAAAACTTGGCCCACTGCTTGCCGATCACTCCGTCGCCGCTCAATTCTTTCGCGTTGCTGGTGCGAACCTCGATGCCGATGACAGAGAACCCAGACCTGTGCATAACCTTGACGCCAGACGCTTCCGCGGCCAGCAGGGCGAGAGAAAGCAAGGCAAACGAAACGGCTAAAACAGTACGCATAAGATGATCGGGAAATCGAGTTCATTATAGGGCACCTAATGGGGAACCCGGATCACGCGAAAGAGAAAAAGGAGAAAGAAAATGGGCGGCCACTTTCAGCCGCCCGTAGTATTTGCTCATAAATGGATCGATCTACTGCGTCGGTGGCGGATCGTCCACCACGCCTGCTGCCATGATCGGCCCGGCGGTCAGATCGTCATAGAACAACAAGCCGCCGGCCACGAGCGATTCGCCGCTGGTCAGCGCACTCAGGCCCGTTGTATTGATGAATAACGTTGTGTTGCCCGTCCAGACGGTCAGCGGCGAGCCGCCGAGCGAATAGCCAATCAACGCGTTGTTCTGCAACTGGAAGTTTCCCAGGTTGTCGTTCACCACTGTCGGTGTGCCTGTCATGGTGCCGTAAACGCCCTGCAACCGGAGTGAAATCATCTGTGGCGTAAATACGTTATTGGAATCGCTGCCGCCGATGAAAACTCTCTGGCCCACCAGCACGTGATCAGGACTGAACAGAGCATTGGTGAACAGGTTATTGAAGAAGCAGATGTCATAGTTACTGGACGCGACAGCACTCAGGTCGATGGTCTGAATGGTGCGGCTGTCGGCAACCAGATCGGCGCTGGTTTCACCCACAAACATGGTGATCTGCTGTACCGGCCCGGAAGTCGGATTGATTTCCAACACGCGACCCGCCAGAAACGCCTGCGAAGTCGTGATGACCTCCACATTCGCCGCCGCCAAGGTGCCGTCCGCCTGGAACGATCCCTGCACGCCAACGAACGCCGGAGTTGCCAGATTGTTGATCGTCCATCCGCTGTTGAACTGGGTGGAGCTACTCACGTCTACCGTCCACTGGTGTCCGTAGGGCCCCTGCACCACAAAAGAGTTTCCAGCGGCGTTCACCGAAACCAGTCCACCCATGAGATCGGTTATCTGGGCATTGGAATCGCTGGCCTGTACGGCGCTGGCATAGATGGTCGGAGTCACAACACCGGTGACATTGCCTGTGCCATCGACTTGAACCGATTGCCGGATATCGAAATCCATGCGCAAGCCGGCCAGGCCGTTGCTGCCAACAACCATTGAGCTTGGGAAAGTTACGCTGACGGTGGTCGTCGTAGGACCGCCGGCAGTATTAAAGGCGCCATTGATGCTGCTGAGCGTGGGCGGATTGGTGCTCATATCGACGTAAGAAATAACCGGAGTCGACAAGGAAAATGTGGCGCCGGTGTAGGTGCCCGCCGGAACTGAGTTGAATGCCAGTGGAGAACGCAATCCGAGAAGCCGCGCGAAGTCAACCGTGGTCGCTGCAGACAAAATCTGTGGCGAGCTGCCGCCAGTCAGGGTGATTGAGTTGACGGTGACTTCAAATCCGACTACGGAAGCCAAGGGCGCATCTTCGCCGGTCACAAATACGTTAGCGGTTTGTGCTGTCGGCGAGGTGGGCGAAGACGGATTCGAAGAGTTGCTGCATCCCACTCCGATCATGGCCAGCGCAACAGACAGTGCAATCCCAAGAAATTTCTTCATGCCAAACTCCTGATTCAAAGTGTGTCGAAAGTCTTTGGGGGAACCGCAAATTGCGTCACGAGTATGGAAACACAGGGCCTGCAATGAAGTCGCGTAACCGGGGTTCCGGTTACGGGATGGCCTTCCGGCGCGGGAAAGTTGGTAAGTGATTAAATCTGAGAGTGTTACAAATCGCCAGGATGGACGCTACTTAGGACATGTACTTCAGAGTGAATTGCACTTCAGTTTATTTCAATTCCAGCACTTCTTTTTCTTTGGCTTTGCTCATCTCTTCCATCTTCTTGATTTCGTCGTCGGTAAGCTTTTGAATTTCATCCAACGATTTCTTCTCGTCGTCTTCGGTGATTTTTTTGTCCTTCATGGCTTTCTTGATGGCATCGTTGCCATCGCGGCGAATGTTGCGCACCGCGGTGCGATGCTCTTCGAGGATCTTGTGCAGGTGCTTCACCATTTCCTGCCGACGTTCCTGCGTCAGCGCGGGCACTGGCACTCGAATCAGCTTGCCATCGTTCATGGGGTTGAGGCCAAGTTCGGCGGAGCGAATGGCTTTTTCGATGGCTGCCATGGCTGAGGGATCGAAGGGTTGAACCGTGATCAATTGCGCCTCGGGAGCGTGAACCTGGGCGATTTGATTCAGCGGCATCTGCGATCCGTAGTAGTCGACGTTCACGCTATCGAGCATGTGGACATTGGCGCGGCCGGTGCGAGTGGCGGCCATCGCCTTGCGGAAGTCTTCGACGGCCTTTTCCATGCGGGTCTTGAGTTGTACGTAAGTTTCTTTGAGGCCGGGAATCGCGGCCATGCTGGCTTGAGCCATTTGAGTTAGCTCCGTAAATGAGTAAGGATCAAAACGTTGAATTATAAACCGCATGCATCACGACTGCCGTCATGCTGAGCGCAGCCGCTTTTCAGGCGGAGCGAAGCATCTCGCAAGGACCGGCATTTGGAGTTGTGCACGCGAGATCCCTCGCCCGGCTGAAAAGCGCCGGGACTTCGGGATGACGCCTTGTCGGAATACCGGCGCATCTAACGGCGCGAATCCTCAAGCGCTCACCAGCGAGCCAACTTTTTCGCCCATCAGCACGCGGCGGATATTGCCATGGTGATTCAAATTGAACACGATGATCGGAAGATTGTTATCTTTGCACAGGCTGATGGCGGTTGAATCCATGACTTTTAGGCCTAGGCGCAGGACGTCCATGTAAGTGATGTCACCGAATTTCTTAGCATCTTTCACCTTCATGGGATCGGCGTCGTAGATGCCATCGACCTTGGTGGCTTTGAGAATCGCGTCGGCTTTGATTTCCATGGCGCGCAAAGAAGCGGCAGTGTCGGTCGAGAAGTATGGATTGCCGGTTCCGCCGGCGAAAATCACGATGCGGCCTTTTTCCAGATGGCGGATGGCGCGGCGGCGAATGAAGGGTTCGGCGACCTGGTTCATTTCGATGGCGGTCTGCACGCGGGTGTAGACTTTTTGCTTTTCCAGCGCGTCTTGCAAGGCGAGCGCATTGATCACAGTTGCCAGCATACCCATGTGATCGGCAGAGACGCGGTCCATGTCTTTGGCCTGCTCGGCGACGCCGCGAAAGAAATTGCCTCCGCCGACGACGATGGCGATCTGCACGCCGAGTTTGTGAACGTCGGCGAGTTCGGCGGCGACCTCGTGAATGCGCGTCGTATCCACACCGAATCCCTGATTGGCAGCCAGGGCTTCGCCGGAAAGCTTGAGCAGAACGCGTTTGAAGGCTAGAGGTTCCATTTGGGAAATTTCCGGAAATCAGAAACTGATTTACTTTGCTGCGGGAGCGGCCCCTTCGCCGCCCTCATCCGGTTTCTGCGTTGTGAATGCGATGGTTGCGGTAGCCTCGCCTACTTTGAATCTGGCGAAGCGGCGCACGCTGATGTTCTCACCCAGCTTGCCGATCTTGGCCGCGATCAACTGCGCGATTGAAACGGTCTGGTCTTTGATGAAAGGCTGCTCCATCAGGCAGACTTCTTCGTAGAACTTTTCCATCTTGCCGGCAACCATCTTCTCGGCAATGTTTTGCGGCTTGCCGGAGGCGACGGCCTGCGCGAGGTAGATTTCTTTTTCGCGGTCGAAGTCGGCCTTGGTTACATCTTCCTTGCGGACGAATTTTGGATCGCTGGCCGCGATGTGCATGGCGATATCGTGAGCTAGTTCTTTGAAGTCTTCCGTGCGCGCAACGAAATCGCTCTCGCAATTCACTTCGACAAGCACGCCGATCTTGCCACCGGCATGAATGTAGCTGGTCACCGCACCTTCGCTCGTCACACGCGCCGCCTTCTTGGCGGCAACCGACACGCCCTTTTTGCGCAGGATCACAACCGCCTGCTCCAGGTCGCCTTTGGCCTCGGTCAAGGCCTGTTTGCAATCCATCATCGGAGCCCCGGTTTTCTCCCGGAGATCCTTCACTTGCTGCGCGGAAATGTTCGGCATAGTAGTGCTCATGAAATTAGTCCTTGGCCCTTCGTCGTGGTCGTTGGCTTGGACGTTCGGGCCCGATGGCGAACGACCAAGGACCAACGACTGCTTATAACAAACTTTGACCCGCGCCGGACGACCCGCGCGGGTCTGATATCAAATGCCCGTGCTCGACTTGGAGTTCCCTCAGGGGCTAAAGCCCGCATCGTTTTCGAATCTCTAGCGGCGTGGCTAAAGCCACGCCTTTTCAAAACAGAACTTCTTGAAACACAACTTGCCAAAACGCGGCTTCCTAAAACACAACCTGCCACGACACAAGTTGCGGGTAATAACGTTTTCAGAACTGCCGAAACAACGGCCGTCTCTAGACCGTCTGGCTCTCAACTTTCGGAATCTCGGCTTCTTCGTTGGCGACCGGTTTCTTGTGGCCGCCTGGACCGAGCACTTCTTCCATGCTGATGTCTTCTATCTCAGCGCCCGCGCCGCCCTGGGCTTCGACTTCCATATCGGCGCCGTCATACTGCTCGGGAGCCGCTGCCTGCGCCTGCGCTGCCTCTGTGGCAGCGCTCATGTCGGCAATTTGCTTGTCGGTCATCAATTGCGCGCCCTCAGCAATCGACTCCGAGATTTTCGAAGTAAACAAACGGATCGCCCGCAGTGCGTCGTCGTTGCCGGGAATGACGTAATCGACTTCGCTGGGATCGCAATTCGTATCGACCACGGCAACTACCGGAATGCCCAGCTTGCGGGCCTCGCGCACCGCGATCTGCTCTTTGTTCGAGTCGATCACGAAAATCGCATCCGGCAACCGGCTCATGTTCTTAATGCCTGCAAGATTGGCCTGGAGGTGCTTGCGCTCGCGCTCAAGCTTGATGACCTCTTTTTTGGGCAGCAACTCGTAACGGCCGTCGGTGGCCATTTCGTCGAGCTCTTTCAGGCGCTTTACCGATTTCTGCACGGTGACCCAGTTAGTGAGCAGCCCGCCCAGCCAGCGCTGGTTGATATAAAAAGCCCCGCATTTGGTTGCCTCTTCGGCAATCGCATCCTGCGCCTGGCGCTTGGTTCCGACGAACAGCACGATCTTGCCTTCGTTGGCGAGGTCCTGCACAAATTTGGACGCCTCTTTAAACATCTTCAGCGTCTTCTGCAAATCGATGATGTAGATTCCATTGCGCTCTCCGAAGATGTATTCCTTCATCTTGGGATTCCAGCGCTTCGTCTGATGCCCGAAGTGAACTCCCGCTTCGAGCAACTCCTTCATGGTGATAGTAGCCAATTAACCTCCTCGATTAGTCTGCATCGGGAACTCAAGGTTTCCGATTGCCATTCCCGTCCCCGCGCCGCGAGGCTCGGGAAGAATTGAACACCTAAAATTGTCGCGAGCCCTTAGTCGAGGGTCGCGAGCAAAACCAAAATCTCGGGACTCAGAACTCGCAGCTCCGGACTGCAAGCGCTTTAGCGCTTGCTGAACTGGAAACGCTTTCTTGCGCCCTTCTGGCCGTATTTCTTGCGTTCCTTCTCGCGCGAGTCGCGGGATACCAAGCCCTCGGACTTAAGCTTGCCGCGAAGTTCCGCGTTGAACTGCATTAATGCACGCGCGATGCCCAGCTTCACTGCGTCGGCCTGTCCGCGCACACCGCCGCCGAGCACGGTTGCAACGATGTTGAACGTCGCCGCCGAATCTGTGGACGCTAGAGGCGCCTTTGCGCTGGAACGCTGCGCCGGAGTCACGAAATACTCCTCGAACGCGCGCCCGTTCACCTTGAAATCGCCGCTGCCCGGACGCAGATAGACGCGCGCAACCGCTCGCTTCCGACGTCCCGTTCCGTAGTATTGAACTAACTCTGCCATTTAGCTTCTAGCTCCTAGCTCTTAGCTTCCAGCTTGATGGGCTGGAGGCGAGCTTTGTAATTTGTCTCAGGTCCCAGCCCCTCAGGGGCTAAAGCCCGTAACGTTTCAAACCTTTTCGGCACGGCTGAAGCCGTGCCCTTTCACAACAACTCTCAAAAAGTGCGCCTTCGAAGAGAATCTTAAAAAAGCGCCAATTCGAACTAACTCTCAGAAGGTGCCAGCTCAAACCGAAGGCTCTTTCAGAACCAGCCGTTGGTCACGAATCTCACGAAACCGCCGCTTTCGGCGCCGGGTACGTTCGCACTTCCAACTTAAAGTTCTGCGGCTTTTGGGCCTCATGCGGATGCTTATCGCCGCGGTACACGTTCAGCTTCGACAGCATATGCGCCGCCAGTTTGTTCTTCGGCAACATGCGCCGCACCGCATCTTCGATAATCTGCTCCGGCTTGCGGGCCAAGCGCTTGCGATAATCTTCCGTGCGCAGACCGCCGGGGTAGCCCGTATAGTGGTGATATTGCTTCTGCTCCGACTTCATGCCGGTAGTCTTAATCTTTTCCGCATTCACCACGATCACGTGATCGCCAGTATCGAGAAATGGCGTGTATTGCGGGTTTTCTTTGCCCATGAGGATGCGCGCCACTTGCGAAGCCAGACGGCCGAGCGTCTGTCCATCGGCATCCACGACGTACCACTTGCGCACAATTTCCCCCGCTTTGGGGAAATAGGTTGACATCGGAACTCTCCCAGATTTGAAAAAAGCTACGAAAGAAGACCGCTCGTTGATTCCCGGCGAGGACGCCAGACCATCAGGCGGGCAACCACAAGACTTCCCAAAGCCTTAAAGATACCGTAGTTTGCAAAAGAATGTCAACGGAGAGTTGACCGTGTGGGACAAGACGGTAATTCCCGGGCTTACTTTCTCTGGTGAGGAAATTCCGAGAATGCCTGGATACGAGATTTGAGAATTGCCCCTGATCGAAATCTCAACATAGCTGCTGCAAGTCGACCATAAATGCGCACCGTAAACATCGGGTCTTGAGATTGTTATGCCCAATTAGGCCAGTGGTAAACGGCATCCTATTGCCGCCAAAAACCATCCTATCGGCACGCCATTCGACGCGAGTTTAGGAGACTCAATTTACATAAGCGTGGAGGAATTTCAAGATGGGCGACTATTCAATAATGGCGTTTCCGAACCGGCTCGCTGTCTGCGGAGAGGAATTAGTAACCCACAAGTTTGAGATCGGCACGACGGGACTTATTTCGAGCGCCGACGGCCGCAAGCTGATGGAGACCGCGGCAAAACCAAAAACCCTGCGGGAAAAAATCATGACATGGCTGAATCCGGATCCCTGCCCTCGCTGTACGGCAGTGTGCATCCCCCCGGGTGCGCGGTTATCGCTGCGGGATATTTCGAACCAACTACAGAAGGACCTGGGGCTGCGGTCTGATATTGAAGAAGTTACCTTCACGCAGACCGGCGCTGGGATGGGTTTTCGAGATGCGATTCGCTTTGACAACGGCCGCGAGATTTCGTTGCAGCGGCTCAGTGCGGGTCAGCGAGTGAGAATTCTTTCCTGGTCTTCCATGGAGGAGAGCATGCCGGACCTGGAGGAGTTACTCGGGCGTTAGCAACGCCGTGACAAACCGTACCGGCACGAACCGGAATTGGGAGCATTTGCGCTGAGTTTCTGTGCCGAAACCTTCATGGGGAATGACGGGATCAACGCGCCCGAGCCAGTACCAGTGTAATGTCATCTGGCTGCTCGTGTTCGCCGATCCAGTCATCGACAGCCGCAGTCACAGTCTGACTGATTTGCGCAAGCGGCAAACGGCGACTGGTGCTGACGAGGTCGACCAAACGTTCCTCGCCGAATTCGCCGTATTCGTTTTCCGGCTCGGTGACGCCATCGCTGTAGGCCAGCAAGATTTCACCCGGGTGCATTTCGACGCAGCCCTCGTCGTAGGTCATGTTGTCGAAGAGTCCGACGACGGTGCCGCCGGCTTCCAGACGCCGGATTCTGCCATCTTCGCCGATCAGGATGGGCGGCAAATGGCCGCCGTTGCTGTAGGTCAATCGATGCGATCGACCGTCATAAATTCCCAAGAATAAGGTTGCATATTTTTCGGGAGGAGTGCTTTCGTAAAGTTGGTGATTGAGCAGGCTGAGAAGCGATCCGGGAGAAACTTCGATGCCCTCCGGCCATCCTGCCATCATTCTTCCTGCACCTACCGCCGCGCCCATAACGACCGGTTCCCGCATCTGCGGCAAGCTTTCAATGCTGTAGGCGCGCACCGCTGAATGGATGGTCGCCATCAGCAGCGCCGCCGAAATGCCTTTTCCGCTGATATCGCCGACGGCCAGAATCATCTTGTGCGAACTTGCCGTGAGGAAGTCATAGTAGTCGCCGCTGACGGTGCGTGCCGGGCGGCAGAAGCCATGCACTTCGAGCGATTCGATCTCCGAAATCTGCCGTGGGAATAACTGCGCCTGCACTTCCTGAGCGATGGCGAGTTCGCCCTCCAGACGCTGCTTTTCTTTTTGCTCCTGAATCAATTTCTCGATGGATTCGGTCATCGAGTTGAAGGAAAGCGAAAGCTGCGCGAGTTGATCGTCAGACTTTACCGGGATGCGATGGCTGAAGTCCCCTCGATTGATGTGGCCGGTCGCGTCGTAGAGCTGCGCGACCGCGCCAGTGACGGTGCGGGTCATGCGTGTACCGGTGATCAGTGCAATCAGCTCGATGATGCCAAAGAAAGCCAGAATCGCAAGCAGGAGGTACTCCACGCCGCTGGCAATATCTCCCAGTGCTGCGAATAGATGACCGTAAAGGACCGATGGGCGGGTGCGAACCTTGACAAGCGCGCCCGCACGATCCAGGTTTCCGGTGGTCCAATTCACTACCTGGAGCGGCGTGCCGAAAGTGATTTCATGGTCAATCGGGTCATCGGCTGGCGGCAGCGTGCCCACGGAGAAGTTGGAAAGCAAACCTCGCCCCGCGAGGCCCTGGCTCGTGCCGGCGCTGCCGGGGCTTGCGGAGTTCTGCGTGGGTCGATTGTTCTGCCGCTCATCCCAATTGAAGCCTGCCGGGTAGAGCGTGATCTCGCCTAAGCTGGAGGCAATCTTCGCAATCAGGTTTCGGTCGAATGGCTCGCTGGTGACGACTGTGAGCTTGTTTGCTCCCACGTCGAACATTGAAGCGGCGCGCAAATACAAATCACCCTGGTCGCGAACAATCTGCGTGAAGGGCTGGCCACCGCGAAGCGCTTTTCCATAAGAGTTACCGTCATTATTCAGGAACTCGGGGAACGTCATGGATGCGCTCTGGATTCCAGAGACGGGCAACGCTTTCGCATTGAGCCAAGCGAAGACCTTCCGTCTGCCCCAGGCTTGATCGCGCTTTCTCAGTCCCGCCAGCGAGTCAGCCGTGGGAGCTTCACCTTTCTCGATGCGTGCGGCAAGCTCGTTGCCGAGAGCAGCGTCCATGGCCTGCATGCTTCTCAGCTGGGATTTGATTTCGGACGTGACTACAAAGCTGGCAAATTGCCCGGCGAAGAGATACGCGGTAATCACTGCCATCAACACCAGCAGGACCACTGGAATCACGCCGATGAAGACATAGGTAACGATGAGGCGATTGCGCACGCGCCAGAGAAGTTTCCGCTTGAGCACGCGAAAGAAGGAGATTGAAAACAGCAGGGCCGCGTCGAAAGCCAAGAATTGAATCCAGCCAGTGAGAGTGTCTCCCCAAGCCGGCGAGAATAGTCTTAGCAGGATTTGCAGAATGAAGAGGCCGACGGCTAACGCGAACGAATAGTACGCGCCGCGCCCGACCCAGCCTTGCGGCCACAAACCGGCGGCCACCATTCGCGCGCGACATTTCCAATAAAGTTCCCGCATGATTTCAAATGTCGACCAGAGTCTTATTGCTCACACTCGCGGCTAGCCATTTTGCGCAACCGCGCCAGACTTCACTCGTAAGAAACGTAACGAAGGACCGCTGCCGCTAGATCTAAGGATCTAGATCTCAGGGTAAAGATCGAAGAACGCTTCCAGGCTGGTGCGCAGTTGCTTTTCGATCTCTTCCTTGCTGCCCTCAAGCACGTGCATGGTTACGTGAGCTTCATTCCCATTGGTGAGTTTCACCGGAGCCTCGCCCACTTCGGCCACGTCTTCCGAAGGAAGCAACCGCATGCCATAAACCAACGTTAAGTTCGCCATAAGTGAATTCTAATCGTGTTATGGTCGTCAGCGAAAATCTTTGGGTTGCGGGGTGGCTTGCGGGCAGTTTTCGCAAATTTTAGGATTTCGCACTCATCGTTTAGAATTTCGCCGTGTCCCCACAAAACTTTTTGATCGCAGCAATGATTTTGGCGGCTTCGACGGCGGTGTCTCAGCAGGCGCCCGAAGCGCCATCGAGCCAACCGCAGGTAAAAGTTAACCTGTTGAACGTCTGCACGCCGTCGGCGAACGAACAAAAAGAGATCGCCAGCGCTCTCGCGCGCATTCCCAGGGAACCGGCGTTTGCCGATGATTTTGAGATTTCTCACGGCCGCTCCACGCTGGACGAGTCACCAAATTTTCTTCAGCCGGGGGAAAACGCGAAAATGTCGGACGAGCCCCAGGTTGCCAGCTACGTGCGCATTCGCCGCGAGTTTGCCGGGAAGGCGATGTTTTCGAATGTGCAGTATTCGTTCAGCAATGATGGGCAAAACATGGTTGAAACACTGGTGCTGCACGTGCGCGATCCGAAGGAGTTGATTCAAGTTTCCATGGAAGACAGCGCATCGGCGATCGGCAGCGCGGAAAGCATGGTCACGGCGAACACACCGGCAAGCCGTATCCGGCTGGAGCGATTTGGAAAATCGTCGATCGCCCTGGCTCGTTGCGAGGCCACTGAAAACGGTCCCGCACCAAACCAGACGGTATATGCACCGCTGTTTTCGGGCGCTTCGGAGGTGTTGGCCAGCTATCGCAAATTGCTGGGGGTGCGGCGCGTAGTGCCGGAAGAACTGGCACAGATTCCGAGCGCATGGAATGCTGGGGCAAAGCGAAAGCGGATCAAGAATGCCCCAGCGAAATAGCAGTTGCGCTTGCCGGGCGAGGTTCGCCATGAGTTCTGTCGCAACCTGGGGCGTGTTCAGGGGTACCTGCATCGAAATCTGAACGCTGTAATCTAACGGCTGTCGCATAAAACAACATGAGCGAAACCCGCAACGTAGTCATTATTGGTTCCGGCTGCGCCGGACACACGGCCGCGCTCTACACGGCGCGAGCGAACCTGAAGCCTCTGGTGGTTGAAGGGCACGAGCCCGGAGGACAACTTTCTCTGACCACGCTGGTGGAGAATTTTCCCGGCTTTCCCGAAGGCATCATGGGACCGCAACTCATCGAAAATATGAGGAAGCAGGCGGAACGCTTCGGCGCAGAATATCGCATGGCTCATCTCACCAGCGTGGATTTCAGCCAACGTCCATTTCTTCTTCACCTTGGCAAGCATCAGGTGCACACGCAAGCGCTCATTATCGCCAGCGGTGCTTCGGCCCGCTGGCTGGGATTGCCCAACGAACAAAAGCTCATTGGCCACGGCGTTTCTTCATGCGCCACCTGCGACGGATTTTTTTTCTCCGGCAAAGAAATCGTGGTGATCGGCGGCGGAGACTCGGCCATGGAAGAAGCACTTTTCCTGACCCGTTTCGCCACAAAAGTTACGCTCATTCACCGCCGCGGTCATTTCCGCGCGTCCAAGATCATGCTGGAACGCGCGCAGAAGCACGATAAGATCAAGTTCCTTACGGATACCGTGGTCGAAGATGTTTACGATCCGGTGAAGAAAGAAGTCACCGGGCTGAAGCTGCGAAATGTGAAGACCGGCGAAGTTTCGGATTTCCCCACCAGTGCACTGTTCCTCGGGATCGGCCACGAGCCGAACGCAAAAATGTTTGCCGGCCACCTCGACACCGACGCCGACGGCTATATCAAAACGCACAACTATGTGATGACTCGCGTGCACGGCGTATACGCCTGCGGCGATGTGCAGGACCGCCGCTATCGGCAGGCAATTACGGCGGCTGGAACAGGCTGCATGGCGGCGATCGAGGTTGAGAAATTTCTGGAAGAGCACGGGCGCTAGCCCGGCGGCACGGCATCAAATCGCCGCAGCGATGGGTTCTGGCGGGAGATCCACCTAGACGTATTGGTCTTGGTCCTTTGTGATACAACGTTCTGTGTTCTTGATCGATTATGCGATCGGATAATCTTCCGGGTGGGAAATGCTGAGAGCCTTCTTCGTCGGTCTTTCTGAAAACAAATCCCTGCGACATTTTGCCGAGCAATCTTCCATCGGACACCGCGTATCCGGCCGCTTCGTAGCCGGCACCGAAATCGCAGATGCGGTTCGCGCCACCCAATCGATCAACCGCGCGGGGATGACCGTCAGCATCGACAATCTCGGTGAGAATGTCACGAATCCGGACGAGGCGAGAAATAGCGCTGAGCTTTATCAGCAGATTCTCGACGCGATCGTATCCAGTAAGTTGAACGCCAACATCAGCCTCAAACTCACTCACATGGGCCTCGATGTGGATGAGAATCTGGCGCACGACCTCGTTGGGGGCTTGGTGGCGAAAGCCGCCTCGATGACCCCGACCGGTTTTGTGCGCGTCGACATGGAAGGCTCACCCTACACACAGCGCACGTTAGATTTCGTTCACGAACTTCACCGAGTGCCCGGATACGCGAACTCAGTCGGCACGGTAATTCAGGCGTATTTGAAACGCTCGCAGAGCGACGTCGAAAAACTGCTGGCCGATGGCATCCGCATACGGCTTTGCAAAGGAGCATATAAAGAACCGGCTGATCTTGCCTTCGCCGCGAAATCGGAGGTAGACGAGAATTACCTGAGGCTCACAAGAATTTTGTTGAAGAGCGGCACCTATCATGGATTGGCTACTCACGATGAAACCTTAATCCGGCAAATTGAATCTTTTGCGCAGCACGAAAACATTGCTCGTGATGCGTTCGAATTTCAGATGCTGTACGGCATCCGGCGCGATCTGCAGCAGAGCCTGGTGAAGAGCGGCTGGCGGGTGCGCGTTTATATACCGTTTGGAACGGAGTGGTATCCGTATTTTATGCGCCGACTGGGCGAGCGGCCGGCGAATGTGTTTTTCATTGCGCGGCAAATGTTGCGGTCTTAAGTTGATAGACTGAAATTCATCTTCTCTCATGGACACTCTGGGAATTCAATGAAACGAATTATGCTGTTTTTCTTTCTTCCGCTCGCTTTGAGCGCATGCACATACGCGCAAGCTCCTTCCGCAGATCAATCGCAAATCGGATATAAATCGGCGGCCGGCGCGGAGCACAAGAAAACTCTGCTACTGAAAGACTTTCATCCCAAACCGATGCTGCACGCGTCCGAGCACAAGATCGACCGGGCCAAGTTTTATGTCATTGACGTTCACAACCATCAGAATGACGCCATGGGCATTGATGATCACCTGCCGCCGCAGCGTGTGGTTCAAATCATGGACCGAACGAACGTGAAGACGGTCGTAATTCTGACCGGCATGTGGGGTGAGAAGCTGCAGCATGTGATCGATGAAATGGTCAAACCGTACCCTGGCCGCTTCATCGTTTTCGAACAGATCGACTTCAGCAAGATCGACGATCCGAACTTCAGCCAGGAGATGGTGGCGCAGCTCGACGATTCGGTGGCGCGCGGCGCGCGCGGACTGAAACAGCTAAAGGATCTTGGTTTGACAGATCGGGACAAAACGGGAAAGGTCGTTCCTATCGATGATCCGCGGCTCGATCCCATCTGGGAGGAATGCGGGCGGCTCGGCATACCGGTCTCAATTCATACTTCCGATCCCGAAGCATTCTTTCATCCGATTGATAATACGAACGAACGATATGAAGAGTTGATCGAACATCCGGACTGGAGTTTTTACGGGCCGGAATTTCCGACCAAGGAAGAACTGCTTGCGCAACGCGACCACATGTTCGCCAAACATCCGCACACGACGTTTGTTGCGCTGCACATGGCGAACTGGCCGGAGAATCTCGATTACGTTTCGCACCTGCTCGATACGCTGCCGAATGTGATGGTCGAGTTCGGAGCGCGCGAAGCGGAACTGGGCCGCCAGCCAAGGAGAGCGCGGGAGTTCTTTATCAAATATCAGGATCGAATTATGTTCGGAACGGACAACGGGATGGACGAGGAGATGTACCGGAATCACTTCCGCTGGCTGGAAACCGCCGATGAATATTTCGATTACTGGGGATATCCGGGGCAGGGGCGCTGGGAAATTTCGGGCATGTATCTACCTGATTCGGTGCTGGAAAAGATTTACCACAAGAATGCTGAGCGGATGTTCGCGCAGTTCAAAGGCTTAAAACAGCTAAAAGTCGCGGCGTCGACGAGCGTTCACTTCTCTGGAATGGCTGCGCCATCGGCGCGCGCGTCGGAAGCGCCGTAATTTACTTTGGTCTTCGTGTTATGTAAGACAGCTTGGCCGCGGCCCATGGCAGTGGTGTACGCGCCGCGAACGTCGAATTGATGGCCCATGGCTGCAAGTTTCTGCCGCACTTCGAGCGGCACTCGCGATTCGATGACAATATTGCAGCCGCGCTGTGGGCTGACCGTGAATCGCGCCTCTTCCATCGCCTCCTGAATATTCATTCCGTAATCGACGACGTTGGAGACGAATTGCGCGTGAGCCAGCGGCTGGTTCGCGCCTCCCATGATGCCGAAGCCGATGTGCTCGTCACCCCGCTCCATGAATGCGGGAATGATGGTATGAAAAGGCCGCTTGCGTGGAGCAAGCGCATTCGGAGAAGACGGATCGAGCGAAAATAATGCGCCGCGATCCTGCAGGGCAAATCCCATGCCGCGCACGACAATGCCCGCACCGAAGGCTTCGTAATTGCTTTGGATAAGCGAAACAATGTTGCCTTCGCGATCGACTACCGATAGATAAGTGGTATCGCTGAACGGCGGAGTGCCTGCCGCGACTTCGCAATTGGCTTTGTTGGGATTGATGAGCTGGGCGCGCTGGCTCGCATATTCTTTGGAGAGAATTCCCTTCACTGGAATCTTGGCGAAACGCGGGTCGCCGTTGTAGCGATTGAGATCGGCATACGCCAGCTTCATGGCTTCAATCTTCTTATGGAGTTCGGTAACGCTCAAAGATCCGTCGGGCGACGGCTTGGCAGTCTCCATTATATTGAGCATTTCGAGCGCGGCCATGCCTTGGCCATTCGGGGGCAGTTCGTAGATGGTCCAATCGCGATAGGTGGTCGAAATCGGTTCGACCCATTCGGGAGAGAATTCGGCGAGGTCGCTCGCCGCCATTGTGCCGCCGAGGCTTTGTGAAGTGGCGACGATCGCGCGAGCTATTTCGCCTTTGTAGACTGCATCGGCGCCTTGATTGGCAACCAGGCGCAAGGCTCTGGCGAGATCGTGATTCTGAAAAATTTGCCCGACCTCGGGCGACTTGCCGCCGGGCAAATAAACTCGCTGCGCCTCTTTATCGCTCGACAGCCAATCGGAGGCATCTTTCCAGTAAGAGGCGATAACTTCAGGTACGGGGTAACCCTCATCGGCATAGAAGATTGCCGATTGAAAAAGATCCTTCCAGGGAGTTCTGCCGAAACGCTCGTGCAACGCGTGCCATCCTGCGACCGCGCCGGGCACAGTGACTGAGTCGATGCCTTCGATGGGCATCGAGGCATCGTTCTTCGCTTTCAGATGTTCTATGGTCAAAGCCCTGGGCGCCCAACCGCTGGAGTTCAGGCCGTAGAGCTTGCCGGTTTTCGCGTCCCCGTAAATGGCAAACAAATCGCCACCCATGCCGTTCATCATGGGTTCTGTGACGCCGAGAACCGCATTGGCAGCGATTGCGGCGTCAACCGCGGAACCGCCTTGCGCGAGAACCTTCGCGCCTGCCACGGACGCCTGCACATGGCTTGTGGCTACGATTCCGTAGCGCGTGATGACCATCGAGCGTGCGTTCGAGCGGTCTCTTGCAGACATAGAAGACGTAAAGAGCAGAACAGCGGCGGCAATCCGAATGCAATTGTTCATGGTATCCCTTTGGTTAGAATTGAGTGCAGCCTGTCGCTAATAATTTAGGCTCGGATACCAATCTGCTCCGCGGCCCTCGGGCGTGAAGTCCAGCAGGTTCCATAGCGGCCAGATCATATCGACGTGGCGCTGGTTCTGTCCCGGGTCGGGCGCAACCAAAACCAGCTCAGAATGCCAGAAGTGGCGGATCTTCCCGTCGCGGCGGTCAAAAATATTCATCGAGGGCTGCTGCCCGCCTTTCTCGTCTTCTCCGTAATAGTCGCGATTGAATCGGTTACCCGTGGAGGAAAGAAGTCGCAGGCGGCCCCATCCGCGCTCGCGCGCAAATGTTCGAATTCTCTGCAACGGAGACTTGGCGACTACGGCAAGATTTATGCGTTGAGAAGCATGAGCCGCTGTGGCGTTCAGCGCATCGATGATGGAACTGCACATTGGGCACGGGGCTTTCATCTGCGGTCCGAACATGAAACTGTAGACGGCGAGGGTGTCTTTGCCCCGCTGAAATAGTTGCGATAGCGACACTTGCCTCACGGTTTGCGAATCGTTGAGATCGGTTGCCCCTTCTTCGAAAACGTAATCCTGCGCTATCTCGCCGCCAGTTGGAAGTTGCCGTCGGAGAGCGGCGACTTCCTCGACGCGCCTTCGAAGATCAACTTCCGCTTCCAGCAAGCGATTGCGCGCATCGCGATAGGAATCGCTCTCGCCGGGAAATCGAAATGAATGGAACATGTATCCTCCTCGCGAAGACTTGCCTGCTAAATTTCAGATTCGATGATCCGGACAATTCTGCCAGCTTACGCGCGGGATTGGAAACACCAATCGAAGATTTCGGTGCCCGACATCTTCGGTTGAACAGGATGAAGCGGCGAACTCAGAAACTGCGGCTTCACGTGACGCGAGCATCACATGCCATCGTAATTTGGCCCGCCTCCGCCCTCGGGAGGGACCCAAGTGATGATTTGATAAGGATCGGCGATATCGCAGGTTTTGCAATGCACGCAGTTGCTTGGGTTCAGGCTGATGCGTTTGCCGTTCGGCTGGCTCGCATCGTCAACCATTTCGTAGACGTTGGCGGGACAAAAATTCTGGCAGGGGTTGCCAAATTCTTTTATGCAGCGCGCGTTGCAAATATTCGTGTCGTGGATAATTAGGTGCGAGGGCTGATCTTCTTCGTGCTTTGTGCCGGAATGATAAAGATCAGTGAGCTTGTCGAAGCTGAGTTTTCCATCGTTCCTGGCCGGGCCGAGAAGATGAGCTTCATTTCCGCCATCGGCGGGGAGTCCGGCGAGCTTGTGCATGTGCTCGTGACCGGCGCTAGCGGGATAGCGGTTGCGCAGCCCGCGCCCCCCGGTGACCATTTGCAGAGCAGTGTTGAACATTCCTGCATAAAACCCTTGCTCGAAGCCTTGATGCATGTTGCGAACTTTCCAAAGTTCGTCTTTGATCCAACTTGAATCGACTTTCCGCTGGTATGTGCTCAGTGTCGCGGCTGACGAATCATCTTTCTTCAGGGCTTCGAAAGCGGTTTCGGCTGCCAGCATTCCGCTCTTGATTGCTAGATGAATTCCTTTGAGACGCGCCGAATTCAAAAACCCGGCCGAGTCGCCGACAATCATCCAACCATTGCCGGAAACCGGCGGGATCGCCCACCAGCCGCCATAAGGCAAACTCTTCGCCCCGTAGCGGATCATTTTGCCGCCATCGAGCAGCTTCGCCACGAAGGGATGCTGCTTGAAATCCTGCAGCACGTGCTGCGGGTCGAGGCGCGGGTCGGGATAATCAAGACCGGTGACGAATCCGAGAGAAACGATGTTGTCTTTGCCGCCGTAAATCCATGCGCCCCCATATTCTTTCGGCGTAAGCGGCCAGCCAAGGGTGTAGATTACTTCGCCTGGGACGATGCGGCCAGCCGGGACTTCCCAAAGCTCTTTGATGCCGACACCGTAAGTCTGCGGATTGGCATTCTTCGCAAGATCGAATTTCGATACGATCTGTTTCGTTAATGATCCGCGCGGGCCTTCGGCGAGAATCACGATTTTTGCATTCAAGTCGTATCCCGGCTCAAAGTTCGATTTCGGATTGCCCTCTTTGTCCACGCCCTTGTCGTCGGTGCGAACGCCGGTCACGCGGTCGCCATCGTAGAGCAATTCCGAACCCGCGAATCCGGTGAAGATGGTGATGCCGGTTTCTTCGACTTTGCCGCCCATCCACTTCACAAATCGATTGAGCGAGATCACATAATTGCCGTGGTCGCGCAGCGGCGGAGGGGTGATGGGCAGTTTGAATTTGCTGTTTTTTGTGAGAAAGTAAACGGCCTCTTTGCTGACCTCGGCTTCGAGCGGAGCTTCTTTTTCGAATCCGGGGAGCAGTTCGCGCATGGAGCGCGGATCGAGCAGTGCGCCGGAAAGGCAGTGTTGGCCGATTTCACGCGCTTTTTCGAGCACGTAGATATTTTCTTTGCTGAGCTGCGAATCGGGATGCGCTGCATTGTGCGCGTCGATCAGTTGCGAAAGGCGCAGTGCGCATGCCATGCCGGCTGGACCGCCGCCGACAATGACAACGTCGGCCGGCATCTGCGGGCGCTCGATGCCTTCGATGGGTTTGCGGAAGATCAGCATTCGCTAACCTCCCGTTTTCGCCTTCTTCACTTCCTCGATCAGCGGCGGGACGATGTCGAACAAATTGCCGACCACCGCATAGTCTGCGATCTCGAAAATCGGGGCTTCGGAATCTTTATTCACCGCAATAATGGTGCGCGAACCTTTCATGCCGACGATGTGCTGAATCGCGCCGCTGATCCCGAGCGCGAGATAGAGTTTGGGCGCGACGGTCTGGCCGGAGGAACCGATCTGGCGATCCATGGGCAGCCAGCCGGAGTCGCAAATTGGACGGGATGCTGCGAGATCGCCTCCAAGCGCATCGGCGAGCTGCCTGGCGATTTCGATATTCTTCTGTTCCTTGATGCCGCGGCCAACTGAAACAATGATTTCAGCCTGCGTGAGATCGACGGCCTGTTTGGCTTCTTTGAAGACTTCCTGCGGGTGGTTGCGGATTACGCCGTCTGCGATTTCAATATTTACTGTTTCGATGGGAGCAGGGTTTGATCCGGCTTCGGCTTGGTCGCCGCGGAACGATCCATTCTGAAACGTCGCAAACCAGGGAGCATCAGAGTTGAAACTAACATCGGCTGCCAGTTTGCCCTGAAACATCTGGCGCGTGAACAGCAGCTTGCCATTTTCGTGTTTGAATCCGATGCAGTCGCTGATGACTGTTCGGCCCATTGCGGTCGCAAGCTTGGGGACGAAGTCGCGCACCTGGTAGGTGTGCGGCATGAGCACAAGCTTTGGCTGCTTCGCGGTGATGAGTTGCTTGAGCGCAGCGGCAAAGGCGTCTGGCGTGTAGGGATCGAGCTTTGGCGAATTGACAGCGTAGACCTTGGTGAGCTTTTTCGCGGCAATTTCCGCGGCGATGGTCGAGACGCCAGCTCCGACGATCGCAGCTTCGAGAATCCAGCCGGTGGCCGCGGCTATTGCTTGCGCGGCGGTGATGGTTTCCCAGGAGACGCGGTTGAGTTTGCCTTCGCGCTGTTCGACGACTACGAGGATGGTGTCAGCCATTTGATCCTTCAAGAACTGCATTTTCCGGTGCCGTCCTCATGGGACGACGCTCAGATCCGTTGAACCTGCTGTTGCCGGCCTCGCGACGAGTTCCGCTCCGAGGCTCAGGTCTTGATAGCAGCAAAACGAAGGCGCATATAGTCTGCGGTCCAGCGCCCCTGAGAATCGCACAGCACAGGTTTAAGTAAAGCCGTAACTTCATCGAGAAAATCGTCGCGCTCACTCGGCGCAAGCGCGGCGCAAAACGGGTTCGCGAATGTCTCTAACCACCCGCGCATTCCGGTTGGCAGAGGCGTGGGACGGGGGATCAATTGCACACTCTGCGGAACGAACCCGGCCCGCCGCAGGCGCGTTTCGTATTCATCGACAGTTGGAAAATACCATGGGAACCACGAAGGGGCATCCGCAATGCCCCGGCGCTCAAGTGTGACCATTAGCGCAACGGCAATTGCGCTAACGCAGCCGTGGCCGCCTAATTCCCCAACGAACCTTCCTCCGGGCACCAGGGCACGAAACGCACCGGTGACCGGTGGGTCCGGGTCGTCCTTCACCCAGTGCAGAGCGGCATTGGAAAAGACCGCATCGAATTCGTTCTCAAACGTCAGCGACCTGGCGTCCATCATTCTCGCATCAATCCCGCGCAGGCGCGCAGCGGCAATCATGTCTGGAGAATTGTCGATGCCGACCACCTTGGCGCCCAGCGCGACCAATTTTTCCGTGAGCATTCCATCTCCGCAGCCCAGGTCGAGAATGCGCTCGCCGGGTTGTGGATGGAGCAAATCCAACACAGGCTGCCCGAGCGCTGGCACGAAGTGCGCGTTGGCCGCATAGTCGGCCGCACTCCAGTTCTGGGAGGACGTTAATTGGGACGAAAGGGTCATGTCACGAAATTCTTGGGTGAAAGTAATTCGGCCTTTCTCTCAGCCCAAGCCATCATCTACAGCACGCGAAGTTCGTTACGCAACTTGTCTACCAGCTTTTTCGCGATTTCGCCCGGCGAGCCCTCGATGCGTTCCGTTTTTTTAGTTTTCTGCGGAACGTAGAGACGCTCGATTTTCTGCAGATTCTCGCCGATGGCAGATTGCACATCGGCCAGCATCACTTTGCGCACCGGCTTGTTCTTCGCTTGTTTAATGCCGATCAAGGTTGCGTACCTCAATTTATTGATTCCCGATTGAATCGTGAGCACAGCCGGCAAGGGCATATCGACGAATTGAAAAAATCCAGCTTCGAGCTCGCGCTTCACGCGAATGCCAGTGTCGGTTTTTTCGATCTGCATGATGATTGTGGCGTGCGGCCAGCCCAGAAGTTCGGCAAGAATCACTCCGGTCTGCGCGTATCCATAATCGTCGGACTGCAAGCCGGTGAAGATCAGGTCGAATTGTTCGTCTTTGATGGCCGCGGCAAATGCTTTCGCGGTATTGAGAGCATCCAGTCCCACAAAAGCGTCGTCTTCCAGGTGAATGGCGCGGTCGGCGCCTTTAGCCAAAGCCTCGCGTAAAACCTGCTGCGCGCGTGCCGGGCCCGAAGTGATGACCACGACCTCGCCTTTGTGCTTCTCCCTCTGACGAAGAGCTTCCTCCAGAGCAAACGCATCCGGTTCGTTCACTTCGTAGGAAACATCTTCCCGAATCCAGGCCCCGGATTCGTTGAGTTTGAGCGGTGCATCTTTCTGCGGCACCTGCTTCATGCATGCCAGGATTTTCAACGATGACTCCTTGAGCGCAAACAGAAGAGTATAAACGAGCACTGAGCAATTCAGCACCCGGCCTTTGGATAAACGGGAGGATTAGGTGAATGCTGAGTGCTGCTCGCTATTCAGTGAATACTACCGACTGCACTCCGGAGATTTCGAAGCGCTTGCGGCAGCGCATGTTCTTACAGGCCATGAGGTCGTCCTTGCGCAACATATAGGAGCGGGCCTTCGCGAAGCGGGCGCGGTCGCGCTCGTCGGCGCGTCCGCCAATCTGCCGCTTCTTGGTGCGCACCACCCAGGTGACTTCGTATTCGGCAGCCTCATGGCAATGTGGACAGTTCAACATTGCCGGTTTCTTTTCGGTGCGTTCGTCAAAAAATTCGCGTTCTTCCATGGGGATCGTCGTCGGTCGTCGGTCGCCGGCCCACCGCATAAGCAACTTATCGGTTGGCTCCCGTGACCACTTTGACCTCACCCGATTATTACAGTTTTGCGGCAGACAAAGCTATGGCAACATGAACTTTATGGCGCGCAAGAAGAAACCCAAGAAATTTGATGCGGTACAGGTGGTCAAAGAGATGGCACGGGAGCGCGTGGGCGCGCCTCCTGCCGAAAAGGTAGTGCCCCACAAGAAGAAGAATCCGGAGAAGCACAAGGCGACGCTGGAGAAGTTGCTAGGAGAGCGGGAGCAATAAAGTCACAAGGAGCTCACTGACATTGGGGAGTGCCTTGGTCAATTCCAGAAATGCCTGCGGTCCCTACGATGGCTGACCCATTAGACGGATCGGTGGGATTGCTATAGACCGTGGCCACCACATTTCCAGCTCCGCAAACGCCGGTCGCGGTCGCGACCCCGGCCGAATTGATCGTCGCAAGATAGCCGATATCAATTCGCCATTGAACCTGATCGGTAATATCTTTGGTCTCCGGAGGGTGAATATAGGTGCCAAGCGCGGTGAACTGGACCGTCGCCCCGACACCTTCAAACACAACGGGGTTGGGCATTATTTGTATCGACAGCAGTTTGGAGCTGTCGGCGCAACTGGGCACGCTCAAAAGCAAGGCCCCGACAGCTAGAAGAGCAAGAATGCTAAACCACTTCCGGATCATCAACACTCCTCGATCAGCCAACCTGGCTGAACGCCACACATTTTGGGGGATGGGCTAATTTATTAAAAAGGCCCCGAAAAAGCAATCGTAAAGCGTATGCGTGAGGAACCATCGTCACGCTTTCACGGCCTCTTCTACCACCCCAGCAAACTTGCGTACATCCTCTTCCGTGGTGTCGAAGGAGCACATCCAGCGCACGATGGATTGCTCCTCCATCCACGTGTAGAAGAAATATTGCTGCTTGATTTTCTCAATCGCATGCCGCGGAATCTGGGCGAACACACCGTTCGCCTCGACCTTCCAAACAACCTTCACGCCGGGAATGCGGCTCACTTCTTTTTCGAGCAGGCGGGCCATGCGGTTGGCGTGCTCGGCGCTGCGTCGCCATAGGTCGTTGGTGAGCAGAGTTTCGAATTGCGCGGCGATGAATCGCATCTTCGAAGCCAGTTGCATCGATTGCTTGCGCAGGTAAAGAACATCGCGGCTGAGTTCAGGCCGGAAGAACACGACCGCTTCGCCGCCCAGAATGCCATTTTTTGTGCCGCCGAAAGAAAGCACATCTATGCCAAGATCGCGCGTGGCCTGGCGCAAGTTCTGACCCAGTGACACGGCGGCATTGGCGATGCGCGCGCCATCCACGTGCAGGAACATCTCATGTTCGTGCGCAAAACGTGCCAGCGCCTGAATTTCTTCAGGCTTATAAACCGTTGCCATCTCGGTCGATTGCGTAATCGAAATCACGCGCGGCTGAGAATGATGCTGGTCACCGATGCCGTGGTAGGCTTCGCGCACCGAATCCAGCGTGATCTTGCCATCCTGATGGGGCAGCGGAATCAGCTTGCAGCCGGTATGCTTTTCGGGCGCGCCGCATTCATCCACATAGATGTGAGCGCAGGCGCTGCACAGCACCGACTCAAATGAACGGGTGAGCGATTGCAGGCCGAGAACATTGGCGCCGGTGCCGTTAAAGGTGAAGAAAACTGCAATGCCGGGGCCGAAATGTTCTTCGAACTTCTTGACGGCCGAACGGGTGTACGCGTCATCGCCATAGGCGACGACGTGGCCCTGATTGGCGCGAGTAACCGCTTCGAGAATTTCAGGGTGAACGCCTGCGTTGTTATCGCTGGCAAAACTGCGGGAGATTGGAATGGAATTTTTCTCCATAGCGCAACAATGTAGCAGAGTGCGATGATAGAACTAAGAACGGTGAGGGATCACGGATAGGGCGGCTGGCTTCTCTGTTGCGCAATGGCTATCGTTCAACGTCTGTTATTCAATGGGAAGCTTATGTTATTTTTTGCGTCCGAGAGCGCCTGAGCGGAATCTTGTATGTACGCCTAACGCTATGCCGTTCTAGCCGTCTAAGTAAATTTGGGGGCTTGGCGGGAAGTTCATGTCCAAAAACAGATTTGCCAATTCGGGTGGAAGCTTGTTCATGCTGGCTCTGTTGGCCGCTTTATTGCTTTCTGGCGCCACTCTGGCGTGCTCCAGCAATCAAGCGCAAAACGCCCACGCCGCCGGGCCTCCGGCTATGCCCGTCAAGGTGCTGGAAGCAAAGAAGGTCGCGATCGACGACTCCAGCGAGTATGTGGCCACGTTAAAATCGCGAGACTCGGCCGTGATCATGCCGCAGGTTGAAGGGCAGGTTACGGAAATTTTTGTTCACTCCGGCGAATCTGTTTCCGCAGGTGCACCGCTGATGGAAATCGATCCGCTCAAGCAGCAAGCCACCGTGAAGAGCCAGCAGAGTTCGCTGGAGGCGCAGCAGGCGAATCTGAGTTGGGCACAGCAGCAGTATGACCGAGCTAAGGGCCTTTTCGCCGCGGGCGTGGTCAGCAAGCAGGATCTCGATCAGGCGAAATCCACGCTGGATGCGGCGCAGGCGCAGCTCGACTCGCTGAACGCGCAAGTCAAGGAGCAGGAAGTACAACTGCACTATTACAAAGTCGTGGCGCCGAGAACCGGCGTGGTTGGAGACATTCCTGTTCGCGTGGGCGACCGCGTGACTACTTCGACGCAACTGACCACGGTGGATCAGCCTGGCAGTCTTGAAGTCTATGTGTATGTGCCCATCGAGCACTCGTCGCAACTCAAAATGGGTTTGCCGGTGCAGGTACTATCCGGCGAAGACGGCGAAGACAAGGTTCTCGCGAACAGCCGCATTAGCTTCATTTCGCCGCAGGTGGATAACTCCACGCAAACCGTGCTGGTGAAGGCCCGCATTGCCAATAGCAACGATGCCCTGCGGCAATCGCAATTTATCCGCGCCCGCGTGATTTGGGGAACGCACCAGAGCCCGGAGGTTCCCATTCTTGCCGTATCTCGCCTAGCGGGACAGTACTTCGCTTTTGTGGCCGAACCGGAAAAGGGCGGCGCCTATGTGGCGCGCCAGAAGCCGATCGAGGTTGGAGAGACTGTGGGCAACGATTACGAAGTGCGAGACGGCATCAAGCCGGGCGACAAGATCATCGTTTCCGGTACGCAGTTTCTGCTGGATGGGGCGCCGGTGATTCCGCATAGTTAGGCCAGGTTTCAAACAAGACAGCGGCGGCAGTTAGCCAATGGCGATTGGCACTTGGTCAATCGAGTGCCGGGGTGAAATTCTGCCGCGAAGAACCGAAAATTCGTCAGCGCAGAATGATGATGTCTGAAAATTAAGTTGAGTCCTGATTTTCTATGTTTGCTGATTTTTTCATTCGCCGCCCTGTATTCGCGACCGTCTGCGCGCTGCTGATCGTTCTTGCCGGTACAGCAGTGATTCCCACCTTGCCGATCGCGCAGTTTCCCAACCTTGCGCCTCCTCAGGTCGGGGTTTCCAGCTCTTACATTGGGGCCAGCGCGCAGACGGTGGAGAGCGCCGTCACCATCCCGCTCGAACAGCAGATCAACGGCGCTGAAGGCATGAAGTACATGACCTCGACAAGCGGAAACGACGGCACCAGCAGCATCACGGTAACGTTTGATTTGAATCGCGACCCTGACCTGGCTACGGTCGACATTCAGAACCGGGTCAACACCGCTCAGGGACGAATTCCTGCCGCGGTAAAAGCCGTGGGCATTACCACCGCGAAGACCTCGCAGAACTTCGTCTTCGGAGCAGCCATCGTCTCTGACAACAATAAATATTCCACGCTGTTCATGTCGAACTACCTGGACATTTATGTTCGGGACGCGCTCAAGCGTGTTCCCGGAGTCGCGGACGTGCTGATTTTCGGCGAGCGCAAATACTCGATGCGATTATGGCTCGATCCGGTGAGTTTGGCCGGACGTGGGTTGACGGCGCCGGATGTGGTCAATGCATTGTCGGAACAGAACGTAGAAGTCGCGGCCGGACAGGTCGGACAGCAGCCGGCGAAAGCAGGCCAGCAATACCAGATCAGCGTCCGCGCTATCGGCCGGCTGAGCGAAACCAGCCAGTTCGACAACATCATTCTGAAAACGAATGCCGATGGCACGCTCGTCCGGCTAAGAGATGTGGGCCGTGCGGAGCTGGGCGCGGAAGATTACAGCTCCGACCTGCAGTTCAATGGGCACGATGCCGTGGGCATTGGAGTAACGCAGCTCTCAACCGCGAATGCGCTGGACGTTGACCGCCGCGCCATCGCAGAACTTGACCGGCTTTCCAAGCAGTTTCCTCCCGGCATGCACTATCGCCTGGCGTTCGATACGACCGATGCCGTAGGCGAATCAATCCGCGATGTAGTTTACACCGTAGGTTCGGCGATCCTGCTGGTCATCCTGGTGATCTTTATCTTTCTCGGCGACTGGAGGACGACGATGATTCACTTCATCGCCACTCCGGTTTCGCTCATCGGGACTTTCGTTTTTGTGAAGTTGCTGGGTTTCTCGATTAACACGCTGACGCTGTTCGGCATTACGCTGGCTACCGGGCTGGTGGTGGATGACGCCATTGTGGTGATCGAAAATATCGAACGCCACATTCAGGCCGGCGAGCACGACTCGCACAAAGCCGCATCCACAGCAACCGGCGAGATTACCAGCGCGGTGATCGCAACTTCGCTGGTGCTGGTGGCGGTATTTGTGCCGGTTGCGTTCTTTCCCGGAACGACTGGCATTCTGTTTCGCCAGTTCGCGTTGACCATCGCGTTTTCCATTTCCATTTCCGCGTTTAATGCGCTGACGTTGGCACCGGCCCTGGCTGCAATTTTTCTGAGCGGCGGCCACCACGGACAAAAGTGGTGGTGGCTGCGAAAGTTTGACGATGGCATCGCTGCGCTCACCCGCGGCTATCGAACCGTGCTGCATCATGTGTTGAATTACAAGATGGCGATGGTAGTGCTGTTTTTCGCCGGCTTGGGCGCAACTTATTTCGTGCTGCAACACGTCCCGAGGGGATTCGTTCCGGATGAAGACCAGGGATATTTCATCATTGTGATCCAGGCTCCCTCCGGAGCATCGCTTTCCTACACCAAGGCAATTGGGAAACAGGTTTCTAACCTGCTGGCCGATGTCTCGGAGGCCGAGGGCACTTTTTCCATCGCTGGATTCGGGTTTGCAGGCAGCGCTGCGAACCAGGGAATCGTCTTTGTTCCTTTAAAACCCTACTCGCAACGCAAAGGCGAGCAGCACACAGCCGCTGCGATTGTGAACCGCGTGCGTCCACGGATGTTCGGCATATCGGGTGCAATTGTGTTTGCTACTCTGCCGCCGGCGGTAAGCGGCCTGGGTAATTTTGGCGGATTCCAATTCGTGGTGCAGGATCAGGGTTCGCACACTCTGCAAGAACTCTCGGATGCGACGCACCAAATCATTCAGCAGTCCCGCGCCCGCAAAGATCTGGTCGGGCTGTACACGCCATTCACGGCGAACGACCCGCAATATGTAATCACCATCGATCGTGAGAAGGCGGAGAGCCTGCACGTGCCGCTTTCGCAAATCACAGATACGCTGGGAATTTTCATGGGCTCTTCATATGTAAATGATTTCGATTTCAACAATCGTTCCTATCGTGTCTATGTACAGGCCGATAAGCAATACCGCGCAACTGCGCAGGACATGAAGCAGTTCTATGTTCGCTCAGACAGCGGCGCGATGATTCCTCTGGATAATCTGATCAGCATTTCACAAACCATCTCGCCGCAGGTCATCAGCCATTACAACCTGTTTCGTTCGGCGGAAATCGACGGATCGGCGGCTCCCGGTTACAGCTCCGGGCAGGCGATTACGGCAATGGAACAGCTGGCCTCGAAGCTACCGCAGGGATTCACTTACAGTTGGACCGGCCTCTCGCTCGAAGAACTGCAGTCAGGAGGAACGTCGCTGCTTCTGTTTGGATTGGGAACTCTGGTGGTTTATCTGACGTTATCGGCGCAATATGAAAGCTTCGTGCTGCCATTTATCGTTTTGCTGGCCGTGCCGATGGCTCTTTTAGGCGCGCTCGGCGCTCAATGGATACGGGGGCTGCAGAACGACATTTTCTGCCAGGTGGGGCTGGTCATGCTGGTGGGTCTGGCCAGCAAGAACGCGATTTTGATCGTCGAGTTTTCCGAGCAATTGCGCGAACGCGGAACTCCGCTGCTCGAAGCGGCAATCCAGGCCGCAACGATCCGCCTCCGGCCGATTCTGATGACATCGCTCGCCTTTATTCTCGGAGTCGTTCCTCTGGTGTTCGCCTCTGGAGCGGGCGAAAACGGACGCCACTCCGTAGGCACCACGGTTTTCGGGGGTATGATCATGTCGACTGTACTCAATCTTTTCTTCATCCCGGTTCTTTATCTGATCATCGAAGGCTGGCGCGAACACGGAAAACAGCCGGCTCATGGTGCCATCGCATTGGATCGGGCCTGATGGATTGAAAGCTGGCGCTATCAATGCCCGGCGTTGACTATCCCACTCATGTCAGAGAGAATGATCGTGGCATTTCTCTTCGATTCCGGTTCGTGAAGTATTTCCAATCGTGGGCCTGTGGCGCAGCTGGGAGCGCGCTTCCATGGCATGGAAGAGGTCGTCGGTTCGATCCCGACCAGGTCCACCATATTTTCAACTACTTGCAGATACCCCGCTTTTCAGTTTGGTAGCATTTGGTAGCAAAACGCTCGTCCCGCGCGTGACCTCTTCCAAATTAGGAAGGAGTCGAAGCTCGGCACTGATGGCGTCTACCGTCTTCTGCACGCTCTCCGGAATCTCCTGCATGTAAACGTCAGTTGTCGTTGCGATGCGGGAGTGCCTGAGCACGCCTTGAATGTCCTTCACTGTCCCCTTCTTTTGCGCCAGCGTCGCAATCGTCCGCCGGATCACTTGGAAGGTCAGCTTGGGCAACTCAAGTTCCTGCGCCAATCCGTGCAGAACCCGATTCCGGTAGTTGTTGCTGTCGATGAACCCGCCTTTTTTGTTCGGGAAGATGAAAGCGTCCGGAGACTGGTTGGGGCATCGCTGCTTCCAGAGCCACAGATCGTCGGCCAGTTCTTTCGGAACGTGCACGGATCCCAAGCTCTTTCGAGTCTTACCCCAGGGTCGGATTTTGCCTTTGTATACGGTTTCCACGAGTTGCATGGTGCATTCGGTGTGGCTGAAACACTGCCAGCGAAGCGCGAACAGTTCGCCTGGACGGAGTGCATTCGTCATGTCAAGTTCCAAGAGAATGCGGTCTCTCAGATTTAGCTTTGAGAGCGCACCTCGCAACTGCCACCAGGTCAAGGTTGTCCGATCAGTGTCGCGCAACTGGGTCGGGACCGTGACCTTTCGAGCTGGGTCCTTGACGAGGAAGTCCTGATCCACCGCCTCCGCGAAGATGTCGCGGAGGTAAGCCTTGATCTGAAGAACTCTGTCCTTGGAGCTAGTTTTCGCCAGATTGTTGAGATGCACTTGCAGGGTGAACTTGTCCAAATTCCCCAAAGGAGTCTTGTCGAACGGATCGATGAGATCCCTTTGGATGAGGAGTTTTTTCACCTTTGCCGTTTCCTCCTTCCAGTGCGCCTCTTTGAGAGGGAAAAAGCGGTTCCGAACAAACCATCCGAACGTGACAGAGCTATCGTTCATCACTCTGCCGGCGTTTGGTCCGGAGTGTCCGGTTTGCTTGGTTACTTCACGTTCCAGTACCTCTCGTGCTTCAGACGCTTTCATCTGCGACTTCAGCCCGAGAACTACCGAGATGACATCACCTTTCTGCTGATTCGTAGTCGGATCGAATACCGTCTTGCGAAAGTACCCGTACCATTTCTTTCCACGGGAGACGACCCAACCCCTTTGATACGACTTACCCATTCATTCCTCAGTTTCTGCGGGGGAACAAGTGGGCCTGCACCCATTTTACGCGCGCTTGCGGCGGATTTGAGTGAGGCGCTCCCGTTCGTCAATGAACTCTTCAACTCGGCTCGCCCGATAGCGGAGAGTCCCATCACCCATACGAATAACTGGAAGGTACGGGGCCTTGCGTGACGAGTGGTCCCACACCCAGTCTTTCGTGACATTCAGTCGCTGAGCGACATCCTCCGCTGTGAGCAGAGGATCCCCGTCTTGCCCGTACCCCGCGCGAAGAACTCTCTTTGGGTTTTCGGGCTGAGCGTTGGAGACAGCGCCCCGTTCGGTGGCAGGCATTGATGCAGTTTCAGTAGATGAGCGTGGAAACGGAATCGTAGAGTTGGCTGGCATACATCACCTCTTTAGCCAACTTGACCCCAGTCTTGCCGCCCTGTCCAATAACTTTTCGGAACAACGTTATTCCTGTCGGGAATAACAGACGGCAAGGCGCTGATTCTCACCTTGAATTCTCGGTGAACTCGCCAATTTGCGGGGCAATCATCCTCAGAGCATGTGACTTACGGGGATGCCTGTCATTTAAGAAAAAGCTACGAGACATTGATTCACCACTCGCGCGATCCTTCTCGTGGCCATGTCGCTGCCGATTCCGACCATCGCCGCGACTCGTCCAGACGGCGTGTGAGTATCGAAAGCTTAGCGAAACGATGACTGCTATGTCTCTTGTCGAGAGGTGGATGAAGATTTCTGCTGCGAGTCGCGACAACAATGCTGCCGCCCGAATCACTCTGACTTAATTCTGTTATTCCTCCCAGGAATAACAGACCGCCCAGAATTCATTGGACAGCGTGATTGAGTGCGACTAGCCTTGCGCCACAATCAGCCGTTTTAGGCTGCTCAGCCCGGAGGCGCACACGTCAGCACGCCGGCTCAAATTCGGTCTCAGCGAAATCAAGACCTACGTTGCTGCCAATCATCTGCGCTCTGGCGGTCGCAACCGCACCAAAGAGAGCATTGACACGGTGGGTCATCGGCACCTTGATTTCGATATCGGGGAGGCCGACCTCACTTCGCTGCCAGCCTCCGATACAGTTGGCACGCTAACCGCGATCCTCTCGGCATCGCTCCGCAAATATCAGATCCTCCGGCGCGTTGTGGGCTTTGTCTTTACGCCACCAGGAAAGCACGCTTAAACTGCGCACCGTCGTTTTCGGCAGCGATCTCGATTGCACCGGCTGCAACCGGATTCTCCACCCGCAAGGATTGCCGAATTGCGAGTACGATCCGGCATATCCATTTACCGTCAAAACTCTTGCGATTCCACTTAGAATCCCGGTGGCCGTCGGTTGGATATCTCAGCAACGAAGACCATGCTTTCGCCTCGCAATCCCATTGCGAAAGCGTCTCGGTGAGTACACGAATTCCGAACACGATTGGGCGTGGATTCTGCACGCGCTTGCCCATGTAAATGGTGTGGTGAAGTGGTGACCAAAGGAGCCTGCAGCGGGGGTGTCGTGCACGGGTTTTACGCAGGTATTGAGGGCATGCTCCTGCATTCGATTTCGTGGTGGTGCGTAAACGGTGCTTCGCACCGGATGTATTTTGACACTCCACCCCTTCGAGGGTGCTGCAGAGCGTTCCGGGGCGCTCCAGAGCGACCGGTTCCGAATGAATGACTTGCGGTTTTCAAGGCGCTGCAGAGCGCCCCAAGTTTACTTGCGAAAAGAGGTAACTATGGCCGAAGAAATCACATCTGCGAAGAAGAACGGGTCGCAGAATTTCCGGATTCACACTGCCAGCACCAAGGTGACTCAATCGGAGTTGAATGAACTCGAACGCGCGGCGACGGAGCGCGGCATCCGGCTTGGCGAATGGATCCGCGAGGTGCTCTTTCGAGAGCTTCGCGGCAGCGATCAGATGAACTCCGGTAGCCACATCAACTACGGATATCGACTCCTAGCAGAGGTGGTTGGTATGCGAGTTTTCCTGAACCACGTACTTTCTATCATGTCACGCGGGGAGTGGCTGGACGCCGAACAATACCAGGAAATCCTGCGGCAGGTGAAGGCGAAGAAACATGGATGGGCTCAAGAGCTTTTGGCGGAGCAACCACCAGATACGCATGGATAAGACTCATCGCGACCATTCCCTGGATGCGCGAGCGTAGCCGAGGCGCGGGCTGTGTCAAGGCTCTGCGACCGCTACGCGGCGGACGTTGTCCGGCCTTGACACAGACCGCGCCTCGGCTTTCTGTCTCCGACTATCCGGGAATGGCAGCATGAGATGAAGCTGCACGCCCCCGACGGCACTTCAGTATCCCGCGACGCGCAACCAACGAAACTGCCATTTGTTGTGTGGGGAATGTGCGTCCCTAGAAACGAACATTCCGTGCGAAGATTTACACAGTTAGCATGGAAGAAAATGTGTGTAGGTACTGCATCCATGAATTCCGACCTTCTAGGTACCACCCGGATCAAAAAGTCTGCAGCTCACGAGATTGTCAGCGCCGCCGCCGCACAGAGTACCATCGGAAAAAGCTTGTTGAAGATGCCGCTTATCGAGAGCAATGCCGCGACAGTCAACAAAAGTGGCGCGAGAAAAACCCCCACTATATGAAGCGCTATTGGGCAGAACGGCGATCCGGCGACTGTCTCAATACAAAACAATCCCTAACGTCCGAACTAAACCGGCTCCTGAAATTGGTAAAGAACAACTCGGCTGTCGATCTTCGTTCGCTGGATGCAAGCATTTGGCTTGTCTCTACAAGTGGGTTCTGTGAAAAGAACAACCTTGCTTCCGCCAAAATCATCATTGTGCAAGGTATTCCACACTCCACGGGCTAGGATCGGGTCAGTAAAGAACATCTCTTTGAACCTAGCTTCGCACCCGTCATATAACTATTACTGTTCGGAGAATCCAGCATTGGGCGTTAAGGCAGTCGCCTTCCGGGTGGCCACGCCGGCCAGTGGTCCGCAAGAGCAGCCATGACTCTTACAGGGCGCCCCAGCTCCATCGCGGGAAATCCGCGCATTCGGACGACTGACAGCCATGGAAGAAACAGGACAACAGAAGCCTTCAGCGTCGGAACAAGGTCATGGCGCAACCCGCGTCGTGGAATACGTCCGCATGTCAACCGAGCACCAACAATACTCAACTGATAATCAACGGAAAGTCATCCAGCAATATGCCGAAGGCCGAGGAATGATCATCACTCGGACATACACGGATGCCGGCAAAAGCGGCCTTCGAATTGACGGTCGAGATGCGTTGAAAGAGTTGATTCGCGATGTGGAGAATGGCCAAGCGAATTTCAGTGCAATTCTCGTCTACGATGTCAGCCGTTGGGGACGATTCCAGGATGCCGACGAGAGCGCCTATTACGAGTACATTTGCCGACGCGCGAAGATTGATGTGCACTATTGCGCCGAGCAATTTGAGAATGATGGCAGCCCCATTTCGACAATCGTTAAGGGCGTGAAGCGCGCCATGGCCGGTGAGTACAGCCGCGAGCTTTCCGCCAAGGTCTTTATCGGGCAATGTCGCCTTATCGAACTCGGATTTCGCCAGGGCGGCTCAGCAGGGTTTGGGCTTCGTCGGATGCTGCGTGACGTGACCGGCCAACACAAGGGAGTGCTCAACCGGGGAGAACAAAAGAGCATACAGACGGACCGCGTCATTCTTGTTCCAGGGCCGCCCGAGGAAATGGAAATCGTTCGTTGGATGTACCGCATGTTCGTGGAAGAAAGAATGCTCGAATCAAGACTCGCCAAGATGCTGAACGAACGCGGCATTACCACAGATTTGGGGCGGGCCTGGACTCAAGGAACCATTCACCAGATCTTGACGAACGAGAAGTATGTTGGCAACAACATTTACAACAGAATGTCCTTCAAGCTGAAGAAGAAACGCGTTCTAAATCCGCCCGAGATGTGGATTCGTAGCGATGCTGTATTCGAGTCGATTGTGCCAGCCGAACTGTTCACGAGGGCGCAGACCATCATTCGCGAACGTAGCCGCAAATACAGCAATGACGAATTGCTCGGGCAACTTCGCGGCTTGTTGGATCGCGAAGGCCGTCTCTCTGGTCTTCTGATCGACGAGACTGACGGGATGGCTTCCAGTTCGATCTATCGCGGCCGGTTTCGCAGCCTGATCCGGGCATACGGATTGATCGGGTACACGCCCGAACGCGATTACGAGTTCATCGAAACAAACCGTCAGCTGCGCCTGATGTATCCCAAGATCATTGCCGATGTCATTGACAACATTCGCCAACTCGGAGGCGCTGTGAGTAGTGACCCCACCACCGACTTGTTGGTGGTGAATGACGAATTCACCGCAGCTCTCGTTATCGCGCGATGCCGCCAAAGAGACTCAGGAGCGTTTCGATGGTTAATTCGCATGGATGCCGGTTTGAACCCAGACATCACCGTTGCAGTGCGAATGGCCGCCGATAATCAGAGCCCTCTGGACTACTATCTCCTGCCGAGTCTCGACATGACCTTTGAGAAACTGTTGCTCGCCGAAGACAACGCGGTCAGTATAGATACATATCGCTTTGTCACCCTTGATTTCTTTTTTGGCATGGCCCAGCGCGCACGGATACCGGGGGCCGCATGAACGATACCGCGCCGACCGTTCAGATGATCCCCATAGATCAAATAAATGTCCTTAATCCGCGAAGCCGGAACAAGGTCGCTTTCCAAGGCATCGTGGCCAATATTTCCAGTCTTGGTCTCAAGAAGCCCATTACCGTCGCTCGTCGGATCGAACCCGCAGATGGCAAACCATACGATCTGGTGTGCGGCCAAGGTCGCCTTGAGGCCTTCATGGCGCTAGGCCAAGTTGAGATCCCTGCAATTGTGAAGGAAGCATCAAGAGAGGAATGTTTCTTAATGAGCCTGGTAGAAAACATTGCGAGGCGCCAAATCCGCCCGCTAGAGTTGCTCCGAGAAATCGACGGTCTGAAGTTGCGGGGTTATAACACAGCTGAGATTGCGAAGAAAATTGATGTTGCGAAGAGCTATGTTGTGGGAATCGCACACCTGTTGAAAAACGGCGAAGAACGTCTTCTTCATGCCGTCGACAAAGGCCGGATACCGCTGTCGGTTGCGATGCAGATCGCGAACGCGGACGAGGACGGCATGCAGCGAGCCCTCTGCCAGGCCTATGAAGATCAGACTCTCCGGGGCCGCAAGCTGCTCACCGTTCGCCGCATCATAGAACTGCGCAAAGCCAACGGCAAACGTTCGACCCCAGGTGTCCGACGTAGAAATAACGGCCTGCAGTCAGCAGAGTCGCTCGTTCGTGTTTATCGTCAAGAAGCCGACCGTCAAAAGCTCCTGGTGAAGAGGTCGCAGCTGACGGAGCACCGGTTGCTGTTCATCGTATCCGCTCTAAGAAATCTTTTCCGCGATGAGAACTTCATCACATTGTTGCGAGCTGAAGGACTGGACTCGCTGCCCGCTTACCTTGCGGAAAAGATTCAGATCACCGAAAGGGCTTGAATATGGCTAAGCAGGTTTCCATCGCGTTTAATCCTCAAGGGCTTGTGGTGCCGATCACAAACATCTTGCCACTCAAGCAAGTAAAGCCTGTCATGCGGTCCAGCCAAAAGTACCAGCAGGTCCTTTCTTCCGTGCGCGAAGTCGGCATCATTGAGCCCCTGATCGTGTTCCCACACAACGGCCAGTCCGACACGTATTTATTGCTGGATGGTCATGTGCGGCTTGAGGTCTTGCGGCAGATCGGCGAAACCCATGCGCGCTGCCTAGTTGCGACTGACGATGAAACCTACACATACAATCGGCGTGTAAACCGGATGGCCACAATTCAGGAACACAATATGATCCTGAAAGCGATTCGGCACGGCGTCTCGGAAGAACGGATCGCCAAGGTGCTGAAAGTGGATGTGGCTATCATCCGACAGAAGCGGGACCTGTTGAATGGTATCTGCAAGGAGGCCATCGAGATCCTCAAGAATAAACATGTGTCGCTAGGAGCATTCGCCTTTCTACGAAAGCTAAAACCAATGCGCCAGATTGAGGTAGCCGACCTGTTGGTGGCAACGGGGAACTTCTCGGTGCCCTATGCAAAAGCTCTTCTGGCAGCCACCCGCTCTGACATGCTCGTCGATCCTGACAAACACAAAGTAGTCGAGGGCCTGACCCCGGAACAGGTCGCGAAAATGGAAAAAGAGATGGAAGTTTTGCAACGCGATTTAGGGCTGATTGAGGAATCTCATGGAAATCAGGTCCTCAATTTGGTCCTAGCGCGCGGCTATCTGGCGAAGTTGCTCGGCAATGCCCGTGTTGAGCGCTACCTTGGTCAGCACCATGCAGATATCTTTCGCGAACTACAATCGGTCTCAGAGAGTTCTTCATTGGAGAACTGAGGTTGATCCATCGCGATGGGGAAGCTTCCAGCAAGAAAGGCGTATTTTTGGTTCCAGATTGAGACTTGAGTGTAGAACCCAATTAGGGTACAATCGTACCCATTATGAGTACAGGAGGGCATTACGAGGTCGCGGGCCGAGGGCTTTTTGGCCAGACGCGTAGCGCGCTGCTGGCCATGCTTTACGGCCACGCAGATCAGTCATTCTACCTGCGCCAGCTTGTCAGGGCAGTTGGTGCCGGCCACGGTGCTCTTCAGAGAGAGTTGAAGGCCCTAACGGAAATGGGCCTCATTGTGAGAACGATTCAGGGAAATCAAGTCCTATATCGCGCAAATTCACTAAGCCCGATTTTTGCGGAAATTAAGAGTCTGATATCCAAGACGGTGGGCATCCACGATGTCATTCGTTCGGCTCTGGCGTCTTTGGGAGCAGAGATTCAAATTGCTTTCGTGTACGGTTCGATTGCGCATCAGAAAGAGCGAGCGGATAGTGATGTGGATTTGATGGTTTTGGGTGATGCACCATTCAGCGACGTTGTTGCCGCGCTGAGTCCGGCACAGAGAGGGCTCGGCAGGGAGATCAACCCGACCGTGTTTCCGGTGTCTGAATTCCGATCAAAGCTGGCGGCGGGGAACCATTTCTTGCGCAGTGTAATGAAAGAGAAGAGACTTTTCGTGTTGGGGACCGAGAATGAGCTTGCAAAGTTGGCTTCAAAATAGTTGGTTGGTTCAGCACACAACAAGCCCTGAA
The DNA here is from genome assembly GCA_963784095.1 of uncultured Acidobacteriaceae bacterium. Taxonomy (GTDB): domain Bacteria; phylum Acidobacteriota; class Terriglobia; order Terriglobales; family Acidobacteriaceae; genus Sulfotelmatobacter. The sequence continues at coordinate 596,149 of CAWAQC010000001.1, forward strand.
GAGATCAAGAACCTGTTGGCGATTTCGGATCGGGATCTCTCGGCTTGCCAAGTGAAACAGTTGCCCGCCGACTGGCGGTGTACGATCGCCTACAATGCGGCGCTCCAGGCAGCGACCGCCGCTCTGGCTACTGCCGGCTACAGGGCCGCACGGGACAATCATCACTACCGTGTAATCCAATCGCTGGAGTTCACGACGGCACCGGGCAGAAAATTCATCGACACCCTAGATGGCTTTCGCAAGAAGCGCAACGTGAGCAGCTACGATGTAGCTGGGGCCGTGTCCGACCAAGAAGCGGACGAGATGATCAAACTTGCGACCATGCTCCGCGCGGACGTGGAAAAGTGGATTAGAGCGACTCGCCCGGAACTATTTAAGCCTAAGGTCTAGCGGCGCGGTGCAGTCGCTCCAAGTGGTTCGGCTGGTCGAGTGACTTGAACTATGGCGGAGAGAGTGGGATTGTGTTCCGCCCGATTTCAGAAATCACAGCAACAATGGAAAAATCGTTCTATCCCTTTGCAATCGCAGATACTTTTAGGATTGCTGCCATGAAGTTCGACAGTGGTTAACGAAGTCCACAGCAGCCAAAACTGGACGAATTATAGCCGAAAAAAGTAACAAAATAGTAACAAGAACCAGAAAACCTCAGACGCAGGCTGCCTTTGAAGGGGCACCAGTTTCCAGACGCAGGAGCGAAGCTCCTAAATGCTTCATACAGCGAGAACAGGACCGTAGATGGGGCCGAGCCTATCTTCGGCGAGACTCTCCAGCAAATCTGAGTTGATGCTGATGGAAGAGTACCCATGCTTATTTGTCCAAGAAGAACTACTGAGCCAATCAGTGTGCTGGCCGACTTTTTCGACCAAGCGATCATGCTTGATGAGATACCAATCCCCTTTATGGGGAAATGCGATCCAGATGTCTTTGTGGCAATACTTCTGGTCGATTGTCACTCTCGACTTCAACTGCACCTTTAATGTGGTCGTGCCGTTGATGTGGTACGCAAGGAAATCCGCTCCCTGCCAATCGTCGGCTAGTTTGATGCAATTAAATCCGCAGTCGGCAAGCGTGGCCGCGATCTTCTGGAAGTTGAATAATTCCTTTTGTCGGGCAGTGAGAGCGTCATAGTGTACCTTCTCAAATCGGGTGCAATTCTCTGTCATCTTTTCCTCCGCTCTATCGAAGCGAATGCCAGAGCCCTCTGGCCAATGTCCGCTTTCGGCTCATCCCGAGACCGCGAGAGACGATTCCGTATACAATCGTCGCCTCGTACTTCTCACAACCGCTTTACGATATCACTCCTGATCGGTCTTCGCGTCCACAAAATCTTCATGCACCACGACGGTTTCATTGCTGCCGCCCACGCTTTTCAAGCCCTCGATATTGCCCAGAGTGGAAGCCGCTGCCATGGTGTTGAGGAACACGTCCACGCCGCGCATAAAGTCGAGATTATCGTAGGCTTTCTCCACGGTGACTTTATCTGGAAAACCGTCGAAAAACCTCAATGTACCCAGCCGCGTTTCGACGGAATCCGGCGTCGTGATGTCCGGCGGAATGGGCGTGGTCATTTTCATCTTCGGAGGAGCTTGCGCTCTTGCGTTCGATAAGGTCAGCGCAGCAACGAGCGCGACGGCAAGGAGAGTTTGTCCGAGCATTGTTTTCATATCGTGTCCTTTTCTCGCGTTGAATCTGATTGTTTCTTGCAGCGTAGACGGGCGGTCAGTGCAAGGCTCGCACGGTGGGAACCACCAACGATTTTCTTAGCCACACGGACTAGACGCATTTGTGCCACGGGTAGGCTATTCCGACCGCGCTGCCCCGAAAACTGGCAAAACTGCCAGTCAGCACGGAGAGTAGTCTGAGCCTCGCGGAATTGACCTGAGATGAACTGACACGTGCCGCTCGCAGCTACCACTATGAGAAGAGCCAATGCTGAGTCTGTTCGACTTCCACACGTCGCGAGCATTCGTCGTCATCGTTCGCCACATGATTGATCCGCGTGCTCACGGGGTAGCATCGCATTTGCCGGGCATCACAGGGCTTCAGCAGTTCTGACACGACCTGCGCGTCGTTCATGCCGGGATCGAGCCACAAATCGTAGCTGTCTGGATCAAGGACGACGGGCATGCGGTCGTGAACGGCTGCGGCCACAGCATTTGGGGTCGTTGTCAAGATCGAGCAGGTCTTGATCCAAGTGCCGTTGGGGTCTTTCCAGCCCTCCCATAATCCAGCGAACGCGAACAACTCCCCATCATTGATTTCAAAGCAGTACGGTTGCTTGGTCTTTTCCGTCTTTTTCCACTCATAAAAACCGTCTGCTGGAATTAGGCACCTGCGAAATTTCAGCGGATCGCGAAACGCGGGCCTCGTTGCGGCTGTTTCCGACCTTGCGTTAATCATTCCCGCCGCTCCAGTGCCGTCTTTCGACCAGTGTGGAATGAGTCCCCAGCGCATCAGCGACAACCCGCGAACAGGTTCCTTTGGATTCTGACGGATCACCGGGACTGGCTGGGTAGGGGCAACGTTGTAGCGGGGAGACCATTCCTCATCCGAGCGAGACTACACCATTGCAAGAATGCTCCGCGCAAAAATCGATAGTCAGGATTAGTAAAAACATCGACAGCCGCGCGCCAAGCGAAGGACGCTGCCGTGGTCATTGTTGATTTCAAATGAATTTCAATGGGACAATCATTGAAGTAGAAAAGGGCTGTCCCCCGCGGGCAGCCCTAGGCCCAAATCAGTTTGGTAGCAAATTGGTAGCACGTGTTTTGGTAGCATTTTGGTAGCAAAACACGCCGATTTTAGCGGTTTTTGCCGACTCGTCCGACTATTAAAGCCTTTGCCGTCAGCAAGTTGCGATTTTCGTCGTTCCATGGCATGGAAGAGGTCGTCGGTTCGATCCCGACCAGGTCCACCAGTATTCTTGTGTCTGGTTGCTACCCGCCGTATTTTTTTAGCAATTGAGCCGGATTTTCGCACCTGCGGGCAACCAAACTGCTACGACCCTATTTCAAATACAAGGTATAGCGAAATAAAAAGCAGTCTTGTGGCAGGCGTCCACCGGCGGCGCAATTTTTCTGCAATGTAGCGGATTGACACATCAGCCGGTTGGTTTCTAAGATATTTTTTGGCTACCGTTCCGCTGTGTTCCGTTGCCAGCGGTTGAGTAAATCTTGCTGTTGGCCAAATAAAATAACTATGATCTCAGTTAAAGCGCTTACCAAGCGGTATGCCGGCGTGGTTGCCGTCGATCAAATCTCTTTTGAAGTAGCGAAAGGGCAGATCGTCGGATTTCTTGGCCCCAATGGCGCCGGGAAAACCACGACCATGCGGATGCTCACCTGTTTTCTGCCGCCCTCGGCGGGCACGGCGATGGTCGCGGGCTTCGATGTTCTCGAACAGCCGATGCAGGTGAAGAAGCGAATCGGATATCTTCCCGAAACGCCGCCCATCTACCCGGAAATGGAAACCATTGAGTACCTGAAATTCGTCGGCAAACTGAAGGGATTGCGCGGGGCCGAGTTACAAAAACGGATCGATTACGTTTGCGAGCGCTGCGCCATCGCCGACGTCAAAAAGAAGCTGCTGGGAAAGCTCTCCAAAGGCTACCGGCAGCGCGTGGGGCTAGCGCAGGCGATTATTCACAATCCCGATGTGCTGATTCTCGACGAACCCACCGCCGGTCTCGACCCGAAACAAATCAACGAAACACGGGACCTGATTAAGAGTCTGGCGGGCGATCACACCATTATTCTCAGCACACACATTCTTCCGGAAGTCGAGCAGACTTGCGAGTACGTGGTCATCATCAACAAAGGCAAGCTGGTTGCAACGGACACGGTTCGCAATCTGCAGGCGCGGGCGCGCGGAGCAGAGTCGGTGCTGGTTGAAATCGCCGCACGAGCCGGGAATCTGGAGGTGCCGGTTGCGCAGCACAAGCTGGAGCAGGTCCCGGGCGTGAGCCGAGTCTTGTGCAAGCAGCAAGTGGATAGCCGCGTTCTGTTCGAAGTGGAAAGCCAAAAAGGACGGCTGGTTCGCGGAGATCTGGCCCGCGCGGTCGTGGCTTCGGGCTGGGACTTGAACGAACTTCGCCCGGCCGCGATGAGCCTGGAAGAAATATTCCTGCAGCTCACGGGAAGCGAAGCGTTGGCACAGCCGGACCAGAATAAAGATGAGGAAAAAGTGGTCGCGGGGGTGTCACAGTAATGAGGAACATCTGGATCATTTGCCGGAAAGAACTTCACGGCTACTTTGTTTCCCCGGTGGCTTACCTTCTGCTCACCATGTTCGCCCTGATTTTCGGCTTTTTCTTCTGGAATGCGCTGGGCGTCTTCATTATCGAAGGCATGGAAATGCAGATGCGCGGCCAGTCGTTCCCAATGAACATCAATGAGCAGATCATCCGGCCGCTGCTATCGAACGCCAGCGTGTTGGGATTGTTTTTTATCCCAATGATCACCATGCGATTGTTCGCCGAGGAAAAACGTACGGGAACGATCGAATTGCTGGTGACCTCGCCGATTCGCGACATCGAAATTATCATTGGAAAATGGCTGGCCGCGCTGATGCTCTACTCGTGCATGCTGGTCTTCACCGCCATCAATTTCGCTTTTCTCTTCAGGTATGGCAATCCGGATTGGAAGCCGCTGGCCCTGGGTTATCTTGGCCTGCTGCTTCAGGCGGGAGCGTTCCTCGCGATTGGAACTTTTATTTCTACGCTGACCAAGAATCAGATCATTGCCGGTGCCGCGACCTTTGGCGTGGAATTGATTCTGTGGGTGATCGGCTGGGTCGGAGAATACGAAACTGCGCTGTGGGCGCGCGTGCTTTCCTATCTTTCGGTACTCACGCACTTTGAATCCTTCGCCAGAGGCGTACTCGATTCCAAAGATCTGGTTTTTTATATCACCGTAATTTTTCTGGGACTGTTTTTTACCGCGCGTTCCATGGAATCCCTGCGCTGGAGGTCATGAATAACCGATGGCAAGTCAGTGGCTCAAGGCGAGACAAACCAAATATGCGGCCTACGCGACCAGCTACATTCTGATCGTGCTGGCGGGAGCGGTGATCGGGAATATTCTCGCTGATCGTTACAACAAATCGTTCGACGCAACCGCGAACAAGCGCTACAGCCTCTCTGCGCAGACCGCCAAAATCGTCAAAGGGCTGAAGCAGCCGGCGACGATCACGTATTACAACCAGAGCACGCACTTCCGCGAAGGCAAAGATCTGCTCGATGAGTATGCGAATCTTTCGTCCAAGGTTCATGTCGACTACATCGACCCCGACAAGAACCCGGTAGCCGCCCAGGAAGCGGGAATTCGTGAGATGGGCACGGCTGTGGTGCAGGTCGGGATGAAAAAAGACACGGCCAAGAGCATGAACGAAGAAGGCATTACCGGCGCGTTCATCCGCGATCTGAAAAGCAATACGCGCACAGTCTGCTTCGTAACCGGCAGTGGCGAACATCGTCTCGACGATAGCGATCGCGAAGGACTTTCGCACTTCAAAGATCTTCTTGGCAAAGACGATTACGAAACCCAGAGCATCGACCTGCTGCAGAAAGCAGAAGTTCCGGCCGACTGCACGACTTTGGTGGTCGCGGGTCCGACGCGAAATTATGAACAACCGGAAGTCGATGCCATTAAGAAATATGTTGAGGATGGCGGGCGCGCTCTATTTATGCTCGACCCTCCGCTGAAGGTGGGGCATTCGGAAATCGCCGATAACGACGCGCTCACCAGCTTGCTGCAAGGCTGGGGCGTGACCATGCAGAAGGACTTAATCCTCGATATGAATCCGATTGGGCAGCTTGCCGGCGTCGGCCCGCAAGTGGCGCTCGTAACCACATATGCGTCGCAGCCGATCGTCGATGACATGAAGGGAGTGGCCACAGGTTTTCCACTTTCCCGCTCCATCGAGATCAAGAGCACCGACAAAACCAGCGTCCAGAAATTGTTCGATTCGTCCGGGACCAGCCTGGCGACGAATAACTTGAGCGCAGCTTCGGTGAACGTGAACGATCCAAAAAACAAAAAGGGACCGATGACGCTTGCAGCGGCAGGCACCTACACCACGGGCAAGGAAAATTCGCAGGGACGCTTCGTGGTGGTCGGCAGTTCCTCCTGGCTTGACAATGGTTTCCTCGATTTCAACGGCAACAACGATCTGGCGATGAACACCATCAACTGGCTCTCCTCGGACGAAGATTTAATTTCGATTCGGCCGAAGCCCGAGGAAGACCGCCGCATTACCATGACGCGCGCGCAGTTGAGCTGGGTGCGGGCCACCAGCCAGTTTTTGCTGCCGATGATCGTAGTCATTGCCGGCGTGGGCGTGTGGTGGAAGAGAAGATAACAAGGTTTATCCCGGCGGGAGCTTTTCTCGAAGCGCAATGAAATTCTACAATCTGATTCTTGCCACGGTTGTGCTGCTTGCCCTGATGGGCACGATGTATTGGTCCGATCATCGCAAGCCGAACGAGGATGCAGCAAAGGCCTCCGCCGATACTTCGCCTGCAATCCTCAAGCTGGATTCGGGCGCGATCACCAAAGTCGAACTGAAGAACAAAGATGCCCAGCCGCTCGTGCTCGATAAGAATACTTCGGGCAATTGGCAGATCACTCAACCCAAACCGTTGCCTGCTGATCAGAGCGCGGTCTCGAACGCGCTCTCGGCGCTGTCTTCCCTCAACTCCGAACGATTGGTGGATGACAAGGTTTCGGATGTGAAGCAGTTTGGTCTCGATCCGCCTGCGGCTGAAATTGATCTCACCGAAAAAGATAACAAATCGCAAAAACTGTTAATCGGCAATGCGACGCCTACCGGCAACGCGATTTACGCGATGCTGGCGGGCGATCCGCGGCTTTTCACGATGCCCAGCTATGAAAAGACCAGCATCGATAAAGGCGTAAACGATCTGCGGGACAAGCGCCTGATTACCATCGATGCCGACAAGATGAGCCGCATTGATCTTGAGCGCAAGAATCAAGACATCGAATTCGGCCGCAGCAAAGATGAGTGGCAGATCATCAAGCCAAAACCGCTGCGTGCGGATGACATGCAGGTCGGTGATCTGGCTCGCAAGTTGGCCGATGCGAAAATGGACCTTGGCGGATCGGACGCCAGCGGCAATGACGCCGCATCGGCCTTTGCCCACGCCGCTCCGGTCGCGACTGCAAAGGTAACGGATCAATCCGGCACGCAAGAACTTCAAATTCGCAAGAACAAGGACACCTATTACGCAAAGTCCAGCGTCGTCGACGGCGCCTACAAAGTGGATGCAAGTCTGGCCACAGCGCTGGATAAAGACCTCGACGATTTCCGCAACAAGAAGCTCTTCGACTTCGGCTTCAACGATCCCGATAAGATCGAGATGCACAGCGGCTCCAAAGCATATTTCCTGACCAAGGGCGGGAACGATTGGTGGTCGGGGAATGGCAAGAAGATGGATCCGGAAACCGCAGAGTCGTTCATCTCGCAACTGCGCGATCTGAACGCCAGCAAATTCGTCGAGACGGGATTTGCCCATCCCACGATTGAACTCACCGTCACTTCCGATAAGGGCAAGCAAGTCGAGAACGTAGCGATCGCGAAAAACGGCAACGACTATATTGCCAAGCGCGCGAACGATCCTACTTTGTACGAGCTTGACGCAAGCTCCATCCACGAATTGCAGAAAGCGGCAGACGGGCTCAAGCCGGCCACCACTGGCAAATGAGCTGGCGATGTGGAAGCGAGGGCCGCTAGCGGCATTCTCGGCATGATATTCTCACTACTGTAAGAGCCCTTCCGTGATGCCAAGCCGACGTAGCTCAGTTGGTAGAGCAGCCGATTCGTAATCGGCAGGTCAGCGGTTCAAGTCCGCTCGTCGGCTCCATTTTCTGCCGCCTGTTTTGATTAGCCAAAGCTCTGCGCAGCGCCAGGATGCCGGACTCCCTAGCTAGTCCATGTCGCCGAGCGAGCAGGCGCCGGGACCGCGAGGATCACCGCATGATCCGCAGGGGCCGGATGGCATCGCAGCGGATTGCTCGCCGGAAGAACCCTTCGCGGAGACGGCAAACACGCTCAACTGGCGGCTCAGCTTTTTGCCATCACATTTTGGGCACGCAGCTTTTTCGTGCCCGAAAACCAGCGCTTCAAAGTGATGCTGGCATTGCTCGCAGACGTATTCAAAGATCGGCATAGTCACTCCACTACTGAAATCTATTATCTCCTGACCGGGCGCCGTCCGCCAGATAGACCATCGAGCGCCTGACGCAGATCGTCGATCAGATCTTCCGCATCTTCAATACCCACCGAATATCGGATCAATGCCTCCGGAATGCCGGCCGCGGCTCTTTCTTCTTTGGTCGATTCCACGTGGCTCGTGGTCGAGGGTGGGCCGGCAACAGTTTCGACCGCGCCCAGGTTTGCGGCCAGATGGGCATACTTTAGATTGGGAAGAAAAGACTTAACCGCTTCGAATCCGCCCTTGATGGCGAAGCTGAGCACGCCGCCAAAGCCGCTCATCTGCCGCCGGGCGATTTCGTGACCTTCATGCGATTCCAATCCAGGATAAAAAACCCGCTCGACTTTCGGATGCGCTTCCAGAAATCGCGCAATTTTCAAGGCGCTTTCATTCTGGCGCGCGATGCGAAGATGCAGCGTCTTCATTCCTCGCAACAACAAATAAGCCGACATTGGCTCAAGGCAGGCTCCGGTGATTTCGCGGAAGTGATAAATCTTCGCCACCAGATCGGCGGCGCCACAGACGACTCCACAGAGAGCGTCGGCGTGGCCGCCAAGAAATTTCGTCGCGCTGTGAATTACCAGATCTGCGCCAAGTTTCAAAGGCTGCTGGTTAATGGGTGTGGCAAACGTGTTGTCCACGACTACGAGGGCATTGTGTCGATGTCCGGCACCGGCGAGCCGGGCCAGGTCGGCCACCTTGATGGTTGGGTTCGTCGGGCTTTCTAAATAGAGAACTTTGCAGCCCTGCGCGATCGCCTCCCCAATCGCGCGATGATCTGTGGTATCGCACAGTGAAACGTCGATGCCAAAACGAGGCAGAAATTCGATAAACAACTTGTTGGTTCCACCGTAGGTGTCCTTGACGGAAACCACGCGATCACCCGGCGACAATAGCGTAAAAAGAGTGTTGCTGATGGCGGCCATGCCACTCGAAAAACTCGTTGCGGCTGCTGCGCCTTCGAGGATCCTGACTTTCTCTTCAAATGCCGCGACGGTTGGATTGGTGTTGCGTCCATAAATATGGCCGGGCATCTTTCCTTGTGCGACTTCCGCCCACTCATCCAGATCGTCATATCCATAGGAGACGCTAAGCGCCACCGGAACCTGGGTGGCGCGCTCCCAGGGTTCGCCATTCTCACCCGCCCAGACCGATCGAGTTCCTGATCCAGCCTGGCGCTCTCTCTCAGTCTCCGAGCGCCTCAGCGCTTTTTTCTTACTCATCGTTTCTCTCATTCTAAAAAGCGAGTCTGCCGCAGTCGTCTTCTCGAAATCTTGTGCCCAGAATCGGAACCGCGTTCCTCCAACGCAGATCAGTATAAGGGCGGCTCGCCGGCCGGACGAGTCTTCCAGCGGCGGTGCACCCAAAGCCATTGTTCGGGATACTTGCGCACGTAATTCTCAATGACATTGGTGAACCGCTGGGTGTTGGCCTGGATATCGGCTTCCAGATCGCCGCTTCGGATCAACTCAAGCGCGGGATCGAAGCGAAGGCGGTACTTTCCCAATTGTGCATCCCAGATGGTAAATCCCGGCACGACGGCCGCATCGGTGCGCAAGGCAATGCGTGCGAGCCCGCTTGCGGTGCAGGCTGGAATGCCAAAGAAATTTACGAAGATTCCTTGAGGCGGCGTCATGTTTGTATCCATCAGTATGCCAACAGCTTCTCCGGCTTTCATCGCAGCCAGCAACCCGCGCACGAAATCATCTTTGTCTACGATCCGGTTCCCCTGCATTGTGCGATATCTCGTCACCAGCCGGTCGAGATATATATTGTCCAATCCGCGCGCCACGATCTGCATGGGATGGCCGTAGAGGGAATGCGCAAAGGCCGAAAGCTCCCAACCACCAAAATGCGCGGTAAGAAAAAGCACGCCTTTGCCGAGGGCGCGGGCGCGTTCGTAGTTTTCGAATGCGTCATACACCACGACGTCATGGACATTTTCTGGCGTGTACTTTGGAAACCGGCAGACCTCGGACAGTTGGCGGCCTAAGGAAGCGAACTGCCCGCGCAAAATGCGGGGCCGCTCCGCGTGAGATTTTTCTGGAAACGCCAGTTGGAGATTACGCATTCCAACTTGCCGCAGTCGCGAATGAAAAAGATAAATAGTCCAAGCCAGAGCGATGCCGGCCGCCCGCGCCACCGGCCGTGGCAGGATGCCCAGAATTTTTATAAACGGCCACGCCGCCGCGTACTCGAGTCGCTGCCGCATCGGGGGAAGCGTGACGGTAGCACCACCGGGATTCAATTGCAAATGGATCGAATCATTCACCACAGAGGCACAGAGGACACCGAGGCACCGATGGGAATTGCTCTTGCTTTGCCCGACAATTTTCTCCAGCTCGATGCGGCCTGCGAATCGATGCTCCGAATCGACCGACAAGATTTTCGAGTGAGGCGAAAGCGGGAAGTCGGCTTACCTCGCCGCGGCCTGCGCCCATTTGGCCAAAGAGGTCAAGAACGCATTCGCGTCGGCAGGCGGCTCTACTTCTCCATTCAGCGAGGCAGGAAATGAGACCATATGGCCGTAAAACTCCCGCGTGCTGTTTTTATCTTGCTTGATGACAGCCCCGTTCAGGCTCACGCCAGCAAACAGGCCGCGCGCACGAGAGTAAGTGAGCACCTCGGCGCGCATCTTCCAGTCAGTATCCCCTGTGGCATCGCGCCCGACCGGTCCGGCAGCCACGGAGGCATCGGCGCCCAATTCGAACTGGCTCGAAAGCAGATGCTTCATTCCGTTCTTATTCATAATCAGCATGATCAGGTCCACGGCCTGTCCACCCGCCTGAAATCCAAAACTGCCGCCCTCCACTTTGAAGAACGCAGGCGAACTCCAGCCCTTCGGGGTGCGGCAACTTGCCAATCCGCGGCCATACTTTCCGCCGATGATAAAGCCCCCGTTCAACATTGACGGCACGACCGCCACGCATTCGGCCGAACGCAAAACATCTTGCGGAATGCCTTTATCGGGCGCGGCCTGGATCTCATTCAGCACCTCCGCTGCGGACTGCACGCGATCGGCAGCCTTGGTTTCACCGGTTTCATCGGCAAAAGAAAGCGAACAGAGACACGCTACAAGACACACGATAACGATCAGCAGGAAAAGATTTTTCATGGTTCCTCACTGCATGGGGTTTTCTGGAGTTCAGTAGTTGGATTGTAAACGAACCCGGCGAGTTGGATGTCTACCTCTCCGGTACCGGGAGCGATAATACCGATTGCAGGAGATTGACTACGGGCTGTGGCTGGAAATGAAGAACCAAGCGATACAGGTCGAGGACAAAAAAATCGGGGTCGAAAGTGGTGACCCTAATCGCCACTCCCAACCCCGTCTCCCAGGTTCTGTGGTAGGTGAGGCGAGTATGCAGTGCGGCTGAATTCACCGCAAGATTACCGAGGTCAGTGTCCTAAGGTTACTCGGCGAAATAAGGGCGCGACTGGTCTAGAAGTAGAAGCTTAGGAGCGAAACTGCTCTATTTCGCAGTCACCAGCGAATGCGTGATGGCATGAACGGAGAGCGCTATGCGATTCTGCACTCCGACCTTGCGCATCAATTTCGCTACGTGGGCTTTTACCGTACGCTCTTCAATTCCTAATTGAGCGCCAATTTCTTTATTGGAGCGTCCTGCGACCAGCATCTCCAGCACTTCTTTCTCACGGTCGGTAAAGGTCACGCGGCCCGCTGGAAAAATGCGTCCCGGCGATGACGATACCCGCTCGATAAACATGGAGAGCACTTTTCGCGGAGCCCAGACGGATCCCTGGCTGACGACACGAATGGCCTGCACAAACTCCGCGGCCGATGCCGCCTCATCCACATAGCCCTTGGCGCCGGAGGCTATCGCTTTTAGGATGGTTTCCTCATCGATGCCCGAGCCAGTGACAATAATGCGCAGATCGGGACGCGCCGCCTTCAGACTCGCCATCACATCAAACAAATTTTGTCCGGAGCGATTCCCTAAAAGGATCAAGTCCACTTCCTGCAACGCTGAAATCTCCGGCAGCGTGGCCGAAATGAGTTCAAACTCGGGTTCGGTATCGAACAAGGCGCGGAATCCGACAAACCTTAGCGGATCGCTTTCGACAACGGCGATTTTGATGACCGGTTTCCTGGCGACGGCTGCTTTCATAGGTATCCCTGTAAGCTGGAGTTACGTAGCTAGAGCATAGCGGCAATTTGCTCTCTCTGCAAAGAGAACGTGACCGAAGTGAAATTACGGGAGTAACATGAAAAAGCCTGCGAGAAAGCCGTTTCGCAGCCGATGTGGCGGCGCAACTTGTGACGCGCCGCTCCGTGGAGAATAATTTTGATGAGCTTGATGAGAAAGAGTTTGACATTTTTTGTCATCGTCACCGTCGTCGCGTTACTGCCTTCAATTGTGACAAGCCAGGCAACTGCTCAGGCTCCTGCCGCACAAACTCCCGCTACAACTTATCAGGCAAAATTTCCCGGCGACCCGGCTCGATCGGATTCTGAAGCCGACGCGCTGGGTTACTTACGCGTCGCCATGCGCGCCGAACATCTGTTCAACAAGCAGTACGGGCACTACGCCACGTCTCTGCACGAACTGGTGCATACCGGAACGTTTACCAGGCGCATGGTCACCCCTCAGCAAGGCGACTACGTTGTCAGTTTCAAAGGCAAGAAAGATAGCTTCGCGATTACGATGTCGCCGAATCAGATCGACGCCAATCATCGCTCGTTTTATGGGAATGAAGATGGCAAAATTCACGCGGATGAAGAGAAGGCGGCGGACGACAAGTCTCCCGTCATCAGCAAGGCATTTCGAGAGAACACATCCCGATAAACGGCATTTCAATCGACAAATAAAAAATCTTATAAAATAATTCTTACGGAGGAGCTATGCCAGCAACGGTTGGCGCACCCGCGCCAGAATTTTCGCTCAAAGATCAGGACCAGAAAGAAGTGAAGCTCAGCGACTATCGCGGCAAGAAAAAAGTTGTGCTCGTCTTCTATCCGCTCGATTGGAGCCCGGTCTGCACGAAAGAGCACGCGTGCATGGTCAATGACAAAAAGCAGTTCGAAGATCTCGACGCGCAAGTTCTGGGCATCAGCGTCGACAGCGTGTGGTCGCACAAGGCCTACGCCGACAAAATGGGCATTCAGTATCCGCTGCTGGCTGATTTCCAGCCGCGCGGAGCGGTCGGCGAAAAGTACGGAGTTTATCTCGCAGACAAGGGCATTACAGGCCGCGCCATTTACATCGTCGACCGCGACGGCAAACTTGCGTGGCAGAAGAACTACGATATTCCGGTTGTGCCTGACATAAAAGAGGTGTCGCAGGCGCTTGCCGGAGTGAAATAGGCGGTACGGCAGGCGGTTTAATCTAATGGCACGCGGCTTGGTCGATCACGCCGTTTTGACCGCGCTTCCATCAAGGCCCAATTCGCCGGCGATTGGCTTCATCGCTTCGATGCAGAAAGCGATGTGTTCGTCGAGATCGACTCCCAGCGCCGCTGCTCCATTCACAATGTCGTCGCGATTCACTTTGCGGGCGAAGGCCTTGTCTTTCATTCTTTTTCGCACCGACTTTACATCGACCTCCGCGAGGGACTTGGCTGGTTTAATCAATGCCACGGCGGTGATGAAGCCTGCCAGTTCGTCGCAGGCGAAAAGCGCTTTCTCCATCGGCGTGTCGCGAGTCACTCCGGTGTATTCGGCGTGAGACATAATGGCGCGGCGGACCAACTCGGGCCATCCGCGCGCTTGCAGAATCTCGTTGCCCTCATAAGCATGGTCTTCCAGGCTGGGATATTTTTCGTAGTCGAAATCGTGAATCAGCCCGACGATGCCCCATAGGTCTTCGTCGGAAAGTCCCTCTGGGACTAAAGCCCGCTCTGTTTGGATCGGCATAGGGGCACCAGTAAACTCGTGCCCTTCCCGATTCTCACTGACCGCAAACTTCCGCGAACAGGCCCTCATGCACGCCTCGACCGCCAGCGCATGTTTGCGAAGGCTTTCCGATTGCGTGAACTCAGTTAGTAAACACCACGCAGCTTCCCGATTAATCATGCATGTTTCCCTATCTGGTGCGGCGTTTCGCCGCATCACGTTCATTGCGGAGATCACTATTCTCCACATCCCGCATTTTATCCTTGACTTCCACAGGGCATGTAACGCAGATTGTCCTGCAAGCCGAAACCTCTCCCCTAAGTTCGATGGTTCGGCCGTTCGTAAGGAGTAGCCCGCTCTGGCACTCCCACAACCCGATGGCCACGACTCTTGCCCCGGTCGATTCTAGGGAAGTCGTTCGTTGCGATCATTGCCTGCTGGTTCAATTCCGTACGGTCAACAACAATTGCCGACGCTGCCATTCGTCGCTCGATGAGGAACCCGAGCCCGAGCCGGTAGTGATGACGCAGCCCGTAATGATGCCCATACCCGGCACCGGTCGCGGGCATTTGAACTTGGCAACATCGATCCGCTCGCTGCGCCTGCGCAATGGCCTCAGCCAGCGGCAGCTCGCGGGACGCATGGCCGTGCCGCGCACTTACGTTTCTAAAATCGAGAATGAGAAAGCCACGCCCACGCTGTCGTCGCTCGAGCGGCTGGCGCGAGCCCTGGAGGTGACCGTGCCGGAGCTACTCAGCGGTGGCGAAAAGAGCCGCCAGGAAGAAATTAACGAGCTGATGAAAGATCAGTTCATCGCCGAGATTTTGCCGTTCGTGACGCAACTGAATGGCATGCAGATGTCGAGTATCCTGACTCAGGTGCGGGACTTGACGCTGCGGCCGAGAAGGACTGCGTAACAGCAAGGTTTCAGGTCTCAAAGTTTCGAAGGTTGTTGCGCGATGCGCTCTTCACTTTGAAACCTTCGAACTTTTCAACTCTGAAACTTTGCCACTTTAAAACCTCGTTTTTATCCGGGCAACACGCCAACTCGCACGCCGGGACCAACTCTGGTCCCGGCTTTTTTCTCGAGTTTAGATTCGAACTGTGACGGCTGCGAGAGAACAGCCACTCAGATGCCCGCATACCAGGCGTAACCAGATTCTGGCGAGGCTGAGCCTAGCCCTTTGCCGAAGTGCTTGAGCGAGTCGGTGACCGTCAGGCGCGTTATGAACTTCACGCTCTTGTAGCCAAGCTGGCGCGGCACACGCAGGCGCAGCGGGCCACCGAACGGCACCGGAAGATCGCCATCGTTCATCGCGTACGTCATGAGAGTTTGCGGATGCATGGCATCGGCCATGTCGATGCTCTCCCACCAAGGAGTTTCGATCGAGAAATACACGACGTATCGAGCCTGGGGAAGAATTCTGGAAGCGTTCAGGATATTGCGGAGTGGCGTTCCGATCCACTCGGCGACATAGGACCAGCCCTCCTCACACACTACCTCGGTGATCTGGCTCCGGACTGGAAAGCTGCGGATATCCGACAGCGAAAACGATCCTGGGTGAGCGACCATGCCATCCACCGCAAGCCGCCAGTCTGCAAAATTGCTGGCCTGGTGGCGTTTGAAAGCATCGTTCAGAGGCGCGAGTTCGTTTGGGAAAGGGACCTTCGAAATCATGCTGCGAGGAAACTCCCGGGCCAGCGAATGTCCCGTAAGAAGCCGCTGTGCGGCGTAGGTGAGGGTTTCGCCTGGACCATAGATTCCTCCGCTATCCGGCGCGGTACCAGTCCATAGCGTTGCGCCATGTTGGCAGCCACCGCCAAACCCGACACGCCCGCAGTGGCGGCGAGGCCGGTAATCACGAACTTGCGGCGCGAAACTTTGTTCATATGCGGTCCTCTCCGGTGCGGTGCGGGGACGAGGCGGCAAACCCGGTAACCATAGCGCGCACTCGAGCGGTGAATCCGGCCAGAGCGACCATCCCCACATGCACGAAAACGAAGAACAGGAGTGATGCTGAAACGAAGAAATGAAGCGTGCGCGCGGATTGTCGCCCTCCCAGCACTTTGACCACAACCGGCGCTGCGGAGTTGAAGGCGGGTGACAACGCGAGCCCGGTACAGATCACGAGCGGAAAGAGCGCAAAGATCACGATCAGGTATGCGGCGCGCTGCACTGCGTTATAGGAAAATGCTTCCGCTTCGTCCGGGCGCGCGAGGCGAATGTGCTTGGCGAACACATTCAGGTATGCCCGCCACGATCTATCTGCTGGGGAAGGAAACAGGTTGTTGCGAAAGTGGCCGGTCCATAAACCCCAAATGGCATAGGCGAGGCCGGTCAAAACCACCGCCCATGCCGCTTCAAAATGGAGATACCGGCTCCAGCCGTTCTGGTCGGGCAGTACGTAGCCATAACCGGTGGGAACCAAATTTCTGGAAGCCGGGATGGGGATTTTGAATAACGGGGTAGTCAGATCATTACCGGTTTCGCCCCAGTAGAAGCGCGGATGAGAGATCAGAATCTCAATCCCGGTGACCAGCAGCGCAAAGAAGCAGACGGTCGTGATCCAGTGCGTCACCCGCACGAATGCGGTATGCCGGGGAGCATGCGAAGTTCGAACTGAGGCAACGCCGGCCACGCCGCATAGCATAGCACTTCCGGCCACGCCAAACGGTGTGCGATTAGCTCAGGGCCCGCTCCACACCAGCAGCGCGTGAATCTATTACTCATCGATCAACATCTATCCAGAATGAACCTTGAACGATTTAGTACGGCGGATAATTTGCCCGTACATGCAGCGGCTGTGGGTCGTCCTGAAGAAAATTCATGGCATGACGAAGTTCGTGAGCCTTCAGCGATTGCGAGTTCTTCATCGGCTGATGATTTGCTGCTCGACGCATATTCGCGCGCGGTCACGGGAGCAGTGGAACGAGTCAACCCGTCGGTCGTGAATATCGAAGTGACCCAGAACGTGCATCAACCCGCGGGACGCACGCGCTCCGGTGAAGAGCGCGGACGACGCGGCGGAGGCTCCGGCTTCGTCTTCACTCCCGACGGCCTGATCCTCACCAACAGCCACGTGGTACACGATGCAAAGCGCATGGAGGTCACCTTCGCTGACGGCCGCCGGATGCCTGCAACTGCGATCGGGGATGATCCGGCGAGCGATCTGGCGGTGATCCGCGTGAATGAGCCAGGACTTTCTGCCGCAGCGCTTGGTGATTCGCAGCAGCTTCGGGTCGGGCAGGTCGTCATTGCAATTGGCAATCCGTACGGATTTCAGTCGACGGTAACTGCCGGCGTGGTAAGCGCGTTAGGGCGCTCATTGCGCTCCTATTCCGGCCGCCTGATCGATGATGTGATTCAAACCGATGCTGCTCTCAATCCTGGCAACTCCGGCGGTCCGTTAGTCGATTCCGCAGGACGCGTGGTCGGAGTTAACACGGCGACGATTTTGCCGGCGCAGGGAATCTGCTTCGCGATCGGCATCAACACGGCAAAATTTGTGGCCAGCCGACTACTGCGCGATGGCCGCATTCGCCGCAGCTACATCGGTGTCTCGGGACAAACTGTGCCGATCCACCGGCGGATTGTACGTTTTTACGATCTGCCGAAAGAGTCCGGGGCATTGGTTTTGTCGGTGGAAGAGAATAGTCCCGCAAAGCGCGCAGGCTTGCGGGATGGGGACGTGATCGTCGCTCTCGAAGGCCGCCCCGTAGCCGGAGTGGATGATTTGCATCGCCTACTCACCGATGTGCGCATGGGAGTGAGCTGCTCGCTGACCCTCTTGCGGCGCACAGACAAACTGGAGTTGAATATCGTGCCGGAAGAAGCGAAGTGAAGGCTCGAAGTGAGGAATCGAATTAAGTCTAGATTCTGATATATTCTATTTCGCTCGCCAGGATCGCAGCGCGCCACCGGGCCCAATCCAAGTCGTTGCTCTAAGGTCTTCGCTTCAACAGCGACTTCAGGCGCCGCGAATCCCAAGGAGGCTTGATGGGACAGCCACTTGATCTAGAGAAAGCGTTCTCCTACGGCCAGTTCGTCCTTGCCGCTTACGACATGTTTTCGAATCCGCAGGGCGGTGACCCGCTGCGGCCCGATCCGCAAGGCATTCCCGAGGGTTGGGAATTGGGCGCATGGATTCATATGTCGGACTTCGTTCTGGATATCGTCGAGCCAAAATTCTATGGAATTGTCGCGCATGAGAAAGCCAATCCGGATTCGCGCATTATCGCCATTCGCGGCACGGAACACGCAATTGAATGGCTTGACGACGCATTCGCGATTCCCGTGCCCTTTCGCCAGGTTCCGCAAGCCGGGCATGTGGCCTGCGGGTTCGACAAGATTTACAGCACGCTGAAGGTCGTCAAACGCCGGCTGCCGGACGAGGCTGCTCCTGCGGCGGCTGAATCGACGACCGAGATATTCAGCGGCTCTTTTGCCGACCAACTGGAGCAACTCGCGATAAGCCGCGAAGTCGCCCGTGGAGTAGTGCCGCGAGCCGAAGGCGCCGGCCGGCA
The DNA here is from genome assembly GCA_963784095.1 of uncultured Acidobacteriaceae bacterium. GTDB lineage: Bacteria > Acidobacteriota > Terriglobia > Terriglobales > Acidobacteriaceae > Sulfotelmatobacter. The sequence goes on from CAWAQC010000001.1 coordinate 614,757, forward strand.
TCAACGGCCGACGGTGGTCGCGGGTCATAGCCTGGGTGGAGCGCTGACCACTTTATTCGTCATGGAAAACGCGGCGAAACACAAATTCGATATCAGTACACTGTGCACGTTTGCATCGCCGCGGGTGGGGACGAAAGAGTTTGTCGGGAGCTTTGGTGCTCTTCCCATCAATTCGTGGCGGATCGTGAACCGACACGATCTCGTGCCCAGGCTGCCTCCGCGTGTTCCGATCGTGCTGGATTACGCACACGTGGACAACGAATTTCTCTTCGACTCGAACTCATTCGCGAAGGCTGGTCTGGCTTGCTGGCATGCGATGGAGACCTACATGCACTGGCTGAATCCCTCTTCCGCTTTAGGAGCGGCATGCCAACTCTCGCAAGCGGCTTCATCCTAGGTATCTAGAGTTTCTAATCGGGGGAGCTCTCACTTCCCGGAGGATGACGATCTGTGTTTAGCTTTTCCATCTCAGCGTGACTGGCCCGCTCATTGGGTGCTTCATTTCCGAGCCGGTGCGCTTGGCTGCGAGATAGGCTGCTTTCAAATGGAAATACCACTTTGCCGGACGGTCGGCGTCATCGATGAGCATGAGATGCGGATTGTATTTGAGACCCTCAGCTTGCAATTCCATGGTGCGGCGGTCTTGCTCAACGAATTTTGAAAAGACAAATTTCAGCAGTCCCGCGCCAAAAGGAAACCAGCGGAAGATATTCCAGGCTGCGACAACATCGATACGGCATTGATTGCGTGTGATCGGCGTCACCGATGTAAGAGACGAAAACCAGTACTTTCCGGCGCGAATCACTTCTCTGCGGAGATTCGGTAAAACGAAATCGATTGTGGTCGTAATTGAATCTGCGTCGGCATAGAGGCGCAACAGCTTATAAGGCGCGGAGTTTGAGCTGGGCGTGTGCGCGCTCATGCGGAATCCGCTGGGGATTGGCTCGAACTCTTTCTTCTTCTCGTGAATGCTGTGGCGACCGCGCCACCACCAGGCCTGGTGCACAAACGGGCCGTGAGCGGGATCCATCAAACCGATGATGCCGTGATCGATGCTCACTGGCATATCGGCCGTCAGATAGGCCAGTTTGTACTTTTCACTAAACTTCTCGATTTGCGGCGCTTCGTCGGGAGCTTCTTCGCGCTTAGTGAATCCTGCGCCTTGCGGGCCGGGATCAGGAATGTAAACCCAGATAAAACCGTCCTGCTCTTCGCAGGGATAACTGCCCGCATAGATTCGGTCAAACCGCAGATTTTGATCACTCGTGAGGGAGGGAATGAGTTCACATTGCCCGTTGTGCGCGTCGAATTGCCAGCCGTGATAGGAGCACTCGACGTTCTCTCCATCGAAGTTGCCGCAATGCAGCGGCATGCCCCGGTGCGGACAAGAGTCGCGCAAAGCGAAGGGCCGGCCGGCGCGGTCGCGTCCGATCACCAGCGGAATCTCGAGCAGCATGGCCTTGTGCAATTGGTTCCGATGCACACTCTCGGCAGGCAATGCGCGATACCAGAAGCCGGTGAGCATGAGCGAATCCGGAGCCTGGCGTTGAGGAAGGTCGAGTTCAGGCATGGCTGAGAATTGACGACTTGCGATTTCTATTACCGGTTGAACTCAATATGCTAGCATTCGCAGGACTTTCCGAGCATAGAGCTGCGCGGAGACGATCGCATGGAATTCATCGGCCATTTTCGCCGGCTCACGCCGGTGCAGCGCAATACGTTCATTGCCTGTTTTCTGGGCTGGTCGCTGGATGCTTTTGATTTCTTCATTCTTACTTTTTGCGTCAGCGCAATCGCCACGCAGTTTCAGGCAAAGGTTTCCGCCGTGGCCGAGGCAATTTTTCTAACTCTGGCCATGCGCCCGGTGGGCGCGTTTTTGTTCGGCGTGATGGCTGACAAGTTTGGCCGGCGGATCACGCTCATGGTCGACATCATTGCATATTCGGTGTTCGAATTGGCTTCTGCCTTCGCGCCTTCATTGAAAGTATTACTCATTACCCGCGCATTGTTCGGAATTGCCATGGGCGGCGAATGGGGTGTGGGCGCTGCGTTGGCTTTCGAGACCCTGCCCGCCGAGGGACGGGGATTTTTCTCCGGCCTCCTGCAGGAGGGTTATGCTGCGGGATATCTGATTGCCGCTCTCGCTTACCGGACGCTTTTCCCGACATTCGGGTGGCGGGGCATGTTTATTGTCGGCGCCCTACCCGCGTTTCTGGTGGTCTACATCCGCACCAAAGTCGAGGAATCGCCGGCGTGGCTGGAAGGCCAGGTCTCGAAACATGCGGAAAGCAGAATCGGCCAGGACATTCGAACTTATGCGGGGACGTTTATTTTCCTGGTGGTGCTGATGTTTGCCTTCAACTCGTTCAGCCACGGGACGCAGGATCTTTATCCAACGTTTTTGCAGAAGGACCATCATTTTACGCCGCAAACCGTGGGCTTGATCGCGATTATCGCTAACGTCGGCGCATTGCTTGGCGGAATTTTCTTCGGGACATGGTCGGAGAGAATCGGCCGCAGAAAAGCCATCATCATTGCTGCGCTACTGACAATTCCCGTGGCCCCGCTTTGGGCATACTCACACTCCGTCCCCATGCTGGCGCTGGGCGGATTTGTGATGCAGTTCATGGTGCAAGGCGGGTGGGGAGTAGTTCCGGCGCACTTGAATGAACTCTCGCCGGCCGCAGTGCGGGGAACGTTCCCAGGGTTTGCTTATCAGATTGGCAACTTGCTTTCTTCCCGAAACGTGATCATTCAGGCCAAGCTAGCGGAGCAGCGCTATGGCGGGATGCTGGCGCCGGTGATGGCCTGGACTGTTCTTATTAGTGCGGCCTTAGTCGCGCTAGTTACAGGGTTGGGCCGTGAGCGCCGGGGCGCTGATCTCGGGAAGACTTAGTAAAACGTTTGAGTGTGCAAGTTTTGGCATTCTGTATGGCACAACAGTATCATTGTCAGAGAATCTATCCTGTGGTACCGTAAGTGAAATTTCACGCCTTCGTATTACTTTCAGGAGTCTAATTGGCAGTGGGCAAGACGCGCGTGCAGGAGTAGCGCCACTATGAAAGAGATCTTAGATTCGACTCCGGTTCAGGCCTCGGTTGACGACGAAAACTTCGCCAACCGCAAACTGATCCGTCCGGCGCTGCCGCGCACTGATCACAACCACGGCAACCATAACTCCAACCACAACCCTAGTCACATGCAGAACGGAGACCGGCGGGAGCGGCACGGTAACGAGCGCCACGACCGTCCGGAGCGGGGATTTGATCGCAGTGACCGCGGCGACCGTGGCCCAGGAGGCGGACGCAAGCCCGCGCCTCCGGAGCAGACCAATGCCGAGAATTTCTATTATCAGAAGCAGATGCAATCGAAAACCCCCATGGTGATTGTTCTGCAGGATGGGGAAGAAATCCATGGCGTGATCGAGTGGTATGACAAAGCCTGCATCAAGGTAATTCGCGACGACGGGCGCCCGAATCTGATGATCTATAAACCGGCAATTAAATATATGTTCAAGGAAGAAGAAGGACGGTAGCCGTCCGAACGATCCGCGATTAGTTCCCAGCCGCTGCGGCTTCCATCTGATCCAATCGGCGATTTAGTAGATCAAAGTCGTCTTTCAAAAGAGAAGACGCTGAGAGATCAATCTCCAGAAATTGCCGCAGTAATTCAGCCGGCGGTTTGTCGAAACCATTCTTGAGAAGCGCAATGTAGCGCGGCACGAACCACGATCGCCGGGCCGAGTAAAGCTGGTAGTACTTCAGCGCAAGCAGTCCTCCGTAAACATAGTTCACGTCATAGAGCGGATCTTCGAACATCAGCGAAACCATGGTCCAGCGGTTGCGCAACTCGGGGACGGTAGCTGGAAATTGCGAAAATTGGCTGTCGATCTTTACCGTGAGCCTGTCCAGGTCATCTGCATTCCGCACTGCTCCCGCTGCAACGCCGTCATAGATCGCCTGTTCCAGAAGTGCATCCTGGGCGCCATAAAACGCGTCGAGACCCTTGATGTTCATCCAGCGTTCGCGGTAGTAGGAGCGCAACGCCGGCGTGCCCGCATGCTCGGCCATGTAGTCAGCCAGCAGCAACTCATTGAACTCGGCAAATGATTCGAACAGAAAATTAGGACCGCTCCTATAGCACGGCAACACTCGATTTTCGTTCATGAGCTGGCGATGGGTTGCGTGTCCGCCTTCATGAGCGATCACCGATAAGTCTTTGAAGGTGCCATCGTAGCGGCCATAAAACAGAACACCTGCTCCGCCGAGTCCGAGAGAAAATCCTCCACCGTAGCGGTTTTCGGCGCCGCCGGGAAGAATGTCGGCGCGGCCCTTGGCGGGATCTAGCAGCATATCGAATGCAGATTGATACTCTGGGCCGAGTCCGGCAAAGACACCGTGGAGGATGTTCCTTGCCTCCGAAAGTGAAGTTGTCGGCAGCGTAAGTCCGGGCGTGGGTGCCGATAAATCCCAGATATGCGCCGGCTGTCCGTAGCCGTGCTCGAGTTCGCGCAATCGAATCGTCTCGTAGCGCTTCGGAATCTCCCCATGCGTCGCCATTAAATTCAAAAGTTCGCGGGTCTCCTGCGGATTCAAATAGAGGCTCTCGTACTTGCGTTCGGGCGCGTCGGCATAACCGTGCTCCCTTGCAAGAGCGCTTTGCGCGCGCACCGTATGGATCAGAGTAAACGCCAGCAAGTCGCGCTGGCTGGCGTACCCGGAGTATCTCTTGCTAAATCCTCCCTCGCGAACCCGCGCATCGCTACTGCTGGCGATGAGATTGCGCTGCCGGATCACGTCCAGCGGTCGCGCAGCGGTTTGCACCGCGCCGAACTTAATTCCGCCGACGATCTCTTTGTAAAGATCGTATTGCCAATCGGCAATCTCCGGCCGCAATTCGTCGAGGAATTTCTGTTGCGCCTCCGGGAGCAGATGCGGCGCATTTCGCCGGATATCGGAGAGCTCGAAGCTGTACGGCTTTAACTTCGAATCTTCGCGCAGAAAAGAGCGCAGGCGGTCGTCAGGAATGCCGAGGATTACGGGATCGAAAAAGGCGGTCCTGGCTTGAAACTCCGAATCGAACTTGTCTTCCACGTCACAGGCTGAATCCTTACGATTCAGCGAGCAGCGCAGGTACAAATAGTCGTCGTGTTTCGCAAACATTCTTTGAATGGCGTCATTCTGTTGGAGAAAGGCGAGCAATTGAGATCCAGAGTTCAATTGCCTTTGGGCCCGCTCGAAACCATCGAGCGCAGCATTTAGCTCTGCACGCGCCGAAATTTCTTCTTGCGGAGTTTTGAAGTAATAGTGTGCTAAATCAACGGACAACCTGGCGGCCGGGATCGAGGCCGGTTGCGCAGGCGCCGCGCTGGCGTAGACAAGGAACGTACAGACCGAGAAGAAGATAAGCCAACACAGCGCAGGTCGCTTCAGCCCGTGGTTCGTCATTGCCATTGTGGATAGACGATTTATTTACAACTTCGGCAGCACGATTCTCTCGTGCAGTTGATATTTGCCGCTGCGACACTCGCAGCCCGTTTTACATTTTCAACTACGTGGTTGCCGAACTTGCCAATTACCCAGCCTGTTTTGTGACGGCCAGTTTACGGAGAGATGCTCCGGTTGACAATCTGTGTTATGTCCCATAGCATCAGTGACTTGAAGATTAATCCTCACGCCGCATCGGGGGCCGTTCGTGATCAAGCTCGACATTATCAACGAAGTGGTGGCTAGAACCGGCATCACCAAGACCAAGGCCGAATTGGCGGTGGAAACCGTCTTTGAGAGCATGAAGAAGGCGCTGGCAGGAGGCCACCGCATTGAACTGCGCGGATTTGGCGTATTCAATGTGCGCCCGCGCAAGACCGGCATCGGACGTAACCCGCGCACCGGGGCTGAGGTTTCGATTCCTCCCGGCAAGGCGGTGCGCTTTAAGCCGGGGAAAGAATTGCAGTCCATCGATTAGTCTGGCCGCCTTGGGCGAATAGCAAGCATTCGCGGATCGATTCTCCCAACGCGCCGGTTCGAAGTTAGCACGCAAGCTTCCGCAAACCACCATCTCCCGAAACCCAATGCAGCGGTTAACCACCGCTCGTAGTAGCATCTACAGTACGCGTCGAATTCGCAAGGCCCAGCAATCCCATGTCGGAACCCACTCCTCCATTAGCCGCTCCTGAGGTCGAATACTTTCGCCCGGTGCCGCAGCGGGTGCCGAGTCCTCCGCGGCCGCGATATTGGCTGCACGCGCTTCTGCTGCTGGCGACCTGTTTCACAACGCTGGTGATGGGCTCGCGCATGCAATACAACTTCGCGCACGACCGTCCGGCATTGTCTTTTTCCGACGAACCGATTTCCGGCGAGACGATTCCGTTCTTTCCGGCTTCATGGATCCGCACGCACCCCTCACGGCTGTTGGGTGGATTGCCTTTCATGCTTACGCTCATGTTTTTTTTCATGGCGCATGAAATGGGACATTACTTATATTGCCGCCGCTACGGGGTACATGCCACGCTGCCGTTTTTTATTCCAGCGCCAACTCCAATCGGGACGATGGGCGCGGTCATCGTGATTCGTTCGCGAATCCGCTCGCGCACCGCACTCTTCGATATCGGAATCGCGGGACCGATCGCGGGATTTATTGTGGCCGTGGCGATTCTGGGATTTTCTCTGGCATGGTCGAAGCCCACGCATCCGAACGTGATTTCGGCAGATTATCAATTTGGTTTTCCCTTGATTTTTCCGCTGATGCAGAAATTACTGGCCGGCATGGGGTGGTTACGAGGCACAGCCGCGTTGCCGTTTGAGCGGCTGCTGCTACATCCGGTCGCGATCGCCGCCTGGATTGGAATGCTGGCCACGTCCCTCAACTTGTTGCCGGGCGGGCAACTGGATGGCGGGCATATCATTTTCTCAATTATTCCGCGAGCCCACAGGGTCGTCTCCCGGATCACGATTCTGGTTCTCCTGGTCATGGCCTACTACTTGTGGACGGGGTGGTTTGTATGGGCGATTCTGCTGTGGTTGAGCAGCTTTCGTCATCCGCAAGTGGCCGACTGGCCGCAGGTTTCCGGCAAGCGGGTCTGGTTCGCGATGTTTGCGCTGGCCATGCTCGCGCTCACGCTGACGCCCGCGCCATTCCTGCACTCATCGCTGCCGGAAGTGATCCGGGATTTTCGGGCACAGTAGGGTTCCGGCTCTAGGAGTTCCCGCTTTTCTTTCGTATACTCCCTTTATTCAATCGTTTCAATGCATTCAGATGAGGTGGTGCGCCTTTGAAAAACTCCGTCGCAATTCTTTGCTTCACCGTATGCGCGGCGCTGGTGCTCTCTGCCGCCGGCCAAACCATTAACGTCGATCTATCGCATCCGACCAATCATTTTGTTCCCAACCAAACTCTCGGCGCAGGAGTTGACCGCATCGCCGTGGATGCAATCGATAAAGACCTGCAGCAGCCCAATCTTGCAAAAGCGCAGGAGTCAGGTTGGCAGCCGGTGACCTTCCGGCAGAATACCGAGCTCGCGGTCGAGGCGTGGCACTGGAACCCGCAAGGCACATGGAGCGATCCGAGCGGGAGCGGCAAAGGATATTTCACCGGGTCATCCAAACCGACGGAGATGCTGCGCTATTCCTACGGCTATGCGCTTCCGCGGCGCGGCTTCACTCGCAACGACGGCACGGATAATGTCGGCTTCTCGCGTCTCGACGATGGCGATCTGAACTCTTTTTGGAAGAGCAATCCTTATCTGACTCAGCAATTCACCGGCGAGAGCGACACGTTGCATCCTCAGTGGATCGTCATAGATCTGGCGCAAGTACAGCAGGTCGACGCGATTCGCATCGCCTGGGCCGACCCGTACGCGCGGAAATTTCTGGTGCAGTACTGGTCGGGAGACGATCCCATCAGGTCGCCGACTCGCGGTGTCTGGCAAGCGTTTGCGCAGGGAGCCGTCAGCGATGGAAAAGGCAAGACTGAAACCATTCGCTTAAGCGACGCTGCTGTGCCGGTTCGATTCGTGCGTATCTGGATGACGGAATCGTCGAACACTTGCGATGCGGATGGCTCGAACGATCCGCGGAATTGCGTGGGCTATGCCATTCGCGAACTGTATCTCGGTACCGTCACGAGTGATGGTGAATTTCACGACATTCTTCGCCACACGCCGGATCAGGAGCAGACTACGACGTACTGTTCGTCGGTTGATCCCTGGTATCAAGCTTCCGATCTTGGATCAACCAAACAGGCGCAAGTGGGATTCGATCTGTTCTTCACCAGCGGCGTGACTCGCGGTCTGCCCGCGATGATTCCGGTTGCGATGCTGTATGACACTCCCGATAATGCGGCGGCGGAGATTGCTTACATAAAAAATCGCGGCTATCCGGTTTCTTACGTGGAGATGGGCGAGGAGGCCGACGGCCAATACATGCTGCCGGAAGATTACGCCGCGTTATATCTACAGTGGGCGACGGCGATTCATCGCGTGGATCCGGAAGTGAAACTCGGCGGTCCCTCGTTTCAGGGAGTGAATAAAGACATTGAGGTGTGGCCGGATGCGAACGGCAAAGTTTCGTGGACTGAGCGGTTCGTTGATTATCTGAAACAGCATGGCCGCATGAACGATCTCGCCTTTTTTTCGTTCGAGCATTATCCCTACGATCCCTGTAGAACACCGTGGGGGGTGCTTTACGACGAACCGGAACTCGTAAGCCACATCATGCAGGTGTGGCATGACGACGGAATTCCGGCGGATATGCCGATGTTTATTACGGAAGGCAATCTCTCCTCGGGATCGAGCGAGACTTTCCAGGATATTTTTGCGGGAATCTGGCTTGCCGATTACATCGGATCGTTTCTCAACTCTGGCGGTAACGGTGTGTACTTCTTTCATTATCTTCCGCTGAAGATGGAGCCGGGTTGCAACAATTCTCCCGGCACGTTTGGAATGTTTACCGTCGATGCGAACTATCAGATTCAGCAACCGCTGGCGCAGTTTTTCGTGGCGCAGTTGATTAATCAGGATTGGGTGCAACCGGGAAGCGGCGAGCAGCAGGTGTTTGCGGCGAGCAGCGATATCTCGGACGGCGCGGGGCATGATTTGGTGACCGCATATGCGTTGAAGCGCTCCGACGGAAAGTTCGCTGTGATGGCGGTGAATCGAGATCAGCAGAACGCGCACAAGGTTCGGATTAAGTTTGAAGGTCCGGCAGAAAAAGAGAGCAGTTTCAGTGGGCCGGTCGAGATTTCAACCTTCGGCAGCGGGCAATATCAATGGCATCCGCCGCAAACGCGATTTATGGCACATGCCGAGGAAAAAGGAAAGCCAAGCATCGTGACCACAACCAAAGGATGGGCTGATCCCGACGGGCCCATTGTTCATAGCAAACTTAGCGCCGCGAAGGACACGCTCTACGATTTGCCGGCAGCTTCGGTGGTGATAATTCGAGGAGAGATCGGCGGACAGTAGGCCTTTATATTCGTTTGTGATAGAAGTTTAACAGGCCAAAAGATTTAGCCAGACACGGCAACAGTACAGGCATTTGACGCATGCACTCCTGTGTGCATCCATGTACTATCGTGACTTTCGCCTCGCCCCCGAATAAATAAAAATCAATTCCAGAGATATTCGTTCGTCCTTGTTCGCGCTTCGACGAGAGCAGTGCAGCGATGGCTGCGTAGCGCGTCCGCAAGCACATTTAATCCAAATCCAAAGGAGTTTCCATGTCTTTACTTACTCCCCCGAGTAAATTGAGATGGGGCTTTATCGTTGCTTTAAGTTCGATTTTACTAATCTCGCTCACTGCTTGTGGCACCCCCGCCGTTACACCTGCATCTGCAGCAGCCACCGAGCCGGATGCGGTGAAAACGGCGAGCAGTCCGTCGATTCTTCTCTTCGTGGGCACAGGCACCTCCTCCACGGATGTGACCGCAGTAGAAACCATACTGAGCACAAACAAGTTGGCATATGCGACCGCGAATTCTGCTCAACTTGATGACATGTCGCAGTCTGAGTTAATGGCGTACAAGCTGCTGATTGTTCCCGGTGGTGACTCGATCACGATTGGCGATGGGCTCACCTCAACTGCTACTAACACGGTCCACGACGCGGTCCAGCAAGGATTGCACTATCTGGGAATTTGTGCGGGCGGATTTTTTGGCGGCTATTCGGAATATAACGGATTAAACCTCACCTCGGGTGTTTGGTTCAATTTCTATGAGGATTACAACGAGGGCATCTACAAGGCAGCGGTTGAGGTTTCTCAGCCGAACGGAACTGAGCTCGACCAGTATTGGCAGGATGGCCCCCAGTTCACCGGCTGGGGGGAGATAGTGGGCAAGTATTCCAATGGAACGCCCGCCATTGTCGAAGGCAAATCCGGAAGTGGATGGGTAATTCTTTCTGGTATACACGCCGAAGCGCCGGCAAGCTGGAGAATTGGAATGACCTTCACCACCCCGGTGCAAACGGACAATGCCTATGCGTACACCCTGATCGAGGCCGCGCTGAATGGGACGACTTTGGCGCATTACTGAGTCAGTTAGCGACTCGGCATAGCTAAGCAGGGCCTTTGCCCTGCAGGGCGCGTTGCAGCAGGGATTGCAGTTCGCTGGCGGAGAGATTATCCAGTTGCGCCAGCAGCGCCTCCGGACTGCTCGCCGCACGCGCCCTTCGCGGCAAAATGGGAGCTCGCGCCTTCACCCCGAGCTTCTGTGCTTTCTCCACTTCCGCCGCCAATCCCGCGATCGTCGCCCCTTCAAACAAGATCCGCACTCCCAACTCCACTTCGAATTGGCTGCGGATCCGCGCCATCACCTGCAGCGCCAGCAGCGAGTGTCCCCCCAGCTCGAAAAAGTTCTGCTCGATGCCAATCGGCTGCACCTTCAACAATTCTTCCCAGATCGCCGCCAGCCTGCGTTCCACTTCCGTCCGCGGCGCCGCCCAACTCTCGCCTTCCGCCAGCGGCACCGTCGCCATCGCCGCCACTGCCCGCCGATCCACTTTCCCGCTCGGCAACAGCGGCCACCGCTCCACCTCTCGATAGCTCGCCGGCACCATGTGCTCCGGCAGCTTGCTTCGCATGTACCGGCGCAACTCTCCCGCTCCCGCCACCGGTTGCTCTTCCTTTTCCGCTTCCGTGAACGTCACATAGGCCACCAGCGCCGCCTGCTCGCCTTCCCCGCTGACCGCCACCATCCCTTCCCCCACCTGCGGATGCGACCGCAGCACCGCTTCGATCTCTCCCAACTCAATCCGCATCCCCCGCAGCTTCACCTGATTGTCCATCCGCCCGGCATACTCGATCTCCCCCGTGCTGCGATAGCGTCCCGCATCCCCAGTGCGGAACAATCGCGATGAACCTGCTGCGACAGAATCTGCTGCCGCGAAATCTCCGGACGCGAACGGATTGGCCACAAACCGTTCCGCCGTCAACTCCGGACGCTGCCAATAGCCCCGCGCTAATCCTGCTCCGCCAACATATATCTCTCCCCGCACTCCCACCGGCACCGGATTCCCCTGCTCATCCAGAAGATATATCTGCGTGTTGCTGATCGGCCGCCCTATCGATATCGAACTCGCTCCGCAATCTGCTTCCCCGACTTCCTGGCAGGTCACATCCGCCGCTACTTCGGACGATCCATACAGATTCAGCAAGCGCGCTCCCGCAAACCCTGCCCGGAATCGTTCCGCCAACTCCACCGGCAGCACTTCCCCGCTGCACGACCACAACGTCAACTGCGGCACTCGTTCGCCTAACTGCGGCGCATGATCCAGCAACATGCGCAACAGCGACGGCACCACCACCATGCGCGTCACCTGCTCATGCGCTAACGTCTGCAACAGCAGTTCAGGATCGTGCAGCGTTTCCTGGGGAATAATCACGCTCGGCACCCCCGCCAGCAGCGGACCGAAAATCTCCCACACCGAATCCACGAACCCCACATTGGTTTTCTGGCAGCACACTTCTCCCGGTTGGAACGGATACTCCCGCCACATCCACGCCAGACGGTTCAGGCACGCCCGCTGCGTGCCTTCCACTCCCTTCGGCTTCCCCGTCGATCCCGAGGTGTACAGCACGTAGGCAACGTCGTGCGGCTGGGTGACAACGGGAACGCTGCCTGGTGAATTTGTCGTTGTTCGAGAAGCGATGTGATCCCATTCCGAGTCAAGACAGACGACATGCGCGTTGTGATAGGGGACCTTGCTCACAAATTTCTCTTGCGTGATCAGGATTCCTGCCTGCGAATCCTCGAGCACAAACGCGAACCGTTCCGAAGGATAATTCGGGTCTAGCGGAACATAGGCGGCGCCTGTTTCTAATATCCCAAGCAGCCCGACGATCATGTGGATCGATCTTTCGAGCGCCAATGCAACTCTCGTGCCAGGGCCCGCTCCCAGCCTGCAGAGATGTTCGGCTAATAACAGACTGCGGTCGCGTAGTTCGCTGAAGGTAAGGTGCCGTCCGGGTTCCCGAACTGCAATCGCATCCGGCGTGAGGTGAGATTGCGCGAGGAAACGCTGCAGAACCGAATCATTCTCGGGATAGTCGGCCTCGGTTCGGTTCCACTCGAGCAGGATTTGCTCACGCTCGCGCTTCGAAAGCAGCGGGAGTTGCGAAACGCGCATCTTGCGGTTATTGGCTGCAGCTTCCAACATCGTCAGCCAGTGCTGTGCCATTCGCGCAATCGTGGACCCATCGAAGAGGTCCGTGGAGTAATGAAAGCGGGCGAGAATGCCTTCAGGCCGCTCGTCGAGTTCAAGATACAAATCGTACTTGGTAGCTCCGGTATCCACATCCATCTGCGTCAGGCGCCAAGCCGGATCAACCTCGGGCATGGGAGGTTCGAGCGAAAACATGACTTGAAACAGCGGATTGCGACTGCGGTCCCAATGCGGAGCCAACTGTTGAATCAGTTGTCCCCAGGGCACGCGATCGTGCTGCAAAGCTTCAAGCGTGAGTTTGCGCATTCTCCGCATCAGCTCGGAAAAAGTAGGATCGCTTGAAAGATCGGCACGCAGCACGACCGTGTTCAGAAAATAGCCGAGCAGGTGGTTGAGCTCCGGCCGATTACGCCCGGCGGTAACGCTTCCGATGGCAAAATCATTCTGGCCTGAGTACCGGCCGAGGAGCGCGGCGAAGGCTGCGAGCAGAGTTTGAAACAGCGTCACGCCTTCGGCGGAGCCGATGTGCTTCAAGGACGCGGTTAACTCCGAGCTAACCGCAAACACATGCATACTGCCGCGAAAACTTTGCAGCAGCGGGCGCGGACGATCCAGCGGCAACTCAAGCAATGGCAGCCCGTTCCCAAGCTGTTTCTTCCAGTACGCCATGTGGTCTGCGATAAGTTCCGGGCGCATTGATTGCCGCTGCCAGATTGCATAGTCCAGATATTGAATTGTGAGCTCAGGCAGCGGCGAGGAATTGCATGCGCTGTACTCCCGGTAAAGCGAAATCAACTCCGGAAGAAATACGCGGTAGATTGCTACTCCATCAAAGATGATATGACTGAGAGTGAGATACAGACGGTATTCCCGTTCGTCGAGGCGGATCAACCGCGCGCGAAATAGAGGAGCCTGCGCGAGATCCAAAGGCGCCCTGGCGTCCTCGTGGGCGAGAAGCAGAGCGGCTTCATTGCGGTGCTCCTGCGGCAAGGCGCGAAGATCAATGACCGGCAGTGAGACAGTAAGTTTCGGCTTGACCTCCTGAAATGGCTCCCCGTTCAGGGATGGAAAACACGTGCGCCAAGCTTCGTGCCTCCGCAAGATCTCGTTAAAGCTGCGCTCTAGGGCTGCAGGATCGAGTTCGCCCGAGTAGTGGACGGTTACCGGCTCATTGTAGAGAGGCAGGTCTGGAACCAACTGCGCGTGCAGCCATATTTGTTCCTGCGCATACGACAAAAGTATGTGCTGATTATGCCCACGCTTTGGAATGGCTTGAAGCGAAGTCTGGAATTGCTTTTCACCACGCAGGAGTCGCTCCAGCAATTCTTGTTTCGCCGTGGAGTACTTACCCGACATGGTTTCCTGGGAGCTAACTCAACAACCTCCGGAAAAAGGTACGAGGAATACGACAATTTGATGACGGACAATTCGATATAAGCGTTAAATTCTGAGACCCAAACTTTGAATCACTGAGACTGCATCGGAACAGACGATAGGATCGTTTGCGCCTCGTCTTCACTCATCGTCTCGATCTTTGCGTGAATCAGTCTTTCGATTTCGGCGGACAACTCCCGCACGGTCGGTCCATCAAAAAGACTGAGCAATGGAAGTTCGATTCCGAAAGCAGTATGAATTCTGGTGATCATCTCAGCGCCCATCAGCGAGTGGCCGCCCAAGGCGAAGAAATTGTCGTTCCGCCCAACTCGCTTGCGAAGCAGCCCAGATATCATCGTGGCCAAAGCTTCTTCTGTTGGCGATTGTGGCCCTTCAGGCACATTTTCCTGAAGTGTATTCAGGTCTGTAGGTACCGGAAGATCATTCCGATTGATTTTTCCGTTTAGCGAAACCGGCAACTCCGGCAATCGGACAAATGTGGACGGGATCATATACTCCGGAAGATGCTCGCCTAAAAACTCGCGCAGTTCGCCTGCTCTCGGCTCGACATCGCCGGACAATACCAGATAGGCTACGAGGCGCTTCTCGCCTGAATTTTCCGCGCTCGCCGCAACACAACTAGCTTTCACAGCGGAGTGCCGATCCAGTACAGCCGAGATCTCCTGCGGTTCGATCCGATAGCCTCTGATCTTGATCTGATCGTCGATGCGCCCCATGAAGACGATCTGGCCATCAGGAAGCATGCGGCCCAGATCTCCAGTTCTGTATGCGCGGGCTTCAGATTCGCCGCTGACAGGCCGCTTGCGGAATGGATTGGCGATAAATTTTTCACTGGTTAGTTCGGGAAGATTCAAATATCCGCGAGACACGCTCACGCCTGCAATCAGCAATTCCCCGGCAGTTCCCTGTGGAACCGGCCGTTGGTGTTCGTCGACGATGTGTACCTGAACGTTGCTGATGGGAGAACCAATGGATGGCAATTCATCTCCGCTGCAGAGAACCCTTCCCGACGTGGCCACGACCGTGCACTCGGTGGGGCCGTAGTTATTTACTAACGTAAAAGGCAAATCTGCAGGTGGACGGTGGCAAAGCGTATCGGCGCCCGTCAGCAGCACGCGCAACCGCGCTTGCTGCGGCCAAGGCAGATCGATCACAGCCTCGGCAAGAGCCGTGGGAAGGAAGCTGATCGTGATGTTATTCGAGACCATCCAGTCGCGAAGCGGTTCAGGGGTGGTTCGAACCGCTTCATCCACGATCTGGACGGTAGCTCCTGCGGCGAGGTGAGGCCACAATTCCCAAACCGAGGCATCAAATCCCGGGCTGGCGTGCATGGTCGCTTTGTCGGTCGGAGTTACGCCAAAAGTATTGCGATGCCACTCAATCAAGTTGAGCACATTCGCGTGAGAGATCTGGACGCCTTTTGGCCGGCCTGTGGAACCCGAGGTGAATATGATGTACGCCAAATTGTCAGGCGTAATGTTCGTAACTGGAGGTTTCACTGAATAATTGGACGAATCAGTCGCTTGTTCGGGAAGGATGATCCTCTGCCACGGTCCCTGCGGAACTTCTGCCAGGCTACCGGACTGAGTAAGGAGGAGCGGGACTTTCGCATCCTGCAGGATCAGGCGCAGCCGATTTGCTGGATAACTCGGATCGAGCGGGACATAAGCTCCTCCAGCTTTCAGAATTGCAAGCGCTCCAACCGCTAGTTCCACGGAACGCCGCATGCAAAGCCCGACCGGAGTCTCTTTTTCAACGCCGGAGAAACGCAAGAGGTAAGCCAATTCATTGGCGCGCGAGTCCAGTTCCCGATAGCTGATTCGGGTTTGGCCAGAGATCAGGGCGGTCGCGTCGGGCGTGGCTTTCGCCTGAGCTTCAATTAAGTGATGTACACACATACTTTGCCTTTGTGTTAAACGCGTACTTCGCTGTTATTGACCATGAATTGTGGCTCGCGCGAGCATTGCATTAAGCCTGCAAGTTGCAAGTGCTTCGACGTCAGCAAGGCACCGGAAGCTGACTGCGCACCGCGGCCGATTGCAATGCCGTTTGTAAGCCTTCCAAATGACGATTTTCGGTTAAATAGCTGATGATCATGGTCCGAATGACGCTGTGCCCGTTCACGATGGCGCCGGAAATCCAGCGCTGACCGTCCCGATTGACCTCTTCTATGATCGCGGCGTGCAAGCTGAAGAGATCCTCCGGCTTCAGGCGGGGGTCTCGCAGGCGCAGATTCAGCACCGGCAGCACTTGCGGAGCGGCTAGTTCGAACGCCTCCGACTGCGCAGCCCACTCGGCGAAGCCTTGCGCCAGCTCGATTTGGCGATTGATGAGGGCCTCGTATGCTTGCCGTCCGTGGGTTTTAAGAGTCATCCACAGCTTCAATGAATTCATACGGCGCGACCATTGTGCACCGATGTTCAAAAAATCAGGCAAGGCCGCGCTCGCAGCTTTCTGAAGATGAAGGTATGGACACGGCACGGAAAAAGTCTGCGAAAGCAATTCGGGATGGCAAGTCAGAATTACTCCGGCGGAAAACGGCATCGCCAGCCATTTATGCGGATCGATGGTGACAGAATCCGCTCCTTCAATGCCGCGCAGCAGTCCACGATGACGCTCCGAAAACAACACTGCCGCACCGTAAGCTCCGTCGACGTGGAACCAGAGGTCGTATCGCCGGCAAATTTGGGCAATCCTCGGCAACTCGTCAATCGCGCCAGAACTGGTGGTGCCGGCTGTGCCGACCACACAGAATGGCTGAAGGCCGGCTAATAAATCGCGGCGAATCTCGGCTTCGAGTTCTTCAGTATCGAGTTGCAGGCTTTCGGTTACCCTAATGCGACGCAAAGCTTTTCGTCCCAGGCCGAGCAGACCGGCAGATTTCTCTAATGAGTGATGCCCTTCCGCCGAGGCATAAAAAACCGGCTGTCTTTTAAGCGAGGCGAGGCCTTCTTCGACGACTTGCGGAAAAAAGTGGGATAGAGACAAAGCCAGTGCGGTAAAGTTGGCTTCATTTCCACCAGTGGTAAAAGTCCCGCTAAAATCGCCGGGCCATCCCACCAATTCTCCTATCCAGCTCACGGCCTCCGCTTCCATGCGCGATGCCACGGGAGACCGCGCGACGGTCGCGAGTTGAGGGTTCAGCGCGGCCACCAGTGATTCAGCCAGGAACGCCATATACGTCGGAGTCGGATTCATCATCCCCAGATAATTCGCGCTCGGAATGTGAAAACCGTTGTCAATTAGTTCGCGGCAAACTTCGTCGAAAACCTCAGCCGGATCAGCCCCAGTCTCGGAAATCGCATTTAAATGCGGAGGATAGTTGCGGTCTTCTGCAGGACGTTGAACCGGCTGGTCTGGCAAAGAACCGAAAAAGCCGTCTACCACGTCTACAAGCCGATACCCGAGTTCGCGTCGAGTGCTTTGATCAAGATCGAAATTCATATCAGTCGCCTTAACTAATCACTCATATCTTCGGCAGGGCCTTTGCTCTGCAGGGCGCGTTGCAGCAGGGATTGCAGTTCGCTGGCGGAGAGATTATCCAGTTGCGCCAGCAGCGCCTCCGGACTGCTCGCCGCACGCGCCCTTCGCGGCAAAATGGGAGCTCGCGCCTTCACCCCGAGCTTCTGTGCTTTCTCCACTTCCGCCGCCAATCCCGCGATCGTCGCCCCTTCAAACAAGATCCGCACTCCCAACTCCACTTCGAATTGGCTGCGGATCCGCGCCATCACCTGCAGCGCCAGCAGCGAGTGTCCCCCCAGCTCGAAAAAGTTCTGCTCGATGCCAATCGGCTGCACCTTCAACAATTCTTCCCAGATCGCCGCCAGCCTGCGTTCCACTTCCGTCCGCGGCGCCGCCCAACTCTCGCCTTCCGCCAGCGGCACCGTCGCCATCGCCGCCACTGCCCGCCGATCCACTTTCCCGCTCGGCAACAGCGGCCACCGCTCCACCTCTCGATAGCTCGCCGGCACCATGTGCTCCGGCAGCTTGCTTCGCATGTACCGGCGCAACTCTCCCGCTCCCGCCACCGGTTGCTCTTCCTTTTCCGCTTCCGTGAACGTCACATAGGCCACCAGCGCCGCCTGCTCGCCTTCCCCGCTGACCGCCACCATCCCTTCCCCCACCTGCGGATGCGACCGCAGCACCGCTTCGATCTCTCCCAACTCAATCCGCATCCCCCGCAGCTTCACCTGATTGTCCATCCGCCCGGCATACTCGATCTCCCCCGTGCTGCGATAGCGTCCCGCATCCCCAGTGCGGAACAATCGCGATGAACCTGCTGCGACAGAATCTGCTGCCGCGAAATCTCCGGACGCGAACGGATTGGCCACAAACCGTTCCGCCGTCAACTCCGGACGCTGCCAATAGCCCCGCGCTAATCCTGCTCCGCCAACATATATCTCTCCCCGCACTCCCACCGGCACCGGATTCCCCTGCTCATCCAGAAGATATATCTGCGTGTTGCTGATCGGCCGCCCTATCGATATCGAACTCGCTCCGCAATCTGCTTCCCCGACTTCCTGGCAGGTCACATCCGCCGCTACTTCGGACGATCCATACAGATTCAGCAAGCGCGCTCCCGCAAACCCTGCCCGGAATCGTTCCGCCAACTCCACCGGCAGCACTTCCCCGCTGCACGACCACAACGTCAACTGCGGCACTCGTTCGCCTAACTGCGGCGCATGATCCAGCAACATGCGCAACAGCGACGGCACCACCACCATGCGCGTCACCTGCTCATGCGCTAACGTCTGCAACAGCAGTTCAGGATCGTGCAGCGTTTCCTGGGGAATAATCACGCTCGGCACCCCCGCCAGCAGCGGACCGAAAATCTCCCACACCGAATCCACGAACCCCACATTGGTTTTCTGGCAGCACACTTCTCCCGGTTGGAACGGATACTCCCGCCACATCCACGCCAGACGGTTCAGGCACGCCCGCTGCGTGCCTTCCACTCCCTTCGGCTTCCCCGTCGATCCCGAGGTGTACAGCACGTAGGCAACGTCATTGACAGCTGCCGGCGGTTGAGGCCTATCGGAGAACTCGCCATCGGATGATGAGAGATCCGGATCTACCACGATAATGTTCGCCACGATCGAAGGCACCTTGCCGCGAGTAGAGCTATGCGTGACGACGGCGCGGACCTGCGAATCCTCGAGCACAAACGAGAGCCATTCGGATGGATAGGTTGAGTCCAGCGGAACGTACGCAGCCCCGCATTTGAGCACTCCTAACAAACCTGCAATCAGATCTGGTGACCGTTCGAGACAAACTCCCACCAAGTCGCCCGGCCGCACCCCGGTTTTCGTGAGCGAGTGGGCTACATGATTTGCTTGGCGGTTGAGGGCCGAATACGTTACTTGTTTATCTTGAATGCGCACCGCGATCGCTTGAGGGCTGAGATTCACCTGGCGCTCGAACGCAGCCTGGATCGAAGTCTGCCGATTGAAATCTATAGTTGTGCGGTTCAATTCTTCGACGAGCCGGGTTCGTTCGCGGCCAGCCATCATCTGAATCTGCGCCAAAGGCTGATCGGGATTCTCGACCACTGCAGTCAGCAAATTGCGGAAGTGATCGAGGAAAATGCAGATGGTGTTGTGATCGAACAAGTCCGTGTTGTATTCGAAGCGCCAGTGAAAATCTTTTTGTTCGTCGTCTTCGTACACGTCGACCGACAGATCGAACTTGGCGATGCCGGTGTCAAAAGGCAGCTCTTCCATATCCAATCCGGAAATCTTGAAAATTTGCTTCGGGATGTTTTGGAAGACGAACATCGCTTGAAAGAGCGGCGTGATGTTCACCGAACGCTGGGGCACCAGTTCTTCGACTAACTTTTCAAAGGGAATGTCCTGATGCGAGTAGCCTTCCAGAGCGAAGCTGCGAACTTGATGTACTAAGTCACGAAATGTGATCTGCTCGGTAAAATCGGCGCGGAAAACCAGCGTGTTCACAAACAAGCCGATAAGCTTCTCGATCTCGACGTGGTTTCGGGAAGCGGTCGGTGTGCCTACGAGAATGCTTTCCTGCTTGGTATAGCGCCACAGCCAGGCTTGAAACGCGGCCAGCGAAGCCATGAACAAGGTCGCACCCTGGTTCTGGGAAAATGCCTTTAGCTTCGCCAGAATGTCGCGGTCGAACACCAGTTCATGGGTCGCTCCGCTCCAGCTATGGGTGGCAGGGCGGCGGCGATCGGCGGGAAGCTCAAGAATGGTTTGTGCGCCCGCCAGTTTTTCTTTCCAATAGCCAACTTCGTGAGCGAGCACGTCCCCTTTGAGATAGTCGTGCTGCCACTGCGAATACTCGCCGTATTGCACCGGCAACTCGGGAAGATCGGGGGCGCAGCCTTTGATCACAGCCTCGTAACACTTCGTGAGCTCTCCGAAGAGAATGGCGATCGACCACCCGTCGGTGACGATGTGATGCATGACCAGAACCAGAATGTGCTCATCAGGTTTAAGGCGCAGCAGGACGGTCCTGAGCAGCGGCCCATGGGTGAGATCGAAAGGTTTCTTTCCCTCTTCTCCGGCGATGCGCAGAGCTGCCTGGGTACGTTCTTGTTCGGAAAGATGCGAAAGTTCTACGACCGGCAGAGGGATTTCGAGTTCCGGCAGAATAATCTGGCGAGCCTGGCCATCCACTGACTCGAAAATAGTGCGCAAACACTCATGGCGTTGCACCACGATGCGAAAGGCCCGGGCCAGAGAATCGCGATCCAAAGAACCAACAATGCGGAAGGCACGGGGAAGGTTGTAGGCCGCCGTTCCGGGTTCAAGCTGGTCTAGAAACCAAAGTCTCTGTTGGGCGAACGAAGCTGGAAGGGTCGTCTGCGACATCCCCCATCCTTTTTACCTGGCGCGCAATTTAAACATCTTGGGGGAAAGTAGCTAAGATCACCAATCAGGTGCATAGTGTATCATAAGTGGTGAGTTTTCTGTATTGCTGGCAGCAAGCGATTAGGCCACAATAAGGAGTCTGCCGGTATCTGCCCACCCCCTGTTGGTACGCGCCATGAGTCTACCTATTCAGAGCCCTCCGCCTGAGAGTCTCTCTCAGCGGACGGATCGTATTGAGGTGTATCCTGCCTCACTCGCACAACGTAGGTTGTGGTTTCTTGAGCAGTTGCAGGCGGAAACCCCAGTTTACAACGTTGACGTTGGTTTGTGGCTGTACGGGCCGCTCAACCTTGCGGCGCTCCAGTCCAGTCTGCAGGAAGTGGTGAACCGCCACGAAAGCCTGCGTACTTCATTCCGCTTGCAGGGCGGCGAGGTTCTGCAAGTTGTAGCGCCAACCCTCGAAGTAACCATCCTGGGCGTTGATTTCTCGAATTTGCCCGATCCGCTTCCGCGGGCCTATGAGTTTGCCAAGCGGGAAGTAGAAACGCCTTTCGACCTAAGCACCGGCCCACTGTTCCGGGCGCGAATCATTCGCGTTGGCGCAGAAGAGCAAATTTTTCTTTGCACCATGCACCACAGCATCACGGACGCATGGTCGATGCAATTGTTTGTGAAGGAACTCGGAACGTTGTACGAAGCGTTCTCGGATGGAAAGCCTTACCATCTGCCCGAACTGCCGATCCAGTATGGGGACTATTCGGAATGGCAACACGAGACCTTTGCGACTGAGATTGCGCAGCAGCAACTGGATTACTGGAAACGCACGTTGCAGGGCGCTCCGCCAGTTCTGGAACTGCCCACCGACAGGCCACGGCGGGTAGAGCAGAGGTTTCGAGGTGCGACCCACACATCTGAGGTACCGAGTGAAATTGTCGAACGCGTCAGAGCATTCGCTGCACGGCAGCAGGCGACTCCCTTCATGCTGTTCCTGGCTGCATTGAAGGTTTTGCTGTTTCGTTATACCGGCGAAGCTGACGTAGTGGTGGGTGTTCCGGTCGCGGGCCGCAGCCGCGTAGAAACCGAGACACTCATTGGATTTTTTGTTAACAGCCTGGCATCGCGCAGCGATGTAAATGGCAATCCGCGATTTATTGATTTCCTGGCGCAGATACGCGAGACCACGTTAGCCGCCTTCGCGCATGCCGACGTCCCATTCGAACAAGTCGTCGAGGCGCTTCAGCCGGAACGCAATTTGAGCTATAACCCGGTCTTCCAGGTAATGTGCTCAAGCATTAAATCAGCTGTGGGTTCGCGCGATTTCGGCAATTTGAAAGTTTTTCCTTATGTGATTGACCGAAGCGCCTCGATCTTCGATTTGAACGTAACCCTGGTCGAGTGGTTGGATGGGACATGCTGGACCCAGATCGACTACAACACCGACCTGTTCGATGCCTCGACGATTGAACACCTCCAGCAGCATTTTCATAATTTGCTGGAGGGAATCGCTGCCAATCCGGAGCAGCGTATCGCTGACCTGCCGTTGCTGAGTGAAGCCGAAGAACGAGAACTGGTGGTTGATTTCAACAATACTTCTGCGGATTTTCAGCCTGACCTTTGCCTGCACCACTTTTTCGAAGAACAAGTCGCTCGCACTCCAGACGCAATGGCTGTCATCTCCGGGGATGAACGAATTTCCTATGGCGAACTCAACCAGCGTGCCGACAGGCTTGCGTCGCACCTGCTGCGGCAAGGGGTGGGCGCTGACACTCCAGTCGGAATTTGCGCTGACCGCGGTATCTCTCTACTGGTTGGAATGTTGGCAATTTTGAAAGCCGGTGGAGCATATGTCCCGCTTGATCCGAAATATCCAGCCGAGCGCCTCAGACTTATGCTTGCGGATTCCGGCTGCCGGTTTCTGCTCGCGCAAAAAAAGTTAAGGGAAAAGTTCACTGGCCATGGCGGTAACAGCATTGGCTTTATTGATGTTGATCGCGGGTGGCCCGTCGCAGATGGGGCGCAGGCAAGTCGCAAACCGCCGGTCCCGCAGAATCTCGCTTACATTCTGTTTACGTCGGGTTCCACGGGCACCCCAAAGGGTGTTGCGGTAGAACATCGAAATGCAGTGAATTTTGTTCAGTGGGCGCAAACAATTTTTACTCGCGAGGAACTAGCGGGCACACTGTTTGCTACTTCAATTTGTTTCGATCTGTCGATCTTTGAAATGTTTGTTCCCTGGAGTATGGGAGGAACCGTCATTGTCGCCCCGAACGCGCTTTCGCTGCCCGAGTTGCCGGCGGCGAAGAAAGTAACTCTCATCAATACTGTGCCGTCGATCATGGCGGAACTGATGCGCGCCGGTGGAGTGCCGGATTCAGCGTTAACCGTCAATCTGGCGGGCGAGGCTCTGCCAACATCGCTGGTACGCGAACTGTACGATCGCACGCGAGTCCGGCATGTTTACAACCTCTACGGCCCCACCGAAGCTACGACGTATGCGTCGTACACGCGGCTGGATCGGGATGCTGATGTCACGATTGGCAAACCCATCGCGAACACGCAGGCGTATATTCTGGATCGCAATTCCAAGCTGGTTCCACGAGGCGGCCGCGGCGAGCTTTATCTGGGAGGAGCCGGTTTAGCTCGCGGATATTTCGGCCAACCTGCGCTTAGTGCCGAACGCTTCGTGAAAAATCCGTTCAGCAAGGAGCCTGAGGCGCGTCTCTATCGCACTGGCGATTTGTGCCGCCAAAGGCTGGATGGAAGTATTGAGTATTTAGGCCGACTGGATCACCAGGTAAAAGTACGCGGGTTCCGCATTGAACTTGGTGAAATTGAGGCCAGTCTCGAAAAGCACGAGAGCGTGCGGCAGGCGATTGCAACAGTCCGCGAGAGCGCGGGAGAGAAGCGATTAGTTGCATATATAACGGCGAAGCCAGATCGCGTCGCGCAGGTTCCCGAGTTGCGAGGGCATCTGGAAACAACTCTGCCCAGGTATATGGTCCCGCAGGTCTTCGTTCTTATGGACGCATTTCCCCGTACCCTGAATGGGAAGGTTGATCGCCGTGCGTTGCCGGCGCCGGAAGCCGAACGCCATTCGCAAGCCGTTTCGCCACGCGATGAAGTGGAACAAACTCTGACGAATATCTGGGAGAGCGTTCTCGGCATCACTCCCATCGGAGTGACCGATAACTTTTTTGATCTCGGCGGCCACTCTCTGATGGCGGCGCGGCTCATCGCGCAGATCCAGGACGTGACTGGGAAAAAGATTCCGCTCTCATCAATCTTTCGAGCGCCCACTATCGAAGGACTTGCCCGTTTGCTGGCGAGCGAGTCAGTTGGGAATCCTGATCCCGTGCTCATGCCACTCAGTTCGGGCAATGGTGGCGTGCCCTTTTTTGCCATCGCCGCGCCGGGCGTGGATTCGCTTGGTTTTGCGCTTCTGGCGCGGCACTTGACGACACACGCCGTCTACAAGATTCAAGTGCCAGGTCCCGTGATTGGGGCGACTCCCATTGAAAATGATGAGCTACGAACCATCGCTCGAGAATACGTCGGGGCTATGCTGAATGTGCAGCCCAACGGTCCATATTGCCTTGGAGGCATGTGCGCGGGCGTTCATATCGCTCAACACATCATTATGGAACTGGAGGCGCAGGGAAAAGAAGTCGCTCTATTTGCGATTTTCGATACCTGGGTGTGGGAGAACTCCCAGATCCGTCCGTTGTGGATGCTGGAATATTATCGACAGCAGCTAAGGCGGCTTCCCAACCTGTCGGTTGGAGAGTTGCTAAAGGCGGCTGGGAAGATCTTGCGAAGGTCGCTGAAGCGAAACCGCTCGGAGAGAAGCGAATGGCAAAAATTCTATTGGCCGGGACAGGACTTTCAAGCGCCCCGATTTGAGGCTCCCATTCTGCTTTTTAAGCGGCCGCGGCAGCCTTACTTTTACACCGGTGATCCGCAGATGGGATGGGGCGCACGCTCAGCCGGCGGGGTTGAGACATGCGAAGTTGATTGCGGGCATTACGAAATACTTCGGCAGCCGTTTGTTCAAAGTATTGCGCGACGACTGTCGGAAAAGTTGCTGGAAATCAATGCGCGAGTGGAGCGATCTAGTTTGCGCTTCAGCCTGGCGGAACAGCAGACCCGTCGCAATGTGGATTCGCCGCTCACGGTTTAGCGTGGAAACGCAAGGTATGCCAGAACCGCAGAATTCGTCAGCTTCGATAATGACTGGTGCGCTTGGTGATGCGAACGCGGGCGATTCATTTTCTGCGCGAGATGCTTCTTCGCGACCCGTTTCTTCGCGATCCGCGGAGCCAGGAAACTTGGTTGAGCGCCGACTCAAGGTCATTGGGCCTCCATCGTTTTCTCCCGCCACCATCGCCGGTGGCCTTCGGACGCTGTTTCATTACCCCGATCTGCTTTATACGCTCTGCGTCTTTCGCCTAAATGTGCGCTACAAGCAATCCGTGCTTGGGTGGGCCTGGGCGGTTCTTCAGCCGTTGGCGCTGATGGGGATTTACACGCTGATTTTTGCTCACGTTACCACTGTAAAAACCGGCGGGGTTCCTTATCCGATATTCGTTTTCGCGGCGCTGTTGCCGTGGATTTTCTTTTCAAACTCGGTTTCCAGCGCAGTTCACGGGCTGGTCACCTACCCCGGCCTGCTGACCAAAATGTATTTCCCCCGGGAAATTATTCCGCTTTCTTATCTGGCTGCAGGATTAGCGGACTTCTTAATCGCCGCAGTAATTCTCGCCGGTCTGATGGTTTACTACGGAGTCTCGCTGACCTGGAACTCGCTCTATGCGCTGCCGATCCTCGTCCTTTTCGGAGGGTTCTCGGCGGCGATTGCTTTGTTTTTTTCCGCTGTTCATGTGCGCTTTCGCGATGTGGGCCTTGCGATGCCGTTCGTTTTACAGATATGGATGTTCGCGACTCCCGTGGTTTACTCGCTGCAATCGGTTCCACTGCGCTTTCGCAAGTTGTATCTGTTCGATCCCCTGGCCGGGTTGATTGAAAATTTTCGCAGAGTCGTGGTCTCTGGAGCAAAGCCCGATGTTGCAACGCTTGCCTGGTCGGCAGCGATGACGATTATCTGTCTCGCGATCGCTTACGCATATTTCAAATCTTCCGAAGCAACCATGGCGGACGTCGTCTGAAATGCGCGATGATTTGACTGCATCATGATCGATTTGAAGCTTGACCACGTATCCAAGAAATACAAATTGCCGGCCAACGGCAACCAGTCGAAACGCTGGTACCGCGGCGCCTTTCGCAGATCACCGGCGGAAATGTGGGCGCTACGGGACATCAGCTTTCAAGTGAACGAAGGCGAGGCTCTCGGAATCATCGGTCACAACGGCGCGGGGAAAACAACTTTACTCAAACTTCTATCCAGTATTACGACGCCTACTCGGGGACAAATCTCAATTCGCGGGCGGCTGGTCGCCCTGGTTGAGGTCAGCTCGGGATTCCATCCTGAACTTACGGGGCGGGAGAACATATATCTGCACGGCCCGATGCTCGGCATGCGGCGGTCTGAGATCGCACGCAAGCTGGATAGCATCATCGATTTTTCCGGCGTTGAAAAATATATCGACGTGCCGGTGAAACGCTACTCCTCCGGCATGTATGTCCGCCTGGGATTTGCCATTGCAGCTCATCTCGATCCCGATATCATCCTGCTCGATGAGGTGCTTGCGGTGGGCGATGTTGCTTTTCAAGCCAAGTGCCTCGAGCGGATTGAAGAGCTAAGAAAAAGTGGAAGGACAATTGTGTTTGTCTCGCATGATCTTGCCGCCGTGGACCGCTTATGCCATCGTGCCCTGCTGCTCGATCGCGGCCGGATCATAATGGATGGTGCGCCGCGTGCCGTCATCGATCAATATCAGCAGATGGCATTCGCGGATCAGGAGACAAATACTGAGTACGAACCTGATCGGGAAAAACCGGCCCGCTGTATCGGCGTGACATTTTCCCCGGCTGAACCGGAGGAGCGCATTCGCACCGGCTATCCCATGGCGGCGCGGCTTCGCTATCACGCCAGCGAACGGATTCACAATGCAGTGTTTCGGATTTCGTTCTTTTGGCCCAGCGGTTATTTATGCGCGCAACTCACGAACGACTCCTTCGGCCAGCCGGGCCTCACCATCGAACCGGGCAAGGGGATAATCGATTTTTTTTGCCCGGCACTGCCCGTGGTTCCGGGGCTTTACCGCGCGGATGTGGGAATCGAGGTAAACGGTAGAACCATCGACCTGCGACAGCGTTGCGCTACGCTTTCCGTCGCCCCCGGTAAGAATGCTGTGGGAGATTTTTATATCCAGAGTTCGTGCACCGCTTCGAACTCGCATGTTCCTCCTCCAACCTTTTCTTGAAGCTTCTTGATGCGTAGCCGCATCTTTGACACAAATTCCTTCATTCGGAGAAACACGATGACAGACCCGCGCTACCCGATCGGCAAGTTTCATTTTGATGGGTCACAAACTGAAGAACAGAAGAGCAAATTAATTAGCGAGATAGCCCAGGCTCCCGCAAACCTGCGTGCCGCAGTAAAAGATCTTTCGCCGCAACAACTCGATACCCCTTATCGCGAGGGAGGCTGGACGGTTCGGCAGGTCGTGCATCATGTTCCCGACAGCCATTTGAATGCGTACGCTCGTTTCAAGCTGGCCCTCACAGAAGACGCTCCTACCATCAAACCTTATGCCGAAGACCGTTGGGCAGAGTTGGCCGATACGAAATCAACGCCAATTGAGGTTTCGTTAACGTTGCTGGAGTCTTTGCACGACCGCTGGGTTCGCCTGCTGCGTTCGCAGCAGCCGGAGGATTGGAAGCGAAGCTTCCGCCATCCTGAACTCGGGCTGGTAAGCCTTGAAAAGAATTTAGCTATTTATGCGTGGCATGGGCGGCATCATGTCGCGCATGTCTCAGAGCTTCGCAAAAGAATGGCGTGGTAGGTTTAGCTTTGCCGGAAGGAACGTCGAATGATCGCAAGAGTCTGGCACGGATATACGAAGCCGGAAAATGCGGATGCCTATGAGGCGCTGCTGAAACCGGAACTGCTGCCCGGAATCAGCAAGAAGAAGGGATACAAAGGAACTATCTTCTGCGGCGGGAAGTTGGCGCCGAGATTGAATTTGTCACCATTATGTTCTGGGATTCAATCGATTCGATTCGCGCGGCTGCAGGTCCTGGATTACGAAACCGCTATCATCCCGGAAGAGCGGCGTAAATATTTGTCGAAGTATGACGCTAAGTCGGCGCATTACGAGATAGCCGCAGTGCACGGGTTGCAACTGAAGTAGTCGGGAACGGCAGCCTGCGACTAATCAGTTCATCGCAATCAGTTCATACCCAACTTCCAAAGCAGATAGCTGCAAGCCTCCCGCAAAACGGCATAGCCACGCTGCAAAACACTGTGCGGCCGCGACCCCGGCCGTGGCGAGACGTACACTGGCCCGATGCCCTGGTGCTCGAGCAATTTTTTTATACGGAAGACGTGATAGGCGTCGCTCACCGCAATGCAACTGCGGAGTCCATTGGTACGCATGATGACGGCCACGCGAGCCGCGGACTGGGCCGTATCCGAGCCTTGAGTCTCGCCAATCAGATTGCGTTCAGGGATTCCGCGGTGAATCAGGTAGTCGCGCCCCACGCCACCTTCACTAAAGCTGGGATCGGAGGCCGCACCGCCCGTCGTTATCACGACCGGCGCAATTCCCGTCTCGTAAAGATCGAAGGCGTGATCGAGCCGGGCTCGCAAAACCGGGGAAGGGTGACCGGCATATTCCGCGGCGCCAAAAACCACAATCGCGTCCGCCGGATGCAATTCCTGAAGCGAACTTTCATGCACGATTCGAATGCTGGTGACTGTCAGGAAGGCAGCCAATGCAACCAGGAGCAGCCCTTCGATCCATAACAGCCACTGGCGCCGAAGAACACGGTTGCCGGAATCGTCATTCATCCTTTGGCGAAGAAGCTGGAAATATCATCGGCGGCAATCGCGCCTTGTCGAATGATGCGCCAGTGTCCGTCGTCACCCGTGAGATCGACAATGGTGGACGGGATGTCTCGCGGTGAAGTACCTCCGTCCACGATGATGTTAATGCGCCCCTGCAGTTGATCACGCACCTGCTCCGCACTGGTGCATTCGGAAGCTCCGCTCAGATTGGCGGAAGTCGCTGTAATCGGAATCGCCGCCGCCGTGACCACGGCGCGTGGGATCGTCGCGTTTGGGACTCGCAACGCGACATTGCCGGTATTGGCGGTCACCTTCAGAGGAAGCCGCGATCCCGCTTTGACGATGATGGTCAGCGGTCCAGGCCAATATTTCTCTGCCAGGGCATAAAATTCCTCGGGCAGTTCCTTGGCCAACTCCTCGGCCTGATCGACGCTCTCAATCAAAAGCGAGAGCGGCTTATGGCGAGAACGTGTCTTGATTTCATACACACGGTCAACCGCCCGCAAGTTGAAAGGATCGGCGGCCAAGCCGTAAAACGTATCGGTGGGCATGCCCAGCACTTCGCCCGCACGAATCTGGTCAGCGCAGTACTTGATGAGTGAAGTCTGAGGAGAATCACTGCTGATTTTTACAATTTCCGCGCGCACAGCGCTCCCTTCGTGATTGCCAGTGAATGAAAGTGGCTTGTCCGAGGAACCTACCATAATACGGCAAACTGCCGCAATGCCGCTGCGCAGCGTATTATTCCAGCGACGAGACGGTGAAATGAAGAAAGTCTCACAACCCGGGGCTGAATCGCTCTCCCGACTGCGCCGGGTTGAAGGACGCCACAATTCACTGGCCAAGCAACTGCGGCAGGCGTTTTCGCGCGGGAAGCTAACCGAGACGGGAGATTGCGCGATTGAGGGATTGCGCATCGTGGAAGAGGCGATTCGCAGTCATCTGCGGTTTAGCGCCATCTTTTTTCGTGAGTCGTCCCAGGAAATAGCTGAGCGTTTGCTTCCGCAAATCGGAGCCCACGTGGAAACCCTGCTGCTTGCCGATAAACTATTCGACAGCATTGTCCCCAGCGAGTCGCCGCAGGGCGTGGCCGCCATCGTGCGGCCGAAACAATTTGCCTTTGACGATCTGATTGAACGTTTGCAACTTGGACCGGTCACGGTTCTTGCCGGTCTGCAAGATCCAGGCAACCTGGGCACGGTTTTGCGCTCGGCCGAAGCGTTTGGAAGCGCCGGCGTGATCGTCGGTGAAGGAACTGCCAGCCCGTTTAATTCGAAAGCGGTGCGCGCCTCCGCAGGATCGGTGTTCCGATTGCCGATGCTTCACGGACAAGGAAGCCGCGAGAAAAGTGGGGTGGAACTTGGGGAGATTTGCCAGAGTTTACGTGCAAAACAGGTGCGCCTGATCGGGACCTCGTCGCATAAGGGAACGCCTCTCCACGAGGCAGATCTTACGCGTTCATGCGCTATTTTTCTGGGAAATGAAGGAGCCGGCCTGCCGCGTGACTTGATCGCCAGAATGGACGAAACTGTATCGATTCCGCATATGCCGCAAGTGGAATCGCTTAACGCAGGCGTGGCTGCGAGCATCGTATTGTATGAAGCGGCGCGGCAAAGGGGCCTTCGCCAGAGTTAAATGTTAAAAACCAGCAGCTGATTTTATGGGACTTTTCCAACCCATCCCGAGCACCGAACCCGCGACTGACCCCACGCGGCCGCTGGCCGACCGCATGCGCCCGCGCACGCTCGATGAATATGTGGGCCAGGAACACCTGCTTGGGCCGGGCAAACCGCTGCGCACGCAGATTGAGCGCGACGACACCGGCTCGCTCATCTTCTGGGGACCTCCGGGAACGGGAAAGACTACGCTGGCAAAGATCATCGCGAACATGACCAAGGCCGAGTTTATTGAATTCTCCGCCGTGCTCGCCGGAATTAAGGAAATCAAGCAGGTCATGGCCGATGCCGAGCGCGCACGCCAGTACGGCACGCGCACGATCGTCTTCATCGATGAAATTCATCGCTTCAACAAGGCACAGCAGGATGCGTTTCTGCCGCACGTAGAAAAGGGAAATATCCGGCTGATCGGCGCGACCACTGAGAATCCGTCGTTCGAGATCAACTCGGCATTGCTGTCGCGTACACGCGTTTATGTGCTGCAGCCGCTCACCGAGGATCAGATTGTGCGACTGCTAAGGCGCGCTCTGACGGATGACCAGCGTGGTCTGGGCGCAAGGAAGTTGCAAGCATCCGATGACGTGCTCAAGCTCATCGCCAGCTACAGCAGCGGAGACGCACGTGGTGCTTACAACGTTCTTGA
The DNA here is from genome assembly GCA_963784095.1 of uncultured Acidobacteriaceae bacterium. Taxonomy (GTDB): domain Bacteria; phylum Acidobacteriota; class Terriglobia; order Terriglobales; family Acidobacteriaceae; genus Sulfotelmatobacter. The sequence continues at coordinate 645,925 of CAWAQC010000001.1, forward strand.
GGTCGCAGCCGGACTGGCACAACGGGCCGACGATAAGAACCCCGAAATCACGGATGAAATTGTTCGTGATGCTCTGCAGAAACGCATTCTGCTCTACGACAAAGCGGGCGAAGAGCATTACAACTTAATTTCAGCTCTGCATAAATCGGTGCGCAACAGCGACCCCGATGCTGCTCTTTACTGGCTGGGGCGAATGATAGAAGCCGGTGAGGATCCGCTGTATATTGCGCGGCGGGTGGTGCGAATGTCAGTGGAAGACATTGGCCTCGCCGACCCCAATGCGCTCTCGTTATGCATGGCCGCTCGCGATGCGGTCGATTTCATCGGCATGCCTGAAGGCAATCTGGCGCTGGCACAGGCGGTAGTTTATCTCTCGATCGCACCGAAATCGAACGCGCTATACACCGCGTACAGTGACGTGCAGCAAGATATCGAGCGCACCGCCGCTGAACCCGTTCCGCTACACCTGCGCAACGCGCCGACGAGGCTGATGAAGAATCTCGGCTACGGAAAAGATTACCGATATGCGCACGATCTCGAAGGAAAAGTAGCCAACATGCAATGCCTGCCGGATAACTTGAAGGATCGAACCTACTACCGGCCGACTAGTGAGGGCATCGAGAAGCGCATTCGCGAACGGATGGAAGAGGTCAAACACATGCGGCAGCAAGCCGCCGGGGCTAACCGGACCCGCCAAAGCTCCGAGTCTTAGCGTGCTTCAGCAGCATCCAGTTCTCCAGTTCACGCCTTACGACATCCCAACGGTCACCACACCTTCAAAACGTCTTGAACGATTTCTTCCCGGTTCTAAAAATGCGTCATAGCTTTTTCAGCGTACTGTGCGCGCGGCAGAGTAAGAATGATGATGAAGCTGGCGAGGGCGAGGACAACGAGAATGAAAATGCTCCCTTCCGGTCCGGTGGTCCCTCCGCTTAGGATAGGTTTGCCGACTGGGTGAGTGGCGAGCAGATGGTGTTGCACCATGGTTCCGCTGTCAGCTACTCCGTAAAGAAAAGATTGGCCCCAATCCCAAGACGTATGGAAGCCAATCGCCCACCAGAGAGATCCAGTACGCCACAAGCTAAAGCAGAAAACCATGGCGGCCAGGCCAGCGGAAAGCAATCCGATTGGGGACTCTCCTGGGTTCTTGCCGTGGCCGAGGCCGAAGAGGAGGGAAAAGATTATGGCCGCCGTCCAGAAGCCCAGGGCCTTGTTGTGGCGAGTCTTGAACGCCCACCCATAGATGCCTGCGAGGCCGCGGGTCAGCGTGTACTGGAGGTAGCCGCGTGTAAGGTACTCTTCGAACAATCCGACGAGTAGGAAGCCGAGCAGCCAGATCGCTCCGTAGCGAAGAATGGCACTACCGTGGAGCACGCGACCGTCAATTACGAGCAGCCCAGTCTTCCACAGGGTCGCAATTAGAAGCGACAGGCAGGTTACTCCCCAAGCCAGGCCAGCGAAGAAGTATGTAACTTTGCGCGTGCCGCCGAAGCCGTATACCGAGTTGGGCCGCCGCTCGATTTTCGACATGACCCAAGTGACGAGCACAGTGATGACAAAGGGAATCGACTCGGCAATGAACAAGAAAGCAGCGGAACTTTCTTGACCCGCCTTTGGCGATTTGAGTGCGCCGGGGAAGAGCTTATGACCGAAGAAGTTTACGCAGAAGACCAATGCGGCGCAGATTGCGATGAAAATCAGCAGGCTCCAACCGGCTCGCAGGCCATCTTTGCCAATAAAAATTTGGCGCAGGCTCGATGGCTGCGTGGGCGGAACCGGCTCGCCGGTGGGTGTGAGGAGCGTCGCGTCTTGGTCCAGAGGAGCCTCGTTTAGTTCGTTCAGTGCTGCTGTTAACTATACGCAGGCTGAGGCTTTTTGGTTCCAGAATGGCTGCGGTTGGGTTTCGGTCACCGGAATCGAGCGCGATACTCTTTCAGAATGCAGCGGTCCATTACGACGAAGGTGCCTGCCTGGCGCGCCTTCCTGGCGGCTGCCTCGTGAATTACACCTTCCTGCATCCAGATTGCTGGAATTTTTAACTGGATCGCCTGATCGACGATTTCTTCGACGAATTCCGGGCGCCGAAAAGTGTTAACGATATCGATCTTCTCCGGCACATCGAGCAACGAGTCATAGGCTTTCTCTCCGAGACACGATGCAATCCTGGGATTCACGGGAATGATGCGGTATCCATGGCTCTGCATGTAGGCAGAAACGCCGTGACTGGGCCGGAGCGGATCAGAGGAAAGGCCGACCACCGCGATGGTTTTCGCCCTTTTCAGCAGCGCGGCAATCGGATCTTCTTGCGGCAGCGTTGCCATAGTTGCTGATGCTAACTCACTTCTTGTTGGCGGAGTCCAGCTTTTGTTTGTACATTTTCAGGGCGAGCTTGCGCACAGTTTCCGAAACCTCCTTGTTCGCGGAGATATTCTTCAAGTCCTGTACGAGCAGATGTTTCATCAGTCCCAAGCCTAGATCGAGCGGCGTGCGAGGATTTGCGACCAGGTTTCTTACCACGATGTAATTTTTCATGAAGCGACGCTTCAGCGGAATCTGCCGCAGCACTGCTTCCAGAACGTTTTTTTGAAGGGCGAATTTTTCGACCTCTCCATCAGAAAGTTTTGGCGCTTCCAGCACCGCCAACGCGACCACTTTAGTGCCGTCGCGAATCAGAAGGGATCGTTCCTCCTTGTTGCCTTTCAAAGCCAACTGGATGCGGCCTTTCACATCAAGCTTGTTGATCTTTTGCACGGCATTGTCGCGGTGCCCAGGATCAGCCTTAGCTGCCGCTACGGGCGCGCGCGCCGCGGCGGTGGCCGCACCGGACGAAGAAGACGCATTCGTGGTGCTGGCGCCAGTAGCAGCGCTAGGTGTGGATTCCGGCTCCGAACTCGGGGAACTTTCGTCGGCAAACAAGGAAACCATCCCGCCTACCGGCTGAAATGGCTTGCTTTGTTCCCCTGCTATTTCCGCGGCATTCTGGGCGAAGTACGCAGAAACGCTTTCATCGGGAACGTCTTCGCCGCTACCGGATAAGTCCTTCGCGATCTCGGAAGAATTTTGACCTTGGCCTTGAGATTGAGCTTGATTGATGGCAGGCTCTGGAGCACTCTGGACAGTTTGCGGAGCGCTCGCAGTCGGCATGTTTGGCGTCGATGGCGATTGCCCCGGCTTTATGAGTTCGTCGACGGTCTTAGCTTGGTCCGGCTTCAAATACGGGTTGGATCGCAATGATTTCAGAATTTCAGGAGAAGAGCTCACTCGCGAGCTTTTCAACATATGTTCAACGGATTCTCGCGTGGCCGAGATCGCAAATTTTTCCAACTCGGCTTCAGAGACCGATGGATTTTCCAGCAATAAAGGCAGCAGCTTAGGACGAAGATTTTCAGGCGAAATAAGGTAGTTGAGCACGGCGGGCGCGGTCTTCGGATTCGATGCCGCATCGAGAGAGGCTTTCTCGTCCCATCCTGCAAGAGTCATCCGGGCAAGGTCGCCGAACACCTTGTTGTGTTTGGCGAGATAAACCAGTATTTCGATGTTCTCGTCAGGTGGCACGGAGAGCGCACCCTTGGCGGCAAACTGCATCATGTTCGATGGCAGTTTGGAGGCGCGAATCAGATCAATTGTGCGCGGCATGAACTATTTCCCCTGATGTGGCGAGTTGGCTATCCTCTCAAGTTCAAGAACTTCCAATTCATATTCTCGAATTAAACGGTTGGATTTGTCTCGCAAAAACTCGTCCAGCAGAGCACGATAGTACCAAAGGGTTCCTTCCCGTCCGCCATTGAAGCGCTCCCAGATTGCCTCGCCAATTTGCCGGTAATCCGAGAGGATGGAACGGATATTGTTCAGTTTATCCGCCGCCGAAACCAGCCTGGTGGCTGCATCGGCGCTCTTCAAGTGCTGGATGTAATTCTCCTTCCGCTCGCGCCACGGGGCCTTCGGAGCACCATAGGAATCGGTGCAACCGTCAACCGTTTTTGCCACGCGATTCCCGAAGCGCCGGCGGACTTCTTTCAGCATCGGCTCACCGCCGCAATCTTCGACCACGTCATGCAGCAGCGCCGCAATCGCCATATCTTCATCGCCGCCGAATTCGAGCACTGAAGACGCGACGCCCATTAGGTGGGCGATATAAGGGACTGTCGTCGTCTTGCGCGCCTGCCCGGCGTGTTTTTCGGCTGCGAAAAGAAATGCCCGGCGAAAGCGCGGGCCGAGCTTGATCGGCTTCTTCTTCGTTTGCTTTATCTGCGTTCGCTTTATCTGTGTTTGCTTTATGCGTGACCCCTTGCGCGCGGCACTCACGATTGCTTCTCTCCGCGCCGCGCCAGCAGATACGCGCGAATAAACGGTTGTAAATCTCCGTCAAGCACGCGATCGACATCGCCAACTTCCGCCTTGGTGCGATGATCTTTGATCATGCGATAAGGCTGCAGCACATAGGAGCGAATCTGCGAGCCGAAGTCGTTGTCGAGCTTGGAATCTTCGATCTTCTTGCTCGCGGCGCGCTTCTTCTCCATCTCGAATTCATAGAGCTTGGAGCGCAACATACTCATGGCGCGCTCGCGGTTCTTATGCTGCGAGCGTTCGTTCTGGCAACTGGCCACTAATCCGGTTGCAAGGTGTGTGATTCGCACCGCCGAATCGGTAGTGTTCACATGCTGGCCGCCTTTGCCGCTGGAGCGGTAAGTATCCGTGCGAATGTCTTCCGGTTTGATCACGATTTCAATGCTGTCGTCGATCTCAGGAGAGACAAACACGCTGGCAAAGGAAGTGTGCCTGCGCTTCGCTTGATCAAAGGGCGAAATCCGCACCAGGCGGTGCACGCCGATCTCGCTGCTCAACAGGCCGAACGCGTATTCGCCATTCACCGCGAATGTGGCCGATTTCAAGCCCGCTTCCTCGCCCGGTTGGTAATCGTAGAGAGTCGTTTCGAATCCTTGCCGCTCAGCCCAGCGCAGATACATGCGCAGCAGCATATCGGCCCAGTCCTGCGATTCGGTGCCGCCCGCGCCGGGATGAATGGTCACGATTGCATTCAGCGGATCGTTCTCGCCAGAGAGCAGGGTCTCAGTCTCAAGCTTGTCGACCGTTTGGCTCAACGACGAAATCTCGCGCTGCAGCTCACTGTCAACATTCTCGCCTTCTTTCGAGAGTTCGAAATAGGCCGAGATGTCATCGCGGCGGCGTTGCAGGTCGGCATCGGTGTGCAGCAAATGCTCGAGACGTTTTTTCTCGCGCATGACTTGCTGTGAGCGCTGCGGATTCGACCACAGATTCGGGTCGGCAGCCTGCTTTTCAATTTCGGCTAATTGCGGACGGAGTTTTTCCGCGTCAAAGATACTCCCGGAGTTCAGTGACCTTCTTGCTTAATGATCCGTATTGCTGCTCTAACTCTTGATTCATGCTGATATTTTGGCCTTTTTGCGAGGTAGGAAGCGCGTGAACAGCGCCCCTGCAGAAATTATCGCACACAGCCAGGCGAACCAATCGCCGTGCCGCGTGTAGAAGGTGGTTACCGAAGTGAGGGCATACGGGGCACGCAGTGCCGCCCGCTGCTTGCGCGGAAGCCGAGCCACGACGCGTCCATAAGGATCGATTGACGCGGTCACTCCCGTATTAGTTGCGCTTAATAGCCATCGATCATTCTCGACCGCACGCATGCGGGTTTGATTCAGATGCTGGGCGTAAGCGCCGCTGTCGCCATACCATCCGTCATTCGACAAGTTGACGAACACTTGCGCACCCTGATCGGCAAACTGGCGCACTTCGCCGGGAAACACGGATTCATAACAAATGAAAACGCCCAGCTTTTCACCTCCGGCGTCGAGGGGCGCACGCGACTTGCCGGATTCGAATTGTCCAACTTCTTTGGTTAGACCGCCGGCGAAAGCGAATACCTGCGGAAACGGAAGATATTCTCCGAAAGGTACGAGATGGACTTTGTCATAGCGGGCAGTCCATTCGCCGGAAGGACTAATCAGCGCCGCCGAATTGAACGCCTGCGACGCAGGCGCTCCCGGCTTGGTCAGCGGTTCGCTGCCGATTGCCCCCGTCACAACCCAACTGTGCGACTCGCGCGCCAACGTACTCAAAGCGTCACGAAAGAGCGGATCGCTCGTGTAGAACGGAGCCGGCGATTCGGGCCAAACGATCAGGTCGACGCTTGCGTGATTTGAGTCTGTCGCTGAAGGGGCGATAGAATCCGCATCTTTCAGGCTCAGATCAATCAGATTGCGTAATGTGGTCTCGAAAGTATTCCGTGTCCAGGTTTCATCCACCGGGATGTTTTCCTGCAGCAACAAAGCAGTGTGATCCATGGGCAAAGCAGGAGCATCGACCAGAACGCCCGACTGCAGCACCGCAGCCGCAGCTAACGACGCTATGAGCAAGGTGCTACGTCTTTTCCTGGGAACCAAAAACGCGGCGGCCAGCGCGACGTTTACCAGCATGATCTCGAACGAGACGCCATAAACCCCCGTCAGGGTGGTGATGCGAGTAAGAGACAGATTGTCTACTTGTGCAGTGCCCAGCAGGTTCCAGGGAAAGCCGGTGATGCGTTCCCGCGCCAACTCCACCGCAACCCAGAGAAACGGAGCGGCCACTAAAGCGCGACGAAAATCGCGGCCTGGTCCGGCACAGAGGCTCAAAAGCAAACCGAAAAAACCATGATAAAGACCGAGATACAGACAGAAGAGAAACAGCGCCAGCAAGGCGAAAGGCACGGTGAGCCCTCCGTACTGGTGCATCGTGTCGTAAATCCAATAACAGGTTCCCGCATACCAGAGAATTCCCGAAACATAGGCCAGCAAAAACGACTGCAACGGCGTTGCCGGTTGAAGATTGACCGAACCCTCGATCTCAAGCGCTCCTTCAGGACGGGCCCGCAACAACGCTACGGCTAGTGGGGCGAAGGCAATCCAGGATAAAAAATACAAATTGGGGAGAGGGAAAATGAGGATCTGCAGAAGTGACGAAAGCAATACCAACAGCCAGGCGCTGGAATGAATTTGCCGCACCGGGAAGGATAACAAAGTTGGCCGTTTGCTAATGGCTACTTGGCGAATGCCGGGTGCCAGGTTCTTGTTTTGTGTTCCCAAGTTCATTAATGCGGCGCCGCACGAATTGGGCGATTTCTGGAGTCACATACGGCGGAGGAGAGATGCGGAACACCGGCCGACCAACCACTGGTTTCAGCGAGACTGATTGCCAGCGCGAATCTGCATTTGTGGAAGTATCGTGGAGAATCACTGCACTGGCGCGATCCAGAAATTCTCGCGCCGAGACTTTGAAGTCCTCCGTGCCGGGATTGAGAACTGTCAGATACAGATCAGGCCGCAAGAATTTCAACACACTATTGGATTCCAGCATGACATGGCGCGCCTGCCCGAGCCGCTTTCTCAACGCGGGCGTCGCCTCGGCAAGTCTTCCCTGCTCCGTGCGCACCCATAATGAGCGAACCGCGCCAGCGACCAGGAAGCGTGACGTGTCGGATTCTCCGCTGCGGTCTTTCTCTTCTGAAATTGCCCAGCTGTGGTCGGCGGTCGCGCAATCGCAAGGCGCGCCATTGGCCGAGCAAACGCCGTGGCCGTATTGTGTTATCTTCACCGCGGTCCAATCGTATTCGCGCAATGCCGCAATCAGTCCGGCAACGACGCTTGTCTTGCCCACGCTGCGCGAATGTCCGCCGACCACAATAATTGCCACGCCTACTCCTTTTTCTGCAGCTTTGCCAGCAGCGCCAACTGCTTCAAATATTGATGCAGAGGCCGCGCCGGCGTACCCCAGAAAACTACGCCTTTGCCACGAAGAATTTTGTTGGAAGGAATTCCGGCCTGGGCTCCCACGATCACTCCCTCCTCGAGACGCACGTGGTCTGCGATGCCCACCTGCCCGCCGATGACAACATTGTTTTCGATTACTGCGCTGCCGGAGATTCCCGTCTGCGCGGCAATCACCACATTCTCTCCGACGCGGCAGTTATGGCCGACATGCACCAGATTATCGATTCTTGTTCCTCGACCAATCCGGGTTTCATCGAGCGCTCCGCGATCAATGGTCGTATTGGCGCCGATTTCGACGTTATCTTCGATCACGAGCCGGCCAATTTGCGGAAACTTTTCATAGCGGCCGGTTTCCGCATCGCGCACATAACCGAACCCATCGCTGCCCAGAACCGCACCCGCATGCACGGTTACGCGATCACCCAAAGTTGTGCCGGGGTAAATCGTGACGCGCGGATAGATCTGGCAATTCTGTCCGATTCTTACTCCACGCCCGATCACACAACCGGCGCCGATCCAGCTACCGGCGCCGATTTCTGCATGTTCGGCAATCACCGCCTGCGGCTCAACTTTCACATCGGGCGCCAGCCTGGCAGAAGGATGCACGCTTGCGTTGGCATGAACGTTTCCCTCACCCGGTTTGCGATTTGCGTCCTGAAGAAATCGCGACGCCCGCGCGAAGGCCAGCTTGGGATGTTTGCTGATCAGCAGCGGCTTGCCCTTGGCCGCCGCGGCAAACTCGCCTGCGATTATGGCTCCAGCGGGAGATTTCACTGCCTGCGAAAGATATTTTTCATCTTCGACGAACACCAGGTCTTCGGCCGAAGCCGAGGCGATACTGGCTACGCCTGCAATTTCGACACTGCCATCTCCTTGCAAACGTGCTCCAACTGCTTCCGCGATGTGCTGCAGAGAGCGCTTCATGGCATTCACTGTATAGCAGACTACAGAGATGACGAAAGTGCTGGCACGACCGCACCGCTGACCTGCGAAGCTTCATGGTCTAAAATAGTTCCATGGAAAAAAAGATTTTCTGGATGGTTTTCACCGTGCTCGGCCTGGCTGCAGATTTTATGCTGCCACTTTGGTTGGGCCTGGTCGCAACCATCCCAATTCTTTTTTTCTCGTGGTGGGTAGCGTATCGCAGCGAGTGGTTCACCTAAGCAATAGACTCAAGCGCCACTAATCATGCGTCCGTTCCCGGCGCCAACGTAATCAGCATTCTTTCCTGCAACACTCTTCCTAGAAGACCACCGTCTTATTCCCATAAACCAGAACACGGTTTTCCACGTGCAAGCGGACGGCGCGCGAGAGCACAACTTTCTCCAGATCGCGGCCTTTGCGGATCAAATCGTCGACAGTATCGCGGTGAGAAACGCGGACGACATCTTGCTCGACGATGGGACCGTCATCGAGAACCTCGGTGACGTAGTGGCTGGTGGCGCCAATCAGTTTGACTCCGCGAACGAAGGCTTGATGGTACGGTCGCGCGCCCACGAATGCGGGCAAAAACGAATGGTGAATGTTGATGATGCGCTGCGGATAGCGATTAACGAACTCGTTGGAGAAAATCTGCATGTAGCGGGCGAGGACGAGGAAATCGGCGCGGTGCTGGTGAATCGACGATTCGATTTCGTTCTCGGATTGCTGCTTGTTTTCCTTGGTAATTGAAATGACTTGATAGGGAATTTTGTAGAAGTCGGCGATGGGCCGCGTATCGGGATGGTTGGAGATGATGAGCGGGATATCGCAGGCCAGTTCGCCGCTCTTCTGCCGGTAGAGCAGATCGACCAGACAGTGATCGTACTTCGAAACGAAGATGATCATGCGCGGCCGCTGCGAAGACTGCGCTAGCCGCCAGTGCATCTGGAATTTATCGGCTATGGGAGAGAAATGTTTGGAGAAGTTGGTGAGATTCTTATCCGTGAGATTGATGTCGAAATCTTTGGGATCGAACTCAACGCGCATGAGGAAGAGGCCGGATTCTTCGTCGGCATGCTCGTCGGCATGAAGAATGTTGCCGCCATGGCGGTAAACGAAGTCCGCAATGGTGGCGACTTCGCCTTTGGCGTCGGGGCAGGAAACGAGGAGGATGGCGGAGTTTTTCATAGGCTCAGTTGGCGCGGGCGTCAGCGGCCTTTCTTGCGCCCGTTCTCCGCGATCCGCGCCTTTATTAGCTTCTTTAGAAGGGTCGCTGGAAGAGGCTTATCCAATGCGAAACGAATGGTGCCTTTCGAGATCTGGAATCTCTTGAGCTCATCTTTGAACTCCACGGTCGGCCCCGCCCCAGGGAAAAGACTGCAGTGGCCCGAGAATGCGGCAAAGCTCGCGAGCATTCCTTTGTACTTGAACGTCGGGATACCGTAGCTGATTCCCTCGGTTGCCTCAGGTGGCGCAACTGAACGGATGACAGCGCGGACTTTATTCAAGGTGGTGCGGGCGGGTTCTGGGGTGCGTTCCAGGTATTCCTCTATTGTTTTAGGGACGTCTGTCGCTTTGCCGGACTTCTTTTTTTTCACACGACTGACCTCGGCTACTTCTTTAGCTGCTTCAAAATCTCTCTCGCTGCATTCGCTCCTGACCCTCCCGTCAATCCTGCGCCGGGATGCGTGCCGCTGCCGCACAAATACAAATTCTCGATCGGCGTCTTGTAGCGCGCCCAATCGAGCAGCGGACGCATGGTGAAGAACTGGTCGAGCGCGAGATCGCCGTGGAAAATTTGTCCGCCGGTCAGTCCGTAAACTTCTTCGAGATCGAGCGGCGTGATGATCTGCTGGGCGAGAATTCTCTCGGGCAGATCCGGCGCGTATCGCGCCAGGGTCTGCACAACCGTTTGTCCCAGCTCTTTTCTTTGCTCCTCCCAGTTTCCCTTTAGCTTGTAGGGCGCGTATTGCATATAGATCGACATCACGTGCTTGCCATTCGCCGCGAGCGTCGGATCGGTGAGCGAAGGAATCGTCGCCTCAAGATAAGGCTGGCGCGAAAAATTGCCATATTTCGATTCGTCGAAGGCGCGTTCGAGATAATCGATCTCCGGGCCGATGTGAATGCGCCCTTTCAGCGCAGCGGCGCTACCATTCTTCAATGCAGTGAAGGTGGGCAAGCCGGAAAGCGCAAGGTTCACCTTCGCAACTGTGCCATTGCCTCGGTGGTGCTGCAATTTCTGAACGAAGTCGGGCGAAAGATGAACCGGATCGGTCAGCTTGAGCAGCGTGCGTTTGGGATCGGCGTTGGAGATTACAGCACGCGCGCTGATTTCTTCTCCACTGCTCAGCCGAACGCCTTGAGCGGCGCCGTCTTTTACGCGAATTTCGACTACTTCGGCGGCGACGCGGGTTTCGGCCCCGGCAGCCTTAGCGGCGGAAGCCATGGCCTGCGTGAGTGCGCCCATTCCGCCGGCAACGAAAAATGCGGATCCTGCCGGATGAGGATCGCCGGCAGCGCGAATCAGCAATTGCAATGCACTCCCTGCCGACCACGGACCAAGAAAGGTCCCGAAGATGCCGCGAGCAGCGATAACGGCGCGCAGTAATTCAGTTTCGAAATACTCGGCCACCAGATCCGCAACGGCCATCGGCCCCCAGCGCAACACGCGGTACATATCGCGCTTGCCCAGATTGCGCAGCGCGCGGCCGGTCTTCAACATGCTCCAAAGATCGCCTCGGCTGGGATGGTCGATGTCGGGCGGCGTGGTGGCGAGCGCTTCAGCAATTACCTTGCTAATCTTGGCGAGCGATTTCGAGAACTCCGGGTACTTGCTCGCATCTTTTTGCGAGAACGATGAGATCGACTGCGCGGATTTTGCGTCGTCCTGATACAGCGAGAGAGCACGGCCATCCGGCGAAAGCGTGGTCACGCAAATTTCCGGAGTGACGAACTTCGCGCCATGTCTTTCGAGTTGCATGTCGCGCACAATGCTGGGAAGAATCGGACCGGCGCTATGCGACAGTGTGGAGCAACGAAAGCCGGGATGAAATTCATCGGTGATGGCGGCGCCTCCGATTTGTTCGCGGCGCTCGAGGATGAGGGGTTTGAATCCGGCTTTCGCCAGATAGAAAGCGGTGACCAGCCCATTGTGGCCGCCGCCGATGATGACAATGTCGCGCTTCGTGTCGGCCATGTTTACGCGGCTCCCTTGTCTTTCAGAATTTCGAGTGCCGCGAGCCGGCCCGGCGCGCCCATAATGCCGCCACCGGGGTGTGTGGCTGATCCGCACATGTAGAGATTTTGAATTGGTGTGCGGAAGCGCGCGTAACCGGGCGCCGGACGCAGGAAGAACAGCTGCTCAAGCGAAAGTTCTCCCTGAAAAATGTTGCCTTCGCTCAGTCCCCATTCACGTTCGAGATCGAGCGGGGTGACGACTTGACGGTGCAAAATGATGTCTTTGATATTGGGCGCGTATTCCGCGATGGTGTTGACGACGGTGTCGCCAAAGGCTTCTTTTTGGTCGTCCCAGTTGAGACCGGGGCGCAGCTTGTAGGGCGCATACTGCACGAAGCAGGAAAGTACGTGCTTGCCCGGCGGCGCGACGGAAGGATCGGTGAGCGAGGGGATGACCATGTCAATGTAAGGATGCCGTGAGAAGTTGCCGTACTTGGCATCGTCGTAGGCGCGCTCCATGTATTCGACGGACGGAGAAATCGAAATTGCACCGCGCAGGTGCGCGCCGGGGCCGGGGATAGCTTTGAAGTTTGGCAGCGCGTCGAGCGCCATGTTTACCTTGCCCGATGAGCCACGATATTTGAAGCGATTGATGTCTTCCAGGAAGTCGGCGGGAAGTTGGTCGGCGTCGATGAATTTGTTAAAAGTGAGGCGCGGATCAACACTGGATGAAATTGTGTCAGCATAAACTTCATCTCCGTTTGCCAAAACGACGCCTTTGGCTTTGCCGTCTTTCACAATGATTTTCGCGATGGCGGATTGCGTGCGAATTTCTACGCCAGCTTCGCGCGCCGCATCGCCGATTGCGTTTGAGATCGCGCCGGTGCCACCGCGGGCGAATCCCCAGGCGCGAAATGCGCCGTCGATCTCTCCCATGTAATGGTGAAGCAAAACGTAAGCGGTACCCGGCGAGCGCACGCCAAGAAATGTTCCGATGATGCCGGAAGCCGACATCGTGGCCTTGAGGACGTCGGTCTCGAACCACTGATCGAGAAAATCGATGGCAGACATCGTCATGAGCTGGACCTGGTTGTATTTGTCGTAGCTCGACATGCCCTGGAAGCGGCGTCCGATGAAGAGCAGCTTCATCAGTTCACGGGGATTCAGCGTGTTCGGATCAGGCGGCACCATGCTGAGGATCGGCTTCACGAAGCGGCACATCGCCTGCATGGCTTTGCCGAATTCGTCGTAGGCTTCGGCGTCGACGCGGGAGTGGCGGGCAATCTCGCGATGAGTCTTGCCGTGGTCGTTCACGCGCCACAGGTAATCGCCGCTGGGCATGGGCGTGAAAGTGCCATCAAGCGGGAGAATTTCGAGGCCGTGGCGCGGCAGATCGAGATCGCGAATAATCTCCGGGCGCAGCAGCGAGACTACGTAGGAACAGACAGAAAATTTGAAGCCGGGAAAGACTTCTTCGGTGCAGGCCGCGCCGCCAAGAATGTGCCGCCGTTCGAGCACCAGAACTTTCTTGCCGGCTTTTGCCAGATAGGCGGCGTTCACCAGGCCGTTGTGGCCTCCGCCGATCACGATTACGTCATATGAGTTAGCCATAAGCTTTTAGCCTTTAGGTGTTCGTTTGCTGGGTGACAACGGGGACGAGGAATATTGGCGCAGTGTGGGGCGCGCGTATTAGAGGCCGCTGGGAAGGACGCTCCAGTTGCAGAGGACAGTCGATAAGATCGGAATGATTGAGGGCATGGTCCGATTCGAACTGCCATTTTATCCCGAATCAGGGTTTTTGTCTGCATGATTAGGGGGCGGGCAGCGGGGTTTCGAATTTCACAATCTCTTTAAATTATGACGAGCCCAGCCACGACAAAAAACAGTAGGACAGCGACTTCGAGCGTCAGCTTCGGCCATTGCTTGAGACAGTCCATCTTCGAGAGCTGGGTGGGGATATACAGGAGGCCCAATAAGCCGATTACCAAACAGAAGAAGCCATCGAGTGGCGAAGTACTCGGGGGAAGCGGACCGAAGATGGTAATAACCGTCATACTGCTGTACCGCCTCCCTTCGCCCCCAATCCCACCAATTTGTCTAAACTTCAAACATGGTCTGCGAGTGCTGTTTCCAATGCGTGGGAGATCCCTCGCTCCGCCTGAAGAGCGGCTGCGCTTGGGATGACGCAGCATGTTTGGCTCCCCTTAGTCGACCCTCGATTTCATCACCCAGGCGTCATCCCGAAGCCCCGCGCTTTTCTCCAGCGGGGCGAGGGACCTCCCGCTGATCTGCTGTTGCAGGTTTGTGTTCATCGCCCCAATCTTTGGCCAAGTCCTCCCAGCGCGGATTCATCGACTCGATGAGCTTTATCTTCTTGCTCCGTCGCCAGCCTTTGATTTCCTTTTCTCGGGCAATAGCGGCATCGGGATAGAAGAAAGGTTCGTAATAGACGAGTTGAGTCAGGTTGTAGCGGCGGGTAAATCCCGGTGTCAGTTTGTTCTTATGCTGCCACACGCGGTGCCGCAAGTCGCCGCTGATTCCTGTGTACAGCACAGCCGAACGCGGGTTGTTGGTCATGATGTAGACGAGGAACTGCTTGGGTTTGCGCATCGTTATTACTTAACGCCTATGTGTCCACCGCGTCTGTGACACATGAACATGCCGGCCCGGAGATCCTTCGCTGCGGCGGAAAAACGCCTGCGCTCAGGATGACGCCTTCGATAAGGAGCGCATCGCGTTTGCCCATCCGATTCGCCTCTGCATATAATCCGGCTGCGAAACAAAATCTTCATCGAGGCCACTTACTTGCCCATCGGAACCGCATTTCACGAGCGCACATTTCCCCTTTGCCACAGCCTGAATTACCGCGAGTGGTCGGGATACTACACGGTCAGCGTCTACGAGGTGCATCACGAGCACGAGTACAACGCCATCCGCAACGCGTGCGCACTGATCGATATTTCGCCGCTCTACAAATATTTGGTCACCGGAAAAGACGCGACCCGGCTGGTGAACCGCGTCATCACGCGCGATATCAACAAAGTGCAGGTGGGACAGGTGATTTATTGCTGCTGGTGCGATGAAGAGGGCAAAGTCATCGACGACGGCACGATTTCGCGCCTCGAAGAAAACGTCTATCGCTGGACGGCCGCCGACCCGAGCCTGCGCTGGTTCCGGCAGAACGGCCTGAACATGGATGTTCAGATCGAGGACATTTCTGAGAAGACCGCAGCGCTGGCGCTGCAAGGTCCGACTTCGGCGAAGCTGCTGAAGTCGGTGGCCGAGGCTGACATCGCGAACCTGAAATATTTTCGCGTGACGCACGGAAAAATTGCTGGAGTTCCCGTGGATATTTCTCGTACTGGCTATACCGGCGATTTGGGATATGAGGTTTGGGTGCCGTTAAGAGAAGCCAATGATGCGGTGAAAGTGTGGGATGCGTTGGTTGAAAAGGGCAGGCAATTCGACCTTCATGCGGCGGGAATGCTTGCGCTCGACGTGGCGCGGACGGAAGCTGGATTATTGCTGATTGAAGTCGACTACACGAGTTCGAAGAAAGCGCTGATTGCGCCGCAGAAGTTTTCTCCGTACGAACTGGGCTTCGCGAAGATGGTGCACCTGGGAAAAGAAAATTTCATCGGCAAAAAGGCTCTGGAGCAGGACGCGAAGAACGGCGTGGCGCGGCAGTTTGTTGGCGTCGAAGTCGATTGGACTGATGTTGAGGCGCTTTACGAGCGGTATGGACTGACTCCGGCTGCACCGAGCCAGGCCTCGCGCGTAGCCGTGCCTTTGTATTCCGGTGATAAGCAGGTTGGCAAAGCCACAACCACGAGTTGGTCTCCGATTCTGAAGAAGATGATTGCGCTGGCCAGCGTGGAAACTGAGTATTCGAAGCTGGGTACGCAGTTGGAGATGGAGATCACGATCGAGGCGATTCGGCTGAAGACGAATGTGAAGGTGACGGAAATGCCGTTCTTTAATCCGAAGAGAAAAACGGCAAGCCCGGTATAAAATCAAGGCGTTGATAGTTTTCTCATATGCGTACGCAGGTCGAGCGACGAACGGTTGATCTTTCAGCCTATCCAGATCTCGTCGTCATCTATCTCGGCATGCGGGTAAATCGGATCACGGGGATCAAGACGCTCCTGGGATTCGGGCCAAAGATCTCATCTTCGGTTGGCGCTCATCCCGACGGATTGCTGTTGCACGAAAATTTCATTTTTTCTTTTTTCCCGATGCATGCCGGCATGCGGCAGTACTGGCGCGCCAGGAGTCTCTGCTGAAGTGGACGCGCTCCGATCCGCACCGCGAGTGGTGGCAAAAATTCCTGAAGGATTCCGGGGGAACCGGTTTTTGGCACGAAACTTATCTGCGCCGTGGCGGCATGGAAGCCATTTATGACGACATCACGCCGAAAATCGGATTCATGGGCTTCGCACCGGTTTTGCCCGCTCGAGGGCCGATGTTCGGCGCCGCAGCCCGCGCTGGAATGCATTCTGCGGGAGAACCGGTACTTTCAGAAAAGGAACTTTACCAAGATCCTGCGCGCAGACAAGCAAACTGAAGACCGCATTTAGAGATTATCTACAACTTTCGCTCTCTGCTTTCCGGCCATGTAAATCCATACACCGACCAGCAGCAGCGCCGCAGTTCCCCCAATAATCTTAAGCAGCGCAAGCGGCTTGTTCGCCTCGTCTGGTTGCGGGACCAGCGAAAGAGCGATTGTCGCGGCAGTCGTTACCAATCCGACGAGAGCTACAACAATTGCCACGCGCTTTCCTCCGGGAACGCGGATCACCTCCAAACCAGCGGGCTCGTGCTGCAGTTTGATCATGGCGGCGAACAAATACAAATAAGGGATGAAATAAAAAATCACTCCAAGGCTGACCAGCACGTCGTATGCGCCTTTCACGCTGGTTCCAGCCTGGCCGAGAACAATGAACATCGCTCCAAGCACGAATTGCGTAAGCAGCGCGACCCAGGGAGTTTTCCATCGCGGATGCAGAGAACCAAAAGCAGGCGGAAGTAGACGATCGATGCCAGCCACAAACGGCAGCCGCGCTACCGCTCCGAGATATGCGCCGCAAGCTCCGATGTTGCTGAGCGCGATCAGAAAGGCAACGGCGGGCAGAACTCCCGGAAATCCTATGCGCGACGCCGTCTTCGAGACGGCCTGCACCAACCCTTGCAGGCTGTTTACTTGGTTGGATGGAATTGCAAGTAGAACAGCGGCGGTTCCGCCGATGTAACAGAGTGCCACGGTAACGCCTGAAAGGATTAGAGCCAACGGCAGCGTGCGGCGAGGATTTTTGATTTCCTCTCCCATGAACGATGCCGTTTCGCAGCCGCCAAAGGCGAACGTCAGCACGGACCAGAAAATGATGTCGTTGAAATGTGTGCTGGGAGTCATCGAATGCAACGTGAACTGCGTTGCCGAGCCATAGCGGTGCCACGCAATCAATCCCATGACGATCACAACCGCCGCCGGAATCCACATGGCGAGAGCACCCACATTGTTCAACCACTTGCCGATATCGAGGCCGACGATGTTCACCAGCGTGGCCAGACTTAGCGTGATCAAAGAAAAGGCGACGTAGAAGGTAGCATTGTTCGAGAAGTGGGCCCAGGCATTCTCGCGCACAAAAAGAATGTTGCTGGCAGCGAAATACAGCACCGCCGGAAAAAAAGGAAGATTGCTGGTCCAATACACCCATGCCGACATAAAGCCGGAGAACTCACCGAAGGCATGCTTGCTCCAAACGTAGAGCCCGCCTTCGCTGGGATAGCGCGAGGAAAGCTCCAGCACGCATAAAGCGAGCGGCAGGTAGAAACAAAACCAGGCGCCGATCCAGATCACGATGGAACTGGGACCGGCGGCCGCGGCGGTGGCAATCCAGCGCAGGCTGATGCCGGTGACAACATAAAACAAGACCAGATCGCGGAAGCCGAGCACGCGCTTCGGGCGATTCGGATCTTCAGCTTCGGCCATCAAGCCACCGGAAGAAGCGAATGAAGTTGGCTTCGGGGCGTCGACCTCCGCGTTTGGATCGGGCAATTGAGTGTCCCGGCGGTCAGAGTCGTCTGTCTCGCCTCGTATTGTTTACCACAGAGACACAAGAACACAGAGGCAAAGTTCTGCGGAGCGGACGATTTTATTGGAGAACGATTGTGGGCGAAACCATTATTGGCAAAAACCATTGCCGGCGAAACTCAGGCGGGCGGTCAGCGCGGTATGTAGTTATTGAGAAGCGGCCCTACGAGTGAAGCGAAAGACATGACTCTTTGCTCCGCCGCGCCGGGCGTTTCTCCGGGCAGCATGGCAATTGTGATGCGCACCAACGCACCGTCGCTGCGATTCATACGAATCGCGTCTTTGACCAGATAAAACTTGGCCCAATATTCGCTGGCAACGCCACGGTTATGCGCCCAATACCAGTAGAGCACGAGACGGCGCGACTCGGCTTTGGAGATCACATAGCGGTTCGCGGGAAACGGCGCGTGCCCCGGCAGGGACAGGGTGATCCGTTGTTTTTGTTCCGGGTTCCATCCGGCTCCAGGAAGACAGTTCTGCGGAGAGTGAATTGTGTCCCCGGTTCGCTGGCTGGCAAAGTATGCCACGAAGAGATCGACGGCGGGCAACTTTCCTGAGGGGTCCTGATAGACACGCTCCATGAAGTCGCCGTTGCCGAGTACGGCCAGAGTGTCTTTGTCTAACGCAATGTCCGTGCCATTCCAATTCCCGAGCTGCTCGGGAAAAGATGAGAGCGGCAAATGCTGAGGAACGATTTCCGTGCGGCTGCGCGCCCGCAGCAGGAGTGCTGTGGAAGCAATCAGCCCGGCGGCGACAGCGAAGCGGAATGAGCCGGCAAGATTCATGCGTCGCCTTCCTCGTGCGCGAACATGCGCACCACTCGATGCAGCGCATAGAGCATGCACAGCGAGATGACGAAAATCAACCAGCCGGAGAACTCATGGAAAAAGCCTTGCGCTTTCGCGGGATCCCAGTACTGAACCAGCAGGCCAGTGCCGACAATGCGAAAACTGTTTGCGGCAACTGCAATCGGAATCGATGCAAGAGCGAGCAAGACTCGAATGCTGTTTTTCCGCTCCATTAAATAGCCGTAAATGATAGCCAGCGTCAGCAATGACATGAGCGAGCGAATGCCGCTGCACGCCTCGGCCACTTCCAGCGCCATCGCCGGAAGAATGATCACGTTGCCCTCGCGCAAAACAGGGACGCCCATCCAGGGCAAGACCGTACTGGCTACTTTCGAGGCTAGTATCTGAAGGGGGAACGTAATCTGGTTGAAGATGATGGCTGGAAGCGGAATCATCAGGAAAAGAAATGCCCACGGAAACAGCAGTTCGCGGAAAAAGTTCAATCCGAGAAAAAGAATGATTAATCCGGCCAGCACAATCAGCAGGGATACGCGGGAAAGAAAAATTTCCGCTCCCATCTGGCCCAAAATAAGTATGCCCAGTCCCGCAATCAGAAACGGCAGCCCCCACCAAGATGGTTGCATGCGTACCATCGCCAAACGCGACCGCGCCTGCCAGATTACGAAAGCGGAAAAGAGCGGAACGAAAAATCCATGAGAGAAATTTGGATCGTTCCACCATTGCGCCACAAGGTGAGCCAGCGTCGGGAAATACATCCATAACAGAAGCACGGCAAGCACGGCGGCTTGCCACATTGGCGGCCTGTGCTCCGCCTTGGCGGGAGCACGAGGGACTAACAGGCCGGGTTGAAGCACCTGGCTCATCAGACTTCACATAACTTTAACATCGCAGGGATAACCTCCAGCATATGCAAATCGCAGCTGAAGCCGCAATTAACAAGCTCTGGTAATGGGTAATGGGAGTTTGATCTTGACGCAGCTTCGATCGCAAGGAAAACAGCCAGCAGCCGGCTGTCTTCAGCAGCCTGTTGCTGTCCTAGAGCAATCTAGCGTGGGTGCGAGGAACTCATAATGATCGTGACGAGGTAGAGCTTGGGCATTGTTTCCCTATTTCGGGGAAAAGTATGGCGAATTTTGCTTACCTCCAGAATGGGTAAATACTTTCCCTTTTGTGCGGAAAAGTGTAGCTTTAATGGAGCGTTTTTCTTCCTCCCCTAATTGTGGCTCTTGTCTGCATGTTTATGAAAATTAAGACTTAAGCTTTGTTACAACGAGCGATCGGCGGCTGGCAAGGTGGCACAAGCCGTGCTCTAAAGGTAACCGCTGAACGAGGCCTCCTGTTGGCAGAACCGAGCGAGACCGAACGGACGAGTTTCCTGAACGCATGAAAAACGAACCGATCCTGGCAGTTTACGACCCAAACGCGGTCGATTTCGTCGAGAGCGCCAGCCCCAGCATGCGGGGACTGACGGCTGTAATGCTGGAGGTTGCGCAGAGCGACGTGCCAGTACTGCTGCTGGCCGAACGAGGCGCCGGGAAAAAGGCGATTGCAGGGCGGATTCATAGCCTTTCGCGGCGCCCCGGCCATCCATTCCGAATCGTTTCCTGCTCCGAAGGGATTCCCGGTAGTTCAGCGGTCGGCGAACTGCTCGGCGAAGGGACCGTTTTTCTCGAAGAACTGGCGGAACTGAGCGAAGAGGGGCAGTCTTGGCTGCTGCAAACCCTCGTGCCCGGAAACCCGGCCTCAGGTCGAGAATCAGGGTCGTTTCGGCTGATTTGCGGCAGCGCCCGCGATCTGGAAGCGGAGGTCAGGGCTAGGCGTTTTCGCGAAGATCTCTATTACCGGTTGAGCGGAGTTTGCCTGCGAATTCCACCTTTGCGGCAACGCCGGGAGGACATTCCGCATCTGGTGTCACACTTCCTATGGAAGTGTGGACGCGATTTCCAGCGTTCAGTTCCCGCTTTAAGTGCAGAGACGCATCGCCTGTTTCAGGAATACTCCTGGCCGGGCAACGTCAAAGAATTGGAGAACGCGGCTAAGGCGATCGTTGCCTTAGGGGATGAAAACGTGGCCATGGGCGGTCTGCGGGCAATGCTCCTGCAGCAAGACCCCTCCGGCAACGGCCACGGAATTTCATTGAAGCAGGCATCGCGCGCTGCGTCTCGCGAGAAAGAGAAAGAGATTATCCTGCGGGCGCTGACTCGGACGCGCTGGAACCGCCGGCGGGCCGCACAAGACCTGCAGATCAGTTACAAGGCTTTGCTCTACAAACTGAAACAGATGGGATGCTCCGAGTACGAAGCGTCTTAAGCTCCGCGAGGTGAGTTCATGAAGAAGTTAATGAAATTGGCAGGCTTGGCGCTGCTGGCAACTGCGAGCTTGACCGTGTGGGCGCAAGACTACAACGGTGAGCGCCCTGCCAATAACGACACCGTTACCAAGGAAGAAAAAGCTGCTGCGCCCGAGACGCGTTCTGCCGCTCCTTCCGCTCCCGCCGACTACTTGATTGGCGCGGACGATACTCTGCACATCTCGGTTTGGAAAGAACCGGACATGACGGTAAGCTTGCCGGTTCGGCCGGACGGAAAAATCTCCATCCCCCTGTTGGACGATGTGCAGGCAGCGGGAATGACGCCCATGCAGTTGGCTGCGTCGATCAAGACGAAGCTGAAAAAGTATATCGAGGATCCGCGGGTTACGGTGGTAGTAACCGCGATGAACAGCCAGCGAATTTTTGTGCTCGGCGAAGTCACACACAGTGGACCGATGGCGCTGCTACCGAGTATGACCGTCCTTCAGGCACTCTCAAGCGCGGGCTTTACCCAGTTTTCCAATCTCAAGGGGATCTATCTGCTGCGCACGCAAGACGGCCAGGAAACCAAAATACCGTTCAAGTACAAAGATGCAATTCGAGGCAAGAGCGCGCAGACCGACCTCATGCTGAAACCGGGAGATACGATTGTTGTTCCGTAACCCGAACGCCCACGCTGAAAAGGAGAATGGGTGAAGCAGAAGCACATCATACTGATTCTGGCGCTGATCCTCGTTGTCACTGCCGCAGCCTGGGCACAGGATGACCAATCCACGCCACCTCCCGCTACGACAGCACCCACCACCTCGGATGCGTCGTTGAGCGACAATCCTCCCATCTCGGCGATCGACCAGCCCGACCTTGAGCCTCACTCCGCCCCTGAAAGCTTCTTGCTGCCGGGAGCGCATTTCAGCGAGTCGGTTGAATCGAATGTGGCGAACACGCCGAACGGTTCGGGAGTGACCCCAGTCACGAGAGCATTGGGAAGCCTGACGTTGCAAAAAATCTGGAAAACCGACGAAGTGGCCATGGACTACATCGGCGGTGTGGCCGACTATGCGAAGACAACTATTGGCCTCGAGCAATTGCAGCAATTCGACTTCGACAATCGCGTCAATTGGCGGCGCGGACAGTTGGCCATTCGGGATGCCTTCAGCTATCTGCCCGAGGGCACCTTCGGATTTGGAGCCTACGGCGGCGGCGCAGCCTACAACGCTGGTTTTGGCGGCCTGGGTGCGGGATTGCTCGGAGCTGGCGCATTCGGAGGGCAGACCAGCGCTTTCGCTGGAGGCAACGGCCTGGGGATTTCTCTTGGCCTGGTGCCGCGAATCACAAATCTCGGTTTAGCCGATGTTGTCGAAGACCTGACGCCGAAATCTTCGCTGACCTTCAGCGCCGGATACGGCCTGGTTCATTTTTACGGCGCCCTGGTGGTTGACAATCCTCTGGCCGGCCCGCTGCAGGAGAACATCAACTTTATTGGAAGCTCGGAATATACCGGACAGCTGGCCTACGATCACGAGATCAATCCTCGAAGCCAGGTGGCTGTCAGTTACGGCTACCAGTATTTCAACTTTTCAACTGCGGGCACGGCCTTCCATTCACAAGTCGTGCAGTTGATGTATGGCCACCGAATCTCCGGACGCATGGACTTCCTGCTTGCTGCCGGCCCGCAGATTACCGGCATTAATCAGCAGGAATGTGTGCTCCCGACCATTCCCGTGAGTTCTTGTGCAGCATTCGGCGCTCCCGTGACCACGCTCGGCGTAACCAAACTTGGCGTTGCCGGCCGTGCGTCGCTGCGTTATAAATTTCCGCTGACCTCGCTCGCGGCCAGCTTCCAGCGCTACAACACCAACGGCTCGGGAATTTTTGCCGGCGCTGAAACCAACATTGCGCAACTCGACGTTGCCAGGCCAATCACCCGCATCTGGGACCTATTTGCAAATGTTGGATACTCCCGGAACAGCGAATTGCAAATTCCTGGCGCCACGGTGAGCGCAACATCGTTTAGTTACGAATACGCGGGAATCGGGGTGCACCGCCAATTCGGCCGCAGCCTGCGCGGGTTCGTAAGTTACCAGTTCAACAATTTAAGTTTCAACACCGCATGTCCGCTGGGCTCGGCGTGCAGCAACATGGCCCACAATCAGGTGGGCTCGATTGGATTGGATTGGACGCCCCGGCCAATCCGTCTGGATTAATTTTCTTCAGGCTGGCAGAAGGCCGGCAGAACGGGAAGTGAACGATGGAAAACCGCGAACTGAACATGGATGACTATCTGGCGATGCTGCGCCGCCGGATGAAAGTAATTTTCATTCCATTATTGCTCGCCCCCATTGCCGGCTTCCTGATTTCATACATCTTCTCGCCGAAGTACACCTCGAGGGCCCTGATCCTGATTGAAGCGCCCAAAATTCCAGACACCGTGGTGCAGCAGGTTTTCAGCGAAGATCTTACGCAGCATGTGGCCACAATCCAGCAGCAGGTATTGAGCCCGACACGGCTTCATCCCATGATCGAGCGGTTGGGTCTTGCCAGGACCGGCCAAAGCACCGACGATCTCATGGATAAGATCCGGCTCAACATGAGCATCGATCCCGTGGTTACGGATCTCTCGCTGTTCAGAGCCAAGAAAATGCCGGCGCAGAGTAGTCCGGTCCCCGGCTTCTTCGTCACCTACACCGCGTCGACGCCGCACGATGCGCAGATGATCTGCGCCGATCTCACTTCGATGTTGCTCGAAGAGGACCTCAAATCCAGAGAAGAAGCAACTCAGGGCACAACTTTGTTTCTTACCAAAGAAGTCGACGAAGCCCAGCAGAACCTCGACGATCTGGACAAGAAGTTAGCCGGTTTCAAGGACCAGCACATCGGCCAGCTTCCCGGCGACGAAGATAACAATCTCAAGATTCTCATGGGTTTGAATTCGCAGCTCGATGCGAACACGCAAACGCTGAACCGCGCGACGCAGGATAAGTCGTATACCGAATCTTTGCTGGAACAGCAACTCGCCGCGTGGAAGAACGCACAGTCGGTCACCAGTCCCGAGACTCTGCAGCAACAACTGGCGCAGTTGCAAGCTCAATTGATCGATCTGCAAGGGCGTTATACGGATGATCATCCGGATGTGATTAAAGCCAAGGCAGACATTGCCGCGGTAAAGAAGCAGCTCGCGGCCCTGGACAATCCCAATCCAAAATCGACCGATGCAGCAGGCGGCAAGGGTTCTGCCTCAGAGCCGCCGGAGATTCGCACCTTGCGGCTGCAGGTTCATCAATACGAAGACATGATCACGCAAGCCACGCGCGACCAGAAAAAACTGCAGGCAGAAATCGCGGTCTATCAGGGCCGCGTGGCAGCCAGCCCGGCGATTGAAGAAGAGTACAAAGAACTGGCGCGCGACTACGACAACGCACAGAAGGTATATCAGGACGATCTGGCGAAGCAAAGCACATCGAAGATGGCAACGCAGGCTGAGCAGGATCAGGAGGGCCAGCGCATGGCACTGCTGAATCCCGCCGATTCGCCCGATACGCCGAGCTTCCCTAACCGGCTCTTGTTCGCTGGCGGAGGCTTGGGCGCAGGCCTGGTGCTGGGTCTCAGTTTAGCAATGTGGATGGAACTTCGGGAAAAGTGCATTCGCACCGAGGCGGATGCAGAGAGCGCCGTCGGCCTGCCAGTTCTGGTTGCAGTACCCTGGGTCCTGCAGTCGCAACCGGAGAATGGCAATGGCAAAGGGCACTTCTGGAACCGGAAAAGAGCCGGCGCCGAGAAGGAAGAACCGGCCGCAGTTTAGAAAGCGCAAGGCAAAATCATGTACAAAGAATTTTTTGGCCTGCGGGCCAATCCGTTCAACGTGAATCCCGACCCGCGTTATCTGTTTCTGACGCGGCACACCGAAGAGGCGTTGGCCTGCCTCACTTACGGCATTCAAACCCGCAAAGGCTTCGTTCTACTTACCGGAGAAGTCGGCACAGGCAAAACCACTCTCATCAATAAGTTGCTGGAGTGGCTTCGCCTGCAGCAGGTGGCAACGGCTTTCGTCTTCAACTCGCGGCTCAATACCACGCAATTTCTCGATTACATGATGGCCGACTTCGGCATTCCCTGCGACTCGAAGGCCAAAAGCCAGGTCCTGCTGCGCCTTTACAACTGGCTGCTGGATCGCTATCGCGCGGGCGAGACTGCCGTGCTCATCGTAGATGAAGCGCAGAACCTGACGGACGAGGTGCTGGAAGAAATCCGTATGCTCACGAACCTGGAGACCTTCACGGAAAAGCTGCTCCAGATCGTCCTGGTGGGACAGCCCGAGCTGGAACAGAAATTGAAGCAACCGCAATTGCGGCAGTTGCGGCAAAGATTGACGCTTCGTGCCCGCACGCATCCACTCACTGGGGAAGAAACGAAGTCGTATGTGCAGCAACGGTTACGCATCGCCGGGTCGAACGGTGCCGCAATTTTCGATCCGGAAGCGCTGGCCGCAATTCATCGCTACTCCAACGGAATTCCGCGCGTCATTAATTTGCTCTGTGAGCACTGCCTCGTCAGCGCATTTGTCGATCAGCAGAAGACGATTGGAGCCGCAGTGGTGGACACCGTCGCCCGCGATTTCGATCTGGGCGGCAGCGTAGTCGAAGGAGCGATGGCGGTAGCTCCCACAAACGGATCTGCAGAGAAAGTGGATTTGGTGGAAAGCTTGCGCTCGTTGGCGAATTTAGCGGATCGCCTGCGCGAGCAGGAAAACAAGGATCTCCCCAGCGAAAGGAAACCATGAGCAGAATCCACGAAGCTCTTAAAAAAGCGGAGCAGGAACGGGCAATATCGCAGGGAAGTCAAGAGCCGTCCAGTTTCCCTCCGCCCGTTTCGGCCACGATGCCGGCAACAATTGTCGACGAAGTGCCCGCGTCCGCAGCCAGTTCGTCTACACCTTTCACCACGCCTATGCCTGCCTTTGGCAGCCCGTTCACCCTCGACACTTTGCTGGCGCGAGCTCCGCAGCTGGATTGGAAACCGGACGAGAAAACCATGTTGTTTTTCAACGGCAATGAATCGGCAAGGGGTGCGGAAGAATTTCGTACGTTGCGTTCCCGGCTTTACCACGCTCGCGAGAACATGACGCTCAAAAAGATTCTTGTGACCAGTGCGCTGCCCAAGGAAGGCAAGTCTTTCACATCGGCAAACCTCGCCCAGGTCTTGGTGCGCCAGCATGGGAGACGTGTTCTGCTGATCGACGCCGACCTGCGTGCACCACGCCTGCACCTGATGCTGGGAACTACCTCCGCTCCCGGCTTATCGGATTATCTTCAGGGTACTGGCGATGAATTTTCCATCATGCAGCGCGGTCCGATGGAAAATCTCTTCTTCATTCCGAGCGGCAATCAGATTACGGATGCTGCGGAATTGGTGGCGAACGGAAAGCTGAAAATCCTGCTGCAACGAGTGGAACCTCTGTTCGATTGGATCATCGTCGATTCGCCGCCGGCGGTGCCGGTGTCGGACGCCAGCGTTCTAGCCAAAGCCTGCGACGGCGTCGTAATGGTGGTGCGTTCCAACGCAACCCCGATCGATATGGCGCGCCGCGCCCGGGAAGAATTTCCGGACGGGGTGCTGGTGGGAGTGGTTTTGAACGGCACCGATAAGGAAACCACGCCATACTCTCGCTACTACTACAGCACGTATGTAAAAAATGTGACCACTGAATCGAAGTCCTGAGAAGGCAGGGATCGTGATTCGCCTGTTCAAAGTCTATTACCCGCTGCGCACAGTGGTTCTGCTCGTAGGCGAGGCAATGATCGTCTGGTTTTCGTTTCTGCTGGCAACTTTGTGGCGCAATCACGACAGCTTACTGTTGCTCAACGTGGATGGCGGCTACCTGCAGGTGCTCTCCGACATTGGGCCGAGGATTCTGGTAATCACTACGGCCGTGCTGCTTCTTTCGCACTGGTTCGATCTGTATGACTTTTCCAGCCTGAGCGAGAAATGGGAGCACGCTTTTCGTCTGCTTCTTGTGCTCGGCTTTGTGGCTCTGGCGCTGGCACTTCTGGCCACGAAATATCCCAGCCTTTTACCGGGGAACGGTACTGCGTTCTGGGGACTGATCATTCTCACGGTCACACTATTTTGCTGGCGCTCCATCTGCTCCTGGATTGTGCAACAGCCATTTCTTCGCGAACGGGTTTATGTGTTGGGTACCGGCGAACGGGCAGAGCGTCTGGTAACCGGTCTGCGCAACCGAAGCGCACTGGGTGTGGAAGTGGTGGGATGGACTGGCGATGTGCTGGGCGACTTGACGCGCGAAAACGTCGCCTCGCACCTGCTCGGCCTGGCGGAGCGTAAAAACGGAGTACATCGCGTGATTGTCGCCATGCCCGACCGCCGCGGTACCCTGCCGGTTGCAGAATTGCTGAATCTGCGGCTGGCGGGCGTGAAAGTGGAGGAAGCGACTTCATGGCTGGAAAAAATTTCGGGACGAATTGAAGTCGAGCAACTTTATCCGAGCTGGCTCATCTTCGCCGAAGGTTTTCGATTCAGCACGATTTTCCGCTTAGTCCGCAGGGCAGTGAATTTCCTGGCGGCACTGATTGGGCTTGTGCTCTCGTTGCCTTTGCTCCCGTTCATTGTGCTTGCCGTCAAATTAGATTCTGCGGGCCCGGTTCTCTACCGGCAACGGCGCGTGGGACGCGGTGGAACAATTTTTTATTGCTATAAATTTCGCACCATGCGAGTGGACGCAGAGGCCGATACCGGAGCGACCTGGGCTACCGACGACGATCCCCGTATCACCCGCGTGGGCCGTTTCCTGCGCTCCTCGCGGCTCGATGAGATTCCGCAGTTGTGGTGCGTGTTGAAGGGCGATATGCACTTTGTAGGTCCGCGGCCGGAGCGGCCGGAGTTTGTCGAGTGGCTAAGCCAGGAAATCCCCTACTACGGGGTTCGCCACGTAGTTCGGCCGGGGATCACTGGCTGGGCGCAGGTGCAATACAAGTACGGCAACACTCTCGAGGATGCCCGCGAAAAGCTGCAATATGATTTGTTCTACATCAAGAATGCTTCGCTCGGCCTCGACCTGCTGATCATGTTCCAGACGATCAAGATTGTAATGCTCGGGCGGGGCGCACAATGACACTCCTGTTCTGGGCAGCAGCGTTTCTGATTTTTTATACCTATCTCGGATACGTTGCGTGGTTGTGGCTGCAAGCGCAACTCTCACCCTGGCCGGTGCTTCGCGGCGAGCCCGAGGCTCCTTACATCTCGATCGCGATGGTGGTGCGCAACGAAGAACGTTGGATCGAAGGCAAGCTGCGCAATCTTCTGGATCTGGAATACCCGGCGGAGTGTTGCCAAATTGTCGTGGTCTCCGATGGTTCGACAGATAGAACGGACAGCATTTTGCGCGAGTATGCCAACGATCCCCGAATACAAGTGCTGATGAACCAGTTGTCCCGCGGGAAAGCTGCGGGATTGAATGACGCCATCGATCTAGCCGCCGGCGAAATCGTCATTCTCACTGACGCTCGCCAGAAAATTGAAGCTGGCGCGATACGCCGGCTCATGGAAAACTTCGTCGATCCGGAAGTGGGTTGCGTCAGCGGCGCACTCATGCTGGGCCATCCGGAATCTGGCGAAGCAGGCAAAGGAATGGGAATATATTGGCGGATCGAAAAGAAAATCCGCGAACTGGAATGTGAGTCGGGATCGGTCGTGGGCGCAACCGGTGCGCTGTATGCGGTGCGCAGGGAACTTCTGACGAAAGTGCCGGAAGGAACGATTCTGGATGACGTCTACATCCCGATGCAGGTCGTGCGGCAAAGGAAACGCGTAATCTTCGATGGCACAGCGAGAGCGTGGGATATTCCGGACCTGGGCAGCGGCCTCGAGTTCGCCCGCAAAGTAAGAACCCTCAGTGGAAACTACCAACTCGTGCAACTGGCGCCATGGCTAATCAGCCGCCAGAATCCGATACTCGGGCGATTTATTAGCCACAAATTGCTGCGCCTAGCGGTTCCGTTTGCAATGGCTTTCATGCTGCTCGCCTCGCTTTGGCTGCATGGCCCGTTCTACCGCGCAGCTTTGGGATTACAACTGGCCTTTTACGCATTGGCGGCGGTGGCTTTAATGCGAGCGCCGAAAGCAGGCGCTATCTCGCGCGTCGCCGATGCAGCTGGCACGTTTCTGTTATTGAACATGGCCGCGTTGGTTGCCTTCACCAACTTTGTTACGGGACGAAAGGCCGCCTGGAGCCGATGAGATCGACAATTCGCAAACCCGATCCCATAGCAGCACCCACCCTTGAAACACCAACCAGGAGCAGTCTCGCCTACTACGCTCTGGTTTTCTTC
This sequence comes from uncultured Acidobacteriaceae bacterium, assembly GCA_963784095.1. Lineage (GTDB taxonomy): Bacteria > Acidobacteriota > Terriglobia > Terriglobales > Acidobacteriaceae > Sulfotelmatobacter. The sequence goes on from CAWAQC010000001.1 coordinate 675,363, forward strand.
TCGCTAATGTATTTTCTTCGCCCGGAAGATTTCATTCCCGGACTCGACATTATCCCTTTAGGAAAGATCGCCGGCGGCATCGCTTTGCTCGCGCTGATTTTCGTGGTTCCCTCAAGCCGCCGTAACAAGATTCCTATCGAACTGAAGGTCCTGCTGCTGCTCTTGGGGCAGATGATTTTGTGCATTCCTTTCGCATTCTGGCGCTCCGGAGCACTGAGCACCGTTGTTAACAAATTCTCGAAGGGCGTTATTGTTGCGTTCCTGATCTACCTGGTGGCAACGTCGCTCAATGAAGTTCGGCGATTGCTCACGATCCAGGCCGGCACAGTTGCGCTGATCACAATTGCCTCGGTACTGGTTCACCGCACCGAATTCGGCAGGTTGATGGGCATACAAAAGGGCATCCTGGAGAATCCCAACGATCTGGCAATTAACGTCGCCATCAACTTTCCCTTATGCGTGGCGTTTTTCTTCGCGGCGAAAAAGATAGGGTCAAAAGCTTTCTGGTCAATCAGCCTGATCTTTATGGTGTGGGCGGTGATCGCAACTTATTCCCGCAGCGGTTTGCTCGCCATGATGGTTTCAGTATTGATTTGTTTGTGGGAATTCGGAGTCAAAGGTAAACGTGCGATTGTCATGGTGAGCGCGGTTTTCGTTGGCATGGTCGCAGTCGGGGTGATAGCTGTGACGCCGAACTACCTGATTCGGGTTGAAAGTATTTTCCGAGGCAACATTGAAGGTTCGGGCGACAGAAATTCGCGAGAGGCGCGGAAAGAATTGCTGATCGACAGTTTGACGATCATGACCTCGCACCCGGTTTTCGGCATCGGGCCTGGGAACTTGCCCAGCTACACTCTGACTTGGCGGGTGGCTCATAATACCTATGCCGAACTGGGCGCCGAAACTGGCATCCCGGGATTCCTGCTTTTCGTGTTATTGCTTGGCCTGACCCTGCGCAAGATCAGGCGAATACGAAAGTTGCCGGGATATGATTCGAGCGAAGACATACGCTTGTGGACGAGCGGGCTTTGGGCGGCCATGGCGGCTTACAGTGCCGGCGCGCTGTTCTCCTCCACGGAATATAATTTGTTCCCTTATTTCATGGTCGGTTATGTATGTGCGGTTTATCAGATCGCAAGTGTTCCCCAGGCCGCAACAGAACCGCGGCAGCAATCGAAAGGCGATAAAAAGCTTGCGAATCGCATAAGACGCCGCCGGGAATTGGTTTTGACCCGATAGGCATTTCTGTGAGCTTTGGTTTTTCGCTCATGCCGGGTGAAGCTGGCACGGATCGAAGACTACGATTGTCAGCGAAAGAGGAAACGCCTGAGAATGGTTGCGCCTTCGAATGAGGTTGGTCTTGGAAAGCACCGGGCTGGCAAGCTCTCTTATGGCAAATGGCTGCCGAACTATGTCTGGCAAAGGCTGTCTCGATCCATGCCGCGTGGTAAGGTCCATCTGATTTTTGCACTTGCCGATCACTTCGAACCGGCATTTATGCTCGAAAACGGGCTGGCTGGGGCCGTTCTTGCCGAACAGGAGCGGCGGGTGGAAAGGTGGTGCACAGAATATTCCCATGCCGTTGATGCCTGGCGCGATCACGAAGGGCGGCCATTCACACACACGTATTTTTTTCCCGCCGAACAGTACGATCGAGGTTTGGTCGACCGGCTGGCCGAGCACTGCCATGCGGGCTGGGGAGAAATTGAGATCCATCTTCATCATGGCATCGACGCGCCCGATACCGCCGAAAACACTCAGCGCCTGATCGAACGATTCCGCGACGCCCTCGTGCGCAATCATTCCGTGCTGTCTTTTATGGATGGTTCCAGCGAGCCGCGATACGCCTTCGTTCATGGTAATTTCACACTGGCGAATTCAGCCGATGGCTATGCGTGCGGCGTCGATAACGAGATGAAGATTCTCGCCGGCACCGGGTGCTACGCAGACTTTAGCTTACCTACGGCTACATTCCATCCTGCGCAGATTGCGAAAATAAATTCGCTCTACGAGTGCGGCCTTCCGCTTCACCGGCGGGCGCCGCACCGCAGGGGCAGGAGCTTGCGAGTTGGCCGTCCCCCGCAGATTTTTCCTATTCAGGTGCAAGGTCCGCTGATGCTGGATTTTCACAGGCAGGCACGGAACCACATCGGCCGTATCGAAAATGCCGCCTTAACGGGCGGGAGTCCTCCGAGTTTGCGCCGCCTTGAACTTTGGAAAAAGGCGGCGATCTCGGTTCAGCGCCGCCCCGACTGGCTCTTCATCAAGCTTCATTGCCACAGCATGGATCCCGCGCAACGAGACTCTGTGATGGGCGGACCCATGCAGAAATTTCTCAGCGAGCTCATTGGCGGCGCGCAGGGAAGGGACGAAGTTATTCATTTTGTGACGGCGCGGGAGATGGTGAATATCATCCTGGCTGCCTGCGACGGCCGCGAGGGCGATCCGGGGGAATATCGAGATTACCGGCTGAAGTTGGCTGGCCGCGGGCCGACTGCGCAACACGACGCTAAATCACAAATGAGTGTCAGGGACTAGCCATGTGCGGAATCGCGGGCATCGTGAGCACGGATGGCGAGCCCATCGAAGCCGCTACCATTCACCGCATGTGCCAGGCAATTGTGCATCGCGGCCCGGATGATGAAGGCCTATTCGTGAAAGATGGAATCGGCCTCGGAATGCGCCGCCTCAGCATCATCGACGTCTCCGGCGGCCACCAACCGGTATTCAACGAAGATCGAAGCGTGTGGATCGTTTTTAACGGCGAGATCTATAACTTTCCAGAGCTTCGCGAAGAATTGCTCAAACGCGGCCATAAATTTTCGACTCATACCGACACAGAAGTGATCGTCCATCTTTATGAAGAGATGGGACCGGATTGCGTGAGCAAGCTGCGTGGCATGTTTGCCTTTGCGTTGTATGACGAACGCCGCCGGAAATTGCTGATGGCACGGGATCGGCTGGGTAAGAAGCCACTCCACTTTGCTCTGCAAAATCAGGCTTCGCGGGGCAGTGAGAGTGACCGAGCAGAGGGCAGCCGGCTGCTCTTTGCCTCCGAGATCAAATCGATTTTGACCGTGGCTCCCGAGCTTGCCACCGTCAACCACCAAGCCTTGTTGCAATATATGTATTTCGGCTACGTACCCGATCCGCTGACCGCCTTTACGGCTATTCAAAAACTCCCGCCCGGTCACTTGCTTGAATTTGAGAACGGCAAAATCGATGTACGCCAGTACTGGAATTTGCCGCAATACGGAACTCACGCTCCACGCAGCGAGGAAGAATGCCTCGAGGAGATGGAGCACCGCCTTGCAGAAGCAGTGCGCATCAGGCTGATTTCCGATGTGCCACTGGGCGCGCTGCTGAGCGGCGGCACCGATTCTTCCACCGTGGTTGCGCTCATGGCCCGAGCGAGTTCGCAGCCAGTGAAAACATTTGCGATTGGATTTCGCGATGAGGATTTCAACGAGGCGCCTTACGCGCGAGTGGTGGCCGAGAAGTTTGGCACCGATCACCACGAACTGATCGTCGAACCTGACGTGCTTGAAACCGTGCAGACGCTGACCAGCTCACTCGAGGAACCGTTCGGCGATTCCTCGATGCTGCCAACTTATTACGTGTCATGCCTGGCGAGAAAGCATGTCACCGTTGCACTTTCAGGCGATGGCGGGGACGAAATATTTGCCGGGTATGACCGTTACGCCATTCATTTTCGGCGGCGATGGTTTGAACGCATTCCCAGCTGGGCGCGGGCGTTTTATCGAAATCAGATTTATCCGCGGCTGCCCGCAGAGATGCGCGGCAAAAAGTTTTCCTACAATGTTTCCCTGCCCTGGCGCGAGCGTTATGTCGACGGCATCTCGTTCGTGCCGGCCTTTGAACGGGACATGCCTTTGCTCTCGGATGATTTTCGCGCCGTGCTGCATGAGAGCGGCGATCCGGCGGATGTGATGTACAAATATTTCGATTCCGCCCCAGCCAAAGACCCCGTCAGCCAAATGCTTTATGTAGATACGAAGACGTACATGGTCGCCGACATTCTCACGAAAGTGGATCGCATGAGCATGGCGGCCTCTCTCGAGGTGCGTGCGCCGATTCTCGATCACGAGTTTGTTGAGTGGGCGACCGCGTTGCCGGTGGATTGGAAGATCCGCGGCGGCAAGCAGAAATACATTTTGCGTAAGCTTGCCGAGAGAGTCGGCGTGCCGCGAGAAGTTCTCGATCGTCCGAAAAAAGGTTTTGCGTTGCCGCTGGTGCACTGGATGAAGCACGAGCTGAAAGAATTGATCATGACCGTGCTGCTCGATTCCGAAACTCTGCAGCGCGGCTACTTCGATGTTCGCGGTGTGCGGCAGTTGCTGGATGAACATTTCCGCGGAAGGCGCGACCATTCTGGGAGAATCTGGCGGCTGCTCATGTTCGAACTTTGGCATCGCAACTATCTGGCAAAGATCCGCGTAAGCGATGAGCATGAGGAACCATTCCGCCTTACGCCGGCCGCCGGAAGCCTAGGATGAGCTCGCTTACCGACCAACGCACCGAATCCGAATTAAGTATTTCTCTTGCTTTGCCCGCGCCTTCCGAGTCACGTGCCGCTGTAATTTCCGCGCCGATTTTCCTAATGGTGAATAGCCTTGAAACTGGCGGCACGGAGCGGCAGTTCGTCGAGATTACCCATGCATTGCAATCGCGCGGCGTTTCCTTGAACTTAGGCTGCCTTCTCAGAAAAGGTGCTTTCACGTCAGACCTCGAAGGCTTAGTCGAGTTTGACCTTGGCGGCAGTTTGTATGGATTGCAATCCATGCGAAGCCGCTGGCAATTGGCACGCCACCTGCGCAAACTCGGCGTCAAAATGGCGCACGCCTTCGACTTTTATGCCAACCTTGCTCTGATTCCAGCCGCGAAGCTCGCGGGGATTCCCGTCATCGGCAGTCACCGTCAACTCGGAGATCTGCTTACGCCCGCGCAATTCCGCACTCAGCTGGCTGCGTTTCGATTTTGCGAGCGCGTGGTGTGTAATTCGCGACCAGCTGCAGAACGCCTGGTTGAGGCAGGCCTCCCAGAGAAGACGGTGGTGGTGATTGGCAACCTTCTACCGCCTGCGGTATTCGCTGACGCCACTCCGGCGCTGCCCCGATCCGGCGACGTTCTTCGCATTGGCATGATCGCCCGCATGAACGCAGAATACAAAAACCACCGCGGGTTTTTGCGCGCTGCAAAAAGGGTGGGTAACGAGTTTCCAAATGTTGAATTTGTGCTGGTGGGCGATGGTCCACTGCGCGCCGAGTTCGAAAGAGAAGCCGTCGCTCTTGGAATTAAGGAGCGGGTTCGCTTTCTCGGAGACCGTCGCGATATCCCGTCCGTGTTGCGTTCGCTCGATATCTCGGTGGTACCGTCGATCTCAGAGAGTTTGTCGAACGTCATGCTGGAATCGATGGCTGCCGGTGTGCCGGTAGTGGCAACCGCGGTGGGTGGCAATATTGAAATCGGAGGCGAGGACCGTGCTTTGCTTGTGCCTGTCAATGATGACGATGAAGAAGAGTTGCCGAAGGCTATCATGCGACTGGCAGCACATGCCGGGTTGCGGTCAGAGATGGCAGCCAGAGCGCAAGATTTTGTGCGCTCACATTTCGCCTCAGAGCAAGTTTGCAAACAGTATGAACAGCTATATGCCGACGTGCTGAATCAGCACGAACCTGTTGCCTCGGAGTTGAAAGCGGCGCGCGATTCGAAGAGGGAACAATCTTCCATAATCCGCGTTGCTTTGGTTGCTCCGTCGCTACGCTACGTGGGTGGTCAGGCGGTGCAGGCTGATTTGTTGATAAAACATTGGCGAGACGATCCGGAGATCGCTGCGTTTTTCGTGCCCATAGATCCGAAATTCCCTTTTGGTTTGCGATGGGCGGAGCGGGTGCGCTTCCTCCGCACAATCCTGCGCCAGCCGCTTTATCTCTGGAATTTGCGGAAGAACTTGAAACACGCAGACATTGCACATATCTTCTCCGCATCGTACAGATCTTTTCTGCTGGCGCCGCTCCCAGCGTGGCTGGTAGCGAAATCGCTTGGCAAGAAAATTCTCATCAACTATCGCAGCGGCGAGGCACGTGATCACCTTCGTCATTCTCTCGTCGCTCGCCACATTCTTTCGAATACCGGCATGCTAGTTGTTCCCTCGGGTCACCTCGTGGATGTGCTGAGCGAATTCGGACTGCAGGCGCAAGTCGTGCCCAACATTATCGACCTTGGTCAGTTTCAATATCGCAAGCGCACTCCGCTTCGCCCACACTTGATTTGCACTCGTGGATTCCATCCGTATTACGGAATCGATGTTGTGGTGCGAGCCTTCGCTGAAGTACAGAAAATCCATCCAGAGGCGCAGCTCGATTTAATCGGTGCCGGAGCGCTGGAGAACAGCATTCGCGACCTCGTAATAGGGCTGAATGTTTCGAACGTGAACTTTTTGGGAGTTATCTCCCGACAGGAGATCGGTCGATCTTACGATCAAGCCGACATTTTCGTAAATGCCTCTAATCTCGACAATATGCCAGTTTCGGTGCTCGAAGCTTTCGCTTCCGGAACACCCGTAGTCACGACTGAGCCCGAAGGCATGAAATATATTGTCTCCCACGAGCGCACCGGCCTTCTGTCGCCGCCAGGCAGTTCTTCCGCGCTCGCGCAAAACATTCTCAGGCTGCTAACCGAGCACGGCCTTGCAGAACAGTTGGCACAGAACGGCTTTGAGGAATCGAAACAGTATCGTTGGATGGCCGTGAGAGAGCGGTGGCTGCGCGTGTACGGCGATTTGATAATCGGTGGCAGTAAATCGCAAAACATTGCGGGCCCTGCATTATGAGTGTGAACCAGCAGTACGTCAAATCTCGCGAAAATAATATCGAGAGATCGCGTCGAGTCGAGAGCGACCGGGTAACTCTCCGTAACACCGCTCCGGTTTTTGTTGTCGGTTGCCCGCGTTCCGGAACTACCCTGCTCTATCACATGCTGTTATCGGCTGGCGGCTTCGCGAACTATCGTTCGGAATCGAATGTTTTCAATCTTCTGCTGCCTAGATTCGCTCGACTGCGCTCTCCTGGCAGCCGCCAAGCACTCCTGAATGTTTGGCTGAAAAGCAAACTCTTTCGAGTTTCCGGATTAGATCCCGATGCAATCAGTCAGAAAGTTATCGACCATTGCAAGTCTGCAGGAGACTTCCTGCGAATCGTTATGCAGGAGATCGCGCGTAATCAGGACGTTGCACGCTGGGCCGATTGCACGCCCGAACATCTGCTCTACATGCAGGAGATCAAGCAGCAAATTCCGGAGGCGCTGTTCATTCACCTCATTCGCGATGGGCGCGATGTGGCTCTTTCCTACGTCAAACAGGGCTGGGCTCATCCCTTTCCCTGGGATCGTAATGATCGCCTCGAAGTGGCCGGGCTGTACTGGGAATGGCTCGTCCGAAAAGGCCGTGAGCAGGCTCAGCGCCTGGGTTCAGATTATTGCGAGGTCCGCTTCGAAGATTTAGTGGCGAAGCCGCAGGAAGCTTTGACTCGGCTGGAATCGTTCATCGATCACCAACTCGATTACGAGTGTATTCGGCGCACCGGAATCGGTTCGGTCAGCGAACCCAACACGTCCTTCTCTGCTGAAGCTGGAGCATCGTTCCATCCTGTGGAACGTTGGAAAACGAAAATGACCGCCGAAGAGATTACCGCTTTCGAGGAAATTGCAGGCGGTTCGTTGACGCAACTGGGATATGAACTGTCTTCTGCGATCACGCCAGCAAGAACTCTCCATGCCGCTCGCATGCGAGCGATTTATTTGCCGCTGTTCGAGGTGAAGCACTGGGCTAGAACAAAAACTCCGCTGGGCCGACGGGTGAGTCTGGAACGAATCGAAATTGAGCAATAGGCTTGCCTCTGAAGACAGACTGAACAAGTTCTCGGAAGCAGTCTCAACCGGCCGCATGCAACTCCAGTTGCCTCATGCAGTGGAAACCGATTTCGTTTCAGAGAATTGTTCCGACCACACGTGCGATTCTCCTTCGATACACACTCTGCGCCACAGTTCCAGGTTTAGCAGTCGCCAGATGCGATCATAGTGGTCCCGATATTGCGAGCGGTGCTCACGGAAGAGCTGTTCAATCGCGCTCTGTTTAAATAATCCTCGGCTGATGCTGCGAGATTCCAACAGCAATTGTTCGATGGAATCAAGTTGAGCCCCTGCCAGCCAGCCACTCCAGGGCGTCGGAAAGCCTAATTTCTTTCGGTAGATGATCTCGCGAGGAAGCAAGCCCTCCATCGCTTTCTTTAAAATCTGCTTGCCCGCGTTGCCGCGGATTTGGATTTTCGCTGGAATGCGTGTGGCCCATTCCACGAGCACGTGATCGAGAAATGGCACGCGGCTCTCAATCGAGGCTGCCATACTCATATTGTCTTGCTTCATCAACAGCTCAACGAGGTAAGTCTTGATATCGGTGTAAAGCAGCCGCTGCAGCAGATCGCCGGAGGACTTTTCCCAATATCCCAGGACGTTGCGATAAGCCGACCCCGAAACGATTTGATCTCGAAATTCATCTGCGAGAAGGGCGGATTGAGCTTTTTCATCGAATGCGGAAAAGAAATTATCGAAGTATAGCGAAGTCCACGATTCGCCATCGAGCCCCAGAAAAGTATGCGAAAGCTTCCGTTGTGTTCCGGCAGGGATCGCGGAAGACGAAGCGATGAAATCGCGCAGATGACGCCGAACGGAACTCGGTACAAGATTTCGGTACACGCGGTCAAACGCAAGATTCTTTACCGTGAATGCGTAACGCGAGTACCCTGCCAACGTTTCGTCGCTACCCTCTCCGGTGAGAACGACTTTGACGCGCGCGCGCGCAAGCTCCGCAACGAAAAACAGCGCCACGCTTGAGGGCCATGCGATCGGCTCGTCCTCGTGCCAGATCAGCCTGGGAAGCGCTGAAAAAAAGTCCTCGCGGCTTACTAATATCTCGCGATGTTCAGAACCCAGATGTTGGGCGACCGTCCGGGCATAAGGCAATTCGCTGTAGGTCTGCTCCGTATAACCAACGGAGAATGTTTGGATCGGCTCTCGCCTGATCTTCGTCATGAGCGCGGCTACCGCGCTGGAGTCGAGTCCTCCGCTGAGAAACACTCCGAGCGGAACATCGCTCATGAGGTGACTGCGTACGGCTCCCTCCAACAACTCACGATAGCTCTCGACGTAATAGCTTTCATCGTGAGCCTGCTCCTCCGCAGGAGAAGGCAACTCCCAATATTGTTCTATCTGAAGGTCGCGGTGCTCGTTGATTGCTAGCCGGTGCCCTGGCATGAGCTTGCGGATACCAGTATAAAAAGTCTCGTCTCCCGATAGATAGCCGAAGGCGAGATATTCGGGCAGAGAATCGCGATTAAATTCGGGATGCGCTCCCGAATACGCCAACAGAACTTTAATTTCCGATCCAAAAATAAAACTGTCAGGAGTAAGCCGATAGTACAGCGGTTTGATGCCCAGCCGGTCACGGGCAACGAAAATAGATTTGCGCCTCGTATCCCAAATCGCGAAAGCGAACATGCCGCGCAAGTGCTGCACGCAATCCCTGCCGTATTCCTCATACAGATGAACGATGGTTTCCGTGTCGCTCTGCGTGCGGTACTGGTGGCCCCGCGTAATCAACTGTTCCCGCAGGGAGCGATGATTGTAGATCTCGCCATTGAAAACGATCCAAATCGAACCGTCTTCGTTGCTGATTGGCTGATGGCCCGTAGCCAGATCCACAATGCTCAGGCGGCGCATGCCAAGACCAATTCTTCCATCGATGAAGAACCCGTCATCGTCCGGGCCGCGATGCGACATCGCAGCGCACATGCGGCGCAGAACTTCAGCGTCGACATGCGCATCTCGATCGAATTCAAGAATCCCTGCGATGCCACACATAAATTTGCTCAGCGGGCAATTGCCTTGGCTATCGACAATCAGAGCACGGAATCGAGAATACCGGAATCAGTGAGGATCACATCTTTCATTACGAATACCTCAGAGGAATCCGAATTCTTAATTGCTGAGCCGTTCACCCATTCAACATTCGGCGGACGCATCGCATGCGAGATAAAGCGCTGGCCCGCACATTCACCAAAAGTTCCGCAAACCATGATAACGTGCGTCAACCGGCGACCTTCGAGTTTGCAGTAGAGTAACTTCGCGTCACTTTTCCAGTGGCCGCACGTCCAGGGCGTGCTTGCTTCAGCAAAAAAAACGAATTCGGTCGCTTGCGCAGTCTGGTAACGGTAACCGCGAACTTCAGAAGCGGCATCGTTACCGATACTCGCGAAATTTCCGATCTCGCGCCGATCCGCTCCTGCCAGCAGCAGAATCGCGCAGTCTTCGGGCACGCTCGCGTGCGCGCTGAAGCGGAGTACGGGCGCAAGCTGTTTCGCCCCGTACGCCGGAGAGACATAGTCTTCGCTGACATCGGCTCTCCACGCAGAGTTGCGGTCGACGAGCAGCGCCAAAGAAGCCGGTTGAGTGGCGCCATCCTCAGCGCCTGAAACACGGGCAATAAATGCGCCTCGGGCCTCCCTGATTTCAATGCCGGGTGAAAAATGCCAGAAGCTTTCGAGGAGATGAGTGCCTCGTCCGTCTGCGACGTCGCGCACCAACCACAAGCCTCCTCTCACATGGAAGATGAATCGACGATGAAGCACCGGCTCGGGCAGTCTTTTATATCCGTCATGGCTGCCAACAAAGAAGTCGAAGGTTTGGCCATTGAGCCAGGTTTCAGCAGTTGCCTTCGGAAGCGAACTCCACGCGAATGGCCCGTCTGGCACAGCTTGATCGACGCTGTCAATTCGGAGGGTATTGTGCGCGCCGGTTCCGCGAAATTGATTGCGCTCTTCTCCGGCAGAGACATAACAAAATGTGCCCGGCTCAATCAGAAAGCGCCGCCCCTGAAGCAGTAGCCGCACGCTCAATGCATCGGCGTGACCATGGCCGCAGCTGCCGCTTCCCTGCGGGCCGGCGTCAATCATCAATTGCTGCGGATAAGGTTCACAATCGCTCATCAGATAAATGCCGCTTGCGGGGAACGCTCTAGAAAGCACACTCGTTGCGGCACGCGGCTTTTCGAAGAACTGAATGGCTTTGTCTCCGAGGAGCCAGATCGATTCTTCGGTCAAACGCGCGCTGGCGTAGGTTCGGCCGAACATTGCCGCGCCAATGGCAAGCGGATCGGTCATGCACTCGGCGCGATTCCGTCGCGGATTGAATACTCGGCCTCCGTCATCGTCTCCGAAACCTTCGACTGCTCCAGCGGCAGAAAGTTCCTGGATAAAATCCAGCATTTTCTTCAGTACATCATCGAACTGTGCAGGGATGGCAACGCCATTCTCGGCAGCAAGAATTCGGGCGTGCAGAAAGAAATCAAGTGCGTATACGTGATAGTAAAGCGATTGCTCGAAGTGAACACCGTCAGGACGCACCTGACGCTCCGATTCGGCCAAAATTATTTTCAAACCTAATTCTCGCCACCGCCGCGATGCAGCGATCTCCGGGCACGACGTCCCAATGAAAAAGAGCGCGACGGCCTCGCCGAGCAGATGTGTGTTCGGTGAAAAATATGTCGACAAATAACGCTCGATGTGCCGCCCATGCAGTTGAAGCGCCAGCAGAAGGTCCCGTGGAAAATTGGCGGGAAGCTCCGCGCATTCGCCGAGCAGATTCCTCACCCAGAGCCAGGAAATGCTGCGGAATGCCGCTTCCAGCGTACTGGCCCAATTAATGCCCAGCGGATATGGGTTCGCTTTCTGCCACGAATACCACTGAGCCACAATTTCCGTTACGTACGCAGCGTTGGACGTTAGATTCCAAGCCTTGGCGAGCGTGACCAGGTGCTGGTGGCGATTCAACTCCCAGACGAGTTTGTGATCTCCAACTGAATTGAAATCCAGGAAATTGATTTTGTACCATGGTTTGAGCTGATGATCTCGTTTCCCTCGCGAAAGATGCCAGTCAATCTGCTCTCCGAGGTTCATCTTCTCGCATCCCAGTAAGCGGAATTCGTGCCGGCAAATTTCGTCGGCATCGCGAATGATGGCATCGGCTTCTTTTGGCAGATGGGCGCGCAAGAGAGCGGCGCGATTCTGGACGTCGTTGGCCCCGAAAAAGAATTTTGCCTCGCTCGAAGGATTCGGGCTCAAAAGACAGGGCCGGGAACCAACCCCTGCACGGTAAACAGCTAAGTCCACGCGTTTCGAAATGGCTTGCAGAACGCGCGTGCGGACTTCGTCCCCGCTCATCGCAGTCAGGCGCTTCCACACGGTTGGAATTCCGGAAGACACAAGTCACATCTTACCCCGGACAGGCTTCGGGAAGCGCACAGGACGAGTTCCGGGAATACTCGGCAAGAACTATTCAGTTGCAAATCATCGCAACGCAAAAGGCTTTCCCGCAGGGCGTTCAGCTAACGTCAGTTTTATTGCATTGTGCAGTCTCGTTCGGCGATTGCTATAGTGAGAGTTTAGTATTTTTTCGAGTGCACGAAACGAATGACAACGGCTCGATACAGAATTGCACATTGAGGAGTTCTACTCGTGAGCTTGTCAATTAGCATATTTGGGTTGGGATATGTTGGCTCCGTCTCGGCTGCATGTTTCGCATCCCTGGGACATCGAGTTGTGGGCGTGGATGTGAATCCGGCAAAGGTGGAGATGATGGAGAGTGGCCGTAGTCCCATTATCGAAGCCGGCATGAATGAACTCGTAGCCGAAGCCAATAAGGCCTGTCGACTTCACGCGACCATGGATTCGACGGCCGCAGTGCTTGAATCCGCCATTTCTTTCGTCTGCGTCGGCACGCCGAGCTTGCGGAATGGCAAGCTGGACTTGAGCCATATCGAAAATGTGGCGCGGGAAATTGGCGCCGCACTTAAGGGGAAGAGAGCTCCTCACACATTTGTTTTGCGAAGCACGGTTCTGCCGGGCACGACCGAATCAGTTGTTGTTCCGATCCTTGAGCGGGAAAGCGGCAAGCGAGCGGGAGTCGATTTTAACGTCGCCTACAATCCTGAATTCATGCGAGAAGGAAGCGCCGTGGCCGACTTTCTTCAGCCGCCCTACACCATCTTGGGAGCGCAGGACGCGGCTCAGATTGCCGTCTTACGCGAACTCTACGGGAAAACGCCCGGCAAGGTTTTCGAAACGAGCATTGCCGTCGCTGAAATGGTGAAATATTTCTCTAACGCGTTCCACGCGGTCAAGGTTACTTTTGCGAACGAACTTGGAACTTTGTGTAAACAGCTCGGGGTGGACGCGCAAGCAGCAACCCAAATATTCACCAGCGACACTCGGCTGAATATTTCCCCGGCCTATTTATCTCCCGGATTCGCTTTCGGAGGATCCTGCCTGCCGAAAGATGTGCGCGCATTGACATATAAAGCCAAAGAACTGGATCTCAAGCTGCCCATGCTGGAAGCGCTATTGCCCAGCAACTCGGAACATATTGAACGCGCTGTGGAAGCAGTAATACGGACAAAGAAAAGAAAAATTGCGCAGCTCGGTTTGAGCTTTAAAGCCGGCACCGACGATTTACGGGAAAGCCCTCAGGTGCGACTCGTCAAACGCCTGCTTGGCGAGGGGTTCGAGATGAAGATATGGGATCGGGATGTGAGTCTCGGGCGGCTGGCCGGCTCCAACCGGCAATACATCGAAGAGGTTATTCCGCACATCGGATCATTGCTGTCTGCCGATCTAGAAGGGGTGCTGCGGTGGGGCGAAGTCGTCATCGTGGGAAATAAATCGGTGATGAAAGAAGATCTCGTTCGGATGCTGCGCAAAGATCAAGCGGTCATCGATCTCGTAAATCTCGACAATTCTCAGCGTGCCGATAGCGCATCGTTCTACGAAGGAATCTGCTGGTAGTTTCCGGGAGCTGCAAACTGATTCTCTGGTCCTTAGTCTCGATCTTTATTGTCTGCCCCCTTCGTCGCATCAGTCGTGCGCGTCGACATTCACGCCTTCGGGCGAGACACCACCTTCTGCAACGTTTGAGAAAAGCTTTCCGCGACCTGGCCCCAGCTGTATTTCTCCTGCACCATCGTGCGTGCCGCGGTGCCGCTTCGCCTGCGTTCGCCGGAATCCTGTAAGAGCGATATCACCCGATCGGCAAAATCCCTGGGAGTGTCGGCCAGAAAAATATTCTGGCCGGAGCTTACGGGCAATCCCTCAGCCCCAACGGATGTGGAGACCACCGCTTTCGCCATCGCCATCGCTTCAAATACTTTCAGCCGCGTGCCTCCTCCTATGCGCAAAGGCACGATGCACACGGCCGCCCGCGCGAGGTACGGCCGAATATCTTCCACCCAGCCGGTGAGCGTTACATTTTTTTCCTGTTCTGCCCGAGCCTGCAGCTTGCGCGAAGGCTTGCGACCTACGACTTCGAGAACGACGCCGGCAGACTTCTGAACAATCAAAGGAAAGATTTCGTCGAGAAAATAGATGATCGCATCCTCGTTCGGAAGCCAGTCCATGGAACCGGTGAATACTAGTGAATCCGGCGTTTCGTCCACTTCCAGAGGTTGGAAGTATTCAACGTCCACGCCAGTAGGAATTACCGTAAGCCTGGCGGGGTCGGCGACGCTCGCGAAGGCATCGCGATCAGCTTCCGAAACGGCGAGCACGTGATCGGCGAGGCTCAGGTACCGGCGTTCAGCGCTTTCCATCTTTTTCCATTCCAGCCAGGAAATCGTTTTCCAGACAGGATTGGCGCTAACTTCGTAATGGCGGCGCCATATAGTTGCTTCTACATTGTGTGTGAAAAGGATTTTTGGAACAGGTGAGTCCCACGGAATTACACCCGCCGCCGCCATAAAATCGCACACGATGACGTCATGTTTTTCGTTCTCGATGAGGGCGTGTACTTTGTGGCGAACTTCCTGCCGGCAAAACTTGGTGATGCCGTATGGTTGCGGTGAGAAAAGGTGAATGCCGTAACTGAGCATCTCGGCTGGACTTTTCGCCGAAGGCACCTTTAATGGCATGCAAACGAGGCCGTCAAAGATCTCTTTTAATTCGGGATGCCGGTCATGATCGTGTTCACCATAGAAAGAAAAGAACGTGACGGAGTGGCGGCGTGCCAGTTCGCGAAGAATGTTATAGCTGCGGATCTTCCCGCCAGTGTCGGGTGGAACCAAGCCGCCAGCCTTTACCCACAGTATTTTCATGTTGAGGAGGCGGTCAGATCCTAATCCGCGCCGGCGGTGGCCGCATGAATTGCATCCACATCCGCTCCGATATCTTTGCCATCGGTTGCCTTGCCTTGGTAGGGGCTCGAGGGCAGAAGGTGATAATCGCCGCCGTTGCCCCCGCTGTAATTGGCAAACTTAACTGCGCCGCTCGACTTCGCAAAAAAATTATGCGGAGGCCAACTGCCCGAGCCATAGGCTGGTGGCGCGTCGATGATCACATTCCCCGACACCGTGGAGGGGGCAAAGCAGGTACTGAACGTGGTACGTGGATCATCGTGGAACGCGCAGTTTGCCGGGCCTCCGCCTGTGGACCAAACCGGAGCCGTCCCTACACTCACAATGTTGTTCGTAAATATGAAATTCTTCATCGGCCCGCTGTTCACCACGAAATCTCCAATCACAAAAAGACTGTGCGCCGGAAATGCTGTAATGTGATCGATCTTGAGATTTTGAAGAACAGGAGCGCCAGGATTCACCGATATCTGAGCCAGCTCGCCTGGCCCGTTATATTTGCCGCCATCGATATCGTCGATCACGATGTCGTGAATGTTATAGCGCTGCCCATCGAGTGCAGTTCCGTAACTCGACAACGCGTTGGCGATCTGTATCCCGGCGCCGACATGGCTAATGTAGTTGTAGCGGATGGTGACATCCGTCACTTTGCAGGGCGTGCACCCGCCGGGGTTTCTAGGCGTTAAGACAATTCCAAACCCTACCTGAGTGAAGCCGCCCCACGTGTTCTCCATGATGTTGCCTTCGAGCAAAACGCGCTGCGCGTTCTTCAACTCGAAAAGATTTTTCGTGATAAACGGATTTCCGTCTTTTCCCCCAACGTATCCGGGTTGGCCCTTCATCCACATCAGCGGCTTGAACATATGGTTGTGGCGGACTTCTATATCCTGCGGGGTCGCGGTACCACCGCCGCCACCGAATATCACATTCTCGCCGGAGGCCTCGAGGAAAGTATTCACAATTTTGTAAGGCCCCATGGGACCGTCGCCAATACCTCCAGCGATTGCTTGTGTGTCCCCGCACGAGCCGGTCTTCGCGATGCAGTGGAAGTCGGTAAAGAACGAGTCCATCACAGCAATGTAGCGGCTTTGACCCAACAAAATACCTCGCACGGCCTCGCCCTGGGCCGTGCCGTGCATCCAAACTCGATCGAAGATAACGTGATCGGCGGGACCGAGAAATTCCACGAGGTTGTACACGTTCGCCAAAGCGGTAATTTCCAGGCCGATCAGCCGGTAGTGATTCGCTCCCGGCGAAAACATAAGCGGACCCGAGCCGCCGCTGCCGTCGAACTGAATCTTTGCGAGTACGTTCGCGGTGGAGGAGCAATTCCAGCGTGGTCTGCCCGGCAGAGACGCCACGCCGGCATAGCACGGAGTTAGCCGAGTATTTTCCGGTGGCAGAGCGGAATCAGGCGCACTGGTTCGGATGATGATCCAATGCAAATCGTCGCAGTTCTTCGCCGGCAACGTAACGGTGCCCCTAAAAACCGCACCAGCCTGTAATTCGATGACGTCGCCGCAGGAAGCGCTCGCCAGCGTTTCCTTAAACTCTTGAGCATCATGCACCGTCCAGGTCTTTCCGCCAGCGGGAGAATCTTTCAGCAAGCTTTTCACATATTCTCTCGGCAGTTCGGCAGGACCGTCAAAGTTGGTTTTGTCACTGACTTTCGAAGTTTGACCGGACGCTGCTGCGCAAAAAAAAGCTAAAACCAGCGGGATAACAACAGACAGAGCATGAGCCGTGTGGCGGATGCGAAACTTCATCTACGCGAATCTACCTTGGTGAGCTTCTGCATGCACGTGAGAGGTTGACAATCGGCCCATTTCACCTGGAAGAGACGAGCCGGTTGCCGAAAGAATTCAAGAAAAGTCTAGCAGAGCTTCTCGACTTCACATAATCGAGATTGCCGCGGAAACATGAAAATAGAGAGATCTACTCGACTCCTGCGATCGCGGCATCGATCGCTTGGATGTCGGCTCCCAGGTCCAAGCCGTCGCTGCCTTTGTTCTTGTAAGGACTCGAAGGCTCCAACTGATAATCCCCGCCGTCGCCGCCGTTGTAATTGACGAATTGCACAGCCGTCGCCGAGGCCGGAAAGAAATTTCCGGAGGGCCATCCCGTTGGGGCGCCGGATGGGGCTGCGATCATGCCGTTTGTGCTGAACACAGAACTGGTGAAGCAAGCGTCAAATGTAGTCAGAGGAACGTCGTAGTAGGCACAGTCCGCCGATCCGCCGTCACCTGTTGACCAGACCGGGTAGGTCCCCGCATTGATCAGATTATTGGTAAAAACGAAGTTGCTCATGGCTGTACTGACTGCGACCTGATCGCCTACGATCAGCATCGTCGACGATGGAAAAGCCGTAACGTGGTTGATGGTTACGTTTTTCAACACGGGCGCGCCGGCGCTGGTGGAGATTTCCGCAAATTGGCTGGGACCGTCGTATAAAGTGCCGTTGATGTCGTCGATTACGATGTCGTGAATGCTATAGCGCTCACCATCGAACGGCGGCCCTCCGTTATCGGATAACGCGTTGGCTATTTGCAGTCCTGCGCCAACGTGACTGATCGTCCCGTAGCGGAGCGTCACATCCGTGACTTCGCAAATCGAACATAGGTTCGAACTGCCGGTGCCAGCTTGATTCTTAGGAGTGATCAGAACGGCAAAGCCGCTCTGGGAAAAACCGCCCCAGCTGTAATCCATAATGTTGCCATCGAGCAGGACCCGCTGGGCATTTTTGAGCTCGACGAGATTCTTTACATTGAACGGATTTCCATTTGTTCCACCCACATATCCAGGCTGCCCTTTCAGCCAAGTCAGCGGCTTGAAAAAGTGATTCTGGCTGATCTGAATATCCGCCGGAGTGCCGGTAGCCGCGTCCCCCCCGAATAAGACGCTCTCGCCGGATGCTTCGAGAAAGTTATCCGTGATCTTATACGGTCCCATCGGCGGCGCTCCCACTCCTCCGGCAATCGCCTGCGCATCCGTGCAGGCTCCTGTCACCGAAACGCAATGAAAATCGCCGAAATATGAATCGATGGCCGAAATATAGGTGCCGCCTTCAAGCCATAACCCGCGATTGGTATCATCCTGCGCGGTACCGTGCATCCACACTCGGTCAAAAATGATATTGTTCGCCGTGCCGCCAGCAGCCACCGAAGCAAGCGATGAAACAAATCCAGTTCCGACAGCGCGCGTGATCTCCAGGCCAGTCAGTCGATAATAGTTCGCGCCTGAAGCAAAGATAACCGGGCCGATGTCGGAACTCGGTAGTAATAACGTCGCAACAACTTTGTTAGTAGACGTGCAATTCAGCGCAGGGCGGCCTGGGAGCGAAGCAACGCCTGCATAGCACGGAGTAAGACGGCTGCCTTCGGGCGGCAGCAAAGAATCATCTGCGGTGGTGCGAACAATGATCCAATCGCTGTCACCGCAATTTTTGGCCGGAAATGTATATGCGCCCGAAAAGGTTGCGCCCGCTTGCAATTGAATCGTGTCGCCACAGCTCGCATTGTTCAGTGCGGTCTGGAGATCTCCTCCGGAATTAACCGTGGTTATGCTGCCGGGTGCGGGAGTGTCGGCCATTGTGGTTTGAATATAAACGCGGGGCAATTCGGCAGGGCCGTCAAATGACCCGCTGGGCGAACTCGCAGCCACAGTCAAGCTCAGAGCGGACGTCGCGCTGTGCCCTGCCGCGTCCGTCACCTTCGCGGTGAGCGGATAGGAACCGGCCAGAGCCGTGGTTCCCGAGATGACGCCATCCGAGGTTTGTAACAGAATTCCAGCGGGCAGAGATCCGCTTGCGATACTCCATGCATAAGGTGCTGCACCACCGGTTGCTGTGAGCGAGGCGCTGTAAGGCACGCTGGCATCGGCAACGGGCAAAGCAGAAGTTGTGATCGCCAGGGATACCGGGGGCGTGACCACAGGCGTAACGGTCACGGCGGCGGATGCGTCGGCACTATCGACCGCGGTGCCGCTTATCGGAGTCGATTGGCCGCCGCTCGTCGCCTTGATCACCACCGGGGTATCAGTCGTCACTTGCGGCGCTGTAAACAGTCCGCTGCTCGAGATGGTTCCGGCGCTGGCCGACCAGCTCACGGCTGTGCTTGCTGTTCCGCTCACGCGCGCGGTGAATTGCAACTGCGCCGATGACGCCACGGTAGCGTTATGCGGCGTGAGCGAAAGGCCGGTAGCGGAAGAGGAACTCGACGGGGCGGCAACGTTCGATGATGTCGTACTACAGCCAACAGCGAGGGCTGTCAGACAGAAGAGCAAAGCCAGCGAAACAAATTGCAGGCTGAATTTCCGACCGTGCTGGCGGGACGCTTTCGGTTCCAAGTGCCAGACGTTGCACATTCAGGGTAACCTCGAAACGGAGTTGGGGGGACCATCGTCCGAGTCCTTAGCGAGAACTGTAGAAAAGGAAATGCGGAGGCGTCAGATAACGCAGGGCCAGAGCGTTTTGCAGGCAATGGGACAGTGCCAGCAGTACATGCACTTCCGGTTTTGAAAGAATAAGTAATCGCTTAGGCGCTTTTGGGTCGAAGCTTAGCGTCTGACTTTAAGCATCGGAGCTGTAGGCGGATGTTCTAGATGTCCTGCTGCGACCCCGGATTTGCAGCGCTGATCATGGAAGGAACAACCGACGAGTTCAAACTGCTTGCGGCGAGAGCTAGATCGTCAACTTGAAAAGCGCGATTACTGCTGTAGGCCCACCACAGGCAAATCGCGTACAACGCGCCTGCAACCAACAATTCCGGAATCAACTGCCGATAGGTGTGAGCCATATGCAGCGATTGCACGATCAGCAGAAAGATCGTGGCAGGCGCGCACAGCGCCAGCGGCAACAGATAGGCTTGCCGCAAGTAAGTTGAGACCCGGACACCGAGATGTGAACACAAATAACGAGGCATAAACAAAATATAGGTGAGCGATAAAGGAATGGCCGTGCCCGCAGCGTCGCCGAGTATTCCAAAGCGACGCACCAGCAGTATGCTGAGAATCAGATTTGCCACGCCTTCCAGCAAAGCCACCACGGCGAATTGCCCGTGTTTGCTCATTCCAAACAGAATGCGCGACGAAGCAGATTGCATCAGCATCAGCGTGGAAGGGATGATTAAAGTGATCAGCACTGGGTAGCCTAGCGCTACGTACTTCCTGCCCAGCCAGACCTCGATGATGGATTTTCCCGTGATGAGGAAAGTTGCGGCCATGGGAAATGCCGTGAAGGCGCAGGCACGGTTTCCTGCAATGAAAATTTTCCGGAGCCGATCCATATTGCCCGTGGCATCCGAGTGACTCGACATGGGAACAAAAATCTGCGCTAGGCTGCTGACGACTTCACCGGCATAATCGACCAGCCGCGAACCGGCGTAGAAGTACGTAATGGCAGCCGACGAAAGAAAAGTGCCAATCACAATGGCATCCGTCTTGAACCGCAACTGAGCGGCGACGATGATCATGAAGGTCAGGCCGCTGTAATTCGCCATCTGGCGGAAGGCCTGGCGTTCAATGTAGCTCCATGAAAACCTGACAGGGAGTGCCCGAAGAGCCACGATCGCGCGAACCATCGAAGCCAGAAAGGGCAATCCAACGGTGATCAAGGCAACCGTGAGTAGTCCATATCCCCGGTTCAGATAGAACACGATCAACACCACGCGCAGCAGGCTGGAAACGATGGTGGTCCAGTTCAAAACGTAAAACTTTTGTAAGCCTTCGAGCACCCCGCCAAACATGCCCAGCGGAAAACCAATCCCAACTGAGGTCCCGACCATCAGAAGCAGCCAGCGGGCGGTGGATTGAAGTCCGGGAGAAACGTGGAATACGCGATCCACGTAGAAAGATCCAACGAGCGTAATGATCAGGCACAAAAATCCGACGCAGGAGTAAGTAAAAAGCGCCGTGTTGATCAATCCGCTCACTTCTCTCAGATCATTCGTCGCCGTGTACTTTGAAACGAAGCGGATGATCGACGAGCGAATTCCGAAATCGAAAATTCCGTAATAGCCGGTCAGGGAAAAAATCAGGACCCATATGCCGAAGGCAGCGTCGCCCAGGCGATGCAGAATAAATGGGGACAGAAAAATGCCAACCAGAATATTGAACGCCAGCGCTACCCAGCTCGATCCCACGTTCTTGACGATCTGAATTTTTTCCAGCTTTTGCATAATTTCGCTGCGGTTCCAGCTTTGAACGAATCAGGCGGGTTCGCAAATGCTCTCAAATCATAGCCGACAAATTGCGCCACAGGGCCATGCCGGCGAACCTCGGTAACAGGCAAAACGAATTCTGTTAGAACTCTGGACAAATGCTGGACCTATTCGGAGCCTTTTGGGGCCACCGGAAGCATGCTGAACACAACGCCGATTCCGTGCGGCTCCAGTTCAATTTCCTGCTCGCATCTTTTCTGCGCAAGATCGTACAAGGCTAGATGGGTAGGTTTGTGCCGTTCATTGCCGGCATTCTTGATCCAAGCCACATTTTCTACAAATTTAGTAGGGCGAACCCTGGTAAATCCGACCCAAATCCAGCGCTCATCGAGCGGAAGCACACCCCGGCACCAACCCAGAACCTGACCAGATTGATTACTTATCTCATTCAGGTCAATCGTCTCCTCGATGCGGAGATTTTCGCGGTTAGCGATAACCACATGGCCATCGACGGTCGAGAAATAGATTCGATCGCCGACAATATATCCGTCGTGCGGCCGCTGAATCGCAATTTCGATACGCGAGGCAGGTCTGGTCAGAGAGATCGCGTCACGCTGATTGAGTCGCGTGACCCAAACCTCGCCGTCGAGCTCAAAAACGTGATTGGGATGCGACCGGTGGGGCTTGGTCGAGGCGACCTTGCGATAATCCATCTCTCGCGAAAATCGCGCCCAAGGGTCGTCGCCCAAAACACTCCACTCCCTGATTACCCTGCCGTCGACCGTAATCTCAATGACCATATCAAGACCAGTCACGGCAACCAGGAGCGTCCCGCGCACTGTGGGGCAAATATGATGAAGGTCGTTAAAGCACGGTAGGGAGATGTAATGTAACAGCCGAAAAGCCGGTACTTCGTAAATCAAAATCTCCGTAGAGGTGCATGTATACAGCTTGTCGCCATAGAGCGAAGCCGATTTGAAAAGAATGGACGGCAACTCATTGGCGCAAGCCTCGCATGGCGATGTATATTCAACGCACACGCGCGACTGATTTTTCGCGGTGTCCAGTTCGATCAGCAGAGCCTGTTCGTAAGATTGCCACTCTTCCAGCTTGCGAAAAACGGTACTGCGCTGCCGCCCACCTGTAACGTAGATCCTGTTGGTCGACATGTCTCTATTCGCAGAAAGAATTGCGGGCGCTAACTCGCTACCATGGGAAAGTTCATTATCGCTTGCGGGCTTCCACGAACCATCGCTTCGAATCATGGCGAAATACAACATTCACAAAGTTGGCGTGCCGAAGTGCAATTCTAATGCCGCGTTCTGTCTGAAAGGATTCTCCGAGGGCGCGCCCAAAGATGTGGAAAATAATCCCGTTTACGAGAACCCAAACTCGATAGAGCGAAGCCTTGGGATTCGGTAGGGCCTTGCGAAGTTCCCCAAGGGTAAAGCCCGCATGATGCAGGCTTGCGAGGAATATTCCGTCGGGAATCAGAATACGGTAGGCTTCGGCCACGGTCTTAGGGATGTCCGTGTAGGGTAACGCCACGTTCGAGACTACGCGATCGAAGCACCCGTCTGGGAAGGGCAAGTATTCCGCCGCAGCGCAAACGAAGCTCCTATCGGGGAAATCGACATGTGCTTTGGCGACAAGAGAATAGCTAACGTCAAGGCCAGTAATTTGCCAGGCTGAAGGGAGGTCGAGCTTTTGTGGAGTTAGACCGATGCCACAGCCCAGATCGAGTACTTTCATGGTTAGCGCGCCTGCCCGGCTAGCGGAACGTGAGGTTCCAATAGCGCGAGCAGTTCATCTTTGAGGAACGGGCCGCAGGCCAGTAGACCCGATAGAAGCGGATCGCGGCGGTTGGCGGTCAGGTTGGTCTTCTCCAGAGTGCTGACGAAGCCTCCTGCGCTTTCGACGAGCGCAGCTCCGGCGACGACGTCCCACTCGTTTTTGGGAGTCAACGTGAAGGTTACATCTGCCAATCCAGCCGAGACCAGCGCAAGCTTGTAGGCAACGGATCCCATTGGACGAATCGACAACGACGAATTCTCAAATGCCTTCCATTCGCGCCGCTTCACTTCGCTGCGGCTGGCGAGCACCAGGGCTCCCGTTAAGCTTTTTCGCTGGCTTGCCTGCGCCGGTTTGCCGTTGTAGCTCACGCCGGAGTCGATTGAGCCAAGAAACGTTTCGTCAGTCGCAGGGTTATGGATCCCTCCAGCTACCGGGCGTCCGTTCTCCACATAGCCGATAGACACGCAAAATTCGGGAATGCCCTTCACGAACTCACGCGTGCCATCGAGCGGGTCAACCACCCACACTCTCGAGCGCTGCAAACGAACCGGGTCGTCAACACTTTCTTCGGAGAGCCAGCCCTCATCCTCGCGCAACAGTTCTTTGCGCAGAGCGGCATCGAGAGCACGGTCGGCTTCGGTTACCGGATCGTGACCGACTTTATATTCGGTTTCAATCGCTCCGGGCGTGAAGCGCGCAAACACCGGGCGCGAAGCTTCGATCGCGGCGTGGATGCGTTCAAGTATTTGCGCGTAGCGATTGGATTGCATAACGTTTCGTTTTTGCGTTCAGCCGCTCTGATCTTCTTTCTCAACTCCGCTGCTCAGCCCCGCCGCCGAGCAACCTGCTCAGGCCATCAACATGCGTGCTCCCGTGGCCAGCAAGACCGCGCAGAGAATTCGCCTGAGCCAGGGAACGGGTACGCGCGTGCTCAAATACGAACCTAGCAGTCCTCCGGGGATCGAGCCAATCACCAGGGCCCCTACCAAGTGGAAATCCACGTTGTGCAACCGGAAATGAAGAAAGCTGGTAACCCCGGTGAGCAACAAAGCATGAACGATGTCGGTGCCGACCATCACTTTTGGGTGAAAATTATAGAAAAGCAGCAGCAGCATCATCACGATGCTACCGGATCCAACCGAGGTGATCCCTACCAGAAATCCTGCGCCAAGCCCGATCACCACCAGCCATGCCATAGATTTCGCGCTTGGTGGCTGCGACACCGCCCGTTCCTCAATCTTCTTCTGAAAGAACAAGAACGTTGGAATACAAATCAGCAGCACTCCTATGGCAACGGTGATGAAATGGTTGACTCCATTGCCGTGCGTGTTGCGCAGGTGTACCAGAAAACGAACGCCCAAATACGATCCGGGGGCGCTGCCTAAGGCCAGCGCCAGGACAACCTTCAGTTTCACTGTGCCTCGGCGGAGATGAACTGCGCTTGCGCCAATTTTGGTAATGAAGTTAAAAAGCGCGTCCGAGCCCACCGCCGGAAGCGGAGGCACGCCCAAGCCGAAGATCAGGATGGGAAGCAGCAGAACACCGCCTCCGACTCCCGTCATTCCAATGAGAGCCCCCACTATGAAACCCACAACACTCTTTAGCAGCAGATCCATCGTCCCAATATTGGTCCCGATATTTTCAGCTTCCGCAGCCGCTTCAGAAGCTTAGGCGGATTGAGCGGTCGTTCCGATGAAACCTTCCCTTTCCAGGTGCAGAATGATTTCCTGCGCGGCTTCTTCGGGCGATAACTCGGCCGTGTTAATGGTGACTTCGGCGTCGGCTGGAGCTTCGTAAGGATCCGAGATGCCGGTAAACTCTTTGAGAATTCCTGCGCGCGCTTTGGCGTACAAGCCCTTGCGATCGCGTTGTTCACAGACATCGACGGAAGTAGCGATGTGCACCAGAATGAAACCGCCGTACGGCTCAATCAGCTGGCGAACGTGCTTGCGAGTCGCATCGTAGGGTGCGATGGGTGCGCAGATCGCGATGCCACCATTTTTGGTGATTTCCGAAGCCACGTAGCCGATGCGCCGGATATTAATGTCGCGGTGCTCTTTCGAGAAGCCGAGTTCGGAAGACAGATGTTTGCGGACCAAATCGCCGTCCAGGATGGTTACCGGGCGACCGCCCGTTTCCAGGAATTTGGTCATCAACGCATTCGCAATGGTCGATTTGCCCGAACCGGAAAGCCCGGTGAAGAAGATCGTTACGCCCTGCAGGTGACGAGGCGGGAAGCTGCGGCGCAACTCCGCCACTACTTCCGGATAGGTAAACCAAGCCGGAATGTCGCGGCCTTCGTTCAAGCGCTGGCGAAGCTCGGTTCCAGAAATATTCAACACCCGGTCACCCGGCTTCACTTCATTGTCGGGAACGTACTTATCCTGATCTTCAAGGTAGACCATCATGTTGAATGGGACCATGGTGACGCCGATGTCTGCCTGGTGCTTCTTGAAGACCTCTTGCGCCTCATAAGGTCCGTAGAAGGGCTTTCCGTCGGTGTCTTTGCCAGGACCGGCGTGATCGCGGCCAACGATCAAATGAGTGCAGCCATGGTTCTTGCGAATGATGCCGTGCCATACCGCTTCCCGTGGGCCTGCCATGCGCATCGCTAAAGGCAGCAAAGAAAGTTTGGCGGTTGACTGCGGGAATTTGGGCAGCAGCAATTGATAGCAACGAACCCGCGTGTAGTAGTCCACGTCGCCGGGCTTGGTCATGCCCACCACCGGATTGATCAGCAGGTTGGCCTCAACTTGCTTGGCGGCCCGAAAGGCGAGCTCCACATGCGCCCGGTGCATAGGATTTCGCGTCTGGAAGGCGACCACGCGGCGCCATCCCACTCGGGCAAACTCCGCTCGCACTTCCACAGGAGTCAAACGCAGGTTGCGAAAATCATAATGGGAGGGAATCTGGCAGCCCTCGAGCTTTCCACCCACGTACCACGGATTGGACTTATTCATCGCGTAATCCGCCCCCGGATGGGCGCTGCTGGTGCTGTTGAAAACGGCCTTGGCTTCGGCCTTTCGATCCGGCTGCCAAACTTCTTCCACATTCAGCACGGCCAACATGACGCCTTCGGCATCGCGGAGGGCAATTTTGCTGGTGCCCGGCGTCAGCTTCTTGGCAAATTCCTCGGTCACATCGAGCGTGATCGGCATTGGCCAAAGCGTTCCATTTGCCAGGCGCATGTTGTGGCAGACGCCTTCGTAGTCGGCGCGGGTCATGAATGCATCGAGCGGAGAAAAACCGCCGGTGAGGAGCAACTCAAGATCGCAGAGCTGGCGTGGGGTCACGTCCCATGAGGGCCAATCCTTGGAATGAGCCTTGAGCTCCGCAATCCTTTCCGGTTGCGCGATGAGTTGGACGAGTTCGCCCCCGTGTGGCGGGATGAGATGGCTGGTCGAAGCGGTCAATTGGGAACCCTCCTGAACGGTTGCAGTCGTCATGTCTAGTACCTTTATCATATTAGCTTGTATTACGCTCCAGATTTTCTCACGGCAAAAACTAATCTTGCGGATTTTAGGGAGAGGAAAAAGAACCTCAAAAACGTTACCCGAGAGGATAACACTTTCTGTCAGCATTAAGAAAGCGATCTCGCCGCAAATAACACGCAATTGGTGCAATTGACGGGCCTTCGCAACGAAATTCAGCGCCGCAAGTACCTGAAAGCAAAGTTTTGGTATCACAGACTCTTTGATCAGACTGCATTCGATTGCGAATGTGAAAAAACTTGCGATATGGGCTGGAAAATTTTTGCCCTGATCTTCATCAAATCGTGGCCAATCTCCCTCAGGGTCTTCATAAAATCGAGGTCCAACTGCGCCTGTCACATGGAGATGAAATCGCGTTTAATACATCCGCATCCATTGACCCCAGAGCCAGAATCTCGGTAGTCTTGCAGGCAGACATCTTGTGGCATTCACTCTTGCATCGGAGCTAAAGGCTCAGGAAAAGGATTCATGAAGCAGGTTGCACTCTTGCTGCTCGTCGCGTTTTCGCTTAGCGGGTGCAGCAATCCTACAGTTACGCAGCAGGCCCAATCCGCCGCTGCCGGAATCTGGAGCGCCGAGATTGAAGGCGGCGACGGCTCGGCATCCGGCTTCAGTTTCACCACCGAATTTACGATAAATGGCGGCGGCGGCTTAAACATCACCTACTTCCAATTTCTCAACACCACGAACTGTTTCCCGGTCGACGGCCAAAACGAGAGCGGGACGATGGTCTTGAATTCGGTCAATCCGAGCACAGGACAAACCGTCGGCACGTTCACGTATAAGGTACAAGCTTCAGGCAATACGCTCACACTGAAAGGCAACGTCGCTGGCACTGAGGTGAATGGCGTCCCGCCGCTCAGCGCAGGAACAATTTCCGGGACTTGGACCCTGACGGGGGGTTCGGGATGCAACAACAGTACTAGTTTCCCCTTCACCATGACCCAAGGCAGTTCATCGACGACTACTACTTCAACAGGCTCTTCAGGCACCTAAGCTCACAAAACTGCACGGCGCGTCGGCGCAAGACACGCGCTGCCACTCTGGTGGGAGTTCGAGAGACTGCGCTTGACTAGTAGCGAGGTTTGAAATCGAGTCCCCTGCGATGACGCGGATGTTCATACACTTCCGGGGAACCAAAGCCCAATTCAAAGTGCTATTCCGGTGGTAACTTGCGGCAGTGGTAACTTTCGTCTCTACTGAACACGCACAGTAAGAATTCTCTCAATTCCCTTGTCAACGGGAGAATCTCGCTTTTGCGGGAGCAATTTTGGCCGAGGACCTGAAATTTGAGCTGTCGATCCTGGCGACTGTCCAGGGCTTTTACCAGAAGCTGATGCGCGACTCGCTCGGCGGCGATGTCCCCATTCCGGGCGGACTCGATGAGGTTTCGCTTCGCCAGTCGGATGATCTTCCCAACACGCTTTCCCGCATGTATCGCTGGCTGCACGTGCTGGATATGGCGATTACGCCCGCGATGCTACGGCAGGCGCTTACCCCCGATACGGATTCGGAAGTTGCCGAAGCGCTGCTGCGATATTTCGTTCGTCGCCGCGAGCCCAGCGATATTAATCGCGATAAGACAGATCTGATCACCACCTTCCTTTATCGCCATCCACGCGTTTCTGGACAATGGGAGCAGCATGGCTACGGACTCGATGGCTCGCTTCCGCTTTCGCCTTTCGAAATCGCATTGATCGAAATTCTTGCCGACACCGATGTTCCTCAGCTTCCGGAGGAGCACGTGCAACTGCTGCGAAATTTCGATCCTCTGCGGGACGAAGTCAAACGCTACCGCGACTTCAACGCGCTAATGGATTCCGGCATCGTCTCGCGAGTGCGGGAAATCAAACGCTGGCTGGATTCGTCGTTCTACCATCCCGGAGTGCTGGCTACCGTCGCGGCCTACAACACCGAGTTCGGCGAGCGCTTCGACCAACTGTTCGCAAAAGCCCTTTCAGAGATCAAACAATTCGCCCAAGCCCTGGATGAGATGGGCGGCAGCATTCTGAGCACAGTGGATGGCGTCGAGGTCACCGTAGAGCACGTCGCTGCAATCGAGCAAAACGAAATGCTGAACGCCGATTACAGCGGCGCGCTCGAAAAATTTCGCCGCGTGTCGCGGCTGAAAAAAGAACTGGACCGGCGTCCGCCTATCCGGAAATCGTTGCTCGCGCCGGCGGTCGGGAGTGCAATTCCATCTTCAGGCCGGTCAGGGGCGGCAGCCAAACCGGCACGCATTGCCGCTGCCAAAGCGACGGCCGCGGTGCAGGCATTTCAGCCTCCCGCTATTACGGCACAACAAATCTCCGCGGAGGACGGAAAGTTGCGCCGCGTCGAGGAGTCGATCCGCGTCTTTGTTCGAGTGGCTGACCCCAAATACCGGCAGATCGTCCCAATGCGCTTCTTCAATCTGATGTTGAGTCCTCCGGAAGCGGACGCTTATAACGCGAGCTTCCTGGAAGAAAAAAGTCCGCGCGCCGACGTTGCCCGCACGCTCATTCGCTTAGTTTCCTGCATTGCCCGCGTCAACACCGAACTGGAAGAAATCAAACGCAGCCAGAGCATGTCATCGCTGTGGAAGCTTCACGCGGATTCGCTCGTGGTCTTGCTTGACATCGCCAGCACCGCGACTGAGGAGGCGGGAAGCGTTGCCCAAGCCGCTGAAAAGGCCGATGCCGCTTCCGCCAAGGCCATTCATGAATCCGTGCAGAAACTGCGCACTCGATCCGACCTGGCAGTGAAAACCTTGGCGAATCCCGGCAGTTAACCGGCCGAGCGCGAGCACGCCCCCTGCCGTAACAGCGACTGCCGACCTCCAGTTCGCTGGTATTCACTGATACGAAAAAGTCAGGTTGTCAAGATACACGTTGTACGAGTTCTGTTGGCTGTTGCCATCCATCTGGTAGTTGATGGTCACGCCGTACCAGCCCTGCGCCGAACCGTGCGGAAAAGTCCAGTTCAGATTATTGGTCACTCCATTGAGCGTGATGGATTGATAGACCAATTCGTCATTCGAATTCCGCTGCACCCGGAGCGTGAGGTGGTTCCATGCATTGCTGTTCGGATAACAAGGAACTCCCGTAGGCTTCCACTGCTGGTTCTGGTTATCCCATACGTCCCATTCATGGCCGCCGGCGATGCGGCATTCGTGGCCCCAGATATAACCGTTATTGTCGAAGAATTGATTGATATCGAATTCCACGGCCTGGGAAAGACTGAGATTATCTCCGTAAAAATAAACGTCGTAAGTGAAATTGTGCAGCGTAGGGACCAGCGTGTTATTCGAATCGGGCAAACCCTGCGTAGATCCTGGCCCAATGAGATGATTATTAAACAGGGCATCACCAAAAGAAGCGCTTCCACCGACATTGAATTCAGAAGCTTCGCCGCTCATTGAAGGAGAGCTGACGTTCTGCGTCATCGAGAACGCGATACCGTTGCAGGGCGATGGCGAGCAATCCACAAAATTCGGGCCTATCTGCCCGTACTGGGCCCAGCCGCCGCTGTGCTGCAAGCTCGAGAACGATTTTGCGCCGCTCGCAGCATTGCTCGCGCTTCCGCTGGCGCCACTTCCAGTCCCGCTTCCGCTTGATCCGCTGCCGCTTGTTCCGGTCGTGGTGGAACTATTTGCAACCGCAATCTGTAACGATTTTTGTTGCGACGCCCCCTTGGCATCCGAAACGGAAATATCGAATGTGAAATTTCCGCTTGCCGTCGGCGTACCAGTAACCGCGCCCGAGCTGTCGGCGAGTGCCGTTCCGCTGGGCAATTGACCAGAGGCCACAGAAAAAATGTAAGGTGCAGTCCCGCCAGTCACTGTGAGCGAGCCCGTGTAATTTGTGCCTACAGTCGCAGGGGGAAGCGCGGCGGAAATATTCAGACTCGTCGCCGCAGCCGGAGTCGTGGTTGTCGCCGTGGATGTGCTGGCTGGCGCTACAGAATTGCCCGAACACGCAGTAAGAAGAGCCATGGCGAAGACTGGGACCTTGAAAACAATAAATTTAAGTACAGGTTGAAGCACAGATCGAAGCGGCAAAGATCGATTCGCGCAGACTTTTTTCACTCCATGGGGGATGGAACAGTACATTTCTATACCTCTCGAATGGATTGAAGGATCTCAGCGGGAGAATCCTTGGGCTTTAGTGGTCCTTGAGTTGGACTTTAGCTACCGTGTGAGGAGCCGGACAGGAACCAACGGCCAGAAGGCGAGCTGCCAGGAATTACGCGCGCTCGTTTTGGAACTACTCGACGCTTTCACACAACGTTTAAAAGCATCCAGTTTGCATATGAAACGCGATCGAACCGGAATTACCACAGGGACCGCTGATCACGCTGGAACGAATAGTGGGATGCTTGGAACGATTATACCCAAAGAAGGTCTGTTTTGGTAGTCGGTGACGCGTGTAATTTTGAGTAAAGATTCGCTAAGCACCCCTAAAGGAAAGCCTGAGACCAGAAGCTTTAGTGCACCGGTTGTCTCGTGGAGGATCAGCTACGGAGGTAACGAAGCCGGGATTATGGCTGAAGATCTCTATTGTGGATCCGTCTGGCCGCTCGAAACACTCTGAGGAATTGGCGGGGGATCAGCTTGCGTCTTGGCGGGAGGTGCCGAAACGGCCGAAGAATGAGTGGAAGATGCCGCCGCATGGATCGACGCAGACGCCGTCTGCGTGCTATGCGCTGGTGGCGGGTCGCTCGTCATTGCACTTTCGGGATTCAGCAGATTGTCGTGACTCGGTCCCAGACCCAGGCTGATGAGGGCGCGTGAATCGGGCACCGTCTTGGATTGCCATCCATGATCGGCCTGGTAACGCCGCATGGCATCTTCGCTTGCCTGATTCCATGTTCCCACTGCCGTGCCGCTCAAATAGTGCTCCCGGATCAGCGCCTGCTGGATCTCCTGCGCGCGTTCTGGATCGATTTTCTGCTGTCCGCGCGCGGTCGTCCTTCGTCTTCTGTTTCGCAGCGAGCTAACCTGCCTGCCCTTGTAATGGCGGGATTGCGCGACAGTATGGGCGTGCGAGATGCTACTTCGGGCTTTCTTTGACGTTGCCGAGGAACGATTCGAATCAGCACCCTCGGAATGTACTGCGGAAGGCTGCGCTGCAGCTGCGGCATCCTGGGCAACGACGGTCAGCGGTACGCAGGCGCCCGCTAGGGCCAAACCCAGCACGGTGTGTAACCATCGGTTCCGGATTTTTTCGGCGGACTCTTGTCTCAACTCGAACCCTCAGACTGCAACAGCGCCATCATTGCCTTCGTTGATGCAATTTGCCCGGAGGTTTGCGCAAAAACTTCTTCTTCGCAAAAAAACAAAGGCCCAACGAGATCCGGCATTGCAATCATCCCCTATCAAAGGATGGAATGCCAGTCCCCGCTGGGCTGGTAACGGTTACGGAAGTGTCCCAGGCAGAAAGACCGTACCGTCTTGTGCTGTCGCTCCGCGCGGCCGCACCAGAAACACAACATCCTGGCCGCTCTTCAGGCTGGCCTCAATCCGGGCCAAATCCTCTTCACTGTTGACCGGTTGTTTGTTGATTTCCAGAATCACATCCCCGCGACTCAAGTTCACGTCGTCGGCGAATGATCCGGGCTTCACGTCTTGCACAATCACACCCTTGCCTGTCGGCATATCCAGACGCTCGGCCATCTCAGGCGTCAGTTTGCGCACCGTGAGGCCGAACTTGCTCTGTTTCGGCGTATTGTCGCCACTGTCGTTTTCATCGTCGTTCAACCGCGTGGCGAACAATTTGGCGCGGTCAGCAACCGTTACCGTGGTCTGCTGTTGCTTTCCATTGCGCACGAAATCCAGTTCGACCTTCGAACCCGGCTTGCGAGAAGCAATATCATCCACCAGCACGGAACCCTTGGTTACCTTTTTGCCGTCGACTGTTGTGATGGTGTCGCCCACCTTCAACCCAGCCTGATCCGCAGGGCTTCCCGGAACCACATCCGAAATTGTCACTCCGGAGCCGTTGCCGTATACCCGCGTAATCGCCGGATTCTCCACCGAGTTAAACATGATCCCGATCGACCCGCGAGACACGCGATGTTCGGGCCCGATCAGATCGTTGTAGACCTTCACGATCGTATTCGAAGGCAGCGAGAATCCCACGCCCGCATAAGCGTTGGTATCGCTCAAAATTGCCGTGTTGATTCCGATGACCTCGCCATTCATATTGACCAGCGGGCCGCCGGAGTTGCCTGGATTAATGGCGGCGTCGGTTTGAATGAAGCTTTGGAACTGCCGCCCAGGGACGATATCTCGGCCCTTGGCCGAAACAATGCCAGCCGTAACCGTGCCTACTTGTCCGAAGGGGCTGCCAATCGCCAGCACCCAATCGCCGACTTCCATGCTGTCGGAATTGCCCATTTTCGCCGCCGGGACTGGACGATCGAGGTCGATCTTGATCACGGCTAAATCGGTTTCCTGATCTTGCCCGATGACTCTCGCCTCATGCTGCACGCCCGGAGGATCGTCCTGCAGCCGCACGCGAATGCGATCCGCCTTTTCGATCACGTGACGATTCGTCACGATGTAACCCTTGGGGTCGACGATCACGCCTGATCCTAGCGAGCGCTCGCGAATTGAACCATCGTCTCCGCCACCCCCGAACGGATTGGCCTGCCCACCCTGTCCACCCGGCCCGTGGAAGAAGTGATTAAAGAAATCGTCCATGCTACC
This sequence comes from uncultured Acidobacteriaceae bacterium, assembly GCA_963784095.1. Taxonomy (GTDB): domain Bacteria; phylum Acidobacteriota; class Terriglobia; order Terriglobales; family Acidobacteriaceae; genus Sulfotelmatobacter. The sequence goes on from CAWAQC010000001.1 coordinate 708,741, forward strand.
GCCGCCGTTGCCGCCGTTATCGCCGTTATTATCCTGGTTGTCCTGATCCTGATCGTCGTCGGGAGTTTGACCGTGGCGCCGGTGCGGCGACTTGATGGTCGTTTCCGTATTGATATTGACGACGCTGGGACCCAATTGCTTGGCGATCTGCGAGAACGTGCTGGAAAGCTGCTGCGGCGAAGGAACAGTCAGCGGAGTCGCGTCCGACGACTTCTGGCCCTCTTTACCCTTGACCCCGAACGAAATCACGGTGCCGATTAAAATGCCGACGGCCAGCGTCGCCACAATGCTGAACGAATACATCCATCGACGGGTCTTCACTCGCAACCAAAAATCCCGCGAATCCATGCTTGCTTGCCTCCAATGCCTGCAAAACTTTCATTATACGCGACCTTCAGGAGACGAAATGCCGGCCTACTTGCGTGCTTCTCGCGCTCATTCTCAGACTGATCGCACAATTCTATTTGGGCTATAAGTCTTAATTTTGATAAACCGTCTTTCCGCCAACCACAGTCCGTAGCACTTGTGTACCCAGAATCTCAGCCGGAGGCACCTGCGTTACATCCCGATCCAGCACAACGAAATCGGCGAGCATCCCAGGAGCCAGCGTTCCTTTCTGTTTCTCTTCAAATTCCGCGAACGCTGCGCCGGTCGTGTACGCCGCAATCGCCGGATCGATGCTCACCTTTTGCTCGGGAAAATATTCCTGCTTGCCATCTTCGCTCTTCCGAGTCACCGCAGCATAAAGTCCGCGAAACGGGTTGACCGGCTCTACGGGATAATCCGTGCCAAAGGCAAGCGTCACTCCTGCTCTGATAAAACTCGCCCACGCGTAAGAAGTTGCGGCGCGCTTTGGGCCCAGCCGGTCCTCAGCCCAGCGCATGTCGGTGAGCACATGACTCGGCTGCATAGAAGCGATTACCTTCAACTCAGCAAAGCGCGAAATCTGGGCGGGAGTCGTGATCTGCGCATGTTCCACCCGCAAACGAAAGTCGCTGCTGCCATCCGGGGCTTTGGCGTTGTGCTCCCGCGCAGCTTTCTCGGCTGCTGCAAACGCATCCAACGCCATCTGCACGGCCTTGTCTCCGATGGCATGAAAGCCCATCTGGAAGCCCTCCACCACTCGTTCCCGCGCCATTTCGTTCAACTTGTCCGGCTGGTAGCGAGGCAATCCTGAATTGGTCGGATCATCGGAATAAGGCTCCAGAAGCGCCGCGGTGTGGCCGCCGAGAGAACCATCCATAAACGCCTTGAGCATGCCGGTGTGCAACATTAAATCTGACTGCGGATGCGAAGCACGCTTTCGCTTCAATTCTTCCATCGAATTATCGAACGGCAGCCATTCCGAAATTCGCGCCGTCAGCTGGCCTTCTCTTTCCAACTCCTCATAGATCTGAAAATTTTCCCAGTCCGGCGAGTAATCCTGCGCCGAGGTCACACCGTGCGCAGCAAGGTCGGCCAGCGCGATTTCCAGTCCCCGGCGCCGTTGCGCACGCGTGGGCGGCGGAATCACCGCTGTGACGGCGCCTTGAGCGGTGTCGCGCAAAAGCCCGGTGGGCTCTCCATTCTGGTCGTGATCGATCTTGCCGCCGCGCGGGTCGCGACTCGCGCCTGTGATCCCCGCAAGTTGCAGCGCCCGCGAATTCGCTACGGCGAGATGCCCATCAATGCGATCCAGAAAAACCGGATGGTCGCCCGAAATGTCATCCAGATCCTTGCGATTGGGCAAAGTTTTCGAAGGCCACAAAGTTTCGTCCCATCCGCCGCCGAGAATCCATTCACCAGGAGTTGCGCTCTGAACCTTAGCGCGCAAGCGCTCGCGGAATTCTTCGAGGTTCTTCACCCCGATCAAATCCACACTCAACTGCTGCTGGCCAGCGGCCGCCAGGTGAAGATGCGCGTCATTAAAACCCGGCAGGACGAAGTGCCCGTTCAAATCGACGACCTGCGTCTTCGCGCCTTTCAGTCTCTCGATTTCGGCATTTGTTCCTACCGCCTCGATGCGGTCTCCACGCACGGCAAAGGCCTCGGCGCGCTGAATTGAAGAGGATTGAGCCGTGGCCACGCCGGTATAGATATTGCCGTGAATATAGATCGCATCGGCGCTGGGAGCCACAGCAGCCAAGGCGGAAGGCTGTTTGGCGCTTTGTGCGCGCAAAGGCAAGAAACAAGAAAAACCCATGAGCATGAGAATGAGCAACAACCGCTTTTGGGTGGCGCAGCGCTTCAGCGCTGCGAATACCTCAACAATGCACCAAGGGGCCTTAGCCCCTGAGGGATCAAATCGCATCACGCTCCCGCCAGCGCGAGCAGGGTGAGCAGAATTCTTTTCAACCCTAATTCCCGGCCGTTGCTGTCGAACCATTCCTGCAGCGTGTGCGCTCCGCCGCCCGAGCCGCCGCCGCCAATGGCAATCGCTTCGAGGCCCAACGACAACGGAATGTTCGCGTCGGTCGACGCCCGCTGCACCTGCGCCGCATTATTCAACTGCGCATCGACGGCGCGAATCACGTGCAGAATTCGCGAACTCGTCGCCAGTTCCCCCGCCGGACGACTGCCAATCGCCACCACTTCGCAGCTCACGCCCGGCCGCCTCTGTGCGGAAGATTTCATCTCCGCGGCCAGCGTCTCATCTTCCACTGCGCGATTCAGCGCCAGGCGCATCGCTTGCTCGAGCCGCTCCATTTCCGCCATCGAGGTTGAACGGATGTCCACCTTCATACTGGCCGATTCAGGAATTGAATTTACGGAGGTGCCGCCGCGAATCACGCCAATATTGAAAGTTGTTTTCGGAGCCGGCGGAACCGGGGTCGCCGCAAACGCATCGATCGCGCGCGACAAAATCACAATCGGATTCGGCGCGCCAAAATCGCTCCACGAATGCCCTCCCGGACCGCGCACAATCACCTCAAAACGTCGGCTGCCCAAGGCCTCGGCCACGATCGTGTCCGCACCCGCGCCATCGAGCACCACGCTGTACGCAATCGAATCTTTCCAGCGCGGCGTCGAAAAGATATGCCGCATGCCGCGGAGGTCGCCTTCACCTTCTTCGCCAACGTTGCCGATAAACACGAACGGCAGCCCATGCCGCAGACGCACCGAGCGTAGCAGGGAGGCAATTGCCAACATCGCCGTGACGCCCGCTCCATTGTCGGAAACTCCCGGCCCGTATAAACGGCTACCTTGCTGCCGGATATTCAGCGGCGTGTTCGCGGGAAACACGGTATCGATGTGAGCGCTAAGCGCGACATACCGCTGGCTGGCTCCCGCGCTCAAGAACCCCGCATGCACGCCAAACACATTTCCTACATCGTCAATGCGCACATCATCCAGGTTGACTTCGCGAAAGCGGTCCGCCAGCCACGCCGCGCGCGCCGATTCGCCAAACGGAGGCGCCGCGATCCGCGCCATCTCCATTTGCCACTGCGCCAGTTGCGGTTCTTGAGTGCGCAGCCAGTTAAACGCCGATCGTACCTCGGGCGACGCCGCCAAGCGCGCCACTTCCTGCTGCGCCGTGGGCACAATCTCTGGCAAGTCGGTGCGTGGAGGAATCGGGCTCATGGGAAGTATTCGTTAGTTTACAACGGGAGGAAAAGTTGGGATTACAAGGGGTCTCTTTATGGATCTGCTGCGCGTCCATTACCTAGCGGACGCTGTTTCTCTACGGCACCCAAGCCGGCGCCAGGCCCAGAATAAAGCTTGTCCGCTGCGCCACCATGTTCGCCTCATCGCGATCTTCGGCCAGTGCCGTTCCCGCGAAGCGTCGATAACCGGCTTGCTCGCCGGCAGCGGCGACCTGCAAGAATTCTACTGACTGCGGCGTGTCGGGAATGCGTGCGCCAAACCAGTGCGGATCATTTCGTTGTGCCCAGGTAACCAGTGCCAGCACTGCGCCCGCCGGGTAACGCGGAGCCGTCTCCGCCATATTATCCGCGTGTGTCCGTACTGCCGACATGGCAGAATCGTTGCCATAAAGCGTCGCCGTGGTGCGCGTTTTAGGATCGACATACATCGTGATCGCGCCCCAACTCAGCGCCTGATATGGCAGGCTGGCCGCAAGCGCGGCAGCCGCGTTATTCACGATCTCCACTCCGTGAACTTTCGCAGTGGAGATGGGCAGCGTGTAAACGTAATCGTTCCCGCGCAACGGACGGTGGCAGCCCGTGCACTCGTTCACGAAGTGCGCCTTCGTCCGATAAGGCTTTAAGTCCGCGCCTCGCCAGCGTCCCCATCCCCAGCCTTCCGTGTCTTTGTAAAGTTGAGCGTCCTTGAGCATCAACTCCACCTGCACGAATTTGCCGGGGTGCACGAGGCCATCGGGGCCCATTTCCTGCTGCCAGGCAATCTTGGCGAAACGCGCGCCGTTCGGCCACGCTGATATATCGCCTGTTTCCGCAGCCTTCACCGCGATTTCATTGCCGAGAACAAATCGGAAGGTATTGTTATCGCCACGGTCAGTGGTGCTGATGGGCTTCCAGGTTTCGAAGCTCGCATCGAACGGGAATCCATCGAATTCCGGCTGCACGGCCGCAAGGGGCACATGCGGAGGAGCTTCCCCAGTGGCCGCCGGATGCGGATTACCCGGCTGGCTGGGTGCAGAAGACCACGGAGCGAGATACGCTTTCAGCGTTACCAGCTCCGCAGGCGTCACTTTGGCATCGGGATGCAGCGCAAGAAATCTTGGCAGCGGCATCTCGCCCAGCTGGATCATATTCACAGCTTCGTAGAGCGTCGCCTTCTGCGCGGCTGCGGGTTTGGATCCTAGCGTGGAAAAATTCAGACGCCGACGCGCCGTTAGAATGTCGTGCCGCACCAGCCAGTAGCCGGGCTCGATCTGGTCGAACCACGCGAGCCGCCGCTCGTCCGAATGGCAGCTATAGCAATCTTTCTCAAAGACACGCTTGACCTCGGCTGGCGCTTGCAACTCGGCCGTGGCCGGCTTTGCCGGAATGCCGGGTCGCACCAGCTGCAGAGCCGCAAAGATGACAGCCCCAAGAACCACCAGCTTGACAAAGACTTTCGTATAGCACTCGTCGCTCGCCGGTTGCGAGTGCGAACTATTCTACTTTAAACCAACTTGCCAACGCCGCTATGCGAGTCGGCCAGCCATCATTCCCACTCGCCGTTCGGCTGCCGTTACCAGTTCTTCCGTCGCGGGAACCTCGATTCCGTGCTTTTTCCCGCCGCGAAGAATCGGCCCGGCAATCGCATCGAGTTCAGGAGGATTGCCGTGCTCCACATCTTTCTGCATCGAACTGCGCATGCCTGCCGGCATCATCGCGACGCCTGACATCACTTTCTCTGCGCTGACCTTCGCGCCTTCGGCGATTCCAACGGCGCACGTTTCGCGAACGCAAGCTTCACCCAAAGCACGCCAATGCGGATCGGCCAGAACTTCGCCGACAGTTTTATCGGCTGCCGTAGTGCTCAAAGCAAATGGAGCGAGAAATACCAGCTTCCCCCACATCAGCGTCGGTTCGTCATCGATGAAGCGGCACTCAAAGCCGGCCTTCTGTAACTGCTCAAGCGTTCCGGCAAGCAACTCCCGTCCGTTAGATAAAACATTAAGCCGCGCAAACGGCGATCGATGCACAATGTGCCCCGGACTCACGCGCTCGGTCTCTCCCGCAAACGTTCCCGCTATTACGCGGTCGGCTCCGTATTTCGAGCGCAGCAGCGCAACATGATCAACTCCATTCAGCAGCGGAACAATTGCGTGTACAGCATTTGGATTTTTAATCGACGTGAGCGCAGCATCCAACTGCGTGGCTTTAACGGTCAGCCAGAGCACATCGGCCGGAGGTGCCTCGGCAGAAACCGCAACATCCACACTGAAATTGCCCAGTGGACTTTGCAGGCTGAGCTGCTTCGGATATTGCGCAATCGTCTCCCGCCGAACCACGAGCGTAACCGGATTGCCAGCGCGCGCCAGGAGAGCGCCGATCAATCCGCCAACGCCGCCGGCACCAAGCATAGCGTGTTGCAACCGCCTGGAAGTAGATTCGGGCATGGAGCTTTAGATTCCGCTCATGCTAGTTTTGCTTCACGGTTGCGGGCAGGCACTCGACAATTTCGGCATCGCTCAGCGTGTGGTCGCTCGCCTTGGCGCGCTGATAAATCCGCTCAACCAAATCCTCGCTCGAGGGAATGTTACGCCGCTCCAGCCAGAACAACACATTCGACTTTCCGCTCATGGGGCCGATATCGATGATCTGCTCCAGCCCAAACACATGCGAAGGCACCCCGGAATACACCGTGTTAGCGAGCACGACGTCATCTTTGCGATACGCCTTGATAATCGCCGCGGCGTGTACCCCCGTCGCGGTGCGAAAAGCATCCTCTCCAACCACCGGATAATTTGCCGGAATCGGCACGCCAGTAGCCCGCGATACCGCCTGGCAATACTGCTTCAGCTTCGTCAGATCCTGATCCGCCCACGGTTCAATGTCCATGAGCTTCAGATTCACGAGCATCTGGTCCATCTGCGTATTGCCGACGCGCTCCCCGATTCCGATGGCGCATGCGTGAACACAATCCGCCCCGGCGATCAGCGCCGCCATCGAGTTCGCAATCGCGAACCCGCGGTCGCTGTGCCCGTGCCAGTCCACGCGAATCTTTTCACCGGAAGGTTTCACCACTTCTTCCATCACAAACCGCACCAGCGCCAGCGCTCCCATCGGCGTAGCGTGCCCGGCTGTATCGCACACGACAATTGCCCGAGCACCGCAATTGATTGCCGTTGAGTACAGCCGCTTCACGGTTTCCGGATCGCAGCGGCTCGTATCTTCGGTGACATACATCACCTCGAGGCCCAGCGAAACCGCATACCTGACGGCCTTCTCGGTGGTCTGCAGAAGAAAATCGTCAGTCCAGCCTTCAGTAAATCGGCGAATCGGACTCGATCCAATGAAGGTCGCAGCTTCAATCGGCAGACCGGTTTTCTGCACGATCTCGGCGATTGGACGGATATCGTTCTCGTGGGTTCGCGCGGCGCAGTTCGCGCGGATTTTCATGCGGTTCGCAGCAATCTCCCGCGCCAGCGCAGTGACATGCTCAACCGCTCGCGCTCCTGCCCCCGGCAGGCCCAGATCGAGGGCATCGATTCCCAACCCTTCCATCAAATGAAGAATTTCAATTTTTTCCCCAATCGATGGATCGCGCACCGACGGCGACTGCAGCCCATCGCGCAGGCTCTCGTCATTGAGCAGCACCGGCCCCGGCGGCTTCAGCCCCGGAGGATAATTCTGGTTCCAGTCGTAGATGAGTTCAGAAGTGCTCATAAGAAAGCTTCGAGCCAGAAGCTAGGAGCTTCGAATCACGAGTAAAGAGCCTAGTTGGGATCTTTCCGTGTCCCCATATAAATATTCTTGGTTACCTGCAGCCCAAGACTCGTAGCCCGAATCTATTTTTCTTTCGGCGGCAACGTCAGCCCGAACACAGATTTGATGCCCTCGCCGGCAACATTCACCTTCGCCTCGTCCGGATTCGGCAGATAGAGCGTCTGACAGTGCTCGCAGCGATAGACTTCCGCATTCGATCCCCAGGCCTTTTCAACATCGCCGCAGCCCTGTTCGACCACGTCAATCCAGTAAGACCAGCGTTTCAAATGCCCGCCGCAAAATTTGCCTTTGTCGTTTTTTTCGTTGCAGGCGCGCTGCCCGACTTTCTTAACTTTGACTTTATGATGCGGAAGCTGCGGCGTGGTTTGCGCCTCTGCAGCCGTGACTTCGCCAGTCGCCAATGATCTACCCTCGATCCTGCGGCGCGCGGCCGCCGAATTAGGCTCTACAAGCGCCATTGTACCCCTGCCCGCAGAGGTGACAAAGGGTCATTCGGAACTCTAACTTGGGCACTAAACTAGTTGACGCACAATCAGGCGTATTTGGAAAGCAAGGCCAGATCGATATTTTTAAACTCAAATACCTTCTTGAATTGCCCTCCTCCGCCCCAAATAAGAACAACTTGCAGGTCACAAACTTTTAAGGCTAGCGGGATCAGTTCGAAGGGCGCGTCTTTTCCGTAGCTGGCGTCAGTCGTGCGCCTCGTATTCACGGCTGCAAAGCCGTCTGCCACGCCAGCAAGAACCAATAGCAAGTACTTGGTCTCTCCCGGTCTCATTTTGCAGAAGTCTAGTGAATAGCCAATCCAACAACCGTGATCGACAAACGTTCTCTTGACATTGTTTTCCGTGAATACAAGATGTGCTCTTACGTGCTCGATTGCGTACACCGTATCCGAAAGGACAGGATCAAAGTAAAACGGCAACAGCAACGATACAAAAGAATCTCTATCGCTTGACAGTCGCCAAACCTCTGCACTGAGGTCAGCTTTAATCTTGTTTTGTGTTATCTCTCGCGCGACCAACTCGATCTTCTTTTCTTTCGGCGCGGGAAGCGGATGTTCTTTTGGCGGCGCTGGCGCGGCAGCGGGAGCAGTCGCAGTCGGGGTGCCATAAAAATGCTGAGTAACACTTCCCCCTGTCGAAGTGGCATTGCCTCCGGCTCCGCCCGCCGCAGTCGCAGTTGCATTGCCGCTATCTTTTATCAGCAACGTTGGCTCAGGCTTTTTCTTGCTGAAATAGTAAGCGACAACAAAACCTACCAATCCCGCTCCGCCCATAATGAGAGCACGCACATGGTTCCCGGTCGCATAATCGTAAATGGCTGCCGCAATCAAACTGACTGACACTCCCGTGACTAAAGCTGCCCACATGTGCATGTGCGTCCCCTTTTCGCTGGACGCACTCCTGTGGTATGTTGGAGCCGTCCACTCGCTCTACAATTAGGGGAAGGCCAGATTCGCGGTCTGACCTTCCCACGCAATGCCGAAGAAGATGAAAACCGAATGCGTTGAAGGACCGAAGGCGCTAGAGAATTTCGAGAAACTAGCCAAAGCCGTTCTTCAATCTCCTAGGCCGTCGATCCTCAAAAATCTAAAAAAGAAAACCTCCTCGCGCAAGCCTAAGAACTCCGACAAGGACTAGAAAGGTATTTGCTTCTCTTCCCGCGCCCCTGTCGCTTCGTGGCGCGGCGATTCGTTCTTACCTGTCAGTTCGGTATATGTCAGCCGCTTTCCGAAAACGTGGCTCATTGCCAGTTCAAACCGTTGTCCATCATTCATGTCCTTGCGATTGTTGTAGCGGAAGGTTTGTTCATCAAGATAGCGATGAAGATGGAATGGCTCGACGCTCACATACGTGCCGGAGATGCCACGCTTGAGCAATGACCAGAAGTTTTCGAGGCCGTTTGTGTGTACGCGGCCATCGACATATTGCATGGCATGATCTACGACCTTGTGCGCGTAGTCGCTGGCAAGTCCGTCATAGGACATCAGCGCATCGGAGTAAAGTGCAGAGCCAGCCGCGACGTGCTTGCGGACTTCTTCTTGCAGAACGCGCTTGCGTCGGCTCGGCACGACGCTGGTGCGGATTTTTCCGCCACGTTCCAAGATGCCCATTACCGCAGTCTTGTCCTTTGTACCTGTGCCAGTAATTCGGCGCTTGCGTTCGCTCAGGTGCATGTTGCGAGCTTTTCCGCCGATGAACGATTCATCAACTTCGATTTCCGCGCCTTCTCCCCCGCCGAGCTTCGAGCCGAAAAATCGTCACGCATTACCATCCGAATGCGTTGGAGCATGAACCATGCGGAGTTCTGATGGATTCCAAGAGCGCGTCCGAGTTCGTAGCTGCTGATGCCGTTCTTGCAATTTGCCAACAGCCAAAACGCGGTCATCCACTTATCGAGCGTAAGCGGCGAATCCTCGAAAATGGTGCCCACCTTGAGACTGAACTGCTTCTTGCACTCGTAGCAGAACCAGATGCGCCGTGTCTTGATGAACGAGTGCTTTGCTTTGCCGCAACGTGGGCAGGTAACATTGCCATCAGCCCAGCGGAGCTTAACCGCGTAGTCGAACGTGCGTTGCGGATCGGAGAAGTAAGCTATCGCTTCTTGGAGTGTCTTGGGCTTATCCATGCCCAAATACTACACTAGGCGCACATGTGTGTCAACTGGTTTCTTGCCCTAACTTGGCGTGGCCTGCGCGCCGACGTACTCCACATTGACCAAATACAATCCGCTGGCAGGCGCGGTTGCGCCTGCGGCCGAACGGCTGCGCGCTGCGATTATGCGCGAGATATCCTCGGGCTGCAACGTGCCTTTACCGATGAGGATAAATGTGCCCACCAGATTTCTGACCATGTGATGCAAAAAGCCGCTTCCTTTCACCGTGTACACAAACTCATCGTCCCGGCGTTCCCAGTTCGAAGAAAAGATGCGGCGCACATTCGTTGCCGGCCAATCTTCACTGCCTCGCTCTGAATCGACCGCTGCAAATGAGGTGAAATCATGCTCGCCAACTACGAGCGCCGCGGCGCGCTCTAGGGCACTTTCATTCAGCGGAAAGGGATAATGCCAGACATATCGCGCCACAAACGGCGGACAGATCGCGGCACGATGAATTCGATAGCGGTAGGTCTTGGCGCGAGCAGACTTGCGCGCGTGAAAATCGGCTGCGGTTTCCTCGACTTCCAGGATGCGAATCGAAGATGGCAATAGATCATTCAGCGCCTTCACGAAATTGGCTGTCGGCACAGACGATTCTGTCGGAAACGTGGCCACTTGGGCTAAGGCATGCACTCCCGCGTCCGTCCTTCCCGAGCCTTGGGGCAATACCTTTTCGCCGGTGATTCGTCCAATGGCTGAGGCTAGCGTGCCCTGCACTGTGGCTGAGCCAGGCTGCACTTGCCAGCCGGCAAATTCTGAGCCGTCATAGGAGACAATCAGTTTGAGATTGCGCATGCGATCTTTCGAGTCCCGTCAACCTGCCACTTCATCCAATTCGCTTCATGCTCGACCTGTGCCATTTGCGCAGCCAGATTCGCATAATCACGCGAATCTGCCAGCGTTCGTCAGCACTTTATCAGTTTCAGCTCTGTCACGGGTCCGAACGAAGCCAAGGCCTGTCAGATATACTGGTGCGTTTAATCTCCCTCGAAATCGATTCGTTAAGTTCGATCTGTCCTTAGCCCGTCAGTGGGCCCCGGGGACAAATCGGGCAGAGCGAATCCCTTGAGAGGAGACCCCCCCTCATAGGGAACCCAAACGCACGTGTTTACGTAACAGAATGTGAACGTCTGTAATTAGTTCTGCTGCCTTAATTTAAGCCACGTAATTTTGCATTAGCGATTACTTGAAACGGAGATGAGTAGATGCCATTGCCACGTTTCACCTCGGTTACGCGGCTGACGATCGCCGCCGTTTGTTTGGGAATTTCGCTTGTAGGTGTGGCCCAAGAGCTGCCCGGCGCGCCGGTTCCGCAGAACACGACTGCGACCAAGCCGCTGCCCATGGTCGACTATGCCAAGCCGGTGCCGCAATTTCCCAACCCCATCGCGCCCTATATACCGCGGCATGTGGCTGCCCCGGATTTGAGCAATTCGCCACGAATTGACGATTTGCTCCACGATGGAAAGTTATACCTCTCTCTTGACGACGCCATTGCTCTCGCGCTCGAAGATAATCTGGACATTGCGATCGCCCGGTACAACTTGAATATCGCCGACACCGACGTGCTGCGCTCCAGAGCGGGTGCGAGCATTCTTGGCATCAACGCGGGAGTGGTTTTGAACACCCCGGGAGGCGGCGTCGGAGGAATTGGCGCGAACTCGGGAGCGGCGACCGGTGGCACGAGCCTGGGAGCAGGCGGCATCGGCGCAGGCACAAACGGGCTAGTCAGCTCGACCTTGGGCTTTGGGCCTCCGATCTCCTCCTTCGATCCGGTGATCACGGGAACCCTGCAAGACGATCATTTGAGCCAGACCGCAACCAGCATCTTCCAGGGAGTCTTTCCCGGCAGCAGCCTGGTTCAGAACACTGGAACAGTAGACTTCGCCTACAACCAGGCCTTTCATTGGGGCATGGATCTTTCTGTCGGCTTCAACAACACGCGACAGACGACGAACAGCTTCTTCTCCAGCGTAAGTCCGGCGCTGAACTCCAGTTTCAGGGCAACGATTACGCAGCCGATTCTGCAGGGTCTGGGATTTGCAGCCAATACCCGCTTTATTCGCATCGCCAAGAACAATCGTGAAATCTCCGATGTAGCCTTCCGGCTCCAAATCATCGATTCGGTGGATCAGATCGAGAATATTTATTGGGATCTGGTTTACGCCTACGAGAATGCTCGCGTGCAAAACGAGTCACTGGCATTCGCCCAGAAAACCCTGTCCGACACGAAAAAGCAAGTCGAGATCGGCAGCCTGGCTCCGATTGAAACTGTTCGCGCACAAAGCACAGTCGCTCAGGATCAACAATTGGTAACCGCCGCACAGACCAACCTTCAGTTGGAACAATTGCTCATGAAAAATGCCCTCACCCGCACTTTGAAAGATCCAACGCTGGCCACGGCGGAAGTGATTCCGTCTTCGACAATGGATATTCCCGCGCAAGAGCCCGTCGTGCCTACTGAAGATTTGATCAATGATGCGATACGGCATCGCGCCGAACTGGTCGAGTCGCGGATCGATCTCAACAGTCGCGATATCAGTAACCGGGCGGTGCGCAGCGCCCTGCTGCCCCAACTGAATCTGTTCGCTTACTACGGAGGAGCCGGCGTTGGCGGGAATCAGAATCCGCTGAATGAGTGCACCGGCAGTCCTACTCCCACGCAGAAAGAATTACAGGACCTGTTCGGCTGCGCAAGTAACACCATTCCGAACGATCCCGATATTCTGTTTCCCACAACGCCCATCGGACCAACGTTAAACCAGTTGGTGACCTCCACAAACCCGGATAAGGGCATCGGATTGACGCTCAACATTCCCATACGCAACCGCGCGGCTCAGGCGGTACAGGTGCGTTCGGAACTCGAGTTTCGCCAGGCCCAGATGCGTTTGCAGCAAATCGAAAATCAGGTCAGCATCGAAGTGCGCAACGCCCAGTACTCGGTACAACAAAACCGCGCCAGTGTCGATTCTGCGCAAGCCGCTCTCGATCTGGCGAGACAGTCTCTGGATGCCGAGCAGAAAAAATATCAGTTCGGCACTTCCACAACGACGCTGGTGCTGCAATACCAGAGCCAGTTGGCGACTGCCGAATCTAACCTGGTCAATGCAACGGTCGCTTATGAAAAATCGCGGGTTGAACTCGCCCGCTCGACCGGCACATTGCTGGATGACGATCACATCAGCATTGACGACGCGGTGCGCGGCCAAGTTGCACACATGCCAAACGCGCCATATATCGCGCCGCGCAAGAGTCTGCCGTCAGTGGCGCAGCCGATGCCGCAGACAGGCGCTCCGCAACCGCCGCAGTAGAAATCGCCCAGAGGGCAGGCAGGGCAATAAGCCTGCCTGCTCCACTAACAATTCTTTACAATCTGCTTCTCGTCCTCTATCGCCATCCCGCTAAGATGGAACCACGCCTTCATTTTTTTTCGCAGCGGAGGTGCGATATATCCCAGTTCTCATGCAGGTTCTGATCCAAGGAGACGAATCATGTATTTGCCTTCGTCAAGAAGAAGTGTGGCCTCGATGCTCGGTCCTCTGAAACTGATCGCATTGGCCGCCATTGGTGGCACGCTTTTTGTCGCGTTTTCGCACGCGCAGAGCGTCCCCACGGCGCCAGCCCCGCAGCCATCAACGATTCTCGCGCAACCGCAGCCGATCCATCTGCAGGACTACGCAAAATCGCGCCGCGCCTTTCCCAACTTTCTCAAGCCTTACGAGGCACGGGAACTTCCGATGCCGGATTTCGCAAATGCGCCGCGCATGGACTCGCTGATCCACGATGGCAAGATTTATCTCTCCATTGACGACGCGGTCGCGCTCACGCTCGAGAACAATCTCGATATCGAAATCGCGCGTTACAATCTCAACATCGCAGACACCGACTATCTGCGCGCCAAGTCCGGCGCCAGCATCCTCGGAGTGAACGCCGGAATCGTGCAGAACACGCCCGGCGGCGGCGTTGGCGGCCTCGGAGGAACGGTTGGCTCCGGTACCGGCGGCACGACAGTAGCGCCCGCGGGAGTTGGCACCGGAACCAATGGCTTGGTGAGTTCGACTCTCGGCATCGGGTCGCCGATCACCAGCTTCGATCCCATGCTCACCGGAAATCTCCAGCTGGATAAAGACGATGCCGAGTCCACGAGCCTGTTCAGCCCGGTGCCGGTAGTAGCACAAAATACTTATACCTCGAACTTCGGCTACACCCAGGGATTTCATTGGGGAACCGAACTGACGGCAACATTCGACAATACTCATGTGACCTCGAACCTGATTACCAGCGAGCTCACGCCGCTGATCAACACGAACTTTCAGTTCAGATTGACGCAAAATTTACTGCAGGGATTTGGATCCTTACCCAACCTGCGCTTCATTCGCATCGCCAAGAATAATCGCGAAATCACTGACGTCGCCTTTCGCCTGCAAATCATCACCACCGTCGACCAGATCGAAAACATGTATTGGGATATGGTCTACGCCTACGAAAACGTTCGCGTGCAGCAGGAAGCTCTGACGTATGCGCAAAAGGCGCTGGACGATTCCAAAAAGCAGGCCAAAGTTGGAACCGCTCCTCCGATCCAGGTGGTCAGCGCCCAGAGCACGGTTGCGACCGACGAGCAGAATTTGATTCTCGCGCAGAACAACCTGCAATTGCAGGAACTGCTGATGAAAAATGCGGTCAGCCGCAGTATCGAAGACCCTTCGTTTGCCGAGGCGGAAGTGATTCCGACTTCGGCCATGCTCATTCCACAACAAGAAACGGTCATTCCCACTCAGGATTTAATCAATCAGGCGCTCGATCATCGCGCCGAATTGGTCGAATCGCGCATCGATCTAAATTCGCGCAACATTAGCGCCAAAGCCGTGCGCAACGCGCTACTCCCGACGCTCAACGCTTTCGCTTATTACAGCGGCTCCGGCGTGGGAGGGAACGTGAATCCGGCTTTGCCGAACTGCGCCGCTGCCCCGGCTGCGAAATACTGTTACACCTCTCCGACCCTGCCGCCGCCGTTTCAAACCACAAACTCGGTAGGTTACGGCAACGCTCTAAGCCAGCTCGTCAATTCCACGGCCCCCGACAAAGGCATCGGATTGAGCCTCAGTATTCCCATTCTCAATCGCGAAGCCCAGGCCGATCAGGTACGCTCCATACTGGAATTGCGCCAGGCTCAAGTGCGGCTGCACCAGCTCGAAAACCAGGTGCGCATCGAAGTGCGCAACGCACAATTCGATGTAAAGCAGAACCGTGTCGCTGTAGAGGCCGCGCAGTCCGCAGTCGACTTGGCGCGCCAGACCCTCGATGCCGACCAACAAAAGCTGAAAGTCGGGCTTACCACGACAACTGCAATTTTGCAGGATGCCTCGGTGCTGACCACCTCGGAGTCGAACCTGGTTTCCGCCAAGGCAGCGTATGAGAAGTCGCTGATCGAACTCGACCGCTCCACTGGATTGCTTCTCGATCACACCGGCATCAGCGTCGAAGAAGCTGTCCGCGGACAGGTCACGCACATGCCCAACGTTCCGGACGTCGCGCCGCGGCAAGACGCAAGACCTGCGCCGCAAACCAGCGCGCCCGGATCGTAAGCCTCAGCGTGGCGCCGCTTACATTTGACTCTGGTGCAAAGTACAAGGTTCCCCTTAATGACAACTTTGTGTCGCGCGAATAGTGTCGATCCATCAACTCGCATCCAACTCACTCGCTCGGGAGATTTCACATGAAATTACAAGACTGTGCTTTGGCTTTGCTTCTTGCAACCGGTATGGCTTTCGCTGCCGTGCCCCAGGATTCAGGCGCTAAGCAAGATATGAAGAATGCTGGCCAGGATACCAAGGCTGCTGCCCAAAATACCGGTAGTGCGACCAAGAAAACTGCGAAAAAGACCGGAAGGGCCGCCAAGAAGGCCACCAACAAGGGAGCTCAGAAAACCAAGCAGGGTGCCCAAAAGGTCCAGAACAAGACGCAGCCAAATCCGCCGAAAAGTGAGTAGTGGACTTCAGCTATCGCAATCCGCGGCGGATATACAGTCGATCTCTGATTTCACCTGCTAAACTAGCCAGCGATGGCTAGATCGCTCCGGCCTGCATTGCCAAAATCCATTCTCTGGCTGATTCCTCTTTCGTTTGTGATTCAACTGGCCCTGATTGGAGCGCTCCACGAGTACCGGATGCGCGCCAGCGAGGATCATTTTGGCTTCGGGTTCGAGATGGGCCGTGTTGGCCGTTCGATCGCTCTGGGTCAAGGGTTCAGCAATCCGTACGGCGACCACACCGGACTCAGCGCCTGGGAACCGCCGCTTTATCCTTACCTGATCGGCGGGGTCTTCAGGCTCTTTGGAATTTACTCCGTCGCATCAGCCTGGATTCTGCTTTCCATCAACAGCCTGTTCGCATCAATGACCACGATTCCGGTCTTTCTCATTGCGCAGCGCACCTTTGGTGAACGTGTCGCCATCTGGTCCGCACGCGCTTGGGCCCTGAATCCGTACGTCTGGTACTGGTCGATCCACTGGATTTGGGACACGACCCTGACTCCTTTCATTCTCGCTCTCGTCTTCCTCATAGCACTTGAATTAGAACGCCGCCCTGGTTTTACCGGCTGGATATTCTTCGGCGTTTTATGGGGAGTGGCCGCGTTAGCGAATCCCGCTTCGCTCTCGTTTCTGCCATTCTGCGGCCTTTGGATATGGTGGCGCAGGCATCGCCGAGGCCTTCCCTCAATCGCTGGGGTTGCCCTATCATCGTTCGTCTTCTTTCTCGTCCTTTCACCTTGGCTGATTCGCAACTATGAGGTGTTTGGGCGATTCGTTTTTATTCGCGACGACTTCGGATTGCAGCTTCGCCTCGGCAATAACAGATTTTCCGACGGCATGTTGTTCGCCTCTCTGCAGCCCAATCTCAATCAGCCGGAGTTGGAGTATTTCAAACGGATGGGCGAATTGAAGTATGAGGCATTCTGCAGGCAGCGTGCATTCGACTGGATCCGCGCCCATCCTGCCCGTTTCGTGATCATTTCTCTGAAGCGTTTTTTCTATTATTGGAATGGCGTGCCCCGGCCGACGAGCAGCGTGTCGCCTTTTGATTTTCGCAGTTCGCTTTTTCTGGCTTCATCCGTGTTGGCCATATGGGGGGCGGGACGCGCCGTACGCCGGAATCGGCCCGGGGCGTGGCTCTTCGCGGGTCTCATCCTGACATATCCGGTAGTGTATTATTTCGTTTTCCCCCACGCTCGTTATCGTCATCCCATTGAGCCGGGACTATTTATTCTCATCGTGTTCTTGCTTTCCGAAACTGGCAGTCGAACCGCGTCAGGCATCCCTTGATTGACGACTAAAATTGGATGGTTCGAGCGGAATCGGTAATCCACAAATCAGCGCTCCCATGACACTTTCCGTCGCTGTCGTGACCCATAACGAAGAAGCGAATCTCGGCCGCACCCTGCAGAGTGTGAAATGGGCCGACGAAATCGTTGTCGTGGATTCTGGTTCGACCGATCGCACCTGTGAGATTGCGCGCGAATATGGCGCCCAGGTAGTCGTTGAGCCGTGGCGCGGCTATGTCGCGCAGAAACAATACGCAATCGACCTGTGCACCAAAGATTGGGTCCTGTTGCTCGACGCCGATGAAGAAGTCAATGCCGGCCTCGCTCAGGAAATTCGCGCAGCGATTGTCGACCCCAACGCCGCAACCGGTTACAGGCTTCCGCGCAAAAACTTGTTTTTGGGCCGCTGGATGCGCCACGGCGGCTTCTATCCGGACCCCAAGCTACGCTTGTTTCGCCGCGGCACGGCATTCGTCACCGGCCATGATCCCCATGATCGCTGTGAACTGAAACCCGATGTCCTGCAGTGGACGCAACAGTTTCACAACCCGATTGTGCATTACACTTACCCCACTCTCACGCTCTATATCAGCCACATGAATCGCTATTCATCCCTTGGAGCGGATCTCGCCTTCGCCAAAGGACACCGGGATTTCAACTTCGCCGATATCGTTCTGCGTCCGTTTGCCACGTTCATTTACAACTACCTTTTTCGTCTTGGATTTCTTGACGGCCCTGAAGGCCTATTGCTGCATCTCTATCACTCCGTTTACGTCTCATGGAAGTACGCCAAAGCTTGGGAGCTTTCCCGCAAAACCGAACAGTAACGCGGCCGCAGTGACCGACCGGTCGTTTCGCCGACCGAGTCGCTGCTTGCCCGCCTTCCTATCGTTCCCTATCATCAAAACAGAGCACGGGGGATCTCATGCCTGAGAAAAAATCAAGCAAGCCACAAGTCGCCGAAAGTTCAACCGCTGAGGTTTTCGAAAATCGCCACCCTTCCGCCTCCGAAAAGAAATGGGCGGAAGAAACTCTCGCTCCCACGATCGAGAAAGCCCCCGAACGCCCGATTGGTGCTCCAACTGGGGTGAATGTTGACGAAGACGGCCATGCCCGGTTCACCACAATTTCCGGCGTTCCCATTCGCCGCCTTTACACCCAGGCCGATCTTCCTCAAGATTGGACCGAAAATAAATATCTCGGCTATCCCGGAGCCCCTCCATTCACGCGCGGCATCCACGCGACCGGCTATCGCGGCAAGCTATACACCATGCGGCAATTCTCCGGTTTTGCATCGCCGGAGGAGACCAACCGCCGTTACAAATATTTGCTTGAGCACGGGGGCGGCGGACTTTCTGTGGCCTTTGACCTCCCTACTCTGATGGGCTATGACTCCGACCACCCTGCGAGCGAGGGCGAGGTCGGCAAATGCGGTGTGGCGATCGATTCGCTCGAAGATATGGAAATCCTGTTCAACGGTATCGATCTGGAAAAGACGACCGTGTCGATGACCATCAACTCTCCCGCCTCCGCCTTGTGGGCCATGTATCTGGTGGTTGCGGAAAAGCAAGGGGCCGACTGGAACAAAATTTCCGGCACCATTCAGAACGACATTCTCAAGGAGTACATTGCGCAAAAAGAATATATTTATCCGCCCGCGCCGTCGATGCGCCTGGTCATCGACACATTCGAGTTCGGCTCGAAATTCACTCCTCGGTTCAACACCATTTCGATCAGCGGATACCACATTCGCGAGGCCGGATCGACCGCTCTGCAGGAGCTAGCCTTCACTTTGTATGACGGCATTGAATACGTCGAATGGGCGCGAAAGCGCGGTCTCGAAGTAGACGAGTTCGGGCCCCGACTCAGTTTCTTCTTCAACGCCCACAACGATTTCTTCGAAGAAATCGCCAAGTACCGCGCCGCGCGCAAAATCTGGGCAAAGGTAATGAACGATCGCTTCGGGGCGAAGAATCGGCGTACCTGGCTGATGCGCTTCCATTCGCAGACGGCCGGCGTGTCTTTGCCGGCGCAGCAGCCAATGAACAACATCGCACGTGTGGCGCTCCAAGCCTTGGCGGCGGTGCTCGGTGGAACGCAATCTCTGCATTGCGATTCCTACGACGAAGCGCTGGCACTCCCCACGGAGGAAGCAGCGCGTATCGCCCTGCGTACGCAGCAAATCATTGCTTACGAATCAGGAGTAACCCAAACGGTGGATCCCTTGGGCGGCTCATACTTCCTGGAAAATCTAACCCTGCAAATGGAACACGGCGCTTTCGATTATTTCGGCAAGCTCGATGCCATGGGCGGCATGGTCAAGGCGATTGAGCGTGGCTATCCGCAAAAGGAAATTGCCGAGGCTTCTTATCAGTACCAACGCGCCGCGGAAGCGAAAGAGAAAATTATCGTAGGCGTAAACGAGTTCGTAATTGAGGAAGAATCGCCTCGGATCCTTTACATCGATGAGAGCGTTGCCCAGCAACAATCGGCGAAGTTGCGGGCTTTGCGTGCACGACGATCGAATGACGCAGTGCAGCGATCGCTCGAGGCATTGAAAAAAGCTGCTGCGCAGGAGCCGGCGGCTGGCGCAAACCCAAACATCTCATCCGCAAACACCATGCCCTACATCATCGATGCCGTCCGCGCCTACGCCACTGTCGGCGAGATCTGTGAGGCCTTACGCGACGTCTATGGAACCTATACCGAAGCCAGCATCACTTAGCCTCGAGCAATTGAGCCAACCTCTTTGGCCCAAAAGGGAAGCGCATAAAGCTCGCCGCACCGATGAACCCCGTTATTGGCCCTTTTGTGATCTATGATTGAGGTCGCAAATTGCGACCTCAAATGAACAAATCAAAAAACATGGCCTTGTCGAAAAAACCGCAACCTCGCCCTGCCCCCATCTACGCCGTGGAGTCGCGTGTCATATTTCTCCGTCATCAAAGAGTCATGCTCGATGCGGATATTGCAGAGCTTTATGGTGTGCCGGTCAAGCGCCTCAACGAGCAGGTAAAACGGAATCGAGAAAGATTCCCAACTGACTTCATGTTTCAGTTGACTGAAAACGAACATGCCGCTTTGAGGTCGCAAATTGCGACCTCAAAGAAAATCCGCGGTGGCCGGCGATACCTGCCCTACGCCTTTACCGAACACGGCGCCATAATGGCCGCCACCATTCTCAAATCAGAGCGCGCCATTCGAATGAGCGTTTTTGTCGTGCGTGCCTTCGTGCGCCTGCGCGAAATGCTGGCCACGAATCGGCGGCTCGCGGCAAAGATCTACGAATTGGAGAACCACGTGGATGCGCACGATTCCGTAATTCGAGATTTGATCGAAGCCATCCGGGAACTGATGACTCCCAAAGGGTCTCCGCGCGTCCGCATCGGTTTTCAGCTTCCTGCAGCTAAAGCGAAAAAGGCTTAGCCGGCGAGACTGCACCCGAATATTGCTTTCAAAATCAGCCCTTACTCGCTCTGGTGAAGTTTCGTTTTTGCTTCGCTCACGCCGAACGCTTGTGATAAAAAATAAATAATGCGTAAGGCGCTGGCCCATCTCAAGAAATCAGATCCTGTGCTGCGGGGGATCATTGCGCGCATCGGTCCCTGCCGCATGCAATTTTCACTAGCGGAATTTCACAATCTCGCCGAGGCAATCGTTTATCAGCAGCTCAACGGCAGAGCCGCCGAAACGATCTTCAACCGCTTCACCGCCCTCGCTGGCGAACCACTCACTCCCGAAGCAATTCTCAAGCTGAGCGATGATCAACTGCGCAGCGTGGGCCTCTCAAAACAAAAATCTGCTTACTTGAAAGACCTCGCAGCGAAGACCGCTTCGGGCCAATTGGATTTTACCCGCCTCCCGGATTTATCCGACAACGAAGTCATTGAGCATCTAACGCAGGTAAAAGGCATCGGCGTTTGGACGGCGCAGATGTTCCTCATGTTTTCTCTCAAGCGTGAAAACGTTCTACCCACTGGCGATTTCGGTGTTCGCATGGCGATGTTCAGGCACTATCTAGACGTGCAGCGGAAAAAGGCAGCAAAAAAATCTTCGACGCCGAAAAAGAGCCGCAAGCGCAAAATCAAGCTGCCCACTCCCCAACAAATGGAGAAGATCGCTGAATGCTGGAAGCCTTACCGTAGCGTAGCCTGCTGGTACCTGTGGAGGAGCCTGGATACCAAGCTTCCGGTCGGCTAGGTTAGCCGTTATCCTCTGTGCGCCTCTGTGCCCTCTGTGGTTAAATGAAGTCGATGGCTGATCCGGCCGCAGGAATGAAAATCCGCGTTCTAGTCGCCAAGCCCGGCCTCGACGGCCACGACCGCGGCGCCAAGGTGATTGCACGTGCCTTGCGCGACGCTGGCATGGAAGTGATTTATACCGGGCTTCGGCAAACGCCGGAAATGATCGTCAGTGCCGCTCTGCAAGAGGACGTGCAGATCATCGGCTTATCAATTCTTTCCGGCGCGCACAACGCGATCGTGCCGCGCGTGATGGATCTCCTCAAAAAAAATAAAATGGATGATGTGCTGGTGCTGGTCGGCGGCATCATTCCCGATCAGGACGTCGAGGGTCTAAAAAAACAGGGGGTCGCGGCCATCTTCCAGCCCGGCACGGCCATGGATGACATCGTGCAATTCATACGGTCCAATGCAAAGCGGGCAGGCGTGATCTCCTCCGGATAGTGGGATGTGCATTGATCGCGTCCCCATTCTTCTCCTTGTCTTCGCACGCCGAAGCGAATGTTTTCCTCTTGCGCCTCTTGTCAGCGGACGGCACAAACCGCCTCAGTCGCGAGTGTGCGCTTACATTGCGCGCCGCTTTAGGCAGAATCAGCTGCAATGCCAGGCAGTTCGTCATCACCGGTAATGAACGATTCTTCTCGGCGGGAGCGGATCTCACAGAAGTTGCCGCGCTCGATGCCCCCTCGGCGTACGAATTCTCGCTGATAGGACGGGACCTCATGTGCTTGATCGAACAATTTCCCGCTCCGGTGTACACAGCCGTCTCGGGATACTGCATGGGCGGAGCTTTGGATTTGGCGCTCGCTTGCCATCGCCGAATCGCTGCGCCAGGCGCCGTATTCGGCCATCGTGGCGCGGCACTGGGGTTGATCACAGGGTGGGGCGGAACGCAGGCCGGCCGAGGCTGATCGGCAAAGCGACCGCTCTCAAAATGTTCGTTGAAGCCGAAAAAGTCGCGGCCCATCGCGCTCTCGAAATCGGATTGATCGACGCGGTCTCGAAAGACCCGGTCGCTGAGGCTCGACGCCGGCTTAACTGCTGATAAGGAAC
Organism: uncultured Acidobacteriaceae bacterium; assembly: GCA_963784095.1. GTDB lineage: Bacteria > Acidobacteriota > Terriglobia > Terriglobales > Acidobacteriaceae > Sulfotelmatobacter. Next base: position 731,356 of record CAWAQC010000001.1, read on the forward strand.
TGCGCGGGGGCGCGCCAAAGTGGAAGTGGCAGAAATCGGGTGCTGCATCGTGTTGTTGCAACGAGAAAATGTCGTGTTAAGTGCAACGAGACTCTGTCACCCCCTATCGATTAAGTAACGGCCGCCAGAGCAGGGCGGCCGGAGAGATTGTAGATACGCGGTGTCGGGGTTGTTCTTTTCTGCGCCGAGGTCAGGAGCTTAGGACGAGGCTCGGCGTGTTCTTGGAGCGGCAGCGGGAGCGTGAGAAGAAGCTGGTCTGCGCGATAGACGTGCAGCCTGCCGTCCAGGTGATGGGCGAGTTCGACGGTTTCTCCAGCGTAGCCGCGACGGCCAGGCAAGGGGGGCAGAACGATGGAGTGCGCGCCTAAGGTAACGGTATGATCGGCGGCGACGACGCGGCGATAGTGCAAACTCAAACAGCGGGTGAGATCGAAGCGGCGGGGCAGGGAGCGGAAGTCGCGGGCGGCCTCAGCGGCGGGACGGGCGAAGCGCTGATTGTAATCGGCGCAGAAGGGGGCGAGCACGGCATGGGCTTGTTCGAGAGTGGTGGCCTGAGCGAGACGAAGTTCGCTAACCAGGCGGTCCTGGCAAGTGCGCCAGACGCGTTCGATGCGGCCTTTGGCCTGGGGAGAGTAGGCAGGGATCTGCTCGATGCCGAGTTCCTCGAGGGCGCGTCCGAGTTGGGTGGGAGCTTGTTTTCCGGCGAGTTGTTCGGCGAGGGTCCAGTGCGGATCGTTGCGCTGGAAGATGGAGTGGCGATCGCGGTAGAGGCTGAGCGGGACGCCGTGAGTGGTGATCATGGCGGGCAGAGCGCGGAGATATCCGAGAGTATTTTCGGCTTCGAGTTGGAAGTGGGCGGCGAGGATCTGGCCGGTGGCATCGTCCTGAGAACCGATGAGAGTGAGGGTGGGGCCGCGGCCTTCGAGCCAGTCATGGCGGCTGGCATCGGTGAGCGCCATCATGCCGAAACGCGGGCGGGGTGGGCGCCGGGAACGATATTGGCGGGGCCGGCGCTGCTGTGGCGAGGCCAGTTTGGCGGCGCGTAAGAGGCGGCGCACGGTCTCGCGGCTGACCGCGAGGTTCTCTTCGGCGCGAAGTTTTTCCGCCAGATGGGAATCGTTGAAGCCCTGATACTTGCCGCGGGCCAAGGTCAAAATCAACTGCTTCTGGGGAAGAGGCAAAGCCCAAGGCATGGGGCGGCCGCGATTGCCGTGTTGCACCCAGCCGATGGAATCGGGGCGATAGCGGCGCTTGAGGCGCTGCACTTGGCGTTCACTCAGTTGCAGCAGACGGGAGGCTTCGCGTACGCTCAGCCTCCCGCCCGCAGCATTCTCAATCACTTTCACCCGTTGGAACTCTTTCTGACTCATCGTCACCATCCTGTGAGGGTGACAAAGTCTCGTTGCAGTTATGGGGTGACATTATCTTGGAGCATTTACAATCGGGTGCTGCATCGTTGCGCGCTTCTCGTCGGCTGGTATACCGTAAAAAAGTTCGACTCTTTCGCACCCATGGCTGAACGCAACGAAGCTGTTCGGGATCATGCCTCCACCCCGTCAAACGTTCTGACGACCAAGGTCGATCCCACTTCCGCTCGCTTCGAGGCCAACATGCGCTTTCTCGCCGATCTCATGTCGCAGGTGCGCAATGAAGGCGAGAAAATCTGCGAGGGTGGTGGCCCCAAGGCAATCCAAAACCAGCATGCCAAAGGACGGCTGACGGCGCGGGAACGTATCGATTTGCTGGCCGATGCCAAAACATTTTTCGAGCTTGGAATCTGCGCGGCTCACGGCATGTACGAAGAATGGGGTGGAGCTCCGGCAGCTGGCGTAATCACGGGCCTGGCTCGAATTCACACCCGCATGGTGATGATCATCGCCAACGATGCCACCGTGAAAGCCGGCGCTTTTTTCCCAATGACGTCGAAGAAGGTGATTCGCGCCCAGAATATCGCCATCGAGAACCGCATCCCGACAATTTATCTCGTGGATTCCGCCGGAGTGTTTCTACCTCTGCAGGAAGATGTTTTTCCCGATACCGACGATTTCGGCCGCGTATTCCGCAACAATGCCGTCATGTCGGCTCTCGGCATTCCGCAGATTGCCGCCATTATGGGCATGTGCGTAGCGGGAGGCGGTTATTTGCCTGTGATGTGCGATCACGTCTTGATGACTGACGGCAGCGGATTATTTCTGGCCGGCCCCGCGCTGGTGCAGGCCGCAATTGGACAAAAAGTTTCTGCCGAAGATCTGGGCGGGGCGGCCATGCACTCGGCCATCAGCGGCACCATCGACTTCCGCGAGCCGGACGATCCAGCTTGCATTAGCCGCATTCGCTCCATCGTCGAGAAATGGGGATACCGCCGCCAATCTCCCTGGGACCGAAAGAAGCCCATTGACCCGGCGTTGCCGGCTGAAGAGATTTATGGCGTCTACGACTCCTCTCCTGCGCGGCCGTATGACATGAAAGAAATTCTCGCGCGCGTGCTCGATGGCAGCCGCTTCGACGAATACAAACCTGAGTATGGCAAGACGCTGATCTGTGGCTACGGTCGCATCGGCGGTTTCGCCGTCGGTATTGTTGCGAACCAGAAACTCCACGCCCAGCAAACCGATCACGAGGGCCACAAGCGCGTCGAATTCGGAGGCGTCATCTACACCGAATCCGCCGAAAAGGCCGCACGCTTCATCATGGATTGCAACCAGAATCTGATTCCCCTGGTCTTTTTCCACGACGTCAACGGATTCATGGTGGGCCGCGACGCAGAATGGAGCGGCATTATCAAAGCCGGTGCGAAGATGGTGAATGCCGTATCGAACTCGGTGGTCCCAAAAATTACCGTGATCGTCGGCGGATCGTTCGGAGCCGGTCATTACGCCATGTGCGGCAAAGCCTATGATCCGCGCTTCATGTTCGCCTGGCCAACTGCCAGATACGCTGTGATGAGCGGCGAATCGGCGGCGGGAACTTTAGTTGAGATCAAAGTAAAGCAACTGGAGCGTGGCGGCAAAACGTTAAGTGATGAAGAGAAGAAAGAATTGTACGAATCCGTAAAACGCACCTACGAGGAGCAAACCGACCCGCGATATGGAGCGGCACGGCTGTGGATCGACAAAATCATCGATCCCATGGAAACTCGAGATGCGATTATCCAGGCTCTGGAAGCCGCTGCCCTCAACCCTGACGTGCCCGAGTTCAAGGTAGGAGTGCTGCAAACATGAGTAAAGTTTTTTACCTCCGTGTCTCCGTGCCTCCGTGGTGAATGAATGCCCGACGCCGTCAAACTGATCGAATGTCCGCGCGATGCCTGGCAAGGTCTCAAAGGCCAGGTTCCGTCCGATATCAAGCGCGCATATTTGCAAGCCTTGATCAGCGCTGGGTTCAAGCACATCGATGCCGTCTCATTTGTTTCGCCGAAAGCCGTACCGCAGATGGCCGATTCAGAAGAAGTACTAAAGGAACTCGACCCGCCCGATGACGTGGAGATCATCGGAATCGTGGTGAACGAGAAGGGCGCGCAGCGGGCCATCGAAACCCAGGCCGTGCGCACGCTGGGTTTTCCATACTCGATATCCGAAACTTTTCTACGCAAGAATCAGAATCAATCTCCCGAAAATGCCCTCGAAGAACTGGAAAAGATCCAGAAAAAGGCAGATGATGCCGGGCTGGATCTGGTGGTTTATATCTCTATGGCCTTCGGCAATCCCTACGGGGACAACTGGAGCCTCGACGAACTCGCCGCGGCGGTGGGCCTGCTCGAGTCAGAGGACATTCGCATGATCTCGCTCGCCGACACCGTCGGCATGGCCACGCCGCAACAGGCCGGCGAAATCGTGGCCGGCGTGATCGCGCAGTTCAATTACCTTGAAATCGGCGTTCATCTGCACAGCCGTCCCGATCAGGCTGCCGCAAAGATTCTCGCAGCCTACGATGCGGGCTGCCGCCGCTTCGATTCCGCATTGGGCGGATTGGGAGGCTGCCCTTTCGCGCAAGATGCGCTGATCGGCAATATCGCAACGGAAACCGTAATCGATGTTTTGAAACAGCGTGGCGCAGAGTTGCCGCCGCTGAAGTCGCTCGATACATTGCTGCGAGCCACAAGCGAGCTGGAGGCCCGATTTACCCACGCAGCCGCCGCAAGTTAGTTCTTTTTATGGACTATAAAACTCTCCAAATCGCGTTCGATACTGGCATCGCAACCATCACCCTAAACCGTCCTGAGAAGCGCAATGCCATCAGCTTCGAATTAATCGATGATTTACTACGCGCCCTAAAGGAAGTAGAGTCATCAGATGCAATCGTGCTGATCTTGACCGGAGCTGGTAAAGCCTTTTGCTCCGGCATGGATCTCGAAAATCTAAAAGCCCTGCTCGGCCGCCCGCCTGATCAAAGTCTGCAGGATTCAGAAACCATGGTGCGGCTATTCCGTTCTCTGTACGAGTTTCCTAAAGTTACGATTGCAGCCGTCAACGGACCGGCCATCGCCGGCGGCACGGGGCTGGCGCTATTGTGCGATTTCACGCTCGCGGCACCCGAGGCCAAATTCGGCTATACCGAAGTTCGTATCGGATTTGTGCCCGCCATCGTTTCAACTTTCCTTCTTCGCCAGACGGGAGAAAAGTATGCTCGCGATCTCTTGCTGACCGGAAGAATCATCGCTGCCGAAGAAGCGGCTCGCATGGGTCTGGTCAACGAAATCGTGCCGGCAGAAAAACTGATGCCTCGTGCTCGCGCATTGGCCGCGCAGCTAATGGAGAGCAGTCCCTCTTCGCTGCGCGCAACTAAGAAGCTGTTAAACGAACATGCCCGTGCTGAAATCGATGCCCAAATTGCATCCGCGGTCCGCGAGAACGCCGCGGTACGCAGCACCGCAGACTTTCGCGAAGGCATCACCTCATTTCTTGAAAAACGCAAACCCGTGTGGAGCGGAAAATGAATTCACCGGATCGACAGGTCAATGAAACCCGGCTGCGCGTGCGCTACGCCGAGACCGATCAAATGGGAATCGTCTATCACTCGAACCATTTCATCTGGTTTGAAATCGGACGCGTTGAACTAATGCGGCAGCTGGGATTTTCCTACCGTGACATGGAAATCCAGGACGATCGCTGCGTCGCTGTGGTCGAGGCAAAATGCCGTTATCGAGCCCCCGCGCGTTACGATGAAGAAATCCTGGTGCGCACCCGTCTTCTGAATGTGAAAGAGTCGATCATTCATTTTGGATACGAATTGCTCCGCGCGCAGGATGGAACACTGATTGCCGAGGGCGAAACCACGCACATCGTGACGGATCGCGATATGAAAATCGCTGCACTTCCTCGGATGTACTTGGAAACTTTCCGCGCGGCTGCGGGAAAAACATCGAGTTCGTCAGTGGAAGCTGCAAGCTAGACAGGAAACCAATCTTGGACGCCCTTCACATCAGCGGCAACGATCTTACTCTGGAGGCGGTGCGCGAAGTTGCGATAGAACGCCGTCCGGTGCTGCTATCGGCCGACGCGCGCGAACTCGTAGAGGGCGCCCGCGCCGTAGTTGACGATATCGTCGCCGGCAACCGACTGGCTTATGCCATCACCACGGGCGTGGGCAAACTCAGCGACGTTCGCATCGCCGGCGATCAGATCCGCGAGCTGCAGATCAATCTGGTGCGTTCACACGCGGTCGGAATCGGCGAGCCGCTTGCTCCGCCGGAATCCCGCGCCATGATGCTGCTTCGCGCCAACTCTCTCGCCAAAGGCTACTCGGGAGTCCGTGCTCTCATCATCGACACGTTATGCGAGATGCTGAATCGAGGCGTCACCCCCTTTGTTCCATCGCAGGGCAGTGTCGGAGCTAGTGGGGATCTGGCTCCATTGGCGCATTTGGCGCTTGCCATGATCGGCGAAGGGGAATGCATCGGAGCGAACGGCGAACGCATCGCATCCGCGGACGCCTTGAAGCGGGCGCAAATCAAGCCCCTCACCCTGGAGGCCAAAGAATCCATCTCGCTGATTAACGGCACGCAGGCCATGCTCGCGATTGGCACGCTAGCGCTGCTAGCCGCAGAAATATTGGTCGATTCTGCCGACGTGTTGGGCGGCCTGAGCTGCGATGCTCTCAAAGGCACCGATGCCGCTTTTGATGAACGCATTCACCAGGCGCGCCCGCACCACGGACAAATGAAAACTGCGGCCAATCTTCGTGAGATGCTCGAGGGCAGCGAGATTCGCGAATCGCACCGCACCTGCGGCCGCGTGCAGGACGCGTATTCTCTGCGCTGCATTCCCCAGGTGCATGGCGCGGTGCGCGACACGCTAGCTCACTGCCGCGAAATATTCCAAATAGAGGCCAACTCGGCAGTCGATAATCCATTGATCTTCCTAACTGCTCAAGTGGACAAATCTGCTCATGTGGGGACGGCCGCCCCGGCCGTCCGGCGGGGCGAAGCTCCGCAGTTGCTGGTGATGCACCCTCCGGCGATGTAGTCTCCGGCGGAAATTTCCACGGTGAACCCCTGGCTTTCGCATTGGACTTTCTTGCCATCGCCCTTAGCGCCCTCGCCGGCATCAGCGAACGTCGCATCGAACGCCTCGTGAATCCCGCGCTCAGCGAGGGATTGCCGCCGTTTCTAGCCGAGGGCGCCGGCCTTAACTCCGGTTTCATGATGGCGCAGGTCGCCGCAGCCGCGCTGGTCAGCGAGAATAAGGTGCTCGCGCATCCGGCATCCGTAGATTCGATCACCACCTCGGGCAACAAAGAAGATTACGTTTCCATGGGCATGACTGCGGCCAACAAACTCAAGCGCGTCGTCGAGAATACCCGCAATGTGTTGGCGATTGAGGCGATGGCAGTGGCCCAGGCCATCGATTTTTTAGCCCCATTGAAAACCTCAAAGCGCGGACAAGCCGCCTGTGCAGCCATCCGTTCAGTCTGTCCAAGGGTCGACAAAGATCGCGTCATGTACAACGATTTCGCTCGCATTGCGGAGTTGATTGCAATGGGGAAAGTCGCAGACGCTTTGAGATAAAAGGCCGGGAATTTGCTTGTGAGGTCGACCTGCCTAATCCTTTGGCCGTGCCAATGCTGCTTGTCGATAAAACTGCTGCAAAACATAGAAAGCTTTCTTACGCTCTCCTTGATCCGAAATCAGGCCCTTTCGGTTGAGATAGTCCTGAATGCCCGGCAACAACCGGCGCGGCGAGTGGAAATCCATGAGTACCCACGGTGACATTCCCCTAAGCGAAGGTATGCGCCGGATCATATTCAATTGGTGCTCGTAAAGGTTGGCCTGGTATTCCTCCGTCCAGCGAGTGTCCTTGTCGCCGTGATTGCCAAAGGGCGCTCCGCTGCCAAATTCGCTAACGATCAGAGGCTTCCGATTCGGAAGGATCCATTGAACATGATCGCAGTCCTCGGGAGTTTCGGCACCGTACCAACCCAAATATTCGTTCAGGCCGATCACCTCCAGGAACTCAGCTACTGGATCAACCAAGGAGAAAGTGTTTCCCGCCGGATGATCGAAATGGTTGAGTGCAGCAGTAATCAGCCGCGTAGGGTCGAGCGTTCTGGCCCGCTCGATCAAAGTTTTCAAGAACACCAGCCGCGCAGGTTCGACTGGCGTCTCGTTAGCGACCGACCAAAGTATCACCGCGGCGCGATTGTGATCGCGCGAAATCACCTCGCTCAGCTGCTGCTCGGCATTCTGAAGAGTTGCCGGATTCTCCCATGCGGTCTCCCAATAAACTGGGATTTCTTCCCAGACCAGCAGCCCAAGGCGATCGGCGAGCCGAATCATTTTCTCGTTGTGAGGGTAATGCGCCAAGCGCACGTAATTGCAGCCAAGCTCCTTCGCCCACTCCAAAAGGATTCGGTCGTCCTCCTCGGAGAATGATCTGCCGCCGCGAAACGGAGCTTCCTCGTGCATGGAAACGCCACGCAGAAATATCGGTTGGCCGTTTAACAAAATCTTCGAACCTCGAGTTTCAATGCTGCGAAAACCGATTTGGTCTGTGACGGAATCGCCGGATGCCGACAACTTCACTTGATAAAGCTTGGGTTCGTCCGGTGACCAGAGCTTAAGCTTCGCGGGGCAACGAAAATGACCAGAGCCCTTTGCATCGGTGGTGATTCGCTGCTGGATGCCCGCTTCCGGAATTTCCAGGGTGACGGATTCGGCCTTCGAAGCGCCTGAGAGTTGCACCCAGCCCTCTATTTCATCCAGCGATCCTTTCGCCAACTGAACCCAATAATCCTGTATGAAGGTTTGCGGTACCTCGATCAATGAGACGTCGCGTGTGAGGCCGCCGTAGTTCCAAAAATCAGTGGTCGCTCCGGGAACGTTCTCTGCTTTGCGTTGGTTGTTGACCTCGACTATCAGAAAATTGTTGCCCTCGCGAATCTGATCGGTCACCTCGAAATTGAAAGGCGTGAAGCCGCCCTCGTGTTCTCCAAGTTTCTGGCCATTCAAATAGACGTCGGCTCGGTAATTTGCAGCGCCAAAATAAACAAACACCCGGACATGAGGGCGCTTGTGATAGGAAAACAGTCTTCTGTACCAGATCGATCCCTCATAAAAGAACAGATCAGATCGTTGCGAATTCCAGTCGCCCGGAACATTCAGAATTCCGGAGGTATCAAAGTTGTATTCGACGAGGTCTCGCGGAGTGGCGGGCTTCGCGTTTTCATAGAAGCGCATTCCACTCCCAATTTCATATGGGTCTACGATCGCGCTCCACGTGCCGTCGAGACTGATGCGGCTGTGCGCGGCGACATTGGCCAGCAGCGGCGATACAGCTGCCCCGGCTGGCAAGCATGCCGAGAGCACATAAGTAGCCAATAGCAGGCACTTCAATGCCTTTCTCATTGAATCCTCTTTGAATAAATTAGCTTTCCGGGCGATCGCAATAAACGATTATCTTAGTATGGATGCTTTGCTTGTCAGTGCTGCAGCCGTAAATGCGCATCGCTGTCCACCCTCTGTTCTTGGCCAGAATTCTGCGCCCCTAGAACAGATAACAAATGAATAGATAAAACTTTACAGTGCTGGTGCAGTGCTCAAGGCTATGATCGCATCACAGCCATGATATTCGTGCGGCCTGGAGATGTGAGCGCAAGTTGAGCCGTTTCTGGTACAGTCTCGGATTTCTCCGGGCAATTGCCTGCTTTGTCGTTGTGTGTTTGCCGGGTTTTTCCTTTTCTGATTGCGCCTGTGCACAAACAACCTCGCACCAGGCGCAGGACGGGACGATCCACGGCATCGTGAAGTCTGGCAACATGCCGATCCCAGGCGCGACAGTTGCCATCACCGCCGAATCTTCACCAGCCGGCTCCGCGGCTTCTGGCTCGCCACACCAGACAATCAAGACGTGGACCGATGTCGACGGCAGCTATTCGGCCGCCGTGCCTGATTATGGCGCGTATACGGTTCGAGTGGAGATGACGGCGTTTGCCAACATCACAAGAAAAGTCACCTTCGATGCGGCAAATCCCAACGAACCGGCAAATTTTGAGTTGATACTGCTGTCGCGTACGCAGAAGGCCAGTCCCGAGCCGCGCAGGGCCTACGGCTCGGCAGGCGGCCAGCACGGATTTCAAAGCTTGCAGGCGATGCAAAGCATGAACGCGGATTCCGGTGCGAATTCCATGGCGGATATTGTGCCTTCGGGAATGCCGGTTCCCGGAATCGATCCCAACAGCCCTACCGAATCGATTGCGGTCTCAGGCAACACGACAAATCCGTTTAATTCGATGAGCGGCCCGGAATTGGAACAGCGCATCAATGAGGCCCGGCAACAGGGCGGCGGATTCGGAGCGCCGGGAGGTTCTGGTGGACCTGGCGGCGGGGGCGGATTCGGCGGGGGTGGTGGCCGAGGCGGAGGCGGAGGTGGTGGAATGATCATCGGACGGCGCGGATTTGATATTAACCACCCGCACGGCTCGATTTACTACGGCATTGGAGATTCGGCGCTGAACGCCGCTCCTTACGCCCTGAACGGAGAAGCGCCGGTGAATCCCGCCTATCAGCAGAATAGCTTTGGCGGATCCATTGGCGGGCCGCTCAACATTCCCAAGATTTATCACGGCGGCTCGAAAACTTTTTTCTTCGTTAATTTCAACGGCAAGTACGGAAAGAATCCCTATGACGAATTTTCCACCGTTCCGACTCTGTTGGAGCGGCAAGGAAACTTTTCGCAGACTACTTACACTTCCGGCGCGGATGCAGGAAAGACGGTCGTAGTCTTCAATCCCGCGACTAATCTGCCTTTCGCGAACGATACGATTCCGCACCTCAATCCGATCGCCGCGAGCTTGCTCCCTTACATTCCGCTGCCGAATTTGCCGGGAAGTTATCAGAATTTTCGCTTTGTGACTTCGGCGACGAATAACGGCGACGACCTGAATGCGCGCGTGAATCATACGTTTGGGTCTGCGCCGATGTTTGCCGGGCGCCGCAGCCGGCATGCTCCCCGCAACAATTTGACTTTCGGTTTTCACTACCACCAATCGACTGCGACAACCACCAACCCGCTGCCGAGCGTTGGCGGCAACACCGCGGTTCGCAGCTTCGATGTGCCCATTGGCTACGTTCGCAGCTTTGGCAAGCTCACGAACAGCCTGCGTTTCGATTTCAACCGCAGCCGCACCCGATCACAGAATCTTTACGCCTATAACAATGATATCGCCGGCGATCTGGGAATTGTGGGAGTGTCCCAGAATCCCTTCGACTGGGGATTGCCCAATTTGTCGTTTACCAACTTTGCCAGCTTGCAGGATACGAATCCGCAACTGCAGCGCGATCAGACTTACACAGTCTCGGATTATGTTGTCTGGAGTCATGGCAAACATTTTTGGCGCTGGGGCGGCGACTTCCGCCGACTGCAGCTCAACACGGAGACCGACAGCAACGCGCGCGGATCGTTTACTTTCACGGGATTGAACACCTCGGAGTTTGTCGGCGGCAATGCTGTGACCGACACGGGATACGACTTCGCCGACTTCCTTTTGGGATTGCCGCAGCAGAGTTCTCTGCAATACGGCTACAACAATTACCATTTCGCCGGAAATTATTGGGACCTGTATGTGCAGGATGAGTGGAAAGTGCGCGGCAACCTGACGCTGAATCTCGGCGTGCGTTACGAATATGTGTCGCCGTTCACCGAAGAAAATAATCGCATCGCGAATCTTGACCTCGCGCCCGCGGTATTACTTCCGGGCCCCATCGGCGAGCAAGCGGTCGCATTGGTTTTGCCGGGACAGGGTTCGCCTTACAACGGGCGTTTGCCGGCGAGCCTGATGCATCCCGACCGCGACAATTTTGCGCCCCGTATCGGCTTCGCCTGGAAGCCTCTTTCAAAGACCGTGGTGCGCGGCGGCTATGGCATCAATTACAACACCGGGGCGTACCAGACCATCGCGCAGCAACTGGCTTTCCAGCCGCCGTTCTCGCTAGCGGAGACCAACATTCAGACTGCGCCAGGCAGTCTTACTTTTCAGAACGGATTTCCGCCGCCGGCCGCGAACGGCATTTCCAATAACTATGCAGTGAATCCCAATTACCATCTCGGCTACGTGCAGATTCGCAATCTCGATATTCAACAACAGATCCGGCCGACATTGTTGTTGAATCTCGATTACACCGGAACGAAGGGCACCGATCTCGACATTCTAGAAGATCCCAACCGCACTGCGACCGGCATTCGCATCAATAATGTGCAGGCTTTTTCTTACGAGAATTCCCTTGCCGACTCCGAGGCGAACGCGGGGTCGGTGCGCTTTCGCAAGCGATTGTCGAAAGGGTTTGCGATCGGCGGAATCTATACGTTTTCGAAGTCGATTGATGACGCATCATCCATGGGCGCGGGAGCAACTTCAGCCGCCAGTTCGCGCGGCCTGGGCGCCGGGGGAACCGGCGCGCTCGGAGGCGGCGGTGGCGGCAGTTCGTCCTCCGCCAGCACCGGAGCCTCGAACCTGGCGCAGAATCCTTTCGATCTTTCCGCGGAGCGAGGACTTTCCAGCTTCAATCAGGCGCATAAATTTACCGCTGATTATCTTTGGGAACTGCCGTTTGGAAACGACAAGCGCTGGCTCACTGCCAGCGGTCCGCTGCGGGCGATTCTCGGCGACTGGCAATGGAGCGGCGATTGGACGATCGCTTCGGGGCTTCCCTTCACGCCGCGAATTCTGGGAGATTATGCCGACGTGAATCGCGGCACAAACGGCACGCTGCGCCCGGATCTGGTCCCCGGACAATCGGTGAGCATTCCGAATCCTTCGATAGAACAGTGGTTTAACACCGCCGCTTTCATGGCTCCCCCTACAGGACAATATGGCAATGCACGGCGAAACAGCATCATCGGTCCCCCGACAAAAGAGTTTGATATGGCTTTCACCAAAGTGATCTCACTGAAAGAATCGCGCATGCTGGAGTTGCGCGCCCAGGCGACCAACATCTTTAATATGCCGAATTATTCGACCATCGACACTTCGCTGACTTCGCCAACTTTTGGGCGCGTGACCGGAGTGAGCGCGATGCGGCAATTCACCATGACCGCCCGGTTCCGTTTTTGAGGAGATCGGGTTTCGTTTTCAAGAACATTTGTTTCCGCTTTAGAGGAATGATCATGACATTTATTTCCGGCCGCCTGGCGCGAAGAAGTCTCGCGATTCTGCTGCAGTTTGCGCTCGCGGCTTCTCCATTGCTTGCGCAGGATCAGGCTGAGTACACCTTTCGCGTGGAGAGCGAAATGGTTCTGGTAAATGTGACGGTAAGGGACAAGAACGGAACTTTTGTGCGCAATCTCAAGCCGGAGGACTTCACCGTTCTTGAAGATAACAAGCCGCAAAAAGTGATTTCGTTCGATTTGGAAAATGTGGATGCAGCGGCAATGCAGAGTGTTTCTCAGCCGCGGCCACTACTCAATCAGTCTTCACCGAATCACGCTTCGCAAACGACGCCTCCAGCCGCCAGCGCTGCCGATCAATTTGCAAATCAATTTAAAGATCGCCGGCTGATTATTCTGTTCTTCGATCTTTCTGCCATGGAGCCCGATGAGATCGATCGCGCTGTCACGTCGGCTGAACATTACGTTGATACACAAATGGCGCCGGCCGATCTGGTTTCTATTGTTTCGCTGGGCAGCGCGCTGCTCGTCAATCAGGATTTCACTTCCGACCGACCTTTGCTTAAGAGGCAATTGCAGGCCTTCGGCGAGGGCAGCGGACAGGGGTACGAAGAAGGCACGACCGGCACGACGGAAGGCGCGCCCGATACCGGCCAGCCATTCACCGCAGACGATACCGAATACAACATTTTCAATACCGACCGTCGGCTCGAAGCTTTGCGGTCGGTTGCCGAGAAGCTCTCACATCTGCAGCAGAAAAAATCTCTGATTTATTTTTCCAGCGGGATGGATCGCACCGGAATTGAAAATCAGTCGGAACTGCGCGCCGCCACCAACGCCGCGGTGCGATCGAACATGGCGATCTACACCATGGATCTGCGCGGCTTGCAGGCGCTGGTTCCCGGCGGGGAAGCGCAGAGCGCCAGCCTGCGCGGCACCTCGCCTTACTCGGGACAATCAATGATCAACGCTCTTAACTCCAACTTCACCACGCAGGAAACGCTCGTGACTCTGGCGAGCGATACCGGCGGGCGGGCGTTCCTCGACTCCAACGACTTCACGCAGATTTTCAAAGGCGTGCAACAGGATAGTTCGACTTACTATCTGCTCGGTTACCACAGCACGAATACCGCAAAAGACGGCCGCTACCGGAGAATCACCGTGAAGGTGAAGCTGCCGGGCGTGAAGGTGGATTACCGGCGAGGTTACTATGCCGCCGCGGATTACAAGCATTCGACGAAAGAAGATAAGGAACTGCAGCTCGAAGAAGAACTCGCTTCCGAGTTGCCGACCACCGATCTGCCGCTCTACTTGAGCGCGGCATATTTTCGGCTGGAGCCATCGAAGTTTTATATTCCGATATCGCTGGTGGTGCCGGGTTCGCAAATTCCGTTCACCCGCAGCAGCGACCGCGATAAGGCCACGCTGGATGTGATTGGCATGGTGCTGGATAGCGAGCATCATCCGGTTACTCGAATTCGCGATACCGTGAAACTGGCGGTAAATACGACTTCAGAGGTGCAGAAGAAAAATGTGCAGTACGACACTGGCGTTAGCCTGCCGCCGGGAAAATATCATTTGAAGTTTGTGGTTCGTGAAAACGAAACTGGCCGCATGGGATCCTTTGAAGCTGACCTGAATGTTCCGGATTTGAAATCGCAGCCGCTAAAAATGAGCTCTGTGGTGTTGGCGAGCCAACTCGAACCAGCCAAAAAAAGTTCGGCTCTGAATCCGCTGATTCGAGATGGATCGGAAATTATTCCCAACGTGACTCATGTGTTTTCGTCTGCGCAACACCTGCGTTTGTACTATGAAGTGTATGATCCGGGACGGGCGAATGCGTCGCAAGGCGCGTCGGGCAAGGACAGCATCCATTTAATAAGCAACGTTTCTTTCTTCCGCGGGAAAGCTAAGGTGTTTGAAAGCTCGCAGGTCGAGCTCACAAACCTGAACGCGCGCGACCGCAAGGCCGGAGTTTTTCAACTGGATCTGCCGCTCAGTTCGCTGAAGCCCGGTTTCTATACTTGTCAGGTGAACGTGATTGATGACGCCGCCGGACAGTTTCTCTTTCAACGGTTGGCGCTGCTGATTCGTTCGCAGGAGAAAACTGCCGCGCAGTAAGATGTCAGTCAGACGGGCGCGCAACTTTTTTTTGCCCAACGCGAAGCTCTCATTTATCCTGAAATCAAGGTGATGCACCATGAGCCGTAAGGCCTGCGTGGTCGGCGCTGGACCGAATGGGTTAGCCGCGGCCATTGCTTTGGCGCAGGCTGGGCTGCAAGTTGAAGTGTTGGAGGCGGAGCCGGTCGCAGGCGGCGCGGCGCGCACCTTGGAGCTAACTCTGCCCGGATTTCGCCACGACTTTGGATCGGCCGTTTATCCTCTCGCCGTTGGCTCGCCATTTTTTTCTTCGCTGCCGCTGCGCGATCATGGTCTCGACTGGGTTCTCTCCCCAGCCGTAGTGGCGCATCCGCTGGACAACGGAACTGCGGTCATTTTAGAACGCGATCTCGGCTCGGTACGAACTTCTCTGGGCGAGGACGGGAGCACATGGAGCGAGCTTGTGCGGCCGTTCGTGGAGCACTGGAAAGAATTTGTCGCCGAGGCGCTGCAGCCGCTTCCGTTTATTCCAGCTCATCCCTTGCTGATGGCACGCTTTGGAATGCTTGCCCTACAACCGGCGCGGATGATTGCCGACCGCTTCCGCAATGCACGCACACGGGCCTTGTTTGCCGGTTTGGCGGCGCATTCTTTTCTGAGCCTCAGCGAGCCCTTGAGCGGCGCGTTTGGAATGCTGATGGCAGTGTCGGCACATGCCGTTGGATGGCCCATCGCCCGCGGTGGAGCGCAGTCGCTTACCAATGCCCTGTGCGGGGTGCTTTCTACGTTGGGTGGGAAAGTGATTACGTCATCGCCGGTGAATAGCCTGGAAGCATTGGCGGAATATGAGTTGTTTCTGTGCGATGTTTCTCCGCGCAATCTGATCGAGATTGCCGGAGAAAAATTATCGCGGGGATACAAACTGCGGCTTTCCCGCGTCCGCTCCGGCCCTGGGGTTTTCAAAGTGGATTACGCGCTGAATTCGCCTGTTCCGTGGAAGGCGCAAGAGTGTGGTCAGGCCGTAACCGTGCATCTGGGTGGGAGCTTCGAAGAGATTGCGGAGTCCGAAGCTGCGGTACGGAGTGGGAAGATCGCCAATCGTCCCTTTGTTTTGGTTGCGCAACCCAGTCTTTTTGACAATTCGCGCGCTCCTGCGGGTAAGCACACACTCTGGGCTTACTGCCATGTGCCACACGCGTCCACTGTTAACATGCTTGAGAAGATCGAAACCCAGATCGAGCGCTTTGCTCCCGGATTTCGTGACTGCGTGCTGGCGCGCAATGTTCTTTTTCCCGCGGATTTGGAGCGCATGGATGCAAACCTGATTGGCGGCGACATCTCCGGCGGGATTCTCGACATCCGGCAGTTTCTATTTCGACCAACATCGCGGCAATACGCTACCTCAGCGCGAAACATTTATCTTTGCTCCGCATCGACTCCGCCGGGTGCAGGCGTGCACGGGATGTGCGGATATCATGCGGCGAGAATGGCGTTGCGCCGTCTGGACTGGGCCTGAGAGAAAACTCATCGGTTCATTCTCGCGATCCGACCGTGGGCATTTCAATTGCCTGAATTTTTCCATCTGGTTCGCGCTCGATAGTCGGAGCGTAGAGCCCAATGAATTCGCGGCGCCACCACCTGCCAGTTTTGCGCTTCTCTGCCATCGTAGTAAACCAGTACTGCCACAGCACCGCGCGCACTTCGCGCGGAGGCTGACTGGGAAACGGATTGCTCTTGAACAAACTGAGAACCGTCTTGTCATTCTCCAGCAACTTCACTTCGGTTCTCGGCACAATGGAATACTCCTGCCACTGCCCGAGAGACGCGAACCATAAATTCCAATCGAAACGCGGCTGGTATGGCGCATAAACGCCGGGCGCTTGATCGAGTGCTTGCGGCTTAAAACGATACGGATACGTAATCCAATTCGTGCCATCGTTCGAACCTTGAAATTCGATTTCGTAGCGTCCCCTGGTCATCACTCCGAACAGGCCGTAGCGATTGGCAATGCGAAACGGTTCGAGCGCGGCTACCGGTGTAACCGGCAAAGGAATTTCGGAAAACATCCAGATCAGCTCAGCCATTGTGGCATAGAAAATCCACAATAGCATGAAGCTGGTGAGCGATAGCTTTATGATATTCAGCCGCCGCCGGAAAGAGCTCTGGTCTTCCGCTGGCCCAGGTTCGAGTTCGGTTGCAGACGCGACCGACGGTTGCGCTTCGCCGCTATCGTTCAGTTTCGGACGCTCTTCGCTAGAGACAGCTTTTGCCGCGCCAAATGCTTTGCTCCATCGCGACCTCACGAACGGAAGCAGAAATCGATCATCGAGCAGAAGAAATCCCAAACTCAAAACCAGATAATTCAGAAAGGTGTAGTTGGCGGTGAGGATCACTCCGATTTCCCAGGGCGTCACGATGAGGAAACAGACGATGCGCCAGCGCCGCGGCAGAAACAGCATCCATACCAGGCCCAGTTCCAGCACGATGGTCGCGACCGCCGTCGAATAATGAAACCAATGCGGCAAATACTGCACGTACCAGCCGACCCACGTTGGCAGCGGGCCGTTCTGGTAATACTCGTCCATTGCGGTGAAATGGCGCCATTCAGGATCGCCGCCCAGCATTTTTGCCAGGCCGGATTCGAAGTAGATTCGAAACCACTCCCACTGCAAAAGAAACATGCTGGCGCGCAAGGGCGGTGATTTCACGCCGAGACCAGGGCGGAATCCGGCGGGCGCAAAGAAGAGCGAGATGAATCCCGCCTCGAGCAACATGCCGTCGGATTGATAGCTGGAAAAATCCTGGGCCACGGTGACGAACGAAAGGAAACAGAGGAAGCAGAGGAAGAGCATCCCGCGTGGCCAGATGTTTAGCACGATCAGCGCAGACGCGACCATGCCCACCCAGCACAATGCGATCAGCGCATAATCGCCGCTTGAGAGCCACAGCAGAGATGGCGCAAACCAAAGGCCGCGTCCAGTACCGAGCTGATGTGCTACTGCTTTCAGATACTCATCTGCGGGAAGGATTCCGTCGGGCCCGATAAGTCCGCGAATTTGAAAGACCAGCGAGAAGAATGCCGAGAAATAGATCACGCCCAGCGATCGCAAGAATATCCAGCGCGGAGCCAGCCGGTCCCGTGGGCCCCGCTGCGAATCAAATAGCCAGTAAAAGGCGGTAAGAACGCGCTCCATGAGGAGAGTTTATACCGACGATGAGCACCGCTCTGTCGAGGAGGTCGCGTACCCGACTCAGGAAACTGAAAAGCAGCAAACAGGCGCGACCGAAGCCGCGCCTTAAGATTTGTTTTCTCTGTGCCTCTGTGTCTCTGTGGTGAAAAGGTTCTAGTCCCTAACCCCATCCATAAACGCCCGCAGCTTCCGCGATCTCGACGGGTGCCTCAGCTTCCGCAGCGCCTTGGCTTCGATCTGGCGGATGCGTTCGCGAGTTACCGCGAACGATTGCCCGACTTCTTCCAAAGTGTGCTCGCTGCCGTCTTCGAGGCCGAAGCGCATCTTGATCACTTTTTCTTCGCGCGGGGTCAGCGTGCGCAGGACCTGTCCGGTCTGGTCTTTCAGGTTCACGTTGATCACCGCTTCCGCGGGCGAAACCACGGCGCGGTCTTCGATGAAGTCGCCGAGGTGCGAATCTTCTTCTTCGCCGATCGGAGTTTCCAGCGAGATCGGCTCCTGCGCAATCTTCAGCACCTTGCGAACCTTCGCGACAGGAATATCCATTCTCTTCGCGATTTCTTCCGACGTCGGTTCGCGGCCGAGTTCCTGCACCAACTGGCGCGACGTGCGGATCAGCTTGTTGATGGTCTCGATCATGTGAACCGGAATGCGAATCGTACGCGCTTGATCGGCAATCGCGCGAGTGATCGCTTGCCGAATCCACCACGTGGCGTAGGTCGAAAATTTGTAGCCGCGGCGGTATTCGAACTTGTCGACGGCCTTCATCAGGCCGATATTGCCCTCCTGAATCAGGTCGAGAAATTGCAGGCCGCGGTTGGTATATTTTTTCGCGATCGAAACCACCAGGCGCAGGTTGGCTTCGATCAGTTCGCGCTTCGCCTGCTCGGCATCCATGTCTCCCTGGATGATTTCGCGCTGCGTGCGCTTGATCTCCTGAAACAGAAGACCGGCCTCTTGTTCGAGCTTTTCGATTTCGCTGCGCACTGCGCGCGCCTGCCGTTTGTATTCTTTTTTTACGTCCTCGCTTCGCGTAGCATCGGCCTTGCGCTCGAGGTTTCCAGCCTGGCGATCAAGCGAGCGCATGGCATCGACGGTTTTGTTGACGCGGTCGATCAGCCGCTTGCGCTCGGCATTCGTGAATCCCAGGTTGCGGACTGCCTTCGAAACCCGCACAATGCCCCGTGCCAGATTCCTGCGGGCGCGGCGATAATCTTTGGGACGCTTTTTCTGCGACATCTCGACGTACTTTTCCTGCACCACGCCGACTTTCTTGTACAGCTTGGCCATGTCGTCGATCTTGCCGGTGAATTCGTTCAGACGGTTCTGGACGATGTCGTCGGTGATTTCTTCTTCGTCGAAGGTGACGACTTCCTTGATGGAGCGCACACCTTTTTTCAGGTCCTCACCCATCGCAAGCAGATCGTGGATGACAATCGGCGAGCGCGAAAGAGCTTTGAGCACGCGCACCTGGCCGCGCTCAATGCGCTTGGCGATTTCTACTTCGCCCTCGCGGGTGAGCAGGGGAACCGTTCCCATCTCGCGCAGATACATGCGGACGGGGTCATTGGTCTTCTCCATCGCGCCGGGAGTGAGGTCGAGTTCAACATCTTCTCCCTCTTCGTTATCTTCGAATTTTTTATCGAGCGCCGCCGAAGGCAGTTTGGGGCCTTCGAGCACGTCGATGCCTTGCGTACCGATGGTGGTCAGCAGGTCGTCGAGATCCTCGGGACTGTGCACGTCGTGCGGGATCAGTTCGTTTGCCTGATCGTAGGTAAGGTATCCCTTCTCCTTGCCGGCATCGACCAACTTTTTAATATCATCGAACTTGTCTTCAAGAGCCAAAAGGTGTATTCCTCAAATTCGTTTATTCGCTCGGCGAGAGCGTGTGTCTCATTTAAAAGGTGGGAATCTGGGGCAGCGCGGAGTTGTGCACCTAGCACAAACTTATAGAGTTTAGCATATAAGTGCCGCGCGGTCTATCACTTGCCTCGCCAGAAGCCACCCGAAAGCCGTTAACCGTAGTTCCGCTAAATACTTAGATGGTTCTGCAGGGCGTTTTGTTTCAGGCACCTTTGCCGATTTTCGTGGCCGTCCCTGAATCTGTCGGTCCTCCATACCTGCGTTAGATGCTGGGCCGACGCTCGTTCAGCCGGTTCTTTTCAACTCCGCCTCGCTCAGATTGGGGTCGCGCAGTGCTCGACTGAGACGATCGATCTGCAACAGCAACTCTCGCATACGTGACTTATCGTCCGCGATGCCGGGCTGCTTCAGTTGACGCTGGGTCTCTTCGAGCTGACGGCGCAAATGGATGCGGCGAAGGGCGCGTACCGCGCCTTCCAGCCGTTCGGCAGTGAGTTCTTCGTCTTCTTCCTTCAGCAGAATCGAGGCCAGCATGCGGCGCTCGCTTTCGGAGCGGGGCACGTCCATTACATCGGCGATTTCTGCACCCATGTTCAGTAGAGACTCGGCCAGCGACTCGGCTGCCAGACCGCGATGCAGGCCCTCGGTTTGCAGAATGTATTGCGCCTGGCGCGCGGGATCGAATTCCTCTTCTTTAAGAACCTCGCGTGCGCCATCGCGAGCTGAGAGATGCTCGGCTGCGGGCTGCATCTGGCGCGACGAGGCTAGCGCTCGAATGAGGATTTTTTCGGCGTCGGTGACCCCAAGCTCGGTTGGCGCTTTCACCGCTGCTGCTGACCGTTCCGCCGCCACGTGACGCAATTCCTGCCGGAGAATGGCCGAATCGATGCCGAGCTTCTGCGCAATCTCCTGCGCGAGTTCGTCGCGAATAATCCTGCTGGGCACGCGCTGGATGTGCGGGAGCAAATAGTTCACCGCATTCTTTTTGCCCTCGGGGCTGCGCACCGGAAAATTAGTTCGCGCGCGGTCGATGAGGTAATCGAAATATTTCTGCGAGTCGCGCAGGGCCTCGCCGTACGCGTCTTTCCCCTTACGGCGGATGTAGAGATCGGGATCGAATCCCGGCTCCAGCGTGAGCACGCGGATTTGAAATTCTTCCTGCACCAGCAGTCCGAGCGTGCGTTCCGTGGCTTTGGCCCCGGCAGTGTCCGGATCGAAGTTCACAACCACATTCTTGCTGAAACGCGCGAGCAGCCTGGCTTGTAGCTCGGTGAACGCCGTGCCGGAGCTGGCGATTACATTGTGAAAACCTGAAGCGTAGACGGAAATGCAATCCATTTGCCCCTCGACCAGGATCGCGTAATCGAGCTTGCGAATGGCTTCTTTGGCTTGGTCGAGGTTGAACAGAACTTTGCTTTTCGAGTAGATCGGCGTCTCCGGCGAGTTCAAATATTTGGGGCCCGATTTTTCGTCGGTCGAGAGAGTGCGCCCGGTGAAGGCGATGATCTTGCCGGCATCATTCGGGATCGGAAACATGAGGCGGTTGCGGAATTTGGAGTACATCGCTCCGAGTTTGGAGCCATGAGCTTCGAGATCTGAGCCAACCACGCTCTTGTCATCCTGAGCGAAGCGAGGGACCTCTGCATTTTGACTGGAGCCACCACTACTCTGAGCGCTAGCGAGTGCCGCATGACCGTTCCGGGCTTGAGCTTGGTTGCTCGCGGCTCGTGGCTCAGAGCTCGCAACTTCTTTCCACGAGAACAATCCACTCTCGCGCATCACGTCTTCGCTGAATTCATGGGCCAGCCGGTCGCGCAGCAGGAAGCCGGAATCCGGGGCATATCCAATGCGAAAACGCGCAATCGTCTCTTCATTCAAACCTCGACCAGCTAGATATTCACGCGCGCGCGCGCCCTCCGGACGCTTCAGGCATTCCTGAAAAAATGCTGCGGCACGCTCCTGAGCATCGAGCAATTGCGCCCGTAGCTTCGCATCTTTGGCTTCTGCGGGACTTGAATAGTTTGTCTTTGGCAGCGCAATGCCAAGCTTTTGTGCCACAACCCGAACCGCTTCAGGAAAAGTGATGTTTTCAATTTTCTGCACAAAGCTGAAAACGTCTCCCGAAACGCCGCAGCCGAAGCAGTGGTAGAACTGTCGCGTCGCGTGGACCGAGAACGACGGCGTTTTTTCGCCATGAAAAGGGCAAAGTCCGGAATAGTTCTGCGCTCCAGCTTTTTTGAGCTTGATGTAGTCGCCGACGATGCGGACGATGTCAGCTTGCTGCTTAACGATTTCTTTGAAGTCGCCAGACTCGCTCATGGAAAATACACTGCTCCGTTAGGATTGTGCGGCATGGCAGGGCTGATTGGAATACACGCAAGGAGGATTGCTGTGGAGAAGCTGTGGGAAATGTGTCCGTATCCGTTCGATATCCTCGGAAAAACGTGCTTCGTAGGATGACGAAGTCGCCTCCGGTTATAATTTCGGGCGACGATGTTCATAGAGCCTACTAACCTGACGAATCTCCAGAACGCTCGCATCAGGGTGACAGGCAAGATGGACTACAAGCGAGCCCGGCTTGTGTTCCATCCCGAATACGCCGTCCGGCAGGCCCTCCTCGTCGATTCAAAAGCGGAAATGGGAGCCGCAGGAGTGGCGAGGGTTCAGACTTCACAGACATCGTTAGAAATTCGGCAGGTGCGGGCTGGTCAGGTAATCGCCCAACCGGGCGGGCTGCCGATTGCTGTGGCAAGCGGCGGAGTCAACTTCCTCACTACAACAGTCTTCGTTAAGTATCACTACGACGAGACTGAGCACGGCAACAATCTTGAAATGATCCAAGTCATTTGCTTGCCCAACGGAATGCTACAGGACCGCTACAATCCGGACGCACAGCACAGCATCTGGACTGCCGGGCCGAACGCACCGACCCTGGGAGAGGCATTTCGGACTCGCCTTAGCTTTCCGCGCTTAAGAGCTCTCGCTGCGTGGCGGGTTCAGGATATTCATTTGGATCCAGCAGAGGATTTTGTTTGGCATCAGTAGCTCGATCGCATGCCCTTACGGCAAGATCCGCATATGCGGGAATAAGTTCAATACCGATATACTGACGGTCCGTCTCAATAGCGGCCACAGCCGTTGATCCGCTTCCTACAAAACAGTCCAGCACGGTTTCGCCGGGCTCCGTAAGGAGCCGAATGATTCGCCGCGGAAGCTCAGTCGGAAACTTCGCTTCGTGGTTATCGTTCGCCCTCACGGATGGGATAAACCAAACAGCACGCGAACCCCACTTTGCCCATTCCGACTGGCTCAAACGTCGCCGGTCAACGAGGGTTGCGCCGGGCTTCCAGAGAAAGTACACGTACTCAAATTCGTCGACCGCGCGATAGGAACTGCTGTGCCATTCGGAATTTTGCCAAGCCGGGTCCTTCGCCCAGATCCTTCGGTCATAGATGTAAAATCCGGCCCGACGTGCCCATCTCTCGACTACCCCCGCCACCAGTTTCACTCGGGTTTGAGTAGCGTATTTCCCGCCACGAATGTTGTTGCCATTCAGTCGCCGGTCGACGGTCTGCTCGCTGCAGCCCAACAAAGCGGCTAGCTGGTCGCGACTAAAGCCTGGATGGTTCGCTTTCGCCCGTAGCACGTCCTGACGTGTCACCGGCGAGCGTCGTTGGTTTAAGGTCTCGGCCTGGAATCGCGGCATCTTCTGGTCGCCAAAGCAGAGTATGTCCGCAATGTTAATCACCACAAAGCCACCGGGCCGAATAATTTCGAAGTGCAGCTGAAGTACCTGTTCGACCATCCGGCGCCAAGCTACGTACGACGTCAGGTACTTTCATACTCCTTACCCACAAAATAGGGAGGCGACCACAAACTACAGGCGATGCTGTCTGGTCGAATCCGCGGCAAAAGTTGCCGTGCGTCTCCGCAGTAAATTTTATTGGCTTGAAGAAAGTCTTGCACTAGTCTGCTCCATTGATACCCTGTACAAGCATAAATCTCAACTGTGAATTCGTTAGCAAAAGAAGTTCCACTTGTGGATTTCTTAACAAACGCCCGTGCATCAGGGGTATAGATCCCGAAACGGAACCATCGCTTTTCCCTATCCACAGGCGCGCTGGAACCCTACGCCCTCAACTCCACTACCGCCGGCCCGCCCCACCCTCGTTTTGCGGAGGCTCTGCCACCGACTCCACCTGGGGGCGCTGCCAGAGCGCCTGCCGCATGGCCTTGCGGAGGGTGCCCATGCCGCTCAAGTGCGGGCTTTAGACGCCAAAGATTGTCCTCGGGACAATCCTTCCGCGTCGCATGGCATCATTTCTTGCCGGCGGGTCGAATTACGCTCGAATCGCCGGAAGACCCGTCCGCCGCCACACGCTGCGTCTTCGCACGGCTGCCCTGCACACGAACTGTAGGATCTGAAAGCAAGCCGAACACTCCCACGCCGGTAGTGGTGCCTACGTAGACTTTGCCATTGATGATCATAGGGGTGATGAATTTGTTGCCGGCGCCGAAGTGATCGCGTCCATTCGAGGCCTGGTTGGTGTTGTAGAGCTCCTGCAGACTTTGGGCGCTGTAAGCGTGAAGAACTGCGGGATTGGTATTTTCTGTCGCCCAGACGATGGCGTTCTGGGTTCCGTCAGAAGAGATGCTGGGCGTGGCTCCGGGATAACCGAAGCTGGTGCTGGTTTGCGCTACCGGCGAGGTCTTCAGCTTCGCATTGGCGAACTGAAAGGCCAGGATGGGCGAGCTGACGGGGCCGTAGTAGAGGCGTCCCTTGAAGTATGCGGGCATCGCCCACTCGCCACCGGGCAGAACTCCGGAGAGTTCCTGATAATTGTTGTTGCTGTTGGGATTGAATTTTCCCATGGAGCTGCGGTTCACGATGTAGAGATTGCCGTCTTTGCCGGCGCCTGCAGCGAGTTGCCAGGTGTTCCCGGAGGAATCTTTCAGGTTGGGCAGCAGAATCGCGCCGCCTGAGCCCAAGTCCACGTCCTCTTCACTTTCGGTCGGTCCGTTGTCCATTTCGAAATAGTCGGCTACGGCGAGGCCGCCTTTGGCGGTTAGGCGGACGAAAGCGTTGCCGTAATCGCCCTGGATGGGAAATCCGCTGGGGTTGAGGGTGGTGTCGAAGATGCCGTTGGCGTCGAGGAAAAAGATATTGCCTTCATTGTCTGCGGTAAGGCCGGAGCCTGCGCCCCAGATCGAGCCTTCGTTGCCGTTGGGCGTGACATCAATTACGGTTCTTTGTTTTAGCGTAGTGGGGTTGTAGCCCATGATCCAGCCTGTGTAGGGGCGGGCGTCGCAGTGTGAAGTCCATGCGAGATAGACGACGCCGTCGGCGAGAAGCAGGCCGCCACGCTCCGCGTATTGCCCGGCGTTGAAGTAGACATAGCCATCGGAGCTGTCGTCGCCGGTGCCCGGGTACTTCCCGGAGACGGTGACGGGGCCGTTGTAGAGTTCGCTGCCGGTGGTAGCATCAAGAGCGTGAAGGCGCTGAAAGTAGTGGCCAGAAGAATTCTTTGACATGGCGACGAGATAGATAACGCCATTCGATCCCGCGGGACGGCTGATGACGGGAGTGCCAGTGATGCCGATTTGGGGCGTGATCTGGGAGCACCCGCGATCGTCTGATGGAGTTTCGCCGGCCTCGAGGGCGCTGACTTGCCAAAGTTGCGTGCCGTTATCGGCATCAAAGGCGTAGACGGAATCGTTCTCGGTGGCGACAATCAGAACGTTATGCGTGCCGCCGTTGACTGGAACGGCCGAGAGATAGAGAGGTTCGGCGTCAACCAAGCCGTCGACGGTCAGCACGAAGAGTTTCCCGAAAGAGCTCACGTTGACGTTGCTTGGAGTGAGCGTAGTTTCCGCGGAATTGAGTCCGGTGTGGGCGTTGTTATTGTGGTAGGTGAGGACGTTCTGCGCAGAGGCGCGTGCTGCGAGCAAATTTGTAAGCGGCATGGCCAACAGGGATGCGGCTAAGATGAAGCTACACAAGCGAGCATTTCGGGGCAGCATAATGAGAGTCTCCGTGATGACGGTTCGATCGATTGGCTCGGCAAATCACGCTGGTACCGCAGCCGGGCTTACGGAGTGGCGAAGCGGGCAGTTTCCCGCCAAATCTTTGGTTGCGGGAATTGTTGCAAAGTTTGGCGCAGGAGACAAACTCAATAGTTCACCGGAGAGGGTGGAATGGATTTCGGGAAGCTGCTGATTTTTCTGGGCGCGATCCTGGTAGCGGCGGGGCTGGTGGTGATCCTGCTGGGGCGCTTGCATCTACCTTTGGGAAGGCTGCCAGGGGACATTGTTTACCGTGGGAAGAACACGGGAATCTATTTTCCTCTGGCAACTTCGCTGCTCTTGAGTGTGGTGCTGTCTATTTTGCTTTATGTGGTGAGCCGTTGGAGAAGATAAAGTTTTTTCACTCGTCCCCGAATTCCAGATTCCAAACAAAACGGAGAAAGAGCCCGCATACCTCGACCGAGGATTTTGAGTGCTAACGCCTGTTTATGTAAACTGACAAATCTCGCCTTGACGGCCCCGCTCCGAAGGTTGATAACTTTCGGCCAGCCCCGAGTTCCCCCGACCTGAGGATTAGCCGAGCAGGGTCCCTGTCTCTCGCGTGACTGATGGCGACGTTCGCACCATGGAGGATTCCGATGACAAACCTTAACGCCGGGAAAATGGCCGGGGCTGTTCTTTTGCTCTGCGCCGCGGCCATTGCGCACGCACAGACCTTCACTACACTGGTGAATTTCGATGGGGTGAACGGTTCAGGTCCGTACTTAGGTTCTCTGATCCAAGGGAGTGACGGCTCGTTCTTTGGAACGACCTTTTCGGGCGGAGCAAACGACAGCGGCATGGTCTTCAGGATCACGCCTTGGGGTACCGTGTCTACAGTCTACAACTTCTGCTCCGAGCCGGGCTGTGCTGACGGTGCGTATCCGACCGCCGGGCTAGCAATAGCCACGGACGGGAACCTGTATGGCACGGCTAGCTATGGCGCGAACGGCTACGGCACCATCTTCAAACTTGACTCGCAGGGAAAGCTGACGACGTTGCACAGTTTTAATGGCTCCGACGGTCTTGGCCCTGACGGCACGCTGATCCAGGCAATCGACGGGAATTTCTACGGCACGACCTACGGTGGTGGGCTCTATACCTATGGAACGGTCTTTAAGATTACGCCAGGATGTGTTGACGACCCTGCATGATTTCAACCTCAATGACGGCTCCTCTCCAGTGGCTGGGCTAATTCAAGGCGTGGACGGCCAGTTTTATGGGACAACAGCATACGGCGGGACGGGCAACTGCTCACCGTTTAACGGATGTGGAACCATCTTTAGCATCACTAACAGTGGCGTGCTGACTACGCTACACGATTTCGACGGCAGTGACGGCGAAGAGCCTTACGGGCCAATGGTTCAGGCCATGGACAAGAGTTTGTACGGTACGGCTTTGGCAGGTGGTGTTAGGCAGGGCGTTGGAAACGGTACGATTTTCAAGATTGCCCCAAGTGGCAAACTAACCACTATACAGCTCGTTGACGGCAGGAGTCCGGCGGGTCAATTGGTCCAGGCTACTGATGGGAGTCTGTATGGGACAACCTATTATGGAGGCGACTTCACTTGCAATGCGGGCATTGGCTGTGGAGCTATATTTGAACTTCGGCCAGAGGGGCAAATTAGTATTCTTCATAGCTTCCAAATAACAGACGGCATGGGACCCTACGCTGGCGTCCTTCAGGGCACGGACGGCAACTTCTATGGAACAACTTATCTCGGGGGTCCGGACAACGACGGCACGGTCTACAGCCTCGACATAGGCCTCGGCCCCTTCGTAACCTTCATCCACGCCGCAGGCAAGGTCGGCCCAACCAGCGGCATCCTCGGACAGAGCTTCACCGGGACCACGGCCGTTTCGCTGAACGGGGCGCCGATGACCTTCAAAGTTGTCTCCGACACTTATCTAACGGCCACTGTTCCGCCTGGCGCGACCACCGGCCACGTCAGCGTCACCACGCCCTCCGGAGTGTTAACCAGCAACGTGCCGTTCTATGTGATTCCGTAAGATCGAAACCGACCTCGTGGGCAGTTGTCAAAAGTCAAGTGGCGAAACATCGCGATTACACTCATCGGCCACTGACACATCCGTGGATAATCCCGCAGCACTTCTCCAGGCCGCTTAGCGTGCGCATTGCGAGTAAATATCCAGATCGGGTTGATCGCCCCGCTTTCCGGGATGTCTGTTACCTTTTGTGTATGAAAACGGCGCTGTATGGACGGATCGTCTTTGGCGCGTCGGCGGTGCTGTTCGGCGTGATCGCGCTGATGTGGCACGACGTTTATACCTGGCAAAACCTGCAACATATCTGGAGCCTGCCTTTTGGCGCCATCGTTGGCGGGTGTCTCATGGCCGCTCAAATTGCGGGTGGGATCGGGATACAGAATCCGCGCACCATGCGCTGGGCCGCGATCGTACTTGGCGTCGTCTATCTGTCTTTCTCGCTCGCCTGCGTCCCTGACACCATCGCCGCCTCGAACATCTATGATCGATACGGCGGGAGCTTCTTCGTATTCTTTTCCTTAGTCTGCGGCGCGATCGCGCTGTACGCTGCAACTGAGGCAAATGGAGCAACGGCGCTAGTGCTCGGCCGACTGGCACGCCTTGGACTCGGCGTCTGCACGATTTCGTTTATGCTTGGTCAGGCACTCTTACTTCGCGAAACAGCTCATCTCGTTTCGAAGTGGATTCCACCTAACCAGATGTTTTGGGCGATCTTTACGACGGCCGCGTTTGGACTCGCAGCAATTGCCATCCTCCTCAATCGCCAGGCGCGGCTCGCGATGCGCCTGATGACGCTTATGCTGGCACTGTTTGGCGTAATAATTTGGGTTCCGCGAGTGATCGCTCACCCGAAGGCGCATTTCAATTGGTCCGAATGCGTCCTGACTTTCCTTGTTACAGGAGCGGCCTGGGTGGTCGCTGAGTTAAAGTCTTTCTGATTTAAGTTGACGGCCGTCCCTGCCACGACGGGCACGGATCTGGTGCTGGCCCGTACGGAGGGATCGTTGCGGTAACATTAGCCCTGCAGCGCAGGGCGCACACCAAAGAACGCTGGGAGAAAAACGGCGAATGGAAAAAGACCGAGGAAGACGAGTCCGAAGGATGTATCCGGGTTTGCTATTTACGGCGGTCTTGGCCTGGCTGGTAGCGGGATGTGGAGCAGCGGTTGCGCACGCACAGCAGGGTGCATCGCCGGAAAAGATTTTCTTCAATGCGAAAGTGTTCACGGGAAATCCGGACGACCCGTATGCCGAGGCGGTTGCGATCCGCGGGGAGACAATTGTTGCGGTGGGAAATCTGGCCGAGGTGGAAAAGGCGGCTGACGCCGGAGCGGAGCGCGTCGATCTGCAGGGCAAGAGCCTGTTTCCGGGATTCATTGATTCGCACAGCCACTCGATCGACGGCGGATTGAATCTGATTTCAGCCGATGCCAGCGACAAGGTGGACAAGCTTGATCAGTTGCCGGCCTTTGTAGCGTGGGCGAGGAAATCCGGGCGCGGAATGCGCGGCGACATCGTGGAAGTGCTGGGATTGCCCCTGGAGTTCTGGTCGCATCCGGATGTACTGAATAAAGATTTCAGCACGGGCACTTATGAGAAACAGTGTGTGCTGCTGCGCGGCATGGATGGGCATACGGCTTGGGCAAACCGGGCGTTGCTGGCTCGCGCCGGGATTACAGCCGATTTCTTGAAAGCGCTTACTCCTCAGCAGCGCGGCTACTACGGCATATATAAAAACGGACAGCCGAATGGATTTCTGGTGGATGCCGGAACAGAGAAAATCGAGCCGCTGCTGCCGAAGTACACTCCCGAGCAATTGCTGGCGGCGGGGCGGGCGGCGCTGCAATACGAATACAGTCTCGGGATTACCGCGTGGCTCGATCCCCTGGCGACAGATTATGTGCTGCAAGCGTACAAGGCTCTTGCCGATCACGGCGAGTTGAATTCGGAGGTGGTGGCGTTTCCGCGAGTGTATGCGAAGGATCCTGCGGCCGAGCTGGCGGGGATTCAGAACACGCGCGAAGAATATAAAAATGTTCCGCATCTGCACGTGACCGGGGTAAAAGTCTTCGCCGACGGCGTGGTCGAGTTCCCTTCTCAAACCGCCTATTTGAGCAAGCCTTACAGAAACACCAGGCGCAATGCGGAATTATTGTTTGATCCGAAGAAGTTTGCCGAACTATGCATTGAGGCGGATAAAGAAGGATTGATCGTTCACGTGCACGCGATCGGCGATGGCGCGGTGACAGCCGCGCTCGATGGAATTGAGGCGGCGCGAAAGGCCAATGGAAATTCGGGATTGCCCGATACGATCACGCATGAACAGTTCGTGCAGCCGAGCGACTTCCCGCGGTTTCGTGAATTAGGTGTGGTGAGCGCACTGCAAATGTTCTGGGCGGATGCCAGCCAGGACACCATCGAGATCGTGAAGCCGTACATCGATCCGGAGATTTATAAGTGGCAATATCCGGCGCGGTCGATTCTGGATAATGGCGGAATTATTTCGGGAGCGAGCGACTGGCCGGTTTCGACAGCGAATGTGTTCAAGGCGATTTATCAGGCCGAAACGCGCAGAGGGCCGGAAGGCGTGCTCGATCCGCCCCAAGATATGCCGCGCCAGGCCATGTTTTATGCCTACACGCGCAATTCGGCGCGCGCGATGAATATGGAGGATTCGATTGGAACCATCGCTCCTGGAAAGCGCGCGGATTTGGTTTTGCTGGACCGCGATGTCCTGACGGTTTCTCCGGAACAGATGCGAGACACGAAAGTGCTATGGACGATGGTGGCGGGGAAAGTGGTTTATCGAGCCAAATAATTCAGAGGTTGCTTGGAGGCGACACGATACCCGCCTTTTGCTTTTTCTAGGCAACTTTGAGCGCGATGCCGTGTTCAAAGCGCATTAGGAGGTTCTGCATGAAAAAGTATGGGCCTCACTTTTGTTTCGTCTCTCTTCTGGCCGCGGCAATCAGCCTCGCATGCGGTTCCCCTTCCAGTAGCGCATCTAACTTGAAGTCTATTTCGATATCCCCCGCAACTGCCAACGCTCAGAACTATCCCAACGGAAAAGTTCAGTTCACCGCCGTGGGTTACGAATCTGGATCTTCGTCGCCGCTCTCGATCTCGCCAACCTGGAGCGTCTGCAACGAAGCGAATGCTCAAAGTGAGATTACAGTGAACGCAACTGGAGTGGCACAGTGCGATGCAGGTGCATCCGGAACCTATATTGTGAATGCGTCTGTACTTTCGCACTCGAATCCCACCTGCAACGTAGTACTCGCCTGCGGCGAAGCCGGCACAGATTGTTTCGGAACCCACGGCGTGGCCAAGCTCACCTGCCCTTAGAACTCACGATTCACTCTAAAAACTTTCGGAGGCGAATGGCTTCGCCCCCGAAACATTAAAGCTACTAATTCAGTTATTCCGCAGCTAGTTCTTCGGTTTCGCCCTCGTGGCGCATCATTTCGAGAGCGCGCTCGGCTTCTTCGTACGCAGCCGAAACTTCCGCCTGTACCTTGGCCGCGGCCTCTTCCATTTCTGGCGAGAGGCGCACGTTGCGGTAGTACTCCATGCCGGTTCCGGCAGGAATGAGCCGGCCGACGATGACGTTCTCTTTCAAGCCGCGCAGGTGATCGACCGCGCCCTGAATCGAGGCTTCGGTGAGCACGCGCGTGGTCTCCTGGAACGACGCCGCCGAGATGAACGAGTCGGTCGAGAGCGACGCTTTCGTGATGCCGAGGAGCAGCGGGCGGCCGGTGGCCGGCTTGCCGCCCTCCTTGATCACGCGCTCGTTCTCTTCGCGGAAGCGGAACTTGTCCAGTTGCTGCTCCAGCAGGAACGTGGTGTCGCCCACGTCCTCGACCTTCACCCAGCGCATCATCTGGCGGACAATCACTTCGATGTGCTTGTCCGAGATGTTGACGCCCTGCAAGCGGTAGACTTCCTGGATTTCGTTCACCAGGTAAGACTGCAGTTCTTTTTCGCCGAGAACGGCCAGGATGTCGTGCGGGTTGAGCGGGCCGTCCATCAAGGGTTCGCCAGCTTTCACGCGCTCACCTTCCTGCACGTTGATGTGAACACCGCGCGGAACGGAATACTCTTTCTCCGTGCCATTGTCGGCCTGCACATAGAGTTTGCGCTGTCCTTTCGAGACCTCGCCGAATTTCACCGTGCCATCGATCTCGCTGATAACTGCGGTTTCATGCGGCTTGCGGGCCTCGAACAGTTCGACCACGCGCGGCAGACCACCCGTGATGTCCTTGGTCTTGGTCGTTTCGCGCGGGATCTTGGCCAGCACATCTCCCGGGAATACCGTGTCGCCATCCTGCACCATAAGGTGAGCCCGCGATGGCATCAGGTAACGCTTGCTGGTTTTGCCCTTGACCACGACCGCAGGCTGGCGCTTCTCGTCCGGAGAATCGCCCACCACGTGCCGCGACAAGCCGGTGACTTCGTCTACCTCCTCATGTAAAGTCACGCCTTCCTGCAAGTCTTTGAACTGCGCCGCGCCGCCGATTTCGGTAAGGATGGCAAAAGTGTAAGGATCCCACTCGACCATGACCTTGCCTTGCTCCACACGGTCCCCTTCATTGACCTTCAGCTTCGCGCCGTAAATTACCGAGTAGCGCTCGCGCTCG
Organism: uncultured Acidobacteriaceae bacterium; assembly: GCA_963784095.1. Lineage (GTDB taxonomy): Bacteria > Acidobacteriota > Terriglobia > Terriglobales > Acidobacteriaceae > Sulfotelmatobacter. The sequence goes on from CAWAQC010000001.1 coordinate 763,815, forward strand.
CGGTTCTTGTCGTCGACCACGGCAATTGAACCCTGACGGTTCATGACGACCAGATCGCCGGATTTCGACTTGACCGTCTGCAATCCGATGAAGCGCACGGTGCCGCTGTTCTTGGCATCGAGACGTGACTGCTCGGAGACTCGCGATGCCGTACCGCCGATGTGGAAGGTACGCATGGTGAGCTGCGTTCCCGGCTCGCCGATCGATTGCGCGGCAATGACTCCAGTGGCTTCGCCAAGTTCGACGAGGCGTCCGGAAGCCAGGTTGCGGCCGTAGCACATCACGCAAACGCCGCGCTTCGACTCGCAAGTGAGCACCGAGCGAATCTTGACGCGCTCGATACCCGCGGCCTGAATCGCTCCCGCGAGTTCTTCGGTGATCTCCTGGTTGATGTCGACCACCACGTTGCCGTCGTAGTCTTTGATTTTCTCGAGCGAAACGCGGCCTACAATTCGGTCGCGCAACGGCTCGATAATTTCTCCGGCTTCCACGATGCCCTGCACGTAGATGCCATCGACCGTGCCGCAGTCGTACTCGCTGATGATGACGTCTTGCGCCACATCGACGAGACGACGAGTCAGATAGCCGGAATCCGCGGTCTTGAGAGCGGTGTCGGCCAATCCCTTGCGGGCGCCGTGCGTCGAGACGAAGTATTCGAGCACCGTGAGACCCTCACGGAAGTTCGCCGTGATGGGTGACTCGATTATTTCGCCGGAAGGCTTGGCCATCAATCCACGCATGCCGGAGAGCTGGCGAATCTGCTGTTTCGATCCGCGAGCGCCGGAATCGGCCATGACGTAAATCGGATTGATGAAACCTTCCTTGTCGGCACGCTGCATCTGTCCGAACATCTCGTCGGCAACCTTTTCGGTAATCGCCGACCAGATTTCGATGACCTTGTTGTAGCGCTCGCCGTTGGTGATCGCGCCGTCGAGATATTGCTGCTGCACGGCGACAACTTGCTTTTCGGCGTCCTTGACCAGCGTCCTCTTGCTGTCAGGGATGACCATGTCATCGATGCCGATGGAAAGGCCGGCCTTGGTTGCGTACTTGAAGCCGAACTCCTTCACTTCGTCGAGCATCTTGACCGTCGTCTCGAGGCCGAAGCGCAGGTAGCCGTAGTTCACCAGAGCTCCGATACCTTTCTTTTTGAGCAAGCCGTTGATGTACGGCATGCCTTCAGGAAGGTGATCGTTCAGAATGGCGCGGCCAACCGTCGTGTTGATGAACGCGCGATTCACGTGCGTCGGCTCGGTGTGAATGATGTCTTGATCGTCATACGCCGTGGTCAGTTCGATCAATTCACCGGTGTAGCGCAGGCGGATGGGCGTGAGCGTTTCCACTTCGCCCATTTCGAGCGCAAGCAGAACCTCTTCGATGTTGGCGAAGACGCGGCCTTCCCCCTTGGCGCCAGGCTTGCCTTTGGTCAAGTAATACAAACCAAGAACCATGTCCTGCGTAGGCACGGTGATCGGATGGCCGGACGCGGGCGAAAGAATGTTGTGCGAGGCGAGCATCAACACGCTGGCTTCGACCTGCGCTTCCGGAGAAAGCGGAATGTGTACAGCCATCTGATCGCCGTCGAAGTCGGCATTGAACGCCGTGCACACGAGCGGGTGAATGCGGATGGCTTTGCCTTCCACCAGCACCGGCTCAAACGCCTGAATACCGAGACGGTGCAAAGTTGGAGCGCGGTTCAAAAGCACAGGATGATCTTTGATGACTTCTTCAAGAATGTCCCAAACGATCGGCTCCTGCTGCTCGACCATCTCTTTCGCTTGCTTGATTGTAGTGACGTTGCCGGTTTGTTCGAGCCGGTGATAGATGAACGGCTTGAACAATTCGAGCGCCATCTTCTTTGGCAGACCGCACTGGTGCAGCTTGAGTTCCGGGCCGACCACGATGACGGAACGTCCGGAGTAGTCCACACGCTTGCCGAGCAGGTTTTGGCGGAAGCGTCCCTGCTTGCCTTTCAACGTATCGGAAAGCGACTTCAGCGGACGATTGTTGGCGCCGCGCAGCACGCGGCCACGGCGCCCGTTGTCGAACAGTGCATCGACCGCTTCCTGCAACATTCGCTTTTCATTGCGCACGATGACCTCAGGAGCGTGCAGGTCCATCAGCTTCTTCAACCGGTTGTTGCGGTTGATGACGCGGCGATAAAGGTCGTTCAAATCGGAGGTGGCGAAGCGGCCGCCATCAAGTGGGACCAGCGGACGCAGCTCCGGCGGAATCACCGGAATCACATCGAGGATCATCCAGCTCGGCTTGTTGCCGCTGCGGCGAAACGCTTCAACGACTTTCAGACGCTTCGTGTACTTGAGCCGCTTCTGCAGCGAGTTTTCATTCTTCATCTTCTCGCGCAGTTCGGTGGAGAGAGCGTCGGTATCGATGCGCTTGAGTAGTTCCTTGATCGCCTCCGCGCCCATCATCGCCTTGAATCCGGCAGGGCGATATTGCTGATCGAGCTCGCGGAACTTCGCTTCGTCTTTGATGACTTCGCGCTCTTTTACCGGAGCGTCGCCGGGTTCGACGACCACGTAAGCCTCGAAATAAAGAACAGACTCAAGGTCACGCAGCGAGATATCCAGCAGGTGGCCGATGCGGCTGGGCAATCCTTTGAAAAACCACACGTGCGAGCAGGGTGACGCCAGCTCGATGTGTCCCAGGCGCTCGCGGCGAACTTTCGAAAGCGTAACTTCCACGCCGCACTTGTCGCAGATAACGCCCCGATGCTTCATGCGCTTGTACTTGCCGCAGAGACACTCCCAATCGGTTACCGGGCCAAAAATGCGGGCGCAGAACAATCCGTCGCGCTCAGGTTTAAAGGTGCGGTAGTTGATGGTCTCAGGCTTGGTGACTTCTCCATGCGACCAGCTGCGGATTTTTTCCGGCGATGCCAGACTGATGCGGATGGCATCGAAATCCGCAATCGTGTTTTGCATTTCGAACGGGCTCGAACGAAACAAGGTGTTCCTCCGCTTCCTGCTCTCAGCGGCGACGACCGATTTTCAGCGGCCTTGCCAGTTTTTTGTTTCACGGTGGTCGAGAGCTTTTCCCCCGCGAAACGTTCTCTGATAATTGCGAAAAATACTTACTTATAAATTCCTGCAAGGCTTTGAGCGGCGCGGCTAAAGCCGCGCCCTTTCAAAGCATTTCTTAATCTGCCGCGCTGGCCGTGGGCTTGCGCTCGCCGGTCTTGATCAGCTCCACGTCGAGGCAGAGCGATTGCAATTCGCGGATCAGCACGTTAAACGACTCAGGCACGCCCGGCTCCATGGCAGCTTCACCCTTGACGATGGCCTCGTAAATCTTGGTGCGGCCGTATACGTCGTCGGACTTCGCTGTCAGCAGCTCCTGCAAGATGAACGCTGCGCCGTAAGCTTCGAGCGCCCAGACTTCCATTTCTCCGAAGCGCTGTCCGCCGAACTGCGCCTTGCCGCCCAAAGGTTGTTGGGTTATCAGAGAATAGGGTCCGATGGAACGCGCGTGAATCTTGTCGTCCACCAGGTGCGACAGTTTCAGCATGTAGATGTACCCGACGCAGACCGGCTGTTCGAACTGATCTCCGGTCATGCCGTCGTGCAACATCGTCTTGCCGGAAGTCGGCAGGCCCGCGTGCTCGAGCAGCGCCTTGATTTCGCCCTCTTTCGCGCCATCGAACACGGGCGAACCCATGTAGACGCCGCGCGCGAGCGTAGGCGCCAACGCTTCCAGTTCTTCGTCGCCCATCTCAGCGATGATGTCCGAGAGCTTCGAATCCTTGAACAAGGCTTTCAACTCGCGGCGAATCGCTTCAGTCCGGGTGTTTTCCTTGAGCAAGTTGCTGATCTTTTCGCCCAAGGCATAACCAGCCCATCCGAGATGGGTTTCGAGAATCTGGCCTACGTTCATACGGCTGGGCACGCCGAGCGGATTCAGAACGATTTCGACCGGCGTTCCGTCGTCGAGGTACGGCATGTCCTCTTCCGGCAGAATGCGCGCGATCACGCCCTTGTTGCCGTGACGGCCGGCCATCTTGTCGCCCACGCTCAACTTGCGCTTCATCGCGATGTAGACCTTGACCAGCTTGATCACGCCGGGCGGCAGTTCATCTCCCTTGGTTAGTTTGTCTTTCTTCTCGTTGACGATCTTCTTCAGCACGTCGATCTGGCGAGAAGTCATTTCCTCGATCTCGTCGATCTGTTCATTCACCCGCGGATCCTTGTCGGCATACTTGATGCGCTTCAGGTTGCGAGTCGAGATGCGTTCAATCTCATCCCGAGTAAGAATGTTGCCCTTGGTCAACAGGCGCTTGTTGGTGCGCTCGTCGTGCAAGTCGGCTTGCACTTCCTTGCCGCCGAGAATGTTCTCGAGACGCTTCAAACGCTCGTCGGTAAGAATGCGGATTTCGTCGGATAAGTTCTTTTCGAGCTTGCCGATCTGCGTCGCTTCAATCGATTTCGCGCGCTCGTCTTTTTCCTGACCCTTGCGGGAAAAGATTTTCACGTCGACGATCACGCCTTCGATTCCCGGAGGACAGTAGAGCGAGGCATCGCGCACGTCTCCGGCTTTTTCGCCGAAGATCGCGCGCAGCAGCTTTTCTTCCGGCGTGAGCTGGGTTTCGCCCTTCGGCGTAACTTTGCCCACCAGAATGTCGCCCTGCTTAATGCTGGCTCCGATGCGGATCACGCCCGCCTCGTCGAGATTGCGCAGCATGGTCTCGCTGACGTTGGGAATATCGCGCGTGACTTCTTCGGGGCCAAGCTTGGTGTCGCGCGCTTCGATCTCGTACTCCTCAATGTGCAGCGAGGTGTAGTAATCGTCCTTCACCATCTTTTCGGAGACCAGAATCGCGTCCTCAAAGTTGTAGCCGCGCCACGGCATGAAGGCCACGAGCACGTTGCGTCCGAGCGCCAGTTCGCCATGATCGGTGCAAGGCCCGTCAGCGATGACCTCGCCTTTCACCACGCGCTGACCTTTCTTGACCACCGGCTTCTGATTGATGCAGGTGTTCTGGTTCGAGCGCTTGAATTTGGTGAGCTGATAAATGTCGCTGCCCACCTCGCGCGACAGCTGCGTAGGATGGTGCTCGCCTTCGACGCGCACGATGATGCGGTCGGAATCGACCGAATCGACAATGCCGTTGCGGCGCGCAAGAACCACTGCGCCCGAATCGCGCGCCGTGACGCCTTCCATTCCGGTGCCGACAATCGGCGCTTGCGCGCGCAGCAGCGGCACAGACTGGCGTTGCATGTTCGCGCCCATGAGAGCGCGGTTGGCATCATCGTGCTCGAGGAACGGCACCAGCGACGCGGCGACGGAAACCAACTGCTTCGGGCTAACGTCGACGTAATCGACTTCGTCCCGGCTGACCAGAACGAAGTTGCCAGCCTTGCGTGCATTCACGAGTTCGGCGACGATCTTGCCCTTATCGTCAAGCTCGACGTTAGCCTGCGCGATCGTGTGGCGGTCTTCTTCCCACGCGGATAGATAGAACGAGAAGGGATCGACCTGCACCGGCTTCTTGCGCTTCTCTCTCAATTCGTTGTTGACTTTTTCCAGTTCGTGCTTCTCGATGTAATCGCCGACCTTGTAATCGCCGTCGCCAGTGTTGACCACGCTGACGTAGTCGATCACACGTCCGCCCTTGATCTTGCGGTAGGGCGACTCGATAAAGCCGTAATCGTTGATGCGGGCATAGCAGCTCAGCGACGAGATCAGTCCGATGTTCGGACCTTCCGGCGTTTCAATCGGGCAGATGCGACCGTAGTGCGTGGGGTGAACGTCGCGCACTTCGAATCCCGCTCGTTCACGCGACAGACCGCCCGGCCCAAGCGCCGAGAGACGCCGTTTGTGCGTGATCTCGGAAAGCGGGTTGGTCTGGTCCATGAACTGCGAGAGCTGCGATGATCCGAAGAATTCGCGGATCGCTGCCATCACCGGCTTGGCATTGACCAGGTCGTGCGGCATGGCCGTCGACATTTCCTGGTAGACGGACATTTTTTCTTTGATCGCCCGTTCCATGCGGACCAGGCCGATGCGGAACTGGTTCTCCATCAACTCGCCGACCGCGCGAACGCGGCGGTTGCCGAGGTGATCGATGTCGTCGACCGTGCCAATGTTCTTGCGCAGCTTCAGCAGGTAGCCGATGGTCGCGTAGAAATCGTCGGGGTCGAGGGTGCGCTTTTCGAGGCTGGTCGCGTCCTGATTTTCGAACAGCTTGATATTGAACTTCAGGCGGCCGACCTTCGAGAAGTCATACTTGCGCGGATCGAAGAACATGCCGTGAAACAGTGCCGTGGCCGTATCGAGCGTCGGCGGGTCGCCGGGACGCAGCTTGCGGTAGATCTCGATCAGCGCTTCCTGCGGCGTGCTCACCGAATCGCGCTTGAGGGTCTGGCTGATCACCGTGCCGACATCGTCGCGCTCGGGGAAGAAGATATTCATCTCCACCACGCCGGAATCGAGAATCTTCGAAAGTTTATCAGCGGTGATTTCGCTGTTGGCCTCGAGCAGAACTTCGCCGGTTGTCGTGTCCACGATGTCGGCGGCAGCCCATGCGCCTTCGAGATCGGTAACATCGACTTCGATTTCGCTGATCTTCGCCTTTTGGATTTCTTTCAGAATCTGGGCGTTGATCTTGCGGCCGGAATGCGCGATTTCGTCACCGGACTTGTTCTTGACCGAGTGCGCCAGCTTCATTCCGAGCAGGTTGGTCGGCTTCTCGCTGGCCGGGTCGAGCGTCCAGTGAAGCTTCTTGTCTTTTATCGCAATGCGATCAACGGTGTAGAACGAGCGCAGAATATCCTCGCCCGAGCGCAATCCGAGGGCGCGCAGGAAAATCGTGCCCAGGAATTTGCGCTTGCGGTCGATGCGCACGTAGAGCACGTTCTTCTGGTCGTATTCGAATTCCACCCACGAACCGCGATAAGGAATGATCTTGCCCAGGAAATAAGTACGGTTGTTCGCGGTTTCGAAGAACACTCCCGGCGAGCGGTGCAACTGGCTGACAATTACGCGCTCGGTACCGTTAATGATGAAGGTGCCGTTTTGCGTCATCAGCGGAACGTCGCCGAAGAAGACTTCCTGCTCCTTGATGTCGCGGATCGAACGGTTGCCAGTCTCGGCGTCCTTGTCGAAAATGGTAAGGCGCATCGTGACCTTGAGCGGCGCAGAGTAAGTCATGCCGCGCTCTTCGCACTCGGCCACGTCATATTTCAATTGCAATCCGACCGGGTCGCCGCACTTGTTGCAGAAATCGGGTGTGTTGGCGTTGTAGGTGCCGCACTTCTGGCAAAGTACATCGCCGGGATGAAACGGATCGGTGATGACCGTGTTGCCGCAATTCTTGCAGGTAGTGCGCAGGTGGTGGAGACCCTTGAGGTGACCACACTTGCACTCCCAGTTACCAATGGCATAATCCACAAACTCAAGTTGTGATACGTTGCGGAAGTCGGTGATCGGGAAGACGGACTGGAACACCGCCTGCAATCCGCCGTCTTCGCGCTCGCTCGGCAGTTTATCCATTTGCAGAAAACGGTCGTACGAACGCTTCTGAACCTCGATCAGGTTCGGGATCTGGATGGTTGCTGGAATTTTTGAAAAATCAAAGCGTTTACGGAAGGCATTATTCTTCATTATTAAGAACTCCCATTAAATCAGGCGCAGCCGTGCGCTGCGTCAAACCCGCGGAATGTGGGGCGCAGATCGCGCCATTCTGCTTCGCTACACTCTGGAACGTCTTTGCCTGAAACCTGGTTGAGTCAAGAAACCTGCTCGAATCAAGAAACAAGAATGAAAGCCTACAAAGACGACGGGGCGACTGCAGGGACAAGCCATCCCGCAGACGCCATGCAAGGCATTTCGCCAATTTGAATTTGTAATCTTTCGCGCCAGTTCTATTCGGCCGTTTCCGTTCCGCCTGCCCACGGAACAGTGCCCATGCTTCCCTGCGGGTCTCCCCGCGATTGAGTGAGGCCAGAGGAAGCGGTGATAAGTTAGATGCTACCACCACCGCCCCGGCTTCACAACCAGAACATATATTTTTCCGAGACTTGCACCATTTCGGGTGCCTTGTGTGGAGCGGGCACCCTCGCCCGCGTAGCCTTATGATGTTCAGGCGAGCGGGCTAGAGTTGACGCTTCCACATCTCCGATCCCTCGCAGAATCCGCTCAGGATGACCGCGCCGGGCTCAAACCTCCGGCAAGCGGCGTCACTTCACTTCTACGGTCGCCCCAGCATCGGTAAACTTCTTCTTAATGGTCTCGGCCTCTTCCTTGGAAACGCCCTCTTTCACGTTCTTGGGCGCTCCATCTACCAGTTCCTTGGCTTCTTTCAAACCCAGGCTGGTGACCTCGCGGACGGCCTTGATTACGTTGATCTTGTTCGCCCCGACTTCTTTCAGGACGACAGTGAACTCAGTCTTTTCTTCAGCCGGAGCTGCTGCCGCACCCGCGCCGGCACCGCCGCCCGCGACCATCACCGGAGCCGCTGCCGCTGCCGACACTCCGAGACGCGTCTCAAGTTTCTTCACCAGCTCGGCCGCTTCCAGCAGAGACAAGTTTACGATCGATTCTTCAATCTGTTGCAAATCCGCCATGTTGATTTCTCCACTCTTCGAGTTATGAATTTGCTTGCTTTCGTTATCGTTGGCCGGGTTTCCAGTGCGGCTGGCCCATTATTCCGGCGCCAGACAACGCCAGAATCTGAACCGCGCAACCCCTGACTTCGGACAACCAACTCTCTTCGGACAGCTTTTACCGCCCCGAACTCTTGTCACAGCAAGGGCGCTCACCTCACAAGCCTAAGCCCCAGTGGGTGCTTCGCCGGCAAACTTGCCCTTTTCGACGCCTTGCCCGAGCACTACGGCAACATCGCGTCCCACGGCATTCATTACAGTCACCAGCCGTTGCGCCGGAGCGTTGATCAGGAACAGCAGCTTCGACATCAGCTCTTCCTTCGAAGGCATGCTGGCCAGCGATTCGATCTCTTTAATCGAGATCACGCGGCCCTCGACCACGCCGATCTTGAACGTAAACTCCGGCGTGTCTTTGGCGTACTTGGTCAGCGCCTTGGCCATCGCGACTGGATCGCCGGTTGTATAGGCGATCGAAGTGACGCCGGTGAGATTCTTCAGGCCGCCCTCGATCTTGGTGTCTTTCGCAGCAAGCTCGGCCAGCGTGTTCTTCACCACCTGATACTTGGCGCCGGCGCCGCGTAGGGCCTTGCGCAGCTCGTAATCCTGAGCGACGGTGAGCTTGCTGTACGTGGCCACGACTGCGCTGGAAACCTTCTTCAGTTCCGCGCTCAACTTCTCGACTTGTTCTCTCTTCTTAGCTCTGCTAACTGGCATTGCGTAGTCCTCTTATGATCTTATGTTTATGATCTTGTGTGGGGACAGCCGCCTTCGGCTGTCCACCGGGCGCAGCCCGGCAATTTTTACGCCTTCGCTGCGTTCTCAATCGGAGCCACATCCAGCGAGATCCCCGGCCCCATGCTCGAACTCAGCGTGCATCCTTTAATGTACTTGCCCTTTGCCACCGATGGCTTGGCCTTAATCACGCTGGTGATCAGCACGGTCGCGTTCTCGATCAGCTTGTCGGGAGAAAACGATATCTTTCCCACTGGCACGTGAACCAGCGCCGTCTTGTCGGTGCGGAATTCGACCTTGCCGGCCTTCACTTCCTGCACGGCCTTGCCCACATCGAAAGTCACCGTTCCTGTCTTCGGATTCGGCATCAGTCCTTTGGGCCCCAGAATTTTTCCCAAGCGGCCAACCGATTTCATTACGTCCGGTGTGGCGATCAGGGCGTCAAAGTCGGTCCAGTTTTCTTTGGTGATCTTCTCGACCATCTCTTCGCCGCCGGCATAATCGGCCCCGGCAGCTTCGGCTTCGCGAACCTTGTCGCCCGTAGCAATGACCAGAACCTTCTTTGATTTGCCGAGGCCGTGCGGCAGAACGACCGTGCCGCGAACCATCTGGTCGGCGTGTTTGGGATCGACCCCCAGCCGCATGGTGATTTCAACGGTCTCATCGAACTTGGCGAATTTGACTTTCTGCAGCAAAGGCACGGCATCCTGCAGCACATAAGGCCGCTTCTCGACTGCCGCGTGTGCCTTGGCGATATTCTTTCCTTCTTTTTTCATTTTGCTTTTCCTTGTCTCCCACCGCTGAACGGCGTTTCGATCAGCCGTGGTGATGTCGACTTACAAATCTTCATGTGGGGACAGCCGCCCTGGCTGTCCGCGGAGCGAACCTCCGCTATCCAACCACTTCAATACCCATGGACCGCGCCGTGCCGCGTACGCTCTTCACCGCCGCATCCACCGAGGCCGCATTCAGGTCGGGCATCTTCTGTCTCGCGATATCCTCAACCTGCTTCAGCGTCACCTTGCCGACTTTGTCTTTGTTCGGCGTTCCCGATCCCTTGGCAATGCCCGCCGCGCGCTTCAACAGAATCGATGCCGGAGGCGTCTTCGTAATGAAGGTGAATGAGCGGTCGTTGTACACCGAGACGACCACCGGGATGATCAACCCCTCCATCTCTTTCTGGTTGGTGCGCGCGTTGAACTGCTTGCAGAACTCCATGATGTTGATCTGGGCCTGACCGAGCGCAGGACCGACCGGCGGAGCCGGAGTCGCCTTGCCCGCCGCGATCTGCAGCTTTACGAACCCTGTAACTTTTTTCGCCACTTCTTTCGCTCCTAAGCTTCTAGTTTCAAGCCAAGCCGCTCAACCTGTTTAGCTGGTTCGGCCCCACGCCAAAGCTGGCATCACAGTGGGAATCAATTTCTTCTGCACCGGATCGGCGGCTAACCCCAGACCTTCGATGGTATTCACGCCTATCACTTCCATATCGTTGGGGTCTGCCATTACAACTATGTCTGGTGCCGTAAAACCATTGCTTGCCACCCAAACCGCAGCTGTTTCTCGCTCGATGATCGAACCGTCGATGGCGCGGAATCCGATTCGCCGCAAAACCTGCGCCCCTAAGCGTTCGATGCGCTCACGATGAATCCAGGAGAATGCGGCACCGGTATCCACCATTGCCTCAATCTCCTCCGTTCTCTCCGGAGAGTTCGGATTCCACACTCGCAACTTGGCGCTGAAACTGCCCATAACTACGCCACTTTCTCCACCTGGTTGAATTCCAATTCCACCGGAGTCGAGCGGCCGAAAATTGTGACCATCACCTTCAAGGTTTCCCGATCTTCGTTCACCTCATCCACAATGCCCTGGAAGGTCGCAAACGGGCCTTCAGAAATGCGAACCGTCTCGTTCTTCTCGAACTTGACCTTGAGCTTTGGCTTCTCGCGGCTGTCGGCCACCTTGTAGACGATGTGCTGCACTTCTTCTTCCGACAGCGGCGTAGGCTGCTGCCCCGTGCCGACGAATCCGGTCACACGCGGCGTGGATTTCACCACGTGCCAGACATGATCGTCCATATCCATTTCGACCAGCACGTAGCCGGGATAAAACATGCGCTCGGAGGTATATTTTTTGCCGCCGCGCACTTCGGTGACCGACTCGGTCGGGATCAGCACTTTGCCGATCTTCTCCTGTAGCCCGAAAGCGGCGACGCGCGATTCCAGCGACTCTTTTACCTTGCGCTCAAATCCCGAATACGAGTGGATGATGTACCACTTCATGTTCGGATTGTGCGGAGCTTCGCCCGTGGCGGCAGCGCCGTCGGAACTCGGTGGCTGCGGCGATTGCTCTCCGCTCCCGCCACCTTCGTTTTTTTCTTCCTCTTGCATAATCAAGTTGAACTCCAGCTTCTGAACCGGGATCTTAGTGCCCGAAATAGCTGTATAGGAACGAAACGAACTTTTGCAGCACGGTATCAATTACCAGAAAGAACAGGCCAAAAAGAAATACCGTAACCACCACCACCGTCGTAGTAGCCTGCACTTCTTTCCACGATGGGGCCGTGACTTTGCGCGTCTCGGTGCGCACGTCGTTGTAGAACGCCTTGACCCGCTCCGGCCAGGCCTTCACCCGTTCGCCGAAACTTCCGCTGGCGGTTGCGATTGAGTTCGCCATTTTCTTCGTCTCCACTCCCATGCTGCTGTACTTCTCCCTTTTACGCTAGTGCAATCATTACTCGACTACTGCAGTCCATCTCGGCTCCTGCAATCCGTCCAAATCTGGCAGGGGCGGAGGGATTCGAACCCCCAAGTCCGGTTTTGGAGACCGGCAGTTTAACCGTTGAGCTTACGCCCCTGAAGGCATTGAGTGATTTTGTGATCGGGTCATTGAGCGATTGAAAATCCGCGCAGGCCCCGGTTTCTTCAATCGCAAAATCACCCAATCGCCCGATGACTCAATTATTTCACTTCTTTATGCGGCGTATGCTTGCGGCAACGGCGGCAGAATTTCTTGAACTCCAGCCGCTCCGTCGTCGTCTTCCGGTTCTTGGTCGTCGAATAATTCCGCTCTTTGCAATCACCGCACTGCATCGTAACAATTTCTCGGGGCATTGCTCACTTCCTGTTGTTTTTGTGGAGCGGGCGCCCTCGCCCGCGAGCCTTTGTCGATGCTGCCTGCATAGCGGGCGAGGGCGCCCGCTCCACACATTTATTTACTGCTACTGCACAATCTCGGCAATCGTTCCCGCGCCCACCGTGTGGCCGCCTTCGCGAATCGCGAAGCGCAAGCCTTTTTCCATGGCCACCGGTGTGATCAACTCGATCACCAGCGAAACATTGTCGCCCGGCATCACCATCTCGGTGCCCGCAGGCAACTCGGCCACTCCGGTCACATCCGTCGTTCGCAAATAAAACTGCGGACGGTATCCTTTGAAGAACGGCGTATGCCGTCCACCTTCTTCTTTGGTCAGAATGTAAACTTCGGCTTTGAACTTGGTGTGAGGTGTGATCGAGCCGCCCTTGGCCAACACCATGCCGCGCTCCACATCTTCTTTCGCGATGCCGCGCAGCAGCAGTCCCGCGTTGTCGCCCGCCATGCCTTCATCCAGCTGCTTCTTGAACATCTCGACGCCCGTCACGACTGTCTTGCGCGTGTCGCGGAAGCCGACGATTTCCACTTCTTCGCCAACCTTCACTTTGCCGCGCTCGATTCGTCCCGTGACCACCGTGCCGCGGCCCTGAATCGAGAAGATGTCTTCAATCGGCATCAGGAACGGCTTGTCCAGCTCGCGCGCCGGCTGCGGCACGCTCTTATCCACCGCTTCCATCAAGGCGTCAATCTGCTTCTCCCACTTCTCTTCTCCGTTCAAAGCGCCGAGTGCAGACAAGCGGATCACCGGCACATCGTCACCAGGGAACTTGTAGGTCTTCAGCAACTCGCGCACTTCGAGTTCAACCAGATCGAGCAACTCGGGATCGTCGACCGCATCGCACTTGTTCAAAGCAACCACGATGTAAGGCACACCGACCTGCCGCGCCAACAACACGTGCTCGCGCGTCTGCGGCATCGGACCGTCGGTGGCAGCCACGACTAAAATCGCGCCATCCATCTGCGCCGCGCCCGTGATCATGTTCTTGATGTAGTCGGCGTGGCCGGGGCAATCGACGTGCGCGTAGTGCCGGTTCGCCGTCTCATACTCCACGTGCGCCGTCGCGATCGTGATGCCGCGCGCCTTCTCTTCCGGAGCGTTATCAATCGAGTCAAACGAACGGAACACGATCTTCGGATTGTGCTTCTGCAACACTTTCGTGATGGCCGCCGTCAGCGTGGTCTTGCCGTGGTCGATGTGACCGATGGTGCCCACGTTGCAGTGCGGCTTATTACGATCAAATTTCTCTTTCGCCATTGCCTTATTCCTCAGGGGCTAAAGCCCCGGATTATTTCATTCTTCCTGGCGGCACGGCTGAAGCCGTGCCCTGATACAAAACCTATTAAAAAATGCCGCCGCTCAAAGTAGAACTTAATAATACTGATACAACTTCTTAAACTTGTGCCGCAGCGCGGTGTCGACCGTTTCCAGCTTCGACAGATAAAACTCTCGCATCTGCGCCTGATCCGACAACGGCAACTCCTGATACAACTGCCACGCACTCAGGCCTGGCTTCTTCGATCCCTCCGCCGCCTGTTCCAGCGCTCGCGTCGAGAGCACGGCATCAAAATCCCGAACGCGAATTCCCTTGCGGTCCAACTGTTTCAGGAACCGCTCCGCATTCTCGGGCAGGAACGCCTGCTCCACGGCCGCTTGCAGTTTTGCAAATTCCTGCGGCTTCTCTACCTTGATCGCAGCCTGCTCGAAACTCATTTCCTTGCTCAACTCGTATGGCGCGGGCGACCCGCCCGCGGCACTTTATTCTTGGAGCGGGAGACGGGAATCGAACCCGCGACCAACAGCTTGGAAGGCTGTGACTCTACCACTGAGTTACTCCCGCCTTGTTCCCTCAGCGGCCAAGGCCGCCGTCTCATGCAACTCACAGCGGCACGACTAAAGTCGTGCCCTTCCCAAACCTCTAAACCATGGAGCCGATGATCAGGATTGAACTGATGACCTCTCCCTTACCAAGGGAGTGCTCTACCAACTGAGCTACATCGGCCCACTACTTCGCGGCGACTCGCATCTCCAACTCGCCGTCTACTGTTGGTCTCACTTCATCGGCTGCCGGCTCTAGCTCGCCCTCGCCGTCCGGGTGCAGAACATCTTTCCGTCGCACCCACGTCTTGAACGCAAACAATCCCAGGATCAACAGCGTGACAGCTCTTACCCGCTGATCGCTCAGCGTGGTTACGGCCAGCACACCCAATGCAAGGTATGCAAGCAACGCCCCGGTTAAGCGACTCAGTTTCATCTACACATCCCGCGCAACCGCGCTCAGGATTTTCGCCAGCGGCGAAAGCCGCTTCTCTCTCTGACCGTGGCGGCACGCCTAAAGTCGTGCCCTTTCACAAAAACCTGTAGATCACGAAATCCACATCAACAGATAAACCTGGTGCACAGGGAAGGATTCGAACCTTCGTACCTCGCTAGGAGGGACAGATTTACAGTCTGTTGGCTTTAACCACTCACCCACCTGTGCACAACTGCCGGGTGATGCAGCCCTTGCGCTTCATCCAGCAGGCAACTCATTCGGCTACGGCAAAAACTCCGGAAGACGCGGCAGCACACTTCTGCTTTAGTTTCAAATCAGAGCTTCAGCCAACCTGCCAGCCAGCCTTCTTTTGGCAAATCAGGGAAAACCAAGATTCACGCAAACGGATATCGCGCGAAGACCACTACACGCCGGAAAACTTCCGAATGGAGTGCGTTGGAAAAACCTGTTGCGCCGCCTACCGAGTTCCTGCCTGCCGAAATTCGCCGCCGAATTTCACATACTGGAGCTGGCGAAGGGATTTGAACCCCCGACCCTCTGATTACAAATCAGATGCTCTACCAACTGAGCTACGCCAGCATCGGGCACCAGTGCCCTAAGGCACAAGTATACCCCTAATCCCTTCCAGATGTCCGGGACAATTGAGTACGATATCACAATGTGATTTTTTGGCGCAATGGGAGAACGACTCCAGCGCAACCGGCCCTGTTGTACCAAGGATGTTATGATTTCAGCCTGACCTCGCCCCATGCGAATTAGGCGCACGCTTCCCGTCGTTCTGGGAGTTGTAATCGTTGCCGCGGCAGTGACCGCCGCCGTCCAATTGCGAAAACTTGCTCCGCCGGAACCGGCTCGCCTGCTGCCCGGCGCCGACGCATTCTTTTACATCGATCTTTCCTGGGCCCGCCGATTGAACGGCGGCAAAGACTTGCCTGCGGTAAGCCACGATCCCGAATACGAGCACTTCATCCAGGCCACCGGCTTTCAGTTCGAGCGCGATCTCAACGAAGCCGCGTTCGCTGTGCACTATCCCGCCAATTGGCCTGGCGGCGGGACTGCTGGAACTGCCCCGGAGCCGCGTTTTTCCGAAGTGCTGGTAGGAAAATTTCAAGGTGAGCGGCTCACCAACTATCTGCGAAAAATCGCGCGCTCTGTCGAGACTTATCAGACGGCCGAAATCTTTACGATCCCGCTCGAAGGCAGGACTTTGCGCGTGGCCGTGCTCAATGCCGATTCCGTGGCCGCCTCAAACCAGGAGGACGCGGGCGTGATTGAAGGCATGGTGGACCGATCAAAGAAGCTGGCCTCGCCCTTCGGGGGTCCGGCGCTGCTGCGCCAATTCTACAAACACGTGCAGCTGGGAAGTTTGGCATGGGCCATCGCCCGCATCGACCCTTCGGCGCCCGGAACTGTGGACTGGAGTTCGCTCTTCACGAGCCCCGCCACCCTAGTGATCTCGGCAAGTTTTCTGAGCCCGCTGCACCTGCACGCGAATTCATTTCATGTGCTGGCTGAGGCTTTCACGCAAAATACGGATGAAGCGCGCGCCCTTGCAGATAAGGCCAGAGCATTCCTGGCACTGACCCATAGCGCCGAAATATCCGCCGGACTGCATGGCAACGATGCCGATGTGAAAGCATTCTTCGACAGCCTCAAAGTAAAGCAGGAGGGCGATCGCGCGGTAATGAGCGCCGTGGTTCCTTTCGGTTTTGTGCGCAAGGCTCTCGCCGAAGGATCACCCGAAACCGGCTCAACACCTGCCATTCCGCAGCCAGCCACGAAATAGGCCGCAGACTTCTACTGCGTTGCAAGAGCGATTGTTTCAGAGTGCTGATTTCAGGGTGCCGATTTTCACGGTGATAGACTTCGCGGATGAGCATGAGGAAGAGGGACTCTGAACCCGATCCCGCAGATGCCACAACTATTCCTGCAACTGCCTCTGTAAAAGGCTCCCATGCTCACAGTTCCGGGCCAGCGCTCTATCTGGTCGCGACCCCCATCGGCAATCTCCAAGACATTACCTTTCGCGCGGTGCGCGTTCTCAAAGAAGTCGATTTGATTGCCTGCGAAGATACGCGGCAGACACAAAAGCTTCTCAATCATTACGGAATCACGACGCGTACCATCAGCTATCACGAGCACAATGAAATGACCCGCGCAGCTGAACTGGTAAAGGAGATGCAGGAAGGAGCGAGCCTCGCGCTGGTGAGCGACGCGGGGATGCCGGGAATTTCCGATCCCGGATTTCATTTGGTTTCGCTGGCGATTCGGCACCATCTGCCCGTGGTGCCCATTCCAGGCGCGTCAGCGTTTCTGGCGGCTCTTGCGGCCAGCGGCTTGCCCACCGATTCGTTCCGTTTCAGCGGATTCTTGCCGGCAAAGCGTGGCGAGCGGCGGGAAGCGCTCGAAGCAGTCAAAGCTTCCCCGCGCACGCAGGTTTTCTACGAGGCTCCGCATCGCATCCTCGAAACGCTTGCCGACGTTTGCGAAGTCCTGGGAGAAAATCGCCATGTAGTGATCGCGCGCGAAGTAACGAAACTGCACGAAGAGTTCCTCCGCGGACCCGCCAGCGAACTATTGCACGCTTTAGAAGCACGCGATGCAGTCAAGGGCGAGATCACGCTGCTGATCGGCAAGGCCGAGGAAAGCAAATCTCCTGCGGCACAGAGTGCAGCCAATGTTTCGGTCCGGCAAAGGGTCCAGCAGATCGTGGCCGAAGAAAAAATCGACGGGAAGGCCGCGCTGAAAAAATTGGCAAAAGAGCGCGGGATTTCCAAGAGCGAGGCCTATCGCGAAATGCAGAGAAGCAAGTGAGCGCTCCTTATTGCAATTTCTCAATCGCCTGCGCGATGCGCTGCAGCGTCGTGTCTTTACCCAGCACCTCAAGCGTCTCAAACAACGGCGGCGCGTTTTTCCGCCCGCAGACCGCGACTCGAATCGGCTGAAACATTTGTCCGGCCTTCACTCCGAGTTCCTGCGCTGCCGCGCGAAGAGCTTGATCGAGTGGATCGTGTTTGAACTCAACATTTGTCAGTACCTCGCGCGCTCGCGTTAGGGCTTTCAATGCCGTTGCCGCATCTCCCTTCTGCGGTATGAGTTCGGCCAGGTCATAAGGCGCCAATTGCTTCACGAAGAAAAAATCGGCCGTCGTAAGCACATCGCGCAGCAGCTTGATGCGCTCGCGGATCAAGGGCGTGACGTGCAGCATTTTTTCCGCTGAGACGTCCCATCCTTCCGTACGCACAATCGGCAGGAGGCGTTCGCTCAAATTCTCGACCGACAATGCTCGAATGTGCTCGGCGTTGAGCCACAGGGCCTTCGGATCGAATGTCTCTTCGGAGGCGAACCCGAGATTCCTCGCTTCGCTCGGGACGATGACATTCGTAGACACCGATTCTTTTGCAGACGTCGATTCCTTAAAGTTCACCACCGCGTTCGAGCGATTGATTCCCTCCAGCGAGAAAGCATCCGTCAACTCCCGCAGCGACAGATTCTCCCGATTGTCTTTCGGCGACCAGCCCAGCAGGCACAGAAAATTTATGAACGCCTCGGACAAAAAGCCGGCGTCTCGATACGTGGTTACGCTGACCACCGGCCCATGCCTCCGCTTGGAAAGCTTCGACCCGTCCGGCGCAACCAACAGCGGCAGATGCGCAAACTGCGGCGGCGCAAACCCGGCGGCTTCGAAGATCAGCACATGCTTGAACGTATTCGTGAGATGGTCCTGTCCCCGGATGATGTGGCTGATGCGCAGATCGGCATCATCGGCG
This sequence comes from uncultured Acidobacteriaceae bacterium, assembly GCA_963784095.1. Classification (GTDB taxonomy): domain Bacteria; phylum Acidobacteriota; class Terriglobia; order Terriglobales; family Acidobacteriaceae; genus Sulfotelmatobacter. The sequence goes on from CAWAQC010000001.1 coordinate 782,361, forward strand.
CAAGACGCCAGATGATAGGTCGGCATACCATCAGAACGAAGCAATGCGAAGTCCTCGATATCATCCGCTTCCTTCATCTGCTCGCCATAAACGGCATCGTTAAACCGCACCACCTGCCCACTCCCGCGGGGCACGCGAAAGCGCAGCGCAAACGGCTCTCCCGCAGCCGCGCGGTGGTCGCTCTCCGCACGAGAAAGTTCGCGCGCGCCAGGATTGAAAAGCCAGGTTCCTTGTGCGCCAGATTTTTCCGCATCTCCGGTATGGGCGGGAGTGAAGTCGCGATAAGCGAGTCCCTTTTCAAAGATCGCCCAGGCAGTTTTGCGATGAAGTTCGAGCCGATCCGACTGCTTGTATTGCTCGTCCCAGGCCAAGCTGAGCCACTTCAATCCTTCAAAGATCGAATCGACGGAAGCCTGGGTGTTGCGCTCAACGTCGGTATCGTCGAGGCGGAGAATCATTGTGCCCCCGTTGTGGCGGGCGTAGAGCCAGTTAAAAATGAAAGTGCGGGCGCTGCCCACATGCAAAAAGCCGGTGGGAGAAGGCGCAAAGCGCACGCGCGGAACAACGGGGCCAACAGCAGAATCAGGCATAAGAGTAGAAATTCGATGGTATGGGGAGTACAAAAGCAGCGTCAAGCGGCGACGACCAGAACGCTCTCTTAAACTTTTGTAAATTAATCTATAGATTCTATTAGTTTTACAGCCCGCGGGATTGTCCTTAAATCATATTGTGTTCGCGTGCGGCCTATGAAAACATTAGTCAGAGCTAATAGCCCTCTTTGGCTGCTGTTGAATCTTAATCTAGGCACAAGTCGCCCAGGATCACGAATTAGATCATGAATAGTGTCGTCATCAGCATGGTGGTGATTCCGGGAGTAGTTTCGCTCCTGCTGTTCCTGGTGTTCACCTATCTCTTTGAGCAGAGCCGGCAGGCGTACTTCCGCGCCTGGCAGTTTGCCTGGGCCGCCTACACGCTGCACTACGTTCTGGATGCATTCTCGTTTTATCGCGCTCCCTCCCCGTTAGCGTTTTTCGCCAGCTCGCTGTTTCTGGTGGCCATGGCGCTCTGCATATTTATTTCCACGCGGCTCATGCGCGGGCGCTTGCATTTTATGTGGTATGACGCGGTGCTGGCCGTCGCAGGCATTGTGCTTGCCTGGGTCAACTTCCAAGGACACATGGCACGAGGCGTCTTTCAGGCAACCGCGCAACAACCCGCGATTGCGCTCGATATCGGGATTGCGGCCGTGCTGCTTTACAGTTCGGCGGTTTTTTATCTGAACGGTCATCGCCGCGGATCGCTGGCTTTCAAGGTACTCGCGTTTGCCCTGGCTTTGTGGGGCGTGCTGATGGGAGCGGGACAGTTCCGCAATCCCTGGGGCGCTCGCTTCGGCAGCGCCGCAAACTATCTGGGGCCGGTGCCGCAGATGCTGTTGGGCATCGCCATGGTAATGGTGCTGTTTGAAAATGAGCGCAACGCAGTGCAGGAGAACACCCTCGCGCTTTCCACCCTGGGAGTGGATCCGCGGCGCCTCCTGTCGGCTGAAGACTTGTTGCCTAGCATGCAATCAGCGTTGAGCCGTCTGGCTGGAGCGTTATCGGCGAAGCGGGCGATCATTTATATCTCCGAACGCTGGCGGGGGCTCTTACCATCGGTCGAGCAAGGCTTCTCGCCTGAATTCCTCGAGCTTCTCAATAGCACCGGCGCTGGCCAATATATCTGCGAACTCGCCTATCGGCAGGGTGGCCTGTTTACCGTCCACAGTCTGCCGCAACTCACCGAACAACTGCCCATCCACTCCTCTGGAACATTCAGCGAATTCAAAAAAGTTTTCTCTGAAGCCGAGATCCGCAACCTGACCGCCGTCAGTTTGCAGACGCGCGATCACGCCTTCGGCGTGATCTTATTTCCTCACGCCGAGCGCAAAGCTTTTGGCACCTCCGGTCCGCGCCTCATGGTTGGGCTGGCGCTGCAACTTGGGCTGACAGTCGACAACTATCTTATTGCGCACGATGCGCACCGGCGCACCCAGGAATATGAATTGCTCACTGAGATTGGCAAAGCGATCAGCTCGCGCCTCGATCAGGATGAAGTTCTGCGCACCATCCACAGCGAGCTTGGACAAATCTTCAATACCAACGACTTCTTCATCGCATTTCAAGAGGGAGATGAAGTTCGTTTCGAGCTGGAAGTGGAAGGTGGCCGGATTCTGCCGAAGCGCAGCCGCAAGCCGGGAAACGGCTTTACCGAATATGTAATCCGCACCGGCCAGCCTCTGTTGATCCGCTCCGACGTGGAAAAGACGCGAGTGCGGTTGGGCATCACATTCAAACCCGCGCAACCTGCCAAATGCTTATGCGCCGCGCCCATCCTGCTGGGCGGCAGACCAGCAGGAGCGATGGTTGCCATGAGCACGGAACGCGAATTTGTCTTCGAGCAGCGCGATCTCGACGTGCTGGTCACCGCCGCGGGACAAGTCTCAGTCGCGGTGGAAAATGCGCGTCTCTTCGCCGACGAGCAGCGGCGTTCGCGGCAACTGGCGTTCTTGAACAACATTTCCCGTACCGCGATTTCCAGCGACGATCCGGTTCACCTGCTCGGCCAGATCGTGGGCGAAATTCAAAAGAATTTCAGCTTCGACCACATCGGCATCGGCTTGCTCGATTACGGAACCAAGGAAATCGAAATTAAAGCGGAAGCCGGCGCCACCGCCCACGCCATGGGCAAGCGCATCCCCATCGGATTCGGAATCCTCGGCCGCGTGGCGCGCACCGGCGAGCGCGCTCTGGTGCACAACGGCATTCCAGGGCAGATGGGCGCGATCCTGCCCGACTCCCGGTCCGTATTATGCCTCCCCATCACTTACGGTGAGACGCTGCTCGGCGTGCTGAATATCGAAAGCAGCGACGAGAGCGCATTTTCGCCGCAGGATGTGCTCATCCTGAATACCCTTGCCGATCTTTTAGCCACTGCTCTGCACAATGCATTCGTCTTCCAGAAACTACAACAGCAATCGATCACCGATGGTTTGACCGGCATCAAGACCCGGCGCTTTTTCTGGGAAGCTTTGTCGGCGGAGTGGAAGCGCGCATCGCGCTCCGGCCGTCCCTTCTCGGTCGTGCTCATTGATCTGGACAAATTTAAAGAAGTGAATGACACCATGGGCCACTTCGAAGGCGACCTCGTGCTGGCCCGCGTCGGCCGGTTGCTCGAGCAGAAGTCACGGCAATCGAACGTGGTCGCCCGCTATGGCGGCGACGAGTTCATCATCCTCATGCCGGAGACCGGCCCCGAGCAGGCCGAAGTTCTCGCCGAGCGCTTGCGGCAATGGATGGCTGCCGACCCGCTGCTCAACGAGCATCACGTCACCGGAAGTTTCGGTGTGGCCAGCTTTCCTACCCACGGCTTCTCCATCGAAGATATTATTCGCGTCGCCGATGCCGGCATGTATGTCTCGAAACGCTCCGGCGGAAATCGCGTTTCCGCAGCCCAGGAGTTCGCCGCCGGCGAGGAGTTCGCCGCCCAGCGCCAACAAATCTCCGCCTACATTGAAGGTTTCCTGCAGCGCGAGAATAACGGCCCCGAGCGTCTAGAAGAACTAACTTCCATGCTGGTGAAATTGTGCGGCGGCGAAGAAGATTGCAATGTCCCGCTGCTCAAAGAATCCATCGAAGTTCTTAGCCGCGCCGCCGAATCGCGCGAGCTGCGCACCGCCGGCCACGGAGACATGGTTGCCCGTTATACCGAGATAATCGCGCGTGCTCTTCATCTCCCTCCGGAGGATACGTCCGATCTGGTCTACGCCGCGCGGGTTCATGACGTGGGAAAAATCTTCGTTCCCGAGCGCATTCTGAATAAGCCCGGCCCGCTCACGGATGACGAATTTTTCCTGGTAAAAATGCATGCTCGCGTGGGCGCGGAAATCGTCGGCATCCTGCCGCACAGCGCCATGCTGCGTCAGGCCATCGAGCACCACCACCAACGCTTCGATGGCTCCGGCTATCCCGATGGCGCTAAAGGAGAGCAGATTCCGCTCTGGGCTCGCATCATCGGCCTCGCCGACGCTTACGCTAACATGCTCACCGAGCAATCGATCTCTGCCCCGCGCACCTCCGAACAAGCGCTGGATGAGCTCGCCAAAATGAGCGGCACGCGCTTCGACGGCATGTTAGTGCGCCTGCTTATGCGCGGATTGAAATCGGAAAGGGCCTCGACAGCCAAAGACAGCGTATAGATCGGCGGCGAGCAGGGATGACTTCCTTCGGGAACTTAGCGGCCGTTCTCGGCGCACTTCGCGGTTAAATTGTTTGATTTTCCTGGCAGGACACAAAATCAACGCGCGCCTCCGCTTGCAACCCTCAACCGGAACCCTCAAACTATTTCCCATGTCGATCCCACTCTCGATTTCCGGAAAAGTTGCCTTGATCACTGGCGGTTCGCGCGGCATTGGCGCGGCCACGGTTCGCATGTTCAGCGCGGCAGGCGCGAAGGTCGCATTCAGCTATCAGAAGGCTAAGTCGCAGGCGGAGGCGCTCGCCAAAGAATGCGCCCAGGACAACTGCCGCGCCATTGCCAGCCAACTCGACAGCCCCGAGTCCGCGCGCGCTCTGGTCGCCGAAACCGTTAAACATTTCGGCCGCCTCGATATTCTGGTCGCCAATCACGGAGTCTGGTCGGCCGAAGACGTCCCAGTCGAAAAAATGACCGACGAGCAATGGCGATCCACTCTTTCGATAAATCTCGATGCCGTCTTCGGTCTGGTGAAATACGGCGTCGCGCAGATGAAATCGCAGCCCCGCACCGGCGCGGCCGCCGGACACATCGTTCTCATCAGCTCCACCAGCGGCCAGCGCGGGGAAGCCTTTCATTGCGATTATTCCGCGACCAAAGGCGCGATCATCAGCCTCACCAAAAGCCTCGCCGCAGAACTGGCTTCCAGCGGCATCTACGTCAACGCAGTGGCGCCCGGCTGGGTCGACACCGACATGTCGAAGCCCGCGCTGGATGACCCGAGAAGCGGTGAGCAGATTCGCCGCACCATCCCACTCGGCCGGGTGGGCAAGCCGGAAGAAATTGCCGCGCCCGTCTTGTTCTTGTGTACCGAACACGCCGGCTTCATCACCGGCGAGATCTTCAACGTAAATGGTGGAGCGGTACTGGTCGGATAACTGGAGCGGGAAACCGAGAACTAATCCTCCAGTGCTACACTTTTCCCATGGCGGATCGACAGTCGCGCACCCTGCTCTGGGTTTTGATCGGCGGCGGAGCATTCTTCCTCTTCCTGCTGGCCGTGTTTTCGCTGGTTTATCTCACACTGCGTGCCGGCACCAACGAAGCGGCCTTTGGCGGCTTTGGAGATCGCATCGGAGTCGTCGACCTGGAAGGCGTAATTCTCTCGCCCCAGCCGGTGGTCGACGAGCTGAAGAATTTTGGCGATGATTCTTCCATCAAAGCCATTATTCTGCACGTGAACTCGCCCGGCGGAGGCGTGGCCGCATCCGAGGCGATTTATCGCGAAGTGAAACGCGTGCGCCAGGAGAAGAAAAAAACTGTTGTCGTCTTCATTGAAACGGTCGGAGCCAGTGGCGCTTACTACGTCTCCTCGGCGGCCAATAAAATCTACGCCCTCAATGGCAGCATTGTGGGTTCGATCGGCGTGATCGCGGAGTGGGTCAATTACGGCGATCTGATGAAGTGGGCCAAGCTGAAGCCCGAAGTCTTAAAAACAGGAGAATTCAAGGACACGGGCGATCCCTCGCGCCCACTCACACCTGCCGAACGCGCCTACATGCAATCGCTCATCGACAACATGTTTGGACAGTTCATTCAGGCCGTAGCCGATGGCCGCAGCATGAAATACGACGCAGTCAAATCCATCGCCGACGGCAAGGTTTGGACGGGCGAAGAAGCGCTATCCATGAAGCTGATCGATAAGATTGGCGATTTTCAGGCTGTGGTGAACGACACCGCCAAATCCGTGGGTATTTCCGGAGAGCCAACGCTGGTGCATCCCGAGAGAGAGCATCGGAGCCTGCTCGATCTGCTCGTGGGCGATATAACAAAGTACATTCCGGATCAGGAAAAAGTTTTGCAGCGCCAGGTCGGGTTCTATTATTTGTGGAAGTAGTAGCCATGTCAGGCTCGCGCGGCGCGGCCGTTCCACAGCCGAGACTTGCATACAAGCCCTGAAATTTGAGAAGGTTATGGAGGTCGCTGGCGCGGCGTCCAGGTTAACGCCTGGTTTGGCGTGCATTACCCAATCGATTCCCAGGGAGCGAAAGCCCATATGACGAAAGCCGATCTGATCGATGAAGTTTCGCGTTTAGCCGAACTCACGCGCAAAGACAGCGAAGTGATCGTGGAAACCATCTTCGACAGCGTAGTCCGTTCCCTGCGTGCCGGCGACAAGATCGAGATTCGCGGCTTCGGCAGCTTCCGCACTCGGCAGCGTAAACCGCGCACGGGACGCAATCCCAAAACCGGTGAGAAGGTCGAGGTTCCCGCAAAGAAGATTCCGTTTTTCAAGCCGAGCAAAGAACTTAAGGATCTGGTGAATGAGGGAATCGCGGATGCGGCGGTGCCTTCTGCCCCACCAGCAGCTCCGACTGCTCAGTGAGCTTTCTCCTTCACCAAATACAAGTCTGCAATTTTCAGAGCCAGCACCTCGGGATTGCCGTCCGTACGATTGGCAAGGATGATGATCGTCAGCTGGTCCTCCGGGAAGCGCTGAATGGTGGTAAGAAAACCGACCGTGCTGCCATCATGTGACATCCGCCTGTGGCCTTGGTAGGGATCGAGATACCAGCCAAAACCATAGCTCACCGGCCTGCCGTCAGGAAATCCCGCCCGACCGTCTGCGGGTTCCACGGGAGTAAGCGCCGGCTGCATCTCAGCTTCGCTGAGCAGCGCATGCAGGGACAGGGCGCGGTCCCACTTAGCCAGATCATCGATTGATGAATAAATACCGCCGTCTCCTAGAACGGCAGAAGTCGGACTCTGGTCAGTCTCGTGCCAAGCGTCGTCTTTCCATGTGTAGCCGTTGGCGCGGTGCGGCACTTTGTTCTTGCCTTTCTCATATGCCAGCGTGTTTTTCATCTTCAGCGGCGTGAAGATTCTCTCCTGCAGGAATTGGCCGAAGGGCTTGCCTGATACTTTTTCAACGATCATTGCCAGCACGGCATAGCCTGAGTTGCTGTACTCCCACTTCGTGCCGGCGGGAAACTTCGCGCTGGTTTGCTGTTCGAGCAGCTTGAGAACTCCGGCATCGTGTATTTGGGGAACTTTTTCCGGAGGCGTGTCGGGATGTTGCTTGGACAAAAGATCCTCGTAGTCCTCAAGACCAGAAGTGTGATTCAGCAGATTGCGCACTGTGATTGATTTGCCGTAGGCGGGAAACTCCGGAAAGATGTCGGTGAGGTGGTCGTCGTAGCGCAGCTTGCCATCATGCACCAGCAACATGATGCACGCCGCCGTGAACTGTTTAGTGAATGACGCCAGACGAAAGTTGGTGTGCTCATCAATCGGCCGCCGGGTGCGGAGATCGGTGACTCCGTATCCCCGGTGAAACACCGTGCGCCCCTTGTAGACCACCAGCGCTACCGCGCCCGGAGCCGTCGTCGACTTCAGGCCGGCGGGGAACAGGGCATCGATCTGGCTGGATGACACCTGGCCATGGAGAGGGGCGGCATAGCTGAGCAGGCAAAACAGGGGAAGAACGTTCATAAGTTTTCGTTGCACAGTGAATCTCCGAAAAGCTTTTCTAACGGCACTTGCGATGAGACACCAGTGATCTGGAGACCTATGCCTTAGGCGCCGATTCCCACAACTGCCATCATCCGCCCGGTTTTCCCTTTTTCTGCTCTGTGGGAAAACAACAAATCAGTGTGGCAGCTGGTGCATAGCGGCGAGGCTTCGATGTTTTTCGCCGCCAGGCCCGCAGCCATCAATTGCCGACGATTCGCCTCTACCAGATCGAGGAAAATCTTCGTTGGCAGCTCACTGTGTCCAGGGGCACGCGCAGTCAGAAATAACAACGGATATTTCTCGCGCACCGGGTCCGACTCCTTAACTTCACGGAACAACTTCGCCCCATAGGCGAACTGAGATTCGAAATTTTCACGAACCTCTTCGCCAACCGTGTAACAACATCCGTGAATCCCCGGACCAATTGCCGCCCTAAGATCGCGAGGACGGCTGCCGAAACACAACCGCATCTTCCCCACTCCCTTTTCAACGATACGCTTTACCGTTCCCCGCCAGCCTGCATGAAACGCGCCGACCGCGCGCTGCTTGGGATCGACGATAATGACCGGCAGGCAATCGGCGGTCTGAATGCCGAGCACCAAACCTGGAGCATCGGTGATCAGCCCATCACCGACCAGCGTCGATTCTGGAATGCGATCGACCATATGAATGATGTCGGAATGAATCTGCTTCAGCGTCACAAGATTGCTGAGTGCCAGGCTTAAGCCGTGGGGACTCTTACTTGGACCTGTGGAGCGATCCAGTTTCGCAGCCCCAATTGCCGCCAGAAATAAACCGCGATTCCGTTCGACGGCAGTTTTTGAGTCGTCTTTTGTGAATCCGAGATTGAGCGCTGGGCCGCCGTAGGCCCGCGAAAATCCTCCAACTCGCGTAGAGAACCCGTGTATGAGCCAGCGAAAGTCGCCGAACTTGGACGCTGAGATGGTGCTGAGAGGGTCTCGAATGCGAGCGCGAGTCGCCACAACCCTATGTTAGCGGATGCGACCCTTTACACCGCACGGCCATTACATCGCACAGCTGTTTACCGCTCCGCGGCCCAGCGCTTCCGGATCGCTGCCAGAAACTTCTGCTTATCGGCTTTCATCTGCTGCACCAATTCCTGATTCCCGGTATCTTCATGCGCTGCGGCCCACAGCACCATCTCCGTGAGGACCGGCGCCAGATCAATGCCCTTCTCAGTCAGCCGATAAGTGACTTTGCGGCCGTCAGAGGGATCCGGCTCGGCTCGAATAATGCCGTACTCCATGAGCCGTCGCAGGCGGTCCGCCAGGATGTTCGTGGCAATTCCTTCGTAGCAATTCATAAATTCCTTGTAGGTGCTCGCCCCGCGCAGCATCATGTCCCGGATAATCAACAACGACCAGCGGTCGCCCAGCATCTCGACCGAGGCATTCAAAGGACACCCCGACCGCCGTTTTGTTTTGTTTTTCCCGGGCACGAAAAATATCTTAAACATTTAACTTGCAAATAACAAGTAATCTAAGATAATTTGAGGGCAGTCACGATTCTGAATTTTCTACTGCGGAGGAGCGTTTCATGCCCACCACGATGCTGAAAATAATTGCACGAGCCGTCCTTGCATTGGCCGCCACACTGGGCGCCTTTCAAGCGTGGGCCAAGGATGCTAATACTCGGTATCCGGCCATGGCCCCGTTGGAGCAGTATCGGATGGAGCGCAACGCCGAAATCGCCCTCGCCCGCAGCGCGGCCCCGCCCGCGATTTCTAGCGACGCCAAAATTCTAGTTCTCGGTCCCGCAGGCTACGAAACTGCGGTCGAAGGCAAAAACGGTTTTGTGTGCATGGTGGACCGTTCCTGGATGGCGGGCCTCGACGCCCCGGAGTTTTGGAATCCAAAGATTCGTGGCGCGATCTGTTTCAACCCGCCGGCCGTGCGATCCATTCTTCCCATCAGCTACAAGCGGGCACAATTGGCGATCGCCGGAAAATCCAAAACGGAGATCATGCAAGCATGCAAGGCAGCATTCGCCCGCAAGGAACTGCCCACGCTTGAGCCTGGTTCGATGAGTTACATGATGTCTAAAGACGCCTACCTTACCGACCGGGGCGACCACCATCTGGCGCACCTGATGTTCTATACCCCCGAAATGGCCGGCAAAATGTGGGGAGCGGATCTGCCCAACTCTCCGGTCATGCTGGGAAATCAGTTCACTCCGGCGCAGCCTGTAACCGTCTTTATCATTCCGGTAGGCAGGTGGTCCGACGGAACTGCAGCGCCAGTGATGTAGCAGCCTTGCGGAATGCCGGCTCAGTAACTTTCAGAGAGGAAATCATAAGGAGAGACCATATGGCTACCAGCACAATCGAGCATCCGAAAACCGTATCGCGAGCAGAGTGGCTGGCCGCGCGCAGAGAACTCTTAGCCAAAGAAAAAGAACTTACGCGAGCAACCGACGAAGTCAACCGGCAACGCCGCGAATTGCCGTGGATGAAAGTAGAAAAAGACTACGTATTCGACGGGCCGAACGGAAAGGCGACGCTCACCGATCTTTTCGCCGGACGCAGCCAGCTCATCATTCGGCATTTCATGTTCGGCCCGGGATGGAAGGAAGGATGCGTCGGCTGCTCGTTCGCCTCCGACCACGCCGAAGGGGCGCTCGTGCATCTCGAAAACCATGGTGTTTCCTACGCCGCGGTTTCGCGGGCGCCGTGGGCCGAGATCGAGCCCTTTAAGAAACGCATGGGCTGGCATTTCAATTGGGTCTCGTCGTTCAACAACGATTTCAACTTCGACTATCACGTGTCGTTTACGAAAGAAGAAGCGGCCAAGGGGAAGGTTCTCTACAACTACGTGATGCAGGACTTCCTAAGCGAAGAATTGTCGGGGCTGAGCGTGTTCTACAAAGATGAAGATGGCAACATTTTCCACACCTACTCCTGCTACGCGCGGGGCGACGAGAAGATTGTGAGCGCATACATGCTGCTCGACCTGACGCCCACGGGCCGAAATGAAACGTTAAACGGAAATCTTTCCGACTGGGTTCGCCATCATGACAAGTACGGCGCCAGCGGTTTTGTCGATAACACCGGCCGCTATCGCGAGTCGCAAGACAAGCCGGGCTGTTGCCATGACAGATAAGTTGCGCGAAATTCGGCGGAACTTTATTTGTGATAGGTAATTGTCGCGAGTGCAAGAATGCGCAGGCTGATCGTCTCCAATTTGATGTCGCTCGATGGCTTCTTCGAGGGACCGAGCCATGAAATTAACTGGTTTGTGGTCGACGAGGAGTTCTTCGCTTACGCCCAGGAGATGCTGCGTTCGGTCGACACAATCCTCTTCGGCAGGCGCACCTACGAGCACATGGCCGCATATTGGCCCTCTGCTCCCACCGACGAAATTGCCAAGAAAATGAATTGCCTGCAGAAGATCGTCTTTTCCCGGACCCTGGATAAGGCGGATTGGAACAACTCCCGCGTGGTGAAGGGAAATATTGCCGACGAAGTTTCCGCGTTGAAGAAACAACCCGGCGAAGATATGGTAATTCTTGGCAGTGCGATGCTTGCGTCATTTCTTCTGCAGCAGGAATTGATCGATGAGTATCGCATCATTCTCGATCCCATTATTCTCGGCAGAGGCAATCCGCTGTTCGGCGGGGTGAGTGGCAGGATCAGGCTGAAACTGAAAGACGCCCAACCGCTCAGCTCAGGAGTTGTCATTCTCTATTACGAGAAAGCGTGATCTTCGAACTAAAATTCCAAATTCAAAAGGAGCAAAGCGATGGAAACACGACCGACGCACGAGCAAGCAAAACTTCAACTCCAACTCTTCGAAGAACGGCGCGAGGCAAAACTTCGCGAGGCGCGCGATTGGTTCTGGAAGAACTACGTTGTTGAGAACCTTGACGACGCGATGCGAATCGCAGCGCCCGGAACCGAGGGCGGAAAATTCGCCATGATGGTGCTCACCTACTGGGACCAGGCCTGCGCTATGCTGAACTACGGCCTGCTGCACGAGGATTTGTTCTTCCAGACCACGGGCGAATTTTTCGGTGTTTGGGAATCTGCCAAAGCGGTAGTCTCGCAATTCCGTGAGCGCTTCCAGAACAAGGTTTTCCTAACCAATTTGGAAAAAGCCGCGCAACGGTTCGAGGCCTGGTCGGAAAAACGCTCGCCAGGTCAGATCGTAGCCATGCGGCAGATGATGAAACAGATGCGAAGCCAGTTGCCAAAGGCAGCCTAGCAGAATCGATTTCCGAGAATCTGCGCAGCTCCCGCGGCGCTGCCGCAGATTCTCTGCATAGTTTAGAATCCTGCGGCGGCGGCTTTGTGAATATTTCCCAGATTTTGATATTGCTCACGACGATGCTTGTAAGCGGTGTCACTGGTTCCGCAAAATCGGCTTCGATGAACAAAACCGAGATCGCCAACGCGATCGCCTTGCTGCGCAGCGCGTATGCTGCCTTTAATCGGGGAGATATCGATTCCGCCGTCGCCGTGCTTGACCCGAACATCGACTGGGTGGAACCTTCAGAATTCCCCGGCGGTGGTGCCTACAAAGGCCGCGAGGGAGCGAAGCAGTACCTAACTCAGTCTCGCGCAGGGTGTGAGCAGGTTATTAGTAAGCCGGTCAAGTTTATTCCGGCCGGCGCTCGCATCGTCGTTTTTGTGCACCCCCGCGTTCTTCCGAAGGGAAGCGATCAGTGGCAGGAAATCGATCTTGCCGACGTCTACACTTTCAGCGGCGGAAAACCGGTCGCGATGCATGCGTTCGCTCGGCAGGAGGATGCTTTGAAGTGGGCAGGAGTCAAGCAGCCATCAAGCAATAACTGATAATTGATAACTCGATCGTATGGCTTCAAGATCGCAAAGCTTTAAAGAGGCAAAGATAAAGAGGTGAAAATAAAGATATGAGCAGAGTTCGCTTACTCGTAGGCACGCGCAAAGGCGCATTCGTTCTTACATCCGACGGCAAGCGCGACAAGTGGGATGTCAGCGGCCCGCACTTCGCCGGTTGGGAGATTTATCACCTCAAAGGTTCCAAGGTCGATCCCAATCGGCTGTACGCATCTCAATCCAGCGGATGGTTCGGCCAGATCATTCAGCGCTCCGACGACGGCGGAAAGACATGGCATCAGCCCGGAATGCCAGCCGGTCAGGCGCCTGCACCGGGACCACCGAAAAGCGAAAGCAATAAGTTCGCCTACGATACTTCATCCGATGCCGGCAAAGCGCTCACCACCCACCAGTGGTACGACGGCACGCAACACCCGTGGGAGTTCAAGCGGGTGTGGCATCTGGAGCCCTCGCTCAGCGATGCAGAAACGGTTTACGCCGGCGTTGAAGATGCTGCCCTGTTCTGTTCGAGTGACGGTGGGCAAAATTGGCAAGAGCTTTCTGGCTTGCGTGGCCACGGCACCGGCCCCAACTGGCAGCCCGGTGCTGGAGGCATGTGCCTGCACACCATTATTCTAGATCCCGCCAATCGCAATCGAATCTTTATCGCCATCTCTGCGGCCGGAGCCTTCCGCACCGACGACGGCGGCGCAACCTGGAAGCCCATCAATCGCGGACTTTATTCCAAATACCTTCCCAACCCGACCGCCGATATCGGCCATTGCGTTCACCATGTCGCCATGCATCCCACGCGTCCCGGCGTGCTCTTCATGCAGAAGCACTGGGACGTGATGCGCTCCGACGACGCTGGCGACAACTGGAAAAAAATCAGCGGCAATTTGCCAACCGATTTCGGGTTCGTCATCGACGTGCACGCGCATGAACCGGAGACGATTTACGTCGTCCCGATCAAGAGTGATTCGGAACACTTCCCTATTGATGGCAAGCTGCAGGTTTTCCGCAGCCGCAGCGGGGGAAATGAATGGGAGCCACTCACCAAAGGCTTGCCGCAAGGCAATTGTTATGTCAACGTGCTGCGCGACGCCATGGCCGTCGACTCTCTCGATAAATGCGGCATTTATTTCGGAACTACCGGCGGACAAGTCTACTGCTCACCCGCTGCCGGCGATAACTGGAATGCAATTGTGCACGATCTGCCGGCCGTGCTCTCGGTAGAAGTACAAACTCTGGATTGATTGCGCAATACGCCGCCGCAACGAAGGCGCTGCGTAACGAACGCTCATTCTTCTGAACTTGATTTCTACAACCTCAGAAGATTCCTCCGATGCTGCTGGCGACGGGAGTGCCCGCCTTGTCGCGCGTCGAAGCGGTTTGGCTGCGATTCGATTCATGTTCAAACGCTTCTTTGTTTAGGGGTACCGTCGAAAGCAGCCTCGTGCCGGAAGCGCTGGAACTGATTTTAAAATCTCCGCCGAGTTCCTTCACCCGCTCGCGAATGCCCGCGAGACCCACGCCTGATCCAGTTCCCGTGCGCTCGAATCTTTCCATAACGGCTTGCGGAATTCCGTGTCCGAAGTCCTGAATTTCGAGCGACACAACCTCGGGCAGTCGTTCGAATTTCACTTCCACGTTGGGACTGCCGGAATGGCGATGCGCGTTGATCAGCCCTTCCTGCAGAGCGCGAAACAGCGCCAACTCCACCACCTCTGGCATGCGCGAATTCTTAGGCACTGGACTGGCCTGCTCACTGGGACGCACAAAATTGGTGTGAATGCTCATTCCCGTGCGTTTGGCAAAACCATCGATGAACCAATGCGCAGCCGCTTCGAACCCGGCTTCATCCAGCAACGGCGGATGCAATAGATACGACATGGTCCGAATGCTTGTCACCGCATGATCGACGAGCTTGCGCGTTTCCTGCAGTACAGGCGAAGGCCTGGTTCCGCTGTGAATGATTTCAATGTCAAGATTGATTTGCGCCGCGGCCAGCCACTGCCCCAGGCCGTCATGAAGTTCGCGGGCGATACGCCGGCGCTCTTCATCCTGTACCCGCATAATTTTTGCCGAGAGCCTGCGCAATGCCAGAGTGCGTTTTTCGACCAGCGACTCCAACTGGTCGTGCGCGAGCTGCAGCTTATCTTCGGCTCGCGCGCGTTCGTCAAGATGATCGCGAATTTCGTATTGCCGAAGCCGCGAGCGGATCGCAGTCCGCACGCTGCTCACCAGCGTTGCCGGACGCAGCGGCCGCTCGATCAGGTTGATGTTCCCCATCGGAGCTCGCGAGCGAACCATCATTTCCGTGTATGGCGTAGTCGCCCCGCCGCCGGTGAGAACGATAATTGGAAAATCCGACCATGCCGGCTGCGCAGAGACCGCCCGGCTCAGGCATTCAATCGCGTCTTCATCGAGCGCTTCTTCGGCCACAATCGCAGCCCCGGCGCCGCCGCCCACGCATCGCGCAACGGCCGATGCCGCCTGCACCACCCCAACCGGAATTCCTGATCGCTCCAGGACCTCGCGCACCAGCAGCGCATCCTTGCCGAACGGCGCCAGCACCAAAACCCGGTAATCTCCATCAAGCGAGTTCGCCATCTAGGACTCTTTGCTTCCTCCCAGAAAAGTCGGCGTGCCGGTAAGAACGCCCTGGAACTCGTGCAGCGGTTTTCCAATCTGAATCCTGCCGGGTAAAAGTCGTAGCTCGCGAATCGTATGTTCGTGGTTGCCGCTGCGCCGCTTGACGATCGAGATTGCCTGGCGGAGATCTCCTTGCGACTCAAAGTAACGCAGAAGCAAAATATTATCGGCAAGGTAGCTGACGTCCACTGCGCTCTGCAGCGCGGGTCCCATGCTGCCGGCCTGCGCCAGCACCATCAGCGTAAGCACTCCACGGTTGCCAAGGTAGGCCAGCAATTCGTGAAGATGCACCGCCAAAAATTTCTCGCCCGGCATGGATTGCAAGTATCCGTTGAGACTGTCGAGCACCACCATGCGGCTGTTCGCATGCTCCACTTGGTATTGAACGGCAGCCACTAGCTCACCGGGGGTAAGCTCGGCAGGATCGACTCGCTGGATGCAGATCTTTCCGCTCTCCAGGTGAGGACGAATATCAATGCCCAGCCCAGCAGCGCGAGTAATCAAGGTGCGTGGAGCCTCCTCAAAAGTAAACATGGAGCAACATTCTCCGCGCCTGGCTGCGCTCTCGGCCCATTGCACCGCGATGCTGGTTTTGCCGCAGCCGGCAGGACCGATCAACAGTGTGCTGGTGCCACGATCGAGTCCGCCTCCGGTCAGAGCGTCGAGTTCCGGTATGCCGCTGGAAACAACCTCCGGCGCCTGCTCGTTTCGCGTATCCGCCGCCACCAGACGGGGAAAAATCAGCACGCCCCCGGTGACAATCGTGTAATCGTGAAACCCTTCGCGGTAAGCGGTCCCGCGCAGCTTCACAACTTCAACCTGCCGCCGGATTTTTCCATACTCGCGCGGCACTTTGTTCAAACAGATGACTCCCTGCACCAGGCTGTGCAGTTGCAAATCAGAGTCCCGCGATGTTCGGTCATCCAGCAGCAGCACCGTGCACTTCTGATCGGACATGAAGTTTTTGAGCGAGAGAATTTGCCGCCGGTAGCGCAGCGGATCCTTGGCCAGCATGCGGAGTTCGCTTAATGCATCAATCACCAGGCGGTCCGGACGTATGCGCTGTACTTCTTTCACAATCCGCTGCATGCGGTCGTTGAGTTCGACCTCGGCCGGATGGAATACCGTGTACTGTTGTTCGGGAAGAAGGTCGTCTTCATCGGGGAGCAGTTCGACGATTTCAACGCCGTCCAGTGAAATGCCATGAGAGCTCGCGGCGCTAAAAAGCTCTGGGCGTGATTCCGAAAGCGTGATGTAAAGGGTACGCTCACCCCGGCTGACGCCGTGAGTAACGAATTGCAATGCAAGCGTAGTCTTGCCTGCTCCGGGGTCACCCTCGATGAGGTAGATGCGCCCCTTCGGTAAGCCCCCGTTCAGGATCTGGTCCAGGCCGGCACAGCCCGTGTTCACGCGAACTTCCGCTTGCCGGTTCTGGTTGGCTCTGGCACGGGAAGATTCACTCGCCAATTCGCTTAAAGGCAAAGAGTTCAAGTACGCGCTCCAGTCATTTCCTAAGCTCATGGGGGCGGCTGGAGCCTCCAGGCGCAATGAGCCATGGACCCAGCTTAGAATTTCCAACAGCGATAAAGGATGCCATTGAATAGAATGAATAGGGCTCTGTTTCTTATATATCGGTGTGATCGCTGATCGTAGTCGGGAATTTCCTGTAGAAAGTTAAGATGAATAGAGGCCAGCAAACGTGGTTCGAATAATGCTGCCGCAACACTTACGGACGTTGGCCCACGCCGGTCCAGAAGTACAGGTTGAAGTCATACCGCCGGTGACTCAACGGTCGGTGCTCGACGCGTTGGAGGCGAATTATCCCATGCTGCGCGGAACCATTCGTGATCAGGTCACGTGGCAACGCCGGCCATTTCTGCGCTTCTTCGCCTGCGAGGAAGATTTGTCGCATGAGTCGCCAGACACACCGCTGCCCGAAGCCGTTGCGTCCGGCTCTGAGCCGTTTCTAATTGTTGGGGCAATCGCGGGAGGCTAAGGCCAGCACTCGGCGGCCGCGTCCACAAAGCCACTAAGGCTCGCGAAGAAGGGCGTAAGCCATAACCTTTGTGTTCCTTCGTGGCCTTCGTGGCCATAGATTTGGGACACTACCAACCCGGCGAATGACAAACCACGCACCCGTCCGCTATAGTTTTTAGAGCGTTACCACGAGCCATGTTCGAAGATTTCACCGTCACCGACCGCTGGACCAAAAAGCCGGTTCACTGCGTCTATCAGGCTCTGATCGTCGCCGTCGCCACGCGGCACGCCGATGCGGTCGACATTAAATTTCTGGCCGATGGAAAAACTGTCTGGGTCGCTTTGCCGCTTCCCGCATGGGTGGAATACAAAAAACGTACGAATAGCACAATTACCGATCCTTTGACGGTTGAAATTGCGGGTCACTATTTGAAGTCGGCGATCGAGGCTGGCGAAGGACTTGACCGCGAAATGTACTTTCTCACCGTCCAGCAAACTCTTGATCATCTGGAAGCGGCGGTTAAAGAAATAGAAGCCGAAGTCTCCGCTTAGAACGTCCTGAGAGCTTCAATTCTTAACAATCTCAGAGTCGTCAATTCACGCCCGCGAACGCCACGTCACTTCCCTGCGCTGAACTCATAGACAGTCACGCTATGAAATTGCTGCCCCGGCTTCAACTCGGTCGAGGGAAAGTTCGGATGGTTCGGCGAATCAGGATAATGCTGCGTCTCCAGGCAGAACGCGTACCTCTTTTTGTAAACTCGGCCGTCTTTCCCGGTAATGGATCCATCGAGGTGGTTTCCTGTGTAGAACTGTAAGCCGGGCTGGTCCGTCTGCACGCGCAGGATTCGCCCGGTCGTTGGCTCGTATACTTCAGCCACTCGCTCCAGCTTCCCCGGATGATCGAGGACGTAATTCATGTCGTAGCCCCAGCCGAATTTCAACTGCTGATCGTCGGCATCGATCCGCTCGCCAACCGCATGAGGCGTCTGAAAATCGTACGGAGTGCCCGCGACCGACTTCACTTCTCCCGTAGGGATGAGATCCGCGTTCAGCGGCGTAATGTGCGACGAATTGATTTGCACGACGTGCCGCAATACATCGCCATTTCCCTGCCCTGCCAGATTGAAATACGAATGATTGGTGAGGTTGAGAACTGTATCTTTATCGGTCGTCGCGAAATACTCAATTCGCAAGCTGCCGCCGCGCAGCGTGTAACGCACCTTGGTCGTCAGGTCGCCGGGAAATCCCTGGTCGCCGTCCTTGCTCAGATACGCGAGCTCGACCCCATCCCGAATTGGGTGAGCCGTCCAGACAACTTTATTGAAACCTCGCGTGCCGCCGTGCAGCGCGTTGTCGCCATTGTTCTTTGGAATGGAATAAGTATGCCCGTCGAGCTGAAACGTGCCATGCGCGATGCGATTCGCGTAGCGCCCAATGATTGCGCCCAAATACGCGGTCTGCGCAATGTACTCATCGAGCGAGTTGCTACCCAGCACGATATCGTCAAGCTTGCCATCGCGGTCCGGGGTGCGCAGCGAAACTACGGCTCCGCCATACGTAATGATCCCGGCTTCGATCTTGCCGTCATTCAGAGAATAAAGATCCACGTGAGTTCCATCCGGCATGCGGCCGTACGATCGCTTTTCCACGCGAGTCTTTGCCGACATCGTTCCTGCGAGCGTAACCATAGTGAGGAAAATTGCGAAGCAACGAAGAGGCTTATTCAAATCATACTCCGACGGTGAGCTATTTACTGTTTGCCCTGCGCACTGCAAGCACGAGTCGATTTCAGCCTAACAGGGTCAAGGAGACGCGACAACCTCCAGACTATCTGAGCGGAAAAGTATTTCCTTTGAAAATGCGAGAGAAGATTTTGACCTGAAACCGCGCCGAAGGCGATCATCCCAGACTTAGGACCGCGCTGAACTTCTCGCCTCTGTTTCGTGGCACCACGCCCAACGGTTCCGCCCGGCCTGCTTCGCCCAGTACAGCGCCACATCTGCCGACTTGTAGAGATCGTGCCATTGCGCTCCGTCGGCGGGCAAGCAGGCGATACCAATGCTTGGACTGGTTGTGATGGTCTTGTCATCGAAAATGATGCGGTCATTCAGATTCGCTACAATACGTGCGCAGATGTCCTCAATCGCTGCGGGATCGCTCGTTTCGGGCAGCAGGACGCAGAATTCGTCTCCTCCCAATCGAGCAACAAAATCGTATTCCCGCACCGACCGGGAGAGCCGCTGAGCGGTCTGCACCAGAAGCGTGTCTCCCGCATCGTGGCCAAGCGTGTCGTTGACCTGTTTGAAGCGGTCGAGGTCGATTAAAAGGAAAGTAAATTTGGAACCGTTGCGCTCCGCCGACGCCCGCGCGGCAGCAAAGCGGTCTTCGAAGAAACGCCGGTTCGGCAGTCCGGTAAGCAAGTCGTGGAACGCTGCCTTCTCGAGTTGTGCTTGGCTCTGGCGCAGTTTGGCGGTACGGTCTTCCACCCGCCTTTCGAGTTCCTGGTTGAGCTTGCGTAAATCTTCCTCGGCATCTCGTTGTTGTTCGGCTGCGGCTCCTAGCAGTAAGACAGCTGCGCCGCATCCAATCGCCATCTGCGAGAATAGCAGCAGCGTCTCGCTCCGCGACATTCCTCCATACGGGCCGTAACCCGCCAGCGTCGCCGCAACCACCACCGCCATGGCGGCTAGAAACATCGGATACGCCACATGGCTCGAAAACCGTACGGCGGCCCACAGCAGGGGCAGAACAAGCAGGTACGCCACCCCCGCTCCTGAGGGCAATGCTCCCCGGTCTTGCGTCAGCAGATATCCGATAGCCGCCACCGCTGCCGTTATCGTGAATAAGAACTCCACCGCATGCTTCTGAATACGGTCCAGCATGGGTGGGTATCGCCGCAGCAGAATGACCAGCGGAACAATCAGCAGCGCGCCCGCGCCATCCGATATCGTCCACTCGAGAATCAGATCGGACCAGCTGCTGAAAGGTACAGAAGATGTTATCCACGTTTCCGTGCCGCCAATCATTGCAGAGATGACGCCGGTCAGAATGCACAGCACCGCAAACAGAAAAACATCCCGCACCCGACGAAATGGGTTTTGCATGTCGAGCGAACCTTTCAGAACTGCAACCGCAACGAGTGGCGCAATCGCGTTCCCGGCTGCGATCCAAAGCCCATTGGGGAGTGAACTATGAAAGCTGAGCGTTTCAGTAAGTAACGAGGCGAAAAAAATCCCTGGAACCGCACCCCATCCGATCAGCAAAACTGCCGACATCGAAATTCCAGCAGGAAGCCAAAGCGGCGGCGGCCACATCCCATAGCGCGCAAAATACCACCGCATTGCCACCCCCACCGTCCAGTAGGTTGCCGCCAGCAGTGCGTTGTCCGCAAACAGTTGCCAGGTCTGCGAATTCTTTATCTGAGGGTAAGTCTCTCCCCGGCAGTCGGAGACTTCCAGAAGACCGATATTCATGGCGTTGTACATGGCGATGAGTTTTTGTTGGGGGAGGGCCGCTGATCAAAAGCACGAACCTACTTCCCATTGCATGGGACATGCCACTCGTATCTTCAACAAAATAAACAGTAAGGCCAGAGCAGCCGGACCCCAATGTCCAGATTCTGGACGCATGTCCAGAATCTGGACCGATGTACGTTGAACCGCCTTGCATGCGCGGCGAACCAGGAACCTGCAAAATCCCGAGCCTAGCCGAGGTCTCAGCAGATTTGGTCAAAACGCCAGATTTGAACTTGAGCTGTCTTGAAGGCGTGGCCGAAGCGCGAGCCTTCAGGCGAAATCCCGAGCGCAGGCTGAGCCACGTTTATTTCGATTCGCAACTACTGCATTTCATCCGGTCTGCGCCAGGCAGCCAGGCCAGGTGCCCCATTTGCCAGCAGGCCCAGTGATGCCGGTTGCGGTGCAAGCTTGGGAGACTGCGAAGCATCCGCCTTGTCATCAGACCCGCCGTGTGTAGCCCCAGTCAAAATCGTCTGGCCTGCCGCACTCTCGTAAGCGTACCCATCAATGGTGGGAGATGTTCCGCTCAGATTGATATGCGCCCAACCGTAATAAGTCTTGCCGCTCACCATAAACTTCAGCCCAAGAAAGCCGCCTTTGTTGTGTTGCCAGGGACAGTTCAACGTTCCCGGACTGGTGTAATCGCCCGCAACCGCGAACAGATCTAATGCATTCGGCTGGAAATTTTTACCGTTCCCAACTTTTCGTCCGGCGTCCAATTCGGCCGCGCATTCGCCTCCCGTAAAGCTTGTGATCGCTCCGACCTCATTCCCCGGCTGCGCGGGCGACACTACTAGGAAATGGGCGTAGAAGCCGAGCTGCGGGTTGGGGCCCTCACGACGTTTGGCAAAAGCGCCGGAAGCGGCGGAATTGTAAAAACTGAAATCAGGAACTCCGTCGTTATTCACGTCAAGCTGCACAACCGGGCCTCTTTCCGTAATCGGCAGGTTCGCTGGAGTGAAAATAACCCTGGCCTGTGCGGGCTGCGCCAGCGCAAGCAGTGAAACGCCCGCGGCACTGGCAGCGGTCGCATAATTGATCAGGTTCTTGTCCAAGTTAAAAGTGAAACGGTTAGAGGGTCCGTTACCCGTGAGCGAGTGGTTTCGGTTCTGCTTCATCGTCATTCTCCTGGCGGTCGCGTTTCAGGTTTTCTTCAATCTTTTTACCTGAAAAAATTCGCCACAGTGTAAACTCTTCTCTCTGACTGCAAAAGTGGACTAACTTCTCCTCCGCTCGGTGTGAATCGTCATGAGTAAACCCCTCGCTAAAAAAGTTCTGCTTATCGGCTGGGACGCTGCCGATTGGAAACTGATCAACCCTCTGCTCGACCAGGGGCTGATGCCGACCCTCGACAATTTCGTGAATCACGGCGTGATCGGCAATCTGGCGACTTTGCGGCCGATTCTTTCCCCCATGCTCTGGAATTCGATTGCCACCGGCAAGCGGCCCGACAAGCACGGAATACACGGCTTCATGGAGCCCGATCCACAAACCGGCGGAGTCCGCCCCACCACCAGCACTTCCCGCAAAGTCAAAGCCATCTGGAACATTCTTACGCAGCGCGGACACAAGACTCATGTTCTCGGCTGGTTTGCCGGCCATCCCGCCGAACCCATCAACGGCGTCTCCGTTTCCGATCTTTTCCCTTACACTGTCGCCCCCATCGACCAGGAGTGGCCTTTGCCTCCGGGAACGGTCCATCCGGAAAGCCTGCGCGATACCTTCGCAAAACTCCGCATGCACCCCGCCGAGGTCACAGAAGCGGCCATTCTGCCGTGGATTCCCCGTGCCGCGGAGATCGACCAGGAAAAAGATAGAGGTCTGCAATCCTTTGCCAAAATTCTGGCCGAGAACTGCTCCATTCACAACGCCGCAACCTGGATCCTGCAGAACGAACCTTGGGATTTCCTGGCCGTCTATTACAACGGCATCGATCATTTTTGCCACGGCTTCATGCACTTCCACCCTCCGCGCATGGAAGGCATTCCGGAAGACAAGTTTGAGATTTACAAAGATGTGGTCAACGGCGCCTACCGTTTTCACGACATGATGCTCGAAACCCTGCTCACGCTGGCGGGACCGGACGCCACCGTGCTGCTCGTTTCCGACCATGGTTTTCATTCCGATCACCTGCGCCCGCGCGGCATTCCGCGAGAGCCTGCCGGCCCTGCCGTGCAGCACCGGCAATTCGGTATCTTCTGCATGAAAGGCGAGCACATCAAGCAGGATGAAAGAATCTACGGCGCCACACTGCTGGATGTAACCCCCACGATCCTGACGCTGTTCGGCTTGCCCATAGGCGAAGACATGGACGGTCGAGTACTGGTGCAGGCCTTCGAAGAACCGCCCTCGATCGAGCGCATATCGAGCTGGGAAAGTGAGCCCGGCGAATGTGGCATGCATCCCGGCGATCTGCGTATGGATCCAGCCGCCGCGCAAGCCGTTCTGCAGCAGTTCGTCGCCCTCGGTTACATCCAACCGCCGAGTGAATCGCAGGCCAAGGCGGTCGAAATGGCGGTTCGTGAGCAGCAATATAATCTGGGCCGCGTCTATCTCGACACCCAGCGTTACCCGGAAGCGCTCCCCATTTTCGAAGAACTCACCCAGAAATGGCCCGGCCAGCCCCGCTTCATCCAGCATTTGGCCCAATGCTATTGGGCTCTCGGCCGCCGCACCGAAGCCAAGAAATTGCTCGAACCGTTGCTGACCTATGAGCCGAAGGATGACCCAAAGGATGACCCGAAGGAAACTCAGGCTCCAGCTAACGGCGGTCAAGCAATCGCCCAAGACAAAGAAAAAGACGAAGACGAGACGAAGGCGACGCCCGCCCCAGATCAATCTCGCCAGGCGCAGCAAGCCAGGCCGCGCCCCTGGGCAGACCTGCTCATGGGCATCATCCATTTCGAAGAAGGAGATATGGAAGCCGCTTTGTCGTCCCTGTTAAAGGCGGAGAAATCGGATCCGCACTTGCCCGACCTGCACCTTCGCATCGGCGAGACGTATCTCCGTCAACGACGCATTCCCGACGCCGAACGCGCCTTCCAGCGCGCCCTTGAAATCGATGGCGACCGCGCCGAGGCGCATTTAGGATTGGCCGTGGTTTGCCTTCGCCAGCGTCGGAATGAAGAGGCCGCTGAGCACGCTCTGCTTGCCGTGGGTCTCCTGCATTACCTGCCTTTGGGCCACTTCTATCTTGGAGTCGCGCTCGCCCGTCTCGGGCACCGTGAGCGCGCTGCTCTCGCATTCGAAACCTCGGTCAGCATGCTTCCCGGCTTGATTGCCGCGCATCGCTGGCTGGCGACGCTCTACATGCACCCGGCGAACGGCGATCCCGAAAAAGCCGCCCGGCATCGCAGCATCTATCTGCAGATGCGCCGTCAACGCCAAAAGGCAGAAGCGCAAGCGTGATCACCATTGTTTCCGGGCTGCCGCGCTCGGGCACTTCACTGATGATGCAGATGCTTGCTGCCGGAGGCATACCTGCTCTCACCGACGGAGAACGCCCCCCCGACATCGACAATCCACGCGGCTATTACGAATGGGAGCGTATCAAGCAACTGCCGCAAGATCCCAATTGCATCGCCGAAGCTGAAGGCAAGGTAGTGAAAGTAATCTCGCAGCTATTGCTAGCGCTTCCCGCGGGAAGAGATTATCGGGTCATTTTCATGGAGCGTCCGCTGCCCGAGGTCGTCGCTTCACAGAATGAAATGATTCGCCGCCGCGGCACGCTGGGAGCAGGACTGAGCGAGTCGGCACTGATCGCCGGTTTGCAGGCGCATCTCAATCACGTGAACGCATGGCTGCGCCGAAGGCCCGATATTCATCTTCATCGAGTGCAATATCGCGATGTGCTCCGCGATCCGATTAACATTTCAGAAGAGATTCAGCGCTTCCTCGATCAGCCCCTGGACACGCCAGCGATGGCTCAACAGGTCGACCCTTCGCTTTACCGCTGTCGCAGCGAAAATCCATGACAGGCACATCGCTGATTGTGTTCACACAAGTTGAGCCGTCTTGCAAGCGTGAGCGCATCGGAAGCTTGCAGGCGAAATCCCGAGCGCACGCGAGGGACCGCAGTAGAAATGGATGGACGGGAAGGTTTGAGAATTGGTCGGGACGGGCAGATTTGAACTGCCGACCCCTCGCACCCCAAGCGAGTGCTCTACCAGGCTGAGCCACGTCCCGACTGGATTCGCGCCACATTCCTTCCGCAGCGCATGGGGTTACACGCAAGAATTTTACCACCTGAAGGTCGGTTTCGCCTCACGCGGTACTCTCGTTCCGCGCCGCTTTGATGCGATCCCGCGTAAATGGTACTTGCCGAATGCGCGCTCCCGTAGCATCAAAAATTGCATTGCCGAGGGCTGCGGCAACCAGCGTGATAGTAGTCTCTCCCGCGCCCGTGGCTTCCACCGAAGGCCGGTCGATGAGAACGCACTCGATCGCCGGAACCGGAATCCCAAGAGATAGCGTGTTGTAGCTGGCCCAATCGACGGAAGTCACGCGGTAGTCGTCCCAGATAATTTCTTCCACCAGCGCGCGGCTCATTCCCTGCAAAACTCCGCCTTCCATCTGGTTGCGCAATCCGTCGGGGTTCGAGATTGGCCCGCAGTCGTTTGCTATAACAAAGCGCCTGGGTCGCACGGTTCCGCTCGCCTGATCGACTTCGATTTCGGCCACCAGCGCCGCGTAGCCGTTGTCGCCTTCATAGGCAACGCAAGCCACACCGCGTCCGCTAACCACGCCGCTGCGCGAGCTGTCGGGCTTCGGCGAAGGACGCACCTCCCAGTTCGCCGCCTTCGCGGCCGCTTTCACAGCGTCAATAATGCGCGTTTCGCTCAGATGCTGCAGGCGGTATGCAACCGGATCGGCCTTCACGTATGCGGCAATCTCGTCCATAAAACATTCGTGGGCAAACGTATTCTGCAGGCGCAAAGGCGAACGCAGCGGCCCGGTGAAGAACCGCGATTTCACCACTCGACTAAGCACACGCTCGCTGCGAATCGAACCGGCCCCGCCGCATTTGCCGCTGATGCATCCGGTCACATAAGACGGAACAGCGTTGCTGCCGTTCCGCAGTTCGCCGGTGGGCTCAACCGCGTTGCGGGGCTTGATCGTCTCAGGATCGAACCCCGCCAATTTTCCAGTGATCACGTTGCCCGGACGATCGTATCCAGGCCTTCCGCCCAGAGACGCCGACCAGGCTTCACAATCCCACGCTGTGATTGTTCCCTTGGCGTTGACCGCGACCCGTTGTTCGATCACGCAGGGCGAACCGTAATTTTCGGAGATGAACTCGTCTTTGCGCGTAAGCTGCACACGAACTGGTTTACGCACGGCCTGAGAGAGCAGAGCTGCGTCGTAAGAGACTGTATCGGCGGCATTGAGGCCGTAGCAGCCCGAACCGCGAACGAAAATAACGCGCACTTTTTCCAGCGGCAAACCGGTCAGCGCCGAAATCCCGTGCTGCGTGGGATAGACCGACTGAGTCGGCGACCAGATCGTGGCGTGATCGGACTGCACATCCGCCACGGCGCACGACGATCCCACAGATCCATGCGCCTGATACGGATAAAAATAAGTTGCTCGCAGAACTTTCACCGCTGTCTTTAGCTTCTCATCTACATCGCCGGAATTCACCAGCATCACGTCGCGGGAGGGCTGCTGCCGAATGTATTCATAAAAATTCTTCTGCGGCGGCAGATCCGGGCCGGGCTTCCAATCAACTTTCAGTCTTTCCGCAGCTTGAGCGGCCTGCCATTGCTTCTCGGCGACAACGCCGACAAAATCATTCCGCACCACTACTTTGATGAGTCCTGGAATATTTCTGACGGAACCGCCATCTACATTCTCCACGCTTGCCCCTGGACCCGGCGGCCGCACGACGCGCCCATGAACCATTCCCGGCACGTGCACATTGTGAACAAATTCAAATGTGCCGGTCATCAGCGCAACTCTATCCATGGACGGAACAGGCTTGCCAAGAATCGTCCACTGGCTCGGTGACCGCCGTTTCGCGCTTGCGCTCACTGTGAGGTCGGAATGCCTGCCTCCAATCAGCTCACCATAGCTGACGCGCGCGCCATTACCCGCCTGAACCACCCCATCCTCGACCCTTAGTTGATTACTCGGCACACCCAGGTTCTTCGCGGCCATGGCAATCAGCGCTTCCCTCGCGGTTGCCGCAGCTTGTGCGAGATTCCGCGTATTGAAATTCGTCGGCGTGGACTGACTGCCGGAAGTAGTTCCCTGATCCGGCGTGATTGCCGTATCGCACTGAATTAGTTTGACCCGATGCACAGACACGCACAATTCTTCCGCAACCAATTGTGTCTGCGCCGTATACATGCCCTGTCCGAAATCGCATTTTCCGGTGTACGCGGTCACGTTGCCGTCAGCCGTGACGGCAATCCACGAATCAAGCTTTTCCGGATCGACATGCGACTTATGCGTATCAAACGGCCCCTGCGCCAACGCCCAGGGATCGATCATGGTGGTCGCGCCAAAGCTCACCACCAGCGCACCCGAAGCTTTGAAAAAGTCCCGGCGGGAAAATTTGCCTTTCATGGCAGGCCCGCCTGGTAACGCTTGATCGCCCGCATCATCCGCACATGCGCAAAGCAGCGGCATAGCACGTTCGAGAATGAATCGCGAATCTGCTCATCGCTGGCTTTTGGTTTCTCATCGAGCAAGCCCTTTGCCGTCAAAATTACGCCGCTAAGGCAGAACCCGCACTGCGCCGCCCCTTCATCGATAAACGCCTGCTGAATCGCGTGCGGCTTCTCGGGAGTTCCCAGTCCCTCAAGCGTGGTAATTTCCCGCTCCTTCACCGCGCTGACAGGCGTCACGCAAGAGCGAGTCACTTTACCTTGCAGCAACACGCTGCAAGCGCCGCATTGCGCTAGCCCACAGCCAAACTTAGGCCCGCGCAGTTGCAACTCGTCGCTGAGGACGTATAGCAACGGCGTTTCCGGATCGACCTCAATCTCATGAATACGGCCGTTCACTCTTAAAGAAATAGCTGCCATATTTTCACTTCCAGATCACATCCAGACCAGGAACCAGTTCATCCTTTCACCACCGAACGTATTTTCGGCGTACCGGAAACCGCCGCTTTCAGCGCTTCGTCCGTCTCCACCAGCTCCAGAACTTTTCTGGTCATCTCTTCATCGATCTCCGGCGCCCTGCGAATGTCCACCGGATAGCGCACCAGCAGTTCCAGACCGGTGTCGGCGAATTGCAAATGTGCATCCGGATGCGGCACTTCCAGTTGAATATCCACGCGCCGCTCAATGCCCTCATGCTGCCGCTGAATCTCCTCCCGATAGCTCGCATAAACGCTGTTCACCACGCCCACCAGCTTTTCCTGCGCGGCCCGGTGATTGCCCTGCGGAGCAATCTGCACCACCACCTCGTGCCAGGAATATTCGGTTCCCGGAATCTGCTTGAACAGCGGCGTCCCGGCCTGGAAAAGCACCGAGTTGGAAAATACAACGATTCGCCCCGTGGGATAAAAATCTACTCCCGTACCGGCAAGTTCCATCAGGTAGAGCCTCACCAGGCCGATGTCGACCACATCACCCGTGACTCCCGCCACGCTGATGCGGTCGCCGACCCGAATCCCATAGCGTCCGATGATAAAGAAATATGCCGCCACCGAGAGCAGCACCGCTTGCAATCCCACCGCAATACCGGCAGTGATAAATCCGGCAAATGTAGCGAGCGAGCTGAATTCACTGACGAAGCCGAATATCAGGACAATTACGACCAACACGCCAATGACTACCCGGCGCATCACCAGAAACTGCCGCCGCCGGCGCGGGTCGCCGATATAGCGGAAGGTGATGCGGCGCCAGATCTCCGAGACCACAAAAATCACGATCAGCGCGAGAACGATTCCCGAGACTCGCAGCACAACCGAGCGCAGCACATACTTCGACTCCCGCAAAATCGAGCCGTGCCACTCCTCAAAATTCGTCTTAACGTCGTCAAGCACCACAATTTCCTGGCTCAACGGCAGCATGGCTCCGGAAAGCTGCTTGAAACGCCCGGTGAGATTCTGAAAATTCTGCCTCTCCTGCTGCAGTTGCTGCGGATTGGTCGCGGGCGGCTGATTGGCCAGTGTCTGGCTCTCCTGAATTGTGGCGCGCAGCGCATTGCGCAGCGGAACGCGCACCTGGTCCGCCACTCCGCGGGTAAAATCGGTTTCCGTAACCAGGCTATCGATCTGGCGCACCGCGCTCATATAGTCATAAAGCGTGATCGCCTCGCTGATCAGTCCTCCGGAGTTGGCAAGCGAGGGCTTGGTTGACGCGGGCTGTGGTATCGCGGGTTTCTGCGCAGCTGCGCTTGACCCCAGCACCTCCGGGATCGACTTTGCGAGCTGATTGATGCTGCCCTCCAGGCCTCCGGCAATCTCGCCGTTGTTTTCCACAAACGAGGCCATTTTTTGCAGGGCATCGAGAAGAGCCTTTTGAAGATCCAACTGGCCTTGCAGAGCGTCCCGTTGGGAAACCAGGACGGCACGGCGTGACGCCGCAACTCGCTCGATTTGTTGGTTCAAACTTTCGATCTGCGATTGCAATTGTTCGATCTGCGAAGCTGTCTTGGTCTCGAGCTGCTGCAGGTTCTGTTGCTGGGTGGTCTGCGAGGTGTTTTGATTGTTGGCCTTCTGCTGCGCCGTGATCAGCCCGGCCTCGGCCCTAGCCGATTGGAAGGCGAGCTTTACCGCCTGATCAGCCAGACCTCGCGTGTTCTCCTGGTAAATGGCATCACTCGGCAGTCCGGCAGATTGCACACTAGTGGTCGCGTGCCGGTACCAGCTGATGAGCTGATTCAGATGATGCAGAACCGCGCCGCCATCCAGTTGAAGCGGAGGCAGCGGACTAGACGCGGCCTGCGCGTTAGCTTGAGCTGCGGCTTGCGCAGTTCCTGACGAAGACACGGGCGATGCCGTCGATTGCCCAGCCTGCTTGCCAGATGCAGCCTGCTTTTTCGGGGGCGTGCTCACGGGCCGATTCGGCTGTTGTGCTGAGAAGCCAGTCGCGATAATTAAGATCAGCGTGGCCGTGCCGACCATCCAATGACGTTGAGCGCGATGCTTCACAATCAAAAAACGCTTGGGGGCTTTTAGCATCTCGATTCGGGTAATCCTTGCTGAAATTCTCAAAAAGTCCGAATGGCAGGTGGTGGAATCAAATCTAGCATGCGACTTCGCAAACGTGTTCTCAGATTCATTGTAATCATTCAGTCGGTCTTATTTTTGACCCATTTTTTCCTTTACGAAACCTGGACTCTTGCCGCCAATAGCGGCCATTCGCCCGCTCTATGGCTGAAGCTTCTTTTTGGATTCCTCTCCATCAGCTTCGTGACCGCTTCTCTGCTGGCATTCCGCTTTACCAATCCGCTGGTGCGGATTTTTTACCGGGCCGCTGCGGTTTGGGTTGGCTGGCTGACTTTTCTGGTCTTCGCTGCCGCCTGCTCTTGGATCATTTTCGGTCTCGAGCGCCTGGCCGGCCTGACCATGGATTTCCACCGCATGGTGGAAGTTCTCTTTACCGCTGCCATTCTCTTCGGCGTGTACGCTGTCCTGAACGCCAGCTGGACGCGAGTAACCCGAACCACCGTGCAGCTGGCCAATTTGCCTGAGGCGTGGCGAGGAAGAAAAGCTGCCTTGATCAGCGATCTGCACCTCGGGCCGGTTCGTAACGGCAGCTTTCTGCGGCGTATGGTCGCGAAAATTTTGAAAGAATCGCCCGACGCGATCTTCATCGCCGGCGACTTGTACGACGGGACAGCAATCGACGCAGCCCGCGCCGCCGAGCCGTTGAACAAGCTAAGCGCTCCGCAAGGCGTGTACTTCGTTGCCGGAAATCACGAGCAATTCGGAGACGACAGCAAGTACCTGAATGCGGTTTCAGCCGCGGGCGTTCGCGTGCTGCACAATGAAAAAGTGGAAGTGGATGGTTTGCAGATTGTTGGCGTACCCTTCCGAAACGCCGCGCGGGTTGCGGCTTTTGCCGCGGTGTTGCGCGCCATCGGATTAGACCGGAATCGCGCCAGCATCTTGTTGACTCATGCCCCGGACCATCCGGCAGTTGCCGAAGCCGCGGGATTTTCCCTGCAGCTCTCGGGACACACCCACCTGGGACAATTCGTTCCCTGGAGCTGGATGGCGCGCCGCATCTACCGCCAATTCGTCTATGGCCTCAGCCGGATCGGAAGCATGCAGGTCTTCACTTCCAGCGGAGCCGGCACGTGGGGACCACCGTTAAGGTTGGGATCGAACCCCGAAATCGTGGTGCTGGAATTTGTCTAAATTCCAACCCTGCGCGCGCAGATTGCCTTTGATCAGTCTCCAGCCACTTCTTCGCTTTCCCAGCTCTCCTGCATCGCTGGAGGCATTTCCGCTTCCTCCTCGCTCCCGTACTTCTCCCGCCGCAGTTGGGCTTCGAGGGCGGCGAGCTGGGCTTCGATGTCTTGCTCGGCCTTGCGTTTTCGAATGACCTCTTCGCGATAGCGTCGCAAGAAATAATCGATCGTCTCGACCCTGATCCGGATGGAACCGTTGGGCTTGTTCTCGTCGAGGTCCTTAAAGCAGAAATAAGGCGTTCCCGATTGCTCGATAATTCCTTCCACGACGCCGTAGATCGGCGCATCGTGCCCGCATTTGAAGCTGGAAATTTCCAGAGCAACAAGATTGGGATGGCGCGCCGTAAATTTCGCGGCCCAGACTTTATGGTTGGTGCTGCACGAGTACGAGTTCTTCCACGCATCGGTGATATCGAGCGGGTGGGTGATCATGCCGGCCCGCACCTCATCGCCGAACAAACGTTCCAGCAGGTCCTCATCGATGGGCAGCGTATTCTGCGAGAAGATCGGATAGCCGAGCTTCTGGAATTCGTCGAGAATTTCGTGATTCAATCCCGGATCATGATGGTACGGCCGGCCAAGCATGACGATTCCGATGCGGTCTTCGCGCTCCAGTTGGTCCATGACTTCGCGGGCGCGGCGGCGAATGCTCGATTCACATTCTTCCAGCGCCGCAAACCCAGACTCCACGGCGCGGTCATTTTCCTCCTGCGAAAGCCCGAGAACAGAGTGCCACGCCTGCAGCATCTGGTGAGCGAAAAGCTTGCGGTCGGCGAAGTTGAGCACCGGGTCGATGTATTTGAGATTGTTTTCTGCAAATACATCGTTCTCTTTGGTGAACGCGGCCTTCACCGTTTCTGGAGTAGCCGTAACCGTGGGGCAGGCATTCGCGGCGACAATCTTCACCAACGGCGAGTGCAGCACGTCATACATCGGGAAGAAAATGACGTCGAGCGGTTTCTTCCTGTGTTTTTCCTGGATCAGGTTGTAAACGTGCGAAATGCCGATCTTCGCCGGGAAGCACGGATCGATGGCGCCCCGGCTCGCGCCCGCGCGATAGAGTTCCGAACTGGTGTAATCGGAATAAATAATGTTCTCCGGCTGCACCCCGAGACTTTCCAGATAACCATTGAAGAGCGGTGCGTAGGTGTAAATATTCAACACGCGCGGTATGCCAACCCGAACCTTCTTCCGGTTTTCCATCAGTGCGCGGCGTTCTTTATCGCTCTTCTTCCATCCAGCCCAGCCTTTTGGGGGCAGCGGGTCGGCAACGCTCTTCGCATTGGTCGGACGGAACACTTCTTTGGAAGCCACATCGACAAAGTTGGGATGCCGATCGCGAATCTTGTCGAGGCCTGCCTTGATCTCCTTCATATCGTCGACATCTTCGACCAGTCCCTTTTCGCAGGTCGCAATGATCAGCCGCTGCTCACCGACCATCAGAGGCACCTTCGTGACCTTCTCCAGAGGAACAAGATTCTTCACCGGCTCAGTGCGAATGTCGATGAAGGTCCGCAGGCAATTGTTCTTGCAGAAATAGCAGCGCGTGGCTTCGTTGCGCGTTGTTCGGTATTCGATTTTGCGGACCGCATCGAGCCCCACAAAAGTCGTGCGCTGGCCATTGCGCCATAAACGCAGAGATTCCTGGGCCGCGCCGATCGCGCCAGATTCACCGCAGTGCTCGTGAACGATAATTTCAGGAGTTTTGCCGGTAGCCCGAAAGCTGTTGCGAATGAAATCCACTTCCGCCTTGACGACGGCCAGATTGTTCTGCGTCCCGCCCTGCAGAACGAAACGAGAGCCCAAAGCCGCAAGGTTAGGAATACTGGCCACGTATAAGAAAACGTTTTTCGGCAGCACCGCCGCTAAACCGGCAAGAATCTCTTCCGCGCGCCATCCCTGCCGCTGGAAATTCACGATATCCGACTGCATAAACACCGCGCAGCCGTAGCCGAAAACCGGCATCGCCTGTGCAGAGAAAGCCAGATCGGCGTATTGATTTACAGTCAACCCGAATCCCTCGGCTGTAGATTGCAGAAAATATCCGTTCCCTGCCGAGCACTGCGTGTTGAGTTTGAAATCTTTGACCCGCCCATTGTGCAGAATGATGATCTTGATATCCTGCCCGCCGACGTCGACGATCACATGCGGATCTTCATAGAACTTGAGCGCCGATTCCGTGTGCGCAACCGTCTCCACCAGCGCCACATCGGCTTTCAAAACATCTTTCAAAATGTCCTTCGCGTAGCCGGTAGTCGCAACTCCCAGCACTTCGAGCTTTGCATTCTGCCCTTCGACCTCTTTGCGCAGGTTCTCGAACATCTCAATCGTGTCCTGAATCGGATTACCGTTCGAGAGCTGATACGACTTGCAGAGAATGTCCCCATTTTCATCGAGCAGCACAGCTTTCGTGGAGGTCGATCCGCCGTCAATGCCAATGAATCCCGCGACCGTGCTGTTTTTCTGAAAGACAGCCGGAGTAAATTTCTTGCGCCGGTAAGCCTCCTTGAAAACGTCCAAATCTTCCGGTTTCTCGACCAATCCTTTGCCGCCGGATTTTGCTTTCTCTTCCTGCCGCCCGAAATCGATGTAATGAATCAGACTTTCGTAGCCGCGATAGCAGCCAATGCAATCCTCTTCGCTGCGCCCGAATTCGATCGCCCCGAGCGCCGCAAAATATTGCGCATTCTGCGGAACTTTGATCAGGTCTTCCGGCTTCGCGCCATCCGGAATCGCAACCTTGCGCTCCTTCCACATGCGCGGAATATTCGCCTGCCATGCTTCCCGCATGCCCTTGATGAAGCTGTTCGGCCCCCCCAGAAGCAGCACATGTGGCCGCAATGTATGCCCGCGAGTAAGCACGCTCAAATTCTGCAGAACGATGGCTTCGAACAACGAAGCCATCAATTCGTCCGACGGCGTGCCGACTTTCTGCAAACTGTTGATATCGGTTTCGGCAAAGACGCCGCACTTACCCGCAACCTTGTGCAGCTTGATGCCGTTGTACTGTTGCTGCGCCAGCAGTTCCGTCGGAATTTTCAGCTTGGCATTGATCTTGTCAATCACCGCACCCGTGCCGCCGGCGCATTTGTCGTTCATCGATGGAATCTTTTTCTTGCGTCCGGTTTCATTGTCATCTTTGAAAACAATGATCTTGGCGTCCTGCCCGCCAAGCTCAATCACCGAATACACTTCCGGATGCATCTTCTCAACCGCCAGAGAAACCGCCGTAACTTCCTGCACGAACTTTGCGCCGATCTGGTCGGCAATTCCGCCGCCGCCCGAGCCGGTCATAAACATGCGCGTGTTGTGCGCATCGATGCCGACTTCGTTTTCCATGCGCTTCAGAAATTCCAGCGTCTTTTCCGGCTGCTTGGTCTCGTGCCGCTGATAATCCTGCCACAGCACCTTGTCGCTAGCCGCATCCACGGCCACGGCCTTCACCGTGGTCGAACCCACATCGAGCCCCACCATGAATTTAGTGTTGTGGTCGTGCGGCTTCTGCGCAAGCTTCGTCTGCTGAACGGAAGCCGGTTGAATAGAGCGCTGCCGAGCTTCGAGCCCATCAAGACCCGCAATCTTGATCAGCTTCGGCCCTTTGTGATCGTGATGATCGTGCATTACTTCCTCATTTCGCTTTTTGAAAGGGCACGCGTCAGGCGTGCCGTTCCCAATTTTTGTTCAGTAACGGTGCGGCTTAAACCGCACCCTTTCAAATCAGTCGCCCGACATCGCCGGCGCCGCCTCGGCCACGCGCACCCGCGAGCGCTTCTGCAATCGAGTGTCCTTATCGATACGCTTGCTCACGTGCAATATGAATTGCGCCGCAGTTCCTGCAACGCCTTCCTGGTGAGGCACGTGATAGAACGGCTTCTTCAACTCCGAATGCTCATCGATATACTCGCGAATCGCCTGCATGCTTTTTCCAGTCGACTTCAAGCACTGCTCGAATTCGGTCTTCGCCTTCACCTTCGCCTCACCAAGAGCCATCTGCACCCGGCTATGCGCATTGACCTCGCCTTCCCCGGAAGTTTCGATGGGTAGGAAGATCATGTCTTTGAACTTATTGATCACAGCCGATTGCACCCCATCCGATTGCGAAGACGGCATGCAGCCAAACGGCTTCAGCGCCAGCACCATGTGGCAAAGTTTGTGAACGGTGTAATAAACATTCTTGCCAACTTCCAAGTGCCCTTCACCGCCGCGCGCAAACTGGTTGTAGAACGGATTCGCCAGTTCCGCCAGCTCAGTCTGCGGAACCAGATGATGCGTGATGCCGCCCAGGTTCTTGATCGTCCGGTGATAAAAGAAGTTCCAGGTCCGTTCGCCGAATCCAATGCCCCAAAGTTTCTTGCGCAGACCAATGTAATTCGCGAACTGCTTCTTCGCTTCGTACCACTCCGGATTTCGGTGCGGTCGATTCACCGGCCATTTCGCGATCGCGTGCGCCTTGGCCTGATACATGAGATACGCAACCCAGGTCGCAATCGGCTCGACCAGGACCTGTGCGCCCTCGCGCTCAAGAAAATCGAACATGTGGAAGTTGCCATCGCCCTCGGTAATCTGCGCCCAGAATTCGCCGGTAATTTTCACCAGCGGCTTCACGCGAGTGCGATCGACTTCAATGGAATCCATTTTTTCGCGGGCGGCGTGCAGAGCATTCACGTAATCCTTGCCCCACATGTGCTCATGCCATTTGCCGAATACATTGAACGTGTTGCGCAGAATTTTATTGCTCTTGAATTTCGCCTTCGCCCAATTTGGCGCGCGTTCCTCGATTTCAAACGACTTGCGATTTCTTAGGTCCTCGCACAAGCCATCAACCGTCTCGCGAAACACCTTGTCGGTATCGCCCTTGTTCACTTCATAGGGCCGAATCTGATAAATCAGATCGTTAAACACGTCGCCCATGTGCATCGCGTTCAACATGCCAAACCCGAAATCGATGGTGAACTTCAACCCAGGCTCTCCCGACGCAGCCTTAATTCCGTCGCTGTCTTTAAACAGCAATACGCGGAATCCATCGAAGCCCGCATTCTTCAGCGCGAAGCGATATTCCGCTTCATACATGCCAAAGCGGCACGGGCCGCATGAGCCGGCGGTGAAGAAAACGTAGTTATCCAAAATATTTTGCCGCGGCACGCCTTCCTTCTCGAGGAACTGCAAATACTGCACCAGATTGCCCACCGTAAAATACGTGGGATTGCACTGCCCGTTGTTGCCAAACTCCTTGCCCGTCTGGAAGCCGGCCACATTCGGCACCGGCAATTTCTCGCAGCGATAACCGCAGCCCTGGAACACAGCACGAATCAGGTCCTCATGTTTCCAGGTGAATCCGCCAAATAAAATAGTCACGCGGCTGCGTTCTTCCGCGGTGAAAGCACGCTCTACCGGACGATGAAAATGCTTCGGCTCATCGAGTCCGGCAATCTTGCGCAAGCGCATCCGTTCCGCTTCCAGACGCTGCTTGATCTCCGAATCATTTTCAATCTGGACAAAATTCGTAGCCATAACGTTCCTCCGGCATGATGTTGAGTATTGGGATGTTTTTAAAACAGATCGGGGTCAAAAATATCGGTGTCCGACAAAATGACGGGCGGGGTGCAAACCGGCTTCTGCAAACGCAAGGTAGAGAAATGAATGGGCGTGGACGGGAAATCGTCCGCATCACTTTCAACATGCTAACTAACAGCATCCGAACTCCAATAGAGGGGTTAGGAGGTTCGAAGTCTTACACCGGCGGAACAACAGAGCGTTCCGTAGGCGCCGGATTTGCTTTTGCAATGCCGGTTGGATGTGAACACCAGGCAGCCGGTTGCTTAATTTTCCCCAGTTCAAGTGAAGCGTTTGCCGCTTCTTATTCTTTTCTTCTAACAGAAAGCGGCGTTTTAGATCAAGCGCGTTACAACTTTCATCTCCGCTCGATACATTATGACACCGCGCAGGAAGCGGCTGTCGTAAGCTTTATTTTATTTTTGTATCGTTGAGATCAATATTAAATATCGCGCTGGAGGATTAATCAGTGACTGCCGCAGTCCACGATTACTCTGCGATGTTAGCGGTTGCTATAAGCGAAGCTCGCCAAGGGCTTGCGGAAGGCGGCATTCCGATTGGAGCGGCCATCTTCGACGCGAGCGGCAAGCTCATTGGCTCAGGCCACAATCGCCGCGTGCAAAATGGCGATCCCTCGCTGCACGGCGAAACCGACGCTTTCCGTAACGCCGGCCGGCAGCGCAGTTATCGCAACCTGATCATGGTGACCACGCTAGCCCCCTGCTGGTATTGCAGTGGCCTGATAAGGCAGTTCGCTTTCGATACCGTCATTGTCGGCGAGAGCCGCAACTTCCAGGGCGGCCTCGAATGGCTACGATCACTGGGAGTGAAAATTGTCGATCTCGATTCTGACGAGTGTGCCAAAATGCTCGCCGACTACATTCGCGCCAATCCCGAAATCTGGAACGAAGACATCGGCGAGGAATAGGCCCCAAAGGCTGTTCTCTGCGGCATAATGCTTCCACATAAGTGGCAGTGCCCCAACGCCCGCAGAGTTCTTCTTCGCGCCCTTCGCGGCATTTCTCCGCGTCCTTCGCGGTCAAACGCCCTCAATCTTAGCTCCGATGGATCAAACGACCAAAATCACGACCGCTAAGAATTTTTAGGACACTGCCCGAAGTGGGTTGGCTTCGCTTTCCGGCAAGGCTCCATGTATCCTATCCGCGCACTCAGCCAATCAGTCCAGACATGCAAAACCCATTCATGGCGCGCGCCATTCAACTCTCGCTTGAGAATGTCAATTCCGGGCGTGGCGGCCCGTTCGGCGCCGTGGTCGTAAAAGACAATGAAATCATTTCCGAAGGCGCAAACCGGGTCACTCTGGCAAACGACGCCACGGCGCACGCCGAAATCGTCGCCATCCGCGAAGCCTGCAAAAAGCTCAACGCCTTCCATCTGCAAAGCTGCGAAATTTATGCCTCGTGCGAACCCTGCCCCATGTGTCTCGGAGCAATCTATTGGGCGCGGCTTTCACGCATTTACTTCGCCAACGTCGACGCCGATGCAGCCAGAATCGGCTTCGACGATTCCTTGATCTATCGCGAGCTGGCGCAGCCGCATTCCCAACGCAAAATTCCTATGACTCAGATGATGCGCGAAGAAGCGCTCGCCGCGTTTCGCGCCTGGGAAAACAAGGCGGATAAAATTGCCTACTGAAACCGCCAACCCCACGACCATCCCCGTGCCCAGGAAATCGTTCGTCGACCGCTATTTCAAGCTCACGGAAAACCACACCTCGGTGAAGCAGGAGATGCTGGGCGGCCTCACCACATTTGTCACGATGGCCTACATCATCATCGTGAATCCGCAGATCCTGTCGCAGGCCGGCATGCCAGCCGATGGCGTCGTCTTCGCAACCTGCGTTTCAGCCGCGATCGCAACTCTGGTCATGGGCCTGTACGCGAATTATCCCATCGCGCTGGCGCCGGGGATGTCGCTGAACGCCTACTTCACCTATTCGGTTTGCATCGCCATGCACGTGCCTTGGCGCACCGCGCTAGCAGTCGTGTTCTTTTCCGGCGTTCTTTTTCTCGTGCTTACCGTGACTCGCGTGCGCGAGCAGATCGTCAACGGAATTCCCGAATGCCTGAAGCACTCGACGGCAGCGGGGATTGGAATGTTTATCGCCTTCGTCGGCCTGCGCAATGCCAAGCTGGTAGTGGCCAATCCGGCAACCTTTGTGGGCTTGGGCAGCTTTGCTGATAAGGAAGTGCAAACTGCCTGCGTGGGCCTGGTGCTGATGCTGGTTTTAATCGCTCGAAAATTTCGCGGCGCCATCCTGATCGGAATTCTCGGCGCTGCCCTGCTGGGCATGCTGCGCGGGCTCGCCAAATGGCCGGCAGGCATTGTCGCCTGGCCTCATCCCTCGTCCACTTTCTTGCAACTAGACTTTCGCGGAGCGAGCCATCTCGGCCTCTTCGAAATTCTGTTCGCCTTCCTATTCGTCGATCTCTTCGATAATGTCGGCACGCTAGTCGGAGTTTGCGAGCAGGGCGGCTTCGTCAAAGATGGCAAAATTCCCCGCGTAGGCCGCGTCCTGGTAGCCGACGCCGTCGGCACCGTAGTAGGTTCGCTTACCGGAACTTCCACCGTAACCAGTTATATCGAGAGCGCGGCCGGAGTAGCCGCCGGCGCGCGTACCGGCTTGAGCAATGTAGCCGTAGCTGCGCTTTTCCTGCTGGCTACTTTCTGTTCACCGCTGGCCACCGCCATTCCAGCCTATGCCACCGCACCCGCGCTGATTCTGGTCGGCGTCCTTATGACCCAGTCCATCTCGCAGATCGCCTGGCACGACTTCAGCGAAGCCGTGCCCGCCTTCATTACCATGCTGGCCACGCCCCTCACCTTCAGCATCGCAACCGGACTCAGCCTCGGCCTGATTTGCTTCACTCTGGTCAAGATTGCGGCAGGCAAAGCGCGGCAGATCACCCCGCTGATTTGGATCCTTACCGCCCTATTTGTCCTTCGCTACATCTATCTGGCTGCGGCCTAGGCGGTAAACCATAACCTTAGTGTTCCTTCGTGACCTTAGTGGTGAAAAGATTTCAGAACTACCTGACTATCTAAACCCTGCGTTCAGACGAAAAAAAGCCACGCTCCCCAAAGAGCGTGGCCAATTCGAATACCTCAAACTATGCCGCGGCTTGCTCCTGATACGCCGGAACAAAATATTCCGCCACGAAGTCCTCGTACTTGGTCTGAGTCGTGTTGCGTTCCGTGCGCGGCTCCAGCGCCCGCATGAAGCCGGAGTTCAGCGAGTGCGCCATTTCGAGGATCAGCCCCGCAAGATTATCCGACATCCCCGACTGCACCATTGCACCGCGAACCTGTTCGTCCGTAGCCTGAACATATTTGAGATCAGGCTTGCCAATGGCTTTTCCGAGAATCGCCGCCACTTCCGCGTAATCGAGATCGCGCTGTCCATGAAGTTCACGCGTTTGCTTGCCTTTGAAGTCAAGGCGCAGCAATTCTTCTGCCGCCGCTTTTCCAATGTCACAGGTCGCAATCATCGGCAACTTCAGATTGGAACGAACCGGCCCCAGTGACAGCCCCATATGGCGGATCGGCGCAGCCTGAGGCAAAGTGTTTTCCATGAAATAGCCAGCCCTTAGATGAAGGATGTTCGCACCCTCGATCTGATTGAGCTTTTCTTCGAAATTGTGCAGGCCCACGACAGGGCCGGTGCCGCTTGTTTTATCCGCCCCAATGCTGCTCAGAGCAACAATATTCTTCACTCCGGAGTCGCGCACGGCTTTCGCGATAGAGTCGCTCGCGCGCTCCTGGAACCCGGGAACATCGTTGCTAGTAGGATTGGGCGGAATCATTACGTACGCCGCCCCGGCGTGCTGAAACGCTTTCGTGAGGGCTTGAACATCGCTGACATCGGCGGCGAAGACCTCGCCACCCTTGGCTGCGAGAAATTGAAGATGCTCAGGATTTCTGCTGACCACGCGAACTTCCTGGCCGCTGGAAAGAAGATTGTTGGCTACGACGTGTCCGGTATTGCCGCTTGCTCCAAGTACAACGTACATCGTGCACCTCCCATCTCTAACTTTCGATGCATCACCGCGCATTTCGATTCCACTCAGAAGGGCACATCTGAGTCACAATTTGTAAATTCCCAGAGATCAATTTACCGGCAGGAGTTCTAGAGGCCAGGCCATCTCATAAATGGTTCTGAGAAGGGCACGACTTCTAGGGGACAGGCCATCTTATAAATGGTTTTGGGAAGGGCACGACTTCAGTCGTGCCGTCCAAGCCCTATAAAAACGCGGGCTTTAGCCCCTGGGGAAGCCGGAGGTTTACCTTCTTCGGTTCATTATGAGATAGCTTCTGGTAACCCCGGTTGCGTTCTAAGACTTCTTGCGCGGCTTCAGCGATTGCCAATCTTCATTGGTCAGCACACGCCCGAGATTGCTGAATTCCCCGGCGCCCTGCAAAAATTCTCCGCCATCCATGCGAATCACTTCCCCATTGATATAAGCCGATCCATCGCTCACCAGAAATGCCGCGAGATTTGCCAACTCTTCCGTTGTACCGAACCGATGCATCGGATTGCGGTCGAGCGCCATCGGTTCAAGTTTCGGCAGCGGCAACACGCGCGAGAAGGCTCCTTGCGTAGGAATCGGGCCGGGAGCGATCGCGTTCATGCGAATCCCCCGATTCCCCCACTCGACCGCGAGACTCCGCGTAAGCGCCTCCACTCCAGCTTTCGACACGGCAGATGGCACAACATAAGCCGAACCAACTGGAGCATAGGTCGCAGAGATGCTAAGCACCGTGCCGGAATAATCCTCTTTCAGCCAGCGCCGTCCGCAAGCCATGGTGCAGTGCAGCGTTCCCATCAGCACGATGCCGATCACCGACTCCCATGCGCGCGCCGAAAGTTCCTCGCTCCGGGCAATAAAATTTCCCGCCGCATTGTTCACCAGAATATCGAGCGCACCCTCTTGCCAAATCGAATCGATCATCGCCTCGACCGCTTCGAGGCGACGCACGTCGCATTGAACAGCATGGATCGTGCCCTTCGTCGCCGCCGAAAGCTCAGCTGCCGTTTCTTCCAAAACCTCGACCCTCCGGCCGCAAATGTGCACCGCGGCGCCAAGCTCCAGGAAGCGATGCGCCATCGCTTTTCCCAGGCCCGTGCCCCCGCCAGTAATCAGGATGCGCTTGTCGCTTAAGAGGTCGTCGCGAAACATGGGCGGTTGCAGATTCTACCAGAGCTGTTCGCAGGAGGTCGGTACAAGGGAAATACCTTCGCCATGCGCTTGGGCCTTGGCCACCAGACCCAACTCACGTCCATATTTTAATATTTCGGAACCGACATTGATCCCGAGCAGCCGAAGGCGATAGAGGTCCCTGCTGGGATCGACGCCTGTGACGACGTATACGTCTCGGCCTCCAATAATAATTCTCACCTCGTCGTGCAGTTCGAACATGTGACCCCCCGCCTGCTCAGTTTCTCTCCCGTTTGAAGTAGTATGTAGATCCAACCACCTGGAATAGCTCCCAGCCTTCTTGGCCGGGCCTATTCAACTCGTCGCTGATCGCCGGTCCGTGGATCTCCTCCGGGAAGTACTCCCATTTCCTGTTCATACTGTAAGCTCATCTTCGTATTTTATTCGCCAACCGAGAAATGCCGCACATAAATGCAAGTCCGACGTTTACAAGGCGTATACCTCCTCGCGGGCCCCGGCAGCGAGGGCGCGGAACACTGCTGGCAAGCTTATGGAGTGCGAGCCGTGCCCCCAGCGAAAGGATCCACCCTGCGCTACACTCCGGAGTGCCGACGGCTTCCGCGCCAGAGGTGAAAAGCTCAATAACAAGCCAGACCCACGAAGGAAGGCCCTCGGAGGAGGCCGCCCAATGATGAAATCGACATACGCAATTTGCTTGGCTCTGCTGGTAGGTTTCGTTCTCGGAACTTTATTACACGCAGCGCCAGTCAAGGCCGACGGCCCAACCACGGTCTACGTCGACCAACTCATCGCTTCAGGGACGAAGCAGTCACACACGATCAGCGGGGACCGGGT
Organism: uncultured Acidobacteriaceae bacterium; assembly: GCA_963784095.1. Lineage (GTDB taxonomy): Bacteria > Acidobacteriota > Terriglobia > Terriglobales > Acidobacteriaceae > Sulfotelmatobacter. The sequence goes on from CAWAQC010000001.1 coordinate 825,023, forward strand.
CGTGGTTTCTCCTGTGGCCCCGGCATGTCGGGCATGGGAGCCGACTGTTACGCACTGAGCGTTAAGTAGAGGTCGCTCAAACCGCGCATGCCACGCGGAAGCCGTAATCCGCATACTGAAATTCCGGAGGAATGCTCGACCGCGCCGAACAGCGCGCCACCTTCACATGATGCCTCCACGATCCGCCCCGTGAAGCTTTGCGCCGGCCCTTTTCACCAACCGATTCCGGGCCCCGCGGATTGCGGTCGGTTGAGACGCTATAGTAATTCGCGTCATACCAATCGCTGCACCACTCGTGGACGTTGTCGCAGATATTGTAGAGACCGAAAACATTCGCAGCATAGCGAGCCACAGGCTCCGGGCCGTTCTGCCAGCGTTCGGCATAATCCGGCAGAGACTGCGGCGTTTCATCGCCCCAGGGATAGTTTTTCTGCTCAAAGTCGCCACGCGCCGCGCGTTCCCACTCAGCTTCGGTCGGAAGCCGATAAGCTCGGCCAGTTTGCGACGCCAGCCAAGAACAATAACTCTCTGCCTCGAACCAGGACACCGCAACCACAGGCTGCTCAGGAAGGCTGAAGTTCGGATCCGTCCAGAAATCCGGCGTCGCCGCGCCTGTCGATTTCAAATAGCGCTCATATTCCGCATGAGTGACTTGCGTTGCCGCTAAAAGAAAACTGTCGACCCAGACGCGGTGTACCGGACGCTCACAATCCTGCCCGGCAGCCGATCCCATCAGAAACCACGCCCCCGGAATCTCCACCATACGCGGTTCGACCGCCTGCGGGCTCGGATCGCCGGAAGCGGATCGTCCAAAGTGGGAGTGGGCCGTTGCCATGACTTTTCAGCAGGTGAAGTTTTGCATTTAGGAAATGAAGGTTCGCAGCAATTGCCGCCCTCTCTTCCAGCCCGAACCTGCTCGCAACTCCGAACTTAATTTCGATCCTGCGACGGACGTGCCAGCCACTTCAACATCATGTTCACCAGGCTGAGCACAACTGCGCCCACCAGCGCAGGCCAAAAGCCGCGAACGTGAAACCCCGGCGAGAGCAGCGCCGACGCCAGCTCCAGCATGAGAGCATTAATCACGAACCAGAAGAATCCCAGCGTCAGCAGCGTGAGCGGAAAAGTAAGTATCTTCAGCAGCAGCCCAATGGTCGCGTTGATGAAGCCAATCACCAGCGCCGCGATCAGCGCAGCGAATGGTCCGCTCACGTAAATTCCCGGCACCACGCGCGCCACAATCCACACCGCCAGCGCGCTCAACACCCAATTGAGTAGCAGTCGCATTCTCACTCGCACGCCAGCAGTGCCGGCGCGAATTCTCACTCGGAACTATACCAAGGATTGCAACCCCTGTCGCACGGCAGAGTTTCAGAAAGAAAAGCGGGTGCCCCATCCTAGCCGCTCTTCCTGCAGCCGGAAATATGCTCTCAGCTCAAGCGGCTAGGGTGGGCATTTTGACTTCCTGTCAACCTATTTCCGCCCCCGCCGCGCCGCCCTCCGAAAAACCTCCCACTTCTCTCTCCACCGCTCAAACCGCGACCGCAACTTCCGGCTCTCCGGATACAGCATCAACGACTTCAACTCCTCCACCACCCGCACCGGCATCACATACCACGCATTCATCGGACGCGCATACGCCACCAGCGCATCAATGTCCTCCACCGTATAAGACTTCTGTTGATGATCATGCGCCCGAAAGCTGCACCCGCCATCCGCCCCAATCGTATGCGCCGACTTCACCTGTACCCTCCAAAAAATAAAACTCTTCTTCGGATTCACAATAAAGTCATAAGGCTCGCTGTCTCCCCACGGCTTCGCCACCACAAACCCCATTCCCACCGCCTTGGCAATAAACTCCGCCTCCGCAATCTCCCCCAACTGCTTCGGAGTAAGTGCCTGTGTAGAACCTGCTTGTGTGGAACGGACACTCCTGTCCGTTGCCCTTGACTTTGCTTTAGATTTTGATCCTGATCCTGATTCCTCCGCCACAGCCCAAATCGTGATCCCACCCATGTCGATTGATCCCTCATTTATTAAATTGTCATCCTGAAGCGACAGTTTTATCGTCGCTGAAGGACCTCCATCTCCACCGCCCCATCCCTCCGCTCCACGCCTCCAAAAAACAAAAGCTCCCTCCGACCATCCGGTCGGAAGGAGCTAGCCTCAGCCACTCCGGCTATAACTTTAGGATACTCAACTCCCGCACCCAGTCAACAAAATTCCACGGCTCCCATACCTACGAAAGTAGGCATTGCTGAAAGCTAATAAGCCCCTAGCGTAGGATATCATTCCGAATCGGACCGAAGGCCGGGTGAGGAATCTGCTGTTCGCTTGGCGATGCGTCTCCCAGTGCGAAGGAGAGCCGTCATTCCGCCCCGTTGAAGGCTGACCATGGTCGAGGCCCGGGCTTTGTTACAATCGCCCCATGCCGACGGCATTCCGCTCCGGCCCTTACCGATTTTATTCCTACAGTCACGAGCCAAACGAGCCGCCACATATCCACGTCGACCGCGACGATCTGTCCGCAAAATTCTGGCTCGACCCCGTCCAACTGGCCGCCAACTTTGGATTTCGCGCCCACGAACTGCGCGAGATACAATCAATAGTGCTCGAAAACCGAGTACGGCTCCTGGAGGCTTGGAATGAGTTTTTCGGCGGCAGCGGCGGATGAGCGAGTCCTCGACGTCACAGTCGGCGACGACGCCCTGAGTGTGTCGCTGCGCGACGGCCGGGTTATCTCTGTGCCGCTCGCGTGGTATCCCCGCCTGCTCAACGCCACGCCCGCCCAGCGCAACAACTGGAAGATCGCCGGCGGAGGCTACGGCATTCACTGGCCCGATGTGGACGAGGATCTCAGCACCGAAGGCTTGCTGCGCGGCGCCCCTGCGCCGAAGACTCACACCCGGGCAAAGTAGCTTTCCCCCGCAAACCCTTGTCATTCCGACGCGCGAGCGCAGCGAGACAGGAGGAACCTGCTCTTTGCCAGCAGCAAATAAGCCGAGGGTGCCCCATCCTTGCCGCGTCCCAACCGGTCAAAATCTCCGCTGCGCTCAAGCGGCAAGGGTGGGGATTTTGACTTCCCAGGGTATCTTATGAGGCTGGGACCACGAAGTCTAAATAACTCGCGGAGAAACTGTGAAAGTAGAATCATCAGGGACCACGAGACGAAGTGTGGTCTGCGATTGGGCAGGAAGTGCGTTGAAGAACGAAAGCACTCTCCATCAGCTTTCGCCGTACATTGGAAAGCTAAAGTCCTCGATCGCTGCATCCCTGGTTTCGCAGTTTACAAACGAGCGAGACCTCGTGTACGACGGATTCTCCGGATGCGGGACAGTGGCTCTGGAAGCATGGGCTGCGAAGCGCCGCGTAATCGCCAACGACCTGAGCCCGTACGCGTATGTTTTGACTCGCGCAAAACTTTTCCCTCCACGCACACTGCAAGGCGCCCTCAGGAGTATCGATCATGCGAGTGCCGAAGCAGCCACGGTGCGTGATGGTATTGATCTGCGCAGGGTGCCACAATGGGTCCGGGACTTCTTCCATCCCGAGACGCTGCGCGAAACCATCGCTTGGACGGCCACTCTTAAGCGTCGACGCTCCTGGTTTCTGTTGGCATCCCTTCTCGGCATTTTGCACCATCAGCGGCCCGGATTCCTGTCCTTTCCAAGCAGTCACACAGTCCCCTACTTGCGCGTGAAAAAGTTCCCGCGCGACCGGTTCCCCAAACTATATGAATACCGGTCGCTACGGGACCGGCTTGAGGCAAAAGTAACCCTCCCACACAACTACGCAGTAGGCGCCTTTCTCGGGGCCACGGCGCCGGGAACCGCGCCCCCGATCTCATTTCTGGAACTCTACATCCGAGCGATCGACTTGGCTGCCAGACTGATAGTGCCGTCGTGAGGAAACCACGCCTGCTTGGTAGAGCTACATCGGCAAGCAGGATCAGGAAGCTACGGGAAAATATATTCTCCCAGGCTTTCCTGCGAAATGATCTTCTTTTTGTTCTTCAGGTAATCCAGCGCATGCCTTAGTTGGTGCTCCCACTCGGGCCGATAAGGGCGCTCATGCGTACATAGCTTCGCGTCATCGCAGAGCCCAGGAAAGTTTGCCCTTTACGGCGTCCCTAATTTCGTCGAACTGTCTCGTGCATCCATGGAATCGGCTCAGAAGAAATTGTCGAAACTCAGTAATCGGCGAGGGAGTAGTTCGCATAAGACCTCCACGTCAGAAATTTACAGCAGCCCAAAGGAAAAGGCCAATCTGATTTCTCAGACTGGCCTTTATTTATGCCGGCAACGACCTACGCTCCCACACACTTGGCGCGTGCAGTACCATCGGCCCAGCGGGGCTTAACTTCCGTGTTCGGGATGGGAACGGGTGGAACCCCCGCGGTAAGATCACCGACAACTTGAGGCGCTTAGCAGGCGTGAATGCAGCCGCCAAAGGCGGCAAATGGGAGCCTGCTGCCGAAATCCTGAGCCCGCGTTCTGTGCGGGCGAAGGATCTCCGGACGCCATCTCGGTGTCGCTTTTCAGCGACGAATTCTCAAAGATCCTGAGGCCGAAACCTCACAGCTGAATAGATTGGGTGTGGCTTACTTTCTTATTTGTTTCTTTCCGATTTCAACCACATCGTACATCGGCTTTGCTTTCTTTCTTCGTCCTCGAAGCTAAATCAGCTTCGTCTTGGAATTTCAAAAGCGTCGGCGCACAGTTGTCAGCATGTTTCCTCTTCCCCGCCCAGATTCTGGCGGTCGAGAAGAAAACTTTGCTCTCGCCTCAGCTCAGTTTTTAGCTGAGGTCTGAAAGCTGAGAGCTGGCAACTGTTTCTGCACCGAGTAAATTTTATGGTCAAGCCGAACGGGCGATTAGTACGGGTAAGCTACACGCATTACTGCGCTTCCACCTCCCGCCTATCAACCAGGTAGTCTTCCTGGGCCCTTCTTATCCCTTACGGGTTGGGAGATCTCATCTCGAGGAGTGCTTCCCGCTTATATGCATTCAGCGGTTATCACTACCGAACTTCGCTACCGAGCGGTGCCATTGGCATGACAGCTCGAACACAAGAGGTTCGTCCATCCCGGTCCTCTCGTACTAAGGACAGGTCCTCTCAAATCTCCTGCGCCCACAACAGATAGGGACCGAACTGTCTCGCGACGTTCTGAACCCAGCTCACGTACCGCTTTAATAGGCGAACAGCCTAACCCTTGGAACCTTCTACAGCTCCAGGATGCGATGAGCCGACATCGAGGTGCCAAACCGGAGCGTCGATATGAACTCTTGGCTCCGATCAGCCTGTTATCCCCGGCGTACCTTTTATCCGTTGAGCGATGGCCCTTCCATGCAGAACCACCGGATCACTAAGGCCTGCTTTCGCATCTGCTCGACTTGTAGGTCTCGCAGTTAACCACGCTTATGCCTTTGCACTCGTCGGCTGATTTCCAAACAGCCTGAGCGTAGCTTCGCGCGCCTCCGTTACCGTTTAGGAGGCGACCGCCCCAGTCAAACTACCCGCCTTAGTATGTCCTTGTCCCGGATCACGGGACTAAGTTAGAACCACAGATCTCGCAGGGTGGTATCTCACCGTTGGCTCCTCCAAGCCCGAGAGCCTGGAATCAAAGCCTCCCACCTATCCTGCGCAGCAAGGGCCATAGTTCATACTAAAGGTATAGTAAAGGTGCACGGGGTCTTTCCGTCTAGTTGCGGGCAACCGGCATCTTCACCGGCACTACAAGTTCGCCGTGTCAGTCGGCAAGACAGTCGCACTTTCGTTACGCCATTCGTGCAGGTCGGAACTTACCCGACAAGGAATTTCGCTCAAGTTTGTTACGCTTCGTCCTCAAATCATTTTCGGATGCGATTTTGATTTGAAAGGGCGCGGCTTTAAGCCGCGCCGCTCGAACCGCCATCTCGAACGGCTTTAGCCGCTGAGGGACGCTTCGAGCGAAGTGGGATGAGCATTTCTGTCATCCTCTGCATGTCGCCATGCAGTTCGGACTATATCTTTTCCAAATCGTCGCCTGTCATTCTGAGCGAAGCGAAGAATCCTAATGCCCGCCGGTATCGCCACCGGCTTCGAAAGGAGTTTCCACCTCGTCATGATTTGGAATCTGGCATATAGTCTCTGAGGATTCCAGCGGGCGGAAGCGAAACCTCAGGGGCTAAAGCCCCATCCATTTTGCCGCCGTTACGGCACGACTGAAGTCGTGCCCTTCCCAAGACCACGCCCCTACGGCACGGCTAAAGCCGTGCCCTGATACGAACCTCGCATCAGAGTTTGCGATTTCGGGCTTTCCCACTGGCCTTTCCTGCTGATTGTCTGCACCCTTGCATTTTTACTTTTTCAAGTAGCGTGGGATACTCAGACTTTCCAGCATATAGCCAGATTTTACTAAGGCTAGCGAATACTAACCTTAGGACCGTTATAGTTACGGCCGCCGTTCACTGGGGCTTCAGTTCGAAGCTTCATCTTGCGATTGACCTCTCCCTTTAACCTTCCAGCACCGGGCAGGCGTCAGCCCCTATACGTCGTTTTCGACTTTGCAGAGACCTGTGTTTTTGTTAAACAGTCGCAGTGCGCATTTCTCTGCGGCCGCCTCGGGCTATGAACCCTACCGCGGCACCCCTTCTCCCGAAGTTACGGGGTTATATTGCCGAGTTCCTTACCAACTGTTCTCACGAGCGCCTTTGGATATTCTCCTCGTCTACCTGTGTCGGTTTGAGGTACGGTTCCCTTACTTTCTCCTTAGAGGTTTTTCTTGGCAGCGTGGAATCGGCAGCTTTCCTCCATACGGAGTACTGCTTTGCGCCTCAGTGATAACTCTCTCGCGGATTTGCCTACGAAAGACACCTTACGCGCATCGACCGTCATAGCCTTAGGACGGCCTGCTTATCCTCCTGCGTCACCCCATCGTAATAACGAAAACAAGGGAGGTCCGGAATATTAACCGGATGTCCATCGGCTACGCCTTTCGGCCTCGCCTTAGGGACCGCCTGACCCTGAGCGGATTAACCTTTCTCAGGAAACCTTAGACTTTCGGCGCGGAGGGTTCCCACCTCCGTTATCGCTACTTATGCCGGCAGGGTCTCTTCTCAACCGTCCAGCAGTCCTTTCGGTCTACCTTCAAACTGTTGAGAATGCTCTCCTACCACGCACCACAATGAAGTGATGCATTCGCTGCTTCGGTAATCAGCTTTAGCCCCGTTAAATTGTCGGCACCGGACCGCTTGACCAGTGAGCTATTACGCTTTCTTTAAAGGATGGCTGCTTCTAAGCCAACCTCCTGGCTGTCTGGGCGTTCCGACTTCCTTTCCCACTTAGCTGATATTTTGGGACCTTAGCAGGCGATCTGGACTGTTTTCCTCTCGACGACGAAGCTTAGCCCCCGCCGTCTGACTCCCGTATTGGTTGTTCTATGGCATTCGAAGTTTGATTGGATTCAGTAAGCTGGAAAGCCCCCTAGTCCATTCAGTTCTCTACCACCACGACAAATCATACGAGGCTAGCCCTAAAGCTATTTCGGAGAGAACGAGCAATCACGGAATTTGATTAGCCTTTCACCCCTACCCTCAGCTCATCGGAGCTTTTTTCAACAAACACCCGTTCGGCCCTCCAGTGGATGTTACTCCACTTTCAGCCTGGCCAAGGGTAGATCATCCCGCTTCGCGTCTATTCCTGCCAACTGATTCGCCCTATTCGGACTCGCTTTCGCTACGGCTCGCTTTCGCTTAACCTTGCTGACAAGAATAACTAGCCGGCTCATTATGCAATAGGCACGCGGTCAGACTTTCCCCGCCTTTCTCAAGTCCATGCGAAGATTTTCTTTGCGTGCTTTGCGGATCCTTTGCGTACTCCGCGGCTAAAAGCTCTTAACCGCCGAGATCGCAAAGAAAAGCCGCGAAGCTCGCGAAGCAATGCTTCCGATGAACTTCAGAAAGACGGGGCATAGTCCTCCCACCGTTTGTAGGCACACGGTTTCAGGTACTATTTCACTCCCCTCGCAGGGGTTCTTTTCGCCTTTCCCTCACGGTACTGGTTCACTATCGGTCAGAAGCTAGTATTTAGCCTTACGGGATGGTCCCCGTAGCTTCCCGCAAAGTTTCTCGTGCTCCGCGGTACTCAGGTATCGACTTCGAGTTTGGTCCGTTTTCACCTACGTGGCTATCACACTCTATGGCCCCTCTTTCCAGAGGGCTTCGGCTAACGGCCAAATTGGTAACTCTACTGTTGTCGACCCTACAACCCCGGTTGAACCCGAAGGTCTAACCGGTTTAGGCTGTTGCGATTTCGCTCGCCACTACTATCGCAATCGAGGTTTCTTTCTTTTCCTCCTGGTACTGAGATGGTTCACTTCCCAGGGTTCGCTCGTGCGTGACTATGGATTCATCACGCCGTACGGGGGGTTTGCCCCCGTGGGTTTCCCCATTCGGAAATCCCCGGATCAATGCCTGCTTGCGGCTCCCCGAGGCTTATCGCAGCTTGCCACGTCCTTCATCGCCTGCTTCTGCCAAGGCATCCACCATGCGCCCTTAGTAGCTTGACCACAAAATTTACTCAGCACACTGGAGCGAGCTTTCAGCTGTCAGCTATCAGCTTTCAGTCAAAAACAAACCCCAACACGCCGCGTAAACTCTATGGGCCTTTATTGCCGCTCATCGCGCACACGCGCCTATTAAACGCCATGCGCACCAGCGGCTTCTCTCAGGCACTCATAAAAATTTACAACGCCTTGTATTTGCCCAATCTATTCAGTTGTCAAATATCGTCCTCGTGAAGAAGCTGTCAGCCGTCAGCTTTCAGCCATCAGCTAAAAACCTTCGATCAACTTCTCTTCACTCACCCCGCTTGTGCGGGTATGGGTCTTGCTCAGTTCGAGGTGTGCAAACCCCCTACTGCCTCCAACCCAATGTTCGGCGCCAAGCAACTCTCATTGAACCGTGAACTAATTCACGGTTGTCGCGTTTGACGCCCAACGTCGGGCTGACTTTACTCTTTGCTTCCCCTCACTTCTTTCGGCGAACGATCTTGAAGGGCAGAACGCGTTCGAATCTCCGATACGAGACCCATACTCCAAAACCGACGCAAGCGATCAGCAACAGCAAGCGTTCCATCGATTTTTCTCCTGACTCTTACGCTCGTGGCGGAGCGTCGGGATCCATGCCGCGCTCGATCTTGGCGATGCGCTCCTGATGCTTCAGGATCATCGCCGTGATTGCGATGGCACCGCCTACGATCAGAGCCACGATTGGAACCAGTAGGCCGCCTAAGCTCGTGATGGCATCGATCACTCTCATGCATTGCTCCTGCGGCGTGTGCCGTTCCCTACGGGACTTGCTCCCGCTTTCTTGGCCGACCCAGCGCTGAAGCGCTGGGCTAAGATCGGCTGCCCCTCCGGGGCTCGCCGCCTCGCGCCACCGAATTTTGGTGGAGCTGACCGGGATCGAACCGGTGGCCTCCTGGTTGCAAACCAGGCGCTCTCCCAGCTGAGCTACAGCCCCATAACCCAGTTGCCAGTACCTAGTACCCAGTTGCCAGAAAGACCGGCTGGGTACTGGGTACTGGCAACTGATCTTGGTGGGCCTGGATAGACTTGAACTATCGACCTCACCCTTATCAGGGGTGCGCTCTAGCCACCTGAGCTACAGGCCCGGTTGATTTTCCGAAGCTTACTGAAGCTCAGTATACAAGACGCTGCGAGCTTCGAGCCACGAGCTTCGAACGAACCAGAAAGTTACTGATCGCGCGAAGCCCGGAACTCGTCGCTCGCAGCTCAATGTTATTCGAGGACAAGGTTGAACGTGCGCTGCAGCTAAGCCGGAGCTGACCATCATGTGAAATTTGACTCGAGAAAGAGAGGCCTGAACGAGACTCCCTTGCCGCATCCTCAGGTTAGTGGTGGACTTGGCTTGGGGTACATGGCAACATCCTCCGTGTTTTTAATTCTCGTTATTCAGAAATCGAAACCCTCTTGCGAGAAGTCGATCTCCTAGAAACGAGATCGCGGAAGTGCCATGACGTTCTCTCTTAGAAAGGAGGTGATCCAGCCGCAGGTTCTCCTACGGCTACCTTGTTACGACTTCACCCCAATCATGAACCATACCTTGGACGGCTGCCTCCTTGCGGTTAGCACACCGGCTTCTAGTGCAGTCCACTTTCGTGATGTGACGGGCGGTGTGTACAAGGCCCGGGAACGTATTCACCGCGGCGTTCTGATCCGCGATTACTAGCGATTCCAGCTTCATGGAGTCGAATTGCAGACTCCAATCCGAACTGAGGCCGGCTTTTTCCGATTAGCTCCCCCTCGCGGGTTTGCGACGGTTTGTACCGACCATTGTAGCACGTGTGTAGCCCTGGACATAAAGGCCATGAGGACTTGACGTCATCCCCACCTTCCTCCTCGTTATCCGAGGCAGTTTCACTAGAGTGCCCGGCTTGACCCGATGGCAACTAGGGATAAGGGTTGCGCTCGTTGCGGGACTTAACCCAACATCTCACGACACGAGCTGACGACAGCCATGCAGCACCTATATAGCAGTCTCTTGCGAGACGCGGATGTTTCCACCCGATTCCACTACATTTCGAGCCCAGGTAAGGTTCTTCGCGTTGCGTCGAATTGAACCACATGCTCCACCGCTTGTGCGGGCCCCCGTCAATTCCTTTGAGTTTCAGCCTTGCGACCGTACTCCCCAGGCGGATTGCTTATCGCGTTAGCTGCGGCACAGTGGGATTGGGTACCCACCACACCAAGCAATCATCGTTTAGGGCTAGGACTACCAGGGTATCTAATCCTGTTTGCTCCCCTAGCTTTCGCGCCTCAGCGTCAGTTATGGTCCAGTGCGCCGCTTTCGCCACAGGTGTTCCTCCCGATATCTACGCATTTCACCGCTACACCGGGAATTCCACGCACCTCTCCCATACTCCAGCACGGCAGTTTCGCCTGCAGGCCCCGAGTTAAGCCCGGGGATTTCACAGGTGACTTACCGCGCCGCCTACGCGCCCTTTACGCCCAATAATTCCGAACAACGCTTGCACCCTCTGTATTACCGCGGCTGCTGGCACAGAGTTAGCCGGTGCTTCTTCCACCAGTACCGTCATTATCGTCTTGGTCGAAAGGAGTTTACGCCCCAAAGGGCTTCATCCTCCACGCGGCGTTGCTGCGTCAGGGTTTCCCCCATTGCGCAAAATTCCCCACTGCTGCCTCCCGTAGGAGTCTGGACCGTGTTTCAGTTCCAGTGTGTCCGTGCGCCCTCTCAGGCCGGATACCGATCTTCGCCTTGGTGGGCCGTTACCCCGCCAACTAGCTAATCAGCCGCGACCCCCTCCTCAAGTGGATTGCTCCTTTGATCGTCACTTATTAAAAAGCGTCGATGTTATGCGGTATTAGCATCGGTTTCCCGATGTTATTCCACACTCGAGGGTAGGTTAGTCACGTGTTACTCACCCGGTCGCCACTTTACTCAGGGATTGCTCCCCTTTCTCGTTCGACTTGCATGTGTTAGGCACGCCGCCAGCGTTGATTCTGAGCCAGGATCAAACTCTCGTTTGAAACCTGATGCCTACCGACGGGTAGAAGGTAGGCTGCCATCGCCGGGCTCGAAAAAGCCGGGATGGCGCCACCGTTCAGCCTTTTGCTTCTCTGCCCCTTGCGAAGCAGCGAAGAAAAAGTTCACGGTGGTCTATCTTGTGAGATCGTTCAGACTTATGCCCGAATGATTTCTCACGACTGGCACGTTCAACCGAGTTGTCAAAGACCGAATCGCGGTCCGCCAGGGCGGCGCGAATTCGGTACAGATCGGAGAATGTTTGAATGCGGGCGAGGCGCCCGCACCACACACAAACTCCGACTGTCCTCGAAACCTTACAAACATACAGTGCAGCGGAAAATCCTGTCAATGACCGCTTCCCACAGAATTTCCAGATGATTTCCACATCGGGAATGCGGGACGGTTACAGGAGAGCAAAACCTCAGCGGCTAAAGCCCAAATCCAAGACGAAGCTTGGCGGCACGACTGAAAGTCGTGCCCCTCCCGATCAGAAATGAACTTCGGATTCGGTGATGGCTTTATCCGCCGGGCGCTCGAATACGCGCAACGGTATGGCCTTCCGTCTTGCGGGACGCGATTTCAACGCGGACTACTTCACGCGCTGATTTTCGAGCAACGCAGACGGAAGACAAAAAATTGAGAAAAGATCTTACTTTGGAGGTTCCTTGCTTTGAAGGTACCCTTCAGATCGCCTTTAGGTAAAACCAGAAGCTTTCCGAATCGAGTCCCGTGGCCGGGACGACTGAGAACTGATTCAGCTGCTCTCTAAGACATTAGATGCCGGACAAGCCCGAGAGTTGCAAAATACGCCGGCTAGCCACACATCTGCTCTCGGTGAATTGTTTATAGCAGATGAATGGGCGGGAGCGCAAGGGGGAATTTACGAAGTTGATTCGGGCGCCTGTGAAAAGCAGGTTCCTCACCGCCCCTGCTGGGCGATTCGGAATGACATCTCTGGTCTCTGTTCGGGCTTTGGGTCAGGCTCGTTTGGTTTCGTTGAGCATGCGCTGCCGCAGGATGCTGTTGGCTCGAGTCTGATAGCCTTTGCCGCGCTTTTTTAGCCAGGCGATTACGTCGGCATCGAGGCGCATGGAGACGGCCTGCTTCAATGGCCGATAAAACCGGCCGCGGATTGCGTTTTTCCATGCATTGGGCGGGAGCTCTGGGATATCGGAGGTGTCGATCTGGTCGTCAGGCATGGCGGCGAGCGCTGCGAGTTCTCTCTTTTGGCGGGGAGTCAGCGGTTGTCCGGTCGTCCTTTGCATTTTTACTTCGGGCTTCGGTTTTCTAGTTGACTTCGGCATAGATTCTCCTTTCCGTGCGAGTTGCCTTTCGGGCCTCTGAAAAGCCTCACATGTAGAAGCTGTAACGAGGCTCAATCCTCTGATTTTCTCCGCAATGCTTGAGGACACTGCCGACTCCGTAAGCAGCCGTTAAGGTCAATGGCATCCCCCCGTCGAACTGTGTGCTGTTCCAGTTCATTTTGGTTAGTGCAAGGATCTCCTTTGCGTGCACCGATGGAGTTTGGTCGCCAGCTGCGATCTTGATAGACACCGGGCGCGGAACGTACATGCCTGGATACGTCTCAAAGAACGGAACACTGCCCTTGGTGTACAAGACACCGCTCCGTGCGCTTGTTTGAAGGAACGTCCCTCGCAACGGAGGATAAATTCCATCTCGATACAAACGAATATCGGAATCGGTCAGATGCACAAGGTCGTGAACTGCAATTCCCTTTTCGCGAACCGCCTGTTTGGCTCCAGCCTCCTCTTCCCGGGAGAAGGGCGAGCTTTTATGAATTACAAGGCGAGCCGGGAAATTGAAATGAACATCCCAATATCGCGCCAGTGCATCCGCGATGAGTTTTCGGCAGTCATCGCCCGAAAGGTGAGGCTGCCGATCATCCTTTGAAAGCGAGGCTGCACCGCCTCGTACCACGACCCCCTCGCCCAGTTCGTTGAAGACCTGCGCCATACTTGTCGTAAGCCGCGAACGGTCCAAGCTCTCGAAGAAACTGATGCCTACAAAACACGCCGAAAGTTGGGTGGGATCGCGGACTAGGCGCCACGGCGTTCCGCCGGCCTTGTAATACAACGCAGAGAAGATGTTCCACGCTCGCGTCGCTTCATCCTGAAGCGGCCGCGGTATTCCCGTACGCTTCTGCTTGCGCGCTTTCGATTCATCATAGGTGCTGGGAAGAATCAGTTGAATCGGAATGCGAAACTCCATCGTCCTTGCCTTCAGCAGATGATGAAGATCTTTTCTTCCTGGACTTTTTCTCTCCTCGGAAAGAAGTTCTAATAGTTCCAGCGGCAAAGCGCACATGATCACACTTGGATTACTGTTTTCCGCGAGGAACTCAATTTCTTTGGTAAGCAGCGCAGCCGCTCGCTCCACGCGGAGTGCAATGCCCTCGACCGATCCCACCGTTTCGATTGCGCTGCTCGAAAGAATCCGCGTCCGTGTTGGATCGGTAGAGAATTAGGAGCAAAACGAGCTCGTCGACGTGACCTGTGGAAATGCCGGAAAGAGGTTTGGCTGCTTGGTCTCCTTCTGTGCAATTCCCTGAGAACACTTCTCGATCCAGCGAGTCACTCCCTCGACTGTCTCTGCCGTTCCAATTAGGCCGAGGCGAACTTCCTTCGGGGCCTTAGGCTCCTGCAGATCGAATGGGCCATGGTCTTTGATGCCGAAGCGGATATCAACATGACGACCTCCTCCACCAAACTCAAGCTCTGGCTCCTCAAGAATCGAAAGTTTCATAGCTCAAGCACCGTCTGCTCCTCTTGATCCTCCGCAAACACGGTCTCTTGGCGCTCCTTCTCTTCGCGCTTCACCCAATCCGCGTCATCAAATCCGCTATCCGCTGTGAATTGCATCAGAGGATAAAACTTGATCAGGTTCTGCTGGCTAAAGAGCGTTTCCTTCTGCAGAAACTCTGACCACATCACGACTTGGCCATGCACTGCCTGGTTGTTTTCAAGCCGCTTAATCCCGCTTAGTGCATCCGCGCTAAACCGACTGTCTCGATACCCGTCTTTTGTAAAGCGGTAAGTTGGAGTGATCTGTAAAAACCAATTACCATCCATTTCTAGGAAATGCCCGTGGAATGCGACGTGCCGAAAATACAATGTTCTCTCGGGGTCAAGTTTCGACTGATAACGCTTGAACACATCCCGGCTAGCATTCTTCCTTCGGCTTCGGTACCTTCGGGAACGGTCACTGAGGTCATCGCTAGCGCGATGAAAGTAAAACTTGTCCATGTTCGAGAAGTAAATGTCGTCTTCCCGCAACTGGTCCTGGAGTGTTACGTTCAGCAATTCCACAAACAGCTTCTTGCGGTTAGGGTCAGTGGTCACGGACCACTCGAACGTCAAGTCAGATTCAATGGTGCCTTCTTCAGCGATCTCCTTCCATCGGGAACCGGAGAGGTCGTAAAACGAATAGACAGTCGAATTACTAATAGTAAAACCGCGCCAAACCTCGTTTCCAGATACCTTCGCCGCCTCAAACAGGAGATCGAGCGCCTCTTTTCGCGAAGAACAATTGGTATGCGCATAATAGAAGCGCTGGGGGAATTCCCTCACGGGCAGCAGGTCCGTAAAAATCGTCTCTTGCCTCGGCGTCGCCCCGAGATATAAACCTCCATCATTTGGGAGCGCCAGCTTTCTTAGTGCAGCTTTTGCTAAAAGATTGAAGGAATCCCTAGCTTTTACGAAACGCAGCTTGCGTGTAGCCCTTCGAATTGGATCAGAAAAATAGTCTTTGACCGACAGCCAGTAGGCCTCATCTGTTCGAGGCCGAGAATACACCACGATGACCGGAAGATTTCCCTTGAGCCAATAGCGAAGGTCCCGTTCGCTGCAAGTAAATGTCAACTCGCTGTCTGTTTCTCCCTCGAATGTTCCGTCCGTTGCCTTGCTCTGAACGGAAACGATGCAGTTAGTGACCTCTGAGTCTTCGTTGCGAATCTCTAGCCGTCCGTCAATGCCAGCTTCCACCCCACCGCTCGGATACCAAAGGAAACCCATCTCCAAGATTCGGCGCTCGATCAGGTTGACTCCGCGTGAGCCAATCATGTCTGAATCCCCGATTTTTTTGGGTGCGAGCTGCTTTGCTTTGGGCATCTCCGCTTTTTGAGCTTCCACTTCATTCTATTTGCACAGGATTCGACAATCCATAGTTATAAAGTCATCTAGTCCCTCGCGGCCTCCTCTTGCTCGAAAATGTTTTAAAGGGGGGATTAGAAGGCAGCCAAAGGACCAAGGGTAATAATTCCACCATCCTTAGCCTTGGGTCGAGTCCGGCCTTATACGATTTCTGGCGCTGGCGCAGATGCCAAAGTTCTTTGTGGTGCCGGGAATATTTGGGTTGAGTTGGACGTTCTTCACAATCAAGCTGTAGCGATAAAGTCAAAGTCCCCACCCTTGCCGCTTTAGGGCACGGATTATGCATGCTTTTCGGGATGCGGCAAGGATGGGGCACCCACTTTCGTCTCGCGCACGGCTCGCGCGGACGAAGGCGTCCGCGGCTCCATGAGTTATCTGGTCAGCAGGTGCCAGGCTTCTTCGTAGGGGGCGTATTTGGAATTTTTGAGGTGGGGGGAGAGGACTACGGTGGGTTGGTGGTTGGTGGCGCGGATGGGGAGGATGTACCAGGTATCGACGGGGATGACTAAGGCGGCGAAGAAGTCTAGCTGGTCGGGGGTGTAGACGACGTGGCTGGAGCAGATGGTGCAGACGTAGGAGAGGTGGCGCTGGTAGAGGGTGCACTTGACCTGGACGCGGCGAAAGAGGCCGTGGTGGTCGGTGGCGACGTCGTAGGGGGCGGTTTCTCCCCAGGGCTTGGTGACACGGAATCCTTGTTCGATGGCGCGTTGCATGAAACGGAGTTCGGCCCACTCTCCGCGACGCTTGGCGTGCGGGATGTGGGGGCCGCGAGTTGGCATAGGTTTTCCCGGGTGCGGCGCCTGACGGCGCGGTTGATAGTGATGATGGCTTGACGCGGCGCTGAAGCGCCGGGCTTCCACGTTGCGGCACGCACGGTGCGGCATGTCAACAGTTGCGGCTCTTCCACACGGCGGCCCGATCATTCCGGGCCGCCGGACAGCCCCTTCGGCTCCGCTCAGGGGAGGCTTAGGCGGCTGTCCCCACAAGGCCCAGGAACATGGCTGCATCTTGCCGCTGCATACTGCGAGCTGGCGAATCCGGGCAATAAAAAACGCGGCCCGCGGGCCGCGTTGGATTAGCTATTCAACTGTACATCCATTATATCATATAGCAATGGTGGTTTGGGACATTTTTGGAGAAATATTTGGTAAGAATTTACTTGACTAACCATGGTGAGTGTGCTACCTTACTTCCATGGAAAGCACACAGCCACAAACACTTCAAGCGGCCATCCGGCACTTCTCGGACGAGCAAGTCTGTATCGACACTGTAGCGAGACTTCGCTGGTCGGATGGCAAGCCAACCTGCCCTGCCTGCGGTCGTCAGAAGCACTACTACCTGAGCACCCAGAAGCGCTGGAAGTGCAAAGAGTGCCACAAGCAATTCTCCGTAAAGCTCGGCACTATCTTCGAGGATTCCCCTATCGTTCTGGACAAGTGGCTCACCGCTTTGTGGATGCTGGTTAGCTGTCGCAACGGTGTCAGTTCTTACGAAGTCGGACGCACCCTTGGTATCACTCAGAAGTCCGCATGGTTTGTTCTCCACCGTTTGCGCTTCGCCCTGCGAACTGGAAGTCTCACCAAGCTCGGCGGCAACGGCGCTCCGGTGGAAGTGGATGAAACCTTTATCGGCGGCAAAGCCCGGAACATGCACCGCGCCAAGCGGGAGCGCATGAGCAGCCAAGGGGGAATGCAAGGCGGAGCGCACGGCAAAACCGTTGTCATGGGATTGCTTGAGCGCGGGGGCAAAGTGAATGCTGCCGTGATCCCGCATCGCAGAGAGAATCTCCCCGAACAGATCGTGCGCGAAATGGTTGAGCCGGGAGCGGAAGTTCACACCGACGAGTTCACCGGCTACTCCAATCTGAAAGATGGCTTCACTCACAAGGTGATTAACCATCTGGAAGGCTATGTAAAAGAAAACGTACACACTAATGGAATCGAGAACTTCTGGTCGCTGCTCAAGCGGGGCTTGAGCGGAACCTATGTTTCGGTAGAGCCGTTTCATCTGGCACGCTACGTCGATGAGCGAGCGTTTCGATTCAACAATCGCAAGGATGACAATGGAAAGAAATTGTCGGACGCACAGCGCTTTGAATTAGCTTTATCGCAGATCGCGGGGAAGCGGTTAACCTTCGCAGAGGTGACTGGCAAGGTGGGAGAAACGGCTTTCTAACCCTTTGCGTGGGAAGCGCGGTCGGAAGCCCGTTTCCGCCGCTGTTTCCGCACTCGCTTCTCGCGGTCGAGTTCGGCCTTGAGTGCAGAGTGCGGAACAGACAAGACTTTTTTGAGTGCCGTTTCAAACGTAGCGTACTCGTTCTCATTCTTCGCGGGAGCGGAACGAGTTTGCTTTTGGGACACCGCTGTTTGCCCTCGGAAATGAGGGTATGCAGTTGTGTGTCAAAAGTCAACATTGCAATTATCGAAACGATCTTGCGTTTGAAAGCGGCGAGGTGCTGATGCAATTCCGACTTACTTACGAAGGAGCGCTCAGGCCATCTGGCAACAACAATCGCAATACAGCCAACAAACACGCTATTCGTCGAGCGTTCCATCCTCAACTAAAGAGACTGTGGCAGGTCGAGAAAAACCTAGGAGTCATCGCCAGAGCGGATGCTGATGGCCTCCAATATCGCGGTCAGGGAAGAGCGCCAAATTTATTGAAGCTTCTCGCAGACAATCGACCATTAAAAGATTACCGATTCCTTCCGCTCGTTAGTAGTGAGTTGAGCCTTTGGTGTGGATTGGACATTCTCTACCTACGCCCGTTGCCACCTGGGGAAATCTTTCAGCAGGGCGACATTGACAATCGAATCAAAACACTCTTTGATGCGCTGAGGCGACCGACGCAGCTTCAAGAGTTAGGAAATCCATATCCTCCACCGAGCGCGGACGAAACGCCATTTTACGTTCTGTTAGACGACGATTCTCTCGTCGCAAAACTTTCAGTCGATACGGACACCATGCTAGAGCCACTCATAGGCGGGATACCAGAAGACACCGACGCGCGCCTAATCATCACCGTTACGGTAAGACCCCAAATAGCGAACCTGCTCAATATGGGCCTTGCTTAACTGCGGCAGCGTATAATTCGCGGCGCTATGGACGATGAGAAAATCAGAGAGCTGTTCCAAGCTAACGCAGACCGCATGCTTGAGTTGGCGGGTGATCTAGTAACGCTGCGATCTTACGTTCACGTTCTGCGAGTCGCTGTCGCAACACTGATAAGCCCGGATGATCCTGCGCAATCGCTAGCAGCTCTTGAGGAGTCAAGGTTGGAGTTCTTAAAGCTTGACCCAGCAGCTCGTGAACTCGCAGAAGTTGAGAATATGGTGAGTGCTGTGAGGCTCTGGAAGAAGTCCGGGGGCGGACATCATCGGGCTTAGCTCTCCGTTTTGTAATCCTAGACTTATACGCCTTTTTCATTTTCGACCTGAAAGCTCAAAGTGGTTGACCAGTTTTTTGGCCTTTTCAAATAACGCTTTCCCTGTCACGGTAAGCTCTTTGTTATCAGGGGTTGGTTAGTGAAGTCAATTAGTACCAAATATTTACGTAATGGGATCAAGGGGATGGGAGTTTCTTGGCTGGGTTGGGGTCTTGACAAGATTTTGGGGTGGGGCGGAGTTCGTTCTCTGGGGCACGGCTGTTGTTCTTTCGCCCCTTCGGGGCTGGTTGGATCTGAGCTTTTTCACCCACGGCTTGCGCCGTGGGCTGCATTCTTGCGGCGCTTCGCGGCTGAACGGCCCCTTCGCTTCGCTCAGGGCCTGACGGCGCGGAATGACAGAATTAAAGAGTAGCGCGTGCGCTGGTGTGGAGCAGCCGGAGATTCTTCGGGCTGATGTCCTCACATGGCCTGATTCGATCCACGGCTACTCGTCGCTTGCGGTTGCCTTGGCGGAGGGGTTGTTGTCGTTGGCCGATAACCAGTCTTCTGGGGCGCCAACTTTCATTCCATTCAAAATCTGCAGTTGAGCGGTCACTCGCTGCCAGGCCTTTTTGTTTTTCTTGGTCACGATTGGCGCGTTCGGATCGGAGTAGTAGTCCAAAACATTTTTTTTCAGACGTGGGGGAACGATTCGCTCAGGGTTGCTGGTGAGGCGATCGAGCAACTGGGCGTAAGTTTTATCGGTGAGAGGATAGGTGCCGGGCCTGGTTGCTTTGCCAGTATCGAGATCGAGGTTGGCCAGGGCAAGGCGAAAATCCGCTCCGGTTTTTATTTTCGATAGCAGATCGCGATAGACATCGACACTGTGATTCACACTTTTTAAATACCACTCCTCGGTTTCGGGAGTGGGAATCTTGATGGCTAGATCGGAAGCCGAGCCGACTTTCGGAACGATAAACACAAAGACGGCGAGCAGGTGCGCGCCGACGCCGGGGCCCTTGAAGGCATGCTTCCAGTGGCGATTGTAGTTGGTGCTGGAGACGCGCTCGGAAAAAATGGCGTAGTTGTCGTCGGTCGGTTGCAGCGGAAATTGATGGCGATGAAGAACCAACTCGGCTTCCGCAAAGGCCGAGATGAAGGTGCGCACCGACAGGCGGTAGCTGCGAAGGGCGGAGTGCGCGCGTCCGAGAACCTCATGCGAGTCGAGGCCGTAAGTGTTGAGGAAGGCGCGTTCGAGCGCCTTGCGCGGCACTCGAAAGCCTATAGCTCTAAGATAAGCCTGAGGCGCGAATTCGTAATTCGCTAGCTGATCGATATCGAAGGCGAACTCGGTGCGGATGTGGCCGTGCGGACTTTCGTCATAAGTGACGCTGCGGCCATATTTGCGCTCAAGGTTGGGAAATTCAATGGCGGTGGAGGGATTGACGGCGATCGAGTGACCGACTGAGTCGCCGACATAATGAGATAAAGCTCCGATGGCGAAGGCGTATTCGTCGATGTTCTGCGCATCACGGAAGAGGTACGCGACAAAATCTCCGCTGCGAACGTAGTGCGTGAGATTGCTGAACAACGGGTTGCCAAAGGGATAGTAGCCCATGTCCTGAATGGCGGAGCCGCCGTAGGCGTAGGCGTGGGCCTCGCGCAACTGCGCCTCGGTGGCATTGGGAAAACGCGCCAGCAGCAAGGGACGAATGGAATCGTTCCAGGCCAGGTCGATGAGTTCTTCATGGGTGAGAACGGAGTAGCTGAAGGCGGAGTTGGGGAATACGGTGCAGACGAGGAAAATTATTATCCAGAATTTGGCTCGCCTGCAATGGTGCATCGTGACCTCGTCCGTAATCTCTTCGCGCAACCTGTTCGCGTCTCTTCGTGTAACCTGTTCGCGAAACTTCTTCGCGCAAGCGCGAAAACGTTAGTAGGATGCGAAATTTGCGGGGGACGGATGGAGTAAATCCAAACTTCTAGCCGGAGAGATCGGGAGCAGCCTGAGTTCAGGCGCGAGCTTTGTCGATCATCTGGTCCCAGATGCCTTTGGATTTGAGGATGAGCTCGACGGCTTCGCGAATGGCGCCTCGTCCGGCGAGAGCTTTGGTGGTGTAGTGCGCAGCTTTTTTTACTTCGGGGACGGCATCGCCGACGGCGATGGCCAGACCGGACCGGCGAAGCAGAGGAATATCAGGGAGATCGTCGCCGATGTAGGCTACGGCGGCATCGGACACGCCCGCCTTGCGCAGAATGTCTTCGTACGCCGGCATTTTCAGGGGCTGCTTCATGTAGATAAATTCCATTTTCATTTCGTCGGCGCGGCGGAGCAACGCCGGGCTTTCGCGTCCGGTGATGCAGCCGGTACGGAGGCCGGCGGTTTGCGCCAGAGTGAGGCCTTGTCCGTCATGGGCATCGAAGGTTTTGATTTCGAGCGCGCTGCCGTCGGGCTGGGAAAGCAGGGTGACGCCGCCATCGGTGAGGGTGCCATCGACATCCATGAGCAAGAGCTTGATTTGTGCGGCGCGCTTCTTCAGCGCGGGAGATATTTTGGGAGCAGGCAATGCGGCCTCCTGAAAGAATTAAGAACTTCAAAGGTAAAGCTTACGCGGATTGGGCGCAAACTAAGGCGGCGGCTTGTTGGTCTGGGTAAGTTAGGAGCAGAAGATCGGAGTCTCGGCACGTCGGGGAGACTCGGCTCACATAGTTTGCCGAGTCTCAGTCGCCGGCGGTTAGAAATTTCACCACAAAGGGCACTAAGGTTCACGAAGAAAAGCGGCTGCAATTTATTTCCTCCGCCGTTTTCCTCAGCTTTCCACAAGGAAGTGGCATCCTCCACAGCTTCTTCACACATCCGAAAAGATTTTCTATTGCTCCGCGCGACGTTCTACCGCAGAGTGTTCCCAGCGAAAACGTGAGTTTTCTTGATTTTGTCGAACGATGATTGCGGTGACGCTGGCGGCAGCTGGCAATTCTCGAGGGTGAGTTGCCAGAGGACATTTGGTAGCGCGTGAGCGCATGCCGTTTGTCCGGGCATTGCGGCCTCCTCCACTTCACGCTCTTTGAGCGGGTTGGGCTGTCGGCTCGCTGCGGTGGTTGCAGCGCATGATTCTCCGAACCATGCATTGCGGCCGGTACCGGTAAAAGTGGCACTCTATTTGGGTTTTACCCATAGGGAGCGCTGTCGGACCGGTAATCATTGTCGGTAATCTCCGTCTCGCCGCTCCTGGCGGCGAGAATGGCAGAAACGAGAGACCACGAACCATGCGGCTCGGGTGGCTGGCCCGGGCCGCATTTTATTTTTGCGACACCTTTGCAAATGTTTCGTGATTTTTACTTCAGAGCTCAGCCGACTTCGGAGTTCATTTGGCTCTGGGTAGTTTCCTAATTTCACCACAAAGGGCACTAAGTCTCACGAAGGAAGCGCAAACATAGCCTTTGTGTTTCCTCCGTGACCTTCGCGGTGAATGGATTTAAAACCCTGCCTGGCTCTGAGTAATCGACGGCTTTTCTCGAACTATCCACAGTAAAACCTCGAGCTTCACAGTTTGTTCACAAAATCATTTGTCTCTTCGTCTTATATTCGCTTATGCTGAGGGCAGAATTCCGCGAGAGTATGGATCGCGCCATGGCCACGACCGATTACTCGATCAGTACCATTCCCGCCAACGTAGAAGCTGAGCGCTCGATTCTGGGCGCGATCCTGCTCGACAATTTTGCCTACAACCAGGCCGCCGAGCATTTGCGCATTGAGGATTTCTCTCTCGATTCGCACCGGCGGATTTATTCCAGGATGGTCGATCTCTCTGAGTCTTCACGGCCGATCGATATGATCACCCTGATCGAGGAACTTGAACAGCACAAGGAGTTGCAGGCGATTGGCGACGTGGGCTATGTTTCCAGCCTGCTGCACGGCGTTCCCGATCGTCCCAGCATCGAGCACTACGTCAAGATCGTTCGCGATAAGGCGCTGCTGCGGGGATTGATTCATGCGGCGAACACGGCGATCGCGCGCGCTTCGGATCAATCCGACCCGGCCGAGGAAGTTCTTAACGATGCCGAGGCGGCAATTTTTCAACTCTCGGAAAAGCGCATCGGGCGCGGCTTTCTGGGGGTGCAGGAAATTGTTCGCGAGTCCTTCGGCTCGGTCGATGCGTTATTGCAACGCGGGCAGCGCATCACCGGACTGGCCACGCACTATACCGATCTGGACGAGATGACGAGCGGCATGCAGCGTTCCGATCTGATCATTATTGCGGCGCGGCCTTCGATGGGCAAAACCGCTTTCGCCATGAATATTGCAGAGAACGCTGCGATCGAGGATCAGCAAGTGGTGGGAGTCTTCTCGCTGGAGATGTCGCGCGAGGCGCTGCTTATGCGCCTGCTTTGCTCGCAGGCTAGAGTCGATGCTCATAAGATGCGCACGGGATCTTTGTGGCAGGACGACACGCGAAAAGTTATTCGCGCCATGGAGCAACTGGCGCATGCTCCGATTTTTATCGATGACACACCCGGCATCTCGCTCAGCGAGATGCGGGCGAAGGCGCGGCGGCTGAAGCAGTCGCAAGGCAAGCTGGACCTGTTGATCGTCGATTACTTGCAACTCATGTCGGGCGGGAGCAAGCGCTATGAAAACCGGACGCAGGAAGTATCGGCGATTTCGCGTGGGCTGAAAGCGCTGGCCAAAGAATTGAGCGTGCCGGTGATTGCGCTCTCGCAGTTGAGCCGCGCGCCGGAAAGCCGAGGGGGAGATCACCGTCCGCAACTCGCCGATCTCCGCGAATCTGGATCGATTGAACAGGATGCCGACCTGGTGATGTTTATCTTCCGCGAAGAGGTATACAAACAGGACGATCCCGACTTGCAGGGCCGCGCTGAAATCATTATTGGCAAACAGCGCAACGGTCCGATTGGCAGGATAAATCTGGCCTTCCTGAAAAGTTGCACCCGGTTCGAGACCCTGGTGGAGGGCGGTTTGGCACCGGAGGAGTAACTCTCTTGGTTACAGGAATTACTGTAGTTGTGGCTGGTAACTACCTTACGCGATTTGACTTATCTCGCGTACTCATCCTGTGGAAATTCTTGTGGAATTGGTAGCGGCAGGAAAAACGTTCAGTTGCAAAGCAAGTGAGCCGGATCAGTTTCCTTTGTTTTTCCTTCCCTAATATGCTGAGTAGTAATCACTTATACAATTCACTCCGCATTAACATTCCGCTCGGTCGGGAACGGATGGTCGCTTCCTGATTTGGGGTTTTGCACATTTTGGCGTTTTAATGCTTCTAAATTCGCTGCTGAAAAAGTGCGTAAAACTGGCGGATTTGTCAGGTGGTTGGACCTTTCTCTGGAATGTAAAGAATTGTCAGTTGCTATGAAACTGCCGGCAAAATGATCGGTGCTTATGATCCGATCGTCGCCGCAACCGCGCTGGAACGGGAGAGCGCGTTGGCCACGTTCAATCAGCGGCACTTCGAAAATGTGAAGGGATTGAGGCTGATCGAGCCGAAGTAGAAAGGCCTTGACGGGCTCCATGGTGCGGATGCGCCTCTGCGTTCTATCTAGCGTGCCCGGATCCATGCGGCCCTCAGCGGCTGAAGCCGCATTGCCCTTTGCCGGATTCGGCGGCGCGGCTTGAAGCCGCGCCCTTTCAAAACTTCGCCCGCACGCCTTTTCATAACTTCGCCCTTTCGAAACTCGATTGGATTCAGTTGCTATCTTCTCCGACCTTGAGCACGGCTAGAAAGGCCTCCTGAGGAATGTCGACGCGGCCGATGCGCTTCATGCGCTTCTTGCCTTCTTTTTGCTTTTCGAGGAGCTTGCGCTTACGGGAAATGTCGCCACCATAGCATTTGGCGAGCACGTTCTTGCGCATGGCGGAGACGGTTTCGCGGGAAATAATCTTGGCTCCGATCGAGGCCTGGATCGGGACTTCAAACATTTGCCGGGGAATCAGTTGCCGCATTTTCGAAACCAGGGCCTTGCCGCGCTCATAGGCGAAGTCGCGATGCACGATGATCGATAAGGCGTCCACCGGCTCGCCGGCGACCAGGATGTCGAGCTTCACCATGGGCGACTCCCAATAATCTGCCAAGTGATAATCGAGCGACGCGTAGCCGCGGGAAACGGTTTTCAAGCGATCGTAAAAATCGAGCACGATTTCGTTCAGCGGTAACTCATAGTGCAACATCACGCGCGACGAGCTGACGTATTCGAAAGTTTTCTGCTTGCCGCGTTTTTCTTCCACTAACTTCAAAATTCCGCCGACGTATTCTTCGTTGCTCAAGATCGTGGCCAGAATGACCGGCTCTTCCACTTTCGCAATCTCGCTGGGATCGGGCCAGCGCGAAGGATTGTCTACTTCGATTAAGGCGCCATCCGTCTTCGTGATCTTGTAGCGCACGCCGGGAGCGGTGGTAATCAGTTCGAGGGCAAACTCGCGCTCCAGGCGCTCCTGAATAATTTCCATGTGGAGCAGGCCGAGAAAACCGCAGCGGAAGCCGAAGCCCAACGCCACGGAACTTTCCGGCTCGAAGAAAAACGACGAATCGTTGAGGCGAAGTTTTCGAGGGCTTCGCGGAGACGGGTGTGCTCGTGCGAATCTACCGTGTACAAGCCGGCGAAGACCATCGGCTTGATTTCTTCAATCCGGGGAGGGCGTCGAATGCGGGATTGGCATCGTCGGTGATGGTGTCACCAATTTTCGTGTCGGCAACATTTTTGATATTGGCAATCAGGAAGCCGACTTCGCCGGCTTTCAATTCGTCAACTTCGACGGGCTTGGGCGTGAGCACGCCGAGAGTCTCAGCCTCAAAGGTAGTGCCATTCGACCACAGACGGATTTTTTGCTTCTTGCGCAGGGTGCCTTCAAAGACGCGGGTGAGGATTATCACGCCGCGATAGGCGTCAAACCAGGAATCAAAAATGAGCGCCTGCAACCGAGCAGTCGGGATTGCCCTTCGGCGGCGGAACGCGCTTGACGACAGCTTCGAGCACGTCAGGAACGCCCTGGCCGGTTTTGGCGCTGATTAAAACCGCGTCGGACGCATCGAGGCCGACAGCGCCTTCGATCATTTCTTTGGTGCGCGGAATGTCGGCACTTTGCAGATCGATCTTGTTGATGACGGGGATTATTTCGAGGCCGTTGTTGATGGCAAGATAAGAATTCGCCAGCGTCTGGGCCTCCACTCCCTGGGATGCATCGACCACCAGGAGTGCGCCCTCGCACGATGCCAGCGAGCGCGAAACCTCATAAGAAAAATCCACGTGTCCGGGGGTGTCGATTAGGGTACCCGAGTTGATAGGTCTGCCCATCCGTCGCCG
>CAWAQC010000002.1:0-224708 GCA_963784095.1 uncultured Acidobacteriaceae bacterium
AGCTTGCAATTGACGGCGATCAACCTTGCCAACAAATACGCGCTCTACAATTTTCTTTCCACTTTTAGCGGGACGCACTATGTAACGCCGCGCACGCTCACGGCTGAAATCGGGTTTCACTTCTAACCGAACTTTCGAGCAAGAGCGGCCCCGGTTCTGGGCCGCTTTTCTATTTGGCGCGGGCATCTGAATAAACAATGCGTAAATCCGTGTAAAAGGCGCAACTGCAGGGGACACCGCGAATCTGACTGGTAGAATCGCAGGACACCTCCTTTCGGTGACCTTGGTTGTATGGGAGAAAAACTCTTTGATGAAGTTTGCAACTGGGCCACTTACGGTCCTGCTAACCACTGTGCTTGCGTCTTTCGGCCAAGCGCAGCAGACACCACTGTCGTTGCTCTCCAGTACATCGTCCAACGGAGAGCAAACAGAGACTAAGCCTCAGCCATCCGATAATCAGCAATCGTCCGATAAGCAATCTTCAGAGAAAAAGAGCGCGAGCCAAAGTGAAGCGCCGGCTGACGTGGGCGCTCCACCTAATCAACAGCAGCCGAAAAGAATTCTTGGCGTGATGCCCAATTTCCGCGCGGTGAGTGCGGGCGCAGTGCCTCCTCCCCCAACTCCGAAACAGGCCTTCAAGATCGCCACAGAGAACAGCTTTGATTATTCATCCTTTGTTTTCGTGGGGATCACCTCGGCATTAGCTGAGTGGACCGGCGCCCACCCGCAACTCGGAGAAGGCTTTCGAGGTTACGGCAATTATTACTGGCGGGGATTTGCCGATAAGACGGATGGAAATTATTGGGTCATTTTTGCGTTGCCGAGCGTGTTTCATCAGGATGAACGCTATTACGCGAAGGGCAAGGGAAGCATTGTGAAACGCGGGCTGTACGCGGGCACCCGCATTTTCGTTACACCGGACTATCACGGACACAACAGCTTCAACGGTTCTGAGCTGTTAGGCCGGGGCATCGCGCAGGGAATTTCCCTCGCGTACTATCCCAGTGGCACGCGCACTGCCGGAGCCCTTGCAACCAAATATGGGTGGGCGCTTGGGCGGGATGCGCTGACCAACGTATTCCGGGAGTTCTGGCCGGACATTGCCACTCACGTGCTGCACCGACATCCGTGAGCCTTCGGTACCCGAAGTTCGTCACTCCCTCCCAACGCTCCTGCGAATGGTTTACAGGAGAACATTCACGATCATTCTGCCTTCAGAGGGTTCCGGTCTGGGAGAAGTTGGCTGATAACGCGCAGGTTGCCAGGGTGCCAGCGCAGACTTAGTATTTTCCGTGAAATACAACCTGATCGATGTCGGGCCAGAATTCCTTTAGCACGTTGAACACGCCGTCCAAGCCCACTTGCGTTCCCCAACGTTGGTAGGTTTTCACCCACGGGTTGGATTCCGCCGGGTAATAGGCATTGCCGATGCCCGCAGCCGCTCCGGCGCCCACGATCTCCGACAGATTGACGGTGCTGCCTCCCGAGTTAGTCCTGGTGATGAACAGCCGAGTTACCGCATAACCGGCTCGCTTAACAAATCCGCCTTTGCCCAAGGTGTAGTATCTCGGGTCTTCTTTTGTCGCCACTGGGACGATCGCTTCCGTCATGTAGTTCTCTATGCCGCCATCGACAAAGACGTGCCAGTAGTACTTACCGAAACCCTCGGCGCCCTGCCCAAAGGTCGGCTGCGATTTGCCGGCCATGTCAACTCCCGCGAGGGCTGCCACGAAAATGAAATCGGAGTAGTCGAACGTATCCTGGGTCGCCAGCCAGAGCTCACCCTTGAAACGCAATGGGGGCAAATGCTCGTTGGCGCTGACCGCCCGGTAATTGGGGACAATTCCCAGAATTCTCTTCGGTTGTTTGCCAAAATTGGGATTATTGGTATGAGGGGTGACGTTGGGCGCAGGCGCGTCTGGCAAAGAGGACTTTTCATCCGGCGTCTTGCCAGATTGCTGAGGGTCCTGGCTGAGCATCGAAACATGGTCCACCGGCGGTGGCGTACCTTCTCTGGATTGTTCTGTCCCGCTCGCTGCGTGGCCGTGAGCAGACGCAGTCCCGAATATTCCCGCCAACGCAGCCATCATGAAAAAAGCTCTAATCACTCTCGAAATCTCACCCATGCGTATTTCTCCCGCGCCGCCCTTACCTCTGCTTCTCCCACAATGCCTGCCAGTCGCACGAACTTCGGTTGCTTGAATCGCGATATCCGGATGTCCCCCAGCCGCTGAGAACGGTAACTGAAATCCGGAGTAAGCGCTAATCCCCCACTTTCTGCTGCTGTTTCTGCAGGTGGCGGGCATGTTTCTTCTGCAAATAGCCGTGAATGTCGGGCCAAAATTCCTTCAACTCATTTCCGAAGGCGTCGATGCCCATCTGCGTCCCCCAGCCGAACAGACTCGGCGACCAACCGCGATCGGCTGCGGGATAATAGAAGTTGGAAATAGCAATCGCGGTGGCGTTGCCGGCAAACTCAGGAATGTTGAACCTAGGTCGTCCAGAGTCTGTTCGCGCCACGAAAATGCGGCTGAAAGCATAGCCCATGCGATGCAAGTGCGAACCCCTACCCAGTTGAAAATAGCGAGGATCAATTCTTAGGAGGGAGGGGAAAACGCCGCCTACCATGACGTTGCCATCTACTTGATCGGCGAAAGCCGCCCCATACCGCTTCGCGTACCCCTCCACTCCCTGTCCGAACGCCGGAGAGGAATTCTCCGCCTGGCGAATGCCCGCCACAATGCCCACGACGGTGAATTCGTACGGGTCGAAGGACCCCTTTGCCGCGATGGCAAACTTCTCTTTCCAGGAGATTGGCTGCACCTGCGATTGACTGTCGACTGTCAGGTAGTTCGGCATCACGTAAAACATCCGGTCGTCTTTGAGCTTCTTTTCGTCTTTGACCTTCTTCTTGTCTTGTTGGACAGGGCTGCTTGGATCTTGAGAGCTATTCTGGGCCGACGCTGCGTCTCCGGGCTCACCCTGCTTCGAAGAACTGTTCGCGGGTGATTGGGCGGCTGATTGGACAGGGTCCGACGTTTGAGTCTGCGGGGTGCTTTGAGCTGCGCAAAAGGCGGCGGACGATAAGATCAACAAGGCAAATAGACCTACTCTCGCTGAATGGCTCCGTTTCAAATTAATGATGACTCCAACTCCACTTAACTGAGATGTCGCCGAGGCGATGTTCGCAATTCATTCTGCGCAGACACATTCCGCAATCCCGCCTGTGCGCGGCCTTGGTAAATCTAGAGATTCAACGAATCGTCAGAAAGATTCTGCGGTCAGATTCTTACGTGCTCCAGAACCTTTCATACTTCGGTCGCGTCGCAGGCGAGAACAACCTCCCTCCACTTTACCAGTAAGATGCGGTTGTCAGTGAACAGCCGGCCCGGCAGAGATTTCAAGACCACGCGGGGTATGGATGCCAGAGGTTGCCTCGCCAGAAGGCAGGATGGGTCCTTTCGGTATGCCAAAAGGCATGCCCGCTATACAAATCCTAGGAATTTCGCGTTATGCCGTCGCCGCTTCCGGCTTAAAAATGACACCACGACTCTGCCGGCTGTTCATGATGACGCGCATCGGCGCGTCGAACCGTAAATGCCGCACGCAGCCGTCTTCATGGATTGGCTGCTGAGCGCTCAGCCACTCCCAGTCAACTGAACCTTCCCCGGCATCGGGATTTACCGTGAAATATCCGACCTGAAAGGCGGTGAGATTCTGAAAGAAATGGCTGCCTTGCGATGGAGTGACGCGAAAGTCGCGGAAGCCGGCTTCGACAATCACGCGAGCACCGGAGATTTCATCCCACTCGACCGGAATGCCCAGCCAGGGATCGTTCGAACCCCAGCGGCCAACCCCGATTAACAAATAAGGACAATTCTCGGAATTGAGTATTCCGTTGAGGTGAGCGACGGCCTTGGCAACTTCCTGGCTGCGGCTGCGCTCGAAGCGCTGCGAATCGATCACTACAACATCGCACAAATTCTCGATGCGGCCGTTGCCCAAGACCTTGTTGGATTGGCAGAGGATTTGGTGAGCGTTGACATTGCTGACCCATAAATCCTGGTGATCGCGGGAAAGCGTAAGCGGGCGAACCTGCAAGAAACCGAATTCGGCAGGTTCGGCAGCGCGACGGGTCAGGCATGCAGCGAATTCAATTTCCACCGGAATGCCTAGCGCCTCTTCGCCGGCTTTAACCAGCGTCTCGAGAATCGCAGCCAAAGGAAACAGGCCATGCTTGAGCATGGGCGCGAAGCTCACGATCCGCACACCCGGACGGCTCAGGCCATCGTAGACCGCCTGGTTGTCATCCGAGTAAGTCGAGCCAACCGGAGAAAGTGTGCCATCGGCTTCGGCTGCATCAAGCCCGAAGCGCATTTCGTGCAAGCGTCCGGGACGGCCGTTAGCCGAGCCATTCAACGAGAGCCCCCAGAATTCAGTTTGCGTGTTATTGAGGATGTCTTCCACCGAAGAAAATTGCAGCAAATTCTGGGGATAGCGCGGGCAAAAGGTTAAGCATTTGCCGCCGTCGACCACCGCGCGTCCCAGGCCGAGAGCCACTGCGGCGATTCCATCGGAGAAAGTCATCGGCGGAACGGGATAGAAATTATGCGACCGGATCACTCCCGAGAAATCCGGATAGAAGCGCTCGCCGTGTGTTGTGCCCACGAGTTGTTGCACGATCACCGCCATTTTTTCTTCTTCGAGCCGGTACGGCGTAGCGCGCACATAGGCTTTGGCGTGGCGGCTGAATGTGGAAGCGTAGACGCGCTTGATGGCATCGATAAGCTCGGCGACGCGCATATCTGGATCGGGCGATTGATTGCCCAGCATGAAGGTTTCGTAGACTCCGGTGAAGGGCTGGTATTGGGAATCTTCGAGTAAGCTGGAAGAGCGGACGGCGAGTGGGTAAAGTACCTCACCGAGAAATACTTTTAATGCCGCTTCTAATTCTTCCGGGAGTTTCGCGGCGAGAAATTTCTGCAGCATATCATTGTCGTCCTCGCATTGCAGGGCGAAATCCAGCAGGTTGTTCTCGGCCATGAACTGATCGAAGTTATCGGTCGCGAGAACGAGCGCGGGCGGCACGGCGATACGCACACCGGAAAAGCGGCGAGCGATGCGGTTTTTGCGCAAGAGGTGTCGGACGAAAGCGAGGCCACGCGCTTTGCCTCCGAGCGATCCGGCGCCGATGCGGAGGAAGTGCGATTCCGACGGCTTGAAAGTTTCGGCGTTGAAGTCGCCGATGACAAGTTCGCTCTGTTCGCGGCGGTAGTCATTAATCGAGTCGATCAAGTCGCTGCGCAGGTGCTCGGGGCCGGTAAAGTCCGAAACCTTGCGTGGGCGAAGCTTGGCCGCGAGCGCGAACTCCGTTCGCGCCATGAGCCAGTGAGAAAAGTGATTGCTCTGCGCGTGATAGGTAAGGCTCTCGGCGGGAACAGACTGCAGTTGTTCTTCGAGTTCGTTCAAATCTTTGGCGCGCGCGACTTCTTTCAGATCCGGAAGACGGAACACGAAATCGCCGAAGCCGAAATGTTCGGTGAGAATGCGGCGCAAATCTTTTAACAACGTTGGCGAGCGCTTGCGCAGGAACGAATATCCGGCGGCAAGTGCGCGCGGACGAAATTCGGTACGGCTGGTTTGCAGAACTACCGGAACATCGGAAACCAGCGACCGCATCAGGCGGGCGAGTTCAAAACCCGCTTCGGGATTGAGTTTGCCTTCCCATGGAAATTCGACATCCGAGACGAGACCGAATAAATAGTCGCGATATTGCTGCACTAATTCGGCCGCTTCTTCGAAGTTCGAACTCAATAGGATTTTCGGCCGCGCTTGCATGCGCACAAGCTTGTGCGCGACGTTGATGCCTTCCTGAATAACGCGGCGCGATTGCTTGATCAACTCGGTGTAGATCACCGGCAGAAACGACGAGTAGTAACGAATATTGTCTTCAACCACGAGCAAAACGGGCACGCCCATTGCGCGCGTGTCATGCAAGACGTTGCGCTTATCTTCGATGTATTTGACGATGGCGATGAGAATGCGAGCATTTCCCTGCCAGAGGAAAATGCGCTCGAGGTCGGTGACCGGATTGCGGCTGACGAAATGTTTTACCTCGCGATAGTCGTAGGCGAGCACGATGACCGGAACATCAAGCCCGGCACGCCTGACTTCGCGGGCAAGCTCGGCGGCGCTCATATCGGCGACGGTGAGATTGGTAACAATCAGATTGAAGCGCGGCTGCGAACGCGCGAGTTCGAGCGCTTCGGCGCAGCTTGAAACATGCGTGATGCCGGGGATCTGCTGAAGATTCAGTTCGAGCGATTCGTCGATCAGAAGTTCGTTGAGACGTCCATCTTCGCGCAGGATGAAGGAATCGTAGAGGCTGGAGACCAGAAGAATGCTCTGGACCTTAAAGGGCATCAGGTTGTCGAAGCCTTCGAGGCGCGCTTCGGCGTCGAGAAGGGGTTCGGCGATAGGGCGGGTGGACATGGAAGGTCAATCCTAATCTCTTCTATTTGCGGAGAGAACTAAAAGTCAAAATCCCCACCTTTGCCGCAAAAAACGCGGCAAAGATGGGGCACCCGATTCATTTTCACTCTAGTCCGTGTTTACACCAACCCCTGATCCAGCATGGCATCGGCAACTTTCAAGAAGCCAGCAATGTTCGCTCCGTTGACTAGATTGCCGGGCGTGCCGTATTTCTCAGCAGTTTCGTAGCAGTTGCGGTGGATGGCGATCATGATTTTGTGCAGCTTGTCATCCACCTCTTCGCGTGTCCATGAAATGCGCGCGCTGTTCTGCGACATTTCCAGGCCGCTCGTGGCCACGCCGCCGGCATTCGCCGCCTTCGCGGGACCGTAGAGAATCCTGGCTTCCAGGAACAGCTTGGTTGCTTCGAGCGTGCTTGGCATGTTGGCGCCTTCGGCCACCAACTGGATACCGTTCTTGATCAGGTTCGCCGCGTCTTTCGCGGTGATTTCATTCTGCGTCGCACTCGGGAAGGCGCAATCCGCCTTGATGTTCCACAGCGGGCTGTGCTCGAGTTTCACGTCGGTGGGCATGAAGATCGCTTTCTTGTAGCGATCGGCGTAGTCGCGAATGCGGCCGCGCTTCACGTTCTTCAGTTCAAGAACGAAAGCCAACTTATCGCGGTCGATGCCGTCGGGATCGTAGATCACGCCGTTCGAATCGGAAACGGTCAACGGCTTCGCGCCGAGATCAATCAGTTTCTCGATCGTATATTGAGAGACGTTGCCGCTGCCCGAAACCAGGCAGAGCTTGCCTTCCAGAGAGTCTTTGCGGCTCTTCAGCATTTCCTCGGCGAAATAAACGCAGCCGTAGCCGGTTGCTTCTGGACGAATCAGCGATCCGCCCCAGTTCAGGCCCTTGCCCGTTAGCACGCCGGTGAACTCGTTGCGCAGGCGCTTGTATTGGCCGAAGAGGTAGCCGATTTCGCGTCCGCCTACGCCGATGTCGCCGGCAGGAACGTCCGTATTGGGCCCGATGTGCCGCGCCAGTTCTGTCATGAAGCTCTGGCAGAAGCGCATCACTTCGTTGTCGGACTTCCCCTTCGGATCGAAATCCGAACCGCCTTTGCCGCCGCCCATGGGCAGCGTAGTGAGCGAGTTTTTGAAAACCTGCTCGAATGCCAAGAATTTCAGAATGCCGAGATTCACTGATGGGTGGAACCGCAGTCCACCTTTATAAGGTCCGATCGCGCTATTCATTTCGATGCGGAAGCCGCGATTGATTTGAACGTTGCCCTGATCATCGATCCACGGCACGCGGAACATGAGCACGCGCTCGGGCTCGACGATGCGGTCAAGAATGCGATTCGATTGATATTCCGGATGCTTTGCCAGAACTAACCGCAGAGAATCGAATACCTCGCGCACAGCCTGATGGAACTCAGGCTCGGCGGGATTTTTCGCCTTCACGCTTACCATGACGTCTTCAATGTAATCGCCTGGGGCTTTGATTCCCGGCGACGTGAGAATGCCAGAAGTCATATTCCTACCTCCGTAGGTACGTCGTTCGGTCCGTTTTTATTGTGATCTTTCGCGGGGCGAGTGCAAGGACTTTCGGCACCTGACCGGGTGATAGTTATCACAGGAGTAATCGGTCGAACCGGGTGAATTTAGAGTGCAATTCAGAACTTGCTGATCCCCATTAAGGATACTCCGACTCGCATTTGCTTAGCCAATTTTGCGGCGCGCCCGCTACAGAATTCTTTCGTGCATGTAGCCGTTGACGCCCAGGGCGGAAATGAGTTCGGCGATGTGGTCGGGACCGCGAGTTTCCATGGTGATGTCGATCGCGGTGTCGCCCAGATTCACGTTGTGGTAGGCGCGGTCGTAAGCAGTTTCGACGATGTTGGCGCGATGCTGTGCAAGGATGCCGGTAAGCCGGTGCAGCGCCCCTGGATAATCGGGAAGATGCACGCGCAGACGCACGAGGCGGCCATCCTTGACCAGGCCACGCTCGATGATTCGCGCCAGCAGAGTCACATCGATATTGCCACCGCTGATCACTACGACAATTTTCTTTCCAGTTTTATCGCGGGGTGCTTTTTCAGAGAGTAAAGGAATGCGGCGATTCACTAGGGCCGCCAGTGCCGCCGCGCCCGCTCCTTCCGCAAGGATTTTTTCTCGCTCCAGCAGCAGGAGAACAGCGTTTGCGATTTCTTCCTCTTCGACGGTTACAATTTCGTCGACGTATTTTTGAACCAAAGCAAGCGTTCGTTCGCCGGCTCGCCGAACTGCGATGCCATCCGCGATGGTAACGGCCGCGGCCAAAGTCACCGGCTTGCCTTCCGCTAACGCGACTTTCAACGAAGGCAGGCGTGCCGGCTGAACCCCAATCACCTGGATGCGCGGATTGGTTTCTTTCAAAGCGCAGCCGATGCCGCCGATGAGACCGCCTCCGCCGATGGGCACAATCACAGCTTCGAGGTCGGGATGCTGCTCGAGCAATTCGAGGCCGAGAGTTCCCTGCCCCGCAATGACCGCGTCGTCATTGAAAGGATGAACAAAAGTGAGATGTTCTTCCGCGCTGAGGCGCATGGCTTCGTCATAAGCCTCGTCGTAATTGGCGCCATGCAGTACAACGTCACCGCCGTAGCCGCGCGTGGCCGAAACTTTGATGAGGGGCGTAGCCAGCGGCATGACGATCTTGGAGCGGATGCCAAGGTTGGAAGCGTGGTAGGCGAGCGCTTGCGCGTGATTGCCGGCGGAGGCTGCGATCACTCCATGCGAGCGTTCTTCGGCAGTGAGAGTTAAAAGCTTATTGAGTGCGCCGCGTTCTTTGTAGGCGCCGGTTCGTTGCCGGTTCTCTAGTTTGAGATAGATCCCATTTCCGGTGAGTTCAGAAAATGTTTCCGAACGAGTACACGGAGAAATGGGAATCGATTTGCGAATGCGATCAAGCGCCGTCTGAATGTGGGAGAGAGTGACCATGCAAGGGATTCGTCATTCTATCTGAAAAGTCTCCGGGCCCTTGCACAGGGCCGCGCAAAACCGCTTGCGCAATGGGTCCAGGAACATGCGGAAAAATCCATGCGCCGCATTAAAAATGACGATTGTACTTTCCTGACATTTGCCGTTAGACAAGTAGTATGGCGGAGAGTCGCCGTAGCTTCGCGCTTGATCATGATGCATGCGGCGTGGGATTCGTCGCGCAGCTAGGCGGACCTGCGTCTCATGAGATTGTTGAACGCGGGCTACGTGCGCTGGTGCGACTGGAGCATCGCGGCGGTGTCGATGCTGACGGGCGCAGCGGCGACGGTGCAGGGCTGCTGGTTCAATTGCCCAAGGCTTTTTTCCGGAAGGTGGCCCGGGTAGATCGAATCGAGCCGCCGGAAGAATTTGGCGTCGGCATGGTGTTTCTTCAGCGTGGCCAGGAAGATCGCGCGCAAGAGGCGATTCGCGCCGCAGTTGATAATTTTGATCTGTCATTTTTAGGCTGGCGCGAGGTTCCGACTGATGCTTCGATTTTAGGACCGCGCTCGCAAGAATCTCTGCCTTTGATTCGGCAATGCTTTCTCGCTCCGAAAGCCGATGCCGCAAAACTGGAACCGTTCGATTTCGAGCGGCAGCTCTACCGGCTGCGTCAACAGCTTGAGATAGTTCCGGACTCTGGTTATTACTGTTCGCTCTCGTCGAAACGAATTGTCTACAAGGGACTCCTGACTCCCGAGCAGTTAGCGCCTTTCTACGCAGACCTGAACGACTCTGATTTCGCCAGCGCATTCGTGATCTTTCACCAGCGGTACTCCACCAACACACAACCCAGTTGGCGGCTGGCGCAGCCGTTTCGCTTCATCGCGCACAATGGCGAGATCAATACCATCAGCAGCAATCGGCGATGGTTTCAAGCGCGGGCGGCAACGCTGCGGTGCAAGATTGGGTTACCGGAAAGCGCCCAGTTGCTGCAGCCGGGCATGAGCGATTCCGCCAGCTTCGACAATGCCCTGGAAGCTGAAGTGCGAAGCGGGCGCAGCGTTACCGAAGCCGCGTTGCGCCTGATGCCTCCAGCCTGGGAACATGACGAACATCTGTCTCCCGGATTGCGGCAGTTTCTCGCGCGCAACGCTTACGAGCAGGAACCGTGGGACGGGCCTGCGGCAATGATTTTCAGCGATGGAGACTTTGTCGGCGCGAAACTCGACCGCAATGGGCTGCGTCCGCTGCGCTATACGCTGACTTCGGACGGATTGCTCATCGTTGGGTCGGAAGTCGGCCTTGCGGATCTTTCTGGAAAGGAAGTCGTCGAGCGTCAAAGATTGGGACCGGGCGAAATGCTGATCGCTGACCCCGCGGACGGAACACTTTTTCGCCCGCGCGACGTAGAACGGCTGGTGCCGGTTCGTTCTGACTCGAAGGCGCCAACAACCATCTCAGCCAAAAACAAAGCTACCTCCGTAGTGCACGAACCCAATCGCCTGATGGCAGCCTTTGGCTGGACCGAAGATCAGTTTCGTATGCTGCTGCAGGCAATGGCCGAGCACGGACAGGAACCCTTATGGAGCATGGGGGATGACGCTCCGCCGGCATTTCTGTCGAACCTGCCACGTCCGCTATGGGATTACTGCAAGCAACGCTTTGCGCAGGTCACGAACCCGCCGATAGATCCATTGCGCGAGGGCCACGTGATGTCGCTCGACGTCTACCTTGGCGATGGTCTGAAGTTGAATTCCCCGCTGCTCGATGCCGGACAAATGGATCGGCTCTCTGAAATGCTGCTCACCGTCCACTGCGTGGACTTCAGTTTTGAGGTAAGCGGAGGAATGGACGCGGCGCGTGAGGTTTTGCAAAGAGTTCGCGAACAAGCTGCGAAGGCCGCGGCCAGCGGTCGAGCGATCTTATTGAGTGATCGGGCCGTCAGAGAACATCGCGCTGCGGTTCCGGCGTTGCTTGCGGTTTCGGCTGCCTGGCAAGCCATGACCGAGATTGGCAGATGGAATGTTCCTCTGATCATCGAAAGCGGTCAGGTTCTCGACACCCATCATGTCGCTCTGTTATTAGCCGCAGGCGCGAGTGCGGTGCATCCCTATTTAGCCCTGAGCCTGGCGGCACAGGCGGAAGCGAATGGCCCCGTGAAATATCGTTCTGCAATCGAGAAAGGCCTGCGTAAGGTGCTGGCGCGGATGGGCATCTCGACGATGAGCAGTTACCGCAACAGCCAGATGTTTGAAACCATCGGCCTTGATGAGAAAGTCTGCGCCGACTTTTTTGCAGATGCGGGTGCAACCCTGAGCGGCGCGTCATTGGACGATCTGCTGCGCGACTGCCTTACGTGCCAAAAAGCCGGCTTCGGAGCTTCCGACGCGGAATTTCGTGACGCAGGGTTATACCGTTTTCGCCGCAACGGAGAGCAGCATGCCGCATCGCCGGAATATGTCAGGCGAATGCACCGCTATATCAAGGCTCCGACGGCAGCGAATCAGACGTCGCTCAACGCACTTTCGGACGAACGAAAAGAAGTTGCGGTGCGGGACCTGCTCGAGTTTCGTCCCGCAAAGCCGTTGCCGCTCAGCGAGGTGGAAAGCGAGACTTCCCTGCTCAGCCGCTTCAGCACCCAGGCGATGTCGCTGGGCGCGATTTCGCCGGAAGCTCATCAGACGCTGGCCATTGCCATGAACCGCCTTGGAGGACGCAGCAATACTGGCGAAGGCGGCGAAGATCCAAGCGTTTATTTCGAGCGCCCGGAAGCGAACAACCGTGTGAAGCAGGTGGCCTCGGCGCGCTTTGGCGTGACCGCGGAATATCTTGTGCATGCGGATGAGATCGAAATCAAGATGGCGCAGGGTTCGAAGCCCGGCGAAGGCGGACAACTGCCTTCGGCAAAAGTTTCGCCATATATTGCGCGGCTGCGGCACGCAATCGCAGGAGCCGCGCTGATCTCGCCTCCGCCCCATCATGACATTTACAGCATCGAAGATCTGGCGCAGTTGATTTACGATCTGCGCGCGGTGAATCCGAATGCGCGCATCGGAGTGAAGCTGGTTTCGAGCTCCGGAGTCGGCGTGATCGCAACCGGCGTAGCGAAAGCTGGCGCAGACGTGATTACTATCAGCGGGCACGATGGTGGCACCGGCGCCTCGCCGCTAACTTCAATCAAGAATACGGGCCTGCCCTGGGAAATTGGCTTGCGCGATGCGCATACTGCATTGGTGCGAGCGGGATTGCGCGGCCGTGTACGGCTGCGTGTGGATGGCGGGTTGAAGTTTGCCCGCGATGTGGTAATCGCCGCACTGCTGGGCGCAGAAGAGTTTGGGTTCGGAACCGCTGCCCTGCTGGCAATCGGTTGCGTGATGGCGCGGCAATGCCATCTCAACACTTGTCCCGTGGGCATTGCCACCCAGGATGAGGCCCTGCGGGCGCGCTTCGCCGGCAGTCCTGAGATGGTGGAGACGTTTTTCCGGGCACTGGCGGCCGATGTTCGGAAAGTGCTCGCGAGCATTGGTGCGGCCTCAATCGACGAAGCCTTAGGCGCAGTTGAACGCCTCGGAGCAAAATCTCAGCGGAATGAAAAAAGTGTGGCTGCGCTGCTACAACCCATCCTTGATCCTCCTGCGCAAATTGCCTGTCCGCACGAGGACACCGGTTTTCTGCACCTGGAACTCAATCGTGTGGTCGACGATCTGGAATCCATGACGCTCCGGCCTTACCGTTTCACCATCACCAATGAAGAGCGCGCGGTCGGGGCGCACTTCAGCGGCGAAGCGCTCCGCCGTTTAGGACGCACAGCATTAGAAATGTCCGTGGTTGATTTCGAGTTCACCGGCACCGCGGGGCAAAGTTTCGGCGCGTTCCTGATACCCGGAGCAAACTTCCATCTAACCGGCGAAGCCAACGACTATGTCGGCAAGGGTCTGTGCGGCGGAAGCATCGCGATTACTGCCGGAGCCGAAGCTTCGGAGCGCGGCGATGTTCTGGTCGGAAACACCGTGCTTTATGGTGCGACCTCCGGTGAATTATTCGTGGCCGGCAGCGCCGGCGAACGTTTTGCGGTCCGCAACAGCGGAGCGCTCGCCGTGGTGGAAGGCGTGGGCCAGCATGGGTGTGAATACATGACCGCGGGTATCGTGTTAATCCTCGGCGCAGCGGGTGCGAATCTTGGAGCCGGGATGACCGGCGGCCTCGCCTACATATTGGGCGCACGCGAGCACGACAATCAGGGCCGAATGAACCGAGACTCGGTGCGGCTTGCCGAGATCGAAGCCTGCGAAGAAGCCTGGTTGCGCCGCATCTTGCATCGCCACGTGCAGTTGACCAACAGTCCCCGTGCCGCCGGGCTGCTCTATCACGCGGCCCTGCCACTTTTGCGGGTTGAGCCGGTGTCGCCGCCATGTTCAATTGAAGAAGCGTGGTCGCCGATTCTTTCGCGTCTCGCAGCCGAAGAAGCACGCAGCTACGGCCGAGACAAATTTACCTCTTCCGAAAGCGCAGTTGTTCAATGAGCGGTGTTCAATGAGTAGTGTGCAGTGACTGGCGTTCTAGCGATAGGCGCATCTCGTCCGCAACCTGCCGAATTCGGCACGCTTCCGGCTGGTCTGGAGTTATTCGTTTTCATGCGCGAACCCCGACCCACACTTTCATCTAAAGCTATAATGCAAAGTTCGCTATAATCCTGCATGGATTTTGATCAGCTTATAACCTTTCTCGAGGTCGCCCGCCAGGGCAGCTTCTCGCGCGCCGGGGAAAAAGTATTCCGCTCGCAGTCGGCAGTGAGCGCGCAAATCCGCCAACTCGAGCAGGAATATGGCGACCGTTTGCTCGACCGCTCGGGCAAGACCGTCAAGCTTACGCCGGCCGGCCAGGTCTTTCACGATTACGCAGTCCGCATGAAAAAGCTGCGCGACGAATCGCTGGTCGCGGTTGCCGACCACGGCCATACGCCGCGCGGCACCCTGCTGGTGGGAGCAAATGAAGCCACCTGCCTCTACGTTTTGCCCGAGGTTTTCGGTGAATATTGCCGCCGCTTTCCCGATGTGCAGATCAGCATCTATCGGAATTTCACCTACAAGATCGTGGAGAAGCTGGAGAATGGATCGCTCGATGTCGGCATCATCAGCCTGCCTGTGCAGTCTCCCAGCCTGAAAGTACAGGCCATCTATCGCGACCGGCTGATGCTGATGGTCAGTCCGAAAAATCCGTTGGCCAAGCAGAAGTCGGCGCAAGTTTCCGATATGGTGAAGCATCCTCTTCTGCTGCCGAAAACTGGGCACACGCGGCGGTTGCTGGACAAACTTTTCCGCGAGTACAACAGCGAACTCAAAGTCAGAATGGAACTGCCCAGCCTTGGAATGATCAAGAGCTTCGTGGCGGCCGATCTCGGGATTTCGCTGGTAAGCGCGTCGTTTGCCGACGATGAAGTTAAGGCAGGGCGCGTGAAGCTGGTGGAGCTCGAGGGCGCGGATCTGTGGCGCGAACTCGGCATCGCATATCGCCGCGATCGTACTCTGTCAGTGGCGACGAAGACGTTTGTCGGCGTAGTGCGGCAGCTTTCCGACTATTTGAAAAAGACCGAAGAGCAGGTGCGAAAGTAGTCGCCGGAGGCTTTTCGCTTAGTAGTGCGGCCAAGTACGCTTATATTATTTTAAGACGGATATGGCGGCTCGTGGAATAATGCGGTGCGTCGCTGAAATTTGAGATATTCTGGTTGCAGCACAACCTAATTTATAGGTAAGCCATCATGAGCACTCCATTCGACAGCATCGAGGGTGCGCAAGAGTATCTTGCGATGTTGCGCGAAGCACTCCGAGAGGCGAAACAAACCGCCGAGAGCGACATACTCGCGGAAACGCAATCGAAAGCTTCGCGCCACACGGACGCCTTGCGGCTTGTCGCGTACAAGCTTGATCGGCTTGATCAGCATATGAAGTCGAGTTGCCGGCTGCTGAACGACCTGCGGAGTCTGCGCCGGCTACTGCTGGAAGAAAGAGCGGACACGCAGCCGCAAAAAGCTTCGAAGCTGATGGCCGCAGATTGATGGCTCGTTATAGCTGCTTTCGAGCGGGAGTAGTTCAGCGGTAGAACGCCAGCTTCCCAAGCTGGATGTCGCCGGTTCGATCCCGGTCTCCCGCTCCATTTCGATTTCATTCCTTCCCATTCGCGGCGCTTGCTAGACTGGTGAAGACAATGACTTCTCCAACGATCCGAAAGCACGCGAGCACAACATCGGTGAGCGATCAGCCGATTGTGCCCGAGCCTTCTTTTGCCGAGCGGGCGCGCACGCTCGCCCTTGTGGGCCGGGTCGGCTCGCTTTCCACTCTCTCGCGCAAACAACCGGGATTTCCCTTTGGCTCGGTTATGCCTTATGCCCTCGACCAAAACGGCCGTCCGATTTTCCTGATCAGCACCATGGCCATGCACACGCAGAATCTGCAGGCCGACGCGCGCGCGAGTCTACTGGTCACGCAGCCGGATGCGAGCGGAGACCCGCTGGGCGCATCGAGAGTTACGCTGGTCGGAAATGCTCAAACCATTTCTGAATCCGAAAGAGCGGAAGCGCGGGCGCTGTATCTCGAGCGCTATTCCAATAGCAAATATTGGGTTGACTTCGAGGATTTCGCGTTTTACCGCATGGAGGTGCTGGACGTTTATTACGTCGGCGGCTTCGGAGTTATGGGCTGGGTGCAGGCTTCAGACTACGGCAAAGCGCAGCCCGATCCGCTCGCAGATTCTGCGGCGGCAATCCTCGAACACATGAATGCGGACCATAAAGACGCGCTCGTGTTAATGGCGCGCGTGTTTGCCGGCATAGATTCGCAGGAAGCTTCGATGACATCGGTCGATCGCCTGGGCTTTTTCGTGCGTTTGAAAACGCACGAAGGCGTGAAGGGTACGCGTATTGGTTTTCTGCGGGAAGTCGGCAATCCGTCCGAAGCTCGGAAGGTTCTCGTGGAGATGGTGCGGAAGGCCCGTGGCGGCGAATAGCAGACGCAAGTACAATCCTCAACCATGACAAAGAAAATCGGGTCGATTCGCGGCAGCCGACGCTCGTTTCTCAAGAGTGCTTTAGCGGGCGGCGCCGCCGCCAGTATTGGTCCTCTTTACCCTGCATTGGCCGCGGCACGCGCGGTTGAAAGCCGACCCGAGAGTGCCGAGATCAAGCCGTTCGAACTCGACGAGATCACGATCTCCGAACTGCAAGCTGGAATGACGAGCGGAAAATTTACCGCGCGGTCACTGGTGGAGAAATATTCCGCACGCGTCGATGAGATCGACAAGCGCGACCCCTCGGTGAATGCGGTCATCCAAATGAATCCCGATGCGCTGTCAATTGCGGATTCGCTGGATCAGGAAAGGAAAATGAAAGGCCCGCGCGGGCCGATGCACGGCATCCCGGTGCTGATCAAAGACAACATCGATACCGCCGACAGGATGATGACTACGGCCGGGTCGTTGGCGCTGGTGGGTTCGAAACCTCCGCAAGATTCATTCGTTGCGCAGAAGCTGCGCAGCGCGGGCGCGGTGATTCTGGGCAAGACGAATTTGAGTGAGTGGGCGAACATTCGCTGCAGCCACTCGACCAGCGGTTGGAGCGGGCGCGGGGGATTGACGAAAAACCCTTATGCGCTCGATCGGAATCCGTGCGGGTCGAGTTCAGGAACTGGGGCCGGCATTTCCGCTAACTTGTGCGCGGTTGGGATTGGAACGGAGACGGATGGTTCGATCGTCTGCCCGTCATCCTCGAATGGATTGGCTGGCATCAAGCCTACGGTTGGATTAGTCAGCCGCAGCGGAATCATCCCCATCTCGCACAGCCAGGATGGGGCTGGGCCGATGTGCCGCACGGTGCGCGATGCGGCGATCTTATTAGGCGCATTGACGGGCGTCGATCCGGCGGATTCGGCCACGGCGGCCAGCGCCGGCAAGTCTTACACGGACTATACGCAGTTCTGCAATGCGGACGGCCTGAAGGGCGCGCACATTGGCGTGGCGAGAAAATATTTCGGCTTCAACGATGCGGTGGACGCTCTTATCGAGCAGTCGCTGGACGTACTCAAAAAGCAGGGAGCCACTCTAGTCGATCCTGCTGACATTGACACACTGGGTAAGTTCGACGATAGCGAGCTATTGGTGATGATGTATGAACTTAAGGCTGACCTGAACGCCTATCTTGCACGGCTCGGCTCCAGCGCTCCGGTTCATACCTTGAAAGAGATCATCGAGTTCAACGATAACAATCGGCAAAGAGAGATGCCCTACTTCGGACAAGATCTGTTTTTGAAGGCTGAATCGAAAGGCCCACTTACAGAAAAGGCGTACCTCGACGCCCTGACTAAGAACCACCAACTTGCCCGTACCGAGGGCATTGATGCAACCATGGACAAATATCATCTCGACGCCATCGTCGCTCCGACCGGGGGGCCGGCGTGGTTGACTGACGTGCTGAACGGAGATCATGTGGCGGGGGGAAGCTCGAATGCCGCGGCAGTGGCGGGATATCCCAATATCAATGTGACTGCGGGTTTTGTATGGGGTTTGCCCGTAGGAATTTCGTTTTTCGGGCGCGCATGGAGCGAACCCACGCTCATCCGCCTGGCTTTTGCCTTCGAGCAGGCGACCAAGGCACGTCAGGCGCCGCATTTCTTGACGACAATAAGCCTGCCCGCTAAGTAGGATCGACTTACTCGCAACAGTTCGATTTTGTATTCCTCATCGCGGAGATTTCTAATTTGGTTTCTAATACTGCGCGATTGTATTAAATTCGGCCCTCGAAATCGTAATTTCCGCTTTTCTCATGTTAGCCTTACGTCTAAGGGGGTATTACCCATGATGAACAATGTGGTGACTTCCCTGCAAAAAGAGTATTCCCGGCTGCAAGCTGAGTTGGGACGCGTAGGGAAAGCGCTGGATGCTCTCGGTTATCGCAACGGGAGAGGGCCCAAGAGGACTGGGCGTACGTTGAGCAAAGAAGCTCGTCAACGTATTGCCGAAGCTCAAAGGCAGCGCTGGGCGAGGGTCCGAAAGGCCGCCGCCAAGTCGTCAGCGAAGTAGTTTTTGT
The DNA here is from genome assembly GCA_963784095.1 of uncultured Acidobacteriaceae bacterium. Taxonomy (GTDB): domain Bacteria; phylum Acidobacteriota; class Terriglobia; order Terriglobales; family Acidobacteriaceae; genus Sulfotelmatobacter. The sequence goes on from CAWAQC010000002.1 coordinate 18,517, forward strand.
AAAGAAGTGCTTTCGCAAGCACCGCGAGCCGGCCTCGTTCGAGATTTAAATGCCTTTACGGGCGAGGCCAAGCTTCGGAATAGTCTGACGAAGTCTGGCTCGAAAGCTTCCGCCCACGCTTTACCTCCCGCGCTTCACCTCGCGATTAAGTCCACCGAAACCATTTGAGCGCGAGCAGAAACGAAATTCCACCCCACAAACCCATCACTAACAACCGCGACCACTGATGGATCAGGGGCGCGCCTTCCAGAATGCTCGCGCGTAGAGCGTCGTTCAGCGCCGTCAAGGGGAGTGCCTTGATGAGTGGCTGGATAACCGCAGGAAATCGCTCGTAGGAAAAAAATACGCCGGAAAAAATCCACATCGGCATCATGACTAAATTCATGAGGCCGCTCACGCTTTCGATCTTCTGCGCGCGGCTAGCAGTCAGCAGTCCGACTCCTCCGAAGCAGAGCGCTCCGACCGAACCGAGCAGCGTAATGGTGAAGAGGGAACCTAAGACTTTCATGTGAAAGAACAAGACGCCCAGGGTGAGCAGTAATCCGATTTCGATGACCATGAGCACCAGGCGGCTCGACATGAGCGCGAGAAGAAAATCTCCGCGGCGCATGGGCGTCCCCACAAAGCGCTTGAGCAGCTTGCGCTGCCGCATGTCGACCAGGGCGAAACCAATTCCCCACATTCCGGAGTTCATCAGGTTCATACCCAGCAGGCCGGGAATCAGAAAATCGATATAGCGCGAGCCCGGTTCAGAAGATGTGACCTCGCTCGTGGCGATCACATCCTTGCGGCCAGCCGCCGCCTGCAGCGCGTCGTTTACTTCAGAACGGGCAAGCACGCTTTCCGGGCGCGCCGGATCGTAAAGATAGGTGACGCCACCTGCAGGATTTGGTTCGATTACAAGATCGTACTTGCCGAGGCGGAAACCCTTGCGCGCGGCGGCAGCATCCTGTATTTCGACTTTGAACGATGCATGCTGCGAAGAATGTTGCAACAACGATTCGGTTGGCTGCGCGCCTGCCCCGGCAACGATTGCAACCGGTGATGTTTCTGCCGGCTTTTCGCGGAAGGCGACGCCGAGGCCCACCGCAAGCAGCAGGGGAAACACGAAAACCCAGAACACCACCTCCGGCTCGCGCTTGAGTTCCAACATGCGGGCCCATAAGAGATGCCTGTAGCCCGCCCAGCGGCCGTTGCGACGAGGCGGAACCTTGGCGGCTAGTTTCAGCGGTATTGCCGGAGTCTGTTCTGCAATGCTCATTGCATTCACTCGTGAACTACGGCCTTACTCGTAAACCACTCTACTCCTCCCGCAAATGGCGGCCAGTCAGCCGCACGAATACATCCTCCAAACTGGCCTGGCGTATCGAAAGATGTTCAAGACGACTTCCCTGCCTGGCCACAGCTTCCAGCAGCGCGGGGATGGTTAAGTGCGGCACTCTGACGCTAAGAGCGATCATGCCGTCGGTTTCATGCACGGATTCAACGCCGGGCAGCGCACGCCAGAGCGCTTGCGCCGGAAGATCCGCGGAGCCACTGCCATTCGAACTCACGGCAAACTCCACCACATGATGGCCGCCGAGGCGTTCGATCAAATCGGCGGGCGAACCGTCCGCAATGATTTGCCCGTGATCGACGACCGCCAACCGGTCGCACAGACGCTCGGCTTCATCCATGTAATGTGTGGTCAACAAAACGGTGCCGCCGTTGCGCTGAAATTCACGAATGATGTCCCATAATTGGCGCCGGCTCTGCGGATCAAGTCCAGTCGTCGGCTCGTCGAGAAAAAGAATCTTTGGATTGCAAACCAGAGCGGTCGCAACTGCCAACCGCTGACGTTGTCCTCCAGAAAGTTTTCCCACCCACGCGTCAGCCTTCTCAGTGAGCTGCAGCTGCTCCAACACTTCGTCGGTTGAGCGGGGCTCGCGATAGAAACTGGCAAAAAGCTCGACGGTTTCGCGCACGCTCAGTTTTTCGGACAGCCGCGTCTCTTGCAGCGAGATGCCCAGCCACTCGCGCATTTCACGAGCATTCTCGCTCCACGAGTGGCCGAGGATTGAGACTTCGCCGGACGTCGGCTCGAGTAATCCCTCGAGAATCTCAATGGTCGTGGTCTTCCCTGCTCCGTTCGGGCCCAGAAGACCGAAGCATTCGCCGGCCTGGATCTCAAGATTCAGGCCGCGCACCGCCTCGACCTTCCCCTGGTAGGTCTTGCGCAAATCGCGGCATTGGACTGCAACCGGCATGTTGCTTGATTTTACGAGATGTGTAAAAAGAACGTACGAGGATTCAGCTTCTGCCTTTGTGGAACTTGGTCGGTCAAAAAGTTCTTTACCGCGGAGTACGCAAAGGTGTCGCGAAGAACGCGAAGAATTAATGAATCGGAGAACGAGCGCTGCGAACTGAGTGGGGCATCCTTTATTGCGGCCTGTGGTTTTTGAAGTAAAATTGAGCATCGCTGGAGCGAGTTCCGGCATCTTGATTTCCATGCGCATCCACCAGCGCGGCTTTACTTGACGGCGTTACCTCTAAGACGCCCGTGTGTCGTTTCCAACCAGTTCTTAATTTCACAACCAGTTCCCGGTGAAGATCACCAGAGGAAGCCGCTTATGCTGCGAAGGACCTACGTGTCAAGGATGTGCGTGTTTTCGTCGCTGTTTCTTATTTTTGCGTTCAATGCGCTTGCCGGTCATGGGTTCGCACAGCAATCGCGCGACTTCAATTTTCAGTATGCTTTTACCGTGAAGAATCTGCCTGCGAACAGAACTGTTCGCATCTGGTTTCCGAAGCCGCAATCGGACGCCTGGCAAGATGTGAAGATCGTTTCAGTAAAGGGCGATCTGCCGCTGAAGGCCACGCGGGAGCAGAGATACGGCGATGAGATTTACTACGCGGAAACTTCATCGCCGAAAAATGAGTTGCATTTCGAGGTCGAATACGCTGTCGTAAGGCGTGAGCGCGTGGCGCTCGGAGAGCGCGATGTGCCTCTTGTTCGCAGCTCGCTCTCTTCTCGAGAGCGGGAGCAATATTTGCGGGCGGATGTGTTGGTTCCGGTCACCGGCCTTCCCGCCGATCTCGCAGCCAAAGTCACGCAAGGCGATACGCAGCCGCTTGAAAAAGCGCGAGCCATCTACGATTACGTTTTTACTACCATGCGCTACGATAAGAGTGGAACCGGCTGGGGTCGTGGCGATGTGCTCTACGCATGCGATGCCAGGAAAGGCAATTGCACGGACTTTCATTCGTTATTTATCGCTATGGCGCGGTCGCAAGGAATTCCGGCCCGTTTCGAAATTGGATTTCCCTTGCCTCCCGATAAGCACTTCAGCGAAATCGCCGGATATCACTGCTGGGCTGATTTTTACATCGATGGCAGAGGATGGATTCCGGTGGATATTTCGGAAGCGTGGAAACATCCAGAAAAGCGCGATTACTTTTTCGGATCCCACGATGTCAACCGGGTGCAGTTCAGCATGGGACGCGATCTGCGGCTCAATCCGCCACAGCAAGGAAAGCCGCTGAACTATTTTGTGTATCCGTATGTGGAAGTAGATGGACGAGAGTTCGCGAATGTAGATTTGGCGTTCTCGTTCGCCGATCACGGCTCCGACATCGCGGCGCGATAACGCCACTAATGCATCGCTACCATCTTGCTCGACCCGTTTGGCTGAGGAATATCTGATGGCGGCGCGGGTGGGGCGGGCGACGCACCACTGGCGGGTTGCGGAACGTTATTTGGATCTTCGCCGGGGCGGCGGAGGCTGGGAGCACCGGAAGGACGCGCCTCAGGCTCCGTCTGTGCCTGTTGCTGTTCTTCGGTTGGCTGCAGCACAACCTCTTTCTGCGTGCGCACAATCTTTTCGCCATCGACCTTCATGGTCTCGACGCGGACCACCTCGTCTCCGACAAAGCGCACGAAATTCACGTCCGCAGGCGGCATACCGTAGATCCATTCTTCATATTCCACCTCGCCGTCTTTCTCGCGGTCCTTCTTGGGCGGCTTGCCCATGGCATGAACCACCATCTCCCGATTCATTCCCACTAATACATGGTGCGCGAGGATCGCTGCTTTCACGTTGGGCGGGACCGTGTCGAGATAGGCCTGCTCAGGATTGCGCGCATTGAAATCGAGCACGGGATAGAGCAGTTGGCGCAATTGCGCCGCCGTCATCTCCGGAACATAGTTTGCGAAGCAAACATCAACGAAGGAGCCATGCGGATTATTCGTCTGCGAGTCCGGCCCGCTCATCACCGGAGGGCCGTTTGCGCCAGAAATCTCGATGCGCTTATACCACTTTTGCCGGCGAATGGGGCCGCCGTTCAGTTCCATATGGATGTGGTCATTCTTAATCCGCACATACGAGATGTGGGCGGGATCGCCGGGCTTGATTGACGGCCCATAGATCACCAGCAATTGCTGCATGTCCTTGCCGCTTGGCGTGATCGTTCCGTCTCTTAATTGCAGACCCTTTGTGCCCATGGGGAACAATGTCCGGGAATAAACCAGCTGGGTTTCGAAATCGCGAATGATTTCCAATCGAGTCTCGCGCGAGATGTGCGGGGCGTTCGAAGGGATTGGCGGCGATGCTACGGCAGACTGGCCAGTCGATGCAGGAGAGGACGCGGAGGCGGCAGGAGGCGTGTTTGCTTTTTGTACCGACTGGTTGGGTTGACTGTTGGCGGCCTGACCATGGGCAGCGAACGAAGTCGCAACCAAAAAGGAAACTGCGATGGCTGGAAAAAGAAAACGCGGCATGCGACACCCCAAAGCCCGCAAACCATTATATGCGATGGGGCGAATCAGCGGCAGGTTGCCAGCGAATTACGCTCGGCGCGCGAGCTACACTTTCGGCAATTCGCTGCGGGTCCGCTATACGCTCTGCGGTCCACGCTTCTTATGCTGCTGGCACTTGTTCATGATCGCCGAACGGAGCCGGGTGCGGAGATCCTCGGGCAATTCATAAAGCTGGGAGTCGCGGTAAATCTCGATGGTCTTCTTGGTGGTATCACAGACAACATAGCAGTTGTGGCACCAGGAAAGGTGGTTTTCCAGTTCGACTTTTGTAGGCTCGTCGAGCACCCCGTCTAGATAGTTTGTCAGCTCGTGCAAAAACTCAGAGCATTTCACCGGTCGCCATCTCCACTCTCATGTTGGTCATTTCCATTCTCCCGTTTGCGAAAGAACCGTCCGAGGCGCTCGCGCAGCTGCAATCTGGCCCGCAACAGTCGCGATTTCACCGCTGGCACGCTGAGTTCCAGTGCTGCCGCGGTCTCCTCAGTCGAAAGCCCTTCCACGTCCCGTAACACGAACACTGTCCGAAAGCCTGGGGGAAGGCCCTGGATCGTCTTGCTTAATATCTCCCGCAACTCCGCCTGACTGTATTGCTGCTCGGGGTTGGGGCTCCAATCCGCGATCTCGCGCGGAAGAGAATCATCTTCAGTCTTTATGTCCTCGTCGAGCGAAACCGTGCGCTCGGGCTTTTTGTGGCGCAACTTCATCAACGCTTCGTTGACGGCGATGCGCACCAGCCAGGTGTAAAACTTCGACTGCTCCTGAAACTTCGCCAGGTTCCCGTACGCCTTCAGGAACGCTTCCTGCACCACGTCTTCCGCATCTTCGCGGTTTTGCGTGATGTGCTGCGCGATCCGAAAAACGTTGCGATCATAGCGGCGAACTAACTCTTCAAATGCCGAGTCATCGCCGCGCTTGGCCGCTTGAACAAGGGCCAGCTCATCAGTGACAGGCCCCTCTAGTTTGTTTTGGATGGCTCCCATAGTTTCGACGATGCAGTATTTTGCGGAAAAACCAATCGTTCGTGCCAGAACGTAACTGTTATTTTACTTGGTAACCTCGGTGTTTGCCCAATCGCTTTGACGTTTCGATCCGGCATGGGTTTGCGATAGAGTTGTAAAGCGGTCGCCTACGCGGTCGAACACGTCCTCACGTACCCTGGGGCGGCGTTGCAAGTACCGTATAATCAGCATTTAAAGGTGTATGTCTGGAGTATAGACTGCATCTTAGCAGGTGAAAGGGAAACAGTTCTCCCGGGGCATGGCCAAACAAAAAAAGGATACGGCGGTCGAGCAAGCGGAGATTCGGCGGATTATCGAACGCGCCGTCGCGGAATCTCTGCAGGCGCAGTTGCCGCACATCCAGTCGCAAATCGTAGAGCAGGTTTTGCACGCGCTCCCTGTCGCGGTTGGCCAAGGCGAAGCCTCGGCAGGTGCAGAAAATTCGAGCCACTTGGTTCGCGCGGTCTCCAGCATTCATGCCGGATCCACACAGAAAGAAATTCTGCGCGCGCTTTTGGATGCGACCAGCGAATACTGTGCGCGGAGCGCTCTCTTCGTGGTAAAGGCGGGTGCTGCGTCGGGATGGCAATCGCGCAATTTCGGCGACGACGAAGCGGTCAAGGATTTTGCTCTCGATATGAGTGCCGGGCCGGTTGCCCATAGTTATCAAAATAGAATCGCGACTCCGGGTAACATTGCGGAGATGGACAAAGCCTTTGTCGAGCAGTTTGGCGCGCCCGCGAACGAGCAAGTGCTGATGCTGCCGCTGCTGCTGAAAGACAGAGTGTCGGCCTTGATTTACGCCGACGGAGGCGAAAGCGGGAAACTGGACTCTTCCGCGCTGGAACTTCTTGTGATGGCAACCAGTTCATGGCTGGAAGTGGCTTCGCTGCGCAAGCAGGCGGCGAAAGATGATGGCGCGGTGTCAGGCAGGGTTGAGAGCGCGCCTGCCCCGGTTCAGACCGTCTCTTCATTTTCCGATCCTTTTGCCGGGCACGCGCCCAAGCATGTGGCGAGCGCTCCGGCTGCACCAGAACCGGCTGCGGAAGTCGTGGAAGTGGCTGCGGCGCATGCGGGCGCAGCGGCAGCGCCGGCGGCTGCGGCCGATCCGTTGGCTGGTTTGTCCGCGGAAGACGCTGATGTGCACCGCAAGGCGCAGCGGTTCGCGCGCCTGCTGGTGGATGAAATCAAGCTCTACAATCAGGCCAAAGTGGCGGAAGGCCGGCGCAACAAGGATTTGTACGATCGGCTGAAGGAAGATATTGAAAAGAGCCGAGGCACTTTTCAGAAGCGCTATGGCAGCACAGTAGCCGCAAGCGGCGATTACTTTCAGAATGAGTTGCTGCGCAGCCTTGCGGAAGACGATGTTTCGATTATGGGGGCGAACTTCCGGCGCTGATGGTTGTTGGTCTTGCAATCTTTAGTCTGGCAATTATTTTTTTCCAGGGTGTCTTTTTCTTTTTCTTTGCAGAAGGTAAAGCAGTGAGATCAGGTTCGAAGTTGTGGCGGGGCTTGGCAGCGTTAATCGCGTACTTTCTTCCTGGGATGCTTTCGGCGTCCGGCGTCATGCCGCGAGCCTCGTGGAATTTCATCCGGCAAGCATCGGCCTTAGCGACCCCCTCGGGTCAAGAATCTACCAGCAACAAGCCAGTCGAAAGGAAAACCACATCTCATAATAAGAAGAGAACAGTAGCTGGAAAGAAAGCGGCGAGCACCGGCAAGCGCCACTACACAAATGCTCGCAGGCGTCCGCTGTCTCCGCGGATGCGCCGAATGCGGCAGGCGTTCGTGGCCTCAGCCAGCCTGCGTCCTATGGCGCAACAGCTTCTGCTGGATCGATCTTTGCCTGCCTACGCCGGAGTGGAGCGTTATGCGCGGCTTCACGCTAAAGACGATGTCGGAGCACTGGCGTGGCTGGTCGTCGGCTACGCGCACGTGCTCGATCACGATTATGCAAAGGCGATCGATCCGCTGAACCGCGCGAAGGTTCATGCCGGAGATTTGGGCGATTACGTTGCCTACTATCTGGGCACTTCGTATATGCAGACAGGACGAACCGCGGAAGCCATCGCGACTCTGGCAGATTTCGGCAAAGCACATCCCGATTCGGTACTCGAGAAGGATGCCATCGTCAGTTATGCCGACGCGCTGCTCGCTGAAGGCCAGGCGCAGGACGCCGCGACTGCGCTGGAACAGATTCGCATACCGACGCGCTCAGACGTGGAGTTTACTTTGGGTCGAGCCTATGCCGCGCTGGGTGAGAACGCCAAGGCTGCCGCGGCTTTGGAGACAGTCTATTACACGATGCCGCTGGCCGGCGAGGCCGACGGCGCTCACGCCGCGTTAGAGAAATTGCCAATTTTGCCCGCGCCGAAAATAAAGCAGCGCGAAACGCGCGCGGAGTTGCTGATGAAGCATCGCCGCTATGCCGATTCGGCGGATGAATATCGCGAGCTGTTGAACGAGGTCGGACCGGAAAACCGGCCCGCGGTGTCACTGGAACTGGCAGATGCGCTGCATCGCGCAGGACGCAATCGCGACGCCAAGGAAGTGCTCGCGTCTCTTCAGCCGTTGAGTGCGGAAGAAGCCGCGCAGCGGCTGTATCTGCTGGGTCAGGTGGCCTTCGCGGCCAATGACAATGACACTTTCTATCGCACCGTCGAGGAGTTGCGAAGCTCGGCCCCGGCCAGCCCCTGGCTCGAGGAAGCGCTGATTTCGGCGGCAAACCTGCATCTGGTGCATCACGAATACGATCAGGCGCTCGACGCTTACCGCGAAGCGCAAGAGCGATTTCCCAATGGTCCGCGTGCCTCTTATCTGCATTGGAAGGCCGCCTGGTTAACTTTGCGTCAAGGCCGCAACAACGAAGCCAAGAAGCAGTTCGAAGAGCAGATCACGGTGTATCCCAACGGCGCGGAGACCCCCGCGGCTTTATATTGGCGCGCGCGGCTTGCGGAAGAAGACAATCAGCTCGCCATGGCGCGGGCCTTTTATGTAAAGCTCAGCGAACGCTACCGCAACTTTTATTACGCCGAGCTCGCCCGGGACAGGATGAAGCATCTGCCCGCTGTGGCTGACCCTCCGGGCGATTATCCTGTGCTCGATCGCGTGCCGCCGCTGCAGAGTGACGTCAAGATTGAAGAGACCGATCCGCCGACCGACGAGCTGCACGTGCAGAAGGCGGAGCTGCTGGGCAACGGCGGGCTGGTCGATTTTGCGGTCCGTGAACTGCAGGCTGTCGCTCCGGCCGAAGCTGGAAGCTGGGTTCCATCCGAAGAAGCGCAGCTTTATATCGAGACCGGACATTACGATCGGGCAATCCAAGTGATGAAGCATTCCGCGCCAAATTATTTCGCTCTCGATATTCCCGACATGCCGCGCGCTTACTGGGAGGCGTTATTTCCCAGGCCCTACTGGAACGATTTGAAGCGCTACGCGGCGGCGAACGGGCTCGATCCGTATCTGGTGGCATCGCTCATACGGCAGGAATCGGAGTTCAATCCCAACGCGGTTTCGCATGCGAATGCCGTGGGGCTGATGCAGTTATTGCCGAAGACTGGCAGGAACGTGGCCAGGCAGGTGAAGCTGCGGCGATTTAACTACGGCCAGTTGTACACGCCCGCAGTGAATCTGGAATTGGGCACACGCTATTTTCGGGGCATGGTCGATAAGTTCGGATCGTTCGAATATGCTCTCGCCGCCTACAACGCCGGATCGGACCGCGTGGAAGAATGGCTGAATGACGGCAAGTACCGCGACCCGCAGGAATTCGTGGAATCGATTCCCTTCACCGAGACGCGCGAGTATGTGCAGGCGATTCTGCGGAATGCCAGCGTCTACAAGCAGCTTTACGGGACGCCGTAGGATCGCTCTTGAGCCACACAATTCTTGCTACAGCACCCCGCCGGTTTTGATCGCCAGAATATTCAGCGCCATCTCCAGCTTCGTAATCGCCTCGCCGAGTTCCGGATGCTTTCCGATCTTCTCTTGTAGAGTCTTCAGAATCTGGTGAGCGCTGGCAATCTGGGCTGCTGCCAGGTCTGGCCCTTGCCTGGGGTTATTTTCGCTCGGTTCTTTCATAGCCGCTTGCTCCTTGAATTCTAGTTCGGACTGAAACCCGTTTCAGCGCAGTAGAACGTCAGTGTGTGCTTGCTTTCGTTTTACTGCTGTTAACTTTTGCCGGCCGCCTTTTCTTGCCCGAATATAATCTCCAGCACCAACAGCGCCGCGCCCACTACGATTGCGCTATCCGCCAGGTTGAAAACCGGCCACTGGTACTGCTTTACATAGAACAACAGAAAGTCGACCACACGGCCGCTGACTACGCGGTCCCAGAGATTGCCGATCGCCCCACCCAAAATCAGCGACAAAGCCACGCCGGTGAGAAGGTGCGCATGATGGTTCTTCCACAGCAATATTGACACGACCACCAGCGCGAGCACGGAAAAGGCGATCAGCATGTCCGTTCTCCAGGGAGAGTTCGAGTCCGCGAACAGACTGAACGCTGCGCCGGTATTCTCGGTATGGGTGAGCCGAAAAAAACCGGGAATAACCTGGATATGCTGATACAGCCCAATCCGCCTCGCGACAATGTACTTGGTCCAGCGGTCCAGCAGGACGACAATGAGAGCTATTAAAAGATAGACGGTGCGCGCGGCGTTCTTGGTCATCCGTGATATTTGCCTAAGATCATCTTAAACTGCCGGTGACTCCAAACGCTCGCTGGGGCCGTTGCGGTGCACCAAATCGCCTCGCGGACCACAAGCGCGGCCGACCGCAAACTTTTTCTTCCGATTTTTCACTTTCATCTATCCCGCCTCACGTTGGCCCATGTATTCTGGTTCGGCGCCGAGGCTGAAATCAGCACGCAATCCCCGATTGAAGCTGGTTCTACTGTTGTAATTCCTATGTTGGCGAAATGTTCTCATGAAGCCCTTGAAGCGATGGAAAGGCCGGACCCTGCTCTTCCTGGCGGTTGTTGGTCCGGGAATTATTACGGCAAACGTCGACAACGACGCCGCTGGGATCCTGACTTATTCGCAGGCGGGCGCGCAATACGGTCATCTTCTGCTCTGGACCATGATCCCGGTGACGTTAGCCCTCATCGTGGTGCAGGAGATGTCCGGCCGTATGGGCGCGGTCACCGGCAAGGGCTTGAGCGACCTGATTCGCGAAGAGTTCGGCCTGCGCATCACCTTTTTGATGATGATTGGCATTCTCATTACCAATTTCGGCAACGTGGTCACCGAATTTATTGGCATCGCTACCAGCCTCGAATTATTTGGCCTTTCGCGCTACGCGACCGTCCCGATTTGCGCCGTCATTGTCTGGCTGATTGTGGTGAAGGGGCAGTACAAGACCGTGGAAAAAGTGTTTCTGGCGGCGTCGTTCTTTTACATCACATATATCTTCGCCGGAACTCTGGCTCACCCGTTATGGAAAGAGGCGCTGGTCGCAACCGTCAAGCCGCCCGGCCTCAAGGAATTTGCGAATCAAGCCTATCTGTACATGGTGATTGGCGTAGTCGGCACCACGATCGCCCCGTGGATGCAGTTTTACCTGCAGGCATCGGTCGTTGAAAAGGGTGTCACCCGGCGTGGATTACAGGCTTCGCGCTGGGATGTAATCGTGGGCTGCATTTTCACAGATGTGGTCGCGTGGTTCATCATTGTCGCTTGCGCTGCAACCTTGTACGTGCACGGCTATCGCGACATCAAATATGCGGCCGATGCTGCCCAGGCGCTGAAGCCGCTGGCCGGACAATACGCCTACATTCTTTTTGCTGTCGGCCTGTTCAACGCATCTCTGTTTGCCGCATCCATTCTCCCGCTGTCAACCGCATATACCGTCTGTGAAGGGATGGGATTCGAATCTGGGGTCGATCAAAAGTTCAGCGAGGCGCCGGTTTTTTACTGGCTTTATACATTGCTGATTGTGGCAGGCGCAGCGGTGCTGCTGATCCCAGGGCTGCCGCTGATTAAGATCGCCGTGTTGTCCCAGGTAGTGAACGGAGTGGTCTTGCCGTTCGTGCTGATTTTCATGCTGCTGCTCATCAACAAAAAAGAAATCATGGGCGAGTACGTGAACGGTCGTTTATTCAACGCGATTGCCTGGCTAACTACGGCAATCATGATTGCCCTGACCTTGGCATTGTTCTGGACGCTGAGATCGGGTTAGGAGGCGGGCCGATTTTTTTCTCGCGAAGTTCGAGTCTTAACCTCAAATTAGCTTTCCCGCCACCAGGTCCCTCACCAGTGAAGCATCCGCTTCCAGAAAATCGTACCCCGCGAGGTCTTTCGGAGCGGACCACTGCAGATCACGGAAAATGCGATTCTCCATCTCGCCGCTATATTCGCGGACCACATAGAACCGCAATTCCACCGTAGCCCCGCTGGGGTACGTATGTTGCACGCGCGCGATCTCGTCCCCGACCTTGGCATGAATCCCCAATTCTTCTTCCAATTCGCGGCGCAAGGCGTCTCTCGGCTGTTCGCCTTCTTCAATCTTTCCTCCGGGAAACTCCCACTTGAGCGGCATAGTCTGGTGGCGCGTCCGCTGGCAAACCAGCAGCTTGCCCTTCTTTTCGATCACGGCTGCGACCACCCGTTTCATAGTCAGAAAAACCGCCGAAAACTCTCTCGTTGCAAAATTAGAAGACTAGACGGTTAAAGGATAGGGGATTTAGGCGGCATCGGTCGACTTTTGCATTGGCGGGTTAGTGCACCACAAAGGGCATCAGGGCTCGCAAAGAAAGCGTCAAGCCCGGCCTTCGTGTTCCTTCGTGACCTTCGTGGTGACAGAATTTAAGACACCACCTTTGGCGGAATTGGCAACTAGCGGAATCGCAGAGGTCAATAATTCTTGTCTAATTTCTGTCCTACAACCTCAGCGCAATACTGCACCAGTTTCTGATCTTCGGGGCCGAACGCCGCCGGAAAATGGCTATCAATGTCCAATTCGCCGGCCACCCGGCCCTTTACGAAAATCGGCACCACGATCTCAGACTTGGTTTCAAGCGAGCAGGCCAGATAGCGCGGATCTTTGCTGACGTCATCGACCACAATGGTTTTTCCGCTGGAGGCTGCGGCCCCGCAAATGCCCTGGTTGAGCGGAATTCGCGTGTGCGGAGTCATCGCACCCATGAAGGCGCCCAACCCCAGCATGGGCGGCTGCGCTCCCGGTTCGAGCAGGTAAAAGCCCACCCAGTTGTATTTGAGCATGCGCTCGTGGAGCAACCTGCAAACCCCCTGCATGAACTCCTTGGGAGTTGGCGTAGCCGCAGCTAGAACCGTAATTTCGCTGCGCACCTCTTCAATTCTGCTGCTGACGTGCATGAGAGAATCTTAACTCACCCCCCGAGATTCACAACCCCGCAAACGGCACGGCAGTAATCTGCCGGATTCCTTTGGTGCGAACGAACAGGTCAGGGTGAATCGCAGACGCAAGCGCTTCAAGACCCTGCATCAGAGTGGGTGCCGGTGTATTGAGGTATTCATCGCGAATGCAGTAAATGCGGCCGGTTTGAGCGGCGCGAGTTGCCTGCCAGCGGCGGTCAGCGATAATTTTTTCCAGCGGAACGCGGTCCCCGGCGCCGCACCAGGCGGCAACCATCACCTCGGGATTCAACCTCTCGACCTCGTCGGCGGAAATTTGTTTTCCCGGCGATCCTATGAATTGACCACCAGCGGCTTCCACCAATTCCGCGACCCAGGGTTGCGATGTTATCAGTGGCTTGCCCCATTCTTCGCAGAAGACGCTGGGACGAGGCGCTGCCGGTTTTCCAGCCGCAACTTCCTGGGAAATTTTGTCGATTCGCTCCTGCATGGAGGCAATCGCCTGCTGACCACGTTCAAAAGCGCCGACCGCGCCAGCGATCAGCGCGATGTCCTCGTAAATATCCGCAAGCGTTCTGGGAGCCAGCCCAAGAAAACGCGCTCCACTCCGGAGGATTTCTATGACCGCTTTTTCCTGGTAAGGCACGGAGGCGATCACTAGATCGGGCTGGGCGGCGATGATTTCCGCAGAATTCGAGGTCCATGAATCATGCAGAATCATCCTGGGTTGCGAGGAAGGTTTCGAACTAGTTTGCGATGCAGCTTGTGACGCAATTTCGGGAACAACCTCCGCACAATATTTGGTGCAGGCGACCACGCGGTCGAGTTCGCCGATCGCAACCAGAATGACCGTAGCGCTGGGTTGCAGGCAAGCGATGCGGCGCGGCGTGTGACAAGCAGTCATGACTGCAGGACTCTTGCTTCAATAACACATTCTTGAATAACTCATGCTTCAATGGCCGATTTGATCGAGCGCGGCAATTAATGCATCAATCGCTAGTTGAGCGGCGTGGGTCGAGGCCTGCGGCACCGATCCCACTGCTGCGCTCACGTCCGTGCGAGAAAGCATCCGCGCCTCATCCAGCGTCTTCCCAATAATCAAAGTCGTAAGAGCTGAGCCGCAGGCTATGGTGGGCACACATCCTTTGGCCTTGAAAGCCGCCCCTGTGATTCGATTGTCACTAATCTTCAGAGTCAGACGCAGCACATCGCCACAGGCAGGATTTTCAACCTGTGCAAGCGCATCCGGTTCCGGTAGATCGCCCGCATTTCGCGGGTTCTGAAAGTGGTCGAGCAATTCGGTCGAGTACATTACAGAACGATTGTAGAACGCGGGAGGAGCAAGCCGCCGTATCCGTCCAAATGCAGGAACGTAAACGCCGAGGCATATTTCTCTGTCCGGCAGGACGCAGCGGGCGGGGCGAGAATAAACTGCACCTTAATTAAGGTTCGAAGCTTTTTCCAGATCAGCGCTCAAATGCACGCTACTGCCGCCACTCACTTTCAATTTGCGCTCCCACTCCTTGAACCCCAGCTTCTTTATCGCTATTGTGTGGTCACCTTCGGGGACTTGAACCTCAGATGGGGTGTTTCCGACGAAGCTGCCATCGATCTCGATATCCGCACCGTCGGGTACGGATGCGATGGACAGCTTGCCCGTAACTGGGACCAGAGGCGAAGGGGCAACTGTGGCTGTCGCTTGGGTCGTTCCCGCCTTCCGTGGCTGCGGACCGGCCACCGCCTGCGCCGCTGGAGGCAGAGGTGCAGCCTTCGCCTCCGACTGATTGGGTGTTGCGCCGGTTTCTCCGCGGCAATCTGCTCGTGCCTGCCGTAGGTCGTCGGGGGTGTAGTGAGGCTCCAGCACAGTGACCTCGGCCCCGCGGGCTTGCAGATTCCTCACGTCATGATCTGTCAGCCTGCCATGGAAAGGAAACCCATCAGGCAGTTTGCCTTCAACGTACTGGAATTGTTTCCCGCGAATACCAAACGAATAGAGGTGGCTGGTAACCTCATCGGCAGGTCCCATGCGCTTCAAAATGATGCAACTCGCCTGGCTGGCATGCCCCGCACCGTGCTCCGGAATGACTGCCCCGGACTGGCCAAGGCACGCTGCAGACAAGAATGACAAGAGTGGGATTGCTACGCTGGCGCGTTTCATATACTGCCTCTGACTATAATTTTTGGTCCCGGCCTGTGGGGTTCGTCCAGGTTCTAGGAAAATTCGGGGGGGAAGTGGTTACAGCACCCCGGACTCGCAGACACGCCATTATCGCTGGCGCGAGCGGAATGTCAACTCAACTTTGGTGCCACGAATGTCTATTCTTGCAACTCCGGGGTTGCACTATTCCGCCGTGTATTTGAGATTTGGTGGAGCTAGTCGGGCTCGAACCGACGACCTCATCGTTGCGAACGATGCGCTCTCCCAGCTGAGCTATAGCCCCGAACCGGATGGATTTTTCAGTAAGCAGAGTTATTTTACCAGTGTTCCCGCCTTCGCACTACGCGCTGGCGAGTGACAATTCCAGCACAACAAATTCCAGCGCAAAAATACCTTGACGAACCTCCTTGTCGTTCGTCTAACCTAGGGTTAACGCTTTCGCTCGGCCGGGGTGTTTCCAATGTTTGCGCAACTGAATCGTGCATCCGCTACGCAGCGGGGTTTTTTGAGCATCTCTCTGGGGTTGCACGCTGTGCTGTTTGTGTGGCTGCTGCAGAGCTCCGAGCCGCAGTTGCTACAGCCAAATTCAGTCGCTCTCGGACATAACGGGCGCGTGCTTACCGCGGTTTACTTCCCTTCGCAAAATCCCGACGACAGCGCAACAAATTCATCCGACCGCGCGACCGAAAAGTATTGGCGACAGCACGTGGGCCACAAAAAGCTGACCTGGAAGCCGACTACGGCCGTGGCGAAGCTCAGCGCGCCGCCGGCTGTGCTGGCTCCTCCGACTGCCGAGGACAGCGCGAAAACTGCAACCCTCTCGAAGCTTGGTCACGGAGCAACAGCCGGCTCTCTCTACGGCAGCCTGCCGGGTGGGCCAATCTATGGCGATGAGATCCGTCCGGCTCTCCCGGTTGAGACCTCCGATCCGGTGGTCTACCCGTGGGAGCGGCCGGATTCCGAGGGCAAGGTCGTGATCGAAATCACTATTGACGAACGTGGAGAAATCACTCACAAGACGGTATTGCAGAGCATGGGGACTGAAATTGACAGCAAATGCCTGGCGCCGCTCGGAAAATGGCGTTTTCAGCCGGCAATGAAAAACGGGGTTCCAATCGCTTCCAAGCAAGACGCCATTTTTCCTTTCAAACCGCGCGGCGTCAGCGCCAATTGGCGGGGCCTGAGCGCCGCGCCGCATCCCGCTATAATGAACTTGTGACCTCCGCTCAAGTTCAACGTCTTGCCTCGGCTGATTTTCCTACGCGCTGGGGCAGGTTCCGCATCTACGGCTTTCGCGGCGAATTCGGCTCGGATGGGAATAAGCGAACTGAGGAGGCGGTTGCTCTGGTGATGGGCGACGTGCATTCTTCGCCCCCGCTGGTGCGCATCCATTCGCAGTGTTTGACCGGCGACGTTTTTCATTCCCTGCGTTGCGATTGCCGCCAGCAGTTGGAGATGGCGCTCAGCATGATTCGCGACACCGGCGCGGGCATCCTGATTTACGAGCAACAGGAAGGCCGCGGAATTGGCCTGATGGCAAAATTGCAGGCCTACGAGCTGCAGGATTCCGGCCTCGATACCGTAGAAGCCAACGAGCGGCTCGGCTTCAAAGCCGACGAGCGAGATTTCGCTCTCCCCGGCCATATTCTCAAAACTCTTGATGTTAAAAAAGTGCGGCTACTTTCAAACAATCCGGAAAAAGTCGAAGCGCTCGAGCGCGGAGGCATTGCAGTGGTTGAGCGGGTACCGTGCGAAGTCGAAGCCAGTCCACATGCGGAAGAATATCTGAAGACGAAAAAGGAAAAACTCGGACACCTCTTTAGTTCGTAACCCAGCTCGTAACTCTTCAAGTCATAATAAGATTTTGTGAAATTCTTTCGGCTTTCTTAATTCCCCAACTATTTACCGGGCGGCTCTGTCACGGGGCCAAGAATCTTTAAGAACTCCGCACGATTTTTCGCCGGCAATTCCCGCATCGCCAACCGAACAAGAGCGACATACACTTCTCGTGCCGCCGGAGTGCGCCCGAGTTCTTTGAGATGCCGGCTCACCGTATCGACATCTCCGCGCGCAATTGGGCCGCTAAAAGATTGCGGCGCGCCCATCCGCTCGTAATTGCTCAGAGTTTGTCGAAGAATGGGGAGCATTCTCTTCCGGGCATCGGGCCGCCTGAATCCGGCGGCGCTAGCTACGCGCTCCGCGGCCGCTAGCAAGGCGATGAAGAGCGGTGAGAGGAACATTCCCCACGCGTGGTAAGCCCCCTTGTCGCGCTTATGGATCGTAAAGGGATCGCCACGCAGCTTCAAAACCAATGCGCGAGCAACCCGCAAAGCTTTGGGATCTCCTTCAAGGGCAAACGGCGCACCTTTCGGCAGCGCTCGCGAACCGCGCACGAAAGTCATAAGAGGATGAATCGAAGCAACAGCTGCGCCTCGCCTGCGCAGGACTTCGAGTGTGTCACTGGTCAGCGCGCCGCTCGAATGCAAGGCGACTTTGCCGTGCCAATCTGTCGCCTCGCTCAGCGATTCTGCGGCACTGGCGATCTCGCGATCGGGAACGCAGAACCACACGATCTCTGCCCGAAGCCGCGCTCGATAAATCGTGCTGGCCGAAGCTCGGACTTCGCGAGCCAGCGTCCGCGCTCTTTTTACTGACGCCACACGCGAGGGAGAGACGATTTCATCGATCTTACAATTCGCCTGACGCAACCCAACCGCCAGCGCGTTTGCCAGATTCCCCGCGCCGATGATCGCAATCGGTGACTTTGCGCTTGCCTGTGTCGGCATGCCCGGCAGCATATCAGAACGGCTTTCTCTGCACTTAGTCTGCTCTCCGCCTGGGCGTAAAGTCCCGGCTCCGCTGTCCGAGCAAGGGGCTCTGCCTTATATTGTTCATATGCCCAAAGCCGATATGCGCAAATCTTCGCCTATTAAATCTTCGCCTACTAAATCCAGAACGAAATCCAAAAACAAATCGGCTTCCAAAGCGCGCGTGATCTCATCGCGAGTCGCGTATCGCGGGCTGGCATTTTGGGTAAGCACTGACTTAGTGCTCGAGCCGGGAGGAGTCCGCGCCCGCCGCGACATTGTTCATCACAGCGGCTCCGTGGTCGTTCTCGCGGTCGATGATTCCGGTAAAGCGCCAAGCGTGCTGCTCGAGCGGCAGTACCGCCATGCCGCAAACAGTTTTTTGTGGGAACTGCCTGCCGGTCGAATCGATCCTGGTGAGAAGGCTCTTCCAGCTGCAAAGCGCGAACTGCTGGAAGAGACTGGATATACCGCTTCCAACTGGCGGCGGATTTTTAGGTTCTACGCCAGCCCCGGTTTCGTTGCCGAGACCATGTCGGTTTACCTCGCAACCGGCCTGCGGCCGGGCAAGGCGCAGCCTGAGGATGACGAGAAGATCCAGACGCACATGCTGCCGCTCGCCTCGGCATTACGCATGGTTTTGAACGGAACCATTCGCGACGCAAAAACAATTTCGTCGATTCTGTGGCTGGATCACCAGGTCGCGAACCAGCACGGCCTTCGCTAGCCTCGATCAGAAGATCGAACCGCAATCGTGCTGCCAAAAGGCGAGACGGCCGGTCCTCCCGGACATCGGCGGTTTCGTTCCAAGTCAGGCAGCAAAAACGATCCGCCTACGGTGTTTCACCCTTGACACCCCATCCTAATCGCAACAGAATGCATCCTAAGTGTTGGGCACGTCGCTAGGTCCCCTATGAAAGGACGTGCAGAAAAAGGGGGAGTAAGGTGGAACGCTTGAAAGGAACGGTAAAGTGGTTCAATAACGCCAAGGGATACGGCTTCATCGGACGCGATGACGGCCCCGATGTTTTTGTCCACTATAGCGCAATTACTTCCGAGGGATACAAGAGTTTGCAGGAAGGCGATCAGGTTGAATTCGAGATCACCGAGGGCCAAAAAGGACCGCAGGCTGCAAACGTCACGAAGACCGCCGCTTGAGTCCTGATTCATCCGATCTTTCTCGCACGGCTAACTCCACCCGTGTGGCTTCGCGGTTTTGTGAGTAGCGATTTCATCTTTCACACTTTCCGAGCCTGGCTCTAGCCCCGCATCGCAATCTTGTTTAATCTTTATCCGTGGACAATAAGGCGATCGCCAACATTCTCTACGAGACTGCCGACCTGCTCGAAATTGACGCGGCCGATTCTTTCCGCATCCGTTCCTACCGGAATGCCGCCCAGGCCATTGAGAACCACTGCGAACAGATCAAAGACATCATCGCCGAACCGAAGAAAGTGTTGGCTATTCCGGGCATTGGCAAAGGGATGCTGCTCAATCTGCAGGAACTGTTCACCGAGGGCACTCTCAAGATGCAGGCGGACTTGCTGAAGAAATACCATCCCTCGATGCTGCAGTTGCTGAAGATTCAAGGCCTGGGGCCGAAAACGATTGCGCTAATCTGGAGCGCGTACCAGGTTTCAGATATTGACGGCGTGGAGAAATTGGCGCGCGAAGGCAAGATTCGCGAACTGCCTCGCATGGGCGAGAAGCACGAACAGAAGCTGCTGAAGGCGATCGAAGATTATCGCCGAATTTCCGGACGATTTCTGATCGATGCCGCCGAGACCGAAGCAGAAAAGCTGACCGATTACCTCGAGAAATTTCCGGGCTTCGAACGCATAACCCCAGCGGGTTCGTTGCGGCGCGGGCGGGAGACGGTTGGCGACCTCGACATTCTGGTAACCGGGCCAGCGTGTTGCAACGATGAGGAACGGCAAGCTGCCGTGCGCTACGTGGCGCAGTATCCGCCGCTGATGAGCGTCATCGCGCAGGGCGATAACAAAATCAGCTTTCAGGTGCGCAGCGGGATGCAAGTGGATGTGCGCCTGCTCCCGCCCGATTCGTTCGGCGCGGCCATGCAATACTTCACCGGATCAAAGGCCCACAATGTCGCCCTGCGGCAGCGTGCGCTCAAACTAGGTTACACGCTGAACGAATACAGCCTGGCCGACCTCAAGACAGGAAAACCCGTTGCCGGCAAAAGCGAAGAAGAAATCTACTCCAAGCTCAATCTCGACTACATTCCTCCCGAGCTGCGCGAAAACCTGGGCGAGATCGATGCCGCGGAAAAGCATGCTCTGCCGGAACTGATCACTCTCGAAGACCTTCAAGGTGATGTTCACATGCACACCGTCGAAACCGACGGACGCAACACCATCGAAGAAATGGCGGATGCTGCCAAACAACGTAGTTACCAATACATGGCGATCACCGATCACTCCAAGAATCTGGCTTTCGCCAACGGATTAGATGATCAGCGCGCCGTTGCACACATTCAGAAGATTCGCGCGGCCAATGACCGGATCGACGGCATTAAAATCTTTGCCGGAATCGAAGTCGATATCCTTGCCGATGGCGATCTTGATCTTTCCAACGACGTTCTGGCTCAAATGGATATCGTTATCGCCAGCGTGCATTCAGTTTTCAATCAGGAGCCCGCAAAGATGACCGACCGTCTGCTCAAAGCCCTCGAAAATCCCCACGTTTCTTTGCTCGGTCACCCCACCGGACGCATCCAACTTCGGCGTGAAGGCTATGCCTTTGATATGGATAGAATTCTTACTGCAGCGGCGAAACATAAAGTCGCGATGGAGTTGAATTCTTATCCTGACCGCCTCGATCTGAATGACGTTCATCTGAGGCAGGCGCGGCAGCGCGGGGTAAGGATCGTGATCAACACGGATTCGCATCACACCTCGCATTTGGAGAAAATCCGCTATGGCGTTCTGCAGGCGCGGCGAGCCTGGCTAACCAAACAGGATGTCTTGAATACTTTGCCTGCCGCCCAATTTGCGAAGGCGATGAAACATGGGTGGAATCGAGATGCCATCCATGCGTAGTGCATGATGCGAGAAACGCAAGCCAGCGAAGAACGCCGGGACTACAATCGAAAGGCGAAAGCGTTTATGCCCGACCCGACAACCAACCCAGCTCCGTCTAATTCCGTTGTCCCTGCTCCCATGGTGAAAGATGGGACAATCTCGAACCCTTCGACCAGCCCCGCGCCGACACCAACCGGACCCACAATTCATATCGCCGATGAATTCGGGACGGCGAAGCGAAATCTGCCTCCGGCAAAACCTCTTCTAATCACTATGGCGGTAGTGCTGGTCGTCGTGGCGATCGTCGCCTTTTTCGAGCGCGCAAAACCGCAAGGCGCAGGATCGCTCGATAACGTGGCTGCAGTCGATCTTCCAGGGCAAAACTCAGTTCTGGCTGCGCTGACATTTACTCTGCGTAACACGGGCAAGAAATCCTTGTGGGTCCACGACGTTGAAGGAAAGCTGGTCACCGCGAGCGGAACCTCAACCGGCGACGCCGTTTCCGCGGTCGATTTCGATCGCTACTACCAGGCTTTCCCCGCCCTGAAGCAGAACGCGCTCACAGCCTTGTCTCCCGAAGACAAACTGCAACCCGGCGAGGAAGTCAAGCGTACGATCATGGTCAGCTTTCCCGTGGGCCTTGACGCGTTCAACCAGCGGAAATCAGTGAGTGTGGTCGTCCAGCCTTATGATCAACCGGTGCGGATAACATTGACACGGTTAGGTGCAAACGGGTTCAACTGACGCTGGCGTCTCAAATCCACCCACCACAAAGATCACAAAGGAACACAAAGGCTATGTTCACCGTTTTCTTCGTGATCCTCAGTGCCTTTTGTGGTGAAATTAGGAGACTACCCAACCGAGTTCCTGTTGCAAAACTACCTCGGAGGAGCTTCGAGTCCAAATCGACGTGTCCAAATCTCAGATGACTAACTCAAACTTCCGTAGATTCCTTGCAGCTACAGTCTTTTTTCTTTCCCTCGCAAATGTCTGCTCGGCCGCAGCCAAACAAAATTCAAAATACTATGCTTATATCGGCACCTACACGCAGGAAGGCAGCGACAGCAAGGGCATTTACGCCTATCGCTTCGATTCGTCCAGCCAGCAACTCACTCCGATTGGCCTGGCCGCACAGACCATCAATCCATCGTTTCTCGCGGTGCACCCGAACCAGCGATTCCTCTACGCCGTCAACGAAGTCAGTAACTATCAGGGCAAGAAAAGCGGAGCGGTCAGCGCATTTTCCATCGACCGCGCCTCCGGCAAACTGACATTGCTGAATCAGGTCGCATCCCGCGGTACGGATCCTTGTTACATCACGGTCGACAAAACCGGAAAGTATGTGTTGGTGGCAAATTACACCAGCGGCAGCATCGCGGTGTTTCCGATTCGTGAAGACGGCGGTCTGGGTGAGGCTTCGGCCTTTGTGCAACACTCTGGCCATGGAACGAATCCGCAGCGGCAGGAGGGACCGCACGCTCACTCAGTCGACATGTCGGCCGACAATCGTTTCGCCATTGTCGACGACCTTGGCCTGGATGAGACGTTCGTGTATCCATTCGACAGCGCGAATGGAACGCTGGATGTCAACGAGGCGAGGATCGCCAAGGCCGACCCCGGAGCGGGACCCCGACATTTCGCATTTACTCCCAATGGAAAATTTGGCTACGTGCTCCACGAGATGGGATCCACAGTCACCACGTATCGTTTTGACGCAACGCAGGGCCTGTTGCAGCCGCTGCAAACCATCTCTTCCATTCCAAAGGCGTTCACAAAGCTTGACGAGTCTGCAGAAATTCTGGTCGCGCCCTCCGGCAAATTTTTATATGCCTCAAACCGCGGTCATGACAGCATAGCCGTATTCGCCATTGATCCGGCTAGTGGAGTGCTTACGCTTGTCGAGTACGCTCCCACTAAGGGGGCAAGCCCGCGCAGTTTCGAAATCGCTCCCGGCGGCAGGCTGCTTTTTGCCGCTAACGAGAAGTCCGACAATATCGTTCTATTCCGTATCGATCCGCATTCCGGGCGACTGACGGCCACCGGCAAGGTGCTGAATATTTCTCAGCCGGTCTGCATTAAGTTTGCAAGAATCGAATGAAGGCGAAGGTCGAGCGGTCCAAAATTTCCGCCAACGCCAGCTCGCCTACGCTTCGATCTTCAGTTCGTCCAGTTCCAGAAAATCGCGAATGATGGGTTCTGACGATTTTTCCATCTCCGGATAGGTGCCAAAGAAAATTGCCTTCCCCTCGTAGAGGAAAACAACTCTGTCGGCCAGTTTCTGCGCCAGACGCATGTCATGGGTGACGACAATGCTGGTGAGATGCAGTTGAATTTTGAGGCGGGTGATCAGGTCGCCGAGCAGTTGCGCCATGAGCGGGTCGACCATGGTGGTCGGCTCGTCGTAAAGAACGCACTCTGGACGGGATGCGAGCGCGCGGGCAATCGCCACCGAACGTTTCATGCCAGTGGAAAGATCGGAGGGCAACAGGTCGCGCATTGCCTCGACGCCAACCATTTTTAGCAATCCGTCGACGATTTCATAAATCTGCTCTTCCGAAAGTTCTCTGGCTTCGCGCAGCGGAAACGCAACGTTCTCGCCCACCGTGAGCGAATCGAAGAGAGCTCCGTTCTGAAAGACCATGGTGACCTTTTTGCGAACCAGTTCCATTTGTTCTTCCGTGAAATCGGTGACATCCTCGCCGGCAACGATTACGCGCCCGGAATCCGCCTTAAGAAAACCCATCAACAGTTGTAAAGAGACAGATTTCCCCACTCCGCTGCGGCCGAGGATGCACACCGTTTCGCCGGGCATGACGTTGAAGCTTACGCGGTCCAGCACGAGTTTGTCGCCGAAAGCCTTCGAGACTTCGCGAAATTCGATGTAAGGCTTTGGACTTCCCGCGGCAAGCGGGGGCGTATCGGCCGATGCTGGGGCGGTCTCGCTCACGGATGAACTCCCTCGTCTGCAGGCAGCCTGGCAGTTTCGAGATCGGCGGGCGTGTTCAGGTTGCGGAAAATCGCAGGCGAAAAACCGGCGCGCTGCAATTCATCTTCCTCGATCACTCGGACGGGAACGGTTTTAAAAAGAATATCGATGCGGTTTCTTCCTCCGCGCAAAGCCGTTTCGGCTGGGTCGGCGAAGTCGCGCCGGTAGATGGCACAAAGTGTTTGCCTGCGTCCCTCGGCGCGCGGAACGATCACCATGGCGTCTCTCATCTCTCGCGACTCCCTGAGCAAATACTGTAAAAACATTCTCGGAACAAACGGCATGTCCACCGCGAGCATCAAGTTCAGATCGGTTTGCGAACGGTGTAGAGCCGCATGGATTCCGGCCAAAGGTCCGCAATCGCGGAAAGCATCTTCGACCACCGGCCCGAACTCTCCAAACTTCTCGCGGCTGCCGACAATATACACATGCGGAGCGACGGATTCTGCCAATTCAACAGTGCGCGCCAGTAGCGTGCGGCCCTCGAACTCCAAAAACGCCTTGTCGGAGCCCATGCGCGAACTCTTGCCGCCGGCCAGGATGAAAGCGGTAAGGTCGGTCGCGATACTTTGCATCTGGAAATCATACATATTGACCAGCCCGTCTGCTCGATGGCGAGCAAGTGCCTGCACTTTCTTCCTTATCCTCAAGCCGACACGAAAGTAACCTTCCCAAGAACTGCGGTTCGGGAGATGATGAGCCTTCCGGCGCTCCCAAGGTCCGGAAGTAACCATCATGCCGCAGAAAATCATGGATGTTCTTATGCTTGGGCGATGCTCCCACGAGTTCTCCTGGCCACGCCGCGGTGCTGACGGAGAGTATTACCAGGTCTGCTTGCTGTGCGCCAGCGAATACAGGTATGACTGGACCACCATGCGCCGCACCGAGCGCCTGGAACGCGTCAAGCCGGAGACTACGGTTCGGCGCGCCCATACGCGCGAAAAACGGCCAACGTGGACTCCGCGCGCGCGCCGCCTGAGGCTCGATTTGCCGCTTCGCTATCGCGTGTACAACACCAGTTCGTGGTATGAAGGGACAATCGACAATCTGAGCCAGACCGGCCTGCTTTTTCATGGGCCGCAGCCGCTGCCGGTAAATGCCTTGATCGAGATGGTTTTCGAAATGCCCGAGGAAATTTCCGGCCAGAAGAACCGCAACGTTCTCTGCCAGGGCCGCGTCATCCGCGCGAAAGAAACCAAAGAGGCGAAGCCGAGCAGGCAAAAGGAAGAACAGACGTCCGATGAAAACTCGAGCAGTCTAAGAGAACCTACTTTGCTGGCAGCTTCCATCGTAGATTACAAGTTCGTACGGTAGGGAGCGGTATTACACGGCCTCGATCTGAGTTTCGGGTTTCGTAACACAAAAGGCCGTACTGGGCGTTGCATACGGCTGTACTGCGCAGCCGGCGAACATCCCCCTTCTGGTGCCGGCTGTCACCACCACCGTCACTGGCTCCTACGCCACTTGGTGCAGCGCAACTACGGGCACCCAACGGATATGCGCCTCGGCGGTCCACACGATCACGGCCAGTGCCTCGTTTGGCGGAGTCGGGGGAGCGCACGGCACAGGCGGGGTTAGCGCGCAGGTAGAGATGAATCCCAGTAGCTCTGCCGACGTAGTCGCAACCGAGACCGGAACGTTTTGCGATCCGTTTTTTAATCCGGATGAGTCGGATTGTCTTGCTTATTACTCCGGAAACGCCGTCTGTTCCGTCATGGGGGCGTAACGGCGCTCGGGGTTAGCGGATGCGTGCCCGCGTACACGATACAACATCTGAACGGGCCACCTGCCCCGTATCCGTGTAACTGAGACGTTTTATGAAGCGTGAGCTTTGCTGGTTGGCACTCCTCCTAGCTGCGATGCTGGCCGCCCTCTTGCCTACGGGTCACGATGGCGTTTCCTGGCCAGCGGGACGGTACACCCATCGCGGGACTTCCTTCAACAACATCATTTGCTGGGCGCTTTTGGCCACTCTCGCGGCATGGATTATCGTCGATATTGTGCAGCGCCTAAGAGCGCGGAGCTGAGACGTCGGCGCCCTGGGCCTCTCAATATGACTCAGACCACAAAAGCCTTCTGTATCTCATTAACAAATCTCCTAACCTGCCGAAATGTCCTGTCGAGTTTCGGGTTTCGGAACGAGCGATGATATTTTTCTAACTTCTCGGCTGGCCTGAAGTAACTCCAACGAAATTCCGCTATCCACATGAAACCCCTGAGCTTGGGTCACGCAGGCCCTAAGCTATCTGTTCCAGCTCCGTAACAAATAAGGGTTTTTTGTCCCATCGAGGCCGAACTGGATTAGAACTCCCGACACTCGACTTCGGACTTCCCTGCACCTACGCTGTCCGGAATCAAGAAGCTGCCTCGCGCCATTGCAGTCTCTGGCCGCAAGACAAATCAGACAAGGAGAAGCAAATGCTCCGCTCAATGCAGTGCACTCCCCCAGCGGGGGAGGCAACACGGCATTTCCCCCGCTTCTTCCCCGGGACGATTTCTCCCGGATATCCCCACCACTTTTTCGCCAACCCGTCCCATCACAGCGAGAAAACAACAGCTACGACGCTGACGCGCAAAATGATCTTTGTTTTGCCAGCGTTATTCCTCACCAGTTTGGCGCTGAGTCAGGTGACCGACCCAGGCGTACAGGCCGGTAATCGCGGCACGGGGGCGGCACTTTCATCCGTGTTGACGAACAGCCCCTCCGGGATACTCTCATTTTTCACCGACGGGCAAGCTCGATTCCAGGAAGTGGAATCGGTTTCCGGCGGAGTCAACAACGGGCTGGGGCCACGTTTCAATTCGAACAGCTGCAGTTCCTGCCATGCTCAACCGACGATCGGAGGATCGGGCGCCGCAACCAATCCTCAGTTCGAGTTCACCAGCAACGGGGTCGCGCCGGGGAATACCATGCCGTCGTTCATCACAGCAACCGGACCCACGCGCGAAGCTCGGTTTCCATTTTTCTTCAACAGTAACGGGAGCGTAAATTTCAACTCGCCTAACGGTGGAGTAGAAACGCTGTTCACGGTGACCGGGCGCTCCGACGCGGGCGCTTGCAACAGCGCCACGACGCTGCCGCAGCCCAGCTTCGCCACCGCGGTGGCGGAGAATAACGTCATCTATCGCATTCCCGCCCCACTCTTCGGCGCGGGCTTGATTGAAAATCTGGACGATTCCACCCTGCTAACCAATCAGCTGACGAATCTCAACAACAATTTTGGCGTCAGCGGCACTTTCAACCACAACGGCAATGACGGTACGATCAGCCGCTTTGGCTGGAAAGCGCAGAACAAGTCACTGCACATCTTCGCGGGCGAGGCTTACAACGTGGAGATGGGCATAAGCAACGAACTGTTTCCCCAGGATCGGCCACTGCCTGGCGAAGATCAGCAGCAAACCGGATTGGCCTCGGCCTGCCTGAATCTGAGCGGGTCGGGATATCCCGAGGATACGTCGAATCCTGCGGCAACCCCGAACTCTGCGGTGCTGGATGATGTTTCAGCATTCGCCAACTTCATGCGCTTCCTGGCGCCCCCTCCGACCGGTGGGGTGGTGCTGAACGGACAGCAGGTTTCGTCGGCAAGCATTTCGACGGGAGCTTCCCTGTTCAGCTCAATCGGATGCGCGACCTGCCACAATCCCAGCCCAGGGATGACGCAGGTTTCGAACTTCACCTCATCGCTAAGTAAAGTTGCGGTGAATTCGTACTCCGATATCGAGATCCACAACATGGGTTCGGGTCTCGCGGATAATGTCTCGCAAGGCAGTGCTGGCGGAGGCCAGTTTCGCACGGCGCCTTTGTGGGGCCTGGGACAGCGCATCTTTCTGCTGCACGATGGCCGCACCACCAACCTGATTACTGCGATTCAAGACCATGCAGGCCACGGCAGCGAGGCCAGCACGGTGGAGCAGGAGTTTTTCAATCTCAGCAGCACGCAGCAGCAGGAGGTTTTAGACTTCCTGCGTTCGCTGTAGCCGACCTGTGAATGCTGGCGAGGTGCAAAACATCTCGCCGGCATTTTTATCACTGGCTTCGGCTCGAAGCACCAGCAGATTACTCGCTCGCTTCGAAATCGCATTGCCTCGAAATTGGCTACGATGTGTGGAGGAACCCATGTACTTCAGGCCCGCTTTGTCTGTGGTTCTTTTCGTTCTATGCTTTTCCTCACTCGATTGGGCTCAAGACTCCAATCAGCCAATCCCTCCCCGGAACGGCGGCGACTTTTCAAGTAATGCTCAGCCGCTCAATAAAGTTCCAGCCGGGGTGATTCTGGTCAAAGGAGCGTGGTCGAGCGCGAGCGATTCTGTAACTCCCGTGCCGGAAGGCGGAAAGCTGGCAAACGGCGTTTTCACTAACCAGTATTTTGGAATCACTTATCCCTTGCCGGTCGACTGGGAGCAAAAGTATGAAGGGCCGCCGCCGTCGGATACCGGCCGCTATGTGCTGGCGCAACTGAGTCCTACCGACAAGTTCAAAGGTCCGGCGCGGGGAACGATTTTGATCACAGCGGAGGACATGTTTTTTACTCCCTTGCCGGCGAAGAACGCGCTCGAACTCGTTAATTTTTCGCGAAGGCATTTACAGGCGGATTACCAGGTAGAGATGCCGCCCACCCCGACCAAGATTGCCGAGCGTCCGTTCACTTTTTTTGCCTACTGGTCGCCGGTGGCGCAGTTGCATTGGTATGTTCTGGCCACGGAAATTCGCTGCCATGCGGTGAAGATCATACTCAGCAGCCGCGACACCAAATTGCTGGAAAATCTTACACTCGATTTGAACCAGATGAAATTACCGGCGGAAGCGAATCCCACCGCCGAGATGGGCGGCGGTGACTTTCCAGTTTGCATCAAGGATTACGCGGGCAACGAAAACTTGATCACGCGCGTCGATCCGATTTTTACCGAGCACCGCTTCAACCCGGTGCCGGTGCGAATCATTATCGACAGAGAAGGCAAGATCAAGCACATTCACTATCTCAGCGCGTTTCCCGACCAGACGAAGGTGATCGGCGATGCGCTGGCGCAGTGGAGGTTCAAACCCTATGTTCGCGACGGAAAGCCAGTCGAAGTGGAGACTGGAATCTTGTTCGGAAGCCCCGCGACTCCATCGAGACATCGGGATGCAGACGCGGCGACGGAATGATTGCGATTCAGTATCGTGGTCATGCAATCGCGCCAATGCAGGTTAGCCAAAGCGCTGGCGCACAATCGGCAACTGCCATTAAGGCATGCCATTAGCAGGCGTGCGCTTGCGGAAGCCACCGTAAATACGCGCAGGCAGCGACGAACCCAATAATAACGCTCAACGCCTTCAAGTGCTGAAGGACGGAGGCAGGAGATAGCGAGGCCAAGCAGCGCACAAGTCGTTGTATGACTCCTTGAGAACTGCTGCTCGGCCAATGAATGCCATGGTGATTAGCTGGTCGAAACGGAGATCACCCCTGCAGAATCCGCCTTATCGGTGAAACTCCGTAAACCGCAGTCAGGATTGCTCCCGCGGCGACGCCGGTCAGCACGCCTCTCCATTTATAACTTAGTGGCGCAAAGATCGCCGCTGCGGCTGCCGCAGACCCGATTGCATACCGGATTTTTTCCTCAGTTCCATTCATTTTAAAGTCCTTCACAGTCATCCTCCTGTTACGGTGAATTGTTAGACTACCGATTGCGGTGAATTCTTGGACTACCGATTTACGATAATCCGAGTCTGGGTCCGTGACCGGCTCGGGTGTCAAGGCAGGCACAAGGCTAAGACTTCCGCTACGTAGTGATATTGAGATGATGCCTTCCGTTGTGGGGTTTACTTCTAAACAGTGCGAGAGGATTTCGGACTGAGACGAAAGCACTACTCGCCCGTGAATCCCGTATAAAGCAAGAAGAGCCCAACTAGAAGGTAGAAAGGTGCGGCTACCCATCTGGGAATACGTGCGTCCCAACTGCCCGACATAGCCAAGTTGTCAGCCCGTGGAATTGAACTCCTTGGTAAAAATACCAACTGCGATGGATACGAGACCTAGCAGTATCTCGGCGAATTCTCCAAAAACTCACCAGTATCTCCGCAGGACAGATATTGATTCTGAGGCGACAGGTGCCGTCCGACACCTTCCATTGTCCCACCGGACAGTGACTTAGGTACCTTAGTCTCGCCGCGCGGAGCCCCTTATAATCGTCTCAAGAATCAGCGAAATCTGCGTTCTCAGAGAGCGGCTTGCACGCGAAGCCGATTCTGAAGAAGCCAACAAATCCAGTGGATCCGATCTACGCAACCGCGATTTTTCTCTACGGGCTGGCCTTCGGCAGCTTTTTGAATGTGTGTATCTACCGGCTGCCTCTGGGTTTATCAGTGATTAAGCCGCGTTCCGCGTGTCCAGAATGCAAGTGCCAGATTGCTTTTTATGACAACTTGCCGGTGCTGAGCTGGCTCATTCTTCGCGGCCGATGCCGACATTGCAAGGCGAGAATTTCACCGCGCTATTTGGTAATCGAGTTGCTGACCGGCTTTCTGTTTCTCGGCTGCTACGCCTATTTCGGATTCACTCTGGCTACGCTGAAATATTGTGTCTTCGGATTTCTGATTCTAGGCCTCATCTTTACCGATGCCGAAACCAAATTGTTGCCCGACAAGCTGACCTTACCCGGACTCGCGCTCGGCGTGCTCTTCAGCTTCGTGGTTCCGGTACATGATGTGGCTTCGCAGTTTCTGCCGGGCGTGGTGAATTTGCCGTTCAGTGATGCAATCGCCGCCCGGCTGTTTTCTGGGCTCGATTCCCTGCTCGGCGCGGCCGTAGGCGCCTCATTCATCTACGGCGCGGGCGCGGCCTACTTGCGCTGGCGTGGAACCGAAGGCATGGGCTTCGGCGATGTGAAGCTGATGGCCATGGTTGGCGCTTTTTTAGGCATTAAGCTGACCATCTTCACCATCTTCGCCGCTTCTTTGGCCGGTTCATTCTTTGGGTTGGCTTCGGTACTGGTGGTCTGGATCAAGCGCACGCAGCGTTTTCAGCGCCGGCTGGCGAATCTGCAGCCAGCGAAAACCGGCAATGAACTTTCGCCGCGGCAGCGCGCCTGGCGGTCGGCGCAGATGATGTACCGGCATTATCAAATGCCCTTTGGTGTGTTTCTAGGCAGTATGGCGCTGGTGGCGTTGTTTTTCGGCAACCAGTTTTTGAATTGGTACGGGAGATTCTGGTGGTAAAAGTTCTGGCCAATCCGCTGGTGGTGCGCTGCGCTGTGGTGCTCTTGATCGCAGGCATGGGATTTGTGATCGCGATCCTAAGCATGCGCGCGCTGCGCAAGAGCATCGCGGACGAGACCGATCTCGATGGCGCGGCGCCATCGCTGGAAAATCTGCCGCTGCACCTGTACAACACCGTGATTCAGCAATTAAAGCAGCAGAAGCATGAATTGCAGGTGAAGACCCTTGCCGAGCAGCGGCGTGCCCGCACTACAGAAAATTTCAGCCAGACAGTGCTTTCCAATCTCTCCTCTGGAGTGCTCGTTTTTGGCGCCAACGGATTGGTAAGACAGGCGAATCCCGCAGCCAAAAAAATACTCGGCTTCAGTTCTCCTGCCGGCATGAGCGGCGAACAAGTTTTCCGTGACGCGGCAGTCTGCCCGTCGAATGGGCGTTCCAGCGCGGCAGAATCGGCTGTGAGCCTTACGGAGGAAGTCGAAGCCGTGCTCCGCGGGGGCAGCAAATGCCGGCAGGTCGAAGCGGATTACACAACTCCCGGCGGCAACACCGTGCGCCTTGCCGTAACAATTTCGCCGGTGCCGGCAGTGGACGGCAGCTTGCTGGGGGTTGCGTGCCTGATCAGCGATCGCAGTGAGTTTGAACAGATTCAGCACCAGCAGCAGCTGCACAAAGAAATTTCCGCAGAAATGGCGCTGGAGTTGCGCACCTCGCTGGCTACCATCACCGGATACGCGCAGCAGTTGGCGCGCAGCCGCGATGTTGAACTGGCTTCTCAACTGGCTTCGGATATCGCCACCGAAGCAGCTCGTTTAGATCGTCACATTGGAGGGTTCCTGGCGGCCAGGCGGGCGGCCGCGGGCACACAGAGTTGACTCAATCGAGGATGAAACTATGAAACGTATCACGTGTTTTGGTTCGTTGTTCGGGTTGACGTTCGTGCTTGGTTCGTTCGTAATCGGTTCGTTCCTGTTTGTCTCACCGCTCAGCGCACAAAATTCGCAGAACTCGCCAGCTCTAACGCAAAACGTGGCGCCGGCGCAGGAGCAGCCGCTGGGCGATGTGGCCCGCAAGATTCACAAGAATGCGGACCCGGCAAAGGCCCAACCTAAAGTTTTTGACAATGACAACCTGCCTACGGCTGACAAAATCTCTGTCGTCGGCCAGCCGTCGGATGCGGCCAACACCGTGGCCGATTCAACCGCGAAACCAGACGCAACTCCCTCAAAACCAGCAGCCGAAGACGACCAGGCGAAGAAGCAGGCAGAATGGAAATCGTGGCAGGGCAAAGTGAGCACGCAAAAACAGCAGATCGATCTCTCCACTCGCGAACTCGACGTTTTGCAGCGCGAGTATCAACTGCGGGCGGCGGAGATGTACGCGGATGCCGGCAGCCGTCTTCGCAACGCTGCACAATGGGACAAGCAGGATGCCGACTACAAACAGCAAATCGCCGACAAACAGAAATCCATCGACGACGCCAAGCAAAAACTGCAAGACATGCAGGAGCAAGGCCGGAAAGCCGGAGTTCCTTCTTCCATGCTGGAATGAGGATCACACGTTGGCCGCATATGCTGGGCCGCATAGGTTGGGCCGTCGTTATAACTTGGTGAACGCCTCGCGGAGCCGTGCAATTTGCTTCTGGTGATGCAGCCCGTGCAGCAGATGGAATTTCCTCCATTGAACGCCGGTCAGCGGGCCCAGAACAGGATGGTCGAGCAGGCGGGTGGCGCTCCCAAAACGCGCCTCGCATTGCGTAATCAGCGCGTCCATTGCAACAATTTTTTGCGGTAACTCGTTTCGTACCGTTTCCGGGGGCAGCCCTTTTGGGCGCGTCGGGGCGGGCGCTTCGCGGCCATCGGGCAAATAATCGAAGCCGAACACTACCAGTGCCCGGGTTCGCTGACGGATGGAGGCGCGCGTCGCCAGCGGCTTTCCCGCCTGCAACGCCTTCTCGAACCCCTTGATCGTTCCCGTATAGCTCAGATACAGGTGTTCCAAGATCTCAGCTGTGCACCATTTGTTCGCCGGATGCCAATTGAACTGCTCGGGCGACATGCCGTCGATCGCCAAATCCAGAGTTCGCCGCAATTGTTCGAGCCGGGCATCCATACACTTACTCTTTCGTACCGCGCGCTTCAGGTAGAATGTTGCGCGATAATCAAAATAATCTCCGTTATACAGGAAGGATCGCGATGAAGATGCGGGGCTTCGTTCCGGCCAGAGCTGTTATTAGGGCCATTAGCACCATCCGAGCCAGAAGTCACCGGCGCCGTATGCGGCTTTCTTCCGGGAAGATACCAGCCGTCGCGGCTCTGCTCCTCTTTCTGATGATGTTCCCGGCCTGCGAATCGAATGCGCCACAATCGACCCCGGCAAAACCCGAAGTCAAGTCCACGGACCAGCTTACGGCGCGCGCCGCGTTTCAGAAAGTCTTCATCGCGGCGCGTAACTATGCTGTGGACGTTAAGCCGTTCCGCATCGAATCGATTCCTACCACCGACGACAACGGCCATGACGGAAAATCTGCGGTCTGGCGGGCTAGTTTCGCCTCTGCCATGCAACACGCCGTGAAGCCGTTCATCTGGTCCGGCAGCAACGCACCCGACGCTCCCCCGCGCGGTGTGTCGCCGGGCAACGAAGACACCTACAATCCAAGCAACGCCTCCACCCAGGTCTTCGATGTCGCCTTTCTTAAAATCGATTCCGACCAGGCTTTCGCTGAAGCTCAAAAGCATGGCGGGCACAAGATTCTTGAAAAAGATTCCTCCACGCCCGTGGTCTACACGTGCGATTGGAATCACAATACCAATCAACTGATCTGGCACGTATCGTACGGGCAATCGCGCGACACCGCAAAGCTGACGGTTTCCGTCAATGCCACCACCGGAGAATTTATCCGGGTTGAGAAGTGAATGGAGAAATCAACGGCCTCGATCGCAAACTGCTTGTGTGAAGCGGCTCAGAGCAAGCGGCCGAGACGTGACTGAGAGTGAGTGACCGAAAAAAGATCAGCGGAGATTGAAGCTGGCTACTTTCCCGCCTGCGCATCCAGCCGTGCGATCGCCTTCTCGGCTTTGCGCGCCTCGGGACCGTGCGGCAGGATCCTCAAATAGCTCTGGTACTCAGCCCGCGCGTCGTCGAAAATCCCCAACTTTTCCAGACAACTCGCCAGTCGGATGGTCGCCATAGCGTCATCGTCCTTATAGAGCAGCGCATCCCGATAGCGTGCTTCGGCAGCGCGATAGTTCTTGCGCTTGTAATAGAAATCTCCGACCTCAATGTCCTTCGCGGCTTTATGCGGATCCCAGGTGTGCAACTCCGTGACTCCGCCACCGCTAAGAGATTCGTCTTCCGCATTCGCCACGGCCGCAGAGCTTTGCGGATGCTTTTTCTCATCGTCTTTCGGCGCGCTCAGATCCACCGGCGCGTCTTTGCTGGAACTTTCTCCCACTGCCGGGCCAAGATCCTGAGCCTGCACGGCATCCGATCGCGGAGGCGGCAGATTCGGCACTACTGGCTGACTCGCGGACTTTCCGGTTTGGTCTGGCGAATTTGCGGGCGGCGAATTTTCCTGAGCAAACACCATGCCGCTCAATCCTAAGAGCACACACACCCACAACCTGCATCGCATATTTTCTATTCTATCGAGAGAGCACATGCAATGGAACAGCCTGCGGTAATTGCAGTCGGCGAAGACAACGAAAAAAAGCCGCTCGACAGGATTTGTCGAGCGGCTGAATTTGGCGAATTTCCTCCGGGGTTGAGGAGTTAACGCATCACATGGAAGACGGGTTAGTTTGCCCATTCGCTTGCGGAGTTGTCCCGCCTACCGTATTCGTCATGAGCCGGACATCGACACGCCGGTTGTCGGCTCGGCCGGATGCCGTTTTATTCGACTCGACCGGCTTATCTTTCCCCAAGCCGATCACGTAAATCTTGTAAGCCGGCACGTTGTACTTCGAAGCCAGATACTGAATCACGGCGGAGGCGCGGCGCTGGCTCAAGCCGTAATTATATTCGGCTGAGCCAACCGAGTCGGTGCTGCCTTCCAACGCAATGATGTAGCCCTTGGTGCTCGAAATCGAATTAGCCAGCTGATCGAGCGCCTCTTTCCCTTTGGCCGTGAGATTGTCTTTATTGAATCCGAACTTCACCGAAGTCTCAGCCACGGGATGATAATTGTCGAGATTCTCGACCGTGTTAGTAACCACGTTGACGCGAGTATTGGCGGCGTCAGCGGTTTGCTGTGCCGCACTCGCGGTCTGGCCGGCGGCCTGGGCCTTCTGTTCCACATCTGCCGTCTTTTGGTTCACGGTCTGGATGCCGGCCTGAGCGCGGGCGTCGACGTCCTTGATCTCTTTGCTATTCTGCGCCGTCATGTCGTCCAGTTCGTTGGTCTTGTTGATGAGCGGCGTGGTTTGTTGCTTGACGTAATTCTTGCTGGTGCAACCTACGCTGGCAACCATACCGGCTGCGAGCAAAATCGTTAACGAAGTGCGGGTCATTGGAGCTCCTTCATATCTTTAGTCTTTTCTCCTGCGATCGGAAACCCGACCGCATGATTCCCGGGACTCGAAACCAGGGAAATAGCTACCACCAATTTCCCATGCTACTTTTGCACGAGAGATGCCAGTTCGCCATACAGTTCTTTACCTAGATAAGTATAAACGTTTTCAAGCAGTTGGAGACGAAACAGCAACGAATGCAGAAACCTGCACGGTGGTCGCTGACGAAAACCCAACACAAGGAATGGAAATTTTATACGGTAACAGGGGTAGAGCCGCAGCCTGACGCAGGTGCCTTTTCCTCTTCAGTCCAAGTGATCCTTTTACGGGGGCTTCACGAGCCGCCTGCCGAGCTCCTGAGCCCATGGAGTCCGGCTCTCATCCAATACAATATCCTCACGCAGTGGACTTGCTAAAGAAAATTCGCACCATTCCTGCCGAGCCCGGAGTGTATCTCTACAAGAACGCCGAGGGCGAAGTGATCTACGTCGGCAAGGCGAAGAACCTGCGAAGCCGCGTGGCCAGCTATTTTCACGAAGGCCGGTGGGAGGACGCAAAAACCGGCAGCCTGGTGCGCGAAGCGGTCGACGTCGATTACATCGTAGTCGCCAACAACAAAGAGGCTCTGGCGCTCGAGAATAATTTGATAAAGCAGCGCAAGCCGCGCTTCAACATCTTGCTGCGCGACGATAAAACGTATCCCTATGTGAAGCTGACTCTCGGTGAGCGTTGGCCGCGGGTGTTTGTCACGCGCCGGCTGCGGAAAGATGGCAGTTCTTATTATGGTCCGTACTTCCCTGCCAATCTGGCGTATCGCATCGTCGATCTGATTCACCGCAATTTTCTGATTCCCTCGTGCAAGGTCGACCTCACTCACTTTCATCCGCGGCCGTGTTTGCAGTACTACATCAAACGGTGCCTCGGTCCGTGCGTTCAGGCGCTGACTACCCCGGAGATTTATCAGGAAGCGGTTCGCGACGTGAAGTTGTTTCTCGAGGGCCGCCCGTCAGATCTCAGCCGCTCGCTTCACTCGCGCATGGAACAGGCCGCCGCGGCGCAGGAGTATGAGCGCGCCGCCCGCTATCGCGATCTGATCTCGACGGTCGAGCAGTTGCAGGAGCGCCAACGCATCGCCGCCGCCGAAGGCGACGACGCCGACGTCTTCGGCTATCACTTCGAAAACGGCATGTTGGCGGTGAATTTATTTCACATGCGCGCCGGAAAGATGGTAGACCGCCGCGAATTCTTCTGGGAAGATCTGCCGGAGTTTGGATTGGACTTAGAGGAAAAAACAGACGCCGCCCCCGACACAGCCCATGTGCAGACAACCGTTGATACATCTCATATGGGAACAGCCGGAGCCGATACGGCCGATGTGGGGACAGCCGCCCTCGGCTGTCCAGGCGAGCAACGCTCGCCCATTGCCGACAGCACCTCTGAAACCGAGGAGAGCAGCCGAGCTTCGCTCGGCACGGACTCTTCGATTTCGCTCAGGGCAGGCAGCCGAGAGCGGCTGTCCCCACATGGGCTGGAACAACCCGCGAACTCCTTCAATCCAGGCGAATTCTTCTCCGCGCTCTTGAAGCAGCTTTACATCGGCCAGCCCTACGTGCCGCGCAACCTATATGTGCCGGTAGATTTTGAAGATCGTGAAACTCTGGAAGATCTACTTTCCGATCAAAGCGCGGACAAGAACGCCCGCGCCGCGCGGCTGCATATTCTCGTCCCACAGCGCGGAGATAAACGGTCGCTAATCGATCTCGCCGGCAACAACGCCAAGCAGTCTTACGATCAGCGTTTTCGCGTGCTCAAGCCGAATGTCAGAGCGATTCAGGAAGAATTCCAGGAAGTGCTTAGCCTGCCGGAGCTGCCCAAGCGTATCGAGTGCTTCGACATCTCGCACATTCAAGGCGCGGAGACGGTGGCTTCGATGGTGGTGTGGGAAGACGGCAAGATGAAGAAATCGGATTACCGCAAGTTCATTATTCGCACTGTCGGTGGCGTGGACGATTTCGCTTCCATGCGCGAAGTGGTGACGCGCCGCTACAAGCGCCTGCAGCAGGAAGAGAAAGCGATGCCGAGCCTGGTATTGATTGACGGCGGACTCGGGCAATTGCACGCGGCGGCGCAAGCTTTGGAATCGCTGGAGATCATTAACCAGCCGCTGGCGTCGATTGCGAAGCGCGAAGAAATTCTCTATGTCTACGGGCAGGAAAAGGATCCAATCGCGCTCGATCATCATTCTCCGGTGCTGCACTTGATCCAGTTGGTTCGCGATGAGGCCCATCGCTTCGCAGTGACCTTCCATCGCAAGCGGCGGCAGATGCGCGACCGCTCGACGGAGCTACTTGAGATTCCCGGCGTAGGTGAGAGTACAACTCGGCGACTGCTTGAGCACTTTGGCAGTCTGCAAGCGGTGAAGCAGGCGGATGCGGCGGCGCTGTCGGCGGTCGTGACCCGGGTGCAGGCGGAAGCGATCAGCAATTATTTTCGGCGGTAGAGTTCTAACAAAAATCGGTTCACCACGGAGGCACAGAGGGGCAGCGCGAAGATTCGTGGGGTCCCCTTGCCGCAAAACCCGCGCGGGGAGGATGGAGCACCCGGCCACAAGTCCGGTGGCCAACAATTCCTCCTGAATCACACTTGTGATGCGACCGTTTGGCGGTTAACGTAGTGACTCGCTTAGGACGCGAATCAAGAAGTGGAAAGAAGATTCCCCAAAATTTGGAGGACTAGCGATGCGGAGTAAATTGTCGAGCAATTTGTCCGAGATCGAGCTCAACTGGTTGTCGTTGTTTGATGGCTTCGCTCACCCGCCCGTGAGGAGCCGAATTGCAGCCCCTTTTCTCAGTGTCCCTCCGGCGGACTACGACCCGATAGCGGTGCCGTCCATACTTTATGTGGGCAAAGCGACGGCTGGGAGTTGGTGGCGAAGAAGCTTTCTTCGCTCGCCGACAGTGAAAGAGAGGCGCCGGTGCACCACCGATTTCCTCGAAGGTTGGGTGAAGACTGGTAAGTACAGCTCTGCGTTTTGGAGTTTTGCTCGCGCCCTCAGCGAACGGCTTGCCGTCACAACCCACTCCACAATTCAGCCACTTCAGAATTTGGTATGGACTAACATTTGCAAGATCGGTGTACTGCGTGGGAATCCGGCCGGTGAGATTCTTCGGGCGCAGAGCGAACTGGCTGCCGCGAGCTTGCGCTCCGAGATCAAGACTTATCGTCCAAGGCTCGTTGTGTTTGTGACAGGAGACTATGCGGCACAACTCGTTGACGCGGTGGTTGGTGACAGTGAACAAAAGACGTGGCACGAAGAGCGCGGGCATGAGTTGTTCTGGTGGCGGAAACCCATCGGCAACATGCCAGCGGTTTTGTGGGCGTATCACCCCGAGCGAAAGCCACTTAGCACATTGGAAACTTGGCTCCAACAAGCGTCGCGGCTAGCAAAGTAGCTGGGCGCCTGCCCAGCCTTTCCGCTCAACAACCTCGCGGGTGCCCCGTCCTTGCCGCGCTTTTTACGACAGGGCCTGCCTGAGCTGGTCGAAGGGGCGGGGAGTCTGACCTCCTATCCATCAACACCGAGCGAAGTACTGAAAAGCGGGGACGGGCATTTCGACTTCCCCTACACGCGCGCGTCAACTGCGGCAGAGCGTCAAAGTGTGCGTCCCGTGCACACAGGACAAGCGAATGCTGCAGCACAAGGGCTGCGATCCACATATCGTTGGTCGGAATCGGTGTACCTTGCTTGCGCAGTTGCCGATAAACAGTGCCGTAATGATGCGTGGTCTGTTCATCGGCGTAGAGCACACCGACGCCGGACTTCAGCAGAAAACGCCGCAGGACGGCTTCGTTGCGCGGGCCTTGACTGCCCACAGCAAATCCGGCGCGCAATTCTCCCAGCACAATGAAGGGCAACCAGACTTCATCGGCAAGTTCAACCGTTTCGACAACCGACGCACTGCCTCGGCACAGATCGGTATAGCGGCGCGCATCGAGCGCCAGCCTCACCGCCACATCTCTTCGTCGATAGTGTCCTGAGCGGCCAGTGCGCTATCGAAGGCAGGATCTTTGCGCCACGTGCCAGCAATGTCGGCCAGATCGCGTTGCCGGTCGCGCTCTCCGGTAATGCCAGCGCCACGTGCCAGCGCTTCAATCGCCACTTCGTTCAGGCTTTTGCCTCGCTCGCGGGCGACCCTGCGAAGAGCCTCGTCCAAGGTTTCAGGCACATTGCGGATGGTATATTGCATGCACTAATTGTAGGCAGTGCAGGCAATACATGCACGCATGATGATTCCGCAGGCGACCGCCACTCACGATAAGCGGGGTCGAGCTCGGACCAAGAAGGTGGAAGTTTTCAAGATGCGCTGGAACCTGTATTCCGGCAAGCCGGTTTCCGGTTCCAGCGCCGCGACGAAGCGGCTTCAGGTTGGAATTATCGAACTAAGTTATCCGGCTAGGCGGTCATCGTCCGGCGTTGCGGCCGGGCAGCCTCGCGGATGCTGGAAACGCCTCGCCGCAGGTTCAGCCAGCCATTCTCCTGCAGTAGACGGAACAGTTCGAACGTGTAAGGAATTTCGCCCGTGATGATTTCCTCTTTCCCCTGGTCGTCGACCACGGAAAAAGCCACCTGCACGGGCTCATCGGATGAGTTCTGTTTTGTGAAGTGAATGAGTTTGACGTTGAGAGTTTCTTGCTCTTGCGACTGATTTGGCATTGTTCCTCTCGTATCCCTGATTGGGATGAATTACTTCCATTCTAAAAACAGAACGCGGCAAGTCAACAAAACTCGCGTAATGATTGTGTAAATTATTTTCCTCAGACATTTTTTTTACTAGGGCATGCACCGGATAGGCAGACAATTCGAAGCGCGAGTTACTTCTGCAAATAATCGAGGAATCTTGCTTCCATCTCTTTATCTTCATTCAACTGGGCTGCCGTACCTGTGGGCTGCATGGCAAACCAAATCACGATTCCAGTCATTCCGCACCAGCCGAGCAAGCGAACTACTCCGGCGATCGTCGTGTCGTAGTTGAGAACGCCAAGGTCGCTGAAGATTCGGAACCAATCGTGCTCCGCGAATTCAGCGTTGCCGGTCGTAACCAGTGGCAGCACCTGTGCCCGCGCATCGGCCATGTAGGTCGCGGTGTAGAGCCAGTTTTCGAAGAAAAAGAAGAGGCAGAAAACAAATCCGGTCGTCTGCCGGTGCGTGAAGAAATACGCCGCCAGAAGAAACGGCACCATCCACTGCAGAATCGTGCCTCCCCACACATGAAGAGTTGGCCCGAACCACACAAAAAGATTGTGGCCGCCTTCGTGAATGACCAGATTCGCCAGATCGATGAAAAGCATGTGGCCGTGAGCCTGGAACGCGTAAACCAGAAAACCGCCGTAGAAGACGAGCCACGCCGCCTGCGCCGGACGCGAGATCCGCTGCCAGGGCTTATCGAAAATCGGCGCGAAAATCGATTGCAGAAACTCGATCATACGAATCCTGCGATTTTATGCGGGCGCCCCTGTCCGAAAAAGGTTACGAACGGCTAGCCATCGCACGTGCCAGAGGTTTGTTGTTAGAGTGTTTTGGAGATTGAATCTATGCCTGCAGAGCAAAAAACGGCACAGTCATTGTCACGGGAGCGAGCCGAGGAATCGGCGCGGCGATTGCCACGCTCGCAGCTCAGCGCGGATATGCCGTGGCAGTCAATTTCGCGACGGGAAAGGCCGAGGCAGAGACGGTGATAAAGCAAATCGCTTCCGCCGGTGGCCGTGCCTGCGCGATTCCCGCGGATGTGGCTCGCGAGGAAGATGTGATCCGGCTTTTTCGAACCGCCGAGCGCGAACTGGGCGCGATCAAGGCGCTGGTCAACAATGCTGCTATCACCGGCGGATTCGCGCGCGTAGAAAACGTGAGCGCTGAAGCCCTGGCGCGCGTGATGGCCGTTAACGTCAGCGGAACATTCTTCTGCGCTCGCGAGGCGGTACGCAGAATGTCCACGCGCCATGGAGGAAACGGCGGAGCCATCGTGAATATTTCGTCACGCACGGCCAAATTTGGATCGGCAGGCGAGTGGGTTCACTACGCGGCATCGAAGGGCGCAATCGACAGCTTCACAGTCGGACTCGCTCGCGAAGTTGCGACCGAAGGAATTCGAGTGAATGCGGTCGCCCCGGGATTGATCGAAACCGGATTGCATGCCGCGAACGGCGCGCCTGACCGGCTCGCCCGGCTCATGCCCTCCATCCCCATGCAGCGCGCAGGTCTGCCCCATGAAGTTGCTGAAGGAGTGTTGTGGCTTCTGTCTGTTGCGGCTTCGTAGGTAACGGGGACGATTCTGGAAATTGGAGGCGGGCGCTGATTAGGACGAAAAAAACACCGTCCCCTTTATCCACGGCCTCGGCGCGCCATCTGCAGCGCTCCGTGAACCGGCTCGACGATTTCTTTATTCAGTGCAAACTTATGGTTTAGGCTGCGGACGTCATCGTAGAAAGTCTCGCGCACAATTCGTGCGTGACGAAAGACGCCTCCCGCAATTGCTAGTGGCACCTGCGAGTCATCATTCGCAATATGATCCGCAAAAAGCTTGCCCGTGACAATGCCAGCGAGATTTGCCAGTTCCCCGCCCGCCTCTGTGAGGAGTTGGCACGCAGTCGAATCTCCGGCTTCGGCCAACGACACGACCAGGGGGAAGAATGTGGCAAAATCCGTGTTCGAATTAACAGCGCGTAGAAATTCATCGAACGAGCGCTCGCCGCGAACCCGCATCAACTGTTCAAGTAGCGGCGGCAGCGTCGCGCTTTCATCCGCCGCGCGCAGCGCTTCACGCACGGCGCGTAGTCCAATCCAGTGCGCCGAGCCTTCATCCGAAACAGCGAATCCCCAGCCGCCCGCCCGCGCCGTTTTTCGCTGCGAATCGCGGCCGTAGGCAAACGACCCCGTTCCCGCAATCACGATAACGCCCGGCCCCTCTCCAAACGCGGCTTCCAGTGCGATCGGCATATCACCAACCACCGCGATCTCTTCAACAATTACTTCCGCAACAATTTTTCGAATGGCCTGCGCAGCTTCTTCGCGCCCAGCGCCAGCAGCGCCGACACAGGCACGATGAACCTGTGCCGGATCAATGTTGGCTGCGTCGCAACCTTCGCGTATAGCTTGATGGAGAGATTCGCGTGCGCCCGCCTTGCCCACGCGTGTGATGTTACTGGGACCAGTTTGAACCGTTGCGAGAATGGAGGTTTCATCGCCGACAGCGCAGGTAGTTTTGCTGCCGCCGCCGTCGATGCCAAGGTAGTAGGCCACGCGCTAGTTCTACCACAGACCCGCGTTCATAAAGACTCACTCCCGCAACCGGAGCGTTCCAGCCATAATTGGAACCTCATCTACTACATGAATATCCAAATTTCCGAACTCGACAACGACGGCGACGCGCGCGGCTTCAGCTTTTCACCTCCAGCGGAAGCTCTCGATTTCGTGAAACACGTTGCCGACATGCATCTCGCTTCTATTGCGCCCGGTGCTGTGCGCGGAAATCACTATCACTTGCACAAGCAAGAAATCATTATTGTATTGCCGGGCTCGGAATGGTCGCTGCATTGGGATGCAGGCGAGGGCACGGCCACTCAACATCGCATTTTTAATGGCCGCACCGCGGTGCTGGCTCGAATTTCGCGGGGCTGCTCCCACGCCGTGCGCAACGATGGAGCCGCGCCGCTGTGGCTCGTGGCGTGCTCCTCCGACGCGTACAATCCCGCGACGGTAGTGGCGCGGAAAGTTATATAGGTGGGAGCGGGATTTTCTTTGCGAACTTCGCGGATTCCTTCGCGGGCTTTGCGGTTAAAAGCCTTTCTTTGGGGGCATAAAAGCATTTAGCCGCGAAGTTCGCAAAGAAAGGCCGCTAAGGACGCAAAGTTAACCAGAGCATGGGCCTCGACAAATTCGATCTCGCCATCATCGCGCTCTATCTGATCGGGATAACTTTATTTGGCCTGCGCTTTCGCAAGCGGCACCGCTCGCTGCGCGATTACTTTCTTGCCGGACGCGAAATTCCCTGGTGGGCGATCGCGCTTTCAATTGTCGCGGCAGAAACCAGCACGCTCACCATCATCAGCATTCCGGGGCTCGCCTACGACACCAACTTCACCTTTCTGCAAGTGGTGATGGGGTATGTTGTCGGCCGGGTCGTCATCAGCTTTGTGCTGCTGCCGCAGTATTTTCGCGGCGAGCTCTATACCGCTTACGAATTGATTGAACGCCGCTTCGGGCGCGGTTTGCGCTCGCTCACCGCTGGATTGTTCCTGTTGACGCGGGGCGCAGCCGAGGGCGTGCGCGTATACGCCGTATCGATCGTGGTCTCAATTGCGCTGGGCACCGGCGAAGTGGCTTCCATCGCAATTATCACAGCGTTGACGCTGATCTACACATTCGAGGGCGGATTGGCTGCCGTGATCTGGACCGACGTAGTGCAAAGCTTTATTTATGTTGGGGGGACCTTCGTCGGCCTCTACACGATTCTCCACCTTGTGCCGGGAGGCTGGCCCGCAATTCATGCGGCTGCGGCAAGCGCCGGCAAACTGCAGGTCTTCGACTTCACTCCGAGCTTCTGGATTCCCTACACCTTCT
The DNA here is from genome assembly GCA_963784095.1 of uncultured Acidobacteriaceae bacterium. GTDB lineage: Bacteria > Acidobacteriota > Terriglobia > Terriglobales > Acidobacteriaceae > Sulfotelmatobacter. The sequence goes on from CAWAQC010000002.1 coordinate 62,953, forward strand.
GGGCTGGATTGATTGGCGGAACATTTTTTACCGTAGCCAGCCATGGAACCGACCAGCTGATCGTGCAGCGCTTGCTGGCCGCGCGCAATCAGAAGCAGTCGGTCACTGCGCTGCTCACCAGCGGCGTGGCGATCCTGTTTCAATTTGCACTATTTCTGCTGGTCGGCGTTATGCTGTGGGCATACTACCGCGTGCCCTCGGCCAATTTTTCTCGGCCGGACAGAATTTATCCCACGTTTATCGTCAGCCACATGCCGCACGGAATCTCGGGTCTGCTGATTGCCGCAATTCTGGCGGCAGCCATGTCAAACCTGAGCGCCGCGTTGAATGCTTTGTCCTCTAGTTCGATCATGGATTTTTACTTGCACTTCCGCCCGCAAACTGATGAACGATCCAGAATGCAGATCTCGCGGGCCTTCACGTTCTTCTGGGCCCTGTTGCTCTTTGCGCTGGCCGTGCTGGCCTTGCACAGAGTGGGCCGCGTGGTAGAAGTGGGTCTACAGATTGCCTCCGTGACCTACGGCGCGCTGCTCGGAGTTTTCCTACTTGGGGTTCTAACCCGAAGGGCAAATCAAAGAGGAGCGATGCTCGGAATGCTGCTGGGGTTTTGCGTGGAATTGTATCTGTGGCTGTTCACGCGCGTTCCCTGGACTTGGTGGGTGATGATCGGAACGATGGTGACATTTGGGGTAGGGTACCTCACGAGTGCAGTGGTTCCGAATCAGGAATAGGCAATTATTTCGCGGTCTTCGCGGATGTTCTTTGCGATCTTTGCGGTTAATATTCTTGATGCAGTCAGAAAAACTTTTCACCGCAAAGTGCGCCAAGAATTCCGCGAAGATCGCGAGGCAAAACCACGCACAGTGGTTCCGAATCAGGAATAGACAATTATTTCGCGGCCTTCGCGGATGTTCTTTGCGATCTTTGCGGTTAGTATTCTTGATGCAGTCAGAAAACTTTTCACCGCAAAGTGCGCGCAGAATTCCGCGAAGATCGCGAAGCAAAACCACAGGGCAGGATTTTCTCGCTTGATCTCACGCCGCAGATTATCGGAGCGTCGATCAAAATTCACCGGCGGCTTGGGCCTGGGCTGCTCGAATCTGCTTATGAAGCTTGCCTGGCCTACGAACTCGAGAAGATTGGATTTCGTGTTGAGAGGCAGAAGGCGGTGCCTCTGGTCTATGAAGGAGTCAAGCTGGATTGCGGATTTCGCGCAGACCTCGTTATTGAGAGAAGGGTCGTGGTCGAGGCGAAGTGCAAAGAGGCGATCCATCCTGTCGACGAAGCTCAACTACTTTCACATTTGCGGCTGTTGAATATTCAGCTTGGGCTGCTTATCAATTTTCACGTCGTGTTGCTTCGGGATGGTATTCGGAGGATGGTAAACAATTATCGGGAGCCTGCCAGCGAAACCCTTAACCGCGAAGTTCGCTAAGAAAGGCCGCAAGGGCGCAAAGCGAAGCCTTCGCGATCTTCGCGGTTAAGGTTTTTTGCTATAAGTCCAGCTACAAACCTCGGCTCGCGTATACTGGCACACTCTGCCATGCCGCGAACCGCGCCATCAGCCGTTGTTCCCACCGAGCTTTCCCGCGACCTGGGAGTAAGCCACGCTTCGGCCATCGTGGTCGGCACCATCATCGGCAGTGGAATATTTCTGGTCCCCGCCGAAATGATGCAGGCCGTCGGCTCGGCGAAGTTGGTTTATCTGGCATGGCTGGTCGGCGGCCTGCTCTCTTTCTTTGGCGCGCTCACCTACGCCGAACTGGGAGCCATGAAGCCGCAGGCCGGCGGCGAATACGTTTATGTTCGCGACGCCTACGGACCGCTTGCCGGCTTCCTCTACGCATGGACGTGGTTTGTCATCGCCAAACCGGCGTCGATCGCAACCATTGCAACCGGGCTGGTCCGCATCCTGGGTACTTTTCCGATGTTTTCATTCTTTGCGGCCAATGCGATTTCCATTCCTTTTGCGATTACCTGGGGACAACTGGTCGCTATCGCCGCCGCCATTCTCATTTCTCTGCTGAATTATCTCGGGGTAAAAAAGGCTGGCGAGTTCCAGTTGGTGTTCACGTTGCTCAAAGTCGTAATGATTCTCGCCATCATAGCCATATGCTTCGGCGCAGCCGGCTCGGTAAGCGGTCACGGCTGGAGCAATTTTGCCGGAACTTTCATCGGTGCCAAGGGAGGAATCGCGGGCTTCATGGCCGCGCTGGTCGCAGCTCTATGGGCATATGACGGATGGAACGATCTCAACATGGTGGCGGGTGAGATAAAGCGCCCCGGACGGAACATTCCCATTGCTTTGATTGCCGGCGTGGCCACAGTCGGAGTGCTTTACGTATTAATGAATGCGGCCGTGCAATATGTGCTGCCTGCCAGTGCCATCGCCGCCTCGCCGCGTCCCGCCTCCGACGCGGTCGCGCTGGTCATTGGCCGAGTGGGCGCGGGCATCGTTTCGGTAGGCATGGCGATCTCGCTGCTGGTCACGCTGAACGGCACAATCATGAGCGGCGCGCGCATTCCTTACGCTGCAGCTCGGGATGGGTATTTCTTCTCGGCGCTGGCCGATGTTCATCCCCGATTTCATACTCCCACGGTGGCCATTATCGTACAGGCATTGTTGGCGATCGTTCTTCTCTTGCTGGGAGGGAACTTTCGCCAGCTGTTTTCGCTCACCATCTTCGCCGAATGGCTCTTCTACATGATCTCCGGCAGCACAATTTTTGTCTTTCGCCGTCGCGATCCACAGGCTCTACGGCCCTATCGGATGTTCGGATACCCGTTCTTACCCTCCCTGTTTATTGCCGCTGCCGCGTTTCTGCTCTACTACACCTTCCGGGGAAACTGGCCGAACTCTCTCTACGGATTGCTGGTAATTCTGGCCGGCATACCGGTTTTCGCCTGGTTTCGCGGGCGACGACAGGCGCAGATGCCATCTTGAACCGCGATTTCAGGGAAAACCCCGCTCGTCCCGTTTTTGAACAGTATTCCCACATCTGCACCAAGATTGTTACCTAGGTTCTGGAACCCTAGGCACGTTTCCTCCGTGTATTTTCTCCAGTAACGTGAAGGTTCCAAGCCTGGTTTGCTCCCTCGCCCAGGTTTCATTGGAGCTAAGGCATGGCTACGTCTCCACAGGCTTTTCAGCTCGGCTTATTGCCCGAGCGCAAGATCGACAAACGGGCGGTCGCGACCGGCTACGCCCTCTTGTTGTTGCTGCTATTGCTGCTGATCAACGTCGGGCTTTTGTTTCCCGAACACATCCAGCTCCGGCAATACCGTGTCACCTCATTAATTCCGCTTCCCGCCCTAAAGCCCGAGCCGCCGCCTGATCCCGTTAAGACGGAACCGATGAAGCCAGAACCGATCAGAGCAAAGGTCGTTCCGGTCGGGCCCGTGCTGGAAGCGCCAAAAGTCATCGTTCCCCAGGAAGCGCGCCGCATCCCGCCTCCTGAAGTGGAGGCGCCGAAAGTCGTAGTGAACCAGTTTGTCGCTCCCGAGTTGAAGGTCGCAGAGACGGTGAAGCCCCGCTTGTTGCATACGGGAGATTTTGCCGGCTCATCAGTCGCTCCCACGGTAAAGGCGGCCGTGGAGCAAGTGCAGACCGGTGGATTCGGCGATCCCAATGGCTTGAAGGGCACGGGCAAAGAGGCCGCCAAACTCTACGCCTCGCAACCCGGAGCTTTCGACATGCCCGTGGGCGCAGGCCAAGGCAACGGCTCTGGCGGAGCGAAAGGAATCAAGGGCACGGTGGCCAGCGCCGATTTCGGCAACGGCATAGCCACCAGCAACGGCGACTCACACGGCACGGTCGCTACCGGCGGTTTCGGATCGGAACTGGTGGTTCATCACGGTCCGGTGATCGCACGCGCCGACGGTCCGGCAACCAAGCCGGTGGAAATCACATTCAAGCCCAAGCCGGTTTATACCGCGGAAGCGCGCGGCCTGAAGCTGGAAGGCGAAGTTCTGCTGGAGGTGTTGTTCAGCGCCGATGGAACCCTGCATGTAAATCGCGTAGTCACCGGCCTGGGTCACGGCCTGGATGAAGCCGCCATAACTGCCGCGAACAATATGCGGTTTAAACCCGCCCTGCGAATGGGCCAACCAGTCGATTCGACTGCGATCGTGCACGTGATGTTTGAAATGGCGTACTAAAGTTTTGCGTACAAGGCGGCATCTTCCGGGGAATGCGATTTGGCCCGGAAGTTGCGATACGAGTCAGGGAATCGTCCGAAACAGTGCAGCTTCGGGAAGATTGCAAGTCTTCCAAAGAATAATTGGATCGGCTCAATCGAGCTGGGAAAAACGAGAAGGATTCATGCGAACCTTGCAGTGGAGAATCGGGAAATGGGTGCTTGCAGTCGCATCGCTGCTTTCAATCAGCGCCGCGCAACAGCCGCAACAGTCTCAGCTCACGGCACAACCCGTCCCCGCAGCCACGACGGCGGCAGCAGATGCGAATGCATCGACCGCCCAGTCCCCAAACACGTTGCCGCAAGCCTCGCCCGAACCGCCTCCCGTGACCATGGATCAGGTGGTGGACCGCGTCATTGAACGCGAGCACGGGCTCATCAAGTTCTTGTCGAACCGTACTCCCGTTGTCGAAACCTATTTGCAGAACCTGCGCCCTGATCCCCTGCTCGGCGCCGTTCCCAGCGAAGACCATTATTTTCTCGGCCGCATGGATATGGGCGAAATCATCGACCGCAAGGATTATTTGAAGGATGAGGACCGCAGCATGCAGTCGCGTTTGCTCGGCGGCTTTCACAAACTCTTCACGGTTCAGTACCAGCCCATGGGTTTTGCCTGGATGGTCTATGCCGACCGCAGCGACTTCGATCGCGCCCACTATGATTTCCACTTTGTGCGCCGCCAATTTGTCGGCGACATTCGCTGTTTCGTATTCGACGTGACGCCCAAGAAAACCGCCGGAAGGGGCCGTTTTCTCGGGCGAATCTGGGTCGAAGACCACGCCTACAACATCGTGCGGCTCAACGGCACTTACTCTCCGGCGAAGAACAATTCCTACTTCTTCCACATGGATAGCTGGCGCTTGAACCTGACGCCCGGCTACTGGGTCCCGGCTTTCATCTATAGCGAGGAAGGCGATTTCAGTGCGGGCGCGAAGAACCAACTCGCCTTCAAGGCGCAAACCCGCATCTGGGGTTACGACCTGAAAAAAGAAGCCAGAGACGACGAACTCACGCAGATCAAGATCGATAGCGTGAAAGATGAGAGCCCAACGGCGCAGGACGCATCCCCTCTGCAGGCTCAGCGCGAATGGGAGCGGCAGGCGGAAGATAACGTAGTGGACAGGCTCACCAACGGCGGCTTGCTTGCCCCAGAGGGCGACGTCGATCACATCCTGCAGACCGTGGTGAACAATCTGGTCGTAACCAACAATCTCGACCTGGAGCGGCCCGTGCGGGTTCGCGTGCTGCTCACCACTCCGCTAGAAACTTTCAGCGTGGGCAACACCATCGTGATCAGCCGCGGTTTGGTCGATGTGCTTCCCGATGAAGCCAGCCTCGCCGCTTTGCTGGCGCACGAACTGGCGCACATTGTGCTCGGGCACAACCTCGGAAGCAAATACGCATTCAACGATCGCATGTTGTTTTCCGACGACACAACTTACGCGAATCTGGGTTTTAAACATATTCCGGAAGAAGAAGCCGCGGCCGATAAGAAAGCCATCGAGTTGCTGAAGAATTCGCCCTACGCAACGAAACTGGGCAATGTGGGGTTGTTTTTGAAGCAACTGCAAAGCCGGGCTCACGCTCTCAATGCCCTGCTGACTACGCATCTCGGCAATCCTTTGGGAGAAAACGGGACCATCACCCGGCTGGCCGCGCTGGAAACTCAAGGCCCAGCATTGGACAATTCCAAGCTCGATCAAATCGCGGCCCTGCCGCTCGGCGGACGAGTGAAGATTAATCCCTGGAACGATACGGCCGAGATGATCAAAGCAGTTCCTGTGGCCATCAACTCCGCGCGTGACAAGATGCCGTTTGAAGTCACGCCATTTTATCCGCGTCTGGTGCGTTGGAGCGCCTCGCCCACTGCCGGCGATTCCACGACCAGCGCCGCCAACTCAGGGAACTGACAAGCTCAACCACAATTTGCGTCAGCAGGAGTTGCATTAAAACGAGTTGCATTCAGCACGAGTTGCACTAAGGCGACGGCCGGGATCCGGAATCACCTTCCGGGATACCCGGCCTTCGTTTTCTGATCCTTCCTAGCGACGGCTGCGCGCCGGTTTGGTCGCACGTACCAGAAGTGGCAACCCTTTCAACCGCCGGGTGCCCCATTTCTCGCGTCTTTTGCGAGAAGTGGGGATTTTCTATTCGTGCTTCTTTCCCGGCAATCCCGCCGGATTCTCATGCGTCCGTTCGCTAAAGGTACCGCGCATCCCAGCAGCCAGCGTTACGCTCGACTCGCCAAACTTGTCGCGAAGTTTATCCGCCGCAGCCAGAGCATCGTGCCAGCGTTTGTCACGATTTCCACTCAGCAGATCGAATTGCTCGGGTTGGCTCTCGAACGACGAAACATGCACGCCCAGCAGCCGCACCTGACTTCCCTGCTTCCAGTTTTTGCGAAACAGGGCCCGCACTTCCTCGAAGATTTCGCCGTCAATCTGTGTTGGCTGGGCACGGGTATGTGCGCGTGTGATGGTCGTGAAATCTTTGTAGCGCAGTTTGAGCTGAATGGTTCGCGCGTGCAGATTGGCTTCTCGCAAACGCCGCCCCACCATCTCCGAAAGCCGCATCAGCGTGGCTTCGAGTTGGTTCGTATCAGCGGTATCGTCGTTGTAAGTGTGTTCGTGGCTGATCGACTTCGCCTCTTCGCGAGCTCCCACTTCGGCATCGAACCATCCTCCGGCATCTTCTCCGCGAGACTTGCCGGCGAGCGCCAGCCCCCATTTGCCGAATCGTTCTTCGAGTTCCGCTTCTTCGAGCTTCGCCAGATCTCCGACTTTCCTGATTCCGATTTCGTGGAGATGCTTCTCCATCACCTTGCCCACACCCGGAATCTCGCGCACATCCAGCGGCGCAAGGAACTTCGCTTCTTCACCCGGCACGATCCAGAGCACGCCATTCGGTTTGGCTTGCGCCGAAGAAACTTTTGCAATCAGCCGCGAAGACCCGATCCCGATCGAGCAATTCAACAGTGTCTCTTCTTTCATGCGCCGGTGCAGCTTTTCTGCGGCGCGCAACGGAGGCCCATGCAATCTCGCCGTGCCAGTCATGTCGAGGTAAGCCTCGTCGATGGAAGCCATCTCCACCTGCGGCGAAAACGCGGTCAACACCTTGAACACTTTTTCCGAGCATTCGCGGTAGCGCTCCGGATGGCCATCGACAAAAATCGCCTGCGGGCACTGCTTGGCCGCGGTCCGCAGGGGCATGGCCGAATGCACTCCAAACTTGCGTGCGGCATACGATGCCGCCGAAACCACGCCGCGTTCGTTACGCTGCCCTCCGACGACCACAGGTTTGCCTTTCAGCGATGGATCGAACAACTCTTCCACGGAAACGAAGAACGCATCCATATCCACATGGAAGATGGTGCGCGGGGGAGCGGAAATGGGAACAACAGCCGCCATGCTGAACGAATTTTAACCTAGCGAAGGAAATTCTTATGTGTCCGGTAGCGTACAATTCAATCATCTGGGGTTCCAACTATTGGTAACCATCGCGCAACCCTGGCAGCGATGCTGTTTCACGGTATCGACTGTTACGGCCTTATGAACACTTGCGCACTCTCCAGAGCGCGAGCTCCCTATGAAAATTCTGCTCTACAACCCCGACAACGGGGTAACCCGCAACTTCATGCCGCATCTCTGGATGTTTCTCCTGCAGGCGCTGACCCCTCCGGGACACGAGGTGCTGCTCATTGACGGCAACGCCCAACCGATGAACGAGTCTGAGATCGCACAGTTCGTGCGCGAGCAGGACATTAAGCTGGTCGGCATTGGCGCCATGACCCGCATGATCGCCAAGGCGTATCGCATCGCCGACGCCATCCGCGCCACCGGAGTGCGGGTTGTGATGGGCGGGCCTCATGTTACGGAAATGGCCGATGAAGCCCTCGGCCGCGATGGCGGCCCGCGCCACGCGGATGCGGTGGCTCTGGGCGAAGCCGATGAAACCTGGCCGCTGATCGTGAACGACGCCGTGCGTGGCGAACTCAAAGAGATTTATGCCCCGGTGAATGCTGCGGGCAAAGAGACCAAGCCCTCTCTGAAGAACTATCCGGAGATTCCCTGGCAGTCGATCGATCTGGACCAATTCAATCTGGTGCCCCGCGCCGCTGCTCCCATGCTGCGGAAAGTGGCGGATGGTTGGGGAACATTTCGCATCATCCCGGTCGAATCCGGACGCGGTTGTCCCTACGGCTGCGAGTTCTGCACGGTAACCGGATTTTTCGGCGATTCCATCCGCTTCCGCACCAATGAGAGTGTGGTAAATGAACTGCTTCAACTGAAAGAGCGCGCCCGCAGCGAGAAGGGACAGATGGCAGTTTTTTTCATTGACGACAATTTCGCTATCAACGTAAAACGCACCAAGTCGCTGCTGCGCGACATTATCGCGGCTGGGGCACAGGTTCACTGGGTGGCGCAGATCAGCGCCAATCTGTTGCGCGATGAGGAACTCGTCGACCTGATCGCGGCCTCAGGAGGCAAGTGGATATTCATCGGGATGGAGTCGATCGATCCTGCCAACCTCAAGGACGTGAATAAGGGATTCAACAAACCGGGTGAGTATGCCCCTGTGCTGGAACGGCTCGCCAAACGCAATGTTTACGCGATCACGTCGTTCATTTTCGGCATGGACAATGACACGACTGGTGTAGCAGAGCGCACCCTCGAGCAAGTACGCACCTGGCCACCGGGCCTGCCGATCTTCGGCCTGCTCACCCCATTGCCCGCAACGCCGCTCTACAAGCGCTTGGAGACTGCCGGGCGCCTCACGCGACCCAAACACTGGCAGGATTTCAGTCCTTTCGTAATGGCACATACCCCGCTGAAGATGAGCACTGAGGAAGCAGAAGCTGAAGTGCAATACGGCTGGACGCGCAGCTATAGCGCAGTAGCACTGGCCCAGGCCGTCGCGGCACTCGATGATCAGCCACTCGGCTATCGTGTCAACATCTTCCTCGCCCGTCTCTGCTTCCGCGGTATCTATTTCCCCATGATGGGCCGTCTGGCATGGCTGAAGGTGATTGCACAGAATCGCCGGACAATCTTCAAGCTGTTGAAGGAAGCGTGTTTCGGCCGCGGGGTTCGGCATGAGTCTGCCGAAAGCGAACTCGCGGCGATCGCCGAAGTTGGCCCAGAGGCACGGACCACAACCACGTAGCTCGACCAAGCTGTTCGTTTCGTAGTGTCCTAACCCAATTACAAAGCCACGAAGGCTCGCGAAGAAAGCAGTAAACCATGGCCTTTGTGTTCCTTTGCGGCCTTGGTGGTGAATAGATTTAAGGTCTTGTTCGCGAAAGTTCCCAGGGTGGACGCGCTTTGTTAAACTTTTCCCAGGCCCTGAATGCGTTCTTTTATCCCGCTTATCATTGCTGTCATCATGACCACTATTATTACTGAAGCTGTTACCGCCCAAAATCTTCCCGCGCCCCACGCCATTACCGATCCCAAACAGATCGCCTCCAAGCCCAACGCGCAAGTCGAGCCTAAAAGCTTGACGATCGAAAAGCTGTACATGACGCGGCAGATCGCCAGCCCGACGTGGTCTCCGGACGGCAAGAGCATTGCTTTCATTTCGAATATAAGCGGCCGGAACAATATCTGGGTAGTCCCTTCCGAGGGTGGATGGCCTACGCAACTTACGGTGAGTGATCAGCGGCAGACCGCCATTACGTGGTCGCCGGATGGCAAATGGATCGCTTATCAATCCGATCACGATGGCGACGAATTGTGGGATATTTTTCTGGTCTCTCCGAAGACTGGCCGAGTTGTAAACCTTACCAGCACGCGCGAGATCGCCGAGACAGATCCCACATGGTCGCCGGATGGGCGCTATCTGGCGTACATGGTCAAGCCGAAAACTTCTGCAGCATCGGAAATCGATGTTTACGACACGCTGATGCGCGAAGTGAAGCACGTCACCACGGGCACGCCGCAAGATAAGCGCAATTTCAATCCGATCTGGTCGAGAGATGGAAAGTACATCGTCTACACGCAAGAACAGGCAAAGGGAACGGACTCAAACATTTTCATTGCCGACGTCGCTACCGGGAAAAGCACGCTGCTGACTCCGCACGAGGGCGAGAAGATCTACTTCAACAACGACATCTCTCCCGATGGCAAGCGCGTTCTGATTACTTCCAACGCTGCCAACGGCCACGAAAACACCGCCTTACTCGAAATTGCGACGAAGAAGCTTTCCTGGATTACTCAGGACAAATGGGAAATTCGTGGCGGGGAGTTTTCACCCGATGGCAAGCACATCGTTTTTAGCGCAAACCTCGATGGCAGCGAAGATATCTATCTGCATGATTTGGCCACGTCCAAGTCGGCCATGCTGCCAATTCCCAAGGGTCTGAATGAGCCCGCCGGCAAGAATTACGCCTTTACCAAAGACGGATCGCGTCTGCTCTATTACCACAACGGGCCCACTGAACCTGGCGATCTATGGGTGTACACGCTGGCAACCCGCAAGTCGCATCAGGTCACGCATTCGCTGGTCGCGGGAGTTCGCTCCGAAGACATGGTCGAGCCGTATCTGGTGCACTATCCCAGCCGCGACGGCAAGTGGACGATCTCCGCATTCTTGTATGTTCCATTCAACATGCCGCGCAACGGCCAGAACGCTGCCATTGTTTATATTCATGGCGGCCCGGCCTCGCAGACCATGAATTCGTTTAACCGCTTCATTCAATTCGCCGTGAATCAGGGTTACATGGTGCTCGCGCCCAACTATCGCGGTTCAACCGGATACGGCAAGGAATTTCAGCAGGCGAATTTATTCGACATGGGCGGCGGCGATTTGCAGGACGTGCTCGCCGGTGTCGACTGGATCAAGCAAACCGGGCATCTCGATCCGAAAAAGATTGCCGTGATGGGCGGAAGTTACGGCGGTTATCTCAGCATGATGGCGGTCACCAAAGCGCCGGAATTGTGGGCCGCGGGCGTGCCGATCGTCCCCTTCGTGAATTGGTTCACGGAAATTGAGAATGAAGATCCAGTGCTGCAGCAATCCGATCTCGCGACCATGGGCGATCCTGTAAAGAACAAGGCGCTCTACGAAGAGCGCTCGCCGATCAACTATATCGATCAGATCAAGGCGCCACTGCTCTTGCTGGCAGGCGGCCACGATCCGCGCTGCCCGAAATCAGAAACGCAACAAGTGGTCGATGCCATCAAAAAGCGCGGCGGAACCGTCGATTACAAGATTTACGAAAACGAAGGCCACGGATTTGCGCGTGTTGAAAATCAGATCGACGCCTACCAACGTGTGGCCGATTTCCTGCTGGCCCACGTCGTGCCCGCCGACTGCAGTTGCTCGCTCAATGAGTAAGCTTGCGCTTAGCCAGTTCACCGCTAATGGCTTTGACCAGACCGGGGATAGTAAATTCTTTGGCTTTGATATCCACTCGTAGACCAAACTCTCTGAGAGTAGAAGAAGTTACCGGGCCGATGGACGCCATCAGGATTCCATCGAGTTTTACCGCGTGATTTTTCCGCAAGCCCACCAACCCCGCAAAGCTTCTTACCGTCGATGAACTGGTAAAGGTGATGACGCGCGGACGCTTTTCAGGATTCGCCAGCGCTTTTTGCAAGCGCGTGCGCGAAGATTGCGGGACCACGGTTTCGTAAGCTTCGACGACATCAACTTGCGCTCCAGCTTTGCGCAGCTCGGTTGGAATTACATCGCGGGCGACTTTCGCGCGCACCAGCAGGACCCTCTTCCCATTTACCTTACTTTTCAAGCTCCGGACCACCGACTCGGCAACGTATTCTTTCGGAACCACATCCACTTTGACGCCGCGCTGCTCGATCGCCTTCTTCGTCGCTGGACCGATCGCCGCGATGTGCAACTCCCGAAGGCCCGATTTCGTGAGCTTCAATTTCTTCAGCCGCTCCCACATCGCCTCAACGCCATTCACGCTGGTCAGGACCAGCCAGTGATACTGCGAAAGATTTCTCAGGGCCGAATCCAACGGAGCGAAGCTGCGCGGCCGGCGAATTTCAATGAATGGAATCTCGATCACGGTTGCGCCAAGCTCACGCAATTCGCGCGACAGTGCTCCTGCCTGGTGCCGCGCCCGGCCGACCAGTACGCGTACACCGGATAGAGGGCGCGCCTTCTTGCCGGCTTGATGGGCATGCTTCCTCATCTACTTTCCTTCATTTGGTCTTCTAGTCTTTTTTATTTACTTTTTTGGCCTCGCCGGTAATACCCAGCCCCTGCTCTTTCATCATCCGTGCGATGCCGCTAATGGCTGAGTCCTCCGACTTTTCCAAAGATGCAATCACGTTGGCTTGATCTTGGTGGATGCGATTCTGGCTAAGTTTAAATTTCCCTTCGACTTTGGTCGCGGTGATTTCAAAACCCACAATCTGACGCAGCATATTGTCGCGAAACTTTGGGCTCAAATCTTCCCACTGCTGGCGGTACACGGGTTCAAAGGTCTGGATGAGTTCATCCAGCATCGCGTGCAGGTCCTGCTCCGTCGAGAATAGACGCGCATTTCCGTATACGTGGACAGCCGTGTAGTTCCATGTGGGAACGCTTTCGCGAGCTACATAGTTGCTCGGCGAGATATAGGAATGCGGCCCGTGAAAGATGGTCAGGCATTCCGGCTTCGCTTCAAGGTAACGCCAATGCGGATTGGCTTTCGCCACGTGGCCGCGCAGGACGAGTCGCGGCTCCTGGCCATCGTCGCCAGCTTGCGAGTCCACCGAGAGCGGGAGGTGGGTGGCGAAAGGACCTGCGTCGGTTGTCGATATGAGAATCGCGAATGGGTTCGCGCGCACGAACGCGAGTGCGTCGCCATCATGGCGCAGGCGGAAGTGTTCGGGGATGTACACGGTCTTACTCTAATGGAAAAAACGCTGGCACATCGCCGATTATCTAGGGTTGCGGTGGAACAGCCAACCCGCGGCCATAAACCGCATCCAGTATCTCATCGCCCCCGCGCCGCAACAACGTATCGCCTACGTCGTTGCCCAGCTTTTCGGGATCGTTGACATTGCCGTCACGCGATTCGCGCAAAAGCTTCGAGCCGTCGGGATCGGCGACGATAGCATCGAGATACAGCTTGCCATTCCTGATTTCCGCAAAGGCGCCGATCGGAACCTGGCAGCCTCCGCCGAGGCGGTTGAGCAGGGCGCGCTCGCAAGTGGTGGCTGCGCGCGCGTTCGCGTCGTTCAGGAATTCAAGGTGGGCACGAGTCGGCGCATCCCCTTTGCGAATTTCTATGCCCAGCGCTCCCTGCCCTGCAGCCGGACACATGATTTCCGCAGGGATGATCTGCTTGATCAACTCCGTTTTGCCCAGACGATTCAAGCCAGCCGACGCCAGAATGACCGCATCGTATTCTCCCTGCTCAAGCTTACGCAGGCGCGTATCGACGTTGCCGCGCAAAGGATGAATATCGAGATCTGGACGAATTGCCTTGAGCTGCGCCTGCCTCCGCAGGCTGGAAGTACCCACCCGCGCGGCTTGCGGCAGGTCGTTAATATCCGAGTAATGCCGCGAGCAAAAGGCGTCGCGCGGGTCTTGGCGTTCTGTGATAGCGGCAATCTCGAAGCCTGCCGAAAGCTCGGTCGGCAGATCTTTCAATGAATGCACGGCAAGATCGACGCGGCCGTCGGCCAAAGCTTCTTCAATCTCTTTCGTGAACATGCCCTTGGTGCCAACCATCGCCAGCGCGACGTCGGTGATCTTGTCGCCGGTGGTGTGAATGATTTCGAGTTCGACTTCGTGCCCACGCGCACGCAGAAGTGCTGCGATATGGTTGGCTTGCCAGAGCGCGAGCTGAGAACCGCGGGAGCCGATGCGGAGTTTGGCGAATTGGCCGTTGATTTTCGAATTAGTCATGGCTCAGACGGGGACGTAATAAAGCGGAGGAATTCATCTCCCAGTTTGGTCGTTCGGCTCTCATACATTCCCTGCCCCGTCACCGTCCCACCCAGACTGCTGACTGAGAACAAGCCAGCTGAATGCAGATCCCGGACGACCAGTTCGTAGAGTTCTTGCTTGCCCTTTAGGCCGGGAATGCCCTCTTCGAGAACCCGAGCTGGAGAGCCTATCATATGCATCCGCGTCGGGTAGGTACCGTGCTGCTCCGGGGGACGGGGGTTCTCGAAGAAGCGCAGGATTCGGAGGTGGAGCGGCGTAAGGCGGTCCACGAGGTTGACGAACATCAGCTGCACGTTCTCGTCCGGGCTTGAACCAATCGCCACATTTGCAACTGCGTTTCGGAGAGCCTCCAGCTTTTCCTGCTGATGCGTACGGATTGCAGCCTGGCTCGCGTGTGTCAGCGTTGAAATGAACGCCTCATTCTTCGGGAGATCCTCAATTCTGAATCCTTTGACCCTGCCTTCCAGTTCCTCCAGTCGCCCGGCGACGGAATGCATCCACTCCTCCCGTCGTCGGTCCAACGCTGGCGTTACAACCAGTCCGAACAACTCAGCGACCGGCCCCCCTACTACAGGTATTGCCGATAGACCCGCCTTAGCAATCGTGAGCGCTACGTCTTCCCTGCTGCGTTCTGGCACGCCGTCTTTTTCGTTGGCGGTCACCTCCGCGTCCCGATTTCTTCTTTTGTGGCCGACAGGTCCTGCGCCGGTTTTTCCTTTACCTGCAGATTGAACAAGCGGCGCACCACATCGACCACTGTGGTCGCTTCCGATTCTCTTGCGGCCGACTTCAGCGTGGTGATCGGCGTGTGCATCACTTTGTTGATGATGCCGCGCGTCAGCGCCTCGATGGCCATCTCCTGCTCCGGAGTAATGTGGCCCATGCGGCCGCGGACGCGGTCGATTTCCGCCTGCCGAATCGTCTCCAGATGGTCCTGCAAGCTAACAATCGTCGGCACCACATCGAGCGTGTGAACGCGGGCCTCGAATTTTTCGACTTCGCTGGCGATGATGGCTTCGGCACGCTCGGCTTCTACATGGCGGTCAGCAACGTGGCTCGAGACGGCTTGCTGCAGGTCATCGATGTCGTAGGCAAAAATGCCGTCCAGCTTCGCCATCTCCGGCGAAACGTCGCGAGGCACGGCGATATCGATGAAGAACATCGGCTTGTTCTTGCGCCGGGCGAGAAATTGCTCGCCGTGCTCGCGCCGGAAAATGGCATGCGGCGATCCGGTCGAGGTGATCACGATATCGGCACGGTCGCAGGAGTTGTATAAATCCTCAAACTTGATCGCCTGGCCATTAAAACGCTGTGCGAGTCCGATGGCGCGCTCGTAGGTGCGGTTCGAAACGAAAATCGACGCGCAGCCGTGGGCCATTAAATGCCGCGCCGCCAATTCGCTCATCTTTCCCGCGCCCACGATAAAAACATTTTTTCCCTGCAGGGTGCCGAAAATCTTTTTTGCCAGCTCCACCGCGACGGAGGCAATCGAAACCGATGACGATCCCACCGCCGTCTCGGTGCGCACGCGCTTGGCTACGGCAAACGCCCGCGTAAAAAGCTGATCAAGCTGCCCGCGCACCGCTCCAACCGCGCGCGCCGTGGCATATGCTTCCTTCACTTGTCCCAGAATCTGGGCTTCGCCCACCACCATCGAATCCAGGCTTGAGGCCACGCGAAATACATGCCGCACGGCGTCCTTTTCGCGAAACTCATAAAGATGCGGATCCAAATCTTCCGCCTTCAGCTGAAAATGATCGTGCAGAAAACCACGCAGGTCGGCCGATCCGTTGGTGGTGTGGGTGATCATCTCCACGCGATTGCAAGTAGAGATGATCATTCCTTCCTCGATTCCGGGATAGGCCGTAAGATCGCGGCAGCAATCCGGCAGGCGAGACTCAGGGATCGCCAGCCGCTCGCGTACTTCCAGCGGTGCGCTCTTGTGGTTCACGCCGATGAGTTGGTATCTCATGAAGCAAACCTGTGCATTGCCGAAAAGTAATTCGCCGCCCAAGCCACCACCGCGGCAACTACGGTAACGGTCGCAAGCAGCGCGGCCCGGCGCCCGCGCCATCCCGAGTTCCACCGGGTGAACACCATGATCATGTAGACGACCCACATCAGGATCGAAAGCAATATCTTGGGGTCCGCAAAGTCGATGTGTCCGTAAGTTGACATCGCCACGATCGAGCCCGTAATCAGGCCGAGCGTCATGAAAGGAAAACCGAGCAGTAGAGAACGGTAGCCAATTTGATCGATAACTTCAAGAGCCGGAAGGAAGGAAATCAGGCTGCTAGGCTTCTTCGCTTTCAGGCGATGTTCTTGTATCAGGTACAGCAAACTCGCACCGAAGCTCAACACCAGAGCCGCATAACCTGTGAAGATCAGAATGATGTGCGCAATCAGCCAGCCTTTGTGCTGAACGAAAGACGTACGCAGAACCGGCTGTTCATCGATGGCAGCCACAAAGGTCAAGAAAAAGACGACGGGAAACACAACCACGCCAGGCGAGGTGGTCTTATAAATGGCATAGATAATCATGAAGAACGTCATCGACAGAAACGCCAACAGCGATTCTCCATTGTGAACCGAAGCCCAGACCACCCGATCCGAGAGGAACAATTCGACCAGCGACACAAAGTGGAACACCATGCCCAGGCTCGCGGCATGGAGCGCGATGCGGCTGAAAAGCTCGCTAGTTCGGGTGAGCGCGAAGAACGCGTAGATCAACCCGACGAAATAGCAAGCCAGCGCGAAGCGTAACCAGAGCAATGACATAGTTTGGCAAAGCAATAAAAATAGATTAGCTAAGTATCAGAGTCCGCTGAGCTTAATGCAAGGGGACTAGTCCCCCCGGCTTGCATTTCAGATACTAGTCGTCAAACCCCAGTGAACCCTGAATTCCGTTCCACGAATTACATTTTCCACATCAAAGGCCGCTGCGGGATGCGACAAAGGTCACGCCTGATTGCGATCTGGGTCACACTGTACTACTGGATACCTAAGCCGAGAAGCGATTCCTGGAGCAACTCCGCGTTGATCACCAACCGGCGGCCTTGATTTCTTACGTCTTCCAGTTCATCGAAAGCCTGAAAGAGCCGCAGTTTCGCCGCGGCGTATTGTTCAGGTTCTGTAAGCGGACGGCCATGACCCGACGCCCATGCGGTCACCGCCATTTCCGCGAGAAAAACGCTCACCGCATAGGTCAGCTTGCGGTCCGAAGTGACATCGAAGATGAATTCAGTCGCCGGCGCCTCGGGATCATCCGCCAACGCGGCGCGCTGCCCCACAAAATAATATTGATAAACATATCCTTGCGCACTCGCGTAGGTCTTGAGCCGCCGAACAGCCTTGGCTTTATCGAGGGACATGCAACCATTATCCACGCGCCGAATCGACGGTGCCATCGTCGCTGCGCCCCCCGGCGCAGTGTCGCCGACAGCTAAGTCTTTGGCCAATAATTGCCGATATTTAACTGGTATGGTGCCGTTATGGACTCAGGCAGCTCTGGCCGGACTGGCAATTCTGGTGCTTTGCCAATGGCTGAGCATGTATCTCGCCCGCGCGAAGTCGAAGAAGCGCGAAGAACTCTTCCGCATTCTCGCGGAGAACGCAGCCGACATGATTGCGCTAGTCGATATGAAAGGACGCCGTCTCTACAACAGTCCGTCTTACAAACGAATTCTGGGCTACAGCGCGGCCGAACTAGGAGAGACATCTTCATTCGAGCAGATCCATCCCGACGATCGCTTCAAGGTTCTCGAAGCAGCGCGCGAGGCGCGCTCCACCGGGGTCGGCAGACAGTTGGAATATCGCATCCGCCACAAAGACGGAAGCTGGAGAGTTTTGGAGTCGATTGCCAGGGCCATTCGCAATGAGAACGGCGACGTCGCCAAGCTGGTTATTGTCAATCGCGACATCACGGAACGAAAACACGCGCAAGAGCAGTTGGAGCATCACTCATTTCATGACGCCCTGACCGGCCTGCCCAACCGGCGTCTTTTTCTCGATCGCTTGCAGCACCTATTCGATCGTTCGCGCCGCAATCCAGAGAGTCAGCATGCCGTGCTAATGGCCGATATCGACGGCTTCAGGCGGCTCAACGATGCGATAGGATCCGCCTCGTGCGATCAAGTACTCGTCGAAATCGGAGGCCGGCTGGAATCCTGTCTGCGGGATGAAGACACGATTTCGCGTCCGCACGATAATTCCCCGTTCACAAATGCCGTGCTCTCTCGCATGGGAGGAGATGAATTCACCATTTTGCTTGAAGGAGTGGGCGATCCAAGTGACGCGATGCGCGCCGGAACTCGCGTTCTCTCTGCCGTAAGTGATCCGATCTCTGTGGACGGGCATGAGGTACGCTGTTCGGCCAGCATCGGCATCGCCCTAAGCACGGCCGTGCATGAACGCGCCGAGGATGCTCTTCAGGAAGCGGACACCGCGATGCGCCGTGCCAAGGCGCTCGGCGGTGGCCGCTGTGAAGTATTCAGCGACGCGATGCATTCCCGCGCCGTGAACCAGCTTCGTCTGGAAGCTGAGTTGCAAGCAGCGTTAGCAAAGCGCCAGTTCCGCGTTTTCTACCAACCGATTGTGCATATGAGAACCGGGCAGATTGCCGGTTTCGAAGCGCTGCTGCGCTGGCAGCATCCCGAACAGGGGCTGATCTCACCCCACAAATTCATAGCAGCAGCCGAAAATGTCGGATTGCTGGCCTCAGCTGGTCAATGGCTGATCTTGGAAGCTTGCCGCCAGTTGCGCTCATGGATTTCGGAAATCCCCGCAGCATCAGAAATCAGCATCAGTGCAAACATCTCTTCAAAACAATTAGCCGACTCGAGCTTTATCGCCGAACTGCAAAGCGCACTGCGCGAAACTGGTATCGCAGCATCACAACTCCACCTGGAAATGACGGAGACCGTGGCCGCGGCAGATCTGAAAATGACCGAAATCATTCTTTCGAATCTCAAACATCTTAGCGTGGGCGTGATCCTCGATGATTTTGGAACGGCAAATTCATCCCTGATTGCCCTACGCCAATTTCCCGTGGAAGCCGTAAAGATCGACCGGTCATTAATCGCTGCCATGCTGCTTGACCGCGGCGCATTGGAAATCGTAGAGCTGATTATCATGATTGCGCAGAAACTGAGAGTGAAGGTGATTGCCGAGGGCATCGAATCGGCAAAGCAACTCGATCACCTTCAGGCGCTCGGCTGCGAACTCGGCCAGGGGTATCTTTTCTCACCGCCGGTTGAAGCGAAAGATGCACAGCACCTGCTGACCCGGAATGCGGCGCCGAACATGAACGCCGCAAGAGCTGCTCATTAACCTGGACTTCCCTGCTTCGCTCCGCACAAGCCACACACCATGGCGCAACTGCACTTTTTCATTTTCTACACCGCTCCCAATGTCTATACTCTTCGCGAGCGTTAACGTCGTAATATGTCAACCTCAGTCCAAGTATCGATGTCCACTTCGAAGCCAACGCACATCCGCCTTACCACTTGGGCGGTGGCCAGCATCGAAAGCGGAGCGCTGCTTTTTGCCGCCGGTCTGTTGGTTCTCTATCTAAATCCGTTTTGGCATTTTGATTCAGCGGGTTTTCTGGACTGGCGCGTGCATTGGTGGAATGCGATCGGCGAAATTTTATCTGCCACCGGACTTTTGGTTGAAGCGCTCGCCTTGCTTTTATCGGCTGCCGTGCTTGTGTCGCGCCTTGTCCAGCGCAAGTCTTGGCCGTATCTTGCAGCCGCCGGTGTTGTCGTTTGCGTAGTCGTCTGGGTCGGAACGGCGGGAGACTTCGTTGCCAATCTCAACGCGCATTTCGAATGGAATGCCGCCGACGGCTTCACCGCCTTTACTTTCGCAGCGCCCGATGGTTCGAGCGAAATGATGCCCAACCTGCAAAATCTACTGTGGAAGTCCATCGTCGAGGTGCAGATCCAGCCGCTGCTGCGAGGCTACTTCACTCTGAACGATTGGCAGAAGATGAACGGAAACGTCGGCGTCAAAGTGGCGCGGATCATTCCAGCCGCATGGCCGGTTGGGTTGGGAAGTGGAGGCGAAACCCTCGAAGATCCTGACGAAACTGCCCTGATGCGTGCGGCCGATCAGCAAGACTTAGGCGCACTCCGGCAGTTGCTCTCAACGTCTTCAAAAGCCGATGTGAATGCCCTGGACCAGGGAGGACAGACCGCCCTGATTTTTGCCTGCAGAAATCCCAAGGCGAACCCTGATGTGGTAAAAGCCCTGCTCCTGGCCGGCGCCGACGTAAATCTCCGCGCTCGCAATGGCTACGCCCCGCTCACCTGGGCCTTGGCAAGAAATAACGGAGACGTGATTCGTATGTTGCGTCATGCCGGAGCCAGACCTTAGCAGGTGCGCTATCGGCAACCTTCGCTAAGCCATTTCATCCGTCAATCTTCACCCATCAATCTTGACGTCGCGCAGTTGTCTTACCGCAGTTTCCGAATTTACCGGCGAATAATACACCTCTTTGAAAGTGTAAGAGCGCGCCTTCGTGGCCAGCACCGGCATGATCTCAATGTGCCAGTGGTAATCGTCGTCAATCGTCTTCCAGTAGCCAAGGGTTTTCGAAGGATGCAAACTGTTGGGGGACGTGTGCAACACGAGATGGAAACTCTCGGTGAAGGCACGAATGCGCTGCAGCGTGCGTCGCAACAAGGCCGCAAGATTCACTCGCAGCCCCGGCTTCGACAGGCCGGTGCGCTCGAAAGACGAATCGTGATTGCGTGGCAGTATCCAGGTCTCATAGGGGACGCGGGGCGCATAAGGGCCGATCGCAACGTAGTCTCCCCGCGCTTCAATCACACGCGAAGCCTGGCGCTCCTCCTGGTTCAAGATATCGCAAAATACACACCGCTCCTTGCCGGCAAAATATTCCCGGCCAGCCCGCAATTCATAAAGCACGCGCCGGGGAACGAACATGGTGGCCGTCAGTTGCGAGGTGGGATGGCCGAATTCCTGTCCCGACCCGGGGCCGAAATCCTTGAACAAGCTGACGTATTTAATCCGCGGGTCGCGTTTGAGGTCCATAATGCGCTCGGCGGCGAGCCGCAGAAAATGCCCAATCTCGTCATCGCTGGCGCGCCAAAGGTGCCGGTCGTGCACCGGGTTCTCCACCAGAACTTCATGCGCCCCAACCGAATTCATGCGGTCGTAAATGCCATCACCGCGGCGGCCGGGTTCGCCTTCAATGTGATACAGCGGCTTGGGATGGACCATCGCTCGCGCCGACCAACCGCCCGCACTCGGCATCGATGCGATGATCTGGGTGGCGTTCGACGCGTCAGGGCAAAAGCGGCAGACAGTTTCCGGAAAGGCCGCAACCTCCGCTGGCTCATCTCCAGTCATGACCCAGGAGCGGGTGATGGGATCTTTACGGAGTTCCATGTGTAAGGAGAACACTGAGACGTATTTGCGTCAACTGCCATTTCCGTGGGAGCACTGCGCAAAGCTCATGCCACGACGGCGAGAAAGCAGCGGTTTTCCCAGCCTGCTGTGACCCTCCGTGAGAAAAGAGCGCTTACGGCTTTGTTATAATCCGCGCCAAGCCCCCGGCCATGCGAATCGATGACTGAGCCTTCCACTCCGCTCATGCGGCAATATGCCGCGGTTAAGAAGGATCATCCAACGGCATTGTTGTTCTTCCGGCTGGGCGATTTCTACGAATTATTTTTCGATGATGCCATCGTCGCCTCCAAAGAGTTGCAGATTACTCTGACTTCGCGCAATAAGGAAAAAGGTATCGCAGTCCCGATGTGCGGCGTGCCTCACCATGCGGCCGAAGGTTACATCGGCAAGCTGATTCGAAAAGGTTTTAAAGTTGCGATCTGCGAACAGGTGGAAGATCCGCGCTTGGCCAAAAAACTGGTACGCCGCGAAGTGACTCGCGTCGTAACGCCCGGGACCGCCGCAGATTCTTCGCTGGGCTCGGACGAAAACAATTTTTTGGCTGCCGTCGGGGAGCTGGGAGATCGCGTAGGATTTGCCGCGCTCGACCTCTCCACCGGAGAGTTTCGCGCGACTGAATTTTCCGGCGAAAATGCCTCTCGCCGCGTCCGCGAAGAACTCGAGCAACTTCGTCCAAAAGAACTCTTATACGCCTCTGCGGCTCCGTTATTTGAGCCAACCAGCAATAAGACTCAAGCGCCGCAGTCTCGCTCGTCGGGATCCGGTTATACCGAGACTCCCCTCGACGACTGGATTTTCGCGCCCGACCACGCGATTCCACTCCTCGAAAATCATTTCGGCGTGTTGTCACTCGAAGGCTTTGGGTTAGCCGGACGCACCGCGGCTGCCGCCGCGGCTGGGGCGATTCTTTACTACGTGCGATCCACGCAGCGCGGCTCGCTCGATCACGTCGATCGCATCGGCTGGTACGAGCGCCAGAACTGTCTCGTGCTCGATGCGGTCACCGTGCGCAACCTGGAATTGATCGAACCGCTTTTCACCGGATCGGATGCCGGCGTCACCCTATTCCGTTCCATCGATGCCGCAGTTACCCCCATGGGCAAACGGCTGCTGCGTTCCTGGCTACTCCGGCCATCGTTGGACCTGGCGGAGATCAATGCGCGCCTCGACTCTGTGGAGCAAGGAACAAAAGATACAATCGCCCGTGAGGAACTCCGCCGTGCGCTCGATGGCGTGCTCGACATCGAGCGCCTTCTGAGCCGCGTAACTCTAGAAACGGCAAATCCGCGCGATGTGCTTGCGCTCGCGGCATCTCTCGCGAAGATTCCTGCCATTAAAGCCGCAACCGGGCGATTCGAATGCGAGCGGCTCACCGCGCTGCACCATTCGCTCGACGAGTTGGCCGACCTACGGGAACTGATTGAAACAACCATCATCCCGGAACCGCCGCTGACCTTCTCAGACGGAGGCATAATCGCCACCGGAGTAGACCACGATCTCGACGAACTGCGGGAACTCTCGCGCAACAGCAAGCAAGTGCTGGCTCAAATTGAGCATCGCGAGCGCGGACGTACCGGCATTACTTCGCTCAAAGTAAAGTTCAACTCCATCTTTGGTTACTACATCGAGATATCGAAGCCGAACCTGCATCTCGTCCCGCAGGATTACGAACGCAAGCAGACGCTGGTTGGCGCCGAGCGCTTCACCACTCCTGAGCTCAAAGAATACGAAGCCAAAATTCTCGACGCGCAAGAGAAAATTGTCGAAATCGAGCGCCGCCTCTTTACCGAACTTCGCAAAGCCACGGCTGCCGAGGCCAAGCGAATCCGGCAAACTGCCTTGGCGCTCGCTGAGGTGGACGTGCTCTCATCGCTCGCGCACATCGCCGCGCTAAGAGATTATTGCCGGCCGCAATTCGTGCCCTCGAAGCTTTCCGGTGCAGCCGAGACTGATGCAACCGAGACCGCCGCAGCCGACGCCGCCGCAGCCGAGATTGAAATCATCGAAGGCCGTCATCCTGTAATCGAGCAGCAGGAACTGGCCGGAGGCAGCGATCGCTTCATTCCCAACGACCTTTATTTGAATTCAACCACGCACACGATTTTGTTGCTGACCGGTCCGAACATGGGCGGCAAATCGACTTATCTGCGGCAGACGGCCTTAATTGTGATCCTTGCGCAGATGGGATCCTTTGTCCCCGCGCGCTCAGCGCGCCTGAGCATCGTGGATCGCGTCTTCACCCGCATCGGCGCCAGCGACAATCTGGCCCGCGGCCGTTCCACATTCATGGTTGAGATGACCGAAACCGCGGCCATCCTGCATACCGCAACCGCGCAGTCGCTCATCCTGCTCGACGAAGTCGGACGCGGCACCGCAACCTACGACGGGCTGGCAATTGCCTGGGCCGCAATCGAATATCTGCACGCCCGCGTGGGCGCAAAGACTCTTTTCGCTACCCATTATTTCGAGCTCACCGAACTCGCCGAGCAGCTTGCCGGAGTAAAGAATTTTCATGTCTCGGTGAAAGAAACAGGCGGGGGCATTGTTTTTCTGCGCAAAGTTGAGCCCGGCGCGGCCGATCGCAGCTACGGCATCGAAGTAGCCAAGCTGGCCGGCTTGCCCAACGAGGTGATCGCGCGGGCTCGCGAAGTGCTCGCCGAGCATGAATCAGCGGAGCGTGCGCTCACCAATCATCTCTCGCCCGGAGCCGAGCCTGCACCAGCACAGTTAACCATCTTCACGCCACTGTCGCAGCCCGTGCTCGAAAAATTGCGCGAAACTGATCTGAACCGGATCACACCGCTCGCAGCGCTGAATCTGCTGGCGGAGTTAAAAAGGCAAATCGAATGAGAGGCAAACCTAAGCGTTTTGGCGAAATAACGGTCGACAGCGATTTTACGACCGCTATGCTGCTAGTGGTGCTCTTCATAATCGTCGCTCTGATCCTTGCACGTGACATCCGGCACATTCTGTGGAGCGTCCCCAGCCAGATTGCGATCAGCGGAACGCTTAATCGCCTTGGCGCTGCTCTCTCCCTCGTTTATTGCCTCGCCTTCGCCTTCAGATTCCCAAACAGGCTAGTAAGGATCGGCTGCGCCCTTTTAGCGGCCCATCTAAGCCTCGCCCTTGGATCGACCTACCTCCACATTTTTCGCGACCCGCGATCCGCGCTTGCCTTTGCAGACTCGTTGATGGTGCAGATTTCCCTCGCAACCTTTCTCATCGCCATTGGCCACTGGGTCAGGAAAGTTGTCCGCTGGAACCCTCCATCTCCCGCGGAGCGTGAGGATCGATGAAAAGAGCTTCGGCGTCAGTGGCTGTCGGCCAGCTCTTGATCGTCGGCTTCGACGGCACGAAAATGACGCCGCGCCTCAGTTTTCTTCTGACCCGTTTGCAGCCCGCCGGCGTGATCCTGTTCGCCCGAAACATTAAGAGCGCCGAACAAACCTGGCAACTGCTTCGCGATTGCCGCAAATGTGTCGCGGCACCGCTGTTGACTTGCGTCGATCTCGAAGGTGGCACGGTCGATCGCTTCCGCGATGTCCTCGGCCCCACTCCATCCGCCGCAGATGTGTTTTCGACCGGCGATCGCAAGCTCTTCCGCAAACACGGCCAGGTCATTGGCGAAAACTGCCGCGCGCTCGGCTTCAACATCGATTTCGCGCCCATGCTCGATCTGGCTTTTGAAGCCTCACGCGAAGTCCTGGGTTCGCGGACCGTTTCCGTGAAACCGCACCAGGCGCTCGGCTACGCTCGCCAATTTCTCGTTGGCCTTAGGTCGGCGAAAGTGCTGGGATGCGGCAAGCACTTCCCTGGCCTGGGCGCGGGCACGCTCGATAGCCACCACGAGCTGCCCGTCATCGAGAAATCGCTCAAAACACTTTGGACCGAGGACCTGCTGCCTTACCGCCTCTTGCGTCCTCAACTTCCCATGGTGATGATCTCGCACGCGGCCTATCCCGCCGTAACTAAAAAGCGGGTTCCTGCATCACTCTCATCAATTTGGATAACCGATATCCTGCGCAAGAGAATTCGCTATCGCAATCTCGTCGTCTCCGACGATCTGGAAATGGGCGGAGTCCTTTCCGCCGCCTCTTCGGGCCAAGCCGCGGTTGAATTTGTCCGCGCCGGAGGAGACCTGTGCCTGATCTGCCATCGCGAAGATCGAATCCTAGAGGCGCACGAGGCGCTGGCAGCGGAGGCAGGGCGTAATCCAGATTTCGCCCGCCGCGTCACCGAGTCGCTCGGCCGTATCGCCGAATTCAAAACCAAATCGGCAAGATTGCTGCACAATCCCAAACCGCCGTCAACAGCCACCATCGAGAGGCTCTCGCGAACCCTGTGGGAGTTCAGTGAACAGGTCCGCCTGGAGGCCCTGGTTCGTGCAGAAAAAAAACGCGAGAATGAAGGCCGCCGCCGGCGCGCATGACGAAAGAACATGTCACGACAAATCGCGCCATGACGAAGAAAGAAATGATCGTGGCCGGAGTGATGAGCGGAACCTCCGCAGATGGCATCAATGTGGCTCTGGTGCGATTTAGCCGAAGTCGAGCGACGACTCTCACAGTGGATCAGAAAGGCCCGCGCGGCCGAGGCGGCCGCGCCCACGCGAGCCGTGGCAGTTACATCGAAAGTGGCAATAACATCAAGCTGCTCGGACACGCAGAATTTCCCTACCCCAAGAAAGTCCGCGCATTCGTGCTGTCTGCGATGAACGCCTCCGCTGCCAGCGTTGCCGACCTGGCTCGACTCAATTTTCTGCTCGGCGAACTATACTCCAACGCCATTCTCGCCACGCAACGCTGCTTTCGAGTCAAAGCCGATCTCGTCGGCTGCCACGGGCAAACTCTATATCATCAGAGTGAGCCAGCCACTTTCTTAGCACATAAAATCGCCGCGACCTGGCAGACCGGCGAAGCCGCGATCATCGCAGCCAGGACCGGCGTCCCTGTAATTTCTGATTTTCGTCCCGCAGATATGGCTGCCGGAGGCAAAGGCGCACCCCTGGTTCCGTTTCTCGACTACATGCTTTTCCGCAACGCCCATATCGGAAGGATCGTGCAAAACATTGGAGGCATCGCGAACCTCACCGCGATTCCTGCGAATGCCGGCTCCAGCGATGTGGTCGCATTCGATACCGGCCCCGGCA
Organism: uncultured Acidobacteriaceae bacterium; assembly: GCA_963784095.1. Classification (GTDB taxonomy): domain Bacteria; phylum Acidobacteriota; class Terriglobia; order Terriglobales; family Acidobacteriaceae; genus Sulfotelmatobacter. The sequence continues at coordinate 89,635 of CAWAQC010000002.1, forward strand.
ACATGGTGATCGACGCCATCATGGAAAAGCTGTTCGCCAAGCCATTCGATCGCGATGGAAAAATCGGCGCTTGCGGCAAGGTGCTGGCGGGCGTAGTCAGCAGAATTCTGCATCGCAGATTCTTCCGCGAACAGCCTCCCAAAACCGCAGGGCGCGAAGAGTTCGGCCGGCAGTTTGTCGAAGAATTCCTGCGCGCCTGCGGACACTGCCGCAAAGAAGACGCCGTCGCGACGGCAACTGCGCTCACTGCCAAATCTATCGGAGACGCAGTTCGGCGCCATATCCTCAGAAACCCATCGGCGAAGAACAATCCTAAATATGAAATGATTCTCTCCGGCGGCGGCGCAAAGAATTCCACGCTGGTGGCCATGCTAAAGCGCGAACTCGCGCTGCTCGGCATTCCATTGCGATTTTCAGACGAATTCGATGTGCCATCCGAAGCGAAAGAAGCTATGGCCTTCGCGCTGCTCGCGCATGAAACCTGGCACCGCCGGCCATCCAGCCTTCCTTCGGCAACCGGTGCGAAACACGCCGCCGTGCTCGGCAAGATCACCTATCCATAAATTATGATGAGAGCATTCCATTCGACCAGGTGATTCTTTGCAGACCTATGTCGCAGTGCTGCGCGGCATTGACGTCCGGGGCGACACGCCAATGATAGTGAACCAGCTTCCGCGATTGCCGCTGACGCAACGGCTGTTCTTCTCAACGGCCATATTCTGCGTGATCTTAGTCCTCGCGCTTTCTCTCGCCTCCTGCTCAAAGAAAGCTGACCCCAATACGCTGGTCATGCTCATCGAATCAAGCCCTACAAATCTCGATCCCCGGATCGGGGTGGATGCATTCTCCGAACGCATCGACAGCCTCATCTTCGACGACATGCTCACGCGCGGCGACAATCTGAACGTCGCACCGGGATTGGCAGAGAGCTGGGAAATCCCTGACCCGCTCACCTACATCTTTCATCTCCACCACGGAGTCACCTTCCATGATGGCCGCCCGCTCACCTCGCGCGACGTGAAGTGGACCTTCGATTCGCTCATGCAAGGCAAGGTGCACAGCGCTAAAGCAGGAACGTATCGTTACGTCGATCACATCGAAACGCCGGACGATTTCACCGTCACCTTTCGCATGAAGGAGCCCGACGCAGCGCTGCTTTGGAATATGTCCGACGGAGCAATCGGGATCGTGCCCTATGGCAGCGGAAACGAAATGACCACGCACCCAGTCGGCTCCGGCCCCTTTAAGTTCGTCAGCGCGGAAACAGATAAAGAAGTCATCCTCGAGCGCAACGGCAACTATTGGGGCGAGAAACCGAAGTTAGCCCGCGTACGCTTTGCCGTGGTGCCCGACGCTACAACCGAGGCGCTTGAACTGCGCAAAGGGACTGGCGATATATCCATCAACTCGCTCACTCCCGACACGGTCGTCACGCTTCAGCGTGAGCCTTTTCTTGCAGTCGAGCACTCCCCCGGCACCGAGATTCAATACCTTGGCTTCAACTTGCGCGATCCTATTCTTAAAGATGTTCGCGTGCGTCAGGCAATAGCCTACGCGCTCAACCGCACGCCCATGATTCGCTACCTGCTCAACGGATGGGCCCAGCCCGCGCGCAGCATACTCCCGCCGCAAAGCTGGGCCTATGACGGCGACGTTCCGGCATATGATCACGATCCCGAAAAGGCGCGCCAGTTGCTTGATGCGGCCGGATACCCGTTGGTCAATGGCCTTCGCTTCCATCTCATTATGAAGACCTCCACGGTTGAGAGCACCCGATTAATGGTCGCGGTCATGCAGCAACAATTGCGCGAGGTGGGCATCGTGCTCGATATTCGCAGTTTCGAATCGGCAACCTTCATGGCCGATGTAACTCACGGCGCTTTCCAGATGTATGGATTGCGCTGGGTCGGTGGCAATGAAGATCCCGACATTTTCTATGTATTCCATTCCTCGCGCTTCCCGCCGAACGGAGCCAACCGCGGTTTCTACAGGAACAAGAAAGTGGATGAACTCATTGACCAAGCCCGGCGCTCAACCGATCCCAAAGTCCGCAAACCGATTTATGCCGAAGTGCAGCAGATTGTCGCCAACGAACTCCCGTATATCGATTTGTGGTATCTCGACAATGTTCTCGTGCACAACAAGCGGGTGCGGAATATCGAATTGAATCCCGCCGGAAATTATGATTTCTTGCGCACGGCCGAGCTGGCAACAAAGGACAATTAGAGGTAGTGTCTTAAATCCATTCACCACGAAGTAACACAAACGCCGCGTTTGTTTCTTCGTGAACCTTGGTGCCCTTCGTGGTGAAATTAGGGCACTCACCGCGCGTGTTACCATCGAACTCGCTCCTCCATCATGCGCATTCTTTTCATCGGAGACATTTTCGGACGCCCCGGCCGCACCATTGTCAAAGACCGCCTGCCCGGCATCGTCCGCGATCAAGCCATCGATCTGGTGATTGCCAACGGAGAGAATTCTGCCGCGGGCTTCGGCATCACACCTGCTCTTGCCGAGGAACTTTTCGAACTGAACATCGATGTGATCACCACCGGCAACCATGTCTGGGACAAGCGCGAGATCATGGATTACTTTCAGATGGCCGATGGCAACAGCCAAGATCCGTCTCGCCGCCTCTTGCGTCCCGCCAACTACCCGCCAGATCTGCCCGGCTGGGGCCTGTATCAGGGGCAAAAAGAAAACGTTCCTTATGCGGTAATCAACCTGCAAGGGCGAGTGTTCATGGCATCGAACGATGATCCCTTCCGCATCGCCGATCGCCTCTTACAGCAAGTCGAGGCGAAGGTCATTCTCGTTGACTTCCACGCCGAGGCCACCTCCGAGAAAATCTCGCTTGGCTGGTATCTCGATGGCCGAGTCACCGCCGTGATTGGCACGCACACGCATGTGCCCACGGCGGACGAACGTGTTCTTCCCAAAGGAACCGCCTACATCACCGACGCCGGCATGACCGGACCCTATGACGGCGTGATAGGCGTGAAAAAAGATTTAGTCATCGATAGATTCCTCAACGGCGTGCCCGTACGCTTCGAGCCGGCAACAGGAGACGTCCGGCTCTGCGCAGTGGTCATCGAGTGTGACGAGAAGACAGGGAAAGCCCGCCAGATTCAGCGCCTGATGCTGAGTTGAGCGGGATTCCCACCCCTCAATCTCTGCAAGAACTCCTTTTCCGTTCGTTCTCTATCTTCTGTTCTCGTTGCGTTTACAAGGTTAAACCACAAGGTAAACCGCAGGCTTACCGAAGGTACGTTGCCCTAGTAGGTATCTATGGCGGTCCGCCCGCAAGGTAAAATCGAGCGAATGCGCTTCGCGTCTGCCATCATTGCGCTGTGCCTCGTCATTGCGCCGACAAGCGTGTTTTGTTCAGCCGCCGACGATTCCTCAACCAAAGATCCTTCAGCCGCCGACGCTTCAGCCAGCGCCCCTGCAATCGGTACGCCCATCATTTCCTGTGGCAACGGCATTCCCGGCGGCATCTACTGCATTCCCTCCAAACACGATCTCAAGCAGGCTCGCCGTGCCTATCATCTCGGCGTGAAGCTCCAGAAGCATGGCCTCGAGGAAGAAGCCCTCGCCAAGTTCGACGAAGCTTCGCGGCTGGTACCGGAGAATATAAAATTTCTGTCGGCGTGGGAGTTGACCAAATCACAACTGGCTTTTCGGGCCGCGGAGCGCGGTGACGCCCTCCTGGCCAATGGCCAAAAGGATCAGGCTGCTTTCCAGTTTAAAAATGCCCTTAAATATGATCCGGAGGACCCCTACACCCAGCAGCGCCTAGCCGACGCATTGCCCGCCGATCCGGCTGCTTCTGGTCTTTCCGGTCTGGCACTGAAGCTGGCGCAGTCCACCGAGCTTCATATCCTGCCCAAAAACGAGCTGGCGACCTTTCATTATGAGGGAGACGTTCGCGGGCTGTTCACCGACATCGCATCGGCTTACGGCGTCTCTGCCGAATTCGACGATTCAGTGCCGGTCCGAAGAGTGCAATTCTACATCGACGATGTCGATTTCTTCACCGCCTTGGACCTGGCGTGCAAGGTCAGCAAAACCATGTGGACGGCGCTCTCCGAGCACCAGATGCTGATTGCCGCCAATACTCCTGACAATCACAAGCATTTTGACCGCATGTCGCTGGCGACTTTCGTTCTACCCGGAGCCACTCCCCAGAAAACCACCGAACTGGTAAGCGCGCTGCGTAGCGTCTGCGAGTTTCAGAAGGTCAGCAACGGCCAGACTGGAACGCTGGAAGTGCGGGCGCCACAGGCAACGCTGAAGGCTTGCTCAGAGCTTGTGCAGCAGCTCACCCGCGAACCGCCCGAAGTCACTCTCGAGGTTAGGCTCTACGAGATCAGCCATCAGTTCACGCGCGAGATCGGCATGCACCTGCCCGACACCTTCAACATGTACAACATCCCGGTCGCGGCGCTGGCCGCATTGGGCGGACAGAGCATTCAGTCGCTGATCAATCAACTGATCTCTTCCGGGGGCATCAACCAAGCCGGCAGCTCGGCGCTCTCCGGCTTGCTGGCCCAGTTGCAGGGCCAGGGAAATTCCATTTTCAGCCAGCCGCTCGCCACCTTCGGCGGTGGCCTGACGTTTTCAGGGCTGAGCCTCGATCAACTGACCACCGCGCTGTCGCTGAACGAATCCTGGGCTCGCAGCCTCAGCAGCGCCACTCTGCGCTCGTCCCAAGGAAGCGAAGCCACATTCCACGTGGGCGAGCGCTACCCCATTCTGAATGCCTCTTACGCGCCCATTTATAACTCGCCGCAGATCGCCTCGGTGATTGGCAATCAAAGTTACACCGCGCCGGTTCCTTCGATCAGCTATGAGGATTTGGGACTGAATCTAAAACTGAAGCCGGTGGTCAACGGAAACAGCGAAGTCAGCATGACTCTCGAGTTGCAGATGCGGTCGCTCACCGGCCAAAGCGCCAACGGTGTGCCCGTGATCGCCAATCAGGAGTATCACGGCAGCATTCGCTTGCGCGATGGCGAACCCGCCGTAGTCGCCGGCGAGATTACAACCAACGACGTGCGCTCCATGGCCGGAATCCCCGCAGTGGCCGATATCCCGGGCCTCAATATGGCGTTGACCGACAACACCAGACAGAAAGAATATGACGAGCTGCTCATCACGATCACGCCCCACGTGGTGGCAGATCGCAGCCTCAAGACGGATCCGATCTGGCTGGGTACGAACTAGGCTTTACGGTTTCACGCGAAAGATGGCGTTGCTCTTGAGGACCCGACCAGCAATACTAACTTCTACTATGCCGCTCGTTGCTCCTGTTGGGACGGTCACTTTTATTTCAGAACCCGAGACCACAGTAAAAACTGCCGGCGTTCCGTTGAAGCTGACCCCTGTGGCACCGGTGAGATCGCTGCCGAGGATGGTCACGCCCATCCCGACCGTGCCAAAGGACGGCCGAGTCATTACGAAAGGACCCAGCCCGACACTCAGCCTGTAAACGGTGCCACAGCCGGTTACGCTCCCGCCACAGTTGACCTCGCCTCCTGCCTGGGTAGTTCCGTAGAAGGCTCCATCTGTTGCTTGCATCGGCGCCGCCACCGGCGTCGCACCATCGGCGCATCCCGCCTTGGCGCAAAAGCTGTAGATCGTGCTGAACCCCCCGGCCGCCGTAAGTCTGAAGATTGTGCCACATCCATCGAGGCACGTTTGATAGGCCCCGCCTGTTACGGTTGTCCCGTAGAAGTTCCCATCGGTGCCTTGAATTAATCTGTTCGGAGTGCTTCCGTCAGCACAGTCAGTTGCCGAGCAAAAGCTATAGAGAGTGATTAAATCGCCGGCTGCGTTGATCTTGAAGACCGTCCCACAACCAGGAGAGCAGGTGCCGCTGTCGTTAGCTCCGCCCGCAGCGGTGGTGCCGTAAAGGTTCCCGTCGGCGGCTTGAACCAGGCCAACAGGGCCGCTTCCATCTAAGAGGTCGAAGCTGTGCAGCGTAGTTAGCGTGCCGGAGGGCGTCATCTTGAATAGCGTGCCGTAGCCGTAGGCACCCCCGGCGCCAGCCGCCCCGTAGAAGTTGCCGTCGCTAGCTTGGATCAGAGTGTTGGGGAATGCCCCGTCGACGACTTCGAAGCTGTGCAGCGTGGTTAGCGTGCCTGTTGGCGAGACCTCGAAAATCGAACCCCAATCATTTGCCCCGCCGCCAGTGGTCACGCCGTAGAGGTTTCCATCTGCGGCCGCAATCAGTCCACCAGGCACCAACGCCCCTTCACCGCAGCCAGATGGGCAGAACTCGTAAAGCGTCGAGAACACGCCACTGGGAGTGATTTTGAAGACCGTGCCACAGCCGAGGTTATAGCACTTGTAGAGGCCGCCCCCGCCAGTTGTGCCGTAGAAATTCCCGTCGGCAGCCTGCACTAGCGAGTCTGGAGATTCGCCGTCGGCACAGTTCGCGAGCTCACAGAAATTGTAAGTAGTGGTTAGCGTCGCTGACGGAGGTAACCGAAAGACTGTGCCACACCCGCTGGGGCACGTTTCAGTTTCCCCTCCGCCCAAAGTCGCCCCATAAAGACCCCCGTTGTCAGCCTGGATGACGCCGGCGTCGGAGAAGGCCCCATTTGAACCGTCGAAGGTCACCAAGGTTTTTAGCTCTTGGGTGCGAGCGAAGACTGAGGCTGCGCCGCAGAACAGAACCAGTATTGAGATGCTTTTCAGGACGTTTGGCATGCTCACCTCGCCGCCGGATCGCTCTCGCTCGACCCGAACAGCGTGATCATGCTACGCCGCAGAGGGCCCGGCAATAGCCTACTGGATTCCGGTTAGATTAGAGCTACTGCGCTTGCTTCGCGGCGAAATCCACCAAGGCCTTCAGGCTGGCATCGGGAACATTACCCACATTTCCGATGCTGCGGCCATTGATATAAAGCGTGGGAGTGCCGGTCACGTTCACTTCCTTGCCCAGCGCGATCGATGCGTCCACATCGGCCTTCGCCTTCGGCGTAGCGGCGCAGGCTGCAATCTCCGGGCCCTTCACCCCGGAATCGGTAGCAATTGTAGTCAGCTTTTGATCGACATTTTCGGCAGTGATGTCCGCCTGGTCAGCATAAACCGTCCCAATAAATTTCCAGAACGCTTCGTTCGAAGCTTTTGCCACGCAATCGGCGTACGCCGCTCCCTTGAGTGCCCAGTTGTGCATTGGCAGCGGAAAGCTTTCGAAAACAAACCGCGCATTCGGCTCGGATGCAATCAGACTCTCGATCTTCGGCTGCGCCGCCTTGCAGGCCGGGCATTGCAGATCTCCGAACTCAACGATCGTCACCGGAGCGCCCTTCGGCCCGCGCGACGGCCCGCTAATGCCTTGCTCCAAAACCTTGTTCGTCGCCTCGAACGGCTTCGCGCCAAACGGAATGATCTCGCCGATGACCGCATGTTGTCCGTCCGCAGTCACATAAAACCGGCTGGTTTGCTGGCCTTGCTGGCTGGCAAGAATCACATTCACCTCGGCAAGCCCTGGGACCGGCGCGGGCTTGATGCTGGCAATCTTCCAGCTAACATCGGGCTCGTAGCCGAAAGTCTGTTGCATGAATGAATCGACCGTAGATTCCGATGGTAAAACCGTGGCGGGGGCCGCACCCTTAGCGGCAGCGGGTGCTTGAGCGGCGGCCAAGCCGCAAACGAGCAAAAAAACGAACATCAGACAGGCAGTAATGCGCATAAATTCCTCCCCATTCAGCTAAAAATATATGGCTGGGATTATCGAACAAGTATTCTCTTCTTCGTGTACCTTCGTGTCCTTGGTGGTTAATCTGTTCTTGCGTCGGAAGCGTCGGAAAACTCACCCACGACGTGACCTTTCAAACCTCGCTCTTAGCCGCGATGGGAAAACGCCGGCCATATCCAAACGCCTTGGGAGAAATCTTGATTCCCGGAGCTGCCTGCTGCCGCTTGTACTCAGCGCGATCCACCATTCGCATCACTCGCCGCACCAGATCAAGATCGAATCCATGGTCCGCGGCGATCCGTTCCGCCGAATGCGAATCCTCCACATAATCTTCCAGCACCGCGTCCAGAATTTCGTAAGGCGGCAATGAATCGCTGTCCTTCTGGTCCGGCCGCAACTCCGCCGAAGGCGGCTTTTCCAGCGTAGCCTCGGGAATCACGCGACGCCGCGAATTCACATAATGACTGAGACGATAAACCAGGGTCTTCGGCACATCCGAGATGACCGCGAGTCCACCCACCATGTCTCCGTAAAGTGTACAGTACCCCACGCCGAGTTCGCTTTTATTGCCCGTGGAAAGCACGATCGCGCCAAATTTATTGGAGAGCGCCATCAACAGCGTGCCGCGCGCGCGCGATTGAATATTTTCTTCCGTCACATCTTCGCTTCTTCCGGCAAAAGTGTTCTGCAAAGTTGCCCGGTACGCTTCATAAGCGCAATTGATCGGCAGCAACTCGAAGCGAATTTTCAGATTCTCCGCCAACGCCCGCGCATCTTCAATCGAGCCCGGAGAAGAATAAGGCCCCGGCATTCCGACGCCGATCACATTTTCCGCTCCCACAGCATCCACGGCAATCACCGCGGTGAGCGCCGAATCGATTCCTCCACTCAAGCCAATAATCGCCTTCCGGAATCCGCACTTGCGCATGTAGTCGCGCGTGCCCAGCACCAGAGCCGCATAGACACTGGCGACATCGCCTTCGATCTGCTCATGCATGTCTCCGGTGAGCGCCGCCGAATCGAAGTAAATCAAATCTTCTTCGAACGACCGCCCTTGCGCGACAATCTCGCCCTGCGCGTTGAGCACGATGCTCGAGCCGTCGAACACCAGGCTGTCGTTCCCTCCAACCTGATTGACCATGGCGACCGGAACCTGATGATGCCGGGCAAGCGCGGCCAGCATATCGCACCGCAGTTCGCGCTTGCCGATCCAAAAAGGAGACGCCGAAATATTCAAAACAATACTGCCGCCCGCGCGAATCAACGCCTCAATCGGATCGACCACATAAAGGCGCTTCGGCCAGAACAGCTTATCGTTCCACGCGTCTTCGCAAATGGTGAGCGCCACTTGTTTGCCGCTCAGCGAAAACAGGCTCTGGCTCTTCGCCGGGGCGAAGTTGCGCATCTCGTCGAAAACGTCGTAGGTCGGCAGCAGCATCTTCGATTGCAGGAATGCGATCTTGCCATCCTGCAGCAGCGCCGCCGAGTTCATCACCGATTTGCCGGCTTCCGAATTGGCCGGAGTAACCAGCCCGCAGATCACCGAGATGCCCGCTGTAGCCGCGGCAATCTGCTCGGCCGCCTCCCGGTTGCGCGCCACAAACGACGGCCGCTCCACCAGATCGCGTGGAGGATATCCGCACACCGACAACTCCGGAAAAAGAATCAGGCCCGCGCCGCCTGCCTGAGCGCGACGGGAAAACTCGATCATCTTGGAAGCATTGCCGGAGAAGTCTCCGACGGTAGGGTTGATCTGCCCGAGCGCAATCTTCACATATTCAGTTTAATTGCCGAACCAACGCTGGGCCAATACCCACCGCGATCCATATCAGAAAACGGCACGCTTTTGGGCGGCGCAGCGCTTCAGCGCTGCGTTCATCGAACACGTAACAAAAACCGATGTCATTCCGACCGAGTCCGGCCCCTGAGCGCAGCGAAGGGGACGGCGAGCGGAGGAACCTGCTGTTTGCCTACGCGACCACAATGCGGGAGGCGGGACACCCGTCCATTTGACTCGAGCGGGGATCTTCAGATTTCTCAGCTCTGTCATCCCGACCGGAACAGATCATCGCAAAGCGATGACCTGTGGAGTGGAGGGACCTTGCGTTTATTCGGCACAAGTGTGGGGCACGCCAGGACTAGCGAGCCATTCAAACTCCCGAGGGGCACCCTCGAGCCCTAAGATGAGATCTTTGGTCTAGAACAGCCACCTTTTCGGTCAATTTTTGCCATTATACGCCGCGTGTGAGGTAAGAGGTGTGCGCTTTCAGGCTGCCTATTTTCCCGCCAGCTTCTTTTTCTCCGCCTCGATCCAGTCTTCAATCCGTTTCCGGATGCCGCTATCGACGCATTCCTCGCAGAGTTTTCTAAGGCGCTCAATTTCAGCCTTGAGTCGCGCTATTTCGCCCGGTGAGAGCATGGCCGTCGTGTGTACGACAGCTTACATTTAAAAACAGCCTTGTTCAATTTTGCTCAGCGCGCAACCGTTGGTTTCTTCTAACCTACTTGTGACCGTCCAAAGGAGGCATTTATGGGTGGTCACCCTTTCCCAGGAATACCCTGCAAAATGTGCAGCAAGCCAGTCGATCTAACGGTCGATTTGTATGCCGACGAAAACGGTAAGGCCGTCCATGAGGATTGTTACCTCAAACACATTACGGGTTCCAACCGCAATCCGTCTGGCGCAATGACGGCGGATTAGATTCAAGATACCCCCTTCCTTGCCGAAAAAGTCCTACTCTTGGGACAGGAACGACCTAGAACCACCACGGAAGAGGCTGCCCCACTCGCAGGAGCTGGGCTTTTTCTGGCTTGCACCCCTGCGCCCACAGCGTCACCCACGATCCGGTGGAAGGAAAAGGCCGCCGAAACCCGCTCAAATCTGCTACCCTGTGCAGCGAACTGGATTATGCCTACCAGCATCGACCAACTCCACATCAAGACGGAGGGCCTCGGCCTCGCTCTGCGAAACGGCCCATGGTTCGTACCGAAATACCAGCGCGAGTACAAGTGGGACGATAAACACGTAAAGGAATTCTTTGGCGACATCGAGAACGCTATTAAGGAAGAACGGACAGAATACTTCATGGGCTCGATCGTAATCGCTAAGGCGGGATCTGAGCGTCCCGAGATCGTAGATGGTCAGCAACGGCTAGCTACAACAGCGATATTTTATGCCGCTGCCAGGGATGTGCTGCTGGAGCTCAAGGCGGATGAAGACGCCGGAGACGTGCACCGCGAATATCTCATGACCAAGCACCACGAGTCCCGCGAACCAGTGCCACGGCTGCGTCTCAGCGACAACGATCATGAATTTTTTCAGACGAGAATTCTTCAGATGCCACAGGGCGGTAAGACTAGGAAGACCGTGGCGTCCAGCGCACCCAATTCGCACGGCCGGATGGAGAAAGCATACGGCCTGCTTCGCGCATATGTGAATAAGGCGCGAACACACGCAAAATCCGGTAAAGGAGATTTTTAAGCGCATTACATACGTCGCAAGCAAGGTTAAGGTCATTTGGGTCCAGGTCCCAGACGAAGCAAATGCCTACGTAATCTTCGAAACGCTGAATGATCGCGGCCTCGATCTCGCGGTGACAGACCTGATTAAGAATTTTCTCTTTGGGCGGGCTGGGACAACCAACTTGAGCGCCGTACAGCACCGTTGGGTCAGCATGTATTCGGTTGTGGAGAGCGCAGTACAGGAAAGAAACGTGAAGCACTTCCTCCGGCACCAGTGGGCCTCCCAACATGGGCTGACAAGGGAGAAGGACCTTTTCGACGAGATTAAGAAGGACATAACCACGCCAACAAACGCTCTCACATACGCGAGTTGCCTCTTGGAAGATGGGAAGATCTACTCCGCCCTGACAGGCAGCACGCAGCCTTTCTGGGCGGACTGGGGCGGCACCGCGAAGAGGGATATTGATGTAATAAACCTCCTTGAGATGCAAAGAATCTCCCCACTGCTCCTCGCCGTGGTATCCACCTTGTCGCGCGCTGAAGCCAAGAAGGCCCTACACCTATTCGTCTCGTGGGGAGTGCGGTTCTTAGTCGCGCCTAGTCCCGGCGGGACCCTGGAGAAGTTTTTTTCGAACTCCGCCAAAGACGTTCGCGAAAGGAAAATCACAAAGGCCAAGGCCCTGCATACGGCGGCAAAAAGTATCGTGCCCACGGACTCCGACTTCGAGGCATATTTCGCCTCCGTGAATGTCACAAGCAGTGGAATTGCTAGGTATCTGCTTCGAGAGCTAGAGGTTTACTCGAACAAGTCACTTGATCCGGCGTTAGTGCCAGACGAAAACACCGACAAGGTAAATCTCGAACACATTCTCCCGAGGAGCCCCAAGGCTGGCACTTGGGTGCATTTCGATGCCGAAGCTGTGGACCAGCACTCCACCAAGTTCGGTAACCTCTGCCTCCTACTAACGAAGGACAATAGCGCGGCAGAAAATGATGAGTTCAGCGTAAAGAAGCCATTCTTCGCAAAGTCCTCATTAAAATTAACTAAGGACGTTGCCCAATTTACGGACTGGACGGCCGACAGCATCGCAACCCGCCAAAAGCAACTCGCGGCACTCGCGCCACTTACCTGGCCGAATAAGGCGTAGGACATGGGGCCCGGTTACGGCAAGCTCAGGAAGGCTGCAACAGCGGGCAACTCCCTGACGAGTTCCGAGGCCGCCAGCCTGACTGGCTATTCCCGGGACCACTTGGGGTTGCTCCTACGGCGCGGTGTAGTGAGCGGGAAGAACGGGACGTTCAACATTTCCATTCGGGGCTAGGGCTGGCCCGGACTAGCGAGCTATTCATACTCCTGAGGGTGCGCCGTTCAGAGCCTGCTTGGGCGGGGATTTTGATGCAGCATCAAGCGCCGAAGAATTCCACAACCACCTTGTGACATCTAACCTTTCGCTCACCCTGCAATTTGCTCCACAATGAACCTCAAAGACTCAAATGCTCTTTGAAAATTCAGGGAAATCTTCGAGCGGGATGACTCGATGACTCGCAGACGAACGCTCCGGCCTTGGCTAAACCCCATGTTTTCAAGATCAAGGTCAGGGGGGAGGGGGAGGGTACAGACCGGGGCGCAGACCGGGCGCATGCCTGACGCGCAGAAGACAGCATCCGCACCGACCTTACATCGGCTTCGCAGGACCGGCTGGAGTCGAAGCTGCACCAGCCGCAGCGGCGCTCATCTCCCGCTCACGAGGCGCAGGTTCAGACCCAGGCGATTTCAGGCACAACTCTACGGCTTCCCCCATGCTTTGCGATTCCTGCTCTTTGGTCGTCACCCAGCTGTTGAATCTGGCTTTGTCGCGGGCCAAAGCTTCCATGTTGCGGCTGATGCGCGCCGTGTAGTGCGCCTTGATGCTCTCCAGTTCCGCCTGAATGTGAGTGATCTCTTCGGCCTTGCGCGCCCACTCGGCCTCAGCCTGTTTCTTCTGCTCAGTCTCGTAGCCGTCGAGAGCATTCTGCCGCGCTTTGCCGTCCCGCTGCACCTGCTCGATCGTCACGCCCGCGGCATCGAGCGCCATTAGCAATGCAGCCCGCTTGGTTTCTTTCGAGAGCCCGCGAATGTGCTCGCTGTTCAGCATCTCCACCACTTTCGGCACGCTGTATCCTTTGCGGGGACTCACAATGCCGGCGGTGCGGTAAATATCTTCCATCGGCAGCAACTCGACCTGGAACGCAGGCACTTCGCGTGCAGAAAGCGATGCGGTTTTTTCCGGATTTTGAGCGGACTGCGGCATAGACATACGATTCTCCTTCGCCATGGCATTCTTTTTGATTTCGCTGCTGTTGGTGATCTCGTCGGGCTTCGCGTTCTCACTCTCGATCGCGGCGGCGGCGTCCTGTTTGTTGTGCCAGGGCGCTAGTCCGAGCCATTTGTGTGCCATAGGTTTCCTTTCCCTGTCAGTTGCTTTTCGCGCGGAAGTGTCTTCCGCGCGTTGTTCAATCTGGCGCTGTTCAGTCTGGCGTCCTTCATTCTGGCCTTGTTCGTTCTGGAGAAGACCTTTGACTTTTTCAGGCTGTGACCTGTGCGGACGGTGCTTATCCATCAAGCTCACCGACTGCAGCAGTGGCGTGATTTCAATTTTCTTTGGGTCTGCAGAATTTTCGCCGAGAATCGCTTTACCGGTTTCGCGGCTTTCAGATTCCCCGAGTTGGCCGCGCGTGTCAGGCGACGAAACTCTGTTCTGCATGATTTGAGCCGGCTTATTGTTGCCAGCCTCAACCTGAGGATGTTTGCTGTCTGGAACTTGACCCAAATCTCTGCTGTCCAGAACTTGACGCGAATTGGCAGAGTTGACTTCGCCTTGGTTCGAAGCAGAAGAGCTCGCACCAGCCTTCCGGATGCCAACCACGTACTCCCGGCCTGCGCGACGACAATATTTGACGATGCCCGCAAACCGCTCGAAACGCCACTGAATGCTTAACTTGGATCCCTCCGCGACCGGCGTTTTCATCCGTATACACGCGCCGCTGGCGGACTTATCCTCCATGCACGCGCGAGCCTTCTGCAGAGTTCCATTCTGCTCTTGCCAAGACACGTCCACCAGGATCATCACCGGCGTGCGGAGCTCAGGCATAGCTGCGGCCATGAGAAATTTATCGGCAGCCAGTGAAATGAGTTCAGAAACTAAAGAGTTTCCTGATTTGGAAGAAGGGAAAACGCGTTCCCGTTTTAGCGCGCAGTTAGCTAGTCTCCGCCCGCAGGAAAAACCGTGTGCTTTGGCGCAGGCAGCGGTGCATCGCCTTTCCGGTCGCGCCACAGAACCTCATTCAATTTCGCGGCGTCGGCTGCGTCGGGATGGGAGAAATCCATTTTGGAAGATTCGCTGGCGCCGGCTGCATCCCCTCGGTTGCGTTCGTAGATCAGTCCGTTATTCAGGTTTCGGCGGTCGGCGTGGAATGCAGGCTGGTTGCCCGCACCGGAGAATATCGGTCCCATGACCGGAGCGTAAGCGTCGTTCTGATTCATCGGAGGCAGTCCCACTAGCATCTCCATCGTGTGAATCATATTCACCGTCGTATAAAAACCGTGATCGACGTAAGGAGCGGCGGCCGATCCCGGCGAATATTTGCTGATTACGAACGCAATCGAACGATGAGCATCGACGTGATCGGCCCCATCCTGCGCATCGTCTTCAAGAATGAAGATCGCCGTGTCGTCCCAGTACGGGCTGTGCGAAACTGCCTCGACCACGCGGCCAACCGCCAGATCATTATCCGCCACAGACGCCGCCGGGCGCGGATGACCAGGTCGAGTGCCGCCGGTATGATCGTCGGGAAAATAAAGCAGCACGAACGCGGGAAGCTGAAACTGCCGGCTCTCCTTCTCTTCGCGCGCACGCTCGTAGGCTCCGAATTCGCTTAGAAATTCATCGGCGCGAAGCTGATCCGGATAGTCAGTATTGAAGTCGGGATAAAGCGCATCGAAGTGATCGCGCAAGTCGGCCTTAGTTGCTTTCGTCCTCTTGAACAGCGGTACGGCCCACGGCCACGGGCTCTCGCCGCCATGTGGATCGCCGACGTTCGACTCCAGTTTCTCCCCTTGACTGACTACAGTCCGCGGACACGGAACCTCAAGCGACGAAGGAGTTCCCTGCTCCGGCATTGCTGCCTTGCGCATTTTGTTGCACCATTCGGCATCAACGAATTCACCATAATCGCGGTAGGCCAATCCGTGGCTGGCAAGATTGTCCCAGAGAAATCCGGTCGAGGGATCGTCGATATCGGATTCGTTATGATCCAAGGGAAACTCACCCGCGACCGTTCCCTGAAAGTCATAGGTTCGCTCCTTGCCGCGATAGCCAATCTGCCAGGTTTTTTCGTTATAGTCGCTGGTAATCGCGGCAGTCGACCACTGATGGCCATCCCCGGAAACCTCGCCGCTATCGTAAAAATCATCGAGCACGCCGAATTGCAAGGCCAGCTTGTGCTCGTTGGGCGTGATGTCTTCGCCGTAAAGCGTAAGCGATGGATCACCATTGCCAATCTTCTTGTCCCCCAATTTCAGATCGCCAAGAATCTGATCGTAAGTGCGATTCTCTTTGATCACGTAGATCACATGCTTAATCGGATTCCCGCCGCCGGGGAACTGAATCACTCCAGGATTTTTATGCAGTAGGTTGTCCCGCTCGACGACGCTGGTGAGTTCTTCCAGCTTCCCGAGAGTAGAAGAAATATTCAGCCGCGCAATCGATCCGTATAAAAGAGTGGGAATGTACGGATGTTCGTGATGTTTGATTTCCCACGGCGTCTTGCCCATGTCTGCGTCAGGTCTCGTACCGGTTCCTTTAGCAGTAGCAATCAGCAGATCGTCTCCCCGAACTGCCAGCGCGCTCGGATACCAATCGGTTGGAATGAAGCCGAGCGCGGGCTGGGCATTGGCGGCGCGCGACTTCGGGATATTCGCGATTAGCTGCGCGGTATCGAGCACCGCGACCGCATCCGAGGATGCATCGGCCACAAATAATCGTTTGGCATCTGCCGACTGGGCTAATGCGCTGGGATAAGTGCCGTCGTATTCCTGATTCCGCACGGTTGTGCTGAACAGCGCGACCGGCTGGCCGTTATCGGTGGAGACCGCGGCAACCGCATCCGCATTCGACAAAGCAACATACAACAGCTTCTCGTCCTGACTGAGAAGCATGGCGGTGGGGTGCGAGCCAGGGGCAATGCGTTTCTTGGGTTCCTGCAATTTAATCCAGCGCACGATTTTCCCGTTGATCAAATCCAGTTCGGCAACCTGCGACGCATTCCACAAGCTGCACCATGCACGGCGGCCATCGCGCGTGGCCACGACGGTATAGGGATATGACGCCGGCACAAGTTCGTTGGTGCTGAGGTCAAAATCTTGAAGAATCTTTCCGCTGGCAATGTCGAGCAGCACGACATTATCAGAAAGATTGTCGGCCACCAGCAGCCGATCTCCTCCTTGAGCCCGCACCAATGCCAGCCCGGCGGGATATGGAATCGCTGTACCCTGCGGGGTCTTGCGCAATTCGATTGCGACCTTTTTCCCTGCTGCAAGCTTTTGCGGCCCGATCGCGATGAATCGCTCCGGGGAAACTTTTCCCTCCGCGAAACGGTACACAGCGATGCCATTGCCCAAATCCGCTGGCTTTTCACCAGTGGGATCGGTTACTGAACCCACCGAAGCGTACAGGTGCTTGCCGTCCGCTCCGAACACGAGTCCCAAAAAATAGCTCTGGTGAGCGTCTTCGCCGAACCGCTTGTCAGGAAAATCGGAGAGTTGATTGCTCTTGAGGTCGAGCACTGAGATCGACTGCGTCCCCAGAGTCTCCTGCGTTCCGTAGCCATCATTCAAGAGGGCCGCGTAGCGTCCATCGGGACTGACCGCAACTGTGGCTGGAAAGCTGTTGGTGCGCGCGATGTGGCCGGGCGACGGACTGGTCAGCGTCTTGCTAGTCGGCAGTGAAATCGATTCTTCTTTTGGTTGGCTCTGCTGAGAGGAAAGTGCAGTCGATGCAGCGAATATCGCCATCGCAAAAACAATACGACCAGATCGAATCACGCTACCTCCGGCTCTAAGAATGGTGATTAGGGACTACAGAAGAGACGAGCGTAAACGATGCCGAGAGTTCGGTCAAAGAGGTTCAGTCTAATCCGCCGGAGGCGCGGACCGATCCGGGAACGCCGGGCGTGTGATCGACATGCTCGTCCGGATTTACGTTGTGCCGCACGTCGGAGCCTTGCACCCAGAAGATGACGTCCTCGGCAATATTGGTGGCGTGGTCGGCAACGCGCTCCAGATTGCGGGCGACCAGTAGCGCATCGAGCGCCTGCCGCACCACTTCCGGACGCTGATTCATCGTCTTAACCAACTGGATGAATGCATCATCCTTCATGCGGTCGATTACGTTATCCATCTCCAACACGGCCTGGGCGAGCTCAACCTTGGCTTCAATAAACGACTCCAATGCCCTGCGAACCATGGCACTTACAGCCGATCCCATGCGTGCAATATCGACCGGGAGTTCGACCACTGGCAGGTCGATCATATCCATCACACGCTCGGCTATGTTGACCGCCTGGTCGCCCACACGTTCGAGGTCGGAATTGATCTTGGTTACGGCAAGAATGAAGCGCAGATCCACTGCCATCGGTTGCTGCATGGCGAGCAGATCGAAAGCCGCCTCATCGATTTCGCGCTCCGAATCGTTGATCAGGCTCTCGCCCTCGAGCACCATCTGGCAGCGATTCAGATCGCGGTCCACGTAGGCTTGCCGGGCGCGGTCCACGGCCTGTTCCGCCAGCCCACCCATGCGGAGCAACTTCTGCCGCAGATCGTCCAACCCTTGTTGAAAGCGAGTTCGCATCGATTCCGAGCCTTCCTCGTTAAAGTCTAGCTTATCCGAACCTTCCGGTAATGTAATCTTCTGTCTTCTTATCCGACGGCTTGGTGAAGATTTTTTCGGTCTTGTCGAATTCAATCATCTTCCCCAGCAGGAAAAACCCAGTGAACTCAGCCACTCGCGCCGCCTGCTGCATGTTATGGGTGACGATAACGATGGTATACCGTTCTTTAAGTTGAAAAATCAATTCTTCGATCTTTCCCGTCGAGATCGGGTCAAGCGCCGAGCATGGCTCATCCATCAGCAGGACTTCAGGTTCTACGGCAAGCGCCCGCGCTATGCACAGCCGCTGCTGCTGCCCACCTGACAAGCTGGCTCCCGATTTTTTGTGAATCGAATCCTTCACTTCATCCCACAGCGCCGCTGAATCCAGCGACCGATGGACGATGTCATTCAGCTTTGCCCGATTGCCAAAACCGTTCAGCTTCAATCCGGAGGCTACGTTGTCATAGATCGACATGGTGGGGAACGGATTGGCTTTCTGAAACACCATTCCCACCCGCCGCCGAAGCTGCGTAGGCGATGTGCCGTTATAGGCGTCAATGTCGCCGATGCGCACGCTGCCGGTCACAGTCGCGTCCGGAATGGTTTCATGCATGCGGTTCAAGCATCGGATGAACGTCGACTTGCCGCAGCCCGAGGGCCCGATCAGCGCGGTGGCGTGGTTGGCTGCGACCGACAAGCGTATGCCATGCAAGGCCTGAGTCTTGCCATACCACGCGTTCAGGTTTTCGACCTCGATCCCTACTCCCATAACTTATGCCGCTCCGAAGGTACCACGGCGCACCGCAATGCGCACCGCAGCCACTGCCGTTACGATCAGAACGATCAGCACCAGCGCTCCCGCCCAAGCCTGCCGATGCCATTCGTCGTAAGGAGAAATCGCGTAATTGAAAATCTGCAGCGGCAGCGCCGCCGTCGGCTGATTGATTTTGAGGTTCCAGAATTGATTTCCAAATGCGGTAAAGAGCAAGGGCGCAGTCTCGCCCGCAACCCGCGCAAACGCCAGCATAACCCCGGTAATCACCCCGGAAGTCGCTGTCCGCAAAGTGATGGAGAGCGTGGTCCGCCAGCGGGGGATGCCCAGCCCATAGGCGGCTTCGCGCAACGATTGCGGCACCAGCAGAAGCATTTCTTCGGTGGTGCGCGTGATGGTTGGGATCATCATGATGGCCAGCGCCACTCCGCCAGCCAGCGCGGAAAAATGGCGTTGCGAAAGCACCACAATGGCATAGGCGACGATACCCACCACGATCGAAGGCACGCCGTTGAGCACATCGGCGGTAAAGCGAATGGCATCGCCGAATCGATTGCGCCCAAACTCGGCCAGATAAATTCCCGCTCCAATTCCCAGCGGAACTCCAATGACGCTGGCGATCGCTAGGATTACACATGAACCTACAATGGCGTTGGCCATCCCGCCGCCCGCTTCGCCTACCGGCTTTGGAGTTTGCGTCAGGAAAGCCAAATTGATGGAGCCGATGCCTTTGTAAACCAGGTAGGCAAAGATCGCGAACAGCGGCGCCAAGACTATGATTACCGTGAGAACCGAAGCGGCCGTCATTACGTGATCCACGATGCGGCGCCGCAAAGCAATCGGCGGAACGTGGTGCAAAGTCGGATTGTTGGTCTTCTCAGGCACGGGATCCCACCGCCTGGCCCCGGGTAACACTCCAGACCAGCAATCTTGCTAACGCGTTCACGACAATCGTCACCAAAAACAGCGCCAGGCCAATTTCAATCAGTGCGGAAAGATATACGTCCCCGGTGGCCTCGCTGAACTCGTTTGCCAGCACGCTAGCCATGGTGTAACCGGGAGCAAACAAAGACTTCGCAATCTCCGGACGATTCCCAATCACCATGGTGACCGCCATGGTCTCGCCCAAAGCGCGGCCCAGCCCCAGAATAATTCCGCCGACGATTCCTGCCCGCGCGTTGCGCAACACGCCGACTCGAATCATCTCCCACCGAGTTGCGCCGAGGGCTAGAGCTGCCTCGCGCTGATGCCGCGGCACAACCATCAGCACCTCGCGCGTAATCGAGGAAATAATCGGGATGATCATGATGGCGAGAATGATTCCCGCCGCCAGCATGCTGATTCCGTAGGGCGGGCCGTCAAAAAATCCTGTCCAGCCAAGGGTCTTCCCGAGAAACGGTTCAACGTAATTGCTCAGGATCGGCACCAGCACAAAAA
Organism: uncultured Acidobacteriaceae bacterium; assembly: GCA_963784095.1. Taxonomy (GTDB): domain Bacteria; phylum Acidobacteriota; class Terriglobia; order Terriglobales; family Acidobacteriaceae; genus Sulfotelmatobacter. The sequence goes on from CAWAQC010000002.1 coordinate 109,922, forward strand.
TCGCCCACAATCCGTAGACCACGCTGGGAATTGCCGCCAACAGCTCCACAAAAAACGAGAGCGGCCCGCGCAAAAACACCGGGCACATCTCCGTGGTGAAAACCGCAACTCCAATCGACAGCGGGACGGCGATCAGCAGCGCGAGAAATGACGAGACCAAAGTTCCGTAAATAAACGGCAGGGCGCCGAATTTTTCATTGACCGGGTCCCATTCGCTGTCGCCGAAGAACTTCATTCCGAAGGCATGCCACGAGGGCCCGGAGCGCAAAACCAGTTCGTATACGATCAATACCAGCGTGGCCAGAACCGCCGTGCCGCATAAAATCATTGCTCCCTTGAAAATGCGATCGGCGGTTTCACCGCTTTTTCCCCGTAAAAAGGAGGCAGCCGGGAGCGCGACCAGACCCGGTCTGCTAACAGCCTTAGATTCAGCAGGTTCTGGCAATGGCATATCGGGTCGCTGTAAGGCAGGATCAGCCATCCTCGCCAGAGTAGCAGGCCACTGTTAACAGGATGTTAAAATGGCTCAGCTTGGGGATTGCTTTCCCTTCCCCGGCGAGGTATCTTCGTCTCCCTCTTCACTTTTATGTCCATTGATCGCAAGCGCGGACGCATGGTTTTCGCAAAGCTGGAACGCGATCTGATCAAGCTGTCTGCGAAACTTCGACCACAAAACGTGCATGGCTTCCGCACCGGCACGCGCCGTCTACAGATTCTGCTCGTTGAACTTGCTCCGCATACTGACCGCAGGCACAAAAAGTTACTCAAGTCGCTGGGACGAATTCGGAAGCGCGCCGGCAAGGTTCGCGACCTGGACGTACAACTGACGGCCCTGCGCAGTTTCAAGAGCCCCGGAGAACCGCGGCGCAAAACCCTGTTAATCAACCGATTAATCGAGCTGCGCGACCGCCAGGAAAAGAAACTTCGGAAAACTTTGGACAAAGATACCGTCCGTGACCTGCGCAAGCAATTGAAACGTACCGCGAAAGATTTCAGTTTGGAGAAAGCTCGCGATCCTTTGCAGGTCGCCAGAAGCATCCTCGGATCGATGAACGGTGCTCCGATCGATGCGGCATTGCTGCACCAGTACCGGATCCGCACTAAGCGCGCGCGCTACGCCGCAGAGTTTGCCAATCCCTCAGACGAAGCGCAACAATTTATCGCCGGAATCAAGCGCGTCCAGGATGCGCTCGGTGACTGGCACGACTGGCTCACGCTGACCGAGAATGCCACCAAACATCTCGGCGAAGTTCGCGAATCAGCGTTAGTGGCCGAACTTCACAACCTGACCGGAGCTAAGTTTCGCCAAGCCGTATCGGCGCTCTCGCAAATGCAGCGAAAATCGGCTCCAGCTCAGACCTCGTCCAAAGTTGCATCTCTCGCAGCGGCCTCGGAAGCCGGCGACGGCCGCACCATTTCAGCTGCATAGTAATTCACCGGGAAGTGAGACTTTCGCGTCTGGGCATTCAAGCATTGCTCTTTCCGCTCAATGGAGTCAACAGAGCAGCTCTTGCACCCACGCTTGGATTACGTCGCGCAGTTCGTGCAGACGGCCTTCGAAGAAGTGGTCGGCGCCTTCGATCAGAACGAGCTTCTTCGGATCGGATGCGGATGCGGTCAGCTTCTCAAGTTTTCCGCGAGGGCCGAACTGGTCGCGCGATCCGCTGACGAAGAGTTTCGCTTTCGAGCAGTCGCGCAGAAAATCGAAATTGTAAGTTCGGGGAAGTTGATTTTCGGCCGACGCTGGGGCGACCGGCGTTCCCAAGCTGATTGCCGCTTTTACTCGCGAGTCGGGGCAGGCGGCGCGCAGCCCAACCGCAGCTCCGAAAGAAAATCCGGCAAAGATCAGCGGAAGGTGAAATTCGGAGTCGAGCCAGTCGAGGGCAGTACGGACGTCGTCGACTTCGCCGCGGCCGTGGTCGTGTTCGCCTTCGCTGAGGCCAGTACCGCGAAAGTTGAAGCGCAGCACGGGGAATCCAAAACTGTTCAGCGCCTTCATGGCGTAGAAAACGACTTTGTTGTGCAGTGTCCCTCCGAACAGCGGATGCGGATGGCAGACGATGGCGGCGTGTGTGGCGTTTCCTGCGCCTGCGTTGAGAAGAGATTCGAGGCGTCCGGCAGGGCCGTCGAGAAAATGCGAGCGGATAGTTGAATTTACCGGAAGCATATTGTCACCATGCAGTCAGACCACGCGTAAGTGCGGCACACGATTGTACAAAAGCTATCCGTGGGAAGACTCTCGAGTAAAATTCGCGACGACGACGACTTTCACTCGATCGGGTCGACCACAAGCGGGCCTTCGGCTGGGGACCGACCTGGGCGCTGAACGATGACAATCGCCGTCAGCACGAAAACAATTCCCAAACTTTGAATTGGCCGCAAAATCTCGCCTAATAGAAGCGCTGCCAGGAGTATCGAGAAGACAGGCTCAAGACAACTCGCAATGATCGCACGAGTGGGCTCGAGATACTGTAGGCCTAGAAAATACAAAGAGAATGCGCCCAGTACTGAGATCATCGAGAACACAAAAAGAAATAGCCATTGCCCGGGCGCATAGTGGGCGCGAGCGATTTTCCAGGGTGGATTGATCACAAGCCAGAATGCTGCTGCCGCGGCAAGAGTCCAGACCAACACGCGCCAGCGGTCGTAGCGGGCGAGGATACGATGTCCTCCGACGTTGTAAAACGCGAACGAGAATGAAGCGAGCAGCGCGGCAATAAGACCATAGGCATCGATGCGAAAACTCGAGAACGAGCCGGAGCCGATAAGGCCGATTACGAGTGCGATCCCTGCTAACGCCATCGCGACTGCGAGAACTTTCTGTAGCGTAAGTTCTTGCTGGCGGCGAGCGACTACATAGACCAACACCCATACCGGCGCCGTATATTGCACGATGATGGCGACGGCCACATTGATGCGCTGAATTGCGACGTAATAGAAATAGTTAGAAACCGCAACGCCGAGAATTCCGAGAACAAAGCAATATGCCAGATCGCGCGGGGGTAGCTTAATGCGCTGCCAGCCTTGCGTGGCGGCGAGAAATGGCAAGAGTACGAGCAAAGAAAACGTTGTCCGCGTCTGGGAAAGAATCAGCGGATCGATGGGATGCAACGCGGTGTGACTTAGCGGCAGGTTTCCAGTGAAAACCGCACGGCCGAGGGCGGCAGAAATTCCCCATAGAAATGCCGCCGAGGCGATGAAAAAATAGCCGCGGAGCGGGTGAGGAGCTAGATCTTTCTTTTCGTCTGGAATAGCCGGTCTGATTGCACTACTCATCCACGTATTCAATTTCGAAGGCGATCTTCGCGGTTTTTTCGAGCATCGCCGAGACCGAACAGTATTTTTCTTTGGAGAGCCGCACAGCATCTTCTACGGCCTTGCGCGACACTTTGCCGCCGATGCGATAAATCAGCTTAATCTCCGTGAAAACTGACGGCGGTTCCTCCGCGCGCTCGGCCTCCGCGCGAACTTCGAGGCCGGTAAAAGGCTCGCGTTTTTTCTCCAAGATCGAAACTACGTCGTAGCCGGTGCAACCGCAGAGGCCAATCAAAACTAATTCAACCGGGCTGTTGCCCTCGGCTTTGTCGCCATCGACCACAATCGAATGGCCGCTGTCGGCAACGGCATTGAAGACCCGTTTCTCTTTCCAGGTTGCGCTAGCGTGCATCTGAGTATTCTCCCATAAAGTCTACCGCCGGTTATCGGTGCTGGGTTCCGGATGAATCAGAACGCGAAATAATTCTGGTGCGGTGTGCTTCAACTGGATTTCAAATTCGGTTTGAATGTCGTGCACGCGGGCGAGGGGTAAATCATCCGAAAACGTGCAGTGGCACGAGACATACAAGCGTCCGCGAACTTTCTTGACTTCGACTTCGTGAACGTCAACGATCTCGGGGAACTCCTGCGCAACTTTCTTCAGCTTGCGTTCGAGGTTGGCATCGCGAACGAGAGTGTCTCCGGCTTCGATGGTTGCCGGCTCGCTTTCGATGTGGGTAAGGATGTCGGCGATTTCGGGAATGTCGCCTCGCATCGCGGCTTCGAGCTCGGTGACCCGATCGTGAGCGCTTTTCAGCGTCAGGTTCTCATCCAGTTCAACATGCTGTTCCACATGGAGACGTCCCGATAAATCCTGCACGCTGATGTCATGCACGTTCAGATTGTGCCGCGTAGCAACGGCGCGAATGCGGTCAAAAATGTTTTCCGAGCGCTGCGCTCGGGGTAACGGCTGCACGGTGACATCGGCATCGGGGAGAATGCGATGCACGGCGTCGGTGACGGCGCCTACCAGTTGCTCCGATCGCTGGAAAGTGACGGTACGGGCGAAGCCCACGGCCAGATCGGCGAAATAACGATTGCCGGCGCGGCGGATGCGCACCCGGCCGATCTCGAGAACACCATCTACGTGTGAAACTGCATCCGTGATCTGGGCGCGAACCCCGGTCGGCGCGGCATCCAGAAGGGCGTCAACCGTCCGGCGCGCCAGTCGCCAGCTCACTGAAACAATGACTCCGCCCACAAACAGAGCGGCGATCGGGTCGGCTTTCGCAAACAACGGCGCGTGATAGGAGCGGCTCAACAACACCAGCACCAGACCGAGCACGACTACGCCTGCCGACCATATGTCAGTGGAGAAGTGCAGCGCGTCGGCTTCCAGAGCTTGACTATCGTATTTGGTAGCAATCCGGCCCAGTGCGCGGGAACGCCACCAGTCGACCGCCATAGAAATGAGCATCACGGCAAAGGCCCAGATGGAGGGTTCGACTTCGACCTGGCGGAAGAAAAGCCGAACAACCGCTTCGTAGATCACCCAAGCGCAGGTGATCAAAAGCAGGCCGGTTTCGACAAAGGCCGAAAAGTTTTCGACTTTGCCATGCCCGTATTGGTGGTCGGCATCGGCGGGCTTATCTGAGACTCCAACAGAGAAATACGTTAGCGACGCGGCGATCAAATCGAGGGCAGAGTGCGCCGCTTCCGAGAGAATGCCCAGGCTGCCGGTGGTGACGCCGACGACAATTTTCGCCGCGGTCATAAGGAGCGCGGCGGCAACGGAGTTTCCCGCTACAGCGCGTTTTTCGGCGCGCATGGCGCTCGGCGAATAAAGCACCGGCATTCCAGACATGATGCGATTATCGCCGCTAACGCGGAGTTGCGCCACGGGAATGTCGTGACACGCGGTCGACCTCTTGTAAGGATATTAGCTGCGAGGATATCGCGACTCTTCTGCACCCAGCTGGAACCTGCTGCCTTTGGGCCACCATTTTGTCGGAGAACCTTTTATGCGATTCCTGAAATCAATTCCTCAGAGCTATGGCTACAGATATATACTTCACCGTTCCTTCAGGACACCTCAGGAGTGCTGAGAAGCGATAGCCGACTCTCCTATGATGACTCCCAGCGCGACGCAAATCGGCGCACACAGTCGCCGCATCGTCGGCTTGCGCCTGCTGCCCTTTCTCTTCATTCTGTACACCGTTAATTATGTGGACCGCACGAACCTAGCCTACGCGGCGGTGGGCATGTCGCGCGAGCTAGGGTTCAGCGACCGCGTGTTTGGCCTGGGCGCGGGAATTTTTTTCATCAGCTACCTGGCATTACAGATTCCGGACGCGCTGCTGGTTGAGCGCTGGAGTGCGCGCCGCATGATATCGGCCACCATGATTGCGTGGGGCTCCCTTACCGTGCTGACGGCGTTGGTGCACACTCCCGCGGAGCTCTACCTAGCGCGTTTCGTGCTGGGCGCAGCCGAGGCGGGCTTCTTTCCCGGTGTCATCGTGTATTTGAGCCATTGGTTTATTTTCGAAGACCGCGCCAAGGCCACCGGCAACTTCATGGGCGCTATCCCGCTGTCAGCGGTGCTGGGATCTCCGCTGGCGGGCTGGATTCTGGGCCGCAGCTGGCTGGGATTCCTGGGATGGTGCTGGCTGTTCGTCGTCGAGGGAGCCCCGGCAGTTCTGCTGGGAGTAGTTGCATTCTTCTTTCTGACCGATTGGCCAAGGCAAGCCGCATGGCTCACCGCCGAGCAGCGGAAATGGCTGGAGCAGAAACTGAAAGAGGAGAGACCGCCTTGCACGGCCGCCATCACGGTGTGGCAGGCCATGCGATCGCCGGCGATTGCGTGGATGGCCACACTCACCTTCCTTGCTTACATCGGCCAGTACACATTTGTCTTCTGGTTTCCCACCATGCTGGAGCGGCTGACCGGCTTCACCGATATGCGCGTTGGGATGGTGGGCGCCCTGCCATTCGTGGCCGGTTTCGTAGCTATGCAGGTCAATGGCTGGCACTCCGATAAGCAGGGGGAGAGGCGGTGGCATGCTGCCATGCCATTGTTCGTTGCCGGCATAGCATATTTCTTCCTGTCTATTCCGGGCCACTCAGTTGTGTCCACTGTCGGTTGGTTGACGGTCGCGGGCGTTCTGATCGCTTATCTCCCTACCTTCTGGGCGATCCCCACCGAAATATTGAGCCAGGCAGAAGCGGCTACCGCGGTGGGACTAATTAACTCGGTCGGCAGCATTGCGGGATTCGCCGGGCCTTATATCTTCGGCTATGTATACGAACGCACCGGAGGATCATTCTCTTTGGGGCTGAGCTTTGTGATGGCAGCGGCGCTCATCGCAGGGTTGATGATTCTACGAATTCCCAAGGCGGCGCCCAGGATCAGCGCAAGTCAAGTTGTGAGACCTGCCACGGCGAGTTCTTAGCAGGCTTGCCTTAGAGGGGGCGAACACGCCTACCGACTGCGATGGGAGGTGATCCGCCCGAAGTTTTGGCCCAACGAGGAGATTCGTCAGCACACCGGTTAACTCCTTTGGCTGCAAAACCCTTCCGCTGCGAGATTTTCGCGCGGAGTCGCTCGAACACCCTGGCAGCTAACTCCAGCGCGACCAATGACTTAGAAGTTTAATCCGGACTTTTTAATCCAGATGAAGCTCCTCCACGCAAAGAAAAGATTAAGAGCTGACGATAGCCGCTCCCCCGCTACCGCTCCGGCAACTCCGCCAGTCTCCGTTTTTACAAAGAAAACGCAAGGAGGGGACTCTCAGTTTCGAAACGGGAACGAAAAGACCCGGAACGCTGGGGCACGCGTCCATCGACTTTCGACTGTTAACCTTCGGTGAATCTGGAGCCAGCGCTTTTGGCGGGAAATGGCTCTATGCTACGATGTTAGGTTCGGTTGATTCAACTTTCCTGATTCACCAATCCTGGAGGATTTTGGTATGCGTAAGAGTTGGTTGTTGTGTGTGTTGATGGGAGCGTTGGCGCAGGGACAGGCAGCGCCACCGACCGATGCGGCCCACTCCAATGCGGCGGCGGGCGCCGCGGCTAAAGCGCCTGCTCCGGCTGCCGAAGTACCTGAAAGCGCCGTCGTACTCACGATCAAGGGCGTCTGTTCCCCGTCAGTGAAGGCGGCGACGGCCTCAAAAACCGCTGCTGGCAAGGCCGACACGAAAAAATCGGCCGAGTGCGAAACTAAGATCACGCGGGCTCAATTTGAGAAAATTGCGACTTCGCTTTCGCCGAATGTCACTCCACAATTGAAGCACCAACTGGAGACGGTGCTGCCCCGGTTCATGGCAATGTCGGACGCTGCCAAAGAAAAAGGGCTCGACAAAACCCCGCATTTCGAAGAAATGATGAAGATCGTGCGAATGCAGGTCTTAACGCAAGAGCTGCAGCGGTCGCTGCAGGAACAAGCCGACAAGATAACTCCTGAGGAAGTCGACAACTATTACAAGGAACATCCGGAAGCCTACGAGCAGTATTCGCTCGACCGGCTGTTCATTCCGCGCTTCAAACAAGTTCAGCCTGAGGCCCAACCGAAAGATATGACGGAGGAGCAGCGCAAGGCGAAAGATGTTGAAAACAAGGCCAAGCAGGAGCAAGGCGAGCAGGAACTGAACAAACTGGCGGATACGTTGCGGGCGAAAGCAGCTTCCGGAGGGGATTTTGCGGAACTGCAGAAGCAAGCCTTCGAAGCGGCCGGTGAAAAGGTCGAAAACCCAACGGTGAACCTGCCCAAGGTGCGGCGAACCGGCTTGCCTCCAGCACACTCTGCGGTTTTCGATCTGAAAGTGGGCGATGTGTCGCAGGTCATCAGCGACAATGGCGGGCATTACATTTACAAAGTCGTGAGCAAAGAAGTTGTTCCGCTCGACCAGGTCAAGGATGAAATCCACAACAAGCTGAAATCCGAGCGCATGAAGGAATTCATGGACAAATATACGAACTCGTTCCAGGCAATCCCGAACGAGGCTTACTTTGGGCCGCCGGCTGGACCTGGCATGATGATGCCCGGAGGACCATCGCGGCCGCATCCGATGGCTCCCAGGCCAGGCCAGGGCCCCGCAGCTGCCGCGCCACCAGAGGCAAATGCGCCGTCGCAGCCAGCTTCAGGGCCGCAGCCGAAACAAGAGTGATGTCGACCGAGAAGCCTGTCGTCGTGGTCACCGGTATTGCGGGCAACCTGGGATCCAGATTGCTCCCGCTGCTGGAGGGCTTCTCGGTGATCGGGGTGGATTTTGTTCCACCCCTTACGCGGTCTGCGCTGCAGTTCGAGAAGCTTGATCTGGGCGAAGAGGCTTCGACCCGAATTTTCTACGAGCTACTGCGGGACACGCGGCCGGTTTCGGTGGTTCATCTGGCGTTCGTGATCGATCCCGTGAGAACGGGAGTGCTCGACCTGGATCGCATGTGGCAGATCAATGTGGCGGGGACGGCGCGGGTAATGGAAGCCATTACCGAGGCCAATCGAACTTCGGAAACTCCCATCAAGCGATTCGTTTTTCCCAGCAGTGTTTCGGTTTACGGCCCCAATCTCCCGGCGCCCGCCACGGAAGATTCGGTTCTTGCGGCACACACTTTGCCGTATGCCGTTCACAAAAAACAATCGGACGAAGTGGTGCAGCAGCGGGCTCCGGCGATGCGGGGATGCAGCGTCTATATTTTACGTCCCCATATTTTTGCCGGAGCGAGCGTAGAGAATTACCTGCTGGGAGCTTTCCGGGGTACGCCGAATGGCAAGAGCAGGCGGGCAGAAAAAATGCGCGCCGAAGGCAAGCGCCTGCCCTGCATGTTGCCGCGCGGCCAGAGATATCTCGACCACAAAATCCAGTTCGTTCATGTGGACGATATGGCGAGGCTGATCGCGCACATTCTGCAACGCGATCCGGAGGCGCAACGGCTGACGATTTTGAACGTGGCGGGCCGCGGCGATCCGTTGACCTTGGGCAGATGCGTCGAAATAGCGCAGGCAAAATTATGGCGAGCTCCCGGCAAATGGATCATGAGCGTCGTGCTGAAAGTGTTGTGGAAGCAAGGAATTTCAGCACTTCCTCCCGAAGCGCTGCCTTACATCACCGGCGAGTACATCATGAATACCGCCCGGCTGCGGACATTTCTGGGCGGCGAATATGAGGACGTAATCTGCTATACGATTGCCGACGCGTTTGCCGACAGCTTCAAGGCCAACTAGCAATTAGGCCACGCAGTTGACAGAGGGCAATCCGCGTCTTGAACTGCTCACTTCTTTCCGCGGTACAGACCTGCAATTCCAAATGTATAGGGAGTCCAACTGGCTTCGCTGAAGCCGGCGGCTCGCATTCGGTCGAGCATTTCCTGCGGCGAGGGAAAACGCTCCACCGAGGTGGGCAGATAGGCATAAGGCCCACGCACGCCGGAGATCAGGGTGCCGATTCGCGGCAAAATTTGCTTGAAGTAGATGCGATATAGATTTCCGAGAACTCCTTCTGGCTCGCTGAAATCGAGGATGCCGCATTCACCCCCAGGGCGCAGCACTCGCACGATCTCGCGCAGACCGGCGTCGTAATCTGCCAGGTTACGGAAGCCGAAGGCGGAAGTTACCAGATTGAAATGTTCGTTGCCGAATGGGAGCCGCAGGGCATCGGCTTCGATCCAGCGCGGGGCTTTCGTTTGATTGGATCGTTCAAGCGATTTAGCACGAGCTCTTTGCAGCATGGCATGGGAGAAGTCGGCGCCCAGGATTTCCGCATCGCTGGTTCCGGCTTCTTTGCGCAGGGCAAAGGTCATGTCGCCGGTACCGCAGCAGAGATCTAATACGCGAGCGTTCGGCGCGCTCAGCGCATCTGCGAAAGCGCGGGCAGTGCGCCGCCACCACAAGCGATCAATGTTGAACGAGAGAACGTGATTTAACAGGTCGTAGCGTGGCGCAATGGAAGTGAACATATCCCGCACCGCACGGGCTGCGGAATCGCGGTCATGTGCGCCTGCGGGAGCTGCGCCGAGTGTGAGTTTGCGGGAAGCGGGCATGAGAAGTGATTTCCAATTTCCAATTTCCTATTTCCTATTGCCAATTGCCGATTTCAAATCTTCGCTGCCGACAGTCAAAACTCAAAAAGTGCCTTCCATTCGGCAATCGGCAATTGAAAATTGTTTTTATTTTCCCCAGCCGCCACGCGAGAGCCGGCGCAATTCCTCGACGGCTGCGATTACTACATCGTCCGGAACGTCGGCTGCGATCTCGACTTTTCCGATTTCGCGGGGCAGCACGAAATGAACCGCTCCTTCTTGCGTCTTCTTGTCAGCCTGCAGGCGCGCAAGAATCTTGCGCGGCGCTACCTTCAGCTCAGGCAGTCGTCCCAAGCTGAGCACTGCATCGGCGATGCGCCCCGCGGTAACGCTATCGGTACGGCCCACCGCGAGCGCGATGTTGGTGGCCGCGATCATACCCCACGCTACCGCTTCGCCATGAAGCAACGTGCTGTAGCCGGTTTCAGCCTCCAGCGCGTGGCCGATAGTGTGGCCAAGATTCAGGACGCGGCGCAGGCCGCCTTCATGTTCATCGGCGGAGACGACCTCGGCTTTCAGCTTCACAGACTGAGCAATGACGCCTTCCAACTCCACCGGATCACGCTTCAGAATTTGCGCGCGCTTCTGCTCAAACCGCAGAAACAGTTCGACGTCGCCGATGATGCCGCACTTGAGCGCTTCGTAGAGTCCGGCACGAAACTCGCGATTCGGAAGCGTGCGAAGGAGCTCTGGATCGATAAGAACCACGCGGGGATGGTGATACGTTCCGAGCAGATTCTTTCCTACCCCCAGATTGACCCCGGTCTTCCCGCCGACCGAAGCGTCTGCCTGCGCGAGCACGGTCGTCGGAATTTGCACCAGTTCGACTCCACGCATGTAGAGTGAGGCGAGCAGGCCAGTCACATCGCCGACAACGCCGCCGCCCAGGGCGATGAGAACGGCTTTGCGATCGGCGCGCAGGCGCACCAGCCGTTCGGCAAGAACTTCAATCGTGCGGAGCTTTTTTGACGGCTCGCCGTCGGGCATCTGGATGACTTGGGGCTTGAATCCGGCGGAAGCGAGCGAGCGAAGCAGCTTCGCGCCCCAGCGCCGCCTCACCGGCGCGACGGTCACCACGAATACTTTGCTGGCTTGCGGCAACAGTTCTGCGAGCAAGGTTCCGGCGCGCGCAAGCAGTCCGTTTTCGATGCGCGCCTGATAGGGCCGTGGCTGCACATGGATGGTGACTTGCGCCATGGGAATTCCATAATAGCTTAAAAGGGCTTCGACTTAGACCGATTCGCCGATGTATTCATAGATCCCAGCATTCGCGAGCCCAGGCGCAAGCGACTACCCGCGCTCACTTTTGCTTCTCCGGGAAAACGACAGAAGCGGCGATTGAGACTCCAATCACAAAGCCCACCGCAGCTAAGATTAGAAGCGTTGACACCGGAAAGTAATCTGCTGCAATCATCTTCGCGCCGATGATAATCAGCACGATCGCCAGGCCGGTGTGAAGAAAGCGAAAGCGCCTCATCAGGCCGGAGACGGCAAAGTACATTGAGCGTAGGCCCAGAATTGCAAATACGTTCGAGGTGTAAGCGATGAAGGCGTTGAGCGTTACTGCGAGCACGGCGGGGATGGAGTCGACGGCAAAAAGCAGGTCCGTGGTTTCGACTACCACTAACACGATCAGGAGCGGCGTCGCGTAGAGGATTGGACTTCCATCGTTTCCGTGACTTCGTTTCTCTTGAATTCGTTTTTCCTGAATTCGTGTTCCCTGACCTGCGTCGCTCCCTTCGTTTGTTTTCCATCCGCGCACAAAGAAATTGCCGTTCTGGTAGTCGTCTGTGATTGGAATCCAGCTGCGCAGCAGGCGCACTGCAAGATTATTTGTGAGATTGACCTGGTGAGCGCCGGCAAAAGCAAGCCGTATGCCGCTGATAATCAAAACGGCTCCCAGGATGTAGAGAATCCAGTGAAAGCGTTGAATCAGGCCTACGCCCGCAATTATGAAGATGCCGCGCATGAGCATCGCACCAAGAATTCCCCAGAAAAGAACGCTGTGCTGGTATTTCTCGGGAACGGAAAAATAGCGGAAGATCATGAGAAAAAGAAACAGATTGTCTACGCTGAGGGAAAGCTCCAGAACGTACCCGGTGACGAACTCCAGCGCGACCTGGCGTCCGTGCCAGAAAAATATGAAGGCGGCGAAAGCCGCGGCGAGCGCGATCCAGAACATGCTCCAGGCGAGCGCTTCGCGTGAGCGCATAACGCGGCCACGGCGATGGAAGACGCGCAGATCCAGCACCAGAAGGCCAAGTGCGAACAGGTTGAAAAAAATCCAGAAGTAGAGCAAGCGTGGATTAAAAATGAAATCTGGGAAAAGAGCAAAAAAGAGTATTCACCACACATTTGACCGCAGAGGATACGAGGGTTAACTGCGTGGATAGCAGATTCCTCCTTGCTCGCTTCGCTCCCGCGTCGGAATGACAATGGGAAGCGGCTCAGGTCGTGGCGTGAACTACTTCGGAGGCAGCGGATTCATTTTGTCCAGGATTCGGATGGTTTCGAGTATCGTCGCGCCCACGATCTCCAGGCTTTTCGAGCTGAGCTTGTCGACGGTGTCCTGCGTAGTGTGCCAGTAAACATTGTTATAGCCGTAATCGAAGTCGATGAGGTCTGCGGAAGGCACACCTAGCTTCACGAAAGGGATGTGATCGTCATCAACCTCCATGGTGCGGCCGAAAAAATGCGACTGATAGCCCAGGCGGCTTGCGGCTTCGTGTATGACCGATTCGAGCCAGGGAGTCGAATTTGAATCGTGCTCGACGTTGAGATCGGCATCGCCGATCATATCTGCCAGCAGAAATGCTTTGATCTGCTTCAGCGTTCCGTCAGTTTTCCATTTATCGGCCAGATGAGTGATGCCGTATAAGCTGTCGTCCTCAAACGGCATCTTCCGCGGTAGCCCTCCTGAGCCGTCCGGTTCGATGGCTTCCTCGGCGTCGTCCCAGACCAGCCAAATACTGTAGCCATCGTTCTTCTTACCGCGAAACTGATTGGCCAGCTCCAACAGCAATCCACTGGAAGAGCCGCCATCGTTGGCGCCTACGAACGACGTATTGCGCAGCGGATAGTTGGTGTCGTAGTGGCTGGCGATCACGATGATGCCGTCTTTTGTGCCGGGAAACTTGGCAATGAAGTTGTGTGCCGGAAACTTGCCTTCTGGGGTTCCGGCGGTGAACACGTCGTTTTCGACGTCATCGCCCTTCAGGTGCGCAAGGATGAAATCCTCCACCTTTTTGTGGCCTGCGCTGCCCAGCGGGCGTGGACCGAAGGCCACGACGTCCTTCACGTATTGCATGGCTTGCTCGCCATTGAATGTTGGGGCCGGGCCGGTGTCGGGTGGAAGTGAGAGCGTGGGCAGAGACGTGTCGGATTGAGCTGCGGAAGCAGGTTGCGGATCGGCAGGAGGCGTCTTGTGTTTATCGTTGTCCCTGTCCTGGTTGCAGGCAATCACCGCCAGAACAATCGCCGGGAGTAATACCCGGAAAAGTATCTTCTTCATTTTGCGTGACAACGTATGCCTCGACTAATGGCGAAGGTGCCGACCAGGTACGCCAGCCTCTATGTTACCTGTTTTTCTTTTCGTGCCCGCCTCTGCTTCGGATGGACCGCCCACGCGATGCCGATGCTGCTAACGTACAGAGCAACCATGGGAGCGGCGAAGATGCACATGCTTAAAATATCCGGCGTTGGCGTTACGATGGCCGCGACAATGAAGATCAGCAGGATCGCGTAACGGAAATTCTTCCACATGAAACGGGCGGTAATCAATCCCATCAGGGCCAGGAAAAAAATAAGGATGGGCATCTCGAAGATCAGGCCCATGCCGAGAATGATACTGAGAAATAAAGAGGTGTATTCGCTGATGGTGATCATCGGCTGAAACTGCCGGCCGAAGTGAATCAGAAATGCGAGTGCCTGCGGGTAAACCACTTTGTACCCGAAGAAGCCGCCGGTCAGAAACAGCGCAATGGTCGAGACCATGAAGGGAACAACGTAGCGCTTTTCGTGGCGATAAAGGCCGGGAGAAATGAACATCCAAACCTGATAGAGCACGAATGGCGAGGTAACGAACAAGCCCGCCATCGCGGCGATCTTCAGGTAAAGATTGAATGGCTCGGTGGGGTTCAGGTATACCAGTTTGTCTGACAACCCGTTGGCCCGAAGCACTTGCAGGATGGGCCGCTGCATGAGGTCGTAGATCCATTCAACCTTCCACCAGCAGGCGAAAAATCCCACGGCCACGGCAGCGATGGAATAAACCAGGCGACGGCGCAGTTCTTCCAGGTGATCGAGAAAGCCCATCGTGGGCATGGGGTCGCGGTTTGCTTCTGGTGCTGCGAATTCAGCGGCACCTTCAGACATGCGGTGCCTGCGAAGCAGGGTCGTTCACTGCCGCGACCGCTTCGGATGCGGGGAGGGCGTTGGATGTGTCAGCTGAAGTTTCTGAACTTGTTTCGACCGTTGGCGCTGCGACCGTAGCGGATGCACTCTGCGGCGCGGTTTCGGCACCCGCAGGATTCAGACTTAGACTAGCCACGGTACCCTGCGGTGCTGTATTTGGAGTGAGTGCGGTTAGAGCTTTTTCCGCCTCACCTCTGTCCGTCTCGCGCTGCTCGGCTCGCTGCTTCACTTCGAGATGAGAGATTTCGGTTTCGATTTGCGACTTGAATTCATTCGAGGCCCGACGCAATTCCGCGAGCAGGCGTCCGGCCTGGCGGGCAATTTCCGGCAGCTTCTTCGGGCCAAAGATGATCAGGGCCAGAAAGAACAGGAAAATTGTCTCGGAAAAGCTCATGAAGCACCATCATAATGCTGGAAGGCAAAGGCGGCAATGCGCGGCGAGCGCAGGTAAGGCCCAGTTTGAATCTCTCAGTCGTTGCGGTATTTTCTAAGACGTTATTTCTCTGTGTCCATAAGCCACCACTATGACGGTGCCCATTAGCCGAAGGGCACCAGCGATATACACGGCGGTGTGATAGAGGCGATCAAGGAGGCTTTGATGTCGTTAGAGTTGTGGAAGTCAATATTCGATTGGGCTACGATCGTCTTTATTGCACTGACAGTTTTTACCGGGGCGGGGGCGGTCATAACTGGAGATGCGCTCGGGAAAAGGCTAGAGGAGCACTTGCACGATTTCCAGTTTAAGCTCACGGAAGCCGAGACGAAACTCTCCGAACCGCAAGCCAGAACGCTGGAGTTGCAAAAAGAGCTTATCGCCCAAGGGCCACGAGCTAATCTGCTCTACGGCAAAACGGCAGAGACCCTCATCTTAGAGCTGAGACCATTCTCCGGCCAGAGAGTGGAAATTAGGTATTCGCCCGTCTCATTCAACCAATACCACATAGACACTGACACGATGGGGGTGGCCATGAGGCTGCAATACCTTTTGGGCCAAGCAGGATGGGACGTTGCGCCTATGCTCGCCGACAACTCAAATGGGACGGCGATATGAGTAGCAATCGGCTCCAAAGCGCCGGAATTGACAACTAAAGCTGCCAATTGCCTTCTGGACGCACTCAGAGCCGTACCGTTAAAGGTGAACGACCGGCCCAATATTTCTGACGCACCAAGACCGCCCCAGCTGCAAATATTCTCGGCGCAGGGGAAGGAGGTTAAACTACGTCCCCTCACCCCGGACACCATTGTCGTTACGGTGCTCGCCCATCCGTAAATATCTAGGCCGTCTCGCGGGATGGATTGCGACGCGATCCCGTGTCCCAACGCACAAGCACAACGCCAGTCCGAAAAGGCAAACCAGCGGCTCATGGCAGCAAAGGCGAAGATGGCCCGCACCCTCTGTTATGAAGGCGTTAGATTGTTTTGTTGAAACCGGAACCCAAGGGCCGCGCGCCGCATCTGAATAGAGGTACCCGTTGGTTACCCTGGTGACTGTACAGGTCCTGGGCGGTCGATGGGGATGATATACTGCGGGTATTCAGTACATTGGCCGGCATTCCGACAACCCTCAATCGAAGGAAAATTCTAAGATGGCACGTAGTTCTCGGCGCTCACTCTTCCTGGTAGTTTTTTTTCTCCTGGCTTGTGGCTTTCTGGGCATCCTCTTTGCCCAGCGCACGGGAGACCAATCGCCGCTTACCGGTGACTCCGACGTCAAGGACAGCCTCAAGCAGTTTGCGGACGTCTATTCGATTGTCGAGCAGAACTACGCGGAACCGGTGAATCCGGATAAGGCTATTTACGACGGGGCGATTCCGGGAATGCTGCACGCGCTCGATCCGCACTCCAACTTCTTCGATCCCAAGTCTTACGCCCTGATGCGCGAAGACCAGCGCGGCAAATACTACGGCGTCGGCATGACAGTCGGGCCGCGCAACAATAAAGTAATCGTGATTTTCCCGTTTAACGGCACACCCGCTTATAAGGCTGGAATTCATCCTGGCGATGTGATCATCGCGGTCGATGGAAAATCGACGGAGAACATGAGTGTCACCGATGTTGCCGACATGCTGAAAGGGCCAAAGGGAACGACGGTTCACATCAGCATCTCGCGCGAAGGCGTGGAAAAGCCAATGGAGTTCACGCTGGTCCGCGACGAGATTCCCCGTTACAGTGTTGACGTTCATTTCCTGATTCGCCCCGGAATCGGCTACATGCACGTAAACGGGTTTAACGAGACCACGGAAGAAGAAGTCTCGAAGGCCCTGGACGAATTTGGCGATCTCAAGGGACTGATTCTCGACTTGCGGGGCAATCCCGGCGGCCTGTTAAGCGAAGGCGTGGGAGTTGCCGACAAGTTCCTGAAGAAGGGTCAACTGATCGTTTCCCACCATGGCCGCGCTTCGGCGGAAAAGCGTTACGTGGCGCAGCATGGCAATGGGGGCAAGGATTATCCGATTGTGGTGCTGGTGAATCGGCTGACGGCGTCGGCAGCTGAAATCGTCTCCGGAGCGATTCAGGACCATGACCGCGGTCTGATCGCCGGTGAAGTTACGTTCGGCAAAGGTTTGGTGCAGACGGTGTACCCGCTCTCTGAAAACACTGGCCTGGCGCTCACCACGGCGCACTACTACACGCCCAGCGGACGGTTGATCCAGCGCGATTACAGCAACATCTCGCTATACGACTATTACTACAGCCGCGACGATGTTCCCCCCACAGCGAGTCGCGAAGTGAAACTTACCGATAGCGGGCGCACGGTTTACGGGGGCGGCGGCATCACGCCGGATGTCGCGATTCCGCCAGTCAAGAGCAATCACTTCCAGGACACGCTGCTGCAACACTATGCATTCTTCAACTTCGCCAAGCTCTACGTGGTAAACCACCACCCGGCGAAAAACTTCGACGTTGACGATGCCGTAATGCAGGAATTCCGCAAGTCGCTCGACGACGCCGGCATTTCCTACACCCAGGCCGATCTCGTCGACAACAACGACTGGATCCGTTCCAACATCAAATCGGAAATTTTTGTCGATGCCTTCGGCGAGGATGAAGGCATGAAGGTGCGAACGGAAGCGGACCCGGAAGTGCTGAAAGCGCTCGATCTGCTGCCGCAAGCCAAGGCGCTCGCCGATAACGCCAAGCGAATCGTAGCCGAGCACAACAGCTCGGCGGCCTTCAGCGCCAATCGCTAATCAGCAAATTGCAAATCTTGGGCCCGAAGTTTCCGGGCCTTTGTTTTTCCGAAGGTAAACTCCAAGGGGCGGTCGTAGATGCGAGCCAGGAAGATCCTTCGCGAACTTAGCGGCCCTTCTTGGCGCGCTTCGCGGTTGATAGCGTTGGTCGACGAAGTAAACACCAAAGCTTGTAACCGCGAAGTTCGCTAAGGAATGCCGCTAAACTCGCGAAGCACTAGGATCGGATACAAGTCTTACATCCCAGTAGTGCCTCAGTTGGATTGAGTCACTACATATATCCTGGGTCAATTGACTTCACTCATTGGCTGTGTGAAAATTCGCGGCAGTGGAGTATTCGGCGTTCCCCGCGCTTAGGAGTAGAGAATTCATTCCAAGCAGGAAAACGACATTTTTAGAAAACCCAGAATGCGGCTTCTCACCGGGGTCCGCGGAAAATCATCGCCCCGCACTTTGAGGGCGGTTTGAAGCTGATCGTGCTGGGGCCGGCACTCGCCTTGGCCGTGATCGCGGGTTGGACGGATTGGCGCAGCCGCCGCATTCCAAATTGGCTCACCGTGCCAGCCTTGCTGATTGGCATCCTGCTCAACGGTTTGACTGGAGGATGGGGCGGGGTGAAAGCTTCCCTGCTGGGCGCTGGCTTGGGATTGCTCGTGCTTCTGCCGTTCGTTCTGTTGCGCAGCCTGGGAGCGGGTGATTGGAAGCTGGCAGGCGCTTTGGGAGCGTTCGTTGGCTGGGAGGCTCTCATAACTTTGTTGATCGGTTCCATGTTTATGGCTGGACTGATGGCCTTGATTCTGGTGATTTACAAACGGCGGTTCGGGCAGACCATGCGTAATATCTGGGGCATGTTGGCATCCATGTTCTCGTTTCGCATGCCGGGAGCGGAAGTGTCACTGGATAACCCCCAGTCGCTGAAGGTTCCCTACGGCGTGGCCCTGGCTTTGTCTACTTTGCTGTTCGGAATCGCGAGAATAGGAAGGGTGCAGTAACCATGTCTCCCGCGCAGCAAGGTCGCCTGTTTCGAGCAATTGGCGGCTCAGAGATCGCCGAGACGGCGATCATCATGCCCCTGCTCTTCATGATGGTGCTGGCCATTTTCTGGTTCGGTCAGGCATTCCGCATCTACACAACCATTACGCAGGCGGCTCGGCAAGGAGCGCGCGCCGCTATCGCTCCGGCGTGCTCCACATGTACGCCCGTCACGAACACCGTTGCGGCGCAAAATGCCATAGCAGCGATAAACTCCACGTTGGCCGCAGCACACATGACCACGGCGCAAATCCAGGCACCCAGCCAGGTGCCGACTTTGTGCCCTTGTGGAAGCACCAATTCCTCATGCAGCGGCAGCGCCATAAGCTGCGAATCGATCCCCGCTACTACTAATGTTTGCGTTCAGCCCAACGTGCAGTTGTCATATTCCTCGCTTGGCGGGGCGGGCAGTTGCGGTACTTCCGTCAGCTTCGGCTATAAGAATGGTTTCAACTTCACTATACCTTTCACCGAACTCAACCTGGGCAATATGAACTTGCCTGCACAGGCTCAAATGCGTTCGGAGACACAGTAATGCGCCGCATTCGCAGGTTGTTGCCGTCGAAGAAACGTGCTGGGCTTGGGCTTTGGCGGGAAGAAGCAGCCACGCAAATTGTGGAATTTGCTCTTTCGCTGCCTCTGCTGGTGGTATTTGTGGTGGGAATTTTCGACTTCAGTAACGCGATCACCTTAAAGCAGAAGCTCACGAACGCTGCGCGGGAGGGCGCCCGCGTCGCCGCAGCCGACCCTGCGAGCGACCTGGCATCGCTACCCTCCTCCGGCATCCCGGCTTCGGTCAATGACGCATGGCAGGTTGTAGACAATTATCTTCTGGGAGCGCGTGTAAAGGATTGTGGCCTCTCCAGCCCCACATGGGCACCAAGCGGCGTTCTCACCTGGACAGCGACCGCGACCGGTTCAGGCTGTCCCGGCGCCGGAATCACCCTAACCATCAACCGCGGTTGCACCACCCCCCAAACGCAGGGACCAACCATGGATGAGGTCGATACATGTGTAACTCTCAAGTATCCTTACAAATGGGAATTCAACAGCGTCTCGGGCCTGATCGGCGGTGCGTTCTCAGGCCCGGCCACCATTACGACCACCGCAACATCTTTCAACGAGAATTGACGAACTTCTCATGCGACCGCCCTTAATACGCGGACCTCAACGCAGTTCGATAGCCCGGCAGCAGGAACGGGGCGTTACCATCGCGCTGGTGGCCTTGGCTATCTTCAGCATCATTGCTATGGCGGGTCTGTCGATCGATGTTGGCACGCTGTATCAGGCGAACGCGGAGGCGCAACGAGCAGCCGATGCGGCGGCACTGGCTGCCGCCAGAACACTTTCCACCAGCGGCATGACTGGCGATCCCACAAATTTGTCCGGTGACTGGTCACTGGCTTGTTCAGCAGCGACCCAAGTAGCGCAGACAGTGGCGAGCCAGAACCCCGTGGGTGGCGCGCCGCCGGCTACCGTGGCGGTCACATTTACGTCCGGAGACCAGAAAAGCGATTGCACAGCTGATAGTGCGGTTTCTTTCGGAGTTAATCCTACGGTTACTGTGCAGGTTACACAAACGAATCTGCCAACCTTTTTCGCCCGAATATGGGGCCGGAGCGGCAACACCGTAGGTGCGACAGCTACCGCAGAGGCGTTCAATCCTTCCAACTCGGGTGCGTTCTCTACGTCAGGTAATATCGTGCCGGTTCAGCCTCGTTGCGTGAAGCCCATGATTATTCCGAATCGGGACCCGGATAACTCAACAACCTTTGTTACCCTGGCAACCGGCACAATAACCACCGGCGGAATCCTAAGTAGTACCAATACGACCGGCGTGATCGGCGAAAGCTTTTCTCTGTTTGCCGATTGCTACATTTACGGGAGCGGCGATTGCTATTACGCTGCGACCCACCCTCCACAGGCAAATGGGCCCACTTTGCCGCCCCCTAATCTTGACTATTTGCCGGGCGCTCCGCCAAGCAACTCCGTTGCGGTCCCAAGTTGCGCCACTGCCAATGCTTACCAGGCGGCCATTGCGGGCTGCGATCAAACCACACAGTACCAGTGCGGAGTGCAGTATTCTGCGTTGTCCAATCCGAACACGATCGACCTTGCCGAAAATCCCAACGGCGTAAATGGCGACACGGCTACGGCTGCCGCATGCCTGATTAACCAAAACAATGGGCAGGATTCTATCGATGAGAGCGTTTATCCCTACCAAATAAAGGCAGGGTCAGGAAATCCACTGAACGTCAGCGGGACCGTGATCACGAACAGCAATTCCATCGTGACGCTTCCCATCTACGACGACACGCAATACACCACGAACCTGGCGGCCAATTCACCCATCACCATCGTAGGTTTTCTTCAGGTATTCATCCAGAACGTCAGCACAACGAATGGCAGTCTTGCGGTCACAGTGATGAATGTCGCTGCCTGCGGAAACAATGTAAGCAGCTCAACACAGCCCGTCTACGGCAGCTCTCCCGTACCGGTGCGGCTGATCACACCTCCCTAGGATCTTTTCCTCTGCTGAACGTGCCCCTAGTTGGGTCCGTTGTCGTTTTCCGGCGGAGGGGCTTGGCCTTCATCCACATTCGGGTTCGCGTCCCGAAACGGCGGCAGCCCCGGACGGCCTCGCATACGAAATCTCGGGTTGTTTTCCTGATCCGCATTGTTGGTGTCGTCGTTGGTCGCGGGTTGTGGAGGCGGTTGCGGCGCGGCAGCCTGGGCTTGCACGGGAGCGTCCGTACGAGGAGTGAGAATCACCTGGTCGAGCGCTCCGGGATTTTTCGGAGAACTCAGAATCACAAAATTAAACTTTGACCCGTTGAGCAGTTGGGACAAAACGTCCGGCGCGGGCGCAGGCCCAAGATTCACCACGACTTTTTCCTGCTCGGCTCCCGCCGGTATCGCAATCTCGGCCCCGGTGCGCTGGTGCACGGCAAACAGAACTTCTGACAGGCTGGCCCGGTAAGAGTTGATGGAAAGCAATCCGTTGCGAAATGCAACTTCGAGACTGGGTTTCGGCGGCTCTGGTGGAGGGTTGGCAGCTTCGTTGGCCGCCAATATATTTCCCGACGAGGCCTGCGCTCCGGATATATCCACGCCGGTGCCTCCAATTTTCACGATGGTGGTTCTTCCGGCGGGAAAGACCTGGTAAGGCTGGGGACCGTTCAGGTCGACTACGATGCGCGTGACCGGCGGATCCTTCGAAAATAAACTCACCCGCAAATCCTTCACTTCGTTTCGGTCAACGTTCTGGCTGCGCAGTTGCGCTCCTGGCCTGGCCTTGACGAAGTCAATCAGAAGCCGGTTGGGTCCGCCCAATTCGTTCGTCTGAGGAACGATCGAAGCGCTGGATTCGATCTGGATTTCAACCTGATTTCCCCCGCGCAGTACTTCTACATGCCGCACCAACGGGACATCCTCGGCGCGCAATGCAAGCGTTCCGGCAATGGACGTGGCTGCCGATAAAACGATCATCGCCGCACGTCTGAAGCAAGGAAACATAAATGAGAGGGCTTCAGCCGATTCTACCAGCCTTCGCAATCCCTAGTTCATTAAAGGATGCTCAACAAGATGCAGCAAAATGATTCGCAAAATAGAAAAACTGGAGAGATGAAATACCGCGAGATTACGCGCGATATAGTTTGCGCCGGAATTGCCACAGTAGAGCGGCGAATCCGGTCATGAGCATCATCCAGGTCGCGGGCTCCGGCACGGTAGATGGGCCCTGGCCACCGGTACCGCACGGGCCAAGTTTCTTTTTGCCGTTCGTCAGCGCTCCGCCCTCAATTGCCGAAATTCCCGACGTGCCTTTTTTGGGCAGCGGCGCACAAAGACCGACGGGAAATGCCGGAGGCGCGATCGCAATCAAATTTCCTCCACCGAATGGAGTGGACACGTTCAGCGGCCCCTCGGGCTCGGATCCGGGCATGATCGGGCGACTCAATAACGCCGATTCAAACGGAACCGGAGGAGCCGGCATCACCGTGCCCGCCCCATCCATGGGTTTCTCCATTCTTTCCGGCGAAGGTTCGGAAGGCGAAACTTCCGCCTGCGGATTTTCTGCCACCCGATTACCGCAGCGTCCGCGCGCTGTGATTCGCCCATCAGTGATCAGCTTCTCGCCTTTGTGAAGGCTGATTCTTCTACGCATCCAGTAAATGTGATTGCCGATGCGATAGGAGACATAAGCGGTACGCGCAAGCGTTACCTCGACCACGCGGGCGCGATCGTAATCAAAGCCGGCATAGTGCTCGGCCACTACAGGATCGTGCTCCGCTACCCATTTCAGCTCTTTCGCGTCACTGACTCCGCCGGGCACAACCGAGTATGCGTACAAGGGACGAGACGGCCGAACCTGCGACAGAACTTCATCGAGTACCCGGGATTCTTCACGGCTTGGTGACGCTTGTTCGGAAGTAAACGAGTTCCGTTGCCAAACACCAACAACGGAAGAACCGAAATATCTTAAAGCAAAGCTCGACACACAGGCCGTGAAAACAGCAAGAAGGGCGAGGGAAAGCAACCGCCGAATGAGGAGATGCTGGCGATGCCGACGCGTACGCCGACGCTTAACGATAACCTGGGCTTTCCCGTTCTCGGGATCGGACACGAACAACTCCTACCAGCGGCGGAGATTCTGGGATCACGCACTCCGGCACTCTGGCAGTACGATAGGGCAGTTTGAGTGCCAATTCTCCTTCATTTCACTTGCAGAAAACAAAGGATATCCGCTTATTTTTTGCGACCCATCGTAGCAGACGCGGGAAGGGTTTGCACATGAATATACTGTGGATTTCTTTTTAGGTGTCAATTTGGGCACTCAAGCACTTCGTGAGCGGGCTTAAAACCCCATCGGATGTTGGTGACTCTGGTAACGCCACTTTTGGGCTATTTCAATGCCGATCACTCGCTGGTACTCTCTTGGTTGTTACGGGAGTAAGTTTTATATCCCTTGACAAAGTGCCGCCCTTCGCGGCGAAGCCAGAGATCATTACGACAGAGATCATTGAGTCTCATTTTGAATTTTCTGGCCGAACTCCCCTGATCGAAGGAACCCTATTAAGTTCTATAAGAATAATGGCTATTTCGTTCTAAGTTCGCCTGGAGGAAAACCGATGCGCCTTCGTTCTTTTCATCTCATATTCTCCGTTGTTTTATTTTCGTTACTGCTAACCAGCTCAGCTTTCGCTACCACGGTCCAGATGGTGTACGAGGGCCACGAAGGAGCGCACGCACAAAACGGTTCACCGTACGTTGGCTATCCGTACTATTTCTCTATCAACGGAAGTTCCACTTACACAGCGCTAATGTGCGATTCCTACGACAACAGCGTGAACCTCCACCAGAGCTACACATACACCGTCTCGCCCTTCCTGCAGGGCATTGCGAAGGGCATGTTTGGGCCGACGATGACAATGGATTACAAAGCCGCCGGGCTGATGTTCGAGAGCGTCCTGAACAAAACGCTCAACAGCAACACCGCACAGTGGGCTATCTGGGGATTGTTTTCGAAGAATGCCGCAGACAGTTCGTACTTCCTGGACCATTCCGTATTCGCGACAACTGAGGCGACCTATCTGGCGATGGCCGCGACCGCGTCGAACTCTGCCTTTAATGGATTGCTGCTCTATACGCCGCTCAATGCGCAGCCCGGCGTAGGACCACAAGAGTTCATTGGCAGCGCGGTTCCCGAACCGAGCAGCCTTTTGCTACTGGGCACCGGTTTGGTAGGACTCGCAGGAGTGTTGCGCCGCAAGTTTGCCAAAGTCTAAATTTCCGATCGCGCCGTTTCCAGGCGTATTCAGTCGAACCGCGCTGCTAACCGGCAGTGCGGTTTTGCTTTGTATTATTTTTTTTGCGCCGCGCCTCTACCGCGCCCATGCAGCAAATATTTAGATCAGGCGCAGAGTCAGAGATGGTAAGGAAATCCCCTCGACTTCAGCGGTCCAGCTATCGCCGGCAGCCGTTAGATGGCCGGCCGTCAGCGTGCCCGAACTGACGATCTCGCCTTCGCTCAACGGCTCGGCCGGAAAGCGCCGGGTGATCGCTGCTCCAAGTTCGGCGAGGCACAACGCCGGACTCTTGAGGGAATTCTCGCCCGAGCCTTCTTCGACCACTTCCCTGCCCTTTAACATCCGTAGCTTGAACTTCGGCAGTTCCTCGACAAGTTTTGGAATCAGGTCGGGAGAGATTTTTTGCTTTTCGCCGATTACCAGCGCCGCATGCAGGCCAAAGGATGCGATGAAATCACTGGGCTGAAACTTCCAGTTTGGATAAGGACAATCGATGATTTCGAATCCCAAGGCGATCCAATCTGTGGCCGCAAGCGCGCCAGCGGCACCTAGGTCCTGCGTGATGGGCCCGTTCAATCCAAAAACAATTTCCGGCTCAATTTTCAGGGAACGAGATTTCGGGATCGCGAGCGAGGCTGAATTGTTCTGCGCGTTGTGAACAGTATCGTCGTACATGTGCGCCCAAACCAGCGTTTCTAGCTTCAGTACTCGCAACATGGCCTTGTTTGCGTAACCCACCTTGCGGCCAGCCGCCTTGTGTCCAGCCGCCTCTCGAGCTTGTTTCAACTTGGCTTCGACTTCGTAGGCCAAATCAAGGTTGAATCCGGGACGCGAAGAAAAAGCGTCGACCATACGGCCGCGTTCATGTGCGGAGAGCAATTCGCGCGCTATGGTTTCTGCTTCATTCCTGGGCATAGTGGACATAAACGGCAACCGCTCTTGGCAGAGATTCGCGTTCTGCGCCCGCTTTCAAGCCTCGCAGGCGAGATCTTTCGCTTACCTGCTCAGTCCGCCCTTCTCTTAAACGATAGCGCTCACCATCGTTATCTTTAAGTTCCGCTGACAAGAGACTAGATTAGCAGGTATCAATCGCGGTGTGCTGGAACCAAAAAATGCAATCGCAACAACCAGGTTTTTCCAAAACGGAAGCGACCGTTTGTAGACTCCTACTGCGCTCGATCGTTCTGCCCTCGATCTTCGGTTTGCTGCTGAGCGGCGGCTTTGCCGAAGGGCAAACCGCGACGGTGCTCGTAGGCTCTGGATCGACCGTTCCAGCTCCGCTTTACGCTCGTTGGTCTCAGGAATACGGCAAGCGAAACTCCGGCATTCAGACGCGCTATCTCTCCGTGAGCACTAATGAAGGGATCAAGCAGATCTCGCATGGCGCGGGTGACTTTGCGGCGGGTGAGGCTCAACTCACGGAAAAAGAGCGAAAAGAAGATGGCTTCGTCGAAATGCCCGTTGTCCTGATCTCCATTGTGCCTATCTACAATCTTCCCGGTGTCGACCAGGAACTCCGGCTTTCGGCGGAGGTTTTGGCGGGGATATTTCTTGGCGAAATCAAGATGTGGAATGCTCCACAGATCGCCAGGCTCAATCCGAATATTGCGCTTCCGAATCTCGCCATCCGGGTAATAATACGCCCTGCCGGAAAGGGATCAAATTTCGTCTTCACCGATTTTCTATCCAAGGCCAATTCGAGATTTCGCGCCCAGGTCGGTGTAACGGCATCGCCGAAATGGCCGGTGGGCACGCCGACAGAGCGAAGCTCCGACATGGCCGACAACGTGAGGAACACGCCCGGATCCATTGGTTACGTCGAGTATCAATACGCAGTGAAGAAGAATATCCCTGACGCCGCGGTGCTGAACTCTGCGGGAAACTTTGTTAAGGCTTCTCCGGAAAGCCTGGCAGCCGCGTGCCAAGCGGTAGAAGCTCCGCGATGGAATAACTTTTCTGCGTCGTTGACCTACGCCGGCGGAGCAAACTCATTTCCCAGTTTTACCTGGATTTACCTGCAGACCTCGTCGCGCTTTTCGGCTCGCAGGTTCGCATTGCATGATTTATTGTCCTGGATATACAGCGACGGACAACGGTATGCGACCCAGGAAGGCTACTCCGAATTGCCTGCGCCGTTGCTGGCGGCTTTGCGAAAGAAGGTTGACGAGCTGGAATAAGGTCGTTCACAGCCCTTCCACCGTGATAGCCCCTGCTCGGCGGCATTTTCGCTCCCGCCACGATGCCGCTTTTGGTCACGTGCATTTATCTTAGAGCTGCATGGGATTCCACCTTGGCGGCTCCATCTTTCTATTCCTCGCCGCGATTATTGCCGGGACGCTGAATGCGGTTGCCGGTGGCGGCAGCTTCGTCTCATTCCCTGCGCTCTTGTTTTTGCGCGTGCCGCCGGTCGCGGCGAACGCAACCAATACCGTCGCGCTGTGGCCCGGATTGGCCGCCAGCACGATTGCTTATTTTAAAAAGCTAAATGCTCCGCTGCGTCTGTTGGTCCCGTTGCTGATTACCAGCGTGGCCGGGGGGTGGGCGGGAGCGCTGCTCCTGCTGCATACTCCGCAGCATACTTTCTTGCATCTCGTCCCATGGCTGCTATTGGCTGGCACGCTGCTGTTTGCTTTCGGCAATACGATCCGGGCTATCGCCGGTAGCGCTGGCGCGACTGACGACCTGCGCAGCGTCTCCTGGATGGCCGTCGCCGTAAGTTCATGTGTCGAATTGTTGGTGGCAATTTATGGCGGATATTTTGGTGCGGGCATTGGCTTCATCACACTCGGAATGCTGGCGGCTCTGGGAATGCGCGACATTCACGCCATGGGAGCAATTCGGACCCTGCTCGCTGCCACCATCAATGCCGTGGCCGTACTCACATTTATTGTGGCGGGGGCGGTCTTGTGGCGCGAATGTGTGGTGATGATTATCGGCGCTCTTTTTGGCGGCTGGTTCGGAGCGCACTACGCGCAGAAGGCCGATCCCCGCCGGGTACGGGCCGTTGTGATCGGCCTGGGATTGGTAATGACCGCTTACTTCTTTGTCACCACGCGATAGGCACGCAACTGCAAGCTCTCGGAACGCATCAGAGCATAGCCGCGCATTGAAGAGCGGCCATTTTACGACTAGGATACTTAGTCGCAAAGGAAACGCTGACACCGCCTTCCCACCCCTCCTGGCGGCGCACGTTCGAGGACGCGCCCATGGCATCCCGTATTGAAAACGCCACTGCACAATCGATGAATTACGCCCCGGCGAATTTGAATCCACAAAAGGATCTGCCAAAGGGATTTTTGGATTTTCTTCTGCCCCTGCACAAACAGTTCACGCCCTGGCAGCAGAAAATTATTGCGAGGCGTGCTGACACGTTGCGGGCGTCCCACGAAGGGCATCCGCCGGATTATTTGCCTGGGTCGGAAGCAACCACCTGCGACTGGCAAATCGAACTTCCGGAGTGGTGCGCCGACCAGCGGAATCAGATGACCGGCCCGGCTGATGATGCGGAATTAACCGTGAAGCTGCTGAATTCCGGCTCACCGGCAGTGATGATCGATCTGGAAGATTCCACTGCGAACCTTTGGGAAAACATCATGCTCGCGATCAGGAATACGATTGCGGCTTATAAGTACGAACTCAATTACGACGACAAAAAGCGCAAGAAGAAGGTTTCGGTCAAGCGTTCGAAAACGGTTACCTGGGTGCGTCCCCGTGGTTTGCACGTGAGTCAGGGTGGCCTGATCAAGAACGAGATCGTTTCCGCTTCCCTGTTCGATCTCGCGATGATCTGGTACCAGATCGATCCGGCCTGGTTGCCGCATAATTTTTCGGTCTACATTCCCAAGAGCGAATCGGCGGATGAAGCGTTCTGGTGGCGCGATCTTTTTCAGGCTCTCGCTAAACAAAAGGGGCTGGCGCCTGATTACATCAAGTGCATGGCGCTGGTGGAAGCGCATCCGCTCGCCTACCAGATGGAAGAGTTTCTTTTCAATCTGCGCGACCACTGCCTGGGACTGAACCTCGGCCGCTGGGATTACATGGCATCGTTGATCGATTTCATGCTAGAGGATCCTGAATGGATATTGCCGGACCGCAACACGATCCCCCACGACGTCGCGTTCTTTCAGAACTTCCGTACGTTGATGCCGGAAATTTGCCATAAACATGGCGCTCAGGCCATCGGGGGCATGACCGCGCTCTATCCAAGTCGCACCGATAAAGAATTAAACGCTCGCGCTCTGAAGGTGCTCGAACAGGATAAAAAGAACGAAGCCAATTGCCTGATGGATGGAGCGTGGACCGGCCATCCCGATCAGAACGAAATTGCTGTCGCGCAGTTTCCTTATCCCAATCAGATTTCGAAGCGTCCGAAGCTGGCGAATTCGCACCTCGATCTGCGGCCGCTGCCGAAAGGCGTTGGCCAGATTTCTCTTGCCGGAACGCGCGCCGCCGTCCGTACCGTGATTCGTTATCGCAATGGAGTGCTCAACGGAAAAGGCGCAAGCCTGCTCGATGGTTATATGGAAGACCTGGCCACCGACCGCATTTACCGCCTGATGATTGCGCAGCGGGTGCGGCACAAAGTTCAGGTCGGCGGCGACGACGGCAAGCCGGTCACGCACACGCCGGAAGTGACTACAAAACTTTTCGACGAGGAGTTGGCGAAGATTCAAAAGAATCTGCCGACGGAAATCGACCGCAAAGCTGCGATCACACTGCCCGAAGCTCGCCGCATCGCCGAGGAGATGATCGTACAAGGACATCATTCGCCTGTTTAGGATGCTTGATTAAAACGAAAGAGCGATTGAAGCGAGATCGGCTAAACGAAGGTCGAAGACGACAGATGAGTCAAACGCCCGGATCAATCGGCAAAAACAATACCTATGATCGAAATAATTGATTTGACGAACTACTCCTCGGAAGTGCCCACTGTGAAATTGTGTTTTATGGGTGTCAGGCAGGTAATGTGAGTTTTTGCTCCATTTTTTCGCTGGACAAAGTGACCGAAAAACAAGGTAGGGACTGAGAAAACTATGAGCGTTACCGAGCAACCCGCAGGAATCGCCTTCGCCGCATTGCAACCACCCCGCCGCTATCTGTTCGGTCCCGGACCCACCATGGTTCACCCGCGGGTTTACGAAGCGCTCTCGAAGCCAATCGTGGGGCACCTGGATGCGTATTTCATTGAGGTCATGCATGACGTTCAGCAACTGCTCAAAGCTCCCTATGGAGTAAGCGAGGGAGCAACACTGGTCATTTCCGGTACCGGTAGCGCAGGCATGGAAGCTGCTGTGGCGAACTTCATCGATGCCGGAACCAAGTTCGCGGTTTTCGCCAACGGATATTTTTCCGACCGGCTCACCGAAATGGCAAAGCGCAACGGCGCGAACATCGTGCGCTTTGAAAAGAACTGGGGCGAGACTTACTCGGACGACGAAGCCAGAGATTTCATCCGCCGCGAAAAGCCGCAAGTGGCCGCGTTCGTGCACGCCGAGACTTCTACGGGTGCTTTGCAATCGGGCCGGGCAATCTGCGAAGCCGCGCACGAAGCTGGCGCGCTCGTGATCGGCGATTGCGTTACCTCGCTTGGCGGACTGCCGGTGGAGTTCGACAAAACTGGCATTGACGTTGCCTATAGCTGCACGCAAAAGGGTGTGAGTTGCCCGCCAGGCTTGTCTCCTATGGCCATGTCTCAACGAGCCATGGAATTCTTGCGCAACCGGACGACTGCTCCGCGCAGTTGGTATCTCGATCTCAAGCTGATTCACGATTATTCTACGGTTTCGCATCGCTACCACCACACGGCGCCGATTTCCATGTTCTACGCGTTGCGCGAGGCGCTGCTGGTCATCGCCGAGGAAGGCGTGGAGAATCGCTGGGAGCGGCACCGCAAGTGCAATAAAGTCTTCGTCAAAGGAATTCAGGACTTGGGCTTGAAGATGCACGTACCCGAGCAACATCGCATTCCTACGCTGAACACAGTCTGCGTACCCAGCGGAGTCGAGGAAGGCAAAGTGCGCAAGCGCCTGCTTGATGGGCCGGGCATCGAAATCGCAGGCGGCTTCGGACCGCTCGCCGGCAAAGTCTTCCGCATCGGCGTAATGGGTCCATTAGCCACAGACGACAATGTCCAATTCTTCCTGAGCGAGTTCAAAAAGGCCTTGAACGCGGAGGGCTATCCGATCTAGTCGAGGATTCCGCCCATGCTGTTCGATCCGGGTACGGCAGGGTATGATTTCGTTCCTGGACAACAGCTGCAGTCGACTCACCATCTAAGACCAGCGCCAGAGGCAAGAAACGCATGACACTGAAGTCAGTGGACACACTGCTGGACGTTCTGCAGTTTGCCGATAGCCACACCGCGGTTATCGTGCCTGAGCTCGGAATCCGCATCACCTACGATTCTCTTCGCGAGCAGGTGCTGGCCATGGCGAATGCGCTGGCATCGGCGGGCATTCGCCGCGGCGACGCGGTAGCCATCGCACTGCCCAATGGGCTCCCAGCCATTGTGGCATTTCTGGCCGCTTCGATTGCCGGCACAGCAGCGCCTCTGAACCCGGCGTATCCCTACGAAGAATTCCACTTCTTCCTGGGTGATACCGACGCCCGCGTACTGCTTTGCCCGGCGGTAGGCGCTGAATTTGTGCGCACCGCGGCCAAGGACCGAAAAATTCCGGTCTTCTCCGTCGAGATGAACGAACAAGGCAAGGTTTACATCGCCAATGCTCCCATGGGATGTAAGGCGACCGAGCCCACCGCCAACGACATTGCCCTTATTTTGCACACGAGCGGAAGCACGGGCCGTCCGAAGCGCGTGCCGTTGCGCCATTTCAATTTGGCAATCTCTTCTGCAAACATCGCGAACACCTACGCTCTCTCCGAAGAAGATGTCTCGCTCTGCGTCATGCCACTGTTTCACATTCATGGCTTGATCGGTTCGACCATGTCCACGCTGCTTTCCGGCGGGACCGTCGTTGTTCCTACAAAATTCAACGCACTCTCTTTTTGGCGGACGGTTGCCAAGCACGGCGTGACCTGGTATTCGGGAGTTCCGACGATGCACCAACTTCTGCTGGCGCGTAGCCGCGGAAAGCCGGTCGAAGCTGCGACGCTGCGATTCTTAAGATCCTGCAGCGCGCCTTTATCGGAGGAACTGATTCACAAGATCGAAGGAATTTTCGGCGTGCCATTCGTCGAAGCTTATGGCATGACGGAAGCTTCGCATCAGATGACCTCGAACCCGCTGCCGCCGCAGCACCGGAAACCCGGCTCCGTCGGTGTGGGCATTGGCTTGCGAATCAGCATCATGGATAAAGAGGGCAAGCACCTCGGCACCAACGTGCGCGGCGAAATTGCTATTCAGGGAGCAAACGTTTTTCGGGGGTACGAAAATAACGCCGAAGCAAACGCCCGCGCCTTCGTTGATGGCTGGTTCCGCACCGGCGATCAGGGCTATCTCGATTCCGATTGTTATCTGCATCTCACCGGCCGTATCAAAGACATCATCATTCGCGGAGGAGAAAATATTGCTCCTCATGAAGTGGATGAAGTTCTGCTCAAGCATCCTGCTGTTGCCGCAGCGGTCGCATTCGGTTGCCAGCATCCCACGCTGGGCGAAGAGGTCGCGGCTGCTGTGGTGTTGCATGAAAAGCATGGCGCAACCGAGACGGAATTGATCAACCACTGCCGCGAGTTCCTGGCGGAATACAAGTGCCCGGCAAAGATCTATCTGGTCGATGCCATCCCAACCACGGCGACGGGTAAGATTCGCCGCCGCGCCGTCGCGGCTGCGCTGGTGGAAGATCAATTGTGAGATCGACTTTGGAAGATCAACTATGAAATTCCTGATCGCCGGCGCAGGCGCCATCGGCGCCTATGTGGGCGCGCGCATGGCCAATGCCGGGTTCGACGTCACTCTCTTTGCGCGCGGGCCGCACTTTCGAGCCATGCAAGAGCATGGCGTTCGGGTAAAGAGCAATGAAGGCGATTTTGTCGCTCGACCGAAACTGGCTGCGTCGCTCGAGGAAGTTGGCCCAGTAGATGTCGTTTTTTTAGCGGTAAAAGCTCACAGCCTTCCGCAGCTTGCCGCTAATTTGAGGCCAGTTCTCGGACCGGAAACAACTGTCGTCAGCACCCAGAATGGCATCCCCTGGTGGTACTTCCAAGGCTTCGGCGGCGAGTGGGAAGGCTTGCGCCTGGAACGTGTCGATCCCGGCGGCGTGATTTCTTCCGCGATCGAAGCGCGCAAGGTAATCGGTTCAATTGTCTATCTGGCAACCGAAATCACAGAACCAGGTGTCATCCAGCACATCGAAGGCAATCGCATTTCTCTTGGCGAGCCCGATGGCTCCCGCTCCGAGCGCATCCGCCAGATCGCCGAGGTACTCATCGCTTCCGGCTTGCGCAGCCCAATTACGACCCGGCTGCGGCACGAGATCTGGGTCAAAGTCTTGGGCAATGCATCTCTGAATCCCGTCAGCGCTCTCACCCGCGCCACAATTGTTCGGATGATCCACGATCCCGGCGTATGTTCAGTGATTCGAGCCATCATGGAAGAGGTAGAAGCGGTCTCAAACAAGTTGGGAATGGAATTGCCAATCTCGATCGATCAACGGATAGCCGGGGCCGAAAAAGTTGGTGAGCACAAAACCTCAATGCTGCAGGATCTCGAGGCTGGCCAGCCCATGGAGCTGGAGGCTTTAGTCGGTGCGGTTGTTGAACTGGGCGAACGCGTGGGACTTCCGATGACCGTTACTCGCACGGTTTATAGCTGCGCCAAACTGCTCGCGCAAAGCGCCAGATCTACATCTTCCGCAAGATAATAACCTAGTCCTTCGGTTTAGCTTACAGTTTCCGCGTAGCCTTCCGATTGTTTTTTAACCACTTGCTCAAATGCTTCACGGCCTCTTCCACGCAATCGAATAAAAACGTTTCAGCCTTTCTTAGCAATCGGGTTATACTCCCATCGCTACCGGCGCTTCATCGAACCATGCGGAGGTTCCATTGGCCACCAGCAGCAAACCTGATTTCGAGATTATTCGCAGGAACAAGGTCTACGAGGAAGTCGCAAAGCAAATTGAGCGGCTGATTCTGAAGAAGCTCAAGCCCGGCGACAAGCTGCCCGCGGAACGCGAACTGGCTGAAATGTTGGGCGTAAGCCGCGGTTCCATCCGCGACGCCATTCGTGGGCTCGAACTTCTAGGCCTGGTGGAACCGCGACAGGGTGCGGGCACAATCGTTCGCCATGCAGGAGCCCATTCGGCGGCCAATCCCTTCGCCAATGCATTGAAGCGCCGAAAAGACTCCGTAATTGAGCTGCTGGATTTTCGCAAGATGCTCGAGCCCCCGCTCGCTGCCCGCGCAGCCACGCATGCCTCTCCCGAGGAGACGGCCGAGATGGAGGCAATTCTCAAGCGGCAGGAAGAGAAGCATGGACGCGGAGTCGCTGCCGTTGCCGAAGACGCCGAGTTCCACTACAGCGTGGCACTGGCTTGCGGGAATACCGTGGTGCTCAAGGTAATCGATATTCTCATGGACCTCCTGCGCGAGACGCGCACGCGCTCGCTGCAAGTCGTGGGACGCTCGCATAAATCTCTTGACGGCCATCGCCGCATCCTTTCTGCCATCAAGCGTCATGACTCCGATGCTGCGCGATCAGCTATGCTGCGCCACATCGAAGATGTGGAAGATATCGTTCTGGAAAAACTCTAACTCCGCTTCGACTCTATTCGATTATTCCATTCTTGCACTCACGGTTTAATTTGGCAGAGTTCTCCCACGCGTTTCCGCGCCGAAAGGAATCAGCAGTAGTCCAATCGCAAATGCAATCGAGGTCAATGCCACGGGTTTTCCCAGCGAACCAAAATGGCGAACTCCGCTGCCCACCAGAAAAGTGATTCCTGCTCCGGCAAATCGCGCGAAAGATGTCGAAAACGCGAAAGCGCTGGCGCGGCACTCCGTGGGATACTGCTCGGGCAGCCAAAGCGTGTAAACCGCGAAATTCGCTCCCCCTAGGCCCAGGAAGAAAAGGCAGACGAAGAACCACGGCAACGCGCGCGGTCCAAGATAGAAGACCTCGCCGAATGTTAGAGCGATGAAGATCACCATCAGCGCAAAAAATACGGCGAGCGCGCCGCGCCTGCCGAGCCGCTCCGCTAACCACGGCATGGCGAGACAACCGAGAATGGTCGCGAACGAAACCAGCATCACGCCCCAGGAGGCGAGCTTTGCGGCCTGCGCGCCGTTCCGGCCACCGGCTTCGGCAATCGTGGTAATCGCGGTCGGAACATAGACCGTTCCCGCCCATAGTCCACAAATCGATGCGAGCATGAATAAGGAATTCAAAATCGTGCGCCTGCGCCACTGAGGCGCAAAGAGAACTGCGAATGGACGCCAAACCGCCCACGACTGAATCGCCATTTCTTTCTTCTTCCAGGCAAGAGGCTCGGAGACTCCGTAGCGAATCCACGCGAGAAATAATGCGGGCACGCCGCCGACGATAAACATGGCCCGCCAGCCATAACGACTGCCGATTCCATAGTTCGCCAATGCAGCAAGAAAAATACCGACATAATAGCCAGTATGCATTAGGCCAGCGCCCATGCGGCGCCGATGCTCAGGCCATTCTTCCGCGACAAACGTCCCGCCCATGGCCCACTCGCCGCCAATGCCAACGCCGGCAAGCAAACGCAAAATTGCAAGCTGCCAGACGCCGGTAACGAACGCGCTCAGAAAAGTGAACACCGAATACCAGACAATGGTCAGCATCAGCGTGCGCACGCGGCCGAACTTGTCGCCGATCGGTCCCCACAAAAACGCGAGGCCCCAGCCAATCAGGAAGAGAGCGAACAGCAACCCGCCGTAATGCCCGATGTTCGCTTTGGTTGCGGGAATGCCGGAACGTGGAAGCAAGTCGCGCAATGAGGGCACGAGAACCAGAGCATAGACGAAGGAATCCATGCCATCGAGCGCCCATCCTCCCCAGGATGCCCAAAAGCCGCGAATCTGATTGCGGGTGAGAGTTGGAGCCGGGGGCGCGACGGGGACGGAACCGGAAGTTGGATGATCCGCCTCGTTCGTCGCGAAATGCGGCATGGCAGTGGGGAACTATATCAAAATGCCGCGATAAGAAGAAAATATTGTTGCTCGCGGGAAGTGTCCTAATTTCGCTTGGCGCCCTTGGCGAGCTTCGTGCCTTAAGATTTTGCTCGATTCACAGAGTCAAGAGGTCTCAACCGCGAAGTGCGCTAAGACTGCCACGAAGTTCGCAAAGGGACCAGAGCTCGCGCAGAATAGACCCGAGTCCGAATTTAGTGCTTCGCAGTTTTTAGGCGTTCCTCCAACCCCTTCAGTTCGGCATTCAAACCCTCGGGCAGATGTTTACCGAACTTGGCGAAATGCTCCCGGATGCGCGGAACTTCTTGCAACCATCCGTCGATATCGACGCTGAGCAACTCCTGCACATGCGCATCGTCGATAGCGAGTCCGTTCGTATCCAGATCGGCGACTTCGGGGATTCGTCCGATCGGAGTATCTTTCGCGTGCACCTTGCCATCGCAGCGCTCGAAGATCCACCGCAATACGCGGCTGTTCTCACCAAAACCGGGCCACAGAAACTTTCCATTCTGATCTTGCCGGAACCAGTTGATATAGAAAATCTTCGGCAGCTTTGCTCCCGCGCGTTTACCGATCGAAAGCCAATGAGCAAAATAGTCACCCATGTTGTAGCCGCAGAAAGCCAGCATTGCCATGGGATCGCGGCGGAGTTGCCCAACTTTGCCAGCGATTGCAGCAGTCGTTTCGCTGCTCACCGTCGCCCCCAGAAAAGTTCCATGCTGCCAGTTGAGCGCTTCTGTGACGAGTGGAACAATTCCGGCGCGCCTGCCGCCGAACAGGATCGCATCGATCGGCACACCCTTCGGGTCTTCCCATTCCGGAGCGATCACCGGGCACTGCGACGCTGGCACCGTGAACCGCGCGTTGGGATGCGCCGCCTTCCGTCCTATATCCGGAGTCCAGGTGCGCCGCAACCAATCGACAACCTTCGCGGGGGGATTTTCGGTCATTCCCTCCCACCAGACATCGCCCTCCCAAGTCATGGCGCAATTTGTGAAGATGGCATTCCTAGTCATGCTGAGCATAGCGTTCGCATTCGACTTCATGTTCGTGCCCGGTGCGACGCCAAAGAATCCGTACTCCGGGTTAATCGCGTATAGCCGTCCGTCTGCGCCGAACTTCATCCATGCGATGTCGTCTCCGATGGTTTCCACCTTCCAGCCGGGAATGGTCGGAATCATCATCGACAAGTTGGTTTTGCCGCACGCCGAAGGGAACGCTCCGGTCATGTATCTAGCCTGTCCCGTCGGGCTGATCATCTTCAGGATCAGCATGTGCTCAGCCATCCAGCCCTGGTCGCGCGCCTGCACCGACGCGATCCGCAGAGCGTGGCACTTTTTCGCCAGCAAAGCATTCCCGCCGTAGCCGGAGCCGAACGACCAAATCTCGCGCTCTTCCGGAAAGTGGCAGATGTACTTATTCTCGGCGTCGCAACTCCACGTCTTGTTGGCCTGGTTGAGGGTCATCGGCGATCCGATCGAATGCAAGCCGCGAACAAACTCCTCGTCCGGCCCGAGAACGTCGAGCACATGGATTCCCACGCGCGACATGACGTGCATACTGGCAGCAACATAAGGCGAATCGGTAATTTCCACTCCGATCTTCGCGATCGGCGACCCGATCGGCCCCAGGCTGTAGGGAATCACGTACATCGTGCGGCCGGCCATTGCGCCCGTGAACAGGCCCCGCAGCTTGGCTTTCATCGTCTCGGGATCTTCCCAATTATTGGTCGGGCCGGCTTCTTCCTTGCTTCGAGCACAAATAAATGTTTGGTCTTCCACCCTGGCCACATCCGCCGGATCGGACCGCACCAGATAACTGTGGGGCCGCTTCTCCGGATTCAACGGCGTCGCGGTGCCAATCAACACCAGCAACCGGAGAATCGAGTCGTACTCCTCAGCCGATCCATCGCACCAGTGAAGCCGGGCCGGCTTACACATCTGAGCCATTTGTTCCACCCAGCGCTCAAGCTTGGCGTGCCGGTGACTGCTTTCCGCGGTGTCAACATCGACCGTAATTGTGGCCATAGGATAAATGCCTTTCCAAAACTCAACTCCGCCCTACAGGGTCGGTTCGCAAACAATGACAAAATAAAGAGGCTGCCACGGCAAGCCGCGCAAGCCTCTACATTCAAAGAATCCTGACTAAAGAATTCTCGATATAGCCTCATTGCTGTGCCATTTTCCGACGAGAGAAACCTCATGACGGCACAAGCCCTTATTTTCTCGCAATCGCATAGTTTATTCCAGCCAACTTTTTCCAAGCGCCAAGGCGAGAGTACCTCATACGTTGGAAAGAACTGTGATGCCCATCACACAGGGAAGGTTGAAAAGCCTGTGGAGGCCCATATTGGACCGGGCTCAGGATTCTTCAGGGCAAGGGCGCATCTTGTGCGAAAGAACCCGAACAGTTTGAAGCTGTACCGCTTTTCAACTCTTATGCCCATCGGGAATAGTGCCCGAAGCCGTCTCTTGCGGAAAATAAATCCGCCATCCGCGTTCGCGCGCTACGGCCTCGAGGTCCGGATTCGGATTCACGGCGAAGGCATGCTTTGCCATGGCAAGCATCTCGGTATCCCAGAGCGAGTTGCCGAACGCCGCATCAATGGCCTTGCTCACAACTTCACGCAACGCCTGCGGCTTGCCTGTGCCTGAAGGCACGCGGATGAGACGACCGGTGGCAATTTCATTTTCAACTTCGACCTTCGCTGCGAGTATGTGACTCGCGGCGATGCCGAAGTGTTGCATGGCCGCCTGGATCACCCAATCGTTTGAAGACGAAACCGCCCATACATCGCAGTCGTTTTCCAGCAAGCGGCGAACCAGTTCGCGCATTTCGGGGAAAATCTGCACCACAAAGAATTCGTCGAAGAAACGGGTTGCCGCTTGCATCAACTGCCGTTCCGAAATCCCTTTATGCAAGGTGACCATTTCGCCGCACATCGTGGTCTCATCAACCTCGCCGCGTTTGTAAGCGGCATGACGATCGCGCCAGGTTCGGCTCAAGCTTTCACGGCCCGGACGATCCGCAAACACATATTCTTCCCTTAGCTCCCAATCGAAAAAACGCTCCCCAAGATCGCCCGACCAGAGCGTGCCGTCGCAATCGAACGCAGCGACCTGCAGCTCGAGCCGCAGAACGGAATCAAGGAACTCCTTAGTTACAGGAAGAAACGCTTCTGTTTCGAGCGCACCCATGTGATTGAAATTAACCCGCCCCGGAGTAGACGCGCAATGGCAGGAAAGATTCAGATGTGGATTGCATCTGCTACTTAGTCACCGGATTTCTTGGCGCACTTCGCGAGTCCCTTGCGTTCTTTGCGGTCAAAAGCTTCTGCCGCAAAGTTCGCAAAGAACTGCCGAGCGACCAAATTGCAGTCATAGAGGGCGCGTCGGCAGAGCCTCGTAATCCCCAGGCGTGTTGAGATTCACCGCAACCTGCGGATCGTCCACTGGAACGTAGCGGATGTGCGCCTGATATTCATGCTCGATTTCCCGCGCGGTCGACGTCGCCGGGGCGCGCAGAAATACTTCGATCATTTCCTTTGCCGCCAGGAACGGATGTCCGTGAGATCCTTTGAATTCGGGCACCACGGCCCAGACGTCGTGGCTGGAAATGGTGAAGGCGTGATGCAGACTTTTCAGCGTTGCCGGGCTGACCGGCGGACGATCCACCAAAGTTACGACCGCCGCATCACGCCCGCGATCGAGCACATCGCGCAGACCAACTTGCATTGAACTGAATTGCCCCCGCCCCGGATCTGGATTCGAAACCAGAGAAGCGCCTTCGGCATAAATCGTAGGCGCCAGCACTGCACGATTCTTGCCCACCACCACGGTCACGAAGTCGCAGACTGAGTTGAGCAACTGAATGCCTGCCGAGAGTAAAGTCTCGCCGCCAGCGGCCTGGCCTGCCCTGGCCTGCGGCCATGGCAGCAAAGCCTTTTCCCGCCCCATGCGCGAGGATTCTCCCGCAGCCAGGATCACACCCGCGAAACTGGAAGCTCGCACCATATTGTGAAGAAATCGGGGATCCTGAAAATTGTTGGCTTCTTGAACTCTTGAATCCAATTCGGCAGAGCTCGATCTGACTCAGAAACTAACCATCAACAATGGGAACTTGATTCCGGTGCTTCGACTTTCCCGGCTGAAACATCATCCACCTTTTGCCTCCTGCTTTTTTCCAAACCAGCTCATGTGAGGCAGGCTGGCTTCCGAGTGGCGGCGCACTGCGATCAACTCTGCCGTGATCGCCACCGCAATCTCTTCCGGCGTAACCGCGCCAATATCGAGGCCGATCGGGGCATGGACGCGATCGAACAAATCAGCGGCCAAACCTTCTTCCTGAAGCGTTTTGAATATGCCAATCACTTTACGCTTGGAGCCGATCATGCCGATGTAGCGCGCGGGGGTTTGCACGGCCCAGCGCAGAATATGCATGTCATCTCGATGCCCACGCGTAACGATCACGATGTAGGAGCTTTCGTTCGGCTCAAGCTTCTGCATGGCTTCATCGAAATCGAGCGCGTGAATCTCACGCGCGGCCGGAAAACGTTCTTGAGTCGCATAGGAGGAACGGTCATCGACGACGATCGGCTCGAACCCCGCAAGCGCGGCGACTTTGCAAAGATTGAGAGCAACGTGACCTGCTCCGAAAAGATAAAGCAAAGCCGGAGGTAAGATCGGCTCCACGAAAATCTCCAGCGTGCCGCCGCAAACCAAACCGGTGTCGTATTTTGGATCCTGATTCAGGTCAAAGGTGAGGGTGCGCGCTTTCTCTGATTCCATCACTTCGCGCGCAGCCTGCCACACATCGGCTTCAACGCATCCGCCGCCAATCGTACCCATGATCGAACCATCGTCGCGGACCAACATTTTCGCTGTGCGAAACGAAGGAATGGACCCGCGCACATTCACGATGGTAGCCACAGCTCCGCGGCGGCCCTCGCGCCGCAGTTGCACGATTTGTTCGTAGATATCCACTTACCAAGATTATTCGGGCTTCCGATGGGCAAGTCAATACGGCCGGGCAGTATTTTGAGTCTATGCCCGCATACTCCGGAGAGATATGTGGTGAAGTTGAGTTGTGCGCCTACTGCACCGGTGAGAGTATTGCATCAAGCAGATCCGGCGCCGATTCAACTCTCTCCAGGTGCGGGTATCGCAGCCCGCCGTGGTAATCGATATTCAAAGCAATGAAATCCTTCTCGCGCTTCAGCAAAAGCTTGATTGGAGCTTTATCGTTCTCCGCGTGGAGAATAGCTTCCCGCAGGCTGGCAATGCTGAATGCCTGATCGTTTACCGCCTCCAGGTGCATGTCCGGAGTAACTCCCGCCTTGAAAGCCGGACCGTCCCATGTCACATCCGTAATGCTGCCGGGGGTGCCGCCGCTGCTATCGGCATTTGGACCACCCTCGCCCCGCACTGAAAATCCAATGGAAGTGATGAAGCTTGTTCCGCGCGACCGATCCATGTGCTTCATCCACTCCGGTTCGGTGTCGTTATAAACCAGCCGGTATCCTCCCTGGGTGATGCCGTTTTCCGGAACCTGCGGTGCTACTTCGTAGACCCTGGTGCGGAAGAATCCAGCCCAGTCATATGGTTGAACCGTGTTGAGCGCCTTTACAAGATCTTCAAAGGTATAGGTGACGGTGACGTAGCTTCCGTTGTCGATTCCAAAAAACAGCTTGGCGAAATCGTCGAGCGACTTCTGTCCGTTGCTCAGCTCGCGAATTTTTGTATCGGCATCGAGCCAGATAAGGTCCGATTCCGGGTAGTAGTCATAGCCCCGCTGCCAGCTAGGCCAATTCTCGGGCATCGCGCCATGAGCCGAAATGATGGGCTGATTCGTAGTGTCTTGCAAAGAACGCCAGGTGCGGCCGGGGCTGATTTCGAAATTGGCGGCAATCAACGCAAATGTGTCGTGCGATTGTTCGACCGTCCGCATTCCCGAACGAGCGGTCAAAACGTTTCCGTAATAATCGGTCAAGCCTTCGTAGACCCACAGCAAATCGTTCTGCATGGGCACATTGAAGTTTGGGGTCCAGAGGTCCGCCGGACGGCGGAATTTTCCGTTCCACGAATGCGTGTATTCGTGCGGCAAAAGAGCACGGCCGGCCACGCCAGCGCTCCAATCGGTAAAGTAGTTGGCGCGCGTACCATCTTCGCTCGACTGGTGATGTTCCAGCCCCTTGCCTCCGACCGAGTCACTCAGCGAAAACAGAAAATCGTAATGTTCATAGTGATGAGATTTGAAAAGCTTCTGCGCCTGAATGATCAGATTCTTGTGGAACTGCAGTTCTTCCGGCGTAGGCTCCAGTTGTTCGGGCTTGTCTGCAAACACATCCAGGTAAACCGGATTATCGGGACCGGTCGAAAGATCAAAACGTTTGTAATTGATGCTCGCATACAGTGGCGCATCGATCAACGTGTTCAGCGGCGTTCCCTTGAACTGAACCACATCTCCACTCTGCGACTTCACATCCAGTGCGGTCGCGAATTTCCAACCTTCCGGTAACCGCAGCTCGACGGCAAACTGAATGCGCCGCGAAAAATATCCCGCGGGATAGAGCAGCACGCTGTTCCAGGTGAGGTCGGCGATTTTGTTCGATATGCGTCCCTGTTGCGGTTTGACCGGAGTCAGATGTTGAAAGTTCAAATCCAAGGTAGTGGCGCCCTTCGGCACGTTAACGTGAAACGCCCACATATCCACGCGATCGCGCAGCCAGGGAACTCGATTTCCATTTGCAGTGATCACCAGCCCAGCAAGGTTTTGCACCGCATTGGATGGTGAGTGCGTCCCGGGCAGCCACTGCGGATAAAGCAGCGTCATTGCACCCGCTTTCACCGGAATCGTCTCATGCACATTCAGCACACGATCGTTGACGTTGGTGAGATCGACACTCAGTGAAATGGTTCCAGGATAGGCAACGTCTGCCGGCGCCTGAATGGGCGGAGGGAGAGGAGCAGGTTCGGGCCCGGTTGGGTTTTGAGCCCAGACGCTGCTGGTTAAAACAATGAAAATGCTTGCGAAAACTGCCGCAAAGAAGCGACCGGAAAAAAACCGAAGTGGCATAAGCGTTCCTCGAACTCTGTGAGAGTGTATACCACATCGGGCAGTGGGTTCTTTCGAAGAGAATGTCTTGCCAGACACTTCTAAACAATTTGGCTAAACCGTCCCCGTACATGACTCGCTGTATAGACTTGTGATGATGAAGGCTTAAGCTAAATAGTTGTCCCCGCTAAGATGGCTCAGTCGATATGCGACTCCAGCAGCCTGTCCCCGGGGACTGGAGCTGCGTGTCGCATAGTGTTCTCATCGTCGACGATAATGCCTTGCTTCGCAATCTGCTGCGAACCTGTATCGAGAAGGACCCAGGCTGGAAAGTCTGCGGCGAGGCTGAAAACGGCAAAGACGGCATCACCAAAGTCGAGCAGCTAAAACCGGATGTGGTGATTCTGGATTTGCAAATGCCGGTGATGAACGGATTGGAAGCGGCGCGCCGGATTCATTCCTTTGCCCCGCAAACCGCCATGCTGATGTTTACCATCCACAATTCGCCGCAGCTTGTGAAAGAGGCCCACGCGGCCGGTATCAAAGAGGTAATCTCGAAAACTGAGCACCTCACCGAACGACTGCTGCCTGCCCTGAACGAAGCCAGCGTCTGAGCCCACCTCTACGCCAATCAGACACCATCACCGCGGAACGCAACCTGACAGGCGCCAGTTCTATCAGGATCGAAGAAATACTTAGACCTCTTCGCTCTCCTTCAATTTCGCAATCACGCCGAAGTCTTCGAGTGTGGTCGTATCGCCTTTGACGTCGCCGCTGCTGGCTAGCTCGCGCAAGAGGCGGCGCATGATTTTTCCGCTGCGGGTTTTGGGAAGCGTGTCCGTAAATCGAATGTCGTCGGGCTTGGCGAGCGCTCCAATTTCTTGTGCCACCCACTTTCGCAGTTCTTCCTTCAATTCCGGAGTCGGCTTTCTTCCCTGCTCCAGGGTGACAAAGGCTGAGATCGCCTGACCCTTCAGTTCATCGGGACGCCCGACTACCGCGGCTTCAGCTACCGCTTCGTGCGCCACCAGCGCCGATTCGACTTCCATCGTGCTCAGCCGATGGCCGCTGACGTTCAGAACGTCATCGACCCGGCCCATGATCCACAAATATCCATCTTTATCTTTACGCGCGCCGTCTCCGGTGAAATAGACGCCGGGAATCTGCGACCAGTAGTTCTTCACGTAGCGATCAGGATCTCCATAAACCGTCCGCAACATGCCCGGCCAGGGACGCTTGAGGACGAGGAATCCGCCGGAGCCAACCGGAACTGGCTGGCCCTCCATGGTAACGATGTCGGGAACTACGCCGGGAAACGGCCGCGTAGCCGAACCGGGCTTGGTGGCAATTGCTCCGGGGATCGGCGTAAGCATGATGTGGCCGGTCTCGGTCTGCCACCACGTGTCGACGATCGGGCAGCGGTTGCGGCCAATGGTTTCGCGGTACCACATCCAGGCTTCCGGATTGATCGGCTCGCCCACCGTTCCCAACAGGCGCAGGCTTTTCATATCGTGCTTCTTCGGCCACTCGTCGCCCCACTTGATAAAGGTTCGAATCGCCGTAGGCGCGGTGTAAAAAATGTTGACTTTGTGCCGTTCGATAATCGACCAGAAGCGGTCGAGCTCGGGAAAATTCGGGGCGCCTTCATACATTAGGCTCGTAGCCCCGTT
Organism: uncultured Acidobacteriaceae bacterium; assembly: GCA_963784095.1. Lineage (GTDB taxonomy): Bacteria > Acidobacteriota > Terriglobia > Terriglobales > Acidobacteriaceae > Sulfotelmatobacter. The sequence continues at coordinate 154,532 of CAWAQC010000002.1, forward strand.
CTGCAGCGGGCCGTAGACAATGTAGCTATGCCCGGTGACCCAGCCGATGTCAGCCGTGCACCAGTAGGTGTCCTCGTCTTTGAGGTCGAAGACCCATTTGCTGGTGATATAGGTGCCCACCGAATATCCGCCGGTGGTGTGCACCACTCCCTTCGGTTTGCCGGTCGTGCCGGACGTATAAAGGATGTAGAGCGGATGTTCGGCATCGAGCGGTTCCGCGGGGCAAACGTCGGAGGCTTTGGCCATCAACTCGTGCCACCAGTGGTCGCGGCCCGCTTGCAGGTTGATCGCTGTGCCCGTGCGTTTGTAAACGATGACGTGCTTCACGCTGGGGCACGATTTCAGCGCCTCTTCAACCGCGGGAAAGAGTTTCACCTCCGAGCCGCGGCGATAAGAACCGTCCTGCGTGATCACCGCCGATGCCTGAGAATCATGAATCCGGTCGACCAGCGCGTTTGAAGAAAATCCGCCGAAGATGATGGTGTGTGGAGCGCCCAGCCGGGCGCAGGCCAGCATGGCAATCGGTAGCTCGGGAGTCATGCCCATGTAAATGGCAACCCGGTCATTTTTCTTTACCCCAAGTGCCTTTAGAACATTGGTAAACTTTTGCACTTCACGATGAAGCTGCTGATAGGTGAGCGTCCGAACCTCGCCGGGCTCGCTCTCCCAAATGATTGCGGCTTTGTTTTTGCGGTGCGTCGCTACGTGGCGGTCAAGACAGTTGTAGGAGAGATTGAGCTGCCCGCCGAGGAACCATTTTGCCCACGGGCAATTCCATTCGAGAACCTTCTCCCACTTCTTGAACCAGTGCAGTTCGTTGGCGATGCGGCTCCAGAATTTGTCGGGATCGTCGATCGATTCTTTATAAAGGCGCTCGTACTCGGCGAGGCTTTTGATGTGCGCCTGTTCGCTGAATTCCGCGGGAGGCGGAAAGCTCCGCTGCTCCTGAAGAATGGAATCGATGCTGCTGGCCTGCATGTCGATGACTGCTTTATCTGCCATATATGGGAATTCCGCTCGAACAATTTGCCAAGCTATCGTCTGTGGCTCGTGTTCGCCTTAGCTCACGCTCGCAGTGCGGCGCGAACTCGGCTGAAAGCACCGCGACATTTTACTACTGTAGATCAGGGAAGGGCCTGTGATCCAAATCGCAGGTCTGTAGGATTGTAAGGCATGAGCCGCATGAGTCTGGCTGGGGCCGCAGGAGTCGAGAGTAATGCCCCGTTCTTGGACGATCCGCGCCGCCAGTCAATGCCGCTTGCATCAATGCCGTTTGAAGCAGGCGCCGAGCATGTTCGCGCTGATGGCGTTAAACCCGCTCTGTCCATCGGGAACCTGTCCCTCAGAGACTCCTTCTGTTCCGGCACAATGATTGACTCCCGTCACAGAGTAAAGAGCAACCTGGTCGGGATTGGTGAATTGCTGGTAGAACAATTCCCCTTCCGCTGCCGAATTGTTCTGAACCGAATTGTCATTGCTGCACAACCATCCGGCCATTGCGGTGTGAGGGTAGTTGAAGCTTGGGTTGTTTGTGCCGTCGACGATGCTCATCTGCTTCCAGGCGGCGTTGTTGGAGGCCGTTGTTTTTTGCCTGCCATTGCAACCCGAAATTCCCGACCAACTGCTCACGTCAAGTTTGTCATCATCGATGTAGGCAGGGCTGTCAGGCCACTCCGGCCCATTGCAGCCGTACTCTCCGTTGGGGCAAACCTCGACCGTGGATGCATTCGGCACCACGCAGCCCTGCTCGATGTCGCCGAAAACCGGCCCCGAAAGCAATTCAACATTATCCAAGTAAGAGCCTGCTCCGTACCATGCCAGCGCGTACGCCACCGCTCCCGAACCGGCACTGGCTCCCTGGCCACACATTCCGCCCTTGGCATAGAGGTTTTGGTAAACATACTGCAGGAATGTGGCCGGCCGGCAGGCTGCTTCTTTAATGCTGTTTCCGCGGCTTCCACCGGTGTATTCCCAATCGTTATCCCATGCCAAATAGACTATCTGGTAGCCCTTCTGCAGATACGCTTGGGCGTAATTCGAATCTCCACTTGTTCCATCAGTACCGCCTCCGCCGTCCAGGAAAACCACGGTCCCGGCAATTTCCCCCGAGGGATTTTCCAAACCGTAGGTAAAGCCGAGGTCATTCGCGTTGGCGCACGATTGCACTTCGCCGCTGTAGCAGGTCATGTCAGCAAGATACCCGCTGGGACAGGATTGCAGCTTGGTAATCGAGTGGGGATCAATCGTGCCCAGTGGCAAAGGCGCAGGCTTGCGGTTCGCCGCAGCCATTGTCGGAGCCAGCATTGCAAAAAACGCGCTCCACAGTACAAGCAGAAAATTTCTCATGTTAGGAATGGTGCCATTCGGTTCAAAGATATTTCAAACACGAAGGTTCATCTCTTTACATTCTTTTACATTGAAAGATTGTCTTCGCGCTGGAGAATGAACTTTCACAGGCCGGATCGTAGAAGCAGGAAATCGATATCGCCGCGACAGTTGTCACAGCCTGCATGAGTTGTCCGGAATCAGAATCGCTTGCGCTTCGGAGAATGGTAATTAAGTGGGCGTGCCGAGCGAATCGTGTTGCCCAGAAGTTACTAGCCGCATCTACGCATGGCGTACCTACTCGACAATCATCCGACCATCGACGATCCGGCTATTTCAGGCCCAAGCTCCCATTGAAATGCTGGATTACGCCATAGCATTCGCAGGCAGCATCTTCCAGGCTCTTTCGATTCAAAATCTTCACGCTGCCACGCAGATTCTCAATCAAGCCGGCATTTTCGAGCGCCCCGGCCGCCAGGCTTACACTCGGTCTTCCAGTGCCCAGCATTTGCGCAAGGAACTCGTGGGTCAGCGGTAGCGATTGGCAATCGAAGCGGTCCTGGCACATCAGCAGCCAGCGCGCCAGCCGTTGTTCCACCTCGTGAAGCCGATTGCACGCCGCGAGTTGTGCAACCTGCATCCCGTGCATCAAGGCGAATCGGCTGAGCTCGGCTCGCAGCACAGGGGCAGACAGCAGAATGTCTTGAAAAACCTGGGCGCGGACGCGCACTCCAGTGCCCGCCATTTGCATGATGGCGCGGAATGTTCCCTGCTGCAGGCCGGCAACCAACGACATGCCAACCATCCCCTCTTTGCCAACGATGCCGACTTCCACGCTTCTTCCGTCGCGGCTCAGGGCCACCAAAGAGGTCATCCCATCATTCAGAAAGTATGTAAAATCAATCTTCTCGCCCGGTTCTTCCAGGATTTTGTATTGCGGCAACTCCACCGCCTCAAGATGAGGCCGCAACAGGTTGTACTCTTTGTCGGGTAAGGAGCAGAGGACTATATTGTGAACCGCCCTGCCACTTGCATTTGAGCGTGTGCCAGGACGCACGGGAATCAGCTTGCCAGCCCTAGTCGATCTCTTAACGATGATGTCTTCCTTCGCCAAGGTATCCATGAAAATTTGGATGCGCAGGGCTCAATAATCCCCGTCAGGAAAATCGGCAGTTTTGCCCTAAGTCCATCTGATTTTCCATGGAGGATCAGAGTAGATATTTCTTAGAAAAAATGCCTCTAATTCCAACCTCGGACAAACAACGGTAAAAGAACTGTATTTGTCGCATTTTCTACGCCGTGTCCCAAAATATGCACTGCGATCAAAACCGGATTTAATCGTTTTGTTTCGGTGTACTATTTGCTGCACTCCTATCCTGAGCGGACAAAATGCGGTTCAATTCCTCGACCAGCGCGAGAAACTTCTTGTGATCATGCTCAACCGCAATCCGCGAGCAAAGCTCGTGAATCCTGTCGCTATCTGCCTTATTCATAGGAAACCGGAAGTATTACAGCAATTGAAAGTTTGAGTATGTTCGCTGTCGAACGCTAAGAACGCGGCGGGTAGGGCTTCGGTAGAACTTGCGCGACTGTTCTGGATCGTCGGGATCGAAGCTGGAAGCTGGCAGACACCGCTAACCAGCGGCGGGATTCCTTCGCTCACGACGGATGCGGTGGGCTGCTACCGTTTTCCGGACGCGGATTGTGTGATCATGCAAGGCCGATTTGAGACGTTCCATGGTTCGATCCAATTCAGCAGGGTCCGCGCACTGAATAGCATCGGCGCATAGTTTCCGAATGCGGTCTTCCAGGCGCCGAGTGTGGGATAAAGAGGAAAGGAAGCTAGCTAGAAGGTGCCCGCCTGAAAACTCTTTAGGATCCATGATCGCATCGTTCCGATTGGTTTTCCTAAGTGTGCTTGATGGACCACTCACGAGGCTATCCAGCAGAATCCGTAGGAACGACAGCCAAAACGGCAAATCCGCCTGATCGGCCTTTACCCGCCGCTTAGCGAAACCCCTTCTTTTTCCATACATTCCAGTCGTCCCGGACGTGCTCAAGCATGTTGGCGGCGGCGGCATGCAGCCATTTCCCTTTCTGCTTGTGCAAGTGGCGCACGATCAATTTACGGGCTGACGGCGTGCCCAGATGAATATTGGCGGTCTCCCATCCCATGGCGTGAAGCAGCCGAAGCTCAACATCTGCCCCGCGCAAGGAAGCCAGCTCGATTCGCGAGCAGTGAGGACCCAGGCGGCGGACAATCCACCGTCCGCGAAGCTGCACAAAAGGATCGGGGCAGCGGACGGCGCGATTGATGATCGTCTGATACAGAATCTCGGGCGGCCCGGGATCTTCCTCGGCCCCGACCGATTCAGCCCAGCAGGTTGAGGAAGGCACCAGAGCCTTGGCTTCCCGGGCGATGTAACCGCCATGCCAGTCGGCGATCCCAACATAGCGTGCATGCCCCAGGCTGCCCAATCCGGCGACGCGGTGAGCAATACGGTATTGGATTCCGGGCGCCGGCATGAGATGTTCGATGGCATCGATGGCGCTCAGCGGAACTTCGGTTTTCAGCGTGCGCAGCGCATCCATTTTCTCCCAGAAGCTGACGGGATCGCGGAGTTCGCCTTCGGCAATCCTTCGCAACCACGGATGCTTCTCTCCCAGCACAAAGGCCAGGCCTTTTGCCTGCAGGCTTTCGCGATAGCCCTCCAGGATGGTGTCACAGATGTCTTCGCGCTTCAGTGGAAGCGCCTCCGCTTCAACCGCGAGGTGAGCGCTAACCGCCAGCCGTACCAGATCGACCGTATAAGCCATCGGCCAGGCTTCGTCGAAGTCATTCACCCCCCACACCAACCGGCCTTCGATATCCCGCCAAGTACCGAAATTTTCCACGTGCAGATCGCCCACGGCCAGCACGTCCGGCGCCTTGGCAAGATCAGGACAGATCTCAGGCCAGAGTTGCGCCCAGCGGTAATAAGTGGCACGAAAAAACGGAAAAAGCTCCGCCTTCATTCTCTCGTGTTTTAGCCGAAGGTCTTTTTGATCGAGCCGAGTGCGTACGCCCAGCCAGTGTTCGAACTCGCGTGTGGCTTTAACGACGTTCATTCGGGAAACAGTAGCGGCGATAAGTACGGAAAGTCAAATACGCTGCCGCGGATAGAAGACAGACCGGTTTCCTCCTCGCCTAACGTGCCGAGCCGCTGAGAACTTCAACCTCGCTGTCTTCCTCGGCATCGTTACTCTGCTGCGCCACAACCGGGGAATGCTTCTTCAATTGAGCTTTCAAATATTGCTTCAAGCAGCGCGAGCATGGTACGTAGCCCTGGTGCAGGGCTTCTTTGGCGCTCAAGCCACGCTCGCTGGCTTTGTCGTGAATGAAAGGACATCCGGGAACGTGGAAGAGCCTTGATCCGTCGGAGACCACCACATGCAAATCCGGGGGAATATTATTTGCCGGCGCAGCCAGGATCGATTTCGGCGGGCGGTGAAAAGTGTACGCGCTCGTCAACTTATATCCGGCAACCAATAATGCCAAGGCCGCAACCGGAACCAGCCACGCCGACCAACTCGACCATCGGCGGCGTTTCACCGCCGGATCATTGGCCAGCCGTCTTTCCAGCCTCCGGCTGAAACCCATCGGAAGCTCCAGCATGCGCTCATCGCCGTAGAGCCGCACCACATTCCGCGTTCCTGCCAGCACGGACGCGCAGCGCGGGCACCTGCGAAAGTGCTCATCCATCGCCGCACGCAAAGCTGCGTCTACGTCTCCATCCACGTAATTCGAAATTTCCCGCCACACGTGCTCGCAGTTAACGGTGTTCTCTACCATGGCTTACTTCCCTTCTCGAAGGGCAACCGGCTGAACCAGCCCTGCTCCCATCCGGCGGCGAGCAGATCGCGCAACATCAGACGTGCCCGCAAGAGCCGCGTCTTCACCGATGCCACGGAGATGCCTAGCGCCTCCGCTGTTTCTTGAATGTTGAGTTGCTCCATGTCGCGTAGAACAAAAACCTCACGATACTTCCGGTCGAGCGACGCCAAGGCTTCCGCCAGCCGCTGCCGCACTTCCTTTCGTTCCAAAGCCTCTGAGGGAATCTCGCGCCAATCGGCAAAGTCGCGCGGCGAGTAGTCGCTGTCTTCGGGACGGCGATCGTCAATGGCTTCCATCTGCACTGTCCGTTCCCCGCGCCGGCGCATCAGAGCTTCGTTGACCGTGATCTGGATCAACCACGTGCTGAACCGCGCCTCGGCGCGGAATTTCGCAATGTTAGCGAACGCCTTCAGCATCGCTTCCTGCACGGCGTCTTCGGCGTCCTGTTCGTTGCGCAGAATGGCAAAAGCCGCGGCATACACTCGCCGCTCATACGGGCGAACCAACTCGTAGAACAGCTGGTGCTGGCCGCGCTGCACGCCCGCAATCAGTTCCTGCTCGTGCGTGGGCCCGGACTGCGCCGGATTGTTCAAAGCCGCTGCTGATTCGGACATCGTGCTTTCGCAATCCTCGCGCCCAGAATCATTTTCGACGGACGATGTTGATTTGAAAATCCCTCGTGCGCACCGCTCGCCGGCGGATTTTCAATCAAATCATCAATCCGCAGCGCTGTCGCTGCTGTTGATCTCGTACTCCGGATCTTTCTTCCACCCCGTCAGCATGGATACGAAATTGCTCCAACCGTGCAGTATCACCATGACCAGATGCCCGAGCACAAAGACCAAAATCGCCCACATGACGGCAAAATGCCAGATCCGGGCGTAATGAAATCCGCCCATCATCCAGGCGAGCCAAGAAAACTGCACCGGCTTCCATACCGCGAGCCCCGTCAATACGGAAAGAACTCCGAGTAAGACGGCCGCGGTGTAAGCCTGCTTTTGCAGAGGATTGTAGGCCTCGCGCGCCGGCGGCTTTTCGCCAAAGAAGAAATAATGCTTCACCATCGGCCACACGCCGGCAACATCTCGATGCGTAAACAACACCTGTCGATAATTTCCGCTGAATACCTCGTAGCCAATGTAGAGAAGGCCGGTTCCGATGTAGATCCACATGAACGTGAGATGCCATTGCAAAGCGCCTCCCAGCCATCCTCCGATTGCAAAGGCTTTCGGCCAGTTGACCAGGTCGCGCTCCGGAATCTTCGCGCCGAAGCCGGGAAATGCGCGAAAAATCTGCAGACCGCTGCCCACCATCACAAACAGCGCAACCGTATTGATCCAATGACAAAGCCGGACGATGAACGGGTGCTCGTAAACCGCGCGCGCGACTACGACCGGCTCGTCACCTTCTTTCTGATTCGTCCGAACAATTTCAACGGCGGAATTGCTCACCGCGCAACCTCCTCATCTCCAAATATCAGCGGCAAAATTCGTCACAGCAGTTTACAGTCCGTAGAACCAGGAATAACCCTGGTCTTCCCAGTATCCGACCTTGTCAAGCACATGCGTAACCTTCATTTCGGTTAAATATTTGGCTTGCTTGTATCCGATTTTAGTCGGAATCTGCAGCCGCAGCGGCGCGCCGTGTTCGCGGGTTAGTGGCTGGTCGTACATTTCATAGCAGAGCAAGGTTTGCGGATGCCGCGCCGTCTCCATGTCGAGTGACTCGTAATAGTCGTCGGCGCAGTTCACGGTAATAAAACGCGCGCTGGGATCGGCGCCGACCATATCCAGAAAATCGGAGAGCCGCGCTCCGCCGAATCGTCCGATTACATCCCAGCCTTCCACGCAGATGTGGCGGGTGTTCTGCCGGAGGCGCGGCAGCGCTTGTACTTGCGCCAGTTTGTATTCTCCAGGTTTCTGCACCGCTCCGCTCACCTTGAGAGTCCAGGTATCGAAATCAATCCCGGGATCGTCAATGTCATAGTAATTGAGCGGAAACTTTTCAAACGGAGCGACGTCGGCGTCGGCGAAGGTAGGCGCGAGATGTCCTTCCCTGAATAAGCGCGCCGAGCTCCAATCGCTGAAATGCAAACCTTTCTTGAGCAGAACCTGCTGGAGCGATGGAATCGTAAAAGCTCCCACCGCAAGCACCGGAGCCAGCTTGAGCAATTCACGCCGGCTGATCTGCTGGAATTTCCTTTCGTCCATCTTTCGATTGTAGTTCTTCATTCAGGAAACCTTTGATGAAACCCGGGAATCTTTTGGTTGATATCAGGCGAAGGTTGCACCCGAGTCCTTCACGATGGGATTCGCGAAGTTGGATAAAAGTTTCGTTCGGTTTGCCAAACGCGGAGCGCAGATCGCTACAGGAAGGATCTCCGGCCATCGCAGCTCGGGGAAGATTGGTGAATAAGCGTACTCGCGATTTATCGCCAACAACGTCCTCGCACTAATCCTGTACGGTGTAAACCAAGACTTCGGCCTCACGGCCGGCACGAGCAGGGACAGCAACGTAAAAGCGGTCAAAGCCTTTCCTACCCTTTCCGTAATATCCAGCAGTGCGTGCTCCCAAGCCGGATTGAATCTTGGCAAGAGAGCTGTAGTGATCCTGGTCTTCCTGCTGAAAGACACTGACGAAGCCTTCGCCACCTGAGACGTACACACGCCTGCGCGCGGAATCGTAATAGAGATCATCGGAGTCTTGAACCGCCGGAAGTGCCGCCACGAGCCGTCCCGAGGCCGTGTCGAATACAGCGAGTTGAGACGGCGCCCTGGTTGCAACGAACAGCCGGTTATTCGACTCGTCCAAGGCCATCGGGAAATTGCCCTCAAATGCTATGGGCCAGCGAGTAATCGAGCGCGTGTTGCGATTCACGACGGCAATCTGCTTCAGGTCCGGCAAATTGACGTAAAGGTTTGGGCCTAACCTGGATAATTGAAACGCCTCTGGGTGTGCGCCTAATTTGAATTCCTCTTCCAGCCGCTTGTTGGTCACAACATCCACCACTCCAATTGCGCCGTCTTTTCCGTCTCCATAGCCGACATACAGACGTTTCTCCGTGGCGCTATACCGCAGGTTGTCGACGTCGTCGCCGAAGTCGATTAGCGTCATTAACTCAAAAGAGGTTCCGTCGTAGACGTACAACTTCCCTTGGTCGCTGCCGACGAAAATCTTATTGGTCTCCGGTGAATACGCCACTCCCTGCGGCGTGGGCAAGTCAGGAATGGTGTGTAGCACGGTCTGGGAGCCGATCCCCACAACCTCTTCTGTGTTGTTTCCGAGTGCTGAAACCAGAAGTCGGTTATGCGTGGAATCAAGCGCAAAATGATCAATGCGCCCTTTCACGTTGGGTAAAGGAATAGCTCCGGTCAAGACGAGGGGCGACGCCTTTGGCGGAAGACCATTGTTTTGCGCGCCCACCGAAATCGTCGCCAACACCACAGGCAGTAGCAGTCTAATGGCCGAGGCTCTTCGCAATGCCGATTCTCCAGGTCAGGACAGATTAAGTCTAAGGCCAGTTATTGTAAACAGGCGACCGGGCGATAGCGCTCATTAACCTGTCGATGAGCATGACTGGTATTCTTTCGCCACTCTCGACCGCAAAAATAACGAGCGCCTCAATCTCTTTCGAGATTGAGGCGCCCGGGCAGCCCTCCCCCAGAACTGCTCAATTTGGAAATTAAATCTCGCGCGGGATTTTGCAAATAGCACTGCGGTGCTATCCACTGCCCAAGCGGTGCTATGTTGCTAACCAATTTATATTCATACGATTAGCAGTTATTCTTCACGCCATTCCTTCTGTTCCGCAACTCTGAAGTGGATCTCTTTTCTGCCGATGAAATAGGAAGCGGGTTTGAAAGCCCATGCCACTCTTCCCAGATCCGGAAATCTACCGCGATATTTTGGATGAGCTACAAATCGGCGTCAGTGTGCTCGACCTGCAGCGCAGAATAATTTTCTGGAGCGATGGGGCTGAGCAGATCAGCGGTTATGCCCGCGTTGATGTGCTCGGCCATCTCTGCACCGACAACATTCTTCAGCACTGCAATCAAAATTCCTGCGAATTGTGCGCCGAGAGATGTCCCATTGTGGCCGCATTGCATGGCGCCAAGCCGGTCGAAGGCATCGGATTTATTCACCACCGGTGCGGACATCGGGTTCCGGTTCATACCTGGGCAATTCCCCTGCGCAATAAATTCAACGCCATCATCGGCATCATCCAAACCTTCGAGGGCGAGTTCGCCATCAATGGGCCCAACCCCAATGACGAGCGAATGAAAGAACGCGGCTGGCTCGACCTGATCACCGGACTGCCCAATCAGCAAATGATGCAGTCGCATTTGCGCGAGACACTGGGAGGCTTCGCCAATCTGCAGATTCCTTTTGCCATCGTCTGTATCGAGTTCCACGAATTCCCCGCCTTTCGCGCCCGCTATGGCCAGGAAGCGGCCACTTCGATGCTGCAGATTTTGGCTCGCACGCTGAGAAATACCGTGTGGCCAACCGACTTCGTAGGCCGCTGGAGCGACCACCAGTTCTTAGTGGTCCTGTGCGGCTGCGGCGAGGATGCGCTCCAGGCCGTGACTGGCCGAATGCGCAGGATGATGTCCAATGCCACCATCGTTTGGTGGGGAGAGGAATTGCGCATGAAAATCTCGATCGGGCCCACCTGCGCGATTGTGGGCGACACACTCGAAACCATCATGCAGCGGGCAGAGCGTGGCCTTAGCCCAGGGCGCGCCGCGGAATCCAACGCGCAAGCCGCGGTTGCCGGCGTTTCCGCAAAAATATTGCCCCGCACGAGTTGAATCAGGACGAGCTAAATTATGTTCGCCATTATAGGCATTGTCGTCGTCTTCGGCTGCGTGGTATGCGGCTATTTGATGGAGCACGGCAACTTGAAGGTGCTCATCCAGCCCGCCGAACTGGTCACCATCGGCGGCGCGGCCATTGGCACCGTCCTCATTGCCAATCCACTGCATATTCTCAAGCAGATTGCAGGAGGTATCGGCGGGGTATTCGGCGGCTCAAAATACAACAAGCAGGCTTACCTCGATTCTCTAAAGATGATGTACGACCTGCTCAACAAAGCCCGCAAAGATGGCCTCATGGCACTGGAGGGCGATGTCGAGGAACCAGACAAGAGTCCCATACTTTCGAAGGGGCCGAAGGTTTTTAAAAATCATCACGTCCGCGATTTCGTTTGCGATTCCATGCGCATGGCGATAACCGGCGTAGACGCCTTCGATCTCGACCAGATGCTCGATCTCGACATGGAAGTTCACCATCATGGCGCGGAGCTGCCAACCGCCGCGCTCAGCAGCATGGCCGATTCTTTGCCTGGACTTGGAATTGTGGCCGCGGTGTTAGGCATCGTGATCACCATGGGCGCGCTCGGCGGCCCTCCGGAAGAAATCGGCAAAAAAGTTGCCGCCGCGCTGGTCGGCACGTTTCTGGGCATCTTGCTCTGTTATGGACTAGTCGGCCCCATCGCCGCCAACATGACCAAAGCTGGCGATGAAGAACACGCCTATCTTTACGTGCTTCGCGTTCTCGTTATTTTCTTCCTGAAGGGAAACGCTCCCATCATGGCGGTGGAAGTTGCACGCCGCGCGGTGCCCGGGCACGTGCGTCCTTCGTTCAAAGAATTGGAAGCGGCCTGCCGCGGCGGAGGAGCGGCTGCGGCCGCGGCGGCTGCATCCGCTTAGGAATCCGCGGCGCAATCCATGGACAAAACTCGCCCCATCATCATCATCAAGAAAAAAGGTGGACACGGCGGCCATCACGGCGGCGCGTGGAAAGTTGCCTACGCCGATTTCGTCACCGCCATGATGTCTCTCTTTATCGTTCTCTGGCTGCTCAGCAGCAGCAAGCCGGTAAAAGAAGCCGTGGCCGGATATTTCAAAGATCCCAGCGGCACGGCTTCCAAGATGGGCACAGCATTGTCTGGTGTCGGCGAGAATTTCGTTCTCACTAAGGACAACATGCCCAAGTTGAAAGATCAGCTCGAGCAAAAAATACGCGAGATGCGTGACTTCGAAAAACTCAAGAGCCATGTCGAGATGACTGTGACTTCCGAGGGTCTGCGCATCGAACTCTCGGAGTCCGCCGCCGGGACGTTTTTCGATAGCGGCAGCCCCAAGCTCAACGCCGACGGCCGTGATTTGCTGATTACGCTGGCGCAGGAGCTCGGCAAGCTCCCCAACAAACTTTCCATCGAAGGCCACACCGACTCAAAGCCTTACGTGGGCCACGCCAATTACAGCAACTGGGAGCTCTCCACCGACCGCGCCAATGCCGCCCGCCGCCTCATGCAGGGCAACGGAATCGCTGCCGACCAGGTCAAGCAGGTCCGCGGCTTCGCCGACCAGCGTTTGCGGAAGCCTGATAATCCTCTCGACCCTTCTAACCGCCGCATCTCGATCATCGTGCAATACATCGAGAAGAATGCCGACGAGAGAGAAAGCCAGCCCGGCGCAGCCGAAGGCGATAAACCATCCGCGGGAACTGCAGAAGGAGCCGCAGAAGAAAAGGCCGGTGCAGACAAGCCAGACAAAGCCACAGCTCCCGCATCGCGAGAAAACTCCGGTAAGAAAGAATGACGTCGGCTGGATAATCCGAGGTGGCGAGGTCAACAGCCAAGTAGGCAAATTCACATGGGGAATAGCCGCCGCAGGTTCATGTGGGGACAGCCGCCCTCGGCTGTCCCCCGGGTTCCGTTCGGCAGCCCCACTTTTGAGGATTTTCAGGAGCGACCGATTTTTTGTGGTTCCCCGTCTTGTGGTGAGTCCGCAAGGATTGCCTTTGCGGCCGCGACCATGTTTGGCTAGCTTTTCTCGGTAAATGCGCTCCGAGTATTCGAATTCTTCCAACGCGGTTTCAAACTGTGCTGGTGTCATGATTAGCGACCTTTCCGTGGGCAACTGGCTTGCAAGCAAGCGACGGAACCGTGATCGCACTGCCAACGCTAGCCAGCGCGCCCGACCGCGTGATTTTCTCCCGCACAGTTGCTGAAGTAATAGTGAATCCATCCGCGCGATCGTTACACAGCTTTTAAGTTGTCTTAAAAAGCCTGAGGTTGACCGAGACCCGGCCATCGCGCTTCAGGCCTAGCGTCACTGGATTAGCCACCGCTGCGATCCGGAAGCTCACTTCACAAACGTTAACCCGTGCGGCACCGCCCAGCGGAAGACGTAAGCGTAAAGCATAACAATGACTCCGACAATCGCGCCCAGGGCCACGGAGTGCCAGGCCACGTAGCGGAAGATGACGCCTTCGTTGCCGACCTGCTCGGTCGCCGCGGTAGCGATGGTGATCGATTGCGCATCGACCATCTTGCCCATGACCCCGCCGCAACTGTTGGCCGCGCACATGAGTATGGGATCGATGTGGAGTTGTTGCGAAGTGATTCGCTGCAGGCTGCCGAAAAGAGCGTTCGATGAAGTATCGCTGCCGGTAAGCGCTACGCCGAGCCAACCGAGGAAGGTTCCGAAGAATGGATAGAACCATCCGGTACGAGTGAACGCCAGGCCCAGCACGGCATCGAGCCCGGAATAGCGCGTGACGTAACCGAGACCGAGCATGAAGGAAATCGCAATCATGGCCAGCCGCATGCGCACCAGCGTCTTCCAGAAAATTTTCATCAACCGCACTGGGCCAATCCCAAGCAGAAAACCCGAAACGATGGCGGCAAAGAAGCATGCGGTCCCGGTGGCCGAAAGCCAGTTGAGGTCGTATCGCGCGGCTTCGGGCGTAGGCTTTGGCACCACAGGAGCGGCGCGATATACGGCATTGTGAAGATAGGGCACATCCCATCCCGGAGGTCCGGGGCGAACCTTGCCATTCGTCAGCATGACTTTGAAAGCCGGCGTGGTGGCCTGGTTCATGGCGAGTTTGATTTTCGGCAGTCCCCAGAGCAGCACGAAGAGCGAGAGGATTGCGAACGGCATCCAGGCCTTCAGCACTTGTCCGAATGTGTAGGTGCGCGGCTTCACGATGCCGTCAAATTCTTTTGCGGACCACCGGCCGCCCATGTCGTCGGTCAATCCTGCAGCCGCGGGACGAACCGTTTCGGGCTGGTCGTCGTAATCGAAGCGCCAAATCTTTTTTGGTTTCCAGAAGCGCAGGAAAACCAGCATGGCAATCAGCGAAACCACGCCGCCCATAATGTCCACCAGATTGCTGTCGACATAATTCGCCCAAAGGAATTGCGTGAGCGCGAACGACACGCCAGTCACGGCGATTGCGGGAAACACTTCGAAAGTCTCCCGCCAGCTGACCATGGTTTTGACCAGCCAGAAAGGAACGATCACGGCCGTGAATGGCAGGATGCGGCCGATCATTGCGCTGAGGTCGGATTCGGGCAAACCGCTTACAGCAGCCAGCGTGTGCACCGGTGTGCCAATCGCACCGAAAGCTACAGGTGCGGTATTAGCGATGAGATTCAGTGCGGCGGCGTGGAACGGCCGGAATCCGAGGCCAATCATAAATGCGCCGGCGATGGCGACAGGAGCGCCGAATCCGGCCGCACCTTCGATGAATGCGCCGAAACAAAAAGCAACCAGCAGAACTTGCAATCGCCGGTCGGCGGTGATTCCGGCAATCGACTCTTTCATGATTTCAAATTGCCCCGTCTCAACGGAAATGTCATAGAGATAGACCGCAGCCAACACGATCCAGGCAATTTTCAGAATGCCGAAAGCGATGCCGTATCCGAAGCTGATTGCAGCCAGCGTGGCCGGCATACGGAATAAAACCACGGCAACCAACACGGCGGTTCCGGCACCAGCAATGGCGCACCAATGCGGCTTAACTTTGAAGCCAGCGAGCAGCGTGAACAGAACAATGATGGGAAGCGCCGCAACCAGCGTGGAGAGCCACCAATGACCAAGTGGATCGTAAATTTGGGTCCACTGCATCGTTATCTCCTGGCAAAGATAATTGCGTGCAAAATAGCGATCCGGTGCTTCGGCGAATGCATTTTTTTGAGCTCAGTTAGCCTACTTACCAAGCAGCCGGAACATTCACGTAGGAGCGATCCAAATCCGCGACCGACGGACAACCGAGCAGATGCAAAGTGCGATCAAGATCGGTCCTCAGGATCTCAATCGCGCGGTCGACGCCTGCTTCCCCAGCGGCGGCGAGGCCGTAGGCATACGCGCGGCCACAGAGCACCGCGCTCGCGCCAAGGCAAATCGCTTTCACAATGTCGGTGCCGCGGCGAATACCTCCATCCATCCACACTTCGGCGCGTCCCTGCACCGCTTGCACGACCTCCGGCAGGGCGCGCAAAGAAGCTGGAACGCCATCGAGTTGTCGGCCACCGTGATTGGAGACGGAAATTGCAGCAGCGCCTTCGTCGATCGAACGGCGCGCGTCTTCGGCAGTCAACACACCTTTTACGACGATTGCACCTTTCCACGCTTCGCGAATCCATTTCAGGTCGGCCCAGGTGACCGCGGACTCAGCCAGCGCGGCGTTGATATCAACCAAGGGCATTTCTCCTTTGCCGGGGACGATGACGTTAGGAAGGCCTGGCAATCCGCCGTCGCGCAGATAGCCGAAGAGCCAAGCAGGCCGCGAAAGAATCTGCCCGACGAATGGAATCTTTTCGAACGAACCTCCGCTGATGAGTTCCTTCATGCCGTTGCGATAATCGCGCTCGCGGATTCCTGAGACTGGAGTGTCGATCGTAACCACGAGCGCGTTGAAACCGGCTACTCGCGCTCGTCCGATTGCAGCTTCGGCCGCGCCCCGGCCGCCCATAAGATAAAGCTGGTAGAAAACTGGTCCGGTGGAGGCAGCGCGAACGTCTTCCAGTCTGTGTCCTGAGATTGTCGAGAGAATGTACGCAGTACCGGCTTTGCCAGCGGCTCGAGCCGCTGTAACCTCGCCGCCGGGATGCATCAGCCGGCTGTACCCGACGGGTGCGAGCATGAAAGGAACAGAAAGTTTGAAGCCGAGCACGGTTGCGCACAAGCTGCAATCGGTAAGCGCGACGGCGTGACGTGGACGAAATGTCACGTCGTTGAAGACTCTGCAATTTTCGCGAAGCGTGACTTCGCCTTCCGCTCCGCCGTCAAGATAATCGAAAACTGGCTTAGGGAGTCGCTCGCGTGCGATCGGGCGGAAATCTTCGATGCAGACAACTCTGGGAGAAGCTACCGAGCGTGCCGATCTAGTCATCTGCAATGCCAGTGCGGGCTATGTTGCAACAGGCCGTTATCGTACCACTGCGTGAATCTGGTCATCGAGGAAAATTCAGCGGCAACGCCTTAAGTGAATCTTTCCGTTATTCATCGGGCTCAGGCGGAGGCGTGGTGGATTTATCCGGCTGCGGACGTGCGGAGACGATTGCCTGCCAATTCAGGATCGCATTCCATAACAAACGTTGATCGCCGCGGTTCATGTCACGATGCATAGGGTTGAAGTTGAAAGAGACGACGTGGCCTTTGCCAACCGGCATGTCTAAGATGGCTGGGCGTCCGATGAGATTCCCTTCTCCCCATGCCTGGCCGCTCACGACGAATGGCATGCCGCCGGTGTCTCCCCATTCCATGACGATGCCGCTGCGATCTTCAGGACCGTCGAGGCACGTGGTGCAGTAGGCCATGCGCAGCCAGCGGCGCGGAATGTTATAGAGCGGGAAATTTTGGCGGAAGACCCAGGTGTGAGCCGGGTAGCCGTAGGCGATAGGGTGGTCTGGACGGTCGAAGGTGACGCGCACGTGCGCTCCGGGAGTGCGGGTTGTTGCGGACTGGGCCGCCGCCGATGATGCTCCTCCACCTCCTGCTGCGCTGCGCGGAACGCCTCCGGATGCGCGGCGAACGAAGCGCACCAAACCGCCTTCGAGCGCCAGCATCGAGCCGCTGCCGAGCGTGACCATCAGACCGCCATCCTCGATGAAGCTTTGAATCTGGACGAGGCCTTCATAGCCGATTCCGCCGGTAATATCGTCTGATTCGGCGGGTGTGCCGAAGCTGGGCGTCTGCGCAGTTTTCTTGAAGGGCATCGGCGACCAGGTTTTGGGAAGGCCTTCGATCTGCTCGGCGAGTTCGAGATCGACGTGGCCGTAAAGAAGCACGTCGATTTTCGATTTCAAATTGCCGGCGCGAATATCTTCGTCGCGAAGATAGGTGTAAGGGACTTTGCGCTGGTCGAGGGAGTAGCGAATCCATCCGATCGAGTCAGTGTCAGCCCACGGAACCCACAGGCCGATTCTTGGAGTAGGGGCTTTGTGGCTCGGCACATCCGGAGTGGAGGCGACTTCGGTGAAGTCGAGGCCTAATTCTTTAGCTGTCGATTGAATCACATCAGGCAATCCCGCCTGACTCTGAATGATCCATGATCCCTCGGGAAATAATGTACCTGCGGTTTCGAATTCGTGTTCAGCGATTTGAATTTTAAATTTTGCCAAACGATAGCGCGCCGCGAGAAACGATTCCTGGCCAGTGTCTTTTAACAGGTAGATCGAACCCGTGCCGCTTACATGACCAGCCACATGCGGCGGTTCCTTAAGCGGAGTCAGGCTCGCTTTTCGAATGGAAGCATCGGCTGTAGGTATCGCTTGCAAATGATAATTGGCGGGGAGCTCCCAGGAGACGTCATCGTAGGGCGGTTCGCCATCTTTCGGATAATGCTGCGGCGTGAGCAAATCGACGGCGTAGTTTCGATAAGGCTGATCGAGGCGAACTACATAGGTTCCAGCGGGAAAGCTGCCGTCTTTCAGCTGAATCGTGTCTTGCGCCCGCGTGACTTCGATTTGCTGAGCCATCAACCGGCTTACCATTTGCGCAACGCGTTGCGGGTCGCCCTGATCTTCGGGAATCAGGAACGCATACGGCGGCTGGGTCAAGCCTTTATGCCAGGAATCCCATCCTTTTTGATAGAAGTTGCGCAGCATTTCTTTGGAATGCGTGGCACTCTCGTCGAGCGCTGCGAGGGCCCCGGTTTCCTGGTAATTGAGATTGTCCCGAGCTGACCACTTGATCTCGCTTGGGGCGGGCACCAGCCGATACCATTCCATGCTAGTCGCGGAAGGCGAAATCGATCGCAACTCGGTTTCCGCGCTGCCGTTGCCGAAAGTCTCGTAGCCGCGGCCGATGCTGTTGTGATTCATGGCGACGGAGTCGAGATAAAGATGAGCGAAGGCTTCGCCGAAATTCCAGGTGGAAACGCCGGGCATGCCCATCGCAGTCATGGTTTCGACTTCGCGGAAGCTGAGTTCGAGAAATTCGCTGTAGGTGATGGGATCGATGTTGGGATTGTAGGGACCGGTGCCGTTCCAGGTCATCATGAGCGGCTCGCCCTCATGCAGGTCGTGAACTACAGTCGGGTGCCATTCAACGAACATGCGGTGAACGGCTTTGGTGGTTTCGTGCGTTTGCTGGTGAGTATCGCGGTTGATGTCAACGAAGGTGTATTTCGACCAGTAAGGAGGCGATTGACGCGGAAGGGTGGCGCGATCGGTCTTGCCTTTCAGATAGCGATAGAACCAGTCCACCATTTTGTCGCGACCGTCGGGATTGGAGATGGGATTGATCAGCACGACTAGCTGTTCTCGAATTCGCTGAATCATTGGCTGCTCGGAGACCGCGAGCCGGTACGCGAGTTCAAGCATGGCTTCAGTTGAGCCGGTTTCATCGGAGTGGAGCGCGGCGTTGAAGTAGTAGATTGGACGCGAGTTCAAGATCAGCTTTTCGGCCGCATTTTTATCGGTAATGCGTGGATCGGCGAGGGCGGCAGTGGCAGCCTTCAGGCGGTCGAGATCGCGAATTCCGGCTTCGTCTGCGATGGCCAGCATAATAATGTCGCGGCCTTCTTCGCTGCGTCCGATGGTGAACACGCGAACCCGGGGACTTGCCGCGGCCAGAGCACGAGCGTAGGCATAGGCCTTTTCTGTGCCCACGAGTTCGCCGGGCGCACCCATGATGCGCCCGAAAAACTTCTCGGGAGACGGGACCGATTGCGACTGCGGAATGTACGAAACCCACGGAGAAATGTAGTGCGGATCGGTGGTGGCTGCGGCGATTGCCTGAGATGTACCAGGCTCCGGAACATCAGGATTTTGGGCAACTGCGAAAAGGCCCGAAGCGAGCCATAGCACACACACCACCGCGGATCGGAACATGAAACCCCCTGGGATCGTTTGAGGCGAGAGTTTACCACGCATTTCTTGAGCTCAAAATGATCGGGGGTCACAAACGCTCGGCGAATCACGCCTGCAGCTGGTATTCACGAGGCGAGCCCAATATTAAGGCTGCGTTCCGATCTCAAAGTTCAGCGTCGAAAGCGCGAGTCGATATTGATATTCAGCGTTCACGTATGCGATGGCAGCGTCGGTCTGTTGCAACTGGGCCTGGCTGAGTTCGACGATCGAGGACAATCCCAGCTGGTAGCGGCCGTGTGCAAGATTCAACGAAAGGTTGGCTTCCTTGGCAAGTTCGGCGCTCACGCCAACTTTCTGGAAGGCGTTGGTGGCCGCGAGCCACGCGGTGCGAACGTCACGCACAATGTTGTCCCGCAGATTTCTGGTATTTTCGCCGGCAGCTTTCGCCCGGTACTTCGCTTCGGACGCTTCGGAGCTAAACAGAAATCCGTTGAAGATCGGTATCTCCATGTTCACCCCAATCGCTCCATACCAGGGGGAGATGAAATAGTTTGGGAAGCAGCTACCGCCGAAACAGTCGGGACGTACCGGAGTGGCTCCGGCGATACCCAAGGCGCTGATGGTTGGTAAGAGCTGGTCGCGCTCGGCGTGGCTGAATTTTTCCGCAGCTTGCGCGTTGTAGGTAAAGGCCTGCAGATCGGGGCGCTGCTGCAAGGCCATATTGATCAGGACATCCACGTCGGGTGGAGGCGGAGGCGGAGCCTGATTTTCGTCTTCCACCAATTCGAAATGCATATTCTTGTCGAAACCCAGGATTGCGGTGAGGACGGCGATGGTTGATTCCACATTATTCTCGGCATCCAGTTGGAGCAGCTTGGCCTGGGACAAATTCACCTGCGCGAAGGTCAGATCGAGCTCAGATTTCAACTGGCTCTTCGTCAGTTCTTCGACCTGATGCTCGACGGACCCGCGAGTGGTTACCGTTTGTTGCGCGACTTTGAGCAGGGCCTGCGCCTGCAGGGCGTTGTAAAACGCCTGGTCGGTTGCGAGCACGATATCTTCTGTGGTCGCTAGAGCGTTGGCGTTCTGCGCCTTTCCCTGCAACTTTGCCGACGAAACCAGGTTAATCGTGCGGCCGAAATCCGTCAGGAGCTGAGTCAATATGACACCGCCTCCGGCGTGTTCAAGCAAACGGGAAGCGGTCAGCGACCCTGCTCCAATGCGGCTGCCTTCATTGGCGTCAGAGGCAGTGATCTCGCCGTTAAAGTTGGGAAGCTCGGCGGCTCTCGCCTCGCGATAGACCTGATGTTGCGCCAAGGCAAGCAGCTTTCCCACGCTGATTTGCGGATTGTTCTTCATCGCCAGTTGTTCCGCCTGGGTGCGGGTCAAGCGCATCATGCCGTTCGGCGGTGCGGACGGCGCCTGGCCGCTGGCCGGTTGGGACATTTGCGCGCCTTGCGTAGCTGGAAAAGCAGCGCTTAGAGACACTGACACGTTTGGCGAGCCAGGAACTGCGCTGGCGGCATGCCCTGGCTGCGGATCAGGAGCAGCCGGCAAGCTCTCGCCAGGCTTCGATTGGCCGGCAAGCTGCGCCAGCGCAGGCTCCGGCAACATCGCGAACAGAAATAATGAAAGCATGCCAATCAGGAAGATATTGGGTCTGGTCATTCCGATTGCCTTCGACAAAAATAGCCCTTCATCCCGCTGTCTCCGGGCTCTGAGTGGGCGCGGCTTGTGGATTGCGTCTGCCATAAACCAACAAGTACGCAGCCGGCACAATGAAGATGGTCAACAACACCGAAGACGTGAGACCTCCGATGATGGCGCGCGCCATCGGCGTGTATTGCTCGGCGCCGGTGCCTAATCTGAGGGCCATGGGAATCATGCCGATAATGGTGGCGAGCGAGGTCATCAAGATCGGGCGCAAGCGAACGCGACACGCAGTAATGACGGCATCGGCAGGCGATAATCCCTGGCGCTCGAGGTTATGGGCAAAATCAACAATCAGAATGCTGTTCGAATCGGCAATGCCGACGAGCATTAAAACGCCCATCAGCGACATTACGTTCAACGTGCTGTGGGTCAGCGGCAAAATGATCAGCACGCCGACGAACCCCATGGGAATCGCCAGCATGATGAGAAATGGATCGATGAACGATTTGAATTGCGCCGTGAGAATCAGAAATAACAGAACAAATGAAATCATGAATCCGAGGCCAAAGCTCTTGAACGATGCCTCCATGCCTTGCACCATGCCGCGCAGGTTGACCCGCACGTTAGAAGGAATTTGTTCTTTGGCAAGGATGTTGCGGATGGCGTCGGTAACCCGGCCCAAATCCTCCGTCTTCGGCGTGACGTATATATCGATGACGCGCTGAATCTGATAATGGTCGATTTCGGTGGGCGTCAGGATCTGTTTAACATCGACCACGTTCTTCAATACGGTTGTGTTACCTTGCCCACCACAGGCCCAGGGAGTGCTGGGTGTACCCGGTGTCGGCGGCTGCGGGCCGGCGGGACCGCAGCTGATGTTCATCTGATTGCTGGGATCGTGCAGCGGCAACTGCCCCAGGTCGGTAAGGTTGTGAATGGCGGGCTCGCCGTGCTCGAAGTACTGCACGGTAAGGTAATAATCGTTGCCGGTTTTGCGATCGACCCAGTAGTTGGGAGCGATCATGTAATTCGAGTTCAGAGCCGTAATTACGTTGTCGACGACATCTTTCTGCGTCAGGCCCATCTCACCGGCGTGGACGCGATCAACGTCGAGACGAAGAGCCGGATAATCCATGTCCTGCGGGATGTAGACTTGCCCGACGTTGTGCACGCCGCGAAAGCGTGCGGCCAGATTTTGAGCGATACCGTAGATCTGCGGCAGTTCAGGACTGCTCACCTGCACGTCGATGGGCGCGGGCATCCCCGTGTTCAGAATGGCGTCAACCATGGAGCCGCTGGAAAAGAATGTCCGGATATCAGGAAACTGGCTTGACATGGCCTTCTGCACCCGGTCCATATAGGCAAAGCTGCTCAGGCTATGGTCCGCATTCAACGCCACTTGAACCGTTGCCATATAAGGCCCCGAGTTGGTGGTGTAGAGAGCGGAAAAATCCGGTACCACCCCGATGTTCGATACGATTCGCTTCAGGTCCTTCGGTTCGATCTGATGGCGAATCAGGTCTTCCACTCGCGCGACATAATCATTGGCCACTTCAATGCGCGTACCGGTAGGAACTTTGACGTTGATGGTGAACTGTCCGGCATCGGTTTTGGGGAAGAACGCCAATCCGAGCAGCGGATAGATGGCGAGGCTGGCCAGAAACACTCCGCTTAGAACCAGAACGGTCACGCCGGGGCGCTGCAGGCATCGTCGGACCCAGTATTCGTAGTAGTCGAGGATCTTGTTGAACATGCGATTGAAGCGGGCATTGAAGCGCTCCATCCAGGAGTGATCGACCGCGACAGTCGGCTCGACTTCGTATTCTGCGTGCTCCGCCTCGGCGTGGGGCACCGCTTTCAAGAAACGAGAGCAGAACAAAGGAATGACCGTCATCGCTACAACGAATGAGGCCAGCAGGGACAAGCAAAACGCCAAGGCCAGAGCCGAGAAGAGAAACTTGGCGACTCCATACAAAAATACGACGGGAAAGAAATCGACTACGTCGACCAGAGTGGCAGCCAGCACCGCAAGGTTGACTTCAGATCCGCCAACTTCCGCCGCGATCATAGGAGCAGCGCCGAGTTCCAAATGGCGGTAAATGTTTTCGAGAGAAATCACCGAGTTGTCGATGACGCGGGAGAATGCGAGCGCCATTCCGCCCAAGATCATCGTGTTTACGGTTGCGCCCATCAGGGCGAGAATCACAAATGCGGCCAGCGCAGAGAGCGGAATGGACAGGAGCACAGCGGATGTGGCTCGAAAACTGCCCAAGAAGATGAGAATCATCAAGCTGGTCAGAACTAAGCCGAGTGCGCCTTCGTGCAGGACGGTACGAATTGCCTCCTTCACAAAAATCGACTGGTCGAAGACCACACTGGTCTTCATCTGAGCGGGAATGTCGTAGAGATGCTTGATCAACTGACGCACACCATCGACAACCGCGATGGTGTTGCTGTTGCCGCCCTGTTTCATGATGGGGATGTAGGCCGATTTCTGACCGTCGATGCGAACAATGTTGTATTGAATCTGGTGAGAGTCTTCGGCTTTTCCGACATCGCCCACCGTGACCCATGAATTTCCCTTTACTTTGATAGGCACCTGGTTGAGTTGGCTCATGTTGTCAACCAGGCTGTTCGAATAAACGAAGTAATCGTACGGGCCCATCTTCACGTCGCCCGCGGGAAGAATCAGGTTTTCGTTGTTGACTGCGTCGACTACGTCCATCACGCTCATCTGACGAGACGCAAGCTTGTAGGGATCCACGTAAACCATGATCTGGCGGTATATGCCGCCAAACACGCCAGGAATTTCGGCGCCGGGAACGACCGCAATCTGGTTGCGGATGGCGAATTGAGCGTAGTCGTGGAGTTGCGTCTGGCTCAGTCCTTCTCCACTCACGGTGACTAGCGCCACCGGGAGGCTTGAAGCATCGAACTTGAGAACCACGGGAGGCAGCGTTCCGGGCGGCAAGCGCTTCAGGTCGGCGAGAGCCAAGTTGGAAAGTTCGCTTACGTCGGTGTCGGCGTTCGTTCCGGGCTGGAAATAAACGCGAATAATGCTGACGCCTAACATGGAGCGCGATTCCATATGGTCCACGCCGGAAGCGAGAGTGAAGAAGCGCTCGAGAGGATCGGTAATGTCGTATTCAACATCCTCGGGCGGCATTCCGGTGTAGAAGGTAGCCACGACGACTTCCGGCAGATTGATGGGAGGAAACAGGTCGACCGGCATGCGTGCCAGGCTCGTCACGCCGATCACCAGAAGTGCCAGGCAGAGCACGATGATGAAGTACGGGTTACGAATTGAAAATCCTGGCATAGGCGTTTCCGATTACAGCCGGCACTTGCCGGACGTCGTGATGCTGTTCTACTTAGCCGTCTCTCCGTGATACTCCATGACTCGTACTTCCTGGGCGCGAACTTTTTCTCCCGGCCTAAGGCCGCTGCGATCGCTGATTACCACCATCTCTCCCTCGGTCACTCCGGAAGTGATTTCGGCATCCGTGGCGGTTTCCAGGCCTACCTGCACATTTCGCTCCTCGAGTTCTCCATTTTGGTTCACCACATCAACCGTGGTATTAGCGCCCTCGCGATTGAGAGCTTGAACTGGGACCGTCGGCACGCCCTGTCTTTTCTCGAGTGAAATCTCCGCATTCGCATAAAGGCCGGGAACCATCAATCTCTTCGGATTGGGAACGTCGACCTCGGTGTGCATGGTACGAGTATCTTCCCGCACGTCGACGGCGAAGCGCGCGATCTTTCCGGGAAAAGTTCGATTCAGAGTGGGCACAGTCACCGCTACGGAATCTCCGACGCGGATGAATTGCACATACGCTTCCGGCACCGGAATCACGAGCCGGAACAGATCGTCCTCCGAGAGCCGGACAATCGGCATGGCCTGCGTGCTGGAGGTTGTGCCGCCCTGCACCAGCGTGCCGAGATTTGCGTAGCGTTCGGTCACGACACCGTTGAAGGGCGCGGTGATCTTCGAATAATCGAAAAGACTTTGATCGTGAATCAGCTTGTCCTTGGCGACCGCGAGTTGGCTTTCGGCCGCATCTAGAGCAGACTGCCCGGCATCGACCTGAGATGCTGCCGCCAAATCTTTACCTTGAGCATCATCCACTTCCTGCTGCGCCACTAGGCCGGGCTGGCCCTGAAAGACTCCATTCAGGCGAGTGAAGTCCAGATGGAGGGCTTTATACTGCGCCTGGTAACGACCGAGTTCGTGCTGCGCTCGCGTTACCTGATTGCCCGCGTTTTTGATCTCTGCCTCATCTTCTTGCAATTGGGCTTCGAGTTCGGGAATCTCAAGGACCGCCATTACCTGCCCGGTTCTTACGTGAGTTCCGTAATCAACGTTGAGCTTTTTCACATAACCGGATTCTTTGGCGTAAACGTCGATCTCCTGGAACGGAACGAGTTCGGAGGATAAAGTGATTTCCTGTCCGAGAGACTTCTTCACGACTTTGGTCACACCCACCGTAACGGCCGGCCGGCTGGCTTCGACTGGCTTTCCGGAGCTTCCGGAGCAAGAAGACAAGAGAGCTACGGCTGCGAGCAGGAGCCCGGCGAGAGGAAAATAAATTAGTTCCCTGCTCCAGTCATTTCGCGAGCTGAGCCTTCTCGGGCTGAGGTTTCGCGAGCAAAGCTTTCGCGAGCTGGGGCATCGCGGGCTATTGAATCGGGTTGCAATTGGATTCATTCGTATCTCCGAACGTATCTCCGACAACCTCCCGGCCTGGTTCTACATGAAATCTGTTGACTCATCCGCATTCGCTAACCTGACTCCTTCAACAGTTCGCTCAGCTTCTCGATTGAAAACGAGCTGGAGAGGCAAAAGTCGATGATCTTCCTCTGCTGACGTTCTAATTCTCCGGCAACTTCGGGAATCTTCCGCGCGATTGATAGGGGCACGTTGAGCACTCCGTGGCGGTCTCCGTGTAACAGATCTCCGGGCTGGATCTCCATCTCACCAACTTTTACCTGGCAGCCAAGATCGAAAATGTGAGCGTAGGCATGTGACAACGCAACATTTCCAGCAAACAACTGAATTCCCAAGGAACGAACGGACGGTAACTCGCGCACGGCTCCATTCGTCAGATATCCAACGCATCCTAACGCCTTCAAGACGGCGGCGTGTAAGTCGCCGACCATAGCACCCCTACCCGGAGGATGGTCCATATCTTCCAGCACCAGAATGCGGGGAGCAGGACCTTCGAGAATCCTGCGCCAGAAATCGCTGCGATCATGAAAGGTTCCACCCTGGATGGGAGGTTCGCCCGCGCGCAGCCGTGCTGTAATCGCATAGCCAACCATTGGAGGCGCGTCGGGAAACATGCAATGAATGCTACCGTTTGTGAAGCCCGTGTTGCGCAGCCTCAGA
Organism: uncultured Acidobacteriaceae bacterium; assembly: GCA_963784095.1. GTDB lineage: Bacteria > Acidobacteriota > Terriglobia > Terriglobales > Acidobacteriaceae > Sulfotelmatobacter. The sequence goes on from CAWAQC010000002.1 coordinate 180,881, forward strand.
TTGAATGTCTCGGCCGCGTTCGCCACCATAGGGGTATCGAACTGGCGTAGAGCATCGATCTCTTCCTCGGCCAACGGGTGTATAGACGCCATATCGGTTTCCTCTTAGGAAATCCGTCGCGAAATCAAAGAATTTTGTGGGTCCATCTGTGGAGCTTGGGCTATTTAAGTGCTCGATTACTCGAGAAATTAGAACAGGGGAGGAGGCCGGTTATACAGGGTATTCGCAAAAAGAGCGCCCGCCACGGGCGGAACCGAGGAAACAACGCGAGGACCGGAGTTTGAGGGCTTCAGGATTACCGTATCAATCACCGGAGGAATCCAGCTCGCGGCAGCTTTGGTGAGATGCTGGCGTCTGGCTTCAGGCGACCGATACTTTTGCAGAGTCGCAGCTTTGCGGACTGATGTGCCTTCAGACGAAGAGTAGCGGGTAGCAACGCTAATAGTCAGCGAGCACACGGCGATGAGGATAACCAGAGCACCCCACCATCTGCGTCGCTGATTCCTTTGAAGGTCTTTCATTCCGGTTAGCAAGTCTAAATTCGTTTCTAACATATAAAAGAGGGCATCGGCAACCGAGTATGGCTCAAACGCATTCCTTTAGTACTCCGACGCCCCTTGGTCCGCCCTCCCGCTATTCCGGCTGCACAACCAGGAAGACGGTATTGCCTCCATGATTGACCAGAAGCACGACGGTTTGTTTTCCGGCTTCCGAAACCAGCCGCTGATAGTCAGAGACCGAGTTCACTGGCTGCCGGTTGACCTGTACGATCACGTCTCCGCGCTGCAATCCAGCATCGGCGGCCGGGGAATCGTCGGAAACGTTGGTGACGACGACGCCCTTGACGTTAGGCTTCAGACCAAGCTGCTGGCGAACATCGTCGGTCAATTCATCCACCTGCACTCCGCGCATGGTGATATTTTCAGGGGTTGCGTTGGCACTGCTCGCGGCTCCTTTGCCCGTGGGAGCTTCTCCCAAGGCAAAGCTGAAGTCGCGCGGCTGGCCGTTGCGATCGACCTTGAGATGTACAGTTGTACCGGGCGTCATAGTGCCGACCTTCAATCGCAGATCATTCGCACTTTCGACAGGCTGGCCGTCGATTTCCGTGATTACGTCCCCGCGTTGCAGGCCGGCCTTGCCGCCAGGAGTATTGGCATCAACGCTGCTGACCAAAGCACCTTTTTCTGCCGGCACATGGAACACTCTGGCGAGTTCAGGCGTGACATCCTGAATTCCCACACCGATGTAGCCACGCACCACCTTGCCGTGCTTCAGTATCTGATCCATGACGTATTTCGCCATGTTGATGGGAATTGCAAAGCCGATGCCCTGATTGCCTCCACCACCGGAAAGAATAGCCGTATTAATGCCGATTAGTTCTCCCCTCGCATCCAGCAGCGCTCCGCCGGAGTTACCGGGATTGATCGCAGCATCGGTCTGGATGAAATCTTCGTAATCTTCGATCGACAACCCATTGCGCCCGGTCGCGCTGATGATTCCCATGGTTGCGGTCTCGCCCACGCCGAAGGGATTGCCGATAGCAAAGGCATAATCGCCAACCTCCAGCTTGGAAGAATCTCCAAGAGGAATGGTCGGCAAGCCAGTGGTGTCGATCTTGACGACCGCGATATCAGTTTGCGGATCCGCTCCAATTACTTTGCCGGGAAACTGGCGCCTATCCGCCAATGTCACCTTGATGTCAATACCTTTTTCGATCACGTGGTTATTGGTCAAAATATATCCATCGGGACTGATGATTACGCCTGATCCCAGGCCCCGCTCACGTTGTTCTTGCGGTGCATGCGGCATTTGGCCGCCGAAAAACTGTTGAAAAAAAGGATCGTTAAACAAGGGCGACTGAGGAGTTTTCACGATTCGCGATGAAGTTATGCTGACGACAGCGGGCAGCGCTGGCTTAAAAAGTGGGGCAAAACCCATTGGGTTATGGGTCGGTTCGTTTGCCGAACGCCCGGTCTGAGCGATGTAGACAGGAATTTCGTGGGTCGCTCCAAGCACAGAATGTCCGGCCCACGAGCTTGCCGCGAGTCCGAGAACGCCTCCTACGATCAAAACCACGGCTACAAAAGCCAGCGCGGCCGACTGGCGCACCTGAAGAAGTCTTGCCATTTCTTTCTCCTCTCACTTCACTTTCACTGTCGTCCCCAAATACACAAAGCCCAAATGTACAGACTAATATTGCAGATTATTGGTTGCTAAAGATTTGTGCCGCTTAGCCAGAGGAAACTAGAACGTTCCCCGCTCATGCTGCGCGGGGAAGATTGCTGATATTGGAAAGCTCAGAGCGGGCCTTTAGTATTTCCAGAACATGGGCGCGGGTTACAACGCCCTCCACGTGACCGTTGGCCATAACCGGAAGCTGATGAACATCTTCTCGGCTCATGATTTCCAGCGCCTCTATTGCAGGCATGTCGGGTGCGACAAAATGGATCTGACTGACAGGCCGCATGACGTCGCCAATCTGCTTAAACTGCCAGATCTTGGAATCGACTCCGCGAACTTCGTTGGGAGTGATCATTCCAAGCAGCTGCCCATTTTCCATTACCAAGAAACATCGCTTTCCGGTGCGAATCAGATGATCATTTACAAACTCCTGAAGAGACATGTTGGGGCCGACAACTTCGAAGTTGGTTGACATCAGATCCTTGATATGCAAATCCTTGAGCAGCGTTCCGGTTCGCACCTGCAAATAAGTCGCGCTCGAGGCCTGCAATAGAAACCAACCGATGAAGGCCATCCAAAGCCCTCCCAATCCCGCGCCTTCGAAAAACCGAAATATTCCACAGGCGATGAACAGAGCGGCTATCAGCTGCCCGACGCGCGCCGCGACACGGGTGGAGCGCTCGACGTTTCCCGTGATCCACCACACGATGGCACGAAACACGCGGCCGCCATCGAGCGGGAAACCGGGAATCATATTGAACGCCGCCAGAAGAAGATTGATATACCCCAGCCAGACCAGCAGCGCAATTCCGGGAGTCAAGGGATGACTTCCCATCACCCAGCCGGAGAGTCGCGCGAACTCCAGCAGAATGATCCCTAGGGCTGCGCTGGTAATTGGGCCGGCGATCGCCATCCAGAATTCAGTTTTCGGATCGGCGGCCTCCTTTTCCATTTGCGCAACACCGCCCAAAAGAAAGAGAGTGATCTTGTGAATAGGCAGGCCACGCATTCGCGCCACCAGTGCATGCGATAACTCATGCGCAAAGAGACAGGCGAAAAATAGCAGGCCGGTAAGGATCGCGGTGGCCCAGACAACTGTTTCCGACCAATCGTGATTGACGGCGTGAAACTGGGCAGCCAGCGAAAAAGTAATCAGCAGCGCGATGACGATCCAGCTATAGTGCAGCCCCAGTTCGACTCCGAAGATCGTACCGAGTTTGATTTGGGACTTCATAGCTTGTATCGCTGTCTCTTGGATGCAATTCGGAGGGCTTTTGGTAGCAACGATTTACTGGTTTGGCCTCCGGTTTTGTGCATCCAAAGTCTGACCGAAATTCTCTCCTCACGTTAGGGAGTCGTTTTTGATAAAGGAAGGCGAGCCTCGTTCGCTTATTGAGTCGGTTGTGATCGGCGTGGTCGGGGCCCTTAGCGCGCAATTATTTATGCTGATGCTGCGCGCTTCGAACTACTTGTTTCTGCAGAAACTGGCGGGATATCGGCCTCCGGGATTGAGCGAAGACGGGGGCTCGCTACATCAGGTGATTGGCCCGCACGGTTTGTGGTTGATTCCTGTAGCGACCACAGTTGGTGGACTGATTTCAGGCGCGCTGGTTTATGGCTTTGCGCCGGAGGCCGAGGGCCACGGAACCGACACCGTGGTGAACGCCTTTCATCGAAACGAAGGCAACCTGCGTCCGCGCGTGGCGCCGATTAAGATGCTGGCCTCGGCGATTACGATTGGCTCAGGCGGAGCCGCAGGGCGCGAAGGTCCGATTGCGCTAATTTCGGCCGGCGTCGCATCATTCTTCGCCATGCGAGCGCACCGCACCGAAGAGGAGAGACGACTGCTTTTGCTCGCCGGAATGGCGGCTGGTCTCTCCGCTATCTTCCGCACCCCGATGGGGACTGGCGTGTTCGCCATAGAAGTTCTTTACGGCAACATGGAATTTGAAATCGGCGCGTTCTTGTACACCATGGTGTCCTCCGCCGTCGCCTATACCGTAAATGGATTGTTTGTGGGTTGGGGGCCGCTGTTTCATCTGCCCGCGGTGGCCACACCGGGGCTTTCGTCGTATGCGTGGTTCGCAGTGTTGGGAATCGCGAGTGGTTTGGTGGGAACGCTGCTACCCATGGTCTTTTACCGGACACGCGATGCTTTCCGCCGGTTGCCGATTCCCACCTGGACCAAGCCCGGACTCGGCGCATTGTGCGTCGGATTATTGGCGCTGCGAGTTCCGCAAATTCTTGGCGGAGGGTACGGGTGGATACAAGAAGCGATTGACGGCCGTCTAGCGGTGAAACTGTTGTTTGTACTTCTGTTCACGAAGATGATCGCTTTCTCGCTGACAGTTTCCTCAGGAGGATCCGGCGGCGTTTTTGCTCCGTCGCTGTTTATTGGAGCGATGCTCGGCGCGGGCTTTTCCATTCTGTTCCATCAGCCAACGGCGGTATTCGCAATAGTCGGAATGGCGGCGGTATTCGGATCAGCCGCTCGCGTGCCGGTCGCGACCATGTTGATGGTCACGGAAATGGCGGGTGGGTACCATCTTCTCGTGCCCGCAGGTCTGGCCGTCATGATCGCCTATCTGCTGCAATCAAGGCTTTCGTCGGTTCTAAAGTATCGAAGTCTGTACGAGGCGCAAGTTCCCACTCGAAACGATTCGCCTGCGCATTATCTGGAAGAGATTCAAACTGGACTCAATTTGTTGGGGCGGAGAGATATGCCGCTAACGGACAAGCTCGGACATCTTGATTTACTGCGGCTTTTGCGAGCCCGAGTCCGCTTTGACCTGCCGGGAGGACGTCAACTGACCATGGGCGAACTCAAGGAAGACAGCTCGTTTGTGGGAAAAACCATCAAGCAGCTATACGAGGGTTTGCGCGGATGCGAATTCGAAATCATAGCCATCCGCCGACGCGAACACATTCTGCTGCCTCACCCGGCGACGATCCTCGAAGCCAAAGACCGAATACTGTTCATCGAGGCGCCGCAATTGTGCGAGGAATTACACAAGCACGTCACCCCGCTTCCACCTTCTGCTCAAACTATGGAACCGACGACCCGCTCTGCCGATGAGAGCGCATCGGCATCGCAGCCAGACGGCCACAAGCTACAACGGTGATCTTGAGGCTGCGATCCATTTCTTTGCGCTGTTTGTTACGCCTTCACAAAATGACAGGTTCTATTTCGGAGGCGGGCCCTGAATAACCTGTACGAAGTCTCCGGGCCGAATCCATTTGGCAAAGGCCGCGCGCACTTCATCAGCCGAAAGCTTTTCGTACTTCTCGGCAGCGAGCACCGGCTCGTTGAGCGGCAATCCCATAAGCGAGCGGGCGAGTAAACCGCCGGCGATTCGTGATTCGCTGGATTCACTCAGCGGAATCTGACGGATCAGCATGGCCCGGGCCTGCTCCATTTCAGCAGCGCTCGGAGGCGTAGTCTGCATCGCGGTCAAATCTTGATCGATAAGGGCGCGGGCTTTCGCAACATTCACCGCCTCAGCCCCGTAGGAAATGACGAATTGCGTTCGCGTGCGGCCGGCTTCCAGTTCCTCATCTACGGTGTAAACGTATCCGGTTTTTTCGCGGAGATCGCGATATAGGCGGGTTGCGTAAAATCCACCGCCGAGGATGTGGTTCGCGAGTTGGAGTGGATAATAATCCTCGTTGAAGCGATTCATTGGCAACGCTTCGGCGAGGGTCACCTCATCCTGAATGCGCGTGGGATCGGGCACCTGACTGGCGGCTGGCTTGTTCCGCGGCACGGCGGGAAGATCCAGTTCGGGCTTAGGCGGTTCCGCTTTCCAGGTTCCAAACCATTTCTCAATTTCCTTTTGCGCATCTTCGGGTGAAATATCGCCGATCACAACTATCTTGGTTACATCGGGACGAAAGGTTTTGCGATAGTAACCCTGCACATCCTGGAGCGTCAGCGAAGATACTTTTTGCGGAGTGGGTTGGCGGAGTTCGGGATCGCCGGAAGGCAAAAGCGCTTCCAGCAACGCACGGTGAGCGCGATAATCGGGACTCTTTAACAGGCCTTCCACCGAGTCTTCCGTTTGTTGCTGCACGACTTTGAAAGCTGCCTCGGGAAGCGCGGGATCCAGTTGGTTGCCGGCGAGCAATTCGAGGCCGCGGTCGAAATAAGGCTTTAGCACTTGCAGCTGAAAGCTGGCGCCTCCACTTTCATTGGCGGCAATATCGTCCAACGCTTTCTGAAAGGCCAGCCGGTCAAGCTTGCTTGTACCGTAGGAAAATAGGCCGTCAAGCACGCTGGCGACGCCTTCCTGCCCTGAAGGGATTTCCAACGCGGTTTCATGGCGCACTTCACCCGTAACCGTGATGGTCGGAGTGAGGCGTTCGGTTTCCACGATGAGGTGGATCCCGTTGGGCAATGTGCTTTCGACGGGGTGAAGATTCCAGTCAGGAACCTGAACCGCTTTCGTCAGCGATTGCGCCCATACAGGAAATGCGACTGCCTTCGTCGCAGTGGGCGCAGCTTTTTCGGCGCCGCCGAAACCTTTGCTGGCTACGGCCTGGCCCGACGGCTCGGGCACCAATGTTGCAACGATCGCGTTCTCATTTACGAGAAGCTGCTTCGCGACGCGATTGACGTCCTCAAGAGTCACATGCTCAAGCTGCTCGACATCTTCTTCAGGCGAGTTGCGGCCCTCGGAGGCCAGCGCCTGTGACCACAAAGATGCCAGGCCAGGAATCGAGTTGCGCTCGAATTCAAAAGACGCGACCTCGCTGCGCCTGGCAGCTTCCACCAGATCGGCGGGAACGCCCTTGGTGGCATAGTTTGCAATGGTCGCTTCCAAGGTTTGCTCCATGCTGTGCGCATCGGCTGTCGTGGGAATAACGGCGTAAGCGAAAGCGGAGCCGGCCTTGCGGTAGGTTTCGCCAAGCTCAAAGCCCGCATCGAGCGCCTTGCCTGCCGGCACGAGGCCATAAATATCGGCACGCTGGCTGGAGAGCACGTCGCTCAACACACGCGTGGCGGCATAATCGGGGCTGTCAGTTCCGGGCATGCGGTACGCAACGATGCTGATGGTGTAGGGGAAATCGCTGGGCAGAGTGAACTTCTCGGCTTTGATGGGCTGCAAATGCACTGGCGGCCGCGGCGGAAGATTTTTCTTCGGAATATCTCCATACAGCCTTTTGATCATGTCAATGGCTTTTCCCGGATCGACCTGCCCGGTAATCACCAGGATGGCATTATTTGGTGCATACCACTTGTTATGGAAGTTCTTCAACAGGGCGCCTGTGGTCGCATCGAAAGATGGTTTGGTGCCGAGAGCGTCTTGCTCGTACGGAGTACCGGCGAACATATCCTTATCCATGCGGACCAGGAATTTGTAAGTTGGATTCGACAGATCGCGAGCTACTTCTTGCTCAATGGCTCCGCGCTCCTGATTCCATTCCGCCTGCGAATCGTCGATATGGCGCATGCAATTAGCATCTGCATGAAGCGCAATTTCGAGATCTTGTGAGGGGATGGTTTCAAAATATTGAGTTATGTTTTGTTGCGTGTCGGCGTCGTTGTCACCGCCAAGCTGCGCGTAGACGGCTGCAATTTGATCGACGGAAAGGTCTTCGCAGCCTCGAAATGCCATGTGCTCCTGCGCATGAGCCATGCCGGGAAAGCCTTTGGGCGTCTCATCTCCGCCAACCAGATAGTTCTCTTCGACAGTCACTACGGGAGCCAGATTATTTGGAACGATCACGACGCGCAGGCCATTGGGCAATGTGTAGCGAGTCACGTTGGCTGGAGAGACTGCTGGCAACGGTGGGTTCTGGCTTGCGGCAAGAGCAGCCATCATGCAGACAAACAGAAATAGTACATTCCGAGTAAGGGATTTTATGATTCTGAGAAAGTGTGCCATTGATGCTCCTTTCGCATCGGCAGGTATTAATCGCCAATCTGCTACCTCTTCGAGTTCAAAAACGGGCAAGCCGGACGTGAGTGATCTCATCCATATAAACAATCACTCATTGTCAAATTGTGCGTACCTCAAAATAGCGCGAGCCCGACTTCGGGCTGTTTTGTCGACAGCAGTGTCCGAAGCAATTTCCTTCAGGACCGGAGCGACCACAAACACCTGCGACAATCGTCTGCGGCGGGCGACTTCCTGAATGTGTTGCAGTTCCATGTTAATCGCAGGACTGTGCTGCTTTCGAAGATACGTCAATTGGCGCCCGAACTCCAACGTTTCGGAGATGCCCTCGAATAAATCGGTGAGCTGTTGAACTCCGGGATTCTTGGCTGAGTGAAAAGTGATCACATTGTCGTTATTGATGTCCGCCGGGTTTAGGCTTCCCTCCCGAAAGGTGAGCGTGTTCGCGCTCTCGCTCTGAATGGGTCGCTGAAGGCCTGTGACGGGCGGCCGAAAAAATCTGAGTTCGCTTACGATGCGAAATACTTTGTCTCTTACGGGGGGCGACGCTGTGAATTCTATGGTGTAGGGAACACCGGTTTGAGCTAACGACGTAGGAGCTGATTCATAGGTGGCGCTTCCCGTGGAGTCGATCGCAAGAGAATAAAAGCGGGGCGTCTCGGTGGCGAAAGTATGCGTGAAAATGACGGTGGCAAAGGCAAGTCCGTTCTTTGTCTAAAGCTGGGGGTTCTGGGCTGAACAGTAGCAGGAGCATGCCAGAATCAAACCCAGAGTTTTACAAATTGAAATTCGAATCGAGGTCTTCCTCAGAAGGACTTTCATTGCTATACCGATCGCCTTTTCATATGGAAAACGCGGCGTCAGAGGGTAGATGTTCAACATAGGTTTGGGGTTGGCTTGAGTGGCCGAGGGTTAAGAAGCGATTGCAGAATCTTTACCGGAATTTTTATCGGGAAGACCGCAGGGAATTTCCGAAGTGCGCCGGGGACGTACCTCAAAACGCCAAACCGACACCAGTGATTGAGACAAACCTGACTGTATTGGTGACATCCAAACGATGATCAGCCAAACTGATCGGACAAATGACAGTCGGAAGGTGAAATGCGAAATCGCAAAAGATCGTTCTACCGGGGCTCGCTTGCCAAGACTCTGGTTGCAGGAGGAATTGCAGGGTTGGCTGGCGCGTGCGCCATGTCTGGATTTGCCCGACTTTCTGACACTCTCGCTCAGCGGATTAGCCTCGGCAGCAAACGTAAAGCAACTCGCCTTCCATACAGCGAGCAGGAATGGGACGCTACCACTCGGATCGCGCAAGCTGCGGCTCGGCGGCTACTCAATCGCCGCCTGAATGCAAAAGAAGAACGCATCGGGGCGGCGATGGTTCACTACGCGGTCGGCGCGACGAGCGGAGCCGCATACGTTGTTCTAGCCAAGCGATTCCCTCAAGTTGGAAAGTATTCGGGCGCAATTTTTGGTGCGGCCATGTGGCTCCTGAGCGATGAATTGCTGATGCCGTCAACTGGTACAACTCGTAAGCTCAGAAATTATTCGGCGCTGGCACAAGCAAACGCCTTAGGCGAACACATTGTTTACGCCGTCACGACCGATACGTTGCTGCGCCTTGATCGGATTTCGGACGCCGCCAAGTCAATCACCTGAAGCACTATGCCGCGCGGTTCTTGTCTCTTGCAGTCCAATCTATGACTCGCGGTCGCGAACCACGCGATTTCGCAACATAAATACCTGCGCCCGCCGCCGCAGCCATCCCCAGTGCAATCCACCAGCGATTCAAGTCCGCCCAAAGTTCCAAGCTGCTTTCGTGAGCGCGGCTGTCGAAGGTTCCGTGCGATCCGTGGTCACCGGGAACCGGCCTCCATAGGTTGTTTGGACGGTTTGGGTTTTCGAGTTCGGATGTCTGTTGCGAATCATAACCTGTGCGTCCGAGATAATGATCGAGAAGGCTGGGCGCGATTTTATTGCCAACGATGGCCTCGACCGTGGGGCCGCCAACATAGACTTCGCGGCGGCGGTGATGCGCGGCCCAGTAAATCGCTTCGGCACCGACTTCAGGTTGAAAGATTGGCGGTACCGGCTGGGCTTTGTGCTTGAGACGGCTTTTTACCCAACCGAACTGCGTGGTGTTGAGGGCAGGCATCTGCACCATGGTGAGATGAACCTTGCTCTTGTCATGAATCAATTCGCAGCGCAGCGAATCGGTGAATCCCGCGATGGCATGCTTGGCGGCACAATAAGCCGATTGCAACGGGATGCTGCGATAGGCAAGTGCGGAGCCGACTTGCACGATCGTGCCGCGATTTCGCGGCAGCATTCGCTTGAGAGCAGCCAGCGTGCCGTAGACAACGCCGAGGTAGGTCACTTCAGTGACGCGCTTATACTCTTCCGCCTTCATCTGCTTCACCGGAGAAAACACCGAAGCCATAGCGTTGTTCACCCAGATATCGATGGGGCCGAATTCGCGCTCAACTTTTCTGGCCGCTTCCTCGACTGCCTTGAAGTCCGCAACGTCAACAGGCAGAACGATGGCCTTGCCACCTAACGATTCGACTTCGCGTTTCGCGCCTTTCAGGCCATCGATTCCGCGAGCGAGCAATCCGATGCGAGCGCCATGGCGGGCAAATTCCCACGCCGCCGCGCGACCTAGCCCGGCAGAACATCCGGTAATTACGACCACTTCCCTTTTCATGCGAACTCCTCAGCGCTTTTGGGTTGTACTTATTGGTTGCCCTAACGGGCCTGCGGCGTTGCAGGGAAACGAGTCACAGCAAATTGTCACAACACGCGCGGAACCCCTTTGCCCCATGTTTCAGGCGGCGCCAGGTTCCTGCGAATCGGCGGCAAGGTCTGGTCGCGCTCATTCGAGGTGAAAATTTGGTCGCCTTGAGAGATGAGATAGTCGGCGGTTCGCGCCGCTAGGGCCTGTATGGTGAGGCCGGGATTGGCGGAGCCTTGCGTTGGCATGATGCTGCCATCGCAGATAAATAGATTTGCAATGTCGTGCGTGCGCCCGAATTTATCGACCACGGAAGTCCGTGGATCGCTGCCCATGCGCGCCGCGCCGACCAGATGCGCGTAACGAGCTTCCTGCACGATTTCGCAGGCGCCGGCAGCGGACATCACTTCCATGGTTTTTTCTTTACCGAACTTGATCAGCTTCTTGTCATTCTCGCGCAGGTTGAAACTGACGTGGGCGACCGGAATGCCGAAGCGATCTTTTTCATCTTTTGCCAGAGTCACGCGATTATCCGACCAGGGGAGAATCTCGCCCAGTACGCCGAATGCGGCCCAATGGTTGTAATCCATCATTTCGCGGCGGAGGCCCCAGCCCCACGCCTTTTTTGAAGCCATCATTTGTTTAGCGAAAGCAATAGGTAGCGGCCCCACGGTCTGAATTGCGAAACCTCGCGCAAAATCGCGTTTGGGATCAGTCTCGTAAAATTCTTCCGTGAGAGCATGCGCGGGCGGCGCTTTGTACATTCGAACCAACTGTTCGAACTTTCCCAGAACGACGTTTCCGGCCTGCGCCATCAGATAGCGGCCAACCGTGTCGCTCGAGTTTGCCAATCCCCTTTCAAAACTCGGACGCGCGGAGTTGAGCAGAAGCCGGGGTGTTTCGATTGCATAACCGGAAACAATCACGGCTTTCGCCTTTTGGAAATGCTCGCGGCCATCGTTATCGAAATAATGAACTCCGGTTACTCGCCGGTCTTTTCCTAGTTCAATTCGCGCAGCCATGGAGAGATCGCGAATCTCGGCGCCATTTTCAACCGCATCGGGTACATGCGTAATGAGAGTGCTCGCCTTCGCTCCTACTTTGCACCCTTGAATGCAAAATCCCCGGTAGATGCAGTGCGGACGGCTGCCGTGCGAACCAGCAAGAATCGCAACTGGGCCTCCGATGGATACCGGAATATTAAGAGCGCTGCAGCCTTTGATTAAGGCGTTGCCGACTCCCCCCATGGGATGCGGGCCGTAAGGGTAACCATGCGGATGGCCCCAGGGAAAATAGGCGGGACCGGAAACAGGCATCTCGAGTTCCAATTGCTCGTAGTAAGGAAGGATCTCTTCGTACTTGATGGGCCAATCTATACCGACTCCATCACGCGTGTAGATTTCGAAGTCCGAAGGGTGCAAGCGCGGGGCAAACGCGGCCCAATGCACCGAGCCTCCGCCGACTCCTTTGCCGCAGTTGTTCGCTCCGAGAGCTAACGGATCTGTTCCGCCTGTAACGCGCGCATCCTCCCAGTAGAGTTTGTGCGACCCCGCTTCGTCGCTGACCCAATCGCGTTCGGTATCCCAGAAAGGACCGGCCTCCAATCCGACCACCTTGAAGCCCGCGCGAGCGAGCCGCTGCAAAAGAACGCCTCCAGCAGATCCGACTCCGACAACAAGATAATCAACTTCCTCGCTGTTTTTATAATGGCGCATCGGCGAGTCGATGTGTTGCATGGGACCGAGATCGTGACGGCCATTATTTCGTCGTGATTTGAAAGGACCGAATAGAGGGCTCTTCACTCGACACCGCTATTTGTTGCGTAAACGTTTTTGGTGTGACATGTGCTGTACCGATTCGATGAAGTGTTCGCGCACATCTTCCGTTTCATCAGACCGCGCGCCTTCCGGTGCTTTCCATTCGCAGCGCTGTTCTTCGACTTCCCACGGCTCGGGCTCGCCGCGCTCCAATCGCATATAGGCACGAGGATGAGCTGGGCCGCCGAAACCAATCTCATCCCACGCCCAGGGATGCGCATAGTAGGCATCGATGGCATCGCCCAGGATCAATTGCCAGAAGCGATGAACTGACATTTTTCCCCAAATGTCTTGAGCGGCAATTGGTTCGCCATCGTGAATCACTTTCAATGTCTCTTCCCTTTGCTCGTAGGAGCATGCGGTGAAGTCGCGTTGAAGGCGGGCTCGGGATTCTTCGTTGATGGCGCGCATGCCGAGTTTGTACGCATCTCGATCCGGCGGCATATTCTCGAAGCGGTATCCTTGCGTCTGGTTGATGTCGAGCCTGTGATCGACGTGATTCAGAATCGGGATTTTGCGGTCGGGGGTCCGGTCCGATTGCGGCAGAAGGTGGTCGAACACAGCCTCCCAGAAGAGCGCTGCTTCAGGCTGAAAAAAACGGATGGGCGGTACATCATAGACACGCTTTAATACGGTGAGTCGCGTGGTTTCGTCCCAATACTCTTGTTGGCCCAGAGTGCTGTGTCCGGGATAATAGCCAAGTTGCTCGTGGGGCTTCGGCGCGCGCTTACTAACGGTCGGAATGCTCGCTGCGGTCGAATGTTTGCGCACCACCGATCTCATCACTTCGCCTTTCTCAGCATGCTGGTGAGCAGGCCGAACATGCCTGCTGCTCCGAAAAGAAGCGGCGCGAAGATTGGCGGACCATAGAGAATGTTGTAAACCAGATGTTTTCTTCCGCCTGGGCGGCGGGCTATGCCTCGCGCGTGATAGAAGAAGCCGACGGCCGCATCAGCGGCAGCGGCTACAGAAACCGCCGGGAGTGCCCGCTTTGCAACCCGCTCGCTCCTGATCGCAAGAATGCTGGTCGCGGCCAACGCAGGCGCCAGGATGACTGGCGTCCACTGCGCCGCATAGCGAAAATTATTTTTATAATGCGAGTACCACGCCTCGAAGCCGCTGAATATGGCGCTGGCCGCAGTTATGATTGCCATATGATGGCGGAACCGGCCATGGCGAATGTTGCGCTCTTCGGCAATGATTTCATTCCGGGTATTGCGAGGTAGAATTTTCGCAATAGTAGAATGCTTTTTCGCTTTGGTCCGCTGCAGCGTCAATGCAGCTTCGTGCACTCGCTGGGAGTTTTCCTCCTGCAGAAATGACGCAATCAGCCCGAGATAGGCGCTGGTCCCGAATAGCAAGGGCGCGAAGATCGGGGGTCCCATCACGATGTTGGTCACCGGCAGACGCCAGCCGCCGGGCTTCCGCTGAATACCCCGAATGTGAAAGGCAAATCCTATAACGCAATCGGCTAACGTGAGCGCGGAAACGGCCCGCAAGGTTTTTCGTGCTGCCACTCCGCCCAAAGCGCCCCAAATGCCGGCCGCAAACAGCGCCCCGCTGAAGATCACCGGGGTGTACATGATTCGCTGGCCATAGCTACCCTTGTAGTGCTCGTACGAAACTTCCAGTCCGCTGATGAGGCTGGCCACGCCAGCGACAAGGCTGAGGCTACGCTCGAAGCGCCCTTCGCTGACATGCTCACGCACGATTTGCAGATCGCGCTCGGAATGCAGGACTAACTTCGCGGCGCGATGCAAATCATTTGTCCTTTGGATTGCCTGGATCGCTGTTGCCGTCACTTCGCTTCCCTTTTGTTAAATCACTTCTCGAACTTGGTCCTCAAGGACGGTTTTTATGATCTTCATGCTATCTTTCTCGCCACGTGCTAGGGCCTCCGCAAAATGGAGCGCCTGGTCAGTCTTGATTTTTCCGGGCAATGGCGGCTCATTGGGATCGACTACGGCCTGCACCAAAGCTGGACCGTTGTGGCGTAGAGCTTCAGAGAGCACTCGCTCGGCGTCCTTCGGGTTCTCCAGCGTGAAGCCGGCGATGCCGCAGGCTTCAGCAACTTTCGCAAAATCGATTGGTTCCAGGTCCACTCCGAATTCGGGGTTCGCATCCAGGACCATTTGCTCCCACTTGATCTGGCCGAGGACGTTGTTTTTGATCACGATCACTTTTACCGGCAATTTGTATTTCGCCAGTGTGGCCAGTTCCCCCATCAACATCGTGAGCCCACCGTCGCCGACTACGCAGACGACTTGCCTTCCCGGAAACGCGACTGCTGCGCCGATGCTGTAGGGCAGGCCATTGGCCATGGTCGCAAGCGATCCCGAAAGAGAAAATTTCATCGTGCCGCGCATATCGATATAACGCGCAGCCCAGGTTGCAATCGTTCCACTATCAGCGGAAACAATTGCGTCATCGTTGAGAAGCTTGTTCAGCGTATAAGTAACGACCTGCGGCTTCATGGGCATATCGGTGCGGGTGCCGCGCTTGTCGATAATTTCCCACCAATTTTTCATGCGGGACTGCGCCGTTTCGAGGAACGAGCGATCTTTTTTTGCGGTGAGCAGCGGCAGCAAATCTTTCAAAATCGCTTTGGCATCACCGGCCAAGCCGACATCCACGGGATGACGAAGGCCAATGCGGGCGGGATCAATGTCGATTTGCACGCAATGCGCCTTGCCGGGTTTTGGAAAGAAATCCATGTACGGGAAACTGGTGCCGACCATAATCAGCGTGTCGCACTCTTCCATCGCCTCCTGCGACGGAGCCGTGCCCAGCAAGCCGATGCCGCCGGTTGTATAAGGATTGCGGTCAGGCAAGACTCCTTTGCCGAGCAACGGTTTGACCACAGGGCCTGCAGCAATCTCGGCAAGTTTCAGTACTTCTTCGCTGGCATGCAGTGCGCCACGGCCAGCCAGAATTGCGACCTTCGAGCCGCTGTTAATAATCTTCGCGGCTTCCTGGAGTTGCTCCGCTGTGGGATGTGACGACGTATGCGCGTACCAATCGCCGCTATGATGAGGCACATTCGCGCCTGAGCGATGGTCGCCAGAGACCTTCCATTCTTGAATGTCCTTGGGAATCGTGATGTGCGCTACTCCTCGCCGCGCCATGGCCGTGCGTATCGCCTCATCGAGAACATTGACCGCATGAGCAGGCCCCATGATTCGTTCGTTGTACTCGGAGACATCCATGAAGAGCTTGTCGAGATCGACATCCTGTTGATAGTGGGTACCGATGAGATCGTGGAAGGTGTGGCCGGTGATCGCTAACACCGGCTGGCAGTCGCATTTCGCATCGTAAAGTCCGTTGAGCAAGTGGATGCCGCCGGGACCTGAAGTAGCGACGCAGACTCCGAGACGGCCCGAGTACTTCGCGTAGCCTACGGCAGCGAAAGCTGCCGCCTCTTCGTGACGAACCTGAATAAAGCGCAACTTTTTCTGGTGGGTTCTGAGGGCCTCGAAAAATCCATCGACGCCGTCGCCTGGAAAACCGAAAATTGTGTCGATTCCCCACTCCACCATGCGTTCAACAATGAGATCGGAAACTAGCTTTGCCATGATTGCCTCACTCCTAAACTTTTTTACGCTGCAAATTTCTTTGCATCGGCTGCTTTCAACTCCAAACCCAGACCCGGCCGTGAAAGGTCGGGAGACATGACTCCATGAACCGGTTCGCGAAATCCATCGAACATCATGCGTTCGATGCGGACGTGATCGTGAAAATATTCCATGTGAATGGCGCGTGGTGCGGCACAACAGACGTGCAGATGCAGACTCGGGCCGCAATGAGAAGAGAGCGGAACGTTGCGCGCCCAACACAGCGAGGCGGCGTCGAGAAATCCCGTAATTCCGCCGCAGCGGGTTGCATCGGCTTGTAAAACGTCAACCGCTTCCGACTCGAGCATGCGGTCGAAATACCACGCGGTGTAACCATATTCACCGGCGGCGACGTCCATGCCTGCGGGCGCACTATTTCGAATCTGATGCAGGCCGGCAAGATTGTCGGAGCTGACGGGTTCCTCGAACCACCGCACTCCGAGATCGTGGAAAATATTGGCAAGCCGAAGCGCCTGTTTCACCGTATAGGCGCCGTTGGCATCGACAAAAATCTTTACGTTATCTCCTACCGCTTTCCGGGCCGTTTCTACGCGATGGGGATCACGTGCCGGGTCCGAACCGACTTTCATCTTTACCATTGAAAACCCGTGATGCGCCCAGCCGCCCAATTGTTTGCGCAATTGACCGTCGGAGTAGGAGGTGAATCCTCCGCTTCCATAAACTGGGATTCCATCGCGCACCTTGCCGAGCAGTTGAACTAATGGCACGCGGAGCAGACGCGCCCGGAGATCCCACAGTGCATTGTCGATGGCCGAGATCGCCATGGCAGCAATGCCAGTTCCACCCAGATTGCGAACGGCACGCCACAGGTGCTGCACAATGTTGTTATGGTTGAAAGCGTTTTTTCCATCGACCTCGTTTCGCAACAGCGTTTCGACAAGCTTCGCGGTCGCATCGTCGGCGTAGGTGTAACCGAGAGCCGATTCCATCCCCGACCACAAGCGCACTAAAATTATTGTGGTCTTATTCCACGAGAACGTTCCGTCCGCCTCGGGAGCGTCGGTGGGTATGGTGAAAACTTCTACCTTCGATTTGGAAATTTTCGCTTCCATACTCCCTGCTGCTTGAGCGCTTCAGCTTCTATCTTCCGGCTTTCAGAAATCGGTCAGAACCTCCGCTCCGGTTTCCGTCACGGCTACCATGTCGCAATGACGCATGCCTCCGTAGCCGTCGATGTAAATGGCGGGCTCTACATTGAAGGTCATGCCTGTTGTGAGCACGTCAGGTGATTTGGGATGAATTCGCGGCAATCCGTTGGGATTTGCAGCGGCGAAGCCGACTCCATGGCCAGTCCCGTGTTTGAATTCGGATCCGAAGTTTTGTTGCTCTAAGACAGAACGAGCAGCGTGGTCTACCTCCCTTGCATCAACGCCGGGTGCTATCGCGCGGAGTGCTGCCGCACGTGCCGCCATAATCGCGGAGTGCATGTCTTCCTGCCTCGAATCGCGCTGCTTCGAATCACCATCGCCAGCCCTGTAAGTTCGCGTAATGTCGGTCCAAAATCCGTCGCCACAGGAGTTGCAGTGCATCATCACGAGGTCGCCGTCTTCGATCGTCCGCTGCCGGGTGCGGGCGTAGCCGGCCGAAGCCTTGGCGGCGTTGGGGCCCGACATGCAGAAGAAAAATCCGTAGCTGCGCTGCATGCTGGCTGCCATAGGCGTTTCTTCGAAGGCCGATTGAAAACGGCTGGCAACTTCGGGCTCTCGCATTCCAGGCTCGATTTGCTTGCTTCCCGCTTCGAAAGCAGCTTGCGCTATGCGTGCAGCCGCTCGAATTTCCTCAAGTTCGCATTTGGTTTTGTTTGCTTTGAGTTCTTCGAATAATTGATCCGCCGGAGTGAGCTGCAAATGCGGGAAGTTGGAGCGGAGCAGTTCGTGCAAACTGGAAAGATAAACATTCGTCACAGCGTAGGAAGAAGGTTGAAAAGACTGGGAGGTTTCGATTCCCATTTTTGCGGAATCGAGCTTCAGTTTTCTGAAGAGTTCGATTAATGGATCGCGTATCGCCGTTTGCGCATCGGTGATGGTATCCAGGCTGGCTGGTTGAAATAAGGTTCGCTGCGCGCGAGAACTGCGCTCGGCGATCTCCTCTTCATCCTCCGGTATGATCAGGTGGACTTCGCCCTCCGCGGTGAAGACCGCAACCGACATTCCCATCACCGGCCAGTAGCCGCTTAACAGTAGGATCTGGCTGGGAAGCGAACAGAATAATCCGTCCAGCCCTGATCTCTGCAGCGCGGAAATAATTCGTTCGTGGCGCTCAGGATCGGTAGGGCGAACAGGCATGAGTACGCATTAGAGATTCCAAAAGTTCGCCTGGGGATGGCTGTGAAATCGTTGCTTGCCGGGATTAGTCGGCCGTTCGCCTGAAGTTCGCTCTTCTGCAGTTCGTTTTTCCCTGGTGGCAACCGATTGGCTGAGAGTGCATCCACTTATGTGTGTCCTCCCGGCCCTACGTTTCTGAACGCGACGAGCAATCGGGACCTATTGCATGTCGAAACGCCCATTTCGCATCCTGGCCGCAGATTGGGGATTACGGAATTATCGGCGACTGCCGCTCTGCGGCTTTGGTATCGCGGGAGGGTTCCCTCGACTGGCTTTGCTGGCCAAGGTTCGATAGTCCCGCAATTTTCGCAGCTCTCCTGGACCGCGAGCACGGTGGCCATTGGCGCATCTCGCCAGTGGGTGCCACAACTTTCAAGCGGCGATATGCTCCCGATTCTAATGTTCTGGAGACCCAGTTTATTGGGCAATCGGGAAGCGCGACTGTCACCGACGTGATGGCGAGCACCTCCAGCCCGTTACATCGAGACAAACTGCAGCCCGATCATGAGATTCTCCGGCGTGTGGAGTGCACTTCGGGTCAAATGGAAGTCGAGATCGACTTTTTTCCCCGGTCCAATTACGGCGAGAAAGAGGTTCAGATTCGCGAACTTGGAAAACTGGGACTTTGCTTTACAATTGGCCGAGGGGCCTATTGGCTGCGCAGCAGCGTACCTCTTGTGCTGACCGGCGAACGCGCCCACGCGCGATTGAGGTTGCGGGCTGGAGAAGTTCTGCGTTTCTCTTTTACCTACTCAGAAGAAGCTCCTGCGGTATTGCGCCCACTCGACGCAGCATTCGATAGACGTATCGAACACGCCATCACAGGCTGGCAAAACTGGGGCTGTCGTGCAAACTATGACGGCTCTTATCGACAGGCGGTGATACGCAGCGCGCTTGCGCTTAAGTTGCTCACTTACCTCCCTTCCGGCGCGGTTATTGCGTCGCCAACCACGTCTCTTCCGGAGAAGATTGGCAGCAATTTAAATTGGGATTATCGCTACTGTTGGCTGCGCGATTCTTCGCTGACCATCCGGGCAATGCTGGAGCTCGGCTACTGGGACGAAGCGGAAGATTTTCTCGACTGGCTCTTGCAGGCAACTCGGCTCACCCAGCCCAAGCTGAGAATTCTGTACTCCGTCTACGGCGGCAATGCACCAGTGGAACGGGAACTGCGGCATTTGAGCGGGTACAAGGATTCAAGCCCGGTGCGGATTGGCAATGCGGCACGCGATCAATTGCAACTCGATGTCTATGGAGAGGTGATTGACGCGGCGGCGCAGTTTGCTTTTCACGGCGGACATCTCGATCGCGACATGCAGAAGGTCCTAATTGGCTTCGGAAATTTTGTCGTCGACAATTGGAATCTACCGGATGAAGGAATCTGGGAACCCAGGTTCGGGCGGCAAAACCACACCCACTCACGGCTCTTATGCTGGACGGCCATGGACCGGCTGATCCGGCTGGGCAAACAAGGGTTATTGCAGGATGGTCCCATCGAACGGTACGAAGAGGTCTGCAATCTGATTCGCCGCCAGATCGAACACCACTCGTGGAATGAGCGGATGCAAAGCTACGTTAGCGTACTCGATGGCGATCAACTCGACGCCAGCCTGCTTCTGTTCTCCTGGTACGGATTTGACGAGGCAGGGTCGGAACGGATGCGCGGAACTCATCGTGCGATTCGCCAGCAGTTGGGAACACCCGAGGGGCTACTGTATCGGTACAAAAAAGATGACCCGGAAGGAACATTTGCCCTTTGCAGCTTTTGGGAAGCGGAGTATCTGGCGCTGGGCGGCGGTTCGTTGCATGAGGCACAACAACTTTTCGCACACCTGCTGCAGTACGGAAACGATTTGGGCCTTTTCGCAGAGGAGATCGAACCCAGCACTGGGGCGGCATTGGGAAATTTCCCTCAGGCCTTTACCCATGTGGGCCTGATCGGCACGGCACTTTCCATTCGTCAACGAGAAAAGGGAGAACAACAGCTGGCGCATCGTCCGCCTTCGGCGAGCGATCCGTCGCCGGGGGTGCAGTCATGAACTGGCCAAGTTGGCTACTCTCTGGATTCGTAGCAACTTTAGCTTTGTCGACGCTGCTCTCTACCAGCCAGGGCCTCGGCCTGACGCGGATGAATCTGCCCTATTTGATCGGGACATTCGTTACCTCTAAGCGCGAAAAAGCCAGATTTTACGGATTCGTTATCCACCTAGTAAACGGCTTGGCTTTTTCCATTTTGTACGTGCTGATATTCCAGGCGCGCGACCTGGCGAACTGGTGGTTTGGATTGCTTCTAGGACTGGGGCAGGCAATGTTCGTGCTTACGGCAGGAATGGCATTAATGCCCGGCATCCATCCGCGCATGGCCAGCGAGCAGCATGGACCGAACGCAGATCGACAGCTTGAACCTCCCGGGTTCATGGCGCTGCACTATGGAGCTCGAACTCCCATCTCGGTGCTCATTGCGCACGCGGCGTTTGGGGCTATTATCGGATCGCTGTATCATCTCGCCAGGTAGCTCTTGGGCTAACAGGGCCAGGGCGCCAGTTGCGAGATAATCCTAGACATGCGAAATCGCTTGCCTCGATCTTTTTTCTCTCGATCTTTTTTTCTTCGAGCCTTTTTCCCTCGACTCAGTTGCGAAAGCAAATTGATTTACATCGTCGTAGCAGTATTGAGTCTGATCGCCTGCGTACAGAGCCAGTCGATCCCGACTTTACCCAGGGCGCCGGGCGCAGAAATATTCGAGCTTACTCCTGAACCCGGCTCGTTTACCGAGCCCTCGATTGCCGTCAATCCGAGCAATCCGCAGCAAGTCGTGGCAGTGTTTCAGGACAACGCTCACGCATCTTACTCACAAGATGCCGGCCGAAGCTGGAAACCAGCAAAGAACGTCGTGCCGCCGAATTACAGAGTTTCCGGCGACGTCTCAACCACATTCGACAACCATGGTCACGCCTTCATCTGCTACATCGCGTTCGACCGGTTGGGAACCTTCAATTACTGGGGACATGGCGCCACCCGCAACGGCATTCTCGTGCGGCGTTCGTTGGATGGCGGAGCGACCTGGGAGGCCAATGACGTTCCAGTGGCTGAGCAGCCGACGAAGCCGGACGTTCCATTCGAAGATAAGCCCTACATCGTTTCAGACACGAGTAACAGCCGCTTTGCCGGAAATCTTTATGTCGGATGGACGCGCTGGTCGGTGACGGACTCAAAAATATTGTTCTCTCGATCCAGCGATGACGGAAAAACCTGGTCGCCCGCGATTGAGATTGATCGCACTCCGGGTCTGCCGCGCGACGACAATGGAGCGAATGAGGGTTTCGACGGAGCAGTCGGGCCGGATGGGCGTTTGTATGCGATCTGGAGTCAGGGCGATGACATTTTTCTCACGATCTCGCGCGATGGCGGCAAAACCTTCTCCCGCGCGCGGCCGATCATTCATACTGCTCCAATTATGTTCGCCGTTGAAACACTGGAGAGAGCAAACGGGTTTCCGCAAATTGCCATCAATCCGCGAACCCAGCGGCTGTATGTGACCTGGACCGATTACCGCAATGGTGACATCGACGTATTCTCGTCGACTTCAGCTGATCATGGAAAAAAATGGAGTCAGCGGGTGCGGGTGAATAATGACCCCATTCACGACGGCGCCGATCAGTTCTTTCAATGGCTGGCGGTCGATCCGGTGGATGGATCGGCAAATGTCATTTTCTACGACCGGCGGAGTGATCCCACGAACAGGACGCAGACCGTGACACTGGCCCGTTCAACAGATCACGGAACCAGCTTCCAAAATTATGCATGGTCTAGCAATCCGTTCAACGCGAGTGGCGTTTTCTTCGGAGACTATATTGGAATCGCTGCGTCCGGAGGCCGCGTGTATGGGATTTGGACGGAAAAACCTGCAGCTCCGGTTGAAGCGGAGAACAAGCCGGGAGAGGTGACGGACAAAAAGGAGGGCGATCAGAAGAAGTCCAAACCGCGAGGCACAGTGATCAAGGTCGGCGTTGCCGATTTTAAAGTCGAACCTTGAAGGCGCCGGTAATGCAGATTCCGCGCCGCTTCCGAACAGCAGACTCTGCGCCGTTCCAAGTGAAGAAGAACAAGTAGCCCGGGATTCAACAGCGTTCCGGTCGGAGAATTTCTGCAGTCTGGCAGCTCTCTGATAATTTTCGGGTAACCAAACTGCCTTTATCCTCATCTTTACAATCAGGCTTTGCAGTGTTGATTCAGCGGCAATCTCGTCACAGTGATCGGAAAAAGAAGTACGCACGCGCGCTGCTCGTGTGTGCTGCGGTATCAGCGCTGTTTCTGGCTCGCGACCGCTCGCCGAAGTTTTCGGATGCTTCCTCTGTTCGCGCTGTTGAAGCCGGTTCGCACCACGACCAGCGGCCGCGCTTCGAGAACCGGCGCTTCGACGCCAATGGACTGCCTTACTGCCCAGCGAATTCCATGCTCGTGGTCTCGCCTCCGGCTGAAACGCATGGTCATCTAACACTAGCAACAGCGTTGCTGTTCTCCTTTCCAGACAAGGGCGCTCACTATAATCGCCCCCCGCCGGTTTTCTTCCTCTAAAAAATAATAGCTGTTCAACTCGGCAGTCAGTGCAGCTTTTTTACTGGCCGCATTTATGAATCAGCTAGTGAAACATTTTCAGGAGACATTATGGATGCCGTCAAGGTTCTTTGCGTAGAGAACCAAGTGGAGTATTTGGAAACGCTGAAAATCATGCTGGAGGACGCCGGATATGAGGTCATCTCGGCCACGAATGGAAAGCAAGGTCTTTTGATGCTGAGGAAGAATCAGATCGAGGGCGTTCTTTTGGAATATGACTTGCCCGATGCCACAGGTGCGGCCGTGCGGGCTGAGATGAAGCGGATCAAGCCTGAAATACCGGTCCTCTTGTTTGCGGGCATTGGAAGCCAGACTCCGTTCTTGATCAGATTTTTCGATTCTTATCTTCGCAACGCCGAGAAATCCGGATTGACGTTGCAGGATTTTGATGCATAAACAGAAGTGAAATCGCGATGGCAAAAACGAAATTGTATTCGCAGCGGCATTGAAGAAAGGTGTTGAACCAAGTCGCATTTGCGAAGGAAAAGGAATACGAGGAAAAAGTGATGGAAAAAGCAATGATGGGTAAATCAGAAGTAGAACAACTGCGAAAGAAGCTTGAACTTCAGCGCCAGGAGGTCGCGCGTTTCCTGAAGCAGATTGAAGAAGAAACGCGTTCTCTGGATGCCGATTCGGCACAAGATCCGGCCGACCAATGCGTCAGCAGCATGTCGAAAGAATCATTGTTCCAGCAGAGCAGCCAGCGCAGAACGAGTTTGCGTCTGATTGAAGCGGCGCTGCGGCGAATCGAGGACGGAACTTTTGGAGAGTGCGCCGGCTGCGGCGACGAAATTCCGATCCGGCGACTGAATGCGCTACCGTGGACACAGTTCTGCCTTCGCTGCCAGGAAGCTGTCGAGCGGGAACGAGGGGGCGTGTCGGCGCGGCCGTTCCTGGTGCCACACACAGCCGCTTTGAAACGTGCCGGATAGTGCTTCTGCAAAACGGCTTCAAGCGAGGAGTTTATGAAGTGTGTGTTGTTGGCCTTCTTGGCGCTTTCGACGGCATTGTTGGGGCAGAGCGCAATTCCGCCAGGAACCATACTGCCGGTGGAGCTGAATTCTGCGATTAGATCAGCAAGTGGCAGACCGGGACAGGTACTGAGTGCGCGGATCATGCAAGACGTGCCTTTAGCAGACGGTGCGAAAATCAAATCCGGGTCGAAGGTTCTCGGCCAAGTGATCGCGGTGCAGCCGTCAACAAATGGAACTGGGGCAAGAATCACTCTGCGATTTGATAGCCTGATCATAGGACATCGCAGAATACCAATCGTCACAAATCTGCGCGCGCTTGCCAGCATGATGGAGGTTAACGAAGCGCAAGTTCCGGAGACCGGCCCAGACCGTGGAAGCGACGCGTTTGACTGGGGCACAATACAGATCGGGGGCGAGGCCGATTACCACGGAAGTGTGATTACCAATGGTTTTCGTACTGTGGGAAAATCCGAGCCTCCCACCGGCGCGCTGGTTCAGCCTATGGCCATAAGCGGCAAATGCCGCGCGAAGCTCGACAACAATAATCAAGCGCAGGCAACGTGGGTTTTTGGATCGAATGCCTGCGGGCTTTACGGCTTCTCGAATTTGATGCTCGCGCACGCAGGCCGAAATGATCCTGTGGGCGAGATCGTTTTGACATCCGTCCACGGCAATCTCGAGGTATTGGCTGGAAGCGGAATGCTCTTACGAGTAGACTAGAAATCTTTCTCCGGACGCACCGTTGTGCTGGTTATCCCGGTCGCCGGCTCCATAGCGTTGCATCAGCAATAATCCTCAGGCTATCTCCGCCATCACCTACTAGATTTCAGGCATCTACTCACCGCTGCACGTAACCGCCGATTGCTTCACTTTTGTACGGCCTGCCAGGAGAAGAATGTCTAGCACTGCAATCGAGCAGCAGCTTACCGAGCTATGGGAAACGCCCAAGACAGTCAAGGGATGGCTGTCGACGGTCGATCATAAAGAACTCGGCAAACGCTACATCGCTACGGCTTTGACGTTCCTTGTAATTGGCGGCATCGAAGCGCTCATCATTCGCCTGCAGCTCGCGCCGTCCAAATCAGAATCTCGTCGGGCCGGAAACTTACAACCAGATCTTCACCATGCATGGCATGACGATGATCTGGTGGTATGCGTCTCCGATTCTCTCGGGACTTGCCATTTATATGGCGCCACTGATGATCGGCTCACGGGACATGGCATTCCCGCGATTGAACGCATTCACATATTGGACTTATCTTTTTTCCGGCATTCTGCTTTATGTCAGCCCGTTGCTGGGCCAAGCGCCTCACGGAGGCTGGTTCGCGTATGCACCGTATGCGGATGTGCCTTTTTCTCCGGGATACGGCATGGATTTTTTCAATACGGCGCTGGTCCTGCTTACGATTTCGACGACCGGGGGCGCGATCAACTTTATTGTGACGATCCTGCGCTTGCGCGCTCCCGGCATGGTGATCAGCAAGATGCCGTTGTTTCTCTACAGCACGTTGACGATTTCATTCGTCGTTCTTTTTTCGCTGCCATCGCTGACCGCGGCAAATATTTTTCTCGAACTCGACCGGCGCTGGGGTTTTCAATTTTTCAAGACCGCCCATGGCGGAAATGTCCTGCTCTGGCAGCAGGTTTTCTGGTTTTTCGGACATCCCTGGGTTTACGATGCGCAGGTTTTTGCCTCAATTGCGGAAGGACGTGGCAAAGGCATGCCGGCCCTGGGGCACAAAGATTCCCGAGCAGCGAATCTGGAAACTGGTCGCGTACATAAAGTCGCTGAACACGCCGAAGGAGCCAGTTCCGCCAAAAGTTCCGCCAGCGCCCCTCGTGAAAGAGGCAAAAGGGTGACAAGCCGCAAGGGCAAGTGGTGGATGACCGGGCGCTGCATTCCCGTTGCCCTCCTACTATTGTTACTGCCCAGCTGCCAGAGTGCGCGATCGACGCTGCATCCCGGCGGCCCGGCAGCGGGAAACATCGCATGGCTGGAATGGACGGCGCTCATCACCTTCTGCATTGTCTCTTTCATCATGTGGGCGCTATTGCTCTGGACAGTAACGCGCAAACGCGGCTCTCTGGCGGAACACGCGCCCTGGAACACTGGCGGAGGTCAAGCATGGATCGCCATCGGCGGCTTTGCGATTCCATTTGTCGTGTTGTGCTCGCTGTTTGTCTTGGGCCTGGTGCTGTTGCGGAGTTTCCCGATTCACGAAGGTGCGAAGGTTCACCCCACGATTCGCGTAATCGGCCATCAATGGTGGTGGGAAATTCACTATATCGCTCAGCCCGCCAGCCGGCAATTTACTACTGCCAACGAAATTCACATTCCGGTCGGCAAGCCGATCGATATCGAACTCGATTCCGCCGACGTCATCCACTCTTTCTGGATTCCACGGCTGCACGGCAAAGTTGACCTGAATCCGGGGCAGCGAAACTACATTCGCATCCAGGCGGACGCTCCCGGAAATTACTCTGGCCAGTGCGCCGAATACTGCGGCGAGCAGCACGCCCACATGCAGTTGCTGGTAGTTGCCCAATCGGAGCAGGATTACGAAGCGTGGTATCGGAACCAACTGAATCCCGCGCAAGAGCCGGAAGGAGCCGAGGCGATTCACGGGCGCGATGTTTTTGTCGCCGCCGCCTGCGCATTCTGTCATGAGATTCGCGGTACCGACGCGCACGGTCACGTGGCGCCCGATCTGACTCACCTCGCGAGCCGGCAAGGGATCGCGTCAAAGTCGTACGCCAACAATAAAGCCAATCTCGCCGGATGGGTGGTGCATGCACAATCACTCAAACCGGGATCGGAAATGCCGGACCTCGCGGTATTCAACGGTCCGGATCTGCGGGCGCTGGTCGAATATCTGCAGCAGTTGAAGTGAGAAATCTGCGTGCAACAAAAGCCAGGTTCGAGATGGAGTAAGGCTTACTTTGCCTCCCCCGGTGGGGCTTCCTGAGACTGCTCGAACTTGTGAGCCGACAACAGTGTCGTGTGTTTATCCAGCGCAGCGCACAGCCTTAGCACAAGACCTCCTAGTTTCGCTGGGTTCATTTCTGTACTAAGTTGCTCTGCGATGGAATACCATTCTTGATCTTTAGGGTTGGTGGCCATTAGCGCGGCCTCGTTTCTCACTGACTCACTCTACCGTGAACACCGCAGGCACGTCTGAGCACAAGCGCTCACTTCCTACGGTACCGCACATGGGCAAAATGGCCGAAAGTTGCAAACTTCGTGCGAGGTTTGTCGAATGGATAATCCTGAGTCCCAATTTCAAGCCGAGCTACTACCCTACCGACGCCCACGGAAACGCCACTTGCGCAATGATGATTCTTGGAGCGCTAGGAATTGATTGATGGCGCGCTAGCGGGCTCTTGAGAAACAGGATCGGATCTTCTTGTAGACCTGCTAGGCAGGAACCTGTACGGCTACCAGTTCAGGGACGCAACGGGCGGTCTGGATGGACTTGGCAGCATCTTCGGCCGTGAATCTTCCCATGATCAGTGCCAGCTTGCGCTGGGTTGTCATCTGGATCGGAATCCGATCGATGCGAAGCACATAGCTAGAGGCGCGACTACCTGCATAGTTCACTTTCACAACAAATTTGACGTTGCTCATGATTTCTCCATTTCGCCCATCCGTCGAAACTAAATGCCTTTGTACGGCTCATACGGAGGCTCATCCCGCTCGTTTGGTTCTCTGGAGTACGGTTCATAAGGAAGCTCTCCAGGAACTGGCACCTGTTTTGGATAAGGCCTATAGGGAGGATCGGGTGGTAGTTGTTCAGCACGCTCCGAGCCAGAAGGTAATTCTACCATGTTCAGCGGCGGTTTGAGGAACTTGTCTGCGTTCGTGGTCGATTTTGTAAACATTCCGATCACTCCAGCGAAAGGGTCCAAGGGCTGGCTATCTTCCGATACATTCGGCGCCAGTTCCCGACTTCCCACAGACATCATGCGCCTCCGAGAAGATTGGGACTGATCACTATTGACCAGTTTGTTTGGGACCATCGATGCATGGTGTAGGCATGAAAGCCAAAAAGAAACAAGCTCTGACGATTCGCTGCCCCACCTGCGGCGCGAAACCGGGCGAGAAATGCGAGCTTAGCACGGGCTTGCCCCGAACGGAGCCGCATCGCGACCGCCGTTTAGGAGCCTTAGGAAAATGAGTAATGCAGGGGTCTTTTAGGCAACTGCGGTCTCTTCGAGCCGTGGAGTGAGACGCTCAAAGGCCCGGTTGATCAGTGCAGCGGCCGCTTCGCTTTCTTCAAACGAGGGCGTTGAAATCTGGAGCAATCCTTGCCGGCCCAGGTTCGCGGGAAGCACAAACGACTCCTGGTGTTGCATCACAAACTCCAAAATGTGAGCTAGTCCTTCGCATTCGTATCCGTTACTGAAATGGACTCCTGCGCCGTGAAACGTGTTCGCTGACATCCAGTACTCACAAGCAAGAAGCCAATGACCCCGTGTTAAGGATGACCAGACCTTCAAGTAATCCAGCGGGCCCGCCGGAGCGAAGCCGTACTCAACGTGAATTACGCCGGTTTGGGCGCCATGCATCGAGTCTATCCACGACACGAGAACTGCCGACTCCAGCGTTTGATCGATACTTTGCTTCTCATCAGGCTTCACAGGGTCCATTCTCCGTCCTGAAGCTGGGCTCAACTTCTGGCCCATTCCGCATTGTCCTGGAACGTCTGCCGCGCCACGGCGCTGTCGAGGTAACAGCTTTGTTGTAAATGCCGAGAATGCGCAGAAACCGTCACGTACGGGACACCGAGAAAACGCCTAGCAACTATTCCAGTGATCTCCAGGCCATTAAAGTTTTGGAGTTTTACCTTCTCTAAAATCCGTTTCAATGCCTTGTGGATCTTCGCCGCTCCGATAGAGCCAAAGAACATCACCTTGACTTGCGCCGCCATGAAAAAGAAATTCCATCCCGCAGCACGGAGCTTGCGATCAACGGCGAAGCCGTTTGGGACCTTGAGCAGGCTCCATTCTCCCGAACAGGGCTCACTCTCCAGATTCAGAAGTCGCCTCATCTCTGGCCATTCCTTCATTAATATCGTGCCGACTTGAACGGTTACTGGCATAAATCCCCTGATTAGTACTGACGCGATTGGCCTTATTGTTGAGACTTATTATCAGGCCGGAGGGAAAAGCAAAACTGACCAAAAGTGACCACTTTTCCTGAACCCAGCCGTATAAGGTAGTCCTTAGGCAGAACGACGGATTTCCCGATTTAACAAATGGGCCTCGTTCCGAAGACTATACTGGCCGAAACATGAGTTCTACGGTAACAGTCAGGAAGAACGGTGGATTCAATCCCCACACTTTCCTTGCGACCATCGGAGATGGCCGCAAGTTTATGCCTGTTCCCAAGAAGGAACTGATATTTGCACAAGGTGACGCGGCGGACGCCGTCTTCTATGTGCAAAAAGGCAAAGTAAGGCTCAGCGTCGTATCCAAGATCGGCAAGGAAGCGACGATCGCCATTGTGAATGAGGGAAATTTCTTCGGCGAAGGTTCACTCGCAGGACAGCTTCTTCGTATGGGATCAGCGGCTGCCATGACGAATTGCGAGATCCTCCGGGTGGAAAAGAAAACCATGATGGAAGCGCTGCATCGCGAACCCGCGCTTTCAGAAATGTTTGTGGCCTATCTCCTGGGCCGGAACATCCGCTACGAAGAGGACCTCGTCGACCAACTGTTCAACTCCAGTGAGAAACGGCTGGCTCGCGTCCTTTTATTGCTGGCTCATTTTGGCAAGGAAGGCATTCCGGAAACCGTGGTGCCCAAAATCAGCCAGGAAACTCTCGCCGAGATGGTGGGGACGACTCGTTCGCGAGTCAGCTTCTTCATGAACCGCTTCCGCAAGCTCGGGTTTATTCACTATGCCGGCGGCACGGAAGGCGCCCTGCAAGTCCACAGCTCTCTTCTTAATGTAGTTCTTCACGACTAGCTGTCTTCCCACGCAGAATTTCCCGCCTGTGTCATTTTGAACAGATTCCCAAAAGGGACGATGCCATAATCCAAACACTGAACGAAAAGCAGTAATTGTTTCTCCCACCGCCCTGAGGAGGATTTATGTGGACCCTTTCGAAGCAGTCTAGAGAACTGGCGCTCTCGCATGCCCAACTTGAATCAGTAATCCTGGAACGCACCGCAGAACTCCAGATTCTCTCCCAGCGCCTTCTCAAAGTGCAGGATGAGGAGAAACGGAAGTTGGCTCGCGACTTGCACGACAGCACCGGCCAAACGCTGGCCGCGCTGAAAATAAGCGTTTCGCTTCTTGTGAAGCACTGCAGACAAGATTCGTCCACGCTGGACTTGGTCTCCCAAGTTTCAGCTTTGGCGGACCAGGCGATTGACGAAATTCGCACCACATCCTATCTGCTGCACCCGCCGCTGTTGGATGAGGTTGGTTTCAGCTGCGCCGCAGAGTGGTATGTTGATGGCTTCGCCAAGCGGAGCGGGATCAACGTGACCTTAAATCTCGCGACCGAGCGCGAGCGCCTACCAATAGGGATGGAGGTTGCTTTTTTCCGCGTGCTGCAGGAGGCCTTGACCAACGTGCATCGCCACTCCGGAGCTTCACAGGCTACCGTCTATTTCCAACGCCGATCCGAAACTGTAGTTCTTGAAGTGAGGGATTCCGGGAGCGGCATCCCCGCTGAACGATTGCTCCGGCTTCGTCAAGGAAACGCGGAAACGGGCGTCGGCATGGCCGGAATGCGCGAGCGACTGAACGAACTCAATGGAATGCTTGAGATAGAATCCGTTGGCTGCGGAACCAGCATCCGGGCCACTGTGCCTCTACCGAAACCCACAACGTTACGAACTATTCAGCTCAGGGATTGCAGACAGTTCGACTCGGCGGCATCTGCCGAATGATGGCTAGCGCGAGTGGAGACGGCAAACCGCGCATCAACCGCCGGTAAGCGATCGTGGGGGCTGGCCAGCGCTAATCGGAAGCCGGAGCCGGTTAACCGGTTGCTCCCGCATTCTTGGAAGGATCGACGCGCCAGACGTACAAGAATTTCTCGTCACTCGACGTTTCCACGGGGATATTTTTCTCCCGCGTAACCCGGTTCAAAGCGGAGCGAAGATTCTGCATCTTCTCGCCGTTAAGACTGCTCAACGGGATTTTGATGGCCT
The DNA here is from genome assembly GCA_963784095.1 of uncultured Acidobacteriaceae bacterium. Classification (GTDB taxonomy): domain Bacteria; phylum Acidobacteriota; class Terriglobia; order Terriglobales; family Acidobacteriaceae; genus Sulfotelmatobacter. The sequence continues at coordinate 212,218 of CAWAQC010000002.1, forward strand.
GCTGGGCGTTCAGCTTTGTAAGGTCGGCAAGAATATCACCCACCGCTTTGCGATGTTTGCCTTTGCGACCCTGTGGAACTTCAGACTGGTTCACCGCTGAATAGTGAGTGCCGTTTCCGTTTCCGTTGCGTCCCATAAGCGGCCCTCTTGTGTACCATATCTCCTACGTCATATTTGATGAAGCCGAGCTTCCTGAATCGGTTCATGAAGAAGCAAACCCGCGAACGGGTTGTCCCCACCATCTCGGCCAGAGTTTCCTGGCTTAATCTCGGTATCGACATTTCAGAAACCTCTTCTTTGCCGAAGTGCGCCATCAGGAGAAGAACTCGTGCTAGCCGTTTTTCGCTGGAATTAAACAGCTGATCGACCAAATCATCCTGATATCGCATGTTCCGCTTCAGCAAATATCTCAGAAACATAGCCGACAGTTTTGGTTGCAGGCTCATCGTCTGCATCATGGCTTCTTTTTCGATGTGCAGAAGGACGCAATTGGTGATTGCGGTTGCGGATGACATACGTAGAGCCTGACCTGCTAGGCCGCTCTCTCCGAAGAAATCTTTTTCGCTTAAAATAGCAAGAGTTGCTTCTTTCCCCGCTTCCGATACGACACTGAGCCGTACTTTTCCCTCTTGGATGAAAAATAGCCCGTCGGTTGGATCACCTTGACCGAAAACCGTGTCCTTCTTTTGAAAAGACAGCATATCCCTACCTTTCCCTATCCTTCTCCGCCATCGGCCCTCCCAATCAGAATTATGTAACGTTACGTATTAACTGTATTGGTACCTCCTGCGTTATTGTCAAGCGCAATACCAGCCAGGAGTTGATCAACCATGCCCCAGCCAAATCGGACAAGAAAACCTTCTTCCCTTCATTTCGCAGATACCGCAGGTTGGAGCACAAGCAGCCGAAAACCTAGCGTTAGAGCTCTTCCGCATCTGAGTGCACAATCACCCGAGCCTTTTGTAGAGGCAAATGCAGCTGGGGAATTTCTGAATTATTCCTCTCGAACGATAAAACAGATGGCCCGAGAGGGGCGGATTCCCGCTCATCCTTTCGGATCCGGTGCTCGCAAGAGATGGTATTTCCTCATCTCAGAGCTTGCGGAACCTCTTCGCGGTCAGGTAAATTCCGTTCATGGAGAAGCTGGTCGTGACAAGACACAAAGGAGGGTCATTTGAGTCACGATCACTGCAAGCCTGTCCGCTACAACCGCGGCATGGTTCGCAAGGAAAAGAGAGCAGTCGGAACGGTGTGGGTGTTCCGCTGGAGCGAGGAAGTGAACGGACAGCGGCGCCAGCACAAAGATGTGATTGGCACGACGAAAGAATTCCCTACCGAAGCGGCAGCGAACAAAGAGGCCGATCGGCGACGATGCCAGCTCAACGAAAACAAAAAGTACTTGAGCCTAAAGGCGATTACGTTTGGGGAACTCATCAACCACTACGTCAACCACGAACTACAACGCTTATCGAGATCGGCTCGCAAAGCAAACAAGTCGTACATCAAAAACTGGATCGAACCGAATTGGCACGGTCATCTTGCCGGCGGCATGAAGACCATGCAAATTCAAGAATGGTTGGACAAAATCCAGCGCCCGGATGGAACCAAACTGAAGATCAAGAATGTGCTGTCGGCGATCTTCTCGCACGGGGTCCACTGGGAGTTGGTAGAACGCAATCCAGTCTGCGGCCAAGGAGGGAGTCCCGGCCATCGCGGTGCTTCAACGGGGGTTCGCCAAAGCAGCAGGGTCTCAATTCGGCGTCTGACTCTTGCCCCAGATGTCGTTCGTCAAACGCTGGAGCAGTTGCGTTTACGAGAGGCGACGATGGCACTCGTAGATGCAGTCACGGCTCTCCGTGCGTCGGAGTCAGTCGCCCTGAAGTGGAAGCATGTCGGCTGGGAGACAGGAATCCTTCAGTCCGAGTTTGCAATGGTCGAAGGCGAACTGAAAGAGACCAAAAGCAGGAACAACCCACTGCCACTCGCGGAGTGTGTGCTACAAGTGCTTCGTCTTTGGCGCGAAAACACGACCTATCGATCGGACGAGGATTGGATCTTTGCCAGTCCGCATTATCATGGCAAGACTCCTTACACCTATCAAATTCTCTTCCGTCGCTACATCCGTCCCGTGATCGAGAGAATCTCCGGAATCAAGAGCAGCAAAGAAGCGCCGATCGGATGGCACACGCTACGCCGGTCGCTAGCGACATTGCTGATCTCGAACGGGGAGAATGTGAAGGTCGCACAGTCACAGCTTCGGCACACAACCCCGAAGATTACGCTGGAGCTTTACGCACAAGCGGATTCAGCCGATCAGCAGGAAGCCCACAAGAAGGTCGTGCAAATGGTGCTTCCGGCGGAATTCTCAGAGAAACTGAAGGCGCGGAGCGTTACCGCAACAGCGTAGAAACCAGAGTCTCTTTTGCTCTGGGTGTCCGGGGGTGCCCGAAATCGGCCCTGCCGAAATTCACTAACTACTTTGAAATCTTGGTGAGCGCGGCAGGATTCGAACCTGCGACCCATGCCTTAAAAGGGCATTGCTCTACCACCTGAGCTACGCGCCCACATTTCTGAATGTAACATAATCGAGAAAACCCATATTTGTCGCGGAACGTATTCCTTTGCCTTTTGGTGGCGGCACGCTTCGTAATTTGTCAGCGAAATTAGTTTCTCTGCACTCGGTCTACGGCGGAGGGGGTTCCGGAGTTGAGAGCGGAATTCACAATCTTCGGATGCTGCCCCGACTGAACGGTAAGAAGCACTCCTGCAGCAACAAATATCACTCCCAGCCAACGCTTCCAGTGAACGTGTTCGCCTAGCAGGAAGCGGGCTCCGAGGGTATCCACGATAAATCCCAGTGCGGTCGCCGGGACGGCATAGCTGAGTTGCGCCACCGATAACAATCCTAAAAGGGCAAAGAATGCGATCGCATCGCATAGGGCGCCAAAGATGACTAGCCGATGGGTAAAGATATACCGGATCGTGTGGGCCAGGCCGGAAGGCCGCAGTTCATCGAGGTGCTCGCCGCCTTGCGACATGCCCTTGGCGCAGAGAATATCTCCCAATGATCCGGCAACGACCGTGATAAGGATGAGCAGCCACTTGGTCATCAACCCACCTCGTCTGGCTCGCCCACCGTATGGGTCGGCGTCTTCGCGATTAGGGCGACACCTACGGATATGAGCACCACTCCAAACCAGCGCGCGGTCACCACCTGCTCGTGAAGGATGAACCTGCTGAGGATGGTCGTCACGATGTATGAGGCGGCAATGAGAGGAACGACATAACTGAGATCAGCCCAGCTGAACAGTGAAAGCTGAGCCAGCGCATAGATCAGGCTGGTCACCACGCCGGGCAACACGAAAGGATTCGCAACCAGCAAAAACAAGTAATGCAGAAAATGCGTTTGAGTGAAGTCCGGCATTCGCGACATGCCGAGCGAAAGCAGCAGGTTGCCAAAGCTATTGGTGAGGACGGCGACGGCGATAAAGGTTCCGGTTTTGAGAGCTGAAGCCGGTTTTAGTGCCCCTGACGTTTCAACACCAGTCCTCCAGAACTGTCTTGCACTACCATCCCGTTTTTTTGAAGAAACTAATGCCGCTCTGTTCAACCCGATGTATCATCCTCCCTCGCTTTGGGTGCGTTTCGGAAGATAAGGGAGGTCTGTATTTTGATGTATCTGGGCGGGGATGGCAACTGAGACTCATCAGTGGCGGGTTAATTCCCCTTCCATTTTTCCAGTGATGGTGACGAAGCGAATGACTCCCTGACTGTCTTCGAACACCAGTCCAGTTCCTTTGGGATTTACAACGGCTGCCACGAGATGACCGTATGATTTTGGAATGCCTCCGTGTGTGGGCGTTTGATCGTAGCGTGCCAGTTCCCCCTCTTTCATGCCGGTCATGCTGACAAAGCGAATCACACCTTCGCCATCTTCGAAGATTAAGCCGGTGCCGATCTGGTCGGGAATCGCCGTTACCAGTCGACCGTAAGATTTCGGCACGTTGCCGTGCACGGGAGCGTAGGTTTCCGCCGAAATTTCCTGGGCAGCGGCATGAACCACACTCGCGTTCCTCGATCCATACACGTAGCCTGCGACGACAAGCGCCGCGCTGGCCAAGACAAGAAAAAATGTCTTCTGCATCGATAATGCCCCTCTTTTACGGAATGAAATAAATAAGTAATGAAACCAACTTCGCGGCCAATGTTCAGGGCTCGACCAGGATCTTGTGCATCATGCCCATATCTTCATGCAGCAGGATGTGGCAGTGAAATACAAACGTGCCCGCGATGGTTGGATCGCGGAAATCCATGCGGACCGTCACACTGTGATACGGACCTTTTCCTGACCAGTAGGGAATCTCGATGGTATCGCGGAGATCCTGATTCTTGACCGGTTTGCCATCAACTTCAAGCATCATGAAATGGATCTGATGGATGTGAAACGCATGCGTCTCGAGAGTTCGGTTCTCGATCGTCCAGTCTTCCACCGCTCCCACCTTGGTGGTGATTACCGGCTTTTCGTTGGGTTCGAAAACCTTCTGCTTTTGTCCATCCACTGTGATGTAAAACTGAATCGGCCCATTCGTTCCACCGAACTCTTCCGAGAAGTAGAGTTTGCGATTGGCGGTCACAGTCGCATGACTCAAACTGGAAAACTTCAGGGTTGCTGGAGAAATGCTGGCGCTTCCGCTCGGCGGCTTCACTTGCGCTTGGTTATTGGCGGCGCTGTTGCCGACTTGAATGTTGCCCAGTATTTGCTCAAAATCCGGGTTCCCTGTGGGACCGGTTGAATAGAACAGCGAGAGAAATTGTGCGCTGGCGCCCGCGGTAGGCGCTTGCACAATAAATTCAGCGCGCCCCGCCGGCGGAATCAATATCGTCTGTTGAATACGCGGAGTCGCCAGAGGATAACCATCGAGCGCGATTAGCTCCAATGGTTGCGGCACGCCATTACTCACGACTTGCAAGGGCAGGAATTCCTGCAGGGTAGCGTTCGCGACCCGCCAGAATTGCCTCTCGCCAGGTTTCATCTCGATGATGGGAGCCGAAGGCGTTTCAGGAGCGACGGCCAGATGGAAATTCAGAGTCAGTTCATACGGGCCCGGAACCCACGGGACGAGATATTGCTGGCGCACGACGAACACGCGCTGCGTAAGCCCAGTCACCTCCGGACGAAACTTTTCCATGCCCTCAACGATCAACGCGCCAGCGGCCCCTCCGTTGACCTGAAACTCAGTGAAGCCATGAACGTGCGGATGGTACCAATAGAGACCGGGGGGTTCGTCGTCCGGAATCTTCATTTTGTATTGAAAGCCGGGTGAGCCGGGCTGAATCAAAGTTGTGAGCACATCATCCTGATGGCAGGTGGGTGGAACGTTCATGCCATGAAAGTGAACGTTGGTCGACTGCAGTGTTGCAGCTCCACCGTCGCCGCAAGGGGTGCCCGCTGGGGCTGCCATATCCATGCCGCTGTTCGAAGGAGAACTGTCGGGTCGAATGCTATCTTTGATTTTTAAAAGCAGTTCGTCACCCTGGTTCACGCGAAGCGTCGGCGCCTCTACCACCCCCGTAGAAGTTTGATATTTGTAGCAATAATGGGTGTAGCCGAATTGATCGACCGAGTAGCCCATATCCAAATTGGCAGCGAGAACACCATTTTGCGAAGAGAGGGTTAATGCGTCCTGCACTACGGTGCCGCTGGGTGGGCGTGCCGGACATTGCGCGGAGGCTTCAAGAGACAGCAAGCAGCCGATTGCCAAGCTAAGCAGAAATTTAAAAATGCGCTGCATTCGACTCCTAATTGCCTAACTAATCGTTGTTACCTCGCCAGTTTTCATTAATTAGCTAACCGTTCACAGCGGTTTCTGCCCTCAAAAAGAATTCGGCGGAAAACTCCCAATCGACAACAACCCCGGACTATTCGGATCGTTCACGGGCGACCAGGACAATTCATTCAGCGTGCATGCGCCTCCGCTCGAGCCTACTGCAATCATCCCGATGTAGGAAGTAGGTCCGAACTCGGCGACGTAAATGACGTCCCCGGTACCAGTGTTGCTGCCGAGAGCCAGCCCAGCGGCATAAGACCAGACGGGACCGTAGCCTCGAAGCTTTCCTGAAGTGCATCCTGGCGAAAGCTTTCCAGTCGAGTTATTAAAGAACGATGCGCTGATGCTGTCCCCTGCAGTATTGCTGATGTAGAGCAAACTCTCATCTGGACTGAGCAGGATATTGCTCGAGCTAATCGCCGGTCCCAAAAGATAGACAGAGGTCTTGGTTAACTTGCCTGATGCAATCGCGGAAATTTCAACCACGGTCGAAGTCGCAGTATCGCCGAAAAGCGCGTAGCGCCCGTTTTTTGTGATTTCCACACTGTTGGGATAACTCGCACCTTGCGAGCTTAAATAACCGGTCGAGTTTTGTTCATCCCCGTTCGAGACCGGCGTGCCCGATGAAACGTCGAGCGATTCGATCGATCCATCGCCGTAGGTTACGACCATCATGTTGCCGTGCACGGCCATGCCATCGATGAACCCGCCTTGCAGTCCGGCGACAGAAACATCATTCACAAATGTGAGGCTGCAACCTGCCTGCAGTTGAAAGGTACCGATGGTATTTGAACTCGTAAAACTAGCGTACAAATATTGTCCGTCCAGGGCCAGTCCGATGCCGTTTGCGCTGCCGGAATCGGTTGGAGAACCGGAAGAGCTGCCGCCGAGGGTGAAGGTATTCACATCAATTCCAACGATATCGCCAGTGAGTGCGTTCGAGGCATAAACACATTGCTGCGCATCACTGTCGAGCGCGGCGACGCGGTAGCTTGAAAAAAAACCTCCCGCTATGCCCGCGCCTTCGGTTGGCACCTGCTCATCGAGGTGAAGAAGACCGTCTGCAGTGATGAGGTAAAAAGTGATGCCGTTGGAGAGAGTTCTATCGTCATTGGTAATGAGATAGTGAGGCTGGGTCGCTGCAGAGGCAAAAGCAGGTAACACGCAAATCCAGATCAGCGCCGCTGCGCAGCGCTGCTTCCAAAAACCAATCCAGATTCGCATAATTCCCCAGGGTCGCTGCCAAGAAATACCGGACTAAACCACGCCGAACTAGGCTTTTTTGAAGTTAAACACAGGTGCAGGAGCGCTTCAATCTCAATCTGTCGTTTGTGTAGGGAATAAAGTCTCCTGACGAAAGTGTTCATGGTTGGCAGGAGCGATGTTGGAGAAAAACTTCCGCTTGCAATCCAGTGCCGTGCAGCAACTTGCTTGAATGTTAAGAGTGCCTGGGCGCCAAGTCGAGCGAGATCATTCCTCCGTCGGTTGCTGCAAGGCCGATGCCGCTTGAATTCCGGTCGCCACTTCGGGAATGACGCCCATCCGGACATAAATTGGACGGACGACCCGGCGCAGAACCGGAAGTTGCGATGCAAATAGGCCGGCGCCAGCAATGCAAATTGCGCCGCCGATCATCAGCGTCAAGGGGGCGCCGATGCGGCTCGCAGCCGCGCCAGCGATCAGGCTGCCAAACGGCGCCACTCCCTGAAAAGCTATCGAATAGAAGCTCATCACTCGCCCGCGTTTCTTGTCTTCCACAATGGTCTGGAGGATGGTGTTGCTGGAGGCCATTTGCTGCATGAAGCAGAATCCGGTGACGACCAGCAGCAACATGGAGAGCCATTGATGCTGCGACAATGAGAACGCGATCAGGGAAGCGCCGAAACCCGCGGCGGTCATGGGAATCACGCGGCCCAGTCCCAGGACGCTGCGGCGGGCCGCGAGCCTTACAGCCCCGATCAGCGCCCCAACGCCGGTGGCGCCCATCAGGAATCCCAGAGTATGCGCTCCGCCGTGCAGAATGCGCCCTGCAAAAATAGGCATCAGCGTTGTGTATGGCATTCCAACCAGACTGATCAGCGCTAGCAGTAGCAGGATCCACCAAATGGGACGAAATCCACGAATATAAGTCCAACCTTCGCTCAATTCGGAAAGGACGCTGCCGTGCACGCGCTCACGCTGGCGAGCGGTGACGACCATAGCCAGCAACGAAGCAATGACAGCCAGATAACTAATGCCGTCAACCAAAAAGCAGTATCCCTCGCCGACAAGTGCGATTATGATGCCCGCGATTGACGGGCCGATGAGGCGGGCAGCATTCACCAGAGAGGAGTTCAAAGCAATGGCATTTCCAAGATCTTCCGGCTGTTCCACCATCTCAATGACGAAGGCTTGTCGAGCCGGCATATCAAAGGCATTCACCGCTCCCTGAAACAGATTCAGCAGAATGACCTCATTCACGGTGATTATTTTCGCCAGGGCGAGCGCGGCGAGGCCGAACGACTGCAGCATGGAAAGTGTCTGCGTAACCAGCAAGACTCGGTGCCGGTTCCAGCGATCGACCCAGACACCCGCGAACGGCCCCAGGAACAAAACCGGAATCTGCCCAGCGAAGCTGACCAGTCCGAGAAGGAATGCCGATCCGGTAAGACGGTACACCAGCCAGCCGGTCGCGACACGGGTCATCCACGTGCCGATCAGCGAAATGCCTTGTCCGCCGAAGAACAGACGATAGTTTCTGTGCCGCAGGGCGCGCACTACAAGGCGCCAATTGGTTTCCTTTCGCCCTGTTTGCGGCATCTTTCGATCAGTTCTCCGGAATCGGTGAAAACCCGCAGCGGACGGGCGTGAACCATCTCGCGCTGCGCCCGCGTCTTGTGTTGGGATGCTTTAGGGCCGAACACTGGTGGGCGTATAATTTTGCCACAGCCGCTATCTTTTTTGCTCAAGTGTGCACGAGGATTCTCGTGTCTCCGATAATCTGGAGTACATCAATTTCAACCAGAATATTGAAGGGATGGCGACTGCAGTTTGTTGCGGAGGTTTCCAATGAGTGACCGGCGCTCAAAAGCCGGAAATCCCGAAGAAGAAGGCCGCGACTCTGGCGTGTCGCGCCGTGACTTTCTCAAGATCTCGGGGATCGCGGCAGCGATCCCGATCGTTACCGGCCCAAAGATCGTCATGGCTGCCGGCGAGGAAATTCCGGTACATGGGCCGGGCAAAGTTGAAATGGAGTTCAGCATCAACGGCAAGGCATACGCGGCGAAGCTCGAACCACGCGTGACTTTGTTGGACGCTCTCCGTGATGAGTTCGAGATCACCGGAGCGAAGCGGGTCTGCGACCGGGGTGAGTGCGGCGCTTGCACGATACTGATGAATGGCAAGATCGTCTACGCTTGCTCCGTGCTTGCGATCGAAGCCCGGCATAAGCCGATTGTTACGGTCGAATCGCTGATGCGAGATGGCAAGTTGCATCCCATCCAGCAAGCTTTTGTTGATCACGATGCTTCGCAGTGCGGCTTCTGCACTCCCGGTTTCGTCCTCGCCTGCAAAGCATTGCTCGATCGGAACCCAAGTCCTACGCCAGAGGACATTCGCTGCGGCTTGAGCGGAAATCTGTGCCGTTGCGGAACCTATGATGGAATTCGTAAGGCCATCGAGCAGGTTGCGGAAAAGGGAGAATAGGATGCCGAACTTTCCAAGGCCTGACTATGCATGGCCTAAAGAAAATCAACGCACGCTGATTGGCAAACGCGTGGCACGCGTGGATTCTCCGGTCAAGGTGTCAGGGCAGGCAAAATACACCTACGATACGCACCGGCCGGGAATGTTGTACGGCAAAGTCTTGCGCTGTCCGTACGCGCACGCGAAGGTTGTCAGCATTGACATCGGAATCGCCGAGAAGGTGCACGGAGTGAAGGCGGTGCAGATCGTCCAGGGGCCGGGGTCGACAATCTATTGGGAGGGAGACGAAATCGTTGCCGTGGCGGCGATCGATGAACGTACAGCTGAAGATGCGATTCGCGCGATCAAAGTGCGGTTCCAGCAACTCGAGCATTTGGTCAGCGACGCTGAGCCCCCGAAGAACCTTGCGAAAGGCCAAGGTCCGCTGGGCATGGATGACGTCGATGACATGCTCGATAACCAGGTTCCAAGCGAGAAGATTGCGAACCAGATCCGGCAGTACGGCATTACCGAAAAAGCGAGCGAAGACAATCTGGAACAACTGAAGGCTGATGGCGCCACCGACGATGTGCTAAACGCGATTCAAGCAGCTGCGGTTCATCCCGGCTCGGCGCAACGGCCGAAATCGAATTACCAAAGAACGGCTGCCGAAGTTTTCGGCACCCGGACCAAGCTTTCAAAGATGCGGAGGTCATTTCGGAAGGTCTCTACGGCGTTCCGGTGATCACCCATTGCTGCATGGAAACACACGGTTCGATTTCAGAATGGACCGATGAGAACCATTTGCTCACGCACATCTCCACACAGAATCTCTCAGGCATCCCTGGGCAAATGGCGGAAGCGCTGAAAATTCCCGCCACAAACATCCGCGTCCATCAAGATCATCTTGGAGGAGGTTTCGGCAGCAAGTTCGCGCCTGACCGCTGGGGAATCTTCACCGCACAACTATCCAAGAAGGCGGGCGGAAAGCCGGTGCGCTTCATGCTCGAGCGCAACGCGGAGCTCAAAGTCGCAGGAGCTCGGTCTTCCGCTTTCGCGCGAGTGAAGGTCGGGGCAAAGAGAGATGGAAAGCTTCTTGCCTGGCAATCAGATTCGTGGGGCACTGGCGGACCCGGCGGCGGAGGCATGCCACCGGTCCCTTATATCTTTAACGTTCCCAATCAGCGCACGCAACACACCGCTATTCGCAACAATATCGGCCCGGCGCGGGCATGGCGGGCTCCGAACCACCCGCAAGCCGCTGTGCTCACGATGTGTGCGCTGGACGATCTCGCGGCCACGCTGCAAATGGATCCTCTGGAATTCTTCATCCGAAACATCGATCTTGCCGGGCCGCGACACAACATCTACCGCGAGGAATTGGCTATTGCATCCCAGTTGATGGACTGGAAAAGCAAATGGCGACCGCGCCGGCAGATTTCCCCTGGTGAGATTGTTCGTGGAATGGGTTTTCCATTCACACCTGGGGCGTCCGCGGCCACGGCAGCGATTGCGATCTCACGATTCAACCAGACGGCTCGGTCGATCTGAAAATGGCCTCGCAGGATGTGGGTACGGGAACACGCACCTGCATCCTTATGGTAGCTGCGGAGACACTGGGCATTCCCATGGATGCAATTCGTTTGCAGATCGGCGATACCAACTTTCCGCCTTCGGGTGGGTCGGGAGGATCAAGCACAATTGGCGGAATTACTTCATCTATGTGCTGTGCCGCTATCGATGCGCGGGATGCGCTATTGGCAAAAGTTGCAACTGCTATGAACGTTCAGCCCGAAGAGTTAGAGTGCCTGGATGGAATGATAAGTGTGCGTGGCGATTCTTCGCGATCACTGGGCTGGAAGCAAGCTTGCTCCAAGCTGGGAGCCATGCCGCTCACGCTGCGTGGGAAGCACCCAGAGATCTCTAGACTGCCCGACCTTACCAACAGCGGCGTTGGCGGCGTGCAGATGGCTGAGGTCGAGGTTGACGGAGACACGGGCATTGTCAAAGTCAAGAAAATGGTTGCGGTTCAGGATTGCGGGCTGGTGATCAATCTAAAAACGGCCGAGAGCCAAGTCTCTGGCGCGCTGATCATGGGCATCAGCTACTCGTTATTTGAAGAAAAGATCATGGACCCGAGCACAGGCCGCATGCTGAACGCGAACATGGAGTTCTATCGTCTGGCGGGACTGAACGACATTCCTGAAGCTCTGTGGTTCACATGATGACAGGCCAAGGTTACGACGAACGTGGCGTGATCGGACTCGGCGAACCTCCGGTGATTTCTCCGGGGGCCGCGATCTCGAATGCTGTAGCGAATGCGATTGGAGTGCGCGTGCCCTGTCTTCCGCTGACTCCCGACCGCGTTCTGGCCGCGCTTGAGCGAAGGGCAGGCGCCTGATGCGAGCCTTCGAATATGTCAGCCCGAACAATAAGGCGCAAGCTATGAGCTTGCTGGCAACGAGCTGGGATAAGACGGAAATCATTGCCGGCGGCACGGATTTATTGGCGTTAATGAAAGATCATATCGTTTCTCCGCAGCGCTTGATCAATCTTAAAGACATCAAGGAGCTGCGCGGCGTCTATGCCAATGCTCAAGGCATGCGAATCGGTGCGCTCACCACGCTGGATGAACTGGCCAACGATGCCGCAATCAAGAAAAATTATCCCGCATTCGCGGAAGCGCTGATGGAGGTCGCGAGCCCGCAGATTCGAAATCAGGCTACGCTGGGAGGTAATCTTTGCCAACGCCCGCGCTGCTGGTACTTCCGCAACGGATTCGGACTGTTGCCAAAGGATGAGAGCGGCAAAGAATTGGTGATGGTGGGTGAGAACCGGTATCACGCAATTCTCGGCAACAGCGGGCCGGCAAAGTTTGTCAGCCCTTCGACAATTGCTCCGATTCTCATTGCCTACGGAGCGAGCCTGCGGATTGAAGGCCGCGGGGGCAAGCGTGAACTGCCGCTGGAGTGGCTCTTTGTGATCCCGAATGCAGAAGGC
>CAWAQC010000003.1:0-589379 GCA_963784095.1 uncultured Acidobacteriaceae bacterium
CACCCCCCGCCTTCAACGTCAGCTTCTCGAGCATGATCTTGGGGCAATTGGGGTTGAACAAAGCCTCTGGCAGTGCAATAATTTCTAAACCAACCGAAGTCCGTGATCTCCCTTGATCCGTTCGCAAAAACAATCTCTACGTTGAGCTTTGTTATGTTCCCGGTTTTTCACTCCGCGCAGGAAACCTACGACGGGCCAATGCTAGAAACATTTAGGTCTTCGTTGCCCGCACCGAAAAAAGGGCCTCGCAAACCCTGCAACCAGAAAACTCAGCCTTCCACGCGCGCGCCAACTCGTCAATGCGAAATAAGGAGAAGTGAAATGAGAAAGCTAGGATTGGGGAACGTTGTTTGCGTTGTTGCTTTATTCTGTGTCGCCACCGCGCTGGCCTCGCCTGCGCAAACCTACACCACGCTAGTCACCCTCGACGGCACCGACGGAGAAGCCCCGGGGTGGGCACCGCTGGTCCAGGGCCTGGATGGGAATTTCTACGGCGTCACGCTGCTTGGCGGGACCGGCTCCGCAACATTTGTCTGCAACTCCTGCGGCACGGTTTTTAAAGTTACTCCAAGCGGTGAGTTGACCACATTGTACAATTTTTGCTCGCAATCCGGTTGCTCCGATGGCGCAAGACCAGCGGCAGGATTGACGCTGGGCATTAACGGAAACTTCTACGGCACAACCCTGACCGGCGGGGCATTCGACAGCGGGACAATTTTTGAAATAACTCCCACGGGAACGCTGACAACCCTGTACGCATTCTGCTCGCGGGCGAACTGTCCGGAAGGGGGCGACCCACTAGGCGGGGTGATACAAGGTCTCAACGGAACTCTCTACGGTACAACCTCCACAGAAGGGCCCCGTGGGGCTGGCACGGTTTTTAAACTCTCTCGAACGGGCGAGTTCAGTACTCTGTTCAGTTTCTGTCCGCAAACGGACTGCCCAGGCGGACAAGCTCCCATGGGTCCTCTAACATGGGCGGCCAACGGAAATCTCGTCGGCACGACCGCCTATGGAGGAACCGGCAACGCGGGCACGATTTTTGAAATCAGCCCCGCGGGACACTTTCGGGTACTACACGCGTTCGCCGCAGCCGATGACAGCCAGGGAAACATTGCGAACGGCGTAGTCTTAGCCAGAGACGGCAACTATTACGGAACAACATATGTGGGCGGGACGTTTGGCTATGGATCGATATTCGAGCTCAGCCCCTTGGGGCGCTACGCCACACTTTTCAGCTTCTCCGCCGTTGAGGGCGATGAACCTGAAGGGACCCTGGTGCAAGGTTTCGACGGCAACTTCTACGGGACAACCTACATGGGCGGACCTAGCTTCTATGGAAATATTTTCCGATTTACGCCATCCGGCACATTCACCTCGCTCTATGACTTCTGTTCCGGTCCAGGCTGTCCTGACGGCCAAAATCCGTCTGCAGGGCTGGTGCAAGGCGTCAATGGTATTTTCTACGGTGGCACCGGGGGGGGCGGCAGCCAGGCTTGCATCGGGGGTTGCGGCACCATTTACAGCCTGTCGGTGGGTCTTAGCCCGCTCTCGGAAGCGACGGGTTTCGGCAGACTCAATGCGAAAGCTTCACATTCTGGGGAATAAATTTCACCGGCACCATCGGGGTGATCTTTAATAGCACCCACGCGAATAAGAAGACAAAAAGGGGCTGACTGGCCCAGCCCCCTGACAACCCGCGCGGCGGACTCCATCCTCGGTACCTCTGGGTTTCCCGAGGCCACGCTCCCTTCGTTTTCGCCTGACAACAATTCTACAAACTGATGACAACTCCCTGACAACCGCCATCGCGCTGCGACCTAGGATTGCGGCATCTGCGGGACTGGAAAATCCGAAGCGCAGGAAAATATCTGAATCCACCCCATGCCCGGCCCGCAAGATTTCATTCAAGGAGAATTTCACATGCAGCGTTTGCTCACTCGCAACCACATCTTGTCTTTCCTGCTCGGGTCCGCGCTGGTGCTGATTTCCAGCGCTGCCCTGGCGCAATATAAAACCGATTATCTGGTTTCGAATCTTTCCGGAAAGGCCCCGCACACCGATCCTCTGCTGAAAAATCCCTGGGGAATCGCTTACGGCCCCACCGGTCCTTTTTGGGTGAGCGATGAAGCCAGCGGCTGGTCAACGCTTTACAACGGCCAGGGCGATCCGCAAAGCCTGCAGGTATTTGTTCCTGCCGCGGGCGGATCGGGAGCGGGCACGCCGACCGGACTGGTTTACAACGGTTCGACTGAGTTCGCGATCGACAGCTGGACTTCAGTTTTTCTTTTCGCCACGCTTGACGGAACAATTCAGGGTTGGTCGGGCTTCAACCCGAGTGCCAGCCTGAACGCGGTAACCACACCCGGCGCTTCGTATACGGGACTCGCCATCACCGATTATTCGTCGGGGAACTTTCTGTATGCCGCTGACACCAATAACAACAAAGTGGATGTTTACGACGGCAACTTCAATCTGGTGAATTCGTTCACCGATCCGGCAGTTCCGGCGGGCTACACGGTTTTCGGAATTCAGGATATCGCGAAGAAACTTTATGTTTCTTTTGTAGCCAGCAACGGCGGCTCGGGCGGCTACATCGATGTTTTTAGCGAGAGTGGAACTCTGGAGCGACACTTGGCGCATGGCAAGCCGCTGAACCAACCCTGGGGCTTCGCCGTGGCGCCGAAGAATTTCGGCACGCTGAGCGGCACCCTCCTGATCACGAATAACGCGACCGTCGGCAACATCAACGGCTTCGATCTAAAAACCGGAGCACTCGTCGGCACCATGATGGGTACCAACGGCAAGGCGGTAAACATTAACGGCATCTGGGGAATTGAGTTCGGAGGCGGAACCACCAACAATGGCGGAAGGAACCAGCTGTTCTTCACCGCTGGACCCAATGACACAGACGGTTATTTTGGGGTAATCGCGTCCGATTAGGCAGTTCGCGCTGCGATCGCTTGCTCAGCCAAGGCCACTCCCGCGAGTGGCCTTGTTTTTTAACGCTCCGGCACGTCTCGCTCTTCTTCAACTGCCAGCGGCGAAATCAGATCGACGATTGCAAGGCTCAGCACCAGAACTCCGGGCAATAACAGAGCATGCAGTTCCACGCGAAACTTCATCCATGTCCCTGATGCAGCTCCGGCCAAATAGAAAAGCCAGACACTGAAGATAAAGCGCGCATCGCGCAGCGCCTTCAGTCGGGCGGTGATGGCGGCCCGTGATCCGCGCAACACATCGTAGGTGAGAAAGACGACGTGGGAAAGCAACTGTGCCAGTTTATTCAACATTCCAGTCACGAATGTCGTATGTACTGTGAGCGAGCCAATTCTTGTCAGCGTCGCGGTCTGCACTCCCATTGCGGCCGCAAGCATGAGCAACGAAAAAAGCTGAGTGTGGCCCGCAGGAATAACCGATGCGATGAAACCTGCTTCCAAGAATAGCGTGACCACCGCGACACTTCGCAGGCGCAAGCGCGATCCCACTTCGATTGCTGTGCGCCCGATGATGGAGCCGACTACAAAAACGGCAATGATGGCCGCGGCTCTGGCGGCATCCTGCGAACGCGCCTCGGTGAGCCATTCGCCAAGGTGAACAGTGCTGCCGGTGAGGTGGGCGGTGAATAGCTTTCCGAAACTGAGATAGCCGACGATGTCGACACATCCGGCGGCAAAAGCCAGCAGTAGCGCCACCGTGCCTTTGATTCGTTTACGCTGCGGATTCGAGGGCTCTTGCATGGAATCGCATCGTGTGGGATTTACCCGTTTGCTTTAATCATCTGCTCGGCGTGTTTGCGGGAGGTGTCGGTCAGCCTGGCGCCGCTCAACATGCGAGCGATTTCTTCGGTGCGCTCTTCTCCGGCGATGGCACGGATATGGGTGCGGGTCCTGCCATTGCGGTCCTTTTTCTCGATCACGTAGTGATGGTCGGCAAAGGTTGCGATCTGTGGCAGGTGGGTAATGCAGAGGACCTGAGCGGAGCGGGCCAGAGTTTTGAGTTTTTTGCCGACAGCCTCGGCGGCGCGGCCTCCGATGCCGGTGTCGATTTCGTCGAAGACCATGGTGCGCTGCACGGATTTCGGTGAGATGGAAACCTTCGCGGCCGAGGGCGGCCGCGCCACATGTTCCCTGCTCGAGTCCACGCTGACTTTCAGGGCCAGCATCACTCGCGATAGTTCTCCTCCGGAGGCGATGTGTTCCAGCGGTCGCATGGGCTCTCCGGGGTTGGTCGCAATCAGGTAAGTGACCTGGTCGATTCCAGCCAGAGTCCAACTGCCTTCTTCTTCGCTTTTCGTAATTTCGATGCGGAAGGTCGACTTCATGGCGAGATCGTTGATCTCTGCTTCGACCAGCTTTTCCAGTCTGCGGGCCGCATCCTGGCGTTTCTTCGAGAGCACACGGGCGGCGTGAAGATATTGTTCGGCCGCTTTCGCCAGATCGGAGCGCAACTCGCGCAGGACCTCGTCTTTGTTTTCGATTTCGGAAAGCTTGCAGGCCACATCGTCTCCGAAGTTAATTACTTCGTCGAGCGTGGGACCGTATTTGCGTTTCAGGCGGTCGAGTACTGCGAGCCGGTCTTCAACTTCGGCCAGATGTTCGGGCGACGCGTGAATTCCGCCAGCGTAATCGCGCACCGTAGCTCCGACATCTTCAACGCTGATGCGAGCCGTTTCCAGAGCGGCGAGCGCTTCCTGAAATTTGGGTTCATAGCGCGCAAGTTCTTCGATTTGCTTGTGGGCCGAACGCAATGTCGAAGATGTTGACGCGTCGCCTTCATAAAGGAGATCGAATGCGTGCATGGCGGCGTTGTAGATCTTTTCAGCGTTGCCGAGCACGCGTTTTTCGGTTTCAAGTCTCTCGTCTTCGCCCGCCTGCAGTTTGGCGTCGAAAATCTCGCGATTCTGGAACTGCCACAAGTCCACCAGGCGCAGGCGATCCTGCTCGTCGCGTTCGAGCTCTTCGATCCGGTTGCGAATGGAATTCCACACTGCATATGCCGCGGCAACCGGCTCGAACTGGCTGGCGGCAAATGCGTCGAGCAAGGCTAGGCGGGCGTTCGCATCGAAGGACATCAAGGATTCGTTTTGCGCGTGAATGATGGCGAGGTGCGGAGCCAGTTGGCGCAGTACGCCGACGGTCGCTGGCTGATTATTTACAAAGACGCGACCCTTGCCGCTGGCGGCAATCTCGCGCCGAAGGATCAGTGCGGCCTCTTCCGTTTCTGGTTGCGCTTTGTTTTCGTCTGGTTGGTCAGGGTCCAAACCGTTGTGTTCGAGAATTTTTGCTATCTCGGCAGCGGCGTCGCCCTGGCTTTCAAAAACGGCCGATATCACAGCCTTTTCTGCGCCGGACCGGATAATGTCAGGCGATGCTTTTTCTCCTAACAAGAGCGCGAGGGCATCGATCAGAATCGATTTGCCGGCGCCAGTTTCACCCGTGAGCAAGTTCAGGCCCGAGGCGAACTCGACCGCCGCATTGTCGATGACCGCGTAGTTTTCGAGCCGCAATTCAACCAGCACAGGAGCGCCTCGTCGAGTGCATGTTTCGATTGTGCGCAGCATAGCACGAAAAACAGCGGTGAAGGCTGGCACAAAATAACCTGCAACAAAAACCATGTTCCCGAATGTGGGGCTGAAAGATGTACAGCCAGGTGTGCAGCTGAAACAGATGCAGTTAAAACAAAACCAGCCACGGCTAGGCCGTGGCGGTCTTGGACAGCCGACCCCGCTGTCCAACCTGGATCCTCGATCGCTGGCTGATTAACTGGCTTTGCGATACGTATCGGTTTCGCCCGAAGTGCTCCTTCCGCCGATCACCTCTTTGCGGCGCTCGCGCAGGCGGTCTTGGAACGTGTCCCAGCGCCCACCTATTCCGTTTGCGTTGCTGTCGATGTAGACGGTGTCGGTGCTGGCGGCGAAGCCTCCGGTTTCGAATGCACCGGTGTCTTCAATGGGCGCATTGGACGGATTGATGTTCTCCATCGCCGCGGTCCGGTTCGCTGCGGACGCAGCCGCGCCAGAGGCTTGTTCCGATGAACGGTTCCCCTCCATTTGATAGGTGGTCGGCGTGATATCTCGATTGGTTCCCACGCGGTGCATCACCGGATCGGCTTTCCACTGAGCACGGTAACGGCGGTCATAGTCGCCCCATTGCTCATCGGATTCCAAATGTTTCTCATCGTACGGAGGAAAAGCTTCAACCTGCGCCTTCGTGAGATCGACTGCGAAATCGTCTTTATGTTCGGCTGAGGTGCGAAGATTTTCTGCCGGGACCACAAATTTCTTGCTGGAGAGCCAGCCGCCGGTATCGACCACCACGTAGCGAATGTCTCCTGTGGAGTGATCAAAAATTACATCGGCGATCTTGCCGAGTTTCTCGTCTTTCAAACCGTACAGATGGGCACCGCGAATATCTTCCGCGTCATTGGTGAAGCGATAATCTTTCAGGGTTCCGTATTGCGCCATAGTTTGCATCCTCCCGCTAAATTTTTCTTGGCCGCTGAGTTTGGATGCGGTAGAAGCGCCAAGCGTATAGCCGGGAAACGTACCAGCACGATGTCTATGCGCTGCGAAGATCACAATTAAGAAATATTTAAGCAATATTTAGGGCAACTGCCGTTTATGCTTCAGATACGCCGCGTCGACGTTGAGGCGCAATCATCTATAATTCTGGCAAAGGAAACCACTCACCAATGCATTTTCTGCCTTTTGCCCTCTTCGACGGCGGCGAAATTGTGGACCTCGTTTCCAGCACGGGTCCCGTAGCCAAGTTTGTGCTGCTTACTTTGTTGGCCTTCAGCGTGATTTCGTGGGCAATCATCCTCACGAAATGGAGCCTGCTGCGGCGTGCCCGGCTGCAAAGCGGCCGGTTTGTTCGGGCTTTCCGGCGAGCACAACGCCTGCAGGATATTGCCGCCGTGGCCGATCAATTTCGTCCCAGCCCGCTGGTGGGAGTGTTTGAAGGCGGATACACGGAGTACAAGCGCCAGCTTTCGAGCCCGGAGGGTTCGCTGCGGAGCCTGACTGCGGTGCAGCGCGGCATGCAGATTGGAGCGTCGGAGGAGATTTCGCGACTGGAGCGCAACATCCCCTGGCTGGCGATTACGGCGGCGGTTACACCGTTCATCGGTTTATTTGGGACGGTCTGGGGAATCATCGATGCCTTTCACGGTTTGGGCACTGCCGGGGGCGCAACCCTGCGGGCGGTTGCTCCGGGAATCTCCGAAGCTCTGATCACCACGGCCGCCGGGCTGGTTGCCGCAATTCCAGCAGTCATCGCTTACAACCTGATCGGCAATTCCATTCGTGAGTTCGCCGCGCGCGGCGACGATTTCTCTCTCGAGATCCTCAACGGAATTGAGAGCATCCAGCCGCAAGTTATGGCCGAAGTGAGGCGCTGATGGCTTTTACCGCTTCCAATGGGCGCACGCAGAGCGCACTCGCCGATATCAACATCACGCCGCTGGTCGATGTGGTGCTGGTGCTGCTGATTATTTTCATGGTGACGGCGCCGGTATTGGAATCCGGCATAGAAGTCAATGTGCCCAAGACGCGCACCGTGAAGGAAATCACGGAAGAGCGCACGGTAATCACCATCAATAAGGACCAGCGGGTTTTCCTGGGTAATGACGCTATCAACATCAATGAGATTGCGGCCAAGCTGAAGCAGAAAATTCGTGATCCCCGAAACCAGTTTATTTTCGTCCGAACAGATGAGAACGTGCCTTTCGGGGCCTTCGCCACCGTAATGGACGCGGTGAAGCAGGCGGGCATTACCAACATCAGCATCGTGACCCAGCCTTTGGAACAAAATGGCCGCAAACGCTGAGATATTTTTCGAGCACGATAGTTGGCCGAAGGCGCTGGGATGGTCTGCGGGATTTCACGCTGCGGTCGGAGTGTTCATCTTTCTTTATGCAACATTTTTGGCTGGGTCATCCGGCCAGGGGTGGGGGTCCGGCGGGGGTGGTTCTGCCATTGGGGTGACGCTGGTCAGTTCGGTGCCTTTGCCGGCATCGCCTGCGCCAACGCAGAACGTTCTGGCGAATGAATCCAAGGGGCTGACGCAGTCTCAACCGAAGCCAAAAGTCGAAGAGCCGGATGCAATTGAGATACAGGGCAAGAATACAAAGATAAAGCCGAAAAAAACGCCGACCGTAACCAAGGAGAAGGTGAAGCCCGAGCTTGAGCCGGAAACCAATCAGGTTGCCTTCGGTGAAGGCGGCCCAGTCAGCGGCCCTTATGGAACTTTCGCCGCAGGCGGCGCCAAGGGTGGATTCGGAATTACAGGAAGCGGGGGTGATTTCGGCACGAGATATGGTTGGTACGTGCAGGTCATTCAGCGGAAGGTTTCAGAAAACTGGCTGAAGTACGAAGTCGATCCCAGAATCACGAGCGCGCAGCGGGTTTACATCACGTTCAATGTGGCGCGCGACGGGCATCCTTACGACGTTCAGATTGAGCAGTCAAGCGGAGTGCCGTCACTCGACATCTCGGCCGTCCGCGCCCTACAGAGGATTGACACGTTCGGGCCGCTGCCGCAGGACTACAGCGGAAGTAAAATTTCAGTGGAATATTGGTTCGATTACAGTAAGAAATGAGCCGCGGCGGCCAACCGGTCGAATGGCGTAACTCGGCGGCAATTGCGGATTTTTCGATTCAGCAAAAAGATTTTTGTATTCGACATGATCGTAGGAACATCCAATCCAGCATCTACCTGATGATGTTCTAGGTTCGGAATGGCAGCATTTGGTCGATCGTAACTTGCTAATAAGAACATATCGGGCTACGATACTGTCGTTTACCGTATCCTTTTATCCCAGCAGCTCGCGT
Source organism: uncultured Acidobacteriaceae bacterium (assembly GCA_963784095.1). Lineage (GTDB taxonomy): Bacteria > Acidobacteriota > Terriglobia > Terriglobales > Acidobacteriaceae > Sulfotelmatobacter. The sequence goes on from CAWAQC010000003.1 coordinate 8,834, forward strand.
CACAGCTTGACAAGGATGGATAACACAAACCGGAAGATTTCTGCCTCTGCCTTGGTGGGCGCGCGCTTTCCGCTCGCCGTAATTTTGCTGGTATTTTTCTGCCTTATTCCCTTCGCTGCATTTTCCCAGGATTGGGTCCGCACGGGCTCAGGCCTGGGAGTGGAAAAAGTGCGGTTGGCGGTCCCGGACTTCAAGGCCGGCAACAGCGACCCGCAAGATGGGCCCCTGCTCAAGACTTTTAACGATACGTTCTGGAACGATCTGGACAATTCTGGCGTGGTCGAACTGGTATCGAAGAGTTTCTATCCTCTGCAGGTGCCGGGCCAGCCAACCGATGTAACGTTTCCTGCCTGGAACTCGCCTCCGCCAAACGCCGCCATGCTGGCATTCGGCAATCTGGCCGTCGCGGGCGGAAAAGTCGTGGTGCAGGGCTGGCTTTATGACGTAAAGAACACAGCATCGCCCGAGGTTTTGGGCAAGCAATATATGGATGTGGCGACCGATGACGCCACGCGATTGATTGCTCACAAGTTTGCCGATGAGATTATTTTTCGCTTGGGCGGGGGCATTCCGGGGATCGCCGAGAGCAAGATTTATTTTGTCAGCGACCGCTCCGGCCATAAAGAAATTTGGGTGATGGATTACGACGGCTCAAACCAGCATCAGCTCACGCATCTTGGCACAATTGCGCTTTCGCCCCGCATCTCTCCCGATGGATCGCGGTTAGCTTTCAGCGGGATAAGCCGGAATAGCTGGCAAATTCTGATGTACTCGACCGATCTCAACCGGATGGTCCGCTTCCCCCGGTTCGGCGGTGACAATTTTTCGCCATCGTGGTCGCCGGATGGATCGCGCCTGGCGTTCTCTTCCAACCGCAGCGGCCGCTCGCAGATTTACGTCTGTGATTCCTCCGGCGGTGGCCTTCGCGAAATGACCACCGGCAAAGGGCCTGATGTTTCTCCGACATGGAATCCGAAAACCGGGGCGCAGATGGCTTTCGTGGGCGGCGACACCGGGCTCCCGCAGGTTTACACGATGGAAGCCGATGGTACGAACCAACAGCGTATGACGGACCAGGGCTACGCGGTGTCGCCCAATTGGTCGCCAAATGGCCAGTTCCTCACGCTGGCGTGGACGCGAAGATACGGCCCTGGCGAACCCGGATCTTCCGATATTTATTTGATGGATATCGCCAGCAAGCAATGGGTGCAGCTCACTCATGACGGCGGCCGCAACGATTTTCCTTGGTGGGCACCGGATGGCAGGCATATTGTGTTTCAATCCCGGCGATCCGGAAAAGACGAGATTTGGATGATGCTGGCCGACGGAACCAAACTTCATCAGTTGACTTTTACTGGACGTAATTCGCAGCCGAACTGGACTTGGAAATAAGATTGCACACGTAGATTTAGAACAGAAAATGGAAGATAAGCGTACGAGTTAGGAATACATATCACTTCGTCTGAACTCGAAGCAGCTTTCGAGTTCTCGGGAGGAATTAACAGAATGAGGAACAACGTGAAAAGCATGAACCTGCAGCAAGCTGTGAAGACGCTCGCCACCGTAATCGCATTGTGCGCGGTTCTTATGTTGGGCGCGTGCAAAAAGAAAGCCGCTCCTCCCACCGCCGCCACCACCTCCGCCGCCATCGCCAACGGCCTCGATTTCTGTGAGCCCGGATACGATTCAGGCAGGGCAATCGGCCACGCTCAGCTGGCAGACTTCGAATGCCACCGATGTTTCGATCGACGGCATCGGCGCCGTACAAGCCAGCGGATCACAGTCGGTGAGCCCGACTGATTCAACCACCTATCACCTCGTCGCTAAAGGCGCGGGTGGAACGCAGGAGGCGACCACTCGCTTGACGGTGACACAGGCTCCTCCGACACCGCCAGCGGCAACGCCTGGACCGTCAGAGGAAGACTTGTTTGGTCAAAGCATCAAAGACATTTACTTCGACTATGACAAGTCCAACATACGCCCTGATCAGGAGGCATCGATCCAGGCCGACGTGGCGTTCCTCACGCAGCATCCCAACATCAGCTTCACGGTTGAGGGACACTGCGATGATCGCGGTTCGACCGAATACAACCTGGCACTGGGTGACCAGCGCGCCTCCAGCGTGAAGAATGCTTTGGTCGCGGCTGGAATCAGCGCCAGCAACATCAAGACCATCAGTTACGGCAAGGAAAAGCCGTTCTGCATGGAAGACAACGAACAGTGCTGGCAGCAGAACCGCCGCGGGCACTTCGTCTATCAGAAGTAGCACGTTGTTATCGCCAGGGGCGGTAAACCCGCCTCTGGCTTTTGCTCTGGCGAACTACAATCTTTACCATCCGCGTTTCCTCCGACCCGTCTAGAATGGAACTGGGAAATATTCCCCTGCGACAAAAATGCCTATGAAAATCAAACGAATCTCAGTTATTCCTGCCTTGCTCGCTACGTTTTACCTGGGTGTGACTCCGGCCTTCGGCGTGAGCAAGGAGATGGTTCAACTGCAAACCCAGGTGCAACAACTGCAGGAGCAGATGACCGCCATGCAGCGCAGCTTCGACGAGCGCATGGGCGTGATGAACAACCTGGTTCAGCAGGATGCGGACGCGGCAAACAAAGTCGGAGCCGCGATCACCGCGCTGCAGACGGCGATCCAAAAGCAGCAGACCGATTCCGGCGCGCATGTCGATCAGCTTTCCGGACAGATTCAGGCCCTAAACGATTCGCTTGACGAATTGAAGGCGCGTCTCGCTGCAGTCGGCAAGCAACTCAATGACATTCAATCGGCGCAGTCGAGCCAGCTTGCCTCGGACACAGCAAAACTGCAGCAACAGCAGGCCCTGGCAACGGCTCCGCCGCCCGACGTCCTCTACAATAATGCCTTGCGCGATTACAACAGCAACAACACTGATTTGGCGACTCAAGAGTTTTCCGATTACATCAAGTACTATCCGAACACGGATATGGCCGGGAACTGCTACTTCTATCTGGGCGAGATTCAGTTCCGCCAGGCAAACTACCAGCAGGCGGCGCAAGATTACGATCAGGTTCTGCAGAACTTCCCTTCCGGCAACAAGGCAGCAGCGGCGCAATTGAAAAAAGGCTTCGCGCTGATTGAACTGGGCAAGCAGGATGATGGCGTGGCCGAATTGCGCCACGTAATTCAGCGTTATCCGAAGTCGAATGAGGCGCTACAGGCACGCGAGCGGCTGCATAAGCTGGGAGTTTCAACGCGACCGGGCGCTTGATTATAGAATCTGCCAGGTCGTCGGCAACATTGCGTACGCGAACTCGCTCTAAAGCATCTATGACTAAGATTTCCGAGAACGATCCGGACCGGGCCAAAGGCGCGGTTGAGGCTGAGGAGCATCACCACGATGGGAACATCGGATTGGAAGAGCAACTAGGGCACCGCGACCAGGACTCGCGGGTGAAAGGCGCCGATACCGATTTTCCGGAGCCGGGGGAAAATCCGGAGCACTCGGGCGAGCCTGGGGTGAAAAATGCACAAGAACGGAAGACAGCTTAAACGATATTGTTGAAAGCGGGCTGACGTTATTCATAGCGTGCGTGGTTTGATCGTACTCAATTCGGAGGGCTCACGCACAAGCATTAGGACAATCACCTCGACGGTGGACGGCATTAACGAAGAGTATTCGTAATACCAGACAAGCTTCCAACTATCCCAACATCTGCTACTGCAGACGCAGTGCTGGTCTTTCGGGCTGCGCTGGAATAGGTACTCGCTGCCCGGTTCGAAAAAAGGATCATCTTCCAGACTGGAAAGAATCGAGCCTATCTCGCCGCGGGCAGGATTCTTAAGCTCGCTGATATTGTCCTTGAAAGAGTCATCCAGATCGAGGAGGTGGCTCATCTTCCATCCATTCCACATTCATGCCAACGGGGCGCCGCTGGACTGGTAAGGAAGACATTCCAGCACTACTAACGCGCGCGCGCCGCCGCCGCTTTGGGGGCTGTTTCGGAGGCTTCAGCCTCTTTTCTGCGCGTTCGCGATTTTACAATAGCCGACTCAGTTAGCGGCGTGATTAATTGAGCCCGTTTGGGTATTAACTGCAGCTTGGAGCTCTCTGCATCGAACTCCCATTGAAACAGATCCCCGACTTCAAGACCGAACAGTTCACGTATCTCCGTGGGCACGGTGATCTGGAATTTCGGAACGATCCTAGTCAAAATAGCATTGGACATACCATCCTCCGTCCGACCATCCGATTATCGGATATTCCGAAAGTAATGTCAATTCCTTTTAATTTCCATCCAGTGGTAAGCAATCAGGCATAGGAAGCCGACTGCCATGATCGCTACCCCCACAACCGCTAGCCTAGTCGTGCGCAGATCAGATACGGCCGCTTCAAAATCATCGGAGGAGATTGGGATACCCTTGTAAATTGTTCTTTTTAAAGCGAATTCCTGGCCGAGACCACGTAATTGCCGGAGGTTATTGAGTTCCTTGCGCTCCCTAGGCCTTCGGAGGAGATCGAGGGCTAGGATGCAGGCACCCGCGAAATTCAGGACTTCACCGCCCAGACCGATCCAGTGGGGCAGATGCGGATGCATAGGAACTCTTGCGCGCGGTCACGTTCAAGTCACCGTTGCGGATCAGATCGCCATCGCGCCGACTTCTTTTTCCACTTCAACGGTGTCGACCATGGCGATGGCGTCCCAGGGGCAGCCGTCGAGGAAGCAGCCGTCCGGGCCTTTGCTCAGGCACTTCTTGCAGCCGATGCACAAAATGGGGTCGATCGCGATGCGGCCGAACGGCGGATTGTCTTCGTCCGGCACCCAGAACATGCAGTCTTCCACTGGACAATATTCCACGCAGGCGGGCGAGCCGGCGCATCCGGTGCAACATTCGGTGATGACGGCGAGCTCTTTCGGCTTCTTTTTGCGCGGAGTGGTCAGGCCCTTGGATTTCGGTTCCCACTTCATCTCGTCGGGAACCATGCCGACAGCTTTGGTGGCGCCGGGTGCAGGAGGCATGGCGGGATTATACTGCGTCTTCTTAAATTTTCAGCTTGTTTTCTGGCAATCTGCCTTGGAAGGCTTGGCGCGCTGTCTGACAAGAAGTCCAATATTGCCATGTGTACCACATGAAACTATGCTTACAACATGTCAAAGATGATTCAACTTCGTAATGTACCCGATTCGCTGCACCGCGGACTGAAGGCGCGCGCGGCCATGGCCGGGATGTCACTCTCGGATTATCTTTTGATGGAAATCAAAGAGATCGCGGAGCGACCTACGCTCGAAGAATTGCGAGAGCGCCTGCACGAGCGTAAACCGGTTTCGGCGAGAATCGACAGCGCTCGCCTATTACGGGAAAAGCGCGACGCTCGATGATCGTCCTCGACGCCTCGGCAGCGGTTGACTGGCTTCTTCAGACGCCTGCCGGCAAGCGCATTGAAGATCGGCTTTTTTCGCATAAGGACAGCTTGCACGCCCCGCATTTGCTCGACGTTGAAGTCGCACAAGTATTGCGGCGGCTGGCTCGGCAAGGAATTCTCAGCGAGGACCGTGCCCAAGAGGCGGTCCGCGATCTACTCGATCTCCGGATTCAGCGCTATGCTCACTTCCTCTTCTTGCCTCGAATTTGGCAACTGCACACCAATCTTTCTCCCTATGATGCAGCCTACGTCGTTCTTGCCGAGGAACTCGGAGCGGTTTTGGTGACACGAGACGACCGATTAGCCTCCGCTCCGGGGCACAAAGTGCGGATTGACGTTTTCTAGGCAGAGGAACTCAATCTTCTGTGATGTTACAGCGTCAGGTTCTCCCAGAACGGCACGGGAAGCATCAAATCTAACTCGAACGCGCTTTCCACCCCGCCAATTCTGCTATAGTGAACCCCTTAAGGAGCATCTCATGGCCGGAAAAAGTCTCAACCGCGTTCAACTGATTGGCAATCTGGGCAAAGATCCAGAGGTGAAATATACGCCACAGGGCACACCTGTGGCCAAACTAACTATCGCAACCAATGAGCGCTTCAAAGACAAGAGCGGCGAATGGCAGGACCGCACCGAGTGGCACAACGTGGTGCTATGGCAGCGGCTGGCCGAGATTGCGGGCGAATATTTGAAAAAGGGCGGCAAGGTCTACATTGAAGGCCGGCTGCAAACCCGCTCCTGGGACGACAAGCAGACCAACCAGAAAAAATACATGACCGAAGTGGTGGCGAGCGATCTGATTCTGCTTGGCGGTCGCGGCGAAGGTGGCGGAGAGTTCAGCGGCAGTTCGCGCGGCGCAGGAGCATCGGCGGGCGGGAACAATAATTTCGATCAGCGCACGCCTGAGCACGAGCCTGCAGGCGCCTCCGGGCCGATCACGGACGAGGATATTCCGTTCTAGAGCTCCTTTCGAAGAGGCGTCGATGCAAGGCTAGCGCATGGTGCGTTTCGTAAAGCGCGTCTCCAGAATGTCTCCGCGTTCGCAAGCTTTTGATCTGTCTTTTTTTGGCGTTTTTGGCTCGCCTCATTTCACGGACCGTTGCCATTCCCGGTAGCGGCGCAGTTTGGTTGGCGCTCCAGGTCAATTAAGCGGGAGATCCTTCGCTCTGCCTGAAAACGGCTCCGCTCAGGATGACGCCATCGGGTAAACGGCCGAACTTCGCCAGTACCTCCATTCCCTTGCCGCTATGAAAAATTCCGGTTTCGTGAAATGATCACGTCTTCGTTCAAATGGCGATCGTTCCTCTCACTTTCAATTGGAGGCAGGCACATTTTTCCCGCGAGCGGAATCCGACGCCGCGAGCTGCGCCTAGGGCTGTAATTTATGCATTGCTCGCATCAACCATTTTGGCTTTTTTGCCCTTGCCGGCTGCCCGCGCGCAAGCTGATGCGGTAAAACCTGTCGTAGTGCAGCCGGGCGCGCCGGGCGCGCCCAGCAAAATTCTTCCGTCCTCGACCCGGGGGTCGCTGCCGCCGCGATCGGAAGCCGATGTAGAGTTCATGCAAGGCATGATCGTGCATCATGCACAAGCGGTGGTAATGACGGCGATGATTGCGTCGCACACGGAAAACAAAGACCTGCGGTCGCTGGGGGCACGCATCAGCAGCTCGCAGTCGGATGAAATCAATTTCATGAAGCGCTGGCTCGCGGCGCGGGGCGAACCGGTTACGAAGCCCATGCCTGAAATGCCGGGTATGGATATGTCGGATGAGTCAGCTCACGCAGATATGGCTCTTATGCCTGGAATGCTTACGCCGCGGCAGATGGAAGCCCTGCGCAAGGCGAAGGGCCCGGAGTTCGACCACTTGTTTTTAGTCGGCATGATTCAACATCACAATGGCGCGCTGATAATGGTGAAAGACCTGTTCGATACTGCCGGAGCCGGACAGGACGCCGAGCTTTTCAACTTTGCAACCGACGCAGACAATACCCAACGAGCTGAGATACGCATCATGCAAGGCATGTTGAAGAAAGAGAACCCAGCGGAGAAACGATGAAACGATCGTCCAGTTTTGCCTGGTTTGCCGTATGCATCGCCATCATTTTATTTGCTATGAGCCGAACGCAGGCACAAGAAGCGCCGCCGGCGGCTGCGCCACAGGGCCAGTCGCAGAAGCCTGCCACTGCGCAGCCGCAGAAGGACACTAAGAACACTGACGACGATGAGGATTTCTTCGCTCCGCAACCGGCTCCGGCGTTGCCGCCGGGAATGACAGGCTCGGACCCGAATGATCCGCGGGCCAAGCTTTCGCCCGGCCTTTATGATGCGGGCGAAGCCTCGATGGGCTTGGAGCATTTGTTGCTGCTCAAAAAGCCGGATGCCTTTCAACTCGGAACCACGGATCCCAACGATCCCAAAGTTGAGAAAATCGTTGGGGAGCTCGGTTTGGGGAACAACAAGAAGATCCCAAAGCCAGCGCACTTGCTGATCGCGCAACTTGCTTTTTCTAACTCCGATCTCGCCTTCCAGGGCAACCATTTGTTCCAGGGAAATTTTTATGGGATCAGCATTTACGATATTTCGGACCCCGCGAAAACGGCATTGCTCACCACGTTAGTTTGTCCTGGAGGACAGGGAGACGTCTCGGTGTACAAGAACCTGTTATTCATGTCTGTAGAAATGCCGAATGGACGCCTGGATTGCGGCACGGAAGGATTTCCGCCGGAACCTGCTCCGCCCGCGGATGAAGAAAAAGCAAGCCCTGCCGATAAAGCGAAAGCCAATGCCAGCGACAAAGGCGCAGCCCGGCCTAAGGACGAAGAAAAAAAGCACCACATCCCGGTCGCCCAAAAAGACCGTTTTCGCGGCGTAAGAATCTTCGACATTTCCGACATCCAGAACCCAAGGCAAGTTGCAGCGGTGCAGACATGCCGCGGGTCCCACACCCATACGCTGGTGGTCGACCCGAATGACAAGGACAACGTCTACATTTACGTGTCTGGAACCTCGTATGTGCGCCGGCCGGAAGAACTCGCCGGGTGCTCTGGGGAAAAACCGGACAAAGATGCGAACACGGCGCTGTTTCGCATCGATGTGATCAAGGTTCCGCTGGCCGCACCGCAGGATGCGAAGATCGTGTCCAGCCCGCGCGTATTCATGGATGCGCGCACCGGCGCGATCAATGGCTTGAATAACGGCGGCACTCATGGCAAGAAAGGCGCGGAGAAACCGCGAGACACGGACCAGTGCCATGACATCACCGCATACTCGGCGATTGGGTTGGCGGCAGGCGCGTGCTCCGGCAACGGAATTCTGCTCGACATCAAAGATCCGGTACATCCCAAGCGGGTTGATGCAGTGAATGATCCAAACTATTCCTACTGGCACTCAGCTTCGTTCTCGAATGATGGCAGCAAGGTCGTGTTCACCGACGAGTGGGGCGGTGGACTGGGCGCGCGCTGCCGGCAGAACGATCCCAATAAGTGGGGCGCGGACGCCATCTTCCACCTGCACGATGACAAGCTTAGCTTCGCGAATTATTACAAGCTGCCGGCCGCCCAGGGCGATACGGAGAACTGCGTGGCCCACAACGGCTCGCTGATTCCGATTCCCGGCCGGGACATCGAAGTGCAGGCATGGTACCAGGGAGGGATTTCCGTGATGGATTTCACCGATGCCGCGCATCCCTTTGAGATCGCCTACTTCGACCGCGGGCCCATCGACGCGAAAACCTTGGTGCTCGGCGGTGATTGGTCTGCCTATTGGTATAACGGCTACATTTACGGCTCGGAGATTGCCCGCGGCCTGGACGTGTTCCAATTGACGCCGAGCAAATTCCTGACGCAGAACGAAATCGACGCAGCGAAGACGGTGGAGTTGTCGGAAGAGAATGTACAGAACCAGCAAAAGATCGAATGGCCGGATAAGTTAGTGGTGGCGAAAGCATATCTCGACCAGCTCTCGAGATCGCAAGCTCTCTCCGCGCGACGAATCGCTCAGCTGCGCAAGGCAATTCAAACCGCTGAGAACTCGCACATGAATAAGAAGAACGTTGCGAAATTGACTCGCATGGCTCCTTCGCTGGAGGAAAGCGCAACCGCGGCGAAGACGCCGGTGGATTCGCAGCGAATGCATGCCCTGGCGGATGTTCTGAAAAATCCTTCGGCCTGAGCGGATATCGAGCTGATCGTGTTCGGCAGGCCGGCGAAGAGAGCGAAGAGTTCAGCGGTGGCGCGCACGCGGGGGCGGCAATAATTTGGATCAGCGTCGCCGGACCGCGAACCTGCAGCCGATTACGAATGAGAATGCTCCGTTCCTGCGGGTTTTGCTTCTGCCATAAATTGACATAATATGAAGGTATGGCTATGACATCGCTGAACATCTCTCTTCCCGAAGCGCTAAAGCATTACGTAGAAGGGCAGGTTGCCACCGGCAACTGGGGCACCCCTAGCGAGTACATTCGAGAGCTGATCCGTCAAGATAAAGAGCGGCGATTGCACACCATTGAACAAGAACTGATTGCCGCTGCCAAGGGGCCGATGATCAAGGTGCCGCTCGCCGAAATACGCAAGAAGGGACTAGTGGCCGCCCTTCGGGCGAGGACGGCACAGCGGTGAAGCGTCTGCGGATTCGCTTCAGCGAAGCCGCGATTACCGACATCATTGAGCAGAGTGATTGGTACCGGCAGCGTTCAGGCGAGGCTCTCTCGGCGCGCTGGGACCAAGAAATCGACTCCGTCATACAACAAATTCTGCGCAATCCTGAAGCCGGTGCTCGCTGCTCTTTCCATTCCGCTGAACTCGTTCGATTGCGGCGCGCTTCGATCGAGGGATTTCCGAAACATCTGATCTTCTACCGGATAAGCGATAATGAGATTTCCGTACTTCGCGTTCTTCACGGAGCACGTGACTTAGAAGGCTTGTTCTAACTCCCTCAGTGTCCCGCGCTGGTCGCGCCCCTTCGGCCTACTGCTTTCTTTAGCGTGAATACAATCGGCACGCAGGCGAAGCAGGCGAGAGCCATATAGCGGAAGTCGTCGACGTAGGACCACATGCGTGCCTGCCCATTGAGAGCCTCGTTCAGTAATCCGTAGGCGCGGCGTAAGGCATCGGGCGGTGAAGTTCCCTGAACAACGAGAAATTGACTTAAGCCGCCGAGAGCGCCGTGCACGCTGACGCGACCCGGATTCAGATGGCGAACCATTTCATTACGGTGGGTTTGTTCGTGGCGCGTGACAATGGTGTTCACCACGGAAATTCCGATGCTGCCGCCAATATTCCGAAACAGGTTATACAAGCCGCTGGCATTGCCGATTTCCTCGTTCTTCAGAAATGCCATCGCGGTCGTCGAGAGCGGGACGAAAACGCAGCCTGAGCCGAATCCGCTAATGAGGATCGCCCAGAGAAACGTCCATTGGCCGATGCTGAGGTTGACCAGGCCGAACCATAAGCTGGCAACGCCGAACATCGCAAAACCGAAGGCGATGAGCCAGCGATTGTCGATTTTCGCGGTGAGATAGCCGATCAGCGGCATGGCGACGATCGCGCCGACACCACGTGGACTGACTGCCCATCCGGCAGCGAGCGCGGTATAGCCGAGCAATTCCTGATAGAAAAGCGGCAGCAAAGTGACCAAGCCGTAGATACCCGCTCCGAACAGGCCTATGAGGATGCATCCCAGGGTAAAGTTGCGATGGCTAAAGATTTTCAGATCGACGAGCCCTTGCCTGTGCCGCAATTCGCGAATGATAAACGCGATAAAGGAAATGATGAGAATCGCCGTGGCCCAGCGAATCCACGTGGCGCCGAACCAGTCGTCTTCCTGGCCTTTGTCGAGGATAATCTGCAGGCAGCCGAGCCACACCGCCAGCAAGCCGAGGCCGATGCCGTCAAGCTTGCCGGGATGGGCGTTCTTGATATAAGGCGGGTCTTGCACGAAGCGCGAGATCATGAACACGGCGAAGATGCCGACAGGAATGTTGATGTAAAACGCCCAGCGCCAGGAATATGTGTCGGTGAGCCAGCCACCGAGGGTCGGGCCGAGGACCGGCGCGACCACCACTCCGAGCGCGAACACAGCCATGGCCATGCCTCGCTTTTGCGGCGGGAAGCTTTCTAACAAAATGGCTTGCGAAAGCGGTTGCAGCGCTCCGCCTCCGGCGCCTTGAACGGCGCGCGCGAGCAGGATCATGCCCAGGCTGGTAGACGAACCGCAGACGAACGATGAAATGGTGAAGATGACAATGCAGGTAATAAGAAAACGCTTGCGTCCGAAACGGAGAGAGAACCAGGTGCTGGCAGGGAGAATGACGGCGTTCGCCACCAGGTAGCTGGTGAGCACCCAGGTCGCTTCGTCATTGGTAGCCGAGAGGCTGCCGGCGATATAGGGCAAAGCGACCGCTGCGATGGAAGTGTCGAGAACTTCCATGAACGTCGCCAACATCACAGCGCTGGCGATCAGCCAGGGATTGGAAGCTGGCTGCGGATGCGGCTGATTCGGATTCGATTGCGGAGGCGCGGCAGCCATTGTCTTTCCTGGACTCGCCTAGGAACTGCCCTCTAAACAGCCGACTCAAAACAATGATCAGGACGAACCGTTCGTGATGGCGGGAATATTAACAGATGCGTTCTGTAGGCACATGGTTTCAGGAGATTGCGGGGTCAACTCTTGTGTTAGCTTGAGTGCAGAGGACGAAGCGCCCCTCAGGAAGGCTAGAGATGACCGAACAATTGGCCGACAAAAAATGTATTCCCTGCCGCGGCGGAGTGCCGCCGATTAAGGGAATGGAGCTGCAGAGTTTGCTAAAGGCCGTTCCCCAGTGGAATGTGGTGAATGAGCACCACCTGCAGCGCGAGTTCAAGTTTCCCGATTTCAAGCAGGCGCTGGCGTTCGTAAATCGGGTTGGAGCGCTGGCCGAGGAGCAGGGGCACCATCCGGATATTCTGCTGACATGGGGCAAAGCCGAAATCACGCTGTGGACGCACAAAATCGATGGGCTGACCGAGAGCGATTTTATTATGGCAGCCAAGATCGATCGGCTGGCTGCATAGCCAGCTTGAATTGCGGCGCGCTTCGCACTTCGATTGTGTGCACCTAAGATTGTGAGCGCATGGGATTGTAAGCGTTCAAAGTTCGACTCACGCGCTTGGCTGCGCCGCTATTTTGTGGTTTCCGCTCCGCGTTGCCAGCGCCCACAAGGCCGCAGGGACCACCATAATGATTCCCGTCCAGGTTGCCAGGGTGCGCGCGGCAATCCCGGCATCCAGAAGCCGTCCGCAAACGTATGCACCAGCAGCGATGGTAAACATGGAGAAACCCAAGTCGGCGGCGAAGACGCGTCCGCGGAAACGGTCGTCGGTGTGAAGTTGCAGAAGCGTGGTCGAGAAAACCCAAACCGTCGATCCGCCGGCGTGCGCGATCAGTGCACAGGCGCTGGCCAGCCAAACCGTGCCACAAGCGCCGAGAGTTCCGTAGCCAACCGCGACGGTGAGATAGCCCAGCAGAATTCCCAATTGCAGGCGACGATCGCTGCGCCCGGCCCAGCGCGCGGAAATGATCGGGCCAAACAGCGCTCCGACGCCGCGCCCGCCGAGAAGGATACTCATGCCGAGCATCGCGCCGCGTGCGGGATCGATGTGGTGCCAGCGAACCGCGTATTCATGCGCTCCGAGCACGGTGAAGATGACCCAACTCGGACCGATCATAAGTTCGCCAGCCTTCGCGAATACTGTGGGCAGAATCGTTCGGTGGTTGCGGATGTAGCGAATGCCTTCGACTACGGGAGAGAAATTCACAAGATCGCGTGGATGCAGCGGGGCGGCCGATTGAGCGTGCGGCTCGGCGAAATGCATTCCGCTGATCAAGATTGCCGAAGCAAGGAAAGATAATGCGTTCAGTACGAAGACGGCGTCGCGTCCGAAGAATGCGGCGACCAGACCACCCACGGACGCACCAATCAGCAGATTCACGGACCATGTGGCTGAGGAGAGAGTGTTGGCTATCAGGACTTCGTCTTTGGCCGCGATGTTGGGAATTACCGAGTTGCGCGCGGGTTCGAAGAACGCGGCCATGACGGTTTCGGCAAGCAACAGCGGGTAAATCAGCCAGACGGTTGATCGCGAGCGCACCAACAGCATCGCCATGACGATCACGACGCGAACCAGGTCGGCGGTGATCATTACGTGCTTGCGGCGCAGGCGATCGTTGACCACACCGGCAGCGGGTCCAATGAAGGTTTGCGGCAGGACTTGCAGGACCAACGCCAATGCAACCGAGCTGGCGTGGCCGGTCAGCTGCAAAAGTAGCGTGTAAATCGAGAGCGTATAAAACCAATCGCCGATTTCGCTGACGATCTGCGCCAGCCACAAGCGGCGGAAGTTGCGGTTTCCGCTTAGCAGGCGCAGATACGATGCCAGTGAGATGCTCGGGATTTCGCGCTCTGGTTGGGGTTCCATGCTGAGGGTTTAGGGTAACAAAAATGTACTCGCGGCTTTGGGCGCTGCATTTTGCTGTTAAAGATCTTGAACGCTAAGAGCGCCAAGAAGTGCCGCCGAGAATCGGGAAGGCACCAGGCTTTCTGCGGAATCCGAAAGCGGTTTCCTCATCGCGTCTTCAACGCGGTTCGGAATGACTGCGAGAATTTATTCCGGGCGCAACTTCAGCTTTAGATCTTCTGCGATCTGGCGGCCATGGAAGCGACCGTTCTCGATGAAGATCTCGTTGGTGCGCGATCCCGCAACGATGACTCCAGCCACGTAGATTCCGGGAACATTGCTTTCCAGCGATACAGGGTCGCAGACCGGACGGCATTGATCCTCAGACAACTCAATCCCCATGCTGCGCAGAAAATCATAATCGGGATGATAGCCGATCAGCGCGAGCACAAAATCGTTCTTCAAGCGCATGGGGCCCCGCGGGGTATGGATCACGACATGGTCGACGCCGATTTCCTGCACCGTACTGTTGAAGTAAGCCTCGATTTCTCCGTTCTTGATGCGGTTCTCGAGATCGGGCTTGATCCAATACTTAACGTGATGATGCAGCTGCGATCCGCGATAGACCAGCGTGACCCGTGAGCCGTGGCGCCATAAGTCGAGCGCCGCGATGGCGGCGGAATTCTTGCCTCCGATGACCAGGACATCGCTGTCATAGTAAGGATGCGGCTCGCCGTAGTAATGCGAGACTTTGGGCAGCTCTTCGCCGGGCAGTTCAAGCTGGTTGGCAAGATCGTAATATCCGGTGGAGACAATTACCTTCCGTGTGCGGTAATCGTGCGGACGGCTGGCGCGGTCCGTCGCCGTAATGCTGAAGTTGCCGTCTTCTCCGAGAACGGTTTTGACCCATTCGTACTGGCGAACATCCAAATGATAATGTTCGGCGCATTTGCGGTAGTACTCAAGAGCCTCTTCTCGCGTGGGCTTCTGATTAGCGGTAGTAAATGGAACGTCGCCGATCTCAAGCAGCTCTGGCGTGGTAAAAAACAGCATGCCGGCAGGATAGTGAAAGAGCGAATTTACCAGGCAGCCTTTATCGACGACGATCACCTTAAGGCCAATCTTTTGCGCTTCGATGGCGCAAGCCAGCCCAGTCGGACCGGCTCCGATCACAAGGACATCGCAGCTCGTCTCAGGATCCGGACGAAGCTGAGTCTTCGCCAACGTTTCGAGATCGTCGGCGGCGAGCAAGTCCGGCATCAGCTTCCGTGGATCAGACAGCAGTATGGGCATGGTCGGAGATCGATGATTTTAGCATGGGCGCGCACGTCCATCCGGTTGACAAGTGACAACTGTCGCTTTACAGCGTAGTCTAAATGATAAGGAGCTTTAAGCATCGTGGGCTGAAACGGCTGTATGAACGCGATGACCGCAGCGGAATAAGAGCCGATCTGATCGAAACCGTTGAAGACATTTTAGCCCGGCTAGATCGCGCCGAAACTCCTCAAGCGATGAGTCTCCCCGGCTATCGATTGCATGCCTTGAAAGGGAATTGGCGGGGCTTTTGGTCGGTGACAGTGCGAGCGAACTGGCGCATTGTTTTCCGCTTTGAAGGGGCGGATGTATTTGATGTGGAGTTAACCGATTACCACTAACAAGAAAAGAGCGAAAACAATGCCGATGAAAAATCCTCCGCATCCGGGACGCAGCGTTCGGAATGCCTGCTTGGAACCCCTCGGTCTGTCGATAACCGATGGGGCGAAGGTGCTTGGCGTCTCTCGCCAGGCGCTCAACAACGTTGTGAATGGTAAATCCGGCATCAGCCCGGAGATGGCAATTCGGCTCTCAAAGGCATTTGGTAGCACGGCAGAAACCTGGCTCCGCATGCAGCTCGCCTACGATCTCGCACAGGCGCGCAAAGACGAAAGCAAAATCAAGGTGCATCGCCAGCATCTGCCTGAGGAGATGCATGCGGAGTAGAAACAAGCCGCTTCATTTGACGTCAAATTATCCCGATTAGTGAGTTCTGCCGCCCTCTTGCGTTTCGCCCTCTCAGCTCGATTTGATTGTATTTGCCCCAGGTTCACAGCGATTTTAACTTGTCCCATTCACGCTATCCTAAGCTCAAAGCGAAGGAGCTCGTCCAGCTAGCGATTATAATAAGCGGTTCATCAGACTCAGCTTCGGCCGATGCCTTGGAGCGACGGAGAACTCGCCATGTCCACTCTCGCTGAATCAGCCTCTCGCACCCGCATCGAATCCGACAGCATGGGGAAAATTGAAGTTCCCGCGAATGTTTACTGGGGTGCGCAGACGCAGCGCTCGCTGCTGCACTTCAATATCGGACGTGACACCATGCCGCCGGAACTGATCCGCGCTTTCGGCATCCTTAAAAAAGCTTGCGCGCTGGTGAATCAGGATTTAGGCAAATTGCCCGCGGATAAGGCCAAGCTGATCGTGCAGGCCTGCGATGAAGTGATTGCCGGCAAGTTGAACGATCAATTTCCCTTGCGAATCTGGCAAACCGGCAGCGGCACGCAGACCAACATGAACGTGAACGAGGTGATTTCGAATAGCGCCATTGAGATTGCCGGCGGCCAAATGGGTTCGAAGAAGCCGATTCATCCCAATGATGACGTCAATATGTCGCAATCTTCAAACGACACATTTCCGACGGCAATGCACATTGCGGCTGCAGACCGTGTGAAGAATACGCTGATTCCCGCTGTTCGCAGTGTGCGCGATTCGATTGAGGCCAAAGCGAAAGAGTTTTACAATGTTGTGAAGATTGGGCGCACTCACCTGCAGGATGCTGTGCCGTTGACGTTTGGTCAGGAATTTGGCGGATGGGCCAGCTTGCTGGAACGCGACATCAAGCGGCTGGAGCAGGCGCTGGAAGGACTTTACGATCTCGCGATCGGCGGAACGGCCGTCGGCACGGGACTGAATACGCATCCAGAATTCGCCGAACGCGCCGCAAAAAAGATTGCCGAACTGACCGCCCTTCCCTTCCGCTCGCACGGAAATAAGTTTGCCGCGCTCTCGGCGCACGATGAAATCGTCTTCGCCCAGGGCGCAATGGAGACGCTGGCGGCGTCTTTCATGAAAATCTCGAATGATATTCGCTGGCTGGCTTCCGGACCGCGCTGTGGTTTGGGCGAGCTCACGATTCCGGAAAATGAGCCGGGGTCGTCGATCATGCCGGGGAAGGTGAATCCGACGCAGTGCGAAGCTATGACGATGGTGTGCGTACAGGTCCACGGCGCAACGGCTGCTGTGGGATTTGCCGGCTCACAAGGCAATTTCGAGCTTAACGTATACAAGCCGGTGATCATTTACAACTTCCTGCACTCGGTTACGCTGATTTCCGACGCCTGCCATGGATATGTCGAGTACATGATCAAGGGAATTGAAGTCGATCGCGCGAAGGTCGATTGGTATGTGAAGAACTCGCTGATGCTGGTGACCGCGCTGGCGCCGAAAGTCGGATACGACAAAGCTGCGCAGATCGCGCATACCGCGCATGTGGAGCACAGCAGCTTGCGCGAAGCGGCGTTGAAGCTGGGATATCTTAGCGGAGAAGAATTCGATCAGTTGGTAAAGCCGGAGAGGATGACTCGGCCATAGCTGGCGGCTTATCAGCCTTGGGCGCTGCACTGAAAAGCTTAAACCGCTAAGTGCGCGAAGGACATCCGCGAAGGTCGCCGAGAAGAGCGCTTCGACCTAGATGTCCTGTGGTTCGGGTAACGACTCTTCTGTAATCAGCGGCGCGGGTTCTGCGCTCGTCTTCGGCGTGGTCGTGATCACAATTACGCTCACCAGAATCAGCAGTGTTCCGAGTATGGTTCGCCCACCCAATCCTTCCCCACCGAAGAAATATCCGATCAGAACGGCGATTACCGGGTTCACATACGCGTATGT
This sequence comes from uncultured Acidobacteriaceae bacterium, assembly GCA_963784095.1. Classification (GTDB taxonomy): domain Bacteria; phylum Acidobacteriota; class Terriglobia; order Terriglobales; family Acidobacteriaceae; genus Sulfotelmatobacter. The sequence goes on from CAWAQC010000003.1 coordinate 26,585, forward strand.
TCCCACCTTCGTCGGAGACTCGTGATGAATCAGCCAAACATATGCGGTAAACGCAACGATGGATCCCGCCACGGTCAAATAGATCAACGCAAACCACGCATTCCAGGAAACCGCCCGCACGCGAAAGCCTTTCACTTCTCCCAACAGAAGTGCGGTAACAACCAGCAGTATGCCGCCGGATAGCATCTGCGCGCCCGAGCTCATCACTTTGGATTCTGGCAGGGGCAGCTTGCGAAGAAGAATTGCAGCCACAGACCAACTGACGCCAGAAATCATCAGAGCGATTGCACCCGAGGTATCAATCGCCTGTCCACCGAGAGTTGACGAGCGGCCCACCAGCACTGCGACGCCGCCAATGCCGAGCAGAAGCGCAAAGGACAGGCGCAGCGTGAGCCGCTGCGTGCGTAAAAACACAATCTCTGCTAGAGCCATGTAGACGGGAATCGTTGCCATCATGACTGCCGCAATACCGGAGGGCACTCGCTTCTCCGCCCAGAAGAGCAAACCGTAATCGAGCACGAAGATAAGCACGGCAATTGAGGAAGCTGCGATCCATTCGCGGCGGCTGGGCGAGGGCGTTCCTTTCAACCGCATCCAGACGTAAAGAACCAAACCTGCGGCGAAGAAGCGCATCCCTGCCAGCAGAAATGGAGGTACTTCGCGCACCCCGACGCGAATAGCAAGAAAAGTCGAACCCCAGACAAAGTAGATGATGGCGAAAGCTAATAGGGTCTGCCATCGGGGCGGAGTGAGGGTCGATTTCATGAGTGGATCGGAGCGGGGTTCAGAACTATGCATCCGCTGACGCTTAGATCAACGGCAACTCGGGGCGGACACAAATTTTAGGTTATGAATCTTTTTTTGGCGGCGATAGTACGCAGCGAACTACTTCTTCAACAAGCTGGTGTGGCTGGCGACACACTGCCAGCGGCCTTCGACGAAAACCCAGGTGTCGGTGAAACGCCCGACGTGCTCGTATGGCTTGCCCGCGTACGTCCCTTTTGTGCGGTAGGCGCCGACGACAACGGCCGCGTCTCCGTACATGCTGACTTTAGGATCCTTAATGGTCAGGGTGGTGAGATTGAACTGCGGATCTTTGATGTCAGCGAGAAACTTGGCCCGGTCGCTGACCTCGCCGTCGTACTCCGTATTCACGAAATTGGCCCCAATCATGGCATCGAGAGAGCGGGCATCGCGATTCACCTGGGCCTCGTTCCACAGGTGTTCCATCAAGAGCAGCCGGGTTGGTTGGGAGTTGTCTCTTGGAATCTGCCCGGCTTGGCCGAGCGCGGAAACAGCGAGAAAAAACCAGCAGCAAGTTGTTTGAAACCAAGCTGTCTGAAACATGGACGTGCTCGTCCGCATCATCCCCACGTGAAGCAGACGCTGCGCCAAGTTAGCAGCGGACCAGGCCGAACGCGAGGAAAATCACGCGGGCAGGGTTACAGTGGTCATCGGTTGAAACGAGACGGATCCACACGCGACCGGTCGAAGGCGGCGGTTGCGGCAACCGTCGAAACTATCAAGTGCTTGGAATTACTTCACAACTGTAGCCTGCGAGTAACGGCACTTCCAGTCATACAACTGCTTAATCCAAACTTCTCCCACGGCAAACTTTAGGTTCGTAGGCCCTATGTGGCTGGCGATTCCGATTTCCGCAAAATAGGTCACTAGCGCGCTCTCCGGCCCTACAGGTGCGGCTCGCAGATGAGTCAGTCGATAGTGGTCAATCTCTTCCAGGGCGATTTCCTGCTCGGTTGGCTTACGCACATGCAACGTGCCATCCGGATGAACCGCCATGTAATCGTCGGTGAGCAAGGCGTTGAGGCGCGAGGCATCAACGCCCCTACGCGCATCCCAGAGCGTTTTGATTCTGGCGGCCAACGCTTGGGTTAAGGCGTCGTCACTTGCCAGCAGAACTTCATTCATCAATAAGTTCATGGGGGTTTCTGGCTGCAACTATAGATGCCGGCGTTTGCTAAAAGGCCCAGCGTAGAAGAGCTGCACCAACCGTAAATCCTGCCCCTACGGAAGCCATCAGCACCAGGGTGCCCTTCTTCAGTTTGCCCTGTTCGATGGCCGTATTCATCGCCAGCGGAATGGTGCCGGCAGTGGTGTTGCCATAGCGGTCGATGTTGACGATAACGCTCTCCGGGCGAAGGCCGAGGCGATCGGCCGTGGCATTGATGATGCGAAGGTTGGCTTGATGCGGGATGAAGGCATCGATGTCGGAGCCTTTCAGCCCATTGCGTTCGAGCAGGTTCAGGCAGGCTTCGGTCTGCTTGCGCACGGCGAATTTGAAGACCTGCTGGCCATCCTGGTGGACGTAATGCATTTTTTGATCTACAGTTTCGCGGGTCGAGGGATTCAGGCTGCCGCCGCCTGGCATGTAGAGATAGCACCCGCCCGCGCCTTCGACTTCATGAATGAAATCAATCAGGCCGACGGAATCGTCTTCTGAGGGCTCCAGAATCACCGCGCCAGCGCCGTCGCCGAAGATTACGCAAGTGGCGCGGTCCGCGTAGTCGATAATCGAGGACATGACGTCGGCGCCGATCACGAGCACGCGTTTGTGCGTCCCGGTGGCGACGAACTGCGCGCCGGTTTGCACGGCGTAAACGAAAGCCGAGCAGGCGGCGGAAAGATCGAAACCCCAAACCCCGCGGGCGCCGAGCTTATGTTGCACCAGACACGCGGTTGAGGGAAACAACATATCAGGAGTGACGGTGCCGACGATGATGGCATCGATATCACTGGGGCCGATGCCGCGCTGAGCAAGAGCTTTCTTGGCGGCTTCAACGGCGAGGTCGCTGGTGGCTACTCCTTTGTCGACGATGTGGCGTTCGCGAATGCCTACGCGGGCTAGAATCCATTCATCGGTGGTATCGACCATCTTTTCGAGATCGGCGTTAGTGAGAAGGCGCGGCGGTACGTAGGTACCGAGGGCGCTGATTTTGACTCTGACAGGCGTCGTTGTCTTCAATGAGGGCTCCTGAGTATAAGACCCGTATTTTGCAGGATTAGGAGCAGAATGTCGAACCCAGGGAAACGAGCCAGTGGTGATGTAGTCTCGAGAGTGTGGTCGAAGCAATTGCGCTGTCCTTAGTTGAGAGTTGTGTATTTGACTCTAAAGAGCCCGCCGAAGAGGAGGCAGCTTGACGTCGGTTGTATTACAGAAGATTCTTGCGACCTTGGCGGCTGTCTCGATATTGGTCGCGATGCCGGAGCGGTCGTTTTCTCAGAACATGACGGCGCAGAACCCGACCGCGCAGGCAGCGACGGCAGCGGAGGCCCGAAAAGGTGTTCAAATTCTGGTGATCGGAACGCAGGGCGGGCCAGTGCTCTCCCAGCAGCGATCGGAGCCGGCGACCTTGCTGATCGTCGATGGGCGACCGTATCTGATCGACTGCGGCATCGGCACCATGCAACGGATGCTGGATGCAGGCGTGCAATCGCCGACGGTCGGGACCACTTTCATCACGCACAATCATCCCGACCACGTGCTTGGGCTCGTCGATGTCCTGGCGAATGACTTTCTTGCCGTTGACTTCCGCGTGTCAGGAATCCCGCAGGGATTCAATATCTACGGACCGCCTGAAACAGCTGTGCTGGTGAGCGCCGCATACGACTACATCCGGATTCCTTACGGAATTTTTGCGGCCGAGCCGCTGGGCGCGAGCACACTGGTGAATCCGTTCAAAGCGCATGTAATCGATCACGATGGCCTGGCTTATCAGGATGACAAAATTCGGGTGACGGCGGCTGAAAACACTCACTATCAGCTGATTCCAGCCAAATACCGTAAGACCATGAAGTCGTATTCGTACCGCTTCGAGACGCCTTACGGCGCGATTGTTTTTACCGGAGATACGGGGCCGAGCCCGGCAGTGGAGGCCCTCGCGAAAGGAGCGGATGTACTGATCTCGGAAGTTGAAGATCTTGATGCGACCGCGACCAACCGACGCTTGCCGGCTGCACAACCCGGAAGCGGCGACGTGATGGACGAGCACATGCGCAAGGAGCATCTGCCGTTTAAAGCCGTGGGCGAGTTGGCGTCAAAAGCGCAGGTGAAGGCGGTGATTTTGCATCACTTTGTTGGCGGCGACGATGGGGCGCGCTTCGCGGCGGGGGTGAGGCAATACTATTCAGGACCGGTGTTCGCGGGCGAGGACCTAGCCCGGTATTGTCTGGTCGCTGACACCGCAGTGCGCGGGAGCGGGCCCGCGAGTCTGAGACGGTGCAAGTAATCAACGCGCTGCCCAGCTATCGGTTCCATTCAGCGAGCCAGGTCGAGTGGAACGGTGATGTCACGCCAATTGGCGCTGGCCCTATTCAAGGAGCACGTCGCTGGGCGCGTAAATGTGAACTTCTTTCTGCGTGCACTTTGTCTGCATCGAGTGAAGTTTCCTGTCTGCGGGTTGTGTTGGAGCAAGTGTGATCATCCATTGGGCCTCAATTGCCGCTAGTAAGGCCGGAACGCCTTTCTTGAGGTCTTTGTCGGTTGACAGGCCGCCAGTCCTTTGACTGATCTCCCTCAGAAAATTCTCGCCTCGAGGTCCGCTGAGCGGAGATTTTGTCACCAGGGAGAACACGGAGATCCCTTCTTCCAGCGCGGCTTCTTCCGCATTTACGTGTGTGACATGGCTCAAATTGTCCTCTCCGTCAGAAATCAGCAGTATTACACGCCTTGGTTTAGCGGGATTTCCTGACCGGCTCAACTTCTGCTTGCACGTTGGATCAATCGCGTCGTAGACCGCCGTTCCGCCTTTGAAAATTACGGACCCCAACGCTTTCTTGGCTTGCGAGGCAGAAATGGGATCTCGACTGACCGCAACCTTCTGGTTGAATAACACTAGGTAGCCTTGATTCTCGGCACCCGCCAAATGTTGGAAGAGCTGGAAAGCGGCTTCCTTCACGGAGTTGGCTGCGGCGGCATCCGACCCGCTAACGTCTACTAGAACCGCAAACAGGAGCGGTTCGTCTAAAGCGGAGCGCACAGCTTTCACTTGGGCAATTGTTTTATCTATACGAACGCTCAGGTCCGGCTCCTGCAGGACAGCCTGCGAGTCATTTTTGCCGAGTGCGGATAGAAAAACCTGGAGGCCTGCACTATCGGGCGAAGGCTGAGGGGGGACTGCCATCACCTGAGTCAGGCCCGAAGAAGCGCCAAGCAGAACTATGGTCCAGAAAAGTATTCGGAGATGTGATTCCATGGGGCGTTGTCTCCATCTTTGGGAGGCACATGAGGCTTTGACCTCCTATCGCCGAGATTCTAACCCTTTCGGCGGAGGACAGATGTTGTAAACAGTGTTTACCCTGATTGACTTGACCACGAGGGAATCGGCATGGCTGCAACAGTTAAACGCGGCTGTTGAATGGCCGCCATACTGCAGGTACCTTAGCAACGGCTCTTTTCACTGGTCCGGTCAGCGCAATCATGTGTGCTCAACCTCCGAAGCGCTGTTAGAATCCGCGTCATGTCCGCACGCGCTATCAGGATTGCGTCTCGCATCGCGTTTTTCCTGTGCGGACTGACTTCCCTTTTCACTTGCGTTCCTTTTTTGATGTTGCGGGGCACCGAGCTGCCGGTTCAGAGTGAATGGATCATATTTGTGGCTATCCTGGCGCCACTGGGGCTTTTCGCCATGACGATTGCGGCGCTGCCCCGGTCGTGGATCGCGAAGGCGTCCAAGAGAGATCGGGACGATGAGCAGTTGTTCTTAGCGCCAGTCAAATGGCTCAGCAGCTTCGCGGCGATTTCATACCTCGTGGCGCTCGTCGCCTATCTTGCTCCGCACAGCTGGGCCCTTGATCCGCAACTGATGTTTTTGCTCTGTCCGATGTATTTCGTGAAGATGACGTTCGATCCGTCGCTGGTCGCCACCTTTTTCCTGCTTGCCCCGATGAACGCGGGCGCGTACGGCTCGCTCGGCGTCACCTTAGGATACGCACGGTTGGCCTTCCGCAAACGAACATCAAGCTGATCAATAATGGCGGGGAACGGGCGCGGGTGGCGTGAGGCAATACTACTCAGGGCCGGCCTTGCGGAACGAGGATCTGGCCCGGTATTGCTTGGCCACCGACACTATAACGCGGATCAGGTCGGCGGAGCGGGACTCCGTAAGCAATCCAACCCGCTGTCGAGTTCTAGGCCACTTCTTCGATGCTTGTCGAACAGGTGGCGTGACCGCATTCGCAAGCGATCTCCACTTCACCCGATCCGGCATCTTTGCAAGAGTCACTGCAGTATTTTTTGCCAGTTTCCACCGCGCAGGTGCAGGGAATGTGGGCACATGTGTTTTGCTCAGGTGTTGTCATAAGTTTTTGCTCCATTTATCGGAATGAAAACAATGATCGCCATTATAGCGCCCCAGGACCTTCAAGCCGCCTGACTCTCTTTCTCGATTTGCATCCATTGGCGGATGAAGTTTGGACAGCTCACAATGCCAAAGTAGCGCCCTTCCCCGCCAACCAGATAGGTAAGAGCGAAGCGATCCAACTCTTCCAGACGAGCCATATCGAGCAGAGGCCAGAGGCCGCAATCGATGGCCGAGGCGACAAGCTGCTCGAGGTACGAGAGATGCCCTTGCGACAAACTGCCGGAGACGCGAATGGTAACAGAGGGGGATACGGGCTTTTCGGGAAAATGACGGATCATTTCAGCTCGGCACCTTTCAGGAATTTTTCGTTATCAGGATTTTTTTGTCAGAAGCCTGACTCATGAGGACGGGCGAACGAGGCGTTTCTTGCGCAAAGAGTTGTAAAGGATGTGTAAAGGGTTGGTGCGAAGAATCGCGGGTTTGAAAACTTCCGGGAGATGCGCAGTCACGCAATGATAAGCCAGACACCGGCGACCCACTGCACACGCAAGAGCCCGTTACCGTTGCTTCCTTCCGGACCTGGCGGGGTTGGCGAGAGTGCGTCGCGTGAGACCGATGCCTGACCTGAATCATTCTAACAAAGCCGAAGCGTGATCCTGAGAGCAACCAAGAAAAGCGTCAGGAAAGAGAACCGCGGAGAAAAGTAAACAGAAATATGATGTGACTTTCGGTGCAAGGAATTGTCGTAAAGGGCTTCCATTCATAGAGTACTTGGCGAAGAATGGAGATTGACGAATACAAGATTAACTGCTCGATTCTGGCAACTCGTCAAAATCAACTATGCCGCAAGCTGCTGCAAAGTTCGAAGTAATTCCGGTTTCGCAGGCAATCAACAAATACTTCGAGCTTTCGATTTATTTGCTGGTGCTGATGGGACTTGGAACGCTGGCCAGCACTGGCAGCCTGGATTTGCCGACGGTCGCCCTGGCCGGCGGAGCGCTGGCATTCCGAGGCTACCTGCTGGCGAAAGGGCGGAAGTTAGTTTTTTCGGAGCGCTGGACTACTCCCGTAACCGTCGCCTATTTCGTTTTCTACGCCGCCGATTACTTCCTTTTTTCGCGCAGCTTTCTATTCGCTACGGTCCACCTCGTGCTCTTCGCGGTGGTAGTACGAACGTTTTCCTTACGCCGCGATCGCGATTATGTGATGCTGACGATCGTCGCGTTTCTTATGGTGCTGGCGGCGTCCGTACTGACAGTCGATAGCATTTTCCTGCCGTTTTTTGCGGGATTCATGCTCATGGCAGTCGTCAGCTTCATTCTGCTGGAGATGCGGCGCTCAGGCCGGGCGGCTCAGGTTCAGGCGCGGCATTCGCAGGATTTGCAGGAGCATCGGCATCTTGCCTTTTCACTGGCGAGGTTGACGCCGGCATTGACTTTGATGATTCTGCTGGGCGCCGCTCTCATATTTTTTATTCTCCCCCGCACGGCTTCCGGCTACATGGGGGCATATTCATTCGGCACGAACTTTTCTACTGGGTTTAGCGACCGGGTACAACTGGGCGGAATCGGGCGGATTCAACAGTCGAATGCCATGGTCATGCACGTTCAGATCGATGGCGACAAACGAGGGCAGTACGCGCTGCACTGGCGCGGAGTTTCACTGGCGATTTTCGACGGCGAGAACTGGTCGAATCCATCGCCGGAATACGAGCTTCCACGGAACGCGGATGGATCTTTCTCGATACCTCGTTTCACGCAGGGAGTGGCGCAGGATCCGATCGAACGCGCCGGAATTGGCGCTCGGGACTCCCACACTCTGATCCATTACCGGGTCCTCATGGAACCCATCGGCACTAACGTTTTTTTTCTCCCACCCTGGGCGCGCCGAGTCAGAGGAGAGTATCGCGGGCTACAGATCGACCAGGGAGGCGCCGTATCGAACTCCGATGGACGTGGCGGCGTCGGAACTTACGAGGCGGATTCAGATATTTCCCGGCCATCCGCGGAGTTGCTCAGGCGCGCAGGAGACTCCGTGCCGGCGATTGCGCCGGAATACCTGCAGTTTCCCAAGCTCGACCCGCGCATCCCGCAATTGGCCGCGCAGATCACGAATTCCGCCTCCAACAACTACGATCGGGCGGTTGCAATCGAGAGATATCTGAAGACGCATTATGGTTACACATTGCAACTGCTGCGGTCTCCGGTTGCCGACCCGCTAGCTAATTTTTTGTTCGTGCGCAGGCAAGGACATTGCGAGTACTTTGCTTCTTCCATGGCCATGATGCTGCGAACGCTCGGCATTCCTTCGCGTGTGGTGAACGGATTTCGCAGCTCGGAATTCAATGACATTACGGGGCAATACATGGTCCGGGCCAAGGACGCGCACGCGTGGGTCGAAGCTTACTTTCCGGGCTACGGATGGATCACCTTCGATCCCACCCCCGGCGGTGGCATAACGCCGGCGCAAAGCTGGGGACGCGCGGCACTTTATCTGGACGCGGCAGCCTCGTTCTGGCGCGAGTGGGTGGTGAGCTACGATTCTTCGCATCAGTATCTTCTGAGCCGCTCAGTGGCGATCGGTACGCGAACGAATCTAGATCGCATGAGAATTAAGGCGCGGTTGTTCTATCTGCGGCTGCTGAACTGGGCGAGAAAAGGTCAGAGAGGTGTAGGCGGAATGCACGCCTGGTGGCTGGGAGCAAGCGTAGCGCTTGCCATCTTGCTCCTGATGCTGGCGAACTCCGCGCGAATTTTCCAGAGCATTCACATGAGGCGCCTCAAGGCGCATCCGGAACGTTCGCCCGAGCAGGCAGCTGCGATGTGGTATGAGCGATTGATTCGCCATCTGGCACGCCGGGGACTACAGAGATCCAAATCTCGCACCGCAAGCGAACTGGTAACTGCGATCGAAGATGCGGGATTGCAGGCACGAGTGCGGCAGTTTAGCCAGGCGTACGAATCGGCGCGTTTCGGCAATTCTGCCGAGGATGCCAAGAAATTGCCGGACCTGCTCGATGAAGTGATATCGACAGGAAAGCGACAGCCTCAAAAATGCCAGACCGGGCCGCCACCCACGAAATAGTTGTGCTGCCGGTTTTTGCCCGTGGGCGCCAACGGCAGATCAGGAGTTCCAGACCAGAAATCGCGCACCTCGCCGCGAATCACCAAATTCCTCAGACGGCCCCAGAGTGGACGCGAGTCCAATCCAAAGCCGCCCTGCACCACGCCCGAGGTCGATGATCCGCCTGGGTTTGGGCCTCCATAGATCAGATTTTTGTTCTCGCTAAAATGGCCGAATCCGCCGCCAAAACTAAGCCAGGGGGAGATTCTCGTATCCGGAAATAAGTTTGCGCGGAGCGAAGGAGTGATGAAAATCTGCTGGTAATCCTGTGGCACCACGTTGGCTCCGGAGTTGAGGTCTTCGTCGATATTAAAGACGGCCGGCACTTCTACTGAAACCGCGTAGACCGGGTTTCCAGCAAGACGCCGGGCGTAATTCACTTCAAAGGTGAAACCCTTGCCGGAGCGAACGAAAGGGTGGAAGTAGGTAGCGCCGTTGATTCCCTGATTGCTGATAAAAATGCGGCCTACGGAACCGCCGATTTCGTTTTTCCCTTCCGTCAATTGATTTTGCGCCAGCGCCGCCGTGGCGCCGAAAATAGAAATAGCCAGAGCCAAGACTCCCATTCGGACACATCTCTGACGCATTTCCCCTCCGGGGCCAGCGGTCGTTCTCCGTAGCGCTTTCAAGCTAGCATTATGCTTTGCTGGACTCGAGTAGAAGAGTCGCTTTGTAGGTGCCTGAAGCCATCTTGAGCGGGATGCCAGCGCCATTCGCGGTAGTGTCTCAAATCCTTCACCACGAAAGTCACGAAGGACACAAAGGCTGTGTTTTCCGCTTTTTTCGTGGGCTTTAGTGTCCCTTGTGGTGAAATGGTCCCTGCCCATTCCCATCTGACAAAAAAGTCGATGCGGAAAAATGCTAAAATAAGCTGATTTCATGCCTGTAACGAGTCCCACTGGCTCCCCAGCAACAGAGAAAACACACCGCGCGAAGACCGGAAGGAACGCTGGTCAGGCGCGTTTGAACGACGTGGATTTGCAAGACATGCGCTTGGAAGACGTACATTCGCAAGCTGTGCGTCCGCAAAAGGTTGGCTTCGTCAGCCTGGGGTGCCCCAAGAACCTGGTCGACAGCGAAGTTATGATGGGACTGTTGGCGCGTGCCGGCGCCGAGCTTTCGCCCCGCGCGGAAGATGCGGATGTGATCGTGGTGAATACTTGTTCGTTCATCGCGAGCGCGCAAGAAGAATCGGTGAACACGATTCTCGAAATGGCCGAGCATAAGAGTTCAGGCCGGGCGAAGAAGCTTGTCGTCGCGGGCTGTCTGGTTGAACGATTTCGCGATGAAATCCGGAAACGAATCCCGGAGGTTGACGCGGTGGTGGGTACAGGCGAGTTACAAAATATTCTGGCCGCAACCGGCATCGTGCCACCTTCCGCGCCACGGCGGAGCGATTCGCCCTTCGTAGTATTGAACTCGGGGTTGAATTCGCGCCCTGAGGGCGATGCCCGCGTGGCGCAAGGACGATTCTCACGCGCGGAATGGGACGGAGCAATCGCCGACCTGCCGAATTATTTGTACGACGATGAGACGCCCCGGATTTTGACCACGCCGAAGCACTCGGCCTACATCAAGATCGCCGAGGGCTGTGATCATCCTTGCAGCTTTTGCATTATCCCGCAGCTGCGGGGGAAATTTCGCTCGCGGCGCTTCGAATCGGTGATCGCCGAAGCCGAGCGGCTTGCGCTCGCCGGCGTGCGAGAAATCACCCTCATCGGGCAGGATACGACTTGTTATGGCGAAGACCTAGGTCTGAAAGATGGCCTGGCGCTATTGCTCGAGCGACTCGCGAAGATCGAAGATTTACGGTGGATTCGCTTCCTCTATGCCTATCCGAACAAGATCACGGGCAAGCTTCTGAGCACGATCGGTGAGCACGAGAAGATTTGCTCGTACATGGATGTGCCGCTGCAACATGCGTCGGCGACGGTTCTGAAGCGGATGAAGCGCGGCGGTGGAGCAGATGTGTTTTATCGCTCAATCGAGAAGATGCGACGCACGATTCCCGGTCTGACCTTGCGTACATCTTTCATAGTGGGTTTCCCCGGAGAAACCGAGAAAGAGTTCGAGGAGCTCTGCGCGTTCGTGCGCGAGGTGCAGTTTGACTGGATGGGCGCATTCTCATATTCGGACCAGGAAGGTGCAACCGCCTTCGAACTGGACAAAAAACTTTCTACTGGCGAGATTGAACGGCGTCGCAAACACCTGATGGGAATTCAGCGGAAGATCAGCAAGAGGAAAAAGAAGGCGCTCGTGGGACGCGAGTTTGATTTACTGCTGGAAGGTACTTCGGGAGAAACCGATCTTCTGCTGGAAGGCCGCACCGCAATGCACGCGCCTGAAATTGACGGCAAGGTTTTCGTGAACGATTTTCCGGTCGAGCTTACCCCGCAGCCGGGCGAGTTTTATCGGTGTGCGATCACAGAGGCGCATGACTACGACCTCGTCGCCAGGATTCTGGAACCTATACTTTAAGATTTCCAGCAAAGCTGGCTGCATTGCTTCGCTATGGCCCACAAACCCGCTCTCAAGCTTCGATGCCCAATCTGCAGGAAAGCCGTGAAAAGCGGCAATCCCGAGTTCCCCTTCTGCAGCGAACGCTGCCGTACCATCGACTTGGGCAAATGGGCGAGTGGGGCTTATGTAATTCCATCCTCGGACACGGATGCAGATGTGCAACTTAGGACGGATGGTTCCGAGGACCGTGATTCCGAAGATGATTCCGAAAAGCCTTGAAAATCGGGAAACTGAACGAAAGCCGGTGTTGGCTACGCTGATAGCCACATTTTTCGGTGTTGGCCGACTTCGGCCAGGGCCGGGAACGTGGGCGTCAGCAGTAACCGTGCTGCTGTGGGCAGCCTTGGCTTATTCCCTGCCCGCTTCCATGCGCACCCTGGTTGTGGTCGGATTGGCTTTGGTCGTCACCGTAATCGGGATTCCTTCAGCGACGCGTGTCGCGCGCGCCTCCGGAATCAAAGATCCGCAATTCGTGGTGATCGACGAGGTTGCAGGGCAATTGGTCGCGCTGATTTCTGTTCCGCTCGCATGGAAATCTTTTCTGGCCGGCTTTATACTTTTTCGTGTCTTCGATATTGTGAAGCCGCCGCCGGTCAGACAGTTGGAGGAGCTGCCGGAAGGCACCGGCATCGTGCTGGATGACATTGCCGCCGGTCTTTACGCTTTATTAGCGGTGCATCTCTTGATGCACTTTGGTCTACTAAGTTACGTGACCTCTTAGCACTTCGGGTATTTCATGAGCCTTTCCGACCACATCCTGGGCAAGAAAAATATAAATGGCGGACCGCGCATTGAGTCAGTGTCGCCGGTACTGGCGCTGGCCGGGGGCGAGGTTCGCATCGTGGGTTCAGGTTTGCGGCCGCAGCAATGGCAGCGTCCCAAGGTGCAATTTGGCGATCTTGAGGGCGGCGTTGTAGTGAGCTCCGATTCGTTTCTGGTTGCCCGCGTTCCTCCCGGGGCGACCTCGGGAACGGTCGTAGTTTCGAGTGACGGCCACGCCAGCAATCCGCAAAATGTAAAGGTAGCGGTTCCGATTGCAGAGAACCTGCATCCAGTTACGAATTCGGCGCTTGATGCGCAAGGCAATATCTACGCGACCTTTTCCGGTTCCCGCGGACAAAAGGTCCCCGTCGCCATTTTCAAGATCGATACGAACTACACGATGAAACCCTTTGTCGTGGAGATGATGAATGCAACCGCCATTGCCTTCGATCGCGCGGGGCAGATGTACGTTTCCTCGCGTCACGATGGCGCGGTTTATCGCGTGGCGCAGAACGGAACCATGACTACTTACGCCGGAGGCATGGGAATCGCCACCGGCATCGCGTTCGATCGCCATGAAAATCTCTACGTGGGCGACCGCAGCGGAACTATTTTTAAGATTGGCCGCGATCAGCAGGTTTTTGTCTTTGCTACTCTGGAGCCGAGCGTTTCAGCCTACCATCTGGCGTTTGGGCCGCAGGGCGATCTGTTTGTGACCGGACCTACAACTTCGAGTTTCGATTCGATCTACAGGATTGATCCGCATGGAAGCGTGAGCCGGTTCTATCGTGGGCTGGGACGTCCGCAGGGCTTGGCATTTGATGCCGCGGGAAATTTGTATCTCGCCGCCTCGCTGGCGGGGCGGCGCGGAATCGTGAAGATCACCTCTGAAGGCAAAGCGATCCTGGAGGTCGCTGGCCAGGGATTAGTCGGGCTCGCGTTCGCGCCGGGCCGCAGCGTGGTTCTTGCGACCACGGATGCGGTGCATCATCTCTCGTGGAATATCCCAGGATTGCCGCTGCTGCCCGAGTAATCGAATTCTGGCTCGCGCGATTGTCTTCGCGAGCCACGCAGTTTGCCGCTTCATGTTTCCGGCAGCGTCCTCGGCTGGCTTTACTTTGCGGACTTTCCTTTGCGAGCTTCGCGGTTTAAGATTTTGGTCGATTGGAAGGAGAATCAAAGGCTCTTCACCGCAAAGTGCGCTAAGAACGGCCGCGAACTTCGCCAAGCTTGCTACTTTGATCCGTTCTCGCTCTCCCTCGTTTTTCATTTACACTTCTAGCCGTGAACGCTGAAATTATCGCGGTCGGCTCCGAACTGCTGACGCCATTCCGCGCCGATACGAATTCCCTCTACCTGACCGAGCAACTCAACCGATTGGGAGTGGAGGTGATTTTCAAGAGCGTGGTGGGCGACGATCTGAAACAGATTGTCGCGGCCGCTCAATATGCCATCTTTCGCTCCGACATTGTGATTTTCAGCGGTGGCCTGGGGCCGACAGAAGACGATCTAACTCGCGAAGCTGTGGGCAAGGCGCTTGGGCTTCCGTTGCACCGTGACGAGCAAGTGCTGGCCCTGCTTGAACAGCGTTTCGCCGCCCACGGCTGGAAGATGTCGCCCAATAATACGAAGCAGGCCGATGTGCTGGAGGGAGCAGCGGTATTGCCGAATCCCAACGGCACCGCGCCGGGACAGTGGATTTGCGGCCGTTTTGATGATCGTGAGCGCATTTTCATTCTATTGCCCGGCCCACCTCACGAGCTGAAAGGTTTGTTTGAGGGCGAATGCCGCGAGCGGCTTAAGGCGAGATTGCCTCCGGCATTTATTGCGACCCGCGTGTTGAAAGTTGCCATGCTGGGCGAATCTCACGTGGACACACGTGTTGCGCCGATTTACAAACGATACGAAGACGTGCAAACCACGATTCTTGCCGGAGCCGGAGAAATCCAGCTGCATTTCAAATCACGCGCCGGGACCATGGAGGCGGCACAGGCTCGCGTGGATGCGGTGGCCGACGCCGTCGAGGAAGAACTCGACGATGCCGTGTATTCACGCAATGGAGAATCGCTCGAACAGATCGTTGGATACTGGCTGCAGATGCGTACCGCCACGCTGGCCGTTGCGGAATCCTGCACCGGAGGTTTGCTCGCGGAACGAATCACGTCGGTGAGCGGCAGCTCCCGATATTTTTTCGGCGGCGCGGTCGTTTATTCGAATGCTTTAAAGACAGAACTGGCGGGAGTGCCGGCCAGCATGATTGAGCGCCACGGTGCGGTGAGCCGCGAAGTGGCGGCGGCGCTTGCGGAGGGCATTCGTTACCGCTCGGAGGCCACGCTCGGTATCGGCATCACGGGCGTCGCCGGCCCTGCGGGAGGATCGCCGGAAAAGCCGGTGGGATTAGTCTTTCACGCTCTAGCCAGCGGTAGCGGCACTGAAGTGATCGAAAGAAAGTTTCCGGGAGATCGGCAGCGCATCCGCTGGTTCGCGAGTACTCTGGCGCTGGACATGGTGCGGAAAACATTGATGTGACGAACAACAGCTTCTGGCTTGCAGCTTTCCCGGAGCAGAAACTGAAGCTCGCCTATAGAAGCTTGCCGCTGGAAACTGTTCGTATGCGCCTGTTTGTAGCAGTCGATCTCGATGAAGCAATCCGCGCACGGATTACGCAGTTTCTTGAAGGAGTGCGCGGATTTGCTCCTGAGGCGCGATGGGTGCACCATGAATCACTGCACGTCACATTGAAATTTATCGGCGAACGGCAAGAAGAAGAATTTGAAAAGATCAAGAAAATGCTGGAGACAGTTAAAGCTGAAGGCTTCGATTTGAATTTTCGCGGGTGCGGATATTTTCCAAACTCACGGGGCGCGCGAGTGTTTTGGATCGGAGTCGAATCGGACGGGAGTCTGGAGTCTCTCGCAGCATCGGTCGACGAAAGTCTGGCGCGCCTCGGAATCCCGAAAGAAGAACATGCGTTCAACGCTCATCTCACTCTTGCCCGCAGCAGTGCTGGATCGCGTGCGGCACGAAAGGACAAAAGGAAAAGTACGGCGCGCACGTTTCAACATCTGCAGGAACAATTGGCAGTTTTACCGGTGCCCGAATTTGGCACAACGACGGCCAGCGAGTTTTTTCTGTATCGCAGCCAGCTTTCATCGGGCGGCTCAAAGTACGCAAAGCTGGCGCGGTTTGCGCTCTCCTAGCGACACGGGCGATTTCAATGTCACGAGTGATTTTGATTGCCGTGGTTAGCTACTTGCTGGGATCGATTCCCTTCGGTTATCTGCTGGTACGCATTTTCCGAGGCGAAGATGTGCGCCAAAGCGGCAGCGGAAATATTGGAGCCACAAATGTGTCGCGAAAATCTCCGGCGCTGGGAGCGCTGACCCTCCTGCTGGATGCGCTGAAGGGTGTTGCCGCCGTTCTGCTCGCAGCTCGAATTGTCGATGGAATGGGCAACGGCACAAAGCCGTACCAGCCATTGGCGATGGCGGCGTTCTTCGTGGTGCTGGGCCACGCCTTTCCCATCTGGCTCAGGTTTCACGGCGGCAAGGGAGTAGCTACCGGCCTCGGCTCGTTTCTCGTCATCACTCCAAAAGCTATTCTCTTGGCAACGGCGATTTTTATTTTGATGGTCCTTTTGTTTCGTTATGTGTCGCTTGCATCGATCGTCGCCGTTGGCATGTTCCCATTCTTTCTTCTCCGAGGAGTTGGCCACGCTCGCGACTTCGCTTTCGCTGCCGCCACTTCCCTGCTCATCGTTGCGCGGCACCATGAGAACATCCGCCGCTTATTTGCTGGAACCGAAAGCCGAGTGGGAGCCAGACACGTATGAGTGAGATTGCGATTATCGGGGCGGGAGCCTGGGGCACGGCTCTATCCATTATTTTGGGACTCAAAGGAACTCACACTGTGCGGCTGTGGGTCTACGAAAAAGACCTCTGTGAGAGCATCGCGCAGCACCGGGTGAATGAGAAATTCCTTCGCGGCCAGCGCATCCCGGATGCGGTAACTCCCTGCAGCGACCTTGCTGCAACATTGGCTGGGGCGAATATCGTTGTGGGCGTTATGCCTTCGCAGCATTGCCGCCGGCTGTTTGAACAGATGCGGCCACACCTTCGCGATGAAACCGTGATTGTCAGCGCGACCAAGGGATTGGAAGAGCATTCGCTGCTGCGGATGACAGAAGTCATCGCGCAGACGCTCGATCTCAATGATCCCAAGCCCATGCGTATTGGGGCTCTCAGCGGACCTTCGTTCGCAGTCGAAGTCGCACGCGGAGATCCCACCGCCATAACAATCGCGTCCGCAAATGCCGAGCTTGCCCAACTTATCCAGCGTGAGTTCAGCGACGCCAGTTTTCGGGTTTATACGAATGACGATGCGGTCGGCGTAGAGCTCGGCGGCGCGTTGAAAAACACCATCGCCATTGCTGCCGGAGTTTGCTCAGGGTTGCAGTTAGGGCACAATTCCATTGCCGGGCTGATCACGCGAGGATTGGCCGAGATGACGCGCCTCGTGGTGGCTTGTGGCGGCAGAGGTGAAACCATGGCGGGCTTGGCAGGTTTGGGCGACCTGGTTCTAACCTGCACCGGCGACCTCTCGCGCAATCGCACCGTAGGGGTCGAGCTTGGACGCGGACGGAAATTGCCTGAGATTCTCGCCGGTATGCATGGAATGGTAGCCGAGGGAGTTTTTACCACCACCGCGGCAATGCAGTTAGCTAAGGCAAGAGGAGTTGATATGCCGATCACGGAACAGATGTTCGCCATTCTGCATGAAGGCAAAACTCCACGGGAAGCAATTCGTGAACTCATGACCCGCACCGGCAAGAGCGAAACGCTCCAAACCTAGAATCCCTCATGTTTTGTTGCCTAACTTGCACAGAGGTGCAGGTTCACTGGTACTTTGGTAACGGCTGCTCACGCCTGTTTTCGCCTGTCTGCGATCCTTCCACATTAAAATTCTATAGATACCCGTGAGCTCTGACGCCACTTCGATCTCCGACGCCGCCAAACCGCGCGAGGAAAGCGCTCTACAGCCGAGCGCGCCAAACCCGCTGCGGATACCTATTCTTTACGTGATTCTGGGCGTGCTGATTGTCATCAGCATTGTGCCGATGTATTTCTACTCTGCGCAGGTGGAGGCGATCAACCGCGAGCGGCTAAAGACCAATGAAATGCTGCTGCAAAACACGGTGACGCGCTCGCTGGCCGACGACCTTTCACAGCACGAGCGTTCGTTGCGAATGATGCTGTCGAATCTTTCTTCAGCGGTTCAGATAGCCAGCGGTGGCGACATCGGCGACAAAAACATTGAAGCGCCAGAGTTGCGTGCCTTGCTGGAAAATTTCGTGTCCTCATCCGACGATCTGGCGTATGCCACTCTTCTGAACTCGGATGCCAAGGGCATATCCGCGGGACGGATCGCACCGGATGCGTTTTTGCAGCGAGAATTGCAACACGCCTTCGATGCCGCGCGCGACGGCCGCGCCTATACCGGGCAAGCGCTTCAGGTTCAGGATGACAAAATACAGCGGACGGTCGTGCTGGTAAGTAACCCCGTCAGCTACGACGGGCGGTTTCTTGGCATGGTCGGCACGGTGGTCGATCTGCAGTTTCTCATCCGTCGCCTGCGGGAAGTCAGCGGCGGGGGCTTGATTCCTTATGTTGTGGATGCCCAGGGACGACTGGTGGCGGCTGGCACTTCACAATACGTGACTGGCCAGGACATGAAGGATCTGGAGATCGTCCGTAACTTTGTGGACGAGGGCAACAAGGCCCAGTTGGCAGCTACAAAAGAGTTCGCGGCAAATGACGGTAAGAATACGGTTCAGATGCTTGGTACATACAGCCCGGTCACCGCGCTCGACTGGGCGGTGGTCGTACAAAAGCCCCGGCTAGAGGCGTATCGCGGAGTGTATGAAATGCAGCGCACCGCCCGTCTCCTGGCTTTACTCGCCGTATTCGTCAGCATCGGAGTAAGTATTTTCGCCGCCCGCAGAATAACCAATCCCTTGCAAATTCTCACCCAATCAAGCCGGGCGCTTGCGCGTGGAGATTTTTCCCAACGCGCACAACTGCGAAGCCGCACCGAAATCGGGGAATTAGCCGAGACTTTTAACACCATGTCGGAAGAGCTGGAACATTTCGTGGAAGATCTGAAGCGGGCTGCCGAAGAAAACCGGGCGCTGTTTCTTGGTTCCATTCAGATGCTGGCGGGTGCGGTCGACGAAAAAGATCCATACACGCGCGGCCACTCCGATCGCGTTACGCGGTACTCCATGATGATCGCAAAGGAAATGAATCTGGATGCGACATTTATGGAGACGCTGCACATTTCGGCACAGCTTCATGATGTCGGAAAGATCGGCATTGAGGATCGCATCCTCAAAAAACCGGGCGCCCTCACCGCGGAAGAGTTTGAAGTCATGAAGACGCACACCACCAAGGGGGCGAACATTCTACGGCCGGTAACGCAGTTGGCCGAGATGCTGCCGGGAATTGAGCTCCATCACGAGGCGCTCGACGGGCGTGGATATCCCTATGGCCTTCAGGGAGATCAGATTCCGCTGCTGGCGCGAGTAATTGCCGTGGGCGACACGTTTGATGCGCTGACTACAAACCGTCCTTATCAGACGGCCCATACCCCGGATGAAGCTCTAAAGATAATCCAAAATCTTGCCGGTAAGCGGCTCGACCCGGCTGCGGTTGAGGCGCTGCTCGCGGTTTATAAACGGGGTGAGATTCGCATCCAACGAATTTCGATCAAGAGACCTGTAATTGCCGAGACCGCTCCTACTCCCTCTCCGGCGGAGGCGCCGGGGTCCATGTCCTCTACTGCGCTTGCCGTGCCTGAAACTGCGAACTTGGCCGCGAACTTGGAACGAACCCCGGTATAAGCATCCTCTCTTGAGTGTTCGTTATGTTCTTCGCTGGTTCTTCATCCATCAATAATTGTTTCTTCCCGCCGAAGCCTGCTTTTGCCGTGCATCGACACAGCTATAATCGATTGTAGGCATTTTCATGATTCAAACTTTATTTGGCAGTCTGGAAGAAGAAAAGAAAACAGGTCTCTTCGATCGCATGAAACAGGCGGTCACGCGGACGCGTGAAAACCTGTCCGAGCGCATCGAAGGAGTGGTTTCCTTTGGAAAAGAAATCGATCGCAATACGCTTGATGATTTGGAAGCAACGCTGATTGGCGCCGACCTGGGCTCGACGACTACGCAAGAAGTCCTGGGCAAACTACGCGACAAGGCCGACCGCAAGCAGATCAAAGATGTGCAGGAACTGAAACGACTGCTCAAAGAAGAATTGCTGGTTATTTTAAATGCGGCCAATAGCCAACCGGTTCGCAGCGTCGATGGAACGCCCGAGGTGATCTTGGTGGTTGGCGTGAACGGAACCGGCAAGACCACGACGATTGGAAAACTCTCGCAGGTGTTTCGTTCGCAAGGAAAAAATGTGCTGCTCTGTGCGGCAGACACATTCCGAGCGGCAGCTATCGATCAACTCGAAATCTGGGGCGAGCGGACCGGCACGGAAGTGATCAAGACCAAACCGGGCGGCGATCCGGCTGCTGTGCTGTTCGATGCGCTGCAATCTGCGACTGCGCGGAAAACGGATTATGTGATTGTCGATACGGCTGGCCGCCTCCACACTAAGACCAGTCTCATGGCGGAACTCGAAAAAATGCGGCGCACGGCCCAACGCATCATTCCCGGAGCGCCCCACGAAACGCTTCTGGTTATGGATGCGACCACCGGACAAAATGGCCTGCAGCAGGCGCGGCTGTTCACGCAGTCCGCCGGCGTAACTGGAATCGTGCTTACGAAGCTGGATGGGACGGCAAAAGGCGGTGTGGTGGTTGCCATCTCACGCGAGTTGGGTTTGCCCGTGCGATATGTTGGAGTGGGTGAGAAGGTTGGAGATCTTCTGCCATTCGATCCTAAACAGTTTGTCGATTCGCTGTTCGAGTAGCCCGACTTTTTCTTTGTAGGTGCAGCACCTGTGCCGGAGTCATGCCCGAACATTCCGCCGACGAGTTGTTCCTGCAGCGGGCGCTCAATCTTGCGCGCCAGGGCATCGG
This sequence comes from uncultured Acidobacteriaceae bacterium, assembly GCA_963784095.1. GTDB lineage: Bacteria > Acidobacteriota > Terriglobia > Terriglobales > Acidobacteriaceae > Sulfotelmatobacter. The sequence continues at coordinate 47,398 of CAWAQC010000003.1, forward strand.
GCTTGCCTCGCCGAATCCGTATGTCGGCGGAGTGATTGTTGATGCCCATGGCAGCATCGTGGGACGAGCGACATACGCTTACGGCGGCGTGAAGCACGCGGAGGTTCTTGCGCTTCAAGAGGCGGGAGACAAAGCTCGCGGCGCGACCCTTTACATTAATCTTGAGCCACATGCTCATCAGGGCCGTACGCCTCCTTGCACGGATGCTTTAATTGCCGCCGGAATACATCGCGTTGTCGCGTCGATGAGCGATCCCAATCCGCGCGTGAGTGGACGCGGTTTTGAGCAGTTGCGGGCTGCTGGAATCAAGGTAGAAGTCGGAGGGTTGCAGGCAGAGGCACGCCAACTGAATGAGGCATTCGCCCGGTACATTCGGCACGGCGTTCCTCTTGTAACCTTGAAAGCAGCGATGACGCTCGACGGCAAAATTGCTCCCGCACCGTCGACAACCTCGCAGCGTTTGCCGGGTACACCGCCAGGGGGATGGATCACGGGCGATGCGGCCCGCGCACACGTACACGTGCAGCGGCACGAGAGCGATGCCATTCTTGTGGGAGTCGGAACTATACTTGCCGACGATCCTTTGCTCACCGACCGCAGCGGCAAGGCGCGGCGGCGTCCGCTATTGCGTGTGATTTTGGATTCGAAGCTGCGGTTGCCCTTGCAATCGCGTTTGGTGCAGAGTGTGGCAAATGGCGAGTACGACAGCGATATTCTCGTGTTCTTTTCCGCGGGCAACGAAAGAAAAAAGAACGAACTGCAGGCTCGCGGCATTCGCGTGGAACAATTGCCGCCGGACAGCAACGACCGGCCCGACATGCATGTGGTTTTGCGCCGGCTTGGACAGCTTGAGATTACCAGCCTGATGATCGAAGGCGGATCGGCCGTGAACAGGCAGGCGCTGGCTTCTGGCATTGTCGACAAACTGTTTTTTTATTATGCCCCGCAAATCATGGGCGACGCGAAGGCAATTCGGTTCGCCGAGACAAGCTTCGGTGACAAAACACAACGTTTCTCGACGCACCGTTCTCGTCTGTATCGCTTTGAAGACGACATCGCTATCGAAAGTTATCTCCGCGATCCATACGGGGATGATGCATGTGAGGACTGATCTTTGAGATGTTTCAGTTACCAACGGAGAATCCAGATGTTTACCGGAATCATTGAAGAAGTAGGGCGCATTACTCCAATTGAACAACATGGCGAGAACCGGCGCATCACTGTCTCTGCCAATCGTGTTTCCAAAGAACTGAAGACTGGCGATAGTGTCGCGGTGAGCGGTGTTTGCCTGACGGCGCTCGATATTAAGCCGGGATCGTTCTGCGCCGATCTCGCGCCCGAGACCTGGCTGCGCACGTCGTTCTCGCGCATTCGTGAAGGAGCGCTGGTGAACCTGGAGCTTCCCATGAAGGCGGACGGCCGTTTCGGAGGGCATATTGTGCAAGGGCATGTCGACGGAGTCGGCAAGTTCGTCGCCCTGGAGCGCATCACTGACTCGGAGAATTTTTGGCTCCGCATCGAACTGCCTCGGGAAGTCGAGAAGTATACGGTACTCAAAGGTTCAATTTCGATTGAAGGTATCAGCCTGACAGTGGCAGCGCTCGTAGAAAACAATTGCACCGTCGCCATCATTCCGCACACGGTGGAGATGACGAACCTCAGCTCGCTGCGAGCGGGAGATCCAGTAAACCTTGAAGCCGACCTCATAGCCAAGTACGTCGAGAAAATGATGAAAGGTAATCCAGTCGAGGGCTCTTTGACCGTGGAAGAACTGGTGCGGCAAGGATTTTAGCTTGGCTTGGAGCGACAGGAGCATGACGGCTTCCCAAAAAAGCGTCGATGCTCTCGGCGCAGGACTATGCGCCGATTGCACACACGCGGCATTCATTGAGTCTGATCGCGGATCCGTTTTTCTGCAGTGTCAGCTTTCATTCACGGATCCCGACTTTGCAAAATACCCGCGCCTGCCGGTCCTGGTTTGCAAGGGGTACTTGCAGAGAACGAAAAGCGAATAAAATTCGGAGCAGACCAGGCAGAATCCCGGCAGCCCTCATTTTCAAAAAAGCAGGAAAAACGAAACGCAACAGCAAACGACATCTAACTACCGGCAGTCACCGGCACCGGCGCGCTCTTGGGAGTGCTCAAATATCCTGTGGCCTTCTTCTTATCGACGGTCCACACTACCAACTCGAACAGCATGTGGTCGCGTCCTGAATAGAACTGAATGGGTTCCGCGATGTTGCGATCCTTTTTCTCGATCGTCCGGTCGTCGGAGGTCACATTCAACGTGAATTTGCCTCGCTTCGCATCGGTCTTTTTGAGTTGCAGGCTGACCGTGGCGACTGGCTGGGGTTTGGCTCCCTTGAGCAAAGTGAACTCGTAATAATTGCGGTCGCCTCTATGCTTCAGGACTTCGAGATCGTCGCGGGTATGGGCGATCAATCCGCTTTGCACACCGAGGTCGCCGATGGCGCTTTGCAGTTTTTGTTTGGTCGATTCCAGATCGGCCTTGGTGGAAGCCACGTCAGTTTTGACGCCGCCAACGTCGGTTCGCACCCCTGCTACCTCGCCGCTTACCTGACCCAGTTGCGCTTGCGACGCTTTCTGCTCCTGTTCCAGACGGGATTCGGCGGCCCTCTGCTGGGCCTGCAATTCGGCCGCACGCTGCGCGAGCTCTTTCTTGGTCATTCCGAGCTTTTCGCCCAGCGTCTCTTCCTGCGCTTCCGCCGATTGCATACGCCTTTGCAGTTCTGCAACCTGTGCCTGGCTCGAGTTCAAATCCGTGCTTAGCTTTTCGACATGCTGTTGCGTGGTCACATACCCGTACACTGTTCCCGCCACAAAAATAATGGCGAGGACCAGCAGAATCCATTTCCCAGCCGTCGACTGCTGCTCAACAACTACGTGTTCCCCTTCGTCAGCCATTGCTTCCTCCGGATTATTCCGTCTACTTCTTGTCCCGACTACTCCCTGTAGCCTACGATGCTAATTCTTCAGCATAGGGCGAAACCTGTCAATCCGCCCTGCCATGGCGATCTTTTACAATGCGAGGGTGAAGACTTGGGACGTAATCGTAATCGGCGGCGGCATCATCGGGCTGTCGCTCGCGCTTGACCTCCGAAAGCGGGGTGCAACTGTTCTGGTAGTTGAGCGCGGAGAGCCGGGCCGTGAGGCTTCCTACGCTGCCGGGGGCATGCTGGTCGATTACGATGCTGAGACGAAGGCTGCTTTGCAGCCGTTAGCGGTCGCGAGCGCGCGCATGTATCCCGAGTTTGTGCGTGAGCTTCAAGTCGAGTCGGGAATTAATGTCGACTTGCGCGATCAGGGAGCAATCGTGTTTTCGTCAGCCGGGCACGAGGATGAGCGGGCAGGACTCGCTCTGGATTCTCTGCTTCCTGCCCCACTGGCTGAACTGGAACCGGCGCTTGCATATCCCAATCGGCCTGCATTGTTTCTAAAGGAGCGCAGTGTCGATCCGCGAGCCCTTACGGCGGCGGCGCTCGAAACCGCAAAGCGGCGGAAGGTCGATATCTCTTCCGGCGAAGAAGTTAGCGGTATCGACTTCTCGCACGCAAATGCATGCACGGTGCTAACAAAGAAAACTTCATATTCTGCGGCAAAAGTCGTCAACTGCGCCGGCGCTTGGTCGGGGCAGATTGGCCCACATAAGTTTCCAGCCCGCCCAGTAAAGGGGCAGATGCTCTGCTTGATCTCTCCTTCTCGCGATCTCCTCAGGCACGTAATACGCGCGCCGGAAGCTTACTTGATCCCGCGCAGCGATGGCCGAATTCTGGTAGGCACCACGGTGGAAAAAGCAGGATTTGACAAGCGCACGGACGTGGATACGATTCAGCGACTTCTGCGGGCAGCCATCGCACTGATTCCCAAGTTACGAAACGCGAAGATTCTTGAGGACTGGGCTGGACTGCGCCCCGGAACTCCTGACGCGCTACCGATTCTTGGCGAGACTTCGATTCCGGGCTATTACGTTGCGACCGGGCATTTTCGTGATGGTATTTTGTTGGCGCCGATTACTGCGCGGCTGATGGCGCAGGTGCTGAACGCGGAGAGTTGCGACTACAATCTATCAGCATTTTCTCCCTCGAGGTTTTCTGCTCGGAGCAGCCAACAGCCGTGATCAGCGCAGGCTGCATGGGCGTATACTGAAGCGTTTCGTAGGTCAATATTTTCTTCAACACGCATCAGAAAGGATTCCCTATGGCTTCTCCCGCAGTCGATTACGCCCGCAATAATCAACAGCGTTTTCTCGGCGAGCTCAAAGACCTGCTGCGCATTCCCAGCGTCAGCACGCTGGACGAACATAAATCCGACGTTCAAAAAGCGGCCGAGTTCGTGGCCAGCGAACTGCGCCGCATCGGCATGGAAAATGTCGAAGTGATTCCGACCAAGGGCCATCCGCTGCTTTATGCAGACTGGCTCCACGCGCCTGGCAAACCTACGGCGCTTTGCTATGCCCATTACGATGTGCAGCCGCCCGATCCGCTGGACGAGTGGCACACTCCGCCGTTCGAGCCAACGGAGCGCAACAACAACATCTATGCCCGTGGCGCGGTCGATGACAAAGGCCAGCTTTGGATGGAAGTAAAGGCGCTCGAATCGCTTATGAAGTCCGGGAACGGCAAACTGCCAATCAATGTGAAAGTTATTTTTGAGGGCGAAGAAGAAGTTGGCGGGGAGTCCATTGCCGAATACGTGCGCAAGCAAAAAGCCAAGCTGAAAGCCGATTTCGCTTTGGTCTGCGACACCGAGCTTTTTGCACCCGGCCTGCCCACGCTATGCGTCGGACTGCGCGGCTTGGTTTATACCGAGATCGAGGCGACCGGTGCGAAAATCGATCTGCACTCCGGAGTGTATGGCGGCGCCGCGCCTAATCCGTTCTTTGCGCTGATTGAAATCATCAGCAAGCTGAAAGACGCAAAGGGTCACGTTCTCATTCCCGGCTTCTACAGCAAAGTGAAGGCCCCGAGCAAAGACGAACTGAAAGCCTGGAAGCGTCTCCCATTCAACGAGGAAACCTATCGCAAAACTGAGGTGGGATCGAAAGTTCTTACCGGCGAGCCAGGATATTCAGTTCTCTATCGCACCTGGGCACGCCCCACGCTGGAAGTTCACGGCATGCCCGGAGGATTTATTGGCGCAGGCGCAAAGACGGTGATTCCAGCGAAAGCGACGGCGAAAGTCTCCATGCGGCTCGTGCCGAACCAGGATCCCGATGACATTCTGAAGCGCTACACGAATTTCGTGAAAAAGCTCACTCCGAAGGGCATTGAAACGAAAATCAAAGTACACAGCAAAGGCCCGGCGAGCGTGGTTGGCACAGATAATCCGTATATCGAAGCTGCAACCGAGGCATTGCACGACACGTTCAAGAAAGAAACCGTTTTCATTCGCAGTGGCGGCTCGATACCGATTGTCAACGACATCTATCAAGCGCTGAAAATTCCCAGCGTGATGATGGGCTTTGGCCTGCCCGACGACAATCTCCACGCGCCGAACGAGAAATTCCACATCCCGAACTTCCATCACGGGATCGAGACCATCTGCCTGTTCTTCGAAAAGCTGGGAGACAAGTAGAATTCGACCGAAGGAAGATTCCTAAGCAGGGGCGGGTGCGCTGCCCGCCCTGTCGTCCGCGTATCGGCGCGAATGCTTTCAAGGGGAGTCTGCGACACACAAACCGCAATCCGGCTCTACTTGCCAGCCGCAATCAACTGACGGATTTGCTTTACCGCAAACGAGATCTTGGCATCGGTAAACATCTTGCCCATCTCGAGAGTCGCCTTGGTCTGATCGCCGTTCACCCCGGTGCCGTCGTTTCCTCGTGAATTGACAAGCTTCCCTGGACGGATCCACTTCGGGGAGCCATCGTTTACCATTTTGTCGACGTACATCACCTCCGAGGTGTCGTCGGTACCCGCGTGCAAGTCAACCGGAAGGCCGTGCTTCGGCAAATACTCTTTCATAAAATCTTTCTCTTTGTAGTAAAGGTCCGGGATGTAATAGACGTGGGTTCCCTTCGGGGCCCACTCCCTATCCATCTCCTGAGCAACTTTTGCCAAAGTGGACTGTCCGCCGCCATGGTCTCCCATCAGCACAACGTTCTTGAAACCCGCCGAAATAGCACTTAGTGCGACGTCATGAGCAACTGCGGCGAAAGTGCCTTCGGAAACGTTCACACTTCCGCTGAATTGCATATGACCGCTCTTTTTGGACGGATCAATTATTCCGGGCTTAGTCACGCCCCAATCTCCCGTCGGCGCGCACGGCATCGTCGGATACGCGAGCGCATTTCCAAGCTGTTCGGCGATCTTGCGCGCTAGATAGTGTGCGATGAACAGGTGCTTGCCCAGCGCCACGCCCGGCCCATTTTGTTCGATACTGCCGGCGTAATAGATCGCGGTTGTCTTGCCTGCGGCGATTGCATTCCGCACCTCCGTCCACGTCATGTCCTCGATCATGACAGACGTCTGGGCGGCAGCTCCCGAATTCAACAGCAGAGTTAACAAAATCAAAATCCCGGAATATTTCATAAAATTACGATCCGCGACCAGGTGGCGAAGTCCGGTCATCATACGACGGCCTCGTGGAGCAAGACAATTAAGCGGACGGGATCGCTGTCAATCTCAGACGGTCACACACCGAACTCAAAGGGCATAAAACGGCCACGCTATAACGCCCATGACTTGACCCATTCGAACTCCCAATACGCGCGTGGAATAGAAACAAATTGAAAGCCATGCCGTCAATATTCGGAAGCAAACATAATTATTGACAAACAATCGAAATACTCCTAATCTTCTGCGCAACAAGGCGAGTGCGGGGCCTGAATGCTGCAAGTCTGGCTGAACTTTTCCGTTCCACAACGTACGCTGAGATGAGAAAGGAGATGAGAAATGAACGCGTTCTTGAAGTCGTGTCTGGTTGCAATGCTGTTCTCGCCCATGCTGCTCGCGCAATCCGGTGCAACTTACTATGTATCCACAACCGGTAATGACAGCAATAATGGCAGTTACACCGCGCCCTGGCTGACAATTCAGCACGCTGCCAGCACGGTAACCGCAGGTGCAACGGTTTATGTTGAAGGAGGTACCTACTACGAATCCGTCAACTTTCCCAACTCTGGGACCGCGACGAATCCCATCACGTTCGCGAGTTATCCCGGACAAACCGCGACCATCGACGGAACCGGCGTGAGTTGTTGCACGTCGAATCCGGCATCCAGCGGCAACGAGACCCAGGGTCTAATCAATTTGGTCAACGAAAGCTACGTCACGCTGAACGGATTTCAAATCCAGAATTACACCACCAGCAAGGCCGGTTACACGCCGGCGGGAATCTGGGTGACGGGCGCGGGCAGCGGCTTACAGTTGCTCAATAACTCGGTGCACAACATCACCACGTCATCCGAAAAGAACGGCAACGCCTTCGGTATCGCCGTTTATGGCACATCGAGCACCCCGATTACCGGGCTCACGATTAGCGGCAACCAGGTTTACGACCTGAAAACCGGCGAGAGCGAATCGGTGAATGTTGATGGCAACGTCACTTACTTCACCATCAGCAACAATATCGTGCACGACAATGACAACATCGGCATTGACGCCATTGGGTTCGAGGGGGTCGCGCCCACGGGGTACGACCAGGCGCGGTATGGCGAGATCAGCGGCAACACGGTTTACAACATCAGCGGCATCACCAACCCCGGAGAAGGCAAGAGCTACGACGCGGACGGGCTCTATTGCGACGGCTGCGAGTACGTTATCTTCGAGCGCAATACGGTTTACAGCTGTGATCTGAATATGGAAGCCGCCAGCGAACATTCAGGTCACGACAGCAGCTATGTGACCATCCGCAACAACCTGTTCTACGACGCCAACACGGTGGGCATATCGATTGGAGGCTACAAAGCCGCCGTCGGCGGCAGCGACCATGTGGTCATCGTGAATAACAGCCTTTACAACAACAACACTAAAAATCAGGGCGCCGAATTTCAGATTCAGCACAATGCGCCGCCGGCCAACGGAAACATCTTCGAGAACAACATTGTCTACGCTGGAACGCAGAACGTTTGGATCTACAGCTACGTCAGCGGATCAACACCAACAGCAAACTGGAACATTTATTACTCTACGAAAGGCTACGTGCAGGGGACTTCGATCGACTGGGGGGCCAAATACAACTACAAGACCTACGCCGCGTACCAGTCGGGCACTGGCGAGGACGCTGATTCGCCAAACGCCAACCCTCTTTACGACAATCTCACTTCGACTCCACCCGATCTGGATGTCGCTTCAGGTTCGCCTGCCATCAATGCAGGCAGCACGAGTCTGACCTGCAGCGTGGGCTATTGCGGCGGCGGCACTTCCATTTACGGCAGCACCGATTACGCGGGCAATTCGCGCATCAGCAGCAGTGGGCAGATCAACATCGGAGCTTATGAGAAGTGACTTGCTGATTGGATAAAAGCAAAACGGGGCGGCAGGGCGGACCAGAACAGCGCTGCGGCCTCGATTTTTTGCGGCGATTGGGTGCCCAAATCTCCATTGCGCGTTCTTCGAGAAGCTGGGAGAAGAATGACGAGCACTACTGACTGTGCTGAGGTTCGCTAGCCGCGGAGCCTCAAACGATCTAGAGCTACGGGCGAAAGACCTTGTGAATAGGCCTTAGTCAAATCTCATTGCTTCGCTTCGCGTATTGCGCTAGCCTTAATTCGCTCTCGCGATTTCTCCCGCCTCCTTCGTTCTCTCCCGCGATAAACCGTCCAGTGTGCTGCAATGCCTGTGCAATACAACGCGCTCGCTCGTAAGGCCATACAATATATGGTGTTATATTGCTTGACCCCACCCCCATTTCGCCGTTACAGTTGCTTAAATTTGTGCCCGCCTTCTCCAGCCGGGGTGCGGAATCGGTATGGATTGAATCTGACTATGCATCGTTCCAGCGACGAAGGAATCCGCTTAGTAAACAGCCGACCGCACCGCGCGACTGGCAACTGGCCACTGACAACTGCTTTTCAAGGAGTTCACGTTGCTTAAACTGAAGCGGCTTCAGATTCTCGGGTTCAAATCGTTTTGTGACCGCACCGACCTCAAGTTTCATGGCGACGGCATCGCAGCCATTGTCGGCCCCAACGGCTGCGGCAAGTCGAATATTGCCGACGCCATTTCCTGGGTGTTGGGCGAACAGTCTGCCAAGACCTTGCGCGGTTCGCGCATGGAAGACGTAATCTTCGCCGGCACGCGCGACCGCAAACCAACCGGAATGGCGGAGGTTTCGCTGACGCTGACTGATCCAGAGGCGTACGGCGGCACCGATGCCAATGCGCCTACTGAGATCGACCTTCAGGACGACATGCCGGAAATCTGCGGAGATGCGGGTGTCGCGTCCAAGCTTCGCTTGGGCGGGGAATCTGACACTGTCTCTCCCATAGCGAGCGATTGGGACGAAGCCGATCTCCGCGCCCGCGCTGCTGAAGAAACCGAACGCTCCATCGAAGAAGCTCAACCGGGCCGGCTCGAAGAAGTGAAAACTGAAGAGGTAGAAATCCCGCGCTCGAAAGTGACGATGATTTCAATCGCTTTTCCGGACGACGAGCCGGTTTTCGCCGGACGCAATGCGGTTCCAGCAACAGTAACGCCAATTTCATCCGCTACCGCCGCGGCTCCTGGTCAAGTAGTTCTTAAAATTCGCCGGCGCAAATTTAACCAGCAGCAGTTTCATGCCGGAGAGATCGTGGTCACGCGGCGGCTATTCCGCTCCGGCGACAGCGAGTATTTGCTGAACGGCAAACTCTGCCGGCTACGCGATATTCAGGAACTGTTCATGGGCACCGGACTTGGCCCAGAGGCCTACGCGATCATCGAGCAGGGCCGCATTGGACAGATTCTCAGCAGCCGTCCTACCGACCGGAGGGCAATTCTGGAAGAAGCTGCCGGAATCACCAAGTTCAAAACCAAGAAGCGGCTGGCTGAAGCGCGCCTGGAAGACGCCAAGCTGAATCTCTCGCGCATTAATGATATTTTCGACGAAGTCACCCGCCAGATGAATTCGCTGAAGCGGCAGGCTGCAAAGGCGGAACGCTATGTCAAGTTGCGCGACGAGATGCGGGCACAGCTCCGTGTGGTTCTGGCCAGCAAGTTCGCCGCCATCGAGCGGGAAAACGCAGAACTGGACGCGCAGCTTAGCGCGCTCGCCGAAGAAATGCAGCAGCGCAGCGAGGCCGTGCAGCAGCTTGAATTTGAACATGCGGAAGGGACGCAGCGTGGTTACGCCATTGAAGCCGAAGTGCGCGAGAACCGCGAACGCCAGAGCCAATTGGCGATGGAGATCGACCGCGCGCAAGCACGCCGCCGCCACAACGACGAGCGGTGCGTGGAACTTTCGACTCGGTCGGCGTCCGCGGAGGCAGAACTGAATCAGGCTCGCCAGCGTTTGGTTTCACTCGAGGCCGAATGCAATTCGAATCGCGAGGTGCTCGAATCGGCGGCCGCCGACTTCGTTGCCGCGCAGCAGGAGCTTGCGGCGTCCCAACAAGAAGCCACGGCGGCCGCGGCGGCGCTCACGGAATTGGAGCGGCAACAGGAAGAATCGCGGGTCGCCATGTTCGATACGATGTCTGCGACCTCCCGCCTGCGCAACCAGCTTGCACAAGCCGAAGAGCGGCTCGCCAGTTCCGATCGTGAAGCCGCGCGTCTGCAATCTGAGATCGACAATGCGAATGCTCAGGTAGGAGCGTTCAGCGGACAGCGTGGGCAACTCGCGCTTGAATTTGAAACCGTTGCGCAGCGTGCGGCAGGGATTATCGAAGAGATTGGCCAGCTTCGTCGTTTGATTGAATCGAAGCGCCAGGAAGAAACGAAAGCCAAAGGCCATCTCGATCTGCTGCGCGCAGAATTCGCCACGGCACTCGGAAAAAAAGGATCGCTGGAGGCGGTGATTGCCGAGCACGGATATTCGACGGAATCCGTCCGCCGGCTTTTTCAGTCGAATGTGATGCAGAGCGGTTTTGCGCCGGTCGGAGTGCTCGCCGATTTTCTGGAGGTTGATCCGCGCTTTGAGCGCGTCGTAGAAGATTTTCTACGCGATGAATTGAATTACGTTGTGGTCAAATCCTGGGACGCTGCCGATGAAGGGCTACGCCTGCTGCGCAGCGATGTGGACGGCCGCGCTACTTTCTTGGTTCATCCCGAAGACGCGCAGGCCAAATTTTCTTTTGTGCTCGATGAGGCCGCGCACACGGCGCCGCCCGCAGTTTCCATTCTTCCATTAAAGAACACGATCCGCGTTCTCGATGGCTTCGGAAAATCACTCGAAGTGATTCTGCCCAAGCTGCGCGACGGCTACATTGTTCCCGGATCGGATGCGGCCCGTGGCTTAGCTCTTGAAAATCCGGACGCGTTTTTCCTTTCGCACGCAGGCGAGTGCTTCCACAATGTCACGGTCACAGGAGGTAAGCAGAGGGCGGAGGGTCCGCTCTCGATGAAGCGCGAGCTGCGCGAAGTTCTCCGTCAGCTTGAAGAATTGGAACGCGCTCTTCGCGGAGAAGAGATGCGCGTCCTGACCTTGGGCAGGGAAATCAAAGAGTTCAGTTCCCTGCTGGAACGGTTGGAAGGAGAAAAGCGCGAAGCCGAGAATCAGTCGATGACATCACGGCACCTGTTGCAGCAGCTCGATTCGGAGATGAATCGCGTGCTCGAGCGGATGAATATTTCACAGCAGGAATTGCGCCGCCTTGCCGCTGAACGAGCCGAGCAGGGGTCGATCATCACCGCACGCCAGGCTGATATCGCGGCGATGGAACAAAAGCGGGCTGAAATCGAAATGCAGGTTGCGGCTGCGCAAGAGTCACTGGCAGCGCTCCGGTTGCGCCGTGAAGAGGCTGCCCAGGCCAGCTCGAAGTGCGTCGCTAGAGTAGCAGCGCTGGAAGAGCGCCATCGTTCTGCAGCATCGGCGCTGCTGCGAATCGAATCTTTGTTCAGCGAAATGAGTCAGCGTGCGGACGCTCTGGTTTCGCAAATCGAGTCGGCAGCGAGCGAAAAGTTGCAGCGCGAGGATGAAAATCGTCAACTGGAGCAGAATGTCGCCGATCTGGAGGCCGAGCGCAATGCCGGTCAGGCTCGGGAAGCTCTGCTGCAAGGCGAGAAGGATCAGATCCGCGCGCGTCTGGTGGAGATTGATGAACAACTGCGCCTCTCGCGCCCGCTGCTGGATGCAGCCCGCGACCGCCGGGGCGACCTGCAAGCCACGGCTGCCAAACTGCAAGCTGACGCCATGCACATGGCCGAGACCTGCCTGAATGAGCTAGGAATCGAGCGCGAGGCCTTGCTCGCCGACAGCAGCATCGCCATGGTCACCGACGAGGAACTTTCGGCATGCGAGCAGTCATATAAGGAGATGCGCGCCAAGCTTGAATCGATGGGTCCGGTGAATATGATGGCGCTGGAAGAGTATCGCGAGACCAGCGAACGGCACGCGTTCCTCGATGGACAACGCAAAGATCTGATTTCGTCGATTGAAAACACAATCGCGACCATTCGGGAGATCGACGAAGTTTCGCGGCAGAAATTTCAGGAAGCGTTCTCTAAAATCAATGAGAACTTCCAGGCCACTTTCAAGAAACTTTTCGGCGGCGGCAATGCTTTCATGAAGCTGACGGACGAAGAAAATTTCGCAGAAAGCGGAATCGACGTAATTGCTTCGCCGCCAGGCAAACGCATGCAAAGCGTGTTGCTGCTCTCCGGAGGCGAAAAGGCCCTTACCGCGCTGGCGCTGCTGGTCGGGATCTTTCAATACGCTCCGAGTCCGTTCTGCATTCTCGACGAAGTTGATGCCCCATTGGACGAGACAAACGTGGGCCGCTTTACTGACCTGGTGAAGGAAATGAGCGTGCAGACCCAGTTCGTGCTGATCACGCACAGCAAAAAAACCATGAGCATTGCGCCCGTGCTTTATGGAGTCACGATGCAGGAGCCCGGAGTGTCGAAGCTGGTATCGGTAAGATTTGAAGCGGCATAATTTGCTCGTCGCATCACGCGTTGTGGTTGCCGCTTCGAGTCTCCTGCCACGATATCCACGCTTATCCTCAGCTTTTCCACAAGGCGAGCAGCATGTGGTTTCCAATTCTCTTTCTAACCCGCTTTCTTCATTTGGCAACATTTGTCTGCTCAATGGGATACAAACTTATTGCGCCGAGCCGACGTCTGTGATTGACAAAAAATTCTGAGGGTCTAAAATACGGCCTCGCTGCTTGCCTGTAAAATTTCCATATGACTTCTAACCTGCTTGATCCCGTCATCCTTCAAACCGATCTTCCGGACCTGAAACTTCTAACCAGCGGAAAAGTCCGCGACGTTTACCAGCTTGATAAGGATCGCCTGCTCTTCGTAGCCACCGACCGCATTTCGGCATTCGATTATGTGCTGGCTACCGGCATCCCGAACAAAGGCCGGGTGCTGACTCAGATTTCTCTGTTCTGGTTCGACTTTCTGTCGGATATTGTGCCGAACCATCTCATAACCGCCGATGTGGAGCGCTATCCCGAGCCGCTTCGAAAATACGACGATCAACTGCGCGGCCGTTCCATGATCGTGCAATGCGCACAAATGTTTCCCGTCGAGTGCGTGGTGCGCGGCTATATTTCAGGGTCGGCGTGGAAGGAATACAAGGCGTCAGGCAAAGTCTGCGGCATTGAATTGCCCGCGGGACTGCGCGAGTCGGAAGCGTTTCCCGAACCAATTTTTACTCCGGCAACGAAGGCGACCACCGGACATGACGAAAATATCCCGTTCTCGCAGATGTGCGAGATCGTTGGCGCCGAAACCGCGAGCCATCTGCGCGACCTGACTTTGCGGATCTACAAGAAAGCTGCCGCGTATGCCCGCCAGAGGGGTATCATCATCGCCGACACAAAATTTGAGTTCGGACGCACCGCCCATGGCATTACACTGGCCGACGAAGTTTTGACGCCTGACTCTTCCCGCTTCTGGCCGACCGACAAATATGAACCGGGCCGCTCACAGGAGTCTTACGACAAGCAATACGTACGTGATTATCTGGAACAAATTCGCTGGAACAAGCAGCCGCCCGCACCGGCTTTGCCGGCTGAGGTTGCGGCCCGTACCAGCGAGAAGTATCTCGACGCTTATTTCCAGATTACCGGCCGCAAACTGGATGTTTAGCCGCGGGCGCCTCCGCAGTTTGGGGGCCGAGAGTATCGCATGACGGCGGCCGATTGGGCAATCGTCGCGCTCGTGCTGTTGAATGTAATATTGGCCGCCATGCACGGCTTCTTTGCGGAAGCTTTCAGCACGGCGGGTTTGATTGTTGGTTATCTCGTGGCGGCCTGGCGGTACAAAAAGGTCGCCGCCTGGCTTACAACGTTCCTGAAATCTCAGTTATTGGCCGAGATTCTTGCTTTTCTGTTTATTTTTTTTGTGATTTTGATCCTGTTCAGCCTTATCGGCAGGATGATACGCAAGCTGATGAAGGCAGCCGGTCTGAGCGGTTTCGACCGTTTCCTGGGAGCATTGTTGGGTGTGCTGAAAGGCGGCTTGCTGGTGGCCGTTGTGCTCATGTGCATGACCGCGTTCACGCCAACTTCGCAGTTGCTCGACAGATCAGAACTGGCGCCTTATTTTTTGGTTATAGGAAGAGCTGCAGTTTGGCTGGCGCCGTCAGAGTTGAGATCCCGTTTCTATGAAGGATTGGATTTCTTGCATCGAGCTCCGAACGATTTTCAGCACTCCAGTCCGGCGAAGTAAATAGTTGCATCGCTTCGAAGAAAATCAAAAGACATTCGAGAGAGAGACTACTGTGAAAGATCAACTAGAAGCACTTATTTTGCAGATGTACAAGAGCAATATTTTGTACTCCGAGGGGGTGCGCGAGTTTAAGAAGCGCTTTATCCTCACTGTCCTGCAGGAGAACAAAGGCAACCAATGCCGCGCCGCGCGCGAGTTGGGCATGCACCGCAACACTCTCAGCCGCACCATTGACGAGCTCAAGATCGACGTCCGCCAGCTTCGAGACGGCGCCAAGCGCCCACCGCGAAGTGCGCGGCCGATGTCATTCGACAAGAAAGCGATACGCTAGAAACCGCAAACAGCTCGCGCTGACTGTGAAACAAGACAGGCAGCCTTTGAATGGCTGCCTGTTGATTCATCCAGTTTTATTTACTCTTGCTACTGACGGGCGGTGTGGTGGGGCCTGTGGGTAGGTGCCGGCGCCGCAGCCTTCAGCAACTTGCCGTTGTCCATCGTCATCATGAACGGAGTGCTCGTGTAGGACGACGGTTCCCCTTGAAAGTCAAGTGTCGCCCCATCCTTCGGAACTAGCCTTAGCGGAACTTTCTCGGGAAAATTCAGAGTGATATCCGCTTTGTTGGCGGCAATGTCATCGGCGCTACCTGCGATCTGAAACTCAGTAGGAGTCGCATGTATAACGGTTCCCTGCATCTGCACAGCCTTGCCCTTGATCGCGTTCCAAACCGTATCCTGATCGTCCTTGGAACCATTCGTGAAGATGAACTCCCAAGTTGCGAAATCCATCTTGTCGGGCGACGTGGACCCCACCATGGTATGAGCTTGCTCCGCTGGCGTGGGCGCGGGCTTGATGGCGAAGCCGGCGGGCGGATCTGGGCTAGCTTTGGCTTGCGTCAGCACATCATTCCATCCATCGTCACCGCCGTGATACTTCATATAAAGACTCTTGGCGTATTTTTCGATCTGCTGCTGATATTGCGGGTTGGGCGCGACCACCGAAGCGCGGGCCGCATACCAGATCGCGTTCAGCGGGTCGGCGGTAACGGTGGGCTGAGGAGGATTTGGACCGGCATAAGCCAGGGCCAGCGGATACACGATGCTGAAATCTTTCTGTTCGTCGGGACTGCTATCCTCAGCGGCGCGTAGCGTCTTGCGTGCCGCCTCGTAGTCTTTATCGGTGAGATCTGCAATCCCGATGGCGGCGTTAAAAATGCCATCCATCTGGCCTTTCATCTTGTTGTAATCCGCATCGGACGTGCTCGGAGGCTTGGTGAACTTGGGCAGGCACTCTAATCCGTTCTGCCCATACTTCTGTGCGTCCGTCAAATCCTGTTTGGCGTTCGGGTCACCGCCTTGCGCTTTAAGCCGATCAATGTAAGACAGCAACGCCAGAGCACGCACGTTGCAGGGGTCGGCCGCCACCAGCTTTTGCGCGGTTTCAATCGTCTTGGCCTGATTATTGGTTTGCTGATAATCCTGCATGAGAGTCTGCAGGGCGGCAATCTTCATCACGCTGCTCGGGTACTGGGTGAGATAAGCTTCCAGTCCGCTAATCTGAGCAGCGGGATCCTTTTGCTGGATAGCGCCCATGTACGCGTTGTATTCAGCGGGATCTTTGATTACCGGGGCGGGCGGCGCCTGTGCAGGCGAGGAAGTTGGCGACTGCGCGGTCTGCCCTTGCGGCGGTTGCGCGGGAGTGGCGGGGTTTTGGGCCAACAACATTGACGCAGCCCCAAGCACAACCGTGACCAGAATCTTTTTCATCAGCATAGCTCCTTAGCTTTTTGGTAATCGACGATTTCGCGAAAATATCATTCCTTAGCTTGTGGCTGCATTCTACTCGGACAGATGGTCGCTCTCAAAATGATGGAAAGCGCGTCGCTTGCCGGCCGGGTCCAAGAAAAAGGACGACCTGTGGGACGTAAAGGCGACTGACCCCGCACATGGGGTTGGCCGGATTATAAGTACCTCCTGTTTCGAAGGCAAGCTCTTCTCGCTCATCCGCATCAGCATTGTACTAAGATGCAGCTGTTAGGATGCTGTTGTATAGCTCGGAAGATGATTCTCTGTCCGGACTCAGCCGGAAACGAATCCAAATCTAATAAGCGAGTTTTCATGAACAGCAAGCCAAACCTGAGCGAACAAGTGGCGGTCGTCACGGGAGCGGGTCGAGGCATCGGTGCTGCGATCGCTTCTGCGTTGTCCAATCTGGGAGCTACGACTGTGCTCTGCGGGCGCACTCGTTCTGCGCTTGACTCCACCGCGCAAGCCATTGAGCAAGCCGGGGGCCGTGCCGAGGTGATTCCCTGCGACGTTACCGATCTTTCCTCGGTTGAAAAAGCCGTCCGGCAAATCGAATCTACTTATGGACGCGTGGATATTTTGGTTAACAACGCGGGCATCGGAGGATTTGGAGGCCGACTTCATCAGCTCCCGCCCGAGGAATGGGATCAGATTCTCAACACGAATCTGAGAGGGGTTTACTACACCTGTCGCGCATTCGCGCCGGTGATGATCCGTGCGCGCTCGGGGCACATCATCAACATCTCCTCTCTCGCCGGAAAGAATCCGCTGCCCAACGGCGCGGCCTATGCGGCCTCGAAATGGGGCCTGAATGGATTGAGTTATTCATTGGCCGAAGAGCTGCGCGCTCACAACATTCGCGTGTCGGTGATCTGCCCTGGTTCAACCAACACGGATCTGAGCCCGCATGAAGGCAAGGATCCGGCCAAAATGCTGCAACCAGAAGACGTCGCTCATGTGGCTACTATGCTGGTCACGCAGAGTCCGCAGTCGTTTGTCAGCGAGGTCAGCCTGCGGCCTACGCAAAAGCCCTAGCCAATCTGAAACGGATCGGCAACCAAGTCTCGGTACACTCCGGTGAACTCGGTTGCCATTTGAGCAAATCAAATTAAGGGATTCGGGGCCGAGCTAATTGTCCCTAGTTCTGTTTCTCTAAGACTTTCGCGGGCTTCATCAGCATAGCGGCGTGTTGTTTTCTGAATGCGCGGGCGACATCGCCGAGCGGAGTTTCATACGCGATGGAGCCAAGTTCAGAAAGCGGCACCTCGCCCTTAGCGTAGCCGTAAACCGAGGCATCGAGCAGGCTTGTTTCAGTCGCCATAGGATGCTGAGAAGCATGTTGGGCGTGATCCATCATGATCACAGGCTGAGGATTGTTGCTCAGAACGGGAGCCGTTTGTGCGAAGGCCACCGTGGCGCAAAGAAAAAATGAAATGCAAAATACCGTTTTCATCGATTCATCCTTGTCCGGGGGAAACTGTTGAATTACGAAGAATCTACCAAAAGGCCCGATCAGCAAGGCTTCTCACCTGGTATGGGCAATCCTTCAGCCAGATGCGGGGCGCTGGCATTCGACTTAGCGCATGTTCCGCCGGGCTAAAGTGCAAACTTTTGCACACATGTGGAAGCTCAGTTTCTGAGAGCTGGCCGGCCGCCGGGGGAACTCCCGATAAAAGTGGCGCACCCTGGCCGGCAGCTACCAGCAAACCTGTATGAAAAAACCTTCACAGTTGACACGCGGAGAAAACGCGAACACAATCATTCGACCTTGTTGCCCCCGCTTCCATTGGTTCTGGAACCCAACAAGCCTTTCGTAGAATAAGCAAGCAAAAAACTGACGCTTTAAAAGACCCTAAGGAGAGTCATACAGATGAAGCAACGCTTTGCTGTGCTCAGCTCATTAGCTGTGCTTGCCGTGGTGGCCTGCCTCTGTTGCCCCACTTTCGCCCTGAACGCACCTCCGCTGCTGACCCATCACGTTCGTCAAGTTGCACTCAACGGCCACGCGCCACTCGTCGGCCATCTCCCGGAAACACAATCGATGCGGCTCGTTTTCGTTCTGCCGCTGCGCAATCAACCTGATTTGGAGAGTCTTCTATCCGCCGTTTCCGATCCGTCTAGCCGGTCCTATCGCCAGTTCCTCACCGTTGATGAATTCACCGCGAGGTATGGCCCCACTCAGCAGGATTACGATGCCGTGACTCATTTTGTCGAAGCGCACGGCTTAACCGTGGTTGGAACATCGCGCAACCGTGTGAACCTCGACGTTACGGGTTCGGTTGCGAACATTGAAAAGGCGCTCAACATCTCGCTGGGCCTTTATCACGATCCCATCGCGAATCGCAACTTCTACGCTCCCGACCGTGAGCCAGCTCCTGCATTAGGCGTGCAGCTCTGGCACATCTCCGGCTTGGATAACTATTCGGTTCCGCACCCGATGTTGCTCCGCAAGAGCCAAGCTGGTCAGGGCGTGCATTCGAATGCCACCACTGGTTCATGCCCCGGAGCGTCCTTCTGCGGCAGCGATATGAGAGCTGCCTACTACGAAGGTACGGCTCTCACTGGCACCGGCCAATATGTTGGATTGCTGGAATACTACGGCACGGACCTTAAGGATTTGACCACCTATTACACGAATGCCCACCAGACAAACAATGTGCCAATCACTTTGCTGTCGACTGACGGCACCAGCGTGAACTGCGTTGCCAAGCAAGGCTGCGACGATACTGAGCAGACGCTCGACATGACGCAGGCTCTCGGAATGGCTCCTGGGCTGACAGGTCTGACAATGTACGTCGGTTCCACCGACACGGCGCTGCTGAACGCTATGATCACCGGCAGTCCTCTTATCTACAACCTGAGCTCTTCTTGGACGTGGACGCCGGCGGACCCATCGACGGACGATCCATATTACGTAGAGATGCAGTTGCAAGGTCAGACCATGTTTCAAGCCTCTGGCGACAGCGGAAAGTGGAGCAAGAGCCAGGAATATAGCTGGCCCTCGGACAATCAATATGTGATATCTACCGGTGGGACCGACTTGGACACGCAAAGCGCAGGCGGACCCTGGGCTTCGGAAACAGCCTGGTCTGACAGCGGCGGTGGAATTTCACCGAATGGGGTTGCTATTCCCAGCTGGCAAGTCCAGACTGCCGCGGGTTGCTCGGATTGTTCGCAGACCCTTCGAAACGGTCCGGACGTTTCGGCGAACGCAAACTTTAGTTTCTACGTTTGCGCCGACCAGACCACGTGCACTGAAAACGATTACGGTGGAACCAGCTTCGCGGCTCCAATGTGGGCCGGGTACGTGGCTCTCGCCAACCAACAGGCTGTCTCGAACGGTGAGCCAACGGTGGGATTTATCAATCCGACGATTTATCCCATTGGTTTGGGTAGCAGCTATGACACCGATTTCCACGACATCACCAGTGGCAGCAACGGCTGGCCGGCAACGGTCGGTTATGATCTGGTGACCGGTTGGGGAAGTCCCAACGGCGACAACCTGATCAACGCGCTGGCGCCGGCGGCAAATCCGAGCTTCACCATTTCCGCGTCGCCCAACCGAATCATGATTGCTCAGGGCAGCTCGGCAAAATCGACGATCACCACTGCCGTCTCCGGCGGTTTCGACTCGGCGATCACTTTGTCCGCCTCGTTGAAAACCGCAACCTTCAATCCAAGTACCATCCCGGCGCCGGGCTCGGGTACCTCCACCATGACCATCACGGTTCCCAAAGGTACTGCCACCGGAATCTACAAGATTCAGGTGAAAGGGTCTGGCGATGGAAAAAGCGAAAGCGCTCTTGTCGAAATCGACGTTGTGAAATAGCGATAGCTCGACACCATAAAAGCCCGGACTTCACGTCCGGGCTTTTTTGTGCCTGATTCCACTGCGCCGGGTGAAGCACGGTCTCTTATCTTCGGAAGCATGTATGTCAAATACGCAGCAGGCAGCCGGCTGATAGAATAATTTTTCGATCATGTTCGAGAATCTTCAGGAAAAACTGCAACGCGCCTTCAAGTCCCTCCGCGGACAGGCACGCCTCAGCGAAGAAAACATCGCCGAGGCGCTGCGCGAAATTCGCCTCGCCCTGCTTGAGGCTGACGTCCATTTTAAGGTCGTCAAGGAGCTGATCGACCGCATTCAGGCCAAAGCGGTGGGCCAGGAAGTCATGACCGCGCTGTCCCCCGGCGAGCAGGTCATCAAGATCGTGCGCGACGAACTGGTTGAAACGCTCGGCAAGGACACCGCCCGCATCAAGTTCGCTTCGCAGCCGCCAACCGTCGTACTGATGGCTGGACTGCAGGGCTCCGGCAAGACAACTACTTCCGGCAAGTTGGCGAATTGGTTCAAAAATGGCGGCCATCGTCCGCTGCTGGTGTCGGTCGACGTGTATCGTCCCGCGGCGCGCGAGCAGTTGAAAGTTGTGGCGCAGGCGGTGAAGGCGCAAATCTACGAGGGCCAAGTAGGTGAGGCGAACACGGCCACGGTCGAGCGTTTAGTAAAAGAAGCGCGGCGCGAGGCTACGATCTCCGGCTGTGATGTTCTGATTGTCGATACTGCCGGCCGCTTGCACATTGACGACGAGTTAATGGGCGAAATGCAGTCGCTGAAAAAGCTGCTGAATCCATCCGAGATTCTGTTCGTCGCCGACGCCATGACCGGACAAGACGCAGTCCGCTCTGCCGACGAGTTCCACAAAAAACTCTCCCTCACCGGCGTGGTGCTCACCAAGATGGATGGCGATGCTCGCGGCGGCGCGGCGCTTTCTATCCGCCAAGTTACCGGTCAGCCGATCAAGTTCATCGGCGTAGGAGAGAAATACGACGCGCTGGAGCCGTTTCATCCTGACCGCATCGTCTCGCGCATTCTCGGCATGGGCGACATTCTCTCGCTGATCGAGCGCGCCGAATCACAGATCGATAAGAAAAAAGCCGCCGAGATGGCCAGCAAAGCCCTAAGCGGCGACGGCTTCTCGCTGGAAGATTTTCGCGACCAGTTGCGGCAAGTAAAGAAGATGGGATCGATGAAGAATCTGATCGGAATGCTTCCGAGCATAGGCCCATTTTCCGGATTGCAGAAAGCCGCCGACCACGTCGATGAAAAGCAGATCAACCGGGTCGAAGCCATCATCAATTCGATGACCACGCAGGAGCGTAATCATCACGAAGTGATCAACGGCAGCCGCCGCAAGCGCATCGCCCACGGATCGGGAACGAGCGTTCAGGAAGTCAACAATCTGCTCCGCCAATACGCGCAAATGAGAAAGATGTTCAAGCAGATGGGCAAGCCCAGCTTCGCGCGAAGAATGGCCGGGATGAAGTTGCCGGGGATGTGAAGATCGAAGTTGATCAGTTGAGATTGGAAACATTCAGCGGACGGCAACGCAGTCGAAAGCCTGCCCTTAGCTCGCAGAAGTGGATCTCTATAACCCAGCAGCATCACGACTATGAAATGGCGTTCGCTCGAAGAGTCGGCTCCTGAAGCGATCGTTCGACCTCTCCGCGAGATTCTCGCCGAGCGCAAGGAATCGATCGCAAAGTACGTTCCGCCGGAGACCCAAGCGATTCATGAGCGGGCCGTGGCCGAGCTCAGATCCAAAGTCCTTGCACGACGCATCTTGCCTGTTAGAGCGAAGATTTCCCCGTTCGAGCTGCAAGATCACGACGGCAAAATTGTTCCTTCCTTAAATCTGCTAGCGCGCGGAAAGCTTGTGCTCTGCTTCATCCGCGGCCGCTGGTGTCCGTTTTGTGTTGCTCAAATGGAAGCGATGAATCTTATCGTGTCAGAGATCGAGCAGTCAGGCGCCGTGCTCGCAGCAGTTTCCCCGCAGACGGTGAAACAGTCATATTTCATGCACGATCAGCATAAGCTCCGCTTTCCTCTGCTCGCAGATGCAGGCAACAACGTCGCTCGGCAATTCGGTCTGGTCTACCGCGTAACAGACGAACAGCGTGCGCTTTATCAGCGCACCTTCGTGAATCTCCCGTTCATCAACGGCGACCCTAGTTGGGAGTTGCCGATTCCCGCGACCTACATCATCGACCACGATGGGACTGTGCTCTACGCTTCGGCTGATGAAGACTATACGGCGCGGCCGGAACCCACAACGATTCTGAGCATTCTGAACACCTGAGCATCTGCGCCGGCAAAAAATGCGGGCGAGGGCGCCCGCACCACACCTTGGCTTCCGATACACTAGATAATTCATGAATTACATTTACGGCATCAATGCCGTCAGCGAAGCGCTAAAGGCCCGCGGACGCGCTTTTCAGTGGGTGGGCATGGCGAAAGAGCGCAATGACATCCGCCTGCAGAGAATGATCGAGGATTGCCGCCGTCTCGCCGTGCCCGTGCGTTTTCTTTCTCGCGTGGAACTCGACCGAATGGCCGGCAATGCTGCGCATCAAGGAGTGGTCGCGGTCACTTCGGCGAAGCAATATAGCGATCTAGACGATGTGGTTGGGGCGAAACGGGGAAAATATTCTTTCATAGTCGTGCTTGATGGCGTGGAAGATCCGCATAATCTAGGCGCGGTTTTACGCACCGCTGACGCCGCTGGAGCCGACGGCGTAATCATCCCCGAACGGCGCGCCGCCGGCGTCACTGGAACTGTGACGAAAGCTTCCGCGGGAGCTAGCGAACATTTGCCAATCGCAAAAGTCACGAACATCGCACGCACCGTCGAAGAATTGAAAGATCGAAATATCTGGACGGTTGGCCTGGACGAGCGCGGAAAGCAGACCTACGACCAGATCGACTACAACATGGATTGCGCGCTGGTTCTCGGCGCAGAAGGCAAAGGCCTGCACGATCTGGTAAAGAAGAAATGCGATTTTCTGGTTTCCATTCCGATGCTGGGAAAGGTGTCTTCATTAAACGTATCCGTGGCCGGAGCAATTGTGATGTACGAGGCTGTGCGGCAGCGGCGCGCGCAAGCCAGCGCGCTCCTTACCGAGGCAGCCGCGGAATGAAGTATGGCGGTTTGCGACGTCTGTGGCTTTCTATTCTCGGCACGGCTCTCTGCACTGCAGCGGTAAATGCTTTTTCGCTCGATCGCGAGGCCTTCGCGATTTCGAAGTACGACTTGCAGGTTCGCATCGACCCAGCACAACAGCGCCTGGGGGTTCGCGGCAAGATCACGCTGCGCAATGACTCTTCCCTGCCGCAAAAGATTGCCGTTCTGCAAATTTCATCTTCCCTAAACTGGCTTTCGATCAGGGCTGGGGGCAAGCTGCTGCAGTTTGTTTCGCAACCCTACAACTCCGATATCGACCACACCGGCGAGCTTTCCGAGGCGATTGTGACGTTAGTAAACTCCGTCGGTCCCAAAAGCACAACCCAACTCGAGATTGCTTATGAAGGCGTAGTGCCGCTGGATGCGACCCGGCTCACCCGCATGGATACGCCAGAAGACGCTGCCCGCAGCACCGACTGGGACCAGATCACTTCGCAGTTCACCGCTGTGCGAGGGGCCGGATACGTGAGCTGGTATCCGATTTCTACCGATGCTGCCAGCCTTTCGCAAGGCATGGACCTCTTCGAAGTTTTGAGCCGCTGGAAGGCGCGGGAAAGTGCTTCCTCCATGCATTTGCAGCTGGCTGTTTCCGTCGGCGACGAGGCCGACAAGCCCGAGCTTTTGGTGAATGCGACCTCTTGCCCGGTTGCCCACGAACAAGGATCTCAGTTTCTGGCAGATTGCACCTACCGCTCGCTTGCTTCGAACGTGCCGACATTTGTGATTGCGAACTATCAAATGATCGAACGCCCGAATATCACAGTACATTTTCTGCCGGGACACGACGCCTCAGCGGCGGCTTACGCCGACGCGGCCGAAAAAGTCGTTCCGCTCATCACGGATTGGTTTGGAGCGCCACGATCAAAATCCGAAACCGCGGACTTGTCCGACCCCGATGCGGCGCCATTCGAGAGTGGATCGCTTTTGTTGACGCCGCTCTCCGCAATCGATCCCAAGCTCGCGGGACTCGTCGCTGCGCACCAACTCACTCACGCAGCCATCTCCTCACCGCGGGCGTGGATCAATGAAGGCCTGGCTCACTTTGCGCAGGCTCTTTACCTCCGGCAACAGAAGGGACGCGAGGCTGCCATTGAATATATGCACACGCACGGTTCAGCATTCATTTCGGCTGAGACTGCGCAGCAAAGTTCACCACTTGCCGCTCAAGATGAAACCAAAGACTCTCTGACCAACACCGCGGACGAGCAACTGTATCGCTCCAAGGCCATGTACTTGTGGTGGATGCTACGCGACATGATTGGCGATCAGGCGCTGAAAAAAAGCCTTGCGGCGTATCGCCCGGAACAAGATAAAGAACCGTCCTACATGCAGCGTTTGCTCCAGGCACATACGCAGCGCGATCTGGAGTGGTTTTTCGACGACTGGGTCTATCGAGACCGTGGTCTGCCGGATTTCAAAGTGGAGTCCGCGTTCACCCGCAAGTTAGTGCCGGAAGGCTATATGCTCACTATCACGGTGCAGAATCTAGGCGCGGCCGGCGCCGAGGTGCCAGTCACGGTGAAATCACCTGGCGGCGATGTCACGAAACGTTTGGTCGTGCGGGGGAAAACTAACGCCGTGATTCGCCTGGAAACCACGAGCGTTCCCGAAGAAGTCGTAGTCAACGATGGCAGCGTGCCGGAGAGCGATACGACCAACAACAGTTTCAAGGTCGACGCGAGCGATATTGCGAAATGATCCACGCAGACGCGATTGAGATTTTAATATTTGATTCATTGCGTCACGTCCGGAACCTCAGTTACTGCGGGAACCGGATGGCGCGAGACGATGAGTCCAATGTGCAACTCTCCCAACAGCGACAAGAGTTGATGAGGAAATGCATCGCGCTGGTACACCACATCGCGATCCTCAATGGGAAAGTCCAGGTCCATGCACTCCAGGCCTGAGAAATCCCGGAGTCGTCTCAGCTCCCGATCGTTTTCCGTCAAAAACGCAATCGCCTCTTCGATTTGTCCTCTTAAATCTGAGAACTCTCTCGTACTCGCACTTACGCTCATCCCCGAATATTCGCTTTTACGCGTTACGCTGGAGGTAGCAAATTGCACTTCGCCGCAGTGAAAGGCAGTAAGCACGTCGAGGGTAGAGTTCTTCAAGAACTCGTCCACATCAAACCTGGCGCCACTGGCTCGAAGCACACAAGACATACGCCTCTACATCCTCTACATCTCATTTGCGGTAAAACTTACTAGCCTTGCGAGCGTGGCGGCCGCCGCGCCAGAATCGATCGATTGCGCTGCCAGAGGAATTCCATCGGCCAGATGATCCACGCTCCCTGCCGCGACCAGCGCTGCCGCGGAGTTTAGCAGAACAACATTGCGGCGCGCAGATTTCTTTCCGCCAAGTATATCGCGAATAATCGCTGCATTCTCGGCCGCATCTCCTCCGGAAATCTCTTCGAGCGAGCCCCGTTCTATGCCGAATTCCTCCGGAGCAACCTCGTAAGAACGCACGGTTCCGTCACGGACCTCGGCCACCCGCGTCCCGCCGGTTATGGTGATTTCGTCCATTCCGTCGAGGCCGTGCACGACCAACGCGCGATGCAGGCCCAGCATGCTGAGCGCTTCGGCGAGTTTCTCGACCATCTCCAAAGCGTAGACGCCGACGACCTGTCCCGACGCCTGCGCAGGATTGGTAAGCGGGCCGAGCAGGTTGAAGATGGTGCGCATGTGTAGTTCGCGGCGGACTTTCTGCACCTGCTTCATCGAAGCGTGCAGATCGGCTGCGTACAAAAAACACATTCCCACTTCCCGGAGGCACTGCGCCGCTCGTTCGGGAGACAACTGAATGTTGACGCCGAGGGCGATCATCACGTCGGCCGAGCCGCATTTTGAGCTGATGCTCCGGTTGCCGTGTTTGGCCACGCGCACGCCGGCGCCGGCGGTGACGAAGGCGGTTGCGGTAGAAATGTTAAAAGTGCCGGCGGCATCGCCACCGGTACCGCTGGTATCGACGAGGCTAGTGCGGAAGGAAGATCCCACCAGCGCGTCGCGTCCAGTGCCGCTCAGATCCAGGGCACCTGAGGCATCTGGCATAACGGCGATAGAAGTAGGCAGCGGCGTAGCCACTGCACGAATCGCTTCCGCAAAGCCGACAATCTCTTCGACGGCCTCGCCCTTCATGCGCATCGCGATTAACAGAGCCGCGATCTGCGAATCGGTGCAGTGAGCCGCCAGCACTTCCGCCATGACCTCACGGGCCTCCCCGCGTGAGAGCGATTGGCGATCATTCGCGATGCGGTGGAGAGCGTCGAAGATCATCTCACCCGGAATTGTACGGGATAAGTGCTCTCGCAATGAAAGCGAGAAACTACGCGCTTTCAGCCGGACCGTTCAGTCTGGGCAGGAGATACTCTCGCCAGTCTTCAGGTAGCGCAGCCGTGGCAATCGCCTTCTGCAACAGATTGCGATTGTACTTTTCGTGAAAAAAGAGCCGGTTCAACTTAGCGATGCTGATGCCGTCTTGGTCATGCGAGAGAACTTCGATGGAATCTCCCGCTTCAACTTCGCCCTCTTCCTCGACCGAGAAATAA
Organism: uncultured Acidobacteriaceae bacterium; assembly: GCA_963784095.1. GTDB lineage: Bacteria > Acidobacteriota > Terriglobia > Terriglobales > Acidobacteriaceae > Sulfotelmatobacter. Next base: position 74,550 of record CAWAQC010000003.1, read on the forward strand.
AATCCACTCCGGCCGCTTCGCAGAAATCGCTGGATCATGTCGTCGATCTGAAACTTGGCTTGGAGCTTGTAGCAAGGCATACGCGGCTGGCGAACCACCACCGTCGCAGCGCCCATTCGCAAACGGTCGCCAATATGAAGGTCCTCTTCACCCAGGTCGGACGTCGTAAAATTCTCGCCGAACATGCCCCAGGGCAAATCCTTCCCAGCGAGCTCATGCTGCCAATACTCATAATGCTCGGCAGGGTATGCGTAAACAGCTTTGTTAAGCCCGCCGTGGACGCTGAGATCGGCCTGGCGGTCGCCATCCAGGTTTAGCCGGCGCAACATCACTCGGCCGCTCACAGGTTTCTTGAATATGCCCGTGCTGATGGTCGCTCCGTTGTAGACCATCAACTGCGGCCTGGCGACGTTTAGTGAGATCAATTTCACGATGCGCCTCCCGGAGAAAGCTTCGCTGACGTCTCGTGCGCTCCCGACAAAGCTTTGGATGTTCCGCACACGGAAAAGACGCGGGTGTGTTTGCCCACATCGCCGTCATTCTATAAAATTGAGAGTTTGCTGCCGCATTGTTAAGCCGCAAGCGTGTTCCTGCCGATTAATTAGCTGGGAATAAATCATTATGAAAATTCATGAGTACCAGGGCAAAGGAATTCTCAAAAAGTACGGGGTGAGCGTGCCGCGTGGCAGTATGGCGACCTCGCCGGAAGAAGCTGAAGGCGTTGCCAAGGAACTGTTCGGCTCTGGGGCCACGGGAGTCGTGGTCAAGGCGCAAATTCACGCTGGCGGGCGCGGCAAAGGCGGTGGAGTGAAAATCGCCAAATCGGCTGCCGAAGCTGGAGAGATTGCCGGCAGGATGCTGGGCATGAAACTGATTACGCATCAGACCGGCCCTGAAGGCAGAACGGTGCGGCGCCTGCTGATCGAAGAAACTCTGCCGATCGAAAAAGAACTTTATCTTGGGATTCTGGTCGACCGTGCCGAGGGCACGCCAGTATTCATGGCTTCGGCCGCAGGCGGCATGGAGATTGAGCAGGTAGCGGCGGAAAATCCCGATGCAATCTTGAAGCAACACATCGATCCCGGCATGGGGCTGGAAGCGTTTCAGGCGCGCAAGATGGCTTTCACTCTGGGCCTGAAAGCGCAGCAGATTAGTCCCGCAGTGCAGTTTCTCAGCAATCTCTACAAAGCATTTCTTGACACGGACGCATCGCTGGTCGAAATCAATCCGTTTATTACGACCACCGACGGGCGACTGTTCGCGCTCGATGCCAAGCTGACCTTTGACGACAACGCGCTATTTCGCCATCCTGATATCCGCGAACTGCGCGACATTACCGAGGAAGATCCGCTCGAAGTGGAAGCCTCGAAATACAACCTGAACTACATCAAACTCGATGGCAGCGTGGGTTGCATGGTGAATGGCGCGGGTCTGGCAATGGCCACAATGGACATCATCAAATATGCGGGCGGCATGCCTGCCAATTTTCTCGACGTGGGCGGCGGTGCGAACGCAGAGCAGGCTGCCCACGCGTTTGAAATCCTGCTGAGCGACAAGAGCGTGAAAGCCGTGCTGATTAATATTTTTGGCGGAATCCTGCGCGTCGACACGCTGGCCACTGGCGTAGTCGAAGCCGCGAAGAAAACCAATATCCAGCTTCCGGTCGTGTTGAGGTTAGAAGGAACAAATGTGGATGAAGGCAAAAAGATTTTAATGAACTCCGGGTTTAATTTCGTAGTTTGCGACACCATGAAAGATGCTGCCGACAAAGTTGTGGCAGCTGCACGATAAATCAACTCGTAGGAATGTGATCGACGTAGAGGAATCCTAGTTATGGCAATCCTGGTAACCAAACGAACCCGATTAATCGTGCAAGGCCTGACTGGGCGCGAAGGAACTTTCCACGCCAAAGCCTGCGCGGCTTACGGAACGCAGGTGGTTGGCGGAGTGACGCCGGGCAAGGGCGGCACGACGCACGAGGGCTGGCCGATTTTCAACACAGTGCAGGAAGCGGTGGATAAAACCGGAGCCGACACGACCATTATTTTTGTACCTCCGCCATTTGCCGCTGATGCCATCATGGAAGCAGCCGCCGCCGAACTCGATCTCATCGTTTGCATCACTGAAGGCATTCCTACGCTGGATATGGTCCGGGCGTGGGAGTTCCTCCAGAACCGGCGCTCGCGCCTGATCGGCCCAAACTGCCCAGGCATTATCTCGCCCGGAAAATGCAAAATTGGAATCATGCCGGCATCGATTCACAAAGAAGGTTCCATCGGAATTGTGTCACGCTCGGGTACCCTCACGTATGAGGCGGTGCATCAACTCACCCAGCGCGGAATCGGGCAATCCACGGCGATTGGCATCGGTGGCGACCCGATCATCGGCACCAACTTCGTCGACGCGCTGGATCTATTCAATCGCGATCCTGAAACCGAGGCCGTGATCATGATCGGCGAGATCGGCGGCGACGCCGAAGAAACGGCAGCAGAATTTGTAAGAACAAAAATGAAGAAGCCTGTGGTCGGTTTCATCGCCGGACAAACTGCGCCTCCCGGCCGGCGCATGGGTCACGCCGGCGCTATCATTTCCGGCGGCAAAGGAACTGCAGCGGAAAAAATTACGGCCCTGGAAGCGGCAGGCATTCGCGTCGCTAAATCGCCGGCGGCGATCGGCGAAACGCTGGTCGCGGCGCTGGGAGTAAAAGTTTAGTGAAGCCTTCCTTCGTGAAACTTCGTGTCCTTCGTGGTTAAAAAAAACCACAAAGGGATCGATGGTCGCTAAGGCAGACACCGAATCTCTGCAGACACTGAATCTCTAAGGACAATCAAGAACGAGCAATTATGAAGACTCTGCAACGCACTCTTACCATCGTGAAACCAGACGCTGTCGCCAAGAATGCAGTCGGCGACATCATCGAGCAATTCGAGAAGAATGGCTTTCGCATCCTCGCAATCAAGATGCTGGAAATCTCCAAGCATCAGGCGGAGCAATTTTATGCCGTCCACGCCAGTCGCCCGTTCTACGACTCACTCACTGATTTCATGTCGAGCGGCCCCATCGTCACGCTTGCCCTGGAAAAAGAAAATGCGATCACCGATCTGCGCAAGCTGATGGGCGCAACCAACCCAGCCAATGCGGAAGAAGGCACGATCCGCAAGAAGTGGGCGTCGAGCATCGAGCACAATGCGATTCACGGTTCCGATGCTGAAGACACCGCACGGTTCGAGTTAAGTTTTTTCTTCGCGGGATACGAATTGGCGAAGTGATTGCGTCTGGCGGGCGTCCGAGCCCGCCGCAATCATCCTGAGCGTAGTGAAGGATCTTGTTTCGTGTCTTGGCCCGACCGTCGAAGACCAGCCTCTAGCCCAAGGGCTCGAACAAATGTCCTTCGGTCCGGTCGGCAATTTTAGGCAGATCTTTGCGGGCAAATTGCAGGAAGTGTGGCGCGGTGCGGTGATTCTCCAGCGCGGCGTCGTCTCTATACTGCTCATAGATGAAGAAACGCCGCGGCTCAGTCTTGTGCCGATGGACCTGGTACATCAGGCAGCCGGGCTCCTTTCGAGACTCTTCGGTCAGCTTCGAAAACAGTGCAGTCACTTCTGCTTCACGGCCAGCCTTGGCCATCCACGTTACAGCCAGAACCACCATTGCGGCGCTCCTAACTCGCAGGTTACACCGTCTGCGCTTTGGCAAGATATTCTAGACTTTTCGGGATAAATTTGTCTGCATCTCCCGCGTGAATTCGGCGGCAAAAATGATCTGCTCGCGGTCCGGGCCGGTGGAAATCATGCCGATCTTGGCGCCGGTTTCTTTTTCCACAAACGCCAGGTATTCGCGCGCCGCCTTGGGCAACTTTTCGAATTCCGTTATGCCCTGGGTGGATGTCTGCCAGCCCGGCATTTTGCGATAAACGCACTCGATTTTGTCGTAGCCGCTGGCCTGCGCCGGGATCTCTGCGGTTTCCTTGCCGCTGATTTTGTGGCTCACGCAAACCGGAATCTCCTGCAGTTCATCGAGGACGTCAAGTTTAGTGACCACCAGCCACGAGATTCCGTTAATCATGCCAGCGTAACGCAGCAGCGGCAAGTCGAGCCACCCGGTGCGGCGTGGACGTCCAGTAACTGCCCCAAATTCGTTGCCGCGCACGCGTATCTGCTGCCCCGCATCGCCTTTTTCTTCGGTGGGGAACGGCCCCTCGCCAACTCGGGTGCAGTAGGCCTTGGTAAGTCCGATGACAGAGTCGATGGCGTTCGGCGCCACGCCCGTGCCCGTGGCCGCGCCCCCTGAAGTTGCACTGGAAGACGTGACAAACGGATATGTCCCGTGATCGATGTCGAGCATCGTCCCTTGAGCGCCTTCAAACAAAATCGACTCACCCTTATCGAGCAACTGGTTCAAGAGCACAGCCGTATCACTTACAAATGGCGCAATTTTCTCGGCTGCCGCAGCGTATTCCGAATACATTTTGTCGGCATCGAGCGGCTCGGAATTGAACAGAGCGTGGGCGATCATGTTCTTTTCGCGCACCGCATTTTCGATGTGCTTTCTTAGTAGCTCCAGATCAAGCAGATCGGCAACCCGTAACCCGCGGCGACCCATTTTGTCTTCATACGCGGGTCCGATGCCGCGCGAGGTGGTGCCGATCTTGACGCGTCCGGGTGCGTTTTCTGACGCCAGTTCAATCATGCGATGGTAGGGCAGGATCACTTGCGCGCGGTTGGAAACAAAAAGATTCCCGTCGACTCTCACTCCGGCCTCGCGCAGCGCGCCCACTTCCTTCAAAAACGCCATTGGGTCGAGAACCACGCCGTTCCCAATGACACTGCAGCAACGCTCTCGCAACACTCCGCAGGGAACGAGTTGCAGGACGAATTTCTTTCCGTGAATGATAACCGTATGGCCGGCATTATGGCCGCCGGCGTAGCGCGCGACCACGGAGAAGTTCTCCGACAGCACGTCCACAATTTTGCCTTTGCCTTCGTCGCCCCACTGGGCGCCGACAATTACCGCAGTCTTGCCTCGTTTCAATGCCCAACTCCGTAACAGGGATTCGCAAACGCGTACGGCGTCCGCGCGTGTAACAGCACCGGGGTCGCACACGCCTTGCCGCGGCAAAGCTCAATAACTTATGGGATGAAAGCGGAGAAGATGTGTACGGAGTATCTTATCGTGCAGGCGGAGGGAATGGCAACGAGACCTCGGCGACGGCGCAATACTCGTTCTTTTATCCTTGACCGTCCGATCACGCCGCAATTGAATGGCCTACGTTCGCGGTTCTCCAGTCTGCCCCCGCAAGACATTTGTTTTGGCCACCAGGCACTGAGGAGTATCCATGCGTTCTCCTTCCCGCAGTCTATTCGCTTTTACCGCACTTTTGTTGCTGACGCTGGCAGCATTGCCGCAGGGCGCATCGGCGCAAAGCTTCGCGGTCTTGCAGGACTTCAACTATACCAACGGTCGTAGACCCCTCACGCCGCCGATCCTGGCCAGCGATGGCAATCTGTATGGCGCAACATTAAAGGGCGGCGCTCATCCGAGCGGCGTGATTTACAAGCTCACTCCGCAGGGTGAACTCACCGCGTTCTACACGTTTTGTTCGCATCCAAGTTGCGTGGACGGTTCCTCTCCAGAGTTCGGCCCGACCCAGGGGAAAGACGGTAATCTCTACGGAACCACGTCGACCGGCGGAGCCAATAACCTCGGTATGGTGTACAAACTGACGCTGAGCGGCGAGCTTACTGTACTGCACAGTTTTTGTCTTTGTGCCGAGGGGTGGTATCCGAACAGCCTGGTTGAAGATGGCAAAGGCGGTTTTTATGGCAGCACTCTGGAAGCCGGCTCGCACCAGTACGGCACCATTTTTCACCTTACCGGGCAGGGCCAACTGACGACGCTATACAACTTCTGCGACTCACAACCCGGCTGCATTAGCGCTTACTCGAACGACGGTGAACCCCAGCCCTTGATCCTCGGCGCTGACGGCAACATCTACGGCGTCACCGACACGGGCGGGCACTCCTACTTTCTATGCTCAGTCGGCGGCTGCGGAACGGTGTTCGAAATCACTCCGCAAGGGGAGTTCAGCATCATCTACAACTTCTGCAGCCTCGCCCACTGCGCCGACGGCGCCCAGCCCCTATGGCTAGTTCAGGGAGTCGACGGCAATTTCTACGGCACGACTAGCCTCGGCGGCTCTGGGATTACGGGCGGCGGCACTGTCTTTCAACTCACCGCGAGCGGCGTGCTCAGCACGCTGCACAGCTTCTCTACGGCCATGGGCAACTCAGGCTATGCCCCATACGACCTGATTCAAGGCACCAACGGGGTGCTGTATGGCATCACCTCTTTCGGAGGCAACGAAGCCGAGCAGTGCCAAAATCTCGGATGCGGTTCCGTTTTTTCGGTCACTACGTCGGGCGCCTTCGAATCGCTGCACGATTTCGATGTCACCGACGGCTACGTTCCCGCGGGCATAGTGCAAACCTCGGACACCACTTTGACCGGGACAACCTCTTATGGCGGCGCACACAAAGATGGAGTAATTTTCAGCCTCAACTTCAACTAGCCACACGCAGAAATCCAGGGACCTGAATTCTGGTAGGCGCGGCAGGGATCGAACCTGCAACCACCGGATTAGAAATCCGGTGCTCTATCCAATTGAGCTACGCGCCCACGACCACCGCCGATGACAACCAACGATAGCCAAAATTTATCACAAGCGCGCGGTACGATATGATGTCGCGTGGCAAAGGCTACTCCAACCCGGCGGCTGGCTTACATCGATTGGGCGCGCGGTCTGGCCTGCGTCTTGATGTTTCAGACGCACTGCTACGACTCCTGGCTCAGCCCGACGATGCGGCAGAGCAAGTTTTTTATGTATTCGCAACTGGGAGGGACCTTCCCTGCTCCATTATTTCTATTCCTGGCCGGCATTTCGTTCGCACTGGTAACTCAGAAACTGTGGCAGAAAAATCTGGCACCCACGCAAATTGCGCGGGCCACGATTCGCCGCGGTGCAGAAATCTTCGCCTTCGGCCTGCTGTTCCGACTGCAAGAATACGTGATCGCCTGGGGCTGGGCGCCCGCGAGCGACCTGTTGCGGGTAGACATTCTAAACACGATTGGTCTTTCGATGATGCTGATGGGCCTGCTGTGCTGGCTGGTGCTGTCAATTCGCCGGGAAAGCCGAACCGCGCTTTCGCTAACTCTCTCTGCGGCGGGAATCGCATTATTCATTTCTCTGCTCACCCCGCCGCTGTGGACGACCTGGCGTCCGGATTGGCTGCCGTGGCCCATCGAGTCCTACGTTAACGGCGTCCATAATCTCGGCGCGCCACAGGCGTGGCTGTTTCCCATTTTCCCCTGGGCTGCATTCGCATTTGCCGGATTGGCCGCAGGATTTATCTTGCAATCCGAGTGGGCGCGTCAACGCGAAACGACGACTTTCTTCCTGGCTGGCGCAGCCGGATTGGTTCTCATTGCAACTTCGCACTGGCTCGATCATCAACCGCGTCGGATTTACGCGGTGTACGATTATTGGCACACTAGCCCGAATTTTTTTCTGATTCGCGTCGGCATGCTTCTCGTCATTTTATCTGCATGCTATGCCTGGTGCCGGTGGGGCGCGGGCGAGTGGGGGTTTAGTCCGCTGATTCAACTAGGTCAGGCTTCCCTCCTGGTTTATTGGGTACATTTGGAGTTCGTTTACGGGCGCGCCTCCATTCTTCCCAAGCATAGTGATAGCATCCGCACCGCGTCGCTAGGATTGCTCACCATCTTTCTCGCCATGCTTGCGCTCGCTTATGTTCGTACCCGCTCCAAAGGCCGCGGAACGGAACTGCTTGGCTGGTTCTGGCGTCCGGCCCGCGCGAACTAATTGTGTGGCGCGGACGAAATCTTCACGGCGATTACCTTCTGCTCCAGCATACGGGGCGGCGCATCCAAACCGCCCATTCGACTCCTGCACGTCGTGAGCTACCGGAACTGCTCCGCGAACTCGACTACCTGGCGCTCGGCCCAGCGGCCGTCATACGCGGGATCGCCGTCCCGCTCCCCGATGAATGCACAATGACCGCCGTCTTCAGCTTCGATGTAAGCGATATTCGGATTCGCCATGATTTTTTTGCGCGTTTCCGGCAGGATGCGAATAAACGGATCATTGATCGCGTGAATAATGAGCGCCGGTTTCGCAATGCGATCGATTACATGTGCAGCAGCGGCGCGATCGTAGTAATCGTCTGCGCCCGAGAAGCCGCAATAGTTGGCGGTCACATGATCATCGAACTCGCGCAGAGTTTTAACGCCGCGCAGGCGCGAAACATCGAAGTTGCCGGGAAAAAGCTTGGCTTTGCGGCGAAAGCGGCGAAACAATTGCCAAAGAAAATAATATTCATAAACGCGATTGACGGGCTCGTGCAGCGCATCGGCCCCAGCCGCCAGGTTGATTGCCGGACAAACTGCTGCCACACCTCGGAACTGCTCAGGGCCATCACTTCCCCACTCTCCGGCAAGCTTCAACACCAGATTGCCGCCCATGGAAAATCCGGCGAGAACAACACCCGGAACTCCGTCTCGCTTGATCAGGTGATACGCGACTGCCGCAACATCAGCAGAGCGGCCGGAATTATAAAGCGTGGGTGCACAATGGTCCATGCCGCCGCAGTTGCGCTGATTCATGCGCACCACGTTCATTCCTGCAGCCAATCCGTTGCGCGCGACGCCCAGCATGTATTGCGACTCGCTCGAGCCCTCAAGGCCATGGACAACAATCAGCGTCAGTGCACGCCGATCTTTTTGCCAATGACAATGGCAGAGCACGGGAACGCCCGGCTCTACTTCGATCAGGCGGCGCTCGGATGGCGGGAGCTCGATTCGGCGCGGAAGAAAGAATGCCGCCAGAGTTTGTACGTGTCCTCCGCGCAGAAAACGACGTGGACGAAAGGCACGGTCACGCCCCAGCTCGAGGTTTAATCTCTCGCGCACTTGCGGTGCCTCGGCAGCGTCGTTTGGTTTACTCCCCACGAACTGATTTTAATCAATTATCGATTTCTTCTTAGTCAGAAAGTTAGAACTCGCACGTTATATCGGATCCTCGGAGGCGCCGTGATAGTCACTTTTCAGAAATTTGATCAGCTCTCGATTGAATTCATCCGCACATTCTTCGTACGGCAAATGACCGACTCCGGGAAAAATTATGGTCCGCGAATGCGGAAAATACTTCGCCAGCGGCTCGGCTGACGAAGCGTGTACCGCAGGATCTTTGCTACCCCACATCAGGAGCGTTGGAATACTCGCCAGTTCCGGCAAAGTGGCCCTGAGTTCGCGGAGGTCTTCGGTCCAAGTCCGCACAATGCTTAGGGCGTGCTCAAACAGGCCGGGCTTGGCCAACGGTGCGAGATAGCCCGCAAGAGAGTCTGGGGGTATTAGACTGCGGCCGCCATACATGCGCGCATGCCAGTAGGGATACAAAAAGTGCATTTGTGGAATGAACAGCCGGAAACAGGCAGAGCCGAAATTGCTTCCGAAGAATGGCGCCAAGAGCCGCCCATGCGCGGAAAATGGATTGACCGGCGCGACCAGCACCAACCGCCGCACCTGCGGAGAAGAACCACGCTTCAGGGATTCGGCCGCAGCCATCATTGCCACCGCGCCGCCGTGCGAGGTGCCGAGCAAGTCGCATGAGGAAATTCCCAAAAGCTCCATCCAGCGCAGCATGCGTTGCGCCGTGCCGCGCATCGAGTGGTCGAGCCCCGGCGGCCGATCCGAGAAACCGGCGCCCATCATATCCGGAGCATAGACGGTTGCGTAGGGCGCCAAGGCAGGGATCGCAAAACGCCAGGAAAATGAATACCCCAGCAGGCCGTGCAGCAAGACCAGCGGTGGACCCGAACCGGCCCGAAGATAGCGCAAGCGGGCCCCGCCGAGATCAATCCAACATTCTTCAACTCCGGCGCTAGTCCCCGGAAAAGAGGGAATGGCCGCTCCCCAATTTGATTCAGTCACGCTAAATCTTCTTACCTGTCGGGACAACTTTTTTCCCGCCGCCACATTCTATTTAACTGAACATCGCCTCTGTTCGCTTCACTTGGGGAGCTTCGGCTCCCCGTTTTTGCGCCTCTAATCCGATTTCCTCTGCGGCCTTCGCGGCCCTTCTTCGCGAACTTTGCGGTTCAGCCTTCATCACCATAGGCAGAGAATCGACTATCGTCCCATCCGAGCAGGTAAAATCCTCACGCCGCTTCCTTCCGTTTCTTCTTCAGCAACTTCTTCAGCACGCGAATCCCCTTATCCACATGCTTCTCCTCCAGCAAGAACGGAGGCAGAAATCTAACAACCGTGTCTTGTGTGCTGTTGAACAGCACGCCCTCGGCCAGAGCCGCATCCACAATCGGGCGCGCCGGAATCTCCAGATTGATTCCCTGAATAAATCCGCGGCCGCGCACTTCCTTCGCAACCGCGCTCTTTTCGGCCAGCGCCTTCAGCTCGTGCTGCAAATACGCGCCGACTTTATTCACGTTATCCAGCAGCTTCTCATCTTCCACAATCGCCAAAAACTCCAGCGCCACGCGGCACGCCAGCGGGCCGCCTCCAAACGTTGTGCCATGCTGCCCAGGCGAAATTGCTGAAGCGAATTCTTCTTTCGCGATAAATGCACCCAGCGGAAGTCCGGCCGCAATCGGCTTGGCAATGGCCACAATGTCCGGAGTGACGCCGAAACTCTGAAACGCGAACATGGTTCCGGTGCGCCCCAGACCGCACTGAATCTCGTCGAAAATCAAAGCTGCTTTAAACCTGTCAGCCAGCGCTCGGCATTCCTGCAAAAACTCGACCGAGCACTCATAGATTCCGCCCTCGCCAAAGATCGGCTCCAGCACAATGGCACAGGTGTTGTCATTTACCGCCGCGCGCAAGCCCTCGAGATCGTTCTGTCCAACAAAAGTTACTTCTTCGAGCAGCGGCCCGAATCCCTTGCGATGTTTCTCCTGCCCGGTCAGCGAGAGCGCGCCGAACGTGCGCCCGTGGTAGGACCCTTGTAGGGCGACGAGTCGGCTCTTCGCCTCGCCGCCAGTGCGATGCCCCGCAAGCCGTGCCAGCTTGATGGAACCTTCAATCGCCTCAGTCCCGCTGTTTTGAAAAAATGCCCGCGCATTTCCCAAAGCTCCACCGGAGGCGGCACCGGCGAGCGTGCACAACTTCTCCGCCAGTTCCCCTTGATACTCGTGGTAATACAAATTGGAAATGTGAATGAGCTTCGCCGCCTGCTCGCGAATCGTCTTTACGATCCGCGGGTGCGCGTGTCCCAGCGCATTCACTCCCAACCCCGAAACGAAGTCGAGATAGCGCCGGTCCTCCAAGTCGTAAAGAAACACACCCTTCCCCCGCGTAAACGCGATCGGATAACGGTTGTAAGTCCCCAGCAAATAACGGCGTTCCAGCTCAGCGATCTGTTCGAAAGTCTTCATAAGAAGATTTGATTCTATAGGAATCGGCGGCTGTGGGGATGGTCGGGCGGCGGTTGGCCCATCGCCGTCTCTGCAAAGGAGCAGAGACAACGACAGGCCCGCCGTGGGACTAGAATTAACAGGACAGCGTCTGCCAGCCTCGCGAGCACGCGATTCATAATGGAAGGAATAACAATGCAAACAGAAACAATGCAAAAACGCAAACTTGGAAAAAGCAATCTTGAAGTCTCTGCCATTGGCCTCGGCTGCATGGGCATGAGCTTTTCTTACGGACCGCCCAAAGACAAGAAAGAGATGACAAACCTTCTCCATGCCGCTGTCGATCGCGGCATCACATTCTTCGACACTGCGGAAGTCTATGGTCCATTCACCAACGAGGAACTCGTCGGCGAAGCGCTTGCGCCTCTCCGTAGCAAGCTGGTAATCGCTACCAAGTTCGGGTTCGATCTGAATGGCGCCGATAATCGGCCGGGAGCGGCAGGCGTCAATAGCCGGCCCGAGCACATCAGGCAGGCCGTCGAGGGCTCACTCAAGCGGCTCAAGGTCGAGAGCATCGACCTTCTTTATCAACACCGGGTCGACCCGAATGTGCCTATCGAAGATGTTGCCGGCGCGATCAAGCAACTGATTCAGGCCGGAAAGGTCAAGCACTTCGGCATGTCGGAGGCAGGCGTGAAGACGATTCGGCGCGCCCACGCGGTGCAGCCGCTTACCGCGCTGCAGAGCGAGTACTCGCTCTGGTGGAGGCAGCCGGAGCAGGAAGTCATCCCCACGCTCGAGGAGCTCGGCATTGGTTTCGTACCCTACAGTCCGCTTGGGAAGGGTTTTCTGACGGGGAAGATCGATGCGGATACGAAGTTCGACCAGACCGATTTTCGAAACGCCGTCCCTCGCTTTGACCCGGAGAACCGACGAGCGAATCAAGCTGTAGTCGATCTGCTCGAGAAGATCGCGCAGCGGAAGAAGGCGACACCCGCCCAGATCGCGCTCGCCTGGCTGCTCGCCCAAAAGCCCTGGATCGTTCCTATTCCCGGCACGACCAAGTTGGCGCGCCTGGAAGAAAACATCGGGGCGGTTTCGATTGAGCTTACCCCCGACGATCTGCGAGAGATTGGAAGCTCCGCCTCGAAGATCCCGGTGCAGGGCGAACGCTACCCCGAGCGATTGCAACGGATGACGGGGCTGTAAAAACTGATCGGAGATCGGTCGCCGGTGCGAGGGACTAGAAATAGCCCTCGCTCGGGACAATTTAGTTTTGTCCGCGCGGAGATTAAGTCTTCGAGGTGTGAATAGGCCGCAGTTTCAATCTACTTATATACCTTGACGCGTATATGCTATGTGTAGTATATACAGAGCATGGAATCCGCGTTCGAGATCATTGCGGAGCCGAGCCGCCGCGCGATATTGAGTCTGTTGGTCTCGTCACAACAGTCCGTGGGAGAGATCGAGCGCAGGCTTCGTATGCCACAGCCAACTGTCTCCAAGCACCTGCGCGTGCTGCGCGAAGCCGGCTTTGTTGAATCCACGGTGGACGCTCAGCGCCGCCTCTACCGGCTTAAACCTGAACCGCTTCGGGAGGTGGATGCCTGGCTGGCACAATTCCGCCGGTTCTGGTCCGCTCACGTGGATGCTCTCGAACGGCACCTCGACCGTATGGAGCGTCTTCAATCAACATCGACGAGGTCGCGATCATCGAAAAGGATGACAAGTAAGACAACGCGGCGCAAACCGCGAACGTGATACCGCTTCAGGAAAGTAAGGAGAAACGAAATGAAAATCAAAGTGACCAGCATATACGTGGACGACCAGGAGAAGGCCCTGCGCTTCTATACCGAGGTGCTCGGCTTTGCCAAGAAAGCCGATTTCAGTAACGGCCCCTATCGCTGGCTGACCGTGGCTTCGCCCGAGGAGCCGGACGGCACCGAACTGCAACTGGCGCTAAACAACAATCCAGCGGCGAAAGCGTACCAGCAGGCAATCTTTCAGCAGAGTCAGCCTGCGGCCAATTTTTTCACCGACGACATCAAGGGCGACTATGAACGGATCAAGGCTCGCGGCGCTCAGTTCACCATGCCGCCGACTGAGGTAACCGGCTCGACCATTGCGATGCTGAACGACACCTGCGGAAATCTCATTCAGCTCACGCAGTTGAAGCGCTGGTGACATTGAGTGGAACGACGTGAGCGATCGCGCATAGTACACACCGGTCCGGCGGCCTGCGGCGGAAAGCCAGACTACTTGTGCTGCTCGGCAGGATGCAGTGGCTGAAGCTTCGCCCTTTTGTCGCCGACGTCAAGCCCGAACGTGGGATGCTCGTAAGTTCCGCTGAGTCGTACGGGAACAATCTGGCCTTTTTTCTTCCGCTTGAAAAACGGCTGGATTACCTTCAGCACAAGAGATTTGGCGCCGCTCTCCGTGTTTGAAATCTCCGTATCTACTCGCAATTGGCCGCGCATATCAATGCGCTCATTCATCAGATTGTACGTGCCATGCATCCGCGAGCCCGCGCCGGGGATGCGGAAGGTAATATCGTTGAACGTCACGACGCCATTGCGCAGATCTTCATGGCCCTTCAAATTGGTCAGAACGATTTCTGGATCGGAGGGTTTCTTTTCTCCCAACGCCGCTGCACTAAGTTTATCGACATCCTGCTGTGTGGTTTTATCCGAAAAGTTTCCTCCAGCCACGCCGAAATCCACACGCAGCTTCACTCTCTTGAGAAACTCCTGGGGTCCCGACGGAATCTCCGCGTGCGCTTGAAATGGTAATTGCTCCCGCCATCGGAGCCTGTTTCGCCGTCACAAACATCAGCAGAAGATCTTCAATGCGGGCTTTGTCCGATTGCAAATCAATCAGCGCAGTCTTTCCTTTCCCGTCCGCCGACCGCGCAATGCTGCCCGTCGCCACTACATGACTGTTCCAGAAATCGGCGTCGACGCGCTTGAGGAATGTGTCGCCGTGAATCGCGTCGACGTAGGCGGAGAACTGTGACTTCAACTGCATCGGGTGCTTGCCGGACTTCACCGCAAAATCCGGCGCGTCAGTTTTACCCGCGATATCGATGTGAGCAAGTTTGCCTTCGAATTTTCCTTTCGAAGATAGCGTTCCGGCGATGCCATCAAACACGCTGAGATCCGCATTCTCGAGTGTGTACTCGCCCGAAACTGGCGTTTCTCCCACATTGTCCTTATTCCACGCGCCAAATTCTCCCTGGGCGCTAATTTCCGCGGGTGGAACCGGAATGTGGAGTTTGACCCGATAGCTGAGAGCTGCGGTTGCGGCTACGCCGCGCAGGGAAGCTTCATGAATCTCGAAGACAAGCGGCTGCCGATCTGGATCTTTGGAAGCGAACTCGAGCTTCGCGCCATTTGCCATGAATTCGTCAATTTTAATTTCCGATTGCGTGGTGTGAAATGCGCTCCCGGTGCCGAGGGGGGGAATTGATATGCGCAGACCCTGGGCCACGATTTTTCTCACGCGATGAGCGAACAGCTCCACATAGTCGCCTTGCACGATCAGTTTGTCGATAGTGATCAGGGGCTTGGCTGCACCGTTGCCGTGAACGAAAAAAACTCCGTCCAGGATGCAGCCGGGCGATGGAAAAAATGTTTCCTTAAACGAATGCACTGAGACTTGGCTGTCGCTGGATTCGCGCAGGTCTTCGAGTACCGCGTTCTCGCCGAACGGCCAGTGGCGGCTTAGCAAAAGCGCAGCAACGCAGATTGCTGCAGACACGATTAGCGCGATCAGAATGAGCCGGGTCGAAATTCGACCCGCATGATGCCCAGGCCTTTCAATTCTGCCAGGCGGGTTCGCCGTGGGGGAAACCATTTCGTTTGGAGGCGGACGCCATCAGGGGGGGTGCCGTCGAAAACCAGGGCGTTTCTCTGTTCCTTCTTCTCCGGTCACTTCAATATGCCACCCGGACGCTGAACCAGTTGTGAAAACCTATGTTCTTCGCGCCGTGCCACTGGATCGTTAAAACGGCAATCCCGAAAGACGCAAAGAGCAGCATGCACTCGTCGATTCGCGTCGGACTGCCCTAAACGCGTCGCGCAAGGCTCGCCGACGCAATACAGCGTTTCCCGTATTTCAAATTTTCCCAGAAATGGTGCATCATCAGTCATTTTCTTGGGTAAGCTAATTTGGATTCTGTCACGGATATATGCAGCCACCATTCCGACATCGGTGTCTCATTTATCAAGGGGCGCCATCCCGACAACTGCCGGCGCTTGCCGCCACGACGCGGCAAATGTTGAGTGCGAACTACCGATGCTTATATCTGAATAGCCCAGCACTGGTGGCAGGGATGTCCTCTTATCTTGCGGCCGAAGGCATTGATGTGGCTCATGACGTCTCGAAAACTAATCTTGTGTTCTCATCGGATCAGAGCCGCCTTCCTGGCGGCGGCTTCGATCTCGAAGAGATGATTGGCAAGCTCGATGATGCCATCGTTCAAGCGTTGGAAGACGGCTACAACTGGAAAGAGAAAGTGCTGTACAAGTTCACCGGTCAGAAACAAAGAAGGTCGACCGACATAGACAAGTCCATCCTTCCAACTCCTTGAAACCGGCGACAAATCGATCTCACGGTTGTCCGCCTGCAGCGTCTAATCGTGCATGAGAGCCCGCTACCTTTTGGTTCTGATAACATCCTGCACCATTGGGTTCGCTCAAACGTCTCACTCAAGAAAGCCAGATTTTTCTGCGATTAGAGCACAATTGCTTGCTCACGTTGGCCGCAACGATGTTCCGGGACTCGCAATCGCGGTGTCTAGGGACGGCAAGGTACTTTGGGAAGAGGGCTTTGGCTGGGCAAATCGGGAGAGACATGTGCAGGTGACGCCAACAACACCTTTTTATATCGCCTCGGTAACGAAATCGGTCACTGCTACGGCGGTACTGCACCTAGCCGAGCGTGGAAAGCTGAAGCTCGACGATCCCGTGAATAAGTACCTCGGGGCGACGAAGGTCCATAGTCCAGTGTGGAATTCTTCGGAGGCGACGATTCGCCGTGTGATGAGCCAGACGAGCGGGCTGACAACTTTTTCACGTTGGTGCATCAACGCTGCCGATCCTCACTGCGACATTGACAGTGAAATCGAGCGCTATGGGGTCTTAGTGTGGCCGCCAGGCGAGGTGTTTGATTATTCGAATCTCAGCTACGGCATCATGGGAGATGTGGTCGCTCGCGTTTCCGGTGGGAGTTTCGATTCTTACCTGCGGACAGCCATCTTTCAACCGTTGAACATGCAGGATTGCTACCTCGTACCCGACGGTGCAGCCAAAAGGAGCTCAGCCCAATACGATCAGAAGACGCATACGACGTCCCCATCAAGAGTTTCTGGTCACGAAGGAGCATCCGGCCTCCACTGCAGCGCTCGTGACCTGTTGTCCTTCGGGATGTTTAACCTGAAGGAACATCTGGGATCGCGATCGCCGCTTATTATTCGAGATATCGACGACATGCATTCCGCGCAGCCAGGCACGGAGGGGCAGTACGGACTCGGTTGGTGGATCAGGCAGGAATCTGGAGTCGAAATGATTTCCGCCCAAGGTGGCACATCGGATGCCTACGCTCTGCTGGAACTGATCCCCGCAAGCAAAATCGCGATAGTCGTCATCGCCAATTCGTCGTCACAACTGGTACGCGGGCTTGAACGCCAAATTATTTCAGTGCTGCTGCCGGGCTCGGCCGCTGATAAGCACGCGAGCGAGTCTCAGCCGATGGGAGTATCACTCGCACCTGTTACTCTGGCCGGGAAGTGGTCGGGACAGATTCTTACATACAAAGCCCCTGTCAACATCACGCTCGAAATCGGTAATGGCGGCGCTCAGGCGGAAGTGGATCATAGCGTCGGATCGACTGTTACCAACGTGTCGCTGGACGACCGACACTTCTACGGAGAGCTTCCCGGTGAGCCCGGACTACCTGATTCACCGAGTGGGCCATTCATCATCGAGCTGGACTTGGCCCTTCACGATGACAGGCTGATTGGAGCGGCGACGTTTGGTCCCTTACCAGGAGAGGACGGCGATCAACTTCCGCACTTCATTAACCTAGCGAGAACGAAGCCGTAAGGCCAGCCATGCAGCGTCATTGAGACTGCCTGCTGACGGATGAATCAGCCTCAGGGGCAGAACACCCTAGTCTCCTGACTCGGCGATGCAGCGGACAGAGTTCAAACGAAAATTAGACGTTTTTCAGCAACCTGCTAGCGAGTTCTTCGTAGTCATGGATTGGGCACTTGCCTCGCAACCCGAAGAGAAGCGCCGAGCAGCACACCCCATTCATTACGTGCGGATCTAAAGCTGGGCCACATCTCGCGGCGGTTGCTAGAATCTGCTAGTCTTCCTCTTCGCGATTCCTGGACGTTCTCGATTCCGGCCTTCGCGATCTCTGAATGTCTACTTCTGCGGAGCAGCCGAATCTCGGGATATCGCAAGCTACTCGTCCTGAACCCAGCCGCGTTTACCGATGGCTCGTTCTGATCTTTGTCAGCCTGGCGATGTTTGGCAGTTACTATGCCTACGACGCGCTCAGCCCTCTGGCCGATGTCCTCAAACAGCAATTGCATTTCACCGATCTCGACATCGGTTTTCTGCAGGCGATTTATAGCTTTCCTAACATCTTCACGGTCTTAATCGGCGGAGTCCTCATTGACCGCATCGGGTTGCGCAAAGCGATGATGATTTTTGCCGTGCTCTCGTTTGTGGGGCCGGCGATTACCGCGACATCGGGACATCTCTCGGTGATGGCAGCGGGACGGTTGATTTTTGGCATGGGAGCGGAATCGCTGAATGTTGCGGTCACGACTGCGCTGGCGCGCTGGTTCCGGGGAAAAGAACTCAGTTTTGCGTTTGGCTTGAATCTGACCGCATCGCGGCTGGGCACATTTTTCGCGCTGAACTCGCCGACCTGGGCGCGCGCGGCGTATGCGAATTGGCGCGATCCTTTTCTGATCGCGGTTGGCTTTTCGGCTTTGTGCGTGGCAGGGGCAATCGTGTACTGGTTCATGGAGGTGTACGCCGAGAAGAACTACAAGTTAGGAGCAGTTTCCACCGATAAGGTCGTGTTTTCTGACTTGTGGAAATTTGGCGTGAGTTATTGGCTGATTGTTGCGCTCTGCATCGTTTTCTACTCGGCCATCTTCCCTTTTCAGACTTTTGCGGTGAAGTTCTTCATGGAGGCGCACGGCACTTCGCGCGAATTCGGCGGGTTTTTGTCGAGCATGCTGACACTGTTTGCCATGATCGCTACTCCACTGTTTGGGCTAATGGTCGATCGCATCGGAAAACGCGCACTGCTGATGATGTTTGGCTCGCTGCTGCTCATTCCCGTCTATCTGATGATGGCTTATACCCAGGTCAACTTATATATACCGATGGCCATGATGGGCGTGGCGTTTTCTCTGATTCCGGCGGTGATGTGGCCCTCGGTGGCTTACATTGTGGATCAATCAAGGCTGGGTACGGCCTATGGACTGATGACAATGATCCAGAACATTGGGTTGTTTGGGCTGAACTTGCTGGTTGGATGGGCCAATAGCTTTAGCCATGCCAGCGCCGCAAATCCTCAGGGTTATCACCTAGGTATGTGGATATTCTCGGTTTTGGGGATTTTGGGCGTTCTGTTCTCCTTCCTACTTCGGCAGCGCGAGTTGGGTCCGCACGGGCATGGTTTGGAGACGATTACCACGGCCAAGAGTGTGGCCTAGGTCTCCTCGGAAATTCCAATTTCCGAAGAAGCGACTCTTCCTTTCGCTCTGGGTTTGATTACTTTGTTCGTATCCGCGCATCCAAATCTCGGAAGGCAAAGGATTTTTTACTGACTGCGGAGAGCCGAAAAACCTCGCGTACGGCATCCGAAGATCGGTAGAAATACTCTGATATTCTGTACTCCCAGAGGCTGCTCGTGGTTACTGCCGTTCTGGGCAAACGATACAACAGAAACTACTTAAGCCGCATCCCAATGTGTGCGGCCGGAAAAGGCGACTTGACCGAGCCAAACGATCCTCATAAGAGCACGGAAGCCAGCGACGCTGACGTTATCGAAAGAGCCAAGCGAGGTGACGCAGAAGCGTTCCGCACGCTCTACGAGAAACATAAGCGGCGCGTGTATTCGCTGTGTCTGCGGATGACCGCAAACACGGCGGAAGCTGAGGACCTGGCTCAGGAAGCGTTTTTGCAGCTTTACCGTAAGATCGGTACTTTCCGCGGAGAGTCGGCATTTTCGACTTGGCTGCATCGGCTCTCGGTGAACGTCGTGCTGATGCATCTAAGGAAGAAGAGCCTTCCAGTGATTTCCCTGGAAGAGACGGCGCCGAGCCCGGAAGATGAATCTGCGAAGCGTGATTTCGGGGCAGACGATGTTGCACTCACCGGCTCGATTGACCGGTTGCAGCTGCAAAGGGCGGTAGCAAGCCTGCCACCCGGCTATCGAACGATATTTGTTCTGCACGACGTAGAAGGTTACGAGCACAACGAGATTGCCAAGATCGCCGGGTGCTCGGTGGGAAACAGCAAGTCACAGTTGCACAAGGCCCGCATGAAATTGCGGGACCTGCTCAAGATGAATAGAGCCGAAAAGGCCGGGAAATCTCGAGTAGGTTAGGAATGATTTAGGAAGGACTGGCAGGGGCGGCAAAGAGCTACGGTGACAGCATAGCCGTTGCGGACTTGGGGAGAAGTTGAGTATGACTTGCACGGAACTGCAAGAGAGCCTGGCAGAAGCGGAAGATGGCAGCACTGCTGCACAAAAAGCTCATTTGAGAAGCTGCCCAGCGTGTTCAGCGCTGGTAAAAGAGTTGAATTTAATCATCACGGCGGCAGGCGGGCTGCAGGACGCGGACGAACCCAGTCCGCGGGTTTGGAATTCCATTGAAATAGCACTACGGCAAGAGGGACTGATCCGTCCTCAACGGACGGGAGGGTCCCTTGCGCATTCTCTGCTCGGAGGTTTGGGCGGACGCTGGCTTGTGCCGGCTACGGCTGTCCTCCTGGTAGCAGCCGGCCTATTTGTGCGGGGTCGCTTGAAAGTGAATGATTCGTCACAGCCCCAGGCAACGCTGACGGCACCTGAAGCCAACCAACCTGATCTGAATCAGCCTGATCTGAATAAGCCCAATGTGCAACGGGCCGATTTGAATGACAATGACCTGATGCAAGAGGTTGACACGAATGCTCCGGCAATGAAAGAACAATACGAGCAGAACCTGCGGCGGGTAAACGAATCGATTCGCGACGAGCAAGGTGTGGTCGACGAGAACCCGAATGACGAAGATGCGCGCAGGTCTTTGCTGGATGCGTATCAGCAAAAATCCATGCTTTTTGAATTGGCGATGGACCGGTCGATGCCATAAAAGGCCGGCAGAATAAGTCTGGCATGATATTGAGCCATAATATTCGCGCCACAATGTGTCCGCGATAATGCGCGGCAACCACTTCTTCAGCAGTGCCACGGCGATGCAGGATCAAAAAGCTTGGGGGATCGGGTCATGTTGAAGCAACATGCGACGAGGCTGCTCGCGACCGGTGTGATCGTGGCGACGACTCTGGCCGCGCAGAGCCGGACGGAGTACCGCTTCTCGGTCGGGCCGAGAGCCGGCGTATCGGTATCGAATCCCTATGGTTCGATCTCGGTAACGCCGTCGATCGACAACAAGGTTGTGGTCAACGCGGTTTTGCATTCCGACAAAGTGGAAGTGGACCGCAGCCAGAGTGGAAACCGGGTCGATATTCGATCTCACCTGCTGGCTGGGGCGGACTCCCAGTCAGGGCGTGTCGATTACGAAGTGCAGGTTCCTGCCGACGCCAGCGTCACGCTGCACTGCAGTGACGGTTCATTGCACGCCGAGAGGCTGCGTGGCGACGTGAACCTGGAGGGCGCAGGAGCCGCCGTGGATGTTCGCGACATCTCAGATGCGCATGTGCGCGTAAAAACCATGAACGGCACCGTTAGTTTATCGAATATTCAAAACGGACATGTGGAAGTTGACTCGTTAAGCGGAGACGTCACGTTGAATGGCGTAACCGGCCCTCTGGTACAGGTGGTTTCGACCAGCGGCCGCATCAATTACACCGGCGATTTCGGCAACAGCGGCGAATACCGGCTCACTAGCCACAGCGGCGATATCGATGCCAGCATTCCGGAATGGACTTCGGCCGACGTGAGTGCCCGCTCGGTTCGCGGCGAAGTGCATGACGACGTCCCGCTGCAACCCAAAGCTCACACCTGGTTTCCTTTGGATAAGGGACGTGCCTTCGCGGGTACCATGGGGCGCGTCGCCATTTCCTCCACGGTCGTTCTGCGGACCTTCAGTGGTAAAATCCACCTCAGCAAACGCTCCGGCAAACAATAAAAAAAAACAAGCTCAAGACGGGTTTGCGCAAGCAGGCTGCGGCTAAGGCCGATGCTGATCAGACGGCTGTGCACCGCTTGGGGTCCGAACAATTGGGCTCCGAGAGATCGGGGGCTGAAACATCGGCGATCCTCCTGATTGGATTTATGGGCGCCGGCAAGAGCACCGTAGGCCGGTGCCTTGCCAAGCGTCTCGGATGGGCGTTTGAAGATCTCGACGACCGGATCGAAGAACGCCAGCAGCGCAAGGTCCATGAAATCTTTCGCGAGTCCGGAGAAGCGGAGTTTCGAGTGGCTGAGCGCGCCGCTCTTCAAGAGTTGTTGAGCGAGGTCCGAGACGGCGCGCGAAAAGTTGTGGCGCTCGGCGGCGGCGCTTTTGTCCAGAGGGAGAATGCGAAATTGATCGAGGACGCCGCGCCGGCTACGGTTTTTCTTGATGCCAGCTTGAATGAGTTGTGGAGGCGCTGCCGTGAGCAGTCTGAACGAGAGAGCGTGGAGCGCCCGTTGCTGAGGAGTCTTTCGAGTTTTAGGGAACTGTACAAGGCCCGGCGGCCGCACTATGCGCGGGCATCGTTGCATTATGTGACCGATGGGGAAACGGTCGAGGAAATCGCAGTTGAGTTAGCTGAAATGCTGGGGCTGTCTTCGATCGAGCAGAGCCGGATCAAGCAGAGCCGGCCGAGTGCAGGCCGGAGGAGCGCGGGCCAACGAAGTGCAGACCGACGAGATGCAGACCGGCAAGTTCCAAACCGACGCAAGCGAGGAGAGAAGAATTGATATCGATCTCGAGCACGAGATGGGGAGCAGTTGTTATTTTGGCTTGCGCGCCGTTGTTGATGGCTCACGACAAGAAAGAGAAATCGAAGGCGCCGGGCAATCAGTTGGTCGATTCGGGCTCGTTTGGAGTTTTTGTTAGCGGCCGGCGAGTGCTGACAGAGAAGTTCGACGTGCATCAGGAAAACGGCATCAGTGTAGTGAAGTCCCAAGTGCAGGAAAACGGATCGGACGTGGCGCGCCAAAAATCGGACTTACAGATGACTAGTTCGGGTGAACTGATTCGCTACGATTGGACGGATGGCACGAGTTCGCTGGTGGTTACTCCGAACAACGAATTTCTTCTGGAAAAGATGATGACTTCGCCTTCCGCCAAGCCGGCCGAACGGCCATTTCTGATGCCCAGCACGTCGGCGATTCTGGACAACAATTTTTTCATTCACCGGCAAGTGCTGGCATGGCGCTATCTGGCGACCAACTGCCAGAATGAGACTACTGGTTTGAAGTGCCAGCAGGGGCCGCTGGAATTCGGAGTGCTCGTGCCGCAAGACCGAACGTCGCTCCGGGTACGTATCCAACTCATCGGACGAGAGAAAGTCATGATTCGCGGTGCGGAGCGTGAATTGTTGCGCCTGAACCTGATGGGCGAAGAATTCTCCTGGGTGTTGTGGGTGGATGAGAAAGATCAGTTTAAATTAATCCGGGTTCTGATACCGGACGCCAACACCGAAGTAATCCGGGACTAGCCGGCGCGCGGCAAATGCGAGACACTGGCTGGGGGCTTGGGGGCTGATCATGCCGGTCACGGATGGACGCACGGCACGGGTTTTATTGACGGTGCTACTGTTCGCGCTGGGACTGGGCTTTCTCTACGTCGCGCGCGTGACCCTGATGGCCTTTCTGTTCGCCATCTTTTTTGCCTACCTGATGAGTCCGCTGGTTTCTTCTCTGGAAAAAATCCTCCACGGGCGCGGGCGCGCAATCGCGATGATCTATGTTCTGTTGTTGGGCCTGCTGGTGCTTTTCTTCGTTTCGACTGGGCCGCAGGTCGCTCGCCAGGGAGACCGGCTGATGCAATCGTTGCCCGCTCTGGCGCAATTGAGTTCCGGGCAGATCACGCAACGCATAGGACAGGAGCACGGCTGGAATTCACGGATCACAGACCTCTTGAGCAACTATCTTGTCAGCCACAGCGCCCAGATCGAGCATTTGGGACAAGAGATTGGATTGTGGGCGGCGGACGTCGCCAAGCAGGCGTGGCTACTGATCATTGTGCCGGTATTGTCGATTTTCTTCTTGAGCGATGGCCAGGCGTTTAGTGAAATTCTGCTGGGCCTGGTGCGGTCGCGGCCGCAGCGTGAGTTTCTGCAAGGGGTTCTCAGCGATTTGAACCACATGCTCGCCCACTTTATCCGCGCACAACTGATTCTGGCATCGCTGTCGTTCGTCGCGTATTCCTCTGCACTGGCCATCCTTCGTATGCCGTATGCGCTGGTGCTGGGCACCGTGGGCGGCTTGTTGGAATTCGTTCCGGTGCTGGGCCCGCTGGTCGCGGCCGTAATCATGGTGACGGTAGCGCTGCTTACGGGTTTTCGGCACTGGTGGATGCTGGTGATTTTTCTGGCAGTGTGGCGCTCGATTCAAGACTACTTCAACAGTCCGCGCATTATGGGACACAGCGTGGAACTGCATCCGCTGGCGGCGATATTCGGTGTAATGGCCGGCGCCGAGATCGCCGGGATCCTGGGAGTTTTTCTTTCGATTCCGGTGATGGCCAGCCTGCGCATTGTATTCCGGCGCTGGAGACTGTATGCGGAGAAGAGAAAATTCGGCCCGCTGAATGAGTATGTGCTGGATCCGCAATTGCGGCCGAAATAGATGAACTGGCTGGCGTTGTCTCAACCGCTTCGCTGCACCTCAGCGGCGAAAGCCGCTTGAAATTTCAGGAGCCTGAATCGCGGCGCTGAAGCGCTGCGCCACCAAAGGCTTGGGACTTCCAATTTTCCGATGCTCCAGGCGGCCTTTTAGCACAAGGAATCGGGAGCGCTTCGCCCACCGTGACTGAAATCAAGATTTTTCGCCAGTTGATGCTTTAGGGGCTGCTGGAGCGGAGGGCTCGCACCCTCAAGAGTTAGAATGAGCCGGTTAGTCCTGGCGAGGCCCCGCTGGCCGGCGTGGAGCCGGTAGTCTACGGCATCACGCGGAATTTTACGTTGCTATCGAGCGTGCGCGCGCGGGTGGTCACGCTAACCGTGCCGCTGGTCGCGCCGGCAGGCACGGTAGTCTCGATTGCGGTGCCGGAGATCACAGTGAACGTGGCGGCGGTACCGTTAAACGTGACTGCGCTTGCACTGATCAGGTCGCTCCCCAGGATAATAACTTTGGCTCCCTCCTCGCCGGAGGTTGGCCGCGTTTCCACGAACGGAGCCAACCCAACCGACAAGCTGAAAACCGTGCCAAGGTTGCTTGCTCCGCCGCCGTATGCGGTTCCGTAGAATGTCCCATTCGTGTCCTGGATCAGTCCCGCCTCAGGCAGAAGGCCATCGGCACCGTCGAAGCTGTGCAGGGTCGTAAGTGTGCCACCTGTGGTGATGCTGAACACGGTCCCGTCATTGTGGGCTCCGCCGAAGGACGTCGTTCCATAGAGTCTTCCGTCGGTGCCTTGGATCAGCCCCGCGTACGGGGAGGTGCCGTCCGCGCAATTGCTCAGCGCGCAGAAGCCGTACAGCGTCGTGATCGTGCCACTCGAGTTCATTTTAAAGACCGTGCCGTACCCGTATTTGCCCACATAGCCTACCGTCGTCCCGTAGGTAGTTCCCGTCGGTGGCCTGTACCAATCCGCCATTTGGCACACCGCCGTCCTCCGAGCGGTCGAAGCTGTGCATCGAAGTAAACGTGCCGTCTGGAGTGACCTCGAAGACGGTGCCGACTGAGCCAGTCCCACCGTAGGTCGTTGTCCCGTAGAAATTGTTGTCAGCACCACGGATCGACGTCGCGGCAGGTTCGCTGCCGTCCTCGCAATTGATCAGGGAGCAGAAGTTATAAAGCTCGGTCTGTACGCCGCCACTCGTTTTGATATCGAAGATCGTGCCGCGATACTGGGAGCCACCTCCCAACGTCGTCCCGTACAGGGTTCCATTCAGCGACTGCACCAGGCCCCCCTACAGGAGCTTGACCATCCGTGCAATCGACTAGCGCACAAAACGTGTAAAGAGTCGTCAGAATTCCGCTTGGGGTGAGCTTAAAAATGGTTCCATTGCTAGTGACATTGATGCTATCGCAGCAGTACGTTGTGCCGTAGAAGTTCGAATCGAGTCCCTGGACCAGCCCGCGTAAGGGGAGGTGCCGTCCGCGCAATTGCTCAGAGCACAAAAGCTGTAAACAGTTGCCAGCCCGCCTCCATGGCTCATCCTGAACACAGTTCCGCCACTGTAGGCCCCGCCAGCGAATGTCGTTCCATAGAGGTTCCCGTCGATGCCCTCGACGAGAGACCCATAATAGGGATAAGAGCCATTGGTCCCATCGAAATTTACAAGAGTCTTGAAGACCTGGCTGTGTGCGGCGGTCGTCATGCCCGCAACTATGACCAAGAGCATGTATGCAACCTTCCACCAGCAGAACCTCATCGTGTGTCCTCCCCGGTGGCGAATTGTACCCTCTCGGTTTGCGGCTGTACATACGGACGAATGGCCCTATTCTCAGGACGGGTTTACGAAACCGGGCGCTAGCACTCAAAACCCTGCCAACGCTCGACTGCGAAGGGGACCCGCCATCTACTATTTATCCCTTTCCTGCGGATGCACCGGTAGCTCGATCGGCACCCACGTTGCGGAGGAATTCTGCGGCCGCTTCCGGCAGCACCGTGTTGATGAACATGCCTGATCCGAGTTCGAAGCCGGCTACCCGCGTGAGACGCGGAATGACACTCACATACCAGTGAAAGTGACGCGCTCCCACATAGTCGGCTGGGCCGCTGCGGACGGTGAAGTTGAGATCCGGATTTTCCAAACCCACGTAAATCTTCGCCAGCAGTGTCCGCAGAACGCGCGCCAGGTCGGAAATCTCGACGTCCGTGATCTCGCCGAAGCTAGACATGTGGCGAAGCGGGAAGATGTGCGTGGAGAATGGCGTGGCTGAGGCAAAAACTTCCATGGCTACGAACATTTCGCTTTTGATTACGATTCGCGTCTGATCTTCGACTTCGCGCTCCACCATATGGCAGAACATGCACTCGCCGGCATCATCGTAGTGGCGCAAGGCCTCATGCAGTCGATGGCGCACCTGGCTCGGAATTACCGGCGTGGCGATGATCTGGGAATGGGGATGCGCCAGGCTGGCTCCCGCATCGGCGCCATGGTTCTTGAAGATGGTGACGTGGTTGATGCGGTGGTCGGTGCACAGCGAAGTGTAACGCTCTTTGAATACGGTGAGGATGTTGGCCACATGCGCATCGGGTAACAAAGCCATGCAGGTGGAGTGGTCGGGGCTGTCGACGATGACTTCGTGAAAACCGAAGCCATCGATGCGCCGGTGCAAATGCTGCAGGTTCCGCGTGGGCTGGACCTCGCTGGATAATGCGGCGAATTTGTTGGGAAACACACGCACCGCCCAGGGCTCGGTGTGCTGCGTCGGATAACGTGTAACCTCGGGCGGAGTTTTGTTCTCATTGCCGGGACAGAAAGGGCAGGTTTCCAAAAACGGCGGGACCTGTTGCGGGGGCCGACGCGTGGCCAGCTCCTCGGGCCGGCGGGCGCGCTCGGTGGCGATGATGACCCATTCCTTGGTAAAGAAATTCTGGCGCAGTTCGGGCATAGGAGTCCTCCGCAAGGTTCTATCGGCGGAAAGCTCATGCGGCTGGAGTTTTGAGGGATAAAGAATTGAGATGACCTACGCGAAAGTAATGTCGCGCTCAATGGCTGGGGCCTTTTGCCTCGCCTAAGTTAAGTACCGCTGGGCCAGCCTCGGATTCGTCCGATCGCGATACTGCCGGTTAAAAAGCCTGTTGTAGAATCGAATATCCCTTATGAGTAAGAAGATTCCTGTCGGCATTCTGGGCGCTACCGGTGTAGTCGGGCAGAGGTTCGTTCAAATGCTCGAAGACCATCCCTGGTTTGAAGTGGCGTGGCTGGCGGCTTCGGACCGTTCTGAAGGCAAGACCTATGCCGAAGCGGTGCGCTGGCGGCTGAAGACTGCGATCCCAGCTGATACAGGGCGGATGAAAGTTTCGCCGGCCGCTCCGGAAGGCGCGCCAAAAATCATTTTCGCCGCGCTGGACGCTTCGATCGCCGCGGAACTCGAGCCTCGATTCGCCGAAGCCGGATGCGCGGTGGTTTCGAATTCGAGCGCGCTGCGCATGAAGCCGGATGTGCCGCTGGTGATTCCAGAAGTCAATGCTGATCACATCAAGCTGATCGATACCCAGGCTTGGCGGAAGAAATCTGGCGGGTACGTGGTAACCAATCCCAATTGCTCGGCGATTGGACTGGTGCTGGCGCTGGCGCCGCTGCATAAACGTTTCGGGCTGGAAACGGTGATGGCCGTGACCATGCAGGCAGTAAGCGGAGCGGGTTATCCGGGCGTGGCCTCGCTCGATATTCTCGGCAACGTGATTCCTTACATTCGCAATGAAGAAGAAAAGATGGAGGAAGAGACGCTCAAGCTGTTGGGGCAGATGCACGGAAGCAAGATCCTGCCGGCCGCTTTTGCCATGAGCGCGCAGTGCAATCGCGTGGCGGTGGAGGACGGGCACACGGAATCGGTTGCGGTGCGGCTAAAAACCAAAGCGAAAGCAGAAGAAATTATTGCAGCCTGGAATGAATATCGCAGCGAACCGCAGGAACTGAAATTGCCCAGCGCACCGGAGCGGCCCATCGTGTACGTCGAAGCGAATGATCGTCCGCAACCGCGGTTTGATGTGGATACGGGAGCGGGCATGACGACCGTGGTCGGCCGTCTGCGGCCCTGCGGCGTGTTGGATTGGAAATTCACGGCGCTCTCGCACAACACGATTCGCGGCGCGGCGGGCGCGGCCGTGTTGAATGCGGAACTGCTGAAGGCGAAAGGTTATCTCGATGGGGATGGCCGGAGATGAAATCGGAGCTACCACTTCAATCTGAGCCGCATCTGCCGAGTCCCGCCAGGAAGCCACGCCGATGATCGTGATGAAATTTGGCGGCACTTCAGTGGAGGATGCGCAGGCCATCGAACGCGTGGCCGCCATCGTGAAGGGCCGCCTGGATCAGCAACCGCTGGTCGTAGTCAGCGCCATGGCCAAGGTGACCGACACCCTGCTGACCATGGCACGGGCGGCGGGTGAGGGTGAGCGCAAAACTGCCCTTAAACTCTGCCGAACCCTGCAGGAGCGGCATTACAACACCGCCAGCGAACTCCTCGGGACCGCGCTGTTTACCGATTTCCACTCCGAGTTGGGCAGCGATTTCGAATTGCTGGATGAATTGCTGCGCGGAATTTCCGCAGTCGGAGAGCTCACGCCGCGGACCACCGATCACGTGGCGGCGTTCGGCGAGATGCTTTCGAGCAAGATCGTTGCCGCCGCATTTTCGGCACACGGATTGGCAGGCGTGCATGTTGACGCACGCGACGTGTTGGTCACCGACAGCAACTACACGCAAGCGGCGCCGCAGCAGGAAGAAACCAACCAGCGGCTGCAAACTAAAGTAAAACCGCTGCTCGATGCGGGTAAAGTTCCAGTAATGGGCGGCTTTATTGGGGCGAATCGCGCGGGCGTGACCACCACGATCGGCCGTGGCGGATCGGATTACTCCGCGGCGATTGTGGGCGCTGGGCTTGGAGCGGAGCGAATTGAAATCTGGACCGACGTGGATGGAATCCTGACCACGGATCCGCGGATGTGCCCGGATGCCAGAAGAATCAGAGTCATCAGCTTCGACGAAGCGGCTGAACTGGCGTATTTCGGCGCGAAAGTGTTGCATCCGGCGACCGTGCTGCCCGCGATCCAGAAAAATATTCCGGTCTACGTTTTGAATTCGCGCAATCCGTCGTGCGAGGGAACGAAGATTACTACCCGCGCTCCGCAGGGAAAGAATATTTTTAAGGCGATTGCGGTCAAGAAGCGCATCACAATCGTTGACGTTGCCGCGCCGCGTATGCTGCTGGCCCACGGATTTTTGCGTGCGATTTTCGAGGCCTTTGACCGGCATAAAGTTGCGGTCGATGTCGTTTCCACTTCGGAGGTCAGCGTTTCGCTTACGGTGGATTCCAACAATGCGATTCCCGCACTCGCCGCCGACCTGGCGAAGCTGGCGGATGTAAAGTATGAAGGACGGAAGGCGATAGTGTGCCTGGTGGGCGAAAACTTGCGGGATACGCCGGGAATTGCCGCACTGGTTTTTGGCGAACTGGCCGATAAGAAAATTCGCATGATTTCCCAGGGCGCCTCGGAAATTAATTTGACCTTCGTGATCGAGGAAGACGAAGTGCCGGATATTATTCAGCGCCTGCACGGAAAGTTTTTTGCGGAGTTGGATTCGGAAGTGTTCGCGTAACGTTTTTCGCTGAAAAACCTTAAACCGCGAAGCACGCCAAGAACCGCCGCTAAAAACGCGAAGCGTGCTCCTCGTGCTTCCATCGAAGTGGTTTTTATTGACTATGAATCTCCTAATTCTCGGCCGCGGCAAGACGGGATCGCTGGTAGCGGAGGTTGCCCGCAAGCGGCGGCATCAAGTGCAGGTTGTGGGCGAGGCTGAGAATCGTTCCGGCGCCGCGCTAACTCCCGATAAGCTCGCGGCGGCGGCGGTCGTGATCGATTTCACGGCGCCTTCCTGTGTGATGGATAATATCGAAGCCTGCGTGCGGGCAGGCAAAGATATGGTAATCGGCACGACTGGGTGGTATGGAGAAATTGATCGCGTTCGCAAGATAGTCGAGGATCGCGGCACAGGATTGGTTTACGCGGCCAACTTTTCCATCGGCGTCAATCTATTTCTCGACGTCAGCCGAACCGCTGCAGCGGCTCTCAGCCATGATTACTCGGGACAGATCTTCGAACGCCACCATGCGCACAAAAAAGATGCGCCCTCAGGAACTGCGATTGCATTGCAGCGAATAATGCGCGATGCCAGCGGCAAGCAAGAAGAGCTGGAGATTACTTCCTTCCGCGAAGGCGAGGTCGTGGGCATGCACGAGGTGGTCCTCGAATCGGGAGCAGACCGGATTTATCTGTGCCATGACGCCAAATCGCGCCAGGGCTTCGCCGAAGGCGCGGTGCACGCGGCTGAGTGGCTGGCGGGCAAAAAAGGCTTTTTTGATTTCAAGGATGTGTGGCGGGACGTATAGCCTGCGATAAGGACGCGACCATCAAAAACGCGGCTGGCAAAACCAAGATCCCTCGCTGCGCTCGGGAAGACAAGCCGCACCCTCCGGATGACAAAATCCCGCCGCCGTTTGCACGAACGCACATTCGCGTTATCTTATTACCATGCAACTTCGTGGCTGTGGCACGGCGCTCGTCACTCCATTCCATCAAGATGGCTCGATCGACGATGCGGCACTGCGCAATCTGGTCGCCTGGCAGGTGGAGAGCGGCATCGATTTTCTTGTGCCCTGCGGTACCACCGGCGAAACACCCACGCTGAATCACGACGAGTGGTTGTATGTGATCGATCTTACGATCGAAGTAGCTGCCGGACGCGTAGCGATTGTGGCGGGCGCTACTTCGAACTCTACGCATGATGCCGTCGAAAGGGCTAAGGAAATTGGCGCGCGCGCGGGAGTGGATGCGATTCTGACGGCGTCCCCGTATTACAACAAGCCAACGCAGGAGGGACAATACCGGCACTTCAAGGCGATTGCCGAAGCCGTGGGCGAGAAGCCGATCATTCTTTACAACGTGCCTGGACGAACCGGGGCGAACATTGAGCCAAGTACGCTGGCGCGGCTGGCGGAGATTCCGAACATCATCGGCGTGAAAGAAGCCAGCGGCAACATGACGCAGGTGGCCGAGGCGATCAACGCCGTGCCCGAGAATTTTCTGGTCTTCTCCGGAGACGACGCCGTCACGCTTCCGGTGATCGCGCTAGGCGGGGTTGGAGTTATCTCAGTCGCCGCGAATGAGATCCCGCATGAAATGGCGGCCCTGACCCGCGCGGGGCTTGAGAATGACTGGGCTACGGCGCGCGGCATTCATCGCAAGTATCTGGCGCTGATGCAGGCAAATTTTATCGAATCGAATCCGATGCCGGTCAAGGCCGTGCTGGCAATGATGGGAAGGATCGAGGAGAATTATCGGCTGCCGCTCTTGCCGATGCGCCGCGACACGCGATCGAAGCTGCAGAAGATCGCAACCGAGGCCGGCCTTGTTGCCAATGCAGCTGCGCCGTCGCCCGATGCAAAGGAATTTTATATTTATGAAAATTGGGCTGCGGGGCCGCGCAAGATTGTGTTGCATCGTGGCTCGTGCGGGCAGTGCAATCAGGGCAAAGGGCGCCCGGCCGGGCATGATGCGAATCATGCGCGATGGCACGGGCCGTACGCAACCCTGGCGCAGGGCCGCGAGATTGCGCATAGTATGACAGGCGTGCTGATTCGCAGCGAGTGCAAGTGCGTTTGAGGCATTGAAGCAATTCTTGATTGATGATTTTTGATTGCTGATTGAAAATATGCTTTAAGATTTTTTTATTCAACGGTCAGCAATCAATAATCAGCAGTTTTTATCATGCAATCCCTGAAATCTTCGATTGAGCAGCTAGCTGCGTTCAGCGCAATTGACGGCAGTTCCGAGGCGCGCGCGGTATTCACTGAATTCCGCGACGCTCTGACGCAGGGAAAAATCCGCGCAGCAGAAAAGATTGACGGCAGATGGGCCGTCAACACCTGGGTCAAGAACGGCATTCTGCTGGGATTCCGGCTGGGAGAACTGGCCGAATCTGAATGCGGAGCGCTCACTTTCGTCGATAAAGACACCTTCCCTGCCCGGCGGTTTTCGTTGGCCGACCGAGTGCGCATGGTTCCGGGCGGTTCTTCTGTGCGCGCAGGAGCGTATGTTGCACCATCGGTAATTTGCATGCCGCCGATGTTTATCAACGTGGGCGCCTATGTTGACGAGGGCACGATGATTGATTCTCACGCGCTGGTGGGCTCGTGCGCGCAAATCGGCAAGCGCGTGCATCTCAGTGCGGCGGCGCAGATCGGCGGTGTGCTGGAGCCGGTG
Organism: uncultured Acidobacteriaceae bacterium; assembly: GCA_963784095.1. Taxonomy (GTDB): domain Bacteria; phylum Acidobacteriota; class Terriglobia; order Terriglobales; family Acidobacteriaceae; genus Sulfotelmatobacter. The sequence goes on from CAWAQC010000003.1 coordinate 107,337, forward strand.
AACGCGGCCCCCGTCATCATTGAAGATGATGTGCTGGTGGGCGGGAATTGCGGTGTTTATGAGGGAACGCTGGTGCGCGCGCGAGCGGTGCTGGGTGCGGGAACGATTTTGACGCGGTCGATTCCGCTATACGATTTGGTGCACGGCAAAGTTTATCGCGCCACGCCCGAGGCTCCGCTGGAAGTTCCCGAAGGAGCCGTAGTGGTACCCGGTTCTCGCGCGGCTAAAAAGGGATCGGGCGCGGAAATGGGTATTTCGTTGTACACGCCGGTCATCGTGAAATACCGCGACGAAAAAACCGATCGTGGAATTGAACTGGAAGATTGGCTCAGGTAGTCCCCATTCGCTATTTCAGGCTAAAGGTTCTTTGACATTATGATGCAGTGACATTCGATTCCATCTTTCAATGGACGCGTGGGACGGAACTCCTCGATTCCGGTTTCGACATATCCCAGCTTGCGGTAGAGCGGTGGCAGTTCCGGGCGCAGACTCAAAACCGTGAGATCCATATCTGTGCATCCCTGTTTGCTGCTATAGCCTTCGGCTGCTTGTACCATGGCTCGTCCGATTCCCTTCCCTTGACTCGCGGGATCGACCGCGAGCATGCCGAAATATCCACGTCTTCCGCGAATTTCGACGTGGACTGACGCGATCACTTTGCCGGAGTGATTATGGCCGAGCAGAAAGATTCCTTTCTTCATCATCTCCGCGAGCTGTGCGCTGTTGGTGCGTTCGCCTTCGAGGAAGCCTTCAATGCCGAATGCTGCATTGATCACGGGAACCATTGCAGGGATATCGCCTGTCACCGCACTGCGAATTGCAGCAGAAGTCGTCTTATCAACTTGCATGTCAGTTCGCGGTCACGCTAAGAAGCAAATTTTGCTCAACTGTCACCGAAAGATTTCGAAACTCGCTGACCACGGCATCGGCCTCCGGTAGTTGGTCTTTCCTGTAGGTGCTGGCGAATCCCACGACTTTCATTCCTCCGGCGTGAGCTGAACGGATTCCCGCGGGCGCATCTTCGATCACCAAACAGTCTTCCGGTTTCACTCCGAGCAACTTTGCTCCGGTCAGATAGGGCTCGGGATGCGGTTTTCCATTCGCAACATCGTCGGCCGTAACGAGCACCCCTGGCACGTTGAAGCCGCCCAGACGCAGGCGGACGCTTGCAATGCGGCGCGTGCCAGAGGTGACAACGCCCCATCGCCCGGCAGGAATTCTTGCGACAAATTCAAGCGCGCCGGGCATGACCGCAACGCTTTCGTGATCGCCGACTTCGCGGGCCTCAAGGGCGCGCAATTCAGCGTTCGCGTCCAAATGAGGAGCGACCGCGCGAATGACTTCGAGAGCTCGCACGCCATGCGCAATGGCGATAACCTTCTCTTCATCAATTCCCCGCTCCCTCGCCCATATACGCCACTGGCGATCCACTGAGCCGGTCGAATTCATAAGAACTCCGTCGAGGTCGAAGAGAACGGCCGAACAGCGAAAAGTAATCATGTTTTTTTCAGAGAAAGATTTCGACTACTGAGCTGCGAAAAAAGATTCCGCAAGGCCACATATGCCAACACGAAAAGAAATCAGTAGAACAGCCGACTATTCCACCGCGTCCGGCAAGAGATGCGCTGCTTCCACAACGCTGGCATCTGGTGTATGGCTGCGGATTTGCAAATGACGCTGGCGGAAATGCGCCTTGGCGCGTTCTCCCCAGGCGCGCACGAACCAATAATTGAGACCCGCGCCCAGAACCGAACTGACGACAGGAATCATGCGTCCCGCCCACTTTTCCACCACGTCCGCGCTGGCGCTGGCAGCAATTCGCTGGATCACTCGCGGTACAAACTTGTTCACGAATTCTTTCTCGATCAGATCGCGGCTTACATCTACGCCGGCCGCGCTGGCGGCGGCGATCCACAGTTCGGCAATTTCATTGTCTGTGTTGAACTGAAATCCGTAGACGAGACTTAGTTTCTGAATAGTGCGCATGGTGATTGCGGAAAGAATTCCAAGATCGGGTAGAAGCGTGATCAGGCCGCCCATGCCGAAACCCGCCCCTTCGGCTGCAGCCAGTTTCATGCCTCCTCGAACCACGTCGTCGGCTACGGCATCCAGTTCGTGGATCTCCAGTGAATAGGTTCCACGGTACCCACTGATTGGAAGCCTGTAGGCGGTGCGAAGCTGAATAAGAAATCGTTGAGGATCGACTTGAACTTTGGAATAGGCGCCGGTCAGGCCTTTGATAAGCGCTTTCTCGACACGGGTACGCAGCCAGGATTTGGATTCCGTTTCGCTCACTCATTCGACATTACCGCAGCATGGGACAAAATGCCATCTGGCCTGAGTGAGTTTTGAGGTTGCTCTACTTGGCGCGAACAAGCTCAACAGATTTTAATCGCAAAGTACGCTAAGACTGCCGCGAAGTTCGCAAAGAGCGAGCTTGACCGAAGCGAGGACTTTAACCGAATGGGCGGTGCGTGCGGCTTTGAGGCATGCCTGTGCTAGCATCAAGGCTTACCAATGCCAACTGGAAAATTGCAGGCTGTTCCCCTCGGGGGGCTCGGCGAGTTCGGTATGAACTGCATGGCCTTTCGCTGGGGCGACGACATTATTGTCGTGGATGCGGGGCTGATGTTTCCCGAGGCGGAATTGCTCGGCGTTGACATCGTCGTGCCCGATATTTCTTACCTGACTGAAAATCGGCAACACGTTCGCGGCATCATTTTGACACATGGGCATGAGGACCACATCGGCGCACTGCCGTGGGTTCTCGCTGAATTGAACGTGCCGGTGTGGGGCACGGAATTCACCCTGTCCTATGTTGAGGACAAGCTTGACGAGCATGGACTGCTCGACGATGCCGATCTGCGCGAGATGCGCGCCGGCGAAAGTTTCACAGTTGGGGCGTTCACCATCGATCCGATTCGCGTCACGCATAGTCTCGTCGATTGTGTAGCGCTGGCGATTCACACGCCGCTGGGTGTGGTCATCCATACCGGGGATTTCAAGGTCGATCCCACGCCCACGGACAATCATCTGTTCGATCTGCACTCCTTTGCGGAGTACGGCAAGCACGGAGTGCTGGCGCTGTTTCAGGATTCAACCAACGTCGAGCGCAAGGGTTATACGCCGAGCGAGCGAGCGGTTCGGCGAAAGTTCGATGAGGTCTTCGCTCATACTAAGCGGCGCCTGTTCATTTCGTGTTTTTCCTCTTCCATTCACCGCATCCGGTTAGCAATGGAATTGGCTTACCAGCACGGGCGAAAGGTCGCGTTTATTGGCCGCTCGATGAACAATTCGGCTGAGATTGCCGAAGACCTGGGATATTTGGAAGTTCCCGAGGGGCTGGTGATCAATCCTGGCGAAATGAAAAATTTTCCGCCGGAAAAAGTTTGCGTGATGATCAGCGGCACGCAGGGCGAGCCGATGTCGGCTCTGTCGCGCGCGGCTGTCGATAACCACAAGCACGCCAAGATCGAGAAGGGCGATACGGTTGTGCTTTCGTCGCGCATCATCCCGGGAAACGAAAAGACGATCTACCGCATGATCGATCATCTGTTCCGGCGAGAGGCGTACGTGATCTACGAGGACGGAACATCGCCGCCGGTGCATGTGAGCGGACATGCCAGCCAGGAAGAATTGAAGCTCATCATTAATTTGACCAAGCCGAAATATTTTATCCCGGTTCACGGCGAATACCGGCAGCTCAAACTGCACGCCGAAATGGCGGCGGCGATGCACGGCTCGGTTGGGAAGGTCATTCTGATCGAAAGCGGAGATGTTCTGGAGTTCGACGAGCACAATGCCCGCAAGGCGGGACGGGTCAACGTCGGGCGGGTGTGCATCGATTCGGGAAATCGCACCGACGTGGTTGAGGATTTGATCATCAAAGACCGGCGCCATTTGAGCGAAGACGGCATTGTGCTGCCGATCATCGCCATCAACAAGCTTTCCGGGCGGGTCGAAACCACGCCGGAGATTGTGACCCGCGGCTTTAATCCGGGAGAAAACGGATTAATGGAAGGCGCGCGGCGGATCGTGGAAGATACGCTGGCGCACTCGAGTGAAGAAGAAAAAGCCGATTACGGCGTGATCAAAGAGAAAATCCGTGCTGACCTGAAACGCTATATCGCAAAACAAACGCAACGCCGGCCATTGATTATGCCGGTGATATTAGAAATCTGAAGGCCACAAATCAGCACTCGCCTTAGAATATAAATGGCACGAATCGCTTTGTTCGCTGCATGTATTCCTGATAGCGGCCGCCCAGGTGAAGCTGGAGCGCCTGCTCTTCCACGCGCACTCGATAAACGTAAGCGCCCGCGCTGGTTATGAAAACGACCAGCACGCTCAACCAATTCGTAAGAGCGATACCAACACCCAGGTACATCAGCATTCCTCCGGTGTACGAGGGATGCCGCACCCACCGGTAAGCCCCGCGTTCAATCACCGGCTGATCGCTCGCCACCTTTACATCGCCGGTAAAATGCCGACCCAACATGCGCCAGCAGTGACGTCGCAATAAGCTGCCGCAGATCATGGTGCCCAATCCAATCGCAAACCACATTCTTTGGCGGTTGACAATCTCAAACGCACGAACGCCAGCGACAGCAAACGCTCCGAACATTCCAACCCAGCTCGCCAACAAGATGACCCTCAGCGACCCGCGATCTGTCTTTTCGCCTTTTGCCGGCCGGGAGCGCGAAACTAAGGCAAACTCCGGCCCGAAAGTCGCCAAGAAAACGGCCCAGAAGATCCAAACATAAGGCGTAGTGTAGGCGAGAGGCTTCATCGGGGATGCGTGAAACCGCACTTCTCCAAGCAGGAAGACTATCGCTTCGCGCTCTTGTAGAACTTTAAATTTTACCGCTATCTATTTGGATTGCCGGATCTAAATGACAGGCATTAGTTGACTCTCGTTGTCCTAGCGAACCCTGCCCAGCTTATCCATGGGCCAATATCCAAAGACGGCCTTGCCGTAGATGTAACTTTGATTCACTGGGCCGAAGTCGCGGCTGTCGTTCGACATGGAGCGATGGTCTCCGAGCACAAAATAGCAGTTCGGGGGAACCACAATCTCCGGATACGATCTGGAATCAGCGTAAGCAGGCGGAACATAATCCTCATCCAGCGCCTCGCCGTTCACATAGACCTGCCCTCCATCAATCCGGAGCCGATCGCCAGCCACGCCAATCACCCGCTTGATGTAGCTCTTCGAAGGATCGCGAGGATAGCGAAAAACTATAATATCTCCCCGCGAAATTGGCTCCACGCGGTAAACGAATTTATTGACAAAAATTCGCTCCTGATCTTGGAGTGACGGCATCATACTGGTGCCTTCGACCTTTACTGGCTGATAGATGAAGACGATGATGAACGCCGAAATAGCCAAAGAAACGAACAGGTCGCGCAGCCATACGCCCATCGATGGCCGCAGACGCGGTCCGCCGCCATCCGGCCGCTCCGGTGGGGCAGTCAATGGAGTCGGAGTACTTTGTGATCCCAGAGAGGAACTTTCAGGCATGAGCTTCTATTGTATACAGATCGCGATCCTCTGCCATCCGTTGCACCAGATGACAATTTAAAATCAGTCGCGCGCTTCTACGGCTGTAAAGGCGGAAATCGCTCCACGTGAGTCTCACCTTTGCGGCCGATGTAGGTTACATTCCTGCCGCTAAGAAAAGCCCAATAGCCAATTACGCCAGCAGCGGTCGCGCGCTTTACAAATTCCGGATACCGTATAGTATCGGCCTGGGCCGCCCGAATGGCGGCGACAATCCCTTCGCTCGAGAACTCGCTCGCAATTGCTGGAACCGGCACCGTCATCTTCTCGGCATAGGTTTCGCCGTCGGGCATATAAAACGTCTCATCCCTTTTTGCAAAATCCACAAAATAAGACTCAACCCCAACTTCCAAGAGCCGGCGAACCACGTCACCAAACCTCAAATTTCCCGCTTGCGACTCGGCCAGAACGGCGTCCATCACTTTCGTATCCATGCAACTCCTCCCCACGATGGCAAAAGCAAGTTAGAATATAGCAACTCAGGAGATCCTATGATTTCTATTTCCCTGCGCCGCAAGTACGCCTATCGCGCCTTGACGCTCTTGTTTCTTTTCGCCGTCACTTTGACCCTCTCGGCTCAATGGACTTCTCAAGAAGACGAGGGCGGCATTCCTGCCTACAACGCTGGCCCTCCTCCGAAAGGCACCAAGCTCCCCGCCATCATGAGCAAAGCGGATTTGTGGGGCGCAGACGCACAATATCCCTATCAGACCCATGCCTACGAACTGGCTGCGAAAATTCCGGTCGTACTCCATCAGCAGCCCTGCTATTGCTACTGTGACCGCATGGGCCACAACAGTCTGCACAGCTGTTTCGAAGGAACCCACGGCGCGCGCTGCTCCACCTGCCTGAAAGAGCTTTATTATTCTTATCAACAACATAAGAAGGGCAGGACCGCAGCCCAGATTCGCGCCGGGATCATTAAGGGCGATTGGAAATCCATCGATTTGCAATCCGCCGCAGCGATGAATTAGTGCCGGTTCCAGATACGGATAGGTCGAGCGTTCGTTCCGTCTCAATTGCGGCGCTTGCCCTCTAGTACCCAGCACAACAACCCCCGAGAATTGCCTATCAGTGCTGTTTCGGCGATACTTGTGTTTCGGCTCATTAACTAGTTGAGCCAGGGAGTCTTTATTACAGGAACAGGAAAAATTCTTCACATGGCTCAGAAGGTTAGTTCCAAAAAAGAATCAATCACGGAAGACCCACGTCACACACAAGCGCTGCAAAGCTATGAAGCCGGGCTGCGCGCGTTGCAGGAGCACAAATTCGAAAAGGCGAAGCCCCTGCTTCAGAAGGTGCTTACGGGTCCGAACAAGGAACTGTGCGACCGGGCTTCCGTACACCTCAGCATCTGCAACCAGCACCTGGAGCGTTCCGCGGCGACACAATTCAAAAGCGTGGAAGAACACTACGACTACGCCGTCTCCCTCATGAACGTGGGAGACTACGTAAGCGCCCGGGAGCACATCGAGAAGCTGCTGAAGCAGTCGCCAAAGTCAGATTTCGTCATTTACGGCCTGGCCGCTCTCGATTGCCTTACCGGCCACGTCGAGGATTCGCTCAAGCATCTCGACGAAGCGCTGCGCCTCAATGCCGCTCTGCGCTACCAGGCACGCAACGACTCTGACTTTCACAATCTGGCCGAAGACCCTCGGTTTACCGAGCTGTTGTACCCCGATCCCGCCGCCGACCTTGTTTCGCCGGAAACCTCTTTCAGCGAAGACGAATCGTATTAGGCCGTCGCGGTAAATGGTCAGCGATTTTGCGGATGCAAACTAGAACTGGCGACCGCGCTTCAGTAAGGAAATCAAGCCGCGAGCAAGGCCTTCGGGTTGTCGCAACCGGCGGCGGCACCGGCCTTTCTACTCTTCTGAAAGGACTCAAACGCTTCGTTCCCACCGCGGCTGAGCCGGTTTCGGTGCCCAACGACGCGGCCAGCATTCAAGACCTCTGCGCCGTGGTTACAGTCAGCGACGATGGTGGTTCCAGCGGCCGCCTCCGAAAAGAATTCAACATGCTTCCACCGGGCGACGTTCGTAACTGCATTGTCGCGCTGAGTGAAGATGAAGCTCTGCTCTCTCAGCTTTTTCGTCACCGTTTCGCCAAGGGATCGGGCCTCGAGGGCCATAGCTTCGGCAATCTTTTTCTGGCCGCACTCACTGACATCACCCAGGACTTCTCCGAGGCGGTGCGTCTTTCCTCTGAAATTCTTGTCACCCGCGGCCATATTTATCCCTCCACTACTTCCAACATCGAACTGGAGGCGTTGATGGAGGACGGCACCCGCGTCCGGGGAGAAACCAAAATCACCGCCAGCCAGGGACGCATCAAAGAATTGTTCCTCGTTCCTCCCAACGTCGAACCCCTGCCGCAAACTCTTGATGCCATCGCTCACGCCGATATCATCACCGTCGGCCCCGGCTCTTTGTTCACCAGTCTCGTCCCCAATCTTCTGGTGCATGGCATTTCCGATGCAATTGTCCAGTCGCCGGCCATCAAGGTTTACATCTGCAATCTCATGACGCAAGCGAACGAGAGTCTTGGCCTCACAGCCGCCGATCACATTCGCGCTCTCAATCGCCATGCCGGCCAGAAACTGTTCGACTATGCTCTGATCAATCGCGCCCCGGTTTCCGACCAACTCAAAGCGAAGTATGCGCTGGAAGGCGCGTCCCAGATTGTCGCCGACCTCGATGCCATAGAAGCTCTGGGAGTGATTCCCGTTCTCGGCGACTACTTAGAGGAGGCAGGCGTCGCCCGCCACAACACGACTCGGCTCGCCCAGGACTTGATGCAGCTGGCTTCAGGCCAGCCCACAGGAACCACCATGTCTCGGTCAGTTCGCTCGTGAACTGCCAGCCGGTTCGTCCAATTCCTTTCTACGTATCGCGGAAACGATTAAAATGTCTTGCATGAAGGTGGGACGGAAAATTATTTGGGTGAGTATCGCTCTGTTCTCGTGCTTTGCGCTATTAAGCACCGCGGTTGCGCAGAAGAATAGCGATAAGGACGAGGATGACGAGCCGACAGCCAACCTCAACTTCGTGATATTGAAGCAAGACAACGGCAAGCCGGTGCGCAATGCGGCAGTGGTCATGCATGCGGTAAATTCGCACGGCAAACAAAGCAATGGCGACCTCGAACTAAAAACTGATCTCGATGGCAAAGCCAGCTTCGATGGCGTTCCTTACGGAAAATTACGCGTCCAGGTTTTCGCTTCCGGCTTCCAGAGCTTCGGCCAGGATTATGATGTCCATCAAGCCAACATCAATGTCACCATCAAACTGAATCGTCCGGAGGGCCAGTATTCGATTTACGGAAACCAGTCTGGCGGAAAAAACGACAAAGCCCCGTCCCCCGATCCGAACGCCAAACCGCAATAGCCCTCAATAGCCCTCATTTCCGATTGAGTCTTCTGGCGGGCCTTGTAATCCGCACAACTCCCTGGCCGCGCGCACGAAGAAAATGTTAGTGTCATACTCCGAGTCTCCGTTAGAGGGCTAATTCCGCTTTAGCCCAGTACCGAATCTCCGTGGAGTTGACCATGCCAATCCGCCGCACGTTGTCCTGCGTTGCCGCCTGCCTCATCGTTTCAAGCACTCTTCTGGCCGCGACGAATCCCGCACCCGCTCCCGCCATTCGGGATCGCATTAAGGGCATGAAGGCCGCGGACGGCCTGTTTCCCACCGCATGGGACGCCAAGACCGGACATCTCTTCCTTACCATCCGCAAATTCGATCAGGATTTTCTTTTTGTAGTTTCGCTGCCCTACGGTCTTGGCTCGAATGACATTGGCCTCGACCGCGGCCTGCTAGGCACGGAGCAGATCGTACACTTCACCCGCGTGGGTCCGCGGGTTCTGCTAGTCGCTCCTAATTTGCAATACCGTGCATCTTCGGCTAATCCCATGGAGCGCCTCGCCGTCCGCCAGTCCTTCGCCGAGTCTGTTCTTGCCGGATTCAAAGTCGAAGCCGAGGATGAAAGCGGCGCAGTCCTCATCGATGCAACCGACTTCCTGCAGAGCGATGCTCTGGGCGCAGCCGAGCAACTCGAATTGAAAAAGCAAGGCTCCTACAAACTCGATAAGGAACGCAGCGCCTTCGCGCTGGAAAACACCAAAACTTTTCTGCTCAACACGGAATTCGAATCCACTCTCACCTTCGCAACCGACCACCCTGCGGAAAACTCCCTGGTAGCCACCGTCACTCCCGACGCTCACTCCGTCACCCTGCGAGAACACTACTCATTTATTCAATTACCCGATGATGGTTACCAGCCACGCGCCTTCGATCCCCGCGCGGGATTTTTCGACGTCAGCTACCGCGATTATTCCGCGCCTCTCGGCTCGCCGCTGGATGTGCATCTGATTCAGCGCCATCGCCTCCAAAAGAAAGATCCGAACGCCGCAATGAGCGAGCCGGTAAAGCCCCTTGTCTATTACGTCGATCCCGGCGCACCGGAACCGATTCGCAGCGCTTTGGTGGAAGGAGCAAGTTGGTGGAGTCAGGCATTCGAAGCTGCCGGCTTCAAAAATGCCTTTCGCGTCGAAGTCCTGCCGCCGGGAGCCGATCCCATGGACGTACGTTACAACGTCATCCAGTGGGTGCATCGATCCACCCGCGGATGGTCCATGGGAACCACCATCTCTGATCCCCGCACCGGCGAAATCATTCAAGGTCGGGTAACTCTTGGCTCGTTGCGCGCCCGCCAGGATTACATGATTGCCGAAGCTCTGCTCTCGCCTTACGAAAAAGGCAAGCCGGTCTCACCGGAAATGCAGAAGGTGGTCCTGGCCCGCCTCCGCCAGCTCGCCGCGCATGAAGTAGGACACACTTTAGGACTCGCTCACAACTTTGCCGCCAGCTCCATCGCCCCCGGCGATTCAGTCATGGATTATCCCCACCCCTGGATCACTCTGGATGCCAGCGGCAGGCCCGATCTTTCGCAGGCCTACGCGACGGGAATTGGCGCGTGGGACAAGGTCTCGATCCAATACGGCTACTCGCAATTCAAGCCCGGCACGGATGAGCGCTCCGCCCTGGATAACATTCTCAGCACAGCTCAGAGCAGCGGTCAGTATTTCATCACCGATCGGGATGCAAGGCCGCTGGGCAGCGCCCATCCTCACGCCCATCTTTGGGACAACGGTCCGGACCCAGCCGTCGAACTTGATCGCATCTTAAAAGTTCGCGCCGCAGCTCTGGCACGTTTCGGTGAAAACGCAATTGCCTCTCACACTCCCATGGCGGAGTTGGAAGACACGCTGGTCCCGCTTTATCTGCTGCATCGCTATCAAACCGAAGCTGCGGCAAAAGAGATTGGAGGGCTCGACTATCGTTATGCTCTCCGCGATGACGGCCAAATCGTCACTGCCATCGTGGACCCGGCCGACCAGCAGAAGGCGCTTGACGCTGTAATAAAAACACTCGCGCCCGAAACTCTCACGCTTCCGGAATCGCTGCTGCGGATTCTGCCGCCTCGTCCGCCGGCCTATCCCCCAACCAACGAATCCTTCGGGGGAAATACTGGGCTCACTTTCGATCCCGATGGAGCGGCCGACGCTGCGTCTTCTCTTACCCTCAAGCTGCTCTTCGATCCCGAACGCGCGTCGCGGCTGGTGGAATATCATGCGCGCGATGCCGCTGACCCAGGTCTCACCCAGGTTATCGATGCTGTTGTCCTTGCCACCTGGAAAGCTCCGCGAGCCACTGGCTTAGCCAGTGAGACACAGCGCGTCACCGAAGTCTCAGCCCTCGAGCATCTGCTCGTGCTGGCCGCAAACCACGCCGCATCTCCGGAAGCTCGCGCCCTGGCTCGATCCAAAGCGCTCGATTTGCGCGCCTGGTTATCTGCCACACCCGCCGATACTCCCGAAGAGAAAGCGCTGCGAACCGCAGCCATGGCGCGCATCGACGCCTACGAGAAAGATCCGGATAAATTTATGCCTGCCGGTGACGTCGCCGTCCCTCCCGGCCAACCCATCGGAGATGACGACCAGGACTAGCAAACCCCATTTCGTTTTGAAAGGGCGCGGCCTCAGCCGCGCCGCTCGGGGTCGCTAAAATCCGGCCTTTGGCCTCCGAGGAAAGCCACCACCGACCATCTTCGAGTAAAATCTCCTTCATGGTCTACCTCCTAAAAACCGAACCTTCGGTCTATTCCTTTGCCGATCTCGAACGCGAGCGGACCACGATTTGGGATGGTGTTACCAATCCGGTCGCGGTCAAAAATCTGCGTGGAATGAAAGCTGGAGATCAACTGGTCATCTATCACACCGGCGAGGAAAAGAGCGCGGTCGGCACCGCCTCCGTCATCTCGGTGGACGCCACCGATCCCAAAACTCCTCAAGTAAAAATCAAAGCTGGCAAGCCGCTGGCAAAACCTGTGACCCTCGCCGATGTGAAGGCACACAAGCTCTTCGCCGATTCACCTTTGGTACGGCAAGGACGATTGAGCGTCGTTCCTTTAACCGAGGCGCAATACAAGTTCATTGTGGGTCAATGAAAATAGGCAAACCTCGGTGAGCATTACGATGGCCGAGGATCACAACGGCCGCATCTCAAAGATCTGTACTAACGCCGTGCTTACAAAACTTTGCACAATTCGGCTGACGCCCTGGCAACCGGTCGCGTACTCTAGAGTTCTTAACGAATTGAGGCTGATCTGGTCTGCCGCAAGTTTGTCTTAATCTTTCCTGAAGGGTTCACAAAATGAGTCCCACACCGGGCACTGAATTGTTTCGACGCGTCTCTAAGCAAGTGTTTCTACTTGGTGTCTGTTTCGCTGCACTTCTATTCGCATCTTGGTTGCCGGCTCAAGAAACCCAGGAGAAAATCGAGGTCGACAATGTCACGCGGAATTTCGTGGTGCATCTGCCCACCGGTTACAACGCGCAGCAGCATTATCCGGTTGTGATTGTTCTGCATGCACAGAATCAAGATGCCGATGACATGGCGCGCCTTACACACTTCAGTTTATTCGCGGACAAGAACGGAATTATTGCCGTCTATCCCATAGCCCTGCGCGAGCAGTGGAACATTGGAGTGAGGTCGGAAGAGCAACCCGTGTACCAACCTCGCCGTGGCTATGGCCGCCGCGGAGGCTGGGGTGGTGGCGGTTATCCCGGAGGCGGCGGATACCCCGGCGGCGGTGGAGGATATCCCGGTGGTCAAGGCGGAGAAAATCCAAACCGGCGCAATGCATCCCCACCCGCCGACGATGTCGCCTTCCTCAATCAGATGCTCGACCAGCTTCCGCTCAAGTACTCCATCGACGCTCACCGCATCTACGCCACTGGCTTGGGTGACGGAGGTTTTATGGCCGAGCGAATGGGCTGCAATATGGGAGATCGCATTGTTGCCGTGGCCCCGGTGGGCGCCGCGTTGCCCAAAACTATGATCTGCCTACCTTCGCGCCCGGTCTCCGCTTTATTTATCAGCGGCACAGACGATCCCATCGTCCCCTACGGCGGCGGCACCTACAAGCCTGGCAAGTTCCATGTGCTTTCCGCCGAGGACAGCGCAAAGTCGTGGGCAAAATTCGATCATTGCGCAGAAAAACCAGCGCAGAGCAAAATTCCAGCGCCGGAAAAAGGAAGCAAGGAAACCAAGGTCTACACCTACAGCGGCTGCCACGAAAATGCGCAGGTGGCGCTCTACAGCATCAAGAATGGGGGCAACACCTGGCCCGGCGGCGAGCAGTACAGTTCGGAAAAAGAAGTCGGAAAGACCAGCAACGCCATCAACGCCAACCAAACCATCTGGAATTTTTTCAGCGCGAAACAATTACCCGGCGACAGCACACAGAAAAGTGGCGCGCAGAAATAATTCAGGCAAGATTCGTATGAGAATCCGGGTAGAACTTGGCGATCATCCGTCCCGTCATTAACCCGCCTTCATATTCCGGAATGATTACTTCATCCGCGCCCGAATTGCGCATGGCTTGCGCATAGCGCGATTGTCCGGCTCGCGTAATGATCCGCGCTTTGGGATTCAGCGCCTTCGCCGTGACCGTGATGTACAGATTGTCGGCATCATTATCGATCACGATGCAAACCCCGCGCGCACGCTCAATTCCCGCCGACTGCAGCACATCGTGCCGTTTGGCATCGCCCTGGATCGCCAATACTCTTTCTTTCAGCAATTCGCGGCACAGTCCTTCATTGCTTTCAATGAGCACGAAAGGAATCTTCAGCTGGTTCAGCTGATCGACGACCGTCCTTCCCACCTGCCCATAGCCGCAGATGATAAAGTGATCCCTTAGTTTATCGATGCTGACGTCATTGACCATGGCTCTCCACGCCTCAACTCCCTGCCGCTTGAAGATGGTAACGGCCACGCGCTCGGCGACCCAGATCTGAAAACCAAACACCCCGGCATAAACAAAAATTGCGAAGAGTTTGGTCGCGTTGCGTACGCGATTGACGTCAATCGCGTGCGGATGAATCATCCAGAACAGCGCATCCTGCCAGCTTAGCCCTTCCAGGTGCTGGTATACCAACACGCACAGCACGCTGAACCCGGCAAACACAACTACCGGCAGCCACAGGCGCCTCATAAACAGCAGGACAATTCGAAACATGAGGCAGAGATACTACCGTAACTTCGCCGTTATCACAATTAGAATGCAGAGAACGACCCCTCCGCACGCTCGAAATACCGCTAGTTGCTATCGCATTTTTCGATTCCCGCTTTCGGAAACAGGAACCCGCCCGCTGCAAGTTCAATGAGCCTCAAGCTCAATGAATAAGTTGCCGCAGTTCGCGGCGCAAAATCTTTCCCGAGGCCGTTTTGGGCACGACGTCCACGAAATGGACCTCCCTCGGCTGCTTGTAATGGGTAAGCCGCTCGCTCACAAAAGAACATAATTCATCTTGCATCTTTGAGGAACTCGCAAACCCGTCGCGCAAAGCAATAAATGCCACTGGAATCTCGCCCGCCGCCACATCTGGACGTCCAACCACTCCACACTCCCTTACTGCGGGATGCTCCAGCAATACCGCCTCCACTTCAGCCGGCGCAACCGGAAATCCTTTGTACTTGATCATCTCCTTCCGGCGATCGACGACGCGATAAAAACCTTCCTCATCACGCGTAACAATGTCACCTGACCAGTACCACCCATTACGTAAGGCGGCTGCGGTGGCATCCGGCTCCTGCCAATAACCTTTCATAAACTGCGGGCCGCGCATCACCAATTCACCGGCTTCGCCTGGGGCAGCTTCGGAAGCATCGGCAGACGGCTCCGCTACGCTCTCGACCGAGATCACCTGGCAATCCGTTTGCGCCACCGGATGCCCGATGGAATCCGGACGGTAGAGCTCCGGCTCCAGAAAGCCCACGTGCGTAACCGGCGAAGCTTCCGTCATGCCATAGCCCTGGCGCACAAGAATGCCGGTAAGCGCGGTGAATCTTCGCGGCAATTCTGGCGCCAGCGGCGCGGCACCAGATTTCACCCAGCGCACCTGATGCTCTTTCGGAAACTGCCCCGCTTCCGCCGCCTGGCACAATGCATTCATCGCAGGCGGAACTAACGGCATCATGGAAATTGACTCAGCCACCAGCAGCGAGCTTAACTGCGCAACGTTGAACCGCGGCATAAGCACCAAAGTCGCACCGACCAGCAACGCAGGATTGAGCATCACATTCAACCCGTAAATGTGATAGAGCGGCAGAAAGCAAAGAATATTATCGGCAGCGGTTAGGGTCACAGCATTCGGCCCGAGCAGCTGATAAATATTCGCGACCAGATTGAAATGCGAGAGCATTACACCCTTCGGCAATCCGGTGGTGCCGCTCGAATACGGCAGCGCTGCCAGAGTCACATCTGAACCTCGCTCCGGCTGCGGCAGCGGCGCACTTTTGCCCCTTAACAGATCCGAAAATCTGTCACTGCCCGCAGCCTGTTCTCGCGCGCAATAGACTCGCCGCAGGTTCGGCAATCCGGCAAGATTGATTCCGTGAATATTCGGCCCGTCGGTAATCAATAGCACTGCGCCCGAATTACCCAACTGATGCCGCACCTCCCGCTCGCGGTAAGTCGGATTCAGCAACGTCGGAACGGCGCCCGCCAAAGTTGCCGCGTGATAAGCCACGCAGAATTCCCAGGAATTGGCGAGAAACATTGCGACGACTTCGCCCGGCCGAATGCCAGCGCCTACCAGTCCGCGTGCCAGCGCTTCCACCTTCTCGCCATATTCCGCATAGCTCAGGCGCAACCCGCACGAAGTATCAACCAGCACGGTCTTGTCGGCGTGCCGCCGGCACGATGCCAGAATTGCATCGTGCAAAAAAACATTTGTGGGGTCTGCGTAAAGCTCGGTGCGCAACATCTTGTTTGCCGGCATTGCAGCAGAGATTGTAAGGGATTCACAGCGTGAGCGGGATTCAGTCTGAGCGAAATTTCAGTTTGAGCGATTTCAGCCTGAGATGAAAGCCTAGCTGGCAAGCTTACGCAGAAATTCCTGTTCGTCCATCCGGTATTTAAACGCCTTGCGGCCATTAATGAACACCACCGGAACTTCATCGTTAAATTGCCGCCGCAGATCCCCGTCGCTGTCGACGTCAACTTCCTGCCAGGTGAAGCTCCCGCGCCGTGAAAGCTTCTCGAGACTCTCTTTCACCACCTCGCAAAGGTGACAGCCTTTCCGCGAATACACCACGACCTTTCGAGGCTCCTGCACGACGAGATTGTATCCTTGTCTTCAGGCCTCATGACAAGAAAAAAGAGCCCTAAAGACGCCGAATCCGGCACAAAAGGCTCAGCCCTACCTACCACCAAATCAGCGGAGTAGAATCCCGAAATGCTCAATCCCGAGTACAAACCTTTACGTGGCAAAGCCTGCCTTATTACCGGAGGCGCCAAGCGACTCGGCCGAGCATCCGCGCTGGCTCTGGCCCAGGCGGGCGCCGATGTTGCAATTACGTTCCTGAATTCTGCGCGCGAGGCTCAACATACTGTCGTCGACCTTGCCAGCTTTGGGGTCCGCGCCTTCGCTCTGCGCTGCGATGTAACCGACGAGGCCAGCGTCAAATCCATGATCAAAGAAGCAGGACGGGAATTGGGCCGCATCGACATTCTGGTGAACAACGCGGCCGACTACGCCACCGTCGACTTCGAACGCATTACCCTGCGTCAGTGGGACCAAATGTTCGCCACGAACACACGCGGGCCATTCCTGGTCTCGCGCGAAGCATTGCATTGGATGCGCCGAAAGCCTGGATCGAAAACCTCGGGATTGGAGAGCTCTGGGTCGAAGCAATCAGGATCGAAACCTTCAGAAAAGATCGAAGCCAAAATCATTCATATGGGTTCGCTCGGCGGCCTGCGTCCTTGGGAGACCCATGCGCATTACTGCTCCTCCAAAGCCGCTTTGCACATGCTGACTAAAGTGATGGCGAAAGCCCTGGCCCCCGAGATTGCCGTAAATGCTGTCGCCCCAGGCATGATCGATTTGGGCGAGAAATCCGCCGCGCCATTTATGAAGCGCATGGCCGGCCAGACCCCAATGGAGCGCAACGGCCGCACCGACGATATAGCAGCCGCAGTCTTATTTTTCGCGACCGCGCCGCAATTCATCACCGGACAGATCCTCGCCGTAGATGGTGGCCTTGGCCTTTAGCCGGTCAGTCTTTAGCCTGCCGGTCTTTAACAGGAATGACCGAAGTCACGCCTCGGATAGACGCCATGCCTCTGAGAACTGGGGTTGAACCTTCCCTGCCACGATCGCGCTTTTTTACTGTTCTGCCGCAAGGTATATTGGGGCGAATGAACAAATCTGGACGCTCCGCGAAAACTCCGGCCAATGCTTCCGCTCGCGTAGCGGTTGCCATCATGGCGGCCGGCAAAGGCACGCGCCTCAAATCGCAACTTCCCAAGGTTCTTCATGAGGTGGGGGGCAAGCCTCTTCTGGCTCACGTGATCAGGGCTGCCGCAAGCGTAGTGCCTCCGCACGATGTCTACGCGATCATCGGTCATGAGGCCGACCGGGTTCGCGCCGCGGTCGCCGGTGCTGGCGTGAATTTCATTCTGCAACCCGAGCAGCGCGGTACCGGCCACGCCCTGATGGTGGCACGCGAAGCGCTCTCGAATTACGACCACGTGATCGTTCTCTCCGGCGACGCTCCGCAGATAACGCCGCAGACCATCGCTCAACTGCTGAACTTTCATCTCGACCAGCGTGCACCCATGACATTGCTGAGCGCCGATCTCGCCGATCCCACCGGCTACGGCCGCGTGATCCGAAAAAGCCCGCGCAGCGCCGACGTGAAAGCCATCGTTGAAGAAAAATCAGCCAGCCCAATCCAGAAACAAATTCGCGAAATCAACGCTGGATTTTATGTCTTCTCCGTGCCTCAATTGTTCTCGCACATCGAAAAACTCTCGACCGCGAATCCTCACGCCGAGTACTACCTGACTGACATGGCCGCGGTGCTGCGCAAAGCCGGTCAGCGTGTAGTGGCTTGGAAAACAGCGAACCCGGAAGAAGTCCTGGGCGCAAACACCCGCGCCGAACTGGCGGTCATCGACCACCACATGCGCATGCGCAAATGCCAGCGGCTGATGGCTGACGGCGTAACGATTTTTTATCCGGCAACTTGCGTGATCGACAATGACGTCGAGGTCGCCGCCGATACGGTGATCGAACCTTTCGTACAAATTCTCGGCAAATCGCGCATCGGCACGAATTGCCGCATCCGCTCGTATTCGATCATTCGCGATTCGATAATTGGCGATGGCGTTCTTATTCGCAACGGATGCGTTCTCGATGAATCACACATCGCCGCAGACGCGATTCTCGGCCCTTATTCTCATCTCCGCCCCGGCAGCGAAATCGGCGAAGGCGCTCACGTCGGTAATTTTGTCGAGACCAAGAAAATTAAGCTGGGTAAAGGATCGAAGGCCAACCACCTCACTTATCTCGGCGACGCCGAAATCGGAGCCGGCGTCAACATCGGCGCGGGAACCATCACCTGCAACTACGACGGAACAAACAAGCACAAAACCGTGATCGAAGACGGAGCCTTCATCGGCAGCGACAGCACCCTAGTCGCCCCCGTACGCGTGGGCAGAGGAGCATATGTCGGAGCAGCCTCATGCATTACTCAAGATGTGCCGGAAGATTCGCTCGCGATTGGACGCGCGCAACAGGTCGTAAAAGCTGGCTGGGTGCGCCAGCGACGAGCAGAACGGAAATCAACAAACTGAAAACCGATCCGACGAATCAGACGACAAGGATCAGACAGAAAAAGGCTTCAACCAGAAAAAGCTCAAACAGAAAAGGCACAAAGACCCGGTTTTCTCCGTGCCTCTGTGCCTCCGTGGTGATTTAAATTGCGCCTAGTGCGAAACCGCCGCAAACAACTCCGAGTGCATCAGCGACTGAAATTGCTGGTCACTCGCCTTAAACTTGAAAGTCACATCGTTGCCGTCGGAATCGATGGTCGTGTTGTCCATGGCAATTTTTTCCGCGGTGGTCGCGCTCATCTTTTTGTAGAGCAGTCCGGCTTTCACCAAGGATGAAAGCGTCGCCGCGCTCATCGGGTCGGAAGTAACCACGGTTAGATCGAAGCTCACGCCGCTGGCAAAGCTCAAGGTATATTGGGAGCCCAGGAAGCGTTTCTTAATGGTGTCATAATCGGCGACCTTGGCGGCATCGCCCAAAGCCGACCGCATCACGTTCTGTGTTCCCTGTTGATCGAGAATGCTCCACACCGGACCCGAATCCACATCCGACATCATGTCTGACATCGTCGAGTTCGTATCCAGGCCCAGGATTTGCCCGTCGCGCGTGTCCAAGCCCAACTTCACCGCCGACATTTCCCCGAACAGCAACGTGCTGTCGTCCAGAAACACCATCACCATGCCGCCGTCCATCGGATAGATATTCGCCAGGCGATACTTCGTCAGCTTAATCTTGGCCACCGTCAGTTTTTTTATGACGGCCTTCATGGCGAAAGGCCCAGCCGCGACGCCGATCGACTTGATCCCTTGCTTTTCCGTCCGGAATGCGGCGAATGCCAACGAATCCACGTCTTTCGAGGGATCGATGCCCACGCCCTTCAATGCCTCTTCAAACTGCTTCAGATTGTCGGGGAGCACCTGCTGCTTCAACTGCATGGCCGTCGGCGAGTCCTTCAGAGCCCGGTAATCCACGGAGATCAACTGCTGCAAATCCGCCGGAACCACCGCGCGCGCGGAAGAATTCAGCGGCATGGCATTCGCAACGCCTGCGCAGAGGACGGCCAGCATCCCAGCGCTCAGACCACTACAAATCGTCTTCACGACAACCTTGGTTCTCATAAGTTTTCTGAACCTTTTCTGAAATTGGTTTCCCAACTATGAACGAGAGACAAGCCAGTACTTGCAGTTAGATGCTGATTTTGGCCTTCCCGTAACCGTGATGATCTATTCTAAGCTAGCGCCCCCGGCGTTTGCCAAACCGAAAGTACTATTCTGAGTCCACGGGCGAGCGTAAGTTCGCAGCTATATGGGCGGCGCAAGAACGCAATTGTTGGCCGTGCCGGCTTATCGAAAAGGAACATTGCACAGTTAGGACTTCCTATGGACGCGCTACTTCTACATCGGATTCACTTCGCCTTCACGATTACCTTTCACTATCTTTTTCCACAGCTGACCATGGGGCTGGCCTTGCTCATCGTGGCGCTAAAGACAATTGCTATCCGCCGCAAGAATGAGCAGTACAACCAGGCGGCGCGCTTCTGGGCAAGAATTTTTGCGGTGAATTTTCTGCTGGGCGTGGTCACCGGCATTCCGATGGAATTTCAGTTCGGCACCAACTGGTCGCGGTTTGCGCGAGTGACCGGAGGCGTGATTGGCCAGCCTCTCGCCATGGAAGGAGTTTTTTCATTTTTCCTGGAATCGGCGTTTCTCGGGCTTTTTTTGTTCGGCGAAAAGCGCTTGTCGGTATGGGGACATTGGGCCTCGGCGTTTCTGGTTTTCTTGGGCTCCTGGATATCCGGATTCTTCATCATCGTTACCAATGCGTGGATGCAGCATCCCGTCGCCTACCGCGTTCTGCCCAACGGCAGCTACGAAGTCTCCAGCTTCTGGGGGCTCCTGACCAATCCATGGGCGCTGCTCGAGTATGCGCATAACATGTCCGGCGCGGTAATTACCGGCTCGTTCGTAATGTGCTCGGTCGGCGCACTCTATCTGCTGGAAAATCGTTTTAGCGATCACGGAAAAATATTCTTGAAAGTGGGGGTAATCGGCGGGGTGATTGCCTGTATCGCGCAGATCTTCCCTACCGGAGATTTTCAGGGCAGATACATGGCCAAGCACCAGCCGGCCGCGGTGGCCGCCATGGAAGGTTTGTTCAGTTCCAAAACCGGTGCGCCCATCGTGCTGATTGGCCAACCAAACGAAGTAACGCAACGCATCGATAATCCGATTGCGGTGAACGACGTATTGAGCTTTCTGATTTATGGCACGGTAAAAGCGGAGGTGACCGGCCTCGATAAGATTCCGCGCGATCAGTGGCCCTCGCCAATGCCGCTGCTTTTTTACGCTTACCACATCATGGCCGGGCTGGGGACTTATTTCGCCCTGATCATGGCGATAGCCGCGTTTCTTCTGTCGCGCGGAAAACTTTTCGAGACGCACTGGGTGCTTTGGGCACTGCTCCTCAGTTTTCCTTTTCCTTACATCGCGAACACCGCGGGCTGGTTGACGGCCGAGATCGGGCGGCAGCCGTGGATTGTTTATGGGCTGATTCGCGTGCCGGAGGGTTATTCGAAATACGTCTCAGCTGGCAACACTTTGTTTACGCTGCTCGGATTCATGGGAATGTACACGGTTTTATCGATTCTTTTTATCGTGTTGGTCTACCGCATTATCGACCATGGACCGGTCATCAACGAGACGCCGTCGATTTCCACCAATGCCGCGGTCACGGTTGGATAAGGAGTGAACATGGGATTCATATGGTTCTGGCTGGTGGCCATCATGCTGGTAGGTTACGTGGTACTGGATGGCTTCGATCTTGGGGTGGGCATTTTGCATGTCTTTCTGCCGCACAGCGAGGAAGAGAAACAACTGATGCTGCGCAGCATCGGCCCGGTATGGGATGGAAATGAAGTGTGGCTGCTGGCCGGAGGCGGAACGCTGTATTTTGCGTTTCCCCTGCTCTACGCCTCGGCATTTAGCGGATTCTACCTGGCGCTGATGATTGTTTTGTGGCTGTTGATCATGCGCGGCGCCGCCATTGAACTGCGAATGAAGATTGATTCGGGCGTCTGGCGAACTTTTTTCGACGGAGTCTTTTTTATTTCCAGCGCCCTGCTCGCCGTGTTCTTTGGTGCGGCCCTGGCGAATGTGATTCGCGGCGTCCCTCTGCAGGCGGACGGATATTTCTTCCTTCCGTTGTGGACCGATTGGCGAGTCGGGGCGCAACCCGGAATTCTCGACTGGTACACCGTGATTGGCGGACTGGTTGCGCTCGCCGCACTTGCTCTGCATGGAGCGCTGTATGTGGCGGTCAAGACGGAGGGCGATTTGCAGCAGCGCGCCCGCGCATTCGCGCACCGTTTGTGGCTTGCCGTCTTGTTGTTGAGTGTTCTCAGCCTGCCGGCTTCGGTGATTGCCCGCCCCGACACGCTGGCGAATTATCGCAATTATCCTCTGACGTTCGCCGTTCCTCTGCTGGTTTTTCTATCCTTGATCGGGATGCCGTTCTTTTCCCGCAAATCCGCCGACCGAAGTGCGTTTCTCTGCTCCTGCGCCTATCTGACTGTGATGCTCGTCGGGGCCGCGATCGCGCTGTATCCTCGCCTTTTGCCCTCGACGACCGACGCGACCTACGACATCACCATCGACAAAGCGCTCTCCGGGCCGCATACGCTGCACGTCGGCCTGATTTGGTGGACGTTCGGAATGCTGTGCGCTCTCACCTACTTCGTGATTGTGTATCGCATGTTCCGCGGCAAGGTGAGCCTGGATAGCGAGGGCTACGAGCATTAAGAGGCGAGCATTAAGAGGCGAGCATTAAGCTACGAAGACAAGATACGAGCACTAAGATTTGTTTTCTATTTTTTCTGTCGCAGCTTTGAGCGCAGCTGCGAGGGCCTCGCTATCCGGAACCCCGCCTTGAGCAAGATCTTTGCTTCCACCGCCGCGTCCCCCTAGCGTCCCGACGGCTTCTTTCAGTAAAGATCCCATATTGAATGGCTGTCCCGGTGTCTGCGCAAACACCAGCGCCGGTTGCGGTGATGTAGTCGACAGCAAAGCGATCACCGGCCCGGATTGCCGTGTCAGTTTCTTGGCAAGCAGCTTTACAAAGTTGAGATCGTGGTCGGAAAATGTCCGCGCGACCAGCTTTCGGCCATTATGTTCGGTCGCAGCGGCGAAAATGCTTGCTGCCTCCGCAGCCGCGAGTTCCTCCTGCAACTGCTGCACCTCTTTATGAAGCGACCGAATCTCGTCGAGTGATTTCGCGGCCTGGCGCGGAACGTCGTTCGGCCCCGCCGAAAACAAAGCCGCGGTCTCGGTGAGAGTGGAGAAATCGCGGCGCGCCGTCAAGACGGCACACAGTCCGGCAACGAATTCTACCCGAAATCCTTGCCGGACTTTCTCGGTTTTGCGCAAAAGAATCGCGCCGATCTGACCCGTCTCGCTGACGTGCGTACCCCCGCACGCCGAGAGATCGAAATCGCTGATCTCAATTAGCCGAAGCTGATCGCGCCCCGCCGGCGGCATCTTCCGCAAGCCCAGATTCGCGGCGTCTTCGCGCGTGACGAAGCGAATGGCCACAGGACGATTCTCGAGGACAATTTCATTCGCCAGGCGCTCGGCTGATTCCACCTGCTCCTTACTTAGCGAAGGAGTGGCCAGATCGGAGATTTGCAAATCAATCGAGCAATAATCATCTGCCATGTGGAAAGACACGGTCGGCATATTGAAAAGCCGCACGAACGCAGCCGACAGCACGTGCTGCGCCGAGTGCTGCTGCATGTGGTCGCGGCGTCGCTGCGGGTCGATCTCCCCTCGAATATGGCCCCTGGCCGTATATTCTCTAACGGCGCTTCAAGATAGTGGACCACTTCACCGTTTTCGCTTTCTGCAACTTCAGTCACCCGCAGATTTTTGGTTTGATCGCCGCCAGAGGTTGCGCTTCCTCCAGCGCCAACTGCCATAGCAATCCGCCCTGTGTCGTGAATTTGCCCGCCGCTTGTCGGGTAGAACGCTGTGCGGTCAAGAATCAGACCAGGACGCGGACCATCCACCACCGAGCGCACTTCGGCCTCGAAGCCGTAAAGAAAAGAATCGTGATAGTAGAGGCGGTCCGTCATTTTCAGCTGAATTCAGGATAGGTATGCAAGCGGCGAATATCAAGCCAGCACAATCCTTGGTAATTTGCCGCCGTGACAAACAATGGTCGATGCTATCTTAGGTGCTTGCCCGCAACATCTCTCGATCATGGACGTTCTCGACAAACTTTTTGAAAAACATTTCGGTTTTCCGCCAGCTCGCGTAAGACCGCTTCAAGGGGAGTTGGGAGGCTCGGGGCGAAGAATCATCCGGCTCTCCACCGACAAATCAAGTGCGATCGGCATTCTCTACGGGGTGCGGGAGGAGAACGTTGCTTTCCTCGAATTCTCACGGCATTTTTGCCGGCATGGACTTCCAGTGCCGGAAATTTATGGCGAGGATCTCAATCAGGGCGCCTATCTCGAAGAAGATTTCGGAGATGTCACGCTCTTTGACTTTCTCTCGCAGAATCGGACCGGGGAGACGATTGCCCCACAGGTGGTGGAGGCGTATCGCAAAGTCGCCGTCATCTTGCCGCGCTTTCAGATCGAAGCCGGGCGTGACTTCGATTACTCGGTTTGTTATCCGCGCAGCAGCTTCGACCGGCAGTCGATCGCCTGGGACCTGAATTATTTCAAATACTACTTTCTCCGGCTTGCGGGCATTCCCTTTAACGAGCAGGCGCTGGAAGACGACTTCGACCACCTGACGAATTTTCTGCTAAGCGCCGACTCGCATTATTTCCTTTATCGCGACTTTCAATCGCGCAATATCATGCTCCGCGACGGCGAGCCATTTTTTCTCGATTATCAGGGTGGACGCAAAGGCGCGCTGCAGTATGACATCGCTTCCCTTCTCTACGATGCCAAGGCAGATTTGCCGCCGCAATTACGCCATGAGTTGCTTGATCTTTACATCGAGCAAACCGACAAGCTCACCAGCATCAATCGCGAAGCTTTCCTCAAGCATTACTACGCCTTTGTGTACGTGCGAATTTTGCAGGCGCTGGGAGCCTACGGATTTCGCGGCTTCTACGAGCGCAAAGCACATTTTTTGCAAAGTGTGCCGTACGCGCTCAAGAACCTGCGCTGGCTGCTGCACAATGTGAAATTGCCCATCGAATTGCCCACTCTCATGGCGGCTTTCAACAGCATGTTGGGTTCGGAAAAGCTGCAAGGACTGGCGCATGAGGCTGACCGCTTGACTGTGCAAATTACGAGCTTCTCATTTCACCGCGGCTGGCCAAAGGATGAGAGCGGTCACGGCGGAGGATTTGTTTTCGATGGCCGCAGCCTGCCAAATCCCGGACGCGAAGGGCGATTCAAAGCGCTCACCGGCAAAGATGCTCCCGTCATCGATTATCTCAATCAACAGGAGAGCGTGCACCAGTTTCTCGCCAGCGTAATGTCGCTGGTGGATGCGAGCGTGGTCAATTATCAGCAGCGCGGCTTCAAGAGCCTGATGGTTTCCTTCGGATGCACTGGTGGACAGCATCGCTCGGTTTATCTTGCCGAGCAATTGGCGAAGCATCTGCGCGGGAGGAACGGGCTTGATGTTGTCGTGCGGCACCGGGAGCTGGAAAATTCTTTTCCGGACGGTTCCGCGCAATGAAAGCAATGATTCTGGCTGCCGGGTTGGGCACGCGCTTACGCCCACTCACCAACGATCGTCCAAAGGCACTGGTGGAAGTCGGCGGACGAACCCTGCTCGAAATCACGCTCGCGCGGCTGCGGGAGTTTCAGATAAACGAGGTCATTGTGAATGTGCATCACTTCGCCGATATAGTTGTGGATTATCTGAAGGCGAACAACAATTTCGGCATGCACATCGAGATTTCGCGGGAGGAAACGCTGCTCGATACCGGCGGTGGATTGAAAAAAGCCGCCTGGTTTTTTCTGCAAGACTCGATCGACTCGCGAGAGTCGCCATTCATTGTGCACAACGTCGATGTGATCAGCACTATAGATTTGAAACGCATGCTGCAATTCCACAAAGAGGGCCATGCTTTGGCCACGCTGGCCGTGCAGGAGCGGGAAACTTCTCGATATCTGCTGTTCGATCAAGATCGCCGCTTATGCGGGCGACGCGCGGGACGCGATGGAGAGCCGGAAATGGTTGGTGAGCTGAGGCCGGCTTCAGGCGTCTGCGCTTTGGGATTCTCCGGCATCCATGCGATTTCGCCGCGAATTTTCTCGCTAATGACGGAAGATGGAGCGTTTTCGATAATCTCAACCTATCTGCGTCTGGCTGCGCAGGGAGAAAACATTAGCGCTTTTCGCGCCGATGAATATTGCTGGCGGGACTTGGGACGGCCGGAGAACATAGAGCGAGCGCAAGCTGAGACGAGAAAACGGTGATTGGCTAGAATCTGCGATTTAGTCGCGGTGGGTCAATAAGTGTAATCGCGATGTTTCAACAGTTAGGGGGGACTGCCCGGCAGGTAATCCAGTGGACGCTCAAGACGTTGTATACCACGACAGAAACCACCGAGAACCAGAAAGTCGAGGCAAGTCGCCATCTTCGCGCTCGGGTGACGCAAGCTGCCAAGACAGCAACACCGGCACACGCCAGCGCAATCAGCACGGCTCTTCCCAGGACGAGCCTCCGAGTAAAAAGGGCTCTTCCCAGCGAACCACTCGAATGCGCAACGCCAATCCAGGCCCAGGCCGATAACTGCGAAACACCACGCTCGCCACCAAGGCTGTGCACTGATTCGGTCTCCTATCACTTGCCGCCTTCGCGGATTTAATCCGAATGGCCGAATCGATTCTAGGAGGGACTTCGGGCGGCCCACCTCGGCATACCTCGCGTCGTAGCACTTTGAACAGAGTGTTTGGAAGCTGGGAAGATCGCACCCGCAATCTGGACACCGAGACATGTTTGGGGCACTCGTAAAGCCCTTGAGGAATTAAAACATCCTCATGCCAAATTTGCGGCTTACGACGGTAACTGTCGAAAACAGGGCGTTAGAGATCATCGGGGATTGACTCCGCCAGGCTGCTTCTCAGCCATCCGTCTAATACGGCCCGATAATCCCGGCAATCGCACGAGACGCGGGCGTGGACGCCCCTGCCACATCTTTGCTTTCCAGCACATCGAGATACTTCAGGCCCGAGCCGGTGTTGAACAAGACCACTTTATCGTCGGGAGTGAAGAATTCGCTGGCCAGCAGTTTCTGATAAGCAACCAACGATGCCGCGCCTTCGGGGGCGGCGAAGATGCCTTCGACCTTCGCCCAATGCCGCACCGCTTCGAGAATTTCCGTGTCGCTCGCGGCAATGGCGAGGCCTCCGCTTTTTTTCAGAATGTCGAGTGCTAAATAGTCTGCGTAAGGTTTCGGAACACGCAGGCCTGCAGCCAGCGTAGACGCTTTGGGCCACATTTCTGCTGAAGAGCGGCCCTCCTCCCATGCTTTCACAATCGGCGCGCAGCCCGCAGCCTGCACGCTAATCATGTTCGGCCGCTCGGGGCCGATGAAGCCCAGTTCTTCCATCTCGTCGAAAGCCTTCCACATGCCGAGCAAACCCACGCCGCCGCCAGTGGGATAAATAATGCCTTGCGGAAGTTTCCATCCCAACTGCTCGGCGACTTCGTAACCCATCGTCTTTTTACCTTCGACACGATACGGCTCCTTCGTTGTGGAAACGTCGAACCAGCCGTCTTTTTTCCAGGACTCGGAATCTTTCAACCCGGCAATTTTCCGCGCGCAGTCGGAGATCAGTCCATCGACCAGCGTCACGTGCGCGCCATAGTAGTCGCACTCCACACGATTAGCGAGCGGAACGTCTTTTGGCATGAAGATATGAGCTTCGATATTCGCCGCGGCGGAGTAGGCAGCGAGGGCGCTGGCGGCATTCCCCGCCGAAGGGATCGCCAGCTTTTTCAATCCGAAATGGCGGGCCATGGTGACCGCCGCGGAAAGTCCGCGAGCTTTGAAAGAGCCAGTCGGATTCAGGCCTTCGTCTTTGATGAAAACATTCGGATACTCGCGACTGCGCAGCGTGGGCGTAAATCCCTCGCCCAGAGTGACCGGTGAAGCCTCGGGAAGAACGGCAGCGTATCGCCACATGGTGGGCGCAAGTGGAAGCAGCGACGCCGGAGTGAAGGTCTTCTTGATCGTGGCCAGATCGTAACGCGCGTAGAGAACGCCGCCATCCTTCGGGCAGACGGTTTGCGGACGCTCCGACGGATAACGCTCCCCACAGCGCGTGCATTCAAGATGGGTCGGGCGCGGCACGCAGAAAGTTTAACAGGCAGAGCCGGAAGGTGCGCCAGAATGGGGCACTGATCTAATCGTGAGATCAGACCCAGAATGGCTATAGGGATCCTTCGACTTCGGTTGTGCTTCGCTTTTCGCGAAGCACAACCTGCGCTCAGGCTAACAAATGAGTCATCCTACTTCTTGGCAGCGCGCTTCGAGCTGGGTGGCATCGGCTTCTTTTCTGGATGCTCCTTCTCGATTGGATCGGACAAGTGGTGGAGCGGCTTATCGCCCGCCGAAAAGAGCTGCGGGCCCGCTTCTGCCACGCTCAATCCTTGCGCCGTGAACATGGCTTCTTTGAAGGTCGTTCCAGATTTAGCTGCCGCGACGGCAAACACCCCATGCGGAATACCATTATTGAACACGGTGGCAATGTAGTCGCCCACCATCAGACCGTTCTGCGAGTTGGGCAGCCAACCAAGCTGCATCGCTCCGCTCAGCCGAACCGGTGTATTCCACGTGGATCCACCGTTATGTGATGAGATGTAACTGACCCCCAGCCGGCAGGTTGACTTCGTGCAATTGCTCTGCGCATAAAAGTAGTACGTTACTGCAACGTGAGCGGTGGCGCCGGAGGTGGCAGGGTCGATCCCAATGCCGGGAATGAAGTGATCCACCGTGCTGCTGGTGGCGTCAATCGGAATGCGCGCGACGGCCGACCAATGCACGCCGTCGCTCGATGTGCTGTAGACCAGATCGTTAGTCGAGCATTTTGCGCGGAAGCGGCAATCTTCCCACACCACCCACACCGTGCCAGCGCCATCGATTGCCGCCGAAGGCAATGGCCCACTGCGGATGCCTCCGGCATCAAGATGGGTTTGAATGTTCGAAATCGCAAGCGGCGCTGACCAGGTCGAGCCGCCGTTCGTCGAAACGAATGCCGACTGGCCGGTGGTTTCAATGGGCACAATCACTGTGCCATTGGGCTGCACCAGAGGTTGGCCGCCAATGCCAAAGGTCCGGTTCGCGGTCGCCGTCGCGGGCCCCCAGGTCAAGCCGCCATCACTCGAAGTGCTCATAAAAATTTCATCGCCGTTGTCCGGGTTATCCCACTCGACGTAACAGTTGCCGTAGAAGGGACTGGTCGATGTGCTATCGCACGCGATCCAGTTCTTGTCGGAACTCACGACTTTTGGACCAACGCTGACGGGATTGTCCCAGGTGAAACCGCCGTCCGTCGAACGGTTCACGACCACGGCCGGCGTTTCAGAAGTATTCGAGATTGGCAGGCTCGCAATCATCCACACGCCGTGCTTCGCATCGTAAGCCACGGCTGGATCGCTGGCCGCACTGTAGAGTCCGCCGCCGTTGCCCGTAGTCAGTCCAGGCAGGAATCCGTGCGCCCACGTATTGCCACCGTCTGTGGAAGTAGCCCAACCGATCGCGGTCGCTCCGCCGGGAGCAATGCGCCCGGTTTGAAATGCGGAGACCAGCGTCAATCCGTTGGCCAAAACGTGCGGCTCTACTTCGGTCGCATGTTGCCCCGGCGAAACGGTGAAAGGATCTGAACTGATTTCCGTGAGCGTCACGGTAGGTGCGTCCTGCGCATAAGCGCACGCCATCAGCAAGCCGATAGTTGCGCATACTGAAAATATAATTCTTCCACTTCGATGACCAGACAGGATTCGCTTCATCAGAATTTTGTCCTCGAATTCAAATTTGGCTGAACTGAGTTTTTATGGCAGGGGATTCTTGTGGCATCTACGAGGCACGGTAGTAAGAACCGTGCGGCTGACGATATCGCGAACATTCAGACTGTGTCAATGTGAAGGATCTTGCAACTTGATCTGCAACGGGGCGAGTGGCCGGGAAAGCTACTCGCTATTTGCTTGAGCCAGATTTGCCTGAGCCGGAACAAACACATTCGCGACCTCGTCGTGATAAATCGACCGCCACTCGGGGCTTTCGGTCAGAATATTGGCGACCGCAGAATTTTTTGGAACCACGAGGTAGCTTGCAGGACACTGCCGAAGAAATTCCTCCCACCCCGGCTCTACGTGCATCAATTTCAAATAAGAGCGCAAAAACGCTTCCCCATAAAAATCATGGCGGTCGTCGATGACAACTTTACTCCGCGGGTAAAGACGGTAGATCAAATATCCGCCCCAGTAATCGGGAGCGAAAAATGGTCCCTTTAAGTTTTTCTGCTCGATGTAGTCCACCGCCGCGACCGGAAAACGCTTTCTGCTGAACTGAGCATGCATCACGGTGCTGGCGCCGAATTTGCCCCCATGCGCCACAATCCAGCTGGTGAGCACGAGGGCCGCAATCGGCCAAAGATGCCCTCGTAAGTTCAACTCCATCTTCTGCATTCTCCGCAGGAACTCTGCAGGCCCGAAGCGCTGACGTTTTTCGGCATACGAATTGGCGAGACGGGCCGTCTCATTTGATAGGCGCGGTCCGATCACGAGAATCAGCAACAACGATGAGATCGGAATATTCCGTGATGCGTACAGTCCCGAATAAACCGCAAAAAGCAACATCATCCCGTGGCTCACGCTGATGCGCTTGAATTCGAAGTGACCGGCTGCCAAGGTCACGAGCGTCAGCAGCAACAATCCAGCAAAGCATTTCTGCGCCACATAATGGAAATTCGGAGATTGAAATTCGTCAATGTGATCCATCAGAAAGCGATTGGAAAGATAACCGTAGATGTGCGCGTAAAGCCGGACTCCGTAGGGATTGACCAGGGTCGCTGCCGCGCTCACGATGCCCACTAACGTCAGTCTTCGCACGCGCCGGCCAGCTTGGATTTTCAGCAGCAGGTCACTAAGGCGGTCCTCGCCTGCTCTAAGCCAATGCCACAAGGCACTCGCCCAATAGCTTGCTAGAAGCACAAACCCAATCAGGAATCCCCCGTGAAGGTTCACCCACAACAATATTGTGAGCGGTAGCAGCCACAGATAGATTGAGCTCTTGCTTTCATAAGCTTCAGATTTCACACCAGCGGCGGCAACACAATCCCCTTCCGACGAATCCAAGATCGAAAACCATACGAAGGTCAACAACCAGCTAACCACATGCGGCCGGGCAAAAAAGTGAATCATCGACGCGCTGGTAGCCAGCAACACCAAAATTAGCGCCAATAGAACGTTGGTCCCGTGACCTACCAACCAGCGAAATGCCAGCCAAAACGTAAGAGCGATGATCAAAGAGGTGAGAACAACCACGCCTTTCAATCCGCTCAGGCTCGCCAACCCGCCCACCAGCACGTCGTAGAGCCACTCCCACGCAAACCAGGGACGCCCATTCATGCTCGAGGAAAAAGGATCGAAGTGGGGAATGCGATGGCTCGAGAGAATCCATTGTCCCGTGCGGATATGCCAGCCAATACCCGCGTCTCCCAACAAGCGGGAAGACAGATTCGTAAATACGAGAAGGCAAAACAGTGCCACAAAAAACAAATCGCCGACCGAAGGCAAAACCCAGGGCATCCATGCCAGCCGCAAATCGGCAGAAGAAATTGTCGGATCGCTCGACTCGCTTATGGAATCCCTTACCATCGGGCTGAATCTTATACAGTAGGCTTATGAACGGCAAGGCACATACCGGGCAACATCGGGTGGCGATCGTGGGAGCAGGTTTCGGGGGGCTGAGTGCGGCCGAAGCGCTGGCCAGCGCACCGGTGCAGATTACTGTCATCGACCGCAGAAACCATCACACTTTTCAGCCGCTGCTTTATCAGGTCGCAACGGCAGGTCTCTCGCCAGGAGAAATTACTGCGCCGATCCGTTCAATCCTGGGCCGCAACAAAAATGTTGAAGTGCTCATGGCCGAAGTGACCGGGTTCGACCTCGAACGCCGCGTCGTTCGAACCGCCGATCTTGAAGTTCCGTACGACTCGGTCATCATCGCCGCAGGCGCCAGCCATGCATACTTTGGTCACGACGAATGGGAAAAATCTGCGCCCGGTCTTAAGAATATTGAAGATGCGCTGGAGATTCGTCGGCGCATCCTGCTGGCCTTCGAACTCGCCGAGCGCCAGGCATCGGCCGGCGAACACCTTGAGCCTCTGAATTTCGTTGTGGTCGGCGCAGGACCTACGGGCGTCGAGCTTGCCGGAACGCTCTCCGAAATCTGCCGTCATTCGCTTGCCGGAGAATTTCGCGCGATTGACCCCGCGCATGCCCGCATCCATCTGATCGAAGGTGGCCCGAATGTGCTGCCCTCGTATCCTCCGGATCTTTCACGGAGCGCTCTCGAACAACTGCGCCGGCTGGGGGTGGAAGTACTCACATCTGCCATGGTCTCCAAAGTCGAGCCGGGCGCAATCTACATCGGCGAGAGGCGAATGGAGGCCGCAGTAATTTTATGGGCCGCGGGAGTTTCAGCCTCGCCCTTGGGCAAAGAATTGGGCATAGGTGTAGACCGCGCTGGCCGCGTGCCGGTAAATCCTGATCTCAGCGTACCGAACCACTCCGAAGTTTTCGTAATCGGCGATCTTGCGTCGCTGAAAGACGCTAAAGGAAAACTGCTTCCCGGCGTCGCGCCGGTCGCCATTCAGCAGGGGAGATTCGTGGCAAAACTGATTCGCCACGAAATCGCTCAGCAAACAAGAAAGTCGCCAACTGAGGCAGCACAGGCGTCCTCAGATCGCCCCCCATTTCATTATCACGATAAAGGCAATCTGGCCACCATTGGCCGCGCAGCCGCGGTCGCGGAGATCGGAAAGCTTCACATCTCGGGATACTTCGCATGGCTGACGTGGCTCTTCGTCCATATTTTCTTTCTCATCGGATTCCGCAACCGCATACTGGTTATGATTCAGTGGGCATCCTCCTATCTCACATACGAACGCGGCGCTCGCCTCATCACCGGCAGCACCACTCTTCCAGGTTGGAAAGGCTTGCATCCAGCCGGTTCCGAGGACGAAGAAGAGCAGGTAAGAAATATCCGCCGCAGCGCGTAAATAGAGCGACAATATTGCTGAAGGCCACCGGCAGATCATGAAGAGCATAATCTCGCGCGTCGTTCTCGGAATATTGGCAGCGCTTTTGCTTTCAAGCGTCTCTTCAGCAGAGGTGCTCAAGATCGTTGTCGATGACACCATCCAACCGATCAGCGAAGAATATATAGCCCGCGCCGTCGCGGAAGCAGCGCGCCGCAACGATCAGGCGTTGTTGATTCAAATCAATACCCCCGGCGGCCTGGTCGATTCCACTCGAGAAATCATCGAGAAAATTACAAACTCAACCGTTCCGGTGATCATCTACGTCGCTCCCAGCGGAAGCCGCGCCGCCTCGGCCGGATTTTTTATTCTCGAATCGGCTGACATCGCTGCCATGGCTCCCGGAACCAACACCGGAGCAGCCCATCCCGTTATCCTTGGCGGAGGAGCTCCCGATGTCGTGATGAAACAAAAAATCGAGAACGACGCAGCCGCCCTCATGCGTTCGGTGGCCACGCGCCGCGGCCGCAATGTTGAGGTAGCGGAGAGCACTGTCCGGCAATCGAAATCCTTCACCGATCAGGAGGCGCTTTCGCAGCACTTGATCGACTATGTGGCCACCAGCGAGCAGAACCTTTTCGAGCAAATGAAGGGCAAGCCCTTCAAGCGCTTCAATGGGCAGGAAGTCACGTTAGATCTCACCGGCCAACCCGTGGTGCCGTACGGCATGACGGTGAAGGAACAGATCCTTAACTATCTGATGGATCCGAACATTGCGTTTATTCTGCTCGCCATTGGCGCGCTTGCGCTCTACGCAGAATTTAACCATCCCGGCGCGGTGGTGCCGGGAACGGTGGGAGTCGTGTTCATTCTGGTGGCAACCTTTGCCCTCAACCTGCTGCCCACCCGCTTTGCCGCCATTGTCTTGATCTTGGGTGCGTTCGCGCTGTTCGCCGCGGAGGCCAAATTCGCTACCCACGGAGTGCTTACCATTGGCGGCATTGTGCTTCTTACGTTGGGAGGATTGCTGCTGGTGGATGCGCCGATTCCGCAAATGCGCGTACACCTGTGGACTGCGCTGGCCGTCAGCATCCCCCTCGGTGCGATCACGGCATTTCTCATGAGCATCGCGCTCAAAGCTCGCCGCAATAAGCTCGTTTCCGGATCGCAGGGGCTGATCGGCGAAACCGCAGTTGCACAAACGCCCTTGTCTCCTCGCGGCAAGGTTTTCGTCCATGGCGAAATTTGGGATGCGGTTTCTTCCTCAGAAATTTCTGCCGGGCAAACGGTAGTTGTCACCAGGGTTGACGGTTTGATTCTTCAGGTCGAACCGCTCACCGTGCCCCGAGCCTCGCCCACGCCTGCCATCTCTTAGACGAGGCACCAACCCAAGTAACCGCTGCGGACGCGAATTCCGCATCATGGCACGTGCATTGCGTTACAATCCGCCTCATACAAGCAAAGCCCCGTTACCAGAGCAAACTGAGCGGCGAAGGAGTGAGTTCTCTATGTTACCTTTTGAATTTGGTTTTACCAGCGTCGCAGTCGTCATTATCGTGCTCTACCTGCTGAGCTCAATCAAGATTCTCGCGGAATACGAACGCGGCGTAATTTTTCGTCTCGGCCGGCTGTTGTCATCGGCCAAGGGACCGGGCGTGATCCTGGTATTTGCTCCGATCGATCGCATGGTTCGAGTTTCGTTGCGGCAGGAAGCTCTGGAAGTGCCGCCGCAAGACATCATTACCCGCGATAACGTGACCCTCAAAGTGAATGCCGTGATATTCCTGCGCGTGATCGACCCCAGCAAAGCCGTGGTCGAAGTTTCCAATTACGTCTATCAGACCTCGCAGTTTGCGCAAACCACTTTGCGCTCGGTGCTGGGCGAGCAGGAACTCGATGAACTTCTCGCCCACCGCGAAAAAATCAATCTGCGGCTGCAAACCATTCTCGACCAGCACACCTCGCCGTGGGGCGTGAAAGTGACGAACGTCGAAGTGAAGCAGGTTGACATGCCGGAATCCATGCTGCGAGCGATGGCGAAGCAGGCGGAGGCGGAGCGAGAAAAACGATCGAAGATTATCCATGCCGAAGGCGAGTTTTCCGCGGCGCAACGCCTGGTGGATGCCGCCCACCTGCTGGCCACCGAACCCGTCAGCGTGCAACTGCGCTATTTGCAGACTTTGACAGAAATTGGCGTGGAGAAAAATACTACCGTGATTTTCCCGGTGCCGGTGGATTTTTTCAGCGGCCTGGAAAAGCTGCTGGGTAAGAGCGGTGACGGTGCGGCGCCGGTTCCGGCTGCAAAATCGGCCTAAACTTTTGTAATGCACGGAACGGTCTGTCGGCGAAATAAGATTGAGGCACATACTGGCCATGGATTCCTCACAAGACACAGAAATCACGCTGGGCACCACGAAACTACTGGGGCTGTTCTTCGGCCTGGTGATGATCTGTGCCGTATTCTTTGCGCTAGGCTACAGCCTGGGCCGCAAGTCAGACGTAGGACAAGCTGCGACCGCAGCCATCCCGCTGCAGGGCCTGACTGGCGCTTCCAAGCCGGCGGGTTCAGGATCGCCGCCCACCCAGCCGATGACGTTTTACAAAGCAGTTGAACAGAAGGATGCGAATGCTCAGTTGACCCCGGCAAACCAAACGATTCCCGCGTCGTCTGCATCGGGTCAATCTTCGTCTGCGAATCTGGGTACGAATCCGGCCACGAATTCCGGGGCGGCCGCTTCGTCTAGCGGCGCACAGCCTGACTCGCAGACCGCCAACCCTCCCGACCCAATGGCCGCCATTCCGGCCGGTGGATATTTTGTGCAGGTCGCCGCTGTCAGCAAACAAGATGACGCGCAAGCTCTGGTGGACGCGTTGAAGCAGAAACAATATCCCGCATTCGTGGCCGCAAATTCCTCCAGCGATAGTCTATTTCGCGTGCAGATGGGCCCCTTCAGCGAGATCAAAGAAGCGGAAGGTATGCGCAGTCGTCTGATCAACGATGGGTATAATCCAATCCTCAAGAAGTGATGCCAGCCCCGACCTCAACGCGCACCAACACGACGCTTTCTCATCAAGAGCTTCTTACCCAACTGGAAGACCTTGCCAAAACGGCTCCCACCGCGCAGTCGCTGATGGAGGCCATCGCCAAGCGGTTGCACGAAAGCCTGACGCGTTATAACTGGGTGGGCTTTTACCTGGCAGACCCCACAAATTCGGAAGTGCTGGTGATTGGACCGTTCGCTGGCAGCTTTACGCCCAACGCCCGCATCCCGCTGAATCAGGGACTCTGCGGGGCTGCGGCACGAAGCGGTCAAACCGTGGTCGTCGGCGATGTCTCGAAAGATTCACGCTATCTTGCCGGCTCTTCTCTGGTGAAGTGTGAAATCGTCGTCCCGATCGTAATCAAGGGCAAACTCGCGGCCGAACTCGATATCCAAAGCTATTTTACCAACACCTTCCCCAAGCCCGAGCAGGATTTTGTTGAAGCCTGCTCCAGGATTGTAAGAAGTTATCTCGAGCGATCTTAGTACGGCGATCTTAGGAAAACGATCGTGAAACGTGCTCTTCTCCGGGGCACTCTGTTAAAACAGAAGAATCGCAATCCCGCCAATATCGGGAGAAATTCAGGGATGAAGAAACCTCGTGCACCGGGCGATGCCGCCTTGGGTATGGAAGCCTCCATCACTCGCCGCGACTTTCTCGGAACTACATTACTAGCTTCCGGAGCCGCATTGCTCGGTGGTTTGACTCCCGCGGAAATGCTCGCCCAGTCGGATGATTTCACCGGGTACGCCGGCGTCGGCGAATACAGCAACTCGAACGGCAACACGTGGGACGTTCTCTCCGCCGGCCATACCATCCGGGATGGCGTTTATGAGCCGTTGCCAAAAGACGTTGTCGATACCGGCGAAACTTATGATTGCGTAATTGTCGGGGGCGGAATCAGCGGACTTGCGGCCGCTCTGTTCTTTCAGCGGCAAGCCGGACCCGGCATGAAATCCCTGATTCTTGAGAACCATCCCATTTTCGGCGGCGAGGCCAAGCAAAATGAATTTCTCGTGGAAGGCAAGCGGTTGATCGCACACCAGGGCTCCGCCATTTACCAAATTCAATATCCGCACAGCTTTTTGGCTGGATTCTACGAATCCATCGGATTGAAAACTCCCAAACTGACCTATCAGAAATGGGCCGGACCTCAACCGGAATTTCCCCTGTCAACCACTCCTTATCAGGCCGTGGGGCTGGTGCATGGGCAATACGGATTCTGGTTTGGCACAAAGTTCAGGCAGAAACCCGGTGCGTGGTTGATCGATCCCATTGGCAAGAATCTGCAGGGCGCTCCTGTTTCGGAAGCCACTCGGGTGGAATGGCTGCGTTGGCTGAAAGGAGACGCAGTCGAGAAAACGAAATTCCAGCGTCCGCAAGTTGAAGGCGATCCGGTCGCACGCTATCTGGATTCGATCACGCTCGAACAGCACTACATGCAGCGATTCGGCCTGAGCCGCGAAACCGTGCGCACATTTCTCTCGCCGGTGGAAGGCGGCGGCTCAGGTCTGGGCCCGGACGCTTTGTCCGCGTACTCCGATTATGCCTTTGAGATGCTGCATCCGTTGCCGGAAGAAGATGGCGGATCGGATCAGATGTTTCCCGGTGGCAACGCGACGATTGCGCGGCTGATGCTGAAAACGCTCATTCCCAGCGCCATCGACGGCGACAACAGCGTGGAAGCCGTCTGCCGCAATCGAGTCGATTTTTCCGCGCTCGATCGTGCCGGATCACCCGCGCGAGTTCGTTTGTCATCCACCGCAATCAACCTTCAGCATGATGGAGATCCCGCGAAAGCGAATTCTGTGAGCATCATATATTTGAATAAAGGCAAGCTCTACCGCGTCAAGGCGCGGTCGGGTGTAATGGCCGGAGGATGCTGGACAACGAAGTACATTGTGAAAGATCTTCCGGAAGGTCATCGCGCGGCCTATTCACAGTTCTACCGCTCTCCCTGCATGATGGCCAACGTGGCGGTAAGAAACTGGCGATTCCTATACAAAATGGGGATGAGCGGGTGCCGTTGGTTTGGAGGCTTCGGCAATTATGTAGAAGTTTGCAAGCAGGCGCTGACCGGAGTGGAAGATTCCACGATCACTCCGGATTCGCCTGTCGTTCTAAGCTTGAAAGTTCTGTATTCGTACCCCGGTTACTCAACCCAAGAGCAAGGCAATCGCGGCCGCGGAGAACTAATCGGAACATCGTTCAAAGATTACGAAAAACAAATTCGCGATCAGTTCACAGACATGTTTGCCGGCGCAGGTTTCGACGCGCGGCGGGATATCGCCGGAATCATCCTGAACCGCTGGGGCCACGCTTATCTCAGTCCGCAACCGGGGTTTTTCTTTGGACAAAACGGCCAGCCTGCGCCCCGTGAAACTCTGCGCCGTGCTCCATTCGGAAGAATCGCCTTCGCCAATACAGATTTAGCCGGAGCCATGGACCATCGCTATTCGATCCTCGAAGCGAAGCGCGCGGTGGAACAGTTGCTGGACCAGGTGCTCCTGGCGTGAACGGACTTGAGCCTCGCGCCTGATCTGGCGCTACGTTACGCGCCCACTAACTCTTTCTTCTCGCTCGGCTCATACTCAACGATATATCCCGCGACCGCGCTCGCCGCGACCGTATAGGGCGAAGCCAGATACATCTGTCCAGGACCGCTGCGGCCGGGGAAATTGCGGTTCTGCGCGCTGATCACGACCTGATCGGAACGAGTCGAAACTCCTGGCCCGGCGTTGATGCACGCGCCGCAACTGGGCTCGATCACGTGCGCACCAGCTTTGTTAAAAACCTCTAAATAGCCCTTGCGCACGCAGTATTCGCGGGTTTCCTGCGACCCGAACTGGATGTAAAACTTGACCGAATCCGCCACGCGTTTGCCCTGCTTGAGCGCATCAGCCAGCACCGCAGCGTACATATCCATATCCTCATTCTTCCCGGCCGTGCAGGTGCCGCCGTAAGCAATTTCCACCGGTACAGGGGTATTCAGCTCGCGAACATATTTGCCGTTTCCGGGGTCGCCGGGAGTCGCAACCATGGGAGTGATCTCAGCCGCATCGAGTTCAATTACGTGTGCGTACTGCGCCCCGGGATCGCTATACAAACCTTCAATCATAGCTTCGGCTTTCTTGCGATCCATACTGCGGCGCTCAACCAGAAAATCGACAGCTTTCTTATCCGGCGCAACGATGCCGGTAAAACCGCCAATCTCGGCGGCCATGTTGGTCATGGTCGCGCGTTCATCGACGCTGAGTTCTTCGATCGCCTCGCCGGCATACTCCATTACCTTCGCGAGCGCCTTGCCGCTGCGCACGTAGTCGAGACTCAGAATCTTCAAAATAAAATCTTTCGCCGTTACGTTCTCATGCTTCTTTCCGCGAATCACGATCCGCACCGACTCCGGCACCTTCACCCGCACGTCTTTCGTGATCCAGCCGTTGAAAACATCCGTCGTTCCAATGCCGAATGCTACGCAGCCAATGGCGCCCACGTGCGGCGTGTGCGAATCGGAGCCAATATTCAGCTGACCCGGCAGCGCGTAGCTTTCGAGCACGATCGAATGGCAAATGCCTTCCGACCCTTTACGGTCCTTCAATTCTCCGTGCAGCTTAATTCCCTGCTTCGCCGCAAAATCCTGCTGCTTCAGCTTGAGCTGCGTAGCCAGGTCCAGCAGCCCAAGTTTCTTTTTCTCCTCAGAAATCACTTCGTCAAGAAACGTGAGATGGTCGCGGAAGAAAATAATGCTTTCGGGATCGTTGACCTTCGCATCTTTGCCAACATAACGCTCGAAAAAGATGGCGGCCATCGGCGTGACGTACTCGTGACTGAAACGCAAGTCAGCCCGGGCAAAGCCGCTATCGCCAGGCTTTACCGCGGAAACCCCGGCTTCGCCTTTTTCGTTGATCATGTGCCGGGCAAAGATTTTCTCAGCGATGGTCATCGGCGGTGTAGCGCGGCCGCCCTCGGCCGCGGCTTTGATCGGCGGCAGAAAGACTTTCTTCTGCATGCGCGCAACGTTGAAAGGAAACAGTCCGCCATATTCAATCACTTGCCGCGTGATCTCATCTTCGCCCTTAGTAAACTCGCTCAGCGTAATCTCTTGGCCTGCCCGAATCTTATCGATCAGCGAAAAATCAGTCGAAGTCAGCACGCCCAGATTCTGGCAATTCTGTTTATAAATGCGCTCGATATTCTCTGCAACCACGAGCTTTATTCCGGCGCACATTTCCGCGTAAGGCGACTGCTCGCGACTG
This sequence comes from uncultured Acidobacteriaceae bacterium, assembly GCA_963784095.1. GTDB lineage: Bacteria > Acidobacteriota > Terriglobia > Terriglobales > Acidobacteriaceae > Sulfotelmatobacter. Next base: position 147,614 of record CAWAQC010000003.1, read on the forward strand.
GATCCTTTTCCGCGCCGTTTCCCGCTCACCGCGCAAACGAAGCCGCCGCGCTTCACATCGCCGCGGCCGATCGGCGTCACACCGCTGCACTTCAGCCCGAAATACGGAATCTCACCCAGCGTCTCGTCAAAATAAAAGCAGTAGTGCGCCGGAGTGATCTCGTCAGTCGAAATATCGTCGCGCAGCTTGGGATTGTTCGCTGGATTTTTCGTATCCCACGGCAGATCTTCGCCGGCAAGCTGCCGCTTGATCAGTTCAGGATCTTCGGTAAGAAACAAAATGCGTCCTTGTAATCGGACACGATCAGGTCGTTTGTCGATTTTGCGCTCGAGAAGAGAATTATTCACGTTGTACCCGCAGAATGAAGATGCAGATTGAGGACCATTGCAGCGGAGAGCCGATCCTAATCAATTGTAACGCGGCTGAAATGCCATGGGTGCTATGTCTTTGCGGCTACGCCAAAACTGGTGAGGTTAGCCAAATCAGCGCTTGTACGTTCTGGGGTCCGGCAACTCCTCCAACCCTCGTCCCGCGAAGATCTCTGCAAACTCGCGAAGCAACTCATCATGAACCAGCCCGTTCGAAGCGACCGTCTCGCGGCTATTCAGTTCAAACGGCGAACCGTCGAATCGGGTCACTTTCCCACCAGCTTCTTCCACCATTAAAACCCCAGCCGCCGTATCCCAGGGATTCAGATTGAACTCCCAGAAGCCCTCGAAGCGTCCCGCGGCCACGTTGCACAAATCGAGCGCTGCCGATCCCGCACGGCGCACCCCATGCGAGCGCAGTGTGATCTGATGATAAAAATAAATGTTCGGATTCTTGTGGCGCTTGTGGCTGGGAAAACCGGTAGCTACAAGACTTTCTTGCAAACTGCGCGTTTTCGATACTTGAATTGCCTCGCCATTCAAATGAGCGCCGTTGCCGCGCTCGGCAGAAAATAGTTCGTCCCTCGTCGGATCATAAATTACCCCAGCGATGCGTTTGTCGCCATGGGCCGGGCTGCGCTGCTCCAAACCCAGCGACACGCAGAAAACTGGATATCCGTGCGCGAAGTTCGTCGTGCCATCGAGCGGATCGACATACCAGCGGTACTCGCTTCCCTGGTCATTCAATCCCTGTTCTTCGCCGAGCACGTCGTGGTCTTGCCATTGCTGGGTGATTCGCTCGCGAATTAGTTTTTCCGCCGCGCGATCGGCTGCCGTGACCAGGTCAGCTTCGCCCTTGTATTCGATCTTGACGTGCTGACGAAAAAAATCATTCAGCAAAGCGCCTGCTTCACGGGCAATTGCCGACATGGCTGGAACGAAGCTCTCGGTGTGCGATGAGTTCGAAGGCATGGAGGCTTGCAGATGCGAGCTTGCCGAGTCCCGATTATTTCCGGTTATTTCTTTTTCCCGCCGTCCTCAGCGATGTACATGATTTCGTGCTTGTAAATGAATAGATTCGGCGCGCCTTCGCGGGTTAGGCGTAGCATGTACTTGTCGTAATATTCGATCCAGCCAGTCACCGTCTCGCCATCCATCAGCTTAACGCTGACCTGCTTCTGCTTCTCGCCCAACGTCTTGAGAAAGTCGGCTTCTTCCAGAGTCTCTTCTGGAGGAGGCGTTCGGCCGCGCTTGTTCGCTTTGGCCGCTCCTTGTTCGCGAAAAGGCATAGCAGCATTTTACACCGATCATTGTCGGGGCGATCACCTTGCGCGCGAGCGTTTAACCGGCGTAAGAGCGGTTCAAGCGGTCACTCCGAATTGCTCGTTAACTATGACAAGCCCGTCTCTCAGCGCCAAAACCCAAGAGAAACGGATGAAAGAATTGGGCAAAGAAAAATTAACTTGACGTATTCCTATATAGGAATATATATTTCTGGATATGGCAAGGGCGGCGACAACTTCGGACGTCTTCAATGCCGTTGCTGAGTCTCGCCGACGGGACATCCTGAACTATTTGCTGACGCAGGAGAAATCCGTCAGCGAGATCGTGGACGCCATGGAGATGGAGCAGCCGTCGGTTTCGAAGCACCTGAAGGTTTTGAAGGATGTGGGCCTGGTAAAGGTCCGGAGGGAGGGTCGGCAGATGCTCTACAAGGTGAATCCTACGGGGATCCAGCCATTGCACGAATGGACAAGCAGGTTCGAGCGGATGTGGAAACACCAGTTGCTGCGAGTCAAGGAACGAGCCGAGGCAGAGAACGAAGCGACAAAATAGTTCTGTAAACAACATTGCAAGGAGAAAACCGTGAGTTCACCCGCATTATCCATGGCAGAAACAACCATCCACATCGCCGAGGAGATTGAAGTGCGCGCGTCGATCGAGGCAACATTTGCCGCGCTGCTCGATCAGCTTGGGCCGTACAACGAGACTGATGTGGATAAACCAATGCCGATGAAGCTGGAAGCGTGGCCCGGTGGCAGATGGTATCGCGACCTGGGAGACAATAACGGCCATTACTGGGGAACGGTGCAGGCCATCAAGAAACCGACGCTGCTGGAAATTTGTGGGCCGCTGTTTATGTCGAATCCGGTGATGACGAATCTCCAGTATCGGCTGAAGGAATCGGGCGGCATCACGCTGATCACGTTTCGGCATCAATCATTCGGATTGATTCTCGAGGAATATCGCAACGTGAAGCAGGGCTGGGATTACATTCACGAAAAGGTAAAACAACGCGCCGAATCCCCGGGGCCGCACTGAGTCCCTGAGCATTGAGTCGCGTGAGCAATTAGAACTTCAGAGGAGGAAATATGTGCCCAGCATGCATCGAAACCGCCGCGGTAATGGCCGCTGGAGCGGCATCGACCGGCGGGATACTCGCGGTGTGCATCGGCAAGATCCGAAGATTTCTTAGGCCGACTAATCTCCCTGTGTTTCAGAGAATCGCCGCGTTTCAGAAACTCACCGGAAAATAAAACAAAAACAAGAAAGGAAACAGACATGGAAAATCGCAAAGAGCATCTCCCAGAGAACACGCCCGCAATCGTGTCAGCCCAGGAGTGGGAGGCGGCACGCCAGCAACTGCTCGTGAAGGAGAAAGCCGTGACTCGATCCCGCGATGCGCTGGCCGCCGAGCGCCGTCGAATGCCGTGGCTCGCCGTGGAGACGAAATATGAGTTCGATGGGCCGAACGGAAAGGTGGCCCTGCTCGATTTGTTCGAAGGCCGCCGTCAGTTGGTCCTCTATCGCGCCTTCTTCGAACCCGGCGTGTTCGGCTGGCCCGAGCATGCCTGTCGGGGCTGCTCCCTTGGCGCCGACCAGGTCGGCCACCTCGCGCATCTAAACGCCCGCGATACCACGCTTGTCTACGCCTCGCGCGCGCCCCAGGCCGATATCAAGCGCCTGAAGGCACGAATGGGCTGGGAGATACCCTGGTACACCATCACCGACAGCTTCGACAAAGATTTTGGCGTCGATCAATGGCACGGCCACAACGCATTCATCCGTGATGGCGATAAAGTGTTTCGCACCTACTTCATCAACAACCGCGGCGACGAGGCGACGGGAAGCGTCTGGAGCTACCTTGATATGACTGCGCTAGGACGCCAGGAAGAGTGGGAAGACTCGCCGGAGGGCTATCCGCAAACTCCGCCCTACAAATGGTGGAACTGGCACGACAATTACGACTCTGAGCCTTCGCCTAACCCGAAGTGGGTCGATATCACATCCGACGCAGAGGGAGCCGCCTCCCGAAGGCGCGAGGAAGAGGCGAAGGCGAGCTAAAGAGACGCGAGCGAAATCTCGACAAGCTAGACGCGCGAACTAGACAGGCAAACTAAAGACCGGCGACCACTTCCTCGTCGCCGGCATCGCGCGCGCCCAGCGTTTCTCGGGGTTTGCATCCGAAACGCCACAATTAAGGCTGCGCTAGAAACTCACGCGCAGCCCAAACTCAAACGTCCGAGGCGTGCCCAGCGCGTAAGCTCCCGACTGATAATTGGCGCGAAATGGAGCGACACTACTTCCGGGCACTACGCCGCCAATCACGGTCGGCGCAAGCAATCCGTTCACTCCCGGCAACAGCGATTGGTTCATCGAGTTGCCAGGCAGAAACGCGTTCCAGAAATTGAACACATTAAAAACGCTGGCGCTCGGCTCAATCGTCACACGGTCCTTGACGGTGAAGGGCCAAAAGAATTTCAAATCCATGGACTTCAGCCACGGAATTCCTACCGCTTCCTGCGGCACCGAATCGATTGTCGGCATCACCCAATTCAGAGCGGTCATATCGTTCACCGTCATCACTTCCGGCCCTGAAATCAGTCCCGGACAACTGAAAGGATCGTTGGGCGCGGTATTACCCACGAGGCACTGGCCGGCGGGAGTTAGAGTCCCGGCGTAAGCATGGTTATATTTCGTGATCGTCCGCGCCAGGTTGTAGGCGTAAGTCCCGCGCTCGAACTGGCCGACTCCCGTTCCCGGCAAAGGTTCCGGAGTACCGTTCGCGGGTAAGCCTGCGCCCACCCAATCGGTGGCAAAAATCTCGCCGCCATTCGTCAACTCAGGAAGCAAGAGACTCTGCGCCGGAGGACTATAAAAATGGCCGACCAGGCTGAACTTGGTATAAAGCGGCAGATCGAAAGTTCCTCCCAGTGAAATCTGATGCTTCCGGTCGAGCGCATCCGGCCCGGTAAAGCGCGTGGGATTGTCGTTATCGACTGCCAGATTAACCGAATCCTCGTCTTGCAGTTGGCTAGCGAATTTCGAATAGGTATAGGCCGCCCAGAAATTTGCGTTCTTCACGCCGCGCGCCAACTTGGCCACGCGCTGCGTCATCTTCGCCTCGAAGCCGCTGTAGAGTGACCGACCCGCGGGCAAGAGCATATCAACGCCGCCCACCGCTCCGCTGTTGCGGGTAAAGGGATTGGTTCCCGGAAAAGCGCAGTAGGAGCACGGCCCGCCGCCGGTTGTCTGCAGGTTCGAATCGAGCCCCGCCTCAGAGTAAGCCTCTTGCGCTCCAGCCACTCCCAAAACTGCGACCATACAGGTAGCTTGGCCAAAACCCGTCGGGCAGCCGTGGGCCGTTTGCGCCGCGTCTCGGGCTGCCTCCGCATTGGCCTGGTTGAAGCTGCGCGCCGCGCCGCTGTGATTAATATCCTGCCCAATTAAGTAATGCTCGCCGATGTTGCGCACGTAATAAATGCTGATCCTCGTGAACTCGCTCACGGCCTTCTCAAATCCCAGATTCATCTGGTAGGAGCGCGGCGTCCGGTAGCCGGGATAGAGAAGGTCATAGCCGCGGTTGTTCAACGCGGTAAATGTCGAACCAACAAAGTTTCTGTTCGCCCCTGTCGAAGCCGCGGCAGACGCCGCCTGATAAGCGCTGCTCAGCGCCATAATCGCTGGAGCGGTCGCCGCAATGGTCCCGCCACAAAAAGTTGGCAATGCCTGCGCACCCGTAGTTGTAGAAATCACAGTGGCCGCGCCTCCGGCAATCGAACTCCCTCCCGGAAGGTTGGTCGGCCATGGAAATGGCGAGGCGACACCAGCCGAGCAGACCTCGGGAGTCGACAGAAAATTCCCCTGTGCGAGACGCGCCGGAGTGTCATAAAGAATGTTATTCAGCAGCGGATCGGCGAAGATCAATCCCGCGCCCGCCCGAATCACCGTCGTGCCGCCGCCTCCTATGTTCCATGCAAAACCCGCCTGCGGAGCCAGATCCGACGCCGGATTGTGAACCCGATCGCCGTACCCCGAACCCCACTGGTTCAGCACGGGCAGCGGTCCCAGGCTGCTATCGCTGATATCGGAGTCGTGCAGATACTGCACACCATAGGTAAACGTCAGATTACGCCTGACCTTGAATGAATCCCCAACATACATTTGCAGTCGGGTGTCGGGATTGATCCCTCCCTGATGAAAACCGAAAGCAGACTGCGGAGTCGAGAAATTAAGTCCGTTACCCAGAGTCACGTAATCTGCCGGGTAAGCAGTTGGATTTGCCGAGAAGAAGGCTAATGACGAAGTCGTGCCCGCCTGCGGAAATACTCCAAGATCGGCCAGGCGCGCGCCGTCGATGCGATTGAAATCAATTCCATATCGCAGAATGTGGTCGCGCAAAACTCGGCTGCCATCGTATCTCGCTTGCCTATCGGACTGAACTTCCCGTTGCGGCCCCATCCAACTCGGCCCTCCGCAATAGGCGCCTCCACCGCTTAGAGCGCAATTCCCTTCGCTGGATGCGCCAATGTTGATCCCCAATCCAGGAATCGGATTATCGAATCCGCTGAGCCCACTGGTGGCATCGGCAATCGAACTGCGAAGTTTCAGATATTCCACGCGGAAGCTGTGTGCATAAACTCCAGTCTGGAAATCGACTCCGAGTGCGTTGGTGAAAGTGTTGTTGTCGGTGCTCAGCGCTTGCGTGGAACTCGCGGCCCCAAAGGGGCGAACGTCTTTATTCTGAAACAAATTGAAGCGGTAGAAGGCCCGCGTGCTGCCGCGCATGTTCCAGTCGACGCGCTCGTCGGTATCGAACTCCCGATACGGCTCCGATAAGTCGGTGCCCAGCAAGTTGAAGGGAAAGGCAAAGGGCTGCGGCTCAAGCAGGTCCTGCTTGGTGCGCTCGGCATCGGCGAACCAGAACACTTTACCTTGGATGACTGCGCCTCCGGCATGTCCGCCGAAGAGTTCACGCGAAAACGACTGCGGAGCGCTCGAAGGTTGCCCTGCCGCACCCTGATCGCCTCGATAAATTCCGAAGAGATCTCCGTGAACTTTATTACCTCCCGAACGGGTAATCAGGTTCACTGCGCCCGGCGAAGCCGGCCCCGTGGAAAGATTCAGCAAAGATTGCGCGACCTGAAATTCCTGGACTGCTCCTGCGGCAACGTTTTGCGTGGTCGCACCCACGATCTCATCGTTAATGTCTCCCCCATCCTCCGAAATTCGAGTCGAGCGCCCGAAATGGCTGATTAACGAAATCGCATCGACTCCATTCTTGTTCGGATCCAAAACTCCGCCATCCTGAATCTGCACACCCGGATCCTGTTGCGCCAGATCGAAGAGATTTCGCCCATTGATCGGCAGCTTGTGCATCTGGTCTTCGCTGATTACGTTCTGCACACCGGCCTGCTGTTCGTTCACCAGCGCGCCCTCCGGAATAGCCACGATGCGCGGCGGAGGAACAGCTTGCGGTTGCAGCTTCACATTTGCGGTTTCCGTGTTCCCTATGTGAACTGCCACCGTGAGTTGCACGGTGTGAAAACCCTTGACGTCGATGCGCTCAGAATAGCTTCCCGGCTGAATCGGGCCGGATGAATACCACCCCGCCGACGATGTCTCAACATGAATCGGAGACGACCTCGCAATGCCGATAATTTCAATCCTTGCTCCGGCGATGGGTTTGCCCTGGTTGTCGACGACCACCCCGGCGATATTGCCGGTAGCCACGGTTTGAGCAACAAGCAGCGGCCCCACGAACACGGCCAGAAACGCGAAGAAAAACCACGCAGCAGAACGGGAACCGAACCGGCAATCCAAAATATCAAACCTCTGATTGGGAATATTCACAGAACCTTTCTTATTCAAAACCCAACTCATCCGAAACCGAGCTGTCGAAACTAAGCTCGGATATTCACCGGCAGCTTTTGCTCGAAGCTCAGCCTTGTTGCCAATCGTATTTCGACGGAAGAACTGAGGATATCAAACCTGCGCGCTCTTCAGCTTGCGTTCGCCGACGCCCAGCCTCGAGCCTGGGCTTTGCGTCAGAGAATCGCATTCAGAAATCTGGGGATTTCGTGGTGTAATAACCGACCCGGTGACGCACCTGATACGACTCATCCGCCGCAGCTTTGATCTTGACCTGTATGCGGCGAAACTGCGAGTACGAAACGCTCGGGGTTGGATAGTACGCCAGCAGATACTGCGTGCGAAGTTCGTCGCTGATCTCCCGGAAGGCGTCGTCGAGCTGCGAAACGGAACTGGCATAGTAAAATTTCCCGCCGGTGTCCTCCGATAGCTGGATCAGGGCATGTTCGCCTCCGGTATCGCGTCCGGCGCTGTTTTCAATGGGCACGACGATGATGCTGTAGACCAGAGCTTCGGCCTCTTCCGCGGCGCGCGCCGCCTGCTGATAATTAAATTTGCTGATGGTATCGCCGCCATCGGTAATCAGCACCAGAACCTTCCGTCCCTGTCGCCGGTCGAGTGAGCGCGACGCCAGATAGACGGCATCGAACAAAGCGGTGGCCGCTCCCAGGCGAATGTGGTCGATTCCCTCATCGATGCGCCTCAAGTCCGGAGTATACGAAGTCGCCTGCGAAACCGCTTCGCTGAAGGCGAAGACCGATAAGGCGTCCACCGGGCGCATAATGTCCCGCGCAAAACGCTTGGCCGATGTCTGTTCCAGCGGCAGGTCGTGCCGCGTACTCAGGCTGGTATCGATCGCCAGCGCGATTGATAAAGGAAGCGCCGATTCTTTATCGAACACCGAAATCGTCTGCGGCCGCCCATCTTCCAGCACGTTGAAATTGTCTTTCTTTAATCCGGCCACGGGAGCGCCGTTAGCATCGGTGACCGTGACGAAAACGTTGACCAACTGAACGTCAACTTTGAGGGTGGTTTCCGGCAGTTTTTGCGTGGGAGACTGCTGCGCAGGCGCCGCAGCCCAGGCCAGCACAATCAGGATCAGCGTAGACGCTTTCCTCATTCGGTGAGAAGCAGTATACCTTCGCAAGTTAACCTGTGCCGCGAGTGGCAGAGCCTGGAGCTTAGAAACCTGGATAAGTACAGCTCGCTCACTTAGATGCGCGGTCTGCGTCAGGGCTGCCTAGGGGTCGGGGAATTTCCGGGGGAAATGGTTCGCCATCGGCCCACACCGCGCCATCCTCGAAATACTCTTTTTTCCAGATGGGCACAGTGCGTTTGAGGGTATCGATCACCCAGCGGCAAGCGTCGAATGCAGCCGCGCGGTGAGCCGAAGCGACAACGATCAGCACGCTGATCTCGCCAATCTCCAGCCGCCCCAGCCGATGCACCAGCGCCACATCACGAATCTGGAATTGCTGGAGCGCCTGCTGCGCGAGCCCTTCCATCTGCTGCAATGCCATTTCCTCGTAAGCTTCGTAATCCAAATAAAGCGTCTTTCGTCCGCGCGTCTGGTTGCGCACCACCCCTTCGAAAATCACGGCAGCGCCATCTTCCCCCCGCTTGATTCCCTCGAGGATGCTGCCCGTATCGATGCGCTGTCGCACAATCCAGGCGTGTGACGGAGCGGGTCCTTCCAATCCGCCGCTTACCGGAGGCAGGAACGCAACCTCGTCGCCATCATTCAACATGGTATCGGAGCCTGCATACTGCTGATTCACAGCTACCGCGACTGAAGGCATAACATTTTTTATTTCCGGCAATCTGGAGACGCAACGGTCAAGCACATCGCGCACCGTTGCCCCCGCGGGCAACTCCAGTGAATCGCTTGCCCGACCGGCAATATCTTTGAGAATCCCGAAAAAGAGAACGCGCAGATGCATTGGATCAATGCCAGTTTAGCGCGACCGCGTTGTTCGCGTCCCAGCAGCGTTTAAGGAGATTGCGTCGGGTACAGGCCTCGCGCAGCGCGGGTGGTCACGAGTTCTTCGCCGAACCGAAACAGGGGGGAGGACAGACAATCTGATCCTGAGCGTCCGATCAGAGTTTGAGGCTTACCAGGGCGGCGAGTAGCTCATCTCGGCGCGGTCGTCCCAACACCCTTCAGGTCGAAAAGTCCCCGCGCAGCATATTGCAGATCACGCACAAACCTTCTGTAGAGAGCGGAGTCCTGCTTGCCTCCCGTTTGGACGTAACGTCGCAAAGACGCCTGCGCTGCCGCCAGCTTCTCCCTCGACTCGGTCATTAGGTTCTCGCGGCTGGCCATCGGATCTTCATCAAGCAGGGCGATTTCAGACCGGAACGAGGATCTTACCTGAAAGCACCCGAACCTTCTTGAGAGGTGTGGACCGTCTCCAAGCTGAAGGCTAACATGGCTGTCGAATATTGCAGCAGAAGATTCACTCGCTAATGAATTTCTAACGACCGCTCCAGGAAACGTTTCAGAACGGCACGCTGCTCCTCGCGCCATTCGATTTCCCATGCGGGCGCGTTTCTGGTAGCCGACGGCAATCTATCGACTGACTAAGAAACATAAAAACGCCGCAGCGTTGTTGCCGCTGCGGCGAGTTCTCTGCATTCCGATTGACGTTTACGAGTGCCAGCTCACAACTTTATCCTGAGCGACAACCGGCGCCTGCACCGGCTGCACCGGTGCATGTTCCGGCTTGGTCTCTTTCGGCGGCGGCAGAATCGTTTTTGCGGCAAACGATTCCGCCACTTCTGGCAGCGAAACCCGCAGCGCCTCGCCAATCGTTTTGACGTAGTGGATAGTCACGTTCTCCAGTTGCTCCGGAGTGAGGTCTTCCTCTACATTCATTTTATTTTCCGCCGGAAGGATGATCGTCGTGACTCCGGCGCGCTTGGCAGCAAGAACTTTCTCTTTAATACCGCCCACCGGAAGCACATTACCGCTCAGCGTGATTTCGCCAGTCATCGCGGTCAGCGGACGAACATGCTTGCCCGTCAGCAACGAAACTAGCGTAGTCGCCATGGTCACCCCAGCCGACGGCCCGTCTTTCGGAATCGCTCCCGCCGGCACGTGCATGTGAATGTCGTGATCGGCAAAGAACTCGTCCTGGATGCCAAGCAGTGCCGCGTTCGAGCGCACCCAGGTCAGGGCCGCCTGCATCGACTCCTGCATCACCTGCCCGATCTGCCCGGTCATGGTGAATCCGCCTTTGCCTTTCATGGCATTGGCTTCGATGAACAGCACGTCGCCGCCCGATGGAGTCCACGCCAGGCCCACAGCCACGCCGGGACGCTGTGTTCGCTCCTCGATTTCGCCTTCCACGCGAATCTTGATGCCGCCGAGAAATTCCTGAATGATCTCCTGCGTCACCACCAGCTTCTCGTGCTTGCCTTCGGCCAACCGCCGCGCTTGCTTGCGGCAAATCGTTCCGATCGTCCGCTCCAGGCTGCGCACCCCCGCTTCCCGCGTATAGTGGCGAATGACGTACCGAATCGCCTGCTCGGGAAACTCGATCTGCTCCACGGTAATTCCGTTCTCTTCAATCTGCCGGGGGACGAGGTATCGATTCGCAATGTGCAGCTTCTCTTCCTCGCTGTAGCCCTGCAGTTCGATGATCTCCATGCGATCGCGTAACGGCTCGGCAATCGGATCGAGCATGTTCGCGGTCGTGATAAAAAGCACCTTCGACAGATCGAACGTCACATCGAGGTAGTTGTCGCGGAACGAAGAATTCTGCTCCGGATCCAGCGCTTCGAGCAAAGCCGAAGCCGGATCGCCGCGGAAATCGCGCCCGACTTTATCGATTTCGTCGAGCATGAACACAGGATCTTTCGTCTCCGCCCGCCGGATGCCCTGAATAATCTGCCCCGGCAATGCTCCGATATAAGTCCGGCGATGCCCGCGAATCTCGGCCTCGTCATGCACGCCGCCCAAAGACAAGCGCACAAACTTCCGGCCCAGCGCGCGGGCAATCGACTTCCCTAAAGAAGTCTTCCCCACGCCTGGAGGTCCGACGAAGCACAGAATCGGCCCTTTCATATTCGGCTTCAAGCGCCGCACCGACAAATAGTCCAGAATGCGGTCTTTCACTTTTTCCAGATCGTAGTGGTCTGCATCCAAAATTTCTTTCGCCTTCGGAATTTCAATCTCCTGCCCCGAAGTCTTCGCCCACGGCAGCACGGCCAGCCATTCCACGTAGTTCCGGGTCAGCGAATAATCCGCTGCCATCGGAGACATCCGCGAAAGCCGGCCTAACTCCTTCAAAGCTTCTTTCTTCACGTCGTCGGGCATGCCCGCTTCGTCGATCTTCTTTTTCAAGTCCTCGACGTCGCGCTGCCCTTCATCTTGCTCGCCCAGTTCTTTCTGGATGGCCTTCATCTGCTCGCGCAGGTAATATTCGCGCTGCGTCTGCTGTACGCGGTCCTGCACTTCGCTCTGGATCTTGTTGCGTAGTTGCTGGACTTCCAGCTCTTTCGCCAGATGTTGGTTGATCTTCTCCAGACGAACTTTGATGTCCAGCGTCTCGAGCGTGTCCTGCTTGTCCGGCGTCGAAAGCGACGGCAGAGACGAAGCGATGAAATCCACCAGCCGTCCCGGCTCATCAATATTCATAGCCACGGTCGAAAGTTCATCGGACAGAGTCGGCGAACCGGCAACAATCTGCTGGAACAGCGTCAAGACATTTCTTTGCAGCGCCTCGATCTGCGAACTGGTCGGCGGAATCGCTTCCGGAATCGGCGTCACCTTGGCCCGCATAAACGGCGCCAGTTGGGTAAACTCGCCCACGCGTACCCGTTCCAGGCCCTCGGCAAACACAAACAGGCTCTGGTTCGGCATTTTTACGACTTTATGAACAATGGCAGAAGTGCCCACGGTATAAAGATCGCTGGGTTGTGGACTATCGACGCGCGCTTCGCGCTGCGCCACCACGACTATGGTTTTATCTTCGCCGAGCGAGTTGATTAACTGAACGGAGCTCTCGCGGCCCACGGTCAAGGGCAAAACCGCGTGCGGAAAAAGCACGGTGTCCCGCACAGGCAGCACGGGCAACGCCCGTAAATCATTGGTTTCCCGTTGTTTAGGAACTAGCTCGGAAAGCGGTTGTTCGGTCATTGGCTCTCCTTGAGTGTAACTCACTCAAGCTTAGATGAGTTCGATTCAGAAAGGTTTCATGCCTTCCGGCCTTACGTCAAAGGATTTCGTATTCTGATGCGAGTTCTTTAATTCTATCGGCAATTTTTGCCGCCGCAATGATGTCCAAGGTACCGGGGCTACTGCGGAATGTGCGAGCGCGAATGCGAAATCCTCCCCTTTGGCGTCTCAACAAAGAATAGTGACATTTAATTCTTGTTTCACTTTCCGAACAGGGCCAACCTCCGGACCGCTTTTTCCTCAGCGTTCGCTGCTCATTCCTGAAATTGAGGGGGATTTTTCGCAGCCATTCGACTCCATGTTTGCGACGCCAAAATCCCTAGCAGGTCGAATGACCGGAAGCCAATCAGGCCGAAGGAGGCCACCGGCCACATTTCGTCCAGCATCAGAGGGTTTGCGGCGGTTTTACACTTCCATGACAACCGATTGAGTTTCCATGGGCTAGACGTTTCCTTGCACCGCGAACTTACAATTTCCACTCGGAGGTGAAAAAAATGATCAGGAACATCAGAACATTCATCGCAATGGCGTTGCCCATCGTGGCCTTCGCACTAGCGTCCAGCCCTGCCATGGCGCAGAGCTACACCGGCAACTGGCCGGCAACCGTGAGCCAGTCCCATCGTGCCAATGGCACGTACTGCATCACCCTCACCGACGATGGCAGCCTCGGCTGGCCACACAGCGGCGAGGCCACGCTCGTCCCTGCGCAGGGCACGGATTTCGGTACCTTCCAAGTCATCGACGGGGTCCTGATGGTGACCTTCACACAACCGGGAGGGACGGCTGAGAACGGCGCCCTCCTGTTCATCGCGAGCGCCAGCGATGGCCGCATCGGCAAGGGCGCCTACGAGCAATTCTACGGGACAGAGATCGACTCCGGCGTGCTGGTGTTCGGAGCGAAAGGCGGCTGTTCAGGTAATCAATAAGAGGGGCGGCTGGCCCACCCTTGCGTCCTTTGCAAGGGTGGGATTCCCGACTGCATCCAGAACAAGCTGCGCAAATCTCGCGCCGGTCACCTCCACGATTCGCGGCGTGCCATCGGAAGTCGCCTTGAATGAGGAGGACAGCATGAACTCCCCGTGCGCGGTGAACCTGCACAATGCCGTTACGACCTCGCAACCGCGCCTGGGGAAACGCGTGACCCAGCTTGGCTTCGCACGAATGAATCAGGTCTGCGCCGCTCGGCGCTTCTCTCTGGGTTGCAATGCAAACCAGTTAGGCACGTCGCGCCTGGACCGGGTTTCGCGCTGGTAGCCGAGCGCCGAGTGCGGCCGCATCACCGGACAAGTGTGCATTGCATTTGCAGTGTTGTATGGCCATCTCGTCCGAGACGGGAGCTAACCAACTGCTAGATCAGTGGGTTACGTTTTCTGCGATTGGCACGCGGTGTGCTTATCAACAGTGTTGCAGAATCCGCTATAACGATGAGCACTGTTTTTGAGCCAAACAAGGAAGTGCAAATCCGAAGTTGACTGCATGCTCAGACTGGCATTTACCAGCGTGTTGCTTCTGTCGGTCATGGCAGCCTCTCAGACTGCATCGCCGGTTGGCTCTGCTCGATGCGATTCCATGCCATCCTCGACTCCCACGTCGAGCTGTACCAGTCAGATCCCGGCGGTCGCCTCCCCGAGCGTCCCCGATGCGCCGAGTGCGTTTACTGGCAGTCCTAACAAGAGCGAGGGCATGGGTGACGCGAGCGGATTCCTCTTGGCGCCGCAGGCAATGGCTGTGGAACCAAACGCCAATAGCCGCGGGCGCATACTAGACCGCAAATTCATTCTGCTCTACTCACTGAGCACGGTAGCTCTGCTCGCGGATCTTGAGACAACCGTTCGCGCCGTTGCAGCACAACCCAGAGCAACTGAACTAAACCCCTTGTTCGGCGAACACCCGACACGGGCTCGGCTCTATGGCATCGCCGTGCCGCTGAACGCTCTCTCCTTCTATCTGAGCTACCACGCTAAGAAGACCGAACCTAAGCGCAGATGGTGGATAATTGGTCCGGGGGTATCCCTTGCGGTGCACTCAGCCGCTGCCATTAATAACTTGGTCGCAGCTCACTGATAACCTCGGGCTGCAGTCCTCAATGAACGAAGCGATGGGATGCATACCCAGCGTTGTCGTTGGCGATTCCACTTTTCAATGCGAAAAGCCGAAGGAAAAGCGGAAGGATCGTCCCGGTGCGGCCGCCAGAGGCTGCTCAAACAGAGGCGATCCAATCACACTTCCGAAGCTGGAGTAATCTTTGTTTCCCAGAAGATTGAGCACCTGCAGGTTGAAATCCAGATAGGTCTTCAGCTTCGGTCCCAGCAAGAATTCCGGCACGGCAAACCTGCGATGGAGAAACAATTCCATGGAGTTGTAATCCGACTCGTGGCCACTGTTTCGCGGTAATCCAGCTCGATCGGTGTAGAGACCATTCTCTTCTGGATCCAAACCGCTGGTTATGTTCAGAGGCAGTGGGCTATGCCAGCTCTCCACCAAAGTGAGTGAGAGCGCTTTTCCGAACTTCGAATTTGCGACAAAGGTAAGGTTGTGCGTTGCAATGCCACTCGATGGACCCCATTCGCCACGAATATCATCCTGAACCGCCGGGAACGAAAATGGCCCATCTGTGTCGTCGCGGGAATGTATCCATTCGTAGTGTGCGGTAAAGGTTTGACGTTTTATTTTGTATAGCGCGCGAACGTGTATCTGATGCTTCTGCTGAGTGCGGTTTGATTCCAGCCAGTCTGTCCAGCCTGTTGATGAGGTCAGTCGCTGTGAACCTAAAAGATGTGTCCCATCCGTCCAGGTGTATTCGACACCGGGTAGAAAGCTCTTAAATGAATGTTCAAGAGAAATCTTGGATATCCAATTGCGAGTAGGAGTCAGGTTAGTGATTTTGGAAACAACTTCAGATTGGAGAATCGCTGTTCCTGCTTCGAGGTCCGCTAAGGAAGCATTCATTATCAAGTATTGTTCGAGATGACTCCCATCATTCTCCATCACTTTCAGGAAGACGTCATTGGTCCAGTTCTTGACGAACATGCCGCTTCCAGTCCTCAGGACAAAACCGTGCAGATTCGCAACTGCGGAGAGTCGGGGTGAGAAGAGTATGCCCCCTGCGGTTTGGGCATCCGCACGAACCCCGCCCCTCACCACTAGCCTCGGACTGCGGAGCAGTTCAGCTTCAAGGAACGGAGCGGAGGCGTACGAAGTATATTCAACCTTGCCTTGTCCTCGCATGATGATGCCCGTCCCGACGTCGGCTCCCGTCGTTGCGCTTAAGACGTAATCCGATGAATTGTCAAAATAGACGTGCCCGTAGGGATCGGGAATGATATTTTCTTCGTCGGCTCTCCGTGTGACCGTCGCTCCGAGACTCCAGAGATGGTTCTTCCAATTGAACTGGAAGACATCCTTGAGGGTCCACCGTAACCATTGCGCGCTCTCCTTATTGACATCGGCACCGCCGGCGTTAAACGCTCCCAAAACACTTACCCCCAAGCCGCTCGAGTTTGCATTCAGGTCGGAATTAAACCAATCTGCTGAAATGCCTCCATGGGATACGAAATGTTCGCCGGTCTTTGTGAATGTTGTGCGAAACTCGCGGCCCGAGGAATCCTGGTTTACTCCCGCTTCCGGCAAGGTGATCCCTCCAACCTCCATGTTCTTGTGCGTGGCAGTGGCGACATAGAGCGAAGCATTAGCCTGAAGCGTCTCTTGCCTTGAGCAGTCGACTCCGAGACCGTAGGATACATCCGTGGATGCAATGGAGGCGGCGTCAACGGAAGAAATCAAAGTTCCGGGTGTGGAAGGAACCACCGCTTCGATCGGTTCCTCCCCCTCCTTGTCGTTGTAATGGACATCGGCCGTAAAGGCGATGGGCAGGTAGGGCACGGGGCCTGCCAACCCAACATTAGCAGTGTTCGACGTTGAGCTGAGAGCCGGATTCAAGCCATCGGGCGCCTTGGTTCCCAAAGATGCCCCGAGAGTGGTGACTCTAAACGTGCGTTCCGCTTGTTTTGTGGTGATATCGATATGGTTATTGCCGCCGTCCGCGTATTCAGCGGAAAACGGATCGGCGTTGATAGTTATCGCGGCTATTCTGTCGGCTGGGGGCGGATGGTCAGCGGGCAAGCCATCCACATAGAGAGAATCAGATCCGGAATAGATTCCAGCTAATTGCTTCGCATACGCAATCAGATCCCCGCTATTATTTGAGATTTCTCTGAGTTGCTCCTCCGACAGCGACACCGACTCCAGCGGGGCTGGGGAGAGTTTGTCTGGGCTCACGGCCACTGTCTGCTTTTGTTCGGCGAGCCGGAGTTGCAATGTTAGAGCGCGTTTCTGGCCAACCGGAAGTTCAACGGCATCGAAGCTGGGGAACACAACCCGGATGCTGCAGCTTTCAGGAAAAGCCTGCCGTGTAAAGCTGAAAAACCCTCCGCCGTCCGTTGTGCGGGTGTCAATGTGGTTTCCGCAGACCAGAGAAACTTTGGCGCCCACCACAACAAGCTGCTGGGGATCGACGACCCTACCTGATAACGTGTCTGCCCGCGCATAAAATCCGCAAGCCAGGACGAACGCAACTACCAGCAGCCCGAGTTTAGAGCGTGTGAACGAGTTTGAGACACCGGCCGGCATAATGGCTCCACTATCCCGGCAGGCATCGGCTTGCCTAGCGACGGAGTGTTTGTTGTCCGTCGTGAATCGCCGGCTGGGGGCTTTGCCGGCTTGTGAATCCGGAAAATAATCAGTCGGGCTGCCCATTCGCGCAAAATGGAGCATTTCCAACCGCGCTTCCGGGTCCGGCCCAAACGCAAGTACCTCCGCCGCACTGGGCGCTACCCGAACTACAATCGTTGCCGCCGTCCGTGCAAGTGCAAGCACCGCATGCGTTCGAAGGAGACAATCCGTCACAAGTGCCGGTTACGTCACCGCTGGAGCTTGTGCTTGAGTTGCTCGCCTCTTTTGCACCCACTACAGCCGCTATACCTCCCAGAGCGAGCGCTCCCAAAATGAGGGGAGTGTGGCTGATGTGTGCAACGGGTTGAGTCCCCATCGTCACTTCATGGCAATCCGGATTGGCGCTCATATCCACCGCACAAACCTTGAACGGCTTATACCCACCCATAGGTGGCGGCGCTGGCGTGCCGTAGAGCAGTCCGTTCATACCAAGGTGCATGCCCAGCGGAGGAAATGAACCTGTCTCCCATTGGAAATGGTAGGGCGGGTTTCCGCCCGAGACTTGGTTTGTTGAGCTGGCTTGTTTGCCGCACGGCGATAACCCCGTATCCATCTTCAGTCCGTCCGCGTCACTAAAGTTTCCCGGTACTGGGACCGCATGGCCATTACAGAGATTAAAGGCAGTCGGCGCTCCAGCTTTCAGAGTTGGAAGGGTCGGCGCCTTGAACTTCACCGGATTCTTGTCGTCTCCGGGTACCGCCGGGGAAGAAGCTGTGACAGCAGAAATTGACTGCGCTGCCACGGTTGAACTAATCGCGACGGCGAAGACTGCGGCCGGCAGGATGATTAACATCAGAGCGCCCTTCTTTCGGGCACGCTCACGAAACCCATTCGTCTTCATAAATCTCCTTGATGTGCGTTCGAGTTAATGTGTGTTCGAGTTCGGCCATGTGAGTCTGGTGCCTACAGACAGAAACCGATAGATAACCGAAGTAAGCTCGCCGCTTCGCAGTTACCTTCGAAGCTAGTCGCGCTCGTGTCGGGCTGATGAGATAACCATGTCGGCTCCTCGGGGGCGAGTAGACTTGGAAGCGCTCAAGCGACCAAGGCTCCGAGGAAGGAGCCGAGCGAGTTATCTAGGGCTGAATCCGCAGGAACACAGTTCGGGCGGCAAGCGGCGGCTGGGAGCGATCAGCACGCAAGGCAATCCGATGATGCGGTCGCCGCTGGTGGAAGCCGGTCACACGGCGGCGCGCTTCGATCCCGCACTGAAACGCATGTATCAACGTTTGAAGTTTCGCCGTGGGGCCTCGGTAGCGAAAGTTGCCGTGGCTCGCAAGTTGGCCGTGAGGATGTACTGGATGCTGCGCAGCACGGCGGATTACACGCAGCTGGTTCGCATGCAAGGCAGCCCGTGGGCAACCCTGGAAAACAGTCCATCGCTGGGCTGATTGGGCGCCTTGCCTCCCCGAAAAGTCGGGGAGCTTGAACAACGAATCCTGGTCTAAAAAACCGAATAGATGGTTGGTTGGAACTAGCTTCCACCGCGGGATTCTGAAAGCGAGCTAGTGTCGCGTGAGCAAAAACAAGATCAAAATCTTTCTAACAAGTTAAGAAGGAAAACCAGTTCAGCACCAATACAACAGGAACTGATCTCAGACACTCTACTTGTCTCTTGACAACGCCGACAAGGTTATAGTGGGTAGCACCATCCTTTCGCGCCTTTTGCGAAAGAGCCTGCCCTGAGCGAAGCCGAAAGGGTGGGATTCGATTGCGCTGAAAGATCACGGCGCCCCACACCCCTCTGACATCCAACCTTTCCTTCCACAGCTTCACTCAGCGATCATGGTCGAGGCCGTAACGCTCAGGCACTCGAAATCGTCGCGCCACTAACTCCTTTGTCGGGAATATTTTGATATCTAAGTCATTTCGAATGCCGATTTTGCAGAGAAGGATTTGCCAACGTGCTGATTCCAGAGATCACTCGGCATAGGGGAGGTAGGGGAGGTAGGGGAGGTAGGGGAGGTAGGGGAGGTAGGGGAGGTAGGGGAGGGGGGTGAAAAATCGACATTTGGCGCCAATTTCCAGCGCCGCAACAGATTCCCGGCAGTTCATCCAAAATTTATTTTCAAGGAGAAATCCACAGCGCACCAGCGCGAGGAGTCAACGCGAACGGGCAATATCACGCCGCCGGATAAATCCCCAGCACCTTCACGAACTCGGCGATTTCGCGCAGATGGTTCAGGGCATTGCGTGCCGCTTCATCATCTCCACGCAGAAAGTCGATGTAGAAAACGTACTCCCAGGGCCGCCCGCGCATGGGCCGCGATTCGATCTTGCTCAAGCTGATGTCGCGCAGAGCAAACACGCTGAGCGACTTGAACAGCGCGCCGGGAACGTTCCTGACTTTGTATGCAATGGAAGTTTTATTCGCGCCCCGCGGAATCAGCCGCTGGTAACGGCTTATCGGCTCGCCAGTTCCCTTTCGCTGCGCTGCTCCCGCGCTGCGCGGCAACTTGCGGACCAGAAAGAAGCGCGTGAAATTGCGTTTGTCATCTTCAATGCCCGCCTGCAGAATCTTGCCGGAGTATTCGCGGGCCGCGTGGTGTCCGGCAATCGCGGCAGCGTCTGGCAAATTTTCAGCGATGATGTGCTTCACGCTGCCTGCGGTGTCATAAAACGGCACCGGCTCAATCGTAGGATGTTTGCCAAAGAAATCACGGCACTGATCAAGCGCCACAGGATGCGAAAATGCCCGCCGCACCGCACTCAGCTTGGTTCCCCGCCCGGCAATCAGATTGTGTACGATGCGCAGCATAAATTCGCCCTGAATAAATACCTCGCGCGCCACCAGCAGATCGGCATGTTCGGCCACGGTGCCGGCCAGCGAGTTCTCAATGGGAATCACCGCGGCGCTCGCCAATCCGCGCTCAATTCGATCGAAGACGTCAGCAGAACGCGCGCACGGCACCACCGCGCAGCCGGGAAGCATGCGCTCGGCCGCCTCGTGGCTGAACGAGCCGAATTCTCCCTGAATGGCAACTTTCATGCGTTTTTGTTTCCGTGCGTCGTTCATCTGTTCGCTCAAGGTAGCTGGAGAACCCGTCCAGCGCAATTGTTTCTGTTGAGGCTGATCTACTTGGCCGGAAGAGATTTTTGCAGCATCAGCGCATCCACACCATTCGAGTAATACCGCGGAACCGTGTCGACCACCGAGTAACCATGGCGCTTGTAAAAAGATATTGCCGAGACATTGTCGACTGCAGTTTCCAGCTCGAGCGAACTGCAACCGGCAGCGCGCAGGCGCTCTTCGGCGCTCCCCAACAGCAACGCGCCGACGCCGTGTCGCCGCGCAGCAGCGACCACATCGATCGTGATAATGTGACCAGCCCCGCGTTCAATTTCAGCTACGATGAAACCGGCGAAGCCGCGGTGGATGGGGGTTCCATTGTCAGAGGAATGGTGAGAAGAATCGCTAGAAGATCGGTTGAACGAATCACTCTTCCGCGTTGCCAGATTGGAAGCTTTTGTGGCCTCTTTGGCCTGCTCAGAGAAACTTACTGCGACCAGTGCAAATGCTGTGCGACGCCGGAGATAAAACTTGAGTTCCGCCCGGGAATAGGAAATTCCCGGAGGAAAACACTCCTGATCGACTCGCCAAAGCGTCTCGAAATCAGCGGGCTGGAAGTCCCGTATCTGGAAGTCTTTTTTGGGGAAGTTTTTAGTCCCGAGCGGCACATAGTTATTGTATCGGCAGCGGCTACCCGCCGAGGGCCAAGTTACCTGCCCATCCGATCAGACCCCGCTCACACTCCCAGCTTATTTTCTTCGGGATAGCGAGGAAGCCGGCTGCAAATATCGCGGAGCCGGCCAACTTGCTCGTCAGATGGATCGAGAAACTCGAAACCATAGATTTTTCCAACTTTGTGGCGAACTTGAGCGATCCAGGTTTCACCGGCAATGGGATACAGCTTCACAGTCTCGCCGATTTTCAAATCAGAAGCGAGAACGGCGGAAAGGCCCATCTCACTGATCTCAAGCGTCATTGCCGGAATGATCGACGCATCTCTTCCGCTAATGGATATCGGCGCAGAGAATCGGAAGCGTTTACAGCGCCTCCGGTCAGGAACGGGAGACCGCGAACGCCCAATCGCTGTGCTGTTCATAGTTTTCCCTAATACCGCTATTCATCGGCAAAAGGAACTGCGGACTTGAGCAGTATCCTGCCGCAGGAGAGCAACGGCTCGCCCCAGAGCCAGACGAGCGAGGTTCGATCCCGAAAAAGAAGTATGTGCGCACCGAGCAAAAAATTAGTAGACGTTAGGCTCTTGCGTTGGCCGCAACCTCAGACGTACGATGAGCATCAGAGGATGCGTGGTGGGGCGCCTTCTGCTCATCGACGTGGTTGGTTCAGTCGCCATCCTGGCACTGTGGTACGTGGTGTTTTCCGCTTACAACCGCAAAAAAGGAGCAGCCGCCTTGCGCTGGGTCCACAGCGCCTGCGCGGACAAAGGACGCATTCTGGAATCGCGCTGGATGGGAAGCTCCCGCATGCAGGCGCGCTTGCATTTTCATTCGCACTGGTTCGAAAACGCCAGCGTCACCCTCAAGTTCCGGCCACGAGCTTTGCCTCTGCAATGGCTGCTAAGCTGCTGGCATCACCAGCAGGAAACCTTAACTTTTGAAGCAGATCTGGGCGGTTCCCCAAGTTTTCATTTACAAGTTGTGCGCCATCGCTGGAGCGCGCACAACCGCGGCATCTCCAAGCGCAAACGCGGCCGCGAGTGGGAAGTTTACGAGCCCGGGCCCATCATTCTGACCACGCGCACGCATTGGAAACAAGATCCGGCTGCCGAGCTGAACGCACTGATGTCGGCGCGTCGCCAGGACATTTTGCAGGTACGCTTCCGTCCCGATTCACCTCAGTTTTCCGCCACGGTAAATCTGGACGCGCTTTCCGACCCGAATGCGGCCATTGGATTCGTGGGCGCTTTGCGGGAGATCGCTGCGGGCGCGTCGACCCACCAGCAATAAGCCGTTCATTTTCAGCGTAAGCGAGTGGCGCGATAAATCTCTTTTATCCACAGCATCATCTTTTTCGATTGGCGAGGCCCCTGCCCTCGCGCTATTCTTTCTAGTTGAACCCTCCAGTCAGTTCAACATCTGAATCCGTTCATCGCCGAAAAAATTGCCGTCGAACAGGAGAATGAAGGACATCCATGCCTACCGAACTGCGTAGTTTTCTGGCACTCACCTATGACGAACTCGAAGATTTGAATCTGGAGGCCAAGGAGCAGCGCCGCAATCGAGTGCCAATCGGAAAGATTCAGGAAAAGCGGCTCAAGTATTTGACCGACGAGAAGCGGATCAAGGCCGTAACCGTGCTCTTCAGCGATCTTGAAGGCCGGCTGCACATGCTGGACTACGACAAGAAATTCCTGATCAAGAGCTGGGACAATCTCACGTTCGATGGATCTTCGATTCGCGGCTTTACGGCGCAACGCGAAAGCGACCTGCGGCTGGGCATCGACTGGTCGGCATTTTATTGGGCGCCGGCCGATGTCTTCGGTTCGGGCAAGGTCCTGGTATTTGGCGAGGTCATCGACAAGGGCGGAACCTCGTACTCAGGCGATATTCGCGGCGTGTTGAAGAATTATGCCGACGACCTGCACAAGAGGAGGGGCTACACGCTGAACGCGGCCAATGAGATTGAGGGCTTTTTATTCAAAGGAGCCGATGCCGAGCGCCGCTATCACGAGACCGGCAAATTCGAGTACGTCAACACCGGCGGATACTATCACTCGCTGCCCGGTGATCTGCTGCGCACGTTTATCGATACCACGGCAGAAGTGCAGCGCGCGATGGGTTTTCAGAATGAAAAGGACCATCCGGAAGTTGCGCCCTCGCAGTTCGAAATTAATTATGGATATGGCGAAGTCGTGGCTGCGGCCGACCAAATTCAGCTTTACAAGCTGATCTGCCGTCAGGTCGCCACCAACATGGGTCTGACCGCGTCGTTTCTTCCGAAGCCGGTTGTGGGCGTGAATGGCAGCGGCATGCACACCAATGTCTCCATCAGCGAGAACGGCAAAAATTTATTCTGGGATGCCAAGGGCGAAGAAAAACTCAGCAAGATGGGCTGGGCGTTTCTGGATCGCATTCTCACGCATGGCAATGATATCTGCTTGTTGCTGAATGCCAGCGTGAACGCCTATCGCCGTCTCGATCCGCATTTTGAGGCGCCGAACCAGATCAAAGCTTCGCCAGTTGATCGCGGATCGATGATCCGAATCCCAATCGGCAATGAAAAGAGCATGCGCGTGGAGGTGCGGTCGGTGGCTCCCGATGCGAATCCTTATCTGGTGATGTTGGCGATTTTCAAAAGCGGCATCGATGGCGAAACGGCAAGGATTAAGAATCTTCGCCAGGCCGAGCGCTATTTGCCCGATAACATCTATGACGCGCTGGCAAACTTCCGCAACGCACAGTGGACCACGAAGCTGCTCGGCGAAGATGTGAAAGGCCGCTATGCGGATTTGAAACAGGCCGCGGCTGATCGTTGTCCGCGATTGCTGGGAACTTTTGTGAAGGCGCCGGAGGTGCAGTACCATCACGACGTTTACAACCAGTTCTTGTGGAATCTGTTCTAGTGACGCGTAATTCGGCGTAAAGATCCGTCACTTACTTCTTTTTGGATTCGCGATGAAACGATATCCCACTCCGCGAACCGTGAGCAGATGCCGCGGCTGCGCGGGATCGTCTTCAATATAGCGGCGCAGTCGAACGATGAAATTGTCGATGGCGCGGGTATCCGTGTCTTCGTGCAATCCCCAAACTTCTTCGAGAATCTGCTTCCGGGAGACCACGCGGCCGTCATTGCGCACCAGATGGCGCAGAAGTTCTGATTCCATCAAGGTCAGATGAATGAGATTGTCCGGAGTGCGTAGTTCAAGCGTGCCGAAATCAATGGTCTTGCCTGCAAAGGAAAACGTCCCAAAATCATCAATCGAGCGAGGATCGTTGTTGCGAAAATCGATGTTGCGCGGTTCACTGCGCTGCTGGGATGCGCCGGGTAGCGCACCATTAGCAGCGTTCGAATCCGCTGAGTGCGCCGTGCGCATCCACTGGCTGCGACGCAATAGTCCCTGCAGACGGGCCAGCAGGATCTCCAAGTCGAAAGGCTTGGGCAAATAATCGTCAGCGCCAGCTGCAAAACCTTTCAGGACATCCTCGGGACGGCTGCGCGCGGTCAGCATGAGAACGGGCACGAAATTTCGCGCCGCACGCAATTCAGAAACCACGCTGAAGCCATCTTTGCCGGGCAGCATGATATCGAGCACAACCGCATCGAAATCTTCTTTTTTATCGAGCAGCCGGTCAGTCGCGGATTCGCCATCGCCAACAACTTCTGCCGAGTAGCCTTCCGCCTCCAGGTTGAAGCGCAAACCTTGAGCAAGGTGCGCTTCATCTTCGACAACAAGAACCCGGCTCATGCGCTGCACCTCATGAAAGCGACCTCGGCAGTTCCATGGTAATTGTGGTCCCGTGGCCTTCGCCCGCGCTCTCGGCAAATACCCGGCCGCCATGTTTTTGCGTAATCGACTTCACGATAAAGAGGCCCAGGCCGGTACCTTTTATGTGGGCGAGCGAGCGCCGATTGACGCGATAGAAGCGCTTAAAAATGCCTTTCAACTCGTCGGCAGTAATACCGACGCCATGGTCCTGAACTTGAAGCACAACGCGCTTCTCATCGGGAACTTGGAGGCGCACGCGCACCTCCACCTGCTCGCCCGAATATTTGATGGCGTTGTCGAGAACGTTGAACACGGCCGTACGCAGGTCTTCGCTATTACCGAGCACGGAAATTCCCGCCCCGTTGGTGTTGGGCGATTCGTACTGAACGGTTTCAGCGGGCAGATGATGGCGGGATCGCGCCGCGTCGACGCACTCCTGCACCAACTGGCGAAAGTCGACGGGCGATTTATCGCGCCCGGCTTTCTTGTCTCCTGCTCGACCGGCACGCAAGACTTGTTCCACGGTCTGGGTCAGGCGGTCAGTATCGGAGAGCATCAGTGTATAAAATTCTTGCTTTTGCGCCTCCGGCAGTGAGCGCCGCTGTAACGTCTCTAGGTGCAGGCGGATGGAGGCCACCGGCGTTTTCAGTTCGTGAGTGACGGCGTTGATGAAACTGTCGTGCTGCTCGCTACGGCGAAGTTCGCGGACCAGGAAACTCGTATTCACGATCATGCCGGCAATGATCAGCGCAAAAAAAACTATGCCGAAGAACAGCAGCACGCCTTCGCGCCAGTTGAGGATGATCCAGCCAACGTTGAGAGCGACCGCCAGCGCCACCAGGCCAATGCCCAGGGAGACAAAGAAGACGATGGTGCCGCGGCGGCTGGTGATGTGCATGGCGACAGGGCGATTTTACCGCGTTTCCAGCGGACCTCGTCGGCATTCGCACGCGGCTTTACTTCTTGGGCTTTGAAATGCTCAGCGGAAAGGTGCCGACCAGATACCGGCCTTGATCGCTGTCAATCGGATCAATCTCCAATAATTCGAATCTTCGCGACGTAACTAGTCGCGTGCGGTAGTAATAAACTTTCCCTACTTCAGCTGTAAAATGCGCGAGTTCCACGCGCGGCGCGACCAGCGAAGATTGCAACTCCACGCAGATATGATGCTCACCCGGCTCGACCGAGGCGGAGAAGTAGGAATTGCCGTGGTTCGCACCCACCCATGCTCCGTCCATGGCGAGCTTCACGGTTGGATAGCCTACTGTCATGTTTGTACCGGCATCCGAAATAAAGTAAACCCGCGCCTTCCCCGGGTCGGGCTGCGACACGGTGTGCGCGGATTGGTCGAGCTTTACCTTAAAACTGACATTGTCACGACCGCAGGCCGCCGTGAGTGCAGGCAAGTCCTGGGCAAATGCGGAGGCTGCAAAAAAAGCATGACCAGAGCAATCTTCATGGCTTTCCTCCCGATCGTTCCGCCGAGGCTGTTGGTGTGCATGGGGGCACGACAGGATTTTACTCCGCTTGACTCGAGAGGGTTCTTTGTCGGCGAAACAAAAAACCCGCCGCGAGGGCGGGTTCATACTCTCAAGAAAAGGCGAGGTGCGCTTTAGTCCCCCGCTGCCGCGCCTTCGGGCAGAACCGGCCCAATCAAATGTCCGTTGGGGGCAGCCGCCACGTCTTTTTCGAGGTCGGCCAGCCGTACACGCTTGACGTCCCAAGCCAGGCCGAGTGTCTTCAGCGCCCAGATGCCGTACCAGTTCATATCGACTTCATACCAGGTGAAGCCGTGCTGCGCCGCGGTCGGATGCGCGTGATGATTGTTGTGCCAGCCTTCGCCGAACGTTAGAAGAGCGACCCACCAGCTATTGGTGGAAAGATCGCGTGTGGCGAAACGGCGACTGCCCCACGAGTGCGTGGCCGAATTCACCAGCCAGGTGGCGTGCAGGCCGACCACGGTGCGCATGAAGATGCCCCACAGTAGAAATGGAAGTCCACCGATGGCGAACAGGACCGCTCCCAAAACGATCATGGGGACGTAGTGATACTTGGTGATCCAGACATGAAATTTATCTTTGGCAAGATCAGGGACATAACGGGCCAGCGTGGTCGTGTCATGATGCATCGATTTGCCCATGAGGATCCAGCCCATGTGAGCCCACCATTTGCCATCGATCGGCGAATGCGGGTCGCCGTCCTGGTCAGAGTATTGGTGGTGAATACGATGCGTGGCCACCCAGAAAATCGGCCCGCCTTCGAGCGCCAGAGTCGCACAGACGGTCAGAAAATACTCAACCCACTTGTACGTCTTGTACCCGCGATGAGTGAGCAGCCGGTGATAGGCCATTCCGATGCCGAGGCTGCCGGAAACCCACCACAAGAACATGGCGACGAACAACGCCTTCCAGGTAAAGAAAAACAGAGCCGCGATGGCCCCCACATGAAACATAGCCATAAAAATGGCGGTTACCCAGTTCACTTCGTCATTTGCGGCTTGCCGCTTTTCGAGTTTTTCCAGTTGCATGTGCGTTGAGGGTCCCCGTCGATTTTGATTCGCTGTCTGTATGTAAGTTATCAAGGGAGCTGAGCGGGGCACTGTAATACTTGTGTAATAGCGGCGGGACGGGCATTACGGAGGTATTAGGAACTACCGCGCCGTTCACTAGCCGTGTGGGAGCTGGTTCCGGCGGCAGCTCAATTGTTAGTTGCCATCAATTCTTGGCTGCGGAGCGGGAAGCTTCGATAAACATGGGCTTCAGGTCCAGGCGCCCAAGCAGTTTCTCTGCCCCCTGCTCCTTGCGCATGTCTTCCAGTAAGTTGAGCGCCACCTGGTAGTGTTCGGAGGCGTCAGCGGCCTTTCCGCTGAATCGAAGCGCGTTGCCGATCAGATACTGAATGCGCGCGGTCTCAAAACGCGATCCCATCTTCTCGCTCTTATCGAGATCGGTTTGAAGTTCCTGTTGGGCTTTGGCGTAATCTTTGTGGTCGATCATCGCTTCGGCCATATCGACTGAGCTTTCCAGGGATAGATACTTCAGGTTGCGGGAATCCGCTTGCTGGGTCAACTTTTGGAGTTCGCGAATGGTCGAATCCTGGCTTCCATGGGCCAAAGTGATTTCCGTTACATGCAGGCGGCAGGCCAGAGTTTCGGCAGGATCGTTGCCCCGCAATGCCGCCTGCAGGGCCTGCTGATAGAACGCTCGGGCTGAAGCTTCATCTCCGCTGTAGCGCTTGACGTCGCCCTCGGTGGTGAGCAATTCGGCATTCGTGCTTTGATTTTTTAGACTGCGCACAATGCTTTGCGCCTCGCGCAGCAACGGCTCGGATTCCGACCCGCGTCCCGATTGCGCCAGGGCATCGGCCAAGTCATTGAGAAGTTCGGCCATGTCCGCGTTGCGATCGCCCACGGCGCGATAGCCATTGACCGCATCCTGCATGGAGTTAATAGCAGCACCGAGGCGCCCCTGGTATTGAAAAATCAATCCGATGTCATGCGATTCATCCGCCGCGCCGCGAGCGTTGCCTGCCTTGCGCCAGAGATCGAGAGCTCGCATTGCAGTGGTCAATGCCTGGTCGTATTGGCCTGTGCTTAAGTAGACTTGGCCTAACTCCGACAAAGTTTCGGCGACAGCTGTGGGGGCGTTGAGCTTTTCGCGCAGTTGCAGCGCTTGCTGCAGATAAATCAGGGCGTTGTCGGTGTCGCCTTTTCCCATGTAAACGCCGCCGATGTTGTTAAGGCACAGCGCCTGATAGTTCTCATCGCCGGTGTCGCGCTGAATTTGCAACGCTCCTTTATAGTTCTCCAGAGCCTTGTCGTAATCGCCCTTCGATTCGTAAACTACGCCCATATCGATGAGGGTGTCGCCCACCTCCTTCTTCATACCGATGGTGCGCTGCAATTGCAGAGCCTGGTTATAGTCGGCGAGGGCAGCATCGACTTTGCCTTGCGTGTTCTGAACTACGGCGATTTCTACCAGGTTGCTGGCCAGCGCGCGCTTGAGTCCGAGTCGCTGGTTGATCGCCATTGCCTCCTGATAGTTGCGCATCGCGTCGTCAGGCTTATTCATCATGCGGTAGGCGATGCCCATCGATTGCAGAATCAAAGCTTTCAACTCCTGCGCGTCGACTTCCACGGCCAGAGAGAGTCCCTTATTCAGCGGATCGAGCGCAGATTGCTGGTTTCCGCTTACGATTTCGACCACTCCCATCTGCCAAAGCGCTTTGATGTTTTTCGGATCGGACTGCAGCAGCTGGGACAATTGGGCGCGAGCCTGATCGTAGCTTCCGGTTTCTGTGTAGAGGCTGCCCAGCGCAGACTCGACATCGGAATTGCCTGGCATGCTCCTGGCGAGGGTTTCATAGGCCTCAATCGCCTTTTTGTTATCCTTCATGACCCGCGCATGCGTTGCCTGTATCAGATATTTTTCCGCCGCAGGCAATTGCTGACTAAGTTGGACGGCCTTTCGCGACGCGTCTTCAGCATCGCCGTCATAGCCCAGAGCGGAATCGCCTTCGGCCAAACGTGAATACGCGAGTGCGAACTGCGCATCTTCTTGCGTCGCCGACTGGAATGCTTTCACCGCCTCCAGATTGTTGCCATCGCGCAGGAGTTGAACACCCTGGTTGTAATCCCGCAGTGCCGACGCGGAGTAAGAACTGGGCTGGAAGGAGCTAGCCTTAAGCTCTTTGATTACATCCGGCGAAAACGCCAGATTATTGCGGATCGATGCCGCCAATCGATCGACCGCTCCAGGGATATCTTTTTCGTCGACCGCGTCAATCTTGATGGGAACCGTGCGGTCATGCTTCAAATCCTGCAGGGTAGCGTCGATGCGGATCAGGCCGCCGAACTTTGCGTACTTTCCCAAAACCAGCGTGTCGGCATTGCTGAATTCGGCGACGCGGCGCAAGGTATCCGGCTCCATCGAAGCGTTGGGTGCGATGCGCAGATCGGAAAGAACCTGGTGCAGGCGGTCCTGCGAGACGGTGCGCAGGCTGGCGGATTGCCCAACATCTGTGCTCAACATGTCGGCAAGGCTCAAGCCCAGCCAGTCTTCACTGGGATCACCCGAAGCATTGCGGAAAGGCAAAATTGCCAGAGAAAGCGTGGGCGCGGATACAGCCTTCTTCCCGGAGTGGGAGAACAAAGGCTTACGAAAAACATAGCCGACAATCATGAGCACGATCGCAGCCGCGATGCCCGTCACCAACGGCCAGTGAATCGTCCGGCCCCAGGGTTCAACCGCCGGCTGAAAGCCCAAATTAGCGGCTGCGCCGTTATGCTGCCAAGCCTCCAGATCACGCAGCAACTCGCCAGCAGTTTGATATCGCAAGTTGGGATCGCGTTCCAGGCATTTGCCGACGATATTGCTGAGCGCGCGGGGAATGGTTCCGTCATGATCGGAGACAGGAATTGCCCGCTCCGAGTTGCGCTTGATCAAGCTGGCAACGGCGCTTTCGGCATGAAAAGGGGTTACGCCGGTCAGCATTTCGTAAAGAATCAATCCAATCGTGAAGAGATCGGAACGCTGATCCAAATCTTTTGCCAGTGCCTGCTCGGGAGACATGTACTCCATGGTCCCGACCAGAGCGCCACTTTGGGTCATGCCATCGCCGCCAAGAGTGCGCGCCAGGCCGAAATCCATGACCAGCACGCGGCCGCTGGCATCGCACATGATGTTTTGCGGCTTCAGGTCGCGATGGATCACGCCTACGCTATGCGCTGCATCAAGGGCGCGGCACGTCTGTTTAATGATCTCGACTGCTTCCTCCGGCCGAAACTTTTTTTTCTCGTGGATGAGCGCGCGCAAATCTTCGCCCTCCACGAACTCCATGGTGATGAACTTCATGCCCTCGGCATCGCCAAGGTCGTAGATGCGGATCACATTGACATGCGTGACCTGCCGGGCCAACAGAAGTTCCTGCTTGAAGCGCGCCAGAATTGATGGATTCGAACCCAACTCCGGCCGGATTACTTTGAGCGCCACCGCGCGGTTCAACTCGCGGTCCATGGCTTTGTAGACGGCGCCCATTCCGCCTTCGCCGAGAAGCTTCAAAATTTCGTAGCGGCCGCCTAACAGGTCTCCGGCCTGGAGGAGCGAGACGCTAACAGCCCGGTGCGGACGAGAGAGTCCTGGATTCGCAGAACGCGGCGGCGGGGAAATATCGAGCTGCGTGGCTTGTAAATCTAGATCCGTAGCATGCAAATCTACAAGCGTGGCATCCGAATCGAAAGTTGGCTTCGTAAATTCAATTGGTTTCGGAAACTCGATGAGAGTCGCGTCAGGGTCTATCGGCGGATGGGAACCGGAGCTATCCCCTTTCGCAGGGGCACTCACGCCCGCCTGATTGGCCGAGTTCGGTCGATCGGGGGGATCGAGCCGCGAATTTCGGTTGTGCATCGTTCCCCGGGATGGGGCCAGACTGAAAAGCCCCCAGAAATGCCGCACTTACTGGGTGAAAGTATATACCCTGATTACCTGAATGGAAGAAGAATATTGGTCTGCGCGACGACCTGAGCCTCGATTGGAACTATGCTCCGCGTGCGGGAATTCGTCCCTACCTTGGGGCAATTCCATGAGCAGCTTTGAGAGCGATCATGTAGACTGCAAGCGCTTGTTTCGAATGGAGATGACATAACCACGTGAAAGAAACCTGGCGTTGGTTCGGACCGCAAGATCCCATCTCTCTTGACTATGTGAAGCAGGCCGGTGCAACCGGAATCGTTTCAGCCTTGCATCATCTCTACCGCGGCGAAACCTGGCCCCTGGAAGAGGTGCTGAAGCGCAAAGCACAGATTGAGGCGGCGGGGCTGGTTTGGTCGGTGGTCGAAAGCATCCCGGTACACAACTCCATTAAGCTGCAAACCGGGCCAGTCCGCCAGTTCACTGATGGGTGGAAAGACTCTCTGGCGGCGGTTGCGCGGGCTGGGGTTCAGATTGTGTGCTACAACTTTATGCCCGTGGTCGACTGGACACGCACCGATTTGCGATGGCAACTGCCTAGCAGGGGATATGCGCTCCGTTTCGACGTCAACGATTTTGCGGCATACGACTTGTTTATTCTGCGCCGTGCTGGTTCTGAACAAGATTATGCTGCCGAACGTATCGCCGCGGCGCAAAGCCGGTATGAGGCTATGAATGAGAGCCGGCGCGACGAACTCGAAAAAACAGTTATCGCCGGACTGCCGGGCGCGGAAGCATCGTACAACCGCTCTCATTTCGAAACCCTCCTGGCTCAGTATCGCAGTGTAGCATCCGCCGACCTGCGGGCTCATCTCATTATGTTCCTGCGCGAAATTGCGCCGGTTGCTGAAGAATTGGGGGTGCGTCTTGCCATTCACCCGGATGATCCTCCATGGCCGCTGTTTGGCTTGCCGCGGGTGGTTTCAACAGCAGAAGATGTCAGAGCCATTCTCAAAGGCGTTGATACCGCCGCAAACGGGTTGACGTTTTGTGTCGGTTCATTCGGAGCAAGAGCCGATAACGATCTGCTCGCCATGGTCAACGAGTTTGCGCCGAGAATTCACTTTGTGCATCTGCGGCAGGTGATGCACGAAGCGGATGGATCCTTTTACGAAGCTGAGCACCTGCGAGGCAGCTCGGATATGGTGGGTGTCATTGATGCATTGCTGCAAGAAGAGGCTCGGCGCAGGCGAGAAAATCGCGAAGATCATGAAATTCCGATGCGTCCCGATCACGGGCACCTGCTGGCCGATGATATGTCGCGCTCGGTGAACCCCGGATACTCATTCATAGGACGGTTGAAGGGACTTGCCGAATTGCGTGGATTGATCGCTGGACTGAAGTACCGAATTCGTGAGTTGGCGGACTGAGGCACAGAAATCTTTCTTAATGATGTTCGCGAACCGAGAGCAATTTGAGAACCAGGAGCCACGGCGGATGAAAGAGTTTGAAAACAAAGTTGCTATCGTCACCGGCACAACCGGAATCGGCCGGGCAATTGCGCAGCGGCTTGCGTCCGGAGGATGTAGCGTAGTCGCTTGCGGCATTGATTCGTCGGCCAACCGCGAGCTGCAACTAGAGGCGGAAGCGAACGGACTTGTGCTCGCCGTCGAGCAGTGCGATGTCAGCGAACCAAATCAGGTTTTGGCGGTCGTAAAGAAGACCGTGACAGCGCACGGCGGCCTCGACCTTATCGTGAATGCGGCAGCCATTCATCCCTTCGGCACGGCGCTCGAAACAGATCCTGAAACCTGGAATCGCTGCATGGTGGTGAATGTTGGAAGCATATTTCTGCTCGCGCACTTCGGCATCCCGGAAATGAAGAAACGTGGCGGCGGCGCGATTGTCAATCTTTCTTCGGTGCAGGGATACGCATGCCAAAGAGGAGTTGCGGCCTATGCGACGTCGAAAGGCGCAGTTCACAGCTTGACGCGAGCGCTGGCGCTTGACCACGCTGCCGATCATATTCGCGTAAACTCCATCAGCCCGGGTTCGATTCGCACGCCGATGCTGGAGCGCTCTGCCTCGCACTTCGCGCCGGATTTGTCGCAAGAAACCGCCTTCGACCGCTTCGGCGCAGCCCATCCGCTGGGAAGAATCGGCACTCCGGAGGAAGTCGCAGAGTTAGCTGCGTTTCTTCTGTCCGACAAATCAGGTTTTTGCACCGGCGGCGATTATCTCGTGGATGGCGGATTGCTGGCCGGGATTGGGGTGCAGTGAGCAACATGAAAATTGGAAATCCCGTTTGCGTCGCGCCGACCGGGGATGTTTGCGGTGAAAGCGCAGTCTGGCATCCGGAGCATCAGGCCGTTTATTGGAACGACATCAACCGCTTCCTGATTCACCGCTTCACCCCCGCAGAGCGTGCCGTTCGCACCTGGATGTTCGACGAACCGGTGACCGCACTCACACTGACCGGGAAACCGGAAACGCTCGCGGTCGTTCTGGGCTCAGGCGTGATCCTGTGGAAGCCGGAGACCGACGTGCGGTCCGATCCCATCTTTCGCCTCGATGGATGGCCGAAGGTCCGGCTCAATGATGCGCGGGCCGATCCGCGCGGTGCACTGTGGATGGGCTCGATGCGCAACAACGTGAACTCCGATGGATCGTGCGGCGAGGCTGGTGGAAAGGATGGCAAATTATTTCGGGTCGATCCGGATGACAAGGTAACTGTCTGGCAGGAAAACATTGGAATCGCGAATACGCTGGCATGGAGTCCCGATCAACGGAAGTTTTATTTTGGCGATACTCTCGCCAACACGGTCTGGAGTTACGACTACGATGCGGAAACCGGAGCGATCGCAAATGAACGGCCCTTTCTACAGGGATTTGAGCGAGGCGCACCCGATGGCTCGACGGTCGATTCGGAAGGCTATCTGTGGAATTGCCGATTCTTCGGCGGCTGCATCGTGCGGGTTGCTCCGGACGGCGTAATTGATCGCGTGATCGAAATGCCGGTACACAATATTACAACCTGTACATTTGGTGGAGCGGATTTGAAGACTCTCTACGTGACTACCGCACGGGCTGAAGCTCCGGCAGGAGACCGTCTCGACGGAAGCTTGTACGCCATTGAAACGGATGTTGCCGGTCAGCCCGAAAATCATTTCCGCTTGTCTGGCAAAATGTGACGGCCGGTTGAGCTTCGGTGATTTACGTTTTCATCTTTTGATGAAGCAGGTCCAGCAAAGGCCGGTCGAGCTGATGACCGTGCCAGTCTTCGTACTTCGTACCGACTCGCTGGGTATCGAGCACGCCGAATGGACCGCGAAAGTTCCAAAGCGCCCATCCCGAGTGCAGATCGCCAATCACGCTCAACGTGTCGTCAAACCACGCGAGCACAACGTCAGGCGGCGTGTGCTTGTAGCAACCCATTTCTCCGAAGTGAATAGGAACGCCCTGCGCGGCCAGTTCACTCCACGGCTTGAACGTGTGAGCGAGCTCGCTGCGATCGATAGTTCCCTTGGCGGTCTTGAGAGGCCAGGTCGGCACCGGCTCATCGCCCGTGAGCAACCCCCGCGCCCACTCGCATTTGTAGTGCGTGAGTTGCACTGGATGGTAGGTGTGACAACTCTGAATCATTCCTGTCTCAAACAGGTCAGGGATGGGCGCAGTCGCGGCTACATAGCCATCGGTGATGACGAGCCGCTCACGATCATGCTTTGAAATTGCCTCGCTTGCTGCACGAGCTACACGAGTGTAATCGACGGCATGCCTGCGGCTGAGTTCGCTGCTAAAAAAATCTTCCGGCTTGTCTGTACCCGCTTTTTTCAATTCCTCCATCTCCGCCGCGTTTGGCATTACGATCGGTTCGTTCACCAGGTTAAAGCTCAGTTGTTCGCTCGAGATACCTTTGTAGCGATCGGCGAAGTAGGTCCATTGATAGACAAAGGCATCGAGCATGCTCGAATCGGTAAACAGACTGCTCTTCTCTTTGGTGATGTGAATGCCCGTGAGAGATTCGTTCATGGTGTTGAGAATGCAGTATCCGGGGGCGCGGTGCAGGCACAAGTTGACGTGAATTCCATACTGTTCGCCCAGACGGATCGCACGATCAACCGGCTCGATCCTGTCCTCATGAATCTTGAACAGGTCGGCCGAATCCGTCCAGAAGCGATAATCCATGGGCAAACGTACCCAGTTGAAACCCCAGTCCCGAATCCAGCGAAAATCGTCTTCGAGGAACATGCCGTCATTTTTGCAAGGGAAATATTTCATCCAGTCAGGGTCGGTTGAGAAATACTCGAGCAGGTTGAAGCCATACCATCGCGGATTTTGCGCCGACTTTCGCGGAGCTGAATTCTTCCCCGCTGCGGCCGTTTGTGTTGGCGTAAGAAATTTTGCCGCCAGCCACTGCTGCCGCGGCAAAGTGAAGGCTGCCGCTGAAAACCCAAAAGATTTGAGCACAGCACGCCGGCTTATGCCACCTGAAACCGGGGCTGGTTCTTTACGGAGTTTTCGCTGCTTCGATTCGCAAGCATCACTGCCGGTCTTCTTGTCGGTCATCCACGTGCTCCAAATTGTTTGGTACTTTCGCTACGAAGGGCTTCGCTGCTTATGTGCTTCCTGACTATACTGCCGTAGCGGCGCGACGCGCGGTCCAGAATTCGGTGATCTCTTCGAGCGAACGTCCTCTGGTTTCCGGGATCAGCAGCGCGACCAGAATAATCGTCAGCAACGCGCCGGCGCTAAAGCACCAAAACGTTCCATCCGATCCCAAGCTTCTTTGCATGATCGGAAAAAGTTGATTGCCGAGGTAGCCGACCAGCCAGAGTGCGGTGGTCGCGATCGACATGCCACGCCCGCGAACCTTGGTAGGATAAATTTCAGAAATGATCACCCAGCAGGCCACGCCGTTTCCGAAGGCATGCCCGGCGACGAAGCTCATCACAAAAATGAGAACGGCTAATCCACTCCCGTGAATGTGATAAAACCAGCCGACCGAAGCTAACGAAATAAATTGCACCGTAGTCCCGGCGAGAATAAGAGTTTTTCTTCCGGCGCGATCAACCAGCCAGAGAGCA
Organism: uncultured Acidobacteriaceae bacterium; assembly: GCA_963784095.1. GTDB lineage: Bacteria > Acidobacteriota > Terriglobia > Terriglobales > Acidobacteriaceae > Sulfotelmatobacter. The sequence goes on from CAWAQC010000003.1 coordinate 183,989, forward strand.
AACAGGGTGAACAATAAATTGATCAGGCTCACCAGGACCGACTGGAAAAATGCATCGCTGGACGCGGTTCCCGCGGCACGAAAAATTTCCGGCAGAAAAGAAAAGATCGGAGTGATTCCGCTGATCTGCTGCAATCCCGCCAGCATGATGCCCAGCAGCAGTGGACGGCGGAAGGTGGTAAAAAGCTCCCAGATGCCGCCTTCTTCAATGGCCAGCGCATTTTCGATCTCGGCTGCTTCCTGCGCAGCCACGCCGGCTCCATTGATCTGCTTGAGAACTTCAATGGCTTGATCGCGACGGCCCATTTTCATCAGCCAGCGCGGGCTTTCGACCGCCGGCAGAATCATGCCTCCAAACAAAAGCGCAGGTACGATTCCAGCGAAAAACATCCAACGCCAGCCAGTCGAGATGTTCCAGGCCTCGTTGCCCATGTGCTGGATCAACATGTTGACGAAGACAGCGGCGAGAATACCGACGACGATGCCTAACTGATAGAGAGTTACGCAGCGGCCGCGAACGCGCGTAGGCGCAATTTCTGCGATGTAGTTAGGAGAAATCACAGAAGCCGCGCCAATCCCGAGGCCTCCGATCAAGCGCCAAAGCACGAACTGATGGAAGCTGGCAGCAAAGAAAATTCCCGCCGAAGACAACGCAAAACAAATGGCGCAAAGGGCGAGACCGATTTTTTTGCCGAGATGATCCGCAACCGTTCCTGCAACCGCGCAGCCCGCAATACAGCCTACGAGGGCACAGCCGGCAGCCCATCCCACCCCTGCTGCATTGAGATGAAACAACTGGCTCAGGTAGCCAATGGCGCCGCTGATCACAATATTGTCGTACCCGAACAGCAGGCCGCCGAAAGTGGAAACGCTGGCTGCGATGATGAGCGGAACGTGAGAGCGTTGCTGAAGCGGGGGCAAAGTCAGATTATCGGCCTCGCTGTACGGGATCTAAGAGCTGAGCACGTTCTCTATCCGAAGATTCCAACATGGCCTTGACCGCCAGAATGAAACCCAACGTGTGAGCCATTCCCGCATGCCAAGGCGCGGAGCACGACATTTGTGGAGCGTGATCAGGAATAATCACTCCCTCGAAATGGTTGCGGTGAAGAATCGAGAGAATACGAATCATATCGACATCTCCTTCGTCGATAAAGGTCTCTCGATAGTGCGGCACCTTGCCCCTTACGTTGCGAAGATGAATATATGCAATCTTGCCATCGCGGCAGTAGCGCTCGACCGCTTCGTAGACATCGCCCTCCGTCATTTCGGCAATGGTTCCCACGCAAAGTTCCAGCGCATTGGAAGCGCTCGGCATTGAATCGAGCAGGCGCTGGTACATGTGCGGCTGAAACACCAGGCGAGGCTGCCTGCGCATGGTTGGCATTGGGGGATCGTCAGGATGCGCGGCGAGGCGCACGCGTGCTTGCTCAGCAACCGGAATCACATCTTCCAGAAACATTTGCAAGCGCCGCCATAATTCTTCACGGGAAATACTTGGCAGGGTGCCGGGCACAGCATCCTGGTCGTAAACCATATTCCAAACCGTGCCGCAAGGCAGCGGTTCGTCATCGGCTGGGCCATCCATTCCGACGGTTAATGCCCCGCCGCGACCGGCAGGCGTGGTGACGCGCCCGCAGACTCCCGCCAGGCTGAAGTTGTAACCGAGAACCGGAATGCCAGCTTCTCCGATTCGGCGAATTATGGTTTTCACTTTTTCGATTTGCTCGGGACGCCGCGGCCCATCGAGAAGAATGTCATGCCAGTGTGCCGGATCCAGATTTTCAATCGCCGCGAGCGTCAGGCCAGCCTCTTCAATCTCTAGGCGAAGCTGTTTGAGTTCAGAAACCGTCCAAAGTTTCTCCGGATCGCCGGCAACACCCCACGGTTCATATTTCCCTCCGGTCGGCTGATTGCTGCGAGGGTTGGCCGATCCCTGGTTGAAATAGTCGACGAGATGAACAACCAGGTGGGTGCACCCGGCCTGCCGCGCGAAGTCGTAATAGTCGCGGGTCAGCATGTGCCGGTACAAGCCGAGCCCAACGTTCATAGGCGGTTCCCGATTCCCCCGCCGTAATCGGCGCTGAGAATTTGCCCGTTGATCTCTGCGGCGAGCGGCGAGCACAAAAAAACATACGCATCGGCAATCGATTCGGGACTGTTACGCCTGCCCAGCGACACGCGGAGAACGAATTCGCGATACGCCGGGTCTTCCTCAAAAACCTTCAGCGAGCTGCCGGCGGCGACATTTCCCGGAGAGATCACGTTAACTCGGATTCCAGACGCCGCGTATTCGAGTGCCATGCAGCGCGCGAAATTCTCGAGCGCCGCTTTCGCGGACGCGTAGGCGGGAATCTGCGTATGCGGAACACGAGCAACATAGGAAGAAGTGAAGACTAGATGGCCTGGAGTCTTGCGCTTGACCCATTGTGCGAAAACCGCGCGAGTCAGATAAACCTGCGCCAGGAAGTTGAAGCGGAAGATGCGCTCGAATTCAGCCTCCGAAGTTGTTGCAAAAGGATGCAGGCCGCAACCACCTGCGTGCCCGAGGACGGTATCCATGTGCGGAAAACGCTCGAAAGATTCATCGAGGATCCGGCTCAAATGCCCAGAGTCGGTTATATCGCACGAATGGTAGAAATACGCCTGATCAGAAATCTGCCACTGCTTTAGTGTTTGACGAGCCTCATGTTCCGGCTTTACGTCGATCAGGACCAGCGTCGCTCCGGCCGCATTCAACTTCTTCACCATGGATTCTGCGATCGCACCCATAGCCCCGGTGATGAAAATCACTTTGCCGGAAAGGTCGATCGCAATCATGGTTCCTGTTTGCCGTTTCGGATTCTGAATTTTCTCTCGCTTGAAAACATTTCAACCTAAATCGCTTTTCTGACTGCTCTCACATGATTCCATGTTTTTCAAAAGCCGCTACCGCGCTGGTCCCCTCTTCCAGTGCTTTTCTCACCAGCTTTTCGCCGCGCGCTTTTTCGAGAGCCTTGGTGAACACTTCCCTGCCCGCTTCAGACGGCACCACGCAAACTCCGTCGATGTCGCCAAAAATGAAATCGCCGGGACGAACGCGAACCGCTCCAATTTCGACGGCAATACGGAAATCCACCACTTTATAGCGTGGCGCGGAATCCTGCGCATACGAACCCCAGCAGAACGACGGGAAATTCAAACTCAGCACTGCCTTGGTATCGCGTAAATAACCGTTCAACACGGCCCCCGCTGCGCCCAGTTTGCGGGCACGAATGCTCATCAGTTCACCCCAAAGGGCGTTCCGCGGAGACGATCCCGTGTTCACGTAGACTTCATTAGTCTTCAGGTCGTCCAGCGCTTCCAGCATCAAGCCGAAGGGTTTTTCCATCAGCTTGTTGTTGGTCCCTGAAACCTTCTCTTCAAACACATCAACGGCGAGCACCGGCATGGCGCGGCCGATCACAATCATGTCTGGCCGCAAAGCATGAATCTGGGGCGGCAGGAATTGGTGCTGCAGGCCCATCTTGTCCATGACGTCGCCCGCGACGCAGGTGAACAATTCCTTGCGCATGATGGAGAACAGCTCTTCGTCGGTATTCCAGAGAGTCATAATAATTTTAAGAGGTACGTTTTCGAATGCAGCCTAAGCCGGTTGGAGCATGAGTCTCAATGTGCCGTCTCGCGCGCCTCTCGAATCTTCGCAATGAATTGCCGCGCCAGATCGGTGATCGATTGATAGTCTCCGCGTTTTGCTCCGGCTGTCAGATTTCCGCCGGCTCCTACGGCGACACATCCCGCGCGAATCCAGTCCGCAGCATTCTCGACGCTCACTCCGCCGGTCGGCATGAGCCGGGCTTGCGGCAGCGGCCCCATAACAGCTTTAACGAAAGCCGGTCCTAAAAGCTCTCCGGGAAATACTTTAATGATATCCGCGCCGCATTCCATCGCCGCGACGATTTCCGATACCGTGCTGGCGCCCGGCATGTAAGGCACTTGATAGCGATTGCACAAGCGCGCCGTCTCGGGGCTGACCGATGGGCCAACAATAAATTGCGCTCCGGCAAGGATTGCCGCCCGCGCGGTTTCGGGATCAAGGACGGTGCCAGCGCCGATGAGAATATTTTTGGCGGCATCGCGGCGGGCGAGGTCGGCGATCACTGCGAGAGCGCCGGGCACGGTGAACGTGATCTCGATCGCTCCCACGCCGCCCTCGGCGCAAGCGTCAGCAATGCGGGATGCCTGCTCGGAGCTTTCCGCGCGAACCACGGCGACCACCCCAGAGTCCACAATCCTTCCCAGCACTTTCATTCTTGGTAATAAATTCATAGGTGACCCAGATTTCAACTAAAGCTGCCTGCCTCGCCGCGTATCTTTGACTGCTGGCGAAGCCGTTTCACTCAAAGAATGGTTCACCCTTGCGCGCGTACTTACGGGCAACCTTCTCATTCAATTTCACACCGAGGCCGGGTTTGTCCGACAGCCGAATCATTCCGTTCTGAATAATCGGTTTCGGAATGCCATCCACCAAATCGTTCCAGAACGGCACATCGGATGCATGAAATTCGAGTACAAGAAAATTTGGGATTGCAGCGCAAAAATGTGCGGAAAATAAAGTCCCCACCGGGCTGCTGATATTATGCGGCGCGATCGGAATCGTCTGCGCGTCTGCAAATTGTGCGATCTGGCAAGCGACTGCCAGGCCGCCGACCTTCTGCAGATCCGGAGTGGCGATGCTTACCGCATGTGTCTGCAACATTTCCTGGAATCCGCGGAACAGGTATAAATTCTCACCCGTAGCAATTGGAACTCTCACGCGCGAACTGACGGCGCGCAGCGCGTCAATACTTTCCGGAGGAACTGGATCTTCCAGCCAAAGAAGCCGAAACGGTTCCAGCGCCTGCGCGACTTTGATCACATCGCCCACGCTGTAACGCCAATGGCAATCGGCGGCGAGATCAATCTCGTAGCCCACAGCATCTCTCACGGCTCCGATGAGGTTGACCATGTGATCGATTGCTCGATTATTAAGGCAGCGATTATGCGGATCGAAACCCCCCGTGCCGGGAACATCCAAATCGAATTTCAACGCCGTGTAGCCTTGCGATTTCATCGCCAGCGCTCGCTTGCCATAATCATCCGGAGAACATGGCGGCTCGCCCTTAGCTTCAGCGTAATAATCTTTCGGCTGGTGCCTGGGATCTCGCTTCACCCACGACGGCGGTCGTGAGCGCAGAACCTCATCCAGGCTCTCGAGCGCTTCACCTCCATGGCAGTCGGCGTAGATGCGAACCTCGTCGCGAAATTTACCGCCGAGCAAGCGGTAAATTGGCACATCCAGCCACTGGCCGAGAATGTCCCAAAGAGCGGCTTCAATCCCACTGATCGCGTTATATACGATCCCCGCAACCGAACCCGCTCCCGAGGTGGCTAGTTGTAGCTTGCGAAAAAGACGGTTTACATCGCGCGGATCTTCGCCGAGAAGGATTGGCTCTAACGAACGCAGAATTGCGGTGAGACCAGGAGCGAAAAAGCACTCGCCGAGACCCTGAATTCCATCGTCCGTTTCAAGGCGAACGAACGTCCAGTCGAAGTTGCCTTCCACTACGGCGGTTTTGAGACGCACGATTTTCAAGATTTGTGTTCTTTCAAGTCTTCAATGTTAACGTTCGATACGAGCTGTTTGAGCTTTCATCGCTTGCAAAACTTCCGCCAAGGTCGCGATGGTTGTGTCGCCGGGCGTAGTCATTGCCAATGCACCATGCGCTGCCCCACATTCGACTGACCATTGCGGATTGTTTCCGGAGAGAAATCCATAGATTAGTCCGGAGGCAAAAGAATCACCGCCGCCCACGCGATCATAGATTTCAAGATTTTCGCGAACAGGAGCCTGATAGAGATTGCCATCGTAATAGCACATCGCTCCCCAATCATTCACCGTCGCGGTTTTCGCATGGCGTAAAGTCGTCGCAATGACCCCAATGTTAGGAAACGCCTCAACGACTTTCGCGATCATCTTCTGAAAACTGCGGTGATCGAGTTTCGAGTGGTGCTCATCGACTCCCTCGACCTCGAAACCGAGCGCTGCGGTAAAATCTTCTTCGTTTCCGAAGAGCACGTCGACATGCGAGGCGATGCGGCAATTCACTTCTTGCGCACGCGCTTTCCCGCCGATCGATTTCCACAATGATGGACGGTAATTTAAATCATAGGAAATAACCGTGCCCGCAGTTCTTGCAGCAGTAATCGCCTCGATTGCGACCAGCGGCGTCGACTCTGAAAGCGCGCAGAATATTCCGCCGGTATGAAACCATCGCGCCCCATCTTTCGCGAAAATCAGCTCCCAGTCGATCTCGCCCGGCTTCACTTGCGAAATAGCCGTGTGACCGCGGTCAGAACATCCCAGCGCAGCGCGAATACCAAAGCCTCGTTCGGTAAAGTTCAGGCCATTGCGGACGATGCGCCCTACGCCATCAAACGGCACCCAGCGCACATATTTCTGGCTGACTCCACCTTGAAACATCAAATCTTCAACCAGTCGGCCGATGGCATTATCGGCGAGAGCCGTGACCACAGCGGTGTCCAATCCAAAGCAGCGCTTTAATCCGCGAGCTACGTTGTATTCGCCACCGCCTTCCCACGCCCGGAACTCCCGCGTGGTCGAGATGCGCTGATCGCCGGGGTCGAGGCGCAACATGACTTCTCCCAAGCTTACCAAGTCCCAGGCGCAATCTTGTTTTGGTTTGACGGTAAGTTTGGCCATGTCGTGACTCACGAATGGAGTCTTTGCTCCTGCCTAGTATTCGGTTGGCGGAAGGCTGGAGATGCGGCAAGTTCCTCAGCCGGCGCATTGACTGCAACCAAAACATTCGCCGGATTCACGACGAGCCAGCATAATGCGCCCACGAAGCAGAGCGCTGCGGCAACCAGAAACGATGCAGTCCAACCGTACCATGAGGCAATCCAAGGCGTAAGCGAGGCGGTAATGGCCGCGCCAATCTGATTCCCGGTATTCATGAAACCTGAGACAGAGCCGGACGAAGGTCCTGCCAAGTCGGCAGTCAGAGACCAGAACGAACTCTGCGAGAGATACAACGCGCCAGCTCCTCCGGCAAGCACAACGCTGGCCAGCCGTGCGCTCTTAACCTGTGATCCGAGTGCGATGAACACGCCCGCCAACGCGATTGCAAAGGCGGCAAGAACACAACGCCCCAGCCGCGCTCCTTTCCATTTTGTGAGACGGTCGTTGACCACGCCGCCAACCAGACAGCCCACCAGCATTGCGATGAAGGGCAGCATCGAATAAAAGGCACTGGTCTTCAAATCAAGGCCGCGCACCTTCGCAAGATATCGATAGAACCAACTGAAAAAAATCCACGCCACATACCCGTAGCAAAAATAGCTGATGGTAATGGCAAGAATTTCTTTACTGCGCAGAACTTGTTTCCACGGCACTAGAATGCGAGCTGGGTTCGTCAGGGATGAAGGTTCTGTCTTCCTCGCGGCTGGTATGACATGCAAGGATGAAGTTGAAGCCGCCGTCAGTCCGGATTCGATGGTCCTCAGTTCTTCAAGAGAAACTCGGGGGTGCTGCTCAGGCGTATCGCGAGCGGCGATGAACCAGACCACAGCGGCGAGAAATCCGATGACGGAGCAGAACAAGAATGACGAACGCCAGCCGTGGTGGATCATAATATAAGTGATGAGCGGAGGCGTAAGGCCAGCGCCCGCGCCAACTCCGGCGAAGATCCATCCGTTGGCCAGACCGCGTTCCCCCACCGGAATCCAACGGGCGACGAATTGATTCGCAGACGGGTAAATCACCGCTTCGCCCGCGCCCAACAGAAAGCGGACGACGACAAACAGCAAGAGTGCGCCCGCGATATCTGCCGGGACGAGCGCGGTTACTGCGGTAAAAACTCCCCACCAAATCACGCCGGCGGTGAGCACTCGGCGAGCACCATAGCGGTCGGCAAGTCTTCCCGCCACGGTTTGAAAAATCGCATAGCCCACCAGCATCGAGCTGAAGACTTTTCCCAATTGCACATCGCTGAGATGGTAGGCATCCGCGATGGCGCCGCCGGCAATCGAAATATTTACGCGATCAAGATATGAGACGGCGCTAAGAACGAACAGCCAGAACACCAGAAATTGCCTTACATGGCTTGTCCTGCCGGGCGTCATCGCTGACTCCGAACGCTATCGCTGGCACGACATTTTTGCAAAACTCGCTTTGGCAGCAACAGGCATTCCGCGTTTGAAGCGCGATTGCCGACTCCGCCGCCGTGTGATATTTTCGCGGTCGCACGGAAACTGGTTCTCAGCTCCTCAGTTCTTCTTGGAGTCCTATGAAAAAAGTGATTTGTCTTGCCGCCCTCGTCGTTTCTTTGCTTTCGCTGGCATCGCCGGTGCAGGCGCAACTTGATCTGTTCTCGAAAGAGCAACGCATCGAATTCACTCCCGCGTGGAACGGGGAGCGCTTTCCCGATGGCCGGCCGAATTTGCCGGATTCTGTGCTCGCGCGCCTGAAGAATGTCACCGCCGATGAGGCTTGGGACGTTTTGCAGGATGCCGGCTACCAGAACCAGTTCGAAGGTGGGTGGAAGGTGATCAATCCTGGAGAGCGGCTCGTGGGACGCGTGGTAACGGCTGTTTTCATGCCGGCGCGTCCTGACGTGGATTCGGTGATTCGCGCGAATGGCAAAAAGGAAAATCGCATTGGAGACGAGAACTCGTGGATCATCGACATTCTGAAGCCAGGCGATGTTCTCGTGGTCGATCTGTTTGGCAAGATCCGCTACGGCACCATCATCGGAGATAATCTCGCGACCGCAATCTATGCAAAAAGTCACAATGGATTGATCGTGAACGGAGCAGTTCGCGACGTCACCGGCATTCAAGAGATTCCCCGATTCCAGGTGTACACGCGCGGTGTCGATCCCTCCGCGCTGGAGAATGTAATGCTGATGGGAATTAACGTGCCGATTCGAATCGGCGAAGCGACGGTAATGCCCGGCGATATCGCGATCGGCGACCCTGAAGGCGTAACTTTTGTTCCGCCCCAACTGGCGCAGAAAGTAGCCGACGATACCGAAATGGACCATCTGGTCGACGATTGGGGACACATGATGCTGCGTGAAGGCAAATACACGCCCGGTCAAATTGACAACAAATGGACGCCGCAGATGATTCGACAATTCAATTCGTGGCTCAAGAAAAAGGGTTCGAAGTTTCGCATGCCGGAAAACTAAACGGCACTGTGACTGGCCCCCTCTGCTTCGGTAATTGTTATTGTTCGCGAGCTCCAAGATTCTCCTAAGCCAATCTGGTGACGTGGCTCTCGTTTTCTTATGCCGCGTTCTCGCGCAGAGTTTTTGCAAGCTGCTCGGCGACAATTTTGTCTTCACCCGATTGCAGCATGAAAGAATTCATGCTCAAGCCCGGTTGTCCTTCGCCCTCACTGATCACAATGGACGGCTTCGAGCTGCGCAGCAGCTTTGCGGCTTGCTCGGGCGTCAATGAAATCCGCGTGTCCCAGATGATGCGCATGTGGGGAACGTGATTGGCGATGTCCGGTACAAAAAATGCCGTGGTGACGCCGGGAACTTTTGTGACTTCGCCGGATATCAGTTCGAGTCGACTCTGCCACTCTCTAGCCAGCGCGTCGTGATCTTCCGCGAGAAAAAGTTCGAGGGCTTTCACCATCCCAACGATTTCTTCCTTGCCGACCTTCTGGCTGCGGCCAATCGTGTCCTCGTGCGGACTGTTATTGAGTAGAGCATTCGCCACCATTTCTTTGCGGCCGATCAGCAATCCGGCGCACTGCGGCCCGCGAATCGCCTTGCCGCCGCTGAAAGTCACAAGGTCATAGCCCATGTTGGTGTAATCCCAAAGATGCGAAACCGGCGGCGTATCGGCCGCCGCATCGTTCATGCAGGGAATGTTTAATTCCTTGGCTAACTTCACCCATTCGTCCGCTTTGATTTGTCCGGCGGCATTTGCAAAATTGGAGAAGTGCATCATCGCCGTGCGGTCGTTGACGGCAGCTCGCAATTTTTCGACAGTTTCAATCTCAATGAGCTTGATTCCGGTGGATCGAAGCTGGTGATCGAAGGGGTTGCGATGCGACTTTTGTATGATCACTTCCGACTTCATCCCAGTCAGATCGGGCAGCTGCTTTATCAGAGCCTCATTGCCACCGGTGAGGATCCCGGCTAATCCGCATTCAATCGCCGCCGCGGCGCCTGACGTTACGAGTGCCGTATAACCCTCCGGCAATTTGAGCATCTGCGCAATGCGATTGCCGGCCGCAACCTCGAGCTCAGGAATGCTCACAAAATGCCGGCCAGCCATGGTCATCACCGCTTCCAGTTCCGGGTGAGGAAGCGAACCCCCGAGCATGGTCATAGTGCCTTCGCAATTGATCACGGTCGTAACCCCAAGTTCTTCATAGGGATTGCCGGTTTCGCCGAAGCCGCTCACCTTCGTACCCGCGCGCGCAGAAGCGCGATTCGAGGAAAATAATTTGCGCGGCGTCAGCACGGCCGCTGCGATCATGCCCACGGTTCCTAGAAAACCACGCCGATTCCATTTCGAGTTGGTTCGCATAGGGATTCACTCCTCGTTTTACTTGCGATTTACGGCTGCAATGCAATTAATTTCAACTAGAGAATTTCCTGGCAGCGCGGCCGCTGCAACTGTGGTGCGGGCAGGACCGCCGCGAGGAAAATAGGTTGCGAACACTTTGTGCATTCCGTCCCAATGTTCGATGTTCACCAGGTAAACATTTGACTGCAGTACGCTGTCCATCGATCCCCCGCCGACTTCGACGAGCTTCTTTATTTTGTCCATGACAGTTGTGGTGTGAGATTCGATCGTCCATTCTTTCGAATCCCGGGAATCGTGCGCCCCCACCCCCGAGATATAAAGCACACTGTTATATTCAACCACGGGCGTAATCACTTCTTTTTCGCTGGCGGGCTTGCCATCTTCATTGAGTTTTCGGATTCCGTTTTGGTTTGGTGCGGCGGAGTTCTGCGCGATCCCGCGTTCTGACAAGATGACTGTCCCAATTCCAAAGATCGGAAGCATGGAAGCGAAGCGCGTAGCAAAAGCCCGGCGACTGAAACTGAATTTCATGTTTCTAAACCTCCCTATTCAAGCTGGATGTTGACCTGCCATCACGGCAACGCAAAGCTGAAAACGTCGCTGCCGGCAGCAATTGCGACATATTGTTTTCCGCCGACTGCGTAACTCATTGGTGAGGCGCTGATTTCCTGCCCGGTGTTGAAGTGCCATAGGGGTTTGCCGGTTTGCGCGTCGATGGCTTCAAACGAATCAGCATCGTCACCGAAGAAAACCAGCCCTCCGGCAGTCGTCATTGTCCCGCTCGAGGAACGGCCGCTTCCGGTTTGCGGGTATTTCCAGGCGATCGAATCCGCGCCGAGGTCAAACGCTACCAGCACTTTCTGTGAATCCTCGCCCGCAATATGCTTTACCCCGGTCGAATAATAGCCTCGACCTTCCTGGAACCTCTCCGATTTGAAGAAATACGTCTCGCATTCTTCGAGGGCCATAAAATAGACCGAATGCGTGGACTCGTTGTACGACGGAGCAAACCAATTGGTCGCCCCTGAGTAGCCGGGACAAACGCGAGTGCCCTCAGCGGAAGGCTGAATGCCGGTCAGCAAAGGCTTACCTGCGGCATCGATTCCCTTTGCCCAATTCAGTTTTTCGACAAATGGCGTTGCGGAAAGAAATTTTCCGGTATTGCGATCCAGAGCGTAGATGAAACCATTTCGATTTGCTTGCACGATCAGTTTTCGATCGAGTCCCCGATAGACCGCATCGATCAGAATTGGAGTTTCGACGGCATCATAGTCAAACAGATCGTGCGGCGTAAATTGAAAATACCATTTCAATTTTCCGCTATCAGGATCGATCGCCAATAGGCAGTCGGTATAAAGATCGTCCCCAGGGCGTACATCGCCTTCAAAATCCGGCGCCGGATTGCTGGTGCCCCAAAAAATCATGTTTAGCTCGGGATCGTAGGTACCCGGCATCCAGGTCGTTCCGCCACCGTGCAGATAAAGTTTGCCGGGCCAACTCTTCGAGCCACGTTCGCCCGCTCCGGGTATGGTCCAGAATCGCCACGCCAATTTACCGGTGAGCGCATCAAAAGCCGCTACGAAGCCGCGAACACCGTCGTCGCCGCCGGAGGTTCCCACCAGAACTTTATCTTTGACCACGAGCGGAGCACTGGTTGCTCCGTAGTTTTTATTCCAGTCGGCATATGCGGCATTCCAGATCAAATTGCCGGAGCGCGCATCAAGGCAGAGCAGGTGCGCATTGTCGGTTTCCATGTAAACCCGGTTGTGCCAGATCGCGACGCCGCGATTGATGTGCCCAGACGCATCATCAATCAACCCTTCGGAAATCGGCCAGAAGTGGTGCCAGACGACCCGTCCGGTGCCTGCGTCCAACGCAATCGCATCGTTGGCCGCGGTGAGAAACATCATGCCATCCACCACTAGCGGGGTGGTTTCGAGACGGCTCGTATTGCTGGCGTGAAAAATCCACTCGGCCTGCAGTTGCGAAATATTATGCGCGTTGATCAATGCAAGCGAACTGAAACGGCGTCCGGAATAATCGCCGTTATAGGAAGGCCAGTTGGCAGCCGGAGGCTGAACAAGAAGATGTTCTGGTTGAACATCGATTCTTGCAGTGAAAGCGGCTGGTGGGTCATCTTGGCCGAAAGCTGTGAAGCAATAGCAGATCACAACCACTAGTGCAGGAAGAATGCAGGCTCGGTTGCATAAACTTCGCCAGTCCAAACTGCGAGATCTAACACTCGCAAAACTACTCGTCCTCTCAAGGCTACAGAGATTTGGCAACCACAGCCTCCCCGATCGAGTTTCTCCGCACTTGCGAGCCGCTGACAGTTGCAGTTGTTTGATACCCCAACTCACGAGAGATTTGCAGCCCAGCCGCCTGAATCAGGGGCGCGAGTTGGCGAAGCCGGCTGAGCGCCATTCGAACGATCGGCGCAGTAATGCTGAGACTCGCATTCACTTGGCCGGCATGGTCCAGATAGGCGCAGCTACACACCGAATGTGGAGTTCGTGCTCCTCGAGATCGCAGGCATAGCCGTTCTTGCGGATGCGGCGGGTCTCGGCCTCTAATTCCTGGATGCTTCCGATGGTGTTGGGCGTGAACCGCTTCAGTTCCAATCGCGGCAAGACGCTTTTACGCTTCTCCTCCGGCATGTACGCCAGCATCACTTTGCCAACCGCGGTGCAGTGGAGCGGCACCGCGGCACCAATGCGCGAGTAAATGCGCAACTGTTCAGTCGAGTCCAGTTTTTCAACATAAACGGCGGACGCGCCGTGAAGCACGGTCAAATGAAGCGTCTCGCGGGTTTGGCGGTTCAACTCCTGCAAGTAGGGTAGGCTTACGCGGCGGATATCGAGCTGGGCCAGAGCTGCCTGTCCAATCGCAAAACACGCAGCTCCGAGGTGATACACATTGGCAGCGCAGTTCAAAAAACCGCCGGTTTCCAGGTTTGCAAGGAAACGGTGCACCGTGCTCACCGGTAACCGGGACCGGTCTGCCACCTGTTTGGCGGTCAATCCTTGGGGAGACTCGCTGAATAACTGAAGCAGATGCAAACCGCGTTGCAGGGCGGTGATGTTGTACGTCCGTTTGGGAGAGTTGGGCATCAGCGCGAACGAATTCTAGTCACTCACAAAATGAAAGTGCGAATTATCTGATGAAAATCGATTTTGTGCAATAGCTTTGATTTCAAATCCTCCCAAACTTCTTAACCGCATCCACGATTGACCTCATTTGCTCGATGACTGCATACATCGAGTGCTCTTTAAAATCCATTGCTTGGGCCAGGGTCAGTACTTTCTCTGCCTCGGCTCGCGGCACAACTACAACGCCGTCGCTATCCGCGGCGACAATATCGCCGGCACTCACCTGCACTCCGTCGCAAGTGATTGGAATTTGGGAACCTCCGAATCGATAGTGGTGCACTGAAGTAGAAGGCACAATACCTGTCGCATACACGGGGAAGCCGATTTTACGCAGATAGGCCACGTCGCGCACTCCCCCGTCAATTACGGCTCCTGCATATCCGCGCGCCTCCATGGCGGTGCCCATCAGTCCGCCCATTCCGGCGATGTCCTCGCCGTCTTCGACTTTCATCACGTACACAGAATCGGTAGAGCCGTCGTCAATCGCCTGTAACATCCCATTCAAAGCCCCGGGATCCGTGTTGCCTTCGTCTCTCTTCAGCAGAACAGTTCGCGCGAAACCGGCGAATTTTGTGGTGAAGATCGGGCGCATGCGATGGCTCATATACATACGCTTGCCAGTCAGTTGCTCAAGCGCGTCCGACACAGAAGCAACCTCCACGCGCCGGAAATCGGCAATCAAACTTACTTCGGAGTGCGATGGATTCTGCAAAGCTGCCTCGGCCCGTAAAGATCGACCGGCGTACAAAATTACGACAATAATACCGGCAAATATGAACAGAGCAAGGTTGGCATGCGATTTCCAGGAAATGAAAGGCTTGTCCATTTTTCCTCCTCGATGTATATATGTGCGCGGACTCTAACACTGTTCCGAATGGGGTGGAAGAGCTAAATCTTACCAAGGACATTGAAAATGAAACCTGTAATGCATTTAGCAGCGCGCGTGTTTGTTTCGGCAGTTGTGATTGCTCTCTTCTTTGTATCGGCTTCACATCGAGCTGGCGCCCAAGAGCACAGAGCGGTGAATCTCGCCCCCACGCGAGGGCTTCCGTTCAGCGACGGCGTAGTTGCGGGCAATACGCTTTACATCGCCGGCCAAGAGGGCACAGACGAGTCCAGCAAGCTGGCCAGCGGTGGCATTGGCCCCGAAACCACGGCCGCGCTCGGAAACATTCAGAAGATCATTAAAGCTGCCGGGTTCGAAATGAAAGACATTGTGAACGTGACCGTATTCCTCGCCGATATTCACGACTTTCCAGAAATGAACAAGATTTACAAGAGCGTGATGGCCGATCCGAAGCCGGCCCGGGCCACTATTCAGGCTGCGGCACTGGTCAATAATGCGCGAATTGAAATCTCCGCTATCGCCGTGAGAGAGAAATAATCTTCACTCGCACTGCGCAAAAAACGCGCGTCCGGGACGTTTGGCACTCGGCTGGACCTCTCCATGCGAAAACTTGTTGACACTTATAGCCTGAGTGCGATACACCCTCAGTCCAATCATCTTTTCATGAATGCAGCCCTGACTTTCACGGCACGAAATTGTTAAGTGACTTGATGAACCAAACGAGCTCTGGGAGAAGTTATGCATAACCATCGGCGCGGCGGTTTTGTGGTGCTCGCGGCGATAATTTTCGCAACCATGATCAGCTGGTCTACTATCGGCTGGGCCAGCATTACCGGCAATATTTCCGGAGTTGTCACCGACAACTCTGGCGCTGTCGTCTCCGGCGCGACCGTGGTTGCCATAAACACGCTTACCGGAGTCAAGACCGCGGTCAAAACCGACGGCAAAGGTTTTTATAATCTTCCGGCGCTTGCGATCGGAACCTACGATCTGGAAATCGCACACGCAGGATTTAAAACGTTCAAGAGCACCGGCCTGGCAATCGACGCTAATTCTGCCCTGCGCCAGGATGTGAGTCTTGATGTTGGAGCCATCAACGAAACCATTGAGGTCAGCACTGACACTGTTCATGTGGAAACCCAAAGTACACAGATGGGCGAGGTCATCACCTCGAAAAGCATGGAAGCAGTGCCGCTAAATGGCCGCAGCTATACCGATCTGCTCGCATTGCAGCCGGGAGTCTCTCCTTACACCAGTACGGATACGCAAACGCCTGGGGTCAGCGATCGTTCGCCCAGTGGCGGCCTGAACTCCGGAAATCAGTCGGTGAACGGACAACGTGAAACTGCCAATGGTTTCATGGTGAATGGATCGAATGTTGAGGAGGGCAAGAATAATGGCGCCGCTGTGATCCCTAATCTCGACTCGATTTCTGAATTCCGGATCATCACCAACAACTTCGATGCCGAGTACGGTAATTACAGCGGTGGCCAAGTCAATGTGGTCACAAAATCAGGGACTAACACGTATCACGGGAGCGGATTCGAATTCCTACGCAACACGGCTCTTGATGCCACTCAGTATTTCACCAACTCGGTTCCGGTTTACCGCCAGAACCAGTTCGGCGGGACGTTCGGTGGCCCGATTAGAAAAGATAGGACCTTCTTTTTTGTCGATTATCAGGGAACACGCCAAACTCAAGCTTCGTCCGTAAACTCGCTGATGCCATCAGCAAATAACTTTTCCGGCAATTTTTCAGATTCGGAGAGCGTGCTCACGGGCAGCGTAAACGGTCCGAATTTTGCGAATATCCTGAATCAGAGAATGGGCCTGCCGGCCGGAACAATCACAAACGGCGAGCCCTACTACTCAACTGGTTGCACCATCCAAACCCAGTGCGTCTTCCCCAACGCAATCATTCCCAAGTCCGCCTGGTCGCCAGTAGCGGTAAAGATGATCGGCCTCGGCCTCATTCCGCAGCCGAACGCGCCTAATAACTTTTATGTATCCAACGCATTTTCGCAGAACCTGCGCGATGACAAGGGCGGCGTGCGTGTGGATCAGAACACGCGCTTTGGCAGTTTGTTCGCTTATTACTTCGCTGACGATTATCTGCTGAACTCTCCCTTTCCAAACGGAGGAGCAACCGTACCCGCTTCAACGTTTGCATACAATGCGAATACGGCAGGGCGCGCACAACTCATCAACCTGGGCGACACGAAAAATTTCGGCTCCTATGCCGTAAATGAACTTCGCCTCAGCTACGTCCGCAACACGGTGGCTCTTACCGAGCCGCAAGGCGGAGTGGGATCAGATTACAGCCTGGCAAATCTTGGGTTTGATACACCCTGGAGTAATCCGGCAGGAGGAATTAGTCCGATCGCTCCGCAGTTGCAAGGCGTTCCCTACATTACATTTAATAATTTCAGCATTGGTGTCCCGCAAGTAAGTACAAGGCAGTTCAACAATTCATATCAGCTGCTGGATAACTTTAGCAGGGTTATCGGCAGGCATAGCATTCAGTTTGGCGGACAGTTTCATTACGACCAGATCGATGAAAGAAACTTCGCCGCCGAAAACGGGCAATACGGCTTCTCAGGCAACGAAACTGGAATCGACTTTGCCGATTTTCTTATTGGTGCCCCGGATAGCCTAACGCAGGCAAGCCCTCAAATCCTGGATTCGCGCAGCAAATACTACGCTCTTTACGGCCAGGATAGCTGGCGCGCGACTGACACTCTGGTGTTGAATTATGGGCTGCGCTGGGAAGCGAGCATGCCCTGGTATGACACGCAAAATAAAATTGAGACGATTATTCCCGGAGAGCAATCGATAGTATTTCCTGGGGCTCCGAAAGGGTGGGTTGTCCCCGGTGACCCCGGCGTACCGCGTACCCTGGCACCGACACAGTGGCACAATTTCTCGCCGCGCCTCGGCATTGCTTATTCCCCGACTAACTCCGATGGGCTTATCGGCAAAATAGTTGGCGGGCCGGGCAAGACAAGTATTCGCGCTGGCGGTGGCTTGTATTACACCGCAGTGGAAGATCTTTCTCAGTTCCTGGAGGTTGGCGATCCGCCCTATGGTTTGTATTATGGAAGTTCGAATCCGCCGCTTTTAGAGGCTCCTTACACTGTGCGTTCCATTGGCGGACTCGTTTCAGGTTGGCCGCGCTTTCCGTTCAACTTCCCACCAACAAATGTCTCGGCGCAGAACCCGGATGCATCGTTCGACTGGGCAGGGGTTGAGCCTATTTCCTATGGTTTTTCCTTTGATCACAATAATAAGCTGCCCTACTCCGAACACTATGAACTTTCGTTGCAACGCCAGATCGGGTCGAACACGGTCCTAACTACCAGCTATGTTGGGAATGAAGGACATCGGTTGGTGACTTCGATTGAGGCGAATCCGGCTAACCCGGCCCTGTGTCTGTATTTAAGCAATCCCGCCAATCTGGCACCAACCAGCACTGCGCCGCCATGCGGCCAATTTGGCGAGACGCCGCCGGCGGGCACTGAATGGGTCACGCTTCATGGCACATCGCCATTCGCGGGAAAAACATTCTTCAGCACGCGGCCCCTCGGGCCACTTTTCGATACGAATCCCTACGAGACGACGGTGGCGAATTCGAGATATAACTCCCTTCAAGCCAGCCTTAGTCACACCAGCGGCTCGTTAACCTTTCTTGCCGGATACACCTACAGCAAGTGCATGGACAATGCTTCCGGGCTGCAGGACTCGACTTACCCGTTCGATCCCCGGCTGAGTATTGGACTTTGCAACTTCGATCTCACGCAGCATTTTGTTTTTAGCTACAACTGGCTTCTTCCGTTCGATAAACTTGCTGTTTCCGGTTGGCAGAGCAAGCTGATTCGAGGTTGGAGCCTGAGTGGAATTACAACCTTCGCCACTGGACTTCCCATCAGCTTAAGTGAGAACGATGACAATTCTCTGATTGGAGCCAATGCCGCTCCGGTTGACGTACCCAATTTTTCAGGAGGCAAGGTCCTGGCGGATACCAACCCGCGCGATGGAAATCAGTATTTCAATACTGCTCTCTTCAGCGAAGAGCAACCCGGTCAATTCGGAAACTCTCGACGGCGATTTTTTCACGGCCCGGGAATAAATAACTTCGACATGGCACTCTTGAAGACGACGAAGATCACGGAGTCCAAGGAACTGCAATTCCGGTTTGAAGTATTTAATCTGTTTAATCATGCTCAGTTCACCACTCCCAACGGTCTTATTAACTCGCTTCCCCCGAGCGAAGGAGGAACTTTTGGCCTGGTTACCTCGGCCCGGCCTGCACGAATCATGCAGGCCGGTTTGAAGTTCTTGTTCTGAGCGAGGTCAATCCTGCCAATGGGGCAAAAAGCGTCTGATTACGAACATTTAGTTTTTTGGAATCGCATGGCAGGCTGTGCTGTGGCCCTAATTCTGTTCTTGTGCTGCGATGCTTCATTTATTGCTATGGCCCAGGCCGTTTCGCGAAATTCCCCGCAGCAGACTTCGACCTCGACCTCAGATCGTGGCAAGCAAACGTTCTCTTCGGCCTGCGCCCAATGCCACGGATTGGATGGCAAAGGCAGCGAGCGTGCCCCTAACATTGCAGATACGGCTACCGTGCAGCGACTTTCCGATTCGCAGATTTTTCACATCATTCGAAACGGTGTCTCTGGAACCGGGATGCCGGCGTTTCACTCCCTCGATCGTTCGCAAATTCGAGCGCTTGTGACCTACCTTCGTACTCTTCAGGGAAAAACTAAAAAGGGTGGCCTCCCTGGGAATCCTGAGCAGGGCAAGACGCTATTTTTTGGCAAGGCTGGATGCTCCCAATGCCATATGGTTGCCGGCGAAGGCGGGTTTATCGGATCGGATTTATCCGAGTACGCCCGCGTTGATGAGGTTGAGCAAATTCGGAGTGCGATCGTCGCTCCCGCGAGCGTCGGCAAACAGGCTCGGATAGTGACGGTGACGCTTCATAACGGCGACAAATACATGGGCAGAATGCGGAATGAGGACAATTTCTCCATACAGTTGCAAACCCTGGATGGAACCTTTTATTTCTTCTCGAAATCAGACATCGATCGAATGCAAGTCGATTTACAACCGCTGATGCCTTCCGATTATAGCTTGCGGCTTGATTCACAGGCATTAAATGATCTCATCAGCTATCTAATGAAGGCAGCCGGCACCGGCAAGTATGTAACTGTAAATGCGGATGATGGACCGGAGTAACAGACCCGTTACTTCGATCTGCGGCAATCGCTTCGCCTTGGACTTTTTTAAAAGGATAACTTCGTTGATAAAATATGTATCTAGATTACTAAGTGTGATCGTTTTAGCTAGTTGGTTAACTATTTCATGTGGCGTCTCTACTGTGCTTGCTCAGCAACCGCGTCGAGAATTTCAACTGGAGGCTAAATCGCCGGAATTCTGGAAACTGTTTGACCACAAGGCCAAGCTAAGCGTGGTTGGCACCGGCTTTGGTTTCACCGAAGGCCCGTTGTGGAACGAAGCGGGATTTCTTTATGTCAGCGATGAAACCCTTAACAAGATTTATCGCCTTTTTCCCGACGGCAAGAAAGAGGAAGTAATCGCGCTCGGTGATCCCGATGGCAATACTTTCGACCGGCAACATAGACTGATCGATTGTGCGAGCGTGCTGCGCGCCGTGATCGAGGTCACTCCGGGAGGAGAATATAAAGTCCTGGCTAACCATTACGAAGGAAAACAGCTGAATACTCCAAACGATGTAGTCGTGGGTCCGGATGGGGCACTATACTTCACCGATCCCACCTTGGATTTTGTGTCCGGTGAAAAGCAGGAGCTTCCATTTCAAGGTGTTTACCGGCTTGACGGCAACGGCAATTTGCAGTTACTCACGAAGGATTTAGCCCAACCGAATGGCCTTGCATTCTCGCCCAATGGTAAGCGCCTATATATTGACGACAGCGAACAGAGAAACATTCGTATCTACGACATAGCGCCGCATGGCACGCTCATTAACGGCCGAATTTTCGGAGAAGAACTCGGAGGAAAAAATGATGGCGTCCCCGATGGCATGAAAGTGGACAACAGCGGAAACCTCTATGTGGTCGGCCCGAAGGGGATCTGGGTGTGGGATGCCAAGGGCAACCACCTCGGCACGATTGTGGTGCCGGAACAACCTGCCAACCTGGCCTGGGGCGACAATGACTACCACACGCTATACATCACGGCGACAACTTCGGTGTATCGGATCGAAACGAAGGCGCGGGGTTTTGTTCCCTACCTTCAATACTGACATCAGAGTTGCGCGAAGCAATGTGAGGGTTGCGACGGTAATTTCAGGGAAATAACTCTAGCGCCGTCCGATGCAGTCTCAGTTACGGAAGTTCAGTTCGCCCCGGGGCGAACCACTTGCCCTCTTGCGGAGAACCGTAGTCCACGCCGTTATCATTTTCCACATGAAACGATGCGACACTGACTGCACCGACCATTCCACAGGATGCCCAGTCACGTTTTTCATCACAGCGCGAAAGCGGACCCTCGGAGAATTCGCGTCGAGGTAAATCGTGCGCTCAAATTGGATCCCGATCTGAGGGTCGGCTAGCCCGGTCAATTCCACTTGGCACTGTTTCCCTTCTGAAAGCTTTCGAAACGAAAATGGACCATCATCCAGCAAATCGGAGTTGCCGGCCCAATGCTGTTCGTCTTTATTCCCCTCCGGTAAGAGCCAGAGTTTGTCGCCGCCATAATTGAACCATTTGTCCGGGCTCGTCGGCAGGTACTTGGCTGCGAGCTTAGGGTTGACGAACAGAAATGGATGCCCCGCGAAAGTCACCTGCATGAGTCGCCCACCGTTTTGCGGAACGATGATTAACTACGCCCAATGGTTCGAAACCTGTACCGCCTGCCCGCCCTCGTACTTGGTGGGTTCCACCTGGCAGCTCTTCGGTTGCGAATTTGCTAGAACCGCTGTCTGCGCCGAGAACAGAGGCGTCGCGACCAGAAGCGCGAATACAATCAACGAGCAACGTTGCATGCGGCTTATCTCGCCGGCATGATGGGCAGGAGCAGAGCGGAAGGATGCTGCGGATCATGAAGAACTGTATTGGCGGCAGAAACAAAGTTCCGTCCAAATCTAATCTCTTCTCCGGTATTCAGATTGCGGTCAAATCGCGGAAAATTGCTGCTGGAAATCTCCAGCCGCAGTGAGTGGCCGGCCAGAAACACATTGCTTGTCGCCCAAAGGTCGACGGTAATCTCGTAGATTTGTCCAGGGTTCATCAACTCGCCGCGCTCAGGCGAGGCACGATAACGCAGGCGAAGAATGCCCTCAGTAAGATCACGCGCAAAGCCATCGGCCGCAACATCGACGAGCTTGGCAGTAAAGTCTGTATCGACGGCGGAAGATTTGATAAAGAGATCCACCGTGACCGGGCCGGTAACTTCCAGGTCGTGTGACAGAGGCCCAGTCGAGTAGATTAGTACGTCACCGCGATTTTCTACTAAACGCTGGTCGCGCGGCCCCGGCTCCATGTGCTCCTCATCGCAGCAAAGCGGACCACCGACCGTCGGTGCGGGAATGGCCGGATTATAAACAAATGTATCCGCCGCTTCAGATTTCGGCGCCGACGTGGAAAGTGAACCGTCGCCCCAAAGCGAATTCGCTTTCCCATTCGAGTGCAGGAAATATTTCGTGAACCGTGCTTGCGGCGGGGGCCAATCGTCTTCCTGCCGGTATTCATTCGCGCCCATGACAAACAGCTTCACCGGCTTGTCGGTCGCGAATTCGTTCTTGATGCTTTTGAACAAAAAGTCGTACCAGTCGAGGATCACATTCGTGTATCCGTTTTCGAGGGCGTGAGGACCAAAGTCAACATCTCCAATGCGCCGGCCGAAGCCGGAATGGCCGCCAATTTCGATCAACAAGTGCTGCTGGGTTCGTGCTGCCTCGGTTGCGCCATATTTCTTTGCGCCCAGATAATCGCGCAGAGTTCCTCCATTGAAAATGTCGTACCACGCGCCTACCTGCAGCATGGGAACAGCAATTTTGGAAAAATGTTCTTCGATCGACCACTGCTTCCAATAATCGTCGTAATCCGGATGTGCCAGCCAGTCTAGAAAATAGGGTGCCAACTTCTCCGTGAGGTGCGCATCGGCGGGCAACTCGCCAAAATTAAATACAGGATAGTTAATCAGGGGAAGCGTCGGCACGCCCACCAGCGCGTTTGTATTTTGATCGATGAGGCGTGTAAGCGTGTTTTGCGCGAGCTGAGAAGTCCAGTTCTCATCAAACCATTGTTCGAACGCACCCGATTGGTAAGTCCAGCCGTCGTGATAATTGCTGGCGGTCATGTTTGGCGCAATCGCCGCCAGATGCGGAGGCTGCGCGATCGCCGCCAGCATCTGGGTCGCGCCCACGTACGAAGCCCCGATCATGCCGACTTTTCCGTCGCTATACGGGAGTGCGGCGGCCCATTCGACCGTGTCGTATCCATCCGCCTGCTCATGCTTGAAGGGATACCACTCCCCCTCGGACCGATAGCGCCCGCGCACGTCCTGAATAATTACGACGTAGCCGCGCGGCACAATCCTGTAAACAGGTGACACTGCCCAGTCGACGCTCTTGTCGTACGGGGTGCGCATCAAAATGACGGGAAGCTTTTCCGAAGTCTTCGGCCGGTAGATATCGGCGTAAAGGGTAACCCCGTCGCGCGTTTTCATGGCAACGTCGTGTTGAATAATGATATCGGTGGACGTCGAAACCGGAGCCTCTTGCGCCGCAAGGAACTTCGGCACACTAAGTATCAAGGCTAATCCAAACAACGCGAATCCAAACGCCGATACGCCAATCGAAGCTCTCAGCCGAGACCCCATCCTTGATTTCCTCCTTTGCCGTCAAGCGGGTAACACAGCCGTGCGATGACTCTACTACACCATGGAACGAAGAAAGGTATATTTTGTGATGCAGTAGCTTTCGCACCGAGGTGATGAATGTGCAACGATAACGATAAAGCCTGTGCTCAAATTCAGAATGTGCTTGGACCGCTAGCTCTGCTTTTTTCCGTCCTTATCTATGCCAATGTGGCAGCCGCACAAGACAAGACTGCAAGTTCTCCGTCCGGTGCGGATCACACAATTCTTCATAGCACTCTCGAAACCGTGACGATCTCTACCCACAAGCGGCATGTAGTTTATACCGCGGCAAGCCATTTCGAAGCGCCGAATTGGAGCCGGGACGGCTCCTATTTCCTCTTCAATAGCGATGGCCATATTTGGAAACTGGCTGTCGGCGGCGGCACTCCCACCCTGATCGATACTGGCTCAGATACTCACTGCAATAACGATCACGGCATTTCCCCGGACGGAAAGTCGCTCGCCATCAGCGATTCTTCGCAGCCCGACCAGAAATCACGCGTCTCCGTTCTGCCGATTACCGGCGGCACACCCCGCCTGCTCACACCAAATGCACCGTCCTATTGGCACGGTTGGTCGCCCGATGGCGCAACTCTGGCCTTCGTCGGCGAGCGCAATGGCAATTTTGATATCTACACAATTCCGTTCACTGGTGGAAGTGAAACCCGCCTCACCACTGCCGAGGGTCTTGATGACGGGCCCGAATATTCTCCGGATGGCAAATATATTTACTTCAATTCCGAGCGTACCGGCCACATGCAGATTTGGCGCATGCACGCCGACGGCAGCGCGCAAGAGCAGATTACATTCGACGCTTCCAATGACTGGTTTCCGCACATCTCTCCGAACAGCAAATGGATGGTCTTTCTCTCTTACGGGAGCGATGTGAAGGGACATCCGCCGAATAAAAATGTCCAGTTGCGGCTCAGAAACATGCGCAGCGGCAAGATCACTGTCTTAGTCAAGCTTTTCGGGGGCCAGGGCACGATCAACGTGCCATCATGGTCGCCGGACAGTAAGAAGATTGCCTTCGTCAGCTACCAATTGTTGCCGCCTGATGGGGCTGGCATAAAATAGCGCTGCGGCAAACAGTTCGCTTTTCACCCGTAGATTTCAAAGGCTATGCTCGTGGGCTCGTGAGAAAGATAGAAGATACGACATTTATGCGCATTGGAGCGTTCACCCCGCTGCTCTCAACTTTTTCATTAAGCACAGTTCTAGAAAAACTGAAAACCTTACAGATCGAAACCGTCGAACTGGGCACGGGCAATTATCCCGGCGATGCACATTGCAAACTCTCGATGCTCGAGGATGCATCGGCTCTCGTCGAATTTCAGAAACTTATCGCCGATCACGGCGCGACGATCAGCGCCCTGAGTTGTCACGGCAATCCATTGCATCCCGATCACGCACGCGCCGAGCACGATCGCGACGTGAGCCGCAAGACGATCCTCCTGGCCGAGAAACTTGGTATTTCCGTCGTAGTCGATTTTTCCGGATGTCCCGGCGACTCTTTTCGCGCCACCGCACCCAACTGGGTCACTTGCCCGTGGCCTCCGGATTACCTTAAGGTCCTCGACTGGCAGTGGACCGAAGTAGTCGCACCTTATTGGATCGAACACGCCAAATTCGCAGCCGATCATGGAATTAAGGTCGCCATCGAGATGCACCCCGGTTTTGTCGTCTATAGTCCGGAGACCATGCTGAAGCTGCGTTCGATTGCCGGACCAAGCGTGGGTTGCAACTTCGACCCGAGCCATCTTTTCTGGCAGAGCATCGACCCGATTGGGGCGGTACGCATCCTGAAAGACGCGATCTTTCATGTTCACGCGAAAGACACGCAACTCTACGCGGCGAATCTTTCTCTCGCGGGAGTGCTGGACACCAAGCCCTACACCCAAGAGCGCGAACGCAGCTGGATCTTTCGCACCTGCGGATACGGCCATGGCGCGGAATGGTGGAGCGAATTTATTTCGACTCTGCGCATGTTTGGCTACGATTCCGTACTATCGATCGAGCACGAAGACAGCCTACTTTCAGCCGAAGAAGGCTTGACCAAAGCTGCAATCTTTTTGAACAGCATCGTGATTCGCGATCAGCCGGGCGCTGCATGGTGGACCTAATCAGCTTTCCGGCAACAGCATTTGAAAGAGACTCCTTCGCATGTTGATATTCGCAGCGGTCGCGACCGCCTTCGTCGTCTACGGCATGATTGCCGCGATGCTGGGCACGATTTTGCCGGACTTGTCGAAGCGCTTCGCACTTTCACCCAGCCAGAACGGCACCATCGCTTCGGTGCAGGCACTGGGACTCATTCTGGCCTCGCTCGCTGTCGGCCCGCTACTGGATAACGAAGGTAAAAAGGTTGGGCTCGTACTCGGACTCGCGCTCATTGCCATTGCTCTGTTCGGACTAACCCGGGCGCGAGGATTTCGCAGTGTCCTGGCAGTGTTGTTCCTTCTTGGGCTCGGCGGCGGCACGGTCGTGACTGCCGCAAACTCGCTGGTCAGCGATGTCGGCCAACTCCATCGTGGCATTGCATTGAATCTGGTGAATCTCTTCTTTGGATTGGGTGGGCTGGCGACCCCATTCATATCGGCCAATTTGTTTTCGAATAACTGGGTTCGCCTTTGCCGCACAGTTGGCTTGCTCGCGCTCGTAACCCTCGCGATCCAAGTCTTCACCAAAATGCCGGGACCGGCGGGCGCGGGAACTTTCGTGCTTGCGGAGGCAACTCCCGTTCTTGCCAAGCCTCTGCTGCTGCTCATTGGACTTTTCCTGTTTCTCTACATCGGCTGCGAAGTCGGCGTCTGGAACTGGCTGCCGCGGCACTTGATGGCTCAGGGAATTTCGGAATCGCAGGCCCTTAATATTCTTTCGCTCGGATTCGCGCTCGGCCTGCTCATCGGACGAATCGGCGTCTCTCCAATTTTGGTCCGCGTTCCGGCCATTACAGTGACATTGGCGGCATCCATCGCAATGGCGGTCACAACGTTTTTCATGCTGCGCACGAAGCGGCCGGCCGTGGCATTGGTTCTGGTTTTTCTCGCAGGACTTTCCATGGCGCCGGTGTTTCCCACGACCATAGCGATTGTGGGCGACGCATTTCCACGCATGACCAGCACCGCCATTGGATTTGTCATCACTCTCGGATGGACTGGTCTCGCGGTCAGTTCACGCGTGATTGGAGCGATTGCCGGAGGAGATCCTTTACGGCTGAAAAAAGCGCTCCTCGTCATTCCCGGCTCTTCCCTCCTGATGGTGGCTTTAGATCTGGCGATCCGAAGCATGCTGCGCTAGCCTCACTCACCATCCGAACATGCGCGGCCGGACCTACGCTTTGAATTTTCGCATATACTCCGCGTCAACTTTCAAACCTTCCATTTCAGGCATATCGAACTGCTCCTGTTCCACGAAAGCATGTTTGATGTCCGCCTTCTTTGCGGCCTGAAAGATCCGGTGATAGTCAATCGTGCCGCGGCCTAATTCAGTCGATGGCGGAGCATTCTCGGGAGTAGTGTCCGCAGTCATTTTGAAATCTTTCACGTGCAGCATCGCAAAGCGGGTTGGATACTTCGACAGGTACTCGGCGGGGTTTTTCCCGGCAACCACGCACCAGCCGCAATCCAGTTCCATAACCACTTTCCTGGGATCAGTCAGGCGCAGCAGTTCGTCATAAAACACGACGCCGTTTTCCGAACGGAATTCCGGCGTGTGATTGTGATATGCGAAATGCATGCCGCCGGCATGCACGCGCTCGCCAATGCGATTGAACTGATCGGCATTCCATTTCCAGTCAGCCAGCGTCATGTGCTCGCGTGCGGCGCGGGAGCCTGCGTCTTTTACGCTCGATGGATCTTTAAACCAGGGCGAAGCGCAGACAATATATTGGAGTCCCAGATTCTTGCCGTACTGAATCGTTTCATCCACCTGTGGCAGCAGATCTTTGAAAGAATAATGCGCACTCACGCAGCGCAGCCCGGCGCGATCCATCGACTGTTTCACTTCGCTTGCGCTGCGGCCAAAAAAACCTGCGGCTTCCACTTCCTGGTAACCCATTGCACTGAGCTGGCGCAACGTTCCGTCGTAATCTTTGGGTAAGACGTCTCTCACCGAATAGAGCTGGATACCCAGGGGCAGCCCCAGTGGATCAGCCATTAGCTTGGGCACGCGATTCCAAAGCGCCAGACCAACTCCCGACAGAGAAATACCTTTCAGGAACGTTCTTCTCGAAACACTCCGCATGATTCAATCCCTTCTGAAATGATATTGGCTTCGCAGTTGAAATCGTGATTACCCGCGGATCACCCTTGCATTCGCATCCCAGGTAGCGACTGTGTTCTTGAAATAGGCGTAGTTGGCCAAATGGCAGCCGATGGCGGCATGGTTGCCGAACTCCTCGTTCTCAACCGTCTTCTTGCGGGTTCGAACCGCGTTGAAAAAATTAGCCTGATGCGCCGATACGTCGCTGTAACTTGCGGGAGCGGTAAATGTTTCGGCCTCGACCGCCTGATATTCGAGCGGACCCGGTTGCGGATGTTCCGCCGTCCACTTGGCCAGGTATTCTTCGCGCAGGCGCGCCGGCCATCCCTTGGTTGAGTAGGTCTCCGGCTTGGCAGTGGTATCCTGCGGGACGAAGACCAGCGTCTGCCCGTTGATCTCCATCGTCCCTTTCGTGCCGTGAAACTTGATCGGCTCGCCTCCGGCATTATTCAAATTGCAGCGCAGAGCTACGCGAAGGTTCGGATAATCGTAGAGCGTTTCGATCAGGTCGGGAAAATCCCGGCCGTCTTTCCAGCGAAACAAGCCGCCGCTCGACCGCGCCCGCAGCGGCGCTTCGTTGATCCCGAGGATGAAGTAAATTCCCGAAAGCAGATGCACAAACAGATCGCCCGCCAGGCCCTCGCCATAATCGGAGAAGCAGCGCCATCGGAAGAATCGCGCGGCGTCAAAGGGACGCTTCGGCGCACCCACGAGAAATTCGTTCCAATCGATCGTCTGCTCGCTGGCGTCCGGCGGAATCGGATAGACCCATGCGCCGCTCGGCGAGTTCCGGTCAGACGCGCCTTCGACAAAAAACACATCACCCAGCGCACCCGACGCGTAAAGCTCCCGCGCCTTCTCATAAACAATCGAGCTGACGCGCTGGCTGCCGACCTGCAGAATCCGGTTTTGCTTCTGCACTGCCTCGACCATCGCAAAGCCATCTTCCACGTTGTGCGACATCGGCTTCTCGCAGTACACGTCTTTGCCCGCGGCACACGCATCCACAACCACGCGCCGGTGCTGATGATCCGGAACCGCTACGATGACCGCGTCGATGTCTTTTCGATCCAGAATCTCTTTGTAATTGCGCGTGGCCGGAACCTGCTTCTTCACCGCTTCCTGCGCCGCCTGATGCCGGCTGTCATAAAGATCGCAAACGGCAACGCACTCGATGCCCGGGACATCGAGCGATGCCGCCAGCAACTCGCAACCCCGCGTCCCCGTGCCGATGGATGCAAATCGAACTCGATCGCTTGGCGCTATGTCGCGTCCCGCGCCCCACAATGCGAGTGGTTGCAGCCGGGTTATTTTCATCGCTGCCGTGCTTCCCACCGAAGCTGCACTCATCCGCACGAAATCCCGCCGAGTTAACCCATACATGAATTTATTTGCCCCCATCTTTAACAGGTTGTCGTCCGCGCACACAGGACCGAATGCCGCTACAGCGTATCAAGTCGTCGTTGCCGAGTCCAAATCTTCCATACTTCATTTTTACCACCTCTTCAAAATCTTGGACCGAGATCTCAGACTGATCTCGTAGGATGAGAGGCGAAATCGAGCCTCGTCCCTGTTGTCCCCAGCGTCTCGTTCATTTATCCTTGGAGCCAACGCGAGCTGGGGCGCTCCCTGTTCGTCACGCAATTCTTTCAAGGGTTCAACATGACACTAAGCCGGTTTGTCACTAAGAACGCCTTTCGCAACAAGCGTCGCAGTATCCTAACGGTGCTGAGCATTGCTTTTTCTTTGCTTTTGCTGACCTTGATGATGACTATCTGGCGCGCTTTCTACTTGGATGCGGGCAGCGCCGAGTCGGCGGAAAGATTGGTGGTGCGACATCGGGTGTCGCTCACGTTTAGCCTGCCTGGTTTTTACCGGGAGAAAATTCGCGCTGTGCCCGGAGTAGTTTCGGTGGTGCCAGTTTCGTGGTTTGGCGGAATTTACAAAGACCAGAAGCCAGAAAATTTCTTTGCGCAGTTCGGCACCGATCCCGACGAGTTTTTCAAAACCTTCCGCGACATTCAAATGCCCGATGATCAGAAGATTGCCTGGCAGCGCGACCGCCAGGGAGTGATCGTCGACGACACGCTCGCGAAGAAATATGGATGGAAGCTGGGCGACCGCATCGTGTTGCAGGGCACGATTTATCCCGTGGATCTTGAGCTGTATGTTCGTGGCATTTTCACTTCGAATCCGGATGACAAGGCGGTATATTTCAACACCAAGTACGTTGAAGAAGCTGTTCCCTTTTTCAAGGGACAGGCGGGCACATTCAGCATTCTGGCGGATTCTCCGGGAGATGTGAGCAAGATTGCAAGCACGGTTGACGATATGTTTCGCAACTCGCCGCAGCCCACGAAAACGGAAAGCGAGAAAGCTTTTGGACTCGAGTTCGTGGCGATGCTGGGCAATGTCAAAGCTTTCATCCTGATGATTTGCTCGGCGGTGGTCTTTGCCACGCTGCTGGTTTCGGCAAACACCATGGCAATGTCGATTCGCGAGCGCACACGCGAAGTCGCCGTCCTCAAGACGCTCGGCTTCACGCGTAATAGCGTGCTTGGGTTATTCATTAGCGAGGCGGTTGCTCTGGCGGTCGCCGGCGGAGCGGTCGGAATCGGCCTCGCATATTTCCTGGTGTATGGCGCGGCAAAATCGCCCTACATGAGCTTCTATAACCTGAAAGTAACTCCTGGCATGTGGGCGGTCGCGATTTTTGTTTCCGCCCTGGTTGGACTCGCCAGTTCGCTGATTCCTTCGTATCATGCGTCACAGATCAACATTGTGGATGGTTTGCGGCATATCGGCTGAACACACAGGGCTGAACACACTGGGGCTGAACACGCTGGCTGAATTTATGACTCTGAGCAGCTTTATCGTCCGCAACGCCTTCCGCAATAAGCGGCGTAGCCTGCTCACCATGCTGAGCATCAGCTTTTCCCTGCTCTTGCTGACGCTCATGATTTCTATCTGGCGCGCCTTTTACATCGATCAAGTGGCACCGGAAGCTGCGCGCCGTTTGATCATTCGCGATCGGGTTTCGCTGGCGTTTTTCCTGCCTGCCTACTATCGCGACAAAATTCGTGCCGTTCCCGGCGTGAGCGCGGTAGTGCCGGAGACCTGGTTCGGAGGCCGATACATTGACGACCGTCCGCAACATTTTTTTGCGCAAGTGGCCACCGACCCGGATGAATATCTGAAAGTCGCTTCCGACAAGATCGTCCCGCCCGAGCAGCTAAAGGCCTGGCAGCAGGATCGCACCGGCGCGCTGGTGGATGTGACCCTGGCGAAAAAGTATGGATGGAAGATCGGCGACCACATTACCTTGCGGGGTACGATCTTTCCTGTAAATCCGGAGCTGACGATTCGCGCCATTTATCATCGCGATCCGCCGCAGAATACGCTCTATTTTCATACCAAATATCTGGAGGAAGCCGTGCCCTGGTTCAAGGGCCAGGCCGGCTGGTACGCCGCCCAGATCGACTCGGCCGAAAATGTCGGCCGCGCGTCCCAACAGATCGACGAAATGTTCCGCAACTCACCTCTGCCCACGAAGAGTGAGAGCGAAAAAGCTTTTCAGCTGGGCTTTGTGGCCTCCTTGGGAAATGTGAAGGCTTTTATTCTCGGAATTTGCGGCGCGGTGGCGTTCACCATCATGTTGGTTTCGGCTAATACCATGGCAATGTCGGTACGAAGCCGGACGCGGGAAGTAGCCCTACTTAAGACTCTCGGCTTTACACGCCAGCGAGTGTTGACCATTTTTGTGAGCGAATCCGTGGCATTAGCTCTCGCTGGAGGAATTCTTGGAATTCTGGTAGCCATACCCGTGATCGTGCTGCTTGCGCACAGTTTCGTAGGATTAGGGATTCCGCTGGATATGAAGGTAAATACGCCCACGGCAGCACTCTCGCTGTTCGCCGCTGTCACGCTGGGACTGGTCAGCGGCTACTTTCCGGCGTATAACGCGTCGCACACAAATATCGTAGAGGGGTTGCGGCACATCGGGTAGGCGAAGCAGGTTATTCGGAGTTTCAGCAGTCTTAGGCGAAAAGAATTTATGGCAATACCGATCAGTTACAACATCCGCAACTTGAGGCTGCGCAAAGGCCTCACCATTATGACCGCGCTGGGCATCGCGCTAACGGTGACCACTGCAATTTTTCTCATGGCCTTGCTGGCGGGATTGAATCGCGCCTTCGTTTCCAGCGGCAGTAAGAAGAATGTGCTGGTATTGCGCAAAGGATCGGAAGCAGAATTGTCGGGCGGCTTCGATGCTGCGCTCTTCCCTACTCTGAAAGTTCTTCCCGGCATCGCAAAAGACAGTCACGGCGAACCGATGGCTTCCGGCGAATGGGTGGTGGTAATCGTGCTCCCGAGGAAAGATGGAACGGGCGAAGTCAACGTCACCGTGCGCGGTATGATGCCGGACGGCCTCGAAATGCGCCTCACTCCAGATGAGCCCGGCGGCAAACCTCCGGTGAAACTTGTCGCTGGCCGTTGGTTCCAGACCGGCCAGCGCGAAGTCGTGGTGAGCAAGTCAATCCGCTCTCGGTTCGCTCATGCCAATATCGGCGACACCATGGAATTCGGCAAAGGCCCCTGGAAGGTGGTGGGCGTCTTCGACGCGGGCGGCTCGGCTTATGAATCTGAGATTTGGGGCGATGTAAATCAGATGGCTTCCGATTTCGATCGCCAAGGCGGATATGCGTCGGCATACTTGCGCGCCACCGACGCGATTGCCGCCGACGCTTTGGTGCATCGCGTTAGCGACGATCAACGTCTCAAGCTCGAAGGCATGCTGGAGAAAGATTACTACGCCAAGCAGACCAGTTCTGGCGCGCCCATCAAAATTATCGGTATTGTGGTCGCCATCATCATGGCCATTGGGTCGAGCTTCGCTGCCATGAATACGATGTATGCCGCAGTGGCGTACCGCGGGCGCGAGATTGCCACGCTTCGCGTGTTGGGATTTACCCGGCCGGCAATTTTGACTTCGTTTGTGTTGGAATCCTTAATGCTGGCTTTGCTGGGCGCAGCCGTCGGGATTCTTCTGATGCTGCCATTTAACGGAATGCAGACCGGAACGTCCAATGCCGTAACATTTAGCGAGGTCGTGTTCAGCCTGCAAATCACGCCGCAGGTGGCTGCGGCGGCAATCGGATTTGCGCTGATCATGGGATTATTCGGAGGCCTCGCTCCGGCGTGGCACGCGGCACGGCAGAATATTCTCACGGCGTTGCGCAGCTAAGGTTCAGTATGTCGATTGACGCAAAACACGAAGATCTGCAGAGCTTGCGAATCGATCGCAGTGCGCGCGGATCGAATAACGGCGAGCCTCCGGCATGGACGCACCGTTACCTCGTCATTGGAATCGCCGTTGTGGCGCTCGTGAGCCTATCGGTTCTCGCCTACCGTTTGTTTGCGCGCGATGCGGCGGAGGTTGAAGTTGTTCGCGCCGCGGCCGAGAACAGCCCTGTCGGCGATACGGTGCTTTCGGCTACCGGATACATCGTGGCGCACCATACCATCAACGTAAATTCCAAAGTCACGGGACGCCTTGCGTGGATCGGCGTGGAAAAGGGCGACAAGGTAAAAGAAGGGCAGGTTCTGGTTCGTCTGGAAGACGAAGAGTTTCGCGCCGCGTACGAGCAGGCCAAGGGCGCCGTCGACAACGCTCAGGCTTATCTTGAAGAACTTCAGCACGGCTCGCGCCCGGAAGAAATTCAAGAGGCGCAACATAATCTCGACGAAGCACGCGCCACGCTGGTCGATGACAAAGCCACACTCGATCGCACGAAGGAGCTATCCAGCGCGGGCGTGGTTTCTCATCAACAGCTCGACGATGCGACCGCCAAGTTTGCCTCCGATCAGCAGCGCGTGAACTCGCTCGAAAAAGCCTTTCAGTTGATGAAGATTGGCCCGCGCCCGGAAGAGATTTTGCGCGCTAAGGGCGCGCTCGTGCAGGCTGAAGGACAGCTCGACTACGCGAAATCTCAACTCGATGCCACCGTAATCCGCGCGCCCGTGACGGGAACAATTCTGGATCGCACTGCGGAAAAGGGTGAGTTGATAACCGCGCAGTTCGCCAGCGCGGCAGCGGGTGGGCCGCAAGGCTCTGTAGTCTCGCTCGCCGACTTAAATGATCTGCAGGTTGAACTCGACATCGCCCAGGCAGACTTCGCGCCCCTGGGACCGAAGCAAAAAGCTATCGTTACGACTGACACCTATCCCGACAAGACCTACGACGGAGAAATCGCCCAGATTTCTCCCGAGGCGAACCGGCAGAAGGCCACGGTGCAGGTAAAGGTGCAGGTGCTGAATCCCAATAAATACCCGGCAATTCAGCTGCGGCCCGAGATGAATGCGACTGTGAAATTCTTGGCGGACGCTCCCAAGTCCGCGAGTACGCAGCCGCAGGGCGCGTTTGTCCCGAGCACCGCACTGCGCGATTTGAATGGAAAAAAGGTCGTGTTTCTCGCCTTTGATGGCAATGCTCACGTGCGTGAAGTTCACGTTCTGAGCCAGCGCAGCGACGGTTTTTTGGTGGAAGGCCTGGTCGGAGGCGAAAGCGTGATCACCGCCGCGCCGCAGGATCTGAGAGACGGAGAGTCAATCAAAATTAAGGGGCAATCATGAGCACAGTTGCCGTAAACAAAGTCGCCACTACAACCAGGGTTGTTCAGGCCCGCAATGTGAGCAAGATTTTTAAGCGCGATGCTTTCGAAGTGAAGGCGCTCGACAACGTGTCGATTGACATTGCTGCGGGAGAGTTTCTGGCGTTGATGGGGCCCTCTGGCTCGGGCAAGACCACGCTGCTGAATATGATTGCGGCGATTGACCGGCCAACCTCCGGCGAATTGCTGGTGCAGAATCAGAATATTTTTCGCTTTAGCGATTCCCAGGCGGCGCACTGGCGCAACGAGCATATCGGATACGTTTTCCAGACGTTTAATTTGATCCCCGTGCTCACCGCGTTTGAAAACGTCGAACTGCCGCTGCTTCTCACGCGGCTCAACCAGCAACAGCGGCGCGATCACGTGATGACCGCATTGAAACTGGTGGGGCTGGAAGAACGCATCAATCATCTTCCCAAGCAGCTTTCCGGAGGCCAGGAGCAGCGGGTCGCCATTGCGCGTGCCATCGTCAGCGATCCGACGCTGCTTCTGGCGGACGAACCAACCGGTGATCTGGATAGCCACTCCGCCACCGAAATTCTGGAAATTTTGAAGCGCCTGAACGAGGACTTTCATAAGACCATTGTGATGGTCACGCACGATCCTCACGCGGCTTCGTATGCGCACGTCTCGCGGCATCTGGAGAAAGGCATGCTGCTTCCCTCGTAAAAAATGATGAATGTTGACTCATCGATCCAGAGAGCTTGAAGATGTTTTCGGCCCGCATGCAAGGGGTTTCGGCTGGTCTACGGGTATCTTGGTAGTGTAAGATCGCACATGAAAGCACGGTGTTGCTCGGGACATATCCGCATCGGTGTGGGCCCCATCTTGGCCTCCAAACGAGTCTGCGAGGATGCCACGTAAAGTCTCGATAACCCGTGTTCAGACAATATTCGCAAATTGCTGACTGGTTAAGCCGGAGAGGTGGCAGAGTGGCCGAATGCGGCGGTTTGCTAAACCGTTGTACGGGCTAACACCTGTACCGAGGGTTCGAATCCCTCCCTCTCCGCCAGAAACAAAGCAGTTAGTTACGCTTCCCTGCCGTTGTCCCTGCCATTGAGGGCCATGCGAACAATCTTCCCGTGTGCTTCGCGCATGTCCGCCGCGTCCGCTGTCCCGTATTGGTTCATGGTAGTGCGAACGTCCGAATGCCTCATCAGACGTTGCATGACACCGACCGGCGTACCGGCTGAGTCCAACCACGTCCTATGGGTGTGACGGAACACATGCGAGCTGATATGACCGATTCCCGCGTTTGTTGCAGCCTTGCGAAGCGCCCGCCACACTCCCGCGTATGACACTGGCAAACACCCGATTTTTACCGTGCTGGCAAACATCCAATCATCGGACGCGGAAAACTGTGTCAATTGTTTCCAGTCTTTCATGCTGGATAGCATCATGCCGTCCAGGTGCATCGTGCGGTTGGATTCAGGCGTCTTCACATCGTCCACGACCTGATGGACTATGCCGCGTTCAACGTGAAGTGTTCCCTCCAACCAATCCACATCCGACCATCGTAGCGCCAACGTCTCGCTAATTCGCAGTCCGAAACAGACGCAAAGTAGTGAGATTGTATGGAATGGCTCTTCAAGCTGTTTCATCAGCTTTTGAAACTCTTCCACAGTTAAGCTACGGGGCTGCCGTGTCCGCTTACTCGCGCCTGTGATTGTAACCAGCTCCATTGGGTTGCGTTGCAGCGGGATGTCACCGCGCCACATTGCAAAGTCCCAAAGCGCCCGAATAAGACCACGAATATGCACTTTGCTCTTCGGCGACAGAGCGAGCGATTGCAGCCAAAGGTCAACTGGACGGGCTTGCAGCTCATGGATGCTTCGGCCACTCCAAACCGGAGTGATGTAGTGAGCCAACCATGTGTTGTAGCCTTGCCGTGTCATTGCCCGCTTTGGCATTCTCTCCGCCCGGTATGCGTCTACGAGAGTGGCCACATTCTTCTGGGGCCCGTTTCGCGGAACAAATTCAAAGTAGCCCACTACCCTCAGATGAGATCGGTGTTACTGTCCTGGCTTTTCTCTAGATGGCACAGAAGCAGCCCGGTTTCAAGGAGGACATAAGGCGAGTGGGAAACGGCGAAATTGCATCCGAAATGCCAACAGAAGTCAACTCGCTATGCCCGAATCCACCGCTTTTGATCGCATTGCAACCCACGCGACGCGAGATCGTCAGCACCTAGGTGTCTAATTCCGGTTGGTCGGCAAACCGGAAGGTATCCAAGAACAAGCATGTGGAAGGTCAGCCCCTCATCCTGCCACAATCCGCAGTCACCAGGTTCATCGCGCCCGCGGTCCTGACAGGTGCTAGTCTGACGTAGCAGCCGATGAACAACCGTGAAATCCAGGCAGCTTGGAAGTATCACGATGATACGAAACACTCCTGTTGGAGTATTCGTAACTATCCTCACCTCTTGGACTGGGCGAACCGTCCGGCGCCTTTCAAAATCTACCCAAAGGTAGAGCCTCTTCCACTGCTGCGGGACGTGCCGCAAACAGGGGTGACCGCGCTCTCCGCAATCTCGGAACCGCTGTCTTCGTCGCGGGCTGAGTCGGTTCCTGACCTTCAGGACCTGGCGCGCCTTCTGTATTTTTCGGCAGGGATTACCAAACAGCGGGCATATCCGGGTGGGGAAATTTACTTTCGCGCCGCAGCTTGCACCGGAGCTCTGTACGAAATCGAGCTATACGTCGTGACCGGAGATCTCCCGGGCCTGGATGCCGGCGTCTATCACTTCAATCCGGCGGATGTATCCCTACGGCTTTTGCGGAAAGATGATTTTCGGGGAACCCTGGCTCAGGCGACGGCGATGGAACCCGCGGTGGCTCAAGCGCCCGCCACGATCATCTGCACCGGAACATACTGGCGGAACGCCTGGAAGTACCAGGCCCGCACCTATCGCCATTTTGGTTGGGACAACGGCACCCTGCTGGCAAATATGCTGGCCGTTGCGGGAGCTTCGGGACTGCCAGCCGAGATCGTGCTCGGGTTCGCGGACGCCGAAGTGAACCATCTGCTTGATCTCGATACGCGGCGCGAGGTCTCCTTGTGCCTGGTACCGATCGGGCGCACGTCGGAGCGTTCGTTGCCAGAACCGAAGCAGGCACCGGCGCTCGGCCTGGAGACGATCCCGCTTTCGGAGCGTGAAGTTGAGTATCCCGTCATGCTTGAGATGCACGAAGCGTCTACGCTTGAGTCCGTAGAGGAAGTAGCGCGGTGGCGCGGGAAGCCACCAGTCCTTCCATGTTCCCCTCTGGCTGGCGAGACGGTTCGCCTCCCGCGACTGCTGGAAGAAGAACAACCGAAGGACACGATAGAGCGGGTAATCCTGCGCCGCGGCTCTACCCGAACGTTCGATAAGGCGGCATTCATTACGCTGGCACAACTTTCTACTATTTTCGACTACACTACGCGAGGCATTCCGGCTGACTTCCTTAAGCCCCCCGGAGCGCAGCTCAACGATCTTTACCTGATCGTGCATTCGGTGCAGGGGCTCAAGCCGGGCGCTTACTTCTTCCGGCGTGAGGAGAACACGCTGGAACTCTTGAAGGCCGGAGAATTTCGCGCCGAGGCCCGTCATCTTGGGCTGGAGCAGGAACTGCCGGCGGACGCCTGCGTGGATATCTTCTTTCTCGCCAACTTAGAGCGCATTCTGGAGCGATACGGGAACCGCGGCTATCGGGCAGTCCAACTCGAAGCGGGTGCCATCGGCGGCAGGATCTACCTAGCTGCGTACGCCCAGCACTTGGGTGCGAGCGGGCTGACCTTCTTCGACGATGATGTAATTACTTTCTTTTCGCCACACGCAAAAGACAAGAGTGCCATATTCTTGCTCGCGATTGGGAAGCCGCTGAAACGCAAACTATAGTAGGGCCAACTCCGGGATTGTCGGCTAACAGGAAGTTATCCAGAACCCGGGCTTCTGGGAATCGAAGCTTGCACGATAAGGTTGTCGGCCACCGGACAGCACGAACGTTTCTTTTACTCGATGCCTCTTCGCAAGAGAGAAACGTAAGAGTCCTTGCAGATCACTGTCAGGGTGCCGACCACGGAATGGATACGCGGTCAGAGACTCGGGCATAATAGCTCAACTCACTCGAGTTTGAAGAAACGGGGTCCGGCACTTGCAGAAACTCAGATCGCGCCTAGCGTGTCGTGTCGTTACGTGTGCTTTTCTTTCGCTGCCTTCATTGTTGTTACCCCTTTCCACCTCTGCCCAATCGGGCCCGCCGGAATTCATCAATGGACTCAAGTGGCGTCTGATTGGGCCCTTCCGCGGTGGACGCGCTGTCGCGGTCGCCGGCGTACCCGGCGACTCGACTACCTTTTACTTTGGCTCGGTCGATGGCGGGATCTGGAAAACAACGGATGCTGGAGTTGTCTGGAAGCCGATTTTTGACGGCCAGCCAGTGGCCTCGATTGGCGCGCTGGCGGTGGCTGCCTCCGATCCTAAGACGATTTATGCCGGAACCGGCGAGTCTGACATTCGAGAGGATCTCTCCTCCGGCAACGGCGTGTATAAGTCCAGGGACGCCGGAGCTACATGGCATCACATGGGTCTGGAAGATACGCGCCAGATCAGCCGCATCGTAGTTGACCCGCAAGACGCGAATGTCGTTTACGTGGGCGCCCTAGGTCACGCGTTCGGTGCGAACAATGAGCGCGGAGTCTACAAATCCGTCGATGGCGGAGAGCATTGGACGCGAGTTCTCGATTTGGGGCCGGAGATCGGCATTTCGGACCTGGCCATGTGCTCCTCCGATCCGCAACTCTTGTTTGCTGGCGCATGGCATGTGCGGCGTCCGCCCTGGACCGCCTATGCTCCGATCGATGGGCCCGGCAGCGGCCTTTACCGCTCGCAGGATGCCGGCAAGACGTGGGATCGTCTCGAGGGCAAGGGGCTGCCTCCAGGCAATTGGGGACGCGTCGGGGTCGATGTTGCGCCGGACGGCAAGCGCGTTTATGCGCTCATTGCTCTCCAGCCTGCGTCCCAGGCTCCTGCCCCGGAGCAAAAATCTGGCCTTTATCGCTCTGACGACGGGGGCAACACTTGGGTTCTCGCCAACTCTGCTCCTCCGCTTACTAACCGGGCGTGGTATTTCAATCGGATCGCGATCGATCCAAATAACCCCGATGTGATCTACATGCCGAATGTTGCGCTTTACCAGTCCGAGGATGGAGGAAAGACGGTCTCCGTTTTGCGTGGAGCACCTGGCGGGGATGATTATCACCAGCTTTGGATCAATCCGAAAAACTCTGCAAGAATGGTTCTCGGAACAGATCAGGGAACTACCATCACCCTTAACCACGGCCAAACCTGGAGCAGTTGGTATAACCAGCCCACGGCGCAGCTTTACCACGTGACAACTGACAACCAGTTTCCCTATGCCGTCTATGGCGCGCAACAGGATAGCGGGAGCGCGGCCGTCCTAAGCCGCACTGACCACGGCCAGATTACGGCGCGCGACTGGTTTCTTCCCAGCGGCAGCGAGAGTGGATATTTAGTGGTTGATCCGAAAGATCCCAACATTATCTATGTGAGCGGGACTTACGGTTCCGTGGCTCGCGTTGACCGAAGAATCGGCCTCAGCCAGGACATTACTCCATGGCCCGCCATGGCGTTTGATGTTGAGATTAGTCAACGTAAGTATCGTGATCCCTGGACGCCCGCGCTGGTTCGTTCCCCGGTTGATCCGGCAAAACTCTATCTCGGAACGCAGTATGTAATGACGACCGTCGATGGTGGCCTGCACTGGCAAACCATCAGCCCCGATCTCACTGGATCGACGGCTGAGAAAACGCCGGCTTCGGCGACTCAAGTTCCTCCAACTCTTGAGAACGCCAGGCGCGAGGGTTACGGTGTGGTATTCACGATCGCACCATCGCCGATTAAGCGCGATTTGGTCTGGGCGGGAAGTGACACCGGATTGATTCATGTAACTCGCGATGGTGGAAAGAACTGGAAAGACGTCACGCCTCCAGGATTGACCGCATGGAGCCAAATATCACTGATCGAGGCTTCACATTTCGATCCCGCAGTTGCTTATGCCGCGGTGAATCGCAGCCGCATCGACGATCAGACACCTTATATATATCGCACGCTTGACTACGGGGCCAGTTGGCAACTGATCACGAACGGCATCGTATCGCCCTCATTCTTGCACGCGGTACGGGAAGATCCCCAGACCAAGGGTCTCCTCTTCGCCGGAACCGAATTCGGCGTCTACGCATCGTTTGACGATGGCGACCACTGGCAGTCTTTGCAATTGAATCTGCCGGTGACGGGAGTTCGTGATCTCACGATCCACGGCGATGACTTGGTCATAGCCACCTTCGGGCGCTCTTTCTGGATTCTCGACAACGTCACTCCACTTCGCCAGGTGCGCATGTTGTCTGCAAAGATGTTGGCTGCAAACAAAGCGGGAACGCCGTGGCTATACCATCCAGCTACTGCAATTCGCGTGGATAATGACTCCTTTCCCGGCACGCCTCTGCCACCGGAAGAACCCGCCGCCCAGAATCCGCCGAACGGCGCGATGATCGACTATTTCCTTCCATCTCCGGCACACAATGTTCAGCTGGAAGTTTTCGATGCACAGCAGAATCTCATCCGACGGTTTTCTTCTGAGGGTCATTCCGTAGAAGAGCGGATACCGACCAAGTAC
The DNA here is from genome assembly GCA_963784095.1 of uncultured Acidobacteriaceae bacterium. GTDB lineage: Bacteria > Acidobacteriota > Terriglobia > Terriglobales > Acidobacteriaceae > Sulfotelmatobacter. The sequence continues at coordinate 225,083 of CAWAQC010000003.1, forward strand.
CTGCCGCTCCCTATCGCCGAGCGCTGGCTCAACAAACCGGAAGTCCTCGAGAAAACTTCCGGCATGCACCGTTTCGTCTGGGACCTTACCTGGGGCAGTTCCGGAGGCCCCACCGAGGATGAAGACGTCGACTACCATCGTCCAAAGGGGCCAAAAGCGGTGCCAGGAACCTACCAAGTTAGACTGACAGTTGACGGAAAAGTTCAAAGCCGGTCGCTGACCGTCGTCATGGACCCACGCTCGCCAGCTACTTCCGAAGTGTTAGCGCAGCAACTGCAATTGGGGCGCCAAATATTCGCTGAGACCATGGAAACCCGGCGAGCCCTGGCCGAAATAGAGTCGGTTCAGAAGCAGCTCGCGAATATCCAAAGGAAGCTGGGACAGGAGAAACCTGATTCGCAAAACACATCAGTTGTATCAGCGGTTGCTGGTGCTCAATCCGCGATCGGAAAGCTCGTCATCGATAAGGAGCGCTCACCGGCACAGGCCTCGGGACTGCAGGATGCTTACACCGGTCTGGCGTCCGCTCTACGAGTAGTCGAAAGCGGGGATCGTGCCGTACCGTCGCAAGCGATCGCGGTTTACAAAGAATCGAGCCTGCAGGCGAAGACCTGCATCGCGGAATGGAACCAGTTCAAGCAAAGGCAGTTGGCGCAACTCAACCGACAACTGGGTAAAGCGAATCTCGCTCCCATCGCGATTGCTGAGATTCAGCGCGAGGTCGAATTCCTGATGTCGCATTAGACGGCGGAGGAAACGCTTTCGGCCGCGACGGAATCGCCCAATCCGCGTTCGTTTCCTTCCAGCAAATCGAAGCATCTGTCTCGCCGCAACTCGCCGCAACCTTTCCAACACAAATCCGCGGCTGTACTTTTCACGAGTGAGGGTATTTGCGTGGGCCACCGTTTATACCTTGTGACGACACTCACCACCAGATGTGACCAACATCACGGAATTCAATCGCGGTTCGATACAAACTGACCACTGACGAGTGAGGTGCGTATGCCAAAAGACAACCAGGACCTTCCGGAAGTTCTGAAGTTCGAATTAGAGTTTCTTGAGCAAGGCGGTTATGGACGCCTGCCCCGCGAGGCCTGGCGGTCGCGGCTGATTTTCGAAGATTCCCCGACTTGCCCCAACTTGAATTCCACTGTTCAAGTTCCCTGCAAAAAATGCGGGCTGACGCCGTTGATTCCGAAGGGTGCGTTCGAAGAGAACGTCCCATGTGATCATATTCCGCTGACTCCCTCCGGAGACACGCTGGATTCGCTCTATCGTACGGCCACGCAACAGGAAATTGAAGATGTTCTAGGCCGCTGGCTGAGAACAACCATCAAGCAGCTGGAAGCGGAAAAGGCACAGCAATCAGCTTAGGGGTGACGGGCTTGCTCGGACTTCTGAGTTTCTACTAATGTAGCGGCGGCATCTTATCGAAACCGCTGCGCGGCCGGCTATTTTTGGGTGCTTCGCGTCCCAGTCCCTTCTTAGGCCGCAAAATTCCCAATCCGTCCAGAATCAATCTGGAACAGACGACCGACAACATGGTGATAGCAGTCACTTTTTGGTGTGACAATCGGCATTGTTTCATTAGACTCCTACCCATACACTCAATCCGTCGGCAAGAGTGGGGTTTGCGAACGTAAGCCGACAAAATTCTCGATGTGATTGGAGCTTAGAAGATGATGAAGAGAATCACTGTCCCGATGTTCGCCGTTCTGGCCGCATTTGCCATGGTAGTGTTCGTGCCCTCATCCATGCACGCGCAAGACGCGGCTTCCCTGTACAAGTCCAGGTGCGCGGGCTGTCATGGCGCCGATGGCACGGGTTCATCCATGGGCAAGAAAATGGGTGCTCAGGATTTCACCTCAGCCGATGTACAGAAAATGTCGGATAGCGAACTCGCCGGTGTCATCACCAATGGAAAAGGCAAAATGCCGGCATACAAGTCTTTGACGCCCGACCAGGTGAAGGGCTTGGTGGGTTATATCCGCAGTCTGAAGAAGTAGGGAAGCGCAACAGATGGAAAGTGATTGGAAGTCGCGCAGTTTGCGTGACCAAACTTGAAGTGTGTTTTGGCGATTGTTGGCCGGGACACGGGAGTGACGTGTCGGGAGTGACAAGTCGAATGAGTCTTGGACAGAGAATGCGCGAGTGGTTACGGCCCATCTATTTTCTCGGGCAGAATGCAATCTCCATCACGGGCGCGGTGCTGACCACTAGTTCCGCGCTCAGCATGATTGCGTTCTGGTTTTATGACGTTTTCCTGCCCGGCCCGCCGCACCCGTACGTGGGCATTCTTATCTTTCTAATTCTGCCGGGAATTTTTATTGCCGGACTTTTGCTGATTCCTCTGGGGATCTGGCTGCGAAGGCGGGGTTTGCGAAACGCGGGAGAGTTGCCGGGAAGTTATCCGGCCATAGACTTACGAATTCCCGTGGTACGGCAAACTCTCGAATATGTTGCCCTGGCAACGGTAGCGAACGTTCTGATTATTGGCACCGCTTCCTATCGCGGCGTCGAGTACATGGATAGCACCACTTTCTGCGGCACCACCTGCCACACTGTCATGGCGCCGGAATACACCGCGTATCAGAATTCGCCGCACGCGCATGTGGCTTGCGTGGAATGTCACATTGGGCCGGGAGCTCCATGGTTTGTACGTTCCAAGCTCTCCGGCTTGCGGCAGGTGTTTGCGGTCACATTTCACACTTATTCCCGGCCAATTCCCTCCCCTGTGAAGTACCTGCGTCCGGCGCGCGAGACCTGTGAGCAATGCCACTGGCCGCAGCGCTTCACCGGCGACAAGCTCAAGGTAGTCACCAGCTACAAAGATGACGAAAAAAATACTCCGCAGACAGACGTCTTTTTGATGAAAGTTGGAGGGCGAACTTGGGAGGGTTCAGTTGGAATCCACGGGCATCACCTTGCCGATAACGCGCGCATTCGTTACATCTCGACTGACCCCGAGCGGCAAACGATTCCAGCCGTTTATTACACCAACGATTCGGGAAAGACTACGGAATTCCTCTCGACCGATACGAAGCCCACGCAAGCGCAACTGGATAAGGGCGAGCACCGCACGATGGATTGCGTCGACTGCCACAATCGACCTACCCACGCATTCGACCTGCCAGACAACGCGGTTGACAAGCAAATGCAGTTCGGCAAGATCAGCCCCGACCTGCCTTTCATCAAGAAAAAAGCGGTCGAGGTTCTGAAAGTCGATTATCCGGCGCGAGATATCGGCAAGCAGCGCATCGTTGCCGAAATTGACACGTTCTATCGCACGAATTATCCGGATATCTACGAAGCCAAACGCGCGATCGTGCAACAGGCAGCCAATGAAGTTGCCGCGATTTACCTGCGCAACATCTTTCCCGAGATGCGGCTGACCTGGGGCACGCACCCCAACAATTTAGGCCACAACGATTCCCCTGGCTGTTTCCGCTGCCATGACGGCAGTCATACCAGCGCAGATGGCCAGACGATCACCAACGACTGTTCCGCCTGTCATGATTTTCTGGCAACAGCCGAAGAACATCCCAAGGTCTTAACGGATCTGGGAATGAAATAGGAGTAAAGCAGCAGGGAGTTCACCGTGCCCAAGTTAATGCAAAACGCAAAGGGCGCTGGCAAGCGATCAAGTCCGGTATTCTCATTACTATTATCTTTGTTCGCTATTCATAAGTTTGGGTCAATGGATGTTTGTTATCGATAGTCACTGCAACTTCCGTGCCCCTTGCGAGTGCAAACTCGTCCTGGCAGGATGCTCATCGCTGCATGTGGCGCATACGCCAGTGGTACATGAGAAAAGCAATCACACCGTAGGAGAGCGTGCCGCTCAGCAGGAAAAGGCGCCAATCCACGTCATGAGCGCCGAGGTTTGCAATTGCTGGTAGGACCCAGAACGGCACAGTGAGCCAGCCGAACACGCTAGGGGCGACACTCGCAAGACCGAAAATAACCAGCGACAGCCCAAGGCCGACAGAGCCGAAGAGGGCAACGTTCTTGGCCACTCGCATACCATCAACTCCACGGCATATTATGCCTCAATGAACACAAGGCGAGGTAGCTGTAGAACCGCGCAAGCGCTCACTGACGCGTCGATGAGTGTAACCGGGATTATTGCCAGTCACTGTGCGTGCTGTTCTCGCAGCCGTTCAATCCAGTCGCTGCGGGCGGGCGGGATATAGTTGGGCAGCAGCAATCCGCCTCGCTCAAACCAGTCGCTTGCGGCTGGACCAACATAGCCTCCCATCCATGGAGCCGGATTCTTGCGCCAATGCCGCCGGATATAGCGGACGATCCGCTCATACAGTTTCTCAAACTCAAGCCGCTTGTTTGCGAAGACACCATAGATGCGTCCCTGCGTGAGTGCTGGTCGTCCTTCCCATGTCGTCAGGCCAGACAGACACAACTCAAGCACCGGCTCAGTCTGCTCATCTATGCAGTAATAAGGCGGCTGTGCATTCGCCACGTAGCCCCTTTGCAGGTTGGGAGCGAACCGTTCACTCCACAAAACCACAATCTGTCGGCTCATGTTTTCAGGAATGAACGCTTGGCGCTTCGGTGTGGCCGCATCGCCGTTCCGCAGAGCCACTTCAAGAGGCTCGTAATCATGCATTGCCAAAAGTAGGTCGTTTACGTCTTTAGGAAGCAAATGCAGTCGTGTCTGGCGGCCCATCTCCTCGATTGTAAACGGCTCGGTCGGCGACACCAGTTGTGAACAGGCCACTTCACACCCAAAGGCACGCTACTGCGTCAATTACTGCGATGGGGTATTTTGACAATTGACAGATGACGGCGAGGGCCGTCAGTTCACACGACTGCCACCCTGCTGCGTCACACCATGATCTCGCAAGGATGCAATGCGGTACAGTTCTGGCAGCAGAGAACCGTCATTGGGAATGAACATTCGCTCTCGGGGCATGAAAACCCCCGTACAATTCCCGTCGACCATCTCAGCGCACAACCGTGCCAGCACAGCGTACTCAAGTTCGAGATCGATTCCACCTTTGGCATAGTCTACCGCCGTCCACGCCGAATGCTCAGCCCATGCCTGGCGTTGACTTGCCATTGGCATCGCTGCTCCAAATCCGTCGACAGGATCTCCGTAGGGCTTCGTATAGTTTAAAAAGCTGAGAATGTGGGAGCCAGCCTTCATCAGGGTGAATAATACTTTCTGAAAGACGCAATGGGGCGCCGACATGTCGTCCGAAAAAGGCACCGCGAAAGCTCTCTCCCCCGCAGATCGAGGTTGTTCCAGCGTGAGAAAGCGAGATTCGCGAAGGAGCAGCACCATGGAAACCGGGAGATTCCCGCTCCTGTTCTTGCCGGGAGATGCCAATGATCGCCGGAGCGTATCCAGCGCGGCCCTTAAATTCAGCTTCATAAAAGTTGCCCGCTGATTATAGCCACCTTGGCGATTTCGCTCGTTGGGGAATTCTGAGCCTAATCGCGATGTTTCGCATCCGGCACTTCCCTGCCAAAGCTACGTTTACGCATTCAAAACTCAAGGCAGGAGGAACCGGCAGTTTGCCGAGGAGAAATCCAAGCCTTACGCAACGGGTTGAGTGATGCGATTCTAGATTGCTAACGATACTGGAGGCGATTTCTCTGCTCGCATGGGAATGCGAGCCGGCGATCCGCCCCTAGTTTTTTTTGTCTAACAAAAATAGCAATGCGCCGGCGCTGCTCTCAGCGCCGCATCAGATGACACGAGTGGGTTTTGATCACCAGCCAGACTTCCTGGCCGGCTACCAATTTCAGTTCATCGCGCGCAGCCAGCGTCAATTGGACCTGCATCTCGACTCCGCAATCCACAGAGGCGAACACCACCGAGTCTCGCCTTTCCAGAGAAAGCAGACGCCCCGAGAGTATATTTCTCGCGCTCAGTCCTTCGGGTTTTGAAATAGCTAGAAGAATATCGCCCGCTCGAATGCCAACTCGCAAAACTGTGCCTGGGCCGGCGCGAACTAAAGGTGTTTCCAGCAGGACAAAAGTTCCGGCAGGTCTTCCCGGTAAAACCGGCAAACGGCAAGTGAGAGTGCCACGGTCCTCATGAACCAGCCAAACTGTGGCATCGAAAATGTTTTCGAATCCGGCGAGCTGCGCGACTGTTTCCTGCAGGGGAGCGCTCAGCACCTGGTGCGGCGTACCTTGGGCAATCAGGCGGCCCTGTTCCAGAACCAGCACTCGTTCGCCGAGCGCAAGCACTTCTTCCCGGCTGTGAGTCACATAGAGAATTGGAATCTGGTGCTCCGCATTCCAGCGCCGCAGATCCTTAATAATTTGCGCCTTGGTGGGTGCGTCCAGGGCGGAGAGTGGTTCATCGAGAAGAAGCAAGCACGGATCGGTGACCAGAGAGCGCGCCAGGGCCACGCGCTGCCGCTCTCCCCCTGAAATTTGCGACGGGCGCTGCTGACGCAGATGATCAATGCGAAAGTCCTGCAGAATCGTCATGCTTCGTTTTCTTCGAGTTGCGCGCGGCAAGTCACCCAGACCGTATTCGATGTTCTGTTCGACGGTTAAATGGGGGAAGAGCGCGAGATCCTGCAGAACATAGCCTACGCGACGCAGCGGAACCGGAATGTTGATCTTGCCGTTCGAATCGAAAAGAACGCGCTCGTCAAGGGCGATGCGTCCTTGTGGAGTAACAAGTCCAGCCACGCAATCGAGCAGCGTAGTCTTGCCTGCTCCCGAAGCCCCGAAGAGTATGGTGAACCCCGGAGCGGCGTGGAATTCCACGTCGAGAACGAAGTTGCGCTCAGCGCCGGACAAAATCTTTCGAATGCGGGCGCTCAAAGTTGCATGTGCGCCGCTTGAATGTGGGTCGGAGGGCATCGACGCTTGCTATTTCACCGCAGCGGCTGTCATCAATCGCCGATTCAGCTTTCTTCGATTTAGCCCGTACACCACGGTGAGCACGGCCAAGCAAAACACGAGCAGCAGCAAGGCCATGGCATTTGCAGAGGCATAGTTGGCAGCCTCGACTTGATCGTAAATGTCGATCGAGACGGTGCGCGTTACGCCAGGAATGTTCCCTCCGACCATCAGCACTACGCCGAACTCTCCCATCGTGTGAGCGAACGTCAGAGCCACGCCGGTCACCACGCCTGAAACCGAGAGAGGCAGCACCACGCGAAAGAAAGTTTTTAACGATGAAGCTCCCAGCACCGCCGAAGCGGCCAGCAGCTTGCGATCCACGGAAGAGAACGAGGCGGCAAAAGGCTGCACAGCGAATGGCAAACTATAGAAGATCGATCCAATCACCAATCCACTAAAGGTGAAGGCCAGCGTATGTCCGGTGAACGACTGCCACCAACGCCCCAGAGGACTTTGCGAACCGAGTGCGACGAGAACATAAAATCCGAGAACGGTTGGCGGCAAAACGATGGGCAACGCGACCACCGCTTCCACCAGAAACTTCCAACGCCAGCGGGAGAAGGTGATCCAATACGCAAGCGGCAGACCGGCTACAAGCAGGATGGCCGAGACTATCACTGCCAGTTCCACAGTGAGCCAGAAGGCTTGCCAGTTGATGAGCATTTTATTGAGGGCGCATTACTGGGCCCACTTTCACCTTATTTATTGTCAGGCGATGTGAAGCCATAATGCCGTAGCACAGCCAGAGCCTCGGGGCCCTTCATGTACGTCAGAAGCGCCTCCGCGGCCTCAGGATGCTGCGAATCCGAAATCATAATCGCACCTTGATCCAATGGAGGATACGCGTCCGCCGGTATCTTCCAGTATTTCCCCTTTCCTTTCATTGCCGGCGCCAGAGCATGAGCCAGCGCCACAAACCCGACCTGAGCATTGCCGGACTCAACAAATTGCGCCGCCTGCGCAATATTTTCTCCCACCACGAGCCGGTCGCTTACTTTTTCATACAGGCCGTAATGTTTCAGCGCTGCTTCGGCAGCGCGGCCGTAAGGCGCGTGCTGCGGGTTAGCGATAGCGATTTTCTTTGTCGACGGATCCAGCAATACATCCATGCCCTTTCGCTCAACATCGAGAGGCGAATCTGCCGGTGTCCAAAGAACCAACTCACCAATAGCATAGCGATACAAGGTTGATGCATCGGCCTTACCGTCTGCAATCAGCTGCTTCGGATAGCCCATGTCCGCCGAGAAGAAGACGTCGAACGGTGCTCCGTTCTCAATTTGTTGAGTCAAGGCTCCGGAAGCTCCAAAGGAAAGTTTCACCACCACACCGCTGGTCTTCTCAAAATCGGAGGCGATTTTGGGCAGAACAACGCTCAAGTCTGCCGCAGCTGCAACATTGATCTGGCGAGGCGCCGCGCTGGCCTTGGAGGCCGAGGGTGCGATCGCGAATATAAGAAAAGATACCGATGCGATCAGGAAAAGACGCTTCAACATGGAGACCTCGTTCCGGCTCGCAGACTTATAAGAATCCCCTGAAATTGTACAGGCAGAACTGCTCGTTCAGTGACTTGGCTTTCGATCGCGTTCCGCTTGACAACCTGTCTACGGAAGCTTCGACGCAAGCGTAACCACCTGCCCTTTCTATTTCCCAAAACGGCAGAAGAGCTGAATTTCAGCGCTTTTTCTTTTGACCGAGCTGGCTCTCACTTTCATACTGCGTGATTGTTGGCGTCTGCGTTTATGAATTATCCGAAGTTCTGTCGGTTGGTTCTGGCTTCCCTGCTAGCAATTCCGATTGCGATTGCTCTGCCTGTGCGAGGTCAAAGCGCAGCCGGACCCTCGCATCAAGCTACGCCAGCCGAGGCGGATGCCGACCATGAACAAGCCCGCGACGAGTGGTTCCTGCGTGGCCGCGTGATTCCCGGAAAATTGGCCGCAGAATTACGTTACCGCGCTTATCAGGCGAAGATGAAAGCCAGAGCTGATCGAGCGTTTCGTTTATCCGCAGATCCGGACGCGCACCCAGACGCGCAACCAGCGCAGTCCAACGGCGGCTGGGTTGCATTAGGGCCGGTGCCACTTTCCTCCGACGCAAGCGGTGATGGTTTTCAGAACTACAATCAGGTCTCAGGACGAGCAACCGCAGTGGCGATCGATCCCGCGGATCCCAGCGGCAATACGGTTTACATTGGCGGCGCGCAGGCGGGAGTATGGAAATCGCTCAATGCGGCGGATCTAACCGCAGATAGCGTGACCTGGACTGCTCTTACCGACGATCAGGCCACGCTCTCGATCGGCGCGATTGCGATCCAGCCCGGCAACACCAACCCGGCAAACAGCGTGATTGTGGCGGGCACGGGCGAAGCTGACAACTCGGCTGATTCCTATTTCGGCCTGGGTATTCTTACCTCGACCAACGCCGGCAATGCCTGGACGCTAAATTCCACTGCCAACAACGGTGCCCTTTCGTTTGCCGGACTCGGGGCCGCGCGCATGGCATTCAGCACAGCCAACACCGCGACCGTAGTCGCAGCCATGGCTACCTCGAACGAAGGCCTCGTGGATGGAGCCATCACTAGCAACACTTATCCCGGCCTCTATACATCGACGGACGCCGGACAGACGTGGAGTTACGATGCGCTGAATCTTGGCGGCGCGGCGGAAGCGACCTCGGCAACCTCGGTTGTTTACAACGCCGCAGCCGGGTTGTTCTTCGCTGCAGTACGCTATCAGGGTTTTTATTCTTCTCCTGACGGCCTGAGTTGGACTCGACTCGCTAATCAACCCGGCGCAAGCGGACTGTTAAGTACAGCAGCGTGCCCTCAGAATTATGTGACAACGTGTCCTATTTATCGCGCCGAAATCACGGTCGTGCCGGGACGAAATGAAATGTACGTCTGGTTCGTTTCCGCGGATTCCGAGGGCGATCCTGTGGATCAAGGGATCTGGCAAAGCCTTAATAGTGGCGTCACGTGGACGCAAATCAGCGACAGCGGAATCATTAACTGCGGCGACTTCGATGGCTGCGGGGTGGAGCAAGCCTTCTATAATCTGGAACTACTTGCGGTTGGCAATGGCAGCACCGCGACCGACCTCTACGCCGGCGCAATTAATCTTTATAAGTGTGCGATCACGGTGAGCAATCCATCATGTGCGGACGCTCCGTTCATGAATCTCACCCACGTTTATGGCTGCGACCCACTGGCAGCTCTTGCGCATGTGCATCCTGACCAGCATGCGTTGGCTTATACGATTCCAAGCTCGGGAATCGATTACGGCGCCGCGCTCATGTACTTCGCCAATGATGGCGGCATTTATCGCGCTCTCAATGGCTACACCGGGCTCACCACCGGATCCTGCTCGGGGGCGAATGAGTTTGACGACCTCAATCAGAATCTGGGTCCGATGACGCAATTTGTGGCTTTCTCTCAGTCTGCGTCGAACTCCAACGTAATACTTGGAGGCACACAGGATAACGGTTCACCGGCGAGCGCAGCCGCGACAACCAACACGAGTTGGGGCAATGTGCTGGGCGGGGATGGCGGTTTTGATGCAATTGATCCCAATACCGGCGACTTTTTCGCTTCGAATCCCGACACAGGATCAGGCAGCCTCGACATTCAGGAATGTGCTTCGGGCGTCGACTGCACTGACAGCCTTTTCAATGTTGTCATCAGCAGCAGTAGCGTGGGAGGGGACGACGGGGCGTTTTATTTTCCGTACATTCTCGATCCTCAATCGAAATCGACGCTGCTGGTTGGGACCTGCCGCGTTTGGAGCGGACCGCGATCCGGCGGCACTTTTACGCTGCTGAGCCCTAATTTTGACACGCTCGGTACGGGGACATGCTCCGGTCTGGAGGTGAATACAGTTCGCTCGCTGGCCGCCGGCGGGCCAAGCAATGCAAGCGGTTCACAAGTAATTTATGCGACCACCGATGGCCCCGGTCCAAGTAACTTGTCTGCGCCGATCGGTGGAAATGTCTGGGTCACTACGAATGCTTCGGCCGTCTCCGGAGCATCATCGACGTTCACGAACGTCACTCTGAACGGACCCGGCGGCACAAGCATCAATGCCAATCAATTTCCTATTTCAGACGTTGCGATCGATACCTCAGATTTCACGGGCAACACGGCCTACGTCACCGTGATGGGATTTACTGGCGGCCCAGGGCATGTATGGCAGACAACCAATGCTGGCGCGAGCTGGATCGATTTCACGGGAACTACTCCAAACAACCTTCCCGATTCTCCGACGAATGCCGTGATCGTCGATCCCAGCGCGCATGTTGTTTACGTGGGGACAGACGTTGGCGTCTTTGAAAGCCCCACATCTTTTCCGCCTGCGTGGACCGAAGTCGGGCCCGATCCTACCACTCAAGGCGGCACCTTCGGATTTCTGCCAGACGTGGCCGTAACCGGGATTGCGCTCTTCAATTCTGGAGGAGAGAAACTGCTGCGAGCTTCGACCTACGGGCGAGGCATCTGGCAGTTCAACCTGCTCGCCACGCCCGATTTTGAAATCGCAATTTCGAACACGCCGCTGACAGTCTTCGCGGGATACACGGGCACGCTCAACGGCACGCTAACTTCTCTGAACGGATACGACAACTCAGTGGCACTGAGTTGCACAGCTGGAACTACAAGTCCTCCCGCTCCATGCACTCCAAATTTCTCGAGTCTCACTCCGACTCCCACTGGCGCAGCGTTCCTGGTCAGCGCGGGCACGACCAGCGTGGCCGACTATTACTTCAACATTCAAGGCGCCGGATCCGACCCGAATAACACAACGCACACGGCCGCCGTCACCCTGCACGTGGTGGATCTGGAATTGAGCACACCTTCGCCCGCCAGCATCACCGAGCCGCGTGGAACTGTCTCGCCGACGGTAAGCTTCGAGATTACGGTGCAGGGTACGTTCACTGAGGGCGTCACCATGAGCTGCGGATTCAGCCCTCCCATCACAGGCGCGAGCTGCGCATTTAGGCCAAGCGCAACCGTCTATCCAACGGCTTCGTCGCCGGTGAATATGACTGCAAGCGTGACGGTGCCTGCCACAACTCCAGTCGGCAGTTACACGGTGACGCTGCAAGCCACAACCGGTGCCGGACCGGCGCCGCTGACGCAGTCGTTCGCATTAAACGTTATTCTCAATCCAGATTTCATTCTTGGAGAGCCAACTCCGTTTCCTGAGGTGAAGGCGGAAAGCACGGCCACCAGCGGCCCGATCAGCATTTCTTCCCAGGACGGTTTCGACAACCCAGTGACCTTGAGTTGCGCTGGAATTTTCGGCGCGAATAGCTGCACTGTCGTCCCTGCGACGGTGAGTTCGTTCCCGGCCACGGCGACACTAACGATCAATGCGGCGACCGCCTCTGCCGGCGCCTACCAGGTCGCGATGCAAGGCACATCGGGCTCATCTACGCACACTTACGAGGTCCCGTTCGATGTCGGCGACTACTCGATTGCCGGTACGCAGGCTCTTTCGGTCAATCCCGGCGGCCAAGCGACCGCGAACCTCACTCTGACATCATCTTATGAATACAGCGGCCAGGTCAGCGCGACTTGTGATGCAACGGGTCTGGCAGGCACGCAGTGCACACTTAGCACGCAGGGGAATGCCGTCAATCAGTCGAATCCGATCATGATCAGCAGCGACGGTACGGTCAGCCTGACGGCCTCGTTCAATGTTACGAACAATGCTGCACCGGGCAGTTATAAGGTCTATGTGAACACGCAGGACATTTCCGGCTCACCCAGCCACAAGTGGACCGTCAACCTGAATGTGGGTCAGGACTTCACGATTAGTGCGCCTACGCCGTCGAGCCAGACCATAACACCCGGAGAATCGGCGAGCTTCAATTTTAATGTCTTTACCGTGGGCAGCTCGTTCACTGGTGCGGTGAGTTTCTCTTGCGCCGGGGCGCCCTCCCCTTGCGCTTTCACGCCCAATTCGGTCACTCCGGGTAACAACTCGGCTGCCGTGGTGATGACCATTACCACTACCGCGAGTTCGTCCGGTTTATTGCGGATGCCCTCGGGTGGTACTGCGATCTTCTTTGGTCTTTGGTTGGCACTTCCGGGGCTCGCGTTTTTTAAAATCAGGCGTCGCGGCCGAAAACGGGTGAGCCAATTGCCAGTTTCTTTCCTATTCGCATTGTTTGTGCTGGCAGGGCTGCTGAACTCCTGCGGCGGAGGCGGCAGCAACGGCGGGGGCACAGGCGGCGGTGGAGGCGAAGGCATCGGCACCCAAATACAAGGGACAAAGCCCGGCACCTATACGATCACCATAACGGGTACGTCCGGCTCAGTCAGTAACCAAAGCTCTCCCGTTACGCTGATCGTCAGCGCGCAGTGAGCGGCGATGGAACGCGCCGTGGGTTAAGATCGTGCATCATGGCGGATGCGCGATACGACGTGATAGTGATCGGCGGGGGAATCGTCGGCCTCGCCGTCGCTCTCGAAATCACGAAACGCTTTCCCCGGCTTCGTGTCCTCTTGCTCGAAAAAGAGGCCCGCGTGGGACAGCATCAAAGCGGCCACAACAGCGGGGTAATTCATTCCGGCGTCTACTACAAACCGGGATCGCTCAAAGCCAAGCTGTGCGTGGAGGGCGCGCAGAGCATGCTTGATTTCTGCCGCGAGCACGGTGTGCCCTACCAGGTCTGCGGCAAGGTGATTGTGGCCGTGGATGAAACTGAGTTTCCACGACTCGAAGAATTACACCGCCGCGGCAACGCCAACGGACTTACTGGATTGCGCTTTCTTAGCCGCGAAGAGCTGCAAGAAGTCGAGCCGCATGCCACCGGATTGCGGGCTCTAGCCGTTCCTTGCACGGGAATCACCGACTACATGAAAGTCTGCGAGAAATATGCCGAGATTGTTTCCGCGCAAGGTGGAACCATTCTTACTTCTGCTGCCGTGACCTCGCTAAAGCGTCACTTCGGCGGCGTGATTGTCGAAACTGTCTGTGGAGCATTCGATACGCCCGCCGCAATCAATTGCGCCGGACTATTTAGCGACCGCATCAGCCGAATGGCAAGCGAAGAGCGGGATGTCATGATCGTTCCGTTTCGTGGCGAATACTATGAGTTAATTCCCGAGCGCCGGTCGCTGGTCCGGTCGCTCATTTATCCCGTGCCTGATCCGCAATTCCCGTTTCTTGGCGTCCACTTCACGAGGCGCATCGACGGAACAGTCGATGCCGGGCCGAACGCGGTGCTCGCATTTCGCCGCGAGGGCTATCGGCGGAGCGATTTCAATCTGCATGATTTAGCTTCGTCCTTAGCATTTCCCGGTTTTTGGCGTATGGCTGCGAAACATTGGCGCAGCGGGCTCGAGGAGTTTTACCGCTCGTTTTCTAAGGCTGCCTTCGTTCATTCCCTTCAGCGTCTGGTGCCCGAAGTGACCGCTCGGGATTTGATCGAATGTGGCTCCGGCGTTCGCGCACAGGCGCTTCGCCGCGACGGCACACTGCTGGATGACTTCCATTTCGTGCCTTCGGCTAACATGCTGCACGTTTTGAACGTGCCATCCCCGGCAGCGACGGCGTCGCTTGCGATTGGACACTACATCGCAGACATGGCTGCGCTGAGCTTCTCTTGGAAATAGGGCGCGGAGATAGAAGGACTTTGGCTTCGCGATTAGACGCTTAGACGCGTGCCCGACGGGCCAGTTCTTTGATCGGTGCCGCAGGCCTCTTCCTTGCGGACGGAATTGGAGCCGAATTTGAACTGGCGGCATTTGCAGTTTGAGGAGTTTCCGGCGACCATGCCAGTGTAGGTTCGCCCATCATGCCGCGAACGCTGAAAGCGTAGAGAACAACTTCGACCCGGCTGGACACCCCAAGTTTGTCAAAGATGCGGAACAAGTAATTTTTTACCGTATGTTCGGTAAGCTTTAGCCTTTTTGCGATCTCGCGATTCGACAGACCCTCAGCCACGCATTGCACCACATCGTGCTCCCGCTTGGAGAGGATTTCATCGCCGCGAGAATCTACCATTCGCATGGTCGGCGCTTCGCGCAACGCCTGCAGCAAATAACGTAACTCCGCGCTGTTGGCCCACACTTGTCCCTGGTGAACGCTGGTGACGCACTTGGCCAGAGCCTTGGACGATTCGGTGCGTGAAAATACACCCTGCGCTCCACTGCGGAAAGCCTCAACTACAGCGCTCGGGGTAGCGGTATCCATCAGTAGAACGATTTTGGTATCTGTGCAGGCAGAATGCAGCTGGCGCGTGATTTCGAATCCCAACGTCGCCGATCCTTCCAAGGTTGAGCTGAGCAGCAGAACGTGTGGCTTACGATTGGCCACGGCATCGATGAGCGCCTGTCCTTTGGCTTCAATGCCGGCAACTTCGAAGTGCTGTTCCTGCGCCAGCGCCTCCGCTAGTAGTTGACTGCCCATGCGCGTGCTCTCAGCGGCAAGCACACGTATGACTCGGGAATTCTCTCGCAAGACATCGAGAGTTTGCGGCATTCTTTTCTTAGCTCCTGGATGATGGCGGTGAACCGACACAGCTTGCCCCGAGCTGTAAAATCAGCGACGGCGGGAAGCAATCAGGAGACTTTAGTCCTCTATTTGCAGTAGGTAAAGGACACTTCAGTTCCGACACTACTGCAGTCTTGACACAGTGACCCAAAGTCGTCTGAGCTAAGAAGGTGCGGAGGCCATAGTCGCGAACGAATAAGCGGCATAGCGATAAACACTCGCCGGTAACCTGCGGAGGTTACTCATGGTGCCTGGCGACTCTAGAGTAGAAGGTCTCCTTGACACAGATTGCGCATGGAAGCGATAGTGATGGAACAGGCAGCGAACTGTAGCACCCCCCACGAAGAATTTCGCAGCATCTCATTTATTCAAGCAATTTAAGGAGCACCACCTTGGTTCTCACCAAACCGGATTTTGACGTTGCCATTATTGGCGGTGGGCCGGCCGGCGGCTCGATGGGCGCCTACCTGGCGAAAGCGGGAGTAAATTGCGTGATTTTCGAGCGCGAGTTGTTTCCCCGACCACATGTGGGAGAGTCACTAGTTCCTTCGGCCATGCGAGTTTTTCGCGATCTCGATTTCCTCGGAGAAATGGAAGAGGCAAAGTTCCCGCACAAGTTTGGCGCGGCGTGGACCGCGGAAGATCAGGGCGCTTATGAGATGAACTTTGAGGGCACGTATAAAGATAAAGACGATAAAGATCAGATTAATCCGGAATCTTACGTTGACATTCGTTTTAACGAGCGCCAGCAGGAAGGCGTGGATCGCGAGTACACCTACCACGTGGATCGCAGCAAGTTCGATCTGATGTTGCTGCAGCACGCCAACAAGCTGGGCGCGCAGGTGTACGAAGGCGTCAAAGTAAAGGATGTGGATTTCGGACCGAAAGAGCCCATTGTGCGCTTCAACATGGGATCGAGAGAAATGGGCGTGAGCTGCAAGATGGTGATCGATTGCAGCGGCCGCAACACATTCCTGGGCAACCAGATGAAGTTAAAAATCAAGGATCCGGTCTTCGATCAATATGCCATCCACACCTGGTTTGATGGCTATGACCGCAGGGCGTTCGCCAAGAAAGACACTCAGCTGGACTTCATCTTCATTCACTTCCTGCCCATTTCCAACACCTGGATCTGGCAGATTCCGATCACGAACTCGGTGACCAGCATTGGGGTGGTTACGCAAAAGAAAAATTTCGCCAAATCACGGCAGGATCGCGAGCAGTTTTTCTGGGAAGCGGTGGGGACCCGTCCTCTGCTGCGGGAGAAACTGAAGCAGGCCGACCAGATGCACGCCTTCAAAGACGAGGGCGATTACAGCTATGCTATGAAGCAACTGTGCGGTGACCGTTTCATGCTGGTCGGCGATGCCGGCCGCTTCGTGGATCCCATTTTTTCCACCGGAGTCAGCATCGCTCTGAACAGCGCCCGTTTCGCTCACACCAACGTGCTGCGCGCGCTGGAGAAAAATGACTTTTCCCGCGAAAGCTTTTCGGATTACGAAACGAAACTCCGCCTGGGAACCAAGAACTGGTACGAATTCATCTCAGTTTATTACCGGCTGAACGTACTGTTTACGTACTTCGTCGGCGACCCGCGCTACCGCTTGGACGTGTTGAAACTGCTGCAGGGTGACGTTTACGACGATGCCGCGCCGCCGGTGCTCGAAAAGATGAAGAAAATGGTCACTGAGGTCGAGCAGAATCCGAAGCATCCCTGGCACAAGTTGCTGGGCGATATGACTGTGGACGCATTCAAAGAAGCCAGCCAATAAAGCTGCGGCAATTCTTGAAGAAGCAGGAAAACTTTTTACGAGGAGATCGAGGAGGAGCATTGGTTATCACGAAGCCGGATTTTGATGTCGCCATTATCGGCGGAGGTCCCGCAGGATCGTCCATGGCTTGTTATCTGGCCAAGGCCGGCGTGAATTGCGTTGTCTTTGAGCGAGAACTTTTTCCCCGCCCACACGTCGGCGAGTCGCTGGTTCCATCCTCGACGAGGGTTTTTAAGGACCTCGATCTTCTGCCGGAGATGGAAGCCGCCAAGTTTCCCCACAAGTATGGCGCGGTGTGGACAACAGATGACAAGAAAACTCCATATGTTCACGATCTCGAGGGCCTGGCCCCGGATTGCAACGTAGATATTCGTTTCGACGAGCGCCAGCAGGCCGGCGTCGACAAGAACCATACCTATCACGTGGACCGGGGCAAGTTTGATTTGATGCTCTTGCAGCACGCCCACAAGCTGGGCGCGACGGTTTACGACGGCATCAAGGTCAGCGCGGTTGACTTCGGCCCGAAAGAGCCCATTGTCCGCTTTAACATGGGACAGAAAGAGTTTGGCGTAAGCGCGAAAATGGTGGTTGACGCAAGCGGCCGCAATACCTTCCTCGGCAACCAGATGAAGCTCAAGGTGCAGGACACCGTCTTCGATCAATACGCGATTCACTCCTGGTTCGGCGGTTACGATCGCAAGGTCTTCGCCAAGCGCGACACAAACCTTGACTACATCTATATACATTTTCTGCCCATCTCGAACACATGGATTTGGCAGATTCCAATCTCCGACGACGTAACCAGCATCGGGGTGGTGACGCAAAAGAAGAATTTCGCGAAGTCCAAGGAAGACCGCGAGAAGTTTTTTTGGAGTTCCGTGGGAACACGTCCCATGATTGAAGAGACTTTGCGCAAGGCGGACCGCATTCGTCCCTTCAAGGACGAAGGCGATTATAGCTACGCCATGAAGCAGCTTTGCGGCGACCGGTTTCTGATGGTCGGCGATGCCGGCCGTTTCGTCGATCCCATTTTCTCCACCGGCGTGAGCATTGCGCTGAACAGTTCGCGCTTCGCGCATAAAGACATTCTCGCCGCGCTGGAGAAGAACGATTTTTCGCGGCAGAGTTTCCACACCTACGAAGACACTCTGCGTCGCGGAACCAAGAACTGGTATGACTTTATTACCGTCTATTACCGGCTGAATGTCTTGTTCACGTACTTTATTAACGACAAACGATACCGGCTCGACGTATTAAAGCTGTTGCAAGGCGACGTTTACGACGAAGCCACGCCGCCGGTGCTGGAGAAGATGCGCAAGATGGTCACCGAGGTCGAACAGAACGAGAAGCATCCCTGGCACAAACTGCTCGGCGACTTGACCTCGAACGCATTTCGTCCGCAGGGCTGAGCGAACCAGCGGCTAAAAGAGAACCGATGGCGATTCCTGGGTACGACTGCGTGAACTCATCGCCCGATATGGCAGCTTAGGGGAATTCGGCGAAGCAAGCGAATGTCTGGGACGAAGAAACATTTCGTTTTCGCCTACAGCCTCCTGGTGGTCCTTCCCTTGTTCCTGCTGGCCGGAATTCTCCATACCGGAAGGAATCTGACGGCTCCGCCGGCAATCGATGGACTGTGGAATTTACAGCTTGATCCCTCCCAAGACAGTTCTTCGTCGTGCGTCAACATTCCTGCCCTGATTCCCGATCAAAGGATCTCCATCTCGCAGTCCGGCAAGGACCTGATATTCGGCGTTCCGAGCGCGCCCACAATCACGGCCGCCGGCACTATCGAGGGAAAGATGATCCACGCTTCACTTACAAGCCCGGGCCATTCAGGCAATGCGGCCTGCGCCAGCCTGCACCGCTTCACCTTGCTCGCCACAATCAATCGCCAGGCCAACGGCAGTTTTCTGACCGGCACTGTTGCATCGCCGGATTGTCCAACTTGTGCTCCGGTTGCCTTCCGTGCCCAGCACTATAGCGCCGCTCCCTGAGAAAATCCCTGATGCCCAACCTTTTTACATTGGTTCTTCAGATCACGGTCATTCTGGCGGTTTGCCGGATTGTAGGGAGCTTATTCCGGCGCTTCCATCAACCCCGTGTGGTGGGTGAAATGTTCGCAGGAATCCTGCTCGGTCCCTCTCTCCTGGGATGGATCGCGCCACATTTTTCCGCTTACTTATTTCCCGTAGGCAGCCTGGGTTTTCTTAATGCATTGAGCCAGGTCGGCGTCGTCGTCTTCATGTTTCTGGTCGGTCTGGGGATTGACCCAAAGGCCCTCAAGCACCAAAGCCATGCCGCGGTCCTAGTAAGCCACGTCAGCATTACGGCGCCGTTCGTTCTGGCATCGCTGCTGGCTCTCTATCTCTACCCACGGCTTTGCGATGACAGCGTCTCATTCATCAACTTTGCATTGTTTATGGGCGCGGCTATGAGCATTACCGCATTCCCTGTTCTGGCTCGCATTCTGCTCGAGCGCAATATGATGAAGAGCAGGCTGGGCAGCGTAGCCATCGCCTGCGCTGCCGTCGATGACGTGACCGGCTGGTGCATCCTCGCCTACATCGTTGTGCTCATCCGCGCCGCGCACCATACCACTTCTATCTGGATAACAATTGGCGGCATCCTGCTGTTTGGCGCGGTCATGATTTACGGAGTGAGTTTTCTGCTGCGCGGCTTCGAGCGCGCATTTCGCAAGCGCGGCGAGATCAGCGAGAATGGAATGGCGTTTCTGATTCTGCTGACCATGGCTTCCGCGTTGTGCACGGAGCGGCTGGGAATCCATCTGCTGTTCGGTTCGTTTCTCATGGGCGCGATCATGCCCAAAGAGCCCAAGTTTGTTCGCTACGTGGTTGAACGTTTCGAGACGGTCACGGTTACGTTGCTGTTGCCGTTATTCTTCGCGTTTACAGGGTTGCGCACGAACATCGGACTCGTCAAAGGACCAGCGATGTGGTTTTATTGCGGCTTGATTGTGCTCGTGGCTGCAGCCGGCAAGTTGGGTGGCTCGATGATTGCGGCGCGGTTCAGCGGGATGGGCTGGCGCAATGCGGCCGGACTAGGGACGTTGATGAATACTCGAGGGCTGATGGGACTGGTAATTCTCGATATCGGACTCGACGTCAAAATCATCTCGCCCGCGTTGTTCTCGATGATGGTGGTGATGGCCCTGCTTACTACGTTTATGGCCGTGCCACTGCTGGATCTGATCTGTGGCAATGAGGCAGAACAGGCCGCGCCAAAACCGACGCTCCTGCCTGATGTCCCTCTTCAAGGAGTTGCTTGATAGCGGCCCGCCAGTGGGTGGGCCGCCATCCATATAAGTCGCTACTGGCGAGCCCGGCGGCCTGCCTCTAGCAAGGGCTCCGGCACTTTCTTCGCCACAACTTCCATCGCGCCAGGTTTCGCGGCTTGCGGAACTGGATAGGTTTTGGCACCCTGTACGCAGTTGCTGTCGGTCGTGTTGGTTCCGACCAGATCCTTGCGAAAGCGGAAGGCGTAGAGCACGACCTCGACGCGGCTGGAAACGCCCAGCTTGTCGAAGATGCGGAACAGATAGTTCTTTACGGTGTGCTCCGTCAGCCCCAAACGGCTGGCGATTTCCCGGTTCGATAGTCCTTCCGCAACGCAACGCACCACATCCTGCTCGCGCTTGGAAAGGATAGCTTGCGTTCCGGCATCGAGCGTGGCTGCAGGCTCTGACTCACAAAGTGCCTCCAGTAGAAAGCGCAGCTCCGCGCTATTCGCCCAGACTTGCCCCTGGTGCACGCTGCAGATGCACTTGGCCAACAGCTTGGGAGATTCGGTGCGCGAGAAAACACCGTGCGCGCCCGAACGGAACGCTTCCACCACCGCCGACCGCTTGGAAGTATCCATCAGCATGACAACTCTTGTCTCAGGCCGGGTGGAGCAGACCTGACGGATGAGATCGAATCCCGTGCGCGATTCCTCGAGTACTGAACTCATCAGAACTACGTTGGGTTTTTCGTCGGCTACGGCAGCAAGAATAGAAGCTGGTTTCGGTTCGATTCCGGTAACGTGAAATTGGGTATTTTGGGCGAGCGCTTGGGCGAGCAACTGGCTGCTCATGCGGGTGCTGTCAGCAGCCAAGACACGAATTCGTTCCGCGCTCTGTGGCATGGGAGTTACAAACTGGGCCATTTTCGAATCTTCTCCTCTGTGGACGGGGGTTCATCAAATAGCTAATCCAAGACGCCGGAAATTCCGGCGCCAATTAGGGCAATGGATCGATTTCTGCGGTACAGCGTGCAGGGGGAGAATCAAATATGCATGAACGGGACTGGAAAAACAGCGCTCTCCGAACTCGTTCGTTCAGGACGGGTTAAAAACCTCCGTTCCCCATCCAGAGCACATTGTGCAGAGACTTTAGTATGCTTACGAAAGGACGTAAATAGCACAGAAGTGCCATATGAATGCACCATGTTTGGTGCATTCACGCATGTTTCTGATCGATTTATGTCGCCGCCAAATCCGCGCGGCCCTTCCAGGACTCACGCTTCCGTCGTTACGAGAGCCTTTTGAAGCGGAGTAGCGATCTAGTTGTTCATAGTTTCGGCAAACCTTGAACTCGTTACTGTCCTACCGTCCAGAGCATGTTATAAACACTTTGGTGGTGGGTGATTAGCCCTTGACTCTGATGGTTCATGCACAGAAAGCTATCGCGGATCTCGGAGTGCACTGGGAGTGGTCTCAACTTTCTTGAAGAAAATCGAATTGTGACTGGTTTCGTCGCCGGTTTCTGAGCGGAGGAAAGGTCTAGTTTGCCAGGGCGTGAATCATCAGTTTTAGTAGTGGGCGGGGCTGGATACATCGGATGCCACACAGCGCGCGCTTTGCGGCGGAGCGGCTACGATGCTATTCTCTACGATAATCTTTCGCGGGGCCATCGGTTTCTAGCGGAGGGATTTGAACTTTTCGTCGCAGACATCGCAGAGCCGGCAGAGATCAACCGGGCGCTGAAACGGGTTTCTGCCGTCATGCACTTTGCCGCCGATTCCCAGGTGGGCGAAAGTGTCCAGGACCCGCGTAAGTATTTCCACAACAATGTGCGGAACGGATTGGCCCTGCTGGATGCTAGTCTCGACGCTGGCGTACGCAAGTTCGTTTTTTCTTCTTCGTGCGCCGTGTACGGTATTCCGGCGAAGGTTCCGATCACCGAAGACACTCCGCGCCAGCCAGTCAACCCGTATGGAACGTCCAAGCTTTTCCTGGAAAATGCGCTTGAAGCATATGCTGGCGCCTACGGGTTAAGATCGACAAGCCTCCGGTATTTCAATGCCGCGGGTGCGGATGAAAGCGGAGACATTGGCGAAGTTCATGATCCGGAAAGCCATTTGATTCCGTGCGCGCTGAAGGCAATTACTGGAGAACGAGGCGCGTTGGATGTTTTCGGAACCGATTATCCAACGGCTGACGGCACCTGTATCCGCGACTACATTCACGTGAGCGACATCGCTGAAGCGCATGTACTCGCGCTTCAGCATCTCGACCATGCCGAGCGAGCGGTGCAATACAATCTTGGAACGGGCAGGGGCAGTTCAGTGCGCGAGGCAATCGCGACGATTGAAAACGTGACCGGTAAGAAAGTGCCGCAACGCGCAAGCCAGCGTCGCGCGGGAGATCCGCCCGAATTGGTTGCCGATCCGTCGCGGGCGCAGGCTGCGCTCGGCTGGAAAGCCAAGCGGTCTTTGCACGACATGGTGCAAACGGCGTGGCAATGGGAGCAAAAAGTTCGTCAGTTAGATCTGGCGCGGACAGTTTAGCAATGGCGGCAAAAACTCCAAAGCAGACCGGGGAACGCGTGAGCAATAAAGGAACATCGAATGCACTTTCCGGAAAAAAAGTGGCTGTTCTCGGGGCCGGCAAGATGGGAGGAATTCTCCTGCAGGCGTTGTTGAAAAGCGGACTGCTTTCGCCTAAACATACGACGGCCACAGTAGCCCATGAAGATCGCGCGAAAGCGCTGAGCAAAAAGCTGGGGATCAGCGTGGGCACAGACAATGCGAAGGCAGCTGAAGGCGCCGATATTGTTCTCATTGGAGTAAAGCCGCAGGTGGTCGAAGAAGTGGCGTCGCAACTGCGCGGGCGTTTATCGGCGCGCCAGTTGGTAATTTCTGTGGCCGCTTCGGTGCCGAATAGTTTGATCGAGAAAGCCCTCGGCGCCGATATTCCGGTGATTCGTGCCATGCCGAATACGCCGTGCTTCGTGGGATCGGGGATGACCGCCATTGCCAAAGGAGCCCACGCCACGATAAAACACGTGGAACTTGCGACAGCCATGTTCAATGTCGTGGGCCGGACGGTGGTTGTCGACGAGAAACATATGGATGGCGTAACCGGGCTTTCGGCCAGCGGCCCCGCCTACATTTACATCATTCTGGAATCGCTGGCAGAAGCCGGGGTCAAAGTTGGCCTGCCTCGCGACGTCGCCACGCTGCTCGCAGCGCAGACCACTTTGGGCGCGGCGCGGGTGGTGCTTGAGACGGGAGATCATCCGGCGCTTCTAAAGGATTCGGTTACCACACCAGCGGGATGCACCGTGGACGGATTGATGGAACTCGAGGAGGGTAAGCTGCGCGTGACTTTAATCAAGGCCGTAGTCAAGGCAACGCAGCGGGCAAAGGAACTTGCCTACAAGGCTTGATTATGTATCTGGCCGATGTTCTTCAGTCTCAGTCGCCGTCACCGACGGCTACCGGATTCGCCTTCAGGCGCTGAAGCAGAGGACTATTTTGCGACAAAAATTCCAAGTGGCCACACTTGGGGCATTCGAGCATGACATTACCGCTCTGCGCCCCATAGGGAAGAAAACTCAACTTGGTGAACACATAGCTATCCAGTTCGTGCTTGCATCGTAAGCACTGGAGTCCACCAACGGCGCGAGCCGCAGGCTTCTTCTGCACGTCGGAAAAACTCATTCGCCTGCTCTTCTCATCACTCATGCGCAATTTACCTTCCAAGAAACTAGCATTCGAGTATAGCCCAACCTGGCCGTCCGGATGCCCACATACTGTTACATAAGTTTGTTCTGCCAGTCGTTGGTCGTCTTTGTCAGCGTTGGCCCACGCTTAAAGTGTGATCTCGAAAACCGTTCCGCCTTGGTCTACGCGTGCATCGCGTCCACCGCCAGCCGACATCCTCCCGTAGGGGTTCCGGAACCGTCGAAGATCGCCCGCTTGAGGATATTTTCCTTCCCTGCCGTTGCTCTTAAAGCTATAGGTTGTTACTAGGTTCCGGTCCCGGTCAGACTCACCGTTTGCGGACTGGTGCCGTCATTATCGGTTATGGTAAGGACTCCTGTTAAGGTTCCCATTTGAGTTGGCGTAAAAGTTAGACTGATTATGCAGTTAGCGCCTGGCGCCAGCGAATTGGCGCAAGTATTCCCCTCACTGTAGTAAGTGCTTGATTGGATAAGCGCGATATTGAGGGTCGTTGCACCGGTGTTCATCATGTTAATCGTCTGCGGCCTGCTCGTGCTGTTCACTGCCACGTCGCCAAAGTTGAGCCTCGACCGATTTAACACCACTGCCGTTCCCGTGGCTTGGAGCCGCACCATCTGCTGGCTGGTTGGGTCACTGTCAGTGACCACCAGATTCCCATACACCACGCCGCTGCTGGTGGGGGCTGCCGACACTTCGATCGTGCATTGCCCGCCGGCGGAAACACTGTTTGCACACGTATTCGTCTCAGCAAATTCGCCCACCGTTGCGACGCCGGTAAGCGAGAGCGTAGACGTACCGATATTAGTCAATGTAATCGCCTGCGCGTTAGATGTCGCACCTACATGCACCGTTTCGAAATTCAAGCCTGGATACAAGTAGGGGTCAAGAGTCACGTTTCCGCCCGTTCCTTGCAGTGCGATCACCTGAGGGCTGGTGACATCATTGTCGACGACGGTCAGAGCTCCAGAGATCGCCCCGGTGTGAAGAGGCCGGAAATACACGTTGATTCTGCACGCCTGACTTGGTTGCAGAGTGGTGCAGTTGTTGGTTTCAGTAAAGCCACCAGTGATCAAGATGCTTGAGACCCTGATGCTGGTGTTACGGATGTTAGTCAGAGTAACAACAAACGGAGAGCTCGAGGTGTGCACGGCTTGGCCACCGAAAGTGATTCCGCCGGTGGCGGAAACGATGGGACACGTCCGTTGCGTGAGAACCAGGGGCGAACGAGGTGCCTGGTTAAAATCGAAACTGTCGGTTGTGTCGTTGGCGTCGGCGTCTCTGCTCGTCAGCGACGGAAGGCCGAAAAGTTCTTCGATGAACTTGAGCACCGAGGAAAACTCATATTGGGTGTTAGAAATATGGCCGGGCAGCGCGTAAGGCGAGATGACAATTAGAGGCACGCGCGGACCAAAGCCGAACTGATCAATGGAGGGAGGCGGAACGTGATCATAGAAGCCACCATCGTCGTCCCAGGTCAGAAAAACGGCAGAAGAATTCCATTCCGGACTCCGCATCAGTGCATTCATGTAAAGCACCGTCTCGTTCTCGCCCTGGCAAATGCTCTCCGGTGGATGGTCATTAAGACTATGCCCGAGAATCACCCAACTTACGGACGGCAGGTTTCCGCTCTGCGCATCGGTGATGAATTGAGCGGTGGGAACCACGTCCTCGGTCCAATCCGAACCGTTGCGGATGTGATTAATGGCATCGTAAGCCGAGAACTGGTAGCCCTGCTCCCCTTGCGACGGGGCATAGTATCTCCAGGAAATCCCCGCGTTGTCCATGCTGTCCGCCAACGTAAGGAAATCGAAGCAAGGGAAAACTGCGAAGATATCGCCCAAGTCATCCATCTCCCTGGAGGTTGCGCTGGCGGGAGAATCGCATCCCCATGAATAGGATGTGTTGGTGCCGCTCGGAGCTGAAAGGACGCCGCCTGACTGAGCCGCTATGGTGTACAGATGATTCGGAAAACTATCGGCGTGTATCGAGGAAAACATGTTGTCCGCCAGGGCAAAGCTTTCCGCGTACCTCCAATAATTAGGGATGTCCGCTTGGTAAAACTGAACATATGCGCCAAACTGGCCGTTCACATTCCCGTCCATGAGCAAATCAAACCGGTCCATCCTGCCGTTGTCCATGGCGGTCAGAATACTGGTCCAATCGTGTCCCAGATCGACTTGCAGGGAGTCTGACTCCCTCTGCAGCGGTATCGTGACTCCGCTGGAAATGGTCCCTTGCGTGGCTCCGTTCGCTTCGGGGAACTGGCCGAACATACTGTCAAAACTCCGGTTCTCTTTAATGAAGAAGACGACGTGCTGAATTACCGAGATATTTTGACTACCGGAGTGTTTTGCTGGTTCAGACTGGGCGACCCCAAGTCCCGTTCCGGCGACCCCCAGCAGGGCGAGCAAAGTTGAAAAGCGGAGCGCCACGCACCGCGCCCTCCTTCGCTTCCGTCGAGTGATGCTTCGCATCTTCTCTCCTTCTCCTTCTAACTGTCGCCCCCCGATCACCCTCCATTTCTAGCTGTCGCCGCCCTTAATACAAACGCTCCTAGTTCAACTTCGTATCCTGAGTTCTAAGTGGCGCCGGTATTATGGGTTCACACGGAAGACTGCGTTGCTACTGAGCACCTTCTTGGGTGTGGTCACCTTAATCTTTCCGCTGGTCGCGCCCTTCGGAACCGTGGTCGTGATTTCGGAGCGCGAAACCACAGTGAATTTTGCCGCTGTCCCGTTGAAGCTCACGCTGGTTGAGCCCGTGAGGTTCGTCCCTAGAATGGTCACCGTTGCTCCGACCAGTCCGGAAGAAGGTCGCGCTTCCACGAACGCTCCAAGCCCAGCCGCCTGGCTGAAAACTGTGCCATAGAGTGGGTCGGTCCCGCCCCCATAAGTTGTCCCGTACAAGATCCCATTGGTGGCCTGCATCACACCTCCGGACGGGTCGTACCCGTCGGTGACGGCGAAGCTGTGCAGGGTGCTCAGTTGGCCCGCTGCGGTGATTTTGAATAACGTCCCACATCCGTTTATGCAGGCTTTGCTGCCCCCACCCTCTGAGGTTGTCCCATAGAAGTTCCCATCGGTGGCTTGAATCAGGGTTGCCAAAGGCGATTCGCCGTCAGTGCAGCCAGATTGAGCGCAAAAGCTGTAGAGCGTGGTTAGCACTCCCGCTTTCGTGATTTGGAAGACCGTGCCGTAACCACCATTGGCGCCGCCTCCCTGGGTGGTTCCGTAGAGGTTGCCGTTAGCGCCTTGAACGAGTCCTGCCAAAGGAGATGAACCATCACTACATAGAGCCTGAGCGCAAAAGCTGTAAAGCGTAGTCAGCGCGCCTGCGGACGAAATCTTGAAGACGGTCCCGGAATCGTTAGCCCCGCCCCCCTGAGTTGTCCCATAGAAGTTCCCGTCGCCCCCTTGCACCAGCCCCGCATAAGGCGCGTCGCCATCTGTGCAATCGGTTTGAGCGCAAAAGCTATAAAGCGTGGTTAGTGCGCCGGTCGAGGTAATTCGAAACACAGTGCCAGCACCGTCGGCCCCGCCTTGCTCAGTTGTGCCGTAGAAGTTCCCGTCGGTGCCTTGAACCAGCCCGGCGAAAGGGTAACTGCCGTCAGTGCAGTCGCTTTGAGCGCAAAAGCTGTAAAGCGTGGTCAGCGTTCCGCCGGTCGTGATTTGGAAAACCGTGCCATAGGTACCGTTGGCCCCGCCTTCCTGGGTTGTGCCGTAGAAGTTGCCGTCGGTCCCTTGCACCAGCCCTCCCAAGGGGTATTCGCCGTCGGTGCAGTCAGATTGAGCGCAAAAGCTGTAAAGGGTTGTCAGCGAGGGCGAGAGTTTGAAGACCGTCCCATAGCTGCCAATGGCCCCACCCAACTCGGTCGTCCCGTAGAAGTTCCCGTCCGTGCCCTGGACGAGAGACATAGGAAATTCCGGGTTAGCACCGTTAGTAGAGTCGAAGTTCGCCAGAGTGGTGAAGGTGTTCTGTGCGGGCGAGGCAATCGCCGCCGCCACACAAAAAACCATGATGATGCTGGCCACATTCGCTGGATTGAGTTTCTTCACATTGCCTCCTCGGCATCGTGCCGGCACAAGAGTAAAATGACAATTATTCGTACGTATTGGATTCCCCCGGTTCTTGTTATGAGAATCGTGCTAAGAATCCCGCGAGAGAACTGGTTTGCTACAGCACCGCAAGGGGGAAAGTACTGCGGCTAGCGCAAGTGCCGGAATTATCCCATCGACCCAATGCAGCGTCAAGATGAAGCATCTTGCAACTTGGCTGCGTGAGAAATTGCGAGTTGGATCGCGGGCGGAGCCGAGTGCTTTCGGTTGGCGGACTTCATCCGGTGAGGCCCTCGTTTATACTTTTCCCATATTCTCTGGAGGAACAGTGTTAAACACCCGGAAAAGAATCCCCTGGCCTGTATTTTTTTTTATCGCATTGACCCTTTTCGCCTCGTCCGCCTGGGCGGCTGAGCCCTACCTCATTGACCCGATCGCGCTTCCAGCGTCGCCAGTCCTTGCCCAAAGTTTACGAGCGGCCCTGAATCCGCAAGGCTCTCTCTTATACACCGAGACTAATGGGCTCCGGGAACCGATCTGCGAGATCTTCCTGGTAAAGACGGTGGCAGGCCAAGCGGTAAAGACGATGGCGACCCAAGCTCCCGCTTCCGCGCCGACGACGATGCACTATCCCAATCTCAGCCCGGGGGCGCTGATCGGCGTGATCCATTTGCTTCGCGAAGCCACGGAAGACTACTACGTGGATTCTCACGATCAAAAGCTGAAGCCCGGCTATTACACCATGCGCTACGCGCTTCTGCCCGCCGGTACTTACGCCAATGGACCGGTGATGGGGGAATTTGTGGTCCTGAGTAAGGCGCACGGTGACACCGATCCCGCTCGCATCATACCGGGCAAAGAATTGCTGAAAAATGGTCAGTGGGTCTCCCGCACCAGCCTGCCCGCGTGTATGCAACTCGTCCCTGCCGACCCCAAGAGCAAGCAGTCGCCAGCCGTGATCGAGGACGGCCAGGGAGTCGGCACATTCCAGGTGACGTTGCATCTCGCCCCTGAAAAGGGAGCTTCATCGTCGGAACTTGACCTCGCCATGGTGCTTTTGACCCCCGCTCCGCATCCTGAGGGCTCATAAAGCTGACGCAAGGTTTCATGTCTCTCTTCTGAATGCCGAGCAACTTCAGAGCAGGCGATCTGGAATTTCCTTCTGACTGGGAAGCAACCGGGACCGAATGTCGGTGAGGGGCAACCACAATGGAGATCCTTCCCAGGAACCTTTTGGATTGCCGTCTGCTTCCACGGCAAAGGCCGTGATCACCACTGGAATGTCGGCTGAATTGAAGTACTCGAAGAGTTGCACCGAATGTTTGACTTGCAAACCGGTCTCTTCCAGGACTTCCCTCTTCATGGCGTCCTCAGCCGGCTCCCATGGCATAGCGAGGCCGCCGGGAAACGACAGTCCCCGCCCATCGCTGCGGTCGATCACCAGGACCATCTCGCCTTTTCGAATCACCCCTACCGACGCCCGCAGTCGGCCAAAGATGGGGATCCGCGAATACGTAGCAATGGCACCCCGGGACAGCACCCAGAAGAAGCGACGCTTGAATTGCTGGAATGCGGTCAGTCGGATACCTTTTGCAGAACAACCATTGCCGGGCCACTACTCTCGCTGGGCTTGCTGAACCTGGTCGCCGCCATTCCTTGTCACGGCGTCGCGATAAAACCGTGGGTCACTCCGCTTGCATCCAGGTAGTAGCCCACCAGCGTCCCGGCATTATTGAGGCCGTTTACGGTCGTTTCGGTAGACGCCGGGAACATCACGGTTGTGAACACTCCTCCGCTCCAGGCAAAACCGCTGAGCTCGGTCTGGGTCTCGTAGCCGCCGACAACTTCCCCCTTGTCGTTGATTCGATACGCATACGTGGATAGAGCACCTGGGAAACTCAAGCCAGTGAATTTCCCGTCTATATCTAGGAACGCGCGCGGAGTATCGTACCGATTGAGAGCGTTTCCGACGAGCCATCCCTGCTTATTGATGCCGTATACCTCAGTGCCGGGGGCATTGGGGACATCAATATTAGTGAACATGCCCCCCGAGTCGGTGAACCCGACGTAACTCGTCCCATTGATGTACGAGCCCACAATCACACCGGAATTTGTGACGCTGAAAAGGTTTGTGTCATACCCGTCCGGATCATTGATGATCGTGAACTCACCTACGCTGGCCATAAAACCCTGCGCGCCGCCGTTCCCGTCGTAGCCGCCCACCCAACCGACGATCTGGCCAAGGTCGTTGATGCCCCACGGATTCGTGCCTGTAGCGCCAGCAAAATTGATGGTAGTGAAGTTGCCATCCCTCAGAAGAAAACCGTGCTCTCCCTTGGCGTCGAAATAGTAACCGATCACCGTGCCGGGATTGTTGATGTCGGTACAATATGTAGAGGTCGCGCCTGGCACGTCAACGCTCGTGAACGTGTAGCTCTGTGAACGGGCACTCGCAGTGAAGAGAAGCAACGAGACAGCAAGGCAACAACCGGGTAAGAACATCCTGGACTTGGACATGTCGGCCTCCGTGGCCCGTCGAAAATAGAAGCAATTGTTTCGGTCTATGGTGGTTCGCGATAAGTACCAATGAGACGCAGCCATGGTCAATGTAGCGAGGGCGCGGCTTAAGGCTGCGGCGTCGCCATAAAACCGTGAATGACCCCGCTAGCGTCGGTGTATTGGCCGACGATGACGCCCGCGCTGTTGAGGCCCAGCACTTGCGTGTCAGTAGACCCCGGGAACATTACTGTCGTGAATACGCTACCTGTCTGCGTGAAGCCGCTGAAGGGTCCGGACACGCTGGCGGCGTACGAGCCGACAATTTCCCCCTGATCGTTGATGCGATTCGCGGAGGTCCAGCCAGCGCCTGGAAAGCTGAACACAAGAAACCTTCCGTTGGTATAACGGAAGCCATATTCATTGCGCGCATGGTCTTCCGCGATTCCCACCAGTTGGCCCAGTCTATTCATGCCGAATATTTCAGTTGTCTCGGCGTTTGGAACATTTATCGTGGTGAATGTGCCGCCGATGTCGGTGAAGCCGTGAAGGGCACCCCGAGGTATCGGTATACGAGCCCACAATCTCTCCGGTGTTCGCGATACCCCAAAGATAGGTCTCGCCGTTGGGGTCGTTAATGGTACCGACGAATCTACCCCCGCTGATCTCGAAGCCGAACAGACCACCTTCACCGTAGGAGCCTACGATCTGGTCAAAATCGTTAATCCCGTACGCAAGCGTCGATCCGGCATCGGGAAAGGTGAGCGTAGTGAATGTACCGTTCTTCAGAAAAAATCCGTGATAGACGCCGTCCTCGACATAATAGCCAACCGCGTTGCCACCGTCGTTGATGTCCATGCAAACCGTTTCCTGCGCATTCGGTACGTCAATGCCGGTAAAGGTGTAGGTCTGTGAACGGGCACTCGCAGTGAAGAAAAGCAACGAGACAGCAAGGCAACAGCCGGGTAAGAACATCTTCGACTTGGACATGTTTGAGAGGCCACGGAGGCCGACACTCCAATTGCCCGTGGGAATTGAGACCTGACGCACTACCCACGGTAGTATCCTGATTTGAATTCGCCGCACGTTTGGGCACTACCCCGCCCCGGCTCGCTTGACTTGACTATGCATCCGACATACATTCTTAGTGACCGCTCGGGCCCTCGCATGTCGACGACGCAGGAAAGCATTCACCAAAAAGGCAACAGTTCATTGGGGTCTCGCCGTCGGAGCTCTCGGTGAAATTACTCCTTGTCCACAACACCTACCAGCAAGCCGGGGGCGAAGATGCCGTTTTCGAACAAGAGCGGCGCATGCTGGAGGACCAAGGGCATCAGGTAATCTCCTATTGCCGCTCCAATTGGGATGTGGATTCTTATCATGGACTTCGGCGGCTGAGTCTGGCGAAAAGGACGGTTTGGGCCTCTGATACGCGGCGGGAAGTCTTGCGCTTACTGAAGCAGGAGAAACCCGATCTGGTGCACGTACACAACACGTTCGTCATGGTCTCTCCTTCGATTTATTCAGCCTGTTGCGAAGCGGGAGTGCCGGTCGTTCTGACTCTGCACAACTATCGGTTGCTTTGTCCGGCGGCCACCTTCTTTCGGGATGGCAAGGTTTGCGAGGAATGCACGATCTCTCTGTCGCGGGGGATCAAACACGCCTGTTACCACAAGTCATATTCTGCCAGCGCGGTCGTGGCCCTGATGATCGCCTCCCATCGTTTGCGCCGGACCTGGAAAAATGAGGTTTCCTGTTTCGTCGCGCTCACCCAGTTCGCCCGTGACAAGTTTATCGAGGGCGGTCTGCCGGGAGAAAAGATCTTCGTAAAACCCAACTTCGTCGATCCCGATCCCGGAGGCCGCGCGGGAGATGGCGAATATGCCGTGTTTGTCGGGCGCCTCTCCCCGGAAAAGGGTGTGAAAACCATTCTCGCCGCCTGGAAGCGGCTGCCCACTGCCATTCGCATGCTCATTGTAGGAAGTGGCCCGGAGCAAACCGACTTGGAAGCGCAAGTGGCGCGGGACGGACTTACCAACATTCATTTTCAGGGCCAGTTGCCGCGCGAGCAAACCTTTGCTGCCATCCGGAACGCCCGATTCGCGGTTATTCCCAGTGAATGGTATGAGACTTTCTGTATGGCGATCGTCGAGGCTTTTGCCTGCAGCAAGGCAGTGATCTGCAGCCGAATGGGAGCCATGCAGGAGCTGGTTGCCGACGGCCGCACCGGCCTTCACTTCACGCCCGGCGATCCCGAAGACCTGGCGCAAAAAGTCGAATGGGCTTGGAACCACCCTGCGGATGTGCGCGACATGGGCGCCGCCGCCCGCAAAGAATACGAGTCCAAGTACACTGCGGAGAGCAATTATCCGATGTTGATGGAGATCTACAAGCGCGCCACGAATGCCGCCTAGTGGATGCCGGCCAGTCCGCCTATACCCCTACGCCAACATCGCGGAAAGCTTCGGCCTTTTGCACACCTGTGGGCCTCGGGCTCTTGGACAAAACAAAGTTGCCAATAATCATGGCGTCTAGTCCCGAACAGAAATAACTGCGCAGCGCGTCTCTCGGAGTGACGACCAAAGGTTCCCCGAACAGGTTGAAAGAAGTATTGAGCAGCATGGGAGCCGGCGCATGCTCTCCAAAGCGCTTGAGCAATCTCCAGAATAAAGGGTTGCTGGCCCGCTCGACGACATGCAACCGCGCTCGATGTCCTGGCAGCAAGAAGCTGGGAGGCGGGCAATCCGTCTGCGACCGTGACCAACCAAGAGAGTTCATGAACCGGCACTGCCCGGATGCCTCAAAGTATTTGTCGCAGTCTTCCTCAGGGATGGAGATGGCAAAAGGCCGGAACCATTCGCGATGCTTGATAAAGTCGTTCAGGTTTTCCTTTACGTATGGCGTCCAAGGTGAAGCCAGGACGCTACGATTGCCCAGTGCGCGTGGTCCAAATTCGCTTCCGTTTTGAAACCAACCTAGAGTTTTTCCTGCGTGCAGCAACTCGATCGCCGCGTCCAGCTTTCTCTCTTCGGTATTCTGCAACGAGTAGCGTGCTTTGCAGTTGTCCAAAACATCTCTAATCTGCTGGCTGTTAAAACGTGGTCCGCAATAGACGTTGACCTTCGGCTGAGTGCGTGTTGATCCCGTCTGCTGGTGCCATGCCAGCAAAGCGGCGCCGACGGCGGTGCCGGCATTGCCTGGAGCCGGGGGAACAAATACACGATCTGGACCAATGACCTTTTCCAGCGACGAAACCAGCACTGCATTCTGGAACAAGCCTCCCGACAAACAGACCCGATCAATCCCATGTTTGCGGCGAAGATGCTGGATCAGTCCAATCAGAACTTCGGCACATGCGTCCTGAATACTGCTGGCCAGCGCCTTGCGCTGGTCCTCGCTCAGCTGGGGAGGGTCGGAAGGTAGACCGGTCTCACGATAAAACTTGTCAGAGAACGTAAGCCGCTTCGCCAAACCACGGTTGAAGAAGCTGTGGTCCAGATGCGGCAAAGGACTGCCGGAACCGCGCAATATCTTGAGAAACACTTCCTTGTAGAGCGGCTCACCTTCCAGGCTGAGCCATTGCGTTTTATGTTCTTCCCGGTGGGGAACGAATCCGGCCAGGTCGGTAACCTGCGAATAGACCCAGGCAAGGGAGTGAGGAAAGGGAATGCTTTGCAATACTCGAATCTTGGCGTCTTCCCCAATCGCAAGCGTTGTCGATGTGCCATCACCGCCTTCATCGGCGGTCAGGATCACAGCGCGATCGAACGGCGAGAGATAGAACGCATTAGCCGCGTGGCACAGATGATGATTGTGAGCGACTACCTCAATGTTTCCTGGCGCCGCACGCTGGCGCAGACGGCGAAGGTCGTTCAATTGCCGTGCCTGCGAACCGATTTCAGTAGCTCCGTAATAGGCACTGGCAAGCGGAGCGGTAAAAGAGAGTTTTGCGCGTAATAATGATTTTCTGCTCCACGCGCGAAGCGGTTGCGTGGCCACGGCGATTAAGTCAAGGCTGTTCCACTCGGTCTCGGCGGTCTCAAGGCAACTGCGTATCGCAGCCTCGGGCAGGCCACGGGTGGATTGCCGAGCTATCTTGTCGTTCTCGATTGCCGCCTTAATGACTCCATTTTCGAGAACGACCGCAGCCCCATCGTGCGTGAATGACGACAAACCAAGAATCCGCATAAGTCACTCGCAACTTTTGTCGTTAAACCAGAACCGCACAAGCCGACAACTTGTTCACTGACGGGTTTCTATCGCGGAGGGCTTCGTCAGCGTCGATCGCGCCAGTACTGCCTCCGAACCCTGGTGGCGGCGACTCTTGAACGACCGGTAGGCCTCCAACCAGCTATACGGCGCATAGCAATAAACAAATGCCGTGAACT
This sequence comes from uncultured Acidobacteriaceae bacterium, assembly GCA_963784095.1. GTDB lineage: Bacteria > Acidobacteriota > Terriglobia > Terriglobales > Acidobacteriaceae > Sulfotelmatobacter. Next base: position 260,133 of record CAWAQC010000003.1, read on the forward strand.
TGTCCAGAACTCGTAGGCCGCGGAACAGTCGTTCGTCTAGAAATCTCTCGACCATCCCTGGGCGGCCGCAGTCTTTTCGCTGGACTTGCGGAAATCGCGGCCAAGCACCCTGGTACGCTTCCCGCCAGTAGGAAACATAGCCCTCGATTTTGCGCGCCACATTCGGCGGGAGGACTTCGCGGTCGCGCCGCGCGTTCAGAATCTTCTCTCCCTTGACGTGGCTGTGGTGAGAGCCTTCATAGATGGCAGAGCGATCCGAGCCCTGCAGAGAGGTCATCCGCGGATCGAATGGTATGCCCAGGAACTCACAAATTCCTGCCATTACCTCATCCGGCGCGGCGATCATTTCCTCATACTGGATCTGGTGCAGAGGAACGCCGCGGCGCTCAAGAGCGTCGCATTCCTGCTTGAGTTTGTGATAACCGATGATGGCGCGGTGCAGAATTCCCGGTTTCGCGAAGAAGGAAGCTCCCGCGCGGGCCTGGACCATACTCCGACAAATGTCAGCCAGGTCCCTCCAGATGATGAGAAATCGAGCGTCGGGAAATTGTTCCGACAAAGTCTGCAGGCAGTCATAGTAATTGGGAGACTTTTCTCCCATGACCGCTGCCGTGCCCGCGTACTCCCTCCAGACCGCGCTGGCTCCAGCCGGAAGATCGGGAACCGCTTCAGGAATTTTGCCGGTGGGAACGTTATGACGGGAGAGGGCCGAATTCCAAAACTCCCATCGCCCCAGCCAATCGCGCTTACTGCCCTTGCGTGAGAAAAGCGGACGCAAGAGAAAAAGATCGGCCTCATACATGAGGCCGATCTGCGGATGCTGATTGAGCAAACTGTATAGCAAAGAAGTTCCAGACCGCCACATTCCGACAACAAAGAGCGGTCCGGAACGCAATTCAGCCGGCATAGGAGGCTCGACCCTTTTCAAGCGACATCGACCGTTTCACGAGTAGCTTGTGGGACAACTTGCGACGCAATCCAGGGATACGTGATTCCCAGACCCTGTTGCAGCAGGATGGATGGCTCCCAGCCCAGCACCTTGCGCAGAAGCGTATTGTCGCTATTGCGGCCGCGCACGCCTTGCGGTCCGGTAAGGTTGTGACGTTTTGCGATGTGCTTGCCAGCAATTTTCGCGACTAGGTCCACCAGACCGTTGATGGTGATGAGTTCGTCGGTTCCCAGGTTCAGCGCATCGCGGTAATCGGAAGCCATGATGCGAGTCAAGCCTTCCACGCAGTCATCCACGTACATGAACGAGCGCGTCTGTTCGCCGTCACCCCAAACTTCGACCTCATCGTTGACCTGGGCCAGAGCTACTTTGCGGCTGATGGCTGCAGGGGCCTTTTCTTTTCCGCCTTCGTAAGTGCCGAGTGGCCCATACACATTGTGGAAACGCACGATGCGCGTTTCCATTCCATAGTCTTTGTAGTAATAGTGGCAGAGCTCCTCGGCAAAAAGTTTCTCCCACCCATAGCCGGGCTCGGGATCCGCCGGATATGCGTCTTCCTCACGAAGCGGCTTAACGTCCGGGTCTTTCTGCTTGGCCTGGTTATAGACGCAGGCCGAAGAAGAGAACAAGAACCGACCCATGCCATTTTGCCGGCTGGCTTCCAGCATCTGTGCGTTAATCAGAATGTTGTTGCGGCTGATGTCGGCATGATAGGCAGTGATGTAACCAATCCCTCCCATGTCCGCAGCCAGGTTGTACACCTCGTCCACTCCGCCGCGCGTGGCAAGCAGGCAGTTTTCATACTTCCGCAGATCGAGGATCTCGAATTGATCGGCGGCGCTGTCTTCATATTCCGGATACTTGATGTCGGCGCCCCGCACCCAGTGTCCGTCTTTTTTCAGGCGTTTCACCAGATGATGCCCGATGAAACCTCCCGCACCCGTTACCAAGATCCGCTTCTGCTTGTTCATGTCCACGAGTCTCCTGACTTTCTTAAGATTTCTTTAGATTTCAGCCTGCCACTACCCGCTTACCCGATCATTCTGGAGCTTCGCCGGATGCCGCGACCGGCCTTCCTAACAGGCGCGGAACCAGGTGTTGCATTCCCACTGCCCAGGCAAACTTCGAACCATTCACAATGTACCGCCGCCAGAGCCGGCGTGGCTCCATCACCAAACGGAAGAACCATTCCAGACCGGCATCCTGCATCCACATCGGGGCTCGCTTCAAGCGCCCGGTATTCATGTCGAAAGCGGCGCCCACTCCAAACATCACGGGCACGTGAATTCGATTTCGATGCTCGTACATCCACTTCTCCTGCTTGGGAGTGCTGAGCCCCACCCAGAGCACATCCGGCGCGGCTTCGCGAATAACGGACTCCACTTTTAGTTCCTCTTCCTGCGTCAAAGGACGAAAGGGAGGGCAATAGGTGCCGGCGATTTGGATTCCGTGACGTTGCTGCTCGGCACGAGCCAACTCCTCAGCTACGCCCGGCGCCCCTCCGTAGAAAAAATGGCGGTACTTCGGACCGGTTTCGCGGCAAAAATATTCCATGACTTCAGAACCGGGCGTGCGCCGCTTCATCTCCCTGTGCCCTTCCAACCTGCCAATCCAAACCATCGGCATCCCATCGGGGATCACCAGGCCAGCCGCGTCGAGGATTTCGCGAAAACGCGGATCTTCCTGCGACTCCGAAATTCCATGCATTCCGGTGACGGCCACGTACTGCGAGGCCCCGCGCTTCCGAATCCAACCCTCCACGATCTGAACGATGTCGGGTATCTGCACCGCATGCACTCGAACCCCGAGCACACGAAAGCTGAGCACGGCCAGCTCGCAGCTTGCATTCGCGTTAACCTGTTCAGTACCTATCATTCTCGCGTGTTGCGGTCTCGATCTAAAACGCTTCGATTACCTGTAAGCAGACGGTTCTACTGTGAGTCGCATGCTACTCATTTGCGGAAAAACCCAAACCATCGTTTTGAAGGGGGATTGCAGCTAGAACCGGCATCGGTGACACCGGCACTCTTCCAAATGTGGCTACAGGCTATGCGGTCTTGAAAGTGGCTGCAAGAGGTAAAACAGCCCAGATGCGAAAGTCTCTATTGGTCTTAACTTGGGATGCAACCGACTCCAGCAGCCCGGCGGAAGCGGCATCAGGGACTAAAGACTCTAGCAAAAATTGGCGAAATGAATTAGTCCACATATCACCGGACGACGCTTTCTAAGGTGCAGCGACAACTCTCCCTCAGTTGCTTGTCGAAGCGCATCGTCTCCCGCGCCGGAACCAAGATTAGCCTCAAGAATCGTGGCTGGCCTCGCATGACTGGTTTGACTTGATCTGCATAGCCACATAGTATCTGTGTGAATTCTTTCTTGCTGGCCGGATTGGCTTGCAGGAAGGATGAACAATAGATAAGGGTTAGGAGAACCAACGGGCCTGCTTAAAGGGTAGTGATCCGGAGAAGTCGGTGAAGATTATATTAGTTCACAATTCCTACCAGCAGCCCGGAGGCGAAGACGTCATTTTCGAGCAGGAGCACAAAATGCTCGAAGACGAGGGGCATCGGGTCGTCACCTACTGCCGGAGCAACTGGGATGCCGAGGCATACCCCGGGATTCGCCTCATTGGTCTTGCCAAAAGAACCGTCTGGGCCTCCGATACGCGCCACGACTTCGCCCGCCTGCTGAAGCAGGAGAAGCCCGATCTGGTGCATGTACACAACACCTTCGTCATGATTTCGCCGTCGATCTATTCGGCGTGTTCCGAAGCCAAAGTGCCTGTGGTGCAGACCCTGCACAACTACCGTTTGCTCTGTCCGGCCGCTACCTTCTTCCGCGATGGCAAGGTTTGCGAAGAGTGCCTGACTTCGCTGTGGCGAGGCGTGGAACACGCCTGCTATCGCAAGTCTTACTCCGCTACCGCGGTGGTCGCTTTGATGCTGGCTTCACACCGCCTGCGCGAGACTTGGAAACGCGAAATCGCCTGTTTTGTTGCTCTCAGCCAATTCGCCCGAAACAAGTTCGTGCAAGGAGGGCTCCCCGAGGAGAAGATCTTCGTCAAACCTAACTTCGTTTCACCCGACCCAGGCGCTCGCACGAGTGACGGAGACTACGCGGTGTTTGTGGGAAGGCTTTCCCCCGGGAAAAGAATGCACACCGTCCTGGAGGCCTGGAAGCGTCTCGACCACTCCATTCCTCTCGTGATTATCGGAGGCGGATCGAATCGGGAAGAACTGGAAGCGGAGGCTGCCTGCAAAGAGCTCGCCCATGTTCGTTTTCAAGGTCAGTTGCCCCGCGACCAGACGCTGGCGGCGATCAACAACGCCCGCTTATTAGTTTTTGCCAGTGAATGGTACGAAAACTTTCCAGTCACTCTGGTGGAGGCGTTCGCGTGCAGCACGCCCGTCATCTGTAGCCGGCTCGGAGCCATGGAAGAGATTGTGGCTGACGGCAAAACCGGAATTCATTTTACCCCCGGCGATCCCGAAGACCTGGCGCGGAAGGTGAACTGGGCTTGGACTCATCCCAACGAGACGCGCATCATGGGACTGACAGCACGCAAAGAGTATGAGACCAAGTACACTGTGGCAAAGAACTATCCCATCCTGATGGATATCTACAATCGCGCCTTACAGGCCTCTTGATTTGCTGTGACTCGCGAAATGCCGAGCGGCCCATTTCTAGCAGCGAAGTCACTGACGCGAAATTTATTCCCGTACGCAAAAACGCGGACCCACAAGGTCCGCGCTTAACAAGGCACACAATATGGCCGGAGCGCCGCAACTCAAATGGCGCACTTCCCTGGATAAGTGCCCAAGGAGCCGCGGAACTCATTGAGGGCTGGTTTTCTTTGGAGCGCGAGTGATCGGTCGCGCCGATTGTGTCCCCGCCGCGCTCACCGCGCCTGGGATTATTTCGAAATTCCTGTTGCTCATCAGTGCGCCGCTGGGAGTCGTCACTACCACCGGGCCTGTAGTCGCTCCGCTGGGAACGACGGCCGTTATAAATGTGCTGCTGACCACATTAAAGCTCGTGGCAGGAACGCCATTGAAGGTAACAGCGGTTGTTCCCGTGAGCCCCTGGCCCAGGATCTGCGCCGTGCTGCCCACTTTGCCAGCGTAACTGAACAGAGCCACAAAGGGTCCCAGCCCCGTGTTCAAACTGTAGACAACCCCTTCGTTGTACTTGCCGCCCCTCAAAGGTAGTGCCGTAGAACACGCCGCTCGTATCCTGCAACAGCGTCCCAAATGGGCTTTGGCCGTTTTTCTTTGCAAAGATATAGAGCTGCTTATAACCTCCTGTGCTAATCTCGAATAGGGTCCCTCCGCCGTCGGGCCCGCCGCCTCCACCCGTAGACCCGTAGAGGTTGCCGTCGGTAGCTTGAACCAGACCGCCATACGGGTAAGATCCATCTTTGCTAGTGGCCGTGACGGGAAAGCCGTGGAAATTGTAAACAGTAGAGACGACACCTTGGCTCACCTTAAATACAGTGCCGACGTTATAAGTTCCCCCAGTTAATGTGGTCCCGTAGAAGCTTCCGTCGCTAGCCTGGATTAGCCCGGCTATGGGATTCGCCCCTCCTGGCTGACAAGGAAAGCTATAATCCCAAAGCAATGTACCAGAAGTGGATAGCTCAAAGATGGCTCCGCAGCCGGAGCTTCCTCCCTGGTATGCTGTCCCGTAAAGATTGCCGTCCGTGCCTTGTACCAATGAAGCGACGACGGTAGCCCCTTCCGATTGGCTGAACTGGTAAATCGTGGTGAAGAGACCCGAAGAACGAGTGTACTTATAGACCGTCGAGGCGGTGGTCGAGTTTCCGTAGGTTGTACCGTAGAGATTCCCGTCGGATCCGACAATAGGAGGCGATGCGGGGGGCTGCTCCGTCGCTCCCACCGGTGAAGTTGTACAGGGGGGTGTACGTCCCGCTTGGCGACACCCTGAATAGCACACCAAAGCCTGCACTGCCTCCTGATTCCGCGGTTCCGTAGAAATTACCGTCGCTCGCTATGGTGAGACCTCCGCCAGACTGTGAACCTGCAGTATTATTGACGTGTAAAGTTGCTTGAACGCACCCCCGGCGGAAAGTTGGAAGATCGTTCCATAGGGCCCGCCCTCGCCAGCAGTTGTGCCAAAAAGCTGGCCCTTCCGCCCCTGGGCCAGCATCACATGTACCGGAATACCGGACCCGTTATTGCCCGTGAAATTGTAAATGTCCGTAACTGTCTGCGAAAAACTTGGCTGGGGCATGAGCAGCAATGCGAGCCAAGCGACCTCGGCAGCGATGGCTCAACCGATACCTAGCGGGCTGTCCGAAGTTAGGAGCGAATGTCTTTCACTTCGGTTACTGTTCATATTGCCACCGTCCTCGCGCATTACAAGCTTCGGGTCTCAACCCAGATGGGGCGTCGCAACCGGGGAAGTGGATTTGACGCGATGCAATTGGGAATATACCTCTTTCGCACCCTCTCACAAGCAATTTTGTCCAGTGCGGGCAGCACCCACTGACCGTTCGGGTCTAAGACTCCGAGGCTCGATTTATGCCTAAATCTGACACGGCATGCAACTGCTTCGCGGCTGCGGCCTGAATCAGTCGAGCCGGGACATGCCTTTAGGGGTGAGCCGCAGGCCCCTCCAGCATGATGGGCAATTCACTCAGATCAACTTGGCTGCCGCTCCACGCCGATTGTTCGCCGGAGAGCTTGGTTTCGCGTTCCACATGCCACGCTTTGGGCACATCAAATTTGCTGCTGTGGTCCTCATTCCACAAGATCCAGGCGCTTCGGCCGGATTCACGCGTGAGTTGGCTCACCCAGGTTCCGTTGGCATCCCTTTCGCATGACAGCATGGTGGCGCCAACCAGCCATTTTTGGATCTCGGCATAGGCGCGAGCCGAACTTGTAACGGTAGTCTCATCTTCTTCGGTGAACGGGACGCTATCGCCCCCGTCGTCGTCCCAGGCATACCAGTAGAAACGTTGCACGCCAGCGGCCCAGTTCAGGATATATGCTCTGGCTGCCCACCCCGGAGCCTGCTGCACGAGATCGATCCGACCGGTAAGCCTCTTGATCCAGCCCGCCTCGGTGTTCCACAACGGCTTGTCACCTACTCCGTGCTTGTGCATGATCTCCTTCGCGGGAAGGATCAGATCAAGCATGCTCTCTGGGCGGGTCGTGACATAGAAGTGATATCCAATAATATCCGCATATTTGCCGCCGCCGAGTTCAAGATAGCGATCCAGCCAGTCCAGCCCGTTGCCGTTCACCGGCGAAGGAGAAACTACCTGAATGCTCGGATCCACTTGCTTCAACGTGTTGTACGCTTCGCGAGCCAGAATCAACAACTTTTCCGGACTGCAAGTTTGGCTCAGCCTCGGAAGGTTGGGCTCATTCCAGATTTCGTAATACCGAATGCGCCCCTTGTAGCGCATGGCTTCCGTGCGGATGACCGTTCGCCAGTCTTCCAAGTTCGCTATATCACACTGCGAAGGCCCGTTAGACCCGGCCTCGCGACTAGGCTCAGCCGATGCCCACTCGGGTGTATCGCCTAAGGGCAACAGCAAATCCACGTGATGCTTTTCGCCCAATTCCACTTCGCGATCGAGAACGTCCCATCGCCATTGGTTCCTCGCCGGTTCCACTTGCGGCCATCGAACGTAGGAGCCCCAGAGCCGCCAGCTTCCGAATGGAACCGTTGGCCAGGGAGTCGTGCTGAAGGCACGATGAATGTGCAGGCCAAAAAACTCACGTGAGACCAGGGTGCGCGGCGGATCCAAACGAAGTGGGCCAGTTGCCGCGATCGTCATCCACAACGAAGCACACAGGACAATCAGCCCCAGGCCCCAAAGCCAATGTGGGGGGACTTTCACGGAAATCTTCCGCATGCGCGTCCATTCATCGAAAAGAAATTCTTCTCTGTCGAAGGTGCAGGTCGGTCACAGCACTCCGTCCCACTTACCTCCGAGCAATCGAGCCTTCCACCCCGATCCCCGTCAGGGTGATCGTCTGCGGACTCATGCCATCGTTATCGATCACCGTGAGGGTACCTGTCAGGGTGCCCGTCGTGGTCGGCTTGAATGTAACGTCGATGGTGCATTTAGCGCCCGCCGCTAGCGAACTACCGCACTCGTTCGTCTGATTGTAGTACGTAGTGGGCGTCATGGAAGCAATATTCAACGCCGCTGTACCGACGTTTTCCATCGTCAGCACGTACGGCTTGCTGGTTGAGCCCACGGTTACATCGCCAAAGCTGACCTTGGTAGGGCTTATCTCGACGCCGGTCGCTGTCCCCGTGAGGCGCACCATCTGCTGTCTGGTGGGATCATTGTCGGCGACGAACAGATTCCCGAATAGCGTACCGCTGGTGGTGGGCGCGGACCACACTTGAATTGTGCATTGCCCACCCGCCGAAAGGGTCGCCCCACATGTATTCGTCTCCGAGAACTCGCCCACGGTTGCGATTTTGCTGATCGAAACCGTAGACGTTCCCGTGTTAGATAACGTAACCGTCTGCTGCCCAGAGGTAGCGCCTACGTTTGCAATCTTGAAATTCAAGCCCGGATACACAGAGGGGGTCAGCGTCAGAACTCCAGCTGTTCCGGTCAACGGTACGACTTGAGGGCTGCTCACGTCGTTATCCACCACGGTTAGGTTTCCAGTTCGAGCACCGGTGTGAGATGGTTGGAAATATACCGTAATTGTGCAGGTTCCATTTACCGGCAGCGTGGTGCAATTGTTGGTCTGGCTGAAGTCGCCGGTGGCCGTGATACTTGAGACCGTTATGGGCGTAGTTCGTATATTCGTAATCGTCACGGGAAAGCCGGGGCTCTTGGTGTCTACCGCTTGTCCGCCAAACGGAATTCCGCCTGTCGCTGAAATGATAGGGCAGGTTCGCTCCGCGAGAACGAGAGGAGGCAGCGGCGTCTGGCTGAAGTCGAAACTGGCCATCATGTCATTGGCGTTCGCATCACGACTGCTCAGAGGTGGAAGGTTATACTGTTCCTCGATGAACTTGAGAACCGAGGAAAATTCGTATTGAGTATGGTCGATATAGCCGGGCTTCGCGTAAGGCGAGATGACGATTAGCGGCACGCGAGGGCCGAGCCCGTACTCATCTACCGTGGGTGGGGGATAATGATCATAGAAGCCGCCGAAGTCGTCCCAGACCAAAAAAACCACCGAAGAACTCCACTCCGGACTCTGCATCAGGGCGTTCAGGTATGTGACAGTTGCGTTCTCTCCCTGACAAATGCTTTTCGGAGGATGATCGGTGAGGCCTTTCCCGACGACAACCCAACTCACTGGCGGCAGCGTTCCGCTCTCCGCATCCGTTTGGAACTGCGTCGTCGGGACGACATCCTGCGTCCAATCTGGGCCGTTGCGGATGTGGTTAATGGCATCGAAGGTTGAGAAGAAATAGCCTAGCTGGCCCTTGCCAGGAGCATAATATCGCCAAGTTACCCCTGCCTGATCCATGGTATCTGCCAGGGTTTCGAAATCAAAACACGGAAAAACGTAAGAGAGGTCGCCCAGGTCATCCATCACCTGGGTCCGGGCCGTTGCCGGGCCGTCGCACGCCCAACCATTGACAGGCTCAGCATCGGGACCGGGTGCACCGATGACCCCGCCAGATCCGGCAGCTATCGTATAAAGATGATTCGGAAAGCTGTCAGAATGAATCGAGGAGAACATCTGGTCCCCAAGTGTAAAAGTTTTGGCATAGCTCCAATAATTGGGAATGTCCGCCTGGTACAACTCCGAATAAGCTCCAAATAGCCCGTTCACATTGGCTTCGCCCGTCAGATCGAACCGGTCCATTGCGCCGTTGTCCATCGACGAAATGGCAGATGACCAGCCGTGGTCAAGGTCATATGGGAGTGTGTCCGACTCGTGCCGCAGCGATATTGTGGCGCCAGTGGAAATTTTTCCCTGGGTCGCTCCGTACGCTCCGGGAAATGTACCGAACATACTGTCAAAAGTTCGGTTCTCCTTAATGAAGAAAATAATGTGTTGAATTTGCGGAGTATTCTGAGCGCCGGCAGATCGCGGGACGCCCAACAGGACGCCCATGATAGAAAGCCCGTAGAGTGAGACCACCAAGATTCCTTTTTTCGTTTGCATAGTTGTTTTTTTATTCCTTCCGCCCAGAAGGGGTGGATGATGTGCCACCAGCACCTGCGGGCCAAACTGAGCCGCCCTCACAGCGGCTTACTGTACTAAGAAAATTACGTTGCTGGTCAATGTGCCCGAGTGGGTCTTCACCTGGACCTCGCCGCTTGTCGCGCCACGCGGAACCGTGGCCTGAATTTCGGAACTTGAGGCAACCTTGAATGTTGCCGCAGTGCCGTTGAAACTGACCCCTGTTACCCCCGTCAGATTGTTTCCAAAGATCATGACTGTCATTCCCACTTTAGCGGAGGTAGGTAGTGTCTCCACGAACGGGCCCAGGCCTTCATTCAAGCTGAAGATTGTGCCGTCGTTATCAGGCCCCCCAAAAGCACTCGTCCCGTAGAACTCCCCGTTGGTAGCCTGGACCACGCCCGCAACCGGAAAATCGCCATCGGTGCCGGCAAAGCTGTGTAGGGTGGTCAAGGTGCCCGATAGGGAAATTTCGAAGACCGTCCCGTCGCCATTCGGCCCACCGGTGTAGGTCGTGCCGTAAAGGTTTCCGTCAGTGGCTTCCACCAGCGCCGCGAAACTATATTCACCGTCCGTGCCGTCGAAGCTGTGGAGCGTGGTCAGCGCGCCTCCCGGAGTAATTCTGAAGACAGTTCCACAGCCTACGCCGATACCGCAGCTGGTGTAAGCGCCCCCATAGTAGGTTGTGCCGTAGAGGTTTCCGTCCGTGGCCTGGACCAGACCCGCGTAGGGGAAATAGCCGTCAATGCAATTCGTTTCCGAGCAAAAACTATATAGAGTTGTCAGCCTACCTGCGGAGGTAATCTCGAAAACTGTGCCCTCGGAGTAGGTCCCGCCCGCTGCTGTCGTGCCGTAAAAATCCCCGCTGGCGGCCTGCACCAATCCCGCGTAAGGAAATTGGCCGTCGGTGCAGTCGGTCTGCGCGCAAAAACTATAGAGCGTGGTCAGCGTACCTGCCGGGGTGATCTTGAAGACTGCGCCGTATCCGTTGACCCCACCGAACAGGGTTGTGCCATAAAAGTTTCCGTCGCTGCCCAGAATCAGCCCAGCGTAAGGGTCCTCGCCGTCGGTCCCGTTGAAGCTGTGCAGCGTGGTGAACGTGCCATTTGCACTGACTTCGAAAACCGTGCCGTCGCCGCTGAGCCCGCCCTGGAAAGTTGTCCCGTAGAAGCTCCCGTTGGAGCCTTCAACCGGCGCCGAGTAGGGATAACTTCCATCTGTGCAGCCCGGCTTCTGGCAAAAGCTGTAAACCGTAGTCAATTGGCCTCGGCCGGTCATCCTGAAGACGGTGCCGCAACCATCCGTGCAGTTCGTAATGTTCGCTCCGCCACGTAACGTCGTCCCGTAGAAACTGCCGTTGCTGCCTTCAACCAGCCCCGCGAAAGGGTAAGCTCCATTCGTGTCGTCGAGATTCAGCAGCGTGGTGAAGGTCTGGGCAGGCGAGGCAACGACAGTCGCGGCACAAAAAACCCATGCGAAAGAGAGAGTTCTCCAGAAGTTCGGCTTATTCATACTGCATACCGTGACAATCATCTCGTTATCGGGGATCGCTGGTTTTTGGCGCAGGCGGTTCTACCTGGAAGTTCGCGCTGCTGATCAACGTGCCACTGGGCGTCGTCACTTCGACCGGGCCGGTCGTTGCACCAGCCGGCACCATAGCCTTGAGCTCAGTAGTGGAACGTATGATGAAAGTTGTCGGCGTGCCGTTAAACCTGACACTACTCGCGCCGGTCACATTCGTTCCGAGAATAGTGATGAGCACTCCGACCCTGTCGGAAGTGGGTACCAGCTCCACGAACGGGCCGAGGCCCGTACTCAGACTGAACACCGTGCCGACCCCATTTGCCCCGCCTGCGAAGGTTGTCCCATAGAAATTCCCGTCCGTGCCCTGAAGCAGGCTAGCGTACGGATATTCGCCATCAGGGCCTTCGAAGCCATGAAGTGTGGTCAGTATGCCCAGGGAGTTGATCTCGAAGATCGTGCCATAGCCGTTCGCTCCGCCTTCGTAGGTTGTCCCGTAGAAGTTTCCGTCGGTCGCTTGCAGCAAGCTGGCGTACGGATATTGGCCGTCAGTGCCGATGAAGCTGTGCAGTATAGTCAGCTTGCCCGTGGGGGTTATTCGGAAGAGCGTACCGTATCCCTTGGTCCCGCCATTATAAGTTGTCCCGTAGAAGTTTCCGTCGGTGCCTTGGATGAGCTCCGCGACAGGGTCGTCGCCGTCGATGCAGTTCGTTTGAGAGCAAAAGCTATAGAGCGTGGTCAGCTTGCCACTCGATGCCATCTCGAAGACTGTGCCGCTGCCGTGCGCCCCGCCACTCGAAGTTGTCCCGTAGAGATTTCCGTTCGTCGCTAGAATCAGGCCCGCGAGAGGATCGGCGCCGTCGGAACAGTTCGCCATGGCGCAGAAGCTATAAAGTGTCGTAAGGGTTCCGGTCGGTGTGATTTGAAAGACCGTACCACTGCCATGGGCCCCACCGGTGCTGGAGGTCCCGTAAAAATTCATAGTGTGAGTTTTCACCAGCTCGGAGTAAGGCGATTCGCCGTCAGTGCCGTCGAAGCTGTGCAGCGTGTTCATCACCGCACCCAGTGGTCTGAATTGAAAGACCGCGCCATCGCCGTTCGAACCGCCATAGACGGTCGTTCCAAAAAATGTATCGTCGACATTCAGAAACAGCCCGTCCCACGGATTGGCGCCGTGGGCCCCATCGAAGCTGTATTGCGTGGTAAGCACTCCTTGCGGAGTAATCTCGAAGATGGTGCCGTCGCCATTGGCTCCGCCGCCGGAGGTTGTACCATAGAAGGTAAAATTGCCACCCTGCAACAGAGGTCCATAAGCGGGATGTTGGCCATTGGTCCCGTTAAAACTCGTGAGAGTTGTGAAAGTCTGCGCCGCTGAACTGATCGCCGCCATTGCACAGAAGGCACACACCAGAACCAAGCCCGTTTTCTTCTTAAGCGATCTCATGGTGGGGAATCTCCACTGCCCGGGAAGCGCACCAGTCACAAATTCTACCGACATGATTTTTCGTGCGCTCCCCTGAGCAGTGGGTTCTAAATCGCTAATTGGTTGATTTGTTCATCAACATAATGGGTTCAGCCCCAATTTGGATCGGCGAACCCGGCGGGTTTATGGGAGTTACATTGCCATTCAGATCTTCGTACTGCACATAGATCGTATTCGGCGTAAACGTGGAAGTAGTGCAAACTCCATCGCTGCAGCTCTGCGCGGTATCCCATACTGGCATCTCCTTGAGGCCTGCTTGGGTCTGGAAACCGCACGTGTACACCGTCCCCTTCTCCGTGCAGGGAGCGCTTTCTTCGGTTCCCACGAGCCAATTGTAGATGGTGCCGTAGGCGATGCCGGCCAGGTTCAGGCCACCGGTCGGAGTCCATATGGTTCCGAAACCCAAATTGCCATAGGCGTACCAGTAGAAGCGGGCTACACCGTTAGCCTTGGAGAGGATGTAAATGCGCGACAGGTACGCTGCCTGCATATTCGGATCGGTAACGTTGCTGTTCAGGTTCCAGCCCGCTTGGGTATTCCACATGGGTAAGGCATTTTGCGAACCCAGGTACTGCGCCAGGGCCTGCTTGTACGCGACAATGATGGGCACTTCATCTTCCGGGGGCTCGTACGCCAACATGTCGATATATCCATGGAATGTCATGACGTCAGCGTAGGGACCTCCACCTGCCGCCAGATAGGGTCCCATCCAATCCGGGCCCGCCAAAGAGGGGTAGCCGCCAGCGGGAGAAGGAGTGGTCACCAGAGCTCCCGGCTGAAGCGAGTGGATGATGGAGTAGGCATCTTGCGACATTCTCACCAGTTGCGCGTTGGTCCCGGTCCATTGCTTCTTGTCGTCTGGCTCGTTCCACATCTCGTAATACTTGATCTGCCCGGCGGTGTGCATCACGATCGCCGTAACAAAGTCCTTCCAATGCTGGTCAGTCCCCGTTCCATCCGCGTTCACATCGTTCGGCGGATCACAGGAGCCCGGTGGCGAAGCCGGGTTCACACAGAACTGATCGGTGGGTTTTGAAGAAGCCCACGTAGGGGTCTTGCCGAAGCTGTAAATGATATCGGTCATTCCTTCTGACTCTGACTTGGCAAGCCACTTATCCAGGTTTGTCCAGTTGTACACGCCCTCCGAAGGGTTGAGGACTGGCCAGGTATTTCCCGTGCCCCATAGTGTGTAGCTGCCAAAGGGAAACGACGGCCAGGGAATGCTTCCGGGTTCCACAATTTCAGGGTTGAGGTTTAAGCCCATGAATTGCGGCGGTGTGCTGTTATTTACCTGAGGCTGCTTTCCGGAATTCGGGCCCCCAGCATATACAGGAAGTGCGGCCACACCCATGACCAAAATAAGCAAAATCAAGAAGCGGAAATTTCTACCTTGGTTTCGCGAGAAGCTGTCAGCTCCACTCTTCCATGCGCGATATCCACTCATCATCTTTCTCTCCTTTTTCCTTTTCCCTTTGTAATCAGTCAGTGAGAGACCTATTGGCAGGTTCGACTCGATGCAAGCTCACCATAGATATCGAAATCCGTCTGAGTACCAATCATCACCTTGCCATTGGCAATGGTTGGCACGGAAAACTTAACCGCTGGGCCTGGCACGTCCGCCGTTCCACATTCGTTGCTTCCATAGATCTCAGCCATAGTACCTGGTTTAAAAGCGTAGAGAATGGCGGCTGGACCCCCGACGGTATATCTGTCTCCCCAGATGGTCCAAAGAATTGCAGAGCTCACGGTGCTGCCGTTAACCGAGACCGAAGGCGTAACACCGCCCGGGAAGTTGACTTTCGCCTCGAGCGGCGTGGTGCAAATCGGGCCAGGTGAACAGGAGGCGCTTATGGTGTATCTGCTTAGCGGCCCAGGTTGGGTGGGCGCGAAGAACAGACTTCCGTTCCAGTAGGCAGGTGTATTGTGGATTTGCGGGAGACCGGTGATGGTTTGCACGTTCGAATCCACCCCCAGGCAGTCGAGGCTACCCCCGTAACCGCCGGGGTCTCCGCGGTCAACCACGTAGATGGTTCCTTCCTTATCGCCTGAAACCGCAATATAGGGGTAAGAGGGTACAAGTCCAGCCGGGATCAGCACCACGCCTCCAGAGCCGTAGTCCTCATCATTGGTGAACATGCAGGCTTGCGTAAATGGAGTGAAGTAGCCCTCCACAGTGCTCAGGTCAGTGGTCAACTTGACGAAGCTGTCTCCATAGTCGGGTCCGCCGGAGGCGGCATCAAAGGTTCCGTCCGCGGTGCCAAAGAAGAGGTAACTTCTTCCGCCAGCAGAGTCGACTCCCATCGCCAGCCCAGCTCCATCTTGCCAGATTCCCGCACCGCTTCCATTCGGGGCAGTGGCAAATACCGTTGGAGTAGCGTTTAGGTTCTCACCGTCGTAGCGAAAAATCCAACCACTCGGATCGGAGGCCGATCCATCAATCTTCGAATAGGCGATGTAGACCTTCGACGGGCTCCCAGGTTCGAGGAGCAATCCCGGCCGTTGTATGTGGTTCGAGGAAGTAAAGGTGGCGTTCTGAAAGGTCCCGGAAACCTCCACCGGACCATTAAACATCTCCGCGAAAGTGCTGATGTTCAGTGCATGTACACGGTGAATGTAGCTCGTAGGCTGACCGCTCCCGATCTGCGATTGCGCCACGAGATAAATAACATTATTTGTTGGGTCAATGACCGGCGTACCGAGAATTCCAATGACGGGGTTCACCGTCCCGCACTTCTCGCCGCCGAAATATGTGCAGTTCACCGGGTATTCGCCGGTTTGAAGCAGATTCGTAAACAGAAGCTGGGTGCAGGTGGGGCCGGCACTGTTGCTGTCGAAGGCGTAGACGCTATCGTTTTGTGTCACGACGTAAGTTACTGAAGGGTAGGCGTGGCCGTTGATCGTCACATGGGTCACCACGAGAGGCTGAGCGTATATCTGTCCGTCCACCGTGGCTGAGCAGATCTTGCCGAACTGGCTTGAATTCACGTTGGTGGTATTTAGCACAGTCTCATGTGTGTTCATTCCATCGCGTGCAACGTCGTTGTGCCAGGTGGTCACGCTGACTTGACCCACGGCAGCTGAAGCAAGCAAGAAAACTGCCGCCATCACGGCTACGCATCCAGCGCTGTAGCCACCCGTTCTTTTGATATCAATTTTCATGCATTCGTCCCTTCAGAGAGCTGCCAGCAGTGCGGTCGCCGACGGCCTCGGGTAAAATAACGCAGGTTTGTAAAACTCGGATGTCCAGCTAACGGGGGATTAACTCGAATTTCTGAAAAGTTACTATGGTCTCCCACTCGCTGGCAAGGGGCCTTTCTTCTCGTCGAATTTTGGGGACTTTTCGCTGGTGCACGCAGGCCGTGGCGCTACTGCTTCCGCGCCAGACCAGAACTGAAACGACCCTAACGCTGATGAAACTTAAGACCAACACTCGCTTGTCCCTTCGCCCACCGAAGCGTCGTCTGTTCAGGCTAGAACCCCTGGGCAGACCAAAATGAGTTAAATCGAAAGAGGCTGGAACCTTCGGTTATTGCCCATCCTTGGGCATTAGCATAATTTTATGAATGAACTTTCCGTGAAGGCCTGAGTACGGTTTAGCACGGTTCTGGCCTAAGGGCACTCCGGGATCTCCCAGGCGCAACTATTTGCCTTCCGCGGGGTTGAAAAAAGACAAAAGACTCCAGAAATGTTTTCGCGAGGTGCAGTCGAATATGCAATGTCGCTGGAATAAGCAAGGTTCGCGAAGTGGCCGGCGAAAACCCGCCATATTGGATCTTTCCCAAGCGCGCTTGGCAGCATTGTTGCTTCTCCTGTGCGGCCTGACCGCCCTTCTCGCGGCGTGCGCAGGTGGCACCGCCAAGTCCGCTGCCGTGACACCCCCCACTCCCCCCACCACTCCGGGCGCCCCGGGAAGTGTTCCATCCGTATATTTTGGAATGAACCCCGACGTTGAAGTGAGTATGGGACAAGTTCCGTGGCCGTCGTCGTTCTATTTCGGAAGCATACGGCTGTGGGGGACAGATACGACCTGGGCTGACATCGAACCCTCGAACCCCGCGAGCACGCCGCCTAACTGGAGCGGCTTGGATAACTGGCTCAGCTTGGCAGAGTCCCATGGAGTGACTAACCTCGTCTACACTTTTGGCAAGGGCACTCCTTCCTGGATCTCGTCAGATCCCACTGATCCGACCTGCACCAAACCGGGGTCGACGAATCCGACCCTCGGGTGGTGCGACCCTCCGAGCGATGTCGATTCAGGGGACACTTCGTTTAAGAATTTTGTCACCGCCATCGTGCAACATGTGGCGGGTCAGATTGGAGCCTGGGAATGCATCAACGAACCCGATGTTTCAGAAGAGTGGACGGGAACCACGGCTCAAACACTGACGATGTGCACAGACATGTACAACATTGTCAAACAATTGGACCCCTCGGCACTCGTGCTAACGCCAGCACCAGCGAACGGTAGCAGCCTGGAAGCCGAGACAGGAAATGGAAAGGCCGTGCCCTGGCTAACAAGCTATTTGCAGGCAGGTGGCGGGAAATACGCAGACGTCATCGCCTTCCACGGGTATTCCAGGGCGCTGCCACCTACCCCGATTCAGACAGAGCCCGAGTTGGTCAGCAATCTCGCCCAGAGCATTGTCAGCGCTGCAAGCAGCAACGGCGTAGGAAGCTATCCCGTATGGGACACCGAAGTGGGTTTCAACAACGATACTGACCCGGGTGATATCACCGATCCGGACCAACAGGCAGCCTACGTTGCCGTTGTCTACCTTCTCCAGTGGTCGGATGGCATTTCGCGGATGTACTGGTACTCTTACGGCAATGGAGCAACCGGCACATTAACTGACGGCAGTATTCTCAACGAAGCCGGTACCGCCTATGGCGTAGTCGAGCAATGGATGGTTGGATCAACCTTGACCAGCCCATGTAGCGCCAGCGGAACCGTTTGGACTTGTGCTTTCAAAAACGCCAAAGGGACTCGAGTGCTGGCGGTCTGGGATGCGGGGCAAAGTTGCACGGGCGGGACTTGCACTACCTCGAACTATTCACCGAGTGCGACCTACACCCAGTATGTCGATCTGACGGGCGCTACGCACACAATCAGCGCGAGTAACACGGCCCAGATTGGCGTAAAGCCGATTTTACTGGAACCGTAAATGGCCGCTGCTGAGTGCGGTCTCACCGCGTTTAGCTTTCGCGACTCATTTTCTCACGATCGGCGCACTTTCCTCTGCGAGAAGAGTCTGACTCGCTAGTTCCCGCCCGTGCCTCTAAGGCTGATGCTTTGGGGACTGTTGGTGGCGTTGTCTCTGATGTTAACCGCTCCAGTCTGGGTTCCTGCTTGAGTCGGTGCGAAAGTCACCTCGATCTGACACTGGCCACCAGCGGCGATGCTGTTGCTGCACGTGTTCGCCTGGCTAAAAGCTGTGGATCCGCTGGTTGAGATCTGAATGTTCGTCAATGCCACAGTTTGATTGTTGGTAAGAATGACCGCCGGAGCCGTGTGATGAGTGCCAAGAAGCACAGTTCCAAAACTAAGACTGCTTGTCGATAATGTTACCGGCGTCCCACCGGTGCCCGTCAGAGTGGCTGTCTGTGGACTATTACCCGCGCTATCGAACACCTCTAACGAAGCTGTGCGCGTTCCCAGGCCTCGGGGCGTAAAGGTCACGCTGATGGTGCAGGTTGCGCCCGGACCCAGGGTGCTGCCACAGGTGTTTGTTGGAGCCGCGAAATCCCCGCTGTCCGCCCCAGTCGCAGTAATGTTGCTAATGTTCAATATCACGCTTTGGGTGTTGTTGAGAGTGACGATTTGCGGAGCGCTGGTCGTACCCAGCGACTGCTCGCTGAAAATCACGGTGCCCGGAGAAAGAGTGGCATTACCGCCGCAACTCGGAACCGAGAAGTTAGAAATCCGTGTCCCCCACGTGATCTTTGATCCGGTTTGATTCGTCGGAAAATATTGGTTCACGTACCAGAAGGTGCAGCCATTTTCCGGGTCGACCGTCATACTGGAGTAGTCGCCCATATGGTAGCTGTTCTCCTCGTCGCCGCTACCATCGTAGAGCGTTATCTCCGTGGGCGTTTCCGGATTCGTCAGGCTGAAGTAGGACGCATTCATGCCCGGATGAACAGACGAGCTCGATATACTGTAGCCAACGGCCGCGTTCCCGTTCGCATCTTCCGCGATGCTCGGCATAAAACGATAAAGAGAGTTGTCAGGATTTAAATTCCCATCCTGATAAATCGATGGCAAGCCGCTGCCATTAGCACGCAATTCGTACCAGCGAACTGCGGTCTGTGTAGTGCTTCCCGGCTGTACCGTATGGCTAATCACGAAGGACTCGTAGGAACCAAAATTCCGGTACGACATGCGTGGCATAAACCGATCGCCGACGGAGTCGATGTGCTGTCCGGTCGAGCTAGTCGAAGGCTCGGGCACACATACTGTGTTCACCGGCTGGCGCGCCGTATAACACCCAGGGTGATACGCCTCCTCCGTCAATGACGATTCGGTCAAGCTCGACTCCGATGGGCTTGTCCAGTCGACGTGAAAATCCCAGAGGTTGAAGCTTGTCGAGGTTGTCGCGGTTCCGTTTAGAACCGGATTCTCAATGCTCACCAGGAACTCATCGCGGCCTGCCGGCGGTGGAATCGTACCCTCTACGTCCGCGGGAATCACACTATGTCCCAGATATACGTTGGTGGTAATAGGATCCGGTTGCTCAAAACAGATTGGCGTGCGAGCGGCCGCATTAACCAGCATGTCCGTGCGATCGAAGGCGCACACCAGGACTCCTTCCTCGCGTCCTGCCAGATTATTATCGGTTACATCGAAGCCGACATAGTAAGCATCCCACCAGGTGCCGATATGCGGCCAATCAGGGAAATAGACGTTGCCTTCGGCGTTCGTTCCCAAGGCGGAATTCAGAGGAAATGCATAGGTGTACCACGCCAGCGATGGGGAACTTAGATCATCGGTGTTGGAGATCGCCACGCAATAGTTGTAATCGTTCGAGGCCGAAGAATGCGCGGCAATGACCCAACGCGAGGCCAATCGGTCGAAAATGATCGAGCCGTCCCCGCTGATGGTATCGCATTGATTCATGCCGTTTGTCTCCCACGGACTTATCCCCGGTTGCGGAGCGGACCACACAGGGGCGAGGGTAACCTTGTCGTAAGCCTGAAAAGCAACATTGGTCCATTCCATGAACTGCTTCGTTCCCACTGCTCCATTGGGATCAACATCAAGCTCAGGGTGCAGCAACTGCGAGGCGTTAATGCCCTCGAAGCTGGTCACTGTCTGCGCCTCAAGCGGTCCCCCGGCAATGCCCAGACACAGCGCCAGGGCAAATATTCTAACTTTCGTCATAGACGCCAGATTGGGCTTTCTGATCGCAGTTGGTTCATACGCTGGTAGCGCCAGTGTCGTCAGCGAGACTACTGCGGTTGGAGGCAGTTAGGCTAAGTGCTAAACAAGGAAAATAAACACACCAAACCGGGGAGGGCAGGGGGAGGACAGAAGACCGTCAATAGCATCAACTTCCATTCCAAGCGAAGCTGCGACCTTTTCAGTGCGTGGACGTCGAGGTTTGCGCAACCGCTGATTTGGTCGCGCTGCTGCATACTTCCTCGTACGGAGGAAGGTTTTCGACGGTATGCAGCAACTGCTGCGCAATGATTTCGTGACCCTCTACGCTAGGGTGTACCGGATCCAGGAAGACGGCATTTTGATCCTTGCCGCTGACCACAGGAATCATGTTCACCATCGGCACATGTTCTTTCTCAGCGAATTCAATCATCGCCTTTTGAAAAGGAAATAATTCCTCGGTCGGCGTCTGTCCTTTTGAGCCGAGCATCAGCAGAACCAGCTGAACATGGTGCGCGCGAGTGAGCTCGAGACTCTGCTCTAGTCCTTGATTGAAATAGTCCATGTCCAATGCCTCCATCCCACCCAGGCTGGAGAGCGTGCCCGCCATGATTACATGGCGCAGTTTGTAATAGACCAGTCGGCGCAGAATGCCCTCGACCACGAAGTTATAAATGGCACTTCGCCGAAGGATCGCTTTCATTCGTACGCGGCGGAGGAAGGCTTCGCGCGCTGGACCTTGAAGTTTTGTCAATTTCTCAAAATTACTGTTATAGCTGTAAGCTACAATTGCAACGTCAGGTTGCACCTCATTGTCCTGCAGGACTTCCTTAAGCTTTTCAGCTACCAGCGCATTAGGGTAGGCATTTACTCCGGCGTTAATCACTTCAAAATGTTTGCGTGAACAACCGCTTTGATTAAGCAGCTTCTCCAGGTCGGCGCTGTATTCGGAGTCATCACCGACGCCCCATCCTTGAGTAGATGAGTCGCCGAACGCGATGACTCGAAATTCACCCGGCTGTTTTGCTTTTACATCGACCGGATAACGAAATCCCTGGTCATTGATGGTGACCGGCAGATGGTTGATCACGGTAACGCTATGTCCGGCTTCGGGGACCCACAGTAATCGCTCGTCTGGGCGATAAGCCGTGTAGTTGCCGTAACCGAAAAGTCGAAGAAATAATTCGAGGAACAGACAAAATCCGAATAAAAAGCCAACCGCCTTCAGGAACCCATGTTTCTCCTGACTCATTCTTCCCTTACCTCCGTGTCCGGACAATCTAGTTGAGTTGATGTTGGTAGGCAGATCAGGGCTGAAGCATCGGTTCTCGCCGCAGCCCTTGCCTACAAGAGTTAGCTCTCGTTAGAAGAACGTGTAAATGAACGGCGCCAAGGAGGAACTTTGCGCCACGATAATGAATACGCCCAGCAGCAATATGCTGGCGATAATCGGCAGCATCCACCAGCGGCGGCCGCCAAAGTATGAAACGAGTTCTCCCGCCACGTTGATATTGCGGGCTATATTTTTAACGAATTTCATATCTCCTCCAAAGGTTAATGGTGTTTGCGTCGCCGGAGCAGCGGTCTTGGAAATGCATCTCACCAAGCCGCCTTAGTTAACCCCGAGTGTAATTTTTATGCTGAAAAGCAAACCGCTCTTACAGCGCGGACTTATCCACCAGGAAGTTCTCCATAACTAATGTGTCCATTTCGCTGGTGCGAAAAGTGTGAAAAGCATTGGCGGGGGTAGTAACAATGGGCTCGCCTTTAAGGTTAAACGAGGTGTTCAGTATTACCGGTACGCCCGTCGCCTCCCCGAAACGCTTAATCAAATGATAGTAACGAGGACTCTGCTCCTCGAACACGGTCTGCAAACGCCCCGTACCATCGACGTGTGTGATCGCGGGCAGCGTAGACTGTTCACTCGACTTTACCGGAACTACATACAACATGTAACGCGCCGGGTAATGACGGCAGGGATTGGATAAATCAAAATATTTCTCCGCGGACTCAGCCAGCACAGAAGGAGCAAATGGCCGATAAGGCTCGCGAAATTTGATCTTTGAGTTCACGATGTCTTTCATCTCGTGATTTCTGGGATCGGCGAGGATGCTGCGGCTGCCTAATGCCCGCGGGCCCCATTCAAAGCGGCCCTGTGACCAGCCCACAACCTGGGCGTTGGTGAGACGATCGACTACGGTGTCCACCAGTTCGTCCTCGTCTTTCATCCGGCGGTGCGGAATATTGTTCTGGCGGAGGAAATCACTGATCTCGCCTTCGGAATTAGCGCGCCCCCAATAGGCGTGCTTCATGGTGAAATTACGGGGTTGATCGAGCAACGTGTAATGAGCCCACAGCGCGGCCCCCAATGCACCGCCACCGTCTCCGGCAGCCGGTTGTATGTAGATCTCTTCAAATGGCGTCTCCCGCAGGATGCGAGCATTGGCCACGCTGTTTAACCCGACACCGCCTGCAATGCACAGGCGCTTGAGCCCGGTCTGTTGGTAGGCATTGCGGGCCATTCCCAGAACCAGTTCCTCTGTCACCTTCTGAATGCTCGAAGCGATGTCTGCGTAATGTTGATTCAGCTTGCAAAGCTCAAGATAGTTCCCCGGCGGGTCGCCAAAGTATTTTGGGAAGCCCGTACCTTCGGTGAAGAACTGCAGCTTCGTCGGCCGCGGGTCGCCGAACAAGTCCACAAATTTGCGATTGTAGGTGCGATTGGTGGAGTGGTGGAAACAGAAATATTCCATGTTCAAGGTGAAGGAGCCGTCACTATTTTGGTGAACCAGCTTCCAGACCTTGTCCACGTATCGTGGTTGGCCGTAGGGCGCCATGCCCATCACCTTGTATTCGCCTTCGTTTACTTCGAAACCCAGGAAGGCAGTAAACGCGCTGTAAAGCAGGCCCACGGAATGAGGGAACTCAATCTGTTTTTGCAGCGTGATCTGGTTGCCGTGTCCTACGCCGGAGGTCGCAGTGACCCACTCGCCGACACCGTCGATCGTCAGAATGGCGGCATCGTCAAACGGCGAGCAGAGAAAAGCACTGGCAGCGTGTGAGAGGTGGTGCTCCGAGAACAAGATCTTGTCCTTGCTGACGCCCAATTCGGTTTGCAACGTCGTGGCGACCCACATCTTGTCCAGCATCCACGTGATCATTGACTCAGGAAAGACTCGCCAGGACTTCGGATAAGTCTGCAGGGCGGTCATGAGAATCCGATCCAGTTTGCGGAACGGTTTCTCGAAGAAGACTACATAGTCCAAATCGCTTCCCTGAATTCCGCCCGTTTCCAAACAAAACTCTATGGCCTTCTTTGGGAAGCCAAAGTCGTGCTTGATCCGCGAGAATCGTTCCTCTTCGGCGGCGGCGATCACTTGGCCATCGCGCAAGAGGGCGGCGGCTGCATCATGGTAGTAACAGGAAACCCCTAAAATGTTCACGATTACTGCTTCCTAGCCCACTGTAAATCGTGAGCTTCATTGGGATGGTCAAGCCACTGCTGAGGCGGCCGCTTGATCCGCAGCGGATCGGAGAGAAAACGAGCGGCCAGCCCAAAAGGCATCAACAATACTCCGTAGAAAACGGTTAAGATCACTCTCGCCTGGAAGTTACCGATCTTGCGCGCGATCTTCTTCCAGCCTTCCCATGCGCGTTTTATCATCTTGGCTCCTGGTGTCCTGTTTGAAAGTAGCTAAACAAAGTCCCCTGCGCAAGCACAGCCCCGCTTACGTTAGTCACTTCCAGAAAACACTAGAAGGAAGGGAGCCGGAAGCAAGTCCGGCAATCGGTTTTGTCATCCGGTATCGGGTGACGATACCGACTCGAGGGAGAGAACTGCCCAAAATCCTACCGCGCCGGTCCGACTTTTATGCGGTAAGCGTAGTCCTACCCGTTTCGTTTACGGAACTGTGACCTTGAGCTTGGCCAAGCTCTGCAACTGACCCGAAGGTCCGAACTCGCCAAGGGCCTCGGGGTAGTAGGTGCCGGGCGCGGTTGTCGAACTCATAGTGATAGTGAGGGTCGCGGTTGCGCTATTCGTCCCGTTCAGAGTTACCGAGGACGGAACGATCGTACAATCCGCACAGTCCTCAGTTGTGAGGTTCACGGTCTGATTGAATCCGCCAAACGGTGTGATCGTCAGGGTTGAAGTGCCGGATGATCCCGGCTTGATGGTCAGAGTGTTGGGCGACGCCGTGACCGTGAAATATGGGCCATAGCCACTCAAAGTTACCGGCTGCGGGCTGCCCGGTGCATTGTCGCTCACCATAAACGTTGCCGACCGTAGGCCGTAGTTCTTGGGAGTGAAAGTGAACGTGACCGTGCAGGCCTCGTCCACTCCCAGACTTGCTGGAAGACTGCCGCAAGTCGTCCCTGTCTGAGTAAAGTCATTGGGATCGTTTCCGGCCACACTGAAACCTGTGAGGCTGAGATCGTCGCCTCCCGAACTGGTGATGGTTAAGCTTTGCGGGGTGCTGGTGGTGCCGATAGGCCACGCGCCAAAGTTAGCCGGCGGCGTCGTGCTCACAGCAGGAGTGAGGTGGACCACCCGAATACGATTATTACCGGCATCCGCAATATACAAATTCGATTGACCATCAACCAGGATTCCAAGGTTGTTGAGGTCGGCCGATGTCGCTGGTCCTCCATCTCCGCTAAATCCTCCCGGGCAACCTTGCGCCACGTTGCCGGCCACCGTTCCGATCGTGGCGGTAACTGCGTCTACGCGACGCACACAGTTGAAGTCACCGCCGCTGATAAACAAATTATTCGTAGGATCCATCGCTATTTCCAACGGGAAAAATTGACTCGCACTGAGGGCCGGACCGCCGTCACCGAGGTACTTGGCGTCTCCATTCAGCGCCCAATTCGTTATCATGCCACCTTTTACCTGGCAAACCGTGTTGGCGAAAGAGTCGTCAATGTACACGCTACCGGAGCTGTCCACCGCAACACTCGATGGGTGGTTGAGAGCCGTCTTTGTGGCTGGGGCCGGGGTGGTTGGACAGATCTGACTTGCCACAGCGCCCGTGCCAGCAAAATTGTAAATGTTCCCGGCGCTGTTCACGACCCGAACCACGTGGGCAGTGTAGTCGGCGATGTACACGTTGCCGGAAGGGTCCACCGCAACCGATTCGGGTGACGAGAAGGCGGCGCTCGTCGCCGGACCGCCATCCCCGCATCCCGGAGGGGCCGCCGAGCATGCCACGCCATAGGTTCCAGCGAACAAGGTGATGTCGCCAGTACTCAAATTCACTTCGCGAATTGCCAGGTTTCCGCCGTCCACGATCCACATATTCCCCGCATCAATCGCCATTGCGATGGGGGCGTTCAGTGTCGCACTCGTAGCCGGACCGCCATCCCCCGTGTGACCTGCAATTCCCGTGCCCGCGAAGGTCGAAATTACTCCGCTCGGTGTGACCATCCGAATCCGGTTATTCGCAGTATCTGCGATATAAACATTCCCCGCACTATCTTCCACAAGGTTGTAGGGATTCGCGAGGATTGCGCCGGTGGCTTGCCCTCCATCACCACCCAAACCACCGCCTGCAATGGTCGAGAGGTTGCTGGTCCCAATTGCAATCTGTCGTACGATTTGATTTCCGCTGTCTGCGATGACCAGATTCCCGGCCGAATCGAGGAACACGCTGGATGGGAAATTCAGCTCTACGCTGGTAGCTACGCCATCGCCGTCGGATCCGGCATTCCCGGTGCCGGCGATTGTGCCGATGTCCCCAGCCTTTACTGTCACCCCGAAAGCCGTGATCGAGGCGGACTGCATGTTAACCAGACGTACTTTCTGGTCCCAAGAGTCGGCAATATAGATGTTATTTGAAGGATCCAGAAGTACTGACGTGGGCATTTGCAAATTAGCCCGGCTCGCCGGACCACCATCACCGCAACTTCCGGTCGGAACTTGACAAATTCGTCCCATTCCGACCACACTGCTGATCGTGCTACCGCTGGCAGTAACCTCGCGGATCCGGTCATCTCTTGTGTCGGCGATGTACAAGTTTCCCAGGCTGTCTAAAGCTACACCTTGCGGATTGTTGAGGTTTGCTGCGGTCGGCGATCCACCGTCGCCGCAGGATGCGGTGGGATTGGCGCAGGCCGTTCCGTTGCCGGCTACCGTGCCGATGTAACCAGGCTTTAACGAAACCCCCAAAATGGTAGTCGTGGTGGCCTGCATGTTGACGACGCGGACCTTGTCATCGGCCTCATCCGCAATGTAGAGGTTCCCCGCGCTGTCGAAGGCGATGCCTACGGGAAGATTCAGTGCCGCGTTCGGGCCCGTAGCCGGGCCGCCATCCCCGCAGGTTCTGCCAGCCGGATCGCACTTGGTGCCGCTCCCGGCGACCGTAGTGATTATGCCGGTTGCAGCATTCACCATGCGAACTCGGGAATTGCCCGGATCCGCAATGTAGATGTTCCCTTTGCTGTCCATGGCCAGTCCGGTGGGAACTGCAAGTATCGCCGCGGAGGCAGGGCCGCTGTCTCCGCCGTATCCTTCAATGCCGGTCCCAGCAAACGTCGCTATTGTGCCGCTCGTCATCTTGAAAACATAAGTGGAGTACGGGGCAGCGATGTAAGTATTGCCCGATGAATCGCGAACCGCCGCCGTCGGCCCCGGCAGGTCGACGCTCAACGCCGCACCCCCAGCCGTACCACCTCCGGCATATTCGCTGATGGTGTTCTGGGCTTGGGCAGCCTGGGACACAACACAGACGACGCATAGCGCGAAAGCTGCGAGGTGCAAAAATCGATTGCGGCGATTGAGAGTCATCCGAACAGGATTCACAATTACCTCCACTGCGTTTCGGAATTGGCTGAAAACAAAATCATTCGCAACGCCGTCTGCTAGACCGCTGCGTACTCGGTGCTCGCGAGGGGATATCCAAGGCGTTGCAAGACAGTGCCGGTGTGTTGCTCGAACAGATGAGCTTGCGCTGGAGTGAATGCGTCACTCCACCCTCCAACTGACCCTTCGCGAACGAAGCGGCCTTTCGCCGATGCCTTTTGCGGATTGGCTTTTTCTTTGTCTTGCATCTTCTTCAAAGAGTTATTGGCAATGGCGCGCTGGATGGTCTCGCGTTGCACAGTTACCGCTAAAAAATCCATCATCGCAGCCAAAGATTCTTCCGGGTCGCGGCGCAACTTGTCGTAGAGCACGAGCAAAATCTTGGCGCGCTCGTCATCTTTGGCCTTCATCCAGGAGTTCACATGTTCAACCCAGGAGCCGAACGGATTTACTCGACCGCGCAGAAAGCGCTGCAGGTACAGTTCAAAGTCATCCGGGATCACGCCCAGGGCTTTCTGATAGGCAAATTCGGAAAGTGCGACGTCGCGAGCATCCCGCACCAGATAAATGGCTTTTTTATAGGCTGGGCGATAGGGCTCGTGGGTTTTGATCAATCTTCCGTCTTGCGCAAGCAGCGGCTGGGCAGCATCCTGCTGGCCGATGTCCGGAACCAGTTGACGGATATTCACAAAGGAAGACGACTGCCCGACCAAAATCTCGTAGAGCATGAATCGCAACCAGGTATTGCCGGACCTGGGATAGGAGGCGACAAACACGTCCGCGGGGCGGACACCGCGATGACGAATCCACGCTAAAGGGCCATGGACAGGACTTCTTGCGATTGTGTGGCGAACTTTACGAAGTGTAAGCATTCTGCCGAGTTTCCTTATGGAGTTGCCGCGAACTAGAAAATGCCGGTTGTCGCGCGGATTCCGCTTGTGCAATTCGCCATAGTTGGCTGCTCACAACCACTAGCCCGATCATGATCATGTAAGGGGCAAAGGGCCGTCCGCCGAAATTGGCGTTGAACATTCCGTTGATAAAAAGATTCACGAAGGCCGCCATGCAACCGATCGCCAAATAACGGACTTGCTTTGAGGCGCGGGCGTGTATGGTTCGCCAAAGATTCCGCACGATCACGAAAAGCACCATCAGTAGAAGACCGAGTCCAACAAGACCATTGTTATATACGGTCTCCAGGAAACTGTTATGTAGGTGGATGGCGGAAAACGACTCCCCCGAATAGATAAGTGTCCTAAAGCGAGAGGAATAGAATCCATGGCCGAAGATGGGTTTGTTCAGAATCAAAGGCCACGAGGACGCCCAGATCTCAGTTCTCCCCGTAAGGCTGGCGACCTCATCCAACTTCATGTAATTCGCGGCATACTGCCCCAGAGGGGTAAACAGAAGAGCCAGCGTAATGCCTAGCGCGATCACCGCAGTGAAACCCAGCGCAGCCTTCACGCGCCTCTGCATGGCATAGAAGAGAATGCCGGACACAAAACCCGCGACGATGCCGGTCTTACCGCCGGCGATGATCATCAGAACAAACGACACCGCTGCTATCGCAATCAGAAATCTTTGCCGCTTCGCCGAGTAAAGCGTCAGGCACAGGACCAGCAAAAGTCCGGCCAAAGCGGAAATCTCTGTAGGCGCTTCATGAAGAAAACGGAACTCCAATGCGCCTCGGGTGGAACCCGCCAGTGGATCGGGCTCAAAGATGGAGCGCACGGTTGGCAGCAGAATCAACAACACGAGGGCCCAAAGCACGGTGTTGAGGAACGCGCGAATACCGGCGATTTCGGACATCTCCTGAGAACACAGATGCACCACTAATACGACCAGCGCGAGCTTAAACGCCCAGGCCAGAGAAAACGCGACGCTTGGCGCATAGGCGCATGACACGATGCTATACAGCGTAAGCCAAGTAACCCATTTGTAATCCCCTTCGAACATGCCGCGCAGATAGTGCGGAAATTTCAGGAGGGTTACAACAACTCCGCAAGACACAATTACCCAGAGAATAACTTCGGTGAAAGCCTCCGGGGCAAAATCTGATGCCGATACCGAGGTGACATCGCTGTGATAGTTGAACACTTCTTGCGAGACCAGCAGCCCCCACCACAGGATCAAAATAATCCATCTGCTCCGCTGCACCCGGTCCCGGCTGTAGCCTGCCGCTAAAGCCAGCAGGCCGCAGAAAAACAACGCTACGAGCATGAGCGTCAGGTAATCGGGCTCAATCAGGAAATCTCCAACGTATCTCAGCAGGACCATGGCTCCCAAGACGAAGCCGACACCGATTGCCAGCGTGGTCCCCTTGATCCCCCATCGCGAGAGGGCCGATTGAATTTGCGTCGTTGCGGTCATCGAATTACGCGGCCCCTGAGCCTTTCAGGACGGCGGGAATGGTCTTCATCAGAATCTCGAGATCCAGCCACAGCGACCACTGGTCGATGTATTGCATATCCAGCTCCATCCACTTTTCGAAGGGAATGGAATTCCTGCCGAGGACCTGCCAGAGACAAGTGATCCCCGGTCGAACGCTAAAACGCCGGCGGTGCCAGTCCTGGCTAAAACCTTCGTAGTCGCGAACTGCCATGGGCCGCGGACCAACCAGGCTCATATCGCCTTTTAGCACGTTAAGCAACTGCGGAAGCTCATCCAGACTGGTCTTGCGCAGGAATTTGCCCAGCGGGGTGATACGGGGATCATTCTTGATCTTGAAGACCGGGCCGCTCAGTTCATTCAAATGTTCGATCTCTTTCATCCTGCTTTCCGCGTTGGCGACCATGGTGCGAAACTTATACATATAAAATCGGCGCTTGTTTAGACCCATGCGTTGCTGCATGAAAAGTACCGGCCCCGGAGAGGTGAGCTTAATCAGGATGGCTATCGGCACAAGCAGGGGCAAGAAAAAGATGAGGAGAATCAAAGAAACCGCAAAGTCCAGGGCCCGCTTGATGACTGCAGGCCATCCGTCGGGCATTGCGCCCCGGCGATGGGTGACGTGTGAATCTCCCTCGAAATCCTCGGTCTGGGAACTAGCGTATTTCAAATTGACGATCTGGGAGACGAATCGCACGATGATGCCCTGTTCTTCGCACAGCTGGGCGATTTCCGAGGCGCGCGAGTGAAGCGATCGCATGGGAAGGCTCACAACAAGTTCATCAACGATATTGGATCGTAGGAAGGGTCGTAATTCTTCGAAGGTGCAGACCAACCGATAGCCACTTTCGCGAAACCTCTGCAGCCCCGCCCATTCCTCGTCCACGAAGCCAGCGATACGGTAGCCCAGCCATGGGCTTTCTTCGATTCTTCGCGCAAATCGCAGTGCTTCATCGTTGGTTCCCGCAATCAGCATGCGCCGCAGATTCTTGTCCCGCAGGCGAGCCTGCCTGAGAATAACGCGCACTGCGAAGCGTCCGGCCATGGTCGCCAGCGTCACCGAACTCCAGAAAATAGCTACGAAGAAGTAGTTGACCATGACCACATGGAAGACAATGGCAGCACCATAGATCAGCGTGGTCGCGAGCGAAGTCGCCTTGACAATATCCAGGGCTTCATCTCTGGATCGTGAGAGGCGCCTCGACTCATACATTCCGAACGACGACAGAACCATGTTCCAGATATAGACAAATCCTGAAAAGAGCAGGATGTTCTGAATCTTCACCCGCATCGAAAGAAAATCTTTTAGGGACAGCGTGCTGAACGTGTGCGACACCGCAATGGTCGCTAGCCCAAAGCAGAGGAGCATAACCACGATGTCGCATATCTCAACTACGTGCTTGAGAGTTTTCCGAGTATTGTTTCCCACGATGAGTAGTTCCAGTTCTGGGGGGGGATCTCAGCGTAAAACAACTATGGCGACCAGCGGAGGGGTTCGCCGAATGAATGCTCGCCTAATAAAAGCTCGCGTAATAAACGCTTGTTACCGTCTGCCTAACGCTCTGTCCACTCGAGAAAGAATTCAACTTACTCCGTACGGCTTTCGAC
Source organism: uncultured Acidobacteriaceae bacterium (assembly GCA_963784095.1). Taxonomy (GTDB): domain Bacteria; phylum Acidobacteriota; class Terriglobia; order Terriglobales; family Acidobacteriaceae; genus Sulfotelmatobacter. The sequence goes on from CAWAQC010000003.1 coordinate 291,393, forward strand.
TTCATCCGTGTCTTTCGTCAGCACAACCACATCCAGGCCATTACGACCGTTCCCATTGTGACCGTTTCCATTGTGACCGTTGCGACCGAAAAAGTTGTGACCATTCCTTTGGGGCACTGCCGCCAAGACCGGCAGGTTCAGCTCTGACACGATGTCCGTGGGAGTGCGCAGCGAGGAATCAAGGTACTCAGCTGTAAATACCACGGCAACGCTCACCGTCGCAGCCAGCAAAGTTCCCACCAGTCCATACAACCAACGGTCATCTGTGGGCAGTGACGGCACCGATGGCGCTTCGGCAACCGTAACGTTAAGTATGCGCTGAGTGTCCAAAGCATCGGTCATGCGAGCTTCTTCACGCTTGTGCAGATAGAGCAAATAACTATCTTCATCCGTTTTCGCGTTCCGGGTTAGATCCTGCTGGGCCAGATCTTTCTCTTCCAGTTGTACGGTGTTCTGCTGGTACACGTTCACAATCGCTTGCAGGGATGCCTCTCGGGCCTTCAGCGAACTGTAATCCGATTTGGCTCGCGCCAGCTCGGTCCCGATCCATGCGTACGTCGGATTCTGGTCCGTAACCTCTTCCTTCAACGGCTTGCTTTGTTCGGCAGTGATTGAAGCCCGCGTGTCTGCGATTTCTTTATCGACCTCTTGCACCAGCCGATAACTCGGTTGGTACTTCGTCAGTAACTCGGTACGCTTGAGTTCGAGAGTCAACAGTGTGCTCTTGAGTTGTTCGAGTACGGCGCCGTCGTCCGCTTCTTTAACCTGGGTCGTGAGGCGATTCGGCGTTGTGCCTTCCTGTTTCTCGAGATTTTGAATGCGCTCCCCAGTCGCAGCCAAGTCGGCACGCGCCTGCTGCAAGCTGGCGTTAAAGTCATTAAGCTTTTGTAGGGCGATGTCGCGGGCCACCTTTGGAGCTACCCCCCCCTGCTCCTTGGCAAACTCTCGAAGCTGATTCTCGGTGTTCTCCAGGTCCTTGCGGTATCGCTCAGTCTCCTGCTCAAAAAATTGCAGTTGCCCCGGGGCTCGGTAAACATCGAGATGCTTTTCAATATATGCATTGTCCAGAGCAGACAGAACCTGGGCGGCTTGTTTCGGATCGGTCGAGGTGTAGGCAACGCTGATCAGGTTGCTTTTGCGGATCGGGTCGATCTTGAGCTTGGATCTGAGGCGCAAGACTGCCTTCGCGATTTTCGCGTTTTCGCTGACGGTCCAGGGAAGATAAGAAGAAAGACTGCTCCTGTGTTGCAAGCCGCACGCGATGACCGTCTGGCGCAGCACGTCGTCGCTCTCGATCAGCGCAATCTCCGAGTTAAGCTCTTCTTCACTGATTTCGTCCCGAATCTGTAGCTGCGTGGTTTGCTCGGGCGACACAACCGGATCGACGCGTTCGCGCTTCACCAAAATATTGGTCTGGGCTTTGTATTCAGCGGGCATGAAGAGCACGGTAAGCAACGTGCCCAGCAACATTCCGCCAAAACATAAACTCAAAATGCCCTTGTGGCGAAAGCCGACTGCGGCTAGGTCGCGCAAAGTGAATGACTGCGGCCGTGTTATGTTGCTCGGATCGAAATCTTGATTGCTCACAAAAGCCTCCTCGGTGCATGCCACTCGAACAGCAAGTTGCAACAGCCTTCCAGTATGCGCCTACCTGGTGATGGGTACGTATGCGCCCAAGCCGGAGTTGGGTATATAGGGCTTAATCTTGGACAAGGTGTTCTGCGGCACGTACACCATATCTCCCGGATGCAAACTTGGATCTTCGTGAAGGTTGCCTGCTTTCAACATCTGCTTCACGTTATAAATCTTGGCGTGAGTCCAAGCGTCGTCCACACGCCGAAATAACACAACCTGCGAATGCTTGGCATTCTCGGTAAAACCGCCCGCTATGGCCACCGCTTCTGTAAGAGTCACATCGCCGCGAAGATCATATTTCCCGGGATGATTCAATTGACCGATCGCTGTGAAGTAGGGTTTCTCAAAATCCTTCATCACGACCGAGATCGGCGGGTCGTTCAGGATTTTGTCGTAAGCATCATGCAGAGTTTTGATCAGCTGCGGCACGGTCTCGCCGGCAACGTGGATGTCTCCGACACCTTTGAGAGTGATGAAACCGTCCGGCTGAACCACGACAGCCGCCTGATTAAACTCGGGGCTAAGTTCAAAGTTGATGTCGAAGCTGTCGCCGGCGCGGATAGCGTAGCGTGGGTTCCGCTCCTGCAATTTGATTTCATTCGTGCTGTTGGCTGGCGCACTACCGATGGTTTCGGCACTGGCGGATATTGCATTCTGCGCTACGCTAAACGTTGCGGTCGCCAGCAATCCAACCATTATTCCTAGCAGGATCCGTTTCATGATGAGTTTTCCCTTTAGCCCACGCCGGGCAAGTATACGAGTTTTATTCCACTTCCGGATCGATCGCAAGCCAAAAATAGCCGGCCTCAAAAACAGCTCCGCCCTCTCAGTCCCATCGATCACGGGACCAGAAAAAGAATTGGGGAGAAACCAGCGATGCCCACTTTGTCTGGGGGGAATTTTCACGCCGGGTCGTCCAGGGGGGCGTGACCGATGACTTTCACGAAGTCTACGTGGCCCCGCTACCTGTCGCAAGAGTCAAACGCCTCCAGTGACTAATTTCTCTATTCCGCCGAAGGCACGAGAACAAAGTTTCTCCTTTGACCTGGCAAGTGCTTGTCAAGCTTGATGGAGCAATTTCCTGGAACTCTCATCAGCGGCAGTCTGCTTGGCCGCATCGAGAAGACCTTTGAGCTTCTCGACCAGCAAATTTACGTTAGGCTCCCTAAACATCGAGGGGTGGTCTCCCGGTATGCGGTGAAAAACAATGCCGCCCCGAACCAAATCCTTCCAGCCGATCTCGAAATTGAAGTATTCGCCGCTGGGCCAATCGCTGGACTGGAACAAAACCATGTTTCCTGCATAAGCGGCGGGCTCGTAACGGTGAAAGGCCGGGTGAACAACCGTGTCCGTATTGCGCAATTTTCCATTTTGGCCGCTTCCATGATCGCCCGATAGCCGCCACATGGTGCGCTCCAACTTCCGGCGTGCTTCCTCAAACCTGTCAGAAATGTAGGCCGAACTTTGCCGCAAGTCGAGCTGAAGCAGATTGGCCAGATGATACTTGATCCTGCCGGTGTACCGCCCGTCGCGAAACGGGCTCTTGTAATAGGCGTGGTTATGTCCATCAAACATTGCGAGGAGTGCGACTTGTTCGCCTTCCAACTGAAGCTGACGGGCTACTTCGTAAGCAATCACGGCATTCACACAAAGCCCCGCGAGATGGTAAGGGCCATGAGGGTGCACTTCACGCATCGCCCGCACCAGAAACTCGGCAATGTCCTCGACCCGGTAGGGATTGGGGAGCTTGATTGCGTCAGAGTACGGAATATCGAGCCCCAGCAGCGGCTGGTCCAACCCTAGTTTCCGGCCCAACAGCCGGAATCTTGGTCCGCCACGAACCACGAACAAAGGTGGGCGTGAACCTTTGGGCTGAATCGCAATGATCGCGCGCGCCGCCAGGCTGTGATCGGGACTGCGCAGCCAGTCCGCCATCAATTCGATGGTGGGCGCCTGGAATACAAAAGCCAGCGACAGAGACTGCTCGAATTCCTGTTCGATCCGGTAAAGCAGTTTAGCGGCCAGCAGAGAATGTCCGCCTAGTTCGAAAAAATTCGCAGTAACGTCGTCACTTTCAGTTTCCAGAACTTCTTTCCAAATCGTCACCAGCCGGGCTTCCAGCGAATCGCGCGGAGCAATCGGGCCAGCCGAGACAGATTCGGCAAGGCTGACGGACCCCGATGACAGAGCCTGGCGATCGACTTTCCCGTTGGGCGTGCGCGGCAGCGCCGAAACAAATACAAAGGTCGATGGAACCATGTAGACGGGCAATCGCGACTTGAGAAACGCACCCATCTCAGCCGCCGAAGTCGCGTATTGCTCGCGCGCCACTACATAAGCCACGAGAAGCGGCTTGGCGGAATTCCCCTCCATCACAACCGCGGCCTCTCGCACTTCCGGATGTTCGGTGAGCACTAACTCAATCTCGCCCAGCTCGATTCGCATACCGCGAATTTTCACTTGTTCATCCCTTCGCCCCAGGAATACCAAATTGCCGTCGGGAAGGTAACGAACCAAATCTCCGGTTCTATAGATTCGGCTATCCGAAGTTCCAGCAAAAGCCTCGGCAAATGGATTGGACAGGAATTTCGACCTGGTGAGGTCCGCCTGATTCCGGTATCCACGCGCCACGCCTGCTCCCGTGATGTAGAGTTCGCCTTGCACTCCGGTGGGGACGGGCTGCAGATTCCGGTCGAGAACATACACCCGCGTGTTGGCAATCGGCCGGCCGATCGGCACGGCGCTGCGCAGCTCCTCCAGTTGGCACTTGTACACTGTGCTCCAGACCGTCCCTTCGGTCGGTCCGTACTCATTGAATAATTCCACCGCGGGCAGCAACTGGTAATGCAACGCGACCAACTGCCTGGGACAGACTTCACCCGCAACGATCACCTGGTGGAGCGAGGCTAATTGCTGCGCGTCTACAGTCTCCAGAAGTTCGCAGTAAAGCAGGGGAATGCAGAGCATGTTCGAGATCTGGTGCTGAGCAATCAGACCGGCAATCTGACGAGCTTCCCACTTGAATTCCTTAGCTGGCAGGACCAATGCCCCGCCCGAACAGAGGGCATGGAAAATAAGAGCGACTGAACTGTCAAACGCGAACGAGGAGAGGAGCAGAAACTCATTTCCTGCGCTGGTGTAGTAATCGAGTCGGGCGGCAGTCGATTGCGCCAGGTTTTGTTGCGTAACCTCCACGCCTTTGGCTCCGCCGGTCGAGCCGGAGGTGTAAATCACGTATGCCAGATTCTCGGGTTTGAGGTCCTCGAGCATGGAAGAGTGAGGCTGGCGGGCAATCTTCTCCCATTCCGAATCCAGGCAGATCACTTGAGCCTGCTTGAAGCGCGGCTGGTTTCCCAGCAGATGTTGCTGAGTGAGCATGACCGGAGCCTGACAATCCGCCAACATGGAATCCAAGCGCTCGCGGGGATAGGCGGGATCAAGTGGCACGTAAGCGCCGCCAGCTTTCAGAATTCCCAGGATGCCGATCACCATTTCAAGCGAGCGCTCTACGCAAAGAGCGACCGGCACCTCGGCGCGCACTCCGAGGGTTCTCAGATAGTTCGCCAGTTGGCTGGCGCGGTGGTTTAGCTCACCGTAGCTCAACGTCTGCGATCCGCACCTTACCGCGATCGACTTCGGTGACTTTTCTGCGTGCAGTTCGAATTGTCGTGATACCAGCTCCACGGGATAAGGCTTCCGCGTGTCGTTCCACTCGACGAGAAGTTTTCGGCGTTCTTCATAGCGCAGGATCGGAAGCTGGCTGATGCGACGGCTTGGATCGGCTACAATCGCCTCCAAGAGAGTCTGCCAGCACCCTATGAGTTGTGTAATGGTCGCGGGAGCAAACAAGTTGGTGCTGTAGATTACGCGTCCCAGCACTCCCTCGATGCGGTCATCGAGCACAAAACACAAATCAAATTTTGTAGTGCCGGTTTCGACGTCGATCGGCGTGAGATCCCATCCTGGCCGCACCTCAGAGAGACCGGGTTCGAGCGACAGAAGCACGCGGAACAACGGGTTGCGGCCGCCGCTGCGCTCGGGGTGCAACTCCTCCATAATCTGGTTCAAAGGTACATCGTCGTGACTCAGCGCTTCGATGGTAGTGCGGCGCACGCGATCGAGCAGCTCAAGAAAAGTAGGATCTCCGGTGAGATCGCTGCGCAAAACCACCGTGTTCAGGAAGAAGCCGAGCAGTTTTTCCGTCCCACGATGATTGCGCCCGGAGGTGATGCTTCCGATCAGGATATCTTCCTGCCCCGAATAGCGGTAGAGCAGCGTATCCAGAGCCGCCAGAACGGTCATGAAGAGGGTTACGCCTTGCCTCCGGCTCAAAGCATGGAGAGCTTCGCGCAACGAACAAGAGAGAGCGAAAGATTGCATCGCTCCCCGGAAAGATTCTGCGCCTGCGGATGTTCCCTCCGTGGGCAACTGCAAGACGGGCAAGGTACCGCTCAACTGCTTGCGCCAATAGTCGAGATGGCCCTTGAGCCCTTCGCCCTTCTGCGACTCACGCTGCCACACCGCATAGTCACCGTACTGAAAAGGCAACTCCGGCAACGGCAATGCTCGAAGCGTCGACGATTCGGGGTTTGAGAAAGCTTCGTACAGACTCACCAGCTCAGGCAGAAACACCTGATATCCGGTCACGCCGTCAAAAATAAGGTGATGACAGTTAACGAACAGCCGGTATTCTTCATCCGCCAACCGGACCAAATGAGCTCGTACGAGCGGTCCTTTGGCAAGGTCGAAGGGCCGGCGAGCGTCTTCCGTCGCCAGATGCAAGGCCGCCGCGGTGCGCTCTGACTCGGGAAGATTTCGTAAATCCACGACCGGAAGCTTGATTTCAAATGGCGGATTCACCATCTGCACCGGCTGACCATGTTGCATGGGGAACGTGGTTCGCCACGCTTCATGCCTACGAATGATCTCTGTGAAGCTTTGTTCCAGAGCCGCAACATCGAGCAGACCCTTGCGATGCACCGTGAAGGGTTCGTTGTAGAGCGGAGTGTCGAGGGCGAGCTGCGCGTGCAACCAGATTTGCTGCTGGGCAAACGTAAGCGGAATTACGGCTTCGGGCGAGCGCCGGACAATCGTTGGCGAGGCGACAGCTCTCTCTCCACGCTGCTGCAGATACTGCTCCAGCAGTTTGCGCTTTCGCTCCGAGATTTCCTGAGTTTCAACCATGACTAGTCGGCGACGCGGGCATCGCTCGCGACTGGCTTTCCCGATCCAGCGTGCGTTTCTCCGTACGCTTTTCCGTGCGCCTCTCCGTACAGCGTGGCCAATAGCTGGCCATTCGTCACATATTGAACGCCGCTCTGATTGCTGACATATTCGAATATTTCGCGAAGTTGCGGCCACAGTTCGAGTTTCTCCAACTCCCACGAATGCCCGGACAGATGCCACACTCCACCTTGACGCCGAACCCGATCAAATAATGTTTTGCCGAGAGTGAGCCAATCCTTGAACTGAACCAAATCCCGGGACGATTTCAATAGGGCGCCGACCGCTCCAATGCGAACCAGATTTCGCACGTAATTAGATCGGCTGTGCGGGTACGCTTGTAGGGTGATTGGCATGGCAAAGCGGTGGAAGGTCTCGCCGCAAAAAAGCATCTGCGTGCCACGGGCGCCGCGAAACCCCGAGCGCTGCACCTCACTCATCACCTGAGCGTTGAAGCGACCTTTGGGATAACAGAACATGGTCACTTCCCTTCCCAGTATTTGTTGCAGCGTGCTCTTGCATGCGCTGATTTCGCGGGCTTGTTGCCCGGAGCCGAGTTCTGTAAGAACGGCGTGTGTAACCGTATGCCCGCCAATCTCGAAACCAGCGGCGGAAAGCGTCCGCAGGTCACTGGCCGTAAAGAGCGAATCGCGGCCCAGCCTTCCCGTGGGAACGTAAAAAGTGCCGGGCAGCCGATAAGCACTCAGCAGTTCACCCAGTTTCAGGCCGCTGCGATCGTCATCGTCCCAGCTCGTGGTTACAAAGACCTGTGGCATGGCTGGCATTCTAATCCGAGAGCACGACCGCTTCCTGCCGGTGGCGAGGCAGGAACTGCTTCAGTCGGCCGGAAATGAACCCGCGAGTTGCACGTTACCCGCCTTCGGCCCCGATAGCTTACGTCCAAAGAGGATGAAGGCCACCACCACATAAAGGAAATTTGCCGCGATCATGCTGCAGATCACCCCTTGCAACCCGAAGTAGCGGGTCACTGGAATGCCAATCAATACCGCGACCCCACTAGCGGCGCCGTTGGCAATGAACAAGGATTGCGGAGATTCCATCGCTCGCAGAAGAATGGCTGGACCGAGGCTGGCGCTCCATATGGTTGTCTCCAGCGCAAACAGTGGAATCAGATAAGCGGATTCGGTGTACTTGCCGGCATAAAGAAGATGAAAGATTGGATACCTTAGTGGAATGAGAATGGCCCAATAAACCACCGATCCCGCCACAAACAGCGCTGCCAGCCGCCGATTCAGACGCGACGTCGCCTCAGGAGTGCTCTCGCCTTGCACTCGCGCCGCATAAGGCAGAAACAACATCGAGAGCGCGGCGTAGGTCTGCAGAACCGGAGCAGCCAGATTCATCAAAGCCCGTAATTCGCCGGCAGCGGCCATGCCAGAAAAGCTGCTGACCAGTGGAATGTATATGTAGTTGGGAATCCAGCCCACCACGCACGTTCCCAACGCCCAGCGCCCGTACTCCCAATGCTTACCCCAGGTCTGGCGCAGATTGGGACGTCCTGTCGCGGGCGCGAGGGCAGAATTGAGTTGCACCACCATGACCGCACAACTGACCAAGGCGGCAAGCCCCATGATCAGGAATGCGCTGAATGGGGACAGCCACCCCCGCCGGTACACCAGGAAAACTCCGCCGATCACCAGCACGCAATAGAAAATCGACGCGAAGGCGGCGGGACCGGGCGACAATTTCAGGTAAAAGCTGCGGCGGCCCATTGCATGGGCGAGGACGAACGGAGTTGAAAACGTCATTCCGGCAAAGGCGATCGCTAATAAAGGAGAGTGCCCTAATTCCAGCGTTACCGCAGCCCCGCCAGCAATCACGATACACATCACCAAACTGATCGCCCAGTGGATCGACAGAGTCGTCTTGAGGTAGCCGCGGAGATTCTCGTGGAAAAGCGTTCCGGAGAAAACTGACAGAGGCTCGAGCAGGAGCGACTGATAGAGAAAACCAATCAGGATGAACAGACTCGAAGCCAGGGCATAAGCGCCGTATTCCCGCGGAGCCAGCCACCGCGCGAGCAAAACGCCCAGCACAAAATTGGAACCTGAGATCAGTCCGTAGTCGACGACCGCAAGGCCGCCCTTGGTCATCCAGGGAAGCAGCTTCGTCACGAGCGACCCGCGGCTCGGGACCTGGTCCTGCCACTCCGCGGAGTTTTCTTCAACTACAGCCGTGCTCGACGATTGTTCTTTCGATGGATTCATCTTCGAATAAGGAAACGTTCTCAGGTTAGCGTAACTGCGAATCCGAGCCTAAAAGATCCGGCTGAGAAACCAACTCCGGCTGGATCTGCGCGGCGTCGAGACATGCGCGAAGCTTGGCGGCAAGAGACTGCACGCCCGGTTCGTTCAGGATGTTGCCGTGGTCGCCATCGAGTTCGTGTACCTCAACCCCTCCCATGGCATATTTCTCCCATCCGGCGCCCGGATCTTCCAGGCCGCGCAATCCTCTTTCCGCGGCCCGGAACAGAAGGACCTTGCCGGCGTAAGTCTGCACCCGGTACTGCGCTTCCGCCAGCGCACAGGAACGCCGCACCTCTTTTACGGCAGTTGGCAGAAACAGGAATTGAATTCTATGCTTGAGTCCCAGGCGATAACGTCGCGTCCTTTTTTTCAAGTAAGTGATTTTCTGACTGGCGGAAAGCGAGAGAAATCGTCCGACTACCGATTGCGTGATATCGGCATAAGTATCGAGAAAAGCAAGCACGCGAATGTCCTGTCCCTCCGCCAGAAGCATGCGTGCCATTTCCAGGGCAACGTAGCCACCGAAAGAATAACCTCCGAGGAAATAAGGCCCCTCCGGCTGCACCGCTCGTAAATCCTTGAGGTAGACTCTGGCCATCTCTTCCACCCGATGCAAAACTGGCTGGCTGCCGTCCAGTCCCTGCGCCTGCAGGCCGTAGAAAGGCTGGTCGGGCGCCATGTAGCGCGTCAAATCCCGGAAACGCATTACCGTACCGCCCATCCCATGCACAAAAAAGAAAGGCAGCTTGGATCCAAGGGGTTGCATCGGGATCACCGAGGATTGCGCAGCAGACGGCTCCTGCTGCAGCACCGCCGCGAGTTGTTCGACGGTCGGAGCTTGCAGAAGTGCAGTCAACAACAACTTCCTGCCGAATTCTTTTTCGACGCGATGCATCAATCGCAGCGCAGACAGCGAGTGTCCGCCCAGTTCGAAGAAATTTTCGCGCACCCCAATCGGCCGTTTTCCTAGCACCTGCTCCCAAAGAGCGGCCAGCCGCCGTTCGACTTCATTCCGCGGAGCCACGAAATCCGCCCCGCGGTCGAGCTCTCTGATTTGCGGGACCGGCAAAGCGCGGCGATCAACCTTGCCATTCGGAGTGAGCGGAAACGATTCCAGAAAAACGAAATCGGCGGGCACCATGTATTCCGGAAGACGCTCGCGAAGAAACTTTCGCAGCTCGCTTTCCTGCGGCCTTGGCCGCGATGCGACTACATATGCGGTCAGCCGCTTTTCGCCGTCCACCTCGCGGGCAACGACCACGCCTTCGGCCACTCCTTCGTGCTTCTCGAGAACCGCTTCAATCTCTCCTAATTCGACTCGGAATCCTCGAATCTTGACCTGAAAGTCCGTGCGGCCGAGGAACTCGATGTTGCCGTCGGGCAAATAGCGGGCCAGGTCACCCGTCTTGTAGAGTCGGGCTCCGGGCTCGAGACAGACGGGGTCGAGGCAGACGGGATCGAGAGAGAATGGATCCGCGATAAATTTCTGCGCGGTGAGTTCAGGACGGCGCAGGTAACCTCGGGCAACCCCCGGTCCGCCGACATGCAATTCCCCTGATGTTCCCGCGGGAACAGGCTGTAATTTCTCATCCAAAATGTAGAGGCGGATATTGGCGATGGGCCGTCCGATGGGCAAGTTGTCAGGAATCGGCTGAGAGGCATCCGGTTCGTACGAACTTACGATAATGCTGGCCTCGGTCGGCCCGTAAGTATTGATCCAGCGGACGCGGCTTCCACCGCATTTCAGCCAGGCTCCGTACGCCGAGGCCGATGCCTTCTCGCCGCCGACGATTAACAATCGCAGTGTTTTCGGCAAAGCTGCCCCTGCTTCGGTTAACGCTCTTACCAGTTCGTGCCAGTATGCCGTGGGAAGATCCAGGACCGTGACGCCGTGCTGGCCGATCCAGCGAAGAAAGTCCTCGCCCGACAGTGGCATCTGTTCCGTACGCAGCACGACGGTCCCGCCGGCAATCCAAGTCGGAAAGATCTCTTCAATCGCAATATCGAAGCTGATCGAGGAGAACTGTAGAGTACGGTCGGTCGGCCCCAGACCGTAAAGCCGAACTGCAGCAACGTGATGATTTACAAGGCCGCGATGCGAGAGCAGAACTCCGCGCGGTTTTCCCGTGGATCCGGAAGTGTAAATGATGTAGGCAAGGCCTTCGGGGTTCGCTGAACTGACAGTATTCTCAGAGCTATAGCCCCCAAGAACCTTACAGTCCGAATCTACGTGCAGCGCTTCCGCCTGCCGATTACCCAGCGCGGGCAGCAAGCCGGCTTTGGTCAAGAGCAGCGGAGCCTGCGAGTCCTCCAGCATGTAAGCTAACCGCTCGACGGGATAATCTGGGTCTAGCGGAAGGCACGCCGCACCCGCCTTCATTACTCCCAGGAGGGCCACTGCGAGTTCCAGCGATCGCGGGAGACAAATCGCAACTGGGACATCGGCTCCAATATTCTTCTTCCGCAGGCAATCAGCCAGTTGGTTGGCCCGCTGATTGAGTTCTCGAAAAGTAAGTTGCCGACTGCCCTGAACAACCGCAATCGCATCCGGCGTACGCTCGGCTTGTGCGGTGACCAACTCGTGCACACACTTGTCGGAAGGGTACGCCGCCCGCGTGTGATTCCACTCCACAAGGAGACGCTGGCGTTCGTCTTCCGTCATCTGCATCGAGTTTTGAGCTGGCCGATTTTCAGGCATGGTATTCAATTGGTTTCTGCGAGCTGATCGCCGACAGGTTTCTGAGGTTCAGGCCGATTTTGAGGTGCGAGAGCTAAAATGTTGGAAGTTATACAGATTGGCGGGGACTTCAGGGTTCAGAAGATAGTAAAGGCTGAGAGCGGCTCCGTCCCTCTCAAACCGGGAAGCGGCTTGACTGTCTTGTAGCATTCCGACTTCTTTTACCCTATTGGAAGAGGCTTTGACCAGTGGTCCGGGCCAGGTACTGGACCATTAGCGGAGAGGCGAGACGGGACGTGAAAGAAATGATCGAGAATACTGCGGAAATAGGCTACGTCAAGCCACAGATTCATTCGTTCCTGTCGCGGCGAGGTTCGTCGGACTCGACCGTTCAAGCTTGTCAAGAATCAGTTTTTCGATTTCGTACGATATCTCCGCAACTGTCGGATGATCGAACAGTTGAAGGAGGGACAATTCAATGCCGAAGGCTTCGCCGATTCTGGTGATCAGTTGCGCTCCCAGCAAGGAATGCCCGCCGAGAAGAAAGAAGTTGTCGTCGGCGCCCACCCGTTCCACTCGCAGAAGCGCGGCAATAATAGTTGCCGCACGCCGCTGCACGATCCCCTCCGGAGGAACGAAGTCTTCCTCGGGCAGCATGTTGCTAGCGTCAGGAAATGGTAGTGCCGGACGGTCGATCTTGCCATTTGTGGTCAGCGGCAGAGATTTAATCCGTACAAACCCCACCGGGACCATGTAATCCGGCAGGTATTGGCGCAGATGTTGGCGCAACGCTCCGGCGGTTGGCGTTGCTCCGGGTGCGAGCACCACATAGGCGACCAGATGTTTGTCGCCGTCCCGATTTTCCCTTGCTAATACGGTCGAGGTTTCTACCTGAGGATGCTCTCGCAAGACCCCAATTATCTCGTTCGGCTCAATTCGGAAGCCACGGATTTTGATCTGATCATCCACCCGGCCCAGGAACTCAATCTCCCCGCTCTCCAGATAACGAGCCAAATCGCCGGTTCTGAAAAAACGATCACTGGAGCGCGATCCGAAAGGATTTGGAACAAACCTGTCCGCAGTCAGTTCGGGCCGGTTGTGATACCCACGAGCCACTCCGTCGCCGCCGATGTAAAGTTCTCCAGCGGCTCCCACTGGGACCTGCAGCATCTGCTCGTCCAGAATGTACGCCTCGGTATGGTCAATGGGGCGCCCAATGGATGGCAGCCTTGAGTCATCTCCCGGCAGTACAGTTCCCGACGTTGCCACCACAGTGCACTCGGTCAGTCCGTAGTTGTTGACTAGAATGAACGGCACGTCGGCAGAGGGCCGCCGGTGCAGCGTGTCTGCGCCAGTCAAGAGAATGCGCAGATCGCATGGGCGCGGCCATTCCAGCGCGAGCATCTGTTCGGCCAGCGGCGAGGCCAGAAACGTGATGCTGATGCGTTGAGCCAGCAGCCAATTCCGGAGCGCTTTAGGGTTCCGGCTCAACGACGCCTCTGGTATATGAACGCTGCCGCCCGCAGCCAGATACGGCCAAACCTCCCATACGGCAGCATCGAATCCCACAGCCGCCTGATGGCTAGCCCGGTCCCGCGGGTTCACATGAAAGGCTCGGCAGTGCCAGGAAACCAGGTTGGAAAGACCTGCATGCGTAACCTCGACGCCATTCGGTCGCCCGGTCGAACCTGAGGTGTAAATCACATACGCCAGGTTCTCTCCCCTAATCGCGCACTCAAGCTCGCCCGAGGAGCACGCGGCAATCTGGTCCGCATGCTTGTCCAAATCCACCACACTCCAACTACCCGTCGACACCTTTTCAGCATCCTGGCCTCGGGTAACCAGCACACCGACGCCGGCATCTTGCAACACGAAGTTCAGCCGCTCGGCAGGAATGGAAGAGTCCAACGGAACATAAGCTCCGGCCGCCTTCAGAATGGCTAATGCAGCCACGACCATGGATGGCGATCGCTCCATGCACAACCCAACCGGTCGATCAATCCAAACGCCCACTGACATCAAGTGGCGGGCCAGTTGATTCGAGCGCCGTTCCAGTTCCGCAAACGAGAGCACTTCCGCGCCCGCGGCCAGCGCCACGGCATGAGGTCTCGCTGCCGCCTGCGCTGTCACTAGCTTCACAACACAGCTCCGCCCAGAGTTATGCTCCGCGATCACGCTTATCGAACTGGACGTGCAGTCTGTGGGCATTTCTGCCTTCGGATGCGAGGAAGCTGGTGGCATCGGCGACTGGTTAAACTGAGCTGCAGCTATTTTTTGGACTTGCGGATTACCAACTGCTCGATTGTGTCCACGCTCGAGAGGTTATCGGCAGTGATCTCTTCATCACCGACTCTCACACCGAAATTCTCCTCAAGGAACGTTACCAGGCGGAAGATACCCAGTGAATCGATGACTCCATTTGCCATCAGCGACTCGTCATCGCTGAACTCACTGATCCCCTTGGCGCTGGCGAGTTCTTCAAGAATAAACTGGCGAATTTGCTCTCTAACACTGGTTTCTTTTGCGGTGGTCATTAGCTATTGGTCCTCCGGACTTGAGATAAAGTTACTGCGAAATTGTGGCTGCGGATTATTGCGTTACCGCTACACTCTCCTGGCTCTCGCGCGATAACTGCACGCGGTCCACCTTCCCGGTAGAAGTCTTGGGCAGGCTTTCGCGAAATTCAATCAGCTCAGGGATCATGTATTTGGGAATTCGGGTGGCACAGTGCTGCTGCAGTTCCGCCGCCTTGATCGACTCTGCGGCATGAGCGGCGACAATCGCCTTAATCCGGTTGCCGACCAGGTCGTCGGCGACGGCGATGGCGGCGGCTTCGCGCACTGCGGGGTGGCTGAGCAGCGCGCATTCGATCTCTCCCAGTTCGATGCGGTAGCCTCGGCTCTTGATCATGCTGTCTCGCCGTCCCACAAAATAATAATTTCCATCTTCTGCCAAGGTGACAATGTCCCCGGTGCGGTACATTTTTTCTTCGAAGTTCTTCTGGAAGCGGTTGGGTACAACCATCTTCCTGGTTTTTTCGATATCGCCCCAGTACCCACAGGTCACGGCGGGGCCGCGAACATACAATTCGCCGCTCTCTCCGGGCGTGGTAACGATTTCATCCTGGTCATTCACGGCAAATACTTCGGTGTTCTCACAGGCGATACCGATGGGAAGCTTATCCATGCTGGCCAGGCGCTCGCGGTCAACTTTGTAATAAGTGCAAACGTTGGTTTCGGTCGGCCCGTAGAGGTTTTCCAAATCCACCGCCGGCAAGAGCTCAGCCAGTCGCTTGAGGTACTTCATCGGGAAGACTTCGCCCGCAAAAAGGATGGTGCGCAGGTTCGCGAGCTTTTCGGCTTTCAAGTCCGCGTGCAGCAACAGCAGCACCAGTGCCGACGGCACCGAATACCACACCGAAATCTTATAGGTTTCGATGAACTTGGCGAGCGTGGTTGGGAACAGCGCCAGCTCTTCAGTAACCAAGTAAACCGTCGCACCCGCCTCGATCGCGTTATACACATCGAAGACCGACAAGTCGAAATGCAAGGGTGCGTGATTGGAGAGACGATCTTCGTGCGTGATCTGAAATTTGGCAGCACACCATTCCACGAAGGTCAGAGCGTTTTGGTGAGACAGCATTACGCCCTTGGGCCGGCCGGTTGAACCCGACGTATAGAGGATGTAAGCGAGATCGGTTTCCGTCAGAGTAACCAACGGCGAATGCGAGGCCGGATAGTCCGATAATGCAGACCACGGAAGCACTCCGGTTCCGTTGCCCGACTCCGTTGCTTGATCGATGACCACACATCGGTCAAGAGACTCCCGCGTCGCGGCATCCAGCGAGCGCAGCCTTTCGTCCTGAGTAATCAGGACCCGGATTCCGCAATTGCCGATGATGTAAGCGATCCGTTCCACGGGCGCCTGCGGATCCAGCGGCACATAGACGCCACCCGCCTTCAGGACCGCAAACATGCAGATGACCGATTCCACGCATTTCGGGAAAAATAGTCCAACGTGATCGCCTTTTTTCACGCCGCACCGCTGCAAGAGATGCGCAAGTTGATTCGACCGGGCATCCAGTTCCCCATAAGTGATGGATCGCCCGCGAGCCCAAACTGCCTCCTTCTCTGGAAATCGGGCCGCGCTATGGGTCAGCAGTTGTTGAAGGACGTATGCCATATGATCGCCTCTCAGGCAAGAAATAGTGGGAGGAAGTTCGTATTAGAAACCGTCGTATTAAAAACCGTGCATCCCCGCGATGATGACTTTTTGGATCTCGGATGTGCCCGAATAGATTTTGCCGGCTATCGCGTCACGCAATTCGCGCTCGATTTGGTACTCAGTCATATAGCCGTAGCCTCCGTAGATCTGAATTGCATCGAGGCAGCTCTGGACGCAGGCTTCACTGATGTACAGTTTGGCGATCGAGGATTCGCGCAAGGGATGCCGGCCTTGACTTTTCAGCCAAGCCGCCTTGTACAGCAACAGACGGCCGGTTTCGAGGCGTACTTCCATATCGGCAATCTTGTTTCCGATCGCCGAGAACTTCCCGATCGGCTGGCCGAACTGATTGCGTTCGCGCGCGTATTTCACGCAACTCTCCAGCACACGTTGCATCATGCCTAAATGGCTGGCCAGAATACAGGTGCGCTCCCATTCCATGGACGTGGTGAAGATTGCCTGCCCGCTGCCCTCTTTATCCAACAGATTCTCCGCAGGAATCTCGCAATCGACCAGCGCCACTTCGCACATGGGCGATGTGCGCAAACCCATTTTGTGCAGCTTCTTGCCGACTTCGAGACCGGGGGTATCGCGCTCCACTAGGAACGCGCTGACGCCATTGGCGCCCTTGGAAGGGTCTACGTTGGCAAAAACAATAAAGAGGTTGGCCTGCTGCGCGTTGGTGATAAACGTTTTCGTGCCATTGAGCACATAACAGTTGCCATTGCGTTCCGCGCGGGTGCGAAGACTGTAAGCATCCGAACCCGACATCGGTTCGGTCATGGCGTGTAGACCGATCCATTCGCCACTAATCAATTTTGGAAGGTAGCGTTGCTTCTGCGCGTCCGTCCCAAACGTGGTCAGTGGAATTTCCGTCGTCCACATGTGGGCGTTCAAAGAGAACAAGAACCCGTTGTCCCGGCAACCATACCCTAGAGCTTCGAGTGCGCACACGGTGGTCAGCGTGTCCGCACCACCGCCGCCGTATTCCTGCGGCGCGGGCAATCCCTGAATGCCGAACTGGGCGCACTTTTTCCAGTAGTCCCAGGAAAACTCTTCTTCTCGATCCCTACGAATAAGGTCGTCGTTCAGCTCTTGCTGAGCAAAGCGGATGACTTCCTTACGAAAGGCGGCCTGCTCTTCTGTCCACGCGAAATCCAAAGTTTCATTCTCCCGGTGCAGGTCTAGGCGCTAACCTTTTGCCCTTGTGGTTTCCCGTTCTTCTTGGAATCGAGGGTCTTCCATGGCATCTTACGCAGGCGGCCTCCGGGCAGCCGGATACGCGCCGGCACTCCCATCACGGTCGTATTATCGGGCACGTCGGTAAGCACTACGCTATTGGCGACCACGAGCACATTATTACCAATCTTGACTTCGCCGATGATCTTGCAGCCGGGCCCGAAGTAGCAGTTGTCTCCGATGCTTTTGACTCCGGTCCCGATCAGTACATCGCTATTGAATGTGCATCCCGATCCGATTGTGGTGGGAGAAATCTGCAGATGATAGGCGGTATGAAGAATCATGCCCGGACCGATCTCTGCGTCCGGCGAGACCAGAACTCCACACAGCACAATCTGGTTCCAGCGTTGCCAAAACAAAGCAATCAGCATCAGAACCTGGCGAACCACCGGGACATGCAACGTGTGCACCCAGCGCGAAAAGCGGTATTGCAAGATCACCTTGGTTTCCCTGCGGATGAACACTCGCCACGGCCGTTCGAGCCTGCGGTGAGTAGCGGCAGCCTTGAAATCACCTCGCAAATTTTCAAACATTTTCATTTCCTTGTCGTTTTGGAAATCACAGAATCCGCGGTTTGCCGTCTTCCGAATCGAGCCTTCCACTGCCTGCGCTTGCTACCTATAGCATCTGGTAAATCGCTTCAGGGATCGGGAACGTTCGCTGGTTCAGGACTGCCCCAAGGATACGTACATTGGCTGCATGCAAATCTTCGACCGCTTGTCGCGCGGTTTCGCGTCTGGAGGAGTTTGCCTTTAGCACCAGGACTACTCCATCGGCGGCGGCTCCGAGCACCGCCACATCAGGGGAAGCTGCCACAGCCGGGGCATCCATCAAAATGTAATCGGCCTGCGCCCGGAGTTCCCGCACCTTCTGGCGGACGCGGTCGGAACCCAAACTCGGCAAGTCGGTCTCCCGTGCAGACCCACAACTGACTAGCCGCAGGTTCGGGCGTCCCAGACTGCGCGCGAAGTTGCTGATCGGGACCGGACCACGCAAGGCATCGGCGAAGCCCTCATGAATTTCAACCTGGAATTCATCGTGCAGCCGAGGATTCTTGAGATTGGCGTCGATCAGACAGACCGTGCCGCTCACCTGGGCGGCCAAAGTCTCCGCCACACGGGCACAGATCCAGCTTGAGCCGTTTCCGGGTTCGCTTGCGGTGAACACCACCACGCGAGGAGCCTCGGCACCAGGGGTCAGAAAAACCCTCTGCACCAGCTTGGTAAGTTGCTCCTGTTCCTGCGGTTCCAGCTTCAGTTGCGGTTCGGTTGCCTGAAAGGGCTCAGAAAGTCTGGACTCAGAAGGCCCAGGCTCCGCAGTCGGAAAAGCGGCAGCCACCACCCCCAGCATTTCCTGCTCCTTACCCAGTTGTTGCAGAAGCTCAAAGTTGCGACTCATTCTCCCCTATTTCCTTTCTTTGGTCCGATCCTTTACCCAACTGCTATTACACGAGATGCAAGCCTTATTCGCATCGGAATTCCTGCTGGCCAAAGTCCTTTACTCCTTGCCCTCAAGCGCAACCAGCGAACCACTTGAGTCAGCCGTAATATTGTGCCGTCGAATTTTGTACAGCAATCCGCGATAGCTGATGCTCAACAATTTCGCAGCGCGTTTTCGATTCCATCCGGTCTCTCGCAGAGCGCAATGGATCGCGGTCACCTCAGCCCCGTCGCGCACTCTGCGCAGGCTCATGTCGCGTCTTTGCTGAGAGTTGTCCGGTACCGGCTCGACTCCCGAGCTTTGGCGATTGGGCTCAGCGGAGTGGCTTGGAGAATCGAGATTACTATTCATAAGCTCCTCTGGTCCGAAAATCTATTAACTTAGAAAACTCAATGGCTGCGCTTGGTTCGTGTTCGGGAGATAGGCAAAGCAAATGCGGATCACAGCTTCGCTCCCTGAGTCACATCTAGCGTGTGACCCTAAGCATCTAAAGCGAAAAACTCACCCGTAAGCTGGTTCGCTTGTCCCGGTTGCCGCCACAGACACAACTGGGTCCTACGGAATTTGCTCTTTGGGGGGCCGCCCAGCGTTTCTCTTTGGCGGGGCGGGAAATACAGCAAAACGAAAGTGTCCTAAGGCTACGAGAGGCCGCAAGATCGTGCAAGTGGCCTAACAACCTAGGGACTAAGGTCCCTAGCAAAGCGCTTGCGTTCGGATCGACACCTCGTCTCAATTGCAAACTGCAATGGTCGGACCAAAGACGTTAAGTTCGCCGCGGGTATCGGTGCTGTCGGTTGGGTCCATCGTGCCCAGATACACGAGTCCATTGGCGATCGTGGGCACAACAAATTTGGTCGCGTTGCCCGTTTGGTCGCGCGTGGGACATTGACTGCTGTTCCACAACTCCGGAATCGTGTGCGGTGAAGTGATGTGTTGCGCGTCGTAAGCATAAAGGACCACTGGAGCCGGTGCGGCGACGCCCTCACTAGGCCAGCCGTTCCCATCCACCACCCAGACGATTGCCGTCCCATTCTTGGTGCCGGAAGAAGAAATCGACAGACTGGGGCCGTATTCGAAGCTGGCCGAGCTTTTTGCCGTTTGCCCCTGGCAAACCGGATAGGGATGACAGGCCGGCGGAGTGGTGAGGCTGACTCCATATTTCAACAGCGGAGAATACATGGGGCTGTAAAACAGTGCCGAATTCCAATACCCTGCAGTTGTGTAAAACGCCTTGGGAGAAGCTTTGAAGTACTCCTGATTGGCATTCGTACCCGTAGCCGGGCAAGTAGAGTTTGTAGGAGGAGTGTAACCGCCGGGGTTGGCGCGATTCATTGCATAAATGTTGCCATCCTTCCCCGCCGCGATGGCCCAATAGGTTGAGCCACTGTCAGGAATCAGCATCACCCCACCCGACCCGAAGTCCTCGTCTTCGACGTCCATGCACTCTTGACCGTAGGGGGTGAAATAACCGTTTGGTACGTTGGTGAGATTAGTAGTGAGCTTAACGAAGCTGTCCCCATAATCCGCGCCACCGGTATTCACGTTGAAGTCGCCGTCTCCGGTCACAACATAGAGATAGGTGTTCCCCCCAGGCGAATCAGATCCTGCCGCCAAACCACCCCCAGACATCCATATACCCCCGCCTTCAACAGCCGGAGTGGTACTCCAAACAATTGGAGCGTTGGCGAGATTGTAGGCATCGAAGGCAAAAACCCAACCGCGGGGAATGCTTACCCCGACTACTCCCGTGCCATCCATCTCTGAGAAACCTATATACAGGGTGCTATCCCCGTTTTGCCAGGTGTTCGGCAACAGGAGCAGCCCCGGGCGTTGAATATGATTCGACGAGGTAAACGCAATCTTTTGGTAAGAGCCGGCTATATCGATGGGTCCGCCAAATTTCTCGGCCAGAGTCGTCAGGTCGAGCGCGTGAAGCCGGTGGGTGAAGCACGAATTATTCTTGCCTGTCGCACACGCACCGGCGGTCGACTCCGTCTCGCTAACCAGAAAGAGCGTATTGGTAGTGGAATCGATAACCGGAGTTCCAAGAATTCCAATGATGGGTTTTAGGGCCCAACAGTGTGGCCCTCCCACCTTGGCGCAGCCCACGGCAGTCTCATTGGCTTGAAGCAAGGAAACCTGGGCGATCTGAGTACAATTGTTTCCATTGATCTCGTAGACGCTATCATTCATCGTCGCGACGTAGACGGTGTTGTTTTCGCCGTTCGAGACCACTAAGGGTTGGGCATAAATCTGACCATCAACCACGGCTTGGCAAACCTTGCCAAATTGGCCAGAATTAACGTTGCTTTGATTCAGCACGGTTTCGGTCGAGTTCAGGCCATCCCGCCAATTGTTATTGTGCCAAGTGAGAACGTTGGTCTGGCCAGCCATCAGAGCTGCCGTATAGACGAAAAAACCACACACCAGTGGTAAGTGACGAAGCAAGCGATTCATAATTTTCATCCTTTGTAGTAATAGCGCCTTAATTGATGGCTGCGCGGGGGAGTCCGAAGAGATAGATGAGTAGAGCACCTGAAGTGCCGATCTACTTCCAATACCTGTCGAGCCAAAGCGGGTCGTAACTATCAGTTAACAGTGTTTCTACGACTGAAGGGAAGGCATCCACTCATTTGCGGCTGTAAGTGCTGTCGCGCAAGAAAGGAACAATCTTGCGCAAAGAGTTAACTTTCTGGTAGCAGCGCTCAAATTTCTATGATCAGGCTATTTGTTTACCTTCTGCTTCACTATATTCGAAGTACTACCTGAAACATCGTGGTCGCCGTCGTACGTCGCAGTGACCGAATATGTACCCGAGCTCAAGGTTTTAGTCTGGAATACAGCTACACCATTGTTGACTGAATGGTTACCAAGAACTGTTGTCCCGGCCTGGAACGTAACTTGTCCAGTTGGATTGCTGGACGCAGAGCTCACCGTAGCAGTGAAAGTCACCGTCTGACCTGAAGTTGACGGATTGGGGGTGGCAGTCAGAACCGTAACACTCGTATCGGCAGCGACCGTTTCGCTCAATGAGGGAGATGAGCTGGTAAGGAAGTTAGTGTCTCCGGCATACTTCGCAGTGATCTCCCATTGTCCCAATGGAAGGATCGAGGTCGTGAACGTAGCCACACCTTTATCGTTGAGCGTTGCCGTGCCCAAGGGCGCTCCTTTACTGAAAGTAACTGTTCCCGTCGGAGTACCGGCCGTTGAGCTCACCGTGGCAGTGAAGGTTACCGGCTCACTATATGCCACCGGGTTCACATTCGATTGGACTGCGGTTGTGCTGCTCGCCCGGTTGACGTACTGCGAAAACGTATTGGAAGTTGTCGCAGGCCAGAATGCATTCGCGGGAAAACTCGCGGTTATAAGGTTTTGGCCGACAACCAGCCCAGAAACTGGGAGGCTCGCGGCACCTTGTACCGTGCCGCTTGTCCCCAAAACCTGCCCGCCCTCGATGAACGTAACTTGTGTTCCGTCAGGTGGAGGCCCGTAGTTGGAACTGGCAGTCGCGGTCAAGGTAACAGGTTCACCGTAAGTAGCGGGGCTGACATTTGATGTAATGTTCAGCGTCGTCGGAGCAATGTAAGACCCCGTGGGGAAAGTAGCGGCGATGGCCGGTGGCTGCATGCACTGCGAGGCGCAACCTGGTGCATTGACATCAAAGGGCACGAATCCTACGTCTGTAGCTGTTGAGCCACTCTGCAGCGCGAAGTTATCTGTCGGATAAAAAGGATCCAGAAAGAGCGGGTTGGCTTGCATACTGCCCACATCCTCTCCCAACGCCTGCCAACCAGACCAGGACAGTTGCCGCAGCACTTGGCAACTGGCAGTCGTGGTGCGAAATGGGGTCGAGGTCAACGCACAGCCTGCATTCGCCAGATCGCAGTACATATTGTCGACGTACTTTTGCACTGAGGTGAGGCAGTTCCCCCCCGCGCAGTAAGCGCATCCAATCTGAATTCCCGATTGGCTGAAGAAAACCAGATTGTTGCTGAACTCGAACTGGCTGACTCCGACAGGAGCAGATGAGACCACCCCTTCCAACTGGGTGCCTGTAAAGGAAAGTACATTGTTTTTGATCGTGTTCGCGGCATCCGGTACCTGCGGACCGTCGGTCTGGGACATGGAATGGTCGGTGGTGCGATACACCAGGTTGTTCTGAACGAGCACACCCCCTGTGTCGTAGTCGAGCTTTATGCCATAGCCTCCATAACCTCCCGCATCAAGTACGCTGGAGTCCGTCACATCGTGAACTTTGTTATTTAACACTTGGTTTCCCGAAGCGGTGAAAGTTGGAGCGCCGGTGCTCAGGTACAAAGCCCCAGTATCACTCAAGATCCCTTGCATCAGGTTGTACACATGGTTAAACGAGATTGTGATGTCGTAGGTGCCGTTTGAATCCGAGGTTCCGGGAGAGCACCCGGCCTCACAGATCCCGATGGCAGAATGATAACTATCGTAGATGTTGTTGTGAGTATAGATATTATTGTGGCCGCTGCCTTGCGCGATTCCATAAGTCGAGGGAAAAGCGCGTCCCACACCCTCAATCACGTTATTCTGCACCGTAATACTGTGAGGAACATTAGTGTCTGTGTCGTCGGTGGAAGAACCCGAGCCCACGCGAATCCCCTCGGCACCGATGTCGTAAAAGGCCCCATTCTCGACGGTATCTTGACTCGTGGTGCCATTCGACGGCTGGCTAACGCACCAGGATGGCGAAAATGTATTGACGCAGGAGACGAGTTCCAAACCTCCACCCGAGGTTTGCGTCACCACGTCACTGTCGAAGACGACTTCATTGCAATTCTGGCAGGAAACGGCTGCCGGAATTCCGTAATCGCCCTGATTGGATTGGTATCCCGCTGGGGGCACAACAAAATCGTCGTGTTCAAACCAAAGCCCTTGAAAAGTTACGTACTGCAATTGGGTCGCAACCAGCACTTGTGTCGCTTGCGGAATAACTACCAAATCGGTGTTCGGATCCTCTCCCGGATTGGCTAAGTAAGTGAGCACCCACGGCGTACCAGAGCGGTCCAAGAACCATTGTCCCGGCTGCTCGAGCTGCTCTTGGATGTTTTCGATCAGGTAGCGGTGGTTGGGAAGAAACCCGTGCACGTTGGGCTCATAGGCAGTGCTGGCCGGACCGGTCATATAGATAATCTGGCTAGCGGTATCGATGCAACTGATCCTGAGCCTTGAAACCGTCCACACCTCAAAATCAATCACCTGAATGTCGCCCACCAGGTTTGAGTTCCCGGCAGGCTGGCCGCATGGATTTCCGGCGGGCGGCGCAAGGTTCTGCCAGGTGTCCGAGATAGGATCTGACGGGCTGTACTGAAAGCGATCAAAGCATTCCCATCCACTGCCATTAACATAAACTGAGCAGTTTGGATCCGGAGGTGCACTGGGCGGAGGAGCTCCATTGAGGAAAACTGTTGCTAGTACGCGATAGTAGGCGCCAACGTTGGTTGTCGATGACCCTAGTCGCGGCCGCAATCTTCGCTGGCCGTTATAAAACAGCTGCTCGAAATATTGCGCGTTAGCGGGCAGAGAAATCTGCCACTCGTTGCCGCTGACTTTGCTCCAGCCTGTTAGTTGCAGGCCGCCGCTTATCACCGGGGTTTCATTAGGATAATTCTTCCAGGTTACGTGGAGCTTGGTGGTCCCGGAATCAGCGGTGCCAAACTGTAGCGCCTGCGACTGCCAATAATTCCCCTGTCGAACCATGACTGTGATGGGAGCAGTGCGTCCATTGGGATTCGAAAGGATCTGGCGCACAGATGTCTGTGCCCGTGAAATGCTGGCGAATGGTCCATCGGTGTGATTTGAATTCGGTGCGGCCAGAGTACCGCTCCACGAATCATTGCCATCGGTTGCGACGTAGTAATCCGCAGTCTGCGCTTTTGCAACACTGCTTACGAGGACGCCCAGAAAACAACATATGAATATGGCCCGATGTAACAAATTGCCCCCCGACTCGAGACTGGCTGAGTAATCTGCGCGACACGGGATGAATCCACGGTGCTTCGCTTTCGCGTCGCGAACTTGTCAGCTAATCTATAAAAGCTTATCGGTGAGGTCAAAACTCAGAAGTGCAAGTCAAACTGGGCGACTGGCGGCCATTTTCAGGCAATTGGACCAATATTGTGAGGTACCAGAAAACGTGGGGGAATCGACCGTGCGTTACGTTGGAAGTCGGGGGCTGGGCGGGTATGGGAGGTATTGAGCTTTGGCGTGAAAATCCTTAGCCCAGCATTTAATTGCAGCGATGCGCTGCAGTTTTTTTAAACTTCTCTTGCTGCCTCAGGCCAGGGGCTTACGCTTCCAGGCACTTAGTTGCCCGACCAGCTCCTGCATGTATGTCTTTGCTTCTTCCGGGCTGAGGCTCTCCTGCGCATTCGCCACATTAGGCTGCATAGCAGAAGGGCCAAAAGCCGAGGGCTGAACCATCGGCATCTCGGTCACATGTTTCTTCATATCCAGATCGCCGATCACTTCTTCCACCAACTCAAGCCCAATCACCTTTTGCTGCAAAGCACAACCCAGCGACATCGCGTTAAAACAGAAGTTGTTGAGATTACGCGGAATGCCCTCTGTAAACTCGGTGACCACATGCATGGCTTCCGGCGTAAACAGCGGATCTCCCGAATATCCCGCGATGCGCAGACGATGATTTACGTAATTGCCGGATTCCTCGACTGAGAGCGGAGCCAGGCCGCTGAGCAAAGATATGCGCTGTTTGAGCTGCGAAAGCTTGCGGCTTGCGAGTTTATCGGCAAGTTCCGGTTGTCCCGACAGAACAATCTGCAACAGCTTGGCCCGCGGAGTTTCGAAATCCGAAAGCAGGCGGATCGTTTCCAACACAGAACGGTCCAGATTTTGCGCCTCGTCGACGACGATAATGAAACGCCTGCCCGCGCTGGCTTCCTGCAACAGCAATTTGTTGAATTCGTCGTGCATGCGCACAAAATCTTGCTCCATCGTTTCACAGCCTAACTCGGCGAGCAGGAAGCGCATGAATTCCCTTGAATCGCATTGCGTCTGAAAAATAAACGCAGTGCGCGCCGCACCGCGAAACTTTTCCAGCAATTGAAACAGCAAGGTTGTTTTTCCCGTACCCGGTTTACCAATCAACGCCAAAAAACCGCGTTCAGAGTCGATGCCGTAATAGAGCGACGCCAGCGCCTCCCGATGCCCAGGGCTTAAGTAGAGAAAACGCGGGTCGGGAGTCACCCCGAATGGTTGTTCCCGCAGTCCGTAGAATTTCAAAAACATTTAGAGTCCTTTGTAATTCGCTCGAACGTCGACTAGCCGAAGTGAAGCTTATACAACTTCTAGAGCATATCCTTGAATTCGAATCGACAACGAACGTTGAATCGGCTCAATGGAAATCGAGAGGCTCTGGTCTCCATTGTGGGCCTCTAGAACGCCCTCAACTCCGTCCAGACATCCGCCTCGAATCCGCACGCGTTGCCCCACCTTCGGAAACGGGTGTTCCTCGAAAGGGACATTGCTTTCCAGTAGCGTCTGGATATCGCGAATCTGGCCGTCAGGAATCGCTATTCCTGCGCCGTTGATGCCCACAAATCCCGCGACTCCGTGCGCCTGCAAAACTCGCAAGCGATCCCGCGAAGATAGTACGATACGCACAAAGCTATAGCCGGAGAAAAGCGGCACTTCAACTTCCTTCATCCGGTCGCTCCATTTGTGAGTGCGTTTTACTAAGGGAAGAAAATTCTCAATACCTTGCAGCTTCAACTGTTCGGAGACCATTTTTTCATGGCGGGAACGGGTTCGAACCGCATACCACTCCGCCTGACACGGAAAGGAAATCGCTCCCGGTGCTTCAAACTCGACCGCGATTTGTGCGCAACTGCTGCTCATAGCTTCGCCCTCTCAGTCCCATTCCACTTCGCGTGCAGAAACTGCCGTCCTCGACTGGCAAGAACCAGTCTGGGGAACACAAGTTAAAGTTAAGGGGAGAACAGCTGCTTAAGACTACAAAATTGGGTTGATCGGTTCCCAATATGTTCTCAGGATTTTATGCAGCTATGCAAATTCCTGCAAGAGCAGAAAGTTATAGAGACAAAAGACCCAGTCAGGCTTGAGTGGGGCGGGCTCAATAGCGTCAGCGGGGCAGTTCAAAAATCAGCATGATCCGGGTTTGCACCTCAACCGTCTGTCCGTCAACCAGATGCGGCCTGAATTGCCACTGCTTCACGGCCGCCATCGCCGCCGCAACCAGCAATGGCTGGCCACCCACTAATCTCACGTCTCGTACCCGGCCGTCGCGCCCGGCGCGAACCCTCAACACGACGATCCCTTCGATTCCCTGCTCTCGCGCTTGCTCCGGATATACCGGATCCACGCGCAGCAGAACTTCGCGTTGTGCATCTTCGGGTGACAGCTGATAAATTCGCCGGGCCTGCACACCAGAGGCTGGCGTCGCTGCCGCATTTTCTTCCGTGCCGATCGCCGCATTAGTAAGATACTTCCCTGCCCCGGCTGGCGCGTGGAATACCTCTTTTCCATCCTCGTAAACCGTCAAGCTTCCTGCTTCTGCTGCCGAATCGGCGGCGCCAGTGCTTTCGCCACGCTTTTCTCCCGCCCGAGCAGCCTCCGTGTTGGCATTTTCGTACCCTTGATTTTCATTGCCTCGATTTTCATAGCCTGGGCTCGCCAGATCGCCCTGAGGGTGGGATCGAGCCGGTAAGTTTCTGCCAGCTGTTTTTCTCCCCAACAGACGTTGACTCGCAACCAGAGTCAAGAACAGGGCAAAAGCCAGCACCACCGCTGCCAGCGTCCGCGTTGCGATCTTGAGCCCTCTACGTTCCTCGGCCGGAAAACTCTCCGGCACGCTCTCCTGCTGAGCTTCGAAACGATCTCTCGAATCAGCAGCAATAAGCATCTCTCCTAATTTATTTTCACCGGGACGTTCATTAGGAAGATTCACTACTGCCGCGGTCTCTGTGCCAATCTCCTCCACCGCGGCACTCTCAGGGGTCGCCATCTTCTCGGTGGCTTGCTCCATAGTGAGCAGCGGCTCGGAAGTCGGAGCGAGACTCCTGATCACATAGTCCGAAAAGAATTTCAAATTGCGCTCATGCTCTTCGCCGAACGCTGCGAGGCGCGGAGAAAACGCCGCAAACACGCCGATCAGCTTTTCCGCTTGCAATACCGGAAGCATGATGAGCGAGCGCACTCCCAGGCCTCGGCAAGCTTCAATATCCACCCTCGAGTCTTTTTCCGTGTCGTCGCAGCGCTGCACTTGCCCGGTCTTGATGCACTCTGCGGTCAACCCCGAATCGCGTCCCAGTCGCGCACCTAATTCCGGTGCGCCAGTGCCGCTGCTGGCGCGGCACACCCATTCTCCGTCGCGCTCCAGAACCACCGCCGCGCCGCTTGCGCCGGTTGCCGCGCAGGCCTGCTCCACCATTTCGTGGAGAACAACTTCCAACGCCAAGTCAGCGGAAAGCTCGGGCGATAATTGTCCGCCTTCGTCCGACGAAAATTTTGCGGCAAGCTCAGCCAGATCGGTTTCGAAGGCTACAATCTTCCACTCCGCGCGGCACGGCATTTCGGTGTGCGGATTTTCGGGAGAACGAGCCGAATCTAGACCATCAGGGTCCGGCTCGGAAATAGGATAATGAGCCATGGCAGACGAAGTCTCAGCGCTGCAGCGGAGTTTCTCCCCAAATCACCCGCTTGTCAATGTGCAAAAACTTGCTGCGTTGGCGTAAATCGCAAGATTTAAAACCCGCGGAATTTTCTGTAACACCACGAACGTGCCATCCGCAAAACTTGCATTCTGATGGTATGATGTTAGCCACTTTACCCCCCACCCGCGGAGCTATGAATCACAAACGAACAAAAATTCTAGGCGTTGTTTTCTCTTTGACTGTCATCCTCTCGGGTTGCGTCAGCAATTCTGGCGGAGGGTCATCGTCGTCCGTCAGACCCACTGTCAATATGACGGCGAGCAAGAACCCCATAGCCTCGGGAGGGTCCACGATCCTTACCGTGACCGCCACCAACGCAACCCAGATCGTCATTACGGACAACTCCGACACGAAAACCTACACCTTGCCCGGCTCCGGGGGGACGCAGGTTGTAAGCCCGACCAGTCTCACCACCTACATGGCAACCGCCAGCGACGCGAGCGGATTCACCAACGTGGCAACCGTGACCGTATCGATTATTCCCACCGTGACCATATCCGCAAACCCAACTACAGCTTTGCCGGGTCAGCCGGTGACCCTCACTTTTACGTCCGCCAACGCCAGCAGCGCCTCGATCAACGGCACCGACGTTCCGCCCACCGGGTGTACTACATCCAATCCGTGCAGCCTCAAGGAGTACATGACTCAGACCACCACTTACACCATTACGGCCACGGGCACGGGTGGAAAGGCGGCAGCAAGCGCCACTGTCACCCTGGTTCCCCCGATCGCTTTCAATGGATTGACCGCAGATACCGCCAATCTCGGACAGGGCGATCAGGGCAATCAACAATACAACCAGCAGGATGTTGATCCAAACGGTGCCGTTGGAACCAAGCAGTTCGTGGAGTACGTCAACATTGAGTATCAAGCCTACGACAAGACAACGCTTGCGCCCATCTGGTCTTCTCCTCAGCTAATTGGAACTCCGTGGCAGAACAACTTGAATGGCGACACCGGCGGCAGCGAAAACTGCGACGGGCATACGCCGTCGGGTGGCACGCTCACCGGAATTCACCTGGACGCGGTAATCGACTTCGATCGCTTGGCCAACCGCTGGATCATCATGGGCCGAGGAGATCTTTCCAATGATTACTACCTTTGTTTAGCGATCTCCAATACCGACGATCTAAGCTCTTCTTCCCTTGGCTGGTACGGTTACGCCATCGACCTCGGACCGTACGTTGGTATGAATAAAAATGGACATACATATTTTCCCGACTGGCCGAAGCTCGGAATTTGGTCTGACGGGTACTACGTGAGCATGGATCTGGAAGATATCGACCAGACATATGCAGAAGTCGGCGTTGCGGTCTGTGTCTTTGACCGCAACGAGATCCTCCAGAGCCCGACAACTACGCCGCCTCCCGTCGCGTGCGACAAACCTTCAACTTCGCTCGACCCAAGCTCTGGCACGTATCTGGGCCACAGCTTAATTCCTGCAGATATTGACGGCACCACAGCGCCGCCTGCTGGTCGGCCTGAGTACATGGTCAGCATCCAGAATCCGAGCTATGCGACCGGCGCCATGTCCTCGGACGTCATCAACCTGTGGGAAGCACAGACAAATTGGACCACAGCCACCCTCACCCTGACGCAAACCCCGGTCACGGTCGCGACCTACATCCCCGGATGCTACCTTTACATCGACTCACCCACGCCCCTTCCAGCCTTCACCTTCTGCGTGCCCGAACCCCAGAACGACGCCCAGACACAGATCACCGATTCTGTCGGCGATCGCCTCATGCCGCGTTTTCCTTACCGTAACTTTGGCTCCTACGAGTCGTACCTCGTAAGCCAAACCGTTCAAACCGGCCCAGGCTCTTCGAGCAGTGGCGCAAACGCATTTCAGACCGGGATTGCATGGTATGAGCTTCGTGACAATGGCACCGGGACACCTTCGATCAATCAGCAGGGCACCATAAATCCTGACGACGTTCTTTTTCGTTTCTTGCCCAGCATCGCACAAGACAAGGATGGCAATGCAGCCGTGGGCTACAGCTTTTCCAATGGCAACACCAATCCCGGAATCAATTTTTCGTTCTGGAATCTGAATAACGCCAACGCGACTCCAACCGAAGTCACGCTCCTTAATGGAAATGCCGAAGAACTCACAACTTTGGGCCAGATGAACGGCTACCCCGGCGAATGGGGAACTTACTCCAGCATGACCGTCGACCCCGTGGATGATTGCACTTTCTGGTATGTGAACGAATATTACGCAACTGATTCTCTCAACAGCTGGTCAACCAGCATCAGCAACTTCCAGATTCCGGGCTGCCAGTAGAACTGAATGCAGCTGATGAAGAATCACGACGGCACTGAGGAGCCATTCCCCAAAACGGTACAATTCTGCTAGAAATCATCAAAGGAGTATTTGGTTTTACTTGCCGTTCGCGGCAAGAAGATAGCTAGAATAGTGCCAGATGGAGCAGGCTTGCTTTTCCCCTCAAGCTCGATTGCTCCTCCCCATGGTTTCTGTTGAAATTACCTGAAAACATGGCCGCAACATTCTTCGCCCAGGGAGTCTGAACATGCGGATCGCTGTGGTTGGTTCCGGATACGTGGGATTGGTGGCGGGCGCCTGCTTCGCCGACCTTGGCCACGACGTTATTCTCGTTGACAACGACGATCGCAAGCTCGCCGCCCTCAGGCACGGCGAGACTCCCATCCACGAAAAGTTTTTGCCCGAATTGCTGGAGCGCCATCGCAGCCAGCGTCTGCAATTTTCCGACAACCTCCACGAAGCCGTGCGCGCCAGCTCTGCCATCTTTGTGGCCGTCGGCACTCCGCCCACCGAATCTGGCGACGCCGACCTTTCTTACGTCGAATCGGTCGCCCGCGAAATCTCCGGTGCCATCAATGATTACAAAGTCGTCGTCGAAAAGAGCACGGTTCCGGTTTATACCAGCGAGTGGGTTCGCCGCATTATTCTCCGCAACGGCGCCGATCCGGAATCTTTCGATGTCGCCTCGAACCCTGAATTCCTGCGCGAAGGCACGGCAGTCACTGATTTTCTTTTTCCCGACCGCATCGTGATCGGCTGCGACAGCGCACGTTCGGCCGCGGTTTTGCGGCAGATCTACGAGCCGCTCACCAGCGGCGCGTATTACCAGCACCCAGATTCCATCCCGCAGCCCGATCGCGCTAGCGTTCCGCCACCCATTATCGTCACCAGCAGCAAGAGCGCGGAACTCATCAAGCATGCTTCTAATGCGTTCCTGGCCATGAAGATTTCCTTCATTAATGCGGTCGCCTCAGTCTGCGAATCCGT
The DNA here is from genome assembly GCA_963784095.1 of uncultured Acidobacteriaceae bacterium. Lineage (GTDB taxonomy): Bacteria > Acidobacteriota > Terriglobia > Terriglobales > Acidobacteriaceae > Sulfotelmatobacter. The sequence goes on from CAWAQC010000003.1 coordinate 323,091, forward strand.
GGGAGCAAATGTAAACCAGGTCTGCCAGGGCATCGGGACCGACTCGCGCATCGGCAGCCGGTTCCTGAATCCCGGAATCGGCTACGGTGGTTCCTGCTTCCCAAAGGATGTCATGGCGTTCCGTGCCGTCGCTCGCGAGAGCGGATATGACTTCCGCCTGCTCGATGAAGTCATGCGCATCAACGAAGAGCAGCGCCAGCGTTTCCTGCGCAAAGTGCGCAGCGCCCTGTGGACGCTCCGCGGCAAGCATCTCGGCGTTCTTGGCCTCGCCTTCAAAGGCGGCACCGACGATATTCGCGAGTCTCCGGCGCTTTTCCTGGTCCAGGCTCTTCTGCAGGAAGGTTGCAAAATTACCGCCTACGATCCCGCGGCCATGGAGCGCACCCAGGATGTGATGAACTCAAATATGAAATACGCCGCATCCGCATACGAAGCCGCCAGCGGAGCCGACGCCTTGCTGATCCTTACCGAGTGGGAAGAATTTGCCAACCTCGATCTGGACCGCATCACCAGCGCGCTGAAATATCCCATCGTGATCGACGGCCGGAATCTGTATGATCCCGATGTCATGGCAGCGCACGGCATCACTTATTACAGTGTGGGCCGGGCCGCTTCCCATCCCGATGGCATTACCGCCGGGGCCCTGAAAAATGGAATCATGAAAGACGAGCACAAAAAAGCGTGAGCTGGCCCAGGTAAAGAAGCTCAATAAATTACTGAATGAACAAGCGACGCGCTCTGGTAACCGGCGGCGCCGGTTTTCTGGGATCCCATCTCAGCGATGCCCTGCTCGGCGAGGGCTGGAATGTGGTTGTCGTTGACAACCTGCTCACCGGCCGGCGCGCCAATCTTGCCCATCTCAAAAATGAAGCGGCTTTCGAGTTTATAGAAAAAGACATTTGCCAGCCTTTCGACCCCGGCCCCATCGATTACGTTTTTCATTTCGCCAGCCCAGCCAGTCCGGTCGATTACACTATCCACGGCATTTCCACGCTGCAAGTCGGCTCCCTCGGCACATTTCACGCGCTCGATGTCGCTCTCAAATACGGAGCGAAATATCTCGTCTCCTCGACCTCCGAGTGTTACGGCGATCCGCTCGAGCATCCGCAGAAGGAAACCTATTGGGGAAACGTAAATCCCATCGGCCCTCGCTCGGTCTACGACGAAGCCAAGCGCTTCACCGAAGCCGTCACCATGGCATACCACCGCTATCACAAAGTGGATACTCGCATTGTGCGCATCTTCAACACCTACGGCCCGCGCCTGCAATTGAACGATGGCCGGGTAGTCTCGAATTTCATGAAGCAAGCCTTGCGCGACGAGCCGCTCACGGTTTACGGCGATGGCAGCCAGACCCGCAGCTTCTGCTATGTCAGCGATGAGATCGACGGTTTCCTCCGGCTTGCGAAATCGGACGAACACCTGCCGGTAAACATCGGCAACCCCAACGAGTTCACCATCCTCGAATGCGCCCGGCACGTAATCAAAGTGACCGGATCAAAAAGCCAGATCACCTACGAACCGCTGCCGCAGGATGATCCTAAACAGCGCCGCCCGGACATCACAAAGGCACGGACCCTGCTCAATTGGGAGCCGAAGATCCAGTTGCAGGAAGGTCTGCGGCTTTCTCTGGATTATTTCAAGCAGGCGCTAGCAAAGGAAGCAACCGCAAAGTAATTAAGACTGGTGCCCGGAAAGACCAGGGAAAATCGACTCGCGGGGCGCATGGCCCGACAACTCTCAAAATAGAGTCTTTCGGCTCGTGCAAAAATGTCTATCTTGACAGCCTTTTGGCTAAGAGGCAACATACGTCAGCAGCCACGCTCGGTCTGGCGTAAAACCTGTAACGTACGTCTCCCCCTCGGTTAAGTCTTAGCTTCGCCTTACAGTTAGAAGCTGTCGATATAACTCTCTCCCTCCAAAGGAGCATGGTGTGATGTCTTCGTCTAGAAGCTTTCCGGTAGTAATTATCGGTGGTGGGCCGGCGGGTTCCTGTACCGCGATGTTTCTTAAGCAGCTTGGGATCGAGTCGATCATCATCGAGAAAGAACGATTTCCGCGGTATCACATCGGCGAGTCGTTCACCGGCGAAACTGGCGGGCAAATGCGCAAGCTGGGCATGGCGGAACTTCTTGATCGAACTGCCAAAGAGTTCCCTGTTAAGCACGGAACCAAGGTTTACGGCACCGGCGGTAAGAATTCGTTTTACATTCCGGTACGCGACCGCCTCGGGCCCAACAACAGCCAGCGTCCGGCGACCACCTGGCAGGCGCGACGCAGCGTGTTCGATAAATTGCTTCTCGATACAGCTATCGACCGCGGAGTCGAAATCTTCAACGGCGAAGCCGTTTCCGTGATCCGCGAGGGCGATACCGTAACCGGCGTCCGCTGCCGCTCCGTCGAAGGCGCGGAACAAGACTTGATGGCGGAAGTGGTAGTCGATGCTTCCGGCCAGGCAACATTTTTAACCAACCGTGGGGTGATCGGTCCAAAAGACCGCGGCAACTACGATAAGCAAGTGGGAATTTTCTCGCAGGTTACGGGAGCGACCCGCGACGAAGGCGACCTTCGCGACAATACCCTGATTTTCTACGAGAAGAGAAATCACTGGGCATGGTTCATTCCGCTCGATCCCGAAGTCGTGAGCATCGGCATCGTCACACCTTCGGATTATTTTGTTTCACGAAAGCTGTCCAAAGAAGAATTCGTCAGGGCAGAATTGCAGACCCTGAATCCGGAGCTGACGCGTCGCGTGCAGAACATCCAGTTCGTGGAAGAGGCGCGCGCGATTTCCAACTACTCGTATCAGATCAAGGATTTCACCGGCAAAGGCTTTCTCTGCGTGGGTGATTCGCACCGCTTTATCGATCCTATTTTTTCTCTGGGATTGCTGTTCGCCTCTAAGGAGGCACAGTTTGCCGCCGAGGCAATTCGCGACTACAGGGCGGCCAAGAATCGCGATGCCGAAAACCCCTTTGCGGAATATGCCGACTACGTCGAAAAAGGTCAGGACGTCATTCAAGCCATGCTCGACTGTTTTTGGGAGTGGCCGTTCGCCTTCCAGCGGTTCGCCCATCATACGCACCAGGAAGAGATCGTCGATCTCTTCGCCGGGCGAATCTACGGGCCGGAAGTTCACGAATACGATTCGGTCCAGAGAATGCGGCGTTTGCTGACTATGAAGCCGCCGGCCCAGCCCGCAGAAATGGTTCGCGCGCAGGCGCAATCGGTTTCTGATCGACTATCCATAACGAATTAACTAAACCAGCCCCTCGTTCGGAGAGAGACTGTTATGCAAGAGCAAATTGCCAAACCTGTGAGAGAATCCGCGGAAGAAGCCGCGAAAACGACCCGCACCTGGGAGCATTGGACCGAAATTCCTGGAATGGTCTTTTACCCGCTTTTTCTCAAGAGAACGCTGGTAATCGCTCTGGTGGTGGGCACGATTCTGTTCTGCATTAATCACATTGACGAGGTGATTATGCATCGCACCACGCGCGCTATGTGGATAAAGGGCGCGATCACCTACATCGTTCCTTTTGCCGTGTCGAATATGGGCCTGCTGGTGGGGGCGCGACGGCGCAAGCCGCAGGCGCACAGCCACAAAGAGCAAAGCCATGTCGAGCATATGCCTCGCGTCGAATACGCGGCTGCGCTCTCCGAAGAAAAATAAACACTCAAGCTTGGATGGAAAACGGCCCGCTCGTTCGTGAGCGGCCGTTTCGGTTATTTGATCTCGTAGACCACGCCGCAGCCTGACACGAACGACTGCACGCACTGGCTCGTGTTCCCGCCTACGCTGGTGGTCCCGAACAAGCTCCCTTTGGAAAACAAAGGTCCAGCAGCAGGATAACCGCCAACGGCTTCGCCGTTAAAGCTGTAGAGCACCGCCAGCGGCCACGGCGTGGTGGAACTCTTCGCCAGGCGAAATGCAACGCCGTATTTACCCGGTCCACCGGAATAGAGCGTGGCATACAGGTTTCCTGCTGGATCAAGTGCCGGACCAGAATAGAAACCACCGACGGTCTCCGGAAGATCGCGAAGCAACTTCTCGCTCCAGCCGCCGCTTTCACTTTTCGCCATTTCGTATACCACGCCGCAGCCGTAAATGCCGCAAACGTCGTTGCCGGGCCCTCCCGTCAAGGTTGCGCCATATAGATTGCCCGCCGAATCCATGGCAAAGTTCCCCAGCGGATTGTTGCCGTCGGTGCTGTTGAAGCTGAGTAGGATGGTTTCGCTCCATTCACCCGAACCGTTCGGCGACAATTCATAAACCGTGCCGCAGCCTTGCGAACTGCAGTTCCCGCTGGTATCCGCGCCGCCAACTTCCGTTGTGCCGTACAGATTTCCTGCCGCGTCGAAGATCACTCCGCCTTCCGGACTGTTTCCATCGCTAGTGTCGTATTTGAAGTTGTATAGCGTAGTTTTGTTCCACGGTCCGGATAATGTCGGCGAGAGTTCGAAAACGGTGCCACCGTAGCCCGTCCCACCGCCGTAAGTAGTTCCATAAAGATTGCCCGCCTTATCGAAGATCAACGGACTTTGCGGAGAGATTCCGTCGGCATTTCCCTGGAAGCTGTAAAGAATTTTCGGCGCCTGCCAGCCTCCGCCCGCAGCCGGCGAGATCTCGTAAACCACGCCGCAACCAGCCGTCGAAATCGGGCACGATCCTCCATAGGGGGTCGCGCCATAAAGATTGCCGGAGCCATCGAGAGTTAACCCCGATAAGGGCAGCGCGCCGTCATTCTCCGAGTCGCCAATGAATGTGTGTATTAACGTCAAGTTCCAGGAACCGCTTGAGCTGGGCGAAGCCTCAAATACAGTGCCGCAGCCCTGATTGTTGTAACAGAACTCTCCTTGGGAACTGCCGCCGTGGGCCGTGACCCCATAAATGTTTCCGGAATTGTCCATTGCTAGATTGCCGATCGGTCCTTCTCCATCGGAGCTGTTCAAAGCGGCAAGAACTTTATAGGTGGGCGCGCTTGCATTTTGAGCATTCGCTGTTGCTGCAGCGCTGACCATTGTGAACATGGTCCCGGCGCTGCACACGAGTGTGACGAAATACCTGCTGTATTTCACTAAAGCCTCTCCTTAGTAATCAGAAAAATGTGGAAGATTCCATACCCCGAACGAGGAGCACGAAAACAGCAAATGGGAGGCGCAGCCGGAAACATCGTTTGCCGGCTACGGAATAATTTCTTTCCAACTACGGAAAATGGCAGGCCACCGTGAACGCGCTGTGAAAGTCGCCCTGGAAACTGCAGGTAAGAACGATTCGATCGCGTTGCCGCCCGAGCGCACAAGCTTGCACTCCGTGAATCTTTGCCTGTAAACGTGATAAATTGACGTTCGCAATAAAAAGCGAAAGATTGAGTTCATTTCAGCCAATGGAGAAAGCTCGATGCACACGCTGAGATCGTACATTGCCCTGGTCATACTTGCAGTTTTTGTGCTGCCCGGCGCGCTGCTCCACGCCCAATCGAAAGAAGAGAAGCCGGCCAACAAACCGGAGGCGACGAAACCGGAGCCGGCCAAGCCGGAAGCCGCAAGCGGCGACGAGTTTAAACCGGAGCAACAGCAGACCAGAGGCTCTGTGACCGTCGAAGGCAACGTCATCAATTACGACGCTTACGCCGGAACCCTGGTCGTGCATCCCCAAGGCTGGGACGATGTCGCGCAGAACACCGAAAAAGACGAGAAGAACAAGCCTGCCGAGGCCAGCATGTTCTACGTGGCCTATTTCAAGTCGGACACCAAAGGCGCTCCGCGGCCCCTGATGTTTCTTTACAACGGCGGTCCCGGCTCTTCGACGGTATGGCTTCACATGGGGGCGTTCGGTCCAAGGCGTGTCGTCACCTCGAATGACACTCACACGCCGGCCGCGCCCTATCCGGTCGTCAACAATGATTACAGCCTGCTCGATGTGAGCGATCTGGTCTTCGTCGACGCGCCCGGAACCGGCTTCAGCCGCATCGCGGGGAAAGACAAAGAGAAAGCATTTTATGGCGTCGATCAGGATGCCTGGGCTTTTTCCGATTTCATCGTGCAGTTCCTGACCAAGTATGGACGCTGGAACTCGCCTAAATATCTCTTCGGCGAAAGCTACGGCACAACCCGTTCCGCCGTGCTCAGCAACGTTCTCGAAACCGACCGCGATATCGACCTCAACGGCGTAGTTCTGCTCTCGCAAATCTTGAACTTCTCTCTCAGTCCCGATGGTCCTGAGGTAGAACCTGGCATCAATTTGCCGTATCAGCTTGCGCTTCCCACGTACGCGGCATCGGCCTGGTATCACCACAAACTTCCGCAGCAGAATCAGGAACTCGCGGCGCTCATAACTGAAGTCGAGCATTTCGCCATGAACGATTACGCGCAGGCGCTCCAAGCCGGCTTGTCACTCTCCATGGAACAGCGTCATGCAATCGCCGCCAAGCTCCATGACTACACCGGGCTCCCCGTCGCCTATATCGAGAAGGCCAACCTGCGCATCAGCGGCGGAGAATTTGAAAAGAACCTTCAGGATGATGAAGACCTGACCACCGGCCGCCTGGATACGCGTTTTTCCGGACCGACGTTCGATCCGCTCAGCAAAGAAGCCGAGTACGATCCGCAGTCGGCCGCCATCTCTTCCGCATATGTTGCCGCCTTCAACGACTACGTCCGCAAAGATCTGAAGTATAGCGAAAACAAAGAATACAAGCCGGAGATCGAAGTCTGGCAGTTCTGGGATTTCAAGCACAAGCAGCCGGGCATGCCATTTGCTTTCCCCTCGTCCACCAACGTTATGCCCGACCTGGCGATCGCAATGAAGTACGATCCGCATCTCAAAATTCTTCTAAACGCCGGATATTTTGATCTCGCCACGCCGTTTTACCAGGGCGTCTATGAAATGCAGCACCTGCCAATTCCGCATGATCTCGAGAAGAATATCGAAATCCAGTTTTACCAATCCGGGCACATGGTCTATGCACACGAGGCCTCACTCAAAGAAATCCACGACAATGTCGCCACCTTCGTCCGCGGAAGTGACAGCGCGAAAACAAAATAAGGAATAATTACCGATTCAGCGCGCCTGCCTTCCACTCTGCGCTTCATGAGCAGGCTGGCAGGGATCAGCGGTAGTAGGTCAGCTTGGCATCCACGCTAATCGTCTTTGGAGTAGAGGTAGAAAATTTATTATTGAACACTAAATAGTAAGTTCCGCCGCCGGAAGGCAGGTCCGCCTCAATCGTATCCATGCTCACTTTGCCGCTGCGGTAGAACGGATGAGCCTCCTGCTGCTTCTGCCAATCGCCGTAGCCGCTCTCGGAAAAGACAAACACCTCGATCGTATTTCCCGCACCACCAGTCGCAGTGAAGTTGCCGTGCAGTTCCACGCTGCTCGCGTTCGCGGGAACCGCCAACTTGAAATACGAATAGCCAAGCTGATTAACGGTCAGCCCATGAATGGAAACTGGAATGTTGTGAGGCTTTTTCGTCAGTTGGTCATATGACTGGTCAAGAACTCTGATGGCGGAATCAGCCCTGACGCTGTGCAGGCGGTGGTTCGTGTAAGCGAAATATCCGAGCCCTGCAAGCAGAAAAATCCCCCCCGCCACGAACGGAGCAACCTGCGAGGTACTGCTCCCACGCCGGCGCCGCAGGTTCGGGGAGACCAGAAAACTATCACCGCACATCGGGCAGAACCGGGAAGTATTCGGAATATCGGCGCCACACATATTGCAAAACACGGCCAACTCCTGTGTAGGGAGAATTAGTTAAAGCGGCAGCTAAAGAACCCTAACGCGCGTTCGCTTTAGCGCAATGCCTGTCTACGTGCTCGCAACCGCGCTAGCTGCTTTCCGTGGTTGCCGCCACAAAATCGATCAACTGCTGCACGCCCTGGCGCTCGTCTTTCGTATTCAGTTTGAACGAAATGCCCATGCCATATCCTGAATGCGAAGCCCGCACTTCGCCGGCCAGCCGCAACTTGATCTCGAACGTGCGCACAGTGATCTCCACCGACGTACCGGGCGGGAAGGCCACCGGCATTTCCAGATAGCACCCCCCCGGACTCAGATCACTCAGATGGCAATAATTTCGCACCGCGCTTCCCCGCTGGTAAACCTCTGCCCCCAGGCGGCAGGCATAACGCGTCTGCCCGCGCCGGTTGCCCGGTTCAGAGCGCAGTCGAACCACGGCTTCCCGGTCACGCTCCTTGGCTTCCGGCTTCTCTCCCGCCCAGTTTGCTCCAACGATTTCTTGCGGCGGCTGAGTTTTCTCCACCGCTTTCACGTCATCGGACGTAGCATCAGAGGCGGGCACTTGGTTCTGAGGTGAACTGAGATTTTTCTCCAGCCACTCGCTCAAAACTTTTCGCGAGGATTGCGGCACGTCCACGAAGTGCACTCCGGCGCGCCCGCTCCAATCCTGCCAAGCCACAACTCCAGAGAGCCGTATTGTCTTCGTCTGTCCCGGCAATTGAAATTGAAAATACACTTTGCAGGTGCGCGGCAAGTGGTGGCCAAAGTTGACTGCCATGCCATCTTCCGCCACGTCCACCAGCGTCGCTTTCGATTGTTCCGCACCGGCGTAATCGATGGTCGCCTGCGTATGCACGCTCACTCGCGTCTTCCGCCGTTTGTCGCGGAACAAAACGGTTTGCGCCGCGAGCAATGTGCTCATTGCACGCTCCCGCGTCATGGGCTTATAGAGCACGAAGTTCACACCCAGCGTAAACATCTCGCGAATTTTTTCCTGGCCGCTCACTACTACAATTGCGAGAGTCGCTCCCGATCCCCGCGAAGACTGGCTGTCTCGCAACAGGTTCTTCACATCGGTTTGCTTTTCACAATCGGCAATCAGCAGATCGAAGTGTTCCTGCGCCAGCCTCACACCCGCCCGCACCGCATCCGCGCAGGACTCCACGCGAATGCCCAATTCTTCGATAACGCCACGCAGAATCGCCGCCGAGGGTTCATCCGCGCAGACCAGTAGCGATGAAAGCTTCATACTTTTGCATCGTAGGGTCACCCCAGTTCCGGCCACAAGTTACCGGAGTCATCCCATTTGCACTTTTTCGCGGCAGATTTTCTTCTAACCCCACTGTCTTCAGTTCCATGACCTGAGTCACCACCGTCATTACAAAAGACCAATGCTCTTGCGTTGCACCGTGGTGCTTTGACGCTCCGGTTCACCCTCCCTACGATGATCAAGACTGCAGGGACGAATGCCTTTTGTGCCGGTCAGTTCTTCACGGCACGCGGCTTTGTCGGTTTGCAATCTTGCAGCAAGCAGGCGTCTCCTCCTGACAAGGATCTATGTCTACCAAGAATCAACGCGGCATGTCATTGCTCGAAACCCTGGCGGTCGTCTCGATCTCGCTCATCCTGGCGGCAGTGACCGATGTTGTCATGCAGCCCCTGCTAAAGCAGGAGCATGTCAATCAGGCCTACAACACCACCTTGATGGCAATGCGCCGGGCCCGCGATGCTGCCGCCGGCGACATGCGTATTTACCAGGTCACTTTCACTGCCGCCGTCCCTGGGGTCAACGGAGGAACGATCACTGTGACCCAGGCGATTGCCGGCACGCCGCTGGTGTTCACCTCAACTCTTCCCGCCGATGTCACTTTTAACGTAACCGCGGGACTGCCAAATTCCCCAACCGTAGCGCCGACCACGCCCGACGGCTTTGGAACGGGCTCGAACGCCTTCGATCTCGATCAGATCTCGGGTGGCGGAGGCAACACAATTTACTTTTATCCCGATGGCTCGGCCCAGGATGCCGCCCCGAACGGCGGCAATCCGAATAACGGTGTGGTTTACCTGGGCATGCCAGGGCAGCTTCCGACCTACCGCGCCATCAGTTTGTGGGGCTACACCGGCCGTTTACGAGGATGGCAATTGAATCAAGTCGCAGGCGTGTGGACCTGGGGGCAAATATGAAACCTAATCGTTCGCAATCCGCGCGTCTCGCCGATCAATCCGGCTTCTCTCTGGTTGAGGTCCTGATTTCGATGTTGGTCCTTACCGGCGGCCTGATGGCTTTGCTGGCTGCGCTCGGCATCAGCATGGCGGCCACGCAGACTTCGCAGCAAGACCTTATCGCACGCCAGGTTGCTTCCGAAGCGATGGAAAGCATTTTCAATGCGCGCAATACTTCGCAGCTTGGCTTCTCGGCGATCGCAAATACCGGAACGCCCCCCGGAATTTTTCTCCCGAATGCTCTGCCGCTGAAGTGCTCGGGCCCGGATGGCATTCTCGATACCGCCGACGACACTTCTTGTTTAACGGCTTCAGGAGCGGTTTGCCCCAACGGCGGGGTTGAGTGCCTCACTGAGCCGGGCCCCGACGGAATTCTGGGCACCGCCGATGATGTGATCGTCTCGTTGAATAACTACACGCGAACCGTGACCATCACGCCCCTTTTGGAGGCGGGCACGACCGATCCCACGCTGGTCCAGGTCAGTATCGTGATCAATTACACCGTTCCAAACAGCGGTCATATCAAGTCGTACACGCTCGTTGACTACATCTCTGCCTATCACTAGAAAGGGAGTCATGCGGCGCACATCCAATTCGAGTCGGGGCTTCACTTTTGTCGAGATGATGATCTCTGCGGCCATTGGACTGGCTATGGTCGCGGCCGCCGCACAGCTCTACAGCAAAGCCTTGACGGTAAACCTAGTGACCTCGCAGCGGGCGCAACTGCAACAGGACTTCCGCGCGGCGGCCAATCTGCTGCAGCGGGATATCAGCATGGCCGGCGCCGGTGCTCTGGGTCAGCAAGGTCTTTCCACCAGTGCTGTCGGATTGCCCGCCAGTACCGGCACCTTGCCCGTCTATCCCTGCACCGCTTTGACCACCTGCGACTACGTCAATAGTTTGCCCGTCAGTTATCCGGTGAATCCCACCGGTTCGACGATCCCATTTCTTTATTCCATTATTCCTGGCTACGATCTCGGCATCACGGTCAACGCGGCCCAAGGGCCCACTGACATTATTACCGTCGTCTCTGCCGACCCGAATGTGTCACTGAACTGCTACTCGGGAACCATGAATGCAGCGGGAACCGCGGTTACGTTCCAATTGCCCACGGTCCTGCCTTCAACCTGCGTGCTGCCCACAAATGTCGTGACCCCCGCACCGCTGAACGCGGCCGCTCCCGTAGGCTTACAGATCGGCGACATGGTGCTGTTCGGCTCAAACGCGGTCGGCGTGGTCACTGGAACCGTCACCACTTGCGCCCCAAGTGGCGCAGGTTATAGCGCCTGCTACCTCGTTCCGTTCGCCGGACCGGGTGAGGATCCCGGCCACATTAATCAGCCGGGCGCCACCAGCGGCAGCCTCAAGCAGTATGCCAGCGCCGCCACCCCTTCAGCCGTCCGCTTGCAAATGGTGACTTACTATCTGGCGATTCCGCCCTCCACTGGCCTTCCAACGCTGATGCGCATTCAGAACGGCCAGGTGCCCGCACCGGTTGCTGAAAACGTGGTCTATCTCAAGTTCAGCTATGACGTGAATAACGGTGGATTCATAGAAGCCAATCAGACCAGTCTCCCCACTGGCACCACCCCCGCGATGATCACCAAGGTCAACATCCTGCATATGAGCATGCGCAGCCAAGGGCGAGACGGATGGTCCAGAAGCTCGCTGGCTCAATATGGGGGTTATGAAGGTTTCGATTTGCAGACCTCCATCGCAGCCCGCAATTTGACTTCTCAGCAGGAGTATCCCATGTCGTGTTCCACTCCCCCGTGTTATTGAGTTGCCGGATGCCGGGATGTTTACCGGATGCCGGTTTAGCGGATGCCCGCTTAGCGGATGAAAGAAGAGTGACTGGAAAATGAGGAGAAAAGAAATGCTTTCGGCCAAATCGAGTTCACGGGGATTTACGCTGGTCGCCTCCCTGCTGCTGACATTGCTCTTGTCGGGGGTTGCCATCGCTCTGCTCTCAATGGTCACCACTGAGCAGCGTAGCGGCGGCACCGATCTCAGCAATAACTATACCTACCGCTCCGCCGAAGGCGCCATGGAGAAGATGACCTCCGATCTGGCCAACAGTTTCCAGAGCATACAATCGCCCACGGCCGCACAAATCTGCGCTCTCAGCAACGATCCGCCGACTTGGGACGCAACGGTCAGCTATCCGACCTATAGCGTCGCCCCGTCCAGCACAACCGGCGGTGCTTGCCCGCCGCTCACCTCCTTCTACGGGCAGATTGCAGCCGGTCCAGACACTGGCCTTTACGCGCAGATCATGCCAGTCACGCTGAACGTGATAGCCCAGCGCATCAATGGCCAAGAAACCGTCAGCATGACCCGTACCGCGGAAGTCGCGCTGATTCCGGTCTTTCAATTCGGCGTGTTCTCCGATTCCGATCTTTTCTATGGACAGAGCCCCAACCTCGGTTTTGCCGGCCGCGTTCACACCAATGGCGATCTTTACCTCGGCGTCGCGAACGGCGATTACCTGGTCTTCGGCGACAAGCTCAGCGCTTTCGGCAACGTCATTCGCGAGCAGATGGATAACGCCATGACTGTCGGAGGCGGTCTCGATGACGGCACCGTCCTGATTCCGACGACCAGCGGCGGTTGCAACACGCAACTCAACGACCTGAATACAGGCTCCAGCATTTCCGCGAGCGCCACTTGCGTCAATATCGCAGGCACTGCCCTAGGCGCTACCGACGGCAGCGTTACTGGAGGTCACGGCTCGGCGCAGTTTACTCCCTGGTACAACGTTTCTCTTGGCACTCCCTATCAGGGCTACATCATCGACGGCAACGGCACTCCCGGCGGCACCGCGGATGGAACCAACGGAACTGGCGCCACCGATCTGACCTTGCCCTTCGTAAACGGCACAACGTCGGCCATCCAGATCATCCGCCGTCCTCCTGTGGGAGAATCTACCACCTCATTGCTGGGAGCATCCCGCCTGGCGAACGAGGCGACGATTCGCGTCCTGCTCAGCGACCAGGAAGCCGATCTTCACCTTCCCGGTTGGAACGGCGACTCGACCCAGGATGTGGAACTCGCCAGCCTGGCACCGGAGTTTGCCAGCACGGCATTCTCGCAGAGCGGCATTACTGTCGGTGCCAACACGTACTACCTCGGCGAAGCCGCGTGCGGCGTCGGCACGATCGGCAGCACCTGCACACAGGGCGATACCAATTTCGTCTTGCCGCAATGGGTACCTGGCGGAACCACCGCCACGCACTATGCCACGCAGGCCGAGTGGCCTCTTATCAACGGCTGGCTCCTAGTCGAAGTCCAGAACTCCACCACCGGCCTTTGGGTCGGGGTCACAAAAGAGTGGCTGGGTCTGGGCTTTGCCCGCGGCGTGCAGGTTCCCACCGGCCCGGGTGCAGGCCCACTCGCTCAAGCCACGCAAACCATCAATGAACTCGGCGCCACGGGAAGCAATTACCTGACGGATCATCGGAACGCGATTCTCTATTTCCAGATGACTGCCGATCGTAACTTCGACGGCACCGTCACCAACGTGGCCGGCCCCACCGCCGGCGATCAGGTGACCTTTACTTCCGTCGTCACCCACAGCTCGGTCACTCCGGTAGCCACGACCTATGCCGGCGCAAACTCGCAATACAACTGGTATCCCATCAATCTCTATGATGCCCGCGAAGGAGAAGTTTACGACGGCCAGCCCACGTCTAGCTTCCCCTATTCCGCACCCGGCAACGGCACCGTGACGAAGAACGCCAGCGGAACGCCCAACGGCATCTTGAACGCCGTCGAGCTTGACGTAGGCAACCTCAACAGTTGGCTGGCTGGCGTAACCGGCAGCACCGGAACTCAAGTCGCCTATGCAGCGCAAAACGGCTACATTCTTTACTTCTCCGATCGTCGTGGTATGCAATACTCGTCGACTTCGCCTACCGCTTTGATTGGCGAGTATGGTTTTGAAGATACCGTCAACTTTGCCAACCTTGCCGCTGACCTCAAACCGGACGGGATCCTCGATCCGCTGAACTATAACGGTGTCTCGCCTGAAGATGTGAACGGCAATGGTGTGCTCGACAATTACGGGGTGAAAACGGTGGGCGACGCCTTCGGCACTCAGACAACCGCAGATACAGACTCGACGTCGCCGCCCAACCCGTACCTGCACCGCGTCACGTTGTGGAACTACGCTCACGCCAATCGGGTGTCTGGCGCCCGCCACGTGCTCAAACTGGTGGATGGTTCGTTAGGGAACTTGCCCATTATGCCTCCGGGAAATTCGACCAACGATTGCTCGCAGAGCGTCACCAATCCCACCGGCTGCGGTGGATTTACCGTCGCTTCGGAAAACCCGGTTTATATTCAGGGGAACTACAACTCGAACTGCCCTGCCTCAGTGAGTGGCACGCCCAATCCCTGCACTCCGGGCAACGCGAACTATGATCCCACTTGGACCAGCACCACCGCGAACGACACGCTCCACTCGGCCGCGTCGGTCATCGCTGATGCGGTTACTCTGCTCTCGAACAATTGGCAGGATGCGGGTTGCTATGCTTCGCCTGCCACCGCTGCCTGCACCAGCACCACTCAGCTTACATCCGGCAGTTTCCTCAATCCGATTAATCCCTATCGCTCCAGTGGAGACGGGCAGAATACGCCGGCACTCCAGCCCAACCGGCTCGCTGTGACCACTTACTACCGCACGGCTATTTCTGGAGGAAAGACCATCGCCTTCAACAACGCCGCTGGATCTCCGGACCAATACTTCGGCTCCGATGGCGGTGTTCACAACTTCCTTCGCCAGCTTGAGGATTGGCTTGGGCCAACCGCCGGCTACAATGGCGGCGCTCAACAGGCACTTTGGTATAAAGGGTCGATCGTCAGCCTCTACTGGAACACGTACGCCACCGGCACCTGGAAGTGCTGCAACATGGTGTACAACCCTCCAGCTCGGCATTATGTCTTTGATCCATTGTTCTCATCGCCCGCGAACCTGCCGCCCGGAACCCCCATGTTCCGCAACGTGGACAATCTGAGCTACCGCCAGAACCAGACGGCCCGCAGCAACTAGCGCGGTTGGCAAAGAGGAAGCAAAAGCCCCGATCCGCGGATCGGGGCTTTCTTTTTTTTTGCCTAGTCTCGGCCGCTCCTTTGTCTGCGAAAAAACATTTCCATCCGAACCTTGACAATTTGCCGCTTGCGCGTAATAGTTAACGACTGTCAGTCGTATATGAGCAACGGTCAATTATGAGCAAAGGTCATATATCTAGCTCCGTATCTGTCGAAGCTCTCTCGTCCGGTAATCCGCCGCCCGTGAAGAGCATGGGGCGCCGCCAGCGTCATGGCACCGAAACTCGGGTGCGCCTGTTCCGCTGCGCACTTAAGCTTTTTGCCGAGCGCGGCTACCCCAATGTCACAGTGGAAGATATCACCGAAGCCGCGGATGTCGGTAAGGGCACGTTCTTCAATTATTTCGAAAGCAAAGATCAAGTATTGAGCGTAATGTCGGAAATCCAGCTAGGCAAGGTGAAAGAAGCGCTGACGCTCGCGAGAGCCGGCGAACAGACGATTCGCTCTGTGTTGCATCATCTATTTCTCCGCTCCGCAGAGGAACCGGGGCGCAGTCCTGAGCTGGCCCGCGCGCTGCTCTCTTCCTTTCTCGCCAGCGATGGCGTGCGTCTTATGGCTTATAACCTGGCGTGTGAGGGACGCAAGATGCTGGCCCAAGTTGTTGCGGAGGGGCAAAAACGCAGAGAGATCGACCCCCGCCTCAAGGAACAGCAGGTTGCGCTTCAGATCCAGCAAGCGTTCATGGGTACGCTTCTGCTTTGGTCACTTGAGGGCCATCCTGCGCTCAAAGCTTGGGCCGAAGAAAGCTTTGAACACTTTTGGGGGGCAGTTGCCGCCTCGGGACGAGAGCAAAAGCGATGAAACGCAAATTCCCAATTATTGTCACGCTATCGCTGGCAACCCTGATCAGCTCGCCGCTCTGTTCTGGCCAGGCACCAGCGTCCTACCGCCTCACGTTACGTGAGGCGGTTCAACGAGCGTTGGAGCACAACGTCAATGTGCTCGTCGCGAATACCCAAGTCGAGGAAGGCGAAGCCACCAGCAGGCGCCTCAAATCTTTCGCTCTGTTTCCGCATGTGCAGGGGCAAGTCTACACCAGTGTGCAGAAGCTATCCCTGGACGCCTTCGGGATTACCGGGCTTGCGACCATAGCCTTGCCCGAAGTCACCGGACCGTATTCCAATTACGATGTTCACTTTGCTGCCGAACAGAACATTATTGATCTCCACAATTATCGCGAATGGAAAGCCAGCCAACGCGCTGTCGAGGCCGGCAAATTGGATTATGAGGGTGAGGTTGACCTCGTCATCCTTGCCGCTGCCGACCTCTACCTCAAGGGCCAATCCACCGCAGCGCGTATCGGCGCTGCCCAATCGCGGGTTACCGACTCGGATGTCTTGTTCAAACTCGCGAAAGACAAACACGACGCCGGAACCGCGACCGGCGTGGACGTGCTGCGCGCGCAGGTACAACTGGCGAATGACAAGCAGGCTCTACTGGTTGCGCAGAATCAATACAAACAGTCGCTGCTCGCTCTGGCACGCTACCTCGGCCTGAGTCCAAGCACGCCTTTGGAACTCGCCGACCCGCTCCGCTATCGTCCACTGCCCCAGCTCCAGGCCGAGAGTCTTGTGCCGGCGGCGCTTCTCGCGCGCCCCGATTATTTAGCGCTTGCCACCCAGCGCCAGGCGGTGGTTGAACAGCAGCGCGCCAATCGTGCTCGCTACTATCCGAAGTTCAGCATTTTCGGGGGCTATGGCGAGCTTGGCCGCAACATCGGAGGCATGAAAGGAGTAGGCCTCATTCAGGCCCAGATCGACTTTAACTTGTTTGAACGCGATATTAGCGGCGAGGCCCAGGAACTCGCCAGCCGGCTGAAGCGTGTCGATTATCAGATCGCCGATCTGCGGCGCGGCATTGAAGAGGATGTTCGCGAGGCGCTGCTGAATATTGAATCCGCCGCCGAGCAGGTAGCTGTCGCCAAGGACGGGCAGGATCTCGCGCAGCGTGAACTCGAACTTGCGCAGGATCGTTTCCAGTCGGGAGCGACGAATAATATCGAGGTGGTTACCGCTCAGGACCAACTCGCACGTGCCCAGGAGAATTACATTCTTGCCGTCTCCAGCCACACCGACGCGGAGTTTGGGCTCGCGGCGGCCTTGGCGGATGTAAAGAGCATTGGACAGTAACTGCAAAGTCCGTAAAAGATCTGTCGACCGGGCGATGATCCAGGGTCCCGCCCTAGAGGGTTTGAGGCCATGAAACGACGTCTACCAATCTTGATCTTGTTAGCCGCGGCAATCGCCGTGGGCGTGTATTTTTATCCGCGCCTTACCAAAAAAACAGAGCCTAAAAACCAGCTTACGCTCTCTGGCAACATCGAAGCGCACGAGAGCCTGATCAGCTTCAAAGTGCAAGGACGAATCGTCGAGCTGCCCGTCGAGGAAGGGCAGCAGGTTGAGGCGGGCGCCTTGCTTGCGCGTCTCGATGATGCCGACTACAAGCAAAGAGTCCGCATCAACGAGGCTGCGGTTCAGGTCCGCGAATCCAACCTTGCGCTCATGCTCGCCGGAACTCGCGAGCAGGAGGTGAGTGCGTCGCAGCAAAACATGCTCAATGCGCAAGCCGAACTCGACGAGAAGAAGATCGAGCGCGATCGTGCCCAGCGGCTTTTCAGCAAAGATGAGCTTTCCGCCCAGGACCGTGACCTCGCCGAGACCGCTCTGAAGCGTGCCCAAGCGACATTTCGCGCGGCACAACAGCGTTACAACGAAGCCGTCGAAGGCACCCGCAAAGAAGACATCGCCATTGCTCGTGCCAATCTTAAGGAAGCCGACGCCGATCTGGGCCTATCGCGAGTCAATCTGGATTACACAACACTCCGTGCTCCCTCCGCCGGTGTGATCACTGTTCGCGAGGCCGAGCTCGGAGAAGTGGTCAATCCCGGCACTCCGGTGGTGACTCTCGCCGATCTCGATCACATCTGGCTGCGCGCCTATATCGCCGAGACCGATCTCGGCCGCATCCACTGGGGCCAGGAAGCCACCATCACCACCGACACGTATCCCGGAAAACAGTACCTCGGGCGCGTTTCATTCATCTCTTCGAGCGCAGAGTTCACACCGAAAAGTGTGCAAACCTACAAAGAACGCATAACCCTTGTCTACCGAATCAAGATCGACATCGATAATCCGAATTACGAACTCAAGCCTGGTATGCCGGCGGACGCCCACATCAACCTTGCCGCGGATAAAACAACCCCACCCCAGCAGGGAATTACGCCAACGAACTAATGCATGAGAAGTCCCAATCCGCAATCATCGCCGAGGAACTCACCAAGAGCTTCGCCGACGTGCGTGCGGTGGATCACTTGAGCTTCGAGGTTCACGCCGGCGAAATCTTCGGCCTGGTCGGCCCAGACGGCGCAGGAAAAACGACAACTCTGCGCATGCTCGCCGGCATCATGCCGCCCGATGAAGGCACTGCCCGTGTAGCTGACTTTGATGTGGTTCATTATCCCGAAAACGCCAAGCGCCATCTCAGTTACATGCCGCAGCGCTTCGGTCTCTACGAAGATCTCACTGTCGACGAAAATATTCGCTTCTACGCCGATCTGTTCGGAGTGAATCGGACTGCACGCGAAGAACGCTCCATCCCCTTATTGCAGGCCGCGGGCATGAGAGAGTTCCGCCGGCGGCTCGCGGGGAAACTCTCCGGCGGCATGAGGCAAAAACTGAGCCTGGTCTGCGCGCTCATCCACCGTCCCAAAATAATTTTGCTGGATGAGCCGACCACCGGCGTCGATCCGGTTTCGCGCCGCGATTTCTGGCGCATCCTCTACGAACTGGTCTCGGAAGGTGTAACGATCCTCATCTCCACCGCCTACCTCGACGAGGCCGAGCGCTGTCACCGCGTCGCCTTGCTCCATCAGGGGAGGCTGCTCTTCTGCGACGCGCCTAACAATCTCAAGGCCAGGCTGGGCAAGAGCGTTCTCTCCATCACCTCATCCGAGCCGCGCAGATTGCGCGGGGAATTGGAGAACGCGGTTGGCGTATCCAGTCTCGTCATGACCGGCGATGGTGTACACATTGTGGTTGAAGGTGGCGCAAAGCGTATCCCGGAATTCGAGGCCAGGCTGAACGGCGCTTCCGTTCCCTTCAACAGGATTCAACAAGTCACGCCCACAATCGAAGACCTCTTCGTGGATGCGGTCGGCAAGGGAGCGTCATCCCGTGCCTGAAGATAGTTCTGTGGTAATCGATGAGCTGGTAAAGCGCTTCGGAGATTTTGTGGCCGTCGATCACATTAATCTCGAAGTGCGCAAAGGCGAAGTTTTTGGGTTTCTCGGACCCAATGGCGCAGGCAAATCTACTACCATCCGGATGCTCTGCGGCCTGTTGACGCCTACCTCCGGCGGGGCGCGTGTCGCAGGATATGACGTGGGCCGCCAACCCGAATCGGTCCGCCAGAACATTGGCTACATGTCGCAGAAATTTTCTCTCTACAACGATCTTAGGGTGATCGAAAACCTACGCCTGTTCGCCGGTCTCTATAGCGTGCCAGCAAGCCTGCTAAAAGAACGAATTGATTGGGCGTTGAAGATGGCGAATCTCAAGGGCCAGGAACATCTGATTACCGGCACGCTTCCCGGAGGATGGAAGCAACGCCTCGCCTTGGGTTGCGCGGTGTTACACCAACCGCCCGTCGTTTTTTTGGATGAGCCTACCTCCGGCGTCGATCCCATTTCGCGCCGTCAGTTCTGGGACTTGATCCACAACATGGCAGAGGAGGGCGTGACCGTCTTCGTAACCACGCATTACATGGAAGAGGCGGAATACTGCAATCGCCTGGCATTGATCTCTCGCGGCACCGTCGCCGCGCTGGGTACGCCTTCGGAACTAAAGCAGAAATCGATGAAGGGCGAACTGCTCCTGGTCGAGTGTGAGCCGCTGGGCGAAGCGGTCGAGATTTTGCAGTCCGCTCCCGGCGTGATGGACGCAGCAGTTTTCGGCAAGGCCCTGCACCTGGTGGTGCGTGATGCGACTTCTGCCATCCCCCAGGTCAAGAAATATCTGTTGGACCACAACATCGCCGTCGCCCTGATCGACAAGATCCATCCCAACCTGGAAGATGTTTTCGTCTCGCTCACCAGCGCGCCTGACTCGGGGAAAGCGTGGAAAGCGTGAGCTTCACTCGCTTCCTGGCGGTGGCCAGAAAAGAAGTCATCCACATCCTTCGGGATTCGCGGGGCCTGATCATTGTCCTGATCATGCCGGTGGTTCTTGTGCTGCTGTTTGGCTACGGCGTCAATCTCGATTTCAAGGGACTCCCCTTATATGTGTATGACCGCGACGGCAGCCAGCAGAGCCAGGATCTTTTGAAGCGCTTCCAGGCCAGCGAGTACTTCGATGTTGTGCGGGTTGTGAACAACTACCCTGCACTGGCGCGGTCGCTCGACGACGGTCATGCCAAAATGGGGATTGTCATCCCATGGGATTTTTCTCAGCGTCTGAGCGATGGTCGCCCAGTCGAGATTCAGGCGCTTGTTGACGGCACGGATGACAACACTGCCAATGTGCTCATCGGTTATGCCCAGGCGGTAGTCCAAGGCTATTCCTCGGATGTTCAACTGAGCTGGCTTCGCAACCGCGGCCAACTCGCGCAGCCTGCTCTCGTCAGTATTGACACCCGCACCTGGTACAACGAGGATCTCGAAAGCAGCGCCTTCATTGTTCCCGGAGTGCTTGCCCTCGTCATGTCGGTCATCGGAGCGTTCCTCACCTCGCTCACCATCGCACGCGAATGGGAACGGGGCACCATGGAGCAGTTGATTTCCACTCCGGTTACGCCAGTAGAGATCATGCTGGGCAAACTGGCGCCTTATTTCGCGATTGGCATGTTCGATGTCATCGTCTGCTCCTTGATCGCCATCTACTGGTTCCACGTTCCCTTTCGCGGTTCATTTCCGGCTTTGCTCTTTACTTCCGCGATATTTCTGGTAGTCGTACTGTCCCTCGGATTTTTTATCTCCGTGATCGCCAAGAGTCAGCTTGCCGCCAGTCAAATGGCTCTGATTGTCACCTTTCTTCCAGCCTTTCTGCTGTCCGGCTTTCTTTTTCCGATTGAGCAAATGCCCACGGTGCTGCAGTGGATTACTCGCGTGGTTCCAGCGCGTTACTACGTTTCCATCCTGAAAAAGATATTTCTCAAGGGGACGCCGACCGCTTTGCTCTACACCGACCTGGTTCCTCTGGCTCTGTTCGCGCTGGTTCTGGCACTGCTCGCCACCGCTTCGTTCCACAAGAGGCTGGGGTAAAAGGGGGACGAAACGATGTGGGGACGTCTCAAGCAGATGTTAATCAAGGAGTTCATCCAGGTCTTCCGCGACAAGCGCACCCGCTTTTTGCTGTTCGGCCCACCGATAATCCAGATGTTGATGTTCGGGTACGCGGCCACTTTCGAGATCTACCATGTTCCCACGGTTGTCCTCGATCTCGACCATAGCCAGGAAAGCCGCGAACTGATTTCCCGGTTTTCTTCCAGTCCCTATTTCAACGTGCAACGCCAAGTCACGGACGATCGTCAGGTCGGCGATCTCATCGAGCAAGGCAAGGCTACGATCGGCCTCGAGATCCATGCCGGCTTCGCCCAGAATCTGCGCAAGGGCCAGACCGCTCCCCTGCAGGTGATCGTCGATGCCACCAATTCGAACACCGCCCTGATCGCCTCCACCTACATTACGCAAATCGCACTCGGCTTCGCCCAGGACTACCAGAAGGACCGCATCTACCGCATCGCGCCGCAAATGGTGGAAGAGATCCCTTCCGTCCGACTCGAGCAGCGGCCGTGGTATAACCCTGACCTGCGAAGCCGTTGGTTTTTCGTGCCGGGGATCATCGGCAGTCTGACACTCGTACTTGTCGTCACACTGACGGCCTTCGCCGTGGTTCGCGAGCGCGAGATCGGCACTCTCGAGCAGATCATGGTGACGCCCATCCGCCCGTTCGAGTTCATCCTCGGCAAAACCCTGCCCTTTTTTCTGATTGGCCTGTTCGATGTTTCTTTAATTGCAACTGTAGGAACATTTTGGTTCGAGGTTCCATTTCGCGGTAACATCCTGGTTTTGTTCGCAGGCGCGATTCTTTTTCTGCTCTCGATGCAGGGGGTGGGCCTGCTGATTTCGACCGTCTCGGCGACTCAGCAACAGGCGATGGTAACTTCCTTCTTCTTTATTATGCCGGCCGTGACTTTTTCCGGCTTTGCATTTCCCATCAGCACCATGCCGCAATGGCTCCAGTACCTCACCTATCTCAGCCCACTGCGTTACTTTCTGGTTGTGCTTCGTGGCACCTATCTGAAAGGCGTAGGCATGGGGATTCTCTGGCCGCAGATGTTGGCCATGGCTGCCCTGGGAACTGTTTTGCTCATGATCGCTGTCCTGCGATTTCACAAAGCGCTCGACTGATTCGCAGGATCACCTTCTCGGAATAGGCTTCGAGAGATCCGTCATTCCACGGGGGCAGGGACGATGAGCGTAATGGCGACCTAACAACAACTATCCGAGTCTCCGGCCAAAATTAACCATTCTTTCTTTTGCGGATAGTTGTATCATCCGCAGCCAAGGCCACGAAACCTATGACTCCAAAACCGCGCGCTCGCAGCTTTCGCATGAGTCCTTTCATGAGCGCGTTTGCGACGGCGGTATTGTCTATTCTCACGGGTTCTGCTCGCAGTGCGATTGCGCCGGAGACTGCGATCTGGCACGACCCGTCCCCTCACCACATAACATTCGTGACGGTCGAGAGCGGCGTTAAGTTGGAAGTACTCGATTGGGGAGGAATCGGTCGCGCGGTTGTGCTGCTGGCTGGATACCAAACAGCGCATGAATACGATGACATTGCTCCGAAACTCACGCCTTTCTGTCACGTTTATGGAATCACTAGACGGGGATTCGGCGCTTCCAGTCGACCAGATTCAGGCTACACCGCGCAGCGGTCAGCCGAAGACGTACTGAAGGTTCTCGACGCGCTAAAATTGGACCGTCCCGTGTTGGCCGGGCATTCATTCGGCGGACTAGACCTGCTCACAATCGCGGCACAACATC
Source organism: uncultured Acidobacteriaceae bacterium (assembly GCA_963784095.1). Lineage (GTDB taxonomy): Bacteria > Acidobacteriota > Terriglobia > Terriglobales > Acidobacteriaceae > Sulfotelmatobacter. The sequence continues at coordinate 346,209 of CAWAQC010000003.1, forward strand.
CTACCCTTGCCGCTGGCTTAGTTTTTCTCGATTCGGGAGATGACCCCACGCTGCCATTCTCTGCTTATGGGGTAGCGAAGGTTGATGCCAAGAAACTCCCCGCTTCCATGACTGTGCCGGAGTCGCCGCCGAACAATTCTTCGTTTCAAGCCTACAGGGAATGGCAGTTGAAGGCGCACGGGGTCATGATGCCAGAGGCGGAACTACGCCAGCGTTATCCCGTTAACCCCGACGGAAGTATCGGTGAAGACTCCACTCCGAAGTGGGTGCGAGACGCGATATTCGCGGGGATACAAAAACCCAGATACTCAAGTATCCACGTCCCGGTGCTTGCCATCCTTGCCGTTCCACTCCCGCTGGATGAGCAGTTCAAGAAGTACCAACCAAGAACAGCAGATGAGCGAGCGGCAATGGAACAGAAATACGCTGTGGGCGAAGCTTTCGCAAAGAGAACGATTCAAGACCTTAAAGCCGGGAATCCAGACGCTCGGATAGTTACTCTGCCCGGAGCCAGCACCTACATTTTTCTGTCGAATGAAAACGACACGGTTCATGAAATGCGTTCGTTTGTAGCTGGCCTAAACTAAGCGGGCTGTTCCGGGTGGGAGAGCAGAGGTTATGGAAGCGCCGATTAACACGCCATTTGAGACAAGTGCTGAAACCAGGTGGTTACACTCAAACCAGGCTGTATCCAAAATGTGCTGCGACATCTTTAGTCAGCGAGATGATTTCAGCTCTTTCCTCCGCGCTGAAATTTGGGCGGTAATAGTCGGGCAGAGAAAGCTTGGAGATATATTTGGTACGCACGGGAGCGAAAGCATCGAGAGGCAGGCCAGTATGAGCTAGTATGCGATCGATGGTTTCTTCGGGTTTTACGCACAGATCCTCGTAGCGCACCACGCAAACCGCGCTCGCCAGTTCAGGATCATGCTTCAGTTGGTCGACGACGAAGCCAAACATTGAAGCCCATTGCAGCGCGCGGGCTCTCACCAGCCGTCCCTCGTCACGGCAGCGGCATATCTCCTGCGTAAGCGCGTCATTTCCAAGATTGACCGGGACATAATTGGGGCCAAACTCATGGAATCCGCTCATTCGATTCATTCTCATCAATCGTCGATCGTCGCGCGCCAAATCTGAAAAAAGCCGATCCTGCTTGACCACAGATGCCGCATGATCAATCGGATTGCGAACATACAACAGGAAGCGCGCATCCGGAAAGAGGCGGCGGAGGTAGCGCATCCGCGTTACGCAAGGATTGTTCTTGGATACATAGCGGGAACGTCCCCTCACCAAAAGCAGTTTGCGGATGTGATCCTTGAAAAATGTCTCGAAATCTGAATTCAGCGTTCTGTCATCCAGAACATTGCAGTGGCTCGGATCATGCAATTGATGAAAGAAACGCAGCCAGATCATTTCCTCGACGCCTTCAGAACTGTCGCGGGTTACTTGCAAACGATCGCGGTTGACGCGCTCTACCGGCGAGCGCAACGCGTTGATGGGAAGCTTTGGAAACAGGCGGTTCCACCACCACGGCGTATAGGGCAGCGCGAAATCCGAATAGCGATGCGTGGTTACGTCCGGATGCTCGCTCAGCATTTGGGCCGAGATCGTGGTTCCGGCGCGCGGCAAGCCGAGAATATAAATCGGACGGTCGATTGGGATGGCCGCTATTCGAGACGCCAGAACTTTTGATTCAAGCTGCCCGAGCTCGACGAAGAGCGGTGCGGTTGCATTGACGAACCTGACAAACCAATAAAGCCCAGCTGGCACCGAGAACCGGTCCGATTTCGGCGGAGGATGTGGCGCGGACTGAGATCTGACTGCTTGTCCCATGGAGGACACTCGCGAAGATTGGGATGAAATGCCCGAAGAATCGCGGTCTGGTTTTTCAGATTTTCTCGAACACCGCGCCGATCACGGTCAGACCGGGGCCGAAACCTACGCTGACGATTTTCGCGCCGGTTGGAATCGCGTCTGTTTCCACGATCTTGTGCCACATGTGGGGAGCCGTCGCGGAAGCGATATTGCCGTGCTGATCTAGAATTTCCCGGCTGATCCACATCTTGCTCTCGTCGAGACCGAGCGCTTCGCGGGCTTTTGTCACAATCGCCGGGCCACCCGGATGGACGGCATAGACCAGATCCTCTTTCTCCGCCTCGAAATCGATACCTGCCTGGAGGCAAAGATCGATCATGAATTGTTTTACATGAATATAGATAATATCCGGCACTTTTTTCGAAACCGTTTCATCGAACGAATACAGTCCCGGCCTCAAGGTCATCTCATCCAAGGAATCGGGCACGAGGCGTTCTTGTATGGCAACCAGCTTTAAACCTCTTTTGTTCGATGCCAGGAAATTCGGAAGAGGGTAGGCCGAGTATTTGATAAAGCCGTCGCCGAAAAGCGCGTTCATCACATATTGCCCGGGGTCATGCGCCAGAAAATCGACATGCAGTGACAAATATTCTGTATGCACAATATCGATCCGGTCCTTCCGCATTGGCAAAGACGCGTACGATGACGCCAATAGGCCACAGGCGATGCGGATTGCCGGAAAGGCACCATAGCAGCCCATATGGTAGGCATGGGTGACACCAGTCTGGAACCACCCCCGCCTGGAGAGAAAAACCTGAGCGGGGCTCGGTGATGCATAACCCGAACAAGTCACATGGATGATCTCGTCGGGGGGTAGCTGCTCGCTCTCTTCATAGCAACGCTCAAAGGCGGTGAGCGACGCTTGCTCAAAGAGAACGCGCCGATGATCCCAAGTTTTCCCGGCAGGATTATCGTAGATGTTTGCGTACGGGGCCGGTGGCACCAGAAACTCCCGGCGAGCATTCCTCCGCGTGTCCGCTGTATCGAGGATACATATCTGGCGCTGCGAGATATGTTCCGCAGAAGAAGCACAGTACCTTTCGATTCGCTTCTTCGTGCTCCTGAACACTGCAGTTTTTTCTTCTTCCGAATCGATGCCGCGACTGACGCAGCGCGCCACAGCCACCCAGTGCGTCAGGCAGTCCAGCAGTTCATCTTGCGGAATGGGCGCCGTCAGCCTTACCGGCTTAAAGTCGGCAAACGCGACTGGAAGTGTGCAAGCCCGAGAGCTTGTCTCCGCTGCGTACAATCTGTCCACACGTTGCCCTTGTTCAAGCGTCGCCATCAAGCCCCCGTCGCCGCTTTCCGCATTCGCACCAGTTTTTTAACTTTTTCTGATTACAGCCAGAATGCCATAATACCTGAAGATCTTCAGCCGTCAATTGGCTGCCGCCGTAATTTTATGGCGAGTAGTAACGGCCTTAAACCCGGCCAGCTCTCGAATGTTTCTTGAAAGGCCAGAGAAAATCTTGAAATGCTGAGCCTAAAAATCGCTTCCGGCTGGGGCTTTCAGACATTTGTCCGTTGGCAATATCCTAATTCAGAAATGCTGCCACCGCACGAATCTTTTTGACGTTTTCGGCCGTTTAAGATAAATTTCGCTACAACAGGTGATCGCCGCTGGCGCGGGACTATCGCCGAGGGCTTTCGCAGAAGTGATCCCAGATCTGGCGAAAGTCAGGGTTGCAGCGCAGCCGGCAATTTCCTGATCATCTCTGAACTCAAAATCCCCGTGGGGAAAAAATGAAAGCATTGTTTGTGTTAAGGGCCACCCTCCGGACGGCGGCACCATTGATGGTGTGCGCTTTGTTGGCAGGATGCGGGGCAGGTTCGATACCGTCCGACGCCGAGGGAACCGTAACAGGCACCCAAAATCCGTTGGTGGCACTTTATACGATCCGCACAGGGTGTGTCGGTCAGGTCATGGTGGAGTTTGGACCCACGACATCCTATGGAAGAAGCACATCATGGTATCCCGCGAACAGCCCTTACTATTCCTCCATACTGGTTGCGGGAATGAAAGCATCCACTGCGTACCACATGCGCGCGCAGGTGCAATGCACAAATGGCAGTATGTCAATGAGCCCGGATACAACCTTCACGACGGGACGATTGCCCCCGTCTCTGGTTTTTCCCCAAATGGCTGTGAGCCGTCCTAACCCTTCTTTGAGCCCCACCGAAAATCCGGGAATCGAATCCATCGACATAACCCTGGGGAACACGCCAGCTTTTTTTACCGACCGCGACGGCAACGTGATCTGGTACTACGACAATGGACCAAAAAATTTTGCGTTTCCGTTCAAATTGCTTCCCAATGGGCACATCCTCTTGAACGTCACCAACGGGTCGACTACGACTCTGCGTGAGGTTGATTTGGCTGGAAATACTATTCGAGAGATGACCAACCTCGAATTGCAACACAAGATGGCAAACACCGGCAGCTTCGATTTTATACCATTTGGTTTTCACCACGATTTCATGCCGCTCCCCAATGGCCACCTCATCGCACTCGTGTATGTGGCAAAAGATTTCACTGACCTTCCCGGCTATCCAGGAAAACACCAGGTCGTTGGCGACGCACTTGTGGATTTGGATCAGAACTGGAACCCCGTTTGGGGATGGAATACCTTTGACCATCTCGATATCAACCGCCATCTGCTTGGGCTGCCAGACTGGACGCACAGTAACGCGCTGATCTACTTACCCAATGACGGTGACCTGCTCCTGTCAATACGCCATCAATCCTGGATTGTAAAGATCGATTACAACAACGGTGCAGGCAATGGAGATCTCCTCTGGCACCTGGGCTATCAGGGTGACTTCGATCTAACTGTGGCCGGCGTACCGACCGGGGAAGCCAGTGAGTGGTTTTCGTTTCAGCATTTTCCGATCCTGCTGAGCCAAAGTGGGTCCCAGGATACTTTGGCCGTTTGGGACAACGGTGATAATCGTGTCCTCGATGCTGCTACGGATGAGCTCTGCCAAGACCCGCGTTCGGGTTCGACGCGTCCTCCTTGTTATTCGCGGGCCACGTTACTTCAGGTCGACGAAAGCTCCATGGTTGCCAATCTGTTGTGGGCTGAGCCGGTGCTCTACTACTCGACATGGGGTGGGGGCGTCGAACAATTCTCCAATGGAAATATCGAGTTTGATTCCAACGCCATGGCACGCCCCCCCGTTCCAGATGAAGCATCCCAGATCGAGGAAGTGACCGGGACGTCGAGTCCGGAGATAGTCTGGCAAATGGCCATCACTCCGAGTGACCTCAATGCTTATCGGGGATATCGGGTTCCAAGTCTCTATAGCGGGGTGACTTGGCCATACTGACCAGTCTCCATCTTTCGTGTCCGCAATCGTACGGCGGGTTCCGGGTCAATGACTGCACGCGGCGCAGCCAGCACTAGACGGGAATGGGATTAATGTCATCTAAGTTTCCGGGGTGAAAATGTCGCGGAATCCGCATTTCCCCCTAGGAGCCTTCCATGTGATTTCCGCATCCTAAACACCCGGCAGAACGATGTCTGAATGGCAGGGTGTGCGGGTGAATTGCAGCATAATGGGCGTTGCCATTGCTTGTGGATTTTTTGTCGGCTTGAGCGGATGTGGCGGTTCCGATCCTGCCCCTCATTTCAACTCTGTCATTTCTCGCGTGGTCATTATTTTTCAGGAAAACCGAACTCCAGATAACCTTTTCCAGGATCGGTACTCATCGCCAGGGGCGCCGACATCGCCAGCAGCGGCGTGAATTCCCACAGCGACGTCATTCCTTTAGCCCCGATTCCACTTGCCAGTACTTACGACCTGAGTCACACCCATGCGTCCTTCGAAGACATGTACGATAACGGAAAAATGGATGGCGCGGACCGGATTCCGAAAATTTGTTATCGCCTCGGTTGCCCCCCCAACCCTCAGTTCCGATATGTTCCTGCCTCCGACGTGCAACCTTACTTCTCCTTGGCTGAACAGTACACTTTCGGCGACCGCATGTTTCAGACGAATGAGGGACCGAGCTACCCGGCGCATCAGTTTATTTTGTCTGGCACCTCGGCCCCAAGCCCTGGTAGCGCACTGTTTGCGGCCGAAAACCCGTTTTCAGTTGGATTCAGCCCGGTCGGCTGTACCGTGCCCGCCAGTGAGACCGTTGGCATGATCGATCCTGCTGGCAACGAAACCGTGAAGATGTATTCCCCGGACTAATTATCCTACTGGGCATCAATCTACAGGCACGGAGATTCGGACACACGTGCTGTGAGCTGTTGGAATCTGCATTTTGCCAGCTTAGGGCATTCTTGTAATATTTGTTGGCGAATGGTGATCTTTGCGGTATGATCCCTGCTAAATTTCACTGCGACCTTCTGGTATAAGCGTTCGTGATATTCGCGAGACGTTCATCAACGCGGACCAGCCTCCCAGACAGGCTGGAGAACGACAAACCGGGGTCCCAGAGAAACAGGTTCGTCCAATCAACCTCAAGTCCCAGTGAGGAAAAATGAAGGCATTGTTCGCGGTAAAGGCCATCATGGCGATGGCTGTCGGCACCGTGTGTGTTCTGATGGCGGGATGCGGAGCTGGTTCGATACCTTCGTTGGCGTCGGGAACCGTATCCGCTTCGCAAAACCCCTTGGTGGCGATCTACACACTCCGAGAGAGCTGCCCGGGACAAGCGATGGTCGAGTTCGGTGAGACCACCAATTATGGAAGAAACACGGCTTGGTATCCAGCTAACGGCTACCAGACGACCGCCATTGAAGTTGCGGGAATGAAAGCATCTACCACCTATCACATGCATGCTCAGGTCCAATGCGCAAACGGTACCCTGACTACTCCAGACACGACGTTCACTACTGGCCCTTTACCGTCGTCCCTCCTTTTGCCCGGTATCACGGTGACTCGACCCAACCCGTCGCTGAGTTCCACCGAAAATCCGGGAATAGAAATGTTAACCATAACTTATCAGGGATTTCCCGCTTTTTTCACCGACCGCGATGGCAACGTGATCTGGTATTACAACGTGGGTACAAGGATGTTCCCGTTCGCCTTCAAATTCCTTCCCAACGGGAACATCGTCCTGTGTATCGCGCCTGGGGTCGACTCTAGCGCATCCGTTATACGCGAAATCGATTTGGCCGGGAACACCATTCAACAGGTCGATATTCCAACTCTGCAGGAAGAAATGGCGGCGGCGGGCTTCGATTTTGTGCCGGTGGCGTTCCACCATGACTTGCTTCCTCTCGCGAATGGTCATGTCCTCGCTATCGTGAACTCGACAAAGAACTTTACGAACCTTCCGGGATACCCGGGAACCATTCAAGTCCTTGGTGACGGCATTGTCGACTTGGACCAGAACTTGAACCCAGTCTGGGCCTGGAACGGTTTCGATTGGCTCGACATCAAACGGCACTTGCTTGGCCTACCCGATTGGACTCATAGCAACGCCCTTTTATATTCTCCTGACGATGGCAATCTGCTCTTGTCCATTCGTCATCAGTCGTGGGTTATCAAAATCGACTACAACAATGGAACTGGCGCCGGAGACATTCTGTGGCGTCTGGGTTATCAGGGGAACTTTGCTTTGACTGTAAACGGTGTGCCCTCCGACGATCCCAGCGAGTGGTTTTCGTTTCAGCATTTTCCGATCCTGTTGAGCCAAAGTGGATCCCAGGATAATCTAGCGATCTGGGACAATGGCGATAACCGAGTCCTCAATGCTGATACGGGTGAGCTTTGTGAAGACCCGCGTTCGGGCATCACTTTCCCTCCTTGTTATTCCCGTGCAACACTCTTTCAGCTCGACCAAGGCTCGATGGTTGCCAATTTGCAGTGGGCCGACCCGGTGCTTTACTACTCGACATGGGGTGGGAGCGTCAATCAATTTTCCAACGGAAACGTCGAATTTGATTCCGTTGGCATGGCAGTCCCGCCCGATCCGAACGATGCCGCCGTGATCGAGGAAGTCACTCCGACTTCCTCACCACAGACAGTCTGGCAAATGGCCATCACGCCTTCTAGTGCAACTCCTTACCGGGGATATCGCGTGCCGAGCTTATATCCGGGGGTGACTTGGCAGTATTGACGACTTTGATCGAGGCTGGTCGTGCCTATTTTGGCAGCATGTTGCTGGCGCGCCTTGGCGCGACAGCCCTCCTCTGCGACGCCAAGAAAGCGATTTGAGGCAGATCGCCTGAAAGCTCTAGTCTGGAAACCAAGTTCGTTCGAGTAACCGCAAACATCTAGGGGGGAAAAAATGAAGGCATTGTCTGTGGCGCGGGCTATCGTCGTCTCGATGGCGCTGTCGATAGTATGCGCTTTGATGGCAGGTTGTGGGGCGGGTTCGATCAACTCGTCGGGGGCAGGTACAGTGTCAGGCACCCAGAATCCGTTAATAGCCGTTTACACAATCGAGGTGGGCTGCCAGGGCCAAGTGATGGTTGAATTTGGGCCCACTACCGCCTATGGAAGAAGTACTGCATGGTACCCGACTGCGCAATCGGCCTTTCAGCCCACATCAATTCTCGTTGCGGGCATGAAACCATCGACTACCTATCACATGCGAGCGCAGGCGCAATGCGGCAACAGCACCACCCCCAGTGGAGACGTGACGTTTACCACCGGAGCGCTTCCTTCCCTCAATTTTCCGACCCTTACCATCACCCGCCCGAATCCGTCGCTGAGTTCATCTGAGAACCCTGGCATCGAGATGATGGACATTTCTCTCGATGGCGTGCCTGCCTTTTTCACAGACCGCGATGGCAACGTCATCTGGTACTACTCGGTGCCTGGATACTCCCTGTCGACGATGAAACCTCTTCCGAATGGACATCTTATAACCAGCTGGGCAAATGCAGCTGAAAACTCGACGGATTCCTTCCTGCGCGAGATCGATTTGGTTGGAAACGTTATTCGCTCGCTGGATGTCACCGCCTTGTCGCAACAACTGCAGCAGGGAGGATATGATTTCGCCCCCATCGCCTTTCATCATGATGTTCTTCCCCTACCCAACGGTCATCTCATCGTGCTGGTAAATTCCACGAAAGCTTTTGCAAACCTCCCTGGCTATCCCGGGACAACTCAGGTGCTCGGAGACCAAGTTGTTGACTTGGATCAGAATTGGAACGTCGCTTGGGCATGGAACAGCTTCGATTACAACGGAAACGGCTTGGACATAAATCGCCATCTCTATGGCTTACCGGACTGGACCCATAGCAATGCCTTGGTATATTCGCCAAATGACGGCAACATTTTGCTCTCAATGCGGCACCAGTCGTGGATTTTGAAGTTAAATTACAACAATGGAGCTGGAACCGGAAACATTTTGTGGCATCTGGGATACGCGGGAGACTTTGCACTTGAGGTTGATGGTGTTCCTACGGACGATCCGGGAGAGTGGTTTTCATTTCAGCATTTTCCTTCGTTCATTAGTCAGAACGGATCGCAAACAACTCTGGCGGTTTGGGACAATGGCGATTATCGCTTAAACACATCCGGTACGCCTTGCGGTCTTGCTGGGGGCGCGGGGATCATTCCCTGCTATTCGCGCGCAACAATTTTCCAGGTCGATGAGGGTTCTTTCGTCGCGAATTTGGCTTGGGATGACCAACAACAGCTCTACGGCCTCTGGGGCGGAAGTATCAACCAATTGAGCAACGGGAATGTGGAATTCGATCTTAACTCCCCAGCGGCCCCGCCCAGCCCCGGCGTTGCGTCTCGGGTCCAAGAAGTTACCCAAACGTCAAGTCCAAAGGTCGTCTGGCAGATGGACGTGTCCCCGGCAACCGCAAATGCTTACCGCGCTTACCGCGTCCCAAGTCTGTACCCGGGAGTCACGTGGCCGTTCTAGATCCTGACAACCTCAAGTGTCTTTCGGCGCGAAAATGGGGATTTATCGGCATTTCGGCTGAGCATGGTACGGTGCCGTGCTGCTCGACATTGGGTAGGAGCATGAATCAATTTCCCCGAATAAAGCCTCCGGCATCGTGGAAATGACTTCTACTTTCCACACCACACGTAGTCTGGCAAATGGACATATCGCCGGTTGAATGGTACTGCCTACTGCGCGCCGATCTTGTATCCTGGAGTAACTTGGCAATTTTAACGCCTACGGACGGAATGACGCTGAGTTTTGCCCATTTGGGCAACAAGAGGCTACTCTCTGCTCCGTAAATCTACGTCATGTGTCCGCGCCGCCGGGGATAAAGCGGGCCCTCCCAGGTTGTCTGGGGCATATGCCAGCGCGTGAAACTTTGCGTATCGCAACGCCTCGGACAGCGGCGCACCTTGGCGCAGCATCGCCATTGCCACTCCTGCAAAAAAGTAGGACGCTTTGAGATACGATCGCTTCACACCTCTGGCTCGCACGTTTAATCTTACCCGTTGGAATACCGCCGTAGGTGAGTCGCGGTGCGAATGCATCGCTTTCACCTGGGGCAGGTAAAAAATCTTTCCACCGTGCGCCAGATGCCTTTCAGCCCAGAAAAAATCTTCGCTGCCATGAACATCAGGAAACGGATTTCTCTCCCATGCATCCCGGGTAATTCCGGAGGCAGCATTGGAAAACCCCCCTGGACCGTTCATCTCAATGGGTTCTCCCCCCGAGCTGTTCGGATATCTGCGGGCAAGGTAGGCGCGCTCGTACGCGTTTGCGCCAAAAATCTCATCTGGCACCTGCCGCAGATAGGCCGCGGCTTGAGTCTTTTTCGCCAGCACGGTATATAGCTTCTCCAGCGCACCCGAGCTCTCAAGCAAGACGTGGCCAGAAAAAAAACATGCGACCGAGCCGCGAGAGACTGACATTAAAGAATTACAGCTGGTTCCGAAAGAAAAATCCGCTGGGTGGATCTCGTAAATGCTCACTGGCAAGGATTCAAGAAATTCCAGGGTGCCGTCGGTACTGCCACTATCGAGAAATAACACCTCTGCATGTTCAAAAATAGCTTGCGATGAAAGCCGAGACCAGAATTCGGGCAAGGCAGAACGCTCGTTCTTCACTCGCACCAGAACCGAAAGGAGCGGGGCACCCACGTCATGCGACTTCAGGACACGAAAGCTGTCGATCATAGTAGGCTGACGGCTCTGTTTCAGAGCCAAATCTCTGCGCCCTAGTTCATCAATCCTGCCGTCGTCGCCAATTGCCATTGTACCTTCTGCCAAACGGGCCGTATGAAGAGAACACGAAAAGCAGCGTCCAGCGGGCGACCAGAAACGTTCCTTCTCCCTAGCGAAACCTAGTGTATTCTACAGATTCGTCTTCCCTTTGCTGATCGATCCATCACGGGATTTGAGGCATGTCTTAATCCGATGAAGAACCGACTCCAGAAGTTGAATGCCGCAATCAAAGATCGTGCACTGCATCTCGCAGGTCTTGAACTAAAGATCGAATACATAACCACTCCTCCATCCGCACAGAACGCCCTGGATATCTTCAAGGGAGAATGGTACGCGAAATTGCCGCCTCCTTTTGAGAATCTGATGGCGGGTGCCGGCGCCATATTTGAAGATCCGCGAATTATCTGGCTAGGACAGAGGCTGGATAAGCCCGAAAGCCTGCATGTTCTTGAGTGTGGTCCGCACGAGGGAGCCCACACCTACATGCTCGAAAAATTCGGAGTTGCATCGATTTTATCGATTGAAGCAAACACGCATGCCTTCTTGCGCTGCCTTGTTCTGAAGGAACTGCTGGAATTGAAAAGAGCACGGTTCATGCTGGGGGACTTCGTCGGTTACCTGCGCACCGGCGAGCGCTACGACCTGGTCGTTGCTTCCGGTGTCCTCTATCACTTGCTCAATCCAGTGGAGGCCATAGCCCTTATTGCGAAAGTGACCGATCAGGTTTACATCTGGTCTCACTATTACGATGAACAGAAAGTGAGAGCCCAGCCGATGCTGGCGCACCATTTCAGATCTAGTTTACCGTCGGAATACGCAGGATTCCAGCATTCCCTCCACCGCCAACGTTATCAGACTCGTCTCGGCAATGCCGGATTCAACGGCGGTTCCAGCCCTTATAGTCATTGGCTGAGTCGAGAGGATTTGATTGGATCGTTGAAGTTTTTCGGCTTCAACGACATCGCCATCCACTTCGATCACCCCGACGATTCGGCGGGTCCGAACATATCCTTAATGGCGAAACGCACGATCGGAGTACAGTGAAATCAGGTATGCCAGGACTGTCCCGATCTGAACCAGCGTTCTTCTTCCACCTGCGAACTGAACCAGCCGACTAAAGGTCATTGAATTCGGTGGGTGGACTATTTTGATTCGAGCAGTGATACCGCTCAATTCGGTACCGAGAAGTACGCCGTACATGGCAAAGATCGCAAACATTGTGCGGCCCCGATTACCCTCAGTCGATAGGGCAGTTCTCATAAAATCGGGCTCGGACATGAATCCTATCGCAACCGCGGGAAATCGAGCCGAGCGCAAGTGAATTCCAATGGGACAGATCGCTCCGGCGATTCGAAGGGTACCGCTGAGCTAACTGATCAGGGCAGAGGATATTTTGTACACCCCACAACTTCCTCCAGGTTTACTTTGTCCCAGTCGAAATCGCCGACATCTTTGGTCTTGCGACCCAGGAATTCACTGTGACAGTAAAGTCCGGTCACTGGCGTAAATTTTAGGTAGTCACCTGCAAGTGCGGAGAACCTCCCGACCATAGGGTTCGATACACCTGCCTCGATACACTCGAATCCCAAAGCTGGCGAAAATAGAACCCTGAGCGCCATGTCGCTAAACTGGAAAAAGTGCCAGGGCCTTTCATGGGACCCGTACGAGAAATGCGTTTCAACAAAAATGATCCCACCAGGCTTCAAGATTCTCGCGATCTCGGTAGCGACAACCCACGGCATAGCAAAGTGCTCGAAAACCGCACTTGAATAGATGATATCGAATTTCTGATCACCAAAATATTGTGACAGCCGATGGGCATCGCCGACGACATCAACATTCGGTCCCGGATAAAAATCAAAGCCTATATACTCTGCATTTGAAAATCTTTTACGAGCATCCGATTTGCCAGTGACTTCACGGCTGCCAATCTCAAGAATTCTGATCCCTTTGCGATTTCCAATGTTTGTCAGGTACTGCATATAGGTACTGTGGTTGGCAATTTTAGAAATTGGAACCTTGGGATCCAAATACTTACGGTCGGCAAAAGATCCCAGACGCAAGAAGATTCGATAGCTGGCTAACAGGGCTTTCTTGGCGATTTTCTTTGCCGCGCTCAAACGTGTTTTCCCACCTTCCATTCCGGAAGTCAGCGTGAGGTCCATTGACAAAACCAACGCGATGATGACGAGACGAGTTCTCGGAATTCCGAGCTAAGTCTGCGAAAGTTACTTTGCTTCCAGAGATAAGTAACCCTGCCCGCAATCAGCATAACCCAGATAAGCATCAATTGCCGCACCTAAGCGGCCCTCCCTGCATCCGCACTTTATGTCCCCCTCCTACTATTTTGCCCAATTTGCACGAAAAGGGGGTACATTCCCTGACTTGCTCTTACGGGCATTGTTCAGACCCGCTCGCCTGGCGGTATTGTCAAGTTCCGATGGCCCAAGTGGGAATCGCCCTCGATTCTCGCCGCATCCCGCGCCGCATAACGAATTTTTCGACGCTCAGCTCCGCGGAAAAAGAATAATAGCCAAACCGTCTGCGAAATTATGGGCAAGTCGAAAAGATGATTGAAGAAAACGCTCAAGATTACGCACTGCCCGAGAACCGCATATATAAGCGCACCACCGAAGGTGCGTTGCTTCCAGGAGTATGCAGCGATCAGTCCAAAGAGGATGCTGAAAGCCACCACTCCCAGGTGTCCGAAATCTTGATATGGCCCTACAAACGCTGTGCTGGCATTGAGCGCCTCCACCACGAGTTCGCCGCTCTGGGCGGTCGTGCTGGCGGAATCACCATACAGGAACTTCCGCAGCACCGTAGGAAACAGCAATGCTCCGGTGTTTGGAAAGAGCAAATCATATTTCGGCGTCACGTTCGTTGCCGTATTGACCAGATTCGCTACCGGCGTTGCAAGATAGATGTATACCCATAGAACGCCCGACGGTAACCAGTCGGGATAATCAACTGATGGCTCAGCCGTCCTCCGGAACGTGTCAGCACCGTTGCGAAAATCCCCGAGATACCCGATCAATAGGACCAGCGCCATTACTCCCGCCACCGTTTGCAATAGGAAGCGCTTTCGTACTCCTCGAACCAGTCCCCACACGAGCGTGCACTCCAGCAGCAAAACAATCATCATGTTGCGAGTAATTGCGAGAATCGACCACAGAAAGATCCAGGCAGGTATCCACAGGTGGCGCTTCTTCCCATCGAGCGCAAACAGCCCAAATTGGCCGATTCCAATCGCCAACAACATGGAATTCAGCAAGCCGTGCACTGAGGGTATGCCAAAGTCAAAGTATGTTTTGGAACTGCCTTGGAACAGCCAGACGATGGGCAGCCCGCCACTCGCGATAATTTCGAGCACCGTACAAAAAATCCAAAAGATAAACCAATGTAAGAGCTTGCGGTCTATCGCGTCCGGATTAATCGGTTGTCGATTGCTGGTGTCCAAACCTCGCGGCGGCACCAGCAGATAAAACGCCTCAACCGCCAACACGGATATTACATACGGAACGACAATCCAAAGCGTGATGTCCAGGACGTTGGCCGTGCTGTAGACAAGCAATTCACTGAGGTGCAGGGAGTAGAGAAAGACGACCAGGCTCCAGACGCCAACGAACAGCGTAAGCGGATGAACCAATAGGCTCCGTGCGGAGTAGCGGAACAGAGATCCGGTTTGATTGATCATTCTTCCGTTTGCGAGCGCTGGAACCCTATGATTCGCACAGTAGAAAACAACTTTCAAGCGCGCGGCCTTCGACAGCTTTTGACACCGAGGGTATCGGAATCAAACTCTCACCAAAAAGCCGAGATGGTTGAAAAAAGTCGTTCCCCGCAATCCATTGCGATGCAAGGTCCAGTGCCGAAGCAACACAGGAAGATTCCGGGAGTGTGACCAAATCGCCAGAGTGTCATTTTGTTGCTTGGTCAATTCATTCCCATATCGGCTGGTAAAAACCTGAGCCTGTCGCCGTGAAGCTTCGATCCTATCTTTGAATGCCTGGTCGTGACGCAAACGCTTCAGCAGGCTGCCCGATCTCCAGCCGCGTCCGGCGCCAATAGCGTTCCCTCCATGCTGCCGATACTGCACTGTAGTTTCGCGCAATGGATGCACAACCCCGAAAACAACAGCAGTCAGTCCCAGCCAGGTATCATGCATAACCGCACCTTCCGGGATTGGGCTGCCCTTGAGTATTAGACTCCGGTTTGCCAGAACCGTGCATCCCGTTACTAAATTCTGGACGAGCATCGCGCCGAGGGTCGCCCGGTCAGGATTGATATGCCCCAACCTCCATAACGACGGCGCGATCACTTGCGATCCATCGTCCACGATCTCCATATCCGAAAAAGCCAGAACTGGAGTTTCTGCGCCTCGTTCGGCTTCAATGGCTTTGATTGCCGATACGCTCAACTCTAGCTTATCCGGGCGCCAAACGTCATCCTGATCGCAGAACGCAACGTAGGGAGCAACAGATTCTTCCGCCAACAGCGAGAAAGTCCGGCAGGGTCCCTGCCGGCTCGGATTCTTTCGGATCGCCACTCGATCAGGATAACGAGCTTTGTATCGCTCAACGATGCAAAGCGTTGAATCACTTGAACCGTCATCTCGCACCACCAAACGGAAGTTTTGAGTCGTCTGGCTAAACAAAGAGTCCAGCTGCCCCTCAACGTAGCGGGCGCCATTCCAGGTTGCCATCAGAACTTCGATTTCAGGTTCAATTGATCTCATACTGCCTAACCTTGAGTCATCCCTCTTTTTTCTCCAGCACCGTTTTGTTAAGGTCCTGCGTGAACGCAGCAACCGTTTTTATGGCTTGCGAAGCACGATTGTCGCGTAGCTGCAAAAGGCCGGCAACGGCCAGCGTAATAGCAGCCTTTGTTTGGAGGCCTCAATTTGATGAATAAGCCGGCTCACCCTTCGATAATAGTCGTGCCCAAAATAACCGGTGTACCTGACCACCTCGAATCCAAGCCCCTCAAAACGCCGCATCATGGCCGCAGTAGGGCCCCTGCTCCAGCTATAGCGCGCTGGAAATTTTCCATGCCGATGCTCATCTCGTGGAGCAAATCCTTTGAGCAAGCAGGCAGTCACAAACTCGGGAAGCGCCCAATTCGCCACAAACGGTAAACTCCACAGAGTTGAAAAACAGTGAGCTGAAATCCCCCCCCGCCTTAATAGATGGTAGATGTTCCGGTGGTACTTCTCTCCGTCGCTGACGTGCTCGGCTACCATTCTCGAAAACACCAGATCGAACTGTCCGATCAAGTCCGGCTTGATCTCTTCGGCCGACATATCCAGGACAAGTCGTTCAAATGCCGGATCGGCTTTCTCCATTTCCTCGCAGCTCAAATCACTTGTTACGTACGAGAGACTTAGCTCGCGCACGAACTGTGGTTCAAGCGTAGGATTTGCACCCGAACCTATCTCCAAAATGCGTTTGCAGCCATATGTACTGATCAAGGATCGTACGAAGTTGGTGCCGTACCAGGCCGGGAAGTTCTCAGCCGAGTCAAAGGACACAATTTCGGCTTCTCGCGCGAGCGTTTCCTCGCCAGGGCGGTAATCACTGTGTCCTTCTAAGATTGGCACGCCTCCTCCTGCGCTCCGCCATCAAGAAAATAAAGAAACAACTGAAACGCCCCCTCCCAGGGTGCCATCAGCATGTCCATTTCCGGCCGTTGCAACCTCACACTCCAACCTTAACCTCAGTACTTTCATCAACCGGCTGCCGAGAACCGAATTCCTAGTCTTCCTGACCGTCCGTCCCGGAATCCGCGCCACATCATGCCCATGCACGCAAGCTTCCTCTTGCCAAATAAGGCCAGGGAAATCGCGTTACGGACCAATCGCCATAGTAGGAAGCCTTTGTTTCGCCACTCTGGGTAATATTCCCAAATGGTAAAAACTTCGTTCCGGACCATGTAATAACACCGCCAGGGAGCGTGGTCCGACCAGTATTTTGTCTTGCCGAGAAACTCGAATTTAGAAGGATCGCCCAAAACATGTTTGAGATGGCTGTCCTGAACCACCGCGATCTTGAATCCATGACGCCTGAGACGTAAACAATGCTCGTAGTCCACGAAATCCATGAAGAAATCGGCGCGCGGCAAGCCCACAGCTTCGATCGCGTTCCTTCTTATTAAGCTACCCGAGGAAATAACCAAGTCGACAAAACTAATCGGCTGGCCGGGGTCCGCCTGTGCTGGAACAATACGTCCATTTCTCCATAAATGACCGGGATAGGACATTTTAGTTCCTGCGTGAAAGCAGACTGGAGCGAGAACGGCGGTGCTTTCCGCGCTGGCTCTAAGGCCCTCAAGCGCCTTTAGCAAACTTTCCAAGCAAGTCTCGGCCGGAACGCTGTCTTGATCGAAAAGCCAGATCCAATCATGCTTCTTGTCAAGGGCGGCATAAGCGAGGCCCGCACCGTATCCGCCTCCCACCCCGACATTCTCCGGCAGATCCAGAATTTTCACCCCGGGATATTTTGTCGCCAGCAGGGTCAATGTGTCGTCCGTGGACGCATTATTCACAACAATAACTTCGTCAAGTTCCCTAGTCTGACGACATAGTGCGTCCAGATGGCGGCCCAGAACCTCGGCTCCGTTGTAAGCTACGGTGACGCTCGCGATCGAACCCATTTTGGCCTCACCCTGGCTCTCGCTCATCGCTAGATACGCTCCATCTCACGCGATACCACCCGCTCCCTTACCAAAGCAGCAATTAGCGCTTCGCAGCCTCCCCTCCAGCCTGTCAACCGCCGCGCCCAAAGACCAGACCTTCTTGACAAGGGTTAGGGCCTGCGCACTCAAGCGGCTATGTAGTTCATTATCGAGAATCAACCGCTCGATAGCGGCTGCCATCTTATCCGGTTCATGTTCGACCAAAATTCCGTTCAGCCCGTCTTGAATCGTTTCCCGGACTCCGCCTTCGGCAACGGCGATCACGGGTGTTCCGCATGCGTTCGCCTCCAGCGGCGCATAGCCAAACGGCTCCAGGCGGGAAGCGTAGATCATGATCCTGGCTCGATTCAGGATATCGACAATCTCCTCGTCGCTGATCCGATGCTGTAATTCGATCGTCACCTGAAACTGTTCCGCGAGCTTCCGAATCCGATTCCAATAGATAGTGTCGATCGTATTTGCAATCAGAACTAGATGCGGGCGGATCGAGGCCGACACCCTCCCCAACGACTCCACAAGAAACTCAAAGTTCTTAGGAGGCACCAACGCTCCCAGCGAAACAACGTACGATTCTCGCTTCTTGTTTTGATTCACAAAATGATCCGTATCCACGCCCAGATAGCACACCTTCGAGTCAATGCCGAACGCCCGCAGAATGCTTTCCCGCGAGAAAAATGAATTGACAAGTATCTGGTCAAACGCTAGTGCACTTCGCCGTTCTTCGCGTGCCACTGCTCTGATCGCGGGAAGCCGAAGCCGACGGGATAAGGCCCGCCGCCAAAAGCCTAAGGAAAGCAAGTCTCTTTTCGTCCAGATAGCGGCTGGCCAGGGCAGCTCCGGCTGAGCCTCATATAGAGATCGGTTCGGCTCCTGTAAATAGAGAATCCTCGGCATGTCGATAAATCTTGCAATCGGCGGGGTGTGGTAGAAAATGCAACTCGCGGCAAATAGCAGATCGAATTTCTTCGCGTGCATTTGCCGCGCGCACTCTCGCGAGTGTCGCTCCATTGATCGCAGCTTGGCCCAGGGGTTCCAGCGCAAGCGGCCCAGAATTCCTGAAGAAGCCGTGTCGAACCACCACTTCGGATCTGGACGCAAAGGCACAATATGTTCCGGCACAATCTGGCTCAGAGGCAAATACGACTGATCGGCCGTAGGCGGGCACCAAGCTTCCACTTCATGTCCGCGGCCAACCAGGCCGCGAATGTGGTCATACAGCGCCCGTTTTCCGCCGCCACTCGGCAGGTTGTGCCAAACCGCAATTCTCATTCGCTCCGGGTCCGTAGGTTTCTAATTTTCCAAAGGATCTGCCGCGCAACTCGCCATATTCCCCATGAGGGCTCGTTCCACTTCAATCCATTGCGGCACCAAAATACAGGTCAAGTAGGCTGAAATTGTGCCCAGAATGGCCCCGGTTGGTCCGATCTTTTTCACCAGCAAAATCGAAACCACAATGTTTACGATCGCAGCACTGATGGAATAAATCATTTGCCCACGCAATCGATTGGAGCTAGCGAGTATGCATGACTGAGAGCAAGTCGCCGCATAGATGACACTCCACACTCCCATCCAAAGCAACAAATGGGGCGATGGAACCGCCAATTCCCCCGCCCATTTCCTGATTATCCATTGCCCGAAAAACACAAGTGGTAGGACGAGCACCAAAGTGGAGGCGACGGTGATTCTGAAATTTGCGGGAAAGCTGCGGCGTACCCACGCATGATCGCCCCGCGCAAAAGCTTCCGCATAAGCTGGCCAATATGATGGTGTAGCCAGCATTTGGAAGATCATGGTGTAGGTGAATAATCTCCAGGTCACGCTGTAAGGGGTCACCGCCGCCGCGCCTAGGTAATGCGCAATGATCAGGTTATCCGTCTGGAAGAGCAGGAGAGCCGCAATCTGAATAACAAAGAACATTCCTCCGAGCGAAGTCAATTTTCGAAGGGATGCCCATGTCAACCGCCCCAGCCGCGGAAAAAGCCAAGGCTTTGACCAACCAAACAACCAGACCGCACTGATTACATTGATAAAAAGAATCGAGCCGGAGACAGCAATCACCAGAGACGCCAATCCTCCTTTGAGCTGGGTGGCGACCACTAGCCCAGCCAGACTGAGGACATTGCCAGCCGTGTTCCACGCATTTGCCAGCGCGACTTGCTGATATGCTCCGTAAATCTTGGCAATGATCGAGAAGGGAAAATTCAATACGAACATGGCGAATGCGATTGCCACTGCCGGACCTATTTCGGCGCGGGCCTGCACCGATTCGACGTTGAAGACCCGTTGCCATGGCACGATTCGCCATACCGGGAAAAACACCGCCGCCAGCAGAAGCGCAACCCCGGCCAGCGACCAAAATGCTGCTGCCACATATTCGCCCGCAAGTTTGTGATCGTCGCTCGCGTACCCTTCGGAAACCGCATTCGTAAGGCTGCTGCTCAGGCCAAAGTCGGCCAGCGCAATCCAGGCCATTGCGGCGCTGATTGTCACCCACGCTCCATAGCGTTCTGCCCCCAGATATCGTACTGTCAATGGGACGGAAAAGAAGCTGACAACGAACGCTACGCCCTTTGCCACGAGTCCACTGGACATGCCCCGCACAATGTGCACGTAGCGGCGTTGATCGTCGCCGTTCACTCGGCCCTTGCCTAGAGCCAGTCGAATGTAGTGCGCAGTTGAAGGTATGAGCGTGCTCATCCGGAGATTTGGCAAACTTTTTTTTCGCTCGCTCGAGGAGAAATCGGTCGAAGGCATTCGAACCGTCACGAGTGGTCAGTACGAACGGCGGTGGCGGCAAGGCTATTCTCGTTTTTTCGGATCGCTTCCAGGTCGGCATCCACCATCATTTTGATCAGTTCCTCGAAGCTAACCCTTGGTTCCCATCCCAGTTTTTCAAGCGATTTCGTTGCGTTGCCACAAAGGGAATCCACTTCCGCGGGCCGAATCAGCTTGGGATCGATCTCGACGTACTTCTGCCAATCCAATCCCGCCGCATCGAACGCTGCTTCCAGAAGGTCGCGGACGCTGTGCGTTTTCCCCGTCGCCAGCACAAAGTCCTCGGGTTCGGATTGCTGCATAATCATCCACATGCCCCGGACGTAATCGCCGGCGAAACCCCAGTCGCGTTTTGAATCAAGGTTGCCCATCAAGAGCTTATTGGCCAATCCACACTTGATTCGTGCCACTTGATGCGTGACCTTGCGTGTAACAAACTCCAAACCTCGTCGGGGCGATTCGTGGTTAAATGCAATCGCCGAACAGGCGAAAAGGCCGTAGCTCTCACGGTAATTGACGGTGATATAGTGACCAAAAACCTTGGCTACTCCGTAAGGGCTTCGGGGATAGAACGGCGTCCGTTCCGTCTGGGGTGTCTCCCGCACCTTACCGAACATTTCCGAACTGGAAGCCTGCAGGAACTTTGCCTGCGGCCGGTGCTTGCGAATGGCCTCCAGCACGCGCATGGCTCCCAGGCCAGTAACATCACCCGTCAAAACCGCCTGGTTCCAAGACGCGGGGACAAAGCTCTGAGCAGCCATGTTGTACACTTCATCGGGCTGTACTTCGTGAATAACGCTATCCAGGGAAGATTGGTCGGTGAGGTCGCCTTCCACAACCGTGATGTCATCGATTAATGACTCAATGCGCTCGAATTTTTTCGAACTGCTGCGCCGTACCAGCCCAAATACCTCATATCCCTTGGCTAGCAACAGCTCTGCGAGATAGGAACCGTCCTGTCCTGTAATGCCTGTGACTAATGCCCTCATTTGCAATCCTCAGTTGCTTTAACGATTAGGAATATGCAGTTCCAGAAATCGATAACATCATATCCGATCGAAGCCGATCCGACCTATGGGAATCAATATGCTAATCAATCGGTGCAACCGCCAGTTGCCCGAATTGCGTTTCAAGCCGCGACCAAAATCTGCGCACTACCGGCCGTTCTCAATCATGCAGAATGTTGTTTGCCCCTTCTTTCAATCGCCTTGATCGTGCTGTTCAACCGGGCCCGAACAGACTGGAATATCTCCTGCACCAACATTTTCCCGGGGTCCGCCGGATCGATTTCATGCCATCGTGCGCCGGCCAATATCCACACACACGTTCCGAAAAAAACCAACATAACCGCAAAGGCAATCAGAATCATTCGCGGCGGGAACGACTTGCTCTCCGGCACGTCGGCCGGGTCAAGCACTTTGACGCTGGGGGTCTCGCGTGCTTCTTCAACCTTGGCCAGTTCGTACTGCTTGGTCAGCGTCTCATAAACCGCTTCCTGCACTTTTGCATTGCGATAAAGATCCGCCCACGCGACCCCCAGAATCGGCAACTGGCGAATCGAAGGATATAAACCTGAGCTGTCAGTAGTACCCTCATCTCCCGGTGTGTTGCCTGCGTCGGTGCTTAAACCGGGTTTCCCGCCCATTTTGTTCAGTTGCCGCCGGTACTCATCGATGCGTGCCTGCAGCGACCGAATGCGCACATTTTCAGGCGTGTAGATTTGTTGCAAGCCCTGGAGTTGGGTTTCCGCCGCAATGAGTTGACCCTCCAAATCCGCTGCGGCGCCAATCATCGCGCGCCCTTGCTCTTTCACGTCGAGCGCCGTATTCTGGCTCGCGAACTGGCTGAATTCTTTTTCCGCCACTTCCAGGCTCTTCTGTACCTGAGTGAGACGATCTTCTAGAAACACGCGCTCTTTATGCGCCGAACCCGTATTCAGAGTGATCACAACGTCGTTCAATGCTGTCACATACTGGCGCGCCATCGCGGCAGCCCGATCGCGATTCTTATCTGTCACCTTAATCGTGATAATGCCGCTTTTGTGCTCGGAGGAAATGTCAGTATTGCCTTCCAGAGTTTTTCGCGCCTGCTCATAACGCTTCACACCATATACTTTCCGCAAATCGAACTTGTCGATCAGATCGTCCTCGACGCTGCGGCTACGGATCACGCCGATAAACAGATCTCCGGAAGTCTTCAACCCGAGCAACTGTTCGCCGATAACACCCAGGTCCCCATTCTTTCCGAGAGCGGACAGCATCGACGCCATACCCTGCCCCGCCTGATCCGGGGGCATTAGACGAGTGGTCGATGTATAACGCACAGGAATCAGAAACACGATCACTATCGAAGACGCCAGTGCAATGGCCGAGCAGCGGAAAAGAATTCGCCTTTCTTGCCAGAGCAAAGACAAGCGCCCGATCACTCGCTGCCTTCTACTCGAAGTCTCCTGAGCCTCGACCAAAAGCTCACGCTCAAGGTCAGGGTCTACAAATCTCGGTTCCTGCTTCGTGATTTCCCTGGTTGCCATTTAATTAAATCGATTTCAAGAGTATCTTACTGCTGTCCGGCATCTCCGTTTGAGTGCGTCGCGCGAAATGATTTCGGCCAGAAACTCAACTCAATCATCGAACTCACATTTGACTGCCGGTTCAAAGCAATCACCGGATAATTCCACGTTTCATACTGCAGCGTCGCCGCCACGCTCATCGTCGAACCTGCCCAGAATTCGGCGCGCACATTTGCATCGCTGAGATTGCCGCCCTCTGGAATCGCGGCATCCATTGGGTCCCTTACCAATTGCGTGCTCACTTTCTGGTGCCTGAATCCAAACTGAAGTTTATCGCGATGCCCCAGCCAATAGGTTGTCGACACCTGTTCTCCCTGTCCCTGGCGGCCCATCCAACTGCCCATCAGATGACCCGCGTTCTGAAAGCCCGTGATCCACGTGTCATCCCAATAGAAAGCACCATGGGAGACATCCCCGAAAGAATGGGGAGGGTCCGTGTATCCGCCCTCCAGGCGCAAATCCATTTTCCTAATCCCGGGCAAGGCGGGAATGTACAGCCCCGCGAACCAGCACGCCACATCGGGCCCCAGCAGGGGTGTGATCTCATCGTGCTGCGCCATGCCCTCCGCATAGAAAGTCGCTCCATTGCGCACTCCCGGCAGGCGATAGCTAAAGTCTAATCCCGACCGGCGCGCCCCCGGTTTGCTGGGATTTCCCGGCCCCGAGTTGCCGGTCGAAAATACGCTTCTAAAAAAATTATGCAGCGTTAAAGGATATCCTGGACCACCATAATCGGTGGTTCGCGATAGCCCAACCTCCAGATTCGATGTCGGTTTGAAACTGATGCGCTGGCCATGATCGATGGGCTGAGGATTCACGGGCGTCCCATACGCACCCGCTAACCCAGTTGGAGTCAGAACGAAATCATATCCGGAGTACTGGCCAATATAAGCCTCGATGCGCATCGGCCCAATCACTCCCAGGAATCCCGGAAGCCTGAACGGTGTAACCCGATCCACGCGGAACATTCGCATCGGTTGAGCATTATCGCTAAACATTAACGGCCCAGCCTGCGACGGCCCCCACCACAAACTTTGGTTGCCGTACGTAATCTGCCAATCGGAAAAATTCATGCCCACGTAGGCATCCAGAAATCGGCCTTCATTGAAAGCCGCAGTCGCAGTCGCAGGAGGAGACGGCGGGGTGGGAATCAAATACGCGAGTTGGCTGAAATCTTCACTCGAAATCGTATCGCGCGCCGTCACCGGTAACACCGGCGCAGCAGGCGCATGTTGGTATTCACCGCGCGCATAAGCCAGGAACGGCCCATCGGCGGCCCATCCTGACATTCCCGCAATGTCGTTAAAGCCTTGCTGCTCCGGCCGGCCAAAATCGTTAATGATGGTTTGCCCGAAATGGTAGGCATCGGTCAACGGCTTGCCGGCAATCTCCGTCCCACGCGTGTAAACCGATTCCACGCGAACATCGGCATTATCTCCGCCGCCGAGCAAATTCAATTCCGGCGCAAACTCTTTTTGCAACTCGCGGAACATGCGTGCCGCTTCACCCTCTTCCGCCGCATCTTGCGAGATGCTGTCCCCAGCCTCTTCGACCAGTCGGGCGCACTCCATCCGCGTCCAGGGCCGCATATCGGCAAATCCGGTGTGAATGTAACCCATCGCGGTCAAGCGGTCGAGCGCCGGATAAACCCAATTATCCAACGGCACGTAAGGCGAACCCATGTCCTTCGCCTGCCAGTGCCCGGGCCTATCCTGCCGCACCGCAGGGATTTCCCACGGCGCGCCCGGCAAATCCGCACTGTGATGCTTGCGGTATACGTACTCGCTCGTCAAATAGCCAATCGCCGCACCCACAAACACATCCGCCGGAAAATGCTGCTTCGCAGTGACTCTTGTTGCGCTGATCGCCGTAGCCGCACCATAGGCCAGGAACTTCATGAACGGACTCGGGTACTCATGCGCAAATATCCCTGCGATTGCCCACGAAATCTCGGCGTGTTCCGACGGAAACGAAGTTCCGCCCTTGAGGAATTTTCCATCCCCACTATCCTGAAACGGACGCTCGCGCCCGGTCGCATATTTCAGCGCCTCGACCACTGCCAGGCCGTCGATCGCCGCTTCCCCGCTCAGGAAGCCGGTCTCCCGCTGATGCGGATTCTGCGACATCAGCCCGAGCAAATAAATTCCCGCAGCTCCGCCGACCATCGAGTATGTACCGTAATCGGAAACATGCAGGTAGGTATTCAGGGTGTTCGGATTGTTCGAAAGATGCCGGCTGACCGAACTGTCCGTGGCAAACAGCGCGGCCGCAAATCCGCCCGCCGGAACCAGCCAGGTGGCGTCCGACAGTTTGAATCGCGCCGGACTCGTCCACATGCCGATCTGATCGTGTAAAAGCTGTCGCGGCAAACCCAGCAGCGTGTTTTCAGAACGATCGGAACCTGGCGCTGGATTGTCAGGCAAATCTTCCGCATCAGCCGACTGCGGCGAATCGGAACTCTGTGCCGCCTCCGCGTTCGTCTGTACTGAACCTGCGCCGGTGTTATCCGTTGCAGCCGCATACCTCGGCCGGGACTGCCCCACTCCAACCGCCGCACTCGCCAACAAACATGTCATACCCAGTCCACGAACCAGCTTTCCAATCACGTGCGAGTCCTTAATATGCCGCAGCCAGAATGGCGCTTGTAGTAAGCGAACTGAGAATCTGCGCATTCGTAAACAACGTCTTCCAGATTGGCGGTCCGCCCAGCGCTTTCTCCGGAACCACCACCATGTCCCCCGGCTGCAAAGACACACCCAGAGAATCCCCCGTGACCCAGCCCGCGCTGTGGTTGCTGATCACCGTACCATCCGCGCGGATCACAAACGTGGCTCGCTTGTTTGCCATGTTGGTGGTCCCGCCCGCCTGCGTCAGATACCAGCGCGCGCTCTTGCCGGGACGATACGCCACAGCCGTCGGTCCATAAACTTGCCCTTGCACCAGGACATAACTCGGCCGCTTCGGCACGATCAAAATGTCGCCAGCCCTCACCGTAATATCCCGCGAGCTGTTCGCCCAGGCTCTTATGTTCGACGAAACTTGAATGGTCACGCGCCCCGTCGGCGGCGCGCTGATCAAGTTGTCCAGCGTCGTCTGCCACTGGGTCAGCGCCGATTCTTGCGACACTTTCTGATCCGGATCGCTGGTCGTAGTTTCTGCCAGCTTGAGTTGGGTCTGCTGCTGCCGCACCCGCTGCACTAACTCCGTGTACGATCTCATTTCCAGTTTCTGAACTTCCGATCGCACCAGCACCGCGCCATAGGGATACGCGCCCGGAGCAAATCCTCCCGCTCTGCTCAGCACCGAACTCAGCCTCTCACCCGGCCGAATTCCATAGGTTCCGGGGTGCACCACTTCTCCGCGCACCATAATCGAGGCGCCCAGATCATCCCAGCCCGGCACCTGGCGAATCGAGAGCACGTCGCCGTTGTTCAAGACCTGATTCGACGCCGTGTCACCGCTCATGGCTTTGGCAAGCGAGATTCGCTCTTCATCGCCCGTCACCTGCTTGTCGTTATTCCACACGTAATGGGTAAGGTCGGCGTCGTGCAGGTCGGCACTCTGCTTCAGTCCTCCGGCCGCAGCCAGCAGATCGGTCACCGTCATCTGCGCAGTCAGCGGATACCGCCCCGGCCGCTCCACTTCGCCCTTGACCAGCACGGTTGCCGGATCAGCCGCCGCCGCGTTCCTGTGGATCAGCACACGATCCCTCGTCGTCAGCATGATGTTGTCCGCCGGGTTGCCCTCCAGCGCCGTGTTCAGTTTCACATTCAGAATCTTCAGCGTGCTGTCGGGCATATACCGGAAGACCTGCGCGTCTTCGGTCTGCGCGTCCGGATTCAATCCGCCCGCCAGGTGTATCGCGTCGCTGAGGTGAATATCTCCCGAAGTCCGATAGGTTCCCGGCATGCGCACATCGCCCAGCACCGAAACCGTCGGCGGATTCTCGAAATCGTATCGTCCAAAAATCTGCACCGTGTCCAGCGGATCCAGCTCCGGCGCATTCTTTGGATCGGCCAGAGCTTCCGCCACGCTGAAGCTCTGCACCACCGGACGGTAGTCCGGCAGGCTCAATCGAATAATCTCGCCATACCGCAGTGCCGGCTCCGGCAATAAATCCTTGTAAGACGCGATCAGGTCCGTAACCCGCATTCCCTGCTTGTAGGAATATCTACCCGGACGGACCACATGCCCTTCCAGATAAACCGCATCCTGGTTATAAGGAGCGATGGGGAAAATACGAACCTTGTCGCCATCCTGAATCTTGAACGATTCCAGTTTCTTGGTTACTTCTTCCGAAGTATCATCCGCGGGAACGTCCAGGCTCAGCATCGTCTCTTTCTGATGAGCTACCACGCGCTGCACTTCTACATGCCTCAACGTCGCCGTGGGGAGCAATCCGCCCGCTAGCTCCAGCGCATCCGCCAACGTCTTTTCATCTTTCAGTTCGTAAATCGCCGGACGTCGAACCATCCCTTCAATCGTGATTTCGCCGCCCAACGGCGGAGCCATGACCGTATCGCCATTCTCCAGGCGCGCAATATTTCCCTTCACCCCGTGCAGCAGCAAATCGTAAACATCAACGTCTTGCACCAGCTGATTTCCGCGGTAATGCCGCAGAATTCGCAATGAACCCCGTCCGGTCGGGCCCCCCGCCGTAAATAATGCATTCAGCGGCGTGGAAAGCGATCCCACATCGTAAGCCCCCGGCCGAACCACATCGCCCACCACATAGACGCGAATCGTTCTCAACCGGGACAAAGACACATCCGCCGAAACATCGCGAAACTGCGTGCGCAAAGTTTTCTGCACGAGTTGCTGCACTTCCTCCAGCGACTTGCCGGAGACCAGCACTGGCCCCGCTTCGGGCAGATTGATCCGCCCCTGGTGGTCCACTATCTGAAAAAAGGGCCGCGACACTCCGCCCCAGATGGTTACCTTCAAGCCATCTCCCGGTCCGACTACGTAATCCGGCCCAACCGGAAGGTCCATCGGAATGCTCTGCAGATCGCGCGTGCCATTTTCGAACACCTCCATCCCGAAGCGCTGCACCGCCGGAGGCCGCGCCGCCGCCTGCAAATACATGTCGTAGAGCGAGGGAATTTCCCGGTAGGGATTCGATTGCCGCACCAGCCGTTGATTCGGCGTGGTCGCTTGCCGCGCACGCCGCGCCTCTTCCCGTAGCATCAGATTGTTGCCGTTCAGATCGTAGTAAGAGCTTCGGTTCCCGCTTCCGTATGAGGTACTGCCGTAAGAGCCGTTCGCCGAATTGTATGGATACCCACCTCCAGAATTGCTCCCGTATCCATCCCCGTACCCTCCACCGCCCCCGTAGGCATTCGAATTCCCATACATTCCTTGCCCCTGGCCAAATCCACCAGTGCCAAAATCAGAATCTAAAGACAAATCCCCAAACTCGTCGGAACCGCCCTGCCCCTGCATCCCGCCGGAGAGGCTGCGGCGTTGATAACCGCCTCCTTGTCCTTCCTCGGAATCGTCTCCATAACTCGAAGTGAACCCGCCTTCGCTGGCTTGCTGCCCCACTCCAAGCCCCTCGCTTGACCCGCTGGTTCGTAGCAGGTCCGTCCCATTGCCGCCCGGCACGCTAGGCTGCTGCGGCGCATAGGGAACACCGGGGAATTCCTCGATCGGAGGCTCCAGCCCCGGTACTTGCTGCGGATACTGATTGAACATTCCCGGCTGCTGCGGTTGCTGCGGCAATTCCTGATTCATGGGATTCGCCGCATTTTGCGCTGCGCAGTTCGCGCTGCGCGGGTCGCAATTCTGCTGCTCGGCCAACTTCTCCTGTTCCGATTTATATTTTTCCCGGTCGGCTGCTTCTTCCTCACTGATCCACTTCACGCGTTCCTGCAGCAGTAAATCCTGTTGCTTGGCCAACGGCGAATCCGGATTCACCTCGGGCAAGAGATATCCGTACTTCTGCACGATGTCGGTCACGACCGAGCGGAAGGCAATATCCATCTGCAGCCGATCGAAAATCACATCCTCGGATAAATCGTTTTCCGTGATGAGCTGGCCGTGGTCGGTCGCATCTTTCGCAATCCACCGCTTTACTTCCACCATCAAACCGGCATCGCGGTGCAGGATCAGCGCCAGTTGTTCGGTATTCGCCGCCACGTGGGCCATATTGTCACGCGCCAATTGGGACTGCGAAATCGGCTTTTGTTGCCGGGTTTGAGCGAACAGGCCGTTCGCCAACAGAGCTACAACACAACCGACACCCGCAAGCGCCGTCCACCGACACAACCGCATTGCCATACCAGCCTTTTTTGAATTCATGAGTATTACAACCCGCCTTCAATCGTTCATGAGTGCTGATGTTACTTGAGGGCCCGGTAAAATTCGGAAGTTAGTTCTTGTATGAAAAATCGCATTTGCCGTCGCGATGAGCGATTGCAGCTGACGGAATGCGACGCGCCTCAGTCCAGCCTGCCCGCGCTGCGTTCGCGCCCGCGGCTGAAAATAGGGTCTTTCCCCGCGCTTCTGACCAAACCCACTTCGAGCATAACCCTTCCGGCCCGGAAAAGTCTCACCGGACGTTGTCGACCAACTGGGTTCCAGGATTAAGCAACTGGGTTCCAGGGAATTTTGCCGCGCCGCAGCCAGAGTGGAGGAGGAACCTCACTTGCAGCGCGTCTCCGAATCTTTGTGCTTTGTGCGATTATAAACCAAACGAAAGCTCGATTTAGATACAGAACCCCGGTTTTTCCAAGCTCGGCGGCGTTATTCTGGTTGAAAACGGTTGAAGCTTTTCAGCTGCCCGAGGCACTCGATACTGACCGATTGCGAACGATTGTTCATGAAAACGACCGTTCATCGAGGCGAGCTCAAATCCGCCGAGAGTGACCAAATCCGAAGACCTGCGTGCACGGTCCAACGTTCGCTCCACGGCTCCATGCTTCCTCTTCATCAGTGAGTGATCGGCAAAGCTTTCAGGGATTCCATTCGGCACGATTCGCAACCCGATTTGAGCGAAACCTCCATAAATTGAGCTAGTAAAGCCGGCCGATATGGATGTTAGGCTCGCAAAAGCTTTGTGACGAGATTCTCGCGAACACGTCTTTTTCGCTGTTCAATGACGCAAAACCCCAGTTTAACGGATACAGGTTCGAATCGAGGTACGCTACCGGGTAGACTGGCGCAACTCTCGAAACCATCTGAACATCTAACCCGGGTTCCCATGAACCTGCGTAAATAGCGTTCTGGGAGTAAGTTAACGTTCTTTGAATGATAAAATAAGCACAGAAAGAATATGCCACTTAAGACGCTCTTCCTAAACCCACCCTCGTTTGACAATTTTGACGGCGGGGCCGGATCCCGCTGGCCAGCTACGCGGGAAATCGAATCGTATTGGTATCCGGTATGGCTGGCTTATCCAGCAGGACTGCTGGAGGGTTCCCGTCTATTGGATGCACCACCGCATCATATTTCGGCAGAGCAGACCATCGAGATTGCCAAAGCCTACGAGTTCCTCGTGCTATTCACCAGCACCCCGGGTTTCCCTGGCGATATTGGATTAGCAAAGGCAGTCAAGGCCGCGAATCCTAAGATCAAAATTGCGTTCGTTGGTCCGCACGTGACCGTCCTGCCGGAAAAATCTTTGCGGGATTGTCCGGCAATTGATTTTATCGTTCGCAAAGAATTCGATTATGCGGTGGTCGATTACGCCAAGGGCAAGCCACTGGCAGAGATTCCGGGGGTTTCGTTTCTGAAAGATAGCAACGCCGTACATAACCCGGATGCCCCGCAGATTCAGGATCTGGACGCACTGCCGCATGTCACGGACGTTTACAAGCGCGACCTCGATGTCACACGCTACAACGTCCCGTTCCTGCTGCATCCCTATGTTTCGCTATACACGACACGCGGTTGTCCGGCGCAGTGTACGTTCTGCCTGTGGCCTCAGACGTTGAGCGGGCATCCCTGGCGGAAGCGCTCTACCGATGATGTCGCGGCTGAAATGGCGCAGGTCAAACAGCATTGGCCGGATGTAAAAGAGTTCTTTTTCGACGACGACACCTTCAATATTCAGAAGGCGCGGACAGTCGAACTCTGCGCGAAGCTAAAGCCTTTGGGTTTGACATGGTCATGCACCTCGCGTGTCACCACCGACTACGAGACGTTGAAAGCCATGCGGGAAGCCGGCTGCCGCTTGCTCATTGTGGGATACGAATCCGGCGATCAGCAGATCCTGAAGAACATCAAGAAGGGTGCAACGGTCGAGCGGGCCAGGCAGTTTACCAAGGATTGCCACAAGCTGGGATTGGTCATCCACGGCGACTTCATCATGGGATTGCCTGGGGAAACCCATGAGACCATCAACAACACCATAAAGTTTGCCAAAGAGTTGGATGTCGAGACGATTCAGGTTTCAGTCGCCCACGCCTATCCCGGCACGGAATTGTATGACTATGCCGTGAAGAACGGATTCATGGTTGTCGGCGACAAGATGGTGGATGAGGGTGGGCATCAACTCGCCCACATTCAGTACCCGGGATTGCCAGCGGATGAGATTCTTTCCGCTGTTCATCGCTTCTACGATGAGTATTATTTCCGCCCAAAGGCAATCTTCCGCATCCTGAAGAAAGCTGCCTTCGACAGCAACGACCGCAAGCGTCTCTATTACGAGGCCAAGACCTTTTTGAAGCTGCGCTCGCAGCGCAACAAAATGGTGAAAAAGGCCGGCGGCAACCGGCCTACAGCTACGGTTGAGCCGGTAAAGAGCTTAAGCTGATTCGCGGTTGCCCGAAGTCTTCGGCCGGGGATGCAACCCTCCCCGGCTTTGTCGTCTGTGAATCCCGCACGAATGATCATAGGGAGTCAGCAGAAACCGCCCAACCGTCGGAAATATAATTGGCAAATGCATGATGCGGCACAATCTTTAGTAGCCAGGATGGAGCACAGGCGGAAGCTCCAATGACGTTTCGCAAGTATCTGGTATTGGCCGGGGTCACGGTATTCGCCGCCAGCGGCGATTCCATGCTGTCGCATGGAATGCAGCAGACCGGCGCCATTTCTTTGCATGACCTTCCCGCCGTAATTCTCGCCTTGCAGAATCCCTGGGTGGCAATCGGCATTTTGCTGCTGCTCGGTTTTTTCACCAGCTACATGGTCGCTCTGTCGTGGGCCGATCTGACTTATGTGATGCCAGCGACCTCCGCTGGATATGTGCTGCTCGCCCTGCTCGCACGCTTTGTGCTGCACGAGCACGTAAGCGTGCTGCGCTGGCTGGGCATTGCGCTGATTACCGGAGGAGTCGGATTTGTGGCCGGCGGCCCAGAGATTACCACCGGTCGCAGTACCGAAACCGCAATCGAGCAAACGCGGGAGTTGCCGACGGCGGAAATCCTGGCAAAAGCGAAAAATAGCGCGCACGACATGCGCGGCGGAGTTGAATCGTGAGGGCGATATACACTTGGAGCGCGATCCTTGCCATTGTCCTCGCCTCGGTAGTCGGCGACATTCTGCTCTCCCGTGCCATGAAAGAAGTGGGCGACGTGGGACAACTCTGGAAGCGTAGCGGATTCCTGCCGGTACTGAGAGGTACACTGTCGAACATGAATTTCCTGCTGGGCCTCATGGCGACAGCACTGGCCTTCTTCTCCATGCTTTTTGCACTTTCCTGGGGGGAAGTAAGCCTGGTCGCGCCTGCGGCCGCCTCCCTCACCTTCATCGGTAACGCCGTCGCAGCGAAAATCTTTCTTCATGAAAAAGTCGACCGGCGGCGCTGGATCGCCGCTGCGCTGGTGGCGGCGGGGGTGGCGCTACTGGCCGGCTAATCCTGCCGTTTCCAAAGGGCTTTGGTAACCTCCGGTCCTAGTGACTGAAAGAATTTGCTCATCCCGTTCGAAAACATTTGCACTTAGGGAAGTGCGGGAGATCCCGTAGATGAGTCGGGGAGCGGCCGAAGCCAACCTGTAGCTTGATTTTCATCAACCAATCTAGCGGTCAGATCATTGCCGTGGCTGATCCCAGTGGCACTTGGAGTGCTTGGAATAGGCCGCCTGGAGCGTGGAATGGCGCGCGTGCGTGCAATTCGGATTGCTTCTTTTTTGATATTAACGGCATGCGTTGCACCCTGTCAGCAGCCGAAAGTGCCGGCATCGTTTGATTCGCTGCCCGATGCACCTTTGCCACGCGTTGCCTCGGCAGTTGCGGCTTTTTCCGATACGCTCCCTCGGTTGTATTCGACCTCTCAATCATCGAAAACTGGCGATTGGCATAGCTGGAGCGAATGGCGTTTGTCCTTCAAGGAAGATCGCAGGAATGATGATCGCAACGAAAACGGTGAATTTCGCCGACAACTCGTGTCATTGTTGCAACACCACCCAACCTACCAGCCATCGAGCGAAAACAGCTTGATGGCGCGAGCTGCTTCCGCAGCTCTCGGGACGTTTTTCAGGCGGGAACCCTCCGGGCAAACCAGGCTGAAGACCTCCTATGTGCTTGGAGTGCTAACTTCGGCGTTGATCCACACGGCATACCGTCCTTATTGGAATCGTCCCGTTTCAGCGCCGTTCAGCGATTTCGGGTCAAGGGTGGGCAACGATGCCGGCATGAATTTGCTGCATGAATTTCGGCCAGGCCTCGAACAGCTCATGAAAAGCCACGCGCCGAAATTTATCTCCAGAATCGCAGCGAGCATCGAGCGCAAGTAGAACGCGTCGCGCGAAAACTTGTTTTTTAGAAATGAGCTGAATCAGGCGTAGCTGCGGCAAAATATCCTTTTCGCACGTATATGCACAATGTGTGGCCAGCTTTTTCCGCGGCAATATCGATGGGCGGAATTCTCTATCCTGCTTGAAACGATCCAGTTTGTAAGAGACGAACTAGCGGTTGCGGATGACTGCAGAGTACGGCGGTTTTTCCGGGCCGCGTGGTTCGGGTAGGGCGCCGCAGGCGGATGGCCTTGGAGTGCAAAGCGATACCAATCCTACTTTGTTTTTGTTGATGGCCCAGGCGAAAAAAGGCGCATCATGCCGCTGGCCGGGAGATCCGGCGCGATGAAGCGTGGCATTGCTATTCCTGCGGCACGGCCAAGGGATTCGGCTGCCAGGTATCCGCTTCGAACCGCTCCCTCCATGGTGGCAGGCCACCCCGTAGCCGTCCAATCGCCCGCGAGAAAAACACGAGGCCATGCGGTGGCTTGTGTCGGGCGATAGGCATCGATTCCAGGCCGGGGCGAGTAGGTCGCCCGAACTTCCTTGATGACCGTCGACTTCACCAGTTTGGCGGCGCGCGCCCGAGGGAAAAATTCACGCACTTCTTTCAACGCCAGATCGACAATCTCCGATTTTGACTTGTCGATCAGGCTTTTTGAAGCGCTGACCACCAGTTCGATGTAGCTGCCGCCTCCATCTTCGACTTCAGAGGCGCGGGTTGCCAGCAGGCGCGACTTGTGGAACATCCATTGGATGGTGCGGTCGAGCAGGACAGCGTGGTCGAGTTCGGTAATCTGGCGATCAAACCAGAGGTGAATACCGGTGATAGGAGCGGACTCGAAGTGGCCAAGTTTTTCGCGCAGCGGCTCGGCCTCCCGAGTTTGGGGCAGCACGCGGTCAAGATTCTCGAAGGGCAGCGCCAGAATGAGATAGTCGAACGCTTGTTCGCTGCCCGTGCTAACCCGCACAACGGATGATTCGGGAACAAACCAATCGAGGGACGTGCGGACCCAGATCTCTCCTCCACGATGGCGAATGTAGTCGCCGGCACGATTGTAGAGGTCGGTTAGCGGAATGGTCGGAACGCCCATCAGACTGGCGTTACGGCTTTTCATCGATTCGCGAACTACCTGCGCAGCGTAACAGATGGAAATGAGTTCGAGGTCTTCGCTTAGGGCGCTCACCAGAATCGGCTTCCAGAACCGCTGAACAGCGTTTTCGGTTTGCCCGTGAGAACGGCACCAATCGAGAAACGATTCTCCGGTGTCGGTTTGCTTGGCGAGCGTAAGGGAGGCAATGGCGCGCGAGATTGTTAACTTGTCTTTGATTGTGAGAAACGGAAAGCGCAGAAACGAAGGCGCCATGTGCAGCAGTGCTGGCAGAGGCGAGGCGCGCATCACGCTTGATCGTCCGCCGGGCTCGATAAACGTCATTTCGTCAAACCAGCGAATTTTGTCTTCCACGCCGATGCGGCGGTAGAACTCGATAATGTTCGTGCAGACGCGAAACAGGACGTGTTGGCAGTTGTCCACAACTTCGTTTGTGCCGGGATGTTGGAAGGAGGAAGCGCGGCCGCCGAGATACGGTCGGCGCTCAAAAACTGTCACGCGAAAACCCGCGTCAGATAGTGCGCAGGCGGCGGCGAGTCCGGCTAAGCCGCCGCCGGCGATGGCTACAGTGGAATTTGTAAGGGAGGTATTCATTCCTGGCAATTGTTGATTGCTGATTGTTGATTAATGATTGAAAATCTTGCTACCCTGCTTCTCCAATCAACCATCAACAATTCTGTCATTGAGCGAGATTATGTGAGCCGTTGCCAGAAGGCCTTCGCAAGAATACGCAGCTTTTCCGTCACTGTAAGGCCCACCTTGGCGGTGAACACGTCGTACTCCCGCGCGGCGATTTTTTCGAGCAGCGCGCGGTAAATGTTCACCAGTACCCATAGCGCGGGTTGGCTGTCTTCGGAGATGTAGTCATGGAGTTGATCGCCGGCCTTGTAAAACTCGCGGGCGCGGTCCGCTTCAAACGCGAGCAGCGGCCGAAAACTCGCCGGATCGGGCGAGGAAAGCAAATCAGCGGCATTCAGATTGAATCGCACCAGATCTTCCTGCGGCAAATACACACGCCCCATCGCTGCATCCTCCTTTACATCGCGAATAATATTGGTGAGCTGGAAGGCAAGGCCGCACCGCTCGGCAAGCGGCTCGGCAGCCGGATCGCGATATCCGAAGATGTGAATGCAGACGAGTCCCACGACCGATGCTACGCGATAGCAGTATTGCTTCAGATCGTCGAAGGTTTGGTACCGGACCATGAGACCTGGAATTGCCGGAGTGGCGAAACCCGGTTCGTCTTCGTCCACGGTCTGAGCTGCCTGCCCTACGTCCATTGCCGTGCCCATGCCGAGTTCGTCGAGCAGGCCGGCAGGAATGTTATAGCGGCGCTGGGTGTCGGTGAGAGCCATCAGAATGGGATCGTCGCTAGGCTCGCCTTGCTGGGCGCGGTGCAGCGCGTCAAGCCAGGTATCGAGTTTGAGACGCCGCTCTTCCAGGCTCAAGTTTGCGTCGTCGGCAATGTCGTCGCAGCGCCGCATGAATGCGTAGACGGCGCACAGGGCTTCGCGCTTACGTTTGGGCAGAACCAGAAATGCATAGTAGAAATTTTTGGCGTTGGAACGGGTGATGCCGCGGCAAACGGAATATGCCATGGTGAGCTGGGCGGGAGCTGGAGCCCACGCACTCGGCATCGGCTGCGCGCCCACGCTCATATTAATTTTCCCAACGCCGCGCGGGCGACCAGCACCAGCTTGCGCGCCTTCGATATTGCCGGACGGCGTCCGAGCACGGCAAAATTCTGCCGCTCAATGGCCTTCAGAATTTCCTGCCCGCCGCAGCCGAACAGTTCGATATCGATGGCCAGCTCTTTTCTGACTTTGCCGAGGAGTGGCAGACCGCGCTTAAACCACTCACGAGCCCGTTCCACTTCGAACTTCATCATCTCGCAGAACGCGGGCGTGTTGCGGTTTTGAGCGATGTCGTCTTCGGTGACGGAAAAGCGGCGCAAATCTTCGAGCGGAAGATAGATTCGGCCTTTAGCGTAATCGACGCTAACGTCCTGCCAGAAGTTCGCGAGCTGCAGAGCCGTACAGGTGTAATCAGAAAGCTGCTGGCGTTCGGGATCGTTGTATCCGCAGAGGTAGAGAACAAGATGACCGACAGGATTCGCTGAATAATGGCAATAGGCGAGGACGTCGTTCAAAGTTTCGAAGCGCGTAACGGTTTGATCCTGCCGAAAGGCGATTAGCAGATCGGAAAATTCGTGTTTCGGAATTTCGAATTTGCGCACGGTTTCGGCGAGTGCGACGAACACCGCATGTCGCGGAGTGCCCGCATAGCAGGCATCGAGCTCGGTTTGCCATTCGTCGAGAAGCGCGAGCGCGGCCTGCGGATCGCCGACTTCGTCGCCGAGATCGTCGGAGATGCGGCAATAAGCGTAGACGTTGAAAAAATCCTGGCGGAGATTTTTGGGAAGAAACCACGTTGCCACCGAGAAATTTTCGTAGTGCGTACGGGCCAGATGCGAGCAGTATTGTTGGGCGTCCGATAGCGAAGGCGCGGAATCTGGAATTGCATAGGAAACCGGGAGGCTGGACCAAGCCTTGGCAGCGGATGCCGGGAATTGCGTCGCGGTTTGGGTCACGGATTATTAGATTCGCAGCTCTAGTATTTGATACGTGCAACCTCCGCTGCTGAGGCTGTTGTCTCTTAACTTACAGTTTGGCACGACTGAGCTTGTGCCTTTCCGATTATTGCGGCGCTCAAGCGCTGGGCGACCCAAAAGCTGTGCCGCCCGCTAATGGCCCGGAATAATGGCCGTCTTGATAGCGCCGCCACGATTCAGCATGTGCCGCAATACTTTTTGCAGGCTCGAGAGCGGCGCTTCGCCGGTAATGTAGTCGGTCGGTCGAATTTTCTTGGCGGCGATCAGACCGAAGGCGCGGCGAACGGTTTCGGGGGTGTGATGGAAGGTGGCCTTCAGCGTGATTTCGGAATAGTGCAGGCGGTTGGTATCGAGCTGCACTTTGCTGCCGCTGGCGCATCCACCAAAAAAATTTACTGTCCCGCCTTTGCGAACCATGTCGATAGCCCACTCCCAGGCTTCGGGACGGCCGACCGCTTCAATCACAACGTCACAGCCACGTTTCTGCGGGGTCAGCCCACGCACAGCCTCGACCACATTCTGAACTTTCGTAGTCTGCACGATTTCGTGGGCGCCCATGTGCTTGGCGGCCTGAACCTGCTCGTCGCGCTTCACGACCGCGATCACGTTACAGCCGATCGCGCGCGCTACCTGAATGAACATCAGGCCAATGGGGCCGCCGCCAATGATGGTCACCATGTCTCCGATTTCGACGCGGGTTTCATGCAGGCCGCGGAGCACACAGGCCAAAGGCTCGGTCATGGCCGCATCTTCGAAACTGACATTCGGAGGAATCACCAGCATATTCGCTTCGACAATGCGGCGCGGAACGCGTATGTATTCGGCATAGGCTCCGTTGTTGAACAACAGATCTTCGCAGAGATTTTCCTGATGCTTCGAGCAGTAGAAACACATCTGGCACGGGGCGGAATTGAGCGCGACCACGCGCTGGCCCTTCTTGAAACTGACAACTCCGTCGCCGACTTCCTCGACGACACCGGCGAGTTCATGGCCGAACAGAGCAGGTGGAACAATCATGCGCGCGTGATAGCCGCGTTGGTAGACTTTGAGGTCTGTGCCGCAAGTAAGAGCGACCTGCACTTTCACGAGAACCTCGCCCTTTTCCACGCGAGGAATCGGAACTCGCTCGATCTTGAGATCTTCTTTGCCGTACAGGACGGCGGCTGTCATCTTTCCATTCACTTCGGACTTCCTTCCCTTGCTACCGCGCCTTTCCATTTACTGCCGGGCTGAATCACAATCTTCATCGATGAAGGCTCAGGATGGGCCGCAAGCTCCAGGGCTTGAGGCGCCTCCTGCAGCGGAAACCGGTGGCTGATCAACCGTTCCAAATCCATCTCCCGGTTCATTACAAAGCGAACCGACTCTTCTTGCAAATCGACGGACGCGCTATAGGAACCGAGCAGCGCCTTTTCGTCGACGCAAACCGCAGCCGGGTCAATCACCACCTCGCCGCGCTGGGTTTGCGCAAAAAGTAATACACGCCCGCCGGGACGAGTAGCATCCATGGCGGTTCGAATCAGGGCGTTGCTGCCGACCGCCAGAATCACGGCATCGGCGCCGCGACCTTCGGTTCGCTCCCGCACCGTTCGCACTACATCTTCTTGCGAACCGTTAATATTCCATTCAAATCCGAGGCTTTCACTTATTTTAAGCCTCTCGGGATACAAATCGGAAGTTATAACGCTGACGCCCGCTCGCTGCGCCAGTACGCTCAATATGATGCCGATTGGCCCTTGACCGATGGTTAGGACTGTCTCGCCAGCTTGCAGGCGTAGCGCCTCGATTCCTTTGATGCAGGTATTCACCGGCTCGACAAAACAGGCCTGCTCGAACGAAAGTCCGTCAGGAATTCGGACAGTTCCCTGCTTGACAATCCAATCCATCACGCGGAGGTATTCGGCGAACCCTCCGCCTGACGGTTCGAAGCCAGCGGTGCACCCAACCCTCTTGTAAGTGGCGCACTGGGCGAAGGTCTTGTGGCGGCAGTAGTAGCACTGCCTGCAAGGAATGTGATGAAAGACAACCACCCGGTCACCCACGCGGAACTTACTTACGCCTTCGCCGACGGCAGCCACTACGCCGGAAGTTTCATGACCGAAGATGCGAGGCGCCGAATGTGAGCCCGTAGCGATTTTCTTAAGATCGGTCCCGCAAACACCGCAAGTGTGAACCCGCAGGAGAATTTCTCCCCGGCCGATTTTTGGCACCGGAACGGATTCGAGGCGCACATCGTTCACCCCGCGGTAAACAGCTGCGAGCATAGTTGCGGGGATAAGTTGAGCGCGATCTTCGATTGCAATTTGTCCGGCAATGCTCATGCAGAAAGTTTAGATGAATTTATACTGTCTTCGCTTCAGGGATGTTCTTCTCCACACAGCGATCGCCCAGATATTTTTCCAGCGCCGCAGCCGCCTTTTTGCTGTTGCGCGCCAGCCTGGCTATACCAGGCCAAAGCCACGGTCTCAGAGCTGCGTTGGCCACGAAAAGAAAAGTCCGGAAACGGCCTTGGGCATCGACAAGACGAGTCATCTCCGGCATCTCGAAGTTCATCTCGTCTGAAATAACTTTTACAGCGCGAAACGCAACACCGTGCCTGCGAGCGGCCGCGGCAACTCCCGCCGCTTCCATATCGACAGCCTGCGCAGCATACGACTCTTCAAGGCGCGACTTTTGTTGTGCATCAGCTACGGTCATGAAAGTCAGGAGCGTTCCATTTCCATCAACGATTTCCATGCGGCTGCCGTCTCGCGCGTCAATTAGAAGACCTGGAACTAGAATATCTCCGACCCGCAGGTTGGGTTCCAGCGCTCCGGCGAAACCCACAGACTGCACAAGCGCAGGATGGTACAACGCGATAACGGCTTCCGCCGCTCGGCGAGCAGCCTCAACCCCGATTCCTCCACAAACAATGATTTCATCCTCGCGCTCGAAACAGGCAAATTTGCGGCCGTCGTATTCGCGCTCGATTCGCTTTGAATTCTTCAGCAGGCCCGCGACCTCACGCTCGAGGGCAGCCACGATTGCGACTTTAGGCATAGCCATTCGCCCTGAACCACTCGACCGCGCGGCGCAAGGCGTCATCCGCGGGAGTGATCTCCCACCCCAATTCGCGCTCAGCTTTATTGGAGCTCGCCCACATTTTTTTCTTCCCCATGCGAACCGTTTCGACCGTAGCGCGCGGCTCACGGCCAAGAATTCGACCGGAGACTGTCTCCCCCACTGCGCCTGCAAGGTACGCGACGAAGTAAGGCAGCTTCACTTTCGGCGAAGGCAAACCAGTGATGGCGCCCAGCTTGTCCAGAATTTGCTTCAAAGTCAAATTCTCGCCACCGAGGATGTAGCGCTCGCCGCTCTTGCCTTTTTCCAGCGCAACAACGTGCCCTCGCGCACATTCCCGAACATCAACCAAATTGAGTCCGGTTTCCACATAGGCGGGAAATTTTCGCTTCAGAAAATCGACAACGATCCGGCCGGTGGGCGTGGGCTTGATATCCTGCTCGCCGATAGGCGTGGTCGGATTCACCGTGACCACGCGCATGCCGCTGCGTCCCGCTTCGAGCGCAATCTGCTCGGCCATAAATTTGGAACGCTTGTAATGCCCAATCATCTCGGCGAGCGAAACCGGAGAATCTTCGTCGGCAGGCTGGCCGTTGCCGCTAAAGCCGACGGTCCCGACGCTTGAAGTGTAGACGACGCTCTTGACGCCGTTCTTGCGCGCGGCTTCGAGAATAGCCCGCGTGCCCTCGACATTCGAACGGTACATTTCGTTGGGATCGCGCAGCCAGAGCCGGTAGTCGGCAGCGACGTGGAAGACGGTGTCGCATCCGGACATGGCTTTTTCGAGCGAAGCCGCATCGCGCAGATCGCCCATGGCGGTTTCGGCCTTGAGACCTTCGAGATTTTTCACATTGCTCGTTCGGCGGACGAGCAGCCGCAGGTCCGCTCCCTGCTCGGCAAGGACGCGAGCTACATGCGAGCCGAGAAATCCGGTGGCGCCTGTGAGGAAGGTTGGCATCTAGGAGCCGGCCAGTGCCGCCATCTAAACAGCTTACCGCAGCTTGGAAAGTGATTCCCTCGAAACCTCGCACAACTTGGAACAGATTCTCATCTTATAGGAGCAATCATCACTGCTGTTGATAGGCTACCTCACACTCATTGGCGATGAGCGCGATCGCGATTTTTCATCAGCGGCCAGCTTTGGTGGTAGGCTGCTTGGCGATGAAAACTCTAATGCCTGCGGAAACTGGTGTTTTGGCCGAGGGTTCCGAAGGATCCAGTAAGAAACCGCAGCCCGACCGCCAAGCTTTGTGGGCAACATACAGGATCGGCTCCTAGTCTGCCGCGACAGCACTCAGCGTCCGCAATCGCCTTAGCGTGTCGCAAGGCTCTGGGCGGATCGTGTAATCCGCGTTCACATCGGCTGTGCGAATGATGCCAGCCTTGTCGATCAAATATCGCGCGGGCATGGGCAGTCGATATACCGGCTCATCGTTGAATCTGTCCAGAGTGCTTCCAAAGGACTTGTAAAGGTCACGCAAATAATCGGGCAACGTGAACACCAGCCGAAACTGCTCCGCAACCTTCAAGTGAAGATCGGTCAGGATATCGAACGACAGGTTCAGCTTTTTGTGCAGGGCCCGCGTATAGCGTTCGAGTTCAGGAGTGATTACCACAATTTGCGCATCCAAGCCTCGCACCTCGGAATGGATCTGCTGTAGAGCCTCCAGCTCCATGTTGCAGTAGGGTCACCAGTGCCCTCGGAAGAAGCCGATTACCAGCGGCCCCTGGCGAAGGAGTTCGAGCGAGTCAACCTGTACGTGATCCTGATTGAATAACGTGAAATTGGGAGCACGGTCCCCAACCTTCAACGCTCGCCCTTCAATCCCTGTAGCCTTGAGCTCGGCCGTGGCGCGATGCATTGTTTCGATTATTTCGTGCGGCGCGTTGTAAGGCGGCGCTCCGGACTCAAATGATTTCTTGAATTCGTCCAGTTGTTCCTGAAGACTAGCCATTGCGTTTGCCCTTTTGCGGCACCGAATTGAGGACTGAAGAAATTAGAGAAGGACTTCACAATTTTACTTCAAATTGCGGTGAGCCCCCATCCATGGCGAGCTTGGCACCGTCGCTCCCCGAAGGGCAGTTCCCACGATGCGCCTAACCTTCGCCGGTTCGCCATCCTGTTCATCGCCCGGTTCCGGCCGAAGCGCCTAAGGCCAGGTTGACCATATCCTGAGCTTGGCTGACAATCGCGTTCAGATGTTCGGCGCTCCGGAAACTTTCGGCATAAATTTTGTAGATGTTTTCTGTTCCCGAGGGCCTCGCCGCGAACCAACCGCTCTTGGCAATGACCTTCAGACCTCCAATCGGAGCATCGTTTCCGGGAGCTTTCGTGAGCTTCGAGGTGATTGGCTCGCCTGCGAGCTCTGAGTCCTTGACGGCCTCTGGCGACAGTTCTTTCAATTTTTTCTTTTCTTCGGGCGTGGCGGCGGCGTCGATGCGCGTGTAATAAGGAGTGCCAAACTCTGCCGTCAACTCCCGATAGTGCTCGCCCGGGTCCTTGTCCGTGCGGGCGGTAATTTCAGCGGCCAGCAAATTCATAATCAGGCCGTCCTTGTCCGTCGTCCACGCCGAGCCGTCGCGGCGAAGAAAACTCGCTCCGGCGCTTTCTTCCCCGCCGAAACAACACGAACCGTCGAGAAGACCTGGAACAAACCACTTAAAACCCACGGGCACTTCCAGCAGTTCACGGCCGATCTTCCCGACAACTTTGTCGATCATACTGCTGCTCACCAGAGTCTTTCCGACTGCCACGTCCTCGCGCCACTGCGGGCGATTCATGAGCAAGTACCGGATGGCGACCGCAAGATAATGGTTCGGGTTCATTAATCCCGCAGACGGAGTGACAATACCGTGGCGATCCGCATCCGGATCGTTGGCAAAAGCCAGGTGGTATTTGCCTTTCAGCCCGACGAGTCTCGCCATCGCGTAAGGACTGGAGCAATCCATGCGGATCTTCCCGTCGTGATCGGTTGTCATAAAAGAAAATGTCGGATCGATCGTCGGATTGACCACGGCAATATCCAGCCCATAAATCCGGTTGATCGGCTCCCAATACGGTCCTGCGGCTCCGCCTAACGGATCTACGGCGATTTTGAGGCGAGCGCTGCGAATCGCATCGATGTCAACGACGTTCTTCAGATCATGAACGTAGGGTAGGACGAAATCTTCTTGGTGAGTGGTCGATACGCTGATCGCCCTGGCGAATGGAACTCGTTTGACTTCATTGTTGCCGCCACGCAACAACTCATTCGCGCGGCGTTCAACCCATCGCGTCACATCGGTATCGGCCGGGCCACCATCGGTTGGGTTGTATTTAAAACCTCCATCTTCAGGAGGGTTGTGCGATGGCGTGATGACGATGCCGTCGGCCAGGTGTTCTTTGCGGCCGCGATTGTAGACAAGAATGGCTCGCGAGATAACCGGCGTTGGAGTCACGCCATCGTCTCGCTGGATGATCGTCTCCACCTCGTTTGCCGCCAACACCTCGAGTGCCGTCCGCTGCGCCGGCCCGGAGATCGCATGGGTATCTTTCCCCATATAAAGAGAACCATCGGTTCCCCGCTGCCGGCGATAGTCGCAGATTGCTTGAGTGATGGCGAGAATGTGCGCCTCTGTGAATGTGCTGTTCAGCGGAGAGCCCCGGTGCCCGCTAGTGCCGAAGCTGACGAGTTGAGTGGGATCGCCGAGATCAGGGTGGCGATCGA
Organism: uncultured Acidobacteriaceae bacterium; assembly: GCA_963784095.1. GTDB lineage: Bacteria > Acidobacteriota > Terriglobia > Terriglobales > Acidobacteriaceae > Sulfotelmatobacter. The sequence continues at coordinate 390,392 of CAWAQC010000003.1, forward strand.
AATAGTCCCGCTCCAGGCGAGCAACATCGATCAGCATTTCCTTTGGAGCGGGCTTTCCGGCGAGCGGCGAAATCCTGGCTTGGTTCGGCGCAATTCCGGTAGGCGATTTGGACGCTGACTTTTTTTCTAGCGCACCGGGCATGGCCTCACCTTTACGGCTTCGTGTGCGGGTGCTCATTTCGCGGGCATCGGCACTATCACTCCGTTCTTCTTGGCAAACGCCTGTGCGCTCTCATATCCCGCATCCGCGTGGCGAATAATGCCCATGCCCGGATCGGTAGTCAGCACTCGTTCAATTCGCTTGGCCATCGCCTCGGTGCCATCGGCAACCGTGACTTGTCCTGCGTGCAAAGAGTATCCAATGCCCACGCCGCCGCCGTTGTGGATCGAAACCCATGATGCGCCCGCGGCGGTATTCAAAAGCGCATTCAGCAGAGGCCAGTCGGCAACCGCGTCGCTCCCGTCTTTCATGCTCTCGGTCTCGCGAAACGGAGACGCCACCGAACCGCAGTCGAGGTGATCGCGCCCCATGACGATGGGAGCTTTAATCTTTCCTTTCTTGACCAGATCGTTCATTGCCAGCCCGAACTGTGCGCGCTCGCCATACCCCAGCCAACAGATGCGCGCGGGCAGACCTTGAAACTTGATGCGTTTTCGGGCCAGGTCAATCCAGCGGCGCAAGATTCGATTGTCGGGAAACAGTTCCAGCACAAGATCGTCAGTGACATGAATATCCGAAGCCTCGCCCGACAATGCGACCCAGCGAAATGGTCCGCGGCCCTCGCAAAATAACGGACGAATATACGCAGGCACGAAGCCAGGAAAATCATATGCATTCTTTACGCCTCGCTGGAAAGCGAAGGTCCGGATATTGTTGCCGTAATCGAATGTGACTGAACCCATCTTCTGTAGCCGCAACATGCCTTCGACATGCCGCGCGATGGCGTCGAGTGACTTTTCCTGATATCCCTGTGGATCGCGCTTGCGCAACTCCAGGGCTTCGGCAAGCGTCATGCCGTTCGGAATGTATCCATTCAGCGGATCGTGCGCGGAGGTCTGATCGGTAAGAATGTCCGGAACTACGCCGCGCGCGGCCAACTCCGGAATGATGTCCGCGCAATTACCCACCAGCCCGACCGATACATTTTCTTTTTTGCGCACTGCGTTCTTCAAAATGCGCAGCGCTTCATCGAGCGTGTTAACCATGAAGTCGCAGTATCCGGCTTTGAGCCTCTTCTTGATGCGCTCGGGATCGACATCTATGCCCAGAAACGCCGCGCCTGTCATGGTTGCCGCGAGCGGCTGCGCTCCGCCCATGCCGCCCATGCCGCCGCTCACGATCAGCTTGCCCGCAAGATCTCCGCCAAAATGTTTTTCACCCGCAGCGGAAAGAGTTTCGAAGGTGCCCTGCACAATTCCCTGCGAGCCGATATAGATCCACGAACCCGCGGTCATCTGGCCATACATCATCAAACCGGCGCGTTCGAGTTCGTTGAATTTTTCCCAGTTCGACCAGTGACCAACCAGATTCGAATTCGCGATAAGTACCCGCGGCGCATAATCGTGCGTCTTGAAGACGCCCACAGGCTTGCCGGATTGCACTAACAAGGTTTCGTCGTTGTCTAGGTTCTTCAGGGAGTTGATGATTGCGTGGTATGCATCCCAATTCCGCGCTGCACGTCCGGTTCCGCCGTAAACGACAAGGTCCTGCGGCCGCTCGGCAACTTCGTCGTCGAGGTTGTTCATCAACATGCGCATCGCAGCTTCCTGCTGCCAACTTTTGCAGGTAAGCGAGTTGCCTCGCGGTGCGCGGATGGAAGCGCAGGGTTGGATTTCAGTTTCAACGGGCATGATTAGATGTTAGTTCCTGAACGCCGCGTACGCAATGAGGGCCGGAAGGCAACTCGCCCGCGAGAACGCCGCTCAGAACAGCATTCGCGCCGTGAGTACCAGCCCGTGATTATAAGAATGGAACTGCGATGTAGCGATTTGCATGCCTCCGCCAAAGACCATAGCCAGCGAATTGCGCGGATCGCGCTGCAGTTTGAATTTGCTGAGCATCAAGCCTGGGGTTACGAAGTTCTGCCGCCGGCCATCATTCGTTCCGCCGTGGAAGAACGTGGCGTTGTTTTCGATCTCTGGCCAGAACACTTTTCCCAGATGGTACTGTGCGACCGTGTTCCACGTCACTGCGCGCCCCAGTTTTGCGGTTTGTCCCGCAGGCAATGACGCGCCAAGAGTCGATTGCACATCGAGGCGCTTGCCAATTCCCTTGCCTGCGCACAGCGTCGGCAGAACTGCCGCAGCGGGACTGCCGTTCTTGTAACTTCCTGTCGGCAGCGTGCCACCAACCGAAAAGCTCAATGAATAGTTTCGGCCTTCCTGGTTTTGGGCCGCGATACGATATTTCAGCAGCATGGAAAAGTCGCCGAAGCCGTTTTCGGCTTTCGAGTTGTGCTGAATATAAGGCGGAGCCAGCGTGTCGAACTCCAAGCCGTACCAGGGGATTATACTTACGCCCTTGCTGTTGTCATAGATCCAGGTATCCGTGCCTGCGGGCGCGATCTCGCGAACGAAATCTGTCCGCGCGACCTGCAACAAACCCGACGACGAAGTAATCAATGGAATCGGCCACGCCGGCTGCTGCGCCAGCGTGTCGCGCACGTGATCCTCCCATTTGACGAAGAAACCGTCAGAACCGCTCTGGGCCGCGACCCGCGTGGTGGCCGCGATTGGAAGTATTGCGCACACGAATACTGCCAGCCTTTTGGAAATCAAAGGCCCTCCAGTTCCGCGGCTCAACGTGGCCGCGCTTGAGATTTCGTTGATACCCCACGTATCAGGCAAGTGCGAGACACGAGTGCGAGATTTCTAATGGGTTTGCGGAAAAGAGTACATAATCAAAATCAACTAGGAGATGAGAAGCTTGATCCCGTCGTCGAAGAAAAAATGGATTCGCGGTGGAAGATTCGGGCGATCTCAGCGGGTTGGGCTATCAAATCGAACGGCAAAGACTACTGCAGCAAAGAAGAGTGTGGCGAAGGCTGAGCAGTATCCATCACCACGACGAGTACGCCGTGCCATCACTGCCCGTGGCATTCGAGGCGGAGTGTACATCGCTAATGCCGGGATCCTGCTGGTCAACACTCATGATAGTGTCGTCCTCCTGCACCACTTCCCAGTTTGCCTCATTGGTCATCGGATCGTTAGGGATCATCTTAATGTAGCCGCCCTGGACCAGGTCATCGAGTGATTGCGGAGCTTTTTGCTTGTCCAGCGTGTACTGCGAGATCAGCGAACGCAGCGTGAATAGATCCTGGCGCAGCACCGCCTCGCGCGACCGCACCAGCGATTGATTGTAAATAGGAAGCGCGATCGACATCAGAATGCCCATGATGACGATCACGATCATCATCTCAAGCAAGGTGAAACCAGCACTCCGTCCCGTTTTGCGCTGCCTTGCCATTTCACCAATCCTTATATTTTGTGCCGTCTAAAGCTGTTCCCGTTGATTTGGTATAGACGTCGAAAACGTTCTGTTCGCCCCATGAATCGGAATCTGCGTCGTCCTGCATCGACCGCAGGCCCCAGTCCGTGCTGTTGGTCATCGGATCAATCGGAATTTTGCGCAGAAACTTTAGCTTCTTCCCCTGCACATCTACGCCCTTTACCAGCGTGTCCAGGTCCGGAGGATAACCCTGGCTATCCACCTTGATCTGGAACAGTTGCCGGTCGGCCGCGTCTTTGTAACGGTCAATGGCGTCGCGCATCTGCCAAAGCGCAATTCGCAACTGGCGCTCTCGTTCGCGCTGGATGGTCAGCCGCGCCAGCGGCACCGCCATGGTCGAAAGCACCACCAGGATCGCTGACGCGATGATTAATTCGAGAAGCGTGAGGCCGTGCTGCCCCTGCTTACGCTGTATTCGTTGCAACATCATTTCAAATTCTTAACCGGTAACCGTGCATATCACGAATGGCTACTGCACGGTCACCGAAGCTTGCGCTCCATTTACTGCGATGGCCTGCAAGCCCGGATCGCGTGCCCCTCCACGCGTGATCGTTAGAGGAGTTTGTCCGCTGGCCTTGGCCTCGAAAGTTAATGTCACCACCGTCCCGCTGCCCGAAACCCCGCCGGAGTTGGGCGGCCGTGTGGCGGTAATCTGCAAAGTTCCTGTGCCGTCATCCTCGCGGTGTACCAAAGCCACAGCTTGTCCATCCTGCGAGAGGAAGTTCCCGTTGGATATGTTCACTAATTGCAGTTTGGACGGGTCATAGTTGATCTGCACCGGAACGGAGTAAACATTCTTCGCCCCGGAAATCTGCAGGTTCACCGCGAACGTTTTACCCTTCTCGGCGTTGATTACTGCCGGATCGAATGTGAAGCTGGCCGACGGATTCATGCCCGCAGCCGGATTCTGATTGGCCGGAGACGCTGGATTTCCCGGATTCTGATTTGCCGGATTCGACGTCCCTCGCGCTGCCGGAGCGGCCGGCGGAATCATCTCCCGCAACTGGATCGCATTGGCGGTTCCAATATCGATGGCGCGCTGGTTCAAGTCCGAAATCTCGGTTCCACGAACGATATGCGGCGTAATCGCAAAGACGGTTTCGTCCTGCTCTTTGTCCTGCGTTACTTGGCCAAACAAGTATCGCAATATCGGAATCTGCGCCAATCCCGGGATGCCGCTCAAGGCTTTGGTCTGGGAATCGTCGAAGATTCCGCCAATCACACTCGACTCGCCATCGGCCAGCCGGATTTCATGCTCGATTTTTTTCTGCCCGATGATCGGCTGACTAATACCGCCGATGCTCGACTGGCCGACCACCGACGAAATTTCCATGGTGATCTTTAGTGTGACCGAGCGGTCCGCATGCACATGCGGAGTCACGTCGATGTTCACGCCGACGTCGAGGTACTGAAACTGAGTGTTAACCAGCGGGTTGATGCCGACGCCGCCAATACCGGGCTGAAACGATCCGGTAGCAACCGGCACGCGTTCGCCGATCTTGAGCGTCGCCTTCTGATTGTCAAGAGCGCGAACCTGCGGGTTTTGCAGCATCTTGGTATCGGTATCGCCCATGATCGCCGACAAGTTGGCGGAAGGGATGCTCACCTGGAAATCGGTCGCGTTCAACTGGCCAAGCGTGTTCAGTTCGAGTCCCGTGCCGCCCGTGCTCGGGGTGGTCGTTCCGGTGGTGCTAGTCGTGCTCGTAGTGGTCGTATTGATATTGCTCTGCAGCGTGACGCTGGCGCTGCTCGGCGGACTGATCCCGAGCGTCCGCGATTTGTCCCGGCTCACCTGGATTACGGCGATGTCCACAACCACTTCGGGGCGGGCCTTATCCAGATCGTCCACCAGCTTTTCCGCAAGCGCGATCTGGTCGGGAGTGCCCCTCACGACCAGCGCATTCTGCGAGAGCAATTGCTGTACACGCTGCACATCCAGCACGGCGCGAATTGCGTTGACTACATCTTGAAGCTCGGTGGGCTGCGAAATATTCGACAAATAAAATGTCTTGAGGACGCTCTGCTCCAGTTCCTTGCGCTTGGCCGGATTGTCCTGCGCCACAAAAATCGTATTGCTCGTCACCGGGCGCCAGAAGGTTTTCGATTCCAGCGCGGTAATCTCCAGCGCCTGCCCCAGCGTGACTCCATTCAGCTCGACCTTGATGCGCCGCGAGGTGTAATCGGGATCGAACAGTACGTTGATTCCGGCCAACTGCCCGATGGTCTGGTAAATGACTTTGGAATCTTCGGTGAGCTTAACTGTGATGGGAGTATTCGAGATGGGAGCAAGTTCGACCGGCCCTCCGGCGTTTTTGATCATCCGCTCCAGGCCGGTGGGCGGACCCGCCGCCTGCGGCGGAGGATTCACCGCATCGTTGATCATCTGCAACGTTCGCTTTAACTCCTGCTGCGCAATAAAAAGCGACGGATCGATTTGTACCGCCTTCTGGAACTGGGCTAACGCTTCCTGGAGCTTGCCGTCATCCCGTAATTTCTCACCCTGATGAACCAGCGAAGCGGACGCCTGAAAACGCAGGCGCTCAAACGAAGACCGGTAGCGCAAGTCTTTCGGCTTTAGATCGTAAGCCTGCTTGTAGAACTGATACGCGGCCACATAGTTCTGGCGCGCCTCGGCGTCCTGGCCCTGTTCGTAGAGCTTCTTGGTTTTATCCGCTGCGATTGTGGGCAGAATTACAAGCAGCACCAGCAGCATTGTCGCCGCGGGCTTCAGAAGTCTCATTCGTCAGTCCTCTTAGAAATAGGAGTTTCTCGCGTAAAGCGTCGCCGGACAAAACACTCGTGCCCCAGTCGAGAGCGATCCAGGGAACGCAAAACTATCTCTTTTTTGTTGCTTTCGGCGATTATAACATCGCAACTTGGGAGCCCCGATCTCATTGCACGAAGGGCATTTACACTCTTTAGTCTTAGTCCCAATGGGAGCAGCAGCCGAGAATCCTTTTCTAGCGACAGCCGGATCGCTCCGGCGCGTGATCTAACGAGTGACACTCGACCTCCGATCCGCGAAAACCTACCAAACTACAATGCCGGAACAAAAATGGCTTCCGAAGCGGTTCGCCGCAGCCGAAAATGCGCTGTAGTATGAAACAGAACCATGCCTCGCCAGTCCACGCACCAGACGAAGCCCAGCCCGGAGAAATCTCCGCGCCGCGACCCGACCGCCGCAGGGCAGCGCGATGCTGCCATCAATAGGATCGCTTCACACAACTATTTCTTGCTGGAAAAATTTGAGTGCGGCCTGGTTCTGACTGGAACCGAAGTCAAATCTGTCCGGAACGGCCTCGCTAACCTCAAGGATTCCTACGGCTTAGTCAAAGATGGCGAACTCTGGCTGCTCAACGCCCACATCGGCCCATACGAGCACGGAAATATTCACAACCACGCTCCCCTGCGCACCCGCAAATTGCTGATGCATAAAGAAGAAATCCGCAAGCTGATCGGCAAGACGCAGCAAAGAGGGCTGACCCTGATTCCGACGCGCCTGTACTTCAAAAACGGCAAAGTAAAGCTCGAACTGGCTCTCGCCAAAGGCAAGCAACTGTGGGATAAGCGCGAAACGGAACGCCGCAGGACGGCTGATAAAGAAGCCAGAGAAGCGATCAGCCGCAGCCGCAAGACTTAGCAAGCGCCCGCAATGGATTTGAAAGGGCGCGACTTCCAGTCGCGCCGTAAAAGCCCTTATTACCTCCCGCAGCGCCTTCAGGCGCGGGCCGCGAAGCCATATGTGGGGACGGGCGCCCTCGGCTGTCCAGCCGGGCAAGGCCCGGCGGTTTGCAGAGGCCAAGGCCGCCGTCGAACCGCGCGTGGATCACGGATGTGACATCTAACCTTGTCCAAACCCATCGGTCGCGCGATCCTGATCGAGGCCGTGACAGTTGGCAGAAGCCAACTCCGAACACGGTTAAGCCCTTTGTTTCACGGATTTTAGTAGTCCAAGTTCTTTGAAAACCGGACCTTGCGAAGAATTTTTTGCTACTGTGGTGATTCCAGAGATTCTGCAAAAATAGGGGGAGGGGGTGCCTGCCAATTTTGGTGCGGGAGGGCATTTCGTTTCTCCCACCGCCGCCGCGCCCCGAAATTATTTCTGGCCCGAATCCACAAGGTGAAGACCGTCAACCTCAAATCCGACATGCCGCTCGTCCATCAAGCCCTGCAACGCCTTGAGCGCGAACTGGCGCTCGCCCAACAGGAAGAAGCGAAGCTGCTGAAGCTCATTCACGGCTACGGCTCGACCGGTGCCGGAGGCGAGATTCGTCTCGCAGTGCAAAATCGCTTGCTGCAGATGGCGCAGAACGGCCAGATTCGAAGTTGCATTTTCGGGGAAAACTGGTCGAAGTCGGATGACGCCGCATGGAAGCTTCTGCAGTCGCATCCCGAACTCAAGAGCGATTCCGACCTCGGCCGCCGCAACCGTGGAATCACGATCGTCCTACTGTGATCGTCTTCGACCATTCGGTCTCAGGGAAGATGTCTCCGACGAGATGGTCCGAGAAGACGCGACGATTGCGCCGGTACGACAACTCGCTCGGCTTTTCATGCCATGTTTCGGCTTCGCATCGCATATAATGTTGCGATTTTGCGGCATGCCCGTTCTGCCACACGGAGACCCCTATGCGCCTGTCGCTCGACACTCGAGACGTGGGACGAGTCACCATCGTGCACTGCAGCGGACGGATTGTTTCCGGCGGCGAAAGCGAATCGCTGCGCGCACACGTCGCCTGGCTGCTGCGCGACCGGCGTGCGATTGTTCTTCATCTAGGCGAAGTTGCTTTCGTTGACAGCAGCGGTCTTGGCACCATGGTCCGCACGCTTACCAGCACGCGACAGGTCCACGGCGACCTGAAGCTATGCAATGTACCGGAGCATGTGCGCAAAGTCCTGGAGCTATCCCATCTGACCAAGCTGTTTGACACGCATGAGTCGGAAGAAAATGCAGTAGCCGCTTTTTACCAGCCGCGAGTCCGCTCTGAAGTGCCTGCCCCGGTTGGCCGCAGCGTGCTGTGCATTGCCAGCGATGCTGACGTGCTGGCTTACTTGCGCGAATTACTGCGCCGCGCCGAGTACGACGTCCACACCAGCAACCATCTCCGCGATGCCATGATTCTGATGCGCATCACGCGCTTCGATTTCCTGGTATTGGGCCCCGATATCAAAGCGGCTCCGGCCATACGGCAGATATTCCAGTCCGCGTGCGCCAGCGTACCGATAATCGAGTTGGAAAGCGATTTTTCTATGCGCGAGGCCGGCGAAGCGAGCGCTGGATTGTTAGGAAAAATCGAGGCACTGCTCAGGTCAAAAAGCGCGTGACATTCGGGCAGATTGCAAAATGCCGGAACCTCGGTAAATGGCTAGCCTAACAAGTTAAGTTGCCGCTGGCTCCGGAGGAGCGTCCGGCATTTTGGCGACCGGCGCAGTCTCCGCAGGTGCGAACGATTTTTCAGCAATCGGCTCGACCATGCTTCGCAGGTAATACGTCACCGCAACGCCGCGCTGCCAAAAACGCATAATCAACAGCAGAACCAGAATTAGCTGGCTGACCACGACGGCGCCAAAAACGCTGGCGGACGGCACAAACCTGATCCAGAAAAAAAGACCGCCCACAAAAATGGCGATGCCGACGATGGCGATCAGCACGTAAGCTCCAAGCAAAAGACCCTGACTGCGCCACATGTGCCGAAAGCCTGCGGCGATCGATCTGCGCACAGCCCGCTGATCACTCAGCACCACATCCGCCTCCGCCAGATCGAACCAGATGCGCAGTGCGGTCATGACCAAAAAGATGATGCACAAGCTCGCCATCGAAATGTAGAAAGGAAGCAATTCGTTGGTGCTCTCCGCGGCTTTTTTCAGCAAAGGCATACGGCTGCCGAAAAGCACTCCTGCGGCAATTCCCATCACAATTGCAGCCACGATCATCAGCCGGATAAAGCGCCACAAATTCCGCCCGCAGGCGCGAAAGAATTCGTCGCGCGGCAGGCGAAAATTCGCGGCGTAGCCTTGCAGGACTCCCGGCATAAACAGAGCAGTGAAAATGAAATAAAGCACAGCGAAATGCATCGCCGGAGCGGAAGAGGCCATCATCGGCCCAAACTCCGGCCGCGCAAACATTCCAATCAGAACTCCGAAATCAAAACCATGCAACAACCGGTCAGCGCGCAAGCTGTGGTCGAGAATTTCGTGCACCTGCCTCCCAAATGCACCCGCACCAAGCCACGCCAGCGCCACATTCAGCAGGTAGAACCACACGATATAGCGCTTGTTGTGCCCGACGCGGCTGAATGCGCCGCCGAGTAGTCCTTCGTCCTGATTCATGAATTCCCTGCCCTCATTTAAACTCCCCACCATGCCAACGCCTGGCCCACCCACTGGCTCATAAACATGAAGTAATTCTCCAGTTTGCCAGCGGGTTTGGCATTTGGCTCAACCGTGTAGCTGTTATTGAAATCGTTGCGGTCGATCTGAATGGTATGGTCGGGATCGATCTCCGCCGACTCGATTTTCGCTTTCTTCTCGTACGGACCGAATTTCGTCCAGCGGCTCACGCCATCCCAGTGCTCGCGAACTTTCTCGCCGTCGTCGAATTTGATCTCGAGATCCACCGGCATCACGAAGCCCTCCTTACGCTGCAGCCAGACAAAAGAGCGGTAGACCGTGTTCTTATCCTCTTTTCCCGAAGACGCTTTTTTCTCCTGATACCAGTTCACCGGGTAAGACTCGATCTTCAGCACCTTGTAATCCATCACTTGTGAACCGTAAATCGCCTGATCGAAGTACCAGCGCAAATTCCTGCCGGAAACCTCTTCGATGGTCTTCAGGAAATCTTCTTTGGTGGGATGTGTGAAGCGGTATTTCATGAAATACACGTGCATCGCCTTCTGCATCGTGTCTTCGCCGATGATGCCCTCAAGCGTGAGCAGAACGCTGGCCGTCTTGCCGTAGGTAATTCCGCCGTAGGAGTTGTAGTCATAGTAGTCGTAGGCGTTTTCCGCGATCGGATCGACGTCGGCGACCCCGGCATAGCTCAACCGCTGTTCTCCGCGCTCGCTCAGCGTGATGCCCGCGAGATTGATGATCGAAGTATTGCGCCCAAGAATTGAATCCAGCACCTTTACCTCGCTATAGCTGTTGATGCCCTCATCCATCCATGCATCTTCGAATTCGTTGGTCGCCACCATGCCATACCAGTACTGGTGGCCGAATTCGTGCTCGACTACGAGCTCCGGAAGGTGAAGACCCTCCGGCATGAACCAGCTTGTGTCGCCGGTTATGAACGTGGGATATTCCATTCCGCCCGCAGCAGAATCCGGCTCGGGATCGACCAATGTGATCGTTTTATAAGGGTATGGCCCGTACCAGCTTTCGAAATGTTCGAGCGACTCGCGCAGGATTTTCTCGTGGCGATCCACCTGGCTCCAGTGCGCGGGCTGCATCAGAATTCGCATCTGCACCGGGCCCATCTGCGCCTGATACACGGTCTCTTTTACTTTGTAGCGCGGGCTTGCGGTCCAGGCGAAGTCGTGAATATCGTCGCCGTGATAAGTGAGCGTTTTCGTATGGTCGGAGTTATTCACTTCCCCAACTCTTATCCCGCTCGCTCCGACCACCTCGTACTGCGGCACCGTCAACTTCACGTCAAACACGCCAAAGTCGGCGAAGAACTCGGTTGTAGCGTGGTACTGATGGCAGTTCCATGCTCCATGCCACCACACACCGACTTTTGGGAACCATTGGCCGCCGAGCACGAAATCCCGCTTCCAGCCGCTGCGCGCCTGGGTCTCAGGAAATTTCGTTTGAAAGGCAATCCTGAACTGCACATACGCGCCTGCCGGGATCGGCTTCGCCACCGGCAAATCGATTACCGTCTTGTCGTCTTTGTTGCCGTCATCGGGCTGGATATAGTGCAACTGGGCTGTCAGATCGCCCTGGCCCACGACTTCGATCTTATTAATGGTCTCCGAGCCGTTTTCCTTTTCATCCCATTTGTCATAAGTGGTATCGCGGCTGCCCTCGATTTTCGCCTCGCGCACCCAGGTCGCATTCGGCTCAAACGCATTCTGATAAAGATGAAACGGAAAATGATCGAGCGCCTGCCCGGTCAGGTTGTGATAGGTAAGGACCTCGTTCGCGTTGACCGTATGGGTTGCGGCGTCATAGCGCGCATCGATCACATAATGAACTACGCGCTCCGACATCGGCTTATCGGAATTGATCGCAAGCGTGGTGTCGGGAATGGAAAGCGGACCAGACTCCTCGGCCGAACTAGGAGTTCCTGACGCTTTAGCGGTCTCCGCTTTTGCGTGAACCGCTGCGTGAGATTTCTCCGCGGAAGCGGCCTTCGCTGCCTGCTCACGCACGGCCAGCGAAATCGCGATCACCGAGACGAATGGCAGAAATAAAATGATCCAGCGAACCTTCATGAATCAACCTCGGTTTCCAACTGTCGGATCATAACTCAGACACTGTTCTGCGTCATCTTATGGAGACGTTCAGAAACCGGCACGCAGGCGCCTGCGCATCAGTTCCCTTTGCTGTTCGAGAAGTCGGCCACGCTAGCGAACACAGTGGCGGAGCTTGACCGATTCCCTGTGCAGCCGCACAATCCGAATTCTTGCCGCACCAAATTATTCAAGGCGTTCTCAGGCAAGCAAATATACTAGGGTCGGCCATGAAACCAGTCGACCAAGGAAGTCTCGATCTTCTGCAGCATCCCGCATCGCAGATCCTGCTGCATTCAAAAATTCCTGCTCGCTTCGCCTACGTCTGGATGGATGGAACTCCGCGCGTCGTGCCCATCTGGTTCCACTGGAACGGACGCGAGATTGTTATGGCGACGCCGCCGAAAGCGCCCAAGTTGAAAGCTCTCAGGCAGAATCCAAGCGTTTCTCTCACCATCGACGAAAACGATTTCCCGCAGAAAGTTCTGCTGATACGCGGCACAGCGTCTTTGGAAACCGTGGAGGGAATCGCGCCTGAATATGCGGCCGCGGCCGAGCGTTATTTCGATCGGAAGCAAGCAGAGGAATGGCTGAGTTTGCTGCGCACGCGCATTTCATCCCAGGTGCGGATTACGATTACACCAAAATGGGTTGGATTGCTCGACTTTCAAAATCGTTTTCCCAGCGCCCTGACCTCTTGAGTTGCCAATGGCATGCTTTACAAGTGCCTACCGCGCATTGACTTGTGTCTGCTTACCACCTAACATAGCGGCCACATGCTCGGCCAGACAATTTCCCATTACCGCATTGTGGCGAAGCTCGGTGGCGGAGGCATGGGCGTGGTTTACGAGGCGGAGGACCAACGCCTCGGCCGCCGAGTGGCTTTGAAATTCCTGCCCGAGGAGTTGGCGCAGAATGCGCAGGCCCGAGAGAGATTCCAGCGTGAGGCCCGCGCGGCTTCGGCCCTCAATCATCCCAATATCTGCACGGTTTACGATATCGGCGAACACGAGAACCGGCTCTTCATCGTCATGGAGTGCCTTGAAGGGACCACGCTTAAGTACCGCATCGAGGGAAAACCGATGCCGGCCGAACAGATCGTCGATTTTGCCGCGCAAGTTGCCGACGCACTGGATGTGGCACATTCAGCCGGGATCGTGCATCGCGATCTGAAACCGGCGAATCTGTTCCTTACCAAACGCGGACAAGCCAAGATTCTCGATTTCGGATTAGCCAAAGTTGCTGCCGGATCTGCTCCGCAATTCGAGACTGCTGCGGGCGGATCGCTGGCCACCGCGATGGACCCCAACCTGACCAGCCCCGGGAGCACCGTGGGCACGGTTGCCTACATGTCGCCTGAGCAAGCCCGCGGCGAACAGCTCGATGCGCGCACCGACTTGTTTTCCTTCGGCGCCGTTCTTTACGAAATGGCTACCGGGCACCAACCTTTCACCGGTAATACATCGGCCATCATCTTCGATGCCATTCTGAACAAGCCTCCGACTTCCGTAGTGCGCTTCAATCCCGACTTACCCGCTCAACTCGAGGCCGTAATCAGTAAATGCCTGGAGAAAGATCGCAGCCTTCGTTACCAGACGGCCGCCGATCTCAGAGCCGATTTACAGCGTCTGAAGCGCGATACACAATCTTCCAAAATCGCAGCCGTTTCGGGGTCGGCGGTTGCAGTCCATGAGCCATCAACCTCCCGGAAGTGGCCCATGTTGGCGACGGCTGTCGGTGCTCTGGCCGTTGTTGCTCTTTTAATCGCCGGCTATTTCGCAAGCTGGTTCACCCGCCAGCAGCCTTACACGCAGGCGGAACTCAAACCCCAGCAACTGACGGCCAACTCGTCGGAAGACCCGGTCGCGGTCGCCTCCATTTCCCCGGATGGAAAATATCTTCTCTATGCCGATCTCGAGGGACTGCATCTCAGGTTATTTGGTAGCGGAGAAACTCAGTCGCTTCCCATCCCAGACCAATTCTGCTTCCGTTGAGCCCGCATCGAATGGTCCCAGGATGGGACCAAGTTATTGGTGAGCGGGCCAGTGGCACAAGAGAAGCAAGCCATCTGGATGATCTCCGTGATCGGTGCGACACTGAAGAAATTACGCGACGACGCCCACGATGCCGGACTGTCGCCCAACGGATCGCAAATCGTTTTTAATGACGCCATCACCCATGGTCTTGGAATCATGGATTCCGACGGCGGGCAGGCCAGAGTTCTGCTTAAATCAGAACCGGGCTACCATTTATTCGCTCCTACGTGGTTCGCCGGCGGCAAGCGCATTGCATATATCAAGTATCGAGTCGCGAATGGCGAAACTACTCAAGTTCTGGAAAGCCGCGACGTCAAAGGTGGCGATCCGGTTACGCTGCTTTCCAATCCGCGCATGACCGATCTCTTTCTGGAGCAGAACGGCCGCCTCATTTATGCCGTCAGCGAGCCTCAACCCAACCAGTACGACTCGAACATTTGGGAGCTGTGGTTCGATCCGCAAACCGGAGCGCCGAAAGGAACTCCGCGGCGGCTCACTGATTGGACGGGCTTCTACTTTGTCAACCAGGAACTGACGGCCGATGGGAAGCGCTTCGTCTTTCTCGATCGGAAAGGACAGAGCGACGTTTATCTCGCTGAGTTAACGAATGACGGACACGAATTGAAAGCTCCGCAGCGCTTGACCCTCGATGAGCGGCTCGATTGGCCGGGTGGATGGTCGCTTGATGGCAAGACCGTGTTTTTGTATTCCGACCGCAACGGCAATTTTGATATCTACAAGCAGGGTGTCGACGACCGCAATGCCGACCCAATCGCCACCGGGCCAGAAGAAAAGTGGGCGCCGCAGATCAGTCCCGATGGCAAGTGGGTGCTCTACATGCAATGGCCCAAGGCCGGCACGGGCCCTGCCGCGGATTCTGGAAAACTCATGCGCGCGCCGCTCTCCGGCGGTCCTGCGGAAGTTGTGATGGAGATCAAGGGTCGGCCGGGAAGTTCCTCGAGCAGTGACCCACTCGATACAGTTGGAGGCTATCCCAGCTTCCGCTGTCCGGTGCGCGCGAGCACCACTTGCGTGGTGGCGGAAACCAGCGATACCGAAGCTAACGAACCCGGGGCCAACGGAAAAGAAAAGCAAATCGTCTTCACATCGTTCGATCCCGCCCAGGGACGCAAGGTGGAACTCGCCAAGCTTCCAGCCAACCCTGAACTCGCGCGATGGGATCTTTCGCCAGACGGCACTCGCGTCGCGATTTGTACCTTCGACTATAAGGCAGCGGAGGTGCAAATTATTCCTCTGGCGGGCGGAACGCCCCAAAAATTCTCGGTAATGCCCTGGACTGAGCTAGTCGCGGTGGCGTGGGCAGCCGACGGGAAAAGCTTGTTTCTGGCCAGCTTCTCTTCCCGCGGAACGTCGATCATCCACTCAGAACTCACCGGCGAACCAAAATTACTGCTCAAATCCAGCTGGGATATTTTCTCGCTCGATCCTTCCCCAGACGGCCATTACTTGGGCTTTGGACCGGTAATCTACAACTCCAACGCTTGGACGATTCCGTCTTTTCCTGAGAAGTGAAACCATTAGTCGCATAAACTCAAAAAACTTGGCATGTCAGGTAGTGTCCTAATTCCCCCACAACGGACACAAAGGCTCACGAAGAAAGCGGCAAACATAGGCTTTGTGTTCCTTCGTGATCTTCGTGGTGAATGGATTTAAAAGACCACTTTTGTTCAGCGACGCTTGCGTAATTCCTTCTCTGCCGATGATACTGGAGGGTTACTCCGAACTTTCAAAACAATCTTATGAAGACGACTATCTCTCTTTCTGCTCCTGCTCAACTCGAAACCGAATCGCTCGTCGCGATAGTACTCAACGAAGCCGACCCGTCCCACACCGAAAAGAACAAAGACGCCAAGCCGCAACTGAAGCTGGCCACCGACGACTCCGCGGTGCAGGCTGCCGCTTCCGATTTGCTCTCAAGCGGCGAACTCACTGGCAAGCCATTCGAGCTCAATCTGTTGCACAAGCCGGCCGGACTGAAAGCAAAACGCCTCTTGCTGGTGAGCGCCGGCTCAGCCAAAAAGTTTTCCGGCTATGAACTGCGGCGCATCGCCGGAGCGGCCGTGCGTTCCTTGAAATCGCGGGGGCTACGCAGCATCGCCTTCATTGTCCCTCCGCAAATTCCTCCGGAAGAAGCTGCCGCGGCTATCGTGGAAGGAGCGCTGGTCGGAAATTTCGATCCCGATTACTACCGGAGTGACCGCAAAGACCAGAAAATCGATGAACTCACCATTGTCGCGGGCAGCAATGCAAAAAAAGCTGCCTTGGAAAAATCTGCCAACGATGCTCAGATTATCGGTGAATCGCAGAATTTTTTGCGCGATCTGGTGAACGAACCTTCGAACCGCATGACTCCGACGATTCTTGCCGATCGGGCGAAAAAGATGTGTGAGGAAGTTGGCTTGAAATGCGAAGTCTACGGGCCCGACAAAATCAAAGAAATGAAGATGGGAGCGTTTTGGAGCGTGGCACAGGGCTCCGACGAACCGCCTGCGTTGATTGTCATGAAGTACGAGCCTTCCGGCGCGCCGCAGAAACCGGTCCTCGGCCTGGTCGGCAAAGGAATCACTTTTGACACTGGCGGCATCTCGATTAAACCGGCCGACGGCATGGAAAAAATGAAATATGACATGGCCGGAGGCGCCACGATGATCGGCGTCATGCGTGCGATCGCGCTGCTGAAACCAAAAGTGAAAGTGATTGGCATTGTCTGCGCCACAGAAAACATGCCCTCGGGTAAGGCGCAGAAACCTGGCGACGTGCAGATTGCCATGTCCGGCAAATCGATCGAGATCATCAACACTGACGCTGAGGGCCGGCTGGTTCTCGCCGACGGCCTTTTCTACGCGCGCCAGCTCGGCGCTACTCATCTTGTGGATGCGGCGACGCTCACTGGGGCTGTTGTTGTGGCCCTGGGCTACGCGAACGCGGGCGTGTTCGCCAACGATGACGCAATTTACGAGCGTTTTCACAAAGCCAATCAAGAGGCCGGCGAGAAAATGTGGCGGCTGCCGCTGGACGACGAATACAAAGATCAGATTCGTTCTTCGATTGCCGACATTATGAACACGGGCGGACGCTGGGGTGGCGCCATCAACGCGGCAATGTTCCTTCAGGAATTTGCCGAGGACACGCCGTGGATTCACCTCGACATCGCCGGCACAGCATGGATGGAAGAGCAAAAGCCATGGATCGCCAAAGGGCCTTCCGGAATAGCGCTGCGGAGCCTGGTGGAATTCGTCAAAAGCTTTGCCGCTTAGCGTAGCGGGTTGCCTGGCGGACCGTTAATCGCCGAATCGCATAGCGGCACGTTCTTTCGCCTTCGCAGCCTCGACTTCGCGGTTCCTTGGTGGCGCGCTGGTTTCGAGTGAATGAAGAAGACGCGCCGCCGCGGCTGACACTCCCTCAATCGCGGCCTTGAAGGCAGGTTCGTTGGTTTTTGATGGGTTGTTGAAGCCGCTGATCTTCCTGACAAACTGCAGCGAAGCCGCGCGAATCTCCTCTTCGTTCACCGGAGAATCGAAGTGAAAAGGGTCTTGATATTCCTGCACATAATGTGCTCCCACAGATAAATTGCGCAGACCAAATGCAAAGATCAATCGCTAAGATCAATTGTAATCGGCTGGCGTCGGAGGCTGCCGAACCGCGTTAACAACTTTTCGAACCGCATCAACCACCACATCAGGACGGTCGAGTTGAATGTAATGCCCGCTGTTTTTGGCGATCACTCGCGAGCCGCGTGTCGAAAGGTGCGCCAGTTCTTTCTGCATCTGTTGCCACGCGTCGTTTGTCGGTTTCACCAGATCCTCCGGTAGATCATACTGCGGGGCATCCGGATCTTGCGACAGAACGACGAGCGGTATATTGCCGATTGAACCGGTGGCCGCAGTCTGCGCCGCGCTTTCTGAGATCGACTTCAGTTCCGCAACGCTTTCCCGAACGCTATGAGAATTGCACTCCGCGGTTCGCGCTTCCGCGTCTTGTGAGCAAAATCCCAGCAAGCGCGGCAGGCCGAAAGGCATGGTGAATTCAAAAAGCTCCTGCTCGCGTATCCACGTTGCATCAAGGTCGCTGAGTGCGCGCGGCAAGCGTTTCTGCTGCTCGGGGTGCGACGCATCAACCAATACCATGCCCGCTACCTCGTTCCGGTAAAGCGCGGCGTAGATGCGAACATCGTATCCGCCCATCGAATGGCCAACCAGAACGTACGGCGGCGACACGCCGGCATTTTGCAAAAGTGTGTGCAGTTCTTCGGCAAAAGCTTTGCTCGTTCGCGGCTTTGGGCTTGAATCGCTATAGCCAAATCCGGCGCGATCATACGAGCAGACTCGCGTCAATAGCGCAATTTCCGGCTGCACTTTACGCCAGGAGAGATATCCGTCGCCCAATCCGGAGTCCAGAATCACTGCGGGGCTTCCTGCTCCCACGCAGTCGATGTGCATCTTGTATCCGCCAACGTCAATCAACCGTCCCGGGATGGGGTGTTCGCGGCGGTCGCGCGCGGATTCAACCGATTGATAAGTGAATCCGGCAGCGGCGACTAGAATTGCAAATGTAGCAAGCGCAATGACGACGGTTCGCAGCAAGGCGCTTGAGTGTGGCGTAACTGTGGAGGTTTGGGACATACTAGGCGGCGAGCGAAATGCATCGTCCGGACCTTATGAACAAATTCTACATAACTGGCGGCACACTGATTCCCATCACGGCCAGCGTCCGAATCAGTTCCCGGCGAACCACCGCCACGGTGGCAAGCAGAAATTGCTTCCGCTTCTCATTGGCTTCGCTCAGAATCGGGTAGCGATGATAAAAAGTGTTGAAAAGCTGTGCCAACTGAAAGGCGTGCTTGGCCAAATATGCAGGCTCGGTGGTCTCAATACACTGATTCACAGTGTACGAGGTCTTCGACGAGGCGAGCCAGAGTTCCCAAATTTCTTCGGCCTTTTCCCCGTTCAGAAATTCCGATAAAACATCCGCCGAAATCGTCCCTGAAAGTTCTTTTATGAAGTCGTCCGCATTGAGTCCAGCCTTGTTAAAAATGCCAGTCGCGCGCACGACGGCATACTGCGCGTAAGGACCGGTTTCGCCTTCGAAGCTGAGCGCTTCTTTGAAATCGAACGCAATCACCGATTGCTTGGTGTATTTCAGCATGAAATATCGCAGCGCGCCTACGGCAATCTGCCTGGCAATCGATTGCCGCTCCTCATCTGCTAGCTGCGGATGGCGCGAATCGACTTCGCTTTTGGCCGAGACGATAAGCTGATCGAGTAGGTCGTCAGCCTTCACGCCGAATCCCTTGCGTCCACTCACTTCAACATAAGAGCGCGTCTTATCCTCGTCGCTTAGAGTGTAGCCAAGTTCGGTAGCGCAGCGCGGCGTGAGCGCAACCATCTCGTAAGAAAAATGCGTGTAGTGATCGGCGGCCTCGTCGTGGCCCAGCTCGCGTAACGCCTCGATCACTGTGTTTTGCGCCTCGGATTGGCGCGCATCGATCACGTTGTAAATCTCAGCAACGTCACCAAAATGAGGATGGTTTTTCTCGCCATTCGTCGAGGAAATCCAGCACTCGTGCTGATTCGGATAGCGGTAGAACTTGCGATATTCGAAATCGCGCCCCAGCAATCCGAACTTCCACATGTGGTAAGCAATGTCTTTGCCAACGTAGCCGACGGTGCCATTGGAACGAACGATGACTTTCTGATCCTCCTCGGAGAGTTCTTTCCGTCCAAGATCCCCCCCCGCCTGGGTTCCGCTCTCCGTCAGGATGCCATCTACTTCGCCTTCGTAATCCAGCGCGCCGCGCCTCGTTTTCTTTTTCGGCTCCCTTAGGTTTACGCCGGTTCCCGCCCGCCGCATCACCCAGCATCCCTTGTTCTTGCCTTCGGTTTCATAGGTAAGCACGCCGGCATCCTTCAATTTCCCGAACGCAGCATCCCAAAAATGCAACCGCAGAATTTCGCTCTCGCGCGGCAGAAAATCGTATTCGATATCGAGCCGATCCATGGTCTCCAGATGCCGCCGCAGAACACTACTCGCGATCAATTCGGCAATAGCGGCGGTTTCGTTATTGCCCTCTTCAATCGCATAAAGTGTCTCCGAGCGGGCCTGCAGGTTGCGTTTATCCCGCTCATACCATTGCGAGACGCTGGCATAAAGGTCCCAGCAGTAGTAATCAAAGCGCGGTTCGCGAGTCAGCATTTCGATTTCAGCTCGCGACTTCTTTTCGATATGCGTGAAGCCCACCACCACGTCTGCAACCTGCACGCCGGTGTTGTCGATATAGTTCTGAACATCGACCTGGCGCCCGGTGTACCGCAACAGTCGTACAAAAGTGTCTCCTAGAACCGCGTTGCGCAGGTGCCCGATGTGTGCGGCCTTATTAGGGTTAATACTCGTATGCTCGACCAGAATTTTTCCGGAAGAGGTTGCCTCAGCAGGAATTCGGTCAGTAGCCAGAGCGCGGGCCAGCCACGCGCGATCGATCTTCACATTCAAATAGCCGGGAGGCGCAACTCGCATCTCGGCAATGCCTTCGATGGCTCCAATACCAGCCTGAATGGCCTCCGCAATTTTGAGAGGCGCGTTGCGCAACGGCTTGGCGAACGGAAAAACCGGGAGCGCAAAATCGCCCAGCGCCACGTTAGGAGGTTGCTCAATTACGACGCGAGGCAAGGCCGCTCCCGGAAAACGCTGCCGAAGAAACTCCAGCACTCGGTCGGCAAGGCGTTGTTCAAGATAACGATACAAGGCTCTCCTCTGAGTTGCTCACAAAGATGAAAGATGAAGATAGTGATTCTAGCAGAGCCCCTGCTCACGCTGGTTTGACGCGGCTTGCAAGCGTTGCCTATGATGAAAACTTCTCCGTGTGCCGCTGGCCTTTGTCATTGGCAAGCGAGCTATTGGGGATTTTTTCTCTGAATTCCCGGCCGGACTTCGCTTATCGCGCTGGCCGACGACTAACGACCAACAGCGGTTTTTCTCTATGCGAATTGCATATCTTGAATGTTTTTCCGGCATCAGTGGTGACATGTTCCTCGGCGCGCTCGTGGACGCAGGAGTCTCGCCGCAGATCCTGCACGATACGGTCGCTGCCCTCGATCTCGGCGCACGACTCGAAATCTCGCAGGTTACCCGCAGCGGAATTTCCGCCACGAAAGTGGACGTTTGGGTCAATGGTGAGAAGGATCTGCCACGCGAAGAATATTGGGAGCGGCAAACAGCCCAAACTCCTGTCGTGGCTGGCCATGAACATAGTCCTTCTGCTCATGGGCACAGCCACGCACATTCGCATGATGGCGCACATTTACATAATCATGAAAACCAGCAGGAAGGTCGCACGCTGCCACACGAGCATTCTCGGGGGAATCATCATCAACGAACGCTGACCGATATTCAAAAGATCATTTCAGCTGCCGTGCTTCCCCATCGCGCCAAACAAACGGCGCTCGCGATCTTCCAAGCTCTGGCACATGCCGAAGCTAAGATACACAGCACTTCTATCGATCAGGTGCACTTCCATGAAGTGGGCGCAGTCGACGCGATGGTCGATATTGTCTGCGCGGCCGTGGGTGCCGATGCGCTGGGAGTGGATGAAATGATTTGCTCGCCACTGAATGTTGGAGGGGGAACGGTGAAGTGCGCCCACGGAACGCTCCCGGTTCCCGCGCCTGCAACTCTTGAGCTGCTGACCGGTGCTCCGGTCTATTCGACCGGAATACAAGCGGAATTAGTAACCCCTACGGGAGCCGCTATCGTAAAGACACTGGCTTCGCGCTTCGCACGCCTTCCCGAGATGATGATCGAAAAAACAGGCTACGGTGCGGGATCGCGGGATTTTCCTGCACATCCAAATGTGGTGCGCTTGATGATCGGAGAAGCATCACCGAATACTCTGGCTGCGCATACGGCGTCTGAAATCATTACAGTGCTGGAAGCAAACCTCGACGATATCAATCCACAGGTCTTTGGGTATGTGATCGAGCGACTGCTCGAAGAGGGTGCGCTCGACACGTTCGGAACGCCAGTACAGATGAAAAAGAACCGCCCCGGAATGCTCCTCACAGTGCTGTGCAAACCTGAGGACGCTAACCGATGCACGGAACTGATCTTCCGAGAAACAACCACATTGGGCGTGCGCTGCCGCGAAGAAAAGCGACAGACTCTGGCGCGGCGATGGGAAAATGTGTCCACCCAGTGGGGCGAGATTCGAATCAAGATCGCCAGCATGAACGGCGCGGTGACAAACTATGCCCCCGAGTATGAAGACTGCCGGCGCATCGCGGCAGAACATCGTGTACCGCTAAAGCAAGTAATGCAAGAAGCAGCGCGATCTTATCTTGAGAAGAACGCGAAGTCCTGACCACAAAAGCCGACCCGACTAATCAATTCATTGATAAAACTTCAGGTCAGTTCCGGCGCCATTTGCGCAGTTGCTTCCAAGCCTGGACCAACTCCTGCACCGCTCGGGCCGACGGGAAAGTATGGCTATTGATAATGCGGCAATCTCGGTAGGCGCGCCGGTAGAAGTCGAGGACGGCACTCATGCTCATGTGCGACAGATTATGGGCAAGCTCGTTCAAATGTTCGCGGCTCAGGAGGTCTCCGCGCGCGTCGATGTGAGGACGGCGAGCCACAATAGAGGAAGCTTACCATCTTCGCCACTTGTTCGCCTATAAAAGTCCCCGCTGCGGCCTCGCAAACATTTCAGCTTGTTGCGATACTGCGATTGCCCGAAAAGCCTTCACCTCGTGAACGAGCAAAATATGCTCGCTGGCGTGCACACACGCGCGGACGATTTCTCCCGAAGCTAGAGTCATTCCATTAAACGATCCCGCGACAAACCCGTAGGCGCTCTTCGCGAAACTTTGGGGCTCGCCGCCAACCTATGGTAATCGAAGAGCCGCCACTGTCCCCGTTCGATATCATCCTTCGATTGGTCGAAATACGGATTTGGCAAGGCGCTTGCTAACTCAGAAACAATAAGCGAGAGACGAGTGCCAAGATTTTTGCAACGAGAGGTGGAAGAATTTATGAAAAAGCAGCTTCATTTATTGTGTTTGCTCGGCGCACTGGCGGCATTCTTGAGCCTAGGCATCGCCCTCAATGCACAACAAACGGCACCGCAGCCGGGGCAATCGACGGATCCGCAGGCACAGCAGCCGGCGCAGCCTCCGGCTTCGCAACAGTCTCCCGCGCAGCCGGCAACGAGCGCTACAGAACAACCGGCGCAGCCGAATGGAGTACAAGCCTATAGCGGAACCATCGTCAAGGAAGGCGACCGCTACATGCTGCACGATGAGGCCACAGGGCAGACTTACGATCTTGACCATCAGGATGAAGTGCAAAAGTACGCCGGCAAGCGGGTCAGAGTGCACGGCACGCTCGATCCCACTGGGAAGATGATTCACTTGCAATAGGGTTTTGCTTGCAAGAAAGCCCCGCCATTTACACTGAACAGCAAGCAGAAGCCGCGACATTAGGCCGCGGCTTTCTTTTTAAGCTTGCACTTTCCAAGATGGCATGGCTCGAACCGCAGCTCAGTTCGAATTTCTAAACTCCCATCTTAGAGGGCTTTTTGTCGACGGTTGATCTAACTCCCTTTTCGACCGGAATTCTTGCAATAACACTGGTTCCCGACCCGTTCGAGACAATTTCCATTGCGCCCCGAAACTGGCGCAGCCGTTCCTGCATTCCCCTGATCCCTACTCCTGAGCCGCCAGCCTGAACTTTCGCCAAGAGCTCCGGCGGAATGCCGATGCCTTCATCCCTTACCTGCACGCGCACGGCATCTCCATCGTTGAGAACTCGAATGGCCGCAGTTTTACTTCCCGAATGGCGATGGATGTTGGTCAGGCACTCCTGCACGAGGCGGAAGATTACCAATTCCATATCACCGGGCAATCTACCAAAATCCCTGGAGATATCCAGCACAATCGATAGCCCGCTGCGTTCCATCAGCCCCTGCGCATACCAGTCTAGCGCGGACGCAAGGCCGGCCTCGTCGAGCAACGGTGGATGCAGAAGATAAGAGGCCGTGCGTACCTCCCGGTGCAACTGCTGAATAAGGGCTTGCAGCTCACGGCCACGTTTTGCAAGATCCGGCGCATTTCCTTCCGCCTCGCTCACAAGCTGTGACGCAGTGATGCCCAACACAGTCAAAGTTTGCCCGGCGCTATCGTGCAATTCACGCGCGACGTGACGGCGTTCTTCCTCCTGCGCCCGCGCCACGCGCCAGTTCAGTTCGCGCAACTGTTCCGACTGCATTAGGATTTCCGTATTTCGCCCTTCCAGTTCCCTGGTCCGCGCGCGGACCTCCGCATCGAGCGTTTCAGAAAGTTGGCGCAATTGTTCTTCGCTCCTGCGCAAATCAGCCTCGGCCCGTTTGCGATGGCCAATATCGCGCGCCACTTTTGAGGCCCCAATGATACGGCCGCTCTCGTTTTTCACCGGAGAGATCGTGACCGAGATGTCCAGCAAAGTGCCGTCCTTGCATTTGCGCACCGTTTCAAAATGATCGATCCGCTGGCCGTTCCTGAGCTTCCGAAGGATTCCAACTTCTTCCTCCCGCCGGTCCTCCGGGATAATCAGGGTGATGTGCTGCCCCGTAGCTTCTGCAGCGGTGTAGCCGAATATCCGCTCTGCTCCTTTGTTCCAGCTGGTGATAACTCCATTCAAATTCTTGCTGATGATGGCATCATCGGAAGAATCCACAATGGCAGCCAGCAGGGCGGTCGCCTGACCGGCGAGTTCGTCCGAGTCTTTAAGCGTCGCTTCGAATTGTTTTCTTTGGCTGATGTCCTCGACAACGGAAACAAAATGCTTCAGCTTTCGGTCAGCGTGGCGCACTGCGGTTACGGTCAAATTGATCCAGACCGGTGATCCATCTTTTCGGATGTAACGCTTCTCCATCGAAAACGTATCCGACTCACCGTTCAGAATTTTTTGAGTCAGCGCCAGGTCAGCTGAAAGATCGTCGGGATGAGTCATTTGCTGAAACGTAAGTTTCAACAATTCCTCTTCGCTGTATCCGACGATTTCGCAGAGCTTCCGGTTCACGCGCAGCCAGCGTCCGTCCGGAGCCACATGAGAAACGCCCACGCCCGCGACTTCGAACGTGGAGCGGTAGAGTTGCTCGCTCTCGCGCAACGCCTGCTCGAGCGCCCCGCTGCGCTGGATAATTTCCTGAACATCCGAATTCGCGGTGCGGGTTGTGAGGCCGGAAAATGAAGGGTCGTAAGAATATTCGCCTCTCGAGACCCGTTCCACGGCGGAGATCAGGTCCCTTGCCATGGAAGTCTTGATCACATATCCGCGAGCGCCCGCTTTCAAGGCCTGCCGCGCCATTTCCGGAGCGTCATGCTGGCTCAACAGCACGACTTCACAGTCTGGCAGGCTGCTCCGGATCAGGCTGGTGGCTTCCAGCCCGCTGAGTCTCGGCATGCTAATGTTCATAACGATGACGTCAGGCTTCAGCTCGCGAGCTTTCTCCACCGCATCCTGCCCGTCGACAGCCTCTCCACAAACCTCGTAATTCGTCTGGTCCTGAAGCAGGGATCGCACACCCCGTCGCAGATCCTCGTGGTCGTCGACTACCAGGAGACGCACAGGCGGACCTCGTGACGGCGTTGGTGAATGTTCATATTCCGGTGTATTGTGCCCTGTCCGACGACATCGACAGGGCGGCGGAGAAAGCCTGGATGTGCGACCCTAAATGCTAGACACTCGCGCTGCTAGCCTTGAATACAGTAAACCCTGTATTCGAGCATCGGCCTCTCGGCCCCAGCGGTGAAATGCGGCACCCAGCAAAGCAAAACAGCCCCGATAGCCATTCGGGGCTGTTCTGAATATTGATACTAGACGGCGCTTGCCAGTTCCAATCATACAACTTGGCAGCACGCTGTCAAGAGCGGCAGGCATGAGGAGGATGAGGGACTCGAACCCTAATGGCTGGCTAAGCCACTCGACGCTTGGCAAGCACCGTCCAGTACCGACCGGCAACACCCTCCAAACGATTCTTCGCCGCGACGATTGTATCGCCCAGTCCGCAATGAATCATGGAATCGGAAAACTAAATTCGGGCGCAATTTCTAAATCGGGAAGGGCATGACTTTTAGTCGTGCCAACCTGAGCTCGTTCGAAAGGAACGGCGACCATTCGCGAAGCGAATGATCCCGCTGCTGGGTGGAGTCGGCAGATGGCAGCGCGGCTGAAGGCCGTGCCTTTTCAGCCCCTCAGCTATGCTTCCGATTTCTCAATCTTCCGGAAGATCGTACCCACCAAATCAGGGCTTCCAGTAGTCCCTTGGGTGTCTTGATCGAGGTGTAGATTGTCACGCAACGCCTCTTCGATATCCTCTGTTTGCCTCAGCTCGTTGACGGCTGCCTTTTAGGGCATCTCGAACCAGATACTTGCCAATTTGCTCGGGAGTGTCAGACTGCCAGGACCAAAAGATTTTCATTTCAACCCCCACGCACTAAGAGCCCTCTACTCCTTCACCCCCAGCTGCCAAAACAGAAACGAATAAATATCCGTGTACTCCTCAATCTGCTTGGTCACCGGCTTCCCTGCTCCATGGCCAGCCTTGGATTCAATCCTCAATAAAATTGGACGGGTCTTACTGTCTCCATTTTTCGCTTCGGCCTGCATCTCCGCCGCCATTTTTTTGGCGTGCATAGGATCGACGCGCGTATCGGTATCCGCGGTCATAAACATAATCGCCGGATACTCCGCGCCCGCTTTCACGTGGTGATACGGCGAATAAGCGTACAGCCACTTGAACTGCTCGGGATTGTCGGCGCTGCCGTACTCCGCAACCCAAAGCCTTGCGATCTGAAAATTCTGGTAATGCAGCATGTCGAGCAACGGCACCTGGCAGATCACGGCGCGAAACAGATCGGGACGCTGCGTGATCATTGCTCCCATCAGCAGGCCGCCATTGGACCCGCCTTGAATCGCCAGATGATTTTTGTCGGTATATTTCTCCGTGATCAAGTGCTGCGCCGCGGCAATCATGTCGTCAAAAACGTTCTGTTTTTTATCAAGCATGCCGGCGCGATGCCAGTCCTCGCCAAATTCCGCCCCGCCGCGCAAATTTGCGACCGCATAAATTCCGCCATGCTCCATCCACAAATAGGCCGCGCGGTTGAAGGCGGGCGTAACGCTGATGTTGAAGCCGCCGTAAGCGGTGAGCAGCGTAGGATTTTTGCCGTCCTTGACGATTCCCTTCTTATGCACCACAAACATCGGCACCCGCGTGCCGTCCTTCGAATGGAACCACTCCTGCTGCACGACATAAGCGGAGGGATCGATGGAAGGGGCATCGACCTTCGCCCACTCGGAGGTTGAGCCGGTCTTCAGGTTGTAGCGATAGATGGCATTCGGGGTGGTAAACGATTGAAATCCGTAGAAAATCTCATCGCGATTCCACTTTCCCGAAGAAGCGAAAACCGTTCCAATCGCGGGCAGCGCAATGTCGCTGATCTTTTTTCCGTTCAGATCGAATAACTTGAGCTGCGAAGTTGCATTCTGCTCGTACTGCACAAAAAGTTCTCCGCCCCAAACCGCCGAACCCTGCATGACCGCATCAGTCTGCGGAATAATTTCCTTCCAGTTCGAGCGGTCATAATTTCCGGCATCGGTTACAAACATGCGGTAGCGCGGCGCATCTTCGTTGGTCATGATGAAGACCTTGCCATCGTAGACATTGGCGCCGTAAAGAAAATTCTTGCCGCTGGTCAGCGCGGTTGGAGGCGTTCCCGCCTTCAGATCCATCAGATAAAGCTCCGTCTTCGTCCATCCCTCGCCAACGCTGATCAGTAGCCACTTGCCATCATTCGAGAGGTCGACGTTCGGCCAATCCTCGGGATCGCGGCCCTCGCCAAAGATCTTGTCGTCGGTCGCCGGATCGGTTCCCAACAGATGAAAGAAGACGTGACGGTTGTACATTTCCTGGCCGGCCGGTACATCGCCTTTATTGGGATAGCGCGTGTAATAGAAACCGGAATTGTCGTGCAGCCAGGCGATGCTGGCGGCGCGCGTGCGCTCAATCGTATCGGGCAACAGCTTACCGGTCTTGGTTTCGATGACGTGCAGCGTGCTCATCTCGGAGCCGCTAGGAGAAGTGCCGTAGGCGACGTACTCTCCGTTGTAGGAAGGCTCGTACCAGTCGAGCGCTATGGTTCCATCGGCTGCCAACTGGTTGGCATCGACGAGAACGCGGTCGTTTTTTGTTTTACCCTCGTTACTTTCGACGGCTTTGTTTTGCGCTTCGTTGGCTTCAGCTCCGCGCTCCCGCACATAAAGCACCGGCTGGTTCTGCATTCCCTCGCGGCGGGTATAAAAATAATATTTGCCTCCGATGTCCGGCACGCCGACACTGCCAATGCTCAATAGTTCAGTAAGCCGTTTATGAATCGCTTCGCGCCCAGGCAGCGGATCGAGAATTGCCCGCGTATACGCCAACTCTTCAGCAACCCACTTCTCGGTCGCGGGGCTTGTGCCATCCTCAAGCCAGCGATAGTCATCGACCACCTTGGTGCCATAAAAATCTTCCGCGATCGGCCGCCGCTCGGCCTTCGGCGGCGCCAGCGACGTAGAAGGCGTTGAAGAGGCCGGCTTAGAATCGGCAGACGTCTTGGAAGCTGCCTGCGAATCATCCGCCGCATAAACAGCCGCGGCAATCAGCATCAATCCCGCAAACGTGCAGATCAAACGCCCCCCTCCAAGCACAAATACCTCCCACGTTGATGCAGCCAACGTAATCCCGAACCAGAGTGCTTTTGCCGAACCCGCTAGAGTATCAAAATCGGGCGCTGCGCTTCTGAATTAGTAGGCAGGAGCCCATATCCTAAATTCGCGCGAACAGGATTCCTAAGCGAACTGAGCCAAGGCAAGAAGTTTAATTCGAGTTTAAGGTGCCGCGCGTTCGCTGTTTTCTCCCGCTGCCGAGGAATGCTATGATGAGAGCGCGAAGCGTTTTCTCGACGCGACGGTCACAACACTCCTCAGTAGCTCAATGGCAGAGCATCCGGCTGTTAACCGGAGGGTTGTAGGTTCGAGTCCTACCTGAGGAGCCATTTCTTTCATTGCCTTCACCTTTCAGGTAGTGTCGTCGGTGCAAAGCCATGAAGATCGCTGACATTCGTTCGTTGCGCTTCGGGTTCGGAGCGGAGGGCAGCTCGCCCACGAAACAGCCGACTGCAAATAGAAAACACTGGCGGAGAGGGTGGGATTTGAACCCACGATACCCGTTAAGGTATGTCCGCTTTCGAGGCGGATCGTTTCAACCACTCACGCACCTCTCCGCGTTAAAAAGCTATGGCCGTCAAGTCCTCGAGGTCAACTCCGCATCTTGGCCAGCTAAACCAGCCGCTTGCTTCTGAAGAATTGCTGTAAGAGCTGTGCGCAGCGGCCTGCTAGAACTCCGCTTCGAACCGGGACTCTATGGTTTAGTTGCGGATGCTTCAGTACCTGCATCACCGAGCCCACCGCACCCGCTTTCGGATCGTCTGCGCCATATACCAGGCGTCTTATCCTGGCGTGCACCAGCGCTCCGGCGCACATTGCGCACGGTTCAATTGTAGCAAACAGATCGCACTCACCCAGACGAAGGTTACCTAGGGTTTTTCCGGCTTCGCGCAGGGCAACGATCTCCGCATGAGCGGTCGGGTCGGATTCGCTAATATTTCGGTTCCAGCCCCGACCCACAATTTTGCCCTCGCATACAACGACAGCTCCCACGGGAACTTCTCCGATTTCGAGCGCTCGCTGCGCGGAACGCAGTGCTTCTTGCATCCAGAGCTCGTCTTCAGAAAGTTCGTCCTGTCGGAGTTCATCCTGATTGGTGCATGGGTCGTCTGATGTCATCCGGAAAAGTCCAGCAGCAGAGTATCACTGTGGGGTGAAACGTATTACGACTGCTATCGTAGCATCGTCGTGAATTAAATTAGGCTCAGCACCACGCGCACGGCTTGCGGCACCACAGCCCGAATCACATCCGGAACGACGATCGTCACAACCGGATACGCGATTGCAATTACAGGCAGAGCGAGCAGCAATTTGGTGCCTGACTTCAAGTTGGCGAGATAGGCTCGCATATCGCCCTCACAGGTTGAGATACGACGGAAACGGAAGTAAAGTTCCCCGTAATCCATAGCCGCTGGTCGCCGGCCACTCGCTTCCGACCACCTTTCCTGAATCACCGGTCCTTATCTCCTGATCATTGCCGTTCAACTGGCAAGCGGCAGTTGCGAGTGGTATGCTACGCGTCATGGGGATGTCTACTCTGCTCCGCAAGATTTTTCTCGTCGATCTTCTGCAGGGTTTGAAGGTCACTTTCGGGTATCAGGATCCGAAAGAGATCTATACCGAGCAATATCCCTTGGAGCGGCCGCAGATCGCCGAGCGCTACCGCGGTGCGCCGCGGCTCAACGTCAACCCTGACACCAATGAAACCATGTGCATCGCCTGTGATCTGTGCGCGCTGGCTTGTCCGGAAAACCTGATCGTCGTTTCCAGCGCCCGCAAC
This sequence comes from uncultured Acidobacteriaceae bacterium, assembly GCA_963784095.1. GTDB lineage: Bacteria > Acidobacteriota > Terriglobia > Terriglobales > Acidobacteriaceae > Sulfotelmatobacter. The sequence continues at coordinate 420,929 of CAWAQC010000003.1, forward strand.
GAGCAAACCCGACGCAAGGAACTCACGAATTTCACCTACGACCTGAGCCGATGCATGTTCTGCGGCCTGTGCGAAGACGCTTGCCCAGTCGATGCTCTCGAACTCACCCAGGATTTCGAACTCGCCAGCTACAGCCGCGAGGGCTGGATCTGGGACCGCGAAACGCTCGAAAAAGGCCCCCAGCCGACGCAATACAAGAAGTAATTTCACTCATCCCACGTAATAATTTCCGGCAATCAGAAGGTTATGCTGCTCGGCGCTTGCTTCTACGTTTTTTCCTGCACGCGATGCTACCTGATCACGGGCTGGCAGATACCGCATCAGACGGATAACTCAACTCTTCATCTTCGCGCACAATCCGTAAAGATTCCCTCCGCCAGCGGCAAAACGATGACGATGACAGGGATGGGATCGAGAGAATTCTAAGGAGGCCTCACAAATGTCAGTAAGCAGATTAACGTTACTTGCTCTGATTCTGGGCTGCGCGACCTGGGTGTTTGCGCAAGCCGGAGGAGCAGGCGGAGCGGGCGGCGCAGGCGGCACGGGAACTCCGGGGCAGGCATCTCCGGGAGCTCCGCCAACCGGATCCACTACGGCTCCTCCTACGGGCGGCACAGCAGCACCGCCCACGGGAAGTAATCCAGGATCAGAGCCCGGCACAACCGCTCAGCCAGGCACCAATCCAAATAACCCCAATACTGCGACCCCGGGCACTACGCCCAATACTTCGCCAACAGCGCCTGGATCGACGACAAGTCCCGGTACGTCGCCGAACGGTGGAACGACCAACCCTGGCTCTTCGAACCCTGGAACTTCAAACCCCGGCGCCAACCCTGGAGGAACGAATCCAGGTAGCGCGAGTCCCGGTAGCACGAATCCGGGTGGCACGAATTCTGGTTCAACGCCTCCCCCGACGGGACATTGAACTCCGGCAGCTCAGAACGAAGCGGTGCCCGACCAGAACGATAAGGTTTGCCGAGTAATTTTCGGAGGTGATGAAATGCGGGCCGTTAACGGCCCGCATCTTTAATTTATCTTACAAATTTACTTTACCCGCGCTCTCTACGATAAGAGAATAGATGACGGCTGTTGTTGCGTCATGCAGTGCATCGTCCCAAATCCCCAAACCAGGTCGCCGGAGTAGATCGGCACAATCTCGCGTGCAGGAAAAAGCGCCGCTAAAGTATCCAAGGCAATCCGGTCGTTCGCATCATTGAAGACCGGCACGAGCACAATCCCATTGGCGATATAGAAATTTGCATAGCTGGCAGGCAGCCGCCGTCCCTCGAACACAACCGGACGCGGCATCGGAATCTCGACCACATTCAAGCGCTTGCCTGCCTGATCGCGAGCTGCCTTAAGACGCTTACGATTTTCACGCAGCGCTTTGTAATTCACATCCTTTCGATTACCCTCCACCATTGTCACGACCGTATCTGCTGAAACGAATCTGGCGAGGTCATCTACGTGGCCGTGCGTATCGTCACCAGCAATTCCTTTTCCTAGCCAGATAACATTTGGTGCACCCAGGTAGTCTCCGAAAAGTTGCTCGTAACCTTCGCGCGACATTCCGGGATTTCGCTGCTGCACTTTGCCTAGCAGGCATTCTTCAGTAGTAAGCAGGGTGCCGCATCCGTTCACGTCGATGGAACCGCCCTCGAGAACGACGCGCGTTTCGGCACATAGAGCGTGGATTTCTTTCGCGCGCGCCGAGCTGGCTATCAGGCTTCCAATTTTCTCGTCCTTATGCCAGTTGGAGTATTTGGCCCACGCGTTGAAGCGGAACTTGATGGCCGAGAGAGTCGACTTCGATCGAGCTTTCCCGGGGACAAGAGTGTCCCCGCCACACATCACGAAAATGCATCCCGAATCCCGCAGCCACACGCGATCCGTGGCCCACCGGTGGAAGCGAAGGTTCGTCAGCGAAGCGTTGGCGCGAGTCAGAATCCTGCGTGCACGCCGCTCATGTGCGACGTCGTTTACAATTAATTCCACTCGCTCATGTCGCGCTAAATTGCGAATGATCTCTGCGTAAACCCAAGGAATCGGTTCGAACTTCCCCGGCCAGTCGTCGTGATTGTGCGGCCACGCGAGCCAGGTTGCATTTTGCGGCTCCCATTCTGCAGGCATGCGGCGGTTCAGGGTTCGCGAAACCGAATCCAGGGTCTTGCTTGAAGAAATGGAACGGGACATTGACGTAGTTTATTGCACGGGATGACAATCGCGCTTTGAATCCTGAGACTTTCGACGATCGTGCGAACTGATAGTCCCGTGTATGGATAGCTGCCACAATTCGTTTGCGAGCAAAAGCTGTAGAGCGTGGTCAGACTGCCCCTCGGGGTCATTTGAAGACGGTGCCGCAGCCACCGCCGGCAATGCAGTCGGCCCCGCCCAGGGGAGTTGTCGTCCCGCAGAAGTTCCCGTCGAGACCTTGGACGACAGACGATTTAAAGCGTCGCCGTTGGTTAGGTCAAAGCTTGCCACAGTCTTGAAGGTTTGTGCAGGTGACCCAAGCGCTGTCGCGGCGCAAAACACAAACACGACGCAGTGGCCACTACCCATAAGAAGGCTGCCCCATTCAGCGTGCTTTCCGACAGCCTATTTCCATCGGTCCCCGCGCTTCATGATGTAGTGCGCGAACACGTAACGCCAGGGGATCAGTGGGATGAAAATCACAACCATTGCCACGGCTTTTATATCTTCGGCCACAGCAGCGGTGATCTGGTGGGCGTACCACAGAGGCAGCGCAAAAAAGACGAGGTAGATCACCTTCCAGATCAGCTCGAAAAGCAATAGCGGCAGCATCTGCACGGGATACCGAAATCCCAGCACGGCCGTCGCACCCAACCCAGCCAGCAGACTGAAGCGGATGCCCTCGGCGATCGCCAATTCGCTGCTGTGGTGGATGACGACCGGCCAGATATACGCGCCCAACCCTCCGGCAAGAATCAGGTAGCAAAGGCGCAGCGTGTAGACCCGGAAAAGCGAAAGCCCAGGTGCTGGAGCACTGGACGCAGCAACACAGGTTGGAACCGAGCCGACGACTGAGTTCATGGGGGTCCCCAATTTAAGAGGGAGCTTGGCAGCACGCAAGCCGACTCGCTATGCGCTCTCTTTCTCCATCACCTTCGCATAAGTCGTCAGCGCGAGCAGCGGGAAATATTGGCGATAGAGGTGATACTTCAAATAAAACACGCGGGGGAAACCGGTGCCGGTAAAGAACTTCTCGTCCCACGAACCGTCTTCTTTCTGTGTGCGCAGCAGGTGAGCGATACCGCGAGCCACCGAATCGCTGCGCGTGTCGCCTGCCGCGAGCAAGCCGAGAATTGCCCAGGCGGTTTGTGAAGGGGTGCTATCGCCGACACCCCGCAGCGTTGGATCATCGTAGGAACCAACAGTCTCGCCCCATCCGCCGTCGGCATTCTGCACCATACGCAGCCACTCGGCCCCCTGTTGAATGCAGGGCTCATGAAGATCCATGCCCATAGCTTCTAATCCGCGCAGCACCAGCGCAGTGCCATAAATGTAGTTCACGCCCCAGCGGCCGAACCAGCTTCCATCGGGCTCTTGTTCGTCGCGAATAAATCGAATCGCCCGCTTCACCGCCGGATAATTTTTGTCATATCCGTAGGTGGCTAGCATTTCGAGAATGCGACCCGTAATGTCGACCGTCGGTGGATCGAGCATGGCGTTGTGATCGGCGAACGGAATGTATTGGAAGACCATCTTGTCGTTATCTTTATCGAATGAAGCCCAGCCGCCATTCTTGCACTGCATGGAAAAAATCCAGTCGATGGCCCGCTGCACCGACTCGCGCTGGTAGCGTCCGTTCGGATGCTCAACCCGGCTCAGGCCGAGGCAAACCATGGCGGTGTCATCGACATCCGGATAAAACTCATTATTGAACTCGAAGTACCAGCCCGCCGGTTTCCCCTTTTTGTTCTTGACCTGCCAGTCGCCGGGGTTGCGCACCTGCTTCTGCAGAATCCAGTCGGCGGACTTCACCATGCGCGGATCGTTTGCTGGAACTCCGGCTTCGCCGAGCGCGAAAAGCGCGTAAGCCGTGTCCCAGACCGGAGACATACACGGCTGCATGCGGAACGTATCTTTTTCTTCGATGCCCAGCTTTTCGAATTCATCGAGCGCTCGAATGAATTGCGGATCGTCGAGCGAATATCCCTGAACCCGAAGCGCGATGATGGCATTCATCATCGAGGGGTAAATGGCGCCCAGGCCGTCGCTCATTTCGAAGCGTTCCAGCATCCACTTCTCGGCTTTCTTCAGAGCGATGGAGCGCAGCGGGCGTACGTGCACAGCTTCGAACCAATGCACCATGCGGTCGAGGCAAAGAAAGAAGTTGCGCCAGGAAACCAGCTTTTTCGACCAGCGCAGATGCATGTGCGACTTCAACATGCCACCGACAAATAGTTCCTCCACGCCCATTTCGCGGGGAATCTTCTTGAATGGTTTTTTCGCGTAGCAGATGGAAAGCGGCACCAGGATCGCCCGCGACCAGGAGGAAATTTCGTAGATATTGAACCAGAACCAATTGGGAAAGAGAACGATCTCCGGCGGAATGGCGGGAACGGCATCGTAATCGTACTGCCCGAAGAAACAGAGATAGATCTTGGTAAATGTGTTGACCTCGGTTACACCGCCGAGTTCGAGAATCTTTTTGCGGGCGCGCTCAAGAACTGGGTGATCGGCTTTGTATCCGGCCAGCTTGAGGCCGAAATACGCTTTGACCGAGGCGCTGACGTTCGAGGGCCCGGCTTCATAAATGCTCCAGCCGCCGTCTTCGTCCTGGTGCTGAATGATCCAATTTGCGGCCTTCTGAAAGCGGTCGGGATCGCCCGTTCCCAACAGCGTGTGCAACAGAATGTAATCGGATTCGAGCGTGGTATCTGCTTCGAGTTCGCCGCACCAATAGCCCTGCTCGTCTTGCTGTGAAAAAAGAAAATCGCGAGCGGCGCGGGTCGCTGCCGCGACCCGGCTGAATAGAGCGTCGATTTTTCCGAAACGAAGTTCTGGAGGCGATGTTAGTGGTGAAGTTAAGTGAGAATCGGGGGAGTTAGTTTCCATGCTCTTGCAACTCCGTCAATCCGCAGTGGCGGCGGCCGGAGTGGCGGCGATGGCTTCGACAATCTCCGGCGGTAAACCGAAGCGAACATTTTCCGGCATCACTTCCAGCTCCTGCACGTTGCCGAAACCCTTGGTCGACAAAAACTTCATGGTTTCTTCCACCAGGCATTCCGGCGCGGAGGCCCCGGCTGTGAGAGCGATGGTCTTTGCGTTGAGCAGCCACTCTGGCTCAATGTCTTTATAGCTATCAATGAGGTGGGAGTTCGTCCCCAGATTTCGCGCCACCTCCACCAGGCGATTGGAATTCGAACTGTTTTCCGAACCCACCACCAGCAGCAAGTCGGCTTCCGACGCGACCTGCTTTACGGCAACCTGACGATTTTCGGTTGCGTAGCAAATATCCTGTGCAGCAGGCCCTTTAATATTAGGGAACTTTTCTTTCAAGGCCGCGATAATGTCTTTGGTCTCATCGAGGCTCAACGTGGTCTGAGTCAGATACGCCACGCGATTGGGGTCAGGAACCGACAGCTTCTTTACCTGCTCGGGATTGCCGACGACCTGAGTGACCAGCGGAGCCTCACCCAGCGTGCCTTGCACCTCATCGTGGTCGTGATGGCCAATCAGAATCAGCGAATAACCTTCTTTGGCGAACTTGACGGCCTCGACGTGGACCTTAGTGACAAGAGGGCAAGTCGCGTCGATCACGCGCAGACCGCGCCGCGCACTGTGCTGGCGCACTTCCGGCGATACGCCGTGGGCGCTATAGATGACGCGCTCGCCGTTGGGAACTTCGTCTTCGCTGTCGACAAAAATCGCGCCCTTGGCGCGCAGTTCGTCTACTACAAAGCTGTTGTGAACGATCTCCTTACGCACATAGATCGGAGGGCCAAACGCTTCGAGCGCAATGCGCACCACATCGATGGCGCGCACTACTCCGGCGCAAAAGCCACGCGGCTTTAAGAGAAGTAAAGTCTTTCCGTTACTCGTTCGCAATCCTGGCTCCCTCGATCAGTGACACTCTTTCGACCACTTTCTTCGCATATGGGATGCAAAATAAGCGGTCGGAAATATACATTTAGAGTACACGAACCCCATTCGATCCAATATCCATAACTTACCGGAAGGAACAGAGATGGTCAATGTAAGAGACTGAAACACTTGGAATTAGCAGCGAGCGGCTCGTTTTGACGGTTTAGCGGCAGACCAAAAAGCCAGGAAAGTCTGACCTTGACCCCAGCCTTTGAATCCATGCAGCCCAGAGGGCAGCGAGTGTCATTGCTCAGTGTTGATCGAACAGTGAAGTACGGTCGACCCGCTCGCCTTTGAACACCACCATAGAAATTCGTTCGGTTGCGCTGATGTCCTCCAGAGGATTGCCGTCCACCACCAGCAAATCTGCGTCGTTGTCTGGACGAATCGAGCCAATCTGGTTTTCCAGCCGCAGCAACCGAGCTGCGTTCAAGGTCGCTGCTTGTAAAGCTACGGCAGGTGAAATTCCAGCCTTTACCCAGAGTTCCAACTCGTGTTGAACTGTCGGCCCGTGGATCACAAGGAAGTTTCCGGCATCGGTACCCGTCACCAGCACAACGCCATGCTCCTGCGCACGGTTCAGGTTGTCGATCGCGATCGCCATATCGATTGGATATTCCGCAAGCGACTTGCGAATGGCTTCGCCTTCCGGAGAAGCCAACTCCTTCTCAGTTCCAGTCAACAGATCCGCTGGGGCGACCTGTTGCACCAAGGATCTCTTCAACAGACTATCGTTGCCGGCAGCGAAATCTTTGAAAGCCTCTCCAACGCTCAACGTCGGATCGTAAAAAGTTCCCTGCTTGGCCATTTGCGTAAACAATGCGTCGGCAATTTTTTCGCGAAACGATCCGTGCTCAATCGAATCCGCTTTGGCTTGTACAGCGTCGCTCACATCGCGCGCATCTCCGGTATGAACCACCAGCGGCAAAGAATCTGTGTGAGCCTCCTGCGCGACCGCGTCAAACAATCCCGTGTCGAGCCGGTTAAAAACCCTCCCTCCGGCACCCGATTCCAGAATTGCTTTGATGCAATCAACCCCACGCTCTTTCAGCGCGTCGACCTGCTGTTTCGCTTCATCGCCGGAAGAGGGAAGGCGCGTGGTCTCCTTTTCAAAAGCTGACCGTAACGGAGCAGGCAGATTCTTTCCGTATTCCGTCCCGTGCCCGCCGGGCGCGGTAAACATGGGTCCACAAGTTTGCAACTCCGAACCAAGCATTTCGCCGCTGTTCACGGTCGAACGCACTTGGAGAATTCCATCCAATCCGTCGCCGACACTTCTCACCGTTGTGACTCCGCTATAAAGATACGCTGCAAGATTGCGGAGCATCGCCTTCTCTGGATCGTATTTGCTCCAATCCTCGTAGAACCCTCCCGGCGCTCCCAGATGAACATGAACGTCAATCAATCCTGGCAAAATTGTCTTTCCCGCGGCTTCAACAATCTCTGCCTTCAACGTCTTCGGATCCGGGCCCTCCCCCTCGTAAACCTCGGCGATCTTTCCTCCGCGCACCAACACCGAGCCGTCCTCGATCACTTTTCCGTCGCCAACGAAAATGCGCGCCCCGCGGATCAGGAAGGTGTCGCCCCGCGCCAGTTGTCGATTGAGAATTTCTTCCTTTTCAATGCCCGTGCGGGCATGCATCTGCCAAAATCCCAGAATCAAAAATGGCGCAACTACCGCGGCCAGCCACAGCTTGGCGGAAGCGCGAATCTTTTCTTCCTTCTCCCAGCGGAATAGCTTGTAAGAAATAAACAATCCCACGAATGCCGTCAGCAGAAGCGCCAGCGTGGGCTGAATATTTGCGCCTATGCCCTCATTCCGCGCCAGCATGCTTTGTATGCCGATTACCAGGTAAGTCGCGGGGACAAATTGCGTGATCACCAGCAGCCACGGCGGAAACATTGCCAGCGGAAATGTCGCACCGCTCAGAAACAGCATCGGCAAATACACCAACTGCACCAGAAGCTGGCTTTCTTGCATCGAGTTGACTACGGAAGCCAGAATCGCGCCGATCGCCCGGAACGCCACAATGCCCACGCTGATGAAGATCAGGATCGATGCGAAAGATTGGGGCCACGGCATGCCATACAAATAATGGGCCAGGCCCAGAATCAGAATCACATTCGGCATGTACAGGATCCAGCCCGTCACCACCGAAGCAATCAGCAGGGGGGCCGGCGTGATTGGAGTGACTTTATAGCGGCGCAGGATGTTGGCTTCGCGATCTTGCACGGCACGAATTCCCGCGCCAAATAAGCCATTGCCGAGGATTCCAATGATCAGAACCATGGCGATCACGATGGTCATGGCCGCGCCACGCTCGGCGTGCATCACTTGCCCAAAGATAAAGAAAAAAATCAGCGGGAAGAGATAGTTGAAGAAAATGACCGACTTCTGCCGCAAAGCCAGTTTCAAGTTCAAACCGATTAGTGCCTGGTAGCCTCTCATTCGCGCAGGCTCTTTCCCGTCAGCTCGATGAATACGTCTTCCAGGCTCGGCTGCTTCAGGCTCACGTCGGTTAATTCGAGTCCCTGTTGATCGATCCACTTCACCAAGTCCACCAGTGTGGCCGCCGCGTGCCGCGACTGCACTGTGAGCGTTCGCCCGCTATGATCGAGCGAACTCTGCGTGGCTTCCGACCATGCGGGCCGGTCATCGGGAAAACTTGTCGCACACGTGACCACAATGCTTGAAGAGTTCCTGCTCTGCTGCTTGAGGCGTGCCGGCGTATCCATGGCGACGATTCGCCCTTCATCCACGATTGCGACCCGGTCGCAAAGCCGCTCCGCCTCTTCTATATAGTGGGTGGTCAGCAAAATCGTGCGGTGTTCCTGCTTCAACTCTTCGAGCAAAGAATGAATCTCAACCCTCACCTGCGGGTCGAGCCCGGTGGTCGGCTCATCCAGAAAAATGAGCTGAGGGTCGTTCACCAGAGCCAGCGCCAGCGCGAGCCGCTGTTTTTGCCCTCCGGAAAGCGTGTCGTAAAACGCGTCGCGTTTTTCCTGGAGCTGCAGGCGCTCGAGCAATTGATTCGAATCAACACTGCGGCTATAAAAGGATGCGAAGACATGCATGGCCTCGTGCACCCGAATCTTCTCAGGAAGATTCGTCGCCTGCAGGCAAACCCCGATGCGATCTTTCAGTTGCTGCCGCTGCTTGTCTGGATCAAACCCAAGCACCGCGACTTGCCCGCTGCTGCGTGGGCGTAGACCTTCCAAAATCTCGACGGTCGTCGTCTTTCCCGCGCCGTTCGGGCCGAGCAGGCCAAACACTTCCCCAGCTTGGATTTCGAAATCAATCCCCTTGACGGCGTGGACTTCCCCATACGATTTCTTGAGCTCTTTTACGGAAATAGCTGGGGAGTTGGCAATCATTGGGGAAGGTCAGGCTATCGAACAAAGAGAGCGAAGTCAAAAAAGCCAGATGAATACTCTGTGAATTGCGTCCAGACGTGCATGCCCGGACTTGCATACTTAAAGACTCGCCTGATACAAATGCCGTCGAAACCGCAAATCGGCATAAAAACGTCACCCATATGCCTGATGTTGGAGTAGCACCATCGGGCCAAACCTTCCCTGATCGTGCCATTGTCAGGATTCGTCCGAGGCCTCAGGATACTTGTGTCAGACGAAGTTACCAAAGTCACTCGTAAGGACACAGCCAGATGGGTACCGAAAGATACAGATTGCCGGGATTAAGCGCAGGCAGGCCGATCAGCCAAGCGGCCGCTGCGGATACGCAATCGCGGCGACTCTTGATTGCGCTGGCAATTCTGCTGGCTGTACTTGTGATGGTAGTGGCGAAGAACAGCGATTTCTGGTTTGGCACTGAGGAAGCAGCGGATGTGGATTCCTCAGCTCCGGCGACTAGCTCGAATCCCGCTGTGTTCTCGATTCATAAGCAAGCGCCCGCCGTTCAATCGGCAGCTATCCAGCCCACGCCAACGCACCATGTTTCCAAAGCTTTCAAGGCTGCGCAGACGGTCTCGGCCAAAGCCGCTCAACCGAATGCAACCGAATCAGAAGCCCCTGTGGTCGCATCTCACCGGGTCGTCCTTCCGCCCCTCGATGTCGAAGTCGTCGCTGGCGATAAGCACAGCGCGGTTCACCCCGGAAGCAACGTTATCGTTACAGACATTCCCGCCGATCCCAACCGTCCCGCCGTACTCACCGCGTCCAGCATAGTTGCGAACGCCTCCCAGCATGAGCGCCTTTCGGCGGTCAGCGCTCCCGAACTCCGACAATCCATCGATGCATCCTATCCCGCCCTAGGACAGCATTCGCGGGTACAAGGTTCTGTGGTGTTGGAAGCCGTCATCGGAACCGACGGCGTGATTGAAGGTCTTCGCGTTCTCAACGGGCCATCGATTCTCACCAACGCCGCGGAGCAAGCGGTCCGCCAGTGGCACTTTAAGCCTTATCTGCAGAACGGCCGGCCCGTCGAGACAAAATGCACGGTTACGGTCAACTTCTCGATCCGCATCGCTGATACCTCCAGCAACATCAGCTAGCCCGAAGAGACTCCACCCAATAGCTTGCAGAACACGCTCATCACTTTCCGATAGTGCCGCGCGGAACAGAAACTGTGAAGGGTTGGCTATTCTCACCAGTAATTGGAGTTTGGCGGCAGTTTCAACTAAGTCACTGCCCCTGGAAAATCTGGCGATTCCGCTGGTACCCGGAGGCTCCTGGAGCTCGGTCTCGTGACTTGGCCGTGGTGGATCTTACGCCATTGTAATTGCCATCGAGTCTCGAAGGCGATCTCGCGCCATCCTCATCCTCGGCCAGCATTCGATCTCCAAACGCATCCGCCGCAGCTTGAATTCTGTCACTTTGCTTTTTAGCTTCATTCACCAGCAGCGCCAACTTGTCGATCTCCTCTTGCAGACGCTGAATCTGGCTTCTCTTCATACTGGAACTCGACGTTGATCCTGGAAGTGTTATTTTATTCTTGCTGCCAGATTTGCCATCCACCATGGGTTTTCGATCTTCCTCCAGGTTCAACCGTAACTTGCCCGGAGATCAAACACAAACGCCAAATCGCGCCAGAGAGTGCCTAAATTTGATTCACCTACCCTGCCGATGATGCCGCCTCAGGATCTTGTCGCGAAAATCCGGCCAGAACTCCGGGGCAAGATTTACGAATCCGTTATCCGCCACATCGATTCCCCAGTTCATAAACATCGCCTTCCCGGTGCGGCTTGCCGGCGGGTAATAGAGATTGGAGAACCCTGTGCTCAGCGCGCTGCCGCATACATTATCGAAATTGAACATCTCGCCTCCGCTATCCTTTCGAATGATCAACGCGCGGCTTATGGCATAGCTGGCTCGCGTCCAGAAAGGGTGTCCGCTCCCCATGCGAAAGTAGCGAGGATCTTCATGAAACGTCGAGGCGATGACGAAGTCCCCGAAGAAATTTTGCGTCGCGATATCCGCCATGGACGCTCCAAAGCGCTCGGCAAAAGCACCCGCGCCACCTCCATATTTGGGATCGGTATGAGTTACCTGCGAGAATACGGCATTGAATGTGCCCCCGCCCAGCGTGAGCAGGCTGGCGGTCTCATGCACGAAATTGTTCCATTTCTCTCGTGTGGTGACGATCGGCGTTGAATTTGGATTTGCAGCCGGATCTCCTGCTGCATCTGCCTGCTGCGGTGCGTCGATTCCCGGTGCGTCAATATTTGGTGCATCGATCGTTGACGCGTTGATCATTGATCTGCCAATGGAAGATGTCGCCGTGGAAATCGTGCCGATCGAAGGCGCTTGCTCTTGCCCGTTCTGCGCGCATAGCGGCACGCACAAGCACATGGCCGTCAGCAAAGCCGAGGTTTTCAAATAGCGAAACAAATAATTCCCTGACGTGATTCGACCCATTATCCCCAGAAGGTAGGATGCTCAACGGCTAGAACGCAATATCAATAAGCAAATAATGATTTTCGGACACACTGCGGCCCTAAGACAATGCAGCCAGGAAATATTGCGCTAAGCGGACGAATGCCAGTCTGGAGAAGAATTGGATTCAGCCGCAAGTTGTCTGGTTGCCGCGTTGCCCATGCTAGCCCCACCTGCGGCGGCCAGGGCCTCCATCGCTCCTGTCAGATCTTCGCAGCCCGAGGTTCCCACAGTTCCCCCTACCTGGATTGCATGGCTTTGTGGAGCTCATGAATCAGGTGGCTGGCGACGGCCTGGAGACCGCCGTGCTTTACATCGAGGAATTTACCCTCGCGATCAGCGGCGGTCCCGGACCACAACACAATTTTGCCCGTCGGGTCCACTAAATTAACGGTGGCCTTGTTGGTGGATTGGGCCCCGAGGTTCACCCCCTTGAGCACGGCATCGGCTTGAGCGGCAGAAGTAACGATCTGGAGCGAACCATGGAACTGGCGGGAGATTTCCGAGGTCAGATACTGGTCGAGATGGTTCTCCATGGGCTCGACGTACACCTTGCGAACGTTGGCCAGGGATGGAGCTTGCCCGAAGCAGGCAAGGCTGGCACTAGCGAAGAGAAGCGTCAAAATAACGGTACGGGGACTAAGTCGTGGCATCGAACCTTCCTTTCGTTGTCATTCTAGCGCGGTTCTAAATTGGAAAGCTGCAGAAAATTTCCTGCTTTTGGGTGGCGCAGCGCCTTCGGAGCTGCGATAGAGTGGCAAGAGGTCGAGCGGCTTTAGCCGCTGAGGTGCATTCCATGGCCGCACCCCGCCGAGGCAATATAGGTCACGGCTGCTACTTCATTACCGCTTCCACATTTCAGAAACGCAGCATTCTTCAGTCCGACCGAATGGCCGGCTTGTTTGTCGACGTTCTGCTTCACTATCGCCAGCAAAGAAGATATCTGCTGCATGAATTTGTGGTCATGCCAGATCATTTTCATCTGCTGATCACTCCTGCCGAAACCCTGGAAAGATCAATCCAGTTGGTCAAAGGAGGATTTTCTTTTCGAGCAAAAAAAAGAATTGGGCTCCGCGTATGAAATTTGGCAGCCGAGCTACTACGACCGCCGGGTGCGAGACGCTGAAGAATATTTCTCTTTCCGAGGATATATTCGGCAAAATGCTGTAAAGCGGAGATTGACGGCAAGTCCCGAGGAGTATCGCTACTGTTCAGCGTGGCCGGGGTTTGAGTCGGATAAAGCGCCTCTGCGGCTAAAGCCGGTTGATTTCTTGAGCGCTTGAATCGCAGCGCCGAAGGCGCTGCGCCACCCAAAAACCTACTCGACCCAGGAATGCACCAGCCAAACCGCACCCTACCATCCCCTGGTCTGCAGCATCTGCGTCTCATCCAGCGCGGAGACAGCCAGCCCCTTCATGGCACCCTGCAGGTCCTCGCTGACTTCAAGTAACACCTTGGGATCATTGAAGTGCGTGGCGGCTTTCACGATGGCACGAGCGCGCTTTTCGGCTTCAACAGGATCCGCGAAGGTGGTCGAGTCTTTCATGAAGATACCGCTGCCGACAAACACGGCCTCCGCTCCAAGCTGCATGACGAGCGAGGCATCAGCGGGCGTGGCGATGCCTCCAGCCGAGAAATTCGGCACCGGCAACTTCCCTTCTTTCGCCACTAGCTTGATCAGTTCATACGGGGCCTGGTGCTCTTTGGCCTGAGCATAAAGTTCTTCTTCGCTGAGCACGGTGAGAATTTTCATCTCCTGCACGATTTGGCGCATGTGCTTGACAGCGTGGACCACGTCGCCGGTGCCGGCCTCACCTTTGGTGCGGATCATGGCCGCGCCCTCGGCGATGCGGCGCAGAGCTTCGCCAAGATTGCGTGCGCCGCAGACGAATGGCACTTTGAAGGCATGCTTATCGACGTGGTGAGCTTCGTCAGCGGGCGTGAGCACTTCAGATTCGTCAATGTAATCGACGCCGAGCGCCTGCAGAATTTGCGCTTCGGCAAAATGCCCGATCCGGCACTTCGCCATCACCGGGATCGAAACGGCCGCCATGATCTCGCGAATCTTCTTGGGCGAAGCCATGCGCGCCACTCCGCCTTCCGCGCGGATTTGCGCGGGCACGCGCTCCAGCGCCATCACCGAGACGGCTCCCGCTTTTTCGGCGATGACCGCCTGCTCGGCGTTGGTGACGTCCATGATGACGCCGCCTTTGAGCATTTCGGCGAGGCCGGTCTTGAGGCGGAGGCTGGTATTGTGACCGTTATTCTGGGACATATTGTGGATACCTTTTCGCTTAGCCGCTAGCTATCGGACTTCAGTTATCAGCTTTGGCGAAACCTTTTCGCAAGCGCGAAGTGTGAGCTGGCGTTGCTGGCTCCAGCGTCTTGTTTCATTTTACAGGGCGTTCCTCATTCGCGGTACCCCTGAGTATGTTAGCTGCCCTTCGCAGCCAGCTGTCAGCCAAAACCGCCGGTCTTTTGACTGGCGGACAGCCGAGGGCGGCTGTCCCCACATGCGGCTATGGCATGACGGGCAGGATTATGTGCGACGGCAAGTCGCGGGAGCAGTAGATGCGCTGGGTTGCTGGCCTGTAATCTGAAGCAGCGGCTTTGTAGATGCTGGGCACGAATTTTTGCGGGTTGCGATCGATTACCGGGAACCACGTGGATTGAATCTGCACCATAATGCGGTGCCCTTTGAGAAATACGTGATCATGGTCGCGCAGGGGAACGTTCCATTCTGTCGGTTGGTTTGGCGTTAGCGGATGCGGTTTCTCGAAGCTCTGGAGATAGCGGCCGCGGCGAACCTCCATGGCGATCGGCAATTCGTAGCCATTGAGCGATTGTGCATACTGGCCCGGCTTTGGGCCATCTTCCGGCTTCCAGTCGTTTTTCTGTGCGTTCTGCGGATATACATCGATCAACTTCACGATGAAGTCGCTGTCGGTACCGGAAGTCGAGGCAAAGAGATCGGCGGCTAGCGCTCCGGTGATCGTCAGGTCGTGCTCGAGCGGAGAACTCACGAACGTCAGCACATCGGGACGGTTATCGACGAAACGCTGGTCGGCGACCTCCCATGTGCGCCACTCTCCGGCGGGATACGTAGGCGAAATGGGACGCTGGCGATAGGGCACGGGATTCGCCGGATCGGAAACGTATTCGCGATAGGTTTTCGCTGATTTCGCCGCAGCGGGTTCGTCGAACGACAGCGTGCCATCGGCGTGCAGGTAAAGATTGGTAATCTTCGCTTCTTTCGGCGGCCAAACGGCGTAGGTGCGCCAGGTGTTCGATCCGCTCTGGAAAGTGCTGGCCTGCCATGCCGGCTTCTCACCTTCGCCGTGCAGGTAATAGCGGAAGAACGGTGCTTCGATATTCTCGCGGAACTCGATCGCGGTTTCGTGGCCTGAGAAAGGAATCAGACCGATGCTATCGCCTTTCGGCGTTTGCCATTCACCGTGAAACCACGGTCCGGCGACAATGAAATCCGTGCGATCGGGGTCGTGCTCTTCCGCGTGGCGAAAAATCTTTATTTTAACAGCGGAGTCAAGGGAAGTTGGCGGACGTCCGCGTGCTGGGGTGGGGCGGCTATGGATCGGCCCCTCGATTTCACTCGGAAACACGCAATTAATTTAGAATAGCGACAAGTCGAGCGCGAAGGAGGACTTGTGCGCTGCAGCCGATGCGGCAACGAGAACGCTGAGGGCAACCGCTTTTGCGGCATGTGCGGAGGTCCGCTGACGGCTAAGACTCCGGTGGCGCCGCCTGTGCGGCCCCCGAGCACTCCAGCGCCGATTCGCCAGTCGAATATTATTCGGCAAGATCCGAGGCAAGATCCGGTGAGACAAGATGTGAGGCAAGATGCGCCGCCGGTGAGCGCGCCGCGGCCGGTGGCACCCGCGGTTGCGCCGCGAGCAGTTGCGCCGACTCCGGTTGCTCCGAATCCGATTGCGCCCGCGAAAGCTCCGGAGATCAGTGCGGCGGCAGAACGCGCGAGAAGATTATCGGCATTCGATGCGGAAGCGGACGAGCCGACGATTAGCGGTCCGTCGTTTCTGGGACTGAATCAGCCGAGCCCGCGACGGGCCGATGGGCGGGACTCGGGAAGTCTTGACTATCTGCTGGACGATGAAGAAGAGTCGAAGCGCGGATGGGGAAAGTTCGTTTTTATCGTGGTGGCGTTGGCGCTCGCCGGAGGGTTTGGATATCTACACTGGAAGCAAGGCGGATTCAACTGGCTGACTGCTGGCATCAAGCCCGCGGCCACGCAACCGGCGGCCGATAGCACGCAGAAGCCAACGGATAATGGCGGCGCGCCACCGACGAATCCGGCGGCGGGATCGAGTGCGGGCGGTGCGACCGCTGTTCCGCCGGGGACTGCGGCTCCGAATGCGGCGGCTGGTGCGGCAGGAACCAGCGCGGGTTCGAGTGGGACGGCTCCGGTTCCGGCTGGAGCGGCGGGGGCGGTGCCTAGCAGCGGTTCAGGGGCAAGTGTTCCGGCAGGGAGTGCTGCGACGGGAACTGCTCCGCCGAGTGGTTCGCAGTCGGCGGCGCAAGCAGCGTCTCCATCGACGTCGCAATCACCGATCTCGCAATCAGCGATTTCGCAATCGACGTCATCGCCATCGAACGGGCCAACGGATAATCCGGCACAGGGCGATGCGGCGTCGAACGCTGCGGCCGCTCCTGGGCAGAGTGCCGCACCGAGCAATTCGATCGAGCCGATTACTCCTGCGGGAACAGCGGCTCCTGCTGCAGCGTCGCGATCTTCAGAGGGAGAACAATCGCCGGCGCCGAGCGCGGTTGCGCCGCGCAGGGCTGCAGTCAGGCCGGCTGCGCCCAAACCTTTGCCGGCGAAGCCAGTGGATGCAGTGACGGACGCAGACCGCTATATTTACGGACGCGGCGTGGGGCAGGACTGTGACCGCGGTTTGCACATCCTGAAAACGGCAGCCGAGCGCTCGGATGCGAAGGCGATGATCCGGTTGGGTGCACTGTATTCGACGGGCGCAAACTGCGCTCCGCGGGACTTGCCGACTGCGTATCGCTATTTCGCGATGGGACTGCACAAAGAGCCGGACAACCAGGCGCTGCAGAATGATCTGCAGAAATTGTGGGGCCAGATGACGCAGCCGGAGCGGCAGTTAGCGATTAAGTTGAGCCAGTAGTGGCGTAGTCTCTTCCCACCGAAAGGCACTGGTAGGGATACTTCGGCTCGCTCAGCATGACATCTTTTTATAGTCCCACTTAGCTTTATCTACTCTGACCTATTTCTTGAATAAATTCTCGAAGGCCTGGCGGGCGTCGGTGGGGCGCAGCGCGGCGGGCGTGGAAGTTTCTTTTTCGCGGCTCACGCGAATTTCGTAAAAGGTGCAGTTGTTGCGGGCGTCTTTCTTGGGGATGCGCTCGGGAACAGGCTGCATGCACTCGAAACGCTTGCCAGGATCGAAATACATGCACTGCTTGCAGGAATGAAGTTCGAAGCCGCATTTGGGGCAGAGCCCAGTCGGCGGGATTTCTTGCAACACGGTACCGCATTGCGCACAGCGTGAGACGGCGCGCGTGCCGGGCATGTTCACCGGCTTCGGACCCATGCTGTAGTCGCGCCTGGCGGGCGGAACGGAAGCCGGCTTTGGCGGAGCCTCGCCGCGGGGCTTGTTCTCATCTCTGTTGCGATCGCGGTCTTGATATCCATGCTGACGGTATTTGGCTGCCACTGAACCTCCGACGTCGCCTACGACTGGCGTATTGTCTCGCCAGTTGGGTTTTAGGGCAAGTGTTCGGATTGAAGAAGTGTAACTACGGGGGACACAGAGGTCCACATAAGGAGTGCGCCTATTGGCGGCGTCTTGGTGGCTACAGAGATGCTTCGACTTCGCGGGATCGTCCTGCGGACGATTCCACTGCGCTCAGCATGACAGCGGCGATTGGAGGTTCGGTGCCTTCGATACAATAAAAGCATGATTCACGAGATTTTTCCGGTTGGGCCCTTGCAGTGCAATTGCTCGATCATCGGCGATGAGAAGACGCGCGAGGCGATGGTGATCGATCCGGGCGATGACATTGAGGATGTGCTGGCGATCGTGCGCAAGCATAAATTGCAGGTGAAGCAGATTGTTATAACGCATGCACATATCGATCATGTGGGCGGAGCGATGAAGTTGCGGGCGGTAACGGGGGCTCCGATTTTGCTGAATGAGAATGATTATGCGCTGCTGAAAATGCTGGATGTGCAGGCGACTTGGATCGGCGTCGAGCCCCCGGGCGAGGTGAAGATCGACCAGAGCGTGACGAGCGGAGATAAAGTGAAGGCGGGTTCGCATGAGGCCGAGATTTTGCACACGCCGGGGCATACTGAAGGGAGCATTTGCCTCTACTTCCCCGCCGAGAAGAAATTGATTGCCGGCGATACGTTATTTGCCGGGTCGATTGGGCGCACGGATTTGCCCGGCGGGTCGATGCAGAAGATTCTGCAATCGCTGCATGGGACCGTGATGGCGTTGCCGAATGAAACAGTGGTTGTGCCGGGGCATGGAATGATGACTACCATTGGTGAGGAGCGGGAGAGTAATCCGTTTCTGGTAAAGAGCAGGGGCTGAAGCCCCATCTACCTCGCGGCCTTTTCGGCACGGCTAAAGCCGTGCCCTGATACGAACCGCGATATTCGGCATCCGGAGCGGTGTTCATTACATACCTGCACGACGATTCTCAATTCTTCGATAGCTGGGGCGATCCTAACGGACAGCAGATTCCTCCTAGCTCGCTGCGCTCGTTCGTCGGAATGACAACTTCGCCTTGCTACATTCTCGTGCCGAATGACAATAGAAAGAATTATTCGCTAAGGTGCTTCAGCGTTCGACTGGTTGCCTCAGCAAATTCTTTCTCTGGGCCGATCAAGCTCAAAACCAAATAGCCGTCGCGCAGGAAATCATAGAAATGTCCGGGATGGACCAGCACGGATTTGCGGCGGAGCAGATCGATGGCCAGGTCTTCGTCGGTTTGCGTTACGGGGACGCGGAGGATGGCGTACCATCCGCCTTCAACGGCGAGACGCTGGCAAGTTTTTTGTGCGGCTAATTGGCGGTCGAGTTCGGCGAGATTCGCTTGGACGCGGTCGAGCAGTTGTCGCTGAATTTCTTCGCGCTGGTTGAGAAGGAGTGGAGTTGCCCATTGAATTGGCGCGTTCATGGAAAGGTACGTGTCGGCGATTACTTCGAGGCGCGATGTCGCGGATTCGACTTCGACTGCAGGGCCGGTGGTTGCGATCCACGCGACTTTCATTTGCGGGAGCGCAGAGATTTTGGAAATGCCGCTTAGCGTGAAGGTCAGGACTTCTTGATTCGCGGCGAAGGATTGGCGACGGGCTCTATCGAAAGCATAGTCTAGAAAAACTTCGTCGGCGATGATGGCGAGGGAATATTCGCGGCAGAGGCGGTTGAGTTGGGCCTGCTCGTCGCGATGCACGAATGATCCTGTGGGATTGTTGGGATGAACTACCACGACTGCGCGAGTGCGCTCGGTTATGGCAGTTTGCAGCGAATGAAAATCGATTTGCCATCCGTGATCATAGAACAGGGGATAAGGAACGAGCTTTACGTCTTCGAGATCGGCGAGAAATTCGAATAGAGGATAGCTTGGTTTGGGAACGAGAATTTCGTCGCCGGGATTGCAGAGCAAGCGGAAAACGAACGAGTAGCCTTCGCTGGTGCTGGTGGTGAGGATGAGGCGTTCGGGATCGACGGTGGTTGCGTGTTGGTCCTGATAGTAGGCGGCGACTGCGGCGCGGGCTGGGGGCAGGCCTTTGGGTTGAGGATCGTAGTCGAGGGAGTGGGGCGACGCCAGGGATTTGAGGATTTCTTTCTCGCTATAGCGCAGTCCGGCACGAGTGGGATTGGAGACGGTGAGATCGAGGATGGGGACGCCGCTTGCCTTCGCTTCATC
This sequence comes from uncultured Acidobacteriaceae bacterium, assembly GCA_963784095.1. Classification (GTDB taxonomy): domain Bacteria; phylum Acidobacteriota; class Terriglobia; order Terriglobales; family Acidobacteriaceae; genus Sulfotelmatobacter. Next base: position 440,870 of record CAWAQC010000003.1, read on the forward strand.
GATGGCTTCGGTTAGGTGGTTATGCGTGAGTTTCCAGTTGGTGCGATCGGAGAACATTTGGAATTGAATTCGCCTTGCGCGACGATGTCCTTCAGCGGCTAAAGCCGCCGTCTATTGTGCCGGACTGCGGCGCGGCCTGAAGCCGCGCCCTTTCAAAACGCTTCCGAGAGAGCCCTTCGCTGGAATTACCGTGTGAGTCGACGGCGGTCCGCTCGTCATGAAACTAAGTTTAAGCCGAGTGCTTAAGATTGGGCGATGGCTTTCTTGATTGCTGCCACGCGATCTGACAAACTTCCTGGCGCGACGGGAAAAAGTACAAACCCGAGGTTGCGATAGGTTTCTTCATGGATGCGCTCGAAGCGCAGAGTTTCTTCGAAGCTGATGCGGCGCGCCTCGGTGGGCGTAATGAAACCGAGATTCTGGATGAAGAAGACGCGATCTTGAAAGATCGCTTCCCTTTTGATGCGCTCGAGTTCGCGCGAAAGAATGTCGGATATTGCGTATCCAAGATAGGTTGCGAGAGCGGCGGTACAGACCACAGAACGGTCGTGGAATTGGATTTGGCCCGGTTCGGATGCGGCGGAGAGCTGGCGCTGACGCTGCAAATTGGCGACTGCATCGATAAAAGATGCATGCGTCCACGGCTCCGCGACGCCTTGCGCCTGTTCGAGAGCAATGATGTCAGTGGCGGCTTCTTCGACGACAGTGAAGCCGTCGATTTCTAACTGGCGAATTATTGACGTCTTGCCGGAACCGGGTGCTCCGGTCAGGATGAAGCTTTTCATGGGTATCTCGGGATTCGGCGTTACGGAGCGGCTGAAGCCGCGCCCTTTCAAAGCAGCAGAGAATATTAAATTCGTATATCAGGGCACGCTTGAAGGCGTGCCCTGATACGAAGCGTTTATGGCTGCAGGAAAAAACCTAATTCCTGCGGCTGGGTGAGGCTTTTGGTGGATTCATATTGGCGGCGGGCCTGGCGGACGGCTACGATTTTCTGCTGAAATTCCTGGGTGAGCGTGTCGTAGCGCACTTCGACGTTAGCCAGCCAATATGGGCTGTATTCGCGCAGCCAGGCTTGGCGATACATTCCGGCCACGCACGTGGTGGAGTCGCGCAGGTCTTCGAGGCGGGCGTTGAGCGAGCTGATTTCTTCGAGATCGTTGCCGACGCGGTTGGCGTCGGTCTGATTCAAGAATGCATCCCAGTAGAATTTGTTGATTTCTTGCGTGTACTCGATCTTCATGCCGAGCGCGTCCCAGCGCCAGGCAGCGAAAGTCATATCGTCGAGCCTGGATTGGTGGGCGCGAGCTTTTGCTCGATTACGATAAAGCAATTCGAGCGCATGCTCTGCGCCGAGGCGCATTTCGATTGCGGCCGGTGCGAGCTTCTGCATGGTTTCGGCACCGTCGGGAGTAAAGGGATCGATCCAGAAGAGGTCGTCGGTTTCGGTGTCGACTTTAATTTTTGCTAACGCTTCGTGGCCCTGGTCAAGATCGTTGAGAATGTCGCGGAAGGTGTTGTCGTCAGAATTGCGGTAGAAAGCCCAATCGTAAGCATTTTTGAAATCGTCAATGTTGGATTCGCCGGGCTGCCATGCGGCCGCTGCACCGAAGATTAATGTTGGCCAGGCCATGGCGTACAGAGATTCGCCGTCGTCGTTCCAGGTGGTGTCTAACATTCCCATTGCGCCGAGGGATTGACCGTCGCGCACGAAGTTGCGGATGTTCACGTAGCCGTCGTCGAGGTTGGGCCAGATTTGATTCCAGTTGTTCGCGCCAGGAGCGACGACTACGCGCAGGCCAGCATCGCGATACGGTTTGATGATGCTGGCGTAGCTCGGCTTGGGATCGTAATCCCAGGGAACCGCGATCATGTCTTTGGGAAGAATGCTGAGGAGCTGCGGATATTTGATCGCGATATCTCCCCAGAACATGAGCTGCTTGTGATAAGGCGCGAGAATCTGGCTGACTTTTTGAATGTGATCGAAGTAGACCCGGCCGAGGCCTTCTTGCGCGGCGAGCGCGGCGGTTTGTCCTTTGCCGAGTTCGAAGGTTTCGTCGCCACCGATGTGGAGAAATGGGCCGGGAAAAAGCGGCACGAGATCGGCGTACATGGCCTTGATGATGTCGTAGGAGCGATCTTTGGTAGGCGTGAGCACGTGGCCATGCGGGCGCTCGGCGACGTCGTCGTAAATATCGTACTTCAGCATGTGGTGGAGATGGCCGAAGGTTTGCTGCTCGGGAAGAATGGTGACGTAGAGAGTTTTCGCGTAGTCGACGAGAGCGTTGATTTCTTTGGGAGTGAGCGCGGCTTCTTTGGGAGCGATGATGGGCTGGCTGGCGAAATCGAAGACGTGCTCCATGTAGAGAGCGAAAAGGTTGATCTTGAATGCGGCCAGGGTGCGGATCTGGCTCTTCATGTAGTCTTCGGTGGGAATGGGGCCGCGGCTGATGTCATCCTGCACGCCGCGCCACTCCATGCTGGGCCAATCGCGGATGGAAACGGCGGGACAGACCAAGGTGCTGCCTTCCGGATGAAGCAATTGGCGCAGGGTTTGCACTCCATAGAAAAGGCCTTGGCCGGTGTTGGCGGCGACGATCAGGTGGGAGCGGTCGGAGAAAAGAAGATAGCCCTGGTCGCCGATGGAATCGGCGTTCAGGCCCTTGGAAGCCAGGAAGTCACGGACTTTGCGATCCTGCAGGCGGGCGAGGACGATGTTGCGTTGATCTTCTTTCTTTTCGTGGCGCGTGTCCGGCTTTTCGCCGGTGATGCTCAGGCTGAATCCGGCTTCGTCGTGAATTTCTTCGGCTAAGGTTTCGGCGGCGATGCGGTCTTCTTCCTGATGGCCGAACTCGACCAGAATTCTGGTATTGGGCTTGACGTGAAAGCTGCCGGGCTGGACGCGCACTTCTTTGGGCGTGGGAATCAGCTTGAGCGGATTGTCCGAGCTCGCGGGTTCGGCGAAAGCGGTTCGAGAGCCGAGGAAGAAAAGAGCGATGAGCAAAACGGTTAGAACAACGGACGATTTTTTCATTCGCGATCCCAGCACATTATAACGACAGTACATTCTAGCCGGAACCAGTCGCCAGAGAAAGACTGCCGGAAGTGGGCCCGTTTCCTAATTCATCGACCACGAAGGACACAAAGGTACACGAAGACGCGAGACGTCGCAGCATTGCTGGGTGATCGAATTCTCGTTGAACCTGCGATCCAGAACTAATCCCACCGACTTGATTGCTCGCTTTGGGCCTTCGCGATTTCCTACGATTTCGCGAAGGCTTCTTTGTTTACCAGATACGGCATTTTCGAATAATCTCCGCCGTAATTGTTTTCCAGCACGTCGATCAATCCTTGTACGCAGCGGCCGGCCATGCCTTTATTGGGATCGGTCGAGAGGCGCGTGATGCGGGCAGCACTGGCGAAGTGTGGATAGAGGCGGCAGCGGTCGGCGATGGCCGGATCGCGCAACGGTGAATTGGCGGGCAGCGGTTCTTTTTCGTAGACATCGAGAGCAGCGCCGGCGATCCAGTTTTCTTTGAGCGCTTTGACCACGGCTAATTCGTCGACGACCGGCCCGCGGGAGTCGTTGATGAGAAATGCGGTGGGCTTCATAAGTCGCAACGTTTGCTCGTTGAAGAGATGATAGGTCGGCGTGTCGCTTTCGCCGGGACGCAAGAGCGGCACGTGCACGCTGACGAAATCGGACTGGCGCAGGGCTTCTTCGAAAGAGACATATTTGATCCAATTTTTTTCGCGGGAGATGCCGCGGGCATGGCGGAGATCGAATTCTTCCTGAATGGCACTGATGAATTCACGATTCTCGTATGCGGGATCGAAGCACAGGATATTCATGTCGAAGCCGGCGCATTTCTTGATGAGCGCGAGGCCGATGCGTCCTGTGCCGATGACGGCGACAGTTTTTCCGGTGACTTCGTCGCCAAGAAATGGCAAGTAGGGGTGCCAATATCCCCATTGATTTTCGCGGGTGAGATGTTCGGCGGGCCACATTTTGCGAGCTAATACGCCCATCATGAAGAAGGCAAATTCGGCGGTAGCTTCGGTCAGCACGTCGGCGGTGTTGGTGAAAGGAATTTTGTACCGATTGGCGTCGGCGCGGTTGATGTTGTCGAAGCCGACGGCGTATTGCGCAACAACTTTCAGCGAGTTCTTCCCTGCTTCGAAAATCTCGGCGTTAATGGGATCGCGAAGCGTGGTAATCAGGCCGTCAATGCCAGACCTTACTTTGTCGATGATGAGGCTTTTCGGTGGAGCTTCGGGTTGCGGATAGACTTCGACTTCGTAGCCTCGGTTGCGGAGCAGATTGATGGCTTCTCCGATGTCGCAGGTGGCAAAGACGCGGAATTTGGTGGTCATCAGCTTTCTAGATTACCGCTTGCAGGAGAATTGTGACTGCGTCTTGAAAATATCACACGGGTGGCATTCTTTGCGGCGAGATGACACATCTCAGCGGGTCAATCCACGAGCGGCGCGGCACACTTTTGGCAACGCCCGGCAGAGTTAGAAACCGGGCGGCAGCCTGGAACTTTGCGGTATCGCGCCGAAGCTACGATTGCAGCCGACTCGAGCGCGGCGATTGAAAATGTGGTGGCCAGGGACGGAGTTGAACCGCCGACGCCAGCCTTTTCAGAGCTACTGTATGCTGTAGTTTCAACAACTTAAGTGACTCCAGGTGGCCGCCGAAGTCCTTGAGAAGGCGTGATAGACATACGAATCGTGGGTTGGAATCGTGGGTTCGAAAACAGCGCAGAAAGCCCCGCAAGCAGCGGTTTCACGTCGACATTGGCGAGCAAGCCCCTCATCTTTCCATTGTCAGCTATTACCACACGTGTGGTATACTCCTACCACATGCTTGACCTTCGCTCCAAGGCGCGTCAGCAACTGCTCGCCTACTATTTCACGAACCCGACGGCCCGTCACCACTTGCGCGACCTGGCGGAACGGCTGAGCATCGATCCGTCTAACCTGTCGAAAGAGCTGGGACGCCTGGAGCGCGATGGTCTATTTCGGTCGGAAGTGATTGGCCGCCAAAAGTATTTTCAACTGAACCGGGAGTATCCGCTTTTTGATGAAGTGCGCAAGATCGTTGCGAAGACTATTGGCGCGGCACAGTTGATCGCACAATCCCTCAAGAGAATTGAGGGAATAGACGAGGCATACTTGTACGGTTCATTTGCAAGCAACCAACAGGACGCTGCAAGCGATATAGACGTGCTCGTAATTGGCTCCCCGCGCGAGCAAGATTTAGCACAGGCCGTGGAAAGGCTTGAGCGGCAGCTAGGGCGCGAAATCAACTACACGGTTCTAACGCCGAAGGAATTCGGGTCGCGCCGCGCTCGGAAGGATGCGTTTCTGGAAAACGTCTGGCACAATAAGCGTGTTTCACTCATAGGTCCGAATGAAGAAGCTAAAGCCGCACGCGGTTGACTGGGGACAAATCGACCGTTTTCTCGCGAGCGCGGAGAAGAAGCTGGCCTCAGCTCGCAAGATTCTCGCTTTTGATGAGGAAGCTTGTCTTCAGCAAGCTTACGAAGCAATGCTCAAAGCTTCGCTGGGGTTCATGTTCAGCCACGGATTCCGTGCGAGAAGTCAGCCTGGCCACCATATCGCCATCATCGATTTCGTGCGGTCGCGCATCGACAAGAAACATGCTGGTCTGCTGATCGTCCTTGATCGTCTGCGCCGGAAGCGCAATACGGCCCTTTATGATGACACCGGATTTGTTTCTCGCCATGATGCCGAGCAAGCTCTCGAATCCGCTAGCGACTACTTGAATGTGATCCGAGCTGATATCGCGGCGCGAAAGCCTTAAATCAGAAAACTGATAAGGAAGCTCCCGCCTTTTCTCTAATCCCTGCTTTCGATGGGCGACTTCAGGGACTCCCCTGGTGGGTTCTTGTGCAACTCCGCAAGCGCAAGGGGCAAATGCCCGCCGTGCTCGCTTCCGCGCTCCGGCTCCGCTTCGCGCCAGGCCCTTGACAGACCTTCCCCATGAAGCCAAGGCCGCCCTTCTATCGAAAGCACGCATTGTTCTGCCCGACCTGGGCCGCTGCTGATTCGTCCCCGAAACCTGTGTAAGTAGCCTCTAGTTGAGCGTTGATTAGTTATCGCATCATCGAGTGGCCTCGCATAAAACCCGGACCAGTGTCGCGTCTGGCTGGCCCATGGCACCCAGCTTTGCAAAACAGGCAAAACTGGGGCAGCCTCATTCGTGATGGCGAGGAAGAGAATCAAACGTGGGCCCGCCCCTTGCAGAAATTGATTTCTCACTGAGGGCGAGTGTTTCTTTCGATTCGAAGAAGCACGAGCACCAAGGAAAACATCCCCACAATGCCAACGCCATAGAGAAAAAGCAATTTACCTTCTTCTCTGCTGGTAACACTCTTCTGGGCGGCCAGAGCTCTCTGTATCTCCTTTTGGTACCGTAAGCGGACGAAAGCATAAGCTGCCCCACCGCGTTCCCGCTGCGGAAATTCGCCAACGACCTCCGACATGTTGCGAAGAAACTGAACCCGGTCATCCGGGTCTTGAAGCTGCTGTACCCAATTGCTGGCCTCAGCCCGCAGTTGGGTCCGGTCATATTCATTCGGGTCGAAAAGAAGAATGAACCTGTCCAACTCCGCAGATACGGCGATTCCGCCTGAGTCATATCTTGGCTGTACGGGAGCCTGTGCTTGTGGGTTGGCGGTAAGCTCCGAACGCACTTCAGCGCTGGTCACGTGCGACGACTGCCCCAAAGACAGTGGGTCATACAGAATAATTCCGACCACAGTCATCAGTACACCACCGAGCACCAGAAGCAACGTCAGTAGCCGGGCGAAGCGAAAAAGTACTGCTGTTTCTAGATTGTCCAGAAAGCTCATCGCGGTCACCTAGTCTATTCGTTCTGCATGGACGACGACCATCTGCTGTGGTTGACCACCAAGCGTGCCAATTCTCTCCACACCCTGAACGGTACCAATAACCCTGACAGCTTGATTTGGACTGAGTGCCACAGTGGCCGGGGAACCTTTGAAGACGAACTCACCCTCCGAACTGCGAACCACGTACCAATTGTCTATTGTTTTGGCTTCAAAGTTACCATGCCAGTCGACGCGGACCCCGGAGTGTGGCGAGACTAAGGCAGACGCTGGCGTCAAGCGCTGTACGGACCAGATCACTTTTTCTGCTTGCGCGTGGCTCTCATAAGACTTGGGAGGGATCTCCTGCGCAGCGCGGATGGCGAGGCTTCTAATCCGCGAGTCTGAGAAGTCATTGGACACCAAATCTGAGACTGACCGGGCAGCCTCAACGTAAAGGTGACCATTTAGCTGTTGGGTGCATGCATCAATCTGATTTTGGAGTTTACGGTCGGCTGCTGCGGCCGCCAGACGAGCCTGTTCTCGCGCAGAAGCTTCGGCCAGCCTATCGTGCGCTGCATCGAGCCGCTCATCCTCAGGGAAATAGGTCCTGTACCTGTCTAGCAGCGCCAAGCCGGCTTGATAATTCTTTCGCGACTCAAAGCTCTGCGCTTTGGAAAGGCACTCCTTTACTGCCCTTTCCCGAATTGCTTTCTTATGCATTTGCGCCTGTTGGTGCCAGGGAAAGACATCCAGCACCTTATTGAATGCGCTAACCGCCGCCTCCCAGTTTCCCTCCGCCTCTGCTTGCGTGCCCCGTTCATAGTAGCTCTGAATCAGACTTGCAACTTGAGGGTGCGATTCGGGAATCTCAGAGAACATTTCTCTTAAGATGGAGAGTGCGTGCGGCCAGTCATTTTGGCTGTCGGCCAGTTTAGCCTGCTCGATTCTGCGCAAAATCTCCTTGACGATGACTTCCCCGAGGGCCGCCCGGACAGCCAACACTCTGGGGGCCGACGGATACAATGCCTCACTTCTGGCAGCGGCCTCCCTGGCGGACGATAAGTCACTGCCAGAAGAGCCGACCTTCTTCAATAGAAGATCAGGAGACACGCGGATAAGCTGATGCGTTTCGCCGTACTCTGGGACAAATTTGACGCCTTCGCGAGACCTTAGCAGTTTGCCGTCCCACCTGTCGAAATATACCTCGTACACCGCGTCGACATTTCTACCTGCCGCCAGACCAAGGAGTCGGGGCGGCCTTGCGCGCGGAGCACTTATAGCCTGCAGCAACGATTCATCGTGATAAGTGTGCGTGTGCTGGAAATAGGACGGTGTGTCAAAGCTTTTCTCGTCGATTGCGAGCTCGCAACTATTCGCCGCCAGAATAAGAAGTCGAAGCGGCCCTGCGCTCGGGGTTCGTAGAGTCCGCAGCAACGGTTCATCGCGGTAGGAACGCGTCCGCTGAAAATCCGACGGCGTGTCGAACTTTTTCCCGTTGATTGCGAGCATCCAAGCATCCATCCTTACCATCCGTATGAAGCCCCCGGCGATCCCACATCCGTTTATGCCTTCAAGTCCGTATGCAGAAAGAAAGCGGCCAAAATCTGAGTCGGGAGAACTTGCCTTGATAGCGATACCTCGGGCAAAGGACGGCAGTTCGATGGTTTCAGGAGTTTGAGCGAGCATAGGAGCACAAATCGCCAGCAAAGCGAGGACAGAGAGCTTCTTGAGCATGCCCCGAATCTCCATCACGATTGTCTGCGAGCTCATTCCGGCCTAAAACGGCGATGTATATACTGCAACTTTGGCCGAATTAGCCTGCGCCGACGAATAACACTTGTTCTTTGGTCCCCACGGTGTCACCGTCATACATTTGCCCGCCGGTTCGTGCTCATATTTTCTAGCGCCTTTATGCATTCGGCCTCGATTTGTGCTCGCAAATCGTCCGGCTTCAAGACCTGCGCATCTGAGCCGTAGCCAATCAGCCAACGTTTGACTTCCCACAGATTCGCCACCTCCATAGTCAGGTCGATGCTGCCGTCCCGGCGCTTTGCGATTTTCTGGGTAGGATGCCAGGTGCGCTCCTGAACATAAGGAGCCTGCTCTGGCGAGAAGCGGATTCTGACTTCCTGCGGATCGCCCCAAATAACGGTGAACGCGCTTTTGGTGAATTGTTCGAAGTCGAAGGCAGAGGGAACTTGAAACCTGCGGTTAGTTGCCTTGGCCGTCGAAATTCGTTCGACGGCGAAGATTCGTACTTCCCCGCTCCGATGATCTTGCCCGACCAGATAGATTCCATTATTTACGTACCACAGGCGGTAGGGATCGACTTCGCGGCTGATAGCTTCTTTTGAGCTGGGAACCCGGTGGCTAATTCGCACGGTGAACTTGTGGAAAATCGAACGTGTAAGAGTGTTGATGACATCCTTCGACTGGCTGTAGTTCTTGAATCCAACGGCGCGCACCGAAACGGCCTGATCGAGGTCGCGGAGGAAGCGAAGACCCTGCGGCGGCAATGCCGTGCCAATTTTGTGCAACGCAGATTCGAGCGATTCATAGATGGGCGTGCCTTGCAAGGGCTTGAACAAGCCTTTGCTGAAATACAGCGCCATCTGTTCGGCTAGAGTGAGAGACACTGGCGATTCGGCGTGAAAACCCTCCATGAAGTGCCAGAAGACCGTTCCGTTGCGGGAATCGGAGATGACCGGGAACCCCGCGCTCTCAAGCACGGCGATATCGCGTTGGACAGTACGCTTACCGACACCGAGTTCGGCTTGAAGCTGTGCCAGCGTGCGGCCGACGCGCCCCGAGAGTAGCCGGACGAGCGTCCATTGGCGCGTGAGTTGGTCGCCGCGAGGCATCGTAGTCGTCTCCTACGGAGAGATGCGGCCTGGATCAAGTCCTTTCCTTAGACCTTCGGACATGATCTCTATCATCTCTCTACGGAGAACTACCTGCACCGGGATGCCGAGCTCTTTCGAGAGAGCCGATGCGGCGGTTCTAAGGTCGGTAGAGGCCTCGTTTGCCGTAGTCATTACGACCAGCGACAGCGGCGTCCCCTCCTTAGCGTAATGCGTATAGGCGCTCCTTAGTTGTGTAACCACGGCGGCGTCGATTTGGCCGATGTAGTTCTTCACCTGAATCAGTATGAGCCATGGAGAGCCGCCAAAATGATTCGGTATTTGTATGACGACATCGGCACCATGTTCTCCGGGTCCTCCCATTGGCCTGACCTGTGCACCAGGGTACAAACCCTTTAATGCCCTCGTGATTGGTTCTTCCCACTCTGCCGCCTGAAAGCGGGCCTTGAGTTCCTCTTCAAGTCTTTGGCGAAGGGCCTCAGTGGCGTGGGACCAGGCGGCCTCCCAAGCCCTATCCAAGCGCGCTTCACCAGAGAGGGCAGTGGACAGGTCAGCACCGTTCCCGTATTGGGTCACGAGCGTTTCCAATGCCTCTCCGTATGCATCAAGGTTCCACATGCGCATTGGTGTGCGAAGCGTGCTACGGATACTTGCCTCAACGCCACCTGCGTACTTATTGATGCCGCGCTCCGTCAGCAGGCGAACGGGCAACACATGTCCATAATCCTTACCGAGCTCGTTGATGTCTTGTTCCTTTGAGAGCATCAGAGGATCGTAGTAGTAGGTTCCCGTAACTTCGCCGAGAACAAAATACCCCTGTTCCGGAAGGTTAGGCACCAGAATCAAGTCCCCCAGCTGTACGCTGTCCTCGGCGGAGGAAATCATGCGAAGATGGGGAAATACTTCCTTTTGCATGGTCGAGAGCCGTTCCCACCAGTTGCCGCCCGAGGCGATTTCTCCTTGAATCAGCCTCAGATCTTGGTTCGGGTCGTGGCCCCAGCCCTGCCTGAGCCGACCATTGCGGAGCTCATCAAAAAGGAGCGACTCGTTGTTCTTGTCGGTTCTTATTGCCCAGCACCTACGTTTTGGCTTCGTCATTTCCATTTTTCGGTTGCCCTTCAACAATCATTGCCACAGACATTCGAAACACCGATAGTGCGGGTCGGTTTCCACGATCGTGTCGGCTGGGAGATGCAATTTCGACATGATTCCACTGACGACGTTCTGCTTTTTCAAAATGCAACGGTCCAGGTAGAGCGAGTATTGACCGGTCTTTCTATTAAACACCACGCGGCCACGCGGGTGCTCCTCATATTCAGAATCTCTAGGAACGGTGCCCGCCCTTTGAAGCTCGGTCCAGTAACTGGGATGGCCGCCCGGATAATTCTCGAAATCCCCGTAATCCTCCCCCTCGCTGACGGGGCTGCTGGCGATTAGAAGCTTGCCTTTCACGAGAAAGACAATGCCGAGTTCGGGACTCTCTGTCATAACTTAGCGGCTCGGTCAGCCCTAGGCTACTGCCGCACCGCTGAGCAGTGCAAAGCCAACCTCTCTTTCCCCTAGCCGACCGTCCACACCGTTGGCCACATTTCTTAGGGCTTTCACTCCTGCCAGCAAGTCGTCGCCGCTAACATCGTCGTCTTCGCTATTCCGCTGAAATGCGATTTGTCCGGCAAGGATGTAAGCCTCGCGAAGTTGGGCGAAAGAAAACCCGTCGGACAGGGTTGTTGCGGCGGCAATAGCTTTTTCGCCAAGATTATCCGCGGTTAACTTCGACAAGTACTCCCGGCGGAGTTCCGGGCCGGGCGAGTTGAAAGACACAACTCGGTCGAATCTTCCAGGGCGGCGAAGAATTGCCGGGTCAAGGCTTTCGACATGATTGGCCGTTGCTACGACGATTGTTCCATCTTTGCTGCCCAGCCCATCGAGACAGTTTAGAAGATGCTGCAATGTAATCCGAGTGCGATTCTGCCCTTCGTCCTGATTGCCATAAAGCCGCTCCAGATCTTCGAATATCACCAGCGATGGTGCGGCATGTGAAGCTGCCTCAAAAAGTTCCGTTAGCGCATCGTTGCGGAGTTCTTCATTCGAGAAATCGAGCGTGAAGGTGTGAAGGCCGGGATGAGATGCCATGGCACGGACGACGCTCGTCTTGCCGTTGCCCGGTGGCCCGTAGAACAGATAGCCGCGCCGGAATGGCAGGCGAAACTTCCTGAACCAAGCTTCGCGTTGAAAGAAGAATTCAAAGTCTCGCTTGACGAGCTGCAAAATCGAGGAGTCGAGCACCAGAGAATCCCATCCGGGGTCCTTGCGGTTCAGGGGGATGTCCCTGCCGCCGACAACGACGATTCTCTTGGGCTGCTCGGCAAGTATTGTGCTCAATAGATTGAGGGCGGGCGCGACCTCGGAGCGGTTGATGATCACCCACTCCTGCCATTTGTGTCGCATACCCTCGGCAAAGGAGATGTAGGGAACGGAAGCGGCAATCAGAGCTTGGGTGAGACCTTTGAGCCAGAGGGCCACAGGAGTTTCTCTCCAATGCGGGTCCCAGGCGAACTTCTTTGAGGTGATCGGCGAATTCTGCTCGCGCGAATGGGTAAGCTGTATCCTTGGGCTGATGGACGGGGGAACCTCCCAGCGAACCGACAGAGGCCGGAGCAGGTCAGCTCCAACTAGGCACTGCCGGTCTAGGACAGCACCTTTGAGAAGGTCCTCTGCCACAATCTGGCCAAAGGGTACTTCCAACTCGCAGGTCACAGACTCGGAGAATGGGCAACCTAACGCCTTCTCAATCCATTGCCGGTGTGGTTCCATGAACGCATTCATAGCCACTACCGACGGAGCCAGCCGAATCTCTGAGGGGTAGGCAATGTTTCTCGTCGCCTGATTTCGTTGCATGGTTCTGTTATACGCATGGGGTATGTCAGATCAGGTCACGCCCAGTGCAGGAAAGGAGAGCGCTACGTTCGGCAGCGAGAAGGACGGTTGCCCCGTCAGCCCAGAATAAGTGCAGCTATGCGGGAAAGTCGCTGCAGATTCGCGGCTGAAACCGGGCGGCTGGTGCGAACAACGGCGCTCGCCAGCGGTCGTGGCCGTGCGGTTTTTTGCACTGTCTCAACGCGTAAGAGGAAAATTGCCATTAACAGCGATTCAACTTGGGGTGTAGCCCGGTTCGTAGAACTCGAAATCTGACATCCCCCGGATAGCTGAAGAATAAGCCGAGGCGCAAAGGCCAGTGTCAAGGCTCTTCGACCGCGAACGCGGCGCGCGAAGCGCGGCCTTGACACTGGCCGGGCCTCGGCTATGCTCTGGCTATCTGGGGCATGTCATTCGGGACTGCCGCATCAAAGACCGAGACCGAAACCCTGACCGATCTGATTCGTGTGCGTGGTTTGTGGTTCTATCTTGTGCGCTGCTGGTTCTTGCTGAATCGCGTGCGAATGGGAAACATCGCGACTGAGTTCTTGCCCGAGCGTCTCTGCGTTGTTCGTATAAATCTGTACGTCATAGCGTCCACGCGAGACAGAAACGTATGCCATGCGGCTGTTGAGCAGATCCTTGGCGCCCAACTCGGTGTCCACGTGAATGAGGACACGGTCGGCCGTCTGTCCCTGGCTGGAGTGGCTGGTCATGGCATAGCCATGATCGAGATGCGGATGCTTACGCGGGTCGAGTTCGACGGAGCGGCCACCGTCGATTTTCAGGTGCAACGGCCCACCTTCCTCGATGCTCTCGATGGTTCCCAACTCGCGGTTGGCAACCTTCAGTTCGTTGGCCGGTGCAGTGAACTGCATGCGGTCGCCTACTGAAAAATTCCGCATCTCTTCCCGGAAGACCGAGACGCCCTGCTGTCGGCGTGGATCGTAAGTGCGCTGCGTGCCATCCTGCAGTTCCACTGTCAGCCGGTTTCTCGGAGCGTCGATGCTCTTCACTTGCGCGTACTCGCCTTTGCCGATGCCGGTCTCCTTCGATGCCCGCGAGTAGCGCAGCACGTCGCCCACTTCATACCGCTCGGCCCATGTACGGTCCGCGCCGGTGAGGTCTTGGCGCGGCACTAGCGTCCTGATGCGGTGCTCCTCGTTGCTGACGAGGCCGTTCCGCTGCAATTCCGCATGGACGCGCTCGTTGATCTCCATGCGAGAGCGATTATCGGGAGAAATCACCAGCGTGTTCTCCGGCGATTGTGCGTACTCCTTCGCGATAGCGGCGATGCGCTCGTCGTGGCCTTGAATCTCATGGACTCGGCCCTGCAGGTCAAGATTCTGTATCGCCTCGCGTACTTCGCCCCGTGCAAGCTGCTCGACTACCTCTTTCAGTTCCGGGTCTTTCTGGCGCACGATCTCTTCGAGCTTTACCGTCTTCATGCCCGCTTCCTGGAGCTGCGCGAAGGGCCGCCCAGCCTCAACCGCCTCATGTTGCCGCCGGTCGCCGACGAGCAACACACGGTCATTCGGATGGAGCCGGTTCACAAACTCATGCACTTGCCGGGTCGATGCCAGCGAGGATTCGTCGAGTACATAGAGCCGTTTCTCGCCGCTATCCGGCTGCTGTCCACGTACCAGATGCTTCTGTAGTGTGGATGTCTCCATGCCTGCTTCCCCGAGCTTCTGCGCCGCGCGGGAGGTTGGCGCGAAACCTTCCACCCTGTAGCCCTCGGCCTCCGCGCCTTCGCGGATCACGGACAGAGTTGTTGTCTTGCCCGCGCCTGCGATGCCATCTAAACCGACAACCTTCTCCCGCGAAAGAAAGATTTCGTCTACTGCTTGGCGCTGCGAAGCATTCAACTCCGGGTGGCGGTCTTCGGTGGCGATGCGTACTTGCGGCGAGACCAGCATGGGATCGCCGTAGTCGCGCCGATTGCCTTCCTGCATCCGGCCAACGATCTCACGCTCCATGCGTACCATCGTGGCGGTTGTGTATTGTTTGCCAGCGCCAACGTGCGAGACTTCGCGGAACTCCCCGGCCTCGATCCGGCGCTCGAACTCCTGCCGGACCTGGGCATAGGTGGTTTCTCCCATGCCGCGCACCAGCGCTGTTTCAAGGATCGCACGGCGGTCCTGCACAGCCGATCTCTCGAAGACATGATCGCGCGCCCAGGTCACAGCCTGCTTCGCCTGAACCTCTGGCTCCGGCATCTGGTATTGCCCATGTTGGCGCGCCAGTGCGACGACGCGGTCCGCCTGATGCCCGTACTGAGCGGCCAACTCGCGGTGCCGCTGTAAGACTTCTCCAGGCGACAGCAGTTCCTTGCGGTCGCGCGTATGGTGGGCCGCGATCTGTGCCGCCGCAGCTCCGTCGATTCCTTGTTCGCGGAGATGGTCTTTGATCTGTTCACGTCGCGGACTGGAAGCCTCCAGATATTCCTTCGTGTAGCCTTTTACTTCCGGCTGTCCATGCTTGCCGCGCTCCAGTTCGTAGCCCAGCTTTTCCAGACGCAGAGCCAACTCGGATCGATAGACCGCCGTGGCGTAGCGCTGTGACACGAACATCTCGTGTGGCTGCAAAGCTCGCATCTGCTTCCCATTTTCGAGACCGTTCTCGCGCTCGGTCATGTTGAAGATGACGGCATGAGTATGAAGCTGGGGCGCAGCATAGCCATCAACGGGCCGCGCGGTATCGTGCTCGAAAGTGGCGGCGATAAATTTTCCGGTCGTCTCCGGGGCATGGACATTGCCGATCCGTGCCTGCGTGTATCGTTCAAGCTCCTGAAGTGCCGCGCGTACACTCTCCCGATGGGCTTCCCGCACCCGATCATCGCCGCCCACGAGAGCGGTAAGCGATACCGACTTCGGCGCAGAGAATGTGGCGTCCCACCCGGCGCGATGCTCGGCGCTGGTCACTTCTTTGCCAAATTTGCCTTCATAGGTTCTCGAAACTTGATGCCGTACGAGCTGCTCTTCGGTGTGCGGATGTTGGCCTTCACTCAGTCGTGCAAAGTGTTCGGAGCCAACGCCACCTTGCAACCCCCACTGCTCGGCGAGTCTGCCCAGCCACTCACTGTGACCCTGCTGATCGCGGCTCCAGTAGTTCTGTTCCTGCGAGGCAAACTCCCGCACATGGTAGGTCTGCGCCTGGCTGGCTGACAGCGGTTTCGAGATCGTGAGCATACCGAGCGTTCCTCAAGCGTGAAGTGGTGTTCTTGGCAATTTGTCTCTCATTCGATTGCCTTCGTCTTCTCCCAGGCGAACACCTCTTTGGGTTTGGTCTCGGGCGCACCGATGGTCGAACCAGTGACGGTCGAACCAAAGAGCCCGAGCATCGGCTGGGTAGGCTTCTTCAGCGGATCGGCGGGAGAATTCGCGGGCACTGATGGCGCTGGTTTCGGAGCGATCTCTGGCATCTGCCGCTGCGAAAATCTCGGCAGTCTGAATCGGATTCTGTCCATCTTTATCCTCCATCTCTGGATCAAACTTGGCCGAGGTCGGCCCCATTCGATCGTCTCCCGATCCCGCCATTTACGTGGGGACCGGCTCTGCAACACACTCCGTACAGCCAGGAGCAAAAGGAACATCGCGGCTACCCAAAGCAACGGCGTCAAGAGCGAAAAGATTCCGGGAAGAGGCATGGCACTCATGGCATACGAGCTCTTTCCTTGCGCTCGCGGGCAAAGAATTCTTCGAGAAGTTTGCGAGCCTGATGGAGCTTTCGCGCATCGGCTTGGTCGCGGATTTTGAGGACGGAATCGGGCAACAACTGTCTACCTTCCGCTGCGGCCTCGGCGGCTGCATGGAAGAGATTCAAGCAGCGTGTAACGCACCGCCCAGACTTCGGCCAATACTAGTTCGACGGGATCAGCGGGCCGCTGTCGCGCAGCGCACAGAGCGGTCCCGCGCAGCCACTCGGAGAGAGCCTGTCCCGCGCTTTCGGCGGCAGCTTCTATCTCTCCCAGTTCTTCGAGAGTCAATCTCGTGGCCGCGGTCTTGGTGCGGAAGCCGGGCTTCGCCTCTTCTCCGAACGGCAAACTGGACTGGGGATTAGCTTGAGCGCGAGGACTACTCATTGGACGAACCGCCTTGTTGCACTACTGCGCTTGATTCCGCTGCGATTAAACTGCGTAATTGCTAGTTCACAGGAAGCTCCTGCGCTTCAACGCGTTTACGCGATTCGACGCTCTGGGGCCACCTGTCTCAAACAAACCTCATCGTTCGATATCGCAGTCACTCAGCGGAGACGAATTTTGTTGACACAGCGAAAGTTAACCTGCGTAAACGCCGAAGTTTTATCTGGCGTTCCGCAGTTCCCAATTTGGGGGTGACGTGTCCACCATTCTTCCGGTGCGAAGCACCGCCTCGCTCACATCTCGCCATATTCCAACGCCAACGTGTCCCACGCCTGCATCACGTCTGGCGACTGCCATGCACGGCGAAACAGATTCTGAATGGACTTCCAGTGCTCCATGGGGAAGACGAAACTAATTCCGTTGTCACAGGCACAGAAATTCACATCGAACTCTTGGTTCTCCATGATTCCAACGTGGGCGTAGAAATAGTGTCCTTTCCATTGAGCCAGTGGGCGAGTCAAATCGAGCCCTTCCAGCATCCTTCGGAATTCCGCAGTTCTCGCGTATCCATTTACCGGATAGCGTGGCGCAAGCGGGCCAGGAAAATGCAGGTAGGGAGAGAAATCGTTCCCCTCCTCTCGCACCAGATCGAGGCGGTATCCGCCCTCCTCCTGGGATGGCAATCCGCGCTGCATTGGGGCTTCAAAGTCATCGTCGTCGCCAACGGGTTTCGGTCGTAAGGGCTTGCGGTGAACTGCGTAATGGCCCCGGGCACAGACGCGCCAGAGGGTATTCCAGTGCGGCCAAAGTACTTCGTTCAGCTTTTCGATATTCGAGAACGTTTCCTGATCCAAGAGCGTGTAGAGATTGCGAACGGCGAGCAGTGGTCGTCGGCGCTTCTGAGCCGGGTCTCTGAGCATCTGAATCGTTCGCGTAACGACTCGACGGAGGTCGTCACTATCGACATCGTCTGGCTCCTTTGCGGCGACTTGTTTGTCCTCGGGAAGCGTCATCAAATAGAGGAAGTCTAGGGAAAGCTTCTTCCTTCTGCGGGCGATTGCGTAAACGGCGAGAAATGCCTCAAGAATCTCGGCCAGAGAGTCATAAGAAAGCTGGCCTTGTTCGGTACTCATAAATGACTGCGCACCCTTGGCGCAATAGTAGGCAACGAGAGCCCATTCAGCCTGCGTGAGCGGCATGTGTGCCTCCGCTTTCCCGCGAATGTTGAGCAGAGAATCGGTCGGCTCAGTGAGCAGGTTTGCCAACTCAAGACGGTCGTCTCTAGCCGACTCCAGCAGTTGCTTTGCGGCCTCGGATGTCGAGACGGTTTGGCCGGTCTTCTGGGCAATGACTTCCTTCAGTGTTTCCAGCCTGGAACGGAGTTCTTCGGAGATACGGATGGAAATCACCGGCTGATGAGCGGTTGCCGCTTTTTTTGCCATGCGCCATCCTCGTTGAAATTGTGTAACGATACATGTTGACTGTATTGGTATATCTGGGCTAGTGTCAAGGGCAACGTTGTTTCTTGAGGTTCCTCTATGACAGCCAGCCAGCTCCTCGGTGCCGCCGCACCAGCCCCAACTTTCGAACAACTTCGTCGACGGAGACACAGCGGCCACGTTCCTAGGTATCACGCGACGTACGCTGCTGCAAAAAGTCCGCGATGGCAAAATTCCCGGTCACGCGCTCGATCCATCGGCAGAAAAGAAGGACTGGAGGTTTCTCTTATCGGAACTCCACGCCTACATGGTAAGCTGCGAAACACGGCCACCTGGAGCACGCAAACCACCAAGGAGGGTTTGATGCCCAGGTATCAAATAGGCAGTCTACGCAAGATAATGCGCGCGGAGGGTCTGACGTGGGTGCTTCGCTATTACGCTACTCGCTCGGATGGGAAACGAGTCGAACGCACGACCGCTATAGGTCTTGTCAAAGATATCGGTCCCAGCCCGGCGGATGCATCGAGAGAAGTCGATCGTCAGAAGCTGCGCGAAACCATCAACCAATTGCAGCCCTTCCAAGGAACGCCGAGAACGTTTGGTCAGCTTTGTCAGGACTATATCGAAAACGAGCTGAGAATCGACCAATCGGAATCAGCGCGTCCCAAAGCATTTCCCACAGTCGAAACCTACGAGCGACACCTGATCAAACGCATCATTCCGCGATGGGGGAGATTAGCACCCTTAGCCGTGGAATCGAGGGATGTCGAGGCGTGGTTTCGGGAACTTCGCAAGGGGAACGCTCAGAAGAAGGTGAAGCCGTTAGCCGATCCTACGATCGACAAAATCCGCCGCATCATGAGTCTGGTCTTCAAGCACGGGCAGCGATGCAATTTCCTCCCTCGCCAGCAGGAAGGCAATCCCATGAACTGGGTGAGCCAACGAACCACGAGCGACTATCGGGCTGATAGTCATGACGCCGAAGCAGGCGTTCGAGGTTCTTCTCAATACTCCAGAGCCAAGACGCACGTTGACTCTAAGCGACGCGGCCACTGCTCTGCGCGTATCAGAACTGTTGGGCTTGATGTGGATGGATCTCGATTTCGAGGGGTTGGTGATTTACGTGAGACGAGCTTATGTATGGGGAAGATTCAAAGAGCCGAAGTCGAAAGCGTCAAAGGCTCCCGTTCCCATGCATCCGCTTTTGGCTGGCTTCCTCCTCGCATGGCGCGAGAGAACGAAGTATGCCAAGGAAAGCGACTATGTGTTTCCCAGCGTAAAGCTGAGAGGCAAGAAGCCGCTGTCCGCGTCCATCATGGTGCAGAAATACTTGCGCCCCGCAGCCATCAGCGCTGGCGTGATTCCTGCGAACTGGAAGGGACGCTTCGGTTTTCACAACTTTCGCCATTCACTGGCGACGGCACTGGTGAAACTGAAAGTGGACCCCAAAACCGTGCAGGGTGTTCTGCGGCACGAGGACTTTGGCACAACGATGGAACTCTATGCACAGTCCGACATGGACTCCATGCGGGATGCGCAAGGCAAGTTCCTGGAACAGCTCATGGGGGACAGAATTCACCTGCTCACAGAGCGAGTTCAGTGAGAATCATGGGTTGGATCGTGGGTTGGAAATTTCCGCTCTTCGCCACTAAGTTATTTGGAATGATGGTGGCCAGGGACGGAGTTGAACCGCCGACGCCAGCCTTTTCAGGGCTGCGCTCTACCACCTGAGCTACCTGGCCACTTTGTTCTCCCGCGTTTCATCTGGGATGCTGGAGATCGCTTGCTCCACGCCATTTCCGCGGGAATTGAACCTGAAAAGCTCAGTGAGCGGCGCGGCGCGGATCGTGCTTGATTATAGCAACGCCCGTGACTTCCCTCAACGTTGGTGGCCGCAGGCAATATCCCAGCTTCGCCACAAAGAGCACGCCGGCTCACGAAGCAAAGCGGCAAACACAGCCTTTGTGCTCGTTCGTGACCTGCGTGGTGAATGGATTTAAGACACTACCGGCGCGCAGCGGATATGGTCTCGCCTGCGAAATGCGGATTCTTGCGACCACAAATGCAAGGCCGGTTCCGAGCCGCGATCCAATGAAAAGCCACAAACCTTACTTTCCTCCAGCCGCAGAACCGTGCTGTCCCAGCCAGGATGCGAGTTGCGACTCCTGTTGCGATTTCAGATCGACGCAGTCATTGATGCTCTCGATCGATTGGTGGAAAGTTCGCTCTGCGGCTTCGATTTTGTGCGCATCATAGAAGCTCGCAACTTCGTCGCGCATGCGGGCGGAGCAGAACGAGCGGGTGGCTGCGACGATTTCCGCGCTGGCAAATGGACCGCCGGATTTTTGCACGGCGCTCCAATGGGAACGGATAAACTTCCATGCCAATTGTTCTCCGGCAGGATTGCGCATCACACCGGAGATCACTTCAAGCGCGTCCTGCGAGCGAACCTCAGGCGAGATCGCGTAGTCCAGGGTGCGCTCCAGAAGTTTTGCGTCGCTGAACCGGGTCAGCGAAAACAGATACAGGTAATACTGCTCCGGCGATTTTGCACTCTTCGCGGCGGCCATCAGCTTGTCGTAGAAAGCCTGGTCTCCATTCAATGCCGCCAGATCAACAGAGCTGACTGCAAGTTCAGGGCTCACCGAAGCCGGGTTTTGCAAAGCCTGGTCGGCAACCTTGCGGGCTTCTTCCAAAGCTTTGGGATCGCGCGCATCGTAGCCCAGGGCTATCAGCAAGTGCGACCGCAATGACTTCTGTTCGCCGCTCTCGCCTGGCTTCGGCTCCCAGCCAACGTCGTTCATGATCGGATTCAGGTAGGAACGCAGCCAGGTGCGGTAAGAATCGCGATCCGCCTCCGTAACGAGGTATCGGCCAATGTAGCCCAGGCGGGTGAGCAGGTCTTCCATCACGGCGCGATTTCGGTTTTCCTTCAGGCCTTCAGCAACTGCCAGAAAATCGCCGACGGGCTCGCGGCCGACTCGCACCGAAGCCCAAACGTTGCTCTGCAATCCAATCTGCTCGGCAGGAGAAAGCTGGCTTTCAGCGGCGCGCGCCAACGATTGAATCGCCTCCGGTTGGTAGCCAACACGATAGTATCCAGTGGCATTGGCGTTACCTAAAACCCAGGTTGCACACCCGGAAAGCGAGGCGTTGCCCTGCCGCTTGCTGAGCAGCTCGCAATTCTGTGAGCCGTCCGACGATTTCATGCACAGGGGAATCTCCCACAGCTCATCGTTCGGCGCATCGAAGTTCTTGCGATCGGAATAATAGCGGCGTTGATCCATACTTGCCGAGGTCATGCTTACCGAATTCGAAGAGCCGGAGCACTGATTTTTCAGATCAACGATCGGAACTCCAGGTTGATTTACGAAGGTGGACATGATGCGGTCGACCGGCTTTTTCGAGGTTTCGGTCTGGGCATCCCAGAAATTTTTTGCAGTGGCGTTGGCGTACTCATGCGCCTGGATATAGGCGTTCACGCCGGCGCGAAAAGTTTGCTCACCCAGGTATGACTCGACCATGCGCAGCACGGCCGCCGCTTTGCCATAGGCGATGCCGTCGAATAGCTCCTGAATCTGCGCCGGCGTATTGGCCGCCTGCTCGATGGGACGCGTGCTGGCAAGCGAATCAGTATCCATGGTCCGGTCGGCGTCGGTCACGTCGTCTAAATTGAATTGCCATTCCGGTTTCCATTGTTCGATCGGCTTGCTCGACATCCAGGTAGCGAAGCCTTCGTTGAGCCAGATGTCGTTCCACCATTCCATGGTCACGAGGTCGCCGAACCATTGGTGCGCCATTTCGTGAGCGATGACAGAGGCGATTTCTTTTTTCAGCCGCAGCGAGCCCTGCTTTTCATCAATCTCCAGCAGCACCTCGCGAAAGGTGATGCAGGCCGTATTCTCCATTGCGCCCGCGGAAAAATCCGGAATACCCACCAGATCGAGTTTGCCGTAGGGATATTTAATGGCGAAGTAGTTGTTGTAGTAGCTCAAAACGTGCTCGGCAGTATCCAGGGCAAACTGCCCCAATTGCTTCTTGCCGGGAGTCGTCCACACACGGATGGGAATGCCATCGGCCTGACCCTCGAGGTATTCGAAATCACCCACGACGAGCGCGGCCAGATAGGAAGACATTTTTGGCGAAGGCGCAAAAGTCACGGTGTGCTTGCCGCCGGGGCCGGGCGTATCGGAAGCAACTTTCCCGTTCGAGATTGCCACATCGTCTGGAGGAGCGATAGCTGTAATGTCGAAGGTCGCTTTGTATGCGGGTTCGTCGAAACATGGGAAGGCGCGGCGAGCATCGGTGGCTTCGAATTGGGTGGCGGCATATTTGCGACCTTGATCGTCTTTGCCGATGTAAAAACCGCGCATTTCATTGTTGAGAATGCCGCTGTAGGTAATGTGAATTGTGGCCGAGCCTGCAGCCAGCGGTTTCTCAACTGCCAGCTGCACCATTTCGTTTTCTTTTTGCGGGGTGACGGTGGCCTTTTGTGTGCTTCCGTCGGCCGTAATGGTGACGTCGTGGAAGTCGATATCGACCGCATTCAGCGTGATCTGCGAGGTTGGCTTTAAGACGCGGATGGAGATCGTGTCCTCGCCCTCGAAAGTGGCTTTATCCAAATCAGGATTGAAGACGAGTTTGTAGTTTTCGGGAACGGCTTCATGGGGAAGGCGTTGAGCTAATGCGCACACGAATGGCGCAAGGACAAAACTGAGTAATATGAAAAGCCGTTTCATAGAATTCCTCCGTACGTCATTCCTCTGTAGAGCGGCGACCACTCTCGAATGGACAGCGAGTTGATGAAACAGTTATAGAGATCGTTGCCATCTTTTGTTACGGAAAGTCTGGCGGCAAAGTTCATGCGGCGCTGGAAATGACTCCGTTCATGATCGTCATCTCACAGCGGTTCGATCCAAACCAGTATGGTATCTCGCGGTGGTCATCGACATCAAAGATCGCCAAATCGGCGTCTTTCCCCGGTTCGATCGAACCTTTGCGGGCGGCAATGCGCAACGCCCACGCGCCATTGATGGTCGCGGCGGCAATGGCTTCGGCCGGTGACATTTTCAGATGCGTGCATGCCAGCGACATTGCCATGGGCATACTCAGAGTTGGCGACGTGCCGGGGTTGTAATCTGTGGCCAACGCAACCGGCACTCCGGCATCGATCAACTTGCGTGCTGGAGGATATTCTTTGAGCCCGAGGAAATAATTCGCTCCCGGAACCAGCGTGGCTACAGTGTCATGGGTCGCGAGTTGCGCGACGTCATCATGCTTGACGTGGTCCATGTGATCGAAAGATGCAGGATTGAAGCGCAAGAAAGGATGCAATCTCGTCTCCGTCAGTTGGCCCATGTGTGCTCTCACGCCGAGCCCATGCTGCGACGCCGCTTCAAAGATCCGTTCAGTCTCTTCCGGCGTAAATGCGCCTTGATCGCAAAAAACGTCAACGAACTGGGCGAGCTTCCGCCTCGCAACCACAGGAATCATCTCCTTACAGACGGCCTCAACATATTTTTGTGAGCAGCCCTGAAATTCTTTAGGAACGACGTGGGCCCCGAGCAGGGTCGCAACTATGGTGCCCGGCCAGCGCGACGCCGCATCACGGATCGCTTCCAGCGACTTGAGTTCCGATTCAGCCGTCAACCCATAACCCGACTTCGCCTCAACCGTGGTGCTGCCGTGCATCGCCATGTCGCGCAAGGCGGCAAGAACTTTATCGGCCAGCTCCCGCTTCCCTGCTTTGCGAACTGCATCGACGCTCGATCGGATACCGCCTCCAGACTCGGCGATCGCTGTATAGGAAGCGCCCTCGATGCGCTTTTCGAAATCGACCAGACGCGGCGCCACAAATACAGGGTGAGTATGGGAATCGACAAAACCTGGAAGAACAACTTTGCCTGAGCAATCAATCTCGACAATTTTTTTGCGGTTCTTTCTCAGCCAGGGATCGCGAAGGGCATCTTTGGTTTTGCCCACCGATACGATTTTGCCGGCGATGCCGAGAACGGCGCCATCCTCGATGATGCCAAGTTCTTTGAGTTCGTGGCCACGACGTGGTCCACGCTTGGACGAATAAGACTTAAGGGTGAGAAGCTCCCCAATATTGGCAAGAAATATTGCACGCTGGACGCCTGAGGAATGTCTTCGGGGAAGCACGCGGAAGTAGTGTAACAGCCGTAAGATTTCGCATGTAGGCTTGAATCTCGGAGTGCGCTAATCTGGTTATGCAACAGGTAAACCGCCAGAATTATGTCGACTTCGGCTCACGCCTGACCTTGCACAGAAAGCGTATGGCACCAGAGAGTGTATGAAAGGAGCGATCTGATGTTTAGGGCGGAAGGATTTCACGTCCCAAGCACGGGATTCCTCAGCGTTCGTCTCACTTTTTAATTACTGATCTGAGGAAAACTCGATGCCGTTCGTGGAAAATCAAGGAGCGAAAATTTATTGGGACGAGCAAGGCCGCGGCGCTCCTGTATTGCTGATCATGGGGCTGGGATATACCTCTGATATGTGGTATCGCGTTCGGCCTGTCTTGTGTGCGGAATACCAAACCATCGCGCTGGATAACCGTGGCGTGGGCCGGAGCGATATGCCGCCGGGTCCTTACTCGATCGCATTGATGGCGTCCGACGCGGCCGCCGCTCTGAGTAGGGCTGGAGTCGAGAGTGCCCACGTCTTTGGCGTCTCAATGGGCGGCATGGTGGCACAGGAGTTCGCGTTGCAATATCCGGAGCGAGTACGCTCGCTGCTTCTCGGATGTACTGGGGCCGGTGGACCGACTGCGGTGCGAGCTGAACCAGAGGCCACGCATATGCTGATGGCGCGGGAAGCCATGAGTCCAGAGCAAGCCGCACAAGTGGCGGTTCCGTTTATTTATCATTCTGCAACTCCCCGCGAACGGATTGATCAGGACCTGGCAATTCGCAGGCCATGGTTTCCGACGCCCGAAGCATATAAAGCTCAATTGCAGGGAATTCTTGCGTGGGAGTCTTATAGCCGTCTTCATGAGATCAATGCCCCCACGTTGGTCATTCATGGCGACAGCGATCGTCTCGTGCCGCCGGGCAACGGCAAATTAATCGCGGGGCGAATTCCGGGCGCTAAGCGCGTCATGATCCCGCATGCCAGCCATCTCTTTATGACTGACCAGACGGAAGCGGCAAACCGCACGATTCTGGAGTTTCTTCACGCGCAGAACGGCAGCGCGAAAAGCCGGTCAGAATAGAATTGGTTTATGTGATCCATCCTCCGCCGACCACGATTTCACCGTCATAAAAGACGGCAGCCTGGCCGGGAGTGACTGCCCGTTGCGGCTGATTGAAGTTGACGAGTATCTCGTCCTCGGCAACCTTTTCAATCATGGCTGGAGCCGGTTCGTGGCGATGCCGAATTTTTACCGTGACTCGCATGGGCTCTCGGAGATCATTTACTGAAATGAGATTGATTCGCCTGGCGCGCAGCGTGCGCGAATACAGATGTTCGTCACCGCCCACCACGACCTGCTTTTCTGCACCGTTGATCTGGATCACGTAGAGCGGCGACCCGGTGGCGACACCGAGGCCCTTGCGCTGTCCGACCGTGAAGTTATGGATGCCGCCATGCTCGCCGATGACTTCGCCGTTAGTGGTCACCAATTCACCGGCCGTTTCCGGCAATGCTTCTCCGCTCTCCGCGAGGTAGGCGTCAATGAAACGCTTGTAGTCGCCCCCAGGAACGAAGCAGATTTCCTGCGAGTCGGGCTTCTCGGCGAGCGCGAGGCCGTGCCAGCGGGCCCGTTCGCGAACCTCGGGCTTCAACATTCCGCCAAGTGGAAATAGCGTGCGGCTGAGCTGCTCTTGCGTGAGGCCGAATAGAAAATAGGTTTGGTCCTTGCTGCGATCGGTGGGGCGCTTGAGCAGCCAGCGGCCGGTCGCCTCGTCGTATTCGACGCGAGCATAGTGGCCGGTCGCGACGCAATCGGCGCCGATCTGGCGGGCAACCACCAAAAGCTGGTCGAACTTCAGATGATTGTTGCAGAGACTGCACGGGATCGGCGTGCGGCCGGAAAGATATTCGGCGACGAATGGGCGCACCACATCACGCTCGAAGCGCTCTTCGTGGTTGACCACATAATATGGAATGCCGAGATGCTCAGCCACGCGGCGGGCGTCGTAGACGTCGTCGAGCGAACAGCAGCGTCCGGTGACCTGCTCGGGCATGCCTTCGTGTCCGGCCAGTCTGCGCTGGTTCCAAAGCTGCATCGTCAGACCGATCACTTCATGCCCCTCGGCGCGCAGCATGGCCGCGACCGTGGAGGAATCGACTCCACCCGACATGGCTACAGCGATGATGTTGCGGTCAATCATTGACACTGTCAGTTAAACTACTCCACTCTTATTGATCTCAAACATGAACACTGTTGTACACCGGCGATAGCTCCCGCAGCCGTGCAACGGTTTCGGGCACAAGCGCCAGGGCGAAATCAATCTCTTCCGCTGTGTTCTGCTTGCCCAAGCTGAAGCGAATGCTGGCCCGGGCCCGCTCATGCGTTAATCCCATGGCAATCAGCACGTGCGACGGCTCGACCGCGCCGGAAGAACACGCGGCGCCAGTCGAAACTGCCAATCGCTTGAGATCGAGCGCAATCACCATGGCTTCGCCATCGATGTGATCGAAATAAATGTTTGCAGTGTTCGGAACACGGGGCGCGCCGGCGCCGTTTACCGCAGCATCTTCCACCTGAGCGAGAATTCCCCGCTCCAGGCGATCACGCAATTCGGAAATCTTCGTGCCATCGAGATTTTCCGCGCCGCCGTTCTCCAGGCCGCGCATTGCCAACTCCGCGGCCTTGCCCAGGCCGACAATTCCAGGCACATTCTCAGTCCCGGCGCGGCGCGAGCGTTCATGGCGTCCGCCATAAAAGAGCGGCTGAAGTTTCGTTCCCTTGCGCACGTACAACGCGCCCACTCCCTGTGGCGCGTGCATCTTGTGGCCGGAGATCGAAAGCGCATGGCAGCCGATACGCTTCACATCAACTGGAACTTTGCCGGCCGCTTGCACGGCATCGGTATGAAAACAAATCTGAGCTTCCGCTGCAATTCTTCCAATTTCTTCAACCGGCTGCAGAACGCCTGTTTCGTTGTTGGCCATCATGATCGAGATAAGCTTTGTACTCGGCCGCAAAGCCCGGCGCACATCATCCGGATCGACGAGTCCGCGGGAATCGACAGGAAGGTAGGTTACTACAAAATCCAATTCTTCAAGATGCTTGCAGGCATGAAGAACTGCGTGATGCTCGATGCCTGACGTAATAACGTGATCGCCAGAGCTGGCCAACCCGGCAATCGCCAGATTGTCGCTTTCGGTTCCTCCGCTGGTGAAGACTATCTCTGACGGCCGGCACCCCAGTAACGCCGCCACGGAGTCGCGCGCGCGCTCAACGGCGGCTCGCGTTTCCTGCCCGTGATGATGAATCGACGAAGCATTGCCAAAGCGTTCGCCGAAATACGGACGCATGGCTTCGAGCACCTCCGGCAGAACCGGTGTGGTCGCGTTGTTATCGAGGTATATGCGAGGCATGAGCACCAGAGACTATTCTACTAGGCCACTTCGACCGCCGGGTGGGAACATCAGCGATTCGCCAGTATGCGAATGCCTGGTAAACGAAGCAGGTGCTCATCAGCGGTAACCAGCGTCAGATCGAAAACCTTCGCCGTCGCCGCCAGAAAGTGATCGGCGGGATCGCCATAAGAAAAGCTTATCGACGGAAGAGCCAAAGCAACTTCAATCGTTAGCGGCGCCTCATTCAATTCGAGATTCTTTATGCTCTGGGCGACCCAAGAGCTAGTGTCGGGAGGCATGTTAAGACGCCGCTTGCGTCCAAGCAAACCCAATTCCCAAACACTAATGGGCGACAGCCATAATTCATTTTGTTCATCGGCGAGCGCTTTTGCAATGCGGCGAGAAAGGCGATGCGGTTCCAGGGTGCTCCAAAGCTAAATATGCGTGTCCAGAAGCAGCTTCACCGACCGGCTTCCCAATCGTCCCAGGTGCCCGTGGGGCCAACAATGTCTCCTACGATTTTCGCCGTCCCAGCCATCGATCCCAAACGCCTTCCGGTCGCTTTTGGAGCAGACGGCGGAATCACCTCGGCCACAGGCACTCCGAAACGAGTGACCAGGATGGGTTGGCGCGTTTTCCGCACCTGTTCAAGAATGCCGAGACACTTGGCTTTGAACTCGGAAATGGCGACTTCTTTCATTGCTTTCTTATACCATGGTCAATGACCATGGTCAAATGTCGAGGAACTACACGGAGTTCAGGCCGAGTGGAAATTGAAAGAAACACGCACATTCCGATACGCTTACGTTATGCGCAAACCAGATCAGCTATGCTCGGCCGCGGCGGTTATTGTATTTCTTCCGTTATTTGCCACCGGCGCCCTCACAGCCGGTGCGCAGGCGCATCCGGCACTTCCGCTCCCGGCGCACGTGATCGTGGTAGTGGAAGAAAACGAGCCGTATTCGCAGATCATCGGATATTCCCAAGCTCCCTACATCAACAGTCTGGCGGCCGAGGGGGCTTTGTTCACGAATTCGCACGCCATTGCCCACCCCAGCCAGCCGAACTATCTGGCATTGTTTTCGGGTTCCACGCAAGCCGTCACCAGCGATTGGTGTCCGTATATCTTTTCAGCGGCGAATCTGGCAAGTGAACTGATTGCTGCGGGCAAGACATTTACTGGCTTTTCCGAAGATCTGCCTTCGACCGGGTCGGAGGTCTGCAAAGAGGGCAAATATGCGCGCAAGCACGTTCCCTGGACGAACTTTTCGAATGTTCCGGCCAAGGACAATCAGCCGTTCACCAGTTTCCCCGCAAACTTTGGCGATCTCCCGACCGTCTCCTGGGTGATTCCCAACCTGATGAATGACATGCACGACGGGACAGTTCAGCAAGGGGATAGTTGGCTCAAAAGCAATCTGGCAAGTTACTTGGCATGGGCGCAAAAAAATAACAGCCTGCTCATCGTCACCTGGGATGAGGACAACGGCACATCTATAAACCAAATCGCTACGATCTTCGTCGGCCCCATGGTCAAGCCGGGACGCTACAGCGAGAAAATCGACCACTACAGCGTATTGCGAACTCTGGAAGCCATGTACGGGCTTTCCTACCTAGGTCATTCGGCTTCGGCTGAGACGATTACCGAGGTATGGCGCTAATCAGGGTTCCAGAGTAATTTACAACCATATAACACTGTTCCAGTGTTACACTGGTTTCGTGTTATGAAGCGAAATCTGCGAAACGTCACTGTAACCCTGGAACAGAGCGTGGCCCGTTGGGCTCGCATGGAAGCAGCACGTCGGGATATCAGCGTGTCGAAGCTGCTGGCCGGCGTTCTCAAAGAGCGGATGCGAGAGACGGACGATTATGAGAGGGCCATGCGTCAGGCGCTTGCCCGGAAACCTTTTCTGAAGACCGACGGCAAGTATCTCTCGCGCGAGGAGGTTCATGAACGCGCCCGTTTTCGTGGATAGCAACGTCTTCCTTTACGCTATCGACCAGGCCAATCCAAAGAAACATGAGGCGGCTAGGCTGTGGCGCTCAGAGTTGTGGAAGAGCCGCCGGGGTCGTATCAGCTTTCAGGTTCTGCAAGAGTTCTATGCCAACGTAACCCGAAAGCATCCTTCTGCCCGGGAAGAGGTGCAGGCCGAGATACGCAACTTGCTGGCGTGGCGGCCAGTCGTCCTGGATGCGGAGACTCTGGAAAGCGGCTGGAAAATTCAGGAACGCTTCCGGCTGTCGTTTTGGGATTCCTTGATTGTGGCTGCGGCCAAGGCAGCCTCGTGCCGATATCTGTTGACGGAAGATTTGCAGGCCGATCAGGATCTAGATGGGCTGGTTGTGGTGAATCCGTTTCGTGGTGAGCCGAGTGCGATTTTAGGTCAATGACCATCGGGCGGCTGGATTCCAATATCCGCCGGCGCCCATGTTTTTGGGGATGACGGCTCTATTGGGAACCGGTGGCCTGCGTCGTCAAAACCCTACACTCCAATCACTCCGCACAACTCCTTTACCGCAGCCGCGCTCTTATCCAGGCTGGCTTTTTCTTCCGCTGTCAGCTTGATTTCGATAATCTGCTCAAGCCCCTTCGCTCCCAGCTTGCACGGCACGCCGACGTACAGGCCGTTGATGCCGTATTCGCCTTGAAGATATGCAGCACAGGGCAGGATTTTTTTCTTGTCTTTCAGGATCGCTTCCACCATTTCTGTGGCTGCCGCTGATGGCGCGTAATACGCCGAGCCGGTTTTCAGATACTTCACGATTTCGGCCCCGCCGTCGCGAGTGCGCTGCACGATTGCTTCCAGCCTTGATTTCTCGATCAGCTCGGTGATCGGAATTCCTGCAACCGTTGAATAGCGCGGCAGAGGAACCATGGTATCGCCGTGGCCGCCGAGGACGAAGGCAGTGACATTCTCTACGCTGACTTTCAGTTCATCGGCGATGAAGGCGCGGAAGCGGGCCGAGTCGAGCACTCCGGCCATGCCGATGACGCGCTCGCGGGGGAATTTGCTCAACTTGTATGCGGCTTGCGCCATGGCGTCGAGCGGGTTGGAAACAACGATCAGGATGCAGTTTGGGGAATATTTCACCACCTCGCCGACTACCGCGCTCATGATTTTGTAATTGGTGTTGAGCAGGTCGTCGCGGCTCATTCCGGGCTTGCGCGGGATTCCGGCGGTGATGACGACTATGTCGGAATTTGCGGTGTCTTTGTAATCGTTGGTGCCGGAGATGTACGAATCGCGTTTCTCGATCGGCATGGCTTCGAGCAGATCGAGTCCTTTGCCCTGGGGAACGCCTTCGATGATGTCGATTAAGACGACATCGGCGAGTTCTTTTGAGGCGATCCAGTGGGCGGCGGTTGCGCCAACATTGCCGGAACCTACAATGCTTACTTTCTTACGCATGATGAATCCTTTCAGAATTAGCAATCAGCAGTCAGCACTCAGCCACGAACGGCCTTGCCGCCCCCAGCAGACAACAGATTCCTCGCTTCGCTCGGAATGACAACTTCTGGGGCTGAATGCTGATTGCTGAATGCTCAATTTAGACCAGCACCGCTGCTCCCATATTTTCGATGATGCCGTCGGCGAACTGGCTGGTTTTTACTTTGGTTGCACCTTCCATCAGGCGCTCGAAATCGTACGTGACTTTTTTCTGCAGAATGGTTTTCTCGATTCCGTGCTCGATCAGATCGGCGGCTTCATTCCATCGCAAAAAACGAAACATCATTACCCCTGAGAGCATTACCGAACCGGGGTTAATGACATCTTTGTCGGCGTACTTGGGCGCGGTGCCGTGCGTGGCTTCGAATATGGCGTAACCGTCGCCGATGTTGGCGCCTGGAGCGATCCCCAATCCGCCCACTTGCGCTGCGCAAGCGTCGGAAATGTAATCGCCATTGAGATTCGGCGTGGCCAGAACGGAATACTCATCTGGGCGGGTGACAATCTGTTGGAAGATGGAATCCGCGATGCGGTCATTGATCATGATTTTCGTCTTCCACCTGCCTTGCCCGTGGGTCGTGTAAATGCGGTCGAGCACGTCTTTTACTTCCTGTTCCACGGCCTGGCGAAATGCCGGAGGCGCGAACTCCATACCGGGCTCAACCAACTCGGCATTCTGAGCGATCGTCAGATTCGGATTCTTGTCTTTATTGTCGAGAATCCAGCTCTCGCGCTCCGTGACGACTTTGTCGCGAAATTCTTCAGTCGCGAGGTCGTATCCCCACTTGCGGAATGCGCCTTCGGTGAATTTCTGAATGTTGCCTTTGTGAACCAGAGTGACAGTTTTACGTCCACTTTCGAGAGCGTGCTGAATCGCCATGCGCACCAGGCGCTTGGTTCCCGTGACGGAGATCGGCTTGATGCCCACCCCGGAGTCGAGGCGAATCTGTTTCTTTCCGCCTTTGAGCATTTCTTTGTTGAGAAATTCGATCAGGCGGGCGCACTCGGCAGTTCCCTGCTCCCACTCGATGCCGATATAAACGTCTTCGGTGTTCTCGCGGAAAATGACCATATCCATGCGCTCGGGATGCTTCACTGGCGAGGGCACAGCTTGGTAATATTTCACCGGCCGCACGCAGGCATAGAGGTCCAGAATTTGGCGGAGAGCGACGTTCAAAGAGCGAAAGCCGCCGCCGACAGGCGTAGTCAGCGGGCCTTTGATGGCGACGCGGAACTCGCGAATGGCTTCGACGGTGTCATCGGGCAGCCAATTATCGAACTTGGCCTTGGCCTTTTCGCCGGCGAAAACTTCGTACCACGCCACGCGGCGCTTGCCTTTGTATGCTTTTTCGACGGCGGCGTCGAAGACGCGAATTGAGGCCTTCCAGATGTCGCGGCCAGTTCCGTCGCCTACAATAAAAGGAATAATGGGATTATCCGGCACTTGGTACTTTCCATTGGCGTAAGTAATTTTTCTTCCATCGGACGGCACGGGCGCGCCGTTATAAGAGCCAGCCATTCCTTGTCTCCTTGTGATTTGGGCAATCTAAAGGTTCGTCTATCTAAAATTCGGCGATCTAAATTCAGCCATCAGTTTCGGCTATCTGGCGCTCGACTACGTAAATTTCGGCTATCTATGCGAAAACCAACCATTATATAGAGAACAAGTCGGTACCGGAGGCTACTAATTGTTCCGGGTAGTGGGCTGTTTTGAATTTTATGTGTCGGTTGGATGTCGGCGTTGAATGTTAATTGCGATTAGATTCTCGCCAAAACACCTGATGATTATGCCCACCAAGGAACCAAGGGTTTCCGCATTGGGTTCACTAATCGAAGCCGCAACAACCTCGCGGGTTGTGGGATCGAGTTCAACAATGCCCGGATAACGTTTGTGCTTCATCCGTTTTCCGGGTGATTTCCATTCCCAAGTGGTAGCAGTTCGGTCCACATATTGTTTTAGTTGCTTGTATGCCTTAATGCCCGGACTACAGGCCACTTGAAGCAAAAACCCTCTGTTGGACTTTTTCGCCATGATGGTACACAATGATACTCATGCGTGGACGCTCAAGCAAGGGTGACGTAGCACAGAATGCCCTGCGGGTGGTAGAACAGGCTATAGGCGGCCCGCTAAAGCCTGAGCGGAAGATCGTACAATTCCCGCCCCACAAGAAGAATCCGGCGGCAGTTGCGCTCGGCAAGTTAGGCGGAATGAAAGGCGGCAGAGCAAGGGCCGCGAAGCTGACAGCGAAAGAGCGAACAGAAATAGCCCAGCGTGCCGCGAAAGCACGCTGGGGAAAAGGTTAACGGGTTAGGCTGGTAGAGCCTATCTGCCCCAAGTCAGGACGCCACGCGAAGGTTACCTGACTTGGGGTTTGCCATTACAGCCCCTCGCACGATAGGCAAGATACAAAGGGCTAGCCGTTATTATTTTCAGTTGCATCACCATGCTCCTTGAGACCACGTTCTGCTGCGCGAGTCTCACTGTCTTGCAGAATCCTTTTCGACTCGAATCGAGATCACTCGATTGTTATCGTCTGAATTCTTGTAAAGTAGATCGAAAATATTGGCCGCCGTCTCTAGCCATTTTGCTCTGCCTTCTTGCGTCCATTCGTCATCGGGTTTTGGCAGCTTCGTGAGCAATCCCTTGATGAACGGGTGCAGATCATCGTCATCTTCCTTGCTTGTTTTCTTTTTCTCTGGCTCTGGTTCGATGACTGCCGGTGTAACTGCTGGTGTGGCTGCGCTTGCTTTAATCGCAGGCATCACAAGGCGATCTTTGCCGAACTGGAAAAATCCGGCCTCTTGCGCTGATTTCTGGAAAACCTGGCGCGCGCGTTCTTTCTGTTTTGATGAGACGCCAAGAGAAACGAGCGCCGATTCTAGGCCGCTCGCGGGTGGAAGAGTTCCAGTCTTGAAGTTCCCATACACTGCGCTGTAGAGGGGAACGGCTAGGAAGGCGTCGGCCCGCGCAGCTTTCTCTTGTTGAGGGTCGCAAATTCTAGTCCCAAGGTCGGTAAGTGTGACCATTCCTTGACCCGTGGAAATTAGGTTGAACACCTTTGCGGAACTGATCTTCGTGCGGAAACCGCTGCTGTTTGAACTACAACCTAGATGCGCGGCGATCTGCTCGTACGTAGCCGATGATCCATGCAGCTCGAACACGGCTTTGGCAATCTCCATTGCATCGTTGAGACTTTGGTAAGGGAAGGCAATACGCGACTGCTCACGCAACTGCTCGTCATTCTCCTGCGAAGAATCTTTCATTTCCTCGACTACTGTTTGGGCTTGAGCCATGTTCCTAATCCTCCTTTTCGTTGGGACATGAACAACGTACTGCGAAAACGCACTGCAGTCAAGGGAGATGTTTGAAAAATGTCTGCGAATCCGCATTATTTGCTTGACTGCATACCCGCTCAAGCATATAATTTCAGCATTATGAACCGCTTATCCATTGAGAAACGCGCGCAGATCGTGAATGCTTTGGTCGAAGGAAATAGCATCCGGGCGACTTGCAGGCTGACAGGAGCTTGTAAAGATGCCGTTCTCAAGCTAATTCCTGACATGGGAGCGGCTTGCGCCGCATTCCACAATGCGACCGTTCGGCAAGTTAGAGTACAGCGTGTGCAGTGTGACGAAGTTTGGAGTTTTTGCTATGCGAAGGAGAAGAACGTGCCCTTGCAGAAGGAGGGGACTGGCGCTGGTAGTGTGTGGACATGGATCGCGATTGACGCGGATTCCAAGCTGGTGCTCTCTTACTTGTGCGGCGGACGTGACGCTAGTTGGGCGTGCAAATTTATGGAGGACGTGGCATCGCGTGTGACCACGCGCATTCAGATCACAACGGACGGTCACCGCGCCTATGCGGAAGCTGTCGAAGGTGCTTTCGGGATGGACGTGGATTACGCGATGCTGATAAAGCTGTACGGTGCTCCATCAGATCAACCAGACACGCGCTATAGTCCTGCCCAGTGCATCGGCATCCGCACAGGCGTTCTCAGCGGTTCGCCTGATCCTCGGCACATTTCGACTAGCTATATTGAGCGGCAAAACTTGAATCTGCGAATGGGCGTTCGCCGCTTCACGCGGCTCACGAATGCGTTCTCGAAGAAGTTTGAAAACCACTGCCACATGGTTGCGATCTATCATGCGTATTACAATTTCTGCCGAGTCCATCAAACGCTGAGAGTCACGCCTGCGATGGAAACTGGACTAACAGACCACGTTTGGACGCTGGAAGAATTGGTTGGAGTGTTAGAAGCGCGCGAGACGAAAGCAGCGTGAAATTCCAGTAGCGCTAAGAGTGAACGGAATATAATCGACGCAGGAGGGAATCACTGTGGCTAAAGTACCGGCGTTTAACTCCAAGAACGAACAGCATCACCACGACAACGATAAGTGCGGTCCGGGAGCGGAGATACCCGCTTACGACCGTCTTGCAGGAACAGGCGGAAAACCGAAGTGTAAGAACTGCCAGAAACTTGACGGAGAAGCTTAGCTAACTCCGTTTCGGAATGAACGTCATAGCCCATTTTGGCCCCACGGGTTCTCCGTCTTCGATGCTGTAGTACCGCCTCAATTCGGAAACCCGTAGGCCATATTGCAGAGCAATCGCCAGCGCCTTGAATCCGTCGGAGTGCTGACCATGAAAGCAAACAGTCGGCTCGGGGAATGCGTGCCCATCCCCGCCCTCGCACGATTCAAAGGTTTCGATCCCATGTGCCTGCAAGATTCGGACCTCGCGCTCTATGCCTTTATCGAGAGCGCGGATTCCGTTGCTCTTGGGTGCCCGTTTCATTCCGCTGCGAAGATTATCGGCTGGACGGCCTACTTCGCGCCATAACTTTGGTCATCACGATTCATCGAAAATTCAAAACAGCCCACTACCTTGTTCCGGCTTTGTGCCATAATCCGGTTTTGGGAGCACTATCTGCTGTGATGTACATCACACATCGCGGTTCTCGTCCCCGATTTCTCATTTCATTCCTCCTGTGTTGCTTCGTGTTCACCCTTTTGCTACCGGGAGCGGCTTTCGCGGGAGACGATTCCAGCTACACGGAATTCGGACACAGCATTAACGTCGGTCCCGACCAACATGTCAGCGATCTCACCTGTTTTGGCTGCAGTATTCACGTGCGCGGCCAGGTTGCCGGGGACGTAACCGCGATCGGCGGCAGCATCATTCTCGAAGACCAGGCCAAGGTTTCGGGAGACGTAACTGCAATCGCGGGCGATGCTCGCCTGGGCGCGGGCATACAGGTAGGTGGCGATGCAACGGTCATTGGTGGAGAGCTTCGCCGCGACCCACAGGCGTCGGTTGGAGGCGATGTTACGTCGATGTTTGGCCGGGGATGGCTCTTCCTCATCTTCCTGGTCCCCTTCATGATTCTTGGCCTGGTGGTGGCGTTTGTGATCTGGCTGGTGCAGTGCCTGCGTAATCCGTCGGTACCCGCGGGCGCCGCCTAGATTCGCCTAATGCTCATTTCCGGCTTACAGTCCTGTTGTCTACCAGCGACGAGTTCCAAAATACTTGCGTACGCCCACGGCGTTATAGCGTCCCCAAGGGCCGTTGCTGCCGAGATCGGCCGGTCCCAGATACTTATCACGAGCCCCCAACCGATCGAATAAGAAATGTTGCGTCACCCGGAGTTCGAATCCCTTGGCGATGTAAATGGCTGCGCCCCACGAGTGCTCAATGCCAATTGCGTCCGGCGACCAGGTATAGAGCGCTTGCGGCACATTCTTGCCAAATAGAAACGAAGGCGCGCCAAACAGCATGAAGCGCCGCAGCTGGGTGCGGCCGAATGGGCGCACCTCAAGCATTCCTGACAACATATAGCGGGCGAACATGCTGCAGGGGGCATTTGTGCCGCCGAAATCCCTTGCCGTTGCCGCGCAAAGGTTCGGGTCAATCTCATTATGCGGAGGCGCCAGATCGAACTGCGCCCATCCCCAGAACATATCGTGAGGAAAGAACATGCGGTCCTGGGCGTTCACGACGTCTGAATTGCCGCCGGAGGGTGCGTTCTGCGCGGGTGCGCTGAGGGAAAAAACCAAAATAAGTGCGACCACTCCAAACCAAGCTCTCATTCGACCTCCAATTATTTGCATGCACACTTAGTGAGACAAGTTTGTCCCTAGCAGCACGAAAGCATTTATCCGGTTGCCGGAGCGCAACATTGTAACCTGCTGGAGCATATAGTGCTTCGGTGCTTCGGTGCTTCGGTTGCTCTGGAGCGACCCTGTCTCAATCTGTGTGACAACATAACCTACCAAATCAGGAACATCGGGGACGGATGCTTCCAGAATTCATATCCAAAATTGTGATTTATTCCATTCACAGGATTGCAATGAAAGGCTGCTGGTCTGCAAGGACTTATGGAACAAGCACCTAGGGTTTGGTTGACGGATTGCTCAACACAGGTGCAAGTTCAAAACCCCAATGCCTCAAGAAGTTTCTGTTTCCTATCAAGCTGTCAAGAGTAAGGTCTACCGATTGATCGACGCCCTCGTGGTGGGCGAGAAATCGGAGGCCGAAGTGCAAGAATCCATTCGCCGTTGGTGGGAGCTGATCCACCCCGCTGACCGTCCGATTGCGCAGAAGTATCTGGCTATGGTGCTGGAGAGATCGGTTATGGCTCTGGATGCGGTGGAAGGCGGGCTGATCGAAGCCAACCAGCCTGAAGTTCTGCATGCGCCCGAGTCGAACAAGGCTCTCAAGATGATTAGCCGGCTGAGCAAGCACGCCTCCTTCAGCAGTGCCACCTTAGGCGAATAAGTTCATCCTGTCCGCGGGCCATGTGCTCGCGAATGAATTGTTCCAGCCCTGTTGGTCCGCGAAGGGTGCGCAGCCTTATACTTTCCATGGCTTGGTTTAGCCTGATCGAATTGAGTTGAACCGACCGAACTGAACTGCCAGCGCGCCTTCATCTTCATCCATGGACTTCGACCAGCTGCAAACATTTCAGGAAGTCGCCCGCCATGCGTCCTTCTCGCGAGCGGCGGAAAAGCGCTTCCGCACGCAGCCTGCGATCTCGTCGCAGATTCGCGCCCTGGAAGACGAGGTGGGCGCCAAGCTTTTCGACCGCTCCGGCGGCAAGGTCTGCCTGACTGCGGCCGGCAAAGCTTTTCAGAAATACGTTCTGGAAGCGCTCGATGCGCGTAAGGCAATGCTGACTACACTTGCCGAGATGGAACACATCCCGCGCGGGGCAATCACGGTCGGCGCCAATGAGGGAACGTGCCTGCACATCCTGCCGGAAGTGTTCGCAGATTTTAAAAAGCAGTATCCCAACGTCTCCGTCAATATAAAGAGCGCCGACTACGCGAAAATTCTGGAGTCGGTAACCGACAATTCGGTGGATTTTGGCGTGGTTTCTTTGCCCGTGAAAGACAACCGGCTTACCGTGGTCCTCATCCACCAGGATGAACTGGTGATTATTGCGCCGCCGAATCA
Source organism: uncultured Acidobacteriaceae bacterium (assembly GCA_963784095.1). Taxonomy (GTDB): domain Bacteria; phylum Acidobacteriota; class Terriglobia; order Terriglobales; family Acidobacteriaceae; genus Sulfotelmatobacter. The sequence continues at coordinate 479,481 of CAWAQC010000003.1, forward strand.
TCCGCTCGAAAAGATGAAGGCAGCCATGGTGGGAGATTTGGCAAAGTTTCCGCTGGTTCTGCCGAAATCCGGGCACACACGGGACGCGCTCGATGACCTCTTTCGCGAGCGGGGCTTAAAACCGCACTACAGCATGGAGCTCGATTCGAGTGAACTGTTGAAGCGCTTCGTTGCCGCCGGCGTGGGAGTGGGCTTCATCGCGCGCTCGAATGTGCAAAACGACGTGCGGGCAGGCGTTCTCTTGGCAATCCCGATGGCCGATGCGCGGCTTCCGCGGGATCTGGCTCTGGTCTTCCGCAAGGACAAAGCTCTTAGCCGCGCCGCGCTGGCCTTTATTGAGATCGCCAAGAACCACAAATCCAGCAACGGAAGAGCTAGAGTATCCAGTAGATGAGGACGTTCCCTTCAGGATTGCTGGCGGCTGGATTGTCTGCCATTTATCTGTCTTCTCTTTTTGCCGCTCATGCTCAGGCCGGCGGCGGGCGGGCTGCATTGCCGAGCTCATACAAGCTTCTCGCCGTCAAAGCGACGGGAAGCAAACGCTTCACGCAACAAGAAATCGCCCTGGCAAGTGGATTGCCAGTCGGGACCGTTGCCCACGAGGAGGATTTCCAGAAAGCCGCGCGTCAGCTTGGCCAGAGCGGTGCTTTCAGCAACATCGATTACCACTATCGTTACTCCGGAGAAGGCACCGAGCTAGTGTTTAAGGTGGCCGACGCGGATAAATTTGTCCCTGCCCACTTCACCGACTTCGTGTGGTTCAACCAGCAGGACCTAATTCGTAAATTGCACGAACGCATTCCGCTCTTCGATGGCCAGCTGCCCACCAGCGGCAATTTGCCCGGCCAGGTCTCCGACGTACTGCAGGCGTTGCTCGATGAGAACGGCGCGCCGGGGCAGGTTCAGTTTGCTCCGGTACAAGACAAGAACGGAAAAGTGCAGTCGATTGACTACAACGTGGTTGGGGTGAGCATTCGCATCCGCCATGCCGAGTTTCCCGGAGCAACTGCGGGTGAACTGCCGGTGCTGCAAGATGCCGCTGAAAAACTGCTGGGGCGCGAATATTCCCGTGCTTACATGGAGAACTTCACTCAACATGCAATTCTGCCGATTTTCCGCGAGCGTGGATATCTCAAGGCTTCCTGCGCTGTAGCGCTGCCCAAGGTCGTAAAACCGACAGCCGCGGATTGGAGTGGAAATGGACCGACGCCAACTTTCGTCGACATCACGTTTCCGGTTACTCCCGGCATTCAATACAAGCTGGCTGGCTGGCAGTGGTCGGGAAATAAAGTGGTTTCAACGGCCGAACTGCAGCCTTTCATTAAAGCGAAAACGGGGCAGGTCGCAGATACGGTTCGACTGGAGGGTGATCTTCGAGCCGTCCAAAAACTTTACGGCTCTCGCGGACATATCACAGCCAGCATAAAAGCCGATGCGGTGTTCGACGATCCTGCCGGAACGGTTTCCTTTCTGCTCGCCGTCAACGAAGGCTCTTTGTTTCACATGGGTGAGCTTCAGTTCCGCGGGCTCGATAACAGTCTGACGGCGAAATTGCGCGAGGCCTGGAAGCTGCGGCCCGGAGATGTGTTCGACGCGAGCTATCTGCAGGAGTATCTGCCGCTGGCGCGAAAGCTGCTGCCTGTCAGTCTCGACTGGGACGTGGACAGCCACGTGACCGCGCTGTCCGGAGATAAGACGGTAGACGTGGACCTGCAATATACTGCGAAAGTGCCGCGGGAGACGCACCAGTAAGCGCTTGAGTTTCTACTTTCCGCAGCGTCGAAGTGACCCGCGGTCGGGTTGGTCAAACATAAACTTGTTCGGGAAAACGAAGACGAATGTCTTTCCTGTTGACCGTGGCAAATCTTGTGTTAGAGTGAGTCGCTTTTGCCCGGGCCCTCCCCCGAAGAATCCGGGCGCAGTGGCAGGGAGCCGCGCCAGCGGTTGCCTGCCATTTTTTCTTTGGCCGCAGCAAATTCATCTTTCCTTTACAAGCCATTGTGTTAGATTGTGCTTTCTTCCATCTAATTTTTGAGCTGCGGGAGGGTCAAGAGTTGGGCAAAGACATGGTTCCCAAGCGGATGTTTTTCACCAAGGGAGTCGGAAAGCACCGTGAGCGGTTGACATCCTTCGAACTGGCGTTGCGCGATGCGGGAATCGCCGCCCAGAATCTGGTCCGCGTTTCCTCCATTTTTCCGCCCAATTGCAAAATGCTGACCCGCAAAGAAGGCGTGACCTACCTCAGTCCCGGCGAGGTGGTTTTCGCCGTGGTGGCGGAAAACTCCACGCATGAGGCGCACCGGTTACTAGCTTCCTCGATTGGCGTGGCCATCCCCGCCGACAAAAACACCTACGGATATTTGAGCGAACATCATTCGTTCGGCGAGACCGAAGATGCTGCCGGTGAGTACGCGGAAGAACTTGCAGCAGAGATGCTCGCGACTACGCTGAATGTCGAGTTCGATCCTGACCGCTCGTGGGATGAGAAGAAACAGATCTACCGCTTGTCCAATAAAATCGTGCGCACCGCGAACGTGACGCAATCGGCAGTGGGAGATAAGCGCGGTCTGTGGACCACGGTGATCGCCTCTGCGGTGCTGATTTTTGATTAGGCGCGACACCTGAGCCGCTCCTGAGGTCGGTGCTCAGCGGGTTGATGGCTTAGCAGCCATGCGATAGAAATGAAAAAAGGGCACTTGAGAGTGCCCTTTTTGTATTTCTTCTGCGAAATTAGATTACGCGCCCGCAACTGCGGTCATCGCCTTGGCCGGTTCTGCAGTGGCCGGTTTCGGTGTCTCGATGGCTTTCGGCGTATCAATCGATTTCGATTGGTTCTGCGGCTTGTTCGGCTGCTTGTGCTCGGCATTGCGAACTTCAACCCCGCCTTTGAGCACCGCGCCGTCTTCCACGCTGATGCGAACGGTGGAAACGTCCCCGGTCACCGAACCTTCGCTGCGAATATCGACACGGTCGGTGCACTCGATATTCCCATTGACCTTGCCCATCACAACCACTTCCCGGGCATTGATATTGGCTTGAACCGAACCGTTGCGGCCGATGGTCACACGGTGGTCCGGCAAGCTGATTTTGCCTTCGATGCGGCCATCGATGTAGAGCGCTTCCGCCGCCGTAAGTTCTCCCTTGATCACGAGGGTGCGTCCGATGGTGGCTTGCTCGATGGGAGCGCTGATGTTTTTGTTTTGATTGTTGAGGTTGGAGTTTGGCGTGGCAGGATTGGATTTTCCGTTGAATGTGTAATCTGAGGGTTGCAGCATTGCGCCTTCCTTCGAGTCCGCGCGGCACAATCGGCGCCGCTTCTGCGGTGGGTCTGGAATTTTGGCCTGCCGGGGTTCGTGTCCGTTAGGCCTATCCGACTATCGCACAGAAGTAAGTATTTTCTGAGATTACGGAAGATATTGTACGGATGCGGCGCAGTTGCCGCCGTTAATCGGCTTCCTGCAGAGATTCCGCGAGTTCTTCCCATTCCTTGACGAGCGCGGCGTGCGCCGCTTTTCGCCCGTCCAGTTCCTGTGCCTGCCGCTGGGTATCCTCGGCACTAGTAAACTCCTGCATGGCGGTTTCACATTGCGCGATCGCAGTTTCTTCGCGATTGATCGAGGCTTCCAACTCCCGGACATGGTCCTCCATCTGCTTTCGCTTGATGGGATTCATACGCTTTGGCTTGGCGACAACAGCCACTTCGGCGCCAGATTTGTGATTGCCGTTGGAACTGCTTTCGGCGCCCGCTTTAACAGCGGACAATTCAGCCGTCAGTTGCTGTTGGATCGCCTCCTCCTGCTTCACATTGCCGCCCTGCTTGCGCCAGAGATAGTCTTCGTAGTTACCGGGATAGACCTCGACCTTGCCATCGCCAATCTCGAATACCCTGGTCGCAAGCTTATCGATGAAATAGCGGTCATGCGAGACGAAAACGACTGTGCCGGTATATTTTGTGAGCGCCTCGAGGAGCACGTCTTTGGCCCGCAAATCGAGGTGGTTGGTGGGTTCGTCGAGCAGCAGAAAATTCGAGGGATGCAGCAACAGGCGCAACAAGGCATAGCGGCCACGCTCACCGCCCGAGAGCACTCCGATCTTCTTGAACACATCGTCCTCGGAGAACAGAAAGCAGCCGAGCAGGCTGCGCAATTCCGTCTGGGTCGAGCCCGGAGACGCGTTGCCGAGATCGTCGATGATCCGCGAGTCCTGATCGAGTTCCTTGTATTGGTCCTGCGCAAAATAGTCGGCGTCGACATTGTGGCCGAGTTTGAATTCTCCCCTTGTCGGTTTTTCTTCACTTGCCAGCAGCTTGATAAGAGTGGATTTTCCCGCCCCGTTCACGCCCACCAGCGCAATGCGATCGCCGCGTTCGATCAGAAAACTAACATTCCGAAAAACTTCTTTTTCTGCGCTGGGACGAGAGCCAGTCTCTGCAGTTTTTGCCGGATAGACTTTCGCCACGCCCTTGAACTCTGCGACGATACGTCCACTCGGCTTCGGCTGCGGAAACGAAAAGTGAATGGTTTTTTCTTCCGGGGGAACCTCGATGCGTTCGATTTTTTCCAGCTCCTTGATCCGGCTCTGCACCTGCTTGGCCTTGGTTGCCTGGTACCGGAAGCGGTTGATGAACATTTCCAACTGTTCAATGCGATCGCGCTGATTCTTATACGCCGCCTGCAACTGCTCGTTGCGCTGGGTTTTCTGGGTCAGAAACTTGTCGTAGTTGCCGGTATAGAACCAGAAACGCTTGTTCCAGATTTCAGCAATCTTGTTGACCGTGGTATCCAGAAAATAGCGGTCGTGCGAGATCAACACAAAGGCATAGGGATAATCGTGCAGGTACTCTTCCAGCCAGTTGCGCGCCTCCAGATCCAGATGGTTGGTCGGTTCATCGAGCAGAAGCAAATTTGGCTTTTGCAGAAGCAGTTTCGCCAGCGCCAGCCGCATCTGCCAGCCACCGGAGAATTCATCGGTTTGCCGCTTCCAGTCTTCTTTGCGAAACCCCAGCCCCATCAAGATTCTTCCGACTTCGGCTTCAATCGAGTAGCCATCGCGGGTGCGGAATTCGTGCTCCAGGCTGTGATAGCGGTCGGCAACCGCTTCGTATTCGGCGCTGGTGTGGTCGAGCTCGGCGAAACGCTGCATCAACGTTTCCATCTCTTGCTCCATCGCCTGCAGTTCCGCGAACACCGAGATGCACTCATCGAACACGCTGCGGCCGGAAAGCGTTAATCCATCCTGCGGAAGGTAGCCTGCGGTGGTGCCTTTAGCAACCGTGACTGATCCGTAGTCGAGCGTGTCCAGGCCGGCAAGAATCTTCATCAGCGTGGTCTTGCCGGTGCCATTGGCGCCGACCAAGCCAACGCGGTCACGAGGCGTGATCAACCAATCGGTGTTTTCAAAAAGAAGCTTGTGGCCGAAGCATTTGCCGGCGCCGGAAAGCTGAATCATAAGGCTGAAACTATGGTCTCACGAACGTATGTCTGCGAAGAAGTGCTACCGCAGCCTTCGGGCTCACCAGGGAGGCAACGGACAGGCGCTCAACTTCGGCTTGAGTGCTGCATCGAAGGCAAAGCCTTCAGGAGCCGAAATTGCGGCGCGGACAGTGATGTGCTTTATCGAGCCGGTGTCCGCGTCGAGATCGAAAGCGCTGACGGACAGTTTCAGTAGTCCCGTCTTTAGACGCTTCAGATCTGCCAGATATTCGTTAGCGGCCGCATCTGGATTGGGAGCCTTGTATGGCCACAATGCATTGGTCAGAAGCGGCGAGATTTGTTCGTAGTCCTGCTGGCTCAGCAGGAATCGCATGTCATGCGAAACCGTAAGCGAAGCCTTCGAATCCTCGCCGTAGCCCGGACCCAGGGTTTGCACTGGGTTAAAACGAAGCGGCGGGTTCACAGGATAAATGTAGTCCTTGTCGGGCTTATCTTTGGGGGTCAGGCTGATGAACCATCCGCTAGTTTTTTCAGGATCAATTCTGAGAATAAGGCCGGCTCCAATCGGCTTCTCAAAGTGGTCTCCGGACGAGAGCTCGCCAGTCAGAGTAAGCGTGCGGCACTGTATTTGCGGCTTCGACTGTGCGGCACACGACAAAGTCAACCCGAAAATCAAAAGAGGCCAGCGAAGGGTCATCAATGACAATTCTACGACTGCGCAGCCGCGCGCCCATTGTGATTTGCCGGGTAGCGTCCCCATAACGCGCCCTGAGAGTGAATGCGTTCGAGCGCGCGATCGATCACAGCTTGTAGTTCGTGGGCATATTTTACTTCGCGGCCGCGAGCCAGGCACCGCCGTGCTTGCTCGGGGGTAAACCACGTGGGACGACGCTGCGGTTCATCGGGCTGGCGCAATTCGTGGACCTGCATTAGAAAAGCTTTTACCACGTATTCCTGCACGCCGCCCGGCTGCCAAAAAACACCCTTGGAATGCAGATATAAATGAAAATGCCTGGGCTCGATGGCGCCCATTGCGCCGGCCTCCTCTGCCGCTTCGCGCTCGGCGGCCTGGCTGTGAGACAGGCGCATTTCAGGAGAGCCCTTTGGAAACGTCCACTTGTTGCCGCCGTTGGTATTAACCAGGAGGAACTCGACACTCTTGCCCTGTTTGCGATAACAGACGGCCGCGACTTGCAGCGGCAGCGATTTTGCCGATCGCGTCGAGCTCAAACGAGTCTCCTCTGTTTAATCCTAGTTGCAACATATTGCACCAGTGTTAAATTGCAACAAAAAATGTGCATTGATCCAGTTACTTCAGGGGGAAGATGCCGTTACGGGAATCGCATGGATCGCTCGGCCGTCGATCTCAATAAAGCACGTTAGCTTGATGCCAGATTTGAGAATCCTGCAGCCACGGCGTTATTCTGAGAATATTATTTTGTTACTCCTGCGAGACCAGTTCGTGAAAGCTGCAGTCCTCAACGCACCAAAACAACCGCTTCATTACGAAGACGTTCCCAAGCCTCAACCCGGCCCCGGCGAGGTCCTGCTGCGCGTGCGGGCCTGCGGAGTGTGCCGCACCGATCTTCACATTGCGGAAGGCGAATTGCCGCAGAAAAAGCATCCGCTGATTCCCGGCCACCAGATCGTTGGGATCATTGAAAGTTATGGGCATAGTGACGGGGAAAGCGACCGGGAAAGTGGCGTGACTGCCGAAGTGACGCCGGGCACGCACGTGGGCGTTTCCTGGATCGGCGGCATCGATGGAACCTGTCCATATTGCCGGCGCGGCATGGAAAATCTCTGCGACTCGCCTACATTCACCGGGTATACGGTTGACGGCGGATATGCCGAATATGCCGTGGCACGCCGCGATTTTGTTTTTCCCCTGCCAGGTGAACTCGACGATCTGCACGCCGCGCCCTTGCTGTGCGCTGGCATCATTGGCTTTCGCAGCCTGCGCGTTGCCGGTGTGGAACGCGGAGACAAGGTAGGACTGTTCGGCTTCGGCGCGTCCGCGCACCTGGCAATTGCTGTGCTGCACTCCTGGAACTGCGAAGTGTACGTCTCTACCCGCCGCGCCTCGCATCGCAAATTAGCCGAATCGTTGGGCGCGAAGTGGGTGGGCAGCGAAACCGATAAACCTCCGGTCGAGCTTGGCCGCGCCGTCACTTTCGCTCCCAACGGAGACGTGGTCGTGGCTGCGCTTGCGAGTTTACGCAAAGGTGGAGTGGTTGCGATCAATGCGATCCATCTCGACCGCATGCCCCAGTTCGATTACGACCGCCTGCTTTGGGGCGAGCGGCAAATTCGCAGCGTAGCCAATATGACTCGCACCGACGCGCGTGATTTTTTAAGAATCGCAGCCGACATTCGACTGCAACCAAAAGTTACGGTATTTCCGTTGGACCACGCCAACGAAGCGCTGGCCGCAGTCAAAGCGGACGCTATTGACGGCGCGGCTGTCATCCTGCCATAAAGCAAAATCCGAGCGCGTTTTGAGCGGAGGGAGATTGGGCGGGGGCGCAGCGATTCCTGCCCTGCGATTGAGACCTCTATCAGGGGCGGCTCAAGCAGCCGAACTAACCAACCAAATCGGTGGTGGAAAAGCAAGCTTGTGCTTTAGAATCAAGTCTCGTGATTTCATGTCGGGGCGTAGCGCAGCCTGGTAGCGCACCTGCCTTGGGCGCAGGGGGTCGTAGGTTCAAATCCTATCGCCCCGACCAAATTCTTCTTTTTGGGCTTCCTGAAGTGTCTACCCTGCACTGTGGTCTCTACGCCGCAGCCATTTCTTCGCGAAAATACGTCCCTCCCCGGAGCACGGTTTCCACTGCCTTCATCAGCGACCCCACGTCGGCCTTCTGCACCACGCCTCGAATTCCAGCTCGCTTGGCTTCCTCTTCCAACTGCGGAGAGGGATCGATGGTCACCATCAGCACCGGCGACTCCGGGTGCTGCCTCGATAGATTCCTTCCCGCTTCCAGGCCGCTCATTACGGGCATCACGAAATCGAGCACCGTCAGGCTGGGGACATGCTTGTCCCAGGTTTCCACCGCCCGCCGGCCATCTTCCGCCTCGCCCACTACCTTCCAATCCTGCCGCATCTCCAGAACGGCGCGAAGATGCGCTCTCACTAGCGCGTTATCTTCCACCAAAAAAATGCGTACCACGTCACCTCGGTCCCTAACGCAGGATACGGGGAACAACCCCCGCCCGAAGCCAACTGATCGCCTCAGCTACAAACAAATTATTCAATTGCAGGCAACATCACCATACCCCTGGCACCTGATCGCGCATAGGAAATGATGCATAACACAACAGAGGGTAGGTGACTTCGCCCAGGACAATACCTGAGTGGTTGAAGACTTCCATTAAGAACAGGGAACCGCGACTCAGCCGATAGCCGGAAGTGGAATAATGACAGTGAAAAGAAGCAAATAAAATGCGGAGACCAGCGATCCGGCCTATGGTCGGCCGAGGGCGAATCGCTTACCCGTGCACGTTGATCTTCGAAAAAGACAGCACCGCGCGCGAAGAAATCGGATGCCCCATCGACATCGCCGGACGGAAGGTCGTGAAGATCAGCATCCTTTTTACCTCGGGAAGAAGCTGCTGCGATGCTCCAGGATCGGAAAGAATTCTGTAATCATCCACGCGACCATGCTGGTCCACGTAAGCTTCGATCACCAACGAATCCGCGTTGATCGAGGTCAGGTTGGTGCCAAAAACGCTCTGCTCCAGTTCTGGACCTGTATTCAGCACCAGCGGCACATCTTGATTGTTGGCCTGCAACTGCCCCGGCATGGCGAGAATCGCCGTCACCAGCCCAAAAATCAGCACTGCGCACACCAAGCCGACCGTTGCCGGAACCATAAACGCTTTCAAGCCATCTTCCAGACGTACTTGAAAACCTTCGTACCGGCCGCGGCGAACTGCTGCCGCTTCGCGAGAAATGGCCAGTCGCAACTTCAATCCCAGGTCTCCGGGCTCAACCACTCGGCCCAGGCTCCCGAGCATGCACTGCGACTCCTGCAGTTCCCGATATTCGCGCATGCACGCCGTGCAGCCGCCCAGATGTTCCTGCAGATTTCTCATCTCCGTACCACTGACGGCGCCGTCGAGGTAAGGAGATAACAATTCTTTCACTTCGACGCACTGCATGATCTTTTTCTTCACCGCAGTGGACTTCGGCGAATCGGACCCGCCCGACTTCTCGGAGACCGGCTGCATCCAATCGACCTTCGCGCCCATATACTTCATGGCGTCACCTCGACCCTTCTGCCCCCACCACAAACCCGCGACCCCAAACTTTGTTTCTCCGCCGCATCTTTTTCCGCTTCTGCCGGCGTTTTCGATCCCAGTTCACTTCCAAGTTCGCGCATGTAGGGAGCCAGCCGCTCTTTTAGCGCTTGCCGGCCGCGCGTCAATCTTGATTTCACGGTGCCCAATGAGATCTGCAATACCTCGGCAATCTCTTCGTACGACATATCTTCCAGGTCACGCAGAATCAGCGCGGTTCGATATGGTTCCGCGATCTTTCGCAATTCCTGATCTACGCGCTGCCGGACTTCCCGATGCGCCACGTTGTCAAACGGGGAATCGTGCCGATCGATCAACGCATTGCGCATCGCTTCGTCGGGAATCCCTACGCCTTCCCTCTCTGCCGGCTCGATCGACGTCTCCTGTGCCTTATGCCGGAACCACCACCGCCTTCGGTTCGCCGCTTCATGCAGCGCGATGCGGTAAATCCATGTCTTCAAACTTGATTCGCCATGGAAGTGCTTGATGCCGCGAAACACTTTCAGAAATACCTCTTGGGTGGTATCGGCCGCATCGCCGGGATCGCTCACCATGCGATACACCAAACCGTACACTGGACGCTGGAACTCCCCGATGAGCCAGGCATACGCCTCCTCCGATCCCGCCTTCAGCTCCGCCACGATCGCGGATTCTTCGTTCGGTATGCCGATCGCGCTTGCCAGTTCTCCCAGTGTGCCTGCTCCTGCCATGCCGCTTTATCCCCTGTATGCTCCTTCTATTATAAGTTTTTCAGCCTCAACTTGGATCAAGAATCGTAGGCTACGAATTGCCTCTAGCTAGTTCTAATACAAGATAGACTCCAAGCAACCCTTCTGAGTTCCCGATTTGTAAGTAACTTTCCTTCCTTCGCGCCTTCGCGGTTGGATTGAGCATCCCAAATTGAGCGTCAGGAGTAAGGCGATTGTGCTTCCCAAAAGTAACCGACAAGGAGTGACTATTGTCGGCAGAAAGTCTTCCTGCTACAGCGCTGGAGCCACACCCGTGCTCTGCAACATTACGTTTCTGTTCGCATCGGATGGTTTAGTCTGGGCAATCGCTAAGGCCGTCAGATCGATGGGAAGTGAAGTAGAGGGCTTACTGTAGTCTTTTCCATTAACAGATGGTGATTGGCGAGATTCCTCTTTTGGAAATTTTCGGAAATCAGAAATCGAATTAAGTAACCGTCGCCACGCAATCAGCATCTGATATGCTCACGTGCGCCTCGTGAGGTGTCGGATGTTTGCATTCGGGCCCCATCCTTCCTTCGTCGTACTCCGTGGCGCAGCATGGTTTTTTCTGGTCCTTTATTTCTCAGTTATTTCCGGCTGCGGAGGCGGATCCATCCCATCGCAGCCCGGCGGCCCCTCCTTTGAACTGGCGGTAACCGCGCCAGCGGCAGGCACGGGAACCATTACGAGCAATCCGCCGGGAATTGACTGCCCGCCGGCCTGCAGCGCAAGCTTTCCTCAGGCCACGCAGGTCAGCCTCTCTGCAACTCCCACTGGCAGCTATTACTTTGCCGGCTGGAGCGGTGGCTGTTCGGGCATGGGCGGCTGCAAACCGAAGAAATCTGACGGCAAGAAAATTTCCGCCATTTTCAAACGCGGCGAGATTTTAACCGTAAAACTGTCCGGAGCTGGCACGGGTACCGTCCTCAGCAATCCTGTAGGCATTAACTGTCCAACGCAATGTTCCGCGATCTTTCCGCCCCACAAGGAAGTGACGTTGAGCGAAAATCCGGCGACCAGTGACATTTTTTCTTCATGGTCCGGCGCCTGCATGGGAAATGCGTTATGCAGCATCAGCTTGGATTCAGCCGATTCCGTGACCGCAATCTTTTCTACGGCTTCGACCGCCCAGGCTGGCAACGTCATCGCATACGTCTTCACGCCTGACGGCGCGACCTTCACCGCTCCGGAGTTCGCCCTTATGTCGAATGGAGAATTGCAATCCACGAATCAGCCGCTGCAAGCTGTGCTGATGGCTGGCACGGATTTCGGTCTGGTCTCCGACGCTACGACTTCGCAACCGGCCGCCAATTTGCAATCTTACGCAGTCCTATCAAACGGGACCTTGCAGCCCAAAGGTGCTGTGCAATCCTTTGCCTTCGATAAGTTCGTAAGTCTTGCCAGCGACAACACCTATGTTTACGCGGCTAGCGATGAAGGCATTTTCGCCTATCAGGATCGCCCCACCGGGCTCACTCCGCTGCCTGCGATTCAAACAAATCCGGTTCCGCCTTCGCCATGTACAGTGGCCGAAGAAAACGAAGGTCGATGTTTTTATAGCGCATGGCTGACGCTGAGCAGCGCTAATGCGTTTCTGGTTCACGCGAGCACAACCGCCGCCGGTCCGTCGATTTATCAGCTAAGCATCTTCAAGCGGTCGCAAGGCGAGTTGAGTTCCGAAGCTCCGGCGATCGGCTGGAATTACAGTGAGGCCGTGCCTACTCTGAATGGCCACTTTGTTTATGGAATCGACGCCCTTAACACGGGTCGCATTTTCCGTCTCAATCTGGGAGGAAATGGAACTCTTGTGTGGAACGTTCTCTCGAGTGGCCAGCCAGTTTCCGACGGTTTCGTCCAACTGCTGATGAGCTCCAGTGGTTCATTTGTTTTTGCTTTCGTCTCTGATGGAAGTGAATCGCCCCGTGTGCGTGTCTTCAGTATCGACGCAACCTCCGGAGATCTCACCGAAATCCCCGGTTCACCGTTTCTCACCGGGCAATACTATTTTTCCTCTGCCGCTCTCGATCCCACGGGCCAGTTCCTTCTTTTAGCTGATACTTCCTGCGATAGCTCGTCGGGTCCCTGCTTGAGCGGAGGCGAATTGGTCTCCATGAGCATCAACCCCATCACCGGTGCGTTAAACGTGATCAGCGACGTGCCCGATGGGGCTCAGCCTTACAGCGTCTACGCGGTGCCCATCTCGCAATAACGAAAGCGGAACTGGCGATGCCTACGCGGTTGTCTTTCTCGTCTGGGGTACCGGAAGCTTGCTCACGATCTCCCGCACTTCCGCCAGCAGCCGCTCTGGTCCCTTGTCCAAGTCCAGCGTAGATTTTTGCAGAAATCCCACTGCGCCATCTTCCTGCAGCCGTGCGGCATTCTTCTCCGTCATGCCGCTAATCACCACCACTGGAATTGGTTTGGTCGCGGGATCTTTTTTCAGCGCCTTCAGCACATCGAGCCCGCTCATCTTCGGCAGCAGCATATCCAACAGAATCAAATCCGGCATTGTCATTTGCGCCATGCGCAGCGCTTCATCGCCGTCGGCCGCGCAGCAAACGTCGTATCCTGAACGCGCCAGCGCGCGCTCCATTGCCAGCCGCAAAAACTTGCTGTCTTCTACCAGCAAGATCTTCATCACAAACGATTCTCCACCTGCCTGCGCTTCCCGGCTCATCAGGGTCGAGCTTCTCCTTGAAGCTGCCTTACGTATTCTTATCGGCAGTTTCTGATTTTGCAGCACCTTAGCAAGGTCTGTATACCCGATGTCGAAGATTACCTGAGGTCTTTCTGATTTCCCGCGTGATGTGGCGCTCTATTGCCATACGAACCGCGTACTGCGATGTGCGGAGTCGCCAGCTAAAGCATCTGAACGTCAACGGATTCTCTAGCTAGAGAACTATTAACGGAGACTAAGCAAAATGCGACAAAAGCACTTACGAACAAAACTATTCACAGTCCTCGCCTCATTCATTCTAGTGACGATGGCCTCGGCTCAAAGCGACACCGGCATGGCAAAGCCCGGAGCATCGGCGCCTTCCAATTCCATGAACAACGCCGACGCGATGAGCAATTCGCCGAAATCGCTCTCGCTCCACGACAAGCAATTTCTAGAAAGCCTTGCCAAGGGCAGTGAAGGGGAAGTCGCTTTGGCAAAGATCGTCGTGCAAAAGACCACCAATTCTCAGGTCAAGGATTTCGCCGAGCGCATGATCCACGACCACTCCATGCTGGACGCGCAAGCGAAGAAAGTCTTTGCCCAATTCGGCTTGCAACCACCGCCACCCATGACTCCCGGACAGCAGCAATTAAAGGCTCAACTGGAGAAAGAATCCGGACAGCAACTGGATGACACATACATTGCGGCGCAGGTCAAAGAGCACGAGAAGGACCTTAGTGCAGTCACGCCCGAGGCCGAACACGGCGAGAAGCTCCAGCCCTCGGACCCCACGGTTACCGAGTTAGCCGAGGAAGCCCGGCCAGTCATACAGCAGCACCTGCAGTTAGCCCAGACGATCGCAAAGGAGATTGGCGCCAACCCGTCATCATCGGACATGGCGAAGTAAGCGGTCCGAATTTCCAGCCGGTAAAGAGCATCCCACTTCCGCCGTTTTCGTGAGAAGTGGGATTTTCTTTGCGCAGCTTCACTGGGGATTTGGCTGATGCAGCACCCGAACCGTTCCGCTGAACCTGTTTGTGACGAGTCTTGGGATCAAGGACCTGGGGTTCTTATTTCTTTCTCATGCCATTTTTTATAAATTCACATCCGAGGGATCGGGCGCAAAGCATCTGGGGCATTTCTGCGATCGAAATGCCGGGAAGGCGCCGACACCGAGCTGTTGCGCCGGCCGCGTTTGCCGGGTGGCTCAACGCTCAAATCCGGCCGAGAATTAACAGAATGGCAACAACAAAAATGGCCAGCCCCAGGCCACCGGTCGGGGCGTAACCCCACTCCCGGCTATGCGACCAGCGTGGCAGCGCGCCAACCAGCGCCAAAATCAGGATCACGATCAATATCATTCCAAGCATATTTTGCTCCTTTTTCCTCTGCGGATTAACTTTGGTTATAGGTGTTTCGCCGATTTCTTAATGGTCAAAACTGCTCAGTGAAGAAAGAAATGGGGATGGCCGAATTAATCTCTCGGGCCCAAGATGCGGATGGCAAGTGGCTTTTTGCGAAACCCACGAAATTTACTTTGAGCGCTGCGCACCGGAGCCAGAAAAGAAATGGTGCGAATCCAAGGAATGGACGCGCACCAAAGAATTCAATCGAATTTCTTGCGCTCGAAGTGGCCTGAGGCAATACGTCCGGGTCAATCTGCTAATGACGAGGATGTTCTTCGTCTTTCGGCGCTTCCTTTGCAGGACGAGGCGCGGGCTGCGCGTGAGCTACAGTTGTCGGCTTAGGAGCAGGCTGTGCGTGGGCTGCCGCTGGCCTGGCTGCAGGCTGCGCATGGGCTGCTGGTTTGGGACCCCGTTGGACACGAGCCGCCGATGGTTTAGGTGCGGGCTGCGCGCGGGCTACCGCCGGTTTAGGAGCAGGCCGCACATGAGCGGCCGTCGGCTTTTCAGACTTAGCGGACGGGCTAGCCGGCTTAGGCTTGGCCGACCCCCTATTCTCGTTTGTACGCGTGGCCGCAGCTTTGCTCTCGGCCGCCTTATTCTCGGCTGCCTTGTTCTCAGTCGCTTTACTTTCGGCGGCTCTATTCTCCGCAGCTCTGTTCTCAGTCGCCTTACCCTCGGCGGCCTTGTTCTCGGTTGCCTTATTCTCGGCAGCCTTATTCTCAGTCGCTTTACTTTCGGCGGCTTTATTCTCCGCGGCTTTGTTCTCAGTCGCTTTACTTTCGGCGGCTTTGTTCTCCGTAGCCTTGTTCTCAGTGCCTTACTTTCGGCGGCTTTATTCTCCGCAGCCTTGTTTTCGGTAGCCTTAGTTGCAGCAACTGGAGCCTTATAAGGTGCTCCCGCTTCCTTGGCAGCTACCACACCCTTGCCGCTAAACTCGCCAGGCTTCGCGGTTGCAGCGATCGCTGGTCGTCCGTGGTTCACAGACGCCAAGAGCGCGTGGTTAGTACTGGCAGCATGCACATGCTGAGTTTGCATCGCGGTTGCGGGCCTGTGCTGCTCGTGCGACGCCGTCTCTTCCGCAGCGGTCGGACGGGCCGTAATTCCACCGGTGCCGCCGTTATAACTGACGTGGTTGACCCTGGTCTCGTTGATTACAGTCTTGCTGTAAACATTGCGGATACTCGTCGTGTTCACGTTATTCACTGAGGTGTTGTAATTGAAGGCTCCGTGGTTCCAATATCCGCCGCCATAGCCGACCCCACCATAGCCGAAGCCGTAATTGACGCCGCCGTAGAAGCCCACCTGCGCGCCCCAGTAGCCTTCATTCCAGGCGAAGGCGTTGTTGCCCCAGCCCCAATAGCCGGGAGTCCAGAGCAAGCCGGCGCTGGGTGGCTGGACCCATGTGCCGGGTACCCAAAAGTAGCCTTCATCACCACTCGACCAGTAGCCGGGAGTCCACAAATAACCGTCGGCAGGGGCCATGGGCTGCGTGTAAACCGGCAGCGCGGGCGGAGCGATCGTGATGGACACCCCGAACTGAGCGAACGAGGTGGCCGGTATGGCCAGAACCAGAAGAGCGAAAAACAGAAGACGGGAGATACGCATTTGAGTCACCTTGCCGGATCATCCTTCGATTGCCCGATTGAACCTGAGCTGCTTGCGGGCTGCGTGGATTGAGGGCGATATTCAAGTGCAAGGATTTCACGAGCGCACTACCCCGTCTGTGCAATACGGCTCACTTTAAACAAATCTAAATTAAGGCTGGCACAAAGATCTTTTTCGGGATGATATTGCCGCTGCCGAAAAAAAAGTGGCGCGAGTCCAGAGAGTGGACCCGCGCCGATGATTGTTCAGTCTCTCGTTCCCCGAGCACGCCTTGCTCTATAGCGCAACGCTGAGTTCAACGTTAACGCCGGGATACATGGGATTGCACAGGTAATACACGCCGCCAATGTCGATTACATAGACGTTCTGCGTGTAGAGCCAGTTGCTTGGCCACGCGCCAACGAATCCAAACGAATAGCCACCGTATTGGAAGCGGTGATTACGGTAATCGCCTTGGTTCACACGAAACGTGTGTTCCTGGCCAAAGTTGGCCTTGTAACGCTCGTCGGGAATGCGATTACCAGCGGCACGCTGCGCCGGTTGTTCGTGCTGCTGCGCATTCTTCTCTGCCGGCTTGCTGTTGTTCTCCCGCTGAGCGTTCTTGTCTTCTGGCCTGACGGTTTTCTCTGGTTGCACTTTCTTCTCGGCAGGCTTGTCTTTCTGTTCTTCCTGCTGGTCATGCTGGTCCTGGGCGTACAGCGGAGCTGCGACTCCCAGAGTCAAACATAGAACTGCCGTGGTGATGATTCCTGCCTTCAGTTTCATGGCGTGTTGCCTCCATTGTCGATTCGATTCGTTAAGTGTCTTGCTCTATTGCAAGCTTCCTGTGGTCGCGTCGACCGGGCTGCCGATCGCGTCGCCCGACACGACAAGTTCCACTCTCCGGTTTTGCTGCCGTCCAGTGGAGTTGTCATTAGAAGCCACCGGTGAAGAGTTGCCGAAGCCCTTGGCGCTGACTGAACCGCTTGCTACGCCTTCCTGAACCAGGTAATCGCGCACTGAACTGGCACGATTCTCAGACAGGGTTTGATTCATTTCGTCGCCGCCCACATTGTCTGTATAACCGCCAACTTCAATGTTGAGACCAGGGTAAGCCAGCAGAATACCGGCGACTTTCGCCAGTTTCTCGCGTGCTCCCGGTTTCAATGAAAATTTGCCGGTGTCAAACAAAACATCGGACATGCTGACGATGAGTCCGCGCGCGCTATCGCGAGTCTGAAGAATTGAATTCAGCTGCTCGGATAATTTCGCTCGCATGGCGGCTTTATCCGTGTCGGCCTGTTGCGCGTTCAAGTTCGCCTGCTGTGCTGCCAGCCGAGATTGTTCCGCATCCGCCTGCGCCGCGGAAATCGCCGCTGCCGAGGCAGCCTGGTTAGCGGCTTTATCCGTGTCGGCCTGTTGCGCGTTCAAGTGCGCCTGCTGTGCTGCCAGCCGAGATTGATCCGCATCCGCCTGCGCCGCGGAAACCGCGCTCGCGGAGGCAGTTTGGTTAGCGGCCATATCGGATTGAGCCTTTGCGGTCGCAGCTTGTGCATTGGCGGCATCAGTTTCAGCCTGAGTTTTTGCCGCTTCAGCCTGTGCCGTGGCGGCCTGAGCTTGCTCCGCCTGCCGGGTTGCGTCGTCTGCTTGCTGTTGCGATTGTGCCTGCGCATCGGCGGAAGCCTGTTGCTCGGCCGCCAGCCGGAGATCGTCCATTTTCTTGACTGCGATTGCGCGTGCATCTTCGGCGGTCTGCACCGCTTCGCGGGAAACTGCGATCAGCGGCTTCTTGTCGATGTGCTTGCTAGTCGCATCGCTATCTGCGTTGTCCATCAACTCAACCGCGTGCTTGTAGCTATCGGGAGCATATTGCTCGGCTCCCTCGGATTGAGCGATACGTACAGCATTTCTCGCTTCAAAGAATTCCAACGGCAATTTCAGATTCAGAACGACCGGGTCGAACTTGTAGCCGGTGGGAATGTAGCCGCCGCGCTCCATGAGTTCATATTTTGCGTTGACCGCCTCGGTAGTTCCTTTGGTGTCTTCGCGAATGACATTCTCAAGCACGACTACATTGCTCGGCTGCCGCACCGCGTAGTAAGGCTCCGCGGTGACGATCAGAGCGAATGCCTGAAGGTCGGTGGTGACTCGTACTTTGCTGCGATGGTTACCGCCGAGCAATATCTCGCCCAGATTCACGGCCCGGCCTTCTGGCGAAATCGCCCAGAGAACGTACGTCAGATATTCATTGCCGAACGTCGTGGGTTTCTGCAGATCGCCAAATTCTGCGTCGATCTCAATGGATCCGCGCTTGCTGTTTACCTCCGCCACACCGTTCGCCGATGGCATCAGGTCCGTGCCCGCGAAATCCAGTTTCGAGCTTCCGCTGCGATGCTCATAGTCGACTGCCTGCACGCTGCGGCTGACGACCGTCACACGAAAGGTCGGCGTCGGACTCATCCGTTCGACGGTTGTTGTTGTTTGAGAATTGGTTTGAGCCAGAGCAGGAACACTCAAAACGATGGTTGCGGCGAGCAAAAGCTTTTTATTCATATTTTCTCCTTGCGGCAGGAACCTGCCGTTTACACTTCCAGCGATCTGGAGCCGATGCGAATGCGGCGAATGCTTGTTTACGGCCTAGCTCCCAATGCGGACATGCGATAGGGAGTGGAACAATCCAAAGATGTTCAACAGCCACAGAACCACGGCAATCACCACGACGCCGTTCAGAATGGACTTGATGGATGACTGCATGGGGATGAAGCGATTCACCAGCCACAGAAGCACACCCACCACGATGAGAACTTCGACAAGCTGAATTAACGGCATGATCTTTTATTTTCCTTTGTTTCTCGCGGGCTACCTCTCCGCATCCGCTCGGAGGTGCTGCCCTGATTTCGATTTTCTAGAGTCTTTAGGGTCGAATCGTGTTCTGCCGCAAGGTTTGGCGGCCCGCACACGGATGAAGATTGCTGATTCGCTGGATGTGGCCGCTCTTGCGTGACCTGATCAGAACATGGTCCCTGCGACCTAAAGGTAGAGCTGCGATTCAGCCTCGCGGCTCAGTTCACACACTCAGAAGATAATGAATGATGACACGTGCAGGTTTGAGCGTCTGAGCAACATAGCTCACAAATGAAAATTAATTCAAGAGGGAGGGACGGAAGCCAAGCGACGGCGCTCGGCTTGGGGGAATCAGGATGCTTTGCGGGCACTAAGAGATTGATCGATCGCGCGTGGAGGGCTCTTGAGAAGCAAGATCGAGTCTACGATTGCAAAGGAGATTGGTGCCAACCCGTCATCATCGGACATGGCGAAGTAAACGGTCTGAATTTCGAAGCGATAAAGGCATCCCACTTCGGCTGTGTTCGGGAGAAGCGGAATTTGGCATTTGGGGGGTGCAGTCCGAAAAAAATCAGGGACTCGATGAGGGGGCCCCTCGAGTCCCTGAGTGCGCAAGCCCGGCAAGAACAGATCAGAAAAGCGCTTCCCCCATCGCTTTTTGCCAAAGCTGAGGCGCACTCCCTATAATGCACGCCGGGTGCCATCGGTTTCGGCCCCCCATTGGCATTCAGAGGCCTGCCAAGTAGCCACAAACAAAACATTTTCGGAGTTGGCTCCACTTTCCGCCATCCGGTCGCTGGGAGAACCAGCTATCTGAATGGATAGCGCTCTATCTGTTCGGATATTGGAACAAAACTAATTCGGGAATGAATTTCGGCCGAAACTGTGATAAGAAGATGCCGACGGAGGAATATTGCGTCCCAGACTCCTGGTGCTTTCCGGGCCCTTGAAAGACTCCACCATCCCTCTGGCCGAGGGCGAGATGGCTATTGGCCGGGAAGCATCGAGTGGTATATCCGTCTCCGACCCCTCAGTTTCGCGAAAACACTTTGTCATCCGTGTGCAAGACGGCCGGTTTCTGGTTCGCGATCTCGACAGCCGCAACGGAACCCTGGTAAACGGATCTCTGGTCGAAGAACAATGGCTGCAGCACGGAGACACAATCTCCGCCGGTGATTCGTCTTTTCTTTTTCTGCTGAAGGAGGATGATCTTCCCGAACCAGCCGGCCAGGTCGAGTTCGATGACTCCCGGGTGACTGCGGAAACCACCATCATCCATCCCAAAGATGTAGTCTATTTGCAACCCGAAAAACTTTTGCGCGAACTGCCCCCGACATCAAATATCGCGAGAAATCTGAACGTGCTACTGAAGATTAGCGGCATCATCCATGCCATTCGTGACCTCGAGGAATTGCAGGCGCAGTTGCTGGATTTAATTTTTGAAGCTGTTCCCGCAGGCCGGGGCGCGATCCTGTTAGCCGACAGCCAAGGCCAGGAATTCAATTCTTTGTTTGCCCGCATGCGTCAGTCGGCGAAAGCGCCGCTCGTGAAGGTAAGCCGCACCGTAGCCCGCCAGGTTATGGAACAGGGCGTGGCGATGCTCTCCAGCGACGTGATGGCCAGCGATGGCCTGCGGCAGGTCGAAAGCCTAGCCGCGCTGCAGGTGCGTTCGCTGATATGCGTGCCGTTGACCGTATTCCAGCGGCGGATTGGCTGCATTTACCTGGACAACGACACTCTCGCGGGCCGGCTGAACGAAGAACACCTGCAACTGGTGACGGCTATCGCCGGCCTCTCAGCCGTGGCGCTTGAAAATGCCCGCCGGCTGCACTGGCTCGAACAGGAGAATGAACGGTTGATTGTCGAAGTGACGCAAGACCGCAGCCTGATCGGTGAAGGCACGCGCATCAGGGAAATCTACCAGTTCCTTAAGCGGGTTGCGCCCACCGAGGGCACGGTTTTGATTGAGGGTGAGAGCGGCACTGGCAAAGAATTGGCAGCTCGAGCCATACACCGGAACAGCCCGCGCGCAAACAAACCTTTCGTGGCCATCAATTGCGCAGCCATCCCGGAGTCGCTCCTCGAAAGCGATCTATTCGGCCACGAGCGCGGTGCGTTCACAGGGGCGGGTGCGCAGAAAAAAGGCCGTTTTGAAGTTGCCGACGGCGGAGTGATTTTTCTTGACGAAATCGGCGAACTGGCGCCCACGCTGCAGGTGAAGTTATTGCGCGTACTGCAGGAGCGAGAGTTTGAGCGCGTGGGAGGAACGCACGTCATAAAGGTCGATATTCGTCTGGTCGCCGCTACCAACCGCAATCTCGAGCAAGCGGTCCGCAGCGGAAAATTCCGCCATGATTTGTATTATCGTTTGGCCGTGTTGAAGGTGACCATGCCCACGCTCCGCGAACGCCGCGAAGATATTCCCATGCTGGCCCGGCACTTTGTGCAGAAACATGCGAAGCGCTGCAAAGTGAAGCCGCGGCCCATCTCCCGCGAAGCGCTCTCCTGTCTGGTTAACTACGACTGGCCGGGAAATGTGCGCGAGCTGGAAAATGCAATTGAACGCGCCCTTGTCCTCGGCTCCTCGGACATGATCTTGCCGGAAGATCTGCCGGAATCGCTGCTGGAACGAACTCCGCCGCCAGATATGACGGAAGCAAAATATCATGCCGCGGTCAAGGAACTGAAGAAGCAACTGATTCTGGAGGCGGTGGGTCAGACCCAGGGCAGCTACGCCGATGCCGCACGCATTCTGGGAGTGCATCCCAACTATCTGCACCGCCTGATTCGCAATCTTGAGCTGAAAGATAGTCTAAAGGACGCGCTGCGCGATATTCCGCCGCGCGGGCTCACCGGACTTTCCGGCGGGAACGCGTAAGCCGGCAATCAGCATTCGGCAATCAGCTACCCGGGAGGACAATGCAGCCTGCTGAATGTCGAGCGCTGACTCCTTCTTAGGGTAGCCGCATTTTGATCAGCTGGGCCGGGTCGAGATAGGTTCCCTGCCATCGCGCTGCGACGTGCAGATGCGGCCCTGTAGCGCGCCCCGTACCGCCGCTCAGCCCGATTTCCTGGCCTCGTTTTACGCGATCGCCTTCTTTCACCTTGAACTCGGAGAGATGAAGGTAGAGCGTAAGAAATCCCTGGCCATGATCGATCACAACGAAGTTGCCTTCAAAAAAAAGTGGCCGGGCCAGCAGCACTGTGCCGTCATTCATGGCCTTCACCGGCGTTCCGCTGGGAACGCGAAAATCCAGGCCCATATGCGGGCTTGAGGTCTTGCCATTAAAAATCCGCTCGGAGCCAAATACGTCTGAGATGGGAGCCTCAGCCGGTGCGGCGAATTGTCCAGCCCACTCGCGGCCGGGCGTGACGCGATTGAGGTAATCCTTCTTGATCTGCTGGCCTTCTTCGATCTGCTTCACCTGTTCTGGGCTGGGCTCCGTAAACTTGCTTTCGACACTTAGATTGACTTTGATCTTGGGGTACGTGCCGCGGGCAATCGTGAAGCTCCGGGAAAAAGTGATTTTGGTGCTTCCTCCTTTTGGCGCGGGCCTTTCGCCGCTCAATTCCAGCGAATAAGATCCGGGCACGGTTTCCAGGCTGACGCCCGCGAGCGCGAACCAGGTTTTGCTTTTCGCATCGAAGCTAAAGGGAAATTCGTGGCCCAGCCAGGCTCCGTTAAGCGATTGCAATCGTGAAGGTGTTTTCACCTGAAACAATACCGGGCTGCCGTTAACGAGATGGATCGGCTGGGCACGGACGTTCCAGCTCGCGGCGCTGGCTGAAGGAACGGACACCGCAAGGAACAAGCAAAGCACAAGGCCGGATAGGGCGCGAAAAAAAATGCCTAAAGAGACAAGAGCGAATCGAAGGGGAATCACTTGCCTAGCGTAACATTTTGAGCGCTGCATTTTGAGCGATGCCGCCTCCTGCGGATTTCGCAGCTTCTGCAAACTGCAATTGCTATAATCGACGTGGCGGTGGGAATAGCTCAACTGGCAGAGCACCGGACTGTGGCTCCGACGGTTGCGGGTTCGATTCCCGTTTCCCACCCCAGATTTTGCATTACATACCTAGGTGCCTCACCGTGCCCGGCTTTTCTGCTTACGTTCCCATGCATGAGCGGTTTTCATCTCGTCGACTGGGTCCCTTGGAGTTGCGTATGCTCGATAGCCTGTGGGCCAGGGGCAGCGCTACGGTTCGTGAGCTGCTCGAGGCTGGCGATCACGATTTAGCCTATACCACCCTGATGACTACTCTGGACCGCTTGTTTAAGAAAGGCCTTCTCACACGTACTGAAGAAGGACGGGCCTTTCGCTACGCTCCGCGATTGAGCCGCG
The DNA here is from genome assembly GCA_963784095.1 of uncultured Acidobacteriaceae bacterium. Classification (GTDB taxonomy): domain Bacteria; phylum Acidobacteriota; class Terriglobia; order Terriglobales; family Acidobacteriaceae; genus Sulfotelmatobacter. The sequence goes on from CAWAQC010000003.1 coordinate 502,776, forward strand.
AGGAGTTACACCAGGAAGCTGCGAGCCAGGCCTTGCGCCAATTACTGGATGCGAGTTCGGCTTCGAGCCTGCCGCTTTCGTTTCTGGTCGAAATTGTCAGCGAACGCGATGTCAAATTGCTCGACGATTTGGGAAAACTCGTGGAACGCAAGCGGCGCGAGCTCAACGATCGGAATGGGCTAGCCGCAGACAACCGCGCCAAGGGGACCAAATGACATTCCTGGTGCGCGGAATCGCGGTGTCGTTTTCTATCGGTGTAATCGTCTACGGATGTCTCTCGCCGATAGTTTCGCTCGCCTGGCGAGCCGCCAGACCTGACAATCGTAGATATGCCGCGAACTTCTGCGCAGATGTGCTTTTCTGGTTGCGTCTTGCTCCGGCCGTAATTTCTGCCCTGGTGATGTTGACTCTCGCCGGGCCCTCCTTCTTATGGCTCGAGCCTCGCGCGGGAACTGAACCCATCGGTATTGTGCCAATTGCTCTCAGCCTATTCGGCTTGGCTGGGATTCTCTGGGGAATTTGGAGTGCCGCATCTTCTTTGAGACGAGCTGTACGCACGGTCGCGATTTGGGCGAAGGCGGCGTCAGTGATCTCTTCCCAACCGTCTGGCGCGGGCGACTCCGTTCCCATATTGCAAAGTTCGGCGGCCTTACCTCCACTTACAGCCGCCGGCATTGTCAAACCGACAGTTTGGCTGTCGCAAGCCGCCGAGTCCATGTTGAGCCAGCGCGAACTCGGCAGCGCGCTGCGGCACGAAATGGTTCACGTGCGCCGCAAAGATAATTTGCGGAAGTTGATCTTTCGCCTGATCGCATTTCCCGGCATGGAAGAACTTGAGAGCGCATGGCGCGAAGCCACCGAACTGGCCGCGGACGATGCCGCCGTCTCGAACCGATCAGAAGCGCTCGATCTGGCTGCAGCGGTGATCAAATTATCTCGCATTGCGCAGTTCCATCCGCCGGCGGAGTTGACTACCGCATTGGTTTACAGCCCAATGGAATCGGTGAATGCGCGCGTCGAGCGCTTAATATTCTGGAGCGAGGCGCGGCCGCAGATGGCCAGCTTTCGTCCCAGGTATGTGTTTTGCACGGCAACTGCAATTGCAATCACTTTGGCGGTTACTTACACTCACCTGCTCATCTTTCTTCATGCGGCAACTGAACTGCTGGTGCGGTAGACTCCTGTAGATGCCGACTGGCCGCCAAGGTTCGATCCACCTGTTTCGCTTCGCCGGAATCGATGTGTTTCTGCATTGGTCGTGGTTTCTGGTGGCGGCCTATGAAATCAGCAGCCGCAAGGGAAGCTATTCCTCGATCACCTGGAACGTGCTGGAGTACCTGGCATTGTTTCTCATCGTGACCTTGCACGAATTCGGGCATGCTCTGGCATGTCGTCAGGTCGGCGGAACTGCTGATCGGATTCTCTTATGGCCGCTGGGCGGCGTTGCCTACGTCAATCCGCCGCAAAGGCCGGGCGCGACTCTTTGGAGCATCGCGGCTGGGCCTCTGGTCAATGTGGCGCTGCTAGTCATTCTTCTTGTGACGGGCAACTTGAGTCACGGATCAGCCTGGCTCGCGGCGTCCCCGGACCTGCACGCCTTGCTCAGAGCAATTTTCGAAATAAATCTGGGCTTGCTGCTTTTCAATATTCTCCCCATCTATCCGCTAGATGGAGGACAAATTCTTCGTTCGCTGCTCTGGTTCGTGATCGGTCGTGTACGCAGCCTGATGGCCGCGACCGTCATCGGCTTGCTCGGCGTGGTGGGATTTATTCTTCTTGCCATCAAAATTCAATCCATTTGGATTGGCGCAATCTCAGTTTTCGTCCTGATGAATTGCTGGAGCGGATTTCAGCAGGCGCGAGCGCTGGCCCGCTTCGCGAAATTGCCTCGGCGGCAGGAGTACGCATGTCCCTCGTGCAAAATGTCTCCAGCGATCGGAGAATTCTGGAAGTGCGGACAGTGTGGCCAGCCCTTCGATACGTTTCAGACCGGGGCTGCGTGCCCATACTGCGGTTCGCGTTTCGATAAAACTCGCTGTCTGGATTGCGGAGAGCAGCGCTCATTTCAGGAGTGGAGCCCACCTGCGCTCATCACAGCCGGAAAATTCTAACGGCGGCATCCCGCAGCGCTAATTACGAACAGCGGGATAAACACTCCATATTGTTGAATCAAAGGTAATCTCTTCGCCGGTCGTGAGGCCTCCTGTATTCACATCGAAGCCGGAAATCACGACATACTGCGAGGGGCCTTCAGATACGCCGTAAAGCAGCAAGTCGTCCGGACTGAAGACTGGCGCCAAGTCGAACCCGCTGCCGGTATCGACGATCTGCTTGCTCGCGAAATCTATTTTCACGATTTCAGTCGTGCCGGAAAGCGATAACAGAAGATATTGGCCCGAGGGGTCCTGCCAGAATTGATAGGCTTGGCCGCACGCGGAGAGCATGGCCGAGGTGCAGTCGATCAGCGGAGTTTTTCCACCCGTTAGGGGATAGATCCGCAACGAAGTTTGGTTGTTCGTCACATTAAGGTCGTTGAAGCTGCGAGGCGAAAGCAGAATCCCGTCGCTGTTGACAGCGGGATCGTTGTCATCGTAACTGAAGAACTCTGTGGCTGAGCCTAAGTCTCCGGTCTGCAAGTTAATGCTGCGCTTGTAGAAGGTCGCTGAGATCGATGAGGGAGTACACCAAATGTCATATTCAATTTGACTGCCGTTCGGATAGAAGCCCGCAAGCACCGGCACGCAGTAGTTGCTCGGGCCATACTCAAATTGAACTTGAGGAGACTCGGTCAACTCCCCTGTCGACGCGTTGATTGTGAACAGGCGAGTGTCGTACAGATACTGACCCTCGGAATTCGTCGTGTATTTGACCATATAGGCGAATTTTCCGTTGGGATCGATGACGAATTGCAAAATCGCCGCGGGAGCGAACGACTGAATCGCGGGCGCTTGCGGCACGCCTGAGCTGTCGGTCGCGTAGACGGAGAGAGAAATCTGTGTCGAATCGGATCCGGTCAACACGTAGACGAAATGATCATTGGGCGCAGCAATTAGTTGCGCGTAGCCTTCATATCCCGGCAGAGATAACGGCTGCCCCACCTGGGTGGCCTGCAAGGTCGTGGGATCCACGTTGTACGTAAGGATGTTTGTGTTCAGCTGAACGTAAAGTACTTCGAGGGGAGTTTCAGCAGTGCAAGTCGAGGTCACGGCAAAAAGCAATCCAACGGAAATAAGGGAAAGCGCCAGTGGGCGGATAGACATCGGAACCTCCAAAGCGGCGAGTGCGGGCGAGCGGGCGTGAGATGACAAGGTGAAGGTGGGGGTTGCTACTGGCGAAACCTTAGACTGATGATTAAGCCAGAGGGTTAGAAAGTTACTCTAACGCCGATTTGCGCCGCGAAAGGAATTCCGACCGTGGTGCCGGGACCGAAGAAATCTCCGAGAGCGCCCTCCGGTACTTCAAGCTGTTTCAGACTGGTAACGGGGGCTGTTTGAGAGCAGCTTGCATTCGTGCAAATGCTGGTGACATTCGTGATGCCTTGCGCGTTCGGCGCCATCTGCGCCTGCGGAACAGGAAGCTGTACCACGTTTACCGCGTAATTCGCGCCGGGATTATTGCGATTGAAGATGTTGAAGAACTCGACGAACGGAAGAACATCCCAGCGCTCATTGATTTTGAAAGGGCGCGTCACGCGCAGATCCGATTGAATGTAAGGCGTGCCGCGGAATACGTCGAGGCTGGTATATGCGCCATTTACATAAATGCGGTCGGTGTTGTCCGCGTTTGTGATGGTGATGGGACGAGCGCTCTCGACTTGATTGATCGTGCTTAACTCGAATCCACCCGGGATGTGAAAGATTCCGGCGAGAACAAAGCGATGGCGGACGTCCTCGCCGGAAGGGCCGTAATCCCCGGGCCCAAAGGCGTTCAATGCTCCCGCGTTCGGCGTGCCAGATTTGTTAGAACCAGGTTCGTTCGGGCAGACGCCATCCACGTAATCGAAGAGTTCGCCGAGCAGGCATCCCCAGGTCTGCGCCTTCGAGAGTTGGTAGTTCGCGATCAGACTCGCATCCTTTATGTTGCCTTGCAGATGCAGCAACAGGCCGTTGTAGCTGGATCGATTGTCAGATTGGAAGATATTGACGTTCGGAACCACGGCCGCCTGATCGGCTGTGTCGGTGGCTGGAATCAGCGGAGTGAAAAGGCTGCTGGCGCTGGTGTACGGGAAGCCACGGTATCCATGATTGCCCTGTTCATGGACGTAATCGGCGCTCATCAACCAATGCTCGTTGAATGTATGTGCAAAGCCCCCGGTCGTATGAATTGAGTAAGGAGTCTTGTAAGGTGACCCGATCAGGTTCCCGGTGGCTCCGCTGCCGCCAGTAAGGCATCCCGACCCAACCAGCGCATACGTGCCCGGACCTCCAGTAAGGCTGCAGGTGCCGGTGGTGTAGTTAGAATTGTTGACGGCCTGGAACGCAGTGCCCCATCCGTTTTGCGCGAGATCGTCGTAGTAGAGGCCAAACCCGGCGCGCAGCACGGTCTTCGCGCTTTTGCCCGGAGCGTATGCGAGACCGAGGCGAGGAGCGATTTGTTTGCGGTAATTTTGCGGCGGCGTGGGGACAATCGGAATGTCCAGCGCCTTCAGAGTAATGTAGGCGGGATTCTCCGCCTGGCTGCGGCCGTCGCCTGTAAATAGTCCCCAAGTTGTTTGATAACGCAATCCATAGTTGAACGTGAGCTTGTGGGTTACGCGCCAGGAATCTTCGGCGTAGAGGCCGAACCGCTGCACATTCTGCGAAAAGCTGCCATTGCTCGCCGGGGTGTAACTGCAGGTTGAACCATCCGAAGCGGTGAAGTTAGTGCACTGTGGCGTGAAGACTCCGAAGACGCCGGGATTCTGCACGTAATAAGTCGGATCGTTGACGTAGGCCGCAAGAGTTTCCGCGGTGGACGCAAATGCTCCGCTCAGCACCGGCTCGTGAATGAAGTCCACTCCGAATCTGATCGCATGGTCGCGGACCACATGGGTGAGGTCGTAGCGAAACTGATATTTCTCCTGATTGCGCAGGTCGGGAAAAAGCGTAATGGGAGTTGCGAATTGGTTATCGCCGAAAGTCTCGAAGCCGGAAATCGTCAGCGCGGTCGAGCTGAAAGGAAATGCCAGGGCGAAGCCAAGATTTGAGTTCCTCCTCTGTGTGAGATGCAATAAGCTCGCGTCCAGAACCAGATTGCCCAGCCAGGTTGAATTGAAGGTGTGGGCATTGCTGACTTCGATATTCCCGTAATTGTTGTGAGTCAGCAGGCCGGTCGAGGGCAACGTGCCCTGCTCGACCAGAGCGTTGTAGGTAGTGTAGCTGTCTTCCGACCCGCGTAGGAACCAATTCGATTGGTTCGATTGCGCCCAGTCAAAGCGCGCCGAACCGAGAAAATCAAGAAAAGGAATGGGAACGTTCGGAGGCACTGCAATCGAGGGTACGCCTGCGATTAAGCCATCAGCCGCCAACTGCGACAGGGCGTCAAATTGCGTAACGCTAGCGGGACTGTAGGCGATGCTCGCGTGCTCATCGACGTTCTCGAACGAACTGAAAAACCAAACTCTATTTTTCGCAATCGGACCACCGAGCGTTGCAACGTAATTCTGGCGCGAGAATGGCTGCTTGGGATTGTGCACGCAAACCCCGTTCGTGCAGGTCTCCGCCGGATTTTCGATGGGATAGCGCGCGTTCAGCGCGGCCGCCCGCTCGTAAAAAGCGGCATCGCCATGCCAGTCGTTCGTGCCGCGTTTGGTGGTAATCACGACAGAGCCTGCGGTGGTCCAACCCGTGTCAGCCTCTTCGTTCGAGGTGCGCATGGCAAATTCCTGAATGCCATCCGGAGAGAAATTCTGCAGGAAGCCGCCGATCCAGTCGTCGGAATTATCGGCGCCGTCGACTGAAAGTTCGTTATTCAAACCCGAGCTGCCGCCGGTGGAGACCGCGGTAATGCGCGCCTTCGTAGGATCTGAAGGCTCGACGGGCTCCGTCCCGGGCACGAGATACGCGATGTTGGCAAAACTTCGCGCGGGCAGCGGCATGGTTTCGAGATCCGTGCTGCCGACCACTCCTCCGCGCACCGCACTCGAGGTATCGAGAGGTTGGGTTGTGATCGACGAAATTTGTCCCTGCACATTCACGCTCTGCTGCACGGAAGAAGGTTTTAAGGTGACCGTGATATCGCGGACCGTGGCGACCGCAACGGCGACTTCCGCTTGCGCCGGAGCAAAGTCGGCCACCGTTACGGTGATCCGGTAATCTCCGGGAAGAAGGTCTTCGAGACGAAACTCGCCGCGGTCTTCAGTGCGGGTTTGTCGTTGAAGTGACGAGCCTGCGAGTCGCGCGTTGATCTTTGCGCCGGGGATGCGGGCGCCAGTCGCATCCTGCACCGTGCCGCGCAGAGATCCGTAGGGATTTTGCGCGTAAGTCCTGGTTGCGAGGGCGATGACGAAAAGGAATATCGCGGCTGCGAAGTGGCGTGATCTTGATTTCATTCCTGGGACACAGCGAGGGTAGACTTCGGAACACAGCTACTACCAGAGGCCGTAAGCAAGAAGCGGCCACAGTTCATAAACCTTGCTCTCGATAGCCTTGCTAATGGCCAGACTCGATCCTTTGGAGATTGGCGAGCGCGTGCTGGTAATCCGGCTGAAGTTGTAGGGCCTTCTTGTACATTTCGATCGCGAGATCACGCTCGCCAGTTTGCTCGTATAGCACTCCCAAATCAAAATACCCAGGCGCATAGGCGTCGTTATGCTGGATTGCCTTCATCAGCTGTTCGCGGGCGGCCTGGGTATTTCCCTTTTGCAGAAGCACGGCGCCCAGATCGCAATAGGCAGGAGCTTGATTCGGGTCAGTGGCTATCGCCCGCTGATACGCTTTGGTTGCCGCGGAGTAATTTCCCGAACGCTGAAGCGCCGCGCCCATATTTATCATTGCCTCCACGTCATTCGGTTTCAAGTCGATCGCTCTCGCGTACGCCTTCTCCGCTTCCTGATTTAAGGAAAGTTGCAGATACACGTCTCCCAGGTTTACCCAGATATCGGGGTCGCGCGGATCGATAGAAAGCGCCCGCTTATATAGATCTGCCGCTTCTGAATCATTGCCCTCGTGCTGAAAAAGATTGCCCAGATTGATGATCGCGGATTCGTAGTCAGGCTTAAGGGCAATGGCGCGCTGGTAATCATCTGCGGCGGCAGAAACATTGCCTTCATCGGCGTATGCGGCGCCAAGGTCGTAGAGAAGTATCGCGCTTCCTGGCGTCGCTTTCAGCGAGCTCGCGTAAAGTGAAATCTCATCGTGCCAATCGAGCACGCGCGCATTGAGCCGCAAGGCGCCCCAGAAAACCCAGGTGACGACGGCACAGATAGCGACCACCCTAGCGTAATTTCTAAGTCGAAATACGAGTGCCGCAATCGCCAGCATCAAACCGAGAGCAGCCACATAGGTGTAACGTTCAGCCATCCCTTGATAGATGGGGACAATTCCACAAAAAGGAGCCAATGCGATACACAAGCAGGCCAGGCCCGCCGAAACCTCGGGCAATTTGTTACGCATGCGCTCGGTTGCGATTACCAAAGCCAGTATTCCGGCGAACGCGGTTGCAGTCGCTATCAGGGAATTGTTTGTTGGTACGTCCGTCGAACGTTCGACGCTCATCCTAAGTGGAAGAAAGATCCAGAGAACATATTTCCAGAACGTGGAGGCAAACCCGATAACGTTAGGAACGCCCAAAGAGAGGTGTGCCCCCGCAAGGTGCCGGAGCGAAAAATAGATCGCATCGGCGGCGAGCCCTGCGCCCGTCAGGACGAAACAGCGCCGCGGAGTCGTCTTGGCTGCATAGGCTAAAAGCCACATCAGCGGCAAGGTTAAGACTCCGATCTCATGCGAAAGCAGCGATGCGAACGATGCAAGCGCGTAAGCTAGCAGCGGCAGAATTCTGTTGGAGCGCAGATACCATTCGGCGCTCAGCAGGGCCATCAAAAGAAATAGAAATGCCAATGCGATCGCGAGACCGGAAATCCACGCTACAACTTCGGTGTTAATGGGAAGACCTAACCAGATAAAGCAAACGGCTGCGGCAAGCAGCGTCGGGATGCACAATTTTTTCAAAAGGAGAAATGCGAGAAACCCGTTTGCCCAATGCAAAGCAAGATTTGTAAGATGGTAACCCGTCGCATGCAGCCGAAAGACGGCGCGGTCGATGGCCAGGCTGAACCAAAACAGCGGCCTATAAAACGATCCGCCAAAGCCGCGGAATTCCTTATTGAAAGGGACCGCAGATCGAAAGTATCCGAGAACCGAATGCCATGATGTTAAGGCGGCGTTTTTTTGAATTTGGGCGACATCGTCGTACACAAAACCAGCGCCAATGACGTGCCGGTAAAGCAGCATCACCCAGCACGCACTCGTAATCGCGAACCACAAAGCCGGACGAGAAGCGACAAACTGCAACGCGGGCTGCTTTGGTGAACGGATCGGGGTGCGTGGTCGAGAACGCGAAACGGTAGGAGAACGGCGCCGCGACATGCAGATGGAGTAGCTATAAGGGGGAAGCGAATCCTCCGAATCCCGCTTAGCCATGAATCAATATTCTCATGTGCCTGGTGGAAAGGCAGGACACGAGAACATTTCAGTCCGACCACGGCGTCGGCTTGCGGTCCCAGCGATGATTCTTCAGTTCGCCGAGCAAACCGGAATCAAGCGAACCCGCATCGCTGGCGGCAACATTTTCGCGCACGTGCTCGGCTGTGCGCATGCCGACAATGGTCGTGCTCACCGCCGGATGAGACAAGATAAAGCGCAACGACATTTCCGGCAGCGTCATGCCGGCAGGCACAATCTTTTTCAACTTTTCGACGCGCTCAACCGTTTTCGCCAGATTTTCCGGCCCAAAATAGCCCGACCGCCAGTCGCTTTTCGGAAATCGCGTTTCCAAAGTCATCTTCCCGCTCAAACTGCCTTCGTCGAGTGGAACGCGCGCGATCACGCCCACGTTGAGTTCCTGGCACAAGGGAAATAATTTGTCTTCCGGCGCCTGATCGAAAATGTTGTAGATCACTTGCACCGCATCGACCAAACCCGTGTGCAAGGCTTTAATGCCATTCTCCGGTTCCCAGCGATTCAGGCTGAGGCCGAAATATTTTATCCAGCCGCCATCTTTTAATTTTTCAACGGTTGCGTGGAACTCTGGCTCGTCGGTCCAACTGTCATCCCAAACATGAAATTGCAGCAGGTCGATCGAATCGGCGCAAAGTTGCTTACGGATCAAATCCGCGTATTTGAGCACATGATCTTCGGGAAAAACATCGTGGTATTTGTAACTCGGCAGGGCCGGCCACTTGTCATTTGCGGGCGGAATTTTCGAAGCCGCGTACAGCCGTTTCCCGGCATTGCGTGCCATGGTTTCGCCGAGCAAGCCATCGCTTTTGCCGCCGCCGTAGGCCCACGCGGTATCAAAGAAGTTGCAGCCCGAGTCGACCGAGAGTTGGAGGGATGCAAGCGATTGCTGATCATCGGAGCCGCTCCAGCCGCTCATGCCCCAAAGTCCGTAGGCAATGTCGCTGACCTGGAATCCGGTACGGCCCATCTTCCGGTATTTCATAAGATCAATCCTCGCACGAGCTAGGGTTGGCAATGAATCATCCTAGCTCATGCTGGCAGTTCCAGCGAGCGACCACGCCACGGGAAACCTACCGCGCGTTTGTTCTGAGGGGAGGGTTAGACGCTTCCCTGTAGGTTCGCTATCGAACCCTCTAATTTAGCGGTTGAACACGCCGCTTGTGAACGCAAAATAATATCGCGGAGTTCTCGCGATGCCATTTCTACGCTCGTCCCAGACTGCTAAACTCCCACTAATGCGAGTGAGAATACTGGGATCGGCGGCCGGAGGCGCATTTCCGCAGTGGAATTGCGCGTGCCCAAATTGCCGCAGAGTGAGAGCCGGAAACTTCCATGGCAAGCCCCGCACGCAGACACAAATTGCGATCAGCGAAGGTGGAAGCTCGTGGTTTCTGATCGGTGCGTCTCCGGATTTGCGGGCGCAAATCGAGGCTACACGGGAATTACATCCGCGGCAGGGATTGCGCCAATCGCCGATTGCGGGCGTGGTGCTGGGCAATGCCGACCTCGATCACGTACTAGGTCTGCTGCTGCTGAGGGAGCTGCAGCCGCTTCGCGTGTACGCTACTGCCTCGGTTCGCAAGATTTTGCGGGAAGATAACTCTGTGTTCCGGATGCTGCAGCGAGTTCCGCAGCAAACGGTTTGGGATGACATTCGAGTGGATTCACAATTTCCCCTGCGAGAAGTGGAAGGCACAGATTCCGGGCTGAGCTGCCGGGCGCTGTCATTGGGGACGCATTACCCGGCTTATGTTGTGCCGGAGCGGCAGGCGCAACTCGCGCCGGATGAAGCTTCGTTGGGTCTTGTGATTGAGTCGCACTCGGGCAAGCGAATGGCATACATGCCTGCTGTTCCTGGATTGAATGACCGTTTGCTGCAAGAGGTCGATGCTTGCGACGTTTTACTTTTTGACGGTACGTTCTGGAGTGACGACGAACTGATTCGCGTGCAGGGCGGCGGACAGACCGCGCGAGAGATGGGACACGTTCCAGTAAGAGAAACGTTAAGCAAGTTGGCGGAAGTACGACGCCCGCGTAAAATATTCCTACACATCAACAACACCAATCCCATGCTGGACGAGGCGAGTCCTCAATATCAACAGGTGCGGAGCGCGGGATGGGAACTGGCGGAGGATGGATGGCAGTTCGATCTGTAGAGACCGAAGCGAAAGCCGAAGGCGCCCTGCTCTCGTTGGACGAATTGCGCGCCGAGTTGCAGGCGGTTGGGGCAGAACGCTATCACCATAAACATCCTTTTCATTTGCTGATGCACGAGGGCAAGCTGAATCGCGGGCAGCTACAGGCCTGGGCATTGAACCGGTACTACTACCAGAGCATTATTCCGATCAAGGATTCGATTATTCTGTCGCGCGGACCGGATCCGGTTTTTCGGCGGGCTTGGCGGAAGCGCGTAATCGATCACGATGGAGACGCCACCAGCGAAGGCGGGATCAAGCGCTGGATCAAGCTGGCGGAAGCTACCGGCCTGGATGGAGCGGAGGTGCGCGCTGGTAAAGGCATCCTGCCCGCGACCCGGTTTGCGGTGGACGAATATTTGAATATTGTGCGCAGCCGGTCGCTGCTGGAAGCGGTGGCATCATCGCTGACGGAACTGTTTTCCAGCAAGTTGATCACGTTGCGCGTGGAAAAGCTGCGGCAACATTATCCGTGGCTCTCGGGCGGTCTGGATTATTTCGAAGCCAGGCTCTATCAGGCGCCGGAAGATTCGCTGTTCGCGGTCAACTACGTCCACGACCACGCGAGAACGCGAGCCGAACAGGAACTTGCAATACAGGCGCTGCGCGACAAGTGCGACATTCTGTGGGCTCAACTCGACGCGCTTTACTTCGCTTATGTGCAACCCGGCTGGCCTCCGCCGGGAGCGTTTCAGATTGAGGCCAGGTAGTGGCGGCTCCGGAAGATTCCGCGAAGCCGCGTCTGGCGGCGGGTTGCCGCTGGGGCGGCACGGAGCAGGAGCGGGTGATTCTGTTTCCAGAAGGCGCCATCAAGCTGCAAGGTACGGGGCGGCAGGTGCTCGAACGCTGCAATGGCGAACGCACCTTCGGAGAAATAATCGAAGAGTTGCAGAAGCAGTTTGCGGATGCGGATCCGGGCAAGATTCGCGGCGACATCAGCCAATTTTTGGAGCAATTGCAGCACAAGCGGATTGTCGATTATTAGTGCTCGGGATTTTTCAAATCGCGGGGTTTCAAATCGGCGCAAGTGAGAAGAAGGCCGCTTTTGTGTTCTGGTCTTTTTCTTTGCCTTGTGGGTTTTCGTGTTGTTCGCGACTCTCAATTTCCATGCCGTTCGCAAGGCTCCTTCGAGCACATCCTCGGTCGCACGGGCGAGGCGGACGTGAGTCATCCCGCCTTTTCCCCAGCCGCCTGAAACAGGCAAAAAAACCTCTGGTAATTCGTGGACAAACTCGGCTTGCTGCTCGGGAGTGAGCTTGATATTGCCGTAGCCTTGCTTTTGCGAGGCGAGCGTGGCAAAGATTTTGCCGCGGACGCGAAAGTCGGCCGCTCCCATGTGCGAGCCTTCTTCAGCGCCTTCGAAGCTGAGAGCGATTCGGCGGAAGTCTACAGGAGTCATGACCGTCAATTCCCATATAGAGAGTTAGCCCAAACGACGAAAGAAATCAATCTTCGACAGAGCACACATTGTCAGATGCCTTATACTCGGCAGGGCCAATTCCTAGCCGGATCGAACGCTGCCTGAGGAAGTTGATGGACTGGTTTAACTGGTCGGCCAATCTGGCAAGCATCACGGGGCTCGTCGCGAGTGTCTTTGCGCTCTACTATGCGAGATCAGCATCTCAAGCTGCGCGCGACGCGCGCAAAGAAGTACGGAAGGCGCATGCCACGGAGGCCCTCGGAAGGATCGGAGATATGGCGAATCTGCTGCAGGCTTGTGTCGAGACCGATCAACAACACGAGGCCGTGGTCAGAGCGCGAGATCTGGTGTCGGATGTAAGTCGGTATAAATTGCGCTACGAAAGATTTCTGGATTCGGGCAGCAAGGCGCGCCTCGACGAGGCGAGGGCACAAATCGGCGTAATCTCCAGGTCGCTGGCGACGGCGGGGCTTCCGGCCGCTGTTGAGGCGAAGAAGCGGTTGCTGCGCATTTGCCATGACAGTATTGTGAGTGTCCTCAATGAGGAATCGGCTAAAATATTAGCCGTAATCGAGAAGGAAGATGAATAATGCCGAACTACGGAGCTGTGATCGACAAACTGTTAGCTAAAAGTGAGGCGGGGGGGGTGCCGTGGAAGCCGACTGCCGAGGACGACACCTTTGTCGCCGCCATCGAGGGCGAATTCACGTTTGAGATCAGGCACACCGTCGGGGGCGCGTTCGAGTTCCAGACGAAGGACAAGGACGGCAGGAGGATTGTCGAGATGACGGCAGAGAATCATTGGGACGAATTCTTTGAAAAAATGAGGAGGCTTTACGACGCTGCGCGAGTGAAAGCTCTTGACGTCGACAAGAAGCTTACGGACGCCGAGGCCTTGCTCGACAGATTTTAATTCCGCAAATCCCACTTTATTTTTGCACACTGGACCTTAGTCTCCGAAACTGATGCCGATGGCCCGGGCGGCGCGCACGATTTCGCCCTGCGGATCAACCGATTTCAAGTGACCGATAGCATGGGCTACGTCAACCGAAATGATGGAGTCGCCGTGCAGCGCGACCATCATGCCGAAACCGCCAGCAGCAATCAGATCCACGGCGGCTACGCCGAAGCGCGTGGCCAGGATGCGGTCGAAAGGCGAGGGCGAGCCTCCGCGCTGAATGTGGCCAAGAACGCTGACGCGCACATCTTTATTCGAACCGCGAGCGATGGCGTTGCCGATCAGGTTACCGACCGAACTGGCGCGCCGGTTCTCTTTGAACTCATGCGGCAATTTCACGCCTTCGGCGACTACCGCGATCGTGAAATCCTTGCCGGTTTTTTCGCGCTCCACGATGTGGCGGCAGACGTCCTCGATGGTGAACGGAATTTCTGGAATGAGAATCACGTGAGCCCCGCCCGCGATGCCGGCTTCGAGGGCGATCCAGCCGCAGTCGCGTCCCATGACTTCGACCACCATTACGCGGTGATGCGAGGCCGCAGTGGTGTGAATCTTGTCGATGGCGTCGGTGACGGTGTGCAGCGCGGTATCGAATCCGAACGTGACTTGCGTCGCGGAAAGATCGTTGTCGATGGTCTTCGGCACGCCGACTATTTTCATCCCCTTCTTGAAAAGGTCATAACCGATCTTCTGCGAGCCGTCGCCGCCGATCGTAATGATGGCGTCGATGCCGAGCTGCTTCGCGTTCTCGATGATCTGCCCGGAGATATCGCGCGAGATTTCCTTGCCGTTCTCGACAGTTCGATAGTGGAAGGGATCGCCGCGGTTGGTGGTGCCGAGAATCGTTCCTCCGCGCGGCAGAATGCCGCTGACGTGTTTGAGCGTCAGCTCAAAAGACTTCTCCGGCCAGATCAGGCCGTCAAAACCGTCGGGGATGCCCATCACCTTCCATCCGTACTTGATGATGGCAGCCTTGGTGGCCGCGCGAATGACCGCGTTGAGTCCGGGAGCATCGCCCCCGCCGGTACCGATACCGATACAGCGAATTTCAGACATAGAATCTTGACTTGACTATTGGGATCGACGGAGCGGAACTCCGCCGCTTTACGATCATACTTGTGTGGCGAAGGATCGGAAACTTACGAGTGGCCACATACTTCCTGTTAGCGATAAATCGCGCTGCGGTGGCCGATCTGGAGAACAAGAATCATCTTCGCGCCGTCCTGAATGTCGCAGATCACGCGAAAGTCGCCGATGCGATAGCGCCACAGCGTTCCTACGGGATCGCTTATGGCCTTACCGAGCGTGAGCATGTCCTCTTGTGTAGCGACTCGATCATCCATGAAGTCGTCGTCCATGAAGTCCAGAATGCGTCGCCCCATGGACTTGTCCAATTTCTTGAGTTGTCGCCTGGCAGTCTCGGAGTACTTAATCGCCCAGGCCAAGCTCGGCTCTCACTTGCGAACTGGAGTATGTTTTCTCCTCGCCTTTGCGAATGCGCTCCAAAACGTCGGCTGCGAGGTAGTAGGGTTCCAGGTCATCGAGGCCGTTTTCAATCATTTGGCGTAGATAGAAGGCTTTCGTACGGCCGGTCTGCTCAGCAAGAAAATCGAGGCGCTGTTCGGCTTTCGCGGAGAGACGGATGGAAGTAGGCATAGCTTGAATACGTGTATTCAACATATCACCAAGAGGGAGGCGCGATGACAATGCTCCTTGACTCCCGGTATTAAGCTAGCTTAAGCTAGCTTATATGAAAATAGCTGAAAATGCACAAGCTGCACGATCGGAAGTTGGCGCCTTCGAGGCCAAAAATACACTCGGAAGCCTGCTGGATCGTGTAGAGCGAGGCGAGGAAATCGTCATTACTCGGCATGGCAAGCCCGTTGCTCGGCTAGTACCGAACGAACCCCGAATCGATCGGGAGCAGGTTCAATCTGCCCTTGACCGCATTCGAGAGCGCGCTCGCCGGTTTCCTGCCGGAAAGTTCGACTGGGAAGAAGTCAAGGCGCTTCGAGACGAGGGCCGACGATAAATCTACGCATTTCAGAGATCGAAGTCCTGCGATCACAACATGAGCTTGGTTCTCGATAGTTCCGCAACGATGGCGCGGCTCTGGGAGGATGAAACCACTCCCGCCATCCGGCACCTGTTCGAGTCAATTCGCGATCACGGCGCGTGGGTTCCATCCTTGTGGCGGCTCGAAGTGGCGAATGCGCTGGAAATGGACGTGCGCCGAAGACGCCATCCGCCGGAATTTCGCGACGGCGCTTTTGCCGATCTCGCGCTGCTTCCGATTCACGTGGATCCGGAAACCGATCTTCAGGCGTGGGGCGCAACCGCTCACCTGGCGGCGAGACATCGACTGACCATCTACGACGCCGCGTACTTGGAGCTTGCGGTGCGACGGAAAATTCCGCTGGCTACGTTGGATCGCGCACTGCGCGCCGCGGCCGAGAGTGAGGGACTGCAGCTACTGGGAGGCTGACAGAGTTCCCACTTCTCGCAAAGGAAGCGAGACGAGGGGCACCCGGCACCCGGCAAAAAAGCGAGGCATGCAGCACCCCGCGATGTTCTCCCGTCGCTACTGCGTGACGGTGACCTGCACCGAATTCGAGGTGATGATGTTGGACCCGCTAGTGTACTGCGCGTAAACCGTCGTCGTGCCTGTCGAGGTCGAGGACTCTACACACATCGGATCCTCACCGTTCTCGACCGATATCAGGGAAGTGTTTGCCGTCTGCCATGTCACGCTGGCGGAAACGTCAATAGTTTGCCCGCCTGCGCTCGCCATCGCCGTGAAGCAAGTCGTTGCGGTCGAGCTCACCGCAAGCGTCGCCGAGCTTGGCGTGACAAGAACGCTGGTAACGTTCCCCAGGGTCACGGTTGCCGTGGCTGTGGCGCTGGCCGTGCCGGAGGACGCTGTGATGGTGCTTGTTCCCGCCGAGATGCCTTTCAGGAGGCCGCCGGCAGTGATGGTCGCCACGGCCGGGGTATCGCTGGACCAGCAAACAGTCGTGCCCGTGCAGCTGGTGCCGGCCGTCAGGGTCAGCGCGTTTCCGTTGCTATCGGTACCCGCCGCGTTCAGTTGCTGGGTATCGCCTATGCTGACCGTCGGCGCGGAAGGATCGATTGCGATGCTGGAGACCGTTGGGTTGACGAAAAATCCAGAGCAGCTCACGGCGAGCGCCAAGGTCGCCAATCCCACGAAGGCCCCAGCCAGATGGAGCTTCTGTTTCCCCGATAACATGGTTTTAGACACTCCTCAACGCTGCCTCTCGGCCGGATATCAATCTTTAGGATACGATTTTCGCCCAACCCGTGATGTAAAAAATTGTAGCAGAGAAGTTCAGCGTCAACCTTTTACGAGTACTTTCGTGCGGACGGAACCATCGCGGCTAATGCCGAGCCTCGCGTAAGCGCTTGGGATAAGAACGCCGGGCGGGTGGAAGCTTGCAACGAAAATGGCCAGCGCCGCAATTGGGCGCCGGCCCGGTTAGATTGGTTCTGCATACAGGCTATTCTTTGTGCGGTTCTTTCGGAGGCTCGTCGCGCTTGGGCGGAGGGCTTTCGCGCTTAGGGGGGGCAGCTTGCCTCTCGGGCTTCGGAGCGGCGTGTGGCGCAGCCTCGTGTCGCGCAGCTGGGGCCGGGTGCGCCGCAGGCTTGGGCGCGGCTTCATGTCGTGCCGGGGCCGGGTGTTCCGTGGGCTTGGGCGCGGCTTCGTGTCGCGCCGGGGCCGGGTGTTCCGTGGGCTTGGGCGCGGCTTCGTGTCGTGCCGGAGCCGGCTTCGTAGCTGGACGATTGGCTTCTTCTGGGCGACTCGCCGGATGATTGGCAGCGCGATTCTCCGCCGCATGACCAGCCGCCTCATGACCGGCCGCCTCATGATGGTTAGCCGCAGAGGGCTTCTCAGCCCCGCGCTCGGCGGGCTCGGCGCCTTTCGAGGGCGGTGCTGAAGCGCGGGCTTCTTTTGGCGACATCTTCGGCTCGTGATAAGTTCCGCCTGCAGCTCTGGCGGCCACGACCCCTTTCCCGGTGAATTCGCCAGGCCTGGCCGTGGCGGCTACCGCCGGGCGGCCATGATTTTCCCGCGCGAACAAGGCGCGGTTCTTGCTGGCCGCATCCCGCTGCTGCACCTGAGCCGCTACCGCGGGCGTGTGCTCCGCGTGCATGTAGGTCACCTGCTCCGGGGTGGGACGCGCCCGCACTCCACCTGGTCCGTTGAAGGCTACGTGGGTATTGTTGTTGACGATGACCGTTTTGTTTACATAGACGTTTCTGATAACGGTTGTGTTGACGTGCATCACGGCGGTGTTATAGAAAAATTGTCCGCCGCGCCACTCGCCGCCGCCGAAACCGTTGCCGCCATAGCCAAACCCATAATTGATGCCGCCGTAGAAGCCGACATGCGGTCCCCAGTAGCCGCCGTTCCATGCGTAGACGCCGTTGTTCCATCCCCAATAACCCGGCGTCCACAAGAGGCCGGGCTGGGGAGCTTCGACCCAGGTGCCGGGAACCCAGTAGTAGCCATCATCGTCGCTCCAGGCCCAGTAGCCTGGAGTCCACATATAGCCAGGAGCGGGACAAATGGGTTGTTCATAAACTGGCAGCGGGGGCGGGCCAATGCGCACAAAAATACCGATCTGGGCTGCGGAGCTAGAAGATAAGACACATGGAATCGTGAGAAGCAGAAATCCAAACAGGAGAACGTGTACCACACGGCAACGTTTCATAGTTGTTTCCTCGTGCCCGGTAGCTCGTGCTTTCAATTGCCGAGTTACAACTGGGCGAATTTTGAGCCAACACAACACCCAAACAGCTTCACAAAATATTTCTTTACACTTTACCGCAAGATTGGAGTCTTTTGACGCGTCAAGAGTTGGCTGGAGGGTGAAAGTGCTGCGTCCCTGATCTCTGGCGCTCGGGGGTGGTGTGGAGCTATCCCGGTGGAACGCAAGCCTAAAAAGGGCCCGGAAATGAAGATTCCTTGGGCAGAAAGCTAAAAAGCTAATTGGAACGTTTGGAGCGCGCGATGCGTTCGTCGATCAGCTTGCGGCCGGCGAATCCTTCTTCAGTACCGTGCCAATGCGTGATCGAAGGCTCGCCCATCTTCCAGCAGAGCAGAACGACGCGGCCATCCACTTGGCAGGGAAAATCGAGCAGGCCGATGTCGAGATCCTTGACTTGCACTCCGATGGAATCGATCTCGGATAGCGCATCCTTGGCGCGCTGCTCGGCCTTGGCGCGCTGCGCCTTGCGGCGGGCAGTGGCGATGACATCGATGTGTGTGCCGCCGTTGAGGAAGATGCGCTGACTCAGCGCCTGCATTTCGCCATCGACGTCTTCCATCAGCTTCTTGGAACTGATGGCATTGCGCAGCAGAGACTCCAGGACGGGCAGTAGCGAATGGGCTTCGTCGAGGGTGAAGGTTCGGTCTGACATGGGATGTCTTATTTTAGCGCATATGGATGGCGGTCGGCTGCCAGAATCAGTGCGTTCTGCCCTGTGAGGGATCGCGCGAAGTTGCCGTATTCACGTCAATCTGCAATTGCTTAGCGGGAGAAATGCCGGGCGGGTAGCATTCACCATCGCGGCTGTAGTTCGTGCATTGTCCGGCGACATCCTTGCGCTGCGGAGATTGCGCGAACTGCCACACTTCCGCGAACGAAACGCCGCTCTGGGCGGGGCTTGGCGGATGCTTGGGAAAAGAGCACCCTGGTGAAGGCGGACAGGCATCGTTGATGGCCCAATAAACGATCTGGCGATTCGCAGCGCTTTGGCGAATGTCTTCGGCGGTGACGATATTGGCGTCGTCTGGGTTGGGAATACCGGAGCAGTAAATGCCGGCGCGAAATCCGGCGGCCGCGACTCCATCGGTCCAGGCGTAGATGTAGGCCTTCTGCTCGGGCAGCATGCGCCCGCCTTGCTCCTGGTCTAGAAAGATGACGGTCTGCGCGGGAAACCCTTCGCGGCGCGCGGCGGCAGCGGCTGATTGCGCGTCAGATTTGCCGAGTTTGGTTGCGCGGGCGACGGACTTCGGTTCGGCAGATTTGAGCTCAGCAGATTTGAGCTCAGCATAGAGGCGTCCGTTGAAGAGCACGAGGAAACCGAATCCCGCGGATTCGACGGCGGCGCGATGGCCAGTCCACGTGTTCTTTCGCGCGCCGGGAGGATTGTTGAGCCAGTAGCCGGTATAGGAAAAAGTTTGGTGCAGAGCTTTAAGATTGGCGTCGCCGGGATAGTCGTTGCGATCGAAGCCGAGGTAGGCGCGCGTCTGTGCTTGCACTGATATGCAGAAGAAGCTAAGCAGTATGAAGCACGCGAGCCGCATCGGTTGATCTTAAATCCGTGCTCGATAACGTGGCGTCTGGTCCCGCTCCCAAGCACGGCTGCGCCAGTTTATGCTTTGCGCGCCAGCACAATTCGCAGCGGTGGAAAGGTCGACAGATTTGGCATTTTGCGCTCGACCTGGAGACCGGCCTGGCGCATGGTTTGCTCATACTCTCCCGTATGCTTGAAATCCGAGATGATCGCCACTCCTCCCGGCTTCAGGACACGAGCGATCTCGCGGCAAGCTTCGAGCCGCGTAGGCTTGTCGTAAATATTGTGCAGGCAGAGATTCGACAGAATCACATCGAAGCTCGCGCTCGGGAAGCTCATCTTCTGCGCGGCTTCGCTCACCAGCGAACATTTTTCCGCCACGCCCTCGGCAATCAAATTGGTTTCGGATCGAACCAACGAGTTGCCACTGAGATCTTCTTTATTCCAAATGTCAATTCCAGTGCCGTGTCCGGTCGTGAGCCTCCGGGCCGCGCCAACCAGCAACAAACCACGTCCGGTCCCGACATCCAATACCTGTTCATCGCCGCGCCAGTTGTGAAGATTCAACATCCGGTCGCGATGCCGGAATTTGCCGAACCTCGCGTACACCAACATCAATATGGCGCCCGCCCCGCATCCGATCGCGACACCCCACGCCGACGAATGAAGATCGAACTGGACCGCGCCGAAATGTACCCAGTACGGTGCGAATACGGCCACTGCAATGCCGCAGGCGCTCGCCAAAAACAAATTGCGAATCACTCCGGGAGCGTCGATTCCGTAATCAGGTTGTGTCGACATATCGATGCGTAGTAGAGCAGAGCTAAAAATCTTATCAGTAGAAGCGCGGGCGAGAGCGAAGGGCCGAAATTCTGAGCAAAAGATCTGCTCTAACCACCGATGTGAACCATTGTGCGAGAAGCAGGGACGAAATCCGGCTCGCCGATATGATGCCGTTCTTCTTTTTTCTGAATCACTCCGCGAATAAATTCGGCTAGTTCTTCATCAGAGGCGCCGCGGCGCATTTCGGCGTGCACATCGTGATCCCATACAGAGAACAAGCAGGTGCGAATCTTGCCGTCGCTAGTGATGCGGATGCGGCTGCAATGCCCGCAGAAGGGATGTGAAACCGGCGCGATAATGCCGATCTCGCCAACGCCATCATCGAAGCGGTAACGGCGAGCGGTTTCCGAGCGGGCGTGCGGAATCTCGACTAGCGGCCGGTATTCGGCCATGCGCGCCAGAATTTCATCGAGCGTCACGACCGTGGAGGGCGACCAAGAGCGGTCTTCCTCGAGCGGCATGAATTCGATGAAGCGCACGGTGACGCCTTCTTCGCGCGCGAACATGCCGAAGGGGATGATTTGATCCTCGTTGAAACCGCGCATGAGCACGCAGTTTACTTTCAGCGGCCACAGACCGGCGCGGCGGGCGGCGCGAATGCCAGCGAGCACGTGATCGAATCCGCCAGCCACGCGAGTGATGCGGGCGAAGCGATCGGGATCTACCGCATCCATGGAGACGGTTACGCGAGTGAGTCCGGCAGCTTTGAGCGGCTGCGCAAGATCGGCGAGGAGATGGCCGTTGGTGGTGAGCGCAATGTCGAGCGGCTCGGATCCGTTGCCATTCGGCTGCCGCAGTTGCGAGAGTTCCCGGACGAAGTCGACGACGCCCTTTCGCAAGAGCGGCTCACCGCCGGTGAGGCGTATCTTGGTTATTCCAATCGCGACCAAAACGCGCGCCATGCGCAGGTAATCATTGAAAGGCAGATCGCCGTAAAGTGCGCCTTCATTTCCGGTGCGGCAGTAAACACATTTGTAGTTGCAGCGGTCGGTAATGGAAATCCGCAGGTCCGTGATGCAGCGCCCGAACTTGTCGTGGAGAGCAGTCATCTGAGGTGCAATTACATTGGCCGCCAGCGAGCGGCCGTGTCACGCCACTGGTCGGCTTCGCCATAAGCGGGACGCCAGAGCCTACATGATTGATTATAGAGTCCGGGAGCATGGAAAGGGTTCGGGCTGCTGGTTGATTGCTCGCGCGCCGATTATCATTTTCCAGACAGTCGGATTCTAGACGCCAAAGCTCAGGCACAGCCATTCAAAGAGAATATTCAGTGAAGACAACCGCATTCCTGCTTCTTATTTCGGCCATGGTCGCTGTTCCGGGCTATGCCCGCGCACAGAACTCCCCTTCCGAAACCTCAGGCGCCACCCAGACCAAAGTGGATCATCAATCGCCAACGCTCAGAGTTACGCAGTACAGTCTACCGCCCGAGAAATTGGCGAAGGCTGAAGCGCTCTATCTCACGAGCACGGTACTGTATTTGTTCGGCATGATCTTTGGCCTTGTCGTTCTTTGGCTATTGCTCAGGCTGCGCGTCGCGCCCATATTCCGCGATTTCGCGGAGCGCGTCTCGAAAAATAAATTTTTGCAGACGCTGATCTTTGTCCCGCTGCTCATGATCCTGATCGCAGTCACTTCCCTGCCGCTCGAGATGTACGAACATCATGTTTCACTCTCCTACGGACTTTCTGTGCAGGGCTGGGGTTCTTGGGCAGGCGACTGGCTGAAGGGCGAAGCCGTATTTCTGGTGATTGCAATTGTGGCGGTGTTTGCGCTCTTTTGGGTGATCGACAAGAGTCCGCGGCGATGGTGGTTTCATTTTTGGCTGATGACGCTGCCGTTCATTGTTCTGCTGGTTTTTATCGCACCGGTGGTCCTTGATCCCATGTTCAATACATTTGTTCCGCTCAAAAAAACCCAGCCGCAGCTAGTGATGGCGATTGAAAAAGTTGCGCACCGGGGTGGGCTGAACATTCCTCCTGATCGCATGTTCGAGATGAAGGCCAGCGACAAAGTGACGACTTACAACGCTTATGTCACCGGAATTGGCGCCACGAAGCGAGTGGTGGTTTGGGACAACACCGCCCGCGATATGAGCACTCCCGAGATCCTTTTCGTTTTCGGGCATGAGATGGGGCACTACATTTTGAATCACATCCACAAAGGACTCGCGTTTTTTGCGGCGCTGTCGTTTGCCGGATTTTGGCTGGGGCGAAAAATCGTGATCGCGATGCTGTCGCGTTGGGGAGACAAGTGGCGGATTCGCAACATCAATGATCTGGCCGCATTGCCGGTGTTTTTGCTGACCGTAATGCTGCTGACGGTGGTCTCCGAGCCGATTGACAGCGCATTCAGCCGCCACCTGGAGCATCAGGCAGATATCTACGGATTGGAAGTGACGCACGGCCTGTTTCCCGATAACCAGCAAGTCGCAGCGGATTCATTTCAGAAACTGGGTGAGAAGAGTTATGACTATCCGACGCCGAACCGCTTTATGGTTTTCTGGTCGTACGACCATCCGACGATTCAACAGCGAATCCGCTTCGCACTTCATTACAATCCTTGGGGTACCAGCGCAGGACCGAAATACGTGAAATGAACTCGCAGGGTGCGAGCCGCAACCGACCAAATACCTCCATCGCATGTTCCAGCCTGGAAACGCGGAATGCGAAGTGTGCTGTTCACACGGCGGACCTCTGATTACTTTATAGTTAACAGTAAAATCCTGTATACCGTAACCGCGGCAAAGTTGCAAAGATCGCCGTCTCGTCTTATTTCGCAAGCAGCGCCGCAAATTCACACCAAGGAAAGTAGTGGAAACATACCGCTATCGGATCTTGTGCGTCGACGACGATCCGGGAACGCTCAAGTCGCGCAAACTATTGCTGGAGGACGCTGGGTATTTCGTATTGACGGCATCTTCAGGACAGGAAGTGCTGGATATTGTGTCTGAGATAGCTCAGGTAGACGTCATATTGCTGGATTTTTCCATGGGCGGAATGAACGGTGACGTACTGGCGAAAAAGCTGCGCGAGCAGTATCCGGACCTGCCGCTGGTCGCCGTTTCAGCGCGGGAGGAACTGCCGGAGCCATTTCTGAGGTCGGTGAACGGACATGTGCACAAGGGGCAAAACCCCGAAATCCTTCTCTCGACGATCTCCGATGTCCTGGCGAAGTCGGAAAGGAAACACAGGCTACCGCAAAACTCCGCGGGAACAGTCATGTGCGTCGACGACGAGCAATTGCAGTTGCAGCTTCGCACGCTGCTATTTGAATCGGCCGGTTTTAAAGTTCTGCAGGCGCGGTCAGCCAGCACGGCGCTGGAGTCGTTTCGATCGCAGCGTATTGATGCAGTGGTGATGGACTACTGGCTCTCAGGGACGAACGGAACTGCGGTTGCCGAAGAAATGAAAAAGCTTCATCCTGAGATTCCGATCGTCATGCTGTCCGGATATTCGTCTTTGCCTGGTGAAGGCGCAGTCGTGGATGCATGGCTGCGCAAGGCCCAGGTCGAGCCCGAGGAGATCGTGAATGTGGTTAAGAAGTTGATCGGTTTTCAAGCTGACAGACGGCAAAGTTCCAACCCTGACTGAAAATGCGACCCGCCAGAATGTTGTTCGCGACGAGCCGGACAGTTTTCTACGTCTTAACTTTCTCCATTCTGCTTTTCCCGATGAGCGCAGAGCCCACCAGCAGCCCTGAGGTCCAGAATCCGGTGAAGCATCTCAGCCTCGCCGAATTGGGCAACATCGAAGTGACGACCGTCTCCAAAGAGCCTGAAAGGGCGATGAAAACCAGCGCGGCCATCTATGTGATCACGCAGGAGGATATTCAGCGTTCGGGAGCGACCACAATCCCTGAGGCCTTACGTCTGGCGCCGGGAGTGGAAGTCGCACAGATTGATGGCCACAGTTGGTCAGTCGGGATACGCGGCTTCGGAAGCAACCTGACGCGCAATGTCCTTGTGCTCATTGACGGCCGGACTGTCTATACGACACTTTTCGCGGGGACCTTTTGGGAGGTACAGAATGTAGTTTTGGAAGACGTTGACCGCATCGAAGTTATTCGAGGACCGGGCGGCACGATTTGGGGCCCGAACGCGGTGAACGGCGTCATCAACATCATTACTAAGAGCACGAAGGACACGCACGGCGAAATGGTAAACGCGGGAGGCGGAAATTTAGAGCAGGGCTTCTTGAGCGCTCGGTATGGCGGTAGCAGTGCAAGCGGCCTCGACTACCGCATCTACGAATTGGGATTTGACCGCGGCCCCGAGTACCATCCCGATGGCATCAAGTTTGACCGTTGGCGGGCGATACAAGCTGGATTTCGCACGGACTGGGCAAAGGACGCACGCGACCACTTCACATTCCAAGGTGACATTTACGACGAAGGCGCGGGCACAGGCGTAAACGTCTCCAACTACACGATGCCCTATACTCAAAACCTCTACGGCACGGAACGACTTTCTGGCGGAAACATTCTGGGACGCTGGCAAAAGGTGTACGCGGAAGGAAACGACTTCCAGCTTCAGGCTTACTACGACCGCACTAATCACTTAGATCCCCAAATTACGGACCTTCGCAATACCTATGACGTCGATTTTTTGGATCGTTTTCGTCTCCCAGGACAGCAGCAGATTTCATGGGGATTCGGCGCACGTTTCAGCCATGGATACAATTCCATCGTTGTTCCGGGTGTCACTTTTTTGCCTGAATCTCGAACGGATCGCCTGATAACGGCCTTCTTGCAAGATGAAATCGCACTGATCGACAACCGACTCAACTTCACTTTTGGCACAAAAGTTCTGGAAACAAATTTTACCGGGTGGCAATTGCAGCCCACTGGCCGTCTACTCTGGACTCCTACCAGGCGGCAGAGCTTCTGGAGCGCTTTCACCCACGCGGTTCGAACGCCCTCCGATGTGGAGGAGAATTTCACTGAGCTGGGGTACACAGGTGCAACCGTCGATGGATTGCCAGTATTTGGCCGACTCAACCCCAATCCTAACTTCCGATCAGAAGAGCTTAACGGCTATGAAGCCGGCTATCGGCTGCTGCTGCGCAAGTCGCTCTACTTCGATATCGCGGCGTTTCACAACCATTACGGCGATCTTCTCAGCGAAGACATAACCGGACCGCCATCTGTAGAGACGAATCCCGGACCGGTTATTATTTTTCCCGCCAGTTTCGGAAACGAGCTTGTGGGGACGACGAAAGGAATCGAGTTCGCCCCTGAATGGAGACCTGTGCCTTTCTGGCGTTTGCGCGCCTCGTATTCCTACCTGCAAATGGATATAACGAAGCCCGCCAACTCGCAGGATGCCCTGGCTCCTTCAAGTATCGTAGGCTCCAGCCCTAAACATCAGCTGGCCCTGCAATCGGGACTGGATTTTGCGAAAGTTTTCAGCTTTGACCTGACCTATCGCTATGTCGATGCTCTGCCGGCCCTCACGATTCCGTCCTATTCGACCGCAGACGCTCGATTCGACTGGCAGGTACATCGGCAATTCAAACTATCCGCGGTAGGTCGAAATTTGCTACAGCCCCACCATTTCGAGTACGGCGGCGTAGACCCCGGACCAGCGATCGGGATCAAGCGAAGCCTGTACGGGCAGATTACGTGGACACGCTGATCGCCATTCCCGGGATCGCCCCACGGCGCCGTTCGGCGATTCATCGTTACGGGATGAAAGGCCGCAAGGCTGCGGCATTTTTCCGCGTACCCTGGTCGGCGCGATCGCTAGTGTTCCTACTATTCCTTTCAGCCCTTGTGGCTATTCCTTTGGCTGCACAACAAAAACCGACCGAAGCCCAGGTGAAGGCCGCGTACCTTTATAACTTCGGCAAATTTGTGACTTGGCAGAATGATGCTGGCGCTAACGTCAACTCGCTAAATATTTGTGTGCTGGGCAAAGATCCTTTTGGACCAATTCTTGACGCGACGGTCGCCGGCGAGAGCATTGATGGCAAGCAGATTGTCATAAAAAGGTTGACGAAGATTCAAGACGGGCCTGCCTGCCGCATCCTGTTTGTCAGTTCTTCCGAAGAGAAGCGGTTGCGCTCGATTCTGCAGGCAGCCCAGGCTTCCGGAATGCTTACGGTCAGCAGCATCACAACTTTCCTGCAGCAGGGCGGGGTGATTGAATTCGTCACGCAAGAGGACAGAATTCGTTTTGCAGTCAACCTGAACGCAGCCCAACAGTCGCATCTAGTTCTTAGTTCTCAATTGCTCAAGGTCGCGAGCCAAGTGATCGATACCGGCAAGCCGCAAAGTCAACCATGACCTCGACACGGACAGGCTCGATTTCGACGCGGCTCACCATGATGAATATGCTGGTGAGCGGATCGGCATTGCTGCTGGCGTGTGCAGCCTTCTTTATCTATGACCAGGTGACCTTCCGGCAGAACCTGATCCATACGCTTTCGGCGCAGGCTCAAATCGTGGGCTCGAACAGCGTTTCTGCGTTGTTGTTCAACGACCCGCAATCGGCTTCGAACACCTTGTCGGCCCTGACGAATTCACCGCATGTCGCGTCCGCCGGCATTCTGAACGCAGAAAGGCAGCCGTTCGCGGAATTCAGCCGCGCGCCCGAGGAAGCAACTGTGACCGTTCCCCGGCTTCCTCCGAACGAGATCGAAGGCTATTGGTTCCGGCGCAAGCACGCCATTCTGGTACGCAAGATTCTTTCCGATCACACACTCGTCGGGTATGTGTATGTTCGCGCCGATTTAGGGGAAAGCGACGAAAGGCTGTGGCGATATGCGCTCATCGTGGCCGGTGTATTGCTGGTGTCGTTATTGTTCGCGCTCCTGGTTTCATCCGCTTTTCGGCGATCGGTTGCGCGGCCGATCGTGAAGTTGGCCGAATCCGCCCGCACCGTGACCCGGGAAAAAGATTACTCTGTGCGCGTTCCCCCCACCGGGCAACGGGACGAGCTGGCGGTGCTGATCGATTCCTTCAATGAAATGCTCCGCGAGATCCAGCAGCGTGATAAGGCGCTGCAAAAGGCCCACGACCAGTTGGAGCAGCGGGTCTCGGAGCGCACCCGCGATCTGGTTTCGGCAAATCAGGAATTGGAAGCGTTTTCCTATTCCGTATCGCACGATCTGCGCGGGCCACTCGATGCGATCATCGGCTTCAGCTATGTGTTAATGTCCGCGCATGCCAGCAAACTGGATGCGAACGGCAAAGAGTCAATCAAGAGTATTCGGGCCGCGGCGCGACGGATGTCGGAATTGATTGACGATTTGCTGAATCTCTCAAGGGTTTCCACCGGCGCGATGCATCGGGAGCAGATCGATCTGAGCGAGTTTGCGCGCTCCATTATGGAAGAGTTATGCAAGGGCGCGCCAGAAAGACAGGTGGAGTTCGTCGCACCGGTAAGCACTGAGGCCTACGCCGACGTGCGACTGACGCGCATCGTGATGGACAACCTATTGCGCAATGCGTGGAAGTACACCTCGCATCACGCTCACGCGCGCATTGAATTCGGCTGGCAAGATAAGGCCGGCCGAACCGTGTATTTCGTGAAAGACGACGGTAGCGGTTTCGATTCACGCTCAGCCGACCGGCTCTTTCAGCCCTTCCAGCGGCTCCATTCCTCCGCGGAATTTCCAGGGAACGGAATCGGCCTGGCGACGGTTCGCCGTATCGTACAGAGGCACGGCGGCGAAGTCTGGGCCGAAGCTGCCGTTGAAAAGGGCGCGACCTTCTACTTCACTGTGGAACCGCGCCACGAAAGCGTACAGTAAACAAGCGTGCAGTAAAAACAAGCAGAAAGCGGCTTTGCGTTTTCTCGCGTTTTCCTTCAGGCCGACTGTTCTGCCGCGGTTCAAGTTCCCGGCTTAATCTCCGCCGCCTCACCGCCACGATAAGTTACGACCAGCGGCTTTCCTCCATTCGGATAATGCACAACTTTGTTGTCGGAAGTTGCGCCGGCATCGGGCACGCCCATCCCGATCGCAAAATCCGCCTGCAGTTCATTCATCCCCGGCTTCACTTCATGCCGCTCAATCGCCTGCCAGACTTCAGCCGGCCAAAACTTGTAAAGCACATGCGGATCTTCCACGTAAAACATTTCATCGGAATAGATCTTGTATTGACCATCGCTCTCGAAACCAACCGGCACCGCAAAGTCGTGACCGTCTTTCTCGAACACAGCCACAACTTGCTTCCGCCCGCCCGGCGCAGCGACCGCGATTACGTCCTTAATATCTAGCCGCTCAATCGGACCCAGAGTTCCGGCTTCATGCCTGAAATCGACGGTTTTCACCACCGGAACGTACCGGTAGTAGGTGTAGCGATATCCTTCCTTCACCCACACGGGCTGCTGTGTCAGTTGCTGCGCGGATTTCAGATCGTAGGGATAGAGTTTCTTTGGCGTGACGTAATAGTCGGGATTGGAATATCCGGCATTTCTGGCTAGCTTCTGCTTTTGCGCGGCCATGTAATCCTCGTGACGCTGGTAAAGGATGTAGCCGGCGCGCACGCCCACGACGATCAACGCCAACGCCAGCGCCAACTGGATCCATTTCTTCGCTTGTTCGCTGACCATGAGCAAACTTTACCAGATCGGCGAACGCTATCGGTGTGGAGCTGGCGGATTGTTGAGGTGACGAGTTGAAGATCGAGAGCTTGAAAATCGAGAGATTGAAACATGGAGCCAAGCCCGCTTTACAGCATCCAAAATTACGCTACACTGAACAAGGCCAGCTTCCGAAATTCGCCGCAAGGAAATCGAATGCCCACTGTGACCGAAGAAGACGTTCTGAACGCGCTGCGAAGCTGCTACGATCCCGAGATTCCGGTCAACATTGTCGACCTTGGGCTGATTTATCGCGTGAGCTTTACGCCGGCGGCCGAGGATAAAGACAAACAAGACGTAAAAATTGAGATGACTCTCACCGCGCAGGGATGTCCCGAGCACGTCAACATCAGCGCGCAAGTGAAATCACGTCTCGAGCAATTACCTGGAATTCGTGAGGCGAACGTGGAGGTAGTCTGGACTCCCGCATGGACTCCCGAGCGCCTTAGTCCTGACGCCCGGAAGCAGTTGGGAATCGAATGAAGGATGCCGCTTTCTACACCCCTAACTCAGCCCAATCCAGCGAGCTGTGGTCGGCGATGCGCCTGCCGGCGCGCTCGGCCATATCCATTACTTTCATGCCACGCTCGAAATAATCCGGCAACGAGCGTCGGATCTTGTCAAATTTTTCCGGGTACTCCGCCGCTAACAGCGCCAGTCCCACTCCTGTAGCCAGCACACCCGCGGTATACCTGCTCTTTAAGAACAAAACGGTCGCAGCCCCAACCGAGCCCGCCACCACTGCTTTTTTCCACACGTTCATATGTCTCCTGCGAAACCTCATTGCATTTTACTCCCGGTATTTAATTATCCGCTTCCTTTCCGATGCCGGTTTCGACTGCAGTGTTGTCATTTCTCTCGCCGTTATCTCGGTAGATGGAATCGCAACATAGCCACAAATCGCGCGCCTTCCTTATATACTCTTCATTCGATCCGGAGGGTCCTTATTCCAATGCGATGGAACCTGCCAGCGCTTGCTGCACTCAGCCTGCTTCTAGCGATTTCTGCTTCGGCCCAAACTAAGCCGCGCGCCCGCGATCTGGGCGTTCCCTTCGATGGCACTCCCGGCCGTAACAACGCCATCACCGATGTTAAAGGCGTCGAAGTTGGAGACACAACGCTCATCTCTGGCGAGGGCAAGCTCGTAGTCGGCAAAGGACCGGTGCGTACGGGCGTCACCGCTATTCTTCCCCGCGGCAAAACCAATAACGATGCCGTCTTCGCCGGATGGTTCACGCTCAACGGGAACGGCGAGATGACCGGAACCACCTGGCTAGAAGACTCAGGCTTTCTCGACGGGCCGGTGATGATCACGAACACGCACAGTGTGGGCGTGGTCCGCGACGCGGTTATCGCCTGGAAGGTCAAGCGCGGGTCGCCAGATATGGAAGGCTACTGGTGGTCGCTGCCCGTGGTCGCCGAAACGTGGGATGGCTGGCTGAACGACATCAACGGATTTCATGTTCATCCCGAAGATGCCTGGCACGCGCTCGATACCGCTCATTCCGGTCCCGTCGACGAAGGCAATGTCGGCGGAGGCACGGGCATGATCTGCAACGAGTTTAAAGGCGGTATCGGCACCGCCTCGCGTGTGCTCGATGCGAAAGACGGCGGCTATACCATCGGGGTGCTGGTGCAATGCAATTACGGACGCCGCCCTCAGTTGCGTATCGCCGGCGTTCCCGTCGGCAAAGAAATTCCGGAGCATCCCGCCTACGAAGACACCGCGAGTTCCGGGATGAACGCCAAAGATGTTGGCTCGATCATCGTCATCGTCGCCACGGACGCTCCGCTTATTCCTACGCAACTGAAACGCGTGGCCCGCAAGGTCTCGCTCGGCCTGGGCCGCGACGGCAGCTATTCCGGCGACGGCTCTGGAGATATCTTCCTTGCGTTCTCAACCGCAAATCCCGGCGCCAACGGAAGCAAAGGGTTGCATCAGCTCACGATGCTACCCAACGATTCGCTCGATCCAATTTTTCTAGCCACGGTGCAGGCCACCGAGGAAGCCGTGGTGAATGCGATGGTCGCGGCCGAAACCATGACAGGGATTAACGACCACAAAGTGATTGCGCTCCCGCACGATCGCTTGCGGGAAGTATTGAAAAAGTACAACCGGCTGGAGCAATGACATGACAATTTGCCGATAAGGTTTGCCGGAATAGAAGCCTGTTGACGGCAGGATCAAACGCCACAACTTCTCGCTTGACAGGAGTGTTGCCCCTCGGTAGGATAACTAAACCGACCGACCGGTCGGTCGCAACACAGCATTCTTAGCAATTCGAGAGGAGCTTTCCAGTGGCCACGATCTTCTACGAACACGATGCCAATGCAAACGCCCTGAAGGGCAAAACCATCGCCATTTTGGGCTATGGCAGCCAGGGACATGCGCAGGCGCAGAATCTGCGCGACAGCGGCGCCAAAGTGATTGTCGGCCTTGAGCCCAATCGCCCGAGCGCCGCGCAGGCGCGGGCCGATGGCATGGTGGTGGTAGCTCCGGATGAGGCTGCCAAGCGCGCGGACTGGATTCACGTGCTCACGCCCGATGAGACGCAAGCGGCAGTTTACGCGCAGCACATCCAGCCGTATCTGCATCCCGGAAAAATTCTCGGCTTCTCGCACGGCTTCAGCATTCATTTCAAGACGATTGTTCCGCCGAAAGATGTGGATGTAGTAATGATCGCTCCGAAATCGCCGGGGCACTTGCTGCGGAGGGTTTATGCCGAGGGGCGCGGTGTGCCGTCGTTGATTGCGGTGAGTCAGGATGCTAGCGGTCGGGCGCACGAATTTGCTCTGGCCTATGCTCACGGCATTGGGTCGACGCGGGCGGGCGTGCTGCAAACCACATTCAAAGAAGAAACCGAGAGCGACTTGTTTGGCGAGCAGGCGGTGCTGTGCGGCGGCTTGACGTCGCTGATCAAGAAAGGCTTCGAGACGCTGGTCGAGGCTGGTTACGCCCCCGAGATCGCCTATTTCGAGTGCCTGCATGAGATGAAGCTGATCGTCGATTTGATCTATGAAGGCGGCTTGGGGCGGATGCGGTACTCGATTTCGAATACGGCCGAGTATGGCGACCTGACGCGCGGCGAAAAAGTTGTGGGCGATGAGACGCGCACGGCGATGAAAAAAACTCTTGCCGATATTCAGGATGGCACGTTCGCGCGGGAGTGGATCAAAGAGAACAAGGACGGCGGATATCACTTTACGGAGTTGAGGGAGCAGGAACAGCGGCATCCGATTGAGATTGTCGGGGCGCAGTTGCGCGGAATGATGAGCTGGCTGCCGGGACGGGAAGCGAAAAAGCCGGCGGATGCGCCGAAGGCTGCGGTTCGGCAAGCGGTGAACGCTTAGAGCAGTGATTGGCATAGAGACCCTTCGACTACGTTGCCATTCGCTATGCGAATGACAACTTCGCTCAGGATGGCAATCGAAGAAAGTGATGGACCTAGTCAGCGTGATTAAAGGTGCCGAAATCGTTTTGCGGTGCATGCGGGCCGAGGGCGTCGATTTGGTTTTCGGCTATCCCGGCGGCGCGATCATGCCATTGTATGACGCGTTGGATGGAAGCGGCGTGCGGCACGTCCTGACGCGGCATGAGCAAGGCGCGGTGTTCGCGGCCGAAGGTTACGCGCGCGTAACCGGAAAAGTTGGCGTGGCAATGGCGACCAGCGGCCCGGGCGCGACGAATCTGGTTACCGGCATTGCCGATGCCAAGATGGATTCTGTGCCGCTGGTGTGCATCACCGGCCAGGTGCGGACGGCAATGATTGGAACCGATGCATTCCAGGAGACTGACGTTTTCGGGGTGACTCTTTCACTCACGAAATGGAGCCGGCTGGTGCGCACGATCGACGAAATTCCGGATGTAATAGCGGAGGGATTTCATTGGGCGCGCAGCGGACGTCCGGGGCCGGTGTTGATCGATATTCCTACCGACATTTTGAAAGCGAAGAACGAATTCTCCGCCCCAGTGAAGTTTACGCCGCACATGCGCCCTGGCGATGCGCATGCCGACGGTGCTTTCAGCGATACGATTGTTGCGCTCTTGCAGCGGGCGACGCGACCTGTGGCCCTGGTTGGCGCTGGAGCGAAGCTTTCTGGAGCGGTTGCCGATCTGCGGCGACTGCTTGATCGTTTGAATATCCCTGCATTCGCAACGGTACATGGGTTGGGTGCGGTGCCGCCGGAATCTCCTTATTACCTGGGCATGGTTGGCATGCACGGCACACGCGCGGCGAATACGGCTCTGCACGAGACGGATTTACTGCTGGTGTTTGGAGCGCGGCTGGACGATCGCGTGACGGGTGATCCAACGCGCTTTGCGCCTCACGCCAAGATTGTGCATTTTGAAATCGATCCGGCGCAATTGGATCGCGTGCGCGCCTGTGAATTGCCGGTGATTGGCAATCTGGCGGATACGATTCCGGCGTTCTGCGCAGAATTACGCCACGCTTCCCTGCCCGATTGGAGTGCGTGGCGTGCGATCGCATGCGGTCAAGAGCGATCTGAGCCTGACCCGCGTGGACTGGCGCAGCCGACCATGCGTTTTCTGGATGAACTTTTCAGCCGCCTGCCGGAAGACAGTGTCGTGATCGCCGATGTGGGCCAGCACCAGATGTGGGCTGCGCAGCGATATCGATCGTCATCTCCACGGGGATTCATTACTTCGGGCGGACTCGGAGCCATGGGTTTCGCTCTGCCCGCCGCCGTGGGTGTGCAACTGGCGAAGCCGCAGACCTGCGTGCTTTGCGTTTCCGGCGACGGCGGTTTTCAGATGAACATTCAGGAACTGGCCACGGTGCACCGTCTCGGGCTGCCAATCAAGATGGTAATCGTCGACAACAAATATCTCGGCATGGTGCGGCAGTGGCAACAGCTGTTTTATCAGCGCAATTATGCCGAAACCGATTTGAGCGACAATCCCGATTTTGTCGAGATTGCGAAAGCTTACAAAATCCATGGCTTCCGCCTGAACGAGGCTGCCATGGAGGAGTTTCCGGTATCGGTAGAGACGGGAGATCTGATCGAAAGCTTTTTGCGGTCGCCGGAGCCCGAGTTGCTGGTATTTGATTGCCATCCTGAAGCGAATGTTTACCCGATGGTTCCGGCGGGAGCTGCGCTTTCCGAGATGGTGTTTGAGGACGAATGAAGAAGAATTGAGTGATTGTGTGATCGGGTGATTTTGTGATTGAAAAGCAAAGGCTTCAGCCGGTTTTTCAATGACCCAATGACTCAATCGCTCGATGACTCAATTTTGGGGGAACGACCATGCAAGTCTTTTATGTTCGCTATCGCAACTCGCAAGGCGCACTGATGAGGATTCTGAACGCGGTTTCGCGCCGGGGGCTCGATCTCACAACCGTGCACGCGGAATACGCCGGACAGGACCACATTGTCACGATGCTGCTCGACGTAAACCAGAAGCAGATCGGCCAACTGTACCGCGAGTGGTACGCGATTGTGGACGTCACTGAAGTTCGTTCCACGGCGACTCGCGGGCACGAGGAGGCGGCGTGGGCGGCTCATCCTCCGGCTTCCGAGAGCGTGGCGCAGCAATCGGCACGTGCCGCTTTGGCTTAGCCAGATTTTTTACGCGCTTAGGGAAAATTGCGAACCACAGAGGTTCACAGAGGAAAAGCGCGGAGAAGTACGGCTTTTGGTCGTAGCGAGTGTCAGCAGCATGAACGCTCCCTGGGTAAGCGTCATGCCATTGGGGAATCTGCGGTTGGATTGCGGTCTCCTAGAATTTTCTAGCCGCAGTTCCCCGTTTTTTTTAGGCGGCAAGGTCCCTGCCAGTTTTGTTCTTCACTCCTGTTGTAATCTTTCAACCATGGATCTGAAACATCGCAGTCGCGAAATTACGGAAGGGCGCGATCGTGCACCGTCGCGCGCCATGTTCAAGGCAATCGGTTTCACCGACGACGATTTGCGCAAGCCGCTGATCGGCGTGGCCAACACCTGGATCGAGACCATGCCTTGCAATTTTCATCTCCGGCGGCTCTCGGCCAAGGTGAAGGAAGGCATTCGTGCCGCGGGCGGAACGCCAATGGAGTTCAACACCATTGCGATCTCTGACGGCGAAACCATGGGTACCGAGGGCATGCGGGCATCACTGGTGAGCCGCGAGCTGATTGCTGATTCGATTGAACTGGTTTGCCGCGGGCAGTTGTTCGACGCAGTCGTATGTGTGGTGGGATGCGACAAGACGATTCCCGCGGCAGCCATGGCGCTGGCTCGCATGGATCTTCCGGGGCTTGTCCTCTATGGCGGAACGATCGCGGCGGGCAATTACAAGGGAAAGGATGTCACCATTCAGGATGTGTTTGAGGCAGTTGGAGCAAATGCGGCGGGAAAACTTTCCGATCAGGAGTTGCATGATCTTGAAAATGTGGCCTGTCCTGGAGCGGGAGCGTGTGGGGGACAATATACCGCCAACACGATGTCGACGGTGATGGAGATGATTGGGCTTTCTCCGATGGGCTTCAATAGCGTGCCCGCAATGGATACGCAGAAAGATCAGATCGCGTTTGATTGCGGCCGAGTCGTTATGAATGTTTTGCAGAAAGGTATTCGCCCCCGGGAGATACTTACCCGCGATGCATTTGAGAACGCAATCGCGTCGGTTGCCGCGACCGGCGGATCGACCAATGCCGTTCTGCATCTGCTGGCGATTGCTCGCGAGGCTGGAGTTGATTTGCAGATTGACGATTTCCAAAACATCAGCGAGCGCACTCCTCTGCTCGCGGATTTGAAACCCTCCGGCAGATTCGTAGCCGGGGATATGCATCGCGCCGGTGGCGTGAGACTGCTAGCGCAACGATTACTGCGTGGGAAAAAACTTCATCCAGAGGCGAAGACCGTGACCGGGCTTTCTCTTGGGCAGGAAAGTGAGAGCGCGGTCGAAACTGCCAATCAGGAAGTCATCGCGCCTCTGGAAAGGCCGCTGAAGAAAACCGGAGGGTTGGTCATCCTGAAAGGAAATATTGCCCCCGAGGGCTGTGTAGCGAAGATCAGCGGACATGAGAGGCTGCAGCATCGAGGCCCGGCACGGGTTTTCGAATCGGAAGAAGATGCGATGGCCGCGGTGACTGGAAAAAAAATCAAAGCCGGAGATGTAGTCGTCATTCGCAACGAGGGACCCAAGGGCGGACCTGGCATGAGAGAGATGTTAAGCGTCACGGGAGCGCTTGTTGGAGAAGGATTAGGCGCGGCCGTCGCTCTTTTGACCGATGGCCGTTTCAGCGGCGCAACCCACGGATTAATGGCTGGGCACGTCTCACCAGAAGCCGCTCTGGGCGGGCCGATTGCCGCTGTGCGCAATGGCGATATGATTCGCTTCGACGTCGGCGAGCGAGTGCTGGAAGTCGAGCTCAACGCTGAGGATTTGCGACAGCGAATGAAGGAATGGAAGCCGCCGCAGCCGCGCTACGCTACCGGCGTCTTTGCGAAGTATGCCGCTTTGGTTTCGTCGGCGTCGCAAGGCGCCGTCACGACCGCACCGAAATAAATCCCCTAGTATTTCCTTAGGACGCCAATCACCCTGCCCTGCACTTCGACAGAGGCTGCAGGAACGATAATCGGCTTCATCGTGGCATTCGAAGGCTGCAGGCGGATGTTGTCGCCTTCGCGATAAAAGCGCTTGAGCGTGGCATCGTCCTTGTTGACCACGGCAACCACGATGTCGCCGTTATGCGCGGTCTTCAGCTTCTCAACCAGAACGTAATCGCCATCGAGAATGGCTTCTTCCTGCATGGAATCGCCGCGCACTTCGAGCACGAAAACTTCTTTCGAGCGCACAAAGTCGGCGAGGGAAATTGTCTCCTGCGTCTGAACCGCTTCAATGGGCTGGCCGGCGGCGATGCGTCCCAACAAAGGCAAAACCACGGCCGTGTTCACGCCCATGGATTGCTTCAGCCGGCCTTTGGGGGGCAGCAGGTCGATTGAGCGGCTGCGATTATAGTCGCGCGTGAGGAGCCCTTTTTTCTCAAGATTCGTGATGTGCTTGTGCACCGTGGCCAGCGAATTCAGGTCGAGGCCTTTGCCGATCTCGTCGAACGACGGTGAGTATCCATTCTCGGAGACGAAGCGGGAGATGAAGTCATAGACTTCGCGCTGCCTGCGGGTAATCGCCATGCCGCCATTTTTGGCGAATATAAGGCGAATGTCAAGAGAAAAGGTAATTATCCCTTGACATCACGTTAGTATTTTGCTAAATTTGTTGCATCATGAACCGCAGGCAGACGATTCCCGCTCATCTTCGATACACAATCGAGGATTTTAACCGTCAGTTCCCCAATGACGAGGCTTGCTTTGAGCATCTCAGGGAGCAACGATTTCCTGATGGCGTGGCCTATTGCAAAGCGTGCAAGACGAAGCGCCAGCATCACAGGATCAAAGATCGCCCGGTCTATGCTTGCGATGAATGCTTGACGCAGATTTCGCCGATGGCTGGCACCATCTTTGAGCACAGCAGCACTTCGCTTCGACTCTGGTATTACGCCATGTACCTGATGGCTTCCACTCGCTGTGGAATTTCAGCAAAGCAGATTCAACGCGAAACCGGAGTCACCTACAAAACCGCTTGGCGGATGTTCCGCCAGATTCGCTCGTTGCTGTCCGAAACCGACATGCAACTGGAGGGATCGGCGGTGGAGATGGACGAAACATATTTTGGCGGTGTCCGCAAATATGGAACTGGCCGACCGATGCGCGGCGACAAAAGAAAACACCCATTATCGGCATGGTTGAACGCAAAGGGCGCGTTGTGGCTATCGCTGCTCCTGATGTGAAAGGTTCAACGTTGCTCGGATACGTCCGCGATTATGTGATGCCCGAGTCGATGATCTTCACGGATGAACTTCACGGCTATGACGGAATCAAGCACATCAAAGAAGGCGGCTATCAACATCGTCGCATTAAACACAGCGCCCGCGTTTACGTGAAAGGCGACGTTCACACGAATACGATTGAAGGGTTCTGGAGCCTAGTGAAACGAGGAATTGGCGGCGTGTACCATGCCGTGAGCCAGAAATATTTGCAGAGTTACTTGGATGAATATTCGTTCAGATACAACCGAAGGGATCAGGGGAATCTTATTTTCAACGCTTTCTTGAAGCGCGTCGTCGAGAAGGCGGGTTCGCCGCTCGCTTTAGCAGATCGTGGAATGACGCCCGTGATAGAGGAGCCATTTTAGACTCGACTTCTTTACTCGGTTTCAAATCTCGGCACGCAGCGGGTTCCTCGCTTCTACCTTGGCCGGATGAGCGTTGGCCCGTCATATCTCCGACAGTATACACGGAGGAATGACGGGAGTGTGCCACGTTCAGATCAGGAATGGCGAGAAGTCGGAAATCAGGTTATCGACAACATCAAACATAGTCGAGAGCGATTCGATCAACGAATTACCGTAGAATATCCCAGGCTGTCCCACGACTATCTCGAACGAAAACTTAAGCTGCTCCTCCGGTTCAAGATCGCGGAGGATGGTAACGATATCTTCGCCCTCTTTGACCATAAACCTCTTGATGAGAGGAATGGCGTATTTTCCCTTGATGGTGAATTGATGGCTCACGAAGCCCGCAGCGAGGAGCAGATGATGTTTGTCAGTAATGTCGAACTCGTGGATTGTCCACAGAGTTTCGTTCCCTCCCTTGTAAGACTTCTGCAATTCGATAGCGGCGATGATCTCAGGCCGCATGCCCGCTACTTTTCGCTCACAGAACTTCGCTATGTCATCCTTGGTCTTAAAGCCCTTAGCTTTGGGGTTGTAAATGGGAAATCCGGTGTGGCAGTCGGGCCTGTTGCCGCTAGCCTCGACCAATTGCCAAGCCAGATGATCGAGCGCACTTCTGAGATTATGGACAGCATCCCCTGCAATGGTCAGGATGGGATTCGGAATATCATCGGCCTTCTGGACGAAAAATGTAGTTCCCCACGGAAGGCTCACGTGAGGCTTGGACGCAACTTTGTAAGGCTCTCCTCCCAGGAATCCGTCGATTTCTTTCCGGAGGTCACGGATGTGCTTGTCGGCCCGTTCAATTTTGGCCCGGACAGCCTGAACTCTTGTCACCCTGATATCTTACTACGTGATGTCAAGGGATAATTACCAGAGAAAAGTCCATTGGCGACTAACGCCCGAACCATTGCATTGTCTCTGAGGATTTAGGTTCAAAGCTTTTGAACGCGAAGTTCGCAAAGAGAATCCGCAAAGGACGCGAAACAAGCTGGCGATGCGGAAAGGTCTTCCCTGCGGCTTTTTTTTGCGCCGTTTCATTTCCCCGCCAGTCTTTTCCACAGCAAGACTTGAAGGTCGGGTATCTGAGCGCGAAAATACCACGCTCTCTGTATTCTGCCGGTGGGTTTAATGGCGCACTCTCATAAGACAGTTGGCTTGGATCCACGTTGGTATTCACTTCGTCCGACCGAGACTTTATCTGACCGAAATCTCGCCGAGTCAGCGATTTTTATCCCCAGAACAATCCACCAAAGGAATAAGGAGGCCTATGTACCATCACATCAAAAAGCTGATGTACACCGTAAAAGTCGACACCCCCGACCCACGCTTTGGCAACATGCTGCTCGAACAATTTGGCGGGGCGAACGGCGAATTAGCAGCCGCCATGCAATATTCGATTCAAGGACTCAATTGCGAAGACCCGCAGAGAAAAGATTTATTAATGGACATCGGAACGGAGGAACTGAGCCACCTGGAAGTGGTCGGCACTCTGGCACGAATGCATTTGAAACCGATGAAGCAACAGCAGAATGGAGCGGAAATCGATCCGCTGATCGCGATTGCCGGCGGTGGAGGCGTGAGCCTGTTTAATTCCATGGGAGACGCCTGGACCGCCGACTACCTGAAGATCACGGGCGAACTGGATGTGGATTTAAGCAGCAATATAGCGGCCGAAGCGCGGGCGAAAATCGTTTACGAGCGGCTGATCAATCACTGCGACGATCCCGGTTCGAAGGATGCATTGCAGTTCCTGATGACACGCGAAATCACGCATATGAAGGCGTTCACGCTGGCGCTGGAAAGCCTGGGGAAGAATCAATTCTCCATCGGCAAGATCGAGCCCACCCCGGGGTTGGTTGACGAATACTTCAACGATTCCACCGGCGAGGGAGATGAAGGCGAAACGGACGCGACAGGTCCATGGAATTCGGGTGGACAATGGAAGATTGTTGAACCTCGCGAACTGCAACTCGGCGTGGAAAACCTGGAGAGCTCGGCCGGAAGAAAGCGCGGACGAGAGCAGGAAAAACTTAAAAAGACAGCCTAAAAAGAATCGCCTAAATATGATCGCCTAAACGGGATCGAATACGAAGGAACGGCGCCTTTTGCGCGAAAGCGTACAGGCGCCGTTTGGTTTGTGCAACCGGCAGGATTTAGGGATCAAGTTTAAGCGCTTTGGTAACCAATTCTGTCGAGGTTAATAGAGTAGGCTCGTAAAGTCAGGTTGCGCGCGAAACTTTTGTCAGGCTCACAGCTCTAATTGCAAGAATGAAAGCGATTGCCGGGAGGAGTTATGTCTAGAACTTCGGTGCGAATCATGATGATGTTTCTGGCGATTCTCGCCGTGGCCGCGGCTTTACGTGCGGGTGGGGCAGCGGTGCCGGCTCCTGCAGTGGATGAATCGAAGGTATCGGCGCCAGGGAAAGAAACGGCCGTGCTCGCTGGCGGATGCTTCTGGGGAATGCAGGCGGTGTTTCAACACGTGAAGGGAGTGATCAGCGCAACTTCGGGATATTCCGGCGGGACAGTGAAGAATCCAGATTATGAAACCGTAAGCAGTGGCACCACGGGGCACGCTGAGTCGGTCGAGATTGTTTATGATCCGTCGAAAGTGACTTACGGAGAATTGCTGCGCGTGTTTTTCTCCGTGGCGCACGATCCAACAGAACTGAACCGGCAGGGGCCCGATGAAGGCACGCAGTACCGCTCTGTGATTTTCTACGGCAATGATGAGCAGAAGCGAGTGGCGGAGGCTTATATCGCGCAACTAGGGCAGGCGAAGGTTTTTCGCCGACCGATCGTGACCCAGGTGGCGCCGTTCGAGGCTTTTTATGAGGCCGAAGCCTATCATCAGAATTACGCGAAGATCCATCCTTATGATCGGTACATTCTTTTTAACGACGCGCCGAAGGTGGCGAATTTGAAAAAGGATTTTCCTGAGTTTTACGCGAAATAGCGGAATGCCAATTCCGAGAATCAAAGAAAGGCACGACTTCAACCGCGGCCGACAGAGGCTTGGAACTCTTAGAATAATTGCGGATTGAGTGGCGGAGGCAAATCAATGTTTGAATCCGAAGGTGGAGATGAGCGAATGACGCGCCGCCGTCAATTTCTTCTCGGGGCCGGCGCCACCGTGGGGGGCGCGCTGCTGGTGCATTGGGCTCTCCCGCACCCGGTCATCGCAGCGGCCAAAATTGAGTCCGGCGAAGTCACGATTGTTCAGTTTTCCGATGATGGCAAACGGCTGGGAAAAGTAAAAATCGCAAAAGTGATGAAGACCGATGACGAGTGGCGAAAGCAGCTTCCACGAGGAGCGTTCGAGATTACGCGGCACGCTGACACCGAATTTGCCTACACCGGAAAATATTGGAACCTGCACGACAAGGGAATCTATCGCTGCATCTGCTGCGATAATGCGCTGTTCAGTTCGGCCACAAAATTCGATTCCGGAACCGGCTGGCCAAGCTTCTGGGCGCCGCTGGCACAGGAAAATGTAAATGAGGTTCGCGATACTTCGCTCGGTATGGAGCGGATTGCAGTGTCGTGCAAAGAGTGCGAGGCGCACCTGGGCCATCTTTTTGATGACGGTCCGCAGCCGACGGGCTTGCGCTATTGCATGAATTCGGCGTCTTTGCGGTTCGTGAAGGCTGCGTAGCGGTCAGCCGGAAAAAGTCTCCCGCAGACTTCGGAAGCTTTCGGCGGCTCAGAAAAACGCCGTTTCTTTCCACAGGCGTTTCTGGCATAATTGATCGTGCACCCCACCTGCACAAATTCACAAACACAATTTATAGCGAGGAAGAGATGCCAGCGAAGTACATTTTCGTGACCGGCGGAGTTGTGTCTTCTCTAGGCAAGGGATTGGCGGCGGCTTCGATTGGATGCCTACTCGAGAGCCGCGGCTTGAAAGTCAACATTATGAAGTTCGACCCGTATCTCAACGTAGATCCGGGGACGATGTCACCCTTCCAGCATGGCGAGGTTTTCGTGACCGACGACGGCGCGGAAACCGATCTCGATCTCGGCCAC
Organism: uncultured Acidobacteriaceae bacterium; assembly: GCA_963784095.1. Lineage (GTDB taxonomy): Bacteria > Acidobacteriota > Terriglobia > Terriglobales > Acidobacteriaceae > Sulfotelmatobacter. Next base: position 545,015 of record CAWAQC010000003.1, read on the forward strand.
TACGAACGATTCACCCATGCCAGACTCTCCCGCGACAACAACTGGACCACCGGCCGGCTCTACGAGCAGATCATCGCGAAAGAGCGCCGCGGAGATTATCTGGGCAAGACGGTGCAGGTGATTCCGCACGTAACCAACGAGATTAAAGCAGCAATGAAAAAAGTCGCGCAGGATGTGGATGTCGCAATCGTTGAAATTGGCGGCACGGTCGGCGATATCGAGTCACTGCCCTTCATGGAGGCGATCCGGCAGATGCGGCAAGAATTGGGCCGTGACGATACTTTGTTCGTACACGTCACGCTGGTGCCGTTTATTGCCGCGGCACAGGAGTTGAAGACGAAGCCCACGCAGCACTCGGTGAAAGAACTGCTAAGCATTGGAATTCAGCCGGATATTTTGCTTTGCCGCACTGATCGATTTCTCGCCAAGGATATCAAGTCGAAAATCGCGCTCTTCTGCAATGTGCAGGAGGAAGCAGTAATCACGGCGAAAGACGTAGCTTCGATTTACGAAGTGCCGCTGGTCTTTGCGAATGAGGGCGTCGACGTCCTGGTGCTGAAATACTTGCGGCTCGAAGCGACAAATCGCGATCTTTCCAAGTGGGAAGACATTGTGCATCGGGTTTATAACCCGAAAGATACGGTCACGATCGGAATTGTCGGCAAGTATGTGGAGTATGAAGATTCGTACAAGTCTCTGAAGGAAGCGCTGGTTCACGGCGCTCTGGCCCATAACCTGAAACTCGAGTTGAACTGGATCGAAGCGGAAGGACTGGAGAACGCCGACCCGGACAGCGTGGAATCACAGCTCGCCGGATACGATGGAATCCTGGTCCCGGGTGGCTTCGGCAAGCGCGGCATCGAAGGAATGCTGATCGCGATTCGATATGCGCGGGAGAACAAGGTCCCATACTTTGGAATTTGCCTGGGAATGCAGACAGCCTGCGTCGAGTTTGCTCGCAATGTAGTTGGGCTATCGGAGGCGAATTCGAGCGAGTTCGATCAGGCGACGCCGCATCGGGTGATCTACAAATTGCGTGAACTGCGAGGCGTGGAAGAGCTCGGCGGCACGATGCGCCTAGGCGCGTGGACCTGCAAAATTGAGCCGGGCACGCTGGCCCACCGGATTTACGGCAAGCTCGAAATCAGCGAGCGCCATCGCCATCGGTATGAGTTCAATCGCGAATACGAAGAACCCATGGTAGCAGCGGGATTGCGGATCTCCGGTTCAACTCCCGACGGCACTTATGTCGAGATCGTGGAATTGCCCGACCATCCGCATTTTATCGGCTGCCAGTTTCACCCCGAGTTCAAATCGAAACCGCTCGAGCCACATCCATTGTTTAGTACGTTTGTCGGGGCAGCGTATGCGCACGGATCGAAACGGCGCGCGGAAAAAGAGACCGTGGCAGTCGAAATGTTCCATCGGCCGGAGCGGGTCGGACGCGTCTAGTGGGCCAGACATATGCCCGGATTGCCGAAGAGCCTCGGCTCGCGCGGCTTTAAAGGCTTTGGCTGGCCGGGAATACAGCGTTTGCAGTTCCTTTCAGACTGTGCAAGTTTTTTCGTGTGGACGGCGGTCTCGCGAAACGCTAAAATGCCGCGTATCTTCCCGGGGCGCGGATGAAAATCATGGCCGGAATTTGCTCGACTCTTCCGTTTTGCTGTTTTCTATTCGGCTTCGCTTCGCTCGCCAGCGGCCAAACGTATACGATCACCGATCTTGGAGTGCGGTCTGGCTACACGAACAGCCTTGCGTATTACGTGAACTCCTCGGGCCACGCCACCGGTTGCTCCGACAATTCTACTTCGCAGAGCACGCTGTGCGTAGGCGAGTCGGCGTCGGCCGCGTATTATTGGAGCCCCGACACAGCGCACATGATCAATCTCGGTACTTTGGAGGGTTATGACGCAATCGTCGGCGTCACGGTCAACGACTCGGAAGAAATTGCGGGTCTTGCGCAAGACTCTCAAACTGGCATTTCTATCGGTTTCGTCTGGACCCAGACTTACGGACTTGTTGAACTTTCCCCACTCGCCGGTGGAACTTATAGCGTCGCTAACGCGAATAATAACAATGGGGTCATCGTTGGCTATTCGTCCGTAAGCAACGGAGATGTTCATTCCGTGCTCTGGGAAGGAAGCGGGAATTCATACCAGATTATGGATCTGGGGATTTTCCCCGGTGCTCCCTACACATACCCCTACGATCTGAATCAGAGCATGCAGGTCGTGGGCGAGGCCTACAACTCTGCCGGGACGCACTTCACCGCAGCTCTGTGGAGCACCACTGGCGGCTGGAGAAACCTGGGAACGTTGCCGGGCGGTCAAGATAGCATCGCTGATTGGATCAACGATTCCGGCGTCGCCGTGGGTGGCGCTTACACAAGCCAATACCCCAGCGGAGTAGCAGTCTATTGGGATACTTCATATAACATTCATAGTCTTGGCACGTTGCCTGGGGGGACCCAGAGTTACGCGGGCGGCGAGAATGACCTGGGAACAATTGTTGGCGAGTCGACCGTCCCCGGAGGCGTCTTGCATGCCTGCATCTGGAAAAATGGAACGGTTAAAGATCTAAACAATCTGATTCCGCCAGATTCCGGATGGGTCTTGAATCACGCCAGCGCGATTAATGGAAGTGGACAAATCTCCGGTTTCGGCACCATCAACGGAGCGACACGTGGGTTCATTTTGACGCCGTAATGTGAAAGGAAATTGAGCCCTGCTGATTCAGGGAATGGGGTCTCCATTCCCTTCTTCGTACATCTATATAATTCAGTCTTTGGACGAATGCTCTATCGAATAGGTGCAGGTGTTCGTCTTTCGGCACTCAATTTCTGGAGAATACTTGTCTACTTCCTTCCAACTCGGCGACATTCGCATCGGATCTGGCGATCTTTTCCTGATAGCAGGACCGTGCGTAATCGAGAGCGAAGAGCACGCTGTTCGCATGGCCGAAATCATCAAGGGGGTGGCACGGTCTTTAAATTTTCCGTTCATTTTCAAGGCCAGTTACGACAAGGCCAACCGGACATCGATTCGCAGTTTTCGCGGCCCAGGCGTTAAAGAAGGACTGTGCATTCTGAAGAAAATCAAGGATCAACTCAATATCCCTGTGCTGACCGATGTGCATGAAGTCTCAGATGTGCCCAAGGTTGCTGAGGTCGTCGATGTGCTGCAGATTCCGGCGTTTCTGTGCCGGCAAACTGATCTGGTCGTGGCCGCCGCCTTGAGCGGTCGACCGGTGAACATCAAGAAGGGACAATTTGTTTCGCCCTGGGACATGCGGCACGTAGTGGAGAAATGCCGCGAGGCGGGGAATTCGGAAGTGTTTCTGACGGAGCGCGGCAGCAGCTTTGGTTATAACAATCTGGTGGTTGATATGCGTTCGCTGGCGATCATGCGCAAGTTCGCGCCAGTCGTTTTCGACGCGACGCATTCGGTGCAGCTTCCTTCCGCTTCGGTTCATGTAGAGCACGCAGTCAGCGGTGGCCAGTCTGAATTCATTCCCGTGCTCGCGCGCGCAGCGGTCGCCGCGGGCGTGGATGGAGTTTTTCTCGAAGTCCACGACAATCCAAAGGCCGCAAAATCGGATGGTGCGAACGCGCTCGAGTCAACCAAGCTGCGCGAGGTTTTGAAGGAACTGCTGGCGGTCAGGGACGCGCTCGACGCGGCGCAAGCCACACCGTAAAACTGCGTTGGCGATTCCACCCTGTTCCACCGCACCTCCGCGTCCCGGTCCTCCGTGGTAAATTTGAACTCACGAATGAAGGACATCGCCAGTTGGGCCCTGAACATCGCCACGATGTGGGGAGCGAGCTACGCCGATGCTCGCATCGTGAGCCAGCGCAGCCGGGCGCTCAGCACAAAGAACGGCAAAGTTGGCAGCGCATCGGATTCGGAGTCGTTCGGCTACAGTGTGCGCGTGATTGTTGATGGCGCATGGGGCTTTGCGGCATCCGAAGACTTATCCCGTGCCGGAGTCGAGGCTGCGGCTGCGCGGGCCGTTGAAATCGCCAGCGCGTCTGCGCAGGTGAAGCAGAGCAATGTTCAACTCGCGCCGGAAACGACCGTAACCGCTGAGTGGACGACCCCGCACAAGGTCGATCCATTTTCGATTTCGGTCGAACAGAATATTGGGCTGCTGTTGAGAATCGACTCGGAGTTACGCTCGGTTTCCGGGATCACACTGGCAGAAGCGAATCTCAACTTCCATCGCGAGGAACAATGGTTCGCATCGTCGGAAGGGTCCGATATCCACCAGACGAAATATTCCGCGGGAGCGGGGTATACCGCATACGCATTTGCCGGGAACGAAATTCAAAAGCGCTCGTATCCGAATTCCTACGGCGGCCAGTGGCAGAACAAAGGCTATGAACTGATTGAGGAATTGAAACTGGTGGAGAACGCACCCCGCATCGCAGAAGAAGCGATCGCACTGCACCACGCGGATCAGTGTCCCGAAGGCAAGTTCGACATTATTCTCGACAGCTCGCAGCTGGGACTGCAGATTCATGAATCGATCGGGCATCCGATTGAATTGGACCGAGTCCTCGGCATGGAAGCGAATTTTGCCGGCACGTCGTTTCTTACGCTCGACAAGTTGCGCACCCTGCGCTATGGCAGCGACCTGGTCAATGTGGTCGCCGATGCGCGCCAGGAGCACGGTCCCGGCCTCGGCACGTTCGGATTCGATGACGAAGGCGTTCCCGCGCAGTGCACGCCGATCATCACCAACGGATTATTTACTGGCTATCTCAGCTCGCGCGAGACGGCGCACACCATTGGAGCGAACCGCTCCGGAGGAACGCTCCGCGCCGAGGGTTGGAACCGTCTGCCGATGATTCGCATGACCAACATCAGCCTGCTTCCCGGAGAAAAGCCACTTACCCTCGAACAATTGATCGAATCGACCGATCACGGCATTCTGATGCAGACCAATCGTTCCTGGTCGATCGACGACAAACGATACAATTTTCAATTCGGCTGCGAGATCGGCTGGGAAATTAAGAACGGCAAGCGGTTGCGCATGATAAAAAATCCTTCATATTCTGGGATCACAACCGAGTTCTGGAATTCGCTCGATGCGATCTGCTCACGCGATCAGTGGACGCTTTGGGGCACTCCAAACTGCGGCAAGGGCCAGCCCCAACAAGTCATGGGCACAGGCCACGGAGCAGCACCCTCGCGACTTCGGGGCATAAGAGTAGGTTCGGCATACAAGGGAAGTTAGTTCACCACAGGGATACAGAACCGCAGAGAACCGCAAATTGCAATGCTGAACCGGGATCAAGCGAGCGACATCTTCGACCGCATCAAGAAGCTCTCATCAGCCGATGAGATTGAGGTTCATTTCTCGGGCGGACGGTTTGCGCTTACGCGCTTTGCCAATAATACGATTCATCAGAATGTGGAGGAAGAGAACCACATTGTTTCTGTTCGCACGGCGTTTGGCGGACGCGCGGCTCGTGCAACCACGAACACTTTTGATGATCATGGCCTGAAACGGGTGGTTGAGGCATCGGAGAGCCTAGCGAAAGTGCAGCATCCCGATGCGGACCTTCTGCGTGTGCCCGATGAGCGAGAAGCGGCTAACATCGCGGACGAGGGGGCCCGTGCCACACAACCCTCGCGCCATTTCGAACGGACTGCCGCAATCACTCCACAACTGCGGGCTGACGGCGTCAAGAAAATCGTCGACGTTGCGCAAAGACACAAGCTCACCACCGCCGGAATAGTTTCCAGCTCCGAATCGGTCGAGGGCATTTTCAATTCGCGCGGGCTCAACCGATGGCACACTCAGACGGTGGCGGAAGTTTCCATCAGCATGCTCGGCGCAGATTCCTCTGCGTGGCAAAAGGCGAATTCGCCGGATGTGGCAAATCTTGATCCAGTTCGTATGGCTGAGATAGCGGCGAAGAAGGCGGTTGATGCAGCCCATCCAAAGGAAATTCCGGCGGGAAAATGTACGGTAATTCTTGAACCCTCGGCGGCACTCGACATTGTGGGCTTCATGTTCTGGGATTATTCCGGAATGGCGATTCTCGATCAACGATCGTTTTTAACCGGGCGGATCGGCAGCCAACTTTTCGGCGATAACATCACCATCTTCGACGATGTCGCTCATCCGCTGCAAAGCGGAGCGCCATTCGATGGCGAGGGAATGCGGCGCAAGCTCATCCCGCTGGTGGAAAACGGAATCGTGAACCGCGTGGTCTATGCGCGCGCAACTGCTGAGCGCATGAAGCGGTCGGAACAGAAAGGTAAAGTCGGTCCCATTGAAACTACCGGACATGGATTTCCCTTGCCCAATGAAATGGGCGAGATGCCGTTGAACATTGTTTTCGCAGCTCCACAGAACCCGCGGAGCCTCGATGAGATGATCGCCTCCACCGAGCGCGGCGTGCTGGTCACGCGTTTGTGGTATATCCGCGAAGTCGATCCCTACGAGAAGATTGTCACCGGCATGACGCGGGACGGCACATTTCTCGTAGAAGACGGGCAGATCCGTCACGGGGTGCGCAACTTTCGCTTCAATGAAAGCCTGATTCAGATGCTTTCGAACGTCGAAGCGATGAGCGTACCGGTGCGCGCTTGCGGCGAAGAATCCTTCGACATGGTAGTGCCCGCGATGAAGATCCGCGATTTCAACTTCACAGAAGTCACGAAATTTTAGAAGCATCCTACGGCACTTCTTCTGCTGGCTGCAATTCCAATAGCATCGTCTGGCCGTCACGCACGATTGCTTCGGCGGGACCTGAACCACCGCGTAAATCTCCTCTAATCCCATCATTTCCAAGCATTTAGCACCCTTTTGTTCAATGACTTCAGTAACTTTGCAGGTCTGATTCCCGGGTGTACGCTGCCTCTGAGTCTGGAAATTCGCGCAACTTTGCAAATCTGAGAAAGGTCAATCAACCGGTGGCAGCCGAAGCGGGCAAGGAACTGACAATTCCACAGCAGGAGAGCAAACACTACGCCTCCATGCAGAGCGCTCCGCGATTTCCTCTGCATCTGCCTGTGGAAGTGATGTCGCAGAGCGGAGCGTGCGCGGCGGAGACGCAAAATATCTCGGCCAACGGCGTGCTGTTCGCGATGGATCGCGACGTTCCCGTGGGATCGCTGGTAGATTTTACGATTCTGCTGCCCGGGGAGATTGTAGGCGCGCGGGGCAATGTGCAGATCGATTGCCACGGGCGGGTGGTTCGCAGCTTTGAAGACGATGGCCGTCGCGGGGTTGGGGTCGTCATTGACGAGTACCATTTCGAGCGGGCATAAGGTGCAAAACTGATGGCGGGAACTTCGGTCAGCGTGGGAGAGAATCAGGGCATTCCCCAGAACAGCAGCGCAGGCTCGCTGATCCGGGTGATCGTTGCCGACACCCAGGCCATTTTCCGCGCCGGCTTGCGAAAGATTTTTGCGCTCGAAGATGACATTCGCGTGGTTGGCCAGGCGGAGACGCTACCGCAGACACAATCGGCCGTGACAAAATTTTCCGCCGACGTTCTGATTCTTGAATCAGCGATGGCGCCGAATCCGGTGGAAGCAGTCACCGAGCTGTTGCGCCAGGCGCCGCATTTGAAAATCGTTGTGGTCACTCCTGGATTGGATGAACAACTTACGCTTGACCTGTTCCGCCGTGGTACGCACGGAATTTTATCGCGCGAAGTCGAGCCCGAATTGTTGGTGGACTGCCTGCGTAAAGTCGCAGCCGGCGAACCCTGGCTTGAGAGCCAGGCAATCCACTGGGTGATGGAAGCATATCGCGGGCATAACCTGCGTCCATCGGGAGCGCGGCCGAAAGTTCAACTCACGCCGAAAGAAAGTCTGATTGTTTCCTGCGTCACGCAGGGCATGAAGAATAAAGAAATCGCAATTCGCGTGGGCACCACGGAACAGGTTGTAAAAAACTACCTGCGCAAGGTCTACGACAAACTGGGAGTCGCTGACCGGCTCGAACTGGCGCTGTACTGCCTGAGCCATCACGTTGTGGATGGAATAAAACCTCCGCCGGTTCCTGCAGCAGAGCCGCAGAACGGCAATGCCGCAGCTATCTCGGCTGCCGCTAGCGCTGGCGCATCGAACTCGCCGACTGCGGCTGACATTCCAGCGGCCAATGCAACCACATCGCAAAAGAATTCGTAGTTCCCCGCCTGTTTCTTCCGTCTTCGCTGCCCATTTCTTCCGTCTTGTTGCCTGCTGCCTGACCAGTCTTAGCTTCCCCTGCTTTGCGAATCGCCACAGTTTGATTGATGCTTCCATCGCTTTGTCCAATGTCGTAACTGGCGGGAGGACTCAGTTGCTCATTTGCGCTCACAACCGTCCGACCATAAAATGGATCGAGGCCGACTGGGACTACTGAAGATTCCCTTGGAGCGGCCCCCAAACATAGTATAAGGTGTCGGGCTTCCCAGAAGTTCGTCGGAGAGATGGCCGAGTGGCTGAAGGCGCACGCTTGGAAAGCGTGTTTACTCGAAAGGGTAACGTGGGTTCGAATCCCACTCTCTCCGCCAGTTTTAAACGACTTAGCTAGTCCAGCAATCAGTTTGCAATCACTTTACGGGGTAGGGCCAGCCCTACGACCTTCGAGTGCGCCTGTGCCATCTCATCCGTGACCACGTCGCCATAGATGTTCAGCGTTGTCCGAATGTCCGAGTGCCTCATTAGCTTTTGTTGGACGGCAATCGGAGTTCCCACTGCATCAAGCCAGGAGCGGTAGCTGTGGCGCAACGAATGTGTGCCCAGTTTCCCAATTCCGGCTTTGGAAGCGGCCTTCTGAAACATCAGCCAGACCCACGGGTACGAAACCGGTAACCGGCCAAGCTTAACTGGGCTGGCAAACATCCAATCTTCATCCAACGAAAATTGGCTGTTCTGCCTCCATGTTTTCAGCACTTCCAGCATTGCTGCATCGATGGACATCAGTTTGCCCGAGTAGATGGTTTTCACGTCGTCAACTTGTTGACGGACGATCCCCCGTTCAACTCGAAGCTTGCTGTTGAGCCAGTCCACATCCGACCACCTTAAAGCGAGGCATTCGCTGATGCGCAGACCAAAGCAAACGCACACCAGCGCAATCGTGCGGATGGGTTCGTCCAAATGTTCCAGGAACAGTTGGAACTCTTCCACCGTCAGACTGCGAGGTTTCCTCATTCGCTTGGTTGCCCCTTTGATCGTGACCAACTCCATGGGGTTACGTTGCGTGGGCGCATCACCGCGCCACATGGCGTAATCCCAAAGTGCGTGGATAAGCCCACGCACGTGAACTCTGCTCTTTGGGGAAAGAGTCAGAGATTGTAACCACAATTCCACGGGACGGGCTTGCAAGTCTGTGAGCGGGCAGTTCTGCCACCGCGGGAGTATGTGATTGTTCAGCCAAGCATCGTAGCCCCGGCGTGTGCTAGGGCGTCGAGGCATTTTTTCGCTCCGGTACTGGGCAACGATATTATTCACTGTGGCGACCGGGTCGCTGCTGACTGGGTTTTCCACCAAACGTCGAAATGGTTCGGCAGCGCGCCACGCTGATGTTTTCGTGGGAAACTTGCGTGCCGAGCCGATAAGCTTCGTGCGTCGATGGCCGTCTTCACACCAGAGGAAATTCCAAGTTCTTCGGCGCTTGTCAAAAACAACACTACCTTTTTGTAGCCGTGCTCGTTTCATAGTCTCCTTTCGTTAGCGAGCACGGACGGCTGAGCCGAGCTTACCACAGGTTTCTTCTGCGTCACGATGGCGTTCAGGTCCGCGTGCAGAAAACGCCAGATTCGGCGCTGCGTGCCAGTGAGTGCGTAGGCTTTCACTCTGCCTTGTCGAGCCCACAGCAAAATCGTCCGCACTTTCACGTTGAGATACTGTGCTGCTTCTCGGGCAGTCAGCCAGGTCGGACGTTCTGCTCCAAGAGGCGGTTGGCTGGAAGAATAGTCAAAATCGGAAAGCTGGGATTGGGCACACATACGACTCCTTGCTGGGACGGAGGGCGCGACGGAGGCGGTATTTCGATTTTTCTTCTTTCGCTTCCATAGTGGCGGGGTGGGTTGGAACTGCGAAGGTTCAGTCAAGGGCGACCGGAGGGAGCCGCGCCAGCGGGCCTGCCCCTTGACGGGTTCTTCGCAGTTCCGGTTTCGTTCAAGTGGAAGCGAAAGAAGACGTTGGATGCGTGGGATCTTGTTCGGGTGCTTCATTGCGCCGCCTCATCCTTCGATGGGGGCTTACTTTGAATCTTGCGGGCAGGGTGAGTCGTAACGGTGTTCGGCGCTGCTGCCCCCGGTTTCGATGGAACAACGACCGCGTTCGGGGTTGGTTCTGGTGCCGCTGAATTGACCCAGCGGTAATAGACGATTCCCAGCGCAAATCCTACGGCCAGAGCCGCACTGCAGAGGGCGAGAACCGACCACTTGTATTCGCGGAGGAAAGTGTGCGTTAGATCGTGTGCGGCTCGCTTCGCAGTGGCCGTGGCATACTCGATGCTTCCGCGTATTTCATCGAGCGCCCTGCGCGCTTCGCTGGCGGCGCCTCGATAAGAATCGGTCAGTTGCTTGGACGAGCGGTCAAACTCTGCGGCGACTTGCTTCGTTTGTTTCGAGATGACGGCTAGGGCTTGCGCTGTTTCAGGAATGCCACTTGCCACAAACTGCTGGCGCAGACTCTCGCTGAGCTTCGCGGCAATAGCCGTGGGACTGATGCCGTCGGAGATTTCTGCTGGCAATTGCGCCAGCCGCTCTTCGAGTTGCCGATGCAAAGCGACCGCATCTTGTCGGGCGGACTGAATGGCCTTGATGCTGTGGTCCAAGATCGTGGCAATCTTTTCTCGCTCCGTGGCGATCTGTGCGGGAGTTTGCCGCGTCACCAATGCCAGAAAGCCCATAGCGCGGGCAATCCGTAGCATCTCGTCATCGGCGGGCAAGCGGCGCAAATGCGCCATGTCACGATACCAAAGCGGACGCTGTTCGGCGGGTAGCAGTTCGGCGATGTCGTCGATGAAATCGGACTCAGCAGATTGTTCTTCTACGAGTTTGGGCTGGGGGTTCACGGCAAGAGCAACCCCTTGGCTTTGTCAATTTCCTCAAAGAGCCGTCGCCGATAGCTCTGAGCGCGGATGACCAGTGAGGCCCGGTGCAGCTCCGGGACTTTAAGCCGGCGTTCGGCGATCTGGCCGAGTGTGACGCCGTGTTGTCGGGCGGGGTTTTCGAGTTCCGGCAAACGAAACTCCATCGTGAGGACAACTGGCTGGAAGACCGTGCGAAATTGCTTAGCTTGCTCGCTGTCCCGCCAGTAAGAGAAATCTGCTTGATGTGCCATGGCGTTCTCAACCATAACGTAGTTCACTCGGTCCTGAAGTCTTGCCGCCCAGCTCAGAATACTTTCCACGCTCGCCGGGTCGGGAGTGACGATGCCGATGGCCGTGAACGCCACACCGGTAGCTGCTACATCCTCAAACATGCTGTCGAACCACTCGTGAGTCACTTGCCCAGAACTCGCGCCCATATCCGCAAGGATGATGGGAGCGCCGTCTGCCAAGTGGTCAACGAAAGCGTCAAGACCCGCAGCGGTGTGAATGTTCACTTTGGTCACCCTGCCGTCGAAGTAGTGCTTCAAGCTTCCGCGAGATTTGTTTTCGGTGTCCAGGTCGAGAAGCGTTACCGGAATCTCATGGCTCTGGAACCATTCGGCGAGGGCAAGCATAAAGCTGGTTTTGCCGACTCCTCCTTTTCCTCCCATGGTGAGAATCACACGCTTGGACGGGGCGGTGGACGAGACGACAGAAGGTGAATCGGAATTTTTCCGTTCGGTTGTTGCAGCGGTGTTGGAGTCGTACATATATGGCTACTCCTTCGTTCTTTGATTACGATGAAGCCGCAACGGTTCGTCTGGGTTGTATTCAAATAAAAGTTTTTTCGCCCGCGTTTTCAGCGGTCGGTCTTTCAATTCCTTAATCGTCTTTGCAATGCCTTCCAGTTCCTTCTGAGGCTTTCTGGTGCTCTCCTGAGCCTTAGTGTTCCTATACGTACCTGTAAGTGCTCTTCTGTTCTTCTTAGTCTCTATTGTCCCGGACGGCGAAACAGACCGCTTCGCTTTTGATCTCGACCGTGCGAGTACGAAGTCGTTCACCGTGCTCGTGCCTACCTTGAGGCCACAAGCTTTCTTGAGTACCTGCGTAATTTCTCGATAGCTGTGACCTCGCTTTCGCATCTCAGTGATTAGCTCGCTGTACGGTTCCAAACGCGAGCGCGGCTCTTTGGCAGGCAGGCTGTTGAGTATGGCTTCAAATTTGGCGTCCACAATTTCCTCCGAATGCGTTAGCGATGGACTCCGGCGAAAGGCCGGTACTGATAACAGACGCCAAACGGAGGTCAGAGGATGGCCGGACAAGCGCCGGACAGATGCCGGAAGTACACCGGATGAGGCCGGATGCACACCGGACAAGATTCAGGTCGCGCACGCGACACCGGACCTAACGCGGAGCGTTAGGGATGGTGTCTTCTTGCAAATGAGACGTTAAAGGTCTTCAAACATGCTCACCATTCGCGCCATGTCCAACGGAGCAGGCTACTCCGCACGCCATTTGCAGCACAGCGACTATTACGCCGAAGGGGAGCGTGTAACGGGTCAATGGCAAGGCCGGGGAGCGGAGATGCTCGGCTTGGCAGGGGAAGTTCAGTCGGAGCAATTCGAGGCGCTGCGCCAGGGCGTCGATCCGCAGAGTGGTGAATTCCTCCGGCAACGCCACAGCGCCGACCGCACAGCCGCTGATGGCAGCACCCAAAGCCGAGGTCGAAATCTGTACGACTTCACGATCTCGGCTCCCAAGTCGGTTTCAATCATGGCCCAACCGGGTGGGGACGCACGACTTGTGGAAGCTCACAAGAAGGCCGTTGGAGAAACGCTGACAGAATTGGAGCATCGCGCAGCAAGCCGCGTCCGAAGGGACCAGGCGAATGATAACCGGATCACGGGTAATCTTGTATTGGCCGTCTACCATCACGACACCAGCCGCGAACTTGATCCCCAGCTTCACACCCACGCGGTTGCCGCTAATCTGACCTACGACGGCGCTGAGGGCCGCTGGAAGGCGCTGCAAGCCTCCGATATCTACGAGCAGCGGGCGTACCTGACTGAAGTTTACCGGAACGCGCTTGCCCGCGAAGTGCGGTCTCTGGGCTATGAGATCGAGGACCGGCGCAGCTCCAAGGGCAAGAACCTGGGTTTTGAGATCAAGGGTGTCTCCGATGAATTGCTCGAAAAATACAGTCAGCGCAGCGAGCAGCGCGACCGGGCCATTGCCGAGTTTGTCGAAAGTAAGGGTCGCCAGCCCAGCGACAACGAAATCGCCGTGCTGGTTCGTGAGTCGCGGGCCGATAAGCTGGTTGAGATTTCAACTGCGGAGGTGCACTCGCGCCAAACGGCTCGATTGACCCCAGAGGAGAGCCTAACCCTTGAACAAATCCGCGAGGCAGTCCGGGAGAGATCCGAAACGCAGCGACTAGAACCAGAGAGTGCAGTTCCTTCCCTCGACTACGCAAAACAACACGTCTTTGAGCGCGTCTCTGTGGCGCTCGACCATGAACTGTTGACTGAAGCACTCCGTCATGGCCGGGGCCGGATCGACTTGGCGGACCTGAAAGGTGAGTTTTCACTGGAAGAAAGCACCGGCAGAATCCTCCAGGCTGGGAAGGAAGTCGCCACACGCGAGAGTCTTGACCGTGAGCGCGACATGATCGAGCGGATCAATCGTGGAATCGGTCAGTTTGAGCGGCTAGGTGGGCAGCATGAATTCGCTGATTCCGCCTTCCTCCGCCCCGAGCAGAAACAGGCAATCGAATTTGTTCTCGATTCCCGTGATCTGGCCGTTAACATTCGTGGGGCGGCGGGCACCGGGAAAACCGCCACGCTGCAAGAGCTGCAGCGCGGCCTCGAAGAGAGCGGTCGCGAGGTGTTGGCGGTGGCTCCCACGATGAGCGCGGTTGAAGAACTACAGAAAGTCGGCTTCTCGGATGCAATCACGGTGGAACGGTTGTTACAGGGCCAGAGTGCGCAAAGGGATTTGTTCGGGAAAGCGCTGATCGTGGATGAAGCGGGCATGGTTTCCGGTCGTCAAATGTCCGAACTACTAAAGCTGGCCGACCAGCAATCAGCGCGAATCATTTTCAGCGGTGACACCAAGCAGATTCGGAGTGTCGAGGCCAGTGACGCCCTTCGGGTGCTGGAAAGAGAATCTCACTTGAAGAGTGTTTCGCTTAGCGAAGTGCAGCGGCAGACTGCCCAAGGCTATCGCGAGGCGATTCAGGAATTGCGCCGTGATCCTGAGCGGGGCTTCGACAAGCTGGAACAAATCGGTGCTGTGCGTGAGGTTCCCTGGTCCGACCGGGCACAGGCGGTTCAACAAGCCTACTCAGAAGCTCAGGCTCAAATCAATGCGAAAGGGCAACCACGCAGTGTGCTGGTTGTCGCCCCCACACACGAAGAGATTGGCCATATTACCGAGGCTATCCGCGCTGAGCGCACCCGCACAGGGGAACTGGGACAGAGTACTCATCAGCAGCACCACGTACCACTGAACTGGACGACTGCGGAGAAAAGTGACGTGCGGAACTATGCTGAAGGCCAAGTGCTGGAATTTCATCGGGCTGTCAAGGGCGTTGCGAGGCATGAATCGCTGGAAGTAGTCGGAGTGGAAAACGGCAAGGTCGTTGCCCGCAACGCACGCGGCGAAGAACGCGAGTTCACAGTAAAGCAGGCGAAATGCTTTGATGTCTATGAGCGCCGCCCCATCGAAATTGCTCCCAATGACAAATTACTGCTGACCGCAAATCGGCGTGAGCCGGGCTTTCGCGCTACCAACGGCGAACTGGTGACGGTTTCCCGCATTGACGGGCAGGGCCGCATTCATCTGCAGGACGGTCGCGCTCTGCCTGAGAATTACAAGCAATTCACACACGGCTACGCTGTCACCGCCCATCGCAGTCAGGGGAAGTCTGTCGATGGTGTTGTCATTTCCGCTGATGGGATGCGGAAAGAGCTGTTCTACGTGGCTGCTTCGCGGGGCCGGGAGAGCATCACGGTTGTGACCAGCGATAGAGACCTGCTGCGGGAGTCGGTAGCACACTCAGTCGCGCGGCAATCCGCTTCCGAGTTGTCGCGCAAAGCGCAAGGACCTTCCTTGGAAAGGCTGAGCCCGTCTTTACGCGAGCGTGAACGCCACGAACTGCCGGTTGCCCGCGAGCAGGGGTGCGATAACGTACTCGAAGGAAAGGCGGAACTTAGAAAAGCTCCCACTCCTGAAACAGCGCAGACCATCGACCGGGAGAAACCAGGTCACGAGCAGAAGCAGGAGCACATCATCGAACCGGGCCACTACTTTGGCATCGGTCGCTGACTCCGGAGTTGGTTCATCGCAGGATCGGGACAGAAGGAAAAAGTGTCTGAGAAATAGATTCGAGAAGCCCAATTCGGGGCTTTGGGATTTTCCTGCAACCGCCGAAAAAGGCCATGCAGTCCAGAACCTGGCTGAGGCGTTGCAAACTGAGGCGCTCAGATATAAATTGCCAGTCGGCCGGGAACTCTAAGATGGAAATTCCGGATTCATTCAAACATATCAGGATCTGGCCCCGAGAGAGGGCACATTCCGCCTGGAATCGCGGGAGTTGCTCACCAAGGAGAGGATTGAAGGAATCCCATGATCGACATTCAACAGTTTGAAACATCAAACAAAGGCACAGTAGCTATGCGAGTTGGGCTGTGTGGGCTGATGCGCAGAAAAGCCAAAATTGGCCACCGAATCGGTCGCATCGCCATGATCTCGGAGGCCACGATGGCCTGCGCGAACTTGTCCGATCACTGTCAACTGATAACGGAAATCCCGGTTGCGCGCTTCGAACCAGTCCGGCGGAGTGACCGTTTCCAGGCTAGGGTCAGCCCCCGAGAAAATCCCAAGCCGGAAACGACCGTGGAATCCCACCCTTGACCAAGAACGTCAAGGATGAGGCACCCGGCTTCTATTTCGGCTGGGCGTTTAACGATGACAGCCGAGCCGAGTGAGCGGTCCGCGGTTTCGGCGCGAGTTCCGGTGCGAGTGTGCGTGGGGACTCGGCGGCCGGGCGGGCGTCGCTGGGACTCGCCATCGTCGCAGCCTTCCGCTCCTCCATCCTCTTCAGTGCCGGGTCGTTAGTGTGGTCGGCGAAGCGCACGTTCTCGTAATTCTTGCGCAGCGCCATGATGCGGTAGTCGAACGCCACGTTCGACGTTCCTCCACCCAGTTCGCGCACTTCAAACGACGTGGCTGTCTTGTTCGTGATGTACAGGCCTTTGCAATCTCCGTTCGGGACGGGGAACACTTTGTAATCCATCCCCGTGTTGACGGTCTGGATGAAATCAGGATCGAGGTTCACGACGGCCGATCCATGCATCAACTGGGCTGAGCCTGCATCTTCAAACCAGTTCTTGGGCGACTCAATAGCCGAGAGCGCAACCTTGCGCGCACCGCCGTCAATGGGAACGACGGCGTTCTTGGTTCCGGAGCAGCTGAGGTCGCCGCTCGCGTCGATTGAGCAGTATCCGCCGGTCGCCGTGTTGTACGCCACAAATGGGCCGGTGGCAGCGTTCGCGGAGATAGCGTAGAGCGAGTTAAAACCGCTGGGATCGTTGTTGTAGAAATAGCCGGCAAAGCCGGTGACGGCTTCTACGTCGAGCGTGGCCTGCGGTGTGGCCGTGCCGATGCCCACGCTGACCGCCGAGGCGCTGCCCTTCAGTCCTCCGAGCGCCATGGAGTTCGGCGCCTCGACCAATGCGCCCGAGCCGATGGCGGTGGCGTAGCTTAGCGAGGTTTGCCCGCCGGAGCCGCTGCTGGCTCCTACGAAGGTGTTGTTGGAGCCGGTGGTGTCTGACAAAACCCCGGGCGTACCCGCGTTGTATCCGATGGCGGTGTTGGCGGAACCGGTGCTGTTCCAGGTTAGAGCGGCGTAGCCAACTCCGGTATTGTTTGCGCCGCTGGTGGCCTGGTAAAGCGCGGAATTCCCCACAGCCGTGTTGAAGCTGCCGCCGGTATAAAAACGCATCGCGTTGTCACCCAGGACAGTCGCGCTACTGGTGTTGCTGGCGGAGAGCAGCGTCGAATTGCCGCTGAATTCGCCCAGCACTAGAGCGCCCCCAGTTGACGTGCCGTGACTCAGGACCGTGGTGCCCGCCACGCTGAAGCTGTTAGCGGTTATTGTGGGGGCCGAAACGGTGCCCGCACTCACCGTTCCGCTGGTGCTGATGGTTCCGCTCGCAGTGATGTTTCCGGGGGTTCCAGTCACACTGAGGCTGCCATTGCTGATCGTCTGAGCGCCGGTGAAGGTGTTGCTGGCCGTCAGTTGCGGTACCACGCCTGTATTGATGGATATGGTCCCGCTGCCCGTAATCGGGCCGCCCATCAGTCCGAGTCCGGTCCCAACGCTAGTCACCGTGCCGCCGCCGCCGCCGCTCCCGCTGCCGCCGCAGCCGGTGCACGTGCCCGTCACGGTGAGATTGCCCACATTCAAAGTACCCGCGACGTAGGCTGCGGTCTGCGTTCCCGGGGTGCCAATGCGGATAATGCCGGATTCGCCGGCCGTTCCGAGATTGCCGATGTAGATGTCGTCGCTTTCGGTCGAGTTGAGATTCATCCCGGCCTGGTAGCCGAGCGCGATGTTGGAGGACCCGGAGTTGTTGCCGAGTGCGCCGTAACCGCTGGCCGTATTATCGTTGCCAGTCGTATTATTGCCGAGTGCGCCCTGGCCGACAGCGGTATTGGCAAGGCCCGACGTGTTGGCCGCAAGCGCAGCTTGGCCGAAGGCGCTGTTGCTGTCGCTCGTGTTTGCCGCGAGCGCACTATCGCCGAAGGCGGCGTTGTTGTCGCCCTGAATGTTAGCGTTCAGGGCGTTATTGCCCACGGCGGTGTTGAGACCTCCAAAGGTGTTAGCGCTCAGAGCGTTAGCGCCTACGGCGGTGTTGCGGCCCGTTGCGGCTAAAGCGCTCAGAGCGTTAGCGCCTACGGCGGTGTTGCGGCCCGAATCGAGCGACAACATGTTCCCAGCCGACTGTCCGACATACGTGTTTTGGGTGCCGTAGTTGTGCAGGAAGGGCACGCCTCCTACGCTGAGCACACCCACCGTCGCGGACGTCGTGTTCGGCAGATTGATGCTGCCGTTGACATCCAGCGTGGCCTGCGGCGTGGCCGTGCCGATGCCGATGTTCGTGTTCGTAGTGCTCTGAAACACATTCGAGCTTCCGACCGAAGTGGCGCCGCTGAACAGCGCCAGAGAATTTACCGTGCCGCCGCCCGTGATGCCGCCGCCTCCGCCGCTCACCACAGCGCATACCCATCCAGTGCCAGTTGATTGCAGTACTTGTCCGCTGCTGCAGGTGGGCAGGCTCAGGGTGACGTTGCCCGTGCCGCCGCCCGACAGTCCGCTGCCCGCAGTTACATTCGAGACCGTGTTGGGGAAAGTCTGCCCAGGTGCAAATGTGATGACGCCGTTGTTCGCGATCGAGAGCACGTTCTGGGGGGCGTTGGCGCCGAGCGCGTACGTCAGGTTCAGGCTCCCGGATGCATTGCTCGCGCCGTTGTTCTGCGGCACCGTCTGAAACGCGAATTCGACCGGCTGCGCCGCCGATCCGTTGTATGCCGAGCCGATCAGATTCAGCGGGCTGGAAGCAAATCCACTCGTCCCCGTTGCTGTGCCCAGAGCGGGCAGCGTGGCGCCCGCAGCGGTGAGTCCGCCGCTCAGCATCATGTCGCCGCTAGAGTCCACGTTCAGTTCCGTCGTGCCATTGATCTGCGCGTTGAGGATGGTGTTGCCGGTGAGGCCGTTGAACTGGAAGCCGACGCAACCGGCCCCGGCGCTGGCCAGACAGTTGGCGGTCGCGGCCGCGCCCGGCGAAACGTCCATGTTGAAGGTCGACGGGCCGCCGACGGTGAGCGTGTTGCCGACGCCAGTGATCGCAAAATTCCCCTGAACCACTTGATTGCCCTGGAATGTGTTACCGGACGTCAGGGTCGGGATGTTGAAGCTGGATACTCCGTTGAGCATGGCGGCGTTGACGTTGGTCAGCCCCGTGCCGCTGCCCGTGAACGAAGCGGCCGTAATGTTCCCGGCGAAATTATTCGTTGACGCGCCCAGTTGCGGCACCACGGTCGGGTCAATGTTCAACGTGCCCGTCGTCGTGATTGGATTCGCGCTTGAAAGCAATCCCCCGCCCGGGGTCACAGCCACGCTGGTCACCGTGCCACCGCCGCTTCCGCCGGGGAATGTCTGCCCCGTCGCGAAATGGACGATTCCGGTCGGCATAACGTAAAGTCCCGTCGGCTGAGGTATTCCGGACCCCGATCCGAAAAGTAAATTCAAGTTGGCCGACGGAGTTGCGCCGTCAGCGTTGATGTTCTGCCAGCGAAACGTCTGACTGGTGGCCGTGCTGCCATTGGACGCCGAAGCGATCAGATCAAGGGGATTCGAAGGCGAGCCTACAGTCTGCGAATTTCCTGTGGCAGGCAGGACTGCGCCGCCGCCCGCTGTAACTCCGCTGCTGGAGAATAGGTAGGTCGCGGAAAGACTTCCGACCACGTTCTGGCTCGCCGTGAACTGGTTTTCCAGGCCGAGCTCGGCTACGACGGTCGGATCGATTCCAATCGTTACGTTACCCAAGGTCCCGCCCCCGGTGAGGCCGGGATTCGTGGCGATGCCGGTAATCGTGCCCGTGCCGGGAAAGTCTGGCCGGTCACAAACGCAACGGGGGACCCGAACGTGAGCGTTCCGGCGGAGTTGCCGAGGTTACCGTTGATATCGAGCGAGAATTGCGGCGAGGTGGTGCCGATGCCTACGTTGGTATTGCTGGTCGCACCGTTCACGCCGCTGATACTGCCGAGCACCAGCGCGTTGTTTTCCGAAACGACGGCGTTGGAGCCGACGGCGGTGGCGTTGGTTAACTGCGTCGTGGAGCCAGGGCCGGAGGCGTACCCAAGAAATGTATTTTGTGCGCCTGTGACGTTCGCATTCCCTGAGACGGTGGAGCGGCCAGCAAGGGCCCCCAAAGCTGTATTCTGGCTGCCAGAGGTGTCGGAGATAAGCGCCCAATAACCGACAGCAGTATCCTGATAGGGTCCCACATTGTTGCTCCCGGGACCGATAGAGATCAGAGCCCCGTTTCCCAGCGCGCTATTCTCGGCTCCGTTTTTTAAAGTGAAATTGCCGGCGCCCCCAACAAAGATGTTGAGGAGGTCGGTATCACAGCACTGGTGAAGGATTGGTGCCCCCAGCATCGTGATGCCTCCGAAAGCACGGCCGCCGACCATAGTGCTTCCGATACGGACTGCGCCATCAACGTCCAGAATCGCAGGGGCATGGTATGTGCCGATGTCGACGAAGGTGGTCCCAGCTGTGTTTACTGCTTGTGTGATCACCGAGTTCTCGATATCGGTGGCTGTGCTGAATAACGGGATGGCGTTGACTGTTCCGCCGCTGGTAGTCACGTCGGTGGATGTCGCGGACGAAACGCTCTGCGCGGTTACGGAATCAGCAGTAGCTGCTTGAGTGGTCCCGTTCAGCGGAGCCGCCAGCACAAACGCCGAGGGCGGCAATCCGCCGATGGTTTCGGCATCGCCCGCCTTGAAGGCATAGGGAGCGCTCACCAGGAGCACGCGCGGCTGCTCGGCCTGTCCTGAAACTTGCACGCCCACCCAGCGCGCCTCCACCGAAGTGAACAGCTCGGGCGGCAGGCCGTCGGGCTTGGTCGCGCCCAGCAGTGCCGTGTAGTGGCCGTTACTGTCGGCGGTGACGTTCTGCGTCTCCAGCCAGAGCGCGGCGCCACCGGTCTGCTCTGAGTAAAGAGAAAACGTGATACCGACCACGCCAGTCAGCGGATTGCCGTCGAGATCCTTCACCACACCGCCAAAGCGTACAAGGCGAGGTAGCGCCGAAGCGGTTTCGGTTGAGGTTTGCGCCGCTCCCAATGGAACCAGCGAAAGGAACAGGGTCAGACAAACGGCGAGCGAAACAGACGTTGAGCGGCGGTTCATGGACAGACCCCCTGGAAGGACGAACGAGTCTCGCTTTAGCCGAACCCGAGACCCCCTTGTATCTACTAGCGGGAAATACGGGGAAACGCTGTCATGTTTTCTGGAAAGAGCGAAACGAAAGGGACGCGACGCCGTAAGCTAGACTCGACAAGGTCTCTGTGGTAATTTCAAGGCTCGATCTGGCAAGCACTTAGCTGCTAATCCCTCCCCGGCCAGATTAGGGCATTTTCTATGACAGGGGCATCCTCGACGGAAATCACCCAACTGCTGCATGCCTGGCAGGGAGGGGATGCGCTTGCCCTGCAACAACTTACGCCGGTGGTCTACGCAGAACTACACCGCATGGCCCAGCACTACATGGCTAAGGAAAGAGACGGGCACACCCTGCAGACCACGGCGCTAATCAACGAAGTGTATTTGCGGCTGGTCAATGTTAAAGAAGTGCACTGGCAAGACCGGGCCCATTTTTTTGCCATCTCGGCCCAATTGATGCGGCGCATCCTGACCGATTTCGCCCGTTCCCACGGATACCAGAAACGGGGCAGCGGCGCGCAACATGTTCCTCTGGATGAAGCCTGCCTCGCGTCGGCAGAACCGGGGGTCGACTTGGTGGCTCTGGAGCAGGCCCTGAGCCGTTTGGGAGAGACTGACGCGAGAAAGAGCAAGGTGGTGGAACTGCGCTTCTTCGGTGGCATGACCGTCGAGGAAACGGCGGAAGTGTTGCACATATCCGGCGAAACGGTGATGCGCGACTGGAGCGTGGCTCGGGCCTGGCTGCTGCGAGAACTCGACGGAGGCGTGAGCCATGGAGCCTGACCGCTGGCAAAACGTCGAGCGCATCTATCTCGCCGCGTTGGAAAGCGAGGAGAGCGAGCGGGACTCCTTCGTGGAGCAGGCTTGCGCAGCTGACCCGAATTTGCGAGCCGAAGTCGAGTCGCTGTTGAAATACGCCGAGCGCCCGGCGAAGTTTTTCGAAACGCCAGCTCTAGAAGTCGTGGCCCGGGCGCTAGCCGAGGACCTTCGGTCCCAGAACACCCTGCACACCTCGAGGATGATCGGCTCGAAGATTGCGCAATACCGGATCGTCGGAAGATTGGGCGCCGGCGGCATGGGAGACGTCTACCGCGCGGTTCGTGCCGACGACCAGTACGAAAAACAAGTCGCCATCAAACTGGTGCGGGAAGGTCTGGACTCGGATTCTGTCTACGCCCGCTTCCGGCAGGAGCGCCAGATTCTCGCCGGCTTTGAACACGAGAATATCGCCCGCCTGATCGATGGCGGCACCACAGAGGAAGGCCATCCCTACTTCGTCATGGAGCTGGTCGAAGGCAAGCCCATCGAAGAATACTGCGACGAACACAAGCTGGGAATCGCGGCCCGTCTCGATCTTTTCCAAAAGGTATGTTCGGCGGTGCAGTACGCCCATCAGCGGCTGGTGGTTCACCGCGACATCAAGCCCAGCAATATTCTGGTTACAGCCGATGGCGTCCCCAAGTTGCTCGACTTCGGCATTGCAACCATTCTGAGCCCGGAAATCGATTCTTCGGGAGCAGACCCCACGGTTACGGCGCAGCGCATGATGACGCCGCAATTTGCCAGCCCCGAGCAGCTTCGCAGTGAAGTCATCACCACGGCAACCGACGTTTACTCGCTGGGCATCGTCCTCTACAAGTTGTTGACCGGGCGCCTTCCGTACCGCCTGGACGGCAACTCACCTTATGATCTAGCGCACGCCATTTGCGAGAGCGAACCGGAGAAGCCCAGCACCGCCGTCGGGGGCTCAGCGCTGATCGTGGATCGTGACCACGAGGCGATCAAGGTTACGCCCGAATGGCTGAGCAGTTGCCGGAACACCAGTCCCGGGAAGTTGCGGCGGGCGCTGTCCGGCGATCTGGATCAGATTCTGCTGAAGGCGTTACGAAAAGAACCGCAACGGCGCTACGCCTCGGCACAGGATTTCGCCAAAGACTTACAGTCTTACTCTTTCGGGTTGCCGGTGTCGGCCCGTCGCGACACGTTCAGCTACCGCAGTGGCAAGTTCATCAAGCGCAACAAACTCGCGCTGGCAGTGACGGCGGTTTTCGCCTTAGTTGTCCTGGCCGGTGCGGTGGCGATTGTGCGCGAGGCGCGTATCGCGCGGACCCAGCAAGCACGTGCGGAACGGCGTTTCAACGATGTGCGCAAGTTGGCCAACTCGTTGCTTTTTGACATTCACGACAAGATCCAAAACCTGCCAGGATCCACTGAAGCGCGAAAGACCCTGGTCGACGATGCGCTGCAATACCTTGACAGCCTCGCCCAGGAGGCCGGTGACGTCCCAGACCTGCAGCGCGAATTAGCCGCTGCCTACGAGAGGGTGGGGGACGTGCAAGGAAACCCTTATTTCGCAAATCTTGGCGACACCGCCGGCGCCGTTACAAGCTATCGCAAGGCTTTATCCATCCGGCTCGCCCTGGCCAACGGCGAGCGTGGCTCCTCCGACGATCGAGCGGCTTTGGTCGCAATCTACACAAAACTTGGTTTCGGTCTCAGAGCAACAAGCGATTTCCCTTCGGCCCTTGCGGTGTTCCAGGGGGCATACCCCATCGCCAAGGGTTTGGCTACTGAAAAGAAGGATCCCCAGTCTCAAGAAGCCTTTGCCGGAGTGTGTTTCGCGATGGCTCAATGCTTGACTGACATGGGTGACCTCTCGCGTTCGTTGGACTACTACCGTAGGTCAGCATCGATCCGTGAAACCATCACCGGAGGCTCCCCGGCTTTCCAGGCGTCTGTGCAGACGAGGCTGGCAGGTGTGTACGGCTATATGTCGGGGCTTGTCCACTTGCAGGGAGATCTGGATGCGGCGCTTTCTTTTCAGAACAAGGCCCGTGACATTCTTGCCCGGCAGCTAGAGTCCAACCCAAAGAACGCCAGACTGCAACAATTCCAATTGGAAAATGAGTATTGGATTGGATATTACCTGGCGGAGAAGGTGCTTCCGGCGCAAGCCTTGCCCCACTACAAGGTAGCTCTCGAAGGATATCAAAAGCTTACGGCCGCCGATCCCAAGGACGTGCTGGTAATGCGTTACCTCGGCAAATGCTACATGAGCCTAGGCAGGGCTCTCGCGGCGGATGGCAAACCTGCCCAAGGCATTGAATCCGCTCGCAAAGCAGTTCTGATACTCGGGAATGTGGCTGCTGCCGATCGCGCCGACACCAACTTCAAGCTGACCGATCTTGCGTATGCGCATTCCGCGTTGGCGGAGACCTACTCACGTCTAGCCGCGCATCCCAGCACCCCGGAACCTTCGAAGATCGCAAGCTGGCGTGAAGCTCGGTCGTGGTATCAAAAGAGTCTCGATATCTGGTTGCTGCTGAAGCAGAAAGCTCCGCTCGGGAAATTCGATGCCGCACAACCAGAGAAGATTGCAGCTGAAATCGCGAGTTGTGATGCTGCCCTCGCGAAACTGAACATCAGCAACCCATTGACGGACCAGAAAACATCAAGCGCAGGAGGAATAAAGAGTAAGTAGCTTGAGCCACACACCACGCGCTCGTGGTAATGACTCTTACTCCGAAACGGAATGGCCGTCGGCCCGACCCAAAAGGGGAAATCTCTCTAATCGGAATGCCGGACATCAAACCTCAGGCACACGATTCGAAAGCAAAGCAGTTTCTCTCGACTGATTGAGTGAGACGCTAAGAATACCGACTAGTTTTAATTAGGGTCATCCTTCTTTCTATCTCTCTATCTGCGATCCCCGAACGATTGGCTTATGCAACCGCGCAACTAATTCCTCAAGGCTCCAGACATGATCAGCGAGGCCCGCGAACGCTCTAATCTGGTACGCTTAAGAAGAAACGTCTACTGGAACCGCACACAGAGCGATAACGGTTTCGGAAGGTCTTCTTCGCCGCCACGCGGTAGAAAACGCGGTGGTGGATCTCCGCTTGGAGGGCCTCGCGCCCACCACGGGCGTGCAACTGCTTTTTGAACGGTTCATAGAAGGCGATCTGACGGAAGAGCAGTTGGTCAATGCCGTCCTTGCTCGATGAGCGATCCCTACATCGACCCTCAATCCGGGATTCCGCGAAACAA
The DNA here is from genome assembly GCA_963784095.1 of uncultured Acidobacteriaceae bacterium. GTDB lineage: Bacteria > Acidobacteriota > Terriglobia > Terriglobales > Acidobacteriaceae > Sulfotelmatobacter. The sequence goes on from CAWAQC010000003.1 coordinate 570,122, forward strand.
GTCTGGCCTGACCAATCAGGAGTCGCAGAAGCCAACCCAGTGTCAGCACGTTCAATTCTGCTTCAGCTTAACTCGTTGCGGGGGAGTAGGTCACGGGTCGCCCAATGTGCTGCGCATACTAAGGTCCACAAGCGCATGCGTCCCAATTTCGTGGTTGCTACTGCCTGTGAACAGCACTTTTCGCGAGAAGCGATGTTATCCTTGGAGGGAAACGTTGGTTTGTTTGGCCTGAGTTGGAATCTGAACACAGGGAATGACGGTATAATCGTGGCATGGCTGACCATGTGATCCACATCTCGGAAGCGGACGCCGCCAATGACTTTGCTGGGTTGCTCGCGCGGGTGCGTGCAGGCGCGGAAATAGTGATCGAGAGTGGGAAGCTGCCGGTGGCGGTGATCCATGCACCAGTCCCGCCGCGCCGGTCCATCTCGGAGTGCATCGCGTTGCTACCCGAGGACTCGACGGCGACCATCGACCCTGACTTCGCTAGGGATGTAGAAGCGGCTGTCGAAAGTCATCGTGAGCCGCTCGAACCGCCCGCATGGGACTAATCCTCGATTCCAGTGTGCTGATCACAGCCGAGCGCCAGGGGCAAAACGCGCGGCAGATGCTTGCCGCAATCTCCGGCAAAGCGGGGAATACCGATATCGCTATCTCCGTCGTTATCTGATTGAGCTTGCAGTTCCCCAGTGGTTCGGGTTGGTATTCGATTCAGAGCACAGTTAAGCTATTGTGTAGGGGCAAAACACAATGACAATCCAGGTCGAACTCAACGCGGAAATAGAAGCGCAACTCGTCGCGGAAGCTCGCGTCCAAGGCATACCTTTGGAAAAAGTGGCGGAGCGTCTTTTGCAGGAAGCTCTGGCTTCTCGCTCTGTGCCTCAAGGGAATCTGACTTTGGAAGGGTTTCACGCCATGCTCAATGCGCTGTCAGCAGGTTCCGAGGCATTGCCCACTCTGCCGACCGAGAGCTTCACGCGCGAGAGTTTCTATGAGGATCGCGCCTAAATGGCAGGCACGCCATACCTGGTTGACAGCAATGTCCTTCTTCGCTGGGTAAAGCCGGATGATCGCGATTATCCCCTCGTGGTCTCCGCGATTGATGCCACTCTCCAGCGCGGTGCTGTGTTCTGCTACACGTCACAGAACGTTGCTGAATTCTGGAACACTTGTACTCGTCCGCTTGACCGCAATGGGTACGGGCTTTCTCCTCAGGAAGCCGATCGTCGGGCGCGGCTTTTTGAAGACAAGTTGCGACTGCTGCCGGACAGTTTGGCCGTACATCAAGAATGGCGCAAACTGCTGGTTGTGAGCAATGTCTCCGGGGTTCAGGTGCACGACGCGCGATTGGTGGCCGCAATGCGAGTACACGGCGTCGGCAGGATTCTGACGTTCAACGAAAAGGACTTCGCTTGTTACACAGATATCGAAGCCGTTAATCCTCGAACCATTTCGGCAAAGCATCCATGAGCATCGGCTAATGTGAATCTCGAATACGATATGTCGAAAAACAGTGACTACTGCGGCAGTACCTAGAGCAATAACGGTCTCTGAAGGCCTTCTCCGGCGCAAGGCTGTCGAGAACGCTGTGGCAGACCTTCGTCTGGAAGCCCTCGCGCCGTCTGCTGATGCTTGGCTCCTCTTTGAACAGTTTGTCCGGGGCGAATTGACCGAAGAACACTTGGTCGATGCCGTCCTCGCTCAATGAGCGATCCCTACAACCGATCCTCAATCCGGGATTCTGCGGAACAGATTCTGTTGTTCGTCATACTGCCTCCTGATGTCTGTCGAGCGGAGGGTGAGTTCTTGCGGCATGCTTCGGTGCGGCAAGCGTCCCGCGCGAGGTCGAAATCTGCAATCACTTTGCAATCACTTAACGTGAACTACGGGGTACTTCCACGTCCTTGGAGTGCCGTCCGTGCTCTGTAAGTCCTTGGATTGACGTTTTCGGGTGGGTTCGAATCCCACTCTCTCCGCCATCATCCCTATCTGATAGAAACCACAGATTACTCTAGTGCGTGTCTCAATTGTGTCTCAATGGGCATACTTCCAGTATTAGTTCTGGAGAGGCACAAATGGCGAACCGACCACGACGTAAATATCAGCTGCCTTGCCTAGACCCGGCTGGATGCTACGAAGCCCCTGCGATGATTCCGCTGCCGAAGCATATTGGAGAACATCCTCGCGGATTTCAATGCGCCCTTTGCGGAGGTCTTTGGGTCATTTCTATACGAAAGCCTGAAGAATTTGGCGAATGGGTTGAGAAGCATATGCATCCGGGTGATCTCGTCCAAGTGACTGTCGATTTTGTGGGGGACTGATGAAGCATTCTGTCTGGATCATCCGCATTTTCAAGACTGTCGATGGCTGGCGGGCGCTCAAGCCGACGTACAGCATGCGCTCCGGCAAACCGCTGCTCACCCAAACCTGCCAGTACAAAGGTCAGCAGATCGACACGCCCGGTGGACGCTGGGAGATCGAATGGGTGGAGAACGGGAAACGTAGGCGGCAGAAATGCGCCGACCATCACGATGTCCTGAAGGCCAAGGCACGTCAGGAGCTCCGGCTTCAAGCCGTGGCCGCTGGCATCGCGGTGGTGGACACGAAGGCTGAGAAGGGCAAGCGGTTGCTGGCGACAGCCAAGGATGAATACTTGGCTGAGTGCAAGGCGAACAAGGCACCCAAGACGCATCAAGCGATGAAGCAAGTGCTGGAGACCTTCACGCTTGTGGTGGGCCGAAAGCATCTGGAGGACATCACCCGCGCTGACTGCCTCACGAAGTTCGTCACGCATCTCCGGGAGAGTGGGCTTGCTGACCGCACCGTGTTCCATCGCGTGGCATGCCTCGTGACATTTTTGAAATGGGCCAAGCATCCGGTCATAGGGTTGAGAGATGCACCAACGTACACCGAGCAGGAGATCAGGGTTTATTCACAGACTGATCTGGATGCGCTGTTCGCTGAGAGCAACGATGACGAGCGGCTGCTGTTCGAGTTCTTCCTGTACACCGGGTGTCGCGTAGGCGAAGTGCAGCACGCGGAGTGGGAGGATTTGATTCAGGATTGCAAGGTGCTGCTCATCCGCGAGAAGAAGCAATGGAACTGGAAGCCGAAGGGCCGCAAGGAGCGGCAGATTCGCATTCCCGATTTCCTCGCTGCGGAACTGCAAGAGAGACGTGGCACCGGGCTGATCTTCCCGAACGAAGAGACCAAGCGGCCAGAAGGCCATCTGTTGCGCTACATCAAAGCCGTCGTGAAGCGTGGCAATCTCAAAGCCACGTATGGCAAGTGGACGTTGCACATCTTCCGCCACACCTTCGCCATGATGCATCTGCGCGGTTTTAGACGTGCCGTGGCGTCCTCCTCACATGCGACGTCCCTCGGGCCGGGTCGTTTACGGGAAAACAGCCACCTGCTGGTTTTCACCCTGAAGCCCAGAGGTTTGCCGTATGAGAGCCTTCGCTAGCACATCTACAGCCCGCTCTAGGCGCGTCCAAGCCTCTACCTCACCCCTAGCTCAGCGCCTATACCGGAGGAGCGAGGCGGGGCGCTATTGTGTTTCCGGACCCGAAACATCCGTTGCCCCTTCCGCTCTATTGCTTCGTAGATTCTTAGAATGCGAAATTTAGCCGTGTTGCCTCCAATCAAGAGCAAGGCCCGGATGGCTCTGCTGAACCTCACCGCTTTCCAAGAAATCAGCACTAACGAATTGATCGCCATGACGCAGGCCGTACCGGGCGGGACGAAGGTTCTTGTCCCGGATCGCATCACCGCGATTGTGCTCTTGCTGGGAACCCAGCCCGTGGATTCGGACTAGGGCAGGATTTTTCCACCGATCACGTTCGTCGTCCGAACGCCTCCCCGACTATCTCGACTAGAAATGTTTTGGGCGACTGGACGCCCGTTCTGATACATCGTGTTCGTCCGGATCACGGTGCCCTCTTGAGTGATCGAAACGTTCATCTCTCCGACGACCTCGCCATCATTGTTGCGGATCAGCATTGAATTCCCCTCCCATTTCGGAATCTACGAGCCGCACCACGGTGAGATTGCCGGGCAGCTACTGGGCGCTGAGTAAAGAAAATCGCCCCCACCGTTGAACTAGCGTGGAGGCGCAGAAAAGTTTTTTCTACTAGGACGCATTCTACAAACGTCCCTTGCGGCCCTCTACTTGACTTTGAGGACGCCCTTATTTACGCACCAGTTTGCATAGCGGAGTACACGCTGCTTGGTGATCTTCTTGCCTTCGACCTGCCGCCCAGCGAACTCCCCTGCGAGGTCGTCAGTCGTGACCGAGCCGCGCTTCACAACGAAATCGACGAACATTTTGACGAAGCCGCGCTTTACGAGCTTCGTGTTCGCCGGGGTGAGCGTCTGGATCTTCACAACTTTGGCCTTTTCCGGTTTCCCGTTACTATTCGGCTCCGATTTGTCACCCGCTGCTGCCTTCTTCACATCGACTGCCTTTCCGTTCTTCGCTTTTGACATAAGTCCTCCACGTGGGTTGTGACTACGAGAGAATCATGGTCAATAGCAATCGCAACGACACGCACTTTCTGAGTGGCATGAAAGAAAATCTCTGAGCGTGTCAAAAGAGCCCGCCTGCTCCATAATCCTCTGCCTTCGGAGGAGTTCATGCCCCAGAAAATTCACGAGTATCCAGAAGTCTCCGGCAAGACCGTCGAAAAAGTGACGGCCACAAACGAGTCGGACTTCCGCTGCATCACCATAAAGTTCACTGACAAAACAGCGATCCATTTTGGTCTGCGGACGAGGATCACAATGGAGCCAGAACACGTGGACTGGTCAACTGGAAACGGGAAGATTCTGCGCAGCTACCCGTTTGTCCATGAGAAGGAGGGATGATGAACAAGCCCGTGGTCTGCACCACATTGATGGTCGAAGTGATGGGGTCCGGCTGATGCCAGTCGTAAGAGGATCAAGTTCGTGGAGAATGTCTTGCGCGGCTGCATTCGCGCTCTCGACAAAGATTTCCGCACGAGCCGCATTCCGCAAATGAAGGGCTTCTCCCTCAAGCCAGAGTCGCGGCGGAAAGGCGAACGTGACAAAAACTAGAAAATCACGAGGACGCAGCAAAGCATTCGAGCGGGAGTTCGCCCGATTCCAACGGAACTTCGGAGCCGTGGTCAAGCAACTCCGGCTCAAGGCGAAACTGTCTCGAAAAGAATTGGCACAGAGGGCGAAGTTCAGTGTCTCCACACTCATCCACATCGAGCAGGGTCATGGGAATACCACTCTGACTCGTATGGAAAATTTGGCCACAGCCTTGAAGCATCGGCTGAGTTACATCTTTCAACTGGCTCAGGATCGGGAGGAGCGATGAGGAAACGCAAGCTCATCCTGTGGGACACGATGTTCATTGAACTCCACGGCCCTCGCGAATGGGAAAAGGATCGCACAGCCAATCGTCACGCCAAGAAGTTCTTGGTTGCGATTAGGGATGCGGCGAACAAATGCCTTCAAGAACACCGAAAGAAATCGGCTGTCATGAAGAGATTCCGAATCAAGATTGAAGGTGAAGGGTGAGCGGAGTCAAATTTTCTCCCGGCTCCGTCTACATCACACCGGGAGCAATGGAGCAGTTCACGGCCAGTGGCGATGACCCGCTGGCCTTTCTTATTCGTCATCTCGCCGGGGATTGGGGCCAAGTCAATGCGGAGGATTGGCGAGCTAACGAAGAGAGCCTTCTGCGGGGCGAGCGGCTACTCTCCGTTTACAGAATGTCGAACGGTGCGAAGTTCTGGATCATCACGGAGTGGGACCGCAGCGTGACGACATTTCTGCTACCCGAGGACTACTGACCCTGCTAGTGGTTGGGGCATTATTATGTGCGCAGCACCGAAGATTTCTCTCAATCGGAGGGCTTTCTCTCAATAAAGCGGAGCTAGTGCCGGGCAGAAAACTTCACGCAGGATCGTCGCCTGAGAACGCTCTGCATACCAGCGCACTACTGATATGCGAAGCACGAAAATACTTGTCCTGTCTGAAGAATTCAGCCTAGAGTTCCTCTCCCACTCTCTCCGCCAGATTTTCAACTACTTAGCGAAGATGCGATCAGTTACGCGATCAGTTACGCGATCAGTTAACGCGATTCCTGCAACTTTCGAATTCCCTCTGGATGGGCATGACCCGCTGTTGCTCGAAGTGGATTCTCTCTTATTCCAACTGGCACAAATCTCGCCGGTCAGGTCAAAGTTGCTGTGCGTCATCCGAACTCATTTATGGAATTTACCACTCCTATAGAGTATGAAATCGTGAATAGCTCCTGTCAGAACATGAAGCGTAAGGCGAACTGCATAAAGCGAGGCGTGGTAAGCGTCGAAAGATATTTGCCGAACTGCGACGGATCGTAAGACAGCGAAGGCTGCGCCGAATCGCCGACTGGACCACGTACGTCGTAGCGCACCGAGTTGGTGGCGTTGAACGCCTGCCAACTGAACTCCAGGCGTCTTTGCTCACCCAGAGAGAAATCTTTGCTCACTCCGGTATCGATGTCGAACATGCCGTCGCCAATCACGTTGTTGCGAACGCCAGATTCGCCCGGCCACTCGGGGCGGAAAGCTGCCTCCGCCGCCGCTGGATGGGCGAAGATGTCCGGACCGATATCCACGCCGTTGACGAAAGCGTGTTTCGGATTGGAAGCCAGAGGTGCCGGTCCGTTCGGCTCGGCGTCACCCTCGATGTTCCAATTGGTTGACCAGGTGAAACCGTTGTCGATGGTGATCGGGAACCCGCTGGTCCAGCGAAAGATACCGGACACATGCCATCCACCAATCAAGGCTTGGGCCACGGGGTTAGCGTTTCCTGCCAGCGTCCGTCCCTTGCCAAAAGGCAGGGCATAGACCAGATTTGCGTTGAGCTGATGGAAGGCATTGAAATCGGAAAGCCCGCGCAACGAAAGCGGATCCCAGGAATTGATGACGATGCCGCCTCCGTTGAGATCATCGCCCGTTCCGCCGGTACCTTCATAAGGACCGATGCGCTCAGCGGCCGATGCCTCATCCAGAGACTTCGAGAAAGTGTAGTTGAATTGCCCCTGCAGATTCGCCGCCCATCGGACGTTGTAAGTCGCCTGTAGCGCGTTGTAGTCGGATGTGCCGATGTTGCGCCATGAGTAGAGCGATGCAAACTGATCATGGAAGAAGGTATAGGGTCCCTCTTTGCTGTTGGGCAGGGTCACGCCCGTTATCGCGCTGGGTACATCCAGAAGGAAAAGAGAGAAAGTTTCGTTGTGGGGGAAGCATGTCCAGAGCTCGTATATCGCTTGTGTGGCCGTCGGATTGGCGGGGTAGTTGCCCGGTGCACAGCTGAGTGATTGGCTGCTGAGATTGTCCAAAGGCATACCCTTCCAGCCAGGAAAGAAATCCTCGAAAAATGGCACGGGCTGAACCTGATTCACAGGAGTGTTGGCAGCGGACGCCTTCGAGAGGATCGTGGCTGATGGGAAATAGGAGGTCTTGCTCGCGGGGTCGGTGGGGTCGGCGGGCATAGCGAGATCGACCTGCATGGGCAGACGCCGACCAACGCTGCCCACATACGCTATCTGCAGGGACGATTTCGACGTAATCTGCCGCGAGACCGAAAAATTGAACACATGCGTATAAGGCGTCTTCAGACTCTGATCTAACCCCCAGTTGATGGCAAAGGCCGAATTGCTGGGAGTAACCGGGAACGTGCCCGAGGGCGTGGGCCCGAACAAGCAACCTGCGTTGTTCAGATTCGGACAGGGCTTCGGCAGGCAGGACTGGCCGGTGGCACCCGGAACAAGACAGGTAAAGCGCGGTGCATCGGCAGGGGTCACAACACCGGCAGGGTTTCCGAGATCGGTCGAGAGACCAAACGAGCCGTGCTGATCGAAGCTGTTTACGATCGGAATGCCGAAGTGATCGTAGACGATGTTATATCCGCCGCGGACCGAGAATTGATCTCTCTTCCCGAGGATTTTGGAAACCCACCCGTCGCCGGTGTCCGGCGCCCAGGCGAAGGCGACGCGGGGTGAAAAATCCCTATGATCCCAATTCCACAAGCCGGGACCGTTATTTTTTGGTCCGCCGAGAATAAATGAAATCTCGCCGGCATCGTTGGCCGGTTTACCCTGCGCCATTAACTGTGCGGTGTGATTGAACCAGTCGGCGACGTTCTGATTGGTGCAACCCCCGCTCGCAGCTTCTACGCACGGCGCCACCTGCAGCCCGTTGGTTTCGTACGGAGGGGCTTCGAGCACCCAGCGCAGCCCGTAAGTCAGAGTAAACCGCGGCGTGATCCGCCATGCATCCTGCCCATAAAACTCGTAGTCGTTGATCGCATAACGGCGGTTGATCGCCGTGCCCTGCGCCAAAGCGCCGCCATTGTGAGAGAAATTGTAGATGCCATCGCCCTCGGCGAAAATTCCCAACAGCACGGTCGTTGCGCTGTCGTAGTTGGGGCCGAAGTTCTCGTCGACGGCAGGATAGCCATTGTTGGCGGGATCAAGCGGGCTGGGGGTGTTGGCAATCCCGCCCGTGTTCAGATATACCGCATTGGTCTGAACGTCGGAGAACGAGTTGGCATAGCTGCTGCGGTCGTTGCGAATGATGAATAAATCCGTTCCGAATTCAAACGTGTGATTTTTCCGCGTCCAGTTCAAGCTGTCACTGAATTGGTTGACCGGCACAAAAAAAGTCGTGGAGCGAGTAAAAGGAACAAGGTTGTCGAGGCCATTCAGAAAAATTCCGGGGTCTTGAGAGACACCGGCAGTCTGCCCTCCCTGGCGGATGTAGCCCCAGTGAAAATCGTTGACCAGCGTCGAAGAAATCAGTGACGTCAGCCCGACCGTCGAGCCCTTGCTATCGTCCAGCACGGTCGTTGCTGCAGACTGGCCGGGGAACTGCTGCAGCCCGGGCTCTTTGAAATTTTGTGTCTCTCCGCGCCAGAACAAGGTTTCCGAGCCGCTGGAGTTGATGTGCCAATCGCCCTTCACGATATAAGTGTTGTACTCGGAGTCCGCGTTCGAAGCGAAACGATAACCCAGAATATTCACGCCGTCGCCGGCATTTTCGTTTGCGCCAGGGTACTGATTCAGAATTTGCTCGATCCCCGCGCTTGGCCCGATATGGAGCGGGTCCATAGCAGTGATCTGAGTCGGACTCAGGGCATAGTAGCCGGGCTGCACGCCGCTCACGCCGTTGACCGTGCCGCCAGGGCATTGAGAAGGAGTTGCACATAAGTAAACGAGATCGCCCGCGCGCAGAGTTGGGCTGGGCACGTCGCGTAAGACACTGGTTCCTTCGGCGTCGCGCCGGCCTTCATAGTTGGCAAAGAAAAAGAGCCGGTTCTTCTTGATCGGTCCTCCCAACGTCGCGCCGAATACGTTCCGGAGAAGCTTTGGCGCCGTGTTGGACAATCCGCTGCTTAACTCGGATTCCTTCAGGAACGGATCGTTGGCGCTGAAGATGGTATTGCGGTTGTACTCGTAGGCCGAGCCGTGAAAGGTGTTGGTGCCGCTTTTGGTGACCAGCGCGACCTGCGCCCCGCTGGAATAGCCGGAGTCTGCATTGGCGTTGGCGGTGGTGACCCTGAATTCTTCCACTGAGTCGGGCGGCACATTCAGCACGCTGGTAAACGCGTAACCATTGTTCTGATCATTGACGCCAATGCCATCGAGCATCACGTTCGATTGGTCGCTACGCATTCCATTTACTGCGCCGCTCCGCGTATCCGTGTCCTGGTCCACCTGATTTCCAAGGAAAGCCACGCCCGGCTGCAAGCTCAGCAACTGAACTACGTTGCGATCCGCAATGGGCAGTTCCGCGATTTGGTCTTGTTCAACAACGTTGCCGAGCGACGCGTCGGTACGGTTGATCAGAGCGGCCTGTCCTTCGACCGTTACCGATTCCGCCACGCCTGCCACCTGAAGCTGAATGTGGACGGTCGATGGCGTCTTCACCACCAGTGTGATCTTCGGTACGAGATAGGCCGCAAAACCGGTCGCCTTCGCCTCGAGGCGATAGTCCCCCGGAGGCACATCGAGGAATTGGTAGAGGCCTGCGCCGTTACTTGTGGCGGTCCGCTGTAAACCCGTTGCCGCGTCGGTGAGCGTAATCTTAGCACCAGCGACCGTCGCGCCAGACTGGTCAGTCACGTTGCCGTTCAGTTGGCTCGCTGATTGGGCCGCGGCGAAGGCGGCCAGGAAGGCCAAGATTGCAAAGATGCTGGCCAAGTGCTTTATGGGCGATCCACATGGAACGAGAAAGTCACCAAAAATGCCACACAGCTCGTTGCGCCTCTGCTGATGAACTCCCATCATTGACTTTGCCCCCACGGAAGAAAGCTCGGCGGGGAAAAACACCTGTGAAACAACTACAGGTGTGTTCAGTTCCCGTCCAGCGTTCCGATCTCTTGTGCTCGGCGATTTCCGGGTCCTTCAGATCCAACCACCCCAGAGTTGCCGAATTATAGCCGAAGATCGAAAGAAATGAGCATCCAGAAAACGAATCTCTCATTTCAGCTTGTTGGTGGCGTCCACGCACGTATACGAGGCGCCGGGTGGCATTCAACTCGGGTGTCAAACTCAGGCGCTATGAAATGCAATCGCAGCTCGCGGATTCAGGTTCCGTTCGATGGATCGCAACGCGGGGACTAAACAGTTTTCTTCTGGTAGCTTCGAATTAACAATTCTAATTTCTTGCTCCTGACTGAACGAAGATTCCCGCAGCAAGCCGGCGGTCAAGTCATCCGCCAAACTATCGGAGAGGTTACCCTGTCCACCTCATCTCGGACATTCAGCACAGTTCCGAAGACGGAGAGACATGGTAGATTCGAGTTGCAGCAAATTTCTACTGATCGAGCGGAGTTAGCGACGCTTCCTCGCGGTGGGGGTAGTTTCGCCACCCTTAGCGCGCGGAGTTTCTCTAGGCTCTACGAGCCTAGAGGTGAGTTGAGAGTGGTGACTCAACATTCCCGCCCGCATAGCTCATCTTGTTCCACCACTCTCAAACATCCTGCGAACGAAGAACGGAAGTTGCTTGCGCATGGGTTCGGTGAGAATAATTGCCGCAGGATTAGCATCGACCTTCGCTGCCGCAGCAGGGTTGCCACTTCCATCGGAGACCGGAACCGCCAGAAAGCCGACAGTTTCGTTGGTGGTTGTGTCGGTCGCGGTCCCCGTAATCTCGCCCGCATCATTGATGCCCTGGGCCAGAGTCAGATATAGAGAAGTTGGCTGAACTACCAGTGCATTCAGGTCGTTCAACGTATTGTTTTGCCAAAGGACGGCGCGGGAAGTACCGGTATTCGGATTAAACGAGTTTCCTACTGCCTGGTTTTTCTGGTTGATGTCGAAGAGTACGTCGTTGGGATCGCTGCCCAACGGATAAATCTCCTTGATCCCGTTCGCCTTCGTCCAAATGAAGGCAGCGGGATTTTCCGGCGCATTTTCATCGCCAGAGATATTTCCGAAGCCAACAACTACACCTTGGTTGTTGATGGCGGTCGGAGTATTCCACGCCTGTCCTCCGATATTGCCGAGATTGGTGGGCACGCCATTTTCCCAGAGCAAAGCGTGCTCAGCGCTCGCCCCTCCTACGGCATTTGAGCAAAGGCCTGAGATGCCGACGACCTGACCTTTGTCATTAATGGCAGTCGCAGCAGAGTCGGGATCTCCAGCCAAAGGAGAAAGCTGCGTCATCTGATTCAGGCGTGGTCCCCAGACGGCAGCCTCAAACTGCAAAAACTGGCTATAGGGAGGATTGTTATTACAAGTTGGATCATGCACGCCATTTTCCGCCCATCCAACGATTTGACCCGCGTTGTTCACCGTGGCGGCGTAGCTGTTGATCCCACCTGGAAATGGAGGAAGCGCGGTCATCACGCCATCTTGCCAGGCAAAGCCCTTGCACACGTAGCCGTCGGGCCCAAAGAAAAAAGCGGCGCAGCTCCACGCCTCGCCCAAAGGATTCGTTTGCGCAGTTTCGGCAATACCTGCGATCTCACCCCTGGTGCTGTGGTTTGGCCAGGAGATGTTGCTGTTTGGTCCACCGAGTGTGCCGAGATCGATTGGAACTCCCACCCAAAGGATCGCGTTCACGGTGGTATTTGTTGCAGAGTTGTCGCCGCCAGAGATCCAGCCCAGGTCGTTAATACCCACAGGCTCTGGAATGCCGCCGAGCGGCCCGGTGCCCAGATTGAATACGTAATATTTTCGCGGCTGGTTGGGAGATTGATTTTGTGCAGCGAGCTGGAGCGATGCGGTTAGCCCGATGAATAAGGTGATTGCCGAAATATTTCTCAACATCCTGGGGTTCATGATTGTTTCTCCTGGCCTCTTGCCTACCGCCGGCAAACATACATCGAGTGTCAGTTCGAACTTGGACGTTTTTGGACCTTGCTGCCGCTTCTCTGGACGTTTGCGGACGCGACTGTCGGCGGCTTACTTTCTTAAGCTGAAGACTGAACGAGCAAGGGATTCGGTGTGCGGGAGCGTAGTCCGAAAACGTCTATCTCCGGGCGGATAGAGAGCTATGATGAATCGTCCTATGAATCTCGATCGGCAGGTATGTTCGCAAGCGCGAGTGACGCGGGACGCGCGCTTCGACGGCAAGTTTTTCATTGGGGTCTCGACCAGCGGCGTTTATTGCCGTTCGATTTGTCCTGCGCCGCCCGCGAAAGAAAAAAATGTCCGTTATTTTCCGACCGCAGCTGCAGCGGCCGAGGCGGGGTTCCGCCCCTGTTTGCGCTGCCGCCCGGAATGCTCGCCCGGGACTCCGGCCTGGCTGGGAACTCCCAATACGGTTTTGCGAGCTTTGCGTCTGATTAGCGAGACTGGATTAGAAGATGGTGGAGTAGAAACCCTGGCGGAACGCCTCGGAATTGGCTCCCGTCATCTTCGCCGGCTGTTTCTCAAACATTTGGGGGCAACCCCGAGTGCAGTTGCCAAAACCCGGCGATTGCATTTTGCAAAAAAGCTTATCGACGAGACAAGCTTGCCGATGGCTGACGTCGCTCTCGCATCCGGCTTCGGCTGCGTTCGGCGATTCAACGAAGGCATTCGCAAGGTCTATCATCGAACTCCAACTCAAATCCGCCGTCTCGCGCGACAAACGGGACTGCAAGCCGAGAATCAGTATTTTTTCCGTCTTCGCTTCCGCCCTCCCTTCGACTGGAGTGGGATGTTGGCGTTTCTTGCGCCGCGAGCCACGCCCGGTGTGGAAGCAGTGGTGAATAGCACTTATCTACGTTCAATTTCTCTGGGTGGCTGTGACGGGTACTTTGAGGTCTCGCTGGACGAACCAAACAACACGCTGGTGGTGCGTCTTCAATTTGGCGATCCGCGGTCGCTTTTCTGTATTACCGAGAGGATCCGCAGTATGTTCGATTTGAATGCGGATTGGGCCGCCATCGTGCAAAGTCTTAGGGCGGACTCCTTGCTGGCTGCGCACGTTGAGTCCGAGCCTGGCCTTCGGGTCCCGGGCAGTTGGGATGGTTTCGAACTCGCGACGCGCGCGATTCTCGGTCAGCAGATCACTGTGAAGGGGGCGACGGCTTTGACTGGCCGGATCGTGAGCAGCCTTGGCAGGCCGCTTTCGCAAGGCAACGGCCTCACTCATTTGTTCCCTGCCCCCGAGGTTCTCGCGGATGCAAACCTTGGCCGCCTTGGGGTGATTGGAACTCGAGCCGAAACCATTCGAACCCTGGCTCGTGCTGTCTGTGAAGGGCGAATCAGCTTCGAAGGTATCGTGGACTCCGAAGCCTTCTTGAATCGGCTTTGCGAAATTCCAGGGATTGGAAAATGGACGGCACAGTATGTCGCCATGCGAGCGCTTGGCGAACCGGATGCATTTCCCTCCACTGACCTTGGGCTTTTACACGCGACAGGCGCAGGCGCTCCACGCGATTTGGAGCAGCGCGCGAGGGCGTGGAGGCCATGGCGCGCGTACGCCGCAATGTATCTCTGGAGAATCGCAAGCCAGCGTGCCGATCGCCGCACCAAACCGACCTTTTCCACTGACCAAACTGACAGCCCTCGAAGACGTGATCGCGATGAACCTCTTTCGTCGACCGCATGATTCAGAACCTAAATATTTGTCCAACCTGCCGGGACATTTCTGCATCCGATTCCTGCATCCGGGCAGCCCGTCCTGACATATCTGTGCCTTTATGCATGCAATCGATCGGAAATTGTCCTGCCGATCGATGAATGCTCCGCATCCTAGTCGCGGAGAAAATTTCTGACCCAGGCAACCAAACTTATCCAGCACGAGGAGCAGCAGCCGGATACCAGAAGGCTCACTGCAGTCCAGATCTTTCAAGCTGCCGTAGAAAACGCACGTGACGAACTCCGCCGGTCGAATCAGAAGTTAGCGTTCTCGGGAATCGCGGGCGGGCTAACGATGGGGCTCACAGGATTGTCCGTGGCTGCAATGCGCTCTCTCATCGCACCAGGTGAAAGCGCGCTCATTCCCTATCTACTTTATCCGATCGGATTTATCGCCGTAATCATCGGCCGAGCGCAACTTTTCACGGAGAATACGTTGTATCCCGTGGTGCTCGTGCTTGACGAGCGCAAGCATGTGCGCAGGACTTTGCGGCTTTGGGGGGTGGTCTTCACGTCGAATATTTTCGGCGCTTGTATGTTTGCGCTGCTGGCGGTGAAAACGCCGGCGTTGCGTTCCGACGTCCTCTCACAGTTGATTCACTTGGGAGAAGGATCGGCCAGTGGCTCGGTTGGATATTTTTTCTGGAGCGGGATTATCGGAGGATGGCTGATTGCTCTTGTCGCCTGGACGGTAACAGCCAGCCACTGGACGATTGGACAGGTGGTAATGGTTTACATGCTTACCTTTATTGTTGGAATTGGACGCTTCGCGCACTGCGTCGCAGGGAGCGGGGAAATTCTCTCGGCGGTGATGGGTGGAACGGTTTCACTCGCAGAGTACCTGCGGTGGCTCATGCCGGCGACATTGGGCAATATCTGCGGAGGCATATTGATGGTAAGTCTGCTGAACTACGGCCAAGTGAAGAACCTTTAATTGAACCCGCTCAGCTTCCCTACCTTTCTTGCCGCCTCGGCATCCAAAGTAACGGATGCCAAGCATTGGCGTGCAGTTCGCGTGGTTATTCGTGCTCTCAATTCCCGTCGCCTGTGTCGCCTGGACGGTAACTCACGAAGAAGTTTTCCGGGAGCCGCGTGACTATTGCCAGCGAAAAGCGAAAGAGGCGAAAAACCTTATGCGCCGCGAGTTTTTTTTATTTATTCACCTGCGAATACTGTTTCAGCCACTATGTGGCCGCAACATTTGTGGCGATCGCGCGCTTCCGGCTGCTCTTTCCTGACTGGCGCGGATATGCGATCTCGCTGTTCGCGCTGGTTGGGGTCGCCAATCAGTACATGAGCATCTACAACCATCTCCGGCTCGATATTAAACATGAGCAAGTGGAGATCCATGCCAAACAAGAGGAAATCGGCGGGCCGCGCAAGGCCGCGTAAAGGCGGGCGGGATTCACGTGCGCAGCGCTGGTTTCCGATGGGGACGCACTGCTCGCTGAAACGCCGTTCTTAGGCCGGCAGCTTTCATGATTTGAGCCGCTGCGCGCTTGCCGCTTACGATTGCCGCGTGGACCGTCCCATTGTTACCGGTCGTATCGGTGGCCTCGCCCGCGAAAAAAAGAGCGTTCGCGATGGGGCGGGCGAGCAACTTATCAGCTCCATCCGCGCCTGCCTTTCCGTAGCTGTAGGCCCCGCGCGAGAAGGGATCATTTTGCCAGTCGTGAAAATAAATGTGCTCAAAGAGACTTTCGAGTTCGTGCATGCTGACTCCCAAAAGGCGATGCAGGGTTCGCAGGCTTTGCTCGAGCACAAAGGCCTCATTATGTCCCGAAAGCCTTTCGGCGCAGCGAAAAGGCGCCCAGCCGGTCAGGAATGGCAGCTTCAGCGGAGACATCGTCCACCAGGTTGGGAACCAATCGTCATGCGAGAACAGAAAACTCATATCATCCATTTTTGGAGAAGATGGCGCGAACGCTCTCGGCAGAGAGTCCCAGAAGCGCTCGCGAAACCGTAACGTCACCCGGACGACTTTGCCCATCATGATGTTTTGAATTGCATCCTGTTTCTGCTGCGGCAACTCAGGGATAAAGCGAATCGCGCCGCTCTCGGCTGGTTTCGCTTGCAGCACACCGAGCGGCACGGTAATCAATACATGGGAAGATGTGAATGTTTCCTTGCCGCTCGCGCCGTGCGTTCCGGTCTCCACGTGCCCAGACCGCCAGCGAATGCTATCGACAGCCGTGCTGGTTTGCAGTGTAACGCCTGCGTCCTTGACTCGCCGGTCAAAGATGGTGACGAGGTCTGCATATCCGTTCTGTGCCCGAAAAGCGCGGTCGCCTTCAATCTTCTCTTCGGCGCGCATTTGCTTCACCAACCAATGCACCCCTACGATCGCCGGATCTGCGGCGTTGAATCCGCTTACATAGCCGAGTGCCCACTTTCGGGCCTCCTGCAAATGACTGCCTTTTTTCCGAGAAGCACAGCATTTATCGAGAAAATCTTGGAAAGACTGATCGGGTCCGCGATCGCTCATCTTGTCAAGGATCTCGTCAACTTCGGAAAAGAAGCCGCACTTGGATACCTTTTTTTTCGTCAGACACCAACCGTCTCCGCTCACTTCTGTGGTCCTAATCTTTTCGGGCCGTAGCAAATTCCACAGTGCCGGAGACCGGCCGTGAATGAACTCGGCTCCCAGTTCTACTGGAGCGTTGCATCTGCCATCATGCACGGTAAACATGCGGCCGCCGATGCGATTGCGCGCCTCCAGCACCGTCACGCTCAGGCCGTAACGCGCAAGCTCCAGGGCTGCCGTCAGTCCTGCGGCGCCCGCTCCGACTACAATCACATCGGGGTTGTGTGACATAAAGAAAGCCAAGCAGAAGCTGCTCGTGCGGGGCTATTGCAAGGATTTCAGATAAGCGACCACCGCCGCGGCATCTGGTTCTGTCATGCGGAATTGCGGCATGGGCTCACGCAACCTTTTTCCGTCTCGCCAGACTCCCGTAGTTAGCAGCTTAATCATTTCTGCATCTGTCCCGGGGAGGACGCCTGCGATGCGGGGCGCCTTGAGGGGCCAGTCTTCGATGGGTTCAGCCGACTTCAGCCAAACGGCCGCTCCCTCCAGCAACTCGTTCTGTTCGGGATTGCTATTGCTGTCGCGCGGCGTGTGACACTGGCCACACCGGGAAAGCCCCTCCACGATGTATTTTCCGCGAGCGACAAGAGTGGTGGACGGCTCGGCGGCCTTTGCAGTGTTCGCGGAATGTTTGGAAGATGAGTTCTGCGCCGAACCGATATTGGAGATGCCGATTAATAGGAACGTGCATGCGAAAAATGCAGAAAAAGCTCGTTTCGTTGTCCGACACTTAGACACTGCTTCAGATTGCAACTTCATCTCTGTTCTCCGCTCCAACGATCGTTAATAGACATTATCGTCAGGGCCCTCTGGCCGCATCAACTGTCGCACGCAAGCGGTCAACATGACAACCTTTGCATGTATTCCCCTCCACTAACAAACCAGGAGATGAACAATGGCAGCTAAGAAAAAGTCCGGAAAGAAATCGAGTGGACGAAAATACGGCAAGGCGGCAGGTAAATCCGTAGAGAGCGCGATGCGCAGAAAGAAGCATGGCACTTTGAAAAGCGGCCAGGGAGGCAAGGGAGGAAAAGTCAAGAGCCGCAAACAAGCCATCGCCATTGGACTTTCTGAAGCGCGGAAGAAAGGCGCGAAAATGCCGCGCAAGAAGGCTGCGTAGCCAGATTCATTTCTAAGGCGGCTAACGATCATCATTCACGGACACACCGCGGCAAGAAAAACTGGAACGCGCGGTGGGCTTTCAGGGTCTATTCCGATCCTGGGGATTTACTCATTCATATGGCAGATTTTTGTATTCCGGGGGACTAGATCAGGTTCCACAGTCTCCATAATCTCGCTTCACAAAAGATCTAAAGCCGAGCGGTTTTCTTGTTCGACCTGCCGCAACGTGCATTGCGTGGGAGATTTCTCGGGTCTCCAACGAAGAAATTTTGTGCCGTGACGAAATCTTCCGCCGGCGAAGTGATCGAATTGCACTTCCGCAACCAGTTCAGGTTTAAGCGGCTGCCATTCCATCGATCGTTTGGTGCTCCAGCGGCTAAGACCTCCCGGAGCTTTTCCCGTGAAGCCCGGCGGCTGGATTATTTTCTTCAGCTTTTTTGTCAGCGCAGGACGATCTTTGGCTTGAAACGAAGAAGTGAATCCAACGTGGTCGAGTTGACCTTGCTCATTATAAAGACCAAGAAGCAAGGAACCAGCGAGCGGTTTCCTTTCAAGATAGCGAAAGCCTCCAACCACGCAATCGGCTGTCCGATGCCGCTTGATCTTCCCCATGCCGGTTCGTTCACCACTCTGGTAGGACAAGTCCCGCCGTTTTGCAATCACCCCGTCGAGTGCAACTCCCATGTGGAACCATTTGCGCGCCACCGCCAGATCGAGAGCGACGGGAGAGAGGCGGATGGTTTGATTCGTACTGAAATACTTCGCCGCGAATTTATCCAGCTGAGGACGTCTCAGTTCCAAGGGTTCTTTGACAAGCGATTTGCTCTTGTCGTCAACGAGCAGATCAAAGACGATAAACACGCATGGTGTCTCATTGCTCAGCTTTTCGATCCGACTGGCCGCAGGGTGAATTCGCATCAGCAGATGATCGAAAGACAAACTGCCGTCGACAGGAATCACAATTTCTCCATCCATTACAAATTGCGGCGCTTTCAAAGACGCGAGGCCCGCAATCAATTCGGGGAAGTAACGGCCGAGCGGTCTTCCGGATTTTGACATCAGATCGACGCGTTTGCCGTCGCGGAACGCCAGACAGCGGAAACCATCCCACTTGGGTTCATATTGCCAATTGGGCCCGGCGGGAAGTTCACTCGCGGGCTTAGCTTCCATCGGCGGGTAATTCGTGCGAAGTGGTAGAGTCATTTCAATTTCGTCGCCTTCGATCGGCCTTTCAAATCGCGTTTTTCTGGCAACGCACTGCAGAAATATCGCGCAACCGCTGAATACACAAACAAAAAGTTAAGATGCGGCCGATTCTAGCGCCGTTTGCGGAAGCTCAACAGCAATAAGAGAATTGCGCGACAACTCTATCCTGTACAGCGCACACCTTATAGACCTGCAACGTTTCACGTTCTATGGTCTGAGTGTGGGAGCTTTCCTTCAGAAGCGTACTGAAC
>CAWAQC010000004.1:0-30093 GCA_963784095.1 uncultured Acidobacteriaceae bacterium
ATCTATTCTGACGGTGTCCGCCGACACCGTTTAAACAAAGGAGAAACTTTGTTTAGACGGACACGTTACCAACACGGAAGCGTCGAACGAGAAGAGCGGAAGAAGGGACCGGCAGTCTGGGTCTACCGATGGTGGGAAGAAGACATCAACGGGAAACTGGTGCATCGCAAAGTCACAGGTTGGGGATGTCGAAGAAATACCCGACCGAATCTGCGGCGCACGCGGCAGCAGACGCTCTTCGGCTAACCATCAACAATCGCTGCGAACACAGGAACCTGCGGCGAACCACAATCAACACGCTCTGGGAGCACTACTCTCAAGAGGAACTGCCTCTCAAAGCATCTGTCCACACAAGACGCGTACATGATCTACGCAAAGAACTGGATTGTCCCACGCTGGGGCAATCTGCCACTGGAACAAGTCAAAACCGTCGAGGTGGAGCGCTGGCTACGAGCGACCGGAGTGGCGGATGGGACCAAAGCCAAAATCAAGTGTGTGATGTCGGCTTTGTTTTCGCACGCCGTTCGGTGGGAGTTCTGTGGCCACAATCCCATCTCGTCGGGCATTCCGGTAGGAAGTGGAGGAAGAGAGGGCCGAGGTCCGGGAGTGCGAGTCAGTGCCAAGCGCCAAACGTCGCCGTTGAAATTGACGGCAGAGCAAGTGGCACAAAAAAGTTTGAGCACGGCTCGAATTCCGCGACCAGCTTCTCGTGTTTCTGGATGCAGGACTGTGGGAATCCCTCGAGGGGAACTCGGGGCACAGCGGTGGCTGGACTGCGACTTCGACAACATGAGTTCAGTGTGCAACATTCCTACTAATGGCGTCGGGATGGGCCGGAAAAGCACAAAGATGGAAGCGTCCGCAAAGTTATTGCCGATGCACCCGAGTCAGAAGCAGACCTTTTGCTGAAGTGGAGGTCACTAAGTCTTTACAATCAGACGGGCGCTTACGTTTTCCCTTCGGAAAGAGTGAAGGGGAGCAAACCGCTCGACTTGGCTTCGGTGTTGAAGAAGAAGATCCAACCGGGCTTCAAGAAAATCGAAATCACTGGCGTGGGCTGGCACACTTTCCGGCACACGGTGGAGACCAATGTTGGCCGAGATGTGGCGAACACAGTTCATGGTCTGCGGTCACTTGCGTCACAGCGACCTGCACGTGACCAGCAAGTATCTTCAGGCAACGACCAGGAGCAAACGGCTAGAGCAGGGATAGTTCGTGGATGCCATCTTGCCCGGGGGTCTGTTGCGAAGCAAATCAAACCTAATCCACCAGTCGCTGACTTCGCTCCTTCGTTTTTGGATGGGAGACCGATGCTCGACGGGCGCTTATGGTCCCCAAACGGCCCCTGATTTTTTCGGAGTCTAGGGTTGTAAGCGATTGAAAAGAATGGCGGGGACGACGGGACTCGAACCCGCGGCCTCTGCCGTGACAGGGCAGCGTTCTAACCAACTGAACTACGTCCCCACTCGCCAAATCAAATACTTGCCGTATCGCTAGTGTTTATACGGCTTGCCGCACGAGATATCCTAACAGCTTCTGACAGAACACGAAAGGGCGGCCGAATAGCTTTTCACGAATTTCGGTCAATGCATGTGTTCGGGGTTTGGCTTTGTGGTGCGGATTCATTACGCGAGCCCCACCAATTTGTTGTGGATGCCGCTTCCCGTCTGCGCCTTCCGCTCGACATCAGCAACGTACTTTCTCGTACAGAATTTTCGAAAGGAGTCTTTCTGAACGAATTTTTCTGAAGGAATCGGGCTGCGCAGCACGTGCGAAACATCCGGAGGGCCGTCCCTCAAGTACATCGGATGGCGCTAACACTGCATGCAGCGGCGCGTCTGTAGTATGTTGGTCTGTCAGCAGCGAGCACATGGCTGGATCGAGTCCTGCGGGAGCCTTCTGCCACGCCGGTGCGTAGCTTCAGGAAGGCAATTTAAATCGCTTCGAACGAGGCCCAATGTTCAATCCCAGAATCCTGTTCAGCTTTTTCTTTTTCAGCTTACCGATCGCGCTGTTTGCGCAAACCTCAAGCCTCGGGACGAATCCTGCTGTGGCGAGCGGCTCGGCGGACGAAACCTCTGCTTCCAAGCTTGAGCATTTCGATCCCAATCTGGTTGATAAATCGCTGAACCCTTGCGATGACTTCTACAAATACGCCTGCAGCAAGTGGATGGCGGCCAATCCCATTCCCGCCGATCAGGTGTATTGGTCGACAGGGAGCGATCTGCAACTGTGGAACGAAAACCTGCTGCGCGAGACCATGGAGGCCGACAGCAAGAACGATCCCACGCGCACGCCGGTACAAGAGAAGATCGGCGATTACTGGGCGGCCTGCATGGACATAAGCGGAATTGATGCGGCAGGGTTAAGACCTCTGCAGCCGCAACTGGATGGCATCAACGCGATTCAATCAAAGAAAGAAATCACTCTCGAAATTGCCCATCTTCACCGTTCGTTCCCCGGCGCATGGGAGCAGTCTGACAATCAGACCAACGCGCCATTTTTTGGTTTCACCGGCCAGCAGGATTATGACAATGCGTCTCAAGTGGTCGCGCAGATCGATCAAGGCGGTTTGAGCCTGCCCAACCGCGATTACTACATCAAGAGTGATGCGAAGTCGCAGGAGACGCTCAAGAAATTCCAGGCTCATGTGCAAAAGATGTTTGAACTGGCGGGAGGGCCTGAGACACAAGCCGCGAGCGATGCGGGCGTTGTGGTCGATCTGGAAACCCAGCTGGCAAAGGCGCAAATGGATAACGTCAAGCGGCGCGATCCAAAAAACATCAACCACAAAATGACGCTGGCGCAGGTGCAAGAGTTGACTCCCGAGATCGACTGGACGGCTTATCTAAAGGCAGTGAACGCCCCGCCCAGCAATCACTACATTGTGACTTCGCCCGATTTCTTCCGTGCCGAAAACAAACTGCTGAAAGAGCATCCGCTGGACCAATGGAAAACCTACATGCGCTGGCAGGTGATCCACCATGCGGCGCCGTTGCTCTCCAAACCTTTCGTGGATGAAAATTTCGCTTTCTTTGCCCATACGCTTGCTGGCGCTGAAGAAAACGAACCCCGCTGGCGGCGCTGCGTTCGCAATGCCGATCGCGACCTTGGCGAGGCCCTCGGCCAGGCTTACGTAGACCGTGCTTTCCCGCCGGAGAGCAGGGCGCGCACGCTGGAGATGGTCCACGACATCGAACACGCAATGCAAAACGACATCGAGAGCGTTAGCTGGATGACGCCGGCGACGAAAGAACAGGCGATCGTGAAGTTGAAGGGAGTTGAAGATAAAATCGGTTATCCCTCGCACTGGCGCGATTATTCCAGCGTGAAGATCACACGCGACAATTATCTGGGCAACGTGGAAGACGCTACGACGTTCGAATTCGAGCGTTGGGTGCACAAGATCGACAAGCCAGTCGACCGCAGCGAATGGACAATGACGCCGCCGACCATCAATGCTTATTACGACCCGCAGCTAAACACGATTAATTTTCCTGCGGGCATTCTTCAGCCCCCTTACTTCGATCCAAGCAAAGACGATGCCGTAAATTTCGGAGCGATCGGCATGGTCATCGGCCACGAACTCACCCACGGATTCGACGACCAGGGCCGCAAGTTCGACGCTCAGGGCAACCTGCGCGATTGGTGGACGGCCGAAGACGCCAAACAATATGACGAGCGCGGTAAGTGCATTGCGAACGAGTACACGCAGGATGTGCCCGAGGCTGGCCCTGGGGTAAAACAAAACGGCCTGCTGACGCAGGGCGAGGACACGGCCGACAATGGCGGTATGAATCTGGCGCTGAACGCGCTTCAGGACCAACTGAAGAAAGATGGCAAATCGCTCGACGACAAAGGCCCCGATGGCTGGACTTATCGCCAGAGATTTTTTCTCGGCTTCGCGTTCTCCTGGTGTTCCAACATACGTCCGCAGGTGGCACGGCTGATCGTTACGACTGATCCCCACTCACTGCCGATCTTTCGCATCGACAACGTGGTCTCAAATATGCCGGCCTTCGCCGATGCATTCGGCTGCAAAGCCGGACAGAAGATGGTGCGGGCGAACGCTTGCCGAGTGTGGTGAAGCGAGAAAATGGCTGCTCTGCAATCGCCATGCAGCGCAGCCATTCTTCAGGTGGAGCACAGCATCTCGCGTGTATTACGAATGGCACGCGAGATCCCTCGCGCAGATGAAGTGCGCCGTGCTTCGGATAACGCCATCTATCTTTGATCAGCGATTGATATCTTCTTTCGATTGCAGCCGCTTCAAGTAGTTCTGCAGGTTGGTCTTATTGGAATCCGGCGCAGTGGTAAGCGCGAGCTGCATTTCCTTCAGCGCATTGTCAAAATCGCCTTGCCCGCTGTAAACCCGGGCCAACCCAACGTGCGAAGTCCAATAATCTGGGAATTTCTTCGCATTTGCACGAAAGATAGCGAAGGCTTCTTCTTGCTTCTTATCCGCTTGCAATTGCCGCGCATAGAAATAAAGTTGTAGCGCGCCGGCCTTATCCAAGGCTTCTTTGCGGGCTGCTTCAGCTTCTTCTCTTCGGCCCATGGCGTCGAGAATTTTCGATTTATTCAGCAGGTTGTCGTAGCGTTCTTCCGCCTGGATCGACAACTCCTCATCTTTCAGCGCTTCATCGAGATCGATTTTGTTGGCGAGCAAGTATGCGGCGGCATCGTCCCAGCCTTCCCAGTAATATTGATTCAGCCCGCGAATCTGTTTGCGAATGCTGGCCGTCACAATATCGTTTACATTTACTGCAACCTTGAAGGGCACGGCAACCTTATCCCAACTGAGCGTGACCACGGTTGAGTCGGGCTTGACGTCATCGAAATCGTAAGTCAGTGGGTTGTGAAGTTCCGCCGTCTGCGGCTTCACGGTCACCCGCAGAGCGTCTTCATCTTGCTTGTAGCTGAAGCTTCCCCAGGCGGTGGAAACTTTCGAGAAAATGACCGTCCACTGATTCTCGCCTGGAATCATGTGCAGACCGTAGGTTCCTTTGTCGAGCGCCTGGCCCTCGATCGTCACCGGATCGGTAAACGTGATGGTCGTATTCTCGTTCGCTCCCGCGCGCCATACCTGGCCATAAGGCACAACTTTTCCCCAGATCTGCCGGCCATTGGCGAGCGGCCGGTGATAGTTGATGGTGATGTCAGTAACACCGATGCGTTGCATGATAAGCGCGTGTTGGCTTTGCCGCGGCAGATTGAGCATCAGGGTTTCGCCGGTAGCAGTTTGAGCGTGGCAAAGGCTTGCGATCGGCAGGATGCCGCATAACAAAACAAGCAGACGAGTTCTGTGCATGGGTAACTCCTCTTTTTCTTGTGGGGTTCGACAGCGATTCAGCCGCAGGCATTCAAAGGAATCTGGGACAAGTTTGGATGGAGCACCGGCGCCTGACCGCTGTGCTGTTGGCGTTAGACGGCAAGAGAAGAACAAGGTAAGCAATGGCTGATAATGGGGAAATCCAGGGAGTGATGATTTTCTTGGCGAGCCTTCGCGGATTCCTTTGCGTCCTTTGCGGGTAAAAAGCTTTCCTCCTCGTCTGCAAAGCTTGACAATTTGAGCCCATGCAGGCAGAATTTTAATAGGCGAACAAATAGCGAATATGCCTCCGGATTCTCCGCTCCGGCGTTCCCTGAAATTTTCGAGGATTTTATGTCTTCCGCAGTGATTTCCACTTCGGCGGCCCAAGGCCGCTTTTTTATCTTTGATATAGAATCACCGCCTGAGGTGTGCCCGCCTTTGGCGGGTAATGCGCGAAAGCCTGCTGAAGCGCAACCAGCTTCGTCTGTCCGAGCTGCTGAATCTGCAATCAGCAATCAAAAATCAACAATTCTCGCCAACGTGGCTCCCGCCTCGCGCTTATCTCTCCGCCCTGTGCCGGAGATGATTTCCAGCGGCATCGCCGCCCTCGACTCGCTTACCGGAGGCCTGCCGCGCGGCTGCCTGACAGAAATTTCCGGACCAGCTTCTTCCGGCCGCACCACCATATTATTAGCCGCACTGGCTGCTGCCACACAGCGCGGTGAAGTTTGTGCAGTCGTGGATGCGGGAGACGCTCTCGACCCGCAATCGGCTGCCGCTGCCGGGATCGAATTGGATCGATTGCTGTGGGTCCGCTGCGCGGAGAATCCACCACAGAGTCGCAGCACAGAGAAAACAAAATCTAAGGCGCAAGCACGCAGCCAGCGCCACGACGAGCATTACATCGAGCAGCTCCTGCGCGCTGCCGACCTGTTGCTTGAAAGCGGAGGCTTCGGTCTGATCGCCCTCGACCTATGCAATCTGCCGTCACAGACAGCGCGCCGTATCCCGCTGACCACGTGGTTTCGTTTCCGCCGTGTGGTAGAGCACACGCCTACAGTTCTACTTGTGTTCGAGCGGCAGTCGATCGCGGGAAGTTGCTCGTCGTTATTGATAAAGCTGGGGACGGCGGAAACAGAACCAGCGGCGGAAGGGCGAAAGAATCCCACTCATACGCGATTGTTTACTGGATTGGAAATCACTGCGGAAATAGTGCGCTCTCGAATCGAACGCAAACCGGCAGCCTCCGTCGCGGCCATGTTTGTCAGTAAAACCACCTGGGCGGGATGAAACCAGGTGGCCAGTGGCCAGGGATCAATGGCCAGTTTTAGAAAATCGAGCTGACCGCTGACCACCATTTTTATGTTTGCCTGCATCTTCGTGCCGAATTTCTTTGTGGCCGCGATTTGTCGCGTCGAACCGGAGTTGCGCACGCAAGCTGTAGCCATTTTTGAGGGCAAACCACCGCTGGAAACAATTTGTGCCGTGAACGAAAGGGCAGGCCGATTAGGGATCACGACTGCAATGACCAAAGCTCAGGCGGAACTTTGTTCTGAATTAATTTTGCGTCCTCGTTCTGCGCTGAAGGAATCGGCAGCGCACGCCGCGTTACTCAATTGTGCGCAGTCTTTCTCACCTGGCGTGGAAGATGGTGGACGGGACACGGCAATTCTCGATCTCGCCGGTATGGAGTCTCTTTTCGGTTCGCTCCCGGAAATTGCTCATTCCATATTCCTGCGCTCCGCAGATCTCGGCCTGGATGTGAATGTTGCCGTGGCGTCCAATCCCGATGCCGCCGTGCTTGCCGCTCGCGGATTTTCCGGAGTGACCGTAATCCCCTCCGGAAAAGAAGCCGAGCAACTGGGCTCGTTGCCGATTGCGGTTTTATTTGCCGATACGCAAAAAAAAGACGCGCCAAAAGAAAAGGAAGAACAAAAAAGAAACCAGGAGCTTCTTGAAACCCTGGAATGCTGGGGCGTGCGTAATCTTCGCGCATTGGCTGCACTGCCCGAAGTTGCCTTGAGCGAGCGCCTGGGCCAGGAAGGTGTGCGCTTGCAGCAAATGTCCCGCGGGGCGGCTTCGCGCACGCTGGTTCCGGTGGAAGTCCCGCTTGTTTTTGAAGAAGCAATCGAATTGGACTTCCCCATCGTGTTACTGGAGCCGCTGGCTTTTCTGCTGAATCGTCTGCTCGAACAAGTTTGTGCACGTTTGGCCGCTCATGCTCTGGCGACACAAGAATTGCGCCTTGCTTTGGAACTCAAGAATTTTTCCGCGCTCCATCGGGGGGAAAGACTTCAGCGCACGCTCCGCCTTCCATTTCCCTTGCTCGATCCCAAACTTTTTCTGAAACTGTTACAGCTCGATTTGAATGCACATCCGCCGGGCGCGCCAATCATAAAAATCCATCTCGCAGCCGAACCGGCGCGGCCACGCTCGGCGCAGGGAGGATTGTTTCTGCCTCTCGCGCCCGAGCCGGAAAAATTAGAACTCACTCTGGCACGGATCGCGAGCATAGTCGGCGCATCCCGCGTCGGTTCGGTGGAGTTGCTGGATACGCACCGCGCCGAAGGGTTTCGCATGCGGCGATTTGCACCTGGAACAACCCCGTCAGGTCCAAAACAGAAGCATTCTGCAGATGAAAAGATTTACACCGTTGCTGCTTTTCGCATCTTTCGTCCGCCGCTTCGAGCCAGCGTGAGTTTGGAAAATGGAGAACCAGCTCGCGTGGTATGTGCAAAGAAAAAGGAAGTGCAAGGCACCGTGCTCTGGAAAGCCGGTCCCTGGCGCAGTTCCGGCGACTGGTGGGAGCGCGAAGCCTGGGCCCGCGATGAATGGGACATCGCGCTGAAAAACGAAGAGGAAGTCGCTCTCTACCGACTGGTGCATGATCTGTTGGGTGGAGGCTGGTTCCTCGAAGGAACATACGACTGAAATGAATAATTTTTCTACCACAGAGACACAGAGTCCCAGAGGACATCAAGGTTTTTTTTGTTTGGTTATTCTCTGCGTCTCTGTGCCTCTGTGGTGAATGTTTTTACTCAATGTATATCGAGCTTCACGCCCGTTCCGCTTTCAGTTTCCTCGAAGGCTCTTCTTTGCCCGAGGACATGGCCGCCATGTGCGCCAAATTCAACATGCCTGCCATGGCCTTGCTCGACACCGATGGAATTTATGGCGCTCCGCGTTTTCACATGTCGGGGGACAAAATAGGGATCAAATCCCACCTCGGCGCCGAAGTTTCTTGTCAGCCATTTGGCTCTGTCATCCTGAGCGGAGCCATTACTTCACGAAGTGAAGTAATGGCGGAGTCGAAGGATCCCTATGCCCGGCAATCAGCGCAGGGAGTAGAGATTCCTCGCTTCGCTTGGAATGACAGAATATTTGCAAATTCTTTCCGCCTTCCCCTCCTGGTCTCCTCCCGCGTGGGTTATCAGAATCTCTGCCGCTTGATCACAAAGATGAAGTTACGCGCACAAAAAAGTGAGGGGGCAGTTCTTCCGGAAGAATTAGAAGAGCATGCCCAGGGTCTCATCTGCCTAACTGGCGGTGCAGACGGCCCGCTAGCCGCAGCATTGCGACAAGGAGGCATCGAATCCGCCCGAAAACAAGTCGAGCAGTTAATAGAAATGTTCGGCCACAAAAATGTTTACATCGAATTGCAACGCCACTTTCATCGCGAAGAAGAATCCTGTAACCGTGCTGCTGTTGATATCGCCCGATCGCGCAATCTTCCTCTAATCGCCACCAATGGCGTGAATTACGCCACAGAAAAAGACCGCGAACTCTGCGATGCCTTCACCGCCATCCGCCATCACCGTACTCTATCGACCGCCGGACGCCTGCTTGCCCGCAACGCCGAGCGGTATTTGAAATCTCCACGAGAGATGCAGCAATTGTTCGCTGACCTGCCAGAAGCGATTCACAACACGCTCGAACTTTCTTCCCGTCTCGAATTCACGCTCAATGATCTCGGCTACGAATTTCCACGCTATCCCGTGCCCGAAGGCGAGAGCATGAATTCTTTTTTGCGCGACCGTGCCTGGGAAGGTTTTCGCGAACGCTACGGACGAAAATCACACGGCATGCAAACCCGCGCCCGCCGCCAGATCGAAAAAGAGTTGGCGCTCATCGAAAAACTTAAACTGGCCGGATACTTTCTCATCGTTTGGGATCTGATCGACTTCTGCCGCAAAGAAAAGATTCTGGTGCAAGGCCGCGGATCGGCTGCTAATAGCGCTGTCTGCTACTCACTCGGCATCACCGCCGTCGATGCGGTCGGCATGGAGCTTCTCTTCGAGCGCTTTCTTTCCGAAGAGCGCGGCGAGTGGCCTGATATCGATCTTGACCTGCCCAGCGGCGACGAGCGCGAAAAAGTGATTCAGTATCTTTACAAGAAATATGGCGAGCGCGGCGCAGCTATGACCGCCAACGTCATCACCTATCGCAATCGCATGGCTGCGCGCGAGATGGGCAAAGCGCTCGGATTCGATCCCGAAACCCTAGCCAAAATTTCCGCCGCAGTGGCTACCTGGGAATTCCGTGATGAAAACGACGCGCTCGACCACCGCTTCCGCGATGCCGGTCTCGACCTCAGCCATCCACGCTTGCGCAAATATTACGAGCTATGCCTCGCCGTGCAAGATATGCCACGCCATCTTGGCCAGCACTCCGGTGGCATGGTCATCTGCCAGGGACAGCTTGATTCCGTCGTGCCGCTCGAGCCCGCATCGATGTCCGGCCGCGTGGTTGTGCAGTGGGATAAAGAAGATTGCGCCGATATGGGCATCGTCAAAGTCGATCTGCTCGGCCTGGGCATGATGGCGGTGCTCAAGGATTCACTCGAACTGGTGCGCAAGCATTATCCCGAAGAAGTCGATCTCGCACAGCTCCCGCAGGATGATCCCGCAGTCTATTCAACGTTGCAGAAAGCCGACACAATCGGATTATTCCAAGTCGAAAGCCGGGCGCAAATGGCATGCCTGCCGCGCCTGCAGCCGAAAAAGTTTTACGACATCGTGGTGCAGGTCGCGATCATCCGTCCCGGGCCAATCGTCGGGCAAATGGTGAATCCGTTTTTGCAACGACGACAAGGACGCGAAGATGTCACTTATCCGCATCCGTCGCTCGAACCTGTACTCAGTCGCACGTTGGGGGTGCCGCTTTTTCAGGAGCAACTGCTCCGCATCGCCATGATCGCCGCCAATTTTTCTGGAGGCGAAGCCGAAGACCTGCGCCGCGCCATGGGCTTCAAGCGATCGCAGGCACGCATGCGCGAGATTGAAGCCAAACTGCGCGCCGGCATGACGCAAAATGGAATCTCATCGAAGGCGCAGGAAGAAATTATTCTCTCCATCACCTCGTTCGCGCTCTACGGATTTCCCGAATCGCACGCGGCCAGCTTCGCGCTGATCGCCTACGCTAGCGCGTATTTGAAATGTCATTATCTGGCCGCCTTCACCGCCGCGCTGCTCAACAATCAGCCGATGGGATTTTATTCTCCCGCCACAATTGTGAAAGACGCGCAACGCCATGGATTAAAACTTCTGCCGGTGGATGTGATGCGCTCGGAATGGCAATGTACTTTGGAAGACTTTTCACCACAGAGCCACCCTTCGACTTCGCTCAGGGCAGGCTCCGACACGGAGAAAAACCGAAAGGAAAACCACGGATCCCCATCGATTTTCATGAGTTCAATTAACAATAAAATCCAGAGTGCCACCGTGCCTCCTTGTCTCTGTGGCGAAAATAATTCTCTTATCGCTCTTCGCCTTGGTCTCCGCTACGTTCGCGGATTGCGTGAAGAGGCGACTCAGATATTGGTTCGTGAACGTGCTCGGGCTCCATTCACTTCCATCCACGATCTCACACGCCGTGTTCCTCAGCTGCGCAAAGAAGAACTGACCACGCTAGCGGAAATCGGAGCACTGAATTTGATTGGGAAATTGCCGATTGCCAACTTCCAACTGCCGATCGAACAATCTCCGTCTGAAGTTATCAATAAATCAGCGATCGGCGGTCAGCGGTCAACAATTGCCAATCGACAATCGCCAATCGACAATCGCCTTCACCGCCGCGACGCGCTCTGGCAGATCGAGCGCGCGGTGCGCGCCTCCGGTCCTTTGCTGGAACAACTTCCGGAGCCTGATTCCCCTTCGCCGCTTCAGCCGATGAATCACGAAGAGCGCCTTGTTGCCGACTTCCACGGCACCGGCCTCACGGTTGGTCCGCATCCCATGGCTTACCGCCGCCAATGGCTCACAGCCATGGGCATTCGCCGCGCCATTGAACTGCGCGATATTCCCAGCGGCAAGCGTCTGCGCATCGGAGGCTGTGTCATCACTCGCCAGCGTCCCGGCACCGCCAAAGGTTTTGTTTTTCTCAGTCTGGAAGATGAAACCGGAGTGGCCAACGCAATCGTCACGCCCGATCTTTTTCATCAGAATCGCCTGCTGTTGACCTCGGAACGTTTTTTGGCGATCGAAGGAATTCTGCAGAATCAGGATAATGTGATCTCGGTGAAAGCTGAACGCGTGCTCCCACTATTCGTAACGAAAGCGGAAACCAGCTCGCATGATTTTCACTGAGCGCAACGACGCGAGCGGCTAAAGCCGCACCAACTTGTCCAGAACTCACGGCGCAGCTAAAGCTGCGCCCTTTCAAAGCCCAATGCCTTTTCAGAGCTAACTCAGAGTTAACAAAGATACGAGGAATTGTGAGGCCTACTCCGGAGGGTGATTTTCCGGCGGCGCCAGCGGCAACCGCGAAGCTCTACGCATGATGTCGCGCTCGTCGGGCGAGAACATGCTTTTGAAGCGTGGAGAGTCGATGACGCGATCGCGTTGATCCGGAGGCATGGCGCTCAAATCGCGCACCGCAGCACGCAGCATGCGCCGCCGCTCGGGCGGCAATTGCCGCATCCGGCCGAATAGGTCGCGAGCCTCCGCTTTTTGACTGGGGGTCAAATGCTC
This sequence comes from uncultured Acidobacteriaceae bacterium, assembly GCA_963784095.1. Taxonomy (GTDB): domain Bacteria; phylum Acidobacteriota; class Terriglobia; order Terriglobales; family Acidobacteriaceae; genus Sulfotelmatobacter. Next base: position 12,283 of record CAWAQC010000004.1, read on the forward strand.
AAAGGTCTCCATGCGGTTTAACATGCGCTGCTGCTGATCGGGAGGCAGGCTGGAGAAGTGCTGCAGCCGCTGCCGCAACATCTGCTGCCGTTCGGGAGGCAAGCGGCGAAATCCGGGATCGTTCTGCAACATGCGCTCACGGTCGGCAGGAGGAAGGGACTGATAGCGCCGTAGCCAGTCGCCGACGTGTCTGTGCGGCCGTTGCATCTGCGAGGGAGACCGTCCCTGCATGGGACGGAAACTGCCGCGCTGAGCTGAGCAGGGAGACAGCAAAGCCATTACGGTCGCCGCGCACAACACGACCGCCGCCCTCCACCCCATCATTAATTTCCCCTGCCGCATCCCTCGCCCTTTTGCTGCGCCACCACTCATTCCAGCCACAACCCGCGACGTTACGGATTCGCGGTAACGTCCTGCTGAACCTGCAGGTCATCGAGCAATTCGAAATCCGAATACAGATCGTTGTTCTTTTCCAACGACGACAAGTCGCCCACCGCGGTGCCTGGTCCTGCCACCTGCGCCGGAGTATCGTTGTCTGCTACAACGTTATTGGCCGACCGGTAGCTTCCACCTCCCTCGTGTAAGAACAGCCCAATCCCAATCGCCATCAATACACTTAACGCCGCGGCCAGCACCGGACGATGAAACCATGCCGTCCATCCAACTTGCGGTTTGGCCATCTCTTCCCGGAGCCGCACCTGCAAGCGTACGTCGAAATACGGCGAAGGCTCGGGCGCCTGCCACTCATCCATCAGCGCCATGGTCTGCCGGAACTCTTCCAGCTTGCTCGAACACGCAGTACAGCCTCTCAAATGTCCCTTCATCTCGGCCGTCACGGGCAACACGCCAGAGGCCAGATCCGGCATCATTTCGCGAATCTCTTCACAGTTCATAAAACCGTTCCCCTTAACATCGTTTCGCCATTGCCGCTTCGCCAAAATCAGAACGCTGTCTATACAAATTCTTTTAACTGTTCCCGCAAACTTTCATAGGCCCGGAATAACAATGACTTCGTAGCCGACTCGCTCAGCTTCAGAACGTCTGCAATTTGCTTGTAGTCCATCTGCTGGTACTTGTGCATGATCACAGCCAGCCTCTGACGCTCGGGGAGGGCTTCCACTTTGCTGCGAATTGCCGCCAGACGCTCGCGCCGCACCAAAGATTCTTCGGCACTCATGGAGGCATCGCGCACGTCCATCGTCGTGCCGGTTTCCTCGTCCGGTTCATCCAGACTGACGGTCACTTCCGGCCGCTCCTTGCGCGTGTCGCGCGCGTGGTTCACAGCCAGATTGGTTGCAATCCGGTATAGCCAGGTGGTGAACTTCGCGCTCGCTTCGTAGGTCTGCCGGGAGCGATAAACGCGCAGAAAAACCTCCTGCGCCAGATCTTCTGCCACGGCCGAGTTGCGCGCCATGCGGTACATAAAGCTCACCAGTGGACGCCGGTATTTCTGCACCAGGAAATCGAAAGCCGCTTCGTCGCCAGCCTTCACCCGCAACATCACTTCCGCATCGGTGTAGGCTTCGGCACCGAGTAGAGCCGAGGGCAAACTGCCGGGATCGGCCCCTAGAGAGCCCATCAAGACCCGGCCGTCAATCGCGGCTGTGCTCACAACTGATTGAACCCCGCTCAGGGCAGAAAGTTGCTCGGCCTCTAATGGCGGGGAACCGGCAGAAGTCCCCGAACCTGAGGTAGATACGGTATTTCGCCGCAGCCTGTATTCATTAGCCATTGAGGTTACTTTAGGAACAGCGGGCCGCAGGGCCACGGTGCTCCCTGCGCTGCTAGCCGATAGGCTAACACGACGGGCCTTGGAGGATGAAGCGGCTCTTTTGTCTCAACATCTTGCGGAGAGGGTGGTGGTTCCGGATCACCGTCGCAAAACACCGCATCTGCGAAGAGCTATGCCGTTTCACTTCTTGGAAGCTCGGGTTCGACGCAGTTGTCGGTAAGTGTCGTCGTCAACCTGCAAGTAAGCCAGAAAGCCCACCCGCCAGGAGTGCGCCTTTGGACAATCAAAGCGCAAAAAGTGAAAGAACTGGGAGCACAATGCAGCATGACCGGAGAGGAAATGGCCCGGCGATCACTTCGACCAGAAGTGAGGGTCTCTGAAGTGGGTAACAGCGAGCCGGATCCAAATTAGTCGGTTACCGCTTTGTCTGTGATCTCGAGCCCGCGGTCGATGATGGCAAAAGCCGCGCGCATCTGCTGCTCATTGATGCAAAGCGGGGGATTGGTGAAGAACGTGTGCCAGCGAACGAAGGTATAGAGGCCTTGTTCGCGGAAAAAACGCCCGAGCGCGACCATCTCTTCGGATGTGCCATTGAAAGGCGCCATCGGCTGTTTTGTTTTTCGGCTGCGAATCAGCTCGACGATGCCAAACAGGCCAATCGAGCGGACAGCGCCAACCGATGCATGCTTCGCTTGCAGCGCGGCGAGCAGTTCACTGAGCACTGTGCCCATCTTTTGTGCATTCTCGATCAGCCGGTCTTCTTCATAGACGCGAATAGTCGCGAGCGCGGCGGCGCATCCCATGGGATGGCTGTTGTAAGTGAGGCCTCCGTAGAAAACTTTGTCCTGAAAATGCTGTGCAATGTGATGGCGCATGCCAACTGCGCCGAGCGGAAGATAGCTTGAAGTCAGGCCCTTGGCCATGGTCATGAGATCGGGAACGATTTTCCAGTGATCGCAGGCAAACCATTCGCCGGTGCGGCCGAAGCCGGACATGACTTCGTCGGCGATCATCAGGATGCCGTATTTATCACACAGGCGGCGCACGCCTTCGAGATATCCGTCGGGAGGAACGAGAACGCCATTGGTACCCGTCACCGGTTCGAGAATGAAAGCGGCAATGGTTTGCGGCCCTTCGAGCTGAATGGTTTCCTCAAGCATGGCGAGAGAAGATTCGGCGGATTCCCATCCGCGCTCAATGCCATGATAAGGATCGAGTACGTGAACGACGCCTGGAATACCCGGCTCAGCGGCCCATCTGCGCGGATCGCCGGTGAGACTGATCGCGCCGGCGGTTGCGCCGTGATACGAACGATAGCGCGCGAGGATTTTGTTACGTCCCGTGAAGAAGCGGGCGAGCTTGATGGCGTTTTCGTTGGCATCCGCTCCGCCGTTGGTGAAAAAGAAAGTGTCGATGTCGCCGGGAGTGATTTCGGCAAGCTTGGCTCCGAGGCGAGCGCGGGCTTCCGTGGCCATGAATGGATTGGCGTAGGCAAGAGTGGCCGCCTGATCTGCGATGGCTTGAATGACGCGCTCGTCGCCGTGCCCGATATTGACGGACATCAGCTGGCTGTTGAAGTCGATGAAGCGTTTGCCTTCGGGCGTGTAGAAGTAAATACCTTTCGCCCGGGCAACAGGGATGGGATCGACCTTCGATTGTGCCGACCATTCGTAGAGTGTGTGCTTGCGGGAAAGAGAGACGATGTCCTTGCCGGACATGGCTGGTGTGGCAATCGTGGTAGTCATAAATTCCTTTTCGAAATCACTTCACCACAGAGTCACAGAGACACAGAGGAAGCCTTTTATAGGACTCTTCGGATAATTCCTTGCGTCAATAGCGAACTATTAAAATTGATGAGTAGACCTACCGCTTTACCGGAAAGTTTGAGGTATGTTAGGAGTTGAGCTTCATGGACTGGCAGAATTTTCTCGACTGACTTCAACTCGACGACCACTTCTTCGCCGACGATTAGATCGATCTTGTATCCACAATCGAGTTGCAAGCCTTTATACGAGACTGGCAGGTCGACCTGGCATTTGAAGGGCAGGCCGCGAAGATGCAGTTCATGGCAAAGGCACTGTTCATAAGCAGACTCCAGCAATCCCGGACCAAGCTGGCGATGCACTTCGATCGCCGCGCCGATGATTGAAGCGGTCCGCGGGTCTTTCTCGTTTTCGATTTCTCTGTGTCTCTGTGACTCTGTGGTGACAAGTTTCATTACTCTTCTCTGCTACGGCCTAAAACTTGCGCGAGTGCTCTTTCGCCCAGCGTTCGACGACAACTTTTTTGTCGGTATAGAACTCGATGGCATCGCGGCCCTGGCCGTGGAGATCGCCAAAGAAACTATTCTTCCATCCACTGAACGGGAAATAGGCCATAGGCGCGGCGACTCCGATGTTGATCCCGATATTGCCTGCGGGCGCTTCATAGCGAAAGCGGCGCGCGGCCGATCCACTCGATGTAAATAAAGAGGCCTGATTGCCGTAGGCGCTGCGCTCCAGAAAAGCTAAGGCTTCGTCGAGATTGTCGGCATGGACGAGGCTGAGGACCGGGCCGAAAATTTCGGTGTCCGCGAGATTGCTGGTTGCCGGAACGTCATCGAGAATGGTCGGCTTGACGAAGTTGCCGGATTCGTAATGTAGAATCTTTGAATTGCGTCCATCGAGCAGAACTTTCGCGCCCTGCTTTTCGCCGAGCGAGATCAGCGATTCGATACGCTCTTTGCTCTGGGGCGTAATCACCGGGCCCATCTGCACGCCATCTTCAAGTCCATTGCCAACTTTGAGTTTGGACGCGGCATCGGCAATTGAGTCGCGAAAGGTCTTCTGCGCTTCGCCAATCGTCACTGCAACAGAAACGGCGAGGCAACGTTGGCCGGCGCAGCCAAAGGCGCTGTCGCTGATGATTTGGGTGGACATCGGCATGTCTGCGTCGGGAAGCACGATCACGTGATTTTTCGCTCCGCCCTGGCACTGCGCCCGCTTGCCATTGGCCGCAGCCCGCGAGTAAACATACTTGGCAACGGGAGTCGAACCGACGAAGCTGATGGCGCGAACTTTGGGATGATCAAGCAGCGCATCGACGGCTGCTTTGCCGCCGTTAATCAGATTCACAACACCGTTGGGCAACCCAGTCTTTTCGAGAAGTTCGTAGACGTAGCGCATCGTAAGCGGAACGCGCTCCGAAGGCTTCAGAATGAATGTATTCCCGGTGGCGATGGCGTACGGCAGATACCAGAATGCGATCATGCCAGGAAAGTTGAAAGGCACGATTGCCGCGGTGACGCCAAGAGGCTGGCGAATCATCATCTCGTCAATGCCGCGGGCAACGTCTTCGAGGTTGTAACCCTGCATCATCATGGGAATGCCACAGGCGACCTCGACGTTCTCAATGGCTCGCCGCATTTCGGCCTTGGCCTCGGTGAAGGTCTTGCCATTTTCCTGCGTGATGATGCGAGCGATCTCGTCAAGGTGATCTTCAAGAAGCATCTTTAGCTTGAATAACGGCTGAATACGGTCTTCGGGGGGGGTTCGCCGCCATCCAGGAAAGGCGGCGGCCGCGGCCTCAACCGCTTGATTCACTTCGGCGGCATCGCTGAGCGGCACTTGAACGAGCGTTTCGCCGGTCGCAGGATTGACGACATCGCGCCATTCGGACGCGCGGGAACCGGTCCAGTGGCCGTTGATGTAGTTCGGAAGGCGAGTGACGGGAGGTGCTGCTACTGTGGTCATGGGGTTGCCTCTACTAGCCGTGAACAATCACAGAAAAACCACGAAGGACACTAAGGTCCACAAAGGAAATCTCTCGCTTACTTCAAACCAATTGCGCTACCGCATTTTTATTATCGCAGACGGAGGCCAGAGCGGCTTCCAATACGTCGAGCCCTTCGTCCATCTGTTCATCGCTGGCAACTAGCGGCGCTAGAAATCGTATTACGTTCGAGTACGAACCCGCAGTAATTGTGATCAACCCGTGCTCGTAGCAGTATTGCGTAATTTGCCTGGTTTCTTGCGCAGCGGGCACTTTTGTTTCCCGCGATTTCACCAGTTCAATCGCCTGCATTCCGCCGAGGCCGCGCACGTCTCCGACGATCGGCCAGCGACGCTGCCATTCCCGGGCGCGGCGCTGAACACGCTCGCCAAGTTGGTTGGCGCGGTCGAGCAGATTTTCTTTCTCGAATAAATCGAGGACGGCAAGCGCCGCGGCGCACGAAAGTGGATTGCCGGCAAATGTTCCACCAAGGCCGCCGGGGCCGGGCGCATCCATAATCTCCGCGCGGCCTGTAATCCCCGCGAGCGGTAAGCCTCCGCCAAGAGACTTAGCGGTAACGATAATGTCTGGCTCGATGCCATATCGCTCGCAGGCGAACAGCGCGCCGGTGCGTCCGAACCCGGATTGCACTTCGTCGGCGATGAAGAGAATGTTGTGCTTGTGGCAGAGATCGATGAGCACTTTGAAATAATCGGGGGGCGGCGCGACAAAACCGCCCTCGCCCAAGACAGGTTCAGCGATTACGGCGGCGACTTCTTCGTTCGCGACCACGCGCTTGAACGTATCTTCGAGATGCCGCGCGCAGAAGAGATCGCAGCAAGGATATTTAAGATTGTACGAGCAGCGATAGCAGTAGGCGAACGGAACCCGATAAACATCCCCTGGAAACGGAGCGAATCCGGCTTTATAAGGGTGCGTCTTGCTGGTGAGCGCGAGCGTCATCATCGTGCGGCCGTGGAACGCATCTTCGAAGGCGATGATTGCCGGGCGCTTCGTATAGGCGCGGGCAATCTTTACGGCATTCTCAACGGCTTCTGCCCCGCTGTTGACGAACAAAGTTTTCTTGGGAAATTTTCCCGGCGTGGCTTTATTCATTCGTTCGGCAAGTTCGACGTATCCTTCGTAGGGCGTGACCTGGACACAGGTGTGGAGGAATTTGCCGAGCTGGCCTTGAATGGCGTTGATGACGGCTTCTTGTCGATGACCGGCGTTGGCGCAGCCGATGCCTCCGGCGAAATCAATGTAGCGATTGCCATCGACGTCTTCGAGCCACGCATCTTCCGCTTTGGCTACATAGATGGGCGTGCCGTGAGAAAGGCCGCGGGGCACGGCTTGAGCGCGGCGGGCCGAGAGCGCTTTGGATTGGGGGCCGGGGATGGGCGTGTTGATACGAATCGTGCTCATTTCAGCTTCTCGTCTTTTGGTCGTTCGTCCTTCGTCGTTGGCGGCTAGCCCGGTCGGCATCTCTAAGACAAGTGCGTAGATCCTTCGCTTCGCTCAGGATGACAATTCTTGTTAGAGACAATGCATAAACTGCCTTTCAATACCACCCGATTGGCTGCTCGTTCAGATTGATGAAAACCTGCTTGGTTTCCAGATACTCTTCTATGCCCCAGGGCCCGAGCTCGCGGCCGAAGCCGGATTGCTTGTAACCTCCCCAAGGCGCTTCTACATAAGTTGGTTGCATGTGATTCACCCAGACGATGCCTGCTCGCAGAGCTTTTACGGCGCGCATGGCTTTGAAAATATCGCGGGTCCATACGGCTGCCGCCAGGCCGTAAGGCGAATCATTCGCAATCTTCAGCGCATCTTTTTCGTCTTCGAACGGAATAACTGCCGCTACAGGCCCGAAGATTTCTTCGCGGGCGATGCGAGCGGAATTGTTTACGTCGTAAAAAATTGTGGGCTGCACGTAGTATCCCTTGGTGATTTTTTCGGGTCGTCCGCCGCCGGAAGCGAGCTTGGCTTCTTTCTTTCCAAGAGCGACATATTCGTTCACTCGATCATATTGCTCCTTGCTCACGAGCGGGCCCATTTTAGTTTCACGTTCGAGCGGAGGGCCGAGCTTGATCTTCTTCGCTTTTTCCGCCATCGCCTCGACAAACTTTTTGTAGATCGACTTCTGAACCAGGATGCGGCTTCCCGCAGAACAGACTTCACCTTGATTAATGAAGACACCAAACAGTGCGCCGTCAATGGCAGCTTCGAAATCGGCATCTGCAAAGAAAATGTTGGGTGACTTGCCGCCGAGTTCGAGAGTAACTCGCTTTACCGTATCGGCCGCCTGTTTCACGATGATCTTCCCCACGGCAGCGCTGCCCGTAAAGGCGATCTTGTTCACATCAGGATGCTGAACCAGCGGGGCGCCGCAGGTTTCTCCGAAACCGGTCACAACGTTGACAACGCCCGGCGGAAGGCCGCAATCGGCGAAATATTTCGCGAGTTCGAGAGCGGTCAGAGGAGTCTGCTCGGCGGGCTTGAGCACGCAAGTGCAGCCGGCGGCGATGGCCGGAGCAAGTTTCCATGCGGCCATGAGCAGTGGGTAGTTCCAGGGGATGATCTGACCGGCAACGCCGACTGGCTCCTTCAATGAGAGCGACATGGCATTGTCGGGAACAGGATTGACGTAGCCGACAACTTTAGTGGCGAGGCCGCCGTAATATTCGAAGCAGGTGGCAGCATCGTTGATGTCGAATTCGGCTTCGACGATAGGCTTGCCAGTGTTGCGGCATTCGAGTTCGGCCAGCGCGGGGAGATTGGCGCGAATTTTTTCCGTGAGACGGAAAAGGATGCGGCCGCGTTCTTGGGCGGTTGTGTTCGACCACGGGCCGTCTTCGAAGGCGGATTTGGCGGCGGCTACAGCGCGGTTCACATCGTCAGCATTGCCGTCGGGAACTTGGGCGATAATTTCTTCCGTGGAAGGATCGTAGACGGGAAAAGTCTTGTTCGACTTGCTGTCGATCCATTCACCATTGACGTACATTTGATAGGTTTTCACGTCCGTCGTGATTCCGCTGGGCATTGCTTCCACCTCCTGGCTACCTCAGGGGCTAAAGCCCCCATCTCTGCTTCTGCGTTATGGGCACGACTGAAGTCGTGCCCTGATACGAACCCCTGATACGAATCTTGAACCCAAAACGAATCTTAGTCTCAGCAGCTAAAGCCGCTTGAGTTCAGGCTCTGGTACGGCGCGGCTGAACCCGCGCCCTTTCAAAGCTTTTCGACGGCCGTATACGAAGAAAAAGAATGCGGCCAGGCCAACAAAGAACAGCGTGCCGCCGAACATCCATAGTTCGTACGACCATAACGAGGTAATCTGCTGCGCAGGGAAAAATACCAGCGTGATTCCGAGAATCGTGGTGAGCAACCCGCTGGCGCCGGCAAGAAACAATGTGACGCGGCCGTAGTGTCCGCGGACCTCAGTTTCTCGAAGCGAAAACCTCACCAGGGCTGCAAACATATAGACGAATGGAACGAGTTGCAAAACCACCGCCAGCGAAAGCAGCTTTTGAAAAGTTTCCTGAACGCCTGCGCCCAAGAAATTCATGATGACCAGCAGCGAAGAAACAACCGCCTGCACAATCAGCGCGGGATAAGGAGTGGTATAGCGTGGATGAACTTTCCCCAGCCAGGAAGGTAGGTAGGAATCGAGACCGGCGACGAAAGGAATGCGGGCGCAACCGCCCATCCAGGCCGACCCGATTCCTGCGATGGAGAGGCTGAGCATCAAGGCAAAAGGAACAGTGATCCATGCAATTCCGACGCGACCGGCCATCTGGCTGACCGCTTGCACGATTCCCTGGAGCACATTCACGTTCTTGCCGATCGCAATGAGAATCGTGAGCGTCGCCCCCACGTAGAGGGCTCCCGAGAGGATTCCGCCGAGGGCTACGGCGCCGGGAAGCGTGCGGCTGGGATCTTTAATTTCGTCGCCCATAACGGAGGCGAGTTCGAGGCCAACCAGACCGAAGCAAATGACGCCGAAAGAATTGAGGACAAAGCGCGGATTGGCCGGAATCTTGAAATCCGCCGCGGTGATCGTCGAGCCGAAGCGCGTCCAGATCACAATGCCGAGGCCGATCAATACTGCGGCTGCGATGAAGGTTCCAATTGCACCCACATTGTTCACCCACTTGCCCACGCCAAGACCAACAATGTTGAGAACGGTCAGCAGTGCCATGAGCGCGAGTGAAGTGATGAGCGCGAACGTTCGATTATCGGCCAGCGCCGCGTGGCTTGGACCGAGCGCAAAGACCGAGACCCCGACGAAATACAGCATCACCGTCGGCACGTAGAGCATGTTGTTGGTCCAGTAACACCAGCCCGAAAGGAATCCGTGGAAGTCGCCGAACACTTCTTTCGCCCAGAGATACACGCCGCCTTCACCGGGGTAGCGATGGGCGAGTTCGATAACGGCGATGCCTTGCGGCCAGAAAAAAAGGATGAGGGAGATGATCCAGAGCCAGATGGTGACGCCGCCGTTGGCGGCGATGGATGGGACTACGTTCAGATTGAATACGGCGACAACAAAAAGGAGAACCAGATCGCGGCGCCCTAAGGCGCGGATGAGATGAGGCTGGACGGGTTGGGTGGTCGTAGACAAAATCGTTTGGCGGTCACAGACAGCAAATTCCTCGCCGGGTTTCGCCCGATTAGGAATGACAAGTATTAATTTGCTTTCGGCAAGGACAGCCGAGGGCGGCTGTCCCCACATGAGCATTCCAACTGCATGCAGGGCGGACAGAAGTGTCCGCCCCACACAATCTTCTTGCCGTCTTTAGTGCGCGGCCAAAACCGGCTGGCCTGCGCGCTCCTGCTGGACTTTTGCGAGCGAGGCGGCGATGTCGTCGAAAGCAGCCAGGTGCTTGTCGACGTCGGATTCGGTGTGCTGAACCGAGATCGTCCACTGCTCGTCCCACCAGTAAGGCTGCGCCATCACGCCGCGATTCACCATGCCGAACCAATAATGGCGCCATAGATCGATATCAATCGCCTCCCAGTCGCGGTAGTTACGAATTTCTTTCGCATACAGCATGAGCGCGCCGTTGGCACCGGCTTGCGCGATGTAGGCTTGCAGGCCGACTTTTGCGATGGTCTTGCGGTAGCCGTCGGCAAGTTTCTTGCCGAGTTTGTCGACGTGCGCGTAGTTATCGCGCGTAAGGACTTCGCGGAATGTCGCGAGACCCGCGGCCATCGAAACCGGATTCGTGTTGTAGGTTCCGCCGTGGAAGACCTTGTGCTGCGAGATGAGGTCCATCACAGAGCGACTCGCGCCAAAAGCGGCGAGCGGAAAACCTCCGCCGATTGATTTCGCGATGCAAATCATATCGGGATGAACATTGAAATACTCGCTGGCTCCGCCCCAACCAAGTTTGGCTCCGGTCTTGACTTCGTCGAAGATCAACAGCGCACCGTATTTGGTCGCTAGGTCGCGCAAGCCGCGCAGGAAGCCCGGTTCTGGCAGGCACAAGCCGACGTTCATCAAAATCGGTTCGAGAATGATCGCAGCGATCTCGCCAGGATTTTCTTTGAAGCGGCGCTCGATCGTGCCGAGATCGTTGAAGGTTGCGATCTTGACGTTCGCAATCGCGGACTTGGGGACGCCTAAGCCACCGGTAACCGCGGTGGGATTATCGATATCTCCGTATTCGGGAGGATGCGGCTTGACGCTGACCAGCGCCGAATCGTGCAGTCCGTGATATGCGCCTTCGAACTTTATGATCTTGTCGCGTCCAGTGGCAGCGCGAGCCAAGCGGATGGCGTGCATCGTAGCTTCGGTTCCGCTGTTGCTGAAACGGCACATTTCGATCGGAAAGCGCTTGCAGATCTCTTCGGCGAGCTCCCACTCCATGTCGTGAGGCATGCCGAACATGGTGCCTGTGGAAAGACGCTTTTCGACGGCCTTCATTACAGCCGGGTGGCAGTGTCCGGCCATTAGTGCACCAAAGGTGAGATTGTGGTCGATGTATTCGTTTCCATCGAGATCGCGGAATTTGCTGCCGCTCGCGTCTTTGACGAAAATCGGCCACGGATCGTAATGGCGATAATTGCTGGCCACGCCAAGCGGAATGCGTTTTAGATTTTTTTTGTACGCTTCGGCGGATTTGGGCGTGCGGCGCTCGAACACATCCAATTCTTTCTGCAGATCGGGGTACATCAGATTGCTCCGGGAAAACTCAGGCCGCGGATTTCAAGCCGGGCCATTAGAATGCGGGCGGCCGAGCCGCCCGGTTGGTTCCTCTACTTTACTCCTCAACTAAAAATAAAACTTAAGCGCAAACTGCACCAGGCGCGGATCTTTCACCTCAGTGACTTGGCCAAACTGCGCGCCATCCGTGCTGTCGCCGTCTGGGTTATAGAACTGGGTATGGTTGAATACGTTGAAAGTTTCTGCGCGAAATTCGAAGTGTTCACGGTCGTTGACTGGAATGATTTTTACCAGAGCAAAATCGGTTTCGCTGATTCCGGGTCCGCAGCAGATCGTGCGTGGTGCGCTGCCGACGTAACCGAATACTCCCGCCTCCGTGAAGATCGAAGTCTGGCTGGCCGGAGAATTGAAATAGTAGTTCCCGTTCTTTTGCGGCCTTTGCCACGAAAAGGGAGCGACCTGATTGGGCTCGCCCGGCAATTCAAAGTCGAAACTGTTCATCAGCTCATTGTCGGATTCCGATGTGATGCGAATCGGAAACCCGGTCTGGTAGGTCGTGATGCCCGACACCGCCCAGTCATCGAGCATCTTTCCGGTAAAGCCGCTATATTTTCGCGCGGGCAGCTGCCAGAAATAACTGATGACAAAACGGTGGCGTGCGTCAAACAGCGAGAGAGCGCGGTTGTTGGCGCCGGGAAGGGGATTGAGAATTCCTTCAAAGCTGGAGGCTTCGTCGATCGATTTGCTGAAGGTATAAGCGGCGGTGAACTGCAGGCCGTGGGCAAAGCGCTTCTCGAGCGAAACCTGCAAAGAGTTGTAAGCAGAATTGGCAATGGTGTCCTGGGCAAAGATGCTGCTATATACCGGAACTCCATCGGCCGGACAGCCCACGCCAGTGAAGGCATTACATTGCGGCGACGAATAGGGGCGCAAGCCGACGAAATTCAAAGTTTGCCCCGTCCCGTTGACAATCGTCCCATTGGGCATATGGAACTTGAAACCAGTGGGGACAGTCACGGTAAAGGGAGCGTCCTCGTCAAATTGGATGCAGGTGCCCGCGCCATCAAGTGTGTCGATGTCAAGACAGGTCTGCGGATTCGAGTAGTTGACATCGTGCGTCGCCAGCAGGCGGTGCCCCTGCGTTCCAACGTAGCCAACTTCCAGCTTCATGTCCCTGGTCAGCTCCCGCTGGATGGTGAAGTTGTATTGTGCGGAATACTGTGAACGCATATGTGGCTGGAAATCTCCAAAGAGATCGATCGGCTCGAATATTGCCCAATCTTGCGGGGTCCCACGTGTCGGACTTATGACTCCATTAAACGGATTCAGATAAGTCGTGACGCCATCCTGTCCAAGAAACGGCTGATTGAACTGAGTCTCGTAGACGAAGGTGCTGCCGCCAAAGGGAGGCTCAGCGCCGAATTGCTCGAGTACAAGCTGCTCGATTGGGTTATAGAAGAGTCCCCAACCAGCGCGCAGGCTCGTTTTGCCGGAGTTACCCGGGCTCCAGGCGATGCCGATGCGGGGAGCAAACGCCTTGTAATAAGTTTGCGTCATGCCGGGCTGAATCCCTTTGTCACCCGGAACGACCAATCCGATAGCGTCTTGTGACGAGCAGTCGGTATTGGGACCGCCGCACGGATAGACGGTAGATTGTTGCCCGGGGCGGAAAGTCTCGACATGCTGAGCCTTATCCGCCAAGGGAGTGTTCAACTCCCATCGCAGCCCGTAGTTCAGCGTGAGATTCGGTTTTATTTTCCAGCTATCTTGCGCGTATAGATAAAGTCCGGAGTTGCGAACATATTCAACCTGCGCCGAACCTTGTCCGAACTGATCGGGAAGACCCAGCAAATAATTAGGGTACAGATTGTTAGCGCCCACGTCATTCGGCCCTCCGCCGTAATAATCGAAGGTGCCGTCAACGTTGTAGTAGAGAAATTGATTGAACTGTTGGCGACGAATATCCACGCCAAACTTAAAGGTATGGTCGCCCGAAACCTTAGTAAGATTATCCGCCCATTGGAAAGAGTTTCCAGTTTGAGGAAGCTCCCCTTCTGAATCGTTGCCGAGAGAGAATCCCCCTGCGACGGAGATGGATGGAAGGCCCTCTCGCGTGGGGCCAAGAAACGGATGGACGCCGTAGGCGTTACTCGCGACGTCGCCATAAAAGCAAGGGGGGGGCCCGGCAACGCTGGTCAGCCATGAAGGAGCGGGGGGACAAGAGTTCTGCACCAATTCGGTGTTCTCCGGATGCTGGAAGGTTTCCTGGCCTTCGCGGTTGTAATTGAACCGGAATTCGTTAACGGTGGTATTGCTGATCGTCCAGGTGTGGGAGATATTCCATTGCTGGAAGCGCTCGGCGATAATGCTTCCAAAACCGGGGACATCGGCGCCGGTCAGTTCGAAATTGGCGAAGGGTTGTACCGTACGGTCGTCGTTGAAGTAGTAATAAATGCTCAGGTTTTGCTTGTCATTGATCCTGTGGTCGACCCTGACGGTGAACTGGTCGCCGCGGGTCGGTTGGGTGGGAACGGTCGTGATCAACGAGCCGTCGTTGGGCGGAGTCGGGACAAATTGCAAAAGATCTACCGCGGTGGGGTCCATACAGGCGAGCGGAATCTGGCTATTGGGAAAGATGGCCGCGTAGGGCTGGCCATCTGCAATTGTTCCGCCGCCGATTGCCGTTGTGGCTGCCTGGCATCCGGGACGGCTTGTCAGTATCGCGGAGTTGGCCAGCGTTCCAGCGAATGTTCCGGCAGGATTCACATCGGAAAAGTCCGAGACGATTTGACCGTTCACCGTATTGGTAGGGGACGGGGTTTCCTGGGAACTGGGCACGGTGACCGCCGGAGAAAGAATGCCCTGGCGGATACGGCGACCTTCATAGGAGGCAAAGAAGAAGGTTCGATCCTTCTTAATCGGCCCGCCAAAAGTTCCGCCGAACTGGTTTTGATTGAACTGGGGCTTGGCGCAAGGGAGACCTTCCGCTGCGGTAAGACAGTAATTGTTGGCGTTGAGCACCTTGTTGCGGAAGAATTCGTAGGTGCTGCCGTGCCACTGGTTTGTTCCTGACTTGGTCACCACGTTGACGATCGAACCCGAGTTGCGACCATATTCCGCGTCGAAAGTGTTGGTGAGAACGCGGAACTCCTGAATGCTGTCAGGAGAGGGCTGAACCGTCGGAAGGTTGACGAAGAGGTCATTGGCGTCACCGCCATTGACGCTGAAGTTGTTGGCCCGCCCGCGGCCGCCGTTTACCGAAACCGCTCCGGGGCTGTCGCTTCCGTAGATAAGAGTATTACTGGAGCCGACGGTCGACATGACTCCGGGCTGGAGTTGCAGAAGCTGATAGGTGTCGCGCGAGTTCAGCGGCAGGTTCGAGACCTGCTTTGAGTCCATCACCGCACCGAGTTGAGTGCTGGTGGTATCGACCAGCGGAGCTTCCGACGTCACATCGACGATTTCCTGCGCCTGGCCGATCTGCATCACCACGTTGAGGGTGATGATCTGGTTGAGATCGAGCGACACGCCGTGGCGAACATCTTTTTTGAAGCCTGCCAATTCGAAATCGAGCGTGTAAACTCCCACCGGAACTTCAGGGAAGACATAGTCTCCGGCTTCGCTGGTTTCAGCTCGGCGGCTTACTCCCGTCGCTTCGTTGGTCGCCATCACTTTGACATGGGCAATTACCGCGCCGCTGGGATCGGAGACTCGCCCCAGAATGCGGCCGCCGGTGCCCTGTGCGGAAAGGAAGATCGGGTACAGAATAGCGATTGCGGTGAGAAGGCAGGTGCTTTTCAGAGACATCAGGGTCCAGCGGGCTCGTAGTGGCATGGAACCTCCAGACATCTGTTAATTTTCTTTTGAAAGCTATGGCTTGTATGAAGCTGCAACCTTGCTATAATCCCGCAAGGTTAGAGAACGGGTGCATAAACTGTCAAGAGGAAAAAAGCTTTTGCTTCCAACCGAAATTCCTATCTTTGTCTTTGTCCTTGCGGTGAGGCTGTGAGCACCGCGGGCGCCGGGACATATTTGAAGATCGGCGATGTGGCTCGCACCGTGGGGGTTTCTCCCTCGGTCATAAGAGCATGGGAAAATCTAGGCCTTACGAGCCCGCGGCGCACGGAAAGTAAATACCGGCTTTACAGCCCTGAGGATGTAAAACTGCTGAAGCGTGCCCGTTTTCTGCGCAAAGTGCGAGGCTTAAACGCTCCCGCAATCGTGGAACTGCTGCGCCGGCAAGGCCGAACTCGTCCAGCAAGAGATGGGAACGCTAGCGCCATCGGTTCGCACTTGCGGCAACTGCGCATAAAGCGCCGTCTCTCGCTCTCCCAGGTGGCGCAGGCAATCGGCATCTCCGTAGGATTCCTGAGCGCTCTCGAGCGCTCGCAGATGAGCGGATCGGTAAGCACGTTGCGCAAGCTGGCGCACTATTACAAGACGAACATCCTGGATTTTTTTGAGGCCAACGGGACGAGCAGCCGCCAGGTTCCTCCGGAAAAAAGAAAAGTCCTGGAGGCCGGGCCTGGCGTCCGCCTGGAGTTGCTGGCATGGGGTAATACGGTCATGGAGCCGCATTTGTTCCGAGTAGCTCCGCAGGCCGGCAGCGGAGATGCCTACACGCATGAGGGCGAGGAATTTCTCTTTGTGCTGCGCGGAACGCTGAACATTACTCTCGAGCAACAAGAGTACCGGCTGAAAGCTGGAGACAGTTTTTATTTTGAGAGCGCGACACCACACCACTGGAGAAACACGGGTCGAACCGAAACATGGGTGTTGTGGGTGAATACTCCGCCGACGTTCTAGATTGAATGAGCATGATGCGAGGCAGGATAAAGGCGTGGAAATGGCCGATGCTGGCGCTGCTTTTACTGCTGGCATTCACCGGCGCGTGTTCGAAGAAAACATCCACTCTCAATTTGCTGGTGTGGGAGGGCTACGCCGATCCATCCTTCATCAAGACGTTTGAAGAGCAGCATCACTGCAAGGTTTCAGCTTCGTATATGGGATCGAGCGACGAACTCGTCGCCAAGCTACGCGGCGGCAGCGCCGGAAACTATGACGTGATCTCGCCTTCGAGCGATGTTGCCACATCGATTGCATCGGCTGGGTTGGCGAGTGCTTTGGATTTGTCAAAGATTCCCAGCTACAGCCAGCTTTCTCCGCAACTTACTTCCCTGCCGCTGGTTCGCATGAAGGGTGCAGTTTATGGAGTTCCATTCATGTGGGGCCCTGATCCTCTTCTGTATGACGCCAGCGTTTTTTCGCAGCCTCCCGATAGTTGGAACGTTCTTTGGGATCCCAAGTATCGCGGGAAAATTTCAGTGTGGGACGATCTCTCGACCATTTACATGGCTGCGCAAGTTCTAGGCTTCGACAAGCCCAATCCGGCGCAGCTTTACAACCTGACCGACGAACAATTGGAGGCAGTGAAGAAGAAACTGCTGGAGTTGAAACCGAATATCCGCAAAATGTGGTCGACCGGCGGAGAATTAACGAATCTTTTTCAGAATCACGAGATTGTCGCGTCCATGGGTTGGCCTCTGATGACCAATCAACTCCGAAAACTCAACTTCCCGATCGGAGAAACCATACCGAAAGAAAATACAACCGGCTGGATCGATCATTTGATGATCACATCGGCAAGCGAGAACAAAGATTTGGCTTACGAATTTCTCGAATACATGATTCAGGCACAGACGCAGAAGAAAGTGACCGATGTCACCGGGTATACTCCGGCGAATCCGCAGGCAGCTCAGTTTATGACGCCAGGAGAAATAAAAAGTCTGCATCTCGACGATGTAGATAATTATCAGAAGCGGCTTTATTTCTGGCAGAACGTGCCGCGACGGGCCAAATACAACGAGATTTGGAACGAAGTGAAAGCTGCGCAATAGAAGGACCAGTCGTACGACATTGGTTTTCGAATAGCTGCGGCAGATTCTGATGCTCTTGCTTGTTGCGCAAATTCGAGTTCTACAAATTCTGGTTTTGCAAATCGATGATCAGCTCTGAAATTGCGCCGGCAACTGAGGCGGATAAGGCAAGCTGCACGCCGCTGCTCAGAATTCGCAAAGTTGCGAAGCAGTTCGGCAGGAATGTTGTTCTCCGCGATATTTCTCTCGAAGTGGCTGAGGGCGAATTTCTGACAATCCTGGGT
>CAWAQC010000005.1:0-1159401 GCA_963784095.1 uncultured Acidobacteriaceae bacterium
ACTCGCGTGGATTGCAGCAGGCTCTTTACCAGTCTCTATTCCAAACGCGCCGAATCCCGCGTTCGGCACGCCAAGAACCGCACTCAACCCGCGGCAGTTCCAGTTCTCGCTGAGGTACACCTTCTAATGGAAATGCGGAGTTCTGGCGTAAGAATCTGCCCAGCAGCAAGCTTCATCGCCGCTAGATTTTGCGAGGTATTAAAGGGGTTGAGATCAGGGGTTGGGCAGCTATTCGAGAAGCGATCTGGCACGAATCGTGAGCAAACCTCTGCTGCGCGAAATCAGCGAGAAGCTTTCTGCTGAAAACAATCACCGTCGGGCTCATCAGAAATCGCACCGAAAGAAGTGATGAGAAGACGTACACAGGTTGGGATTGTTGGAGCGGGACCTGCGGGGCTTGTTCTTTCGCATCTCCTGCACCGGCAAGGTGTTCACTCGATCGTGGTCGAAGCTCGTAGTCGGCAGCATTGCGAGCAGCGGGTGCGGGCCGGTGTCCTGGAGCAAGGCACCGTTGACCTTCTGGTGGAAATGGGTTTCGGCGAGCGAATGAAGCGGGAAGGCCTGATTCATGACGGCGTGGAGATTGTTTCAGAGAGCAGGGGCATCGCATCGATTTCAAAGCCTTGACGGGGCGCGGTATCACGATCTATGCGCAGCAGGAAGTGGTGAAAGACCTCATCGCGGCGGGACTAGCAGCAGAAACTGAGATTTTCTTCGAGGCTGAAGGTGTCACTGTTCACGACTTCGATTCCGCAGCGCCAAAGATAAGGTTTTACGACCATGGTGGATCCTCCGAGGTCCTTTGCGATTTCATCGCTGGCTGCGACGGCTTTCACGGGGTGTGTCGCCCTTGCATAGAGAACGCTTTAACTATCTATGAACGGGTTTTTCCTTTCGCCTGGCTCGGCATTTTGGCGGCTGCGCCGCCCTCTTCCGAGGAACTAATCTACTGCTACCACGAAAGAGGGTTCGCTCTGCACAGCATGCGGACTCCGGAAATCACGCGCTTGTATCTCCAGTGCGCTCCAGATGAAGATTTAGCGCAGTGGCCGGATGCAAGGATCTGGGAAGAATTACAGATGCGCCTCGCCACCCGCGACGGGCGCAGGCTAACGGAAGGCGCCATTTTGCAGAAAGGCGTTACCGGGATGCGCAGTTTCGTGGCGGAGCCGATGCAGTACGGCAGGCTCTATCTGGCTGGGGATGCGGCGCACATCGTCCCGCCGACCGGCGCAAAAGGCCTGAATTGCCGTTGCCGATGTTCGGATCCTGGCCGCCGCGTTTGCAGAATTCTACGCCTCTGGAAACCGCCAACTGCTCGACAATTACTCAGAAACTTGCCTGAGGCGAGTATGGCTGGTACAGCGCTTTTCCCTGTGGATGACTTCAATGTTGCACCGGATTCCCGGGAATGACAGGTTCGAGGAGCACAGGCAGTTGGCCGACTTGGATTACCTAACAAGCTCTCGCGCGGCGGCGCAAACCTTCGCCGAAAACTACGTCGGGCTTCCAATGCGCTGAATCGACGTACAATCTGTAGCAGCACAGTGTACTGAGCTGTCCGACCGGCCCGCACCAGCCCGGCCTGCACCAGCAATTGGATTTTCGATCTGCACCTTCGTGAAGAGAGCGAGACGGTGTTCTTGGATGTTTAATCATTTCATATGAGCAGCCGAACCGGATCAAAGGAACCTGTGGTGCGGAGCCGGTCATGAGCGGACGTTTGATCGAAAGTCTGGCAACAACATCGACTCTGGCCGCGCTTTTTTCCGACGAGTCGGTTCTTCGGGCTATGTTGGAATTCGAAACCGCATTGGCGCGCGCAGAAGCGCGACACGGGCTGATCCCAATGGATGCGGCAGACGCGATAGCGTCTGCGGCAGTGCCCCGCAATTTTGATATCTCGGTCCTTGCGGACGCCACATTTCGCGCAGGAACACCCGCAATTCCGCTGGTGAAAATGCTGACCGACCAGGTACGAAAGACCGACGCGAAAGCGGCGCGATTCGTTCACTGGGGAGCCACCAGCCAGGATGTCGCTGACACCGCGATGTCTCTTCTATTGAAACGGGCAGAACCGATTTTGCTCGACGGTTTGTCGCACTTGGAAAAATCGTTGGCAGATTTGTCGAAGCGGCACAAGAATAGCGTAATGCTGGGGCGGACTCTGCTTCAGCCAGCTCCACCCGTGACCTTCGGACTCAAAGCTGCCGGATGGCTGGCTTCGGTTGCCCGCGGAGGGCGGCGTCTGCAGAAAGCATTTCGAGTTGCGGCGGTTTTGCAGTTTGGCGGAGCCAGCGGAACGTTGGCAGCGCTTGGCGACCGCGGCATTCAAGTCGCTGACACGTTGAGCGCAGATCTTGGCTTTGGAGGGGAGATTACAGTGCCCTGGCACACTCAGCGCGATCAACTGGCGACGCTGATCTGCGCTTGCGGAGTGCTGACTGGTTCTCTGGGCAAAATGGCGCGCGATATCAGTCTGCTCATGCAGAACGAGGTGGGAGAGGCAGCCGAACCGGCAGGCGAAGGCCGCGGCGGATCGTCAACGATGCCGAACAAGCGAAACCCCACAGCCTGTTCACTCACACTCGCCGCTGCGCATCGGGTACCTGGATTGGTTGCATCGTTTCTCTCTACCATGCTGCAGGAACATGAGCGTGGTGTCGGCGGATGGCAAGCGGAATGGCCCGTTGTTGCCGTAATCCAGTCGACCGGCGTGGCAATTGCCTCGATGGCTGAAGTGACCCAAGGGCTCTCAGTTGACGCGGAGAAGATGCGCCTCAACATCGAGAATACGAACGGAGCGATTTTTGCCGAGCGCGCCATGATGCTGCTTGCAGCAAAGCTGGGGCGAGATGTCGCTCACAAGGTCGTTGAGATGGCCATTCGGAAGAGTGTCAAAGAGGGTAGGCATCTCGCCGCTGTCCTTGCCGAAACTGCTGAAGTAACGACCCATCTAGGTCGTTCCGAACTCGAGGAGTTGGAAACGCCGGAGCAATATCTTGGATCGGCAGAGGCTTTCCGGAAGGCTCTGGCATCAGAGTCCAATCGCGAAGACGACGACAAGGAGCGATGAATTGCCCTTCGCAACCATTCACAATGCGCGGATGTTCTACCGACTGCAGGGAAATGCGGGATTGCCCGTCCTGATCCTGTCCCACTCGATCGGCACGGACCATGCCATGTGGGACCTTCAAGTAGAGAACCTGCTCCCACATTTCCAGATTTTGCGGTATGACACGCGAGGCCACGGGGCTTCGGAAGCAACCGCCGGTGAATATTCGATTGAAATGTTGGGCAAGGATGTTCTCGCCTTGGCCGACATATTGAAAATTTCGCAATTTGCCTTTTGCGGATTGTCTCTTGGTGGCGCTATTGGACAATGGGTAGCGGCGCATGCCCCCGAACGAGTTACACGTCTTGTACTGGCCAACACCTCCGCACAGTTCGTACCACGCGCCAATTGGGAAACCCGCATTGCAGCCGTAGCCAAAGGCGGAATGTCGGCCGTCGTCGACGTGGCGATGCAACGATTCTTCTCACCCGAGACTCTAGCGAAACAAAATCCACACGCCGCTTCGATCCGGTCGGTCTTCTTGGGCACTGATCCCGTTGGGTATTTAGGATGTTGTGCGGCCCTCCGCGATATGAATCACGGAGATATCCTGAGACAGATCAAGAGCCCAACTCTGGTCATCTTTGGCGAGCGCGACGTTGCGACTCCGTGGAGTGGGCATGGAGAGCGGCTGGCTCTGGAGATTCCAGGAGCGAAAGCGATTCACCTGGCAACGGCGCACCTTTCTAACCTTGAGCGACCTCACTCGTTTATCACAGCTCTGTTTGAGTTCTTACTATCGCAACCGAACGCAAACCCAGATTCCCTGCAAGCAGGATTCGCAGTGCGTCGTGCCGTTCTTGGCGACGCCCACGTCGATAGGGCGATCGCCAGCACGACAGAATTTACGCGCGAGTTTCAAGAGTTGATAACCCGTTACGCCTGGGGAACGATTTGGTCTCGGCCTGAGTTGGACCGGCGTACCCGGCGTCTGCTGACGCTATCGATAACGGCATCGCTGGGACGGTGGAGGAGTTCTCTCTCCACGTGCGAGCGGGGTTGGCGAATGATCTCGAGCTATGCGATTTGAAGGAAGTGCTTTTGCAGACCGCACTGTACGCAGGCGTTCCGGCCGCGAATACTGCATTTCAAATTGCGGCTGAACAGATCAAGAGGATCGACTGACCAGAAAAGTTCAACGCCTCAGAACAAGTGCTCAAAGAACTCGCCGACCAGAAGTTCGCTCTGGACCAGCACGCGATCGTGGCCATCACCGATGTGCAGGGCACCATCACCTATGTAAACGAAAAGTTCTGCGCCATCAGCCAGTATTCTCGCGAAGAGCTGATCGGCAACAATCACCGCATCCTCAACTCCGGCCACCACGCCAAAGAATTCTTTCAGCACATGTACCGCACCATAGCCGCCGGCAACGTCTGGCACGACGAAATCAAGAACCGCGCAAAAGACGGTTCTTTCTATTGGGTGAATACCACCATTGTTCCGTTCAAGCCGAAGTGCTCGACCAGTCGCAGGTGCTGGTGCGCGATGGCGACAGCCGGATCGTATTGTGGACGCGGGGCACGGAGCGGCTCTATGGGTATAGCCGTTCGGAAGCGCTGTCCCGGATCTCGCACGAACTGCTGCGCACCGAATTTCCCCAGCCCATGGACCACGGGACGCGGCCTGGTCGTGCAAAATATGCGATTGTATCGTATATTTTGCATATGTGGATTACGCGCGCTGTTGAACCCCGTCTGCAACGCTCCGCGAGAACGCGGCCAGTGATCGTGCTGACCGGCGCCAGGCAGACCGGCAAAACCTCCACCTTCCTGCACCTGTTTCCGAAACATGCGTTCGTATCGCTCGATCTCCCCACCGAAGCCGAGCAGGCCGAAAAGGAGCCGGGCACTTTTCTCCAGCGTCATCCGCCGCCCGTGCATCATTGACGAGGTCCAATATGCTCCCGGCCTGTTCCGGCACCTCAAGGTGGCCGTGGATGCCCACCGTACGCGCAACGGGCAATTCCTGCTTACCGGTTCGCAGAAGTTCACCCTGATGAAGAACGTTTCCGAATCGCTGGCGGGCAGGGCCGACATCGTGGAGCTGGAAACGCTTTCCTTTGCCGAGATTCAAGCGAGCGTTGCCGCAAACCGGACTCGAAACAGCCATCGTGCGCGGCGGTTTCCCGGAACTGTATGCCAACCTGGACATCGATTCTGTAGCCTTTTACAACTCTTATCTTGCTACGTATCTCGAACGCGATGTGCGCTCCCTGGCCAATGTTGGCAGCCTGCGGGACTTCGAGAGATTTCTGCGCGCCTGCGCACTCCGTTCTGCGAACCTGTTGAACAAAGCGGATCTGGCGCGCGATGTCGGCATCGCACCTTCAACAGCGAACCATTGGCTGTCGATGCTGGAAGCTTCCGGTCAGATCGTGTTGCTTGAGCCGTGGTTCTCGAATCGAACCAAGTCCATCGTCAAGAGCCCCAAACTCTACCTCGCTGACACTGGCCTGCTTTGCGCTCTGCTGAATATTCGGTCCGAGGAAGCGCTTCGGCAATCACCGGCGGTAGGCGCGGTCTGGGAGACGTTTGTTTTCGCCCAGCTTCGGGACCGCGAACGCCGCGCCGGTCGGACGGGCAGCCTCTTCTTCTGGCGCGACCGAACCCGCGAAGTGGACTTTGTGGTGGATGCAGGCGGACGCCTAGAACTGTTTGAAGCGAAATGGACGGAGCTCCCAGATCTCGGCGACACGGTGAATCTCGACTTCGTGCGCAATGTCGTCGGCAAATCACGTGTAGCTGCCGGCGCAGTCGTGTCTCGCACACCAAACAGCTTTCCGCTTCGCGAATGGATTTCGGGCGCTACCTGTGACCGAACTCAGATGAATTTGTGTCATCGACAGATCGAAGAAATAGGAAATGCTGTTGCAGGAACATCTGACATTCCCCGGATAGATGAATGATAAGCCGAGGCGCAAGGCCAGTGGTTGCGAACCGCGAGTTGGCCACCATCGAGAGCATTCACGAAAACGGCCGGCTGCGCGTGAAGATGGACGGTGGTCGTGCGGTCGAGCTTGCGACACACAAGCGTCCGCATCTCGACTACGGCTATGCCATGACCAGCCACTCCAGCCAGGGACAGACTGCCGACCGTGTCTTCATTCACGCGGACACCGAGTTGGGCGCTAAGGATCTGCTCAACAGCCGCATGGCATATGTTTCTGTCTCGCGTGGACGCTATGACGCCCAGATTTATACGAACAACGCCCAGACGCTCGGGCAAGAACTCAGCCGCGACCGCCGATGGTCACATGTGTCGAATACAGATCATTCTTCTCGCCGCCCCAATCCTGAAATTTACCCTGGTTCCCGAGCACGGATGCGATGCCGTACTTGAAAATCTTCTCTGGCAGACGTGCAGGCGCCAGCGTGGGTATCCTCGATGGTTTCAAGTCCAGCACGTCCTTGAATTCCTCGACATCATCAATGAAGATTTCGCTCACTGAGATTTCAGTGCGTTTTCGAGCGTCCACCTGAACCAGGAACAGTCTGGCGTGCCGTGCGGGTCGTCACATGCTTTTTCAACTGGGCCGGGTTCGTCGCCAGCCGCAGGATCTTGCCCTTTTTCGCATTGATATGGTGAAAATTCTTGAACGAGACTCTTCCTTTGTCTTTTAAGGTCTCAAAGTATTGCTGGTGCGCCATGGGAGTGGCGAGTTGCAGTACAACCGTCTCGGTAAGACCAGTTAATGCAGCCAAAGCAGCGGCATTTTTCGGCTTGTTCCCAACGCTGTAGACCGCCTAAAAAACCTTGAATTTGCGATCTGATGTCGCGAGTTCTTCCGCGATCTTATGTATCGTCTCTTCTGAAGACGCGGAGAATTCGGTTACGTGCTGGATAGTCAATTTACTCCTCGCCTTCCCCTGCCGGGAGGAGCGTGGCTGGATCAACGATTGGAATTTCGCGAGGCTCGTGTTTCGCCTTGGCCTTCGCCAGCGTTACGCTCACTGTGCCAGGAGTCGTGCCGAGCAGGTCGGCAATCCATCTCCGTTCGAAGCCAGCAGCACTGAGAGCGTGGATCGCTTGCACCTGTTTCATGTTGGACGTCAACTGCAGAGCGGCCAGCCTAAGCATCTGATCAAGCTTCGCGTCGATACTCCGCAGAATCGCTTCATTCTCCGTTGCCATTTGTCGTCTCTGTCCCCTGTGTCGCCATCACCTGCGGTTCTGCAGGTACGGCCTGTTGTGGTTCTTGTTTTGTTTTCGCTTTTCGCTTCTCTGGAAGTTTTATCAAACGTCGGTACTTTGGTAGGGAATCTGTGCCCACGTTCAGCACGATGCCATCTTCGAGCCTGCATTGCCCGCTGGCTCACTCCAGCTATTTCTCCCAACTGCTTCCCGGTTTTCTCGCCATCAAGCGCGTTGTACACGCTGACATACCCCTCGGGATCCTTCTTCCGGTTAGCCATCACCATCCCAAACTTCTCTGGTGTCCACCCGTTGTAAACGGTGACGTACGACCTGGCTGCCGTCATGAGAACCATGGGCCACAAGGATGTGAAGACTGCCATGCAGTATCAGCATCCCGAGCTAGAGATCGTGCGCGCTGCGCTCGATCAAGACACACAGCAGTAGAGAAACGGGCTTAGCCGGATTGAGTCACGGCACACTTTACGGCACACCCAAAACATCCACTCCGGTAAGTGATTGAAAAGATGGTGAGCGCGGAAGGAATCGAACCTTCAACCTACTGATTAAGAGTCAGTTGCTCTGCCAATTGAGCTACGCGCCCTTGCGAAGAAAAGCTCCGAGCGGCAAAGGTCGATTGTAACACTGCCGCGTGATGAGCGAGGCGACTGCGATCAGCGGCTGAATTTGATTTTCCGCAAAAATTCAGCACTAGCGACTGCCGATCGTACTGGTGGCGGAAGAAGTGATCTATCCGGAGACATCCTTGACGCAGGCAGGAGTTTCTCCTGAGCTGCGCCGATTGCGTAAAACCTGCAGAGGGAGTTAGTCCGCATTCCGAGCAGGGCAATGAGAGATTCCTCAGACCGCGAGATCCCCTCATTAGACGAAAAGCGTCAAACTACGATCGTTGCTGGACTTCCGTAGCAAGTCCTGAAGCATGCCCTTCGCTGACAACGGGACGGCGGGGCGGCCTGGAGGTGGGGGCAGCCGGCGAGCGCCGTTCGAGCGTGCCGATTACCGGAGCATCCTCCATTCCAGCGGCGTACGCCATAGAAACGAATCTCTGCTCCGAACACAAGCGGTCAATCATACGTTGTTGTGCACGGCTGAGAACGGTAACCGGAAGAATTGGAAAATGGCGGAACATCCAGAGAAAGTACAAGCGCTGAAAAAAAGAAAGCATCAGATAACGGGGGCCGATCGGCGTCTGCACCTGGACCACACCCTCAGAGAGTTTTTCGATCCACATTATTCGTTCACCTGAAACGCTGAGTTTGGCCAGAGCACGTCTTGGGCCGTAATTATTGCACCAAGGGTGGTACGAGGGGAAGGATTTTATGTGAAATTGTTAAGAAAATCAGCCAAACAGAGCCCCTTGCTGGGGATTCCTGCGACCTTTAGCGACCTCAACTCGGAATTTCCGGCAATGCTTTGATTCGGTGAATCTCAGCTGCAACTCCAAACTGCTTGCCAAGGCTCTCCACGCGCAGCACGCGCGCATGGCAGCAAACCCAGCACTTTTCGCCACTTGTTAACTCTGGTGGAAGGACGAGGACTAACTCGACATCCGACCCCTCAACCATCCGGGATTGGGTATAGAGGAATATCCCGTTCGTACTCACGTCCCGCGTGTGGGCCGTTGACTCAGTGGAACCGGAAGAATCGCGCACCCGCACCGGCAAACGCTTTACAAGCCGGCTTCGCAAGCGGCGCTCAGCTTTTGTTGCCTCGGCTTCCAGGGCCATAAAAAAGTGCGCCTCCGCCGTTTGTCAAAAATAGAAGACCAATCCGGTGGACGCTCGAATGCTGTTATGTCTCACCGCAAAGTTGCCGGTCACAATATAGTCGACGTCCACGCGGCAACCCAGCCGTCGATTCACCCGGCAATCGATTCCAGCACCCAGCATCGAGTCGAAGCCATTATTGGTGTTCGAGAAACCAGTAGCAACACTATTTTCGGTGGTGTGCACCTCGCCAAAGAGCGCTTCCGCGAAGGGCCGCACGGTTTTCGTACCATAGGACCCGCGAATGCCAAGGTCGAAAGTGTATTCGCTGATGCTGGAATTAGAAAGGCATCTTCCGGAACCAGCGGAGCAAGTAGCGGGAAGATCCTTTGAACCGTAAAGACCGCCGACATCGCCGACCACGCCGAAAAAAGGCAGGTATTTCTTCTCAGCAGAAATGTTCCACCCGTTCAGATTGGCGTGCTGACCGGAAAAAAGATTCGCTCCGAGAAAGGAATATCCCGCGAAAACATTGCTGGAGTTCAGATCTTGTCCATAGCTTGCGATCGCCGTTACTAGCAAAACAGCAGCAAACAACACAGTTCTGCTGAGAGTGGACAGGAGGCTTCTTGAACGCACGTCCATGGATTGTCTATAGAATTTCTTAAGTTAGCCCTGCAACACTCTAGCATCTTAGCAACGGGTCGCGCCAAGCTGGTCGTAGAATGCACGAGCTGGAGTGAACAATCAGGAGATTTCCGCCATGTGATCCTGATATTATCAACCTTCATTTCTACGGATGCTCTACTACCTCATCGTAGCGATCATCTTGCTATCCTTGCCGATGGCTGCGTTTGGACAGTCGGTGGTCTCCGACTGCAATGCGCCCTCATCAGGGAAGAACTGCATTCCGCCTTCTTCTTCCGCGTTCGCAAGTTTTTCCCCATTCACAAGCTCCTCTTTGGCGAATCCTTTTTTCGAGCCTTCTTTGGATGATGCGCTGCCAGCTGCACCGACTCCGCAGCCGTCGATTTCGGGAACCATCAAGCCTGATGCGAGCGGGAGTTCCTCCGAAGGCAAAAAAGAAAGCTTTCACTGGGGCAGGGCCTTGAAAGAGGCAGGCACGTTTCTTGTGATCGAGCAGGCATGGGTGGTTCATACGGATTTCCCGTGGCTGGTCTCGGAACGAGACGTGCCGTTCAATCACTATTGGCGCGACTACAAGCAGTCGCTCGAGAGGTGGTGGGAGGTTGGCTGGAGTGCCGGCGAAAATCCCATGTACAACTACGTGGGGCATCCGATACAGGGCGCTATCACCGAGTATATTTTTTTTCAGAACGATCCCAAGAGCCGCGACCTGGAGTTCTCGAAGTCGAAAGAATATTGGCTGAGTCGAGTCAAGGCCACGATTTTCAACGGCGTTTACAGCACGCAGTGGAGCATCGGGCCGATCAGCGAAATGACGGTCGAGAAATATGGATCGAACGACCGGCCGCAATGGACGGCCAGCGGCGCCTTCCCATGCAATCCCAAAATTCAGCAGTGCTACTGGGGAGTGGGAAAAGTGAATTTGGTGATGACGCCGGTGGGCGGCCTGGGTTGGGTGCTGGCCGAAGACTGGATGGACAAAAACATCGTACGGCGTGTCGAGCGGAGGACTACCAATCGCCTTTTGATTGATACGACGCGCTGCACCTTCAATCCGATCCGGGCCGCGGGTAATATTCTTCACGGCAATCGGCCCTGGTTTCGGTTTCGTGATGTGCGCGATGCCGATCCCAGCACGCTGCATTAAGCCAGCACACCCTCAAAGTTCTCGCGGCATGATCGACTGCTGCTTCCATGTAACAATCATCCGTGGCTCTCGCGCTTTGAACCGGAGATCGTAGGATGCGCATTCCCATGGCCTGCAAAGTTTGGGGCTTCATGATATTGGCCGCCTCGTATCATGTTCGCGCCCAAACTTCTGCACCGTATGCTGAAAATACGAAATGGGACTTCAGCGTTTGGGCAGCCGGAGAGACTGGCGAAGAAACCAGCAACTCATTTGCGCAGGCGCAAATCTGGACCGCCGGCATCTTCTGCGGACGGACACTCACCAGCGAAGTTGGAAATGGCTGGGCGCGTGGGAGGCTGGAGTATGCGGCCGATTTCGTTCCCGTTTTTGAGACTTACGGAAATCAACGCACTCACGGCGTAGGATTCGATCCGGTAATTTTGCGCTGGAATTTGGCGCTGCACACCTCGAAGATTTCGCCTTATATTGAGTTATCGGGAGGCGCTGTGAGTACCCCGGTAAACTTGCCGCCGGGTAGAACCTCAAACTTCAACTTCATGGCGAAGGGCGGCGGAGGATTTTATCTGCGCACGCGATCGCGCCAGGCTTTCGACTTCGGCCTTCACTGGTCCCACATCTCGAATGCGAACTTAGGTTACAACAACAACGAGTTCAACGGCGTACAACTCAGTATTGCCTATCACTGGTTCAAATAGCGGCGCTTTCGATTTCGTTCTCAAGAGACGCAAGATGATGCCGGGGTGCCCCATTTCTCGCTTCTTTTGCGAGAAGTGGGAGGGCGTCTATCTAACCGATTCGAAGGAGCATGATGGGAGCCGGTTGAACTCCGTGGTGCCAGCTTTGCAACTAAGGCAAAGGCTGGGCACCTCATTTATGATGGTGCCGGTAAAGTCGAGCCGGCCCCCAAAAGGCCTTATTTATGGAGTGGTGGAACACCCCGATACGCTCGCCGTATTATTACTTGACGTTCGGGGTCATTTCATTGTGTGTGGCTGTGGTTTCGACGTTCACTGGAAAAATATATGGACGGTATGGTGGTTGGGCGTCGCGCGCCAAGGAACCGGCGGAGTTTTGGTGGACAGTCGCAATAGCTTACTTCGCCGGCGTTTGTTTCATCGGATATTTCTTGTATAAGGTCTACGGATACGCAAACTGATCTTCGGCGTTTTGTCGGCCAGACAGTCCGCTAATCCTTATATTCCCTACGAATGTGACGATCGGGGGGCAGGGGAGGCTGGCCCACACATTCTAATTCTTAATTTCTCCACGGCCAAGGCTGCCCCACTCGCCGCGGCTTTCGGCGAGTGGGTACCACGAATCCATACAGCTTGGGCCAGCCATCTCACACTATGCAATCCCGCGCACCCGCATCTCCGCCTTCTGTGCTTCGTTGACCAGCACTGGGCCCCGCTCTGCCAAAGCGTAATGACGGTAACTGCTCCAGTTCCACTCTACCGGCGCCGGTACCAGACCCCGGACAACGGGATTGCGATGCATGTAGCGCAGCTTCTCGACCCGCTTCTTCTCCGTGAACACGACGAAGTCGTAGAAGCGATGCTGCCACACGTGACCCTCGCTAAGCGGAGTCTTCGACAAGGAGCACTGCTGGGGATCAACACCGGCTCGCCACCGCCCCAGCAACTGCCGCGCGAACGACTGTTTCAGGACCTTCACCACCACCGACGGATCGCCGCGCTCCGGCTCGCCAAACAGAAGATGAACGTGCTCGGGCATCACAACGTATCCAACCACCACGAAACGATAACGACTCCGCACCCTCTCCATGACTTCCAAAAACAGATCGCGATTCTGCGGCGTGCCCAGCAGCGCTCTTCGCCGATAACAACTCGTGGTGATGAAGTGAAGATATCCAGCGCCGTAGTAGCGATGCAGATTGGTCGGCACCGGCTACGCTTACCACAGGATGGTGGGCGTTTTCTGTGACGAGTGACCCAGGGGATGGAGGTCCGCAGTGCCCACTCGCCGAAAAGCGCGGCGAGTGGGGCAGCCTTTTTCGTGCCGCTGCCAAGTTAAAATTCGAATGCGTGGGCCAGCCAGCCCCCGCCATTCGAGAGACGTATGCAAATTCGTTGGCAATAATATAGTTGACTCAGTAGGAGGAATCAGGGGGTAGGGAAACGCCCTGATTTATCAGGGATTCGCGTGTACATGGCGGACTCACATCAATCGCCATATGTATTCCATGAGGTAGAGCCGCCTTGCACTTCGCGCACGAAAGGATTTGATCGTTGATTGCCCGATTTATCGCCTGAGGGTCGATGGTGGGAGAATTGAGCACCATCTTTTCGACCGTCATCTGCCGGCATGACGGACAAACGAATGTTACAGATACGGTAAACCAATACGGGTGACTCATAACGCCGTGAATTATACGCCGGGGGTAACCTTCTTCTTCCGGCTCGGCATTCGTGCTTCTGTCTGCCTCTGTTTGTATTCCCGCCATCGTAAGTCTTCGGGGCCTCCGTAGGCTTTCTTTACCCACATTTCCAGACCCTCTCGGCTAAGCGATTGCACTGTGCTCCATTCACCTCTATTTCTGAAGCGGAAGTAATTCCAGAGTTTTTCAGCAATCGCATTCATCGGAATATCAAACCGGGTGCGGCGGCCAGCCTGGTAACATACCCAAGCGAAAAGGTCTGCTGCCTGAAGACCTGCCACTTCCTTGCGTGATCGGAACGAATAATGTCCAGAAAAGTGATCGGCGTAAACCGCTTCGGAATACTCGATAGATTCTTCAATGTCCCGTTTTTCTAGTTTGGGGACATTGTCAAAAACATATTCCATTGGCGCTACCTGAGCAAAAGTCGCCCAGTCATAACCTAATCCTAGAAGACTGGATACCGCCCATACATAGTGCGATCGGCTCATGCCAAGTCGCATTTCTTGAGGCATAACTTCGTCATAATCCTGCTTGTGAATCCCAACGGAAAACGCCTTGACTGAGAACTTGAAAATGATCGCCTGAGCACGCATTAATGCACGCTCTACGCGGTGATCGTCCCAATCTGCGAAGGGCGAATGAGGATTCCGCGCTACGCACTCCGAAGCGTGAAGCTCCGGCATTCCTTCCCTTTTCAGAAAGGTGCGCCATTCCCGTTCAAATGCCGCTATGCGCTTCGCTGGAAATACTATCCCTGCCGCGATCGCAAACTTGTGCTCTGGGGCACTTCCGCTGTCGTCGATGTAAATAGAAAACGCGCCTAAATATCTCTCTCGCCAACTACCTCCGTAGGCACTCAGGGGGTCGGCCCCCACATTCTAATTCTTAATTTCTGGAGGCTGGCCCACACATTCTAATTCTTAATTTCTCCACGGCCAAGGCTGCCCCACTCGCCGCGGCTTTCGGCGAGTGGGCACCACGAACCCATACAGCTTGGGTCAGCCATCTCACACTATGCAGCTCCGCGCACCCGCATCTCCGCCTTC
This sequence comes from uncultured Acidobacteriaceae bacterium, assembly GCA_963784095.1. Classification (GTDB taxonomy): domain Bacteria; phylum Acidobacteriota; class Terriglobia; order Terriglobales; family Acidobacteriaceae; genus Sulfotelmatobacter. The sequence goes on from CAWAQC010000005.1 coordinate 14,222, forward strand.
TGTGCTTCGTTGACCAGCGCTGGCCCCCGCTCTGCCGAGGGGGTTTTGCGGACAGGTGGCCGCACATGTACGGTTCATTCGCGGGTTGAAGTCAATTCGGAGTAAATGCAGCGAAAAAGTTCCGAAGAATTCCACAAGCTCCCATGTGACCCGCGACCTTGTTCACAGCCCTTGCTGTGCCCCATAATCATCCCAAATCTCCACGTGTTCTTTGAAAATGGGTAGAGGTGTAGTGCACTCTGGGCCCACGCCAAAAGCTCACCGAACCCCCGACAACGCGGAGCTTTAGATTTAATTCCTTTAGATCACGGAGTTTAGAGCGAAAAAACCGCCAACTTCCTGATCCTGGATATTTTGCAAAATGGGGGGGAGGGGGGTAGGTCACAGCAGGGACAAACCGGGCGTGTCCCTGGACAGATTATGGACCAAGAGCACAGCTCGTGCCGTGAGCAAGGCGACCGGCGAGGCCCTAGCTCTGCGGCCGGCGCAGACGGGCGGCAGGCACCACGAGTGCTTGCTCCATGGTCGGAACGTTCATCCCTCGCAGCGTGACTTCGACTTCATGCAATTTCTCGGATTGATTCGTCTGATAATAAGCCTGTACGAGGAGTTCAAGCGTGAAGGGATTGGTCTGGTCTTCTTCCAGATAGCTGATGGCTTCCTCGTATTTTTTCTGCTCCATCAGCAAAGTTCCGGCGGCGCCGTTGTAGGAACCGAGAATCACTTTATTGCGGCTGCTCGTGGCCATATCTTCGAGCTGCTTGAGACAGGCATCCGCGAGCTGCGTATTGCCGGAATGAGCCGCGCGCACAGCGCGAAAGCGCAGAATGCGAGAGGTCTCATCGGCCTTATCGCTCTGCGAAACGGTGTCGTTGTGGGCCAGCGCGCTTTCTGCCTGCTGCAGAAACTTTAATGCGACGCCATCTTCCGTCTGATACTCGGCAAGCTGCCGGTAGGCTTGCGCCTCCTGCAAGGGCTGTTCTTTGGCGCGGGCGGTTTGCGCAATCTCCTGGAAACGCTTGTCGGCTTCGGCAAAGTTTCCGTCGCGCACCCAGGTCATGGCTTTCTGCATTTGGTAGGTGAGGCGGTCGGCTTCGTTCTTCGCGAAGCGGGTCGCTTTGTCATATTCGATGCGCGCCTGTTCCTGATTTCCCATCAGGGCGTAGGTGTCTGCCAGGCCGACTTGCGAGCTGACAAAATCAGGATCAATTCTCAAGGCAGAGTTATAGTGCTTCAGAGAACCTTCGAAATCTCCGGCCATACGCTTCAGTTCGCCGTAAGAATCCTCCGGATTCGGCTCCGTGGGAAGCAGCGCAACATAGCGATCCATGGCCGCGAAGGCTTTGGCGAATTCGCGATTGCGCGCGTAGGAGTAGGCCAGGTCGTTGAGTGCAGCGGGAAAATTCTTGTCGATGGCAAGCGCCTTTTCCATCATGGTCTGCGCCTGGTCCGCGCCTTGCTCACCCATCAGCCAGTTGCCGGCGAGGTAAAACAGGTGCTTGTCCTTGGGATACATCTCCAGCATGTCATTCATGGCGGAAATGCCGCCGATGGCATCGCCTTCCTGCACTTTGACGATCCACTCGATCATCAACTGTTCGCCGGGAGTCAGCTTCGGGGCCAACGCTTTAGCTTTTTCGCGAGCCGCACTCACTTCTTTTGGATCGCTGCTGTTGAAGGCGATCCAGGCCCACGCCACGGCCAGGTTGGGATCGGCCTTCACTGCTGCACGCCAGTCGTCGTTGCAGCGCTCCAGGTAAAGATTCTCGTAATCCTGCATGCCTTTTTCGTACAGCGTGCGGGCCTCGGGCGACGAGGTGGTCACCGGCATTGAGGCGCTGGCGCTCGGCTTCAAGTGGTGAGCAAACGCAGGCACAGCACAGCACACGCTAAGAATGGCAACGAAAACAGCGCAACTAGCACGGCGCATTCGAGGTCTCCGGAATCTGTTTTTCTCTTAATCTATTTTTCAATCAGAGGGAGGATTACGAGAGCAGCGTAACATCGCAGTAACCAGCAACGTAGGTGACGGAAGGCGTAGGACGGATGGAACGGCGGCACAGGATGCGGGCGAATTTTGAGCAAAAGAAGAACGAGCAAAAGAAAGCCCCCTGCCGCCCGGCAGGGGGCTTAGATCGTGTCAAAAGGGGTTAGAAGCTAAACTTTGCCGCCAACTGAATGCCGCGCGGTGCGCCGCCTCCGAGGAACGGGTTGCCAATGCCCACGTCTCCGGTGGCAGTGATGGGATAACCACCTGTTCCAGTTTCGAGCGTATTACCACCGTTTAGAGCGAAGCCGTTCACGCCGGGATCCGCAATAAACGCGGGCAAGAACGGATTCGCAAAATTGGGATGGTTGATGATGTTGAAGAAATCAGCCCGCAGTTGAAGAGTCAGGCGTTCGGTAAGAACCGTGTTTTTGTAAACCGCAAGGTCCCACTGCTTGTAGGTGGGTCCGTGCAGGGAGTCGCGGCCTTCGTCTCCGAAGTGACGCGTCCCGGGGATGCAGTCGGTATTTACGCCGTTCGCTGTACCGCCGTCGGTGGCTGCGCTAACTGTGCAGGGAATCGCGAATGCATTGAGGTTCACGAAGTTGAAAGGATTATTCTCGTGGTATGTGAGCGGGCCGACGACATCCGGTCGATCGTCTCCTTCACCGCTGCCGCTATAGTCGTCCTCAAAGTTGTAGTTCATCTGGAAAGGCTGGCCGCTTTGCAGCGTAACGGTGTTGTCGAAGCCCCATCCGTTCTTTAACCGTTGCATGTTGCCGCCATGATTGGGCACGGCGTAGTTGAAAATCCAGGTGAAGCGCTGCGGCAGGTTGAAGTTTGAGGGGCCGTATTCAAGATACGGACGGGTACTGTCATTGGGCTGTGCGGCGTTCGGTTCGAAGTCTTCTCCGTCACTGGAGTTGTCGAGCGATTTCGACCAGACATAATTGGTGATCGACGTAATTCCGTGCCAGCCGGTCACGCGCAAGCTGGCTTGCAATGAGTTGTAGTTCGACTTACCGGTCGAGTTCTCCTGCATGATGTAAAACGATCCGTAGGGATTGTCTTCATAGTTGCGCGGAACGCTATAGCTGCCTGTGATCGCGCCGGTCGTCGCGCACGTCGCGATTCCAAACGGGCAATCGGATGCGGTAATCTGCGCCTGGCTAGGCTGGCTGATATCGAAGAATCTCCACAGCCTGTGCCCCTGGGAAGCCACATACCCTACCTGCAGCATCGCGTGGCTGCTGAGCTGTTGCTGAATGTTCAGATTGTAGTTTTCCATGTACGGCATCTTGATATTGCGGGCGAAGCCGAAGGAGTCACACTCAAAATTGCAGGCGTTTTCCGGGCCGAAAAGTGGCGCTCCTGCCGCTATCGTTCCCGTGACGCCCGCCGAATAAATCGGGTCGGGGCCAATCGGGTTGTAAGCCGGGCCCGGATCGAAGTACGGCGGATAGGGCAAGTGTCCGAGAGCCATATCCTGCGAGAAAGCGTCGTAGAACATGCCCCATCCGGCGCGAACTACGGTCTTGCCTTTTCCGGTCACGTCCCATGCGGCGCTCAAGCGCGGAGCAAAATCCTTACGATCGGGGTTGTACAAGCTGCTCAGACCTGGCTGACCGACCTGCGTTAGCGTAAACGTATCTGCAGCAGCATTGAGATTGGTAATGTTGCTCAACAGATTGTTCTTTTCTCCAATCACGCCGAAGAAGTCATAACGTAAACCGTAGTTCAGAGTGAGGTGAGATGTGGCCCGGAAGCTATCTTGAGCATAGAAACCGTAGCTGTCTTCGTGGGTGTGACGGAGGGTATCGCCTGCATATTGGAATCCGCCATTGTCGGGATTTCCTGCGAGGAACGTCGTCAGGCTGCTGAATTCGAGCTTGCCTCGGAAGTACTTGTCGAAATATTGCTGAATGCTGGTGCGGTAGAAATCCGCGCCGAATTTCAGATCGTGTTTGTTGAGCTTCCAGGAAAAACTTTCGAGAACCTGATTGTTGCTATCGAACCGATGGCGGGGATCGCTGGAGCTGGCGCCCAGCTGGGCAAAACCTCCCAGAGTAATGATCGGCATGCCTTGGCCTGCCAAACCGCTGCCCGTTTCGAGGCCGATTGAACCGGGCGAGAAGCTCTGATCCTGCGGGAAAAATCCTTCTGCGAAGCGGTTCCAGCCGTAGCGCAGTTCATTCACCTTGTTGGCGCCGATGGTATGCACGTAGGAAATGGAAACCAGCTGAACGCGCGTCGGAGTATAGGTGTTGAAGCCGGGCAATTGGCCGCCGCTGGCCGTTAATGCCAATGGAAACGACTGCACGCTGTCACCGAAGAAATAGCGACCGGTCAAAATATTATTGGTGTTGAAGTTCTGATCGACTTTTGCGATGAAACTGGTAAGTCGATTGAACGACGGCGAAATCACCGAGCTGTTGGGGCCGTTCGGGCAACCGGTGTCTTCGCTGCCGACTAGCGAACCACCGTAAGTCCCCGGAATATTTGGAGCGGGCCACGGATCGCGGGCGAGCAACCCTGCGATAACCGGGTTTGTCGCTCCTCCGTCGGCGGCAATTTGCGCCGGGTCGGGCACACAGCCCAACGTCACCACGCCAACTCCTTCCTGCTGACCCTCGTAATCGGCAAAGAAAAACGTCTTATCTTTGACAATGGGTCCACCTAACGAAGCGCCGTATTGATTGTTGTGGAAAAGCGCTTTCGGCTGGCTGGCGATGTTGAAGTAATTTCGCGCATCGAGGGCATCGTTGCGGAAATATTCAGCGGCGGTTCCGTGGAACTGGTCAGTGCCGCTCTTGCTCACAATGTTGACTACTCCGCCGGCATTACGGCCGTACTCCGGTGCGAAATTGGAAATCACGTTGACTTCGGCCACGGCGTCGATCGGCAGAATAGCGGACGGGGTTCCGAACACGCCGGCCTCGTTGATGGCAGGATCATTGCGGTAGCCATCGTTCATGTCAGTGCCATCGAGCAGGTAGTTGTTCGATCGGCCACGCGCGCCGTTCATGCTGAATTCGCCGTAGGAGCCCGGCGAATCAGAAATTTCGTCGGGCGATCCGGCCACACCAGGATTCAGGAAAATCAGCTTCGTGTAGTCACGTCCGTTCACCGGGAGGTCTGCGACTGTTTCGGAAGTGAGAACGCCACCCAGGGTATCGCTTGTAGTTTCAACCAGCGGCAACTCATCCGCCGATACTTCAACCTTTGTCGAGACTGCTCCGGTCTTCAGTGCGGCATCAACCCGGCGCTGCCCCCCAACATCAACCGTAACTCCGTTAGCCACAAAAGTTTCAAAGCCGCTCAATGTCACGGTCACGGTATAAGTCCCGATGGGTAATTCCGGCAAAGCATAGCTGCCGTCCGCGCTGGTTTCCGTGGTACGCTCGAGGCCCGTGCCCGTGTTCTTGACGGTGACCTTGGCTCCGGCAATCACTGCCCCAGAAGGATCGGTCACAGTCCCTAAAATCGTTCCGCGGAAGGTCTGTGCCGAGAGGCTAATTGCGGCCAAAAACACAAACACGAGCACTATGCGCGCTTTCATAGAATCTCCTCGATCCGAATCAATTTTGCGATCAATTTGAGGGAGTGGTATTTGCTGCGGTTAGTCTGTTTTCAAGCTTTGAAACTGGGAGAGGCGCAACTCTGTCGCTAAAAAGGCAGCGCCCCGACCGCACACAAACCTTACCCAAACCCCATCCTAAGAGTCAACCATTGAGTTTCCGATGAGGGCAATAGATTTTGCGAATGGGAGCAGCCGATGGTAACTGCAGAATTTGCAGAACAGAGTTAACTAAGTTGATCCGTGAGATTGGTTTTGGCAGCGGCATGGCTGGTGCGGCGGGATTCGTGCGATGGGCCGAGGTTAGAAGCTGATGGCCACCCCACCGCGCACCGAACGCGCAGCCTGCACCAGATAGACGGTCTGGCCGTCACGACCCATCACTGGCACGTAACCCTCTGCCAGCAAGTTGCGAAGATCAATCAGGGCTTCCATGTGCGCGGGTAGAAACCCCAGAGTCGGAATGGGCTGGCGGACTACGAGACTGAAAAACGGATCGGTCGCACCGGGTGAGGCATTGAACATGTCTACCGGCGTCAGCGCCGGCCCGTTCAGCCACCGATACGAGGCGATGACGCGGGTATGGGTGCCCGGAAGATTCCCGCTCAGCCTGGCCGCGATTGCGTGACGCCGCTCTGTGCTAATCCACTGCCGCGCCTGTTGCAGTTGGACGTCTGGCTGAGTGAGATCGAGGGCGCCACCGTAGGCGTAATCAAAAGTTGCGCTCAGATCGGAACGGAACTTGCGCTGCAGCACTAACCGAAAACCGCGCGTGTCAAGAGTTCCTCCGGAATAGCTGAAGGTTCCGGAGTAGACGTCCGGCAGCAGGTAGCCCCCCGCTGCGGTGACTTCGCCCGCGCCAAGCAGCGCAGTGTTATCGACGCGGTCGCTGAACACGGCGACCTGAACACTAGTGTCGTTGCCGATGCGGTGCGAGACGTTTAGTTCCTGGTGATGGGCGCTCTCCAATTTTGTCGCGTAATTCTCGACCGTCAGGCGGGGATCCGATTCGCTCATGTCCGAAGACGTGCTGTCGGGAAGGCCATCCAGTTGCCTATTAGGCAAAGATGTGGCGTAGTCGTATCCAAAGATAGTGTTGGGAGAAAGATGGAAGCTGACCGATCCGTACGGACGGAAAGCGCTTACGCGCCCCAAAAACTGGATCGTCTCCAACTGGCTGCCGAACTTGAGTTCAACTACATTGCTCAACGAAACATCATCGGCCGTGTTGAGACCCACCGACTGCAGCGTTGCATTGCCGAGGTAAGGATCCGACGGTGCAAATCGCCGGACCGCGAGCGCCATCGACGGTCCCGAGCCATCCGGCAGGCGGTGAGCAAAGGAAGCGCGGAGAAAAGCTGTGGGCAGGCCATCTCCGTAAGCTACATTCCCGCTTACTCCAATTCGATCCGTGGAGAAAACCGAGCGCTCGACGGAGAAGCCTGTGCTCATGTCCGATCCACTGCCGTACCCTTCCGCGGCGGAACCGGCCAGGAAAGAAAGGCTGGCTTTCAATTCGTGGCTCTGCTGTTCTGCGGAAGCGGGGTCGTCGAGCACACGCAATACAGGCCGGTTTGCTGCCGATCTCAGCGTCCATTTCCAATCATCATCGTCAGCGGTCTTCTGTCGCGGCGTTATGTTCACCGCATTCAGCAAGGTATTCAGCGTCACTCTCAGGTGGATATCGCCACCGGGGCGTAAGCCAACCTTTTCGAGCATCGCCGGAAGAAATGAGGGAGCCGAAATCTTGACGGAATAGAGTCCGGGCAGCAAATCTTTTGCTGAAAAGAAACCAGTGGCATCGGTAAAAACAGTGAGGTTTCGCGATGCGCCGCCAACGATTTGCACCACCGCGCCCATCTGCGGAATGCCTGAGGCATCGCGCACATATCCTGAGAGAACGGCTGGACGGTTCGCGGCCCACGCGGGAAACGACAAGGCAGCGATCAGCACCGAAAAGCCGAGCCGGCGAAACGTCACTCCAACCCCCCGGGGACCCAAACAGCCGTCTACTCTACCGCGAAAGTCGCGGAAGGATCAATAGTCTGCTTGGAGATTTTGTCGTTCACTTTGATTTCGATCTTGTATACGCCCGGCTGCAGATTGGCCGAGGCAATCGATTTCTGCAGCGTCACTTGCTCTCCTACATTGCCCATCGTGTCGGTAGATTCAGTCTTTTGGACTACGGGCTTATTGGTGGCCACGTTGACAATATCGTACTCGAATGTAGCCGAAGGTTTGTGAGTCTTGTCGTCGACCCCGAGATTGTAGACTTGCATCCAGAAATTAACCTTGGGATCGCGCCCGCGTTTAAACACGGCCGGCTTACCGTTGGCCGGAGCTACGCGCGGACGCACCTTGTTAAGGCCAATCACAAAATTTCCGGTGCTGACATCTTTCGTCGGAACGGGCTCCATGAGATCGGCAACGATCAGCGAGGAGTTTGACAGCTTGTCGTCGGAATACTCCGGAACAATAATGCCTCGGCTCCACAGCCCTTTGCGGTCGCCGTTGACGTCCTTTACCGCGACTTCAACCTTGTACCGCCCCGGCCGCAAGGGCAGCGCCTTCCAGTAAACTGAGGAATTGTCCGCGGTCCTGGGCAACAACTCTGCCGGGACATCCACCTGGGCGGTGTCTTCGAAGGTTTGCACAACCTTCCCTGTCAGCGTGCTCACCCGGCCAAATATATTTACCGTCCCCCGCTCCACTCCATCTTTATTAGCGAAGGTGATGTCGCGATACTTCATCTGGATCGTAACCGGTACCAGAACCGTATCGTCGGTGACCTTTACAAAATCGGTTCGCACATCGAACGGCATCAGGTTGGTAAGAATCTTTGTGTTGACGATCTCCTCGAGATCCTTGAACTTCACCGGCGGCGGCGCTTGCAGCTTGGCATATTGTTCGAGGCGGTCAAATTCTTTGCTCGCCTGGGCCGAGGAGTCCGGACCGGCCCCGAGCTGTTCCAAGCCACCGCCAGAGAACCGTTGCGCCTTATTCGCCATCCCCATTTGCTCGTACAGCGTCAACCCCGCGTTGGGCGTTTCCTTCAGCGCATCTTTCTCCGAGCGGTCGATCGTCATGTGGTAATCGCCGCACATGCAGGTATCGACGAACTCGATGATGACCTCTTGTCCGATGCCCTCCAGATAGCGGTAGCGCCAGTCTTCAAACGGAAAGGTGGAAGTCTCGCCGCCGCCTTCTTCCATGGGCCGCTCATAAGTGCCGCCTGAAGGATGCGAATCGATCTCGTCCGGCGGACCATACATGATGTAAATGCGGCCGCGGTCGGTTTTCCAGCCGGGAATTCCAGCGGCGAAATGCTCGTTGGCATAGGCGATACGGCGGTAATGTTCTTCTTTATATTCGTTTTCTTCCGTATCCGGCGTCGGGTCGCGGCGCTGCCAAAAAGCTTCAATAAAGTTGTCCCGCTCTTCGTCGTTCGAGAGCTGTTTGAAAGCGGCCCGTTCTTGATCGGTAATGATCCAGACCACATCCTCATTGAGCCACTTCTTATAGGTTTTGCTCAATTCGACATTGAGGTTGCGTTTTTGCTGCCTCTTTTGTTTCTCGGTCAGGGGACGTTTTAACGGATCGCCTTGATCAGCCGGAGTTTGAGCCGAAGAGGCGGCAGCAGAATTGGGATCGCTGGTGGAAGCAGGCTTTTCTCCCTGGGCGGCGGCAGTGCTGGTGACAAGTGAGGCGGCTACCAGGACCGCGAGGGATAAAATATTGCGCGAACCGACCCGGAACATAGGAGAAACTCCTGCAACAATATAGGCTTAGCTCGCTATTCTAGGCCGTAAGGACGCTGAAAAGCAAGGCTAACTCACGCGTAAGAAGGGATGGAGCGCGACTTTATCCCTGAGTTGCTTTGACGCGGCGACTTTGAGCGCAAGTTGTCCAAGAGCACGGCAATATTTCGCGCATTGCGCCGATGAGGCAAGAGGTCCCGACCGGCGGCCGATGGCCAAGCCCGCAGGAGACACGCCCCGCGCCACAATTGGTGGTAAGTTGTTGCACCCCACCTGGTTGCTCTTCTCGCAGACGAAAGTGTACTGGCTATTGGTCCCGTTCTGGAACTCGCAACCCTGGTCGATGTCGCTGAAGACCGGCCCGTTCTCCAACACAACCTTGTCTAGGTAGCCCGCGCCCCAAGCCGCAGTGCTGGCTCCTGCATTATACCAGGCAAGCGCGTAGCCCAGCGCCCCCGCGCCCCCGCTGTCCCCGTGGGCGCACATGCCGCCCCTCCCGGCCCATATCCCCGATCCGAGCGGCGCACCCTGGTTGCCGTTGCGCACCCAATTGAGAAACGTCGCGGGCTTGCAGGCCGCGAGCCCGATGTTCGCATTGCTCGGGCTGAGGTTCGAGAGCTTCGTCACCTCCCAAGGCTGAGGCCCAGGGCTACCGTTAAGGCCGGTCCCGCCCCATACGACCTGGATCACCTGATAATGTGCGTTCAAGTAATTCTGTACATAGTCCGTGGCATAGTCACCCATAAACATTGTTCCTCCCCCTTGCGCCAGCATCACGATTGTCCCAAACAGCGCCCCGGTCGGCGTGGCGACTCCGTAGACCAGATCCTGCGTGTCTACACCGGAGCAGCCGCTGATGTTGGTCGAGTAGCACGTGATCGCAGGCGTCGTGCCCGAGGCGAAATTTGCGCTTGACGGGCATGTGCTGAGCAGGGTTGGCGTCGCAACGGTGCCGAGTGTTAGCTGCTGCGCCGCCGCCGGCAGGGGTTGGAGGCACACGGCAAGTCCGATGAGGCACACAAATACCGCTGTTACTTTCGAAGGCATTCTGCAAGTCTCCTTTTCTGGTTTTAGGTCTCCCCCCATGCTGGGAACCATACTCCTTGGGGCGTGGGCTGCCAAGTGCAAGAACCTTCATCTCTGCAGTTCCTGAGTGCGGACCAGATGGCGCTTGAGCGGCCACGTAATCGGTGCTAATCTTGCTCGCGTTTGTCGGCGTGGGAGGGATTCGTATGTCTTTTCGGATAGCGGTGGCCTTCTTGGTGGCGTGCGGGGTGGCATTCGGCCAGACGGTCATGGACCAGTTCGAGACCCGGGCGTCCTTCTTTGTAGGGCAACGCGCTCCCTTTTCCGTCGCGGTGGGGGACTTTAACGGCGACGGCATTCTCGACGTAGCGGTGGTAAACTACCTGCCCTTCGGCAGCGTCGAGATTCTGCTGGGAAACGGCGACGGCACATTTCATCATTTTGCTACCTATCGCGTCGGCATCCAGCCTGAATACGCGGCCACTTCGAGCCTCAGGAGCAACGGGATACTCGACCTGGTGGTGGGCGACTCGTTGAGCGAGAATGTCTATGTCATGCTCGGGAACGGCGATGGGACGTTCCAGTCCCCGGTGGCCTACGCCGCCCACGGCAGGCCCATCCACGTCGGCACCGGCCAATTCACCGGCAGCGCCAGCCTTGACATCCTCGCGTTGAGCGGGGCCGATGGATGTAACTGCATTCAAGTGCTACCTGGCAACGGCGACGGAACCTTCGGCGCGCCAATCGCCACCAATGTGCCGTACGGCATCGCGGGCATCGCGATTGCCGCCGGAGACTTCAACAATGACGGGAAGCTCGACGTAGCCGTGGCGGGCAATGGCGACGAAAATCAAGTGGACATCCTGCTTGGAAACGGCGATGGCACCTTCACGCCCCACGGCTATTACGCCATTTCTGAAAATCCCGTGTCGATCGCGACCGGTCTTTTCACCGGCGACCAGGCCAAGCTCGACCTCGCAGTCGCCAATGGCCTCGGAGGCAGCTTGAGCGTGCTGTTGGGTAACGGCGACGGCAGCTTCCAGCAGGCGGTTGATTACGACGCGTCTTTCCCTGCCACCGTAATCGCGCAGGACCTCGATGGCGACGGGAAAATTGATTTGGTCACGTCGAACCCTGGGTTCCTCGGAGTACCGTCCGGGGTGACCGTATTCAAGGGCAACGGCAATGGCACTTTTCAGGCTGGCGTATTTTATCCCGCAGCAAGCGACCCTGATGGCGACTATGTGGCAGCAGGCGACTTCAACGGCGATCACATGCTCGACCTCGTGAGCGTAAATAGAGAGGCAGGAATAATTACCCTTCTCAACACGGGCGTCGTCAGCTTCTCGCCCACGACGCCGCTGACATTTCCAAGCCAGGCCGTGGGCACCACCAGCAACCCGAAGGCCGTCAGGTTGACCAATACCGGCAGCACAGATCTGAAAATCACTTCGATGACGGCGAGCGTCGAGTTCGCAGTGAAATCGAGCTGCGGCGCAACAGTCGCGCCGAGTGCGAATTGCACGATCACCGCAACGTTTACACCAACGGCACAAGGCACGGCACAAGGCACGGCACAAGGCACGATCACCATCCTCGACAGCGCATCCTCCAAGCCGCAGGTCATCGAGCTGACCGGCACGGGGACTTAGCTGCCTTCGCTACTTTCCCGCAAACAATGCCAATTGCTATAATCTGAGGTTCGGGGCTGGTCGCTCTTCGGTAATCCTAAGGATTCTAAAGTTGCCTTCCGTTTTGGAACTTTCCCGCCCACGGGATCGTATCCATGATGTGTACTTCGGATATGCTCGTCTCCCTGCGGAACAGCGGAACAGCAGAACAGCAGGTAAGATTCGGCAAGTAGGATGAGAGTTAAATCTCCGTTAATCGAAACTTCCCGAAGACCTGCCCAGGTAGTGACGAAACGATGAAACTCTGGAAAAAAGTTGCTATCGGTGCCGGTGTCGTGACCTTGCTGGCTTTGATCGTGGGAATCTCCATCCACCAGAGCGGCAAGAATGTGGTAACGGTGCAGACTGGAAGAGTCCAACGCGAGGATTTAACCGCGGTGGTCAGCGCATCGGGAGAGATCAAACCCAAAACGTATGTAAATATCGGGGCCAATGCCTTCGGCAAGATCACGCACTTGTTCGTGAAAGAAGGGGACCACGTCAGGAAGGGACAATTGCTGGCGCAGCTTGAAAATGTGCAGTCATCGGCGGACGTAAACGCCAACGAAGCGTCTCTGCAAGCCGCCGAGACGGACGCTCTTGCGGCCGAAGCCGCTTTGAAGACAGCGGAAGCCGATCTGCTCCGCGCTCAAGCCGATTACGACCGCAACAAGCTGGATTGGGACCGGGCGCAGAATCTTTTTAAAGACGGCCTGATTTCGAAATCGGACTTTGACAGCCGCAAAGATACGTGGGCAACCGCCGATGCGGGTCTGTTTCAGGCACAGGCGCGGGTAAATCAGGCCAAAGCGCAAAAAGAATCAGCCGATAAACACATTGCCCAAAACCGGGCCACGCTCACCCGCTTTGCCGACGTGTTGAAGAAAGCATCCTACGCCGCACCCTTCGACGGTGTGATTACGAACTTGCCAGTAAGGGAAGGTGAAACGGTGGTGATTGGAATTCAGAATTCGCCGGGCAGCACACTCATGACGCTCGCCGACATGTCGGTGATTACAGCGGAAGTGAAAGTCGATGAGACTGATATTGTGAACGTGCACCTTGGCCAACCTGCCGAAGTAACCATCGACGCGATTCCCCGCAAGGTCTTCCACGGGACGGTTTCTGAGATCGGAGACAACGCCATCGTGCGTTCCACGGGGGTTGCAACTTCGCAACAAACCAGTACCAGCGAAGAAGCCAAAGACTTCAAAGTGGTGGTCACCCTGAATGATCCCCCGAAAGATCTGCGGCCCGGACTTTCGACCACCGCAAAGATCACAACTGCGTCGAAGAAAAATACGCTGTCGATTCCGATCCAGGCCCTCACGGTGCGAAGCAAAGAGCAATTGGAACAGGAAAAAGCGACGCCGGGATCAGTTCATGCCGCTGCCCCTCAGAAAGAAACCGCATCCAAAGATAAAGACAGGGAGCAGGAGATTCAAGGCGTATTTGTAATTCGCAACAAGAAAGCCCAATTCATTGCGGCGACGACCGGGATCGCCGGAGCCAGCGACATTGAGATCCTCGACGGATTGAATGAAGGTGAAGAAGTGGTCACGGGCAGCTACAAGATTTTGCGCACCATTCGTTCCGGAAGCGGGGTGAAGATTGATAACTCCGTTCCGAAGAAGGAAGATGAAACATAACCTTTGCCGGCTTCATCCGTCTAACGATGAGCTAGTCTGGGTTGGATGGAAATTTTGCAATGCGAGATGCGGACTTGATGGAACTCGAACCGTAAGCGGAGCCCCTCGTAGTCGAATTTAATCTCGGAGAACCCAGTGGCGCCGGAGCAGGAGAAAAAAATGGCAACCGCCGAAGTTATCAACATGCCGCAGCCCGTGACCGTGCCTCCGCCGCAATCCTGCATGATCGCAGCGGAAGACCTTTGGAAAACCTACGACATGGGCTCCGAGCAGCAGGTTCATGCTCTTCGGGGAGTGAATCTCCGCATTGAGCGCGGCGAATATGTGGCCATCATGGGACCTTCGGGGTCGGGAAAGTCGACGCTGATGAACCTGATCGGCTGCCTCGATACGCCCACCAAGGGCGAATACTGGCTCAACGGCCAACTGGTGAGCGAGCTCGACGACGATGAACTGGCGCGCATTCGCAACAAGGAAATCGGCTTCGTCTTCCAGACCTTCAATCTTCTGGCGCGCGCGACCGCTCTGCACAATGTTGAGCTGCCTCTGATCTACGCCGGAATTCCCACCGACGAGCGCATCGAACGCGCCAAAGCCTCATTGGCGGCAGTCGGCATGGAGCAGCGCATGATGCACAAGCCGAACGAGCTTTCCGGCGGACAGCGGCAGCGCGTAGCCATTGCCCGCGCTCTGGTCAATCGTCCCTCGATCATTTTGGCTGACGAGCCCACCGGCAATCTCGACTCGCAAACCGGAAACGAAATCATGGCCCTGTTTGATCGTCTGCATGGCGAGGGAAACACCATCGTGCTGGTCACCCACGAGCACGACATCGCCGAATATGCTCACCGCATCATCAACATCAAAGATGGAGTTGTCGAGCGCGACGAGCGCCGGAAGAAAATCTAAATCGAACTGGTCGCAGATTTTGCGCAGACTTCTGTGTTTGAATTGACATCGGCTGGGGCTGAAGCCACGGAGACTTGATCTCTCCCATTTGCGTTTCGCTTCATACAAAGCGGCGTCGGCCGCAGCCATCAATTCTTTTGGCGTTGTGCCGTGATCGGGAAAGGCTGCGACGCCGGCTGAGATCGTGATCATGCCCATCGATTTTCCTTGATGCAGGATGCTCAGATCTCTCATCTTGAGGCGTAACGTTTCGGCACGCGCCTGAGCGGCTTCCGGACTGGCCGTCGGCAAGACCACCACAAACTCTTCGCCGCCGAAGCGGCAGACGAAGTCTTCCGCGCGAATGCCGTTGGTGAGGTACTGTCCGGTTTCGCGCAACACGGCATCTCCGGCATCGTGACCAAAGGTGTCGTTGAACTTTTTGAAATAATCCAGATCGATCATGATGATTCCGAGATTTTGACGGCCTCGGCGCGCGCGGCGGGTTTCCCGCTCCAGGATTTCTTCAAGATAACGCCGATTGTATAAGCCAGTCAGAGCATCCCGTATGGACTGGGTGCGCAACGCATCGCGTAATTTGAGGTTGGCGATCGATAATCCCACCTGCCCGGCAAAGGTGGTTCTGAAAGACAACTCCGCCGGATCCAACCGAGTTTCGTTGCTCTTGGCTTGCGTGTGCAAAATACCGAGCGTTTCTCCCTGGGCCAGGATCGGGATACACAAATAGGAGAACTTCAGGTCACCCACATGCGCGCACGGCGCGACCGTATCGTTGAAGTGCACCAAATGCTGATGTCCTGTCCTCAGTGCCCAGCATTCCGAAATCTCGAATTCCGTTGCGGGCAATTGGCAGTCGTTCCACGAACCTTTGACTTCGGCCGCGGTGCGCGAGGGATTCAATAAGATGATCGCTCCCCGTGACGTGGGAAATATCTTCGGCGCAAATCCCAGCGCAACCGTGGTGACCTCGTCCCGGCTCACGCAACTCTGCAGCAGTTCGCCCATCTTGGCCAGCATGGAAGCGCGCTCGGAACGCTGTTCGAGGTCGCGCATGGATTTTTCGTGCTCTTGATCGAGTTCTCTGCGGGCAAAATCCTTTTCCGCCATTTCCTCCTGGAGCCGCGCATTGGCATCAGCCAGTTGCAGAGTTCGTTCCAGAATCTGCTCTTCCAAAACCTGCTCATTCAGCTTTTGGTTTTCGATATCGGTGCAACTGCCGAACCATTTGACGATAGTTCCTTTTTCATCGCGGATGGGGTTGGCCCTGCCGAGGAACCACCGGTAGGTTCCATCTTTTCCCCGCAGCCGATACTGAACTTCATAAGGTTCTCCGGCAGTCAGCGCATTGCGCCATTGGCTCGCGCAAAGATCCAGATCATCGGCATGAACAATAGTGGTCCACTGCGTGCCGCGCAGCTGCTCGAACCCCATACCGCTGAAATCGAACATTTTTTGGTTGAAATAGTCGTCGTTGCCTTCCGGATCGGCGGTCCAGATGATCTCGGGAAGAGCCTCTGCCATTCTCCTGAAATAAAGCTCCCGGTCACGAGCCAGGTTCAAATTGACCTTCTGCTGGCCGATGAAGCGGTCGAACATGGAAGAAGCGATAGCGCCTCCTAACACGAACAAACTAGTCAAGCTGATCGAGAAAGCGCCGATGGTGGAGATTCCGATGGTGTTGGTGAGATCAGGTTCAATGCCCGAGGGCGCAAAGCTCGCCGCCCACATTCCCGTATAGTGCATCAATGCGATGGCGAAGCCCATGGCGATCGCACTCATGATTTTCTTTACACTGATCCGGTTCTCATCGCGCAGTCGAAACGCAAGCCGCAGGGCCACCAGCGAAATCGCCATGGCAAGAACGACCGAGAGGGCAACAATTTTCCCGTTGTAGGTGATGGTTGCGGAACAGCGCATGGCTGCCATTCCGATATAGTGCATGGCTGCGATTCCACTCCCCATCAACAGGCTGCCCAGAATTTCTTGGCCCAGACCCATTTGCTTGCGGCTGACTACAAACAGGGCGGTCGCCGAGGCCGAGATTGCGGCAAGTAACGAGAGCACCACGGTCGGGACATGGTAGAAAACCGGAATTGGTAGGCTCATCGCCAGCATGCCGATATAGTGCATCGCCCAAATTCCCACTCCCATGGCGGCTGCGCCTGCGGCCAACCACGGGAATCGGGCGCGTCTCTCCGCTGACGTGACTCGCCCCGCGAGATCGAGCGCAGCGTACGAGGCAAATACCGCCAGCAAAATTGACAGTGCCACTAATCGATAGTCGTAGGTTCCGTGTATGGCGCCAATGGAATTCATCTATCTTTGACAGCTCCTCCTTGCGACAGCTCCTGCTAACGATCGATTCGAGAGCGGTTGCGGAGATCCGCGCAATAGCTAGCCGAAATGCCCAGAGTAAATATCGGCACGATTTCAGCCCACTTGAGAAAATTCTGATTTTTGAATGAAAGAGAGAGGCGGGAAAAACCCGGGATGAGCTTGTCCCAAGCGCACGCAGATGAGGTCAAAGAAAAAGCCTCTCCAGCGAGAAGCTCTTTCAAGAATGATTTCTCAAAAAAGGTTTAAGGGTTTATGGCCTTGTTGGCGCATCGAGACCGGCGGGCACAGCCGTCGGCGTGCCCGCGATAAAGAAATTGTGATCGTACAGGTTGCGGTACATCAACCCGGCAATCTCTGCGGCTTTCGGACCAAACGTCGGTCGACCGCCTTCGAGAAACACAACCACTACAATCCGGCCGCGGTTGGTATTAACGTAGGAGGCGAACCAGCCGAAGCGGGTTCCGGCATGAGAACAAGTTCCGGTCTTGCCCAGTATTTCTTCCTCATTAAAGTTGAGCCCCAGGCGACGTGCGGTGCCGTATTGCACGGCCCCGGCCATGCCTAGGGAAATTTCTGGAATCAGCGGCGCGATGTCAAGCTGGCGCTTGATCCGCGGCTGAAAATCTGCGATCTCATCCGGCGAAGTGGGATGCTGCAGATAGTAGAGTGTGCCGCCGTTGGCGATCGCCGAAACCAATGCGCCCAGTTGCAACGGTGTCATGGAAATTCCTTCGCCAAAGGAACACATCTTGCCAACTCCGCCGAGTTGCTGGGGAATTGGCTCGTCTGGATAAGTGCCCAATTGCTCGCCGGGAATGTCGTAGCCCGCCAATTCGCCGAGGCCGAATTGGTGAGCGTAATAGGCCACTTTTTCGAAACCCAGCTTGCGACCCACCGCTTCAAAGTATGCATTGTTGGAGTGCGCCAGAGCCTGGGTGAGATTCATGCGGCTGCGGCCACCGAGCGGGACTTCAGTGTCCCGTGAAATCAATCCCTCGCTCAGCGCGGCCAGAGCCACGGAAAGTTTTATGGTCGAACACGGCTGCGCTCCGCTGGAGAGTGCCAGCCGCTGATTGACCATCGCCAGGATTCTGCCGCTGGTCGGTTCGATGGCGACCACGGTTCCGTTCATGTTCCCTAGAGCATCAATCGCGGCCTGCCGGACAACGCCGTCCTCGCCATCGGTGATGTCTCCAGCCGTAAGCCCCTCTGCGAACGAACTCATGAAGAAGCGCTCGTGGTAGCTGTGGCGACGGGTGCTGGTCGAAACTCGCCTCACCGTGGCCCGGCTCGTCCCGACCGCATATTGCCTGCTGGCAGCGCGGCGTACGACTGTGCGCGCAGTAACGGCGCGGCCCCGCGCCAGATGGCGCATGCGGCGGCGGGTACGTTGCGTCTCGCTGACTCTGGATGATTTCGATTTACCGCTATTCAAGGTGTGCGGGTTGATGTGGGCTGCCCATACGGCCGGCGTCAGAAAAAGACCTGCTACAACCACGACGAAGAGACGAAGAGTGCGCACTGCCCGGCTGCTGGACATCTTGGATTCGGTCCCCTGATCCCCAAAATTTTCTTGTTACTTCGATGACGTTGCACGAAGCCTGCCAGCCTCGCAGCCTGCTGGTAACTTGCCCATCTTCGCGATAGTACGAGAGTTAGCGAGCCCAAGCAATATTAAAGTTTTTCTGAGACTTATTCTGCGTTTTCAGTTAACCCCTAGTGCAACAAGCTTTTAAACAGAAATTACTCTGGTTCTACGGCCTTCAGTAACAGGTTACTCAGTTACTAGAAAGATACTGCCGAGTGGGCAAATCTTTTCACAGGGCGCATGCACCTTCAGTTCGGCAAATGGCGTTTTTGGCGCAGTGCCTGCCGCTTTGCGCTCATTTGTGGGTTCTCATTCATATCGAGTTCCCGCTGTCATTTATTGCACCTCGCCGCGTTTGCGCAGGAACGCCGGCACATCCAAATCCGCGTGCTCAAAATTGGCAACCATCGCCTCGCGCATCGCGGCGAGTGAGATCACTTCCGCCGGCGATTGGTTGCTGGCAAGCGGCACGGACTCTTCCATTCTGATCTCGTCTGCGCGGTCGTCCTGGATCGGTTGGGAAAACGGCGTTGCCGGCTGAACGGGACCAACCGGGTCGGGGAAATCCATAGCTTCGTCGTTTGCAGCGGCAAAGGAAGACGACCGGTACACTTCGATCCGCTCTGGACGCACTCGGCTGACATCTCCAAATCCGGTGGCGATCACGGTGAGCTTGACCGCATCCTTCATTTTCTCGTCCATGACCGCGCCGAAAATAATGTTGGCATCTTCATGCGCTGCGCTCTGGATAATCGTGCAAGCCTGCTGCACCTCGGCGAGTTTGAGCGAAGCCGATCCCGTAATGTTGATCAGGATTCCGCGGGCGCCATCGATTGCGCCGGCTTCGAGCAACGGAGAAGCGATCGCTCTCTGTGCCGCCTCTGCGGTGCGATTCTGGCCGCTGGCGGTCGCCGTGCCCATGACTGCATATCCCATGCGCGCCATAATGGTCTTCACGTCGGCGAAGTCGCGGTTGATAATCCCCGGAATCGTAATGATGTCGGAAATTCCCTGCACACCCTGGCGAAGAATGTCGTCGGCAATGCGGAACGATTCGAAAAATCCCGCATTCTCGGCGACAGCCAGCAGCTTTTCGTTGGGAATCACGATGGTGGTATCGACGGACTCCATCAGGTCGGCGATACCTTTTTCCGCCTGCTTCATGCGCCGCTTGCCTTCGAAGAAAAACGGCTTCGTTACCACGGCCACGGTGAGCGCGCCCATCTCGCTGGCCAGCGACGCGATTATCGGCGCCGCGCCTGTCCCCGTTCCGCCGCCAAGGCCGGTGGTCACGAACACCATGTCAGCGCCTTCGAGAGCTTCAATAATCTTGTCCGAATCTTCAAGCGCCGCCTTGCGTCCCACTTCCGGATTCGCGCCCGCGCCCAGGCCATTGGTCAGCTTCACGCCAAGCTGCAGTTTCACCGGAGCACGCGATAAACGCAGCGCCTGTAAGTCGGTGTTCGCGGCAATGAACTCGATGCCCTCAACTCCGGCATCGATCATGCGGTTCACCGCGTTTCCGCCGCCGCCGCCTACGCCAATCACCTTGATCTTGGCATCGTTGGTCGGCTCTTCATTGAAGCTGATGCGAATCTTCGAATCGTTTTTCGCTGAATCGTTTGAGTCATTTTTTGCTGAACCGTTTTTCATTTTGTCCGCCTGATTTGAATTGCGTTCATCTTGCGACTTTTGCTGCTCCTCTTCGCGACCTTTGCGGATTTCCTTCGTGTGCTTTGCGGTGAAAAGGTTTGCAACGTTGACGCGAAAAGCTTTACCGCCAAGGACGCAAAGAAAATCCGCGAAGACCGCGAAGAACCCACATATTGCTTAGCCCACCAACAATGCCTTCAACCGCGCTCCCCATCGCTCTCCCTGAAACCCGCGGGCCACGCGCGCGCGCTGTCCATAGGCAATCATGCCTAGCACCGTCGCGAATTCCGGCTCGGCCAAGGTCGCAGGCATCTTTGCCAGCGGCGTAGGCCAGGAAAGCCGCACCGGACGCCTCAGTGCAGATTCTGCAACGTCAAAAATCCCCGGCAGCCGCGAAGCTCCGCCGCACAAGACGATGCCCGCCCGGCACGCGTCGAACATGCCGCTTTGCCGTAGAGTCTCACGCATCATTTCAAACAGCTCGCGCGCCCGAGGTTCCAGAATCTCCGCTACCAGCCTCTGCGGCAACAAGCGCGAAGGCCGGTCGCCCACCGACGGCACTTCGACTTCGTTGCCTTCCGGAATCAAAGTGACGATGGCATTGCCGTAGATCCTCTTGATTTTTTCTGCCTCGGCGATGGGCGTGCACATCCCGAGTGAAAGATCGCTGGTAAAGTGATCGCCGCCGACCGGAATCACGCCGGTGAACGCCACCGACCCTTGCAGAAACGCAACCAGTTCGGTCGAGCCCGCACCGATATCGGCCAGACAAACACCCAGTTCGCGTTCATCGCTGCGCAGGGTCGAGTCGGCGGCAGCCAGCGGCTCAAACACCGTGTCATCGACGTGAACTCCAGCACGATTTATCGCCGTAATGACATTCTGCACGGCACTCGCCGCCGCCGTTACGAGGTGAACGCGGACCTCGAGCCGCGCCGCCATCATTCCCAAAGGATCGTGGACGCCCGACTGATCGTCGAGAATGAATTCCTGCGGCAACAGGTGCAGCACTTCGCGATCCGCGGGAAGTGGGATCGCTCGCGCCCGCTCGACCGCCTGCTTGATCTCGTCCCGCCCAATCTCGCGCGGACGCGTCCCCAAACTTATTCCGCCGTGCGCATTCACGCCGCGCACGTGCGCTCCCCCGATGCCCACGATCGCATGTTCGATCGCGGCACCAGCAATATCCTCGGCTGCTTCTACCGCTTTTTGAATCGCCGCCACCGCTTTATCCAAATCAACGATCACGCCCTTGCGTGACCCGCATGATTCCGCGACACCGTGGCCGCGATAGCGCAGGCCGTTGTCCGTCACCTCCGCCATGAGCGCGCAGGTTTTTGCGCTGCCCACGTCAATCGCCGTCAAAAAAGTTCCCTGCTGGTTTGCCATCCCTTATGAATCCTTGATTTTCTTAATTTCTTTTCTCAACTTTTTCCCTAAATTCGCCGAACTGAGCCGCGATCGACGGTCTCACTCTCTGGATGTGCTTTCATCCTGACCTTTTGCAATTCCCGGACTCGGCTTCTGACCTCCGATTTGCTTTTGGCCTCCTGAAATGGGCGATACAATCTTCGACGGCGTCGGGCGCGGTGCGAACCGCGTAGCTGGCTTCTTCGCGCTGGCAATCGTCTTCACAGTCTTGGCCACGGGTTTCTTGCGCTTTGTTTTTACCCCCAGTTGCTTGGTCGCCCTCGGTTTCGCCTGAAGTGTCCTCTGGCTTAATTCAAAGGCTGGCTTTGGCACCGCTCGATCGTTTGGAATCCGCGCCAGCAACGCCGCAGGTTTTACTCGCGCCGCTTCCATTGCCTTCCCTCTGGCCGGAGTTAGCACTGCCTTCGGCCGCTCCAGGTCCGGATTTACGATGATCTGGTTGTCGTAGCGCAAATCCACGGAGTCGAGCTTCTGAAACTGCTGCCGCCAGGCTTGGGCATGTGTCACATAAATTTTGTAGCGCGATAAATAATCCGACGATCCCAGATGCACCAAAACATCTCCCGCCGGATCGTTCGCCCGCACCTTCACGTCGTCTAAATCGGAAATATCGACCTCACTCAGATCCTGCGAGTAACGGGCTCCTCCCGAATCCAACTGCCGCACCAGTTCCATATAGGCCTGCATTCGCAGCGCGCGGGTGGAGAGCGGCTCGCCGGGATTCATTCCGAGAATGACGGGAAAAGAATATTTGTGCTTCGGCGTGAGATCCATGAGCGTGCCGCCGGCGTCGATCAAAAACATGCGCGGGCCGACCCGGGCAAAAGCTACCGGAATGCGCTCGCGAATCTGCACCGCCAGCCGGTTGGGAACAAAGCGCATGACACTGGCCGATTCCACCCAGGGAATCTGCTCCAGTTGCGCCTTCTGTTGGGCCAGCGGAATAAAGAAAATGTTTCGCCCGATGTCGGCGCCCATCACTTCCATAATCTGTGCCTTGGTCACGTTTTGCATGCCCGTGACCTCAATGTTGTCGCTCGACTCCACGCGAAAGCGCCACGAGTGCTCGCCGTAGTGGTAGACGCCGGCTGCACCCAACCCCAGCAGACACACGACAGCTGCGGCCAGCAGCCCCCACAGCAAACGGTTGGCAGTTTTTTTTGGCAGCGAACTGCGGCGGGCGGAAACACGCTTTTGCGCGCGCAGAAAGGGAGATTCCTCATCCACATCGAGATCGATCAGGCGTGAGTCGTCAATGCGCGAAGGGGGATCTTCCTCACGCGAATCTGCAGCGTGGGGCGGGTACAACTCTTCCTGCAAGATGGACGGTGCTGGCTTCCGCGCCATCAGTTCAGGTCAGTTGTCGCTAGGAATCGCTGAGCCTTCAAACTATAACTTTATTTTGAAATGAACGACAGAAAAAACAGCGAAGTTTTTTCACAACGGAATCGGATCGGGCATCATTGGGAGAACTGCGTCAAAAACAGAGTTAGAAGCGGAGTTTGGAATGAACCTGGTATGTAAAGAAGGTAAGCGAGCGAGCTCACCACGAACAACGCGTAAACCTCACGCGGGGAATATTCACGTGAATTCGCGGGCAGGCTGGAACATCCACATCAACTTTGACGTCTGGTATGCGCATGCTGGCCATCCGGGCTTCGATTCGGGCGCGAGTTGCCTCCATGCGAGCCATTTCTGCCTGTCGCCGAGCGAACTGAGCCTCTTCTCTGGCCGAGATGGCCTGGATTCGAGCGAATCCGCTCTGCACTCCGGCCGCGCCCGACTCAAGCCGGGCCACACTTGCTGCCCAACGGCGCGACGCGACTTCATTGTTTGAAAGCGCGGCTCGGGTTTCCGCTACAAATCCTTCCGCGTCTCCTGAGGCGAGAGCGACCACAGGCGCGGTTTGCTGTGCAATTCGCCCGATCACCGGCTCCAAAGCACGATGTGCCCAGGCGGCGCCGCCATCGTGATAAATTCCGTTCAATCCCAGCGCCAGAACCCCAGCCGCCAGCCATCCCCATGCGTTTGTCGATTTCATGGCCTTAACCCCTTATGGCTCAATAGACGAAGGGCGTTTTGTTTGGTTAGCAAGAAAAGATACGAGAAGCCGGGCGAAAAAGTTCGGAAATTTCACCTGCGGGAGGCTACTCTAACCTTTTCTGCGACAGGATCAGCGCCGTCTCCCACTGCGCTTCAAGTCTGGTGATCCGGCGGTCGTGATCGCGGACCTCGAGCGCCACCTCCTTAAGTTCCTGTGATGTGCGGCGCAGATCCTCGGCGAGTCTTAAAGCGGCCTGTACGGCCGCAAGCGCCTCGGTAAACACGCTCATGCGGGATCCTCCGCCCGGGCCGGCTTGCGCCGTGCTCGAAGCTCGCTCAGAATCGTCCGGGTTTCGTCGAGGTTTCGCCGCACGCTGGTTCGGGTCGCAACCACTTCCTTGCGGAGAAGCGTCGTCAGCTGGGCTAAGGCCTTCTCTTCATCGCCCACCCGTTGCTCGCAGCGTGTGCGCACCAGCTCCGCGACACTGACCCCGGCGTTTCGAGCCTCTTTGCGCAACCAGTCCCGGAATGCGGGGGTGGTCAAGACCTGCACTCGCGCCGTTTTCATCTCTACCTCTTCTGCGTATGTGCATGCACATGCTCATATTGATTCTACTCCGCGAGGCCATATGCAATCAAAATGTCATTCTGACGGGAGCAAGCCAGGAACTCAGCATTATTGTCCCGCGCCCGCTCCCACTGCGCTCAATTTCTCGAGAACCATCGGCCCCAACTGTGAGACGCTCCCGGCGCCCAGCGTCAAAATCATGTCGCCATCCTGAGCTATCGCGGTCACCGCGCTCGCTGCATCGGCAAACGAACTCACATACTCCGCGCTTCGCCCACTCTTTTCACGAATTGCGGACGCGAGCCCCTTGCCGCTAATGCCTTCGATCGGCTTCTCGCTCGCGGCATAAATGTCGAGCACAAACAACGAATCGGCATCGCCAAACGCAGTTGTAAATTCTTCGATCAGGTCGCTTGTGCGCGTGTAGCGATGCGGCTGGAAGATGACATGGATCTTGCGAAACCCGCACTGGCGCGCTGCGGCGAGCGTGGCCTTAATCTCAGTTGGATGGTGTCCGTAATCATCAATCACGCTCACTCCGGCCTCGCGACCGCGCAACTGAAACCGCCGATCCACGCCGCGAAATTGGTCGAGTCCGGCGCGGATCGCTCCCAGTTCCACGTCGAGCCCTACGCCGACTGCAATCGCCGCCGTCGCATTCAGGACGTTATGCACGCCCGGCACATGCAGCGTGAACTTGCCCAGGTCTTTGCTGCGATAACTCACGCGAAAGCGACTCAGCGGGTGCCCCATCCTATCCTCGCCTTTTGCGGCTAGAGCCTGCCCTGAGCCAGCCGAAGGGGTGGGATCAATTTTGATCCAAAAATCCGATCCGCGCTTTGTGCCGTACGTGACCGTGCGCCGCTGCACTTCGGGAATCAATCGCCGGAGTAATGGATCGTCATTGCACGCGACGATCATTCCATAGAACGGCACCCGATCCATGAACTCGAGAAACGTCCGCTTAACGTCCCGCATGTTGCGGTAGCAATCCATGTGCTCGCGGTCGATATTCGTCACCACGGAAAGTATCGGCGACAGCTTCAGAAACGAGCGGTCGCTCTCATCCGCCTCGGCCACCAGATAGCGCGACTTGCCGAGCCGCGCGTTCGAACCCATGGCACCCACGCGTCCACCAACCACAACCGTAGGATCGAGGCCGCCTGCGGCCAGAACCGCGGCAACCATCGAGGTTGTGGTCGTCTTGCCGTGCATCCCCGCGATGGCGATACCGTATTTCAACCGCATCAATTCGGCAAGCATTTCAGCGCGTTGAATCACGGGGATGTGCAGCCGATGCGCCTCGACCACCTCAGGATTTTGCTGCGCAATCGCCGAACTGGTGACGACAACCTCTGCTCCGCTTATATTCTCGGCACGATGGCCCTCAAAGACCGCCGCGCCAAGAGCCGTCAGCCGTTCTGTGACCGGGGAATTTCGCAAATCCGAGCCCGAAACCTTGTAACCGAGATTCAGCAGCACCTCGGCGATGCCACTCATGCCGATGCCGCCGATGCCCACGAAATGAACTTGTTGAATTTTGGCAAACATTGAGTTAGCCGATCACTCCCACTGCGAACTGTGCCGGCGCACCCACCAGCACGGCGGCCTTCCTGCATGCGGAAAGATTGAACGGGCGCAGGGTTGCTGAAAACTTCCCAGAAAATCGTATTCGGCTTTGTTGCCTTTCAGCGGGGTTGCGAGGAATTGGTCGACCTCCACCGAACTGAATGCCGTTCCCCTTGCCAGCCGAATCCTCAGCACCACCCAATCTCCCATATAAAGCAGCGCCACCAGGATCGCCAGAGTCATCGCTGCCTTGCCGAGATATTTTTTCCAAGATCGCATCAGTCAATTCCGTCACATGTTTACGAGCGGCCCATGCTGGGCTGCGACACTTCCTCCACGCCAGCTACTCGTGCGGCCAGAGACGCAATATCCCGCGCTGCATTGGGATGCGCCAGGGCGCGCGCGGCCTGGCTCATGCGCGCCAACTGCGGCGCGTCACTCAGCAGGGCCGCAATCGTCTCCGCCAACCAGACTCCCTCCAGCTTCAATTCCTCAACCACGACCGCCGCGCCAACCCGATGCAGCGCCTCGGCATTCACCCGCTGATGATCATCGGCCGCCCGGGGAAACGGAACAAAGATGGCGGGCTTTCCTGCGGCGGTGATCTCCGCTACCGTGCTCGCCCCCGACCGGCAAACAATCAAATCGGCGCGCGCAAAAACCGCAGGCATGTCTTCGATGAACTTAAAAACCTCTGCCGAATCATCGGAGGACGCGGTGAATGACTGATACGCCGCCAGCGCGTCATTATAGTCACGCTCTCCGGTCTGGTGGATAATGTGAATTCCCGGCGCCTGCCGCCGTAACTCCGGCAAACACCGGATCATCGCCTGATTAATCGCGTGCGCGCCCTGGCTTCCGCCAAAGACCAGCAGAGTCGGCCGGCCGCCAAGCTTGGATGGGATCTCAAAAAAAGCCTGCCGTACCGGAACGCCAGTCACTTCGGCATGGCGAAAATACTTTGCAGTTTCTTCGAAGTGCACCGCCGCCGCGCTTACAAATCGCGCCACCAGGCGGTTGGCAAATCCCGGCACGACATTGGGTTCAAATGCCAGCGTGGGAATATGCTTGAGCACGGCCGAGAGCATGGCAGGCCCGGAGGCGTATCCGCCTACGCCGATCACGACGTCGGGCGCGAATTCATTCAACATGCGGCTCGCATCCCACACCGCCCTCGGCAAATCGAATGCAGTCTTTGCACGGGTTGCCAGGCTCACATTTTTCAGAGCACCGACTCGCACCAACTGCAGAGGATACCCCGCGGCTGGAACGAGACGATTCTCGATCCCGCGCGCGGTGCCGATGAATATTATTTCGGCCGCGTATCGGTTGGTGAGTTCTTTGGCGATGGCCAGCGCCGGGATTACGTGTCCGCCGGTCCCGCCGCCCGCCAGAATGGCCCGCATGAGGTGACTATAAAGGAATTGTTGATTGTTGATTACTGATTGTTGATTGAGTGCTCCTGGCCTCGTCGCCTCTGCCGATATCTCGGATTGCCTACGTCAAGAATCGAAAATCAACAATCAGCAATTCATTCGTCACTCCGCCTGCTTGGTAATGTTCAGCAGCACGCCCACGCACGCCAGGGTTACGAACAAGGACGAGCCTCCATAGGAGACGAGCGGCAGGGGAATGCCTTTCGTCGGCATCATCCCCAGCACCACGCTCATATTGATGAACGCCTGCAGCACCACCATGCTGGTAATTCCCGCGGCCAAATAGCGCCCGAACAGATCTTCCGTGCGCCATGAAGCGCGCATGCCCCTCCACAGAAAAATCGCAAACAGCGTCACCACAAACATTGCGCCCATCAGCCCAAGTTCTTCCGCAGTGACCGCAAAAATAAAATCGGTGTGCGGTTCGGGAAGATAAAACAATTTCTGCTTGCCTTCCATCAGGCCTACGCCGGTCACTCCGCCGGTGCCCACCGCGATCAGCGACTGAATAATGTGGAACCCGGCCCTTTGCCGGTCGGCATACGGATTCATAAAAGCCAGCAAGCGGTCGCGGCGCCAGCTCACATGAAAGATCAAGAAATAAAGCGGCAGCAGCGACGCTCCAAATGCGTAGCCGAAATACCGCATCCGCATTCCGGCAACATAGAAGATGCAGGCCGCGATGCCGGCGCAAGCAATCGCGGTACCAAGATCGGGCTGCAAAACGATCAATCCAAGCAGGGCAACCACCGGAATCGCGGCTGGAACCAGTGTGTTGCGCTGATCGTCCATGGCTTTGGCGCGCGGCTCGAGAAAGTATGCGAGGAACAGGATGAGCACGGGCTTCGCCAGTTCGGAAGGCTGGAAGGAAAAACCGCCGGCGTGAATCCAGCGATGCGTGTTATGCGAGCGGTCGAGAAAAAATACCGATATCAGCAGTAGCGTCGTGATCCCCAGGAACGAAAATACCACCGCGGGATGCTTGTAGCGGCGGTAGTCCAGGCGCATGGTCACGACCATCGCGGCCAGACCGGCCGCGGCCCAGATCAACTGCTTCGAAAGAAATGCATAGGGCGATCCGAAGCGTTCGCGAGCCATTACCGCCGACGCGGAGAAAACCATCACCAGCCCCAGGAACACCAGCAGCATGGTCACGGTGAACAACCAGCGGTCGACGCTTACTCGCTTCGCCATGGGAGTTTTATTTCAACACGGAGTCGCAATGGAAGGAGAAGGAATTGCTGGTTGTCGATTTTTGATTGTTGATTGTTCTGGTACCCGACTCTGTCGAGTCTTAAGTCCTAAAGAGACTGGCGCCGGACGGTCATTGATTGAGGATCCTCTTGAGATCACGGCGACCGTGCAAGACGTGAAGAATGAAAACGTCGCGCCCCTAGACGCGGTGAATGATGACATAGGCTCCGACTGACAGATTTCTTAGTCCGGGGCGCAAATCATAATCGCGGCGGCGGCCAAGATACGGACGCTTGGAAAGCATAAAGAAGTGGTTGGTAATCGAATTGATCAACCGCTCGGCAACGTCAGCATCTCCGCCTTCTGTTGCGACGTACGACCAAATTTCGTCAAGGTCCGCCTCGGCCTCTGCGGCAACCCGGAGCCTCATTGGCGTTGACGCGGCCGTTGTGTTCCGAGCCTGGCGCGTCCGCGCCGATTCACTTCGTTGGCAAGCTTACGTGCATCCTGTTTGGTCACGATCACCCGCCCCTCGCCACGCGCCAGAGAAGCCTCCGCCATGTCGACTGCGGCCAAGATTTCAGCCCGGGTGCGCTCGCGCTCTTCCCACAGCCGCAGAGCTTCCTCAACCGCATCTTCTGGACGGTGCAGCCGCCCGGACTCAATGGCCTGGCGCACAAACGCTTCCTGATCGGGAGTGAGACGGACTTCCATGGCTCAAGCGTAAGAGGCCAAAATCAGGGTGTCAAGTATCGGGGGTTGGAGTGGGGGCATCGCTCATATAACGTGTGCCTTCTGTTCATGCTGATTATTAGCGTTGCTTCAGCTCAGCCCTCGCAAAATCTCTTTAAACGCCTGCCCGCGGTGCTCATAACTTTTGAACTGGTCGAAGCTCGCACACGCCGGAGCCAGCAACACAACGTCTCCCGGCTCTGCCACCGCGCTCGCCTTGCGGAGCGCATTTTCCAGAGTTTCGGCGTGGACGAGTTCGGGGCCGCCTGCCTTCTGCGAAATGATCTGCGACTCGATCTTCGCCGCGGCTGCACCAATGGTGTACACGCGCTTCACTCTTTGCCGCAGCAACTGATTCAGCACACTGTAATCGCTGCCTTTATCTTTCCCGCCGAGAATCAGATGAATGTTCCCCGGAAATGATTCCAGCGCTTTGATCGTCGCGTCCACGTTCGTGGCTTTCGAATCGTTGTAGTAATCCACGCCGCGGATCGTCGCCACGAATTCCAGACGATGCTCCACCGCCTTGAAGTTGCGCACCGCCTGCCGAATCTTGTCCGGGGTACAACCCATGAGCGCGCCAGCGCATACCGCGGCCAGAACATTTTCCAGATTGTGCGCGCCCTTGAGGGGAATCTCGGAAAGCTGCATGATTTCCCGCTCAGCTTGTTTCTGAGACCCTGTTCCAGCACGAAACAAAATATTCCCATCGCGCACCCAAGCGCCCTGCTTCACCCCTTTTTGGCGACTGAACCAAAAAACCTGGGCGCGTACCCGGCTTGCCATCGCTACGCAAGTTGCATCGTCGGCGTTCAAAACTGCAAAGTCGTCGCGGTTCTGATTTTCGAAGATGCGCGATTTCGCATTTACATAAACTTCGAGCGTGCGATGCCGATCCAGATGATCGGGCGTCACGTTCAACACGACCGCGATCTTCGGGCGGAAGGTCTGAATGGTTTCCAGTTGAAAACTTGAAACCTCGAGCACAATTGCCGTCTCACGAGTGGCGCGCTCCGCCAGTGAGATCGCGGGGGTGCCAATGTTGCCGCCAACCAAAGTCGGCAATCCTGCCGACGTCAAAATCTCTCCCGTAAGAGTCGTGGTGGTGGTTTTTCCGTTTGATCCGGTGATCGCCACGATCGGCCCGGGCAAAAACTGCGCCGCCAGCTCGATCTCCCCGATCACAACTTCTCCGAGCGAGCGAGCTTGTTGCAGCAACGGCGCGTCCACCGGAACTCCGGGGCTCACTACAATTAAGTCCTGCTCCCGAAACGTCCGTTCGCCGTGCCCTCCGGTTTCCACGGTGATTCCGTGGTCCAGCAGCACAGGAATCTCATTGCGCAGATCATCGCCGCTTTTGGTGTCCGATGCAGCAACCCGCGCCCCGTGCGCTTTAAGAAAGAGCGCGGAGGCCACTCCTGACTTGCCGAGGCCGACCACCAGCACGCGTTTGTCTTTGAGTTGCACTTAACCTAATTTCACCAGCATAACGACATGCAATGAAAACATAGCGGTATATCCGATTCAAACCGGCAGAATACGCTGCGAGGGCCGGTATTCGAGGAGGATGAGTCTGGAGCCAAGAACTTTTGTATCGATGAGTTCGAGGCTCGTTCGCGAATAGTTGGCATAGATCGGCTCCCTGCCAGCTATGCCGAGAATTACAGGAAATACCATGAGCCTTAGTCGGTCGACAAGCCCAAGCTGCATCATGCTCCTGACCAGGCTGACACTGCCAATCGATCGTAGCGGATCTCCTGGCTGCCGTTTGAGCGCCGTGATTTCATCCGCCACGGAGGCCTTTGCCAGGCGAGCGTTCTTCCAGGTGAGCGGTTCCTTTAGAGTGCTTGAGAATAGCAGCTTGGGAAGTTCGGTCATTCGGATGCTTGCCCGATCGGCGCTAGATGGCGCGAACTGCGCCAGAGCCTCGTAGGTCACGCGCCCCATGATCAGGAGTTGGGGTTGCTGAAGATGGTCACTTACCCAATTTCCGAGCTCGTTGCCGAAATAGCCGAAGAAAGCCGCTTCGTTCTTGCCCGAGGCAAAGCCATCCAGCGAGATGAACAAATCCGCAGTAAGCTCCCTCAAAGGACCCTCCTACCAAAATATTGCTTCCGTCCAACTACATTGCTCAGAGGTGTTTTTCCTACCTCAATTTCAGCGTGGTCAGTGCGAACAGTGCGAACACTAACGACGCGATCCAGAAGCGCACAATAATTTTCGACTCCGACCAACCCATCAACTCAAAATGATGATGAATGGGCGCCATCTTGAAAATACGCTTCTTGCGCAGCTTGTACGAACCTACCTGCAGAATTACCGAGAGTGCTTCGATCACAAAGACTCCGCCGATAAACGGCAGCAGCAGCTCCTGCTTGATCATGACGGCAACCGTGCCGATTGCACCGCCGAGCGCCAGCGACCCCACATCGCCCATGAACACTTCTGCGGGATGTGCGTTGTACCATAGAAATCCAATCGACGAGCCGACCATGGCTCCGCAAAAAATGGTCAGCTCGCCGACTTGCGGCATTTTGGGGATCTCGAGATAGGTTGCGAAGGTCGCGTGCCCACTCACGTAGGTCAGAACAGTCAGGGCTCCGGCCGCAATGACCGTGCAGCCGATTGCCAGGCCATCGAGGCCGTCGGTAAGGTTCACCGCATTGCTCGAACCCACGATAACCAGCGCCACGAAGGCAATAAACGGCAGGAACGCAAGGGGCCAGATATGCGGATAGCGTTCCAGGCTCTGCACCACAAGATCGGGATGAAACTGTTTTAGAAACGGAACAATCAGCCGGGTCGAATAGGTTCCGCGGGTTTGCATCGCGATCAGCAGCACGGCAATGACCACGCTGGTTGCGATCTGCAAACCCAACTTGGCGCGGCCGGTCAGGCCAAGATTCCTGCGATGCGCGACCTTGGTGTAGTCATCCGTGAATCCGATGGCGGCGAATGCACACGTCGCGAATACGGCGATCCACACGAAGCGATTGCTTAAGTCGGCCCAGAGCAAAGTCGGCACCACGATGGCGATCGCGATCAGCAATCCGCCCATGGTCGGCGTTCCCGCTTTTTTCTGATGCGCCTTCGGCCCCTCTTCGCGAATGAATTGTCCAATCTGGAATTCACGTAA
Organism: uncultured Acidobacteriaceae bacterium; assembly: GCA_963784095.1. Classification (GTDB taxonomy): domain Bacteria; phylum Acidobacteriota; class Terriglobia; order Terriglobales; family Acidobacteriaceae; genus Sulfotelmatobacter. The sequence goes on from CAWAQC010000005.1 coordinate 46,485, forward strand.
ACGCTTGATCACGAGCGGGCCGACAATCAGTGCGGTGAACAACGCGGTAAGACTGGAAAAAGCAGTGCGAAACGTCAGGTAGCGGAAGATGCGGAAGGGTGGTACGTAGTGCTGCAACTTCAAGTACAACAGCCAATAGAGCAATCAGCCTCCGTCGCGCCGCAATTTCAATTGTTTCTGTCGAGCCGCGCCTTCCAGATTTCGAGCGCTTTCTCCAGCTTCACACCGCGCGAAGCTTTTAAAAGGACCACATCGCCGTCTTGCGCCTCACGTGCCAGCCATTCACCAGCAGCCTCGGAAGAAGCTACAAACTCGGCGCGAATTCCCCCGCGCTTCGCGGCTTCAACCGCGGCCTGTGCCAGTCCGCGGACTCCCAGCAGCACATCAATTTTCTTCTCGGCAATATGGCGGCCTGCGTCGCCGTGCATCTCCTCGCCTGCCGGCCCGAGTTCCAGCATTTCGCCCGCTACTACGATGCGCCGCTTGCCCGGCATTCCGGCGAGAGTGTCCACCATCGCTTTAAGAGCCTTTGGATTTGAATTGTAGCAATCGTTGATGACGGTGATATTACCCAGTTGAAGAACCTGCCCGCGCTTCTCCGACGCGGTCAATGTGCCCAGCGCCTGGACCGCTTCGGTCGGTTTGAGGCCTCGCTCCAGTCCTACCGCAACGGCAGCTAAGGCGTTCAATACGTTGTGCTCTCCAACCAACGGCAACTTCACGTGCTCACGCACACTTCCGATGACCACATCAAACTCGGTGCCGGTTGCTCCGTTTGAATATATGTTCTCCGCCCGCACGTCCGCTTCGGCTCGCGTGCCATACATTACTACCTTTCCTTTGAGGTCGCGGCCAAACTGGGAGACATATTCGTCGTCGGAATTGAGGATCGCAGCTCCGTTCGCGGGAAGCGATTCCACCAGTTCGTACTTGGCGCGAGCAATTCCGGCAATTGAATCAAAGAACTCCAGATGCACCGGTGCCACGTTCGTCACCACGCCGATTTCAGGCTGGGCAATCTTCGCCAGAGCGCGAATCTCTCCGGCGTGCGACATCCCCATCTCAATCACTGCCACGTCATATCCTGGTTCGAGCTTGAGCAGCATCAGCGGCAATCCGAAATAGTTGTTGAAGTTGCCTTCGGATTTCAGAACCCGAAAGTGCGAACTCAGCACATGGGCGATCGCATCCTTTGTGGTGGTCTTTCCGGCCGACCCAGTCACCCCGATCAGTGGCTTACCCCAAAGTTTCCGCACAGCAGTGGCCAAGGTCTGCAATGCGACCAGAGTATCTTCAACCGCTAACAACCCTCCTCTATTCGAATCGCGGCCGAGTTGATCTTTGCCTGCCTCATTGCGCAACTGTTTGCTCACCACTGCGCCGATTGCACCTTTTTCCAGCGCCTGCTCGACGAAGTCATGGCCGTCGAAACGGTCGCCCTTCACGGCAAAGAAAAGCTGGCCGGGAACAATTGTCCGCGAGTCGATCGAATAACCCTCGGCAAGAGTCTGCGGCGAAAAATCACCGCTGGCCGAGATGAACTCGGCAATCTTGGCGAGCGCCAGCTTCATTGCGCCGCTCCGGTCCGAGCGCCGCCGCAATCGAATCCGGCCGCTCGCAGAGTTTCACGCGCCACCTCCACATCGTCGAACGGAACCGATCCTTCGCGCGTCACCTGCACTTTTTCGTGCCCTTTGCCGGCAAGCAGAACGATATCGCCGGGGGCGGCCTGGCGAATCGCCAGAGCGATGGCTTTGCGCCGGTCCGGCTCTATGCTGTATTTCACTCCCGTTTTCTGCAAGCCAACCACAGCGTCGTTAATGATTGCGAGCGGATCTTCGCTGCGCGGATTATCTGAAGTCAGCACTACAAAATCGCTTCCTTTTCCCGCCGCCTCGCCCATCATGGGGCGCTTTTTGCGGTCGCGGTCTCCTCCGCATCCAAACATCGTCAGGACCCTGCCTCGATCTCCGGCCATAGAAACTACCTCGCGCGCCAGCGCGGTCAAGTTCCGCAAAGCATCATCCGTATGTGCGTAATCAACCACCACCGTGAAAGGCTGTCCGCAATCGACTCGCTCAAAGCGTCCGGGAACAGAGGCCAGCTTATCGACTCCCTGGGCAACGGCTTCTGCCGAACAGCCGCGGGCATACGCCGCTCCGGCAGCCGCGAGAATGTTGTAAACATTGACCCGCCCAATCAGGCCCGAGAAAACCGGAATCGTCGTTTCCGGCGTGACCAAATCGAATCGAGTCCCGCGCGTAGTGATCTCCACATTCGACGCATGCAGGTCGCCACGTTCCCATCCGTACTTCAGCACCAGCGAACTGCGTTTCCGGCTGAAGTCAGCGAGCTTGGCTCCCGACTCGTCGTCGATGTTGGTAACAACCGCTCGCGGTGGATCGGTGCCGCAACCTGCAAACAGCACGCGCTTCGCCCCGAAATAATCTTCCATGGTCCCGTGATAATCCAGATGATCGCGCGTCAGATTGGTAAACACTGCGACATCAAAGGGAACGCCGAAGACCCGCTCCTGTGCCAGCGCGTGCGAGGAAACCTCCATTACCGCTTCGGTCGCGCCATTGCCAAGCGCCTCGCGAAGAATGCGATTGAGATCCAGCGCCTCAGGTGTGGTATGCGGCGCAGGCAAAACTTTTCCAGCAACGTGATATTCGATGGTGCCAATCAGAGCGGATTTCCGTCCGGCGGCATTTAAAATCGCTTCCATCAGGAATGCAGTCGTGCTCTTCCCATTCGTTCCCGTGATTCCTGTAATCGCAAGCCGCTCGGCTGGCCGCTTGTAAAAGTTCGCGCTGATTCTTGAGAGCGCTCGCCTGCCGTGCTGCACCACCGCCCAGCCAACGCCTGGACGCGGCTTCTCCGTCGCAGAGTCGGTGACCACGGCAACTGCTCCAGCCGCAATCGCCTGGTCGATGAAACGATTCCCGTCGCTGGTTTCGCCCTTCATGGCGATGAACACGCAACCGGGCTTCACCCGCCGCGAGTCGTATTCCACGCAACTCACGCCTGGGTCTCCGCTGAGCGAGAAGACTTCCGCTCCATCCAGCACCTGTTGGAAAGTCATTGAATGAAATTATATGGTAGGAAGAAATTCTTGCGTGCCAGCACACAGCGCCAACAGAGTGCTGCCGATTACTATGGGAACGTTCCGGCATGGCGGCGTCGGCGCTAACATGGTCGCATGTCCAGCGAAACCGGTCACGGCAAGTACCGTTGCGGCCAATGCGAAAAGTCTGAAGATCAGTGCGAATGCGAGCGCTTCTGCTGCCTCTGCCAATCGCAGCTCGATATTCGCATCTGCGCCGACGGCCTGATGTACTGCGAACCCTGCCGCAACGCCTGCGATTACAAAACCGCAGATTAGCGGCAACTTCTCGTAGAGCCACGACCTCTAAAAATAGAGGCTTTCGAGAATTCTTATGGCCGAGAAGCCGAACAAACGCGACACGCCCCTCGAACGAGATCCATATTTAGAAACTGACAACCAAGCGCAGATGGATGAGCTTGGCAGCGATCCTGGCCAAGTCGGCCCTGACAGCGCCGGTCAGTCGGGCGATTCACAAGGATTGTCTTCGACAGAAGATGTCAATGAAGAGAGCGTTGAAGAATTGGCGGAGGCGGAGCAACCGTTCGAGAGCGCCGCGGTAGAGGGCGTCGAGGATGCAGAAGACCACCCCGAACGTCCCACGCACACCCATGAAGAGTACGGCAGGCCGGATGATGTGCCGCCGAAACGCAACGTGGCATAAGGGTGCATTCGGCGCCTAAAAACCCCAAGTCGAAGACGTGCTCAGACGACGACCGCTTCCCTGTACTCGCCGAAGACTTGTCTCATTGCGTCGGAGATCTCGCCTACCGTCGCATAAGCCTCAACTGCAGCTAGAATTCTCGGCATCAGGTTTTCGCCGGATCGCGCCGCATCCTCTACTTTGCCTAGCGCAGACTTCCAGGCGACTGCCTCCCGTTTCGCCCGCAACGCGCGCACCCGCTCGATTTGTTTTGGCTCCAGCGCCGGATCGATCCTTTGAATTGGAATTGGCCTTTCCGCTTCCACTTCAAAGCGATTCACGCCCACCACAATCGCCTGCTGCTGGTCTACCGCCTGTTGATATTCATAGGCGGCGTTCTGAATCTCCTGCTGAACAAATCCGCGCTCAATGGCTTTCAGCATCCCGCCCATCACTTCAATTTTGGCGAGATACTCCGCCGCGCGCTTTTCGATCTCATTCGTCAGCGCTTCCACGTAATACGACCCGGCGAACGGATCGACCGTCTGAGCGGCTCCCGACTCGTACGCAATCACCTGCTGCGTGCGTAAAGCGATGCGCGCCGCCTGCTCGGTCGGCAGAGCCAAGGCCTCGTCGTAGGAATTCGTGTGCAACGATTGGGTTCCTCCCATCACGGCCGCCAGCGCCTGAATTGCGGTGCGAACAATGTTATTTTCCGGTTGCTGAGCAGTCAGCGTCGACCCTGCCGTTTGCGCATGAAAGCGTAACATCCAGGAGCGCGGGCTTTTCGCCTTGAAATATTCCCGCATGATGCGCGCCCACATCCGCCGAGCGGCGCGAAACTTCGCTACTTCTTCAAGAAAATTGCTATGCGCGTTGAAGAAGAACGACAAGCGCGGCGCAAACTGGTCCACATCCATTCCGGCCTTAATTGCGGCCTCTACGTATGTCATACCGTTCGCCAGCGTGAAGGCCACTTCCTGCACGGCCGTCGATCCCGCCTCGCGCATGTGATAACCGGAGATCGAAATCGTATTCCATTCCGGCACGTTTTCCTTGGCCCATCCAAACATGTCGGTGATCACGCGCAGGGCGTGGCTCGGCGGATAAATATAGGTCCCACGCGCAATGTATTCCTTGAGTACATCGTTCTGCACCGTGCCTGAAAGCTTGCGGATATCCGCACCCTGCCGGCGGGCAACGGCCACGTACAGCGCGAGCAGAATGGAGGCGGTTGCGTTGATGGTCATCGACGTCGAGATCGTGGTCAGATCGATGCCTGCAAAGAGCCGCTCCATGTCCTCGATCGAATCAATGGCGACGCCGACTTTGCCAACTTCGCCCGCGGCCAGAGTGTGGTCGGAATCCATTCCGATTTGAGTTGGCAAATCGAATGCCACGGATAGCCCAGTCGTGCCATTGGCCAGCAAATACTTGTAGCGCTTGTTCGATTCTTCTGCATCGCCCATACCGGCATACTGCCGCATGGTCCACAAACGGCCGCGGTACATGGTAGCCTGCACGCCGCGGGTAAATGGATATTCGCCGGGATAGCCGATCTCGGCCTCGTAATCGGAGCCTTTCAGATCGGCTGGAGTGTAAAGAGGATTAACCGGGATGTGGGAAGAAGTTTCAATTTCCGGGCTTTGCTTTGCGCCTTTAGTTTCGGCCATGGTGAGCGCCTTTCTCGGCACTAAACTTTGTCATTCCGGAGCGCACAGCGCAGAGGAACCTGCTGTCGCTTGCAGCATCGATCCATTCGCCCGTCGTTACCGCGCTCATTTGCTCCTTGCCCGCACCCTCCAGAACGAGCTCACCCCAAACCAGGCAAACATCAGTGTGAAGCAAATTGCAACCGCGACGCGGCCGAAGCCGACTTTTCCGGCCTGATATTTCGCGTACTCGTGCGCCCAAGCCACTCCTCCGCTCGCCGCTATGATCAGAAAAACCAAACCCGTTACTTCGAGCCAGAGCTGATGGACGACGTTACCCAAAGCTCGCGCCGTGGTGGCCGCTGCATGGCTAAAGGCGCGCAGGGTGCGGCTGCGTTTTGCCTGCTGGCCGGCGACCCGCGCCACCACCCCCAACTTTTGTGCGGTAGAAACCCTGTTCACGGCTCGATTTTAACAGCCTCAGGCGCTACAATGACGCAATCCGGCGCGGGAACCAAACCGTTCCGGCAGTGCTGGCATCCAAAGAGGTAGAGAAAGACAAGGCGTCTTCAGCCACGGCAGAACGGATTGGGGGACTCGTGGATCAGCAACTCAAGCAACTGATGAAAGAACTCGGTGAAGCCATCAATGAGTCTTTGTCCGATTCCGAACAGATTGCCGAGGTCGTCTCCCGCATAAAAGAAGGCGGCTATGACATCTTTCTGGTGCTCGAAGCCACCATTGGAGTCAGCAAGCAAGGCGAGAAATCCTCCGACAAGACTTCGCTGGTCACCACGCTCTCCACAAATCCTGAATTCAAAATCAGCGACCAGGATCTGAAGTTTCTGAAGTCCCTCCGGATCAAAATCGAAGAAGAGAAAGAAAAATAGCGGCTGGTGCATGCAGAAAGCCAAAGCTGAGGCGGGTGGCCCACCCTTGCGTTTTGTGCAAGGGTGGGATTCCCGAAAGCGAACACCCTAGGATTTTGTTTCGAATCTTTCCATCCCCCGCCCTCGCCCCTCGGATAAAGTGAAGATATGCCCGCCGGCCTCAAGCGCTACTCCGGCCACGACTATCTCCACTTTCTCACTTGTAGTTGTTATCATCGCCAGCCCTGGCTGGCAAGCCCCCGCCGGCGAGATCTGTTCCTGCAAGTCTTCGAGGAGGTCCGCCAGCGCTACCAGTTTGTGGTGGTCGGCTATGTCGTGATGCCCGACCACATTCATCTGCTCATTAGCGAGCCGCAACGCGGAAACCCCTCGACGGCGATGCAAGTCGTGAAGCAACGGTTCGCCCGGCGCGTTCTTAATCGCAAGCGGCGCAATCCACGGCAGGGCGCGCTCTGGCCCGAACCTCCGCAGCACGTTTGGCAGAAGCGATTTTACGATTTCCACCTGTGGAGCGAGCGCAAGCGGGTGGAAAAGCTACGCTATATGCATCGTAACCCGGTGAAGGCGGGGCTGGTGCAGGAACCCGAACAATGGCTCTGGAGCAGCTATCGCAGCTATGCTTATGCTGAGCTCGGCATGGTGGAGATCAATCAATGGCCAAAAGCGGAGTTGAGGCGGCAGCCTGCGGCGTAGCTGTCGCTGCTGCCAGCATTTATCGGAATCCCACCCTTGCAACGTGCGCAAGGGTGGGCCACCCGCGGTCGGCTTCCGAACCGACTGGATGACACGATTGATTTCGGCTTGGGACACTCCTGCGGGATTTTGATATTTCTTCTGGGCGAACACGAACTCAATACCGCCATCTTCCGAGTAAAGGGTCAGCACAATTCCGACGGGGCGAGCGTCAGGGCTGCCCTGTTGAAATCCAGCGTATTCAGAATTGCGAATGTTGAAAATGCCCGAGTCCGCCCATGGTAGAAGTGTGGCGGACTTAATCGTGAGCAGCATGGACTCTCGGTAGTGGGTCGCCGGGGACAAGGCCCACCGGTTCATTTTCTCGGGAGTAAAGTTATATAGGTGCCTCAGAAATTCATAGTCTGATCGCGTTGCTTCAACACCAAATTCTGAGGCGATAAACGGCGTAACGGTCTGCGGCGTCGCATAACTTTTGGCAAGGCCGTTGATAGTCTCCTTTGGAGGCAGCTCAGTCACCGACATCTGGAGACCTGAACGAAAGATGATGACGGCTTGATTCACATTTGTCGTTCTAGACTGGGAAGCGTCAATATCACTCCACGGAAGCTCAAATACATAGCCGAAATAGGAAAGTTTATCCCCAGCGGATGGAGAGACAGAAGCATCCTTCAGATCTTCGGGAACCAGCCGCGCTCTGTCAGGGACCTTACGAGCCGTCCAGAGTGAAAGGGCAACCGGACCGGCCCAATAGAGGCAGAATACGATAACTGCTAGGGCGCCCCCTACGACAACCAAAATTCGCCGAAGTTTTCTCAAGAAGTTCCTCCAAAACAACTTACTGACCGGTCATTCCCCCTACCGCCGTCGAGATACCGACCTTCGAGCATTCGGGACAGTTGGTGTTTTGAGTACAGGATTTCCTTATCTCCATATACCCCATCGACGCAGAAGGAGCCCCTGGATAATCGGTGCCCTGCATTGAAAGATCGCCGTTGTTAAATAAAGGGGCTCCTGCTCTGCTTTGGGTGTTTCCGATAGACGTTACGATGCATAGATAGCATTGGTACAAGGCGGTGGCGTTGTCCGCCGCATCCTTCGTTTTGTCCCAAGCACTCTTCGCGGCATCCGCAATGCAGCTCCAACAGATGCCACTGAGGCCGAGCGGATCCTTGTAGTTGAGCGGTCGGTTCTTAACATAGACGTAAAAGTTGACCCCTGCCCCAAACTTGAGTGGATCCTCGCTCAGGAATCTGCCGCCGTTCGGGTCGTAGTAGCGCGCGCGATATTCGTAGATTCCGGTCTCGGGATCGAACTCACGCCCGGTGTACTGGAAGTAGTTCCGTACTGTCCCGCCTGAAGCCATCAGATTTCCAAAGGAATCGTAAGTGTACGTATTCGCCAGCGTCCCCGATGAACCGCTGAGCGAAGTGGTCGATCCCAAGCCGTTCGCCTCGTAGTAATCCGTCGTGCCGCTGCGCAACTCTGCCAGCACATCGTCGATCGTACGTGTCTGCGTGTAGCTTGCCACCTCAGCGCCCGACGCGTTGACTGTCTCGATCAGGTTGGAGCCGTCGTAGACAAAGCTCCCGCTGAAGGTCGGCGAGGATTTGTAGATTCTCCTTCCGAAGGGGTCGTACTTGAAGGTCGTGGTCCCGCCGTTCGTGCCGGGGACTACCGCTTGCACCAGCCGGTTCTCGAAGTCCCAGGTATAGGCTTTGCCGGAGGAATCGGAGAGGGTGTTGCCGTTTGCGTCGTACGTGTTGGTCGTCAAATCGGCCCCGTCAGTAGGTAACCGTATGGTGCACTTCGAACTCAGCGACCTTGGAGTCACTCAGCGTCACTTCTATCGTGTCATGCACATCCCAATAGGGACTCGTCACGGGAGTCTTGAAGGCTTGAGTCTCTTGGTCGGTCTCCGCTTTCGTCATCGGTCTCTTCGACCACCATTCGAATGTGAGCCGATTCCCACTAACCTTATTGGGAGCGCCCAACAAGGCGACCAATTCTGTTTTGGTCAGCCCTAATTTCAACCCGCCGCTCGTCTGAACATCGCCACTGAACGCGTTGGTACTCTTACACTGAAGACGGCAAGCTGGAGTCCAGCTTTCTGACACAACCCTAAATCCGTCAAGCCTTGACCAGCCACCGGAGAACCCGGATTCGAAGAAAATCCGTATCTTGCTCGGGCTTGCGGAGACGTAACAGATCATCTTGCTTGCCTCGACCTCCGGCGAGCAGGCTCCGGGTGTCGAGGGACCGAGCTTGCTTTCCACATCAGCAAGAGTGTTCCTCTCTAATGTAAATCCCAAGAGGTTGAGATCCGGCGAAACATCTGGCCTTGGAGGTTTCTGCGCATGAACCTGTGCGACGGCTATCAAAACCGCCCAGATCACAAAGACTGTTAACCCTGCATATCTCCCGGACATTCGTTCCTCCGCTAGGGCACCACTTGGACCGTACCGCCGCCACAACCGGCTATTTTCCTGCGAGTATCGGGAGGAAGGACAATGCAACCCTCCGACGCCGAGTTATTGCGATCCGAGTTGTCTCCGTGGATGTAAAATCCGTTTCTGCCGAACGTATTCGTACCCGGCAAAGGTGTCAGCGGTATCGTCAGTGGACCGATCAGAGTAGTCGGCGGTCCGATTCCGTACGATCCAACGGGTATCGGTCCGCCGTACGACCCAGGCACCCCTGGATAATATTTCGTGCCCTGCTGGCCCGGATTGTTCAGTCCCGGACCGTGACCTGAATAACCGTTGCCGCCAAACGGCCGGCCCCCATCGTCACGAGTGCAATCCATTTGACCAGTCGCTTGGTGGTACGTGCAATGACAGGTGAAGCCAAAAGGATCGGTGTAAATCACCGAGTTGTTATCGGCGTACCGATAGAAGTTGATTCCGCCGCCTAATCCGATCGGGTCTTCGGAGATGAATCTCCCTGTAGACGGGTCCAGATAGCGCGCCCTGTTGAAGTAAAGGTTGCTTTCTGTGTCGAACTCCCGCGCCGTGTAGCGGAAGAAGTTCGTCAGCGAGCCGGACGAGTTGGTGGTGTTTCCGAACGAGTCGTAGGTGTAGGTTTGGGCCAGCGCTCCAGCCGCATTGCTGAGCGAAGTGATTGAGCTGAGGCCGTCAGCTTCGTAAAAACTGCCCATGCTGCCGCGTTGCATCGCGAGCGGCTCGTCTATATTCCAGCCTTGGGTATAGCGAGCCACCACGCTGCCGCTGGAACTTGCAGTTTCAATGAGGTTGCTTTCATCGTAGGCAAAGATGCTGGTTGTGGTTGGCGAGATTTTCTCGATTCTCCTGCCGAAGGGATCGTAGCGGAACGAGACGGTTCCAGTTCCAGGAACAACGACTGAGGTCAGGCGGTTCTCGAAGTCCCAGGAGTAGGATTTGCCGGAGGGATCGGAGAGGGTGTTGCCGTTTGCGTCATACGTAAAGCCCCCCAACGAATCAGACGTCAGCTCGTTCGACACATTGTAGTTATAGTTTGGCACGCCAGATGACGACAGTCTATTGCTACGGGGTCGTAGGTGTAGCTCTCGCTGGTACTCCCTCCCTGCGTTACTTGCGTCAGCTCATAAAGCGGGTCATAGGTGTAATCTGACGTGATCCCGTTCAGGTAGTTTATCTTCGCCGTGCGATTGCCCGCGGGATCGTAGGTGTAGCTGGCTCCGTCCAAAGTGTTCATGCCCAGTTTGTGCAGCACGCTCAGAAGATGCGAGACCGAATCGTAGCTGTAGCTGGTGTTCACGCTGTTTGGCCGCGTCAAGCTGGTTCTGCGGCTCAGCGCATCATAGGCAAAGCCGAACGAGCCCGCCCAAGAATTCGACAGCCCATTCAGCCGGTTCAGCGTGTCATACCCATAGGTCGAGATGCTGCCGTCGGGCGCCGTCAGCGATATGCGGTTTGACGATGCATCGTAGGTGTAGGCGTTCGTGAAGGTGCCTGCCACAAACGTGTAATTCGTCGTCGTCGCGATCAGCCGTCCCATATTGTCGTAGGCAAAGCCATAAGAGCCGGTCGGATCGCTGACCTGCAGGACTTGTTTGCAGCGAAGCTGCGCCAGTTTTCTCTCCCACGGCAACGTTCCCGCCTGTGCTACCATCTACTGTTTTTCAGGTTTAGCATGAAAGACACTCTCGGAGTCCTTCTCGCAGGTGGCGCCGGTGAGCGCCTTTATCCTCTCACCCGCGACCGGGCCAAACCCGCCGTCACCTTCGGCGGCATGTACCGCATCATCGACATCACGCTTTCCAACTGCCTGAATTCCGACCTGCGCCGGGTCTACATTCTCACGCAGTACAAAGCGCTCTCGCTGAACCGTCATATCCGCGAGGGCTGGAACATTCTGGGCCGCGAAGTGGGAGAGTTCATTGAAGTCCTCCCGCCCATGAAGCGGGTGAGCGATCAGTGGTACCAGGGCACGGCCGATGCGGTTTATCAGAATATTTATTCCATCGGTTCGGAACAGCCCAAGCACGTCATGATTCTTTCCGGCGATCACATTTACAAAATGAATTACGGGAAGATGATGAAGCAGCACAAAGATTCCGCTGCCGACGTGACGCTCGCCACCATTCAGATTGATCCCGAGGAGACTTTCCGTTTTGGAGTGGTGGAGGTCGACAAAGACGGCCGCATCAATGGCTTCGAAGAAAAACCAAAAGAGACAAAACTCCGTAGTCCGTGGAATCCGATGAAAGTCGACGGTTCCATGGGCGTTTACCTGTTCAACGCCGATGTGCTGATTCCCGCGCTTTTGAAAGATGCGGAAGACCCGCAGTCCAGCCACGATTTCGGGAAAGACATTCTGCCCCGAATGGTCGATGACTACCGCGTCTTTGCCTATGACTTTATTGACGAGAACAAGAAAGAGGCGCTCTACTGGAGGGACGTTGGCACCCTCGAAGCCTACTACGATGCCAACATGGATATTGTTGCGGTCTCGCCGATTTTTAATCTCTACGATCACGAGTGGCCGGTGCGCACGCACCAGCGCCAGTATCCGCCGGCCAAGTTCGTTTTCGCCGAAAAAGAGCGGATGGGAACGGCGCTCGATTCCATCGTCTCCAACGGATGCATCGTCTCCGGGGGGATTGTCAAGAATTCCGTTCTATCGCCCGACGTGCGCGTGAACTCCTACTCGGAGGTGGATTCGTCGATTCTTTTTTCCCACGTCTCCGTCGGACGACACTGCCGCGTCCGACGCTGCATCATCGACCGCAACGTGCACCTGCCGGAAGGCACAACGATCGGCTACGACACCGAAGCCGACCGCTCCCGCTACTTCGTCACGGACAGCGGCATCACCGTGGTGACGCGGGACTACTCGCTGTTCGAGAATCCGGTTACGGTGGATTACTTCACCAGCGAATAAAAACCGCGGAAGTCGAGTGGAAGTCGAATCCGCTTGAAAACGTAGTTTCAACAATTTACAGGGTGGCGCGGATGACCTCCAAGTTGTTCATGATCCGCGCTGCGGACAACTAAGCCTGTGCGCCGTAGTCCATGACTACTAAAGCTTACCCCGACCCCAAGCCTTTTCGCGAGAAAGCGAAGCTCGTCATTTTGGACCTTGACTGCTTTCTCTACCCTTACGACAAGACATACCGAAATGCCGTGCTGCGGGCCTGGCGCGGGATAAAAAAGGAATACGGCCTTCCCATATTCCGGAGGAAACTGGCGCAAAAATTGATTGAGGAAGCTAAGGAAGAAGCGAACAAGAATCCAGATGACGCATTGTGCCGGTCTATCAGCAAGCTGGCCGCAAGCCTGGAAAGCAAAGGTTTCCCCCACGCCTCCGTGATCGGGATGCTGGAAGTCTATTATCGCAACCGCAAGGCGGCGCGCCGGGGCGAGGGGGACGAAGACGTTCGGCCTGATCAGGCTCTGAACCTGCCTTGCGAGGAGCCGCCCTATAAAGATCCGCCTTACAAAGAGATGATCGCCTTGGCTTATAACCTGCGACTCCTTCAGGACCGCAAGAGAGGAAAAAAAGCAGGACTTACGCCCGAAGAACTGCAGGGAAAAATCGTGGAAGGAGACATGGGGATTACTCGACTGTGGCATAAGCATATGGGCACTGCCTACATCCGCCCCGATGCAGGATTGGTGAGCAAGATACAGCGGCTAAGGGACTTCGGGGTTGAGGTCGCAGTCCTCACGCATTCCTTCAAGCAGGGCGAGGGAGAGGCGATGGAAAAGCTGGAAAAGCTTGGCCTCCAGGGTGTGATTTCTGAACTTAATATTTTTGGGATAGAAGAGATTTCTCCCCATCGAAAGGGCACGAAGCCGGAGGTTTTTGAGAAAGTACTCGCTGCCATTAACAGGATGCGCGCCCCCGCAGCCCCGATCAAGCCGATCGAGACGATCATGGCTGAAGATACGATCTCCAACTTACAGGGTGCCAAGAAGGCAGGCATGCAAACTGTCTGGGTGCCGCGCAAGGACAAAGGCATCCCAAATCGTCGCTCACCTAAGCTGCAGAAAAGGCTCGCTTCGGTCGATCATATCTTCGCTACGCCGCATCAGTTTCTGGACGCGCTGGATGCTGCGATGCGTGCTTCCAGAGAATCCCGGTAAGGGTGAAGGTACGTCAGCGCGGTTTTTTGGAAAGAGAACACTCCGAAGTGTCACTCACGTCCTGTGGATATTCCGTGGCTTGCCATCACGTCGCTAGCGCTGTTGCGAAGCCCGCCGGGCCACCAGTTCCAATCGCCCGCAAGACGAAGTAGGGCGGGACCGATCACAATACGAACCAGCGTGGCGTCAATCAACACGGCGACCGCCAAGGTAAATCCGATCATCTTGACGACCAGGAAACCTCCGAAAGTGAATGCCGCAAATACCACGATCATGATCGCCGCAGCGCTGGTAATCAGACCCGCAGTTCTAGCCAGCCCCTCCGGGATCGCATCCGTTTCACTGAGCCCGCTCCTTCTAGCTTCGAGAACGCGTGCCACCAGAAATACCTCATAATCCATGCTTAATCCGAAAACGATGGCAAAAGTAACGATCGGGACCAGGGGAAACACGCTACCGGTGCCCTCAGGAACTCCCAGGAATCTGCTACCATGTCCGCTTTGGAAAACGAAAACCAGTGCTCCGAAAGACGCCGCGACCGAGAACAGGTTGAGTGCGATGGCCTTCAGGGCCACGAAGATGGATCGGAATCCAGTGAGCAGCGCAAGGAGCGTCCCACCAACGATGAGCGCCATCACAGACGGGAAGTGGTCTCTGATAATCGTTTCATAATCGGCGTTAAGTGCAGGGATGCCCCCAACCAGAAGCGTTGCGCCAGGCACTCCAGTAAGAGCTACCGCGCCGGTCTTGCGAAGCTCCCGCACCCAGTTGACCTGGCCGCGCAGCGAGACCGAACTCGCGGGCACTACCTCAAGCAGGGCCGCTTTCCCGTCACTACTCAGGAAGGTTCGGCGCGTTTCCCGCGAGAGATCAGGGAGGTTTGAGCGATTTCCCTCCGCAATCGAAGTGATAGAAATCACGCGGTCAGAACGAGGGTCGCTCGCGAGGCGCTTGGTGAGACGATCGATCACCTTCCATCCAGCGTCGGTTTGCGCAATGGAGTCGGTGGGAAGCTCGACGATGATGCGCAACGATTCAACCACGCCTTCCCGATCCATCTGTTTCAGGGCGTGGAGCGCATGGACGGATTCCGCCGCCTGCGGAAGCCAATCTCCTCGAGGAAGACTGGTATCCAGCCGTCTGACATGCGATGCGAGCAGAAGCAAAGGAGTGCCTGCCAGAAACAGGGCAAGCCAAGGATGCGCGACAATCAACTTGCCCCACTGCCGCCAGCGATTTCCTGTATGTGCGGCCCGTTGTGCATCCAACTTTGGAGTGAAGGGCATTCGGCCAAAATCAATTCGCCGGCCGAGCATCGCCAGCACCGCGGGAACAAGAGTAGTTGTAAGCAACAGGCTCATTCCAGCCACCAGGAAGCCCGCGATACCGATGGAACGGATTTCGCTGATCGGGACCGTCAACAGGGCTAGAAATCCGATGGCTACGGTTGAGGCAGAAATCACGAGCGTGTGGCCCGCCTGACGTGCCGCAATGACCGCGGCCGCTGGTCCGTCATTCCCGGCGCAAATCGCTTCCCGGAAGCGGCTGACCATGAGAAGCGCGTAGTCGATGCCCAAGCCTAGGCCGAGCATGGTGGCCAAATTCTGAACCAGAATGGAGAGGTGCCAATGCTGGGCCAGCAATCCAGTAATCGCCAGAGTGGTTGCGATAGCGAGCTGGCCGACCGCCAATGGAATCACGGCGGCGGTCAAGCTTCCAAAAGCTACCAGCAGAAGTGCGAGGGTAGCGGGGATCACCAGAGTTTCGCCGCGTTCCACGTCGTCGGCGCTGGCTTTTCGAATGTCGAAATTCAGCGGAATCTCGCCGGTGAGTTCGAGCTTCACAGCCGGATAGCGGCAGCGCAGTTGATTGGCAAGCGAATTTGCCAATTGGTGAAGGTCGGGAACCAGCGACTCTACGGGCCCCTCGGACGACATGAGTCCAACGAGAACAAACGTTCCCCCTCCCCGGCCCAAAAAGATTGGATCGCGCGAATCGAGATATGAGACCACGCCCGAAACGTAGGGTTTGTTTCTCAGTGCGTTCACGATGGGTTCTAACGCTTGGCCACCTTCCTGCGAATTCGCAGGCGGTAGTCCCAGGATCACCAGGACCACCTGATTTACGAATGGCGAGTGAAAGCGATTGGCCAGTTCTTGCTGGACAGTTGCCGCCTGGCTGCCTTCGACGCGGGTTGCCGTCTCCAGATGGCGCTCGGCATGAAAAGAGAATGGAAGAAGTGCAATGACGGCAGCGAGAACGATAGCGGAAAGCCAAAAACGCGGCACATGCATCGCACTCATCATGTCACAACCAGCCTCGTCGCTGAAATTTTCCGCGAGTATAGCCTTGCGCAGGAATCACATCAGTAGCTATCCGCTTCTGTTAAACTTTCGCATCGGCTTAGGAAAATCAATTCGTTTCTTACTGTCGTGCGCACTGCTTGCCGGCCTCCGGCCTGCGGTGGCTCAAGTTGCAGCGCCAGACCCTCGCATTGGCACCTGGACGCTCATCTCTGCTGAGTCTAGCCTGGATCCTCCGAACCGGCTCTCCATTACGCATCTGCATGATGCGGTGCAGGTAGTCATGTCAGGCGAAAAACATTTCGATTTCACTGCGAATCGCAATGGACACGATTCGCCTGCACCCGGAAATCTCGGGTTCGATCAAATTGAACTGCACAGAATCGATAAGCGGCAGGCTGAGGTCAAGGAGTTAATGGATGGAACTGTGGTGGCGACGGTTCGCGAACAACTTTCAAAGGATGGAAAAGAGCTAATAAGCACGACGGCGACCGCGGGACACCCCGATCAGATCAGCGTGTGGACGCGCAGCGGAGGAACGAAGTCCGCCAACGACCTGTTCGTAGGCGAATGGATCGAGGACCTTAGCAAGACCCGTATGCGCCAAGGTTTGGTGCTCAAGATCGAGCCGGACGGAAGCGGCGGTGTCCATTTTCTGGGCGACTACAGCTACACCGCCCGTTTTGACGGAAAGCAATACGACCTAAAGAACTCGCGCAACGATACCGTGACGCTTCAACTTGTCGATCCTCATACGGTGGAAGCAATTTACCGCCGGGACGAGCAAGTCACGCAAACGGACCGGTGGGTGGTTTCCCCGGATGGGCAGGAGATGACGCTATCCACCACCGGCACGCTGGAAACCGGCCAGCGGCTGACCGAGAAGCTCGTGTTTAAGAAGCAGTAGCGCGCAATGCGTCTGCGCGGCGCAGGGATCGATCGTTCTGGCGTCGATGAGTCTAATCAGGATTTCTCGCCGGTCACTCATGGATCATGGGGAGCGATCGTAGGGGCGAACATCAGGGGTCTCTCAGGCAGACGCGCTTTCCCCTAAGCCACGAATACCCGCCGCACCATGCGGCACAATACACGGGTAAAAACGCAAACGAGATTTGAATGGTGCGGATCGGCGCGTTATGCCGGAAAATCAAAGCGAAAAATACTGCCGTGAGCAACCCGAGTGCGGCCCCCGGCAGCACGTCCCTGATCAGGGCTCTTTTTCGAGGCCATTGTGGCAATTTTAGATCAAGGTAGACTCCGAAGAAGGCACCGATGGGAACGATCCACCAGCTGACCATAAAGGTTCCTGCCAATGGAAATCAGGCGATTACGCTCAAAACCCCATCAGAGGCATTTGAGTGCATAGATTTTTGCCGGAACTATTCCTCATCAACCGTCACGTGAACGTCTTTCATCTCCTTAATCTCCGCGATGACAATCGCTCGTGTCCCGTTGCGCTCAAACGCGATTCCGTTGACTCGCACATATTTGCCCACGAAGGGCATCAGCTTTTTCATTTGACTGTAATCGGGCATCTTGTCAGAGATAGGCTGATAGAGGTCGCCATCCCTGGTCAGAATGGCGATTGGAGAGCCGGCCCTGACGCATGCCCGTGCGCACTTGAGACTCAAGCTGGTCGCGTTGCCATCGAGGTTCTGAATTGGGCATGCCATATCTCGGACCAAGCCCTCAATCGTGACTTCCGATCGGTTTGCGCGAGAACCCTCCATCGACGTTTTCTGTGGAGGTTGAGACGCCGCCAAGACGATCTGGCAGCATGCAAGCAAGCAAGCAAATACTGAAGGGTCTTATCATCAGATCTCCTTTTCACAGGCAATTGATTTTTTCTGCAGTTCCCGGTTCGATGCTGGCCCAATTATCCCAAATGGGGGAACCCAATTTCTGTAACCATGCGATAGCAGGCATTGACGAGGCGAGGGCCAAGGTCAATCGGGATGTTACAACAGCTATCCGCCTCCAACGCCGATTAGAAGAGCCACAGAGTGCTTGGACGACGTCCGGGCCGAGCGACGACCAGGGATTTGGACCAACATGGTACGATCTCATGTGAGACGAATCAGCGCTTCCTTGCGGCCTCTCAGTGTGCTTCTGCTCAGCTTGCTAGTGTTCCCGGCCTGCAACGCAATCAATCCGTTTTGCGGAAGTGCTCGGCCATCCCCGGTCATTGGCTCTCTTTCTGCCAGCACGATTACTTTCGCTCAAGTGCAGCAGGGGTTTGTTCTCACAGTGGATGGCACTCAGTTTGTTTCGTCTTCTGTCGTGGTCATCAACGGGACGAAGCTAAGCACCTTGGTCACCAGTAGTACGCAGTTGCAGGTCACGATTACTACCACAGCGATCTCCGCTCCAGGAACAGCGAAGGTGACGGTCGACACTCCGAGCGGGGGCTCAGGCGATTTGGGCTGTTCGAGCGGTGGAACCAGCAGTGCCCTCGTATTGACCATCACTTAAGGGGGTAAAGCGTCTCCAAAGCCCTACGGATGAGGCTACGGTGAGGGTATCTGGGTCTCATCGAAACGCCCCAGCATCGCGCTGGGCTTTTCGTTTTATCGAGGTAAGATCAGCAGACGCGGCGGAAATGAATTGGCGGATAAAACTCGTCGTGGGGGCTTGGCTGATAGCGGCAGTTTTCGGTGCGCTTCTCGTCCGAAATCTGATGCTTGGCGGGTGGAAAGACTTGCCTTTGGTTTCCTGCGTCGTGCTATTACCTGTTGTTTTACTCCTTTTTACCGGCTCTTATTTTTTGGTGAGAGAGGCGCGGAGGCAGTCAAAATAGATGGCTAGCGCTGGTTCGGATTCTTTGCTGGGCCTGCCCCGATAGATCGGCGACGTCCCGCTTAGAACCTCAATCCATCCAGCGATTGCGCAAACCACCCAGGCAGTAACCGCATCGAAGAACTGTGCCGCCTCTTTCTCGTTGGGCACAAGGGGTGACATTCTTGCGCTTCCGCATTCTTGCGATTCTGTTGATTTCCACTGGCATTCTTTCCGGCGTTGCGGCGTCGGCGTCTCCGGTCGCGGTGCGCTACAAAGAAGGCTTGATTCACGGCTTTCTGGTGCTCAGCAAGCTGGACGGGGAGGAGATCGCTGCGGGCGACTTAACCCAGGTCGCGCACGGTGATCGAGTTACAACTCAACTCGCGTTCCGCTTCAAAGACGGTTCTAAGCAAGAGGAAACCACGGTTTTTTCGCAGCACGGCAACTTCCGGCTCATCTCCTATCACAAGGTGCAGAAGGGCCCTTCGTTCAAGAACGCAAGCGATCTCTCGGTCAACTGCGCCACTGGGCAGGTTACGGTTCACTACACCGACAACGATGGCAAAGAGAAAGAAGTGAACCAGCATCTTGCGCTGCCGCCCGATTTGGGCAATGGCCTGATTCCCGCACTCCTGACGAACATGCCGGAGGGCACGTCACAAATCGAAATCCCCATGGTAGTGGCTGCGCCGAAGCCGAGGCTGGTGAAGCTCGTGGTAAGTGCCGAGGGAACCGAGCCATTTTCCCTGGGTGGATTTAGCCGCGAGGCCCGGCATTATGTCGCGAAGATTGACCTTGGCGGCGTCGCCGGAGTGGTGGCGCCGATGGTGGGAAAGCAACCGCCGGATTCGCAGATTTGGATTCTTGGCGGGGAAGCTCCGGTCTTTCTAAAGTCCGAGACACTGTCTTACGTGGGAGGGCCAATTTGGCGTACAGAACTGGCCTCGCCAGATTGGCCGCAGGCGTCGGCCGCAGACTCAAAAAAGGGAACCGACACTAAACATTAGACGGGCAGGAAGCGAGTTTCTTTCCCGCGGTCGTCTCACACCTGCTCCGAGGCTGCGACCTTCGGAATTTCCTCGATAGACTCAGGGTCTCCGGCAGCGGCCATGCATTGCAGGCAATCCGCACCGCAATCGATCCCTCTTCGATGGGCCTCGATGGTCAGTTCGGGCGCACAGATCGGTGAGACCGCGTTGGCCTCACGGGCCGCGACCGAAATGATCCCTTTGCGATGCATAAATTTCAGAATGCCGTTGACCGTATCTTCCAGCGATGGATCCGGTTTGCCCCATGCAGAGGCATCCCGGGCCATTTGATAGGAAGAGCTGTCATAGCGTTTGAACTCCATCGCAGAAATGTTGTCGACCGATCCCACCAGAAAATCCAGCAGCGGAAAGAGAATGTCTTCCTTCCGGCATCTTCGGATCAGCTCAGGAACGAAATCGGGAAGGCTGAATCTTTCGAATTGCCGGCCCGTCGCTTTGGTGATCAGCCCGGTAATATCCATCATGTTCGAATAATCGTCGCGAACCACATGGTAAGTCTTATTTGCTGTACCGGGAGTGGTAGAGATCGCAACAATATTGTTCGCCACAATGTCGGCCGGAACAAAGCTGACCTGGTTGAGAGTATCGACGCCGATGCCGTGGTTCACCATAAAGGCAACCAGACGAACCGCGATATCGAAGTTGTTACCTCCGCCTGTGACCGAAGGACTCACCAGAGCTGGCCGGAAAATCCGCGCGGAAAGTCCCCGGCTGCGGGCGTCGACAACCACCTGTTCCGCTACCCATTTCGATTGACTGTACCCAAAATCCAGAAGCTCCATATTCTCGTTCAGGTCGGTCTCATACAAGACTGATTTGACCGCCCAGCCGAACACGAAAGTGGTCGAAACATAATTGAATTCTTTGGGCCTTCCCTCGAACGCCAATTTTACAATCTCGTTGGTTCCCAGCACATTCGCGTCGCGCATCAGGTCGTAGTTGAAGAGATAGTTCACGGTTGCGCCGTTGTGGAATACCGTGTCGATTTCATTCGCGAGAAAATCCCACGCGTCCTGCATCAGGCCAAGCTTCGGCTGCGCGAGATCGCCGGAGATTGGCGTCACGCGGGCGTCGAACATCTCCATCAGCCCCGCGCCGCAGGGTCCCATGGACTCCATCGCAGCTCTCAGTCTCTGCCTGCCTTGCTTTTCGTCGGAAGACCTGACGAGAACATAGACCTTCGCCCGTGTCTGTTCCAGCAAGCTCTTGATGAGGAATGGTCCGATGAAGCCTGTCCCGCCCGTGAGCAGCACATGATTCAACACCGGTATCTCCGGCATGGGCGAAGGCGCCGGAGGTTCGAAGATGAGCTTCCTGTCGTCCCTCATCATCTGTTTCTCAGCGGCGCACTGCTCTTCACGGAAGGCCGCAAGGGAACGACGCAGATGGACCAGCGCCGTTTCAGGAGCGCGCTCCAGTTGTTCGGCCAGCCCAAACAGATCGGCCACGCTGACACGCTGAATGACGCCGATATCCACCTGCCTCGCCAGCAACTCGGCGCCTTTGTCTTTCAGGAGTTCCTTGAGCTCATGCGTGAATACAACCAAATCTAGGGAATCCAGTCCGGCTTCGACCAGGTTGTACGACTCCTGACCTGTCAGGTTGTACCGGGCTTTCAATTCGGCGAAAGAGGAATGAATGTCGGAATGGGCCTTCCCCGCGTCCTTCTCCCGCGAAAAGTCGGAGAGAACCGTGAATTGACCTTGCAGCCACATCTGTTTGGTCTTGTGGCGCATGATCTTCCCCGAACTCGTTCTTGGGATCGCGCGGGGCGCAATGAAGGAAATCATCGCCACTTCCACGTTGAGATAACTGCGAACGGCTGCGGCAATCTTTCGCGCTTCAGGAAGCGCCCTGGGATTTTTGACTTCGGCGACGATGGCCAGCGCCGGTTCGCTGTCTTCGTGAATCTGGAACGCGGCCACGCAATTGTGCCGGATCAGACTGGATGATTTCTCCACGACGTTCTCAATGTCCTGCGGGTAATAGTTTTGCCCGCGGAGAATAATCATGTCCTTGATGCGGCCGCACACGTAGAGTTCGCCGTGGTGGATAAACCCCAAGTCGCCAGTCCGAAGGTAGCCGTCATCATAGGGAGTATCGTCCACCAGCCGCGCACGAAACTGTTTCAGAGTCAGCTCAGGATTATTCCAGTAACCCTGGCACTTACCGCTTCCGGCAACCCAAATTTCGCCGATGCGTTCTGGTTTAAGAGGGAAATGTCCTTCCGGATCCACGATCTTAACGTCGAGACCGGGGAGCGGAGCTCCACAACTGACAATCTGCGTGGCGCAGGCCACTTCTGAAACCTCAGTAGTCATGCGGGCCTTCCCCAGCGCCAGCGCACGCTTGTTGACGGAAACGATGTTGCGCCCTTCCGTTGAGACGGCCAAAGTATTCTCGGCCAGCCCATAGGCAACATGGAAACTTTCGGACTTCAGTCCATAGGGCTGAAACGTTTCCAGAAACCGGGTGTAGGTGTCCGGTTTTACCGGTTCTGCAGCGCACATCAATACGCGAAGCGAGCTTAGATCACAAGCTTGCAGGCTTTCCTTGGAAAGCCTTCCGGCACGCAGGCAATAGTCGTAGGCGAAGTTGGGGGCAGCCGCCGCAGTCGCGCGGTAGGTCGTGATCGCATTGAACCACAGGATCGGCCGCTGAATGAAGTCCATAGGCGCGAACCCGTATGTCGTGCCGCCTTTCAGTGCTGGATATAGGTAGCACCCGATCAGACCCATATCGTGATACTGCGGAAGCCAGGAAACCACGACTGGCGACGGATGGTCGATCACGAGCCCATACGTATCCAGGATGTTTTCGTGCGTTACCATCACGCCCTTGGGCTCCATCGTCGAACCCGACGTGTACTGGAGAAACAAGATCTTCGAAGGATCGGCCGGTGGTCGGTCGCAAATCGGCTCGACGAAATCTTCCGTGGCAATCCATGGAAGAGCGGAAATGTAATCTACGTCAACGCCCGACGCCGAGACCCCACGTCTGGCGAGGTTCGTCTTGAGAGATGCGAGGTAATCTCTGCTGGTCAAGATCCCAGCCGCCTGGCAATCCTTTGCGATGTGAACTGTCTTGTAGAGGGCACTTTGGAAGCCGCGTGAACTCGGAGGATAGACCGGCACGGGGACCAAACCGGCGCGCACGCAACCGAAGAATGCGCAGATCATCTCGAGTCCCGGCGGGTAGGCGAGCAAAAGCCGGCCGCCCGCCGCGAAACGACAATCTTTCCGCAAATGTCCGGCGATGGCTTGCGTTCGGCGGAGAAACGACGCGTAGGTGTAGGTTTCGATCGGATCGCCGTTTACGTCAAGGTACGAATAAAGTAGCTTGTTCGGGTGCTCATCTGCCAGCCTATCGAGGTGGTCCAGAATTGACGCCGTCATCAATCAGCGATCCTCCAAGATCGAATAGAACGCAAGTCAGTAAAACGCAACATCCCTCGCTACCCAGCGAGGGAAACACGATTAAGTCTCAACGTGCAGACGGAGTTGTGGGCTGACCCTGAGAATGTACGCCTTTTTTGGGTCAGAATAAAGCTCCGATCGACTAGCTGGTGGACCGAAGCTCTCAATTTCGACGTTCTCCATTTCGCCGCATGAGGCGCGAAACTTGCGGAGTAAGGCCAAGCTTCTATGGCCCCACGCAAGAGGCCCCGTTTGTTACGGATCATTGGTTGGTATCTTAGCAAAGCATTTGGACAATACCCGCGTCATTGCTTCCTGGAGGAAGCGCTGCACTTAAGGTTTTGTCCGTTCCGAAATTCTATTGATGCCCTTACGGACTGGCAATAAAATACTTCTGGGAAACTGTCGACGACGCGGCAACAATTGCGCCGCCGGTCGGCGCCACTCATGTAACTTGTGGAACCTGTTGCGTCCAATTTACCATGACCGCGGAGGCGCCGATGAAGTTCGAGACCGAAGCGGAGATTTCTCAAGGGCCGGTGATATCGGACCTTGTACCATCGGAAACCTCAGCGCCGCCGATTCCGGAGCCGGCGGGAGCTTCTTTCCCGAAAGTCTTACGTAGCCGTCTCGATAGTTTTTTTGCCGATCGGAACATTTCTCCTAAAGCGGACGCTATGATGCGGGCCAAGATCGCTGCGGGCCTGGCGGTCCTCGCAGGGAGCTGGATCGCCATCTATGCGCTCAATCCCGGTTCATGGAAGTTTGTCGCCCTCTATCTTTTAGGCGGGCTCGCGCAGACGTTTCTGTTGCTGAACATCGCGCATGACAGCAATCACAACGCCATCTCGTCCCGGCCGCTCGTAAACAAATCTCTGAACTATGTCTTTGATTTATGCGGAATCAGTTCATACATGTGGCGCATTCTCCATCATCGCGGGCATCACTCCTGCATCAATCTCCAGGGAGAAGACGACGCGCTTACGGGACGCGGCATCCTTCGCTTTACGCCCCACGAACCCCGACTGCCCCTGCAGCGCTTTCAGCACATCTATGCCCTGTTTCTTTACGCGGTATTTTCTCTCGATTATGTGTTTGTGAGGGACTTTGAGTGCTTTTTCTTTCCCTCCCACGACTATCTGAAAAACACGAAGCATCCGGCGCGCGAATACGTCGCCCTCTTTGCGGGGAAAGCTTTCTATCTGTCCTACATGCTGATTTTGCCGATCGTGTTGCTGGGGAAGTCGCTCCTGCTGGTTGGCTTGTCTTTCTTGCTCGCCCATCTGATCATCGGTTTGAGCGTGGCTCTCGTATTCCAGACCACACACTGTGTTGATAACACTTATTTTCCCTTAAGCCGCGATGAGTTTGACAACGGTGTGTATCACATCTTTGCCACCACGGCCGATTACGCAACCGAAAACCCGCTGGTCGGTTGGCTGGTGGGTGGGCTCAATCATCACATCGTCCACCATCTGTGCCCTTTCGTATGCCATACCCACTATGCTCCTCTGACCAGGATCGTGAAGAAGACTGCCGAAGAGTTTGGTGTCCCTTACCGGCAGAACCCCACCATGACCGGGGCAATCCGGCATCATCTGATACTCTTGAAGCAACTGGGGAACGAAAGCTGATTCTTAGCGTTTTATCTTTTTCTCATGACCCAGCCACCACTTCCCACAAGTGAAATGAAAACTCCTCCGGTTCGAGGCAAATATCAGGACGGTTGGGAATGAGTTCATCGACGCCTATCCCCGCTGTTTCCCGACTACGCTGCTTTGCGGATTCTCACGCAATGGCCCGCAATCCCGTGCAGGTTTTGTCGAGGTACAACGAAGAATTCGGCGATACCTTCCGGATCTATATAGGTGGTCTGAAGGAAGCGATCGTTACCGTCGATCCCGCTGTCATTCAGCACGTGCTGAAGACCAATGCGGAGAACTATCAAAAGTCCGAAATTCAAGTAAAGCGTATGGGCCACTTCCTGGGAAAAGGTCTTCTGACGACCCACGGAGAAGCCTGGCGCACGCAGCGGCGCCTAATCCAGACGGGCTTCGACAAAAAGCAACTCGAAGCGCTGTCCTCAATCATGCGGGACTCCCTCGCCGACTCGCTGCGGGATTTCGACAGACAGGTGCGTATTGGCCCTGTCGATATCTATACCCACCTAATGAAGATTACCTTCGCCATGGTCGCGCGATCGTTATTTGGCGCGCGGTTGAAGGACGAAGACATCGATCTGGTCAGCCATACCATCTGCGCCGTGCAGGAATTTATCGTTCGGCAAACCCTGCAGCCCTATCTGAATCCCTGGTTCGCGGTCTCGGGCGAACTGCGCAAGCATGAAGACATGCGCACCCGCGCTGACGCTGTCCTGATGGAATACATTAAGAAGCGCCGCAACGAACCGCCCGGCCACGATCTGCTGCAGACTTTGATGGATGCACGTTACAGCGATGGCAAAGGCATGCCCGACGAACTCATCCTGAGCGAGAGCATGCAACTTCTTGTCGCCGGTCATGAAACCTCATCGAATGGGCTATCCTGGCTGCTTTATCTTTTGAGCACGCGTCCAGATTGTCTCGAAATGGTACGGCAGGAGTTTGATGCCGTGCTCGGCGACGAGCCTCTGAGCTATGGCGACGTTCCCAAATTCGAATTTTCGACTCAGGTAATTATGGAGGCGCTCCGCCTCTACCCGCCGTTTTGGATGGTCGACCGCATGGCTATCGCGGACGACCGCGTAGGCGACCTCGCCATACCTCGCGGATCGATGGTTATTGTGTATGTGTATGGCGCGCATCACGCCCCGCGCTACTGGCAGGAGCCGGAGAATTTCGATACGGAGCGTTTTACCAAAGCCAACGACAAGCTGCGTATACCCTTCACCCATCTTCCGTTCGGAGCGGGACCACGAGGCTGCATCGGCGGAAATTACGCGATGTTGCAGATCCTCATGATTTTGCGCGACCTGCTCAGAACGTACGATTTTCAGTTGGCTCCGGGCCAAATAATCGAAGCGCGCCCGATGGTCATCCTGCGGCCGAAACACGGAATCCGCATGATGTTCACTAAGGCAAATTGTCAGCCTGCGCTAATCGAACGAGCGCGTTCGCACGGATAAGTCGGCGTATCGTCATTGACGAGTGCCCGGCAAAGTAACCAGGCTCGACCCAAGAGCACGCAAACAGCACCTCTAAGCCTTTTATTTTGGCGGAAGCGAGTGGGAGTCGAACCCACCAGTGACAGGGTCTACCTGCCGCTCGCTGGTTTTGAAGACCAGGACGATCACCGGACCGCATGCGCTTCCAAGCTGTTGATTATACATAGCTTTATTGGCTGTCAAGAATACCTTGTTTTTACATTTGCGGGCGGCTAACAGGCGTTTCAAAGTCGCATCATTCGGAGGCCGTGGGATTAGTTTAATGCTTGACGTTATTAATGAGTCACATTAAACTATGCCGGTGATCAAGACCTTTGGCGGAAAGCATGGCGCCGACACCAAAGAGTTCTGGGACTCCGGCAAGAGCCAAGGGATGCCCCCATCTGGTCTGCGTAAAGTTGCTAAGCGGAAATTACAGATGGTGAATGCGGCAATAAGATTGAGCGACTTGTTGGTTCCTCCGGGCAATCATTTGGAGGCGCTGGAAAATGATCGTGAAGGTCAGCACAGCATTCGCATCAATGATCAATACCGCATCTGTTTCGTGTGGAAAGACCAGGACGCATATGACGTGGAAGTCACCGATTATCACAAGTGATTTGACATGGGGTTGATGTGTTGTATGGGTGTGGGGCAAATTTGTTGTATGGGATAGGCGCAATGAGCATCAAGAACGAAGTTCAGGCAGGTTGGGCAGTTCATCCGGGGGAGATCCTTCGGGAGGAATTTTTAGGGCCTATGGGCATCTCCGCATACAGGCTGTCTGTGGAGTTGCATGTTACTCCTCCGACCGTCAATGACATCGTGCGAGAAAAGCGCGGTATCACTCCCGAGATGGCGGCACGGCTGTCGAAGTATTTCGGCACTTCTGAGCAGTTCTGGCTTAATTTGCAGAATGCCTTTGCGATCCATGAAGTCAAACGAAAGCATTCCAAGGAACTCAAGGCTATCAAACCTCTCGCCGTGGGCGCTGCTTCCTCATCCCGCTAATACGGCGGCCCCGGTGCGTGATAACCGTTTGAATCCGCGGCAATGATCTTACTGTTCGGCTGCGGTCTTGCCGATTATTTCGGCTGCGGCACGATTCGCAGATAGGGCTTCGGTTGCTTCCATCCGCCGGGATATTTTTTCTGCGCTTCCTCGCTCGAAACTGAAGGAAGAATGATCACGTCGTCGCCCTGTTTCCAGTTCACCGGTGTGGCAACTTTATGGCTGGCCGTGAGCTGCATGGAATCGAGCACGCGCAGGATTTCGTCGAAGTTGCGGCCGGTGCTCATTGGGTAGCTGAGCTGCAACTTGATCTTTTTATCCGGGCCAATGACGAACACGGTGCGGACCGTGGCATTATCGGCGGCGGTTCGGCCTTCGGAGGTTTCTCCGCTCTCAGCCGGCAACATGCCATACAGCTTGGCAATTTCCAGCTTGGGGTCGCCGATCATCGGATAGTTCACTTTCGCACCCTGGGTTTCTTCAATATCGGCCGCCCATTTGCCGTGGCTGCTGACCGGGTCGACGCTCAAGCCGATCACCTTGGTGTTTCGCTTGGCGAATTCAGGCTGCAGCCGCGCCATGTAGCCGAGTTCCGTGGTGCAGACGGGCGTGAAATCTTTGGGGTGGGAAAATAAAACCGCCCAGCCATCGCCGATCCAGTCATGAAAATGGATGGTTCCCTGGGTGGTCTCAGCGGTAAAGTCGGGAGACACATCGTTGATTCGCGGAACGCCGTGGGCTCTCTCGCTCGCAATTGCGGTGCTCATGGTTTGTCTCCTTCGTGCTTGATATGGGCCGCCCGGCTCGATCGGGAAGTTTCAAATAAAAACGAAACCCACCCGTGTCGCGCCGGGTGGGTTGGAAAAAATTGCTTCTCGATCCCTACCCACGCCGAGGCAGACACATGCAGCAACAACAACATGTGACGCCGGCCGTGGAAGGGTAAGACATGCAACCAGAATAAGAGTCCGCGTCGGGGTATGTCAATCGCCGCTGATGCCAGCCGGTATCGTGAATGATGGGTTGCTGGGAAAGATAGAGCTTCTTACGCTGGCGAGTGCCCGTAATCGCTTTTTTCGAGTGCGTCGTTCAGTTCATCGGCTAGCTCTGAGATGCGCTTATGGTTGGTTTCCTGGGCAAGTTCGCGGGCGACATCTCGCCACGTTCGTGGGGGTTGGATTGGGTCCTCGATCACAGGCTCAACAAGACTCTATTATCGCGGCAGGCACAAGCGCCAACCTGCGCCAATTGCTCAGGAACGCGAGAGAGGAATTGTTAATCCTGAACATTTCGTTTGGGCGTGCGGGAGTTCGAAAATCGGCCCGACGTGATCCGTTAATCCGCTTGTATCGCGGAGTGTGACTTTGGGGCTTGAAAGAACGCGGGAGAAATTAACGCCGGGGCACGGCGCAAGATTTCTGCATCGCAGGAAAAGCAGCGGCATCATCTTCCCTGCACAGCATTTTTCTTTGAAAGCTACTCCGGAGAGCGTCTTATGGGTGATGCGATGAAGCGACTGGCGATGGCGCAGTGGGACGTCTTTTCTTCTAAACCGCTGGAGGGTAACTCCCTGGCTGTGTTTTTCGATGGCCGCGGATTGTCAGACGCAGAGATGCAGTCGATTGCGAAAGAAATGAACCTGTCGGAAACTACGTTCATCCTGCCGCGAGACGCTGCTACAGAACGTGAGCGCGGTGTTCGTGCGCGGATATTCACTGTACAGGAGGAACTGCCTTTCGCTGGACATCCCACGCTGGGCACGGCATTCGCGTTGCGAGCGCAGACGGGCGCTGAGGAAATTGTGCTCGAGTTGAATGTCGGCAAAGTGCCCGTGCATTTTGAGCATCACGAGGGAGAACCGGCGTTTGGAGAAATGACTCAGGTGGATCCGACCTTTGGCATGCAGCACGATCGCGATTTGGTCGCCCATGCGACGGGATTGCGCCCTCAAGATTTTGACGATTCGCTGCCGGTTCAAACCGTATCTACGGGTGTCCCGTTTACGGTGATGCCGCTGAAGTCCCTGGCTGCCACGCAAAATCTACAGATGGACTTCAGTCGCTCCGCTGAGTATCTGGCAAGGAGTGGCGGCAAATTTTTTTATTTCGTAAGCCGCGAGACGGTCAATCCGCAAGCACGCCTGCATGCCCGCATGTTGTTCTACAACGGCGAAGATCCGGCTACCGGGTCGGCTGCCGGATGCACCGCCGCGTGGATGGTCGCGCACGGCGTGGCCAAGCCGGACGAACGCGTGCTCATCGAACAAGGCCTGGAGATGCGGCGGCCAAGCCGGATTTTTGTTCGTGCCTCGCGCGCCGATAACCGCGTAGTTAATGTTCGCGTCGGTGGAAACTCTGTTGAAATTATGCGCGGCGAACTTTTCTTCTGAGTGAAGAGGGCCGCGCTCATCGTAAAATCGCATCGTCCGCGAAATTGAAAAATGTCAATAGCCGGAATTTGCCATTTGCTTCGACGCTACTTTACAGCGATTCGCCTAACCGATAGCATCCATTTCGCATAATTAATTCTTCACGAATGAGAAAGATTGGCTTACTGCCGGGCATTACGGGCAGAGCCGAATCCAGGCGGTGAATGAAGCCCAAACGCACAATTCTTTGCGTTGACGACAACGATCAGTCCCTTTCGTATCGCAAAATCATGCTGGAAACGCGCGGTTACCGGGTCGCCGCGTACTCGCGCGGCGAAGATGCCCTGGAACGGTTTAAGCAAGGCGGGATCGATCTGCTGGTCACGGATATGGCGATGCCGGGACTGGATGGCCCCGGATTGATCGCCGCCATCAAGGGCATCTCCCCGCACACACCCGCGATTCTGATCGCGAGCAAAGCGCGGGTTTACGACCAGGAATCGCAGGCGGACGTTTTCCTGGCCAGAGGAATGTATGCCCCGGCGGATCTTCTGGAGCGAGTCCGTCTCCTTCTGGTGCGCAAGCGCGGTCCGAAACGCATGCAGGAGCGTGTCGCGCAATATGCCGCCCGGCAGGGCGTAGCCTGAAAAGCGCTCTTCCGATTTGCTTGAAGTAAAAATCTCAGGCTGTCTGCGGCCTTGCCGCGGCCAGAGAACACCGCCCATCATGTAAGATCGAATCTGGCATGGCCGCGTTCATAGAAGCCATTGATCTACGCAAGACCTATCACATCGGCAAGATTGACGTGCCCGCCTTGCGCGGCATTTCCTTCAACATCGACAAAGGGCATTTCGTCAGCGTGGTCGGGCCTTCGGGCAGCGGAAAATCCACGCTGTTTTATCTGCTGGGTGGACTGACGCACGCGGATTCCGGCAAGGTAGTTCTCGATGGCGAGGACTTTGCCACCATGTCGGACGGGCAGCGCACGCAGATGCGAAAGCGCAAAATCGGTTTCGTCTTCCAGAAATTCAATTTATTGCCGACGCTCACCGCGCGTTCGAATATTCAAATCGCGCAGGAGATTGCCGGCAACGGTCGGCGCGATTCCAGCTTCTTTGACCGCATTACCGATTTATTGGGGTTGAGGCAGCGCTTAAATCATCGCCCGTCGGAGCTCTCGGGCGGCGAACAGCAACGGGTCGCCCTGGCTCGCGCTTTGATCAATCGTCCTGCGGTGGTGCTGGCCGATGAGCCAACGGGAAATCTGGACACGGAAAATTCGAATGTGGTGTTGGAAATGCTACGCCGATCGAATCAGGAATTCGGACAAACTGTGCTGATGATCACGCACAATCCTCAGGCCGCAAGCTACGGCGACCGCATCATTCACATGCGCGACGGGCATATTGTGCCGCCGCAAGAAGATCCGCAGTGGACGAAGGAATGAGCGATCATGCTCGGCTCTGAAGGTAACGTTGCTGATGCGGAATCGCTCATTTATAATCGGACTCGCTGAGCGGGAGTAACTCAGTGGTAGAGTGCGACCTTGCCAAGGTCGAAGTCGCGGGTTCAAATCCCGTCTCCCGCTCCATTTGGATTTGCTCTCGCCTTGTTCCGGACTCCTGGCAGATAGACTTTTTCCGCACAGAACGCTAAGTTATTAAGGCAGAGGCGCGGTACCCAAGTGGTAAGGGAGAGGTCTGCAAAACCTTTATGCGTCGGTTCGATTCCGACCCGCGCCTCCAGTTTTTTCTCGCCGCGGAAGAGTTAGGTCTCGGCCTGCCGGCCGGGAACTGGCATCAATGAACTGCTCCGATCTGTTTGATCCGGTTCCCGACCAGAATCCTGCGGTTGTGATCTTTGTGTTTGCGATCTGTCTTTTTGTGAAGCCTTTTTTTGTAATCCTTCGTTTTCCCGGCGCAAAAGTCTCTCCATCAGTTCTTCGCTGATTTCAAGAGGGCTGAGTTCGAGAGGCATGGCTATTTGCCTCGGATCTCTTCGACCGCGCGGCGCAGAATCGCAAAGACTCGTTTTCTTTCTTCCGGCGACGCGTCGAGCTTTTCATAGAGCGCTGCCTTTAAATCGTTTCGCAATTCGTGAAACTCTCTTTTAGCCTGGCGCCAATCGGCTCTTATACCCTGTCTCGAGTCGCCTTCGAAGATCTCGCGTTCTTCCTCTTCTTCCACAAACTGTTTCTGAAATCGCGCCATGCGCTTTCCGAATTGCGCGAGCTGATCGAGCGTCTCTTCGACCGCGGCGCGATTTTCGTTGAGATGCTTGCCTCCAGCTTCGGTGATTCGGTAGAGCTTCTTCGCACCCTCCGATTCGGAAGCGGCAAAACCAGCCTCCTCCAGGTATTGCAGAGCGGGATAAACCATGCCAGGGCTCGGGGAATACATTCCGATCGAGTGTTCTTCCACCTGCTTGATGATCTCGTATCCGTGGCGCGGCTTTTCGCTGAGCAAAGCCAGGATGATGAGCTGCAGGTCTTGCGATCCCAGCATCTTACCGCCCCTCATTCCTCCTCCAAAGCCAGGGCCAAAGCCTCGGAATCTTCCTCGGTGGCCGAAGTGCCCGCGAAAGCCGTGGGCGTGAAATTCTGTGAAATCGTGCCGATGCATAATAGTCTCCTTTTTATGGTTAAACATATCTATTTATATATCATACGATATGTTTTTCAATAAATAAAATTAACTTGGCCGCAGTTCTCAATGGAGGGACCGAAGAGCTAAAGGGAAGAGATTTCCAAAGCGACCCCGCCGGGAACCGGCATCTGGCGCGGAATGCAAGCAAAATAAAAAGCGAATGGATGGCGAATGAATCTAGAGGATAAACGCTATTAGCTGAGGTTCGATTTGTAACCAACTACCACATCTTGTATTTCGCATTTGAGCTCACGAGTCGCTCAGCCGAGCTTAAACTTTGCTCTTGACAATCAACAACTTACGGGTAAGATGTGGTCTAAAGTGGTACAGAGTAGAAATAACAGATTGACAAGTGGCAACGGTAGCTGAATAAGAGGAGCCGGTGGGAAACCGACCCAAGAGCCGCACAAACAGCCCGAACCACCGGAGTTTGACCTCACTCTGCGTCACTTTGACCCTCCCCACTGAGATTTATGTTTCGCGGCAATCACCCAACTCGCGTCGACGAAAAGGGACGGCTCAAGGTCCCGGCCGAGTTCAAGCGGGTGATCGACGAGAAATACGGACAGCAATATTACATCACCAGCCTCGATGGCAAGGTTGCTCAAGTGTATCCCTTCGAGGAATGGGAACGGATCGAGCAGAAGCTGGCAGGGCTTTCGACCTTCAACCCGACGAAGAAAAAGTTTTTGGACCGGGTGAATTATTACGGGCAGATGGTGGAAATGGACGGGCAAGGCCGGTTGCTGATTCCGCAGTTATTGCGGGAAGCGGCAGAGATCAAAGGCGAGGTTGCGGTTACCGGCAACTTGACGCATTTGATCGTGCGCAACCTGGAGTCGTACCGCAAGCAGGTCGAGGACGAAAAGTTTACGCCTGAGGATGAGAAGACGCTCGACGAACTGGGCATCTAGTGGGCGAGGGTTCAACAGACACCCCTCAGGGGGTTGGGCATGGCGGCAAGGAAGTTGGCCATCCTTTAGCCAATCATGTTCCGGTTCTTTTAAAAGAAGCGATCGACTTTTTAAACGTGCGGTGTGGCGGGCTCTATATCGACGCTACGGTGGGCCTGGGCGGGCACAGTTACGAAATCGCAAAACGCCTCGGCGCACCGGGACATTTGATTGGGCTCGATAAGGACCCGAAGGCGCTGAGCATCGCGCAAGCCAGGCTGACCGGCGAAGATTTTCCGCAGGTCACGCTGATGCAATGCTCATTCGCCGAGATCGGCAACCGGTTCGGCGAAAACTCCGCCGACGGTCTGTTGGCAGATTTGGGCGTAAGCAGCCTACAGCTATCCGATCCCGCACGCGGATTCAGTTTTCAGGCGGAAGGACCGCTCGACATGCGGATGGACCCGCACTCCGAGCGTACCGCCGAACAAGTGGTAAACCACCTCGACAAGCGCGAGCTTGCCGATGTGATTTACGAATTCGGAGAGGAAAGGAGGTCGCGGAGAATCGCCAGAGCCATTGTCCGGTCGCGGCCGATACGATCTACCGCACATCTTGCGGATGTCATATCAGCCGCGGCCCGGCCAATGAATCAGGCTGAACGCAGAATTCATCCCGCGACGCGAACTTTTCAAGCTCTTCGAATCTTCGTAAACCGCGAACTGGACGATCTGCAGGCGCTGGTGGATGCGGCGCCGCGGATCCTGAAGCCCGGTGGACGCGTGGTGGTGATCAGCTTTCACTCGCTGGAAGACCGCATCGTAAAGGATGCCTTCCGCGAAGGCGAAAAAAAGGACATGTCCTTACGGATTTTGACCAAAAAACCGGTCGTGGCATCCGAAGAAGAGCAAGATCGCAATCCGCGGGCACGCAGCGCGAAGCTGAGAGCGGCGGAAAAAGTTTAGGCTCCGGAAAACCTGCCGGAGTTCCCGGCATAGCTGTAGCGGCCGTGCCGGGCATACAAGTTTGAAGTTGAAAGTCCGATGAGAGCGGGACTGATTGGACAAGGTGGTTTGATGTAGTTGGTTTGCCGGAAAAACCCGCAGGCTCGATGGGGATGTACCGGGTTCCGTGGTAGGAATCCAAGTCTGAGGCAAGGAAATGTATACAGGCACGTTGATCAACGATCTGATGGCGACGGTGGAGCGGGCAGAACGCAGGGCACAGCGCAAGCAATACGCCGAAGAAATGGAACTGCAGGAGCTTTTTAGCCTGCCGGTTCCAGAGATGAACCACGAACCGGTTTTTGCAGGAGCGGCATAAACATGGCGGCAGCAGCGGCAATCAGCAGCGCAATCCCGGCAGCCCGACGCAACGTGTTCTTCACCGGCACGCCGGAAATTTATTTCGCGAAGTCGATTGATAATTCGCGGCTAGTGAAAGTCGAAGACCCGCGCCGCAGCCGAGACATGAGGCAATTTTCCACCGCTCTTGCCTGCCTGTTCCTGCTGGTGTTCACCTACGCGTGGCAGCACTTCCGCGCCATCGAGTATGGCTACCAGATTGAGTCCGCCAAGCGGCAATTGAACAATTTGACGGAAATGAATCGGGCGCTGCGGTTGGAAGACGCTTCCCTGCGCGATCCCGAGCGAATCGATGTAATCGCCCGCCGCATGGGCTTGGAGCCGCCGGAGCCGGGGCAGGTGATCCGTATGGACAGCGGAACGACCGATGCCGCAGGTCCTGTGATGGCCAGTGCCTCACAAGGGATGGTGTACGAGAGACAGTAAAGTCCATGCAGATTTGAGCAGCTGCAGAAGTCAATGTGAATTGGATCGGGCGGCCTAACAGCGCGGGCCGCCAGTGTTGTCTCTGGAGTTCTTTTGTCATCCTGAGCGAGCGAAGGACCTATGCATTTCGCCGGCAGCGTGGACGCGGCCGCCGAATACACAAATCCCTCAGCCCGCAAAGAACGCGGTCGTCAGCGGCGCTCAGGGATGACAACGCGTAGGTAACGGTATTCATGGTCGGAGACGCCAAAACCGCCCGCAATTCCCGCCTCTATCTGCTCGCCCTGATGCTTTTTTTCTGGTGCCTGATGATCTGCGCGCGCCTGGTGTATTTACAGATCTTCCGTTATGGAAGCTTCGTAAAGCAGGCCGAGCACCAGCAGCAGCGCGAGATTCCCCTCTCCGCTAAGCGAGGGGTCATTTACGATCGCGCTGGCCGCGAGCTCGCGATGTCGGTTCTGGTGGATTCGGCCTTCGCCGTTCCCACCGAAGTCAAAGACCTGCCGACAGCAGTTTCTTTGATCTCCCGTATTACGGGAGAAGATCGCAACGTAGTCCTCGCCGACTGCCGCGCCCACAAAACTTTCTGCTGGGTCGCCCGCAAAGCCGACGACGACACCATCGAGCGTATAAAGTCGCTCAACCTGCAAGGCATTCACTTTCAGAAGGAGCCCAAGCGCTTCTATCCAGCGCGCGATCTGGCCGCTCAAGTGATTGGAAGCGTCGGCATGGAAGACACCGGCCAAAGCGGCATAGAGCATGAATTCGATGACGAACTTCGCGGCCGCTCGGGGCAGATGCTCATCTCAGTCGACGCGCGGCGTCAATGGTTTTCTGATGTCGAGAAGCGGCCCGAGCCGGGCGAGAACATTGTTCTCACGATCGATAAGAACATTCAGTACATCGCGGAAAAAGAACTCGATCAAGCAATTCAAGATACTCATGCCATCGCAGGAACCGTGATCGTTGAGAATCCGCATACCGGAGAGATTCTGGCGTTGGCGAATCGTCCAACGTTCAATCCAAACCTGCGCAAGCAGATCACGCCCGCGGCCCTGACCAACCGCGCCGTCAGCGACATCTATGAGCCCGGCTCGGCCTTCAAGATGGTTACGATCTCCGCCGCGCTCGATGAAAAGATCACGAATCCCAACGAGATCTTCGATTGCCAGATGGGATCGATTGTCTACAACGGCATGCGCATCCGCGACGCAGAGCCGCATGGGTTATTGCCGGTGTGGGGAGTGCTGGCGAAATCGAGCAACGTGGGCGCGATCAAAATTGCCCTTCGCCTGGGCGACGAGCGTTTTTATAAATACATTCGCGCCTATGGATTTGGTCAACAGACTGGCATTGAGCTCCCCGGCGAAACCCGCGGCATTACAAAGCCTCCGAGCCGGTGGTCGAAGGTTTCGATCGCGGCGATTGCCATGGGCCAGGAGATTGGGATCTCGGCGATTCAGCTGTCGGCTCTGGTCTCCACCTTCGCGAACGATGGCGTTCGGGTCGCTCCACGCATTCTGATGGGCACTGTCGAACCACAAGGTTCGCTGCAGACGGTTTCTTTTCACCCCGGACCGTCGCATCGCGTGATTTCAAGTTATACCGCAGCCGAAATGCGTTCCATGATGCAGAAAGTCGTGCTCGAGGGCACGGGGCGCAAGGCGCAGCTTGAGGGCTATACGTCGGCGGGAAAGACGGGAACGGCGCAGAAAGTGGACCCCGCCACTGGCGCATATTCGAAGACGAAGTATGTTGGATCGTTTGCTGGCTTCGCTCCCATTAATAATCCGCAGATCGTCGTCGCAGTGATTCTGGATTCCGCAGTCGGACTCCATCAGGGCGGGCAAGTTTCGGCGCCAGTGTTTCGCCGGGTGGCGCAGCAAGTGCTCGAGTACTTGCATGTGCCGCACGACCTGCCGCTCGCGCCGCAACATCAACTGCTGCTGGCGAGAGAAAAAATAAAGGATAACGATCTGGAAGAAGGGACGCCTGATCATCCCGGAGAGCCGCTCGAGAGTGCAAGCGTGAGTACAGATCCACCGATGACTGCATCGAACTCTTCCTCGGGTAAAAGATCCGACTTCGTGCACAGAGATGGGAAGGTCGTTCCTGCAGCGTTGCGCGAAAGCGAACCAGCGATTCCGGCAATTTCGACACTCCGTGGCGAGCCCCAGACAAGCGCCTCAACTGCAAATGCCCGCATGGAATCGACTCCA
Organism: uncultured Acidobacteriaceae bacterium; assembly: GCA_963784095.1. Lineage (GTDB taxonomy): Bacteria > Acidobacteriota > Terriglobia > Terriglobales > Acidobacteriaceae > Sulfotelmatobacter. The sequence goes on from CAWAQC010000005.1 coordinate 83,673, forward strand.
GCCGCCGGAACTGTAGTTTTGGATATCGAGCAGGGCGGCATCGAAGTTCCGTCGTTTCTTGGAGAGACAGTCCGGGGGGCGGTGGAAACCGCGGAGGACAGCAGCTTGGAATTGGACGTTATTGGCAGCGGCGTCGCGCGGCAGCAATCGCCGCCCGCAGGAACGCATGTGGCGGCGGGAGCACGCGTGACGGTGCAGTTCGAACACTAAGTGTCTGCGTCGCAACCGAATTTCGTAAATCCCGTCTGCATCCCTCCGTTGGCTCTGTGTCCGCTGTGGTGAGACGCTTCTAGTTTGACCCGCTGAAAAACCGCGTGTTACCGTAAACAGTCGCACATCTGGCAGACCAGTCCCTGCGCACTGCTTGAGGTTAGATTGTCTTCTGTTGAAACGACTCCCGCCAGCACCGCTCCCGCCATCCGCAAGACTGCGCTGAATGCCGTCCATCGTGCGATGGGCGCGAAGATGGTTGATTTCAATGGCTGGGACATGCCGGTCGAATATCACGCAGCGATCGGTTGCGGCATCATCAACGAGCACATGGCGGTGCGCACTGGCGTCGGCATCTTCGATGTCAGCCACATGGGTGACATCCGGCTTGCGGGGCCGCAGGCTCTCGATGCCGTGCAGCATATTTCCATGAATGACGCTTCCCGGCTCGACGTGGGGCAGGCGCAGTATTCGGCTTTGCTCTATCCGCAGGGAACATTTGTAGACGATGTAATCGTCCATCGGCTCGGCGAAGATGAATATTTGCTGGTTATCAACGCTGGCACGAGAGAAAAAGATTTCAACTGGGTGCGCGACAACACGCAGCAGTTTGATTGCGCTGTCGAGAATCTGTCGGATGATTTTACGCAAATCGCCATTCAGGGACCGAAGGGCGTCGACACGCTACAGAAGCTTACCAACGCCGATCTGAGTGCGGTGAAATTCTATTGGGTCACCCGCGGCACAGTTTGCGGCCTTAAGGACGTTCTTATCGCGCGCACGGGATACACAGCGGAAGATGGGTTTGAAATTTATATTCCGGCTGACGAGAAAACCAGCGCGAGGGTGTGGAACGAAGTTCTAGCCGCCGGAAAAGAATTTGGAATTGTCCCTTGCGGCCTTGGCGCCCGCAACACGCTGCGTCTTGAAGGCAAGCTGCCGCTCTACGGGCACGAAATTTCCGACGCGATCAATGTTTGGGAAGCCGGCTTGGATCGGTTCTGTAAGATGGAGAAAGTGGACTTCGTCGGCCGCGCCGCGCTGGAAACGGCGCAATCTGCGGGCGTGAAGCGCAAGCTGGTGGGTCTGGAAATGGTCGGCCGCGGCATCGCGCGCGACGGATACAAGGTGCAGGATGGCTCCGGGCGTGAGATTGGATACGTCACCAGCGGGTCGCCCGCACCGTTCCTCAAGAAGAATATTGCGCTGGCCTATGTGCCGCCGGAGTTCGCGGCGATAGGCTCGACCGTGAATGTGGAGATTCGCGGACAGAGCGTCGAAGCGAAGGTCGTTCCAACTCCATTTTACAAACGGCCAAAAAAGGCCTCTTCATGACGCAATAAAAAAGAATTTTGCCCAACGCTAATTAGCTGGCAGCTAGGAGCAGGAAGCTTTTATGGCATATCCGTCCGATCGAAAATACACCAAAGAACACGAGTGGATTCAGCCGAACGGAAAGACGGCGACCATCGGCATCACTAACTATGCGCAGGAATCGCTGGGCGACATTGTTTTCGTCGAATTGCCGAAAGTGGGAGCGGAACTCACCGCGGGCAAGACCTTCGGCACGGTCGAATCGGTCAAGGCGGTATCTGATTTATACGCGCCGGCCTCGGGCACAGTGGCCGAAGTCAACGGCGATCTCGCTACATCCCCTGAAAAGGTCAATCAAGACGCCCACAGCGCATGGATGCTGAAGCTCACGCTGAAAAATCCGCAGGAACTGGACTCGCTGCTCTCCTCCACCGATTACGACAAGTTTGTCGCCGAAGAAGGCGGCCACTAAGACGGTCACAATCGAAGTGACCCGCAGCTACATCTAATTAACTTCTCTATGCGCTATTTACCAAAATCTCCTGCCGACCGCGAAGCCATGCTCAAAGCCATGGGAGCGCGTTCGGTGGACGAACTATTCGACCCCATTCCCGCCGAATACCGGCTCAATCGCGATCTGACAATTCCGCGACAGATGGCAGAATCGGAAATTGTCGACTACTTTCGGCAGCGCTCGCGCGAGAATGGGGAGGGTTACACCAGCTTTCTCGGCGCCGGCGCTTACGCTCACTACAGGCCAGTCATCATCGATTCGCTGATCTCGCGCGGCGAATTTCTCACGGCGTACACGCCTTACCAGGCCGAGATTTCGCAGGGCACGCTGCAATCGATTTTCGAATTCCAAACCATGATTTGCGAACTCACCGGCATGGAAGTGGCCAATGCCTCCATGTACGACGGTTCGACCGCCGCGGCGGAAGCCGTCATGATGGCGGTGCGCCTCACGGGGCGGCGATCAGTTGTTGTGGCTCGCAGTTTGCATCCCGAGTATCGCGAAGTGCTGGCGACTTACGCGACGCATCAAGGTATGCCGCTCTCAACCGCAGGCTTCGGCGAGAACGGCCGGCTGAATTTGGCCGAACTCGAAAATGCGATTACGCCTGAAACCGCGTGCGTACTGATTCAATCGCCCAACTTCTTCGGAACCATTGAAGACGTGGATGCCATTGCTAACATCGCGCACCAGCGCGGAGCGATGCTGGTGGTCTCGATTGCCGAAGCGGTATCGCTCGGAATCATCGAACCCCCGCGCGACGCGGATATCATCGCAATGGAAGCGCAATCCTTTGGCGTGCCTCTGGGATTCGGCGGGCCTTATTGCGGCGTGATCGCCACGCGCGAGAGATTCGTTCGCCAGATGCCGGGGCGATTGGTCGGGCAGACGGTGGACAAACAAGGAAAACGCGGTTTCGTCCTGACGCTGGCAACCCGCGAGCAGCACATTCGCCGCGAAAGAGCGACCTCTAACATTTGCACCAACCAGGCGCTGGTCGCCCTGATGGTCAATATTTTTATGACGGTCTATGGGAAAGTCGGACTGAAGGAACTGGCCAAACAGAACCTGGCGAAAGCTGCATACGCTGCAAAGCAGTTTTCGAAATACGGCAAGATTCTTTTCTCCGGCACGCCGCGGTTCAATGAGTTCGTTTTGCAGACCGCCGAGGGCCCGTACGCCATCAATAATCGCTTGCTGGGGAAGCAAATAATCGGCGGGCTTCCGCTGAGGAAGTTTTATCCAGAACTTGGCAATGCATCTCTATGGTGTTGCACCGAACTGACCACCCGCAATGCGATCGACTCCGCTGTTAGGCTGGTCGCTGAGAGTGAAGGTTCGGCGCGATCTGCAAGACAGGAAGAAGACACCGAGGAGGTGGCGCGATGAAGCACATGACCCGCAAAGCCACGCGCCACGTCAATCAGAACGAAGGACTGATTTTCGAAAAGTCATCCGCCGGAAAAGCCGCATGGAAGCTGCCCCCGCTTGATGTGCCCGAAATCGATACGGCGTCGCTGCTGGGTGATTCCGAACGTAAAGATCTCGGCAGTATGCCGGAAGTGAGCGAAATCGAAATCATCCGCCATTTCACCCGGCTGTCGACGTGGAATTACGCGATTGATCTCGGTATGTATCCGCTCGGCTCCTGCACGATGAAGTACAACCCTCGAGTCAATGAAGCGGTTGCGCGTGTGGAAGGAATCGCCAACGGCCATCCTTACCAGCCGGAGAAAATTTCGCAAGGCGCACTGCAGATCATTAAAACGCTGAGCGAATGCCTCATCGAAATCACCGGCATGGATGCGATAACGCTACAGCCCGCCGCCGGCGCCCACGGAGAAATGACTGGCCTGCTCATGGTGCGCGCGTATCACCATTCAAAAGGCCATCCGCGAAAGAAAGTTCTGATTCCAGACTCGGCTCACGGCACGAATCCCGCAACCGCGGCCATGGTCGATTACGCAGTGGAGAATCTGAAATCCGATTCGCGCGGCATGGTCGATATATCTGCGTTGGCGGCGCAGATGAACGAAGATGTTGCCGCGCTTATGCTGACCAATCCCAACACCCTGGGAGTATTTGAGCAGGACATCCACAAGATCGCCGACATCCTTCACGCCAAAGGCGGCTTGCTATACATGGATGGCGCGAACATGAACGCGCTGGTTGGTAAAGTGCGGCCCGGCGATTTCGGCGTTGACCTGATGCATTTGAACCTGCATAAAACTTTTTCTACGCCACACGGCGGCGGCGGGCCAGGATCGGGTCCGGTGGCGATCAAGAAGATGCTCGAGCCTTTTCTGCCCAAGCCAGTGCTCGTCTCTAAGCCTGACGGTACGCTTGGTTTTGAATACAGCCGGCCGCAATCGGTCGGGCGAGTTCGCGCTTTCTACGGAAACTTCGGAATGTTTGTGCGAGCGCTGGCTTACATCCAGGCGAACGGCCCCGATGGCCTGCGCCAGACCACTGAAGATGCAGTCCTCAATGCGAATTACATTCGCAAAGGGCTTGAAGGCATATACGATCTGCCGTACACCACGTCAACCATGCACGAAGTCGTTTTCAGCGACCGACTGCAAGCGAAAAAGGGCGTGCGCACGATGGACATCGCCAAGCGCCTGATCGACTACGGCTTTCATCCTTATACAACAGCGTTTCCCCTCATCGTTCCCGGCGCAATGATGATCGAACCAACTGAGAGTGAACCTAAGGAAGAGCTGGATCTATTCGTTGAAGCAATGAAGTCGATCGCGGAAGAAGTCGAGGAAGATCCTCAAACTGTGCTCGACGCACCGCATTCCACGCGAGTGTCCCGGCTCGACGAAACGGCAGCCGCACGCAAACCGGTGCTTCGATGGAAGCCTAGCTCTTAGCTGTCGGCGAAACGAATCTCACCGAATCTCGCCGAACTCACTTGGCGCTAACATCCACCGAAGCGCGCGTCGTGTCCCAATCGATGTTCATCGTGCATCCGTTGCCAGATTTTTCGTAAGAAATCGTGAAGTCCTCGACTGGCGAAGGCAGCTTCGAAACCTTCATGCCGATCCGGGCCAGTTCATCACTCTGGTATTTATACGGGATGCCCCACTCGCCGGTTTTCTTGTTAATGATCAGGGTCCATTTGTCCGGAGTCGGGATCGTAAAAATCGTGTAGCTGCCGGCCGGCACATTCTTTCCGCCGACCTCAATACCGGCACTTGCGACGAATGTGGTCGCCTCGTTCGCGCCCGTGCGCCACACTTCTCCGTAGGGCACCAGGTCGCCGAAGATCTTGCGGCCTTTCACGCGCGGACTCGAGTAGTCCGTCTTGACGGTATTGCTGCCGCCAAGGTCGCATGTGGCTGAGGCCGGCGGGCTGGGTCGGCTTTTGCCCCCCATTTGAGAAAAACCGAGGCTGGAAGCAAGAAAAATTAACAGGGCGGAAAGCGCAAATCGTTTCTGCATGAAGTCTCTCCTGAAAATCGCAGTTAGATGCAAATCTATTCGACAGCAGATTATGCTCCTTCGGACGGCGCAGTTACAATCGCAGCATGCCGGTATTCGACGACAAGCAGGAAGAACTGGAGCATTACGAGACCATGATGGGTGTGCCGCGCGGCCGTCTCGCCGTTACCATGGACACGATCACGGATGCAATGGCGCTGGTTGGACAACACGGCGTCTACTGCCAAAGTCAGCGCTGGCCGGGCAAGCCGGTGATGGACATCCAAATCATCATGAAAAATCTGACGGACGCTAAGGAATTGATTCAGAGCGTGATGGAAGAGTTGAAGAAAAATGGCTGACTCAGTTATCTGGAAGCTTGCTGTGCGGGAAGCCGTTGCGGATTCGGCTGCGGTTTTACGATCAACATCACGACTGCGTGAGAGGGCACCGGCGATGCAAATCCTCCCGTGAAAAGTCCCAAATCCTTGTGCTGCCATAGATCGCGCACAGAGGCGCTAAGGCTGCCGGGATAGCCAATCTCCTCCCACCTCACCGAGATTTGCTGCTCAACCTTTCCGCGATTCAACAAAATAACGGCGCGGCTTCCATCTTTCATCTGTTTCGCCCAAACCTCGGCGTCTCCAATTTTTGTTGCGCGCTCGCCCTGGCGACCCAGCGAATCCTGATCGACGGCGATGACTTCTTTATTCGTGAGAATATCTCGAATCTCCGGCCGCATGTCACGCAGATCGTTGCCCGCAATCAGTGGCGCTGCCAAAATCGCCCACAAGCTGAAATGGGAGCGGTACTCGCTGTCGGTCATCCCTCCGTTGCCCACTTCGAGCATGTCGGGATCATTCCAATGCCCCGGTCCAGCATACGAATAAAGTTCTGCTTCGGCATCGAGAATGGCTAGCACGCCATAGGAGCAGCAGTCGCCGGGGCTCCATTCTTTCTTGCCGTCCCAGCGATCCTGAATGTCACCGGTGGTGCGCCAGAGATTGCCACCGGCATCTTTACCCCACAACCATGGCTTCGCCGTTCCCCATTCGCAGATGCTCAACACAATGGGACGACCAGCTGCATCGAGCGCTGCGCGCATGTTGGCGTAAGAAGCTTTCGCATCCTGCGTGCTGGTGTTGCACCAATCGAATTTCAGATAGTCCACGCCCCAGGCTGCGTATTGAATTGCATCCTGATATTCGTGCCCCAAGCCTCCGGGCCGTCCCGCACAGGTTTTCGAACCGGCATCGGAATACAAACCGAATTTCAGTCCAAGCGAGTGAATGTAATCGCCCAGGGCCCTCATGCCATGCGGAAAGCGCTCCGGGTCGGCGACAATGTTTCCGTTTGCCTTTCGCCTGACCTGCCAGCAATCGTCAACATTGACGTACTGATATCCGGCATCCTTCATGCCGGATTTGACCATGGCGTCGGCCATGCTCCGGACCATGTCTTCATTCACATTGCAGGCGAACTTGTTCCACGAATTCCAGCCCATGGGCGGAGTAAGTGCGAGGTCTTTCGAGGGAGAATTGTTTTGCTGCGCGGAGAGGCTCGCAAGGAGCAAAAACAAAGTCGTAACGAAGATGATGATCCTTTTATAGAGTGTTCCCATCAGCATGTCAGTGTCCAAGCTTCGCATTAAAGAATTTAGCCATTATCTCGAGCGCCTCTCTGCTTTCCGGCAATTGAAACTGATACCAGAAAGCGTGCGGCAGAGCCTCGAAAACCACCAACTGCGCATCGTCTCCGGCACGCAGAAGTGCGCGATGGAAAATGGCGGTCTGGCTGAGCAGTGCGTCCCGCGTACTGGTGATGAGCAAACTTGGCGGCATGCCGTGCAGATCGGCAAACAGCGGCGAAAGCACAGGGTCTTTGCGGTTAGTGGCGCCTACGTACTGAACCTCCAGATGTTGCCAATCGAGGGGCTGAAGCAAACCCGGAAGTCCACTGAGCGAGAAAAATTGCCGCGAGTCACCGGGCCGGCTGAAGTCCGCCAGGATAGAAAACAGGCCGAGCGCAGCCGGAAGAGGCAGCCCCAGTTGTTTCAAGCGCACGGCAACTTCGGCGGTCAAAATGCCTCCTGCCGACGTGCCGTAAATTCCGATCTTCTGCGGCTTGTAGGTCTTGAGCAGCTCCCGGTACACCGCAACTGCGTCGTCAATCGCGGCCGGGAAAGGATTTTCCGGCGCCAATCGGTAATAAACAGAGACCACTTCGATCTTGCTGAGGCTGGCAATCGGATCGCCTTCGATTCGCGAACCCGAATCCGAATTGAATCCTCCACCATGCAAGTTGATCAGCACCCGATCCACCGATGCATCTGCCAGCGGAGTGATGGTGTCGGTGTGCACACCGGCAATCGTGCGTTCCTCAATCTTCACCGGATAATTTTTGAGGGCCTCGGCAGAATCCTGCGCGCGCCATGCATCGGTTCGGGCTCGCCGCTCTGCCAGGGTTTCCGCTCCCGATTTCTTTCGGTTCACAGAATCCAGCCACTTCTGCGCTTCCGGACTTACCGTATCTGGAACCGGAACCACGCGGGTGATGTGCGCTGTGCCATCGGCATCGAACGTGGCCGAGTCTTGCTGGGCAGATGAATTGGATTGCGCTGCAACTCCCTGTACAAGAATGAAGAAAGCGATGAGGAGAAATCTCATCGCACAGTTGTAGCAGATACCGGCGAGAAACGAAAAGAAACCGTGAACGAAATCTACATGGCCGGGGACACCGGAGATTCCCGTTAAGCGAGCGTGTACTTCCCCCTCTCAATCATCTTTTGCGCGATCTGCTGCCTCAATTCGATGGTGTTGAAAGGTTCGTACTTAGCGAGGCGGCGAAGAATGGCGAGTTGCGTGCGCAGCATATCGCCGTCGGCCACTGCGGCAATTATTTTCTTGGCGGCAGATTCCACTTTCTCCATTGCCTGCGAGAGATATACGCGAGTCATGGCGAGCGGAATCGCGGCCGCAGCCTCACCCTTCGTCTCACTGATTTTTTGTGCCCGCAATACGGCCGATTCCATGGCGTAAGTTTCCATGGTCATGTCGGCAATTGCGCCCATGATCTCCTGCTGGTCCTGAATCGTCTGCATATATTTCTGCGTGGCGGCGCCGGCGGCGAACAAACCGAGTTTCTTGGCTTGGCCGACCAGCTTGCGCTCTTCCGCGAGCGGCCCTTCAAGGTCCTCGCTCGTCGAAGGCCCGGACAGCACTTCATCCATTAGTTTCTTGATGGCTGCCATCAGTGGCAACTGCCCGCTCATGGCCCGCTTTAGCAGAAAGCCCGTGATGATCAGCCGGTTGATCTCATTCGTGCCTTCGAAAATTCGGTTGATGCGGGCGTCGCGATAGGCGCGCTCGGCAGGATATTCCTCGACGAATCCATAGCCGCCATAAATTTGCAGCGTCTCATCGACTACATAATTCACCATCTCCGAAGCCCAAACTTTAATGATGGAGCATTCGACCGCGTATTCCTCAATGGCTTTGCGAGTCTCCTTCATTGCGTCGGGTAAAGACTTGTCGACTTCGCTCAGCGCGCGATCCATCATGCCCACAGTTCTATAGACGAGGGACTCGCCCACAAAGAGCAGGGACGCCATATTGGCAATCTTTTCCCGCACCAAACCGAAGTCGGCGATCACTTTATTGAATGCTTTGCGCTGCTTGGCATAGCCAATCGCGTTTTCCAGCGACACACGACCTCCGCCGACGCACATCGCACCCAGTTTGAAGCGCCCGATATTTAAAATGTTGAAGGCGATGACATGGCCTTTGCCGGTTTCCCCCAGCAGGTTTTCCACTGGGACCTTGCAGTCATTGAGAATAATCGGGCAGGTGGATGATCCGCGAATGCCCAGTTTGTGTTCTTCGGCGCCAACCGAAAAACCGGGGAATGTTCTCTCGACGAGAAATGCGGTAAATTTTTCTCTGTCGATCTTGGCGAATACCGTGAACAGATCTGCAAACCCTGCGTTGGTAATCCACATCTTTTCGCCGTTCAGGATGTAATGTTTGCCATCTGAAGAAAGCTGCGCACCAGCGCGGCAATTCAGCGCATCGGAGCCCGAAGACGCTTCCGACAACGCGTAGGCGCCGATAATTTCTCCACTTGCTAGACGCGGCAAATATTTTTTCTTCTGTTCTTCGCTGCCGAAATATACGATCGGCAGCAAGCCGATCCCGCTGTGCGCGCCCCAGGTCGTGGCGAAGCCCGCGTATTGAGCGATGTGATCGGCAATCACCGCGGCGGTGACCTTGTCCATTTCCAGGCCGCCATAAGCTTCGGGGATCTCGACTCCGGTCAGTCCCAGCTCGCCAGCTTTCTTGATCAGCTCGCGAGAAACGGAGAAGTCCTTGTGCTCCATCTTCTCGATATTGGGCAGGATTTCATTGACGGTGAACTCCTCCGCGGTTTGCCCGATCAGTTGCTGCTGCTCGGTGAAATCCTCGGGAGTGAATACTTCCTCCGGCCGTCGCGATTCGAGTAGAAAACTTCCTCCCGGAATCTTCGCGCTGGGAACTACTGTAGTCGCCATCTTTCTACCTTTGAATACGGATTCGTGCAGCCATCGAGGGAACTGGTTATTGTAAGCGACAATAGGTAATTGTCGGCTTGTGTCGCGAGTTACGAAAGGTTCTCGAAAATCCCCGCAGCTCCCATGCCACCACCGACGCACATGGTCACCATCCCATAGCGGCCGTTACGGCGCTTCAGCTCGCGGATGATCGAGGCTGTAAGTTTGGCTCCCGTGCAGCCCAAAGGATGCCCCAATGCAATCGCCCCGCCGTTGGGATTTACTTTCTCGGAATCAAGGCCGGCTTCCTGAATCACCGCAAGCGATTGCGCGGCGAACGCCTCATTCAGTTCAACCACATCGATGTCGGAGAGCTTCAATCCCGCAATCTTCAAGGCCTTCGGAATCGCGAATACCGGGCCGAGACCCATTTCTTCGGGTTTGTATCCGGCAGTCGCGAATGCGGCATATCGTGCCAGCGGCTTTATGCCGAGTGCTTTTGCACGCTCGGCCGACATGACAACCGCCGCCGCCGCGCCATCGGACATTTGAGAAGAATTCCCGGCCGTAACTGTTCCCTTCACGTGAAAAGCCGGTTTCAGCGCCAGCAGCGCATTGAGCGAAGTGTCGGCGCGCGGGCCTTCATCCATCTTAAAACTAATTTCCTGCCGCTTTGGTTTTGAGCCATTCGGAGTAGTAAAACTCACCGGAACCGGAACGACTTCATCATCGAACTTGCCGGCCTGAATCGCCGAAACGGCTTTCTGATGGCTGCGCAGTGAGAATTGGTCTGCTTTCTCGCGGGTGATGCCGAAGCGTTGCGCAAGCCGTTCGGCGGTAAGGCCCATGCTCAGGTAAGCGTCAGGATAATTCGCCACCAGCCAAGGATTGGGCGAAACCTTATTCCCGCCCATCGGGACCATGGTCATCGACTCGGTCCCGCCGGCGACAACTACTTCCGCGCCGCCGCTCATGATGCGTTCGGCGGCCATCGCAATTGCCTGCAATCCTGAAGAGCAAAAACGGTTGATGGTGAGCGCCGAGATTTCGACCGGCAGACCGGCCCGCAAGGAAGCGATGCGGGCCACGTTCATGCCTTGCTCGGCTTCGGGCATGGCGCAGCCGAGAATGACATCTTCGATCTCTTTAGGATCAAGTTGCGGCACACGCTGCAACGCTCCCTGAATGGCAATGGCGGCCAATTCATCGGGACGAGTCGAGCGTAACGCGCCTTTGTGGGCGCGCCCTACCGGAGTACGAACGGACGATGCAATGACGACTTCTCGCATGGGCTTATACCGTGATGTATTCAGTTGCGGCGCTGGGGGCCGGAATCGGTTCTCCCTGCTGGCGCATGCCTTCTAGATGAAACTCCATAACTTCGCGAATCAAATCTTTCACTTCATCCAAAGTCTTTCCTGCGACGCCCAGCCCGGGCAAATCAGGAGCGTATGCGCCCCAACCTGTAGACGACTTTTCGTAGATAACGAGGTATTTCATTTCAGTCCCGCCTGCTTGAGAATATTGTTCAACGTTCCGGGCGGAATGTCCACGGACGGATGTCCCGCCACGGTAACGGTCCCCGGCTTCGAAGGATGATGATACTGACGGTCACTGCCTTTCGTTCGAGCCAGTCGCCAGCCATCTTGCTCCAGACGTTTGATTGCGTCCCGAACCTTCATTCACTTCGCAGGCGAGTAAAAGTAATAATCTGCGCTATAGCTGCTCTTCGTCTCTGCTCCACTATGCGTCTGATCGCAGCCCAGCGCAGGCGGTTGCCCGCCGTGCGTGTGCAAACGTTGAATGTAATTAACATTACTGAGCGAGCCATTTCCCGAATGGCTGACTACACTCACTAGCAGCCAGGGCACGGACCCGGGATCGAGCGACTCCACCTTAGCGGTGGCTTTGCCGGTCACTTCGCTGCCGTCTTTCAACTTCCACGAAGGGCCGGCGAAATGCTGGCCAATCACCTTGTCATTCCGATCTTTGAGTTCCGCGTCTGGAGCTTTCAAAATCCAGGCTAACTTGTGGTCCTTGCCCTCCTGGCAAGTGTAGATCTGCGACCCAACGCCTCGCGCGAAAAGCACGACCTTCTCGCCTACGGGAACTTGAATCACATCCGGAACGTCGGGCGTGGATTCGTTGTTCGTTGCGGCCTTTTCCGTATTCGCTTGCGCGAGCGAGATTCCCAAACTAAGCGGAAACAGCACCAGCACTGCCGCGAAATTAATTACGTTTTTCATGACGCGATTGTACTAAACGTCGGTGTCCACAAATCGGTATCCCTAAAGAAGATACCCCTCGGAGGGACAATCGATCTCACCTCCGCTCAATCAGCATTCGCATCCCGTACTTCGGCCGCAGCGTGATTAGCGGTTGCGGCTCCACTCGATGTCCTGGAACTAATCTCAACTTCCACTTCTGTGCCAGCGTTGCCAGCATCAGCACGCCTTCCATCCAGGCAAACGATTCTCCGATGCACTGCCGCGCTCCCGCGCCAAATGGAAAATAGGTAAATTTCTTTCGCTGGGCTTTACCTTCCCCCGAAAACCGGTCGGGACTGAAGGACAGCGGATCAGGGAAAAATCGCGGGTCGCGATGAGTGATGAACGGGCTGATGAGGACCGTCGTCCTCGCCGGCAAAAAATAATCGCCCAGCGCGAAGTCGTTTCGAGCGTAACGCCCCATCGCCCACGCGGGCGGATAAAGCCGCAAAGATTCCGCCATTACGTTCTCGGTGTACCGCAGGCTCGGAACATCTTCCACATTAGGGATCCTGCCGCTGAGCACGTCATCCAGTTCTGCATGAAACCTGCGTTCACAATCTTCATTCTGCGATAACAAATACCATGTCCATGAGAGCGCGTTGGCAACCGTTTCATAGCCGGCAAGAAAAATTGTGATCACTTGGTCGCGCAAGGACTGGCACGAGTCGGCATTCTGAGCTGGGTCAGCCGCGAGCATCATGTCCAGCAAACTTCCCTGGTCGCGACCCTTGTCAAGATGGGCATCGATCATGCGATACACCACGGCATCGATCCGATTTCGGGCTCGAACAAACGCCGCCAGCCCAGGGGGCCGAACGTGCACCAGCCATTCCGCCAGCGGGAGCATCACCAGAAAGTTGTAAAGTCCCATGATGCGATTGATGGCCGCCGCCAGTTCATGAACTTCTTCGCGCAAATCGGTCGCAAACAAGGTGCGGGCCACCACATTCAGGGTGAGGCGCATCATATCGGCGGCAATATCGCGCTCTTCGCCTGCGCGCCAGGATTCACTCACGCGAACCGCCTCCTCGACCATGACGCTCGCATATTCTGTAATTCTTTGACGATGAAACGCGGGTTGCGCGGCGAGCCGCTGCGCGCGGTGCTGACTCCCTTCGCTGGTGATCATGCCCTCGCCCAGCAACATCTTGGTCCGCTGAACCGTGCGCTCTTTGATGAAGTTGTCGTTCTGCACCACCAGCACTTCACGGATGTAACCGGGATGGTTCAGGAAAACAATATGATGATGTCCCAGCTTGTAGTGCGCGATGTCGCCATAGGTCTCGGCGAGATGCTGAAACAGAAAGATAGGATTTGCGGGACGGAATTTCCGCAGGGCAAACCACAGAAGATTCCGCTGAAAGCCTGGCGGAAACCGGTAAGCGGGTTTCTTCTGAAAAGCCTCACGCCTGCCGGACTGCTGAACTGCCGAACTCATCACCTTAGTTTACGCTGTTCGATTGCTTCTGAAATTCGTCGAGCGCAGCCAAAACTTCCTGGCTGTGCCGCGCAGGATCGACGCTTGTATAAACTTTGGCGAGCCTGCCATTCGGGTCGATCAGAAAGGTATGCCGCGCCGCAAACTTCACGATTCCAAGATTGGTCAGGGAGCCATAGGCTCGGCTGACGCGGCCGTCCGTGTCGGCCAAAAGTTTGAAATTCAATCCTTCTTTCGTGCAGAACTTCTTGTGCGAGTCGACGCCATCGACGCTAACGCCAAGCACTACGGCCTGACGCTCCGCATACTTTGCCTGATCGGTCTGAAAATTGTGCGCTTCCCTCGTGCAACCAGGAGTCATATCTTTCGGGTAGAAGTAGAGCACGACCCAACTGCCGCGAAAATCTTTTAAGCTGACGACGTCTCCCTGCTGCGAAGGCAGAGAGAAATCTGGTGCGGCACTGCCAACTCTGGGGAGCGTCCGCGGACGCGAAAATACCCGAGTAACCAGCAGAATTGCTACAACGACGACCAGAGCAAGCAATACGATTCGCAAGATTGGAAACCTCTTAGGCACAGTACGTGCTCGGTAAACGATGGCGCGACATGCTAAAACGTCAATATTGTAGAACTCTTAGTAACTCCTTCCAGCAAAATTCCTCGTACTTGATATGATTGAACTATTCCGCAATTGAACTGGGGTAAATATACGTGGCTCAGACAGAGACCGACGGCCTAGAAGTGTTGGAAACCCGCGAGTGGGTTGACTCGCTCGATTATGTGTTGTCCAAAGGCGGTCCGATCCGCGCCGGGCGACTGCTGCAGCAATTGGCGTTGCACGCCCGCCGCGCTGCGGGCGTCAACCTTCCCTTCTCCGCGACCACGCCCTATCAGAATACGATTCCAGCCCTGCAACAGGCGCCGTTCCCCGGCAGTCAGGAGATGGAACGCCGCATCAAGAGCCTGGTTCGCTGGAATGCGCTCGCCATGGTAGTTCGTGCCAACAAGATCCAAGACGGGATTGGCGGCCACATTTCCACCTTCGCTTCTGCGGCCACTCTTTATGAAGTCGCTTTCAATCATTTTTTTCAGACTAAGACGGAAAGTGGAGACCGTGATTTCGTTTATTTTCAGGGTCACGCCGCACCGGGAATTTACGCTCGCGCCTACCTCGAGGGCCGCATTCCCCGCGCCAAACTGGAGAATTTTCGCCGCGAATTGAAACCCGGCGGCGGATTAAGCTCGTATCCGCATCCCTGGCTGATGCCCAATTTTTGGGAGTTTCCTACGGTGTCGATGGGCCTCGGTCCGATCCAGGCGATTTATCATGCGCGCTTTATTCGCTATCTCGAAAATCGCGGGCTGAAGCAATCGCGCGGCGGTAAAGTGTGGGCCTTTCTTGGCGACGGCGAAATGGACGAGCCCGAATCTCTGGGCTCGATCACGCTTGCTTCGCGCGAAAACCTCGACAATTTGATCTTCGTCGTGAACTGCAACCTGCAACGGCTGGATGGCCCTGTCCGTGGAAACGGAAAAATCATTCAGGAACTGGAGGCCATTTTCCGTGGCGCCGGCTGGAATGTGATCAAGGTGATTTGGGGCTCGGACTGGGACAGCCTGATCCGCAATGACCGCGACGGCCTGCTGGTCCGGCGACTGGGAGAAATCAGCGATGGTCAATATCAGAAATATTTCGTCGAGAGCGGAGCTTATTTCCGGCAGAATCTCTTTGGCACCGATCCACGCTTGCTGAAAATGGTTGAGCATCTTTCCGACGAGCAACTCGCTCGCATGCGGCTCGGCGGCCACGATCCCATCAAAGTTCATGCGGCCTACCGCGCCGCCGTCGATCATTCCGGATCGCCGACCATTATCCTCGCCAAGACGATCAAGGGCTACGGCCTGGGCGAAGCTGGTGAAGGCAAGAACATCACGCACCAGCAAAAAAAATTGAATGAAGAGGAATTGCAGCTCTTCCGCTCGCGTTTCGGAATTCCGATTCCCGATGAAGAGCTTCACAACGCGCCTTTTTACCGTCCTTCCGATGACAGCGCCGAAATCAAATACATGCAGGCGCGCCGCGAGCAGCTTGGCGGCTACATGCCGCAACGCAAAGTCCTAGCCACACCTCTGAAGCAGGTGCCGGATTCGCATTTTGAAGAATTCTATAAAGGGACTGACGGCCGCGAAGCTTCCACCACCATGGTTTTCGTGCGCCTGCTCGGCAAACTTCTGCGGGATCCCGAGCTCGGCAAATTGATCGTTCCCATCATTCCCGACGAAGCTCGCACCTTCGGCATGGAAGCTTTGTTCCGCCAGGTCGGCATTTACTCTTCCGTCGGGCAACTCTATGAGCCGGTCGATATGGACACGCTTCTTTACTACAAAGAAGCCAAGAACGGCCAGATTCTCGAAGAGGGCATCACTGAAGCCGGCTCGATGTGTTCATTCATCGCCGCGGGTACGGCATATGCGAACCACGGCATCAACACAATTCCCTTTTTCATTTATTACTCGATGTTTGGCTTCCAGCGCATCGGGGACCTAATTTGGGCTGCGGCGGATATGCGCTGCCGCGGTTTCCTCGTCGGTGGCACGGCGGGACGCACCACGCTGGCGGGCGAGGGTCTGCAGCATCAGGATGGCCACAGCCACGTGCTCGCTTTGTCGGTTCCAAACCTACTGGCGTACGATCCGGCTTTTGCTTACGAGATCGCCGTCATCATTCAAGACGGCATTAAACGCATGTATGTCGATGGCGAATCGATTTTTTACTACCTGACGGTCACCAATGAACCGCTTCCCATGCCGGAGATGCCGAAAGAAAACAATGTCCGCGAAGGAATTTTACGCGGCCTTTACCGCTTCAAGTCAGCCGAAGCGCAAGGCACGAAGCTGCGCGCGCAACTGCTCGGCAGCGGAACCATTATGTTTGAGGTCTTGAAGGCGCAAACCATTCTGCAAGAGAAATATGGCGTTGCCGCCGATGTGTGGAGCGTTACCAGCTACAAAGAACTTTATCGCAATGCCAACGATTGCGAACGTTGGAACATGCTTCATCCCGGCGAACTGCAAAAAACGCCATTCCTAACCGAGACGTTGAAAGATGCGCCTGGACCATTCATCGCCGCATCTGATTATATGAAGGTGCTGCCGGAATCCGTGGCCAAGTGGGTGCCCGGACAATTAGTCTCTCTGGGCACCGACGGCTTCGGCCGCAGCGAGAACCGAGCAGCGCTGCGCGATTTCTTCGAGGTAGATGCAAAGCACATCGTGCTGGCCACGCTGGGGGCGCTGGCGCGAGAAAAGAAAATCAGCCTCGAAGTGGTCAGGCAGGCGGTGCATGATTTGGGAATTAACCCGGACAAAGCAAACCCGGCAATCAGCTAGGCGAGATTCGTATCAGGGCACGACTTTAGTCGTGCCGTCGCAGATCGAATAGGAAGCGCTTCAGCCTTGGGGAACGCGAGTTTCTTCTTGAAAGACAAAAGGATCATGGCATCAGTCATCGAATTCAAGCTGCCCGCTCTCGGAGAAAACATCGAGCAAGGCGACCTCGTGCGCCTCATGGTTTTCCCCGGTACCACGGTCAGCGAAGGCCAGTCGGTGATGGAGCTCGAAACCGACAAAGCAGTTGTCGAGGTTCCTTCTTCCGTCAGCGGAACTGTAAGAGACGTTCTCGTCAAGGAAGGCGACAAAATCAAAGTCGGGCAGACGATTTTCACTGCCGCGAGCAACGGCACTGATGCCGGAGTGCCGCGTAAGAACGAAGCTGCCGAAGCCAGCTCGGGGCAAACCTCGAAATCAGCGCCGGTTGCGCAAGTCGCCGTCGCCGCCGCCGCTGCGGCGCAGACCGCAACTCCAACGCCACAGGCCGAGCAGGCAAAGCCTTCGCCTCAGCCGCCTATCGAATCGAGGACCGCAACCCGGCGAACCCGGTCCACCGATTCTGCGGCATCGGGGGAATTCCGCCTACAGGAGCTGGGAGAAAATATTTCCCAAGGCGATCTCGTTCGTCTGATGATCACTCCCGGCGCGAAAGTTTCTGAAGGCCAGCCGGTGATGGAATTGGAAACCGACAAGGCGGTGGTCGAGGTTCCGTCGTCGGTCAGCGGCATCGTGAAAGATATCAAGGTCAAGGAAGGCGAAAAAGTAAAAGTTGGGCAGGTGATTTTTACTCTGCAAGGCGGCGCGGCCGCGCAGAGCCAGCCCGAGCGCCCACCGAGCCAGCCTGTCGAACATGTTTCAGGCCAGCACGGTGCGCGCCTCGCCTTTCAGGCCGCCATTCGCGCCGAAGGCAAAACCGAAGAACAAGCTTTGCCGCCCGATCAGCCGCAGCCGCGGCCGGTACAGTTCTCCATGCCTGCGCAACTCGGCAAAGTCGCCGGCACCGAGCATCGGGAGGCCATCCCGGCCGCTCCGCACACCCGGCGTCTGGCCCGTGAAATCGGAGTCGATATCTACGAAGTCAAAGGTACCGGCCCCGGCGGACGCGTCAGCGAAGATGACGTAAAAGCCCATGCCAAAGCCGTACTTGCGGCAGCCGCATCTGCCGCTCACGCTCCGGCCCGCGCCGGACACTTTGTTCCGCCGCAGCTTCCCGACTTCTCGAAATGGGGGAAGATCGAACGCGTTTCCATGCGCGGGGTTCGCCGAAAAACAGCCGAGCACCTTGCAGAATCCTGGAACACGATTCCTCATGTGACCCAGCACGACCGCGCCGACATTACCGAACTCGAACAATTGCGCGCACGTTTCGCGCCGAAGGCGGAACAGGCCGGCGGCAAAATGACGGTCACAGCAATCGCCCTAAAAGTCTGCGCCGCCGCTCTGAAAGTCTTTCCGCAATTCAACGCCACCATTGATATGGAGAAAGAAGAAATTATTTACAAGCAATACATCAGCATCGGCGTGGCGGCGGACACGGACCGCGGCCTGCTCGTCCCGGTGATCCGCGACGTTGACAAGAAAAACATCGTTGAACTGGCCGTCGAATTGTCGCAGTTATCGCAGAAGGCGCGCGAAAAGAAAATCACGGTTGCCGATATGGAGGGCGGAACGTTCACCATCACCAATCTCGGTGGAATCGGCGGCACGGCATTTACGCCGATTGTGAACCATCCGGAGGTCGCAATTCTCGGCCTCTCGCGGTCGCGCATGGAGCCGGAGTGGATCCCAGAGAAGGATGGCGGGAAATTCGAACCGCGTCTGATCCTGCCACTGTCGCTCTCCTACGATCATCGCCTGATCGACGGTGCTGACGCCGCGCGTTTTCTGCGCTGGGTCGCGGAGGCATTCGAGCAGCCGTTCCTGTTGTCGGTGCAGGGATAAAGTCAAAAACTTGGACCACCAAAGACACAAAGTCACACCAAGGAAATCCGCGCGGCTTACTTGGTGCACCTTAGTGTCCTTCGTGGTTGAAAGCTTTACATGCCAGACTCCACGACCTTGAAACTTGCCGTCATCGGCGCCGGCCCCGGCGGTTATGCGGCCGCGTTTCTAGCTGCCGATCTAGACATGAACGTCACCCTGATCGACCCGGAGTTGAAT
Organism: uncultured Acidobacteriaceae bacterium; assembly: GCA_963784095.1. Taxonomy (GTDB): domain Bacteria; phylum Acidobacteriota; class Terriglobia; order Terriglobales; family Acidobacteriaceae; genus Sulfotelmatobacter. The sequence continues at coordinate 102,920 of CAWAQC010000005.1, forward strand.
CCCGGCGGGGTCTGTCTCTACCGGGGATGCATCCCCTCAAAAGCTCTTCTGCACGTCGCAAAGGTGATCGAAGAATCGCAGCAAGCGAAGAATTGGGGCATCGACTTCGCTGCTCCGAACGTCGATCTCCTCCGCCTTCGCACCTGGAAAGAGGGGGTCGTTAAGAAACTCACCGGCGGCCTCGGAATTCTCTCCAAACAGCGCAAAGTTGAGTACATTCAAGGCCGCGCTGCATTCGAAAATTCAAATACTCTCCGCGTAACCAAAGTCGATAACTCGGAAACCAGCCTTACCTTCGATCGCATCCTCATCGCGACCGGCTCGCGCCCGGCAATTATTCCGGCATTAAAAATCGACTCGCCGCGCCTCATGGATTCCACCGGCGCTTTGAATCTGGAAGATATTCCCGGCAGCCTTCTCGTGGTCGGTGGCGGCTACATCGGCCTCGAACTCGGTTCCGTCTACGCCGCGCTAGGCACCCGGGTCACCGTCGTTGAAATGCTGTCCGGTCTGCTTCCCGGCGCGGACCGCGATCTGGTTCTTCCTTTGCACAAGCGTCTCGAAAAAATGTTCGACGCGATCTTGTTGAATACGACTGTTTCTTCACTGAAGGAAGACGGCCCATCCATTCGCGCAACATTCGAAGGTCAGTCGTTGAAAGACGATCAGCGCGAAAGAGTCTTTGACCGTGTTCTGGTTTCGGTTGGCCGCAAGCCGAACTCCGAGATCCCCGGCCTTGAGAAAACACAAGTAAAAGTTGCTGCTCGCGGCTTCATCGAAGTCAACAAGCAACTCCAGACCGCCGATCCTTCCATTTACGCCATCGGCGACGTGGTCGGCGAGCCCATGCTCGCGCACAAGGCTTCGCACGAGGGCCGCACCGCAGTCGAAGCCATCGCGGGGCACAAAGTCGCCTTCGAACCGAACGCGATTCCCGCCGTCGTCTTTACCGACCCTGAAGTCGCCTGGGCTGGGCTTACAGAAACTCAGGCCGAAAAAGAAAATCGTGAAATTAAGGTCGCGAAATTTCCCTGGGGAGCGTCCGGCCGCGCCGTTACGCTCGACCGTCCCGATGGCATGACGAAACTGCTCATCGATCCGCAGACCGAGCGCGTACTGGGCGTCGGCATCGTCGGCGTAGGCGCAGGAGAACTCATCGCCGAAGGCGTTCTCGCCATCGAAATGGCTGCGCTCGCGAAAGATGTCGCGCTTACCATCCATCCGCATCCCACACTTTCAGAAACCGTGATGGAATCCGCGGAAGTTTTCTTTGGCACCAGCACGCACGTCTTCCGGCCAAAGCGTGGATGAACTCTGCAACTCACGCGCCTAGAAAACGTGTGCATCCGCTACAATGAAGCTTCACTTGCAAGCAATTTGAACCGGCTCAGCAATCGTCCCGGAAATATCCCGATGTCCGTTCTCTGCAAAACAATTTTTTGGCTGACCGCAACTGTCGCACTCTCTCTACCTGCCACAGCGCAAAGCCTGCTAAGCCAGATCCTGCAACCCTCAACCTCTGCGACGCCGAGCAAAGCTCCCGCCGACCAACTCGGACGCGACACCCCTTACGGAACTGTCTTCGGATTTCTGCAGGCCGCGCAAAACGGCGATTACAGCATCGCCGCGCAATATCTTCAGATGAGCAATGCGCGCCGCCAGACCCAGGGTGATGAACTGGCGATGAAGCTGAAGTTCGTAATGGACCGCTCGTTCGCCGGCAACCTGAAGCCAAGCCGCCGGGCCGAAGGCACGCCGCAGGAGGATGTTCCGAGCGACCGGCAGAACCTGGGCACCATGTCATCCGGGGATGTAGAGACGCCACTCGTACTGGTTCACGTCTCGGCATCTGACGGCACAAAAATCTGGCTAATTTCCTCGGAGACCCTCGAGAGAATTCCCGAACTCTACGATCAGGTGGAAGCGAGGCAGGTAGAGACGCGCTTGCCGCAGTGGGTGGTCAAGCATCAATTCGCAGGCATGGCTCTTTGGCAATGGTTCGCTCTGATTCTGCTGATTCCCGTGGCGGCAGCGGCGGCCTGGCTTGTCTTGCTCATCGCGCAAATTCCATTTCGGTGGTGGGCGTATAGGCATGGCCAGCTTCACACGATTCCTTGGCGTTCGGTTTCTGGTCCGGCGTGGTTGTTGGTTGCCACTCTGATTCACCGCGTGCTCGCCGGCTATCTCGGCATGCCGCTGTTGCAACGCCATTACTACATCCAGGTCACCGCGGTTGCCGTGATCATCGGCGCGAGCTGGATACTCTGGCGCGTGGTTCGCTGGTCGTTACATCGGGTCCGCAATCGCGCCCTGGCTCGTGGCCTTAGTGGGACCAGTTCCCTCATTCTGCTCGGCGAACGCATCATCAAGGCGCTCATCTTTGTGATGGCGATTTTTTCGATATTCAGCATTCTTGGGTTCAACATGACGACGGCGCTCGCCGGCCTCGGCATTGGCGGCATCGCCATCGGCTTCGGTGCGCAGCAAACCATCGCCAACCTATTTGGCGGCGTTTCGGTCTTAGGCGATGAAGTCATTCGAGTTGGCGATGTTTGCAAGTTCGGCGACCGCACCGGAACAGTCGAAGACATCGGCCTGCGTTCCACTCGCGTGCGGACCGAAGAGCGCACATTGTTGGCCATTCCTAACGGCACCGTGGCTACGATTAACGTCGAGAATCTCAGCCGCCGCGACAAGATACTGTTTAAGACGATCCTGGGCCTGCATTCGAGCACCACGGCGGATAGCGTCCGCTATGTGCTCTCGGAAATGCGCTCTGTACTGGAGAGTCACCCGAAGATCGAAAAGAAAACTGCGCGCGTACGGCTCGCGGAATTGGCTTCTGGATCCATCAACGTAGAGCTTCTCTGCTACGTGCTGACCAGGGATTTCAACGAATTCCTGGAGGTGCGCGAGGAGTTGCTGCTGCGCATAATGAATTTCGTTGAGGATTCCGGAACCGCTCTCGCATCGCCGTCTCAAACCCTTTACCTAAGCGGCGATCCGGCCTCGAAGCCGCCGTCGCGTCCCAGCAAACCAGAAAGCGCGGCCAAGCAGATCACTGACTCCGCGCGAGATTCGCGGCTAGCGGAAGAAACCAGCCATTAAAGAGGTGGGAATCTTACCGGCTTGGCTTGCGCGCTCTCAGCCACCAGGCAAGAAGCCGGTGCGTCGGATAGTACACGGCAGCGGGAACGACAGTCAGGTATGTGAGCACGTAAACAATTCCAGGTACCGCGTGTTGCTCGTGGAAGCCCAAACCCCGAGCCCAGTTCACGTCGTACTGTGGCCGCCAGAAATAATTAATCGGGATGACAATCCAAGTCGTCAGCGTCTGCAGTTTCCACCCGCGGCTGTCGTAGCCTAATCGCCAAAGCGCCCACAGTAGCACCGGCGGTGTCACCACATGAAACAAACTCAACAGGCGAATCACCAACGCGATGTGCGGATCGAACATATATTCCGTTCCACCAATCAAATGGCGGCCGCTCACCGCGGCGCCCGCAAGATCGATAATGAACAGAGTCTGAAAAACTAATAACCCGCACGCCTGCCACGAAAAAATGAGCGAACTTTCGAGCCAAAGTCCAGCGGCAATTAAAATATTCCCGAGATCGCAGAAAAAAAGAAAGTTTTGTGCTCCGTATTGCCGCCAATAGAGCGGCGCCCACACCAGGACCCACACCGTCCACAGCAGCTTTAACCAGAGCGGGATGCGCATTAAAGGCATTGTATGACCGGACCGCATTTTCGGGCATGCAGCGCGAGATCTCGCTTTTGGCAAGGACGCAACTCTGCATCTCGAATTACCAGCGTAACTTGATGCTCCTTACGACTGTACCTACGATGGCCATATTATGAGTTACCAAGCTCTCCTATTCTGCCCAGATGACAAAACCGCGCGCACTGTAACCCAAGTTCTTGGCGAGCTCGATTTCAACGTTACCTCCTGCACCGAACCCTTCGCCGCCGTAAAAAAGTTTATGGGTGAACGCTTCGACGCAGTGGTGGTGGATTGCGATAACGAGCAGAACGCCACGCTATTGTTTAAAAGCGCGCGCAGCGCTCCCAATAACCAGGGAGCACTGGCTGTCGCCGTAGTGGAAGGGCAAGCGGGAGTCGCCAAAGCTTTTCGCATCGGCGCGAATCTCGTGCTCACCAAACCGATCAATGTGGAGCAAGCCAAAGGCACGTTGCGCGTGGCGCGCGGCCTGTTGCGCAAGAACGAAGGCGCGAAACCGGCGAATGCGAGCGTAACAGGAACTGCAACCGCAATGCCTTCTGCGTCGAAATCTGTTCCGGCGAAGCCGGTTCCGCAGCCTTCTATTGCAAACACGGCTGAAATCCGAACGCAAGGGGCAGCGTCTCCGATGTCGCCCGCTGTGATCCCTGTGCAGGCCCCAGTAGCGCAGCCTAGCCTTGTAGGGTCAGCTCCCGCTGAAACCCGCGAACCGATGAGGGAACCTGCTGTAAGCCCCAAGCCGACAGCCGTTCCCGCCGATCTTTCTCCAGCCCAAGCCGTCTCTTCTCAGCCCGTTTCTGCTCAACCGGTCTCAGCCGGATTGCCCGCTGCTGCGGGCAAGATTTCAGCGGTCCAAACTGCTCACGCCGAAACCAAACTTTCTTCGGGATATGCTGCCAGCGCACCGGCGCCCGCGCGCGAGTCAACGGCAAGCGCTCCTGCAGAAGCCGCGAAGACAATCGATTCTCCGGAACATGGCGTCAGCGCCGGCCCGAAAGACCACATTGCTTCGCCGGATAGAACTTCGGCCCCAGCGCCAACACTCACGTTCGGCGGAACGGTCGGCAGTACACACAAGGCTGCGTCCAGCGGAAGTAAGACTGCGTTGATCGCCGCAGTCTGCGTTGTTGTGATTGCTGCCGGCGGATATGCGGCGTGGACGAAATGGAAACCGTCGACTTCGCCCGTGAGTACTTCGGCGAAAATCGCAATACAGCCACAGGCCGCTGCATCTCCAAACACTGCAGCCCGCGAGGCCGAGAGCACGTCTTCCCTTGCTGAAGTGCAGAGAACCGGTACTCCAACATCCGAGATCAAAAGCATCCAAAGTCAGAAAAATATAGCTCAGAAACCTGCAAAGCTGGCGAAAGCGGAAGACCACGCAGCAAAAACAAATGCTGCATCGGAAATGTCCAACCAGGATGCTGAGATTGTGGCTGAAGACACGCTCCCACCGCCAGCCCCCGCTGCTCAGCCAATCCTGATCAAGAATGGCAAAGAGATAGCGGCCCCCAAACCAATAGAGACTACAGATGCGCCCGCTTTGAACATGAACGCGATTGCTCCCGCGGGCGAGGCGCTGCCGAATCTCGGTCCCGCAGCCGCAGCAACTCCAGTGCTGCAGCGGCTCGTGGTTTCCCAGGGAGTGTCTCGAGGCCTTCTGGTGAAGGAGGTGCCACCGGTTTATCCGCGAAACGCGATCGAGATGCGCATCGAAGGTGCCGTGCAGCTCCAGGCAACTGTCGCAAAAACTGGCAGCATCTCAGAAATAAAAGTCCTCAGTGGAGATAAAGAACTTGCTCACGCCGCCATCGATGCGGTGAAGCAATGGAGATACAAGCCTTATCTGCTGAACGGAGAACCTGTAGATATTCAGACTCAGATCACGGTGAAGTTCAAGCTTCCTGAATAAGCCTGCCGACAACTTGCGCGAGACGCCCGGAACCAGAGCTCCCTGTATTTCACATGCTATAATCTTGTATTCTCAGTCGCTTAGAGCGCGGAGGCCCGTATCGACAAACGTTTTATCCGAATCAATGATCGCATTCGAGCCCGCGAAGTTCGCGTGATTGGTGATGAGGGCGAACAGATTGGCGTGATGCCTCCGTTCGAAGCGATCCGATTAGCCAAAAGCAAGAATCTGGATCTGGTAGAGATTTCACCCACGGCGCAGCCTCCCGTGTGCCGGATCATGGATTATGGAAAATACCTGTACCAGCAGGAAAAGAAAGAGCGCGAAGCCAAGAAACATCAGAAAACGATAACCGTAAAAGAGGTCAAGTTCCGCATCAACGTTGACGACCACGATTACGAGACGAAAAAAAATCACGTGCTGCGTTTTCTGGACGGCGGCGACAAAGTCAAAGCGACAATTTTCTTTCGCGGCCGCGAAATGACGCGCACCGGGCTGGGCAGGCAAATACTGGAGCGGCTGATTAAGGACGTGGAGCCGTTTAGCATCGTGGAATTCCGGCCCCGGCAGGAAGGAAATACTCTGCACGCGATTTTGGCGCCGAAGAAGACGATGGCCGAACGGGAAAAGGAACGGGAAAAAGAGGCCAAGCAGAAGGCAAAACAGGAAATGCGCGAGAAGCAAAACCAGGAGAAGGCGGCGGCGGAACAGAAACCCGCACCCGAGCATAAGCCCGCACCGGCCGATGCGGTGCAGGTTTCGAACACGGGTACGTAGCCGAGCATAGTTCGCCAAGCACAGCTTGGCCAGGCATTGTTCGGTCGAGTTGAGTTCGGCATTGGCGCGGCGCTTCCACCAAGGATGTCAACTCTGCAATTTGATATTTCCGCCGAGGTCATGCGCGGACAGCGCTTTCCAAAGCAATCCAGTTTTTAATTAGAGGCTGACGGCAAGAATTTGAAGGTCCGGCGGCTGATTTCGAGGAATTTATGCCAAAATTAAAATCGCACAAAGGCGCTTCTAAGCGCTTCAAGAAAACCGCGAGTGGAAAAGTGAAGCGCGGACACTCCGGGCTGCGGCACATCCTTTCGTCGAAAGCCAAGAAGCGGAAACGCAAATTGGGCAAAGCCACGCTGGTCAGCGATGGCGATCTGCTGAAAGTGAAGCGGATGATTCCATATCAGTAGAATTGTGTGGCGCGGGCGCCCCCGCCCGCGACTGCGTACAGCATAGCTAGCAGGCGAGGGCCTGCCCTGAGCGAGTTCAAAGGGGCGGCCGCTCTACACAATCGGGCGCGTGAAGAGGCCAGTGATCGTCATCATGACGAGTCGTCCTTGCCTCCAGCCGCCGGTACAGAGAAAGTAAAAAGGAGAAAACCATGCCTCGTGTAAAACGCGGAACGAAGCGCCGCGCCAAGCGTAAGAAAATATTAGACCGCGCCAGCGGTTACTTCCTTACTAAATCGAAACTCTACCGATCGGCGAAAGAGGCCGTCGAGCGCGGGCTCAAGTTTGCCTACGCCGGACGGAAGCAGCGCAAACGGCAGTATCGTTCGCTGTGGATCGTTCGCATTGGCGCAGCCGCCAAACTGAACGGCTTGAGCTACAACCAGTTTATTCACGGATTGAAAAAGGCGGGAGTGGAACTGGATCGTAAGATTCTTTCCGACTTGGCCGTGAAGGACGCGGCTGCGTTTAAGAGCTTGGCTGAGCAGGCGAAGGGCGCGCTGGCGTAGGGCTCTCAGGCTTCGGCTTCAGCTTTCGATTGTTAGTGCTCAGACCTAAAATCATTGTCATTCCGAGCCTCTCGCAGCCGCGCAACGCCCGGAGAGAGCGAGCGAGGAATCTGCTTTGTGCTCGTGGCCAGAGAACAGCGGGTTCCTTGCCACGCCTTCGGCGCGATTCGGAATGACAAGGTTTCCTGTAGACTTCTACTTCACTTCTGCTTTCAAGAATGTCTTACACCGTTCCCAAATTGACGGACTATTCGGCGGAGGCGCTTGAGAGCGCGTCGGCGGAGTGTATACACACCTGCGATGACGAAGCCGCGGCGGTTCGCAATGATGCTGAACTTAAAGCGTTTCGGGATCGATGGATGGCGCGCAAGAGCGGAGTTCTGACGCAGATCAACGATCTGTGGCTGAAAGGTGCGCCTAAGGAAGCGCGACCCAGCGTCGGGCAAAAGGTCAACTGGATAAAGAAGCATGTAGAGGGGATGGTCGAAGTCGCGCAGAATCGCTTGCGCTTCCAGCGAGCGCCGGCGCAGGAGTACGGCGGGTTCGTCGATCTGGATGACTTCAGCGACCGAGTTGAAATCTCCCTCCCTGGCATTCGCCGCCCAATTGGCGGCGAGCATCCGGTGATGAAAACATCGCGTGAGATGTGCGCGGTGTTCCAAAGGCTTGGCTACTCCATCGCTGAGGGTCCCGTGGTTGAAACTGATTATTACAACTTCGAGGCGCTGAATTTCCCCCCGAATCACCCGGCGCGGGACACGCAGGACACTTTGTTTATCACCGGTCAGCAGTCGAAGCCGCAGCGCGAACGCTGGTTGCTGCGCACCCATACTTCGCCGGTGCAGATTCGCACCATGGAAAAGATGCGGCCGCCGATTCGCATCGTGATTCCCGGCACCGTGCATCGCAACGACCCTCCCGACGCCAGCCACTCGCCCATGTTTCATCAGATTGAAGGCCTGGCCGTCGATACGAACATTACATTTGGCGATCTGAAGGGTACGCTCGATCATGCCATGAAAGAATTTTTTGGGTCGAGCGTGAAGACCAGTTTCCGCCCATCTTTTTTTCCGTTCACTGAGCCGAGCGCAGAGATGTTTGTTTCGTGCTTCATTTGCGGAGGGAGTGGGCGGCGCGGGAGTGGGCGGCGCGGGAGCGGGCCATGCCGTCCGTGCAAGCAGACGGGATGGATTGAGATTCTGGGTTGCGGCATGGTCGATCCGAATGTGTTCGAATTCGTGAAAGACAATGGCTACGATCCGAAAAAGGTTTCGGGATTTGCTTTTGGGATGGGCGCCGACCGGATTGCGCTGCTGAAGTATGGAGTGGATGATTTGCAACTATTCTTTCAGGGGGATGTGCGGTTTTTGCAGCAGTTTGAATAGGACGTACAAGCTGTCATCCTGAGGCGCGTATTTCGCGCCGAAGGATCGCGTGCAACCTGAAATCAAGAGCGCCGCGTCAAGGAGTTCTCGCAGCGCGCCTTCGAACGTGGCTGGCTTACGGCTTATAAGGCAATGAAACTTTCTCCACAATGGATTCGCGACTTCGTTGATCTTTCGGTCGATGACCGTCGGCTCTCAGAGGATTTGACCGCAGTCGGCATTGCGGTCGAAGGAATCAGCGGCTCAGGCGCTGACACTATCTTCGAAATGGAGATTGGCACGAACCGTCCCGATGCCATGAATCATTATGGCGTAGCGCGAGAAGCGGCGGCGATTTATGACTTGCCGCTGAAGCCAATTCAAGCAAAGCTGCCCCTAGCGGCTAAAGCCCTATCTGCTCTGGCACCATATGGCACGACTGAAGTCGTGCCCTTCCCGATTCTTGTTGAAGAGCCTTCCCTGTGCCCCCGATTTTCTGCGCGAGTGATTCGGGGCACCCAGATTGGAGCTTCGCCAGAAAAGATTTCCCATCGCCTGCGTTTGCTCGATCAGCGGCCGATTTCGAACGCGGTGGACGCAACCAATTACGTTCTGTGGGAGATGGGAAAGCCGACGCACGTCTTCGATATGGATTTGCTGGAAGGCGGCCAGCTGATTATTCGCCGGGCGAAACACGGCGAGAAATTGAAGACACTCGATGGCGTCGAGCGCAGGCTCACTTCCGAAGACCTGGTCGTCGCCGATGCGAAAAGGCCGGTTGGACTTGCCGGAGTGATGGGCGGGTTCGACACGATGATTACCGATAGGACTCGCAATATTTTGATCGAGTCAGCGTGGTGGGATCCAATCACCGTGCGTAAATCTTCACGGCGGCATGGGATTCATACGGATGCATCGCATCGCTTCGAGCGCGGCGCCGATTTCGAATCTACTGTGTTGTCGTGCGATCTGGTCGCGGAGTTAATTCTTGCCTCAGGAGGCGGGGAGTTGGCCGGCGACGTAATTGACGTCGTTTCCAGGAAGATCGATCAGGCGCCGGTGATCCTGCGGCTTGCGGAGGTTCACCGCATTCTGGGCGGGAACCTTACGACGATCGAAATCGTCCGCGTCTTGAAAAAACTCGGTTTTGAGTTGATTCCCGAGGGCCAGGGCGCACCAGAGTTTGAGGTGCACATCCCCAGCTGGCGACTGGATGTGGAGCGCGAGATCGATCTGATCGAGGAAATAGCGCGGCTGCACGGATATGACAAGTTCGCGAATACTTTGCCGGCTTACAGTGGCGCTGTGGTTAAGCTGCCCAATGCAAGTGCCGATGCAACCGTGCGCGAGCGTGCCTTGGCGCTCGGATACAACGAGACTGTGTCGTTGAGCTTCATTTCGCACGAGGATGCTGAACGTTTTTCGACAGCCTCGGTGCTGGAGCTTGAAAATCCGTTGAGCGCGGAAGCCTCCGTAATGCGCACTACGATGGTTCCAGGAATGCTCGATATGCTGGCGTGGAACCTGAATCGAGATTCGGAGAATGTGCGCTTGTTTGAGATGGCGCGAGTTTATGAAATACGCGATGGAGGACGAGTTGAACCCGAGCGAATGTGTTTGGGGGCTACTGCTCGCGCGGTCACGGGGTCCATTCCTTCCGGCGCGAGGCTCGATGTTAGCTCAGGAAGGCCAAAATCCCCATCCAAGCTAAAGGACGGCTTGAGCGGGGCACCCGCGGATTCCTCGGTCACCGAGGAGTTTCGGGCCTTCAAAGGCGACGTGGAGAACCTGTTATCGGCATTCAGCTATCGCGATCTGACGTTCGACCGGGAGACTCCGGAATATTTTCATCCGGGACGTTCTGCGCGCGCGCTGATGGATGGCGTGCCGGTAGCGCAATTTGGTCTGATTTCCGAAGCGGTAAAGAGCACGCGAAAGCTGCGGCAGGATGTGTATCTCGCCGAATTTGATTTGGAGCAGTTGCACGCACGGGGTCTGCGAGTTCCGCAATACATTCCGCTCGCGAAGTATCCCGCGGTCGAGCGCGATTTCTCCTTCATCTTCTCTGACGATGTTGAGTTCGACGCGGTGCGGAGCGCGGTGATGACTCTGCGAATTGGCGAGTTGCAGGAATTCAAGCCGGTGGAGATTTTTCGCGGTGGCCCGATTGAGCCGGGCAAGTATTCGATTTTGCTGCGGGCACGGCTGCAATCGGATGAGGGCACGCTGCGGGACGAGCAGATTGCCGCGTGGTCGCAGCAAATCATCGGTGCGCTGCAGGGCCTGGGTGGCGTGCAGAGGATGTAGTTGTTTTTTTCCGAATAATTCTTTCCCTCACTTTCCATCTCTCGTGATTAGATAGATTTGCTATGAAATATTGCCGCTTCCGACTGAACGGACGGGACCACTATGGATTCGTTGAATCGGTCGCAGGACGCGATTCGATCGTGCGAATTCTCTTAGGCCCTCCCGAAGAATCTGACGGAGATGTGGAAGGCTTGCGCTCGCGCCGGATTGAGCCGATTGCGCTCGACCAAGCCGATTTACTCGTGCCCGTGCGTCCCTCGAAAATTGTGTGCGTGGGCCGAAACTATCGAGAACACGCGAAGGAGTTGGGAAATGAAGTTCCGACCGAGCCGGTGATTTTTTTGAAGCCGGATTCGGCCCTCCTGGCCCCAGGCGGAACGGTGAAACGTCCAAAGATTTCGCAGCGCGTCGATTATGAAGGCGAGTTGTGCATTGTGATTGGGAAAAAGTGCCGGCACATTCGCGAAGACGAAGATGTGAGGACGTACATCTTGGGCTACACATGCCTGAACGACGTTACCACGCGCGATCTGCAGAAGAAGGACGGCCAGTGGACGCGGGCAAAGAGCTTCGACACTTTCTGCCCGGTGGGGCCGGTGGTAGCGGATGGCATCGATCCGTGGGCTGGCGTACGCGTGGAAACTAAGGTGAATGGAGAAGTGAAGCAGTCGGCCACGACGCGGGATTTTCTGTTTCCGGTGGATTTAGTGATGCGGTATATCACTGCCGTCATGACCCTGCTGCCGGGAGATCTGATTGCGTCGGGAACGCCGGAGGGCGTAGGTCCGGTGGTTGCTGGCGATGTAATGGAAGTCAGCGTCGAGGGAGTGGGCACGCTGCGGAATCCGGTAGTCGATGAGTAGCCGATAGGAAAAAATGCGTGGACGAACCGCCGAGGACCTGAGGCGATGTCTCTATTGCAGTCTGAAACGTTCGCGCATCAGGCGCTGCAGGCGAGGTTTGTAAAGCAGGTCATAGGCGAGTTCTTTGTCGGGAAACATGGCGAGAGCGGCGCGCTTGGCGCCGGCTGCCAGTTCTGAAGCTTCCTCGACGGTAAGGCTAGGGTCCTGGCTAATTACCGAGCTGACCATGCTGATCATGACTTGCAAGCGGCGGATTCGCTTGGCCTCATCTTCCAATTCTGCCGTTCCATTCCCTTGCAGAACTGATCTTTCGTCTTGATTCGCCGGTTCTCCGATGGTCATGAAATCCCTTTACCCACACCCCGCTCCCTCTTTGATGTCGCGGCATAGCGTGGCGTTGCGCTCGATTCAGCATTCTGCTCCTGATGCGTCAAAAAGCAAACGGCCCGAAGGTGCCGGGTCTTCGGCTCGCCCAGCGCGGAACTCGCCTCCGCAACCCTAACAGCCCGAAAGCTCATCTACAAACGTTCTTGATGGTGAGAGGCGTAAAATCACAAGAGCGCGGGGAACGTGAGTCGGCTTTTGACAAATTTTCCGGGAGACAATCTATGGCAGGACAATTCGAAGCAAGGGAAGCGCGACGGCCTGATCCGAATGAAAAGCTGGTTAAAATCTTCGACAGCGAAGAAGAATCGGAGGGGTTGGTAGTGAAAGGCTTGCTCGATTCCGCTGGAATCGATAGCGATCTGATGTCCGGCAGCATGGTGCAAGAGATGTTTCCGGGCCTTGGAGGAATGGTCATTCTGGTGCGTGAAGAAGATGCTGACGAGGCAAAGAGAGTTATTGCTGAATCGCAGCGAGCTGGCTCTTCCATGGGCGAAGGTGCTGTGAGTGGTTCCCCTCGCGACGACGACGACGCTACTGCCGAACTGCCAACTCAGGAGTAACCGCGTGGCCGTCGAGAAAGAAACTGACTGCGCCGTCCAGATCGGTGCGATAGGTTCTGACATGTGCGGCTCGCAAGCGTTGCAAAACGCTGGGTTTCGGTAACCCGAAAGAGTTTCGATGTCCCACGGAGATGACCGCGTAGGTCGGATGAACCGCGTCAAGAATTTCTGGGGTGGTGGATGTGGCGCTGCCGTGGTGCCCAACCTTTAGCAGATCCGCGTGCTCGGGGTGCAGGATGGCAATGCGGCGCTCGACGGCTTTTTCGGCATCGCCTTCCAGCAGAACTGAAGTTCCTCGGTAGCTCACCCGCAGCACCATCGAGTCATTATTCTTGGGCTCGAGTCCAACCGGCCAGTTTTGGGGCGGAAACAGAACGTCAATTTTCGCTCCGCCTGAGTAAAACTCATCTCCCTCCCAATGGCGGACAACTTTGATTCCGAGCGCGTGCGCTTCGGCGATTAAATTGTCGAGGGCGCGGCTGGGAGGGATCAGTCCGATCCATAACTCCGCAGGGTGAAAATCTCTCAGGATCGCGGGCATGCCGCCGATGTGGTCTGAATGACCGTGCGAGATAGCGACGGCATCGAGGCGCGAGATGCGCCGCGTCCAGAGGTACGGCGCAACTACATCTTCACCGAAGTCGAGTTGGGAGCCCGAGCCCCAGATCGGGCCACCTGCGTCGATCAGCAAAGTGCGGCCTTGAGGCATAACCAGCAGGATGGAATCTCCTTCGCCGACGTCAATCGAAGTGACCTCCAGCATTCCCATCCGCGTCCGTGGTGCCGGAGGGATGAACGCGAGAGTTAAAGAGGCGAGCAACACCGCCAGGAGTCCGGCGATAGTAAGAAGTATCCGTTTGCGGGCGAATAACATTGCGAGAACTAACGCAACGCAAGCGGCTGCAATCATCAGTCGAGATGGAGTTGCCACGCGCAAATCGGCCAAGCGTAGCCCGCCGAGTCCGTGGACCGTGCCCGTGATGGCATTCAGCGCAAACGCGGTAAACAGGGCGGGAATCTTCGCAAGCGCTAGAGAAACGTATCCCACGCAGAGAGTCAGAACTGCGGCTGGCATGAGGATCTGAGTTAGCGGCACGACGGCAATATTGGCCGGCAGGCCAATTGTGGTGGCGCGGTGAAAATAATAAGCCATGGGGAGGGCCAACCCCATCTGCATCAACGCCGAAACCAGTAGCAGCTCGAAACCGACGAAGCAGACGATAGTGGCAGCTCGCACCAGGCGCAGCGAGAACGCTTCACCAAGAAATCGCGCGAGCCGTTCCGCGATCAAGCGCAGGTCCAGCCGAAATTGCGCAATCCGAGGAAGCAGGCGCGGTCCGTAATCGTCGGAATCCCAGTGGGCCAGGGCCTGGCGGTAGAGTTGCGACGTGCGTTCCACCAGCGGAATACCAATCGCCGCGACGATCAGCACGCAGAGAAATGTCATTTGAAAGCTGGCCGCGAAAAGCTGACGCGGATCGAAAACCAGTACGGCCAACGCGGCCGTGCCCAGCGCATTGACCATGGCCCGTTCGCGGTAAAGTAGGCGCGTTGCCAGATAAATGGCGCACATCAGCGTAGCTCTCCAGACGGGAGCGCCGACCTGCGTAACGAATGCATAAGCGACGCAGCAAAGAATGGTCAGCAAAGTTGCATAAATCTCTGAGAAGCAGAAGCGGCGCAGGGTCCAGAAGACAACGAACGCAAGGATGGTGACGTTCATTCCGGAGACGACAAGCACGTGATAAGTTCCGGAGCGCTGGAAATCGACCCGGGTATCGCGATCGAGGAAGGCGTCTTCGCCGATCAGCATGGCGTCCAGGAGGGCGGCTTGCTGTGGCGGCCAGAGGGCGTGCACTTTAGCAAGAATGCTGGAATGTATGCGGCTGCGCAGCAGCTCGATTCGTCCGCCAGCAAAACCGGGGAGCAATTCTACGTCTTCGGCCTTGCTGGAACCGAGCGCAGCGATGCCGTTTTCCGCGAGATAACCTTCGTAATCGAATGCGCCTGGGTTGCCGAAATTTCTAGGCAGCCGGAGCCTCACCGGAAAACGGATGCGTTCGCCGTAATGAAAAATGTGCATGGGAGGCGACGCTTCGATTCCTGCGGCCGATGAAGACACACGCTGGCCATAGACGCCGAGCCGCACACCGGCATGAAGGGGCATGAACCGTCCACCCTCGGTACTCATTTGTTCGGTGTCTACATCCAGGCTTTCACGAAGCTCGTTCAAACCTTCTTCGCGCACACGGCCTTCACGCGTGACGTGCGCAGTCATAGTAAGTTGCTGCCCATCGTCGAACTCATCCAGGCTTCGGTTTCGAATGGAGCTGACTCCCCGAAGTTGAATGTGAAGAGCTCCGGAAAAGAGAATTGCTCCGAATACGAATACTTTCGCCAGCCAAGCTCGCCGGCGAACAAAGCATAGGGTTGCTGCAAGAAAGGCGGTTGCCAGAGCGATCCAAAACAATGCGGGCCGGTGGGCGCAAGCGCCCGCAATAATTCCCCCTGAATAGGCGACGGTCGCCCAAAATACAGGCTGGCGTGTGGGCTTAAATTGAAACGTGTGGAAGATCGCCGCCGCTTCCGGCTTGTCGATTGTTTGCGCCGGTTGCATATGGAGGGTTGGTTCTGAGGAATCTATGCTCTCTTTGCCAGCGAGGGAAAATCCGAATTGATGAGAAACGAACCCACCCGCCGAGCGGATCGACAAGGCGCGGTCGAAGGCCAGGCCGCTCGACCAACCAGCCGCCGCTCCAACACGACAGCCTGCAACCGCAACCCGGACGCGATACCCGCGGAAGCCGGGCTATTTCATCAACTGCACTATGCTCTCAAGGTGGAAGGTTTGTGGAAACAAATCCACCAGATGCACCTCTTCAACGCAATAGCCTGCCGCGAATAATGGCACCAGATCGCGGGCTAAAGTTGCCGGATCACACGAAACATAAGTCACGCGTGGCGCGCTCCAGGTCGCCAACGAGCGCGCCATGCGACCACCCAAACCGCCTCGGGGCGGGTCTACGACAATCAGGTCGGGCGTATGAAGGTACTGCTGGGGGAGTTTGCCCTTCCCGACCCGCCCCGTTTCCAATTCGCCACGCGGAGCAACTGGCGAGTGTCCCGCGCCCGCACCAGAAGCACCTGAAACTGCTTGCAGATACTGCTCCGCCGGGGAGCGAACGGCTTCTCCGTTACCAGGCAAATTGTAGGCAAGATCGTTCGCCGCAGTCTGTGACGACTCGACCGAAATTACGTGACGGAAATTACATGCCAACGCTGTGGAAAACAATCCCACGCCCGCGTAGAGATCGAGCGCCACTTCACCGGAACGGCGAGCCGTGACAATTTCGACCAGTTCGTCCGCCAGAAACCGGTTGGTCTGGAAAAACGACCCGGCGCTGACGCGGAACGAGGAACGGCTGGTTTGATAAATCAACTCCGGCGCGCCCATCGAAATCAACTGCTCCCGCGTGCCGTTTGGCTTTTCGCGAAAGGCGCCAATACCCGCAACCGGGGGCACCATCGCGCAAAATTCCTCCATCCAGCCTCGTACGGCAGCACGTCTGGCCTCCGGCGCACATGAGGCTTCCACCAGCAATTTCGAGTTATCCGCAGTGGCGAAAAACTCGATCTCGCGAATGCCATCGGGCACGCTGCCAGCGCGTCCCGCCTGCCAGAGCGTCGCGATCGCCTGATTGATTACTGGCGAACTGATGGGACATTCTTCCACCGGTAGCAACTCGTGCGATGCGAATTTAAAATATCCGGCGGCAAACTCCGGATGGGTCCTAACCTGCAGGCGGGAACGATTTCGATAATTCCAGGGGGGCGAAAGATGCGCCTGAATCTCGCAGGTCAATTCGAGCTTGGCGATGCGCCTGAGGTTCTCCCGCAGGATCTCCTTTTTAATCTCAATCTGGTGTTCGTAGGAGGCCTGCTGGTAATGGCATCCGCCGCAACGCAAGAAATAGGGACAAGCCGGCGGCATGCGATGCGGCGAGGCGGCAATGATTTCACTAGCGCGTGCGCGGGCGAAACCTGGTTTAGTTTCGGTGAGTGAGGCTTCTACTTTCTCTCCAGCGAGAACGAAAGGAATGAAAACGGCTTTGCCGTGGCTGTGGACGTCGCTTCGATTAGCATCAGCCGGAAGCCGGGCGAGACCTTCGCCCCCATAGATCATCTTTTCAACCGAAAGAATCAAGAGTTGATTCTACGGCATGGAGAGCCGGCTGCCGCTTGTCAGCTTCGTTGCCTGAATCATACGAATCGTCCGGCCGCAGCGCCCGATGCCCACGCCCACTGAAAATTGAAGCCTCCAAGTTGGCCGGTCACGTCGACAACTTCTCCAATAAAAAATAAGCCCGGTATCTTGCTGCTCTCCATTGTTTTGGCTGAAAGCTCGTTGGTATTCACCCCACCTGCGGTTACTTCGGCTTTCTCATAGCCTTCGGTGGTTACCGGCGAAATTATCCAGGCGTGTATCTGGCTTTCGAATTCGCTTAGCGCCCGGTTTGTCCAGGAAGCGGGCGCATGCAGATCAAGCCAGCGATCGGCAAGCCGCTGAGGCAAGTACTTTCGCAGTTCTGCTCGCAATGTAGTGAGCGTTCTCGCAACCTTCGCATCGCGAAATGGAGCAGTAAGCTGAGCGCCGGGAGCGAGATCAATAGAAATAGGGCGTGAGTTTTTCTCCTTTTCATTCCCGTATGACGAGATCTGCAGGATCGCCGGACCACTCAGACCGCGATGCGTAATGAGCATCTTGTCGTGAAATTGCTGTTCGCCCAAAGAAGCGATCACGTCAGCCGAAACGCCGGCGAGATCGCGGAAGCGCGACCGGTCTTCCGCGCCGAGAACCAGAGGAACCAGAGCAGGCCGAGGCTCACAAACAGTAATACCGAACTGGCGTGCCAGATCATATCCAAAGGAGGTTGCACCCATTTTGGGAATGGACAGGCCTCCTGTGGCGACTACCAGTGCCGACGCACGGAAATTGGCATTGTTCGCGCGCGCCAGGAAATCACTTTCGTGCTGGATCTCATTTATTTCTGTATTCGGGAAGATTTTCACTCCCGCGGCATGGCACTCGGATTCGAGCAGGTCCACGATATCGCGGGCGGAACGATCGCAGAAAAGTTGCCCGCGAGTTTTCTCATGGTAAGGAATGCGGTACCTGCGAACCAGTGCTATGAAATCAGACGGAGTGTAGCGGGAGAGCGCAGACTTGGCGAAATGCGGATTCGCCGAAATAAAATTCTCTGAAGTCGTGTGAATATTCGTGAAGTTACAGCGGCCGCCGCCGGAGATCAGAATTTTCTTACCGATTTTGTCGGCGCGTTCTATCAGCGCGACGCGGCGGCCGCGCTTACCGGCTTCCATCGCACACATCAGGCCCGCCGCCCCGCCGCCGAGAATAATAACGTCGAAAGATTGGGTCATTGGTCGAGCGGTCACGGTCACATGTAAAACAAGCTAAGGCGAGGGAGATTGAATTTTTCCAGAAGCCGCTTGTGGACGTATTGCTTCTGTAGTTGATCGATTTGCGCGGCTGTCATTTTACTGCGGTAGGGCGCGAGTTCACGATCAGCTTGCGCGCGAACGTTCACAATCTCCTCGTCGGGGCTAGCGGCCAACAGCACGGCAAATAGCTTTTCTTCCAGCACGGTGAGGCGACGCTCCAAATCTTCCAGTTTTTGCGCTGACTTTTGGCTCTCTATTTCGCTTGCCAGTTTGCGCAGCGTCGCCGCGGCGTCGCTCGCAACCGCGGCAACAGAAATTCCGGTGCTGTTCGGAAGCTGTGACTTTTCAAGCTGGTCTGCGTTTCGCAACAAGAAGTCCGCGACGGCCTCCGGCCCGAACTGCTGTGCAGCGTCAGCCTTGCGCGATTCCTCATTACTCGAGGCGCCCACGGCCGCTTCTTTCATGTCTTCCGCGGCTGACAATACAGCCTGCGCGCACCACAGAATACTGTTGATCCTTTCGTGCCTTTTCGATTTACGCTGCTCATACTTGTCGAATGCCGCGTCAATGCCGCGAAGCACAGCCTCAAGAGGAATGCCGGCATTCTTCCAGATTTCAATCTGCGCCCAGTCAAGAGTTGACCCGATCAACGGCGACCCACGCCGCCGCAGAAAGTGCTCTTCAACTTCCGAAAAATATTGGAAGTAATTTTCCACGGTAAATTCAGCGGGACGGGCGGGAAGCGGGGTTCGATCGCAGATTAGCTTCGCCCTTCGGTTTTGCGGAAGCAGGTTTCGAGGGTCCTTTCGATGCGGCGTTCGCCCTCGGCGTCTCGCGTCGCGAACCGGCGTTGCGCTCCCAGATAATGCGCAACCCCTGAAGCGTAAGCAAATCGTCGACGTGCTTAATAAATTTCGATCCTTTGCCAATCAGCGGGGCCAGACCACCGGTTGCCAGCACCTGCGTCTCGTTGCCCAATTCGGCGAGCAAAAGTTCGAGAATGCCATCGACCAAGCCGAGATATCCGTAATAAAGCCCAGATTGCAGGCTTCCCACGGTAGTAGTGCCAATGACCCGAGCGGGCTTCCGGATTTCGACCCGCGTGAGACGAGCCGTGCGCTGAAAAAGAGCGTCCGCTGAGATGCCGATGCCGGGGCAAATAATGCCGCCGAGATACTCCCCTTTCGCGGAAACGCAGTCGAAAGTAGTCGCAGTACCGAAATCAACGATCACGCAGGGCCCACCGTACTTTTCGAAGGCACCCACGGCATTGACGATGCGGTCTGCCCCCACTTCGGCAGGATTCTCGTACTGCACGGGCATCCCGGTCTTCACGCCCGGTTCAATAAACAACGGCTTGGAGTTGAAATAACGCTCGCAGACCTGCCGCAGCACAGGATCCAGCGGTGGTACAACCGACGAGATCACGATGCCCTGAATCTCCGACGCTTGCAGGCTGGCCATGGAAAACAGATTGCGAAACAGGACGCCATATTCGTCAACCGTGCTGGCCTGTCGCGTCGTCACGCGCCAGTGTGCGACGAGGCTGTCGTACTGCGGCGCAGAATTGCCCTCTTGCTCGGACTCGGCTCGCGCGAAGACGCCGAGCACTGTATTCGTGTTGCCGACATCGAGAACGAAAAGCATATTTTGTGTTACGGTTTTCGCCATCAGGGTTGGGTATTCAGAATTTCAGACACCCGATTTTCCGAGTTGCTGAATACCAACTACTGAATTCTAGCCCGCCCTTACGCTTCCACTAAGAATTGTCTGTAATCCCTGAGATGTTCGCACGAGCAGAAAACCGCGATCGTCGAGACCTTCCGTAATACCCTCAATCGACGTGCCGTCCTCCTCGATGCGAACCTGCTTGCCCCGAACCCATGACGATTTCTCGGCAAAACGCCGCAGAATCGACTGCCGCGCATCTTTTCGCTCAAGCAGCAATCGATATTCGCGATCGAGCGATTTTAACAAAGCTGCGCACAATTCGACGCGCGACCATTCGCTCCCGGTAGCGAGATGAAGCGAGGTCGCTTCGTTTTGCAGTTCTTTCGGAAAGGCGGTTTGATTCACATTAATGCCGATTCCGACCACGACATGGCGCACGCGCGTAGCCTCGGCATTCATTTCGGTGAGAATGCCGCAGACTTTCTCGTTCCCGACAAGAACATCATTCGGCCATTTCAGATCTGCATGGACACCTTCGTTGACTTCCTCTATAGCGGCACCGACCGCGAGGCCCGCGGCTAATGCCAGCACAAGCACATCCGACGGCGGCAGCCCAGGGCGCAGAATCACCGAGCAATAGATTCCGGCCGAGCGAGCCGATTCCCAGGAATGTGCACCGCGGCCGCGGCCAGCAGTCTGTTCCTCGGCAAGAAAAACGCTGCCCTCAGGTGCACCTCCGGAGGCAGCTGACATCGCCGCCGTGTTGGTTGAGGCGATCTTGTAAAAATGATGAAAGTGCTCGGCAAAGATGGTACTGCGCACCATGGGCGCGAGGATTTCAGGAAGCAGCAGGTCGGGAACTGATTTCAACTGATATCCCGTCGCCGGGTGCCCGGCCACATCGACACCGAGCGCACGTAATTGTTGAATCAGCCGCCAGACCTCGGAGCGGGTGGAAGAAATTTCCTGCGCGATTTTCGTTCCGCTCACAACTACCGTCGCGTGCTCCATCAAAAGGCGCACGACGTGTCCCAGGCGTAGATCGGTGGGCGGATGCGAGCGTTGCTGGGGCCCATCGTTCTTCGCAGGTTTGCGAGATTTGCCACGGTTCGTTATGCGGAGATTATGCGGGACGCCAGGAAAAAGAACAAATGCGGACCTTGATGGGTGTATTCAGGCGCCCGGCTATGCGGGTTGCACGCGCATGCTCATATCGGCGGCATGGGGCGAGTGGGTGAGCAGGCCGACGGAAATAAAATCCACGCCCGCTTCCGCGTAGGCGCGAACATTTTCCAGCCGGATTCCGCCCGAGCATTCAACAGGAATCGGCTTTTTGAGTCCGGCACAGCGCTCGACCGCACGCCGCACCTCGTCGACGCTCATGTTATCGAGTAGAACCGCTTCCGCTCCGCAGCCCAGGGCGTCTTCCAGTTCAGCCAGCGTACGCACTTCTACCTCGATCGTCCCCGAGCCTCGACGGTTATGCAGAGCGCGCCCCAGCGCCGGCACGATTCCGCCAGCCAAGGCAATGTGGTTGTTCTTGATCAGCACCCCGTCAGAGAGATCAAGGCGGTGATTGAGGCCGCCGCCGCATCGGACGGCATATTTATCGATAACCCGCAATCCCGGCGCGGTTTTGCGAGTATCAAGAATGCGGGCTTTCGTGCCGGAAATTGCGTCCACAAACTTTCGCGTGAGCGTAGCGATGCCGCTCATACGTTGCAGGAAATTCAATATTACGCGCTCGCACGAGAGCAGCACGCGCGCGTTATGCCGGATCACGGCGACCGACTGGCCCTTATGGAGCCTCACGCCATCGAAGATTTCCGGATGGGTCGTCACTTCGTAGTGCGAAGTCACGGCGCCATCGAGCGCAGCATACACATCCAGAATGCGGGCAATGACCCCAATGCCCGACAGAATGCAATCTTCTTTGGCAAGGATTGTGGCCGAAGCGCGCTGATTGGCGTCAATGCAGGCATAGCTGGTCGCATCGCTCGTGGCACGGTCTTCGAGCAGCGCGTTCTCGATGATTGCGGTGATGCGGCGCGAGTTGAAGTCCATGGGGCTTGGCAGTGCTCAGTTTCCAGTTAGCTCAAGAATCTCATGTGGGGACAGCCGCCCTCGGCTGTCCGCGGGTCGAAGACCCGCCGTTGTCTCACGTTGCTTATTACCGATTCACTTCTCGCAATTTAGTTCCCTAATCTTGCTGAGGGTTTTGTCTTGTAATACCGCCAACTCCTGCCCCTGCCTGCGAAGATTCTCCACCACGGTTGCTGGAGCCTTCGCGAGAAACTGTTCATTGCCGAGTTGTTTTTGGCCAGTCGTGATGCCCTTCTCGATTTTCTCAAGTTCTTTTTTCAGCCGTTCGCATTCGGCAGCGATGTCGATCTTCCGCTCGAAGATTACCTGCACATCGAAGCGAGCGGTGCTGCGGGATGCCCCTTTGCCGGCCGGAGAACTTTCTACGAACGTCATCTCTTCCACATTCGCAAGACGCTCGATCGCACCACGATTTTGCTTGATCATGCTGCGAATGGCGGGCTCATGTACAAAAACTTCAACGGGAACCTTGACCTTAGGTTCAACCTTCAACTCCGCCCGAAGATTGCGCACGCTGACGATCAGATCCTGCAGGATCGCCATCTCGGTTTCGGCGGCAAGATCGAACTGCTTCTCGTCGGCTTGCGGATACTCCGCGAACGCAATAGATTTCAGCGGCGCTTTGCCATCGTAAACCGCCTGCCAGATTTCCTCCGTGATAAAGGGCATTACCGGGTGCAACAGGCGCAGCGAGGCTTCAAACAGCGCAACCAGATTTGCGCATGTCAATGGCGCGGCGCTTTTATCAGTGCCTTCATCGAAATTGAGGCGCGGCTTGATAAGTTCGATGTACCAATCGCAGAATTCTCCCCAGAAAAAATCGTAGATGCGATTGGCGGCTTCGTGAAAGCGGTAAGTCGCCAGCGATTCGTTGACCTCCTTCGTGACGCTATTGAAGCGCGAAAGAATCCAGCGATCTTCAAGCGCGGAGGCTTGGAATCCAGCAACACCCGCGTGGAAACGGGGTGCCGCCCGCTCGGGCTGCAAGCCCGGTTGTAGCCGGTCCACATTCATGAACATGAACCTGGCCGCGTTCCAGATTTTATTGGCAAATGCGCGATAGCCTTCGGTGCGGCTCTCGTTGAAAGCGATGTCCGTACCCGGCGCGGCCATGGCCGCCAGCGTGAAGCGGGTCGCGTCGGTTCCGAAGCGCTCGATGATCTCTAGCGGGTCGAGCACGTTGCCTTTGGTCTTCGACATTTTCTGCCGCTCGGCATCGCGCACCAGCGCGTGAATATAAACGTGGCGGAACGGAACGCTGTCGTCTCTATAGGCCCTGCCTTCAGCCTCGGCCGCTTGCGTAGCCTTTTTGATCGCCGCATCCTGTTCATGGCCTTGCATGAAGTGGCAGCCAAACATAATCATGCGCGCCAGCCAGAAAAAAAGAATGTCGAAACCGGTAATCAGCAACGTGTTGGGATAGAACACTTCAAGGTCGCGAGTTTTTTCCGGCCAGCCTAATGTGGTGAATGGCAGCAATCCGGACGAGAACCAGGTATCAAGCACATCGGAAATTTGTTCAAGTTTTGTACTGCCGCACTTCGGGCATTTCTCAGGCGTTTCGCGCGCGACGACTACTTGTCGGCACCCCTCGCAAGTCCACGCAGGAATACGATGCCCCCACCACAACTGCCGCGAAATGCACCAGTCATAAATGTTGGTCATCCAGTTGAGATAAATCTGTTTGTAATTCTCCGGAACGATGGTGATCGCGCCGCTTTCAACCGCTTCTTTGGCGCGGTCGGCCAGCGGCTTGATTTTGATAAACCACTGCTCCGACAATCGCGGCTCGACGACGGTGCCACAGCGGTCGCACTTGCCGAGCGCGAGCGTGTAATCTTTTTCGGCGACGAGAAATCCTTGCTCGCGCAAATCTTCCAGCACGCGCTTGCGCGCTTCGTAGCGGTCCAATCCCGCATACGGGCCCGCATTCTCATTCATGTGCGCGTGCTCGTCCATGACGTCGATCTGCGGCAGGTTGTGCCGCTTTCCCGCCTGAAAATCATTGGGATCATGCGCCGGCGTGACCTTCACCGCTCCAGTGCCGAACTCAGGCTGCGCGAGTTCGTCAGTAATAATGGGAATCTCGCGATTCATTAACGGCAGCAAAGCTTTTCTGCCGTGCAGGTGCGCGTGACGCGCGTCCTTGGCATTCACCGCGATAGCCGTATCGCCGAGCATGGTTTCCGGCCGTGTGGTCGCAACCGTAATGAATTGCGTGGGGACAGCCGCCCTCGGCTGCCCAGCCGAGCGAAGCTCGGCAGCATCTTCAATCACCGGATATCGAATCTCCCATAATTTTCCCGCCACTTCTTCGTGCTTCACTTCCAGATCGGAGATAGCCGTTTCGCAGCGTGGGCACCAGTTCACAATGTATTTGCCGCGATAGATCAGACCTTCTTCGTACAAGCGGACAAACACCTCGCGCACCGCATGCGAAAGATTTTCGTCCATAGTGAAGTACTCGCGGTCCCAATCGACCGAGGCGCCAAGACGCTTCATCTGGTCGAGAATCGCACCGCCGTAAAGCTTCTTCCATTCCCATACGCGTTCAATAAACTCCTCACGTCCCAGATCGCGGCGCTTCTTTCCTTCTTTTGCAAGTTGCCGCTCCACCATCATCTGCGTCGCAATTCCCGCATGATCGGTGCCCGGCAGCCATAGCGTGATGAAGCCGCGCATGCGATGCCAGCGCACGATAATATCCATCTGCGTCTGGTTGAGCATGTGGCCCATGTGCAGCCGTCCGGTCACGTTCGGCGGAGGCAACAACAGCGTAAACACAGGCCGGGTTTCGCCCGGCGGAGGCGTCGCTACCGAGAAAAGCCTCTCGTTGACCCAGTACTCGGCCCAGCGGGTCTCAATCGCGCCAGGCTCGTAGGATTTTGGCAGGTCGTGCGGCATGGAAAGCAGTCAGCACTCAGCCGCCGGCAACCAGCCAATCACAAATCGGTGGCGTGCAGAGGCCACCGACAGAAGGCTCGAGTGCTGAATGCTGAGTGCTGCTTTTGATCTTACAGGCGAGAGAAAAGAAGGGTCAAACAGCACCGGGGATAGGAGACAGAAGCCCGCAAAAGTGCACCCCCCTCCCACCCCGCATTTTAACCGACCTCTAACGGGTCGGTTTCTGCCGCCCCCCCGCGCGAGGAATCAATCAACGTTAGAAAATCTTGGGAATCGCCTCGATTAAAGCTCCTGCTTCTTCTGCCGATATGGTCAGGAGGAGGATTTTATGGACACCTGTCTCTTGCCTGCGGCTCAGTATTTGCGGATGTCAACGGAACACCAGCAGTATTCACTCGACAACCAAGCCGATGCTATTGCTCGCTATGCGGCTCAGAACGGATTCAAGATTGTAAAAACGTACTCGGACGCCGCCAGAAGCGGATTGCACCTAAAAAATCGCAAGGGGCTAAAGCAACTGCTCGCGGACGTGATGGAGGGCCAACGGGAGTTCCGCGCCGTGCTGGTTTATGACGTAAGCCGCTGGGGGCGTTTTCAGGACACGGACGAAGCGGCGCATTACGAATACTTGTGCAAGTCTGCGGGAGTCCCGATTCATTACTGCGCCGAGATGTTCGCAAACGACAACAGTGTTTCAGGGCTGATCCTGAAAGCGGTAAAGCGGACGATGGCGGGAGAATACAGCCGGGAACTTTCCGTAAAGGTGAAGAGAGGGCTCATCCGGTTGGCAAAGCTCGGCTACAAGTTAGGCGGACCCGCCCGCTATGGGCTGCGTCGGCAACTGCTCGATACGCAAGGAAAGCCGAAGCAGATTCTCGAATACGGCGAGCGCAAGAGCCTCGCCAACGAGCATGTGATTCTCATACCCGGTCCCGAAGAAGAGATCGCTATAGTACGGCGCATTTTCCACGAGTTCGTCTATGAGCGCTACAGTCCGAAAACACTTGCCGCTAATCTGAATCGGGAGGGGATTCCTTTTCTTCGAGGCGGAAGATGGTTGGGCGGGACGATTAGGATCATGCTGCAAGACCCTCATTACATGGGAATGCAGGTCTGGGGTAGAACAACCGCCTATCTGTCCGGTCCGGTGAAGCAGATGCCGCTAGATCAGTGGGAGATTTGTGCGAACGCTTTCCAACCCATTATTCCTGCGGAACTCTTCCTGCGTGGTCAACAGGTATTTGCCAATTTCACGTTCCGTCTTACCGACGAGCAACTGCTCCAGCGACTCAGGCAGACGCTGAAGGTTTACGGTCACCTGAACGCGGACATCATTGACGAATCTCGTATTTGTCCCGGAACCACCTCCTACGTTAGGCGTTTTGGTACTTTGCTGAACGCCTATGCGCGAATTGGATTTGACACACCGGACGGGCTGAAAAAAGCGACGAGTCGGGCGCGAGGAATTATTCTCCGTGACAGTCTTGTCAGAAGCATTCTTGAAGCCTTTCCCGGTCAAATTGAGGAAGTAAGCCGAAGTAGACGATTCAAGCGCCTCCTGCGCTGTCGGAAGACGGGGCTGCTGATTGCGGTTGTTCTTGCGTGGTGCCATCCCACAGGAAAGGGCACTAGCTGGCGACTCAGGTCTTGTGCAATCGAGCGGAAGAGGCCCACAATTGTCGCACTGTTAGACCTGAGCAACAGCAGATTCGAATCGCTTCGAGTTTTCCCACGACTTTTTCAAGAACAATTCAATATCCGAGTTGGGCGATTAGAGGACTCGCCCAAAACAGGAATCGCCCTGGAAAATATCTCCGATTTGTTCTCCGTTCTAAAACAGGCTAGACAAATGGTGAGATAATTTCGCCATGATCGACAGGATCGGAGCCGTCCAAGGTTTGAAGAAAGGAGCCTTCTCGAAATCCCAAGAGGATGCCGTTAAGTCGCGTCTCTTCGAGCAGACCGTAAACCAAACCCGCGAATCTTTCGCCTCGTTGTCCGATGGCGAATTGAGTGACACCATCGACGAAGCCATCTTGAACGTTCGCAAACAGAAGGGGATTCGTAGTCGTTCGCGAAGATGATAGATATATTGGGATTCGGTGAGATGATTTCCATGATCGAAAGCCTGAGAGCCGAATTGAAAGCTATTCAAGAATGGCCCGCTGGCGAGCTTCTTACCGAAACGGAGATGATTGCAGTGGTCTTTCGCGAGATTCGAGCGCGAGAGATCAAGCACAAGATCGCAGAGATCGCGTCGATGAATTAAGAGCGTAAGGCTTCAATCATTTTTTCTTGTTACGAAATCCGAACAAGTAATAATTATTCGTGCGTCCCGCTCTTTCTCGGCTTATGGTTCGTTGACCGGAGTTTGGGAAATCAAGGGCCGAAGTGCTTCGCCTCGGCATCCTTCCTTGAGGGGGTTCCCCGCTCCGGCGAAAGAAGAATTCGATTTGCCAAGAATAGCCCCCTTCCTGTCTCTATTCGAGTTCCGAAAACCGATTAAAGATCGCGTCCACCACAACAACGAAGCCTGTGCAGATGCACAAGCGATTCCAACCTCACAGCGCAAACCCGACGATGGCGAATACCCGCTTTGCAAGAAATGCGAAATATGCAATGCGGAAGGTCGCTAGGTAGCTGAATCGAGTTTCATTGCCATCGCTCTAAGTATTTCGCGATTGTTCGGATGAGGTCTCACTTTACCGGCTCGCGCTTTTATGAGCATTCTCCGGGAAAAACCACTCTTTTTCTCAAGGACTGAGAGTTTCATTGTTTTCAGTGCGGGAACGATTTTCGTCTGCCATTCATCCCGTCGGGGATCGGAATATTCCGTGTAAACCTGATTTGCCGAATGAATCATCCCAGAGTCCACTTGTTCAAGGGCATTGGATTCTTTGCCGATGTACTTAACCTCGTCTATGCGGACGTGCCTGCGTTGAAGAAGTCCAATTGTCTGCTTCGTGCAAATCGCTCGATTCGAATCGGCACATTTTGACTCGGGATGAAATTCGTATTCCTTAACTACGTCCCCGTAAGTCTTAACCCGCGCAACGTTTCGGCTTCCGTGATGGCCCGATGTTGTAACGCGAAACCTCTTTCCCGAATATTGGTCGATCCAATGCATCTCAAGCCAGTGTCGAGGGTTCGGATCATACGGAATAATCAGGTGAAAACGCTGAACGTCTACGCCGATTGGGTGTCCGAACTGCTTAAGGTGGCAAGTCAACAGGAAATTAAAAGGTTTGAGCTGATCGCGATACTTTTTCCCGGCGTTGTAATCGCGTAACGGTCGCATGACCGCCGGGCTGCTTATTGTTATTCTTCCGACTGCCGGTAAAGAAGCAAAATCAACATCAACAGTTGGCAAATCAAGAGCACGCCGTATCATGTTGGTCCACACTTGCGTGATCCATTCTCTATCCGTGCTTTCAAGATCGGCGGGATTCAAAAGGTGTCCCAGGCCATGCCTCGACCATCGCTCTGATTTGTTGTTGCTACCTTTCCTGAGCAAAACGGGAGAGCCGTCATCGTTTTTCAGGAACAATGCATAGCGCTTAGCCGAGATCGCGTAGCAGTAGACTTGCCGTTGCTCCCTTGTCTTGGGATTGAAATTATCATCCTCGATTTTAAGAATGGAGCCTCTCACCGCATCGCGGTTGTAAGGATTAAGCGCTTCAAAGCGATCAGAAATATCCTTTACTTGCTGCCATGACAAAGCCTTGACTGCCTCTTTACCATCCGCCGTGCGATACGTACCGCCAGGACAAGGGATCATTCCTCCAGAGTTTGTCGCCACAATTGCCATCGAGTCCGTGTCTTCCATTGCATATGTTCCGCCCAACGTGACAACCGAATGTTCGAGCACCGCCAACATGAGCCTTGCGGCTCCGGTAATTAGGGATGCCATCGGCGGGAAACAAAACTCGCCAGGGACATCGGGGTGCGCGACCCGGCAAGTGAAGGGATCGGCGTCAATACCGCAGCAAGTCACCTTAACCGGATCATCTGTTTCTTGCCGATTCATTTCTGCGTAGATGCCATAGCTCGCGGCGTTCGCTAGAACTTTCAGTGCCTTGTCGAGTCGGTCTCTTTCAACATCGAAAAGATCGGAACGTAATGACAAGCATTGTCGTTCTTCGATGACAGCCTTAAAGAAATCTTGCTGTTGGGGATCAATTTCTATACTGCCACGAAGTTTGATCGGTTCAAGATTCGATGACTTGCCATCAGGCTTGATGCGAAACGCATTAACGATTTTGGGAATGCGCCCGGTCAACAGTACCGACACAACGACATCGGGCAACGAAAACCATAATGCTTTACTATCGTCATCGCCGTTTGCATAGAGATGATTAACCGCGACTTGCCAATCATTAGTTGAAACGCTGTATTTTCCCCGTGTCGGCAAGATGTCGCCATTCGGGATCAGCTTGACGAAGCCGGTGAGATGCTTCCAAACCTCCGGCTTGAAAAGACCGTCGGCAGTTAACTTGCTAAGGAATTCCTGAATTTCGTTGGCGCAATGCTCAACTACTTGGACTTGCTCCGCCGTCACGAACTGCCAAAGCCCCATAAGGCTGTTGACCGTGGGATACATCGAGCGAAAATCTGTGTAGACAACCGGTACGGGTACTTTCCGAATATGCGCGCTGGTTCGTCCTCCGAAAAAGGCCGTTTCTGCATATCCCAAGTACTCATTTGGGAAATCCGGCTGACGTTCGAGAATTGGCGTAATGCCCATCGAGCGCAAGTAGGCTTTGCCGATGGAGGCCGGGGAGTAGGCCCTGGTTGGTTGAAGCGTAATAGGGTGCTTAGCATATTCTTCAAGCAATTTCACAGCTAGTTCCCAGGTTGCTAGAACGTCTCGCCGGTTGTAGTCAATGTAATCCGCCGTCACGGTGCCGTGGCTCTTCGCAGATTGTTTCCCATGCTCGACTCCAAAAGCCTCGCAAGCAGATTCCAATGAATAACCTCTGTCAGTGAGGGCAAATGCGAGCGTTCGCAGATCAAGAAAATGGCCACGAAACTTATAACCTTTTTCTGGTTCTCCGCTATCGGAACCTTCTGGAATCAGGTCTACGTCGTCTGGATGTTTTCGTGCTGTGAAGCCTTTCACCGCACGCTTACTATCAATGTGCTTAATTCCGATGTACGGACGAAATTTGTCCAAACGATCTTTGCCAGTTTTGTCCAGATAAGACCAAATCCCAAGGGAGAACCCTCCCGCGAACCTTCCTCGCGCGTTCGTAAAGTCAAAAGCAATCCGGGAAAGATCGAATGGGAGGTTGAATCCCACAAGCAAGCAGCGTCCCTTGTAGACGGCCTTGTAAAGCTTTTCCAGAAACTCGGAACGGGCTATCAGCTTCAATTCGGTATGCGTTGCCGAATAATGGCGGAGCACTTCTCGCTCTGCATCCGGCAAATCATCGGCACAAAAAAGACCCTCTTCCAAGCACTGTCCTTCGACAATGAACCGGTAGCTTCCAAGAGTTAAGCTCTGCGTTGCGTCAATTCGAGTCTCGGTGTCGAAAACCAACAACGCGGGAGGACATTGCCACGGGTTTGTGGAGTGCCTCTTTGACCTCGTGTCGTGCGATGAAGGGTAGACACGGACGGCAATTGAGAGCGGCAGCGGAGTGGGTCTTTTTTTTGGGCGCAAAGCGTTTCAACTCCTTATTGATCCACCAATCAGGGCCTAACTTTTCCGTGAGGAAACCATTCAAAATCTCCCAAAACTCCGCGTGCTGGAGTAAGAGCTTTTCGACGAGATAAGAATTCGTATCGATATAGCCGCGAATACAAGCGGCGCGAGCCAGGAGAGGATTGCCCGCAGTGTTCTCCCGCGTCTCTTGGGGCCAATCATATTGCTTTATACTCAAGTCCGCGCGGTGATCGTTGACTGGTATGGGTGTCGTGGTCGGATCATTTGCCCGTCCAGCGGGATGATGCTCATCATTGGTGGAGCGTCCCTCACTCCTGCGCTGACACTCGGCGCACATAGGTGGATCGGTTTTTGGTATAAGCGCCCACGGACGGGCCTCGCCGCACTCGCACTGCCGTTGCCCAACGGTGCGAGCGGCAGAAGCATTGCGTGCATATACCGCGACGGGGTCGCGCTGTGGATGCTTCTTGGGCACTATGCGGCCTTGGCATACAGCGATTCAAAGGACAAAACCCCGGCAGAACCTAAACGGTCTAACTCATTCACGTCTGTGAGCAAAGAAATCAGTGAGCCGTTCGCATCACTTATCCGCTTTTGCGGAAGCTGTCGAAGAGGCAATGAGTCGCCCGTTGCGAGATAGTCCTGAACCGCATCCCAATACTTCCCCAGGGCGCTTGCGTCGCGCGAGCCTCTTACTGCGGCTTCCTGCAAACCCTTGGACGTAGGAATCACAAGCACGCGCAACAATCGGTCGCTAGCTTTGGCCGCATACTGACCGTTTTTCTTCTTCCGCAATGCCGGTTTGCCTAAGCGGGCGACTGTACGTGGATCGATACGATATTCTCGCGATGCCTTTGGCAGCGAGACTTTCTCTTTTCTCATTTTTGAAATGACGTGAGCCACACGCGTCCAAATATCCTGTGCGTGCTCTGACGTCGCAAAAAATTCTGAAGCCGTGCGAGGGCGGTGATTCACATTTCGTGAAGATTTTGAGCCCGTTTTCTGCTTGCCTTTCATGTTTTCCTCCTGAATGCCTCTCATGGGCTGAGTTGATGTTGTGCAGGAGGGCTGCCAAGTGAGGCGCATAAACACTTAAAAATAAGTCAGTTATGTATATCCTGGCAGCGAGTAATAAAGCTTTATACGATTTCCTGGCGGACGGTAAATCTCGCCGCATAATTTAACGGTTAGTGCAGCGTAAGCCATTAATATAAAATCATCTTGTAATGCTAACTGATGTGGAAAGTTTTGCGTTAAAAGGGTAAATTCTCTCGGTTATCGGGCGCGCAATTGGATAACTCTCCCGAGCGATATTTTTCGGATAGTCACGATGCCAAGCCGGGGCGTCCGACTCCGAGCAACGATACGTTGGAAAGGGATCGCGATGATCTCGCGCTTCTCCTTTCCGTTAATTGGCCTGATATCGGCTGGCAACTACGTCATGCCAACACCGTCGAAGAAATCCAGCGAGCATTTGAACCCTTGAGAGGAAAGAATAATGATCGTCTGATTCTGCGTTTTCTCACGGTTGCACCGATACGAGCGACTGGCAAGGATGTTCGACTGACGAAAAAATTACTCAAGAAGGCAATAATGCGGCGCTACGCCGCCCAACGCATTTGTGGCAATCCACAACGGGATTGCTGTGAGGCTGAAATAGCCGTGATGCAAGCGGGCGGCGACCAGACAGGAAAAGTTCGCGCAGAACTTTTGAAACGTCAGTCAAGGCTGCTAGCAGTAAGGAAAGAGCTGCACTCCGCAACGGAACTGGAACAGGAGTTGGAAAAGCAATTGGCGGAACAAGAAGTGAGCTTCTGCCAAAATGAACTCCTCCGAATTCTCCGAGAACGGAGGTGTGCTCGCAATCCTCTGAGATTGGCGAACGCGATTGCGGGTCTGCCGTCTCTCATTGCCGCTCTGCCGTCTCTCACGGCTCGCGTTTCTTATGAGCGGTGCTCGAAAATAAAATGCCGCCATTGGCCGAAGATTGACTTTCAGGTATTTCAGAAAATCGAGTCAATTTGGAATTTACGCGTTCGCTATCGTGGCTTGCCAATAGTAGAGCTATTTCGGCAAGAGATACGTAAGCTGCCGAGAACGAGCAGGCGGAATAAAAGTCCAAATCTTGTTCGGCTGCGTCTCGCAGACAATTTTGGTGTTCTGAAGTCAGCGATTGAAAAGACTTTGGAATCTGGCATCGAGCCGGATCGCGTCCCATTCGTTATAACGTCGTACTTCGACAAAAATCGAGAGACCCCGACCACGGCATTGACCCGGACTCTCGCCGCCAGCGAAAGAATCGATTAGTTAAGAAGGAGCCACTCTTAAATGGCATGGAGTCTTTGTATGTAATTGATATATAATGACATAGCTAGGATTTTCGCGGAGCGGAATGAAGGAGATTGTCTCCCAAGACTCGATGGAGCCGCAACGTGGCGTCGTGACCCTTTCTGGCTATGGTGTCCAAGCGCGAGTAGATCGTGGACATCTACTGATTGAGGATGGAATCGGCGCAGTGCGCCGTCATGCGCGCTTCCCTAGAGTCGGCCATGATCTTCGTCGCTTGGTGGTGATCGGGTCGGACGGCCAAATCTCGCTAGCTGCCCTTCGCTGGCTGGCAGACCAGAACGCTGCGTTTGTAATGTTGGATCGCGACGGTTCCGTTCTGGCGACCACGGGTCCGGTTCGCTCCTCCGATGCGAAGCTCCGGCGGGCGCAAGCGCTTGCCGAGCACTCTGGAGCCGCACTGCTGATTTCGCGTGAATTGATTAGGCGAAAACTTGAGGCACAGGAACAGGTAGCACGTAACAAACTGCTGGATTCTGAGACTGCACATAGAATCGCGAGACTCCGCTCTGAACTTCCCGGTGCTGATACCATTTCAACGATCCGATTGATTGAATCGCAAGGTGCCGCAGCTTATTGGTCGGCTTGGCACGATCTTCCTATCAATTTTCCGAAGAATCATCTTTCCCGAGTGCCTGACCACTGGCGTGTTTTTGGAACTCGCAAATCACCGATAACAGGCTCGCAACGCCTAGCCGTCAATCCACCGAACGCAATTCTTAACTATCTTTACGCATTGCTCGAATCAGAGTCACGGCTTGCAGCAGCTACGTTAGGGCTCGATCCAGGCTTAGGTGTTTTGCATGTGGACACAACAGCTCGTGACAGCTTGGCTTGTGATCTCATGGAACCGATTCGCCCTCAAGTGGATGGTTATTTGCTCGACTGGATCACCCGTCAAGCGTTACACCGTGAGTGGTTCTTTGAAGAACGAAATGGGAATTGTCGTTTGATGGCACCGTTCGCTGCTCGACTTTCTGAAACTACTGAGATGTGGGGTCGTGCCGTCGCGCCAATTGCTGAATGGGTAGCGCGAGCATTTTGGGCGACCATAGGCAAACGTGCAGTTCCGGTTGCTACGCGGTTGACGCAGACCAATAAGCGCGAAGCTAAGGGAGTCCCGTCCGTTTCGTTGCCGGTTCGTGTGCCGAAGCCTCAGACTCTCTGTCGCGGTTGTGGGAAGAGCATAGGCGTTGGACGAACGCACTGCGGCCCATGTTCAGTTGAGGGAGCAACAGAACGGCTAACGAAGGACTCCGATGGTAATTTCTATGGGCGTCTCACCTTAAATTCCTATCATCCACAATTGGGTTCAGGAGCACAGTACCGCGCATGGCTGGAAACCAAGGTTTGCGAAGAGTGAGCGCCCACTCCATCGAAGGTTAAATTTCAAAAGGATGAAACGAAGTGAAGCTCAAGAAAAACGGATTGCCGATTTTACTTTTCCTCGCACTCGCGGTTGGGGTCTCCCAATCGCAAAATTCCATTTCGGCAGCCGAAGCGAAAAATCACATCGGAGAAACCATGAGTGTTTGCGGCGAAGTCGCAAGCGCCCACTTTGCTGCTAGGAGCCGAGGCAACCCAACTTTTCTAAACCTTGACAAGCCATACCCGGACCAAATTTTCACGGTATTGATATGGGGCAATGATCGTCACAAATTTGGAAACCCAGAACAGATTTATCGAGACAAAAACATTTGTACGACCGGCAGAATAACGGAATACAGGGGAGTTCCCGAAATAGTCGCCACTGAACCTTCACAAATCACGATGCGGTGAACGTGAATTTGTGCCCGCTCGAAAATCGATATGGAGGAAAAATGATGGCGTCTCGCGCTCGTCGCTTCCGGGGTATCGTACTAGCTTTATCTCTATTAGCCTGTACACTATTCGCTCAAGCACAACAGCCCGATATCTCAGGGCTGAACTCGGAAGATCGCAGTTCCATCGAAGCGGCTTGCTCGACTGCCAAATACCTCAATGGACCGGCATCCTATCATCAGTGTCTACAGCGGCAGCTAGCAGAACTCGCTAACGCTAAATTTCCTGATCTCTCTGGATTGAACTCGGAAGATCGCAGTTCCATCGAAGCGGCCTGCTCGACTGCCAAGTACCTCGATGGACCGGCATCCTATCATCAGTGTCTACAGCGGCAGCTAGCAGAACTCGCTAACTCTAAATTTCCTGATCTCTCTGGATTGAACTCGGAAGATCGCAGTTCCATCGAAGCGGCTTGCTCGACTGCCAAATACCTCAATGGACCGGCATCCTATCATCAGTGTTTACAGCGGCAGCTAGCAGAATTCTCTGGTTCTAACTTTCCTGCTCTTTCTGGATCGACCTCGGAAGAGACACCTTCAGAATCGGTCGCTACAAAGCCCACCCCCAAAGGACCGATTGGTTCCCAAACAGGTCCTTGTGCAGAAAACGGCTCGTGCTATGGCGATCTTAATACCAATGGTGTTCCGAAGACGGCTCATGTGAATGGGTATTACCGCAAAGATGGAACTTATGTGCGAGGGTATTACCGTAATGCTCCCGGGACAAATTCACCTAAACACTAGGCAGGGGAAGCGGTACGGCGTTGCGGTTCAAATCCTCCCCCTCAGCAACAAGGAGGTTCTGTGAACAAGGAGAGCATTAGCGACATTGTTGCTCCTGCCGGGCATAGCGGTGGGACAAAACAAGCTGACGCCCACGCAACCACAAAAGCGACCCGTTCACCTGCTTTTACACCTCACAGTTTGCCGGGGGCACCACGAAGACATTTATGGGTGGTGGAATTTACGAGGCGACAACGGCAGATGTAATGGCGGACAATGGTCTAAAGAAGTGAAATATCTGCAAGCGTGCTGGCGGCCTGGGCCTCATTTTATCGCGAGCTTCTTGAGCGATTATTGGTAGGAATCGTTGTTCGTTACAGCGCAACCGGCGGTCAAAAAATGCCTCCAGACAGCAGCATAATCACATCAGCTTCCGACATTCTGCTCTGGGTCCTTTTCGTTGTAGTCGTCTGCGGGGGCGCCTGGTTCTTTGCTAGAAAGAGTCCGAAATCTTCTTTTTTATTCGTTGTGGGCTTGCTGCTTTTTGTCGGGATAACGCTGCTAGTTATTCGCGTTCCCTACGTGAATCCAGAGTTCGTACACTCGACTGGCCATGCTCTGATCATTGCCGGAATCTTGGCCGCGACTGTTGATCATTATTTGAAAGGTCGAGTTCTGCGAGAAGTGACCTCTGATGTTTCTAAATACCTCGTCGGATATCGTCTGCCGACGGAAGTGCAGGGACGCATCGGCGAGTTGATGCAAATCAAATGGATTCGTCGGAGATTTCAGCTTAGGGTTATCTTCACCGAGATCGAAGAAGATCACAAGATTAAACTCGACATTCAGATCAGTGAGGAAGTCCAAAATATCACGTCCGAAACGCTTTCTTACCAGGACAGACTCCAATTTGATTTCCATGAGCCTGTCCGAGTTATCGCACTTGAATGCGATTGCGATGATCCGAAGGGTAGTTATTATCTGGGTGAAGCTGAGCTTGGCGCTTTGCGAAGCGAGAGAGATGGGAGCATTATTTTCAAAGGGAAAGAAGTCCGCATTCCCCCGATAGCCGAATTAATTGGTCGCTCGTATCGATTCGGCGCACGCTATGAACAATGTCACCCTACGAAGTTCAGTGAAGTCGTAACGTTTTCAATCCCCACAATTGGGGTAAGTATCGAAATTACCGATCGCCCGCAGAACTATCGATTCCACATCTCACCAGTCGCCGATTATGTGGGGCATGACAAGTGGGAATTCAAGAGGCTGTTCCTGCCTGGAGAACACATAAAAATCCTCTGGGAGCGTCACGCTTAACCAGTTACGGAATCTGAAAATGAAAGCCGAGAGCAGAGCTGCAATAGCGTATATCGGTGGAAGGCTAGTCTCTGGTCAACGCTCCTCCTCCGCTTTTGATTACGCACGATCTCGTTGGATAAACTTCACCGGGGAGGTGCGTCCGGGTTACGTACAAGTCTACGACTACGAACTCAGTAATTACATCAGCGGCTCAGGATCACCAACCCATTATCAGCTTTTCGAATACGGGCGCGGCTCTCATATTCAGCTAACTCTTAATGGGCAAAAGTTTACGGGGTTTGATTATGGCAGTGGTACGCATTTTACTGGAAGTGTAAATGGGAAGACGGTGAACCTTTACGACTTCGGGGCCAGTCAGTATTTCTATTATTCAATCTAAAAGGGCGCGCCGCAGGATGGGGTGTGGCTGTCCAGGGGAGGGGTGTACTTTCGCGCGCGGGTGCCGGGGGGCCCCAAGTCAAAACCGGAGCGACCCGATGGCGGGGGGTGCACTTTTGCGGGCTTCTGTCTCCTATCCCGTCAAACAGCACCGTTCGGCGCGGCGTTCGCGAGGCATCATGACGTAAGACCGCTTCCGCATAGTCACTTGTGCTTCGACAACCCGTTCTGCTAATCACTTACCTGTGAGCACAGCACCAGCCGATCTAGAAGCCACTGGGCCTCCGAACTCGTGGAAGGGTCCGCAGGCCAAATCCGATTGCGCGACCGACTTCCTCAATTTTCGGCGGGAGATGGGAACAATTTCCCGACAGTCCGCCGTGTACTTCGGCGGCACCATGTTCACCATGGGAGTCGGCTATCTCTTCAAAATTTATATCGCGCGAAAGCTGGGACCTGCATCTCTGGGCGTGTACGCCCTGGGTATGACGGTAGTAAGCCTGCTGGGCTTGGTAGCAGCCATGGGACTGCCGAACACGGCGGCGCGTTTCGTGGCCGCCTATTCGGGAACCGGGCAGTTGGCTCGTCTAAGGGGCTTTCTGGGACGCAGCATGCTCTTCCTGATAGGAATGGGCGTGCTATTGGGCAGTTCGGCACTCCTTGCATCCCATTGGATTGCTGACCGGTTTTACCACACCCCTGCGCTCAAGACGTATATGCCGATGTTCGCATTGCTGGTCTTCACCAGCGTTCTGTGTGCATTTTGCGGGCAA
Organism: uncultured Acidobacteriaceae bacterium; assembly: GCA_963784095.1. GTDB lineage: Bacteria > Acidobacteriota > Terriglobia > Terriglobales > Acidobacteriaceae > Sulfotelmatobacter. Next base: position 140,953 of record CAWAQC010000005.1, read on the forward strand.
GCGCTGGCGGGTTTCAGGGACTTGACCCGGCGCACTGTAATTACAAATTTCATCGGCACGCCGCTCATGATGGTCCTGGCCGTAGGACTCATAACTATGGGAGCGGGCCTTCGGGGTTACATTGCGGCACAGGTAATCAGTTCTTTCATCACGTTATTCCTCTTGTTGTGGGCAGTCTGGAAACTCACGCCTCCAGGCGCTCGCCGATTCACCGAGAGTTTGCCTCGCATCGAGCGAGAGGCAGTACACTTTTCCGCGGCTGTTTTTGGCATTGCAGTACTGGAGTTCCTGCTAGGTCAAAGCGATAATATTCTGCTGGGATTTTTTCTTGATGCCCGCCGGGTAGGCATTTACGCTATGGCCACCGCATTGGTTGCTTTTGTGGCTATTTTCCTCTCTACCGTAAATCAGATTTTCTCGCCGATCATTTCGCAACTCCATGCGCGTCACGAAATTGCACTGCTGGGCAGACTCTTTCAGACACTTACCAAGTGGATTCTGGCTTTTACCATTCCGCTGGCGGCAGTCCTGATTGTCTTCGCGCCTTCTGTTATGCGGGTTTTTGGCGGCGATTTTGAGGTGGGTTGGCCCATCCTCGTAATTGGCACTCTCGGGCAGTTGGTCAACTGCGCGGTCGGATCGGTCGGATTTCTCCTCATGATGTCAGGCAACCAGCGCCGGCTCATCAAGGTGCAGGCTGCGATGGCAGTTGCCACAGTCCTGTTAAACCTGGCGTTGATTCCAGCGCTGGGATTCATTGGTGCGGCGCTAGTCGGGGGCATAGTCAACATCATTACTAATCTTTGGTGTCTCGCTGAGGTGCGCCACGCCCTGGGAATATCACCTTACAACCGCGGCTATCTTGCCCTGATAATGCCCAGCCTGGCGGTCGCGTCTCTGCTGGCCGCATTTCGCTACACGGGGCACCAGGACCTGAACGCATTTTGGATCGTGGCCGCAGTTGCCCTGTCATACCTTGTTTTTGCGGGCGGGATGTTATTGTTCGGATTGGATTCCAACGACCGAATTGTTTTGGGAGCGGTTTACAGCCGAGTGTCAGGAATTTTTTCGCGCTCGCCGGAGGTGCAACATGACGGAATTCTTGCGTGAGATCAAACTTCCGGATGAACTCTGCTGTTTAGCGGAAGAGAAATACGGAAAGCATTTCGCGACGTTGGAAGGATTGCTCACTTTTATCCTGCAATCACTAGTCAATGAAGAAGCCGCAAAAATGGACGAAGCAGAAGCGCGCCTCATTCAAGAACGCCTGCGTGATCTGGGTTACCTCGAGCCGGCAGGTTGACACATCGGATGATCGACAGGTTCGCCACACTGAATGTTAAGCAATCTCAAACTCCGGATTAATAAATGGCAGTCGCCAAAATCGCTCGGCTTATCTCGTCCGGTAGTTCTCCTGCAGAGCGACGACTGGGGCCGCGTGGGAGTGCGAGACCGCGAGGGATTTGAGGAGTTGCGAAAAGCCGGGGTGCCGCTGGGCCAGCAAGCTTACGATTTTTACACGCTGGAAACAGCGGAAGATGTCTCTGCCTTGCATGAGTTGTTGCTGCGCCACCGTGACTCGACTGGCCGTGCGCCATGTGTGGTTATGAATTTTGTTGTAGCCAACGTAGACTTTCAGAAAACCGCAGCGGATGCTGCTCGGAAAATCCATCTTCTGCCGCTAGCAGAAGGTTTACCCGGCAAGTGGAAGAGACCGGGGCTTTTCGACTCTTACCGGAAAGGAATTGCTGCGGGTACATTTTTCCCGGCGATGCACGGAACAACTCATTTCTGCCGCTCCGCCATAGAGAGAGCCCTCGAAAGCAATGACAAGTCAATGGCGCTTCTCCGGACTCTGTGGGACTCCGAAACTCCATACATCTACTGGCGCATGCCCTGGGTCGGATATGAATACTGGAATCCCGAACGGAAACGATTTCTGAACGCATCCCAGCAAGAGAAACTGATTCGCGAGTCTGCCGAACTTTTCCACAAGATGTTCGGGGTTCCGGCGCTTTCCGCCTGTGCTCCTGGATACCGGGCCAACGAGGATACTTATCGCGCATGGAGAATGTGTGGCATTCGGATTGTGCAGAACGGCAGCGGCGGATCTGTTCCCACCTATGTCGACAATCAAGGTATGCTCAGGATCTACCGGAATGTCGATTTTGAGCCCGCAACCGACGGCCCTTCGTTTTCGCTCGAGCGATGCCTGCAGCAGGCGCGGCAGAGTTTAAATCGCGGAATGCCGGCGGTTGTTTCGGTGCATGCGATCAACTTCCACTCGTCGCTACGAGATTTCAGGACCCCGACGTTGAACTTGTTAGATCAATTTCTGACCGTTCTGGAAGCCGAATATCCGAACCTTCTCTATGTGCACGACGCAGACCTCTACCAAATGGCTGGCCATCCCATGGACAAGGATCTGCCTCGTTCAGTCGATCTCGCGGCAACGCGGCAAGCCGCCGTTTTAGAGACAACCGCGAAAGGTAGTCTGTGATGCCGTCACCACGCTCCCTAGTACTGATCACAGTCGACTGCCTACGAGCCGACCATTGCGGATTCCTGGGCTACAGTCGCCCTACCACACCGTTCCTCGATAGACTTGCCGCCCAAAGTTGGGTCTTTAGCGATGCAATCGTCGCGGGAGTGCCGACCTATTATTCCCTGCCATCGATTCTGGCATCACGGTATCCGCTAGCGTTGGGACGCGACATTGTAGGGTTGGCACCGGACGAACCGACTCTAGTCTCCACGCTCAAGGACGCCGGCTACGCCACTGCGTGCTTCGGGGCTGCCAACCCATATCTGTCGCGGCAGTTCGGCTACGATCGCGGTTTTGAGACCTTCCATGACTTCCTTGATCCAGAAGCGAACAGCATATCGCCGCATGACGGACTCCCGGAAGAAAACAGCAACATGCATTCGCGCGCAAATCAGCCGGGTTCGCGCACAAATAATAAACTGGCTCGAATTTCCGCGCGGCTGGGAATGAACTCGCTTTACGATGAGTTGTATTTTCAGTACTGCCAGCGCTTTGCCGCTCCCGCTGTGCAATCGTTGGACTCGCTGCGTCCCTATCCTACCGCGGACATGATCGTAGATCAGGCGCAAGCCTGGCTGGCTTCGAGGACCGAGGATCCTTTCTTCTTGTGGCTGCATTTGATGGATCCGCATGCACCGTACTATCCGACGCAAGAGGGCCTGGCCATGATGGGGAATGGAAGCATAACTCCTAGCCGCACGCGATACGTCAACGGATATTGGAATCGCCGCGATGTGGAACCGAGCAAACTTGCGAGACAACGCGAAACACTTGTGCAGCTTTATGATGCGGGAATTCGATGGATGGATGAGCAGGTAAAACGGCTGGTTGAAATTCTTCGCCAGCTTGAGCTGTGGGAGAAATGCGGCCTGGTTTTCACCGCCGATCACGGGGAGGAGTTTCTCGAACATGGCGGCCGCTATCACGCCCCCTCCAAACTGGCTCAGGAGCTGCTCCATGTTCCGCTACTGCTCCGAATTCCCGGTGCGTCGCCGAGAAACGTGAACTCCCTTTTCAGCTTGCTTGATCTCGCACCAACGGTTCTCGATTCGCTGGGTGTCGGGTCTCCATCGGCCTTTCAAGGGAAGAGCCGCTACAGACAGATCGAGTTACGTGAAAATTGGAACTCTCCCGCGCTGACTGAATGCATTTCCAATTGCCAAAATCCATTCGTTCTGCAAGATCGAATGGGGCAGCGGCTGTTATGTGTGCTTGAAGGGCAATATAAGCTGGTCGTCGACTTCGCCCATCGCGAGGAGCAACTGTTTGATCTTGCGACTGACCCGGAAGAACGCCTACCCCTGCCAAAGGACGCGGCAGCGCGAACCAGGCGTCGGCTGCTAGAGATCGCTCATGCACATATCGAGTCCTCGTCCCGAGAAAGAAACGTTCGTTTTCGGCTGGCAACTTTGCTGCGAGACGCGAAGAGGACTATCACGACCCAATCTTATGTTGACCACCTGCAAACCAAAGCTGAATCGCAGGAGTGCGCAAGATGATCACCGTGGTATCAGGCATTCCGCGCTCCGGCACTTCATTAATGATGCAGATGCTCTCGGCAGGAGGGTTACCTCTGCTCACCGACGGCGTGCGTGCCGCAGACTTGAATAATCCTCGCGGATATTGCGAGTGGGCACCAGTCAAGTCGCTGTCTCGCACTCCCGAAGTAATCCAGGCGGCGGAAGGAAAGGTAGTAAAAGTAATCTCCTCGCTGCTGCCGTCATTATCGAATCAACATGACTACAAAGTCATTTTCATGCGTCGCCCTCTGGAAGAGGTTATAGCTTCGCAGGAAAGAATGCTCGATCGGCTTGGAAAACAAGCGGCGCCGGACGCAAAGAAATCTCTGCTTCCGGCTTTTCAACGGCATTTAGACCATATTCATCAGTGGTTGGCAAATCAGCCGAATATCACTGTGCTCTACGTGGAATACAACAGTGTGCTTGAGGCGCCCCAGGAGATAGCCTGCACCGCCGCCAATTTTTTAGGAAGACTTCTGGACGTCGAGGCCATGTCGCGCCAGGTTGAGCAATCGCTATATCGAGAGAGATTCAGGGAGCGGCCAGCAAAACTTCAGCCAGAGAATCGAGTTTCGACCTTCTAGTCTTCCACGCAGCTATTCCAATGTTGGAGCTGAGACCCCCTGCGCTTATTTCTTTTCGGACATCTTGCGGGAGATTTCTTGCATGAGTTTCGGGCGAAGATCGGCAAGAACACTGTCGACGATGCTGGCGACGTCTGACGAATGCGCAACTTCTTCTGGGTTGGCCGCCCGCGCCATGCCCTGTTCCGCGCCCGCAGCGACGGCTGCGGCGTTCATTTCTGCAGTCGCCAGCGAAGGCGTCTCGGTCTCGCGTGAGGGATCTTGCGCTGCTTTGCCTGCATCGCGGATTTGACGCCAGTTCGCCCACGCAGCTGCTGTGCTTTCTATTGTCTGGTTCCCCGGTGGTTGTGGTTGGGGTTCGGTCTTCAGTGCGCTGCCCGACTCCGCCGCATGAAAGCTTCGATAACCGGCGGCAGGCTCCAAATCCGGTTCCGGCTCAAGCTGCGGGTCGTGCGCTGCATCGAAATCAGCATATGTAGTCTCCGTTTTCGCCGCAGGCGCCGAAAGCTCAATCGCGGCAGCTTGCTCACTCGGAGATTCATCCCGCACGCCTTGAACCGGCGCGGTCATTTCGCATCCTGCATTCGTGTCTGCACCAAGTTCAATAGCCGGAGCATCCTCTACCACGGGGATTGTCTCGGCAACCCCAGACGGCTGCGCTAACACGCTTTCCGGTGCAACAGAATCCATGCCTTGCTCGGCTGTAGCGGAAGCAACTGTCATTGCCGCATCTGCCTGTGCGGCCAACGATTGTTCGACCAATGATTCAGCCGGTTCCGATGCACTGTCGGCGAGCGCGATTTTCGATGCGCTAGCAAATCCTTGGGAAATTTCGGGAACCGAAGCTTCTGCAGAGGCCGATATTTCAGCCACCGCGTGCGCAGTGGGCGCAGAGTCCAAGTCGGTATTCGTTTCTGCTGGCGCGGAAGCCTTCTGCATCTCGTGATCGAGCGAAAGCCCAGCCTCATCCCCCTCAAGAGCAACAGCAACTGCTGTCCAACGGGACTCTCCTGACCTCGAAACGGAGTCAGCGGTGGCTGCCATGGTGACTGGGACATCCTGCGTGTCGCTTGCTTGCGCATCCGCCGCAGGGAGTGCAACGATGGGCGATTCAACGGGGGATGGTTCAACGAGGGATGGAGCCGCCGCCTCGAGATCAATTTCCCGCATGGGCGGTTCAAATCCAACAGTTTCGACCGGTTCTATAGCCGTTTCCTGGCCAGCCCCGCTCGTCGCTTCAGAAGCCTTTGGCTCCTCTTCTGTTCTCCCAGCTGCGGCCTGGATTTGGGCGGCGGCGGCGGTGACAACTGCAATCTCTTCTTGCGTCACATCCTTCGGCAGACCCGCGGACGGCACACCCGCTGGCGCCAGGGCGGCGACATCGATCGTCTCGCTCTCGCGTCCCGGCGATTCATGCTTCTTCTCTTCTTCCGGTTGCTGAACTCGTTCCTCCGCTTTCTCCTGCGGAGTTTCCACTATGGTGCGAAGGTCGCGATTGATGGGGTTATAGATCGAACTCTGCGGCTCAGACTTTTCCGCCTTCTTTTCCTCATCCGTCTTCTCATGCGGAAAACTAATGCGGCTCTTCCATCCATTCTCTTCGCCCGCGCGCACTCGCCCAGATTCCTCCGCGGCTGCAAAAGCGCGCGCAAAGCGGCCGGGACGCGAGGGCTCAGGCCGCGGTACGACTTTATCTTCGAGCTTCGATAACGCACTCAACAGTTCGCTGGCTTCGAATGGCTTGACAATAAAGGCTTCGGCGCGCACCCGCTGCGCTTCTTCCGGCTTGAAAGGTTCCAGCTTGCCGACGGTGAGCAATACCGGGATTCTAGCCGTTTCAGGCGCCTCTTTAAGGCGCTGGCAGACTTCCAGGCCGCTGTAGCCGGGCATGTAGACGTCGAGGATCACCAGATCAGGCTTGAGTTCTGCAATCTTCTTTAAGGCCGCAGAGCCGTTGTTGACGGCAATCACCTCATAGCCGGCATCGGCGAGGATCTTGCGCCCCATATTCTGGGCGGTCACGCTGTCGTCGGCGAGCAGTATCTTCCGAGCCAAGGAAATCCTCTTGATGAGGGGGGATATCGCGAAGGTAACCTGCCGAGGAACGTAAGTCAATGATCCAAGGGTGGGTAACTGGTTACCGGCGGTCAGCACCTACCGCGGCATGGCCTGGGGTGGAGACCCGACAGAGCCTAGCGACCTTTTGCCCAGCGGGAACAGCTTTACAGAACCAGCAACTTCCTCAATCCGTGCTTTTTCTTCTTCTTGCTGCTCGAAATGTCCTTGTCACTGGCGAAGGCAGAATTCGCACTCGAACTCGCTGCGGCCTGTCCAGAGGAAGATGCTTTCTCCTGCTGTATTTCGTTGAGCTGCACCGGCGGTGGGACGACCGGGTCGGATTGCGCGCTCTGTGCAGTCTGTGCAGTAGGTTGCAATTCGTTCGGATCTGCCGGGGCCGTTCCTGTGTTGAGTCCATTTGCGGCCGGGGCAGTGGGTTTCAGTTCGTTGGGATCGGCGGTTGTGGGTTGGGCAAATGGATTGGCATTGGTGGCAGCGGGAGCCGGCCGATCGGACCTGGGCGCCGGCTCATTTGGTCCTGGAGCACCGGACTTGACGGTCTCAAGGGTTACAGACTTCTGCCCTTTTTCGGCTGTGGTTAATCCCAGCGCTTGACGCATGGTCTCGGCATTCATCTGATTGGCGGCAACCGGAGTCGGGTCAACGAGTGTCGGCTCACCGACTTTCGCAGCCTCGGAAACGTCCGGTCCTTTCTTGACCACGGACATCAATCGGTCGAGCGTTCCCGCATCATGACGGCTTTCTTCTTCAGCCTTGTTCAGCGCAACCGCTGCCTTGGTGGGCCGCGGAACCGGCTGATGCAGGGCCTCCAGCCGCTTCTTCGCGTCCGGCTCACGATCCATCAACGGATAACGAGTGATAATCTTCGAATAAGATTCGGCTGCATCCTTGGTGAGCACTTCCAGCATAGCGGCTTTGGCCGCTTCGTTGGCGCAACCGCGAGGAATGTTGAAACCCGTGCAATTCGGCCGCGAGCGCACCTGCGCGATCTGGCCTTCGTAGTCCTGTCCCAGAAGGAAAAGAGCCTCGTCTGCGCGGCTGTAGAGCGGATATTTGTCGATCAGAGACTTGAACCGCGCAATCGATGCCGGATACGACATGCGCAGGTAATAGAATTTGGCAATATCAAACTCGCGTTCGGCCAGGACTTCCTGCACTTCCAGCAGGCGCAGTTTCCCCTCGTTTACCAGCTTTACGTTATCGGGATACTGCATGATGAGATTGCGATATTCGTCTTCCGCGCGCTGCGCATGAGTGAAATCACGGTCGGCTTTTTCCATCTGCTCATACTGAATATTCGCGATCTTCAGCTGCGCTTCGGCCGCCTCGGGCATGTTGGGGAAGAAAGTTTCGAAATCGCGATACTCCTGCTCGGCCTGCGCCAGCGACGCCGTGCCGCCTTCGGCGTACCAGGAATCGCCCACCGCCAGTTTGGCGCGGGCAATGTATTCCGAGTCCGGATAAGTGTTGATCAGGGTTTGCAGCGTCATGCGGGCAACGTCGAAGCGGTTGTGCTTCATCGCATCCATCGCCTTGTCAAACAGCACTTTGTCAGGCTGTTTCGAGCCGATATTGGCCAGCGGATTGACCGACTTCTTGTTGGTGCATGCGGCGGTAATCAGCAGCAGCATGGCCAGCGTAACCACAGACGGGCTTCGACGTAACATTAGACCTCAGGACCTCGAATCAGGATTGCGAATTGCCAACTTCCAATTGCCGATCGAAAGCCAAACTCTAGTGCAATTGGCAATCGGCAACGCAGATTATTAGACCTTGACCATGGCGGCCTCTGTCGCCGCTTTCAGCAACGCTTCCGCATTCATTCTTGGATCGCCCGCACCGAATACCGCGTTGCCCGCCACCAGAATTTCCGCGCCCGCCCGAACTACATCGCAGACCGTATCGAGCGCCACGCCGCCATCCACTTCAATCCGATAGTTTAGCCCGCGCTGGCTGCGTATTTGAGCTAAAAGCCGTATTTTGTGCAACACCCCGGGAATGAACTTCTGCCCGCCGAAACCGGGATTCACCGACATTACCAGCACATAGTCAACAATGTCGAGCACCTCCGTAAGTGTATCGACCGGCGTGGCTGGGTTGATTACGACACCCGCCTGGCAATCATGGCTCTTTACCAGATGCAGGCTGCGATTCAGATGCCGGCAGGCCTCCTGGTGCACCGAAATCCAATCCGCGCCGGCTTCGGCAAAAGCCGGAATGAACTCGTCGGGATTCTCGATCATCAGGTGGCAATCGAGCGGCAATTTCGTGACTTTGCGAAGCGACTTCACCACCGGCGGCCCAATTGTCAGGTTGGGAACAAAGTGCCCATCCATGATATCGACGTGGATAGCGCTCGCGCCGCCTTCGGTCGCGGCACGCACCTGCTCGCCTAAGCGCGCGAAATCCGCCGAAAGAATCGATGGTGCCAGTTCAATCAAAATGAGCTCACAGAACCTGGTCTATCAGAACCTGGTCTATCAAAACCTGGTCTCTCAAAACCTGGGCAGTACAGGAAAACAGCTTGAGGGAATTTTAGCACGCTGCGATGGCGCAAATAACGATTTAACTTGCACGTTCTGTAGCTGAAACGCCCGCGACTTGTATGCTGCAACCGCGTGTTACTCTCGACCTTCATGTCTGCCGCTCCCCAATTCGCCACTGCTGGTTATGGAATGGCTGCAGTTATCGCCTGGGGAACCAGCGACTTCCTCGGGGGATACTTTACCCGCCGCGCCAACGCCTTTGTCTTCACATCGGTCGTAAACCTTGGCGGTCTATTCCTGGTTGGCGCACTGGCATTCGCCAGCCACGCAACCTTTCCTGCCGAGCGCAGCATGGCATGGGCGCTCGCTGGAGGAGTCTCCGGCGGAGCTTCGCTCGCCATCTTCTATCGCGCACTTTCTTCGGGAAGAATGGGATTGACCGCGCCGGTCGCGGCGGTTTTAAGCGCCGCAATTCCGACAGTATTTTCCATGTTCACGGAAGGTTTTCCGGGAAAAATTGCCGTCGTCGGATTCGTACTCGCCGTCATTGGCCTGTGGCTGATTACGCGCGCCGAGGATGGGGGCACTCCCAAGGGAATTGGTCTGGCGGTTTTTGCCGGCATTGGCTTCGCGGGTTTCTATTTGTGCATTCGTCAGGCGGGGAATGCTTCTCCGTTTTGGCTCGCTTCTCTGACTCGAGCCGGCGGTTTGCTGGTAACCGGTCTGATCGTGGTGCTGCAGAGGAATTTTCGCGAGATCACGCCGGCTGGCGTAGGCTATGGCGTAATTACCGGCGGCATCGATTCGCTGGGCACGATTCTTTTCGTCCTTGCCAGCCAGGCAGGGCGGCTCGATGAAGCGGTTGTGATTTCCTCGCTATATCCGGCGGTCACGGTGCTGTTGGCGTGGCTTGTCTTGAAAGAACATTTCACTCGCTGGAGGTTCATTGGCCTGCTCGCAGCCTTAGCGGCCGTGCCGATGATTGCGTCACAGTAGGGCGATCCCTATCCACATCCGTGCTCTAGAATTGGAAACCTAAGGTATGGCTCTCGTTGAAATCCGCAATCTCACCAAGATCTATTCGCAGGGCGAAACTTTCCTCGGAACAACATCGTCAGCGAAACATGAGGTCTGCGCCGTCGACGACGTTTCGCTCGGTATTTATGCCGGAGAAACTCTCGGGCTCATCGGCGAATCCGGATCGGGCAAGAGCACGCTGGGCCGACTAATCCTGCGCCTGATCGAGCCCACATCGGGCAGCATTCGCTTCGAGGGCCGCGATCTTCTGGCTGCAGGCCGGAACGAAATGCAGCGCCTGCGCCGCGACATGCAAATCATCTTTCAGGACCCGTTCGCTTCGCTCGATCCCCGCTATCGGGTGGAGGACATTATTGCCGAACCGCTAATCATTCATAAAAGCACAAGGACGGTGGGTGCCCCACCCTTCGCCGGTTTTGCGAAAGGTGGAACAACGACAGTCTCACGTCGTGCCCGCGTCGTTGAACTACTCCGCTCCGTCGGCCTCGACGAATCCATTCTCCGGCGCTACCCGCACGAATTCAGTGGAGGCCAACGTCAACGCATCGGCATCGCCCGTGCTCTCGCGCTGCAGCCGAAATTTATTGTGGCCGACGAACCGGTTTCGGCGCTCGACGTCAGCGTTGGCGCCCAAATCGTGAATCTGCTCGCCAAGCTGCAACGCGAATTCGCCTTGACCTATCTTTTCATTTCGCACTCCATGCCGGTCGTGCGCTATCTTGCAACCCGCATCGCGGTGATGTATCGAGGAAAGATCGTAGAGATTGGAAGGACTGAGCAACTCACTGAAAATCCGCAGCATCCCTACACCAGAAGTTTGCTCAAAGCCACGCCAGAGGTAACGATTACCCGCTGATTCGTCTCCCAGGAAAATCGTGTCCCAGGAAATATGACGACGAACTCTGTGCCGCCGCGCCACACCGTTTCGGCTCCGAAAGCCGCCGCCAGCCGCACCCGCGACCTGCTCGAACTGGTGCTTGGATACGGACTGATCATTGGCATCATCTGGTCGCCCGAATCCGCGCAAGCGATTCTGACGCCCATCGCGCTGGCTCTGACGTTAGCCGTCGTGCTGGTTCGCCGCCCCAGCCGCGACGATCTTGGCGTCGGCAGGCGCGGCCTTTTGCAGTCCTTTTGGATTCTGCCGGCTGCTGTCGCGTTGAGCGCGCTTAGCGTATTTATCGCCGCGAAAATCGGCACGCTCCATCCACTCTACAAGCCCGATCCCGGCCACGTGATCGGCTACGTTCTCTGGACCATCTACCAGCAATTTCTGCTGCAGGACTTTTTCATGGACCGGTTGCTGCGCCTGGGATTAAGCAGTTCCCTCGCCGTGATAGTAGCGGGTGTTCTATTCTCCGCCGCGCATATGCCGAATCTTGTTCTCGCCGCGGCCACGTTGGTATGGGGTATCGTTTGTTGCGCGCTCTTTCGCCGCTATCACAATATCTGGATGCTCGGCCTCGCACAGGGACTGCTCGGGCTCTGCTTCGCCGTGTGCGTACCGGACTCTCTGCATCACCATCTGCGCGTGGGGTTAGGATATTTGAGGTATCACGATGCAGTGCGTGTTCGTTGAGGGCTTCCGGTCAAAATAGACTTCTCATCAACAGATCTGCTCTTCATACCTAGAACCACAACCCCCACAGCCAATCCACGCTGGCGTGCGTAATGGTCGAGGCCGGTATGCGCCGCTTTTCGCGCCAGGCGCGTCCATAGAAAATACCAGCAATCGTGGCCAGCAGCACATAGCGCCAGTTGAAATGAGACGAGCCTAAGTTCCGCTTGTTGAAGTGAGAGAGGCCGAAGATGATCGATGCCGTCACCAGTGCAGCAGGCCGTCCGATACGGCGCTCGAGCAGATTCTGCACCCACCCGCGAAAGAAAAGTTCTTCGGGCACAGCCGTGAAGAGAAAGATCAGGATCCAGCGAAAGATTGCAGATCCAATTCCCACCCGGTTTAGGTGAGGATGAATGAAGCCAAGCACAATGCCGGTCGCTATCACGATGGGCGCAAAGAAGAGAAGTTCGCGCAGGCCGCTCTTCCAATCGCTCCAGTGCAGTCGAAAATCGAACCCAACGCCCTCCAATTGCCGCACCGCCAAAAATCCATAGAGGCCGGCATCGACCAGAAATAATTCATTCAAAGCGCGCAGGCCGCTAGGCCACGCGCTCTCAAACCAGCTCAGGTCGACCGCAAGCCCAATCACCAGCAGGATGAATCCGTCGCGCCAGTTCCCGCGCTGCTCGGGATCGGCAACTGCAGCATGCGCCAGCAGCCAGGCAATGGCAACGGGAAGAAAGGCGTACAGCACGCACCAGTTCCACCAAAACACATGCGCAGGAATGGAAACGATCAGGTAAGGCGCGGCCAGGATGGCTGGCAGAAGAATCCGCCCCGCAGCAGGCAGGCTCTGGACAGCGCGGGTAATCTGCTTGCTGGCAAAGGCGAACGTAACTGCAACGGCGAGTTCGAAGGCGAACGCGGCGATTGCTGGGGCGTTTACGAACTGCATACCGTGATCTTAAACGCGCGAAGGCCCCATGGGCTGGCGCGGCATCGGGGCCGCGTTATCCTAGAGAAGCATTGCACGTATAGCAGACCTTGGCGCAGTCTAGTAATGTATTGTCCTAAGGAGATTTCCCATGAAACGCGTTCTGTTGACGTCCGTTTTGGTGGCCGTGTGCTGTGGGCTTTCTGCCTCGGCTCAGAATGTAAATTTCGTGTTTCCAGCCAAAGCTGTCCTTCCGCAGACTGGCGAACAGGTGAAGAATCCTGTCTCCACGGGCTTGCGCTCCATGTTGCCACGCACGCGAACCAATACGCTGGGCGCAATCGAAGCGATGCCGGCCGATAAATTCAATTACAAACCAACGCCGGAGCAGATGAGCTTTGCGCATCTGGTGCTGCACATCACCGGCTTCAACAACGGCTTGTGCGCAAAGGTGGCCGACGTGCCCGCCCCGAAAGTCGAAGAACTGAAAGAAACCGACTCGAAAGAGAAGTTGCTCGCTGCGGCTACGGCTTCATTCGACTTTTGCAACGAAGCACTGGACAAGATGGACGATGCAAAACTGGGTGACAGCATCGAACTCTTCGGCGGCCATCAAGGTCCGCGCGCCATGGCTGCGCTGATTCTCGCGAGCGGCTGGGCGGACCATTATTCAACCGCGGCCATGTATTTGCGGCTGAACGGAATTCTTCCGCCGAGCGCGCAGAAGAAAAAGTAAACGGCCGGATGACAAACGCGGTCACGGAAAACATTTGTGACTATTTGATTTGCACCAGCTCGTCTCCCGAAATTGCTGTCGGGACCGTATGCTGCGGCGCGCGCCAGCTATCAAAGATTGAGACTTGATGCACGCACGAGACCGTGCAATGCGGCGCGCAGCCTTTTTCGGTAACATACTCGCGGCGCAGGTCTTCGCGTGTATAGGTTGCCAGAGGAACGCCGGGATAGCCTCGCTGCTGCGAGCAATAGTGAACTAATCCGTCTTCGCAGATATACAAATAGCGGGCGCCCGCGCGGCAGCGCCAATCATTCGCCTTGCCTTGAGCGATGTTGTCCTGGAACGCGTTGACGCGGGTGAAGCTGCGCTTTTCCATCGACTTCATCTCGTTATAGATGCGGCGCTCTTTTTCGCCCAGCGGCTGCAATTGCCCGCTGCCGTCGTGAATGATTCCAATGGTTGAGCTGAAGCCGAGTTCGATGGCGCGCTTGCCAATCGTCAACGCATCCTCAGGGTGCGCGATGCCGCTGCCCACAACGGAATTGATATTCACGTGGAAGTCGGCGTGCTCGGCCAAATTCTGCAGTTTCTTGTCGAGCACCTTCAGGCTCTTCTTTGAAACCTCGTCGGGATTCACGTTGTCGATGGAAATCTGCAGCCACTCCAGTCCAGCTCGATTCAGGCGCTGAATCCGCTCGGGCACAAGAAAATAACCGTTGGTGATCAATCCGGCGATCATTCCGTTGGCTCGAATGCGGCGGATCACGTCGTCGAGTTCCGGATGCAATAGCGGCTCGCCGCCGGAAATCGTAATCACGGCCGTTCCCAGCGCGCCCAGCTTATCGATGCGGCGAAACATTTCCTCGGTCGGCACCGGTTTCGAAAAATCGTCAAACTCATTGCAGTAGGTGCAAGCGAGATTGCAGCGGCGCACGGGAATAATGTGCGCCAGCAGAGGATGCTCGGTCGAGGCCAATGCACGCGCAGCCATAACCGCTCCGCGCACGTTGCGGTGCACAGCTTTAGCGCGGCGGCGCAGGATTGTGAGAGCTGATGGCATCTATCTATTTCTATTAGATCAATTTATTAGACCATGGATTTATTAGATCACGGATGGATGATGTTGAGAGCGCCCTGCGCATCCTGCTGCAGGTTTACGCCGATGAACGGCCTCAGAATGCGGCGGAATGTCGTTTATAGTTCAACCCGCTCGTGCCCGGCGGACCGCAAAATCGCCAGCGCCTGCTCTACGAATTCTTCCTGCACCAGCACGTAATCGGTATCGTAAGTCGAAATCGCGAAGATCGGGACGCTGTTTCTCGAAAGCGGCTCAATGAATGAGAGCAAAATCCCCGTTTGCGAAAACGCAAATGGACCTTCGAGCTTGAGGCAGATCCAGCGTGTGCCAGACTTCATTCCTTCCGGAACATTTCGGATCGGACAAACAATCGAGAGTTCGTCAGTGGTGCGGGTGATGGAAGTGAATTCGCCATTGGTGGCCCATCCTGGCGAAGCCACTTCAGACGCGAGCCGCACGATGCTGTAGGTGTCTCTAAGTTGACGGAACTTCAGCACAAGCTCTTGCATAAGGCGAATGCTAACCTTCTACTGCTTTAATCACCGCCGCTTTCGCTAACAGCCGGGTCGAGTCCAGCGTTGCCAGCGGCGACGATTCTGGCGTCACTAGCAGCGGAATTTCCGTGCAGCCAAGCACGACCGCATCGCAACCTTCGTTTTTCATTTCTCGGATCACTTCCAGATAGTACGCCAGCGATTGCGGCAGGAACTTGGCATTCACCAGTTCGTCCATGATGATCTGGTCGAGCCGTTCGCGCTGTTCTTTTGTGGGGACGCGATAGTCGATGCGCGCCGTCCGCAAAGCTTCCCGATAAACCGGCCCCTCCATCAGATAGCGTGTGCCAAGTACGGCTAGGCGCTTGAACTCGCGCCGCTGCGCCTCTTTCGCAACTTCTCTCGCAATATGCAGCCAGGGACGCGGCGAGCGGTATGCGATTAAATCGAACGCCTGATGAATGGTGTTATCGGGGCAAATAAGGAAGTCGGCCCCAGCCCGTGCGAGCTTGTCTGCCGAGCAAAGCATCAGCTCGGCAACTCCCGCCCAATCGTTGGCGCGAATCGATTGCATGTATCTAGCCAGCGAGTGGGAGTGCAGCGAGACCTCAGGATGATCGTGCAGACCAAGCATCTCCGCGCCTTCGAGCGAGATCGTCCGGTAGCAAAGCGCAGCTCCTTCGGTGCTGCAGGCGACGATGCCAATATGTAGCATCAGGGATCAGGTATTAGTGCTCCTAATTTCACCGCTAAGGGCGCGAGGGCTCACGAAGAAAGCGGCAAACATAGCCTCTGTGTTCCTTCGTGACCTTGGTGGTCAATGAATTTAAGAAACTGCTGGCTAAATCCTTAATCGGAAATTGAAAAATTGGCAATTGCTATCGAGCCGCAGCGGCGTCAAACAAATTCAAAAACTCCAGCTTCTTCTCCGCCGGCAGAAACGATGCCTCAAAAGAGTTGCGAGCCAATTCGCGCAGATGTTCATCGGTGAATCCAAAAGTCTGTTGCGCAATCTGGTATTCCCGCGATAACGAAGTCCCAAACATCGCGGGATCGTCGCTGTTCAATGTAATCATCACGCCACGATCAAAGTAGCTCTTCGCGGGATGCTCGTTCAGATTGGGGCACAATCCCGTGCGTAGATTGCTCGTCAGGCAGATTTCCACGGGAATCTGGCGCTGCGCAAGCTCCTCGACCAAATCGGGATCGTGAAAAACGGTCAGCCCATGGCCAATGCGCTCAGCCCGAAGATTGAGCGCGCCCCATACTGATTCCGGCGGCCCGTTTTCTCCGGCATGGGCCGTCAACCGCATGCCGTGATCGGCTGCCCACAAATAACAATCACGAAACAGTTCCGGCGGCCCTTTCTGCTCATCGCCGCCGATACCGACGCCTACCACCCCGCGATCGTGATACTGGACCGCAAGCTCAAAAACTTTCTGCGCCGCTTCAGCGCCAAACTGCCGGACAGAATCGAAAAGCCAGAGCAATGAGATACCGAAGTCGCGCTCGCCGCGCAGCCGCCCGCGATCGAGACCTTCAAAAGTCGCGGAGAAATCCTGCTTCCGCCAAAGGTTCACGCCCGCTGAAACATAGACCTCGGCGTGCAGAACGTTCTCTTCTTTGAGCCGCTGCATGAGCCGATAGGTAATGAGTTCGTAATCTTCCGGGCCGCGAAGATGCTGCGTGATGTTCTTGAACGCAAGCAAAAATCCGGCGAAATCGTCGTACCGGTAAAGCGCGTCGATCTCGCCCGGCGTGACGCCTTCGCCGCGCCGCGCGCGCAATTCAAGCATCGTAGCCGGCTCGATTGAGCCTTCAAGATGAAGATGCAGCTCAGCCTTCGGCAACAGCCGAAGAAAGCTGCTTGGTACTTTGGGCCTGGTGGACACGCCTTTTCGATTGTAGGGTTTTCAGGGAGTTTTTGCATCGGTTCGCGCCCGCGGAACCATCAGCGCCCGTAATAAGTTCGTTTCAATGCGGTCTGTTTGTGAACCGATTGTTACTTTGGTAGCAAGCCTCCTGCCAACTATTTGCAATTCTGCTATTGCCAATTTGCCGTGAGTTCTCCTAGCATCAGCAAGTGAAAGCCGGCCTGCAGGGTTGGTGATGGCGGGTAACCGATATTTGAACCAATGCAGAATGAACGGGAGCTCGACTCGAACTAGGATCCGGTGTGCGATGCTCCGCCATGCGGAGATGCCTAAAGGGTCTCGGCGGGCGCCCAACGTCTACCGACGGGTTCATTCTCGGCCCCGTCACACGGCACAGTGGGTCGGCTTGATCGTTTTAAACGCTTTTGAGGCCATGTGGGGACGGCGGTAAGGGATTCTGAGGCCATGTGGAGACGGCCGCCCTGGTCGAGCGAAGCTCGACTTCTTGCCCCGAGCTAGTATCTCTCCTGCTACACTGAACCAGGTAGCAAATCCCAATTTCGCGCATCTAATTAATCTGTGTACCCCCAATTAGTTCATTTCGGTCACTTCTTTCTGCCGACCTACGGCTTCCTCGTTTCCATGGGAGTGCTGCTTGGCCTGTGGGTTAGCGTGCGCAATTCCGAGCGGCTGGGCATTAACGGTGAAAAAGCTTGGAACCTCGGCATTCTGGTGGTTCTCTGCGGCATCGCCGGCGCCAAGGTGCTGTACGTAATCAACGAATGGAGCTATTATTCGACCCACTTTTCGGAGATTTTCAGCATAACTACGCTGCAGGCAGGAGGCGTCTTTTCTGGCGGTCTGCTGGCTGCCTTCGTCGCCGCATGGTGGTACGTGCGCCGCAATCACATGCCTGCGCTTGGAACCTGTGACGCCTTCGCTCCCGGTCTGGCCCTGGGCCACGCGATCGGCCGCATCGGCTGTTTCTGTGCAGGCTGCTGCTACGGCAAGGAAACGCACCATTGGTGGGGCGTGGTGTTTCACAATCCGCTGGCGAACCAGATTACCGGCACTCCGCTGAACGTGCCGCTGGAGCCGACTCAGCTCTTCGAGTCGGCCGTTGAGCTCGCAAATTTCATCTTCCTCATGTGGCTGCTCAAGCGCCGCAAGTTCGATGGCCAGGTCTTCGGCGCCTTCATGTTCATCTACGGCGTGGCGCGATTCTTCCTCGAATTCATCCGCGACGATCCGGGCCGCGGCTCGGTCTTTGGTGGCATGATGTCAGGCACGCAGCTAATTGCTCTGGGACTGGTCGTGGCTGGAGGCGTGATTTGGTGGTTGAGGCCGGGAGCGAAGCACGTAGCGGCGCATGCGGTTGGGGCCACGCGATAGCGCTTTATCTGACCTTTACGTGAGTGCCACGCGTTCGTATTGCGCAGGGCCGATCCTGCGTAAACCTTCTCGCGGCAACCACTTTCCTCCAGCACTCATCTGAGTTCGCGACTCCGCTCTTCCCGTCCGGCTGGAGGAGACATGCCCCGCCTAGTCTTTTGCTTCGCCGTTTGCCTTCCATCGTTCGTGGCAGCTCAGCTGCCGCATAAGCTACCTGTTCAGCATATCTATTCCGGCTCGGCGACTTCATCGCCGGTTCAAGTCGTCTACGTGCTCAACGATTCAACTCTCACGACATACCATATCAACCCGCAGACGCTTCAGGCCACACAGGTGGGTACGCTCACGGTGCCGCAATCGCCTTTCCCCGGCTTCATCGCCTTCTCCCCGGACGACCGATTTCTTTACTACTCCGTTCAGCCGACTGCCCAGCAAGGGACGAAGGTCTATACCTACGCGACCAACGCCTCCGGCGTGCCCCAAGCTGAGCCGGTTCAGCAACTCAATGCCAACGGACTCTTCTCGGGACCGATATTTGATCCCAATGCGCCCTTTGCCTACGCTGTTCTCGAGGGCACACAGGGTCCACTTTACACCGCTTACTTCCTTGAGCGTTTCGCATTCGACGCGGCTACTGGCGTCCTTAGCCAGCCTGAAACTCTGGCGAAGTACGAGCTGGAGGGCAGCGGGGAATTCGGCCAGAATTGCGGGTTGGAGCTCATGGGATTCAATCCGGGAGCGAGCGAATTGTATGACCAGATTTACTGCACCAGCCGCGTGGGGCCTTACGCGGAGTACAACCAGCGTGCGATCAACTCGCAGACTGGCGCGCTAGGTCCGGATGTCCAAATCTATAGTTGGGCCACCGGCACCTACGTTGTCGAAAACCTGCAATTCGTGAACAACTTGATGTTTGATTTCAAGCAGCAATATCAAACTCCGCCGGGTCGGAACTTCATCGACATTTATCAGGTACAACCGAACGTAGCCCCCCCGATCGTGAAGTGCACTGGGGCGCAAATGCAAGCCTGTGCTGATTTCATCGTTGGTTTCGCCCATCCCTCCGGACAATACGTTTTCCTGCTTGATTCGGACACCATCACTGAAGTTGGTCAGGTCGATCTTAGTGCACAGGACATCTACGGACCGGTGAGCAGCATTCCTTATCAGGTGGAGCAATTCAGCCCTGATGGCTCGATTGCCTACGCCATTAAAGAAGTGGGGGAAGGATCGCAGATTGAGATTTACGGCTTTAACGTGTCGAACGGGGAAGTTACGCAGGGAGGGACGATCAGCGTGCCTCTCGATTACGATTCGTGGTGGGCGGCGGAAAGGCGTTAGGCAACGACGTCTGTGGTTCTGCTTTCGCTGAGGCTATGGGCACGCAGTCGATCACTTGGGATGGTGGTGGCCGAAGGGGTCATTTGGTGGCTGAGCCCGGGGGCGAAGCATGTGTCCGCGCGGCCGGTTAGCGCGACCAGATAACCGCCGGAAGCATGATTTCTTGCTAAACAACTTAGATGTAAATGCCGCGTTAATTTCGCGCATCTCAGCAATCGCATGAAATCGCCTGCGGCAACCTGTTTCCTCCCAGTTTCATCTGATTCGGCACTCCGCTGATCAATGCCCGCCTGGAGGAACCATGCCTCGCTACTTCGCCTTCTGTCTGGTCCTTTGCTTGTCTACCTTTGCTCTGACCAGCGATTCCAACGCGCAAACAAGTTCTGTTCCCCAACCTTCATTACCAGTCCAAGTCGTGTACGTGATCGACAGCTCAACGCTAACAACTTACAACATCGACGCGGAGACCCTTGAGGCTTCGCAGGCAGGAACCATCACGCTCCAGCAGTCCGTCTATCCCGGACTCACGGCTTCCCCCAACGGGAAATTTCTTTACTACACCGCTTTTGCGAATGTTTCGCAGCAGGGCGAAACGCTCTACGTCTATCCAACCAACGCTTCTGGCGTTCCCAATGGCGCGCCCTTACAAACCCTTAGCGCTGCCGGCGTCGGCGGGATCGCCATCGATCCCCAGCGTAATTTTCTTTACGTTGAGTTTGCCGGTACTGCGGGCGCGGAAACCACTCCTTACGCCATAAAACGGTATGCGATGGATCCCATCTCGGGCAAGCTCACCGAACCCGTCGTCGAAGCGAATTACCTACTCGACACGGCCGCAAGCGGAAATGACTGCTACTTAGCGATCCTGGGATTCAATCCTGCTGGAACCACAATGTACGACGCCATTCTTTGCAATGGACCGCATGGCAGCGGCTCCGAAACCTATTACATGCGGTTGGTGGATCCGCAGACGGGCGCTTTGGGACCAGATCAAAGAATCTATTCTTTCGGCTACTACGCCGGGAGCGGGCACGCGGACGTCCAGTTTGAAGATAATCTTTTGTTTCCTTTCGTTGCCTACTTCAACCAGGGACCGAATACGAATGTCGTTGATATCTATCAACTGCCGAATGTCGGGACGCCGTTAATTCAATGCAACTACTCGATGCTTGCAGTCTGCGGAGACTTCGAACGTGGTCTCGCCCATCCTTCGGCCAAGTACGTTTTTCTAACCAATCCGCAGCTCACCGAAATCGACAAGCTCGAGACATCTGAAAAGGCAATCGTGAGCGCCAGTTCCATCCCGTATGAAGTGCAGCAGTTCAGCCCCGATGGATCGATCGCTTATGCCGTCAACGACGTGGGCACGGCCTTCCAGATTGAAATTTATGGCTTCGACACTTCGAACGGAACTGTGACGCAAGGAGGGACGATCAGCGTGCCATCGGGTCTTGATTCCTGGTGGACCGCACAACGAACTGAGTAATTGACGCGAAGACTGATTAGCAGGAAGAAAAAAGACCGTTTCAAGTAGTTGTGAAATCTTCTTGGGCTACGAAGTGTTGTCCAAGGGATCGAAACATAGCAAACGTGAAATCGGAGCCGCGCTGATGTTACCCTTGTCGGCATGACAAAGATGACTCGGCGCGGCTTCGGTAAAACTCTTGCCGGCAGTGCTGCCGCCGCCTTAGCAGGCGCAACGCTCCCAAGATTCGTATGGGCACAAAAGCCTGAACTGCTGCGCTTTCCCGATGGCTTTATGTGGGGTTGCGCGACCGCCGCCTATCAGATTGAAGGCGCCGTCAGCGAAGACGGGCGCAAGCCTTCCGTCTGGGACACTTTTTCTCACACTCCCGGCAAAACTTTTCATGGAGAAACCGGCGACGTCGCCGACGATTCCTATCACCTTTACAAAGAAGATATTGCGCTGCTCAAGAATCTCGGCACCAAGTGCTACCGCTTTTCGATTTCCTGGTCGCGCGTGTTTCCGGAGGGTACCGGCCAGCCGAATCCGAAAGGCCTCGATTATTACAACCGAGTAGTGGATGAGCTGCTCAAGAACGGAATCGCGCCCTACATCACGCTATTCCACTGGGATTTGCCGCAGGCTCTGCCCGGAGGCTGGCAATCGCGCGATACCGCGAAAGCTTTCGGCGACTACGCCGCCTACATTTCTCGCCATCTGTCCGATCGGGTCGGCCACTTTTTTACCACCAATGAATTCACCTGCTTCACCGACATCGGGTACAAGGAAGGACGTTTCGCGCCCGGTCTAAAGCTCTCCGATGGCAAAGTCAACCAGATTCGCCACTATGCGATTCTGGCGCACGGCATGGGCGTACAGGCCATCCGGGCCAATGCGAAAAGCGACACTCAGGTCGGCCTCGCCGAAAATGCCACGGTATACGTCCCGGTGATGGAAGATTCCGAACAGATCGCGGCCGCGCGCCGCGCCACCCGCGAAGGCAATGCTCCATTTCTCACCGCGATCATGGAGGGCAAATATACTGACGGCTATCTCCGGCGCGAAGGCGCAAACGCTCCCAAAGTAGAAGCTGGGGACATGAAGATCATCGGCAGCCCGCTCGATTTTGTCGGCCTCAATGCCTATACCCCGGAATACGTGCGGGCCGACTCTTCGCCTGACGGCTACGTCGTCGAGAAGCGGCAAGCGTCGTATCCTCACATGGCTTCCGACTGGCTTTACATCGGCCCGGAAGTCACCTATTGGGCGGTGCGCAACGTAAGCGATCTCTGGAAGCCGCGCGCGCTCTACATTACGGAGAACGGTTGTTCCGCCGACGATGTGATCAATGCGGCCGGGCGCATTGAAGATACCGACCGCGTCATGTACCTGCGCAACCACATCACCCAACTCCATCGCGCGGCGTCGGAAGGTTATCCGATCAAGGGATATTTCCTTTGGAGCTTGATGGACAACTTCGAATGGGCCGACGGTTACAGCAAGCGCTTCGGACTTCACTACGTCGATTTCAAGACGCTGAAGCGCACGCCCAAGCTGAGCGCCCAATGGTACACAGAAGTAATCGCGAATAATGCGGTGGTCTGAGGGAGGATCGCCGTTCGGGTAGCAGGTCATCTGACTCTTAATGCATGCTCGTGCAGAGTCATATGTCCGCCGTGGATGTAGTATCCTTCCCAGCGATGTCACAGGCGTTCCCCATTCATATTTCCGTGGGAGTCGGAGATAGTGGCAAGAGACTGGATCAGTTTCTAGCCACGCGCTTAGAGAACGTCAGCCGTGCGCGCGTGCAACAGCTCATTTCGGCGGAAAAGGTTCTGGTCGACGATTCGCCGGTCAAACCTTCTTCAAAGCTGCGCGGCGGCGCAACCATTACGATTCTGGGCGAGCCGGCGCGCGCCCCGCTCAAAGCCGTGGCCGAAGAGATCCCCCTCGACATCGTTTACGAAGATGCCGATCTCGCTGTCATCAACAAGCCTGCAGGAATGATGGTGCATGCCGGAGCGGGAGCGACCGACGAAGCCCGCCATCGCGGCACGCTGGTCAACGCCCTGCTTCATCACATGAAAAGCTTGTCAGGTATGGGCGGAGAACTCCGGCCGGGAATTGTGCATCGGCTGGACAAAGAAACCAGCGGGCTCATCGTGGTGGCGAAAAACGACGCGGCGCACCGCAGGCTGAGTGAGCAATTCGCCGCGCGAGAAATAAAAAAGAAATACATCGCGCTGGTGCACGGCTGGGTGAAGAAAGATTCGGAAACGATCACCCAAAACATCAGCCGCGATCGAGTGCGCCGCACGCGCATGACGACCCGTCTGCAGGGCGGCAGAACTGCGATCACGCATTATCGCGTGGACCGTCGGCTCGATACGAAGTTTGGGAAATTTACTTTGCTCGAGGTCAAGATCGATACCGGACGCACCCATCAGATTCGTGTTCACATGTCGGCCATGGGCCATCCGCTTGTGGGCGACACCACCTATGGCGCTCCGAAGGAAATTCCAAATCGATCAAATTCCCCGCTTCCTGCAAAACCAGCGAGAAATGCCGCAGCCAGCACTCCGATCAAATTGCCTCGAAACTTCTTGCACGCAGCCGAACTCGAATTTCGCCATCCGCGAACCGGAGAAACAATCGCGCTGAAAGCTCACCTTCCACCGGAGCTGCAAAATTTCCTGAAAAAGCTGGAATAAGACTAACTGCTCCAGCCCTACCCCTAACCAGCCCAACTCCCGCCCAACTCCCAAAGACAGGCAGATTCGAACCCGCAGTTGCGGATATAATAAGCTGCAATGAGGCGCTTTTTTTCCAAGAACATCTTTTCCGGAGCGCTGCTCGGTTTTGTAGCGGTGTTGTTAGCAGCCGCGCTGTGCCAGCCTGCCATATCGCAGTCACAAACCGCAGTTACCCAGCCAGCGTCCCAGGCGTCGAAGCCTGCTCCCGCCGCCCAGCAGGCAGCTTCCGACAATTCCTCCGACAGCGATCGCGATTCCGGTACCAGCGAAATCCCGCGAATCCGCATCGGCATCAACGAAGTGAATGTGGTTTTCA
Organism: uncultured Acidobacteriaceae bacterium; assembly: GCA_963784095.1. GTDB lineage: Bacteria > Acidobacteriota > Terriglobia > Terriglobales > Acidobacteriaceae > Sulfotelmatobacter. The sequence goes on from CAWAQC010000005.1 coordinate 165,149, forward strand.
CGGTTACAGACAAACACGGAAAGCACGTGACCGACCTGAAGCAGAACGATTTTCGCATCGTTGATGACGACAAACCTCCAGCCGAGATTCGCAGCTTTCACGCCGAAGCCAACCTGCCGCTGCAGGTCGGGTTGCTCATCGACGCCAGCAATTCGGTACGAGATCGCTTCAAGTTCGAGCAGCAATCGGCGATCGAATTCCTGAATCAGATCATTCGCCGCGGGTACGATCAGGCCATGGTCGTGGGCTTCGACGTGACCCCGGAAGTCACCCAAGATTTCACCGACGACACCGAAAAGCTCGCGCACGGCGTGCGAGAACTGCGTCCGGGCGGAGGAACGGCAATGTTCGACGCACTTTATTTTGCCTGCCGTGACAAGCTGCTGAAGAAGCCGCAAAACGGCCCTACCCGCCGCGCCATTATTCTTTTGAGCGATGGCGACGATAACCAGAGCCACGTCACCCGCGAAGAAGCCATCGAAATGGCGCAGCGCGCAGAGACCATCGTGTATACGATCAGCACAAACGTAAGCGGCACCAAAGGGCCCGGAGACAAGGTGCTCGAGCGAATTGCCGATGCCACCGGGGGGCGTGCCTTTTTCCCTTTCCAGATTCGTGACGTGTCCAACGCCTTTGGGGAGATTCAGGATGAACTGCGCAGCCAATATGCCGTCTCCTACAAACCCGCAGATTTCAAAGCCGACGGGCACTATCGCACCATCGAGATCGTAGCTCTCGACCGCAAGAACTTCCGGGTCCGCGCCAGGCGTGGCTACTTCGCACCGGTGGCCCAGTAGCCCGTGCTGCAAGAGCGTGTCGGTTCCGGCTCCCAATTGCGATTTGCGCTGCACGAAATCTCTCTACAGGATCCAATGCCAGGATATTTGGGAACTCCGCTTCCGAAAAAGCTAGGGATTGAGCCCGGTTTTCGAATCTGTTTGCGGAATGCTCCCCCTGAAGTTCAGACCGAACTGCGGGACGCCTTGGTGCCGTGTACGGAACCAAAGAAACCGGATGTGATCGACTTCGCCATGCTGTTCACAAAATCGCGGACGCAATTATCAAAGCAATTTTCCCAATTAGCTAGGCTGCTGGCGCCGGCAGGAATGTTGTGGGTGAGTTGGCCGAAGAAAAGCTCGGGAGTCGCAACCGATTTAACCGAAAATGAGGTTCGCGCCATTGGGCTCGGTGCAGGGCTGGTTGACGTAAAAGTTTGCGCGGGTTACGGAGATTTGGTCGGGGCTGAAATTTGTGCGGCGCGTGAAGGATCGCCAGACGATCGATTCGCAAGGCGATTAAAATGTAAACAGAAACCCTCGGTAACAGGCCATTTGGACCGTCCCGAGGGTTCTGGTTCGCAACTTTTTCCGTGCGAAAAATCTCGAGCTTGGCTGCCGGCAAAGGAGCCGGTTAGCTCCGGCCGGCTAGCGTCAGCTCGAATGTCTCATGCCGTTCTCGCTCCCATCAGCAAGTGTGCGATGAAAGAAACAATAGCGAACAGCAGCAGCAGGTGGATCAGCAAGCTCGCCACGTGGAAGAGCAGAAAGCACAGGACCCATACAAAAAGCAGCAATATTGCGATCACCAGAAATGGACCGAATCTCATTCGTTCCTCCTGAAAACCCTGGAAGCTGCAATCCACCGGCTATCACTTTATGTTTATACGACGGTCGCGATGCACTAAAAATCGGCGAAACGCTGTACAGTCGCGGGCGTTCGCATAGTAGAAATCACCTTAGAGGATGAACCATGGTTCGTGTAGGACTGATCGGGTTTGGAACGGCAGGCCAGGCCTTCCATGCGCCTGTAATTCGCGGCGTGCCGGGCATGGAACTCGCCTGCATTCTGCAGCGTAACGGCGAGCGATCTCGAGAAAAATATCCCGAGGTGAGGATCGCGCGAACCATTGATGAAGTGCTCTCCGATCCTACGATTCAGCTGTGCGCGGTCGCGACGCCAAACGATTCGCATTTCGAGCTAACGCGCGCATGTTTGATGGCAGGGCGCCACGTGGTGGTCGACAAGCCATTTGCGCCAACCCTGGCAGAATCTGAACAACTGGTACGGCTCGCTGCCGAGCGCGGCCGGCTGATCACGGTATATCAGGATCGCAGGTGGGATGGCGATTTCCAAACCATACAAAAAATCGTCGGGTCGGGGGTGCTGGGTAAAATCGTCGAATATGAATGTCGCTACGATCGCTTTCGCCTTGACCCCAAGCCGAATGCCTGGCGCGAACGTCGCGGCCAGCCGGGCGCGGGAGTGTTGTTCGATCTGGGACCGCACGTGATCGATCAGGCGCTGGTGCTGTTCGGCGAACCTGCAGCAATTACCGCCTCAGCCTTCCGCCAGCGCGAAACTTCTCAGGTAGATGACTCATTTGACGTCTGCCTTGAGTATCCAGGCCTGCGCGCGATGGCGCGGGCGCGAATCATCGCATTTCAACCTGGACCGCATTTTCTGCTTCATGGCACCAAGGGATCGTTTGTGAAATGCGGAATGGATCCCCAGGAAGCGCGGCTCCGCGGCGAAAACCCTCCTGACGGAGTGAATTGGGGCGCCGACTGGGGCGAAGAACCAAAAGAGGCGTGGGGTACGCTGAGCCTTGCCGGCAAGCCGAGCGAGATCATAAAAACCGAACACGGCGATTACCGCGGATTCTACGCAAATGTGCGCGACGCGATTGAGAAAAATTCTGAGCTCGCAGTCACGCCGGAGCAGGCTTTGCGAACCATGCGCGCTGTAATCCTCGCGCACAAGAGCAGCCGCGAACGCCGAACTGTGGAGTGGGACGAATCTGCGGAGTAAAGTGCGTCGGATATGGCGTGAAACCGGCGGTGTGCTCAGCATCACCTCGAGCAAGGCGGGAATCTCGCGCTACTCGAACTCCCGCCTTCGTGGATGATCAACGATAATGGCGCGGCCGTCGGTAAGAGCTTTCACCGAATGCCGCGCATTCGCGGGTACGATTGCGACTACACCCGCTTGGGCAATCTGGGCGAGGCCATCAATGGTTAACTCAAGCTCACCTTCGATCACCTCGTACACCTCTTCCTGCGGGTGGAAGTGCTCGTGAATGGAAGCGCCGCGGGTGAACTCATAGTGCGCGAAGGTCATGCTCTCAGAATGAAAGTAGCGGCCATGCCAGCCGGGCAATCGCTCAATTACTTTCAGAATGCTGGTGTCAACCAACGGCATATTGTCCTCGCCAATAGTTTAGGTGATACCTAATGAGCGCGGCTTGAGGCCAGCAACATTCGCCATCCCAGCGACAGGCCGCTGGCCGCGAAATTCAAGGGTGATAACGCACCCACATGCATCGCCACCATGCGGCTAAATAGGCTTGGATCTGCCGCGAAGGCCCGCATCACCCGCCGCCGCAGTGAAGAGTTCCAGTCGAGCGCAAGCAGCAGTCGCGCCATAAATGCCGGCCGCCTCGCCAAAGCACTGTGGCCACGCTGATACGCCGGCAGATCGCCTTGCGCTAAAGACTCGGCCAGCAAATCAGCCTGACGGAATGCAAGGCCCAGGCCTTCGCCGGTAATGCAATCGACGGTACCCGAGGCATCACCGACGAGCGCAACGTGACCTCGATATACGCTTTTAATTTCACGAGTGGAAGAGATAGCGCCGCGCTCATTGGATGAACACGCCGCGCCGCGCAATCGCCAAGCAATTTCTGGAAATTCCGCCAGCGCACGATCCAAACGCTGCGGTTCCCGCGAAGCAACCGCAATGCAGATTTCATCGGCGCCGACAGGGGTCACGTAAATTTGGCAACTCCGGCCCCAATGAACTTCCATGCAGGCGTTCCATGGCGGCACGCGGTAGTGCTGGCGGAAGGCGAATCGCTTTCTCTGTCGGTCGTTGCCCAGGCCAGCCCAGTTCCGCACCCGTGAACCGCGCCCATCCGCACCGATCACCCAGCGCGCTCGAATGACGTCTCCGGCAATACGCACGCCCTCCGGATGCAAGCCGGTTACCGGCGTCTGCCAAAGCAGGGAAACCCCCGCCGCCTCGGCTCTCGCGATCATGAGGCGATGCAATACAGTTCTGCGAACGCCGATGCCGCTGCCGTCAGGAAAGTTCGCTTCTACGCTGCGGCCACCGTCGCTCCGGTCATCGTCGCTCCGGCCATCATCGGCGAATTTGATTCCCCGAAAAAGATGTGATTCTTCAGCCGGGATAGCAATACCCAGCAGGGAGAGTGCCGCGCAAGCATCCGGCATCAATCCTTCGCCGCAAGGCTTATCAATCGGCGGACGCGAGCCGTCAGCCACCGTCACGTCGAAACCGCGTTGACGCGCAGCAATGGCGGTAGCCAATCCGGCGGGCCCGCCACCAACGATAAAAATATCGGGTGTGTGCATTGGAATAACGCAATTCGGAGGTAACTTCCTCTACTCGCTTCGATGCCAAAATTGGCGATCAGGTGCCTTGAGGTAAGAAGCGGCTCACGGGGGACGAAGCTATTGTTGAGAGGCCAAGTGTTACGAAGGCAACGGCGCGCCGCTGCGGCTCCAATTTCTCTTCGACTTGCCAGGTCGCAGGGAGAAAGCGGTCGTGCCCCGCATTACCTTATGCATTGCCGCCTGAAACTGCTCCATCTCTTCCCGCGTGCCAACAGTAATTCGCACGCACGTTGGCATCACCGGCCAAACGCGTCCAATGTAGACCTTCTGCTGCGCCATTGCGTCGATCACTTCTTTTCCCGGACGTTTCGTTTCAAGCAGGAAAAAATTCGCTTCCGAGGAAATGTAAGAATAGCCGTTACGATCAAGCCACTCGAAAGTTTCCTGCCGAACCGTCGCATTGATCCGCCTGCGCGCCGGAACTAGTCCAGAGTCTTTGAGGCTGGCCGAAGCCGCCACCACAGCGGTAATGGGCATAAAGTTCCACCCCGCCGCTTCGCCGACTTGATTCAGCAAATCGGGCCGCGCAATGGCAACTCCGCAACGCAAGCCGGCCATCCCGTAGATTTTTGAGAAAGTGCGCAGGAGAATAATATCTTTCCCCGCTTTCACGAAATCGATCGTCGAGGGTGCGTCGCAGAAATGAATGTAGGCTTCATCGACCATCACGACCGAACCCTTGGGTTTGTTTTCCAGAAGATATTCGACATCGTCATGTGGCGTGAGCGTACCGGTCGGATTATTCGGAGTACAAATGTAGAACAATCCCGCATCTGGCGCGCCGGAGATCATGGCCTTGACATCGTGAGCGTAGGTCTTCGTCAGAGGAACTTTGACCACGCGGGCCTTTGTTCTTTCCGCGGCAAACATTCCCGCCTCGTAGCCAGGATCGGCAGTGACATAGCTCTTTTGGGGAGAAGTAAACGTGATCACTCCGAAATGCAACCCCGGCGTAGATCCGGGCAAAACGTGCACGTAATCCGGATTCAAACCCTCAGCCTCAGCAAAGGAGTGAACGAGATCCTCTGTCAGATTATCGGAGTAGCGTCCGCCTTGGGGAATGATCGCAGCGATGGCCTCGCGTGCCGCCCGGCTTGGCCCAAGTGGGTTCTCATTGGAATCGATGAAGACACCGTCCGCGGCGTACGAACGGTGAACCGCCGCAGCCGCGGCGAGCAAAGGCTCGGTCATGAAGGGCAGAGCCGCCGTTGCGGCGGCTGAGGCTTGTAGAAATGAGCGGCGCGAGAAAAAAGAACACGACTGTGATTTCCGGGTCAACATCGCAACCTCCAGCACGGCACGGTTCCGGGCAGCAGCTTAACTGCGAGGAACCATATTACGGCAAGTGAAGGCCGCGTGCGCCATAGTTTCCCTCGCCAGAGGCTTGATCGAACCCGTAAACGAGCGCCGCTCAACTTACCCCGCGACTTGGCGCCCGCTATAGCCACAAAAAAAGAGGGCACATTCTGTGCCCTCCTGTCCTGCTGTAAATCTCTCGCCGTTACTGCTTCTGGTCCATCGTGATGCCCTGCTGGGCGGGCTGTTTTTCGGCCTTGGCTTTCTTGGTGGCCAAGGTTTCGTCGACCCAGTGATCAGCGGTCTTCAGATCCTGCTGGCGCTGGGCGAGATCATCGCATTCGACGTCGGCCTTTTCGCGGTACATCAGGTTCAAATAAGCCATGGCATCATCGTAATCCGGTCGAAGCTGAATCGCCTTGTTCAGGTTCTCGATACCTTCGTCGATTAATGGCTCGTTTTTCTCTTTTAATTCTGCGCAGACTTTCTTCTGATCTTTGTTCTTTGGGTTCAATTCCTCGTCCGGCTTCATGCCCAACTTGGCGCGTTCTTCCATGCGCGGCTGGTAGCAGGCCGTCCAGTCGATGACTCCGACCGAATAATACGGTTCGGGATCGTTGGGATCGAGGTCGGCGGCCACGCGGTAGTATTTTTTCGCATCCTCGAACTTTTTCATATTGAGGTATAAGTACGCGATGCCCTTGGCCGCATTCACTTTTTGATCGCGCGGAGGGTTCATCTCCATGACGGCTTGGTATTGCTTGATCGCCTCTTCCGCCATCTTGTTGTTGTCGGGCGTGTCGGCGCCGGGAATATATTGCTGCGCGTAAGCCGTAGCCAGGTACATTTTTGCGTTAATCAGACTGGGATCGAGCGCCGTAGCATGTTGGAAATCGTCGATCGCTTCCTCGTACTTGGCGTTCTTATATGCGGTCACGCCTTTGTTGAGTTGATCGCGGGCGCGCAGTTTGTTACAGCCCACGGCAGAAACCAGCGCTAGCGCAGCCGCTGCCAGTGTGAGCAGACGAATGGATTTATTCATTGCGATATAGCTCTCCCTTGCCACAGCATCCTAGGCCCAGAGACGGCGAATTGACAAGCCTTGATGAAACATTCTTTGCCGAAAGCGGCACGGGAACCGTTGCTCCCGTGCGCAGTCTGAAGGCGATCACGCCAGATGCCGGCGCACTTCTCGAAATTTACCTTATCGCCGGTTTTACCCGCCAGCCTCGATCTTCGCGGTAATTAATCCGACCTTATCCACGCCCGCGGCATGAGCGATGTCGATCACATTCGCCACGTCTGCGAACGGAATCGGATCATCCGCTTTCACAAACATGACTTTCTCCGCGCGGGTTTTGTAAATGTCAGCCAGGCGCCCTTGCAGATTATCCCAAGTCGCGTCTTCCTGATTGATCTTGAGTCCCGGATCCTGGCCGGCTCCGCGATCAATCAACTGCACCACGATCGTGCGATCGGGCTGGGTATTCTTGGGCTGATTCGGCGGAGGCGGCTGTGGAACCAGCGCATCCAGGCCTTTCGGCGTCAGAGGCGTGATCACCATGAAGATGATGAGCAATACCAGCAACACATCGATGAGCGGGGTTACGTTAATATTTGCGCTTTGGCCCCCGCTTGGGCCAACTGCCATTCCCATGATCGTTCTCCTTTATTGCCCGCCCGCTGTAGTTGGAGTTGGAGCCACAGGTGGCGCGTTTGGAGTAGTCTTTCTCTGTTCGGTAAGCAAACCCAAATCATCGACGCCGGCGGCACGCACTGCATCCACCACTTGCACCACATTGCCATAGTGAGCGCGCGCATCCGCCTTCACGTAAACCCGCTTGTCGGTGCGATTGGCCAGACGGTCTTTCACCTTTTCCGTCAGCGAATCGGGCAAAGTCTTGTCCGTGCCGAAGTACACGGTTCCGTCGCGCATTACCGAAACCAGCAGAGCATCTTCCTTGTCGGCATCCTGCATCGGCGTGGGGTTATTCACTTTGGCCATGTCAACGCTGACGCCTTTTTGCAACATCGGCGTAATGACCATGAAAATGATCAGCAGCACCAGCATCACGTCCACCATCGGCGTGACATTGATGTCAGAGTTGACTTTAGCCCCTTCGTTTCGCTTGGCTAACGACATAGTTTAATTTCTCCCGTACTTCCGCTAGCGGGCCGGCAATTCGAACCTTCCGCGCAAGTTGGGAAGCCCGGCGCTGGGCAATCCCAGCGCCGATTCAGCAACTCACTCGCACCTCAGTCCGAACTAGGAACGGCGAACATCCCGCCGCTTCAGGAAGTAGTCGATCAGCTCGCTCGACGAGTTATCCATCTCCACATCGAACGCTTCTACGCGGCCGGTGAGATAGTTAAACATCATGACGGCGGGGATGGCCACCAGCAGCCCGAAAGCCGTGGTTACCAACGCCTCGGAAATTCCGCCTGCGACGGCGGCCAGACCGGTAGCGTGCTCTGACTGAATCCCCTTGAAGGCGTTCAGAATGCCCATCACCGTGCCGAACAGGCCCACGAACGGCGCTGTCGAACCGATGGTAGCCAGACCGCCCAATCCACGCTTCAGCTCGGCATGAACGATCGCTTCGGTGCGCTCCAGAGCTCGCTTGGAAGCTTCAATGGTCTCCCCGGGGATTGCGCCAGGGCTGTCCTGGTGAGCCTTGAATTCCATCAAGCCGGCGGTAACAACCTTGGCCAAATGGCTCTTCTTATTGCGCTCTGCAACCTTGATGGCCTCGTCGATGCGGCCATCGCGCAATGCGCCGGCGACTGCCGGAGCGAAAGCGCGACTTTGCTTACGCGCGGCGTTGTATGCCATCCAGCGATCGATCATGACGCCGATCGACCAGCCTGACATAATGAACAGGACGATAACCACGATTTTCGCGACGATACCCATCTGGTGCCATAGCGAAATCGGGTCCCACCCAATTTGGCCACCCTCTTGCACAATCCAGGCGGCCGCCCTGGGAACATGACTGACAATTGCTGCTGCTGCGAAGTTAGCTGCGAACATGAGTTGCTTTGCCTCCTCAAAACTTCTTCTTCAACTTTGATGCGAGATCAAGGGCTACTACAAGAGCATGGCGGCAGAAAGTTGCTTGCAATTTTCCCTTTCTGCCACTTTTTTCCAAATTCCTGCCAAACCTGCCGAGGTCTAACCGCCCGACAGGGTGAAATTCACTTGTACTTCCGTATCCACTTCGACGGGCTCCCCGTTCAGCAGATAAGGCTTGTACTTCCACTGTCTCACTGCCTCGATAGCCGCCGGAGCCAGCATTGGATGCCCGCTCACGAGCTGAAGGTTTTCGATGGAACCATCCTTGCTAATTACGGCTCTCAAGATTACGGTGCCCTGAATGCGGGCCTGGCGCGCCAGCGGCGGATAGGTTGGATTCACCTTTCGAATCAACAACCCCTGAGAAACGCCCTGCGATACCCGAACCCTCTGCGGTGTTGCAACTTTTGGCACGGCGACTGGCGTGGAACTGATGATGCCGCCGATCACGCCGCCCATCGATCCGCCGGGAATGCCTCCCGGGACGCCGCCAACCACGCCCGCTGACGCCATCGCCGGCGGAGCCTCATCTTCCTTAATCATTTGAATTTTCTGAGGAATCTTGGTCGGAGTGCGCAGCGCGCCGTTCACGATGTCAGTCTGAATCTGCTTCACCATATGGACCGGGGCCGCTGCTGGCGGAGGCGGTGGAGGCGGCGGGGGTGGTGCGACCAGGAAAGTCATCAACTGCTGTTTGGGCAGCGCCTCGGTAAAGATCAGCGGCATAAGAACCATAACGCCAATCAAGGCGATCTCCAGGATGATCGCAAAAGTCGTGGTTCGTCCCCGCTTCGTCTTCAGCCGGCCACCGGATTCCAGAAGGCTATCTTCAAACATAGGCCTCTCCCACTTCAGAGCTTACGTAAACTTAGACACCGACTGCGTCCCCTTTGCTCCCAAACTCAACTCCACAGAACGAAGCAACTCGAGTCTACCGCCCAAAGCGGCGGAAAGCTCGGCCATCTTACTGCAAGTAATGGCGTAGCACAGATCGAAATGCCGCCCAATACTGCTAATTACCTAGCCCGGACCGGCATGGCAACCGCGCGTTTGCCCTTCGAAATTCTCCAATCCTGATAAGCGACCAGAATTGGCGCGGCGATGGCAATCGACGAATACGTGCCAATTAGAATGCCAATTACCAGTGCGAGGCTGAATCCACGAAGCACCTCGCCGCCAAACAAGTAGAGAGCCAGTACAGTAAGGAAGGTTAGGCCCGCTGTCAAGATGGTTCTGCTTAAGGTCTGATTAATGCTCCGGTTGACGATGTCGGCCAGTTTCTCGCGCCGCATCAGCTTAATATTTTCCCGGATGCGGTCAAATACCACGATCGTGTCGTTATTGGAGTAACCAATCAGCGTCAGGATGGCCGCAATAACAGTTAGCGAAATATCTTTATCCAGCAGCGAAAACGCTCCAACCGTGATCAGCGTGTCGTGGAAAACGGTAACCACGGCAGCAACGCCATAAATCCACTCAAAGCGGAAACCCAGGTAAACCAGCATTCCGGCCAGCGAATAGATTGTCGCCAGCAACGCCTGCTTGCGCAGTTGCGCTCCCACCTGCGGCCCAACGATCTCCACATTACGCACGCCAAAATCAGACAGAAAGAAACCATCCTGCAAAGACGCGACAACCGAGGGATCGACATGCCCGTTCAGCTGATCGAATGAATTAAATACTCCTCCGAGGACCTTGTCGCGCATATTGACAATGTCGTCGGCCTGTTGGGTATATTTCTGCTCGGCATCGGAACCCAGGTGCATCGGGTCTTTATCCATCAGATAGTTCTTGATGGTAAGAAATGGAGCGTTGTTCAGGTCGACCTTTCCGGCGGGAGTGTTGGTTTCGAGCGCGCTGATGATGCGGGTCTTGCCGCGATCGAGCGCCTGTTCACTCGTCTCCTGCACATCGAGATCGATCAGCACCTCATTGTCGGAAGGCACGTCGTAGCGCTGAATTTTAGCGTTGTGCAGGCCGGCGTGATCCATGGCCGCGCGCAGGGCATTGTCATTGGGCGTATGAGAGAACTTCACATACACCAGAGTTCCGCCGCGAAAGTCGACGCCATAGGGAATATGGTGCCAGAACAGCATAGAGCCAATGCCGGCCACGCTAAACACCAGCGAAAACGCAAGGAAATACCACTTCTTGCCAAGAAAATCTATGTTGGGATTATGAAAAAACTCCACCAGTCTTACCTCTTATCCGATTTATAAATTCGCGAACAATTGAGTAATTGAACAATTGAGCAATTTTGTAATTGAAAATCCAAACGTGCACGGCATCGCGCGCCCTCAAATTTCCCAATTACTCAATTTCTCAATTACCCAATTCTTAAATGCTCAACACGTCGCCACGTTGCTTCCGGCTCAAAACCCAGTCAAAGATCACGCGCGAGACGAACACCGCCGTGAAAAGATTCGCCAGCAGACCGAAGGTGAGCGTCACCGCAAATCCCTTCACCGGTCCAGTACCGAAGATAAATAGAATCGCCGCTGAAACGATGGTCGTAACGTGAGTGTCAACAATCGTCACCCAGGCGTGGCTAAAACCTTGATCCACGGCCGAGGGCGGCGTTTTGCCGTTCCTCAATTCTTCGCGGATGCGCTCGAAAATCAGCACATTCGAATCCACGCCCATACCAACCGTCAGGATCACGCCGGCAATTCCCGGCAACGTGAGCACCGCCCCGAAGTACCCCATGAATCCCAGCAGGATAACCAGGTTGAGCAGCAGCGCAACGTCCGCATTAATGCCCGCCGCACGATAATAAATCAGCATGAAGATCAATACCGCCAACATGCCGATCACCGCCGCAGTAACGCCGTGACGAATGGAATCGCTGCCCAGCGATGGCCCGACGGTTCGCTCTTCCAGATATTTAATGCCCGCCGGCAGCGCACCCGAACGCAGAATCATCGAGAGATCTTTGGCCTGTTGATCGCTCATGCTGCCGCCGCTGATCTCGCCCGTGTCGCGGATCGCTTCCTTGATATTTGCGACTTCCTGCACCTTGTTGTCGAGCACCACGGCCAAGCTGTCGCCGACGTGATTCGAGGTGAAGTTGTAGAAGCGCTCGCCGCCTTCGGTCGTCAACTCAAAACGCACATTGGGCTGGCCATTTTGATCAGTGCTCGGCTGTGCATCGCGCAGGTCTTTGCCCCGAACCGCCGAAACCCGCGAAACCAGATACCACGCCTCTTCTCCAGCACCGGCCCCGGGCGCGGCGCGCCCGGGCAAAAGTATGGCGTCCGGCGGCAAAATTCCGCCTTTATCCTGCAACGCCGCCTGCTCGCTCGGATAAGGCCCACCCATCACCTGCTTGATCTCAAGCATGGCGGTGGACTGCATAATGTCTTTGACCCGGCCAGGATCGTCAACTCCCGGCAACTGCACCAGAATCTGGTAGTCACCAAGTCCATGTTCCTGAATCGTCGGCTCACTCACTCCCAGCGCGTCGATGCGGTTTCGGATCGTCTCAATGGCCTGCGTGACCGCTTTATTTTTCAGGTCGGTCAGCATCTGCGGTTTCATGGTGAGCGTCCAGGTATTGTCCGCGCCGGAAGTCAGGTCGTATTCGGGCAGTCGCTCGGAGACAATGTCGAGCAAATCTTTGCGCCCATCTGGCGAAACGCCCTTGATCACGACCTTGTCAGGCTGGTTTGTCGGATCGGGCTTGGAGATATCCGCGAACGCGATCTTGCGCTTGTTAAGCTGCTCTTTCAGAGTTTCTACCGCATTGTCGGAATCCACATTGACCGCGTCGTTGACCTGCACCTGCAGGATCAAGTGGGTCCCGCCTTTTAAATCGAGGCCGAGGTGGATGCGGCTGGTAATGGCGGAAAGCAGGCCGCCACCGGAAAGGCTCTGCGGCATGCCGAATATCCCGTACAAAAAAACCAGCAGAATTCCAACGATCAATCCTACTTTCCAGCCAAGATTCTTATTCATGACGAAAATGAAGCCCCAATGAAAATGATTAAGACGCTACTTTAGTTTTTGCCTCTTCTTCCGCAGTCGTCACCTGCGTTACCGATGCCTTGGTGACTTCCACCCGAAGATTGTCCGGAGGAACCCGCAGATAGACCGAATCGTCCTTTAGCGCAACAATGGTTCCACGCAGTCCGCCGCTGGTTACGACCTTGTCGCCGGTTTTGAGCGCGTCCAGCATGGCGTGCCACTTTTTTTGCCGGCGCTGCTGCGGAAGAATCATTACAAAGTACAGAATGCCAAACAGAAAGATGAACGGCACTGCTCCCGCGAGCAATCCCATGCCGCCGCCAGACGACTGCAAGGCTAAGAAAAGGTGCATATTTATTCGAGCACGCTTACCACATTACCGCAAAGCTTCGAACCATCTTCATCGGCACTTCTTCCACCGCGCTCACATGAGCGGCCCACAGGTTCTTAACCGCGGAGTCTATTCGCGAACTGTATTTCGCGGGCCTTTATTCGCGAACCACCGCTATCACCTGCAAGGCTGCCCTGTCATTTCACGACGGGAGTGCCGATCGATTCCGGCCGGATCATGCACTGCTCAGGCTTGAATCCGGGAAGGTCTTTCAGTGAGGTCACGGCCTCGGTCGAGACCACACCTCAGGAAGAAAATGCGACTCTTCCCCAAGTCGAATAGAATGACGCACCCGCCGCATAGTGTCAAGGTAGAAACTCAGATTGTGCAGGGTATTCAAAACCTGAGCCAGCACTTCATTAGAAGCATAAAGATGCCGTAAATATGCACGAGAGTATCTCCGGCACACGCGGCAGCCGCAATTGGGATCAAGCGGGCCCTGATCCTGAGTATAGCGCGCCTGCTTGATCGAAATCCTGCCCTCTGAGGTAAAAAGTAGGCCGTGGCGAGCGGCCCGCGTGGGCAAAACGCAATCCATCATATCGATGCCCAGACTGGCATACTCGACAATCTCTTCAGGCGTGCCGACGCCCATCAGGTACCGCGGTTTATCTTTTGGCAGATGCTGCAGTGTGGCTTCCACCACTTCCTGTGTGCGCTCGCGCGGCTCGCCAACGCTAAGCCCGCCGATGGCATATCCCGGAAACCCAATTTCCATAGTCCGCTCGGCCGACTCTTTGCGGAGTTCCAGGTCCATGCCGCCTTGCACGATCCCGAAGAGAGACTGGGTCCGTTCTCCCTCACTCTTGTCATTCCGAACGCGCGCGGAGCGCGGGTGAGGAACCTGCTGTTTAGGGGCCCTGCACTGGCGCTCATCTGCCGGCGAGCTGCCCCACGGCACTTCATGCTTATGCTCTTCAAAATACTTCTTACACCGCGCAGCCCAGCGCAGCGTCAACTCCATCGAGGCTCTGGTGCGTGCGCGGTCAGCCGGATACTCCGTACACTCATCGAAGGCCATGACGATGTCGGCGCCCAGTCCGATCTGTGCTTCGATCGCGCTCTCCGGTGTGAAAAAATGCGACGAGCCATCAAGGTGCGAGCGAAAAGTCACGCCCTCTTCCGTGACTTTGCGAAGCTCATTCAAGCTGAAGACCTGAAAACCGCCCGAGTCCGTAAGGATGGCGCGCGGCCATGCCATGAAGCCGTGCAATCCTCCGAAATTGCGAACCGTTTCGACTCCCGGGCGCAAATAGAGATGATACGTGTTGCCGAGAAGAATCTGCACCCCGAGTTCTTCGAGAACGTCCTGCGGCATGCCCTTAACTGTGGCTGCCGTGCCAACCGGCATGAACACAGGAGTTTCGATCTCACCGTGCGGCGTGATCAGACGCCCGGCTCGGGCAGGGCCGGCATAGGCCTCGACATGGAATTCGATGGACATTGCGGTTGCTTAGCGATTCTAGCAAGCAAAGCGTAGCCGCTTAGGATTGGGTCATCGGCAGCCGCACAAGCTCCGCCGTCACCACGCCATCTTCAATCATCAATTTTCCCAAGCTGATCGGCAGCTTGAACCGCCGCGGTCCTGCGCTCCCAGGATTGAAATAGAGAACTCCATCGCGAGTTTCTTGCTTCGGAATGTGGCTATGCCCGTAAACGACAACATTGAATCCCGCGGCCTTCGGGTTGAGATCGAGCTTGGATAAATCGTGCAGAACATAAATAGAAATGCCCCCGGCCTCAACCACTTCTGTTTCCGGCAGCTTCCGCGCCCATGGGGCTTTATCGATATTGCCGCGCACCGCCGCCACCGGCGCGATTGCCGCAAGCTTTTCAAGAATCTCGGACGCACCGACATCGCCCGCGTGAATGATGCGATCCGACTCTTTCAGCGCTTCGACTGCTCCAGGCCGAAGTAATCCGTGTGTATCCGAGATGACCCCAACCGAGATAACCCCAGGTAAGATAACGGCCCGCGAGATAACGGTCGGCGATTTCAAGCCGCATCCACCGCCGACCGCAATGCCCGGACGTCTTCCTCGTTTATCTGAAAGCGCGGAAGCTCACTGTCAGCATTCGCCCCGAGCGAAATTGAGGGAGTGGCCTTTTCCGCAGCGTCTGCAATGCGGCGCCGCAACCCGACATGAATTTCCCTGACACCCGTTTCCCGAATAATCATCGGCGCGTTCGCCGCCACGATGCCTCCGCACGCAATGATCGTGATGCGCTTCTGCGCCGACTCCACCAATTTCGTAATCAGCGGCACGGCTTCCGCCGCGGTTTGTTTTCCTCCCGAGGTTAGAATGCGATCGGCTCCGGCGCCGATTACATCCTCCAGGGCGCGCATCAGATCGAGCGAGCAATCGAAAGCGCGATGAAACGTGACTTGTAACGGCCTGACGAGTTCCACAAGTTCACGCGTTCGCTCCACATCAACTCCGCCATCCCTCTTGAGAATTCCAAACACGACCCCATCCGCGCCGGTTTGCTTTGCGGCGAGCAGATCGCACTGCATGATTTCAAACTCCTCTTCCGTGTAGTAGAAATCGCCGCCGCGCGGGCGAATCATGGCTTGCACGCCCACCGTCACTCGCGACCGCACTACTTCCATCATGCCTGCGCTCGGAGTCGTGCCGCCTTCGAGCAGGTTGCTGCACAATTCGATGCGGTTCGCGCCTCCGCGCTCGGCCGCGATCGCAGACGCAACGGAATCAACGCAGACTTCAATGGAGACAGGGTGCCTCATGCGGGGCAAAAATGGACGTAATCTCGATTCAGCGCCGCGCTTTGATCCTCTCCTGAAACTTGCCGACACTCACCACCGCTCGGCCGACAGTACCGCGGCCAATTTCCCGCACGTCGTCGCGAGCGGTTACGCGCACGCTGTCGAAGCGGCCATCGAACGATTCAAGCACCGCCTCAGCTTTGATGTGCGCGCCGATCCCGCTGGCGGCGCGATGCTCGATGTTGATAGCAGTTCCGACGGTGATCTCATCCCCTTCGCAGTACGCATGAAGAGCGCGAAAAGCTGCAGTCTCCATCAGGCGAACCATATCGGGAGTGGAATAGACCGGCGGCAGTTCGGGATGCTGCGCCGTCAGCGTGTGCTTGAACTCGACCGTTTCCTGCGCTTCACCACGCGCGCCGATAGGGACGGGTTTAGCCATTCGCGTCTTTCCTTAAGATTGATCCCTGGAAAATTGGAGATTCAGAATTAACCTTTGTTTTCCTTTGTTTTCCTTTGTTTTCCTTCGCGGCCTTCGTGGTGAATGGATTTAGGAAACCACCAATGTTCCTTACACCAAGGCCGCAAGCCACATTAGCGATTTCCACCTGCGTTGCAGTGCGGTCACGCCGCGCGAGCGGTCCTCGCCGCTTCAATGCCATCCAATGCTCGCCACAACAGTTTTGCTGTGTTCTCCGCTGCGTCGAGCGCCGCGTATGCAGCATCCGGATCCTTCAGCCGCTCCAGTTGCTTCCGCCACACATTCGAGTGGTAGACGTCTGCGCTGGCATGGAGTTCGAAATACCCGCAAGTCTTCTCGTCGGCGCCATACATCTCGCGCAAACCGCGCTGTTTCTCCTGAGCGATGCGCGGAACCTGCGACTCGTAGGCATAGAACGCCGCCAGTGCCTCTTCCGGCGTGCCTTCGCTGGCTAGGCGTTGGAAGTACTGGATCAGTTCTCGAATCTCCGCGACCGGCATGTGCCAGGAAAGGTCGCGTCTCGATCCCATCCCTTCTGCAAAATCCAGCCACAATTCCGAATGGGGCACGCCATCTTTTTCGGATTTCTTTTCCCCCGCTCCTTTTTCCTCGCACATGTTCGCCAGCACCGCACGCCGCAGGTCGCCTTCGTCCAACCGGAAAGCAAACGCCGCCAGATAACATGGGAAGGCTTCGACGTGATGGTAATAATGTTGTGCGTAGTCCCGCAGATTCTTTCGCGTCAAGTTTCCGGCAGCCCATGCCCGGTAAAAAGGATGGCAGAGCAGATCGTATTTGCCCATGGTTGCATCGAGTTTCTCGAAGAACTCAGCGGTATTCATAGCGGCTCCCCCGTTTTGAAAACAACCCATCACTATACAGTAACCATTGTGGCCGAGAGGTGATTTGGATCACGAGCGCGTGGCAGGTTGTTAGAATGAAAAGCAGGGTTCCCATCGGGAGCCACATTTTGGATATATCGTTCACAGAGCGATTCGACGTAGTCGTAGTCGGCGCCGGCCACGCCGGATGCGAGGCCGCGGTGGCCTCCGCCCGAATGGGGCTGAAGACGGCGCTATACACGTTGAATGTCGACCTGATCGCGCAGATGTCGTGTAATCCGGCCATCGGCGGAATCGCCAAAGGACATCTCGTTCGCGAAGTCGATGCCCTTGGCGGCATCATGGGCCAGATCACCGACGCGGTTGGCATTCAGTTTCGTCTGCTCAACACCTCTCGCGGACCGGCCGTCTGGTCGCCCCGTGCCCAGTGTGACAAGCAAGCCTACCGGCTCAAGATGCGCGAGGTGCTGGAATCGCAGCCGAATCTGAAGATCAAGCAGGCAGAAGTGGCGGAGTTGATCATAGAAAGCCATCAGCTCTCAGCCAGCAGCCCTCAGCAAAGTCGGGAAGGGCACGGCTTCAGTAGTGCCGATAATGAGCCCCTTGAAGGAACAGCGGCTTTAGCCGTTGAGGTTGACAACGACCAACGGCCAACGACTGACGACTCCCGCATCGTGCGCGGTGTCAAACTGCGTGACGGTCGCACCGTCGGCGCGCAAGCCGTGATCATCACCACCGGAACCTTCCTCAACGGCCTCATTCATTGCGGCGAACAACAATATCCCGCAGGACGCTCGGGCGAGCCGAATGCAGTTCTCCTTGGCGAAGCGCTAAAGAAACTAGGCTTGCGCGGATGCCGCTTAAAAACCGGAACCCCGCCGCGTCTCGACGGACGCACCATTGACTGGTCGCGTTTCACCTTGCAACCGGGCGACGACGATCCCACGCCATTCAGCTTCCGTACACGGCGCGTAGCACATCACGACTCTCAGGTTCCCTGCTACATCGCGTGGACCACGCCGGAAACTCAGCGCATCATCCGCGAAAACGTCCATCGATCGCCGATGTACAGCGGACAAATTCAATCGGTCGGGCCGCGCTATTGCCCCTCCATCGAAGATAAGATAGTCAAGTTTCCCGACAAGGAAATGCACCAGCTCTACCTCGAACCCGAGGGCCTGAATACGCACGAGATTTATGTGAACGGCATGAGCACCTCCCTTCCGGTGGATGTCCAGCTTGAAATTTTGAAATCAATTCCGGGCCTGGAAACCGCCGACATGCTGCGCCCCGGCTATGCGATTGAATATGATTCCATCGATCCGACGGAACTGCAGCGCACACTGGAAACGAAAAAATTTGCAGGACTGTTCCTAGCCGGCCAAATCAATGGCACCTCCGGATACGAAGAAGCCGCGTGCCAGGGATTGATGGCAGGAATCAATGCGGCTTTGAAAGTAAAAAACGAAGTGCCCCTGATCTTGGACCGCACCGAAGCGTACACGGCGATCCTCATCGACGATCTGATCTCGAAAGGAACCAACGAACCCTATCGAATGTTCACCTCACGGGCGGAATTTCGCCTGCACCTGCGCATCGACAATGCCGACCGGCGCCTCACGCCGCATGGGCGGCGAGTTGGTTTGATCTCCGACGAGGCATGGGAAGAATTTCAGAACAAGCAAGAGCGTCTGCAGAATTTGAAGAAGTTGCTGGAAGGCACAAAACTCACCTCCGAGCGGGCCCGGTTTCTTAAGCGATGTCATTCCGAACGCGCGCAAAGCGCGGGTGAGGAACCTGCTGTTATCGACGACATAAAAGAGCCCGACCTGAATTCGACGCTCGGCCAAACCCTTGCGCAATTGCTGAAACGGCCTGAAATCACAATCGAACGATTAGCACCGATCCTCCGCCAGCTCGACCCCATCTTCTTTGACAGAGAAAAGATCGAAGTGAATCCGCGCGAATCCGTGGCCGGCATGTCTTCAGAAATTCGCAACGAATTGAAGTCGGTGGAAACCGAAATCAAGTACGAGGGCTATTTACTACAGCAGCAAAAAGCCATCGAGCGCCTGAAAAAATCGGAGCAGCGAGCCATTCCAGAGTGGTTTGAGTACGGCACCGTCAGCGGACTTTCGCGCGAGATGCAAGAGAAACTCAATCACGTGCGCCCTCGCACGCTCGCGCAAGCCTCCCGCATTCCCGGAGTGACCCCCGCCGCCGTTTCGCTTGTGAATGTGTTTATCGAGATCCAAGCTAGGCGGCGCGAGCAGGCTGCGGCGATCTAGAAAACCCTTGTTCAGAACCGGTTCTGGGTGAATTTTTAACCTTCCATTAACAATTGATTGTTACAGGCGCGTTACTATTTTTCGCATGCCTCAAGAGTCCCTCCGCATTGACGATCAGACTGGAACACAAGAGCAAAACCGCGTCCTACGTCTCGAGGGCGCACTGGTTCTCACAACCATGTTCGAGTTCCAACGGATAGTGCGGGCTGACACTTCACAAAGCCTCATCATCGATTTCAGCAACGTCTCCTACGCGGACTCGGCGGGAATCGGCGCGCTTGTCGGAGCCTACGTGACTCGCCAGCACGGCGGCAGGAGCCTCGCCCTGGTCGGCGTGAGCGAACGGGTGCGCAATGCGCTGCAAGTAACGCGCGTCGAACAATTCTTTCGCTTCTTCGATTCTGTCAGCGCCGCAGAGCAGGCCTCGGCGGCATAGCCATCGCTACGGCGACTGCTTCAAACGCTACGGCTGCAACATAAGAAATGATCGCGGTAGCGTTGGCCAGCCTATATCACACCTCAATCGGCGAAAACAGCTGATTCGCGCTCCTGAGAATTGGCCGGCCCCGGCCAACGAGCGTAATGGGCATGTTGCGAGAACAATGCTTTAGCATCGCCAATTAAACGCTGGGTAGCCTTCCCTTGTGGTTTTATTTCAAGCCAAGCTCGCCATCGTACTGTTGGATAACCCCATAGCATTCGCAGGCGGAGCTTTCAAGTTTCTTGCGATTCACGATCGTTACTGCGCCACGGGTATACTCGATGAGCTTCTTCTTCTGCAAAACACCAGCTGCATTGCTCACGCTGGGTCGATCTGTTCCTAACATCGTTGCGAGGAAATCATGAGTGATGGGCAGTGAGCCTGAGTCCACTCTATCCTGAGTCATTAGCAACCACCGTGCAAGGCGCTGCCCAATATCGTGCAGCCGATTACATGCCGCTGTTTGTGCAACCTGCATACCGCGAATTGCGGCATAGCGGCTTAACATCAGTTGCAGGTGTGGAGCGGATTCCAACGCGTTCTGCAAAGCACCGACCTCGACCCGAAACCCATCCCCCGTGATTTGCACCACCGTATGAAGCGGGCTCCTACTCAAACCGACAGCCGCCAGCGTGCCTGTAAAGCCCTCATTTCCAACTATGCCAGCTTCGGCCGTTCTTCCGTCTTTCATTACGACTACAAGAGAAATCAAACCTCGATTCGGGAAATACGCAAATTCTAGCTTTCCGCCTGCCTCGTGAAGGACTAGATGGTTTGGCAAGCTGACGTATTCGAGATGGGGACGCAGGGAGCTGTAGTCGCTATCGGAAATCGATAGGAGTATGAGGCTGCTGACTGGTTTCCCTTGGGTATTCGTCCGCTCGCCAGACTGTACAACTCGGCTGCTTTTGCTTTCCATAAATCATCCTCTTGCGTAAACGTGCGCTCAACTAATTGCCGAGAAAAAAGGCTCATTCCCCCAAGACTTTTCTCTGCGCTCACCCTCTAACGCGCAGCAAAGCTTCCCAATCAGGATCGCCAGCTTCTGCGGATCCATTTCTTTACCAGCCTGTTCTGCGATGAATCTCCAATCTCCCTCCTCAAGGTGCGGGGCCATTAGCGGGACTCCTTTCTCTCCGCTCACGAAGTTACCTCCGATTTGAAAGCGGAGTCTGAGCAATAACGCTCATTCAAACAAGAGACCCGATTGCAGCGCACTTGAAGGGGAAGTCCGGGCGTGCTCCGAACAAAATCTAGGTATGTAGGATGCCCTACAGACCTCCCAAAATTGGTACATGTAAACTGCGCTCTTTAATCCCTATGGCAACACGCTGGTACTCGTTGGCGCGATAGAGGCAGCCATGAGCAGGAAGCTGGTGTGGATCGAGCTGAAGCGCTTTCAGGGGTTTGGTTGCTCCGAATGTGGATGGCGGTTCAAACCCTCCGGTGCTCCTGAAGGCAAATCTTTCGATGAAATGATGCGCAACTTCGAGCTGCAGCGCGACAAAGAGTTTAAATCTCATGTTTGCGCCGACCGCGGTGCCGACAAGAATCCAGGATAGTTTACGTAACCGGCATTAACACTCATCCACATGGCGGCCATCCCACGCCGACCCGTCCTGCTTTACCGCCGCGCGGTTTGACTGCCCTCCCCATCCCACCTAAGATGAATTTTCCTGAACATTTCACTCGATCAACATTCATGGTCGGAACCACCATCTCGCATTACCGCATTACCGGCCAGCTCGGCAGCGGCGGAATGGGCGTCGTCTATGAGGCGCAGGACCTCGATCTCGGCCGCAAGGTCGCGCTGAAGTTTTTGCCGCCCCAGCTTTCTCGTGATCAAACTGCGCTCGACCGTTTTCTGCTGGAAGCGCGCACTGCTTCCGCGCTCAACCATCCCAACATCTGCACCATCTACGCGGTCGAGAAATTCCAGGGCGAAGACGGGCAGCCTCAATTATTTATTGCCATGGAGTTGCTCGAGGGCGAAACGCTCGACCGCCGCATTGGGCCGAATGGCGTTCCGCCCGATCGCCTGCTCGAGTGGAGCATTCAACTTGCCGATGCCCTCGACGCCGCGCACGCCAAAGGCGTTATCCACCGCGACATTAAGCCGGCCAATATTTTTGTTACCCAACGAGGACAGCTGAAGGTTCTCGATTTCGGCCTGGCTAAGCTGACCCACCCCGAGATGGAAATGACCACCATCGGGGTCACAGCGGATTCACCCGCTGCCAACTTGACCAGCCCCGGAGCGACCGTCGGTACGATCGCTTATATGTCGCCTGAGCAGGCCCGCGGCGAAGCGCTCGATGCGCGCACCGATTTGTTTTCCCTGGGCGCGGTCATTTATCAGATGGCAACCGGACGCCTGCCTTTCACGGGCGCCACTTCAGCAGTGGTTTTTCACGCCATTCTCGAGATGGAACCAGTCTCCACCTTGCAAGCCAACGCTTCGCTTCCGCCCAAGCTTGATGAGATTGTTTCCAAGGCTCTCGAAAAAGATCGCGATTTGCGGTATCAATCCGCGGCCGACCTGCGCGGCGATCTGAGACGGCTTAAGCGCGATACCGAATCCGGCCGCAAGTCGGCGCAAACTGTTGCGATCAGCGGGTCGGGAACGCCCGCGTCGACCTCGGGAACACCTATCGCTGCACGGCCATCCGCTGCCGCAAGCACTGTGGCAAGGCCGGCTGGCGAAAGCAGTAGTTTCACGGTTCGATTGATCGCAGCAATTGTGGCGCTCGCCGTGGTGATAATTGTCGGGGGAACTTACTTCTTTCTTAAGCGCGGCAGGCTGGTGCCGTTCCAAAACATATCCGTCATTAAAGTAACGGATACCGGCGATGCGGCAATGGCAACTATTTCTCCGGATGGCCAGTACATTCTCACGTTGACACGTAAGAATGGGCTGTCGAGTTTGTGGCTGAGAAATGTTCCAACCAACAGCAATGTGCAGGTGCAGCCCCAGGCTGACGTGTCCTACGGCGGCCTGCGCTTCTCTCCGGATGGCAATTATTTTTACTTTGTGCGCAGCGACCCTGGTAACACAGAACTTAGATTCCTATATCGCGCACCCCTGCTCGGCGGCACGCCACAGAAACTGGCCGAAGACGTCGACTCGAATGTCACCTTTTCGCCCGACGGAAAGCAGCTGGCTTTCATGCGTTACGACAATCCGGAGCCGGGGAAATACCGTCTTGTGGTTCGCCCTGTAATGGGAGCGGATGCGGATGAGCGTGTGCTAGCCAGCGGTTCAAGGAGCGAAACGCTCTACAGTCCGGCGTGGTCGCCTGATGGGAAAATTATCGTCTGCAGCCAGCTTTACGGGAATGGAGTGCTGATGAGCCTGGCGGCAGTCGACATCGCTAGCGGAACCAAAACAACATTTTTTGGTACGAATCCAGAACCGTTCGAAAATCCTATCTGGATGCCCGACGGCAGCGGCCTGCTCGGGATGTTACACGGCCTCATCGGCCCTGACTTCAATCGGACTCAAATCGCATTCATATCGTATCCCGGCGGAAAGTTGTGGCCCGTTACCCATGACGTGAACGCGTATTCCTATTTGAGCGTGGGGGCAAACGGCAAGACATTGAGCGCCATCATGAGCGAAGGCCACTGGAACATTTACGTGATGCCGGATTCAGCAACCACCGGACAAGCGGGTGTGCTCACCTCGGCGGTAGCCAATACGAATCTTACTTGGACAGCGGACGGCCAACTTATCGACGATCAGGCAAATGTCATGAATCGAATCGATCCGGCGACGGGAAATAAGAGTGCAATTGTCACTGAAGAAGGTAGCGTTAGCGGAGATCCGTATGCCTGCAGGGGTGGAAACTATGTGGCGTTCGACCTTGGCTTCCGCCACGGCGCGACCGACATCAACGTCTGGCGTATGGATGCGTCCGGGGGCAATTTAAAACAACTTACGACTGGTAAGAATGATAGCCACCCGGTCTGCTCTTCCGATAGCCGTTGGGTGTATTTCATGCAGCAGGGGGATGAAGCGAAGCTTGCGCGAGTAGCGATCGACGGCGGCCAAGCACAGACGCTCTCGGATCTTCCCATTACTCAGAGCCAGTTCGACATATCGCCGGACGGTAAACGCGCAGCGTTCGCCACGTTAGAGCATTCCGGCGAGCACAAGATCAAACTGGCTCTGGTATCCACCAACTCGGGTCAGGCCAAGGAAATGGATTTTGAGCGGCCCTTATTCGGATTGGTGCGCTTCAGCTATGACGGTAAAGCCGTGGTCTATCCTACCCGCGACAATGGCGTCGACAACTTGTGGCTGCAGCCGCTCGATGGCTCGAATGGCAAACAGATTACCGATTTCACCTCCGAGCGCATATACGACTTCCACTGGTCATTCGACGGCAAGCAGTTGGCGCTGGTGCGGGGACACACGGATTCAGACGTGGTGCTGATCCGGGAGGCGAAGAATTGAGCGATTCAGTGATCGGGCGATTTGGCGATTGAGCATTGAACGGCGGAAACTAAATTGCAATTCGCATTTGGATTTTTCAATCGCTCAATGACCCGATCATGCCACGGCTAAATCAAAAGGCGGCCATTTCTGGCCGCCTTTTTCCTGCTTGCGGATTGTTTAGCCGCAAAGTGGTTTACGCACCTTTGACGTTCTCAGCCTGCCAGCCCTTGGGGCCTTTGACCACGTCGAACTGCACCTGCTGACCTTCCTGCAGGCTGCGAAAGCCGCTCGCCTGAATAGCGGAGAAATGCACGAAGACATCCTCGCCATTCTGGCGGCTGATGAACCCGTAGCCCTTGGCATCGTTAAACCACTTTACTGTTCCTGTTTCCATGTGTTGCAAGTTTCCTTTTTGTTGATGTAGCGCTGAAACTTTGGAAGGCTTCTTCTGCAGGCAGGTCACACGCTGGTTTGCGGAGAAACTGGGTACTGCGAAAGAATTCTAAAGTCAAACGCAGCCATATTCTATGGGAAATGCCTCAAAAAAGCTACATAATTTTCGCATCCAGCTGTCTAATCACCTTATTTGCAGCAACTTACACAGGCTACGGAATACACCTGGTTGTGCCCCGATTTGCCAGAAGCTGCTCCGAAAAGAGATCATAGACGCATGCGTTTCAGGACTGCTCTCATATTTCTAATAATTGCGTCGGTAAAACCGGTTTGGGCGAACGTTGTTGACCAGGTGCGAATTGCCCTGGCACAAAACAATTTCAGTGCAGCCGATTCATATTTGAATTCCTATCGCGCGCAAGCCGGAATCACTCCCGAATACGTAGAAGCCTATTCCTGGATGGCCCGCGCCGCGCTGGATGCTGGCCAGTACGATCAAGCTACGGCCTACGCGAAACAGACAGAAGATCTCGCCGTGGCACAGCTCAAACAGCATCCGCTCGATTCAGAGCCGCATCTGCCCGTCGCTCTTGGAGCAGCTCTAGAAGTACGGGCGCAGGTGCTCGCCGCACGAGGCGAGCGCACTCAGGCAGCGACTCTTCTGCGCACAGCACTGCGAACCTATGGCAACACGTCCCTCCGGCCACGTTTGCAGAAAAACTTGAACCTGCTGTCGTTCCAAGGCCGTCCCGCGCCTGCGCTGCGCAGCGAAGAATTTCTCGGATCGAAGCCGCCCGCGCTCGTTCAGCTCAAAGGTAAGCCGGTGCTGCTGTTCTTTTGGGCGCACTGGTGCGCAGACTGCAAAGCCGAAGCCCCAATCATCACGCAACTGCGCAGCGAGTTTGCGTCCCAGGGATTGAAAGTAATCGGTCCCACCATGCTCTATGGCTACACGGCACAAGTGATGAACGCTTCGCCCAGCGATGAACTGCAATACATCGACGCCGTACGCCATCGTTTCTACGCCGGACTCCTCGACATGCCAGTTCCCATCAGCAAATACAACTTCGATGTCTACGGCGCTTCGACTACGCCCACGCTGGTGCTGCTGGATCGGGCGGGCAAGGTAGCGATGTATCATCCCGGCGCAATGCGGTATGAAGATCTGAAGGCGGAGATCGAGAAGGTGGCTGCGAGATAGTGTGGCGCGGGCGCCCTCGCCCGCGAAAGTGACCTTTCGCGCGGCAGGAAGTAGGCTCTAGCGCATGCCTCTGGAAGCTCTATTCAGACGCGACCCACGCGAGGTGCCGTTCCTCCGCGATTAAGTCAAGAAGATGCTCACTCTGGCCGACGACGCCTTCGACAGATAGGCCATCAGGAAGGCGACGACTTCGGCTTTATGGCGAGCCTGTTCCTCTGTAAACAGATGCACCATGCCAAGTCAATTCTTTTGTTGGCGCCGAGGCGTACATCGCAGACACGATCCGAACTCTCGGCCGGAGCGTTAGGGGAATCCTCGACTCGTTCTATGTAAAGTCAACGAACGTGGAGTGATGCTCTGTCGTGGGCGACCCGCCACTAAGCTGCGCTCGGCCGGACAGCTGAGGGCAGCTGTCCCCACATGGACCTATGCACACTACACTTCACACTTCATTCAGCCTTCCCGTCTTCACATCGTAAACAAATCCTCTCACCGGAATATGTTTCGGAATCCACGGATGCGATTTCACTCTCCTCACCTGCTCGCGCAGATTCGCCTCAAGATCGTCGAAGGCATAAAAGTGCGCAGGCTCGCTCGCGTTGGCACCCATTTTGTTCGTCAGGCGCGTGCGCAACTCGTTTTCCTTTACCTTCAGCAGGCCGCAGTCCGTGTGGTTGATGATGATGAACTCCTGCGTGTCGAGCAGATGATGCGAAACAATCAGCGAGCGCAACGCGTCGTCGGTAGCGATGCCGCCAGCGTTGCGAATCATATGCGCGTCTCCGGGACGCAATCCCAGGCAGCGCTCAAAAAGAATTCGCGAATCCATGCACGCGAGCACGGCCACGCGGCGGCGAGGCTTGACCGCAAGCTCTCCAAGATTGAAGTTCTTTACGAATTCGGCGTTGGCTTTCAGCAATTCGTCCGAGACTGACAATTCCTTGCTCCTTACCTCGATTTGGCCCACCCAACAGATTAAACGCTACAATCGCCCGAGTGAACCTCGACGACACAATCGTAGCCATCGCCACCCCTCCCGGCCGAGGCGGAATCGGCGTAATACGCTTAGCTGGCCCCCGCGCCAGGGAAATTGCTCCACCGATGCTACGCCTGAAGCATGAACTCGAGCCGGGCCGCGCAATCTTTGGGGAACTCATCGAACCATGTGGGGCGGGCAATGCACATGTGGGGACAGCCTCCCAAGCCTGCCCTGACCGAGCGGAGCGAGCCGAATGGGGCTGTCCGGCCGAGCGAAGCTCGGCTTCCGCCCGCATCGACGAAGTCGTGGTCACCTACTTCGCCAAGCCGCACTCCTACACCACCGACGACATCATCGAGATTTCCGCCCACGGATCGCCCGTAGTCCTCCGGCACATCGTCGAACTCTGCGTAGCCGCCGGGGCACGCGTGGCCGAACCGGGAGAATTCACCATGCGAGCCTTTCTCAACGGCCGCATCGATCTCGCGCAGGCCGAAGCCGTTCGCGACCTGATCGACTCGCAGACTCTCTACCAGGCCAAAATTGCCGCCCAGCAGCTCGAAGGCGCGCTCTCGAGGCGCCTGCAGCCCATCAAGCAAAAGTTAGTGGAGCTCATTGCCGTCCTCGAAGCCGGAATCGATTTTGCCGAGGATGATGTTTCCGTTCTCTCCGATTTGGCGATTCTCGACCGCATCGCCGCCATCCGTCAGCCCCTAGATCTGCTGGCTGCCAGCTTTGCCTATGGAAAAATCGTACACCAAGGATTGAGCCTGGCAATTGTTGGCCTGCCAAACGTCGGAAAATCCAGCGTATTCAATCGCCTGGTCGAGCGCGAGCGCGCCATCGTTACCCCGACTCCCGGCACCACCCGCGACCTGGTGAGCGAAACGGTCGCCATCGGCGGAATTCCGGTTCAGTTGGTAGATACCGCCGGAATCCGCCAGGCGCTCGATGAGGCCGAATCCATCGGCATTCGCAAATCCATGGAAGCCCTGGCCGATGCCGATCTGGTTCTGGTAGTGCTCGACGCGTCTCAGGTCGCGAGCAACGGCCTGACCAAAGAAGATCAGGAACTTCTCGAGCAAACGCGAAATCGTCCGGCCATCGTAGTCGAAAACAAGTGCGATTTAGTCAGAGATGAAGGTAAGAGTCAAAGCGAAGACCAAAGCAAGCGCAGCCGGCCCAAGCTCCGCATCTCCGCCCTTACCGGCGCGGGCATTGCCGATCTGCGCGCCGAAATTCTACGTCACATCGGCGGCGAAACCGGGGCCCAAGCCGAAGCCGGATTTCTCACCAACGTCCGTCATCAATCCCTGGTCCGGGATTCTCTCGCCGCACTCGACGCCGCAACCGCCGCAGTATCCGCCAAGGTCCCTCACGAAATGCTGCTACTGGACCTCTATAACGCCCTGCGTCCGCTGGATGCCATCACCGGCGCCACCACCAGTGACGACATTCTAAATCTCATCTTCAGCACCTTCTGCATCGGAAAGTAAATCCGCCAGGATCTCTGACTTGGCTCTACTGGTCCAAAAAGAAGCCCGCACCGAAGTGCGGGCTTAGATCATCACAAGACGATTGGTTAGAAGCGCACCCGGGCTCCAAGTTCAATGTTCCTCGGCTCTCCCTCGCCGTTCAACCCGAGAGCGCCAAAGCCGCCGTTGTTGTAAAGGCCCAAGAAGTTATCGGTCCACTGATTATGGTTCAGAACGTTGGCAAAGACGCCCTGGAACTCCAGGTTGACGCCCTCCGCCACCAGGATGCTCTTCTTGATGCTAAGGTCCATATTCCAGTAGGCTAACCCATTCAGGATTCCAGCGCCGCCATCCCGGGTATCGATGCCGAGAATTGGATTACGCCAGTTCGAGGCTTCGTTTACCCCGTTCGGGAAGTAGTTCACCGGATATCCGTTGGTTTGTGTCGCGCAGAATCCAGTGAAGTTATAACCGGGGCAGTTGTGGGCATGAGTGTGGGGAACGGGGCCGATCGGAACCGCATTCTCCATGTCATAGTCGCCGCAGCCAACACCATCGCACGAACCGAAGGATTGGTAGTTTCCGTAGGTCGTCCCGATCTGCGTTGGAACGCCAGACCCCGCGGCGAAGATGGTTGCGAAGGTCCAGCCGCCTAAGGCACGTCCCATGAAACCATTTTGTCCCTTGAAGAACGGAGGCTGGTAGACGAGGAACGCGTTATAGATAAATTTGCGGTCCCACGCCTGTCTGCCGTACTGTTCGCCCACATTGAAGTCATCGAGGAGATTGAGTTCGCTGGAGGATTGCGCCTGCGCCCCCGTCCCCAGGGCCTTCGACCAGGTGAAGTTCGACTGCATGGTCAAGCCCTTCCAATCGGCCATCTTGACGGAAACGAAGCCGGCGTTGTAGTTGCCATAGCCAATGCTGGCGTTCTGAAAGGCTCCGTCGGTAAACGCGCCGGAGCAGCCGATCGTAGTTGTGGCGTTGCACGTAGAAGGAATCGGAGTGCTTTGCAAGCTTCGCGGGAAGTTGAAGGCACCCACATTGTTGTTGGTGTCTTTGCACCCGCCGACCGGACACCCCACTCCGCTGTCCAAGTCACTCCAGATGCCCCAGACTTGCACATTTTCAAGGTTACCAGTACCGTTGGCACCTTCGTTTGCGACCACCGCAGCCGTACAACTGGAGAAGCCATTGCAGTAGCCCGTGCCCTTCAACGCATGCTCGAAGAACGGTTGTGCCGTGACGGCGCCGGCATTGGCTGCGCAGCCACCACCGGCCATTCCGGCGAAGCCGCCGCAATATTGCAGCAGAATGTTGCTGTAGGCTTGCTTAAACTGCTGTCCTCCGAGCGTCATCATGTAGGGTACCGGGTTCAGTTCAACGGGTTGATACTCGTGGGTAATTCGGCGCCCGATATAGCCGAGTTCCATGGTGACCCGGCGTCTCAGCTGTCGCTGGATGGTGACATCGAACGAGTCGATCGCATTCGGCCGGAAATTCGGATCCAATCCCTCAGGGGAGGACGAGAAGCTATTGTTGAACCCAGGGTAGACCGGCTGGGGTAAGGTTGGGGTCGCGAGCGAGATCAACGGGACAGCCGGGCCACCGGTACTAGAGGCGGTTTGTCCTACGCGAAAGGCAGTCGAGTAGGTTCCAGCACCCGCGCCGCCACAGTTCCAGCTTCCTGGCGCTGCGCCCACCAGGTTCGAGTCGCAAGAAACCGGCTGTTCGAGACCGAGTCCCAGCAGCGGCACCAGCACCTGAGTGACGCCATTCAGACGACCATACTGGCGGCCATAGCCGGCACGAAAGACAGTGTCATTGAGAGCGCTGTTGGCGGCATTCGGCGCCCAGGCGACCGCGACGCGCGGGCTGAACTCCCCGTAGAACGGGTTATAGGGATATTTCAATCCGTTCGCGGTGTTGCCTACCAAGGCAAACCCCATTTCGGGGTTGTAAACCTGTCCGGCCAGCGCAGCTTTCTTGGTGTTGTTGAGGAAGGTCTCCGTGCTTAACGGCTCATCGCCGGCATCTACAAGGACTGTCTGTTTGCCCTGCGCTTCGACCGGCGGCATCTCCAGCGCGTACCCCAAACCGTAAGTAAAGGTGAAAGTGGGCTTCAGATGCCAGGTGTCGCTGAAGTAGACGTTGTAGTAAGGAATCACACTCTGATCGAAGGCGTTCGAAAGTGGAGGTAACAAACTTAAATTTGCACCGGTGCGCGCGAACATCTGCGATGCGATGGAAACGACTCCCAAAGCAGAAGCAACAATGGAATCGCAGTTGCCCGGACTCGAGGAAACCGCAGAAGTCGGGCCGCAAGGATATGCGGCCGCACCCAGCAAGGATCCGTTCGTCGAGTCGCCTAGGGAGTACACCGGGAAGGCATTGATGGTGCCGCCGCTGTCGTTGCGTTGGTGGTAATCCCAATTGTGCTGATATGTACCACCGAACTGGAACAGGTGGTTGCCTTTCAGCATGGAGAGGTCGTCGCGAAACATGTTGTCGTGCCCGTCCCAGAAACGACGGCGGATTTGCTGGTTGTTGACGTTATACGGGCCGAGGTCCTGGGTTTGCGTTTGACCGCCTTCGAATTCCAGCGCGCCGCCGAGCCCGGCGATCTGCGGCGGAGCTCCGGTCCGGCCCCACGCCCACCAGTTGCGCAGGTGGCTGAAGTGGAAGTCGTTGGTCGTGTTGCTCGTGATGTTGGTGGTCAGGCCCGCGACTAGATACCAGTCCTGAACCGGATCGCTCGAGATCGAGGCTGGCGTGCCTAGTGTATCGCCGGGGAAAAAGCCGCCGATATCGACTTGCTCGCTCCCTGCAACCTTGATGTTGTAATAACGCCAGCTGGCCATGAAATGGTTCTTGGAACCAAAATCGTGGTCGATACGGGCCACGTCGAAATTGCTGGTGATGGGGGTGTTCAGATTGCCCGCGAACCCTAAGATGTTGGCGCCGTCGCAAAGGCTCTGGCTGCAAACCGCGTTTGACTGGGGTTCGTACTTGTTCCATACCTGCGAGACCAACGGGTTCAGACCAAGTTTAAGCGGATCGCAGACTCCGTTGGGGGCCGCGGCACAGCCGTAATTCCCCGCGTAAGTGACGCCGTTAAAGACTACGGGGGTGGGATTCAGGTTGTAAGCGATCGCGCCGGTGGAAGCATCCGTTAACAGCCCTAACCGCAAGGCCGGAGATGGAACGTTTCTCGTAATCGTCTGCGAGAAGGGATACCGGAACCCCTCATAGTTGAAGAAAAAGAAGGTCTTGCCGCCGAGAACGTCCTTTGGAATGAGCGGCCCTCCGAGAGCTCCACCGAAACGGCTGTAATGGTAGGAAGGAAGATCGATGTGTCCGCAGTTTGGCGCGCCGCACTGCGCCACGCCTTCCCAATTCTCTTCGTTATTTTGCCAGGAGTTCGAGGACCAGTTGTTATCCTTGTAATACTCGTAGGCAGTGCCGTGGAACCTGCTGGTACCGCGTTTTGTGACGACCTTGATTTCTGCGCCGGCGGAACTATTGAAATCCGCCGTCTGCCCCGCAGTGTTCACCTTGAACTCTTCGACGCTGTCTGCCGGAGTGGGCATTACGCCCGACGGGGCGGAGTAAGTAAACGACTGAGTCGACATGCCACCGGTTGGGTCGCCGATCACCAGACCTTGTTGCATCGACGTGTATACGCCGCCGCTGCCATCCATATCGTTGCTGTTGTTGCCGCCATCCAGCGAGAAATAGCTTTGGTCGTTGACCGCTCCCGCAACATCGCCGCCGGCGCTTACGCCCGGTTGCAACTCGATGAACGTATTGACATCGCGGCCAATGCTGGGCAGGTTGTCGATGGCAACTTGGGGTACAGTGTTTCCAACCGTCGCGTTCATGGTCTGCAGTTCATTGCCAACGGCGGAAACCTCAACCACCACGTTCGCGCCGCCAACCTGCAGGGCCAGGTTGACCGTGAGCGCGAGTCCGACTTGCACCACCTGGTGCTCGGTTTTCACGGTCGAAAACCCAGACTTCGAGACCGAGAGGCTATAGGTGCTCGGCGTAACGTCAGCAAAGAAGTAGCGCCCGGTTGCATTCGTGGTAGCCGTCCGCACAATGTTCGTCGTGGGGTCAGTCAGCGTCACAGTGGCTCTGGAGACCACCGCGCCCGAGGGATCGGTAATTGTCCCGGCAACGCTGCCCGTCGACGTCGACTGCGCCCAGACTGGCAGGGCTCCCAAGAGGCAAACCACGATAAGAAGAAGAAACAAAGCCAACTTCATGCTGCGCGTTTGCATTTGCTACCCTCCTGAACCTGCAGAAATTGAAACCGGCCAAAACAACTGAACTGGGAATCAAGCAAGGGATGGAATAGCTGTTGGCCCTACCAGTTCTGCTCCATGCCTTAGCTGGGCACCGCTACCAATGAACTAATAGACCGAACGAACTACCACAAAAGGAAGTATGAAAAATCTAGTAAGAGCCGAGAAAAAGTAGAATACATAACATTATGAAGCAAACAGAGTTCCAAAATCCTAATGTGCTCCTGTTATGTTTCTACAGCACTTAGTGCGCACCAGCTCTATGACTCATTCCGATAGGTGGAGTCGACATATGATTTTTCGTAGTTAAGCGCAGCGCCGAGGGATGGAGTCGCTCTCGTTCCCGTCTACTTCGATAGCGCGGCCAACGCTTGCCGAAACCTGGAGTCGAATGACTCGATCTTGTTATTGCTGCTCAGATTTTGCAGGGCTTTCTCGGCAGCGGCCCGTTGGTAGCCCAAATTAACCAGCGCCGATAAGACATCTTCTTCCAGCGCGCTGGTGGCGGTCGGGGTCGACGTCGTAATTTCCCTAGGCGGCAATTTGTCGCGCAGCTCCAGGATCATCCGCTCCGCCGTCTTCTTGCCGATCCCCGGAATCTTCGTCAGCCGGGCCACATCGTTTCGGAGAATTGCCTCCGCCAGGTCATCCGCCGCCATCCCGCTGAGAATAGTGATCGCCAGCTTCGCGCCAATTCCGCTCACCGTCATCAATTTTTCGAATAGCGCTTTCTCCGCAGGATGCAGAAACCCGTACAGGGCAATCACATCCTCCCGCACGTGCGTGTGGATGTGCAGCGACACCTCGGAGCCATTGGCGGGCAACCCCGAAAACGTAGGAACGCTGATCGTCACTTCATAGCCCACGCCAGCGGTTTCGACGATCGCCTGATTGGGATGTTTGGCCAGCAACTTTCCGCGCAGATGGGCAATCATGCTGGAGCTATTGTAGCCGCAGACGCTAGATCGATAGCTAAATCAATAAAAAGCGCATCTCGGAACGCATAGCAAGACTCGCGCCTACGACCTTGTGCTTATGAGCTAAAAACGAACGGCAGGGCCGACTCCCTGCCGTTGTCTGAACCTTTTAACCTCTCGAATCGATGCTTACTTCTTGTTGACGGCCTTTTTCAATTCGGCTCCGGGGGTAAACTTCGCAACCTTGCGGGCAGCGATCTTGATGGTGGCGCCAGTCTGCGGATTGCGCCCGTTCCGCGCCTTCCTCTGCGACACTGAGAAAGTGCCGAAACCTATCAGGGCCACTCGATCACCCTTCTTCAGCGCGCCGGTGATGCTCGACACGGCGGTATCAATCGCGGTGGTAGCCTGCGCCTTGCTGATTTCGCAAGCGCCAGCGATCTTGTCAACCAGATCGGCTTTATTCATAGTTTCTCCTCGCAGGTCTCTTTCGTACCCAGCACTAACCGGGAAATAGGGTCTTTCGTACTGAGTGGGAAACCTGACGGCTGGTATTTTCCTCTCTATTCGTAGAATGTCAACTGTGAATTCCGCATTGGAAGCGTGTTTTGCACTCCCGTGTCGGCAGTTGCCGCTTGCAAGGCTGATTTCGGAGGCAAAGCGTGCCAAACGCCGGAGGGAACACCCAAACTGAGGCAGTCCGGACGGTTTTTCCTCGTTCCTCCACAGTCTCGCCCTTGGCTTCACAGCTTGTACACAGAGAACCTCGGTTTCTCGCTTGCGGGAAGTGCGGAGATGGGCGCAGAGTCAAAGAAAGGAATAGAAAAAAGAATAGAATCGGAGAGGCGAGAAAACAGAAATCATGTTGACCAAGCCCCGAATCGAAGTTTGCCCGTTGTGCGAAGGAACTGGCTGGAAGCCGCTTCCCCCTTGCTTGGGCACGCCCGATGGGAACGGGAATCACAATAAAAGCAACAAAGACCGGCGCGTCACCCGTTGCGACTGCCAGTTGCGCGCGCGAAACCAAACTTTGCTGGCAGCAGCCAACATTCCCCGGCGCTACGAGCACTGTGAACTCGCCAGCTACACCACGGATTTTCCTGGGGCCCATGGCTCTCTCGCATTCGCTCATCTCGCGGCGTCGAAGTTCGCCCAGGAATATGATCCGCGCGACGGCATGGGACTGCTCATCATCGGTAAAATCGGCACTGGCAAGACGCACCTCGCAGTGGGCATCATCAAAGAGCTGATTTTAAATAAAGGCATTCCCTGCCTGTTCTGTGACTACCGCGAACTGCTAAAAGAAATCCAGAATTCATACAACTCGACCGTGCAGACGACCGAGCTTGACGTGCTTCGCCCTGTGTTTGAAACCGAAGTTCTCGTTCTCGACGAACTGGGCGCGGTTAAGCCGACCGAATGGGTTTGGGATACGGTAAGCCTGATCCTGAACACGCGCTATAACAACAATCGCACCACCATTATTACGACGAATTTTGACGATCAGCCTGCCGCGGGAGCGCATGGCTCAATGTCGATCGCCCGCGCCGCGACCCGCTCCGAGACCCTCGGCGATCGCATTGGAGAACGCATGCGCTCCCGCCTCCACGAAATGTGCCGCATCATCAAAATGGAAGGCGAAGACTTCCGGCAGAAATTCCGCAGCGCCAGCTTTAGGTAGGTTTTCAGCCCGCCAGGCTGCACGCATCAATCATTCTGAAGTTGAATCGTTTTCTACCCCCTCGATTTATCCGCGAGAATCAGCGTGAATCCGCGGCAGGAGAAGTTCTTTTTGCTCCTTGTGTCCCGTGTGCCCTTTGTGGTGGACCCTTGCATACAATGACCATATGCTGACTGCTCGCCTGGAATTCTCTGCCGAACGGGATTCCGAATTCTTCGCTGCCGTTCCGGCCACTGCAGCCGTGTTCTTGCTTCGCAGCGACAACGAGCGAGCCGACCCCTACGTCAGCAAAACCGCCAACCTTCGCCGCCGTCTGCAACGCCTTCTCGGACCCATCGAAGAGCGGACAAAAAAGCTGAACCTTCGTGACCGTGTCCGCTGGATCGACTACACCTTAACCGGCTCCGATTTCGAATCCGGATTTTTGCTGTATCAAGTCTTACGGCAAACTTTTCCCGAAACCTATGCGCATCGCCTGCGCTTCCGCTTCGCGCCGCTTCTCAAGCTGCACCTGGAGAATGCGTATCCCCGCGCCTCAATCACCACGCGTCTCGGGCGCCTCAACGGGCGCGCTCTTTATTACGGCCTATTTCCCTCGCGCGCCGACGCGGAAAAGTTCATGAACGACACGCTCGACTTTTTCAAAATGCGGCGCTGTGTGGACGATCTACATCCCGACCCCGCATTTCCCGGCTGTATATATTCCGAGATGAAGATGTGCCTGGCTCCCTGCTTCAAGGGCTGCGCCGACCAGGAATATTTTTCTGAAGTAAATCGCGTGCAGGCTTACTTCGATTCCGCCGGAGAATCTCTGGTACGCGAGTTCTCGCAGCAGCGCGATGCCGCATCGGCCAATCTCGCATTCGAAGAGGCCGCGGCGATCCACGTGCGTTTGGAAAAACTCAAACCGGTAGTGAATCATTTCCCGGAGATCGTTCGCCGCATCGACCGTTTCTCAGCCCTCATTATTCAGCCGAGCGAGGTTGCCGGTTCGGTGAAGTTTTTCCGCGTGCAGCGCGGAGTGATTGCTGGCCCGACGATTTTCTCGATTCAAGCGGAAGAGCATGCGAAATCGCAATCCATGGAAGCGCGCGTGCAAATGGCACTCGATTCATTTGAGCAGGCAAAACCGGGGTCGGCGCTCGAAACCATGGAACATCTTGCGCTGCTCAAACGCTGGTACTACCGCGGCACTCGTATCGGCGAAGTTTTTTTCGCGGACGACAAAAATATTTTTCCTATGCGCCGCATCGTTCGCGCCATTGGCCGCGTCTTAAAAGGCGAGAAGCCTGAGGCGGCGCCAAGTTTGCAGGCCGAGCTAAATGCGCCGATCGCTGCAATCGACAATCACGAAATCAAGGTCGAAAAAGGACAAGATGGCCACTAAGGAAAAAACGGCGGGAAAAGATCCGCATGATAAAGCGCTGCGCGAACATCTCATCGATCTGCCGAGCGGAGGCGGAGCGCACGCCAAATTCGGCGACATTGTCAACGGCATGCCGGAAAACCTGCGCGGCGTGAGGCCCGAGGGCCTGCCGCATTCGGCGTGGATGCTGCTCGAACATCTGCGCATGGCACAGTGGGACATTCTCGAGTTCAGCCGCAATCCGAAACATGAGTCGCCGAAATGGCCCGAGGGATATTGGCCAGCTTCCGCAGCACCGCCGACGCCTGCCGCGTGGAACAAGTCGATTCAGCAATTTCGCAAAAACGCGAAAGCAATGCAGGAATTGATTGCAAATCCAAAGACCGATCTTTACACGCGCATTCCGTGGGGCGACGGCCAAACCGTCCTGCGCGAAGCGCTGCTGATCGCCGATCACAATGCGTATCATCTCGGGCAGTTACTCGACGTTCGGCGTCTGTTGGGCGCGTGGAAGGACTAAGCAGAATTTATCGTCATCGAGTATATCCATTAATTAACATTGCGAAACCCAGCCGGCCCTTTCGGGCCGGCTCATTTAGTTCATCAAGCTATTCAGCGTTTCAAGGCGCCACGGTGATAGTGACCGGCGTCTCGTTCGTCAGCGATCCCGAGGTTCCGATCAGTTCAATGGTTGTGGTTCCGGTTGGCGCACGCCTGGTAGCGGTCCATGTAAGAGTCACTTTCACGCTGCCATTCGCAGGCACCTTTACGGGATTCGCCGATGCGGTCGCCGAAACGTCAGTGGGGAATTCGTTCACGCTCAGCGTAACCGAACCGCTGAACCCATTCACGCTGGTAACCGTGGCCGTGGTGGAGACGCTGCCGCCATCGTCGATGGTGAAAGAAGACGGCGACGAGGATATGGTGAAGTTCTTCGTGCCCGAAGAAGCATTCACCGTCAGGCTGATTGTGGTGCTGTGACTGGTCGAGCCCGACGTTCCGGTGATCGTCACCGTGGCCGTGCCCACCGTGGCGCTCGCGGATGCAGTCAGGGTGAGTGTAGAGGTTACGCTGCCATTCGCCGGTGGCGTAACTGGATTGGTGGAGAACGTCGCGGTCACGCCGCTAGGCAGGCCGCTTGCGCTCAGTGTAGTTGCCGAATCGAAGCCGCCCGTGCTGCTGACGGTGATCGTGCTCGTGCCGCTGCTGCCTTGAGTGACGGTCACAGAGGTCGGCGAAGCACTCACGCTGAAGGCAGGCGACGATGACGAATTAACCGTGAGAGCAACAGTTGTGGTTGCGGTCAGACTGCCGGAGGTTCCAGTAATCGTAACCGTAGCCGATCCGGTGGTAGCCGTGCTGCTCGCAGTCAGAGTCAACACGCTGGTTCCTGTTGTTGGGTTGGTACCGAACGCCGCTGTTACACCGCTAGGCAGACCCGAGGCAGCCAGAGTAACGCTGCCAGTGAATCCGCCAACGTCCGTCACGCTGATCGTGCTGGTGCCGCTGCTGCCTTGCGTTACGGTCACACTGCTCGGCGAAGCCGAAAGAGTGAAGCTCGGAGTCGTCGAAGAAGGAGCCAGTAGGCCGATCATTCCGGTCGTATTCGGACTGCCCCAGCCGGTGCACAGGTCGTAGCCGGTGATTGCCGAATAGGTGCCGCAACTCCCGCTGGTTATATCGTGAAGATACGTCCCATAGCTTGAGGTCAGAGCCCCCGGGTAAAGGATCGGGTTGATATAGCCGATCGTTTTGCCATTGGCCGCTGCCTGTTGGTTGGCCAGAGCCACGTAGCCGGCCCACATGGGCGTCGCAAAGCTCGTCCCTCCGTAGTCGTTTGCCGTACAGGTGGTCTGGTCGGCGCAAACATAGTAAGTAAAGTTCGCGTTGCCGGCCACGTCTGGCCCATTGCGTAGAGTTGTCGAACCTTTGTTGCCAGAGGTAATCACACCCGAAAGCTGCTGCCAGGAGGGAATCGGGACGTCGTCGGGGGAGATGCCACCGCCGCTGTCTGCCCAGGCAGTTTCCGATTTCCATGGACCGGCTGCGCTGGAGGTTGTCAGGTCCGTTCCGCCGACCGAGACGATATTGGCATCGTCCGCCGGCCAGGCTTCATTCGACGCAGACCACGCCGAACTATCGCCGGACGCGGCAAAGAAGTTCTGCCCTTGCGACGCCATCTGCTCAAAGTAAGGATCCAGAGTGCTCGGGTCGGCCGGAGTCCATCCCCACGAGCAACTGATCTGCATCGACAAAGGAGCGTCCGCATCGGTAACCATCGCGCTGATGCAGGCGGTGTCGCTGATGTTTCCCGATCCGCTCGCCAGAACATCGCCGCACACGTACATGTAGAGCATGTGGGCGCCCGGCGCCATGCCCATGAACTGGGTCATGTCGAGCGTTTGCTCCGTATCATCGCATGCCTTGCTGCCGCTGTCGACGCAGCTCGTGCCATAGCCCCCCGTGGAAATGAGGGTGGGAGTGAAAGGTTCGGTTTGCCCAGCGTTTTTGTAATACGTGGAAAGGTCAGACAGATCTGTGCCCGCAAATTCGAACAGCGCCAGGTTCTGGCCGGAGCCAGTGAGCGCCGTTCCGCCGTAGTAGGCCGCGCGCATGTCGCTTCCCAGGAAGGAAGACGACGGGCCGGAACCGGTAGTGGCATTCGATATTGCACCGGGATCGATGCCATGCGCCTTCGCATAGTCGCTCTTCTTGACATACAGCGGATGCGGCTGGGAATCGTTATCCAACCCGGTGATGTGCCACAGCTGGAAGGGAAGGTCTACGGTGGGCTCGCGGTCCACGCCAAAGAACTGTCGGTTGCCGGTGAGGTCCTGGTAAATTCCCAGGTTCACGTGGAAGGCCTTCTCGATGTTGGCGACGGTGCCGGTGAGCCACAAATCCCTGCTATCGCGGGTTCCTCCGATAACCTCAAAGCCGCTGGCTTTTGCGAAAGCCACCAGGGCGTCCCAATCTTCCTGGCTGGGTCCGTATCTCGCGGTAAATTCCTGCGGTTTAAGGAACTGATGGTAGGAGGCGCTGGAGGGATCGTAGAGTTCTTGCAGAAAATTTTGTAACCCTGCGCGATCGCGCAGCGGCAGAACAATATCGAAGCGCAGTGTCTGGGTTGCCGGGAGTTGCCCGATTAGCTGCGCCTGCCCGTTCAGCACCGCATCACGAACGTGTCTCGTGAGCAGTTGCGACTGGGCTTGGGAGAGGAGGGTGAAAGCTAGAGCGAAGATGAAAATCCTGGGTAAGAAAGTACTGAATCTTCGAACCATGTGATCTCCTTGGGGGTTTCCCGATTTGCACTTCAGGAAAATTGGATAGATCGGATTGTCAGGCTCCGACTAAAAACTCGCGCATCTTAACGCAATTAGAGGCTGTGACAAAACAATTTCTTTTGTTTGTTACGAAAACAGAAAAAGCGCTTACGCAAACGGGAAAAGAGGCCAACCAACTGGGCAGTCGCCATAGCGCTCTGACGAGATTCTTGGCGACCTTCGCGACAGTTCTTGGCGAACTTCGCGGTTAAAAGCCTTTTCGCCGGGCTCGTTGAAAGCCGCAGCCGGCTATGCCGAGAGCAGATGGGGCCTCTCCCGTGTGTGATCTTTCCCGCATCGCTTGCGGAACACAACCTTCACGCCCTCGCGCCAGCGTTCATCAATGCCCACAAGCTCCCATTCAATTTCGGGCGAGAGATACCGCAGCAAAGTATCGGTTGCCGGATGCACCCGCAACGCGGGCGCCACTAAAAACAGCAGCGGCTTTTCGCCGGAAAGCTCGCGATCTTCGAAGTATCCAAAACGCGGAAATTCCCCGCGCCCATGGTGCCACTCCACCCGCGCCCAATAATCGACTCCTTGCAGCGGCAAATGAATATCTTCGTCCGCTTTCAACTCCAAAAGCGCAAGCCTCCCCCCCTGCGTCACAGTGAGCACGTCAACCATGGCACGATCTGCAGCCGAGAACGCCGGAACCTGCGAATAGCGGCAGGAGGGTTGCAACCGTTCATCAATCATGCTTACGTCGCCGATAACTGCCGACTCTAGCCATCTCTCGGGACGAAGCCGCCACAACGGATGCTGCCGCGGTCCATAAGGATGACGCGTTTCGCGCAGCGCATGCGTGAGCTGCACAAATGCGGCTTCGTTCCGTTTCTCCAAGACCCGCTCCTCCGCGCCAACCCCAAACACGATTTCTCCGACGCTGTTGAAGGTTCCAGGAATGCGCCCGAGCCGCGCGCGCGCAAATTCCAATCCCCGCCAGCGGAATACAATCTCCGCGGCAGAACCTATAAAGACTTCGCAATTCGGCAGGATTTCTTGCACTCGCGCAATCGATTCCGCGAAGCGCTCCCGTGCCCCCGTTTCATTGTTCGCATGGACCAACCGGGTGGCAATATTCCCTCGGTCCGCGCAATCGATTTCCACCAGCGCATCGTCTCGTTCATTCAATTCATATACTAACCACTTCGCGGCGTGATGATTTAAATTCGCCATGCGTTCGCGAACCAAGCCCGACGATCCAGGCGGAACGAACAGTTTCAATCCTTCCACCAGAACATTAGTCTCCTGACCCCGACGGCAAACATCCAGCCATAAAATTCCAAACGTGAGCGCCGCATCGACCGAAGCCTGGGTCTCCGTAGCGTTCACGCCCAGCACCGCAAACGCCGACCGTCCCTGGCGGATAACGCCTCGCGCGTAAACCGGGCCAAATGACTTTTCCAGATCGACGCTGCCGGTTAATCTCGTGACCTTAAAATCCGGGAAGTGCCGATCTAAAGTTCTTCTCAACCTTTGCTCATAACTCGCGCGTGCCGTTTTTCGCGAGGTAGGCGAACGCCGGTCACGTTCGCGGCAGATTTCCAGTTTCGAGGGCCGCGCCTGCCCCAGCCTCTGCACGGCCAGTCGCAAAACACCGTTTTTTACTTCAGCCTCCAAAACCCGCCGTACCGCATTCCGCTCGGCCGACCAGAAGTGGAGCAGGCACCGGTTGTGTTCGCCCGAAATCGAGTACCTCGACTGCGCCATGTCGAAGGCAACCGCGCCGTTCTCCAGCACAACGGCGGTCGCCGCTTCGCTCAAAAAATCGTTGACCGTCCGAGTTAGGCTCTCGGGTGTCACCAGTCTTCCTTTTTTGTCTGGGGCATCATGGTCTGGAACATCATGGTCTGGGGCATCTTCGTCCGGATT
Organism: uncultured Acidobacteriaceae bacterium; assembly: GCA_963784095.1. Taxonomy (GTDB): domain Bacteria; phylum Acidobacteriota; class Terriglobia; order Terriglobales; family Acidobacteriaceae; genus Sulfotelmatobacter. The sequence continues at coordinate 207,056 of CAWAQC010000005.1, forward strand.
GTCCCCCTCATACCCGCCGCCAGTCTGTGATAAGTGACCATTGTCACGCACTCGCTGTGGATGTTCTCATGCCAGATTCTCCCGCTCCGTGGGATAATGCGTACACCCGCTCAACTGAGTCTGCACCCGTGCCGGCGGCATCTATATTGTTAAAGGTGATCGATTTGGACAAGCAATCCCTAGCCGATAAGCAGCGATTTTTCTTCGACCATTACGGAGTCACGGAAAACGACCTCGAACGCTATCTGGCTGCCGCGCTTTCCGCTGGCGCCGATTACGCGGACCTTTATTTTGAATATCTCTCCTCGACCTCGTTGATGGTTGACGAGTCAATGGTCAAATCCGCCTCGCAAGGCATTTCGGCCGGTTGCGGCGTTCGGGTGGTCTCTGGTGAGCGCACCGGCTACGCCTATACCGACGATCTTTCCGCCAGCCGAATTCTTCACGCCGCCCGCACCGCGGCGTTGATTGCCAGCGCTCCGGCAAAAACCCCGGTAGCTGGATTTCAGGAGTCCGCGGCCCGCAGCCTGTATCCCGTAACGCTGCCGTCGGTCGATGCCGAAATCACCGCGAAAGTGGAGTTGATCATGCGTGCCGATAAGGCCGCGCGGGCCTATGATCCCCGGATTCAGGAAGTGCGCGCCAGCTACTCCGACGAATTGCGCAACATCCTCGTAGTCGCTTCCGATGGAACCTTCGCCGAAGATTCCCAGCCGCTGGCCCGTCTCAATGTTTCCTGCATCGCCAAGACTGAAGGCAACTCCGCGCGCGGGAGCGCGGGCGGCGGCGGCCGCGTAGCCCTTGATTTCTTCTTCGGAGAGAAAACTCCCGAGTTCTTCGCCAAAGAATCGGCGCGGCAGGCAATTCTGCAACTCGATGCCCGCGAAGCTCCGGCCGGCGAGATGGAAGTCGTGCTCGGCCCCGGGTGGCCCGGCGTTCTTTTGCACGAAGCCGTCGGCCATGGATTAGAGGCCGATTTTAACCGCAAGAAAACTTCAGCGTTCGCTGGATTGATTGGCAAGCGCGTAGCCAGCGAAGCCTGCACTGTGGTCGATAACGGAACCATGCCGTGGCGCCGCGGTTCGCTCAACGTCGATGACGAAGGCAATTCCACGCAGGAGACCGTGCTCATCGAGAAGGGGATTCTGAAAGGATATCTGAGCGATAAGCTTTCGGCCCGCCTGATGGGAGTAGCGAATACCGGCAACGGACGCCGCGAAAGCTACGAGCACATCCCCATGCCGCGCATGACGAATACGTACATGCTGGCAGGCCAGGACAATCCCGAAGATATTATTCGTTCGGTCAAACGGGGAATCTACGCCGTCAACTTTGGTGGAGGCCAGGTGGACATCACCAACGGCAAATTTGTCTTCGCTGCGAGCGAAGCCTACATGGTCGAAGATGGCCAGATCACCGCGCCCATCAAAGGCGCAACCCTGATCGGCAACGGTCCTGACGTTCTCACGCGCGTCTCAATGGTCGGCAACGACCTGAAACTCGACGAAGGCGTCGGCACCTGCGGCAAAGATGGACAAGCCGTGCCCGTTGGCGTGGGCATTCCGACCATCAAAATCGACCGGTTGACCGTCGGCGGCACGGCCAGGAAAGATCCCGGCGGGTTTATGCAGTGAACGTTTATGTGGGGACAGCCGCCCTCGGCTGTCCGGCCGGGCGAAGCCCCGGCGGTTCGCGAAACTCTCAAACGCCTGTCATTCCGTCTCTAACGACGGCCTGCGCTGTCGAGCGTTTTGTGGCGACACTGCGGCGTCAACGCCGGAAGCAGCGCCATTTCGCTCTAGCAGAAGGCGGGCCGGTAGTGATGAGGGTATCGGCAAAAGCAGATTCCTCAGCGGGATGACGCCCGCTTCGGAATGACAAACTCTCTCTAGCGGTCTGCGGGAATGGGAAGGACTGTGGGAACCATGCTCGCCTTCACTGTCGCACCCGGCAATTCGTCGCCCCGGAAGTATTTGGGCTGGCCGTTGGGCGCGGCCTTGAGATTCTCGGCGCGCATTTCGGGCATGGCTGTGTAAGGCTTCGAGTAATCGTTGGCGGCGTTCCAGAACAAGAATCCGATACCGCCTTTTTCGCGGGCGGTCGCGACTTGAATCTTGATATATTCCGGCGAATAGGTTTTGGTGCGCCAGTGGAAGGCTTGCAGCCACGGCCGTATTACAACGCCGCTACCTTTTGTGATCAGCTCGAAGCGCTCCATGGATTCTCCGATGAAGTGCTCGGGTTCGTCGCCGGGATGTGCGACGTTATCCATGCCGAAGAAGTGCGAGGGATAGATCATGGGGCTTATCACGTCGCAATATTTCGCCATGCCGACAATGTCCTGCCCGGTGTGGGAGAGATCGACTTGGCGCTGCCAGGCCATGACGCCGAAGACATCGAGCGAGAGAAGAACGCCGGTGGGGTGCAGTTGGGCGTAGGCCTTTTTCAGGAAGGCGGTGATTACGTCGGAGCGCTGCATCGTGTGGGCTACGGCTGCCTTACAGGAAGCGGATTTCGTGGTAATTCCGCCTCGCTTCGCTTCGGCGGGACGTCCGAAGCGGCCGTCTCCACATGAGCTGTTGCTGCTTCCACTTTGATTGTTTGCGGCTTGGAACAGGAAGCTGGCGTCCTTTTGATCGCCTTCGGCGGGGAAGCGGACGTAATCAAACTGGATTTCGTCAGCGCCGGATTGCGCCACGAATTTGGCTAGCGCAATGTTGTAATCCTGAACTGTGGGGTTGGAAGAGTCGGTCCAGACCAGCTTGCCGTTTTCACGCCAGGGCTGGCCGGTTTTCTTCGAGCGCACAGCTAATTCGGGATGCTCGGTGACCAGGCGCTGGTCGCGGAAGATGGCGATGCGCGCGATGGCGTGCATGTTTTCGGAATGCAGGAACTGGATGAACTTGGGCAGGTCATGAATGTAGACCTGGTGCTTGCCGAGCAGCGGATGCTCGTAGGGAATGTTGACGCTGCCATCGGAATCTTTGATGTCGAAGACGACGGCATTGCCGCCGACTGCGCGCCATTGGCGGATGATGCGGAGTCCGTGATCGCTCGCGGCCATGATTCCGGTCAAGTAGATGGCGCGTACTTCGAAATCCTTGGGAACTGGAATGGTATGCGCAACCATGGGCGCGGGCAGAATTCCAGGGATACTGATCTGCTGCCCGGCTCTCAGAATGTTGCTGGAGCCGAGGTTCTTGTTCGCGGCGCGAATCGCGTCGGCTAATTCGGAAGAAGTCAAGTACGACGTTTGTCCTAAATAATGATGAGTGATGGTGGGAAGTGTATCTCCGCGCTTAGTGGTATAGAACTCAGTTGCGGCGGACGGAACACGCGGGGAAGACGAAGTCAGGTCAGCCGGCTTGATCGTGCCTGGCACGGTTGCGCTGGCCGGCATTAACTCACCGGATTGCGGAGTTGCTGCGGCCAGCATTGCCATCGGTTGCACGGGCTGTGCAGGTTGAGGCTGCCATGATCCCACGGCTGGCGCGCTAGAACTTTGCTCGGAACTCTGTTCCTGCGCGGCCAGGGCGAACGAACGGTGCAGGTTGAGGCGGACGGCGGACGCTCCGCACAAGAGACACGAGACGGCAGCGATGGTCAGAACGGACGAGCGGCGCAAGAAATCCTCCGAAACGACTCGACGAAATGCTAATGTGGCCGCCTTGAGTTTTCTAGTTACTCACGGTCATCCCCCTGTGGATGAAAGGTTAGAGGGGATTGGCTCACAGACGTTCGACCACAGAGCGCACCGGAGGAACAGCGGGGACGACGGATCCGTTTTGATTACCTCGCCGGGAGCTCTGAACGGGGGAACCCCTAGCTAATCCTGGGTGTGGGAGTGGCCTTCCATGTTGCGCAAAGTATTTCTCTTGAGCAGTCTTATATTTCCACCGAGGATTGGACTAATATCTCTTCCCAGTCATCTAAATGCAGCAAAAGCGTGGATTTTGGAAGCCCAGGGCATCGGCAGGACGTGGCTAGCGGCTTGCTCATTCCGAAAGCAGGCTGAGGCGCAATGGCTATTTCGGATTGACAGATTTTGTCACATCGGAATCGTGGGGGAAGCCGACAGCAATTAGGCCCGACGGCTAAAGAGAAAAAGGCCGAAGATACGGCCCCTGGGGACTGACGAATAGATTATGAGAACGAATCTGGCTACCGTACTCGATCCGAACCGCCGCAGTAACGACGCTGGGGAGTTTGAAACCGCTCTGCGCCGTCGCATTGTGGGTCAGGACCAGGCGATTGAAAAAGTCGCGGAGATCTACCAGATGTTTCTGGCGGGGCTGAATGCGCCGGGGCGTCCGGTAGGGAATTTGCTGTTTCTGGGGCCGACTGGCTCGGGCAAGACGCGAGTGGTCGAAGCGATGGCCGAAGCTCTGTTTGGTGATGCGCACGCGTGCATCAAGATCGATTGCGCCGAGTTTCAGCATTCCCACGAGATCGCGAAGTTGATTGGTTCGCCTCCGGGATATTTGGGGCATCGGGAGACGCATCCGCTGCTGACGCAGGAAGCGCTGAACCAATGGTTCACGGAGAAGCTGAAGCTCTCGATTCTGCTGTTTGACGAAATCGAAAAGGCCAGCGATTCTCTGTGGCAGTTGCTGCTGGGCATTCTGGATAAAGCTACCCTGACGCTGGGCGATAACCGCCGCGTGGATCTTTCGCAGTGCATCATTATTCTTACGTCGAACCTGGGCGCGAGCGAGATGACGAACCTGGTCGATGGCGGTTTTGGTTTTGCGCCGAAGGCGGTGGAAGTCGACAACAACTTTGACGACAAGATTCAGCGCACGGCAGTCGAAGCGGCGCGGCGCAAATTTACGCCGGAGTTCATGAACCGGATCGACAAGACCGTAGTGTTCAAGACCTTGCGCGACGAGCATCTGGCGCAGATTCTGGAGATCGAATTGGGGATGGTGCAGCAGCGAGTGCTGACCGCCGCGGGAACGAATCAGTTTGTTTTTAATTGCACCGGCGGCGTGAAACAGTTCCTTTTGAAAGAAGGAACCGATCCACGCTATGGAGCGCGGCATCTGAAGCGGGCGATCGAGCGGCACCTGGTTTTTCCTCTGGCAAATTTAGTGGCGACCGGACAGGTGAAGCTGGGAGATTTTGTGCGCGTGGATATGACTTCTGAAACGCAGATGATTTTTGTGAAAGAAGCGGAAAACACCATGGCCCCAGTGCTGCTTGAGCGTTACGGAGCGGCGGCTGCGAATATGCCGGCGGCGCGCGCTGCGCGGACTGCCGCCAACAATCGGCGCGATCTGGGCGCGAGCCCCATCGCGGAAAGCAAGTGAGAACCGCAATTTAAGTTTGGTAGGTAGGAAACTCGCTAGACCGCATCTCGCGAGCTTACTTAGGCGCCGGAAAATTCCGGCGCCTTTTTTATTAAGGCAACCATGGTCCGCGATTTGTTCTGTATACTTCTCCGCGGAATTGTTCGCTTCTGCCCGCTCGATTCACTCCAGAGGATCTATGCGCTCGCGAAGCATTCCTTCGGCGCTCGCTGTGCTTACCATTGGGCTGGTGTATCGGGTGACGCCGCAGGAGCCATCGCAACTTTATCGATCCAACGGGATGGGATCTGTGAGTCAAGTTCCAGTCTGGTTTGACCGTAAATTCGATTTTTCGTTTCCCGTGGAGATGCATCCGAACTTGTGCGCGCGGCTTCGCGGCACGCCGGCGCGCCTGGAAGATGCGCTTCGCGGACGTGCTAATGAAGTCCTCACCCATAAGCCCCGGCAAAAATGGTCGGCGCAGGAACACGCTGGGCATCTGCTTGATCTGGAACCGCTGTGGCTGGCGCGAGTAGAAGATTACGTAAAAGGAAGTGAACAGCTCGCGATCACGGATTTGCAGAACAGAAAAACTGACGACGCAAACTACAACTCCCAGCCGCTGGAGCAGATTCTTGCGAAATTTCGTGCGGCTCGCAAGACTTTACTGAAGCGGGTAGAAGGATTGGATGTTGGATTATTTTCTCGACCAATTCCCCACCCACGTTTGAAGGTGCCGATGCGGCTGGTGGACCATCTGTTTTTTGTCGCCGAACACGACGATCACCATTTGGCGAAAATCTGGGAATTGGTGAATCGCGAGTAAGCTTTCGATCAGGTTTCGTTGCTAAGCGCTCACGGCGATCAAAGGCTTGGTTCGCGGCAAGACTTCGCCGATTTGGGCTGCGCGTACTTGCGCCCGTTTGAGAGCGCTGCAGAGGCATTCTGCATCTTGCGAGGCAACGGAAATTAGAAGGCCACCGGCAGTCTGCGGGTCGAAGAGCAGGGCTTTGATTTCCTCAGAAATGGAATCTTCATGAGCGACCACGCACTCAGCAAACTCACGATTGTTGTTGAGGCCGCCGGGGATGAATCCGGCGCGTACACATTCGATTGCGCCGGGGAGCAAAGCGACCCGGCCGGCATGCAATTGCAGAGATACATTGGAGGCAAGTGCCATTTCTCTCGCGTGGCCGATTAGGCCGAAGCCGGTAACGTCGGTCATGGCGTGGACGGAAAAGCTAGCGGAGCTTCGCTCCGCTGGACAGCCGGGGGCGGCTGTCCCCACATGAGCATTGCCTACGACCTCGGCTGCTGTCCCCACATTAGTGTTGGCAGCGATCTCGGCCGCGGCCTTGTTTAGAGTGGTCATCGAGACTACTGCGGCATCGATCCAGGATTGCTCGGCTTTGGCTTTTTTGATTGCGGTGGAGATCACTCCGGTACCCAGGGGTTTTGTGAGAATCAGCGCATCGCCCGGTAGCGCGCCGCCGTTCGAGAAGACTTTCTTGGGATGAATCAGACCGGTGACGGCGTAGCCGAACTTGGTTTCTTCATCGCGAATGCTGTGGCCACCGATCACGGTGCATCCCGCCTCGATCATTTTCGATAGGCCTCCGGCGAGGATGCGCTCGAGAATTTCGAGATCGGCTTTATCCGGGAAACAGACTAGAGCGAGCGCCGTGAGCGGCTTTCCGCCCATGGCATAAACATCGCTGAGCGCGTTGGTGGCGGCGATCTGGCCGAAGGTGTAGGGATCGTCGACGATGGGGGTGAAGAAGTCGACAGTTTGCACCAGAGCCTGCTCGGGCGCGATTTGATACACTCCGGCGTCGTCGGCGTGGTCGAAGCCGACTAGAACGTTCGGATCATGTTGCCGGGCTAATTTCCCAAGCACCTTGTCCAGCGCCGCCGGACTCAGTTTGGAAGCTCAACCCGCAGCTTTTACCGACTCCGTTAGGCGGAATGGTTTGTCGGACATGAAGTCATTGTACCGATTGTCAATTTCCAATTTCCGAGTGCCGGCTAGGTCGAGGAAATCTGAGCTACTCCTGCAGACTTGGCAATTGGAAATTGGCAATCGGCAATGAGAGAACGCGACTACTTTGTCGTTAGGTCGACGATTTGAATATCCGGATATTGACGATTCCACTGCGTCGAGATGCTCTCGAAGGTCAGCCGAAACGGTTCGCTTTGGCCGGGAGCGAGCGGTGAGGCGTTCAGGTCGACTGCTTCGGGATACGGGCCGGTGGTTTTCAGCACTTGTAGTGGGACCTCTTCGCGCTGGGCGAGTTGTCCCATGTCGTCTTTGAAGATGACCTCGACGGTCGCGCGGGTAACGGTCTTGTCGCCGGGGTTGGTGACGGCGCCGTCGACGTAGTTGACCGTCGCGCCAACAAAATTTTCTGCTGCGCTCATTTTCAAATCAGAAAGCTTGAGTTTGGCCGCGTAAGCGGGCGGACCGGAAGTTTTCTTGGGCTCGGTGTGGAGAAGCACCGCGACTACGACCATGGCAATCATTACGACCGCGACCGCGATGGCGATGATTCGCCCGCTGGTGTTGGGTTCTTCAGTTGCCGGGTTTGGCTGGATCAAGCCGTCCATGCAACTCGATTGTACTCTGCGGAATTACGGCGGTCTTCAGGAACGCTGCGACGAATAAGGCTCCGAGCAACAGATCGACGCAGCCTAGGCCTAGATCGCCGGGGGTGAGACGGTGCTGGAGATAAAGAATGACAAACGTGCCTCCGCCAGCGAACTTCTCGATTACGGAGGGAATCATGATGGGCCGAAGCCGAATCGGGTCGCGGGCAATCACGAAAAACACGATCTGAAAGGCCAGACCAACGCTGACGAAACCGTAGTAGAAGCCCGGATGCGTAATCGGCGGAGGATCCTGGCGGCCGATCAGATTGAAGAGAAAATAGAGCGGCACGAGGGTGAGCACGCCCCAGATGCCGGCAATGAGGAACACGATCTTTGCGAATTTCATTTTCGCTCTGCTGGTTATTGATTATCCTCGCGCAGTCAGTAACCTGACAGCATTGTCGTGGTAAACCTGCTGGAGAATCGTGTCTGGCAGGCCAAAGCCGTTCAGGTACCAGTGATAATCGAACTGGTCGATTTCATAAAAGTGTTCGTCGAGCGTCTCCAGAATGCGGAACGTAACCTGGTACATGGATTTGTCGAATCCCATGTCGGTGCCGTAGAGCAGACGGTTCGCATATTTTGCGTAAAACTGCGAGGCAGCCCTGGGAGTGGCTCCTGTTTCTGCGTAACGCGCCGAGATATCCGTCCAAAGATTGGGGCTGCTTTCGAGCATGGTTCCCAGCCGTGCGAGATCGTAATCGAGATTGGCCAAATGGCACGCGATGAAGGTGGTGTGGGGATGCCGCTTTACGGTGCGATCCAGAATGTCGACCATGCCGGAAAGGCCGACAATATTGGGCTGATTGTCGAGCCGCCACGAGTAGGCGTTCATGAGACCGTCGTTGGTCCGGTCCATTTTCTGGTACATCCAGATGGGATCGGCAACGTGGAGGCTGAAAGGAAGCTTTAGCTGGGCGCAAGCTTCGAATAGAGGGTCCATGCGTGGATCGTCGGGGTGCATGCCAACAGTTTTCGAGTTGCCGGAACGCAGACCGTGGCCTTTGTCGTGAATTTCTCCGACACCGCGAGCGCCGGTCTGGCAGCATCGTTTCAATTCTTTGACCACGGACGAAGCGAATCCGGGCTGGTTGTATCCGGTGAAATCGAGCCCGCACCACATCTCGAAACGGGGTCCGTGCTTCGCATATTCCTTGTAGATTCTGTCGAATTCCGCGCCGGTCGCCATGGTGAGGATGATTGTCTTTTCAATGCCAAGTTCATCCATGTTCCGCACCCACTCCTCAATCTGATCGGGAGTTTTGGCGTAGGGATGGGAATGCATGTCGATGACAGGAAACTTGGCCTTCGCAACCTCGGTGACCGGAATCTTGTAGATAGACTTTGGCCGATAATCCTTTAAGAGAAGCGTCTCGGGAGTTTGCGGGTGCGGCTTATTCGCGGCAGGCGAGACTGTGCGAGCCACGGAGTGTTGAACCTCAGCGGCGAACGCGGTGGAAGGCAGTCCGGCGGCCAAGCCGGCCGCGCTTGAAGTCTTCAGAAAAGATCGTCGATTCATGAGTGTCTCTCGAGAGCGATTCAGACTTCTCACACTGATAATAATCTAAGGATGGTCTGGATTCAGCCGAAGGCGCTATTCTCCGCCCACGATCAGTCCGTCAATGCGCAACGTTGGCGCTGCGACTGAGCCACGGAATTCGAGATCGTTCGCGATTTCGGAGATGTTCATAAACATCTCTTTCAGGTTTCCGGCGACGGTGATTTCTTCTACCGGGTAAGCGAACTCACCGCCGGAAATCCATAAGCCGGATGCGCCGCGCGAATAATCGCCGGTGACGAGATTTGCGCCGTGGCCGAGAAACTCTGTGACGTATAAACCTTCTTTGATGTCGGCGATCATGGCTTTTGGGGTTCGCGGGCCGGCTTGCAGGAAGTAGTTTCCGGGCCCGATGCCGGGAGTTCCGGCTAGCCCGCGAGATGCGTTGCCGGTGGTGACTAAGCCCAACTTCTTCGCGGTGTAGGTGTTCAGCAAGTAAGACTTCAGCACGCCGTTTTCAATGACGATGGTGCGGCGCGTGGGAACGCCCTCGCCATCGAATGGGCTGGTTCCGAAGCCGCCGGGAATCGTACCATCGTCAATGATGGTGACGTTTTGGCTGGCGATTTTTTCTCCGAGCTTGCCGGCGAGAAATGAAGCTCCGCGATAGACCGAATCGCCATTTACGCCTTCGAAGATATGCTCGAGGATCGAGGTGGCGACCATGGAATCGAAAACGACGGGCACGTGGGCGGTCTTCACTTTGCGCGCGCCCAGGCGCCGCAGCGTGCGTTCGGCGGCGGTTCTGCCGACCTGCTCGGGAGAATCGAGTTTTTTTAAGGTGCGGGCGACGGAGAACCAGTAATCACGCTGCATCGCGCCGTCGTCAGTTTGAGCGATGGGAACCGCCGCCATCGAACAATAAGAGCGCCGGTATTCGCCGATGAATCCGTGGGAGTTGGCCAGAATCTTGTGGCCGGTAGCGGCATCGAACGATCCGCCTTCGGAGTTCTTGATGCGCGGGTCGAAATCGAGAGCAGCTTTTTCGGCGCGGCGGGCGTGGTCGATGCGATCGGGACCGGGCAGCGAGTAGACGTCTTCGTGGTAGAGATCGAGGTCGCCGTGAAGTTGGCCGAGTTGTGCGGCGTCGGGAATTCCGGCGACCGGATCTTCGGATGTGATCTTTGCGAGTTCGAGGGCGGAGTTCAACATGCGGTCGAGGCCTGCGCGGGAAAAGTCGCTGGAATATGTGCTGGCTGCGCGCTGGCCGTTGAAGACACGGACGCCGATGGAGCGCGATCCGGACTCTTTGAGCGTTTCGACCTGGCCGAGGCGAACGAGGGTGGAGAATTCGTCGCCTTCGCGGATGACGCATTCGGCGGCGGTGGCGCCGCCGCGCATGGCGCGGGAGACGATGTCTTGGGCTAGGGAACGAAGGTCGGTTTCGAGTTTTGGGGTTGCTGTCTCTACTTGCGTTAATGGCATAAAGTCTTTATTTATCTTATCCCAACAGCCGGCTGATTTTTCAAAAGCCAGCTCGACGAGTGTTGACAATTCTATAGATTCCTCGGGGCGAATTTGACATCCATTCCGCAAGCGAGCTACATCAGAAACCGTAGCCGGTATGCTTTAGGCATCGGAGGGAGGATCCATGTACAAGAAACTGGTGTTGGCTGCGGTCATACTTACGACGGCAGCATGGGCCCAAGATAATGCGGCAACGCCGCTGGAAGCGGCAGGTTGCGGTCCCAATAGCGTCAAATTCGCCGTGAAGCGGGAGGCGCACATGCATCCCACGGGAACGCCCCAACCCGGCAAGGCACTTGTGTATGTGTTTGGAGACTCAGAACTGGACAATGCTGCCATTCACATCGGCGGCCTGATTACCCGCGTGGGCGTTGACGGAATCTGGGCGGGAGCGTACCAATACAAGTCCTATGCCTATTTTACGGTCGATCCCGGCGAGCACCGGCTTTGCACAAGCCAGCAGTCCTCCTTGAAATCGCGTACGGACAATGCCTCGGCGATCACGTTTGTGGCAGAGGCAGGCAAGGCCTATTACTTCCAAACGCAACCGAGCGCGCAGGCGGTGGCAGAGATCGCCGTGTCACGGGCGCCTAGTGGCCAAGTTGAGCTGGCGACGGTCGATCCGGCACAAGCGCAGCTCATGATTCCAAAGTGGGCATACAGCACGTCGCAGCCGAGAAAGTAGAGGCTGGAAATCGGCGGAATCCTTTTCACAGCGAGAAGTCGCGATAGTGTCCTAATTTGAATTTCTCAGCTTTCGAGAGCTTCGATTCCACAAATGGATGCCGAGCCAAATCAAGAAGCCGCCGAGCAGAATAAAACAAAGGAACACCCCGCCGTTGTCAGTACGCAGACCACCGTAGGCCAAAAACTGGGCGCAGAAAAACCCGGAGCTAAGGCAGAAGAATCCGCCAATCCAGTACGGCCATATTTTTGGACTCCGATCTTCCGGTGGATTAGGCGAGACTCCACGGCCACGGACTGGATAATTGCTCTTTTCACTGTAGTTATTGCAACAGTCGGCACCGGAGCCGCACTGGCGTCGCCAGCAGAACCCAAGGTCCCTCGACTCCGCAGGACCTTCGCCTCGCGAAGCTCACGCTGTGTTTGATTGCATAACGACGTTGGCCCATCGCGAATAGATTGGGTTGTGGCCTTCCGCGGACGAAACAGTTCGCCTACGCGGTGCTCCACTTATTTCGGCAGAACGATCATGTCTTCCGGACTCGTGATGCTATGCGGTGATCCGGGAGCCTGCGTGACGCCTGTCGCGGTTACTGTAAAAACCCATAGCTTTCCCGCCGTGTCGCCGATCGCGTATAGGTGGTTGGAGTTGTCCCAGAACACCTGGTCTACTTCGCCCGAGACCAGCAGTCCCGTGTATTTCGTGATTGGGTCGGCGCCATTGAAGTGAAAAACCTGCAATCCGGAAGTGCCCGCGACGGCCAGGAATTTTCCCGATGGAGACATCCAATAGTCGATGACTCGGCTCGTGCTGTTGCCGGCTTGCCCGCCCGCTGCGGTGGTGGGCATATTTTGGGATGTGCTTGTGGTGCTCAGCTGGCCAGCGCTGTCCACAGTGTAAGTTGCCAGTTGGTATGGCCCTACGGGAATAAAATCGCTGTTCAACGGCTGCAACGCGACCGCGAGGTGATTGACAGGATCAGCAGCCGCCGACCACGGGCAATAAGAATCGCCCGACGGCGCAGTCGGATAAGGCGGATTTACGTCCAGCATTGTGATCGCGCCATCGCTGCTCCGCTGGATTCCATAAATGGACGGAGTGAAGTGATAGCAAGTCGACTCATAGGCATACTTGTTATCGCCAATGAAGCTTTCTACATAGCCGAAACCCGGCCCCGCCATAATATTGTCGAGATAAGTGAGCTTGCCCGTCGAGTTGTCGATGCTATAGGCCAGTTCCTCGTTGTTCGTGGTGTAATAATCGGCGTAGAGCGACGTGCCCGTGTGATCGAGGAAAAGCGCTCCCAGCCCGCCCTCCGGTTCGACCGCGAGCCTATCCACTGGCTTCAACGAGCCATTCGGAGCAATCGAAAATGAATCGATATTCTTTCCATCCGTTCCGAACAACCACGTGCTGTTCAGCGCGACGTCGTTGATGGCGGTCGAGAATGGCGTTCCTGCAATTGCCGAGAGCGCGCCGTTCGATGCGGCGGCATAACCGGTAATTTGGTTTTTCCCGCTGCTGGGAGCATTCACCACATAAATGAATGCAACGGGCGAAGAACCGCTTCGTACCGATTGAGCAGTTGGTGAAGGCGCAGCCTGAGCGGATGCCAGAACTGTGCTGGCGCAGGCCAATATCAGGGCAAGAACAAGCGTTCCCATGTTGCGCGACATCTTTGATACCTCGAAATAAAGTTGGGATTTCGAAACGTGTGAGATTCGATGCCCTCAAGTCCGGCCCGGGTTGGGCATTTTCGCGCCCTACGGAATCAGCCGTAGTTCGCCCCAGATAGGGAGATTCCCCTATTGAATCTGCGGAAATTATTTTTGGGGTGGCGCAGCTGTGGGGACTGCCGCCCCCGGCTGTCCATTCGAGCGAGCTCGAAGGCATTTGTGTGGGGCCGGGCACTCTTGTCCGTCGCCTTCGGTGCCGCACGCGAAAAGGCCAGGATGCATGTCGCTTTTGGGTAACGCAGCACTTCAGCCGCTGCGATCTCCCAAACACGGCGCAACCCTAGAAGTTTCGTTTCGAGTGTCCGCAAGTATCTGCTAACCTGCGCGCGCGCGCCGCGTCCAACGATGCAGAACGAAATTGCAGAGGACACGGAACTTTTCAGGTTCCTTCTGCGTAATCCAATCAAGAACGGAAAGACAGAAATGGTGAATTAGGACGGCGGTGAAGTAGCGGCAAACAGATCGCAATTGCCGCGGTGGCACAAAACATCGAAACAGGGTTCAGGGGATTTTCTCGCGCTCGGTTTGGCGGCCCAGGCGAGAAAGTCCCCGTGTAAGCGGAGCAAGCCTTGCAGCTTGTCTGCTGAACCCTTACGGCTGCAGTATAAGGCGATTCGCGGCAAAACACCATGTTTTCTCGCAAGTCGTGAACCGGGCCGCCTCAAACGCCCACTCAAACGGGCAGAAAGAGGAATGCTCATGAAGTTCGCGACAGTTTCAAAAAGCTTGATGATGTCAGTGGCATTGTTGTTGGCCACGAGTGCTTTTGCGGCAACCAAGGCAAGCCTGCAGCTCGACGATCCCGTTTCGTTGAACGGCACCACGTTGAAACCCGGCGACTACAAAGTTCAGTGGGAGGGAACTGGGCCCAATGTTGAACTCAGCATCACGCAAGGCAAACACCTGGTGGCAAAGGCCACGGCTCATATGGTCGACCTGCCCGCGCCGGCTGCAAATAGCGCTGCAGTCACGGTGCAGAGCGACAGCGGACCCAACTCGCTGACCGGTATCCGCTTCCAGGGCAAAAAATTTGCTTTCGACCTCTCACAGGCAAGCAGCGACGCCATGCAAGGCGGATCGAGCAAGTAAATACGTTGTGCAAATGTATGGGAGCACGCAATGTGCTCCCATTTTTTGTTCTGCCTGATTAATTCTCGGCTGATTAATTCTCAGCTGATTAATTCTCAGTATGTGCGCGCTATCGCACCTATCACGCTTCCCTACAGGTGTTTCGCCTCTGCCGAAGCGTGCTCGGGCAGGGCGTGCGTGTGGGTTCGCAGGCGAACCTGGACCAGCAAGGCGTAGTGCAACGCTGAGATAATGGTGAAGGCGAAAGTTGCGCGCAGGAATACGGTGCGCGTGATCCAGATCCAACGAGCTGGCCGGATAGCGAAAACCAGAACAAAAAAAACCGCTCCGATCTGAGAAAAAGTGTTGGCTTTTCCAAAGATGCTGGGGCGGAAATCGCGTAGGCCGGAAATTGCGAATAGCACGGCGCTAGCCGCGAGAATCGAAGCATCGCGGCTGAAAACAAGCACCGTAAACTTCCATGGAATTTTGTGCAGAATGGAGAGCACCGGGAACATTGTGCTCAACAGAAGCTTGTCCGCTATCGGATCCAAATACTGGCCAAGCAAAGTCTGCTGGTGCAATTTGCGCGCGAGCAGGCCGTCGAGGCCGTCGCTGAATCCGGCGATCACAAAAAGAACCAGCGCCCAAAAATAATGGCCGTCCACCAGTTCAATCACTGTAAAAGGAACGAACGCCATGCGCAGCAGCGTGAGTTGATTCGGCGCGGTGAACACTTGCGAAATCTTCATGCCGAATCCTTGATCAATTGACTGCCGAGTTTCGCTTGGTCTGAGCCGCCATGGCTGGTTTCGGCAATTTCCTGATTTCCCAGTGTCTTCGCAGGCTCCAGCCCCGTCTGCGCCAAGAAGCGCTGCGAAAGCGACGGCAGGTTGCCGTCTGCAAGATCGAGTTCGATGCGTTCAATTCGGTGCATGGGAAAGAATACGACGGCCGGAGTGAATGATTCTCCCTCCTTTACCATTAAGACGAGGTCTTCAAACGACGCCAGTTCGATCCCGCTAAGGCTCAACCCTTCCGCTCCCAAAGCCAGAACCATGCCCCAGAACTTGTCTCTCGGGTTGCCCAGCGTCGCCACCACCATGGAACCGGGCGAAAACGGATCGCGGGCCGGAGATCGCATTTCGCGAGCCGCGGATTTCGGCGCCGAACCAGTTCGCCCGCGCTGCGAATTTCTCCCCATAATTTCTTTCGCCATAACACGATTGTCGCTGCCGCGGGTGTTGCTTGGCAACTGACTGGCGTGAGACGTGGTCCGCGCTAGCATGGCAGTCGGATCGGAGAGCGTCCTAATTTCACCACAAACCCGCTAAGGCTCACGAAGAAAGCAGCCTTAGTGTCCCTTCGTGACCTTAGTGGTCTATGGACTTAAAACACCACCTGGACTCCGCGGTGCGTTGCGGGAACCGGCCTACGACATTAGAATAAGTCCAGCGTAGGCGCGTAGCTCAGTTGGTTAGAGCGCTACCTTGACACGGTAGAGGTCAGGAGTTCGAGTCTCCTCGTGCCTACCATTTTTTACGCCTTCCGAATTAATCATGCCCGATTCTCTGATGCCAAACTCTGCCGTCATGCCAAATACCGAAGCTGTTTCCGATGCTGCCAAACCCGACGAGACCTTTGGCGAGATGCTGTCGCAATTCGAAAAGAGCCACGCTCGCGATGCCCAGCGCGGTTCTGCGCAGCGCTCGGGAACGGTCGTCGCAGTTTCCGCCGATTCGATCTTCCTCGACATTGGTTTCAAAAGTGAAGGCATGCTTCCGTTGGCCGATTTGCAGGCTGCCGGACAAACTGCAAAACCCGGCGACAAGCTTTCTGTGTCGGTGAAGGGACGCGATCCCGAAGGCTACTATCAGCTCACGCTCGGCAAAGTCGAGCGTCCGGCGGACTGGGCTGCACTCGAGAAAGCTTTTAACGATAAGGCCACGATTGTGGGCACCGTGACCGGCGTCATCAAAGGCGGTCTCACCGTCGATATCGGAGTGCGTGCTTTCATGCCAGCTTCGCGCAGTGGAACGCGCGAGGCTTCCGAACTAGAGAAGATGGTCGGCCAGGAAATTTTCTGCCGCATCATTAAGCTCGACGTTGCTGATGAAGACGTTGTCGTTGACCGCCGCGCCGTGCTCGAAGAGGAAGAACGCTCCGCAATCGAACGCCGCTCTTCGGAGATCAAAGAAGGCGCGACCCTCAGCGGTACGGTTCGCAGCCTGACCGATTACGGCGCGTTCGTCGACCTGGGTGGAGTGGATGCGTTACTGCATGTGAGCGACATTGCGTGGACCCGCGTGAACAAGGCCGCGGACGTGCTCTCGGTCGGACAGCAGGTCGATGTCAAGGTTCTCAAGATCACGAATGATGCCGGCAAGCGCCGAATCTCTGTCGGGATCAAGCAACTGCAGCCGCATCCCTGGGATTCGATTCCGGGAAAGTACAAACTTGGAGAGCGCGTTCGCGGAGCGATCACTCGCGTGACTGACTTCGGCGCTTTCGTCGAACTCGAACCCGGCGTCGAAGGGTTGATCCACGTCTCAGAAATGTCTTGGGGAAGGAAGCTGCGTAGCGCCAGCACGCTGGTGAAGCCAGGCGACATGGTCGAAGCGGTGATCCTTGCATTGAACGTTGACGAGCGCAGAATTTCGCTCGGCCTGAAGCAGGCGCTCGGCGACCCCTGGGCCGACGCCGGGAAAAAATTCGCTGCCGGAACCGTGGTTGAAGGGCCTGTGGTCAGCATCGTGAAGTTTGGTGCATTTGTTCAGCTCGCCGAAGGCGTTGAAGGCATGATTCACGTCAGCGACTTGAGCGCCGAGAAGCGCATCAACCATCCCCAGGAAGTGCTGAAAGTCGGGCAGGTGGTCAAAGCTCAGGTGCTGGCGATCGATACCGAAAAGCGGCAGGTGCGTCTAGGCATCAAGCAACTGGCGCCCAGCGGGCTTGACGAATACATTGCCGAGCACAAGCAAGGAGATATTGTCAGCGGCCGCATCGTCGACGTTTCTGATGGGCGGGCACGGGTTGAACTCGGTGAAGGCGTCGAAGCAATGTGCTCCGTTACTGCGAATCAAGCGGCCAATAAGCCGGCGTCGAAGCCTTCCATTGCACAGGCATCGTCTGCGAAGCTCGATTTATCTTCCCTGGGTTCCATGCTGCAGGCCCGATGGAAGGGAGACGCCCCCGCCGCAGATGCAAAACCGGAGCCCATCCGAAGCGGGCAAATTCGCGAATTCAGAATCACAAAAATCGACGCGTCCGCGAAGATGATTGAACTGGAGATCGCCTAAAACGGCCCGGTGCTGCTGCATGCCTGCACCGGGCCGGTTGAGTCTTTAAGGCGTGATCTCAAATACCGCACCCCAGCCGAAATTCCCGCCCTCTTGCGTCGTGCCGTAGAAATTACCGTTGCTGTCTGAGGTCAGCCCAGAAGAAGGGAAGGCCCCATCTCCCGTTCCTCCGAAGGCCCAGCTCGCGCCCGGACCCCAAGCTGTTCCATCGAAGGTCAGCTCGAGCACCATACCTTGGCCGTCGGAACCTCCTTCTTCGGTGGTGAGCCAAATGTTTCCGTAGACATCGAAAGCCACGCCGGAGGGATACAAGCCATAAGTCCCGGTCAGGCTGTAGTTCGGGAGGCCGTTGTCCCCGTACGTCCAGACGCCGCTCACCAGTTTCAACTCGTACACCGTGCCGTCGTTGAGGTTAACGCCACCCTGCGACGTGGTGCCCCAGAGATTGCCGGAGATATCGACGGTCAGGCCGACACCAGGAATAGCCCCGTCGTTAGGGTAACCGGTGAAGCTGTGCAAAGGCGTGGTACCGGGCTCGCTCCAGACGCCGCCCGACGACGAGAGCTCGAATACCGTACCTTCGCCATGCGAGCCGCCATCTTCCGTCGTGCCGTAGAGCTTGCCCTTGTAGTAAACCACACCGACGGGGATCTGTCCGTCGTCCGTGATAGAGCTGGAACCGAAGCTATAGATCGTTTTATAAGCCCAACTGCCGCTCGTGTTCGTCTTCAACTCGAAGACCGTCCCGCAGGCGGAGGAGCCCCCAGAGCCGTTGCTGCAAGTCGTATTCACGCCTCCCTTACTCGTCGTGCCATAGAGGGTGCCGGCGGGGCCCAAGGCCAAGCCTGCGGAAGGATACTGCCCGTCCGTGGAGGAATCGCCAAAGGCGTGCAGAATCGTCTTCGTCCAGTGGTGAACCGTTGCGGTCGGCGGCGACAACTCGAACACCGTGCCGTAGCCATACTTGCCGCCTGATTGCGTCGTGCCGTAGAGATCGCCGTTATCAAGGACCACTCCGTACGAGGGGCCAGACCCGTCTGTACTGCCCCCAAAGCTGTAGACCACCGCCTCGCTCCAGAGGCCGCTGGCTTCCTTCAGCTCATACACTGTGCCGAAGTTGTGTGTGCCGCCGTCTGGGGTCGTACCGAAAAGATGGCTAGGGCCATCGAAAATCACGCCCCCGCTGGGTTCAAACGCGTCCGGGCTGGTGGTGTCGAACCCGCCATACAATACCTGCTCCGTTAACTGCGCGTTCGCGCGTGTGGCCGTCATCAGCAGAGCCACGCTAAAGATCGCCAACACCGCAGCCAATCCAATAGAACGCTTTTTGTCTTGCATAGTAATACCCTTTCGAGTGCTCATCGTTTTTGCTTCTTTGGAACCGGGAAATTGCCGCAGGCAACTGGGCAGGTCGGCTAAACCTTTTTCAGAAATCCTGAACGGGCGGGGGAAGGGAAATTTAGCTTTCGAGCACCAGGGACCGGGCAGATGCGCCCACAGCCGCGGATTATCCTCCGGGGCTTTTACCTTGTCAAGCTGCAAGAAATTGCATGTTTTAACTCCATAATTCTGTCGCTCATGAACCGCACCGTGGGACGCGCTGGGCCCTTTCGCAATTGACACCGTGATACTACACGGTGTATTACGAAACATTACTTTTACTTTCGTTTCCTGCGCTCTGCGCTATTCGATGCGGAATGGAAGGATGACTCTGCTCATGCGCTCAAGCCCGTCGCCGCTAATCGCAATTGTGATCTGCTTCCTCAGCGTAACCGCGAATTCCGTGCTTGCGCAAACATCGAAGATTGAAAACAGCCAGCTGCGCATCGAGGTAAATCAGAATTCGGGTGCTTACACCATCGCGTCAAAGGACGATCCAAAAGTTTGGATCACGGCAACCCCGGCAGCGCAGATCAACCATCGCTGGCTGCATCCCTCCGATTACCCAAAACACGCCCTGAACACGTCACCTTTTAGCGACGACAGCGGGTCCGGCACGGAGCTGACCGTTACCTATTCGGGATCGTCAAGCCAGCCGGACCTGATTTGGAATTTACGAATGCCTGAGGCGGCGGATTTCGTAGAGATTGAGACACGCGTTCAGAACAGCACACAGTCGCAGGTTACAGTACAAGGCATTCGCATGGTCGAAGGCCAGAATGCGTTCCTTTCGCTGGACGGTCCGCAATCGGCGGACCGCGTGCTTTCCGATAGCTTCAGCGAAGACCGTCCCGATATGAAGCTGCACGATCTCGGCGACGCGACCGACGGAATGCATCGCGCCGTCGGCAGCCAGCTCATTTACAACCGGCAGAGCCGGCAGAGTCTTTTTCTAGGAGTGCTGACTTCGGAAAAATGGCTGACCGTGTTGCGTCTGCGAGTGGATGGCAAGGAGAACATTGCCGGCTACGAAGTCGATTCGACCGGCACGACTGAACTCGAAAACGAGAATTCGTTGCGCGAATCGCCTCCGGAAGATCGCATCGAGTTGAGCCTGCCGGTTGACCCCGGCCAAACTCTCTCGTCAGAACGGCTCATGGCGAGCCTCTCATCCGATTACCATTCGCAACTGGAAACCTACGGCGACACCATTCGCCGGTTGCACCACGCGCGAGTCACGGCGCCCACTCCAATCGGATGGTGGAGTTGGACGGCCTATTACTTTGGCTTGACCGAAGGCGCTGCGCTGACCAACGCGGAATTTCTTTCGTCGCATTTGCTCGATCTCGGCTACAAATTTTTTCACATCGACGAAGGCTACCAATTCGCGCGCGGCGATTACACCTCGATTGTTTCCTACAAATTTCCGCATGGAATGAAAAGCCTGGAACAAAAAGTTCAGGATCTCGGCCTTACGCCGGGAATCTGGACTGCGCCTTTCGAAGTTGCCGAACGCTCGTCGGTGTACGCCAATCACCAAGACTGGCTGGTGCACAACGCGGCTGGCCAGCCGATTCATGCCGGCTGGGTGCTTGAGCCACCCGATGCTGCACGCAAACTCGATCAGCTTTTCGTGCTCGACACGACCAATCCTGGCGCGCAGCAGTATTTGCGCGAAACCTATACGACGCTCACCCGCGACTGGGGCATTCGCTACATCAAGATGGATTTCATGGACGATACCGCAATCGAGGGTTACTACTATCGTCCGCACACCACGGCGATGGAAGCGCAGCGAATTGGTTTGCAGATCATTCGCGATGCCGTCGGAGAAAATGTGTTGCTCGATAAAGACGGCAGCGTGATGCTGAATCCCGTGGGCCTGGTCGATGCCGGACGAATTTCCTGCGACACCGGCCACACCTTCGACGCCAGCCGCGACGCCGCCCCAGGCATTGCCGCGCGCTATTACATGAACCGCGATTTCTTCGTCGCCGATCCCGACGCGTTTTCGGTTTCGCACCAGGCCTACGCCGAGCAGCAGGATCACGGAGGCGCAAGAGCGCTCACGCTCAATGAGGCCCAGGTTGCGGTTGCGCTAGCCGCAGTTTCAGGGGGAATGTTCGAAATCGGTGATGATCTGCCCACGCTGTTTCTGAATGCCGATCGCATGAAACTTCTGCAAAACCGCGATCTCCTGAATATGGTTCGCTACGGCCACGCAGCCAGGCCACTCGATCTGATGAGCTATTCACCTGAGGACGAGATGCCGAGTATTTTTCTGCTGCGGGAGAGCAGGCGGCAATCGATCCTGGCAATCTTCAATTGGGCTGAAAAAGAGCGGGATCACACTTTCCCAATAGCTGATCTTCTTTCTGATCTCGCTTCTGGTCCTGCGCTCGGCTCGCACAATACGGTTTCCGATGTTTTCGCGGATGAAAAATCGATTTCTCAAAATCAGCCTTCACTCTCTTTGAAAATGCCGCCGCACTCCGTGCGCATGTTGAAGATCATTGACTCTTCAATTCCGGCGTCCGCGCCGTCCCTGACGGTAAACGCGGTCGAAAAGATCGAGACCGGAAAGTCGGTCACATTCTCAGCGCAGAGCTCTCCCGGCAGCGTTCCCGCAGTTTCCTATCATTGGGATTTCGGCGATGGCACCAGCGCCGACGGAATCAGCGCCACGCATTGCTACACTCATGCTGGCAACTTCACGGTTCGCCTGACCGCCGATGGCATTGAAGGCGTTGCCTTCGAAAGAAGCTTTCAGATTTCGGTTACGGGCGTGATCGACACGGTTTTCCGGCCTGAACTCTACGAGCGCTACACCGCACCGCGCTGAGTGGATTTTGCCGAATCTTTTTTAATTGAGGCCCGTTCATTGAGGCCCGGGTTTCTTTCTTGATTATGGTTTGTTAGTATTTATTTCGTTTTATTTCGAACGATTCCGACTTTATGAACCCCCTGCCTAGCCTGTTGGCGCTTCCGCCAGACGAGCGGAAATCTTCCGGCCTGTTGCACACTCCCAAAGAAATCGCCCAGCAGCCGGAAACCTGGCTCGCGACATTTCAGAGATTTCGAGATCGGCAGGCAGAAATTTCCCGGTTTCTTCAGGCAGCGGGCGTGAGTTGGGATTCCATGCGCCGGCCCACTGTATTCCTGATCGGAGCGGGCACCTCCGACTATATCGGGCGCTCGCTCGCCCAGTTGCTGAGGCACTCCTGGCACTGCGAAGTGCTGGCTGTGCCGAGCACGGATCTTTTGACTCACTCTGAGCAATGGCTTGTGCCAGGTCGGAATTATCTTTGGATTTCTTTTTCTCGCTCGGGCGAAAGCCCGGAGGGAATCGCGGTGATCGAGCGGGCGCTGAAAAATCATCCCGGCATTCATCATCTGATCGTCACCTGCAACGCTCAGGGCAAGATGTTAAAAATGGCGGAACGCGCCCAGCAGGTCTTAGCCATCGCCCTGCCGGATGAAGTCAACGACCGCGGCCTGGCCATGACGAGTTCTTTTTCCAATATGGTGGTTTTCGGACAATGCCTGGCGCATATCGACGGCCCAGAGGGATACGACAAAACCCTGCATCCCATGGTGAAAGCGGGAACAACTTTTCTCGAAGCAGCGGCGTCGTGCGCAGTCGAGCTTGCGGAGCGAGATTTCTCGAGAGCTTGTTTCGTCGGCTCCGGGCCGTTGAAAGCCGTGGCCACCGAATCCGCTCTGAAATTGCTGGAGTTGACCGCCGGACGGATTCAGACCATGTCGGAATCAGCGCTGGGATTGCGTCACGGGCCCATGGCCGCGTTAGATGGCGAGACCATGCTGGTCGCGTTTCTTTCTGGGGATGCAAAGGTTTTGGGCTACGAGCTGGATCTTCTTGAGGAAATCAACAAAAAGCAATTGGTGAGGACTCGCGTGCTGGTGACTGCAGCGCCGAACCCGCGGCTCAACGCGCTGGCCGAGCATGTTCTGGTGCACTCGCCATCCCTCGCGATAACCGACGACTACCGTCCACCCTTGGACGTCATTTTCGGGCAATTGCTTGGGCTTTTTTTCTCTTTGCATTACGGCCTCAAGCCGGATTGCCCCAGCCCCAATGGCGCCATCAGCCGGGTCGTGCAAAACGTTCTGATTCATTCCTGAAGGAATATCCAGGACCGGCGGTTGCTCACGGAATTATTCGGAACTCCGCATTGCTTTTGAGTACTGCCCGGACGCAGTCATTACGTGAACGATGCCAGTTGTCGCGCCGGTTGGAACCGTGACCCTAATCGCTGTGTCCGAGGCGGGGAATGTGGTGGCCGGGGTCCGGTTGAAGCCCACGTGACGCGGCGCGCATATCTTCCACGACATCGCGAAGTGGCCCTTCGCTCTCATGTCCAGACAACCGGAGCCGCCTGTCCCTTTGGCGCGCGCGCGTCTCTTATAACTTCTTCCAGTCGGTCAACGATATTAATTCGTCGAGGATTTCCTGCAATCTCTGCAGCCGGCGTTCGTGCTCTGCGGCTGTGGGCATCCTTTTGCTTTTGCTCCCTTGCATGTACAGCCGGTTCGCTTCACTAATTTGCGCTATTTCTTCTCGCAACTTTCCGATCCGCTCTTTGACGGGTGCCTGCATGAGTGTAGGTTAGCAGAGCATGCCCGGACCGATCACGCTGCAGGGCCATGTTCTGCTTATTTACGAAGACTCTTTGTAAAGGCGGCGCCCACAGCGGCCCACTGTTAACTTCCCATGACACTCATCTTCTTCCCTTGGGCGGGGGAACTTGAGTGTAAACGCCTGGTAGCGACAGTTGAGAAATGCAGCTCATGAGCGAGCCAGTATTTGCAGTCCAAAGTAACGTAGACGGGTTTGGAACAGCGAACTAGGCTTGAATGGGGCAATCGCGGTTGCGATTTCCGTACATTCAATGGGCATTCTCTTTTATTTTGGAATATTCTACTCGGCTGGTCTAGCCCGCTGGATGGTTTTGAAACGAATTTCCCAAGATGTTAACCAACACCTCCCAGATAGCCAGCAATATCCCACGTCGCTGTTGGCATTTTCTCCGAGGTCACTTCAGTCGCCGATCAACGAGATCAAAATTTGGCGGCTGCATCGGCAGTTTTTCTGCGACAGCTACCTTCGATGGCTACACTTAGCCACTTGGGTCTTGATGATCGTATTCTTCATACTCTGCGTGCAGTTTGACCGCTCCCATTCCATCGCCCACATAGAGTAATTGTTGTAACATCGCGATATCACTCGACGACCCCGAACTGCGCTGATTCCGTCCGCCGCCTTTGCCCTACACCAGCCGCTCGTTTATACTCGTTGTTTGTCCTAACACTATCGAGGCCATCAGGAGCAGCACTCTTTCATGCCTAAACGTACGTTCCAACCTAATCGGCGCAAGCGAAGCAAGAAGCATGGGTTTCGCACGCGCATGAAGACCCAGGGCGGGCAGAAGGTGCTTTCCCGCCGCCGCGCCAAGGGGCGCAAGCGGGTGTCTGTGAAGCCGGGTTTCCGCGAGTAGTTTCTTGCCGCAGCTCGTTTCTACAGTCGAGACGATCAGCCGTTTGCGGCTTCAGGGCTTAATTGCCCTGGGGGTGCCTGGGATTCAGTCGAATACTGCCATGCCGTCGAGCAACGCAGGACGCTTCCCCCGCTCCGCGCGGCTTTTGCGGCACGCTGATTTCGAGCGCGTATATAAAAACGGGCGGCGGCATTTCTCCGCCTCCATGACGGTTTTTTATCTGCCCCGCGCGCAGGACGCGGCCGCCGGAAAAGCGGTGCCGCAACCGCAGGGTGTACGGGTAGGCTTTACCGTAGGACGCGCTCTTGGCGGCGCGGTCGAACGCAATCGCATGAAGCGGCGCTTGCGGGAGGCGGTTCGCATGTCGCTGCCGGTGAACGGAGTGTTGGCGGATGTTGTCATCAATCCGAAGAACAGCCTGCTCCGGATCGAGTTTTCGGAAGTGCTGGCGGAAATCAGGCGGGCTTTCGGCGTGATTGAAAAGAAGTTGGCGCAAACCGGATCGAAAATGACGGAAGCCAAACAAAGCGCTGACAGGCAAAAAGCAGGAAGCGAATCGTAGGAACCGAATCTTAGGGGCTGAATGTTTAAGCACGGCGCAAAATTCGTGATGCTGCGATTCCTGCATGCCTACAAGCGGGCGATTTCGCCTTTTCTGCCAGTAGCCTGCCGCTACGTGCCAACCTGCTCCGAGTATGCCATGGAGGCGGTTGAGCGCTACGGCGCGCTGCGCGGAGGTTGGATGGCTTTTGCCAGAGTCATGCGCTGCCATCCGTGGGCAGGCAGCGGGTATGATCCAGTCGAAGGACCTCCATTAAGAAAGAGTTCCCTTTAACGCGCGTTGTTTAGAGCGCAAGTGGGCGTCAAAGCGGGTGTGCTGCAAATCTGAGACGGTAAATTAAACTTTGCCCGAATATCAAAATCCTCAACAGGAACCAGGCTCTGAGCGGCGGCTGCTGCTCGTGTTCCTGCTGACTTTTATCGTTCTGATTTTCATTGAGCCGTTGTTGAAAAAATATGGGCCGCAACCGCCTGCCACGCAGCACAAAACCCAGCCTGCTCCCACCCAGCCTGCCGCTGCTTTGACTCCTCCCGCGGCCGTCTCGGTTCCTGTTCCTCCGCCTTCGACAGTGACAAAGCAAGCCTCCGCGGAAACGGAAACCGTCATCGACAGCCCGCTCTACCACATCACTTTCACCAATCGCGGGGCGCAGGTGAAATCGTGGATCCTGAAGAAGTTCAGAAACGACGCGCAGACCGGGCCGCTCGACTTGGTCAACTCCGAGGCCGCATCGAAGTTTGGCTATCCACTTTCGCTCTGGACTTATGACGAAACTCTGCGCAACCGGCTCAACTCGGTTCTTTATGTACCTTCGAAGCAAGGCGATCTTTCGGCGCCGCAACAGATCAGTTTTGAGTATGCGGACCACGATCTCGTAGTTCGAAAGACATTTCACTTTGACGACACCTATGTATTGAAGGTCGATACCTCGGTTTTTTATAACGGGGCTGAGGTTTTTGCCGCGCCCGCATGGCCCGCGGGATTTGGCGATCAGGTGACGCCCGCTTCTTATGCGCCCTCGCGTGTCGACTATCACGACGATCTTTCCACTGACAAAACAGCTTTAATTTTCCCCAACTACATTATTCGGCTCTCCATCAAGAGCGTGCATGGCGGTGACACCATCAAAGGGCCGTTCGAGTGGGCTGGCGCGGACGATCAATACTTCACGGCGATTTTTATTCCCAACGATCCTGCCGCGGCGGCGATGGTTACGCTGAACAATCCCACGGAGATTCCGCAAAAGCCGGGCGCGACCGAAACCACGAAAGCGAACGTGCTCGGAGCCGCTGTGGGCACCATTCACGGGCCCACGGAAGAGCGCATGTTTGTGGGGCCGAAGGAAATTTCCGCGCTTGATGCGGTCCACATCTCTACCATCCGAAACGGCAGTGCCGATCTTGCGGGGATCGTCGATTATGGCTGGTGGGGCATTCTGGCGCGGCCGCTGTTTCTCTGGCTCAAGTGGACGTATAAGTACATTCCCAACTGGGGTTGGGCGATCGTCATTCAAACCTTCATCATTGCGATTGCGCTGCTGCCGCTGCGCATCACGCAGATGAAGTCGATGCTGAAGATGCAGCGCGTGGCGCCGCAGATCAAGTCGATTCAGGAGAAATATAAGAAATACAGTATGCGCGATCCGCGCAAAGCCTCGATGAACGAGGAAATCGCCGCGCTTTATAAAAAAGAGGGTGTAAATCCGGCTGGCGGTTGCCTGCCTCTGCTGATTCAATTTCCCTTCCTGATCGCCTATTACCGCATGCTGGGCGTGGCGCTCGACCTTCGCCAGGCGCACTGGCTCTGGATCGAAGACCTTTCGGCGCGCGATCCTTATTTTATTTTGCCCATCGTCATGGTGATCAGCATGTTCGCCATGCAGCGCATGACGCCGCAGGCGGGTATGGATCCGCAGCAGCAGAAAATGATGAACTGGATGATGCCGCTGTTCATGGGTTTCATCTTTTTCAATCTGCAAGCGGGATTAAACTTGTATTACGCGGAGACGAATTTGATTTCAATCGCGCAACAGGCGGTGATGAACCGCACCAAGCTGGGACGGGAAATGCGCGAGATGATGGAGAAGCGCGCAAGGAAGAAAGAGAAGTAGCGTGTCATCCTGAGCGCAGCCGCTCTTCAGGCGGAGCGAAGGATCTCGCGCGCATCGCACCCGGGCCCAGAGATAGGTTTTACCAAAACCGAAACAGGCCTACCAGTCAAGCTAGAGGCTGATAGCCACGAACTGAATTATGGACAAAGTCGCAGCCGCAAACCGCATCAACGAATTCCTGCAATCCGTCGTGACCGACGGCGGGCTCCATCTCAAGTACCGCATCTGTGTCGATCCCCCTCCGAAGAGCGAGTGGGAAAAGCCGGAGATTTTCGTCGACTTCTCCGGGCCTGACTCCGCGCTTCTGCTAGACCGGGGCGGCGAACTTTTGCGCGCGCTGGAGTTGTTGGCGCTTGAGATCCTGCATTTGCCGTCCGCCGAGCACGAAAAAGTTTCCTTCGATTGCAAAAACCAGCGCTCCATGCGCTTTCAGGAACTTCGTATGGCGGCAAGTGTAGCCGCCGAAAAAGTGCGCCAGACGGGAACGCCGTTTCACTTCGCTCCCATGTCGTCGCGCGAGCGCCGCATGGTTCATCTGGCCTTGCGCGATCAAACCGACTTGCGCACCGAGAGCGACGGCGAGGGCTTCAATCGCTGTGTAGTCCTGTATCCCGCCGACTACAAACCCGCAAACGCAAAGCCTGCGCGGAGAACGCTCCCGTAATCATCGCGACTGCCACGACACGATTTGAAGCCATCGACCGGAAAAGGGCGGGCAGAGCGATTTCCAGTTTGGACAACTGCGGAAAAATAGTCTGAGACTGTGACACTCGTCACAACGAATCGACGCCTCCGCAGTGTAGAGATTCGTATCAGTGTAGAGATTCGTATCAGTGTAGAGATTCGTATCAGGGCGCGCCTTCAGGCGTGCCGCAAAGTTATCGGAAAGAGAGCCGGCTTTAGCCGCTGCGATGGCGATTCCCTCCCGTCATTCCGATTCGATTCACGCCGCTGCTGGCGCGCGCACGTTCTTCGTTACCTCCTCGATTTCCGAGAAACGCAACCTTTTGCAATCGAATCGCGCGGCAGAACTATTTATGCGGGTGCTCTATGATTATCGAGAGCAAAGGAAATTCCGTTTGCATGAGTTCGTAGTCATGCCCGACCATTTCCATCTGTTGCTCACAGTTGGCAGCGAGCTAACTATCGAGCGGGCCGTGCAGTTCATCAAAGGCGGTTTCGCGTTTCGAGCCGGACGGGAGCTTGGGTTTCAATCGCCGGTCTGGCAAAAGGGATTCTCGGAAGTTCGCGTTCGCGATGCGGAAGCGTTTCGGCAAACCGGCGAGTGCATCCGGAACAATCCGGTGGCGAGGCATCTCGTTGACGCAGCCGAGCAATATCCGTATTCGTCGGCGCACACCGGATTTCTGCTCGATCCGGTTCCGCAGGGGCTGAAGCCCCTTCAGTTTGGTGAGTTCCGGCGGCATGGCTAAAGCCATGCCCTGATACGAAGCTTTCCACGTCGAGAGTGACTATTTTCCGCATGATCGCCCTCCCGCGGCGAAGCATCAGATTCGTATCAGCCTACAGATTCATATCAGCCTGTAGATTCGTATCAGCCGACGGTTCGTATCAGGGCACGCCTTCAGGCGTGCCGCAAATTATCGGGGAGAGAGCCGGCTTTAGCCGCTGCGATACTGATTGGCGACACGCCCAGCGATACCCCGATACAAAGCTCAGTACTTCGGCACCTTGGGATCCACTCTCTCTGACCACGCCGTAATCCCGCCAGCCAGATTATGCACTTTCGCAAACCCCGCCTGCTGCAAAAACGCGACCGCCTTGGCGCTGCGTCCGCCCATCTTGCAGTGCACCACGATTTCGCGGCTGGAATCGAGTTCGCTCACGCGCTTGGGCAAATCGTTCAACGGAATCAGATGTCCGCCGATGTTGCAGATCTGGTATTCGTGCGGCTCCCGCACATCTAAAACAAAGAGATCCTCTTTCGCATCCAGACGCCGCTTCAGCTCTTCCACTTGAATTTCCGGAACTCCGTTGGACACCGGTTTTTCCTCCCCGCGAATGCCGCAAAACTGGTTGTAGTCTATCAGCTTCGTCACCGTGGGATGCCTACCGCAGACCGGGCAATCCGGATTCTTGCGCAGCTTCAATTCGCGGAACTTCATCCCAAGGGCATCCACCAGCAGCAGGCGTCCAATCAGCGGCTCGCCGATGCCGAGAATTAACTTGATCACTTCCGTCGCCTGCATCACGCCGACTAGCCCCGGCAAAATTCCCAGCACGCCGCCTTCGGCACAGGACGGTACCAGTCCAGGTGGTGGCGGCTCGGGATACAAGCAGCGATAGCACGGGCCATCTTCCGTCGCGAAAACACTCGCCTGCCCTTCGAAGCGGAAGATCGAGCCATAAACGTTCGGCTTGCCGGTAAGAACGCATGCGTCGTTTACAAGATAGCGGGTAGGAAAATTGTCCGTCCCGTCAGCGATGATGTCGAAATCCTGAAATAACTCGAGCGCATTCTCGCTGCTCAGCCGCGTATCGAAAGTTCGAATGTTCAGAAAAGGATTGATCGCCGCCAGCTTCTCCGCGGCAGAATCCAGTTTCTTCCGTCCCACATCCGCAGTGGAGTGAATAATTTGCCGCTGCAGATTGGTGTAATCCACCACATCGAAATCTACCAACCCTAATGTCCCCACCCCCGCAGCCGCCAAATATAAAGCCAGCGGCGATCCCAACCCGCCGGTGCCAACGCACAGCACGCGCGCGGCCTTGAGCTTCAACTGGCCTTCCATGCCGACCTCGGGCATGATCAGATGCCGCGAGTAGCGCAGGATTTCATCTTTGTTCAGTGTGACTGGAATTTCGGTTGTGGTGGCCATAAAGTCCTCAATTGAATTTTGGAATCGCTGTCGGGAAAGTCGGAGGTGAAGCTAACAACAGCAACAGCAGGCAGAACAGATACAACAGCGATACAGAGGCGAGAATTTGGCGAATTGGATTTCTGAATCCATCGCAATAAGCTTAGCAGATAGCAATCAGTCAACGCCCCCGGCGATAGAAGGCACGATCGAAATATTATCGCCGTCCTTAACCGCAGTCTCCTCTTTTTGCAGGTAACGAATGTCCTCGTCATTCACATAGAGATTGACGAAGGCCCGCAACTTTCCGTCCTCCGTATAAAGATGACGTCGCAATTCCGGATGCTGCGCCAGCAACCCGTTCATGGCCTCGGCCACGGTTGCGCCGTTCACTTCGACCGTAGACTGCTTGTCCACATACTGCCGCAAAGGAGTTGGAATATGAATCTTGCTCATGATCGTAATCATAGAGATGCAGCCGGTAAATAGGAAGATTCAGCGGGAGCAGAACAGCGATGCGCTGCTACCATGGCAATGGTGCCCCCGCTACTCGAAGTCCGTCACCTGAATGTCGGTTTCCCATCGGCCGCAAAGCCAGGCGGGAACGGCGAGACGGGCTCTATTCAAAAGCTGCACGCAGTGCGGGATCTCAGTTTCTCGATCCGTCCTGGCGAAGTGCTGGGGCTGGTCGGCGAATCCGGCTCCGGCAAATCGATTACTTCCCTGGCCATCATGCGCCTCCTCCCGCCGCAGGCTCTGGTTCACGGAGAAATCCTCTTCGCCGAGAACGGCCAGTCTCGCGATCTGGCCTCGCTGCCGGATGAGCCGATGCGCAAACTCCGCGGCTCGCGCCTCGCCATGATCTTTCAGGAGCCGATGACGGCCCTCAATCCCGTGATGCGCGTGGGCGATCAAATTGCCGAAGCGGTGCAGGCGCACGGCAATGTTTCGAAACGCGAGGCTGCAAACATTGCGGTCGAAGCGATGAAGCACGTTGCCATCCCTGAGCCGAAACGCCGCGCGCGCGATTATCCTCACCAACTTTCCGGCGGCATGCGCCAGCGCATCATGATTGCCATGGCAATCGTGAACCGGCCCCAGTTGCTGATTGCCGACGAGCCGACCACCGCGCTCGACGTCACGATCCAGGCGCAGATTCTCGATTTATTGTCAGAACTGCGGGCCAAGTTTGGGCTCGCCATGCTGTTTATCTCGCACGACTTGGCCGTAGTCTCGCAAGTCGCCGACCGCGTGGCCGTAATGTATGCCGGAAATCTTGTGGAACTCGGCTCCAAGCGTGACATTTTTGAAGCGCCGGCGCATCCTTATACGCGTGGCCTGCTGCTGGCCGTTCCTAACCTCAAGACCGACCGTGCGAAGCCGCTCGGAACCATCGAGGGCACGGTTCCTCCGCTTCAATCCATGCCCTTGGGCTGCGCTTTCGAGCCGCGCTGTGCACTCCGCGTGGCCGAATGTGCTCGCTCCATGCCGCCGCTGGTGGAGGTTGCGGAGGGGCATTGGGCGCGCTGCCCGGTGATAAATTCAAAATAACGGCGCTCGCGCCAAAGGGCCTGTATCCTATGGGTCCGCACTCGTTCTATAATCGCCAATTTGCCCGGTGCGTATTGCGCATACTTCTGCTGAGCGACATTCACGCCAATCTGGAAGCGCTGGAGGCCTGCCTCGCAGCCGCTCCCGCGTATGACTTTGTGGCCAATCTCGGAGATGTCGTCGGCTACGGCGCATCTCCCAACGAAGTGGTCGACCGCTCGCTCGAGCTGGGAAAGATTTTCGTTCGGGGCAATCACGACAAAGCCGCAACCGGCCTGCTATCGCTCGACGATTTCAATCCCATGGCTGCGGCAGCCGCACTCTGGACGCGCGACCATTTGACTCCCGAGCACTTCGAATGGCTGCATTCGTTGCCCCACGGCCCGCTGCCCCTTGAGGGAGTCTCGCTGGCCCAACTGGTCCATGGCTCGCCCATCGATGAGGACATGTACGTGGTCTCCATCGGAGATGCGCTGCCATCCCTGCTGGCCGACACGGTGCCTATGACTTTTTTTGGCCACACTCACCTGCAGGGTGGGTTCTTTTCCAATGGCCACAGCGCCGACGGTTTCCGTCCGGAATACAAAACGGTTGGAAAAGCCGAAACGTTCTCTCTCCAACTGAAGCCGAATACGCGTTACATGATCAATCCCGGCTCGGTCGGCCAGCCCCGTGATGGAGATTGGCGCGCCGCCTTTGCGCTCTTCGATACCGAAACCCAGGTCGTGCATTTCCATCGCACTCCCTACAATCTGAAGGCCGCGCAAGACCGCATCTTCGCCGCCAACCTGCCGCCGCGCCTTGCGACACGCCTGGCTGCCGGGCGATGAGATCCGTTTTCCGCGGTGAGGATCGTTGAACGAGGCGAGCCACTCAGCCGTTGTAAACTCAAACATGCCCTACCCGCACCGGCCAGCAACGAAGCCTCTCTTCGAAAGCAGTTCCCCAAGGCAAAATTCTCCCGACCATTACCTCGTTGCGCACAGCGACGGAGGCGCGCGCGGCAATCCTGGACCAGCCGGTTACGGCGTTGTGATCGAGGATCAATCCGGCCGTAAAGTTGCGCAACTCAGCGAATACCTCGGCCACCAAACCAACAACTTTGCCGAATATCAAGGACTGATTGCCGCCCTCGAATACGCCAAGCAGCACGGACCAAAGGCGCTCAAGCTGATCAGCGACTCCGAGCTGCTGGTCCGGCAAATCAAGGGCATCTACAAGGTAAAGA
This sequence comes from uncultured Acidobacteriaceae bacterium, assembly GCA_963784095.1. GTDB lineage: Bacteria > Acidobacteriota > Terriglobia > Terriglobales > Acidobacteriaceae > Sulfotelmatobacter. The sequence continues at coordinate 239,969 of CAWAQC010000005.1, forward strand.
ACCAAACGCTGAAAGATCTTCATGCGCGGGCGCAGGACTTGATCGCTCATCTGGAATGGTTCTCGATCGGCCACGCTCTCCGCGAACACAATCAGGAAGCGGACCGCCTGGCAAACGAAGCAATGGATAAAGGAATGGGCCGTGTGGAGCGCGCGCCCTCGCCCGCGAACCTCGCCCCAGGCACTCACCGTACAGGCATAGGCGACGCTTCCGCGCGATCCTCATTTGCTTCGCAGATGCAGCAAGAGTTCGAGGGTATTGTCCGAAACGGATCAGTCGAGCTGCAAGATGGCAAGCTCCCCGAAGGCACGCGTGTCCAAGTTCGCGTCAAGCGTTAAAGCGCGCGCATTATTTCTCTAGAACCCACTGCGATTTACTGCGCCGCTGAAGTATGGTCATGCACAATCTTCCATCCCTCAGGAAATCTGCGGAATATCAATGTGAACAATCCGTGCGGAGTCTTGCCGTCCGGCATGGTTAAATGCCAGGCGCCGCGCACAAAAGTCGCATCCCGGCCAAGCATCTCGATGCGCAGATTCGAAAATTGCAGTTTGCCCATCTCATGCCCCGGACTGGCATAGGCCTCGCGATAGCGCGCCATCGCGGCCTGCCATCCATCATGCTCGTTCGCTCCGGAGAAAAAAGTCAGCTCTGGAGAGTTCCAGTAACCCTTCATGAACCCATCCAGATCGTGGCGATTCCACGCTTCCTGCTGCGTGCGCAGCACGTGCTCAACGGCAGATTCCTCAGGCAGTCGGACTTGACGAGGGAGCGGATGGGCAGCGGCTTTCCGATTGACCGCCGCAGTTGAGATCAGTAAACAGACTGAGATGGCCAGCGACCGGCTACGCATGCATTCCTCCCGGCTAAACAGGTTGCAATGGAGTACGTGATTCTACTTCGAGAAAGGGCTTGCCTTCTTTTCTCTGAGGTCGGAGACCAGGCGGTATACGTTGTCCAAATCCTCGATATCGACGAATGTTGGAACCGCTCCCACGGCCATGCCGTCCCACACAGCATTGCGGCTTCCCTGCGGCATTGCTGGCGCGAAGCGCAGAGTGCCGGATCCGTTCCATCCGGCTTCTTTGATGAGGGCGGGCAACGTGTCAATGTAGGCGGACGACATCTGGCGTCCCCGGGCCTGCTGAACCACAATCACGCGACGATCCGTCACCGCGTAATGAGTTCGTTTCTTCTTCCATGCGGCATAGAGAAATCTGCCCCAAATCAAATATTGACCGATCAAGACGAAGGGAACGCCCCACAACAGCGCGAAATAAGAGACCGGTTTCGCGTGTGCTCGGGTTCCTAGAATACCGACAGCAGCCGCTTCCCAAAAAAATGGCGAAGCCACCCCAAAGCAGGCTGAAGGGAACAAGAAAGCCGTCTTCCTTGTGGAAGATCGTTGTGGCGTTCGGCTGGCCCGCCCACAATATGCGCTCGCCGGAAAGAAGTTCGGGCTGTATGGCAGTGAGTGATTCTGGGTCAAGTAGCACGGATGTGGCGGCCCCGTCCTATCGCCGAATTGAATTCCGAGGGTCTACGCGCGTCCTTTTTTGGCCGCAACCGCTTTCCCGGCCACTTCCCACGGCCGCTTCGGCCGATCCACCGGAGCTTTGTCTCGATCTTTGATCCGGTCATACTGGTAGGACTCGCTCACCGTTCCAAGCGATTCGTTATAGAGGCTGGGCAAGCGAAGAGCTTCTTTCAGCTCTTCGCTGAAGGACTGCAATGCTTTCAAGTGGTCCGCGCTGGCCGGAACTTCGGTCTTCGAGGTTTTCAGGAATTGCTGGTAGCCGCGGTTCACCAGCTTCGAAATTTCGCTGCCAATCAAGTATCCGGGATAGGCGAATATCTTTACGCTGTCCTCAGGCGTTTTCTGGATCGCTGCCGACACATTATATTTTCGCAGGAACACGCGCCCGTTCGTGCCCGGAGCTTCGGTCACGTCAAAACCGTGATCGCGCAGCCAGCCCAGCGCCTCTTCATAACTCGGTGCTTCAATCGTTTTCGCCATTCTTATTACGCTTCGCCTTCCCTTAATTGCGTTTGTGACTTGCGTGTCTTAGATGCCGGGAGCGCCAAAACGTGCGCCGCTTCTTTTGTGCTGCATCCACTTGCCAACCGCATCATCTAAAGACACCATACTACATAGCCTGTTTTTTCCGCCTTTCATAATTACGTTAGTCACTGGGCGCTAGTTTCACAAAGTAGTTCGCAAAGATGATGCAAACGTGCAAAGCTCAAGCAAATTGACGGCAACCATCTCAGCCGAGGATGCTCCGTTATCCACCGGCGCGCGCCTAGGCCAAGGCCTGCTCGAGCGCATCGGCAACACGCCGCTGTTGCGCTTCGATCGTCTCACGCGGCACCTTCCGGGCGTAACACTTTTGGGCAAGGCCGAATGGTATAACCCAGGCGGCTCAGTAAAAGACCGCGCTGCCGCCAACATCGTCGCCGAAGGCCGCCGCAGCGGACGCTTCGCTCCCGGCAAGATTTTGCTCGATGCCACCAGCGGCAACACCGGCATCGCTTACGCCATGCTCGGCGCGGCAGAAGGATTTTCCGTCACGCTCTGTATGCCAACCAATGTTTCCGATGAGCGAAAGAAAATTCTCGCCGCCTACGGCGCAAACATTTTTTATACCGATCCCGGTGAAGGCTCCGATGGCGCAATCCGCAGGGCGCGCGAGCTGGCCGCAGAACATCCGGATTTATATTTCTACGCCGACCAGTATTCCAACAATGCCAACTGGCTGGCCCATTATCACGGCACCGCGAATGAAATTTGGCAACAGACCGAAGGCCGCATCACCCACTTCGTCGCCATGCTCGGCACCAGCGGAACGTTCATGGGAACCACGCGCCGGCTCAAGGAACTGAATCCCGAGATTCAGTGCATCTCGCTGCAGCCGGATTCCGCGTTTCACGGGATCGAAGGCGCCAAGCACATGGCCAGCGCGATCGTGCCAAAAATTTATGATCCCAACCTTGCCGACGCCAATCTCGAAATCGCCACCGAAGATGCCCACGCTATGGCGCGCCGCATCGCCCGCGAATGTGGATTGCTCTTGGGAATCTCCGCCGCGGCCGGTATCGCAGGCGGCCTGCGGGTTTCCGACCAATTGCAGTTGAGGAAAGATCATCAGAGAAAAGATCGGCCAGCCGTACTGGTCGCGATTCTCTGCGACTCCGGGGACAAATACTTGAGTGAGAGATTCTGGACCGAAAAGTGAAATTCATTTACCACAGAGTCACAGAGTCACAGAGAATATCTTGGAAATCAGAACACAAACTCAGACCGCAGTACTTCCGGCTTCTTGAATTTTTGAACGATTGATTGCTTCCTCTGTGTCTGTGGTGAAATGCTTTCCATGCTGAAATTTACTCATCGAGACTACGACGCCCTCCGCCGCCACGGCGAAGAGACCTATCCGCACGAATGCTGCGGAGTCCTGCTCGGCCGCTTCCAAGATGACGGCTCTCGCATCGTCACCTCGACCGCCGGTTGCGGCAACACCCGCAGCGATTCACCCCATAATCGCTACAACATCGATCCCCGCGAGCTGGTCCGCATCCAGCGCGAAGGCCGCGGGCGCGGAGAAGATATTGTCGGCTTCTACCACTCGCATCCCGACCATCCCGCGCAGTGGTCGCAAACCGATTTCGCCGAAGCTCACTGGATTGGCTGCTCCTACGTGATTACCAGCGTGGAAAAAGGCAAAGCGATCGTAACCAATTCGTTTGAGCTAACCGGCTCAGACGAATCCACCAAACAGTTTGTCGATGAAGAAATCTCGGTTAAATAAACCGCAGAAGATCGCCGTTCCTCCCGTCAGCGTGCCGTTCTGCTTTCGAAAAAAGCCTGACAATCGGCTCGGCGTGCTTCCCCTAAATTCTGAAAATGCTCGATTGGCCGGAGCTCCGCCCGATTTTCACAATCCACAAACTTCCACAACTTCCTCGCCGCGAGTGAGGCCGCCTAATTCAAATCGAGCCGTAATCGCATGTGCTCTGAGCAAAACCCAGACGCTGCACTAATTTTCGTCACCCCCTTGTGGACGCCCTGCACTCGACTGAAAATAAGCCACTTAAAATCCGCAATTTTCGATTGACGAAAATTCTGCCAACCGCTAAAAACATAATCGTTCTTTGACAGCTTCTAAAGTTTTTCCGGTTGGTGCGGCGTCCGGGACTCAAGCGTAGTCACTCTCGAGATGAAAATCGCGAGGGAGGGCGAGCAAGGGTCAATAGCTAAGCGCTGGTCGAGGAGAACAAGAAGAAACGTCGAAGGCAGGATAGAGTTCCGAGGCGTTGGGTAGGTTTTTCCGGTTGGCGGTGAGCCCGGAGCCCGAGCGAAGATCGCACGCAGCACCCCGCAAGGGAAGCCGCGTAGCAGGTCAAGCAAGGGTCTAAAAGCGAGCTACTGGCCGAGACGAATGGACCCCACACCACCTCGGAACTCTTAATTTTTGCGCCCCGCAGTAAACCTTACAGAAAACTCACGCAAAATTATTCCTGCTCGACATTTTGCAGGGACCGCGTCCCCCTTCGTCAGGAGCGCCGAGCGGTCTATGTATTGGTACTAGATTCGAATATTGTGAAGCACCCGCAGGCGTTGCTCCTCGGCCTCGCGCTCCAGGCGCAGCTGCTCCTTTCTCCTGGTCTCTTCCTTTCGGGCGACTTGTTCCAGCAGGCTCTTTAAGGTCCTTGAGGCCAAAGGCAGCCATCCCTTGAAATAGTCAATTACCAACTGAATCTCATGCTCTCGAGCCGCTACGACGGCCCGATCTCCCTTGAATGCGAATACGTCAGGGGGCTTTCCCATCACGGAGCTGTAGCTCCCCATTCTGCGGAGCGCATTCACCCATTCACTGGTAACGGGACGATCCAAGATCAAAGTTAGCTGTCCACGATCCCATTCGAAATTGACGAGCTTAGGAGGTATCTCCGCCAACGGTTCATCAATCTCGTGCGACTTGATGACTGTTCCGTTGATCTTGCTCAGTCGTTGAAGCCTAACAGCCTCGTATTCGTATCGTTGAACTAGCCCCTTGATATCCGCAATGGTTGCGGGCCTCTCATCGGGCGACTGCCTGCGCATTAAGTCGATGAGCGCGTCCAGATACGCAAACGCCGGGGCAACATCCGCAATCCTCTTGTGTCCTGTGCCCAACGGCACGTCACCGGTAAACATTTCATGCAGCATCAGGCCGAGAGCATAGACATCAGCCCTGCTATCAGCGCTCTTGCCCCGGATCTTCTGTTCAGGCGCGGCGTATAGAAAATTGGCGAGCCGCTCGCCAGGTTTTGTTTCAACGGCTGTCAACAACTCTTCCTCTTCAAAGTGTGCAATCCCAAAATCCGCTACTACCAAAGCGTTGGCCGATGGTGAGCACAGTATATTTTCGGGCTTCAGGTCTCGGTGCCAAACACCGTGCAGGTGGGCATCTTCAACGCCATCTAAAATTTGGCTAAAGATTGGCAGAATGTCATCGGGCTTGATCCCCTTGGACATGACGTCGCGGAGGGTGCAGAAAAACAGCGGCATCACATAAAATGTTTCGCCAGTCTCAATGACCCCGGTGCCCAGCACTCGGATGATGTTCTTGTGAGTGTTCCTCGAGCAGAAATCGATCTCATTCTTGAATCGTTTAAGCCGGACGGAACTTGTTTTTGTCGGGTCAAGGATCTTGATCGCGAAAGCTGAGCCCTCGGAGTCGAGGACCTCGTAGACCACACCCGAACCGCCAGCGCCCTTCTGCTGCTGGATCGTGTATGTGTCGAAGGCGTTCCTAAGTACGGTACCTTTCTTCAATCCCACAGGTCACACACCCGTTCTGTTGGACTTGCACGCGCAGAATAGACATCTTTTCAAAACATGGCAATCACGCGCACATGATTTCTATCATCTTCTGTGACATCTAACCTTGCCATCCACAGCCCCAACCGCTGATCATGATCACGGACGCAGTGCCGAAAAGCAATTTGCAATAGGCGACCGCAAGCTAACTGCTTTGTTTCACGGATTTTGATATCTAAGTCCTTTGGGCCTTAGATTTTGCGGGAATTTCGTGCTAACCCGATGATTCCAATATATCGACGGGGGAGGGGGGGAGGGGGTACCTCGATTTTGGAAAAGTAGCTGTGGGCATTAACACCATGAACGGAGCGGGTAATGCCCAAGTGCGCGCAGTTTCATAGTGGAATATTCCCATGCTTCTTAGGCGGGTTCTTATCCCGCTTATTCTCCAGCATGGCCAGCGCCTGAATCAGCTTCTTGCGCGTCTCGCGCGGCTGGATGATGGCATCGACAAACCCGCGATCGGCGGCGACATAGGGACTGGCAAAGCGGTCGCGGAATTCTTCGATCTTGCTCTGCCGCAACTCCTGCCGCTCTTGCGGATTCGCCGCGCCATCGAATTCGCGCTTGTAGACAATATCGACCGCGCCTTCCGGTCCCATCACGGCAATCTCCGCCGTCGGCCACGCGTAGTTCACATCGGTGCGGATGTGCTTCGACGCCATCACGCAATATGCGCCGCCGTAGGCTTTGCGCGTGATCACCGTCACCTTCGGCACCGTGGCTTCGGCAAAGGCGAAGAGCAGCTTCGCGCCATGCTTGATGATGCCGCCGTATTCCTGCGCGGTGCCAGGAAGAAATCCCGGCACATCTTCAAACGTCACCAGAGGAATGTTGAAGCAATCGCAAAAACGGACAAAGCGCGCGCCTTTCACCGACGCATTGATATCGAGCGTTCCCGCCAGCATCGCCGGATTGTTGGCAACGATTCCCACCGAACGCCCGTCCAGCCGCGCGAATCCGACGACCATATTTTTCGCAAAGTACTCCTGCACTTCGAAGAAGTATCCATCGTCGACCACCGCGTGGATCACGTCCTTCATATCATAAGGCAGATTCGATTGCGCCGGCACAATATTATCGAGCGCGGCGTCGGCCCGGTCGATCGGGTCAGCGCAAGGTTTTCGGGGAGGGTCATCCAGATTATTCGACGGCATGAAGCTTAGCAACTCGCGCACCATCGATAAACACTCGGCATCATCATGTGCTAGAAAGTGCGCCACGCCGGAAGTCTCGTTGTGCGTCATCGCGCCGCCAAGCTGATCTTTGGTGACTTCTTCGTGCGTCACGGTCTTGATCACATCAGGGCCGGTAATGAACATGTAAGACGTTTTTTCGACCATGAGAACGAAGTCGGTGATCGCAGGCGAGTAAACTGCGCCACCCGCGCACGGGCCCATGATCGCCGAAATCTGCGGTACAACTCCGCTGTACAAAGTGTTGCGCAGAAAAATGTCGGCATATCCGGCCAGCGACGCTACGCCTTCCTGAATGCGCGCCCCTCCCGAATCGTTCAATCCAATCACGGGCGCTCCCACCTTTGCCGCCAGGTCCATGATCTTTACGATCTTTCCCGCATTCGTCTCCGAAAGCGACCCGCCGAACACAGTAAAATCCTGCGCGAAGACATACACCAGCCGCCCTTCGATGCGACCATAGCCGGTGATGAATCCGTCGCCGTAGTATTTCTGCTCGGCCATCCCAAAGTCGTTGCAGCGGTGCGTGACCAGCTTGTCGGTCTCCTCAAACGAGCCTTCGTCGAGCAGGAATTCAATTCGCTCGCGCGCCGACATCTTTCCTTCTTTATGCTGGCGCTCCTGGCGCTTCGCGCCTCCGCCAGCTTCGGCCAGGTGATTGCGCTTTTCGAGTTCCGCAAGTTTTTCTTCGAGATTCATCACGGGAGAATTATAGCGAGAGCAACGCCGCACGGCGTAATCGCCGGCCGCTAATTAGCGGAGTCCAGCCCCGTAGAACGGCGACGCGGAAGAAAAAGACGGTGGGGCCGGACTTTCCCAGTCGATTCGACGGCGTCATCCCGAACGCCCCGCGTTTTCACCAGCGGGCGGAGGGATCTCGCGTGCACAATTCCGAACAGGCAAGGGATCACGCCACGGTCGTATCGCGGATTTCCTGGATAGGCGAAGTAATGATCGGATTGGAATATTCCGGATGATAAAACTCAAGGTGCATGCCCCGCCCCACATATTGCAGTTTGAGCATGGACCCTCCCCAGGTCGAGCCCGCAATGGCCACATGAACCGGATCGGGGCAAAACTCCGGATGGCCTGAAATCATAGCCTGGCTGCCTCCGAGCAGAACCGCCTTATAACAATGATGCATGGTCTGTATGTGCAGCACCGTGGAGGGCGGCAGATCATGCAAGAAGACGCCGCCTTCAATCTCCGACTGGATGATCGCGCGATTGACGTCGTCTGCCAGGTTCGGGTGCGGGGTGAACATAGAAGTCCAGAGCTGAGGTCCAGAGCTAAAGTACAGAGCTGGAGTCCAGAGCTAAAGGGTAATGGGTTTCGGGAAAACCGGCAAGGGTTGTTTCGCGGGCTTAGGGACCTGTGGTTTCCGGGATTGAACTTTCGCGACTGACACCGATCTCATAGATTCGGAGGTGCCCTCCAGTCAGTGCCTCAACGAGTGTAATGATTCCATAAACAATGTCGGGATCTAGCGTCGTTGCGAACTTTCCTGCGCTATGGAGTACTCCCCCCGGCATTTGTCGTCCCATAGAAATTGCCAGCACCGTCAGGGGTGAGGCGGGCCTGGGGAGACCCGCCGTCGCTTCCGCCGGTAAAGTTGTAGAGCACCGCCTCAGTTTGGGCATGCGCCGGACGAGTGACAATAAGCAGCAGCGCGGGAAACAAAGCCAGTGTTACAACTGCGCCAGCTTTAGACATTTTGGAATCCTCCCTGCCTGACGAGAAATGAAAAGCATGAGGTATCTCAACCCTGGGGTCAAGGCCACCTTTTTCCCCCTGATAACTTATGAAATACCGCTCGTGGGTGCCGAAAAAGTCAATGAGATTAGGGCTGGGAAGTAGGGTTATTTGCGAAACAAGAGGTCGGTGGGCTTTTTCGGGCAGTGTCGCGTGTTTCAGGACCTGGCGCGTAGTCTCCATTCCGGCCAGCACAGTAAATTTCCTAAGAAGCTACTGCTGCTGTGCGCCGGATGCGGTCTGGGGTGCTGCATCAGAGGCATCCACTCCAATCGCATCTCCCGAGAGAATCAACTCCACCCGGCGATTCTGCTGCCGGCCTTCAGTCGTGTCATTGGAGGCGATCGGCTCCGTCTTACCGTACCCGCGCGCTTCGACCGCGCTCGAATTGATCCCTTGCTGCACAAAATAGTCACGGACTGCCTGGGCGCGCCGTTCTGAAAGCTGCTGGTTGTATTCGTCCGAACCAACGCTGTCCGTGTGCCCTTCAATGGCTACATGCAGGCTGGGATACGCCAGCACAATCCCGGAAACTTTGGCCAAACTCTCGCGCGCGCCGGGAAGCAATTCATAGCTGCCGCTGCCGAATAGCACGTCAGACATGTTGGCGACCAGGCCGCGCGCCGAATCCCGCGTGGCCAGAATGCTGTTGAGCTGTTGCAGCAGCCGCGCCCGCAGCTCCTGTTTTTCGTTTTCGGCGCGCTGACGGTCTTTCTCGGCTTGCTGTCGCAGAGCATCCGATTGCGCCGCGGCCTGGCGGGCTTTATCTGTTTCCGCGGCCAGAGCTTGCTGCTGCGCGATCGCGTCGGCGGTGGCTTTTTCGGCTTCCGCCTTCTGGAGGGCCGCTTCCGCAGCCGCGGCTTCCGCCTCCTGCTTCATCTGCAGCGCTTCGGCTTTCGCTTTTTCAGCTTCAACTCGCGCTGCCTCGGCCTGGGCGCGAGCAGCTTCAGCATCGGCTCGGCGCTTGGCTTCCGCATCGGCATCTGCGCGAGCTTTGGCTTCGCGGGCAGCCGCGGCGGCCTGCGCATCATCTTCCGCTTTCTGTTTCACCGCCATCAGACGCGCTTCTTCCGCGGTTTCTGTGGCTTCTTTCGCGGCAGCTTCTACAGCTTCTTTCTTGGCTTTCTGTCGATACAGGCCCTCAGCATTCAGCAATTGCTGGCCGGCTTTCGAAATGATGAACGCCGCGTATTTGTCTCCCGCCGCGATGCGGGCGATGCGCATCGCATTGCGAGCTTCGAACAACTCCAACGGCGTCTTGCTGTCGATACCAAAGATGGCGTCCTGAATATGCGTATTGGTCGATGAGTATGTTCCGCGGCTCACCAGGTCATATTTCGCTTTAATGTTCTCTCCCGCGCCGCTCGCCGAACTGCTTTCCATTACCACCATGTTGCCGGGCGCAGTCACGGCAAAATATGGCTCGGCAGTCACAATCATTCCAAACGTTTGCAGATCGGTAAAAGCCTTGAGATGCGCGCTGCCTTTATCGAGCGTAACCTCGCCCAGATTCACCGGACGTCCTTGTGGAGACACGGCCCAAAGCACATAAGTCAGATATTCCAGTCCGAACTTGGTGGCATCTTCGAGATGCTCGAACTTCACTTCAATCTGAAAATTCGTCTTCTTGCCCTCAACTTTCGCTTCGCCCACGGCGCCCTGCAAAAGATCCGTTCCGCGGAAATCAACTTTCGTCGTTCCGCCCTGCAGCCGGTAGTGAACCGCCTGAGTAGTCCGGGTAACCATGGGCGCCTCTATCGAAATGCCGGCTGCAGCCGCGGCCTGCGGGGTTGTGGAAACTGGTGGCGTTCCTGCGGAAGTTTGCGCCGACACGAATGTCGCGGCAAAGAAAATAATGGCCAGAGATAACTGTTTCATGGGACGTTCTCAGTCTGGGGGAGACTTACTTCGGCTTAACCGATCCCAATGATTCTCGTCTAAACATTGCCATGCGAATAGGGACAGGAAGGACTATAAACAAACGGAACTTTGGTCACCTGAGCGGTTGTTTACCGAAGAATCGATTCGAGGAGGCAGCGATGAAAATCAAACGTTTTTGCGCCTATCTGTTGGCATGCGCTGTGTTTGCTATCTCGCATCCCGTTCCAGGGATGGCGCAGCAGCATTCCGGCATGTCAGCAACCAGCGCCGCTCAGAAGTCCAGCGAACCCAACGGGCAGCACGATTTCGATTTCGAAATTGGTAGTTGGAAAATTCATCTCAAACGCCGCCTGGATCCCTTGACCGGCTCGAACATATGGGTCGAATTTGACGGTACTTCCGTAACTCGAAAGGTCTGGGATGGCCGCGCTCAACTGGAGGAGTTCGAAACCGATAGCCCGGCTGCCGGCCACATCGAAGGTCTGACCCTGCGTCTGTTCAATCCACAAACTCACCAGCGGAGCCTCTATTGGGCCAACAGCAAGGGTGGCCCAATCTTCCCACCCCAGATCGGCGAATTCAAAAATGGGCGCGGTGAGTTTTATGGCCAGGACACATTGAATGGCAAGCTCATCTTTGTTCGATTTATTTGGTCGGACACCACCACAAACAAGCCTCACTTCGAACAGTCCTTCTCCGACGATGGAGGCAAGACTTGGGAAGTGAACTGGATAACCGATCAGACCCGGGTGAATCCGGCGCCTGATAAATGAACGTCGGCAAACTACGTTGCAAGAATACAGTCGCTCTATAGGCGCCTTGCTCGAAGTCGAATCAGGGGATTGTGACGATTGATCCTTTGGCGCCGACCACCAGTGCGCCGCCGCCAGAGTAGGCACTCACCGCATTAAATTCCCAGCCGGCTTTTTTAGGCGGATTAATGCGGATGGGGTCTCGCGGCGGCCGGAAATCGTAAGCGAATTTGGGATCAACCAGAAAAATGCGGGCGTTATTCTGATCGTCGTCCGGTTTTCTTCCGGTACCCTGAGCCGCAGGTTCAGCTGCGCCATAAGCGCGATCGTAAGCCACCGCAGAATAATAAGACTGCGGAAAAATCTTCGATAGCGTCCACGTTTTGCCGCGGTCAACGGTGAATGCCAAATTAGGACCATCCTCCTCAGGATGCTTGTAATCGCCCCCCGCAATCACCCCGTGCAGCGCATCCCGAAATGCGATCGAGAAAATGCCTTCGGAGTCGGCGCCGTGAACGACCGGAGTATCAAACACCTCCCAAGTGCGGCCCCGATCAGGAGAGTGGAACACGCGCGCCACCGCGCCTCCCGTGGCAAACCAAATGCTTTGGTCAGGCGGCTTGAGAATGGCAACACACGAATTGCTGGCCGCAAATGCTCCTTCGCCTTCGATCGCTATTGGCAGTTGACCTGACGCAACCGGCTTCCAGCTTCGGCCATCTTCGGTGATCAGCAATTCGAATTTCAGTTTTCCCGACTCATCCGGAACCGGATCGCCCAGAACCATGCCATGCGTGCGGTCCCAAAACGCGATCGAATCGAAAAAGCCTTTAGGATTTGTATTCGTGAATTGCAGCTGCCAGTGCCGGCCGGCATCCGCAGTGTGATAAATGCGCGACTGCTCGCCAGGGCCCGAAGACATGAGAAAGGCTTCGTCCGCCGAGAACGCGACGACCCCGCGAAAATCGAGCGATTCCGCCCCAGGCACCTGCTCGGGCATCCAAGTGCGGCCGTCGATCGTGCGCAGGTAGGTGCCGTGCGTGCCCGAGGCCCAGGCAATTTTTTCTGAGACGGCACTCACCCCGCGAAGGTCTTCTTTCGTGCGCGATAAAAGGATTCGCGGCGCAGATTGAGCAAGCGCAGCCGCCGCTGCGAGAAAAAAGAATACAGTTCGCATGGAAAATGCCGGAACGCTACTCAGCTTCCCGACTTCGCCGTGAACGGCGCAAACACAGCCGCTTTTCCGAAGTAGATGCGCAAGGTGCACTTTTCCCCAACGTGCGCGAACGCTACTTCCAGATCGTCCGAGGCATCGGGCACCTGATCGGTTTCAACCTGTGAGCGGGCAAGGTCCTGCTTCTCGTCGTAGCTCGAGTGCGGCGCCACGTTCTTGTTGACCACCAGCGTCCATTCTTTCCCTGGGATCGGATAAAGCGTGTAGGCACCCGCAGGAATAGCTGTGCCCCCGAAGGTCAGCGGAGTGTCGGTAAACAGAGTCATCGGCGCGCCGCCCGGTTCCCAAGGCTTGCCGTTGGCCGCTCTTTCTTTTTTCGTCGTGACCGGGTAGTAGCGGATGGCGATCTGCTTGCCATCGTCGAGGTTGCAGCTGGCAACCGATTGATCATCCTGCTGCGCCCAGCAGGACGTAGCGAAAATCATAAAAAAGAAAATGTAGAAGACGATTCGCGCGCGGAACATGGGAGGCCCCTCTGGTGCAAAAGTTTAGCGCTGAATTGCCCGGAAGAAAAGACATTTTGCACACGGAACGGTGCCAGTCTCACCTTTCATAAGTCTTTAGTTAGGGTTAGCTCAGCCTGGTCCGCCAATGGGCCCTGCATTGGCCTCGAAGCCCGTTCGTCGTTGATCTTCGGTGATGTACAAACGTGCGGGAACCGTTGCTACCGTCACTGTTCGGGAACCCGCCGCCAGAAGCCGGTTCCGCGCGAGGAAAAATTCATGGCGAAGTCAGGAAAGCTCAAGATTCTTTACGGCGAAAGCGATACCGCTGCTCAGGCCACGACAGCTGCAGCATTTGAAAAGGCCGGCCACAGCGTCGAGAAAGTAATCGGCCGCAAGGCCGTCGAAGCCGCCCTGCACAAGAACGCATTCGACCTGGTCGTGCTGGGTCCGACACTCTCCAGAAACGACCGTCACCATCTGCCCTATATGGTGAAGAAGGCGCAGGCCGCAACCAGCGTTCTGGTCATGCACGCCGATGGCAGCCGTCACCCGTATGTGGACGCCTGCACCGACACCGGAACCAGCATCGAAGGCGTCCTGGCGCGAATTGAAGGAATGAAGATCGCAGGCATGATGCCAGCCGCTGCGGCGGCAACAGCCGGCAGATAGCCTCTGCCGACCACAGTGACGTGGAAGAGCGGCGCTTAAGCGCCGCGCAACGAGCCCCACCTTTACAAACGGGGCTTTAGCCCCCCAGGAACCTAAGCCCCGTAGGGGCGGCAGACAATAGCCCCGGACGTAGGCCGGTAAACCGACAAGAACAGGAACCACGTCCCGTCAGGGACAAGAGAAGCCCTCGTGGACGCCCGAAGGCGTCGCGTACCTACGGCAGGAGCCGTGCCCTGGAGGCGAGGCGTCGCGCGTCCTTGACTATTCGCTTGTTCGGTTTTCCGGGCGTCGGACAAACGAGCACGTGGGAAGCATCGCCCTCAGCGGGATCACGAGCTACAATGTTGTCGTAGCCGCGAGCCTCGCCAGCCGTGAACTCAGCGATCCTCGAGTTCGGGAACCGCGCCTTCAATGTCTGAAGGTCCGCTTCTCCGGCGATCCAGGCGGAAACTTCATTGTCGTCGCTTCGAAACGCCCAAGACTCCGGTCGCTCGGTGCCATCGTCTGCCGGCAGACGTGAGAGTTAGGTACAGCTCTCCACAAAACCTTATCGTCACTGATCGCGGGATCGTTCTGTCGAGGGGACATGGAAAACAGCGTTCATTGTGTTATCGGGCCCCGACCATCCAAAGCAGAAGCTTCAACCCACGGGTCTCTGTCTCCCGGCGCAGAGTCCCCTCTTCCATGCTTTCGTCGCGGTCGAGGTCAGGGCCCATTACCTTTAGGAATTCGACAGCTCCATCGGGCTGAAAAGTAAACTCTAGCTCCCTATCTCCACAGCGCCAATGGAGCCCGACGCTTCCTCCGAGCACCGGAGCAATATGTGGAAACGGCAGGCTGTCGAAAGCAACATTCGCAACAAATCGCCTCGCGGCAGCCACTGCCCTTATGTCGATCTGCGGACTTCCATACCCATCCCAGTTGCGAGGGAGCCTCGCCAGACCAGCTATTCTGTCCAAGGCCTCAAGAACCCATGGAGCGTCGAAGAGAGACGTCACCCCGCCCCACTGGCTCTGGGCGAGCTTCTCCAGTTGAGGGCAGGTCGGCTCCAAGACGGCGTAGCTCATTTCTTTCTCCCCCATATTTCGTGCATTTTTGCAGAGGTGAAATCCGTAAACCCCAAAACTACCCATTTGCGCGCCTCGTCAAGACCCTGATAAATATCCTCGTTCGATGACGATGAAGGCCTGCATCGCACCGTCACAGTGAGCTGAATCGTTTCCTTGGCGTCCTGCTTCCGGACTGCCGGCTGGGCATTTATCTGCAGGTGCCCGTCAACGCCCTTCAGCGTGTACGATGTATTCATACCAACGAGTTCCGGTGGGGGCAATACCCCTTCCGATGTTTTCGGAGACCAGTTAGGAACAGCTCTGATAGATCCGCGAATGTCTCCCATCCGCTTCCGCGGTCGATGTGGTTCACATACGTAACTTCGCAGGACTGAACGCCCGGAGCTCCGAGTCCTTCATCCCCTAAGAAGCTAAGGCGCCTGCCACTTCTCAATCGGGGCGAAGTGGACTCCCATCAACGTTTCCACCGCAGGCGGGTTCTCGAAATCAGGCAGTGTCCTAGTGGCAGTCACGGTTCTCTCCAGCATCTGGCTAGGCCCCCTTCCGCTGTGTGGTCCCCGCATTTCTCTTTGCAGTTCCCCTCACCAGATGGTCGACTTCGACGCCGTGATCCTTTAGTTTTCCGGCGCTACTCCATGTCCACTCTCGGAGTATGAACGAGGCGACCTCGGCCTTGTTTCTCCCGTAGATACCCCTCTCCGCAAGTTCTTCGAGGAGTTGCTCCATCGCGGGGCTGATGCGAAGCAAAAGAGCTCGCGACTCAACTCGGTTCTCCCTGGCCATTCTATTTAGATACTAATTACATTCTATCTAGAAGACCAGCGCCTTCTCTGGTTCAGAGAATATACCGACTCAAATCCTGATCCTTCACAATATCCGTCAGCATCTTGCGCACGTAATCCGCATCCACGACCACGTGCTCGCCTTTTCTCTCAGGAGCGTCAAAGCTCAACTCATCCAGCACCCGCTCCATGATCGTGTGCAGACGCCGCGCGCCAATGTTCTCCGTATTCTCGTTCACGCGAAAGGCGAAGCGAGCAATTTCTTCCAGCGACTCCGGAGTGAACTCCAGCTTCACCCCTTCGGTATCCAGCAGCGCCGTATACTGCTTCACCAGCGACGCCTTCGGTTCCGTCAGGATGCGCACAAAATCTTCCATGGTCAGCGACTGCAATTCCACACGAATCGGAAAGCGCCCCTGCAGCTCCGGAATCAAGTCGCTCGGCTTCGAAACGTGAAATGCTCCCGCCGCAATAAATAAGATGTGGTCGGTGCGCACCATGCCATAGCGCGTATTCACGGTCGTGCCTTCGACGATCGGCAAAATGTCCCGCTGCACGCCTTCGCGCGAAACATCCGGACCGTGCCCGCCCTCGCGCCCCGCAATCTTATCGACCTCATCCAAAAACACGATGCCCGCGTTCTCCACGCGCTCAATCGCCACCCGCGTCACCTGATCCATATCGATCAGCCGCTGCTCTTCTTCCTGAATCAGATATTCGAACGCCTCATCGACCTTCATCTTGCGCTTCTTCGTCCGCGCTCCAAAGATGTTCGGCAGCATGTCTTTGATGTTGATGTCCATCTCTTCAACACCCTGCGTGCTCATGATCTCGAAGGTCGGAAAGTTGCGTTCGCGGACATCGATCTCCACCTGCCGTTCGTCGAGCTTGCCTTCGCGCAACTGCTGCCGCAATTTTTCGCGCGTGCGTGAAGACGACTCGGCCAGAGCCGTGCTGCCGTCGATCACCACCCCGCCAGCGGTCGTACTCTCTGCCGGACGAGAAGGTGGAGACGGCGGCAGCAATATATCCAGCAGTCGTTCTTCCGCATTCAATTCGGCCTTGTCTGAAACATCCTCCAGCTTTTCTTCGCGCACGTTTTCGATGGCAATCTCGACCAGATCGCGAACGATCGATTCCACGTCGCGCCCCACATAGCCGACCTCGGTGAACTTCGACGCCTCCACTTTCAAGAACGGGGAGTTCGCCAGCTTCGCCAGCCGTCGCGCAATCTCAGTTTTTCCCACGCCCGTCGGGCCGATCATCAAAATATTTTTGGGCATGATTTCTTCGGCCAACTCGGGCGTGAGCTTTTGCCGGCGGGTGCGATTGCGCAGCGCGATGGCGACAGCGCGCTTCGCGTCTTTTTGTCCAATCACGTACTTGTCGAGCTCGACCACGATCTCACGCGGCGTGAGTTCGTCGAGTGCAAGCCGTTCTTCTTCGGCGCTAGAGGGTAAGTAAATAGCCATAAATGCTTACGTGGGGACGGCCGCCCTCGGCCGTCCGACCGGGCACTGGCCCGGTAACCGTACTTAGTCCCGACTCAGTCCCGGAAAAATCAATCGAGCGTTCGCTCGACGGACAGCCCCTTCGACCGCGCTCAGGGCAGGCTTAGGCGGCTGTCCGTACATGAACTTCACAGCTCTTCCACCGTTATCTGATCATTTGTATAGATGCACATTTTGCCGGCAATCTTCATGGCTTCTTCGGCAATCTGCCGTGCGCTGAGTTGCGTATGCTTGGCCAGCGCTTCGGCTGCGGCGTGCGCGTACTGCCCGCCGCTGCCAATCGCCGCCACTTCACCGTCGGGCTCGATCACGTCTCCCTGCCCGCTGAGCAGATAGGTTTGTTCTTTATCGCAGACCAGCAGCAGCGCTTCCAGATGCCGCAGATACTTATCGGTGCGCCAGTCCTTCGAAAGCTCAACGGCGGCGCGTCCCAGGTTGCCGTGATATTGCTCGAGCTTGGCTTCAAAGCGGCTGAACAGCGTGAAGGCGTCGGCGGTTGAACCGGCGAATCCGGCAAGAATCTTGTCGTTATAAAGGCGGCGAATCTTCTTCGCCGTATGTTTAATGACGGACTCGCCAAGCGTGACCTGTCCGTCGCCGGCCAGCACCACGCTGCCGTTTCGCCGGATCGATAGAACTGTCGTGGAACGTATCAGACGTTTCTGAGGCATGAGCGCAATCTTCAATTATAGCAGCGCTCATGCCGCCTTACTCTCCGGCCACTCCTCGGTGGTGTCGCAAAGTTAGGACACTCTACTTCCCCACGTAGGTTCGCGGCGAGCCGATACCCGCGCATTCATCCCAGCCGACCTTGCACTTCGAAGAGCCCTGCGTGATGTCGTAAAAATCCTCGGAGTACTCGGTTTGGTTGGCCAACTCGCTGTACATCCAGGTGAGCTCGTCAACGGTCGACTTCTCGCGGTTACCCGCGGCATTGACAATTCCGGCAAACGTAGGCGACGCCCAACTGGTTCCACCCACCGAGTACCAGCCGCCTTCAAGATAAACCGGCGCGCAACAAAAATCGGAAGCCACATCGGGATATCCGCGGTGCGTTCCCACAATGCTGGCAATCCCGCTCTGATAGCTGGGGATCGGCTCATAGTGGCTGATGTCACCGCCTCCGCCGCCATAAACTTCGCTGACAAAATCGCCGCTGGCGTTGCGGTTGAACGACGTGCCTCCCACTGACACCACGTTGGGCGACGCTCCCGGATAAATGCTTACCCCGATTCCCGAATCTCCCGAGGCGGCAAAGTAAACCACTCCCGGCTGCGTGAAATACTTGTCCGAGCCGGTCTCAGCCGGACCTTCAGGATCTCCCCAGCTCATGCTGACCACGCCGCCGCCATTTTCGGCCACGAGCTTTCCGGCGAGTTGCACCGCCTCCCACGTGGGATCGGTTTCTTCGAGCGTCGAGACCACAAGAAACAGCTTGGCGTGCGGTGCCATGGCGTGAGCCCACTCAATATCCAGCGCCTCTTCGAGGAGCCAGCCCCCATAAGTCGGAGGCCTCGTCGTTCCCGGCCACGTGATCGTCAGGTCCGCCCGCGGGATGCCGTAGTAGTCGGAGAAGGTCCCGAGATCTTTCGCGGCGCTTGGATAATAACCGGCGTCAACAATAGCAATCGCGCCAATGCCGCCGGTCGGCACCGCCGTGCTTGTGGCCACCGGACAGCCCGCAGGTCCAGCGACCAATTCGTAAACGCAAGCGACCGAGCCGGGAGTCTCAACGCCCGATGGCGGACCGGCAGGCGACGGCTTGTCAGAATCGACATAGAAATAATTCGTGTGATGGCGTCCCGGCTGCGGAATACTCGATTGCGGTATGAAGATCTTGTGTCCGTTGTAAACCGACTCGACGCTTTGCGCGAACGCTGGCGAAGAGGACAGAGAGAAAAGACAGACAAACGCGGCGCAAAGCGCCAGAACTCCAGAGTAACGTTTCATTCCGCAGCTCCTTGAAGGATGTCGGTTTTTATAACGGTCGATAATTATGACAGGGTATGCGGAAAATGGAAACCCGCGAGGGGCGCGGAAAGCGGATTCGTAGGATTCGCCGGAATTGTCATTGCGGCTTGCCATAACGCCATAACAATGTCATCCCGACCGAAGTGGGAGCGGAGCGACCGCAAGTGGAGGGACCTTGAGTTTCCGGGCGAAACATCAGAGAACGTGATTTGCGAAGAGGTGATTTGAGAAGAAGCAGCTTTGAAGGGCGCGGCTTTAGCCACGCCGCAAGACTTGGTTCGTATCAGGGCACGCCTTGAGGCGTGCCGCAAACGTGTGCCCTGCGTGGAAGAGCGGCGCTTCAGCGCCGAGTCAGTAATCAAAATCCTGTCAAGCCCCTCGCGACCCTTCGCAGAGGTCAACCCATTCAAAACATTCATAAAATAACCTTCCAAAAATGTCCCAAAGACCCATCTCAATATGATATAATAGTTACATAAAGTAAAACTTTGAGATAACCAAGGCGCAGCCACAAGCTGCGCCTTTTTGCGTTTAAAGAAAATGCGGGCGCCCCATTTCTCGCGTCTTTTGCGAGAAGTGGGGCTTTTTCGCGGGTAGCTCATCCTCGTGGGGGCCCAGCCCTGCGCGCACTTTGCGCAAGGGTGGGATTGCAAAGGATTCCAAAGTAAATCAATGGATCACTGGAAGAAATTCAAAAGTTTTCAAGCAGCGCGGAGAGTGGGTCGAACTCCGCTTCATGGCCGAGGCCGCCGAGCGCGGCTTCTGCGTACTAAAACCGTATGGAGAAATGAAGCCATACGATGTCGGTATCGATCACGGGCCTAACTTCCTGCGCGTGCAAGTGAAATCCAGCACCTGCCGCACCGGCACCGGATACTTCTGCCAATTCATGCCGCACGGCCGCAAAGAGCGCTACAAACTCAGCGAACTCGATCTCTTTGCGGCATATGTCGTGCCGGCAGCAGCCTGGTACATCATCCCCGCCGCCCTGCTCCTCGGAGCCGAACGCAAAACCGGCATCATGCTCTACCCCGTCGAGCCGCTCAAGAAAGACCGCTACAGGTACGAAGCCTACAAAGAAGCCTGGCCGTTACTCTACAAAAGCCGCAGGGCGCTAGTCGCCCGCACAAAGCACCGCTAACCAAACGCCTGTGTGGAGCGGACGCCCTCGTCCGCTGCCTTTGAGGTTGACTTTGCACGCCGCCCGCAACGACGGAACGCCCAGAAGCAACGTGGAAGAGCGGCGGCAGAATAATATTTCTGTCGTCCCTCTGGGTGGCGCAGCGCTTCAGCGCCGCGATACAACCTCCCACTCGACAATATGTCATCCCGACCGAAGCGGAACACTGAGCAAAGCGAAGGGGACCGCGAGTGGCGGGACCTTGGGTTCCCGAACGAAACGGTCACAGAACGTGATTTGAGAAGACGCGCTTTGAAAGGGCGCGGCTTCAGCCGCGCCGCAAGATTTGCTTCGTATCAGGGCACGCCTTTAGGCGTGCCGCAACGGTTTGAACCACGTGGAAGAGCGGCGCTTCAGCGCCGCGTCAGTACAAACGGGAAGGGCACGACTTCAGTCGTGCCGAAAAAGCCGACACAACACAACTCCAGCCGCCAATACAACACCGGCCGTGGAGCACCGGCATTAGCCCCAGCCCGCCCTGAGCTTGCCGAAGGGTAAGTCCTGGGTAAGCCTGCGGATACATGCATTTGCGGCAGTTCGAGGGTACTGTCTTAAACACTGTGGCATCGGTCTGAGGTTTGGTTCTCGGTTTGGGTGGGCCACGGCTCGTATGCGAGGACGAGGATGTTAGGAACGAATACCTCACTCGCTTGGACGAGGTGAGCGGCAAGAAGGGGTTTACTGAGGCAATTCGTTCGATACTGCGCCCCGGTGCGGCTTTCAAGCCGACCCATATTAAGGACATGATTGTTCTGCTCAGGAAGATGGACCTTTCGGGCTACACGAATCCCATGGCTTCCATTCATACAACGTTGCGAAGAATGAGGACTGCGGGCGAGAGAGAAGAACTGCAAAACGATAAAGGGGAGAAGCTCTATCGCCTTGCGCCCGGATCGAAAGGGCCGAGCCAGTCCGAAATAGACGAACAGGAAAAAACTAAAAACACGCTGACCACTGCAGAGCAATTCCAAGTTTCGAGCATCAGACACGAAGCAGCAACACAAAAGCCCATTCCTGTCTATGTCCAAGAGAGTTTGGTAGTGGCTCAGTTTGAATTTGCACAGCCTTCGAGCGCCTTGGAAACGAGTGCCGCATCAATCGCGGTTGCTCGCACGGTTGGCGCGGGAAGCAAAGCGCACATATCAGAGATCGACCACGGAGCGGTAGCCAAGCCGGATTCCATTGCTGGCGTTACTCGCAGCGTGGAGTGAATGCGAACGAAGTTCATATAGTGAAAGTGAACGGCCACGGCGTAAGCGTGGTTGTCGAGCTTCTTGGAGAACCCATTGGTCAGGCGAGTGAAGCGCAGCATGTGCATTCGCATCGTGAGATTTTGCCTTTCGACATAACTGGTGTTCACATGTTTCGGATCGGGCCGTCCGCTCACTTCCTTCATCTCACAGCCGATGCAGACAGCCGGAGAATAGCGCGTTTCGTTTTCCAGTGAGCGACCGTAAATCTTTTGCAGTTGCGCGTAATCGACATCCGCTCCGAATGCTTCCTCGACTGCGGAGAGATAAGCCTTGTGACCATCGGTAGTGATCTGTACGCGGCCCTGAATCCTGCTAGCAGCATCCTTCATAAAATCCATTGCCCAGTCCGCGCCGCGTCCTCCGACAAGATAAGAGACTACCAACTTTGTGTCCGCATCGATTCCGACCCACGTCCAAACGTCGCCCCAACCAATTTCCTTTTTTGCAACGCTAACGTTTCGGGCCTTCGAGCCGATATAAGCCCATATCTCATCGCACTGCAAGCGGCGCACGCGGACGTTGCGAACATGTACGTCGTGGAACCTCATGCAAGCCGCGCCCAGATCGACGAGGAGTTTTGTGACCGTGTTTCGGGCAACGCCAGTCATCCGCGAAGTGGAGCGGATGGAATTGCCTTCGACCAGTGCCCCCACCACTCGAATGCGCTCGTCATTTGTTAGCGTGTTCATATTGAGCATTATGCTTGAGCGAACAAAAATAGTCAAGCATTTTGTTCGATTTGCTTGCGTCCATTTTGGGAACGATGTTACTTTAGGACATGCACCTTTGTACGGCATGAGGTCATCCAAGCCCATGTGTCCCCCGTCATTAGGGCGGTGCTTGACACGTGAGATATATTTGGGCCACAGAAAACTCCGCTTCCAAACGTCGCGTCTAAGTTTCTCCCCCTCTGCGGAGGCTGCGTGGATGTAAACGTCAGAGCATTTAGAACGGTACAGGCGGCGCTCGCGGAGCGAACGGAGCCTGATGCACGAAAGAACGCAGCCAGCAAAGGCGGACTGGCGGGCGGCCCTTCGCGTGCTCGCTCAATAAGCCGTGAGCGAAGAATCGAAATCGCCAAGAAAGCCAGCGCCGTGCGCTGGGCAAAGACTAAGACTAGAGAGCAAGGACATGAATAACTGTCAGGTTTTAAATGCCCTCGGGAGCGCCGAGTTTGAGTCTCGCGCGTTTGACTTGGTGTCTTTGGCGTCCGGCCTTGCCGCGAAGGCCAAGAGCCGCACCAGCAGCCTTGCCCTGTCCTATTCGCTGTTCAAGCTGAACAGGAAGATCGCAACGGTTCTCGACGATTTTCACGACATGCTGGAAGGTAAAAAGCCCGCTCCTGCTCCTGACGCCACTGTCACCCGAGAGCAAATGCTGACGACTGCCGACACCTTTGATTATTGCCATCGTGCCGTTGAGTATATTTACGAAGGTGCACGACGGGCTCGTCTCACTAACAATTCCCTGACAGCTGGCAATTTAGCCTCACTTCGGAAGCGTGGCGAGGAACTGCTAGACATAGCAGTTTGGCTTGAGACGATAGCCGACGAGGAATTCGTCAAGACCACATTTGATCGGGCCGAACTAGAAAAGGAGTCTGGGGAAATATATGATTTAAGCCAGGTCTGAAATTGGCCCTTAAAGTCGAATTCCTAAAGACGCCTTTCAAATATCTCGGTAACTTAGATCGCCCCACTAGGGAGCGCATCTCAGACAAGTTGACCGCTGTTGCCAACGATCCAGTCGATTCGCGGCTTTCTTACCCACTGCAAGGCAACTCAAACAAGCGATGCACTAGAGTAGGGAAATATAGAATCCTCTTCACTGTCGAAGCGGAGTCGATCCTGGTCGCGTATATCGATTCGCGCGGCCAAGTCTACCGTAATATCTGATGCCGATATGCCGACACTTGCCGACTACTTCGGCACTCGCCCCTGTGTAAAACCAAACTGAGCCACTACCGAGAGTTTGCGCAGGAACCGCCTGAAATGACTTTACTGAGTCAAATACGAACGGCCCTGTGCTGTAACACAGAGCCGTCGCAAACGAAAGGAGGCCAACCATGGGCAGGCCTCCACCAATAACTGAGTAGCAAGAAACGGCCCTGTCGCCTGTTGAAGCAGTCGGCAGGGCTAATCCAGAACGCGGGGTTCGCCACGATCCAGACCCAAACTCATTGTGGCATTTCTCCGCAGAGCGATCAAGTGGAGAAATGCGATGACCTGCATCCGATGTCAGCACACGGTCTGCGTGAAAGCTGGTTCCTTTGGCAAAGGGCGCATCCAGCGCTGCAAATGCACTTCCTGCAAGAACCGATTCTCGGAACCGCACGCGAAGTTGACGCGAGACACATTCCTCTCTCAGCCTGATGCTGCGATGCAAGCCTTGAAGTGCTTGCTGGAAGGTTGCTCGATTCGCAGCACAGAACGGCTCACCGGATTGAATCGAAACCCGTGACAACCTAGGTCTCCTGAGCACGGCAATCGTCGACCGCCTAAAAGCCCAGGTGCCGCAACCGCCAAATCCGGAGAAGGCTCCCCCTGCGAACCGAGCGTAGACGGCACCCGCCGGATGCCCACTACTCGCCTTCCAGACTCGGGGATTTTGACCCGAACCAAGACTCCCACAGCCTCCGGCTTCCCAGCCAGCAGCTGCCGCAGCACATACTGCAAAATCCCGCCGTTGGCGTAGTAGAGCGCCTCCTGCGCGGAGTGTCGATGCGCACAATACTGCGAAAACCTTTGCAAATGCCAAGCCCCGGCATTTAAGCCGGGGCCTGATGAGACTAAACGCGATCCGCGAAACAACTATAGGATAGCGTCTGGTTGGACGATGTCAAGCACGATCAGATCGCCGAGCGACCTCGGAAGGCGAGGGACTCGAACCCTAATGGCTGGTAAGCCACTCGACGGTTTCGCGGACCGCGTCCAGTACCCACTGGCAACACCTTCCAAACGGTGCCCGCGACCAGAAAATTCTACGACTGAACGCTTGGTCCGGCAGCGATCGGGATTGGATTATTTTAGTAAGCGTTCCAATACGGGATTGCCTGGACGGACCGCTTACACTCCCACCGCCTCCGGTTTCCCCGCCAGCAACTGCCGCAGCACATACTGCAGAATCCCGCCGTTAGCGTAGTAGAGCGCTTCCTGCGGTGTGTCGATGCGGACTAGAGCTTCGAACGCGACCGGACTGCCTTTGCCTTCGGCGCGGACTTTCACTTTCTGTCCGGCGGCGTAGTGCTCGATCAGATTACGGATGCCGGTGATTTCGAATACTTCTTCCCCGGTGAGCTTGAGCGACTCCGCATTCTGCTCCGCAGCAAATTGCAGCGGCAAAATTCCCATGCCGACCAGATTCGAGCGGTGAATGCGCTCGTAGCTTTCGGCGATGACGGCGTGAACTCCGAGCAGCAGCGGGCCTTTGGCCGCCCAGTCGCGCGACGACCCGGAGCCGTATTCTTTGCCGGCGAGAATGATCAGCGGCGTGCGCTCGGCGATGTATTTCTGCGAGGCGTCGAAGATCGACATTTCGGTGTTCGAGGGCAGGTGGCGGGTGAATCCGCCTTCGGTTGCGACCAGCTTGTTGCGCAGGCGGACGTTGGCGAAAGTTCCGCGTACCATGACTTCGTGATTGCCGCGCCGCGAGCCGTAGGAGTTGAAGTCGCCCGGCTTGACGCCGTGCTCCTGCAAGTATTTTCCGGCGGGGCTGTCTTTCTTGATCGAGCCCGCAGGAGAAATGTGGTCGGTGGTAACGCTGTCTCCCAATACCGCCAGTGCGCGGGCAGAGTGAATGTCTTCGACCGGCGGAGGCTGCAGCTTCATGTCGTCGAAGTAGGGAGCGCGGCGGATGTAGGTGGAATCTTTTTCCCAGGCGTAGGTCTGGCCTTTAGGAACGGAAAGACCACGCCAGCGCTCGTCGCCGGAGAAAACTTCGGCGTAGCTTTTCGAGAACATCTCGGCGGTGAGCGAACTCTCGACGGCTTCGTCGACTTCGCGCTGTGTGGGCCAGATATCTGCGAGATAGACGGGATTGCCGTCTTTGCCTTTGCCCAGAGCGTCTTTCCGGAGGTCGGTGTCGATGCGCCCGGCAAGCGCGAAGGCGACGACCAGCGGCGGCGACATTAAATAGTTGGCGCGGACCTCCGAGTTGATACGGCCCTCGAAATTGCGATTGCCGGAGAGCACGCTGGCGACCACGAGATCTTTTTCGTCGATGGCTTTAGAAACTTCTTCGGGCAGCGGGCCGGAGTTGCCGATGCAGGTGGTGCATCCGTAGCCGACGATGTGGAATTTCAGTTTTTCGAGATAAGGGGTGAGGCCAGCGTTTTCGAGATAATCGCGGACTACTTTGGAGCCGGGCGCGAGAGAAGTCTTCACCCACGGGGGAACTTGCAAACCTTTTTCGACGGCTTTCTTGGCGAGAATTCCGGCGCCAATCATGACGGAGGGATTCGACGTATTTGTACAGGATGTGATTGCGGCGATGACCACGCTGCCGTGCTTGAGAGAATCTTTCACATTCGCGGGAACATGCTCGTGAACGTTTGGATCTTCGACTCCGACGGCCGCGGGGCTGCCGCCTTCTTGTTCCCATGTTGGGGAAGGTCCGGCCTTGGCGGCTTGAGTCGAGGTCGCCGACACACTGGCAGCAGCCGATTTCGGTTTGATCAGCGAAGGCAGAGCTTTGTTGAACGATTCGCCAGCTTGCGAAAGCACGACTCGATCTTGCGGACGCTTCGGCCCAGCGAGACTTGGTTCAACCGTCGCGAGATCGAGAGAGAGCAATTCAGAGTATTCGGCTTCAGGCGTCTTCTCGTCGTGGAAAAGCCCTTGCTCGCGGCAGTAGGCTTCAACGAGAGCAATCTGCTCAGAGCTGCGTCCGCTAAGCTTCAAATACTTGAGGCTCTCCTTATCAACCGGGAAGATACCGCAAGTAGCACCATATTCAGGCGACATGTTAGCAATAGTCGCGCGATCGGCAAGCGGAAGATCGGCCAATCCAGGGCCAAAGTATTCGACAAACTTTCCCACGACGCCGTGTTTCCGCAGCATTTCAGTGATGGTAAGAACAAGATCGGTAGCAGTAGCCCCCTCCCGTAAACGTCCCGTAAGCTTGACGCCGACGACGAGCGGAATCAGCATGGAAACAGGCTGCCCGAGCATCGCGGCTTCGGCTTCAATGCCCCCCACGCCCCATCCCAGCACGCCCAATCCGTTGATCATTGTCGAGTGGCTGTCTGTGCCTACTAAGGTGTCGGGGTACGCGACGGATTTGCCATTGGTGCTCTGAACAAAGACTACTCGCGCCAAACATTCGAGGTTGACCTGATGAACGATGCCTGTGTCCGGAGGGACGATGGCTAGATTGTGGAAGGCGGTTTGGCCCCAGCGGAGGAAGGAATAGCGCTCTTTGTTGCGCTGGAATTCGAGGAGAGCGTTTACGTCGAAGGCGTTTGCCGTGCCGAATTCGTCGACCTGGACGGAGTGGTCGATTACCAGCTCGACTGGTTGCAGCGGGTTGATTAGGGCGGGATCGCCGCCGAGTTGCTGCATGGCGTCTCGCATGGCGGCTAGGTCGACTACGCAGGGGACTCCGGTGAAATCCTGAAGCAGGACGCGGCTGGGGGTGAAGGCGATTTCTCTGTCGGGCTTGGAGTTTTTGTTCCATGCGGCCAAAGCGCGAATGTCTTCTTTCTTTACATTGCGGCCGTCTTCGGTGCGGAGGAGATTTTCGAGAAGGATGCGCAGCGAGTAGGGTAGGTGCCTTGTTGAGATCCCCTGTTTATCGAGGGCGTCAAGGCGGTAGATTTCGTATTCTTTGTTGCCGACTTTGAGATGAGAGCGGGAGTTGAAACTGTTTAGAGACATGAGGTCCTTCCTAAGGCCGCGCTACGCCCACTTCTCGCAAAAGAAGCGAGAAATGGGGCACCCAGATCGGCAAGATGGCGGAACCTACAAGTCTAGTCTTTTTGGAGCGGGTTTTGGGAGGTCTGGGACGTGAGAATCGCTTAAACCACAGGGGGCCTCGGGTAATCAGATGGGAGGGCCTCGGTTCAATTCAATCGCTTCGTTGTATCGCTCCTTGCGTTCCGTGGCTTGGACAGAAAAGCAGGTTCCTCACCGCGGCTTCGCCCCGGTTCGGAATGACATCGATTGATGGGGAATGATATCCGATTGGGAAGGGCTGCTTTTGCGGGAGGAAATATAGGTCGTAGCCGCACTGCGAAGCCGATTTCTTGTTATGGAAACCATCGAGCTTCGCTCGACTGGACAGCCGGGGGCGGCTGTCCCCACAAGTTCAATTAGCCAGCGGCTTTTGTTACAAGGGATTGCCGTCGACAGGGGGCGACTGCGACTTGAAGTCGCGGAGAGAGAGTTCGAGTCCGCCGAATTCGTCGTGATCGTTGTGGGTGATGGTGAAGGCGATGTCGATGGCGTCGCCGGCTAGAAGCGGCGCGGACTGCAGCTTTTCGGCCATGTGCCAGCCCAGCGCATCGAATACGGGATTGAATTTTCGTTTTTCGGGCTGCGCGTGGACACTGGCTTCAGTTTTCTCGCTGCGCCGGATTGCGGCGCTGTCGGGATGACAGCTTGGAGTGACTGAAATTGCGACTGCCGAGAGTTCCTCCTGCACCGGCTCTGGGCACTCGGCCGCCTTTAGCTTCAGCTTGATGTGTTTATCTTTCAGGATTTTCGGCGGAGCGATCAGTTGCACGCTGCGCGAGATGAATGCCGGCTCGTGATTTCCGGTTCCGTACGGTTCCAGCATGCGCAATACGCGATAGAGCGTGGGAGTAATTTCATCCAGATGCAACTCGGCCTCGACATCGAGCACCGGGTCAAAATCTGCCGGAGTGAGGCGGGTGCGGGCGAAAGCATCGAGCTCGGAACGCAATTGCGCAATGTTGGCGGCCGGCATGGAAAAGCCGCAGGCGTGCGAGTGGCCGCCGTAGCGGGTGAAAAGAGCGTGCGAGGCTTCGACGGCTTCGAGCAGGTGAAACGGACGAATGGATCGTCCCGAACCGAAGGCCTCTTCACTTTTGCCATCGCTCTTGCCGTCGCCTTTGCCGTCGCTCTTGTCGCGGGAGATCACGATTGCAGGCCGATGATAGCGCTCGACCACGCGGGTGGCGGCGATGCCGATTACGCCGCGATGCCAGCCTTCGCCATCGACTACGATGCAGTATGCCTCGCTTAATGCCGGATCGCCTGCGATGCGCTCTTCGACCGCTTTCACGATTCGGCGCTCTTCTTCCTGGCGCTCGGCATTGAGCCGGTCGAGTTTTCCGGCGAGGAGACGGGCTTGGTCGGCGTCTTTGATGCTGAAGAGATCGATCACATCGCGGGCAATATCCATGCGGCCGGCGGCGTTGATACGAGGCGCGATGCGAAAGGCAACTTCGGTGGCGCTGGGCGGGCGCTTGCTGGAAATCTGCGCCACTTCGAGCAAGGCCTTGAGCCCCGGATTGACGGCTGTTCGAAGTTCGTCGAGCCCAAGCTTGGCAAATATACGGTTCTCGCCGGTGAGCGGAACGGCGTCGGCGATGGTCGCGATGGCCACAACTTTCATGAACGAGCGCAACATGCGCACGTGATCTTTCGGGTCGAGACGGCGCTGCATCAAGGCTTGCGCAACTTTGAAAGCAACGCCTGCGCCGCAAAGCTGCTTGTAGGGATAAGTGCAGCCCTCCTGATTCGGATTGACGACGCAAATGGCTTTTGGAACGCCATCGGCGCCGGGCAGGTGATGGTCGGTGACGATCAAATCGACGCCGAGGCGCTGCGCGGTTTCGGCTGGGGCGAAGGCGCGGATGCCCATGTCGACGCTGATGATGAGGCGAATGCCGGCCGCGGCGGCGCGCTCGATCACGTCGTCGCGGAGATCGTATCCTTCGCGAATGCGGTGAGGCACGTGGAAATCGGCTGCTCCTCCGCAAAGTTCGATGGCGGTTTTTAAAATGATGATCGCCATGGTGCCGTCGACGTCATAGTCGCCGTAGATCAGCATGGGCTCTTTGCGTTCGATGGCGGCATCGAGGCGATCGACGGCGGCGCTGACGCCGGTCATTCGGAGGGGAGCGTGAAGGTGA
Source organism: uncultured Acidobacteriaceae bacterium (assembly GCA_963784095.1). Classification (GTDB taxonomy): domain Bacteria; phylum Acidobacteriota; class Terriglobia; order Terriglobales; family Acidobacteriaceae; genus Sulfotelmatobacter. The sequence continues at coordinate 269,624 of CAWAQC010000005.1, forward strand.
TCGATGCTGGGATTAAGGTAGCGGGCCGCGGCCTCGGCTTCGGTTATGCCGCGCTGGATGAGCAGACTTGCAAGGGTGTGGCAGGCGCTGTCTGACGCCGTTCGATTCGACGCAGTTGAATTGGAATTTGGCGCGACAGAACGAAGCTCGGGCAGATCTTGCAACGCGAGTGCGAGGCGGCGCACCTGCACGGGAACTGGCTCTGCAAGTTGCCAGCGCACGGCTAGCCTTCGTCGTCCTGGTCCGACTCGTCGATGGGGATGCCGCCGAAATCTTCCGACATTTCAAGCAGGCGCTGGTAGCGCTCGTACCACTCGGTGCTAACTTCGCAGAGAAACATCGATCCCTGGTAAGCCCAGCCGAGCTGGAGAAATCCTACCTTGCCTACATGGGCGCGGAGCCAGCGTGCATCTTCGACGTCGTCGCCGTCGGAGAACTCGGACTGCGTAAGCCTTTGCACCAGCTCGTCCAGTTCCTCGCGCTCGAGCTTCCAGGAGTGCATGGTGAGAAAAGCCGCGCCCGCGCTCTTGGCCAGCTCGACGAAATCCTTCCAGCCATCGGGATTGGTTCCCGTCTCCCACATCACGCACTGGACTTCCTCGTAGTCCACGTAGCCATGGAAGCGGCGCATGCCATGGCCTTCGATGAAGGCGATCATGTCATCTTTAAGGATGGTTAAATCGTCAGGCGTGGGCGACATAAGGATTTGTCAATCAATATTGTATTCCGTTTTGCAGGCTGCGTGGTAGCGGCTGGCGCCCTGGGTAGCGTCCTAAATCTTTTCACCACCAAGGCCACTAAGGAACACTAAGGTTATGGTTTGCCGCTTTCTTTGCTTGCCTTCGTGGCCTTGTGGCGATTGCAGATGCTCCTGCTAAAATGAAAAAGCATGCTTCTTCCCTTCGTTCGCGAACTTTTCGCGGACGTCGAGCATCTTCCCGCCTTTCGGCGTGCATCCTCCCACCTTAAGGAGGACACGGGGCGCATACGTGTCTCCGGGCTGATACCCACGGCAAAAGCCCTGCTGCTAGTGCTTTTTCAGAGGGCGGCGCAACGGCCGCTCATCTTTGTAGTCAACGATAATCGCGGCGTAGAGGATTTGCTTCCCGTGCTGCGCGGATTTGCCGAGCTGACGGCAGCCTGCAATCCTGAATCAATTATTTCTTTGCCGGCGCGTGATGTGCTGCCATTCCAGAATCTCTCGCCGCATCCTGAGTTGCAGGAAGAACGCGCGGTCGCGCTGTGGAAAATTGCCACGGGAGCGGTGAACATCGTGGTCTCGCCGATTGCCGCGACTGCGATCCGATTGCAATCCGGAGAGTATTACTCTGGACTCGCCCGCACCATCCGGCGCGGGGAAAGTTTCGATCTCGAATCGCTGCTGGCACACCTTAATACTGTGGGATATTCGTCAACCGATGTGGTTGAAATGCCGGGGCAGTATGCGGTTCGGGGCGGCATTCTCGACGTGTACTCTCCGGAGGCGGACCGGCCGCTGCGCGTCGAATTCTTTGGTGATGAAGCGGAATCGATTCGAAAATTCGATCCGGCTTCGCAACGCTCTTCGAATCCGGTGGACGAAGCCTTGCTGCTTCCGCTGACGGAGACGCCGGTGAGCGAGCATCTGCTGGGGGCGATCCATACGCGGCTCAGCGGCAAGCGCATTAGTGGGAATGAAGAGATTGTGGAAACGGCGGTGCGCGCCGCTGGCGTAAATGTTTTTCCCGGCTGGGAGTTTTACTCTCCGCTGGCCGGGGCGAGCAGCAGCATCTTCGATCTCATCCCGCGAGCCGGCGTTCTGCTCGACGAACCCGAGCAGCTTACGCAGGAGTTCGATAAATTCTGGGGCCGGGTTGGCGAAGCTCACGAGCGGAGCGGCGTGGGCAATCTGGTGCGGCCGGAGGATCTTTATATTACTCCCGAGGATTGGTGGGAAAAAACGAAGGCTCTGCCAGGCGCTGATATGGAGCATCTCGGGATTACTCGCAACGCAGATGAATTGGGCGAGGATGGAGACGGGTCTGAAAATTCGATCTCGTTTCTCACCCAGCCATCTCCTCGCTTCCACGGACAGGTTCCGGCGATGCTGGAAGAAGTGCAGAAGATTACGAAAGACGGGAAACGAGTTTTGCTGGCGGTGCCGAATATTGGAGAGGTCGAGCGGTTGGCCGACGTTTTCACGGAATACAACGTCTCATTCAAGCTGGGAAGCCGGACCCGCGGCGGCGAAAGCTACGCCGACGAGACCAGCTACTTCGCGGGAGAAATCTTCACCACGACTCTGGCGACGGCTTATGTTCCCGACGGGGTGCTCATTCCGGGCGCGAATCTTGCCATCTTCGGGGCGCGCGATCTGTTTGATGAATCGGAAGCTGTCAGCTCACGGCCGCAGCGATCGAAATCTAAAGTTTCGGCCTTTCTTTCTGACTTCCGCGATCTTCAGGTTGGCGACTATGTGGTGCATGTCGAGCATGGCATTGGGCAATATCAAGGACTGAAGGAAATCAATCACGGGGACGGCCCGGCGGAATTCATGCTGCTGGAATTTGCCGAGGCGGCTCGGCTTTACGTTCCGCTGACGCGGCTTGATCTGGTCCAGAAATATCGGTCTTCTGAAGGCGCGAAGCCAGTGCTGAGCCATCTGGGCACGCAGTCGTGGTCGAAGACGAAGGCGCGGGTACGCAAGGCCATGAAAGACATGGCCGATGAGCTGCTCAAACTTTATGCGGAGCGTAAAACCGCCGAGGGACACGCGTTTCCGCCGGGCAACGAGTGGTTTCGCGAATTCGAAGATGCCTTTGAATTCACCGAGACCGAAGATCAGGCGCAGGCGATCAAAGACGTGATGCACGACATGGAAACTGCCCAGCCGATGGACCGCTTGCTCTGCGGAGACGTCGGGTACGGAAAGACGGAAGTCGCGATGCGCGCGGCGTTCAAAGCCATCAGCGACAACAAGCAGGTTGCGGTGCTCGCGCCGACGACTGTGCTGGCGTTTCAGCACTATGAAACTTTTAAGCAGCGCTTCGCGCCTTTTCCGGTGACAGTTGAGATGATCAGCCGCTTCCGCAATGCGAAGCAGCAGAAAGAAATTCTGGAGAAAACGGAAGCTGGGAAGATCGACATTCTCATCGGCACGCACCGCATTTTGTCGAAGGATATTAAGTTTTCCGATCTTGGGCTGCTGATTGTCGATGAAGAGCAGCGCTTCGGCGTTCGGCACAAGGAGCGCATCAAGCAGATGCGCAAGCAAGTCGACGTGCTGACCATGTCGGCTACGCCGATTCCGCGCACGCTGCACATGTCGCTGGTGGGACTTCGGGATATGAGCGTGATCGAAACTCCTCCGAAAGACCGCATGGCGATTCAAACCGTGGTGGCGAGTTGGGACGAAAAATTAATTCAATCGGCGATCGAGCAGGAACTGGAACGCGGCGGGCAGGTTTACTTCGTTCACAATCGGGTCGATACGATCTGGGAAATCGCTGCGAAATTGCAGGCGCTGGTGCCGAAATCACGCATCATTGTCGGACACGGGCAAATGTCGGAAGGCGAGCTTGAAAAAGTGATGCTGAAATTTATGCATCACGAGGCCGATATTCTTGTCTCGACTACGATCATCGAAAACGGCCTCGACATCCCACTCTGCAACACGATTTTGATCAATCGCGCGGACCGGTTGGGATTGTCGGAGCTTTACCAGCTGCGGGGACGTGTCGGGCGTTCCAACCGGCGCGCTTATGCTTATCTGCTGCTTCCGGCGGAAATCGAACTCACCCCGATCGCCCGGCGGCGACTGGCCGCGCTCAAAGAATTTTCCGATCTTGGAGCGGGGTTCAAGATTGCCGCGCTCGATCTCGAACTGCGCGGAGCCGGAAATATGCTGGGCGGCGAACAAAGCGGACACATTGAAGCCATCGGGTTCGAACTTTACACGCAAATGCTGGAGCGCGCAGTCCGCGAGATGAAGGGCGAAGCGGCGCCGGATGAGGCCGAGACGCAGCTGAATCTTGGCCTGAACATCCGCATTCCGGCGGATTACGTGCCGGAGGAAAATCAGCGGCTGCAGATGTATAAACGCGTAGCCCGGGTGGAAACCGAATCGCAGCTTGCCGATGTTTCCGCTGAAATGCAGGACCGGTATGGGCCGCCGCCGCCGGCGGTGCGCAACCTGCTGGACTACGCTTCACTGAAATTGCTGTGCATGAAGGTCGGCGTCAACGCGATCGAGCGCAAGCGCGACGTGGTCACGCTGAAGTTCCAGCAAAACGCCGCAGTCGATCCCGAGCAGCTTGCCCGGTTCGTGGCAGGCCAGCGCGGGGCACAGTTCACTCCGGATGGGATGTTGAAATTTGGTTTAAAAGCCGCAGCGGCGGAAGAGGTGCTGCGGGCGCTGAGAACGATTTTGGAGCAACTGGCGAGCGCGGAGACGCAGCCGGCGGTGCGCTAGGGAGTGAGCAGTCTGCCTCTGATTACATCCGTTGAACTAATCCTTCATTTCCAGGCAGCTTGGGCTGTAAACTTTACGTCGGAGGCCTGTTCGATGGACAGCATGATCATTCGGGACCCAAACGTCCTCGGCGGAGTTCCGGTTTTCCGGCATACTCGAGTTCCTTTCCAGGCTCTTCTGGATTATCTCGAAGCGGGTCAGACCCTCGACGAGTTCCTCAGCGATTTTCCGACCGTCACTCGTGAAGCGGCAATTGCCGGACTCGAACAAGCCAAGTCCGTCTTGGCCGCGAATCTGCAATGAAAGTTCTGCTTGACGAGTGCGTTCCTCGCGGCTTTAGGGCCAGTCTATCCGGGGACGAACATCACATCGTGACGGTCCCCGAAGCAGGCTCGCGGGTAAAACAAACGGAGCGCTGCTCGATCTGGCCGAAAAAAGCTTTGATGTTTTCGTGACCCTCGACAAGGGCTTCGCCTACCAGCAGAACCTCGCGGGCAGAAGGATCGCAATCATAATCATCTTGGCCAAGTCGAACCGATTAGAAGACCTTCTTCCACATGCACCAGCCAGCCGTGATGCTGTTGCGAAGATTAAGGCTGGGGAAATCTTAAGGATAGGATCGGAACAATAATCGCGGCCCGAACCTTCGGCAGCAAGTCCCACTCGCCATCCGCAAACTCCACCTTGTACAATTACTCGGCAACTCATCGCCGATTATCGACACCTGACGTCAGTTTGCCCAAACGAATCAACAGAACCGACGACCGATCCTCATGATGAAAGTTCGCAAAGCAGTTTTTCCCGCCGCCGGACTTGGCACGCGTTTTTTACCCGCAACCAAAGCTCAACCGAAAGAAATGCTCCCGCTGGTCGACAAGCCCATCATCCAGTACGGAGTGGAAGAAGCCATGGCGTCCGGGTGCAACCAGATTCTCATCATCACAGGCCGCGGCAAGCAGGCGATCGAAGACCATTTCGACGTGAGCTACGAACTGGAAAAAATGCTCGAAGAGCGCAAGAAGACCGACCTGCTGCAGATCGTGCGCTCGATTTCGGACATGATTTACGTTGCCTACGTCCGGCAGAAAGAGGCGCTCGGCCTGGGACATGCCGTGCTGATGGCGCGCGAAATGGTGGGCGATGAGCCTTTCGCCGTTCTGCTTGCGGACGACGTAATCGACGCCCAGGTTCCCTGCCTCAAGCAAATGGTCGAAGTTTTCAACGAGAAGCAATGCTCGGTGCTGGCCACGCAGATCATCGAAGGCAAAATGATTTCTTCTTACGGCGTGCTCGACGTGAAGCCGGTCGACAGCCGCTTTGGCAATCGCCTTTTCGAAATCAAGAATATGGTGGAAAAGCCGAAGCCGGAAGCAGCACCGTCGAATCTCGCCATTATTGGACGTTACATTCTTACGCCGGCGATTTTCGACTGCCTGGCCAACACGCAAGCCGGCGCGGGAGGCGAACTCCAGCTCACCGACGGCATGCGGAACCTTCTGCAAAAGGAAAAGATGTACGCCTACGTTTACGAAGGCCGGCGGCACGACACGGGAGACAAATTGGGCTTTCTGAAGGCCACGGTGGAGTTCGCCCTGAAGCGCGACGACCTTGGGCAACCCTTCCGCGAATATCTGAAGGGGTTGAAGCTGTAAGGCTGAGATTAGGGCTTAAAGAAAAGTTCTGACTTAACTAATAAGGAAGACCTGCTGCCTTTGAACTGTTGATCCTTGCCTTCCTGGCTGAAAATCCGGCATCGAGCCATCAAACCTGACGTTTGCGGAGCGTGTTCAGAAGCGCAATGCCGCTGATGGCGAAACAGGCGACGGCGGCAAGGGACGTTGCCAGCATAAACCATGGTCTGAGGCGAAGAAGGTCTCCGAAGACCGCTCCGATTGCGAAGATCACGCCCACGGCCGTGAGCCAGAGCGACCCGCGAGGGGACCCTTTGGCGTGCTGCGAGGCAGCCCCCGGTTGCAATCGAAACTGTAGCAGCAAGGCTGCAAGTCCGATAGCCGCGACCACGACCAATGCCAAGGGGCTGAGAAATGCCGGCCGCCTGGTGTAAAGGACAACCAGCGCGAGAGCAGCAACCAGTAGCGCAGAGGCGAGGATGGTGCTCCCGCGACGGGGCTGAACATTTGGGCTGGGATTGGGCAGCTCGTTGGGCACAGAATTCCGCTCACCCGATTTATACAGGTGCGAAGCGCCTTTTCCAAATTGGAACCGCGAGCGGCGTTAGCCGGCAGCGGGCACATTGCCGCGGGCAAGCCATTCTGCCAGCAGCGGCCCCCCGTGGTTCACGGCGTAGAGGACGAGTTCCACGCGAGAGGAAACGCCCAGCTTATCGAAGATCCGAAACAGATATTTCTTGATGGTGTGCTCGCTGAGATCGAGCTCGCGGGCAATATCGCGGTTGCTGAGGCCTTCGGCGGCGAGGGCGACGACCTGCTGTTCGCGGGGAGTGAGCATCTCGCGTCCGCGAGAGTTAAGCACACGGAGCGAGGGCACTTCCGACACCAGATCGAGCAAGAACCGCATCTGTTCGGCGTTGGCCCAAACTTGTCCCTCAGCCACTCTTTGAAGGCAGCGGCAAAGAAGCCGGAAATGAGTGTCGGCGATGGAAAAAATCCCGCGGGCCCCGGATCGAAAGGCCGTGACCACCACTTCGCGCTCGCACGACTCGACGAGCAGAACCTTCGCAATTGCAGGATAAGCAAGATGAAGGCGCCGCAAGGTGGCCATTTGGGTCGCAGTGTTGACGGAGTGATTTAGGGAGAAGACAACTACCTGGGCAGGAGAGCCGGCCATGGCGTCAAGAATAGAAGTTTCTTCCGCTTTGCAAATGGAGACGCGGAACTCGCTGCGGCGCCGCAACGCGCTCGTGAGTAGTTGCGCCTGCATGAGGTTCGAGTCGGCGATGAGAATGGAGATTGGTTTCGCGGGGTGTTGAGGCACAGTCATCGAGAGAACAACTCCGCATCGGAACGTTGATGTTAGGAGCAGATCGACGAGGACTCAAGGAAACCTGCCTAATTATTAGCGAGACGACTCTCGAATTGGGAAACAGGACTTTGCCGCTGTGGATAAAGAGTGGGACTCTGGCGGATTCTGTGTGGTTTGGCTGGATTTTAGGCACGATTGGCTGTACGCACGGCGATTCCGATCGTCTGCATTCGAGCGGAATGTGATGGAGCAAACATACAAGTCTACTTTCGTGGGTAAGTCGCAAGGAGACGGGCTCATCGTTCTGCGAAAAGCGATTCTCGCGAATTAAAACGGCATTCTCGGGAATAAGCCGCGGTTTCCGACCTAAGCGTGAAGCATACCCAGGTGGACAATACTTTCCATGTCTTGTTCGATATGCGGCTTCTCCCTATTCTGCGCATGAGAAAAAAGAAGTGAGTCCTGCAGCCAGGGCATTGGACGGTCCAGTATGAACGGTTTTGTCAGTTCGATCAGAATTGCAGGGCTCGTCTTACTAGTTTGTGCTTTGGTGATTTGCGCTACGGCGACTGCGCAGGACCAGCAAAAAGGTCAGGGAGCGGGAGCTCAAGAGATTTCTCAAACCGGCCAAACTGGGGCTGGCATGGGAAGTACAGCGGGAAAATTGGCCGCTGGATTCGGGCAGGCGGACGGCACGGGAAACCCTACGCTCGGAGGGCGCCGTCCGCTTTACCGTCTCAATCGCAGCGATGTGGTGACGTTGAGCTTCACGTTGTCGCCGGAGTTCGAGCAAACCCTGACGATCCAGCCGGACGGATACATCATGCTCAGGGACGCTGGCGCGGTCTTCGCCCAAAACCTAACTCTCGAGGAGCTGCGGCGGGCAGTTGTGAAGGCCTACACGGGCTATTTGCACGATCCGCAGGTTGCGGTCGCGTTGAAAGACTTCCAACACCCCTACTTTATTGCCGGCGGCGAAGTGGGCCGGCCGGGTAGATACGAACTGCGGAACGACATCACCGTGATCGAGGCGATCGAGATTGCGGGCGGCTTTACTCATCAGGCAAAACATTCGCAGGTCCTGTTGTTCCGGCGGGTCAATGACGAATTGTTCGAAGCTCACGTTTTCAACCTGAAGAGGATGTTGAAAGGGAAAAACCTGGGGGAGGTCGCCGAGTTGCGGCCAGGCGACCTGATCTTTGTTCCGCAAAATACCATTTCCAAAATTGAGCCGTTTCTCACCCGTCCTTCGCTGGATATGTACCTAAGCCCAACGCAATTCTAGCGAACCAATACAAACAATCCCATGAACGATCAACCTTCACTTGCCGGAACAAAAGAGCCAGATTCCCCGACGGTTCGGGAACTGGCGATGCTCTTGTTTCGGCAAGGGAAGGTTTTCGTTTTTGCGTCGGGCTTGGTCTTCTTTCTGGCGGTGGTCTATGCGTTTGCCGGAACCAGCTATCGTGCTCACCTTCGCGTGCTGGTGCGCCGAGGACGGTCTGATCCTCCAGCGACCGGTCAGCCAAACGCTCCTCTGGATTTTTCTCGCGTGGAGGTGACTGAAGAGGAACTGAACTCAGAAGCAGAACTCCTGAAAGACGATGACGTTCTGCGGCGGGTAGCGGAGGCGAACGATCTGGCGGCCCACGATTGGCTGCGATGGCTTCGTCCCCGCGAAGATCAGGCGGCGCGAGTGGAGGGGGCGGCAAAGAAACTTGCCAATCAATTGGATGTGGAAGCGGTCAAGAAAACCAACCTGATCGCGGTGAGCTATGAAGCTGCGGATCCTCAACTGGCCGCTCATGTGCTGCAGTCGCTGGCTTCGGTGTACCTGGAAAAGCACATGGAGGTCCATCGGCCCGGAGGGCAATTTCATTTCTTCGACGAGCAAACCGCGGAGTCACGCCGGCAGTTGGAGCAAGCCGAAAAGAAATTGTTGGATTTTACGAATTCCCACGATGTGGTCATGGCGGCGCAGCAACGCGATCTGGTGCTGCTGCGAATCAACGATGTAGAAGCGAACTACCGGCAAAGCCAATCACAGACGGCGGAGACCGAAGATCGCATTCACGAACTTGAAAAGGAGCTAGCCAAGCTGCCGCAACGGACGATCACCCAGGTTCGCACCGCCGACAACCCTGAGCTGTTGCGGGCATTGAAGGCGAGCTTGCTGGATCTCGAGCTAAAAAGAACCCAGTTACTCACGAAGTTTGAGCCGAGTCATCGCTTCGTGCAGGAGGTTAACGAGCAAATCGCGCAGGCCAAAGCTGCAATCGAGAACGAGAAATCGGAGCCGGTGCGCGACGAAACTACCGATCAGGATACGAATTATGACTGGGCAAAGGCTGAGCTGCAAAAAGCTGCGGTTGAAAAAAAAGGATTAGAAGGCCGCGAGGCCGCTGACATTGCCCAACTGGCCGAATATCACTCGCAAGCGCGGCAGCTTGGTGAGGACGCCATTGCTCAGGATGACCTAACGAGCAGCGAAAAAGCGGCGCAGGACAATTACCTGTTGTATGTGACGAAGCGCGAGCAGGGTCGCATGGGCGATGCCTTGGATGAAGGCGGAATCGTGAATGTGGCCATCGCGGAGAAGCCCGTCGTTCCCGCATTGCCGAAGTGGCCGCCGGCCATTGTTGTGGTCGCAGGTTTTATTGGGGCGCTGGCCTCGGGGACGGGGGCGGCATTTGCCGCCGATTATCTTGATCCGGCGCTGCGCACTCCGGAAGAAGTTACGGCGTATTTGGAACTCCCGGTATTGGCGTCACTGCCAGAACGAACAGGAAGGCGGCTATCGGCGTGAAGGAGATGAGATGAGTGCGAATCCAGATGTATTGCGGGCCACGGAACTGATTGGATCGGCGGTGGAAGCTAAGACGGCACCGAAGACCAAGACGGTTCGCGAAACCAACGGTTGGAACCCGGAAGCCTTCGCACGCGAGCAGATTCGGACTCTGGTACGCCGGGTTTTCTTCCACCGCGAAGGCCGTCCGGCCAAGCAGGTTGTGTTCAGTGCCGCGGGAGCGGACCTGGAACTGGCAAGCATCTGCCATCAGATCGGGGAGGCATTGGCTTTGGAAACGCCTTCCCGTGTTGCGATCGTGATCCGCGAAACGAGTGACAGAAACAAAATCTGCTTTCTCAGAAATGACGGTACAGCTCTCATCAAGGAGGATGCTGTGCAGCTCGCAACCAATCTGTGGCGGGTGGCCGAGTCTGGCCCGCGTGGCGGCTGTGAAAGAGCAGGAATGGGGCAGTACTGGGTGTCACGCCTGGCGGAATTGCGCAGAGAGTTTGAGTTCGCCGTGATCCAGGGACCGGTCGCAGGAAGCTCCAGCGAGGCAGCTTTACTCGGGGAGCTGGCCGATGGAATTGTTCTTGTACTGGGAGCGGGCAGCACGCGCAAGGCATCCGCCCGCAAAGTCAAAGAGTGTTTACAAGCTGGGAGTTCACGACTACTGGGAACAGTCCTGAGTGGAAGAGCATTCCCAGTTCCACAGCGGATTTATCAACGGCTTTAATCGGCGGCCGCAACTACGCAGCAGATCGTTCACTCAGCGGATCGTTCAGTCACGAGTCAAAGAAACCTGTGCAAACAATTCAGAATGCCAAGTGGGAGTCGATGAGCGTTAGCTACGCCAGTTGCGCACAGACGGAGCGGTCCGCTCTGCCCACACCAACCTTGCCTGCGGGGGAGTTGCCGCAATGGTTTGCGGTGCGAATCCGCTATCGCTTCGAGAAGAAAGTGGCCGAACAATTACATGAGAAGGGGTGCGAGATCTACCTCCCTTTGCGCACCGAACGGCACTGTTGGAGCGACCGTCAGAAGAATGTAACGATTCCTTTGTTTCCCGGGTACGCATTTGTGCGGGTGGAGCGGTCTGCAGCGGAGCGGCGGCGAATTTTGGAAACCGCCGGCCTGATCGGGTTCGTGAGTTTCGGAAGCATCATCGCGCCGATTCCGGCGCAAGAGATCGAAGGCCTGCGATTGCTGCTGAAAGAAAATACAGCTTTTGCCTTGCACCCGTTTGTCAAAGCGGGCCAGCGGGTGCGGGTACAAGGCGGCAGCCTGGATGGTCTGGAAGGCGTATTCGTGGAATCCGAGAAAGGTAAGCTTGTGATTTCGATTGATGCGATCCAACGTTCGCTGGCGATTGAGATTAGCGGCTACCAGATGGAAGTGATCTGAAAATGTCCTCCCGTTGCGTAAATTTGGACCATAAATTAATGGCAGCCGAGTGGGCGCCGCGGCTGATCCCGGGCGCTATGCGCGGCGGCGGAGGCGATTGCAAAAGCTCAGGAACACAGCTTCGGGCGACCCCACACCACTTTGCTAATCCAAAGGCGCTGATTGCCGCAAAGTTGCAGATAACCGCAGTTTCTCCTGGATCGATTTCTGTTCATTGCACATCTCCGGTTCACTCCGCGCCAGCCGACTTGAAAATCCCCAACGAGATGCGGAACGTTTTGATCGTGGGCGCCAGCGGGCTGGGGCGGAATATTGTGCGACAACTGGAGGCGCATCCGGAGTTGAAGCGCAGGTTTTGCGGTTTCCTGGACGATCGAAAGCCCCTGGGAAATGACATCATTGGGCGCACGAGCGACCTGATGCAGTGGTCGCGCACCGTATTCACCGACGAGGTGATTCTGGCCACTCCACACGATCGTGAGCTGACATTACGCGTTCTCCGGGAAGCTCAACAATTGCGATTGGATGTGAAGATTGCCCCGGACTTGTTTGGCTGCCAGGCGGTGGGTGCCGTGGAACGCATCGGAACGATCCCACTGATTTCCTTGCACCGGGAACGGCAGCCGGTTACGGAATTGTTATTGAAACGAGTTTTGGATGTGATCGGTGCTGCCGCGGCGCTGATCCTGCTGGCTCCAGCGATGCTGCTGATCGCAGTTCTCATCAGGCTGGATTCGCCGGGGCCGGTGCTTTACTCGGCTGCACGTGCGGGCCGCAAGGGCAGGCCATTTCGTTGCTTCAAATTCCGCACGATGGACGCGGACAATTTGAAGCATGCGCTGCGAACGCGAAACCACAGGGAGGGCCCGTTTTTCAAAGTAACCGATGACCCTCGGGTTACGCGGGTTGGGCGATTTCTAAGGAAGTTCAGCCTGGATGAACTGCCGCAGTTTCTGAATGTGCTAAGGGGCGAGATGAGCCTGGTGGGGCCACGACCTCATACTCTGGATGACTTCTCCGGGTACATGATCGAGCATTTGCGGCGTCTCGATGTAACTCCCGGAATAACCGGACTTTGGCAAGTCACCTCACGCGGGGATCCATCTTTTCAAAAAGGCATGAAGTTAGATGTGGAGTATATCCGTGGCTGGAGCCTGGGCATGGATTTGAGAATTCTGCTCAAGACGGCGGGAGTTGTGCTTCGAGGCGGCGGGCAGTGAGCACATCGGCGGCAAGGATGGAACGGGGCGGATGGGCGGCCGAGGCGGGCTGGCGCCCCGTTGAAATAGGATTGCGCGGCCTCCAACTCACAATGGCTGCGCCGACTGCTTTATTTCTTGCGGCACTCACCGCGATGCTTTTGCGTCATCCGGACGTGCCATTCTATGAGATCGATCGCGTCGCATTCGTATTGCTGCTGATCGCAGTCCTGGCGCGCGCCGTGATCGCCCACCAGCCATTGCTGTCGATTGAGCGTGCCACCTGGCCAATGCTGGGCCTAGCAGCGCTGGCGGTCGCGGGAGTGATTTCGCAGCCGTTCGATGACCAGACCTGGTGCCTGCTGGCAGCAAAATTCATAGTTCCGTTCGCCTTGTTTCATCTCGCCATATTGGTATTTCGCGAGGAGCGGCAATTGCGGCATTTCGAGCTTTTTGCTCTCGTAGTGCTCGCGTATCTTTGCTTCACCGCGATCGCATTCCTGTTTGGGGCGAGGTCATTGATCTTTCCCCGCTTCATTCTGGATGAGAGCCTGGGATACCACGTCGATCGAGCGCGCGGGCCTCTGTTGCAGGCGGTCGCGAATGGGGTTTCGTTGAACATGCTGGGCATTCTGGCGCTGCATGCCAGCTTGCGGGGAAGGATTCGTGGGTTTAGAACAGCCGTGCTTCTGGCTGCGCTGCCGATGGCAATTCTCGCGACGATGACCCGCGCAGTTTGGCTGTCGTTTGTAGTGAGCATGGGAATATTAATTTTTCGCTCGCACAATCGTAGGTTGCGACGGGCCTGTATCGGCATCGTGATCGTGGGAGCGTTGGGATCGGTGATCACATTCAGTCTCGGCGATCAACGTCAGGCGTTCACAGAGCGCTTCGAGGAATCTGGGCCGCTCGAGTTCCGCCAGGCCGTCTATGCCGGATGCTGGCAGATGTTTTTGGAGAAACCACTCACCGGCTGGGGCGTCAACCAAATGCCGTCGGAACTGGCGCGGCACGTCAGCGGATATCAGGAAAGAGAACTCTATCCGCACAACACTTACCTGGAACTGCTTATCGAGCACGGCATCATCGGCCTGGCACTGTACATCTGGCTCATGTGGGAGATTTTGCGGCTGGCCTGGCATCCGGTCCCCAAGGCCGAAGGCGCAGGCCTGCTCAACCAGCAATTCCACGCCATTTGGCCGGTATTGCTCGGAGTCTACTGGGTGAATGCGGCCCTGGTCGTGATGAATTACCAATTCGTGAACGGATTGCTGTTCACTATGGCCGGAATGCTGGCAGCGCAGCGCCGCCGCGCTAGGCAAGATTCCCGCTTGGAGAAGATCTCTTTTCGGCCAAATTTCGAAACCGCCTAACAAGTCAAAAAGAAGTCGCAGAGACCTTCCGAGATGATTACGGTCGCTTATCTCGCCAATTGCTTCCCAGTATCCGTAGAGCCGTCTGTGGGCGACGAAATTCACGAACTGCAGCGGCGCGGAATTCGAGTTGTTGCTGGCAGTGTTCGCAAGGCGCATGCGGAATCACCGCTGTGGAGCTACCCGCCCGAGGTCCTTCATTTACAGCCGCTACGAATCTGGACCATCCTGCGCGCAGTTGCTCTGGCAACCACGGGCTGGAAAGAGATTTCAGGCGTCCTCGGGCGCGTTCTCATGAGGGGAGATGAATCTCTCCTGCGACGCTGGAAAGCTCTGTTGCACACCGGCCTCGGTGCATATTATGCGGTGCAACTCCAAAACTGCGAGGTCGATCACATCCATGTGCACCACGGTTATTTCGGCTCATGGATCGCCATGGTGGCCGCACAACTACTAGGAGTGAGTTACAGCCTGACCTTGCATGGGTCAGACCTGTTGGTGCACGGAACCTATCTCGACACCAAACTAAAGCACTGCCGATTTTGCACAACCATTTCCGAATACAACCGCCGCTACATTTTAGAAAGCTTCCCCGGTTTGGAAGCGGAAAAAGTGAACGTTTCACGACTGGGAGTAGATGTACCGGAAAGAGTCGGTGAGAGTCGAGACGATTTCCGCGACGCCGAAGCGCCTATCAGATTGCTGGCGGTTGGGCGGCTGCATCGCGTGAAAGATCAAGCGTTCTTGATTCGCGCATGCGCTCGACTGCGCGATTGCGGGCTCAAATTCGATTGTGTCATTGCGGGAGATGGGCCGGAGCGGGATTCACTGGTTTTGCTGATCCGGGAAAAACGAATTGAGGATCGAGTTACGCTGCTCGGCCACGTGCCGACCGGGAAGATGGACGCACTCTATCGGCATGCAGATGCAGTTGTGCTCACCAGCCGCAGCGAAGGCATTCCGCTGGTTCTGATGGAAGCGATGGCGCGGAGCAAGCCGGTGCTCGCTCCCGCAATTACCGGAATTCCGGAACTGGTGATTCCGGGCAAGACAGGGTTCTTGTACGCGGCTGGGGACACGGAAGATTTTTTGCAGAAAGTTTTTCTTCTTGAGAAATTGATTCGAAACTCCCCTAGCGCCGCAGTCGGCCGGCTCGATTGGATCGTACACGCGGCCCGTTTGCAAATACTCCACAACTATGACCGCACGCAGAATCTTTCGCGTTATTGCGATCAGTTTCTCGATCGGATTGCCGCCCACTCACCCCGCTAACTGATTCGTTCTTCTGGTCAAGCGTTCTCCAATCGTTCTTATCCAGTCTACGGAGCTGCCAAATGAGAATTTTATTCTGCAACAAATACAACTATCCCTTCAGCGGCACTGAGGTTTACATCTTCGAGGCCATGGAACTGCTGCGCTCCCGCGGGCATGAAACTGCGTTATTCTCCATGGCCGATGAGCGGGGCCGGCCCACTCCGTATGATCGCCACTTCGTACCGCACATCGATTTTAAGCAGCCACGGCGCTGGTCCGACAACGGCTGGTTCGGCAAAAACTGGTTCGACCAAATCAGGACGGCTGCATCTGCCACCTATTCGCGGGAAGCGCGGCGACGAATTCGAGCCATGATCGCAGACTTCAGGCCTGATGTCGCCCACGTGCGAAACATCTATCACCATCTTTCGCCTTCGATCTTGTGGGAATTGAAAGCGCAGAAGGTTCCAATCCTGTATCACTTGAACGATTTCAAAGTGTTGTGCCCGAACTACAACCTGGTTTCGCGCGGGGAAGCCTGTGAGAGGTGCAAAGGGGGCCGTTTCTGGCAGGTATTGCGGGAGAAATGCTATCCGGGATCGGGACCCCGCGCGATCCTTATGGCTGAAGCTTACATGCACAAATGGCTGGGCACCTATCGTGAGTGTGTCGACTGCTTTCTCGCACCCAGCCAGTTCGTGCGCGACAAATTTGTGGAGCACGGCTGGGATGCGGCGCGGTTCGAGGTCCTTCCTCATTTCCAGCGGCTGGAGCCGGCAGCGAACCTTCCGGACGACAATGCTCCGCTGCTCTACTTCGGCAGACTATCTCCGGAAAAGGGGGTTGACGACCTGCTGCATGCCATGCGTCGGCTGCCACAGCTTCGCCTCACCATTGCGGGTGATGGCTCGGAGCGGGATAGGTTATGGCAACTGGCGGCGCAAATGGAACTGCGGAATGTGGAATTCACCGGCAATCTGAGTGGAGCGGAACTTGATCAGGCGATCAGCGGCTCACGCTTCACTGTCTTGCCTTCGCACGCTTACGAAACCCTGGGCAAGACAATCCTTGAATCTTACGCCAGAGGCCGGGCAGTCATCGCTACCGATTGGGGATCTCGTCGGGAACTGGTGCATGAAGGAACGACCGGATTGTTATACCGGATGGCAAATATCGATGAGCTGGTGGAAGCTATCCAATTTTTAAGCTCGCGGCCAGAACTGGCACGAAACATGGGACTGGCGGGCCGCGAGCTGGTGCGAGAACGGTATTCGCCTGAGACGCACTACGAAGGCCTGGTTGCGGTATATGAGCGTGTTATCGACTCAAAAAAAAGATCTGCAGAAGCATCACGGCGTCATGGCACTCATGCGATGGAACTGCCTCCCAAGAAAAAGGCAGCCAGCGTTTACGTCGGTTCGTTTGACTTCATTCCTCTACAACTGCTGGTACATAGTGCGAAAGCACGCGTAGCCGTACGCGAAGCGCCAGAATTCTTGCCGAGCGCCGTTCGTAAGAATCGGCTCCGCATAGCATTCATCGGAGGAAGAGGGGTGGGTTCCAAATACAGTGGCATCGAGACTTACTACGAGGAGGTTGGTCGAAGGTTAGCGGACGCCGGGCACCAGGTTACGGCTTATTGCCGGACATATTTTACTCCGCCAGGAAGTAAACAAAAGGGCGTTCAAACGGTGCGGTTGCCGACGGTTCGGACGAAACACCTGGAAACTTTGCTGCACACATTTTTCAGCACTCTGCATGTTCTTGCGAGCAGGTGCGATATTGTCCACTACCAGGCGCTGGGGCCAGCGTTGTTTTCGTTCATTCCGCGGCTGGCCGGCAAGAAAACCGTGGTTACCGTACAAGGCCTGGACTGGCAACGCAAAAAGTGGGGGCGACTGGCTTCGTTCGTCTTGCAGCTCGGCGAGCGGGCGGCTGCGACTTTGCCGGACCATACGATCGTGGTCTCCAGGACTTTGCAAAAACATTTCAAAGATCGACACATGGCGGAAACTTCTTACGTGCCGAACGGAGGCGTCATGCGACGTTGGCGTGAACCGGAGAAAATTTTGGAATGGGGTCTCGAGCCTTGGGGATACATCTTACTTCTGGGGAGATTTTCTCCCGAAAAGGGCTGTCAACTGTTGATTGATGCCTACGGGAAGTTGGAATCCAAGTCGGAGTTCGATCTGGAATCCCGGTTGGAATCCAAGGTCCAGCTGGTTATGGCGGGGGCCTCGAGCTATTGCGATGAATATTCGCGCCGTCTTCGCGAACAAGCGGATGAGCGGATCAAAATACTGGATTGGGTTTCCGGAGAAGATTTAGACGAGTTGCTGACCAATGCCATGATTTTCGTGTTGCCTTCGGATATTGAAGGCCTGTCGCTGGCGCTGCTGGATGCGATGGGGGCGGGAGTGTGTGTGCTGGCCAGTGACATTCCGGAAAACCGCGAGGCCGTGGAGGATGCGGGATTCACTTTTCGCCGCGGGGATGCGGCAGATCTGGCGGATCGACTGCGATTCCTGATTGCGAATCCGGCGGTGCGCCAGGCTGCGGGAGAAGCCGCAAAGCGGCGGGTCCGTGAACATTATCAGTGGTCCAACGTTGCTGCGGAAACGGAACGTGTCTACTTCGAAATGATGGGGTGGGATTTGCCGGCCAGGGCAACTCGAAAACCGAGCATCAGCGTGCCCCATCTTCCAGCAATTCCTAAGGTGGGGTAAACCGAGCCAAGCTGACGACAAAGCGGTTATCGCTTAAACAACTCGAATGCAGGCGAAGGACGGAGTTAAATCCGTCCTTTTTTGTTTACAATTGAACGTTCGCTTCCGGAGTGCGTAGTCAACCGGCACTGCATCTCACTTATTCATGCAAAACACGATTTTCGTCACCGGCGGAGCTGGGTTTATCGGGTCGAATTTCATTCTTCGGCAACTGGGGCGAGATTCATCCTCCTTCGTGAATCTCGACAAACTCACCTATGCGGGAAATCTCCGCAACCTGGAAGCGGTCGCGAATGATCAGCGGTATGAGTTTGTGCACGGCGACATCGGCGATCGCGCGCTGGTTCGGCAGTTGCTGCAAAGGCACTCGCCACGCAGCATCGTACACTTCGCGGCCGAGAGCCACGTAGATCGTTCGATTCGAGGGCCGGACGATTTCATCCACACGAATATTGAGGGGACATTCGCGCTTTTGGAAGAGGTCCGCGCTTACTTTGAGGGCCTGAACGAACAAGATCGGCGCGATTTTCGTTTCGTTCACGTTTCTACTGACGAGGTATATGGATCACTCGAGGCAACCGATGCGCCGTTTTCGGAGAGCACGCCTTATGCGCCGAACAGCCCGTATGCCGCGTCCAAGGCGGCTTCCGACCATCTCGTGCGTGCTTACCATCACACTTACGGACTGCCCACTCTCACTACGAATTGCTCGAATAATTACGGCCCGTTTCAATTCCCGGAAAAACTGATTCCGCTGATGATCCTGAATGCGCGAAACGGAAAATCGCTTCCCGTGTACGGCGATGGAAAGAATGTTCGCGATTGGCTCTACGTGGAGGATCATTGCACAGCTATAGCAAGAGTGCTTGCTGGCGGCCGAGTGGGGCAAACTTACAACATTGGAGGCTGGAACGAAAAGCGCAATCTCGATATCGTGCATTTGATTTGTGACCTCGTCGATGAAATCGAGGGACGCAGCGGTGCCCCGCGGCGCAATCTGATTACGTTTGTTAAGGACCGGCCAGGACATGATCGGCGCTACGCCATGGACGCAGGTAAAATCGAGCGGGAGCTGGGCTGGCGCCCGGTTGAAACATTCGAGACGGGAATTCGCAAGACGGTGCACTGGTACCTGCAAAACGCAGCCTGGGTAAAAGGTGTCACCAGCGGCAGCTATCGTCAATGGATCGAAACCCATTACTCCGCTTGATGACACAGGATCTGATTAGCGCTTGATCAACTCCGGCCGCAACATTCGTTCATGACACGTTCAAAAAACACGGCGTGTAAGGGGATCATCCTGGCGGGAGGGTCGGGGACGCGCCTGTATCCCGTGACCCAAGCGCTGGGCAAGAGCCTGCTTCCGGTCTACAACAAACCCATGATCTATTACCCGCTATGCACCCTGATGCTGGCGGGAATTCGCGACATCCTTATTATTTCGACGCCCGACGACGTGCCGAAGTTTCAGGCGCTGCTGGGAAATGGAACTCAGTTCGGGATCCGTTTGGAATATAAAGTACAGCCCAAGCCAGAAGGAATCGCGCAGGCTTTTTTGGTGGGCGAAGCTTTTCTGGGAAGCAGCCCGTGCGCCTTGGTACTGGGTGACAATATTTTTTACGGACACGATCTCGCCAAGGATTTGCAAGAAGCGGCCAGCCGGAAGCGAGGGGCACGCGTCTTCGCCTATCCGGTGCACGATCCCGAACGTTATGGGGTTGTAGAATTCGATGGCCAGGGGCGCGCCCTGAGCATCGAGGAAAAACCGCGGCAGCCGAAGTCCCGGTACGCGGTAACAGGACTTTATTTCTACGACGAGCAAGTGGTAAGAATCGCTAAGGCTTTGAAACCCAGCGCACGCGGCGAACTCGAGATCACGGACGTGAACAAGCAGTATTTGGAGCGCGGCCAGTTGGAAGTGGTAGTCATGGGGCGAGGCATGGCGTGGCTCGATACCGGAACGCACGAATCATTGATGGATGCAGCGCTCTACATTCAAGCGATCGAGAAAAGACAAGGGCTGATGGTGGCGTGCCCGGAAGAGATCGCCTTTCGCTCGGGCTACATCACCGCCGAACAAGTGGAGCAAATCGGCAATTCGATGAAGAACAATACATACGGAGCCTATCTGCTCCAACTTCTACGCGAAAAGGTATTCTAGTGAATGCAATGTCGGCGACCAGTCCTGCAATCGACACTTTGAAAAAAATCGGCACTTCATTACCCGGGGTTTTCATTCTGGAGCCGCGGGTGTTTGGGGACGAGCGCGGATTTTTTCTGGAAAGCTACAACGAACTGAAGATGGCGGAAGCTGGCATCACCGACAGATTTGTGCAGGATAATCACTCCTGTTCTTCGCGCAATGTTCTGCGCGGGTTGCACTACCAGGTAAGGCATCCGCAGGGAAAACTGGTGCGCGTTGCGGTGGGTGAGATTCTCGATGTCGCGGTTGATTTGCGCCGGAGTTCCCGGACATTCGGCAAGTGGGAAGCGGTCCGGCTCTCTGGCGAGAACAAACGCATGCTGTGGATTCCGGGGGGATTTGCGCATGGATTTCGCGTGCTCTCGGAGAAAGCCCACGTGTTATATAAGGCGACCGATTTCTATGCGCCCGAGCACGAACGAACGCTGGCATGGAACGACCCGCATCTGAAGATAAATTGGGAATTGGACTCTGAGCCGGTGGTTTCGGCAAAAGACCAAGAGGGCGCGGCCTTCGGCGAGGCCGAAGTTTTTGAATAGAAGCCTTCCGGATAGAAATTTCCTTATGGAAAGTTTTGAATAGTTTTCGAAATTGCCGTTTTTCAAATAATCGATGCGAGTTCTCATTTTTGGCGCCTCCGGCCTGCTCGGTAAGGCGCTCGTGCATCTGTGGTCGGATGACGAAGTCATCGGCCTGAGTTCACAGGATGCCGACATTCGCGATTCCCATCGCGTGCAGGAATTAGTAGAGCAAAACCGCCCTGACTGGATTGTCTTGGCAGCCGCATACACCAATGTCGATGGCTGCGAAACAAATCGAGAACTGGCATTCGGCGTGAACCGCGATGGAGCGGTGAACGTCTGCGAATCGGCTTTGAGCATGGGAGCGCGGCTGATGTTTTTAAGTACCGACTACGTTTTTGACGGAAAGAAGATTACGCCATACGAGACGGGCGACCAGCGCAATCCGCAAAGCGTGTATGGAAGAACGAAAGCTGAGGCGGAGATCAGGTTACTGGAGTTGAATCCAGATTGCTGCATTGTGCGAACGTCGTGGTTGTTTGGCAGCGGAGGAAGGTGTTTTCCGGATACGATTTTAAAGCTCGCCGCAAGCCAGCCGGCATTGGACGTGGTCGATGACCAGCGCGGCTGCCCGACCTACAGTGAGGATCTGGCGGGTGCCATTATTCAACTCTGCGGCAAGAACGCCAGCGGAATCGTTCAGGCGACGAATGCCGGCGACTGCACGTGGTTTGAATTTGCAAAGCATATCGTGGAAGCTGCCGGGGCCGACACTGAAGTGCGCCCAGTGAGCAGCCAACGAATGGCGCGTCCTGCGCCTCGTCCGGCGTATTCTGTCCTGTCGCCAGCTAGTTTGCACTCTTACGGAATTGAAATGCCATCATGGCCTGATGGCGTCGAACGCTACATGAAACAACGGGCTGGAGGTTTGGCCGTGCAGCCCTAGCACGAATTGCGCCCGATATGCTCTGCGATCCTGCCAGCAGCTCGAATCGCGCCTAGACCGACGGCTGCAACAGGACAAGTGCGTGTCGACGTACAGTAAGCACCTTATACATGCGAGCCCTGTGAAACTGGCATTCTCTCAATGGATTCCGTAGGTTCCGTAAGTTATCCAATGACATCACCCATCTTAGAGCTGGCCCCGTTAATCGGAGGAGGCGAAACCGGCGCACTCATGCGCGCCAAAGACTGGTCGCAAACCCCACTCGGGCCAATGGAGAAGTGGCCGCAGAGCCTGCGAACTTCGGTGAGCATCTGCCTTGAATCGCGCTTTCCCATCGTGATGTATTGGGGGCCGGAGTATGTAGTTCTGTACAACGACGCGTATAGCACAATTCTAGGCAGCAAGCATCCGTGGGCGCTGGGACAGCGTTGCCGCGATTGCTGGGCGGAAATCTGGGATACCATCGGCCCCATGCTCGACGGCGTCGTCCAGACGGCCGAGGCGACCTGGTCGAACGATCTGTACTTGCCTCTGAACCGATACGGCTACGCCGAGGAATGTTACTTCTCGTTCTCCTTCAGTCCGGTTCGCGTGGAAGCGGGAGTGGTGGGCGGCGTATTCACAGCCGTGATCGAGACCACGAAGAACGTGATCGGCGAGCGTCGTCTGCGGACCCTCCGCGATCTCGCCGCAAAGGCGGTCGACGCCAAAAACGAGCAGGATGCCTGCCGCCTTGCGGCTGAGACGCTCTCCGAAAACCTAAGTGACGTTCCGTTTGCCGCCTTATGCCGCACCACGAATGGTGGGTTGGCCATCGAGTGCAGTTCGGGAATTTCTTCCGATCACCCACTTCGCCAGCGCCTTACCGATGAAGATTCGTTGCTTGCAAAGAAGCTGCGCGAGGCTGCTGGCTCCGGCGAAATTCTCGAGATCGATCTGCAAAACCTCGATTGTGAATTGCCCAAAGGAGCTTGGGACGCGTGCCCCTCGACCGCGCTCCTGATGCCAATACCGGCGGCTGGGCGGGAGGGAACTCCGGCAGTTTTGCTTTGCGCGGTTAGTCCGAAGAAAAAACTCGATGAAAGTTACCGAGCATTTTTCAGCCTGATTAATCGGCAGATTGCGACCAGCATCGCCGATGCACGCTCGCATGAAGAGGAGCGAAAGCGCGCCGAAGCCCTGGCGGAACTGGATCGCGCCAAGACTCTGTTCTTCAGCAACGTCAGCCATGAATTCCGCACGCCGCTCACGCTGATGCTCGGACCACTGGAAGGGATCTTATCGGCCGGGAATTTGCCTGCGGAGAATTCCGCTCAACTTGCGATGGTTCACCGCAACGGGCTGCGGCTGCTGAAGCTGGTCAACACGCTGCTTGATTTTTCCCGCATTGAAGCGGGACGCGTCCAGGCAGCGTACGAACCGACCGATTTAGCCGCCCTGACGGCGGATCTCGCCAGCCTTTTCCGCTCCGCCGTGGAACGCGCCGGCATCCGCTTGCAAGTCGATTGCCCGCCGCTACCTGAACCGGTCTTCGTCGATCGCGATATGTGGGAGAAAATCGTTCTCAATCTTCTCTCCAACGCGTTCAAATACACGCTGCAGGGCGAAATTGCAGTGGAAATTAAGGCCGCCGGAGATCGCGTCGAGCTCTCGGTTCGCGACACCGGCATCGGCATTGCTGCCGATGAATTGCCACACATCTTTGAGCGTTTTCACCGCACCCCGAACTCGCAGGCTCGAACCAACGAAGGCTCGGGCATCGGCCTCGCTTTCGTTCAGGAGTTGGTCAAGCTGCACGGGGGATCGATTTCGGTCAACAGCACTCCGGGCGAAGGAAGTACATTCACGGTTTCGATTTCTCTGGGCAAGGCGCACCTTCCGGCGGAGCTGGTCCATCCTGCGCGCCGTCAAGTCTCTAACGCGCTTGGCGCCGGGCCGTTTATCGAAGAAGCACTCCGCTGGCTTCCTGCGTCCGATTCTGCTTTATCGCCAGGTGGGTTGCCCACCGTGCGTGAAGTGGAGTCCATTTCGCATTCCTCGCGTCGCGATAGCAAAGCTTCCGATTTTGCCGTGCCCCGTATTCTTCTCGCGGATGACAACGCAGATATGCGCGACTATATTCAGCGGCTTTTGCGGGAGAATTACGAAGTTGAGGCCGTTGCCGATGGCGAAGCGGCTCTCGAGCGGGCGCGCCAGTCAGCTCCAGACCTGATTCTGGCGGACGTAATGATGCCGCGCCTCGACGGCTTCGGCCTGCTGCAACGCTTGCGCGGGGATGAGGCACTCAAGAGTGTTCCAGTGATTCTGGTCTCCGCACGAGCAGGCGAAGAAGCTCGCATCGAAGGCCTGCAGGCCGGTGCGGACGATTACCTGGTGAAGCCTTTTTCGGCCCGTGAACTTTCGGCGAGAGTAGCAGCCCATCTGGCGATGGCGCGCATGCGCCGCGAAGCGGCGGAGACCGAACGGGGCCTGGGCGCCGAAGCTGAAAAAGAGCGCTCACGGCTGCAGGCGGCTTTTACCCAGACTTATGCATTCATGGTCTTTCTAAATCCCGATGGAACGGTGCTGGATGCCAATCGCGCCGCGGTTGAGGGAGTGGGTTTTGACCGGAAGCAAGTTCTGGGACGCAAGTTCTGGGAGCCTTGGTGGTCGCGTCTGCCAGAAGAAGCGGAAATTCTGAAGTCGAGTGTGGCCAACGCGGCCAGCGGAGAAACAGTTCGCGAGCAGTGCCGCTTCTGCATGGCCGACGGCAGCGTACGCGTAGCCGAACGCACGCTGACCCCGGTGAAAGATGCCGAGGGCAACGTGCAGATGATCGTCGCGACCGGCTTGGACACGACCGAAGCTAAAGAGCTGCGCGATGGCCTGGAAGCCAAGGTGAAGGAACGCACCGCCGAACTGCTTCAGACTGAATCGAGCCTGCGGGCGGTAACCGGCCGTCTGCTGCGCGCACAAGACGAAGAGCGGCGGCGCATTGCCCGCGAACTCCACGACAGCGCAGGACAGTTGCTGGCGGCTTTAAACATGAATCTTATTCCGCTCGAACCTAAGCTTGAGCGGCTCGACCCGGAACTCGGCAAGAGTGTCACCGACAGCATTTTTCTGGTCGACGAACTTTCGCGGCAACTTCGCACCATGTCTCACCTGCTGCATCCCCCATTGCTTGACGAGGCAGGATTGGAATCCGCACTGGCCTGGTATGTCGATGGTTTCGCTGAGCGCAGCAAGATCAAAGTTGAGTTCGAATACGATCGTTCCGTGGGCAGGCTGCCGCGGGAGATGGAAACAGCAATCTTTCGCCTGGTGCAGGAGTGCTTGACGAATGTGCACCGGCACTCGGGCAGCGCGTCGGCGAGTGTGCGCTTGAGCCGCAATCCGGAGGCACGTTCGATTCGGGTCGAGGTGAGCGACCAGGGCAAAGGAAGTTCTGGCGGAGCTGTCCGGGGTGATGGGCCGCCCCAACCGGGCATCGGGATTCAGGGCATGCGCGAACGCGTGCGGCAGCTCGGCGGTCAGATTGAAGTCATTTTCAGCGATGCAGGGACTACGGTGATGGCGGATTTTCCGATTGGCGACGCCTCCAACTCTGCCGTGCGCGACACGCTTAAGCCTGCCTCGTGAGTCTTGCGCCGCGAGAGCTGCGTTTGGCTGCCGGGTTTTGACAGGTAGACAGGTAAAATCGAAGGTCGGCGCAGAGCTCCATATCAGTTTTTGGATGTTAATTTTGCTCCATGTTAATTTTCTGTTAAATCAGTCCGCATCAATTGACCCGTATCGTGTGGAAGATTAGTCTCGCACCCTATGGGCGAACTCAATCTTGATCAATTGCGCCTTGCCTACAAGAAAGCGACCGACGAATGGGTCGCGACCATTCGCACCGAGGAAGCATTAGCCACTCCCGACCATTCCATGATTGCCATGGAGAAGTGGGACGACGCCCACTTCAAAAAAGAAGACGCGCAGAAAAAAGCCGATGAAGCGCGCGAGGCCTATAAAGACAGCCTTCGCGGAGCTAATTACGGAATCTAGGCTCGGCATTCAGGGTTGGTACCGGCTTAAATCTATTCACCGCCAAGGCCACGAAGGAGCATGAAGGCTACGGGTTAGGGCCGTCTTCGAAGTACCTGAGCGCGCCCTCCCTTGCCGCACCTTCCACGGCGGCTGTAGCATCAATATTCAGGCATTTATCACGCACTCATTAAGGAGTAATCATGGCTACCGATACCCTCGCTTCTCCCACTACGCTCAGCAACAAGCAAGCCAAAGTTTTCAAGAATTTCATCGACGGTGAGTGGGTGGAATCCTCGACCGGAGAGACTTTCGAGAACCGCAATCCCGCCGACACGCGCGATCTGGTCGGCATTTTTCAGAAATCGGGCAAGGCCGATGTCGACGCCGCGGTAGAAGCGGCCAAGCGCGCCTTCGCCAAGTGGCGGCTCGTGCCCGCTCCGCGGCGCGCCGAGATGATTTTTCGTGCCGCCGAAATCCTGATGGAACGCAAGGAAGAACATGCCAACGAAATGACGCGCGAAATGGGCAAGGTGCTGAAGGAGACGCGCGGCGACGTGCAGGAAGCGATTGACGCTGCTTATTACAACGCCGGCGAAGGCCGCCGCATGTTCGGCCCCACGGTTCCTTCGGAGTTGCCGAACAAATTCGCCATGGCTGTGCGCCAGCCCATCGGGGTGTGCGGAATGATCACGCCGTGGAATTTTCCCATGGCAATTTCTTCGTGGAAGCTGCTGCCCGCGGTCGTCTGCGGAAATACGTGCGTAATCAAGCCCGCGCAGGATACCCCGCTCTCCACGTTCAATCTGGTTCGCGCGTTCACCGATGCGGGCATTCCCAAAGGCGTGGTGAACATTGTCACCGGATTTGGGCCGGAGGTCGGCACGCCGCTGGCTGAACATGCGGACGTGCGCGCCATCTCGCTGACTGGATCGTCGGCCGTCGGCCGCATTATTGGAGGGATTGCGGCAAAGACTTTTAAACACTGCTCGCTCGAACTCGGCGGCAAGAATCCGATGATCGTGCTCGACGACGCGAACCTCGATCTCGCGATTGAAGGCGGCCTCTGGGGTGGATTCGGCACCACCGGCCAGCGTTGCACCGCGACCAGCCGCATCATTGTGCAGAAAGGCGTCTACCGGGAATTCATTGAGCGCTATGTCGAGCGCGCGAAGAAATTGAAAGTTGGCAACGGACTCGACGAAACCACCGACATCGGGCCGGCCGTCAACGAAAAGCAGCTTCAGACCGATCTCAGCTATGTGGACATCGGCCGCAACGAAGGCGCGAAATTAATGTGCGGCGGCAATCGGTTGGACAAAGGCGATTATCAGTATGGCTGGTTCATGGAGCCAACGGTGTTTATCGATGTCGACCCTAAGTTGCGCATTGCGCAGGAAGAAATTTTCGGCCCGGTCGTGTCCATCATTCCCTGTGACGGCCTTGAAGATGCCATTGAGATTGCCAACGGCATCGAGTACGGACTGTCATCGGCGATCTACACCAAGGATGTCAATAAGGCTTTTGGCGCCATTCGCGACCTCGAAACGGGCATCACTTACATCAACGCCCCAACCATCGGCGCAGAAGTGCACCTGCCTTTCGGCGGGACCAAGGCTACGGGCAACGGGCACCGTGAAGGCGGCATCGGCGCGATCGATTTTTATACGGAATGGAAGTCGGTGTATGTGGATTACTCGGACACGCTGCAGAAAGCGCAGATCGACCGCGGAGAGTAACGACGGATTGCCTGCCCTGCGCATTGCTCATGGATGCTTCAGAAATCTCAAGTAGAACGCTGCGAAGACCAAGACGATCCCTATATTCACCATAAGCCGTTCCCAGAAGTGGTTCCTAAAGAACAGGAAATCCACACCGACCACGACGGCTACCAACAGCGGTACGTAAAGTACGATGGTTGCCTGTCTCGTCATTTCACTCACCAGTCCAAATTGAGGGTCTTGGTCATAGAACTGCGCCTCCTGCAATGATCCAAAGCACTATCATAGAAGCGTTTTCGTCGTCGGGACTGAATTTCTGACGGTCATGTCCGCTAAAAATCTGCCTTTCGCAGGCGGCCCTCGACGTACTCCTATTGTTTATGTTGCCGCCGAGGAAGTGGGGATTCGAAGACTAGGGACTATCCTCTGCTTGTTCGCCGACTGATTTGGTTATAGAGTACCAACCCAGTTCCGGAGATGCTCTTATGAACACGCCTTCTTCAGCTCGCAGATCAGTTCGTACTTCGATGGGTTTCGCCGCCCTGATTACCGCATTCAGCATTATCCTTTCAGTAGCCGCTCAGGCTGAATGCCGTCCGACTCTCACGACCCATGTTCCCGTTGCCGTCTCCAGCGGCGTTGCACCGCTGGTCGGCCATGTTCCGGCGACGCAGCGTTTGAGCCTGGCGATCTCTTTGCCGCCGAGGAATGAGGCCGCTCTGGATGAGTTGCTGCAGGAAATCTACGATCCGCAGAACGCGAACTACCGCAAATATCTCAGCGTGGAAGAATTCACCACGCGATTTGGCCCGGTCGCCGGCGACTATGCGGCCGTCGTGAATTTCGCGCGCGCCAATGGCCTGGATGTAATCGACACCGCCGCGAATCGCATGGTCCTGGATGTCGAAGGTCCGGCAGCCAAGATCGAAAACGCCCTCCATGTGGCGTTGAACGTCTATCAGCATCCGACCGAGAGCCGCACTTTTTATGCGCCGGATCGCGAACCGTCAGTCGATCTCGATGTGCCGCTGCTACATATTTCGGGGCTGGATAACTACACGCTGCCTCACGCCAAAAACATTCGAGGCGTGAAAACGAGTGGTAAGAACTCCGGTTCCGGCCCGGGCGGGGACTTCGTGGGCAGCGATCTTCGGGCGGCTTACTACGGTTCAGGTCCCCTCGTCGGCTGGGGACAGTCCGTGGGCCTTTTCGAATTTGCTGGCTACGAGGTCAGCGACGTTCAGAATTATTTCAGCAAACTGAACCAGCCGCTCAATGTGCCGATTCGTGGCGTCTCCGTCAATGGAGCAAATCTGAATTGCCCTCCCAGTTCTTGTGACGACAGCGAGCAGGCGCTCGATATCGAGATTTCGATCTCGATGGCGCCGAACCTGGAACAGGTGTTGGTTTACGTGGGCAAGAGTGACGTATCCATCTTCGATCGCGTGGCGGTCGACAATAAGGCGAAGCAGTTGAGCTGTTCCTGGGGATGGAGTGACGACGAGAGCAGCCTCGATCCCATCTTCAAAGAGATGGCGGCGCAGGGACAAAGCGTTTTCGTTGCTACCGGAGACAATGGTTCCGGAACTCCCGGAGACGTGGTCTGGCCGGGAGACGACCCTTATATTCTGGCGGTGGGAGGCACGGATCTGGTGACCACCGGCCCAGGTGGCACTTGGTTATCGGAGACGGGATGGAATGGCAGCGCGGGCTCGCCATCGAAGAACGGAATCCCGATTCCTTATTATCAGAAGCTCAAAGGAGTGGTGAATTCCGAGAACGGCGCGTCGAGCACGTTGCGCAATTATCCCGACGTCGCCGCGGAGGCTAACACGAACCAATGGAGCTGCTATGACGGAGGTTGCTACGGAGGCAATGGCGGCACAAGCTATGCCGCACCGCAATGGGCGGCCCTCACAGCGATGGCGAATCAGTTAGCTTACGAGGGCGGTATGGGCACGTTGGGCTTTTTGAACCCGAATATTTACAGAATCGGAGTGGGGCCGGGTTACGACACTGACTTTCACGACATCACCAGCGGCAGCAACGGCAAATATTCGGCGGTCCCCGGATACGATCTGGTAACTGGCTGGGGCAGCCCACAAGCCGCAAATTTGGCCGCGGAATTAGTATTCTTGAAGTAAAGACGCGCAGAAGTCAGAAACAGGGATGTGCGAACCTGTGCAGAATTTCTTGATACGACCCTTCTGCAGATCGCATGCTTTTTCTCTGGTTTCTCGGGATTCGCGCTCGCGATGCGGTTAAACTTTTCTCTATGCCGTTGACTCAAGTTCGCGCAATTGCAGCGGCTTCCCGCCTTGAAAACGTCCGCTACGCGATTCGCGACCTTGCCTGCGTAGCAGACGAAGTTACCAAACAGGGGCACAAAGTCCTGCCGCTTAACGTTGGTGACCCGCTCAACTGCGATTTCCAAACACCGCCGCACATTATCGAAGCCGCTTACAAAGCCATGCGCGATGGGAAGAACGGCTATGCGCCTTCTGGCGGCATTCCTGAGGCGCTTGAATCGATTCGCGGTGAGGCTGGGCGCAAGGGAATCACGACCGTTCGGGATGTTTTCGTCACTTCCGGCGTAAGTGAAACGGTGGATCTCTGCATTTCAGCTTTGGTCAATCCCGGCGAAGATATTCTTACGCCGAAGCCCGATTACCCACTTTATTCGGCCGTCCTGTGCAAGCTGGGAATCGCACTGAATACATATGATCTGAACGAAGACGACGCCTGGCAGCCTGACGTGGCCGACATTGAACGCAAGATTACTGAGCACACTCGCGCCATCGTTCTGATCAATCCCAACAATCCGACGGGATCCCTGGGCTCGCGCCGGATGCTGGAGCAAATTGCCGAACTCGCGCGCCGGCACAATCTGGTGGTCTTTTCGGACGAGATTTATGACAAGCTGATTCTGGATGGTTCGGATGAGAAGCCCACGCCGCACATTGCTTTCGCCGCAGTTGCTCCCGATGTGCCGTGCATTACGTTTGGGGGCATGTCGAAAAATTACCTTGTGCCGGGATGGCGGATCGGGTGGGGCATTGCCTCCGGCGATGCGGTTGCGATTAAGCCATATCTTGAGGGCATTCACCGGTTGCTGCGCGCGAGATTGTGCGCGAATCACCCTGAACAATACGCGATCAAGGCTGCGCTCGAAGGCCCGCAGGATCATCTTCTCGAAGTGCGGCGCAAGCTGCGCTCCCGCCGCGATCTCACGCAAAAGTGGTGCGAATCCACTCCCCGCATAAGTTGCGTTGCGCCGCGCGGGGCGTTCTACGCCTTTCCGCGCATACGTTTTCCTGAAGGCGAAATTTCCGAGAGCGACGAAACCTTCGTCAAAGAACTCATCCGGCAGAAACACGTCATGGTGGTACACGGGTCCGGCTTCGGGCAGAAGCCGGGAACACAGCACTTCCGCATCGTGTTTTTGCCCGACGAGAAGACTCTGACGAAGGCGTACGCTTCCATCGGCGAGTTTATTCAGGAACGCTACCCAACAAGCTGATTTACCACTCTGAAACTACCCATGCTTCACTAATTTTCGCCACTCTGCGCGAATTCGTGTAGGATGCTCGCGTCCTTTCTCCACACTCTAGCGCCCCACGGAAATGCACTTGAGTTCGCAGGCAAGCGGTTAACGGGCGCTCGTGCGGTTTGAATTGTGGGAAACCAAAACAACCTACTGAAAAGAGGAAACCATGAAACGCAATCAGCTGCTGTCGGCTGTTGGGATCATGTTGTGCGTAGTATGTTCACTGGCCGCCCAGGAGAAACCTGGCACGCTCGCCAGCATCGAGTTGCAGAAAATCAAGAACGGGGCGATACCGCAATACGAAGCGGGACGCAAACAGAAGGCCGCATGGCACAAGCAGCAAAACGATCCGCTGCCACTGTTCGTATGGGCGGTGCTGAGCGGCGACGACACGGGCGCTTTCATCGTCGGCCGCTTTTCGCAACACTGGGCCGATTACGACAAACCGGTGGTCACCGACGAGGCTGACCTGGCGGAGTTCCAGAAAGTCGTTGGCGGCTATGTGGAGTCAGTCGTCAACCGCTACTACGATTACATGCCCAAGATCAGCAATGAGAGCGGAGACACGACGCCCTCCAAGTTTTCCGAGATCAGGACGTTCCAGGTACGCTACGGGAAGGAAGAGGATTTTCGGTCCGCCATCGAGCGGATCAAGGAAGCGGCGGAGAAGACGAAGTGGCCGGTCAACTATGGATGGTACGAACTGGTGAATGGCGGCCCGAGCGGAGTCTTCGTGCTCACTGTGCCCCACAAGAATTGGGCGGATTTCGAGGACAAGCCGGAGGTGAAACCTTTCCGCGACATGCTCAAGGAAGCTTTTGGACAGGCGGAGGCTGATTCGATCGTCGATCGCATTGACCATTCGGTGGAGAAGGAGACAAGCGAGATCATTCAATACCGTCCCGATCTGAGTTACGTGCCGGCCAAATAGTTCGGGCTTTCATGGCGGCGGTAGCCTCTTGTCCCTGGTTCGGAGAATTTCGGATGATAGGGATGCTCGGGTTTCGCCGCCATGGTCATGCGGTGCCAAAAACGCATGTGACCATGGTATAATGACCATGATCAGAGCAGCTAAATGAAAACCAAAACTATTCCCGCCGGAGCTTTCAAAGCCCGCTGTCTCGCCATTATGGATGAGGTGCAGGCCAAGCGCGAAGCGGTCGTCATCACCAAGCGCGGCAAACCGGTGGCGAAGCTTGTCCCCGTGGAAAACCAGAAGGACGACATTTTCGGCTTCTTCAAAGGCAAGATCAAAGTCACAGGCGACGTGGTCTCTCCTGCCTTAACCCCTGAAGAGTGGGGCGATCTCTATTGATCCTGCTCGATACGCACGTGGTCGTCTGGTTAGCGTCGGACGATTCACGAATTTCGAACCCAGCCCAGGTAGCCATTCACGAGGCCCGCAAGACGGAACGCGGTTTGGCCATCTCCGATTTCACGCTGTTCGAATTGAGCATGCTGTTCCGCAAGCGGCGGTTCAATCTCGCGACTACGCCCGAATTATTTCTGACCGAGATCGAGCGCCGCTTCGTGGTTCTGCCGATCACGGCCAACATCGCCTTGCAGGCATTCGAGTTTCCGTCGAGTTATCCCAAAGATCCGGCAGATCGCATTATCGGGGCAACCGCACTGATCGAAGACATGCCTCTGCTCACCGCGGACCGGGAGATTCGCAAGTCGCGCGCGGTCCCGACAATCTGGTGACCGGCAGTTTACTTCGACCACTACCTTTCTCTTTCGCCGCGAATCTGCTTAAATCGAGTCACAGAACACTGCCTCCGTGCTGGTGTTCTAACAATCGTGGTCGACATTCATTCCCACATTCTTCCGGAAGTAGACGACGGCTCGAAGTCCTGGGAAACCTCGGTAGCGATGTGCCGAATGGCTGCCGCCGACGGCATCACTCATCAGGTGGCCACGCCTCATGCGAACGACCGCTACCATTATGACCGCGAATACCTGCAGGGCCTGGTCGATCATCTGCAATCGCTCGTTGGGGATGGGCTTACGCTGAGTCTGGGTTGCGACTTCCATCTTTCCTACGAGAACCTGCAGGATGTATTGGCGCATCCCGGACGCTATGCCATCGGAAGCACGCACTACATGCTGGTGGAATTGAGCAACTACAGCGTTCCGCCGCAAACCACAGAGTGCTTCACCCAACTTGGGGACCGCGGGATCACGGCGATCATTACGCATCCGGAGCGCAACCCGATTTTGCGCGACGATTTGCAGCGCGTCGTGGAATGGGCCGAACAAGGATGCGTGATTCAGATGACGGGCTCTGCGCTCACCGGTTTCTGGGGAGAACGCACGCGCCGCGCCGTGCTTTGGCTGCTCGAACACGACGCGGTCCACGTTCTTGCCACCGATGCGCACGATATTGAAAAGCGCATTCCCGTGCTCTCGACCGGCCGTGAGGCGGTTGCGAAACTTTGCGGAGAAGAGATCGCGGAAGCGCTGGTGGAAGGAAATCCGCGAGCGATTATTAATGACCAGCCGTTACCGTATTTTCCCCGGCCGACGAGCGATCGGGCTTACCGGAGGAGCAGTAACTAAACTATCTACGGAGTTCACCCTAGCACACTACTAGCCCATCCCAGCCTGCGTAACGGATCCCACTTATTGAGTGCCTACGGTTTATCCAGTAGCGTCTGTTGCTGTGATTTGGCAGTTGGCCGCCGGCGCGCCAATTGATCATCACTTGCAGCCGCGAGTGGAGGCCCGCAATGAAAATCCGCGAAGTGTTCTTGCCCTTCCCCGCCCCGCTGCTTTTTGCGGCGTTCAGCCCTCTGCTCGGCCAAAGTGGTACGGAAACTATTCTGCACAGGTTCGTGGACGGTGACGACGCCGAAGTTCCGGCGGGCCTCGTTCTCGACAAGGGAGGAAACATCTATGGCGCGACGGCGCAGGGTGGGGCGGGGCCATGCACCTTTCCGCTCCAGGGCTGCGGCAATGTGTTCGAGGTTACGCCCGGAATATCGCCGCCAGACCGGTCGGGAAGGGTCATCTACACGTTCCAGGGCGGAGAAGACGACGGGTATTCTCCGTTAGCCCCTCCCCTCGCGGACGATGCCGGAAACCTATACGGCACAACCTCGTGGGGCGGCGGGACCGGCTGCGACGGACCCGGCTGTGGCACCGTCTACGAGCTTGCCTGGGACGGCGACCGTTGGATCGAGAGGGTACTCTATACTTGCGCGTTGGCTCTTACAGGCCAAAGCCGTACATGAAGAATCGCGGAGCGAAACTAAAATATCCATCCGTAGTTTCTAATAAGGCTGCGGTCGTATCCGTATTGCAGCGCGGTGGACGTGTTCAGTCTCGGCACGTGGAGCGCGTTACCGCTGAGAACTTGAAACCGATTGTGAATCAGATGATCGCGGAAGATGCTCACGTGATGACCGACAGTTCTACCGTACTGAAAGCCGGATTGATCGCTCGCAAGCACGATCAGGTTAACCATGTGGCAAAGGAATACGTGCGCTACGAGGATGGAGTTTGCATCACAACGAATACGATTGAAGGCTATTTTGCAACACTGAAACGCGGTATCAATGGCGTGTATCACCATATTGGAAAACAGCACTTGCATCGTTACCTGAGCGAGTTCGATTTTCGTTACAACTCACGCAAGGAAAAAGACGGAGATCGAACGTTGATGGCACTCAAGAGCACGGGCGGAAAACGGTTGATGCTCCGGGACTCAGTTAGGGTACAATAGGCCTGTATTCTTTATGGGCCCCCGTAGCTCAGTGGATAGAGCGAGCCCCTCGAAGAGGCTGTCTGTCGTGGGTTCGAGTCCCACCGGGGGTTACTCTTGATACTATTGACTTTTCGCCGTAAATTCGCCTAAAATAGAAGTCTCTTCGAGGTGGCATTCGCTTCTCCGCTGGGCACTGTGGGTAAACCTGCGGTAGCCAGAAAAGGGAGCCGAAAGCTTCCAGAAGGGCTGGGTTGATCTAAAAAGTCGCTCAGCCCTTTCTGTTTTGGGCTTGATCTTCTCCGGTTTTCTGTGGATTTTCAGGAGAGGACATTACTGAAGTAACCGCTTCTATGATCTCCTGCCCTTTCGTTTCTGTAGTGACCACTGCCGTTTCAACTGGTACGGGAGTCTCCGTCGCCAAATCATCCGCTGGCACGATGCCGTCAAGCAACGGCTCATCTTCCGTTAGTTCTAACTGCGTAGCAGACTGAAACAATTCCGGCGGAGGCTCCGCTGGCACCTCAGGAACGGTAATCGGCATTTTGTACTTTCCTGCGATGGGTTGCTTGAGGCCCAATAGATCACCCTCTCTTTTTCTCTTGCCGCAGCCGTCATAGGTGTGAAGAGCGATGGCTTCATAATGAATTGCCGTTGCCACGAAAATTGCGTCGGGAGTTGATACTTTCCCCGCATAGTAACTCCTGATCTCATGTGCCAGTTCTGCGACTCTGGTGTCGACTGACAGGAAAGGAGTATCTGGATTAGCTATTAGTCCCTTGAATTTTGCGGCCTGATCTGCTGTCAGATGACACGCCAACACTTCCACAATCGCAACCGTCGAACTGAAAATTATGGCCCGACCTTGGTTCACTATGTTCTCTATCTCGTAGAGTTTTTTCATCTCCTCCGGCGTTCTGTTCTCGCCAGTGAGCAAGGAGATGTAGGTGCATGAATCCCAGCAGACGTGCAATTTACCAGGCATCCCTTAGTTCGCGGACAAAGTCTTCCGACCGCTCTCCTTTCGTCGCGTCGGGAGCGATCCCGCGAATGTCGGATAGCTTTGAGAACTCCTGAGGAAATGTTTCAATTTCTCGCACGTCCATAGCGTGCGGAAATTTTGCTTTGCTCTTGAAGACAATCCATCCATCAACACGGACGTATTTGCCAGCGCTCGCGAGAACCTTGTCGCGCAATTCTGGCCCAACAAACTTACACGTCACTTTCGATGCGCCAACGGTGGGATATATGAAGAACACTCGGTTCCCAAGGTGGACATTTAGAGCCTCCAGTTTTCCCAGCATTGAGCCGCGCTCTCGCTCGTCGCTTCCAATGATCCGATTGAGAGCGTCATCAAAAGCTTGATTGATGGAAGCCTTTCTCTGTTTCTCGTCTTCGGTTATCGTTACCTTGCGAAGCTTCTTGCCGAGCGGATTGTATATTTTCCGATATGACTCAAGGGTCTCTATATCGAAGTCACGCGGCGCCACGTGTCGCCGTTGGATTAGGCGCAGGGAAGTTGCAAAGCGCCTAATGACGCGACGCGGCATATGCTGATATTCTCGTTTTTGCGCTACGGCTTCGATTCGCACCGTCGATGGGCTTGAATGTTTGAGATCAATTACGCGGTAATAAACCGTGTTCGGCTTTCCAGCAACAATAATTTCCGTGCGTTTCAGGGCTGCTTTGATTGCATCCATCTCTTCCAGAAAATCTTCGAGTCGGACGTTGCCGTCATCGTCCAGCGAACCTTCAAGTTGAATAGTGAGCGTAGCGGCTGGCACGTTTAGAATCCGACCGGGTGTTGTTGTTGAGGATGGAGGCATATCAAAATCAGACTGTCGCACGAGCGGGGAGAATTTAACTAGATTCTTAAAGGTTATGCAATAGGCTTTACAGAGGTGTTACGAATGCCGAACAAAATGGAGCAGAAAGTCTCTAGCAAGACTACAAACTCGAAACCGATTCCGCACATCCCCTTACCCTTCAAGGAGGTAATGGCGGACGTGCTCAAGGTGACGCCACCGAAAAAAGGTAAAGCCAATGCCCGAGCAAAGAAAGCCTTGTGAATGTGATTGCGGGCAGTGCCCTAAAGGCCCAAAATCGCGATTCTTGCCCGGTCACAACACGATAAAGAAATACAAGGATCATCCTGAACAAGATGAGCAGTACGAAAAGATGAAAGATCAGGAAAAGTTTGGGGAGAAGTGAAGCGCGGTGCGAGAAACGGGATTTGAACCCCGCCCTAGGTCGCGACCTACGTCCGATGTTCGGTCCGCGTGTGCTGCCGATAGCGTTGCTCAGATTCTTCGAGGTACAACAGGGATATGTCAATGTGGGTTTGACTGCCCTTACCTTCTTTGCGGAGTTCGATTTGTCGCTCCCAATCAATCTTGGCGATTTTGATCCGATACTCGTGCGACTGACACTCTGAACACATCATGGCAAATCTATGTTGCCAGAACGTCGTGGGTATGTCAAAGGCATAATTCGAGTTTTCTGGGCCGGATGGAGGAACGCCGGAGAGCTCCGTGATTTTCGACAGCTCCGGCAACATCTTCGGCACTACTTTCAATGGTGGCTTGAACGATTGCGTCCTTCAGGGGCCTTGCGGCGTGGTTTACGAGCTTCAACGCACGGAGTCGGGCTGGATCGAAACGGTTCTGCATGAATTCAATGGACAAGACGGCTACCAACCAGTGGGGGGCGTCGTCATGGACAAATCCGGGAACCTCTACGGAATCACCCCGTGGGGCGGAAGCCCGCACCTGGATCCTTTCGAGCCTGCGGGGACCATTTACGAGCTAAGTCCCAGCCAATCTGGCTGGTCATTCAAGGTGCTCTACCGTTTTCCCGGTGGAACCGGTCAGTCCTTCGCCGGTCTTACGTTGGACGCGGAGGGCAATCTATACGGGACCACCGATGCGGGGGGAATTTACGGTGCCGGCAGCGTCTTCGAACTGCAGCGCCCAGCCAAGGCCGGAGATCCCTGGACCTTCGCCACGATCTTCAGTTTCGATTTTTGGAATGGTAGTTACCCCGTGTCCGGAGTTGTGTTCGACAACGCCGGCAATCTCTACGGGGCAGCGAGCGCGGGCGGGACTGGAGGCCTGCCCTGCAATGGCCCCTGCGGCGCCGTGTACGAGCTGACACCGGCCGACGGCGGCTGGACGGAAACGGTGCTGTACAACTTTCAGGGCGACACTGACGGCGCGTATGCGAATTCAACGCCCGTGCTCGACCCCTGGGGCAATCTTTATGGCACGACGGCCTACGGCGGAGACCCGAATTGTGTGCCGTTCCCGGAATACTCCGGCTGCGGCATCGTGTATCGCATCAACCGCGGCTCGCCGGAGCAACCATGAAAATCCGCAACATGTTAATGGTTCTTTCCGGCGTGCTACTTTTCTCGGCGGCCCTCAATCCCTTGCTCGGCCAATCTGATGCCGAGAATATCCTGATAAGGTTTATGAATGCCGACAAGGGCGAGGTTCCCATGGGCGTCGTTTTCGGCGGGATCGGCACGCTCTACGGTACGGCGGAGATGGGCGGCACCGGCACGTGTACGTTTCCCGGCCAGGGCTGAGGGGAAGTGTTCGAGATGACCATGGCCAAGGATGCATCTGGGGCAGACGTCGCACAAAGGGGAGTGATCTACGACTTTCAAGGCGGGGCCGACGCCGCAACCCCGCTGGCCCCCCTGGTCCTAGGTCGTGATGGCAACCTCTATGGAACGACGGCAGACGGCGGCGGGACCGCATGCCGCCTTCGGCTGCGGAACCGTTTTCGAGCTCACCCCCGCAGGAGATCACTGGGCGGAAAGCGTCCTTTACAGCTTTTCTGGCCCGGACGGCAACACGCCTGAAAGCCCCGTCACGCTTGACGCCTCACCAGGCAACATCTTCGGCACTACTTTCAACGGCGGTCTGAACGACTGTGTGCTTCATGGGCCTTGCGGCGTGGTTTACGAACTTCAACGCACGGAATCGGGCTGGATCGAAACGGTTCTGCATGAGTTCAATGGACAGGACGGCTACCAACCAGTGGGAGGCATCGTCATGGACAAATCCGGGAACCTCTATGGGACCACTCCATGGGGCGGAAGCTCGCACTTGGATCCTTTCGAGCCTGCGGGAACCGTCTATGAGTTGAGTCCGACGGAATCCGGCTGGTTGTTTCAAGTGCTTTATCGTTTCCCGGCGGGCTTAGGCCAATCTTTCGCGGGGCTAACATTGGATGGGAGAGGCAATCTCTACGGGACAACTACCGTTGGAGGCATCTACGGAGCCGGTAGCGTTTTCGAACTCCAGCGCCCAACTGAAACGGGAGATCCCTGGATGTTCGCTAACATCTTCAGCTTTGACGGTCCGAATGGAAGCTACCCTGTATCGGGGGTTGTGTTCGACAAGGCGGGCAATCTTTATGGCGCAGGGGGTGGCGGCGGAACCGGCCAGAATTGCGATGGCCCCTGCGGCATCGTGTACGAGCTGATACCATCCGACGGCGGCTGGACGGAAACTGTGCTGTACAACTTTCAAGGCGACACTGACGGCGCGTATGCGAATTCAACGCCGGTGCTCGACCCCTGGGGCAATCTGTATGGCACGACGGCCTATGGCGGCGACCCGAATTGTGTGCCGTTCCCGGAATACTCCGGCTGCGGCATCGTGTATCGCATCAAACGGAGTTCGCCGGAGTAGCGTTGGATCAGGAGTGGTCTTCGGGTGCAGACGGCGAATGCAGACGGCCCGGCGCCATTGCTATTCATAGGCGAGCGCTTCAATCGGATCCTTCGCTGCGGCTTTGAACGCCGGATAGAGCGCTCCCGCGGCAGCCCCGATCAAGGCGGTGCCGATGGCGAACAGAATCCATTCCGCGGTCACCGCAACTTGCACCAGCGGGAAACGTTGGCGTATGCCCCAGCTGGCTGCCAGGCTCGCAAGAATGCCGACAACAATTCCGGTCACAGCCAGTAATGCTGTCTCGCGCAAGATCGCATTCACAATGTAGAACCTCGAAGCGCCGATCGCCTTCAGGATTCCGATCTCGCGAGTGCGTTCCATCACGGCTGCGTACATCGATTGGAAAATGACCAAGAAGCCGATGATCATGCTTACTCCGATGACTACGCCGATAAAGGCGGTGAATCCGGGCAAATGGCTGGGAGTCATCATGCTGAGATAGTCCCCGATTGACAATACCGAGTACTTTTCCATGCCCGGCTGCTGCTTGATTTCATTTACTACGGCAGGAGCGTTCTCAGGATTATCCAGCTTTACGTAAAAAACCGATGCTTTGTCCTTGGCGCCCTCCAGATTCTGCAGCGTGGTGATGGGCAGGAATTTGCGGGCGCCGCGGCCGCTCGCGACAATGCCGGCTATGCGAAACGTGTTGTTCAGGATCTCGATCGGGTCGCCTACTTTCAAGTGCTTCTGCCGCGCAACGTAGTCATCAATCAAAGCCGTGTCGGGGCCTGTAAATGGGCCTCCTGCCAGATACTGAAACGGACCGCCGAGAGCTTCAAAACTTTTCAGATCGATCCCGTCGATGACCTCGACGGACCCGCCGCCGGTTGCGATCTGCCAAATTACCGGACTGACCACAGTAACGTGGGGCAGGCCGCGCAAGACGTCCGCTACTTTGATAGGAACGGGAGCCCCGCTGATGCCAGCCAGAAATGACGATCCCGGCGGCTGCACAATTACATCCGCGCCAATGCCGGCGGTGCGAGCCTTGTCATCATTCAAGATGCCGTAGCAGAGTCCGGAAATCAGGAGGATGAGTGCCACCTCCAGTGCAATGGCTACGATGCTGATGGCGGAACGGACCGGACGGCGCACCAGGTTGGCGAATATCATTTTATTGATCATGATCTATTGCTTGCGGGCATCCTCGGAGGCCGGCTCTATGGCGGCATGGGACGAACCTCCGCCGAGATGCACCACCTCCGCCCCGGGAGGCTGCTGAAGCGCGAACTGATCATCGGTCAGCGGTTTGTTGATCTGTATCTTGAGGATATTGAGCGTAATGTTGTACTCCTCCTGCGGACGAACAATTTCGATGCGCGATGGGAAATCGACTCCGTCGTACAGGTTGTAATTGGCGTAATGGGCATCGGTCACCAGATTGCCTTTGTCGTCGTAGATGTACTGTTCGTGGGGCAGGAGATCGAGGCGGCTGAAAACGATCTTACGCGACAAGATGCCCTGGTTATTGCCCTGCATGCGAATCACGATGACCTCGTAATCGTCCTGCATCACGCGATGGCCTTTCGAATCGTGAAAGATCAGGACGCCATTTTCGAGCACCGGAATTTCACCGTCGGTGATGGGCTCGATCAGCAGGGCCTCATAGATGTCTTTGGGACGGATGTTCTCCAGAGGGTGTTCTGAATTTCGGGTTTCGACTTCATTGCTGCCGATTACGAAGCGGTTCTTGGGCGGGATCCACAGTTTGAACTGGTTTCCGTCGCTTACCATGTCGAAGGCGGTGGTGCGCACGATCGGCAGCAGCCCAATCATGTGCAGCATGGCTGGTTTTCGCGCCAGCACGTAGCCGCGAATTTCCTTGTAATCAGTGACCTGGCCTTTTTTTGCGCCGCCAATCGAGGTGTCGATATCGACGGTCGCCTGCAGGGATTGGATTTTCTCTGCCTGCTGGTTGATGATGTTCACGAGCTGTGCTTGGGTCGCCTGCTTTAACGGGCCTTTGAAATAGCTCTCCTCCACCCGGTGAGTGTGGAAAAGACAAGCCGACAGCGGCAGAGTTGCAAAAAATAAAGCCAGTTTCCAAAACGACGAAGTACTTCTCATTCGTATCAGATGACTCCCACGACATTTGAGTATATCGCGCCTGAAAGGGTGCAAACTTCCGAGCGGTCATTAAGTTAGGGGCACGGCGCGAAAGGTGTTCTCGCGCCCTGCACATTGGCGGGGCGAATGCTTTAAGGCTTACTTAAGTCAGATGCGCGCTTTTTCCGTCATCATCTAAACTGTGGTTGTGTCCATTTACCACCAAGGTCACGAAGGGACACAAAGGCTGGCTTGCGGTCTTCTTCGTGAACCCTGGTGCCCTTTGTGGCGCAAAGGACACTAACAAACTGGGGTTATTGTGGGCAAACTGGTCGCAGTCTTACTAATACTGGTGCTGGCCTTCGCCGGCTGGATTGCCTGGGCTGTGCTCACTCCGGTTGAGCCCTCCGCGCAAACGTTTGTGATGCTGCGCCCCGGGTATTCGACTAGGCGCATCGCCGCTGAACTGAAGTCGGCTGGGGTGATTCGCAACGAGCAGGCCTTCGTTCTGTGGCGCTACATCAGTCATCGGCGTTCACTCAAGGCTGGAGAATATCTCTTCGAGCAACCTGCGAACATTATCGATATTCAGAAGCGGTTGAGGCGAGGAGACGTTTACTTCCATACGGTGGTTGTTCCGGAAGGCTTCACGATGTTCGACATCGCCCGCGCGATCGAGGCTGCCGGACTCGGCCCGGCACAGGATTTTCTAAAAGTCGCGCAAAGCGACACCGCTCTGATTGGGGATCTCGCTCCGAATGCACCTTCGCTCGAAGGCTATTTGTTTCCCAATACGTACCGGTTCAGCCGGATGCAAAGCATGGAGGAGATGGCGGCAGAAATGGTGTGTCAGTTTCGGATGGTTGCAGTGCAACTCGGATTGGGCGCGGTCCCCTCCAACTCAACCGCAGATTCTGGCCAGCCGGGCAGATCCGCCAGCCATTGCGGTTTCATGTCAATTCAGATCCGCGACCTGAGCCAGCCCCAGCAAGAACCACCGCTCGATCTCGAAAAGACCGTCACTATGGCGTCGATCATCGAGAAAGAAACCGCGGTGCCCGACGAACGTCCACTAGTGGCCAGCGTTTACTACAATCGCCTGGCAAAAAAAATCGCGCTCGACGCCGACCCGAGCGTTATTTACGCCGAACTCTTGGCCGGCACCTACACCGGTGCGCTGCATCACGACGACATGCGGTTCGACTCGCCGTACAACACTTATCGCAATATCGGACTGCCTCCCGGCCCTATCGCCAATCCCGGCAAGAGCTCGTTCGAAGCGGCGATGCATCCGGCGCAAAGCGATTATTACTACTTCGTTGCGGACGCTCAGGGGCACCACCGCTTCGCCCATACTCTGGAAGAGCACGACAAGAACGTTGCGGCATATCGGCGGGCGATGCGCGGGCAGTGAAAGTCGCGATTCTCGCATTTGAAGTCGTTGGCCACTCAAATCATTGACCATTAAAGTCACTGACCACGGCTGGTCATCCATCCCTGCAGAATCAAAACTGCCGCCATGCGGTCCACGGCCTTGGCCCGCTTCTCGATCGATAGTTCGGTTTCGCGAAGCAGCCGGTTGGCCTCCGCAGAGGTCAGCCGCTCATCCCATAAGTGCACCGGCAGCCGGAAGCGTTTGCGGAGATCCTCGGCGAAGATCTGCATCTTTTCCGATTGCGTTCCTACGGCACCGCTCATGCGCAACGGCAGGCCGACCACGATTTCCCGCACTTCGTACTGCCGAATCACTCGCTCGAGTTCGGCAAAATCCCGGCGTTTATTTTGGCGTTGAAGTGTCTCCAGACCCTGCGCGGTGATTCCGAGGAGGTCGGATACGGCCATTCCAATCCTTCGGGAGCCTACGTCGAGGCCCAGCACCCTGCCGTGGGCCGGCGACTGGTCATTAGGTTTATATTTATGGAGGTCTTTATCGAGCACAGGGCGATTATAGGCTGGGGCCTCGCGGTTCTAATCCTCGATCTGATTAAGCTACGCATTCGGAGACGAAGGAAAGTTCAAATGTACCTCCGCTGCGCCTGAAAAACAGCTGCGCTAAGGATGCTGCGGTCGGGTAAGAGGCTCAGGGGAAGCCGTTGCCATCCTTGCTTTTCCTCCCATTTCGGGATAGTCTGTTTATAGTACTGGCAAGCTTCTCCCCGTTTGACCCTGACCTTCCTGGGTGCTTTATGAGTGTTTCGGCAGACCTGAATTTCCACATCGGCGATAAAGTTGTGTATCCCAACCACGGGGTTGCGGTTATTGAGCAGATCAGCAGCCGGTCGATCGGCGCCTCGATCGAAAAGTTCTATATGCTTAGTATCAAGGCCAGCAGCCTCAAGGTGATGGTGCCCTGCAACAATGTGGGCAGCGTCGGCATCCGGCGGGTGGTGCGTAACGGCGAGGTGCAGAAAATCCTGGATTTTCTATCTGTGGTCGACAATCTGAGCGTCTCTGACTGGAAAGACCGGTTCAAAGAGAATTCCGACCGCATGCGCACTGGCTCGCTCTTTGAAGTCGCGGGAGTGCTCAAGAGCCTGATCGCCCTACACCAGTCCAAGCCGCTGTCTTTTCGCGAAAAGAAGATGCTGGAGCGTGCCCGCTACCTGCTGGTGAGCGAACTGGCCATGTCGCGAAATTGTGAAGAGACCAAGGTCGAGGAATTGCTGACGCTGGCTCTGTCCAAATGCAATCTTCGACTGCCGGAAGTTTCCG
Organism: uncultured Acidobacteriaceae bacterium; assembly: GCA_963784095.1. GTDB lineage: Bacteria > Acidobacteriota > Terriglobia > Terriglobales > Acidobacteriaceae > Sulfotelmatobacter. The sequence goes on from CAWAQC010000005.1 coordinate 313,913, forward strand.
AGTTCCAGGCTTAAGAAAGTCACTCCCGAACCAACGTCCTAAAATTTCACCGCGAGGGGCACTAGGGCTCACGAAGCGGCCAACATAGCCTTTGCGTTTCGCCGTGACCTTCGTGGTGAATGGATTTAAGGCGCCCCCATCGTCCCTGCCTTCGAACGCTAAGATGGCAACAGGTTTATAATCCCAAAAGTGTGGACAATCAGGCCTTGATTCGCAATGACTGATCAACTTAGAAAAAAATTGCAGGAAGAGATCGACGCGCTTGAGCATGAACTGGTTTACGATCTTCCGAAAGAAATCAAACGCGCCGCCGCTCTCGGCGACCTCAGCGAAAATGCCGAGTACCACATGGCCAAGCAGCGGCAGGAGTTCGTCAAGGCCCGCTTTCGCCAACTGGGCAAGCGTCTCGCCGACTTGTCCCTGACCAACATGAATAATATTCCCAAGGACAAAGTTGGCCTGGGCTCTACGGTGAAAGTTTACGACAGCACCAAGGACGAAGAAGTGGAATACAAGCTGGTGACCAGCGAAGAATCCGACGTCGGAGCCGGAAAAATCTCCACCACGTCTCCGATCGGACGGGCGCTGTTAAACAAGAAAGTGGGCGATGAAGCCACTGTGATTACGCCGAACGGCAAGCGGGAATTAGAAATCCTGAGCCTCACTACGATTCACGACGAGGCCGAACAGGAAAAGGCAGGGGACTGATGTCGGCCTCGCCCGTGCCGCCGATTCTGCCCAGCGCCGCACCACCTCCCAGCCGACCGCCTCATCCGCCGCAGAACTCGTCTCCCAACCTTTCCTGGACGAGCGCCTTTGGACGGGCTTGCGGCGTGCTGCTCGATACCATTGTGAAATGGCTCGCGCTGTCGCGCATCAATCCTAATGTGCTCACGTTCATGGGGCTGGTGGTCAACACGTGGGCGGCAATTCTCTTTGGTTCGGCAAACGCGCTGACGCAGCGCCGCTTGTTTTTTTACGCCGGCCTGGTCATTATCTTTTCCGGATTTTTCGATCTCGTCGATGGCCAGGTCGCGCGCGCCACCAACCGCGTCACGCGCTTCGGAGCGTTCTTCGATTCGGTGGTCGACCGGTACAGCGACGCCTCGCAATTTCTCGGCCTGCTGGTTTTCTACGCGCGCGGCGATCGCTTTTTCTATGTCGTGCTCACGGCTTTTGTGATGGTCAGCGCCATCATGGTCAGCTATACCCGCGCCCGTGCCGAGTCGCTGATCGGCTCCTGCCGGGTGGGCTTCATGGAGCGGCCCGAGCGGCTGGTCCTTGTAATCCTCGGAGCGCTGTTTAACCGTATGGCGCCTGTGCTGTGGGTGATTGCGGTGCTTTCCACGCTCACCGTAATTCACCGCATGCGCTACACGTGGACCCGAACTCAGGGTCCGCCATCGCCAGCAAGGGCCGGACACGCCGCTTAGATTCTGGAATTAATCGCGCGAAGGATTTGTGTTTGGATTTCAAAGCGCCCCTGCCAGATATTCCGCTGATAAAGTAGCGTGTACGTTATATCTTCAATGCTATTAATTGGTTTCCTGTATGGTCGTTATCTGTTCAATATTGTCTACTCAGGGAAGTAAGACACAGTAAGAAGCGAAGCCGCTTGGAGATTGCGAAAGTTCAATTTCGAAGCGGCTTTTCCAATTCTGCGAGCAAATCGCACCGCAATTCCCCACGGTCATCAGTTGCGTTATTGCGATTCGATTCCAAAATGCAGCCGCTCTTTATCTCTGAACATTTCATTAGTAAAAGGTGTTTCATCTTCCAAGAAGTGCCCTGAACAAGCACCCAAAAACGCGCTAGACTAAAGCGCGATGCCAACTAGTCCCGTTCTGGTGGTTCACGGTGGAGCTTGGGCGATTCCCGATGCCATGGTCGAAGCCCATATTCGCGGCGTTGCGCAACGCCATGGCTGCAGGTTGGAGAGTGCTCGAGCGCGGCGGCTCTGCGCTTGACGCCGTTGAAGAATCGGTTGTCATCATGGAAGATGACGACAGCTTCGACGCTGGACGCGGCAGCTTTCTCAACCGCGAGGGCAAAGTACAGCTCGATGCTCTCATCATGGATGGGGCGACGCTCCGCGCCGGTGGGCTGGGTTGTGTCGAGCGTATTCGTAATCCGGTGCGAGCAGCGCGTAAGATTCTCAGCGAGAGCCCGCACGTCTACTTCGTGGCCGGAGGGGCTGAGCGCTTTGCCGCCGAACACGGCATCGAACTTTGCCGCAACGAAGATCTGATCGTGCCGCGCGAGATTGAGCACTTGCGAAACTTTCAGGCTCAAGCCGCGGGGCAAGATGCGGCGAAGGACGGCAACCATCTCTTTGCCCCGGAAATGACGCATGATACCGTCGGCGCGGTTGCCCTCGATCGCGAGGGCAACATCGCCGCCGCAACCTCCACTGGCGGTACGCTGAACAAAGCTCCGGGACGGCTCGGCGATTCATCCCTGATCGGTTGTGGCTGCTACGCCGACAATTTGTCGGCGGCGGTCTCGACCACCGGCTGGGGTGAGCCGATCATGAAGCTGGTGCTTGCCAAATGGACCGCTGACCGCATCGTCGCGGGCAATCTGCCGGAGTGGGCCGCCCAGGAAGCCATGAATTACCTGAAGCAGCGCCTGAATGGGCATGGCGGCATCATTGTGCTGAACACAGCAGGGCAGTTCGGAATCGCTCACAACACACCGCGGATGGCATGGGCGATCAAAACCATACATGACGAACGAGCTGGCGTCGAACGGGAAGCGCTCTAGTTCACCGCGACTGGCAAGCAAAGGTTTTGCGATTCCCCGAGTGTCTTTTACGAAATCCGAACGGCACATGGAGCTGCCTGCAGGAAGACCTTTCCATAGTCACAAGGCTTACAGCCGGCCAAAGTGAGTTTTCGACAGTATTGACGCGGCTCGCAGCTTGTTCGTAAATCGTAACAAAGATGCGCCCAGTAAATAATTTCACTAAACGGATGTACTAGATGCCGCGTGTTTGCTATGATGGCGAGCACTTCTCTGGAGGGGTGCCGTGCTCCCAGCTGGTAAAAGCCTTCGTGCCCTGCGCGAGAAACTTGGGTTGACCATGCGCGACATAGAAATGTCGAGCGCTCGCATGGCCGAAAAGTATCGCAACGAGGAATTCTCGATTCCTCCCAGCCGATTGTCCGATATTGAAACCAAAAACGTTTTGCCCAGCATCTTTCGCCTGTACACGCTGTCAGTGATTTACCGCCGCGATATGCGTGAACTGCTGGCCTGGTATGGCGTGGATATGAACAACATGGCGGCAGACCTGGGAATGATTTCGCCGCCAAAGTCGCACGTTTCCGAAGCGCTGGCAGGAATTTCGGCGGTGCAGATGCCGGTGCGCATGGATCCTGGATTTGATCAGCAGCGCACGGCCAATCTTGGCCGCATGGTCGAGCAATGGGGGCTGGTACCGTTGTCCTATCTGGCGCAATTCGCGCACAGCGATTTCACGTATGGCTATGTTGGCAACCAGGATTTCACCATGTATCCGATACTGCCGCCGGGCAGCTTCATTCAAGTCGATGAAGCCAAAAATAAAGTTGTGGAAGGTATGTGGCGTTGCGAATATGAACGCCCAATTTATTTTGTGGAGACGCGCGATGGGCACACTTGCTGCTGGTGCAGCATGCGCCGCGATGACCTGGTCCTGCAACCGCATCCCTTGTCGCCGGTTGCGATTCGAGTTCTACGGCATCCGCAAGAAGCCGAGATTATCGGCCAAGTGGTTGGTGTGGCTATGAAGCTGACGGAGTGGCACGCTTTTGGTTCTTCTCCAAACTCGAAAGCGCAACCAGCACTGAACTAAGATGACGTGCGGAAGCTACGTCGTGCGCTGAGGGCAGCAGTTCGTCAATCTGCGCGCGCATCCCTTCCAGATAAGCTCCCTCGCTTTTGCTGCTGTCGCGGCTTGATTCCTGCAAATCATCCACCAGTTGGGAAATAGGGGTCCGTAATACCGTCGACAACACTTCCGTGTGCGCCGCCTTCAGTGCCCGCTGCGAGGGTTCCTCGCCATGCACCAGCGACAGGCCCCAATGCCGGTATTTGCCTTCGCGAGTGCGCAGAGAACCCAGATACGCCAGTTTCGCCAACAGCCCGGAAACCGCAGCCAACGTGCTTTCTCGAAGGTCCTGTAATGCCGATTTGAGAGTCATTCCTTGTTACGAATTCCGAACAAATGACGTTACGAAAGTAATATTTTCTACCTACCCGGCACATGAAAATATCACGGTTCGATTTTCCAAACAAGGAGAAAACAACCGTGAAACGAATGCTACTTGTGGTTGCAGCAGCCGTGATGTTCTTGAGCACCTTAGCACTTCCCACCGTGGCGAATGCCGATAACGGAACCGGCAGCTGCTCCAACGGGTCAGTCTGCAAGCCGTAGAGTTCGTTTTTACGAAAGCCGAACGTTGTCCCCGATTATTGTCGCCTGCAGCCAGGTGGGGTATAGTATTTGACCGTTGCCCATGCTGCAGGCGCATTCACTTCTATGGCATTATTTGTGGCTGGCGCCTGACGTCCTCCAGTTAGGCTTAGCGGTGATGCTTTACCGCCGCGGCCTGCACAGACGCTTTCCAGCTTTCTTCACTTACACAATCTACGAAGCGTTCGAGACCTTTACCCTTTACGCCTTAGACGTTCTCCCCTCGGTGAGCGGCGAGACTTATTGGCGCGCTTTCTGGGTGAGCTTGATCGTGGGGGGAGTGATAAAGTTCGCCGTGATTGGCGAACTGCTTCGCCAACTGCTTGGTGCTTGGCCGGCGCTGGCCAAAACAGGGAACCGTTTGCTTAGCTCTGCTGGCGTGGCCTTGACCTTCGTCGCGGCGATCGCGGCCGCCCACACAACTACTGATAATGCCCACTGGATTGTTGGCGGCGGGGAGATCCTGCAACAGACCTTGTACCTGATCCAATGCGGCCTTGTCTTGTTCCTTTTTGTTTTTGCGGCGTACTTTAAGCTGACTTGGGACAGGGTCGCGTTCGGATTAGCTCTGGGCTTCGCTCTCGTATTTTGCCAGCACATGGCGTGCTGGGCTCTCATAGCCGGAATGCACTTTCCGGATAATTCTGTATTGTTGACTTTCGTCAACATGGCGACCTACCACGTTGCTGTTCTTATCTGGGCTTACTACCTGCTGGTTCCTGAGAAAAAGCCGACTACGTCTGCGGTTTCATTGCCGGAAAATAACCTTGCAATCTGGAACCGGGAACTGGAGCGTTTACTGCAATGAATCTGGCTGTTCTTATTGTTATCGTCGCTGTCCTCGCGCTGGGCATTATCTTGCGTCTCGCCATAACACAATCTCTGCAAGTCAAGCGAAGCGTCAATTTAAGTGGTGCGATCCATCCAATCGACGTCGACGCGTTCCGGAATCTGATCAATCCGGCCGAGGATGATTATTTACGACGCTGTTTGCTGCCCGCCCAATTCCGCATGGTTCGGCGCGAGCGGCTGCGGGCAATGGGCGCATACATCCATGCCGTTGCGCACAACGCGGCGATGTTGGTTCAGATTGGCGAAGCGGCGCTTGCCAGTGGCGATGCCCGAGTAGGCGAAGCGGCGCGCCAACTGGTCAACGACGCGCTGTTGCTCCGGCGCAACGCGACTGTCGCCCTGGCCCGAATTTATATCGCGCTGGCGTGGCCGAACTCGGGATTCGCGGCAATCCGCGTGGCCGACCGCTACGAGCAACTGAGCGGAGCGGCCATGCTGCTCGGAAGGCTGCAGAATCCCTTGATGGCGGTCCGGCTGTCAGCAAGAACCTGGGTTGCATGAACGAGAATCTCGAAGAAGCCCTGTTGTAATATTCAGCACTTTTACCAAGTCGAAGCTGCGGGTAACTTACCTATTACCTCGCACCATTCCATCCTTGTTTTCGATCATGGATTTAGTGTAAAAACCAGCGGGAATCCGCCATCTCCAATTTTTTCCGCGTTTTCTAGCGCGAAGCGTTGGAATCGTCTGCCGCATTTTCAGCGAGCGGCGCTCAGGGAGATTTATGATCTTCAAGTCAGTAATGCGCGAGCTAACCTTCCGCGAGTTCACGATCTTCAAGTTAACCATCCGAAACCTCAGAAACTTCCCCTTCTCGCTGCTTATTGTTGTTGCTTCCGGCCTTGCTTTCGCCCAGGGCGGCGCCTCGACGGGCGATCTGCACATCACGGTAAAAGATCCCAAGGGCAGCTTCGTGGCCAACGCAACGGTCACGGCCAGCGATGTTGCCAAAGGCGTGGTGCGCACCGCAACCGGCGATAACCAGGGTGGTTACAGCGTTCGGCAGCTTCCCCCGGGAACGTACATGGTAACGGCGCAAGCTCCCGGGTTCGACAAGTCTGAGGTTAACGAGGTGAGCATCACCGTCGGAGGAGTTGTGGAGCTCCCTCTGGTGTTGGCACTGGCGACCGGCAAGGTTACCGTGGAAGTCTCTTCTCAGGCGGATCTGATTGAGACCTCGCGCACTTCCACGACCGACACTATCGGCCAACGGCGCATCGACAATCTTCCCATCAACGGCCGCAACTACATCAATTTCACACTTACCGATTCGCAGGTAAATCGGGACAATGCGCCCGATACGGGTGCGGCACCGACATCCGGACTGAACATCAGCGGCCAGCGCGCTCGCTCGAACCTGGTCAACGTGGATGGCGCCGACGATACCGACAACGGCGTCAACGGAGTTCGCTCCACCGTATCGCAGGAAGATGTGCAGGAGTTTCAGATCATCACTAACAATTATGCCCCCGAATACGGGCGCGCGGCCGGTGGTGTTGTGAACATCATCACTCGCTCCGGATCGAACCAGTTCCACGGCGACGTTTTTGGTTTTCTGCGCAACCGTAATTTTCAGGCGGTCAATCCGTTCAGCACGGTTCCCAATCCCGCGTACACGCGAGTGCAAGCGGGAGCGGCCTTCGGCGGCCCGATCAAAAAAGACAAAACGTATTTCTTTTTTTCTTACGAAATAACGCGCCGGCACGAAACCGGTTTTTCGGATATCGGCGCGAACAACTTTGGATTGGTTCCATTCAACTCGGCGGAAGTCGGTCTGCCCTTCGGCACGTTGCAGCTCACGCCAGATCAGGTCGGTTTTTTGACTAATCCGGCAACGCTGTCGGCTGAAGCGGATCCCGCTTTCTTGTCCGGAGTCGAGCAGTACGCTGTTCTCGCGGGCGCCTCTTCCGGGCAGGCGGTTCAAGGGGCGTGGCCAACGGGAATGGTGCAGGCTTTGAGCGGCGGCTTATTATCAACATTTGCCGGCTTCCCAACCAGTTGCACTCCGCCCGGCCCCTGTGCACCGGTGCCTGCCTCATATCAGACCTTGGGATCGCAAGTGGGTAATTTCCCGGTCTTCGAAGGCACGAGCCTTTACTCGTTCCGCATCGACCACAACATCAACTTGAACAATCGCCTGATGCTGCGCACGAACGTGAGCCCCAGCACGATCACCGGAATCGAAGTCAGCGGCCAAGACCAGCCGTTCGGACAGAATGCATACTCCCGCACTTCCCAACAAACCTACCGCGACGTTGCCGGCGTGGCGCAAGACACCTGGACCATCGGCACAAACAAAGTCAACGAGTTTCGTTTTCAATATGCCCGCCGCGGCCTGTCTTACTTCTACAACACGGCGATTCCCGGAGGCTCTGACCCAGCGGTAAATATTCCCGGCTACGCTTATTTCGGACGCGAGCCGTATTCCTACATTCAGCGGACGGAGCAGCGTTATCAGTTCACCGATAACTTTTCCTGGACGATCGGCACGCACAGCACAAAATTCGGCGTCGATTTCAACGACATCCTGACCACGGCTACATTCACGGTGAACTACGGGGGCGTCTACGATTTCGGTGCGGTCACTTCCGGCAGCCTCGGTTTCGCCTCGCCTGTTCCAAACGATCCGTTTCCAAGTCTTTCTCCAGTGCAAGCCTATGGTGCAGGTCTGCCGGAGGATTTCATTCAGGGAATCGGCAATCCGCATGATTCATTTCCCAACAAGCCGCTGGGAGTTTTCTGGCAGGATTCGTGGCGCATTCGTCCAAACCTGACTTTCAATTACGGCTTGCGCTACGACATCGAATTCCCGCCGCAGTTCAAGCCAGTCACGCCGCTCGCGCAAGCTGGATATAACTTTCTTGGATTGCAAAAAGGTATTCAGACCTTCACTCATGCCGTTCAGCCCCGGCTGGGGCTGGCGTGGGATCCCAAAGGCGACGGCAAAACGGTTTTCCGTGCATCGTACGGAATTTTTTATGACCATCCCTTGCTCGGGCTTTATTTCCTGGGCGATGCCTCCGACGGGTCGACCAGCGGACAACTGGTGTTTGCCGGCACAGGAGGATGCAGCGGCGCCGGCAATCCGGGAAATCTGAATGCAATTCCAATCTTTCAAGGATTGCCGATTAACGTGGCTGGGTCGCCCTGCGCGGCGTCTACCAGCGGTGCAACCCTTGCCGCGCTCGGCTATGAGCCGAACCAGCAGCAATTCAATTCCTTCCAGGCAAATTCGGTTTTCCTGAACCAGAGCTATCTGAGTCCCTCGACTTTTATGCCGCTGGCGTTCCAGCCCTTTGGCTATCCGCAATCGAAAAATTTCGTTTATGCCTACGCGCAACAGGGGAACTTCAGCGTGGAGCGCGATCTTGGCGGCGGCTTCGCCCTGGATCTGGCATACAACTTCAACGGTGGACGCCATCTCAACCGGCCCATCAATTCCAATGCGATTCGCGGCGATCTGATGATCGACAATCTGCTGGTTGCGCAGCAGGCCGCGGTTGCGGCGGGCATTGGGCCGACAAACCCGAATTATCCAACCAGCCCATTCACGGTGGGGACCTCAACCGCGTTTGCTCCTTGCGGCGTTCTTGCCAACGGTAAGGCTTATGTCCCGTCATCTCTGATGGGTTTTTTCCGCCCCAGCGGATTGAATCCTTCGATTGCTGTTGCGCTTGAGCAGAGCGGCGCCGCTGCCTGCGTAACCATTGCTCAGGGCATGCTGCAGACCCTGGCAAGCCAGGGGTTCAATACGGCGTGCAATCCCGCGACGCTGGCAGGATGCATTCCGTTCAGCGATATGGACGCCAATTATTCGAATGGGACCTCCGACTACAACGGATTCAGCGCCAACCTGCGGAAGCGCTTCAATCGGCGCTTCGAATTTCTTGCGTCTTACACCTGGTCCCACGCGATCGACGATGCCACTGACCTGGAGGCCACGCTCACACCTCAGGACAGCTATTACCCCAACCTCGATCGTTCGACCTCTCTCTTCGATCAGCGTCAGCGCTTCGTTTTCAGCGGGGTTTACCAGCTTGCCAGCGTGGGCAGCGGCTTCGGCAGAAGAATTTTCAGCAACTGGACGTTTGCCCCGCTGATTGAGTTCGGTTCCGGACGGCCATTCAACATCATCACCGGCAACGACGATAATCTTCAGCTGTCGAGCCTCACCGGCCGTCCCAACACCTTCGTGAATCCGGCATGTACGGCGCTAGGCTATCCCGCCGTCACATCGAAATTTTCTCCGACCGGAGTTTTCCAGGAGCCTTGCCCGGCCGAGTTCAACGGCACCTTGCTCTCGCTCGATGGCAACCTGGGGCGCAACGCCGGTGTGCAACCCTGGACCGTCTTCGACGACTTCCGCATCGCCAAGCGCATTTACTTCACGGAACGCTACAACATGGAACTGATCGCCGATATGTTCAACATTGCGAATCGCTACAATGTCTCCGCCGTCAGCCCGTTGTTCACCAATGCGGGACAGGCGACTGCGGCGTATGATCCGCGGCAGTTTCAGTTTGCGCTGAAGTTTTACTGGTGAGCGGAAGAGACTGCGGCGAAGAATCCGCGCTGAATTTATTGCCAGAACTCCGAAGCGTCAGTCCGCGGGCGTTTTTCTGGAATTTATTCTGGAACATTATTCCGGAACAAGAAGGCCGCAGTTTGCGTAAGATTTAGTGCATGTCAGACGCACCACAAGCTCTACCACCGGAGCCGAACGCTCCTCTTCCGCAGCGACCGCCAAACAGAGTATTCCGCGGGCCCAATGGCATACGCGCGGGCTGGAGAGTGCTGATTTTCCTGGCGATCGCGGCGGGGCTGATCGCCTTCATCAATCTCGTCGTCTATGTGGTGCTGCACTTGCTTGGGCACCATGCACGAATTCATTCCCATCCCGTTTCGCTCACCCCAGCCATTGCGGCGATCAGTGACGGCGGCCTTCTTGTCATCACTGCGATCGCTGCCCGATTCATGGCCAGGATCGAGCGCCGCAAGTGGGGCCAATACGGCCTGCCGGTGGCATCCGCTTTCCGCGGGAATTTCTGGATCGGTCTGCTGATCGGATTTTCTTCCATCAGCGCAGCTCTGCTTGGCATTTTCCTACCTGCATGGATTTCATCTTGCCGGACTCGCCATTCACGGCAAAACGATTGTCGTCGCTGTAGCGGGATGGACCGGAGCATTCGTGATCGTCGGTCTGGGAGAAGAGTTCGCTTTTCGCGGATATCTTCAATTCACCCTTACCGCCGGGATGGGATTCTGGCCGTCTGCGCTTCTGCTATCGGCACTGTTCGGGCTGGCTCATGCTTCCAATCCCGGCGAAAGCAAGTTTGGATTGCTTTCTGTAGTGTGTTTCGGGCTCTTGTTCTGCCTGTTCCTGCGCCGCACCGGCAATCTCTGGTGGGCCGTCGGATTCCATGCTGGCTGGGACTGGGGACAAACTTTTTTCTACGGTGTAACTGACAGCGGGCTTAAACCCTATCACAATCTATTCAACTCGAGCTTTTCCGGATCACGTTGGCTTACGGGAGGAACAGTCGGTCCGGAGGCAAGCGTCTTCACGCCCATTGTGCTGCTGATTGTGGCCATTGTCTTCAATAGTATTTACCGCGAGAGTCGGTATCATCCGTTGAACGCGGGGCGCTAAGATTCGAACTCAGCCGGAAAGAAGCCAATGCTACACTCTTAACTTCACCCATCCTTGGCGCTTGCCGGAGTTCGCTCTGCATGTCTCAACCCAGCTCGCCCACACCACGCACGCGTGTGGTTCGCGAACCTCACCGTGGAGTTTACGATCGTGAAACCGCATATCAAATTCTCGACGAAGGATTTCTCTGCCACGTTGGCTTCGCGGTCGATGGCCAACCGTTTGTAATTCCCACGTTGTACGGCCGCAAAGGCGACAATCTGTTTATTCACGGCTCCGCCGCCAGCCGTATGTTGCGCAATCTGAAGGAGGGTGTGCCAGTCTGCGTGACCGTCACATTGGTCGATGGGCTCGTGCTGGCGCGCTCGATTTTCAATCAATCGATGAATTACCGTTCTGTGGTCGTGCTCGGCAAGGCGATGCTGGTGGACGATCCATCGGAGAAGCTCGAAGCCTTGCATCTGCTCTCCGAACACATTATCCCCGGCCGCTGGGCGGATGTGCGCCAGCCGAACGAACGGGAACTGAAACAGACGTCCGTATTGAAACTGCCGATTGAAGAATTCTCCTCTAAGGTCCGCTCCGGGCCCGCAATCGACGATGAGGAGGATTATTCTTTTCCGACCTGGGCGGGAGTTGTGCCACTGGAGATGAAAACGGGTGAGCTTATTGAGGATGACAGGCTCATGAAGGGGCAGGGTGCGCCGGAATACGCCCGCTATTATTCGCGTAAGAAGTGATTTATCGGCGATGGTCGTGAGTCAGATTTGAATTCAGCAACGACGGCTCGCGGTCGTATGAGGACAAAAAAGCGGCAATCTCGCGACGGCCTGTCAATCTTTTTACCGACACGTGGGGTGCGAGAGAGAGTCTCATCGCCTCGATTCTCGGGCGATTGATCCGATCAAATCTCCAGATAAATGGCAGCACCTCGACGAGTCCCCTGATTCGATGATGTTCCCCCGGTTTGAAGACGCGTCTTGTGGCTCGCCAGGAGCAGGACAGCTTGGAGCACTCCATCCAAATCACCAGAGTGGCGCGGGGTAGCCGGATATCGAAGCTCGCCACTGAAAAATTGCCGTCGCTGATCCACACGTCGCCAGCGTGAGCCTGCATGATCAGAGTGCGAAAGGTTGGAACGTTTTTTTCCGCCCAATGCGGTTGCCAGATTTCGTCCAGGCATATGACCGGCGCTCGGGTGCGTTCGCCGAGCTGCCGCGCCAGGGTCGTTTTGCCGCTGCCGGCGCACCCCAGAATGACGATTCGCGACATGATAATTGGTTGCTACAGGATGACATCGCTTACGGAATCAGCAGCAGCTTCCCTGTGGTCTTTCGTCCTTCCAGATCGCGTTGTGCGCGCTGCGCCTCGGCTAGTGGATACGTATGCTCGACGCGAAGCTTCAGCGTTCCAGCGGTCAACATGTCGAAGACCGCTCTCGCCCGAGCCAGCAGTTCGTCATGCGTGGCGATATAGCTCATCAGGGAAGGCCGGGTCAGAAATAGCGATCCTTTCTGCGTTAAAACGAGGGGATCGAATGGCACGACTGGACCGCTTGAGCCTCCAAACAGCACCATCATTCCGCGTGACCGCAGCACGTTCAGGCCTTTTTCGAATGTGGTTTTGCCGACCGAATCATAGACGACATCTACCCCTTTGCCGCCGGTGAGGCGCTTGGTTTCAGCCTCGAAGTCGGCTTGCGTGTAGAGAATGATTTCGTCGGCACCGGCCGCACGGGCAAGCTTAGCTTTTTCCTCGGTCGAGACTGTGCCGATTACGCGAGCGCCGATGTGGTGCGCCATCTGGACGAGCAGAAGTCCCACGCCACCGGCTGCGGCATGAATCAGCGCGGTCTCACCTTTTTTGAGCGGATATGTATCGTGCGACAAGTAATGCGCGGTCATGCCCTGTAGCATGGCAGCGGCGGCCTGCTGATCGCTGACTCCGGTGGGAAGCGGCACCAACCTGTCCTCCGGTACGGCAGCATACTCGGCGTAGGCGCCGAGCTGTCCGCACCAGGCAACACGGTCTCCGACCTTTAGCGACTTTACTTCTCCGCCAACGGCGGTCACGTCGCCAGCGCCTTCCTGACCCAGGGTAAACGGTGGCGCCGCTTTGTAACGTCCCTCGCGATAGTAGACGTCGATGAAGTTCACCCCCGACGCGGCCAGCTTCACGACCGCTTCGTTCGGCTTCGGCTGCGGAGCCGGCAAGTCCACCAGTTCCATGGCCTCTGGGCCGCCTACCCGCTTAACTTGTATGGCTTTCATGGTTGCTTTGGATTCTGCCCTCGGGAATAAGGATTCCACGTTGTTGCTCGTAGATGCCAGCCCTAGGGATGAAAGGCTAGGGTTAGAGGTTAGGGTTGGCGGCTAGGGTAAGCGGCGAAATGTCCGGCCACAGGTCCCCGCTGATCGTTGCTACCCCTGAACTCTTAACCCTGATCCCTGGCGCTGATTTGCTACACTGTCGGCGTTCCGGAAAAGGAGCCACTTCGTCATGGCGGAAAAGAAACCACAAACGTTCGCCAATCATGCGCGCCTGGATCCACTATTTCATTTCGTAGTTCTCCCCGTGTTCTTGCTGACGGCGATTGCCGGCGGCGTTCATTTCGTTTGGAAGCCGAGCTGGCATTCCGCGGCATTCTTTGTGATCGCGGTCGCCGCAGCCATCGCCGTTACTAAAACTCGCCTTTATGCCCTGAAGGTGCAGGACCGGGTCATTCGGCTGGAGGAGCGCCTGCGGTTGTCGCTGCTTTTGCCCGAGCCGTTCCGCTCACGCATTGCCGAACTTACTGAGGGCCAACTGATTGCCCTGCGGTTTGCCTCCGACGCTGAAGTGCCGAAGCTGGCGGAGTTGGCTATTTCCGGAAAGATGTCGAAAGCTGATATCAAAAAAGCGATCCAGGTCTGGCGGCCGGACTATTTTCGGGTTTGACTCGCGCTTTCTGCTGCGTTTTTCTGGCTGCCGAGCGCTGCTTGCTGGATCTGTTTGAAACCTTTACCCCTTCTTTCGCCGTCTGAATGTAGAGTAACGGTTTGCCGTGGTGCCGAAAGTAACGCGGACGGAACTTTCCGGCCGTTGACCTGAGGCAGCGAGCAGGGTAGGATTTTGATAGAATTCACCCGGCTGTAACAACCGGGAGTAGTTCGTATCTGCTAGATAAATATGCGAGTTGGAAATCTCCAGGTGCGGATCGCTTTGCTGGCTGCGGCGGCTTTTGCCGGGGTATCATGCTCCGCCAAGAAGCCAGTGGCTGTAGCCCCGCAAGCGGTGGCTCCGGCGCCAAGTGCGGCCAATTCCATAGATCCGCCAGCAAATACAAAGCAGATTGAATCCTCCGCAGGCTCGGCGAATGCTTCGCAGCAAGATCCGGCATCGGCGGCGCACCCTGCGTCCAAGACCGAGCAATCGGCATCTGCGGGAGTTCCCGCGTCCGATCCGGTAGGCGATTTAATCGCCCACGTCGAAAAGGAATACCAGGCAGGATTGGATTCTTATCAGGCTGGCCAGACCGATGCCGCCAAGCAACATTTTGACACGGCCTGCAACACGCTGCTCGATAGCAAGCTTGATATCCGGTCCGACGACCGGTTGCAACAGGAATTTGAGCGGATCGTTACCGGCATCGACAAGTTAAATTTGGGCGACCTGGCCGATTCCGATGTCCAAAAGTCGGAGCCGGCGCCGATCGACGAGACCAGCGGCGTCGTTCCTTCGGCCGATGAGAAAACCCGCGAAAAAGCTCAGGCTGAGATCAAGGCGACGCATTCCGATCTGCCGCTGATGATGACTGACCAGGTCGCCGGCTATATCAGCTACTTTTCGAACCGTGGACGAGGCACGTTCGAGCGCGCTTACGCCCGCTCCGGCCGCTACCACGACATGATGGTTAGAATCCTTAAAGAAGAAGGCGTTCCACAGGATTTGATTTATCTGGCTCAGGCCGAGTCGGGGTTTCATCCCCTGGCAGTTTCGCGTGTCGGGGCTCGCGGCATATGGCAGTTCATGGCAAGCCGGGCGCGAGGGTATGGATTGCAGCACAATATGTGGGTGGATGAGCGCCAGGACCCGGAGAAAGCTACGCGAGCTGCGGCCCGTCACCTGCGCGATCTCTATGCCCAGTTTGGGGATTGGTATCTGGCCATGGCCGCCTATAACTCCGGGCCGGGGACGGTTCAGGCTGCCGTTAAGCGAACGGGCTATGCCGATTTCTGGGAGCTCTACCAGCGCAACGTTCTTCCCAAAGAAACGCGCAATTACGTTCCCATCATCCTGGCCATGACCATCGTGAGCAAGAACCTTTCGCAATATGGCTTCGATGATGTTTCCATGGATGACCCGATTTCGTACGACAGGGTATTGATCGACTATCCGGTAAATCTTAGGCTAGTGGCGGATTGCGTGGGTTCCACTCCTGAGCAGTTGCAGGACCTGAATCCCAGTTTGTTGCGATTAAGTACGCCGCGGCAAGGCAAGTTCGAGCTGCACCTGCCTGCCGGAACCAAAGAGGAGTATGAGACCGAGATTGCCTCCATTCCGCCGGATATGCGGTTATGGTGGCGTTATCACAAGGTTGCGCCGGGAGACACCCTGGCTTCCATCGCGCATTCCTATCGAGTGACGGCCAAGTCGATTGAGACCGCGAACCACCTTGAGGGTGCGGAACTGGAGCAGGACGCGCATCTGATTATTCCGGTCGCGCCCAGCAAGTACACCGCCGATTCGGCCACTTACGCGCGCCGGATTACCCGGTATCACGTGCGCAGCGGCGATACGGTTGAATCGGTCGCCGAGAACTTCGGTGTTTCCCCCAAGATGCTTCGCCGCTGGAACGGCCTGCACAGCGACAGCCTGCGTGGGCGGAAGGTCGTGGCCCTGCATCTTCCGGTATCGCCAGGCAGCGAAAGCACTTTAGCCGCAGCGCGCAGCTCGAACCCGCATCCACGGAAAACCACACAGGTGGCCAGCGCCCAGGTTCGTAGTGAGGAAGCGGCAAGCTCAGATTTCTCGAGGTCTTCCAAGGAAGATGGCGCCGAGGGCGCTGACGTTTTGCGTCACAAGGTCAAATCCGGCGAAACACTTTACTCGATCGCTACCGCCTACAGGACCACCGTAGCCGCTCTTAGGCGCAGCAACGGTAATGTGGCCATTCTCCGGCCGGGAATGATTCTGATCGTCGAGCCTGCCCGCTAAAGCCAACGCAGCTTGGCGTTCTCCACTTATGCAATCACTTCCCAAAATGGATTAATCACTCCCGCGTGCGACTCAGCTGCGGCTCGCTGGATCGGCAATTTTTTTAGCCTCGCATCGAATCTTCTTCCCTTCCACCGTTTCGTTGTGGTAACAGGATAAAGCAGGGGCCACAAGGATGGCTCTTGCGGCACGCACCAAGTGTCATGCTATAATCGCGCGCCGTTGAAGCACACACGTTTTTTGGCCTTTTAACTTTCGTTCCGGCAGCCGAGCGACAATGTGTCTCGCAAGGACGCCAATCAAGATCAGGAGGAGCAATGACGTTCTACGATCCCACTCTCTATGCACGTGATGAAGAAGAAGATTTTGGCGACAGCGGCGCTTACAGCGAGTCGCTCGAAGAAGATTTCGAAGAGGAAGAAGAAGAGGAAGAAGAACCCGGCAGCGCGAACTCTGAAATGAGCGAGCCAGTCTCTCCTCCACCGCCAGCTCCGCCCAAACCAACCGCTCCCGCGGGTGGCGGAGGCGGCGCCCGGAAACCGGCAGCAAAAAAGAAACCGGCGGCTAAGAAGAAAGCTCCCGCGAAAAAGGCCGCTAAGAAAAAGCCAGCCAAGAAAGGAAAGAAAAAGGCTGCAAAGAGGCCGGCCAAGAAGAAGGCAAAGAAAAAGGCCCCGGCGAAGAAAACAGCAAAGAAGGGCCGCCGGTAACCCGGCGAGGCTGGTCAGCTTTATCTTTGGAACCGCGGCCAGGCCGCGGTTCTATTCTTTCCGGGGTCGTTCCCGAGATCAGTTTTCTGGAAATGCTGGAGCAGTTTGCCACCGCAGGTGTTTCCTACTTTTTGCCTTCGATCGCAGCACGGCACTTTCCATACAGCTCCAGCAGATGCGCCGCATACTCCTCAGGCTTGGATGCCGAGCCTGTGCCCTGAAAGCCCACGCCGGAGGACGTCGTCCGTCCGTATCCCGTGGTCATGGCCACGAATTTCATTAAGTCGAGCGCAATATCTTCGTTGCGGCGCGCACCCGCATGCAAAGCTGGACCATCTTCCATGAGTCCTTCTCCTGAACCGGAAATATAAGGAAGTGCCTCTTCGTCTTCCATACCGCTAAAAGCCCACGCTCAAGATGATATCAGCCAAGGCAGCCAGCGTAGATGCCTGGGACGAGAAATTTAGGATGAAATTCACATCAGCCAAATGGCGTCCACATCCACGATGACCTGAGTCCGCGGAATCTTGCGCTCAGCGGCGTAGGCCAGCATCGCACGCAAAGTTGTATTGAGCTTTTCACGGCTGGGCGACTTCAGTAAAAAATGATAACGGTAATCGCGCTTGAGCCGCATAATCGGCGCGCTGGCTGGACCAAGTACACGCACGCCTTCATGGCGGTTTTGCTCGAACCACTTTCCCAGCGTACCGGACCACTGCAACGCTTCATCCAGCTTATCGCTACGGATGAGAACATTGGCAAGCGCAGAGTATGGCGGATAGTGCATCCAACTGCGGAAACGCAATTCTTTGTCGTAGAATCCGGCGAAATCGTGGTGAGCGGCGTATTGCACCGCATAGTGGTCCTGAAAGTAAGTTTGCAGAATCACCTTCCCGGGCGTTTGCCCACGCCCCGCGCGTCCGGCAACTTGGGTGAGCAATTGAAAAGTGCGTTCGGCTGCGCGAAAGTCAGGCAGTCCCAGCGCGCTGTCTGCGCCAACCACTCCGACCAGCGTAACTCCGTGAATGTCGTGCCCTTTGGCAATCATCTGCGTGCCAACGAGTATGTCGAGTTCGCCTTCGTTGAGTGCGTTAAGGGTCCGTTCGAAGTCCTCGTGTCCGCGAACTGTATCGCGATCCAGCCGCGCAATACGCGCCTGCGGGAACATGCCGTGTAATAGCTCTTCTAGCTTTTCCGAACCGGTTCCCAGAA
Source organism: uncultured Acidobacteriaceae bacterium (assembly GCA_963784095.1). Taxonomy (GTDB): domain Bacteria; phylum Acidobacteriota; class Terriglobia; order Terriglobales; family Acidobacteriaceae; genus Sulfotelmatobacter. Next base: position 331,986 of record CAWAQC010000005.1, read on the forward strand.
AATACACATACTCGCTGCCACAGTGGACGCATGCCTGCGGCACCGGCGCGAGATAGCCGCAATAATGGCAAATCATTTTGTGCTCGCGCTTGTGATGGGTAAGCGCGATGGCGCAGTTCTGGCATTCTAGCCTCTTGCCGCACGCGCGGCAGAGCGCCACCGGCGAATACCCGCGGCGGTTGAGCAGAACCATAGACTGCTCTTTGCGTTCGAGCCGGTCCTTGATTTCGGCCGCCAGTTTGCGAGATACCACCTGTTCCTGGCCGGTTTCCTGGAACTCCTGGCGCATGTCAACGATCTCGACCTCCGGCAGGGGCCGCTGCTCGACGCGATCGGGCAAACTAATCAGCGCGTATTTATTCTTCGTGGCATTGAAATACGACTCCAGCGAAGGCGTCGCCGAACCCAAGACCACAGCGGCATTGGCCATCTTGGCGCGCATCACGGCAACATCGCGGGCGTGATAGCGCGGCGTCTCTTCCTGCTTGTACGAGGCATCATGCTCTTCATCGACGATGATCAAAGCCAGGTCGGCAACGGGCGCAAACACGGCCGAGCGCGTGCCCACAACCATGCGGGTTTCGCCATTCCGGATACGATGCCACTGCCGCGCTCGTTCTTTATCCGATAGCGCAGAATGCAGGATCGCTACTTGATCTCCAAAGATCTGGTGAAGATCGGCAGCCACGGCCGGAGTCAGGCCGATTTCCGGAACCAATAAAATTGCGGAGCGTCCGGCTTCTAAGACGGAGCGCATTCCGGCAAGGTAAACTGCCGTTTTGCCCGACCCGGTGACGCCATGGAGCAACATGCCTGAAAATTTCTTGGCCGCGACAGCTTCGCGCAGGTGGTCAAGCGCAGACTGCTGCGCAGGATTGAATTCGAAATTAAATAGGGATGGCCGCCGCGGACCGGGCGAAATTTTAGAAGTGACCGGCTCTTCGATGATTTCGACCAGACCCCGCCTGATGAGACCACCGAGCGTGGTTCGTGGGACTTCCAACTCGCGCAACATCTCCACGGGAACTCGACCGCCAGAAGCGGCGAGCGTGTCAAGGATGATCCGCTGGTTTTGGTTAATTTTTCCTTCGGCAGATTTCAGCTGCGCAACTTTGATGGTTGGCACCGCATCCCGAACGACGGAAACATCTTCCCGGGAAATCCACTTCTTCCGCAGCATGCTTGCGAGGATCGGCCGTGTAACATGCGCTGCGGAGAGCAATTTTTGCTCACGCACTCCTGTGCCGCTATCAGATTCCGCGTCTTCGTTTTGCGATCCGAGATAATCCAGAACGCGAAACTCCGCGGCTTGCTCGTCTGGCGAACGGCGCGACCGCGCTGACGACCCTGACATTCCCGCGAGGTGCAGCGCCATACGGCCTTCCGCTGTAATGCGATAGGCGGCGGCTCGTTTGAATTCCGCTCCCAGTGGCAGCATGGTTCGAAACACTTCGCCAATCGGCGCAAGATAGTAATCAGCAATCCATCGGCCGAGGCGCAGCAACGATTGATCGAGAACAGGCGTGGAATCGAGCACGCTTAAAATATTTTTCATTTTTGCCGCAGGCGCGCGATCGTGCGATTCAAGCACGATGCCCGTCATCCGCTGCTGGCGGAAAGGCACCAGCACGCGTCCGCCGACGATTGGAACGGCATCTGCTGCGACGCGGTAGGTGAAGACCATATCCAGCGGGACAGGCAGGGCGACGTCGCAGAATTCAGGCATTGTTTCGAAGGATATCAGGCGAGGGCGAGGTGACTACCGTGGGAGAGAAAAGCAGATTCCCCGCTCCGCTCGGAATGACAAGACAATTTACGGGAGTAATCTTTTACGGGATTAATCTTTCCTGGCTATTCCGCGGTTTTCTTAGGTGGCACAATTCCTAAGTACTTCATCACCATCTGCAGGTCCTTCCAGGTCTCAACCTTCTGGCGCGGATCGCGCAAGAGAAATGCAGGATGATAAGTAACTGCCAGCCGCGCGCCCGGCCGCGCAGGACCGCTGCCGGCAGGTTTGAAATCGTACCAGCGACCGCGCAACTCAGACATCGGTGCGTTGATCGCGAGCAAGTTCTTCGCGGCTACCGCGCCCAAAGCCACGATTGCTTTTGGCTTGATCGCCGCGATCTGCCGCATGAGAAACGGCGAACAGGTTTCGCACTCATCGCGTTCGGGCGTGCGATTGCCGGGAGGCCGGCACTTTACAATGTTCGCAATGTAAACATCTTCGCGCCGCAGGCCCATGGCTTTAATCATGTTGTTGAGCAACTGCCCAGCGCGGCCAACGAAAGGCTCGCCCTGAGCGTCTTCATCGGCGCCGGGGCCTTCGCCGACGAACATTAACTCAGCGCGCGGATTGCCCACACCAAAAACAATTTGTTTGCGGCCTTGCTGGTGCAGTTTGCAGCGGGTGCAGTCGCCGAGATCTTCACGAATCAGCTTCAACGCCGAGACTGGGTCTGCGACACCATGTTCAACCCTGGCTGTTACTGGGGCTACGGTATTCGGGACAACAGCGGGCACGACAACTAGAGATTTTCTTGCAGCCATTGATTCCTGTAGATCTGAAATTAATTCGGGCGAGGATCTTACAGCCGAAAATGGCGAAGGCTCGGCTGTTACATCTACCGCCGATTCGACTGTTTGGGACTGCGAAACACGACTCTCGCGCCGGTAAAAATCGTAGATGCCCAGCTCGTTGTAATACCGCAAACGCTCGGCAAGCGCACGCCTCACCTCGGGAGTCAGCACTTCAGCCAATCACTTCTCCACGTCGAAGTAAATTTTTGTCGTGGCGCGATAACGCACGACTTTTGCGCCATCGAGTTCCATATCGAGCGAGTCAACATGCGCCCACTTGATTGCGCGGACAGTCTTTGCGGCTTCAGCCACCGCCGCTTGCGCCGCTTTGGCAAAGCTATCTTTCGACGTGCCCACCACTTCAATGACTTTTTGTGTCATGAGATGCCTCCTTTTGATTTCAGTTGGAATTGTAACTGACGGCGGACAAACCCTCAGGCTTTCACGGATGATTTTCGCCGGTCACGGATGCGGACCACCTGATCGAGGACGCGTTGCGCGACCTCCCACTTCGTAGTCTCAGGGACCTCTACGACCTCGTCGTGCGTAATGATCGTCACCTGATTGCGCTCGGAATCGAAACCCACGCCTTCGCGGGAGACATCATTTACCACGATGCCGTCGAGATTCTTCGACGCGAGTTTCTGCCGCGCATTTTCCAGAACATTTTCAGTTTCGGCAGCGAAGCCAATGACAAGCTGTGATTGCTTGCGAAGAGAAATTTCTTTGAGAATATCGGCGGTCGGCTCGAGTTCAAGCGCCAGCGGACCTTTGCGCTTGAGTTTCTGCTCTGATACCACTTTTGCGCGGTAATCGGAAACCGCCGCGGTCTTGATGACAATGGTAGACTGCGGCAGAAGATTCAGCACCGCGCCCAACATCTGCTCGGCCGATTCCACGCGCGTGATTTCAGCAGCGCCCGGAACGGCCAGTGCTGTCGGACCACTGACGAGAAGCACGCGAGCTCCGCGCCGCAGCGCCGCTTCCGCCAATGCAAAGCCCATGCGCCCGCTCGAACGGTTGGTGAGGTAGCGCGCGGGGTCAATTTTTTCTCGCGTGGGCCCAGCGGTGACCAACACGGTCTCGCCAGCCAAATCCTGCGATGCGCCCAGCGCTTCCATGACGGCTGCGACGATGGTTTCATTCTCCGCGAGCCGGCCGGCTCCGGTCATTCCACATGCCAGATATCCCGCGCCCGGTTCGACGATTCTCACGCCGCGTCGGCGCAAAATTTCCAAATTATTCTGCGTGGCCGGATGGTTCCACATGTTGACGTTCATCGCCGGAGCGACCACGACTGGCGCCGTGGTTGCGAGATAAAGAGTGGTCAAGAAATCGCCGGCAATACCCTGCGCGAAATGCGCCAGAATGTCGGCAGTTGCGGGAGCCACCAGAAGGGCATCGATCGACTGCGCCACGGCAATGTGTTCGATCGCCGAATCGATATTGGCGGCTTGCGCTGCTTCGCCCTCAAACATTCCGGTAATCACTTTTTCGCCGGAGAGCGCAGCAAAGGTGAGAGGACGAACAAACTCCTGCGCCGCCTGGGTCATTACAACTTGCACGCGGATGCCGCGGTCCTGTAATAGCCGCACGATTTCGGCAGCTTTATAGGCCGCGATGCCGCCCGTAACTGCCAGAGCAACTTTCATATTCATCCAGAGACAATTATCGAGATACGGTCATCCCGATATTGATGCGCGGCGCTGCGCGGGCGATTTACGCGTCGTGCCCGAGGGCCTGGTCCAAACTTTCGGCAGCCTCTTCCGCGCCAGTGCGGATTTCGGGGATCTCCCACTTCACCTTGCCCGCGCGGATTTCATCCTGCGCAATGCGGCAAGGCTTGCGGGAGTTTGTGGGAACTACCGGCGGAGCTCCAGATTGCAGTTGGCGTGCGCGCCGGGCGGCGACCAGAATGTAACGGTAGTTGCTGTCGAAGCCTTCGATCAATTTCATAAATTCTCTCCCCCTGTCTTAGGGATGCAAGATTTTCATTGCCGAAAGTTGCTGCGCTTCGTTCTTCGCCGGGGTAGCCAAGAACTGCCCCACTATTGTCCCACGAAAATGAAATCCGCGGGGCTGTCAATCCTTAATTTTGATTACGAAGGTCTGCCGCTTTCTACAACCGCCTTGAAGGACGCCAGAATCGGCTTTAGTCGTTCGCCTACATTCTCCAGGCGGCAGCAATCCGCCCGAGAAATAATTGTGCGTTTGTCATCGGATATTTCATCGCCCGAGCGCAGCCATTGGCCGGCGCGAACAATGCTCTGCAAAATTTCGACAGAATCCTCCAAGCGATCATTGACCAGAATGTAGTTGTAGCGCTCGTAATTCTCGATTTCTTGCGCCGCGGTGATGAGCCGCCGCTGAATCACTTCTTCCCGGTCTTCTCCCCGCTTGCGCAAGCGCTCTTCCAGAGTTTTGCGGTTGGGCGGGAGAATGAAAATGCTGATGGCCTCAGGAATTTTCTTCTGAATCTGCGCCGCCCCTTGCACGTCAATATCGAGCAAAAGGTCGCGGCCATTATTTTTGGCTTCCTGCAGAAAGCGGCGCGCCGTTCCGTAGTAATTGCCGAAAACTTCGGCGTGCTCAAGAAACTGATCCTCGCGAATCATATTTTCGAATTCCGCGCGGGAGACGAAATAATATTGCCTGCCATTGGTCTCACTGCCGCGAGGTGCGCGCGTGGTATAGGAAATCGAGAACTCCAGGCCACTTACTGACTTCAGTAATTCATTTACCAGCGTGGATTTGCCCGAGCCAGAAGGGGCCGAAATAATGTAAACCAATGTTTTGTGGGGCAAAGAACTCATTCCAGGTTCTGCACCTGCTCGCGTGATTTTTCAATTTCCGCCTTCATCACCAGGCCCGCTTCGGTGATCTTCAGCGCCTCGCCCGCCAGGCCGGAAGTTTTAGAGAGCAGCGTATTGGCTTCGCGGTTCATTTCCTGCAAGAGGAAGTCGAGTTTTTTCCCGACCTCGCCATCCTGATCGAGCAGATCGAGAAAGTGCTGAACGTGATTCTCCAAGCGAACGATCTCTTCCTGAATATCGCTGCGGTCCACGAGCAGGGCGGCTTCCTGCATCGCACGGTCCCGGTCGGCATTCGAGCCCAGCAGTTCCTGAATACGCGCCTGCAGTTTTTCCACGTAGTTGTGAAGCACCGTGCTACGGTGAAGGTGCACCGTCTTCACCGCTTCGCCGAGATGCGCCATGCGCTGGCGCAATTCGCGCTCAATGCTGCGGCCCTCCTGTTCGCGCATCTGATTCAGGCGGTCCAGCGCTTCACCGACCGTTGCCATTGCGGCCGTTTCAAGCGCTCCATCGTCCGGCTGCTGGCCGGATTCGAGCGCGCCCGGAACGCGCAAAATCGCATTGAGATCCGGTTCGGCAGCCAGTGAGAACTCCGCAGCAGCGGCGCGAAAAGCGGCAATATACGCGCTGACCAATGGCCGGTTTAAAGCGAAACCCTCGTTGTTCGAGCGCTCGAGATTCAGCGCGACCTCAACATGACCGCGCGCGATCTTTTCTTTGAGGATTCGCCGCAATTGCATCTCCAGCGAATCGCAGCCGGAAGGCAAACGGAAATGCAGATCGAGAAAGCGATGATTTACGGATTTCAATGAAAGCGAAAACGCGAGGCGACCATTCTGTCGAGCGGCGGATTGTCCGAAACCCGGGCTGCGCGTTCCCAGTTCTTGAGACGGATCGTGAGATCCGCCGTCCGGATTCGTGAGCTCGCCTTTCACCTGAGCAAAACCTGTCATGGAGCGGATGGGCATGAGCGATTTTTCCAATCCTCCAAACGCCGAAATCACCTGGCTTGCACGGGATCCATTTTCTGTTCCAGATCGGCGAACTGCAAATCGTAGAGCCGCCGGTACGTACCCAGCTTCATCATCAACTCCTCATGGGCGCCAATATCGGCGATGGCTCCGTTCTCGATCACCACAATGCGGTCAGCGCGGCGAACCGTGGAAAGCCGGTGAGCGATCACAAAAACCGTACGGCCGCTCATCAGATTGTGCAACGCGGATTGTACCAGCGCCTCAGATTCGCTATCCAGCGCCGAGGTCGCCTCGTCGAGAATCAAAATTGGAGCATTTTTTAGAATCGCGCGCGCGATGGCGATACGCTGCCGCTCTCCGCCTGAAAGCCGGACGCCACGTTCTCCAATCATCTCATCATAGCCTCGCGGCAGGGCCTTGATGAAATCGTGCGCCAGGGCGGCACGAGCTGCAGCCTCAACCTCTAGCAACGGCACATGCGGCTGGCCATAAGCAATATTATTTCGAACCGTGTCATTGAACAGAACGGTCTCCTGCGTAACCACGCCGATCTGCTCTCGGAGCGAACCCAGCGTCACGTCGCGCACATCATGACCGTCAATCAGCAAGCGGCCTTCCGTTACATCGAAGAAGCGCGGAATCAAATGGACCAGCGTGCTTTTGCCTGAACCGCTGGACCCGACAATGGCCACCACTTCTCCGCGCCGCACCTCAAGATCGATATTGCGCAGCACGGTCTCTGCGCATTCGCGGCCGTACCCAAAGCTGACGTGCTCGAACTGCACGCTTTTCGAGAATGCCGGCAAGCGCTTGGCAAAAGGCTTCTCGCGAACATCATCTTCCAAATCCATGAACTTGAAAATCTCGCTGGAGGCGCCGAGCGCCTGCTGAAAATTGTTGTTGAATAAAGCAAACTTGCGCACCGGATTGTAAAGGCTGAACACCGCCGTAATAAACGCCACGAAAGCGCCGGGGGTCATCAGGTTGTGGGCAATGCGATCGCGCCCCAGTAGCAGAAGTAACGAGATGCCGATAATTCCGACAATATCCATCAGCGGCGAACTGATCGCGGTCGCGGCGACGGATCGCAAGTTCGCCCGAAACAGGCGACGCGCGGCATTGCGAAAACGGTTAATCTCCCACTTCTCGGTATTGAAGGCTTTCACGATGCGATTGCCGGTGATGGTTTCGTGCAAAATGTTTTGGATTTCCGCCAGCTTGTCTTGTCCCTGCCGGGTGGTGCTGCGCACGCGGGAGCCGATCTTGCGCGACGAGTAAATAATCACTGGCACGAACAACAAGAGCACCCAGGCAAGATTTTTCCCTAAGACCACGACCACACCCGCCACGAACAGGAACGTGAAAAACTGTTGCAGGAACTCTGCCAGCACGGTTGACATGGCGTACTGCACACGCTCGATGTCGTTGATGATGGCCGAAAGGAGGGTTCCCGTCGTATGTTTCGAGAAGAAAGCCGCCGAGCGGCGCATGATCGCGTTGTACAAATCGTCGCGCAGGTCGGTGATCATGCCGAAACCGGCGTGATTCACCAGATAGGTGCCGGTGTAATCGCAGATACCTTTCAAGATAGTCGAAGCGACCAGGGCGAATGCCACCGCGCTCCACGCATTCGTAATGCGGGAGGGAACGAACTGCTGCAGATAAACCACGTGATGACTTCCGGGAACGGTAAACAGCTGAATGTCTTTCGATCCGCTGGCCGGATTCAACACGCGATCGAATACCGGCTTGACCAGCAGATACTTGAACGCATCGAGCGCGCCCACCGCGGCCATCAGCAGAACGGAAGCGACAATCTGCCACCAATAGGGAAGCGCATAGCGAACCAGGCGCGTCAGTTGCCGCATAGGGCTCCGCGGAAGCCGGCCTGGCTCACAGACGGTGAATGGGGCATGAGATGCAAATGCCTTATTTTACTGCGGTTGCGGGCTGTTTGTCGTTGACGGATGCGGGGACGAGATGATGCGGTAGTGCCGGAACTGGCGCCTGCTAAAGAGCGCTGCGCCTCTGTCATTTCGGCATATCCCGGTGCACCACCTTCACGCGGTATCCCGCTTTATGCAGGCGCTTGCCAACCTCCTCCGCCATCATTACCGAACGATGCTGCCCACCGGTGCAACCAAATGCGATAGTCAGATAGCTCTTGCCTTCATGGATATAGTGCGGGAGCAAATAAACCAGCATCTCGGAGATGCGAGAGATGAATTCCTGCGTCTGCGGAAACGACCGGATGTACTTGGCCACGCGTGGATCCCGTCCAGTGAGCGGGCGGAATTCCGCTACGAAATGCGGATTGGGCAAAAAGCGCACATCGAAGACCAGATCGGCGTCCTCGGGAACCCCCTGGCGAAACCCGAAGCTCACACTGGAAACCAGAATGCTTTTGTCGTTTGGATGTTCGCGGAAGCGTTCGGTAACGTGGGCTCGCAGTTCGTGAACATTGAACTTGGAAGTGTCGATCACGATGTCAGCCAAAGCGCGGATCTTCGCTAAGTGTCGGCGTTCGGCTTTGATCGAGCTATTCACCGGCGAATCAGTGCCAAGGGGATGCGGCCGGCGGGTCTCACTGAATCGGCGCAACAGCACCGCATCGGACGCTTCGAGAAACGCGACCTTGGTGGGAATGATTCTCCGCACGGCTTTGAGAATTCCCGGAAGCTGGTCGAGCTTTGAGCCTTCGCGCACGTCGACCACAATCGCCATGTGCCGGATCTCAGAGGATTGCGAAGACATTTCGGCAAAACGCGGAATCAGTTCAATAGGAAGATTATCCACGCAGTAATAGCCAAGATCTTCGAATGCCTTCAGCACGGAAGCTTTTCCCGACCCGCTCATTCCGGTAATGATTACGAGTTCCGGAGCAACCGTGCTCGGGTGCGGTGTTTTCTTTTTCGCCCGCGATTTCTTCTTTGCTAACGAATTCTGATCCTCGTGGGACGTGGCGGACTTGCGAGGCATGCACTGGATACTAGCACCGCAACCGCAGTGCGCGGGAGAACAAACGTGGGCACAGAATTCGCTCATACTCGATCATCACTGAAAGTTCGGCCGATTTTGATTTGTCTTAGCACCGGCGGGAAAGGTAATCTATTCCGTCCATGAAGAAGTTCGACGAACTCACCGAACGCGAAGTGCTGGCCCTTGCCATTGCACTGGAAGAAGAAGATGAGCGCGTGTATTCCGATTTTGCGGAGGGCTTGCGGCCGGATTATCCCGCCTCGGCGGCGATGTTCGACGGCATGCGCCTGGAAGAGTCGGCCCATCGTAGAAGACTCATCGAGCTGTTTCAGCAGAAATTTGGCGAGCACATTCCATTGATCCGCCGGCAGGATGTGCGCGGCTTCGTCGAGCGTCCAGCGTTGTGGTTGAGCCGGCCGTTGCGCATTGAAGCCGTCCGCAAAGAAGCCAGCACCATGGAAGTGGAGACGCGGCGATTTTATGAGAAAGCCGCGGCCCGCACCCAGGACGCCAGCATGCGCCAACTGCTCGACGACTTGATCAATGAAGAACGCGAGCACGAAGAGCGAGCTCAAGAGCTCGACAAAGAAAAACTGCCAGAGAGCGTGAAGGAAGACGAAGAGAAAGCCCAACGCCGGCTGTTTGTTCTGCAAATCGTGCAGCCGGGTCTGGCCGGATTGATGGATGGTTCAGTCTCGACGCTCGCTCCGGTGTTTGCCGCTGCTTTTGCCACGCACGACAGCTGGGACGCGTTTCTGGTGGGCGTGGCGGCCTCGGCCGGCGCAGGGATCAGCATGGGTTTCGCGGAAGCTCTTTCAGATGATGGCAGCCTGACCGGCCGCGGGCATCCGTGGGTGCGGGGCGTGATCTGCGGCGCTATGACTGCTCTGGGAGGAATCGGCCACACGCTGCCTTTTCTTTTGAAAGATTTCCGCATGGCGCTATGGGCCGCCGGAGCCGTGGTGATGGTTGAACTGGCGGTCATCACCTGGATTCGAAAACGCTACATGGATACACCCTGGGTTTCAGCTGCGCTGCAGGTTGGTCTGGGAGGGGTGCTGGTTTTCATTACCGGCGTGTTAATAGGGAGCTCGTAGGAAATTTCTGATTGCTGAGTTTCTGACTGTTGGCTGGCACAGCCGCTCGCTGGCAGCCTAGATTGGCGCATTCTGACGCGACCCAATCGGAAGGGTTCCAATTTATTGCTTGGTATCCAGCGGATGCCGGCTCTTTTCGTAAAATTCGTTCTGCAGCTTTAGGCTCTCGTCATCGGCTTTCACGGAGCGAATAGTATTGACGACCGCTTCAATCCACCAATCCATTTGAAATTTTCCCAACTCTTGCGTTGCCGCTGAGCCTTCGCCCGCGTAGTGATCGGGAAATCGCGCGTACCACCAGATGCCGGTGTAAACATCGTCCGGCAGATTCAGGCGGTGCTGGTCGGCTCCTGATTCCAGGTTGGCGCGGTCCATATGCACCAGGTCGGGGCGGGCGATCAGCATCTTCGAAGTCTCGCTTTCGCCGGCGTGCATGTCGATGGAGGATTTTTTCTTCGGGCCTCCTGAATCGGGCGAGCGCTTGTCGAACACGTAGACCACATAATCGTGCGGCTTATCGAGTTGCGTCTGGGCAAAATAGGGCAGCAGGTATTCGTTGCCTCCGTGGCCGTTGACGATGATGATTTTCTTGCATCCGTTGCGCGCCATCTCGTCGGTGGTTGCCTGCAGAAGCGCAAGCTGCAATTCGCGGCTATAGGCGATGGTCCCCGGCTCGTGGCGAGCTTCGGCGATTTGCCCAAAATAATATTCCGGAAAGACGATCGTGTATTCCCTTTGGGCAGCATGGAGGGACGCGTAACGCACGTCGAGCAGATCGGCGCCCAGCGGCAGATGCGGGCCATGTTTTTCAAGAATCCCGAATGGCAGCAGACAAGTGCCTTGCGAGCGATGGATGCCCTTGAGAAAATCGGCAGCAGTCAGTTCTTCCCAGTGAACCGAGAGTTGCGATGCCGGCGCAAGGGTCTGCGAGTGGGCTACAGCTGAGATTATGGCTACCACCGCCATCACACGAAGATTGGTCATTGCGTGAGTATCACCTCAACCCAAGAGCAATACAACTCCCATATCTTGGGCCGAGCGCCGTAAGGCAGAATCCAAGGTGGCCAGCGGCAATTGATGCCGCAAGGCGAGTTCGAGATAGGCGGCGTCGTATTCCGATAGCGTCTGCTGCCGCGCCAGTGGCAAGATGCGGCCGAAAGCCTGCTTTGCATCCACGGGCATCACTGAGATTGGCAGCGACGCAATTTGCTGCAGGATTGGCGTAACCTGTGCTTGAGCGATTCGCTTCCGTTTTTCGGCGATCAGCAATGCGTTCGCGATTTCAAGTGGCCAAATCGACGGAACCAACGCATCGGCACCCTCTGACAGCAAATCAAGCACGGATTCCGTGAACTTTGTGCTTTCATCTTCAAAGCACCAAGCGACCGCGACGGATGCATCCAGTACAAACCGTTTACCAGCGCCGGCCTTCATCGATTAGCTCACGGATGGTGATCTTGCCTAAAGTTGCGCCCTTGCGTAAGCGGCGAATGGCTGCGGCTGCGCCGCCATTGTTTTGCTTTCCGCCGTCATCAGGCGGAGAGAGCTTAGCCACGGGGACACCGCGGTGGGTAATCTGAATGGTTTCGCCCTTGGACGCGCCCCTCAGCAACTCAGAAAGGCGGGTTTTCGCGTCAAATGCGCCAATGGACTTCATCCAATCCATTATCTTACAAATCAACCAGTTGATCAACTAGTTGTCTTCAATCTACGGCGCTTCGATCAGCTCCATTTTTCCATCGCGGGTGCGGTGCAGGATCATCAGCTTGCCTTTGGGATCGCGGAAGACCAAGACGTCGCGGTCACGGAAGTGGGCCTCTTTGATGGCTTCTTCGAGGGTCATAGGGCGCATGGCAACGGCTTCGTTGGAGCGGACAAGGTGCACCTCAGTGGTGCGGGCCACGGCGGGATAACGGTGCACGGCGACCGGGACGGCGGTTTTCTCCGTCAGTCCGACCCTGGTTTGCGCGCCGTCGGTGCGTGCATTTGTTTCAGCCTTTAGCGGTTTTGCAGACTCGCCGTTCCACTTTTTAGCTTCTACGTTCTTGCGCGCCGAAAGTTTTTTTGACTGCCAGCGCTTCTTGTATTTCACCGCCTGCTTTTCGAGATGGTCGAGCGCCTCATTGACGGCGAACGTCATGTCTTTGGCCTGGGCAATCCCGACCAGCGGACCATTGCGGGGGCTGATGGTGATTTCGGCTTTATGGCGGTGCTTTTCGACCGCGAGAGTTACATGGGCTTCGAATTTGTCGCCCAGGATCTTGCGGATTTTGCTGAGTCCGGTCTCGACTTCTTTTTTGATGGCGGGAGTGACTTCGTAGTGACGTCCGGTGTATTCCACGTTCATGAAGCGGCGCTCCTTGGGTGGGAATGGGAGTGTCTAAAGGCGTCGTCGGCCGTTGCCAACTCGGCGCTTGATAGGGCCGATTGCGAACGAACTCAGGGGCCAAGGCCCGGTTTGATATGCGCATCACATCGGCACGGCTGAAGCCGTGCCCTGATACGATTCGTGGTTCCCATTATTCCTTCACTCGGCGCTGGTGCGTGCTGGGAATGCGCATATCTTCACGATACTTGGCAACGGTCCGGCGCGTGACCTGAATGCCTTGCGACTGCAGAATGCGGGTAAGTTGCTCGTCGGTCAGCGGTCGCGCAGGATCTTCTTCTTCGATTAATTTTTTAACGCGGCGTTTCAAGATCAGCAGCGACGTGTTACCGCCTTCGGGGCCCTGCACGCTTTCGCTGAAGAAGTAGCGCAACTCGAAGACGCCCTGCGGCGTATGCGCGTATTTGCTGGCGACGGCGCGGCTCACGGTGGAAGGATGCACGCCGATTTCCTCCGCGACTTCTTTGATCATCATGGGCTTCAGTTGATCGATGCCCTTTTCTAGAAATTCGTATTGCCGTGCGACGATCGAATAGCAAACCTTAGTGATGGTTTGCTTGCGCTGCTCAATGTTCTTAATCAGCTGAATGGCGCTCTTATAGCGCTCTTTCACATAGTCACGCGTGGTCTTCTCGTTGCCGTCACGAGTCAGCAGTTTCTTGTATGCGGGATTCAGGCGAAGCTGCGGAAGGTCGTCGTCGTTCATGATGACGAGCCATTCGTCTCCGTGCTTGACGAAAGCAACGTCAGGCTCGATGAGGCGCGCCTGGATTTTGTTGTATTGCAGGCCGGGACGCGGATCGAGCGTGCGAATGTAGTCGACCGCATGTTGCACGGCTTCGGGAGGGCGTCCAAGAGCCTTGGCGATATCTTTGTGCTGCTTGCCGGTTAACGCACGCAGATGCTGATCGGCGATCGCGATGGCATCCTGAAGAACTTGAGCGGCGCCGTTTGCCGGCTTATCGCCGTTTTTCTGATTCGCGAGCTGTGTCTTGTGATAACGAAGCTGACGGAGCAGGCATTCGCGCAGATCACGGCAGCCTACGCCAGGCGGATCAAGCTGGCGGATGACTTCCAGAGCTTCCTGCAAATCCGACTGGCTGAAATTTGGTTTGTATGTAGGACGCTGGAATTTGGGGTCTGGCGCGGGAGCGGCTGCGGCGGCTGCGGAGTTGCCGTTCGCCGGGAGTGAGGTTTCAGGGATCGAGTGCTCTCGGTGCTCCGTTTCGGCGTTCGGTGTCGCTGCTATTCCATCCGTCTGTGTGTACGGGTTCGGTTGAGCCGACAGGGAGGCTTCAACTGCGGCGGTGCTTCCCGTTGGCGAAGCACTGTCCTCGCTCAGCATGACATCGCTTTCAGAAGCTGATTGATCTGGGGCGACGCCCGTGACAGACGCTTCCGCGGAGGCGGCCTGATCTGCGGCTAATCCCAGAGCGGCCGCTTCGCTGACGATTTTGCTCGCGGCTTCGGCGTCGGCCTCCGGTGGTGCTGGCGGCGTGATACCGAGCATTTCTTCGTCACTGGCGATGAGGTAGCCGTCTTCGTTCAAATTGCCAATAATCTGCTCGGCCGCTTCACGCACTTCGGGGCGCAGGCTCAACGCGCCGAGTTGCCACGCAAGATGATCGGTGAGCGTGGTCGGTTTCGAAAGGAAGTTTTCGAATGACGGCCGCTCAATCTCTTCCATCTCTCCGCGGGTGCGGTAGCCGGGATCGAGATAGTCCTGGAAGAACGAGCCGAAGTCGATCTCTTCGAATGGATCTTTCTTTTCGACGGCAGTGATGGGATTTTCTTCGGGCGCAGCCTGCGCAGCGCGCTCACGGTCTTCTTCTTTGCGTCCCACTTCGTCGATCAACGGGACGGAATCCTCAAGCTCTTCGAGAACCGGGTTCTCGACCATCTCGGAGTTGATCATGTCCTTGAGCTCGAGCTTATTGAGCGCAAGGACGGAGACCATCTGCACCAGGCCCGGGGTGAGGATCTGGCGTTGCGAGAGCCTGACCGATAGTTTGTGCTGGAGTAATACCATGTTTCAAAGTTTCAAAGTTTCAAAGGCCAAAAGACGCGCAGTTTCGGATGTGTTCGGCTGCCTTATTCGAGCTTGTGCAACCGATCACCGTGACTGTCAAGCCGGTGTTCGTGCATCTCCACAACTCGCAGCAGCCTTGAGGTGCCCTAAGCAACTTCGGTGACCAGCCTTGCCGCGCCTTCAAACTGCTTGTCGTGCTTTTTCCGTCTCGAGGGATAACAGTCCCAAATTGTGCGCCAAAGCTTCGAGCCGTTCGTCAATCGTCATTACTGTTTCCCTCAGCGCCTAAAGGCGTTCAGGTCACGAACCTCAGCAGCGCGGCTTAAGCCGCGCCCTTTCAAAACTCTTCAATCACGAAATGTCAGACCAGCGAAAAACTTTCTCCCAGATACACGCGGCGGACTTCCGGATCGGCTGCCAATTGCTCGGGCGGGCCGTGGCGGAAGATTCTGCCGTCGTCGATGATGTAGGCGCGATCGGTTACCGATAACGTTTCGCGCACGTTGTGATCGGTGATCAACACTCCAATGCCGCTCGCCCGCAAGCCGCTGATAATTTTCTGCAGGTCGAGAACGGCGATGGGATCGATCCCGGAAAAAGGTTCGTCGAGCAGGATGAACGTCGGATTGATGCACAGGCAACGCGCGATCTCCACGCGCCGGCGCTCGCCCCCAGATAGAGCGTAGCCGCGATTGCGGCGAATATGCTCAAGCCCAAGTTCATCGATAAATTTTTCCATCTTCTCGCGGCGCTCGTGCCAAGACAGAGGCTGAGCCTCAAGCACTGCGAGGATGTTTTCCTCGACCGTCAGTTTGCGAAAAACCGAAGCTTCTTGCGGGAGATAGCTGATGCCATACTGCCGTGCCCTCAGATACATGGGAACGTCAGTGATGTCCTGACCGTCGTATAGCACGCGGCCAGTATCAGGGGGGATCAGGCCAACAATGGCGTAAAAAGTAGTTGTCTTGCCTGCACCGTTGGGGCCGAGTAAACCCACCACCTCGCCCTGATCGACTCGCAGGCTTACACCATTTACTACGCGGCGGCCGCGGTAAGACTTGCCAATTTCATCCGTGGCCAGGGTCCGCATTGATCTTACTCACATTTCACTGGGCACGCATTTAGCGTGCCACTCGCGTTTGAGTCACCACAGGAGTACTTGCTTCGCCTTCTACGAGCACCCTATCATCGGCTTGAAAGAAAGTCAACGAAACCCCCGTAATCTTGCCACGTTCGGCATCAAAAATGCTAGGCGGTCCGCCGGTGAGGACGAATTTTTCGTCCGCAGCTGTGTAGACGAGCTTTTGCCCTTCGGCTTTCCGACCCCGCTGCTGGATAAGGACGTTGCCATTCGCAACCAAGCGTTGGAGCCGTCCGGCTCCGCTAGGCTGTTGATTAGTATGGGCTTGATATCGCGGTTCAAGATAGGCATCGGCCGTATCGGCGGTTGCAGAGAAATCCTGGCCTTTCGCCGTCACGCCTCCTTCATAACGGGCCTGTCGCTGGGCGTCTGTATAGGTCAGACGAGCCGATGTGATCGCTACCACCTCGGGCACGTTGCTGGTAGCCTGTTTTTTCGCTTTGCTTTCGCTGAGTGGGCCAGGCCTTGCGTTGGATTTGTCTTTTTCCGGCTGGGCACCCTGCACCAATACTGTGGAGACCGGCTGCCGCGAAGTGCCTTGCGCCAGTAAGGACCGATGATCCCGGTCAAACTGGATCGAGGGTGCGGTAATCACGTTCGCGTCTTGCCATAAGCGTGCATTTCCCTGATAGAGTGCCGGCGCATGGCTCGACCACGTCATGCTGGCCGCCGTGACGTGAATGGGTGAAGAAGACGCCAGCAAGGCTCCGTTTGGTTGTTCTTTGAGTTCGTTGTAAGTGCTCTTTACATCTCCCTCGGCCAGAGCCTCGTTCGTGAGGCGATTGATGCGGATGGTCTTGGACGTGGTAGCCATGCCGCCGTCGGTTACGCGGGGGCTTCCGCTGAGCACCAAGATGCTCGTCGCCGCGTTGTAAGCCGCGGTGTCGGCCCAAGCTTGAGTTCGCTTACCTGGGGCCTGGTTATCGGAATAGGCTACGCTTCCTCGCTGGATGATCGAGCTAATTCCCCCCTCCGGCAGGAAAGTAGCATCCAAGCTTTCGCTGGTGCTCACGCGATCAGGCATACCTGGAACCGAATCCACGATCTTCGCGTTGGGCGCGCCATAGATCGAAGCCAGCCGGCTAGATCCTTTTCCGCCCGGAGCGGTGGGCCGACTCTCAGCGAATTTGGCAACGAAGCGTTCTGCCGTGACGGTGGTTCGCCGCCCTGTTTCTTGATTCGTTCGTCCATCTGAAGCGGTCGAACTCTGCGCCGGCAAGATCGTGATTTGCGCCGAACCGGAAGTTACAGCGTGATCGAGGCGGTTGCCCGCAGATACAAAGAAATCGATGACAGGAGCGGAGACGTCGAAGTCTTGCGGGGACGCTCCATTCGCATTTGGCCTCGCTGTGGGCGCTCTCGCACTATGTTGCGTCAACCGCACTCCGTCCTCGGCATGGATTTTTCGCAGCTGGTTGTCTGCAGAAAAATCCAGAATCGCGCGCCCGGCAACGGCTTGCATCGGCTCAGATCCGAGGCGCTCCACGTGAACATTTCCTGTCAGGGTCGCGCTCTCTATGCGCTCCTGCTTTCCCATGAGCAGCACTTCGCCCGCATTGGCGCGCGTGTGTATTTGCTCATTGGATTGCGCGGAGGATTGCGCATCCACATTGCCCTTCGCAATCACCCGCTCTACATTGTTTTCGGGGCCGAGGAAAAACGTGGCCTGCTCCGCCTGCACCGTCCCGCTGGTCCGTTCCAGCCGTGGACTCTCCAGCACGATGACCCGCGGATCACGCGTAATCTGCCCTCGCGTTGCGAACAGATTTTCTTTATTTTGCAGCGCCACATGAATTTGCGATTCGAGGGTCAGCGTATTGCTTTTGGCCGTATACGCGACCCCAACCGCCCAACCGCTGGCTTGCGGCGTCTGGAAATCTACGCGCGCAGCAGTGTGCGCGTCGCCGCTTTGCTGGTTGAACACCAGGTCGCTGGTTTTGAGGTGAATTGGATCCTTCAGCTCTTTGGGAGTGCTTTGATCCGGCTCGGCTTCGCCTGAAGGATTGGCCTGCAGATCGATCTGCACAGTTCCCTCGGCCGTGACGTTGCCTGACCGCTTGTCATAGGTGAAGTCATCGCCATAGATCTGGTCGAAGCGGGATGAATCGCGTCCGTAAACAACAATGGTGACGTTATGCAGTTCGGCGCTGCCATCCAGTTTGAACTGCTTGAGCTTGCTGGCCTCGATGGTGAACAGCGTCCGCTTGCCGTCAGACTTGGAGAATTGAAAGCCGGTAGCCGTCTGCTTGATGTTGATGCCAAGCTTGTTGGGAACTTCCTTCAGCACATTGCGCTCACGGAGACGGGCGTAGAAATACATCCCCGAAATCACGGCGATAAATAGAACCGCAATTATCAGAAGCCAGCGCCGGAGCCGGTAGATGGGCAGAGACATCTGGATTCAGTTTAGTCCAAATAGAATCGCGCCCTCCTTAAATGCCGTGCCGACGGCCTCTCGTGGTCGTCTAGCTGCTCGCTGAACGCAGGCGTTTAACGGGCGGCGATCCAGAATTGGTAAGCGACAATGATCATCATGAATAGAACATAAACCCGGAGAGCCCACAGAATGGTAAGTTCCGGGCCTTTGAGATGACGGCGCGGTATGAGGTGCTTTTTTGCTTTGACCAGTTGATCGTGCTCGAGAGTAGAAAGAACGAGGGATTGGTCGGCGGTTGAAAAATGTGGGTCGGATTTCGGTGTCATGAAGCGTGATCCTCTTAATAATAGTTCCTGTGACTTCGTTCTGTTCTTGCCGCGTTGCTCATCACAACAGGTGCGGCGGTGCGCGCGAGATCCCTCGGCCCGCTGGTGAAAGCGGGCCTTCGGGATGACGCTAACCATGGTTTCGATTGCGGTTTCGATTGCACGGAATCCCCGCTGTCCAGTTCCGCGCGACTGGACAGGCGAGGCTGCTTTTCCCACACAGGTATGCGCGAATCGAGATTCATTTACCTTCCTCCTAATAAAGCGAACAGGTTGGGGGCGATGATGCTCACGCCGAAAAGAATGCCAGCGCTTGTCAGAACCAGTACAACTCCGGTTGAGAGAACATTGGCCCACAGCGGACTGACCAGGTCTCCCATGATTTCTTTGTCGTTCACCAGCATGAAAAGAAATACTAAGGCTGGCGGCATAGCGAGCACCGCGACTACGTTTACCACCAGCACTACATAAACGAGCGGCAAGCCGGGGATCAGGACGATAGCCGCCGCAGCCATGGCACAAAGCGTAAGCACGGCATAGAAGCTTTTGCCTTCGCCCATGGGCAGATTGAGGCTGTGGGGCTTGTGGGCGACTTCTCCGAAGGCGTAAGCAGAGGAAGTAGAAATTGTGATGGCCGCGACGATTCCAGCTTCGACCATGCCGAGAGCGAAAAGGGCAGCACCGAAGCGTCCGATGACCGGTTCGAGAGCCTGCGCGAATTGCGCCGCTTCAAAATTTCCCGCGGACATTTGATGGGCAAAGAGTGGGGCGGTTGCCAGGATGGTCGCAACCGCAGCGGCAGACGCAAGCGCGGCGCCGAGAACCGTGTCAATGCGGCCGAAGCGAATGTCTTTGGTCGTCATTCCTTTGTCGACCGTGGCGCTTTGTTGGAAGAAGAGCATCCAGGGAGTAACAGTTGCACCGATGTTGCTTAGGACGATCAGGAGAACGTCTTTATTGAATCCGGGAAGCGGTTGCCATGTGATCAATGCGTGGGCGACTGGCTCCCAATGGGGATGGGTCATCAGAGCGACAGGAATAAATACTAAGTTGAATAAAGCGGCAGTTAGAGTGATGCGTTCCCAGGTCCAGTAACGGTGAGTCATGAGCGCGGCGTAGAGGATGATGAGTGCGGTGAGGATTGCGAGCCAGGGAGGCACGCCGAAAAAACCTAAGCCGGCGCGGACGGCGATGAATTCGGTGATGAGGGTAAGAAAGTTGCCGATGCCGAGGTCGATCATGGAAAACCATCCCCAGAACGGGCCGAAGCGGTCGAAGATGAGTTCGGCGTGGCCGCGATGCGTAGCGGCGCCGAGACGGACGGTCATTTCCTGGACCACGATTGCCATGCAGAAAGTAAGAACGACGAACGGGAGAAAGAAGCCGATGCCGAATTTGGCCCCGGTGGCCGCGTAGGAGAGCATGCTGGGGCCGTCGTTTTCGCCCAGCATGACGAGGACGCCGGGGCCGACAAGCAGCCAGAGAAGGCGCGCTTTGGAACGAAAGCCGCGTCGGTTGCGGGCGGTAAGGACGCGCACCCGATCGTGGGCGCGATCGATGTCTTCGTGGGTGATGACTACGGCTTCGGTTTCGGATTGGCCGGCGAGGGGCTTCATCGGTTGGGCGCGGGTAGTACGAACAATCTCAGCCGACAGGTTCGGCGCCAACTGGTTCCCAGCGGAGATTAGCGTAAGTATACATGAATATGTAAACCGTGGTTAAGATATGGAGCGGCGCGGCAACAGAGGGGCACTGAGGGATCAATGACCCTAATGTTCTGCGGCGACGACCCAGACGCGCTCGGTTGCGGCGCGGCCGAGCGAAACATTGCCCACGGTGGTCGATAAGGTAAGGGTTTGGTCGTAATTTCGCTCCAGCAGACGCAGTTTTGATCCGGGACGGATCCCGCGCGCTTCCAGGAATTCGAGCAGGCGGCGGTCGCGCTCGTAGATGCCGCTGACTGCGTAGGTGGCGCCGGGAGCAGCATTGGCGAGGAGGGTGAGCCCACGATGCCGACGGCTGTCCGGACTTTCCATCTCACTAAGATTACCGTGAGGGCAGACGCCATCTTTGCCGAGTTTGGCGAGGAGCTTGGCCTCGAAGTCGGGCGAGACTGCGTGTTCGAGTCGCTCGGCTTCGTCGTGCACCTTCCACCATTCCATGCCAAAAAGCTCTGACAACATACGCTCGATCAGGTGATGGCGGAGGGTTAGCTTGCGCGCAATTTTGCGGCCCGCGGCGGTGAGGCGAACGTGGCCGTCGGAGAGAACCCGCACCAGGCCGTCTTTTTTCAATCTCCGCAGAGCCATGGTGACCGCCGGAGGCGACACCTTAAGCCAATCCGCGAGCCGGGCGGCGATAACCGATTCGCCTTCCGATTCAGCCTCGAGAATGGCCTTGAGATAATCTTCTTTAGAAACCGTGATCATCTGCGAAGATTATACGGCTTGGTCTTAATTGTAGTTAAGTTACATCGATGAGGTGGGAGAGGTCCAAAGCTTAAACCGCGAAGCGCACTTAAGGAAGGCCGCTAAGATCGCAAAGGATGACCCTTTTCGATCACAGAACCTGGACATCACCGATTCGCAGTGCCTTCCCACGTTGACAGCTTCTGATTGCTGCCCTACCCTTGATTTTCTTCTATGAAAATTCTGGTCCTAGGCAGCGGAGGACGGGAGCACGCGCTGGTGTGGAAGTTGCGGCAATCGGGCCGCGTGTCGAAAGTGTATTGTGCTCCGGGAAATGGAGGAATAGCAGAGCAAGCAGAATGCTTGAGCGTGGACCTGAAGAGCGTGGAGTCGATGGTCGCTCTGGGCGGGCGCCTGCGGCCCGATCTGACGGTGGTGGGTCCGGAACTGCCACTGATGTTGGGAGTGGTGGATGAGTTTGCCCGCCGCGGCTTGCGGGTGTTTGGACCCACGAAAGCGGCGGCCCAGTTGGAATCGAGCAAGAGTTTTGCCAAGGAGTTTCTGCAGCGGCACCATATTCCGACGGCGGCGTATGCGATTTGCGATTCGATCGAAGAAGTGCGCGAGGGGCTCGCACATTTTCACGCGCCGTTGGTGGTCAAGGCCGACGGACTAGCGGCCGGTAAGGGCGTCGTGATTGCCGCAACGAAAGAAGAAGCGGCCAGCGCAGCATCCGAGATGCTGACCGGAAAGATGGTGGGCGAGGCTGGCGCCCGCGTAGTGTTGGAAGAATGTTTGAAGGGCGACGAGCTCTCATTCCTAGTGTTGAGTGATGGAGAGCGGGTTGCGCCTTTGGTGGCGGCACAGGATCACAAGCGCGTGGGCGATGAAGATACCGGGCCCAACACGGGAGGGATGGGCGCGTACTCGACGCCACAGATTATCGATGACAAGATGCGCGACTGGTTAGTGAATCACATTGCAAAACCGGCGGTCGCGGGAATGAAGGCTGAAGGCGCCGAATACAAGGGCGTGCTCTATTGCGGGCTGATGATGACGGCGAAAGGTCCAATGGTATTGGAGTTCAATTGCCGGTTTGGCGATCCTGAGACCCAACCGATTCTGATGCGCATGGACAGCGATCTGGTGGATGCTCTTGAAGCCTCAATTGACGGTCGAGTAAGCGACGGTGTTTTCAAGTGGTCCAGTGATGCGACCGTGTGCGTGGTGATGGCTTCAGGAGGGTATCCGGGGACGTTTGAGGTGGGAAAATGGATTGACGGGCTGGCCGACGCTTCCCAGGTTGATGGTGTCAAAGTGTTTCACGCGGGGACTTCGAGAAGGAATGGGGATTTTTATACTTCTGGTGGAAGGGTGCTGGGAGTGACGGCGCGGGCCGAGTCGTTGGAGAGCGCGGTTGAGTGGGCATACGAGGCTTGCGAGAAAATTAAGTTTGAGGGAGCGCATTACCGTAAGGATATTGCGGGGAGGGCGGTGAAGACATAGCGGAGCTTCGCTCCGCCGGACAGCCGAGGGCGACTGTCCCCACATGATTCGTGATGGACAAGAATAAGTGGTCGATCAAAATAGACGAGGACTCATGAGCAAAACACTGGTTTCGATTGTGATGGGAAGCGATTCTGATCTGGAGATCATGCGCGAGGCGGCCAAGGCACTGGATGAGTTTGGAATCGTATATGACATCGATGTGACCTCAGCGCACCGGTCGCCGGACCGGACGGCAAAATTTGCCCGGGAGGCCGCGGCAAATGGAATTCGCGTAATCATTGCCGGCGCTGGCGGAGCGGCGCATCTCGCAGGAGTGATCGCAGCCCACACGACTTTGCCGGTGATTGGAGTGCCAATTCCTTCGACTTCTTTGAACGGAATGGATTCGCTGCTGGCAACGGTGCAGATGCCGGCGGGGATTCCGGTGGCAACGGTTGCGATTGGCAAGCCGGGAGCAACAAACGCCGGGATTCTCGCGGCACAGATGATTGGGTTAGCAGATGCAGCGGTCGCAAAGAAGCTCGAGGCGCACAAAGAGAAACTGGCGCGCGGGGTCGAGGAGAAGTCCAAGAAGCTGAAGAGCACCCTCGGCGCCTGATTTGAGAGCAAGGGATTGTTCGACCGCGGCCGTGCTTCGCGTTCGCGAAGCCGCGACTAGGTTTTCTGGGGGGCGCGCAAAGGCTTTCGAGCGAAAGGCGCCAGGCCTTCGAGAAAACGGCGAATCACATCTTTATCCTGTTCGGAAATCTGAATGAACCTCAAACCTACGCCCAGACCTGGCGTTGTGTGCGCAACCTGGGCCTCAGCCCAAGCCTTGGTTTCTCCGAACCATATGCCGACTCTGATTTTTGTTCCGGGCTGCAGCGGTAGCGGCATTTCAACGTAACAGCCGCCCAGGCTGAGATCGGCTACCGTACCCCAGAAAGAAGCCCCACCCTCAACGTGCACTTCGATTGAGTTCTGGCAGCGAAAACGCGGAGTGTGCCGCATCTCAGTGCTGCCGGTCTCGTAGCTATCAGCCCCGTCGCCAAGCAGAGGGAAATCCCACAAAGGTTTTTCTGGGGCGATGTTGAGCAGGCCAACGTGGCCGGCTTTCGAAGTTCCGGCGGTGCCTGTCCACTTTACCCGGAAATGTGTTCGATTGGCTCCGTAGCTCAGTCCAACAATTTCATCGACGCTAAGTTCGGACTGAAGGCCGGCGATCTGGGCGCCATTGCGGCTGACTTCGACGGTGACGACTTTCTCGGAGAAGACTTGTCCGCGTCGATCGGTGCCAAAAACTCGCACTGGAACTGCGATCGGTTTGCGGGGCTGCCTGCGCCTGCCCATAGCTTGCGCCTCTTCCGATACAGGGTTACGCCGTCGGATCGATGGTACAGCATAGCCCCGAAGACAATAACTGTCTAAGGAAAGACGCCCCGAATACTTAGCGTTGTATCTGGTTCCAGACCAAGAATGCGCGTCGAATTGCGCAAGCCTTATTGAAAGTGAAAGGCGAAGGTCCGCCGGAACTCAATCAGCAAATATTCTCAGTACGTCGCAATTCGATGACTTCGCGACCCTCAGCGACGAGCACCACGCTTGCAATACTGATAAACAATCCATGTTCAACGACACCAGGGATGTCACGAAGTTGTCTTGCCAGGCGATTGGGATCGGCAATCTCACCAAAGTGGCAATCAAAGATGTAATTATTTTCGTCCGTGAGATACGGGCGGCCGTTCACCTGCCTCAGAGAAACTCTTGCGCCGAGGGCCTCAATTTTTTTCTTGACCACCGCTTGGGCGAATTTGATTACTTCCACGGGCAGCCCAAATTTTCCCAGCACCGGAACTCTTTTGCTAGAATCAGCGACGATCACGACTTGCTTCGAAGCCGACGCCACAATTTTTTCCCGCAAAAGTGCACCCCCGCCACCTTTGATCAAGCGCAATTGCGGGTCGACTTCATCGGCCCCGTCGACCGTCACGTCGATCTCGGGGCATTCATCCAACGTGGTGAGCGGAATCCCCAGACTCGCCGCGAGCTGGCGCGAGTGCTCCGAGGTTGGAATGCCGCGAATGCGCAAGCCGTTCTTCACTTGCTCGCCTAGCGATTTAATGAAGTATGCAGCGGTTGATCCGGTACCGATGCCAACCACCTGGCCATCCCCGATAAACCTCAGGCTGGCCTGCGCGGCTGCTTCTTTTTCTTGTTCTTTTGCTTGTTCCTTGGCCATTGGTTATCTGCGCAATTTCTCTGCGGGGCTTCTTTGCCGAACTCTGCCGAAGGTCTATCCCAAACTCTTTTCCACGTAAAACAAATATCCCGCCAGTGCCAGCCCAAATAGAACTGTCAGAATTGTCACCAGATCAACCAGAAATCCTGCCGGCTCGAATTTCCCTTCGTCCAGCAGTGCCCGCGTTTTACGATAGCGTACCAATCCGGCGATGACCATCACCACGCCGGCGACGATTGAGATCATTCCCATCCAAACCGAAAGGCCGGTGGTTTTTGCTGGATGACCTTGAAAGGCCGTCAACTGCCGCAGCGCAATGGCGAATCGGCCGATGGCAAATCCAAATACGACGATGGCCACGCTGGTGCGCACCCATGCGAGGAACGTCCGTTCGTTGGCTAAGTGGTTGCTTGCTTTGTTGGAGTCTTCAGGCACGTGGGGTGGTGATCGGCAGCATTATTCCACAGCTTGCCCCACGAGTGCGCCGACGACAGAAATATTCTTGATCAGATCCTGTGGCACGCCGTGGCGCTGCTGCAGATACTCGGGGCTATTGTAGGTAACCTGAGTCTTTCCGTTCTTATTCTCCGCGATCAGAACTTTCAGCGGTAGGTCGATGGCAAGTGTCGGCGCGGCCAGCATCACTGGCGTCCCTCCCTTAGGATTGCCGAAGATCAGCAGCTTGGTCGGCGGCATCTTCATTCCTGCTTTTTCCGCTTCGCCGCTGTGATCGATGCAGGCGAATACCTGCACTCCGTATTGCGCAAGAACCGATTCCAGCCGCTTCAGAGTTTCCTCGACCGAGTAGGGGCTGGGCACCTGTATGAGGCCATTTTCCGACACAATTCACCTCCGCGGAACATATTACACGTTCATGGTTGAGGTAAGTCACGTCCTTGGCGGTGTCCCGATTATCTTCCCCGAACGTCCTTCGCTCGGCCCACCCAGCGGAGTTACGAACATAGGGCCTGCTGAAAACTGGTCAGAGAATCAGAAACTGTAGGCGGAAAATCTCCGAAGTAAACCTTTCTCTGTATTCGCTCATCATCTTTGGTCGTCCATGTTTGGCCGCCCATGATCGCTAACTTCACCTATGTCAGTTACTTTTCGCCAGATGGATGCCAGGGCAGATGAGCATCCGATGTCCAGTCAGAACAGACAAGCCATACCGCCAACCAGAAAGGGATACCGGAGGGCGTGGTGAGCATGAAAAATGACAAAAACTTCCTTGGACGATTGCACCGAATGGAGTATGTTGGCCGACATCGGTTTTTTCCGGGTTCGCCCCCTGCACCTGAGTGGAACCGAAGATTGCGCACCAGGGCAGGCTTCATTGACCTAACAGGAATATTTCGCTATTAGGAAACATATTTAAGGTTTTTTTCGGACCGGAGAGAAGGCCAGCCATGAAGTCCTTTCCTCACCTGTCGATTGTTGTAATTCTTTTTTTTCTCTCCTTTGATTGTTCGGCGATTGCCGGCAACGGCAAGCGCGGGGCAAGTGCCGAACCCGCCGCATCCGCCTCCGCGGATTCCGGTCCCTCCTCGTCGAGATTTTTGATTCCAGGCCCCTTGCGATCCTTTCTTCGCATGGCAGGAATCAGTCAGGAAATTTCGCGCGAAGATGTTCTTCCGCTGCTGAGCTGGAATGTATCGACAATCGGTTATCAGGGCGGCAATCATCCGACGGAGTATCTCATCCTCCTGATTCGTTACGTCGCCCAGGCACGGGAGTTAGCCGCGTTGGCTGGCCAAGCAGGAGTGATACGGGTTTCGGGTTGCGGGGATGCAGCCACGCTGCTGCATATTCTCGGTTACCGGATCGCTTCTACGTGCGGACAGCCCAGCACATCTCTTCTAACTGGAGATCCCGAAAGAGCATTTCTCACAATTGATTCCGGATTCCCTCTGACCGAACTCGAACAGACGCTGCAAGGAGGCGCAGCATTTCAATACTCGTACGCTTCGACGAACGTTCCCGTACTATTCTCCGCGCCCGACTGGAATGTGTCGAACAAGAAAAAGTTTCGCGGCGATTCGACCGTTGTGGACACCATCTTGGGCGATCGCACGATCGCACGGTTGTACTGGGCGCTCTCCAAGATGGATCCTGAGACGCGGCTGTACTTGCGCCACATACTCGGAACCAGAAAGCTGCTCGAGTATGGCGCTCTGCTTGATTTCTATGGCGAGCACATCCGCATTCGTCACGGGCGTGTTCTGGTTCCAGGAGGAGCAGACGCCGACTCAGATTGGGAGGCTGTGGCCGGCGCAAATCCAAGCGACCCGGTGGATTTCATTCCGGGATTGCTCACAAAAGATAATGGCTGGCTCGTGGCGTATTTTGATGTGCTTTCGAGCGTTAGCCGGCGGCAGCAAGCGTACTTTACAAAATCGGTGAGGCTGCGGAAATTTTATGGCGCCCTGCGTCCCACTAAACCAGCCAGTGCAACCGCTGGAGTATTCCGGCCGGCGCCATGGCTCTTGCTTTTGATATCCCAGATTCAATGGGCTCCCAACGGCGAGCCCTTAATCCCGGGAGGAATGGAAGTTTGGCGCGAGATTCTGCCTCGATGGAAGGATTCTTCTCACCTTACGCAATCCGTCGAGAAGCGGAATCTCAAAACGCCCGATGACTTGCTCGAAAGCATGTTCGCTATTTCTCGGGAAAGCGTCGACGATGGGCCGCTGCAGGCTTATCTCGCTCTGAGCCGGATTTCCAGCAAACGCCCGCACGGACATGGCTTGGGCCCGGAAACCGTTCGTTTGATGTGTCTCAAATTTTCCGATTTCAGCGATCAATATCGAATATTTTCCGAATTTCCGCAGTTAGACGATGCTTCCATTTTGCTGTTTCTGAAAGTTGCGGAGCATTTGGATAAGATTCCCAATCCGGAGCGCGACGATGCGCTCGGCATCATTCAGGCAAACATTGGCATTTGGCAAATTCTGGCTCGCCAGGGCCAGATTCCCGGTCCTCGCCTGGAACATTCCTGGCAGAGCGTCGTCAAGCCATTCGAACGGGCTCGCACGTCAAGCCAACTCTATGACGCCGGACGGGCCTCACTGACTCAACTTTTCGCCGTAGCCACCGGGGAGCGTGCAATATCGCAGGACGAGATCGTGGACTTACTCGCCGGGCCGCAGCAGACCATTGCCGAGGGAAAAAAGATTCACACTGAAGTAGCGGACGGCATCCGGTCCGTCTTAGATGCCCAGCGGCTAGTTTCGCTGGACACGCTAATCGCTCTCGACGACGGTTTGAAAAATAGGGCGAATGGAAATCCGCCTGAAGAATACCTGTTTCATCTGGCGGACCAGCTTCATGAATTCCAGATGCCGCAGCCGATTTTTACCAATAGTGAAAGGACGCAGTGGGCTCCAACTTTTTACAATACTCATCACACCGACCTGGAAATGAAGACCAATGTTGGGAAGGTCCTGAAGGCTGAGAATCCATCACCCAGACAAATTGACGAAGCTCGCGGCCAGCTCACGCCATTCCTGCGAGACGTTCTTGTCGGCTTGAACTATGCGTATTACGAACCACCGGGAGCGCAGGCACTGCACGTCAATCCGTTGTTTGTTCGTTCTCATGATTTTTCCGGAGAAACGGTGGAAGGCATAAAAGCGGTCTGGCAGGCCCCGCAATTATTTGGAGCAGGCTCTCCCGCGGGTGGGGGCGCTCATTTTGTTGGCTCCCTCGCTGATCTGCCCTATGCGCTGGCTGAACTCGAGCAGGATTTCATCGCTCCGAAAAATGTTCAGGCTCTGATTTGGGAGGAACTGGTTCCGAGCCTCTTAGTCAGCGCGGTTTTACCACGCTGGTGGAACGTGAGTCCCACCGAATTGCACGCGGTCGCACTATATCAGCGAGCCGGCGAAGAGCTGATTAGCGCGTCAGCCAAGGACCAGCGGCTGCGATCCCAGCTCGTAACCATCCTTTCCGAACGTATGGCGCCGCGGCAATTGGAAAAGATTGAGCAGGGAATAAAAGATGGGCAGATACCGGGAGTCCTTGCCGAAATCACGCCCGCCGACAGTTTCGATTTATGCGGGGAGTTCCAGAGCGAGCATCCCGCAGAGTTTGCTTCTTTCGGAAGCGCAGGGGAAGAACTGCTGATGTTACAGCGCCAACATCCGGAAGAAGTAAGCTGGACGCGGCTTTCACGCGACTTCGGAGTGCCGCATCCGACCTTGAGTTA
The DNA here is from genome assembly GCA_963784095.1 of uncultured Acidobacteriaceae bacterium. Classification (GTDB taxonomy): domain Bacteria; phylum Acidobacteriota; class Terriglobia; order Terriglobales; family Acidobacteriaceae; genus Sulfotelmatobacter. The sequence continues at coordinate 361,027 of CAWAQC010000005.1, forward strand.
CAGCTACGCGAGCGACTTCCTCAATGTGCCTCCGCTGCCTGCGTTCTCGGGTTTTGCCAGCCGACTGCTGGCCGAATCCTGGGAGTCCTCGAATTTGTACTGGGCGCGTCTGGCTGACGAGGAAGGGTACTCGCCCCTCGTACTGAACCGATTGGTTCCCGAGCTGGCGCACCAGATGATCGCAAGGATTTTTGCGACTGATCTCGAGGATTGGCCCGCGGTGCTTCGCGCCATGCGGGAAACCGGCGAGGACTTTCGCAATGGAAGAATCGCTTCCTTAACGAATACGGCCGACCTGCGTCGCTGAAGGGATTCTTGGAACGTAATTGTGCAAACCATCCAAAACAAAGTGGAGTTGAACGCAACAGGAGCTTGACCAACATGCCCCGCAGATCCTCTATCTTTCGTTGTCTTCTCGTTTTTTGCCTCGCGCTTTTTCTAAGCTCGGCCGGTCTTCTCTGCACCGAAGGCCAGGACAATGACTCGGCGGTTCATGTTGTGGTGAATATGGTCCAACTGAATGTCGCGGTTACCGATAAAAAAGGTGATTACGTTACCGGGCTTCGCCCCGAGGATTTTGTGATCACCGAAGATGGCATCAACGAGAAGCTTGCAACCTTTGCCGAAGGTGACATGCCGGCGCGCGATTTATCGGCTTATGATGCGAATGCGCAGCCGGGACACCAAACTGAACAAGGGAGTACTTCACCCCCAACCCTCCAGTCGCTGGTCGCGGGTGCGAATGTTTTCGTTCTTTTTGACAGCAGCAACTACATGTATCGGGATTTTGTCTTCGCCGAAGATGCCATCGCGGAGTTTATCCGTTCTCTGGAAACTGCCGATAAAATTGCCTTCTATTCTTACAGCCGCGACCTCTTGCGCTCGGCGGCTCTGACCTCCGATCGCACACAAGTTTTGCGCGGCGTTCGTTCCACTGTGGCCGGAGACTCTGCTGCGCTTTACAACGCACTGCTGCTCACTGTTAAGGATGCTGCCCAGTGTACCGGCAGAAAAATCGTGGTCGTATTTTCCAACGGCCCAGACAACTCGAGCGTGGTCCCGCCGGAAGACGTGGCTGAGATCGCCCAGTCGGCGGGCGTTTCCGTTTACATCATCAGCACGCAGGAAGCGAAAGGCGAACCGATTTCTACCGCAGTTTTCGAGCGAATGACGGCCGATACCGGCGGCATGGCCTATTTCGCGAAGAACTGGCGGGACGAGCGGCGCGCCTTCGCTTCCATTCAGAACGACATGGCGCACCTGTATTCTCTAAGCTATTACCCGAAACCCAATCAGAACGCCGGCTGGCGCGCCATCAAAGTGACCCTGGCAGGCGAGAAGGCCAGAAAATACAAAGTGCGCACGCGTAACGGATACCGTCTGCAACCGAGACGCTTTTCGGGTCATACGACATCTGCGATGAACAGCGCTCCGTAACCCAAGCCTCAGCGTCTTGCGGCTTTAGTGCGCCGATGCCCGATTGACGCCGCACTGTGGCTTGTTTTGGATTTGCACACCGCTGAAAACTCGTGACCGATCCGGTTTTGGCCCGTGCTTCGCTTCCACTTAGATCACGCGTTGTCGCACAGCGCTGTTGGCGAGCTGGTTGGCTTCGACGTTGTTTTCGCGGGGAACGTGCGAGATCGAGAAAGCCAGGGCGCGGGCCAGCTTGCGGCAGGTCCAATGCAGAGAGTAGAGACGCGAACTGCGGCAGAAATACTCGCCCCGCATCTGGCGAACCACAACCTGGGAATCGGAATAGACGTGGAGGGCCTTGGCTTTTTGCGCGACTGCGTATTGCAGGGCTTCGAGCAGGGCCATGTATTCGGCGACGTTGTTATCCTGGTGGCCGATCCATTTGGCGATGCGGATGGGGCCGCTTTCGCAGCCGTCGATGATCACCCCAATACCGGATGGCCCGGGATTTCCCAGAGAACCGCCGTCCACATAGGCCACAAGTTCCGACATCAGATGCTTCTCTTTACGGCTTTTTCAGGCTGGATCAAGTGCGTTCACATGCACTAAAAGCAAGATGCGCTCAGAATCTTGCGTCGTCAAGACGATTCTATGGTTCGAGGCGAGTTTTAATCCACAACCGAGGTTGTGCGTTTTTCTGTGAATATTGGGGTCTAAATGCGAGTTGTTAATCATAACTAACGGAATTGCAAGAGCTTGCCTGCGTCGATATTCACAGCCTACAGCTATTGTGCTGCACCAATAGTTTGCGTTGACGTTTTCTAACTTTCTGTTAAGGTTGGTTGCGTCGACGGTCGAAAGGGTTAGCGAATTAAAACTTGCTGGCCCGAAGTAGACTGAGTGATCAGCCTAGCGGGGCAACCTGAGAGGCAGCCAAACCTGAAAAAACCGACTAGTCTGCGAGGAGTAGTTGGGGTTTGGGACTGTGAAAACAGTGATCGCATCAAGGGGCTGTGACGGTACATGCGTCCACGCTGTTAACTTCCTCGCAGGAGTTGGCAGCTAGAGCATAACCAAAGTCACGGCCCTTTCAATTTTTATCCCGCCTTCGCTGCGTGATGTCTGACCTCCCGCTGTTTGCTTTTTCTTTTGTCTCAGATCAGATTCTCGGGAGAGATATCATGTCCGGCTGGTATCCTTCTCTGCGAATAGCGTTTGCTCAAGGAGGATCAATGCGTCGCTTTGCCCTTATCATTTTGCTTGCAGCTTGCGCTACTCGGCCCGCTCCCGGCCAATCCGAAAAGAGCGGTTCCAGCGGCCATTACCTTTTCGCCTGGACCGGAGACGCCGAGAATAAGGGCAACGATTTTCTCGCGGTGATCGATGCCGACCCGGCGTCAGCTGACTACGGACACCTGCTGACCGTATTGGCCACGGACCAGAAAACCGGGTACGTGCACCATACCGAATACACCATGCCAGCGAGCGGCATGCTCTTCGCCAACGACCACGACGCGGGTCGCACATTTATCTTCGATTTGCGCGATCCGCTAAAGCCGAAAATCGCCGCTTCGTTTACCGACATGGCCGGATACATGCACCCCCATTCGTTTCTGCGCTTGCCCAACGGCCATGTTCTCGCCACATTCCAGCATTCGCACCACGAGATGCAATCCGGTTCGGGAGGCGAAAGCGGGGGACTGGTTGAAATCGACGATGCAGGTAAGGTCATCCGCTCGTCAAGCAGCGCCGATCCCGGGTTTCCGGATGCGCTCCTCTCGCTTTACGGCCTTGTCATTCTGCGTAAGATCGACCGCGTCGTCACCACCAACTCATCCATGGAACTCCGCGATATCTTCCGCGGCGTGACCTACCAGGTCTGGCGGCTTTCCGATCTTAAACTGCTCAAGACGGAGTATTTCGACGTAGGCGAGAACCGGTATGCGCAGATCAGTCCGGAAGAGCCGCGTCTCGGGCCGGATGGATCGGTGTTTGTGCAAACGCTGGGCTGCGGGCTCGAGCGCATCACGGGAATCGACTCCGACCATCCAAGCTCGAAGGTCGTCTACACCTTTCCCGGCAACTGGTGCGGAGTGCCAACGATCGTTGGCCATTACTTCATTCAAACCGCACCCAACATTCATTCCGCAATCGTGCTCGACATTGCAGACCCAGCCAAGCCGGTTGAGGTCTCGCGGGTGAAGTTCGGCGATACCTTCCGGCCACACTGGAGCGGGTGGGACGCGAAGACCAATCGCATCGTTGTGACCCCCGGTCCCACGGGCGAGGAGCGCCTTTACTTGCTGAAGTTCGATCCCGCAACCGGCGCTCTTTCAATCGACGAAACCTTTCACGATGAGGACGGCAAGGCCGGTTTCAATTTCGCGAAGCGCGAGTGGCCACAGGGTTGGGAGGGCACCGGCGCGCCACATGGCGTGGTTTTTTCACGGTGATGGTCCGGTAGCCCAGCCTACGCCGCTACTTCGCCGGCAATCATTTCATCCACGTAGCACCAGATCCAATCTTCTCCGGGTTCGATGGAGCGCATGACCGGATGATGGCTGTGGTGAAAATGTTTGGTGGCGTGTTTGTTCTTCGACGAGTCGCAGCATCCGACGTTTCCGCATACCATGCACAGGCGCAGGTGAACCCAGGTGTCGCCCATTTTTACGCACTCCTCACAAACGTGCATGTCGGTGGTTGTGACTTTGATCTGGTTAAGATGCGTGCATTTGCCTGGCATTGACTCCTCCTGCATTTTTTTCAAGGCCTTTCCAGTTCGCTGCGATCCCAGTGCGCAAGGTTCGCTCCCGCCTCATAGGCGCTTTGCAGAAAACTGAGAAGGGCTTCACGCGGCGAAGCAGCGCGGCGCACATCGTCATACATCAGCAGGAATTCTTTCATCTGGGGATGGTAGAGGGCCTGCGCGGGCTTTACCGGTTGCCCGGCGAAGCCGGCGGGTTCAGGCGCGGCGTAGGCGTAGAACGCCGGGCCTTTGATTTCGCCTCCGCCGGGCCAGAAACCGGCGCTGATCACTTCGTGGGAATAAGCTTCGCGAGTGACGGGATCAGCGCCCGGGCGCTCGGGCGCGCGGCGGCCGGAAAAGCGCGTCACGCAGAGATCGAAGCTGCCCCAAAAAAAATGTACAGGACTGTCTTTGCCGATGAAACGGGCGCGAAATTCCTGAAAGATATTTTCGCAGATGACCAGAATTTTCCAGAAACGGTGAGCGTATTCGGGATCGTACGAGGCGTGCTGGGTGTCTTTTTCGAATCGAATGGGATTGGGTACTTCGCAGGGCATGGTCCAGATTTTCACGTCGACGCCTAGGGAGCGCAGGGCGGACATGAACGCGGCATAGAAGTCCGCTACGGATTGCGGTTGCAACGGCAGAGTCTTCGATGATCCCCAACTGGTTTGAATGATGAGCCTGTGCTCCACGAAGTCGAAAACAATTTCGAAGATACGGTCGCCGTACGGAACGGCAGAAGTGGTCAATCCGCGCGCATTGACGTAGAGCGGGACTTCCCACCAGTGATTGATGCGCGGAGTGAGCGCGAGCCGCACCTTGCCGACGATCTGCGTCCACATGTGGAGAGCCGCGTAGGTATCTTGCCAGTCGGCGAGAGGAAGTTCGGGCCAGGAATGCGGGGTCGGAGCATCAGGAAGCGCAGCCATAAAAACCTCTGCCTCGGATTGAGAAATGGTAGCACCTTTCGCGGCGTGCTACGTGGGGCCCAAAGGACCGTTCGTATCTCGAAGGGCTTTTATGGCGATTGAAAGTCGCGCTCTTTCAAAGCCGGGGAGAACCCGGCGGAGTGCCACATTTTTTCTGTTTATGAACGATTCCTGTTCTATAATCGTTCTCATCTAACAATTACTCTGTTTCCCAGTGCAATCGGCCCACGAACAATTTCGCGAACTGGCTTGGAAGCGCGGGCTCGCGGCCACGCATCAGCGGCAAGTTATCTACGAGGCCACCGTCGCCACGCCAGGCCATCATTCTGCGGAGACGGTCTACGATGAGGTTCGCCGCACGACTCCATCTATTTCTTTGGCCACTGTCTACAACAATCTGCGGCTGTTCGTGGAACACGGACTGCTGCGGGAAGTCAGCCCTCACGCTTCCACGCTGCTGGTGGAAGGCAATCTCGAACCGCATCATCATTTAGTCTGCACGCGCTGCAAGGCGGTGCAGGACATTGAAGGCGATTTCGTCAACTTCAAGAAGCTGTCGCGGCAGGCGCCGCGCGGCTTCGATTTGTCCCAGCCGCTGGTCGAGGTCTTCGGCCTCTGCCGCCACTGCAGCACGCAAAAATAGCTCTTTTACGGCCGTTATACATTCAAAATCAGAAGGAAGAAAACATTATGGAAAACACACTCGCGACTTCATCGGGGAGCGTCGTCCCCGAAACTAAAGACAAAAGCACAAAACCCGAAGGGAAATGCCCGGTAGCGCACGGCGCTCGCCAAGTCCGCACGAATGCTGATTGGTGGCCGAATCAGGTGAACGTGAATATCCTGCACCAGCATTCACCAAAATCCGATCCGATGGGCAAGGAGTTCAATTACGCGGAAGAGTTCAAGACGCTCGACCTGAATGCCGTGGTCAAAGATCTGCACACTTTGATGACGGATTCACAAGAGTGGTGGCCGGCCGACTTCGGGCACTATGGGCCGCTTTTCATTCGCATGGCTTGGCACAGCGCGGGAACGTACCGCATCGGCGACGGCCGCGGCGGGGCCGGATCCGGCCAGCAGCGCTTCGCTCCGCTCAATAGCTGGCCGGACAATGTAAATCTCGACAAGGCGCGCCGGCTGCTGTGGCCGATCAAGCAGAAGTATGGGAAGAAAATCTCCTGGGCCGACCTGATGATTCTCGCCGGCAATGTCGCGCTCGAGTCGATGGGCTTTAAGACATTCGGCTTTGGCGGCGGACGCTCGGACGTCTGGGAGCCAGAAGAGGAAATTTATTGGGGACCTGAAGGCACGTGGCTGGCGGATGAGCGTTATTCCGGAGATCGTGACCTCAAAAATCCCCTCGGCGCAGTGCAAATGGGCCTGATTTATGTGAATCCCGAAGGCCCGAATGGAAAGCCGGATGCCATCGCTGCCGCGCGAGACATTCGAGACACTTTCGGACGCATGGCGATGAATGACGAAGAAACTGTTGCGCTCATTGCCGGTGGACATACCTTTGGCAAAACGCACGGCGCCGGTGTTCCCGCTGATTATGTGGGCAACGAACCGGAAGGCGCCAACATCGAGGATCAAGGCTTAGGGTGGAAGAATAACCTTGGCAAAGGTTGTGGTGCCGACACCATTGGCAGCGGCCTGGAAGTTATTTGGACTACGACTCCGACGAAGTGGAGCAACAACTTCTTCGATAACCTCTTCAAGTACGATTGGGAGCTGACGAAGAGCCCGGCCGGTGCACATCAGTGGATACCGAAAAATGGCGCGGGCAAAGGTACGGTGCCGGATGCGCACGATCCCACGAAGCATCACGCGCCGACCATGCTGACCACTGATCTCGCTTTGCGATTCGACCCTGCCTACGAAAAAATTTCGCGGCGCTTCTACGAGCATCCAGACCAGTTCGCGGATGCGTTTGCGCGGGCGTGGTTCAAGCTGACGCACCGCGACATGGGACCGCTCCCGCGCTATCTTGGGCCGCTGGTTCCGAAGGAGACGCTGGTGTGGCAAGACCCTGTTCCCGCCGTGGATCATAAACTGATCGGGGAGAAGGAAATTGCTGCTCTCGAGGCCAAGATCCTCGCGTCCGGACTGTCGATCTCTCAACTGGTGGCGACTGCCTGGGCATCGGCGGCTTCGTTCCGCGGCTCCGACAAGCGCGGCGGGGCGAACGGGGCTCGCATTCGTCTCGCGCCACAGAAGGATTGGGAAGTGAACCAGCCGGCTGAACTGTCGAAGGTTCTGCCGAAGCTGGAGGCGATCCAAAAGGAGTTCAACAGTTCGCAAGCGAACGGGAACAAGGGCGGTGTCAATAGTAAGAAAATCTCGCTGGCTGACTTGATCGTTCTCGGCGGCAACGCAGCGGTTGAGGAAGCTGCGAAACGGGCTGGGCACGATGTAAAAATTGCTTTCGCGCCGGGGCGCACGGATGCTTCGCAGGAGCAGACTGACGTGCACTCGTTCGCCGTCATGGAACCGGTTGCGGACGGGTTCCGAAATTATCTCCGCGGTGGACAGATTTTGTCGCCTGAGGAGCTGCTGGTGGATCGGGCGCAATTGCTGACGCTGACTGCTCCCGAGATGACGGTTCTCCTCGGAGGTCTGCGCGTTCTGAACACTAATTTCAAACAGTCGAAGCACGGTGTCTTCACCAAGCGGCCCGAGATGCTGACGAATGATTTCTTCGTAAACCTGCTCGACATGAAGACGCAATGGCAGCCAGCGGCTGAATCCAACGGCTCTGGGCCCGTGTACGAGGGACGTGATCGCGCGACGGGTGAACTCAAATGGACCGCCACGCGTGCCGATCTGGTCTTTGGTTCGAACTCTCAGCTGCGAGCGCTCGCGGAAGTCTATGCATCTGACGACTCGAAAGAGGCATTCGTGAAGCAGTTCGCGGCAGCGTGGAACAAGGTGATGAACCTTGATCGCTTCGATCTGGCGTGAGTTTGAGTCGCGAATGATGCAAGCGCTATAAAGTGAAAGGCCACGTTCCTCGGAACGTGGCCTTTCTTTTGTGTGTATTCGGTTCTGGCGTTTCGGTTCAGTTTAGATGAAGGTTTTCTCAGGGTTGCTAGGAGATGAGGGTTTCGTTCTCATCTTGAATTCTTCGCGGCGCTAAAACTCAGTCCCTGCATCAACTCTTCAACTTCATCTTCAGTTCCGCCGATAAACGTAAACGATACCCCGTAGCCGCGGACCAGGACCACGAGCGTGGATTGATGCATTACCCGCGTGCCCACGTTTTTTTCGAAATCGCTGCGCACCAGCGTTTTGCTTCCAACGGTAAACTCGTAAGGCTCTTCGTCGATATCGAATCCCTGCGCTTTTGCTATTTCGGTGATCGGGCCGAAATACTGCGCGGCCTCTTTCAGTCCAGGATAGGCGGCTGCGTTCTCAGCCGCGATGAGGATGGACGAGTTGACATCTTCTCCACGGGCAAGCGGAGGCCGCGAGAATGCCGCCAGCAGCACGCGTCCGGAGTTGGCCGAATCTTTTTCGCTCTTTGCGGTTTCCTCATTTCCGCCTTGGACATCGTGCGCATTCATCTCATCGGTCCGTAAGACCCACGCCTGTGGAATTTTGTACGCGAAACCGAAGAACGGGTTGCGATAAACATTATTGCGCATCGATCCGACAGCTGAAGAGGAGGTGGGCACAGTCGGTCTCGCGGAAATCGCCGGGTGGGGCGACGAGGATGATGACGGTGAATCCTGCGCAGCGGCGCTAGCAACAAATAATGAAGTCAGCCCAAGAACCAGTAAGATCGCAAATCTGGATGAAACTTCCGAACGACTACAAGCCATGTCGCCATGTTACCCGAAGAGGGATGGACCAAGCGTCGGCAGATCAGATCTGTGTGAAATCGAATGCGTGAAGATCAATCTTGAGAATCAGACCCGTGGAATTAGGCCCGTGAAAGATCAGCTCACGCGGCTGCTGCCGTTACCGGCTGCGCGCAGTGTGCGCACCTGCGGGCGGCGATGGGGATTTCACTCAGGCACTCCGGGCATTTCCTGGTTGTGGGGTCGGGCGGCTTCTCGCCTTTATGCATGCGCGCGACAAGCGCATTGATGGGCGTCACCACGAAGAAATAAACTGCCGCAGCAATCAAAACGAAAGACACGCAGGTATTCACGAAATCGCCCACGGGAAACGGCGTACCGTGAACGGAAAACCCAAGATAGGAGAAATCCGGTTTACCGACCAGCGCCGCTATGAAAGGCGTGAGCAAATCTTTGGTCAAGGCTGTAACTACGCCGCCGAATGCCGCTCCGATGACTACCCCCACCGACATATCGACGACGTTTCCGCGAAGGATGAACTTTTTGAATCCGTCGGGCATAGGTTTTCCCCCTCAAGCAAACTAGCCGCCAATTTACGGCAGGAGTGCGCGCGGGTCAAGGCATAGCTCTACCAGATTCGCACGCGGTCTGGCGCAGCGAGATAGAGCGTTTCACCCGGCTTCACGTCGAATGCCGAGTACCATGCATCAACGTTACGCACGGTGTCGGCCCGGTATTGTGCGGGCGCGTGCGGATCGGTCATTACTCGTTGCCGCAGCGCCGCAGGCCGAATCTTCGAACCCCAGTTTTGACCAAATGCAATGAAGAACCGCTGATCGCCGGTGAAGCTCTCCAGTTTGGGCGCGGGTTTGCCGCCCAGCGAGGCGTGAAATCCGTCGTAGGCAGCCGAGATCCCGCCCAAGTCGGCGATGTTCTCTGCGATAGTCTGTTTGCCGTTCACCGAGAGATCGGCAAAAGGTTTGTAGCTGTCGTACTGCGCCACCAGTTTGGCCGTGGCTTCTTCGAAATGCTTCAGGTCTTCCGGTGTCCACCAGTTTCGCAGCGCGCCATTGGCGTCGAATGTGCTGCCCTCGGTGTCGAAGGTATGGCTTATTTCGTGTCCTATAATCGACCCAATCGCGCCGTAGTTCGCGGCGGCGGGAGCTTTCGGATCGAAGAATGGCGGTTGCAGAATGGCGGCAGGGAAATTTAGCGCGTTTTGCAGCGGGAGGTTGACCGCATTCACCGTCTGTGGCTCCATCGACCATTCTTTGCGGTCGACATTCTTGCCGAGTCGGCTGAGCGCGAAATGATATTCAAATAGCGGGCCGCGCCAGACATTTCCGAAAATGTCATCGGATTTTATCTCCAGTCCTGAGTAGTCGTGCCAGCTCTCGGGATAGCCAATCCCCACATATAGCGCACTCAGCTTCGTTTTCGCCTCCGCCTTCGTCGCCGGGTTCATCCAGGTAAGCGCATCGATTCGCTTGCGAAATGCTTCTACGATATTGCGCACCATCGCTTCACCCTGCGCCTTGGCTTCCGGAGAGAAATACTTTTGCGCGTACAACCGCCCAACATCGTCTCCCAGTAAACCATTCACAACGAAAACGCCGCGTTGCCAGCGCGGCCGCTGCTGGGGAACTCCCTGAAGCTCCTTGCCAAAGAATGCGAATTGTTCCTCTTCCAGCGCTTTGGGCAGTAGTCCCGCATAGAACTCGATGAGATGAAAAGCCAGCCAATCCTTCCAGACATCCAACGGTTCGGAGGCGACGAGTTTCGACTCGCCCGCAAACGCCGCCGGCTGCCACACGATGAAATTTTCCTGCCTGCTAAGTTCAGCTCCGCGGAAGAATTCGTTCCAATCCAACCCCGGGGCCTTGTTCGCGAAACCGCCCTGTTTCCACGGATTATCCGCCTTGTGAATATCCTCGTTGTCGGCAAGGCTTCTGTGCGTCTCGGCGATTTTGTGTTCGAGGTCAATGATGTGCGAAGCGCGGGCATCAGCATCTTGAAATCCCGCCAGCTTCAGCATCGCCGCTACGTGGGTCTGATATTCGGTACGAGTCTTGCGCATCGCTTCACTATCGGAGATGTAATACTCGCGATCCGGAAGCTGCAGACCTCCCTGCAACAAATAAGCGGTATAGTGCGCCGAGTCGTTGAAGTCAGGAGCGGACCAGAGCCCGAAAAGATTCGCAGTGTGGAAGTTGGTGTTATTCAGTGGATCGACATCGGCACGCATGCTCGCGCCCAGAGCGTACGCCAGTTCTTTTTTGTCGCGGATGGCGGCGATGGTTTCCAGATGCGGTTTGAGCGGTGCCAATCCTTTCGCCTGAATTGCGCCCGCGTTCATGTAGGAGTTGTAAAGGTCGGCGATTTTGCGCTGTGGCGAACCGGGCGTGGCATTTGATTTGGCGAGTTGTGCGATCAGGGCAGCCGTGCGTTTGTTCGAAAGATCATCAAGCACCGAGAAGACGCCGACGCCTGGGCGGTCGTTCGGTATCGCAGTGCGCTTGATCCAGTCGCCGTTTGCGTAAAGATAAAAGTTATCGCCCGGAATCACCGAACGATCCATATTCGCGATTTGAATGCCATGGGCATTGCGCGAAGTTTGGGAGACAGCTTGCGGGATCGCGAGGCTAACCAGCAGGAGAACGGTTAAGGCACGACAAAATAGAGGAGTTCTATCCATGGCTTTCATCGGAACCGACTGCATTGGGCCGCGGAATTTTGGCCCACGCAGAAATAGCAAGTTTAAGGATATCCGATTAGGTCCTTATGTTGCCATTTCGAGCGAAGCAAAAAATCCGAGCTTGCAGACATTTTCCGAAATCGCAAACCCTGCTTCTGAGATCGTAATCAGAATCTCTCTAAAAGACTACCACGCCTTCCCCAGACGCCAGTGCTGGCAGCGCCAATGCCAAGCTCTTTCTATCTTTGACCGGCCCGCAAGTTCGCGCGTTACGGCTCTGACAGGCAGTCCCAAAAATCCAACCTTCACCTTCGCTCGGAGCTGAGTTGATCGAGTTTTTGCTTCAGCTGTTCCAGCTTCTGGCCGGCTTCGCCGAGTTTGCCTTCGGCGGTGAGCCGCTGGTAATCGGCCAAGTCCCGCGCCGCGCCGCTAATCAGAGAATTCAGATCCGCGGCCGGTTGCTTGCCTGTTGGCCCAGGATTCGGCGCCAGCTCAATGGCCGGGGCCGCGCTCGCAGTCAACGACGAAACTTCGCCGCCAAACATCGCCTTCATGGCGGAGTCGAAGTTCGGCCCGTAGACGAGGCGGTCTTGCAGCGCGAGCACCACCAGGCGCAACTCCGGCATGGGACTTCGTTCAGCTTGCAGGTAAATTGGCTCGGCGTAGAGGAGCGCTTTCCCGACCGGAATCACCAGCAGAGTTCCACGCCGCACGTGCGAGCCTTGCTGATTCCATAGCGTCAATTGCCCCGAGAGCTGCGCGTTCTGATCGATGCGGGCTTCGATCTGCAGTGGGCCATCGACCAATCTGGTCTTCGGAAAATCGTAGACGACTGATGTTCCATAATTCGCGCCATCGCTACGGCCGGCGATCCAGCCGATCAGATTATTTCGATTGGCTGGCGTGAACGGCAAGATGTCGACGAACTCCACGTTGGTTTCGCCCGGCAGCTTCATGAGAACGAAATTCGGTTCCATGGTCTGCGTTCTCTGCTCGCCCGTGTCACTCAAACCAACTTCAGATGCAATCGTCCACAGATCCTCGCGGTTGTAAAACACTTCGGGGTCGGTCATGTGATAGAGCGCGTAAACCGAGGCCTGCAGCTTGAGCAACAACTCCGGATAGCGCACATGTTTTCGCAACGCGGAGGGCATGGCCGACACATCCTTGAATAGCGAAGGAAAAATTGCGCGATAGGCCGCGATGATCGGGTCGTGCGGATCGAAGACATAAAACGTAGTTGTGCCGTCGTACGCATCCACGACCACCTTAACGCTGTTCCGCATGTAGTTCAGCGGATTGCTGTTCAACAGATAATGGCTCGAGTAAGGATAATTGTCTGAGGTTGTGTAGGCATCCAGCATCCAGAACAGCCGGCCATTATCGCTGATGACCACATAAGGATCGGGTTCGTAAGTAAGGAATGGCGCCAGCGCGGTTACCCGGTCGAGCACGTTGCGGCGCATCAATAGCCGGCTTTGCGGCGTGATGTCGTCACTGAAAGGAAGTTTCGTCAGATCGCCTTGATCAGCGGCGATGAGGATGCGGCGCAGAAATCCGCCGAGCGGGATGCCGCCCGTGCCTTCATACGCCGTTAGATTATTGGTCTGACCCTGCGGATAATTGAATTCCTGCTGCTTCGTCTTCACGTATACGTCGTTGCCGGTCAGTTCACCGAAATAGATTTCGGGCCGCGTTACCTGAATGCCCGGCACCGTGCTCTGCACCGGCATATTGCTGAGAATCAGCGTGGGCAAACCTTCTGGCGTGAATCCATTCACAGGATTCATGGTCACGCCATAGCCGTGCGTGTAGATCAGCTTGTCGTTGATCCAATTGCGGCTGCTCTCAGGGAGCTTGTCGACGCTCAACTCGCGGGTGCCGAGCATGACTTGGCGTACGTTGCCATTGATCTCATAACGGTCAATGTCGATATCGGGAAAATCATAATATGTGCGAATTTCTTGAATCTGCCGCAGTGTGTCCTGAAGAGCGCGCCAGTCCCACAGGCGAATATTTTGCAGCGTGGCCTGATTGTTTGGCGCATCCGTGGCCTCGACCGAAGTCTCGGCGGGAAATTCGTGCGGCGAAATGCGATCCAACCCGTAGGCTTTGCGAGTGAACTCGATATTGTTGGCAATGTATGGGCGCTCCCGCACCAACTCATTGGGCTTGACGATAAAGTTGCCGACGTACCACCCGACTACCTGCAGAATGAGATAGCAGCCCACGGCAGGAACTGCCGCCGCGGCCAGCCAGCGAACGCGCGGCGCCGTCACAACATTGACGAGTGCAATCACCGCGCCAATAATGAGCGCCGCGCAGACCACGAGCAGGCCGGCCAGCGTGATGTGAGCATCGGTGTAGGTGACGCCGCTGAATATGGTGTGCTCGTCGAACAGCGCTCCGAAGCGGCTTAAATACACTTGCAGCGCCATGACCAGCAGCAGGAAGGCGAAGGCAATCGATACCCCGCGCCACGGCGGTGGGGTGTAGCCGCCCCGGCGGCCGGAGAGAATATTCGTGCCGCCGGTGATGAGAACGAAAAAGAAAGCAATGATGCAGGCGATGATGGCGACGGTCAGCAACCAACCCGCGACCAACTGCCAAACCGGCAGGGTGAACAAATAAAAGTGAAGCGGCTTGCCGAAGATGGGATCAACCACCGAGGCAGCGCTTCGTGGCGCATACCAAGCGAGCGCGAAGGTATCCCAATTCGCCATCATGCTGGCGCCGGTGGCGAGGGCAATCACAAAGAAAATCAGCCGGGCGATGAAATTAAGAATGCGCTCGACCGGCAATTTCACGGGCTGCCTGCCGATAAAAATTATGCCGCCATCCAGCAGGTCAGGCTGGTATGCCCGCTTCAGGGCCAGAAACCATCCGAAAAGAATCAGGAATGTGGCCGCGAAGAAAACCGCGAACACCTCCCACCTGAGACTCAGCATCTGGCGGAAGACGTTTTCGTATCCAAGCGAGCCAAACCAGAGCAGATTGATGTAATACGACAGCGAAGTCCCGCTGCTGAAAACTAAAAAGGCAATGATGGCGAGGATGATGGCAAGGCGGCGACGATTGGGGGCTGGCCTTCTAGGCCAGTCGATGGACTCATGCATCAGGCTGATTCGTTTCTTGGAGAATTATCGGTTTGCAATCGCAAGTAGGAATTGTACCGCGTTCGGGAGCGGCATTTGGATCATTCAAGGAAATCATCTTGAGTTGGCTGTTTTATCGCTATGCCGGGGAATAGGCGGAAAGCGGTCAGAGACCTGTGCTCGCCTTAAATTCCAAAAGACATTTCACACCGAATTAACACCTCCACAACATAGAAGGCGATACTGGTTTGCCTTGTGGTTCAGATCTGGGAGACCAACAGAGTTATACCCAGTCGCGACCCGAAAACTCGCAAGGGCAGCGAACCAACAAATGCACTTTGACCAGAACTCGCATTCCCCGACAATTGCAGAAAGTTCAATCTCGTTCGGCCCGTTGACGCGCCCTCGTCACAGCTCTTTCCAGACTGCGGTTGCAAGTAGCTCACACTCGGGAGAATTCTATGTCCGGGCAAGTCATTTTGTATTTTGAGGACCAGGCCGACGCGCTCCGCTTCGCTTTGGCGGCAGGGTCGGTGATGGCAGGCGATGGCGACCGTGTCTCGGACGCTCTAGTTCAAGAAACAGCGCGCGCCAGCCGCATCCGCATTGACGCGGCCGATGGAGGCAAGGTCAAGAAGTCGGCTCCGGCTCGCGTGGCTTGATCGGTTGCTATTATCAACAGCGACTGCGACCGCCGAGACGGCCTGTTGCGGAACGCAGGTGCAGTTTTTCCTTCAAACGAATTTTCGCGAAGTCTTGCCGCCGCGGCTCCCGCCACTAGAAGCGGCTTGATCATCCCGTCTTGCGTACGGAAAGCAAATCCAGTATCTCGCGCAGACCTTGGCGAATGCGCTGTATTTCGGCCGGAGTTTGAGCGGGGAATGGAATCGCAGCCTGCCCTTTGTCGGGTTTGCCTTCGGCGCGTAATTGCTGGCGCGCGCCGGCGATGGTGAAACCCTGGTTGTAGAGCAGTTCCTTAATGCGAAGTATGCTCTCCACGTCTCGCCGGCGATACATTCTCTGACCGGTGCTGCTCTTTATCGGTTTGAGTTGCGGAAACTCGCTCTCCCAGAAGCGCAACACGTAGGCAGGAAGCCGGCACAACGTGGCCACTTCGCCGATGCGGAAATAGAGTTTGTCTGGGATAAGAATTTCATCGGCTTTATTCTTTTCTGCGCTCTTTTTGCGGGAAACCATAGCAAGGTCATTATTCTGACACAGGCGGCGGCATTTCACCGCGAGAATTTTGCGGCGGGAGGCTGCGGTTCTGGATTTGGGCGGATTGGCGCGGTAGGGCCAGTCTTCCCTGTTACCGCCAATGTTTGCGAGGTTGCGAGCCCGGAAATGGAAAAGCCTCCCAAGAGGTGCTTCTCTGGAGAGGCTGGTTAAAATTCTTAACCCGTGCGAAAGTCGTTTCGCAGATTGTTAGTGTTTCTTCTTTTTTGCTTTCTTCTTGGTTGCCATCAAGCTTTCCTCCGTGAACGATTTTCCCTTGCAAAGGGTCTAAATCTACTTGGGCCCGAAATGTTATAGCCACCCAACTCGTGGTACGGGAGGCATCCTTAGCACAAGATATTGCGGCACTCTAGAAGAAGTGTCAACACAATTCTGCAAGATTATTCACTTGACACAAAGTTAGATTCGCGTTAACCTGCTTCCATGAACATTCGGGAAGCATACGAGAGGTTCGGAACTGACGAGCAGTGCCTTCAATACATTGAGAAAATGCGCTGGCCGGACGGCATAGTTCGCTGCCCCGAGTGCAACCACAGCACCGTGGAAAAGTACGATCGTCCTGAGACGAACGCGAAAAAGCGCCGCTCCGAGACGCGGGAGCGCCACAAGAGCAATCGCCGCCAGTGGTTCTACATCTGCCGCAATGCGGAATGCGGGCATCAGTTCTCACCCACGGCGGGAACGATCTTCCACGATACCCACCTGCCGCTCATAGTGTGGTTTCAGGCCATTGCGCTCATCTTGAATGCGAAAAAAGGAATCAGCGCGAAACAACTACAGCGCGACCTAGGGATCGGCGGGTACAAGACCGCCTGGTATCTGAACCATCGGATTCGTGAGGCTATGGCCCAGGGATTCATACCAAAACTAGGCGGAGTCGTTGAAATCGACGAAACCTATGTCGGCGGAAAGCAAAAGGGCAAAGGGCAGGGCTGCGGGATTCGGCAAAAAGAAATCGTAATGGGTGCTGTCCAGCGCGGCAGTGAACTTCGCTACGGCATATCAAAAGGCTGAACAGCGACACCCTCCGTAAGTTCATTACAGAGCACGTGGGAACCGATGCCGAGCGCGTAATGACCGATGAGCATCGCGCCTATCCTGCCGCACTAGCGCCAGAGTTCTCGATGCGGCACTATACTGTGAATCACATAAAGGGTGAGTATGTTCGCGGTGACATTACGACCAATTCAATCGAATCTGCATTTTCGCTATTCAAGCGCGGCCTGATAGGGCAGTTCCACAAACTGTCAGCGAAGCACCTGCATCGGTATCTCGCGGAATTTGAGTACCGTTTCAACAATCGGCAAAGCAATGAGATGTTCGCAGAGGTCGTGCGCCGTTTGGCAGGGATAAAGCCGCTACGGTTCGCGGGAGTCACTTCTGACGCGAAGGCCTAGGTTCTTTCTGCTTTTCCGCCTTTATATCCGAAGTTTTTAAAGGTGGTTTTTTTAGCATCCGGCGGAGAACTTCGTCAAATTGGCTTTTGTCGGTTTTAACCAACTGGTTGAGCATGGGCGTGGTTTTCGTGTCGTCGATCTGGTTCAGCGCGACGGTCACGACGAGAAGATAAACGCGTTGATTGGCGCAGGGCGCCGATCGCGAATCCAGCGGAGACACCAGATACGCCGCCAGCAGTAATCATTAAAAGTGGATGCCGGCCAACGGTCGCATAAAACCCGAGAAATACCGTCAGGACGCAAGTTAGCGCAGCTACCTTCGTCAGCAGACCTTGAGAGCGGAAAAATGCGAACAACTTTATCATGTCACACCAGCCCGCCAAGCTTCAGCCAAACGAACAATACGAGCAGACTTAAACCTATTAAATTAGATGCTACACCAAGCGTAAGGATTTGCCTGCGGGGCTGATTGTCCCGCTTTTCCCAGACTTGATGCAAGCTTAAAATGACAATGAACAGGAAAAAGGTAATCGCAATGTATCCTGAAGTAAAGAAGAGATTTGCAGTCATATTTGACGTATATTGAACATCCTTGGATATGTCTAAAAGATTAACCAGACCCGCCGACAACGCTCCCAGGGTTAAGTCTGGCCCAAGAAAAAAGTCCGCCCTTCGGAAGTCAGTTCCTCTGACCAATTTCTTACCAAGAGATCCAGCGACCGCGAGCATCGTTGGAAACAGCAGAACCACAGCGACAATAATGTAGGTATGGAGTGTGGTTGGGGAGGATGTTGGTTGTGTGCTGATTATTATTTCAAATCCGCCGTGACATTTCTGCGTGAGGGAGGGATACCGCACGCTATAATGGCGGAGGGCGGGATTTGCGGTCCCTGTCCCGGTAAAGGGATCGAACTGGGTATAAATCAGTTCCCAGCGAGCTGCGCTGGAACGCCCTCCAAAAAAGCGAATCACCACGGCCTTGCTAGCCTCTTCCCCCGAAGCGATCTAGCAGGGCCTTCTCGTTATCGCCCGAAACCACGGTGAGTATAGCGGATGATTTCAGGCTATAGGTATTCTGGTCACACAAAACTCCCGAAACTCTATTCCTTCGCCTCTGGCTTGCCCACACGCATGAGTCGATGAAAGCCGTCGAACCACTTTGACTTCACTTCATCGGGCCAAGCTGGATCGAAACTCGGAAACTTCGACAAAAGCATCTGCTCCCATGAAACGTTCCCATTTTGCTCATCATTGATTTCGCGTAGATCGTCATCGACAGTGTTATGTGCATCCACTAGTCGCACAGCCTGCCGCGCGCGTGATCGCGGAGTGCGGCTAGTCCGTCCCGTTTTCAAGCGAGGCAATGTTTCAATTCCTGCTTCTTTTGCAGCAGCGAGAAAGAACAATAAACACTTGTTAAGAGTGCCGCCTGATGCCCCCATCTCCGAGAATTTTTCTTCAAGCATTCGTGGGGTTGCATTTTTTACGTCGAAATCCGGTTCTTGGAAAAGGAGGGGATATGAGCCAGTCACAATGTCATACATCACCTGCGTGCGCTCCGGACCTTCGGAGTTGGCTAGTTTCGCTAGCATCTCGGTTGGCTGGCCCGTGCTCTTAGTCAGTCCCAAGTAACGGAGCGTCGTGGTAAGTTGCGACTGGAGAGCTCCCGACATACTAGTCATTACACTGCGATCAATTCGGGCGGGAATGCCCTGCTTTAGGCTCTCGATGAAGTTCCAGAAAGTCCGAAATGGTGCGTAAGGTGGAACCGAAGCTGATGATGTTTGCGAAAGCGTTGTGATTCCCGCCATACCGTATCCTCGATTCTTTACTTATTCCTACCAGACACAATAAATTCCGTCAATACCGCAGTGGATAGTATCGGACATACTTTCAGCTTTGCCACGAAGAGAGTCAATTTCAACAGTTAGCGACAGGCGAGGAGGCATTTAGGCGCAGTGGGATTCCCGATAAGCGATGTATTCGCCTATGATCCTGCACTGACAGAGTCGATTGCGACTGGCTCTATGGATTGGAGCCGACTTCAGAGATTTGGAACCCTGTCACGGTAGTCCGATTTGAAACCATATCGCATTTTGTGTCAAGTGAATATTCATGCAATTCTGCGTGCTCCTGAACATTTAGTAGCGCGGACCATAGCGAGGTGATCGTCTCGAAGGCACCACGATTCTGAGGACCGCAGGCTCACCCGCGAACTCGCGAGCGAGTGCATCTCGAGCCTGGAGGGAGAAATAGATCTGGAAAATAGTTGGCTAGGCTGCTTCGCCCAACTCACGCTGCGCCTTTTCGACCTCTTCGCTGCCGTGGTTCTTAAAGACCTCCCGCACGGTCGAAATGTCTGCGCCGCTCCGCACGTTGGCGAAGACGAGAGAGTATCCCTTTTGAAGAAAGCGGTGATAAAGCTCGACCTGCTCCTTCGGAACTCCCTCATCGACTGCACCACCCATCGAGTGGCCGACCTTGGCTCCTGCCGCGGCTCCGCCGAGTCCAGCCAGCGCGGCTCCGCCGAGGCCAATGGCAAAAACGATTCCCAGTCCCGGAATCGTCAACGCGGCCGCGGTTGCTGCCAAGGCAAAACCTGCGCTGCCTCCAATCGTGACTCCCAGCACCTCACCGGTAGCTTTGCCGGTGCCGACCGCTTTGGTACCAGGATCAGGAAGCTTATCAAGCTGTTCTTCGCCCTTCACTGGAACCGTGTATTTTTGAGGTTTTTCACGGCTCAGTAGTGCAATCGCCTGCTGTGGTATGGCGCGTTTGATCAAGTCTTCTACCGCGTCTTCCCCCGGCCCGACGGAATGAAAAATTCCTACTATGGTTTCCATGTCTCCTCCGGCAAGTCTAGTAACCCGTGCATCTAAGATTACCGGGCGCAAGCAAAGAGTTGCCGCCGGATCACACCACGGGCGCAGCTACTCACGATCGTCGGCGTGGGTATTTTGCCTTTTGAATCTGGCTATTTATGCCCGTCTTCTGGTCGCCGAGCGCCGCAGCCACGTTAGATCCATTCCCGCCAAAGTCTGAGGAATTCGCACAGGTCCCGGTTCCTTTCAGGCTCACTGGTTTCCAGGAGCAGCTACCACGCTTAATTTTCGAAACAGATATCCACAATCTTGCCTTTAAAAGGGCATTAACACCGGAAAAATCCACGGCGATGCGTCTTGCCACGAAAAAGTTGCATTTTCCCTCGACTCCGAAGTAATATGCCTATAGGGACTGAAACTAGTCTCCCAGTACCCGGATTTCTGACCCTGTACCGCTAAGAGCAACGCTTCCAAACTCGAAAAGTCAGGTTGTGTAAAAGAAACATAAACGAGGCCGCCCGTAAGCCTCCGTCCCGGTTCGGAGAGAGAATATGGCGTGGTACGCGTACTGCCTTACCGAGCACCAGACCCTTCCCAACGGCACCCGTTCCAGACGTCCTTTCGTAATTGAGAATGTTCAAGGCGTGAACGGAGCCCCTGTCCTCAGCTATCCCAGCGGCGAGTTTGCTGTGATTGTGAGCGAATACGACGCGAGCGTCGGTCCTTTAGATCATAAAGCTGCCATTGACCACGCCCGCGTGGTAAGCGGCTGCTTCCGCAATTCCACCGTGCTACCGTTTCGTTTTGGAACCGTCTTCGAGACCGACGACGCCCTTCGGCAAGCCGTCCGCGTCAACCGGCGGGCTTTCGGGCAAAGCGTGGAGAAACTCCGCGGCAAGTCCGAAATGCACATCAAGCTGACGGTCACCGATGGTTCGCTGCGCGAAGCCATGATCGACGTCATCCTGCCGGATACGGTCGGCGGCGACTATCTTTCCAAGCTGCGCATCAAGGCTTCCCGCGAACGGGAGCGTCAGACCAAGGCGCGGGCACTCTCGGTACAGGTACACAAGCTTTTCAATCCGCTGGAAGAAGAAGTGAGTTGTAAGAAGGTCGCGCCGGAAGGCATGCTCATCGACATAGCCCATCTCATCGATAGCAAGTCGGTCGAGAAATATCAGAACCGTTATAACACCGCCGCTAAACAGTTGAAGAACTGTGCCGTGGCGATCAGCGGTCCCTGGCCGCCCTACCACTTCCTGCCTGGGAAGCTGCGGACGGTCACCGGAAATAGCTAACCGACACAAGATTCGAATTTCATCGCGCCGCCGATTCACTCTGAGTCGGCGGCTTTTTCTTGAGGCATGGGCATGCAGTCAATGTGCATTGTTCTGCACTTAGCGGGTTTGCGGCAGACGAAGGGAGGGCAATTGCCGGCTGCACCATTGGCAGTAAGCAGAACCATTTCAATGGCTTGAGCGTCTCCAAAGTATCCCGTGTAATGCTTGCAAGTTTTGGTTCGGCAAGTGCTTCTTTCAGGGGTACTAAAGAGGCCGCGAATCCAAGTTATGACCTTCACTGTTTTCTCTCGTCACCCATTCCCGAAGTTCCGTTCCATCTGGCGGAGCGGATACTTGCATTGCCTTTCCTGACATCGCCTACCAAATTTTGACCTCTTGGAAATGTGGCCCCAGAAATGGGGCCGCTTTTTTGCCTTAAAGGGGCTTGCGAGATGCTTCAGTGGGCGCCGGGTCTGCCCAATGGACAGCCGAGGGCGGCTGTTCCCACATGAATCAGGAGCTTCCCTAAATAACCCGCCAGACGAAGTGCGCCAGGAACGCAAACAGCAGCAGCATGAACACGCCTCCCACCCAGATCAGAAAATTGAGAGTCATTTTCGGAGAGTTGATTTGCTTCTTATCCATGCCATGACGCTACAGATGCAGGAGCGCTGAACGTATCGGGTATCCACAGTAGATCCGCTCGGCAACTCTAGCTTTGCGCGACGCTCCAATTCTGCCCTTCTTTTGCTAGCGTCTCGTTTACCAACTTCTCGTCAGATACCCTTCTCGGATACACTGCGATTTCCATGGATAAAATTCCGCTCCGCTCTTTCACGGTGATTCCCGCAGTGATTTTGCTGCTGACTGCAGCTCCGATCGCCCAGAATCCCCAACAGAAACCGGCTCCTTCAGCTTCGTGGTCTTCTCCTCAGCAAACTACGTTGGTGGATCAGCAGAACTTTCCGCCACTGTTGCTGCAACAGCTTTCCGCCATCAAAGCGGCTGCGCTGAATGACGATTATGCCTACCATGAGCTGCAGCACCTGACCGAAAACATCGGCGCCCGGCCCACCGGTTCGCCGCAGGCGACGGCCGCGGCGCAATATGTGGCCGACGAGATGCGAAAGCTTGGCCTTGAAGTCCGGCTGCAGCCGGTCACCGTGCCCCACTGGGTGCGTGGAGATGAAACTGCGGCGCTGGTGGAATATCCGGGAATGGTGCCGGACACGAGCCAGAAGATTGTGTTAACCGCGCTCGGTGGAAGCACGTCCACCCCCGCCGCCGGCCTGACCGCCGACGTAATTACGGTGAACAATTTCGACGAGCTAAAGGCTCTTGGGCGCGACCAGGTGGCGGGCAAGATTGTCCTGTTCAATGAGCCTTTCGACAAGGAGAAGGCTGCGGGAGGATACGCATTCGCCGCTTACGGCGAAGCTGTCCGCTATCGCGCGGCAGGTCCCAAGGCGGCGGCCGAGCTTGGCGCCGTGGCGTGCCTCGTGCGCTCCGTCGGCAACGCCGATTATCGTCTGCCGCACACCGGCTTCAGCGTTCCTGCCGGAATTCCTGCGGCTGCGGTCACTGCTGAAGACGCCGATCTCATTGCCCATCTCACGGCTGAAGGCATCGTTCACATGCATCTCACGCTCACGCCGCAAAAGTTACCCGACGAAACCAGCTATAACGTGATCGCCGATCTCAAAGGCTCGGAATACCCGGATCAGGTTGTAATCGTCTCGGGACATCTCGACTCCTGGGACCTGGGCACGGGAGCGATCGACGACGGCGCGGGCGTGGTGATGGCGATGGAAACTGCGGAAATTTTACAGCGGCTTCACCTGCGGCCGGCGCGTACGCTCCGGGTGATTGCCTGGATGGACGAAGAAACCGGGGGGTCGGGCAGCCGCGCTTACGCGACCGAATACGCCAAAGATTTTGCCAATTGCATCGCTGCGATTGAGAGCGATTCCGGAGCGTCGCATCCTCTTGGCTTTGAGGTAAAAGCCAGTCCCGCCGATATCGATCTCTTGCGGCCGGTGCAATCGGTTCTTATGAGTGTTGGAGCCACCGTGATGCGAGCAGTCACCGAGTCTCCGGGGGCGGATATCGAACCCATGTCTGACGCTGGAATGCCGACTTTCGGCGTGATGCAGGATGGCCGGACTTATTTTAACTATCACCACACGGCCGCGGATACTCTCGACAAGGTTGTGCCGCGCGAACTTCAGGAAAATGCGGCCGCGATGGCGGTGCTGGCGTACGGCTTGACGAATATGAAGGAAGCGCTGCCGAGATAGAGACGCGGTCGGATCCGGCTTGCACTGACGAGTGGCTAAAGCCCGTTTTGTTTTTGGATGCTTAACTCGGCGCTGAAGCGCTGCTCTTCCAGCTGTGCAAGCAGCCGTGGTGTTCAGGGCTTTGTCGCTCTCGCGACAGTTGGACTGAGTTACAATCCAGCGACCATGAGCTGACCGCAGGAACTTGTTCACCGCAAAGTTCGCGAAGAACTGCCGCTAAGGTCGTAAAGCTGGCGCGGCCCTTGCATTATGTGAAGAGAGGATATTCCTGGACTCCATTAGTTCAGGCATTCTGCGGATAAGGGCGGCGGCATTTACTTCTGCGCGGAAAACGCCAGCAAGACATTTCCGGACATTGCGTTGTCGTACCCGGCGTTCACATAGACCATGCCGCTAAGGATGGTTGGGCCTGCGCCGTTCAGTCCTCCGCCATGCGCTTTCACGCCGTTGGTAGTGTGAAAGTCTCGGACGGTATCAAACTCCCACAAGACCGTGCCGTCGCGGGTGTCGTAAGCGCGTAAATGTCCGTCGAGCGAGCCGGCGAACACCACTCCCGGAATCAGTGACGGAGGGGCCATCTGTGCGGGGCTGCATCCGACCTTTCCTAAACAAGGCGGTACCGGCGGAGTGACATGCCATTCCTGCTTCCCATTTTGCAGGTCCAGGGCGAACAGCCCGCCGCCGCCGAGCAGAGGATGGTCGAAGTTGTAATCGGAGACGGGAAAATAGGCATGCCGTTTACCGGCTGCGCCGCCCCACTCGATACCGCCCAAGGGTCCACCTTGCGCGATGCGGGTTTGCCAGAGCAATGCGCCACTCCGCGCCGGATCGAGGGCATATACCACGCCAGATTTTTGTGCGAGCAGAAGCATGTCGCGGCCGTCCGGGCGCGTAACTAAAATCGGCGGCGCTCCGAAATCAAAATCGTCGCCATGATGCTGCGGGCAGTTATCTTTCTTCTCAGCTACGCATCCGGCGTTCCATAGATCGCTTGGGGTGAATTGCCGCGACCACAGTTTTGTGCCTGAGTTCATCTCGAACGCGATAACGGCGTCGGCCATGGCAGTCGCGGGACCGGAATAGTTGTTTCCTGTCGACACGTAAAGTACGTGCCGCTTGAGATCCGCCGTCGGAGCCGACCACACCGCCGCACCGGAGGGTCCAAAATATTGCACGCCCTGAGCGCTCTTCCCCGTGGGTTTGGAAGGCTCAGCGATGGTGTAGGCTCTCCAAATCTGTTTTCCAGAGAAACTATCGAGCGCTACTACGCTGCCGCGGAAGGTGCAGCAGGGATAAATCGGGTCGGCAGCTGCTCCTTCTTCTCCGGAAGAAATAGGGACGTACAAGGTCTTGCCGACCAGGAGGGGCGATCCCGTAATTCTTGCAGCGGGGTGAGAATCCGGATGCGACTTCCATACCACCGATCCATCGGAGACTTTTAGCGCGTAGACAAATCCGTTGGTGTCGCCGAAAAACGCGGTGCTCCCATTATTGCCAACCGAGATTGCGGTTTTAACTGTGGCTGAGGCCTTGAACCGCCACCACACGCAGCCCGTGGCAGAATCGAGCGCGTACACGGTGCCGTCTTCGCTGCCGACAAAGAGCCTGCCCGCGTAGGAGGTCGGCTGGCCGAAGGTGGCAGCGGCGCCAGGGAAACCGAAAGCCCACCTCAGTTTGAGATTCTTAACCTCGTCTCGAGTTAATCCAGCGGCCGAGGCCGGCTGGAAACGCCGGTTTTGCGGATCGACGCCCCAGCCAGCCCATCTTGGAGGATTGGGCGGCGGGTCGGTGTCGTGCGCGCAAAAGCCGGTCATCTCTTCGGCGGTTGAAACTTCCGGAGAGCCGAGAAAATTGGCGATGGCAGATTTTTGCGCTTTGGAAAGAAACTTGGCTTCCCATCGCATCCGGCCGGTATCGAGCGCCGCAAAGATGGCCTGCTTCGACATGTCATGCAGATCCTGAGGCGCGGGAGCGCGCATGTCGTTGGTGGAATTGTGGCAGCCAGCGCATCTTTTGGCGAAAAGGGCGGCTCCATCCGGCGGAGCAGCTTGCTTGCGCGAACATCCCTGGAAGCAAACCGCAGAGATCATTGAGAACAGGACAATCCCGCAGAACGCCGTGGTACGTTGATGTGGAGCCCCCGGAAAAGATTTTCTCTGTTTCATAGGTGCTGTTGTCTAAAACCCACTAGCCTTGCATTCGACTCGCCATTCTATTTAAACATCTGCGCCGCTCACGTTTGATTGGATGATGCACCGTCAGGGGATGAATCTTTCGCGCGAATAGAAAAACGTAAAGATTCATTTCGCATTTGGGTAGTAACCCGCTACCCCGGTCGGCTACGTAACCGCCCAAGGTCCCAAGAAGCAATCGCTGCGGAGTGAGTCGCCCGAGTGATCTTAGGAGCTACCATTTGCTATTTAGGAGTCGGCATTTTGCCACTTTACAGCAACCACCCTATCGCGAACCGCTTCCGCCTACTCCTAGAATCCGCTGAGTTTCAGATTGCCCTTCGTCAATTGGTGCGCGGGACGGCTTTTGGCCCGGTTGCGGGCGGGCTGACCGCGAAAGGCCGAACATATTCGGAACAGACTAGGAGACAATCTTGATACGACGAATTGCAAGATCAGCGGTAGCGGCGGTAATCATGGCGGCGCTCTCGTGGTTTGTGGCAGTGCCGCTGGTGCATGCGGATGATGGGCGGGCGAAGTGCCAACACGCAGTGGAACGGGCCGAAGCCAGACTGGACAAAGCTATCCAAGACCATGGCGAGCGCAGCCACGAAGCAGAAGACCGGCGGCACGATCTGAACGCAGAACGGCAACATTGCTGGGATAAGTATCACCAGTGGTGGAACGGAAAAGAGCATCGCTGGGAGGATCAGCAGAACTGGAATGGCCACTAAGTAGCGTGGGTTTCATATTTGATCTATGTGCCCCATCTTTTTCCGCAAACGAAAGGGATGGGTTTTTTTGTCTCACGCCGCCAACCATAAATCGAAAGCTGCTCCTGTGGAGTGACTTCATAAACCGCACCGCAGCGATGGCGAATCACCCTCAAGTCGCCACCTGCAGCAGCCGATGAAACTCGGGAGTCGAATCCGGCTCTGGAGGCTGAATGTCCCGCAAGCGGGCAGTGCCAGATCAGCTTTTTACTTCCTCATCGCTCAGATTAAAAATCTTCTTAACAATTCTTTTTGCGATGACGATTTCGGCGAATGCGTCTAGTCAGGCCACAGTGACCGGTTACGCTCAGCCGATGGATCGTATTACCAGCTTCGTGGATGATGAGCAGAGGGTGACGCTGCTGGGAAATCGGCATCCGCTCGCAACCCCCCAGAATGACCTTGGAGAGGTTGCGCCAGAATACCCCATGGAACACATGCTGCTGACTTTGCTCGCAGACGCCGCGCAGCAACAGATCTTGGATCAATTCGTTCGGAGCCAATACGAACCAGAATCTGCCAATTTCCATCAATGGCTGACTCCGGAGCAATACGCCGAAAGCTTCGGGGCATCAGAAGATGACGTCGCGCAGATCGCGGCTTGGCTGATAGGCCACGGGTTCGAAGTGGAAGAAGTTGCGGCCGGGCGCCGATCGATTATTTTCAGCGGCAACGCGGCGCAGGTGCGGCAGGCTTTTCATACCGGGATTCACAGTTATCTGGTGAATGGTGTGATTGACCACGCCAATGCGCACAATCCAGAAATTCCGGCAGCTTTGGCCCAGGTGGTGGGAGGAGTGGTTTCGCTGCATGATTTTCGCAGCTCGGCGATGCACAGTCCTGTGCGGAAAGCTTCGCCTGAATTTTCCAGTGGCGGTGAGCACTACCTTGCTCCTGCGGATTTCGCGACGATCTACGATCTCAATCCCGCTTACTTGCGGGGCGTCAACGGCAGCGGGCAATCGATTGCTATTGTCGGGCGCTCGAATCTTTACCTGTCCGATGTGACGCAGTTTCGCTCTTATTTTGGATTGCCGGCAAATAATCCGCAGATCATTGTGAATGGAACCGACCCGGGAATTTGGAGCTCCGACGAAGAGAGTGAGGCAGATCTTGATGTGGAATGGTCAGGCGCAGTCGCCAGGAACGCAGCCATCAAATTTGTGGTTTCAAAATCCACCAATACTACCGATGGCATCGATCTTTCGGCGGAGTACATTGTCGATCACAATATCGCTCCCGTAATGAGCGTGAGTTTCGGCATGTGCGAAGCGTGGCTTGGGTCTGCCGGAAACGCTTTTTTTTACAGCTTGTGGGAGCAGGCGGCGGCCGAGGGCATCACCGTATTTGTAGCTTCTGGCGATACCGGTGCGGCCGGCTGCGATTCACCCACAGCTTTGATGGCGACGCACGGCCTTGCCGTAAACGGGATCTGTTCGACTCCGTACAGCGTCTGCGTTGGCGGCACGAAATTGAATGATGTTGCAACCCCGTCGCTTTACTGGTCGTCTTTGAATTCCTCCGGCACGCAAGAGTCAGCGCTCAGTTACATTCCTGAAGTCGTATGGAACGAAAGCGGACGGAGCCTGGGATTGTGGGCAAGCGGCGGGGGGGCGAGCGCGATCTATGCAAAATCCGCGTGGCAAGGTGGGGCGGGAGTTCCCGCCGACGGCAAGCGCGACGTGCCGGATGTTGCGCTGACCGCCGCGGGGCACGATGGCTATCTGATTTTTCAAAACGGCGGACTCTATACTGTGGGCGGAACTTCGGCGGCAACTCCGTCATTCGCAGGCATTATGGCGCTGGTGGCGCAGAATACGGCGGCGCGCCAGGGCAATGCGAATGTAGTGTTCTATCCATTGGCCGGCAAACAGCGGTCAGGAGGGGCGGCCGCATTTCACGACATAACCGTGGGGAATAACAGCGTACCGGGACAAGCAGGACTTAATGCAACTGCGGGATACGACGAGGCTACCGGGCTTGGTTCGGTTGACGGATCTGTTCTGGCGGACCATTGGGGCGATGGCGTCATTATTCCAGCGTTTCATGTGACAGCGTCAGCGAGGTCGCTTCTGATGAGCGCCGGATCAAGCCACATGATAGATTTTTCTGTTTCTGCAAGCGGGGGGTTCAACGCGGCGGTGAGCTTTTCAGTGAGCGGGTTGCCGTCGGGAGTGTCCGGCGATTTCACACCGGCAACGCTGGCTGCTCCTGGAACGGGTGAGAGCGTTCTGAGATTGACCGCGCGAACCGCCGCGAAGACGGGCGCTTATTCCGCCACAGTAACCGCGGCCAGCGGCTCAAGGCGGCAAGCGATTCCAGTTTCGGTTACGGTTGAACCTTCGCGGACATCCTTGCACCACGTACCTCGCTAGCGGCAAGTCCGCATTATATCCAAGCCCTAAGAAACCGATCGAGCTCCGTAGCTTCATCTTTAATGGCTCCGAGGCAATAGCTATTTTCGACAGAAGCTTGCCCAACATACCTGAAGCAAAGCGACATGCGCGATATAACCTGCGAGCTGAGCGCGAGCCACTGGGCGCACATTTACCTGACCACCCACCTGCCGGTTGACGCATCTCAATTCTCGCGCTTATGATTTTTGTTTGGCCTAAACTACGTGTGCGTCTCTGGAGAGACGCCGCTTAATTTAGAAGTGAGGCTATGGATAAGAAGAAGTTGGAGGCATTCAAGAAACGGCTGGAGACCCGGCAGCAGGATTTGCGCCGTACCGTCACCCGCAATCAGGCCGATGGCCGCAGCGCCGACGAAGATACCGCGCAGGATATTGCCGATCGCGCGGCCAGTTCCTACACCAAAGAGTTTCTATTCAGCCAGAGCAATAACGAGCGCCAGATTCTGCAGATGGTGGAGAACGCCCTGTCGCGCATCCGCGAAGGCAGTTTCGGCGAGTGCATTCATTGCGGAAAAGAAATCAACCCCAAGCGGCTCGAGGCTGTGCCCTGGGCGCGGCACTGCATTGAATGCCAGGAAAAACTCGAACGGGGAGTGCTGGAAGAAGCTTCCCATTAGCGGTGGCGTAGCAGGAATGCGAGGCTTTGACGCTGCGTTTTCCCGGCTGATAGACTTGCACGTACCGTCCCACCAAGAGAATCATCGCGATTTAGGCTCATAAAACTGAGACTGGAAAGGTAGTCGTGCGCGCACAAACCCGCCATCAACTCAAGCAGGACGCATTCAGCCGCATCACCTACGGAACTGCGGAGAAGACCGCGCATTGGAGCGTGGAGCATAGAAACACACTTCTGGGCGGTGTTATCGCGGTGGTGGTCATTGCCGCGGTGGTGGGCGGAGGGTGGTATTACCAGAGCCAGCAGAACGAGAAGGCCAGCTTCGATTTGACGCAGGCGAGCCGCACTCTTGAAGCCCAGATTCGCCCTGTGGGAACGCCGGCGCAGCCGGATGTTCCGAGCTTCACGTCGGCGAAGGAGCGCGCGGACGCGGCGAAGAAGCAATTCCAGGCGATCGTGGATAATTATCCGCACACGCATACGGTAGAGGTAGCGCGTTATTTTCTGGGAGTCTCCTCAGCCAGTATGGGTGACGACGCTGCCGCCGAGAAAAGCTTTAGGCAAGTTGCTTCATCAGGCGGGAAAGAATTGTCGTCCCTGGCGAATCTCGCGCTTGCCGGCCTTTATGGCGACACGAGCCGCATGAAAGACGCTATGGCGATTTACGAGAATTTAATTCAACATCCGACAACCGCGGTCAGCAAGGTGACCGCTCAGCTGCAGCTTGCAGCACTCTACGAGAGCAGCAATCAACCCGCGGACGCCAAGAAACTCTACGAACAGATCAAGAAAGACAATCCCACCACCGAAGCGGGTCAGCTCGCCACGCAAAAGCTGGCAGCGCTGAAGTAGATCTCCGCGGCGATTATCTCCGTGAGTTCCTGCCAACGATCAAGCTCAGATAAGCTTGGCTAGGCTTACTTGCTTTGCAGAACTTCGACGGTCCTCCCTCAGATCCCGTCACTAACATATTGCTGCATGGCCAGCACGCGGCACGTCGGATGGATGACGTCCTTTATGAAGTTCGATTCGGCGAATCGAAAGCCATAGCGAAAAGCGCTCCTTTGGCGAACCACGGCATACATCATGACACGGCCAAAAGGAAGTGTGAAATCCAGTTCCACGAGTTCGTCCAGCGAAAGTTCGAGCGGCAGGATTGCGGAGATTCCGGATTCGCTCAGATCGACGGTATGGCCTTTGATTAAGCCGCAACTCTTGGAATGGATTGTGATTGCAACCTCGATTTTGAAACGGGGCTGGTAGCGGCGGTCGATTAGATCAACGGCCGGGCCGGGTGCGGACTGAGCATGTTCCTTCAATTTGGATGAACTCCGACTATTAGCCATCGGCACCGTCGTTTGGAAACTTTAGCGGCCCGTCTTCCTGGTTTGCCCATCCCTGCTCCGCCAACGCCCTGCCGTGCCAGTTTCATTTGTGCGGGTTTCACTTTTTGAGTGAGTTGGGTAGGATGGTCTGCAATCATCATTTCTGCAAACCGCAACTCCATCGAAACTTATGGCCGAGTTCACATTGCTGGTCAACGGAAGCGAGAAAAAGGTGAGCGTTTCACCGGAGACGCCGCTGCTGTGGGTGTTGCGCGACACGCTGGAACTCACGGGAACAAAGTTCGGCTGCGGCGCGGGACTTTGCGGGGCGTGTACGGTTCATGTGGAAGGATCGCCGGTGCGCTCGTGCTCCATGCCAGTTTCGCAAGTTTCCGGAAAAAAAGTTACGACCATCGAGGGCCTGGAGGCGAACGGGCTCCACGTATTGCAGATCGCATGGATCGCCGAAGAGGTTCCGCAATGCGGTTACTGCCAGACTGGGCAGATCATGACGGCGGCCGCGCTGCTGGCGAAGACGCCGAATCCCAGCGACGAGCAAATCACCCAGGCAATGAACGGCAACCTCTGCCGCTGCGGCACCTATGAGCGCATTCGCAGAGCGATTCACCGCGCGGCTAGCGCCGGAGGTGGGCGATGAGCCCACTGAGCCGCAGAGAATTCGTTGCTGCCGGCATTGCGGCCGGGGCAGGCCTGGTTGTGGGCTTTTACCTTCCTCACGGGGAATCGCACAAAGAAGTTTTCTCGTTCAATGCTTACCTGCGCATCACGCCGGATAACAAAATCACCATCGTGGTTGCGCGCTCGGAAATGGGCCAGGGAGTTCGCACCGCCCTGCCCATGATTCTGGCGGAAGAGCTGGAAGCGGATTGGAAACAAATTGAAATCGAGCAGGCTGGCGCGAGCACGCTTTACGGAGACCAGACAACCGGCGGCAGCGCCAGCGTGCGCACAACCTGGGATCCGATGCGTAAGGTGGGAGCGCAAGCGAGAGAAATGCTGATCTCCGCCGCGGCGCTGACGTGGAGTGTGCCGCGATCGGCTTGCGCGGCGCAGCAGGGCACGATCTTACACACCGCTTCAAAGCGGCGGCTCAGCTACGGCGAGCTGGCAACCAAAGCCTCGACCCTGCCGATTCCGACCGATGTGCCGCTGAAGCAAAGCAAGGATTACAAAATCGTCGGACAACGACTGGCACGCGTGGATACGCCATCGAAAGTGAAGGGCGAAGCGGTTTTCGGCATTGATTTCAAAATGCCGGGGATGAAATACGCGGCGCTCTCGCGCTCCCCTACGATCGGCGGGAAAGTCATCAACTTCGACGATAGTGAATCGAAGAAGATTTCCGGCGTAGTGTATGTCCGCAAGCTGGGCGACGCCGCCGTCGCGGTGGTCGCGGATAGTGTTTGGAGCGCTCTAGAAGGCCGTCGCTTGCTGAATGTGAATTGGGACGACGGTTCGAATAAGAATCTGAATACGGCCGCGGTCAGGGAATCGTTGAAGTCGGCTGCGGCGAAAAAGGGCGCGAGCTTATACGCCGTCGGAGATGTTTCGAAAGTCAGTGGACGCCGGGTTTCTGCGGAATATCACCTTCCTTTCATGGCGCACGCTCCGATGGAGCCGGAGAATTGCTTCGCGAATTATTCCGGAGATCGCTGCGAGCTTTGGGCGCCCACGCAGGTCCCGCAGGATTGCCGCGATTCGGTAGCGCAGGCCATTGGATTGGATCCAGAC
This sequence comes from uncultured Acidobacteriaceae bacterium, assembly GCA_963784095.1. GTDB lineage: Bacteria > Acidobacteriota > Terriglobia > Terriglobales > Acidobacteriaceae > Sulfotelmatobacter. The sequence goes on from CAWAQC010000005.1 coordinate 393,799, forward strand.
CAGGTGAAGGTAAATGTTACGCTGATGGGCGGAGGATTTGGCCGTCGGCTGGAGCACGACTATGCGGTTGAAGCGGCGCTGGTTTCGAAGGCGTTACACGACGCAAAGCTCGGCGGGCCCGTGAAAGTGATTTGGACTCGCGAAGATGACATGCGCTGCTCCACCTACCGTCCGGCGAGCCTGCATCAGTTGAGCGCGGTCCTCGACGGATCCGGTTTCCCAGTCGGGTTTACGCATCGCTTGATTGCGCCTTCGATCAGCGGACAGAAAGGCCAGCCGGGGCCGAACGGCATCGACCCTGATCTTCCCGACGAAGCCGCGTTCGTTTATGGGTTGCCGAATGTCTCGCTGGAATACGTGTTGGCAGAAACTCCCGTGCCGCTGGGCTGGATGCGTTCGGTTTACGCCCTGCAAGCCGGTTTCGCGAGTGAAAGTTTCATCGATGAGTTAGCTTCTGCGGCTAACAAAGATCCGCTCGAGTACCGCCTGCATATGCTGGCAAAAGATCAAGACATTTCTTATTTCACGACAATCTGGAAAACCGCACGCGTGCGCGGAGTGCTGCAGCTCGCCGCGGAGAAAGCGGGATGGAAAAATCCTTTGCCCACCGGCCACTTTCGCGGGATCGCATGCTTTGGTTGTTTCTCAACTTATGCGGCGGAAGTGGTCGAGATCAGCATGGAGAACGACACGCCTCGCGTGCATCGCGTGGTAGCTGTGGTCGATTGCGGGCAGGTGGTGAATCCCAGCATTCTCGAACAGCAGATTCAGGGCGGGGTGGTCTATGCGCTCTCGAATGCGCTGCGGGCGCAGATCACCATTGATAAGGGACGCGTGGTGCAAGGCAACTTCGACGACTACCCGCCTCTGCGCATGGATGAAACTCCGGTCGTCGATGTGTATGCCGTGCGCAGCACGGAAGCGCCCACAGGGATTGGCGAACCCTCTGTACCTCCGTTGGCTCCGGCGCTATGCAATGCGATCTTTGCGGCAACCAAGAAAAGAATTCGCGCGCTGCCGATTTTAAGCTAACGAATACCGTTGTCCGTTCGAGCAGCGGTTTCCCTTGAGGACGAATCGGGCATCGGCTGTCCCATCATCAGTTTGAATATCGTGATGTTATTCCCGAACTGCTCGACTTTCAGGTTGTGAAATTCGGGAAAATCCTTGCGCAGGTCGTCCGAAACACTCGGATCCCATCCTGATTGAAAGACCCAAACCGCGGTTCCAGGTTTCAAGCTATACGCTTGTATGAGGTGCCGCCAATCTTCTCCGAAACTCTCGGCGTGAAACATCCATCGCTTGTAATCCGTGGAAACCACGCGGTGACCTGCGCAGAAAAATTCTTCAAAGCCGGGAGTCGCTTCATTCAAGTCGATTGGCTTCTGCCGGCAGAGGTAATGGCCGAGCATCAGGTCGCTGTGGTAGTCCGTGAAGATCAGGTCCGAAGGCTTGACCTGTTCGGCGATGAACTCCATGGCTGCCGTCATGTGGGAGCTACTTTGATCCGCGCGATCGATGGTGGGGCGGCGCGGCTTGCCGAAAATAATACAGGCAGCGAGCACAACGATTGCCGCGGTAACTCCGCGAGACCACTTTCCCGAGAACATGCGGGCGATCGCAACACTCACTCCGGTAATGGCCGGAATGATAAGAAAAGCCATGTGCCTAGTCCCGCCGTACGGATACAAGTGCGCCATGCTGGCAGCGCAAGCGATGGCAAACGGCAGAATGATCAGCAATGCCAAGCGCAACTGGCTGCGCCGCCCGGGCAAATCGTTCTCGCCAAGCCGTGTTGGAAAGTTCTTTCCGCGCAGAAGCACGATGGCGCCCACGATGAACAACAATCCCATCACATCGCCGACGGCGAGCTGTCCGAAGAAGTATTGAAAAACTCCGAATGAGTGGCCGATCAGGAACAGAATCCGATTGTTGTGCGCAGGATCGAAATACGACCGGGTCAGAAACTCGTCGCTCATCCAGCCCTGCAGAACAGGTCTTGAGTCGCCAATGCCCAACTTGGAAATGTGCGTTTTGTACAGAACAATGGCTAGAGCCAGGCCGCCGAGCTGCCCGGCCATCCAAGACGTCACGAGTGCGCCGCGCATGCGTTCGCTGAAAATTCTGAACAGGGCGTAAATGCCGAGCGCCGCCGCGAACCAAAACGCCGAGTAATGCGAGAGCATGGCCAGATAAAGAAAGAGCGCGAACGCGGCCATTCTTCCCGTAGACTTTTGCTCGAATGCTTGATCCAGAAAATAGAGAGCGCTTGCAAGGAATGCCAGCAGCAATGGATATTGCCGAATCTCCGCCGACAGTGCGACGATCGGCGGCAGGAAAGCTACAAAAAGAAGCCCGATGAATGCGGCGACTTCGCCTGCCGAATCTGCCAGCCATTTGTAAAACATCCAGCAGAAAGCCACGCTCGCCAGCACCAGCGGCATCCGCAGCCATAAGTCCGACGTGCCCAACGCGCGCCAGTAGTACAGCACAACCGTCAGTAGCGGAGGATGAGAAGCGGTCAAACTTTCTTTGTATGCAAGTGCGAGCGTGGGCTGATTGGCCAAGCGAAAATGCAAGGCCTCATCCGGATTGAGAAAAGTTCCCGCAGCCACCCATATGCGGACTGCGAGGGCTGCGATGGTCACGGCAATTGCTGCCGGGTGTAAGTTCGCCAGCTGGCGCGGTGCGGAGTGCTCGCGGTGGCTTTCGGCCGCTTGTTGCGAAGCAAGCATAAATTAGAAAATTATTGTTTGACACCATTGTAGGGGACAAATGTGCTTGAACAGGCAGCGATGGAACCGCATTTTGCCGACGAGTAGGACTACCGAAAAATCTAACGCCGGAAGCATGCTGTCTCGCATACACGGTCCCGCGCTGATGCCTGTTCTAGTGTGTAGTTTCTCGCGCACGGGCAATGCGTTATACTCTTGCCGGAGAAATTCATGGCAACGGTGATGAAGACGGTCTCGGTGGACGATTTTGCCGCCGGACTGCGCACGTTTCCCGAAAAAACTTTCGATGGCACAGAGGAGATTCGCAAGTTTCTGGCGGAAATGCCGGTCGATCCCGAATCTCTCGCGCCCTATCTTACGTGGGATGGCCAACACTACACTCGTAATCTCATCGATAAGACGCCGCTTTACGAATTGATTGCGATTTGTTGGGAAATCGGGCAGATCAGTTCGATTCACAACCATCGCGATCAAAATTGCTGGATGGCCGCGCCGATCGGTCGGTTATTGGTGGAGAATTTCCACGTCGTGCACCAGGACATTCCGGGCGGCAAATGCAAACTCGCGGCAACCGATACGGTCGAGATGAATGCCTCGCGTCCCTGCGCTGTTGATCCGCGCGAGCCAGTGCATCGCGTGATCAATCCCCGGGAATTCAATCGGCGCGCGGTCAGCCTGCATGTTTATTCGCGGCCGTTCGACAGTTGCGTGGTTTATTCAGCCGAGCAGGGAACCTGCGGTGAAATTCAACTGCACTATACAACAGAGTATGGGAGTCGGAGTGGTTCATGAGCTGTGAGATGGGTAAGCGTTTCTGCCTAAGCGTTTTGATTTTTGTCTTGGCGTTGAGCTTTGCCGGTTGCGAGAAAAAAAAACCACCCGAGCAGGTGGCCGATATTGACCGTGTGGGCAATCGGCAGGCCGAAACCAGCGAGAACATTGTGCATAAGACATTTACAGTTCGCACCTCGGAAGCTTTTCCATTCGAAGTTCCCGCCCACGTGGCCGTCCCACACCTGCATGGCAACTACAAATCGTTTGTCACGAAGGTAGGCATCGAATCGAACGAGCACAGCGCGGATGTCGACTTCTTCGTCTTCAATGAGCAGCAATATGCGGATTTTGCGGCCGGTACGGCTGGCAATTCCGTGTTCGCTTCGGATCCATCGCACGACCAGGCCGTCGACCTGAGCCTTCCTCCGTCTCTGAACGAGTCAAAAAAGTATTACCTGGTTTTCCGGAATACTCCCGGCGGCGACGCGAAGAAGACGGTGCAAGCCGATCTTACTGTGGACTTCTAACCGTGAACCCCCTGCGGCGGACTTCTATGAGCAATGGAACCGTAGAGCCTTTCCGCTGCTAAACTTGATGCTTGTCCCCGCACAGCAAATCGTCGCAGCTTGCCAGTACGGACGTTCTCGCCGAAATTAAGCCACCAGCGCCGATCCGCAAATCCGCCAGCGCCGGCAAGGAACGCATCTTTCTGATCGATACGATGTCATTCATATTCCGCGCTTACCACGCGATGGCGCGACAGCGCTCGATGTCCACCAAAGCTGGATTGCCTACGGCCGCCGTCTATGTCTTCGTAAACATGCTGCGCAAATTGCGTGACGATTTTTCTCCCTCCTATCTTGCCGCGGTGTTCGATGTAGCAGCACCGACCTTTCGTGACACGCAGGCAGAGGCGATTACCAAGGTCCGCAAGTTCGATATCAAGACACAAACTTTTACCGAGATCGAGTACAAAGGTTACAAGGCGAACCGCGCTGCGATGTCTGAGGACCTGGCGCAACAGATTCCCTACATAAGGCGCGCACTCGAGGCTTATCGCATTCCGATTCTCGAGCTGGCGGGCTTTGAAGCCGATGACGTGATCGGCACTCTCGCCCGCAAAGCTGAGTCGGCAAAATACTCCGTCTACGTGGTTTCAAGCGACAAAGACATGATGCAACTTGTGAACGATAACGTTCACATCCTGAATCCACCGAAAGATAATCTGATCTGCGATGCGGCAAAAGTGGAGGAGATTCTTGGCGTGCCTCCGGAACGCGTGGTCGACGTGATGGCCCTGCGCGGCGACAGCATCGACAATATTCCCGGCGCGCCTGGCATCGGCGATAAGGGCTCGGTCGAAATCATCCGGCGGTTTGGCAGTGTCGAGCAGGCGCTCGATCGTGCGGCCGAAGTGGAAAAGAAAACCTACCGCGAATCGCTGCTGAACAACCGCGACATTATCTTGTTCAGCAAAAGTATGGCGACAATTGATATCAATGTTCCGGTCGAGTTCGATGTTGAAGCCATGCGCGCTGGCGAACCCGATCTCGAATTGTTGCGGCAACTTTTTACCGAGCTGGAATTCACCTCGCTGCTGAAAGAACTTTTGCCGGTTGTTGAGGTCGGCGAAGGTCATTACGAAGAAGCCCGTTCTGCGGAGGACGTGGAGCGGGTTATGAAATCGCTCGCACCGGGAGCGGCGTTGGCAGTGGCGGTGGAATCGCGGTCCGAGGATTCGCTCGATCCGGCCGAGGATGAAGCGGTCGAAGAAGACACAGAGGCGCTGTTGCCGCTGACGGGTGGCTCATCTGCACCAGCGCCTTCCCCCTCGTGCTGCGTTGCGATTTCAGCGACTGCCGGAGAGGCGCTGCTCGTCAACCTTGCGGCGAACAGCGCGGCGGGAAAAAGTCCGGCGGCAAAACTTAGTTCGATTCTTGCCTCTGAGCACACGACGAAGTCTGTGCACGATTACAAGTCGGCGATGCAGGCGCTTGCAGTCCAGGGCATCGATCTGCACAAAGTTCAGCACGATTCCATGCTTTACTCCTACCTGCTTGATCCGACGTATTCGTCTCATCGTCTGCCAGAGGTAGCGCTACGCCGTTTTAATCTCAAGCTGAGCGGCGATCTCGCCGAGGCGGCAGACGTCACGGGACGACTGACCGCGGCATTGCGCGACGAAGTGCAGCAGGCCGGGCTTACAGCGCTCTATAAAGAGATCGACTTGCCGCTGGTTCCTGTGCTGTCGCGTATGGAACGGGCAGGAGTAAAGATCGACACTGCTGCGCTCGCCAAAATGTCGATCGAGCTCGAACGTGAAATCGGCGTGAAGGCCAAAGAGATTCACGAGCTCGCGGGAAGTGAGTTTAATATTGGCTCGCCGCGCCAATTGGGCGACGTTCTTTTCAACAAGCTGAATCTGCCCAAGCCGGTGAAATACGGCAAAGGGCGAACCATCTCGACGGCGGTCGACGTGCTGGAAGATCTCGCCGAAGAGCATCCGATTGCGCGCATGGTGCTCGACTACCGCCAGCTCACCAAATTGAAATCGACCTATGTCGATACTCTTCCTGCACTCATTGACCGATCGACGGGCCGGTTGCACACGACGTTTACGCAAACGGGGACTGCGACGGGGCGGCTCTCTTCGGCGAATCCCAATCTGCAAAACATTCCCATTCGCACCGAACTTGGGCGCGGCATTCGAGCCGCGTTTATCGCCGAACCTGGGCACTTACTATTGACGGCCGATTATTCGCAGATCGAGTTACGCCTGCTGGCGCACTTCTCACGCGATCCACTTCTGGTTGAGGCCTATCGCCGTGGCGACGACATTCATACGCTGACTGCTTCGCAGGTTTTCGGAGTTCCGCCGCTGATGGTAACTGCGGACCATCGCCGCCAGGCGAAGGTCGTCAACTTCGGGATTGTTTATGGCCTTTCGCCATTTGGGTTGTCGCAGAATCTGGGAATCGAACCTGCCGAAGCGAAGCAATTCATTACGAATTATTTCGAGAGGTATGCGGGCGTTCGCACGTTCATCGATAAGACGCTGGAAGAAGCACGCCGCGAACTGAAGGTGAAGACGCTGTTTGGAAGGGTGCGTCCGATTCCAGACATCAACAGTAAAAACGCTAACCAACGAGGATTTGCGGAACGCACGGCCGTAAACACTCCGCTGCAGGGCACGGCTGCAGACTTGATCAAGGTCGCGATGATCCGAATTGATGCAGCCTTGCGCGAACGCGGATTGAAATCGCGGATGACACTGCAGGTCCATGACGAGCTGGTGTTTGAAGTGCCAGAGAACGAGATTGAAATTATGCGGCCGCTGGTTCGCGAACACATGGAAAAGGCGCATGAACTTGTGGTGCCTTTGCTGGTTGAAATGGGCGTAGGGCCGAACTGGAGAGACCTGGAGTAAGCTCGACCAGAGAGCCACTGTTTCCTGCCCGGCGTACAATATTTTTCGTGGCTACCGCTAAACAGCCGAAGGCTTCGCCCCAAAAAAGCCAACGCCATGCGGTCCACGCAACCGAGGCGCGAGGATTACTGTTTATCGCTCTCGTGCTTCTCGTCGTCCTAATCATCCGCTACTGGCACGCTATTCATTGGAGCCTGCGCTGACGGTGGATTCGGCGAATTCTGAGCCGCTGCTGATAGCGCTGCTCGGTCCGACCGGCAGCGGGAAGACTGCTCTCTCATTGGCACTCGCCGAGCGTTTTGCGGGGGAGATCGTCAACTGCGATTCCGTGGCCATGTACCGCGAGTTTGATATTGGCACCGCCAAGCCAACGCAGTCGGAGCGAGCACGCGTGCCGCATCATCTTTTCGATTGCATCGAGCCCAATGGGCTTATCACCGCCGGAGAATACGCGCGCCAGGCGCGACAGGTTTTGGACGATATAAAATTGCGCGGCCGCTTGCCTATCATTGCGGGCGGAACAGGACTTTACCTGCGGGCGCTGCTCGAAGGACTTTTCCCCGGCCCGCAGCGATCGGAAGAACTGCGGGAACGGCTTCGTGAACGTGCGAAGGCCCGCGGTTCCGATTATCTTCATCGCGTTCTTCGGCGGCTGGATCCCGCCGCCGCCGATAAAACTCATGCCAACGATCTGCCCAAAATCGTGAGGGCAATCGAAGTTTGTTTAGCATCACGGCAGAAGATGACCGAACTTTGGCAGCGCCACGGACGTGATCGATTGCGCGGTTTTCGTGTTCTGCGCCTCGGTCTTGATCCGGATAGGCAAGCCCTGTACGAGAGCATCAATAACCGCGCGCAAAAGATGTTTAATCGCGGGTTGCTCGAAGAAACCGAGTGGCTCATGAACAAATATGACGACGACGCCACGCCCCTTTCTTCGCTCGGGTATAAGCAAGCCGTGCGATGCATTCGCGGGGAGCTGACTCGTGAGCAGGCGGTGCAAGCTGCGCAACAGGCTCATCGGAATTATGCCAAGCGCCAGATGACCTGGTTTCGGCGCGAACCTGACGTTCGCTGGCTGCATGGATTTGGCGATGATCCTAAGATTCAGGATGAAGCGTTTGTGATTTGCGCTGCTGAACTTGCAAGCAAATTTGCCGGTTGAGCAACCGGCTTATGCCGCGTTTTTCTGCTATGGTTTTCTGCATGCATCGCGTCTTTACGTTACTCGTGGTCGCTAGCGTCCTTGTCCCAGCAGCTTCTGCCAGAGAGAAATATCAACATCCCGGCCCGATCCATCTCACGAACGACGGCGAAAAATGGGCTGAGAAGACGCTACGTAAACTCACGCTTGAAGAAAAAATCGGCCAGGTTTTCATGATCTGGTGCCGGGCGAGTTTTCTGAACGTCGATAGTCCCGAATACCTGCAATTGCGCGAGAACATCAACAAGTATCACGTGGGCTCGTTCGCCATGACGGTGCATGTGGATGGCCCTTTCCTTCTGCGCAGCGAACCTTACGAAGCGGCGGAGTTGCTAAATGGCCTGCAGCGCGATTCGAAGCTGCCACTGCTTTTCGCAGCAGATTTTGAGCGCGGCGTCTCCATGCGCCTGATGGGCACAACGGTTTTCCCGCACGCCATGGCATTCGGAGGGGATGGCAATCGGGAAGACGCGGAAGCTTTCGGACGCATTACCGGCGAAGAAGCACGGGCTATCGGCATTCAGTGGAATTTTTTTCCTGATGCCGACGTCAATTCGAATCCCGCCAATCCCATCATCAATACGCGGTCATTTGGAGAAGATCCCAAGCAGGTTGGGGACCTCGTGGCGGCTTACATCAAGGGCGCGCATGAAGCCGGCATGATGACGACCGTCAAACATTTTCCAGGCCACGGCGACACGGCGACAGATTCGCATCTCGGCGTCGCTAAAGTCACGGTCGACCGAGCGCATCTCGATTCAGTAGAATTGCCGCCGTTTCGCGAGGCGATCGCGGCGGGAGTTGATGCTGTGATGGTGGCACATGTGACCGTGCCGGCGCTTGATCCTGATCCCAACCATGTGGCCACGATATCGCCGGTGATCGTCACGGACCTGTTGCAGACCCAACTCGGTTTTAACGGGATTGTGGTAACCGATGCCCTCGATATGGCCGGACTCACGCACCTTTTCGCCAACAATATTGGCCGCGCCGCAGTGGAAGCTTTCAAGGCGGGCAACGACCTTTTGCTGATCCCCGCAGACTTCCCTGCTTCGTACAACGCCATGCTTCAAGCAGTGCAGTCGGGTGAAATTTCGCAGGAGCGGCTGGATCGCTCGGTGCTTAAGATTCTGAAAGCCAAAGCGGCGCTGGGTCTGCAAAAGGCGCGCTTGGTCGATGTTAGTGCGTTGGCGAACGTGGTTGGCAAGCCGGAGAATATCGCCTTCGGCCAGCATGTCGCCGATTCCGCAATCACGCTGGTCCGCGACAATGGACGGATCCTGCCGCTCAAATCTTCGGCCAAGTCGGTGGGAACCGCGAAGGCCGCCTTGCCGTATACAACACAAGAGGTGACGCACAACCAGGTTGTTGCGGTTGTTTTTTCGGATGATGTGCGCGCGGAGTCGGGCCGCGCCTTTACTCGCGAGCTTCTGTCGCGGGGTCCGGACGCGCATGTGATGTACGTGGATCCGCGAATTGCAGGGGCTATGAGCAATGAGGTGCTCAGAACGGTGGATCAGGCTAAGACGGTTATTGCAGCCGTGTACGTGGTACCGTCGGCGGGAAAGATCGGAAATACGGTTGCGATGGGCGATGCAACCGGCACTCTGCTGCAACAAATTCTCGATCGCGCGGCGAAAAGAACTGTGGTCATCGCCATGGGAAATCCTTATCTGGCTGCGGCGTTCCCGAAAACCGAAAATTACTTATGCACATTTTCGAACGCCTCAGTTTCGGAGATCAGTGCAGTGAAAGCTTTGTTTGGAGAAATTCCAATTCGCGGGCGTTTGCCGGTTAGTATCCCCAACATCGCCGAACGCGGCGCGGGGATAGAGCGGCCAGTTCAATCTGCCAGTGGAGGTTCAAGCTATGGACGCAATTAGACGCATGAGTTTGCTCGCAACGGCAGTCGTGGTCCTTTCTGCCATATCACTGATATCTGCGTGCAGCATGAATGTGAGGAAAGAAAGCGACGGGCAAGATAAACAGGTGGATATTAGGACGCCGCTTGGCGGCATGCACGTTTCCAACGACGCCGATGCCGCGGATGTTGGCCTGGCGATCTACCCTGGCGCTCATCTGAAGCCCAAGGATTCCAACGGTGACAACGCTAGCGCCAACGTAAATTTTTCTGGCTTCGGATACGGGCTGAAGGTGGTGGCCCTGAAATACGAATCCAGCGACGCTCCGGCGAAGATTTTATCGTTCTACAAAGATCAGTTGAAAAAGTACGGCAACGTGCTTGAATGCCACACTACTAGTTTGGACTTGGACATGAACATGGAATCGAAAGGTTCCAAGAACGATTCAAACGAATTGACTTGCGAAGGTGACCACGGCAGCAACGTGGAACTCAAGGTGGGCAGAAAAGACGACCAGCATATTGTGGCGGTAGAACCGGAAGGTAAAGGGTCGACCTTTTCGCTGGTTTATGTGCGCACCCACGGCAAAGACGCTGATATTTAATACTGCGGCTTGCCGCTCACGCTAGGCACAAACCGACTACCGACCGCTCAGGTTCCTTGCGCGGGCCGCGCAGGGTGCGATACTTTCAAGCTAGCTCTCCTTTCTTGTAATGAATCACGCTTGCCACAAGTGCGGCCGCACTCTTGAAGAGGGCAGACCTTTCTGCCCAGACTGCGGCGCGCCCCAGATTCGAGTGATCCTTCCCGAAGCTGTTCCGCAGCCGGCCCTCGCTGGCGAGGGCGCGGTTCTGGAGGGACATGCTGAAACGGTGCACGTTCTTCCCATCGATTCTGCGAACTCTTTGCCTGCCGGCTGGTCCCACGATCTGAAGCCGTGCGCTCTCGCCGCCGCGCTCGCGATTGTGCTCTCGTTGGTGGGCCTGAATCCGTTTGTGGCGGCGCTGGCCGCCGGATGGCTGGCGGTGACCTTTTCACGCCGGCAAACGCTTGGAGCCACATTACGACCCGGAACCGGGGCCCGGCTTGGCGCGGTGACTGGCCTGCTAATCTTTGGACTGTCGACGATCTTCGAAACGCTGGCCGTCGTGCTGCTTCACAAAGGCGCAGAACTGCGGTCTGAAATGCTCGACAAGGTCCAGCAGGTCGCACAACGCTATCCCGGCCCTGAAGTGCAACCTTTTGTCGACTTCGTCAAAACCCCTGAGGGTTTTGCGTTCATGATGGTGGGCTCAGTGATTTTCGGTCTGGTGGCTTTCATTGCTCTCGGCGCTGCGGGAGGAGCCATGGGAGCGTGGTTCCTGGGGCGCAATCAGAAACCTTAAGCTCCAGATTCACTTCCTGGCGGCCTTCGATGCGAGCATCTTGCGGTACGCGGGCTTGGCCGCGTATGATGCAGCGTTTGCCTTCTTCCACATCGAACAATCCGGCACGCGGTTCACTGCTCGGCATCGAGCACATGCGGTCCGAGGAAATCTCGGATTTGCTGAAACTCGCGCGCCGAATGAACCCGCTCAAAGCCCGGCCGCTGTTGCGAAACAAGCGGATCGTACTGTTGTTTTACGAAGCTTCCACGCGCACCCGCTCTTCATTTGAGATTGCGGCGAAATCGCTGGGCGCCATCACCACTCTGGTGCAGTCTTCAGGGTCGAGCATCGAGAAGGGCGAATCTTTGCTGGACACGGGCTACACTCTGCGCGCTGTCGGAGCGGACGCGATCGTGATTCGGCATCCTGCCGCCGGCGCGCCGCTTCTGATGGCGAAGCATCTCGATATTCCTGTGATCAACGCCGGCGACGGCATGCACGAGCATCCTTCGCAGGCCTTGCTCGATGCTTTCACCATCCTCAAGCACAAACGGTCGTTTAAGGGCTTGCAGATAGCAATTATCGGCGACATCTATCACAGCCGCGTGACGCGCTCGAACTGCCATTTGTTGAGCCGGTTCGGAGCAAAGATCACGCTCTGCGGGCCGCCCGAGTTCGTTCCCGAGGTCTCGGCGACGCTGGTGGCCGGCCTGCGCATCACCCGCTACGTCGAAGAAGCATTGCGCGGGGCGGATGTGATTATGCTGCTGCGCCTGCAGAAAGAACGATTGGCCGGGCAGAAAATTCGTTTGCAGGATTACATCGAGCGTTATCAAATGACGGCAGCGCGCTTGAAGTTGGCGAAACGCGATGCCATCGTGATGCATCCCGGTCCCATTATTCGCGGATTGGAACTGACGGCAGAAGTTGCGGACGGTCCGCAGTCGGTGATCGTTGACGAGGTCCACAACGGCGTGCCAACGCGGATGGCGATCCTGGCGCGGGCGTTAGGGAAGGCAAGATGAGACACCGTCCGTTAAGTGCTAACTGCTAAATGCCAAGTGCTCAAAACAAAACGCGAGACGCCAGAAGCCTGCTGCTCAAGGGCGGGCACGTGATCGATCCTGCGGCGAAGACCAATGCGCCGATGGATATTTTGCTGCGCGATGGGCGCGTTGCCGAAATCGCGCCGCCGAATAAGATTCGCGGCAGCGCCGACGAGAAGTTCGATGCCCGCGGGCTGATCGTTGCGCCGGGATTCATCGATCTCCACGTTCACTTGCGCGAGCCGGGACAGAACTACAAAGAGACAATCGCCAGCGGAACCGCGGCAGCCGCTGCCGGAGGGTTCACCTCAGTCTGCACCATGCCGAACACCGCACCGGTCGTCGATACTGACGAGTGGGTTGCATGGTTGCGAAATCCTGAGCGCGGAGCCGTGGTCAATGTGTTTCCCATCGCGGCGGCCACGCGCGGCTCGCGCGGAACCTCGCTGACCGATTTTGCAGCCCTGCAGCGAGCAGGAGCCGTCGCGGTAACTGACGACGGAAAACCGATCCTGGATGATGAAACGATGGCGGCCGCGCTGCGTTTAGGTGCGGAGTTGAACCTGCCGGTAGTGCAACATGCCGAAGACACGCGGCTTACTGAAAACTGCTCGATGCACGAGGGCCGGACCAGTTTTCGGCTTGGCCTGCGCGGCATGTCGGCTGCGGCCGAAGCGAATATTGTCGATCGCGATGTAACTTTGGCGCAGCAGATTCGCGACTCGCGCCTGCATGTGGCGCATCTATCTACGGCCGATGCGCTAAAGGCTGTCCGCCGAGGCAAGCGTGCGAAAGCCCGCGTGACCTGCGAAGTCACGCCGCATCATTTCACTTTGCTTGACGAAAATGTCGGTGAATACGACACGCACTGCAAGATGAATCCCCCGCTGCGCTCGGTGAGCGATTGCGAAGCGATTCTGGTTGCTCTGGCCGATGGTACAGTCGACGCGATTGCAACCGATCATGCCCCTCACGCTGCGCACGAAAAGCAGGTTGAGTTCGAGCGGGCAGCATTCGGAATTACGGGATTGGAAACTGCGCTGGCTTTGGCGATCACGAAATTGCATCGCGAGCAGAAAATTCCTCTCACCCGCATCGTGGAGTTGCTTACTTCGGGGCCCGCGCGAGTCTTCGATTTGAAAGGGCGCGGATCATTGACGAAGGGCAGTTTCGCCGATGTGACAATTTTCGATCCTAAAAGGAAGTGGACATTTGATGCCGCAAAGTCGCGCTCGCTCTCGCGCAATACTCCGTTTGATGGATGGCAGTTCACGGGAACGGTTGTGGCGACGATTGTGGGCGGGAAGATGATGTATCGGGCGGACTGAACTCACGTGGGGACAGCCGCCACCGGCTGTCCAGCCGAGCGCAGCTCGTCAGCTCTTTCAGTTCCCCACAATCCCCATTCTCTTCCCTACTCGTCCCAAGACTTCCAGTGCCTGCACCAATTGCTCTTTCGTATGCGTCGCAGTCATGATCGTGCGGATGCGGGCTTTGCCTTCCGGCACGGTCGGAAATGCGATGCCGGTGCCGAGGACGCCTTCTTTGAACAGCTCGCGCGAGAAGTCCATGGTGAGTTTGCCGTCGCCGATGATAATCGGCGTGATGGGAGTTTCGCTGGCAGGCGTGGTGCGTCCGCCGATGTCGAACCCCAGCAGTCCGAGTTCTTTTTTCCAGAAGCGCGTGTTCTCCCAGAGCTTGTCCATGCGCTCGGGTTCGTTCTCTAGAACATCGAAAGCGGCAATACAAGTTGCTGCTACAGAGGGCGGATGCGAGGTCGAAAACAAAAAAGGCCGCGCGCGGTGATAAAGGAAATCGATGAGATCGCGCGTGCCGCAGACGTATCCGCCGAGCGCACCGATGGCTTTCGATAAAGTTCCCACCTGGATATCGACCCGGCCGTGCATTTTGAAATGATCGACGGTGCCGCGCCCGTTGCGGCCGAGAACACCGGAGGCATGCGCATCGTCAACCATCATGATGGCGCCGTATTTCTCCGCGAGATCGCAAAGCGCGGGCAACGGGCCAATGTCTCCATCCATCGAGAAGACGCCGTCGGTGATCAGCAGCTTCTTGCCGGGCTCATTTTTGACGCTGGCCAATTTTTCTTCGGCCTGCGCCATGTTCTTGTGCTCGAATACTAAGATTTTTGCCTTCGACAAGCGTGCTCCATCGATGATGGAAGCGTGGTTGAGCGCGTCGGAGATGATGAAGTCGTCTTTGCCGAGAATCGCCGATACCGTGCCTGCATTGGCCGCGAAACCGGATTGAAAAACCACGCACGCTTCTACGTTCTTGAAGCGCGCAATTTTTTCTTCCAGCTCCATGTGGATCTTCATGGTGCCCGCGATCGTGCGCACAGCGCCCGAACCCACGCCGTATTTGCGCGTGGCTTCGAGCGCGGCTTCGCGCAGCTTGGGATGCGTGGTTAGTCCCAGGTAATTGTTCGAGGCCAGATTGATTACCTTCTTGCCGTCGAACGTGCAGACCGGCAACTGCTCGTCTTCGAGCACGCGCAGCTTAAAGTGTGTGCCCTTCGCTTTGAGTTCATTAAGCTCGCCTGAGAGGTACGAGAGAGGATCAGTGCGGGTTGCCGTAGTCATTCGAAGCCTCTTTACAGAGATGGGAAACAAAAGCTTAAACCGCGAAGCGCGCGAAGAACAGCCGCGAAGTGCGCAAAGGGAACCGCATCACCAGGGTCTCAAAACATGATCGGATTTCCCGTCTTAATGCTGGCTTCGCACAGCTGCTTCATATTCTCGAAGAATTCTTTTTCCGAGTCGGCAAGGATGTCTCTCGAGTGCAGCACGGTCTCGACTTCTTTCAGCAGCGCGGGAGTTTTCTTCACGGGAATCCAATCGCCGGTGTGGGTGCCATCGTAAAGAACTTTTTCGAGCAGAACGGGAAAGCGTGGCCCGGGTTTTCCTTGCAGCCCTTTCAAAAAGCCGCGCAGGTTTCTTACTCGATTGATGTTGCCTAAAAAAAGGGCAAGCAGATAGCCTTCGTGTTCGCACGACTTGCTCACCCAGCGATCATGAGCTTCCCACTCTTCTTCGGACGGCTCGCCGGTCAGAATCGGCTCGCCGGATTCGTCGAAAGCCAGCCGGTCAGGAAAAGGATGCGGCTTGGCTCTGCCCTCGCGAATGCAGGAGCAGCGAACAAATCCATCTAGAGCCATTCGCCTTCCACCTCCACGCCCCGCCGCGACCAGACGCGGGCGAGGGTGCCCGCGCCATATGATCCCGGTCAGCGCATGCCGTTCGGGTACACCAATATTTTACTCGCCTCGCCGGTCTTCAGCCGCTCCATAGCTTTTGAAAAATCTTTCATTGGAACCCGGTCGGTGATTACCGGATGCAGGTCGAGCTTGCCGGCTCTGAGCAGCGCGGTCATTTGGTACCAGGTCTGGTACATGCGGCGTCCATTGATGCCCTGGACGGTGATGCCTTTAAAAATAATGTCTTCGGAAAAGTTCAGCGAGATGGGCTTGGAGGTGAGGCCGAGAAGCGAAATTCTCCCCCCGCGGCGCACGATATCGAAGGCGGTTCGAATCGCGTCGGGATGGCCGGCCATTTCCAAAACCACATCAACGCCCAAGCCGCCGGTTTTTTCCATCACAACCGCGGTCGCATTTTCTGTGGAGGGGTCGACTACATAGTCCGCCTTCATCTCGCGGGCGAGTTTGCGGCGATGCTGGTTCACCTCGATGGCAAAAATGCTGGTGGCGCCGACCGCTCTTGCCACTGCAATGGCAAACAGCCCAATGGGACCGCATCCGGTTATCGCCACGCTTTTCGCCGCGATCTCGCCAGCGAGCACAGTATGAACCGCATTGCCTAAGGGATCGAGAATCGACGCGTACTCCTGCGGGATGGCGGGATCGAGCTTCCAGATATTCGATTCGGGGATCACGACGTACTCGGCGAAAGCACCGTCGGCATCCACTCCGATGATTTTTACGTTCTGGCAAATATGGGCTTCGCCGGTGCGGCATTGCAGGCATTTGCCGCAGGCCACGTGCATTTCGGCGGAGACGAAATCGCCTTCCTTCACGCTGGTGACTTCGTCGCCGAAGGCGGCGACCTCGCCGCAGAATTCATGGCCGGGGATTAGCGGTGGATGAATGCGATTTTGAGCCCAGCGGTCCCAGTTGTAGATATGCAGGTCGGTGCCGCAGATGGATGCGACTTTCACTTTGACGAGGACATCACGCCGGCCGAAGCCAGGAACTTTGACTTCGCGGATCTCCGCGCCCGGCGCGGCTTCGGGCTTGACTACGGCGAGCATGGAGGATGGCATGAGATACCTGTACGATTCGGCCTATGAGCAAACGTATGATTCTAGCACTGCAGGAATTTTGGCGTGCATCAGCGTCATTCTTTAGATTCGCAAACTAATTTTCGCAATCTACTTTGGCGATCCTCGAAGGGATTTTGGGGGCGCTGTCTTATAGTCTTCCGATTTGCCGCGGGGAATGCTCAGCGTCTTCCACTCGCCTGACTTCAAATGTTTGGCCAGGAAAACAATTTGGCCGGTGTGTTGCGCGTAGTGCGCGATTTGCCGATTGATCGCTTGCAGCACGGTATGGGGCTCGCCCCGGATCGTGACCGTAAGCATCACATCCTCCGGTTTGAGGGCGTCGATCGCGCGCATCACGCAACTCCAGCCATCTTCCCACCATTGCATAACGTCGGCGCGCTTGGTCCCGGCATTGATTTCAAATTCGCGGTCGCGAAAACGGTCGGACTTTTCGCCGTCGCTGGTAAGGAAGCCGGTGAACCGCGAGCGCATATTTCCGGCCAGGTGCTTTACGAGAACGGCGACTGAGTTGGACTCGGGATCGATTGCAACGAAGAAATCCTGGTCGGCAAGCTGTGCCATGGCCGCTTCCGCCATGCGCTTGTGGCCCCGCATCTGCTTGCGGGCTTCCTCGAGATAATTGGCTGCAATATCGGTCATGAGCTCTGCCTTACCGAAGTATAAGTTGGATTCGCCGGAGGTACGATCGGATAAGGCGCCGAGAGGGTGTTTGGTTTCACTTCCAGTTCCACTTCAAATCCTCCGACCAGTTTCGCAAAAAGATTGTACAAGCCTCCTCCGATCGCTCCCATCAGAAATCCCATGAGTCCGTAGAGAATCGGCATGAGCAAAGCAACGAATATCCCAAACGCTCCCGTGAACGGAGTTTTATGCTGCCCAGCCAGAGTTCCAAGCAATCCGATCAGCAGAAAGAATGGAGCGAAGACCAGGCCCAGGCAGCCGTAAACCAATCCCATGATCTTGGCCACCGACATTACGCCCACCGACTTGACGATCTGCATGAAGCAACCTCAGTTTGAAAACTCGAATTTGCCCACTGAATAAAACGCAACCTGCCTGATCCAATCTGGCTAATCTATGTTTCCCTGTCTTATTGCGGGATGCGCGTCTTGTCAGCTCGTCCCCAGCCTCCGCCGCCTGGCGATTCAATCCGAATCCGGTCGCCAGCTTCAAGCCGTGTGCTGAATTTACCCGCCATTTCTTCGACGGCTCCTCCACGTCGGATTACCCGCGCTTTGCCCAGCATGGCCGGATCACCACCTGCAAGTCCCCATGGAGCGTATTTTCGCCGTTCCGAGAGCAAGGTGACTTTGCAGCCGGTGAGCAACTCGAGTTCACGCACAATTCCGTCGCCGCCGCGATGCAAGCCCCCTCCCCCGCTGTCTTGGCGTATCGAGTAGCGGCGAACCCGCAACGGGTAAGCGTACTCCAACGCCTCGGCTGGTGTATCCAGCGAATTGGTCATGTGCGTGTGCACGCCGGAGACGCCCGGCTTTCCCGGCCGCGCTCCCATTCCGCCGGCTATCGTTTCATAATAGGCAAACGGCAGGCTGGTGCGAGGATCGATTCCGCCGATCGTAAGGTTGTTCATTGTGCCGGAAGCCGCTGCGGGAATTCGCTCGGGCAGAGCCTGGGCCAGCGCGCGCAGCAACACGTCGACGATACGCTGCGAGGTTTCAACGTTGCCGCCGGCAACGGCCGCCGGCGCCCGGGCATTCACAACCGTTCCCTCCGGCGCGATAAGGCGAATCGGCCGCATTAATCCAGCGGTGGCGGGAATATCTTCTGCGAGAAGGCAACGGAATACGTAGAAGCAGGCGGAGTAGGTGATTGCTTCGACTGCATTCACGCTTCCCTCGACTTGGGGATCGCTGCCAGTGAAATCAACCGTCAGTAGGGGAGAGTTACGAGGTACAGTTTTTTTTCTGCTTGGGCGGCTCGTCGAATCAATAGTTACGGCAACTGCGATCTTCACCGGCCGATCGCTGATGCCGTCATCATCCAGAAAATCCTCGGCAGAATATGTCCCTGCGGGAACCTGCCGTAAGAATGCGCGCATCAGTTCCTCCGAATACTCCAGAAGCTCTTGCGCGGCCCGCTTGGTTCGACCGATGCCATAGCGAGCGCAAATTTCCGAAAGCCGTTCGGCTCCGGTGTGGCAAGCGGCCAGTTGGGCATGTAGGTCGCCTTCCCGTTCTTCCGGTGTGCGTACGTTGCTCAGGAGGAGCTGCAATATGTCGCGATCCATAACGCCCGCGCGCTGCAGCCGAACCGGAGGGATGCGAAATCCTTCCTGATAAATTTCACGACATAGTCCCATCGATCCGGCATAAGCGCCGCCGACATCCGCATGGTGAGCTCGCGAGGCAACGTAAAAGTCAGCACCAGTGTTCGGCTCGCGCGAGCGGCTGCCTGCTCGATTTGCTCTAATCGGCTTCTGCGGTACATAGACTGGCGAAATCAGCGTGATATCGGGCAGATGAGTTCCGCCGCAGAATGGATCGTTCAACATGACGACATCGCCGGCAGCCATTTCGCAAGCGGCAATTCCCGCCTGCACGGACCGGGGCATCGATCCAAGATGCACCGGCATGTGGTCGCCCATGGCGATGACCTCGCCGCTCGAGTCGAAGACAGCGCAGGAATAATCGCGGCGCTCTTTGATATTCGGCGAGAATGCGGTGCGGCGCAGCCCTGCACCCATCTCCTCGGCAATCGAATGAAAAAGATTTTTGAAGATTTCTATTTCGATGGGATCGCGCCGCATGGGCGAAGTGTATGCATTCTTTATTCGTACCGCAAGCTTTCCACCGGATCGAGTTGGGAGGCACGCGCGGCCGGAACCGTACCGAAAACTACTCCTACGATCGACGAAACCACGATGGCAATAATGGCAGACAGGCCGGAAATCGGGATGCGATATTCGGTGAGAAAGCGAACTGAATACGGAATAGCAAGGCCGATAACGATGCCGACGAAGCCTCCGACAAGAGAAATAAGAATCGCTTCGGAGAGGAATTGAAAGCGGATTTCGCGATTCGTGGCGCCCACCGCTTTGCGAATGCCGATTTCCCGAATACGCGAGGTTACGGTCGCAAGCATGATGTTCATGATGCCGATGCCGCTAACGATGAGAGTGACCATCGAGATCAGTAGCAGGACCCAGGTGAGTCCTGTGGCGATGCGGTCAGCCATGGAAAGCAGAGCGGTGAGATTGGAGACGTCGTAGACCGATTCAGCGCGATGCCGCGAGTACAAAACGCGCTTGATTTGCGCTGTCGCCGGAATCACCATGGAGGGATCCTCCATGGAGAAGTACAACATTTTGATGTTAGGGACCTCGCTGAAATAGCGGCTGACGGAGAAAGGGATGAGCATCGTATTATCCACGATCTCCGACTGGCCGAAGGTTTCGACGCGCTCTTTGAAAGTTCCGATGATGGTGAAGGGTAGGTCGGTGAGTTTAATGACCTTGCCCACGGCATTTTGCGAAGAACCGTAGATCTCTTCTGCTAGTTTCGTGGTGATTAAGCCCACTTTGTTGTGGGCCTGGGAGTCTTCCTGGTCGAAGAACCTTCCGGCAGGAACCACCAGATTGCGCACGCGAGCGTATTCCGGGGTCACGCCCAGAATGCTGATATCTTTCTCGCGACCGTTGCCGATAGGCACCCGATCGGAGAATTGAGTTACGGGAGAAGAGGCGATGATGCCGGGAACGTCTTGCTGGACAGCTTGCAGGTCTTCAATGGTGAGCGGGTCGGGGTTGGAATTGCTGATGTGGGGCGCGCCGCCAAGGTACTCTGCCCAGATTTCGTTGGTGCCAATCGCTTGAATCTGATTGAGAACGTATTGCCGCCCGGTCATGCCAATCGTGACGACTAGGATGAGCGACGCCGTACCAATCACCATCCCCAGAGCAGTCAGGATAAAGCGGATTTTGTTGCTGCAGAACGTATCGTAGGCAAAATTTAGGATTTCGCCCAAAGCCATTTTAGGCCGGAGACGTTCGGGAACCAGAGCGGCAGCCATGTTCCTTAGATGCTACGTATGGCTCAAAGAACGCGCAAGCCGGTGGTGTAGTCTCAAGAAGATTGAATGTTTACTAATCGACGATTGAATGTTTACTAATCAATATTCGGCAGCTCAGCGTTCGCCGATACAGTGTGCGCCAATCCGGTGTTCGCAGACCCAGTGAGAGAAAATCACGCCAACAAATATCAGATAGTGGCCGCCTTGCTCCTGTTTACAGCTGCCGCGTTCCTAGTGCAGGGATACCATCCCTGCGCTGAAGACGCGGAAATTTACATTCCTGGAGTGGAGAAGATCCTGCATCCGCAATTATTCCCGGCTTGGAGTGAGTTCTTTCAAGCGCATGCGCACCTGACTTTTTTCCCAAACTTGATTGCTTTTTCTGTGCGCCTCACCCAGTTGTCGCTGCCGACCGCGCTATTCGTCTGGCAGGTGGCGTCTATCTTTCTGCTCTTGCTTGCCTGTTGGGAATTAGGAGGGCTGCTCTTTCCGACTGCGCGGGCACGCTGGGGCGGGGTCTGCCTGGTCGCTGGCTTGTTGACAATACCCGTGGCCGGGACCGCGCTCTACGTCATGGATCAGTATTTGAATCCGCGAAACCTGGCGGCTTTCGCCACTGTGTTTGCGGTAGTGCGCATGCTGGAAAAGAAATACGTGCGTGTGTTGCTATGGCTGGTGTTTGCGGCACTGGTGCATCCGCTGATGTGGGTGTTTCCATTTTCCTTTTGCGTCCTGATTTTCGTGATGGAGAAAATTGAAAGCCGCTGGAAGAATACGAGTGCGGCAACTGCGGCTTTGTTCATATTTCCTGGGATTCCGCTTGCGCCTCTGCCTTCTCATGCCTATCAGGCGGTTGCGAAAGTACATGGTTATTTCTATATCCAGCATTGGGCCTGGTATGAATCGCTGGGTGCGGTTGCTCCGCTGGCATTATTCTGGTGGTTCGCCCGAAAGGCCCGGCGGCGGGGATGGTTCGCTCTTGAGCGCGTCAGCCGCGCCTTTGTGATTTACGGTCTGATTTTTCTGATCGCCTCGATCATCGTTGATTTACCGGCGAGATTGGAAGTTCTGGCGCGCTTGCAGCCGCTGCGCTGCCTGCATCTGCTTTACATCGTGCTGTTCGTTGTGATCGGCGGTTTTATCGGAGAATATATTTTGCGAGGCCGCATCTGGCGATGGCTGGTGCTTCTCGTGCCGCTAGGCGCGGGAATGTTTTTGGCGCAGCGCTCGCTTTTCCCATCAAGTGCGCATATTCAGTGGCCTGGCAGCGAGCCCAGAAATCCCTGGGCGCAGGCCTTTGTCTGGATTCGAGAGAATACTCCAACCGACGCGCGCTTTGCGCTCGATCCGGAATACATGCATGTCGCGGGCCAAGATGAAATCGGATTCCGTTGCCTGGCCGAACGCAGCCGCTTGGCCGATTGGGTAAAAGACAATGGCGTGGTCAGCATGTTTCCCACTCTCGCGGGAGAATGGTGGACTCAGGTGCAGGCGCAAACTCCGTGGACGAATTTTGGGCTGCAGGATATGTTACGCCTGAAGCACCAATACGGCGTGGGCTGGGTTGTGCTGCAACAACCTGGCGTTGCCGGACTTGATTGTCAGTACCAGAATTCTGTTGTGCGCGTGTGCCGCATTCCTTGATTTCGAAAGGACAATATTATTGCAAGATTTTCCGCTTGCGGTCGAAGGAAGAGCAACTTCAGAAAGCTCCACGGCTGGCGGATTGCACGTTGTCAGTTCGGCTCGCATAATACGCGGGGATATTGGCTTCGAGCTTCCGGCCGGTCTCGCTGAAGCGCGGCAAGTGAAGCAGGCCGGCCCGTTGCAGCACGAATTGCATCGTGGTAGCGAGCACCCCGAAACCATATTTCACGCTGCGCCGGAAGTTGATGGAAGAGGCTTCGGCGAAGTACTTCGTGGGGCAGGAAACTTCTCCGATACGAAAACCGAAATACACGCACTGCGCCAGCACTTGATTGTCAAAGACGAAATCATCGGAGTTCTCGAGCAGCGGCAGTTCGCACAGAACTTTGCGGCTGAAGGCGCGGTAGCCGGTGTGATACTCGGAAAGTTTCACCCGCAGGAAAAGATTTTCGAAGGCGGTCAACAGGCGGTTTGCGATGTATTTGTAGAGCGGCATGCCGCCGAGCAGCGCCGTGCCTCCAATGATGCGCGAGGCGAGCACGACATCGTACACATCGTATGCGACCATGCTCGCCATGGCAGTAACGAGCTGGGGCGTGTATTGGTAGTCGGGATGGACCATGATCACGACGTCGGCGCCAGCCGATAGCGCTTCGCGGTAGCAGGTTTGCTGATTGCGTCCATAGCCGTAATTGCGATCATGTTGGAAGACCTGCAGGTCCAGTCGCCGCGCAAGTTTAGCTGCGAGTTCTACAGTATGGTCGGAGCTGCTGTCATCGACAAGAATGCGGATATCGACGAGATCTGGCAATTCGTTGACCGTAGCCTCGAGCGTTCTTTCCGCGTTGTAAGCGGGCATTACGACCGCGATGCGCTTGCCGTTGAGCATGGGCTGGAGGTTTTATGATAAACGAGAAGCTCGTCGGATAGTCGGGAAGTATGGTGGTTCCGTTTCTCAAGGGCCGGAACAAGCGTCACTCCATGGCTTGCTCCCTGTGTAAGAGGTATGAAAAACTAGAGATTCGCACGAGATTGCCGCAGCTTTCTTAGTTCAATTAAAGTTTATGTCCGCGAAACGCACTCTGTTCGAGAAAATCTGGGATGCGCATCTGGTCGCGCAGCCGAGCGGCCGGTCGCCCATTTTGTACATCGATCTGCACTTGGTCCATGAAGTGACTTCGCCGCAGGCGTTCGATGGCTTGCGGGTTTCCGGAAGAAAACTGCGGCAGCCGTCGCGCACAGTTGCAACCGTTGATCACAACATTCCCACTGAGCCGCGTGGAACTCCGATTACCGACCTGATCGCGGCGAAACAAATTGCTGCGCTGCAGGCGAATTGCAAAGACTTCGGCGTTCGCCTGTTCGATATGGATTCGCCCGATCAGGGCATTGTGCACGTGATCGGGCCGGAGCTTGGGCTCACCCAGCCTGGCATGACCATTGTCTGCGGCGACAGCCATACCAGCACACACGGCGCCTTTGGCGCGCTCGCATTTGGCATCGGAACGTCAGAGGTCGAGCATGTCCTGGCGACGCAATGTTTGGCGCAGCAGAGACCCAAGACAATGCAAATCGACGTGCGCGGGCGATTGCCCGAAGGAGTCACGGCGAAAGATCTGGCGCTGGGAATTATCGGGCAGATCGGGACCGACGGCGCAACCGGCCATGTGATCGAGTACGCGGGAGAAGCGGTGCGTGCGCTTTCGATGGAAGGCCGCATGACGCTGTGCAACATGAGCATTGAGGCGGGAGCGCGCGCTGGGATGGTTGCGCCGGACGAAACCACATTCGCTTATGTGAAGCGGAGACGTTTTGCGCCGCGCGACAACGAATGGGAGAGCGCAGTCGCATCCTGGAGCAAGTTGCCAACGGATGCTGGAGCGGTATTCGACAAAGTTATTGAGATGGATGCAGCGCAGCTTTCTCCGTTTGTGACTTGGGGAACGAATCCTGGCATGGTGGCTCCGGTAACGGGCCGCGTGCCGGAACCGAATGGAATGAAGGAGTCGGACCGGCGCGCGTTTGAACTGGCTTTGCAGTACATGGGACTGGAGCCGGGAAAGCGTATTGAAGATATTGGGATTGACCGTGTGTTCATCGGATCGTGTACTAACTCGCGCATCGAAGATCTGCGTGCGGCGGCCCGCGTGGCGCGCGGCCATCACGTGAATTCAAAGGTGAGGGCGATGGTCGTGCCGGGGTCGCAGAACGTAAAAAAGGCCGCGGAGCAGGAAGGTTTGCATCAGATTTTCCTCAATGCGGGATTCGAGTGGCGTGAGTCGGGATGCTCGATGTGCCTGGGAATGAATCCCGATATTTTGCAACCGGGTGAGCGTTGCGCGTCCACGAGCAATCGCAATTTTGAAGGACGGCAGGGACGCGGTGGGCGGACGCATCTGGTAAGTCCGATGATGGCCGCCGCGGCTGCCATTGCTGGACATTTCACCGACATTCGGAATTGGAAGTTTCAATGAAACCTTTTACTTTGCATCGTGGGCTCGTGGCGCCGCTGGATCGGGTAAACGTCGACACCGATCAAATTATTCCGAAGCAGTTTTTGAAGCGTATCGAGCGCACCGGCTTCGGCGAGTTTTTGTTTTACGACTGGCGGTTCGGCGCCAATGGAAAGAAGAATTTCGGCTTTGTTCTCGACGATCCGCGTTATGCGGGTGCGAGCATTCTGATCGCGGGGAGGAATTTCGGTTGCGGATCTTCACGCGAGCACGCGGTCTGGGCGCTGGCCGATTTTGGATTCCGCGCGGTAATTTCTTCCTCGTTCGCCGATATTTTTGCCAACAACGGCACAAAAAATGGGTTCCTGACCGTGCGCCTCAGCGAGAATGAAACTGCCGAAGTGATGAAGCGCGCGACGGAATCCGGAAAGTACGAACTCACGATCGACCTCGAGCAATGCGAAGTGCGCGACAACCAAGGCTTCTGCGCGAAGTTTCCGGTCGATGAATTCGTACGCCACTGCCTGCTGAATGGATTGGACGACATCGG
Organism: uncultured Acidobacteriaceae bacterium; assembly: GCA_963784095.1. Taxonomy (GTDB): domain Bacteria; phylum Acidobacteriota; class Terriglobia; order Terriglobales; family Acidobacteriaceae; genus Sulfotelmatobacter. The sequence continues at coordinate 419,213 of CAWAQC010000005.1, forward strand.
CCTGACCTTGCAGCACGAGTCTGAAATCGCGGCCTATGAGGCCCTGCACCCCATCCCGCCTACGCTAGAACTCGCGCATAAGTAACCGAGAGTCAAAGGGCGTAAAGATTTGTAAAACATTCTTCCGTAAGCTTGACCTCCGCCTAGCCACAGTTGATGCTTGATTTGTAGGGTTTATCATTAAATTTACGCTGCGATTTCTCCCCGCTTTCTGCGCAGGAGAACTACGGTGTATAACCTGCCGATGTTTACGGCAGAGGTCCCGCAACTAAGTCAGAGTAGATACGTCTAATGGATGACAGCTTCAGCTTCCTGTGAAATTTTGGGCCGGTCTAAAAATGTGATGACTATCGATTCCAATTTCTTGCAATCCAAAAAGCGGTTTGCCGTTGGCGATGCTTATCGTCGTGCTTATCCGCGTCTGTGGTGTGCGGTCCTGCTCTTGATTTGCGTATCTTTTTCCGGCTGCAGCGCTTATTCCAAGCAGAACGCGCACGCCGCAGGTCCACATGTCGTCTCCGTCTCGATTGCAAAAGTACAAAAGCAGGACGTGCCGGTGTATCTCGTGGGACTGGGCTCGGTGACCGCTTTTTACACGGCCAACATCAAGAGCCGGGTCGACGGGCAGATCATGCGGGTGAATTTTCAGGAAGGGCAAGTCGTGAAAGAAGGCGATTTGCTGATCGTGATCGATCCGCGGCCCTATCAAGTGCAACTGGAGCAGATGCAGGCGCAGCTATTCAAAGACCAGGCGACGTTGCGAGATGCGAAGTTGAATCTGGATCGCTATGTGACGCTGATTCCTTCCGGCAGCATTGCCCAGCAGCAAGTGGATACACAGAGATCTTTGGTCGATCAGCTTGATGGACAGGTGCGCACTGATCAGGCGCAGATCGATAACGCCAAGCTGCAGATCGTTTACTGCAACATCACAGCTCCATTCACAGGGCGAGTTGGCTTGCGGCAGGTCGATCCAGGAAATATTGTGCACGCGGCCGATACCAATCCCATGCTGATTCTGACCCAACTGCAGCCGATTGCCGTAATCTTCACCCTGCCCGAAGACGAGTTGCCGACCGTGGCGCAGCACATGAAGAACTCTACTTTGCGGGTAGACGCTTACAGCCGCGACAATCAGACGAAACTCGCGACCGGCAAGCTGATGACGATCGACAACCAGATCGATCCGACCACGGGCACTGCAAAACTGAAGGCGGTTTTCGACAACAAAGACAGCCAGCTCTGGCCCAATCAGTTCGTCAACGCCGACCTGCTGCTCGAGACGCGCAAAAATAGCACCGTGATTCCCACCGCAGCAGTTCTGCGCGGGCCACAGGGAGCATATGTTTATACGGTAAACTCCGACAAAACGGTGGACGCGCGCACCGTCGATATCGCTCTGAGTCAGGGGACTACGACCGTAATCAAGAGCGGGGTCGCGCCCGGCGAGGTAGTCGTAACCGATGGCCAGGACAAACTGCAAACCGGAAGCAGCATTGAGCCCCGCGGCCCGGACGCGGGAACCGCCGCTGCCGAGCAAAATGGCGGCAATCTCCCCGCCGATTCTATTGGTACGTCGTCTGCAGGAAACGCCAGTCGATGAGTCCCTCAAGAATATTTATTCTCCGCCCGGTGGCAACCACGTTATTAATGGTCGGCGTGCTGCTGGTGGGCTGGGTTGCGTTCATGCAACTTCCGGTCTCGGCGCTGCCTGAGGTGGATTACCCAACCATTCAAGTGCTGACGTTTTATCCGGGCGCCGATCCTGATGTGATGGCTTCTTCGGTCACTTCGCCGCTGGAGCGCCAGTTCGGGCAAGTTCCCGGACTCAGCCAGATGACCTCCACCAGCTCATTTGGCAGCTCGGTGATCACTCTGCAGTTTGGGCTTGATCAGAATATCGACGTCGAAGAGCAGCAGGTGCAGGCTGCCGTAAACGCGGCCGGTACATATTTGCCCGCCGATTTACCGAATCCGCCGATCTACAACAAGGTAAATCCCGCGGATGCGCCGATTCTCACGCTGGCTATGAGTTCGGAATCGCTTCCTCTGTCGAAAGTCGAGGATCTGGCGGATACCGCTCTGGCACAGAAAATCTCTCAGCTTCCGGGCGTGGGACTGGTTTCAATCAGCGGCGGGCAGAAGCCGGCAGTGCGGGTTCAAGTGAATCCAACTGCGCTCGCTTCTTTCGGATTGAGCCTGGAAGATGTTCGCACCGCTCTCGCCGAAGCCAATGTCGATCAGGCCAAGGGCGTGATCGACGGCGCGCGGCAATCCTACACGCTCGGAGATAACGACCAGCTATTCACTGCGGCGCAATATAAACCGATCGTCGTAGCTTATCGCAACGGCGCCCCGGTTCGCCTCAGCGACATAGCCAACGTCATTGATGGCACAGAGAACAATCTGCTGGCCGCCTGGATGAACACGACTCCCGCAGTAATTGTGAATATCCAGCGGCAGCCGGGCGCGAACATCATCAGCGTGGTGGACCGGATCAAGAAGCTTTTGCCGCAGTTGCAGGCATCGCTGCCGTCGGCCGTCAGGATGCAGATTCTCACCGATCGAACCACGACGATCCGAGCGTCTGTGAAGGACGTCGAGTTCGAACTGGCGCTGACGATCGTGCTGGTGGTGATTGTGATTTTCTTTTTCCTGCGGAATCTAAGGGCCACGTTCATTCCCAGCGTGGCGGTGCCGCTTTCGATCGTAGGCACGTTTGGTGTGATGTATTTGCTGGGATACAGCCTGAACAATCTCACGCTCATGGCGCTGACCATTTCGACCGGGTTCGTGGTCGATGACGCCATCGTAATGATCGAGAACATAGACCGCTTCCTGGAAGCCGGAGACTCGCCGCTCGATGCGGCGCTGAAAGGTTCGGGACAGATTGGGTTCACGATCGTCTCCCTCACCGTATCGCTGATCGCGGTGCTGATTCCGCTGTTGTTCATGGGCGACATTGTCGGGCGACTTTTTCGAGAATTTGCAGTGACGCTGGCGGTGACAATTCTGGTATCGGCTGGCGTCTCCCTCACCTTGACGCCGATGATGTGCGCCAAGCTGCTCCGGCACCGCGAGGAAGGCGAAAAGGGACGCTTCTACGACGTCACAGAAAATTTCTACAACCGCGTGATCGCGTTTTACGGCCGCACCGTGAAATGGGTGCTCAAGCACCAAACCGCAACCCTCATGGTGACCTTCGGGACCCTGGTGCTGACGCTTGTGCTTTACGTAGTCGTGCCGAAGGGCTTCTTTCCGGTGCAGGATACCGGCGTAATTCTTGGAATCTCGCAAGCGCCTGACGATGTTTCTTTCGATGCCATGTCTCGCCGCCAGCAGGAATTGGCGAAGGTAATTCTCCAAGACAAAGATGTTGAGAGCTTGTCGTCATTCATCGGCGTAGATGGCACAAATACCACCCCGAATAGCGGACGCATTCAGATCAACTTGAAACCACGCGATGAGCGCCGCTATGACGCCTCGGCCATCATCCGGCGTTTGCAGCCTTCGCTCGCCAAAGTTGACGGCATCACGCTTTACATGCAGCCGGTGCAGGACCTGACCGTCGAAGACCGGGTGAGCCGCACACAATTCCAATATTCAATGGAAGACGCCGACGCTCGCGAACTCGCCCAGTGGACACCGAAATTGGTGGAGAAGATGCGCGCGTCACCGGTGTTGCGCGATGTGGCTACCGACGAACTGAATGGCGGACTCAAGACCAATATCACGATCGACCGCGACACGGCATCGCGGCTCGGCATACTTCCGCAGGCGATTGACAACACGCTTTATGACGCCTTCGGCCAGCGCCTGGTTTCTACAATCTTCACGCAACTGAATCAGTATCACGTCGTACTCGAGGTTTTGCCCAGCTTTGCCACCACGCCGCAGGCCATGGACGACGTCTACATTCGCCCAGCCAGCGCCATGCCAAACGCCGGAGCGCCCACTGCCAATGCGCCCACTTCCACCACCAGCGGCAATCCCGTGCCGCTTTCGGCCTTCACACACCTGCAATCGACCAGCGCTCCGCTGGCGGTCAATCATCAGGGACAGTTCCCCGTAGTGACTTTGTCCTTCAATCTGGCGCCCGGAGCTTCGCTGGGCCAGGCCACCACAGCGATCGAGCAGGCGGAAAAAGAAATTCAGCTTCCGCCGAGCATTCATGCCGCATTCCAGGGCACGGCTGCGGCATTTCAGAATTCACTCTCCAGCGAGCCATTCCTGATTCTCGCCGCGATCATCACGGTCTATATCGTTCTCGGCGTGCTCTACGAGAGTTACATTCACCCGATCACGATTCTTTCCACTCTACCTTCGGCGGGCGTGGGCGCGATTTTGGCTCTGATGATTACGGGAAACGATTTGACCGTGGTCGCTCTGATCGGAATTATTCTGCTGATCGGCATTGTGAAGAAAAACGCAATCATGATGATCGACTTCGCTCTCGAGGCCGAGAGGGATGAGCACAAGCCGCCGGAAGAAGCCATTTATCAGGCCTGCCTGCTGCGCTTTCGTCCCATCATGATGACGACCATGGCCGCTCTGTTAGGCGGACTGCCTCTGGCTTTGGGATCTGGAACCGGCGCGGAGTTGCGGCGGCCGCTGGGCATCACGATTGTTGGGGGGTTGATTTTGAGCCAGTTGCTTACGCTGTACACCACGCCGGTTGTTTATTTGTGGTTTGACCGGCTGGGAACGAGGTTTGCGAAGTACAACATCGGAAATCCGATTCCGCATGAGATTTCACCTGATAGCGCCTCGGCGGATTAGTGCGTGGCAGCGCCTAAAGGCGCGATGGCGGTGATCAGATTTTCGGCACGCCTAAAGGCGTGCCCTGATACGAAGCTAAATACCAAGCTTAATACCAAGCTTAATACGAAGCTTAATGAGCATCTCGGCTCCATTTATCCGTCGTCCGATTGGCACGTCGCTGTTGGCGGCAGCGCTGCTGCTCTCCGGGATACTAGCGTTTAACTATTTGCCGGTAGCATCGCTGCCACGCGTTGATTTCCCCGTGATTCAAGTCAGCGCGCAGTTGCCCGGAGCCGATCCTCAGACCATGGCTTCGGCTGTGGCCACGCCGCTGGAACGGCAGTTTGGGCGCATCTCCGCCATCAATCAAATGACTTCGACGAGCCAGTTGGGCTCGACCAGCATTGTGCTGCAATTCGATCTGAACCGGAACATCGATGCTGCCAGCCGCGACGTGCAGGCGGCCATCAACGCGGCGCGCGGCCAGTTGCCCGCCAATCTTCCCAGCAATCCGCAATATTGGAAGTCCAATCCGTCGGAAGCGCCCATCATGATTCTGGACCTGACTTCCGACACTGAAACTGTGCCGCAGATGTACGACGCGGCCGATTCGATTCTGTCGCAGAAGCTTTCGCAAGTCAGCGGAGTGGGCCAGGTGTACGTCGGCGGCGCTGCGCAGCCGGCGGTTCGCGTGGAAGTGAATCCGATGCTGCTCAACAAACTCGGCGTCGGGCTGGATACAGTGCGCAACGCGCTCAACCTTGCGAATGCGAACCAGGCCAAGGGGCAACTGAGCTTGGGAACCAAAACCTGGATGCTCGACGACAACGATCAGCTCTTTACCGCCGATCAGTACCGGCCGTTGATCGTCGCCTATCGCAACGGCGCACCGGTTCGACTTTCCGATGTAGCCCAGGTCGAGGATTCGGTTTCCGACGTACGCCACGTGGGCGTGGCGAATGGCAAACCCAGCGTGCTGATCATCATTTATCGGCAGCCGGGAGCGAACATCATCCAGACGGTCGACCGCGTGGTCTCTTTGCTGCCCTACCTGCAGTCTTCGATTTCTCCGGCGATTCACATCTCCATCGCCCTCGACCGCACCGTCACGGTTCGAGCTTCGGTGAAGGATATTGAGTTCACACTGATTGTTTCCGTCCTCCTCGTCATTCTGGTGGTGTTCGCTTTTTTGCGAACCGTGCGGGCCACGATCATTCCCAGCATCGCGGTTCCACTCTCGCTGGTTGGAACCTTCGGGGTGATGTACGTGCTGGGTTACAGCCTCGACAATCTTTCACTGATGGCGCTCGCGATTTCGACCGGATTCGTGGTCGATGACGCGATCGTGGTCCTGGAAAACATCACGCGCTACGTAGAGCAGGGCATGGGAGCAGTGCAGGCGGCCTTCAAAGGCGCGGCCGAAATTGGGTTCACCGTGATCTCGATGAGCGTTTCGCTGGTCGCGGTATTCATCCCGTTGCTGCTGATGGGAGGCATCGTCGGGCGCCTGTTTCGCGAGTTTGCGATTACTCTCAGCATCGCCATCGGCATCTCGCTGCTGGTTTCCCTGACGACCACCCCGACGATGTGTGCCAAATTCTTGCGACCGGCTAAGGACGATTCTCATAACCGCCTCTATCGTGCCAGCGAAGCGGTTTTCGACTGGATGCTGGGAACCTACCGCCGCGCCTTGCGCGTTGCCCTCAAGCACAGCTTTGCCATGCTATGCCTGACCGTCGCGGTCGCCGTCTTCAGCGTCTTCCTGTACATCAAAGTTCCCAAGGGATTTTTCCCGCAGCAGGATACCTCACGCATTGGCGGTTCGGTGCAGGCGGCGCAGGACATTTCGTTCCAATCGATGCGCCACAAAATGGAGCGTTATGTCTCGATTGTGATGACCGACCCGGCAGTGAATTCGGTAGTCGGGTTTGCGGGTGGAAACACAGTTTCAAACCAGGGGCGATTTTTCATCATGCTCAAGCCGCTGGAGGAGCGCACGTCATGTGCCGGCCTTCATTTCTGGCAGTTCTGCCCGCATGTTTCCGCCGATGATGTGCTCGACCGCTTGCGGGACAAGCTGGCGGTCGTTCCCGGCGCGACGTTGTACTTGCAATCCTATCAAGACCTGACCATTGGCGGCAGGCACAGCAACGCACAATATCAATACACGCTGGAAGGTCAGGATTTGAACGAACTGAACAAGTGGGGACCTCGGCTGCTCGAAAGACTGCGCGGGCTGCCGGAACTACGCGACGTGAACACCGATCAGCAGGACAAAGGATTGGAAGCGCAGTTAGTGATTGACCGCGACACGGCGAGCCGGCTGGGTGTCGCCGCACAGGACATCGACAACGCGCTCTACGACGCTTTCGGGCAGCGCCAGGTCTCCACTATGTACGAACCGCTGAACCAATATCACGTGGTCATGGAAGTGGCGCCGCAATTCCAGCAGACCACGGAGGCGCTGCAGGATATTTATCTCCGTTCTTCAAGCGGCGCGCCCATACCCCTGGCCGCATTCACGCATTACGAACCTTCGAATATCGCTTTGGCCGTGAATCACCAGAGCCAGTTCCCGTCCGTCACGATTTCATTCAATCTGGCACCCGAAGTTTCTCTTGGCCAGGCTACCGTCGCCATCGAAAAGGCGCAGCGTTCCATTGATTTTCCTTCCACCATATCGGCGAGTTTTCAGGGCACTGCGGCGGCGTTCAGGGATTCGCTTTCGAGCGAGCTGGTTTTGATTGTTACGGCGCTGATTGCTGTCTACATTGTCTTGGGCATGCTTTATGAGAGCTACATTCATCCCATCACTATTCTTTCGACTCTGCCGTCCGCAGGCGTGGGCGCGCTGCTCGCACTGTTGCTCACGCACAACGAACTCAACGTGATTGGGACTATCGGAATCATTCTGCTCATCGGTCTGGTCAAGAAGAACGCGATCATGATGATCGACGTGGCTCTCGAAGTGGAGCGTACGCAGGGAAAGAAGCCGGTCGACGCAATTTACGACGCCTGCTTACTGCGCTTCCGCCCCATTATGATGACGACCATGGCTGCATTGCTTGGCGGCCTGCCCTTGGCGCTCGGGCGGGGCACAGGCTCGGAACTGCACCGGCCCCTGGGCATCACAATTGTCGGAGGATTGATCGTTAGTCAGGCGCTTACACTGTTTACCACGCCCGTCGTCTACGTCTATCTCGACCGCTTCCGAATGTTCGTGCGCGGTGGGGCAGAACGTTCTCCTGCTCAGGCGCCAGGAGGAATCGTCACGCCAACACCCGCCCATTAAGCACGGCTATCATTACCGCGGGCGTCGTTCACGCCGACATTCGGGAATCCTGTTAAGATTGAAAATCCTTAAGACTGAGAACTCAAAGCAGTTCGATAGATCGCGGCCGCTGCGTACAACCTGCAGTTATCGGCAGAGCATCGCAGCAGGAAGCTAAAGTGGGATTTTCCCAGGCTTCTCAGTATGATGGGTCTTCACCATTTCATGTGACCGGCGTTGCTGGTCTCTTTTAATTTCTTTCAGGAGTTGGGAATGCTTCAAAAGGCATTGGCGCTGATGTTTGCCTTAGCTGGCATCGCCGCTTGCGTTGGATGCAGCACACAGAGTCACTACTTGTTCGCAACTTTTCCATCGTCGAATGAAGTCGCGGTTTATCGCGAAGATCCCGTCGCCGGCGTGCTTACCCAGATCACGGGCAGCCCTTACAGCGTGGGCGATGGCGCGCACTCGCTGGTGATTCATCCTTCTGGAAAATACTTGTACGTGGCCAACCCCGGACAGAACGAAAACGACGTTTCGCTGTTCAACATCGCCGGCAATGGGGTGTTGACCGAAGTATTTCCCCGCGCGACCGTAATGCCGCTGGGGAACGAACCGGAACAACTCGTGATGGATCCGAGCGGCGATTACGTGTATGCGATGAATTCCGCATCGGAAAATATTTCAGTTTTTTCGATAAGCGGAAGTACCGGTTCACTCACCCAAGTCGCCGGATCGCCCTTTCCGGTGGGACTGGCGCCTCTGAATATGCAAATCACGCCCTCGGGGAAGTTTATATTTGTGACTGCCGCGAGCGAGCCGTACGGTCTGATCGAAGGCTTTAGCGTGAACGCGGGCAAACTCCAGTTCGCCAGCCTCACCAGTTCCTCCGGCTTGAACCCCTACGGTCTGGTGATCGATCCGGCTGGCAAGTATTTGTACGCGGGGAATACGTCGTCCAATTCCATTACGATTTATTCCATTGCTGCAAACGGCAACTTAACGCAGGTTCCGGGGTCTCCCCTGGCCGATATTTACAACGGCCCAGTCGCGCTACAGATAGATCCAAAGGGACTGTTCCTTTACGTGGCGAATCAGTCTTCCAACAACCTCGCTGTGTATACCATCACTGCCTCGACCGGACTGCCTGTTACATTGACCACGTCCACCACTACATATGCCTTCGCAACCGTGAATGATCCCAGCGTTATTGCATTCGACCCGAATGGAGGTCATGTGTTTATCGGCGGTCAAGGGTCGCCGCCGGGGATTCAATCTTTTCAGGTAACCAGCGGCAACTTGAACCCGGTCTACACTTACAAAGTCGGGAATTCGGCGACCTCGATCGCGGTAACGCCCTGATCGACGAGGGTGAGCACCGAACTCCGCGTGCGGCGGCATTGCGGTCGATTTAACGGCGAAGTGACAAACGTTAGTCGCCAAATCTGCAACAATACGCAGGTCGGTGCCGTTTCTGCCATTAGCAACCAAAGCCGGAGGCTCACCATCGTATTTCCAGAAGCCTTTCGGAATCGGTGGCTGTCGAGTGGATTCCGTGCCGAGACAGACTTCAGGACGCGAAATCCATGAGGATTGCAAGCGCAGCCAGTGCCTTCCCCCAGCACTACTACTCGCAGAAATTTCTTCTTGCGCGGCTGCAGGACTATTGGGGAGATCAGCTCAGAAAGCCGGAATTGCTGGCGCGGCTGCATCGCAATGTGACCGTAGACGGCCGCTATCTGGCGATTCCTGCCGAGCAATATCCTGCGATAAAGACCTGGGGCGAGGCCAATGATATCTGGATCAGAGTTGCGCAGGAGTTGGGCGAGCGGGCGCTTTGCCTTGCGCTTCGCAAGGCCGGGCTGAAGCCCGCGGATCTCGGCGCCCTGCTGTTCACCACAGTCACTGGAGTAGCCAGCCCTTCGATCGATGCCATGCTCATTAATCGCATGGGACTTCCCACTAACATTCGCCGCACTCCAATTTTTGGTTTGGGATGCGTCGCCGGCGCGGCTGGCATCGCTCGCGCCGCGGATTACGTTCGTGCTTATCCTGCTCAGGCAGCGGCGTTGGTTTCGGTCGAGCTGTGCTCGCTCACCCTGCAACGCGAGGATTTGTCAGTCGCAAACTTGATTTCGTCCGGACTTTTTGCCGATGGCGCTGCCGCAGTTATCGTGACCGGCGAGGACTTCGAATCGCAAGAACGCGATGATCCAGAACGTGAGAATCGAGAGCGCGAGATTGACGGCCCCAGAATTATGGCGACGCGGTCGATCTTTTATCCCGGCACGGAAGAGATGATGGGTTGGAATGTTTCCGAGAAAGGTTTTCGCATTGTGCTCTCGACTGAGGTTCCCACTCTGATCCGCGACAATCTGGGCCGTGATGTAGACGCTTTTCTGGCGGACAACGGGTGCTCGCGGAGCGATCTGAAAAGTTTTGTTCTGCATACCGGGGGGCCGAAAGTGCTGCAAGCCTCGGAGGTCGCTTTAGGCTTGCACAACGGGGAACTCGCGGCTTCCTGGGCTTCGCTGCGCAAGGTCGGCAATCTTTCGTCGGCCTCGGTGTTGGTCGTGCTGGAAGACGTAATGAAGAACCGGCGTCCTGAGCCAGGAACGCTGGGCCTGCTCGCGGCGATGGGGCCGGGATTCTGCTCGGAGCTTGTGTTGCTCGAATGGTGAAACCCGGCCATGGTTTCATCAGCAGGCACAGCGCTTGTGGCGCTGCCTTCGCGGCGGCTGTGTTGATCGGCATTGCCAGCGCTGAAGCCACAGCCCAGACGACAACGCTCCATTTGGACCCTCAACGCACTACGATTAATTTCACTCTTGGCGATGTGCTGCATACGGTTCACGGAACGTTTCGAGCAGAGCGCGGTTCTTTGAATTTTGACGCGGCTTCTGGCGGTCTCAGCGGCGGAATTGTAGTGGATGCTCGCAGCGGCCAAAGCGGCAACGGCATGCGCGACCGGAAAATGCATCGCGAGGTTCTGGAAAGCGAGCGCTATCCGGAAATTACGTTCCGTCCTGATCGCGTCGATGGCACCGTTTCGTCCCAGGGAAAAGCTTCAGTTCGCCTGCATGGAATCTTTGGCATTCACGGAGCCGATCACGAACTCACCGTTCCCGCTGAAGTGGAACTGTTTCCCGATCATTGGACGGCTACGCTGCACTTTTCCATCCCCTATGTGAATTGGGGAATGAAGAATCCGAGCACGCTGTTCTTGCGGGTCAGCGAAACGGTTGCGATTGACGTGAATGCCGTGGGAACAATTACGCGACCCTAAGCCCATAAAGAGCGTCGAGGCGGAAAGAACCTACAAACTTAATACTCGTGACACGCTAAAAGCCATTCTTCGGATTGATTCCCTTGCCTTCCACGCACTCGTAGCATCGACCCGGGGCAAGGTTTTTGAATTCCTCGGTTTTTCCGCTCGGCCAGTAAATGACTGCTCTCTCCACGCGATCCTGTTTCTGCAAGCCAAACGTAACCGGCAATTCAGATTGCGATAGGTAGCTGGATCCGCTCTTCACCAGGCGGGATTGGGTCAATCCGCCGCAAACGATACGAACCGTTGCCCCAATCGCATCGCGGTTCGACTTGGTTCCGACCAATCGGAAGCGGATGCTGTGATTACCGGCAAGCTGATCGTTGCGGTACAAATATGCGGGTCCATTGTTGGTTGTGAGCAGCAGATCGAGATCGCCATCGCGGTCGAAATCGCCGTAGGCAAGGCCCCGCCCAACTTTGGGCTGCGCGAATCCTTCCCCGATTTCTGCCGCAACGTCGTGGAAGCTTCCATGCTCGTTATTGAGAAATAACTGCGCAGGCTGCGCGTAGCCAACGTTGCCCCGAATGTTGCGTACAGTGTCGTCGATGTGACCGTTTGCCACGGCTAGATCGAGCCAGCCGTCAAGATTGGCATCGAAAAACATACAACCAAACCCAAGAGTGTTTTTCGAAGCCAGCCCCACCCCTGCCTGCGCCGCGATATCTTCATAATTCTTTCCATCGTTTTGATACAGCCCAGTCATTTCGTTATCGAAATTCGTAATGGCAACGCCTGCATGTTGCGAATTGGTGAAGTCCCCAACGTCGACGCCCATTCCAGCCCGCGCTCTGCCGTCACTGCTGAAAGCAAGTCCAGCTTCCACTGCGCTATCTTTGAACGTGCCGTTGCGCTGATTTCGATACAACTTGTTCGGCTGCGTATCGTTGGCGACGAGAAGATCAATCCAGCCATCGTTATCATCATCGAGCATTGCAACTCCAAGCGATTTCGAACTGCTGTCGAAAATTCCGCTGGAAGCGGTGACGTCCTCAAACGTGCCATTGCCGCGATTGTGAAACAGCCAGCAGGTTTCGCCGCGGTAAGCCTCCGGTGTGCAGTACGATTTGTGCTTGCCATCAAGGCTGCAGAACACATCGCTTTCTGGCGACCACTTCACATAGTTGCAGACGAAAAGATCGAGCAGGCCGTCGCGATCGTAATCAAACCACAGAGCGGATGTGCTGAACGCAAGCCGTTTGCCAAGACGGCTTTCACTTGTGACATCAACGAACGTGCCTTTGCCAGTGTTATGAAACAGGCGGTTCTGGCCCACACATGTGATGAGGATGTCAGGAAATCCATCGTTGTCGTAATCGCCGACGGCCACGCCCATGCCGTACATTTCGAGATCCAATCCTGCGCGGGAAGTGACATCGCTAAACGTGCCGTTGCGGTTGTTGCGATAGAGTCGGAGCGTTGAACGCCGCTGCTTGTGGCCAGACCAATCCATTCCATTGATCAGCAGAATGTCCTGCCAGCCATCGCGGTCATAGTCGAAAAAAGCGCAACCCGATCCTAAAGTTTCCGGCAACAGCTTTCCGCCAAATCCACCGGTATTGTGCCGGAATGCGATGCCCGCGCTGGAAGTCACATCGACAAGCCGAAAGCCCGGAGAATTTGCCGCACTTGTCGACCCTGCAAAACCGCGCAGCAGCGAAAACCGTGCGAGCGAGGCAAAACCAGCCGCTCCACAAAGAAAAGATCTGCGATTCACCGGACGTTCACCAGCCCGGCGCGAATGGCATACACCACCAGTTCGGCGGTTTTGTGAATGCCGAGCGCATTCATGATATTGGCGCGGTGAACGGCAACCGTGTTGGCGCTGAGATCAAGCTCCGTGGCGATTTCCTTGTTCGACTTGCCTTCCACAATCATTTTCAGGACCTCGAGTTCGCGCGGCGTCAGGCCGCTGCTGCGCTCACCTTTCAGCGCAGGAGACGACGACTCTATCTGCGGATCGAACACAGTTTCGCCGGCCGCCACGCGCCTTATCGCTGATCCTAATTCAAGATTCACCGCATTTTTTAGAATGTAGCCTTTCGCCCCCGCGTCAATCGCTTGCCGCACCCAGGTGTTTTCAGAGTGCATGCTCAGCATCAGCACGGCAGTTTCGGGCAGGTCCCAAAGAATCTGCCGGGTCGCTTCCAAGCCGTTCATTTTCGGCAAAGCACTATCCATTACCACGACCTGCGGCTTCAGCTGGCGAGCCAGTTTGATGGCCTCTTCGCCGTCGCCCGCTTCGCCAACCACGAGCATGTCTAGCTCATCCTCGAGCATTCGGCGGAATCCGCGCCGCACCAGGCCGTGATCATCGACCAGCAACACTGTAATTTTTCCCGCCATTTATTTTCCGTACTTAATTCTTTTCTTTTTCGCCGGCCTCGACATTTTCCCGGGGCACGCTCAAGTGCAGCAACGTCCCTCCCTCAGATGGAGTCGAGAACACAATCTCGCCGCCCATCAATTCCGCCCGTTCCCGCATCGCCACCAGCCCAATTCCCTGGTTTATGAGACGACCGCCTGCGGGACGCCCGCTGATGCCGACGCCGTGATCTTCCACTTCCAACTCGAGCTGCGCAGGCAGAAACCGTAGCCGAACCCACGCCTGCTTTGCGCCGGAGTGCCGCATCACGTTATTCAGCGCTTCCTGCAGTACGCGGTAGATTTGAACGGAGGCGGTGCCGCTCAATTCGAACGGCAGACCCTGCTTCTCATAGGATATGGCAATTCCGCTCTGCCGTTCCATCGTCGGCAGGTACCAGTCGATCGTCGCCAGAATTCCTGCTTCGTCGAGCATCACCGGATGCAGCGCCTGCGACAGGCTGCGCACGCGATCCAGGGTCTCCTGCGCGATCTCGCGGACTTCTTGCAACTCGCCTCGCAGCAGCGAACCCTCCGGCGCGAGCGTTCCCGCCCGGCCAATCATCACGCCGATCGCGGTGAGGATCTGGCCAAACTCGTCGTGCAGCTCGCGAGAAATATAACGCAGCGTCGATTCCTGCGTTGCAATAAGTTTCTGTGTCAGTTCGCTGCGGCGTTGCGAAAGCTCGGTGATCTGCGCAAATAGCTGGCGGTTCCACCGGATCATGGAAAATCCGGTCAAGAGAATCGCCGTGAGCGTCGCTCCCAGAAAAAGATAAACCTGTAACTGTACGCGATTGTAAATCTGAACGATGTCCTGCGCAGCCTCGTTTTGGTTCTCGCTGTTTTGCACCAGCAAGCGCGAGACGGTCGTACTCAGAGCTGCTTGGCGGGCCTGTAGCGAAAGTTGTATCTGCGTCCTGGCATCTTTCTCATTGCCTTCGCGTGCCAACGCGAACACGCGAGCGGCCGCATCCCAGAATTGCGCCAGCGAGCGGCCGAGTTCGGCGCTTTGCTCCAGAGTGCGGCTGGTTGGAGCCAACGAAGCTTCCAGCCGCATGGCATCGTCGAGATCCGTATGGATGCGCTCAAACTGCGCCGACCACGCGGTCAGTGGGTAAGGCTCGTCATTGTCGATGATGTCCCGCATGGCCACAGCGAGCAGGTTCAGATCGTTCTGGATGCGCAGCAATTGCAGCGAGTCTTTTCGATTGCGGTCGATCAGATCGGATTGAAGTTGGCGCAGTCCTTTGACTTGCCAGGTGATATAAGCGGAATAAGCCACCACGGCCGCAAGCGTAATCATGAGACCAAGCAGCAGTCCCAGGGTTGGAGAGCGCTTCGGCAATTGCACACGCGGCACGCCCCGAGCATACAATGCCAGCCCCGAACGTGTCACAATGCAGTAATCGCCCACCTTGGCCGATGCAGTAATGATGCAGTAATAATGAAGCGAAATGCGACTAAGCGGAGTCAAATTACGATTGAGTTCCAGTTCCAAACAGGCGAAGCCAGCGAAGGTTCAAAGGCTCAAGGCCGTTCTGCCTGAAGTCTGGAAGCTGATGCGCCCGCGGCGCGGAGTGCTGCTTCTGGGCTTCGTGCTGATGGTGATCAACCGGCTGGCTGGATTTGTTCTGCCCTACTCCTCGAAGTTTCTGATCGATGATGTGGTCGGCAAGCACGACATTGGAATGCTGCGGCCGCTGGTGACCGCAGTTTTGGCGGCAACACTCGTCCAAGGTGTCACTTCATTCTCGCTGACGCAACTGCTCTCGAAGGCTGCGCAGCGGCTCATCGCCGAACTGCGGCAGCAAGTCCAGAAGCACATCAGCCGCCTGCCTGTGGCCTTTTACGATGCCAACAAAACCGGGGCGCTCGTCTCCCGCATCATGAGCGACGTGGAAGGCGTGCGCAATCTTCTCGGCACGGGTCTCGTCGACTTCGCCGGAGGAATCGTCGCGGCCGCCATTGCGCTGGTTTTATTGCTGCGCATCAGCACGCCGCTCACACTGGTCGCGGTCGGTTCGCTGTGTGTGTTTGCCCTGACTCTGAATAAGGCCTTCGCCACCATTCGTCCCATTTTTCGCGAGCGTGGGAAAATTAATGCCGAAGTCACCGGCCGCTTGACCGAATCGCTGGGCGGCGTCCGCGTCATCAAGGGATATCACGCGGAAGAACGCGAGGAGAACATTTTCGCCGGCGGCGTGATGCGCTTGCTCGACAATGTGATGCGCACGCTCACCGCAACCTCGCTGATGAGTCTTTCTGCCAGCTTGCTGTTGGGAATTGTGGGCGCGGCGACCATGTATGTCGGCGGCCGCGAAATGACCGCCCACACGCTGACGGCCGGCAGCTATTTCTCTTTCAACTTCTTGCTGGTATTTCTCGTCGCCCCGATTATGCAGACCGTGCAGATCGGAACTCAGCTCACCGAAGCTTTGGCCGGACTGGAGCGAACCCAGGAAATCCTGGATGAGCGCCCGGAAGATCAGGACCCCAATCGCACGAAAACTCTCGTCGATATTATCGGGCGAATTGAGTTCGACGACGTCAGTTTCAGCTATGACGGCATTCACGAAGTTTTGCGCAATGTTTCTTTTCTGGCTGAACCCGGCACGGTCACGGCTTTGGTTGGCTCATCGGGATCGGGCAAGTCAACCACGATCGGCCTGATCTCAGCTTTTTATGTGCCCAACCGCGGCCGCGTGCTGGTGGATGGAACGGATTTGAGTACGGTCCGCCTGGATTCTTATCGAACTCGACTGGGAGTTGTGCTGCAGGAATCTTTTTTGTTCGACGGTACCATTCGGGAGAACGTCGCGTTCTCACGCCCCGACGCCACCGAAGAAGAAATTCTGCGCGCCTGTCGCATCGCGCGCGTGGACGAGTTCGCCGAATCGTTCACCGAGAAATACGACACGCTCGTCGGCGAACGCGGCGTAAAACTTTCCGGCGGCCAGAAGCAACGAATTTCGATTGCGAGGGCAATTCTGGCCGAACCGCGCATCCTGATTCTCGATGAGGCAACCTCAAGCCTCGATTCCGAATCGGAGCAGATGATCCAGCAGGGACTTTCTTTTCTGATGCAGGGCCGCACCACCTTTGTGATTGCGCACCGGCTCTCGACCATCCGCCGCGCCGACCAGATCCTGGTGATGGAGCAGGGACGAATCGTCGAACGGGGCACGCACGCGCAACTGTATGCCGCGCAGGGCCGTTACTACGATCTTTATACCCGGCAACATGGAGTGGAAGAAAATCTTTTTCTCGCTCCCGGCGAAGGTGATTCGCGTGAGATCAGTGGAAATGGCAGCTCCGCAATGGCGAACAGCAGCGATGTTAAGGCGGATGCCTTGGGCGTGCTGAAGGGCGAGGTTCGCTGATCGATGAGCGAATTGCCAACATCTTCTCCGCCTGCCGCTCCCGCGATTGCAGCGCCCGCCATTCGCGCCGATAATCTTCGCCGCCATTACCGCATGGGCGAGACGCTCATTCGCGCCGTCGATGGCGTGAGCCTGGAAGTTCGCGCCGGCGAATTCGTCGCTCTTCTCGGCAGCTCCGGCTCAGGGAAATCTTCCGTACTCAATTTGATTGCCGGCCTTGACCGCCCCACCGACGGCAGTGTTATCGTGCAAGGACGCAACCTGGCGCAGCTTTCTCGCGAAGAGCTCGCGCAATATCGTCTGCACACTGTTGGCATGGTCTTCCAATCGTTCAATCTGATCCCCAGCATGACCGTCAAAGAAAACGTCGAACTGCCCATGCGCTTCGCTGAGGTCGACCGCGGCAAGCGGGACAATCTCGCTCGTGAAGCGCTGGCGCGTGTCGGATTGCAATCGCGCATGAATCACCGGCCCAGCGAACTTTCCGGCGGCGAACAGCAGCGTGCGGCGCTGGCCCGCGCGTTGATCAACCGTCCTCAGCTTCTTCTTGCTGATGAACCCACCGGAAATCTCGACAGCCGGACCGGAACCGAAATCATGAATATGGTTCGCGAGTTCAATGAGCAGTTGGGCATGACGGTAGTGATGGTCACGCACGAACGCGCGCTGGCTGAGCGTTACGCCGAGCGGCTGATTTTTCTTGCCGATGGCAAGTTAGTCGGCGATGAGTCGAACTCGCCCACCGTTTCGGCAGCGCCGGTTACCGCAGGATCAGCGGGATCAAAGGACTCTCGGCGATGAAACTTCCCGATCTTACTGAGCTTGCGGTGCGCAACCTGCGCGAATCTGTTCTGCGGAATTCGCTCACCACCATCGGCATCTCTGTAGGGGTCGCTTCGCTGGTGGCTATGCTGTCTTTGGGAATTGGCCTGCAACAGCTCGCATCGCGGCGGCTGATGAAATCGGGGCTCTTCGACACCATCCTGGTCAATTCGCGCCGCGAACCGCGAAATTTCGGCCGCGACGAAGGGCACGGCGGCCCGCCGCCGGCCGAGAGCCGCATTCTCGACGAACCCACGCGGGTCGAACTCGAACACTTGCCGAATGTGACTGAAGCGAACCCCGACATCCGCTTCGCCACCGAGTTGCGCTACGACGATAAACCTCATCTCACAACGGTCGCTGCGCTGCCCGAATCCTCCCGATCGACCGACGCCTTCGAAAGCATGCAAGGACATTTTTTTTCGTCGAATACCGCCCCCGAGGCGATTCTCCAAAAGAGTTTTGCCGAAGAGTTGCTCGGCCGTGCGCACCAACCGGGGGCTGATATCAATACCAATGTTGCAGATCTGGCCGCGCCGCTTCTGGGTAAAGAGCTAACCATGCGCTACGCTCAGCGCGAAGTTCCGCCGAATGCGCCGCAGACTGCGGCGAAGACCACCGCGCCGAATAACGACAGCGGGCTCCGTGGCGCCACGGATGCTTCAGCATCCTATTCGGTGGTCTCGCGCGAACAGAAGCTGAGGATTGTCGGCGTGGTTGATTTAGATCCTGAGAGCATGCGCGGCCCAACTCGCGCACGAGTGTTCATTCCATTGAAACTGGCTGAAAGTTTGCACGTAATGCAGCCTACTGATCTGCGTGAACTTTCGACCTCAGCCGGCAACCAGCCGCTGTACGCGTCAGTCAGCGTGCGAGTCAAGGACCCCGCGCAGATCAGCGCCACCGAAGACGCCATCAAGAAAATGGGATTCAACGCATTTTCCATCCTCGACGCCACGCGCAGCCTGCAACAATTCTTTGCCATTCTGGATTTATTTCTCGGAATCTTCGGCAGCCTCGCTCTCGCCGTCGCCTCCATCGGAATCGTGAACACGCTGGTCATGGCGATTCTCGAGCGCCGCCGCGAAATCGGCATCATGAAAGCCATTGGCGCCAGCGATCTGGATGTGCAAAAACTGTTCTTCGCCGAGGCCGGCGCCATGGGCATTCTCGGCGGATTCGTGGGAGTTGCTCTCGGCTGGGCCATTGGCCATGTCATCAACCTGGGTACCAACATTTATCTCAAGCGCCAGTCTCTGCCGCCGGAGCATTTCTGGTCGGTGCCGTTGTGGCTGGTGGGCGCAGCCATTCTGTTTTCCTTTATTGTCAGCCTGCTCGCCGGACTCTACCCTGCCGCCCGCGCGGCCCGCCTCGACCCTGTACAAGCGCTGCGTTACGAATAAAGATAGAAGAGATATGGATCGCCGTCTCAGCTTGATTTTTCTCATCTCATTCCTACTCATGCCGTTTCACGTTCATGCTCAAAGCCGAATCGATTGCAGCGCCATCGACAGCCGGATTCTGAAAACCGAGGTGCATTACTGCGTCTATCTTCCCGCAAGCTATGCAGGCGAACACCCTGCGCAAGCGTATCCAGTTCTGTATTTCCTGCACGGCCTCGGCGATAATGAGCGAACGTTATTCAACAGCGGAGGATTCGAGCTTCTCGACGATCTTCACCGTCAGCACAAAATCGGAGAATTTCTTATCGCCGCGCCCGAGGGCGGACGAACCTTTTACATAAACTCTGCCAATGGCAAAGTTCTTTACAGCAACTTTTTTCTGCAGGAATTCGTGCCATTCATCGAAACGAAGTACCGCATCGAAAAGGGCAGAGGCCATCGCGCCGTCAGTGGCATCTCCATGGGCGGCTACGGAGCGCTGCGCTTCGCCTTCGCGTACCCGCAACTGTTTTCGGCTGTGAGTGCGCAAAGCGCTGCACTCATCACCGAGTCTCCGCAGGAACTCGATCTAGCCATGCAATCCGGCTATCCCCTGACGAACTTGATCGCCACGGTTTTCGGCGACCCGATTAATGTGCCCCATTGGCATAACAACAACCCGTTCATTCTCGCCGAGAACAATCGTTCGGCCCTGCGCCGAATGGCGATCTATTTCAATTGCGGCAACAGCGACAATTACGGCTTTGAAAAAGGTGCAGCTGCCCTGAACGCGCAGCTCGTTCGGGAGGGAATCGAGCACCAATATCATCTGTATTCCGGCGACCACAGCTATTCTTATTTCATGTCGCACTTTCCAGAAGTCATGGAGTTTCATTCGCGGGCATTTGGACGGAAGTAACGCCCGGTCGCGTATTGGGCGTGTTGTAAACTAGGCGAAGTAGCCACTTGCGAGAGGCGAACGCTAAGTAATTGCGGAGAGTTGGCCGAGTGGTTGATGGCACCGGTCTTGAAAACCGGCATACGGGAAACCGTATCGGGGGTTCGAATCCCTCACTCTCCGCCATGTCCTCGCCGGGTTCCTTCGCAACTGCGCTCAGGATTTCGGTTGCGTGCTCCCGCTCCGCAAAGGGCGCTCCGCTCTGCAGGGCACATGTGCAGTCCGACTCTTCACGCTTCGGTCGGCGAATCTGTGGCCATCATAGACCGAACGCCTTCCGAATGCGGATTTCACTTTCGAACCATGGCCCATATCGCTGTTACGACTGACGGCCGATTAGTTGGCCGCAGGCCGAGATTTCGTTTCAAATCATATGACATCAACCACCTGCCGAGAAAACAAAGCCCGCACGGAGGTGCCTCATCGTTCCTCGTCGCAGATGCTTCGGCTTTACGGCGTTTTCGAGATGAAGATGCGGGCGGGAAGTTTGAACCGAGCCCAATTTCCGTGCCTAATTCTCAGGTGAGATCGCGATCTCCAATCATGAAATCGAAGCCGCGCTCTCCAAACTAAATCTTGGGCGCGAGCAACTGGGGGAGATCGCTCGCGCCGCGCGGTTGTCTAGAATACGAACCTCATATTCAACTGTACGTGACGGCCGGGCTGCGATGCGCTGACGTAGCCGAAATGGCTTGCAGAGTTCGTCAATCGGTCGTCGATCACGCAGGGAGCATAGCCGAGGAACGGGCAGAAACCGTTGTTCATCGCGCTCCACTGCGTGTGATTGAACGTATTGAATGAATCCAACCGGAACTGCAACTCGCGCCCCTCGCCGAACAACGCAAAGGATTTTTGCAATCCCATATCCCAGTCGTTGATACCGGGCTGAACCAGCTCATTGCGGCCTTCGTTGCCGCGCGTCACCGCGTAGTTTGTGATCCCTTGGTTCAAATAGAAAGGATTCGTGCTCGCCGCCGGTTCGGCGTAGCAATCGGTGTTGAATTGGCGAGTCAGCGTCCGGTTTCCGTGCGCTAAGTTTCCATTGCAGGTTTGTAGCGGAACATCTCCCATGCCGTCATAGGAACTGGTGTAGCCGTTGAAAACGGTTGTCGGCGAACCAGATTCGAAGGTGGCAATGGAATTAATCTGCCATCCTCCGAACCCTTCGCGAAGCGCGCGATTTCCCAGATGCCTTCCCGGCAGTTCATAGGTAACGGCAGCCACGAAGCGGTTGGTATGGTTCGCATCGGAGGGACCATAACTCCACTGCGGATGCCACTGGCCGCCGATGATTTCTTTGGCGACGCCGGCGTTGTTTGACTCGCCGCTTTCGCCGAAATATTCGTCCATCTGCTTCGACCAGGTGTAAGCAATTTCCGTGGTCAGGCCACGCCAGCCGCGGGTTTTCAGTTCCGCGTTCATGGCGTTGTAGTTGTTGCTCTGATCCGGACGGACAGAATTCACCGATCCCCAGCGGCCCGGCGCCACCGCCGTCTCTGGGCGGGCAGCATCGCAGGTTAGGCATTCGCCGTCGCCGTCAAGCTGAACATTGATATCTGGGTAGAAGCCCTGCGGGAACAGATTCAGGTCATACTGAATCGCCATGTGCGTGCCTTCGGAACCCACATAACCGATGGACCCGACAACGGCTCTGCCCAACTCGCGTTGAATATCCAGACTCCACCGCTGGATGTAAGTCGTTTTCCAGGTTTTCTGATCTACGGTCGATGTAGTGCTTTGGTTACCAGGAGTCCACATCAAACCTCCGTCGGTACCCAGTTGATACGGCCAGGTGCCGCGCGCCACAGAAATCGGCGCCTGGAATGTTTGGGCGAGAGTGTAGCCCGTGCCGCCCGAGCCGTTCGATATATTGGAGGAATAATACTGAGTGCCTCCGTAAGCCGGAGAATTCCAGGTGACCTGGTCGAGAAATTTGAAGCGGCCCGTTTCATAGAAGATGCCATAGCCGCTGCGAATCACGGTTTTATCTCCGAGACGGTAGGCGAGACCGATGCGCGGCGCAAAATCTTTTTTGGGGGCGCTGAAGGGATGAGCGTTGGTCCCTGGGGTTAATCCCGGCATCACAAACCGCCATCCCGGATACGTCTGATCGAGCACGCCCCAGTAATTGTCCACGGAATATGCAGGGATCGGCAGATCGTAACGCAGTCCCAGGGTCGCGGTAAGCTTCCGCGTCGCGTTCCAGGTGTCGCCGATGTACGCGCCGTACTCGGGCGTGCCGTAGTAAAGGCTGGCATCGCCGCTGGTGGCCGGAGTCCGTTGATTGATATTGCTGACAAAGCCAGTCTCGAACTCCGCGAGATAATTAAAACCGGAACCGTCGGAGCTATTAGGCCCGTAGCCGGTGTAGCCTCCGTCTGCAGTTACCGAACGAATGATGTCGTTGTCGCGTTCATAGCGTCGCGCCATGTAATAGCCGACCTTGATGAAGTGCCGGCCAATCATTTTCTGAATGTTGTCGGTCAACTGGAAGATGGGTACATACTGGTACCAGTACTCACCGGCGTTGTCGGTCCCGAGGCTTAGGTCGTTTCCGAACTGACCCGCGCTCCCAATATTAACGGCGAAGTTCGCATCGTTGCTCACGCCGAACTGGCTCTTGTCGAATGCGGTGTACCCCGCCAGGTTCGATGATGAGTTCTGGAACAAAGAGGGAAGCCACGATGAGTCGAATGAGGAAATCTGCGATTGCAGGTTGCTGTAGTTGTAAGCCCGCATCCAGCTGATGTTGAATTCGTTGCTCAGGCTGGCGCTGAAGGAATGTACGTAGTGAAACTGATAAGTGTTTACACGGTGGAAAGGTCCGTCGCCTTCATCGAGGGCCGGGTCCAAGACCGTGCCTACGCCCGAAGTATTGAACGCGAGGAGATTATTGGGATTATTGATTTTGTATCCCATGTCGTGCAGGTAGCGGAAATAAACAAAATCATGGCTGCCGATGTTGTAGTCACCGCGAACCGTATAGTTATTGTCGTTAATACCGGCGTCGTAAGATCCGGCGTAGTTGTCGTAGTCGCCGGGTTCGTTCGAAACGTAACCATTCGGCTTCGGAAAGTGGCCCAGATAATTGAGGGCCCTCTGGCTCGAAGTTGTGGCCAGGACTGCTGCCGAAATCTTGTTGCCGGGGAAGGGCTGCCGCGTGTTGTAATTCGGGCTGTTGGGATTCGCGTCATACGAGGTCGGATCGTAAATCACAAACTGGCAAACGCTAGGCTCGGTCGAAGGATTTCCGTTGCACTGCGTAGAAGGATTAAATCCGGCAGGCGCGCCCGACAGCCACGGACTGAAGTCGCCGGCCAGGTCTGCCGCGGTCGGAACATAGGCGCTGAAATTTGTCAGGCCGGTATTGCGCAACCGCTCGAACGATGCGAAGAAAAACGCCTTGTTCCTTCCATCAAATACTTTGGGAATGTAAACCGGCCCGCCAACGGTGAAACCGTATTGATTTTGGTGATACGCGCTGCGCGGAATGCCCTGGAAAATACTGTAAGGATCGTTGGCGTTCAAGCCTGCATTCTGGAAAGCGTCATACACGCTTCCGTGCAGGCTGTTGGTTCCGGATTTCGTGGTGATGCTGATCTGGCCCACGTCTCGGCCATATTCGGCCGAATAGTTTGACACTTCAGCTTTGACCTCCTGGATGGTGTCCTCGTTGATATTCATCAGCGGACCTTCCACCCAATTGTCATTGTTGTCGATGCCGTCGACGTAATAGCCGACTCCGTAGTCGGTCCCACCTACGTTCAGTTCTTTTGCGCCGCCCGCCGCACTGGCCGAGGCAAGGCCCCATTGCATCCGCGTGGTGTCGCCGGTACCGCTGTTAAACCCAGGCAAGATTTCGGCAAAATTCAGGTAATTACGGCCCTCCATGGGCAGGTCGGAGACAAACTTATTCTCGATGACTTCTGAGACATTGGCGTCGTCCGTGTTCATGAGCGGGGCAGCGGCGCTGACTTGCACTGTTTCTGTGGCTCGGCCCAGCGTCAGGCGAACGTTAACCCGCTGAGTGACGCCGTTTTCGAGAGCGACCGCCGTCGAAAGCACGTGCGAGAAGCCCTCTTTGACCACTTCGACTTTGTAGTGGCCGGCGATGAGGTTGGGAAATTGGTAGTCGCCGCTGGCATTGGTAGTCTTGCTCCACCGAACGCCCGTGTCTACGTTCGTGAGAGTGATCTTCGCGCCTTCGATGACCGCGCCCTGCGGGTCAGAAACCGTACCCACGATGGAGCTGGTAATAACCACCTGGGCCCGCAAGAAGGCAGCGGCGAGGACGCAAAAGGCAAACAGACACACCCACGAGTTGCGACGCATAGTATTCCTCCTCACGCCAAGTGCCGCTGCTTGGCGGAAAGTCATAGTAAAACGCGGCGCGTGCCAAAGTCTTTGAAACGTTTCAAGTCACTGAAACGTAAACAACCTACTCCCACTCGTTTGCGCTTGTCAACACTCAAGTTCAATACTCTGGGAACTCGTTAGACCGGCAGTCCGCTGGTCACCAGTCTGTCCCGCTCGCGACCCTTGCTGGTCCGGCCCACTTCCCCCTGAACCGGGGCCCGCGGCGGGGCAACGGAATTGCGCTGCATTAATTCGGTCGGCAGAAGAACTTTTTTCGGTGGGGACCTCAGGCCGTCAATTCTCTGCAACAGAAGACGCGCGGCGGTGGCGCCTAACTGGTATCCCGGTTGATAAACCGATGTCAAAGACGGGTCGGTAAACTTCGTGAACTCAAGACCATCAAAACCGGCAATCGATAAGTCTTCCGGACATCGCAGACCAAGCTCGCGAGCAGCCTGGAGTACGCCAAAAGCCATGAGGTCGTTGCAGGCAAAAATGGCAGTCGGTCGCGGCAACATTCGCAGGAGCCGAAGAGCCGCCTGGTAACCGCTCGCCGTGTCGAAACGCGCTTCCTGCACGAATCCCGGCTCGATTTGAATCTGGGCTTCATCTAACGCCCGCGTGAAACCTTTCAAGCGTTCTGCCGCGTTGGTCAACCCGAGTGGCCCGGCGATCACCGCCAAACGTTTGTGTCCCATCTGAATCAAATGGCGGGTCAACAAATAAGCCCCTTCTGCATTCGCCACCAGAACCGCATCGCCCTTCCAACCATCCGGGACCCGGTCAATACAAACCACCGGGACCGAGGCCGACGCGTAGGCTCGAAGGTGACCTGCGACGTTCGCACCCCCGGCTGGAATAATTAATAGGCCAGCAATGCGATAGGAAGCTAGCTCACGAACGTACGACGCTTCCTTTAAAGGATCGTTATCGGCATTGCAGAGGATAAGGCGTAACGAGCGCTTATAGGCAACGTCCTCCACGCCGCGAACCACGCCGGGAAAAAATGGGTTCGTAATATCCGGAATCACCATTCCAAGCATGTTGGTTCGATTTTTCCGCAGTCCCTGCGCCAGGGCACTCGGCTGATAGCCCATGCCGCTGATGGCCTCGAGCACCCGCTCTCGCAGCTTCGGCCGGACTGGCGCAGTTTCATTGATGACGTGCGACACGGTGCCGATGGACACTTTGGCCCGTTCCGCAATTTGCCGCATTGTTACAGGAGAATTCATCCGGCATTACGCCCAGCTAACAGATCGTCACTACGAAATTGTAAAAGCCACTTTCGGATGGCAATGCCTTCGAGAGTAGCCCGATTTCCGCCCATTCTATTCCGCGTCTTGAACACAGCGAAAACCCAGAGCTCCTGAACGGTCCATGCTTGGCGCCGTCAATAAAAGCTTGCCATGCTCGCCGAGCTTATAGGCTTGCGGAAAATACCATATGGATCCCTGTGGCTCGTAATAACTGCCACCCCGCAAGATGCCCGCTCGCGTGTGCTCATCTTGAAATTCTTCCGTCCACTGCCACACATTTCCTACCAGGTCCATCACCCCGAACGGGCTTGCTCCCTTCGGATGTGCGTCGACCGCATCCGGGCCCCGCATGGTGCGCGACTTGTCGGGAACCGGAACCGCGCTCGCATCCCATTCGTTGCCCCAGGGATAAAGACGGCCATCCGTCCCCTGAGCCGCATACTGCCACTCCCACTCGTGCGGCAGGCGTTTTCCGGCCCAACTCGCGTAGGCCCGCGCATCTTCCTGTGAGACCCACGTCACCGGCTTGTTTCCCCATCCTTCGGGATAGGTTCCATCCTTCCAGTCGCGAAGAAAATTAAGATCGTCTTTGGGGTGGTAGCGGCTTGAGTCCAGGAACTTCTTGAATTGGGCGTTAGTCACGGGATACTTATCAACGTAGAAGGACTTTATCTCCATCGGATGCTCGTGGAAGCGCCGGGGAGAATCCTCCCACGGATACTGCACATCGACGCCGATATCATCCAGTCCCTCGATCTCGATTCCCGCAACCTTGAAAAGAAAGTGGGCTCCGGGAATCCTGATCATTCCTTCAGGCGCAGCCGCCACGGCCTTTGTCGCTGCAATCGGAACAATCTGCTGAGGCAGAACTTTCCATTCGTGTGAGTAATCGGCAAGTGGCTTCGCGGTCAGCTCTTTCATCCTGGACATCAAAGCCACGATTTGTTGATCTGGTGCGCTGTCGGTTGCGAACACGGCGCCGTATCCATTTGCTTCGATCGAGAAGGCAAGAACTGTTCTCCCATCGGGTCGGGACTGAGGCTTGAGTTCTACTCCGTGATAGAGATCGAAATAGCGCATGCCCGCCTTCGATGAAACTTCCATCTGATCGCCTTCAACGTCGTATTCGTTTCGATTGACGATCGTCCAGACGGTTTCATTTCTCAGTGGCCAGCGGCTGGAATAGACCCCGTAGCGAAGCATGGGCGACATCGGTTCCCAGTCTTTGCTGATGAGGAAGGGCGCTACTGCACGTTCGATCGAGGCCACGCGCCGGGTGGCCTCGCCATCGCGTGGCGTGATTCCATTCCAGATTCCCCAGATATTTTCCCAGCTCTCCCAGCCAACTCCGTTGAAAAAGGCGAACTGCAGATCGTCGGTTTTGTCACGATTCCAGCGGTGCGAGATATTCACCATGTGCCGGGTTTCAAGCCACTTGTATTTATCGACCAGCGGTGCGAAGGGGAATTCGTATTGGCCCCACGTCATAACGTTCCAAGCCAGCGCTTCGTCGGATGGTCCTCCTTCAGGCTCAAAAGCGAGCGGGTGACCAATCTTGTCCGCGGCTAGCGAGAATGCCAAAGGAACGCCGTCCTGCGTGTCGCCGTTAATCCCATCGGCGCCGATTTCCGCCATCAGGCTGGCGATCGCCTGCGGCCAAGGCATTCCGGGATCGCGCGTCCCTTGGTCCCACATCATCATGGGAAACAACACGCGCACGCCGCGGCGATGGAAGTCGGCAATCATTTGCTTTACACCAGCGACGCCTCCAGGCATGCTACGAATCATGTCCTGCTGATTCCGATTGTCGATCCCCATGTTTGGGTAGGTCGGCCAGATCAGCACTGCGTCAATGCCTCCGTACCGCTTATCGAGATCCTCCAGATAGCGATCGACCGTATAGTGGCCTGCTACCGGATCGTAAAAGTAGCGATCCTCCACCATCATTTGCGGCTGAAAAAAACTGGACTGTGTCCACGTGAGCGCCGGCATGTCGTAGCGCGAGCCATCGTAGCCAATACGAATTCGCCTCTCCTTGCGCCAATGTTGAATGTCAGTGAGCCATGCCTCATGGTCGGCCGGCGTGCAAGCTTTCGAACCGCCCTGCCACGCCCCTTTCATGGTGAGGCAAGCGGGATCAGGAATTTGCTGGCGTTCGGGACGATAGTGAGAATCCTGGGCCGCGGCGATACCAGCGAGGCAAAACAAAAAAGTTATGAACCGCCATTGCGTGCTTGCCGGCTTCATACGTAGACGCTCCCGTAGAAAAAATGCATTTCGGCTTGCCAATATAAAACGTTTCAAATGGCGTGTCCACATTAACTTTCTTGTCCCCTCGGCGTACCTACCGAAATTCATTACCGTATGGCCGGAAGGCGAAGGCGCTACACCAAGCGGCAGTTCACCGCGGTGCGAGGACCAACTGGTCTTGTGCATTCTTCTCTACCGTCCTGCGCGAATAGATCAGCGGAAAATATTCGCCTTGATCCCATAGAGGAAGCAGATCAGAATAATGCGGCGATCCCGGCTGTCCGCTTTGTCCCGGAGTATTCGCCGCCAACGAACGGTCCCAATCAGCTGTGTTCAGGATTTCTCTGTAACTCGCTCCACCCTCCTGCTCGAACTTGCCGCCGACCCACGTGGCATTCACCGTGTAGCCATCGCCCGGCCGCGGCAACGGCCCCAAGTCGAGCAATGTCGCAGCTCCAGGCAAAAGGTCGAGCGAGTGCCGGAATCGAATCGTATGCAACGTACCCCAGGACCACTTCTGCGGGTCGGGTCCGAGCAACTGCTCTGTCTGGTTCCAGGCGGAATCGAGGGTTTGTAGCAAAACCTGGCTTCTGCCTTGGGCGACGTTGGCCCCGAAAACCTCCGGTGATGGCTTCGAGAGCTCCTCCAGTACTTTTTCCAACGACCAGTCGGGTTCAAGCGCTTCGATCCCTTCCTTCTCAGAGACAGCCTTTCGCAGGTTCCTCAACCACACCTCGTAAAGCGCTGCAGCCCCGGATTGTCTGCTTAGGGTCGCATCCCACGCGAGCATTATTTGCGTCGCGGCCGTTGGGTTCGGCGACGTCTCTTTCAGAAGCTTCACAAGGTGACGCGCCGGCAATGACACAACATCGGTCTGAAGTCTCTCCATATCGTCGAGCGTCATCTTCCTTTGGCTGTCACGAATACCAGAGAGCACCTCTTCGATACGGTGTAGCCGGTAGGGAGCAGCCCACTCGAAGCCGACGTTATATGGGTAGTTCTCTGGAATCATCTTGTGATTTGCGGTTGCGACAAAGCCGGCCGGCGGATTGAAACTATGCGGAAGCGCCGAGTTCGGCACATACCCCGACCACTCATAGCCGGCCGCGCCCGGGACCGGCAGGAGGCCCGTCCAGGTCTTTCGTAGTGGCGCCAAACCCGTGGAGTGCTCACCGATGTTGCCGTCAACATCGGCATACACAATGTTCTCCGACGGCACCTTCCAGCGCTTCATGGCCTCCTCGAATTCGTCCCAGTTCTCTGCGCGGTCGACCGCCAGGGATCCGAGGTAGCCGGCTGTACCGGGCTCGGCTCCAACCCAGCGAAGTGCCAACGCCCGTTTCCCATCCTCCCAAAGGACAGGGCCATGGCGCGTGAAACTCAATCCGACTTCGACCGGCGGCTTCCCTTTGACTGCTATGGTTTCGTGCTCAAGGCGCATATGGGCCCATCCGTTGGGCGTCTTGTACTGCAGTGGATCTTGCGGATTCAGATCCTCAAGGTACAGATCCTGCTGATCAAGGCCGAAGATCGTGAATCCCCACGCGATGTGCTGGTTGTGGCCCACGGCAACTCCCGGCAAGCCCGGCTCGCCCGCGCCGATCACATCCCAACCCGGTGCAACCAGGTGGACGATATAGCGCAGCGAGGGCAAACCCACCACTCGATGAGGATCATTGGCTAACATCGGCTTACCCGTGGATGTGAGGTTTCCAGCGATCGTCCAGTTATTACTGCCTTGTGACGTGTCCGATGGAAACTCAATTCTTGCATCGCTTCCGACGACGTTCTTCAGAAGTGAAGGACTCAGTCCGCCGAAGTCCACACCAGGTGCAGGGTCGAGTTTTACTTTCGGATCAAGGCTTAGAACGGAGGTGGCCTTCTGCACGCCGAACTTTGCGACTAGCTCTGCGTCGCGGAGCTCGCTGAACGCATTGCCAGTCATCGAAAATGCCGCCATTCGATTGAGACAATCCTCCGGCTTCCATGGTTCTGGCAGAAACCCGGCTAGCTGGAACTCGATCGGTAAGCCCGGGCCCCCACTTGCGCTCAACGAGCGTATCTCGGCATTGATCCCATCGGTAAAAGCTCTCACGATTGCTTCAGTATCCGGCGAATAGCTCTGATACTCGGCTTTCATGTCGCCACGATAACGAAGTAGCCTTGCACTGATGTCGCGCTGCACCGCCGACGGCCCGAGCACCTCGGCGAGACGGCCCTGTCCAGCGCGTTTCCACATCTCCATCTGAAACAGGCGGTCTTGTGCCACGACGAAACCTTGGGCAAAGAAGAGGTCGTGTTGGTTCTTCGCGTAAATGTGCGCAACGCCCCAGCGATCTCGAAGGACGTGGACGGGCTCTTTGAGCCCATGCACCATGAGAGTGCCCCTGATCAGCGAAAGCGAGCCGTGCGCCGCGGAATTGAGTGACTCGGGTGTCTGTTGCGCCGTGAATGTGGCTACAGCCAAGAAACCGAAGAGGAAAACACAGATTTGTCTGGGCATCAGCACCGAATTGTAGTGCAGTCTCCGAACGTTTTCAGGAAATCTACTTGATACACGATGGCTAAAGGAGGAACGGGCACAAAATTTCCGATGTGAAGACCGAAGCTCGATGCTGCGCGGCTCTCATCACTCGGAGAAAAGCTGGGTGCCGACTGCCCGCAAGGCACGCAGTCTGGATTGGCAATTTGCTGGCCTGAACTACATTCGACAAGTGATTCCTTTCAGGATTTCGGCTGCGTGCATTGTTCAAGTTTACAACTCCCATTTCTCCCACGCCCCGAAGCTCGTGGCATCCTACTACTTCGATTGATTCGTTACCCTCGTAATTAGAAAGTTTTAATCTACATCGCTTACTCTTGGCCCAGCGCTCACAAATCTTGGGCAAATAATTCCCAGGGGATCAAGGGTACTCACGTGACTTCTACATTGTCCGCATCCACCTTCCGCAAGTTACTGCTCTCTTGTACGTGGAGCTTGTCGCAGGCTGCTAACGTTCTCTTACCTTCGGGCCTGTTCGTGGCGCTCGCTTTTCTTTTGACGTGCAGTTCAATAATGGGTGCGCAAGAGAACGGATCCCCGAGTCCAACCGCGCCTTTGCACTCCAGAAGCACGACCGCAAGCAGGAATTCAGAACTCGGAGTCGCACCTCCTCAATCGGTTCCGACCGGAACCATCCCCTTCAATGTTTTTTCCACGGCGTTTGAAGGCGGCACCTACGACTTCTATGGTTTTTCGATGGATCCTGTAACGGGCTACTACTATGCGCGAGCTTCATACGGGCCTGGCTTTGGATCTGGTTCGGTAAGTATCTATCCGGGACCGGCGGCACTTGCAACAAATACTCCGTCTTCCACGGTTGCCCTTTTCAATGGCGGCTTTTACGGCACTTACTTCGCGGTGCAGAACGGAGTTTTGTTCGGCCGAACGGATCTAAGCACTTCGGCGGTTTCTTCGTGGAATGCAGTAACGGGTGCCAGCATTTCCTCCTCAGCAATCCCAAACATGTGCGGAGGTAATGCCATTTGTACTTTTGATTGGGGTGGATTTTCAGGGGTTAATTGGATGCAGGATTCAACCGGGTTATATGTCCTCGGGACGGATGATTCCAACGGATGGCAAGTTGATTTAATGAACACCGACCTCTCGGTCGCGAACGGACAGTTTATCTATCCGCCCAATAATCAACTGGGATATGCCTTCGTCATCAAAGGTCATCTGTTCACGGGTGATACATTCGATGTGAACACGATCAATAGCGAGTTCAACTTTCAGACCGGCGTCGCCCAGCCCGTTTCATATACCCTGACTGGCATCACCGAAAGTGGAAATGGATACTATCTCAGCAACGCTTTCTATGATCCGACTATTGACCGTTTATACATCTGGAACACCGAGACCGGCGTCTTATACAGCGTGGACGAGGCTTCGCAACAATTTGGGATAAATTCAGTTATCAACTTTGGATCGGTGAATGTCGGCACGGCCGCTCCAGTGCAGACACTTACTTATTACTTCAATGCCCCGACGACCCTATCGGCCGTAAATATACTGACCGAAGGCGTACCCGGGCTGGATTACACAGACGGTGGCGGCAGCACTTGTGCGGTTGGAACCACTTATAGCACCGGTCAGAGTTGCGTGGTGACAGTGGCCTTTACGCCGTCGGCGCCGGGACTCAGAGCGGGTGGAATCACGCTGTTGGCGCAGGGAAGCAACCTACCTCTGATGACCTGGTATTTGAGTGGCACCGGCCAGTCGGGTGCGGTCACGATCGATCCTGGGACGGAATCGACGGTCGCAACCCTGAGCAACGGCGGGCAGGGCTACGGCTCGGCGATTGATGGCGGCGGAAACGTGTATGTGGTGGACCATGTCAACAGCCAGGTGATCGAGTTGGCTGCGGGCAGCTTTACGCAGAGCGTGGTAGTCGCTTCCGGTCTGTCGAGTCCGACGGCGGCCGCACTGGATGGGGCCGGGAATCTCTATATCTCCGACACAGGAAACGGCCGCGTGGTGATGGTGCCGAACGAAAATGGCACGCTGAACAGCACGGATATGTCAACCGTGGGCATCACCGGTTTGGGTTCGCCGATGGGGCTGGCGGTTGACGGAGGCGGAAATCTGTATGTGGCTGACTCCACCAACGGCGACGTGATCACAATCACGGAAAGCGGCGGCACGCCGCTAACCGTGGCCTCCAGTTTAACCAGTCCGAACGGAGTGGCCGTGGATGCTAATGGAAACGTATACGTCACAACTAACGATTCCGTGGCGGAATATCCGTTCGGCGGCGGATCGCCAACCGCGATGGGAAGCGGATACGTCAACCCGAATGGCGTGGCGGTGGATGCTTCCGGCGCACTCTATGTTGCGGACTCGGGCAATGCTCGAATAGTAAAGGTAGCGGCGGGAGGCGCTTCGCAGGTAAATCTGCCGGTTACGGGCATTGCGAATCCGCAAGCCGTCACCGTGGATAACGCCGGCAATGTCTACGTTACGGATTCCGGCAACGTAATTAAACTCAACCGGACACAGGCAGCACCGCTGGTTTTTGCCAGCACTAATATCGGCTCGACCACTACTTCGCAGGTCCTGACCGTCTCCAATGCAGGCAACCAACCGTTGACGGTGTCGAATCTCGCGATCACGACATACTTCACACAAACGCTTTCCGGCGGCACCGATTGCACTTCCAGTTCACAACTATCTTCCTCGGGGCAGTGTTTAATCGCAGTTGCCTTTGCTCCCACGATCAGCGGAACGCTAACCGGAACAGTTACACTTACCGATAATGCACTCAACAACGCGACAAGTGCACAGAACGCGCAGCTGTCCGGCATCGGCGCCCAGATTGCACAGACCATCACTTTCGGAGTTCTTTCGAATCGAGCGTTCGGCACAGCTCCTTTCGCGCTGAGCGCGAACGCCAGTTCCGGTTTGACAGTGAGTTTCCTTTCGCAATCGACAGGGGTCTGCACGGTGTCGGGAATTACTGTGACACTTGTCGCCGCAGGCACCTGCACGATCCAAGCGATACAAACAGGCAACGCCACTTACGCCGATGCTACTCCCGTCGACCAAATCTTCCAGGTCACGCCAAAGAGCCAGACCATCACCTTCGGAGCTCTCTCGAATCAGGCGGTCGGCGTAGCGCCTTTCAGATTGAGCGCGAGTGCATCCTCGAGCCTTGCCGTAACCTTCTCCTCGACTGCGCCCTCCGTCTGCACTGTTTCGGGAGCGATGGTGACGTTGATCGCAGTGGGCACCTGCACCATCCAAGCGGCACAAGCAGGCAACTCCACTTACGCCGCTGCCACCCCCCTCGACCAGAGTTTCCAAGTCAGCGCAGCTAGCTTCACTTTGACTTCAAACTCTACGAGGATGACCGTAGCTGCCGGGCAACCGGGGACGCTTACTTTGAATGTGACGCCGCAAGGCTCATTCACCAGCCCGATCAATTTCTCTTGTACAGGATTACCTGCATCGGCAACTTGCACCTTCAACCCTGCAACGGTCACTCCCGGCGCCAACACCGTAACCACGACGTTGACTATCACCGCCGCAGCGCAAACTGCGTCCCTACCAGCGGCCCCCTCTGGTCGTCGTTCGGGTCTTCTGTACGCGATGTGGCTGGCATTACCGGCCATGCTGCTAGGCACGGGGTTGGCTGTTCCCAAACGCAGAAAACGACTGAGCTGTTTCTTTGTCTTCCTGCTGGTCAGCGGGTGCTTGTTGCAAGCGGCTTGCGATGCCGGAAGCTTCACCCGAGCGGGAGTTGGCACGCCAGCCGGGAGTTACAAAATCACTGTTATCGGCGCGGCCAGCTCGACCCAGCACACGGCCACGGTGACATTGACGGTGCAGTGATGCAGGCGGGTGCACCTATTAACTGCATAACTCCGGTCCGCGAACGAGCGTAACTTCCGGATAAGCTGAGACTGCTGGACACGAATTAGTGTGCCGATTGGCCGCGACGTCCGATTCTCAGCCCGGCGACTTTTCCCCTGACAACTGTGATGGAGGCTTTCGGCAGCGTAAAAGTGGTTTCCGAATTTGCCATCACCGCAGTCGCAACCGGAGCATGATCCGGGTTCGCGTAGCTGTAGGGGCCGTCATCGATCCAAACATATTGTTCGCTGCCGAAAGACACGACGGTGACTGGCCCGGAAAACGCCGCATTTCGCTTATCCTCCGAATCCTCGAATCGAACGCGCACATCGTGCGAGCTGGCTTTATCGCGATTCACCAGCATCAAAGACCAGTCTCCCTCCGGGCGATAGACCGCATACGAAGTAACCAGGGCATTTCCGTCTGAATCTTTGATATCGGTGGAAGAGGCGAACATGCGATGCACGCCCGAGCGATGTTGCACCCACTCCCGATTGATCATGTGCGCGGCAAAATAGGGCGAAGTGTATCCCTTGATGTCGTAATTTTCGTCGGAGACGAAATTCGACCAGGACGACCAGCCGAGACAAGTCTTCTGAATGCCCTGAGGTTGAATCGGAGAGTGATAGTAAGCTGCGCCTCCACCCTCGAAAAAAGACCCAATACTGTCGGCAAGCCACAACGCCGCAAAAATTGTAGTCATCGGTTCGGTAAGCTCGCTGGCCAGATGGCTCTCCGTAACCATCAAGGGAACGTCTTTCGGGACTCCATCGTCTCTCCATACCTGGAGGATGTGCTGCATCACGTGCGGTTCGGTGTACAGAGTCTTCCACGTGATGGTGCACGGATCAAAAGGATAGTGCTCAAACGAAACGAAAGCCAGGTCGGAGATGCGGCCGTGCGTTTTCAAGTAGTTGACAAAGCGGCCCATCCACGAGGTGCGCCCCTGCGCATCCGGCCACAGGCGAATATCTTCATTGACTCCTTCAAAAATCGGTCCGCCCAGCTTGAGCTTGGCATCAACCTTGTGAATCGCCCTGGCCCACTGAATGTATAGAGCGGCATAGTCTTCAGGCATGGCATGTTTGCCGTCCGGCTCCTCGCCCATTTCGACGTAGCCGATGCGATAACCGCGTTTCTCAACGTACGCAATTTCAGCCGCGGCATCCTCCGGCGTGCCGTAGAGCATTGTCACCGGAATCATTGCCGGTAGATTGTTGGTGATTCCGCTGGTGAAGAAAAGATCGAAGCCGCTGTGCTGATAGCCACCGGTGGCATCCACGTCTGACGCCGAGTGCCAGGGATCGATCGAAGACGTGGAATAAGTAGTTGGTGCATCCGCCATATTTTTTCCGACTTCGGCCAACGCACCTTCGGAATCAACGGCGCCGAGGCGAACATCCTGAATGGCATAGCCCACACAGTTTCGGACATCGCCGGATCCGTGCAGATCGCAGGTGTTCGAAGATTCAGTCATCAGAATGCGCACGTACTGCGTGTTCACCGGAGCATCAGAAAGCTTGAGATCGACCATCCCGCCTTGGCCATTCTTGATCGCGCCGGAAGGAAAAGTCTTCCACTCGCCGAGAGGGCCCTTGTCGAAGTCGAGCGCCCGTTTGCCTATCCAATGCTCCACTTGATACGTGACCGCATATGGATTCTCCCACGTGATACGAATGGCATTCACCGGCTTTTCCACCCCGAGATCGACGATCACCCACTGCGGATGCAGTGCATCGCTCTCGCCGGTGAATTTGCTCGTGAGATAGGGATTGCTCTTCCAGTAAGTCAGATTGGGGCCCCGCAGCGGACGATCGCCGCTGGTCGAAAACCCGCGGTGCGGCAAAGCATAAGAAAGGATGTAGCGGATTGGTTTTCCGAGTTCCGTGCTGCCGGTGAAATATCCGCTCTTGTGAGCTGCATCGCTCCAGATTCCGTTCTCGTTCCAGTGCCAGACCGCCATGCGCAGCTCAGAATTATTGCGATAGGTTATCGGTCCCCAACCCGCGGAGAGCGATTCCTCCAGAATGTGCGGCGTGTAGACCTTGTCGATGTCATTGTGGGACAGCACGTCGATCGAACTGCCCAGAGCGCGATCAGGATCGAACGAGTTGATTTCATGCCCGAGTGTAGCGTCGATCCGAACGGTTCCATCGGGCGTGAACGGTGATTGGGCCAATGCACGCGCGGCATACATGACAAGCGAGAGCAGAGCGGTCACGATCACAGAACCAACCCGAAGTTTGACTGCGGGAGTTTGGCTGCAATCCGAGGTTGTGGGCGTATCGGCCTGCATGGTGCCTCACGTTGTTCCTGACGAAAGCTGCTGAAGCCGTGTTCTCATCAGACCAGTGGCATCTTACCAGAGGGAGGTGGATGTCGGTCCGAGCATTCATCTACACATTTGTTGCGCTGTGTGGAACGCCAATTGCTCTCGAACTAGGGCTATGGCCGCCTTTCTAATTCCGTTCTAATCAACTGGAATGTTTCCGAAAAAACCGCAGAGTCGCTGCGCGGAGACTTCACACCGTCGTATGAAGAGTTATCAGCTTTCCCTCAAAAACCAGAAGGAAAAGAAGACCGCGAACAAAGAGCGATCTGCCGCCATTCAAGCGATGCTGGCCCGGGCTCTTTTGCACCACCGGGCGGGCGGAATGGACGAGGCCGAACAACTCTATCGCCGCATTCTAGCGATCGACGCAGGCCATGCCGACAGCCTGCATCTCCTCGGTATGATCGCCTATCAGGCCAGGCGTTCTGAGGATGCGGTTGCCCTGATTCGGAAGGCGATAGCTATTTGCGGAACAGCCGCGACCTATCATTCCAACCTCGGAACCATTCTGCAGTCCCAGGGCAAGCTCGATGAGGCTGCGGCTTGTTATGAACATGCACTGGCCCTGCAACCGGATCTCGCCGAAGCTCACTACAACCTGGGTAACATCTTCCACAGCCAGCGAAAGTTCGACGATGCCGAGGCCTCTTATCAGCGTGCCTTGGAGCTCCAGCCGAACCTTGCCGAGGCGCACTACAATCTAGGCAACACGCTGCAGGCGCAGGAAAGGTTGGGTGAGGCGATCGCCTCTTATAAACGTGCGTTGGCCCTCGAACCGCAGAAATTTGAAGCCCTGCATAACCTGGGCAATGCGCTGCAGGCCCAGGACAAACTTGAAGAGGCAATGGCGTGCTACGAGCAGGTGCTGGCCCTGCAGCCCGGTTATGCTATGGCGCACTACAGCATTGGCGCGGCCCTGCATGCCATGGGCAAAGTTGATGAAGCATTAAGGCGCTACCGTAGAGCTCAGGCTTTGCAGCCGGACTTCCCTGAACCCGCTTTTAGCGAGTCGCTTGCACAACTGTTGCAAGGGAACTTCGGCGCTGGCTGGCGCAGGTATGAGTGGCGCTGGCAAACTCGCGAGCACAAGTCGCCCAAGCGATCGTATGTGCAGCCGTTTTGGGCCGGCGAGAAGTTGTCCTCCGGAGGGGTGCTGATTTGGGGAGAGCAGGGCATCGGCGACGAGATCATGTTTGCCGGGCTCATTCCGGATGCGCTT
Organism: uncultured Acidobacteriaceae bacterium; assembly: GCA_963784095.1. Classification (GTDB taxonomy): domain Bacteria; phylum Acidobacteriota; class Terriglobia; order Terriglobales; family Acidobacteriaceae; genus Sulfotelmatobacter. Next base: position 457,286 of record CAWAQC010000005.1, read on the forward strand.
CACACTGGCAATCGCTGCGTGCTCGATTGCGATGCGCGGCTCAAACCTCTTTTCGCGCGCTCTTTCCCCGGCCTGGAAGTCGTCTCCAGCGGTGCCACCGACGATTTCTGTGATGATGATCCGAGGCGCACTGCGAAGCTCGACATAGCGGCTCAGTTACCGATTGGGAGTTTGCCTGGCTTGTTCCGTGGAACCAACGCGGCTTTTGCCGCCGTCACCTCGCCCTACCTCATCCCCGACCCAAGCCACCGGGACCGCTTTCGCTCTTGCTACGCCGATGGCAGGCGGCTTATCGGATTAGCTTGGTATACAAACAACCGGAAGACGGGTCGCATCCGCTCCATCGATCTGAAGGCATTCGCTCCACTCTTCGCGCGTCCGGATATTCGCTGGATCAGCCTGCAATACGGCGATCACGACGAATTGCGGAAGCAGGCAGAGCTTGCCGACGCGCCACTTTTCGTCGACTCCTCGGTCAATCAATTTTTAGACATCGACCTTTTCGCAGCGCAAATCGCTGCCATGGACAGCGTCATAACCATCGATAACTCCACTGCGCATCTGGCGGGCGCACTTGGCGTCCCCACCTCGGTCCTGCTGCCTTTCGCCTCCGACTGGCGCTGGCTTCAGCTGCGCGAAGACAGTCCCTGGTATCGTTCGCTGCGGCTGTTCCGGCAACCGAGCCGAGGCGACTGGCAGTCGGTTGTGGAAAAAATTCAGACCACCTTATGAGCTGCCGAACTCAGTATTGAGCTGTTCAGGCGCGCCTTCATCCCAGCCCGTGCCGGGGCGCGTTTCTTTCATCTTCCCGGGGAGCTCGCGCATCTGTAATAGCATCGGCGGTTACATGATGGATCTGCCGATTAATTTGTCAGGAGGCCTTATGCAATTTCGTGAACTTGGGCGCAGCGGCCTGAAGGTTTCGGCGATCGGGCTCGGCTGCATGGGCATGTCGGAATTTTACGGCGAGCGCGACGACCAGGAGTCGATAGCAACCATTCATCGCGCCATCGAACTCGGAATCAATTTTCTGGACACCGCCGATGTGTACGGGCCGTATAAGAACGAAGAACTTGTGGGACGAGCCATCAAAGGAAAACGCGACAAAGTTGTGCTGGCGACGAAATTCGGAATCGTGCGCGATCCGGCGAATCCGAATGTGCGCGGCGTGAGCGGCAAGCCGGATTACGTCCGCAAGTCGTGCGAAGCCAGCCTCAAGCGCCTGGGAGTGGAGACGATCGACTTGTATTATCAGCATCGCGTCGATCCCGCGACGCCGATCGAAGAAACGGTCGGTGCGATGGCGCAGCTCGTGCGGGAGGGAAAAATCCGCCTCATCGGGCTTTCTGAAGCTTCACCGCAAACTCTGCGTCGGGCTGCGAAAGTCCATCCGGTTGCGGCGCTGCAGACTGAATACTCGCTGTGGAGCCGCGAACCGGAATACGAAATTCTTTCGGCCTGCCGCGAGCTTGGCATCGGTTTTGTGGCTTACAGCCCGCTTGGCCGCGGCTTTTTGACAGGACAATTTCAGCGCTTCGAAGATTTGCCGGAGGACGATTACCGGCGGAATTCACCGCGATTTCAGGGAGAAAATTTCAAAAAGAATCTCGATCTTGTGCACGGGATCGAAGAAGTCGCGCGCGAAAAAGTCTGCAAGCCTTCCCAGTTGGCGCTGGCCTGGGTGTTGGCACAGGATAAGAACATCGTTCCAATCCCCGGCACGAAACACCGCAAATTTCTGGAAGACAATGTTGCGGCGGTCGATATCAAGCTGAGCAAAGAAGATTTACGGCACATCGAGGAAATCTTTCCTGCAGGAGTTGCCGCGGGCCAGCGTTATCCCGAGCACATGATGGCAATTGTGAATGGATAACTTCCGCCGGCGGAAAAGATAGCTTGGAAGAATCAAGGACGGCTCTGGGCTTGCGAATCTCAGAATTTGCGAATTCTCGTTCCGAAGCCTACTAACCGCCTTCCAGACCTGTAATCCGGTTTTCGTGAATCTGAGCTATCTGGAGCAGCGCCGCAGCGGCATCCCGCAGTTCCTTAATTTGCCGAGCGTTGTCGTTCGTTGTGCGCGCAATCAGTTCAACCGATTGGGTCAACGCTTCGTGTCGTTCCGTAAGCCGGTCCAACCGCTCATCAATGGTCATGTTATGACCTTCAACGAAAATTCTGCCGACGCTGCCGTCAGCTTACGCCCTTGCCGGACTTTCGCCGCCCTTGGCGATTCCCGGCCGGCCGGGCTCCGGCTTCAGCACCTGCTGCACGCCGTCATCCGGCTTCGAAGGAGACTTCATCGGAGGTAGTTCCTTGCCCTCGACCAGCATCATCACTTCGGAAGCATCGAGCACTTCGCGCTCCAGCAATGCCATCGCGATCTTTTGCAGCACATCGCGATTGGTTTCCAGGATGTTTCTCGCCGTATCGTACCCCTGGTTCACCAGCTTCCGCACTTCTGCGTCGATCTTGATCGCGGTGTCTTCGCTGTAATCGCGATGCTGGCTGATTTCGCGCCCCAGGAAAATCTGCTCTTCCTTCTTGCCGAAAGTGAGCGGGCCAAGATCGCTCATGCCCCACTCGCAAACCATCTTCCGCGCCATTTCGGTGGCGCGCTCAATATCGTTTCCGGCGCCGGTGCTCATCTGGTTCAGGAAAATTTCTTCTGCCAAACGTCCGCCCATCAGGATCGCCAGATCGGTTTTCAAATATTCCCGGGTGTAGTTGTGACGATCATCGATCGGCAGTTGCATGGTCACGCCCAATGCCATGCCGCGGGGAATAATAGTGACCTTGTGTACCGGATCAGACCCCGGCAACTTTGCCGCCACCAGCGCGTGTCCACCCTCGTGGTAGGCAGTCACCTTCTTTTCTTCATCGGAAAGGATCAGCGACTTCCGCTCCACGCCCATCAAAACTTTATCTTTCGCGACTTCAAAGTCGAACATCAGCACAGCTTTGCGATTCTGCCGCGCCGCAGCCAACGCCGCTTCATTCACCATGTTGGCCAGGTCCGCACCCGAAAATCCCGGTGTTCCACGCGCCAATACCGACAGATCAACATCTTCCGCCAAAGGAATCTTTCGCGTGTGCACGCGAAGAATCTCCTCGCGCCCACGCACATCTGGCCGGCTCACCACCACGCGCCGGTCGAAACGCCCCGGCCGCAACAAAGCCGGATCGAGCACATCAGGCCGGTTTGTCGCGGCCATCAGAATGACGCCTTCATTCGATTCGAAGCCGTCCATCTCTACGAGCAACTGATTCAGGGTCTGCTCGCGCTCGTCGTGGCCGCCCCCGAGACCCGCTCCGCGATGCCGCCCAACCGCATCAATTTCGTCGATGAAGATTATGCAAGGGGCGTTCTTCTTGCCCTGCTCGAACAAGTCGCGCACGCGGCTAGCGCCAACGCCTACGAACATTTCAACAAAATCCGACCCCGAGATCGAAAAGAAAGGAACATTTGCCTCGCCAGCGACCGCTCGCGCCAGCAAAGTTTTACCCGTTCCCGGAGGCCCAACCAGCAGCACACCTTTCGGAATTCTGCCTCCGAGCTTTTGAAACTTCTGTGCCTCCCGCAAAAACTCGATAATCTCGCGCAACTCTTCCTTGGCTTCTTCCACTCCCGCCACATCTTTAAATGTGACCTTCTTCTGCTGCATCGAAAGCAGACGCGCCCGGCTCTTTCCGAACGATAAAGCTTTATTCCCACCAGTCTGCATTTGCCGGAGCATGAAGAACCACAACGCACCCAGCAGAATCAGCGGCGCCCAGGTCCCCAGTAGCTGCAGTGACCAGCTTCCGCTGTTGACGTCCTTAATATTCACCGAGACGCCCTTGTCGTTGAGCGTCTTATACATGTCGGGATAATTCACCGGCACGGTGCTGTGGAAAGAGGAACCGTCACGCAATTTTCCATGCACCTGCTGCCCATCCAGGGTGACGTCGCGCACGTTGCCCGCGTTCACGTCGCTCATGAACTGGGAGAAATTGACTTCTTTATCTTTTTGCCCGCCCCGGCCCTGCTGGATCACGGTCCACAACAGAAGAGCAGACAACCCAATGACCACCCAAAAAACTACGGTTTTAACTGTTGAATTCACCAATAATGCTCCTGAACGCCTCGAGGGCTGACAACGCAAGCGCAGCGTCTTCGAGGGCTCCTCATGGAATTAGATGCCTTTCGGCCAAATTCGATAGGAAAATTCCTTAGGCGCTTATTTTACATTGTTCCAGCGAAAGGCGCCCTCTTTCATACGCATGACTTAGGTCATCATGGGTACTGATCTCGCCACCACATAGGGAATATTTCGGTTGGTCTGCTCCGACGCGCCCAACCCGTAGCCAACTAGATAGGCCTCATCCACTAGGAAGCCAAAATAGTCGGGCTGCAAGGCCACACGCCGCGCCGACTGCCGGTCGAGCAACGTCACCAGCTTCACCGACGCAGCGCCCCGCGCGCGTAGATCGTTCATCAGAAACTCGCTGGTCACCCCGGAATGCACCAACCCCTCGACCAGCAGAATATGCTGGCCGCGAATATCCGGTTCGTGGCTAAAAAAAATCTCCATCACCTCAGCCGCCTGGTTGCCCTGCTGCTTGCGGTATCTCGGTTTGATGAACTGGCAGACCACCGGCACTTCCAGGGCCCGCACCAGATCGGCCATGAACATGAAGGCATTTTCCAGCACGGCCAGCGCCTGGATCGTCTGTCCCTGATAATCGTCCGAAATATGCCGCGCCAGTTCCTTTACCCGCTTCTGGATTTGATCTGCCGAAATAACCTGCCGCAGCGACTCAACTCTGGCGTTCATGAAACGGCTTTGCCTCCCGTCCCTGCATGATTATGCAATCGGAGAAAAACCTAAATCGCATCCTCTTCGTCCCATGGCACCTCCCGGATCAACACCGCCTGCCCAGCCGGTTTCCAGCCGAAACTTGCCGGAACCGGAAAACCGCGCAGCCAGACAATTTCCTCTTGACTCACCACAACCGGCCAAAGCCTCCCCTGCGCCTGAGGAACATGCTTTTCCTGCAGCAGCTCTTTAATTTTTTTCGGCGACTTGGTATGCGCCGGCCAAAATCGGTCTCCCGGACGCCAGTTTCGCAATATCAATGATGCCGGCAGAAGCTTCGCGTTCAGAAGTTGTTGGGGATTATACTCCGCGTCCTGCGAATCCGGCGCAGTGCGCAACGCTTCGATTACTACTCCGAGTTCAGGCACAAGCACTCTTCCTGGTACGGTCAGCGAATATTCGTAATCGCGCGCAGGTTCTTCATGACGCAAATCAGGCGTAACAAAAACCATGGCCTCCGGCTCGCGAACCACCTTCCAGCCGCCGGGCAGCGCCAGTTCTTTGCCGGCTGGACCATCTTCTGCGGCGAATCTCAGAATTTCTTGCACGTGCTTAAATTCCAGCAGAATCCCGGCTTGGCCGCCGATCGCCTTAATGACTCTTCTCTGCACTGCCTTGGGCTCACTCAGCAGCCACGGTCGGCTTAGCGACGCATTGGCAATTGCATGGCCGGCCTGCTCGATTCGTTCTGCGAATTGCGCCTCGTGGGATTCATGCCCATCAGCGTTCAGCCCCTCAATTTGCACCAGCGCTGGCGAATCTACAGACTCTGACCATCCGCGCAACCACTCTGGCGCGGACCATTGCACCACGGTTCCCAGCCAGCCAGAAATTTCATTGTCCCAATAATCTTCTTCGTCGCGGGCGATTTCGGCCAGCTCCGAAAGATTCTCGCCAATCGATGGATTGAACTCGCGCTCAATCAACGGCAACAAGAGTTTTCGCACGCGATTGCGAGTAAATTTGGAATCGGCGTTGGTGGCGTCTTCCCGCCAGGGCTGTTTGAGATCAGTCAGATATTGCTCAAGCTTGCGCCGACGAATTTCAAGCAGCGGCCGCACAATCTCGCCCAGCTCTTCACCCTCCTCATCCACGACGACGATGCGCGGATGAATTCCACCCAGCCCGCGAGACCCGGTACCTCGAATCACCCGCATGAGCACTGTCTCAGCCTGATCATCGAGCGTGTGCCCAGTGACAATTTTGTTCAAGACGCTTTGCCGATCCTGTCCTCGAAAGGGCGTGCTTTCAGCATCCTGCGCAGTCCGGCTTTGAAAGGGCACGGCTTCAGCCGTGCCGTTAAGCTCGACGGATGATTCGGGCTTCAGCCCCTGAGGCATGCCTGTTTCGATCTCTGCTCCCTCATCCGCGCCAAGTAGCGCCCGAAAAAATCCATACCGCAACTCTCGCGCCGCAGCCTCCACCCCAGAATGTTCCTTCGCAGCCAGTCGAGCCGTATCCCCAGAATCAACAAAAAACTCCAACCCATGCGTGAGCGCCAACTCCGCGACGAACGACTCATCCGCATCCGATTCCGCCCCGCGCAATTTGTGATTGAAATGAATAACCGAGAGCACAATTCCGAGTTCATGCCGTAATTCCAGCAGCAAACGCAACGAAGCAACCGAATCAATCCCGCCCGAGACCGCAACGCCCACGCGATCACCGGCGCGGAGGAGTTCGTGCCGCCGGATACCGGTTAACACATGTTCCGCAAGTGGTCTCACGCCAACATGTTATCAAGAGCCCGGATTGAAAACGGCATCAGGGTGATATGGCGAGCAGATAAGAACCGCTCTTTCGTAACCTTTTGGACGATCGGTGTCGCAGCATTTTCATCGGAGCGGCATTTCCAATGAGACGCTTAAGTTTTACGCTGTTTTTTTTCTCACTATTATTTCCGGCCCTCGGGCAGTAAAAAAATGCGCCTTCGCATAATGCACAGCCGGAAGTTGGAGGGGGCGCGATCCTGTACTCACAAGGCGGCGCCTTTCTGATGCCAGGGCCGAAAGGATGGACGATGGACCGCCAAACGGGAGAAAGGATCGGGGCCTGTTGCGTCTACTACCCAGAAGGCTCTACATGGGACGACGCGGAAACCGTTATGTATCCAAGCACAGCCACAAAGGGCGCGGGGCAGCGGACACTCAAGGAATTTATGGCGTCCGACCTGGATGATTTTCAGCAACACAACTCTGGAATGAGCTTCGAGGACGGAGGGGAGCTTCCACTAAAGCACGGGCGTTCCGCGAAAATTCGATACTCCATAACGTCAATCACGGATCGTCTGAGGCAGTGGCATATATCGATGAGGACAAAATTGTTGCTCTTGTGGTGATGAGTTCGAGAACGAAAACCGGCCTCAACAAAAACCTTCCGCTCTTAAAGAGTGCATTGGATACCTATGCGTATATGAACGTCCGATTCGCAAGCAAGGCGAGCTCAGAGAACAAGCAGCCGTTCCAAATGCCTAAGGACTAGCCCGAAACGCCTTAGTTCAAAGCACGGTACTCTTCGCGGCGATCAGCTTCCTGATGTTCTCCACAAACTCCGCCGCACTCATATCCTCAGTTTTTTCTTTCCCGCGAGTCCGCACGTTCACTTTCCCAGCTTCAGCCTCTTTATCCCCCACCACGAGCAGGAACGGCACCTTCTTTAGCGCATGCTCGCGAATCTTGGCATTCATTTTTTCATTGCGCGCATCCACTTCCACTCGGACGCCGACTGCCTTAAGCTGATCCGCAACTTTGTTCGCGTACTCGGCATGGCGTTCGGCGATCGGAATCATTGCCACCTGCACCGGCGACAACCAAACTGGAAACGCTCCCGCATAATGCTCAATCAGCACTCCAAAGAAGCGCTCAACCGACCCAAACAGCGCGCGGTGCACCATCACCGGCTGCTTGCGCGAGCCGTCTTCAGCGACGTACTCGAGGCCGAAACGCTGTGGCAGATTAAAGTCGACCTGCACGGTTGAGAGCTGCCACAGGCGCCCGATCGCGTCCACCAGCTTGATGTCAATTTTCGGCCCGTAAAACGCCGCTTCGCCCGGCATGGTCTTGTATTCGATGTTCCGACCCTTCAGTACCTTCTCGAGCGATTGCGTGGCGTTGATCCACTGTTCTTCGCTCCCCACAAAATTCTTGCGATCGTTGGGATCCCAGGTCGAGAGTTCCGTCTGAAACTTTTCGAAGCCAAAATCCTTCAGCACATCCAGCGCAAAATCGAGGCAACCGGTAATCTCGCCTTCGACCTGCTCCGGCGTGCAGAAGATATGCGAGTCATCCTGCGTGAACCCGCGCACGCGCAACAGCCCGTGCATCACTCCCGAACGTTCATAGCGATAAACCGTTCCCAACTCGCCCAACCGCACCGGCAGGTCGCGATACGACTTCAGCGAATCTTTGTAAATCAAAATGTGCCCCGGACAATTCATCGGCTTCAGCCGGTATTCGGCGTCGTCGAGCTCCATGGCGTCGAACATGTTCTGCGAGTAATACCCCTCATGCCCAGAGGTATAGAACAATTGCCGCCGCGCCACATGCGGCGTGTAGACCAGCGAATACCCGCGCTTGATGTATTGCTCGCGCATCCAGTCTTCCATCTCTTTGCGGATGATCCCACCCTTGGGATGCCAGAAAATCAGGCCCGGCCCCGCCAGTTCCTGAATCGAAAACAGATCAAGCTGCTGCCCCAGCACGCGATGGTCGCGCTTCTTCGCCTCTTCCACTTGCTGCAGGTGCGCATCGAGGTCCTTCTTCGAAAAAAATGAAGTTCCGTAAATGCGCTGCAGTTGCGGGTTCTTCTCATCTCCCAGCCAGTAAGCGCCGGCAATGTTGAACAGCTTGAATGCCTTGATCTTTCCGGTGGAAGGAATATGCGGCCCGCGGCAGAAGTCGACAAACTTGCCGGTGCGGTAAATTGAAATTTTTTCATCGGGTTTGGTGAACTGCTCGATGAAATGGCACTTCATGAAGTCGCCTTCTTTTTTGAACTCGGCGAGTCCCTGGTCGCGAGGCAGAAATTCGCGCGCGTAAGGAATGTTCTGCTGCACCAGCTCCTGCATCTTCTTCTCGATTTTTTCAAGGTCTTCCGGAGTAAACGGGGTAGGCCGGTAGAAATCGTAAAAGAATCCGCTCTCAGTCGCGGGACCATGGCCCAACTTGGTCTCCGGAAAAAGCTCCAGCACCGCAGCCGCCAGCAAATGCGCCGACGAATGCCGGTAAACTTCCAGCGCCTCGGGATCTTTCTCAGTAAGTAAGCGGAGATCAGTATCTTTCTCCAGCGGCTTGGCCAAATCGACCAGCGTGGGGCGGGCGCCCTCGCCCGCCTGCCCGCCGTTAGAAGAAATCTGGGCAACCAGCGCCGCATCCGCCAGCCGCGGGCTAATCGACTTCGCGACGTCGAGCGCAGTCGTGCCCTTAGGAACATCCTTCACGCTCCCGTCCGGGAGCTTCACATGAATACTGTCTGCCATAAGTTGAAACCTGATGGTCTATTAAAGCCTTAAGTTTATGGGAGGGATTTCGGAGGGTCAAACGCGAGCAAGTAGAAATTCAACAAAACCTGAAAAAGGCTGGGCCCCCACCCAACGCGCCTGTCGTTGGGTGGGAACAATGAGCCGGACCTGAGAATCCTACGGCACGACATCCTTCACGTGCGTGGCCACATACCATATATTCCCAAACGGATCAGTAACCGCACCATTCCGATCGCCATAAGGCTGATCGGTCAACTCATGCAGCGACTTCGCACCGGCCGCCAGCGTCCGCTGATAAACCGTGTCGCAATCCGGCACATAGACATAGAACATCGAGGGCATCGGCTGGTAAGGCCCGTGCGCCTCGCCCATTTCCACGACTGAGTCGCCAACGCGGACCTGCGCGTGATGAACCACTCCGTCAGGCGAAGCATACTTCGCAATCTCCTGAGCGCCGAACGCCCGCTTCAGGAAGCCAATCACCGGCTCAGCCCGCAGCGGATGCATATACACATTCACGTTATGCATCCCCTTCGGAACATAGCTCTCGCCCTTGTGCGTGGCGATATACCAGAAGTTGCCAAACGGATCCTTCACGCTCGCTCCGCGCTCACCGTATTCATGGTCCTGCGGCGCGCCGATCGAAATCGCTCCCGCCTTCAACGCCTTCTGATAAGCCGCGTCCGTATCTTCGACGTAAGAGTGCAGCGCAGCGAGCTGAGGCTTGGCGGCAAACGGTTTGCCCGGAATGCCGCCGCCCATCATCAGCATGGTGTCGCCAATGCGTACTTCGCCGTGGACTCCGCCTGCGCCGCCGGCTTCCGCGCGCAGAGTTATTTCAGCTCCGAACGCGTTCTTCGCGAAGTTCAGCATCGCGTCACCTTCCGGAGTAACGATGTAAGGCGTCACCTTGTGAAACCCGCGCCGAACTGGATTCACGCCCTTCCCTGGCATCCGTCCGCCCTCAGGTCCCGTGGTCAATCCCTCCATGCGACGGTGCATCTCTTCCACCGACATTTCTTCTGTGACCGTCGATACACTCCATGTGTATCCAAAGGGATCCTGCAGCAAGCCTTCGCGGCGTCCGTAGAATTGGTCGACGATGGGTCGCACCGTCTTTGCCCCGGCTCCGGTCGCGTGAGCGAAAAACTCATCCACATCAGGAACGCTCAGTGACATGATGACCGGAGAATTCCCCAGCGTTTCCGGACTGAATCTTCCACCCTCCGGCCACTCTTCGGCCAGCAAGATTGTCGAGTCGCCAATCCTGATCTCCGCGTGCGGTATGCTCCCTCCGGCTTCGAAGCGCATGATTTCCTTCGCGCCAAAGGCTTGCTCATAGAAATCGATCGCCTTGGCCGCATCTTTGAAAGTTAATCTCGGGGTCGCGGTCGTGTGAACGGCCGCAATCGGTTCGGCAACAGTACTCATAGATTTTCTCCCTTTTAGCAATTCGGATTTCAATCGTGCCTTGAAGCTTGCGCTCGGCAGATTGCGCAATTCTGCCGCAATGCGCACCAGGGGCTCGATTGCCGCCTCGACCTTCGGAGCTTTATTGTTCGTGCGAGCGAACATGGCATCCACAGCCTTGTTCAGCTGCTCAATCTTTTTGTTATCGCCATTCCCCGCATTCAGAGAGCGCTTAGGCATCGGCACCCTCCATTCTGGCGCGCAGCGCGGTCAGCGCCCGGAACTGCAACTGCTTCACCGCGCCCTCGGTCTTGCTAATCTCCCGCGCCACTTCTTTAATACTTTTCTCTTCCACAAATCTCAGCACAACCACGCGCCGCTGTTCCGCAGGCAGAGTGTTCACCAGGCGAAACAGCGTTGCCTTCCGTTCCACTTCTTCGAGCTCCGCGTTGCCGGCCTGAATCGCTTCAATCTGCTCGGGATCGTCAATCCCCGTTTCGCGCGTCTTCCGCTGCCACCGATCGGAAATCAAATTCGCCGCAATGCGAAACAGCCACGCGGCAAACGGAATCCCACGCCATTCAAAGCGTTTCAAGTTCTCCAGCGCATGATGAAAAACCTCGGCGCTAACGTCTTCGGTCTCCGCGCGATCTCCCACGCGCCGCAGAACGTACGCATACACGCGTTCGAAATTGTTCTCATAAAGCTCCGCAAAGCGCGCGGGATCGCGCTGCGCCGCCTCAATCAGAAGCCGGTCGTTCTTGCCGAGATTGTCCGCTTCTCTGCTAAGAGCCTTCAAGAATTCTCCGCGGATTTGCGTTACACAGGTATAACGGACTGGAAATGGTAAAAGTTACGCGGGAAAATCTTACTCCGGATGCCCTACCCTTGTCCTTGCGTACTGGGCAGGGACAAAGCCAGGCCTGAGCGAAGTCGAAGCTGTGGGCATTGACTCTCCCATGTTGTGAGTACACGCACGATGAATTTAGGAAACTCTATGACGTGGCCGCCGATGTCGTCACCTTGCCTGAGTTCATCCAGTCCGAATTCAGCAGGGATACGGGCAAAGGCCGCAAATTCGGGAAAATGCGGGGCGTTAAGACCCTCAAGAAATCAATGACTCCCGCTGGCACGAAGTACGCAACCGACCACCAGATGGACTTGGCGGAGTCGCTGCCGATTGCCGCTGCGTTCAGGGAGCTGCTCGAACTCAAGGGCGACAGGTACCACTGGAAGGCTGACTACAGGGAAGTTTTCAAGGCCGCATCCGAGGAACTGTACAAAACCCTGCTCACTAAGGTCAGAACAACGAAGGCGATTAACGCGCTGGGCGCTGACACGGAATACTGGACTCAGTGCACCAACATCGTGCTCCGTGCCAAGTATGAAGTCTTGGACAAGTAGCAGAGCTACGAGCGGTAAGGACCCGCGCCCTTGCCGCTCCGTGTTTTATGCGGGCCGAGTGCGCCGTTCCCCCCACAAACACGGTAATATGGACCAGTGAAGACGACCCTCGAGATTCCTGATTTTCTCTTCCGCCGGGCGAAGTCGGCCGCTGCCGAGCGCGGCGTTTCTCTGCGCCAGTTCGTGACAGAGGCTGTCCAGGAGAAGCTGAGAATCGCGCCTCAGGAAAAGCCTTGGACGAAACACCTGGGCAAGCTCAAGCACCTTCGCAGAGAGCGTAAGCGGATCGAGGAGCGCGTGGAAGAGGCCTTCGAACAGATCGAGCCGGGTCGCGGCCCAGCACTCGCTACCGTCGTTGAGCCGTGATCGCCACTTCGATCAGGTGACGGGAGTAAAACGAATCGGCCGGTGAAAAGCCGGCCCGCGCGCCACAAATCCACAACCTCCATGTGACATCCAACGTTGTTCACAGCCGTCCAGCTAATTCATAATGGCCCAAATAGCTGCATCGCTCTTTGACAACCGAAAATAAGCTGGTTTCCGCGATAAGTCGAGTGAATCCAGGATTTTGCGGAATTATCCACTTGACAAACCCATACCATTTCAGTAGAGTATGAGATATGAAACAGCATGAACTCTTCACCGACGAAGCGAAAGCCATTGAGTTCTGGGAGTCGAAGCGCTGGCCCGATGGCGCGATCTGCCCTCATTGTGGTCTAGTTGGCGAAGCCTACAAATTGCAGGGCAAGAGCACTCGCCCCGGCCTGTGGAAGTGCAAAGGTTGCCGCAAGCAGTTCACCGCGAAAATGCGTTCGATCTTCGAGGACTCACACATCCCCATGCATGTGTGGATGTATGCCGTTCATCTTCTCTGCTCTTCAAAAAAGGGGATGAGCGCGTATCAGTTTCATCGGATGACCGCCACGTTTTACGGTAAGAAAGTTTCCTATCGAACCGCGTGGTTCATGTTTCATCGAATTCGCTTCGCCATGACGCAGCACCCATTAGTCGAAAAGTTAGGTGGCATTGTTGAATGTGATGAGACCTACGTCGGTGGCAAGATTCGCGTCGGCACTTACAAACCACGGAGCGGAAGAAGGCCAAAATATCGTTCGCCGCGCGATAACAAAGCCGCTGTGTTTGCGGTTCTTCAGCGAGATGGCGATGTCCGGTCACGGCATATCCAGCGCGTGACGGCGGAGAACCTAAAGCCGGTGATCGAAGAAATGATCGCTGAGGACGCGCACGTAATGACAGACAGTTCGACGGTGCTTTCAGGTGCTCTCTCGGGTCGCAAGCACGATCAGGTGAACCACCATCGTGACGAGTACGTCCGCTATGAAGATGGAAAGTGCATCACCACCAATTCGGTTGAAGGCTATTTCAGCCTCTTAAAGCGCGGCATTTACGGCACGTACCACCATGTCGGAAAGCCCTATTTACAGCAATATCTGAACGAATTCGATTTCCGCTACAATCGCCGCAAGGTAACGGACGCAGAGAGAACCGAACTTGCCATGAGGGCTTGCGAAGGAAAACGATTGACACTTCGAAAGCCACTAGCATTACAATGAAGCTGCTTTAAAATGGTACGGTGAGCGGGACTTGCACCCGCACGGGATGTTCAACCCTCCGTCAGAGGCCATCCCACCCGAGTCCAAATCGGGCGCGTCTGCTGCTTCCGCCATCACCGCATGCCGAGCGTGGTCTTGGACACCGCGCCCGGAGCTAGCATCCCGGCCCCGTGGTCTTGGACACCGCAGGGCCGGGTCACCAAAACTTCAGGCAACCTTCTCGTATTCGTTGTGTGAGCCCGGCTTGCCCGGTTTAGAGATGCGAAAAATCGGGTTCTTTTGTTTGCACAGGTACAGCACGGCACCCCTCACAATCTCCCGTTCATCCTTACCTTCGAAGTCGTATTGATGTTGTTTGAGAAGGTTAATCAGATCGGGATTGGTAAACGAGCGAGGGATTTCCGCGTAGAGTCCGCGAATGGAAGGTATGATGCGCCCTTGGACTATCGAGCCGTTCCCATTCCCGTTCTTTGGAGCCGTCACAACTTGGATCGGCCCTGGAGTCGAATTATCCCTCAAATACTGACCTAGTTCCTCAACTAAATCCCGCATATCGGGGTCTTCGAGTAGTTCAAGAAACTGCGAATGCTTCTCAGCTCTCATTGCCCTGAGGTGCACGAAGTCCTTAATGAGATTGTTCACGATTTCCTCCGTCAGAAGGTGAAGTTTCATTCACTATGGGGCGATACGCCTGTAGAGTCAAGAGTTAGTTCGCGCGCGGTTCTGCCTACTCCGTGAACTTTTCTTCCGGTACTTTGTGCGCCAGCCCCTGTAAATACGCTGGGATTCTACTGCGTCAAAAATGCAACGCGGGGATATTGTCGCAGGGTTACTACGCTGATTACCCAAAGAAATTCCCCTCTTGTGCAGGCGGTGTAGACTGGGCTTGCCGATGAAAAAACTTTCCACAACGCGAGACCGAAGGAACCCCGAGGGGCGAAAAGGGCAACCAGTATCACTCCACCCGCTCACATTTGACGATGCGGTCGCGGGGTTCGCCCAAGTGAAACCGCCTGAGGCTGAAAAGAAAAAGCCTCAGCCCGCGCCCAAGAAGGGCAACGACTAGGAGTGGGCTAATCGTGCATTGATGCGTTGATGAGATAATTTGACCGATGGCTGACAAGGACACAGCCCTTGCCGTCTTGCAGGCAGCAATTGCACTCGCTGGGCTTTTGCTGGTATTTGCCGGATTCCTTCTCGCCCGTGCCGAGCAGTTTCCCAACGAGCGAGCACGGAGGTCAGTGAAGCGACTTGCGAAAGCCGCTCTTATCCCGCTTCTTGCAGCTGTTGGCTGTACATGGCTGGCGGTGTGGGCTGCTCAGGGGGCGTATTGGAGCCAGAAACACCTATATCCGTGCTTCCAAATAATCCTTGTAATTTCTGCTCTTTACGCGATAATCGCACTTCTGAAAGCGTAGGAGGGCAGCGCCTGTGGCATTAACGGAATCAAAGATAAAAGATTTGGAGGACAAGGCATTCGACGAACTCTACGATCACAACGAAGATGAATGGATGGAAACCACGGAAAACGCATTCATGGCTGCGAAGGATTGGATTTGCGGCGGTAAAAGGCCCCGCCCTGACGATGTCCTAAAGATGCTTCTGCCGATGATAGAGCCAAACGAGAAAGTGCGCCGACATCAAGAGGCGGTACGCGCTCGGTACAAACACTATCGGGAGGCATTCGGCGAATACTTGGTCGATAAATATTTTGCTGCCCACCCGGAGGATAAACAATGAGCGAGGAAATGAAACTCAAAATCGCGAAACAGTACGTTGACAAACAACTTGAGACAATGAAGCAACACGGCTCTGAACCCAAAAACATGTCCGATCAGGAGTACAAAGCCCTCATTCGCGAAGTGGCTGAGAATATAAAGACATAAATATTACTTTTTCTCGGACAGTCGTTGCGTCAATCGGTTAATCGGGATGCCTATTTTAACAGTGATAAATTTCCTCCCGATGAACACTCTCGTTGTGATCTGCCCCACATTCTGTAAATACGGGATCGTCTTTTTTCGCTTCTTGGCCGCCATTTAAAGTTCTCCTCGTAGCGATCCTAAAAAGTGCTTCTGGGTTTGTCAAGTGGATAATTCCGGGATTTTGCCGATAAATTCTTTCGGCTGATTGATTTAGCGAGAGTTGGACAGATCAGCGACCGACAAGTTATTTCTTACGATAGATTTAGCGGTCTGATCTAGAATTTTTTTCGATCCGGATTTCAGCCGCAAACAGCGGCCAGTGAGTCATCTGTTTCTTATGACGAAGACGAAAGATGTGCGGAAAGCGAAAACGCCGAGAGCGACGGTCCCGACGGCGAATGAAGAGGCGAAGGCATGCCCCACCCTAGCGAATCGAATCGGCGTAGTACAGCTTTTCTACTTCTTTCTGCACCTTCGCCGACAACGCTTCCAAATCGCGCATCGTCAGGCCCGCAGTCGAGATCGGCGCGCCCACCCGCATCTCTAACGGACGGCTTTTAATGTGATATGTATCCATCGGCAGAAGTTCGTAGGTACCCACGAGCGCCACGGGCACAATATCCACCTGCGCCTTGAGCGCCAGAAAAAAAGCGCCGGGCAGAAACGGTTTGATCTCGCCATCCGGAGTTCGTCCACCCTCCGGGAAAATCACCAGCGGCATTCCGGCGCGCAAACTCTTCACCGCCGACCGAATCGCGGCAATCGAATTCGTCGGCTTCTGCTGATCGATGCACACCTGACCGGACCGCTTCAACTGCCATCCCACCACGGGATACACCAACAATTCTTTTTTGAAAACGATGCGGAATTGAAACGGTAGATTGACGTAGAGAACCGGAATGTCCATCGCCGATGCGTGATTCGCGGCATAGACATGCGGTTTTGCCGTATCGATCCTGTCGAGCCCCATAACTCTCACCGGCGACAGGATCGTCTTCATGATGAGCCACGACCAGGTTTGAGAAAACCAGTGCAGGCGCCTGCCGCTACGGTCGAACATTCCGCCGGGAAGCGCAATCACTCCGAGTACCAGCGTATAGAACCAGATCAGCGGATCAAAGATCAGGTAGGAGCGCAGCCTGCTCAGCCAGCCGTGCTTCGCTCCAGTAATGGCATGCGAACCTCGTCTTCGCGCAGCCGCTTCTCGCGCAGCATCAGGCCCCACTTCCAGCGATGAATTTACTTCCTGCACTTTTCTATTCTAGGGGAAAACCATGCGCGGCCGCTGTCTCACTGTTAGAACCTTACGGTTACACTTCCTCACCACTACACTTTAGCGCCGATGACCGGCATAGCTTCGCCGACCAGGTAAATCGATCCCGCGATTACGACCACGGCATCCCCGCTGGCGAGCGATCGCGCACGCTCCACAGCCTGCCGCACGTCATCCACGGCCTCGATTTCAGTTCCAGTGCGTGACGATGCCCGCCGAATCTCCTCGGGCGACGCTGCCCGTGGATTCACTGGTCGCGCCGCAATCACGCGTTCGGCCAGTGGAAACAAAATCTCGGCCATTTCCGAGATTGCCTTATCGCTCATCGCGCCGAAAACGAAAATCAGCGAACGGCTTTCATAGCGCTCCGAAAGCGCCGACCGCAGCGCCCAAGCGCCCGCCGGATTATGCGCGGCATCGATGACGACCTCTGGCCATCCCGCTCTTGCAGGAATCACCTGGAACCGCCCCGGCCAGCGCGTCTCGCGAATCCCTTTCGCGATAGTTTTTGCAGTGATGCTGCTGAATCCTTGTTCGTTCAGCTCTACTGCCGCGGCAATCGCCAGTGCGACGTTCCGCAACTGATGCCGCCCAACAAGCGGCGACTCAACCAAAATTTGCTCGCCAAAAACCTGAAGCGGATAGCGAGAAACGCATTTTCGCATATCCTTCTTTGCGAACTTTGCGCCCTTAGCGGTTAAGAGCCCTTCGTCGGCGCCGGCATGGTTCTCGGCGCCGGCATGGTTCTCGGCACCAACCATGTACCCGGGACTCCCCGGTGAAACCGGCGGCACATAAGGAACCGCGTTGATCGCCCGCGCGCCCGATTCCAAAATCGTGTTTCCAATCACGTCGTTCGCCTCAGGCTGCTGGGGCAAAGTAACAACCGCGCCACCACTTCGAATAATTCCTGCCTTCTCGCGCGCAATCTCGCGCAGCGTGTCGCCAAGATACTTTTGATGGTCGAGAGAAATATCCGCAATCACACTCACTCGCGGCTCGACCACGTTCGTAGCATCCAGCCTTCCACCCATACCAACTTCGAGCACAGCAATATCGATCTTTTCGTGTGCAAAATGCTCAAACGCGATGGCCGTCATCATTTCGAAAAAACTCGGATGCCACGGCAATTCCGCTCGGCCCACCAACTTTTCCGCAACTCGATCCACCTGACCGTGCAACGACGCGAAAGCCTCATCGCCGATTTCCGCACCACCGACCCGAATCCGCTCGTTGATTCGCACCAGGTGCGGCGAAGTGTATAACCCGGTCTTCAATCCTGAAGCTTGCAAAATCGACGACAGTGTCGCCGCGGTCGAACCCTTACCGTTGGTGCCCGCAATCAATACGCTCGGAAAGTGCTGCTCCGGATGTCCGAGCGCCGCCAGCAGCACGCGCATGTGTGCCAGGTCGAATTTATGCGAAGGCATCTGCGCCAATTCGTGGCCCAGCGCAAACATGCGTGTGACGGCTGTTTCGTAGGACATAAAGCCGGTGAGTTAGCTGACGGCTGACAGCTGAGGGCTGATAGCTCCACTCATAAAATCCAGCGCTCGCGCAATGTAGGCTTTCATCTCTTTGCGAGGCACCACCGCGTCGAGCATCCCATGCTCCAGCAAAAATTCGCTGCGCTGAAATCCTGCTGGCAGCTTCTGCCGGATGGTTTGCTCAATGACCCGCGGGCCCGCAAAACCAATCAGCGCGCCCGGTTCGGCGATATTCAAATCGCCCAGCATGGCAAACGACGCGGTAACCCCGCCAGTCGTAGGATCGGTCAACACAGAGATATACGGAACCTTCGCATCGTCCAGTCGCGCCAGCGCCGCAGAGATTTTGGCCAATTGCATCAGGCTGACGACCCCTTCCATCATCCGCGCTCCGCCCGATGCCGAGACGATAATCAGCGGAATCTTCGCATCACATGCTCTCTCGGCAGCCCGCGTGATCATTTCCCCCACCACTGCGCCCATGCTTCCGCCGATGAACGCATATTCCATCACGCTCGCCACCACTGGCCGCCCCAGCAATTTGCCCTGCGCGTTGATGACTGCGTCCTTCAATCCCGTCTCTTTCTGCGCCTGCTTTAGCCGCGAC
Organism: uncultured Acidobacteriaceae bacterium; assembly: GCA_963784095.1. GTDB lineage: Bacteria > Acidobacteriota > Terriglobia > Terriglobales > Acidobacteriaceae > Sulfotelmatobacter. The sequence goes on from CAWAQC010000005.1 coordinate 476,302, forward strand.
GAATACTGCTTCAGGTCGACAAATTTCAGTGGATCGGTCGAAGAAAGATTCCCGTCGAAGGTCTCGTATTGATTGTCATCCATCAACAGCGCCAGCCGTTTGCGTGCGTCCATGCGAAAATGTTTGTCGCACTTTGGGCAAACATTCAGGTTCTCTTCCAAATCCTTTTTCCAGATGATTTGCCGGCAGTTCTCACACTTCACCCACAATCCTTCGGTGCGCACCGTCTTCGCGCCAGAAGTGTCGAGTTCTCCGGATTCGCGCTTGAACCAAGCCATAAGAATTTAGCGATTGGGTGATTGTGCGATCGGGCGATTGAAAACCGAATCTCTCCCTTTGGACAGATCACTCAATGGCCCGATCGCACAATCACTCAATTTCAGTATTCGATTCCCCTCTGCGCCAACACGCCCTTTTCGTAGGCGTGCTTCACCTGCCGCATTTCGGTCACGGTATCGGCAACCTCGACAATTGTGGGGTGGGCGTTTCGTCCAGTCAAGATCACGTGCACCATCTCCGGCTTAAGCTTCAGGGTCTCGAGTACTTTGGCAGGATCCAGCATCCCGTAACTGATCGCGTAATTGATCTCGTCCAGCACAACCAGATCCCACTCGCCGGAGCGAATCGCCTTTTCCCCTTCAGCCCATGCTTCTTCCACCATTTTCACATCTTCCGGATCTGGCTTTTCGGCGCCAACTTTCACAAATCCGCGGCCCATCTGCTTCATCACGAACTTGTCTCCGAAAGCCTTCACCGCATCCAGTTCGCCGTAATGCCACGAGCCCTTCAAAAACTGCAGCATCAGCACTTTCATTCCCTGACCAACCGCACGCAATGCCGTCCCCATCGCCGCAGTCGTCTTCCCTTTTCCCGGGCCCGTGTTCACGATGATCAGACCACGACGTACGTCACTCATGATGACAGAAATACCGATTCTACTCGAAGCTGGCCGGCAAATCGTCCTTGGTCGAAGCTGACCGCGAATTTGTTTCGCAGCGGCAAAGCTGAACAGCTTCTAATGGCGGAAGTGGCGCACGCCGGTGAACAGCATGGCGAGCCCGTGCTTGTTAGCTGCGGCGATAACTTCGGAATCGCGCTGCGAGCCGCCGGGCTGAATGATGGCGGTTGCCCCAGCTTTGACAATTTCTTCCACGCCATCGGGGAAGGGGAAGAATGCGTCCGATGCAGCGACAGTTCCTTTCAGCGGCAGTTGCGCCTTCATGGCGCCGATTTTCGCGGAGTCAACTCGGCTCATCTGGCCCGCGCCGACTCCGACCGTTTGTCCATCGCGTGCGTAGACGATGGCGTTCGACTTGACGTGCTTGCAAACCTTCCAGGCAAACAGCATCGCGCGGGTCTCTTCCGCGGTAGGAGCGCGTTGCGTGACGACTTTGAGATCGACACCTTCGAGCAGACGCGAATCGGCATCCTGCACGAGAATTCCGCCGGAAATATTTTTCAGCACCCATTTCTGTGGCGCGGCTTTGACTTCGACGAGACGCAGGTTTTTCTTGGTGGCGAAGCAGGCTCTCGCGGCTTCGTCGAATGCGGGGGCAGCGATAACTTCAAGAAACAGCTTGTGCATCTCTTCGGCCGCTTCACCGTCAATGGGCCGGTTGACGCCGATTACTCCGCCGAAAGCCGACACGGGATCGCATTCGAGGGCTCGCTTGTAAGCCTCGGCGAGAGTCTTGCCGATGGCAGCACCGGCAGGATTGGTGTGCTTGATGATCGCGCAGAACGGGTCATCATTCGGCCCGTTGAATTCCTGTGCGAGGTCCCACGCGGCTTGCAGGTCGACGATGTTGTTGTAGGAAAGTTCCTTGCCCTGAAGCTGGCGGCAATTAGCGACACCTACGCCGGAGCCATCGGAATACATCGCGGCGCTCTGGTGCGGGTTTTCGCCGTAACGCAGGTCAAGAGTTTTCTGGAACGAGAGCCGCAGCGTCGGCGGAAACAATTGAACCGTTGTGGGAACAGCCGGCCTCGGCTGTCCATCGGAGCGAAGCTCCGAAGCGGTTGGCGGCGCCAAATTGTTGGCATCCGGAATGAGTTCGAGGGTAGACGCGATTGCGGAATCGTATGCGGCCGTAAGGGCAAAGGCTTTCTGCGCGAGTCGCCATTTAGTTTCGAGAGAGAGCGAGGCCTTCGAGCGGGCAAGCTCTTCCGCGATGGTGTCATAATCGGCAGGCGATGTGACCACGGCGACATCGCGAAAATTCTTGGCCGCGGAGCGGATCATCGACGGTCCGCCAATGTCGATATTTTCGATCAGCTCTTCAAAAGCTACGCCAAGTTTGGCTGCGGTTTTCTCGAACGCGTAGAGATTCACCACGACCATATCGATCGGCTGGATGCCGTGCTCGGCGACGGCTGCCGTGTGCGAGGGATTGTCTCGGCGATGCAGAATGCCGCCGTGGACTCTGGGATGCAGCGTCTTCACGCGTCCATCGAGCATTTCGGGAAAGCCCGTGAGTTCGGAAATGTCTTCGACGGCGATGTCGGAATCGCGCAGCAGCTTCGCCGTGCCTCCGGTGGAGATCAGTTCGATGCCAAGAGCGGCGAGTTTGCGGGCGAAATCGGCGAGCCCGGTTTTATCGGTGACGCTGAGGATGGCGCGCTGGATGCGGGAAGTGCTGGGGGACATGTGAGGCCTCGGATATGAAGGATGAGTGCGGAGCGACGGAAAATTCTATCAGCAATTCGCCGCGGGCCGGGCCAGATCAGCGCGCACGCACTCGCTTGAATCGATAAAGTTCATTGGAGGAGTGGCAGGAGAATGGCCAGGCCAATAGCCACTCGCTCGGGGTGCTGGTATGTGTTCATGGTCGATGTCACCGAGCCTCCGCCATCCAAGGTGTACGAGATGGTGTTTCGATGCCAGGGCATAAGGATGGACCCAATAAAGCCGGCTAGACACCCAACTGATCCAAGAGGGGCATCCTTCAAAATTCCTCGTGGGCCGCACTTCGTTGTTAGGGACGCCAGCCATCCGGTGAGAGCACCAATCGCAGCGCCAACAGCGGCATAGACAACCAGGCCGATGACGATAATGATCGGTGAAACAGGGAACATGCGGCTATGATAACGCCCCGGGGCAGAACTGGCGAAGCCCCTCCCCTTACGTTTTCGCCTTGGCCTTCAGCTTAACTTGCCCCTCGGTGAGTTCGACGGAAAATTCCACGTCCTGGCAGCCATATTGTTTGCGGATTTGCTGGGTTTTTTTCTGCACGAAAGAAGAGAACGATTCGAGGTTGCCGGAGACATTCTCCCCAGATTTTTTCTTGGCTGCGACCAGAGTGTTATAGATCGAGGCGTTCGAGCTGTTCGCGCCCGGCTTCGCTCTCGTGCATGGTGAAGGGTTGTGAAGTCTCTGGCGCTGACGCCGAAGCAGCCGCAGCAGCGGCTTTGCTCACACCATAAACCGGATGCGCCGGCTTGTGATCGTCTTCGGAAGTGCGGACGCCCTGTACAGAAAGAATCGCGTCCTGCGGGCGCCGATAGCCTTCTTCGCGAATGCGCGACTTCTTGCGCCACAGATCGCTATAGACGGCGTAGCGCTGGGCCATTTCGTTGTAGCGGTAGCGCTGGGAGAAGTTCATGCGTCCGCCATCGGAAAATTTGCGCAGCAACGACAGCACCTTCCACTCGACGTCAGTGGGCGGGCGTTTGGTTGGGTTGCTGAAGTAAACCTCATACTCGATCTTCAGCCGACGGAGCTGGCCTTCGAGTACGGTTAGTTCTTCGTCAGTGGTCACGCAGGGATCTCCGAGCTAACAGTGTAGTGAGAAGAGGTGAGCCGGGGCAGGTGCCCTGTGGTCACCGAGGGGCATGGTACGAAAGTAAGCTGTCGGGGTTCGCGGAGCCGGGGGTAGACGAACTCTGGGCGAGAAAAGCAGGTTCCTCGTCGCTACGCTTCTCGGAATGACAAGCTATTCAGGCGTGATCAGGCTGAGAGCTGACGGCTGGCAGCTCTACTTCGAATTCGCGGCCATCTTCTTGACCATCGCGAGCACGAGCTTGCGATCGCTGTCATTCAGATTGGCGGAGTAGCGGCGGACCTGGCTGAGGAAACGAACCTCATCGTCGGAAAGCTGGGGAAGTCCCTTGGTGCCGTTGCTGTGCCCGGATTCGGAGAAGAACTGCGAGAGTGCGATTTCCATGGCTCCGGCAATTTTCGAGAGCGTATCGAGCGAGGGGATGGTGTGCCCGTTTTCGACGCGCGACAAGTAACAGCGCAGCAAGCCGGTGCGCTTCTCAATGTCGCCCTGGGACATCCCTTTCTGCAGCCGGTAATTTCTAATGGTTTCGCCGATGTTGATCTGAGGGAGCATTGCAGATGCGACATAGTAACCAGATCGGGATTTTCTGGCAAGTGGAAATTCGTGCCATAGGGAAGCACTTTCGAGTTAGGACTTGACGACGGCAATGCGGGCATGCTTTCACAGGGTGAAAGAAACGCTTAGCGCCACGCGGTATTTGTCGCCGGTTTTCTCGAAGATCACTTCTTTAGATTTTCTGAAAGAAAGGCAACTGTGCGCTGCCACGCGTCAGCGGCATCGGCTGGGCGATAACCCGCCTTGTTGTTGGGGTTTTCGAAGGCGTGGCCGGCGTCGTCATAAATCTTTATCTCAATCTTCTTGCCCAGCTGCTTCATCTGCGCTTCGAACTTGTGAACGTCATCGGGCGTGATGCCCTTATCCTGCGCGCCGAATAGTCCGAGAATCGGGGCATTAATTTTCTTCAGCGCTTGGGGATCAGTGGCGAGATGCCCGTAGTTGATCACATCCGCGGCGAGCGTGGGTTTCTCCAGCGCGACATCGAGAGCGTAACCGCCGCCCATGCACCATCCGATGGCGCCAATGCGATTTTTCTTCACGTTCGGCTGCGAGACGAGATAGTCAAATGCAGCGCTGAGGTCGCGCTTGGCGCGGTCCTCGGGAACTCCGCGCATGATCTCGTGAGCTTCCTCGGGCGTGGTGCCAACTCTGCCGCGGTATAAATCGATGGCCAAGGCTTCATATCCCTGATCGGCGAGCTTTGCGGCTTGCTCTTTTACCCAATCGTTCAATCCCCACCATTCGTGGATAACGATAATGCCGGGAAACGGGCCTTTGCCGGTGGGCGTGTAGAGGATGCCCTGTACGGTTTCATCGCCGCTTTTGTAGGAGACGGTTTTGCCGGTGGCCGCAGATGCGCTCGAACTTAATGTGTAAACAAGAACGATGGTGAGAACTGGCAGGAAAGTTTTCATATTCTCTCTCGGTTGATCTGCCGCTAAAGGTCGAGTTGCATATACAGCGCGCCCGCAATCGGATTCGTACAATAAGGCGCAATTTCTTTGAAACCCAGCTTGCGGTACATGGCAACCGCATCTTTCATCATCGGTTCGACGGTGTCAAGGCGCATCGATCGATATCCGATTTGGCGCGCCTCGGCGGTGATGCGATCAGCGAGCGCGCGGCCGAGGCCCTTGCCGCGGAACTGCGGGCGAAGGTAAAGGCGTTTCATTTCGCAGATGCCCGCTTCCAAACGGTGCAGAGCGACACATCCGGCGAGCTGATCTTCGTATTGCGCCAGTAATAAGCGGCCTCCGGGCGGGGCGTAATCGCCGGGGATTCCGGCTAGCTCTTTATCGAAATTTTGGAAACAGAGGCTGAAGCCGAGAGAGTTCGCGTATTCGAGAAAGAGTTCCCGGGCCTGGGCGATTTGCGTCGGGGATGCGGCTTCAATGAAAACCAAACCCTTCACCGCAGAGGAAGCAGGGTTCAAAGAAGAATTTCTAGAAATCGCATCGCCTGCGTCCATTTCCTCTGTGAACCTCTGTGTCCCCTGTGGTTTGGTTTCTGGGACTAACCCATCAGCATGCCGCCGTTCACGTTAAGCACATGGCCGGTAATATATGACGCTTCGTCGGACGCGAGAAAAGCCACGGCATGAGCCACGTCATCGACCGTTCCCACCCGGCCTAGCGGAATCTGTTTGGCAGCACTCTGCTTGAAATCTTCGCCCAGCACCTCGGTCATGGCAGTTTCGATGAAGCCGGGTGCGACGGCGTTACAAGTAATATTGCGCGAGCCGAGTTCGCGGGCCACAGCCATGGTCAGGCCGATCAAGCCGGCTTTCGAGGCAGAGTAGTTCGCCTGCCCGGCCTGTCCCATTTCGCCGAAGACGCTGCTGATATTGATAATGCGTCCCCAGCGCTGTTTGAGCATGGAAGCAGTGACGGCTTGCGTGCAGAGATAGGCCGAGGTGAGGTTGGTTTGCAACACCACATCCCAGTCGGCGCGCTTCATGCGCATGATCAGTTGATCCCGCGTGATTCCGGCGTTGTTGACGAGGATGTCGACTTTGCCGAATTGCTCGATGGCCGCTCTGACGGCAGATTTGATCTGCTCTTCGTCAGTCACGTCGAGAGCGAAGGCGGCGCCTTTGCCGCCAGAGTTGCCGATTTCGCTGGCGAGTTCGTTCAGGTTCTCTTGATTGCGGGCGGCAATGGCAACACTAGCTCCCTTTGCCGCAAGCTTTAGCGCGCACGCGCGGCCGATGCCTTGCGATGCGCCGGTGATAAACGCCACGTGCCCAGTGAGGGACATGAATCTCTCCGTTGTTGCTTCGTTCCGATCGAAACGCAAAATTATACGCGCCTAGCGAGGTATCGTTTGTGTAACGATTGCGTGTGGTCACATTGAGAAGTAACATGCAGGCACTCCCATGTCCCGAACTCTTGCAAACGACGTGATCCCCATGCCCGAGTCTTCCGACAAAAAACCCGCCGACGTCGTACCTATTTCCGGAGCGGGCCATCGCTCCACGACGAGAGCTGCGTCCGATGAAAATGCGCCGGCCGCTCGCACGGAGGCGCCTGAAAAACCTGTCTCCGATACTGATTCGGCGCCTTCGACGGAAGTCTTTGCAGTCTACGGGGTCGAGCCGGAAATTCAGGCCTACGCCATGGCGAAGTATTCGCGCTCGGCATTGTCGATGAAAGAGTCGCTGCGCGAGATCAGTTCGCAAAAGGCGGAGAAGTTTCTCAATACATTTTATTTTCAGTATGGGCACCGGTCGATTGCCGATTTGGCGCACATCGCGCTGGCCATTGAGCGATTGTCGATTCTGGCTGCGATTGAGTTAGTGGACGAGCAGCGTTGGGATGGCCAGGAGCGGTCGACACGCTATCAGGATTTCAAAAAAAGCGGATATTACATCCCTAATTTTGGCACCGATGGCGAAGCACGAAAGCTTTATTGCGAGACGTTGGATTTTCTGTTTGCCGAATACACAGTGCTTTCCGCGCACATGACGCAGCACCTTATCAGCATCACTCCCAAACCTGCCGAGATGAAGCAGGAGCAATACGAGCGCACGCTGAAGGCGCGGGCCTTCGACATCACCCGCTACCTGTTGCCGCTGGCGACGAATACCTCGCTGGGCGAGATCGTGAATGCGCGCACACTCGAAAATCAGGTGGCGCATCTTTTGTCCCACACGCACAAAGAAGTGCGGCAGCTCGGCGAGTCGTTGAAGAAGGCGGCGGGTTCGGCGGCATACAACGCGAATTCTGATTCGCTGCGGGACTTGGTGGAGCAAATTCGTGGAGTAAATGCGGAACTCGGCGCTCGGGCGGAGCGCGAATTGCTGCGCGAGGTGCGGGTGGCGCCGACCCTGGTGAAATATGCGGACCCGAATCCTTACGAGATGGAGACGCGCCGCGAACTGCGGCAAGCCGCCCGCGAGTTGATGGCGCACGAACAGTTAGCACCGTCGAAGGCGATTGTCGATCTGCTCGATGAAGAGCCTCTCGAAATTGAGATTGCCACGACCTTGCTCTACGAGCATTGCCATTTTTCTTACCGGCAGGTCCGGCAGGCGGTGCAGGTCGCGGGCGAGCGGCATCGGCGCGAGGTTATCGATCTGGGCCTGCGCCATCGCGGGAAGTATGACGAAATACTGCGTGGATTCCGCGCCGGGCAGCAATTCCGTTTCGACATTCTGATGGATACCGGCGGCTTCCGCGACATGCACCGGCACCGGCGGTGTATTCAGGTGATGCAGCAACCGACGACGCAGCATGGGTACGAGATGCTGCTCGATGTGGAAGACGCCGGTATGCGCGGCGGGTTCGATGCTGCGATGCGGCGTGTGCAAACCGCCGTTGAGAAGCTTGCTGCGAGCAGTTCACCCGAGGCGGAAGAGAATTCGCAATACGCGATTCCCTTGGCCTATCGCAAACGCGCATTGTTCAAAATGGATTTCGCCGAAGCCGTCTACATCTCCGAGTTGCGCACTACGCCCGCAGGCCACGTTTCCTATCGCAATGTCGCGTATGCAATGTATGAGGCCGTGGCGCGGAAGTATCCCGCGCTGGCGAAATATTTTCGCGTGCACGATGTCACCGCGCCGGTGGACTTGCTGCAGAGGTAGAGTAGTTACATTTGCCTATACATTCGAGTACCTCATCCATTATCATGGTCTTGCAGTTCTACGGCTTTGATTGGGGTCGAGGTAACAGAGCCAAGTGCCAGAAGCATGGGCTTTCAATTGCGTTGATTGAAAGCTTGTTCGCTCAACCCCTTGCCATCGTTCCCAGCGCTGATTCGCGAGAGGAAAGCCGCTTTTGCGCTGTCGGACAAACTGGCGACGGGCGGAGAGTGTTTCTTGTGTTCACGCTGCGGCGCAAGGGCGATAAGCAATTGATCCGGCCGATCAGCGCACGTTACATGCACAAAAGGGAGATCGAGTCCTATGAAAAAGAAAATTCCGGTGTTTAAGAGCGCCCGCGCCGCCGCGGCTTTTGTCGACAAGGCCGACCTGTCACGGTATGACCTCTCGGGCGCACAAACGGTACGTTTCGAGATGAAGCGCAAGGACAAATCCATAAATTTGCGCCTGCCCGAAGAACTTTATAATGCAGTGCGCAAGCGCGCCATTCACGCGGGATTGCCGTATCAGCGCTTCATCCGCCTGGCACTGGAGAATGCGGTTGCGACGCAGAAGTAGACCAAGAGGCGTGTGAGATGTATGAGGCCGTATCGCCGAGCGTCCCGCGCTGGCGGAGTATTTTCGGGTGCACGATCTGACCGCGCACCTTGGACTTGCTCCACACGTAGTCTATGGAAAGTGACCAGAATTTCCGGTGCCCTCAAGCAATGTTAGGAAGGAGAAATACCCATGGTGGGACAACTCAGGCTGAGGGCAAAGTTTCCTGTTGCGTACCCACAGGGGCGCGACTTAAATTTAGCAGGAGGTTCTTCCAAAATGTTTACGCCCACGACTGCTAGTGTTCCCTTGCTCGTCGGACCCTTCGTAGTCCCGGAACCCGCACAGCCTGAACCAGCGGTGACTCTCGACGGTGCGCTGACGGCCTGCGTGCTGATTTACGCGCCGCCGTTCCGGCGCTGAGTCGGGTAGAGTCCGATCAGGGATACCGTGCCGCGAGCCGTCAAAATCATCGAGGAAATCGACGCGAAGCTTTATGAAGAGTTCGTCTCCGTGGCCAAGGAGAACGGGCAGTCGCAGCGCTTTGTGCTGGAGCGGGCGCTGGAGCATTACCTGCACAACGTTGTTCCTTCGAAGCGAATGGTGAGGCCTGAAGTGACGGCCGCCTATCGCCGCTCTGACGAGAAATATCGTGAACTGTACAAGCGGCTGTCGCGAGCTAAATAAAACAGATCGCCCCCCGCCTCACTGCGTGACCGTTGCCTGATAACTCACGGTCTGCCAATGGCCCTTGCGGCGTACCCAAACCCGCGTGTAGCGATATGGGCCACTGAAATCTTCTCCTAGCTGGTGGCCTTTGACGTCGGCCCGGGCCGTGACGATCGCGGTGTCTCCATAAAGACGCACTACCATCTCAGTGATGTTCATGGATTCGTAGCGCAGTTGTCCGCTGCGGCGGGCGGAAATCGCCTCCTGTTTGGATGTGACTTGGCCGAGCGGGGTGATGGCCACGTAGTCGTCGGCGAGAATTCGCAAGGGAAAGTCGGCATCGCGGTGCAGGACCGCTTCCTTCGTCTGACGCTCCAGATCGACGATCTCGCGAATGGTTTCCTGGTCGCCGGCGCTGAACCCCTGCGTGGGGCGAATGGCTAGACGCTGGCTGCACAACGCGGGAGACGCAGCCAGCACGCAGAACAATAACAATCTGAAAGGGTTGAGCACGACGATACCTCCGCGGTCTGCCAGGAGACAGAGATCGGCTTTCATTGCAATACGCAAACTTGGATGCCGGAGTTCCGTGGAAGAATCCTCAACTTGTTCGATTGAACCATCGGTTGAACCGGAACTCCGCGGCTCCGCGGCGAAACCCGATTGCGCCCCGAAAATCCCGGACCAGAAATCGAGCACCGAAGATCGCAAACCTTCAGATCGTGAGCTTAAAATCTCAGCAGTGAAAACCTTTACCAAATTTGACAATCAACTCCCCTCAGTCCCTGTACTCTCGACTCTTACGTCCCCTGCGCAAGACGGACTCTTTTCCCCGTTCCAGCGAATACAGGGTTAGAATTAACTGAAGAGCAACCCCGGCGGCTTTTGCATCCAACTGGTCAGGCTTGCGGAAGTGCGGACGATGGGACCAAGCCTATACAATGACTTCCAAGACATTAAGGTTGAGCATGAATCGATTCCTTCGCGCAATTTTAGCTTTCTACTGTTTGGCGGCAGTTGCCTTCGCGCAAACCAGCCCATCCTCGCCGGCGGCCTCCAAGCCAGCCCAATCGAAGCCCGATAAGTCCGGCGCCGCCAAAGCCGGTGCGGCCAACACTGCGCAGGCGGCAACTCCAAAAGTCGACCGCGCCGCTGCCTACTACCACTACGCGCTCGCTCATATGTATGAAGAGCAGATCACGATGTACGGGCGCAGCGATCTGGCTACCAAAGCGATGGACGAGTACCGGCTCGCGATCGAGGCCGACCCCTCATCCGAATTCCTCACCTCCGCTCTGGCCGAGCTTTATGTAAAGACCGGAAGAATCCGCGATGCCGTGCTCCAGGCGCAGGACATTCTCAAGCGCGATCCCCACAATCTCGAAGCTCACAAACTGCTGGGCCGCATTTATCTGCGCTCTCTCGGCGACATGCCCGGCGATGGCAACGGCAACGGATCCGACAACGTTCTGAAGCTGGCCATCGATCAGTATGAGCAGATCATCAAGATCGAGCCCGATAACGTTGACGATCACCTTCTGCTCGGCCGCCTATATCGTCTGGACAACGATCTGCAAAAAGCCGAATCGGAACTCAAGACCGCCGCCAAACTCGATCCCAACTCCGAGGAGGCCGTCACCACTTTAGCTTTGCTCTACACCGACGAAGGCGACACGGCCCGCGCCCTGCAAGTTCTCAGCGCCGTTCCCGATGCCGGCCGCTCCGCCAAACTCTACTCGGCGCTGGGCGCGACTTACGAGCAGCGCAAGGACTACAAGGGCGCCATCGACGCTTACAAGCACGCGATCATGCTCGATCGCGACAATCTCGATGCGATTCGCGGCCTGGCCGAAAATCTTTTGAACGACGGCCAGATCGACAAGGCGCTCGAACAGTACAAAGTCATCGCCGACGCGAACCCCGAAGATGCGCAAACTTTCCTGCGCATCTCGGAAATCTACCGCCGGCAGGGCAAGTACGACGAGGCCCTCGACAGCCTGAAAAAAGCGCAGGCCATGGTTCCGGATGCGCTTGAGGTCCCCTATAACATTGCGGTCGTATACGAAGCGCAGGGCCGCTACGATGATGGCGAAAAAATCCTGCAGGACCTGCTGAAGAAAACCGAGAAGCCCGACAACAGCTACTCGCAGTCCGACCGCAACAATCGCGGAATCTTCGTCGAGCGCCTCGGCATGATCTACCGTGATCAGGAAAACTATCCTGCCGCGGTGGACGCCTTCCGCAAAATGCTGCCGCTCGGAGACGACAACGCCCGCACCGGTTATCAGGACATCATCGATACCTATCGCGACGCTAAACAATGGAATGAGGCCACAGCGACCGCCCAGGAAGCCGTGCAGAAAATGCCCAACGACCGCGAACTGCGTATGGTTCTCGACGCGCAACTCGCCGACATGGGCGATCCCGATAAGCCGCTGGCCGATGTCCGCTCGCTGCTCAAAGGCACGCCGGAAGATCGCGATGTCTATCTCCGCCTGGCCATCATGAACACGCGGCTGAAGCGCTGGAGCGACGCCGAGCAGGCCCTCGACAAAGCCGAATTGCTTTCCACCAAGCCGGAAGATAAAGAGTATGTCTACTTCCTGCGCGGATCGACCTACGAGCGCGAAAAGAAATACGACCAGTCGGAAGCAGAATTTAGGAAAGTGCTCGCTCTCAATCCGCAAAGCGCAGCGACTTTGAATTATCTCGGATACATGAACGCCGACCGTGGCGTAGAGCTCGAGCAATCGCTCAACTACATCAAGGAAGCGGTCAGCCTCGATCCCAGCAATGGTGCGTATCTCGATTCGCTCGGCTGGGCCTACTTCAGGCTCGGCAAGTACGATCTCTCTGAAGAGAGCCTGAATAAAGCTGTGCTGCGCATGGGCTCCGATCCGACGGTGCAGGACCACCTGGGCGATCTCTACCAGAAGACTGGCCGCTTGAAGCTGGCAGCGGCTCACTGGCAGCGCGCGGTCGAAGAGTGGAACAAGACGATCGCACCGGAAGTGGATACCGACCTGCTCGTGGCGGCGCAGAAAAAGCTCGATGCCGCCAAGGTCGCCATTGCCAAGGAAGAATCGCAGAAGTAGTAATTCGGAGATCGGCGAAATCGCGCTCTGCTAAACTTTCTCCATGCTGGCGAGCTACGCGGTGCATCTGGAGCAGTCCCGCGGACGCCGCTTCCCTGAGCCGCCGCATGCCTACCGCAACGATTTCCAGCGCGACCGCGACCGGGTCATTCACGCCCGCGCCTTCCGCCGCCTCGAAGACAAGACTCAGGTCTTCACCCGCCGCTACTCCGATCATTTCCGCAACCGCCTCACTCATACCATCGAAGTCGCGCAGATCACGCGCACCGTTGCCGGCGCGCTTCATCTGAATATCGACCTTGCCGAAGCGCTGGCGCTGGCGCATGATCTCGGCCATCCGCCCTTCGGCCATGCCGGAGAAAAAGCGCTCGATGCCGCCATGCGGCGGCACGGCCTGGCTTTCGATCACAACCTCCACGCGCTGCGCATCGTTGAAGATTTCGAGCAGCGCTACGCCGCATTCCCCGGACTCAATCTCACTTTTGAAGTTCGCGAAGGCATCATCAAACATTCGCGCGATTACGACGCAACCGAACATCCCGAGCTTGCGGAGTATTTGCTTGACCAGCGGCCTCCGCTCGAAGCCCAACTTATCGACCTGACCGACGAAATCGGCTACGACACCGCCGATCTCGACGACGGCTACGAAGCTCGCCTACTCACGCTCGACCAGATTCGCGAGGGTCTGCCGGTTTTCGATCGTCTCTTTCGACAAGCCGAAAAAACCTATCCCGAGGTTGCCGAGAAGCTGGAATTCAACGAGGCGCTTAAAGGCATTCTCGATCGCATGGCCAGCGATCTCATCGAAAATACGCAACAGCGCTTGAAAGAAGCTGGAGTCTCAACTCTGGCCGAGGTACGCTCGCGCCCTGACCGGATTGCCTCTTTCAGCCCGCCGGTGGACGCCGAGCGCAAGCAGATCAAGAGTTTTCTCTACGAGAATCTTTATTACAGCCCGTCGCTGGCCGACGAAAAAGATGACGCCGAAGGCATCGTGACTGAACTCTTCGCTTTCTGGATGGGGGATCCTTCAGCCCTGCCGCAGCATTACCAGGAAAAAGCCGCGCAGGAATCTCTGCCGCGCGTAGTCTGCGATTACATCGCGGGCATGACCGATCATTTCATCATTGGGCAGTACGAAAAGTATTGCGGCGCGGAGTAATTTTTTTTGTCCGTGCCGTGATCGCCACAATCCATGTGGGGACAGCCGCCCTCGGCTGTCCGCGGTGCCACGCGCCGCCGATAAATGGGCCATGGGCAATCTGCAAAAAATTGCACAAGACCCTCTCGCACGCAGTTTTTATATCAGTTTTCCCAAAATTACCGCCCGCGAGCACCTCGAATGGCCGACTGCGTCCCGGAAGGCGTAGAATTGCTAGGGATATCAACGGTTTACGACTCCAACCTCGTCCCTCGGTTTGGCATCCGACTTGTATTAGGGATTGTGCCCGCAAATTTGCGGTCTAGGCCCTAGTGGTTTTCGGGCGTGCGCCGCGTCAGCGCATACTGCAAGCGTCCAAAGCGCTTGCCGCCGTCGTAAAGTCACCGGACGCAATTTGAATTTCGCAGCAAGTGGATTCTGCATGCTGGAGCCTGAAAGACGCTCCGGCAAACTTGGAGGAAGCTTCATATGAACAGCCGCATTCTCGTTACTTTGCCCCTGGCCGCAGTGCTGGCGTTCCCAGCCTTCGCCCAGACTTCGTCGTCCCAGTCTGCTAATGGAGATCAGTCCAGTCAGCCGGCCGCAACGCAATCGAATTCCATGCAGTCGAGTCAGAGTCAGTCGAGCGAGACCGCGACCGGCAAGCAGCCCTTGCAACCGCCCAGCCGGGAAGGTTTTTGGGGACGGGTCAATCCATTCGCGCGCAAGAGCTATGTAAAACGCCAGACCGAGCCCATTCGGGATCGCATTAACGAACTCGACGACCTGACCGCTGCCAACAGCAAAGCGATCAAAGACACCGACGCCCGAGCCCAGGCTGGCATCAAGATGGCCTCGGACAAGGCCAACGAAGCCGATCAGCATGCCATTGATGCGGGCAACAAGGCGAATCAGGCGCAGCAGACCGCTCAGCAAGTGACCACTCGCGTCCAGACCGTGGAAACGGTGGTTAGCAACATCGATCAATACAAAGCCTCAAACCAGACCGAAATCCGTTTCCGCCCCGGCCAGAGCGTCCTGAGTAAAAACGCGAAGGACGCGCTCGATGACATGGCTAACGGCGTGAAGGGACAGAAGGGCTACATTATTGAGGTACAGGGATTCTCGTCCGGTCGAGGCCAAACGGCAATCGCGAACTCGCAGAAAATGGCTGAGTCGGTCGTACGCTATATGGTGCTCAACCACGATATCCCGCTTTATCGCATTTACCTAGTAGGCATGGGCAACGCGCCAACTCCCAACCAGGAGCAGGATGCACACGCCAAGCATATGAGCGGCGGCCGCGTGGAAATCAGCTTGATGAAGAACGATCTGGAGCAACTCTCGAGCAATTCCCCGGCTCCGGGCACGACGTCAGATCAGATGCAACAACCGAAGTAGTTATAGAACGCGTTCGGGACCAAGGGCGCCTCGCCCGAGTCCCTCCCCCAGAAAAAGCCCATCGCCAAGGCGATGGGCTTTTTCGTTGGCATTGATGACTTATCGCGAGTGGCCGTTCATCGCGAAGGGTAGCAAGCGCTCGGCGACAGCGGCCGATTCAACTAAACAGTGTCAGCTAAACGGATGGTGATGGTAGTGAAGCAGCAGCATATGCGTCAAGAAACCTACAACAAACCAAAATGCCGCCTCCAGCACACGCCAAAATCCTCGGGTCATCTGCAAAGCATACCTGCAATGCGGCCCGGCATGCCAGCCCGCGTTTCTTTGCTTCTCGCTACTCTTCGCTCTTGGCTTAAGAACTACAGCGAACTCATCGGTATGTTCCCGGCTTAATCCCGAGATGGTCCAGCTTTGACTGCAGAGTGGTTCGTTTCAGCCCCAGAAGTGCAGCTGCCCCGTCGGCCCCACCGAGCTTTCCATGGCAATCGCGAAGCGCCCTCAGGATGCGTTCACGGTCTTTTTCCCGCAAAGTGAGACTGCCTTGGTCAACTTCAACACTGCTTTCCAACTCCGCCAGCGGCGCCCGCAGCACCGATCCCGGGGTCAGGATAACCGATCTCTCCACAAAATTCTCCAACTCGCGAATGTTTCCCGGCCACTCCCATCGCACCAGCAGCTCCATAGTTTTTGACGGAATGCTGGTAATCGTCTTCTTCATCTGGATCGCAAACTTGCGCACAAAGTGCTCGACCAGCGGCCGGATGTCATCCCGGCGCTCCCGCAATGGCGGAATGAGAATGGGGAAAACATTCAACCGATAATACAAATCGCTGCGAAACTCGTGGGCTTTCACGGCCTGGGCCAGATCCCGGTTGGTGGCCGCGAGCAGACGAAAATTCACTTTCAGGGTCTCCCGGCCTCCGAGCCGCTCAAATTCCATATCCTGTAGCACGCGCAGCAGCTTGGGCTGCAGGCTCAGTTGAATCTCCCCGATCTCATCCAAGAAAAGCGTGCCCCCGTCAGCTAGCTCCAAGCGGCCCAACTTTCGTGCGACGGAGCCAGTAAAGGCTCCCTTCTCGTGGCCGAACAGTTCGCTCTCCAGTAATCCCGAGGGGATAGCCGCGCAGTTCACCTTGATAAAGCTCTTGCCTTGCCGCTTGCTCCTTCGGTGCAGGGCCCTCGCAACCAGTTCTTTCCCCGTGCCGGTCTCTCCCAGCAGGAGCACGGTTGCGTCGCTGGGCGAGACTTTTGCCACATTTTCCATCACTTGCTTCAACTCGCTGCTGCGGCCAATAATTTCTCCGAATCCCAGTTCCGTGTCGATGGCTTCTTCGAGGTAAAGCTTCTCTTCGGCTAATTTTTCTTTGGCCAGCCGCAGTTCTTCCGTGATTTGCCGCAACGCCTGTTCCGCCTGGACTCGTTCTGTGATATCCACGGCGGCCGCCACCGCGCCGCGGACCCTCCCATCCTCATCCAGTAACGGTGCGGCATTCCCCAGTTCATATTTCTCTGTTCCGTCCTCCAATACCAGCTTGATGGGAACGTCTTGCACAGGCGCCTTGGTTTCCAAAGTTCGCTGCAGCGGCAATTCTTCCGGCGGAATCACCACTCCGTCCCGCTCGAAGTGAAAGGGCGCTTTTTTCCCTGCCGGAGCAGAAAGAGACACGTTGCTTCCCAGAGGAACTCCGAGGTAGCGCGTGCCGGCTCGATTAGCATCAATTCGCAAGCACTGAGGATCGCGCGCAATCAATACTGGAATCGGCAGCGTATCCAGGATCGTCTGCAGCTCCGTTGCCCGCGCACGCTCGCGTTCCTCGCTGGCCCGGAGGGCCTCCTCTGCCTGCTTGCGCTCGGTGATGTCCTGCACGATGCCCATGTGACAAATCGGATCGCCACCCTCGGGCCACATAGCCACGACTTTGACCTCAATCCAGCGTACCGAGCCGTCCGGCCGGACGTACCTCTTTTCGATTTCGTAATGCCGAGCCTCACCTACCGTAAGCTGTCGCAGCTTTTCGAGACTTATCGCGAGATCATCGGGGTGCGTAATGCTTTGAAAATCGCGTTCCAATAGATCCTCTTCCGTTCGCCCCGCGATCTCGCAGTATTTCGGATTCACTCCAAGATAGCGTCCGGTTTTCGTGTCGGTCCAGCAAATACCAACGGGAGAACCTTCGTGCAGGGTGCGATAGCGGCTCTCGCTAAGCCGGAGCTTCGCTTCCACCTGCTTGCGCTCCGTAATATCCCGCAAAATGACGATCACTCCCGTGATCTCGCCCTGCGCATTGCGCTGCGGGGCCTTTCGGCTCGATACCCATCGCGTCCCCGCCTCGGTGGGCAGTTCTTCGTCAGGCACGGTAATGGTATGGCCGAGGAGCGCCCGCTTCAGCTCGGTCTCCGGATCATGCCCTCCAACTCCGGGAGGAACGAGCTGATCGAATGGCGTGTCCACAGCCATTGCGGCAGAAATCCCCGTTATCTGCTCCATGAACGGATTCCATACTACGCACCGCAGGTTCCGGTCGTAGACCGCAATTCCCTCGCTCACGCTGGCGATAATCTGGCGATTGAGTTCGCTGGTCTCGCGAGCCACTTGCTCCGCGCGCTTCTGCTCCGTAACGTCACGGGCGATTCCGCTGACTACGGGTTTCGCCGTACCTTCTTGTCGCAGGGTGTTCGAGTACTCCCAAATCCGCCGCTCTCCTGATCGCGTGATCACAGCCAGCAGCCCGCGCGCCTCACCCTCGCGCTCGATCTGTCGCAGATATGCATCGAATTGATCGCGGTATTCCGGGGCGATCAACTCCCGCATGGGAATGTGTAGAATTTCTTGCGGGTCATATCCCAGCCGGCGCGCCGAAGCCTGGTTCACTGACAGGAGCCGGCCCTCCAGATCGTGCAAACACAGCAAGTCGTGGCTGTGCTCAATCAAATCCAGATACCAATCTTTATTTTCGTGAAAGGCGCGCCGGACCGGGTCAAGCTCGGTTGGCTGCAGATCAAAAGGAAAACTTTCTTCCCCAGGGTGCAAATCCACGGCTACTCCCTAAGCGGGGTTATGGTTGCCGCGCATACAGACCCGCACCGATTTTACGCGACAGTGACCGTACTGATACTCGCGAAAGCTGCTACACACTAATTGCCGCGAAGTGTAGCAGAACCGGGCACGGCAATGTCAAGGAAGTGCGGTGGAGCGGGAACTTGGCCAAGAAGCTCCTCGTTTGACCCTCTTCCGCAGCGGGGCTAAACTCGGTTTTCAGCGGAGTTCACATGAAGCGAATCGCGTTGCTCCTGTTTTCCGGATTTTTTCTTTTTTCGACCGTTACGCTTGCTGCCGTTGCCGCTGAGCAAAATAGCAACGGCGAGCATGGTAACGACCAGCATGCTGGCAATCATCACGAACAACTCACCACCGCCCAGCTCGGCACCGTCAACTTTCCAGTATCCTGCGCTCCGGACGTACGCAAGCCGTTCGAGCGCGGTGTAGCCTTCTTGCACTCGTTCTGGTACGAAGAAGCAGAAAAAGAATTTGTCGACATTACCGCCCACGATCCTTACTGTGCGATGGCGCATTGGGGCGTCGCCATGAGCCTGTGGCACCAACTTTGGAATGAGCCTGACCAAAAAGTGATCCTCAGAGGCCTGGACCAAGTGCACGAGGCGCAAGGCAGCGACGGCCCCACCACCCCGCGCGAAAGAGCTTATATCGCCGCGATCGCAGTTTTCTACAGCAACTCGAAAAAGTTGAATCACCAGGCTCGCGCCCAAGCCTATTCGAATGCGATGAAGAAGGTTTATGAGTCTTTTCCTGACGACAACGAAGCCGCAGTTTTCTACGCACTCTCGCTGCTGGCCTCCGAACCCCAGGACGACACGACTTTCGCCAATCGCAAGCAGGCCGCCGCAATTCTTGAAAAGCTCTTTGCCACTGAACCCGACCATCCCGGCGTCGCACATTATCTAATTCACGCCTACGACAAGCCGGGATTGGCCGAACTCGGCCTGCCCGCAGCTCGCCGCTTCGCGCAGATCGCGCCCGCCGCTCCCCACGCTTTGCACATGCCGTCGCACATCTTTGCCCGCCTCGGCCTGTGGCAGGATGACATTAATTCCAATCTCGCCTCCATCGCCGCCTCGCGCAAAACCGCCGCCATGGGCATGGGCGGCGAAAGCCACCAATTCCACGCCATGGATTTTCTCTTCTACGCTTACATGCAAAGCGGACGCGATGCCGACGCCAAAGCCCTGATCGAAGAGATTCGCGCCATGCCCAACAAAAAAGATGATATGTATGGAAAAGGCTACGACCCGCACGCTGCCATGCTGGTGCATCTGAGCGCTCTTTATCCCATCGAGATGCACGACTGGCCGGCCGCGGCAGCGCTGCCTCCGATGGAAGTTGGAGGTACGGCGGAAGAATCCCTGGTCTATTGGGCCCGAGCCATTGGTTCAGCGCACCTGCACAAGCCGGACGATGTGCGCAAGGATATCGCTGAAATCGAGCGCATTCATCAATCAATGATCAAAGAAAAGAAAACGGACTTCGCCGAAGCTGTCGAGGACGATCAGAAACAGGCACAAGCCTGGCTGGCGTTTTCCGAGGACAAGTACGATGATGCAGTCGAAGCGCTTCGTCCTATCGCCGATAAGGAAGACGCAACCGGCGACGAACCCGACGGTATTCCCACGCGCGAAATGATCGCCGACATCCTGCTCGAAGCCAAGCGTCCGCAGCAGGCGCTGTCTGCGTATCAGACAGACCTGAAGCAAAACCCCAATCGCTTCAATGGCCTTGCTGGCGCAGCCCGTGCCGCCGAAGCCGCCGGGAACCAGAAAGACGCCGAAGAATACTACGCACTCTTGTTGAAGGTCTGTGCAGGATCGAACTCCACGCGGCCAGAGCTAACGCACGCGAGGGAGCTGGTGGCGCAGAAATAGAGTACTGAGAGGTTGATTGGATGAGAGAGGGTCAGGTGAACGAAGATCGAGAGACGGTCATCTTCACCACCAGTCCAGCCAGGACTGCCACCGCTCCCAGCAGCGCGTTGTACTCTCGATGCTTCAAGTATAGGTTCCAAGAAAATCCCGCCTGACCGGAGTACTTCTCGTCCGAATGCGGGGTAAGTCTCGGCAACATCCTCGGCACCCGGCGGACGTACTCGTCAAACTCCGGAAACTTCTCGCGCAAGAACCCCTCTTCATCGCGAATCACCGGAAGATAAATGGCAAAGAACATTATGGCTAACGCCAGGCCAATCCACCAACTCCTCGCTGCCACGGCAAATCCAATTCCCATTAGCGACGATCCCAGATACAGCGGATTGCGCGTATACGCATAAGGCCCGGACGTCGCGAGCGCCTCGTTCTTGCGCACATGTCCAGAAGCCAGCGCGCGAATTGCGAGGCCCGGCACAATCCCAATTAAACCCAGCAGCAGACACGACCAAGTAGGCAGCGCCAACCAGAAATAAAACACCGCCAGCGCAAAACCCAAAGGTATCCGGATCCGCCGCGCGATTTTAGACCAACCCGCCATATGATCTTGCTTTGAAGGGGCGCGGCTTCAGCCGCGCCTTGCCCAATTAAATTTATTCAGGGGGACTTTAGCCCCCGAGGTCTCCCATCAGCCGGAAAGCCGCGGTCAGCACCTCACCACTTCCAATCCCTAACATGCCCTCGTCCGCCTCAGCCCTGCGCGCATGGCTCGTCACGCTCTCAGAGTTCCGTAGCACAATATTCGGCGTTTCGTAAGGCCCATTGCGGACAGGATCGGTCGGCCCATAGATTCCGACCACCGGAACTGCCAGACCCGCCGCCAAATGCAGCGGCCCGGTATCTCCACCGATAAACAACCGTGCCCGTCGCGTCAGCGCGATCAACTCTGTGATCGTGCATTGGAGCCCTTGCGCCGCACCTCCGCTTGCGAGCTCGACCGCGCGCACCAACTCCTCTTCGCCGGGACCATAATTCACCACAGACCGCAGCCGATGATGAGCAAGCCCACGCGCAACTTCGCCATAGCGCTCCGTCGGCCACCGTTTCGCTCCCCAGCCCGCACCAGGATTCAAAATGGCAAATTCCCTAATGCCCAACTCCGCCAGGCGATCGTCAATTCGCGCCTCGACTTGCGGATCACACGGAAGCTCACAACCGAGCTCGCCAAAGCGCACCTTAGAACTCGCCTCGCGGGCCGCGCCCATATGAGTCTCAATGGGCGCCCGAGCAATGGAAATATTCTGCTCAATCACATGCCTGCCGCTGGTTATCACTTTCCGCGTATACCACAAGCTGGCCGGAGCTTCCCGCGGCTGCGCCGCGCCATACACCACGCGCGATCCTGAAAGCCGCGCCAACACGGCTGATCGGATGGCGCCTTGCAGATCGATCGCTATCTGATATCGCGCGGCGCGCACATCATTCCAAGCCGTCGCCGCTCTCTGCGGTGTCGCAAGCGAGAATGGAGACTTCCCCCAGGTCTTCAAATTGACCACATGAACTTCGTCAACCAATGGCCGCAATCGAGATCGCGGCCCACGGCGTGGAGAACCGGTGGCGCACAGCAGTTCAGCCCACCGCTCCTCAATCAGCCAGCCGATATGCGCGTTAGGAAAAGCCTCGCGAAGCATCTGCACGGCGGGCAGCGTGTGGATCGCATCCCCCATCGCGCTGAGCCTCACGACGAGAATGCGGTCGATGTTCTCGATGTTGTGGAATGGGGGCTTGTTGACCGTGGGTCGATCGATATTTGTATCCTGTGAATCCACAGGTCCCAGGTTCACGGCTGCCTCGGCGCAGGCCGCGTGCGAAGAATCTCACTGCTGGAGTGATTTTTCGGATCGCCAACAATCGCAACCCGTCCGCCGCATTCTGTCACTGCGTCGCGCTCCGGAACGGAATCAACCGTGTAATCGGTCCCTTTCGCCTGAATATCCGGCCGAATTTCGCGAATCAACGCGCGGACATCGAGCTCCGGAAAAATAATCACCCCGTCCACATCGGCAAGCGCGGCAACAATCTCCGCGCGCTCTTTCTCGGGCATCACCGGGCGTCCCTCGCCCTTCAACGCGCGCACCGATTCGTCCGAATTAATCGCGACAACCAGCTTGCCGCCCAACGCCTTCGCTCCGCGAAGATATCGTACGTGGCCCACATGCAGCAGATCGAAATTGCCATTGGCCAGCACAATCCGCTCACCCGCGCGGCGCCACTGGTTCACGCGCTCGCGCAACTCGCCCCGGCTCGCAATTTTTCGCTCGCTCATCAGTCTCTAAATAAGAGTGATTTTTACCCTGTGTTCCCCTGTGTTCTTTTCGGTTCAGGACCGATGCCGCGTCAATGCTCCCTCGTTAGCGGCGGAGCCTGTTCCAGCGCCCGCAACAATTCGTCGGCGGAAACCGTCGCGGTGCCACGCTTCATCACCACAATTCCGCCGGCATAGTTAGCCAACTGAGCAGCTTCTTCCGTATTCGCTCCTGCCGCCAGAGCCGCGCTGAATGCCGCAATCACAGTATCTCCCGCACCCGTCACATCGGCGACCTGGTCAGAACCAAAAATCGGAATATCCACAGGCGCATGTTTCTGATCGAACGCCACCATGCCGTCGCGGCCCCGCGTGATCAGCAACGATTGCAGCTGCATGCGCTCCATGACTTGCTTTCCGGCCGCAACCACCTCCTCCCAATCCTGCCCGATCCGCACGCCCAGCGCCGCTTCAACCTCTGGCTCGTTCGGAGTCGCCGCCGTGGCCCCGGAATACTCAAACAGCCGGTAACGAGAATCCAGAATCAACGGCACCGCCCGCCGCCGACCCCGCACGCTGAGCGCGTTCACCAGCGCGGGGGTCGCCGATCCATATCCGTAATCGGAAACCAGCAGCGCATCCGAAGCCCGCAGATATTCTCGCGCCGCCCAAAATAGCTCGCGCGCCAGATGCCGGTTGGGAGCATGCTCGGGCTCGCGATCCACCCGCACTACCTGTTGCCGCGTGTTGTGCGTCATGCCCGCCAGAATGCGGGTTTTTGTCACTGTCGTGTATGTCTTGTCTTTTAAAACGCCGCTGACCGGAATACGCTTATGCCGAAAAGCCTTCACCAGCAGGCGTCCGGGCTCATCGTCGCCAATGGCCCCAACCGGCAAAACATTCACTCCCAGATCGGCGAGATTATTCACCGCGTTCGCGCCGCCGCCCGGCACAATCGTTCGTTCGCGATGCTTCAGGATCAGCACGGGCGCCTCGCGGGACACGCGCGAAATCTCCCCATAGACAAATTCGTCGGCGACCAGGTCCCCCAAGACTGTAATCGTCACCTTGGGGAATGCCTCAATGATCTTTCGCAGGCGCTCGACTTCCTTGAAATGTTTCGTCATCAGATATCGATTGTCATCGGAGCAAGCATTTTCGGTCGCATCCTATTCGAGACGCATTCTCTCACGGTCGGGCCTGCCGCTCATCGATCACGCGCAGCATCGCATCCAGAACGTTAGCGGCGTCGGCCAGCTCCATCTTCACCGGAATCACCGCCAGTGGCGCCAGCGCCTCAAAATACCGGCCCAGATTCACCGCATCTTTCTCAGTAGTCACAAAGCCGCCCGCCTCACTGCGCTCACGGAGTTGCAGCAGATCGCGAACGTCTTTCTCGGAGTACTCATGATGATCGCGAAAAAATGCTTCCGCCACAGGCTCGATTCCCGCGGTTCGCAATTGCAGCATAAAATTCTGCGGCCGGGCAATCCCGCAAAATACAACCGGCCGCTCAGGAACGCTGACATTCCGCATTGCCAGGCCTCGGCGCACCTTCCAGACCGTCTTCCCCGCAATCGGAAATGCCTCCGCCGAAGCTCCGCTCGCCAGTACAACCGCGTCCGCTCGTTTCAACGCACTCAACGGTTCCCGCAATCTTCCCGCTGGAAGTAGCCAATCTTTCGCGTCCTCCGGCGTCACCAGCACAATATCGAAAGCACGAGCCAAACCGCGATGTTGAAAACCATCATCCAGCAAATGAAATCGCGGACCGAATCGCGACTCCGCAAATTCTCCTGCTTCATATCGACTTTCACCCACCACGACGGAGGCTTGTAATCGCCGGGCAATCAGCAGAGGTTCGTCTCCAAAATCCCCAGGAGACCCGCCCGGATCCACCAGCTTTACGCCGCGGCTCTCACGGCCGTAACCGCGCGATAGCACATCAAGCTCGATTCCTCGTGCTTTCAATAACTCGCCCAGCAAGATCACAAACGGAGTCTTGCCCGACCCCCCGATGGAAAGATTGCCTACGCTGATCACCGGCCCGCGCAGCCTGCGCGAGCGCAGCAGTCCGCGGTGATACAGCGCATTCCGCACTCCAACCACGCCGCCGTAAGCGGCAGATAGCGGATGGAAGCTCATGCCGGTGCCAGCAACTTCCGCAGTTCAGCGACGGTTCTCGCGGTCGCGCCAAGTTGCGATCGCATGGTCTGTGCCGCACGTCGTCCCAGGGCTTTTCGCTCCACATCGTTGGCGAGCAGTTCCATCAGCACCAGCGGCAAGTCGGATGGCCCTGCGATCCGCACCGCGTCGCGGCTTTGAAACAAGTTGACAATGTCGCGAAAATTCTCCGTGTGAGGCCCGACGATCGTGGCAACCCCATACTGTGCCGGTTCAATAATATTGTGCCCGCCGCGTGGCACCAGGCTTCCGCCCACAAATGCGACGTCCGCCAGTGCATAGAGCGCGCTCAATTCTCCAATTGTGTCCAGCAGCATTACCCTGCCGCTCAATGGCTCGCCATTCCACAGAGTTCTACGCCAGAAGCGAATCGACATTTCCTCGAGCAGCGACGCGACAGCGGCAAACCGTTCAGGATGCCGCGGCGCAAGAATTATCACCGCCCGCGGATGTTGCACCACGACGTTCTCAAATGCCTTTAACAGGATGGGATCTTCTCCCTCGACTGTGCTGCCGCACAGCAGCACCGGCCCGCTGCCGTGTTCCGCAATCGAATTCCGCACGCTCGCAACAATCGCCGGAGCCACAGGAGCAGGCATATCGAACTTCAAATTTCCCGTAACCCGCACGCGTTCAATATCAGCGCCAATGTCTTTCAGCCGGGCCGCATCCTCACCGGTTTGCGTCAGAAACAAATCTACGTTCGCCAGCACTATTCTCAGCAGTCCCCGAAATCTTAGATAACGCGGCCATGAACGGTCTGAAATGCGCGCATTCACCACCGCGATGCGCGCGCCGCTCGCGTGCGCCAGCCGGAAAAAATTCGGCCAGAACTCCGTCTCCGCAATCACCACCATCTTTGGCCGCAGGGCGCGCAGATAAGGCCCAATCGCAAACCCAAAATCCATGGGAAAATAAAAGACGCTTTCTTCGCCAAATCTTCGGCGCGCCAACGCCTGCCCCGGATCGGTCGTAGTGGAAACGAAGACCCGTCCGCGCAAATCGCCCTTCAGTTGCTCCACCAACCCCGCCACAGCCAGCACCTCACCCACCGAAACCGCATGAACCCATAGCGCGCTTTCGTCGGCCTGCGGCAACCGCAAGCGCGCCGGTACGCGCCCCATTCTCTCCGCAAATCCTTTCCAATATTTCCCGCGCACCGCCATCTGGAAGAGCCAGTAAGGCAAGCTAACCAGCATCGCAAGAGCGAGCAGCGCACTATAAAGAAAGCTATAGAAGCGGGAGATCAATGAGCTATTCTAAACAAACCTCGGCAGCCTCTGTGTTTCCCGTGTCCTCCGTGGTTACGATTTTCCCGCCGGCAATCTACCCCTCCCAGCGTAACGAACCCGGCGCTTCGCTTTATAATCGGATGCATGCCGTCGCAAGCCAAGCAGTTGTGCCGCGCGTTCCTGATCGCATTGCTTGTAGCAATATCCGCGGCATCCGCGCCAGCCAAGAATTTCGCCAAGCCGCAAGCCCAGCCGGCCCGAACCTACGCGGCACATGACGACCACTCCGACGAAAAAGTCGCCATCGCCGCCGATCCGTATGACACTCCAGAAAAAGCAAAGATCTTCTCCATCAATTTTCACGACCACGGCTTTCTGCCCGTTTTCTTCATCGTCACCAACAACGGAGACCAGCCCATCTCCATCACCAACATGCAAGTCACTCTTACCACCGCCAATAATTCCAAGCTAACTCCCGCCTCGCCTGACGACATCTACCGCCGCCTGGTGAATCCGCAAGGCGGCACGAGACCGCAAATGCCGCTGCCTTTTCCGCGCAGCAAAGTGAAAGGTGCGATCACCGACAAAGAAAGAAACGAGGTCGAATCCTCCCAGTTCGCCGCTCACGCGGTCGAACCGCACAACACGCAATCCGGATTTCTTTTTTTCGATATCGAAGATATCGAGGCTCCGTTAGCCGGTGCGCACCTCTACGTCACCGGCGTAGACGATGCGAAGGGAACCGAACTTATGTACTTCGACATTCCGTTGGACAATTACTTGAACCCCGCGCGTAAAACAAACAACTGACTCTGGGGAAGACAAAGTGCACAAAGCGAATCCGCGGCATCGTGCCTTCGTGTACCTTGGTGTTTTTCGTGGTCGACGAATTTAGGAAACTATCCGCAACTACTAACCGCGCTGCCGTTTCCGATTCCCTGTAAAATTGACTAGCAACTCCGGAGCCGCTCCCGCATTGTCGTTTCTCGATCATCTCAATCCGCAGCAGCGTGAAGCCGTCGAAACCACCGAGGGCCCGGTGCTGATTCTCGCCGGCGCGGGCAGTGGCAAAACGCGTGTCATCACCTACCGCATCGCCTATTTGATCGATCACAAAGGTGTCATGTCCGAATCCATTCTGGCGATGACTTTCACCAACAAAGCCGCCGCGGAAATGGCCGGACGCGTCGAGAAACTTGTCGGCGGACTTAGCATCGCAAAGCCGGTCATCTCAACATTCCATTCGTTCTGCGTACGCGTTCTTCGCCGCGACATCGAAGCCCTGCAGATTCCCTCCGCCTCGCCCGGCCAGCCGCCAATCGGGCACACAAAAAAGTTTGTCATCTACGACGAGAGCGATATGCAAGCGGTCGTCAAGTCGATCATGAAGCGCCTCGGCCTCGACGACAAGCAACTCACGCCGCGCATTGTGCTCTCGCGCATCTCCTGGGCCAAAAATCACATGCTCGATCCGCAGGAGCTTTACCTGCAGTCGGCCGATCCCAAGACAGAAAAGATCGCGCACCTGTACGAGGAATATCGCAAAGAACTGCGCCGCGCCAACGCTCTCGACTTTGACGATTTACTTCTCGAAGCCACGCGCCTGCTGAAAACGGTCTCATCGGTGCGCGAGTATTACAACAAACGTTTTCAGTACTTGCTGATCGACGAATATCAGGACACCAACCGACCGCAATACGAACTCATGCGCATGTTGGCGGGTGAGCGCCACAACGTTTGCGCCGTCGGCGATGAAGATCAATCGATCTACTCCTGGCGCGGCGCCGACATCCGTAACATTCTCGAATTCGAGCAGGATTTTCCCGAGGCCAAAATCATCCGCCTCGAGCAGAATTACCGATCGACGCAAAACATTCTGCAAGCCGCATCGTCTGTGGTTGCAAATAATGTCCGACGCAAAGGTAAAAATCTTTGGACGTCCCGCCAGGGCGGCGCCAAGATCGGCTACTATGAAGCTCCCGACGGCGAAAACGAAGCACTCTTTGCGGCTGATTCCGTGGCAAAGTATCTGCGCGAAGCGGCCCAGCGTGGCGAGGAATTCCCCCGCGCCGCCGTCCTCTACCGCACCAACTCACAATCACGATTGTTCGAAGAAGCCATGCGGCGTTATGGCCTCAAATATCACGTAGTGGGCGGCTTCTCGTTTTACGAGCGCGCCGAGATCAAAGACATGATCTCGTACCTCAAAGTCATCCAGAAT
Organism: uncultured Acidobacteriaceae bacterium; assembly: GCA_963784095.1. GTDB lineage: Bacteria > Acidobacteriota > Terriglobia > Terriglobales > Acidobacteriaceae > Sulfotelmatobacter. The sequence continues at coordinate 504,464 of CAWAQC010000005.1, forward strand.
CCCGACGATTCAATCTCGCTCTTGCGTGTCGTCAATACGCCCACCCGCGGCATCGGCAAGGGAACGATTGAAGTAATCGAGCGTCTGGCGCTCGAAACCGGCCTGTCACTGTGGGGAGCGATCGCCGAAGCGATTCGACGGCATCTTTTGCCGCAGCGCGCCCTCGCGTCGCTGAAAAGCTTTCAGCAATTGATCATCGATGCCCAAGCCATGCTCTCCGGAACCTTCGTCGAGCACCTGGAAGAAAGTGAAGATGAACGTGTGGCGCGGGCGCCCTCGCCCGCGCAAATGCCGCAAGCGTCCGTAACCCCGCAAGCCACCGCGGGAGCCGATGACGATGCCGCCGCGTTCGATCCCACCGAATTCGAAAACACCGCCTTCGATTTCGGCGGAGCCTACGGTGCAACGAATGAAGATGAAGAAGATGTGGCCAGCGCTCGAGAGGCCAATAAACCGCCAACCGTTTTTGCGAACGAAGCTGCGACTAGCACGCTCGACTCGCCAACCCCGAATCCATTTCCCAATCCCACAGTCTCCACCGCCGACATCCTGAAATTTCTCATCGACCGCACCGGCTACATAAAACTCCTCGAATCCGAAGACACTCCCGAAGCTTTCTCCCGCATCGAAAACCTGCGCGAACTGGTTAACGCCGCCATGGATTCGCGCGATCGCGGCGAAACGCTCGATCAGTTCCTCGACCACGCCGCGCTAATCAGCGATGCCGACGATTACGACGAACGCTCGCAAGTCACGCTGATGAGCCTGCACGCCGCCAAGGGGCTCGAATTCCCGCTCGTCTTCCTCAGCGGCCTTGAAGAGGGATTGTTCCCGCATTCGCGCACCATGCTCCAGCCGGATGACGTCGAAGAAGAACGCCGCCTCTGCTACGTAGGCATGACCCGGGCCATGGACCAGCTTGTCCTGACGCGTGCCGTCTATCGCCGCCGCTACGGCACCGACCTGCCCGAGGCCAGCGTACCGTCGCGTTTTCTGGAGGAAGTCCCCGCACCGTTAATCGAAGAGCTGGGGACCAGGAGATCTCAGGCAGGGAGGGCCTCCCTCGGCCGTCCCGCGGGGCGAAGCCCCGCAAGCTTCGACGAATCGAGCCACTACTCCTATGAAGACGAAGATCAAAGTGCAAGCTGGAAGCGGGGGCGAGTTGCCGAGACCCGGCAAAAATCAGCGCCGCCGGCGGGCCATTACAATTCCATCGACAACATCGCCGAGTTCTTCGCCTCACGCGGCAAGAAGTTTACCGTCGCGAAAACTCAGCTTGAAGAACCCGCTGGTAAACGCGGATTCCGGCCGGGCCAAAAAGTCAGGCATCCTAAATATGGTGAAGGAACGGTTTTCCGCCGCGAAGGAGAAGGCGCGGAAGCCAAGATTACTGTACAATTTCCTCGCTTCGGCTTGAAAAAGCTGGTAGAGAAATACGCGCAACTCGAGAACGCATAAGCGCGATTGGATAATTTCGTAATGTGCGGAGAACGCTCTAAGGTCACGAAATTACTAAATTCACAATCATAAAGGGAGTTCATGGCCAATACAGCAACGCTCAGCAGAGAAGAACGCAAAAAAACCAAGCGTGCCGCGCGCAAAAAAGCAAAGGTAGAAAAGCCGAAGAAGCCCCGCGACTACGCTCGCGGATCGAAAAAACGTAAAGTGAAAAAGCTGGCGCGCGGCCAGTCCAAGCGGTAAGGTCAAGCGGCGCGAAGAAATAAAGCGGTGCCCCATCTTTGCCCTCTTTTGGCAAAGATGGGGACGTAGCTGGGGTATTCGGTGCGTTTGGATTGAAGCGACTAGAAACCGAACTCGCCTGAATGCTGAATTCCGATCGCTGATCTTCAGGAGCTAACTACCTCTTGTCCCAACCATCCACGGAACCAGCCGAAACGGATCGGACGCCAACCATCCGCACCTCCAACAATCAGCTTTTCTGCTGCAAGTCGATCGACAAGCTGATCGCCGAATCCGAAGCGCCCGGCCAGCGCTTGAAGAAAACTCTCGGTCCCTGGTCGCTGACAGCGCTGGGCATTGGCGCAGTTATTGGCTCGGGAATTTTCGTGCTCACAGGTACAGCTGCCGCGGGAGAATATTTCCAGGCGCCATCGATTCTGCACGCCCAGGTGCTCGACATCATTGTGAACTTCCTCCGCGGCGGGGGCACTGCGCAAGTTCTCATGCACGGCCGTCCGCCCGCGGGCCCGTCGATTGCGCTCTCATTTTTTCTGGTAGCAGTTGCCTGCAGCTTCGCGGGCCTCTGCTACGCGGAACTTGCTTCGATGATCCCCATTGCCGGCAGCGCCTACACCTATTCCTATGCAACGCTCGGGGAAATCTTCGCCTGGATCATCGGCTGGGATCTGATTCTCGAATACGTCGTGAGCAATGTAGTCGTAGCCATCAGCTTCAGTGCTTACTCCAAAGCGCAGCTCGCTTCTTTCCATATAAATTTGCCGGATAAATGGTCGACTCCCGTTTGGGAATCCGGCCATTGGACGGGCTCTTACTTCAACATTCCGGCATTTCTCATCATCTTCGTTCTTACCGTGCTGCTGGTGCGAGGCATCCGCGAGTCTGCCGAAGCCAACAACATCATGGTCGCCATCAAAATCGGCGCCATTTTGGTTTTCCTTGTGGTCGGCGGCGCACTGGTCAATCCCACGAACTGGCATCCATTCGCGCCTTCCGGCTTCGGCGGTATCGTCACCGGCGGCGCCATCGTCTTCTTCACTTACATCGGCTTCGATTCCGTGTCCACTGCCGCCGAAGAATCGCGTAATCCACAGCGTGACATGCCTTTCGGCATCATTGCCTCACTCATCGTCTGCACGGTGCTCTACGTCGGCGTCTCCATCGTCTTGCTTGGCATGATGAGATACACCACCTTCGTTACCGGTGACGCCGCCGCCGCTCCCGTTGCCTACGCTTTAGAGCACCTGGGCGCAAGCCGCTGGTCGCGCTCCATCATCGTGGTTGGAGCGCTCATGGGAATGATTTCATCGCTGCTGGTTTTTCAATACGGCCAGGCTCGCATCTGGTACGCCATGTCGCGCGATCGCCTGTTTCCCGCGCTCTTTTCCAAAGTCCACGCGAAATTCAAAACACCGCATTACTCCACCTGGATCGCAGGCTTTGCAGTGGGCATTCCGGCGGGATTCTTTGCGATCAGCGATGCCGCCGATCTCTCGAACATTGGCACACTCTTCGCCTTCGCTCTTGTTTCCCTCGGCGTAATCATCCTGCGCCGCACCCAACCCGATCGCAAACGGGTCTTCCGCGTGCCGTTCGTCCCTTGGTTCCCGCTGATCTCGATCGTCCTCTGCGGAGGCCTAATGACTGGCCTCACGGTGATCACTTGGCTGCGCTTCGTGGTGTGGCTGGTAATCGGCTTGCTGATTTACATTTTCTACAGCCGCCACAGGAGCGAATTTGCGAAGAAATAAAAATTAAGATTGCTCTGGGAAGAGGTTCGGGGCTGGCGAGGGTATCAAGCCTCCGAGAATTTTCCTCGTGGCCAAAGGCCTATCAACGGCGCCTGCGTCCGATCGATTTCGTAAGGCTGAGTTTGCTTTGGAAATAGATAAGGCGCAAGCTGGCGCTTAACGCGCTGTCTCACTTGCCTCTGTCGACTGCGCACTCTCGTTCCCGTAAATATCAACCGCCGATACGGAATAAAAACAAGTACGGCCGGGCACAATCTTAGTATCCCGGAACGCCGGGACCTTGACCGGTTCCGAATTTAATTTTCTCAGCGATCCGCCATCTTCCTGCCGGTAAACGTTATACCCGGCAAGATCCGCCTCCGTGTCAGGAGTCCAGATCAGATCGACAAACGACGCTTGCCCTGGGCCGGAAGATACTGTCTGCAATCCCGTCGGCGCCGCGGGTGGAAAAACATCGTTGGCGAACACCTTCACCTGCTGCGTGTCGTCGCCTTCCACCTCAATTGGCGGCTTTCCGGGTACAGCCATCACACTCACGACTGCTCCCCAATAAAAATATGTCTTCTGCCATTCGAAGGTTTTATCGAGAAAGCTGTCCTGCCCTCCCGCCAAATTTGTGGGATGCTCGATCCTGCCAGCGCTCCGACCTGCTGCGCATTCGGTAGCATTCACGTCCGCAACCTTCGTTTCAGCACTGGCCGACAAAGGACGCCGATAGATTCGGAACGAATATGTGACGCCCTCCCGCTTCGAGGCGGGGTTCTCTGGGCAATGCCAGGAGAGCGACACGCCTTGCGCAGTTACCTTGGAAGCGAAATCGTTGAAGGGCGACAGCGTAGGAAGCAGCGGGACGTGAACTTGGTTGGAAAGTCCCGCGCCTCGGCCAGCAGTATTCAGCACCTCAACCGCATAACTAGCGAAGCCGGTGGGATCTTCCTGCTGCATCGCCTCGGGCAAACTATCGACAAAAGACGTTGTCAATTTATTTGGCAGCGATTTTCCCGTTAGCTTGTAGTTCGCCGGCGGCAAAACTTCTCCCACCGGCTTGCCGCAAATTTTTAAGACCGGCTTAAGCCCGCGGCAGATCTGCGTATCGCCCAGGTACCGCAAGATTCGCCGGTCGGTGGTCCGCCGAGGGATAGTCCACGTCAACGTGACTTTGTCGCCCTTACGAGCCGCATGCAAATCGACTGGCGGTTTCGGTAGCTCGAGCGAAGGCGGCAGCGGTGGACCAATCGAAGCGCACCCGCCCAACGACAAACACGCCACCATTGGAAGCAACCGTCGCGTGAGGGAACTCATGCGGCTTCGAGCCTTCGTGCAACCTCGTGTCCTTCGTGGTTCATGGTTTAGGCTAATCCCGCGCCTTATTCTTAATCCAGATAGGCGTGCCCAAGAATCCAAACGCCTCGCGAATCCGATTCTCCAAGAATCTCTGATACGCAAAGTGCAGCTTCACTGCGCGGTTTGTGAAGAGCACAAACGTCGGAGGAGCCACCGATGCCTGCGTCATATAAAGAATCTTCACCCGCTGCCGCATCGGAACGGATGCCCGCTCAAAATCGACGCGCTCGATAAAGCGATTCATCTCCGAAGTCGAAACTCGCTTCCGCCGCTCGCCGGCAACTTTTTCAATCAGCGGGAAAATCTTGTCAACGCCCTTCCCGCTCTTCGCTGAAATAAAAACCACGGGTGCATAACTCAAAAACTTTAAATCGTACCGCAGCCGCTCTTCGTATGCCGCTCGATCTCCCGGACGCCGGCTTTCGCGCATGCGCGCGGCTTTCGACGGCCTGCCCGGCTGCTGTGCTCCGCTGATCATCATGTCCCACTTGTTCACCACAATGATTACCGAGCGTCCACTTTCGTGGGCATATCCAGCAATCGCCGCGTCCAGCTGGCTCACGCCCTCAGTCGCATCGATCACCAGCAAGGCAATATCGGCCGCTTCCAGATGCTTCCGCGCCATCACGACAGAAAGTTTCTCCGCCATCAAATGCGTTTTGCCCTTGCGCCGAATCCCGGCCGTATCGATAAACCGAAATTGCCGCCCATGGCGCTCGACCAATTCATCCACGGCGTCACGCGTGGTTCCAGGGATCGGCGATACAATCGCGCGATCCGAAGCGGTCAAAGTATTCAGCAATGTCGATTTCCCAACATTCGGATGCCCAATAATCGCAATCTTTGTCTCGTGGAGCGATTCTGTTCCCGTCGTCGTTGCAGCGGATCGCGATTCTCCAGAAATTTCTGCATCCGATTCCTGTTTGACCTTCGTGCCCTCTGTGGTCAATTGTTTTTCGGGGACTGCCTCCAATACTGCATCCAGCAAATCATCCACTCCGCGCCCATGCTCGGCGGAGAGCGCAAACATCTCTCGAATCCCCAGCCCATGAAAATCGTCAATCAGCGACGACTGCTTTTCGCTGTCAACTTTATTGACTGCCAAGAATAGCGGCTTGCCAGTTTTTCGCAGCAACCGCGCCAGTTCCAAATCAGATGCAGCTAGTTCGCTCCGTCCATCCACTACCATCACAACCGCCGCAGCTTCTTCCAGTGCAACCCTCGCCTGCCGAAAAATCTCCGCTGGAATAAAATCTTTTTCTTCCGGAAGAATTCCTCCGGTATCGACAATGCGCAGGTGCCGCCCGCGCCACTCCGCATAGCCATATAGACGGTCCCGTGTAATGCCGGGCTCGTCGCCGACAATGGCCCGCCGCGATCCCACAATGCGATTGAACAGCGTCGACTTGCCAACGTTCGGCCGCCCAACAATGGCGAGCGTGGGAATGTCCGCCGATGTGGTGTCGACAGCGCCGAACGAGTTATAGGTAGGTTGGGTCAAAATAGGTGCGAGGCCGTTTATAGTGGAATGGCTATTATAGAGACTCTGTGCCTTTGACCTCCCAGTCCGCGTCTTCTTCGGCTCCCACTGCAATCGGCAAAGACCCGTCCCTTTATCAATTCTTTTCTCCCGGCGGCGTCCTCGCCCGCACGCATCCCGCCTACGAATTCCGCCGCGGTCAATTGCAAATGGCTCAAGCAGTCGAACAAGCGCTACAAGAGAAACGCCACCTGATCGTCGAAGCGGGCACCGGCACGGGAAAAACTCTAGCTTACTTACTCCCCGTCATCCGGTCCGGCAAGCGTGTCATCATCTCCACCAGCACGAAAAATCTTCAGGAGCAGCTTTTCTATAAAGACATCCCATTTCTCGAGCACGCGTTATTCGGAGTTTCTACGGGCACGGATTACGTGGGGACAGCCGCCTCGGCTGTCCGTGCCGTTGAATCTTCCCGTCGGCTCTCAGTCTGCTACATGAAAGGCCGCAACAATTATCTTTGCCGCAAGAAGCTCTACGACCTGAGCAGTGCGCCCGTCTTAAGCGGCTTGGAAGAGATCGAGCAATATCGCGACATAGCCGTGTGGGAGAAAACCACATCGACTGGAGATCGCGCCGAACTCGCCGAACTTCCCGAAGCCAGCCAACTGTGGCACAAACTCGACGCCCGCGCCGAAGCCTGCACCGGCCAGAAGTGCAGCGAATTCGAGCGCTGCTTCATCACGGAAATGCGCCGCCGTGGCATGGAGAGCGACATCATCATCGTCAACCATCATCTCTTCTTCGCCGACCTGGCTATCAAACTGCAAGCGGAAGGCGCGCCGGATGCAGGCATCCTGCCCGAAGCCGCAGCCGTCATCTTCGACGAAGCCCACGAACTCGAGGATGTGGCAGCAAACTATTTCGGAATCTCTGTCGGCAACCTGCGCGTAGAGGATCTCGCGCGTGATGTGGAGTCGACACTCCAGCACAACCGCATCATGTCCGCCTCGCTCTCAGGCGCGCTCGGAACCCTGCGCGAGAAGTCGCAATTCTTTTTTTCGCTATTGCCCGCGGGAGAAGGCCGCTTCGCGTTCGACTCCCGCCGCGAATTTCTCGAAGAAAACGGAGATGAATTCATTGCGCTGATTCAAACGCTTACCCGGCTCGCCGGCGAACTCGAAGGTCTGCCGCAAAAACCGGAGGAAATTTTCAACCTGGTCCGTCGCACCCAGGAAATTCAAATGCACCTGAGCTTCGCGATGAAATCCGAAGACCGCAACACGGTCTTCTGGATCGAACGCCGGGGCGGGCGCGGAAACGCGAGAACGCAAAATCGCGAAGGGCGCGGGGTCAGCCGCGCCGATACGAACTCAACAGAGAAGCGGGCTTCGGCGCCGGAGACCAATCCGCGCGGACGCCAAAATGTTTTTCTTCAAGCCACTCCCATCGACGTCGGGCCGATCTTGCGCGAATGCCTCTGGTCCAAGCTCGAATGCGCCGTTCTAACCTCCGCCACCCTTGCCGTGGGCGCGGGATTCGACTACATCCGCCAGCGCCTCGGACTGGAGAATGCCCGCGAATCCGTTTTGCCCTCGCACTTCGATTATCAGAATCGAGCGCTCTTCTACGTTCCGCCCGATCTGCCCGACGCGCGCACGCCGCAATTCACAATCAAAGCGGCAGATCGCATCCGCCAAATTCTCGAAATCACCCGCGGCCGCGCCTTCGTTCTTTTCACTAGTTACGCGCAGATGAACGATATCTACGATCGGCTGCTCGGAGAACTCGAATTCCCCATGCTCCGCCAGGGCGATGCGCCAAAAAGTGCGCTGCTCCAAGAGTTCCGTCTGACTCCCGGCACCGTTCTCTTCGCAACTTCATCCTTCTGGCAAGGAGTCGATGTGCAAGGCGAGCAGCTAAGCTGCGTGATCATCGACCGCCTGCCATTCGCGGTGCCCAGCGATCCGGTCGTGGCCGCGCGTGTGAAGGCAATCGACTCAGGCGGCGGGAACGCGTTTTTCGACTATCAGGTGCCCTCGGCCGTCATCACGCTCAAACAAGGCTTTGGACGCCTCATCCGCTCGCTTCAGGACCGCGGCCTGCTCGTCCTGCTCGACAATCGCATCCTGAAAAAACAATACGGCCGGGTTTTTATCGAGAGCCTGCCCAATTACAAGAGGACGACAGAAATGCGCGCGGTAGAAGAGTTTTTCAGCGTGGGCGCGTAGCCGGCGCGGTCTTCGATTGCTTCTTTGATTTCCCGATACTTTTCCTGACGGCAAATAGCGCGAATTCGCCTTCTTCCATCGCAACGAACTCCACGCGATCACCGCTTCGCAGCCGTAACGCAGCGCGAATCGCCGCCGGAATGGTAACTCGCCCTTCAGAGCTTACGATCGCAGTCAAGGTTCGCCTCTCTGGTCAGACCGCTGCCACAAGGCACTATCGGCAATTGCCGATCCGACCTTTATTTATTTAATTGTTTTCTTAGTAAGCGAAAGAGAAATCGGCATCACGCGTGTTTTCTTCGTGAACCTTCGTGTCGTTTGTGGTGATATCAGGAAATTGCTGGCTACTGAGACTCTTTCGCAGCTCCAGGACTTTGCACTACCCCCACGACAATCCCCGAGGCCTGCCCTTTATCGTGATAGACACGCTCAGTAGCCTTAATAAAATCGGAAGGCTTCGCGTAGGGGATATCCACAAAACTTTGCGGGTTCCGGTCGGTCAGCGGAAACCACGAACTCTGGATCTGCACTATGATGCGGTGTCCGCGCCGGAATGTATGATTCACATCCTGCATAGTGAAATCGATTTCCTCAACCTTGTTAGGCGTGAACGGCTCAGGTTTTTCGAAGCTATGCCGGAATTTTCCGCGGAACGGCTCACCGCGCACTAACTGCTGATATCCGCCCATCTTGAATTCGGGCAGACCTACATCCGTGCGTGGCTTGTCTTTGTCCTCAGGCTTCGGCGTATCGAACCTGCTATCGGGATAATCCACCGGATATACATCAATTAACTTCACATCGAAATCAGAATCGGTTCCGCTCGTCGAAACAAAAAGCTTTGGCGAAATCGGTCCCGCGATCGTCACATCTTCCTGCAGCACCGGCGTTTCATAGGTGAGAACGTCGGTTCTGCTGTCCGCGAATCGCTGATCCGCATCCATATACTGTTGCGGCACGTCGATCGCAGCATAATTTACGTAAGACACTGGCTTTGCCGGGTCGCTGACATATTCATCGAATGCGGGCGCCGGGTCCGAAGGTGGATCAAACGAGAGTCCGCCACCCGCCCGCAAGTACAACGTCTTCGCTTCCGCCTCCTTCGGCGGCCACTCCGAATATTTTCGCCACACATTCGTTCCGGTCTCAAACACGAATGCCTTCGGCAGGTTGGCATCTGCGCCGCCCTTCAAATACTGCTCAAAAAAGGGAAACAAAATGTTTTTCCGGTAGTATTCGCCGGTATTCGACGCGAACTCCACCCTGTCCAGATGATTGCCTTCGTATCGATACCATCCGCCGTGTACCCACGGCCCCACCACCAGCGCGTTGAAGATGCCCGGATTGTATTTATCAATCGCGTGAAACGTGCTGAACGGCCCCTGCAAATCCTCCGCATCGAACCACCCGCCAACCGTCAGCACCGCGCAATGAATGTTCTTCATATGCGGAGCCAGATTCCGCACTTTCCAATAATCGTCGTAGGTGTCGTGCCGCATCTGGTCATCAAATAGTACGCTGTAACCATCCAGGTACTTATCGAGATTTGAAATCGGGCCAACCTTCAGATAAAAGTCATACCCGCTGGTCGTGCCCCAATCGAAGGGCACCCTGACCTTCGGCGGCAATTCCGGATTCGCCTGTGGCTTGAAAAAGGCATAGAACCCGAAATTCGCATCCAGCATAAAAGCCCCGCCGTGGTATGAATCGTCACCCATAAAAAGATTCGTCATCGGAGCCTGCGGCGAAGCCGCCTTCAGCGCCGGATGCGAATCGATGATGCTCGCCGAGGTAAAAAATCCTGGATACGAAATCCCCCAGATTCCCGCCCTGCCGTTATTATTCGGAACATTCTTGAGCAGCCAGTCGATCGTGTCATAAAGATCGCTCGAATCATCCACATCTTTATTCGACTTCTTTACATCGATGTGCGGCCGCATTTCGACAAACGTTCCCTCCGACATGTAGCGTCCGCGGACGTCCTGAAACACAAAGATGTATCCCGCCCTGTCGAATTCCGGCGCCGGCCCCAGGCGCTTGCGATACTCGTCGACGCCATACGGCGCGACGCTATAAGGCGTGCGATTGATCAGAAACGGATAGGTCCGCGAACTATCTTTCGGCACATACACCGCCGTGAAAAGATGCACCCCGTCGCGCATCGGAATCCGATATTCGTATTTCGTGTAATGTTCCTTGACGTCGAACTCGGGCGCGTCCGCCCTAGTCTCCGGCTTTGTCTGCGCGGCAAGATTCGCAAGAAAGATAGAAAGAAAGAGTCCTATAAGCACGGATATTCGACGAGGCATGATTGCTCCTTTGCGCGTGAGCACAAATACGCAACCTACCTGTAAGAACCGCGCACCGTCAAGGGACTTCCCCCGGGTTGGCCTCCTCCTTCGTGCGCCTTAGTGTCCTTTGTGGTGAAATCGAAGCCTCGCAGCACACAGGAAGCGTGCTGGATCACTGCCCCGCACACGTTACAATAGATATTCGCCGTTATCAGCGATCCGCCCCTGCGGACGCGCCGAGGATTCCATGTTCGAAGTCACCGTAGACGACACTTTTGCGGCAGGTCATTATCTGCGCAACTACAAGGGCAAGTGCGAAAATCCGCACGGCCATAACTACAAGATTCGGGTCACGCTCGCGGGAGCCGAACTCGATAAAGCCGGACTCTTGCTCGATTTCAAAGATCTCCGCGACGTCATGCGCCACGTCATCGACCGCCTTGACCATCAGATGATCAACGACATCGAGCCTTTCACGATCATCAACCCCTCAGCGGAAAATCTGGCAAAATATTTTTACGACGAATCGAACACGCGCCTGAAAGCCGTAACCAGCGGCCGCGTTCGCGTGAAAGACGTCACTGTATTCGAGACCGAAACCACCACCGCGAAGTATAGCGAGTAGCAATGCAGATCACTGAAATCTTTAAATCGATCCAGGGCGAATCGACCTATGCCGGCCTGCCCTGCGTCTTCGTTCGCCTGACCGGGTGCAATCTGCGGTGTAACTGGTGCGATAGCGAATACACATTTACCGGTGGCTGCAAAATGTCGCAGCAAGAAGTTTTCGCCGAAGTTCGGCGCCTTAGTCCAGAAAAAGGCCTCGTCGAAATCACCGGCGGCGAGCCCATGCTGCAGGAGCGCGATCTCTTGCCGCTGATGGATCAACTCCTGGAATCAGGCTACCGCGTCCTGCTCGAAACCAGCGGAGAACGCCCACTGGCGCGCGTCCCCGCCGATATCGTAAAAATCATTGACGTAAAATGTCCCGGTTCCGCCGAGGGCTATTCGTTCGATCTCGATAACCTGGAAGCCCTGAATCCGTACGACGAGATCAAATTTGTCTTGAGCAGCCGCGCCGATTACGAATTCGCCCGTGACTTCACGCGCCGCTACAATCTTTCCAATCGAGCGAATGCCGTGCTCTTTTCGCCGGCATTTCGCAAAGAAGCATCGGGAGCGCGCGACAGCTCCCACTGCCTGCTCGACCCGCAACAGTTAGCCGAGTGGATGCTCGCCGATAACCTCCCCGCGCGTCTGAGCCTGCAAATGCACAAATTCATCTGGGACCCGGCTCTGAAAGGAGTTTAGAAAATTGTTGATTGATTGTCGATTGTTGATTGAAAGTCCTAAGTATCGTACTCGAGAGTATCGTACTCAAGTATGTGGGTGTGATTTTTAAATCAACAATCAGCAATCACACAATCAGGCAATTGTTCCATGCCGTCCTCCCGCCAACGCGCCATCGTTCTCCTCAGCGGAGGCATGGATTCCTGTGTCTGTGCCGCTCTCGCTGCCCGCGACTACGATCCCGCCGGGCTCCACATCAGCTACGGACAACGCACCGAAGAGCGCGAGCGTCAATCCTTTCTCGCCATCTGCCGCTGCCTTAACATTCGCGACCAACTCGCCATCCGCAACGAGGTTTTCCGCGCCATCGGCGGTTCTGCCCTAACCGATGAAAGCATTCCGGTGCCCACCTCCGAAAACATCGGCCAGGAAATTCCCGTTACCTACGTGCCCTTTCGCAACGCGCATTTCCTCTCCGCCGCGGTCAGCTGGGCGGAAGTCCTCGGGGCCACGAAAATCTTCATTGGCGCGGTCGAGCAAGATAGTTCCGGCTATCCCGATTGCCGTCCTGCCTACTACGACGCGTTCAATCAGGTCATTAGAACCGGCACAAAAGAAGGCGAAATCGAGATCGTCACCCCGCTCATCCATATGCGCAAATCTGAACTTGTGCGCCTGGGCCTTGAACTGGGTGCGCCCTTCGATTTAACTTGGTCATGCTACAGTCGCCAGGATCAAGCCTGTGGAGTGTGCGATAGTTGTGTGCTGCGCCTGCGTGCCTTTGCCGCAGCCGGAGCCCACGATCCGATTCCTTATGAAACAACTCCGAACATCCAACGATAAACAGATTTCCTCGGAAACATTCTTCAATTCAGCAAAGCTTTGTCTTGGATTTCCAGCCGGCAATCCCAAAAATCGACAATCGACATTTCCTCCGCGGAGGCCATCATGAAAAAACGGTTTGCAGTCTTGGTTCTCATTTTTTTAATGCTCGGGCTGTGTGCGCCTTCGCTGTTTTCGCAGTCTTCCGGAACCGTCAAAGGCTCTGCCAAAGACGTCCAGGGCAATCCTATTGTCGATGGTGTAGTCGTCTATGCCAACCAGGACAACGGCCAGAAATACACCTTGAAGACCAACAAGAGAGGCGAATATTTCTCCCTCGGGCTCACGCCCGGCGCTTACAACGTCACACTTTATAAGAACGCCGACGATGCCAAAGCCAATAAAGAGTTGTTCCACGTCAGCCATTTCCAGGTTGCCGCCGACGAAAACACTTTGGATTTCGATCTAAAGAAAGAACAAGAAAAAGCCGCGCAGGGCCAGGGACTTACTCCCGAACAACTGAAACAACAACAGGAGGCCCAAGCAAAAGTCGCCAAAGAGAACATGACCATCAAGCAGCTGAACGACAAAATCGTTGCTGCCTCGACCGCGTCTAAAGCTGGAGACTTCGATCTGGCCATTAGCATCCTCACCGAAGCCACAAACATCGACGCGAGCCACGACGTTCTCTGGGCGCAACTCGCCGACGCATATCGTAACTCCGCCCTCAAGCAGACCGATCCCGCCGAGAGAACCCGCCGCCTGCAGGAAGCCGTCACCGACTATCAGAAGGCGATCGATCTCAAACAGAAGGCAATGGATGCCTCGACGAAAAAAGATCCTGAAGACCCGCAGCGTCTGGCTGGTTATTACAACAATCTCGGAGAAGCCGAGGGGAAGGCCGGCAAACTCGACGATTCCATCAAAGCCTACAATCAGGCCGCTCAGCTCAATCCTGCAGGCGCCGCCGGTTATTACTACAATGAGGGCGCGGTTTTGACCAATGCGGGCAAAGTTGACGATGCGATCACGGCCTTCGATAAATGCATCGCCGTCGATCCCACTAAAGCCGATGCCTATTACCAAAAAGGCGTGAACATGATCGGCAAAGCCACGCTGCAGGGCGGCAAAATGGTTGCGCCTGCAGGCACTGCCGAAGCTTTCCAGAAATATCTCGAACTCGCGCCCACCGGCCCCTACGCCGATGTCGCGAAACAAATGCTAACCAGCATCGGCGCCCCGGTCGAGACCGGTTTCGGCAAAAAGAAGGCGGCCAAGAAGGGCCAGTAACCTGTTACCGCGCGTGGCGAAAGCCAGAGCGCTCAAGTGAGGCGCATCCCCCCGGGTCATGTGAGCACAGCGCCGCCGCCCAAAGTGGGGACAGCCGCCCTCGGCTGTCCATCGCGCGCAGCGCGATCCTCTTTGGAGTAACCGTCTTAGAAGACAAGCCTATTCGACATTACCAAGGACTACGTCCAAAGCGTCCTTACCTTTCCCCTCCGAATGCGCTAAGTTAGCTCTACAAGCCTGACCCTGAGATTCTGCCGAACTCCCGGCTGCGGTGCAGAAAATCCCTAAGAAAAAGCGTTCGAGGATGGGATTGGAATGGCGTCACCTGGCATCGCGGCAATTTCAGTTTCGCTTGAGGATCACTCCGGCAACGGCAAAGTGGCCACGCCGGCGCTGCTGGCGGCAATGCTGCGCGCCGGCGAAAAAATCAGCGATCTCATCTTCTCTCCCGGCCGCCCTCCGCAAGTTCAGGTCTACGGCCAATTAATTCCCGTCCAGGTGCCTGGGCTCAGTTCGCTCACGCCCGATGATACCCGTCACATCGCCGCCGATCTTATCGGCGACAACAAGCAGGCCATATCCAGCCTGCGTGAATACGGCTCTTGCGATATCTCATACGGCTTGTCCGGCGTAGCCAGATTTCGCGCTAATATCTTTATCCAGCGCGGCAGTTGTGCGGTCGTGATGCGCGTGATTCCTACCGCCATCCCGGATTTTGATTCCCTTCGTCTGCCCAAGCATCTGGCCGAAGTGGCTAAACTGCGTGACGGCATCGTGCTTGTCACGGGCCCCGCTGGCTCAGGCAAATCTTCCACGCTCGCCGTACTTCTCGATTGCATCAATCGCGAGAAAAGTTATCACATCATCACCATTGAAGACCCCATCGAGTTCCTGCACAATCACAAGTCTTCGACCATTCATCAGCGCGAACTGCACAGCGACACCACCAGCTTCGCCCACGCCCTTCGCTCGGCGCTGCGTCAGGCCCCAAAAGTAATTCTCGTCGGAGAAATGCGCGACCGGGAGACCATCGAAATCGTTTTAGAAGCTGCCGAAACCGGACACCTCGTGCTCTCCAGCCTCAACACCATGGACGCGCCCAAAACCGTCGAGCGCATCGTCAGTTCTTTTTCGCCGCAAGAGCAGCAAAGCGTCCGCGAGCGCTTCGCCAAAACCTTTCGCTACATCATCTGCCAGCGCCTGTTGCCCAAAACCGACCGCAGCGGACGAATCCCAGTTGCCGAAATTCTGAAAGCCAATCCCCGTACCCGCGAGTGCATCGAAAAGGGCGAGCGCGAAGGCAAAACCTTGCTCGACGCCATGAAAACCGGCTCCCAGGAAGGCATGCAACACTTCGACGGCGAAATCGCCCAACTGGTCCGCGACCGCGTAATCGAGCTCGAAACCGGCTTGTCCTACGCAAGCAACGCCACCATCCTGGGCCAGGAACTAGCCCGCCAGCCGTTCTAAGGTCTCGGCGCTCGCCCCATCTTTGCTGATGGATTCCGCCTTTAGGCGCTGAGGGATTCGATTTGTGGACGGCGCGGCGCTTGAGGGCTGCGATTCGTATCAGGGCATCGCTTCAGCGATGCCGCCAGGTCCACGGACTCCGCGCGGCTTTAGCCGCTGAAGTGTTCCATCCGTATGTTGCTATCATCTTCCCATGTCTGCCCTACCAAACCAATCGTTGGTATTGACCTTCGAGCAGTCCCGGCGAACAGTCGAACAACACGCCTCACAAATCGTCCCGACGAACACAGAAGGCGTAGACCTGCTCCATGCCGCGAACTACATCCTCGCGGAGCCAATCACCGCCGACCGCGACATTCCACCATTCCCTCGCTCTACCCGCGACGGCTACGCAGTCCGCTCCTCCGATGTTTCAACCCTACCAGCCAAACTAAAACTCATCGGAGAAATCAAAGCTGGCCCTAGCGAAAATCCACGCCCAGTCGCCCCCGGAGAAATCTATTCGATCATGACGGGCGCACCCGTTCCTCAGGGAGCCGATGCCGTCGTAATGGTCGAATACACTTCCGAGCACGCCGGCATCGTCGAGATCACGCGCTCAGCCGCTCCCGGAGAAAACATCGTACCGCAGGGCGCCGAAGGCAAACGCGGCGCAGTCCTGCTCGATCGCGGCACGCGTCTCAACGAATCCGCCCTCGCCCTCGCCGCCTCAGTAGGCAAATCACACCTGCAAGTCTTCGCGCGTCCCCGGATCTCAATCCTGACAACCGGCGACGAGATCGTCGACATTGATCAAGACCCCGGCCCTGCGCAAATCCGCAACTCCAACAGCTACTCGCTAGCGGCACAAGTTCAACAAGCTGGCGGAGAACCCATAATCCTGCCCATCGCTCCCGACCAGCCCCGCCGCCTTCGCGAACTCATCGAACAGGGCTTGGAATCCGACCTCCTGATCATGACCGGCGGCGTTTCCATGGGACGCTACGACCTGGTAGAACAAGGTCTGGCCGAATTCAAAGCCGAATTTTTCTTCACGGGTGCCAAAATCCAACCTGGCCGCCCGGTAGTCTTCGGCCGGTGTGGGGCGGGCGCCCACGCCCGCGAAAAGTCTGCTCACAAATACTTCTTTGGTCTTCCCGGTAACCCCGTCTCCACGATGGTGACTTTCGAACTATTCGCTCGCCCAATACTTGAGGCCATGGCCGGAATGCAGCCCCGTTCGCTCGCATTTGCCCACGCCCGGCTAAAATCAGCGATCCACATCAAGCCAGGCTTAACCCGTTTTCTTCCGGCCGTTCTCTCCGGAGAATACGCAGACTCCCACGTCGAACTCACCCCCTGGCAAGGTTCCGGAGATATCGCCGCCCAATCCCGCTCCAATTGCTACATCGTCGTCCCTGCCGATCGCGAGCAAATCCCGGTAAACGAGTGGGTGGCAATCATGCTGCGCTAGGATATGTATCTCTGTTCGCTCTGGGTACCCCTCTTGGTTTTGGGTGGTGCAGCGCTTTAGCGCTGCGATAAAGCCACATGAATGAACGAGGCTTGAGCCGCCGACTGACTGCACCTTCTCCATGTAAGATAGAGATTCCGCATGCCCAAGCTCTCCCACTACGACTCTACCGGCCGCGCCCGCATGGTAGACGTATCGGCGAAATCGGCAACCCGCCGGGAAGCCGAAGCCAGCGCCTTCGTGCAGATGCAACAGGCCGTTCTCGAGGCGCTTCCGAGAAATCCCAAAGGAGATCCTCTCGAAGTCGCCCGCCTTGCCGGAATCATGGCCGCCAAGCGCACCTCCGATCTCATCCCCATGTGTCACCCGCTCCCGCTCTCGCACATTGATGTCGACCTGCGCCTGTGCGAGAATGGCGTCGCCATCACCACCAAAGTCGTCACCACCGCCAACACCGGCGTCGAAATGGAAGCCCTGGTCGCCGCCGCGATTTCCGCGCTCACGATCTACGATCAAACCAAAGGGCTGGATAAGGGGATCGAAATTCGAGAAATTGTGCTGCACCGTAAGTCCGGCGGCAAAAGCGGCAATTACGAGCGCAAAGAAGCGAACGGGAAAAGAGAGATCGGAAAAAACACGGCCGAAGCCACTGGCCGTAACGGAGCCAGCCGTACTCGCAAGAAGCCGCCGGCAAAATAATCATGGCGAACGACGTCAAACTTCTTTTAGTCGATGACAATCCGATGGTGCTCGGCATGTTGCAGAAAGCTCTCACGCCGTTCGCTCAGGTTGTCGCCGCCGGCGATGCCGCCGATGCCCTGCTCAAAGCCGTGGACGACCCTCCCGAACTGGTCGTCTGCGACTACCGCATGCCCGGAATGGACGGCCGCCAGCTTGTCGAAAAACTGAAGAGCCGTCCGGCAACGGCAAATTTTTCCGCCATCCTGATGGCCAGCCGCGCCGACATTGACGAGCGCCTTTCGCCGCAGGATGCGGCCGACGACTATCTCGCCAAGCCCTTTTTTCTGAAAGAAGCTACGCGCCGCATCAAGCGTACCGTCGACCGTATCGCACTTGAAAAAATGGCCAAGACTGCGCCTTCTGACGGCGTGGTGCGCGGCAATCTCTCACAGATGAACGTCATCGACCTCATGCAGTCGCTCGAAATGGGACGCAAGAGCTGCCAACTCAAACTCAACAATGGCGCCGACAAGTGCGAGGTGTTTTTCGCCGAGGGTCAGGTCAAGCACGCGACTTATGGATCGCTCGTTGGAGATCCCGCCGTCTTCAAAGTCCTGCGCTGGACCGGCGGAAATTTCGAACTCAACTTCGAGGGCAAGACTGACCAGGAAACCACGCAACTCAACACGCAGGGCTTGCTGATGGAAGGCTTGCGCCTGCTGGACGAATCGCAGCGCGACGGCGGCGGAGAAGAGGCCGAAGAACCTACGAGCGCCGCCGCATCGAAGGCCAGCAGCGCCACTTCCAGCGGATCAGCTTCGGCTGGTGGCACCCGCGAAGAGGAAGAAGATGTCCTCCTCGACAGCTGACGCGCACGGCGCGACTCCTGCAAACCTTACCGCGGCCGTCATCACGGTCAGCGATTCCTGTTCCCGCGGAGAACGCGTCGATCTCTCCGGTCCCGCCGTCGCCGATGTTCTGGCGAAATCCGGCTTTCGCGTCGTCGCCACGCAAATCGTGCAGGACGATTCGATGCAGATTCAAAACGCTATTCTGCACTTTGCTCCCAAAGTGCAACTCGTCGTAACCACCGGCGGAACGGGAATTGCTCCACGGGATGTCACGCCGGAAGCGACCGAGGCAATCTGCGACCGCCTGATCGACGGCATCGCTGAACGCATGAGGCTCGAAGGCGGAAAGAAAAATCCATTCGCCGCCCTGAGCCGCAGCCTCTGCGGAGTGTACGAGAAAACTCTGATTCTGAATTTGCCGGGAAGTCCTACCGGCGCAGTCGAATCACTCCAAGCCGTGATCGAGCTACTGCCCCACGCGCTGAATTTGCTCGATGGAAAAACGGAACACTGGTAGGAGATGCGCGCTTACTTTGCTGGCGGCACGTATTCCTTCGGCGCAGCCGAACCTTCGCCGAAGAAGTATTGCTCCAACTGCTTGACGATCACTTCCTGATCTTCCCGTCGCGCCGGATTCAGCCGGTATTCGTTGAGCAGCATTTTGCAGTGCTCGCTCCACATGCGCCAGGCTTCCTGGGAAACGTTGTCATAGACCTTGCGGCCGAGTTCGTTATCGAACGGAGGCTCATCCAGCCCCGGCATTTGCCGTTGAAACTTCACGCAAAAAACCGTGTGCGCCATGCCAATCCTTCTGTGAGAGTGCTGGTTCTGATTCGCTAATCTTAGGTTACTACAGTCGCGTCACGGGCTAAAACCTGCGCGGGCGAGCCGCCCGCGCCACACGACTTGACGCTCACTACTGTTTCTGACCGGCTGGCTTGTTCTGTGCATCTGCCGGTTTCGCATCGCCCGGCTTGCTCCCGGAATTCTCGCCCTTTTTCTCCGGCTGCTTGATGCTGACTAACTCGACTTCGAAGATCAGCGTCGAGTCCGGTCCAATATCCGGTCCCGCGCCGCGATCGCCGTAAGCCAGGTCCGGAGGAATGAACAGCTGCCACTTCGACCCGACCGGCATCATCTGCAGCGCCTCGGTCCATCCTTTAATTACGCCGCCGACCGGGAAGGTCGCCGGGCCGCCATGTTTGGCGGAGCTATCGAATTCTTTGCCATCAATCAAAGTGCCGCGGTAATTGCACTCGACCGTGTCGCTTGCCGTGGGCTTCGGTCCGGTGCCTTCTTTCAAGATCTTGTACTCCAGTCCGCTGGGCAGGGTTTTTACGCCATCCTTGCTTTTATTTTCGGCGAGAAACGCGGCGCCCTGCTGCTTGTTTTCCGCTCCCTCCGCCTGCATCTTCTCTTGCTGCTTCTTGCGCAGGTCGTTTTGTACCTGCATCAGCGCAGTCTGCGCCTGTTCTTCGGTAAGCAGCGTCTTGCCGCCGGCCATCGCGTCTTTCAAACCGCGTTCGAGA
This sequence comes from uncultured Acidobacteriaceae bacterium, assembly GCA_963784095.1. GTDB lineage: Bacteria > Acidobacteriota > Terriglobia > Terriglobales > Acidobacteriaceae > Sulfotelmatobacter. The sequence continues at coordinate 524,642 of CAWAQC010000005.1, forward strand.
ATTGCCGGATCCACCGGAACACTCTGCTTCTTGAGATTCGCTCCCATCCTCATGCCGAGCGCGTAGCTGAATTTTTGTTTGTCGGTTTTGAGCGTAAGCGGCACGGCGCTTCTTGCCCCCGTTGACCTTTTCGTCGTGGAAGTCTTGGGCTTGCTGGTGGTGGTCGATGGCGCGCCGTTAGAAGTGGTTGGCGCCGCGTTTTGCTGTGCCAGAATATTTCCCGACGCAAGCACTGCAGACGCAAGTATGGTGATTGCCGTGGTCAGAGTTTTTTGCATGGGGATATTGTCCCATTGCGCGAGAATCTCCGCAAACTGCCCACGCGGACGGTAGCGTCCTAAATCTATTCACCACAAAGACCACGAAGGAAAACAAAGGTTATGGTTTACTACTTCCTTCGCGAGGCTTAGTGTCTTTGTCGTTAAATTAGGGCACTACCCGCTGGACACACGTGCAACTGCAGCCGCATTTTCCAACGGCACTCGGCTAGCTAGCGCGCGATCTCGTACACGGTGCCATCTCCGTAGGTACCGCCATTTTCCGTGGTGCCGTAGAGATTGCCTGCACCATCCAGAACCACCCCAGAGCCGGAGGAATATCCGTCTCCACCATTGGAGGTGAAATTGTGCAACATCGTTTCTTTCCAAGTCCCACTCGTCCGCCGTGACAGCTTGAACACAGTTCCTACGCCGTGGGTTCCACCATTGGACGTCACGCCGTAAAGATTTCCAGCCGCATCCGACGCCAGAAAACCGGAGGGAGCAACTCCATCGTTGGGGATTGCCCCGAAGCTATACAAAATCGTCAGTTCCCACCCGCCCGACGCGCGACTCAGCTTGAATACATTACCCTGGTTATAGGTGCCACCTGCGCTCGTCGTGCCGTAAATATTTCCGTCCGTGTCGAGCGTCAACGGGGTCGATGGGCTCGATCCGTTATTGTTGTTGAAACTGAGCAGAACTTTTTCGCCCCAACCTCCGCCCGCTTTAGGGGTGACTTCGAACACCGCCCCGCAGCCGCTGTCACATGCTGAAGAGGAGCCGCCGAAATCGGTGGTTCCGTACAGATTTCCAGCCTCATCGATGGCTAGGCCGGCAGTCGGCTGCCATCCATCCGTATCGTGGAAGCTATGCAGTATGCTTTCTTTCCATCCGCCCCCGGCGATCGGACTCAGCTGAAACACCGTACCATTGCCGAAGTTGCCGCCGCCGGTTGTCGTGCCATAAGCATTGCCGGATTGATCGAAGATCACGCCCGAACGCGGAAATGTTCCATCGTGCGCATTCGGGCCAAAATCGTGCAGCGCGCTCTGGTTCCACGATCCTTCGGCGGCCGGAGTCAATTCGAACGCCACGCCGTCATTTAAAATGCCGCCGAAGAAGGTGGTTCCATAAAGATTTCCTGCCGCGTCAAAGGTCAATCGCGACGTCGGCCAAGCCGCGCCTAGGCCATTAAAGCTGATAAGATTCGCCAGTGACCAGCCGCTCGCTCCCGGCGACATTTTGAAAACCGTGCCCCAGCCGTAAAGTCCACCATTGAACGTAGTGCCGTAAATATTTCCCGAGCTGTCGAGCAGCACCGGACCGACGGGTTCGTTGCCATCATTCTCATCACCGCCGTTGAAGCTATGCAAAATAACTTCCTGCGCAACCGCAACCTTGCTTGCAAAATTTGCCATCAAAAATGAAGCCACGACCAACATCCCCAAAGCGAGACTGCTTCGCATAGCCCATCCTCCGCGGCATTCAGCCGGAACTTCAGTGTCGACTGCGAAAGCGCACGGATTCTACCACGGGACGCCAGGTTGGGTACCTACTGTGGATTCCGACGCTACTGTGGATTCCGAAAGAATCAAGCTGGGAGGGTTCTGCGCAAAGGCGGGCCAGTCGCTCAGGCGCACGTACTCAATAGTCGTCGCCCATGTGCGCATACTCTCGAACCTTCCCATCTACCGACACCGCGACATATTTATGCGTCGCCGCGTCCATAAACTGCACCACCTGATGCTTTTCCCGCGCCAGCCGTCCCCAGCGGCTAGGCTTTTCGGGATTCTGCTCGATGGCCTCCAGCATCTTTCCACCCCAGCGGAACTGGACCATCCGCAGCCGCCCGCTGCCGATGCGCTTCACGCGAATCTTCTGATCGCCGACAGTAACGTAGTCGCCAGCCATCATCTGTGTAGCCACAGAAGCGAGGATTTCTGCGCTTTCAGTCAAATCCGCACCACTTTCGCTTCGCCAGCACCAGTTTTTGATGATCAGGTGCCAATGATAGCCGCGAAAATGCCGGTCGCGTTCCACGGATTACTATTTTGATTCTTGCATGTCCCGGTTCGGGTATTTCTTCGGTTTTCGCTCATAGGTTCCCACTCATCATCAAAACCCCGGATAACGACCCCATCATAGGGCGCACGTTTGTCTTTGCGCCCCACTGTTTACTAACTTGACTCTTGTTGATTTCAATTCGGGATTTTGTAATGGAACGTAGGCTGGGACTGGCGACCCACGGCGCTGCACGGTAACCGGCATTATGCGACCTAGGTCAATAGGTCAGCGCGGTGCAGCGGCAGAAGCCACAAGCAGAGCTCTCTATAGCTAGAAGCTATTTACGGCTTTCCTCCACTTAGCATGTCCACTATCCGCTGGTAGTCGTCCACCGTGGAATACTCCAGCAGAATCGAGCCATGCCCGTTGTGATCGCGAATTTTTACCCGAACTCCCAGCAATTGTTGCATCTCCTCCTGCGCCGCACGCACATTCGGATCGACCCATCGCGCCGTGCCGCCCTGCGCCGGCGCTGCCGATGACGGCAAAGCCGCATTCAGCCGCGCAATGCGGTCTTTCAGTTCGTTCCACTTCATTTCGCCGCGCAGCAACTCCTCGCCGACCATCAGAATGTGCTCGGGATTCTGCAGCGAGAGCAGTTCCCTCGCTTCGCTAAAACCCAGCCGCCCCAGCGCCACATATTCTTTCAGCACTTCCGGCAGCCGCAAGAGCCGCATGTGATTCGCCACCGATTCGCGCGATACGCCGATCCGCTGCGCGATCTGCACTTGCGTCAAATTGAATTCCTGGCTCAGCACGCGGTAAGCCTCGGCCTGCTCCATCGGATTCAAATCCTGCCGCACCACGTTCTCGAGCACCGTCATCTCCGCCGCCTGCTGCGGCGAGAGCCGCCGCACCAGCGCCGGGACCGTTTCCTTGCCCGCCATCTTCGACGCCCGCAGCCGCCGCTCACCGAGCACCAGAATAAAGCGTCCCGCCGTGTCGGCCGGACGCACCACCACCGGCTGCACGACTCCATGCTCCTGAATCGAATCGCGCAATTCGATCATTTCCTGCTCATTGAACAAATACCGCGTCTGGTAAGGGTTTTTGTCGATCGAATCGATGGCGAGATCGGCGACTACGTCGCGCGATGCCGCAGCCTGCGCCGCGATCGAAATAGTTTCAGAGCGATCCGAAAGCGAGGCGGCTTGCGGCATCGGACTTTCGATCTCCTCGGCGGCTGCTCCAGTTCTCGCAATTTCCGCTGGCGGAACCGCGGGCCTCGGCGCCGGGGGAGCAACATTGGCGGTAACTGCGCGCGGTCCCGGCAGCAATGATTCCAAGCCGCGACCGAGCGCCCGCCGTTTCTCTGTTTTGTCGTCCTTCTTGTTTTCAGTTGCCGCCAAATTCTCCGCCGTAGCGATTGTCATTGATCTTTTCCCCTATGAAACCTCTGTGGTCTCTGTGATTTGAACGAGCCGCCCAAATTCAGGCGCTGATCGCGGAAGGCGCAGCCTGAGCCAGCGCCAAATGCCTGCCGATAATTTCTTTGGCCAGCCGAATATAACTTTCCGCTCCCTTTGACCGCGGATCATAAGCCAGCGCCGGCTTCCCGTGACTGGGAGCCTCAGCCAGTCGAATATTCCGCGGAATGGTCGCCGCACAAACCTTCTCCCCGAAAAACCTCTTCAATTCAGCGATAACCTGCTGCGCCAGGTTGGTTCGCTCGTCGAGCATGGTAAGCACGACGCCCTCGATCTCCAATTCCGGATTCAAAGCCGCACGGATCCGCTCCACCGTGTCCAGCAGCTCGCTGATTCCTTCCAGCGCAAAATACTCCGCCTGCATGGGAATCAAAACGGAATCTGCCGCAACCAGCGCATTCAAAGTCAGTAGGTCGAGCGCCGGTGGACAATCGAGCACAATGTACTGAAAGCGATCCCGGAGGGCGGCAAGCGCGTCTAGCAAGCGATACTCGCGCCGCTCGGCCTCAACCAATTCAATATTGGCCCCGATCAGGTTCTTGTGGGAAGGAATCAGCCAGAGCTGCTCAAGTTCTGTTGTAACCAACGCCTCTTCGGCGCCAGCGGCACCCATCAGCAAATGGTAGGTCGAAACGCGGCCGGCATCTTTCGCCAAGCCAAGCCCACTCGAAGCATTCGCCTGCGGATCGCAGTCGACGAGCAGCGTGTTCACTTCGGCAGCGGCAAAAGAAGCGGCCAAGTTGATGGCGGTCGTAGTTTTACCCACGCCGCCCTTCTGGTTGGCAATAGCGATTACGCGTCCCATAAGATTTGTAAAACGACTGGCGGAAGATCGATCATCAGAAAATTATTACCGGGGAAACGATCGTCGGGAATCGAATGCCGGGAATCCAGAGCGTAAGCAGAATAATGCGACTGAGATTTCGATTGCAATCAAGAAACTCTGTGCAGAAGAAGAATTCGTGTGCAAAACAGGTTCAATGTTCCAGTTGGAACACTCCAGGCTCTGTGGTTCTAGTCAGCCGATTCTCCCTGCTCGAGCGCGAGATTGTTCCAGTTGGAACATTTCGAGACTTCTTGACCGCGAAGTATTTAACGGGAGATTTTCAATACTCTCCCACTTTCGGCCTACGATTCACCAGCGGAAAGATATTAATCGATCGTTATGGCTGCGCAAGGTGACAAACTGTACCACCTGTTAATCACCTTGATGCTAACAAACAAGGCTTCTGGGACCATGATGGTTTAAGAATCATGATCCCCAGGAAAAGCGATTCCAATAATTACGGCTCGTTCGTGCCAATCAGCAACCGGCGCGATTCAGACAGAGGAATCGGAGTTGGAGCGTTCCAACGAAATTGAGGGATGGCCGATTCGGCCGTCTTGACCTGAGAGGATGAGATCAGCAAAGCTAATCGGCCGGATGGGCGAACCAAGCTAAAGGCAGCATCCAGCGTGTCGGTGAAGCGCTCAACGGCACGGAGAGTGACAATATCGAAGGCCTGGCCGGCGAGCGCTTCGGCGCGGGCATTTTCTACATTCACATCCCTCAGCTTCAATTGGCGGCAGACTTCGCGGAGAAAAACGGCTCTCTTCTGATTCGATTCGATAAGGGTCAGAGAAACCTCTGGATGCCAAAGCTTAATTGGAACGCCAGGAAAACCTGCCCCGGAGCCGATATCGGCGAGAGTCACGCGGCCTGATGCTGCGGGTTCGGCAGTCACGCTTTGGACGCGCCGCCGCGGGAATAAATGCCGGGCGGCGAAAAGCGATTCTCCGAAATGGCGCGTCACAATCTCTTCGGGATCGCGGATCGCGGTGAGATTGATGCGGGCGTTCCAGCGGAGAAGCAGATCGATGTATGTCGATATCTGAGCCAGTTGCGCATCGGTTAACCGATTGTCGGCGCCCCGTGCGAAGAAAGGTTCAAGCAGCTCGGCGATGCGGCTGTTGTTCATCGACTCTGGATTCTACAGGCCCGGCCAGGTTAGCCGATTCGCCAATTTTCCAGTTCCGAGATCTCTCCCTTCGCGTCCTTTGCGGCATTTCTTCCCGCGCTTCGCGGTTAAGCGCGGTTGATCTTCGCTGGAAAAGAATCAAAATCTTAAACCGCAAAGGTCGCGAAGAAATGCCGTGCAGAACGCTAAAATAGGGTATCAGGGCACTATCGATTCGATTTTCTTCAATCATGTCCGACAACTTTCACCTTCTTGAGTAAACTGATTCAGCCGAACAAATCCGTTTGAATATTTATATACTGATTGTATATTCTGTAATTTCTGATATAACTGAAATTAGCCTCGATATGGCGACTTTGACCGGAGTGCAGAAGCAGTACATTCTCCACTGGGGCGAGATGGGGACGCGCTGGGGGATCAACCGCACGGTCGCGCAGATCCACGCCCTGCTGTATCTTTCGCCGCGGGCGCTGCCGGCTGAGGAGATTGCGGAGACGCTGAGCGTGGCGCGATCGAATGTGAGCACATCGATTCGCGAGCTCGAGACCTGGGGTATCGTGCGCGCGGTACATGTGCTCGGCGACCGGCGCGAGCACTATGAGTCGATGAAAGATGTTTGGGAGATGTTCCGGCTGGTGGTGGAGCAGAGAAAGCGGAGAGAAATCGACCCCACGCGGGAGATGCTGCGGAGAAGCCTGGAAGATCTCGATCCCAAGGAGCCGGGAGCGGATTTTACGCGGGAACGAATTTCGGCGATGGCGGGATTCTTTGACGCGGTCACGGAACTGCACGACGAAATGAAGCGCCTGCCCACCGGGATGGTGAGAAAGATGTTGCGGCTGGGAGCGAAGGTGAGCGGGAGAAAGAAGTAGGAAGCTGCGAGCACGATCATCCAGATCCAGGTTTCGGCGGGGCAATATTTCGACGCGACAATTCTGTTTTATATTTTTTGTGAGGCGGATTGAGACAAGTGGACGAACAGAAGAAGATTGGGGTGACGCTAAGCGGTCTGCCTCTGACGATGGATTTTGAGTGGCCGTTTCACCGCTCGACCTCGGGCGCGGATTTTTGGGTGTTACACGCCGACATTCGCGTGGAGGGTTCAGACGAATTGCACGCGCTGGTGGCGGTGAACTTGTCAGCGACCGTCCGCGAGGTGCTGCCATCGCTTGAGCCGAAGGACGCGGAAGCTCCGGTGATCAATGCGTTGCGCAAGGAAGTGGACAAAAAGCAGATTGAGTTTGTGAAGCAAGGCAAGCTGCTGCCGGTAGCGTTTTCCAGCCGGCATTACGACTTCAAGCGGCAGAAATGGGTCTTCGGAAAAGCCAGCGATGAGGAGATTGCGACTTTCCTTGAGCGCAAAGTCTATTGGCAGACGAAGATGAAATCGAATTCCGCTGATGCGGCAGGAAAACGCGTCTGGATTGGCGATCCTACTGAGGCGCAGTATCTGGAGACTTCGCCGGGACATTTGCTTGAGGTTGCGGGGCGTTTGCTTGCGGGAAATGGGCTGGTGCGTATGGAGGGAGAGTGGGCGGAAGCGACGCCGGGGCTGATGGCAGAGTCGGAGAAGTTCGAGAACGCGATGCGCAGCGCGCTCGAAGAAGTGGAGAAGAAACGCGCCTTCGAACGAGGATAGTCGGCCTGTCGCCAGTTTTTTCGGCGCGATTATTCTCGTCTTAGCTCTCTCGCTGGAAGCGGTAGCGGCCTGATTTTTCTTGCGCGACTGCTTCGGCTACTTTCAGGAACGCGCGCGCGGCATGGGACAGGCCTGCTTCCTTGCGGTAGATCAATCTTAGCTTGCGTTGAACTCGCAGCTCCCGCACCGGAATTCGAACCAGTTCTCCTCTCGCGACCTCCGTCTCTACGCTGATTTCCGGCATCAACGCCACGCCGTTTCCCAGCGCGACAAATTGCTTGATGGCTTGCAGCGTGGGGAGCTCCAGATCCATGTGCAGCGGAGTTTTGTACTTCTGAAACGTCTGCAGGACTTTTTCCCGGTAAGGCGAGGAGACTATGTGGGCCACAAAAGATTCCGCTCCGAGCTGGCGGATGCTCACCTGATTTGCCGACGCCAACGGATGCCTGGGCGGAACGACCAGCACCAGTTCGTCAAGATATGCGATTACCGAGTGCAGCCGCGGTTGCTCCGGTTTGTAAGACAGCACGCCCAGTTCGGCGCCATGCTGCAAGACTTCGTCCGGGATGCGGCTGCCGAGTGAACGTTGCACGGTGATCTTGATCATGGAGTGCAGTCGCCGGAATTCGGCCAGCACGGGAAGCAAATAAAGTGCCGTGAATTCGTTGGCAGCAATCACCAGCTTGCCCTTTTGCAGTTCGCGCAATTCGGTGAGCGATTCATGCGCGTCACGGCGAAGATTCAGCAGTTTCTCGGCGTATTCGAGCAAGACCTGGCCGGCGTCGGTAAGAATGCCTTCACGGGACGAACGGTCGAATAATGGCTCGCCAAGTTCGTCCTCGAGCTTGCGGATGGTCTGGCTGACCGCCGACTGAGTGCGGTAGAGTTTTTCGGCCGCGCGCGAAAAGCGATGCTCTCGGGCGACCGCCAGGAAGACTTCGAGCTGGGAAAGTTCCATTTGCTTGCACCTGATACAACTTTAGATTTCATTAGCATCCCTTATACTAGCAGAGCACCTAATGATTGCTACATAATTATAAGTTTTACTTCATTACTTCCGGCGCGTAGGATCGAGGGTTGAGCATGCCCATATAGCTCTTGAAGGAATAAATACATATGTCTAGCGAGCACATACTCATCACCATTTTCGACACGACGCTTCGCGACGGGGAACAATCTCCTGGCTGCAGCATGAATCATCAGGAGAAATTGCGGCTGGCGCATCAACTCGACCGTTTGGGCGTGGATGTAATCGAGGCCGGATTTCCCATTGCTTCCGATGGAGATTTCGCAGCAGTGGAGGCGATTGCCGCGGTAATACACCGGCCGATTATTGCGGCGCTGGCGCGCGCCTGCCAGCCGGATATCGAATGCGCCTGGGAAGCTTTGAAACATGCGGCGCGGCCGCGCATCCACGTATTCCTCGCCACTTCCGATATTCACCTGAAGTTCAAGCTGCGCATCTCCCGCGAGCAGTGCCTGGCGCAGGCACGCGACTCGGTCGCTTTCGCCAAGTCGTTTTGTGAGGACGTTGAATTCTCTCCGGAAGATGCTACCCGCACCGATCTCGAATTTCTGTGCCAGGTGCTGGAAGCCGTGGTGGAAGCCGGAGCAACGACGCTGAACATTCCGGATACCGTCGGCTACACCGTGCCGGGGGAATTCGGGGATCTGATTGCGACCATCCGGCGGCGCGTGAGAGGAATCGAGAAAGTAACGATTTCGGCCCACTGCCACAATGACCTGGGATTGGCGGTGGCCAATTCGATGGCCGCGGTCGCAGCGGGAGTTCGGCAGGTCGAGTGCACGATCAATGGCATCGGCGAGCGTGCCGGAAATGCTGCGCTGGAAGAGATTGTCATGGCGATGCGGGTTCGGCATGATCGTTTTCCCTATGAGACGGGAATTGCGGCCGAACATTTGTTCCCTGCAAGCCAACTGCTCAGTGAGATCACTGGTGTGCCGGTGCAGCCGAACAAAGCCGTGACGGGACGGAATGCGTTCGCGCACGAGGCGGGCATCCATCAGGATGGCGTTCTCAAGAACCCGCTTACCTATGAAATTATGACGCCGCAATCGGTGGGTGTGCCCGATTCGAAGCTGGTTCTGGGCAAGCATTCCGGCCGGCACGCGCTGGCGATTCGCTGCGAACAACTGGGCTACCAGTTTGATCGCCGGGCGCTCGACGACATTTATCGCCGCTTTGTGCGACTCGCCGACAAGATCAAGCACGTAGAAGATCATCATCTGATGGAGTTGATCCGCGACACACACAAGCCGGCGTCTTCGGCGACTCCCTTGTTTGAGCCGCTTGCAACCGCCGTGGCTGCGGCCGCATCGGGCGGTAGTTCGAGTCAGGAACCCGCCAAGCCATTTCCCATGGCGACGCAGCCCAATGCGTTCGGAGTTCCTTTGCCGGTTGGGATCGAGCAGCAGCGCGAGCAGGAAGACTATTTGTGGGGCGTGTAGCAAGGAAAACTCGCGACAGCCGCCCCCGGCTTGCCTCCATGAGCATTGTGGTAAAGCGCACTACTGCAATTGCGGTGGTGTCCTAAATAAGGACACGACCGCAATTTCCTGCACATTGACAAATCATTCGCTCCTAGAAACAATGTCGGCCACGCTTTTCGATCCCCCGTGAAGCGGCTACAATCCGGCTCGTCGAAAGGAGAACCCGCATGTTCCAGCCTTTCCGCTCTCGCGCCTTGTCGATTATCACGTTACTGACAGCCGCCACAATTCCACTCCGGGCGCAAAAGCCGGCCGCGGCGCCCGACGCAACTCTCTATACCTACTACTCCGGCAGCCCGACTTCAATCACCGTAACCGTTTGCGGGTCGACTTCGGAGAGCGCGGGGTGCTACGGTGGCGGCACCCTCGGCCCGTTTGTCAGTGCCGGCGCCATTCTCGAAGGGCAGCCATCCGTGAGTGGCGATGTCGTTACTCGCGCTATTTACGTTGTTGACTCCGGCGCTAATCCCGTACAACTTTTCGTTTATACAAAGACCGATACCGTCTCTGCTTCCGGCGACAGCGTCTCCATCGTCCTCACTAGCGCGGTCGGCCTGCCATTCGTTGGCGGCAGTGACGTCACAGTGTCGATGGCAGCAAACAGCAATTTCCTTTTCATCGGAACCGATCAGAACGCCAACCCCGTAAAAGTGCGAAAAAGCAATTTTGGGGTCAACAAGCTGCGAGAATTTTCTGGTGCTACCACTTCGATCACCTCGGACCAATACGGCTACATCACCGTCGTACAGGGCGATGCCTTTGTCGTGTACGGTCTGAACGGCGATGCGGAAGAAGACGGAGGCGGAAGCCAGTTTATGGTTGGCACCACACAGGCGCTGCCAGTGTCGGGGCTCTTCGGAGGCATTCCCCGTTCCGCGCTGCAACTCGGTCACAAACTCAAATTCGAGCGGCCAGCCGACGCAGAGTGACGGCTTTAACCTATCAGCGCACGGCAGAACCGGCCATGGGGTCGGCTGAGGTGAAGCTGACGCTGAGGCCTGTTTCCGTTAGACTACTTTCCGCATGCTGCTAAATCTTTGCATTCTCCCCGGCGACGGAATCGGTCCCGAAGTCACCGAGCAGGCGATTCTCGTCCTGCAAGCGGTTGCCGATTCATTCGGACATCAACTTAAGCTGCAACACAAAGATGTCGGTGGCGCGGCGCTGACAGCGGCGAACGATCCGCTGCCTTCCGATACGCTGCACGCTTGCTTATCTTCTTCTGCGGTCCTGCTCGGAGCGGTGGGAAACCCCGCATTCGACAAAAATCCCAATCATCTTCGGCCGGAGGCTGGACTGCTGCGTCTGCGCCGCGAACTTGGCGCGTATGCGAACCTTCGACCGGCGATTTGCTTTCCGGCGCTAGAAGAGTCTTCTCCGCTGCGCGGCGATCTGGTTCGCGGCACCGACATACTGATTGTGCGCGAGTTGCTGGGCGGTCTTTACTTCGGCGAGCCGCGTTCCGTCACGGGCGATACAGGGCATCGACTCGCAACGAACACGATGACTTATGGTGAGCCGGAGATCGAGCGCATTGCCCGCATGGCTTTCGAGTTGGCGGCGAAGCGGCGCAATCAAGTTTTATCCGTCGACAAGGCCAATGTACTGGAGTGTTCGCGGTTATGGCGCGAGGTGGTTGCGCGCTGCGCGAAAGATTATCCCGGCGTGCAGCTCTCGCACATGTACGTGGATTCTGCGGCCATGTCGCTGGTGCAACGCCCCAGAGATTTCGACGTTGTACTAACCGAGAACATGTTTGGCGATATTTTGTCGGACCAGGCGGGGGCTATCGTCGGATCGCTTGGACTGCTGGCTTCGGCGAGCATCGGCGGCAAAGTCGGATTGTATGAGCCGGTACATGGCTCCGCACCGGACATCGCGGGAAAAGGAATTGCCAATCCTTTGGGAGCGATCCTTTCTGTGGCGATGCTGTTGCGCCACTCATTTCGACTGGAAGCAGAGGCTACGTGCATCGAAGAGAGCGTGAAAGCGGTATTGAATGAAGGTTCCCGGACGGCTGATATTGCCTCCCAAGGACAAAAACCGGTTTCCACACCCGAGATGGGCCGCAGACTGGTGAAAGCGGTGAAAGAATCGGACGGGGTAAAACGGCAAACGGCCTGACACGGCGAGTGAATAGTCTTTGGAGTGGGTGCTAGAGTCTGGTCGCAGGCCTGCCGGGCACAGTCTCAACCGACCGCGCGGCGGGGAGTTCTGAAGCACTATGGTATCTCCCCAATAGGCTATTCCAGCGGATGCGCAGCATTTCCTGGAACATGCGCGAGCCATCGAGCAGGGGATTAATTCTTGTCCCGCCCACGTGTCCCCAGCGGACAGGAATCTCCACAACCCGAAATCCCAACTTGCGCGCCAGGAAGAGGATTTCCGGATCGAATCCCCAGCGCTCGATCTGCTGCAAGGGCAGAACGGTTTGCGCGGCGCGGCGGGTGAATGCCTTGAATCCGCATTGCGTGTCTTTGAAGTGCAGGCCCAGAATGAGGCGATTCAAGCCGTTGAATATCCTTCCAAATAATTGGCGATGCAGCGACTGCCGCGTGGTCTGCAACTCCGCGCGCAACCAGCGCGAGCCGATGGCGATATCCGCACCCTGCGAAATGGCCTGCAACAATTTGGGCATTTCCTCTATGGGAGACGACAGATCGGCGTCGCTGAACACGATCACCTCACCGCGGGCTTTCAGCATGCCGTGGCGCACGCTGTAGCCTTTGCCGCGGTTGCCGGGATTCTCGAGGAGTGACAGTTCCGGATGGCTTGCAGCGAATGATCGAACGATCTCGGCGGTATTATCGGTTGAGCCATCGTTTACCACGATAACTTCTGCGTTCCAACCCTGCTGTTGAACGTAGGCCAGAACCCGTTCCAGGGTAGGCGCCAGGCGCCTGCCTTCGTTGTATGCCGGGATGACGATGCTGTAGTTCACTGTTTGCAATCGAATGCCCCGTGCAACCAGCGTTCGCCGCAACGGGAACGATTAAGATGTTTCAAGTCCCAGAGCCGTTGCTTCCGAAAGCGCTGCGCTATTGTACTTCTGCGGAGGCGAGGAAGGGTAAGCGAATAGGTCCGCAAGGGAATCTATACGCTTTGCGACCTTCGCGGCAGTGCCTCGCGTACTTTGCGGTCAAAAAAGAACCTTAAACCGCGAAGGCCGCAAAGAATTCGCGAAGTACGCTAAGGAATTCTGGACCTCGACGGGCAAGCCGGCCGCTTGTACCGGCTTAGGCTGCAGTTTTCTGCATAGAGAGCATGCTGAAAAACTCGTCCACTAGTTCAGCATCCCAGAGCCCCTGGCGCGATTCCTGGCGCATGGTTTGGGCAGCATGTTCGTGGGAGAGCGCGGGCTTATAAGGACGGGCGGTGCGCAAGGCATCGTAGACATCCACTACCTGCAATACCCTGGGCAAAAGCGGGATTTCGGCCGCCCTCAGGCCGTCTGGATATCCCGATCCATCGACATGCTCATGGTGATGCCGAATAATGGGCAGTACCGGCCGCAAAGACTTGAGCGGCTTACAGATATTTTCTCCGGTGATGGGATGTTGCCGCATGATTTGCCATTCCATGGGCGTGAGATCGCTGCCTTTTTTTAGAATGGAGTCGGGCACGGCAATCTTTCCCAAGTCGTGCAGAAATCCTCCCCTGCGCAAGGCCACGATGGAATCCTGATCGAGGGCCAAATGCCTTCCCAGATTCGCGGCGCCTTCGGCGAGCCGCTCACAATGACCTTCGGTGTATGGATCGCGGCCCTCCACGATCAATCCCAGAGTGCAGAGAACGGAGTCGACGGTTTCCAACTCGTCGGTAAATTCCTTTACCCGCAGCAGCGATTTAACCCTGGCCTTCAACTCCTCGGCCAGCACCGGTTTGTTCAGGAAGTCGTCTGCACCGGCTTCGATGCCGCGGACCTTATCTGAGCTGTCGCTGAGGCCGGTGATCAGGACAAAGGGAATGAGCCGCGTTGCCGGATCGCTTTTCAAATCGCGGCAGAATTCGTAGCCAGATTTCCCCGGCATTCTAACGTCGGAGAGAATCAGATCCGGGGTCTGGCGACGCACTTCTTCCTCAGCTTGCCGCACATCGGAGGCGGTCACGACCTCGTAGCCACTCATCGTCAGAAGCTGGCTCATCAGGCCGGCGATCGTAGGCTGATCATCCACCACGAGGATTCGCGACGGGCGGCGCGAAGGCAACAGGCTGGCCATACTCGTAGCAGAACCCAAAACTGCTTCGGAAGTTCCGGTCTCCAGATCGGCGTCTGGACGGGGGTTGTGGGAAAAGCTCATCAGAACCTTTGATGATTCTACTGCAAAGGGCGAAGCAGATGAACGTAGCAGAGATGATTCATTTTCTGAAAAATGTTTCCGTCTGAGACGCGCTCTATCCCATCCACCTTGGTGACATCTTGCTTCGCGAGATCTTTCTATCCCGTCTTGGCACTCACATCGAGGAATGTGCAAAATCTTGCCACTGCCGACCTTGCCTTCCACTTGTCTGAGTGCTTAACCTCGGCGCATGTTCAGGTTTTCGCAAGGTTCGTTCAGGTTTTCGCGAAATTCCTTGAGGATACTGTTCCTCATATTTCTTGCGTTTCGTGCCGCAAACGCAGCTGGCGCCGCGAAAGCCCACGTTATCACTTTTGGAAAATGGACTACGGTGCACGATATTGCCGATTCCGCCGCGGCAACCGAAGCAGACAAACTTCCCACGCTGAAAATTCGTTCGCTGTCGGTCGACGCGCGGATCAAAGAATTTACCTTCGGCGCGGCTCACGACGTCACCGACCGGGTGTTCGTGGTGCAGCGCGCATTTCGCATCAACGATAATCTGCCCCAAGATCCGGCGGCTACGCCGCATTGGCAATGGCAGCGCGGCGGATGGCTGCTGGTGGATCGCGTGACCGGCCGCATCTCCCCGGTGAATCTGCCGGAGTTCGATTCAACATACTCGGTCGTGAGTTGGTATCGGGACTACGCTGCGTACTGCGGCTTGTCGGATGATGAAAAGGACATCTACGCCATGGTCGCCCAGGTCGGCCGGCGTAAGCCGCTGGTCAAATGGCAGATTGGCGAGGTGAAATCTGCGGCCGGGTCACCAGAAGGGCAGGTTCCGGATTCGGCGTGCAAAGTGGCGGAATGGCAGCGGGCTCCGGCTCGGGTCACCTTTGAGCCTGGCCCGTCATCGTCGCTTAGCCCGTCATCGTTATCATCGAGGCGGACTTATGTGATCCATCGCCATGCGGTTGACTTGCTGAGTGATGAAGGCGACGACTAAACAGCGATTACAAATGGCTAACCGCTCTCGGCTACCGGTACGTTCTCTGGCACAGCTTTCTTTTCGACTTTGGCGCTGGTGACCAGAATCACGGAGAGCACCACAATCACGCTGCCCGCAAAGATGAAACCGTCGATGTGCTCGTGCAGAATCAGCCATCCGAGAAACACTGCGATCACGGGATTCACATAAGCATAAGTCGAGACCTTCGACGTTGGCACATGCTTGAGCAGCCAGATGTAAGCGGTATATCCGATCCAGGAGCCGCAGACCACGAGATAGAGCACTGCGCCGACACCGCGCGTGGTCCAAACCGCCTGCCGCAGGT
Organism: uncultured Acidobacteriaceae bacterium; assembly: GCA_963784095.1. Classification (GTDB taxonomy): domain Bacteria; phylum Acidobacteriota; class Terriglobia; order Terriglobales; family Acidobacteriaceae; genus Sulfotelmatobacter. The sequence goes on from CAWAQC010000005.1 coordinate 540,118, forward strand.
CTCCCACTGCCAAGGCAAAAAGAAAATTGGCTGCTCCGGCCGCAATAATCTGCCAGGCGGTTGCGCTAAAGATGTCCATGCCGGATAGCCAGCGCTTCGAGAGCACCGATCCCAGCGCCCAGGAAAACGAGCCTCCGAGCAGGCTGAGGCAAGAGTAGAGCTCTCGCCGGCCCATCTCGGAAGTCGAGTGCAGCTCGGGCCAGAACAGCACGGCGAGCCCCACCACCCCGAGCGCCAACCCCGCCTTGCCTCGCCCCGAAATGCGATGATGGCCGAGCAGAAGCGAATCGAGCACCAGAAACCACAGCGGCGTCACCGAGATAATCAGGGCCGCCAGGCCGGTCGGCACTGACAGTTCAGCCCATGAAAGGGTCAGATTGCCGCCCATCAGCAGCAGCACGCCCACCACCGCAGTCGCCGCAAGCTGTGTGGCCGAATACCAGATCCGCTTTCCCATCGCGGCACAAACCGCCAGCATGACTACCCCGGCAATCAAAAACCGCGTGGCGCACATCAGCGCTGGAGGAATGCTCTGCACCGCAATATCGATTGCCAGGTAGGTCGATCCCCAAAAAAGATAGACCAGCCCGAAAGCTAAGATTACCGCGAACCGGCTTGGATGTTGTGGTGCTTGCATGGCGAAAAGGCGAGGAATTCTCAAACATAGCAGACGGAGGGTCGAGGCGGGGATTCGAAGCTCGGAATTAGATACCCGGCACGACCAGCCTTGCCGGCCGGCATTCTGAATCTTGGAGAATGCGGCGAAGGGCTTGCGCTTACTTCAGCTTGTCGTACTCGGCGTGAGCCTGCTGCAGCACCGGGATATCTGGATCTGCATCCTTCCACATCGCAAAGAAATCCTGATACGCAGTTCTGGCGTTCGCAACGTTGCCCTGAAGCGCATAGGCGCGGGCCAGGTTCAGGCGCGACAACGGATAGGAGATGTCAAACCCGGTAGCGCCGCGGTGATCGAGTACCCGCTGAAACTCGGCCGCAGCTTTCACTCCGTCGCGCATCTTGAGATAGGTGAGGCCTCGAAAAAAGACCGGAGTCGCGCCCGCGGCGTGGAGCCCGTTTCCGAATTCATAGGGTCGCACAGTTTCGAGCGTGGCGATTGCCTCAGCGAACTGGTTCTTCTGCAGTTGCACGGCGGCATGCGCCAAAGGCAAGCCCATAGTCTTAAGATACTGATTATCCGGGTAGTCGCGACTAATGCCGGCCAGCAAGGCGTCAGACCTAGCTTCGTCGCCGCTGAAAGTGAGAGCGGATACCGCTGCCAGCCGGGTGTCGAAGTCCTTGCCTAGATCAAGGGCCTGCGAAGCCTTCCGGCGTGCATCCGCCTGATATCCAACCAGCGCATCGTCAGCAGCTTCCGCCGCCAAAAGGGTTCCGGCAAAGTCTTTAGAGCCCACGCTCAAGGCCATCTGGCGCGCCTGTTCCCAGAATGGTTCTGCAGCTTTGAACCTTCCGAAAGAAGTCTGCCAGCCCGCATTAAAGAAGACCAGAAACATCTCGTCCGGTTTGCCCTTGGCCTCTAGCAGTTGTTGTTCGTAAGCCGCCCGGTCGCCGCGCTCATAGGCGAGATCGAGCAGCGTAAAGTGTACCGTCATGGAATCTGTTTTCTGCGCTACCGCCTGCTCGGCAACACTTTTGGCCTCATCGAAGCGGTTGAGGGCCTCGTAGGCGCTGGCGAGGTTGGCGGAAGCGTAGTGGTCGTGCGGGTCGAGGCGCAAAGCCTGGCTCGCCATCTCGACCGCCTTATCAAATTGTCCGTTTTGTGCATAAGCGAGGGCGGCGTCGTCATAGGGAACCTCGTCGCGCGGATAGGTCTGTATCCATTCGGTAAAAATGGTAAGGGCCTTCGGTTCGTCCATGGTCACTTCGTCGTAGTAGTGCGCCTGGATGTAGAGCTTTTCCCGTTCGCTTGTGCGGTCCAACAGTTCGTAAGCTTTTTTCACCGCCTCGACGCCTTCCGCGGTTCGCGCCTCGTTGAAATAGGCGACTCCCAAGGTGGCATATGCCATGGCGAAATTGGGATCTAATTCCACCGCACGTTTGAGTTGAGGAATCGCATCTGCATCATCACTCCTGAGATGGTCTGCCTGACCCAGGCTGTAAGCTTGCAACGCCTCCAGAGATGAGGTGGTTGCCTGCTCCAGGGGCTTAGCGAACTGTTGCACCGAGGCGAGCGACTCGCCCATTTTTTGCCGGAGGCTGGAGGCGGCGTTGTCGAGGGTTTTCAGCACCTGCTCTTTGCTGTTGGCCTCTTCCTGTTCGCTCGCCAGCGTGTCTCCGGTCTGGCCGTTCAACGCGGTCAGGGTTACAACGTAGTGATCGCCAAGGCTGGCGATAGTTCCGGTGAGCATGGCTTTTATGCCCTGGCGCACACATATCTCATGGGCGACATCATTGGTGAGGCGGTCATTGGGAGAGCGGCCCATGAAGCGTAGCGCTTCGCGAATCTTGGATTCCGGAACGATGTTCAGATAGGGAGACTGCTCCAGTTGCACGGCCAGCGCCTGTTTTAATGTGCCGTCGAAAACCGGGTCGCCCGTGGTGTTGACGAAATCGGCGAGCAGCACGCTGTCTTTTTCCGTCAGCTTGGCGGAACTCCGCGAATGCAGGTAGAGGCCTCCTGCGATTGCGGCGGCAACAACAATCAGAACCACCGGAAGCAGAATCTTCCAGGATTTTTTTCCTGGGCAGTGATCGGCGGCGCGAGGGCCACGGCGCTCGATGATGATGCAAGCGCAACCGGCGCGGATGCCGAAACTGGCCGGTGAGAGCCCGATGGGCCCGCGGTGGCAATAACGGGGGCAGCTTCGACAGCAACCGGAATGGCCGGATGAGAATCGGAGTGAGCAGCAACCGCGCGGCCGCTTTCGGTATCCCGTTTCAGCCGCTGCAGATCAGCGCGAATATCGGCCGCGTGCTGATAACGAAGATTGCGATCTTTCTCGACCGCTTTGTTGATGATGTCTTCCAGCTTGGGAGGCAAATCAGGATTCAGCCGAACTGGCGACAGCGGGGCCCGGTCGAGGATCGCCTGGAAAATGAGGGCAGATGTCTCCCCGCGAAAGGGCAGCGTTCCCGTCGACATCTCATAGAGCACCACGCCAAAAGAAAAAAGATCGGTTCGAGAATCGAGATCCTTGCCCTTGGCCTGCTCGGGAGACATATAGGCAACCGTGCCGAGAGTCGATCCCGGGCTGGTCAGATGCTCGTCGACCGCAATCGCCGTGGGCGCGGTGACATCGAGCGTTGGTGTCGGCGAGGCAGGATTGGTTTTGACCTTCGCCAGACCGAAATCCAGAATTTTGGCGTGTCCACGCTTGGTAACGAAAACGTTTGCCGGCTTGATATCGCGATGAACAATGCCCTCGGTATGGGCAGCATCGAGCGCATCGGCGATCTCAATGCCCAGGGCGAGAATATTTTCCACTTCCATGGGGCGGGCGCCGATCAGATGCTTGAGCGTCGACCCATCAAGAAATTCCATGACCAGATAGGTGCGCCCGGCTTCCTCACCAATGTCATAGATCGTGCAGATGTTGGGATGGTTGAGCGCCGAGGCCGCCTTGGCCTCGCGGCGGAAGCGCTCGAGCGCCTGACGGTCCTGCGCCAGATCCTCCGGCAAAAACTTGAGCGCGACAAAGCGGCCCAGGCGCGTGTCTTCGGCTTTATAAACCACGCCCATGCCACCCCCGCCAAGCTTCTCGATAATCCGATAGTGGGAGATGGTTTGATCGATCAAAGTTGAAGGCCTTCCCCGTGGTTCAGCCATGCTAAGTCGCAAGCTCCGGGAAGTCAAAAGCAGTGGCTAGTGCGATCAGTTCTGAGTGATCGGTAGCCACTGTTCCCCCGGTCATCCCGAACGGCCGCGTTTCTACCAGCGCGCGGAGGGATCTCCCGCTCCACCGCCTTAGCGCTTAGGCCAAAGTGGCCCCACTTGCCCGGCACGCTATAATGAATCAGGAATGTCGATGTCGATCGATGCTGCACAAAGTTTCCAATTCGGCCCAACCGAACGCACACTTGCCCGAGTGCTGGCTACATTGTCTCGTGTGCCCTCGTCGCTATCGGGCGAATCTTCCTTCGCGCCTGCGACCTAGCCTCTTCGGCAGCGATTAGTTCCATCCTCCGCCTGAAGTTCTCATTCACGTTTTCTTGAACCAGAGCCGCGTGGGTTGAGATCCCAGCCACTCATAACCAGCAGACTGCGAACTGACAGCTGCCACGGAGGATTCCATGACCACCAAGACTATGACTGCACCGATGCCGGAAAAGAAGGCTATCGGGCCCGCAATCGGACCGAAGATCAAGACCGCCCTGCCCGGCCCAAACGCCATGAGAGTACTCGCGGCCGACCAGCAATATATTTCGCCGTCCTATACTCGCTCTTATCCGCTGGTAGCCAAGAGCGGACGCGGCATCGTGGTCACCGATGTCGACGGCAACGAGTTCTACGATTTCTCCGCCGGCATCGCCGTCGTTTCCACCGGGCACTGCCATCCGGATGTTGTCGCCGCCATGCAGAAGCAGGCTGGCGAACTGATTCACATGTCGGGAACAGATTTCTATTACGAGAACATGGTTGAACTCGCAGCTCGTCTGTCGAAGATCGCGCCCATGCCGGGGCCGCATAAGATTTATTACGGGAATTCGGGTGCCGAGGCAATCGAGTGCGCGCTAAAGCTCGCTCGATATCATACGAGGAGGCAGAACATCATCGCGTTCTTCGGCGCGTTTCACGGACGCACCATGGGCGCGCTTTCGCTTACGGCGTCGAAGCCGCAGCAGCGCCGCCGTTTTGGCCCGCTCATGCCGGGAGTAACTCATGTGCCGTATCCCGATCTCTATCGCGGACGCAAAGATGCCACGCAGGATCCGGATGCCTTTGCGCTCGGCTGCGCCCGCTTCATCGAAGAAAAGCTTTTCAAGACAACTCTGCCTCCCGAGGAAGTGGCCGCGATCTTCGTTGAGCCAGTACAGGGCGAAGGCGGCTATGTTGTCGCGCCCACGGTCTTCATGCAGGAGCTGCGCCGCATCTGCGATCGGCACGGCATCCTGCTGGTGCTGGATGAAGTGCAGAGCGGCGTTGGCCGCACCGGGAAATGGTGGGCCGTCGAGCATACCGGCGTCGAACCGGACATGATCTGCATCGCCAAAGGCATTGCTTCCGGCATGCCGCTCGGTATTACGCTGACGCGCGCTGAAATCATGGACTGGGTGCCCGGCTCGCACGCATCGACCTTCGGCGGCAATCCCGTATGCGTTGCCGCAGCGCTGGCTTCTCTCGATGTAATCGAAAAAGAGCGCTTACTCGATCGCTCCACCGAAGTCGGCGCGCACATGATGAATCGCATGTCCACCTGGCCTTCAAAGCTGAAGCTGGTAGGCGATGTGCGCGGCCGCGGATTGATGATCGGCGTCGACATCGTGAGAGACAAAGCGACCAAAGAATACGGCGCCGCCGAGCGCGACCTGATCGTGGAAAAAGCCTTCGAGCATGGCGTGCTCTTCCTTGGCTGCGGGCCGAGTTCGATTCGGCTGTGTCCGCCGCTGGTGGTGACCAAAGAAGAAGCTGATGTTGCCATGGATGTGCTGGAAGAGTGCATTCAGGAAGTGGGCGGGTAGGCCTCGGATAGTCGGGGTGCGCGGTTGGTGGCCGACTCAAGGCCGTGGCGTGAGTGGTGCCGTTTCGGGCGAGAAACGCGCGCCCCTCTCCCTTTTGACAACTTTTTCCACAGCCCTGCTTTGACCAGCCGTCACATACTCAGCGGGCTGGCACAGATAGACTCAAAGCTGGCATCCTCCAGTGCTTTCCCCAAGCGCCCCGCGCAGGCTGGCTGGCGTTCCGACGCAGGCCGTCCTGCGTCTTCTCGATTGGCTGGCTGACCGCACGCTCGCGCCATCGAAACTCGCCGCCCATCATAAAACTGGCCGTCGCGGCGAAGAAGCAGCCTACTTTTATCTAAGAAAGCTCGGCTTCACCATGGTCGCGCGCAACTTCCGCTCACCCCGCTGCCGGGGAGAAATCGACCTGATCGGTTGGGAGGACGATGTGCTTTGCTTTGTCGAGGTTAAGACGCGCACCACGCGCGACGTCAAACCCGGCGAAGCAGCGGTCGACCGGCACAAACGCAAGCAAGTAGCGGCCGTCGTACGGGAGTATCTGCGGCGCTATCCACCTTCGTGCCAGTGGCGCTTTGATGTGCTCAGCGTATACTATGAGCACTCGCAGTCGCACCAGCCGCAGATCGAGCTATTTCGCAATGCTTCCCTTAAGGGATAAAATGAAACGATTCATCCATTCTAATTATTGAGGTTCGGTGAGTGCCTGAGCTTAGAAAAGATCCAATTGTTGGCCGCTGGGTGATTATTTCGACAGACCGCGCGAAGCGCCCTACGGATTTTGCGCGGGAAAACGTGAAGCTGAAGGGCGGGTTTTGCCCCTTCTGTTATGGAAACGAAGGCAAGACGCCGCCGGAGATTCAGGCATACCGTCCGGGATCGAACGGCGGGCCGGCTTCGCAGCGCGACACCCCGGGATGGACCGTTCGCGTGGTGCCGAACAAGTTCCCGGCCTTAGGGATCGAAGGCACGCTGAACCGGCAAGCTGAGGGCATGTTCGACCGCATGAACGGCATCGGCGCCCACGAAGTGATCGTCGAAACGCCGGATCATAATGCCAGCCTGGCCACGCTGCCTCCCAAGCGCATAGAAGATGTCCTATGGACCTTCCGTGACCGCATTCTTGACCTGAAAAAAGACCGGCGTTTTAAATACATTTTGCTTTTCAAGAATCACGGCGAGGCTGCCGGCGCATCGCTCGAACACGCGCACTCGCAACTGATCGCTCTGCCGATTTTGCCAATCAATGTCACGCAGGAACTTGAGGGCGCCAAGCAGTACTTCCTATACAAGGAACGCTGCGTCTTCTGTGATATCCTTCGCCAGGAATCGGAAAGCGGAACCCGCGTGGTTGCTGAAAACGAGAATTTTCTGACCGTGGCGCCGTACGCGCCGCGCTTTCCATTTGAGACCTGGATTCTCCCGAAGTCGCATGAGTCGGCATTTGAGAATTCGTCTTCGCACATGTTCGAGAACCTGGCCAAGGCGTTAAAGACCTTGCTGATCAAAGCCGACCGGGTCTTGGATAATCCTCCGTACAATCTGGTGATTCATACTTCGCCGGCGCAAGACCCCACGAACGATCACTATCACTGGCATATCGAATTCATGCCGAAGCTGACCAAAACGGCGGGATTTGAATGGGGCACGGGTTTCTACATCAATCCGACTCCGCCAGAAGAAGCGGCGAAATTCTTGCGTGAGGCTAGCGTGGAAGAGCCGGTTCCGGCTACGGTTGGATAGCATTTACTGGCGCAAGCCGGAAAATCGCGCACCACGAAGGACACAAAGTATCACGAAGTCATGTTTGCCGATTTTCCTTCGTGTGCCTTCGTGCTCTGATGGTTGGAATGGTTTCAAACTGAATAGGAACCAAAATTCCCGCGGGCTACGCGAGACCTTGCCGCGGGTTCGTGCGTCTCACATCTGACATGGAATCGCTAGACCAATACCTGCTCGATGCAGAACAGGCTCATGGGCATCTCTGCGCCGGGCAAGTGCTCGGGGTGCGGCTGGCCATGCTGGGGCTGGCGAAGCTCGGCATTGAAGATCCGCGGGGGAAAGATCGAAAGCGGCTGGTTACGTTTGTGGAGATCGATCGGTGCGCGACGGATGCGGTTGCAGTCGTCACGGGCTGCCGATTGGGAAAGCGCGCGCTGAAGTTCCGCGACTGGGGCAAGGTTGCGGCCACGTTTGTGGATCTGAGTAATGGCAAGGCGATCCGCATCGCGGCCAAAGAATCGTCGAAGGCTTTGGCACGCGAGAAACATCCCGAAATCGAAGACAAAAATCAGCAGCAGATGCGGGCTTATCGCGAAATCTCGGATGACGACCTATTTACGTTTCAATGGGTGAAGGTAGAACTGCCGCCGGAGGAGTTCCCCGGTTATAAAGGGGAACGGATTGTTTGCCAAGCTTGTGGCGAAGGCATAAACTTCCGCCGGGAAGTTCGAATCAATGACCGCGTACTTTGCCGCTCGTGCGCGGGCGAACGATATTACGAGCCGATCTAATTACGAGCGATCTAAGCGGATTGTTCGTATGCATGCGCGAGGCGCAGGAGCGTGCTTTCATCGAAATGCTTCCCTAGAATCTGCAGGCCGATTGGTGAATTTTCTTTCGTCTCCCCGCACGGAATCGAAATGCCTGGAATGCCCGCGAGATCGGCGGTGACCGTATAAATATCGGCCAGATACATTGATAGCGGGTCGTTCGATTTTTCGCCCAGCTTGAATGCCGGCGTCGGGCTAGTCGGCGTAATAATCGCATCAACTTTCTGAAACGCTTCTTCGAAATCGCGGGTCAGCAGCGTTCGTACTTTTTGCGCCTTTAAGTAATAGGCATCGTAGTAGCCCGCGCTGAGTGCGTAGGTGCCTAACATGATGCGGCGCTTGACTTCGGCCCCAAAACTTTCGTCGCGGCTGCGCCGGTACATTTCGGACAGAGACTTAACCGCGGCGGCTCGGAAGCCATAGCGCGCGCCGTCGTATCGGGCCAGGTTCGAGGAGGCTTCGGCGGTTGCGATCACATAATAAGTAGGGATGGCGTAAGGCGTGTGGGGCAACGACACGGGGGCTATTTCGCAACCTAACATTCTGAAATGGTCGATCGCAGACTCCACGGCATGGCGCACTTCATCGTTGAGCCCTTCGCCGAAATATTCTTTGGCGACGCCGAGCTTCAATCCGCGCACCGGCTTTTGCAACTCACCAACATAATCAGGAACAGGCACGTCGGCTGAGGTCGAATCCATGGGGTCGCGGCCGGCGATGGTGCCTAATACGATGGCCGCGTCCTTCACGGTTTTTGTGAGTGGCCCGATATGGTCGAGCGAAGATGCGAAGGCGATCAGGCCGTAGCGGGACACGCGGCCGTAAGTGGGCATGAGTCCGACCACGCCGCAGAATGATGCGGGCTGGCGGATTGATCCGCCGGTGTCAGAGCCGAGCGCTGCCACGGCCAAATCGGCTGCGACTGCGGCGGCCGAGCCGCCTGAAGAGCCCCCAGGCACGCGAGTCAAATCACGCGGATTGTGCGCCGGCCGAAATGCGGAGTTCTCATTCGAGGAGCCCATGGCGAACTCGTCACAATTCGTCTTACCCAGAACCACCGCGCCTGCAGCTTCCATGCGGGCTACCGCGGTGCAATCGTAGGGAGGGATATATTTTTCCAGACTTTTTGATCCCGCTGTGGTGCGAACACCGCGGGTCGACATTACATCTTTGATTGCGACCGGCACGCCGCCCAGCGGCGGCAGCGGCTTGCCTTCCGCCGCCATGCGGTCGATGAGGTCGGCCTGCTCGAGCGCGCGTTCTTTGGAAAGTGTCAGGTATGCACCGATCTCTGCATCTTGTTTCTCGATGCGCGAATAGTGCTCTTCGGCGAGAGTGAGCGCGGTGGTCTTGCGCTCCTGGATGTCGGAGCGGGCGGCGTCGATGGTGAGATTCGAAGCTTTCATTGCAAAGCGAGTTAGAAATTTAGCTCGTGAGGCTAACGCAAGTCACCTTTCAATCACTTTAGGAACGCGAAAGAACGTTTCGTCGGTATCCGGGGCATTTTCCAGCGCAACATCTTGCGGCAGACTTTTGCGCAGCCCTTCCACAATGTCGTCGCGGGTCGCGTAGGAAAATCTTTCGGAGCCCAGCTTTGAGTTGTCGATGCCGTAGCGATCGGAGACCTGGGCCATTGGTTCCACGTTCGACGTATCCAGCTCGTTCAGTTTGTCGATGTAGCCGAGAATGGAGTTCAAATCGCGTACCAAGCCTGCGCGCTCGTTGGCGTTTAGCTCGAGATTCGCCAAGTCGGCGACATACGCTACGTCTTTTTCAGTCACTTTCATTCTTGCGGCGTATCTTTTTTGCAGCTCATCTAGAATTGCATATTCTGTTGAGATGTCTGAAGAAAAATCTTGAATAAAAGGACAACGGAGGACAGCAGAGAACTTCATCAGAGGGAACGCACTTAAACCGGGCTCAGGGCTGGCGAATTACAAATTCTATCCTGTCTACTTTCTGTCCGGAATACCGGTTCAAGGTTGCGAGATAGCGAGGGGCCAGATTCTGCAGTTCGCGTTTCCATCCAGCGTCGGGGACCTCGACGCGCAGCAGGGATTTAGAAAAATCCAGGGCACGCGTGCGCTCCGCTACCGCCGAGCCGCAAACCAGCGGCCATGCTAACAATGGCGCCTCGCCTTGCGGAACGCGACGGAGCGAGCCAATCACAATTTTTTCCAGGCCTGAACCTGCGTGCTCCAAACCCACCCCTTGTGCGTCTCGGGAAACGCTATTGTGCTTGCCGAGCATTTGATTCTAGCATCTGCTTACGGAGTAAAAAGCTTCTTTGGGAGATGAGCTAGCGGATTCGATTTTTCTTTGCGCTTGGTGGTTAGGAGCCTTCGACGAGAACTTTTAACCGCGAAGTGCGAAGGAATGCCGCAAAGTTCGCAGAGAAAAGCGCGGGACTTAAATTCGGTTCACCCGGAAAGCACCTTCACAGCGGAAATTCGCGCCTTACGTATTCGAGCGCGCCGTCGTGCGATTGCAGGCGCCCTTCGAGTTGCGCGTCTTCGACGGCTTCGAGAATTTCGCGGAACTTTGGGCCAGGAGAGTATCCGGCTGCGATCAAGTCATTGCCGTTGACCAGTGCCTCTGGACGTATTTGTTGCGGCGGAGTTTCGCTCATTTTTTCGCGGAGATATTCGTAGGTGCTCAGATTGCCGTGGCTGGCGAGGCTGTCGGCACGATGCAGGGCCATGTGCTGGTCAAAACCGGGCAGGCGCAGGAATCGTTTGAGCGTCGATTCCTTCATGCGCATGACGTGACCGAAGCGCATGTGATTATCAATTAGGGCGAGAATCTGTTCGCTTTCATCCCTGGAAAAACGCAGGCGCTTGCAAATGGCTTCTGCAATCTTTACACCCACTTCAACATGATTGTCGAAGCGGATGCGGTCGGGCGCTCGGCGAAAGGTAGCGGGCTTGCCGACATCGTGTAGCAGCGCGCCCCAGGCCAAATTGGGCGGGCAGGGCTGCGGCAGATAGTCGAGCAGCATTAAGGTGTGCACAAACACATCGCCTTCGGGATGAAACTCAGGCGGCTGCTCGATCCCTTCCATTGCGGAAATTTCCGGTAAGACTTCGGAGAGCAGCCCGGTTGCATCGAGCAGAAGAAAAGCCCGGCGCGCGTGGCCCTCGAGCAGCATGCGCGTCAGCTCGTCGCGAACGCGTTCTCGCGAAACTATTCGGATCTCAGGCGCATGGCGTTGGATGGCGGTGAAGGTTTCCGGCTCGATCTCATAGTTGAAGCGCGCGGCGAAGCGAACCGCGCGCAGCATGCGAAGTTTGTCTTCCGCGAAACGCTGTTCGGGATCACCAATGGCGCGAATAACGCCGGCTTCGAGATCTTTGCGGCCGCCGACGAAGTCGAGCAGTTCGTTGGTCTCGGGATCGAGCATCATACCATTGATGGTGAAATCGCGCCGGAGAACGTCTTCGCGTGGCTCTTTGCTGAAGCGTACTGCATCGGGATGGCGGCCATCGGTGTAGCCGTGATCGCTGCGGAAAGTGGCTACCTCGATGGTCGCGTTCTCTCGGGTTCTTTGCTGACTTTCGGGAACTTCGTTCACCACGGCGGACACCGAGGCAACAGAGGAATTCTGGGGAATCAGGACTACGCCGAACTGTGCGCCTACGGCGTAGCTTTCAGGAAAGATTTTCATCACTTCGTTCGGGTTGGCGCTGGTGGCCACATCGTAATCCGCAGGCTCCCGGTTAAGCAGCAGATCGCGGACACATCCGCCGGCGAGGTAGGCCTGGAAGCCTTGCTGGCGAAGCGTCTGGATGATCGAAATGGCCAAATCCTTCAGCATTGGTTGGATTTCACGCGACTCCGATAATAACGTTCCCATGCTTTTGAATTAAGCTAGATGAAAGTGGAAAACCACTCTGATTATGCCTGACGCCTACATTCTCGGCATTGAAAGTTCTTGTGACGAAACTGCCGCGGCGGTGGTGCGCTCGGGCGAACAATTGATTTCGAACGTGGTGGCGTCGCAAATTGCGCTGCATCAGACATATGGCGGCGTGGTGCCGGAGTTGGCTTCGCGCGAGCACTTACGGGCGATTGTGCCGGTGGTCAGGCAGGCGCTGGCTGAGGCGAAGCAGAGTTATGAGTCGGTGGATGCGATTGCCGTTACACAGGGTCCGGGGTTGGCTGGGGCTTTGCTGGTGGGCATCAGCTATGCGAAAGCTCTGGCTTTCGGGCTCGACAAGCCGCTGATTGCCGTGAACCATCTCGAAGGGCACATTCACGCCGTGTTGCTGGAAGAGCGGCAGAAGGGAAATCACGAGGTGCAGTTTCCCGTACTCGCGCTGGTGGTTTCGGGTGGGCATACTCATCTTTATTTAGCGGCGCGAAAAAATGAGGGATGGACTTACGGAAATATTGGCCACACTCGCGACGATGCGGCTGGCGAGGCTTTTGATAAAGTCGCGAAGCTGCTGGCGCTCGGCTATCCGGGTGGGCCCATTATCGACCGTCTGGCTCCGCACGGAGACGCAACCGCAGTAAAGTTTCCGCCGGCACAGATCAAGCATCGCGATCGCCGCGATCAAAAAGCGGGGCAAGCGAAAGATCGGGAGAAAAAGGATCAGCATCAAAATGAGGAGGAACGCCCGCGCTTTGATTTTTCTTATAGCGGCATAAAAACTGCGGTGCTGCGGTACATCGAAGTTCACGAGATGCGGTGTTCGATCGAGAAGCGCCGTGAGACTCTCGCGAGGATTCAGAAACCGAAGCTGGAAGATTATCTTGCCAATTGCGATAAGGCGACCATCGACCTGGTGGCTTCTTTTCAGCGGGCGATCGTGGAAGACCTGATGGGGAAAACCCTAGCGGCTGCGCGTGCTTATGATGTGGCGACTCTTTTCGTGACCGGTGGAGTAGCAGCGAATAATGAGTTGAGAAAAACCTTTGAGGAACGCGCCGCGCACGATGGCATTCCGGTTTATTTTCCGTCGCGTCCGCTTTCGACCGATAATGCGGCGATGATTGCGGCGGCGGCTTATCCTAAGTTTCTCGCCAAGGATTTTGCGGGGATGGATTTTTCAGCTGAGGCCAGTTTGGCTTTGCGTTAAGGAAAAGCAAGCGACTCTTCTTATTTTATTTTCCCGCGCCTTGGCTGTGAGCCTTCCGCATCACGGCATCGAGCGCTTTTTCCATCTGTCCCTGCAGGTCAATGTCCTTATAGATCGCGAAGTCGGCGCGCTTCTCTTCCTCGTCGAAGCCGCTGGCGCGTCCGGCGACAATGATAATAGGGATGCTCGCGGTCTCCGCTTTTTCCTTTAGCACCGTGATCAAGTCGCTGCCGGTCATCTTAGGCATCTGCATGTCGGTGACGATGAGGTCGGGACGGATGCGCTCGAGAATCTGCAGGGCTTCGACGCCATTGGTGGCAGACTCCACCGTAAAGCCGCGCTCTTCGAGAAAGCGGCAGACGGTGTAGCGGATCAGCATGGAATCGTCGACGACCAGAGCGACCGTAGACATCAATTCATTGTGCGCGAGCACACGCCCTCGGCACGAAGACTAACAGGGCGTTTCCCACGAGAACAAGGAGAATGCGGTAAGTACAGTTACCGTAGTGTTCGCATTTAGAGGTTAGGATTTTGCGGGTTCAGGATTCCTGAGCCTCTTTGTCGACGCTTTCCTCGATGCTCATGTCTTTGAGTTCGCTCGATTCGAAAATCTCGCGGCACTCGAGACACTCAACGAATTCGGCGTCTTCATCACGGCTGACAATTTGCACGCGAGGATGCTTGCATGGCTGAGTTGGTTTTTGAGGCTGAGAGGACGGCTTTGAGGTCATAAACCGGAAGCGCTGCCCCTTATCCGATGCAATGTGGGCAGATTCGCGGGAATTGCACGGTATTGTAGCCTTGCTTTTCCAGTTGTCAAGTCCCACTTTTAAATGATCGTCGGCTTTTTCAATATCCATAGCGAAATTCCAGCACCTTACCTTAAGGTGGCTCGTTATTTGAACTCCGACTAAATAGATCGCCCAAGTGTAAGCCGTTCAGCCTGCGTTACTTGCCGTTAAATCTGGCTTTCCGCAGTTGGCTGCAAGGGGTTGCAAGAAAGCATCGGCGCGACGTAGAATGAAAGGCGACGGAAAAGGTCGCAATTCGGCCGGGTGTTACGGCGGAAGATTTCAACAATGCTGAAGCTGACGAAAAAGGCCGATTACGCGCTGATGGCAATGAAGCACCTGGCTGATCACGCGCGGGAGGGAAACGGGAGCGCCAGCGCGAAAGATGTGGCTGACTCATTCGGCATTCCGCCGGAGGCTCTGGCGAAGATTTTGCAACGGTTGGCGAAAGCTGGATTGTTGCAGTCGCAACACGGCATCAATGGCGGCTACCGGCTGGCACGGGCGGCACATACGATCTCGGCCTTTGAAGTGATTCAGGCGATCGATGGACCGTTGTTCATTACGTCCTGCGTTACGGTTCGAGGGGAATGCGATCAGAGCGATCGATGCAACATCCGAGAACCGCTGCGCAAAGTAAATGAGAGCATCGAAGCCGTGCTGAAGCGCATCAAGATTTCACATATGCGGGAAGAGCCAGAGACGGCTGAAACGCCGGCGGCGAAAGCGGTCGAATTGGTGACGATCGCGTAACGAAGACGAAGAAAAATTCAAAGACGAGCTAACGGAAAGAAAGACGGAGATTCGCAGCCAAATTACGCAACTCAGGTAGGAGAAGCAATTATGAGCACGGATGTAAAGGTCCCCCAGCAACTTCCAGTAACCAGGCACAGCGCTCCCCAGGGAGTGAAGCTGCCCATCTACATGGATAACCATGCCACCACACCGATGGATCCGCGGGTGCTGGAGGAGATGCTGCCGTATTTCATGGAAAAGTTCGGCAATGCCGCCAGCCGCAACCACTCGTTCGGATGGGCGGGTGAAGAAGGTGTGGAACTCGCGCGTGAACGGGTGGCCAAGCTGGTTGGCGCGACGACAAAAGAAATCATTTTCACCTCGGGCGCCACTGAGAGCGATAACCTCGCAATCAAGGGCGCAGCTGAGATGTACCGCGAGAAGGGGAATCACATTATCACTGCAGTTACTGAGCACAAAGCTGTGCTCGATACCTGCAAGCGGCTGGAGAAATACGGCTATCGCGTGACCTACCTGCCGGTGCAGAAGAATGGGCTGATCGATCTGGAAGAACTGAAGCGGGCGATGGACGAAAAAACGATTCTGGTCACCATCATGGCCGCGAACAACGAGATCGGCGTAGTGCAACCGATTGCTGAAATTGGCAAGCTTTGTCACGAGCGCGGCGTGATCTTCCACACGGACGCTACGCAGGCGATCGGCAAAGTTCCTATCGATGTGAACAAGCAGAACATCGATCTTATGTCGATCTCTGCGCATAAGATGTATGGCCCGAAAGGCGTGGGCGCTTTGTATGTTCGGCGCAGGAATCCAAGAGTGCAGATTTCCGCGATCATCGATGGCGGAGGACACGAGCGAGGGATGCGATCCGGCACGCTCAACGTTCCCGGCATAGTTGGGCTGGGCAAGGCATGCGCCATCGCTTCGGAAGAAATGTCTGAAGAAGCCGTAAAGTTAGGCGGCCTGCGCGATCGTCTCCGCGACCGCATCATGGGCCGACTGGATGAGGTTTACATCAACGGCACCATGGAGCACCGGTTGCCGGGGAACCTCAACATTAGCTTCGCTTATGTCGAGGGCGAATCGTTGCTGATGGGGATTAACGATATTGCAGTTTCCAGCGGTTCTGCATGCACCTCTGCGACGCTGGAGCCATCTTATGTATTGAAGGCCCTAGGGACCGGCGACGACTTGGCGCACAGCTCGATTCGCTTTGGCATCGGCCGGTTCAACACGCAATCCGAAGTGGATTATGTGGCGGACCGCGTGGTTGAAACGGTGGAGCGCCTGCGCGAACTTTCTCCGCTCTACGAAATGGCGAAGGAAGGCATCAATTTGAAAGACGTGAAGTGGGCAGGAGAGTAATTTGGGAAGGCTTGTATCAGGGCACGGCTTCAGTCGTGCCGCAAGAGTTCTCAGCAAGACGGGCTTTAGCCCCTGAGGTAAATAGAGAATCAGGAGAAACGAATGTCATACAGCGACAAGGTAATCGATCATTACAACAATCCGCGCAACGTTGGTTCCATGGACAAGAGCAGCGCCGACGTTGGCACCGGGCTGGTGGGCGCACCGGAGTGCGGCGACGTTATGAAGCTGCAGATCAGGGTCAATCGCGACACTAACGTGATTGAAGAAGCAAAGTTCAAGACGTTTGGCTGCGGCTCTGCCATCGCTTCCTCTTCGCTCGCTACCGAGTGGGTCAAGGGTAGAACCGTGGATGAAGCGCTCTCGATCAAGAACATGGATATCGTGAAGGAGCTGTCGCTTCCTCCGGTGAAGATCCATTGTTCGGTGCTGGCTGAGGACGCCATTCGCGCAGCAATCGGCGACTGGAAGAAGAAGCAAGGGCAAGATAGCGCGAAGCCTGTGGCTGTAGAGGCGAAGTAGCTGAAGCTGCGGGCCGCGAGCTCTGCTTTTGGCTGACGCTCATGGCTCGAAGTTTAGATCGAAGCTCGTGGCTCGTGGATTTTCATGACGACGGCAATTGAACAACCCGCTGCGCTGGCGAAGGGCGTCGCTGTAACCGACAAGGCGGTGTCGAAGATTCGTTCTGCCATGGTGAAGGAAGGCATTTCGCCTGAGCAGGGCGGGTTGCGGCTGGGCGTACAGGGCGGAGGTTGTTCTGGGCTTAGTTACAACATTCGTTTCGACACGCAGCCGCGCGAACGCGATCGCATCTTCCAATATGGCGACGTGCGCGTGTTCATCGATCCGAAGTCGTTTATCTACCTGCACGGCATGACGCTCGACTATCAGGAAACGCTGATGCAGCAGGGATTCGTCTTCGTGAATCCCCAGGCCACGAAGTCTTGCGGCTGCGGGACTTCGTTCTCGGCTTGATGGTGTGGCGCGGGCGCCTCGCCCGCCGAAAGCCGGCCACACGGACCGCCTCGTCAACCAGGCTCGTCAAAGGAATGTTCGGCGGCCGTGCAGCGCCGCAGAAGGCAAGGAATCATCGCGAAAGTCGGGATGAAGAGCGAGCGGAGAAAAAGACAATGAATCCTGTCGCCACAATTTCGGAAAAGCCGCTTCCTGAGGGAACTCAGCAGTGCTGGTCGTGCGGCACGATGCGGGCAGTGCATTTCTGTGAGGCGTGCGGCAAAGTTCAGCCTCCGGCGCCGGTCGATTACTTCTCATTTTTCAATCTTCCGCGCAAACTGAACATCGACACCGCAGCGCTGGATAAAGATTTTTACGAGCTCAGTCGCAAGCTGCATCCGGACCTGAACGCGCGAGCGGGGGGGCAGGAGCAGCAATGGAGCCTGCAGCAGAGTTCCATGCTTAACGACGCGCATCGCACGTTGAAGGACCCGATCAAGCGCACGCAATATCTTCTCCGGCTGGAAGGGGTGGAACTGGAAGAGCAATCGAAGAACGCCACGGAGCAGGCGCGCGCGACGGGGCAGGCCAAAAAGCAAATCGTTCCCCCCGATCTGCTGGAAGAAGTTTTTGAGCTGAATATGAAGCTCGAAGAATTGCGCGGGACCAAAAAAGCGGGCGAGGACGATCCTGCGCTGATTGAGGAAGTGGGCCGCCACAAAATCGAGCTGGAAGAAAAACAGGAATCGCTTCTGCACGAGTTGAAGGAGCGCTGGAAGATGTGGGATGGAATGATCCAGCGCGAACACAACGGCCAGCCGGTTTCAGAAGAAGAACGCAGGCAGGAACGCGACAAGATGGTGGATGTCCTGAACCGCCGCAATTACATCCGCAATCTGGTGCGGGATGTAAGCGAAGTCTTAGAGAATTGAGAGATTGAGTCATCGGGCGATTGAGTGATTGAAAGGCGACGGCCCTGCAATCGCTCACTGACCCGATCGCGAAATCACATAATGGCAACTGATCGCATCGTCGGAATTGACCTGGGCACCACGAACTCTCTCGTGGCCTTCATGCAGGGGGAAAGCCCTGCCGTAATTCCCGGCGACGATGGTTTAAATCTTGTTCCTTCGGTGGTTGCGCTCGATCAGAATAATCAGCCGGTGATCGGGAACGGCGCGCGCAATTCGTTGATCGCAAGTCCGGGGCGGGCGGTTTACTCGATCAAGCGGCTGATGGGCCGCGGGGTTGAAGATGTGCAGGAAGAATTGAAGTTTTTTCCTTTCCGGCTGGCCGAGGATTTGCAGCCGGGGGAAGTGCTGCGCATCAAACTTGGCGAAAAGAAGCTCGGCGAAAAGACCTTTACTCCGCCGGAAATCTCCGCACTTATTCTGCGGCAGCTCAAACGCAATGCCGAGCGCTTCTTCGGCGCTCCCGTTACCAAGGCGGTGATCACCGTCCCGGCATACTTCAATGACGCGCAGCGGCAGGCGACCAAAGATGCAGGCCGCATTGCCGGACTTGAGGTCCTGCGCCTGGTGAATGAGCCGACGGCCGCGTCTCTGGCTTACGGACTGGATAAAAAGCAGAACGGAATTGTCGCCGTCTACGATCTCGGCGGCGGAACCTTCGACATTTCCATTCTCAAACTGCACGATGGCATTTTTGAAGTGATTGCCACGAACGGCGATACGCATCTTGGCGGTGACGATATCGACAACCTGCTGATCACGGTTGCGCTCGACGATATTGAGGGCGATCTGAATCTGAATCTGCGGAAGAACGCGGAGGCGGTGCAAGCCATTCGTAAGGCGGTCATCGAAGCCAAGATTGCGCTGTCGTCACAGGCGTCGAGCAAGCTCAGTGTCGAACTGCCAGGTGGCCAGCATTACCTGCGCGAGATCACGCGCGAACAGTTCGAACAACTGATTCAGCCGATCATTGACCGCACAGTCGGCCCGTGCAAGCAAGCATTGAAAGACGCCGACCTCAAACCTGAACAGATTGACGAGGTTGTGCTGGTCGGTGGGTCTACACGAATCCCAAAGGTTCGGGCCCTCGTGAAAGAACTTTTTCATCGTGAGCCGCACATTGATTTGAATCCCGATGAAGTCGTCGCTTTGGGTGCGGCGGTGCAAGCCCACATTTTGGGTGGCGGTTCGGAAGCGACCGAGAACCTGCTGCTGCTCGATGTGACGCCACTCTCGCTAGGGATCGAGGTCGCGGGCGGGGTCACCGACAAAATTATTTTGCGCAACTCGACAATTCCCGCGTCGGCTACGCAGTTTTACACCACGCAAGTCGATGGTCAGGCGAATGTCGCGATTCACGTGCTGCAGGGTGAGCGCGAGTTGGCTAAGGATTGCCGCTCGCTGGCGCGCTTCGATCTGAAAGGCATTCCGGCGATGGCCGCGGGAATCGCGCGCATCGAGGTTAAGTTCCTGATCGATGCCAACGGGATTTTGCATGTCTCGGCGCGCGAACAGCGTAGCGGCAAAGAAGCCGAGATTCAGGTTCAGCCCAGCTACGGACTTACCGACGAGCAGGTCGAGAACATGATTCTGGATTCTTTCGACAGCGCCGAAGAAGATTTCCGCCAGCGGCAGGTGATTGAGGCACGCAACGAAGCAGGGACCATCCTCGATGCGCTCGACAAAGGCAAAAAGAGTCCGGCGTGGGGCGTGCTAACGACCGACGAGAAGAAAAAGATCGCGAAGCTGGAAAAAGCATTGGTCGCGGTGAAAGCGGAAGAAGATTATCAGGCGATTCGCAAGGCGATCGACGCCCTGAATCAAGGCACGATGCGCCTGGCTGAATTGATGATGGACAGCGCCGTCTCAACGGTTTTGAAAGGCAAGACCATGGATGAGGCTGATATGGGCGAAGGACCGACGGCGCCACATCCCGTGGCGAAGGCAGAGTTTGAATGATTGGGAGATTGAACGAACGGGCGATTGCGTGATTTGTAACCGGTAATTTGATTAGGCAAATTGCAGCAGCTGGAATTTAGAGATTGCCAAATTACAAATCACCCCGATGGCCCGATCACTCAATGACTCAATTTAAGAGGAGCATTCATGTTAGAGGAAAACAACAAGGGCGCAGGCACAGTCACTGAAGAGGCCCCCGGCGAGAATACGGTAGAGGTTACGTTCCTGCCCGAGGGCAAGACTGCGCGGTTCGAGCACGGCAAGCTGCCCTATGAAGATCACGGCAAAGAAGAGTCGATTCTCGACGTCGCGCTGAATTATGGGATCCCGCTTGACCATGCTTGCGGCGGCAATTGCGCCTGCACCACCTGCCACGTCTGGATCAAGGAGGGCGCCGAGAATCTTTCTCCGATGGACGACGACGAAGCTGACCGTCTGGACATGGCGGCCGATCTGCAGTTAAACTCGCGTCTCGGCTGCCAGGTGCAGATCGTGAAGCCGGGGAAGATTGTGGTCGAGATTCCGGCCTGGAACCGCAATTACATTTCAGAAGAACATCACTAAGCCAGCTTTCAGCACTCAGCCGTCAGCATTCAGCCTTCGCGGGCTGAAATAGCGCCAGGACAATTACGATCGGTTGGCTGAATGCTGAGTGCTTTGCAAGGAGCGTGCCATGCCGAAACCTCTTACGTGGGATGACGCCGAAGATATGGGCATCCTGCTCTCTGAAGCTCATCCCGAAGTTGATCCGCTGACAGTGCGCTTTACTGACCTTCATCGCTACGTAACTGAGCTGCCCGGCTTCAAGGGCGATCCGAAAACTTCGAACGAGGGCAAGCTCGAGGCCATCCAAATGGCCTGGCACGAGGAATTTCAGGACCGCACGCAAGGGTAGACCATTCTGCGCCAATTAGAAGAAGCCGCCCGGATTGCGGGCGGCTTTGTGCTGATCACACTTGTATGCTCACTGCCACACGAAACCGTGATAAGCGCCGTTTGAATCTACCCATTCTCCCGCGACTACTCCGAGAGAGTTGTTGCTGACAGGGAACGTCCCCCCGGTCGCGTCGGGGACATCGAAGCGAGTGTAATTGCCGCTGCCGCTGAGTACGTAGCCTTGCGCAGCTCCGGTGGAATCATAGTAGCTTCCGGTAATCTCGCCCTCCACGTTGATATTTACGGCATCCGTAATGATTGCATCGGGGACGTCAAAGCTGGTGATCGCACCGTCGGCCGAGCGCAAAAAACCTTGAACCCCGCCGGTCGATTCGAAATAGGCTCCGACGATCGTCTCCGCCGAGTTAATGCCAGAAACGAGGGTATTTACGCTGCCCACCGGGTCGAAGCCGGTGAGGATGCCGTTGGGAGCACGCAGGAAACCGTGATAGGTCCCGGTGGGGTCAACGAAGTTTCCAGCGACAGCACCATCCTCGGTTAGACCGTCGAAACCGGCTGGGAAAGTGCCTTGACCGGCCGCTGTACCTGCCCCTGGAGCATCGAACCAGGTGAACTCGCCCTTTGGGGAACGCAAAAAGGCGTAATACACGCCGCTCGAATCGATATAGTAGCCGGCAATCTCCCCCTTCGCGTTGATGTTACCCGCGAACGTGCCCTGGCCGGAACTGGTGCCTGCTGCCGGCGCGTCGAATGTAGTGACCGCGCCGCTTGGGGCGCGGAGAAAGCCATGCGCCGTGCCCGAATCGAGATAATATCCCGCGATCGATAGTGTCGAGTTCATACCTTCCGGGTACGGGTCCTGGCTGCCGATGGGGTCGAAGGTAGCGAATTTGCCGGACGGACTGCGCAGAAACCCGTGAGCCAGATTATTCGAGTCGATGTACCATCCTGAGATGGCGCCATTCTCGACAATGCCCGCGCCCTCGGTGCCCTGGCCCGAGGCTGTGCCCGCGCCCGGGGCGTTGAACTTGGTGAGTGTGTGCTTGGCTTCGGTCTGCGGCCATGCGGCCGACGCAAGACAGCATGAAAGGATCAAAACGGCTGATTGAGTTTTCACGATTGCCTCCTCACACGATTTGGAACAACGGAGCCCACAAAAACCAGGGACGCATAGTGATCTAAGGGGGGTGGCCTGTCAACAGAAAAGAAGTAGGAAGGTTTCTTACATTTTAGTGACAATTCACTGCGAAACTGGCGCAGGTTGAGCTCAATGAGGAGCTGATAATTCTATCCTGCTCCCCCGAGGGGAATTCTCCCTCTCCAACCAACTATGGGGCACAGCACGGGCTGTGCCCACTTTTTTGGTGACGTTCTCGGAGAAGATCCAACCGAGATTACTTTCTTCGCCAACGAACGCCACCTTTGGTGTTTTCGATGATGACTCCGGCACCGACCAGCTCGGCGCGCAACGCGTCGGAAACTGCGAAATTGCGGGCTTTCCGCGCGGCCTCCATTTCGCCGATTTTGCTTTCGATCCCGTTGTCACTTACAGCGGCGGAGTTGACGATTTCTCGCAGCTCGGGACTGATCTCTTGCTCCCGGCCTTCTGACGCCGCCCAATCGAAGATAGCTTTCGCTTTGGCCGCATCATCGTCTTTTATAACCGCGAAAATCTCATCAAACTTCTCCAGCGCCGACAGGAGCGGTCCGGTGTCGCCGGTTTTGATTGCGCCCGCGTCTAAGGCCGAGTTGGCTCGTCGAACCATCTCAAAAATCGCCGCCTGTGCCTGGGCGGTGTTCAGATCGTCGTCCAAGGCCGCTTGGATGTGACGGACCGTCTGCTCGGCGAGCGCTTGCATCTCAGGATTGGAACCCGCTGGAAAATTTCCGGTAGTTAAGCGCTGGCGAAAATTGCGCAGCCGCTCGACTGAAACCGCAGCCTGCTTCAATCCATCGAAAGTAAAATTGAGCTGATTGCGGTACGGGACCGAGGTGAGTAAATAACGGATCGATGATGGCTTATGGCCTTTCAAAACCAGATCGCGCAGGGTATAGAAATTTCCAAGGCTCTTTGACATTTTCTCGCCTTCCACGAGAAGAAAACGGACGTGAAACCAGAACTGCGCGAAAGTTTTTCCGGTCAGTGACTCCGATTGCGCGATCTCGTTTTCGTGGTGGGGGAAAATCAGGTCTTCTCCGCCGGCGTGGATATCGAAGCTCTCGCCCAGTTCCTCCATCGACATCACGGAACATTCGAGATGCCAGCCGGGACGCCCTGGGCCAATGGGAGTTTCCCAGGAGGCTTCGCCCGGTTTCGGGGCCTTCCACAGGGCAAAATCGCGGCGGCTGTCTTTATCGTATTCGTCAACATCGACGCGGGCGCCGTCGAGCATTCCGCTGAAATCTTTTTTTGAAAGCCTGCCGTAGCGTGGGAAGCTGGCGATGCGGAAGTAATATGAGCCGTCGTCGGTGCGGTAGGCGATTTTTTTCTCAGCCAATTTGGTGACGAACTCCGCCATTTCTGGAATGTGTTCGGTGGCGCGCACCAGCGTGGGTTGCTCGATGCCAATCATGGCTGAGTCTTCCAGAAAAGCTTTCACATACTTCGCCGTATATTGCTGGACGCTTTCTCCGGCGCGCGCGGCGTTGCGGATGATCTTGTCGTCCACGTCGGTGATGTTCATCGCGTAGCGCACTTTGTATCCCGATTGGCGGAGGAAGCGCTGCAGCATGTCGACGGCTACAAAGCTGCGAAAGTTGCCAATGTGGCCGTAGTCGTAGACGGTTGGCCCGCAAGCGTACATGCGCACTTCGTTGTCGCGCAGCGGGCGAAACTCCTCGACCCGCGAGGACATAGTGTTGTAAAGGCGTAAGGGCATGATGAGAAGTGCTTCGGCGCAGAACCAACAATTCTAGGGGCACGGCAGAAAAAGGGTCAACTGGGCAGTCCGATAGTGGCCTAAAACGTAAACGAGTCGCCCGCCTCCGCACGAGGCTTTCCCTAGTCTAAGATTATGACTTATGCGAAAGATTCTCTGCATTCTGGGTATTTCTATTTTGCTGGCGACGCCGGCGTATGCCAACAAACAAAAACCCGAGAAGGCGCCGAATTTCAGTCCTGATGCGACATGGATTGACACGGGCGGGGCGGGCGGGAAAGTTCCGCACTCGATCAAGGGCTACCGGGGACACGTGCTGCTGATCGATTTCTGGGAATACACCTGCATCAATTGCATTCGCGATTTCAGCGTGCTGAAACGCTGGTACGCCAAATACCATCCGTACGGCTTTGACATTGTGGGCGTGCATTACGGCGAATTCGCCATCGGATTCAATGCCGCCAATGTGCGCGAAGCAGCCAAGCGGTTTCAATTGCCGTGGCCGGTGGTCGCCGATCTTCAAGGATCAATCTGGCGAGATTACCATTCGAATGTCTGGCCCAATCGCTTTCTGATCGACCAGAACGGGGAGATCGTCTTTCATGTCGAGGGCGAAGGCAAAGACCGGCCGATTGAGGAAAAGATTCGCGCATTGCTGGCAGCGGCGCATCCTGAGGTGAATCAACTTCCTCTCGATCCTCCGGAAAATACTTTCGTGCCAGCTTGCGGAATCTCGACGGATGAAACCTATGTGGGCGATTGGTTCGGACGCGGCGCCATCGCTAATCCGAGAGCCTACAGTAACAATGGAGAGACCACGAATTTCCACGCGGAGGGAACTCCCGCGGACGGCAAAGTCATGTTCTCTGGCAAATGGATCACGCAGCAGGATGGCGTGACCGCTGACGAGAAGCACGGCACGGCGCAGCTTCAATATCACGCGCGCTCCGTTTATGCGGTTCTCAGCGTGGAGAACCCGAAGAAGCCGGTGCGGGTTTACCTGCTACAGGATGGCAAGCCGCTGGCGCAGAACGAAGCGGGAGTTGACGTGCAATTCGATTCGCAGGGCTCGTATGTCGAGGTGAGCGTCCCTCGAATGTATTATCTGGTGAAGAATACGGCTTTCGGGTCTCACCTGCTTGGGCTGGAACCGCAGGCGGCTGGCTTCGATCTGCATTCGTTCACATACGGGAACAATTGCCAGCAAGATTTTGAACAAAAGTAGCGAAGACGAAGCTCGCGAGGCGGGTATGCGAGGGCTGAAAGATAAACGGGTATTGATTACGGGGGGCGCCAGCGGGATTGGCGCGGCGACAGCTGCGCGATTCTTGCAAGAGGGGTCGCGGGTTTGTATTCTCGATCGCGACGAGGCGGCGTGCAAGGGGATTCGCCACGAATTGCCGGGGATTGCCGAGGCGATTATCGCCGACGTGACTGACCTGATGCAGGTTGAGGCCGCGTTCGCGGATGCTATGCGGGTGATGGATGGCGTGGACGTGCTCATCAACAATGCGGGCATCAGCGTGCGGCATAAATTTCTCGACATAACGCCGGAAGAATGGGAACGGGTAATTGCCGTCAATCTGACCGGAGTTTTTTATGTAGCGCAAACGGCGGCGCGGCTTATGTGGCAGCAAGGCAGCGGAGTGATTCTGCAGACGGCCTCGACAAATGGAATTATGGGCTATCCGTATTACGCCGATTACAACGCGACCAAGGCGGGAGTGATCGAGTTGACGCGGTCGATGGCGCTGGAGCTGGCTCCGAAGATTCGGGTATGCGCGGTCGCGCCGGGATATGTGCTTACGCCCATGCAGCGTGCGGAGTATAGCGATGCGATGCTCGACGAGATGAATCAGAAGATTCCGTTACGGCGGCATGCCAAGCCGGAGGAGATTGCGGCGTTGTTTGCGTTTTTGGCGTCGGATGATGCTGCGTTTGCGACGGGTCAGGTTTATACGATGGACGGCGGAGAGATCGCGGGAGGCCTGGCCAGCCGGTAAACTTGTACCTCCGGGGCTAAAGCCCCTCGAATTTGCAGTTTTTATCGCAGCGCTGAAGGCGCTGCGCCACCCAAAATCCCAGCACTTCGGCTACGACTCAGCGGGCGAGTCACGGGCGGCTACAACAAGTTGTGTTTTCCTGTGACTTATCTGTTCGCGAATCTGGCGGCGAGCCGCACCATGCGCACGGCCTTGTATAACGGTGACAAAAGGCGAGGCAACTTCATTGCTTGCCACTCGCCCGGCCCCGGAGTAAATGTCAGGCGTGTGACAAAACGTATTTGATCGCTGCGGCGCTCGCGCAGGCGCATCATCAGGCGGAAGTAGGACATCTTGTGTTCTTCCCACGAGATTCCCGCAACGATGGAGGGCGTGACTTCATCGGCGAACGCGTCAGCCGCACGGTCGGCGCTGATTGCCGATTCGATCTCGACGGGAATCGGCATCTCGATGAAACGATTTGCCAGCAGCAAGGTCACGTGCAAGATGCGCATGATTCCGAGTTCGTGCGCGCGAGAGAGAACCAAATAGAAATTTAAATTGCCGCGCCGCAGAATTTGCGCGATGTCGCAGAGCCAGGTGAGGCGTCCCCAGACGTGTTTTGCGGCGTGCACGCAGAGCACGAGCAGCAGGTCTTCAGGTGATGGGATTTTAATTTTGCGTCCGGCGGCCCTGACTTCCACTGCACGCGCAAAAAGCCCATCCATATCGTAGTCGACGGCATGAAAACGGGGCTGCAGCGCCCACTGCAATTCGAGGAGATGTTTA
The DNA here is from genome assembly GCA_963784095.1 of uncultured Acidobacteriaceae bacterium. Taxonomy (GTDB): domain Bacteria; phylum Acidobacteriota; class Terriglobia; order Terriglobales; family Acidobacteriaceae; genus Sulfotelmatobacter. Next base: position 566,728 of record CAWAQC010000005.1, read on the forward strand.
CCGGCGGCACCGTCGAAGGAATATTCGTATCCGCTGGCGAGGTAATCGGCTTCGCTATCCCCAGGAATATGCAGGGTCGGCACATATCCTAACTCGCGAAGGGCGCTTTTAATCCGAATGACGTCGCACTTGCGGACGAACAGGTCGATATCACCCGCCTGCCGCATCGCCATATCTCCGTAGTAGGCTTCGGATAGAACAATCCCTTTATACGCGATGAGTTCGACGCCGAGAGCGTTCGCGCAATCGAGAATGCGACCCAACTCGCACGCAAGGAACAGCGCTTTTTGCACATTCGTTATATAGCGCTGATGGAGCGATTCGAGCACAGCCGCAGGAAATACACTGGCAACAGCCCCGAGATTTTGGTAGAGCATCGAAGATGTTCTGTGGAAGTCGGCACAGCGAAGCAGGCATTCGGCATCGAAGGTTCGATCACGCTGCGCGTTGATTAAAGATTGGAGGCGAGTACGGCCTCTATCTGAGAGATTGGCGGCGCTGGTTGCGAGCAAAAGCTTCCACTCGAAAGAATCCGGCGAAATTCCGGACTTCATCGCGGCGGAAAGTTCGAGATTTGAGAATTCCTGATTCACTTGTCCGCTGCGCGTCAGATGTGAAGATTGAAGATCGAGCCATGTTATCAGGGCAAGAGGCCGCGGTTGGAGGTTGAAGGATAGTTCAATAGTATGACCTGCGAGCGAATGCCGGTTACTTCCGTAATCTTCATGAACGCTTTCTCGAGATTCATTACGCTGCCAGTTCTGTCAAACTAACGGCAGCGAAAGAACAGCAGATACATTGCTGGATCGAAGGCAGATGGAAGTGGTCACACCCAAGTCGATGCGGCGCTGCACGCGGTTGCGTGTGGAGATTCCGCTAACCGTGACCAGCCTCGACCGCCTGCACCCGTTTGTGGCGGAGTGCACTGCGCTAGTGGTGAGTCCGCAGGGGGCAGGGTTGGAGGCTCCGCAGGCGCTGCCGATCGGAACTCCGGTGATATTGAACGGGCTGCCGGGTGGCGCGAGCGCTTCGGCGCGGATTGCGAGTTGCGTGCCGCTGGGAAAAGATGAAAAGCGTTTTCTGATCGGCACATCGCTTTACAATCCCGGAAACGTCTGGGGAGTTACCCAGCCACCGGAGGACTGGGAGTGCGCGGCTGCGGCTTCGGCCCCCGCGGCCGCGGCGGGAGTTGCTACGGCAGCGGGAGAAGGCAGCAAGGGAGTTTGGCCTTACAACGTTTTTTCCGGGCATACGGCGGCGCATCCGAAACGCAGATAGACTTTCGATCGCCGTACTTCCTTTTTTATTCCTTCTTTGTTCTTTCGTAACTTCGCGGTCGCGTAGTCCAGGTGCCATACTCTACGCAGTCATGTCAGAAATTCCAGAGGCCGAAGCCGTGAGTGCATCTGCGGTGCAGCCCGCGCAAGAGCAGGATCGTCCATTTCGCGTGAAGCTGCGCGGATCGGTGCTAACGCTGATCCGGCTGCCCAACCAGAGGCAGTTGCGGGGCAAACTGCACCAGCTTTCTGTCACCGGCGGATTGATGAATGTAGAGAAACCCCTCGATGAAAAGCTGAAGGTAGAGCTGATTTTTCGCGTGGGCGAGGCCACTATCCGCGAGAAGGCAGAAATGCTGTTTCCTATGTGGGCTACTCAGGGATGGTTGCAACCGTTTCGCTTCGTCGAGCTGCCGGAAGCCAGCAAGAATGAGCTGGAAAAAAATCTGCAGTCGTTTATGCAGGCCCCGCAAGACGCAGCTTCGTAGAGCTGAGATCCGGTCAGCGCTGATCCCTTGAATGCTGTTCCACCAAGCCAAATTTCCCGTTCCACCGCCCAGCCCAGATTTCTCCAAGATTTCGCAAGCCATGATTGCGGAACTTTTTGCATCCTTCCGAAACTTGCGCGATTATGTTCCGCCCACACGAGGAATCGAGGTATAATCCTGCCCGCTTCAGGCTACAGGCAAGGCTTTTGAGTCGTTTGGCAGCAGTCTTTGAAAACCAGCCTTTTGAAAACCTAGGGGGATTTCCTAATGTCGAAAATAAAAGTGGCGTGCGCGATGATGTGTGCGTTGGCGGCTGCACTAGCTCCATTCGAACTTCAAGCTCAGGAGCCAGGAGCAAAGCTAGTGCAACTGGCGGAACTGACGCCGTCGACCCGCGCTAGCGCGGATTGGTTTGGAATCTCGATTGCCGTGAGCGGTAATATTGTTGTCGTGGGAGATTTCGATCCTAATATTGAGTCTTACGGGACGGTATATGTCTACGTGAAGCCGGCCGATGGATGGCAGAACATGACGCAGGTGGCGCAGCTGTTGTCGTCCGACAATGCGGTGGGCTTCGGAACGTCGGTTGCGATCAGCGGGAGGACAATTGTGGTGGGAGCGGCGAACGCATCGAATTTTGACGGCAGGGGGTCAGCTCCGCCGAGCGCGAGTCCAGGCGCAGCTTATGTGTTCGTTGAACCGCTCAGCGGATGGACCGATGCGACGGAAAACGCCAAGCTGACGGCTTCGGACGGCAAACCAGGCGATGCTTTCGGAAATAGTGTAGGCATCAGCGGGAACACGATTGCGGTCGGCGCATTGTTTGCCGAAGACAGTTCAGGAAACAGTTTCGCTGGGAAAGCATACGTGTTCGAGCGTCCTGAAGGCGGATGGGGCGGCGAGCTGAATCAAACTGGGGAGCTCACAGCTTCCGACAGCCAGTTGCTGAATTACATGGGAGCCTCAATCGCGGTGAGTGGAAGTACAGTGGTTGCCGGGGCATACGGACACAACAATTTTCAAGGCGCGGCATACGTATTCGCCGAGCCCAGCGGCGGCTGGACGAACATGACGCAGACCGCTGAACTGAATGCTTCGGATGGCAAGAGCAGCAATGATTTTGGATTCGCTACGGCGATCAGCGACAACACGGTTGTGATTGGAGCACCGAATGTTGCGAGCAAAGGTGCGGCATATGTATTCGTTGAACCTGCCGATGGTTGGACGAACATGACGCAGACGGCAGAGCTCCATGCCGCAGGTGAGGCTTCGGGCGCCAGCTTTGGACAATCAGCGGGCATTAGCGGACGCGTGATCACGATCGGCGCGCCGGGGACAACGGTCAACGGAAATTTGGAACAGGGAGCGGCATATTTCTTCGTCGAACCCGCGAGCGGATGGAAAAGCACCGGAGGCATGGAGCTAACCGCATCTGACGGCGGCGCCAATGACACGTTCGGTGCTTCTGCGGCGATCAGCGGGACGACCGTTGTAGTGGGCGCTCCAGCTGGCAATGCGCCGGGATCGGCTTACGTATTCGGGCCGTAGCCAGTAAATCGGGCTCGATCCGTGGGAATTTGCGCCCCATGGCGCGAGTTCTGCCTATGGCGTTACGATGCTCATAGGCAAGCTTGCGCCATAATGACTCCGTGATGCCATTTCCTTCGGATAAATACATTTTCTGGGAAGTCGATACGCAGGCGGATTTTATGCGGCACGGCGGCAAGCTCTATGTACCGGGAGCCGAACGATTGCTTCCCAATATTCGCCGGCTCACCGATGCAGCGCGGCAGGATCGCGTGTTTCTGGTTTCGCACGGTTGCTTTCATACGAAAGACGACCCTGAGTTCAAGCTCTTCCCGCCGCATTGCGTGAAAGGAACTCCAGGAGCGGAGTATGTGGCGGAGGGGCTGGCGGAAAAAGTCGCGGTCGTGCCCAATGAGCCGGAGTCCAAGCTGCCGCGCGATCTTTCGGAATACCAGCAGCTTCTGCTGGAAAAACAAACGCTGGATATTTTTGAAAGCCGCCACGCAGACGAGTTGCTGAAGCGTTTGCCGCGTGATGCCGAGTTCGTGGTGTTCGGTGTAGTCACAGAATACTGCGTTCGCCTCGCGGCGAAAGGTTTGCTGCAACGCAGTCGGCGTGTGTTTATTGTGCGGGATGCAATTGAGACGCTCAAGGCCGAAGATGGCGAGCGCGCTGAGGCAGAACTGAAAGCGCTTGGAGCAACATTTATCACCACCGATCTGGCGCTGGAGATGCTGGAATCCGCATCGAACTGAGGCTAAGAACCCTTTCGCGGTTCTAAAATTCAGTCTCAGCCTGCAAGTCCCTCAATTTCCCTTACCTCGTCCGCTGAAAGCTCAATAGAAAAACTTTCCAAATCCTGTTTCATGTGCTCCGGGTTCGAAGTTCCAGTCAGCGGCGGCATCTCGATGGCGCGAGCAAAAGCGAAGACGATTTGCGCGGGAGTTGCGTTTGCACGCGATGCGAGCTTGCCGATGAACGGATGGTAGAGAACTTCCACGTTGGCGGTAAGAAGCGAAAATCCCTGATAGATGATGTTGTGTTCACGGCAGAACGACCGCACATCGCGGTCCCAGCCGGTGCGCGCATAGCAGCGGTTCTGCACGAAAGCGGGAAGTTCGTTGTGGTTAGCGACCATTTGCTTCAGATGTTGCAACGAGACGTTGCTCACTCCGAGCAGGCGGGTGTGGCCGGCATCGCGTCCCCTTTTCATCGCTTCCCAAACTTCGGCATCGGCATCGGTCCATCCATAATTCGAGGCGGGACCGTGCAGCACATAGTTATCTACATAATCAGTCCCGAGATGTTCAAGAGAACTGGCCATGGATTGCGCGACCTGTACCGCAAACGGCGCTAAGGGATCGTAAGGCAGGCGATGGTCCTGTCCGGGACGGTATGTGAATTTTGTCTGGAGAAAGAGCTCGGCGCGAGTGACCACTCCCGCGCGATACGCAGCGCCGAGCGCTTGCCCCACTCCGGCCTCGAAGTAATGCCGCCGCTGGTTGGCCGTGTCGATGCCGCGAAATCCAGCCCGGAGCGCCAGTTCCACGAGTGAGGCAGTGCGCTCTTCCTTCCAGGCCGTGCCGTAAAGAAAGCCAGGGATGGGCGAACTTGAAGGGTTCGTCATACGGCCATTGTGGCATGAAGGCGCTGGCCGGCTATTGGCTAGTAAAGTTAACCCCCTCGCGCTCTGGTTCTCCAAGAGGTTCGCCGACTGCTTGGGATGATTTCCTTTCGTGCAGCGGCTAATGGACAACATTGCCGGGCCGAGTCTGAACCAAGCCGCAACCTTCTCGGTGCACTTACCCTGCTCGGGCGTGAATGACCGGTTCGCTCGGTGTGCGGATCAGCCTCTGAGATCGCGGACTGTAAAGCGCGGGGTACCGCGCCCCTTGGTCATTTTGAAGACCGTGCCTAGGCGGTTAACTCCGTGCTGAGTCTTGTGACGGCGCGGCAGTTCCCGCGCGACCTTTCGTCGAGTAAAGCTCTCAAACTACGGCACCACCCGGAAGCTCACGTTGCTGGCAAGCGTGCTTCCGCTGGATGTAGTCACTTCGACTGTTCCCGTAGTCGCACCCGTTGGGACTGTGGCCTCGATCTGCGAGGCTGAGACAACCGTGAACGTTGCTGCCGTGCCGTCAAAGGTGACCTCGGTTGCACCGGTCAACTTGTTTCCTAAAATCCTCACAGTCGCTCCGACTTTGCCGGAGGTGGGCAAGGTTTCCACGAATGGGCCGAGCCCTGCCGAAAAGCTGAAAATAGTGCCGCATTCGCAATCGACGCTCCCCGCTGTTGTAGTTGTACCGAAAAACGTCCCGTTGGTGGCCTGCACCAGGCCCCGTTGGGGCTTGCGCCGTCAGTGCAGTCCGTTTGAGAGCAGAAGCTATACAGCGTGGTCAGCTCACCCGCTGGAGTGATCTTGAAGATCGCGCCACAGCCAATAAGACTGTCGCAGCCGCTTTCCGTCCCACCGGCGACCGTTGTTCCGTACAGGTCGCCGTTTGTGGCTTGCATCACGCCCCCTCGTGGAAGCGCTCCGTCAGCACAATTCGCCTTAGCGCAGAAGTTATAGAGCGTGTCGAACTTACCCGTAGCGGTGATCTCGAAAATCGTGCCATACCCATTAGCTCCGCCCTCGGGGGCCGTTCCGTAGAAGTTGCCGTTCCTGGCTTGTGCCAACCCCGCGAGCGGGGCATAGCCATCGGCGAAATTGGGGGACACCGAGCAAAAGCTGTACAGCGTGGTCAGCGTGCCAGGTGCCGTGATTTCAAAAACAGAGCCTTCACCATTAGCCCCTCCGTATGCGGTTGTACCGTAGAAGTTCCCGTTAGTGCCTTGTACGAGCGCCCCTGTAGGATATGTGCCATCAGCGCAGTTCGTTTGGGCACAAAAACTGTAGAGCGTGGTCAGCTTGCCCGCTGGAGTGATTTGGAAAATGGTGCCTTGGCTATTGGGACCGCCTTCGCCCGTCGCACCGTAAAAGTTGCCGTTACTGGCTCGCACCAGTCCTGCATAGGGGTATTCGCCGTCAGCGCAGCCGCCTAACGCACAAAAGCTGTAGAGTACAGTCAACTTGCCTGCGGTCGTGATTTCGAAGACCTCGCCCGCGTCGTGCGCTCCGCCTATAACAGTCGTGCCATAGAAATTCCCGCTCGCACCCAGCGCCAGTCCACCGTAAGGTTGCCGGCCATCAATGCAGTCCGCTTCCGAGCAAAATGTGTAGAGCGAGGCGAACGCGCCCGCGGTCGCGATTTCGAAGAGGTTGCCGTCCTCGCCAGCCGCGTTGGGCGTGGTCCCGTAAAGACTCCCGTTTAACCCTTGAACAAGAGGCGCATATAGAGGATCCGCACCATCTGTGCCGTTGAAACTGAGCAAGGTCTTGAAGGTCTGTGCAGTCGACGAAATGGCCAGTGCAAGCAGCACGAAAGCAATGGCACAGGCCGTTGCCCCGGCGCTCGGCCCGACAGAGCCGAAAGAAGACGATAGAACTCCCATTCCCCCGCATTCGCTTCCCATACCTGAGAACATCGCGTTTTTTTTCATTTGTATGCTCCTGTTTCGAAATTGCCAGTTCGATCACCTGCCGTAGTGCTCCTCACATGATTGTGGAACTCACCTTTGGAATTTGGGAAGCGAGGTACCCCCGCCATCGCTTGAGTCACGGAGCGTCCGCTGACCGCTCGGAAAACTCCACCATTTAATAAGGCGGGAAAAACAGTTAAAAGTAGTCACTTAAAATTTTTCTTGTGGCGAGGGGGTTCGGCTGCGCCCGGAGCTATCTCCGTCATTCCTGAAATTTCCAATCAGGGGCGAAGCATTTTGCATTCGCCGGTCATGTTCGGTGTGAAGATTTCTTCACCCGCAAAAAGCAGCGAACGATCGTCGAGAAACGATCATCGAGAAATAGTGCGTCCTATTCCCATTGGCGCTCGTCAAGAATGTATACGAATTTTCGTAGGAGGGTTTATGGCAACGCTTAGAGTCGCAGCCAAACCGGAAGCAGCACGGATGATGAGTGTTCAGGTCTCAAGACCTGGTGGAGATTTCGAGGTGGTTGAGCGGGAGATTCCTGCGCCGGGAGCAGGACAGGTGCGAATCAAGATTCAGGCTTGCGGAGTGTGTCACAGCGATGTGCTCACCAAAGAAGGCCTTTGGCCGGGAATTCAGTATCCACGCGTTCCCGGACACGAGGTGGCTGGCGTGATCGATGAAGTGGGCGCCAGCGTTAATACGTGGAAAATCGGACGGCGTGTCGGGGTCGGCTGGCATGGTGGCCAGGACAACACGTGCCCAGAGTGCCGCCGCGGTGACTTTCGCAATTGCCGCAACCTAAAAGTTTGCGGCATCGGTTACGACGGCGGATACCAGGAGTACATGATTGCTCCCGTCGAGGCGCTGGTAGCCTTGCCAGAAACCCTCACTGACGCCGAAGCGGCGCCACTGCTTTGCGCAGGAATCACCACTTACAACGCTTTGCGCCATAGCGGCGCCTGCCCAGGCGATCTGGTCGTTGTACAGGGGATTGGTGGGCTGGGGCACCTCGGGGTTCAATTTGCTAACAAGTTCGGCTACAAGGTCGCGGCTATTGGTCGTGGACGCGAGAATGCGGCCCTCGCCAAGCAACTCGGCGCGAATATGTACATCGATAGCGCAGCCAGCAATGCGGCCGAGGAACTGCAAAAATTGGGCGGGGCAAAGGTCATCCTCGCGACCGCGCCAAATTCGAAGGCGATGTCCGCATTGATTGACGGGTTGGGTCCGAATGGAAAGCTGATTGTAATTGGCGCATCATTCGACCCGATTGAAGTCACGCCGCTGCAACTTATCACTGGAAGTCGAAGTATTCAGGGCTGGTCGTCGGGAACCCCAGCTGACTCCGAGGACACACTGAACTTCGCCGAACTTACGGGTGTGCGTCCGATGATTGAAACCTTTCCACTTGAAAAAGCCGGCGAGGCTTATGCGCGCATGATGAGTGGGAAGGCACAGTTTCGCGTCGTGCTGACAATGTGAATGACGATGGGTGACGCATCTGATTGACGCATTCCGCCAATCGAATTGCGAGACGAGCGATTCTCATTCGAACAGGCGTGATGCGCTCAGCCATCCGGCCCTTCGTTGGGACCTCGGGTCGCATCTCGAAATTCAGTCATCTACCGGCCAACGCTCACAGCTCCGCGCGTCATGCAATTCGGGTTGCGATACAGCTTTTGATAACTGAGGATCATTGTTGCCTGGAGGATCATGAAGAGCATTCTGCGGTTTCTTGTCGCCCTAGTTCTGGGAATGGGTTTCGCCGTTCCAAATTCATCGGCTCAACTCAAAACGCGAAATGTCGTTCTGATTGTGAGTGACGGTCTGCGCTGGCAGGAAGTTTTCACTGGGGCCGACCCTGATTTGCTGAATGAGAAAAATGGCGGGATCTGGGCGACTCCCGAAAAGTTACGGCGCGAGTTTTGGAACGACAATCCTGCGGAGCGCCGCAAAATGCTGTTTCCATTTCTCTGGAATACTGTCGCTATTCATGGCCAGATTTTCGGAAATCAACAGAAGGGCAGCGTCGCTCGCGTTACCAACGGTCTCGCTTTCTCCTATCCCGGATATAACGAGATACTGACCGGCCAGCCCGATGCACGCATCAACAGCAACGAATATGGGCCGAATCCGAACGTGACCGTCTTTGAATGGATGAATCGGTTCCCTGAGTTTCGTGGGAAGGTCTCGGTTTACGCGACGTGGGATGTTTTCAAGAATATTTTCAACGAGCCCCGGAGCAAGCTGGTTATGCAGGTAGGGTGGGATCCACCGGAGACGGGAAATCTCACATGTCGTCAGCAACTACTGAACGAACTCTATCGCACCACCACGCGACTGGACAATGAAGACGTATGGGATTCTTTTCTGCAGGTTCCTCTGCTCGATTATGTGAAGTCGGCACATCCGCGCCTGCTGTTCGTGGGTTATGGCGAGACTGATAACTGGGCTCACGCCGGCCGCTATGATTTGGTGCTGGAAAGCGCACATCAGTTCGACGCATTCGCGCGGCAGTTGTGGGAGACGATGCAAGCAATTCCGGAGTACCGCGACCAGACGACTTTTATCATCACAACCGATCACGGTCGCGGCAGTGGTCTGGAGGAATGGAAGGAACATGGAGTCGAGGAAAAGGGATCAGAGAATATTTGGATTGCCATCATGGGACCCGATACGGCGCCCTTAGGCGAACGCGAAAATACGGCTGTTGTTACGCAGTCGGAGATTGCCGCAACCGTTGCCAAGCTATTGGGAAAGGATTTTCGCAAGGCTTCACGATCTGCTGCTTCCCCGCTGCCTGTGATCGCGGGACCTGCGGCGGACCAAAACTGATGGTTGTTTGCAGCTTGCGTTGAAAGCGGATCTCGTGACTTGTTGATGAGATTGGTGGCGGCGAGTGGACTCGAACCACTGACCTACGGATTATGAGACCGTCGCTCTAGCCACCTGAGCTACGCCGCCATGTTAAGAATCAACAGGTTACTTGCAGGCTACGAAGACACTTGCTATTTTAAATATTATCATCGACACGCCGCAAAACGACGGAACCGCTTAGGGCAAGCGGAATCACAAGACGCTGCGAGTGATTCCGCAGAAGGTAAGTTTGGGGTGAAAAGAACTCGCGCCTCTAAGAGTCAAGCCTTTTTTTCTTTGATGTTTTTTTCGCGGCGGGGTTTGGTTTACGGTCTCCCTTGGTCTTAAGATTATTTTGATCGATGGCAGCTTGGACCAATTTTCGCAGGGCAGCCGCATTGATTTTATCTCCTTCGAAAAAATCAATAGCTCGCCATTTGTTTCCCCTAAGTCCAGCGTTGAAGATCTTACTCAGATCCGGCAGTCTCGCACCCTGATCAAAGGTCAGCTTCACTTTGTCTTTGTGCGCGTTCCCCACTGCCAGTATCCCGTTGCGAGACCAGACCGGAGAGCCCATCCACTTCCACTCCTCAATGATTTCCGGATCGGTGCTACGAATGATCTCGCGAATTTCAGACAACGTCTTGCCGCGCCAATCGGTCAGTCTGGAAATGTACTTGTCGATAAGTTCGGACGGAGTCATGGATGATCGCCTTTCTCTGAACCAAGTTCAAGCTACTGGATCACTGACCCCCCAGCGCTTGCGATGGCAGCTGAAGTCAACCAGCACATCGCGGTAATCGATTTGATGTCGAGAAAACGCAGAGTGTTGAAACCGGATTTTCGCATAGGCTTGCAATGTTGGCAATGAAAAGGCGATTAAGGAATGCTTTCGTGGTCGATTCTTTCTTCGGCTGCCGAGGTTACTGCGGCCTGCCCACCCACGAGTGCATTACCATCTCACCCCAGTGCCAAAGGCGTCATCTTGCAGAAATACCTCCATAAAGCGCAAAAATATGTATACTTTCGTGTTTCAGGGGGAGAAAGGAGTTCACGTGACCGATCGCCTTTTAAGTCTGTGGCGCGATGATGCCGGTCAGGACATCGCCGAGTACGCGGTAATGTTGGCCGTTATTCTGGTCCTGGTAGTTGGTACGATCAGATTGATCGGCTCCAATGCAAACAACGTTTTCTCCAACACTGCCAGTTCCATCCAATGAGGCAGACTGAAGAGGACGCACCAATCGCTAGCGGGAAGGGGAGCCCGCCACAATGGATCCACTTTGGCTGATGTTAGGCTGCTTGACTTGCACCTTGAGTGCGCTCATTTTTGTCGAGGTACGGCGCATCCGGAGACGGTTGGACCAAAAAGCTCCGGAAGTAACTCCAGTAAAAGCGGTGCCTGAGCCGGTTCGATCTGCATAACTGAATACTTGCCAGTTCCTGCTGGAAACTGGAAACTAGTCCTCGCATGAGGACCATTGCGATCATTCCCGCCCGGCTCGCCTCCACGCGACTGCCGCGTAAAATGCTGCGCGAAATCGTGGGAAAACCTCTCGTCGGCTGGGTCTACGAAGCAGTGCGATCGTCCCCCTTGCTCGACGATGTAATCGTCGCCACCGATTCCGCAGAACTTCTTGAGACTTGCCGGCGATGTGGCTGGAAAGCTCAAATGACTGCGTCGTCTCACGGCAGCGGCACCGAGCGCGTCCACGAGATCTCCAATTCAATTTCCGCCGATATTTATATCAACGTTCAAGGAGACGAACCTCTGGTTCGAGCCGAGCAGATCGCCACGCTCATTGACGTAATGAAAAATGATGTGACGAGAAGTGACTTGACGAAAAATTCAACCGTCATGGTGGGCACCATAAAAACTCCGTGCTCTCCCGGAGAAATCTCCAACCCGAATGCAGTGAAGGTCGTGACCGCACCAGACGGGAAAGCTCTCTACTTTTCGCGCGCTACCATCCCATTCGACCGTGATCAAGGCAACCCGCCGTACTACAAGCATCTCGGTCTCTACGCTTACCGCAAACCGGCGCTCGATAAATTCGTGAGCTGGCCGCAATCGGAACTGGAGAAGACCGAGAAACTGGAACAGCTGCGTTTTTTAGAAAATGGAATTCCAATCTACGTGAGGGAAACGCCCTTCGACTCCATAGGAGTAGATACCGAAGAAGACCTGAAGCGCGCGACGGAAATTCTGCAGAAACGGTGAGTGGCTTGAACTCTCGGAATTCAGCGAGCAGCGGAATACGTTGCTACAATTTCGTGCTAGATTTTCGCACTGGCCTTCTGAGTGCGGCTCCAAGCTTCGGCGGCCGCCACTCTCCTTGAAATGGCGGGGTGCGAGTGGAACAAAACCTCAATCCATTTCGCAGGCGTTCTTTCTGCCAGATTCTGGCTAGCCAGCTTGTTCATCGACGAAATGAAAGGCTCAACGGTCGCGATCGATTCAAAAACGTAGCGGTCCGCCTGGCGCTCGTTGAATCGCGAGTAAGCGTTGAGCGCCGGCATAAGCAGCACTGAAATCACGGTCGCGGTGATCGCCAGCAGTGGCAGGTTGGCGAAATCCGAAAGCTCCTCGAACATGTGGTGATCTACGGCGTAGTGCAAAACCCAGTTCGCCGCCCAAAAGCCGAGCAGCGTAATCCCCGCCTGCACCAGAATGCTTTTGAGGATGTGCCGGTGTACCTGATGCCCCAGTTCGTGCGCGAGCACCGCTTCAATTTCTTCCGGAGCATAGTTATCGAGTAAAGTATCCGCAAGAATGATGCGCCGCGTGTTGCCGAGCCCGGTGAGCGCCGCATTCGCTTTCTTCGTCTTCTCGGAAAGCTTCCATCGATAAACTCCGCGCACCCTGGTGCCCGCATGTTCGCTGAGCAGAACCAGCCGACGACGCAGGTCTTCATTCTCCAGCGGCTCAAATTTATAGAAGATGGGAAAAAGCACCACCGGCGCGAGCTGCGCCATGACAATGAAGAGCCCCATGAAAATTACCCAGGCGAGAATCCACCAATGTTGCGGCCACTGGCGAATCAAAAAATAAATTAGTTCCACGACAATCGTGCCCAGAGCCAATCCGACCAGAAATCCCTTCGATTCATCCCACAGCCACGAACGCAACTTCTGGTTCGAAAGCTGGAACTGCTTCTCCAGTCGAAATCCGTAATAATCCAGGCCGAAGCCCAGCAATTTTCCGATGAACATCAAAAGGAAGAGGTAAATGAAAACCGCAAACGTATAACTCTGGAAGCGGTGCCGCAGGGCGAGGTCCCGCAGCCAACCAGTCCATCCCGTGACGAGCAGCACAATCAGGAAAGCGGAACCAAGCGCGAAGTCAGCGACTCCCAGCCAGCGATGGATCCGGTTGTAGCGGCGAGCCTCCGGCGTCTCGGCGGAGGTAGGGCTTGTGTTTTCAGCGGGAGTCATGCTTGCTTCAAGTATCGCACTCCAGAAGCGGAATGTGGAGTTTCAGACTGCAGAAGCTTCAGTCATTAGCAGCCGCTATTTGTACTCTCTACAAACTTTTGACCAGCGGCCAAGATTTCAGCGACCAACTCTGGTGAAGCCGCTTCTGCATAAGCGCGCAATAACGGCTCCGTGCCCGACGCCCGAAAAAGAATCCACGCCTCCGCGCCATTTCCATTGGTAGGCGCATCCAGAAAAAACTTAATTCCATCAAGATTTTCTTTTTTCAGAACGCGATAACGGCCAAGCTTCTGTGTATTTTCGGCTTTTGCCCGTTGAATCGCTTCCAGCTTCATCTGTTCCGGAATGTGCAAATCGCGCCGGCCGTAGTAATGCGGCCCGAACTCGCGCTGCAAATCGGCCACCAGTTCCCCGAGCGGCTTGCCTTCATCCGCCATCACATTGGCCAGCAGCAGACAATTCAAAATGCCGTCGCGCTCCGGCAGAAAGCGCGAATAGCCAATCCCTCCCGACTCTTCCCCGCCAATCAGAATCTCATGTTCCATCATGAGATCGGCCGTGTACTTGAACCCGATCTGAGTTTCATAAAGCTTCCGTCCATGCTTGGCGGCGATGCGGTCGAGCATCAGAGTCGTATTGAAAGCCCTCACGACATCGCCCGGCCATTTCTTCCGTTCGAGAAGCCAGCGCAACAGAACACAGAAAATCTTGTGCGAGTCGACGAAACTGCCATCTTCCGCAACCGCGCCAATGCGATCTGCGTCTCCATCCGTGGCCAGCCCAGCGTCGCAATGTTCACGCACCACCGTCTGCTGCAGCAGAGAAATATGCGGCTCAATCGGCTCAGGATTGATATCTGGAAACAGCGGATTCACTTCCTGCCGGATGGCAACATGCTGCACGCCGGAATCGCGAAAAATGCCCGACAGGATCCCACGCCCGGAACCATACATGGAATCCACAGCGATTCGAAATTTTGCGCGGCCGATCAAATCCATATCTGCAAACCGGCAAACCGCCGCCACGTAGGGCTCCTTCAGATCAACTTCGTCGATTGCAGCTTTCGCTCCCTTCGGCATCGCGCTGGCATGCAACTCCTCTTCGACTTTTTTCATAATTGCAGGCGTCGCCGATCCCCCAAATTTCGCTTTGAACTTCACGCCATTCCAATTCCATGGATTATGGCTGGAAGTGATCATCACTCCGCCCGCCGCGCCAGTGCTTTTCACCGCGTAAGATACCGCCGGCGTCGGGGTGTAATCGTTGGCCAGCTTCACCGGAATCCCCGCGGCGACGATCACTTCGGCGGCCACCTGCGCCGCACGCCCAGAAGCAAACCGCGTATCGTAACCGACGATCACTCCGTGCTGCGCGTCCTCATATTTGATAACGTAAGACGCGATCGCGCCAGCCACGCGGCGCACGTTGTCGAACGTGAAATCGTCAGCGATAATTCCGCGCCAACCGTCAGTGCCGAATTTGATTTCTTGAGCCATTCGACAGATCGTCGTTAGTCGTTACCGCCTATGTAAGCTTGTGCAGCTTCTTCCCATCCAGATACTTCACAACTTTGCCTACGTCTTGCGCATGCTGGCGCGATGTGATCAAGAGAGCATCTTCAGTTTCGACCACGACGATGTCTTTAACGCCCACCGCTGCGACAAACTTTCCCGGCGCGTGGATGAAATTACCCTGCGCATTGAGCACGAAGACGTCTGCACCATCAATTACGTTTCCTTCGCCGAAATCGCGTTTCGCTGTTTGGTGCTCATGCAGCGCGGTCCACGACCCCAGATCGTTCCAGCCGAAATCGGCTGGCAGACAAAAAATGTTGGCCGCATTCTCCCCCTTCGCCGAACGCGGCTCGAGCACGGCATAATCGACGCTGATGTTTTCGCATTTGGGATAGAGTCTGCGATAAGTATTTGCAAATGTCCGGCTGCCGTACGCTCCAGCAATCTCTTCCAGAATGGCAGCGGTCTTGGGAAGATGTTCGCGCAAGGCATTCGCCAGCGTGCGCGCGCTCCACAAAAACATTCCACTGTTCCAGAAAAAATTCCTTGACGCCACGAATCCGGCCGCTGTCACGGCATCAGGCTTTTCCGTGAATCGCCGCACCCGCAGAACATCGCCTTTCGACACGCTGCCAGCCTCGATATATCCGTATCCGGTTTCCGGACGCGTCGGCCGAATGCCGAGCACGACAATATTTTCGCCAGCGGCCGCGATCTCGACCCCGCGCTGGATGGTCAGCCCATAAGCTTTTTTGTCCGCAATCACATGATCGGAAGGGAACATGCCGATCACTGCCTGGGGATGTTCATGCAGCAGCAAGAACGCGGCCAGTCCAATCGCCGGAGCACTGTTGCGCCCAGCCGGCTCTGCCAGAACTTGCGCCTTAGGCAATGCCGGAAGCTGCTTCAGAATTGCAGGTCGGAGATCCTGATTCGTGATCACCCAGACCCGCCGCGCCGGCGCCAGAGGCAGCAAACGCGCGACGGTCTGCTGAATCATCGTCTGCTTGCCGTCGAGCGCCAGCAACTGCTTGGCGCGTTTCTTCCGGCTGAGAGGCCAGAAGCGCGTTCCGCGCCCGCCCGCCAGAATCACCGGATAAAAGTTCGAGTTCTTAGCCACGTTCTTCAAATCTCACGCTCTTTAATTCCACCTCGCTAGATTCGTGTTTCCGGCTCGGGCAGCGGCGCTCCCGGTACACGCGATCTTAAGAATTCGAGCGTCCATTGCGGCGTCACGGTGAATTCGCCGGCAGAGGCGGGCACAACTACGGCATCGCCCTTCGCAAAAGTAACCGGCTCAGCACCCACCGCCTGCACCATACCGCATCCTTCGAGCCCCACCAAAATCTGTGCGGAAGATTTGCCCGAATCGTCGCGTGTGCTCAAAATCTGCGGCTCCTTCAACTCAAACATATCAACCACAAAGTATGGAGCAGCCACCAACTCACCCCGTCGGCTCCTAGCTCCGTGAATCTGCTCCGGAGCTGGCCTGACTACCTTTCCAGACCCTACCTTCAATTTCACCGCCGCCAATCCATCTTTCAGATGAAGTTCGCGCGGGCGGCCGTAATCGTATAAACGATAGGTTGTATCCGATTGCTGCTGCGTCTCCACAATTACCGACCCCGGCCCCAGGGTGTGCACCGTCCCACCGGCAACATAAATCATGTCGCCAGAATAAACATTGAGCCAGTTCAGCAATTCCTCCGCGCGCTGTTCGTGAATGGCCTGCTCCAGCTGCACTACACTCACCCCATCCTTCAGCCCCAAGGCAATTTGCGCTCCCGGCTTGGCGTGAGCTACATACCAGCACTCAGTTTTTCCCCAGGGCTGGCCGACGCTCAAAGCCTGGAAATCGTCGGGATGAACCTGCACGGAAAGTTTCTCGTGCGGAAAAAGAAATTTCAGCAGCAGGGGAAATCGGCTCGCATCACGAGCGGCCTCTCCGACAAGTTCACGTTGATACTTCTTGCTCAACTCCGCCAAGGTTTTCCCGGCATGTGGCCCATTCGCTACTTTGCATTGGTCGCCGGTCAGCCACGCCTCACCGATCTTTTCACTAAATTTCTGATTGGGATAAATCGGCGACAGATCGAATGTTCCCCAAGGGCGCGGGTCGAACGCTGGAAGCATCAACAATGGATATAACTCGCCCATACAATTGCGCAACGAAAAGAGGCCGTTCGCAAACGGACGGCCTCATGCTGACGTTAAATTTTACCTGCAATCGCGGCATCGCGCCTACAGCGCTGCGAAAAACTTCCTCATACGCTCCAACCCGCGGTCCAGCTCGGCCTTCGAGGTGGCATATGAAACACGGATGTGGTCGCCGGTGCCGAATCCTTCTCCTGGAACCGTAGCCACGTGGGCTTCACGCAACAACTTCCCAGCCACATCGGCTGCCGCCCTAAGGCCGCCGCGCCCCAGGAACGCTGAAATATTTGGATACGCGTAAAATGCTCCCTCGGGCAACGTGCAGGTAATGCCGGGAATCAATCGCAATCCTTTCACCACGTGATCGCGCAATTCGATGTATTCCCGCCGCATTTTTTCAACACACTCCTGCGGTCCTCGAAGTGCTGCCACAGCAGCCTTCTGCACAATCGATGTGGGATTCGACGTCGACTGACTCTGCAGCTTCGACATCGCGTTGATTACGGCGGCAGGCGCAAGCGCATAACCCAAGCGCCAGCCAGTCATAGCATATGTTTTCGAAAGCGACCCCAGCACCACGACGCGATCTTTGTATTTGCGCAGCGAACCCACAGAAAAATTCTTGCCGGTGTAATTCAGATAAACGTAGCACTCATCGGAAAGCACCCAGATTGCCCGATCCTGGGCTAGCGCCACGACCTCGGCGAGATCCCGCGCAGTCATTACCGCACCGGAGGGATTCGAAGGAGAATTCAAAATAATGACTTTGGTTCGCGGAGTGACTAGCTTCGCGATCATCGCCGCCGTGACCCGGAAGCCTTGCGACTCCTCGGTTTCCAGCAAAACGCATTCCCCGCCCGCATAGCGGACAATATCCTTAAACGAAACCCAATAAGGCACCGGCAAAATTACCTCGTCGCCGTGATCCACCAGCACCTGAACAGCGTTGAATAGAGCGTTCTTCCCCCCTGTGGAAGCGATCGCCTCTTCCCGCCGGTAGTCGGAGTCGAAGTCGACGGCGTGACGATGCACAATCGCATCACGCAACTCTGGCGTTCCAGGAACAGCCGTATACTTCGTAAAATTTTCCTGAATCGCTCCAATCGCCGCATCTTTAATATGCTGCGGCGTGGCGAAATGCGGCTCGCCCGCCCCGAAATCGACCACGTCGATTCCCTGGGCGCGCAGCTTGTCCGCTTCAGCCACCACCGCCATCGTTGCCGAGGGCTGAATACGGTTGATGCGATCAGTCAGACGTAGCGCTTCGGTTGTCGCGGTTGTCATGCTTTCTTTTTCCTCTTCCTCTCTCTGCGGTCCAATTCGCTTCCGCCGGACGGCTCCATAAATTCCAGCATTCGAACGTCGCGCAATTTGTAAGCGGGATCCAGTTTTTCGCGCAGCTTTTCTTCCACCACCTCGGGAACCAGTCCCTTCACAGGTCCGCCTGCGCGCGCCACTTCCCGCACCAGTCGCGAACTCACATATGAATACTTGTCCGCCGGCATCATGAAAACTGTCTCGAGCGTAGGCTCAAGTTTTCGGTTCATCAATGCCATCTGCAATTCGTACTCATAGTCGCTGATCGCACGGATGCCGCGCAGAATGCAAGTTGCCTCGCGCGCTTTCGCGTATTCCACCATCAAACCGTCAAAGGTATCAATGCGCACATTTTTCAGATGCGCCGTGAGTTCCCGCAGCATCTCCAGCCGCTCGGCCACAGTGAACATCGGACTCTTCTCCGAGTTCCGCAGGATTGCCACTACCAGTTCTTCAAAGATCTTGGCCCCGCGCTCGATCAGATCGAGGTGCCCATTCGTTGTCGGATCGAAGGATCCGGGATAAATAGCAAGGCCCTTATGCATTGTCCTCACTGGAGCGAATACGATAATCGACATTCTATGCGGGGAGTGCAGGGATGGCAATGAGGGGTTAAGGGTCGTGTAAATGCTCCAAGATAATGTCACTCCATAACTGCAACGAGACTTTGTCACCCTCACAGGATGGTGACGATGAGTCAGAAAGAGTTCCAACGGGTGAAAGTGATTGAGAATGCTGCGGGCGGGAGGCTGAGCGTACGCGAAGCCTCCCGTCTGCTGCAACTGAGTGAACGCCAAGTGCAGCGCCTCAAGCGCCGCTATCGCCCCGATTCCATCGGCTGGGTGCAACACGGCAATCGCGGCCGCCCCATGCCTTGGGCTTTGCCTCTTCCCCAGAAGCAGTTGATTTTGACCTTGGCCCGCGGCAAGTATCAGGGCTTCAACGATTCCCATCTGGCGGAAAAACTTCGCGCCGAAGAGAACCTCGCGGTCAGCCGCGAGACCGTGCGCCGCCTCTTACGCGCCGCCAAACTGGCCTCGCCACAGCAGCGCCGGCCCCGCCAATATCGTTCCCGGCGCCCACCCCGCCCGCGTTTCGGCATGATGGCGCTCACCGATGCCAGCCGCCATGACTGGCTCGAAGGCCGCGGCCCCACCCTCACTCTCATCGGTTCTCAGGACGATGCCACCGGCCAGATCCTCGCCGCCCACTTCCAACTCGAAGCCGAAAATACTCTCGGATATCTCCGCGCTCTGCCCGCCATGATCACCACTCACGGCGTCCCGCTCAGCCTCTACCGCGATCGCCACTCCATCTTCCAGCGCAACGATCCGCACTGGACCCTCGCCGAACAACTCGCCGGAAAACAAGCTCCCACCCAACTCGGACGCGCCCTCGAGGAACTCGGCATCGAGCAGATCCCTGCCTACTCTCCCCAGGCCAAAGGCCGCATCGAACGCGTCTGGCGCACCTGTCAGGACCGCCTGGTTAGCGAACTTCGTCTCGCTCAGGCCACCACTCTCGAACAAGCCAATGCCGTGCTCGCCCCCTTCTGCGCCGATTACAATCAGCGCTTCGCCCGTCCCGCTGCCCAATCCGCCCGCGACTTCCGCCGCCTGCCGCTCCGCTTCGATCTCGCTCGCTGTTTGAGTTTGCACTATCGACGCGTCGTCGCCGCCGATCATACCGTTACCTTAGGCGCGCACTCCATCGTTCTGCCTCCCTTGCGTGGCCGTCGCGGCTACGCTGGAGAAACCGTCGAACTCGCCCATCACCTGGACGGCAGGCTGCACGTCTATCGCGCAGACCAGCTTCTTCTCACGCTCCCGCTGCCGCTCCAAGAACACGCCGAGCCTCGTCCTAAGCTCCTGACCTCGGCGCAGAAAAGAACAACCCCGACACCGCGTATCTACAATCTCTCCGGCCGCCCTGCTCTGGCGGCCGTTACTTAATCGATAGGGGGTGACAGAGTCTCGTTGCACTTAATACGACATTTTCTCGTTGCAACAACAGGAGGGGTTAAGGGTCGTCGTAGTGGCTCTTAAGGATTGTCATTCAGAGCGAAGCTGGAGGGAGCTCGGTTTTTGGGTACCGCGAGAATCATCAACGACACAAGCGACCACAAGGTCCCTCGCTTCGCTCGGGATGACAACTTCTACACACGCTCAAAGCTCAGCGGCGCGCAGCCACAATGGGGGCTTTCACCGAGTCGGTTCCCGTCGGCATTGTGGTCACGCGGGCTCCTTGCGACGGCGGAGTCTGCGCAGCAGCGGCGCCTGGCGGTGCTTGCGCCGTGGTCAACCCCAGTGCTTTGCGCACTTCCACGTCGAGCTTGGCCATAACATCTTTGTTGTCTTTCAGGAACTGGCGGGAGTTTTCGCGCCCCTGGCCGATACGCTCACCTTTATAGCTGAACCAGGATCCCGATTTCTCAACCACATTATTGTTCACCGCCAAATCGAGCAGGTCGCCTTCGCGTGAAATACCTTCGCCATAAAGGATGTCGAACTCAGCCTCACGGAACGGCGCCGCTACTTTATTCTTCACCACTTTGACTTTGGTCCGCGACCCAATCACCACGTCGCCTTCCTTCACGGCCGCGATCCGCCGGATATCGACCCTCACCGAGGAATAAAACTTCAGCGCACGGCCTCCCGTCGTTGTCTCCGGATTGCCAAACATCACGCCGATCTTTTCGCGAATCTGGTTGATGAACACCAGACACGTGCGCGACTTCGAAACCGTGCCCGTCAGCTTGCGCAGGGCCTGCGACATCAACCGCGCCTGCAATCCCATGTGGCTATCGCCCATTTCGCCATCGAGTTCGGCCTTGGGCACCAGCGCAGCTACGGAATCCACCACGAGCACGTCAATCGCGTTCGAGCGCACCAGCGCCTCGGTAATCTCGAGCGCCTGCTCGCCGTAATCCGGTTGCGAAACCAGCAGGTTGTCCACATCTACACCCAGTTTCTTTGCATACCCCGGATCGAGCGCGTGCTCGGCATCCACAAAGGCCGCCATTCCGCCCGTCTTTTGGGCTTCCGCAATCACCTGCAGCGTGATCGTCGTCTTGCCCGAAGATTCCGGCCCGAAAACTTCAATGACGCGCCCGCGCGGGAACCCGCCCACCCCCAGCGCCGCGTCAAACGAAATTGACCCCGTCGAAATCACCGAGATCGGAACGATCGCTTCCTTCGACCCCAACCGCATGATCGAGCCTTTACCGAACTGCTTTTCGATTTGTGAAACCGCGAGCTCGATCGCCTTGCCGCGTTCATCCGCCATGGGAGTGTTACTCCTTCACACTTCAAAGATATTTGCTGAATCGATCTGGCCGGATTATACATTCGCGCGTAAGCGAATAAAAAGCGAATTTAGCAGAATTCGAAAAAATCCGGTGGAAAAGGTACCGAAATGGGCATCCGGGCTGCCGATGATGAGCCCTCACCCACCCATTTATAGTACTTGCGATGGTCTTTCCCGAGAAAACGCTGATTGCGCAAATCCGCCGGGCAGCGAGCCGCGCTTCATTTTCGACCTCCCCAAAGAATCCCGCCATTCAGACGGGCATCGGCGATGACTGCGCCATCGTGCGTCCACCGGGCTACGCAGGCAAGCCCGCAGACATCCTGATCACCACCGACTTCGCGCTGGAAGGAATTCACTTTCGCCGCAACTGGCATTCTCCTGAATCGGTCGGTCACCGCTGTCTCGCCCGTGGCCTCAGCGATATCGCCGCCATGGGCGGAGATCCCATCGCCGCATTTCTTTCGCTGGCCCTGCCGCGCGATCTGCCGCAAGCGTGGGTTCAGCGTTTCACCACGAGCCTGCTCAGTGTCGCCAAAAAATACGGCGTGACTCTAGCCGGGGGCGACACAGCAGAGTCGCCCAACGGAATTCTGGCCGATATTATCGTTATGGGAGCGGTACCCAAGGGCAAGGCTCTGCTGCGCTCCGGCGCGCGGCAAGGCGATCGCATCTACGTCAGCGGAGAACTCGGCGGCTCCGCCGCTGCCGTCTTGGCAATGCAGACGAATCCCAAGCGCAAACTGGATCCACCTGACTATCCGCGCCATTTCTTTCCCGAACCACGAATCCAACTTGGCCGCATTCTGCGCGAAAAGAAACTGGCCTCCGCGATGATCGATACCAGCGACGGCCTCTCCACGGACCTGGCTCACATCTGCGAAGAGAGCGGCGTCGGCGCCGAACTGCAGGCCGATGCCCTCCCAAGAGCGAGCGTCGGCAAACCTGCGCATGTTGTCGACCTTGAACTAGCGCTTCACGGCGGAGAAGATTACGACTTGCTCTTCACCGCGCCCAACGGCAAACACATCCCCAAGCACATAGCTGGCGCACGCATAACACATATCGGTCGCATCACACGCGGCCGTGGCATCCTGTTAGAGCACAGCGGAACAGCCCACGAACTCAAGGCCCAGGGCTGGGAACACTTCCGGAAGGTGTAGGTACCTTCGTTACCTGTTACCGCAAATGACTCTAGGATTCCGCAAAAAAGCGGGAGTAGATTCGAGTCATGTCGTGCTCCCAAGCCAACTCGCTCCGTGTTCTTTCTGTCGCGCTCGTCGCCCTAACGATGACATTCGCCGCAACTGCTGGCTTCGCTGCCGACAGGAAGCCTGCGCCGTTGCCGCCGGCGCATGCGCAATCGCCCGTGCCCGCAGTCACCAACGACTACGTTCATAAGGAGTTTGGCGACAATTGTTCGCTGCTGCCCGGCGTGGGGCAGTTCGTCGGCGATCTTGATGGCGATGGCATCAATGACCTTGTACTCGCTGCCCGCTGCAAGAACCCGATGGCCGATCAGGGCGAATATGGCTTTCGCGTTTCCGATCCATTCGACAGCGATTTTGGCTATGGCAACGTAAAGGTAACCTCGGGCTTCATCTCGGAAGATCCCGATCGTAAGGACATTGTGCTGCTCATCGTGCACGGAGTCGGCCCCCAGGCCTGGCGCTCCGACAAGGAAAAGCCAAAGTTTCTGCTGATTAACTTGCCGTTTACTGCAGTCACCGTGAAACGTCTCGCTCTCAGGAAAAGAACTATCCTTGGCATCTACATGGAAGGGGAAGGCGAAGGCGAACAGGTGTCCTCCGTAGTCTTCTGGGATGGAAAGAAATACCGGTATCAGTCCCTCGGCTCCGCCATGGAGTAAACCGAGACAGCGGCTCCCATTGACTTGCTCTGTTTCAGCCACTAACATTGCGTTCGCTGCGAGGATTCGCTGTGAGCTTGCATATCACAACTCGCGAAGTCAGCCACGTCATCATTCTCGACGTAAGCGGCCGCATTACGCTAGGAGATGAGACCGAGCTTCTCCGCAACACCATCCGACAGCTGATCGCCGACGGAAAGAAGAAGATCATTCTCAATCTGGCGCACGTCGATTTCATCGACTCTTCCGGAGTAGGCGAACTGGTCAGCAGCTTTACCGCTGTCCGCAACGCCGGCGGCGACCTAAAACTTCTCAACCTCAATAAAAAAGTTCAGGACATCCTGAACGTGACCAAGCTCTACACTGTCTTCGACATCAAAGACGACGAGTTCACCGCCGTAAAATCCTTCGACTATTTCTTCGCCAAGTAAAAAGGATCTCCTGGTGGCGTGGGACAGGCGGTGGTAGGCTAGGCGACGAATCCTGAGCGCAGCGACGACTGAGCGATGGTGGGCCCTCCAGGATTTGAACCTGGGACCAATGGATTATGAGTCCACTGCTCTAACCGCTGAGCTAAGGGCCCGCATTCTCAATCGACTAATTATAAATAAGGGGCCGCATAAATCGACTTTTGTTCGCCCGAACTTGCGGATTTTCCCGCGTCACGGTTGCGGGGTTATCGGCGGAGGATTTTGTCCGTTGTTCTTTTTTTGCTGTCCGTTATTCTGGCCGTTGTCGGTCGTGCCCGGCGTGATCTGACTGCCGATCACATCTCCGGAGACAATCATCTCTACCCGGCGATTCAGCTTACGGCCTTGTGCGGTGCTGTTGTCGGCGATGGGATCGGCTTTGCCCATGCCAACTGCGGCCACGCTGTTCATGTTGACCCCATTGCTCACCAGATAATCGCGGACCGCTTCGGCGCGCTTTTCGGAAAGCTCCTGGTTGTACTCGTCGCTGCCAATCGAATCAGTGAAGCCTTCGATCTGCAACTTGAGGTCGGGATAGGCGAGGACGATTCCGGAGATCTTAGCCAGGCGCTCGCGAGCTTCCGGCTTTAAAGTGTACTTGTTGAAGTCGAATAGCACGTCGGGCATGCTGACGATCAATCCCTTGGCGGTGTCGCGGGTTTGCAGGACCTGATTCAGTTGAGCCAAAAGGCGTGCGCGCATCTGTTGTTGTTGATCGATGGCTTGCTGGCGCTGCTGCTCGGCCAGCTGGGCCTGTTGTTGCGCCTGCTGGGCTTGCTGCTGGGCTTGCTGCTGGGCCGCTTGAGCCTGTTGTGCGGAGGCTGCGGCCTGCGCTTCCGCTTGCTGCTGCTGAGCTAAAGCCGCAGCCTGCTGCTGCTCGGCCTGAGCTTGTGCGAGTTCTGCTTCGGCGCGTTTGCGGGCATCTTCATCGGATTGAGCCTGTGCCTGGGCGGCTGCGGCTTGCGCAGCTTGGGCGTCGGCCTCGGCCTTTTCCCGCGCTTCCTGGGAGGCGCGTTTTTCAGCGTCAAGCTTTTCCTGTTCTTTCCGGCGCAGCGTCAGCACCCGGGCATCTTCGGCCATCTGAGTGGCGCCACGGGCTGCGGTTCCAATCGGAGTGCGGCCTTGCTTGCGCTGGTAATAATCTTCGGCGCGCTCCAACATGTCTTCCGCTTTCGCGAGACTATCGGGAGCGTACTGCTTGGCGCCGGCTGCCTTCGCGATGGCGACTGCGTTGCGGGCTTCGAGCAGATTGAGCGGAACTTTTGCACTCGCCTGACTGGAGGGAAGCTGATCTGCCGGAACGTCGATGGTGTATTGATTTCCTTCCAGCACATCGAATTTAGCGTCGATGGGCTCTTCGAAGCCTTTCACGTCCGTTGGGATCACATTTTCCGCGACCACTTCATTGCTGGGATAGAGAACCGAGTAATACGGTTCAGCAGTTACGATCAATCCGAAAGCTTGCAGGTCGGTGGTGACATCGATTTTGTCTTTTCCATTATCGCCAGGCATGATCTCGCCCAGGTTCACGGCACGGCCTTCCGGCGTGATTCCCCACAAAACATACGTAAGATATTGACCTCCGAGCGACATTGCCGGCTGCAGGTGGGTAAGCTCGGCGTTGATAGCGAGCCGTCCATTTTTGCTGTCGACTTTGGCGCGGCCGGCGACCGCGGGCATCAGGTCGGTGCCTTTGAATTCGATGGTGGTGGAACCTCCGCGATTTCGGTAATTCACCGCCTGGGCTCTGCGGGCGTAAACATTCACGCGGAAAACCGGCATCTGTCCGTTCTGGCCGGTGTTCTGATTCATCTGCTGCGGGGCGGCGTCCTGGCCGGTAACGGGCACCTGTGAGGGATTGGGATTGCTGGGATAAAGCGGGGTCGCAGAATTATCCTGTGCGAGCACGAATGCTGAGAGCACGAATATTGAAAGAACGGCCGCAAGCAGCGGCATCCGGAATATGTTTCTCATGAGCGGTTCTCCTTTGCAGAGATTCGATCCAACAAAAAATTCATCACGACCGCGCGAGACTCAACATTCGCGGCCGTGATGATCGTGCTCGAAACCAAAATTTCAACTAGCTCTGGGCAGAGGCTTGTCGCTCTTCTGCCAATCTGCTGCGGCTTCACCCGCCGACGCGATATCTTGCGCGCCGGTGCGCTGCAAAACATGCTTCGCTTTCGTGATCCAATTGCTGTCGTCGCAATGCACGGAGAGCAGAATTCCGCCTTCTTTGATTCGTCCTTCGTAGCGCTTGGCTTCGTATTCTGGAATACCCATTCCAACCAGGGCCCCAGCAATGCCGCCAACGGTGCCGCCAACGCCGATGCCGGTCAAGGTCGCAACGATCGGACCGGCGGCAATGAGCGGCCCCACTCCCGGAATCGCCAATGCACCCACGCCGACCAGCCAGCCCAGCACTCCGCCGACTACGAGGCCGGTAGTGGCTCCAGTTGCTGTACCTTCGGGAGCTTTCGTATGTTTTTCGACGGCGAAATCTTTTGTACCTTTGTTTTCCGGAAACAACACCGACACGTCGGTGTTACGAAAACCCTCGGCACGAAGGGCGTCTACGGCAAATTCGACGTCCGCTTGCGTTTGATAAATCCCGAAGACCGCTATGTTCTTTGACACAAAAACTCCTTGTATAAGAGCGTTACGTTGGTAGGTCTTGGATGAATCCGGTCAATGGCGGGTTGCCACGATCAGCTCGCTTAACTACGCAGCGAACGCGGATTGAAATAGAGCGCGAGGTCAGAGATCGACTCACTGATGCAGCGATGGCCGGCTTTGCTAGGCGCGATTATTCGTAGCGCAGAGCTTCTATGGGATCGAGGCGCGAGGCGCGAATTGCAGGAACCATGCCACTGATCAGACCGACGACTCCCAGAATGAGTGTGGCGATGATGAGCGTACCGGGAGCGATGATCAGGCGAATATCGCCGGCTTCCGCGTTCTTCGCCACCGCGCTGTATAAAGTCAATCGGCCGACCGAGAGGGAAACGATGTAGGCCAGAACGATGCCTAAAATCCCTCCCATGAAAGTGATGGTGAGTGATTCGGCAAGGAATTGCAGCAGAATGTCAGCGCGCCGCGCTCCCAGCGCTTTTTCGACGCCGATCTCGCGGGTGCGCTGGGTCACGGAGACGAGCATGATATTCATCAGGCCCACGCCGCCGATGCCGAGCGTGAGCGTGCCGATGAAGCCGAGGAGAATTTTCAGGCCCAGGGTGACGACTTCGAACTGGTGGACCTGCTCCATGAGGTTAAAGATGAACACCGCACGGCGATCAGTGGCGTCGAACTTGTGCCCACTGGAAAGGATGACGCGAGCCGACTTCTCAAGCCTGTCGTAGTACGGGGTCTCGTAATTAAACCAGATGGCATCCAGATAGTGGGTGTCTTTGATGTCATTCATGGTGCTGAAGGGAATGTAAACGACTTTATTGATGTCATCGTCACCTTCCTGCATTTTTGGTTTCAGAAGCCCAATCACTTCGAAACTAAGCCCGTTGATCCGAATGTACTGCCCGAGAGCGTTCATTCCGGAGAATAGCTTTTCCTTGGCTTCGGATCCGATTACAGCCACGCGAGCCCGCTGCATCGAATCCTGCGGGTTAAAGAAGCGGCCGGAGCGGAGTTTCAGGGCGCGGACGGATTCGACATTGGGATAATCTCCGGTGACGTCGATGGAATAACTGCGGGTGTCAAACTGCACGGTGCAATGGGTATCGACTTCCGGAGTGATGTTTGTGATCTGCGGAAGATTGGTGGTGAGCGTCTCCACATCATCCAGAGTGAAACGGATCTGCTGGCCGGCTTTTTGACCACCGGCCTGCATGGACGTGCGGCCCGGAACCACAATCATCAGCTTGGTGCCGAAGTTGGCGAAAATGGCATGAATCGCCGTTCCAAAACCGTTGCCGTAGGCAAGCAGCATGACGACGGTAGCGATGCCCCACGCCATCCCGAGCATGGTAAGAGCGGTGCGGCGCCGATTGTGCCGCATGGCGTTGTAAGCTTCGTTTAGCAAATCACGGAACATAAATTCTCATACTCACCGGCTGAGGTCGACGAAAAAAGCTTCAGATTTACTCCTGCCGCAAAGCTTCTACTGGCTGCAAGTTCGCGGCTTTGCGCGCGGGATAAAGTCCGGCGATGACCCCGGCGACAGTCAGGCTTGCGATCGCCAAAATTGCCGTCGATGGCACCAGCCGGGGAGGGTCGAACCCGCCCTGTGCCGGCTGCAGGCCGAGCACGGCCATCAATGCGGCAGCGAAACCCATGCCGAGAAGCCCGCTGAACAGCGTAAGCAGGATGCCCTCGAGAAAAAAGTGAGCAAGGATGCTCCGACGAGTCGCACCCAGAGCCATGCGCAATCCGATCTCGCGAGTACGCTCGCTCACCGTGACGAGCATGATGTTAATCACGCCAATAGCGCCCAGCGCCAGCGTAACCATTCCGACCGCTCCCAGGAACATATTCATGGAATCGAAAATGGTGCCCATGGCTTTGGCGTTCTGAATACTGTCCCAGCCCTCGAAGGCATCTTCGTCGTGATAATCGAAGCCGTGATTCCGCGCCACGATTTTGCGCACTTCATCCTGCGCCAGCACGTGGTCATCCGTTGTATCGGGCTGGTAATTGATAAACGAAATGGCGTGCTCCTCGTTGTCTCCCGTCACCGGAAAAAGGCTTGCCATGACGTGAAATGGAATATAGCCGCGCATATTGGTCGAGTTGTCATCCCCGCGGCCAACCCGCTCGACAGTGCCGATTACGGTGAAGGGAATGTCATTGAGGATAATGCTCGACCCCACAGCCGGCCGCCCGGGAAAGAGATGCTTGAGCAGTTCGTCCCCGAGAACGATCACGTTACGCCTTTGAGATTCGTCTAGTTCATCGAGCCAGCGGCCTTGTTTTATCGGAAGGTAGCGGATCTCACTGTACTGCGGCTCGACCCCGGTGATTTCTCCGTTGGCGCTGTCGAATTCGCTGACCGCGCGAACGTCGGAGCGGGTAAGGACCGGAACAGCGGTGAGAACATGCGGAGCTTCATTGCGAATATCCAGGTAGTCCTGGTAGGTGAGCAGGTATTTGCGGGCGGAATTCATGCTGCCTGCAATCGCGGGAGCGCGGCCCGGAAAGATGAACATAATGTTCTTGCCGTACTGCGCCAGGGCGCGCTGGTTGCCGGAGCGGAAGCCCTCGCCCAAGCCGACCAGCAAAAGCAGCGATCCCACGCCCCAGGCAATGCCGAACATGGTGAGGAACGAACGCAGCTTATGCGCCCACAGCGTTCGGAAGATCTGAGCGAAAGTGTCGAGAATCGTGCGCATGCTCTTTAGACATTCTACGATGACGCCTTGATTCGACTTTGGTGATGGAAAGATTCGAAAAGCTCTAGGCCCAGAGACTCGCAAGTCATTGCAGAGACGAGGCCGCGTGCGGTTAACAAAAGCGATTACTGAAGTTTGCCCCGTCGTCGTTAAATCATTGTTAACAAAGCTATTAGCTATTTATTCTGGATGGGACTGCGTTTCGGCAGCGAGCTGAACGGGGCTCGCTTTGCGCCGCGGTTTCGAAGATGTCAGCCGCTAAAAACTCGTGGCAGAGCCTGTCTGCCGGCGCCAAGCTGTTTGTCTCGGTGATCATTGCCGCAGGAATGGCTGCGCTGCTGGTGGCTGCGCTCCGGCCGAGCAGCAAGAATATCGCAGAGTTTATCTGCTATCTTGGCGTGGCGATTCTGGCGTCGCGGCTTAGAGTCACTTTGCCCGGCATTACCGGAACTCTTTCGGTTAATTTTCTCTTTATCCTGGTTGCGATTTCTGAGCTCAGTTATCCCGAGGCAATGACATTGGGTGCTGTTGCCATGCTGGCCCAGACCCTATATCCAAACCGTCCGGGAGCGATTCAACTTACGTTTAACGTTTGCGCAGGGTCAGTCTCCACCGCGGTGGCCTACCTTGTTTACCACAATGCGCTGGCCGATCAGTTCGTGCAGGCCCGGCCTCTGATTTTGTGCGTGGCAGCTTCGGCGTATTTTCTTGCCAACGCAGGGTGCATTGCCACGGTTATCTCGCTGAGCGAGCACAAACCTCTTCGCCGGATTCTATCCGACTGCTATTTATGGTCGTTCCCCTACTATCTGGTGGGTGCCGGCATTGCGGCAGCGATCGGCTGGTTCAATCACGAATTCAACTGGGAAACCTCTCTGCTGTTCGTGCCCGCGATGTACATTATTTACCGATCCTATCGCCTGTATCTGGGAAAACTGGAAGACGAGAAGCGGCATGTGGGAGAGATCGCAAATCTGCACCTGCGCACCATTGAAGCGCTGGCCCTGGCCATCGAGGCCAAGGACCAAACCACGCACGAACACCTGCAACGAGTTCGCGTCTATGCGATTGAAGTGGCCAAGGAATTGGGAATTACCGGCTCGGACCTCGAGGCGCTGCACGCTGCGGCGTTGCTGCACGACATCGGCAAGCTAGCTGTACCCGAGCACATTATCGCCAAGCCGGGGAGGCTGACGCCGGAAGAATTCGAGAAGATGAAGATCCACACGGTGGTGGGAGCGGAAATTCTGGAACGGGTTCGCTTTCCTTATCCAGTGGTTCCGATCGTGCGGGCTCATCATGAGAAGTGGGACGGTTCGGGTTATCCCTTCGGCTTGAAAGGAGCGGAAATTCCCATTGGAGCGCGGATTCTTTCCGCAGTCGATTTTCTGGATGCGCTCGCCTCAGACCGGCAATACCGCAAGGCCATGCCACTGGATGAGGTAATGAAACGGCTGGCGGCCGAAGCGGGGAAATCGTTTGATCCAAAGGTGGTCGAGGTGCTGCAGCGGCGATACCACTCGCTGGAAAATCTGGCGATTGCGCAGTCGGCGCAGAACGGCAGCCTGGGCTTGATACCCGAACGCAAGATGACGCAGGGCCAAGCTCCCGCTGCGGGATACGAACATGCTACGGTTTCGGATGCTCCGGGACGAGAAGCGAACTTTCTTTCCTCGATCGCGGCAGCCCGGCAGGAGGCGCAATCGCTGTTCGAGTTGAGCCAGGACTTGGGAGCTTCGCTGAGCCTGGGAGAAACACTCTCGGTTTTCTCGGTGAAACTCAAGCCGATGGTCCCCTATGACGCGGTCGCGATTTACATCCTGCGCGAAGGCGTGTTGGTGCCGGAATACGTGAATGGCGATAACTATCGCCTGTTTTCTTCATTGCAGATTCCGCTGGGCGACGGGCTTTCGGGGTGGGTAGCGCAGAACAAAAAACCGATCATTAATGGGAATCCTTCGGTTGAGCCGGGGTACCTGAACGATCCTGATCGATTCAGCACTTTGCGTTCCGCGCTGGCTGTGCCGCTGGAAGGGATCAGGGGCGTAATCGGCGTGCTGGCGCTTTATCGCGCCGAGCGCGACGCCTTTACCACGGATCATCTGCGATTGCTTCTTGCGGTAAGCGGAAAAATGGCCCTCGCGATTGAGAACGCCTTGAAATACCAGCAAGCCGAGGACTCGGCCACCACCGACTATTTAACCGGATTGCCGAATGCTCGTTCGCTGTTTCTGCAGCTCGACCGTGAGCTGGCGCGCTGCAAGCGCGATCAGACCCCCCTTGCGGTGATGGTTTGTGACATGGATGGATTCAAGCAAATCAACGATCGCTTCGGCCATTTAGAGGGAAATCGCGTTTTGCGGCTGTTCGCGCAAGCGCTAAAAGACAGTTGCCGCGAATACGATTATGTGGCGCGCATGGGCGGAGATGAGTTCGTGATTATCGCGCCCGGACTGCAGGCAGAGACGGCTGCGAAAAAAGTTGAGCAGATCCGTCCACTAGCGCGGCAAGCCGGCTTTGACGTTTGCGGAGAGGAAATTTTGTCTTTGAGCGCGGGAGTGGCTGTTTCCCCTGAAGATGGTGACGACGCAGAGCAGCTTTTGACCCACGCCGACCGGCGCATGTATGTAGAAAAACAAAAACAGCCAGCGCAAAAAGATCGCCGGTTGCACACACGATTGAAGTGCCGGCTCACCGTGGAACTGCAGGTTCAGGGGGGAGGACCGATTTTCGGCAATTTGATCGACATCAGCCTGGGCGGATGCTATGTGGAAACCAGCGCAATTTTGGCCCCTGGGTCGGGAGTGAAGCTGGTTTTCTCCATGGACGACGCAGGCTTGAGCACGGAGGGCAACGTGGCGAGAATCTATCCCGGCTCAGGAATCGCGGTTCAATTTAAAGAGATGAGCCGCGACTCGCGGGAAAAAATGTATAAGATCCTGGAACATGTCCAAAGCACGACCACGTTGCATAATGACCGTTATCTACAGAATCTCTTCAAGCGCTAGACTGGGTCAGCCCCAACACAAGCAGCCAATTCGCCATGCTTGAAGCCAA
Organism: uncultured Acidobacteriaceae bacterium; assembly: GCA_963784095.1. GTDB lineage: Bacteria > Acidobacteriota > Terriglobia > Terriglobales > Acidobacteriaceae > Sulfotelmatobacter. The sequence goes on from CAWAQC010000005.1 coordinate 598,872, forward strand.
CCTTGACCGCCCGTACACTTAAAGCAGAATGCACGTGCACACACACGGCGGAGGCAGTCCCAAGCGGGTGCTCAAGATATCGCTGGGCTTGACCCTCGCATATATCGTGCTGCTGGTTGTAGCTGGGATTCGGGCGCACTCGCTGGCGCTGTTATCGGAGGCGGGACACAATCTTTCGGATTTTCTGGCGCTGTTGTTGTCTTTAGCAGCAGTTTATCTCCAGTCTCGTCCTGCCAACCCGACCAAAACATATGGCTATCATCGTGCGGGAGTGCTTGCCGCGCTGGCGAACGCAGTGTCTCTGGTCGCAGTTTCGTTCTTCATCTTCTACGAAGCGCTTCGGCGATTGCAGCACCCGCAGCACGTGCAGGCCTCGGTAATGATGTGGGTCGCGGGAGCGGGCGTGGTGATGAATGGAGTAATCGCGCTGCTGTTGTACCGCTCTGGCCGCGGTTCGGGGAACGACGTCAACATTCGCAGCGCCTTGCTGCATGAAGTGGGCGATACGCTTTCAACTGCGGCCGTGATTGCCGGCGGCTGGGCGATCCTGGCGACCGGCGATTACTGGATCGACTCCGCGTTGTCATTTGGAATCGGCGTGCTGATCCTCTGGTCAGGATTCGGAATAGTTCGCGAGACGCTGAATATTTTGCTGGAAGGCACTCCGCGCGGGTTGAAACTGGAGCTGGTTGAGACTGCTATCCGGTCGATTGAAGGAGTCAACGATGTGCATGATCTGCACGTCTGGAGCATTGGTTCGGAGACCCGCGCGCTCTCATGCCACATTGCCATTGCGGATATTCCGCCATCGATCAGCGAGCGCATTTTGCGTGACGTGAAAGAGCGATTGCATCATCACTTCCGCATTGACCACACGACCATTCAGTTCGAACACGTGCAATGCGAAGTGGCGCACGGATGCGTGATTCCGGTGGGGGACGAAGAACACCATCACCACCACAGCCGCTGAAGCTGTCTAGTTAGTAGGGTCGCTAGTTAGTGTGGTCTTGCTCTTCAACGAGTGTGTGGCCGCAGACTGCGCACCGGCTATGTTCCCATGCTACGGTGTAGTCTTCAGGATTGGGCGTGATTCGGCCCGGGTTGTTCCCACACGTCGCCATTCCAATCTCGCCCGTAGTGCGCTCCTGGGTGCAGCAACCGTCCGTGCATTTTTTCAGCATATTTCCGTATCTCACTCCTACTTCGTTGTGCTTGCCAAGGCGGGCCGAAATGCCGGGATCAGCTTCCATAAGAGGGAGTTGAAACCAGGCCAAGATGTGCAGGTGGCTCCGTTAACCTGGCAATCCGATGGTTTGTCCCGCTCCAAATCTTTGGTTTTGTTGTCTACCGTTGCGCCGTCCACAAACGAAGCTATGGTCTTCCCTTCAAAAGCGTCCACGACCTTGATCGTTTCAACCGTTCCCGACAGTGCCGAGCCAGGGGGGAACGAGGGCTGTGACCGTTCGACCTCGGCAAAGCAGATCTGGGTTTTCGGATCGTAGTGGGCTTGGGCGAAGCGATAGAGCGAGTCATCGTAGGAACTGAGCTTGCTTCGGCTTACATTCTCGTCGGCTACGTACTGTCGAGCCTGCCGGTAACACTGCTCTTGGCGGGGCATGTCCGCGCGATCCTGGTTCTTCTCGCCGCCCCGCTGCGGGCTAGCCATCCCGCTCAGAATCAGGGTTGCCGGTGCTAGCAGTAGGGCCCGCATCGTCGCACGGCTCGCCATGACCTAGCCCCCTCGGGCAAATAAGTATACTGCTGTCCCCTTCTACTTGGCCTGCCTTTCGAAGATCTCACGAACTCTCTCGATTGTGTCTGCGTCTTCCGGGGATTTGTCTGGCCTTAGCCGCACGATTCGCGGAAAGCGCAGCGCATATCCGCTCTCGTGGCGCTCTGAACGCATCATGTTGTTGAAGGCAACTTCCAAGACAACTTTCGGCTCAACGGTTCTGCGAAAACCCTGATCTTCAATCGTATGATCGAGGAACCACTGCGTCATCGCGGCGATCTCGGCATCGGTGAGACCTGAGTATGCCTTTCCGATATTTACCAGCCGGCCTTTATTTTTATCCGAATTCGTATCCCACACAGCAAAGGTATAGTCGCTGAGCACGCCGACGCGCTTGCCGTGCCCGTATTCGACGGCAGTGACGACCTCATCAAGCGTGGCCAATTCGCGCTTCATTTTTAGCCACGATTTGCCGCGCTTGCCGGGCAAGTACGCGGAATCGAGGTCTTTGATCATCAAGCCTTCGTTGCCACGGGCTTGCGCGGCGGTGAATAGTTCCTCGAGTTCATCGGAAGCTGCCGCGCGAAAGACTGGCGCACGAATAATGCCGACCGTGCCGTTGCACGCATCGGTTGCAAAATCCAGCGTGGATTGCGGATTGCCGCTAACCATCTTTGCGGCAGAACGTGAGCGGAGACTCGTGCTGTTTTCGCGATGAATCGCCCCGACCAGATGGTCCAAAATTTGACCGCGCTCCCGGAGGGGCCGGTCGATCAGCAGCTCGCCATTCGCGTACAGAACGTCGAAGGCGAGAAATACTACCGGAGTCTCGCGAAGCATCTTGTCGCTTACTTTCTTTCGTCCGAGGCGCTGCTGCAAGACCGAGAACGGACGAGCATGGCCGAGCTTTTCTGCCCGCTTCTCGCTAGCAATGGAAAATTTTTCATCCACCACCGGCTGCGACGATGCCTTATTCTCGGGAAATTCCCACGCCACTATTTCACCATCGAGAATAGCGTCTTGGGGCAGTTCTGCTAGTGCTTGTGGCAGCTCGGGGAAGGATTCGGTGATCTCATCCCTTGTGCGGGAGAAGAGCTTTACTTCTCCGTGGGATACGTGCGCCTGCGCGCGGATGCCGTCATATTTGTCTTCGACTGCGGCTTCGGCGAAATAGCTCAAGCCCTGTTCCGTAGAGTCAATAGGGCTCGCCAGCATGAAGCCGATGGCATGAAACATCCGCATCTTCGCCTTCGAAAGCTGGCCTTCAAAGGCCAGGCGAAGAGTTTCTTCGATGTCTCCAAGAAGCATGTTGGCGCTTTGCACGTCGGCGAGCGGCGCAGCGTAAGCTTTGGCGATGGCTTCTTCGACGAGGCTTTCTTTCAGGCCAATCCGCAGATCGCCAGTCATGATTTTGATGATGTATTTGGCTTCAAGGGGCGTGGCGCGGGCCAATAGATCGCGAACCAGGACTGCCTTCGCTGCCGAACCCCGCGTGGACGCGATCCGGTGAAAGGTCTTGCTTACTTCCAGAATTTCAACACCTTGCCCCGCGTGCTCTGGCAAAACCTCGCCGGCAATGGCCCCCAGGTCTCCGGTTCGGCGGTAAGCGGCGGTTATATCGGCTGCACTCCTTCCAGAAAGCCCTGCCACCAGGCGCCACAGCAACACACCGCCGATCTGCAATGTGGCCTCTTCCCAGGCAGCAAACGGCCTGCCGGAGAGAAAGATCGCCGATTTAGCGGCCTCGTCCACGCCACAAAGTTTAAAGTAATCCGCGACGATGGCGGTCTTTTGCAGCTTCTTTGTAGTGGCAGCGATTGCTTCGCAAGTTTCAGCAAATCTGCGCATGGACTTTTCGATGCCAGAACAGGATAGACGAAGCGGTTGAACGGGAAGGTGAGCCCAGGCGAGGTGCCTCGCCCCGCCGGTAAAGGCATGGGGCTTCGGGATGACGACCGCGCAATTGCCAATCCGAGGTGCGGACTGACCCATTGGCCGAAAAGGCCATTCGCATGGGCATTTTTGGGCTTGTGGTAACCTTGTGGCTGGTGCTTTTGCATCTCTGGAGCATCAAATTACCGTGCGTTCGCTGCGAAATTTCGTGCGTTTTCTGGTGGCCGTTCAGCTCCTGCCCGCGCTTGAAAGCGGGGAGGAAACGCTGGTTGGCGGCCAAGCCGTGCTCGAAGGCGTGATGATGCGCTCGCCGCATGCGTGGGCGATTGCCTGCCGAAAGCCTTCCGGCGAGCTGGTGACCATGAGCGAACCGCTGGAGCGGCCTTCCGAAAGGCACAAGTGGATGGCATGGCCAATTGTTCGCGGGGTGATGACTCTTGGCTACGCAATGACTTTGGGCTATCGTGCATTGCGCTTTTCGGCAAATGTGGCGATCGAAGAGGCGATGCAGGGCGAGAAAGCCAAGGCAGCGACTAAAGGAGGAAGCGATTCCTCCAGCATGGATATGACTGGTGAAGCCGGTGCGGCCACTGCGGAAGAGAAGAAGAAAGCGGTCACGATCAGCGGTTGGATGGCAACGCTGAACATCATCATCTCGCTGAGCTTTTTTATCTTCATGTATAAATACCTGCCGCTATTGGCAGCGACTGAGTTGAAGAAGGCGAATCCTGCACTGGGCGGCCAGGTCGTGTTCAATCTGGTGGATGGCGCCGTGCGGCTGGTTTTGTTCCTCCTGTTTATTTGGGGAGTATCGCTGTTCCCGGATATCCGTCGGGTTTATCAATACCACGGAGCTGAGCACAAGACGGTTTTTGCGTTCGAGGACGGCAAGCCGCTGGAGACAGTTGAAGTACAGAAGTATTCGACCTTTCATCCCCGCTGCGGCACCAGTTTTCTGATGACGGTGATGCTGATTTCCATTGGCTTTTACATGCTGATTCCATTCACCACATTCTGGGCGCGATTTGCTTCGCGCATCGCTTTGCTGCCGGTCATTGCGGGAGTCTCTTACGAAATTATCCGATTTGCAGCCAAGCATCGTGGCTCGCTGTTCGCAATGATGACGGCTCCGGGCCTGTGGCTGCAGCGGATCACTACACAGCCTCCGTCGAACGAAATGGCGCAATGCGCCATCACCGCGCTCGACCAGGCCATGGCCCTGGAAAAAGAGCGCGGCGGCGAGCTCGTGATTGCCTAGCGGCCCCGCCGCGAATACTCCCTACGCCCACGCCTAATCACTAAGATATATTTCAACCGTAGGCAATTGTCTCGTGCAGATCGAGCCACGTCGCCGGCACGACACTAACCTTTGTTTCAAGTTAAGAGAAAATCATGTTTGAACGCCTGGACCAAATCGAAAGCCGCTACGAAGAACTGACGAATGCGCTTGCTTCGCCGGATATTGTCAACGACTCGGCCAGATATCAAAAGACTGCCAAGGCGCACAGTGAAGTCGCGCCCATCGTCGAAAAATACCGCGAATACAAAGACCTGACGCGCGGAATCGCCGAGAGCAAGGCCATGCTGGTGGAAGAAAAAGATCCTGAGATGCGGGCCTACGCGCAGGAGGAGTTCAATAAGCTGGAGCCGCGCGTCTCAACCCTTGAGGAAGAGTTGAAAGTGCTGCTGCTTCCCAAAGATCCTAACGATGAGAAGAACATTATTCTGGAAATCCGCGCTGGAACAGGAGGCGACGAGGCAACGCTTTTTGCGGCGGAAATTTTCCGCATGTACACGCGGTATGCCGAGACCCAGCGGTGGAAAGTGGAAGTGCTCTCGACTTCAGAATCTTCGGTGGGAGGCCTGAAAGAAGTGATTGCCATCATCGAAGGCAGTCGCGTGTACTCGCAACTCAAGTATGAGAGTGGAGTTCACCGCGTGCAGCGAGTGCCAGCGACCGAGCAGCAGGGGCGGGTGCACACTTCCGCAGTGACGGTTGCTGTGTTGCCGGAGGCTGAAGACGTCGATATAAAAATTGAGGCTAAGGATCTACGCATCGACACTTTTTGCTCGTCCGGTCCCGGCGGGCAATCCGTGAATACTACGTATTCGGCGGTGCGGATCACCCATATTCCGACAAACACGGTGGTCAGTTGTCAGGACGAAAAGTCGCAGATCAAGAATCGCGAGAAGGGAATGCGCGTGCTGCGGGCGCGGCTCTACGAAATCGAGATGGAAAAGCAGCAGGAAGCGCTGGCCAAAGAACGGCGTGCCATGGTGAAGTCGGGAGATCGCAGCGAAAAGATCCGCACCTATAATTTTCCGCAGAATCGCGTGACCGATCACCGTATCGGCTTTACGATGCATCAACTCGAGGCGGTAATGGATGGTAAGCTCCAGCCGCTCTTCGAGGCGTTGACCACGCACTATCAGTCGGAGAAGCTCAAGCAGGAAGCTGCCAGCGTGGTGTAGCCGGCGAATTCCTCTCTTGCGAGACGAATCGCGATACAGTGGCGGCGGAGCAACCCCGAGTTCACCTTCAGCACCCAAGGCCGAGTATGTCGAAACAATCCCGCTCTCTACTGGTTCTGGCTGGGTTCGGTTTAGCGACCGCGGGCGCTGCGTGGTATGGCTCGCGCTACAGCAGAGGGAACCGGGACCCCTGGTATCGCGACCTCGACAAGCCCGATTTTACGCCGCCCGATAAAGTCTTCCCGGTGGTATGGACTTCGCTCTACATTCTGATTGCTTGGTCGGGATGGCGCATATGGAGCGCTGCGCCTTCGCGTCATCGCAGCGCCGCGCTCGGGCTTTGGATGTCTCAACTCGCGGCCAATGCGAAGTGGTCAAAGCTTTTCTTTGGCGAGCACCGGTTGCTCGCTGCTCTGTCGGACTCCGTGGCTCTTCAGCGAACGATCTGGTCGTACATCAATTCGGCGTGGAAGGTGGATCGTGCCGCGGCCAGCGCTTTTATTCCTTATGCCGCATGGATTGCCTTCGCAACTGTGCTGAATGCCGAAATCGCCCGGCGCAATCTTCTGCGAGGCTGACGGATTCTCAGGCCCATGACTCTCGTTTTGTGTTTCTCCCGGATTCCTCCCGCCTGATGTGTTGAAATGGTTCAGTGATCCTGAAGCAGGCGCTTACTTCGGCAGCCAGTCGACTTGCCGAGAAACAAGTTCCGTCGCCGCGGATGAACGCAGAGTTGCTGCTGATGTTCGTCCTGGCTTGTGAGCGGGCCTATCTCTACGCACATCCCGAGCGCGAGCTTACAGCGGAGGAATTTGGCCGTTACCAGGCGGCCCTCGCCGAACGCGAGCGCGGCGTTCCTGCGCAATATATCACCGGGCACCAGGAATTCTGGGGCATCGATCTGATCGTTACACCCGCGGTGCTGATTCCCCGGCCTGAAACGGAGCATGTGGTGGAAACGGTGCTTGATCTTGCGGCTGCGGAGCGGGCGGGCGGGCAAGATTGCCCGCCCCGCACGGTTCAACTTCGCATCGCTGATGTTGGCACTGGCTCGGGCTGCATTGCTCTCGCGCTGGCTAAAGAGCTGCCGCAGGCGAAAATCCATGCCACCGACATTTCCGTGGCAGCGCTTGAGATTGCCCGCGCTAATGCTGCGCGTCATCAGCTCGAATCCCGCATCAAGTTTCAGAATACGGACCTACTTGTGGGAGTCGAGGGCGACTCCCTGGATTTCGTAGTTTCCAATCCGCCATATGTCGGAGATTCGGAGGAGGATCAAGTCCAGCTCGAAGTGCGCAAATTCGAGCCGCGCAATGCTGTTTTTGCGGGGCATACGGGCACAGAGGTGATTGAGCGCCTGATTCCACAAGCTTACGCGACACTAAAACCTGGCGGCTGGCTCGTGATGGAGATCAGTGGAACGATTGCAGAAACTGTCGAGAAACTGCTTGCGGGTTGGAAGGATGTGAATATCAAAGCGGATCTGCAATCGATCCCACGGGTAGTGAGAGCGCGAAAGTAGTATTGGCGAAAGCGGTTCCTTAAACTGCGCTCGGAATAACAGATCAGATGGCTTAGGGCTCGACCGACGCCGGTTGAATCTCTTCCACATCGACGATGTTGGTGGGGTATTTTCCCGTGTAGCATGCTGAGCAATAGGAAATCTTCTCGCCCTCGCCGCAGGCTTTCTTGAGGCCATCGAGCGACAAATAAGCGAGCGAGTCGGCACCGATGTACTGGCGAATTTCGTCCACGGTTTTGTTCGCGCCAATCAGTTGATTCTTCGATGGAGTATCGACTCCGTAGTAGCAGGGAGAAATCGTCGGCGGACAGGAAATGCGCATGTGGACTTCTTTTGCGCCGGCGCTGCGGATCATGCGTACGATTTTGCGGCTGGTGGTGCCGCGCACGATTGAGTCGTCGATCAACACTACGCGTTTGCCTTCCAACACTGAGCGCACCGGATTCAGCTTGAGCTTCACCCCGAAATCGCGAACACTCTGGCTGGGCTCGATGAACGTGCGTCCCACGTAGTGATTGCGGATCAAGCCAAAGCGAAAGGGAATGCCGCTTTCCGCGGCGTAACCTACGGCGGCGGTAACACCGGAGTCGGGAACGGGCACGACGAGATCGGCTTCCACCGGCGCCTCGCGAGCCAGTTGCCGTCCGAGTTCTTCGCGGCTGGTCTGCACGGCGCGGCCGAATACTATACTATCGGGGCGCGAAAAATAAACGTGTTCGAAAATGCAGCTCGATTGCGGAGCAGGACTCGAATAAAAGCGTGACGTGATTCCTTCGGGACCGACGACGATCAGCTCTCCCGGTTTTACATCGCGTTCGTAGGTTGCGCCGATAAGATCGAAGGCGCAGGTTTCCGACGCGAACACGACAGTGTCGCGGGTTTGCCCTTCAGACGCGAGAATGCGTCCCATGGCGAGCGGACGGAAGCCGCGCGGATCACGGGCTGCGATGATGCGGTCAGGGCTCATCACCACCAGCGAGAAAGCGCCTTCCACGCAGCGCAGCGCATCCGCAATGGCTTCCGGCAGCGTATGCTCGCGCGAGAGCGCGATCAGGTGAACGATTACTTCGGTATCGCTGTTGGTCTGGAAAATCGAACCCTGGCGCTCGAGCCGGCTGCGAACGTCCGCCGCGTTTACCAGATTACCGTTGTGCGCTACGGCAATCGATCCCTTGCTCGACTGAACGAGAATTGGCTGGGCGTTCAGCAACGCTGAATCGCCGGCCGTCGAGTAGCGCGTGTGCCCGATGGCCAAGGTGCCGCGAATTTTCGCAAGCACATCTTCCGTGAAGATATCGGCGACAAGGCCCATCGCCCGGTGGACGCGGGAAGTCAGGCCGTCGGAGGTGGCAATTCCCGCCGATTCCTGTCCGCGGTGTTGCAAAGCGTGCAACCCGAGATAGGCGAGTTTCTCTGCTTCCGGATGAGCAAAGATCGCGACCACGCCGCATTCGTCATGAAATTTGTCGGGAATCAGCATTTAGCTTTTAACTCTTCCCACTTGGCTACTTGGCTCTTTGCTCTGGCCATCGTTCTCATCAGTCAGCTGCCACCAGCGCGGGATCCATTCGCAAACTGGATTCCAGCGCTGATTCGTAAGCTTGGTTTAGATCAGCGACCTGAGACGACACCACAGTCCGGCCGTCCAGTGAAATCTCCAGCCGATCGGCGATAGTTTGGCCAATCACGTCTGCGCTAATTTGATATTCCACTGCTACATGTTTGATTCGCTCGACGCTATTCGGGTCGCATGAGACGAGAATGCGGCTTGCGTCTTCGCCAAACAAGACGAACTCTGCCGGAAGGCTGCTGGATGCAAGATCCACACGCACGCCAACTCTCGCTCGAAACGCCTTTTCCGCCAAAGCCACGGCCAATCCGCCTTCCGAGCAGTCGTGAACGGATTCCGCCAGCCCCAGTTGAACTATTTGAACGATTGCCTTTTGCAGCGCCGCTTCCTTTTCGATATCGATCTCCGGCGGATAGCCCCAAAGAGATCCAAGAACCTCTTTTGCATATTCGGACGAGCCGAACTCACTCTCCACATCCGTGATATCGGCTGCTTCGCCGGCGTGCAATAGCACAATCGTGCGGCCGGGAACGGCGAAGTGCATCTTTGCGGTTTTGCGAACGTCATCGAGAATACCCACAACTCCGAGCACCGGCGTGGGGTAAATACCCCCGCCCAAGGTTTCGTTGTAAAAGCTGACGTTCCCGCCGGTGATGGGGATTTCGAGTTCTTCGCAGGCTTTCGTGATGCCATCGATGGTTTGCGAAAATTGCCACATGATCTGCGGCTTCTCCGGATTACCGAAATTGAGGCAGTTGGTTGCACCCACGGGAGTCGCGCCGGAACACGCCACTTTGCGCGCCGCTTCGGCAACAGCGTGCATCGCGCCCAGCCGCGGATCGAGGTAGCACCAGCGGCTGTTACCATCGAGAGCCATCGCGATGCCACGCTGCGGAACATACTCTGACGGAGCATCCTTTGACAAACCGGAAGCCGGATTCTTGATGCGAATTACGCCTGCGTCTCCCGCGCCCGGAGCCTCGACCGTATTGGTTTGTACCATGTGATCGTATTGTTGCCAGACCCAGCGCTTGCTGCAGATGTTAGGAGCGGCAAGGAGTTGTTTGAGCGCTTGAGTCAGGTCGCCGGTCTGGCCAAGCTTGAGGTGCTCCGGCATTTCCCGCGATACGGGCGGCTCCCAGCGGGCGAGGGGACGCTTATAGATTGGAGCATCGTCGGTCAGCGCCTGATTTGGAATTTCGGCAACCACTTCGCCGTGCTGCCGAACGCGCAATTTATTGTCGGTGGTAACCGTGCCGACCTGAACCGCATCGAGTCCCCATTTTTCGAAGACGCGAAAGACTTCGTGCTCGCGGCCTTTCTGTGCCACCAGCAGCATGCGCTCCTGCGACTCGCTCAGCATGATTTCGTATGCAGTCATGCCCGATTCGCGCTGTGGAACGTGATCAAGTTCGATATCGATTCCGACGCTGCCGCGCGCGCCCATTTCGCAGGTGGAGCAGGTGAGGCCGGCCGCACCCATATCCTGAATGCCAATAACCGCCCCGGTTTGCATGGCCTCCAGGCAGGCTTCCAGCAAGAGCTTTTCGAGAAAAGGATCGCCGACTTGCACGTTGGGGCGCTTGGCTTCTGAGGCCTCGCTGAATTCTTCGCTGGCCATGGTTGCGCCGTGGATACCGTCGCGTCCAGTTTTTGCGCCGACGTAGATTACCGGATTGCCCTCGCCGGCCGCGCGAGCGTAAAAGATTTCATCTTTGCGGACCAGACCCAGCGCGAATGCGTTCACCAGCGGATTGCCCGAGTAGCAGGGCTCGAATTTGGTCTCGCCGCCGAGGTTGGGCACTCCGAAGCAATTGCCGTAGGAGGCAACGCCGCAGACTACGCCCTCAAGGATCGAATGATTTTTATGAATCTCCGCTTTATTCGGAGTAGCTTGCGCAGAATTTGCTCGTGTGGGGACAGCCGCCCCCGGCTGTCCGGCCGAGCGAAGCTCGGCAGCCCCGGCATCAGTAATCGGGCCGAAGCGTAAAGAGTCCATGACCGCGACCGGCCTTGCGCCCATGGTGAAAATATCCCGCAGAATTCCACCGACGCCAGTAGTTGCGCCCTGGAAGGGTTCGATGAATGATGGATGATTGTGCGACTCGATCTTGAACGCGCATGCCCAACCGTCTCCGATATCAATAATGCCGGCGTTTTCGCCCGGCCCCTGTAGAACGCGCTTGCTGCGCGTGGGCAGACGTTTCAGATGCACGCGCGACGATTTGTAGGAGCAGTGCTCGCTCCACATCACGCTGAAAATACCGAGTTCGGTGGTCGTTGGTTCGCGCCCGCCGAGCAGTTGCTTGATTTTTTCGTGTTCATCAAGCGTGAGGCCATGCTGGCGGAGGATCTCCGGAGAAAAAGCGGAGGTTGTCTGGGTGGCCATGGAGAAGTTCTATTGTCGCATTTCGAGAGCCTTGGCGGAAAGGGCAGTTCGCGGCGTATCGAAAGAGGTTATCGAAAGACATCTCGCAGTGTGTGGTCTGGGGAGAATTGGAGGGCCCGGTCACATCCGGTAACATCTCATTCAGATGAAATCGGTCATTGTAGGAACAGCGGGGCACATCGATCATGGGAAAACAGCGCTGGTGAAGGCGTTGACCGGGATCGATGCCGACCGGCTCGAAGAAGAGAAGCGACGCGGCATCACGATCGATCTGGGTTTCGCGCATATGGAGTTGCCCGCGGCAAACGGCGAGACGATTCGAGTGGGATTTGTCGATGTACCTGGGCATGAGCGTTTTGTCCGCAATATGCTGGCGGGAGTGGGTGGCATCGACATGGTGCTGCTCGTGATTGCAGCGGACGAAGGCGTCAAGCCGCAGACGCGGGAACACTTTGACATCTTGAAATTGCTGGGAGTGCCGCGCGGCCTCACGGTGCTGACGAAGTCCGACGCGGTGGATGCTGAGACGCTTGAAGTGCTGCGATGGGAAGTGGAAGAGTTTTTGCGCGGCACATTCCTTGATCAGCCGGATTCGGTTTTGACGGTGAGCTCGTTGACTGGGAGAGGAATTCAGGGATTAAAGCTTGCGCTGGCGGCCTCAGCCGAAGAAGTCCCGTCACGCGATTCTCTTGCAATTGTCCGGCTGCCAATTGATCGCGTGTTCACGATGAAAGGCTTTGGGACGGTGGCCACAGGAACGCTTGTCTCAGGAACCATCCGACACGAAGATGAGTTGGAAGTGTTTCCAACCAAGAGACGGGTGCGCGTGCGCGGCGTGCAAGTTCATGGGCGTTCTGCGGATCAAACAGTTGCGGGGCAGCGCACGGCCGTCAACTTGGCCGGTGTGAGCACGCAGGATTTGGCCCGGGGTATGACGCTCGCGCTGCCGGCTACGTTCACGACCACGCGGCGGGTAGATGTAAAGCTGCGCTTGTTGCCTTCTGCTGCGCATCCTCTAAGGAATCGCGCGCGGGTGCATTTTCATTCGTACACCATGGAAACTGTAGTAGAGATTCTGCTGCACGAAGGGAAACGGTCAGATGCGAGCATTTCGAAGGATGCGAAAACGCCACCTGCACAGCTTTTAGCTGGCGAGGAGCAGTTTGCCCGCATCAGGCTGCCTGAGCCCGCGTTGCTGCTGCCGGGAGATCGATTCATCATTCGCCAATTTTCTCCGGTTGTGACCATCGGCGGCGGGATCGTGCTGGATGCGGCTCCGATTCCGAGAATGGCGGGGCGGATCGAATTCCTGAATATTCTAAGCGGGGGAAACGCCGAAGCAAGCCTGCTGGCACGGATCGGACGGCGACAGCAGAACGGAATTACATTCTCTGAACTGGTGAGTGAAACGGGTTGGACGAAAAGCGTAATCGAAAAGCACCTGGCTCCGGCGATGCAGCAAGGGCATGTTTTGCGGGCTGGCGACCGGTTCATTCGCGGGCCTGCTTTCGCCGAACTTCAACAGTTAAATATCCGCACGATTGAAATTTTCCAGAAGGAGAATCCTCTGGTAGGCGGAATTGCAAAAGAGGAGTTGCGTAAACGAGTCGGATCGTTGAGCGACGTTTTCGAGGCGGTAATCGGTTCTTTAATTCGCGAGAAAAAGATAGAAATCGCGGGCGAAATAGTACGGATATCCGGCCGCGGCGTGGCCCTGAAAGACGAAGAGGCCGAATCGAAACTGAGGATCGAAGCGGCATTTGCTTCAGCCGGGCTGCAGGTGCCGGCATTGACTGATGTGATTTCCGGGCTGAAGATCGACCGGGTACGCGCACAGAAAATCGTCACACTCTTGCTAAGGGAGAAGCTGTTAATCAAGGTGTCGGACGAGCTTGTGTTTCATCGAAGCGCGCTCGAACAGCTACGCCAAAGAATGAGTGCTTACAAATCGAAATCGGCCAGGATCGATGTGGCTCAGTTCAAATCGCTGACCGGCGTAACGCGAAAGTATGCGATTCCGCTGCTCGAGTATTTAGACCGAGAGCGTGTAACGAAACGCGTCGGAGATGCACGGGAGATCTTGTAAAGGCAATTGAGCTTCCGCGAACCTCCCAGTGTCAGACTTGCTGCTACGAAACAAGTTAGAAAATTCTGAAGTATCTCGGCTACGGAAGGGGCTGACGGAAAGAGCTTGAAATGCCGATAGATATTGCCAGAGATGCCAACCATGAAAACTCTGGTCTTCTCGGTGATCCTGTACTGCTCGGCGATAGCGTTTAGCGCGGGACAAAACCCTGCCGATTCGAGTGCGATTACTAACGTGCTCGCTCTGGAACACGCGTGGAATCAGGCAGAGCAACGAAAAGATACGCGGGCTCTGGATGCGATCTTCGATAATGCGTTGGTTTATGTCGACTATGACGGAAGCTTCCGCACCAAAGCCGAGTTTCTGGCGCGGGTAAAATCAACGACGTCGCACCCCGAGCAGGAAGTAACCGAATCCATGACAGGACACATGTTCGGCAGCACGGTAATTGTCACGGGCCTATACGTAGCAAGAGGAATCGAAAACGGAAAGCCGTATGTGAGGCGTGGGCGCTTCGTCGATACGTGGACATTCAGAGACGGAAAGTGGCTATGCGTGGCAAGCCAGGCGACACCAATCCTGCGTTAAGTGTTCGAGCTCTGTATTGGACATTACAAAAATGAAGTGGGTTTTTGCATTCATGATCTGCACCGCCGTGCTGTTTGCGCAGAGTCCGGCCGAGGTGGAGCGCGAGCATAGCAGGATTATCGCTCTGGAAAATGCATGGAATCAGGCGACCCAACAAAAAGATTCTGCTGCGCTTACCATGCTTCTGGCACCGGAGCTGGTGTACGTTGAGTACGATGGCTCGTTGATGGGGAAGGCGCAATACATGGCATCCGTGCAGTCTCCACTGGTTCATCCCGCGCGAATTGCGAGCGAGTCCATGACCGTGCATTTCTACGGCGACATTGCGGTGGTGAATGGCGTTTATCGCGAAAGCGGCGTAAAGGATGGGAAGAGTTACATTTTGCGGGAACGCTTTACCGATACCTGGATTCATCGGAATGAAGGCTGGATGTGCGTTGCGAGCCAATCGACTTTGATTTCGCATTGAGCACTTCGTTGCACTCCGGCTATTCGGTTTGCCGGTTCGTTTGCTGATGTATCCTTCTATTGATGCTTTCGATTCGTGCGGCAACCATAAAAGATGCGTCGCTGCTCCACCGGATGATTCGTGAGCTGGCGGAATTCGAGCGCGAATTGCACCTTTGCGTGATTGAGGAAGCAGACTTGAAGCGCGATGGGTTCGGCGACGATCCCCTATTTCATGCGCTCATCGCCGAATGGGACGCGCAGCCCGCAGGCTACGCCATTTTCTTCGATTGCTACTCGACCTGGATCGGCCCGGAGCTTTATCTAGAGGATCTTTTTGTACGGCCGGAGTTTCGAGGAAGGGGCATTGGTACGGCTATGCTCTCCGAGGTAGCTCGGATCGCGTTGCAGCAGGGCCGTCGGGCGATGAGATGGGAGGTCCTGGATTGGAATACGCATGCCATCGCGCTCTATAGGGAGCTGGGCGCAGAGTTCCGCGATTCCTGGAAATCGGTGCTGCTGGGAAAGGATACACTGCTGCGGTTGGCGGAGAGAAAGAGGAATTTGTGACCGCGCGTGTTCGCATCATTGGAGCGGGGCTGGCAGGAACGGAGGCGGCATGGCAGTGTTCGCGCCGCAACGTGGAGGTCGAACTATTCGAAATGCGGCCGGTGCGCTCAACGCCCGCCCATCAGACGGCGGACTTCGCGGAGTTGGTGTGCTCGAATTCATTGAAATCCGACAGTCAGGACACGGCCCCGTGGCTCTTGAAAGAGGAGATGAACCGCGCGGGCTCGTTGCTGCTGCGAATTGCGCGCCAGTCCGCTGTTCCGGCGGGACACGCGCTGGCCGTGGACCGAGTGGCGTTTGCAAGTGCAGTGACCGAGGCGATTTCGCGCGAATCGCGAATCACGGTGCATCGAGAAGAGGTTACTTCGATTGAAGAAGATGGGAACTGCATCACCGTTGTGACGAGTGGGCCCCTCACTTCGGAGGCATTAGCGAGCGAGATCGCGCGACTGAGCGCCTATGATGAGCCCGACTCCAAGCAAGAGGGTCGCCCGATCCCGGGCGATTCGCGCAATCCAAATTTGTATTTCTACGATTCGATCAGTCCAATTGTTGAAGCGGAATCAATCGATATGTCACGGGTATACATGGCGGCAAGATATGACAAAGGATCGGCGGATTACATCAACTGCCCGATGACGCCAGACGAATACGGCCGATTCTATGACGCCCTGGTGGCGGCGCAGTCGGTGGAGGAGCACGATTGGGAGAAGTTGAACTATTTTGAGAGCTGTTTGCCGATTGAGGAGATTGCCCGCCGCGGCCGCGATACCCTGCGATTTGGCCCGATGAAGCCGGTGGGATTGAAGGATCCGCGCACAGGAAAGATGCCTTATGCCGTTGTGCAGTTACGGCAGGAAAATCTGCGGGCGGATTCGTACAATCTGGTGGGATTTCAAAACCACTTAAAGTTTGGGGAGCAGGCGCGAGTGCTGCGCATGATTCCGGGACTGGAAAATGCGCATTTCCTGCGCTACGGGCAGATTCACAGGAATACGTACATCAATAGTCCGGCCTTGCTGCGCGAGACGTTGCAGATGAAAGCGCATCCGCAAGTTTTGTTTGCGGGACAGATTTGCGGGGTCGAAGGTTATGTGGAGTCGATTGCGACTGGGCTTATGGCAGGCATTCACGCCTCCGCGCTCGTAGGCGGCAAATCGCCAATCGCTCCGCCACGCGATTCGGCGTTCGGATCGCTGGTGCATTACGTGACTCATGCCGATCGGAAAACGTTTCAGCCGGCGAATATTACATTCGATTTGCTGCCCGCGCTAGACAGGAAAGTTCGAGACCGCAAGGAGCGTCACAGGCTGCAATGCGCGCGAGCATTGCAGGCATTCGATCAGTGGATCGGTAGTGCCGAATCGAATCTGCTGAACAGCGAGCGCAGCTTCGGCGCAGAACCGGTTAAAACTTCCGAACATGCCAGAACAGGTTGAGATTCGCCGCGCCACTCCTGAAAACGCGGCAGCCATAGCCGCGGTGCTACACGAATCGTTTGTGGAGTTCAAACCTCTTTACACGGAGGCCGCGTTCGTTGCAACAGTTTTGGATTCTGAGCAGGTGCTCAAGCGCATTTTAGAGGGGCCAGTTTGGATTGCGTTGCGGGACGGCATAGCAATCGGTACGGTTGGAGCAGCCCCGAAGGGTGGCTCCGCTTACATTCGAGGCATGGCGGTATTGCCTTCTGCCCGCCGGTCGGGCACAGGAGCCGCACTCTTGGAGCGGGTCGAAGAATGGGCCTCGGTCGAAAAATACAGCCGTTTGTTTCTCAGCACCACGCCTTTTCTGCATTCGGCGATTCGCCTGTATGAAAAATTCGGCTTTCGCCGGAAAGATCCGAGAGTTCACGATATGTTCGGTACTCCGCTGATTACGATGGAAAAGACCCTCGATCTTCCCGCCCGCCAAGTCAGATAACTCTCCCAAAAATCCCCCTGGCGCTGATTTCTTGCAACAAAGGCCAATTCGGCTGCGTATCTACAATCGTGGGCCAAATCCTGCGGATGAGGCTTACTTTTCAATTCCGTTTTCGTCCAATCTAGAGTTGCCATGACTCTGCGGGACCTGTTCCTCGATGTGCTGCGAACCTTGTGGGCGCACAAAATGCGCGCATTCCTGACCATGTTTGGGATCGCATGGGGAATCGTCTCGATTGTTTTGATGGTCGCGGCCGGCGAAGGTCTGGAAAAAGGCCAGGAAGCGCAGGCGAAAACCCTTGGCAAAGACATCATGATTATTTTTCACGGCCGCACCAGCCTCCAGGCCGGTGGAACCCATGCCGGACGACTGATTCACTGGGACGACTCCGATCTGCCGGCGGTGCAGTCTGAGACGCCGGATTGTGAATACGTTATTCCGGAGCTGGAACAGGAAACAGTCCGGGCCCACAGCAATTTTAATAATGCGGCTTTCGAAGTGACGGGATCCTATCCGCAGTTCGCATACATTCGCACTTTGGATGTTGGCGAGGGCCGATTTTACGACTGGGGAGACATGCGTGCCGCGCGCCGCGTGGCATTTCTTGGATCGGACGCGGCCAAACAGCTATTTCCCGGCCGCAATCCGGTGGGAGATAACGTGTATTTGAACGACTTTCCCTTCGTGGTGATTGGAGTGATGCAAAAGAAAAAACAGGACTCGAGCTACGACGGATGGGATGTGAACAAGATTTTCGTTCCATTTTCTGCCATGCGACGCGACTTTCCCGACAAGCCTCCCGGAACGCCGACCACATTCGATCAATTGCTGGTAACGCCAAGGTCGGTCGAACAGCATGAAGCTTGCAAGCACGAAGTGCGCGTGGTGCTGGCGCGCATGCATCGCTACGATCCGAACGACAAAGAAGCTTGCCCCATCTGGGACACGGTGCAGGAGGCGCAAGCGTTCAAGACGATGACCGACGGCATGAAATATTTTCTGGGCGCGGTGGGGATTGTAACTCTGATGCTGGGCGGCCTCGGGGTGATGAACGTCATGCTGGTTGCAGTGCGCGAACGCACGCGAGAAATCGGCGTACGGAAAGCGATTGGAGCGCCGGCGGGGACGATTCTGCGCCAATTTTTCATAGAAGCGCTGCTCATTGCTCTCCTGAGCGGAGCGATCGGGCAAGGAGTGGCATTCGGATTCTGCTGGCTGGTCGATCTCCTTCCGATGCCCGATTTTTTTGCCGGCCTCATCCCGGACTGGACTTCAGCGCTGGTCGCGACCGGATTGCTGGGAACGGTTGCCATTGCTGCGGCTTTATATCCGGCTCGAAGAGCGGCGTCGATTGATCCGATTGAAGCGCTGAGATATGAGGCGGGAGGGTGAGAGCAAAGTTTCAAGGTTTCAAAGGTTAATTCGATGAGCATTATCAGTTGAGGCTGAATTTCGCGATCAGAGAGGTAGTCATTGAAACCTTGAAACTCTGAAACTTTGAAGCCTGTTCCCCAAGAATTAAGAATGCTCACTGAAATCATTATCGAAGCCTGGATCGCGCTGAAGCGCAATGTGACGCGCAGCCTGCTCACCATGCTGGGCATTGTGTGGGGTATTGCTACCGTTACTTTGCTGATCGCCTATGGCAACAGTTTTCGCAGCATTCTGGTGCACGGCTTCGATGCTTTCGGCAAGAGCGTGGTTATCTGCTGGCCGCAGCAAACGAGCGAGCAGCCAGGCGGCCAGCGTGCAGGGAAAAAAGTAGTCCTCGAACAAGCCGATGTCGACGTGGTGAAAGAAACAGCTCCGCTGGTGAAGTATGTTTGCCGGGAAACCGTGAAACGGCCGGAGATCGCCTATGACGATAAGCTCGTTGGCACTGATCCAGTGCGCGGGGTCTGCCCGGAATATGGCGAGATGCGCAATGAGGTGCCCGCGCAAGGTCGCTGGCTCGATGCCACCGACGAATTGGAGCGGCGTCGTGTAATCTTTCTCGGCGGTCGGCTGAAAGAGCAACTATTCAGCGGCTGGCCGGCAGTCGGGGAGACGGTGACTGTGGGTGGTGTGCGCTTCACGGTGATCGGAGTGATGGCCCGGAAGATTCAGCTCAGCAATTATTTTTCAAGCGACGATGAATCGGCTTGGATCCCTTACTCGACGGCCGGCGATTTGTGGGACACGCGCTATGCCCAAGTGATGCTATTTGAGCCGATCGCGCCGCAGTTTGAAAAGAAGGCAATGGCGCAGGTGCTGGCGGCAGTCGCGATGCGGCAAGGCTTCTCGCCGACCGATCCGAAAGCACTTCAGATGTTTGGACGCGACGAATTTCGGCCGATCATCGACGCGCTGACGATTGGATTGCAGGTTCTCCTTGCGTTCATAGGCACTTTGACATTGGGAATCGGTGGCGTGGGCGTGATGAACATCATGCTTGTCACGGTGGATGAGCGCATTCGTGAGATTGGTCTGCGGCGGGCGCTGGGCGCTAAAAAATGGCACATCAAGTCGCAATTTCTAGCCGAAACTTTGCTCATCATGCTACTGGGCGGGGTCATTGGTGTGGCGCTTTCTTACCTGATTGCGTGGGCTGTGGGAACGCTGCCGATGATGGGTCCGCTGTATGAAGACACCTCGGGACAGGGCGACATTCACCTGCGCATTTCGATCATGACGATCTTGCTGTCAACCGTGGTATTGCTCGTGGTTGGCGCGATCAGCGGTCTGGTGCCGGCGATGCGCGCTTCGAAGCTGGACCCCGTGGAGGCGTTGAGATACGAATGAACAAACGCAGTGATTCCGAATTCATTTGATCCGCACGGCAATTCTTAGTACCTTGTGTGAACCTTTCGCAGGGCGAGGTGCACGTTGCCAATTACTGCCGCAGACTCGATCACGCTGGCCATCGAGCACACGAAACAACAGCTCTTCCGGCCGTTTCGGATTGGGCAGTGGACAAAACTTGCCTTCGTCGGGCTGCTGGCGGGAGAACTTGGCGCGAACGGATGCAACCGTTCTAACTTCCATGTTCCTAGGCATTCGGCGAGCGTGCCGCACATGGCGTGGCCGGGCTCGCTGAGCTCCCTGGGAATTGATCACGCGCTGTTGGCTCTCTTGATCGCTGCCCTTGTTGTTGCCGCATTCTCAATCGGAATCATCCTCATGTATGTGAGCAGCGTGATGCGTTTCGTTCTTTTCGATAGCATCATCGCAAAAGAGTGCCACATCCGCTGGAGTTGGAGCCACAGACTCGGCCCCGGCTGGCGATTCTTTGTATTCAAGCTGGTTTATGCGTTTGTCATGGTCGCGGCACTGCTGGCATTGATTGCAGTTCCGTTGGCGTTTGCGTTCACCTCCGGTTGGTTCAGAGAACCCAAAGCGCACCTGCCTGCGCTGGTTCTAGGCGGAATATTTCTGTTCTTCGTGCTGTTCACTTTGGTTGTAATAGCGGCCCTGGTTCTCGTGCTGACCAAGGACTTTGTCATTCCGCAGATGGCTCTGGAGGATGTCGACGCAATAGAAGCATGGCGGCGCCTGTGGCCGATGATGAAGGCCGACAAAGCATCGTATGCCGCTTACATCGGGATGAAGATTCTGCTCGCGATCACGACCGGAATCCTGATCGGCATCGCAACGATTATTTTAGGATTGATGCTGGCAGTACCGAGCATCGCATTTGGAGTTCTGGCGGTGCTTACCGGCAAAGCCGCCGGGCTGACCTGGACTCCGGGCACGATCGCTCTGGCCGTAACCATCGGCGTAATGTTGCTGCTCGGTTTTCTCTATCTGGTTTCGCTAGTGGCCGTTCCCGTTATCGTTTTCTTTCCCGCGTATGCCATTTACTTCTTTGCGTCGCGGTATCCGCCGTTGAGCGCGGCGCTCTATGCGCGCGCGACTGCGCCGCGAGCTCCTCCGAGTCCGGCGCCCGCATAGTGTCGCGGTAATTCGTTCTGCAGAGCTGAAGGGACGCGCGTTGCATCTGGCTAGATCGGTTTACCGCGGAAGATCCAGATCAGTTCGATGATCAGAATCACGACGACCATGAGCTCCAGCACAAAAGCGCGGCTTTGATTGAATTCGTCGACCATGAAGCGGTAGAGCTCTTCGGCGGTTTGCAGCTTTTGCTGCACAAGATCTTTGTAATCGGGAACGCCGACTTTTAATGCCGCCAGCTTGTAGAGGCGCGCGGAAAACATGTCGCTGAGGAATTTGATAGCGTTGTCGGCGCGTTCGGTTAGTTCGCTCACATCCAGCAAGACAGTGTGGAGTTTTGATGCAGCGCGAGCTGTGCGCCAGCGCGACCACAAGCCGTGACTGCCTCGATCGAGGAAAGCGTAGACATCTTCGAGTTGTTTTGTGAGCAGCTCGTCGTAGTGGCGAAACTCCAGCAACTGCGAATTGGCGTATTGCAAAAGCTGGATTCCGGTCTCTGCCCCCGAGGGGCTGTCATAAATAAACGCGGCGTTCCAACCAATCACGGCGAGGTCGTTCGGATAATACGAGATTCGCGACTGCAGAATTTCCTGGCGTTCGCCATCAGAAAGCAGCTGCGACTCGCCGCGAACCACCTGCGAGATGTAATCGCCCTGGGTTGCGAGAAGATCGGAAGCGGAAGGAGAACCGGCAATCTCCCGCAAGTGAAATATGAAATAGTCTTCTTTTAGCCACTCTCCCGTGTAGGGCTTAACCAGAGCCAGAGCGGCACTCTCAAGCTTCTTTTTTACGATGCGGGCGGCCAGACTTTCGAAATTCGTGTCCCAAACCCAGCGGCTGGAAAGTTGCACCAGCTTGTCCCAGTCGCCGGAAAATGGCAGCTCGAAGACTACGCTGACCACTCCGTAATCGAAGTACTTAATGTCTCCCTGCAAGCGCTCGCCGCTTTCGAGCACGATCGGCTCAAGAGCCTCTTCGACCGGAGGACGCTGGTAGCGAACATAGCCGGGAGCTGAGTGTTTGAAGCTGGCATCAACCGTGCGGGCGCCCAGGATTTCGCGAAGCTGATCCAAACGGATTTCCTCGCACACATCGAACTGGATCAGCACCAGCAACGTGCCGCACAAGGGGGCATGGGGCGGCTTGGCAGCCACCAGCGTGGGCAGCGCCTCGACAGGAACTTTGCCGACGGCGGGCGCCGGGACTGTTGTTTCTAGATCCATAACTCGAACCTAAGACATGGGAGGCCAGGGAACAGCTGCAGACTTCTCAATTGTGTCAGAATCGGAGCGAACTGGCGAGTGAAAGCCGCAGAGCAGCACTCGAGTTGCGAACTAAACACAATGGAATCAGCGATTTCTACAAATTCCCCATAATAGCCCCGCGCCGGCAAGGCAGGCCGTCAGCCCTGCTCCGGCACGCTTCATGGATCGGGTCACCTCAATCTCATGCTGGGCTATGCGAGCGGATTCGGGATAGGGTTCTGCGCCCAAGTTCTCGCCATTCAGCGCCATCTGCAAAACTTCCGCCAGGTGCATCGCACGGCGTGGCGTGCCTTGCGCAATCTGCTCTCGACAGCTGAAGCCGTCGGCGATGACCAGCCAGTCTGCCGGAGCTTGACGAACTGCAGGGAGGAGTTCGAGTTCGCCGATCGCCATCGAAATTTCGTATTTTTCGGAGTCGAATCCGAAAGAGCCGGCCATGCCGCAGCAACCTGGAGCGGGGGATTGGAAGTCTATGCCTAAGCGCCGAAGAACTGATTCTTCCGCGGTCATCTTCATGAGAGATTTGTGATGGCAATGGCCGTGAAGAATGGCCTTGCGATTTAGCGTGGGAAGCGCCAAATTCTTCGCATGCTTTTCGAGGAATTCGCTGAGCAGGAAGGTCTGGCGTGAAAGCGCTTGCGCACGATCGTCGTGCGGGAAAAGATTGAGAAGTTCGTCACGGAAGACGGCGACGCAGCTCGGTTCGAGGCCGACGATGGGAATGCCAGCTTCGATTTCGGGCGAGAGTTCGTCAAGGATTTGCAGCAGAAGCGCTTTCGCGCGATTGAGTATGCCGTGATCGTAGAGCGGGCGTCCGCAGCAGAGATTGGCTTTGGGAACGAGTACGCGGAAGCCGGCGGCTTCCAGAACTTCGACGGCGGCCTTGGCGGTGTGGGGATGGAAATAGTTGTTGAAGGTGTCAGGCCAGAGGAGAACTTCGCGTGCGCCCTCAGGGGCTGAAGCCCCTATCTCCTGGCTGCGGTGCGGCGCGGCTGAAAGCCGCGCCCTTTCAAAGCCGCTATTGGTCGGACGCGCGCGCGCAATTCTTCTTCGCTCCCGATGAAACCAGGTTTTGAAACTTTCTGGAGCAAAGGCTGGAATCGAGCGCTGGCTAGGAATTCCGGCGATCAGCTTCGAAATATCGCGCAGGATGGGAAGCTGCGTGGCAAGGTTGGCGAGGCCTGGCATACGGGATGCCGCTCGCGCCCAGAGATCGATGTTACCGAAGGCGTAGGCGCTGCGCGGACGAACGCGGCCTTCGTAGTAGTGAGAGAGAAATTCGGCTTTGTAGGTCGCGAGATCGACGCCCACCGGGCAATCGCTTTTACAGCCTTTGCAGGCCAGGCAGAGATCGAGCGACTGCTTTACTTCTTCGCTCTGCCAGCCATCCCGAATGATCCCATCTTCTCGGACTTTATCTTTATGTTTGCCCTGAGTCATTTCCCAGAGCAGGTGGGCGCGGCCGCGGGTGGAGTGCTCTTCTTCGCGCGTAACGCGATAACTGGGGCACATCACCCCGCCTTGTTCGCGGCGGCACCTTCCTACTCCTACGCAGCGCAGGGTAGCTTCGGCCAGACTGCCGTGATCTTCCACGAATTGGAAATGCGTTTTTGGCTCCCATGGCGCATAGTTTGCACCGAGGCGAAGATTTTCATCGATCTTATAAGGATCGATCACCTTGCCAGGATTCATCTTCCAATCAGGATCCCAGGCCGATTTGAATTCGCGGAAAACCTGAATCAATTCCGGACCGAACATTTTCGGAAGCATCTCGGCGCGGGATTGACCGTCGCCGTGTTCGCCAGAAAGAGATCCACCGTAGCTGACGACCAGATCAGCTGCTTGCTCAATAAATTTCCGGAACTTGGCGATGCCATCTTTCGAACGCAGATCGAAGTCGATGCGCGTGTGAACACAGCCGTGGCCGAAGTGCCCGTAGAGCGCGCCTTTGTAGCCGAAATCGGCAAACATTTTGCGCAGGTCGCGCAAGTACCCGCCGAGTTTTTCGGGAGCGACCGCAGCGTCTTCCCAGCCTTCCCAATGCGGGGCTTCGCCCGATACGTGTGAAGTCGCGCCCAGACCCGATTCGCGAACTTCCCACACACGCTTCTGCTTTTGCTTATCGATATAGAGCCGCATCTCGGGCGCGCTCGATTTTCGCTCAAGCGACTGCATCAGGCCACGGGCCTGTGATTCCGCTTCCTGAGCGGTTTGCGCTCCGAACTCGACGATGAGCCATCCGCCGCCCTCGGGCAGAAGCGCGAGACCCTCGGAATTGATTTTTCTTAATCGCGTGTAGTGGACGAGAAGATGATCGAAGCCTTCGAGCCCGATTGGCTGGTGTTCCATGATCTCGGGAACGTGATCGGCGCACTGATAAATGTCGGGATAGCCGAGGACGAGCAGGACGCGCTCGGGCGGACTTTTCACGAGGCGGCAAGTGGCTTCAAGAATGGTGACGCATGTACCTTCCGAGCCTACAAGAGAGCGCGCAACGTGGAAGCCATTCTCCGGAAGAAGGTAATTCAGGTTGTAGCCGGAGACGCGCCGCGGAATCTTGGGAAAACGCTGGCGGATGAGATCGCCGTAAGAATCGGCGATTTGCTTGAGAGAAGTCAAAAGCTGTGTCGCGCGATCGGAGGAACTGCGGCCCGATACTTCCGGGCCGCTGGACCCATTCGACTCCCCTCGTTCCTCGGGTTCGCTCAGGGCAGGCTTTCGAGGGCGGCTATCCCCACATGGTTCGATGAAATTTTGACCGACTCTAAGGCGCGTGCCGTCGTAAGTGAGAACTTCGAGCTCTTCAATGTTGTCGTCGGTCTTGCCCGCCATTACCGAATGCACGCCGCAGGAGTTGTTGCCGATCATGCCGCCGAGCGTGCAGTGATTGTGGGTCGCGGGGTCAGGAGCGAAAGTGAGATGGTGCTTTTCGGCGGCGGCGCGAAGGTTGTCGAGAACGACTCCGGGCTGTACCCGTGCGATGCGGCGGTCAGGATCGATCTCGATGATCTTGTGCATGTATTTGGAGAAATCGAGAATGACGGCGACATTACAACACTGGCCGGCGAGAGATGTACCCGCGCCACGGCAAAGAACCGGCGCGCCGAATTGCCGGCAGAGTGCAACCGTCGCGATAACGTCGTCTGCGTCGCGAGGCAGCACGACTCCGATTGGCACTTGGCGATAATTGGAGCCGTCGGTTGCGTAGAGGGCACGGCTGCCGCGGTCGAAACGGACTTCGCCGCTGATTTCGGGGCGCAGCGCGGCGGCCAGATCATCGGCCTCGCGGAAATTTGCTTGCGCAGGAGGAAAACCGGATGAGTGCACTTCCGAAGAATACGAGCGTGGAAGATCAGGCATGAGCTTTCAGCACACATAGGTAGATTACACTGCCAGACTGCTGCGCAGAGGTGCGGCAAAAAGCTTTTACCGCGAAGAACGCAAAGGATTCGCGAAGTTCGCGAACTAGAACCAAGGTGCTCAGGAAATCAGTGCCAGCCTCGGGTCAGATAATCAGACATCGTTAATCCCAATAACAGAAAGAGGAAGAATATAGCTGAAACGATGACCAGCTTAGTCAGCCGTTCGCTGGTGTGCCACACATGCATGAAGAACAAGGCGACCAGAGTCCCTTTGATCGTCGCAATCGCAAGAGCGACAGCCGCATTGTAAGGAGCCAAATCCAGTGTGGCGGCGTACACAGTGAGAGCGGTGAATCCTAGCAGCGTGATCCAGATCCCAAAATACATTTTTAGCGGCGATTTTGCCGAAGAATGTTCGCTCATGCGATCCTCACCGGTGCCGGTCGATTAAATAGAGCAAAGGAAACAGATAAATCCAAACAATATCGACAAAGTGCCAGTACAGCCCGCCGATTTCGACCGGCGTGTAATAGGTCGGAGTGAGACGGCGCCTCCAGGCCATAAAGAAGAGCCAGGTAAAAATTCCCAGCCCGATAATCATGTGTAGGGCGTGAAGGCCGGTCATGCAAAAGTAAAGAGCAAAATAAATCTCGGCGTGCCGGGGATTGGCGTACTCGCCCGGATGGCCGGGTATGGGAACATGCTGAAAATTGAACGAAGCGCCGGGGACGTGATTCTCTTCGAATTTGTCGTAATACTCTTTGCCCTTGATACCGAGGAAGGTCAAGCCCAGCAACATGGTGATGGCGAGCATGATCAGCAACAAGGTGCGCCGACCGGTTTGCGCCGCCCAAACGGCAAGAACCACCGTCAAGCTGCTGCAGATCAGCACGGCGGTGTTTACGGCGCCGAGAACCATGTTCAGGGTTTTGCTGGCCGCGGCGAAATCTCCGAAGTACGCGGTACGATACACCAGATAGGCGCAGAACATGCCGCCGAAAAACATGATTTCCGTCGCCAGAAACACCCACATGCCGAGGCTGGCGGCATTGCGCTGCTGCGTCACGTCGGCGAAATGGTGCAACAGCTCGGGACGATGCTCCTCTTCGTGGTGAAGTCCGATGAGTGTGCTATCTGCCAACGGGAACCTCCTGCGAGTGGGCGGGGGCGTCTAGTTCATCGTAGTTGTAGGCCTCCCAGGTAACGACGGGCTCTTTGTCAAAGTTGAAGGTGGGCGGCGGGGATGAAGTTTTCCATTCCAGCCCGGCGGCATTCCATGGATTATCCGAAGCCGGCTTGCCGTAGCGCATCGACCACAGGAAATAAACCATGGGCAACAGGTAGCCGACACCGAGTACGGTCGACCCCGCGGTTGAGAGCACGTGCAACACCTGAAATTCGGGCATATGGCTGTAGTCGTAGTAGCGGCGCGGCATGCCCATATAGCCAAGCAGGAACTGTGGGAAGAACGTCAGGTTGAAACCGATGAACACGATCAGCGCGGCCAACTTCGCCCAGCCTTCCGGATAAAGCTTACCGGAGATTTTCGGCCACCAGAAGTGCATTCCGCCGAGATAACCCATGACCGCCCCTCCGACCATGATGTAGTGAAAATGGGCGACGACGAAATAGGTATCGGTGACGTGTACATCGATGCCGAGCGCGGCGAGGAATAAACCCGTAAGCCCGCCTATCGTGAACAGCCCGAGGAAACCGAAGGCGTAGAGCATGGGCGCATCGTAGTGGATGGACCCTTTGTAAAGAGTGGCCGTCCAATTGAAGACTTTGATCGCCGAGGGCAACGCGACGGCGTAGCTCAGGAAAGAGAAGACGAGCGCAGAGTAGACCGAAATTCCGGCGACGAACATGTGGTGCGCCCAAACTAGAAAACCGAAGACCGCGATGGCAATCGAAGAGAAGGCGACGAAGTGGTAACCGAAGATGCGCTTGCGGGAGAAGCAGGCGATGATTTCGGTGACCACGCCCATCGAGGGCAGAATCATGATGTAAACCGCAGGGTGCGAGTAAAACCAGAACAGGTGCTGGAAAAGCAGAGGATCGCCACCGAGTTTGGGATCGAAGATGCCGAGGTGCAGGGCGCGTTCCGCCGCGACCAGAACGATGGTGATGGCGATGACTGGTGTTCCCAGAAGTTGAATGATGCTGGTGGCGTAATGCGCCCAGATAAACAGAGGCAGGCGCGACCAAGTCATGCCCGGCGCTCGCATGCGATGGATGGTGACCACGAAATTCAGGCCAGTGAGGATAGAAGAAAAACCGGCGATGAATATGGCGATTCCGGCTTCAACGATTTTCGTGTTCGTAAAATTTGTGCTGAACGGGGTGTAGAACGTCCAGCCAGTGTCGACGCCGCCGGTCAGCATGCAGTGCAGCATGAGCGCGCCGCCGATGATGTAGAGATACCAGCTCAAGAGGTTGATTCGCGGGAACGCGAGGTCTTTGGCCCCAATCATCATGGGGACAAGAAAATTTCCCAGCGTGGCGGGGATGGATGGTATGAGAAAGAAAAACACCATCACCATTCCGTGCATGGTGAAAAGCTTGTTGTAGGTATCGGCCTGCACCAGATCGCCCGCGGGAGTGAGCAATTCAAGGCGAATCAGCAGCGCGAAAAATCCGCCGATGAAAAAGAAAAACGTGATCGAAACCAGATAAAGCAGCGCAATACGCTTGTGGTCGGTGGTGAGCAGCCACGACCAGAATCCATATTCGTTGTTCAGATAATTTTCGCGTTCAACGGGTTGAGGGATCGCGATCTCCATACTCATTGCACCTGACTTCCATTCGCTTGAACTTTGCCCGGGACTTGCGAAACGGCCGCACTGTCGCCACCGATTTTCTCGCCGGGCGTTGCAGGTTTATTCACGGAAATTGATTTGATGTAGGCCACCAATTCATTGAGTTGATCGTCAGTGACCAGTCCCTGGAAAGTCGGCATGATGGGCTGGAATCCCTTCACCCGCGTCAATCCCGGATCGAGAATCGTCTGACGAATATAATTTTCGTCGGCGGTCACTACGCGGCCGTCTTCCAGTTGGACTGGTTTGCCGAAGACGCCCTGCAGGTCGGGCCCTCGGCCCGGAGCATCGGCGCGATGGCAGGCGCTGCAGCCGAGTTCGGCGAAGACCTTCTCACCACTCGCTGAAAGTGGTCCGCTCGGATTAGCTTTTGCCCAGGCCTCGTAGTCGGCTGGATTCTGCACGACGACTGAACCAACCATACCGGAGTGCTGCGTTCCGCAGTATTCGGCGCAGAACAAGTGATACACTCCGGGCTTGGTCGCGTGGAACCACTCGACCGTGTAGCGGCCGGGGAGCACATCCTGCTTGATGCGGAACGCGGGAATATAAAAGCTGTGGATCACATCCTGCGAAGTCATGATGAGTTTGACGTCGCGGCCGACGGGAACATGCAGTTCGTTGATTTCCCGCTGGCCTTCAGCGTGTTCTATCTTCCACATCCACTGCTTGGCGACGACGTACACTTCCGTGGAATCTGCGGGCGGCGTACGTTCTTTGAAGTAAACCACCGCGCCCCAGACAAAGATGGCCATGAAGATCACAAAGGGAATCACGCTCCAGGTAATTTCCAGCGCATTTGAACCTTCGATTTGTTCGGCGCGAACTCCCGGACGGTGCCGGAACTTGGCCGCAAAAACAATCACGAGAACGCAGACCAGGAAAGCCATCATGCCGGTTACGACGAGCAGGAAGATATAGAGCGCGTCCACGCGGTGCGCCATGGTGGAGGCTTGCTCCGGCCACAATGGAAAATTATTGAGCATACGTTGTCTTGGTCTCTTCCGCCTTCTTGGTTGCGGAGCGGTCGAGACGCCACAAAATGAGGATCATGCCGCCGAGAATCAAAATGGTTGCCGCACCGGCCAGACGCAGAATGTTGCCGATCACGGCGCCATATTTTCCCGTCGCCGGATTGTAGTGGTAGCAGTAGAGCAGCACCGCGTCCACTGGATTGCCGATCTTCGCCGCCGAAGCCTCAACCAGCCCCATACGCAAATCTTTTGGAGGAAAATCCACGCCGTAGAGATAGCGGGAGATGTGACCCCGCGGGGTCAGAATCATAATCGCGGTCGCGTGGGCGTACTGATTGGTCTTGGGATCGTACTGGTATTGAAAGCCGACCGCCTTGGTGAGGGCGTTAATCGAATCGGCTTGGCCGGTCAGGAAATGCCAGCCGGAAGCGGCGTTGGCGCGCCCATAGCGTTGCACATAATCTTTCTTTTTGGCGGCCGCCATGGCCGGCGTTTCTCGCGGATCGAAGCTGACTGTGATTACGTCGAATTCATTGCCTACATCGAATTTAATGAGGCGCATGCCGCTGGCGAGCCCAGCCAGTTCTTCACCGCATAGCATGGTGCAATTGAAATACACCAGATTGAGAATGAGAGGCTTGCGGCCGAAATAATCTCCCAGCTTGACGGTTTTTCCCGCGTCGTCGACGAATGTGAGATTGGGAGGGACCTGTGTATCGAGGTGCTGCTCGATGCCGACGTTCTGCAGCAGCGGAGGCCGCTCATTCACCGGCGGAGAGGTGATGCCACTGTTGATCTGCGCCGAAGCGCAAAGCGGAAGCATTGCAGCAATGAGCAAGGCTCCGGCTGCAAAAATCGAGTTGTTTTTAATACGAATCACTGCCTGGTACCCTTTGCTCCTTTCACTCCTCGTGCCACATTTGCTTTTTGGCTGTTCTCTGCCGCCGCGGCAGCGGACTGGTTGTGCCCTCCCTGAGGAAGCACTGGCAATCCTCGCTGTACCAGCAGATCCATGGCTCGATCGATGGGGATGCGAACGATCCCCGCTTTTTCATCCACCCAGCCGTAGCTGTAAAGCGTGTTGTCCTGGTTCGTCAGGAAGCCGTTGAGCTGATTGCTTTCGTCTACTTCCAATCTCGGATTTGGAAACGCAGTTTGCGGATAGCCCGGTGGTATAGCACGCGTGTCCTCCGGAACTTTCTTGACCAGCGGATTCACCGGTTCCTGCGTGGCTCGCTCCCTGCGGTCCAAATAATGGTAGAAGCCCTCAAGGCCGAACATACAGATCACGGTGATGATCAACAGGCTCACCAGGAAGTAAACGATGCCTGAGACTTGCAGGTCCTGGTGCTCGTAGCTCTCGTGCGCGCCCGCGCTTCCCTGATTTTTGGCTTCGTCGCTCATTTTTCGATTTCGTGCTTCTTAAGCGTTTTATTCAATGCTTCTCCCGCATCACGCCTAGTTCATAGTTCTAGCCGTGCGTCGTCTCCAGAACCTCAGAAGCGTCGCGATCATATGCCGGCAATAATGGGAGCGAAGCCAGGTTGCGGAAGAAATACCATAGCCAGATTCCACCGATCGCAATCGGGACCACGACATCGGAAACAGTCATAACGAAGGTCCGCGAAAAGGTTGGCTCAATCGTCCAGAACAGATCGACGTAGCGCATCAGCAAGAGCCACGCAGCCAGCCAAACTAAGTTACGGATGTTTCTCTTGAACGGGCGCGACAGCAGCATGGCAAAGGGCACGGCAAAATGAAACAACACCAGAAATAGACCGATCCATCCCCAGCCGTCTTTCAAGCGGCGCAGATAAAAACTGATTTCAGCAGGCAGATTTCCCGCCCAGATGATGAGCCACTGCGAGAACGAGAAGTACGCCCAGACCATAATGAACGTCATCATCCACTTGCCGTGGTCGTGGACGAAATCGGGTTTCAGCATCTCCGACATGGGCCGGTAATCGACCAGAATGCGCTCCACGATCACGGCGAAACACATTGCCGAGAGGAGCTGGCCGATCAGAATAATCAGGCCGAACATCGTCGAGACCCAGCTCGGGTCAAGGGACATGACCCAATCAATCGCCGCGAACCCAATGGTGAAGGCGTAGAGAATCAGCCCTGGCCCGCTGACCGCTTTGAAGCGCCCACCGTTATCGGGCGCGTTGGGGTGGTCCGTCTGCTTCGACCATTTCGACAACAGGAACGAGAGCAGATTCCAGATGGCGAAATAAAATACCGTCCGCCCGATGAAGAAACCTATGCTCAGATAAGTGCGCGTAAGTTTTTCGAGGTGCTCACGGAAGTGGACGTCGGGAATATTGCTGAGTGGCTGCGCCCAAATATAAAGACGGTGAATTCCGAAAAATAGGGGGACAAACAGGACTGCCAGCAGCGGCAAGGTGCGCATGGCCGCGCCGAGAATGCGGCGAATCACCGTGCCCCAGCCGCCTCCGGTGAGGTGGCGGATCATCAGGATGGCCATCGAACCGAGTGCGAGGCCTAGCCAGCACATAAAGCCCAGCAGGTATGCGCGGAAAAACTCCTGCGGCTCGATGAACGCCAACGCAATCGAGCCGATGCCGAACAGAATGCCGACCATCAACGAACGCTGCGACAGCTTCTTCACGATCGGCGGCGGCGTCAGATCGAGGGGCGCATTGGGCGCGGCGCTCATGGGCGTCCCCTTTCCGTGGAGCTCGAAGCCGGCGCAGCCTCAACCTCAGGCAGCGTTGCACCGCTGCCCAAAGGAGTCACGAATTTTGGCGGCTCCGAGGGAATCGGCTGACCGGCAGGGACGTCGGCCTTGGTGGCGTTTTGACTGAGCTGCAAGGCGCGAACATAGGCCACAATCTTCCAGCGGTCTTCGGCGGCAATTTGCGAACGGTAATCGGGCATGATTCCGTACCCGTTGCTGATCACGTCGAACAAGTAGCCCAGCGGAGCTTTTTCCAGGCGCGCCGTGTGATAGGAGGGCGGCATGCGCGAAAAACCGCGCGAAGGCACGAAACCTTTGCCATCGCCGACCAGCGAGTGGCATGGCGAACAATAAATATCGTAGCGTTGGCGTCCGCGCTCGAGCACTTCCCGGGTCAGAGGAAATGGCATGTAGTCGCCAAAGTTGCCGGCAATTTTTCCGGTGTAGAGATAGGTATCTTCATGCAGTTGATTTCGTGCCACCGTGCCTTCAATCAGCGGCCGCTCGGAGCGGTGGTCGGGAAAAAAATCACTGCGCACCAGCGGATTCTGCTTGGGTTGGACCTGCATGTCGAGACGGCACCCGGCGAGGAGCGCAATCGAACCGAGCGCGGCCACAGCGGAAATTTGTCGAAGGCGCAGCATCTAGCTTGGCACCTCCGAAATTGAGCGCGGCTGCAGTCCTTCCAGAAAAGCGCGGGTGCCTGCGGGGTCGTACTTGCTGTCAGAGGAAAATACGATCAGGAAAAAGCGGTCTTTCGAAGCCAACGCGAACCGGGGAACATTGAAGACCGGATGATAAGGCATGGGAAGGCCGTTGAGCGCCAACATGCCAAGCACGGCGGAGACTCCGGCGAAGAGAATCGTCATCTCGAAGGTGATCACGATAAATGCGGGCCAGGAATTAAACGGCTTGCCGCCGACATTGATCGGGTAACTGACGGCGGCCATCCAATACTGCATCGTGTATCCGGTAAGTCCGCCGATGATGCCGCCGATCAAGACCACTAGGGGAACTGCGTTACGGTGAAATCCGATCTCCTCTGCCAGGCCTTCGATAGGGAACGGGCTGTAGGCGTCGATTTTCTTGTAGCCCGCTTCGTAGGTGCGGTGGGCCGCATCCACCAAAGCCTGCGCGGTATCGAACTCCGCCATCATGCCGTAGATGCGCTCGCGCTTCATTCGGCCTTGACCTCCGCGCTCGGCAGCAGGGTGCGCATTTCAAAAATTGAAATGGCGGGCAGCAGGCGCAGGAACAGGAACATCGCTGCCAGGAACAGACCGATCGTACCGATGAAGGTCATCCAATCCCAACGAGTCGGGTAATACATTCCCCATGACGAAGTCAGGAAGTCGCGATGCAGGCTGACAACCACGATGATGAAGCGCTCCAGCCACATGCCCACCAGCACGACGAAAGAAATAATGAACAAAGCCACGGGACTGGTGCGCAACCTGCGAATCCACAGCAATTGCGGGATGAAGATGTTGCAACTTAACAGCGCCATGTAAACGTAGTGATAAGGCCCGTGCAGCCGATTCCACAGCGTGAACAGATCATAAGTGTCGCCGCTGTACCAGTTCATGAAGGCTTCAATGCCGTAGCCATAGGCAACAATCAAGCCGGTCGCGAGCATAACTTTGGCCGAGTTCTGCAGATGGCGCTCGGTGATGAAACCTTCCAGTCCGTAAATTTTGCGGATCGGAATCGCGAGCATCAGCACCATCGCAAATCCTGAGTAGATGGCTCCGGCCACGAAGTAAGGCGGGAAGATGGTCGTGTGCCAGCCGGGAACGATACCGATGGCAAAATCAAAGCTGACAACCGTGTGAACCGAAAGCACCAGCGGCGTGGCCAGACCAGCCAGCAGCAAGTAGGCGGTTTCGTAGCGATGCCAGTGGCGCGCCGAGCCTCGCCATCCCAGTGAGAGGATTCCGTAAACAATTCGCGCGAAGCGGTTCGTGGTGCGATCGCGCAAAGTCGCCAAGTCGGGGACCAATCCGATGAACCAGAAAATCGCTGAGATCGTCGCGTAGGTTGAGACGGCGAAGACGTCCCACATCAGCGGGCTGCGGAATTGCGGCCACACGCCCATGGTGCTGGGATAGGGAAAGAGCCAGTACGCCAGCCACGGACGCCCGACGTGAATAGCAGGGAAAATTCCCGCACAAGCCACAGCAAACAGAGTCATGGCCTCGGCGAAGCGGTTGATCGAATTGCGCCAGGACTGCCGCAGCAATAAAAGAATCGCCGAGATCAGAGTGCCGGCATGGCCGATTCCGATCCACCAAACAAAATTGACGATGGCGAAGCCCCAGCCGATGGGAATCGTATCGCCCCAGATGCCAATGCCCTTCAGAAAAAGGTATCCGATCGCATAAAGCCCCATCATCAGCAACGCGAAAGAAATGCCGAACCCCAGGAACCATGCGTTTGACGCGGGCCGCGTCAGCACGATCGAGCTAATCTTGTCCGTGATGCTGGCGAAGGTATGGCCGGGCTCGATAACCGGCACCGGCTGCGCTTCAACCGTCATTTTGTATTGCTCGTCCATGGCTTATTCGAAGATGATTCGCGTTACCGATGATGCGGCTGCGTTAATTTTTTAAGCCTTCAACTCCGGATTCGGATTGCCCACTTCCGCGAGATAGGTAGTTCGCGGGCGCGTGTTGAGCTCACCCACCAGAGTGTAGTTGCGCGACTGCGCCTTCCACTTTGAAACCTGGCTGTTCGGGTCGTTGATATTGCCGAACATGATTGCGTTCGCCGGGCACGATTGCTGGCACGCGGTCTGCAGCTCGCCGTCTTTAATCTTGATCTGTTTGCCCTCACGCACCGATGCCGTTTCGGCATTGATGCGGTGCTCGCTGATTCGCTGCACGCAGTAGGAGCACTTTTCCATCACGCCGCGGCTGCGCACGGTTACGTCCGGGTTGCGCATCATCTTGTATTGCGGCGTGGTCCAATCCTGAAACAAAAGAAAATTAAACCGACGCACCTTATACGGGCAGTTGTTCGAGCAATAGCGCGTGCCCACGCAGCGGTTGTAGATCATGTCGTTCAGGCCTTCGCTCGAGTGAACCGTCGCACCCACGGGGCAAACCACTTCACAAGGAGCGTTCTCGCACTGCTGGCACGGCACCGGCTGAAAAAATGCCTTCGGATTATCGACGTCGCCCTGGTAATAAGTGTCGATGCGAATCCAGTGCATGTGGCGGCCGATAGCGCATTGTTCTTTACCTACGACGGCAATGTTGTTTTCAGAGACGCAGGCCAGCATGCAATTGTTGCAGCCCACGCATTTGTTCAAATCGATCGCCATGCCCCATGCATAATCTTCTTCTTTATACGGATACGGCTTGTAGAGCGTAAGGCCCGGTACTGGCTCTTCTCCTTCTTCTTTGGCGAAGTTGGGATCTCCCCGATAGTCTTCGAGCGCAGTTTCACGGACAAGAGGACGATGCGCGCCGTCGGGCGTGTCCATCCATTGATACCCTTGCGTGGAAGCGAGGACGTATTTTTCGCCGGTATTGCGAACCTGCACCCCGATGGTGAACCACGGTGCTGTAGTGGTGAAAAACGGATAGGCATCGTAGCCTTGCCCCGTTCCTACGCGGCCGGCGCGGCGGCGTCCGTAGCCTAAAAAGATGGTGACCGAATTATCGGGATGCCCCACCTGCACCCACACTGGGCCGGTAATTTTCTTTCCATTCAGCTCGAGTTCGACCAGGTCAGTACTGGCAACCTGCAGCCGCTCGGCCATCTTGGGACCTAAGAGAACAACATTGTCCCAGGTGACCTTCGACATCGGCTTAGGCAGTTCCTGCAGCCAGCCGTTGTTGGAAAATTGTCCGTCGTAAATCGAGGGATCGCGGCGGATGTTCAGCTCGATGGCGCTGGCGTCGGCGCTTGATGGAGCTGCGCCGGGAATATCAGATTTAGCTGTCAGCGATTTTGGCGAAAATGTGGTTCCTTCGATCCAGCCATCGTGCAGCGATTTTCGCCAGAACTGCTCGAAATCCGCACCGGTGTGCTGCTTCTGCCAGTAGCCTCGCACCAGTTCGTGGCCCGAAGCATCGGCGTTTCCGTTGAGCGAAGCGACGAACTCTACGGCGCTCTTGCCGTTGTAAAGAGGCGCGATCAGCGGCTGAATGACGCTGACCGTTCCGTCGTACGCGCGGGCATCGCCCCAGGCCTCAAGTTCGTGTGTCTTATTTACGTGCCACTGGCATAGCTCGGCAGTTTCGTTGTTGTAAAGTCCGAGATGCACGCGCAGCGGAGCTTTGTCGCTCTTGAGAAGATTGGCGAAATCGAGATCGGCGGGCGCGTTGTAAGCAGGATTTCCGCCGAGAATTATAAGAAGATCGACCTTGCCTGCGTTGATATCGCCGACGAGTTCTTTAATCGAATCGGTCTGATTGATCGGATTCGCATCGACGGGATCAGTGTAGAAAACGGTCTTACCAACGTTGTCTAGGTCGCGATTCAGAACCTGTACCAGGGCGTGGACCGCGGGAGGCTGATGGTCACCCGCTATGACGATGCTTGAGCCGCGGTGCTCCTTCAGGTCCTCAAGAAGGCTGCGAAGCATCCTGTCCGTCTGAGCTCCAGTTCCCTCTCTCGACTTCTCCAGGAAAGAAGACAAGGTGAAGGAACTGGCAAACTCTCCGATCTCAGCCGATCGAAGCGAGATTCTATGATCCGCCTTCGCGCCAGTCGTGGTCGGCGCACTCTCGATCACGTACAGCCGGTTCATGTTGCCGTCGGGATTGCGGCGTTCGGCGAAGTCGCGGATGTAGCGGACATTTCCCGGAAAGCCCGCGTACAGAAAATCGGCGTCGAGCGAGACGATGACGTCGGCCTTCGAAAAATCGTAGCGCGTCTCGACCGGTTCGCCGAAAGCCAGCTTCGCGCCTTCGAGCACGTTGTCGCGATTCACCGGCTCGTACACATGCCACTTCGCCTGCGGATACGCCTTCAGAAAAGATTGCATCTGATCGGCCAGCGTAGGCGATGAAATCGTGGTTGTAAGAATGCGAATGCCCGCGCCCTTCAACGCTTTCTGCGCGTTCAGCGGCCCACGCATCGCGCTGACAAACGAATGCCATGATCGCAGCTCGCCCATTTCCGATACGCTTTGCGAGCGGTCGGGATCGTACATGGTGAGCAGCCCGGCTTGCGAATAAATATCGGTGCCGCCGAGGCTCGCGGGATGCTGCGGATTACCTTCAATTTTGGTGGGACGTCCGAGATGGCTTTCGACCAGCACGGGGATGGCGTAGCCGCCAAGCGTTAGCGCCGAGGCATAGAACATTGGAATGCCGGGGATCACATCGTCCGGCTGCTTCACGTAAGGGACGATCGGCTCGAGCGGAAGCTTGACGCAGCCGGTCATGCCAGCCAACGCCATCGACGCGCCCATCACTTTGAGAAAGCCGCGGCGCGAGACCGATTCGACCCACTCGGAAGCGCCTTTAGGAAATTCACGGTGCAGCGCTTCCTGAAATTCGGGGTTGCCGGCCAGTTCTTCCAGGCTGCGCCAGTATTCCGGACCGGAAGCATTATCGATCTCCGCCCGCACGGAGGCGAGATCGAGCTTGCCCTTTTTCGAAGGGCAAACGTCTTCACGTTTTGCGTGGCCGTTTTCTTCTGTGTTCTTCATGCCTTAAATGTCACCTTCATGCCCAATCATGGAATGTCATCCTGAGCCAAGGCATTTCGCTGGACGCTTGCTGTGAAATCCCTCGAGAACGCCTTCGATCTGCAAACGGTAAAGTATGCGTACAGGAATCCTTCGACTCCGTATTTGCTTCGCTTCGCGAAACAAACACTCCGCTTAGGATGACAGGTAGCGCGATTCATTTTTTTCACCGGTGACACGTGTCACAACTGGTTATATCCATCACATTGCGAACTTTGTACTTACTGAGAAGCGCGAATCCCAGCGTTTGCTGATTGGTGAAACTTATCCCATCCACGACCACCGGCTTCGCGCTGGTCGGCGGCTCATAGCGCATATTGAATACCTGATCGCGCGGGCGCAGATAATTCTGCGGCGCGCGGTGACAACTCACACACCATCCCATCTGCAGAGACTCCTGCTGATACATCAACGGCATCTGATCGACCGGACCGTGGCAGGTATTGCAGCCCACCCCTTTGGTGACATGAATGCTGTGATTGAAAAAGACAAAGTCGGGGAGCTGATTGACCCGCGTCCACTCCAGCGATTCGCCGGAGCGGTAGCTGGCGCGCACCGGCTCGAGCATGGCCGCGTTCGTCCAAATCTGCGAATGGCAGTTCATGCAGGTCTTGGTGGGGGGAATGCCTGCGAAGCTCGAAACCTCGACCGAGGTGTGGCAGTAGCGGCAATCGATTCCCAGCCCGGCTACATGGTGCTTGTGGCTGAAGGGCACCGGTTGCGGCTTGCGCACGCCTGCGTAGGTTATATAAGGCGAGCTCTGTATTTCATAACCGACCCAGCCGAGCGCGGCCAC
Organism: uncultured Acidobacteriaceae bacterium; assembly: GCA_963784095.1. Lineage (GTDB taxonomy): Bacteria > Acidobacteriota > Terriglobia > Terriglobales > Acidobacteriaceae > Sulfotelmatobacter. The sequence continues at coordinate 637,609 of CAWAQC010000005.1, forward strand.
TATGAAGATCGCGCCAAAGATCGTGACCCGTGCCAGCGTATTCGTACTACGGTGAAAGGTCTGTGGCATTACGAATGAACTTCAGTGAATGCGGATAACGAGCCTACTGACTCGAATTGCGTTGCCTGTTATTTGTTAGAGCGCGATGGAAAACACCCACATGTTTTCGAATCGCCATTCGCGAAACAGGTGATTATAAATATTTCTCTGGCACTTGTCGCGTTTTAGAGACTTTTGTGCAAAGAATTTCAAAAAGAATTTTGCGGAAACAGGAAAAACCATCTTTAGAGGCAAACCGGGTTAGTTCGCAAGGTGCGACTTGTTGTTTTTTTCAACGCAGATTCATAACCAGCAGCTTGGGTTCGGTCATCTCTTCGATCGCGTAGCGCAGACCTTCACGGCCAATGCCCGAATCCTTCACGCCGCCGTAAGGCATTTGATCGATGCGGAACGAGGGAATGTCGCCTGCAATTACGGCACCGACTTCCAACTCGTCGTACGCTTCGAAAAGCAGCTTGACATCGCGAGTGAAGACTCCAGCTTGCAGCCCGAAATTGGACTGGTTGATGCGGCGTAGCGCTTCATCGAAACTTTGATAGGGCTCGACGGTTACGACCGGGCCAAAAATCTCCTGGCAGTTCACTTTCATCTCGGGCTTGGTGGCCGTGAGCACCGTGGGCTCAACGATGGAACCGTGACGTTGGCCGCCGCAGAGCAAGCGTGCGCCCGAGCGAACTGCTTCTTCGACCCATTGCGCAACTCGAATCGCATCACTCTCGCGAATCAGCGGGCCGATATCGGTCGATTCCTCCATGGGGTCGCCGGTCCTTAGTTTTTTCACGCCTTCCACCAGAAGATCGGTGAACTTCCCGTATACCGAGTCCTCCACCAGAATTCGCTGCACCGAAATGCAGGTCTGGCCGGCGTAGCCAAAGCTGCCCGCAATGCACCGTTCCGCGGCGTATTCAAGATCGGCATCGCTGTGTACGATCGCGCCGGCGTTGCTGCCCAGTTCAAGCACAACTTTTTTCTTTCCAGCACGGCGTTTGATGTCCCAACCGACCGGCACGCTTCCGGTAAAGCTGATGAGCTTGATGCGATCGTCGGTAACGAGAAGACCAGCATCTTCATTGGAAAGTGGCAGGACGTTGAAGCCGCCATCCGGCCAACCAGCCTGCTGCACGCACTCGGCAAGAAGCAGCGCGCACAGCGGAGTTTGCGGCGCCGGCTTCAAGACAATGGGACATCCGGCGGCAATTGCGGGCGCCACTTTATGGGCGACTAGATTCAATGGAAAATTAAATGGCGTAATGCCGGCGATGGGACCGAGGGGAAAGCGCTTCACGATTCCCCAGCGTCCGACGGTGAACTCCTGCCAGTCGAGGGGAAGATATTCTCCGTAAATGCGTGTGGCTTCTTCGGCCGCAACGTTGAAGATGAAAATCGCGCGGTCCACTTCGATGCGCGCCAGCTTAATGGGCTTGCCAGCCTCCTGCGCCAGGGTGCGAGAGAATTCGTCGCGGCGCTCCGCAATCTGCTGCGCAATGCGCCGCAGAACGCGCTGGCGCTCAAAGGCGGGCAGGCGTTTTGTAGTGCCGAACGCCTTGACGGCCGCGGCGATTGCAGCTTCGGCATGTTCGCGACGCGCCTGCGTGATTCGCCTGACGAGGCCGCCGTCGTAGGGCGCGCTCACCTCCACGACATCGCCGTCTTCGATCCATCGGCCATCCATAAAAAATCCATGGGTTGCGACCGGCGCAATCGTCATTTCCGCCATTTTTGCCCTCCAGAAGCCAACCGCTTTTTCGATTATAGGCCGAACCGGAAGGATTGCTTCGCCTATCCAACCCCACCACAGAGGGCACAGCGAAACTCAGAGGAATTGCGAATGGCACTGCTAATACGGCGTTGCTAATACAATGATCGCCTTATGATGCGGAATTTCTCGACGATTCTTGAGCTTGCTCCGCGGCTGCGGCGAAAAGAAGTTTCTCCGGTTGAGCTGACGCGCGCGTGCCTGGAGCGCATTGAAAAAGTCAATCCTACGTTGAATGCGTTTATTACCGTTACGGCCGAATCGGCGCTAGCCGAGGCGCGGGCGGCGGAACAGGAGATCGCTCGCGGTGAGTGGCGCGGGCCACTGCACGGAATCCCAGTTGCGCTCAAAGACCTGATCGATAGCGCCGGCGTCCGCACCACCGCTGGCAGCCAAGTTTTTCAGAATCGTGTTCCTTCTCAGGATGCGGAAGTCGTGCGGCGGCTGCGGCAGGCTGGGGCGGTGATTCTGGGCAAAAATAATTTGCATGAGTTCGCCTACGGCGGGAGTTCGCTGGTGAGTTTCTTCGGGGGCGTTCACAATCCGCGGAACGCGGAGCATATCGCCGGAGGATCTTCGGGAGGATCGGCTGCCGCGGTTGCTGCCGGGCTGTGCTATGCGGCGATTGGAACGGATACGGCCGGATCGATTCGCGAACCGGCATCGCTTTGCGGGTGCGTTGGCCTCAAACCTACTTACGGCCGCGTTCCGACGCGTGGAGTGATTCCGCTTTCATGGTCGCTCGACCACGTTGGGCCGCTGGCTGCAACCGTGGCCGATGCAGCAATCGTGTTGCAGGCAATCGCCGGATACGATGCGCGCGATGTTTCTTCAGCAAATATCGCGGTGGCTGATTACGTTTCCGCGCTGCATGAAGGGACGAAGAGTCTGCGTGTGGGGATTCCGCGTGAGTTCTTTTATGCGGATGTGGACAACGAGGTGCATGCCGCGGTAGAGCAGGCTATCTCCGTGATTCGACCGCTGGTCGCTGAGGTCCGAGAGGTCAAGCTTGAAGTGCCGACGGATCGCACCGTGCAGGCGGCTGAATCGTTCGCATATCACGCCGAATACTTGGCCCGAGCCCCTGAACTGTATCAACCGGAGACCTTGCGGCGGATTCGATCGCGCGAGAAAATCTCGGCGGCCGAATACATTCAGCGGCGACGCGAATTGGATGAAGAACGCCGTCGCGCTCACGATATTTTTGGCGAGATCGATTTGCTCGTCACGCCGGCTACACCGATTCCTGCGCCAAAGATTGCCGATCTTAAGAAAGATCCGGCGGCGCTGCGTCCGGCGGAACTGATCCTGCTTCGCAACACGCGTCCGTTTAATGTTTGGGGAATGCCCGCGATCTCGGTGCCTTGCGGTGTTACGAAAAGCGGGCTGCCTGTCGGATTGCAGATTGCTGGCCCGCATTGGCGGGAGGATATGGTGCTGAGGCTGGGGGGCGAGTACGAGCGGGCGACCGCTTGGAACAAGCAGCCGAGCACTTAGGATAATCATCAATGTCGCCAAGAACTCTGACCGATGGCGAGAATTCGATTCTCAAGATGATCCAGGAGGGGTACGGGCCGCAGAACACTGAGGGGTACGGGCCGCAGAACACTGAAGATAAGGTCTTTTTCACCAAGACCGACGAAGCTGCTCTATTCGTGCGCGCTGCGGATGGCACGTCACCGTTGATGGCGAATCTCACTAACCTTCCGAAGTGGCGGGAAGACGGCACTATCTTGAGCGACGAAAGTCTGAAAGTCGATTGCCTGCGGATCAAATAACATATCCGCACCTTGATCTATTCTCAATCCACCGTTCTCACATCATCCGGCAGCATCAGAACGAATATGCATTTCCCGGTAACGGTGGAGCAGGAAAGAACGCCTCGGCGCAGGACCTTCACCGGTGTGTTATCGGGGAAAGCCACGCGGTATTCTGCCGTTCGGACTGCGTCGGACAGAATTTTCAGCTTCTCGTCGCCGCTCACGAACTTTACCCCTTCGGCTCTGGCTGGGGTTCCCGCACCTCCGCTCAACAGAACGAAGAAATCCGCGCTGCCGGTTTCTTTCGCTTTGCCAATATCGATCGTGCGCAACGATTGCAGATCTTCTTTTGCATTTTTCGTGTCGGGCTTTAGCTTCGCGTTAGTTTTCAGCAGCGCGTCGATTCTGCCCTGCGTCTCTGGTATAGGACGCAATCCGGCTTGTGCCAGCTCGTAGGTTTGTAAAGCGCGATCTTTCTTGCCTTCCTTCTCGAAGATTTGGCCGAGATGGTCTCCGACTTCACCGTGCTGGCCGAGTCCCCAGGCGGCGGCGACGTACTTTTCGGCTTGGTCGTATTCGCCCTTGCTGAAGTAGACCCAGCCCAGCGTGTCCCAGTAGGCGATCAGCGAGGGGACCAACGTCAAGTCTTGCTGGGTCAAGCGATCGAGGGACAAATTGCGCAAGGCTGCCGTGGTCGCCGAAACCGCCGATTCCGCGTATTGCTGGGCGCGGTCGAGATGTGAGCCTTTCAATGAGAGTTGATAGGCGATGTTGTTCCACACCAGGGGCGTGGCTGAGATTTCGATGGCGTGGTCGAAGGTGGCGAGAGCTTTATCATCCTGGCCGAGGTTTAAATACGCGTCGCCGAGGCTGACTTGCAGTTCGGCATCTTCCGGCGTAAGAGACGCGGCTTTTTCCAACTCGGGCGCAGCCAGATCGTATTTATGCCACTCGGAGTACATCGACCCCAGGCCGGCATGGGCAAACTTGTCGAGCGGATTGATCTCGATTTGCTTATTGAACGCGGTTGCCGCTTGGTCGTACTTGCGTTCCTGCCAGTAGGCCCGGCCGAGTGCGTTATAGGCATACTCGTCGTAGGGATTGATCCCGATCTGTTTATTGAGCGCGGCAATCGCCTCATCATTCTGGCGCATGCTGAGATAAGCCGCGGCCAGCGTGTTCCATACGTATTTATTTTTGGGATCGACTTCGGTAGCGCGCTTGAGAACTTCGATCGCCATCGGAAAATTGCCGCTGGCAATGGCAGCTCGCCCGCTTTCGATCAGGTCGTCCGCTTTCATGTCTGCGGGTGGCGTGGGCGTGCCTGCTACGGTGTTTTCGACGGACAAAACCTGGCCGAGATCGGACATGACTGCGTGGCGAAACGCGGCGTAGTCTTCGACGCGTGCGACGGGGAGTTCGTCCTGGCGCATATCGAGAGTGCGTGTTGCCGTGAGGGTAGTTCCATCCAGCTTGTACGTGGCTTGATATTCGGCATAATCACGCTTGAGGGAAAACGGAAGCGGCGCCTGCGCCGTGTATGTGGCGGGAAGCTCGATCCTGATTTTGTAAATGTACTCGGCTTTGGGGCCGAGCTTTAAGGGCTCGGCGTTGGCGTCAAGATCATCGCCGCTGCCGAAATCCTGAAGATTGAATTGGCAGAGCGGAAGCGTCAGGTCAGATTTTTTCTTCGACCAATCCAGAAAATTTGGCTTGGAAATATCGTAGGACATCGTGAATGCTTCACGCGTCGCTGCGGGATCGCTGATTTTTAAATTGGTGATCTCGCCTCCCATGCCAGCGTTCACGTTCTCAATCACGCGCTGCCACTGCGCTTCCGGTACGCGGCGGAAGATCGAACGGAGCATCAGTTCCTCGTCTCCGCGAAATGTGTAATGTACGTGGGCTTCCAGCTTGCCGATCTGGTTTACCGTTCCGTCGACTTCGGAAATTTCGCTGTCGGGCATAGGCGTGTCGGCGGGAGTGGTTTCCAGATGCGGCGTGCCGTCCTCGGGGATCACAAGTGCGAGCTTGTTGCGCAGCGGGTAGGCCAGCAGGCGAAACGGAGCAACCTCGGCAGTAGTATCCATCCAGACTTCTTGCTTGTCCTTACCTTGGCCCATGGGCAGCATCGTGATCACGTGATCGAATTGCGAGGGCGAAGGCACGTCGGGATCAAGCTTGCGGCTGGAATTGATCAGCACCGAAGATGCGTGAAAGCCTTCGGCTTCGAGCAGCGATGCAAGGAGCGTGTGCTTGTCTTTGCAATCTCCATATTGATTGTGCAGAACGTCTGCCGCGGCGTGCGGCTGATATCGGCCAAGTCCGAGCGACAGGCTGACATAGCGGAAATTCCTGGCCACGTAATCATAAAGAGCCTCAACTTTATCCATATCGCTGGTGAGGCCTTTGGTTAGCTCTTCAGCTTTGGCGCGGACTTCGGGCGAGGGCGCGCGGCGGTCTTTATCGAGCGAGGCGTACCAGCGGCCGATCTGTTCCCAACTGACGAAGGTAGTCAGCTGAACATCGGGGCGTTCGTCGTCCGGATTTTTCTTCTTCTTTTTCTTGTCTTTGTCCTTGGTGTCGTCGTCGCGCTCGAGGTGAGAGCTAGTCCAATGGTAGATTCGCCGGCCATTGGCTTCCGTGATTTTCGGATCCATCCCCGGCTTGTTTTTCAGCTTCATTGCGCGGTCGGCGGGAACATCGATGTCAAGCTCTTCATCGAGCATGATGTTGTTCTTGTCAAAATCGTAGTCGGTCCAAAACTGCCCTGGTGCGAGCGGGGTGTGTATCACGGTGACAATGTCATATTCGAGAACTTCCCCGGGACGAAGGCCGGGAACCGTGATGTGCTTCTGCCGGAAATCGGTATAGACGGGAGCTTCGCGCTCAACGGGCGTGCTGAGGTCCTGAACCGCGTCTTCTCCAGCTTTGACGATGGTGCCGTCAGCTTTGACCACGCGAACATAGGCAATCTCAACCTTTTCGTTGGCGGAGTTGTAGCCGATCTGAATCTGCCCCCATTGCTGCACTCCGGCCTCGCTCTGCACGCGTATGCGGGTAACGGTTTCTTTGCGGCCGGTGCCATCGTTCTCGAAGCGGAGGACGGTGCGGTACTGTTCGACGACAAAGGCTTCCTGCGAGTAATCGTGCTTGACCTCGGGGGCCGCGCTGGTGGCAGATGTTGCATCAGGCGAGGCAGCGTTGACTCCCTTTTTTGCCTGGGCTGGAACGGAGGAACTGCTGGGAGCCTGGTTCGACTGCGCCGGGGCACTTGTGGGCAAAAGAATCGAGGAAAAAAAGAACGTGCCGGCAACAATAAGGGATATACGGAAACTGCGCATGACGTACATAGTAAAGCCTACGGCGTTCGATCCCAAGGCGCGGGTTCGGCAAGCATTTGGTCCGGAAGAGCTCACAACCGGCAATTTTGAGGTTGGGCTTGCTGCGGGCGTAAATATGCCTCATATGGCAGCATGATAAACCTCACATTTTTTCGCTTTTTTGCCGCTAAACCGTAGTAAAATCCCCGCTCAGATAGTCCTGTCCGGCATGGCGCCGGGCGGGCGTGACGCAAAACATAATTGCGCCACGATCCTTCCGTCGGGAGGTTTCTGGTATGGAAGATCGGGCCCCTAGCAGTTCCTCTGCTGTTTCGAATCTGTCACAATCCCAAACAACTAAACACTTCGCAGGTCGCGGCGCCTGGGTGCTGACGGCATACGGCATCTCTGCGCTGGCTTTGTTCGGAGTGTTCGCCTACTTCTTCTCGGACTATATCGCCCGCTAGAAGTGTGGGGCCCCGGCTGAAGGAGAAGTGTATCTGCCGTAACGCAGTTCCTGAATTTGCCATTCCTAGTCCGTGGATATACAGTGACAAATGTATATCCTGATCAATGGATACCCATGGGGGAAACATGCGCGTTGCCAAGTGGGGGAACAGTTTAGCCATCCGACTGCCAGCGGCGGTCGTCGAGGCTCTTCAGTTGAAAGAGGGCGACAAAATTGAGATTCAGATTGCCGGCCGCAAGAACTTTCAGGTTAAGAAAGATCGAACCCGTGAGCAGGCCTTGGCGGCTTTGCGGAAATTGAGCCGGCCGTTCCCCAAGGGATTTGTCTTCGACCGCGAAGAGGCGCATGAACGGTAAAGTTTTCTTCGACACCAACATCCTTGTCTATGCAATCGTAGAAAACGATCCCCGCAAGACACGTGCTCGCGAATTGCTTGCCGTTGGAGGCACGATTAGCGTTCAGGTATTGAGTGAATTCGTTTCTGTTGTGCGCCGCAAGGTGAAAATGCCTTGGGATGATGTGAGAGCAGCGCTGAAATGGATTCTGCTTCTCTGCCCTGAAGCGGTTACGGTCACGGTCAAAACGCACGAGAAGGCTGTTGGAATTGCGGAGAGGTACGGCTATAGAATGTATGACTCGCTTATTGTTGCTTCGGCATTAGAGGCGAAATGCACGATCTTGTACTCGGAGGACATGCAGGACGGGCAGGTAGTCGAGAGGCAATTGACTATTCGGAATCCGTTCCGGTGAATGTCCTGCTAAGGAACAGTCGGACAACTTCGCCGCAATTTGCATCTTGCTGCAGCCGCCACTTACAGGCCAGCGACGTGTTGCCTGTAGCCCGAACATCGTCGAAAAGTATCACGCCAGCCCCAGCGAGATCTGCCTTGCTGCACCTTAACGAGTGGAAATGCTCTGTCGCGGTCGGGCGTTGCCCGGGATATGCCAGATGAGCCGCAGGGACATCCGATTCTGGGAAAAGCAATTCTTCGCGATACTGCAGCCACGGGAACATTTTGGCAATGAAACCACACATTAGCTTCGATGACGGCGAAACTTTTCGCGCTAAGTGGCTGGGGACGGGGACGATATAGCGACAGCCCAGCTCGCCCCTCCATTCCTCCGAAAACTTTCCTATAGCCTCGTAAACTTGTACACAGGCACTTGAGAGGCAAGCCGACCCAGATTCCTTGAAGCAGAGAACGAACTGGGTCGCTGTGTCGGTCTGTCCAATTTCCACGGGTTTGTACCGGAATAGAGAAAGCGAGAGGTTGTACGCGTCCCAATAATCCCTGCGCTCGCGACCGATGTTGCTGTAGTCCACGTCAACTCACCCAATCGAGAAACTTGTACCACATTCCTGCGAATGGCAGAAACCATGGCTTGCCGTTATACAGGCCCAGCGGCGCGCTGGGAAACGGAATCCCGATGAAGGGATTTTCAGGTTTATCTCCTGCGATCAGTTCCGCGATCTTCTGACCTTGATACGTGGCCATGGCGACGCCGTGTCCGGCGTAGCCGAGCGCGTAGTACATGCCATTGATTTGCCCGGCGTGCGGCATGATGTCAAAAGCGAAATCGAGCGTGCCACCCCAGACATATTCGATTTTTGCATCCCGAAGTTGGGGATAAACATCGATCATGCCGCGGCGCAGGATTTCGGCGCTGCGGCGGATGGTTTGATCGTTTTCCGGAAAAAATGCGGCGCGCCCGCCGAAGAGCATGCGGCGGTCGGGCGTCAGCCGATAATAGTAAAGATAATTCTTCGAGTCATAGATCATGCGGTTGCGTGGGCTCAGTTCATGCGCCACCGCCTCAGGCAGGACTTCGGTTGTAATGATGAACGATCCGATCGGGATGATTTTCTTCTGCAGAACTGGCGTTGCTTTGCCCGTGTAGCCACTGGTGGCGACGAAGACTTCATGCGCCCATAGCTGCCCGCGCGAGGTAGTGATCTCCCATCCGGTATCGCCCTGGCTCGATTCCCGCTCTACTGATCCGACGCTTGTGTGCTCGAAGATTTCCGCTCCGGCTTTCATCGCCGCGTGGCCGAGGCCGGCGACATAGCGGGCGGGATTTAGACCTGCGCTGATTTCGTCGACCATGCCGCCGTAATAAATGTTCGAGCCGATCTCGTCGTTGAGTTCGTTTTTCTGCACCACGCGCAATTCATGATTGAACTCGCGCGCGATCACTTCTGCCTGGCGCGCGTAATCGTCGAAATGCTTTTGCTTGCAGGCGACTTCAAGATGGCCGCAGCGGGAGAAATCGCATTCGATGGCTTTTTCGCGGATGATCCGCTCCACGCAGTCGATCGTCTCGAGCGATGCGGCGTACATGCGGCGCGTGAGATCGCGGCCGTACATGGAAATGAGCTTGTTTACGCCCAGCTTCATGCCGGTGAGCACCATGCCTCCATTGCGCGAGCTGGCGCCCCAGCCGATGGTTTGGCTTTCGAGCACAGCAACTTTTGCGCCGCGCTTTGCCAGAGTGCGGGCTGCGGAGAGTCCGGTGAATCCCGCGCCAATGACGGCCACATCCACGCGGGTGGGTAGTGGGCGCGTTTCGACCTTCGGGAGTTCGGCCGTGGTGAGCCAGTAATTATGTTCTTGCATCTATTTTTTGGAGAGCTTAGGCCCTCCGATTACGAGGAGCACGCGGCCCTGAAGGGTCGCTCTTCCACCAAACTCTTAAACCCCAACCCCTCACAACACCGCCGTTTCATGAATCAGCCGATCTTCTGCGAATCGCGAGAGGCCGAGCAGCGACACATCGATTAAGTCAGTTTTGCCAGTGAGAATAAGATCGCTGAGAATCTTGCCGGTTGCGGGCGCGTGCATCACGCCGTGGCCACTGAAGCCGTTGGCCAGAAAAAAGCCCGGAACGTCCGGGGCTTCGCCGAGAATTGGGTGATGATCTGGCGTCATCTCATACAGGCCAGCCCAGGCGCGCTTCGGATTCACCGGAAGATTGGCGAAGCAGGGAACGCGATCGGCGGCACGCGTAAGAATTTTCTCGATGAAGGCTGAATCGAAATCCGTCTTGAATCCCGGCGTTTCTTGAGGATCGTTCCAGGCAAGAAGAAAACCGCGCGCCTCTGGCCGAAAGTGAAAACCATTCGACATATCGATGATCATTGGTGCGGTGTGCGGGAATTCGTCGAACGGTTCGCTGGGGACTAACATGCGCCGAAGTGGTTCGACCGGCAGATCTACGCCGACGAGCTTGGCGACTTGGGCGGCCCACGCCCCGGCACAGTTGACCAGTTTGCGCGTCGAAACTGCTCCACGCGTGGTTTCGACTGCGGCAATTCCCTTGGCATCTCTCGTGAGTCCCGTCACTGCTGTGTTTTTCCACAAAGTGGCGCCGTGAACGGCTGCCCACGCCATGAATCCATTCATGGCGCTGTAGGGATCGACGAAGCCGTCAGTTGAGCAGAAACTTCCGCCGACGATGTCATCGGCGCGCAACTGCGGGAACATAGCGCGAATCTCATCAGCGTCAACCAGTCGGACATTTTCCAGGCCCAGTTTTATTTGTTCCGCATAATTCGCCCGCAGATAGTCCATTTGCTTTTGATTCGTGCCGCAAAAAAGGTAACCCTGCGGACGGTAGTCGCAGGGATTGCCGAGGCGCTCGTCGAAGCTGGCGTAAAAAGGAATGGAATAAAGCGACATCCGTATGCTGACCGGAGTAGAGAATTGGGCTCGAACCCCGCCCATGCTTTTTCCCGTCGACCCCTTGCCCTGAGCCGATTCTCGCTCGATGACCAGAACATTGGGGCAGCCTGCTGCCGCTAAATGGTAGGCAATGCTGGAGCCGACGATTCCAGCACCGATGATGACTACATCCGCAGTGTGCATGAAAGTATTCGAGCCAAAGGAACGCAGCATTCTAGCGCATTCGGTCTTTGACGTTTCTGCCGGATTAGCCACGAGGTGATTCCGCGGCCACTGCCGCTCCGAAGTACATGTACGGGCGTGTTATGGGATTCTTCTTACCGTCCAATCCGGCCTCCACCTCAGTAACTTGCCGGGGTTACCGGGCCTGCCTAGTCTGAGAGAATATGTCCTTGCGCTGTCTCTTATTTTCGTCTGATGAGGCGATGGTTGCGCTTATCCGGAAAGTCCTGACCGAGTTGGGGGTTGAGGCGGAGCATTGCCCAAACCCTGTTGATGCCGTGGAAAAAGTGACCACGCAATTGTTTCAGATCGTGATCACCGATTGGCAAGATCAACCGGAAGCGGCATTCCTGCTGAAAACCGCCCGCGATCTGAAGGCTGCAGCACGTCCTTTAACTTTGGCGATTGTGAGCGAGGAAGGCCGGCCACACGCTCTGCAAGCCGGGGCCAATTCTGTTCTGTTGAGACCAATTCGCTCCGAACAGGTTCGGGAGACAATGAGCACAGCCTGTGAGCTGTTGAAATCTAAGCTTCAAGCGGTTACGCCTGGAGCCCCGCGAACCACCGCGCAGCCGAGAACGTCAGGCACAGGAACGGGCGCGGCAGCCGCCGCTGCGCCCGCCTTCGCGATCCAAGCTCCCGAAAAGCTGCGCGCGGGCGAATTTTTGCAATCGGCCAGGTCCGCGCCTGGCGCTCAATTCGACACCGAAAGTGAGACCCGCGAGTTCATCGAACCTTCTGGCGCGCCGCAGGACTCGCTCACCGAACTAGAGCCCATGGCCGCTGCGGTCTCGGAAAATCCAGGAGCAAAGCTGGAACCGGAACCGGAGCGCCGGGATGCTTTAACAGGATGGGCGGCATTGCAGGCCCGGCTCACAAAAACCGCGCCAGCGCCAGTGGCCGCTGCAACGGAAGCGGGAGGAAAAAACGAACTACTCTTGCATGAGGATGCGACATCTTTCACGGCTCCGGCGGTGATGAGTGCGGAACCGAAATTTGCCACGAAACTTGAGGAACAGAGGGATATTCGGAGGGAAGTTGCTTCTGTTTCTCGTCCGTCGCAAGTAGCTGAAGAAGAGAGTTCTGACCTTGCACCTGCGGTGATGAAACCGCGTCCGAAACGCGGCAAGTTTTACGTGTTGGCGCTAGCGGTGGTGGTCGTCGCTCTGGTTGCAGTTCCTCGAACCCGGGAAAAGCTCAGAGGTCTCTCCCGCATGGGTGCCCGCGCCGCTCTGCGGTGGTTGAATCCGCCGCCTGCGCCGCTGCCGCAAACTGTTACTCAGCATGACAGCTTCGGCCTGCCAGACGATGAATACAAGCTGCCGACGACTGGAAATATTCCCGATTCCACGACTGACCCGTCGCAGATACAAGTGGTTCCGGTTGTCGATCCAACTGCGAAGCCGGATAAGGCTTCAGCCTCCGGTGGCGGCCCGGGACAAGCGGCCACGGGAGCTCAGCCATCCGCCGGCGAACAGCAACCTACAACTTCCACCCAAGGCGCATCCTCCGAACAAAACTCGGCCGTACCAGCCTCCAACTCACGGACTCAACCCGCTGCTGATCCGGCAGGTGTTGCACCAGTCGATTCAGCCATTCCTGCAGCGGGCAATGCTGTGGCAATCCCTGCAACGGCTGCGCCTCCGACACCCCCTCAGTCTCCGGCAGTCCAGTATTCGGGATCTCAGCCGTCGGCGGCCATGGCGCTGCGAACCGCGGCGCAGCCAGCTCCCACACCCGCGCGCAACAGTTCTGCGCCACCCCATGTTCCGGCATCAGAAATGGCTGGCATCCCTTCCAGCTTAAAATCTCAAATCGCCTCCACAACACCAGAGATGAGCGGGACCAAGCCGGACGACGCGGCGGGATCGTCGATCGAGCCGGTAACCCTGCCTGAGTCTGCGATTCGCGGGCTGCTGGCTCAAGCACCCCCTCCGGAATATCCGGCGGCCGCAAAGGCGAATGGACAGCAAGGAAGCGTCGTTCTGCAGGTGCTCATTGGACCGGACGGGGCAGTGCAGGACGCAAAATTCATGCAGGGATCGTTTATGTTTGCGCGAACGGCGATCGATGCCGTGAAGAACTGGCAATTCAAGCCCTATTTTATGAACGGCCGGGCAGTCTCGGTGCAGAGCGTGCTCACACTAAATTTCAAGCCATAGGCCCTGGGTTATAAGAATTGGCCGGCGAAACCTCAACCGTCGAGCCGTGAGTCAATTACGTCCTGAGTCGGTTACGGGAGATCTGTTTCCGGCAAGGCGGGTGTTCGCAGGTTACTCAGAGTTCCGAATTAAGAGCAGCCGGGGGACGAAAACCGGCATTTACCAGATATAATGGAAGCAGGTTTCTCAGGAAGTAATTCCCCTCGAAAAGAAGAATTGAATGTCCATGAAGATTAAGGCTGCGGTTCTGGTTTCGTCGTTTGCTGTGCTCTTGTTTGTGGTAGTTGGGTCGATTGGCGGGGTTCACGCTTCATCGAACGACGGCGCCTACCAGCAGATGCAGGTCTACAGCGAAGTATTGTCGCGCGTACAGAATGAATACGTGGTCGATCCTGACATTCCCAAGGTCACAAATGGCGCGCTGCACGGCCTGCTCGAGTCATTGGACCCGAACTCGGCCTATCTCACGCCGGAAGCTTACAAGGCGTTCAAGGCTCACAAAGCCGAAGGCAGAGGCGAAATCGGAGCGACCATATCGAAGCGCTTCGGTTATGCCGATGTGGTATCGGTTCTGCCGGGTTCTCCAGCCGATAAGGCCGGTATTGAGGATACGGATATCTTCGAATCGATCGAGGGCAAAAGCACGCGCGACATGTCGCTTCCCGAGATTCGCGACGCGCTCGCTGGCCCTCTCGGATCAACCGTGAACTTGTCCGTAGTGCGCGCCCGCAGGGCCGAGCCCGAGAAGATGTCGATTGCGCGGGCAGTCGTGAGCATTCCGCCGGTATCGGACAAGATGCTCGAAGATGGCATCGGTTACATCAAAGTGGATGCGTTGCCCAAGGGCGAGTCCGAGGAGATTGCCACAAAGATTAAGTCCCTAGAAAAACAAGGGGCGAAGAAGCTGGTCCTTGATTTGCGCGATACCTCCGAGGGGGAGGAAAGCGAAGGCATCGCCACAGCGAACCTTTTCCTGAATCACGGCACGATCACTTATCTGCAGGGACAGAAATATCCGCGCGAGGCCTTCAATGCCGATCCGGCGAAGACGGTCACGTCGCTTCCGGTTGCGATATTGGTGAATAAGGGGACAGCTGGCGCCGCCGAAATTGTGGCGGCAGCAATTCTGGAAAATGCACGCGGCGACGTGGTCGGCGATAAAACCTTTGGCGCCGGAGCGGTGCAGAAAACCATCGACCTGCCAGATGGCGGCGCTCTCATTTTGTCGGTAGCAAAATACTATTCGCCGAGCGGGAAAGCCATTCAGGACACGGCTGTGACCCCTAATGTTCAGGTCGCCGATGCATCCGATAACATCGTCTTCGACGACGATGAAGAGGAACCTTCTACCACCGAGCAGCCGGAGGCCAAGCCCAAGACCGCGCCGGATGATCAATTGCAGAAGGCAATTGAGGTATTGAAGAGCAGGGCCAGCTAGATCTGACAAGTCATAGTTTCGGCGGCAAACAACTCTTATCGCGCACCACACGGTGCGCGATTTTTATTGCTGCCGCCTCATTTGCATCTTAAGTGTCGATCCTTGGTGTCGATCTTTGCCGGTAACTACCGACCAGTGGTTAGCCCTGTTATGCTGAACCCATCTCGCCATGAAGTCGGTTTCTGAAGATCCTCCAGCCTTAGATTTTTCCGGAGGAGATATTGCCGGAGGGAAGTTGGTGGGCCGCATCCTGGTGGGCCTGCTCTTGTTGGCTTCTGCGCTGGCGGGCGCGGCGGCGGGCCTTCTGCTGGTCTATACCACAGACCTTCCACAAGTGGACGCTCTGGAAGCGTACCGTCCGAGTTCGATCACCGAATTGTACGATGATCAAGGTCGCGTGATTGGTTCTTTTGCGTTGCAGCGGCGCGTAATCGCCGGCTATGACGATTTCCCGCAAGTCCTGCGCGAGGCTCTCATTTCCATTGAAGACAAGGATTTTTACCGCCATGCGGGCATCAACTTCTGGCGCATCGCGGGCGCAGCCTACCGTGACATAAAATCGGGCGGCAGGGTCCAAGGCGCATCAACTCTGACGATGCAGTTGGCCCGCAATCTTTTTCTTTCGCCCGATCGTTCGTTTCACCGCAAGATAGAGGAGGCGCTGCTGGCCATCCAGATCGAACGCCGATTTACCAAACCGCAGATTTTCACTTTGTATGCCAATCAGATTTTTCTTGGGCACGGCGTTTACGGCTTCGAGGCTGCGTCGGAATTCTACTTCAGCAAACCCGCGCGCCGGTTGACCCTCCCCGAAGCTGCGCTGCTCGCGGGCCTGCCGAAAGGGCCAGGAGTCTACTCGCCAATTAACCATCCGGAGCGGGCGCTGAAGCGGCGGAACTTGGTGATTGACGCCATGCTTGAAGACGGAAAAATCACGACAGCTCAGGCGGAGAGCGCCCGCTCGTCCCCGCTGGAATTGAATTTGCAGCACGACCCGAACTCGTTAGCTCCATACTTTGTTGAGGAAATACGGCGCTATCTGGAAACCAAGTATGGAGCCGATCAGGTGCACGAAGGCGGTTTGAAGGTCTACACGTCGCTGGATGTCGATCTGCAAAAAGCGGCAAATCAGGCTGTGCTTGATGGTCTGGCAGCCTACGAGCGCCGCCACGGATGGAAGGGACAGTTAGAAAATGTGGTTGCCGAAGGAATCGAACTCAACAAATATCAGCATCCCGACTGGGAAAACGAACCAGAGGTTAACGGATATGTACACGCTCTTGTTACCTCCTCGGGAGTCGGAATCGCTACGCTGAAATTTGGTCAATACCTGGCTGCGATCGGCCAAGCCGATGTCGCATGGACGCAGAAGAAAATTCCTGATCTGCTGCACACCGGAGACATTTGCTACGTCAAGATTCTCGCCCTGAACGCGAACGGCGCTGCTCGCGTAAGCCTGGAGCAGGACTCTGGAACGCAAAGCTCACTGGTTGCCATTGACAACGCGACCGGCGGAATCAAGGCGTTAGTAGGCGGACGTGATTTCAGCGAATCCAAATTCGACCGCGCGACGCAATCCTTGCGGCAGGTAGGGTCTTCCTTCAAGCCTTATGTATACACGGCGGTGATTGATCGCGGGGGCAGTCCCGATGACACAATTCTGGATGAGCCGGTAACTTTTGAGACCGAATCCGGGCCGTATTCGCCTCACAATTACGACGAAAAATATGAAGGCATGATTACATTGCGCAGGGCCTTGGCGCAATCCCGCAATATTCCGGCGCTGAAATTGGCCGACAAAATTGGCATCAGGACTGTGATCGACTATGCTGAGCGCTTCGGAATCACCGCCAGACTGCCTCCCTATTTGCCAGTGGCTTTGGGATCGGGGGAAATCACGCTGATGGAGCAGACCTCCGCCTACAGCGTCTTTCCGAACGATGGAGTGCGAGTGATTCCTCGCTACATCACCAAAGTGACCGATTATGAAGGGCGGGTGCTGGAGGACGATTATCCGGAAGTGAAGGATGTGGTCAGCGAGCGCACAGCGCGAATCATGACCTCGATGCTGCGCGAAGTTGTGCTCCATGGAACCGGAATCGCCGCCGCCAGACTGCCTTTCCCAGTCGCCGGAAAAACCGGCACTACAAACGATTTCACGGACGCATGGTTCATCGGGTTTTCGCCCACGATGAGCTGCGGCGTCTGGGTGGGGTTTGACGAAAAAAAATCGCTGGGAGCGAAGGAGACTGGAGCGCACGCCGCTCTGCCGATTTGGATGAACTTTATGACCGCGGCCATGGCAGGCAAAGATCCGGGCCAGTTCCAGCCTGCGCCGAATATTCCTGGCAATTTGGAAAAGCTAGATACATCCGACACCGCAGCCGGAGGCGATGAGACGCAGTAAACCACGATTATGAAACCTCTGTTTCGCTTTGCTTTTCTGGCCCTGGTGATGCTGCTGGTCGCAATGGTGTCGGCTCTCACGGCAATGCGCTTTGCCATTCACGGGCAGGAGGTGCAGGTTCCGGCAATCGTAGGAATGACTCCATTCGAGGCGGAACGCAAGCTCGCCGGGTTCGGCCTGGAGATGGACGTAGAGCGCCAGTATTACAGCCCGCAAATTCCCGAGGGAAAGATCATGACGCAACTGCCGATGCCGGGAACTAAAGTCCGGCGCGGATGGGAGGTGCGAGTTGCGCAAAGTATGGGACCGCAACGCGTTTCGATTCCGGACGTCACCGGCGAGAGCGAGCGTGCTGCGGAATTAAATCTCCGGCGGCGTGGGCTGGAGCTATCGTCGATCGCGGAATTACAGATGCTTGCAACGCCGCCCAATCAGGTGCTGGCCCAAAGTCCGCCGGCAAACGCCAGGCAGGTAGCCGCGCCGAAAACCAGCCTTCTGATAAGTACGGCCGCCGATCCTGCGGCGTTTGTTATGCCGAGCTTTGTAGGACAGTCGCTCGGCACAGCCACTCGGATCGTACGGGATGCCGGTTTCAAACTCGGAAACGTTACCGTGGCGCCAGTGGTGAACCCCCAGGCTCCGGGCACAACAACGCCGGGTGCAACACCACCTGCAAGCACGCCCTCTATATCAGTCCTGCCCTCACAGCCCACCGCGGCCAGCGTTATCGTCTCGCAGACTCCGGCGGCCGGACAGAAGATCTTGGCTGGGGCCATGGTCAATTTCGAAGTCCGGTGACACAACCTGCGTCGTTTCAAATTTTGCGTTCCGATCGCAATCAGACCTTTTTCAGTACCGCTGCGAAAAATCCATCACAGGGATGAATGCCAGGAATTGTTCTCAGAAACGGGCCACGTGTCAGTGAGGCAATATCAGGCAAGGTCAGCTCGCCTTGTTGGCGAAGCAGTTCAAGCTCTTCTGCGCACTCGAGCACGCGAAACGAGGACTCGTCTACTAGCGCGCGCTCGATGACTTCTTCATTTTCCTCTTTCTCCAAAGAACAAGTGGAATAGATCAAGCGGCCTCCGACGGCAACTTGCTTCATCGCCGAGCGAAGAATGGCGACCTGCCGCGCCTGCAAATCCGCTAGATCCGCTGCCTTGAGCCGCCACTTTATTTCCGGGTTGCGCGCCAGAGTACCTGTTCCCGAGCAAGGAACGTCGGCCAGTACGCGGTCGAAGTGTGACGCGAACGGCAGATTTCGAGCATCGCCGGCGATGACTTGGATTGCCCGCGATCCGCGGTTGAGATTTGGACTGTGCGCACTCAGCAGCCTTTTTAGCAGAGCCGCGCGATGAGGGTGCAATTCGAGAGCCGCAATCCCTGCATGCGGGTTTTGATCGGCGATGGCCAGGGTTTTTCCTCCGGGCGCCGCGCAACAATCGAGAACGCTTGCACCTCGCCCTACCAAAGCAGCAACCAGCTGCGATGCTTCGTCCTGAATGACGCATAGCCCCTGCTTGAACGCGGCTGTTTTAGTGATGTCCCCGTGCTGAACGATTCGAGCGGAAGAGAGAATGGCGCCGCGAGCAAGTTCGATTCCTTCTGCCCGTAACCGCGCTTCGGCTTCGGGGTCGCGCAATCGAATCGCAGTACCCGGAATCGATTGATTCTGACGGCAGATTCTGAGAGCAGCTTCAATACCATAATTTTGCGTCCAGCGCTCGACCAGCCACAGAGGATGCGCGCACGATTCCGAAATTTTCTTGGGCGTCGCTGAATCGGCGACAAGTGCAGGTTGTTTCTCCTTCGCAGAAGTATCCGAGGCGAACTTGCGCAGGATGGCATTGACAAATGGAGCAGCCGAACGTTTGCGAGCGCGCTTGACGAGTTCAACACTACTATTGATTGCCGCCCATGCCGGAACGCGATCGAGGTAGCGCAATTGATAAAGCGCCAGACGCAGAGCGGTCAGTACTTCCAGGTCGAGCTTCGACAGGGGCTGGGACGATTTGGCCGCAATCTCGGAATCCACCAACGATCGCCAACGGAGCACGCCCATGACAATCTCGGTTGCCAGAGAATGGTCGACCTCGCTCAGGCCCTGGTACTTTTGCGAATGCAGCAGCTCGGAGGCGTATGAACCTTCGCGGTCGATGCGCAGCAGGATCTCGAATGCAGCCTCACGTGCAGGCGAAATCGTAATGCGAGAGTTTGAGGCTCTGGATTTCACTCTCATCAATATGAACGACAAGCGCGCCGGGAGAGATGAGACGCGAGCAGGTTAGGCGGTCTATGCGCCAAGTTTTTCACCCGGCCCTGGACGATAACCCCGAATCAACTCCGCCGCTGAAATTCTCTTTTTTCCTTCCACCTGCACTTCAACCAGTTCGAGCGCCGTACCCTGACCGCAACCGACCAAAAGATGACCACCCTCGATCTTTATCTCGGCCGGAGGCATCGCACGTTCGACTTTCACGGCCCCCCATACATGAAAGTTCTTCCCGCGAAATCGCGTGTATGCTCCGGGCCAGGGCTGAAAACCGCGCAGGCGGTTCAGTATCTCAGTTGAGGGCTTCATGAAGTCGATCAGTCCATCTTCTTTTTTGAGGATCGGTGCGAGGGTTGCTCGCGAATCATCCTGTGGCCGCGGACGGATCATTGCCGCCTGTAAACCACGCAAAGTCTCGATCATAAGATCTGCACCGATTGCGGCCAGCCTGGGTGCGAGTGTTTCTGCCGTGTCCTCGGGTGAGATCGGAATCTCACGCTGCAGAAGAATGTCGCCGGTATCGAGCCCGGCATCGATCTTCATGGTGGTCACACCAGTGACGGCTTCGCCCTCTGCTAGGGCCCACTGAATGGGCGCGGCGCCGCGGTATTTCGGCAGCAACGAGGCGTGCAGGTTGATGTTGCCCAGCCGCGGTAAGTCGAGCATCCATTGCGGAATGATCCGGCCGTAGCCCACAACTATAATCGCATCCGGCTTGAGGGTTGTGACCTGATTGCGAAACTCTTCGTTGTTCTTGATGCGTTCTGGTTGCGCAATCGGCAAATCTAGCCGAAGGGCACACTCCTTTACGGGAGACGATACAAGTTCTAATCCTCGCCCTTTCGGGCGATCGGGCTGCGTGACCACCAACTGGATTTGGAATCCTGATGCAAACAGCTTTTCGAGCGTGGGGATTGCAAATGGCGGCGTGCCGCAAAAAACCAGATTGAGCGATTCAGTCATTGAGACAGTCAATCCTAGAACATTGCATCAACGCCGCAACGACTTAATCCTGATTTTTCTACCACTCGCCGGCTTTCACAAGTTTGCGGATTTTTCGCTTGATGAGGTCGCGCTTGATGGCGCTGATGTGACTGATGTAAAGCTTGCCATTAAGGTGATCGGTCTCGTGCTGAAAGGCACGAGCCAGCAACTCGTCGCCCGTCTTCTCAAAAGTATTTCCGTTCACGTCCTGAGCGCGAACGGTCACCACTTGCGCGCGTGAAACATTTTCGCGGAAATCCGGAATGCTGAGGCAGCCTTCGCTTTGTGAGTGGCGGCCCTGCTTCTGAATGATTTCCGGATTAATCAGGACAATCTTCGCGTTCGGATCTTCCTTAAAAGTGACGTCAACCACTGCGATGCGCCGTGGTATTCCGATCTGCGGCGCAGCCAGGCCGACTCCGCGCGCGGCGTACATCGACTCGAACATGTTCTCGACGAGCTGCTTCAGTTCTTCATCGAAGACGGTCACCTTCTCCGCCGGCTTCTCGAGGACAGGATCGCCGAATTTCACGATTGGATAGATCATCGTCAATTAGATCATTAGCGGTCAGATCTTCAGTAGTTTTGCAGCTGCACCCGGTAGCCCTGAAAATTTCGTAACGTCTCTCCCAGGGAGTCACCGCCGAATTTTTCCAGAGCGCAACGCGCCAGCGTGAGAGCGACCATGGCCTCGGCCGCGACTCCGGCAGCCGGCACTACACATACGTCCGAGCGCTCGTAGGCCGCGCCGACCGGTTGCCTGGTCTCGAAGTCGACCGATTGCAGCGGCCGCCGCAAGGTGGAGATCGGCTTCAAGTAGCCGCGCAGGCGAATCTCTTCGCCATTCGAAACCCCGCCCTCAATGCCGCCGGCGTTGTTGCGACTGCGGGTGAACTCCGTGAAGTTTCCGGGCCCGCCATATCCAATCTCGTCATGCACAGCGGAACCCGGCGAAGCGGCCGCTGCGATTCCGCTCCCGATCTCGACTGCCTTCACTGCTTGCAACGACATGACTGCCGCGGCGAGTTGCGCGTCCAGCCTTTCATCCCATTGCGCGTAGGTACCAAGGCCGGGGGGAACCCCGTGCGCAACTGCTTCAAAAACCCCTCCCACCGAATCTCCGGTCTTCAAAACTTTATCAACTTCATTTTTCATGCGTTGCTCGATTTCCCCATCCGCGCAATTGAGTAGGATTTCTTCCTGCCGGGAAAGATTCTGAATCTGCTCCCAGGAGACCTGTGCCTGGAGAGCGACTCCGCCAACGGCTACAACATGGCTGAGAACCTCCATGCCAACCTCGCCGAGAAAGCTTTTCGCCAGCGCGCCGATGGCCACGCGCGCCGCCGACTCGCGGGCGGAGGCGCGCTCCAAAACATAACGGGCTTCGGGAAAATTGTATTTCAGCGCTCCCGCCAAATCGGCGTGCCCCGGTCGAGGGGACGCCACACGCTTGTGACGCGCCGGATCGCCATCGCCAACCGGCAGAGCCTCTTGCCAGTTCTTCCAGTCTCGGTTTTCCAATTGAATGGAAATCGGCGATCCAATCGTCATGCCATGCCGCACGCCAGAAAGAATGTGCGCCGTGTCGCGTTCGATCTTCATCCGCCCGCCGCGTCCGTAACCCTGCTGCCGGCGCCAGAGCTCGCGGTCAATCAAGCTCTGGTCCACTTTCAGACCGGCGGGTATACCGGAAAGAAAGGCGATCAATGCCTCTCCGTGAGACTCTCCCGCGGTGAAATAGCGCAGCATAAGTTGCTCGATTCTACCTGATGAAGCTCGCTTGCACGCGATTTTCGCCCCCAACCGGGAGCCAATGATTGTTACAATAACGGCACACTTCGTAGTTTGAGTTCTGCCCTCGTCACTTCGAAGAATTTATCCGGGAGTAGTTGCGTGTCCCATCCAACCGATGCGGCAAAATTCCCTTTTGCCGGCGCAAAAATTCGCTGCGTGTTGGCGCACGAACAGGTTTTGGTGCGTCAAGGCTTGCGCCGTTTACTGGAGGACGAGCCTGACATTAATGTTGTCGGCGAAGCCGGTGAAGCAGCTGAATGCCTGCGTCAAATTTGCGCGTTGCGGCCCGACGTGGTCATTGCCGATGCCCGGACATTTAGCACCTCGGATGCGGAGCTTTGTGTCTCGCCGCACTCTTCCCGGCCTAAGTTTGTTTTCTTGAGCACAGAGGAGGAATTGCCCTATGCGAATCATCCGGTCCAAGCTAAGGCCACTGGATGCGACGTGCGGCAGACTTCAGCCGAAGAATTAGTGCAGATGGTTCGAGATGGATGCGGCGATCGAAAGACACCACCACAACCGCGCGCTGAAGAAAATCCTCCGAACGGCGAAACTGTGGCCTCGAAACCGTCTCTCACTGCCCGCGAAGAAGAAGTTCTTAAACTGCTTGCGGAGGGCAAAACTGTTCGCAAGGCGGCCACGGTTCTGGGCTTAAGCAGCAAAACGGTTGATTCGCACAAATTCAACCTGATGCGGAAACTTGGCATCCACAATAAAGCTGAATTGGTGATGTGGGCACTTCAACGAAAGCTCGTCAAGATTCCGGCGAACCTGTAGAACATTATTCCGGTTCATTATCCCTATTCAGTCGCCGCGACCAACTCTGCCAGGCTAGAAAGCTCCAGGTCAGGACGGCCCTGAATCGCCTTCACGGCGCCCACTCCCTCGCGCGCCGAAGGCCGGTTTATCCAAACAGTCGCCAGACCGAGCGATTGGGCCGGAATTACGTCGTGGAAAATGCTCTGCCCAACGTGCAGAATGCGATGCGCGGGAACGCCTATGCGGCTGAATGCCAGTTCGAAAATCCTCAACGAAGGCTTGTAAGCCTTAGCTTGCTGCGCGGTAATAACGTGATCAAATGTGATGCCCAGTCGAGGCTCCGTAGAGGCGAAAAGATCATCATCCACATTCGAGATAATGCATACGCGAAATCGCCGCTGCAGTTGACGGAGCGCGCCGACCGTATCGGGCCAGGGCTCCCACTCTGTTAGCGATTTAGGCAGAGACCTGGTTTCATCTTTTGTCGGAGTGAACTTAAAGTAATCGCCGAAACCTCTCACTACCGATTGCAGAACCTCGCGATAAACGCGATACCTTCCCTGCTCGGCATCGGCTTCATAGTCGCCAAAAAGTTTCAGGATCGTCGCATCATCTGCAGACTTGCCGTGACTGGCAAGAATCGGGCGCAGGCAGTTCAGAATTCCTTCTTCCCAGTTGATCAGCGTCCCATAACAGTCGAAGGTGATGACTTCGAATCGATTGAAGTCAAGTGCAGAATGCGTCGAGTTCATCGCAGCAGTTTCTCCATCTCGTGCTCGTCGATCACATTCACGCCCAGGTCTTTGGCTTTCTCCAGCTTGGAGCCGGCATCTGCGCCCGCGACCACGTAATCGGTTTTCTTGCTGACCGAGCCGGTCACTTTGCCTCCCGCATCTTCAATCATCTTCTTTGCCTGGTCGCGCGTGAAGTGGCCAAGCGTGCCCGTCAGCACAAAGGTTTTTCCGGCGAGTTTTGTGCCACGCTCTTTTTTCTTTCCGCTTAAAGTTAGCCCAGCATCGCGCAACCGATCGATCAGCTTTCGATTGGCGGCGATGCTAAAGAACTCTGCGATGCTTTCCGCGATCCTCGGGCCCACTTCGTTCACTTCCTGCAACTCTTCCAGCGAAGCATGCTCCAGGGCTTCCATGGATCCGAAATGTTCGGCAAGAAATTGCGCCGTACGCTCGCCCACAAATCGAACACCAAGGCCGTAAATAACACGTTCCAGCGGCAACTTTTTGGAACGATCGATTTCGTCGAGAATGTTCTGCGCCGACTTTTCAGCGAATCGCTCGAGACCAAGCAGTTTTTCTTTCGCGAGATCGTAGAGGTCGGCCACGTTCTTGACCAGTCCGCGATCGATCAATTGATTGACCAGCGCCTCGCCCATTCCGTCAATGTTCATCACGCTGCGAGAAGCGAAATGCAGAATCGTGCCAAGTAATTTGGCGGGACAGTTTGCGTTTACGCAGCGATAATCGACTTCTCCTTCGGTGCGCACAACTTTGGTGCCGCAGGTCGAACACCTCTCAGGCTCTCCGATTTCTTCTGTGCCGCGTGGATGCTCCTTATCAACTTCAACAATCTTCGGTATCACGTCACCGCCGCGCTCAACTCGCACCCAGTCGCCGAGCCTCACGCCAAGACGTTGGATTTCATCCATGTTATGCAGCGTGGCGTTGCGAACCGTCGTTCCGCCGATTGGAATCGGGGTCAACTCCGCTACCGGCGTTAGCTTGCCGGTGCGGCCGGTTTGCCAACGAATGCCTTCTAGTTTCGTTACACCGCCACGGGCGGCATATTTGTATGCGATTGCCCATCGCGGTGCCTTGCCGGTAAATCCCAGTTCCGCTTGCAAAGCCGTTCGGTCAACCTTTACCACGATTCCGTCAATCTCATACTCGAGTGAATCGCGTTTGCCCTCCCACTCCTGGATGAATGCCCAGACTTCTTCCATCGAATGCACTAGCTTTCGGTTTGGGTTGACTTTGAAGCCAGCTTTTTTTAGGGCATCAAGGGTCTTCCAGTGGTGATCGAAGAAGGTTCGCCCGTTCGCCAAAAGAATGTAGGGAAAGAAATCGAGACGACGCTGAGCCGTCACGCTGGCATCAAGCTGTCGAACCGTGCCGGCGGTAAAATTCCGCGGATTGGCAAAAGTAGCCAACCCCTCACGCTCGCGCTCCGCGTTCAGCTTTTTGAAGGCCGCAGTCGGCATCAGAAGCTCGCCGCGAACCTCAAAATCCGATGGCATGCTGGCCACCTTCAACTCACCCGTGGCGATCGAAAGAGGTATCGAGCGCACGGTACGCACGTTCAGCGTGACCTCCTCTCCTATCATGCCATCGCCGCGCGTAATGCCACGCACCAGCTTACCGTCTTGATAAATCACTGCCAGCGACATACCGTCAAGTTTCAGCTCGCAGACGTAATCCACATCTTTGCGCCCGCTCAGCTCGTGCACGCGGCGTTCCCAGGCTCGCAACTCATCTTCACTGTAGGTGTTGTCGAGCGACAGCATAGGCGACGAATGCGCTACTTTGACAAAGCCCTCGCGCGGCTTGCCTCCAACCCGCTGCGTGGGTGAATCCGGCGTAATCAACTCAGGGTTCTCCGCCTCCAGATCTTTGAGCTGCTGCATCAGCTTGTCGAATTCGGCATCGCTAATTTCTGGATCATCGAGCACGTAATAGCGGTATTCGTGGTGCCGAATTTTCTCGCGGAGGGATTCGATCTTTTTTTCGTCTTTCACGGCAGTGGGCATCGCAAAGATTATAGGCAAATCGCGAGTCGTACGGCGTTTCCTGCCGAGTCAGGTACAATCCACCTTCGGTCAGCCATGCGAAAAGCGGCTTTACTCTATAACCCAGTGTCAGGCGGCAGTCGCGTGAAGCGCAAGGCTGAGTTGGAATCCGCGCTCTCCCTGCTTCGCGCAGCGGGGGTGGAAGTGGAACTCATGCTTCCCCACTCCGCTGCTCAAGCGCAGGAGCAAGCCAGAGAGGCGATTCAGGGCGGCTGCGACACTGTGTTTGCCGGCGGAGGCGATGGCACCATCCACAACATCGTCCAGGTGCTGGCGAATACTCCTGTCGCTCTAGCGATTCTTCCCCTGGGCACGGCCAACTCTTTGGCGCACGACCTCGGATTGCCCATGAATATTTTCAATGCCGCGCAAGCCGCTCTCCGGTCAAAGCCGCGCCGGATTGCACTCGGCCATATTCATTATCACGATCTCTTGGGCAGCCCAGCCGCGCGCTTCTTTATAGTTGCCGCCGGCGCGGGAGTTGACGCTCATCTCTTCTACAAACTCCATACCGGAGACAAACAGCGAATGGGCATGGCAGCCTACTATGCCAAAGCATGGCATCTGTGGTTTAGCCATTCGATGACCCGATTCCACATTGAGTTTTGCGAAACGGATTCCAAGGAGAGACACGCAGCTGATGTCACCGAATTGCTGGCGGTGCGCATTCGAAATTTCGGCGGAGTGCTGCAGGAGCTCGCGCCCGGAGCTTCGCTCGAACGCAATGACATTCGCCTGGTTTTCTGCCGCACAGCGAGCCGTCTGGCATATCTTCAGTACGTCTCCCGCGGATTCCTGCGGCGCGATTGGAGAATCCCAGGAATCGATTTGGCCTATGCGGAACGAGTGTCGTGCGGTTATCCGGAAGAATCGAGCCTGAAAGAATTGAACTCCCCCGCGAGCGCATCCCAATCGCGCCGCAAGGTCTACATCGAAACGGATGGAGAATTAGTCGGCACGCTGCCCGCAGAAATCACAGTCGCACCGGATGCTCTGACCTTGCTTCAGCCATCGCGCTGAAAATTCTGCAACCTCTCATCACTGCGACTAAGTCTTTAGCGCACACTGTCGTTCTGATTAAGCGATTAGCAGGTTTCAAGAAATCCAAATAGAATCGTGCTATCCCTTGGAACCGGTCACTCATTTTCTAACCGGAGCGTGCATGGGCCGCGCCGGTCTCAACCGTAAGACAGCGCTGGCCACGGCAACGTTAACTCTCGCCGCGGAGGCGCCTGATCTCGACGTTCTCGGACGCTTGCGCGGCCCTGCCTTTGGTTTCGCCCACCATCGCGGCTTTACGCACTCTTTTCTCGGCGTTCCCATCGACGCGATGGTCGTTCTCGCTTTCGTTTATCTCATCTGGCGTCTGCGTGGCCGAAAGATAAAAGACCCGAAACTGCCGCCGCGCTGGGGAGTGCTGTTTCTTTTCGCATGTCTCGCAGGCCTTAGCCATATTCTGCTCGACTTCACCAACAATTACGGAGTGCGTCCATTCTGGCCGTTTTCCGAGAAGTGGTATTCGTGGGACATCGTCTTCATCTTCGAGCCGATCATGTTCACGATCCTGCTTCTCGGCTTGATCGTGCCGTGGTTGTTTTCGCTGATTGATCGTGAGATTGGTGCGCGCTCCCGCGTGCCTCGCGGCCGGGTCGCCGCCTCCCTGGCGCTCATAGGGGTGGTCTTTATGTGGGGCGTACGTGATTTTGAGCATCGCCGAGCGGTGGCTGCGCTTGGCGCGCGCACTTACGCTGGCGCAGAACCACTGCGGGTTTCGGCTTATCCTGCGCTGACCGATCCTTTCCGGTGGTATGGCGTTGTGGAAACGCAGAACTTTTTTGCGCTAGCGCCGGTGAACTCACTTGGTCCAGAAGTTGATCCAGACAATGATTTGAAAATTCGTTACAAGCCGGAAGAAACGCCAATCACGCTCGCGGCAAAGAAATCCTATTTGGGGCACGTGTATCTGGATTGGGCGCGATACCCGACAACTCAGACCGAAGTCCTTTCGCCGCCGGAAGGCGGATACATTGTTTATCTTCAGGATTTGCGCTTTGTGCAGCTTCCCAGCCTGTTCGGCACGCGGAATGAAACGCGGCACGCGCTGGGCGCAGGCGTTCAGCTCGACGATAAACTGCATGTAGTCGGCGATGTCTATGGCTCGGGTGAGAACCAGAGGTTGTATCCCGAGCCGAAATAAGAAAACCGACCAGGCGCTCGTCAGCGCTCAAGGTCCTGCCACGTTCCAGCCGTCAATGATCCTGCGGCGTTCCACGCTTGACGTATCCCGGTTCTCGCGCCCAGAATAAGTGTGCCGCTATTACGTTTGTCGCTGGATCGAGGTTTTCTATGCTGCCTTATCTGTTCGTCCTATTGGCCATTTCCGTACGTTTCCTGCCGTTCGCAGGGCCTCTAAACTTTTTGCCCCACGCCTGGCACTTTACCCCTGTAGCGGCATCGCTGCTGTTTTTCGGAGCGAAGGGTTCGCGCCGGCAGATGTGGATTCCAGTGGCATTGTTTGCGGCAGCGGATGTTGTTCTCACCAAGTTCGTCTACGGATACGCATTGTCGTGGGATATGTTGGTCACATTCGCATGGTACGCGGCGATTTTATGGCTGGGGACAAATCTGCGCGAGAAATCTGGGCCGGTGCGTGTCGTTGGAGCTGCGCTAGCCAGCTCGGTTTCGTTCTTTCTGATCAGCAATTTTGCAGTCTGGGCGTCCTGGCCGCAGATGTATCCGCGCTCGCTGAACGGTTTGATGATGTCATATGCAGCCGGCCTGCCATTCTTTCGCGGCACCGTCGAGAGCGATCTCTTCTTCTCGATCGCCTTCTTCGGCACGCCGGTGTTTTTGATGGCGCTTTCCCGCTGGGCGCATAAATCCGCCGGGGATGACATCGCGGCCGCTTAGGAATCTCCTCGGACCAGGTGCCATTCTCTGACTCCTGCCTGACCTTTAGCGGTACATCACCCGCCAACCGTACGCCGGCGCTTTCGGTTGCGCCGCATTAGCAGCCATACGAGCACTCCGCCGGCAATCGCTCCCAAAAGCCAGCCAAGATGCCGCCGAACCAGGGCTCCCATTAGATCCACGATTTGCGGACCGAAATACAGCACCAGCACCGAAAGGATCGTAAAGCGCACAAACCTTCCCGCCACCACGGCCGCAAAGAACTTGCGAAATGGCATTTCAGAGATCGCCGCCCCGAGCACGAAAATCTTGAACGGCACGGGAGGCGGCAGCATCCCGGGAAACATTAGCGCCCAGAATTGGTGTTCCTCAAACGAGCGATGAATGCGCTGGAATCGCTCTTCCGAAATGCGCTTGCGCAGCAGTTTTTCGCCGCCTTCGTATCCAATTAAATAAAGCGGAATGCTGCCGAGCGCCGAACCGACCGAAGCCAGCGCCACATAGAAAAAAAGCAGCTTGCGATCGTGATAGACATACGTGGCTACGATCGCATCCACCGGCATCCCCAGCAACGCGGAATCGGCGAAGGCGATAACGAAAACGCCCCAATAACCCAGATGGTGCAACAACCCCCAGATCCATGCGGTGTAGCGAGCCAGAATGTGTCCGATGGTTTTCAAAGGAAATTTAGTCTACGCGAAAAGGCAATCCATATTCATCGGTTTGAAACATTTGCGGTTCGAGTGCAGCCAGTTGATTCAACGTTAATGTTGAGGTTACTCGGGTTACTTCCCTAGTTACCATGCACCAATTTTGATGCAACTTTCATGCGCCTGTAACATTGGCCTGCTACAAACTGAATATGGATCTGCATGGGTACAACACGCTGATCCTCTCGGACCTGCACCTGGGTGCAGAGACCAGCCATGCGCGCGAAGCCACGCGCGTGCTCAGGGCAAACTGCGTTCAACGGCTGATTCTGCTGGGCGACATTTTTGCCGACCTCAATTTTGCCCGCCTCACGAAAGAACACTGGAAATTCCTTAGTTACATCCGCAAGCTCTCGAACCCCAAACGCAAGATCGAAGTCATCTGGGTGGAAGGCAATCATGATCACGGGCTCTCCGCGATTATGTCGCACCTGGTCGGGGTCCGGGTTTACCAGCACTATGGATGGACCTGTGGCGGGTTGCGGCATCTGGCGATTCACGGCCATCAGTTTGACGGCTTCCAGGTGAATAACCTACGCCTCAGCAAGCTGGGGACTTCGCTTTATCTCAGGCTGCAAAAGCTGGATTTCAAGAGCAAGCCGATCGCGCGGCTCATCGACCGGCTGAACACGCGTTGGTTGCGCATGTCGCCGAAGGTGGCGACTGGCGCGCTGCATTTTGCGAGGCAACACGGCGCCGACCGCATTTTCTGTGGGCACACTCATGAAGCCGTGCACGTCCAACAGGATGGAATTGATTACTACAACGCGGGCAGCTGGGTAGATTCCCCCATGACGTACCTGACAATTGATGAACAGGAGGTTCGCATCCATGAGTTTAACGAGCATGAATTTAACGAGCATAAATGCAGTGAACACGATGTCACCGAACCCGAATTCGACGAGCACGGCCTTGCGGAACACGAGTGCAGGGAGCGAACTGACCATCGTAATTCCGGCCAAGAACGAGGTGAAGCTGATCCCGCGTTTGTTGACTTCGCTGGCGAATCAGGACTACTCGAAGATGTCGAGTACGAGAGTATTGGTCGCTGACGCCAACTCGAGCGATGGCACGCCCGAAATCGTCATGAGCTTTCGCGAGCGGCTAAATGTGGCTGTGATTCGTGGAGGGATGCCCTCCGTTGGCCGTAACCTGGGCGCAGCGCAGGCGGACAGCGACTATGTTCTTTTTCTCGATGCGGACATAGAACTGGCGCATCCCTCGCTGATTCGCCGCGCCGTCGAAGCGGCTCAGAACAAGCAATTACACTGCGTTACCACAAACATCTTGTGCCGCGATGGCAACTGGATTGACAAATTGATTTACGCTGGCAACGATCTGTTTCAATATCTCTCCTGCCTGCACCATCCCTTCGCCACCGGAATGTTCATGCTTTTCGATCTGACGAAATTCCGCGAGCTCGGTGGATTTCACGAGCGGGTTCATTTTGGCGAAGACTACTTGCTTAGCCAGCAGGTCGGGCGTAAGCGATTCGCAATCGTTCGCGGGGGCGTTTACACGACGAATCGCCGGCTCCAGAAAATGGGCCATTTGCGCGTGGGCTGGCTGTTCCTGAAAACTGCGATGAATTTCTGGAACGAAGACTATTTCCTGCGCGATCACAAATACTGGCAGGCGTAATCTCGCTGGTTCAATTTCGCTCGGATTGTCTCTGCGAGACTGTCTTTCATTTTTCTCCGTGGCCACAACAAAACAGGATCCAGTCAACCAACTGGATCCTGTTTACTTCGATAAATCCCGAAGTTTAGAACTGAACTTTCGAGGCGAAGGTTAGAACCGGACCACGATGCCCGTAGATACGCGAGCGTTGTTTTGCCGGGCTCCTAATAGGTGCGTCCCCACATAGTCTCCCTCGAGGCGCCATGCTATTGGGTGAAATATCCGGTAATCGATGCCTCCGCCGAACGCTTCAGCGAAAGAAGTGTCTGAACCAAAGCCGTTGTTCACGTTGACATGCCCGGCGCCGACCAAGGCCTCGGCAAATGGGCGAAACTTTGCCACCGATATTGACACGCGGGGCCCAAAGAGATAATTGCTTGCGGTAAAACCCGCGTTTACAGAACAAACGCCTCCAAAGGCGCAGACTGAGACAATGTTCTGTGAGCCGTAGTGCTGATCAAAATCTGCCACGATTCCGAGAAACGGAATGATTTTGCCTTCCACCGACGCCTCCCAGCCATTGGCGCTGGTGCGATTCACTGTGGAAGAAAGATCGGTGTTGTAGTAAGAGTAGCCGAAGAAGACATTTCCACTGGGAACTTGAGCGCTCGCGAGGGCTCCAAATAGGAGGATGGAAAGAACAACGAATCCTGTTTTTCTCATACGATCTCAACCTTGCCTTTCTGGTTTCATTTAGCAGGATCTGCGGTCATGTTTAGATGCCTGGGACCGTAAATCGGTTAACTGTCTCTCCTCGATTATGAGGTCGGCTGGAGCGGGATGCTTTGCTGCAGAAGACAAAACATATTCAGCAGTGAGGGACTTGAATTCAGAATCGCCAAACCAATCCGGTCGAGATTCTGGCGTCGTTCTGATTTGCATGAAGCAGGTGGCTGTGCACGTAATCTCCCTGCAGGCGCCATGCGAATCTCTTGAAAGGAAGTCTGCGATCCACGCCGGCGCCGCCGTCCTCGAGAAACGGATTGAAGGCTTCCCCGCTGGTAACGGTCTGCTGAATTCCTACTCCCGCGTGCGCGAACACCCGCCACTTGCCATAATTTTTTGACAATCGCGCTCCAAGCACAGCGTTATATTGCTCGACTCCAGTGCGGTAAACCCCGCTCAGATCGAGAATGAATCCAAGGTGAGGATGGCTGATGAAAGGCTTCACCTCCACGCCGCCATCCCAGCCGCGAAAGGACAGGCGGTTGATCACATCATCCGAGGTAGCGTAGGCCACGCCGGCATACACATTTCCGCTTTGGATGAGTTGCGCTTTGGATGCAGTCGTCAACAACGTCAAACTCAGAAATCCCAGCACCACGGCTGCGGTTTTTGACACGAAAATGAATCCTCCCTGGCAAATTTATGCCAGCAGCAAATTCTACCTGAATAAGCCAAGCCTGTTGGATGAAGTCGGTTAGATGCAGTGTACCGTAAGCTCAGGTGCCCAAACCGGCCCAAATTTGTGCGGATGCAAGAGTGGCACTTTCCAGAGAAAAATTACGCCATTTTCATGGTTCCAAACAGCATCCACAAGCGTCTATCTACTAGCATGCAATCCAGCGATACGTATTGGCAACCGTGGCTGCGGCCGGAATTTTTGGCCGGGTGTCACAGAACTGTATAAGGAGTCGAAGTTGAAACTCAGTTTGGAAGTTCGGAATTGCAGCGACGTCATTGTAATTCACTGCCAGGGCCGTATTGTCTATCGCGATGAGGCTTTGGCTCTTTCGCGAATGGTGAGCGAATTTTTGCAGAGTGGCAATAAAGTCATTCTTGATCTTAGTGGGGTTATTT
The DNA here is from genome assembly GCA_963784095.1 of uncultured Acidobacteriaceae bacterium. Classification (GTDB taxonomy): domain Bacteria; phylum Acidobacteriota; class Terriglobia; order Terriglobales; family Acidobacteriaceae; genus Sulfotelmatobacter. The sequence continues at coordinate 670,595 of CAWAQC010000005.1, forward strand.
CCATGGATAGCGCTGGCATCGGCGAGCTGGTTCTGCTGCACATCCGGGCAAACTCGCTGAAAGCAGAGATGAAATACGCCAGCCCGAGCCCGCTCGTGCGCGAATTGCTTGGCCTGACCAACCTGGATTCAGTGCTTGAGGTTCATCCCAGTCTTAGCGACGCGCTGGCGGCCTTCCAACCTGCGGAGGCTTGCGCGGATTGCTGATCAACTGAAGACCGCTTCAGATTCTCATCGGCATCACGATATACCGGTACTTGTAATCGTCGCCGTCGGCCGGCCGCAGCTGTCCTGCCGACTGTGAATCCTTCAACTCCAGCCGCACTTCTTCGGAATTGGCAGCCTTCAGGAAGTCGACCAGATACGCGGCATTGAAGCCGATGGTGAGGGTCTCGCCATCATAGGGAGCTTCAATCGAATCCTCGGACTCGCCGGCTTCCGTCGATGATGCCGAAATCTTGACTTCGCCCTTTTCCAGCTTCAGGCGCACGGCGCGTGAGCGCTCGTCGGCAAACTGGGCGACTCTGAGGATTGCCGCATTCAAGTCATCCGCGTTCAGCGCGATGCTCTTGCTATTGTCCTTCGGCAGAACGGCTTCGAAGTTCGGGAACTGTCCCGTGAGCTGGCGCGAGGTCAGCAAGCGCGATCCGATGCGGAAGTACAGCGTCGACTCATCTTTGGCAAACTCTACGGTTTCGGAGTCGGTCGCATCCAGCAGCGACTTCAGTTCGTCCATCGCCTTCTTGGGAACCAGCGTCTTCATTTCGCCGGAAACCCCTTCAAACTTTTCTCCTGGGCGTTCGCAGTGCGCCAGGCGATGGCCGTCGGTGGCAACCATGGTGATCGATTCCGGTTTCAGCAGCATGAGCGCGCCGTTAAGCGTATACCGGGATTCTTCGTTCGAGATGGCAAACGCTGTGCGCGCAATTAAGCCACGCAAAATCTGGCCAGGAATTTTCACTACGCCTGACGCCGGAAATGCCGGCAAGCTGGGAAAATTCGATTTCGCCATCCCGACCATCTTGGTGTTGGAACGCCCACAGCGAATGCTGACCCAGTGATTTTCCAGCAACTTGATCGTGATATCGGCATCGGGGAGCAGTTTGACGTAATCGTGAAGTTTGCGGGCGGGGATAGTGCAGGAACCTTCCTTTTTCACCTTCGCATTACAGGAGGTTCGAAGGCTAAGATCAAGATCGGTCGCGGTGATAGAAAGCTTCCCATCGGCCGCCTCGAATAAATAATTGGAAAGGATCGGAATCGTGGTCTTGCGTTCGACGACTCCCTGCGTAGCCGTCAACTCGCGCAGCAATTCCACTTTGCTGACCGTGATCTCCATTGTTCCCACCGCAACCGCTGCTTCCACCGGCATAGACGTTGTCTCCCCTGCCGCGCGCTACTTTTATTACTTCCCTTATATCAAATACAAAACCTATAAAACCAGTAGTAGCAGTAGGCGTGGGGCAGAAGTGGAAAAGTGTATCAAACTTTGCGTTCTCACCGCTTTGCGCCCAATACCTTCGTGTGAGAAATCGGTCCCGAAAGCGGCAAACTGTTCGGAGAAAATTCCCTATCCCGCCAATTCCGCTTCCGCTTGCACAGATTCCACATCCCATTCACAGCCACATCCGAGGAAGACTGCATCGCTTCGTGCAAATCGCGAAAACAACCGCGATTACCCGCCCAATTGTTCGGTCAATTTATTGAGCAGCCTGTTCAAATCCTTGTCGTTCTTGCGGACCTCTTCGATTTTTTCGACCGAGTGCAGAACCGTGGTGTGATGCTTTCCGCCAAACTGACGTCCAATCTCCGGCAGCGAAGCTTCTGTCATCTGCTTAGCCAGATACATCGCGATCTGGCGCGGATAGACAATCGCCCGTGAGTTGTCTTTGGCTTTGATCTCGACCAAACGAAGACCAAACTGCTCCGCCACCATTTTCTGGATCGACTCGATCGTAACCTTCCGAGCCTGCGAATCGATAAAATTCTTCAGCACCTGCTGCGCGTAAGGAAGAGTAATTTCCGCTCCAATCAGCGACGAATGCGCCACCAGGCGGATCAGCGCGCCTTCCAACTCACGCACGTTCGATCGAATATTCTGCGCCACGTAGAGCGCAACATCAGTAGGCAGTGTGACTTTCTCCTGTTCCGCTTTCTTCTGCAGAATGGCCACTTTGGTTTCCAAGTCCGGCGGCTGGATATCCGCAATCAGTCCCCACTCAAAACGGCTGCGCAAGCGATCTTCGATTTCCGCCAGTTCCTTCGGTGAACGATCGCTCGCGATCACGATCTGCTTCATGGTGTCGTGCAGGGCGTTGAACGTATGGAAGAACTCTTCCTGGGTCCGCTCTTTGCCGGTCAGAAACTGGATATCATCGATAAGCAACACGTCGACGTTGCGGAACTTGTCACGGAATGTGGTCATCTTCTCGTAGCGCAACGAGTTAATCATGTCGTTGGTAAATTTCTCGCTCGAGACGTAGCAGATCGCGGCCTGGGGCTGCCGCCGCTTCACTTCATGACCAATCGCCTGCATCAAGTGCGTCTTGCCCATGCCCACCCCGCCGTACAGGAATAGCGGGTTGTAAGCCTTGGAAGGTCGTTCGGCGACGGCCTGGCATGCGGCGTGAGCAAACTGATTGCCCGAGCCGATCACGAAGGCGTCGAAGGTGTAGCGCGGATTCAATTGCGCTGCGCCATCCCAGTCGAAGCGCGCTTGGGATGGGGCGGAACTCGTGGGCACCTGTGCAGGAGCGGAAACCCCGAAGTCGTGACGCGTCGGTGTCGCCGCAGGATCATCTTCCGGCGTCACGAACTTCACGTCGTTGAAATCCAGGCCCAGATTATCGATCGCTTCCTGGATCAGATCGGCATACTTATCGCCGGCGTGCCGGAACTCTGCTGTGGGAACACGAACGAACAGAATTCCTCCGCTGGCATGGCTATAGCGGGTCGGCTTGAGCCAGGTGTCATAGGAGTGCCGGTTGATCTTTTTTTCGAGCGCATCCAGAATACGCATCCACGGATTGGGGGAGAGAGTTGTACCTTGTGCAGACATAAATTATGCAATACCCGCCGTGGCGTCCCGGCGGCTGGCTTGAGGGCGCCTGTTCAACTGCAGTTAAAGTGCTTGCTGATGGAGCTACTAGTGTACTGCGGATTGCGCCGCTTGCGTCCTGCGCAGTTGCCGTTTTTCGTGTGAGATTTCAAACTCGACCGAGCGGCATAGTAGCATAAAATTTTTTCGTACGCGGAGAAATCTTCACGCGAAAGATTCATCCTGCAATATTCGGAACCCGGAGCAGCGCGCCTGTCAAGTGCCGAGGATGTAACTGCCGCGCGAATGATGCAAGGGTCAATCAGACAAATTCAACTCGAACTGGCTTGAACCAAGAATTGCGAATTGGTGCTTAAGATCTGCTTCCTCCGCGCGCTAGTGGTTGAATGAAAAGTTCAATCCCGTGGTGAGGATCACGTCGTTCGTCTTCGTATCCACCGGCGGATTCGAAACATAAATATCGCTGAACTGATTCTGCCATCCCAGCCACTTGCTGATTTTTGTCACCGTGCCGACCACCAATGCCAGTTGATATTGGCCCTGTTGCGAGTCGGTCAGGCCAGGGTAGAAATCCAACTTTTCGGTGAGCACCGTGGTCTTGCCCAGCTTGGTCATGAAATCGTCTTCAATCGTCGCTGCCATGAATCGATTCGTCATTCCGTAAGACGTAAAGCTGGGGGGCGCCGTAGGCGGCGTGACCAGTGGTCCATCCGAATAAGTTTCGTGCGTGTAGTTGAGGCCGCCGATCAAATCCAACGTGGTCGACTTCGATTTGACGACATGTACGCCGAGGCCCCCGCCATAAATCGAGCGCAAATCAAGATCCTGCAAAGCGTTGCTGATGAACGTTGCCTCCGCGTTGAGGAATAGACGCGGGCTTAGATTGTAGTCGTACTCGACTCCCGACTGGATTAGATTTGCCACCAGGCTGGGGCTTACGAGCGCATTGTTGGTGTAAACGGAACTGACGTAGACCGTGGTCTTATCCCTCTCCGTTGGGTGAACCAGATTCAGCGCCAGCGCCAGGTTTTCGGTTTCGCTATTGCCGCGGGCCAAAGAAAATCCGGCGTTTCCGCCGCCGTTCCAGCCGTGCAGCCAGCCGGGACGCAATGATTTTTCGTAAGCGGCTTGTTCCGTGTCGTTGCGGATCGCCGCGATATCCGCGACCGGAACTTCCACGGTTCCCGTCTTGGTGGCAACCTGGAATGTTCCATCGTTCGCGACCACATTTCCTACGACCGTTTTCTTTTCTTTGGTAGTGACGTGAAGTTTCTGATCGGTGGTGATATGCGTGATCTTAGACAGATCGATGGTGAGATCGCCGGCGAACTCCGTGTGCAGCACGAGCGTCTTGCCATCCGATTTCACAATTTTGCCGTTTAACCGATCGCCGCTCTTTACCGTGACCTCGTCGGCGAAGGCGCTCGAGCCCAGCGCGAGAAGCAGAATTAGGACACTGCTGTTAAGTCTACGCAACACTACCTACCTCCAATTTTCAAGAGAGATTTTACAGCGAAGATGCTGAACAGGAACCCCAGGGACGTACTTCAGCGGAGACATCAAGTGCACACAAAGCTGCATCCCTGCAGTTAAATCATTATTGCCAGGAAGCGCCTTAACTCTTAACGTCTTTGGATTCGACAGTCTTGTTCTGCTCGGCGGAAGCAGGAGGATTGTCCTTCATGCCTTCTTTGAGGGCGCGAATTCCCTCGCCCAGCCCTTTACCAAGTTCGGGCAGCTTCTTGGGCCCAAAAACCAGCAGAGCGATAGCAAAAATGATGATTAAGTGCGTTGGTTGAAATAGACCTTCAAACATGAGGACCTCCGAGAGACACCGCAACTTCTTATACGGTATCGGAGCCCAACCAGGAAGTCAAACATGTTACTTGTGTGATCTTACCTTCGGGTCGCCGAGAGGCTAAGGTGACGTCATCGGGATCGATTTCGACAACGAGCCCGCAAGTAATCCAGTTATTCAGCAATCGGCCATTCAGCAAGCCAAATCATCGCCCGGAGATTCCGTGTGAAGCGCAAGGGCCTGTCACTTTTGTTGTCTGTTTTGGGCCTGGTTTTTACCGCCCATGCCAGCGATACGCAGCCGGTAAACTCGATCCAGCTTTTTGCCTGGCTTACTGCGGGCGTGCCTTGTAATCGCCTGGTTCGCCTCGTACAAGAACGAGGAATCGCGAACCCTCCTGGGAGGGAACAGATTCATCAATTTGAATTAGCCGGTGCTGATGCAAATCTGATCCGCGCGCTTAAGGCCACCAGAGCCTCGAAGTCGAGCGCTTCAAACTCAGCCGAGACGCCTTTGGAGATTCCGAACCCTTTACTTCGGGCCGCAGCCGATGCCCGAGCGCAACACTTCCATGATGCCGAACTGGATTTACGCAAGGCCTTAAACGACGATCCCCAGAATGCCGCGCTGCACTTCGCGCTCGCTGCGATGCTGCGCCAGCAAGAACAGTGGGACGACGCGTTTGATGAGGTCACGATTTCCGCGAAGTTGATGCCCGATTTCCCCGAGAACCACAGCGCTTTCGCCTATATCTTCTATCGCCTCGATGACGGGCCCAACGCAATTGCGGAAGCCCGGACCGCCCTGAGCATGGATCCTCAAAATGCCCAGGCTTACCAGTTCCTCGCCCTTGGCCTTTATTCGAACATGCAATACGGTGCCGCAGTTCACGTGTTTCTCGAGTCACTGAACCGAGACCCAAACAATCCCGATACGTATTACGATCTGGGCATCGACCTGCACGCGGCGGGAAACCTCACTGAGGCCATCGACGCATATCGACAGGCGATTCACCTCAAGCCTACGTTTTGGCAGGCACATGCGAACCTGGCGCTGGTCCTGCACGAACAGAATAGCTATGACGATGCGATCGCCGAGTATCGCGAGGCTAAGCGCCTTGCGCCGCAAGATGCGTCTGTCCGCAATAATCTAGCCAATACATATTGCGACAAGGGCGATTTTGAAGCCGCCATAGTTGAGTTGCGCGACCTCTTCCGCCAGCATCCTGAGTGGACTCAGGGGCATACTTGCATGGCGCACGCGTACATGGCAGAGAAAGACTATGCGAACGCAATCGGCGAATTTCAGTTGGCGGTGCAGCAAAATCCCACGGGCTCGGCCGAGCACCGCATGCTCGGCGAAGCCATGCTCATGGATGACAAAGTAGACGATGGCGTGCGCGAGCTGAGGCTCGCGGTGGAACTCGATCCTGACTCCGCGACCGCTCATCGTGCCCTGGGAACGGCGCTTTTCCGGCAACAGCAACTGCCCGCAGCCGAGAAGGAATTCCGCGAAGCGCTTCGCCTGGACGCTTCTCCCGACAATCATTATTCCCTCGCCGCCTGCCTCATGACGATGGATCGTTACGAGGAAGCTTTGGCAGAGCTGGACGCCGCGGCGCGACTCGATCCCGAACGGACCTTGTATCGCGCCCGCCGCGACGAACTGTTGAAGTTAATGAAGCAGACCAATTCGCAGTAAATATTTCCACTCCCAGAGAGAACGAAAACCCCGCAAATTCAGTTTGCCCGCAAGATTCGGATAGTTCGTGCGCATAGCTGCGTTCTATGCTGTCATCACTATGACGTCCACGAACATGGCTTTCCCAACTGCAACGGTCAGTGCAATACTTTCTGAAGACGACCACAGTGCGATGCCGCGTATCCATTCGAGTTCCGCAGAAGGTTCAAGAGTCGCGAGGAGCGATATCGCGCCAAGCGGCAAGCGGCAAAATCAGAATAATAATCAAATTGCGAATAATAATGACGACCGCTGCTGGGGCGCGGTCATCGCCCGCGACTCTCGCCGCGATGGTCAGTTCGTTTTTGCCGTCGCGACAACTGGCGTCTATTGCCGTCCTTCGTGCCCGGCACGGCGGCCGCGGCGCGAAAATGTAAAATTCTTTTCGCGTCCGGATCAGGCGGAAAAAGCCGGCTTTCGTGAGTGCCTGCGCTGCCGGCCAAGATCGATCGGCGGCAATCCGCAATCGGATTTCGCCAAGGAAATCTGCCGCTTCATCGAGCAGCATCTGGATGAGCCGGTCACCCTGGGACGCTTAAGCAAAGTTTTCCATCAAAGTCCGTTTCATCTGCAGCGTCGCTTCAAAGCCGCGCTAGGAATCACTCCGCGCGAATACGCCGATTCCTGCCGCCTTCGCCAACTCAAGCGCAATCTGCAGGCCGGCGACAACGTGACTCGTGCCATGTATGACGCGGGCTACAGTTCGAGCAGCCGCCTTTACGAAAAGACCTCATCGCAACTTGGTATGACGCCCGATAAGTACCGCCGCGGCGCCATCGCCGCTTCCATTCGCTATGCCTGCTCCGACTCGCCGCTGGGACGCATGTTGATGGCCGCCACCGACAAGGGAATTTGCTCCATCCAATTTGCGGCCTCTGACGGTGAGCTAATCGAAGGTTTGAAACGCGAATTCCCATTTGCCGCGCGCAAGCCCGACGATGGAGATCTGCGGGAGTGGATCAAAGCGCTGCTCTCAAAGATGACGGGCAAGAACCCGGATGCCGCGCTGCCGCTCGACATCCGCGCAACCGCATTTCAGTGCCGCGTGTGGACGTATCTGGAGTCAATCCCTTTCGGCGCGACGAGAACCTACCAGGATGTGGCAAAGGCGATCGGCCAGCCCAGCGCGTGCCGTGCCGTGGCCCGGGCATGTGCAACCAATCCGATTGCCGTGGCAATTCCATGCCATCGTGTGGTCCGCGCGGATGGCAATATCAGCGGATATCACTGGGGAGTGGCACGGAAGAAGGTTCTTTTAAAGCTGGAGCAGACGTAGGCATAGGCAAGGCGCAGGCCAGAGCACAGGCGCATCATTAGAATATTCCACAAAGGTATTGGAACAAACCGTTGCGAGCTTCGCACCCGTTCTTCATTCGAGAACGATTCTCACACAATCGCGCCAGCGGGTGCTCCCTGATACTCATAGTCGCCAAAGCCAAGAATCAGATAGCCAATTCCGCAGAGGAGGAAGAGCAGAAAGAAGCCAAACGCAGCGCCCTGTCCGAAAGCTTTGGCAATATCGATAGCCACTACGATCATGACAATCAAGTTGACCACCGGAATGCAATAGAGAATCAGCCACCATCCCGGCCTGCCGGCAACCTTCAGCATCGTATATAGGTTGTAGAAGGGCACCACGATGGCCCAGCCGGGCTGGCCGGCCTTCTCAAACATCTTCCATCCGCCGACGATAACGATGGCTCCAAACGCCAGCCAGAACAAGAATGCCATCCCACTAAAAGGATTGAACAGGTCTTCTGAACCTCTTTGCAAAAATAATGCTGAAGCTGATGTCATTTCGCCTCCTTGTGAGGCCAGTTACCAAAGATCTCTCTTTCTGGCACGCGCAGGTTCCAGGGCCGAAGCAAGCGACTTCGCTCCTAGGCGGCTCCACTATATACCTGCAAAACCACAGCGACGATGTTTTTTATCGCGCTGGAAGTAGCTATCGTTATATATAGCTTAAAGAATCAGAATCGAATAGAGGCAGAGCACTTCTCACGACGGCGTTGCCGTTCGCCGCACTAGGATCCAATTCAATAGGGCGATGGCTATCGTTGCAGCTACAATCATCGATTGCCCGAAATCCACGCGGGTTATTAGAACCAGGCAAATGATGACCCCGAGCACTGCCAACAGATTCCCTGCCGGCAGACGGAAAATTGCCGCTCCAGGCTGCTTGCTGCGAAGCACCGGCAGAGCCGCACAGCCCACGCCATAGTAGAGAAGCCGCGCTACCGCTGAGAGAGTGACATTCCATTTGAATTCGCCGATCAGCGCGAAGATCCAAACCACGCCGGCGAACACCAGAATCGATATATAGGGAGTCTGAAAACGCCGCTCCACGACGGCGAACGATTTAGGAAAATCTCCCTCCTCAGCCAGAGCGAAAAGGACGCGCGGCATGGCGAGAATCTTCGCGCTGAGATATCCGTAAAAAGAAACCAGCGCGCCAATGGCGACCAGGGCTGCGCCGATCGGCCCAATTGCAATTCTTGCCACCTCGGCGAGAGGACGCGTGCTGTGCATCGCATCGGGAAGCACTCCGACCACAACCCACTGAATCAGCGCGTAAATGACGGTGCAGGCCAACAAAGCCACAAACAGCGCGAATGGAGTGTCGCGCTGCGGATCTTTCGCTTCGCTCATGGGAGCCAGCGCGGTTTCAAAACCTCCATAGGCGAAGACCAGAAGCAGCACGGCACTCATCCACTCACTTGCATTTGCTGCTGGCCCAGCCGTAATCGCAATCTGCCAATGATGATGGGCAAGAACGAAAATTCCGAGCAAAATCACTGCCGCAAGCGGCACAAGTTTGGCAACGGTAAAAAAATTGCTCACCTGCGCTCCGCCGCGTACGCCGCGTACATTAATGAAAGCCAGAATCCCCACCAGCGCCGTAAGAATAAGCGCACGTGGCAGGGGCTTGCCTGCATGGGGAAAGAACTCGCCCAGATATATGACAAACAAGTTCGCGTTCGCAGCCGGCGCGGCCACTTGGCCGAGCCACAGCATCCATGCGGTTTGAATCCCCATGAAACGCCCGAAGGCAACACGGGCGTAGAGATAAGGGCCGCCAGCCTGCTGAAACCGCGACGCCACTTCGGCGAAGCAGCCCATAATGATGCTCATGCCGGCTCCGGCCGCCAACACGGCCCAGATGCTCGCTTTGCCGACCAGTGCCGCGACTGTCGAAGGCAGGCCGAAAATTCCACTGCCGATGATGGAATTGACCACCAGAGCGACGAGGCTCCAGCGGCCGATCGCGCGGACCAGTTGATATCGGGGTGCGTTGCTCGTTGCTGTTTGCATTAAGGCGCGTTTGTATCACAGATCACCAGCCAAGGAAATGAGCTTCGTGGTCAGTATTTTGGGCCCGGGACTTCCTTGGTGGACTTGGCGAACCCTTTGCGCTCTTTCGCGGCAGGCTCTTGTTTTATCGCAAAAATTTCCGGGGCCTTAGAAGCCAAAACGAAAGTTTCACCGGAGTTTAACCCGTTGGTTCCAGGCAAGCCTGCGCGTGAAAACCCTTACTGCTAGCCATGTTCAGAGCCATACGTCAGGCTGGTTACCTTGCGTAGACCAAGGTAATTGCCAGAATTACCAAAGCGCATGATCGTGGGACATCTATCAGCTTCCGGCTGCCGATGAGATGTTGTATGGCACGCGGATCAGCGCACCAACGCATGGCGAACGGCACAGAGATGGATGACATTCATACAAGAATGATGCGGGTAACCGAAGATTTGCGCGTGATTCAGCGCGAGCTGAACTGCGCTGCCATGCAGGCGCCCAGCGATCCGGAACTGCTGGAAGCCTTGAGCACGCTGCCCGAAACCGAAGCCATTCAGACCTTGTGCAAATCACTCGACCAGATGCGGCATTTTCTGTGGTTCTACACTCAGGTGATGAGCAACGATCCGGAACTGGGCGACAAGCTGCGCCAGACCGGCGCGTCCGCAAAATTGGATGACGGGAAAACCGGGACTTCGTTTCTCGATCAGCTCAATCGATCGGACGAAGCTCTTCTTCTGCGCCACCTGGTGGAATCGAAGGAACGCAAGCCGAACTAGCGGCATTTATTTCGCAAGCTCGATTCGCTCGGATCTTCTTGCTCAACCCTGAGATCATCGAACCTGATGATAGATTCGCGCCCGGTTTCTGCTATAGTTTCGTTCCTCGCCAGTTCGCATTGGATTGCTCCGGAGGATTTCATGCCCCGCATCGTTCGCTGTGCTTTGATTCAAGCTTCCAATGCCTTGAGCACGGATCGACCCCTTCATCAGATCAGGAAGGCGATGATTGACAAACACCTGAAGCTGATCGAACAAGCCGCCCGCAAAAAGGCGCAAATTCTCTGCCTGCAGGAATTGTTTTATGGGCCATATTTCTGCGCCGAACAAAATGAACGATGGTACGACTTGACCGAACGCGTGCCGGATGGACCGACGACGCGATTAATGCAGAAGGTTGCGGCAAAGCACCGCATGGTGATGGTCGTGCCCGTGTACGAAGAGCACATGCCGGGGGTTTACTTCAATACTGCGGCGGTCATTGATGCAGATGGCCGCTACTTGGGCAAATATCGCAAACATCACATTCCGCACTGCCACCCCGGATTTTGGGAGAAGTTTTATTTCACTCCCGGCGATCTGGGATATCCCGTGTTCGAGACGAAGTATGCGCGCGTCGGCGTTTACATTTGCTACGACCGTCATTTTCCCGAGGGTGCGCGAATTCTGGGATTGAACGGCGCAGAGATTGTATTCAATCCCTCGGCGACCGTGGCTGGCTTGTCCGAATACTTGTGGGAACTCGAACAACCGGCCCACGCTGTGGCCAATGGATATTTTGTCGGCGCCATCAATCGCGTGGGCACCGAGAAACCGTGGAGTATCGGCGAATTTTATGGGAAAAGCTATTTTTGTAATCCTCGGGGAGAAATCATTGCCCAGGCGAGCCGCGATAAAGATGAAGTCGTGGTTGCGGACCTTGATTTTGAAATGATTGCGGAGGTCCGCAAGGTGTGGCAGTTCTTTCGGGACCGCCGTCCGGAAAGTTACGGCCCGTTGACGGCCCAGACGGGAGCGGCATCGGCGGCGGAGTGAACGACATTTTCATTCCACCGATTTTCTTCGCGGCCTTTGCGGCATTTCTTCGCGCACTTTGCGGTCCAATCTTTATGGTTTTGCTCGTGGGTTTTTAATGGACAATGACTCACAGGCCGTGACTGTATCCATTTCTGTTCCCAGTCGAATCGAATCCAGTCCGCTCTACAATCCTGATCTCGCGCCCGCCACTCCGGAACGCCGGCACTGGGGAACTTACAACTTTGCGGCGTTGTGGGTTTCGATGTCGGTCAACATTCTTACCTACATGCTGGCCGCAAGTTTGATTCAGGGAGGAATGAACTGGAAGCAGGCGGTTGCAACCATCTTTATCGGGAACGTGATCGTGCTGATTCCGATGTTGCTGAACTCGCATCCCGGAGCAAAATACGGGATCCCCTTTCCGGTGCTGGCTCGGGCTTCATTCGGTGTACTGGGGGCGAACGTGGCCGCAGTGCTGCGCGCTCTCGTCGCGTGCGGATGGTTTGGCATTCAGGCCTGGATCGGTGGGGAAGCCATCAGCACGCTGCTGGGAACGCTTGTGCCCGGATGGAAAAATGTCGTGTACGGACCGGCAATCTGCTTCTTCGTTTTCTGGCTGATTAACCTGGCAGTGGTGCTCAAGGGGATCGATTACATTCGAATTCTGCAAGGCATAAGCGCGCCGGTGCTACTCGGGGTTGGTTTGTTGCTGCTGGGATGGGCTTACACCGCAGCCGGGGGCGTCGGACCGATGCTCTCTGTTCGATCGCAGTTCACCAATTTTTCCGAGTTCCTGAAGTTTTTGATTCCGGCCCTGAATGGGACGGTTGGTTTTTGGGCAACGCTTTCACTCAACATTCCAGATTTCACGCGTTTCGCGCGCAATCAGCGGGAACAGATCATTGGGCAGGCGCTCGCGCTTCCCGCGACCATGACGCTCTACGCCTTCGTCGGAATTGTCGTGACATCCGCTACGGTGGTGATCTACGGCACGGCGATCTGGGATCCCGTTCAATTACTCAGCCGGTTTCATTCGCCGGTTGCGGTAGTGATTTCGCTGGTTGCAATCCTGCTGGCAACGTTAAACGTGAACATCGGAGCCAACGTGGTTTCTCCGGCCAACGATTTCTCCAATCTGTGGCCGCGAGGAATCAGTTTCCGAACTGGCGGCGTGATCACGTGCTTCATGGGAATCGCTTTAATGCCGTGGAAACTTCTTTCGAATTACCGGACGTTCATTCTGGGTTGGCTGGGCGGCTACGCGGCATTTCTCGGCCCGGTGGCTGGCATTATGATTTGCGATTACTTTGTCATCCGTCGGCGTGAGCTGAAACTTAACGATTTGTATTTGCGCAATGGCATTTACGAATATTCTCGCGGATTCAACTGGCGCGCCGTGCTCGCGCTTGTGATGGGCGCAGGAACGGCGCTCGCGGGACTGGTGATGCCAAGCGTACGAGCTCTGTATGACTACTCGTGGTTTGTAGGGTTCTTCGTGGCTTTCGTTTTGTATTATGCCCTGATGAGATTCAGAAGCCCGGCGCTCTTCCCTGCAGAAGAGGCAGCTTAGCGATCAATTATTTCCCAACTCTGGCAAACGCAGGCACGACCTCGCGCCGGTAGATATCCAAAGTCTGCTCTTCATCTCCGGACATCAGATAGATGTTGAACTGAGTGACCCCGACATCCGCAAGAGCGCGCAATTTCTTGCGATGTGCTTCAATGGGACCGACCAGGCAAAAACGGTCGACCACTTCGTCAGAGACGAAGTTTGCGTTGTCGCTTTCGACCTCACAGTGATGCTGGTAATCGTAATGGCCGCGATCCTGCACATATGAGGTGAGTGCGGGCGGTAAATCTTCCGGCTTGTACTGGCGAATCAAGTCCATCACATGATTCGAAACCAGCGCCGGAAACCAGCGCACGCGTTCTCGCGCAGTTCCAAGATTATCGGAAACCCATACCGGGGCAGCGGACATGACTTCGATCTCTTTGAAATTTCGCCCCGCGGCGCGGGCGCCTTCTTTGACGAAACTCAAACACCACTCAATCAGCGCCGGATCGGCGAATTGCAAAATAATTCCATCCGCGACTCGGCCTGCCATGCTCAGAACTTTGGGCCCGTAACCGGCGATCCAGACGCGTGGCGGATTCTTCGCCCAAGTAAGGCGCGTAGGCTGTCCGTCGTGCAGAACTTCTTTGCCGCTGGTAAGTTCTCGGAAATCTTTCACAGCCGCTTCCAATTGCGACCAACTCACAGGTTTCTTTCCCAGCACGCGGCGCGAGCTATCGCCGCGCCCAATGCCCAGTTGCATGCGGCCATTAGAAATCAGATTGAGCGTGGCAAAGAGGCTGGCGGTGACGGTAAGGTCGCGGGTTGCGGGGTTGGTGACGCAGGTGCCCAGCCGCATGCGCTTGGTGTTCGTTGCCATCAGCGTGAGCAGAGGGTAGGGGTCCATCCACAAAACGTGCGAATCGAACGTCCAGCCGTATTCGAATCCTGCAGCTTCAGCTTGCCGGGTCAGGGCGACGATCCGTTCGACGGTCATGTCGGGTTTAAAGGTGATGCCGAATTGCATGGCTGGCCCCTTTCCGCAAGACGAGAAGCTACTGAGGAGGGGCAGTGTAGCATAGAATTCCATTTGGAATCTCGTTGCGCGTGCGGCGACGAGGCCGGAGGAATATGGGATTCGACACGATTATCAGAAACGGCATCGTGGTAACCGCTAGCGATAATTACCCAGCCGACGTAGCCATCGAAAATGGAAAAATTGTCGCGCTTGGCGCGAATCTTCCCGCACAAAACGCAAGCGCGGTGATCAATGCCGCGGGCAAGCTCGTTCTACCGGGGGGAATCGACGTGCACACCCACCTTGATATGCCGTTTGGCGGCACGACCAGCGCCGATGATTTTGAAACAGGAACGCGAGCGGCGGCATTCGGCGGTACGACTACGCTCATTGATTTTGCGATTCAGTACAAAGGGCAGCCGCTGCGCCAGGCATTCGACACGTGGATGAGCAAGGCTGTGAATAAAGCGGTTTGCGACTACGCGTTTCATTGCATCGTAACCGATATTTCCGGCGGACAGCTTGCGGAAATGAACGATCTTGTGCATGAAGGAGTCACCAGCTTCAAGCTGTTCATGGCGTATCCCGGCGTGTTCATGCTGGACGATGGAAGCATTTTCAAAGCGCTGCAGACTACTTCGCAGAACGGCGGATTGGTCTGCATGCACGCGGAGAACGGCAGCGCGATCGATGTGATCGTGCAGCAGGCGCTAGCCCAGGGGAAAAAAGCTCCAAAGTATCACGCGCTGACCCGGCCTACGACGGCTGAATCTGAAGCGACAGCGCGAGCGATTGCGTTAGCTGAGATGGCAGGCGCGCCCATCTATATCGTTCACCTGAGCTGCAACGAAGCGCTCGAAAAAGTTCGCGAGGCCCGTGATCGTGGCCTGCCCGTTTACGCGGAGACTTGCCCGCAGTACTTGTATTTATCGATTGAGAACTTCGATGCTCCGGGATTCGAAGGCGCCAAATATGTTTTTACTCCTCCGCTGCGCGAAAAGTGGCATCAGGAAAAACTGTGGAATGGATTGGCGCGCGATCATTTGCAGGTCGTTTCCACCGATCATTGCCCGTTCTGTTTCAAAGAACAAAAAGAACTGGGCCGGGATGATTTCACAAAGATTCCGAACGGCGGCCCGGGAGTTGAGCATCGCATGAGCTTAATTTTCTCGGAAGGCGTAGCTGGCGGCCGCTTCAGCGTGAATCGTTTTGTGGAACTGACTTCGACCACGCCGGCAAAATTATTTGGACTTTATCCACGCAAAGGAACAATCGCGGTAGGAAGCGATGCCGACCTGGTGATCTTCGATCCCAAGCGCAAGCACACGATCAGTGCGAAGACTCATCATATGCGGGTGGATTACTCGATGTTTGAAGGGATTGAAGTTACCGGCATGCCCGATGTAGTGCTATCCCGAGGAAAAATAGTGGTTGAATACGACAAATTTCTCGGGCGCGCGGGGCAAGGAGGGTTTCTGAGAAGATCGACTTATACGCAGGTCGGCGCTTGAACCCAACAGCCTGCCTTCTTGCAACTCGCCAAGTTTCCGTAAAGCTTACCAGAGCGTCCTCTACCAATAACACGTATTTGCAGAGGAACGGGAGACTGGCACGCTTTGCGGCCGAGTTCTGGCCGGACATCCACCGCCGCATTCATTTCGGGAGCAAGAAAAAGCAACCGGATCCTCGCTGAGTTCGCCTCTAGAGGTTTTGCCAAACATCGCAACCGCTTCGCGCGGTAAGCTTACAAAAGCGGATACTCGATGTTCCAGATCTATTGCGGAAATTGGGAGACAGACATGATCAGCGAATCGGGAAAAATAATTTGCTCAGAGGTATCGGTCAGAGCGAGTTGTTTTCTCTTGTCGAGTGTTGCCGCGCGACGGCAGGACGCTAACATTGGCCGAGCATTGGTCATCGCGCTGCTTTTTGTTGGCGCTGTTCGTCTCGGACCAATCCCTGCTGCGGCCCAAGTCGGCGGAGTGGACGCGACAGTTCAACTGATGCAACCGCCGGGGCCAAACCAATCGCAGCCGCCGTTAGTCATCACTCTCGAAGATTCGCTGAAGCAGGCGAGAAAAGCCGACGCACATTACCAGGCCGCAATCAATGATGCGAAAGCCGCTCAGGAAGATCGCGCGCAGGCGAGGAACGCGATCCTGCCTGCGGTAAGTTATACATCGCAAGCCCTGCTGACGGAGGGCAACGGCGGCAGAACCAGCGTCGGACGATTCGTCACCAATGATGGTGTGCACGTTTATCGCTCTTGGGGGGGTGTTCACGAGGACCTCTCGCCAACCAACTACTTGGGCGCTGGTTATCGCCAAGCCGCCGCCGGTGCGGCCATTGCGCGCGCCAGAACTGAAATCGCCAAGCGCGGCTTGACGGTAGCAGTAACCAGATCCTATTACGCGATGGCAGTGGCGCAGCGCAAGTATGCCACCGCGCAAACAGGGCTCGATACGGCGAAGCACTTCTTCGACATTACCCAGGATGCCGAGCGCGTCGGTCAAGTGGCGCATAGCGACGTTCTACAAGCCGAGATTCAATATCGCCAGCAGGAGCAGTTCTTCGAGGACGCCAAGTTGACCATGGAATCGTCGCGGCTTGACCTCGCCGCGCTCATATTCCCCACTCTGAATGAAAATTTCAGCATTGTCGATGATCTGGATTCGCCAGTCGCTCTGCCGCCATTTCCTGAGGCGGAGAGAATGGCGGCAAATCAAAATCCCGATGTGCGCGTGGCGGTGGGAACCCTGCATGGAGCAAATGCCGGCGTTAAGGCCGCAAAGGGCGCGTTTCTGCCGGCATTTTTCATGGATGCCGACTACGGAATCGAGGCGAACGACTTTGCTCTGCATAGCAGAAACGTAGAGGAAAAAGCCGCTGGCGTCCTGCCCAATCTCGGCTACTTTATTACTGTAGGCGTAAACGTGCCGGTGTGGGATTGGGGTACGCTGCGAAGCAAGGTCCATCAGGCGGAATTTAAGCGCGATCAGGCGCGCGTGGATCTGAGCCAGGCGCAGCGGCAACTGCTGAGCACCTTATATAGTTCGTACAATGAAGCTGCAGTCGCGCATACGAGTGTGGAGCAATCGCGCCACACCGCCGACTTGGCCGCCGAGAGCCTGCGCCTCATCAACTTGCGTTACAAAGCTGGAGCCTCAACGGCGCTGGAGGTGGTTACCGCTGAAAATACTTTGACGCAGGCGCGCAACTCGTATGACGATGCAGAAGTGCGTTATCGCGTGGCCCTGGCCGATCTCCAGACTGTGACGGGAAGTTTCTAACGAAAGATATGGTCCTGCAAGCTTTCGAACCGGCAAGCAATCCAGCGCCGATTTCTCTGCCGGTTCACTTGTCATGCAACGGCAAAAGCAAATTTTGGAAGCTGGTAATCCTTTCGCTCGCCCCGCTTCTGCTTATGCCAGGGTGTTCTTCCAAAGAAAAAGAAGAGCCGACTCCCGCGGTGCAAGTTCAGGCAGCGACCGTCGCGACCAAAACAATCCAAGCCAGGATCACGACCCATGCCCTCCTTTACCCGCGGGATCAGGTTGCGATTGTGCCGAAGGTCTCTGGGCCGATCAGGAAGTTCTATGTAACCCGCGGTAGCCGCGTGCATGCCGGCGAACTCCTTGCAACTATCGAGAACAAAGATTTGGTTGGAGCGCTGGTCGAAAGCCAGGGCTCCTATGATCAGGCCCAGGCTACCTACGACGGCGCACTGCACTCTGCGGGACTGGATCTGAAGGCGGCCCAGGAGCAGTTGCAGGCAGCGCAATCGCTCTACGACAGCCGGGTCACTCTCTACAAAGAAGGAGCGATGGCGGAAAAGGACGTACAGGACGCAAAGATTGCGCTTACTCAGGCCACCAATCAGTACGATCTCGCAGAGAAACGCTACAACCTGAAAGTCGCCGAGGGACAACTCACGGCGGCGAAAGGCAGACTTGCCGCGGCGGAAGCGCAGGTAGATTACACGAAAATTGTGAGCCCGATCGATGGCGTGGTGACAGACCGTCCATATTACGCAGGGGAAACCCCTCCGAGTGGATCGCCGATTCTGACGGTGATGGATTTGTCGAGAATAGTGGCTCGCGCCTACATCACTCCGGAGCAGGCGGCGCAAGTGCACCTCGGCGATTCCGCTTCGCTCGTCCCCGACAATGGGGCTGAGATCCCCGGCAAAGTCACCGTGGTGAGCCCCGCGCTCGATCCCAACAGCACTACGCTGCAAGTTTGGGTCGAGGCCGCGAATCCAGGTGGACGATGGAAACCCGGCTCGACAGTCGCCCTCAGCATCGTTGCGAAAACCGCAGCCAATGCTCTGGTCGTACCCATTCAGGCGATTCTGACAGCACCGGACGGCGTGAGCACAGTAACGGTCATCGGTCCCGATCATGTTGCACACCAGACAACGGTGAAGACGGGAATTCGCGAAAACGGCGAGGTGCAGATTCTGAGCGGGCTTCAGGCCGGCCAGCAGGTCGTAACCCAAGGCGCCTACGGATTGCCTGACGGCAGCAAAGTCACAGTTTCAGCACCACCTGGACCCCCTGAGAAAGCCGACTGAGCACCAACCCATCGATGGCGAACTCCAGCCCAACAGATTCCAGCATCTCACATCGGCGCAAGTCTCAAGCTGAAAGCTATTGGTTCGCGCGTGAGCACAAGTCGATCATTTTCCTGATCATCACCTTAGGTCTGATCGGCGCTTATCTGGCCTTTAGCATTCCCATCGCCGTTTTTCCCACCACGGATTTTCCGCGCATCATCATCGCCGTCGATAACGGCGTAATGCCCATCGATCAGATGCTGGTGACGATCGCCCGCCCCATCGAGGAAGTGGTGAGCGGCGTCCAAGGAATTGAAGATGTGAAATCGATCACCAGCCGCGGCTCGGCGGAAATCGATCTCTATTTCAGTTGGCGAGTCGATATGTTTCAAACGCTCGAGCGCGTGAACGCCGCTGTGGGGCGCTTGAGCAGTACGCTGCCTTCCACGGCAAAGATCACCAGCGATCGCCTGGAATTCTCCAGTTTCCCGATCATGGGCTATGGGCTGACTTCAGACACTGTATCGCAGAAACAACTCTGGGAAATGGCCACCTATGAGATCAAGCCCCGACTGGCAAGTCTGACGGGGGTTTCGACCATTCTGATTCAGGGCGGCCAGGTACCGGAATTCCACATCGTTCCCGATCCCGCGAAGCTCCGTGCCACCACCGTGAGCGTGGCAGATATTTTGTCAGCGGTCGATCGCTCGAACATCATCGAATCGCCGGGACTTTTTTCGCAGAATCATCAGCTCTATCTGGGATTAATCAGCGGCCAGGCGCACGACGCGCAACAGATCGCAAGCATTTTCATTAAGAGCACACCCGGCGGCAGCCCGCTGTATGTCGGCGACGTGGCACAGGTAACGCCTTCGTTCGAGCCGCACTTCACCATCGTCACGGCAAACAGCAAGCCGGCGGTTCTCATCAACATCAACCGCCAGCGCGGCAGCAACACCATGCAGGTAGCCAACGCAGTCAAAGCGGAGAAGGGCCGCATCGAGAAAACTTTGCCCGCCGGCGTGCATGTGAGCACCTTCTATGATCAATCGTGGATCGTGGGGCAATCGATCAAGAGCGTGCGCGATGCGATTCTGATCGGGCTGGTGCTCGCCTCGGCGGTGCTGGTTTTGTTTCTGCGTGACTGGGGCACATCGTTTATCGCGGGAATGGTTATCCCGATAAGCCTGCTGGTGACGTTCATCGTGTTGAAATCTCTGGGAGAGAGCTTCAACTTGATGACGCTGGGAGGCATGGCTGCGGCCGTCGGCCTGATCATCGACGACGCGATCGTGGTTCTGGAAAATGTCGTGCTGCACCGCGAAGCAGGCGAAGGTCGATTGCGCGCCGTCGCCACGACTCTACGCGAGCTTTCGCTGCCGCTGGTTGGTTCAACATTGACGCCTATCGTTGTGTTTCTGCCGCTGATTGCTATTACCGGCGTCACTGGCGTTTTTTTTCGCGCCATGGCGATCACGATTGGCTCGGCACTGCTGACCTCGCTTGCACTGGCACTGACCTGGACGCCAACCCTTTGCCTTTATCTGTTGCGCAAGAAATCGGGAGGCAACATTGGCAAGCATGCGGGAGACTCGAACCCCGACGCTTCTGCGCATAACAATAAAAATAATGATGAGGCCGATCAGACCCTGCTCGCAACCGTACCCGACGAAGAAGATGAACGCCGGGAAGTAAGCCGGCTATTGCAAGCCGAGGAAGAGCACCTGATGAAAGGATATTTCGGCCGGGTCATTCGCTTCTACGAGCGCTGGTTCCGGCGCAGCCTGAAACATCCGATGTGGGTGCCGATTCTGGCGGTGATTTTGATAGCGGTCTCGTACTTGTGCTACGGGCACATCGGCTCCGATCTGCTGCCCAAGATGGACGAAGGGAGCTTCATCATCGATTATGTGATGCCGCCCGGCAGTTCGCTTGAGGAAACCAATCGCATGGTCGCGCACATCGTGCAGATCGTGCGCTCGGTGCCTGAGGTGGCGAGCACTTCGCGCCGCACCGGGCTTCAGTTGGGTCTGGCTGCCGTGACGGAAGCGAATACCGGAGATATTTCCGTGGAATTGAAAACCAACCGGGATCGGGATATCTGGTCGATCATGGACGAGGTGCGCACGAAAGTGACTCAAGCCGAGCCTGCGGTCGAGGTTGAGTTCACTCAAAAACTGCAGGACATGATCGGAGATCTCACCAACGCGCCGCAGCCGATTGACATCATGATGTTTTCTCCAGATGCAAAGCTGCTCGAGGAATGGGCGCCGCGCGTCGCTGACTCGATCGGAAAAATTCAGGTCGGCGGACGAAATCCGGTGGTCGATGTGGATGACGGAATCGAATCGACGACCAGCGGGCCGGCGGTTTCCTTTCAAGTGAATATGGCAGCGGCGTCCCATGTCGGATTTTCGCCGCTAAACCTGGCCGATGAAGCCGAGGCCATGCTCGATGGCGTCAAAGCCGCGCAGCCTGTCGTAATCGATGACCGGCCGTACCCCGTGCGTATCCGCTATCCCGCTGAAATCCGCTCGTCTCTCGAAACGATGAACAATACTATGCTCGTCGGTCCAGGCGGCCAGCTGGCGAACCTGGGCTCGCTCGCAACCATCACTGAGTTACCCGGACAGACCGAGATCCTGCAAGAAAATGAGCAGCGTTACGTAGCCGTGACCGCGCGCCTGGAAGGTCTCGATATGGGCCACGGCATTGCGCAAGTTAAGAAGGTGCTCGCCCAGATGGATATGCCTCCATCGATCCGAATTCGATACGGCGGACTCTATCAAACCCAGCAGAAATCGTTTCGCGATCTCACGCTGGTTCTCGGAATGGCGATCGTGTTCGTATTCCTGGTACTGCTATTTGAATTCCGCAATTTCTCGGCGCCGATAGCCATTTTGGTTTCAGCCATCCTTTCGACTACAGGCGTATTTGTCGCGTTGCTGTTTACGGGAATCACGTTCAATCTGTCCTCTTTTATGGGCCTGATTATGGTGATCGGCATCGTGGCCAAGAATGGAATCCTGCTGCTCGACGCGGACGCAAAATTTCAGGCCGCCGGATTCTCCGCGCAAGAATCGATCTTTCAAGCAGGACGCAGACGGTTGCGTCCTATCGTGATGACCGCGATCGCGGCCGTCGCGGGCATGTTGCCGTTGGCGCTGGCGATCGGCGCCGGCTCTGAGATGTTGCAACCGCTGGCCATCGCGGTTATCGGAGGCCTGTTGATCGCAATGATTCTTTCACTGTTTGTCACTCCGACGATTTATTACTACATGATCCGCGAAAAGACCAGAACGCCCCGGTCGGCTGACTAGGTGCTCATTACTGTTTAGCCCTCTCTTTAGGCAGCGAGTCGGGATCCGGCGCACTGAAGTTAGGCTTCTCCGGCGACGCCTAGACGATTGCCCATGCTGGGAAAAGGCATCGGCGATACCTTTGAGGGCGGCAAGCGCCCGACGCTAGGCTCAGTCCTCGGCGTGGGGCTTATCGTGAACGGGAACTCCTTGCGCTGTCTGGCCGCGCAAAGTACAGGAGCAAGCCTCTACCGCCTTGGCGAGCGAGTGGCGTTGTTCGTTGCTGGAGCCAGGAACCATGGGACGGTAGCGTCATCCGACCTGAAGAAATTCAACATCAGGTTGGCATCCTTTTCGCTACCCTGTGTAGAAGTATGCTCGCCCCCCAGGTCAAAATCCTGGCAACTCCAGGCGAAGCCATCATTGCGCGCACGGAGCCCATTGGCCCAATCATAGTCGGCCCAAGCCACCCAGGGTGCCATCACCGGGCCGTTGGCGGGATTGTAGTTCATGCTCGGGACACCGTTCAGTTGGTCTGTAATCACGCCTCGCACGGCAAACCCGCTTTCATAAGCGTAAGGCTCAGGGCTGGCATCGTTTGGCTGGCCATTTCCATATGCCCCGTAGAATCGGCTGCTGTAAAACGCCATCTTCAGATTCGGGAAGAAGGAATGAAGGTTCTGCGCAATCGACTCG
The DNA here is from genome assembly GCA_963784095.1 of uncultured Acidobacteriaceae bacterium. Lineage (GTDB taxonomy): Bacteria > Acidobacteriota > Terriglobia > Terriglobales > Acidobacteriaceae > Sulfotelmatobacter. The sequence goes on from CAWAQC010000005.1 coordinate 693,400, forward strand.
TATTCTGATTGCAGGTTTGTCATATCGTCCGGGAAGGTGCCCTGAATATGGCCGTCTGTGGTCAGGACCCAGGCCGCGACCACCTGATTCGCCGTCATACCTTGCTGGGGAAGGAAAAAGTCCATGACGTCAACCCACCCTCCGAAGGTCGGATCGGCCCAGTTACTCGCATTCGCTCCCAGCATTGCGCCGGGAACGAATACCAAATTCGGGTTCAGAGTTGGCTCCGCAGTAGCGTCCTGAATGAATTGGAGAGAAGTATCGAGGGCGCAGGACATTCCAATCAAAAGCAGCGCGTACTTGCCGTTCGGGTCCGGGTTTCCATTGGCGTCAAGTGGCTGAATGGCCTGGGCAAAGCCCACACCATCTGAATCGTGCGAAGGCGGCATCACATTGCTGCCGTTTAGGTATAGTCCTCCTTGCACGCCGTAGTACGTTCCGGCGCCGAGATCTATCAGGTCTGTGAGCGGAGTCGGGCTTTCTGCAACATTCCAGCTGATATTGCCACAAGCAGAACCCGTGGGCGCACCCACAGGAAGGGTAAGCACGACGGTCGCTGTCTGGAGTCGCGGACTCGAATCCGCCACGCTAACCGTGAAGCTGTAGTTCCCCGGCGCAACCGAGGAGCCGAGGGTCCCGGAAATGCGACCTTGCGAAGAGAGCACCAATCCGCGCGGGAGGCTTGAACCGTTGGCCAGCGACCACGTCAGTGGTTGCTTCCCGCCTGCCCCATTCAACTGCACGTTGTAAGCAAATCCCTGGGTGGCCGATTGCAGGGTAGGGTAAGTGGTCACGGCTAATGCTGTCGGCGGTGTCCCGGCGCCGCTGAGCGTCGCTCCCTTTGGCGGCAGGATATCACTGGTTACGACCAGCGTCCCGTTGAAAGTGCTCTGGTTCGAGGGCGTAAAAGTGACCTGCACCGGTATTGTGCCGCCAGGCACTAACGTTGTGGGTTGTCCGGAAAAGCCGCTCACCGTGAAAGGTGGGTCCGCGTACACCGCTTCGACTGTGAACGACGCGGTGCCTGTGTTGGCGATGGTGAGAGCCTGCGCGGCGCTCGTGCTGCCCACTGGTAGATTGCCAAAAGAAAACGCGTTGGCGCTAAGGCTGGATGCGGCCTGCGTGACGTATCCTGTGCCCGTCAAGTTGACGGTGATCGGGCTGAACCCCTGGACGTTTACTGTAAACGTTCCATTGAACGTGTTGGCGCCGTCGGGCCGGAAGCGGATGGCATAGTACAGAACCGAGCCGGGCACCTTGGTAACCGGCGCCCAGCCATACTGAAGCACGAATTCCGGAGAACTGAGGCTGATGCTGTTTACCTCAATGTTAACCCCGCAGTTGTTGGTCAGCCCGATTCTTTGATACCGACTGCTGGTACCGAGGGCTACGGCGGGAAAGTAAATCTGCTGGTCGGCAGGGCTTACAGAAATGCAGCTCTGCCCCAGGCTGCGCAGCGGCGTAAGCAGGCAGAGCAAGCTAGCGACCATGAAAATGCGAGTGAACGATTGCAGAGCGAACTTCCTGAACGTCATACGCAGGGCTATATCTCCCGAATTGAAGTTAGGGGGTGGCAAAGCCGCTTCCACTGCAGGGGGAGGCAGTTGCCGCAGATTAATGCAAAACGCCGACTTTTTCCAGAGTCGTTTGACCCCATCCGTCCCCGATAACGGCAACTCCGCGCGTTCTAGATGTCGCGACTGGACTCTGCAAATTCTTTCATCCTTGACCGCCTGATTACGCCGCAATAAAACCTGGCTCACGTTCGCGATTCTCCGGTCCCACCTGGAACACATTTGTTTTGACCCCAGCGACGCACTCGGGAAAGCCTTACTGAGCGCCAAAGTAATTGCATGCCAAAAACCCCGCACTTAGGCGGGGTCTTTCTTTTAGCGAGTGCCAAGAATCTCGTATTAAGGTTGAACGACAGACCCTTTGGCCTTCTTGCCGTTCACATCTCCGCCAACAGTGATGACGTTGGAGCTGTTGATGAGAGTGGCTGTGAACCCTCCGTTGTAGAAAACCGAGGTGTAGTTGGAGTTGTAGCTGCCGCAGTACAACTCCACCTTGTCCCCGGACTGCAGGTTTTGCGCTCCGCTGATGGCAATGGTGACTGTGTCGCCGTTGCTGCTGGCGCTGAGGCCATAGTTCGACAGCGGGATGCCCTCGTTTGAGTCGAAAAGCTGGCACCAAATCTCGTCTCCGGCGGAGATGCCCAGCGACGCCACACCACTCAGATAGTAATTACCGGTCGTAGGCACAGCCGGGCTGGTGGCCAGAAGATTGGACCCGCCCAAATAAGCGGCATTGTTATCATAGGCGCCGACTCCCATGCTGATGCCTGCCGGTCCCTGCGCGCCCTGTGGGCCTTGAGGACCAGTGGGACCGCCGGGACCCTCAGGACCGGCCGGACCCGCGGGGCCCTGTGGACCTATCGGCCCCTGCGGACCATCCGCTCCGATGGTCAAGGCGAAGGTTGCGGTAGTAGAACCGGAGTCGACCGCGAGCTGAAAAGTTCCGGACATCAGAGTGGTCGGGAGCTTCGCGACAATTTTTGTGTTGCTCTCCGAAACCAAAGTCAAAGTCATGTTATCGAGTTTGACGACGGGGGTTGAGCCGAAAGCGGTGCCCGAAATCGTGACCTGGTTAGTGTTGTAGTTGGGAACCGCGCTCACGATGGTGGTGGCGCCGGCTAAAGCAGGTAAACCGACAATGAGCGCCAGGATACAGGCGAGCAGATGTTGCTTGTGGGATTTCATGACCGTAATCTCCATTCAAAATAGGTTTTTTGGAATAGAGCGGGACCCTCAATGCGATCCCATGGCCTACGTTCAAAGCGCTTGCCTGGGTCGATCTCTGTTTCCCTCTCACTCAGGTAAGCGACTTTTTCTCGAAAGTTCCCTCATCGGCAGTCGCGTGAAAATTAAAAGTCACAAAATCGGAACAATCGTCTGCCGGACCGCGGGTGCATGCATTGCTACCGACCACAACATCGCCACAGGGTGGGATCGATAACTCCGGACCTCCGCCGATCCGAAGCTGAGCCTAACCCGGACGTTCCAGCCGATATATAATGTCAGCCACCAAAGCGCCCGGGTATCGGCGCACCTCAAACGTGGCTGGCTCCGTCCGCATTCGGCGCTGCTTGTGGGAGGGACCATGAAAGCGTCTCCAGACCATCAGCAAGTGACCCGCCTCTTGCAGCAATGGAGTGGTGGGAATAAACAGGCGCTGGACGAACTGATGCCGGTCGTCTACGACCAGCTTCGCCGGTTGGCGGCAAACTGCCTGCGCTCCGAGAATCGCGACCACACTTTGCGCGCAACCGCGCTGGTGAATGAGGCCTATATGCGGCTGGTCGGGGCCAACGTGAACTGGCAGGACCGCGTGCATTTTTTTGCGGTTTCTGCGCGGGTGTTGCGGCGGATCCTGGTTGACCACGCGAAATCTCACAACCGCCAAAAGCGCGGCGGGGAATTCGAAAAGATTCCTCTCGATGAAGCGATAATGGTTGGCCCGCAGGCCGATAAAGGCATTCTGGAACTCGACGAGGCCTTGCAGCGGCTGGCGGCGCAGGACGCTCGCAAAAGCGAATTAGTGGAGCTTTTGTTTTTCGGAGGACTGACTTACGATGAAGCTGCCGCCGCGCTGAAAATCTCTCCCGCCACCGTACATCGCGAACTTACGCTGGCGAAGGCATGGCTCTACCGCGAGCTGGGTGCGGCTTCCGCTTGATCGAGAGGACGCATGGCAGCGACGGCGGGCAATAACTGGCAACGCATCGAGGTGCTGTTCTATGCCGCGCTCGATCAGCCGATGCCGGAACGGCCAGCCTTTCTTGATCAAGCCTGTGGCGACGATATTCTCCTCAGAAAGGAAGTCGAGTCGCTGCTGGAAGCTTCCGAAAAAACCTCCGGATTTCTGCAGAAATCAGTCCATGAAGCCGCGCGCTCCCTCCATCCCGTGGAAGAAATCACCATCGGCCGGCAGATCGGCGCCTACAAATTACTGCGCGTGGTCGGCGAGGGCGGAATGGGTGCGGTCTATCTTGCATCACGCGCCGACGACCTATACAAACAGCAGGTCGCCATCAAGCTGATGCATGCCGGGTTCGCCCAGACCCGCCGCATGCTGCTGCGCTTCAGCGCGGAGCGGCAGATTCTTGCCAATCTCAACCATCCCAATATTGCCCGCCTTCTCGATGGAGGAATTTATGAAGGCGTGCCTTATCTGGTGATGGAGTATATCGATGGAATTTCCATCGTCGAGTATTGCCGCAAGAACAAACTCGGAACGGAGGCGCGCTTGCGGTTGTTTGGAACCGTCTGCGAGGCCGTGGAATACGCGCACAAGAACCTTGTGGTGCATCGCGATATTAAACCGGGCAATATTTTGGTCACGCCGGCGGGCGTTCCCAAGCTTCTGGATTTCGGGATCGCAAAACTGTTGAGCCCCGAGGACAACGACCTGACCCAGACTCGCACTACCGAGCGCATGATGACGCCGGAATATGCCAGTCCCGAACAGGTGCGCGGCGATCTGATTACAACTTCCACGGACGTTTACGCCCTGGGCGTGCTGCTGTACGAACTGCTCTCCGGGACAAGGCCGTTTCATCTGAAGACGGCGAGTCCGGTCGAGATTATTCACATGGTCTGCGAGCAGACGCCGACCGCTCCCAGCACGGCGGCGAAACGCGCTCCCGATCTTGCCCCGCCGGATGCGGCGCGCAAGCTGTGCGGCGAACTTGACAACGTTGTTCTGATGGCCCTGCGCAAAGAACCGGCGCGGCGCTATGTTTCCGTAGGACAACTGGCGGAAGATATCAAAGCGTTTCTGGATGGATATCCGGTGCGCGCACGCACGGACGCCTGGGGATACCGCACCAGCAAATTCATCGGCCGGCATAAAACCGGAGTGTTCGCGGCGGTCGCGTTTGCCATTGCGCTGGTTGGCTTCAGCCTAGGGATGGCACTGTTCGCGCGCCGCGCGCAACACGAGCGTCTCGCCGCCGAACGCGAATCACAATTCCTGAACAGCATTTTTCAATCTACCAATCCGGACCAGACACGGGGAAAGCAGATCACCGGCCAGGAACTGCTTGACGACGGCGCGCGCCGCGTCGATACCGAGTTTTCCGGCGAACCGCAGCTGCAATCCACCTTGTACTACAACATCGGCCAGGCTTATGTGGGGCTGGGACTATATCAAAAAGCGGAGGCTCTCCTGCAGCGCGCCTACGCACTGCGGACGCAAACGGTTGCAGACTCGAACCTCGATACGGCGGCAACTTTGGATGCGCTGGCCACGGCGATCCGGCTGGAGGCGGATTTCAAACGCGCTGAGCCATTGTTTCGCAAAGCGCTCGCGATTCGTCGCGCGAAGCTGGGCGCAGCCGATCCTCTGGTCGCGCGGAGCGTATCGAACCTGGGCGAGTGTCTCTATTGGGAAGGACAGGATTTTGAAGCCGAATCTCTGCTGCGCGAAGCGCTGGCGATTGAGCGCCCTCATCGGCCGGATGGAACGATGGAATCCTCCGATATGTACCTGGCTTTGGTTTTGGAGCGCAAGGGGAGTTTCCGCGAAGCTACAGATTTGTTGAGGGAGGCGGTAACCATCTCCGGAAGGATAGATGGAACCGAATCGTCAAATTATGCAAACAGCCTGCACGATCTGGCAGGGACGCTGATCGATGCCGGCGATCTCTCCGGCGCCGAGAAAATGGATCGGCAGGCGCTCGCGATTCGGCGGAAGATCAACACGCCCGGTTACCCAGACTTGGCCTATCCGCTGAATAATCTTGGTTTTATTTTTCTGGAGCGCGGAGACTGGGCGGGTGCCGAACCGTTTCTGAAAGAGAATCTCGAGATTCGCGGCAAGCCCGGGACGAGAGATGCGCGCCTTGCTGCCGCACTCAACAACTGGGCGCGCCTGTTGCAGGAAAAAGGCGACTACAGGGGGGCAGACGACTATTACAAGCGGGCGATGGATATGATTCGCGCGGTTGGTGGTGAACAAAGCTGGGGACTCGCGAAAATAATGGCGAATGTAGGAATGCTGCGAGCTGATCAAGGAAATTACGCCGAAGCGGAGCAACTCGAGCGGCAGTCGATGGATATGAGGCAAAAGCTTGGAGGCGAGGAAAGCCCGGATATGGCCTCGTCGCAAATCAATCTCGCGATCGTTCTTTCGATGCGGCACGACCTGCCGGAAGCAGAGACGCTTCTAAAAAAGGCACTCTCGATTCGGACAAAAGAATTGTCGGCGGGGCATCCGGCGGAAATCTCGACGGAGGTCCGGCTGGGCGAAGTGCTGATCGATCAGAGAAAGTTTAAAGAGGCGGAAGCTTTACTGCATCAGGCTACTGAAGGGCTACATGCAGTGCAGTTCCCGCTTATGCCGTGGCAATTTGCGGAGGCGGAGATTGCGCTGGGGGAGGCGGATGCTCGAACCGGACGGACGGAGGAAGCAGAACGTTTGCTGCGCAATCCCGCAGCTCGCATGAAGGGCTATCCGCAGGCGGCGCTGCAGCGGCAGATTTTGCAGCGGGCGCAGTTTTTCTCCGAAAAGCTGCACAACAACGTCGCGGCCGGCCAGGGAGAATGAATCGCAGCACGACAGCCACACCGGCGATCCAAAATCTCGTCGCTAACGTGTCGATCCTAAATGAATCTTTTTCCTCATTAGATTATCTTGGCGCCTGGGACAAGCAAGCTCTGATGAACAGAGGCGGAGTACCAACGCAGGCTGGATCGCCTGGGAAGAAATCCACCAGGATTTGCTCATCTACGATCTACCTTGGCATTTCTTGGGAGCACATTGTCGCATTAGCACACACCGAAAGCCTACGCCGCATTCGCGGATGATTCGGTTTTCGATCGTTTGACATTCGCCCTGGTGAGTCCTGAAAGTCGGACTACTGATCGCGGCTGTGGGAAAAAATCTCGCCACAGGGCCGCACGTTGCGCTCGGCTTTATCTACAACACGATGGGGCGGCCGGAAAGTGGCATCCAAGAAAATCTGGAGGCGCTACGTCTCGATCCCAGCAATGGATTGGCCTATTCGAACCTCACCGGTGCTTACCAAATGGTGGATCATTTCGAAAATGCGCGGATGGCGCTGCAAGAGGCTCAGGCTCGCGGCGTCACCATGCCCTTGAAAGTTTTTTTCCTTTACGACATGGCCTTTCTACGCGGAGATACGCAGGAAATGCAGCGGCAGTTTGCGGCCGCAATGGGGCAACCCGGACTTGAACCCGGCATGTTGGCATTTGACGCGGACTCCGAAGCTTACGTTTGCCATCTCGCGAAAGCTCGAGAACTCAGCCGGCGCGCCGTGGACTCCGCCATGCACGAGGACGGCGTTGAAGAAGCAGTCGGTTTTGCTATTACCGAGGCAATGCGCGAAGCGGATTTTGGTAATGTTTCGCAAGCCAGAAAAGAGATTTCCGACGCTTGGGCGATGAAAGGAACAAAGGCCCATACCGCGGTGGAGGCTCTAGCGCTGGCTCTGGCCGGTGAACCTCAGAGCGCCCTAGCTCTGGCGAATGATCTCGCCCGGCAATCTCCCCTGGATACGATGCTGAACGATTATTGGCTACCCACGATTCGCGGGGAAGTCGAACTCAACAGGCATCATCCCGCCGAGGCAGTCACTTTTCTGGAAACCACGATACCTTATGAGCTGGGAAATCCCTGAGACGCCCACACACGCGTTCTTTTATCCGGCGTACATTCGCGGGTCAGCCTTTTTGCAGTTGAGAGATGGCAAATCTGCAGCCGCCGAATTTCAAAAGATCCTCGATCATCGCGGCACCGTCCTAAATTATCACCTCGGGGCCCTGGCGCATCTTGGTTTAGCCCGGGCCTTTGCTCTGGATGCCGCCAAGTCCACCACAGATAGCGCGAAGTCACAAGTCGCATATCGCGAATTTCTAGATCTCTGGAAAAGTGCCGATTCCAATGTTCCGCTCCTGAAACAGGCAAAAGCGGAATGCGCGAATCTGCAGTAATTAAAACGGACTGGATGGGGTCTTACAGAGTTTTCCCGTATACAAAAAATCCAGATCTCTCGGAACTTTTCATCTAACCCGATGAGTGGGCATTATTCGCGTATTTTGCCAGTGCGGGAATTCTCTGCAGTCTTGACTGCGTGGCGGAGGGTGAGGGATTCGAATCCGCACTTGAACGTAAACTCAACAACATGCAGGGCGACGGATGGCATGAAAGTACGCGAAAGGCATCAGTAGACCGGCTAACAGATCGCAAACGGATCGCGGAATTGACGAGAATTCCGTCCTAACAATCCGTCTCTTCCCACCGTGTTCAGGTTTCTTGTGATTCACCAATCCTTGTACTTCGTGCCGTCCAGAGCTGTGCCTTCCGACTTGGTATAAACATCGAACACGTTCTGTTCGCCCCACGAATCGGAATCAGGATCATCCTGCATCGAACGCAGCCCCCAGTCCGCGTTACCAGTCATCGGATCGATTGGAATCCTGCGCAGAAACCGAAATTTTGTGCCCTGGACATCGATTCCTTTAACCCAGGTGTCGAGATCAGGGGGATAACCTTGGCTGTCTACTTTCGTCTGGAATCCGCCCCGATCAGCCATCGCTTTGTATCGGTCGATGGCGTCACGCATTTCCCATAAATCGATCCGAGGTTGACGTTCCCTTTGGCGCTGGATCGTCAACCGCGCTAGCGGCAACGCCATCGTCGAAAGGATCACCAGAATAGCCGTAGCAACGATCAACTCAAGGAGTGTTAGGCCTCGCTCGGGATTTGGCCGCAAGACTTGATATGAGATCATCTCGGAGTCTCTGAATTGCAGAGTGCTCACGTGGGCAATTTTGGGCAGCTAGGCAGCATCTTTGAGATTGATCTTTACAGGAGCAGCTAAGGAGAAAACCACGCCGCGCCCGTTGTTGTAGAGCGCCCGCCAGTTTAAGGTTTCAACAGCTCCGTTCCGGGGTTGACGTGTCACCCCCTTCACCCCCATGCTGCAGCACGGCCAGTTTTGACTTTCCCCGATACCGCTCAGTAACCCCCGCCAAACCGATGCTCCGAACCACCAGAAACGTCCACCCCGCCGCTTGCCAGGCGGCGAAAAACCACCAAGCAACCAGGGGGACGGTCACTGCTCATTGCCTTTACCCGTTACAATTTGAAGCGTTCGCCACCCCGCTAACAGCGCCGTCGCACAACTCGTCGCCACGAATACGGAATGAAGATCCGGCGCGACTGACAAGCCATAGCCGTACTCAGGCAAAACACCTACCACAAATAGCAGGCAGATAGTTCCTGTCAAGACCAAGACCCATTTTTCAAGCCCGCTTGATGTCCTTCGTATCGCGAAGACGGCCAGGACAGCAAGAAGCACCATACCGATTACTTGAGAGACGACGATCGAAGGTGGGGTCGTACGGAGTGGTGCGTGTTTTTTCACAGCATGAAACAAAAGAAACAATGCATTTATTGCATACACACAAAACAGATAGACATATGTGCTCTTCGCCTTAAACAATTGCATGGTATCTCCCGCAGTCGGCCCAAATTAATCAATGATAAATCTGCCCCGTGCATTCTTGATTGGCTTTGGCCATTGCGCCAACATCCATGGCCCCGGCAGTCCCGACAAACACGAGGCCGACTCCAGTGGCACCTGCCCCACTCCGTAACGCCAAAATTGCCCCGGCATTAATGAAGCCATAGGCTGTCCATCCCTGTCCGTCTTCCTCATCGGTAATAGTCTCTACCACGGAGTTGTACTCACATCCAAGAAATGCGACGTAATTGGAGAGCGCCGACGGCTGCTTGGCGGGCGTCCACTGTTTGGGAGGGCCTATTGTCGCCGTAGTCGTTTGCGAGTTACAAAGAAAAGGTGCCTGACAGTTGTTTGCGGCATTGAACGGCAAAGTCTCCTCGAGGTTAACGTAGAACCCATTTTCGGTCACACAAACTGTGAAAGTAGGGCAGTTGGAGTTGGGCGTCCCCGCATATTGGTAAAACATTTGCCATTGGCCGGTAGCGGGATCAACTTGCGGACAGCCGGTGGAGGAGCAAGGGGCCGTTGAATCGATAGAACCGGCCAGCCCACCTAATTGGTCACAAGGAATGTCGCCTCCGCCATCGATGCTAACCTGGCATTGTCCAACGCTTGGATCCGCACCGTTGGTAAACCCCTGGAAGCACGTTCCAGTGCGCGGATTTATGAAGCACGTCGAACTCTGCAAACCCGAAGGATCTGTGTAGTTCAAAGGATTATTCATTACGTAAGCATACCGGTTCCACGTCTGCGGGTTCGCCGGGTTCGCCGCCGCCATCCCCGCTGGGTCGGGCGAAATCCAGCGGCCCTGCGTCGGACTATAGCGGCGAAACATGAAATCTTCCAGACTGCCACTTTGGTTTTCAGTATCAGCCACAGTCCATGCGAAACCAGTGCTGGTGAACTGTATCCACTGTTGTCCTCCGGCGTATCCCTCTCCAAACGGGGCGTACGCCATCGCGGCATTCGGAGTTTGACTCGGTGTCGAGAACAGCCGCGCTGATCCCAGCCAATCCGGATGATTATATTGAATCAGACCAGAAGCGTTATATACGGCGGTGGCGCCTCCTGGCAGAGGAATGATTGCCGTTCCGAGGCTTTGCCCGTTCATTGACGCAAGGACTGACCCTCCCATGGGGGAATAAACGAACTGGTTAGCACCGCTGTGATTTTCTACCATCCTTCCCAATGCGTCGTTGGTAATCGCCTCCCCGTTCGCGGAAGCGAGCTGGTTATAGCCATCCCAGGTATACGCATTGAAGGTGTCGTTCAGCAGATTGCCGCTGGCATCGTAACTAACATTATCCCATCCGCTCTGGTATTGATTCGCAGCGTTGTTGTAGTTCGGCATCCAAGAGACGCCGGTATATCCACTGGGGACTTGCTTCGTGATATTTCCGAATGCATCGTAAGTGAAACTCTGCCCCCAGAGGCTAGCAGTGCAGTTTACGCCGGCTTGGCAGCGGTCAACGCGCCGAAACCCAGGTGATTTGGTATTGACCAACGCACGAGGAGGACCGATAAACCGACGGAATCTACTGCGAAGGCAACTCAAGCCAACGATAAGCAAGCTTGGTCTGCCTTCCACCGTTGACTTTCGGAGCTTCCGCACCATGCACTCAAGCTTAATGAGCAGTCTCGGCGTTCGGCCTGAGGTGACGCGAGACAACATGGGGCATGCCACAATCGACGTGACCCAGAATGTCTACAACAAGACGTGGTGGGAAGAACGGTTGAAGCGGTGAGCATGGCCGCTGCTACAGTATGGCGGGAGTTCATGCCCACAGAGAAAGCACTTGCGCCAAGGTAAGTCCTCTTGAGAAGTCCTTGCTTCTCACCTGGCCCTTCGAGCATTTGCAAGTACTTGATTAGAAATGGTCGGGGAGAGAGGATTTGAACCTCCGACCCCCTGGTCCCGAACCAGGTGCTCTACCAGGCTGAGCCACTCCCCGACGGTGCGTTGCTGCTGTCTAGAGGAAGACTTCTCGCAGCGCGATGCCATTGACGGCACAGCGATTATAACATCGCAGCATTGGCTTTTTTTGGGAGCGGCTGAGACGGTACTGATCCATTTTCCGATCAGTACCGCTGAGACTCTCAGCCACTGCCTTTTCTGTTTCTGTGAACCCTTTGCGCCGGCCCGTTGCCCGTGATCCTAACTAAACGAAGTTGCGCTGAATCGGCGCCCGATTCGGATTGTGGATGTGCTGACTCTACCGTTCCTAAACCCGTTCGATTTGCATGATCGGGTATCATCTGCAATGTTGGATCCTCGATGATCGTATTTCGCGCCAATCGTCTCTACACGCCGCAGGATGAGATACAGGATGCTCTTCTGTTTGTCGAGGATGGACGAATTGCAGCAGTGTCTTCGGGAGCGCACCGGGAGATTCCAGGGAATGCTACGGTCGTTGATCTTACGCTGCATTTCCCGGACAACATCGTCGTGCCCGGGTTCGTTGATATTCACGTGCATGGTGGCAACGGCGTCGACCTCATGCGCGCTGGGCCTTCTGAATTCGCACGCCTGAATCATTTTCATGCAGCGCACGGTGTCACTGGTTACTTTGCCACCACGGTGGCAGCACCGATGGATGAGACATGCCGCGCCCTTGACCGGCTTGCCGCCGCTATTGAGTCAGCTCAAGATTCTGCGTCTGGCATGGAAGCTCCTGCGCAAGCTATGCCGCTCGGGATTCATCTTGAGGGTCCGTTTCTGAGTCACCAGCGGCGAGGCGTTCACCCTCCGGAATATCTCGTCGAACCTGCGCCACAAATTTTTGATCGCTTATGGCAGGCTGCACGCGGACAGGTACGCATGATGACTATTGCGCCGGAGCTTCCCGGCGCACTCGAAACGATCGCCGAAGCGGTACGGCACAAGGTCTGCGTAAGCATCGGCCATTCCGACGCTTCGCTCGGAGAGGCGCGTGCTGGCGTGCTTGCGGGAGCGCGGCATGCTACGCACACTTTCAATGCGATGCGGCCGCTGGATCATCGAGAGCCTGGCATTCTCGGCGAAGTGCTAGCCGACGACAACATCAGTGCAGACATGATTGTCGATGGCATTCACATCGCTCCTGAAGTGGTGAAGCTGTTTTTGCGAGCGAAGGGAATCGAGCGTTCGGTATTAATCACGGACGCCACCGCAGCGGCAGGCATGCCAGACGGCAGGTACCAACTCGGCCCCATAGAGGTTACGGTCAAGGATGGCAAGTGCACGATGGATGGGAAGCTTGCCGGTAGCGTACTGACTATGGACCGTGCGGTTCGCAATGTTACTCAATTCTCCGGATGGAATTTAAGAGATGCCGTGCGCGCGGCGACTTTGAATGCCACGCGAGCCGTGGGATTGGAGCATCACGGGCAATTAGTGCCGGGAGCGGAGGCCAATATTGTTGTGCTCAGTCTTGAGGGGGAAGTTAGGAAAACTATAATCCGCGGACGCGGTTTATAGCGTTGCACCGGGTGTTCTGGTTTCGCGGTGTTTAAGATTGTTCGTTGGATGTCCGCTCCGCAGCGTCGCTAGGCGATGAAAAGTGTTGGAGGTCTTTCAGGACGATCAACTGCAGCGCCTGATTCGCACGGCACTCACAAATAACTATGATGTCCGCATCGCAGTGACTCGGGTTTGGCAAGCCCAGCCTCCCTCGCTCAGTGCGAGAGGGAATATCGCGAGCCAGCAGAACCCGCGAATCGGACCAATACCGGCTTACAAGAATCCGCCATCCAGCAGGAACATCTGGTCGAATCGGCGAAAGATGCGGCTCGGCTCTCGGAGGTCCGTTTCAAGACCGAAACCACAGATTACCTTGAAGTACTCACCAACGAGACGAATGCTTTCTCCGCGGAGCTAGGCCTTGTACAGACACAGGCGAATGAATTGATCGCTCTTGTACAGATGTATCAGCTCTTGGGGGCTGACAACGATAGACTTACCTTAAAAAAAAGTAGCACAATATAATCTAAGATAGCCGTGAAGGTGAGATATCGTACCTTGCCGGCAAGTGTTCACTCGACTTACTGCCTCGGCATGACTCTTAATGGTTCTGCCTTTACCCCCCGAAGGGCCAATCTGAATATCCCGCAGGCCAACTTCTTAACTTATGCCTTCTGCCGAGCTACTGTGACCTCCGTAACCCAAACAGAGTACTTCGTCGTCCGCAAATAACTGACGCCGTGGTCAAATTAGAACTTCCCAATGAGAACGAACTTGTTTTGGGAAGTACGAGCAATATTCTCGGCGAGTCTCCGATTAGCGAGGAAATTGGGAGAATTATGGGCGTGCTCAACTCCACACGCGATTCCGGGCGAGAAACGGCACCCTGGCCACTCGTCGTGTTTACCCTTGATGGCCAATATGCATTGCACCTCCGCAATGTGGAACGAGTTGTGCGGGCGGCAGAAGTCACTCCCTTGCCGAGAAGCCCGAACATTGTGCTCGGAGTCATCAATGCGCAAGGAAACATCCTTCCGGTCGTAAATGTCCGACGGCGGTTTCGGCTGATAGAGCGAGAAATGGAGCCTACTGACCGCCTGATCATAGCCAAGACCTCTATGCGCCGCGTGGCCTTGTTGGTGGATTCCGTGACTGGTGTGATCGAGCGCGCCGAGGATGATGTGGTTCGTGCCGACGCAATTGTTCCCCGGACGCAATACATCGAAGGGGTTACGAAGCTCGACGAAAATATACTCCTCATCCACGATTTGGACAGTTTTCTCTCTCTGGATGAGGAGAGGGCCCTGGATGATGCGCTGAATTCAATTTCATAAGGCCACACATGAGTAGCAAAATCGACAACCAATTACTGGACGAGATCGCAGATCTGGTTGCCGAGCGTATTGGCCTGCACTTTCCGCCCGAACGCCTGGGGGATCTCGAGCGGGGCTTAAGCGCAGCTGCTCCCGATTTCGATTTTGATAACGTCGAGTCTTGCTTGCGCTGGCTGTCTTCTTCTCCCTTGACAAAAAATCAGATCGAAATTCTAGCCAGCCATCTCACGGTAGGAGAAACCTATTTCTTCCGGGAAAAGAAAAGCCTGGAGATCGTGGAACAAGGCATCCTGCCCGACCTGATCCAGTCGCGCGGGAACGACCGGCGATTAAGAATCTGGAGCGCCGGCTGCTGTACCGGCGAAGAGCCCTACACCATTGCAATGATCCTGGCGAGGACGATTCCGAATCTGGAGCGCTGGAACATCACTCTGTTGGCCACGGACATCAATCCACGGTTTTTGTCGAAGGCGTCCACTGGCGTGTACAGCGACTGGTCATTTCGCGATGCTCCGGAATGGATACGCAGCAAGTATTTTCATAAGGCAAAGGGCGGCAACTTCGAAATTGTTTCCCAGGTCAAGAAGCTGGTGACCTTCGCTTATCTGAATCTTGCGGAAGACGCTTTTCCATCGCTCACCAACAACACCAATGCCATGGACATTATCTTTTGCCGAAATGTCCTTATGTATCTTGCCCCGAAGCACGTCAGAAATATTGCGCAAAATTTTTACCGCTGCTTGACCGAGAGCGGCTGGCTGGTGGTGAGCCCCAGCGACACGTCGCAGGAATTGTCTTCGCAATTCGCGATCGTTCATCGCTCGGGCGCCATTCTTTACCGGAAGGACAACAGATGCGCGGAAGAGGACCTCATTCCCCTGACGCGAGAACTGGAAGAGCCTCCGATCTCATGGGTGCCGAGTATTTCTCCTGTTGCTGAGCCAGAGACGCCCGCTTACGTTTCGCCCGAAGAATTCGAGCCGCCGGGCGCAGCAGAGGAGCAGGCGGACACTCCCTGCGCAGACGGCGTTAACGATGAGGCGCTCACTCTATATGAGCAGGGACACTACGCAGCGGCCGCTGATCAGTTGTTAGCCCGGCTGGCCACAAATTCGGAAGGTGCAGAAGCTGTGACATTGTTAGCTCGGGTTCATGCGAACCAGGGCAATCTCGCGGAGGCGCTCGCTTGGTGCGAAAAAGCGATTGCCAGACAGAAGATGAATCCGGGAATTCATTATCTGCGGGCGACCATTCTTCAGGAGCAGGGCTCGCTCGACGAAGCTGTGCGCTCGCTCCAAAGAATCCTGTACCTCGATCCAGACTTCGCGTTGGCCCACTTCACTTTGGGAACCATCGCACTGCAACTCGGACGACTCGAAGCCTCGGACAAGCATTTCGAAAACGCCAGGGCGCTGCTGGCAACTTATCCGCCGGAAGAAATCCTGCTTGAGTCGGGCGGCATTACCGCCGGCAGACTCACAGAAATCATTTTGCGGACGACTCCTAGAAAGGTGCTGCGGTGATAGCCAGAACGAATACAGGTTCGACGAATCGGCTGCAAGCGAGTGTGGACTGGCCAGCGGTCCACCGTCGTCTGGAAGAGACCGGAGCGGCGATAGAACGGCAGATTTCGCTGTCCCAACAGGACAAGAAATCGCTTCTCAAAGTCCGTGCAACATCTCTCGCAGCTCTGCCGCGGACTGAATCCGCAGAAGAGTATCTCGAGATCATAGAGTTCCAATTGGCCTCCGAAACTTATGGCATTGAACTGCGCCATGCCGGGGAGGTCAGGCTTTTGAAAGAACTCACGCCGGTGCCGTGCACTCCCGCATTTGTGTTGGGCATCATCAACGTGCATGGGCGGGTGTTGTCGGTGGTGGATCTGAAGCGGTTTTTCGATCTTCCCAATAATGCTTTGACCGATCTCAACCGCGTCATCGTGGTTCGCAAAGACAGAATGGAAGTCGGTATTCTCGCCGACACCATCCGTGGAGTGCGTCGGATTCCGCTGCGTGACCTTCAGCCCTCTTTGCCAACGTTGACCGGAGTCCGTGCCGAGTATCTGAAAGGCATCACGGGAGAGCGGCTGATCGTGCTCGATGCCGACAAGCTGCTCTCCGATCCAAAGATCGTAGTACAGGAAGAACCAAAATAGCTGGAGACCTTTTTAGGAGATGCAGGATGACATCGTCGATTGGAACAAAGATTGGAAGCGGTTTTGGGCTGGCGCTGGTAATTCTCATGGCAATTGGAGCGGTGTCATACAACAGCACGGCCAAATTCATGGATAGCGCCGGCTGGGTAGCGCACTCCCACGAGGTCATCAACCAGATTGCCAGTTTTCTCTCCGACATGGCCGACGTCGAAACCGGCCAGCGTGGCTACGTCATCACCGGGGAAGACCGGTATTTGGACGTCTATCGCAGCGCTTTGCCGAGCGTCGACCAAAAGTTAAAACATCTGCGGGAATTGACCGCCGACAATCCTGCGCAGCAGAGGCGGCTGGATGCTCTCGATCCGCTGGTCCAATCGAAGCTTGCGATTGTCAAGGAAATCATCGACCTGCGGAAAGACAAGGGGTTTGAGGCTTCGGCCAAGCTGGTGCAAACCGACAAGGGCAAGGATGTCATGGAGAAAATTCGCCAGCTTACCGCCGACATGCAAGAGGAGGAGAACCGTCTCTTGAAACAGCGATCGGATGAGGAAGCGGGGCGCGCCCAGAGCACAAAATCGACCATCATCTTGGGGAGCCTTCTGGCCCTTATCTTTGTGATGACGGCTGGATTCGTGATTACGCGCAACATCGCGACGCCGCTGAAGGAAGTGTCGCAGGCGGCACAACGCATCGCGGCTGGAGATCTGCTGGTAGACCTAGTTTCTGACGGCCGGCGAGATGAAGTCGGCGTCCTCACCCAGACCTTTTCCCGGATGACCCAATCCTTGAAGCAAATGTCGGAAGTGGCGAAGCAAATCGCCAAGGGCGATTTGACGGTAGAACCTACGCCGCAATCGGAGAAAGACGTTCTGGGAAACGCGTTTTTGGCCATGGTGGGCGATCTTCGCAAGGCCATGCGGGAAATTGGCGAGGGCGTCGATGTGCTGGGGGCATCGGCCAGTGAAATTCTGGCCACTACTAAACAAGTCACCACCGGTGCGGCGGAAACGGCCACGTCTGTAACCGAGACAACAACCACAGTCGAGGAAGTGAAACAAACCGCTGTAGTTTCGAGCCAGAAGGCCAAACGGGTTTCCGAGAGCGCCCAGAACGTCGCGCAAATTGCGCAGGCAGGCAGGAAGTCGGTGGACGGGACCATTGAGGAAATCACGCGTATGCGCAGCCAGATGGACCTGATCGCGGAAAGCATTGTGCGGCTGAGCGAACAGAGCCAAGCGATCGGTGAGATCGTGGCCACGGTAAATGATTTGGCCGATCAGTCGAATCTGCTAGCCGTCAATGCGGCGATCGAGGCGGCCAAAGCAGGAGAACAAGGCAAGGGGTTTGCGGTGGTGGCACAGGAAGTGCGGAGTTTGGCGGAACAATCGAAGAAGGCCACGGTACAGGTGCGCACCATCCTGGGTGACATTCAGAAGGCGACCAATGGCGCGGTATTGGCCACGGAGCAAGGCACCAAGGCGGTGGAAGCCGGGGTGAAACAAGCCACGCAGTCCGGGGATTCGGTGAAAGCGCTGGCGGAAAGCATTACGGAAGCGTCGCAAGCCGCCACTCAGATTGCTGCCTCGAGCCAGCAGCAGTTGCTGGGGATGGATCAGGTGGCGTCAGCGATGGAGAACATCAAGATCGCAACCACGCAGAATATTGCCGGAGCACAGCAGTCCGAAGCCGCGGCGCAGAACTTGCAGGAACTAGGACACAAATTGAAACACCTGGTCGGCCATTACAAGTTACCGGCGAGCGAAGGTCAGACCATGGTCAGGAAGGCTGCGGCAGGCAACTGACGCACTCGGGCGAACAAACAGGATGAGCACGAGAGACGAGGAATTCGAGAAAAAATTGCGCGCCACGTTTCGAGTGGAGGCGGATGAACACGTCCGCGCCATGTCATCCGGGTTGGTCGAGCTAGAGAAAAGCTCGACTGACGAGGAACGGGCGAGCCTGGTTGAGACTATTTTTCGGGAAGCTCACAGCCTGAAAGGCGCGGCCCGCGCGGTCAACGTTCGAGAGATCGAGAGTATTTGCCAATCGATGGAAAGCGTCTTTTCGGTCCTGAAGCACAAAGGTCTGGCTTTCTCGCCGGCGCTGTTTGACGTACTCCACAGCTCCGTGGACACCATCGGAACGATCGTTCTGTCCGACGCAGACGACAGAGTTTCCGCTCAAACCTCGCGGACTTCCGAACTGGTACAAGCACTTGAAAAGATCTTAAAGGGCGCACTTGCAGCCTCGAAACCAGGAATGAAGCCTACCCGGAAACCGTCTGCTCCTGCTTCTGAGGCTGCGGCTGAACCGAAAGAGAAAATGGGCGCGGCCACAGGCTCGGCGATTGCGGATTTCAGCGCCGCGGGCGTCGTCAGAGTTTCGACCGCTAAGCTGAATTCGCTCTTGCTGCAGGTCGAAGAATTGCGCGCTCCGAAAATGGCTTTAGGCCAGCATCTTTCCGAGTTGCGCGAACTCGGCGGCAACCTGGCGACGTGGACGCAAGAGAGGGCAGCGGTCCGTTCGGAGTTACGGACGCTGCGTGAAACGCTCGAAGGGAAAGGCAAGAATCAGAAGTCCGACGACAGCGAGCAAACGCGGCAAAAGGCAATCTCACAGATTATCCGGCTGTCTGGCCTGCTGGAACGAAACGGCGTCATCGTGGAGGCGGTCAACAGCAACTTCGGCGGATTCCTGCGTCTGGCCGAGCAGGACCATCGAATCCTGGCCTCGATGATGGCATCCCTGCTGGAAGACGCAAGGAAATTATCACTCGTGCCATTCTCTTCGCTGCTGGAAGGCTTCCCTAAACTTGTGCGCGACCTTTGCCGCGACCGCGGGAAGGACACGGAGTTGGTGATAACGGGAGCCGAGATCGAGACTGACCGGCGGATATTGGAAGAGATAAAGGATCCTCTGATTCATCTGCTGCGCAACTGCGTCGATCATGGCATCGAAACTCCCGTCGAACGGGAACGCAAAAGCAAAGCGCCGAAGGGAACGATTGCGGTCTCCATTACGCCGAAGGACGGAGACAAGGTTGAGGTGCTGCTGTCGGACGACGGCTCAGGAATCGATGTAGCCAAGATTCGCTCGGCAGTCGCCGCCGCCGGCGGTGGGACTAAAGAGCAAGTAGCATCGCTCAGCGATGAGGCTGTCCTACCGTTCATTTTCCAGTCAGGAGTTTCGACCAGCCCGATCATCACCAACCTGTCCGGCCGCGGCCTCGGTCTTGCCATTGCACGGGAGAAGGTAGAAAAGCTCGGCGGCACGTTAACCGTAGAGACTCGTCACACCGTGGGCACAACTTTTCGCATTGTTCTTCCCCTGACGCTGGCAACTTTTCGAGGAGTTTTGGTTCGCTCGGGAGAACTTCTGTTCATCATTCCGACCACCTACGTCGAGCGCGTCACCCGGGTAAGCCGCGGAGACATCAAGACTGTCGAGAACCGGGAGACAATTTCTTACGGCGGCGGAGCGCTTTCTCTTGCCCGGTTTCGCGACATCCTCGAATTGAACGGCAACGCTAGTGACCCGGCGGAACAGCTTCATATCCTCATTTTGCGCGCGGCCGGCGAGCGCATCGCGTTTCAGGTCGACGAAATACTCAGCGAGCAGGAGGTTCTGGCGAAACCCTTCGGAGAACAGCTTTCCCGCGTACGCAACCTGGCAGGAGCCACGATTCTCGGCACCGGAAAAACCGTGCCCATCGTGAATGTGCATGATTTGATTAAGTCGGCAGTCAAGTCCGGAGGCACAGCGGCGCCGGCCTCACAGCCGCCGCAGTCGATCAGGAAATCCATTCTGATTGCGGAAGATTCGATCACTGCGCGGACGCTGCTGAAAAATATTGTGGAATCGGCGGGTTATGACGTAAAAACCGCCGTGGACGGACTGGACGCTTACACCACGCTTAAGGCTGGGAAGTTTGATTTGGTGGTTTCAGACGTCGAGATGCCGCGCATGACGGGATTCGATTTAACGGCAAAAATCCGCGCCGACAAAAAACTTTCAGAAACGCCGGTAGTGCTGGTTACCGCGCTGGACTCGCGCGAGGACCGGGAACGCGGCATCGATGTCGGAGCCAATGCCTACATCGTGAAGAGCAGCTTCGACCACGGAGATTTGTTGCAGATCATCCAAAGGCTGATATGACAACGGCGCAAGGGCGAATCGTGAGAGTGCTGGTGGTCGAGGATTCACCAGCAGTCCGAGAGTTATTGATTCACGTCCTCAGCTCCGATCCCGAGATTCAAGTGGTCGGCGTCTCGAGGTCGGGAGAGGAAGCAATCGAGGCGGTAGAACAGCTCAAGCCCGATGTCATCACCATGGACATTCACCTGCCCAAAATGAACGGCTTCGACACCACCCGCAGGATCATGGAAACCTGTCCTACGCCGGTAGTGATTGTCAGCGGCAGCGCCAACACTAAAGAAGAGGCTACCGCCATGCGCGCCACTCAAGCCGGCGCTTTGGCGGTGGTACCGAAACCGGCGGGTCCGGGTCGAGCGGAACATGAAGACAGAGCCGCAAAGCTGATTCAGGCCGTGAAACTGATGTCAGAAGTGAAAGTGCTCACTCGCTGGGCCCGGCCACTGCGCACAAAAGCGCTTCGCGAAGACTCCCCGCCGACGCAAATCGAGCCGTCACGTTCCGCCGCGCAATTCCAGGTCGTCGCGATTGGAGCATCGACGGGAGGTCCTCCGGTTCTGCAAACTATCCTCTCCCGCCTGCCCAAAGACTTTGCAATTCCCGTGCTGGTTGTGCAACACATGGCCGATGGTTTTATCCAGTGGTTCGTGGATTGGCTGGAGCAAGAGTGTGCGGTTCGCGTTCAGGTTGCGGCTCACGGTGACCTGATTCTTCCCGGTCACGTGTATCTTGCTCCCGACGGCGCGCACATGAATGTGGGTATGGGCGGCCGGTTGTGGCTCACCAAAGAGGATCCCGAAAACGGCCTCCGCCCTTCGGTTTCGCATCTTTTCCGTTCGGTTGCAAACGTCTACGGACGAAACGCCATCGGTGTACTGCTCACTGGCATGGGAAAAGATGGAGCCAAGGAGCTAAAGCTGATGAAAGATGAAGGCGCCATCACCCTGGTGCAGGATAAAGCGAGCTCGGTCGTACATGGAATGCCCGGCGAAGCCTTAAGCCTGAACGCCGCCAGCTACGTGCTTTCTCCAGACAAAATTGCGGAAGCGGTAATTAGTCTGGTAAATCCGAGTGAGAGAAGAGTGAGTTTATGAAGTCGCCGGAAACAGGCAAGCAGGTAGACATCCTCATTGCCGAAGACAGCCTTACCCAAGCGGCGCGCCTTGAGCACTTGCTGCGCGGTCAGGGATATGAGGTCAGAATTGCTGGTAGCGGCAAGGAAGCCCTCGCGGCGGCCCGGAAAAAGCCGCCGACTATTCTCATCAGCGATATCGTGATGCCGGAGATGGACGGTTACACCCTGTGCAAGCAAATCAAGAGCGACGACAAACTGAAAGACGTTCCGGTCGTTCTTCTCACATCCTTGACTGCCGCCGAAGAGGTGCTCAAGGCGCTGGAGTGCGGCGCCGACAGCTTCATTCGCAAGCCCTATGACGCCGAGTATCTGCTGTCGCGAACCGAACACATCCTGACGAACCTTGCGTTGCGCCACGCCTCCGGCATGAAGCTGGCAGCGGAAATCTACCTGGGCGGCAAGAAATACTTCATTACTTCCGAACGGCAACAGATTCTGGATTTGCTTTTCTCCACCTTTATGGACGCCGTACGGATGAATGCCGATCTCGAGGAGAAACAAAACAAGCTCCAGCAGATGGCGGGGGAACTGGAGAAGAAGGTCAAAGAGCTTGCCGCCGCCAACCAGGAACTGGAAGTACGAGGACGAGAAATCGAACGCGCAACCCAGATGAAGAGCAAATTCCTGGCCAATATGAGCCACGATCTGCGTACTCCGCTTAATGCCATCGTTGGTTTCTCCGGACTATTACAGGACCAAACCGCCGGCGAACTCAACGATAAGCAAAAGCGATTCGTGAATCACATCACGCAAGGTGCTGACCACTTACTGCAATTGATCAACGATATTCTGGACCTGTCCAAGATCGAGGCTGGGCAACTCGAAATCCGGTGCGAGGATTTCCGCATCCAAGATGCCATGCCGGAAGTCCTTTCCATGATCCGATCCCTGGCGATGGCAAAGAAAATCGAAGTTCAGCATGAGATGCGGGCCCAGCAGCCGGTTTACGCCGATCGGGTTCGGTTCAAGCAGGTGCTGTACAACTTGCTCAGCAATGCGGTTAAGTTCACGCCGCAAGGGGGCCGAATCATCATCGACTGCGTCGATGAGGGCAAGCAGGTACGCATTTCGGTGACCGATACTGGGATTGGAATTCGGCCGGAAGATCAAAAACTCGTCTTCGACGAGTTCCGGCAAATCGAGGGCACCGGCCAGGATCCGGCCAATCAGGGCACCGGCCTGGGATTAGCCATTACCAAGCGCCTGGTAGAGCAGCAAGGGGGCGTGATCACTCTCGAAAGTGAGCTTGGAAAGGGCAGCTGTTTTAGCTTCACCCTGCCGGCAGGATCGGGGACAGCTTCTTCTAAGGCTTCTCGGCCCAACACCATCGCAGATGCAAGCCCTCGCAAGCCCCTGGTCCTGATTGTCGACAATGAGGCTTCGGCCCGCGAACTCTTGGCGAGCCATCTGGGGAATGAGTACCAGGTTGCCTTTGCAAAATCTGGAGCCGAAGCTCTCACCAAGGCAAAAGAACTATGCCCCGACGCCATTGCTCTGGATGTGCTGATGGATAACGGCGATGGCTTTGATGTCTTGACTGTGCTTCGCGAGGATCCGGAAACCCGCGATCTTCCGGTGATCATTCTTTCAGTCGTCGATCGGAAGCGCGTGGGTTTTGCTTTAGGCGCGACGGATTACCTGGTTAAGCCGATCCGCAAATCAGCACTTCTGGAGGCCTTCAATAAACATGTTCCTTCCCGGATCGATGACGATGCTGCCATTCTTCTCGTGGACGATGACCCCAAAACGCTGGAGATGTTGGAAGAGACCTTGCGAGCGGTGGGATACGAAACTCAAAGTGTCCGCAGCGGCGCACGCGCTTTGGAGGTGTTATCTTCCAAGTTGATCGGGGCTGTCATGCTCGATCTATTAATGTCGGGAATGGATGGCTTCCAGGTCATCCGTCATATACGCGGTGAGGAAACGCTCAGGCATCTGCCCGTCTTCGTGATGACAGGGAAGACGCTCACTACCGAGGAATTAACTCTTCTTGGCCGCGAAACTCAGGCTTGGTTTCAGAAGAATGGTTCCTGGCAACAGCAGCTTGTTACCGAGATCCACCGGGCCATGCGGCGTAAAGCGGCCTCTGCCTGAAAGCTTCTTTCCTTCGAAGTTACCTCAGTGGGCGATTGCCCTTGCTGCAGCGATTCGTGGAATTAATGAAGCAAAAACCGACTGGCTGATTCAATCCCCGATATGCCCGAAAGGCCATGGTAGCCGGACCCTCCTATCCATACATGGCGTAGAAATCGCATGGATCGTATTGCGCCGCGGCCCTGGAGTAGATAGGATGAGGTCAGCAAGACCGGAGCAATCCTTCAAATCTCAGATTCACTGCTTGAACCTGGATGGGGAACCCCCGGCG
Source organism: uncultured Acidobacteriaceae bacterium (assembly GCA_963784095.1). Taxonomy (GTDB): domain Bacteria; phylum Acidobacteriota; class Terriglobia; order Terriglobales; family Acidobacteriaceae; genus Sulfotelmatobacter. The sequence goes on from CAWAQC010000005.1 coordinate 717,527, forward strand.
GAACTTTTCGCGTCCGCGTTGAAGGAGGATGTGTGGCTCACGTGATCGGTGTCGGCAGTCCCGTCTCTGAGATTCTCTCCCGCGATGAACAGCCTTTTCTAGAGGAGTGGATCCGAAACATTAACGCAAGTACTCGAAGCAACGGATCGATATCCCAATCCGATCTGCGTCAGCAATGCCTCAAGTTTTTCATTTCATTCCGCACGGCTTTCGATGCGGCCGGCGGAAGCAGTCCCGAAGATCCGCGGTGGAAGGAATTGAAAGAGCTGCTTGCTGAGATTTCGAAAAGCCGCGCTGTCCAGGGATTTACGCCGACTGAGACCGCAACTTTCGTTTTCTCGTTCAAGGAACCGCTCTTTCGTCGTTTGAGAGAAGATGTGAGCGATCCCAAACTTCTTGCCGACCAAATATGGGGCTCCTCGGAAGTGCTGGATGCGCTTGGCTTGTACACGGCGGAAGTGTTCTTAAGAACGCGGGAAGATCTGATTCGACGAGCCCAAGAGGACATGCTGGAGCTCTCGACCCCGGTTGTGAAGCTCTGGAAAGGGATACTCGCGCTACCGCTCGTGGGAACGCTGGACAGCGCTCGGACACAGGTCGTAATGGAAACCCTGCTGGAGGCGATTGTCGAGACCAACTCCAAAGTTGCGATCATCGATATAACGGGCGTACCCACAGTCGATACCGTTGTGGCTCAGCATCTTCTAAAAACCGTGACCGCTGCACGGCTCATGGGTGCTGACTGCATTATCAGCGGAATCCGGCCTCAGATCGCGCAAACGATTGTCCACCTTGGCATCAATTTGCTCGATGTCTCTACGAAGGCGACGCTGCGGGACGCCTTTGCGCTCGCCCTTGAACGGAGCGGCCAGCAGTTGATGGAAACCGGCTCGTAGGGATTAGAAACTCGCAAGATTGGAAATGAGCTTAGAAAAACGGCCTTCGAAGATTAGAAGCCGTCTCCCATTCCTACAGGGAACCCTGTATATTTTTGCTCCACGCATATCACTACAGTTATAACTTGGTGTCCCAGAGGTTTACAGCCTAACAGCTGAATTCACGGTGGTGAATGGCACGGCGTGGTGCGTCACCGTCGTTATTCTCCGAGGAACAAGATGAGCAAAGGAATACAGACTTCGAAGTTCGTGGGTTTGCCCGATGTTTTAGCGAAACACGAGGCGGCTATTCTAGAGCAATGGATCAGGGAGATGAGCGCCACACGACGAGCCGATCTCATCAAAGATTCCGAGTTCCGCGGGCAGTGCACACGCTTTCTTCAACTGTTGCGCCAAGGCGCTGAATCTGACGGTTCCAATATTGAATCGCCGCCGTGGCAACCTCTGCGCGAGCAACTGGCTGAGATTTCGAGAAACCGCGCCCAGCAAGGATTCACGCCAACGGAGACGGCCACGTTCGTGCTTTCGGTGAAGAAACCTTTGTTTGACCTGTTGCGTGACCGCATGAGTAGCGATGCCAACGCTCTTGCTTCGGAACTGTGGACGACGACCGAATTGATCGATGCGTTGGCCCTGTTTACTACCGAAACATTCCTGAAGACCCGCGAGGAAGTGATTCGTCGTCAACAAGAGGAGATGCTGGAACTCTCCACCCCCGTAGTAAAGCTGTGGGATGGAATTTTGGCCCTCCCCATAATCGGGACTCTGGACAGCGCCCGCACGCAGGTTGTGATGGAAACGCTTCTGGAAAACATCGTCAAAACAAATTCGCGAGTCGCGATTATTGACATTACCGGCGTTCCCACGGTTGACACAATCGTCGCCCAGCATTTGCTGAAGACGGTCACGGCGGCCCGTTTGATGGGAGCGGATTGCATTATCAGCGGCGTCCGTCCACAGATCGCGCAAACCATCGTGCATCTTGGAATCAATCTTCTGGATGTGACCACCAAAGCCACGCTGTCGGATGCGTTTTCCCTGGCATTGCAGCGAACGGGGCTCGCTCTCGAACACTCTCTGACGAAAGCATAAGGACTCAGTGGAAAAAATACCGATACTCCGTATGGGCGATTTCCTCCTGGTCACGATCCAGGTCGATATGCACGATCGCCTGGCAATGACGCTGCAGGAAGACCTCACCACTCGAATCAGCGAGACCGCTGCGCGCGGCGTTCTGATCGACATCTCTAGTCTTGAGATCGTCGATTCTTTCATCGGCCGGATGCTGGGCAACATCGCAGCCATGTCGCGAGTGCTGGATGCGCAGACTGTCGTGGTCGGCATGCAGCCAGCGGTTGCGATCACGTTGGTAGAACTCGGAATGTCTCTTCCTGGGGTGCGCACCGCACTCAACGTCGATGCCGGTATGAGCCTATTAAAGGAATCGCTGAACGGTCATCGGGCAAAAAAACATGTCCATCGTCCATAGCGAGACGATACCCGTGGTCTCCGAGCCCGATATGGTTGTGGTGAGGCGGCGTGTCCGGGAGGTCGCTGGTCAAGTTGGGCTCTCGCTGGTGGACCAAACGAAACTGGTCACGGCCGCGAGCGAACTGGCGCGCAACACTCTCATCTACGGTGGCGGTGGGACCCTGCAACTGGAATCGCTGAACGGCCCCCGTACCGGTGTGCGCCTTATTTTTTCCGACAACGGCCCGGGAATCGCGGACATAGATCTAGCCTTGCGCGATGGATATACGACCGGATCCGGACTTGGCTTGGGGCTCGGTGGGTCGAAGCGTTTAGTCAACGAGTTTGAAATTCAATCCAAGGTCGGCGAGGGTACAAGGGTAGCCGTCACGCGTTGGAAATAGCCCGAGGAACCAATGATTATTCACGTGACTGACGCAACGCACGCCGGACAAGCCCGACGCCATGCTGCCCATCTTGCTGACGAAGCGAAGTTAGGCACGACTGAGGGCGGTTCTCTGGCCATTGTAGTCACCGAGATGGCCACCAATCTGTTAAAGCATGCCGGCAATGGGACCTTGGTGGTTGAGGCGGTCACACGAAATGGCAGCTCAGGGGTCCGCATTTTGGCGTTGGATAAAGGACCAGGAATTCGCGACCTGAGCGGCGCTCTCAGAGACGGCTTTTCCACCGCCGGCAGCCCTGGCAGTGGCTTGGGCGCGATGAAGCGCCTTTCCCACGATTTCGACATTTATACGGCGCCCGGCTTGGGAACGGCGGTGCTTTCGGAATTCTGGCCGGGAAGGAAAATTTCACATCATTTTTCGCCGATCGACGTCGGGGTCATTTCCGTCCCGATCAAAGGTGAAGAAGTCTGCGGCGATGGATGGGGAGTCAAGAAGGCCCCGGACTCGATGCTTTTCATGGTTGTAGACGGTCTCGGGCATGGAATTCTGGCTGCAGAAGCCGCCCGGGAGGCTGAGCGGATTTTTGCCCTGCCGGGAAGTGATTCGCCCACTCCCATCTTGCAGGATTCGCATGATTCACTGAAGAAGACGCGCGGTGCTGCCATGGCGGTCTCGGCGTTGCAACTGGACCGGCAACTGGTATCGTTCGCGGGAGTTGGGAACATCGGCACATCGATCGTCGGGACAGAAACCAGCCGAGGCATGGCCTCGCACAATGGAACCGTTGGACACCATCTTCAAAGAATTCAAGAGTTCACCTTGCCGTGGAATGCCGACAGCATTCTAGTGATGCATTCCGATGGCCTCAAGTCTGGGTGGGACCTGAAACGGTATCCAGGGATATGGAGCAAGCATCCCGCGTTGATTGCCGGTATGCTGTACCGTGATTTTTCCAGGGAACGGGATGACGTGACGGTTCTCATCGCCAAAAACCGTCTTGAGGCGAGTGCCACATGAAGCTGAAGCTCCTAAACATGGAGATCAGATACGAGCATGACGTGGTGCTGGCCCGCCAGCGAGCCCGGACAATCGCCGCTTCGCTTAAGTTTGATACCCAGGCACAGACTCGCATCGCCACCGCCGTTTCCGAAGTTGTCCGCAACGCTTTCCAGTATGCAGGTGGCGGACGGGTTGAGTTTGATATTGAAAATGGCGAAGAGAAAATGGTGTTGATCTCCGTCAGCGATAAGGGGCCGGGGATTGCGAATCTGGAAACGATTCTCGATGGCAAATACGTTTCCAGGACTGGCATGGGGCTTGGAATGATTGGGGCCAAACGCTTGCTCGATCATTTCCAGGTAGAAACGAAAAAAGGGGCGGGAACGACTGTAATTCTTGGAAAGGTCATTCCGCAAAAATTCACCCGTTTGAGCGAGAGCGAACTGCAGGCTCTACTCGCGAACATTGGGCGGAAACCCTCTGAGAGCCCTTATGAGGAGCTGCAACAACAGAACAAAGAACTTATGCGAACGCTGGAGGAACTGCGGGCGCGGCAGGCAGAGTTGGCGCAGTTAAATCGCGAACTCGATGAAACCAATCGGGGCGTAGTTGCGCTTTACGCGGAATTAAATGACAAAGCTGATTTCCTGCAGCGGGCTTCTGAATTAAAGAGCCATTTTCTCTCGAACATGAGTCACGAATTCCGCACCCCGCTGAATTCGATTCTCGCTCTCAGCCAGATTCTCATCGATCGGATGGATGGAGATTTGACCGGCGAACAGGAGAAGCAGGTCACCTTCATTCGACGGTCTGCGCAGGACCTGACGGACCTGGTCAACGATCTTCTCGATCTCGCCAAGGTTGAAGCCGGGAAGGTCACCATTCGCCCGACTACATTTTCCGTGGAGAGCATCTTTGCAGCGTTACGCGGCATGCTGCGGCCTCTGTTGGCACAAAACTCCTCTGTATCTCTTATTTTCGACGACACTGACAATCTTCCTGAATTGCACACCGACGATGCGAAAGTTTCGCAGGTTCTTCGAAATTTCATCTCCAACGCGTTGAAGTTCACGGAACGCGGCGAAGTCAGAGTTTCGGCTCGGACTGGCCACGACAATACCGTCGTATTCTCGGTTGCCGATACGGGAATCGGAATTACGCCCGAAGATCAGGAGCGAATATTTAAGGAGTGGGAACAGGTTGAAGGAAAATTCCAGAAGACAGCCAAAGGCACTGGTCTGGGACTTCCGTTATCGAAGAAGCTCACGCAACTGCTAGGTGGCGACGTTTATGTAAAAAGCGAGGTGGGAATCGGTTCCACTTTCTTCGCCGCTATTCCCATCCGCTACGAAGGTTCTACAGAAGCAGTTTATGTTCCTGACGTAAAGCGCGAACTGGATGCTTCAAAACTGCCGGTCCTCGTGGTTGAAGACAATCGCGAGGCCCTGTTTATCTACGAGAAATATCTGAAAGGAACTCCGTTTCAGGTGGTCCCTGCCCAGGATCTCAACGAAGCGCGGCGCGCGCTCGCCGAATTCAAACCGATCGCCATCGTTTTGGATGTTCTGCTCCAAGGGGAGCATTCCTGGCAACTGTTGCAGGATCTGAAGGAAAATCCGGCAACCAGGGATATTCCGGTCTTTGTAGTGACAGTGGTCGAGAACGAAAGCAAGGCGCTGGCATTAGGCGCGACCGCCTTCCATGCGAAACCCATCGATCGCGCATGGCTTGTGAACCAGTTGCAAGTGACTCTCGGGCGGAGTCAAGGACAGATTTTGATCGTCGATGATGACGAGATTTCACGCTATTTGCTGAGGGGGCTGCTGGCAGGTACGGGATATCGTTTGCTGGAGGCGCGTGGCGGCAACGAAGGTGTGAAAATCGCCGGGGAGAGCAGACCGAATCTGATCATCTTAGACCTGTCGATGCCCGACCTGGACGGGTTCGAGGTCCTGAATATATTGAAGAGCGGTCCTGGAACTCAGGAGATTCCGGTCATAATTTATACGTCGCAGACCTTGGATAGCGCCGAACGGGAGCGATTGCAGTCTGCAGTCGATATTGTGCCGAAGGAAATGAAATCCCGAGAATTGATGGAAACACGATTTGCAGAGGCACTGGCCCGAGCTGGTTTGCATGCGCAGGTTCAGGTTGCGGAAACCGCTCATACTTGAGGAAGAAAGATTAACACGCAGGTACTGGGAGAGTGTTCATGGCTGAAAACGGGTCCTTCACGATTCTGGCTGTCGACGACAATGATGCGCTTCGATATTCGTTATCACGAACCCTGCAGGGCGGAGGCTATAAGGTTCTCGAAGCGCGAAATGGATCGGAAGCCCTTCGATTGGCAGAGGTCTCTCCCGACCTGATCACTTTAGACGTTAATCTGCCGGACATGGACGGCTTTGAAGTCTGTCGCCGCCTGAAGACGAATCCTCGAACCTCTCATATACCGGTCTTGCACATTTCCGCCACTTGCACCGAAACGGAGTTTCGCTTGCGCGGACTCGAGGCTGCCGATGGATATCTGACTGAACCCATCTCGCGGGAGGAACTCCTGGCGTCCGTCAATGCCTTGCTTCGCCTGAAGCAAGCGGAAAGAGAGGCCCGTCTGCAGGCTGCAGAGGCGGAAAAGGCCAGGCGCGAGGTTGAGCAAGCGCATAACGAATTGGAAATGCGCGTAGAGCAGCGAACCAAGGAACTCTCAGACAAGGCTGAAGAAGTTCGCCAACTCAACATCAAACTCTTGCGACTTCAGGATGAAGAGAGACGGCGCATCGCCAGGGAGCTGCATGACAGCACGGGGCAAAACCTGGCGGCTATGAAAATGATTCTGGATCAGATGGCTCCCGAAAGTAAAGGGAGCAAACTCGGAACGATGGTCGATGAGTTGACCACGCTAAACAACGATATGATCCGGCAACTCCGAACCATGTCTTATCTCCTGCATCCTCCTTTGTTGGATGAAGTCGGTTTGCCTTCGGCGTTGAAATGGTATGTGGAAGGGTTCGAGGAGCGTAGTGGCATTAAAGTCGAACTTGACCTCGGCCCTGACTTTGGGCGCCTTTCGCATGATATGGAGACCGCTCTTTTCCGCGTTGCGCAAGAGTCTCTCACCAATATTCACAAACACTCAGGCAGTGCCACCGCGCAGATTCGGCTGAGCCGGGATGCGGAAGGCGTTGTGCTCGCCATTGCCGACCATGGCACGGGAATACCGTCTACCCGCCTTCGCGATGGCATCTTTGTTCCAGGTGTCGGCCTTATGGGCATTCGAGAGAGAGTTCAGCAGTTTGGGGGAAATGCTGAGATTGTGTCGTCCGCTGCCGGCACAACTGTGACCGCTGCGATTCCTTTGGGATTGTAGAAGGACCATGGCGGATGCACCCACATGCTGGCCTGCTCGATGCCGAAGATTTCAAAAACGCGTTTTGTCGTTGCCGTCCCGGACTTGAAGTCGTCGTCCGCGTTTTATCGAGACGTCCTGGGGTTTACCGTCCATACTATCTCGGACCCCGGTTTTCTTCTTTACACGTCAGGTGACTGCACAATCGTCGCTGGGCAGTGCCCGGATGCGATTCCCCCGCGCGAATTAGGGGACCATTCTTACTTCGCCTACCTGCAAATCGAGAACATCGACTTGTTTTACGAATCTGTCCTCGCTTCAGGCACTGGGATATGCAAGACCATTCGAGATGAGCCATGGGGCATGAGGGAGTTCGGTCTCGTCACTGCGGACGGTCATCGAATCATGTTCGCAGCGCCGAGGTTGGAGAAATTAAATTCGTCAGATTGAGAAACAATATCAAGTCGTACTAACCAGTCGAGGGAAGAACATGCCGGCACCGAAGAGAGACCTCAAAGACCGCCTTGCCCGCTATCGCGAGATCAAGATCGGTGTGATCGGAAGAAAATCGGGAAACACAATCTCGGTTCCTGTCTGGTTCGTACTGGAAGGCGACAAGCTGTACCTTCTGCCAGTGAAGGGGTCTGACACGCAGTGGTACAAGAACGTGCTCAATAATCCGTCGATTCGGATTGATGTGCGGGGCGCGGAAGCCGCACTTGCGGCGAAACCAATCACAGAGTCCAACGCAATAAAGTCCGTAATCGATAAATTTCGCGAGAAGTACGGTGCTGGAGACGTAAAGCAGTATTATTCGAAATTCGACGTCGCGGTGCTGACTGAGCTAGGTTAGTCGTCGCGGCAATCTATAGGTAGATTTCTCGGTAACTGAAGGCAAGCTGAGTTTGCATGTTTGGGAGGCATCCTGATGCGTAATTGACAAGTGGTTCTTCGCGTGCAAATGTGCTGAGACGGAGATGCTGTGCCATCGCTGAAGTTACTGCTCGTCGAGGACGACGTACCTAGCCTGGAGCTCATGAAGGAAGTGTTCACCTCGCTCGAAGCTGAGGTGAGCGCCGTCGATAACAGCGAGAATGCGGCTGCTCTCATTAATCGGCAGCGATTTGATGGGATCTTTCTTGATTTGGAAATGCCCAGCCCCGATGGCTTTCAATTGGCGCGGCTCATTCGGAAGTCTTCGTTTAACAAATCCACCCCAATCGTTATCGTAACTGGCGTAGATGACCGGAGTGTTATGGAACGGGCGTTTTCCATCGGCGCCACCTTCTATTTGCAGAAGCCGATCGACCGCCAGAAGCTGAGTCGGCTGTTCCGAACCGTGCGCGGCGGAATGATAAATAATCGCCGGCGACACATCCGCGTTCCGCTGACTGCGGACGTGCTGCTCAGCATGGGATCTAAGAATCTCCGGGCCGTAAGTTGGAACTTAAGCGAGGGTGGGATGCAAGTAGAAGCCGAGAGCCTGCGACTGCGAGACAAGGTGCGAGTCTCATTTCAATTGCCAGCTTCAGAAGTGACAATTGAGGCGGAGGGTGTGGTGGCATGGGTTGGACAGAGCCGCCAAGGTATCCAATTCACAAAAGTCGGTGAGCAAAACCTGGTGGCAATCCGAAACTTTATCGCCGCGACCGAGAGGTAAAACCGGGACATTCTCGCAACCTAATTCTCTTGTGCGATAGAGTCCGGGTTTTCACTGCGAGACATTATTTTGTTCCAGCCGATGCCGCCATTCTCCGCGACTGAAGCACTCTGGCCAGTTCACTGATCAATTGCTCCCGGCACGCTCCATTCTTATGAAACAGCGCTTGGGTTTCGGCAGCAAGAAGAGCGGTTTCTGCGGCACTCAAAGTCTTGCCGGTCATAACGAAGATCGGCAAATCCGTCAAAGTAGGCTCTCTTCTCACGTGGCGGATTAAATCAAACCCGTCCATTCCTGGCATTAATAGATCCAACAGGATTCCGCTCACCATTTTCGAGGAGAGTACTTCGAGAGCTCGTGCCCCACTTTGTACGCTCTGAGTTTCATATCCCGCGGAACGAAGAGTTTCCTCCAAAAGCTGCAGGCTGGCAACGTCATCGTCGACGAGAAGAATGGGATCATCTTCATCGCGCCGCGGTGCAACATGCTTGTGCATCGTTTCCAGCAATAGTGACTTGCGAATGGGTTTGATCAGATAGTCCGCGGCTCCCAACGCGAATCCGACGTTCTGCTGATCGACAACCGATACAATGATTACCGGCGTATCTGCGAGTTCCGGCGTTTGCCGCAACCGGGCTAACGTTTCGAATCCATTGCCTTCAGCCATTAACACATCCAAAGTCATTGCGTCAGGACGAAGTTGCTGAGCTTTCTGAAGAGCATCGACTCCGGAAATGGCAGTCACAATGCGGTAATCCGGGCTGAGATAGCTGGCCAGAAGCTCTCTCGCCGGTCCCTCGTCGTCCACAATCAATACGAGCGGCTTGCCGGCGGTTGACACGGTCCTCGCCTCGTTTCCAGCGGCATGGATGTGATCGTCATAAGTTTGCTCTCCAGCCGGAAGAGTGAACGTGAATCGGCTACCTTTGCCGAGGCTGCTTTCCACGAAAATCTGTCCACGCTGCTGTTCAACCAGCCGCTTGGTGATGGAGAGACCCAGGCCGGTTCCCTCTTGTACGTTTTCTGCCGCACTATCAACCTGCCGAAACTCCTCGAATATGACAGCTTGATCCTCCGGGCGAATCCCGATACCAGTATCCGTGACGGAGATGCTCACCATATTTGTCTGTACAGCGCAGGCGACCGTGATCTTGCCATTTCTCGAGGTAAACTTGACGGCATTGCTAAGAAGGTTGTAGAGGATCTGTTTGAATCGGACGCGGTCGGCGAAAACCCTCATGCCGGGCTCCAACTGTTGCTCGACGTCGATGTTCTTAGCCATGGCCAATGGTCGAATGTTAGAGAGGACCTCTGGAATCGCGTCCTCAATGGAAAAATCCTCGCACCGAATCTCAAGTTGTCCGGCTTCGATTTTAGACAAATCGAGAATATCGTTGATTAACTGCAGAAGATGCGCTGAGCCCTGTTTGATGTGATTTACGAAACGCTGTTGCTTGGAGTTAAGTGTGCCTGCGGTTCCTTCTGCGAGAAGGTCGGAAAAGCCAATAATCGCATTCAGAGGTGTGCGGAGCTCGTGGCTCATGTTGGCCAGAAACTTACTCTTCATCCGAGTGGCCCGCTCGACCTCACGGTTTCGAAGCTCGAGCTCTTGATTTGAAGCTGCCAACTGGTGTATCAATTGACGCTTTTCCTCGTCGAACTGCTTGCGCTCGCTGATGTCGCGGGCGATTTTTGAAGCGCCTACGATCGAGCCGCGCTCGTCCTTGATCGGCGAAAACGTAACGGAAACGTCTATATACTTGCCGTCTTTGCGGACCCGAACAGTTTCGAAGGGATCAACCCTCTCCCCCCTGGCTATACGAGCCAATATCCCGGTCTCCTCACTCGCGCGTTCCGGCGGGAACAACATTGTCATCGACGTGCCCACGGCTTCGGCTGCCGAAAACCCAAATGTCCGCTGCGCGCCGGAATTCCATGCGGTGATGGTCCCGTCCAGGGTTTTGCTGATGATTGCCTCATCGGATGAGTCGACGATGGCCGCCAATCGTTCTCGCACCTCCCCGGTTCGCTTGCTTTCGGTTACGTCGCGCCCCACGGCATAGATCATTCCCTGCCGTGGTACCGAAACGGCATTCCACAATATCCATTTATAGTCGCCATCTTTGCACAAGTACCGGTTCTCGAACGAAAAGGTAGACTCGCCGTTCGCAAGTCGTGCGCTTTCCGTCTGCGTTGCCTCGCGATCATCCGGATGGACAAATTCCAGATAAGGCTTCGAGAGCAAGTCCTCTCCGGTAAAGCCAAGTATTTTTTCGAAGGCCGGGCTCACGTGTTTGAAATAGCCGTCAAAACCTGCGGTGCACAACATGTCGATGGAAAGGTCCAGGAATCGATTTCCAGTCTCCAGTTGGGAGTAAAGCCGGCCCATCAAAGTGCTAACTCCCAGGCCTAAGGCAACCAAGACGAATCCAAGCAGCCAAACCCGCCGTTCGACGTTCCAAAGTCCCTCATCGAGCACAGCCGACGGCTTCTCGACTAAGATCCCCCATCCCTCTTCAGGAGTAGGTTGATACGCAGCAAAAAAACTGTTGTCAGCGCGAGAAAACGTTCCATAACCGGCGCGGCCCGCTATTAATTCCTTGACGGGTGCGTACTGGCTGAGGTCAATTGCTGCTGAAAATGGATCAATCCTGGGCCCAACCGCAAGCTGCCCACGCTGGTCTAAGACTGAAATGGTCCAACTGCCATCGAATTTGGTCTCCGCTAACCTTCGGCGCATAGAATCCAGAGCAAAGGGTGCCATCAACACTCCGGTCGGCTCGCCGGCATCGTTGGTTATTGGTACTACGATTGCCGCAACCAACGGAAAGGGTGGAATGGCTGTGCGGTAGACCTCAGAGATATACGAGGTGCGAGTGTGGTTGGCCGCAAACCCTTTGTACCAATCCCGAAAAGCGAAATTATGGGCAAGCAGGCTGGGTTGCGGGGGATAGATGGCCCGCATTGTGCCATCGAGATCGTAGACGCTGACGAAGTAAAAGTCAGGCTGCAAGCTGCTCGCCTGTTCCAAATCTTTCTGAATCTGCGTCAGGTCTCTGACGCCCCAGGCATCGCGGAATGAACGACTGGTTGAGATCGACTCCAGGAAGGACGTGCTCTGGCGAAAGTGCGCTTGCAAAAGCTCGGAAGAAACTCGCGCGATTTGGCTGCTTTCGGAAATTGCCTGAGATTTGGCTTGCGCTCGAAGAAGCCGTGCGACTGAGTAAGCAAAGAGCGTAATGGGCAGGAGCATAAGCAGCAGCAGGACTAAGTGCAGCCGCAAACTGGTCTCGGAAGCCCATCTGGCGATCTTAGCTTGCGTGATCATCGAAACCTCGCGCCGCCCTTCGCGGCACCGTCCGAAATATGATTCCTGATCGCCATTCGGGTGTCCTGATGCGAGCGTTGTTCTCTACTTGCCCGAGGCTGCGGATTTCGCGACCTGTACATCACCTTTTCCAACGAGTTGTTCAAACAGATGGAAAATATCAGGATCCCACCATCCCTTGGACACTTCTTCGCGTACGGTTCTCAGCGCATCAGGAACGGGTAAAGCTTTCTTGTACGGACGTTCGGTGGTAAGCGCATCAAAGACGTCCACGATTTGCAAAATCCGCGCAGGCATCGGGATCGCGTCTCTGCGCAAACCGTCAGGGTAGCCAGTACCGTCACATTTCTCGTGATGGTGGCGGATGATCGGCAATACCAGACGGAACGACCTCAAGGGTTCGCAGATGCGTTCTCCGACTACCGGGTGCTGCCGCACGACGGCCCATTCGTCCTCGGTGAGGCGACCGGGTTTCAATAGAATCGCATCGGGAACTGCTACTTTGCCGATGTCATGAACCACCCCGGCGCGGCGGAGCGCAATAATTTCCTCTTCGGATAATCCAGCTTGCCTTCCTAAAGAGACGGCGTAATCGGCAAGCCGTTCGCAGTGACCATGCGTGTAAGGGTCTTTGCTCTCGATGCTTCGCGCCAGAGAGAAGAGTACGGATTCGGCACGTTCCAACTCATCGGTTCGAGATTTCAACTTGAGCAACGATCGCACTCGTGCCAGCAATTCAGTCGAATCGACTGGACGCGTTAAAAAGTCATCGGCGCCCGCTTTTATCCCTTCCAGTCGATTCTGGCGGTCAGAAAGTGCCGTCAGCAAAATGACGGGTATTAAGTGAGTGTCCGGATTGCTCTTGATTTCTTCGCAGACCTGAAATCCAGTGAGTCTCGGCATCATTATGTCGAGCAGGACTAAATCGATTGGATGGGAGGTTAGCGCTTCAAGGGCTGCGGCACCGTCGCCGACGGTGATGACTTTGAAGCCTTGGGCCGACAGGAACTCTTCGAGCAGTTCGCGGCCGGATGCTTGATCGTCCGCGACCAGAACAGTTCCAGTCACCGGCGGATGGGACTGAGATCGCATTTACTAAGTATTTACTATTGTGTTGTCAAAGATCACACGTCAGATTAGAGAAAGCTAATTACCAAAGTTATACGGGTGCTCTCATGACTAAGTAGGTGAGGGAGGGTGGGGGAAGGTGGGGGAGGGCTAACCTAAGCGGATGGGGCGATCCACTTAGGTCAGCACCGAGACTATTGAATCGTAAGAGTCAAGGGGATTGACTGCTGTAAGCTACCCGACGCACCCGTCACCGTGACCGTGTAGGAGTGCGCCGTGCCTGAGGACTGCTGGTTCTGCGGGGCGATTCCCGTTCCGCCCGCGCATCCCGACATGAACAACATTCCAAGAACCAGCAGTACAAGGAGAATCAGAATCGCTGCCTTCCTGGAACGCTTCTTGCCGTTGGCCAGCACCATCCCGACCACTCCAAGACCCTGAAATTGCATCCAGAGCGAATTGATCGGTTTCTGCCGCGCTGGGCTCGCCGGGGCATTGTCGGCCACTTGGTCTGTCGTGCTGATGGTCAGCGTAGTGGTTGCCTTGCTTGCACCGGGAGTTACAGTACTCGGCGAGAAAGTGCAGGTCGCGTGTGCCGGTAATCCGCTGCAGCTGAGGCTAACGGCGTCTACGAACGATCCACCGACCGCAGACGCGGTAAGGGTATAGGTAGCAGACGATCCAGGCTGAATCGTATTTTCACTCGCGGAACTAGTGAGGCTGAAATTGGCACCATTTCCAGCTAGGGTGATGGCCTGCGGGTTGCCGAGGCTATCGGTAATCGTCAGAAAGCCGGTGCGGCTTCCCGTAGCAGTCGGAGTGAAGACAACGTTGACGGTGCAACTGGAGCCCGCGACCAGCGAGGCTGGGCAGTTGTTCTTCTGAGTGTAGTCGCCCGCTATTTGCAGGTTGCTGATGCTCAGCGAGGCGTTACCTGAATTGGACAGCGTCACTGCTTGACTCTCGCTCGAGACCCCGATCGGTTCGCTCGAAAAGGCGAGGCTGGCTGGGCTGACAACTAAGTCAGCTTGAGTGCCCGTTCCAGTAAGGCTCACAGTTTGGCCGCTCTGTCCACCGGCGGATATAGTCAGGCTGCCTGTGCGAGTTCCCGTCGCGGTCGGTGTAAACGCGATCATGACAGTGCAAGTGGCATTGGCGGCAATAAGGCTCGGGCAGTTATTGGTTGCCGTATAGTCGCCAGTAATCTGAAGTCCAGTGATACTCACTGATGCATTGCCGCCATTCGATACCTGAACCGACGACGATGAGCTCGAACCAATCTGAACGCTCGCGAACGTCAGAGCTGCCGGGCTCACCTGAACGCTCGCTGCCGAACCAACGCCAGTCAAGCGTATGGTTTGCATGCTGGTCTTCTCAGCGACTGTCAGACTTCCGCTGCGGTTTCCTTCAACCGTTGGGGTGAACACGACATTGATCGTGCACGCCGATCCAGCCGAAAGAGTCGTCGGGCAATTGTCGCTTTCGCTGAAGTCCCCGGTCATTTGGATTCCGCTGATGGTTAATACGGCATTTCCAGCATTCGTCAGAGTTACTGCCTGAGGCAAGCTGGAATGGCTGACAGGTACGCTCAGGAAGGTCAGACTGCTCGGGGTCAGAACTGCGTCCGGTGCTGGATTTGAACTGCTACCACCCTCACCAACTCCGGACAATGCGATGGATTGCGGTGCGCCGGCAGCGTCGTCCTGAACTACGACGGATCCGGAGCGAGCGCCCTGCGCCGTAGGAGTGAACGTCACACTGATGGTGCAGCTACTCGCGGCAGGTATACTGCTTCCGCAGTCATTCGTTTGGGCAAAGTCGCCGTTCGCCGTGACTGAAGAAATCGACAGTGCAGCAGTGCCCATATTGCGCAACAACACCGTCTGTGCGTCGCTGGTCGAGCCCACGGCAAGAGCGCTAAACTGTAGCGAGCCGGGATTGAGCGAAACCGCCGCGGCGGATTCCGCGCCAATTTTTGCTATGAACGCATTGCCGGTGCCCGCAAGCAGAGACTGAAACGCTCCGGGGGTGGTTGGGAAATCAACTGAATCCGTAGAGCCGGCAACGTAGATATTATTGTTGGAGTCGACAGCCAGACCCGCGGGTTCATCATCTCCGCTACCGCCTAAGTATGTGGCAAACAGCTCAGAGCTGCCACTCGGGTCAACTTCGACCAGGAGCACATCATCGTCGTTATCGTAAGCTTCGATGCCATTCACTTCAGTGAATGTTGCGCTGCTCGACGACGATAAGATGTAGGCGTCATTATTTTCGTCAAGCGCGATTGACTGCGGGGTGGCCTGATTGTTGAGACCAAGGAAGGTCGAATAAAGCAGCTTCGCACCTGTGGGATCAAACTTGGTGACAAAAGCGAAACTGCATCCAAAGCCTTGGGTGCCTGGATCGCATATGCTGGTTGCGGTGACAGGAAATGTAGGATCGCTGTAAGCGGTGCCGGTTATGTAAGCCGATCCCGTTCCATCGACTGCCATAGCTGTGACTGAGACCGGGTATCCGCTCGAGGCATAGAAATATGTCGAATAATCGAGGCCGCCGGCGCTGTTGAACTTGCTGACAAAGCTTACGTTGTCATTCTGCGGCGTGCTGTTGGTTGTTAAATAGCTACCCGTTGTGACCGGGAAATTATAGGTATCTGTGGCGCCCGCGACATAGGCGTTTCCGCTTTCATCTACTGCTAGCGCGCTGATGCCGTTGTAAGGCGGAACCCAGCAGCACCCGTCTTCTTCGACGTTCGAATTGCCTTCGAAATACGTCGAGAAAACCAGGGATGATCCATCCGCGCTGAATTTCGTCAAGAACCCGTAAGCTCCATACATCCCAGCTTGATTCGCCAGGGCGGTAGGTTGATATGCGTTGGCAACGGGAAAGTTTTGCGATTCCGTGTATCCTGCGACGTATGCCTCACCTAAACTGTCAATGCCGATACTGGCTGGCTGATCGTAATTGTTGCCACCCAGATAGGTTGAGTAAATGAGCGTAGAGCCATCCGCCGATAATTTGCTGAGAAACCCGGTGTAGGGGCCCGGCTGTTGCGATTGATATCCGCTCACAACTGGAAAGGTGCTCGATTGCGTCGCGCCCGTAACGTAAACTTCATTGGCGCTGTCCAACGCCAGCGCAACCCCGTAATCGTCACTGTTGCCACCGATGTAGTCGGCATACACGAGATTGGACCCGGTAGAATCAAGCTTCGCAACGAAAACGTGATACGTGCTGGTTGGCAGTGCACCCAGGGTGGCTAAAGGAAAATTAGCCGAGTCGGTGTATCCCGCAACGTAAACATTCCCGGAGTTATCAACGGCGATGCCTGCCGGCTGATCCGTGCCGCTTCCACCCACGTACGTTGCATACTCCAACACTGGATCGATCACCAGCGTCTTGTTTGAATCGTAGTTCGCAACCTGAAAGC
Organism: uncultured Acidobacteriaceae bacterium; assembly: GCA_963784095.1. Taxonomy (GTDB): domain Bacteria; phylum Acidobacteriota; class Terriglobia; order Terriglobales; family Acidobacteriaceae; genus Sulfotelmatobacter. The sequence continues at coordinate 734,131 of CAWAQC010000005.1, forward strand.
CGATATGCGATGAATCCTTCATCGCATAACCGCCCGCTACGCGGACGCGCTGGCCATTCGACTCCTGATACACAACGGGACTCTGGAAGTGAAGCTTGGAACCATTCACGTTGAGTACTAAATCGCCCTGCTCATCCAGAGCGATGTCGGTAGTGCCTCTGATTTCGAATTGAATCTGCCGGGGATCGCTTCCTGGCGCTACTGCAAAATCGTACTCGAGCTGTTGATGGTTGCCATAGTAGACAAGATCAACCCCAGGATAGACGTTCTTGTATCGGACTTTGCCGTACGTCGGCAAGTTAGTATGCCATTGCGACGGATCCTTACCAAGAAAGTAGTTCACGCGGCCGGGTTGCAGGTTCTCACCGACCACCTTGGGATTCTGGTTTGCTCCAAGCAGGCGGAACTGCAATGTAGCGCTGGCCGATGGCTGCGCGTTGCCGCTCTTTGAAGCCGCCTCGGTGCGCGAGGTTCGCAAATTAAGCACCATGCCGCCCGCAGTCAAGAACGCGGTGTATCCCTTACCGCGGGAGAGAAACTTAACTTGGCCGGAGGTTTGGCCCCGGTTCGCTTCGAAGGTCAACGGAAGCCGGCCGAAGTTCTTAATTCCCTGCGCGTTCGGAACCTGTGCAGCGCTTGTTTGCTGCGCGGATACCGACAGTGATCCAATCATCACCGCCACGATCATTTTCGCCAAGGTATTGAGTCTCATTTTAGTTTCCCCCGTTTCAGAGTGTTGGGGAGGGCAGCCGCCGAAGCGGCACTTTGGATAATGCAAGGCCTGAACCAAACTCCCGGCGCGCCACGACCGGATTACAAACTCCTAAGAAATGTGTGGGTTAGCGGGTTTTTTCATAACCCGTCCTGGCGGAAAGATCGCCTGAATCTGTCCGGGATTTGGATTTTGTCTGATTTGCAGAAAGGCGTACTCGAGGTTACCCGTGGTTACCAGGTAGCTTGGGTTAGCTGTCTTCTCGTCAAGAAACACAGTTTGTCACCACGTTCGTAAAGATGCAGTGTTGCTTCCGTCTTGACTCGGTGGGAGTTTCCTGCGATAAGCTGATACTAAGGTTGTGTCCCTGCGGTGGGACTTCTGCGAATCAGACGGGATTGAAGCTGGTCTTCCCCGGCAGATCACGATTCGCCATTTACTGGCATTGCAGGGAAGGAGTCTGATGTTCACCGCTGGAGTTGTGTGCCCGGCGCTGGTTTCGAAAGCCAGATATGTTGCGCGGGTTCGGTCTTGCCGAATTTTCGGCCTGCCGCGGGTTGCGCTTTTTTCTGCCGGTTTCCCGTATCGCTTTTTCGGGAGCGCCAAATGAGCGAACCGAAGCGTCTTACCCTCCTCGCTATCGACGATAACCCAGTAAACCTGCAGCTGATCCGCGATGTTCTTGAGCAGTCAGATATCGAGATTTTGACTGCGACCGACCCGGAAGCTGGATTCGAGATTTTTCTAAAAACTCGCCCACGGACTGTATTACTCGACCTAGTAATGCCGAAGCTGGGCGGAATGGAGCTATTGCAGCGCATTATCGCGGTCGATCCCGGGGCCGAAGTCATTCTCTTGACCAGCCACTACTCCACCGAGTCTGCGGTCGAGGCCATTCAAAAAGGCGCCTCCGACTACTGGACGAAGCCTCTCGACGCCGAAAAATTGAGAAACCGCATAGCAACCATCCTGGGCGATGCGGCGAAGCGACGAGATACTTTGCGCCTTGACCGAGAGCTGCTGCATGTGTCGAAGTTCGAAGGCATGGTCGGACGCAGCCCCCTGATGCTGGATGTCTTTGCCAAGATTCTGCGGGTCGCTCCGCACTTCAGAACCGTATTGATCACCGGCGCAACCGGAACCGGAAAAGAGCTTGTAGCGCAAGCGCTGCACCGGGCAAGTCCGGTTGCGAAGAACAAATTCGCGGTTTGCAACTGCTCGGCACTGGTTGAAACCCTGCTGGAAAGCGAGCTTTTCGGGCATGTTCGCGGGGCTTTTACCGGCGCTCAACAGGACAAAGCTGGCTTGTTCGAATACGCGGACGGCGGCAGTATTTTTCTGGATGAGATTGGCGAGCTTACTCCCTCGGCACAGGCAAAGTTATTGCGGGTCTTGCAAAACCGCCAGGTACAGCGGGTCGGTTCTGCAGCTCCCCGTGCTATTGACGTACGCGTGATAGCCGCAACTCACCGCGATTTGAAAGCCATGGTGCGAGCTGGAACCTTTCGCGAAGATCTTTACTACCGCTTGGCGATGGTCGAAATCAACCTTCCCCACCTGGCGAGCCGGCACGAGGATCTGCCTCTTCTGGAGAGATATTTCCTCGAAAAATTCGCCGCCGAATACGGCAAATCGGTTGCAGGCTTAACCCGTCGAGCGCAGGCTCGGATGGCGGTTTATCCCTGGCCCGGCAACGTTCGCGAGCTTGAAAACGTCATTGGAAACGCCTGCATGATGGCGCAAGGAACTGTAATCGATATTGATGACCTTCCGGAAGATCTGCGTAACCCGGTGCATCATGAGAACTCCAGCGACGAGGCCTTTCTTTCGCTGGAGGAAGTGCAGAGACGCCACATTCTCCGTGTTTTAGAAGCAGTTGGCGGCCATAAGGCGCGGGCTGCGGAAATCCTCGGTATCGGCCGGGCCACTATTTATCAGATGTTGTCTAAGATGAAGATCAGCGAGGAACACGAGCCCGCTTGATTTGGCGGGCTGTCCGGCTAGTTGCATTCGATCATGTTCTGAGTTACTCCCTGAAGACTAATGACGGAATTCCCGATCAGAGGCAGGCTCCAGAGCTTGCTGTGGTGCTTGCGTAGTAAGTAGGCGGTGGCTAACGACGTAGCGCTTTTGACTGCCGCAACCGCGTAGGTCCTGCCGACCGTAGGATGCGTGCCGTAGAGGTAAGCCGACTCAACTTCCTCGTTGCATACACCTTTCCTGCCGGCAAGCCAATTCTCCCGCGCAAACAAAGTGGTATAAGAATCTGCAAATGTGCTGCCGGTTGAGATCAACGCCAGACTGGCGAACTTCAGGTCGACGACGCGTGTTCTTTCCATCTGTCGGGGTGCTGACTGAACTCGCGACGACGATGTAGTCGCCACGTAAAAGGCAGGATCGGGCGAGGCTGCATCAGCGGATGCACTGGGAGCGTTCGGCAGCTCCTTGGCAACTGAGATTCCGGACAGCACCAGCACGGCTAAGATTGCACCTAAGATCGATTTCATGAGGGGATCTCCAAAAGGGGTTTTGACGATTCGCAGCAGCCCTGCTGTTTTTTCGGTTGCCTCTGTTTTGCTGCAATTCGTCATGGGTCGAGATTACGTTGGGACAAGCACCTGCACAATTGCGAGATCGTAATAGAAGGTAGTAACACACCGTAACCAGCACCTGGTAACGTCGCGATCATGCTGACCCAACGCGGTTTTCTTCAATCGAGCTGGCTGGCAGAGAATATGAAGGCCGGTTCACTGGAAAAGTGATCGCAGGAAGAACGACCGCAAGAAAAACGGTTCGATTCAGCGCGATCTTAGAGTAGAAACTCGAGGGCTCGCACTCGGGGACCAGATGCTCGGGCCTGTTCTCAATTTTTGGAAGAAATATCGAACTGCCGGTCGATCAGCTTTTCGAAAGCACGCGTTCGAGTTCGGCAGACAGTACAGAAGACTTGATGGGCTTGGAGATATAACCGTCAAATCCTGCTTGCAGGGCTTTTTCCTGATCGCCGCGCATGGCGGATGCGGTCACGGCCAGGACCGGTAAGGTAGATAGCTGCGGGTTCTCGCGAATCTTTCGCAATGTAGCAAATCCGTCGAGTACCGGCATATTTAAATCGAGCAACAAAAGATCGGGCTTGTGCTTTCTTATCATATCGAGCGCCTGCAGACCGTCGCAAGCTTCTTCGACTGCATAGCCGCGCAACGTCAACAGTTCGCGGAGCAGTTCGCGATTAACCGCATTGTCTTCAACGATGAGTACTGTCTTCACTGGTTCTGGGAAGTTACTTTCTGCCGAATTGTTTTCACCATCAGTTCCCGGGCTTCTTAAGTCTCCTTGGTTTTACACCCGTTAGCGAGAGATGCCAAGTGCAGCCAGTGACTGGCTGCTCCCACGCCGCCATTCCGCCGGTTGACTTCCGAGTTGGGTCGGCAGAACCTAGCGGGTTATAGCTGCATTCGCTAGAGTTCACTTCTTCTTGGCGCCGCTGGTGGCGCGTGCTTTTTCGATCACCGCATTGAACCGCGGGTCGCCGTGGAGCGATTTCAACTCAGGGTCGGCTGCGATTTGTCCGGGTGACACCAGTCCGTTTTCGACGGCGTGATTCAGGTCGGCAATGGCCGCATCGGAACGGCCTCTGTCAGCCTCGGCGCAAGCGAAGTTGTACCAGGTCTCGGCAACCACGCCCGGCTGACCCGTCTTCTCCGCGGTCGTAATCACATCGTGAAACATTTTCTCCGCGTCGGCATAACGTCCTTCGTTGCTGAGACAAAGCGCTTCCAGTTCCATGCTCTGCAATGTGGAATTGTGCGCGGGCCCGAGCACCCGGCGCTTGATCTCGATGATCTGGCTCTGGAGCTTGTCGGCCTCGGCGTAATGCCCTTCCCCCATCATGGTCACCGCTAGAAAAGTCATTGCCCTAAGAGTTTGGGGGTGCTCGGGGCCGAGAACGCGACGTTGCGCGGCGACTACGTCGGCATATATCTTTTCGGCTTCCGAGTATCGGCCTTCGTGCGAAAGGTTCTCAGCCGCGTGAGACATGGAAAGCAACGTCGCAGGATGATCCGACCCCAGCGTCCTGCGTTGGGCCGCAATCAGTTCGGCGTAGATCTTGTCGGAATCCGCATAGCGCCCTTGCGCCGTCAATACCTGCGCCAGCTCGTTCAGCGTGCTCAGCGTCTTCTGATCGTCGGGCCCGAGCACACGGCGTTCAGCGTCCAGAGTTTGGCGAAACAAGTTTTCCGCCTCGGCTTGGCGCGCTTCGTTGGCATAGACGTATGCCAGACGATCCATAGAAGCTAACGTGTCAGGATCGTTGGGCCCGAGAAGTTGACGCTGGGTTTGCAACGTGGCCCGCAACATCTTTTCCGCCTCAGGCAGATGGCTCTGGGCGCCCATGAGTTGGCCGAGATCACTTTCGGTTTCCAGTGTCGCCCGGTTTCGTTCTCCAAAAAGCGAGCGTCGAATTCCCAATGCGCGTTCCGTCAAATCTTGTGCATGATGATTCAGCCCCAGTCCCGCATAAGTTCGGGCCATCGTTTCCATCAACTGAGCCTGGAGGGCCGGGTCATTTTTTAGGCTCGTAGTGATCTGCTGCGAGCCTTGGTCGAGAATTTCGCGCCCTGTGACTGTATTTCCGCGTGCCTCGCTGGGATTGGATACCTTGAAAATCCCAGTCATGAATCGCGAGATAAGGTCGGCCCGGTCCCGTTGTTGCCGGATGGCGCGCAGTTCAATCGCCTGCGTCACGGCAAAACCAACCAGTACCACTGCCGCGGAGATCGCGACGCTAACGCTCAATCGATGACGGCGGACATATTTGCGTGCGCGGTAAGCGAAGCTGGCAGGATGGGCAGAAACCGGCAGGTTTTGCAGGTAACGATTTACATCTGCCGCCAACTCCAGCGGTGTGGCGTAGCGCCGTTCGCGGTCCTTTTCTATAGCTTGAAGAACGATCCACTCAAGGTCCCCGGTGACTTGCCGGGTCAGCGTGACGGGGTCGGTTTGCCGCCTGCGGGCGAGTTCGGCTAACGCGTCTGCATCATGAGTGCGGATCTTGGTGCTGGGCTTGGGCGGATCATTGTCGCGCAGTTGCCGCACTATTTCATGAAAAGGCAGGTTCTTCCACTGGGTTGTATCGAAGGGCTGCGCTCCGGTGATCAGAACATAAAGGATGACGCCTAACGAATAAACATCCGTCCGCGTGTCCACGTCCGCCGTAGATTCAGCTTGCTCCGGGCTCATATATCCCGGCGTTCCAAGCCAGCGCCCCGCTCGCGTCATTACGGCGTCGTCGCCCATCTGTGGGTCAATCGCTTTGGCGAGTCCGAAATCGATGATCCGCGGCATCGGTTTGCCATCGATCTCGGTGACAAGAATGTTCGGCGGAGTCAGATCGCGGTGGATCATGGCTTTTTGGTGCGCGTGCTGCACGCCTTCGCAGGTCTTGATGAATAATTCCAGGCGCTGCCTGATGGTGAGCCGCTTCTGATCGCAGTAGGTGGTGATGGACTCGCCCGGCACGTACTCCATCACGAAATAGGGCTGACCGTTGGGCGTGACTCCTGCGTCGAAAACCTTGGCGATCGTCGGATGGTCCATCAAGGCCAGGGATTGCCGCTCTGCGCGAAAGCGCTGCAGGAGTTCCCGGTCGTACAAACCGAACTTGATTAGCTTCAGGGCGACTTGGCGCTGCACGGGCGCAGTCTGTTCGGCCAGCCAGACGGTTCCCATGCCGCCCTCGCCGAGGCGTCGGATGAGCTTGTAAGGGCCGATGAATCTCGGTTCTGCGTCAGCGGTTGGATCAGTGGCCTTGGGAATGGCTGACCTAATGGGCGAGACCAGATCCATCTCTCCGGCAGTGCCCGTCAGATTTTTCGTAGGCACAAGGTTAGGATCGATGTCTTGTGTCGGGACATCTTCGCTGCTCATAGACCGCACCAAGGTGAAGGGAGCTTTGCAAAAAAGTTTAGCATGGGCAATATACTCGGCGACAATGCGGATGAAGTTCCGTACGCACGCTGCTCGTCGAGTTTCCTATACTTCACTCCTATACTTCACCGCGGATCGTTCCTGAAACATCCTGGGATAACGCACCGGGCTTGCGCGCCAGGATGCGGTCGATGCAGGCTGCGCCGGGGCCGGCGATCAGAATCGAGAGCAGCGCTCCGATATAAAGCACCATTAATTCTCCATGGTCACTACCTGCTCCTTTGCCGAAAAATGCAAAGTGATGCACGAATGCCCAGGCAACGAAAATATTTCCGAGACAATAAAGTGCAGCCCGGCGCGTGCCGAAACCGATAATCAGAAGAATCGAGCAGACGAAGTCGGATACGAACGCAATAAAAAAAGAGGGATGCGGGCCGATGCCGATGGGATTGGGAAAGTGCGTCAGGAATTGTGCCCAGTGAGCCGGCTGCTTTTCCCATCCGTGGCGGAGGAATAGAACAGCGCCGGTCCATATGCGGAGCAAGGCGAGTCCGAACTGCGGGCTTTTGGAAATGAACCGCATGGTTATGAAGTCGCGTAAGGCTGCCATACTTGGGTCTCCGTTCATGGGCACAAGAAGCTATCCACGATGCAATTTAGGATGCGGAAAGGCTTCAGGCTTCTGCAAATTAGTGAGCGGGGGACGCATAAAAAGAAACGGCCCGGCAGAACCGGGCCGTGCACTCGCGCGTGCAGCGTCAGCTAGAACATAAGCTGCGCCTTGATCTGCAGCGCGCGCGGTGAAGCGTCGCCGCCCAAGAAAGATCCGAAAATACTGGTGGGCGGGCCTACGGTGCGGACGATGCTTCCAAACTGCGGGTTAGCGATGTCGTTGACGGGCTGATCGAAATTGGGGTGGTTAAGGATATTGAAGGCCTGAGCGCCGATCTGCAGCTTGGCAGCTTCCCAGTGAGGAATAGTGAAGGTCTTCATCAGCGTTAAGTCGGTGTCAAAGAAATCGGGCCCATAGACCTGATTGCGGCGCTGCGCTCCATATGCTCCGATACCCCCGGGACCCACAGACGAGGGGAACTGAGTGGCCGACATACAAGGAGTAATCGCGGCCGAAGCACCGCAGGAAAACGGCGCAACGTTGTCATCGGAGAACAAATCCAACCCCAGCGCCGGCCCGTAGTTATAGGAGCCCAGAAGAGCTGTGTTGCCAGAGTCGATGACCGTAAATGGCAGGCCGGTACGGAAGAAGAATGTGCCGGAGACAGTCCAGTCGAGCAGATCACCGAGAAGGCCGCGCAATTGTGGAGTGTTGTAGACATAGCTGGCGTTGAATTGATGGCGGGAATCGTAGTCCGCATTGCCGTAGTTATAAAGTTTCAGGTTGTAAGGGTCCTGAGGCGCCAGAATGCTGGTGTTGGTATCGAAATTGAAAGGCAGGAAACCGCCGTTGGAGATGTCATCAAGGGCGTGACTCCAAGTGTAGTTGGCTTGCACTTCCAGCGACTTTGACATATGCCGCACGAATCCGAGAGTCACACCGTTGTAATTCGACACGCCGGGACTCGAGGCCTCACTGACCTCCGAAAAGCGAGCGTCCAGAGGAGCGGTTGGCAGACCAGCGAACGCCCCGACCCCCAAGGTACTTAAACAGCTCGGCGTACTAGAGGGGTCATAAGGGATGGCGGCGGAGTTGCAGTAAGAGTTCAACCCCGGATTCAGCAGGGCCAAGTGGCTCCCGTGGTTGCCGACATAATCCGCCGAAATCGACATCTTCGATCCAATCGCCTGCTGGATCTCGAAATTCCATTCGTCGTAGGTGGGATAGTGGACGTTATTTACGGAGCTGGTGAACACAGGCGGCGTGAACAGCGGCGCGGCGGTTTCAATCTGGGCTATGTTCAAACCCGAAGTAAAGCCGGTGACTAATGCCGTGTCGGAGGCTGTAGTTGCGGTTTGCGCGCTTCCGGGAAGCCCGGGTGCAAGCAGCGAGCCGCTAGAAACAAACGTATTCTTAAGTGGGGAATTCGTGTCGAATGAGGTAGCGACAGTGCCGGGGAAGACGTCGGAAAAGATTCCAACCCCGCCGCGAACAACCGTGTTGCCGCCGCCAAATGGCTGCCATGCAAAGCCCAGGCGCGGCTCCCAGGAAATGTTCTGCAGGCTGGGCAGCGCCTGGTGAAGGCCGGTTCGGATGGCCGCATTGTAGGGCTGCAAAGGGTCGTGCGAAATAGCGTCGAAAGCATTGGTAAGGCGGGCAAAGCAGTTGGTCACGCAAATCGGATTTGAGTTATGCTCGGCGCGCAGCGAAAGTTGAAGTTTCAGACGCGGTTTGATGGCCCAATCGTCTTGCGCATACAAACCAAGCGCATACAGCGCGAGCGGTTCGGTTGGCCGGCTGGCAAACGCCTGCTCGAATTGATCAGCCGTACCGGCGTAAAAACTACCCAAGGAACTGAAGGTAGCGGTCGGGATGGTGGCATTGAAGCCCCCTGGAGTGTAATCAGTGACGTCATTCCGGCGGAAATTGACTCCAAATTTCAGACTGTGCTTGCCTCTGTCCCAAGAGTAGTCGTCGGAGATTTGATATTGGGTTACGTTTCTGCCTTGCGGCCAGGTTGAATAATCTGTTCCGCCAGGAGTTGCGAATTCGCCCCCAGGGAAGAACAGTTGGTAGGGCATAAGGGCTTGCGCGGCGGTTAAGTTCGGCGGCGCAAATATGGCGCTGTACCATGAACCGGCCACGATGAACTGGTTAATTCCAGATGAGCCCACCGTGTGGCTTTCCTGAATCTGTCCATCGTATTCAGGCTGGGTGCTTCCAGCGTTCAGCACGGGAGTCAGCGGATCGGTGAAGGTAGCTTGCAGTCCGTGATCGGCGCGGAAGTGAATAAAAGCTCGATCCCGGCTGCTGAAGGTGTGGTCCACGCGAGAAGTGAGCAGCCACTCGTCCGTGAGGTTGCTCAAAGACGCCTGGAATTGCAGGGCGCAGGGCGCACCACCGGCCAAGGTAACGCCACCATCGCAGCCTCCTGCGGGCAATACATTCGCTGCTCGGCTATACCCAGAGGCGCCGTTGTAGATGGCGAAAATCCTGTTGTAGAAGGGAATCTCGGCGGCCTTCCCGGTCGCCGTCAGGTTAGCCAAGGTGGCCGCTTCGAAGGCGGGGCTAGGCACATTGACCGGGCCGACAGTTGGGATCAATAAACGCAATCCTTCGGTGTCGACGAAGAAAAACGTTTTGTTCTTCTGGATTGGGCCGCCGAGAGAAGCTGCCCACTGGTTGGCGTTGTCAAAGGCCCGGGGAGTTGCAGGCGTCGTGTGATTGTTGAACCAGTCGTTGGCGTTCAGCACGCTACCGTTCCAGAAATATTCCAGATTCCCGTGGAAGTGATTGGAGCCGGATTTGGTGACATAGTTGACATTGGCTCCGGCCAGCTGGCCGTATTCGCCGGAGTAGCCGTTGTTAACCACGGTAGCTTCGCGGACGTCATTTGAGCCAAGCAGAAGATTGGTTGCGCCTGAATTGCTCAGGTTCAGGAAAGGATCGTTCTCATTCATTCCATCGATGGTGAATAGATTAGAAGTTCCCGAGATGCCGAAAGTCGCGCTGTTGCCGTATCCCGCCTGGGTGTTCATGGTCGCGCCGGGGGCAGTCTGGACGTAATAAGTGAGATCGTTGCCGGGATTAGGAATATTCGCGATCTGCTCCGGCGTAATGTTCGTGGACACATTGCCGTTTTCCGTTTGGATAACGTTGCCGCCGGCACTCACTTCCACTGTGGTGCTGGCTGCCTGCACCGATAGGTGGATGTTGACTGTGGTAGTTTGCCCGACAGCAACAGTGGCGGCATGTCGCGTAGCCGACTGAAAGCCTTGCGCAGTGGCGCTGACCACATAGGAGCCGGGATTCAGGAGCGAAAAACGGTAGGCGCCAGTGGAACTGCTCGGGCTGGTCTCCGTGGCTCCGGTTTCACTGTTCCGGAGGTTCACGCTTGCATTGGGAACAGCCGCTCCGGTGGGGTCGAGTATGGTTCCAGTAATGTCGCCGGTGGTGAGCGATTGCGCAGAACAAACTGGCGAAAGAATGAGGGTGCAAAAGAAGAACCCTAGCGCAAGTGAAAATACGAGAGTGGGTTTCATAAACATTTGTCCTCGAACTCCTTATCAGAATGCAGCCTGTGGTGCCGACTCATAGCCGGAACAGTGATGGACATCCGACTGCGAAACTTCGGAGCGGAGGCGCTGGCGCGAGAGCGGAGAGTAAGAACCAAGTCGACGAGAACTCAGCCGAACTGCAACAGCGACGAAGTTTTCTGGGTCAGGATATTGGCGGAATATTATGAAATTTTCGCGAATTGAACCATAGATGCTGCACCTGAAACGAAATACGGCATTTCCTGATGGAGAAATGTTTTGTTGCGCTCAGATCTAGAAGGATTGCTAACGTAAAAGATATAGCCGGCAAATTAAGGGCTTGCAGTTGATGCGAAAAGTGCTCCCGTCGGCGATTGAGGTCAGAAGCGCTCTCTGGCAAATATCGAAATCGAGGAAATGTTGCCTATCCGCCGGCTTTTAGCTCCGTCAGCACCTGCTTGGCAATTTCCTTCAGAGTTTCGAAAACTCCGGCGCCTTGAAATGCGACTGCTTCAAGTACAGGCTCGTTTTTCTTGCGCAGTTCCTTAGAGAGCGCTTCCACTGACAGAACATCAGGTAGGTCACGTTTGTTAAGTTGAAGAACGTAAGGGATTTTGTTGAAGTCGTAGCCGTGCTCTTTGAGGTTCGACATCAGGTTGTCCAACGCCTCGGCATTGGCGTCCATGCGCTGCTCCTGGGAGTCGGCGACAAAGACGATGCCATCGACGCCGCGAAGAATCAGCTTGCGGCTGGCATCGTAAAAGACCTGGCCGGGAACGGTGTACAGATGGATGCGGGTTTTGAAGCCGCGGACAGAACCGAGATCGAGCGGAAGAAAATCGAAAAATAAAGTTCGCTCGGTTTCGGTGGCGAGCGAGATCATCTTGCCTTTCTGTTGTTCGGCAGTCTTCTGATAAATCATCTGCAGATTGGTGGTTTTGCCACCCAAGCCGGCGCCGTAATACACGATCTTGCAGTTGATCTCTCGGGCTGCGAAGTTGATGAAACTCAAGACTTTCCTCAAAAAGCGCGGGCCGCACACCCTCGCGGGCGCCTCCGGCGCAAGTAAATGTCCCTATTGGGGGCTTCGGGCTTTTATATCACACGCCGGGAATTGGAGGCAGGTTACTCAGGTGACCCCCGGTGAATACGCTTTTCTGGATTCCGGCGGAATTTGCGATCGATGAATCTTAAGTTTTGCCTTGAAACGGCGAAATTCAGCTCCCCCAAGTGTTGTCGGCTGGCCTTCCATCAGAAATACGCAACGTGTCACCGAGCCCCCGGTGGCGCGGGATAATAGCCATCCTTGGCCTGAACGATCAGGCCAGCATGATCGACGCGAACTTCGATTTCGCGCTTGGCAGAGGTGACCGTGGTTTTTGGTTTGCTCGGAATATAACCTAGCGTGTATTGGTTGCGAGCCTCGCTCATGATCTGCGCGTAGGTCTCACCGATAGCGTTGCGCGTGAGACGCGCCATGGGGGCGCCGCCGCCGGTGGCCCAGGTGTACTTCGGCAGGATGTCGTCATATCCCTGTTTTGGCAGATGCAGGCGCTCGAGCTTGTCGTAAAGCGGCAAAGCTGCGCTCGAGACGGCCACGCCCCTGACCTGAATCTCATTGGAGAGCAGGAGCCGCAGCACATCTTTATAGCTGGCTTGGCTGCCATATTCGCGGCCGTCCCCGATTACGAAGATGACCTTGCGCCGGTCACGGCCTTCTTTACGCAGGTCGAGCGCCGCACGAAGAATGGCATCATTCAGCACGTGCGCTGGCTTCGTAGGCGTATAGACCGGTTGCGTAGGGCTTCCCATGGGAATGTTATTGATGATCGGCCCATTGGGCGCGAGGGGACCGCTGAGGACGGCTACCCCGTTTTCTCGCCCACGGTCCATCTTTGTCTGGTCAAAAATCTGGGTCAGCTTCTGCGTCGGCTGCATGAATCCGCTGACCTGGCTTACGGTGCTGCTATAGGTGTAGATTGCGACGTCGTCGTAAGGAGCGAAAGCACCGATGAGCGCCGGAAAGGTTTGGTTGATCTCCTGCACCGCGGCGTCGGACATTCCAAGATCGAGGACGATGGCTACGGAAAGCGCAAACGGATCGGAAGTAAAGAAGGTCAGCTTTTGCTTGACATTGTTCTCATAGACGCTGAAGTCGGAGGGCAGCAAGCCATCAACCATGCGGCCGTCTTTGGTCTTCACAGAGACCGGAACCTCGACGAAATTTGTGCGAACTTTGAGGGTGTAAAGCTCCTCTTGCGGGGTTTGTTTCGGCGTGGTCCCGGGAGAAACGGTTTTTACCGGCGGCATGGGCGGGGGTGGCGTGGTGCCGGCGGGATTGGCCGGCTGTTCATTTGTAGGCTGATTCACAGGCTGATTCGTCCAGGGATTACGCTCGACAGGAGCAGGCTTAGTGGCTTCATCCTGCGGCTGTGGTTCGGGCCGTGCGGCCGGTGCAGGCTCTGGAGCAGGCGGTTGCACTGCGGAGGGAGCATCGGGAACGTCCTGGTTTGATTGAGACGTTGATTGAGATGACGACTGAGAGGACGGGGACGAAGATTGCGTTTGCGACGGCGGAGACTGGGAATCTGTGGGCTGACCGGCCGAGTTCTGAGCGCTGATCTGACGAAGGAAAATAGATGTAAAGAGGAACGCCACGAGCCCGATGCAAGCCGCCTTGCCGATTCTGTTTGTACGATTCGCCGGTTTGGAAACCACAGGCACCATCCATTCCCTGACCCAATCTATTTTGCCATGAGCCGGAGATATTCCATATTGCCGCTCCTAACCCAGGCCGAACTAGAGAAAATTCAGACGCTTCCGATATGAAATGCCAGAACCATACGATTTGTTGCATCTAACTTTCAAGGATTAGACTAACAAAAACCTCTAGAGGGATCACCGCATGACAAAGCTGTTGGTTTTCGGAGGATTTCGGCTTGGGCGCCTGCCTCGCGCCGCAATCTGCTTTATCGCTGCGCTCTTGCTGGTTGCGTCAATATGGGCGCAGGATCCCGACTCCTCTATTCCGCCCGGAAACTCCCAATCTGCCCAAAAGCCCACCGATGCTCAGAAGGCAGAGAACCAGGAGCCGGCAGAAACGTTGAAAGTAAGTGTCAACGTGGTTGGACTTTTCTTCAACGTAAAAGACAAGCATGGGGCGCTGATTCCGAACCTGACGAAAGACGACTTCCAGGTCTTCGAAGATGGCAAGCCGCAGACGGTCAAATATTTCGCCGCCGAATCCAACTTGCCGCTTACGCTTGGCATTCTGATCGACTCCTCTGGCAGCCAGCGCAATGTGCTGGACATGGAAAAAGAAGTTGGTGGAGCATTTCTACGGCAGATCTTGACGGATAAAGATGAGGCCTACGTCATCGACTTCAACGTGGATGCAACGCTGGTGCAGGATTACACGCGCGACGTTCACCTGCTGCAAGCAGCTATGAATAAGGTGAGAATCAATACGGGATATTCCACGGGGCCGATTCCGGGGGCGGGCGGCGGACCAGTTCCAACCGCGGGACTCAACCGCGGAACCGTGCTCTACGATGCGGTCTATCTCTCTGCGCATGACATGCTTTCGAAGGAAGTGGGACGCAAGGCGATGATCCTGCTGACAGACGGCGAGGACGAAGGCAGCCAACTCAAGATTCAAGATGCAATTGAAGCTGCGCAGAGATCCGATGCTATTGTGTACGTCCTGCTCTGCGCCGATCGCGGATTTTACGGCGGCTTCCAGATGGGCTACTCGGGCGAGAGCGAGATGCGCAAGCTGACTGAGGCAACGGGAGGACGCGTCATCAACGTGGGCAACAAATTCGACAAGCTCAGAGAAGCTTTCGATCAGATCGCGGCGGAATTGCGCAGTCAATACAATCTGGGTTACACGCCTACCAATACAAAGCTTGACGGCAGCTATCGCAAGATCGAAATAAAGTGCAAGCAGAATTATAAAAGTCAGGCTCGTGCGGGGTACTACGCCACGCCGCGAGAGCCCCTGCCGCAGTAGGAATGGGCTTGCGGAGCGAATGTAACTTGTAGAAATGGTTAAGGTCCGGAGCGGACCTTAATTTGTTTGTTGTAGCGTTTACGAAATCGAAGACGCCGCTTCATCCAACACTGTTCAACCAATACTGCTCTTAGCTGGCATTGTTGCCATTCGCTGTGCTCGACATCGGCTCACTCAGCACCACCCGCTTGGCGTCTCGTCTCAACTGCGTTTCCTCGTGAGTGGAATACGTAAATTCGTGTCCTGTGCGGCGTCCGGGGTAGTACCACTTCCAAAGCGCCTCCGGGGAATTATGCCGCTTTACGAATACGATTTCGGTTTTCGAGGTTGTGTGCCGTCGCAAGGTTGGCTCCGTCATCAGGGTACTGAAAACCTTGTTCTGCTTGGCGTCGAATATTTCGACAATATTGCGGTCGCTCTGATCGCTAGAGAGAACAAACCAGTAGGTTCCGGCTGGCAAAACCCGGCCGGGGATTTCAACGGGATCGTTGAAGCTCAACTCGTTGCGCTCACTCCATTGGCCCGCGTGCGCTGCCGGCACGAAAGCCACGGTTGCGAGCATCAGACAAAACATTACTGCGATTGATTTGAATGCGGTCACTTCCCTTTACCTCCTGCCATACTTAAGAAACTTTCCTGTTAGGGAGATGCTCTGCCCGCGCGGCGGTGTTGTTCAGGACGGAACGGCGAGGCAAAATTAAAGGAAATGTCCTAATTCGATTCTACTAATTGCCATACATTGTATGAATTACAACCTTCGAATTTTCGATGATATATTTTAGGAAAGCGAGCAAGGCAAACAGCCGCACCGTACCCAGCATGCGTATGGAAGTAGCGATAAGGACATCGCCGCCAGATAGTTCCGCAAATGAACGGGCAGGATACGTCTCGGTGATCGTACCCGTGTATAACGAAGCCGCGCATGTGGATGATCTGCTGGAAGCGATTCACGCCTCCCCGGTCAAAAAAGAGATCATTATCGTCGATGATGGTTCGACCGACGGGACCCGCGAGAAACTGCGTTCGATGCCGCTGACCAATGACATCACCGTGGTCTTCCACGAAAGAAATTGCGGCAAGGGAGCAGCGATTCGCTCCGCACTGCGATACGCCCGCGGCGAATATGTGCTGATCCAGGATTCGGATTTGGAATATGATCCCCGGGATTATTCGGCGCTGTTGCAGCCACTGCAGGAAAATCGGGCGAATGTGGTGTATGGGGTGCGACCGGACCGTCCAGAGCGCGGGCTGCGATTTTTTCTGGGCGCAAAAGTTTTGACGCATCTTACGAATCTGCTCTATGGCGCAGGCATTCATGATGAGGCGACTTGTTACAAAGTTTTCCGGCGTTCGTTGATCTCGCGAATTGACTTGCGATGCCAGCGTTTTGAATTCTGCCCCGAGGTGACCGCCAAGTTGTGCCGCCTGGGGGAGAAGATCGCCGAAGTGCCGATTTCCTACAGACCGCGCTCGACGGGCGAAGGCAAAAAAATTCGCTATGCAGATGGCTGGCTCGCCATCTGGACATTGCTGCGTTACCGCTTCAGCCGATCAGCGAGGAATTCACGCTACGGCGGTTCGGAACCTCCGGCGCCATTTAGCGTCAGCTTCTCGCGCCTGCCCACTGAATGATGATTGATTCGCGCCTTGTGAACAGGTACGCCGCGGCTAGCCACGTAATCATGTAATCTGAACTGCGAGTCAGCCAGGTTCTGCTCACGCGCATTCGCATTCCGGCATCGCGAACTCGCTAAATCATGTTCAAGAAAATTCTCATCGCCAATCGTGGAGAAATCGCGGTGCGCGTGATGCGTGCTTGCCACGAAATGGGGATTGCTGCGGTCGCTGTCTACTCCGAGGTCGATCGGGCGGCGCTGCACGTGCGCGAGGCCGACGAGGCTTATCCCATCGGGCCTGCGGCCGCGACTGAGTCGTATCTCAATATTCCGAAGATTCTTGAAGCGGCTAAGCGGTCTGAGGCTGACGCCATTCATCCGGGATACGGGTTCTTGTCGGAAAATGCAAAGTTTGCCGAGGCCTGCGCCGATGCGGGAGTGAAATTCATCGGCCCGACGGCGGCAGCGATGCACGCCATGGGGTCGAAGACCCGCGCCCGGCAGGCGATGGAAAAAGCCGGTGTGCCATTTGTGCCGGGAACTTCGCGCGGACTGGAATCGTTTGAGCAAGCGGCGCAGGTGGGGGAAAGAATCGGTTATCCGGTGATGCTGAAGGCGGCGGCGGGCGGCGGCGGTAAAGGCATGAGACTGGTCCATGCTGCTTCTGAACTGAAATCTGCATTGGAAGCGGCGTGCAGCGAAGCCCAGCGCTCGTTTGGCGACAGCGAAGTTTATATCGAGAAAGCGATTGTCAATCCCAGGCATATTGAGATGCAGGTGCTCGCCGATGAGCACGGCACCACGGTTTATCTCGGCGAACGCGAATGCTCGCTGCAACGTCGCCATCAAAAAGTGCTGGAAGAGGCGCCGTCGCCGCTTGTCGACGCCGATATGCGCCGGCGTATGGGCGAGGTTGCGGTGCATGTCGCCGAAGCTGCGGGCTACACCAATGCCGGGACTGTCGAATTTCTGGTGGACCAGCAAAAGAACTTTTATTTTCTGGAAATGAACACACGCTTACAGGTCGAGCATCCAGTGACTGAACTGATCACGGGACTCGATCTTGTGCATCTGCAGATTCGGATTGCGGCAGGCGAGAAGTTGCCGTTCAAGCAAGACGATGTTCGGATTCGCGGACACGCGATCGAGTGCCGTATCTATGCGGAAGATCCGGACAATAATTATTTTCCGAGCCCCGGCGAGATCACGCTGTTGCTGGAACCGGCGGGCCCGGGCATCCGGCGCGACAGCGGCATGTATGAGGGATGGCGCGTTCCCATCGATTACGATCCGCTGCTGGCCAAGCTAATCGGGTATGGGAGCGATCGCGAGCAGGCGATCTCGCGACTTACCCGCGCGCTGAACGAATATTTCGTTGGCGGCATCAAGACGAACATCTCACTGTTTCGCCGGATCTTGTGCGATCACGATTTTCAAGCGGCGAAGCTCGATACGGGCTTTCTGGACCGAATGCTGAAGCGTGGCGAGTTAGAGGGCCAAGTCAAAGACGAGGACGAAGACGGCGATCTCGAAACGAAGGCAGTAGAAGCGGCTGCGATTGCCGCAGGCATGTTTGCAGTGCTGAACGCAACAACATCCGTGCAGCGGAATGGTGCGGCTGCATCGGTGCCGGACAATGCCAATAAGACAAACTCGGACTGGAAGGCCGCAAGCCGACGCGAAGCCTTGAGTTGAACTGCCCAAGCCTAAGCCGTGCGGATTAGCTCAAAGCTGTAAGCGACAATTGACAACAAATCTTTATGCTCTACGACGTAACTATTAACGGCAAAAACCATCGACTGGAACTAAATCGTGTCCGCGAGCGATGGTTTTGCCGGCTCGATGGAAAAGAAGTTGAGGTTGATGGCGTGCTTGCCCGTCCCGACGTGCTTTCCCTGCGCATAGGAAATCTGGCTTATGAGATCAAGTCGGAGCGGGTCGCGAATGATTTGTATTTGTGTGTCGGCAGCCGGCGGTTCGCCGTGGAACTTCGCGATCCGCGCTCGTTGCGCGAGCGCACCCGAGGCAGAGAAGATCGCGGCCCCAAAAAGATCACCGCCCCCATGCCCGGCAAAGTCGTGCGCCTTCTGGCGCGCGAAGGGGACGAAGTGGAAGCTGGGCGCGGCATTGCCGTGGTCGAGGCAATGAAGATGCAGAACGAGATCAAATCGCCGAAAAGCGGAACGGTAAAAAAAATTCTCTTTGGCGAAGGAGCGGCGGTAAACGCGGGCGACGTGCTGGCGATCGTGGAGTGACTGTCGGGAAGTAATTTTCGACAGTGCTCGCCGGAAACGAAGGCCACTTAATTCATCAGCCCGTTCGAATCCAGAATCTGCTGCGCGTAGTAATTCTGAACTTTCGCGGAATCGCGCAAAATTTCATAGTAAGCGGCTTTCAGCAACTGCTCGCGCCGGTCGTGCAGCTGCGTGCGGATCGCCTGCTGAACGCGCGGATCGGATAAATCGCGCTGCCCGGCGGGTTCTTTCGCAACCAGTTTCACAATGCGGAAACCGACTAATCTTTTGGTCGCAGGATCCATCACCGTAATGATCGGGCTGTACTGTCCGGGCTTCAATTTGAGCACCAGGTCGCGAGTGCCGGGGTCGGTATTGCGCAGCGAGGATTCCGGAACGGTTCCTAGATCGCCTCCGTTGCCCGAGGTTTCCGGGTCCTCTGAATAATTCATCGCCAGCGTGGCGAAATCGTCGCCGCTATCGAGCCGGTTGTTAATCATCTGGATCTTCTTGCGGGCATCGGCTTCGTTCTGCGCCTTGTTGTTCTGGTTGTGAACCTGAGGGTTGGGCGCCGGAGTGACGAAAATTTGCGCAAGATGGTATTGCGGTTCGATCAGGTTGAACTCAGATTTGTGCGCGGTGAAGTAGTTGGTAATGTCCTGATCGGTCACGTTTATTTTGGAAACGACTTCTTTGTTCATCACCTTATCGACGGTGATGGAACGGCGGATGTCGCGCTTGAAATCGTCGAGCGTGATCTTTTTATCTTTCAGGCGCTGATCGAACTCTTCCTGGGTGTAGGGAGATTTGATCTCGTTGAGCTTGCGGTCGACTTCTTCGTCAGTGGCCAACAGGCCGAGCTTTTCGGCGCGGCGCATCACCATCTCGTCGTCGATCATCTGGCGGAGAATGTTAAGGCGGAGAATCGTCGCTTGTTCGCCCACCGGCGCCTGCTGAGCGCTGGCTACCTGGTCGTCATAGTATTTGTCGACGTCGGAGCGGAAAATCTTGCGGCCATCGACGGTGGCCATCACGTCGCCGCCCACCTGCGATTTACAACCGAAGAGTATCGCCAACAGAATCGCCGCGGTCAACAGCGCTGCCGGCCGGCAAAGATTTACATTCATCTTCAAAGATTGTCCCCTGCGTACTGCGCCAGAATGCGCAGTTCGCGCCGAGCATCTTACAGTTTCGCCGAAATCATTTGGAAACCGGCGGAGCTGCGCTTGCGGTGTGCACCGGCACAGGCAAATCCGCCTCTTTCAGCGCGCGGTCGAGCGCGGCGCGCAATTCGCTGATAGGCACGGCGCCATCGACCTTCTGCCCATTAATAAACAATGTCGGCGTGGCTTCCACTCCAACCGCATCGCCCTCTTTCATCGAGGCCTTGATCGCGCTATCGTCTTGCGTCTTAATGCACGCCTGCAGCTTCGTCATATCAAGATTATGTTTCTGGCCCTGCGAGATGGTCAGGCGGTCCAGTTCGTCGCCCGGACCGGTCGGCATTTTCTGGCTGCTTACTTCACGCTGATTGGCGTGGATGTAATCCGCAAAATCCCAATAGGCATCGCTGTTCTGCGCGGCCAGACAGTTGGCGTCAACCGCAGCGTGAATGGACCAAGGATGGATTTCAACCAGCGGATAATCTTTGTAAATAAACGTGACCCGGTCGCCATATTCCTTCAGGATCTCCGGAAACAAAGTTTGGTGCATGCGCGAGCAGTAGGGGCATTCGAAGTCGTCGAAATTGACGACCACCACCTTCGACGCTTTTGCGCCCCGCGTTGGCCGGCCTTTGACATCGATCTTGCTCATGGTTTCAGCGAAGGGGTCCTTGGTCAGGTCGAACTTGGTGAGCCGCATCATCGACGATTGATCTTTTGAAATCAGAAACGTGAAGTCCTGCTTCTTTTCGCCATTATCGACGGTGACCACAACTGAGCTGTAAGCTGGAAAATCGGCACTCTGGGAAGGTGGGCCCACTCGCACCTGCACCTGAGGGGGAATTTTGTAGTACGAGCGCACCTGCCGCTCAACTTTTGTGCTCAAATCGGACTTCTGGGAATCTGGCCTTTGAGCTGTCTGGGCAACGCAGCCGAGGCAAATCAGCAGCAGGGGTAGAAAAGAACGGCGAATTAAATTCACTAAAAAACCGCCTGACATTAGGAATTGAAAGTCGATTATCTCACGGCGACGCACGGAAAAGGGCGCAGAAAAGCGGTAGATTCGAGGTTTCTGGCTCTTCCTTCGCTTCAGCCTGCGCGCTTCAACAGTTCCTTTGCGGGCAGCAGCGCGTTCATCGATCCGGAACGGAAACCTTCAAGATCGAGGGTTACAAAATTAAACCCCAACGATTTGAAGATTCTGGTGAACTCGCCGGCCATTGCGCCGTCGAGCGCCCGATGCAATTCTTCGCGAGCGATTTCAATGCGAACAATGTCTCCGTGATGGCGAACGCGAAATTGGTTAAACCCGAGGCCGCGCAAAGCATCTTCGCCCTTCTCGACCGCATGGAGAGCTTCTCTGGTAACTGGCCGGCCGTACTCGATTCGCGAGGATAAACAAGCCGATGCGGGTTTATTCCAAATACGCAGACCGGCTTGCCGGGCGAGAGCGCGAATTTCTTCTTTGCCGAGGCCGGCGTCGAGCAAAGGGGCCACAACCGAATGCGCTTGCGCCGCTTTTTGACCGGGACGCCAATCGCTCTGGTCATCGAGATTGACTCCGTACGCGATCGCATCGAAGCCACGCTCTTTTCGCAATTCTTCCATTAGTGCGAAGAGTTCGTCTTTGCAGAAAAAGCAGCGCTGTGCATCGTTCCGCACGTACTCGGGCCGGTCCAGTTCTGAAGTGGCGACTACCTCCAGAGGAATCGCGTTCTCTTTCGCGAAGGCTACGGCATCCGCAAGCTGAGTGCGGGCCAGGCTCGGCGAATCGGCGATGATCGCCAGCATGTTATCGCCCAGGACTTCGTGCGCAACCCATGCCAGATAGGCGGAATCGACGCCGCCGGAGTAGGCAACCAGGATGCGTCCCAACTTCCGCAAGCGAGATTGCAAGGAGAATAATTTTGCTTCGAGATTCATTTCTGGCGGCATGGTTCCGTTTAGCTATGTTAGCAAGGGCGTGGGTTTGGCGGGCGGAATGTTTTGTCGCTAATACAGGCGTTCCTGCGGCCGCAAGCTGCCGAAGGAGCCAATATTCGCCAGATTGAAAGTGAAAAGAAGGAGATTTTCGTTGCGGACATTGGCGACTCGATAGCTGCGGTAGGTCACAGTAATCCCGCAGCAATCCCAATTGTAAGTGGTTTGCGCATTCACATACTGCAACTGCTTGAGTTCGGCGTCAAAGCCAAAGCTGCTTGCCGCGCTGAAGCCACGCTTGCTCAGGCTGCCATATCCCAGTCCGAAGCGAAATTGATTGAAGACTTCAGGCTGCGCCGTGGTGGTTGAGATGGAGGATGAAGAGGAAGTTGGTGTTTGCACCGGTATTTGCAGAAATGCGTCGCCGCCTCCGATGGTGACGTCACCGATATGGTAGTTCGCGAGGAGCGTGCTCGCATTGGTGGTGTTGTGCTGGAAATCGTAATCGAGATCCCATTCGGCATCGGTGCGCGCGCTGGTTTCTATTTTGAGCCGGGAAACCAGCGGCGAAAGATGCCGCGGTTCGGTGACGAAGGCGATTCCGGTGAGATCGATCGTGGTGGTGAAGACGTTCCGCTGGCCGGGAAGCAATGCTCCACCGAAAGTGGGATCGAGAAAATATTTTTGCGCCAGTTCCCAGGTCACTACTTCTTTAGCGGCAGTGCTGGGCTGGCATGTCCCGTTTGCCAGCGGATTGATGTGCTGCCACGGAATCGCGGACTCGGGGACGGCGCCGCCCACGATTAAAGGCTGCATCACGGTCTCGCATTTCTCAGGCTTCGCGGACGTTCGCTTGGCATAGAGGCGGGTCACGAATCCATATTCCACTTCATTGGTATCGGAAAGAATGTCGCGTTCGTCGAACTTCAGAATGTCCTGGAAATTATTCACCCCGGTCACATAACGATAGGTGACTTTGGGCTCGATCACGTGCTTCCATTTTCGTCCCATGAACTCTTTGTCGAAAATGCGTTCGAGCGGCGGCGGTCGCAGCTGCACAGCGGTTTCCAACGCTTGGCGGTTAATGGCATCGGTTACCGCGTTACCCGGATTGTCTCCGCTTTCACCGATCAGACGTTGGGTGTAGTAGGTTTCGTGCAAAGCTAACTCCGGGCGCAGGGACCATCCGCGAAACCGAAGCGGCAGAGAAATGCGCGGATTGAGGGCAAAGCGCCCGACCAGGGTCGCAGTGCGGAACGGCAGCGTACACGATTGCGCTGTGCCGATCGTGGTGCATTGCGAAGGTTCGCTGCGCGAAAGTCCGGTAGAAGATTCATCGAACGACCAATAGAACGGCGAGCGGCCGAGCGAGTGATCGACGCTCGAGGCATCGAAACTGGGAGTGTGCAAAATCGTAATCACCTGTCCCGGCGTCGTGCTTAGGAAGTTCTGATAGCGCTCGGCGAAACCATTGACGTTAAAACCGTCGGTTGTTTTTGAAAGAAAGCCGTCTGACTTCACCTCTGAAAATACCGCCTGGCTGAAAACCTCGTTGAAGGCCAAGCGAAACAGATACGAAGTCAAGTAATCGATGTCGGTCACGCCGCGGAAACCATCGAAGTTCCTCACCGCGCTCAAGCGAACATTCTCGCCGCCCTCCTTTACTGGAGGGGTGCCGATGCCGCGGTCAATCACGCCAAAATAATTCAGGTCTGCGTACGAGGTTTCGCTGGGACGTATGCGGAATTCCCCGCGCTGCGAGCCGCCGCGGAGCGACATGTATTCGCCGCCGATGGTGGCGTCCATCATGCGATTGATTGCCCAATAGTAAGAATCGCCGAAAGTGTAGCCGTAGCTCGAGGAGTGTCCGGCAGTCGGCATGAGGAAGCCGGATTGTCTCGCCTCTTTTTCGACCGGGTGAGTCACATAGGGAAAATAGAGGACCGGAAAACCGTGCAGCAGAAACTTGCTGCGGTAGATTTTCGCGTTGCCGCCAACCTCCACGCTGATTTTGCGGGCGTCGAATTGCCAGTTCGGATGCGGCAGCTCGCAGGTGGTGATGGTACCGTCGTAGACCAGGTAGTGATCCTCGCTGGTTTTGTCGACGAGTTTTCCAGTAAAGGCGAAAGGCGATGTCGAAGTCAGAATGATGCGGCGGGCGTTAAAGCGAATCCCGGTGGTCCCGGTAACATCGTAGAATTTTCCGGTTTCGAGTTCGAAGTTGTAGGTCGCGTGCGAAGCGCGCATGTGATCGTCGTTCGGACCACCATCGAGCGCGACATGTCCCTGTGCCGTGACTTCTTTCGTGTCGGAGTTGTAGGTGGCGTCATCGGCACGCAAAGTATAAGTTCCGTAATAGATTTCGACCGCAACGTGCAATTTGTAGACCGGTCCCTGCTCTTCTTCCTGAATGGCGCAGATAGTCTCGATATTCCCATTTTCTTTTTGAGCCGCCGCCGCTTTGGCGCATGGTGTTTCCTCAACAGCCGGCTTTTTTTCGGGCGATTGGTTTTGTGCTTTTTTGCCTGCTGGATTTTCAGGCGGCAACTGGCTGGTAACTAATGGAAGAGCGACGAGCAGATGACAAAGCACAACGGCTGTGATAAGGAATCTGTTACGACCAGTCATCGGAAAAAGATTATCGATCAAGATATTCCGAGCGTGAAGGCGAGCCCGGAGTTTTACGGCAGCAGCCGTCGTGACGTTAGCACGGCTGCGCCTTAACAGGCAAAGCTACTAAGGCGCTTGGATTCGAGCGAGCTTTCAATGGTTATCCGACGCTGGCGGAGTAGTGCGGCTTTAGCAATCCAATTAAGACTGTGATTCATGCCCTGTTCTGTTTGTGGTGAAGTCTGCCGGTGTTCGAGCGATGTGAAATCCGCTGAACAATCTGCTCAGGAAACTGCTCGACAACCCGCTCGACAATCCGTTGCGGGAGTTCCGGCTGGCTTGGAAGCAGCGTCGGAATTGTCCGGCGAGGCGCGGAAATCAGGTGAGCACGACGGCGCAGCCTGGCGGCAGGAGGTTGCTGCACGATTGAATCGCTATCAATCGCGGCGCAAGCCGCGTCCGCCGCGCTATCCTTCGTTGCGTCTGCGGTTTGCCGGAAACGAGAATAACGAGGAGAGCGAGCGGAACGATTCCGCCAACGCCAACAGACCGATTCCAGCCCAGCCTCTCGATGCACAAACATCTCAGCAGACATCGCGCAGCGCGTTGGCATTCGATGGATTCGCTGAACGAGCTGACGAATTTGCAGCGGCAGCTTCGGAGTTCGTGAGCTGGGCTGTCACGAACTCCCGCGAGACGCAACCTGTGCCGAACGCCAACGCGGGTGCGAGCGCGAAAATCATAGAGTTTCCCCGGATATGGAATCCCCCGGCGCGGCCGGTTGACGAATTGGCGGAGCCGGTGATGACAGCGCCACGCATTCTTGAAGTGCCGGAATTCGTTCCTCCTCCGCCCGCGCTTGGCGGAATCACCATCGAAAAGTTAAGCCCAGTGGAAATCGAGAGACGACCGGGCATCGACTTTCCGCTGCAGAGCGCCTCGCTGGGGCGGCGAATCTCCGCCGCCGCAATCGATAGTGCCCTCGTCGCCGCGGCCAGTTTTGCCTTTGGTTTTATTTTCTGGAAGATGACCGGACTCCGGCCCCCGCGATTGCAAATCATCGAAATGGCGGGAGGGTTCGGCGCGCTGTTCTGGGCTGCATACCAGTACTTATTGATCGTCTATTCCAACGGAACGCCGGGGCTTCGGTTGGCGCGGCTGGAGCTTGGCCGTTTCGATGGAACGCGTGCGAACCGTCGACTGCGGCGCTGGCGCGTGCTGGCATCGTTTCTCTCGGCAGCTTCCCTTGGCATGGGATATGCCTGGGTTTTCCTCGACGAAGACGCCCTGTGCTGGCATGATCGAATTACGCACACTTATCTGGCACCGAAAGCTGCGACGAACGAGCAAAACTGACTGGCTGCTCCTGAATGCAAATTAATAGTAAGGGGCACCGTGGCTCCCCGCGCCTTTCGCTTCTCACTTTGGGCTGTCGCCCTGTGCTATCTTGAACCTTTATCGATCGTGTATCGACTCTCGTCCAATAATGCCTGCATCGGTTGAAGGCTCCAAGCCAGCCATAAAGGTCTTCGTCGCCACCACGGTGATGTTGTCCTTTATCTCGTTCTGGCGCGCCTCCGCTATCGTGCTCTCTGACCTGGCGTCGTCAGCCTATTACGCGGGCGGCGATGCCGAAAAAGTCATCGGCAAGAGCGCTCCCTGGTTCATTCTCGCGGTCATGCTGTTCAGCTACGCGGTGCGGGCTCTGTATATCGAGTCGAGCAGCATGTTTGTTCGCGGCGGCGTCTACCGCGTCGTTAAAGAAGCGATGGGCGGAACGCTCGCCAAGTTTTCCGTCTCGGCCCTCCTTTTCGACTACGTTCTTACCGGCCCGATCAGCGCCGTCTCGGCCGGGCAATACCTCGCCGGCTTCATAAAAGACATGGCGCTGTATTTGCATCACCCCCTGCAATTCTCCGACAATTATTTCTCCGCGGGCCTGGCGATTGTGGTGGTGGTGTATTTCTGGTGGAAGAACACGCAGGGCATGCACGAGTCCAGCCAGAAAGCCCTGCAGATCATGGCAATCACCACGGTGATGGTGGTGATCCTGCTGATCTGGTGCACGATTACGGTCCTCCGCGGGCCGATTCAGTTGCCGCCCAACCCGCTGCGTCACGGTGTTATTCCTCTGAACCGGGAGTCGCTCGGATGGCTCCATCACACCTGGCTCGCTCACCTGACGTGGATCATCCTTTTTGTGGGCTTCGGCCACTCCGTGCTGGCCATGAGCGGCGAGGAAACGCTCGCGCAGGTGAATCGCGAAATCGAACATCCCAAGCTGAAGAACCTGGAAAAGACCGGGCTGGTGATTTTTATTTACAGCCTGCTCTTCACGTCACTGGTTTCGTTCTTTGCGGTAATGATCATCCCCGATAAAGTGCGGCCCGATTATTTTGCCAATCTGATTGGCGGGATTGCGATGTATCTGGTCGGGCCGGAAAGCCTTAGATTGCTCTTTCACGCCTTCGTGGTGCTGGTTGGCGTACTGATTCTGGCGGGCGCCCAGAATACTTCGATCGTGGGCGCCAATGGCGTGCTGAACCGGGTCGCAGAAGATGGCGTGCTGACCAGTTGGTTTCAAAAGCCGCACAATCGCTTCGGCACCAGCTACCGAATCATCAACCTGATCGTTGGGATGCAGTTGCTGGTGATTTTCCTCAGCCTGGGGAATGTCTACATTCTGGCGGCGCTTTACGCTTTCGGCGTGATCTGGAGCTTTGCCATGAAGTCGATCGCGGTGCTGGTGCTGCGATACACCGAGCCGGGAAACCGCGCATGGAAGGTTCCGGGAAACCTTCACATCGGGCAAAAAGAGATCCCAGTCGGCCTGATTCTGATCTCCGCGACGCTGCTGATCACGGCCACAGTCAATCTGTTCACGAAATACCAAGCGACCATCGCCGGAGTGATTTTTAGCGCAGTGTTCTTCACTATCTTTACTCTTTCTGAGCGCCATGTAGCCAAAGAGCGGCACGGAAAACCCGAACAGCTCGACCAGTTTCGGGTTTATGGAAACCAGGAGCTTGGCAGTGGCGCAATGGGCGTTCGTCCGGGGAATATTCTTGTTGCGGTGCGCGATCCGCGGAATTTATATTACCTGCGCCATGTCCTCGGCCATACCGATACCACGAAGCAGGATGTAGTGGTGATGAGCGCCCGGCTTTATCATCGCGAGCATTCGTTCAGTGGCAGCCGGGTCATGGAGGCCAGCCAGGTTTTTGATCACTATGAACAGGAACTCTTTACGGCAGCTGTGGCGGCAGCCGAAAAAGAGGGCAAACCGATTTCGCTGCTCGTAGTTCCAGGCACGGACGTGTTCGAGGCGATCATCGAGACAGCCAACCGGCTGGATTCAACCCGGGTGGTCTGCGGGCTTTCGAACAAGCTGACGGCGGATGAGCAGGCCAAGTTAACCGGCGATGCCTGGGAGCGGTTGCCGGAGCCTCGTCCGCGGATGACGCTCGAGGTCTGTGCTCCGGATGGAACCGTTCACGAGTACATGATTGGTCCGCACACTCCGCACTTAAGACCGCAAGACGTCGAGTTGATGCACCAACTCTGGCTGAACATAACGTGCGATCCCAAATTCGCGGGCGCGCACCACTACCATATTGTTGCTCTCGCGCTGGAGGAACTGCGGCGTGAACTGAGCACCGATCAGCGTGCCGAGCTTCTGCAAAAACTGCGAGAGGAAATGGATCGCCCGAACGAGGGCCGGAAAAACTGAACGTCAGCGCGCGAGCGCTTCAAGCGCGGGCCGCAGTTCGCGGTAACGAAAGGGATAGCCGCTCGAAATCAGCCTGCCTGGTTCAACTTTCTGGCTGCTTAGCAGCAGTTCTTCGCCCATTTCCCCGAAAACCGCTTTCACTGCGAATTCGGGCATTGGCAGAATCGCCGGGCGCGAGAGGACGCTGGCCAGCGTTTTGGTGAATTCCCTGTTGGTCACCGGCTTGGGCGCAACCATGTTCACCGGCCCCTGCAGCAAATCATTCTTCAGAATGTGGTGGATTGCGCCGACCATATCCTGCACGTGAATCCAACTCATCCACTCCTTTCCGTTTCCAATGCGGCCACCAATGCCGAGTTTAAAGGGCAAAAGCATTGTGCCCAGCGCACCACCTTTGGGGCTTAGCACGATTCCCGTGCGCAATTGGGCAGTGCGGATATCGGCCTGAACGGCGGCCATGGTCGCTTCTTCCCACTGTTCGCAGACCTCGGGAAGAAAACCTTTTCCCGGCGAGCTGTCTTCTTTCAGCAGCTCATCGCCGCGATTGCCGTAGTAGCCAATGGCCGATGCACATATAAAAACTTTCGGCTTCTCTTCCGCTTGGGCGAGGGCTTCCGACAAATTTCTCGTGCCCTCAACCCGGCTCTGGCGAATGTTTTGTTTTTTGGCCGGCGTCCATCGCCCGAAAATGGTTTCGCCGGCAAGGTGGATGACGGCGTCGAATCCTGAAACCAATTCGGGAGCGATCGGCATCAATGGATCCCATGCGATCTGAGTTTCGCTCGAAACTGAGCTGCGAACCAGGCGCGTAACCGACCACGCGCTTGGCGGCAAAGACTGAAGAAGAGCGGCACCGATCAGCCCGGAAACCCCGGTGACAAGAACTTTACAATTCATGACGAGCGATTGACACTCTACCAGCTTACGACGCGCGCCCACAAATAGAACGCCGATTGCAAAGCTTTGAAGCGTCTGGACTGCATCATAGGTGAAAAAGCTGTTTGCGCCGGACACACTTTTCGATCCTGTGATTCTGAGACGACGAGAACGACCGTCGATGCCAGCGACGATGAGTGACGATCCGGGGTAATCTAGTAAAAAGATCAGCCACACCGCAGGATGTCCCAGGGAAAGTTGCAGCGGTGTCTTCTGACTTGGGGAGCGATCGGCTTTCATGGCCTTGCGGTTCAGTTTTGGACTCCTAATGGTTGCGTTTGCCGCTTCGTTGAGCGGGTTGCGCTGTCGAGCTCAGGCGGTGGGCCAAGCGCCGCAACCGGTTGCGCAACCGGCATCTGCCCAAACTGGTTTGTCGCAGCCTGCTTCGGCGGCTTCGGGCGATATGCAACCTGGGAATCAGCAATTGTCGGCATGCATCAGCGGAAGCGTCGTGGATCAGAGCGGCGCGGTTGTGCCGGGAGCGGTCGTAAAAGTGAGCGCGGCCGGACAATCGCCCCGCCAAGAGGCGATCGCGCGCAGCAACGGGCAATTTTTTATAGCCAACATTGCGCCTGGGGCTTTTCAACTGACAGTTTCTTCGACCGGGTTCTCGCCGAAAACCCTCGCGGGCGATTTGCATGCGGGAGAGATCGCCACCCTTCCACCGATCGTGTTGAACGTTGCTTCCTCGGTGACGGAGGTGCAGGTCGGGCTGACCCAGCAAGAAGTGGCGCAGGAAGAGATTAAAGTTGAAGAAAAACAGCGCGTGCTGGGGGTTATTCCGAATTTTTACGTTAGCTATGTACCTAACGCAGTGCCGCTCACTCGGAAGCAAAAATTTCAGCTTGCGGCGAAAACGGTGATTGATCCTTTTACCCTTGTAGTGGTGGCCGGTACGGCGGGCGTAGAGCAGTGGCAGAACCACTTCATCGGATACGGACAAGGGTTGCAGGGCTATGCCAAGCGTTTTGGCGCCAATTACGGCGATACGCTTACCGGCACTTTCATTGGCGGCGCGATTTTGCCATCGCTCCTGAAGCAGGATCCGCGATACTTCTACAAGGGAACCGGAAGCTTTCGTTCGCGGTTTGTTTACGCGATCAGCATGGCGTTCATTTGTAAAGGCGACAATGGTCGATGGCAGCCGAATTACTCGAACGTTCTCGGGGAACTGGCCGCGGGCGGCATTTCGAATTTGTATTATCCTTCCGAGGATCGGCAAAGCGCGAGTTTGACCTTTGAAAACGCGGGGGTTGGACTGATTGCAAACGCAGCCGGCAATATCCTGCAGGAATTTATTATCCCCAAGCTGACGCCGCACCACCATCCAAAGCAAGTGCAGCAGTAATCGATGATTAGTCGCTTCCGATAAACTCGATTGAACGGACTAGAGCAACCGTTCCACGCTTGCCGTGAGCCGCTATGCGGCTGGACAGCCGAGGGCGGCTGTACCACACGGCTCGCGGGCTATAATCTTTCATGCCGAGTCTGCGGCAACAGATTGCCACCACCGCTTTGACGCTCACCAAGTTCCGCGAGCTGATGAGGCGGATTCAGGAAAACCGGCCGCAGGACGATCTCTCGATCGTCAAGAAAGCCTACGATTACTCCCTTAAGAATCATGAAGGGCAGATGCGCGCTTCGGGCGAGCCTTACCTAGTGCATCCGCTGGAAGTGGCCCTGGTGCTGGCTGACATGAAAATGGACCCGGTCGCGATTGCCGCCGGGCTGCTGCATGATTCGGTGGAAGACACGTCGGTCACGATTGTCGATATCCGCAAAGAATTTGGCGAGCAGGTCGCGCACATCGTCGAGGGCGTGACCAAGATCAGCAAAATCGATTTCGCCACGCGCGAAGAAGCGCAGGCGGAAAACCTGCGCAAGATGATGCTGGCCATGGTCGATGACATCCGCGTGGTGCTCATCAAGCTGGCTGACCGGCTGCATAACATGCGCACGCTCGAACATCTGCAGCCCGAGCGGCAGCGCAAGATTGCCGAAGAGACACTGGAAATCTATGCGCCGATCGCGCACCGGCTGGGCATGGGAAAAATTCGCGGCGAGCTGGAAGATTTGGGTTTCCGGTTTCTCGACCCGGCGAGCTATGAGCAGGTAGAAAAAGCCGTGAATGCGCGGCGCAAGCAGGGCGAAGCGTTTCTGGCGAAGATGCAGGCGATTATTCAGGACAAGCTGAAAGAGGCCGGGATTCAGGCGAAGGTCGACAGCCGCATCAAGCGCCTGTACAGCATTCATAAAAAATTGCAGCGGCAGAGAATTTCGGTGGAGCAGGTTTACGATTTGTTTGCCATGCGCGTGATCACGCGATCTTTACAGGATTGTTACGCGGTGCTGGGAATTATTCACAACATCTGGCGGCCGGTGCCGGGGCGGATTAAAGATTTTATTGCCATGCCGCGGCCGAATTTTTACCAGTCCCTGCACACGTCGGTGATTACCGAGGATGGGACGCCGTTCGAGATTCAGATTCGCACCGAAGAGATGCACAAGATGGCCGAGGAAGGGATTGCGGCGCACTGGAAATATAAAGACGGGCCGGTCTCGGCCCAGGATGAGCAGCGACTGGCCTGGCTGCGGCAGGTGGTGGAGTGGCAGCGGGATGTGAGCGATCCTAACGAGTTTTTGTCGTCGCTGAAAGTGGATCTGTATCCCGAGGAGGTTTACACATTTTCTCCGAAGGGCAAAGTTGTGGTGCTGCCTCGGGATGCTACGCCGATCGATTTCGCTTACACGATTCATACCGAGGTTGGGCACACCTGCGTAGGCGCGAAGGTGAACGGGCGCATGGTGCCGCTGCGCCACAAGCTGCATTCCGGAGACATTGTCGAGATCATCACCCAAGCCGGACACAAGCCGAGCCGTGACTGGCTGGGGCTGGTGAAGTCGTCGCGATCGCGCAACAAGATCAAGCACTGGCTGAATGTGCATCAGCGCGAGCGCTCGATCGAAATTGGCCGCAAGCTGATTGAAAAAGAAGCGCGGAAATATCGCATCGCGCTAAAAGAGATTAAAGACGATGATTTGCTGCGCGTCGCCGGTGGATATGGGCTAGGCAAAGTCGACGACTTGATGTCTGGGATCGGCTACGGAAAATATTCGGCGCGGCAGGTGCTGGCGCGATTACTGCCGGCAGGCGCGACCCCGTCAATGGCCGGGGACATCGAGGCCGAGGGATTATCGAACAAACCCGGTGCGATTGCCAGCGTGGTGCGCCGAGTCTTTGGCGACCACAACGCGATCATGGTTAAGGGCCAGGGCGATATGCTGGTCTACCGCGCTCGCTGTTGCAATCCAATTCGCGGAGAGAGCATCGTTGGCTACATCACGCGTGGCAAGGGCGTGGCGGTTCATTCGCTGCATTGCCCGAATGTGACCAATCTCATGTACGAACCGGAGCGGCGTATTGATGTGGAGTGGGGACGCGATGAGAGCACGCCGACGTCTTATCCGGTGAAGCTGACGGTTTATTGCGACGATCGTTTCGGAATGCTGAAAAACATTACCAGCGTGATCGGCGATGCGCAGAGCAACATTCGTAATATTGGAGCGCACACTTCGAACAGTCAGGCCAGCGTGGAAATTGTGCTGGATATTTCTGATCTCAAACATCTCGAATCGATCATGGCTGGGCTAAAGAAGATTCCCGGTGTGCACGAGGTTCAGCGGCTACAGAAAATATAGAAGCGTCGCCGCCGGACACTCCTTTACTGTTAGCTGGCGGCCCCAGGTCATTCTGAAGGCGGCGCGACTTCATGCGCACACTCGCGCGAACACCTGAGGAGAATTTGACCTTTTACACTTCGATCTGCGTTAATCGTGTCCATGCGCTCAATTATTTCCACCAAAGACGCTCCCCAGGCAATCGGACCATACTCTCAAGCCATCAAGGCAAATGGGTTGGTATTCACGTCGGGGCAGGTTGCGATTGATCCCATGACACAGCAGGTAGTCGCCGGCGACATCGCCGTGCAAACTGAACGTGTGCTGCGCAATTTATCGGAAATTCTTGAGGCGGCTGGAAGCGGTCTCGGCAAAGTTGTACGCTCGACTGTGTTTCTCAAGAACATGAACGACTTCGCCGCGATGAATCAGGTCTATGCGAAATACTTCAGTTCCGCCCCGCCGGCGCGGTCGACGGTTGAAGTCGCTCGATTGCCGAAAGATGTGCTGGTGGAAATCGACGCCATCGCACTCGAGTAGTGCGCAGACACAGGAAGATCTGTCATGCGATTGAAGCACGCCGTGTTTGGGAATCACGGCCTCGCGGGAGAATAAATTCAAACTGAGCCACCGAAGTTCAGCAGCGCTAGTACTCGGGCAACAGTTAGATTATCGCTAACCGCAGGAGGAGGAGGGAGAATGATCAAGCACATGATGATTGCGGCCGTGATGGTGACGGCAGCGCTCGCCATGGGGCAAACCGCCACAACCAAAAAGGTCGCGAGCGCCAGCGCTCCGGCCAGGGTAAACGGGCCGGGCGTGAAAGACGACGATGGCTTGCAGTATTGGGACATTCGCGTGGGAAACGGTGCGACCGCAAAAGAAGGCAGTCACGTGCGCGTCCATTACACCGGATGGCTCACCAATGGGAAAAAATTCGACAGTTCACTGGACTCCGGCAAGCCTTTCGACTTCACCATTGGAAACGGAGAAGTGATTCGAGGATGGGAAGAGGGCGTGACTGGCATGAGGGTCGGTGGCAAACGGCAGTTGCGCATTCCGCCCTCGCTTGGTTATGGCCCCGACGGAACTCCGGATGGGACAATCCCGCCGAACGCCACTTTGATCTTCGACATACACTTGCTAGGCGTGGAATAGTAAGGCAGGCACGCTTCGACTTATGTTGGGCCCGGCGATGCGGATCTCAATCCCCGCTAGCGTGTCAGATCTGCGGGGTGCCCGCCGTATTAAGCCTTAACTACTTTGCCGCTGCGAAGGCATGAGGTGCAGACACGCATGCGCTTGGTGGTTGCGCCAACGCGGGCGTGCACGGCGCGCAGATTTACATTCCAACGCCGCTTGGTAACGTTGTGGGCGTGGCTGATGCGGTTTCCCGATTGCGGCTTCTTGCCGCAGATATCACACTGTTGAGCCATAACTACTAAGGGTCCTTTCGAATGCCCTACGGAAACCTTTATTTTAACGGATTCCGAGGCTTTGAGACAATTTCGCTGCGAAGTTAAAATATTTTGCAGGGCGACACTCTTGAGTCTGCAGAGGCATTCATGATTTCAAGTGGAAAATCAAAGCTGCTCGAAAGCGGGCTGGTGCTGGCTTTGATGAGCATTCTCGCGGGAGCGATCGGAGGCTTGGCCGTGGGCGTAGTCACCCGTCCGAAGGCTGCATTCTCGAGTTCTGCCCACTAGTCGGGGCTGTACCTGAGCCAACTTCTCTGTGCGATACTGAATTCATGCAGTCTCCGCTTCAGGCGCCGACCGCGACCACCGATCCAAAGTCCGTAAAAGTCAATCTCACCAGCGGAACGGGCGTCGATATCGAGTGGCGTGACGGCCACATTTCGCACTACACATTCGTCTATTTACGCGATGCCTGCCCTTGCGCCATGTGCACCGAGGAGCGAGAGAACTCTGATCGCAAACCGGGTGAGCCGGCAAAACTCGCGCCCGGAGCGCTGCCCATGTTCAAGCCAGCGGCGAAGCCGGAATCGGCCGAAGGCGTGGGCAAGTACGCGATCAAGTTCACCTGGAACGACAATCACGACCTTGGGCTTTACTCCTGGAAGTATTTGCGCGAGGTGTGCCCGTGCCAGGAATGCCAGAGCAGAACGTCGACCTCAGACTTGGACGCACGCTGAAGCGCTTGCCGCGGCGAAACCAATTCGTCGCTATTGAGTAATCTCGAAGACCACCCCACATCCGCCGAGACCAAGAACCTCCTGCGGACAAATACTGCTGTTACCGACGTCCCCCTCCACGAATGTTGTACCAAAGATGTTGCCGTTCGGGTCCACGGCGAGATGGTCATCGGTCGGGAACCCTCCTTCCGCGTTGCCGGGAAAGCGATGCACGATGCTGTAATCCCAACTGCCGTTGGTCTGTGGCGTCACTTTAAAAAGCACGCCGCAACCCACTAACTGTCCTGTGTAGGACACGCAGGCACTACCTGCGGCGCCACCAACGCTTGTGGTTCCGTAGAGGTTGCCCGCGGCGTCAAGGACCAAGCCTCCGAATGGAGCAACTCCATCGGGGCATTCCTCTGCAGAACAGGCAGCGAAACTGTGCAGAATTGTCTCCGTAAGCTGGCCATCGGAGTTGAGTCTCATCCTGAAGACAGAGCCATTGCCATTGACCCCGCCCACGTACGTGGTCCCATAAAAACTTCCCGCTGCATCGATGACCAGCCCGGCGTAAGGAGTGTAGCCGGTCGAGTTGCCGGTGAAATTGAAAGCCACTCTTTCGGTCCACCCTCCTCCAGCCGCAGGGGACAGCTCGAAGATTGTGCCCACGCCTGCAGTTCCTCCTGATAACGTTGTCCCCCAAAGATTGCCGGCTTTATCGAAAACCAGGCCACCGTAGGGGCCGCTGCCATCTGATCTGGTTCCCGTCGAAAAGCGGTGAATTATCTTCTCAATCCACTTGCCATTTTCCGCAGGCGACAATTCAAACACTGTGCCGCAACCGGTGCTACCCATGCAGTCATTGGCGCCAGTTTGTTGGGTGGTGCCGTAGAGATTTCCGGCCTGATCGAAAATCAGATAGGAAGACGGCAGACATCCATCGTCCGTGACTCCGAGTTCCAGGTTATTGAAACGGTGCAGAGTGGTTTGCTTCCATGCTCCTTGTGGCGTTGGAGAGAGCTCGTAAGCGGTGCCGCAAAAGCCTCCAATCTGCGTTGTGCCGTAGAGGTTCCCGGATGCATCGATCACTACGCTTCCCACGGGCGCCTCTCCGCCGGTAATCGGACCGGTAAAATCGAAAAGCGTGTTGAAAGTCCAGGCACCAGCGCCGTCGGGAATTAACTGAAACACAGAGCCGCAGCAAACCGATCCCGCTATGTATCCCGCAAAGTAAGCCGTGCCATAGAGGTTTCCCTTCGCGTCGAAGGTAAGGCCAGCGAAGGGCATTCCGCCATCGGTGTGGTAGGTGAAAGTGTAAAGGACGGTCTCATTGCTTTGGGCGAATGAGAATACGGTGAGAGTCATGACGATTGCGGTGACAGCTAACCAATCGACCAACAATTTCGATGGCTTCATTTCAATTTCTTCTTTCTCAGGCCTTCGATTGGCCGCTGTATTGCGGCCAATCGACGCCAACCTACCGCACGCCGTTGCTGGCGATGTTCCCCACGTGCAAATTAGGCGCTCTCTGTCGTAATTCGAGCCTGCTTCGCTCAACGAACTGCTAGACCCGTCGCAGAGGCCGGCACACCTGTAACCTCTGAATCTCGATCCAAAGCGCCATTGAAATTAATCGCGAATCCCGCGATGACTCCGGTTCCTGGCCCAAGAACGTAAAGGAATCGCGAATCATTGCTGACTGCAAGATCAATGGGAGCGCTGGTGGCGCCAAGGCTGGCGGTAATTCCGCCGGAATTCAGCAACTGCAGCACCCCGCCGTAACCGACGCTATAGCCTGACACCGTGCCGGTGCCGGTATTGGTTGTGTAGGCAAAACGGCCGTCGCTGGTCAGTGCAACCCAGCACGGCGCCGTCTGGTTGTCCGACTGCACACCGTCAATCGTACTCAGCGCCGCGTTTGCGAAGACGAAATAGGAGGATAGCGCGCCACCATCAGTCGCTCCTCCAAACGCGTCGGAGACAAACAATTGATCCCGCTTGCCGAAGGCGAAGCCGTAAGGAGTTTGCCCGGCGGATGCGATTACATGCTTGTCGACCGGCAATCCCTGATCGTTCAGCGTAAATACATCGATGCTGTTGGTTTCCTTCTCAGTAACGATTAACAGATTGCCTTCAGGGTTGAAGCTGATTTCGGCCGGCTCCACGGACGGTGCGCTCAGCCCTGTGCCGTGGGAAATCATTTGCAAATGGCCGCCGGCGTCAACGGTGAACCCGGCAATGGTATCAACCCCGCCGACGGCTCCTCCTTCGTTGAGGACGTAAAGAAGATTGCCAAACGAGGTAAGGCTGACCGGGTTTTTGCCGCCGGAGTCAGTAGCGCCCACAAGGGAAAGTCCGTCGGAACTTACCCGGAAAACCGAAAGGCTGTTGCTGCCGGCGTTTACCGCGAACAGAAATCGATTGCTGGCATCCAGAAGCAGAGCTCCCTGGCTGGCCAACCCTGCTCCAGAACCTTTCCCGCCAGTGGCGAAAGCACCCGCAGGCGTGATCTGCCCGGAGACGGAGCGGTTAAACATTAACACTGCGTTAGCGGTGCTTGAATTATTCAGGGTGTAGACTGCTCCTGCCGCCGCGCTTGCTGGCAGGCTCCAGAGAACAAATGCAAGGCTCGACATCATTCCAATGGTCCATTTCGATTTCATCGCACTTCTTTCCTTTCGTGATGGATCTAATCCACCGGTCGGTTATGGTTAAACGCAAGATTCAGACTTCCCAATCTGCGCGCGCGGCAGAGAGAATATTCAGCAGACCGCGACGGCCCGCTTCGATTGATATGTCGCTCGAGAAAGAAATCTCCCCCTTCAGATTCCTTTGCACGAGAAATCCTGTTCTGCCTCGACCGAAGGCACGGTGGCGAGTTTTGTTTGCTGCCATCACGTTGCTGTTTGTGTTTATCTCGGCCGCATTCGCCGAAGCCCAGTTCTACGCAGGGGCCATGGGAGGGATTTCAACTTTATCGGGAGATACAAGTGCGGTGATCGATCCAGGCTCGACAAATTTCTCGACTTACAATCCGCAAAATGGACTGGCGCTGAACGGGCTGGTGGGAAGACATTTGACCGACTTTCTTTCGATCCAAAGCGATTATGTATGGAACCGCAATCTGTTGAACCTGACTGGCGCTGTTTTCAGTTCAGGATCGGTTGCGGAATACGAAGAGACACGACGAAGTTCGCAGCAAAGCATTTTCGCCAGCGGACTCGTGTACTTCCGCAAGCGGCGAAGTAGAATAAGGCCCTATCTTTCGGTCGGTACCGGCTGGGTACATCTAGCGTCGACCGAGCAATCGACAACCAATGTGCACGGGTCTGCGGCCCTGCCGCCGAATCAGTTCAGTGCGAATATGATTGCCTTGCGCGTGCCTGTGGGCCTCGATGTAACGGTGCATAACGGTTGGCGTTTCCGCTACAGCTTCACTGAAGTGATCAGCCACAATCCCATCAGCAATGAATTATCCCCGCCCGGACCGCACAGCTTGAAGAATTTCCAGAACCTGTTCGGAATCGTTCGCCAGTTCTAATTGCCGAATCAAATTTTCTTGAAGGTCACGTAAGGGCAATTTGGCCAGTAGATCGGCGGATTCTCCATTTGTTCGGCCAATATGCGGGCGTGGCAAATGCGGCAAGGATTAAGGCGCTTGGCCGATTCACCCGTGGGAGCGATGCGCAGGCATTCTTCGAATACGCAAAGCCCGTGTCCCGCAGACTTAGTTTCGGTGAGGCTGAGCAGCGGGCCGTTTTCTGCCTGGCGGCGAACCAAAGCCGAGTAAATCCTGGATTTCAGACGTGACGGCGCCGCCTGGGTTTCAGTCGGCTCGATGCGGAGCGCCAGGCTCTGCAACAGTTCGTCGTCCGAAAAATCTTTAGGCATCGTTCCACCTTTCCCGGAACTGGGACCTTGCGCGGGCCAGGAGCCGCTCAATGGCTTTTTCCGTTTTGCCCACTCGCATCGCCATCTCCCGCGCGGAAACTTCTTCCCAGTAGCGCCAAATCAGAGCCAGGCGATACTGCTCTGGGAGAATAGCCATTACGCGCCAAGTCTTGCTGCGCAATTGTTCTTGATCCAGCAATCCATCAAGGTCGGGCGTCGTTGCTGCTACAGCCACTTCGAGTTCATCTTCCGCGAGCGGCTCCGGTGCACGCAGGCGTTCACGGTAATAATCTTCGACTTTGTGGCGCGCGATTCCAATGATCCACCCCTGCAGCGATCCGGTTCGGCGGTATTGCTTAATGCTTCCCCACGCCGCCAGGAATACGTCCTGCACCAGATCGTCGACAATGTCATAGCGAGGCGCGAGACGCGAGCGGACGAAAGCATAGACCGAGTCGCAGTATCGCGAGACAAACTCAGCCGTCGCCTTGCGATCTTTTTTCAGCAGCGCCGCCACGAGTGTTGCTTCGCCGCTTTCAGCGGACGCGAACGCCTCCGGCGGCCCTGGCGGTTCTTGCTCTAACGCCCCCACGCAATTGACCTCAAGATGAGTAGTCGCGGCTCGGGCAATTCTCCCCCCAAACACAAGAAAAACAAAAGGCTTAGTTAGTTCCAATCTCCGCCCCGCTTTATAATCCCGGTATGTCGAGTTCAGTAGATGCCCAAATCGCCGCTCGCACTGCTTACGAGCCGGTCATCGGCTTGGAAGTGCACGTGCAGCTTTTGACGGCGTCGAAGATTTTTTGCTCCTGCTCGACGCGGTTTGGCGCGCCGCCGAATACGAATGTTTGCCCAGTGTGTTTGGGTATGCCGGGAGCGTTACCGGTGCTGAATCGTAAGGCGGTCGAATTTGCGGTGCTGGCGGCGATCGCGTTGAATTGCCAAATCAACGAGACTTCGATTTTTGCCCGCAAGAATTATTTCTACCCCGACCTGCCCAAGGGCTACCAGATTTCGCAATACGACAAGCCGCTGGCTGAGCATGGATATATCGAAGTAAAAACCTTAACTACGGGGACCACAGAGAAGCACGCGGCGCGAAAGAAAATTGGCATCACGCGCGTGCATCTGGAAGAAGATGCCGGCAAGAGTCTGCATGAAGGCTTTCCCGATGCAAATGAAAAGACGGCCCTCGATTTGAACCGCAGCGGCGTGCCGCTGATCGAAATCGTGAGCGAGCCGGACCTTGCGACGCCTGACGAAGCCTACGAATATCTGACACGGCTCAAGGAAATCATTCTTTATACCGGAGTCAGCGACTGCAACATGGAAGAAGGTTCGCTACGCTGTGATGCTAACGTGAGCGTGCGTCCGCGCGGGCAGAAAGAGTTGGGAACGAAAACAGAAATCAAGAATGTGAATTCTTTTCGGTTCATTCGCGAGGCGCTGGAGTACGAGATCGCGCGGCAGATTGATGTGATTGAGGCTGGCGGGAAGGTCACGCAGGAGACGCGGCTTTATAACGCGCACGAAGGCAAGACTTACAGCATGCGATCGAAAGAGCAGGCACACGATTACCGCTATTTTCCCGAGCCGGATTTGCTGCCGCTGGTGGTCGATGAGAAATGGAAAGCCGAGATTGCGAAAAGCTTGCCGGAGCTGCCCGAAGCGCGCCGGGCGCGGTTTGTGAGGGAATTTGGGGTTACCGAGTATGACGCGCAGGTGCTGACAGTTTCGAAATCGCTGGCCGATCAGTTCGAGCAGGCGGCGAGGGCGGCGAGGAATCCGAAACGCGTGGCGAATCTTGTACAGGGCGAGCTGATGGGACGGCTCAAGGCTTTGGGCCTGGAAATTGAGCAGTCTCCGATTTCGATGAACGGGGTCGCCGTTTCGGCGGATCTGGTGGAGAGTGGAGACATTTCCGGCAAGATGCTCAAGGACCTGTACGATCTGAGCTTCGAGCGCAAGAAGGATTTTCCCGAAGTATATGAGCAGGAGGGACGGCCGCGGCAGTCGAGCGATACTTCCGCACTGGAAAAAATCATTGACGAGATTGTTGCGGCGAATCCCAAACAGGTTGAACAGTATCGCGCCGGAAAAAGGACGGTCCTGGGGTTCTTTGTCGGTCAGGTCATGAAAGCTTCGAAGGGCCAGGCGAACCCGCAGGTCGTGAATGAGCTGCTGGCCAAGACGTTGGGGTAGGAAGTGCGGAGTTGGTCTGTGTGGGACCGGGTCTCAGACCCGGTCATTCGGCCGACAGGCCGAAGCATATGCAGCCGAAATATGATTACCGCCGTCGCCTGCCCCATCTGCAAAAAGACGAACACCCGCTGTTTGTAACCTTCGCCACCAGGGACAGGTGGAGACTTCCTGAAATTGCCCGCGACATCGTATGCGACAGCTGCACGAAACAGAACAGCAGCAAAATCGACCTACATGCAGCGGTAGTCATGCCGGCCCACGTTCACCTGATCTACTCGCCTCTGCGCCGAGAGGACGGTTGGAGCCACAGCCTGCCCGAGATCATGAAGGCCATCAAGGGTGCGGCGGCATGGCGGATCAATCATCTTCTGAACCGGACGGGCCCGGTTTGGCAAGAGGAGTTCTTCGATCATGTGATTCGATCGAACGAGAGCCTTATGGGAAAAGTGGATTACGTTTGCCAGAATCCCGTTCGAGCTGGTTTGGTGCGGGAAGAGACGGAGTACCGTTGGCTATGGAGGGGCAAGATTCCCGTCTTGTGATCTGCGTGGCCAGGAAATCGAGCGGCCTTTCAGGCCGCATGACCGGGTCAGAGACCCGGTCCCACACAAATCAAACGTCCCATACGCATTGAATGTGACTGAAGTACCATCTGGCTTCGTGACTTCTGCAATCTGATTCCGTCCATCTATTCCCGCTAGGATGTTCGCGGGCCCGTGTGTCTGGGCTGACCGTTCTCGCGGACTTGATGAAACTGAAACTTGATCGCATTATCAGTCTTGCCACGCTGGCGGCGTCGCTGCTCGCTATTTTTCTGGTGCTGAAAAAGCCGGCTCCGGTGGCGCAGAAACAGAGCGCCGCGTCCATTGCGGCGAATGCCCAGTCGTTCGATCAAAAAATGGAAAAGCTCGAAAGTGCGGGACAGCGGCGGCCCTCGGCACAAGCGCCTCCGGCAAGGGAGACGATCCCGGCGGCTAACGACGGCAGCAATGCGGCAGCGCCATTGCAACCAGACGCGCAGCAGAGCGTTGAAGGGGCATCCCCATCAGGCTCGAAGACGGAGGTCCACGTCAACTCCGATGAGATTGGGGCGGTGTTAGCCCAGGCTTTGGGAGCGGCGGGAGGTGGCGCGGCGGCTGGTGAACTCTCGCCCGATTCAAATATTGGTAGCGGCGCTCCCACCATTAAGGATCAGCAGGTGAGTATGGAAGGCGACGTGGTTCACGGACAATTCCTTACTGAGATTGCGGGAAAAGATGTTTGGATTACGGTCTCAGGACATCTGGGATCGAAAGACGGTTATGCGACCTTTGATCCGACGGAATTTAAAGTAGGTGATTTGAATGTGCCGGTTTCGCTGGTAAATCCGGCATTGCAGAAGAAGCTTGCCGAGCAACGCGACCGGTTGAAGCTTCCCGACAGCGTGGGCGATTTGAAGGTGCAAGGTGGCGAGTTGGTGATGCAGCAGAAGTGATCGCGATTGCGTTCGCCAACTTCGCGTTCCTCGGCCGCTCACCGCAAGACCTAGCGCGATCATCTCTTCGGTTCGACTTGCTCGCCCGCGCCAAACGCTGAACGAACCGAAAGATCTCCATCCGCCACGCGATTCCCGGCAACAAAATCTGCATACCAGCGGCCCGATTCCTTTATGGTGCGCTGCTGGTTTTTGAAATCCACGTAGGCCAGGCCGAAGCGCTGGCTGAAACCTTCGGACCATTCGAGATTATCGATAAGGCTCCAGGCGTGGTAACCGCGCACGTCGGCTCCCTGGGCAATCGCGCGCGCTACCGCGCTTAGATACTGCCGCTGATAATCAATGCGACGCGTGTCGCGAATCACGCCATCTGCGCCGGGGCCGTCGTTGTAGGCACAGCCGCTTTCGCAGATCTCAATCTGCGGACGATTGTAGTCGCGAGTGATTCGTATGACCATGCCGTAAATAGCCTGCGGCCAAACTTCCCAGCCGATATCGGTTTTCGGTCCCTGCTCGCCCCCGGTCATCTTCACAGGAAATATAAATTGTTGAGCATTTGAGATCCGGTCCAGGATGCCCGATGCAGAGGCGATGGTGCGGTAATAAAGATTGATGCCGATGAAATCGAGCGGCGCGCGCATGCTTTCGAAATCGCCCGGCTTGATGCCCATGATGGTTTCAGGCAACAACGCCAGGGCTTGCGGGTAGCGGCCATTCATTGCGGTTTCAAGGAACCACAGGTTCGTAACTCCGTCGGCACGTTCGGCCGCAAGCCTGTCCCCTTCCGAGTCCGTGGCAGGCTCGCAGGGAGACATGCTGAACGCAGTGCCGACGCGAAGTGATGCGCGGGCCGCCTTCATTGCCCGGAATCCCGCACCCTGCGCGAGATTCACGACGTGGGTTGCGCGCAAGAAATCGAAGATACTCTTGCGGCCTGGGGCGTGCGAACCCTCGAGATAACCACGGTAGGTGAAGGCGAGGGGTTC
This sequence comes from uncultured Acidobacteriaceae bacterium, assembly GCA_963784095.1. Lineage (GTDB taxonomy): Bacteria > Acidobacteriota > Terriglobia > Terriglobales > Acidobacteriaceae > Sulfotelmatobacter. Next base: position 777,509 of record CAWAQC010000005.1, read on the forward strand.
GTTGAACAGTATCCAATCCGAGACTCGATCGCCGAAGGCGCGGGCGGCGATCTCTGCATAGTCAGCAAAGCGGCCAGAGAGGTCACGATTGGGCCAGCCCCCAGCGTCTTCCAAAGATTGCGGCAGGTCCCAGTGATAGAGCGTTAACAAAGGACGGATGGAACACTTGAGCAGCGCGTCGATAAGGCGATTGTAATAATCGACGCCCTTCGGATTGGGCGAACCGGAGCCGGTCGGTTGAATACGTGGCCAAGAAATCGAAAAACGATAGCTGTTCAGATTCATCGCTTGGATCAGGGCAATGTCCTGCTGCCAGCGATGATAAGAGTCGCAGGCGATGTCGCCGGTGTCGCCGTTCTTGATTTTGCCCGGAGTATGTGCGAATCGGTCCCAGATGGACTCGCCTTTGCCGTCATCTTTCCATGCGCCTTCGATCTGGTAAGCGGCCGTGGCTGTGCCCCAGAAGAAATTTTTAGGGAACGAAACCGGGGAAGAATCCTGAAATTGTGGCAAATGTGACCTTGCTGCGGCCGGCAAATGAGTGGTTCCAGCCGCTTTCGAGGGTATGGTGCAGCCACAGAGCAATCCGGTTGGCAGCACGGCTGCGGTACCAGCGGCAAGAGCCGAGCAGTTAAATTTTCGGCGCGTCAGACGCAAAGCGGAGTGTGGCTCCTTGGAGAGAGTTTTAAGCACGATTGGCGACTGCGCATCCCCGATTGAGGCAGCACGGTCCCGCCGGTCGGTTCTTCTCAGGTTCGGTTACGGAACCATATTCTAAACTGGAACGCGTAAGGCATGCACTCTAACGGTAACTCCGGCTTCACTGTTGCGATTCGGCTGCGCAATTGCTCTGACACTTTGCGGCTTGCGTTCTGTCTGACGCGGGTAAAACTCCCCCTACTCGGGAGCGAGAGGTGCGAGATGCACGTACACCAGAATCAAATGAATCCCACCGCCCAACTGGACGCGGCGTATGCCGCACAGAAGGCGGCGGCCAAACGCGAAGCCGAGCGCACACGGAAGAAGCTCACGGAGTTTGCCTCGGAGTCAGATGGCGCATCCGATGCAGAGGCCTGGGTAGTGAAGTTGGGAGCACGCGAAGAATCGGATGGCGAGGCAAAACAGCAAACTCACCCGCGCGAACGCAAGCCGAAGAAGCAAGATCGCGATTCGGAGGATGCGGAGAACGCGATTTCGGACTGGGCGTAGGCCAGACTGGATACATTTGCGCGAGTGCCTCATAATATTGGCGGCCCATGACATTGGGGTCGGGGGGCATTATGCCAGCAACCGCAAGTGGAATTGGAATCACGCGTCTCGGGCAAGTCGCAGTTAATGCTGAAGACGTGGAACGAGCCGCAGCGTTCTATCAGGACGTGCTGGGATTGAGTTTGCTGTTCAAAGCTCCGCCGGGACTCGCGTTTTTCGATGGCGGCGGGGTACGGTTGATGTTGGACCGGGCCGAGAAACCGGAATTCGACCATCGCAGCTCGATTCTGTATTTTGCCGTGCCAGATATTCAGACGGCCTACGGGAAGCTGAAAGAAAACGGAGTGCGCTTCGAAGACGAGCCACATCTGATTGCGAAGATGCCGACGCATAATTTATGGGTGACGTTCTTCCGCGATTCGGAAGAAAATCTCATGGCGCTGATGAGTGAAGTCGCGCGAGCCTGAGTGGCTACTTGCCGGTCGTAGGTGGTGAGCACTCGTCCTGCACGCTGCACAAGCCAACATCTCGCCTCCCCTGGGCATCCCATCTGTTTCTTTTATTCGACCTTGCCACTCTGGCGAGTTGGAGTTCGTATCCTGGCGCTTCTTCGGGCACATCTCCTGACGCATAGGAGCTCACGGCGTCGCTGCGGGATAGGGCGATTCGTTTTCAATTGGCGTCTGTCGCTTCATGTGCGCTGGCTGGCATGGCTGATTTTCTTTTCGTCGACCTTATGTTTGGGATGGGCCCAGATTGAGGTGCAAGGCCCGTCGCAGGTGTATGACGGGCAAAAGGCGAACGCCATCGATCTTATTGGCAATCCGCACCGCAACCTGGATCCGTTTCGTGCATTCGTGGTGCAAAAAGCGGGCGAGCCTTATTCACAAACTAAAGTTGAGGCGAGTATCGAAGCTCTGCAAAAAGCCGGACATTTTCCGAAAGTCGAGGCGAACATCGTTCCCGATCTCAATGGCTTGCGCATTGATTTCCTTCTAGAGCCGGCTTATTACATTGGGGTTCTCGATTTTCCTGGCGCGTCCCGGAAGTTCACCTACACCCGGCTGTTACAGGTGGCGAATCTTCCTGATGAAGATCCCTACGATCCGGCGCGCGTTGCCGTCGCGGTAGAGGCGCTGCAAAAATTCTTTAAGCGGAACGGCTATTTTCAGCCCGCGACCGAATCGACAATTCAGATCGACGACGCGCATCAACTGGTGAACGTGAATTTCCGAGTGCAACTCGGACGCCGCGCCAAAATTGGAACCGTTGTAATTCAAGGCACGAACCCGGCGGAAACGGCGCGACTGAAACACGCGATGCGCTCGCTTAGGGCGTGGTTCACGGGAGGCTTGCTCAAACCCGGCGAAAGCTACACGGAGCAACGAATCAAGAACGCTCTGGCGGAAATAAAGCGGAGCCTCACCCAACAGCGCCGGTTAACGAGCAGCGCAGAAGAGATCCCGCCGCAGTACCACGCTAAAGACAACCTCGCGGATGTGACATTCAAGGTGAAGCTCGGGCCGATTGTGACGGTACGCACCAGCGGCGCAAAGCTTACACGGGTGCCGTGGCTTGCCGGACGGGAGATGAAGAAGCTGGTTCCGATCTACTCCGAACGGAACATCGACAGCGAATTGGTGCAAGAAGGACAACAAGACCTGATCGATTATTTTCAGCAAAAAGGTTTCTTCGATGTGAGCGTAAAGGTCGACAGGACAAACCAGCCCGACCGCATTGCGCTGGTCTATGAAATCAATCGCGGCAGGAAATATGAAATTGCGCGCGTTATTTTTAGGGGAAACAAGAACATCCCAGAGGGACCGCTGATCTTAAAGATTGCCGTGAAGAAAGCTCATTTCTGGAATCATGGCAGCCTTACCAACAAACTGTTGCGGCAAAGCGTCGATACCCTGCAAGCGATTTACCGCGACAAAGGTTATGAGGAGGCGAAGATCACTTCGCGGGTTACCAAGCACGATTCCAAAATTGATGTTGGATTTGATATCGACGAAGGCCCAGAGACAGTGGTGGCGAACGTCAATGTCACGGGAAACGAGCACATTCCGCGCGACGAACTCGCCGTCCCCAAAGGTTACGAAACGCGGGCCGGCCAGCCGTTCTCACCGCGACAGGTGACCGAGGACCGAAATCGCATTGCCGCGACTTATCTCGATCGTGGTTACCCCAACGTTGAAGTCACGACGAAAATTACACGGCAGAATCAGGATCCGCATCGAGTTAACGTTACTTACAGAATCGCCGAGCACCAATTCGTCCGCGTGGGCGACGTGGTTTATCTCGGACAAAAGCACACCCGCCTGTCGCTGATTCGAAAAACCGCGAAACTGCCGACTGAGGCTCCTCTGAAGCAAGTGGTGCTGCTGCAGGCGCAGACCCATCTCTACGACCTGAACATTTTTGATTGGTCAAGCGTGGGACCGCGCAAACCCATCACGGAGCAGACGGAAGAAACGACGCTGGTCAAAGTGCATGAGGCTAAGCGCAATGAGATCGTTTACGGGTTTGGCTTCGAAGTTTCGCACCGCGGGGGCAACGTTCCTTCCGGAACCGTCGCTGTGCCCGGTTTGCCGACGATCAGCCTCGGCAAGTACCAACTCGCGCCTAGCCAGGCGACCTACGCCAGCCCGCGCGGCTACATCGAGTTCAATCGCCATAACATGCGCGGACTCGGGGAGACTGCAAGCGCATCGATTCTGCTCGATCGCCTTGATCAGCGCGCCATTGCCGCTTACAGCCAGCCGCACGTGTTCGGGTCGCAATGGTCCTCGATCACGAGTTTTTCGATTGAACACACGACCGAGAATCCGTTATTCGGCGCAAGCCTGGGTGACGCATCGGTCCAGGTGGAGCATGTGATCAGCCGCAAGAAAAATACCCGCGTCCAGCTTCGGTACGATTTCAACAAAACGATTCTGTCGCAGTTGCTGGTACCGGAACTGATCTTGCCGCAAGACCGCAACGTCCTGCTTTCAACTTTTTCCAGCAGTCTGATTCGCGACACGCGCGACCATCCGCTGGATGCGCATCGCGGCGTTTTCGCTACGATGAACCTGGGCATTACGCCAACCGCGCTGGGATCGAGCGCCAACTTCGCGCGCTTCTTCGGCCAGTTCGCTGCATATAAATCATTTCACTCCGTGGTGTTTGCCAATAGCATCCGGCTTGGCCTGGCGAGAGCTTTCTCTTCCAGTTTCATTCCCACCAGCCAACTATTTTTTGCCGGTGGCGGCACCACGCTTCGAGGGTTTCCCATTGATGAAGCCGGGCCGCAACGAATTGTGCCCTTCTGCACCGGCCTGCAAAGTCAGACCGGATGCGTTGACGTTACAGTTCCAGTGGGAGGAAACGAGCTTTTCATATTGAATTCGGAAATACGCTTTCCTCTGAAGATATTGAAGCCACTGGGCGGCGTGATTTTTTATGACGGTGGCAATGTGTATAGCGCCATCAACTGGCCGAATTTCGTAACCAATTATACGAACACCATAGGAGTGGGAATTCGCTGGTCGACGCCGGTAGGGCCCATTCGAATCGACTTCGGCCACAACCTCAATCCTCTCCCCGGCATCGACCCTTCGCAGTACTTCATTACGCTGGGACAGTCATTTTGAGAGTGTTTTAGAGAGAGGATTGCGAGAATCATTCATGCCTTGGCGAAGAATTGTTGGACGAACGTTCGCCGTAATTCTAGCGCTACTGGTGATCGTTGGCGTCGGCGGATACTTGTTTCTAAAGAGCAGCCCCTTCAATCAATTTGCCCGGCGAAAAATCGGAGAGGCGACGCAGCGGGACACGGGCGCCGGTACTACGATTGGAGGGCTTGAGTTCAGCATCGCAAACCTCACCGCTCACCTTTACAACATTACTGTGCGCGGCACCGAGGGCCCGAACCAACCCCCGCTACTGACGATCAAGGAAATAACTGTCGGCCTCAAGATCGAATCGCTGATTCACCACAAGATTAGTCTGAATCAGCTCATCATCGAGCATCCGGTGGCGCATCTGGAAGTCAACCGCGCGGGAGAAAGCAATTTGCCGATTGCGCCTGTACACAGCGGGTCGCAGGTAAACATTTTTGAACTTGCGGTTCAGCATGTGCAATTGACGCAAGGGGACGTGATGTACAACGACCGGCAGATTCCGGTGGCTGCCGATGTTCACGATCTCAATGCCGAGATTCATTTTGATCGAGCGGGCCTGCGATACCTCGGCCACATTGCTTACGACAACGGTCAACTGCGTTATGGCGATTACGCCCCGCTGCCGCACAGCTTGCGGGCGAACTTCAACGCCGCGCCGAATCTGTTGTCGATTGAGTCTGCTGATCTGCGAATTGGGTGTTCCGATGCTTCCATTCAGGCGAGCTTAAGCGACTACTCTGATCCGGTTCTCGAAGCGAACTACAACGTGCATGTCGATGCACATGATTTCTCTTCGCTCGCACCGGCCTATAGGCCTGCGGGAGATCTCTCACTGATTGGCCGGATTCGCTATCACAACGTGGCTGACGGCCCTCCGCTGCGCAACTTGGTCGCAGATGGTCAGGTGACGAGCGAATCACTCTCTGCCATAAGCGCCGGACAGAGAATTCTTATCAGCAATTTGCACAGCAGCTTTCAACTCGAGAATGGCGCGCTGCAGGCAAATGCGGTTCGATTTGACACGCTCGGCGGATGGGTGAACGCCGATATCAATATCCGCGATCTGGCCAACGCAGGCTCTGGCCAGGCGCATGCGGCGCTGCACAACGTCTCGCTACAAGCCGTGCAACGGACGCTGCGCGCAGAAACAAAGCAAGTCGTCGTGGCGGGAAGCGTGAGTGGCACAGCGGCTGCTTCGTGGAGCGGCAGCTTCAGAAATGTTCGCATTCGTTCGGATCTCGACGTGAGTGCCGAGGCGAAAAATGGCACTGGCAGGATAGGGACTTCTTCGGCCAGCCTGGTTCCGGTCAATGGCGTGATCCACGCGATCTATGACAAAACGAGCAATGCACTCGTATTGCATCGCTCAATGTTGCGGGTCCCTTCTGCGACGGTCACTGCCGAGGGCAAACTCAGCAAAAGGTCTAAGTTGCGTGTGCAGGCAAAGGTTGCGGACTTACGGCAACTCGAAACTCTGGCTGGCGCTTTTCGGCCCAACGGCGCTGCTCTGCCGCTGATCTCCGGTTCGGCCACGTTGAACGCAACCCTGACAGGATCGTTGGCCAAGCCTCGCATTCAGGGACAAGTCTCCGCGCAGAATCTTAGTGTTCAGGGCAGTGAGTGGCGCAGCGTGCAGGCAGGTTTCCAAGCCGGCCCGTCACGAGTTGCGATTACAGGCGCGACCCTGGTTGGCGCTAGAAGTGGCCGCGCTTCGTTCAGCGGCGCCGTCGTTCTTCGCGATTGGCATTACTCCCCCGATCATTCATTCACGGTGAATCTTTCGCTGCAACATATGTCGATTGCCGATTTGCAGCGTAGCGCGAATCTCCACTATCCGGTCAGCGGAGATCTTTCGGCCAACGTTGCGATTAATGGAACGGAGTTGAATCCGCAAGGGTCAGGAAGGGTTCAAGTCACGAATGCCCGAGTGTCTGACCAGCCCGTACAAACATTGACTGCGCAATTTCATGCGGTTCACGGAACGGTGGTCTCATCGCTTCATGTCGCAATGCCTGCGGGGATGGCAGATGGAAATCTCTCCTACACTCCCGACAGCAAAGCCTACACAGTTCGCTTTGGTGCGCCTTCAATGCTCCTGCAAAAGCTGCAGATTGTGCGGGCAAAAAACCTGCCGCTGAATGGTGCAGTGACTGTTTCGGCGAGCGGGCAAGGAACGATCGAGAATCCTCAGCTAAACGCGAGCTTGCGCCTGCCGCGGGTTATGGTGCAGGGCAAGGCGATCTCGAACGTTGAAGCCGATCTGCAGGTTGCGAATCACAAAGCAAGTTTGCTCTTAAATTCTAAAGTGGTCGATGCTTCCCTGGAGGCTCGCGCCCAGGTGGATCTTACCGGCAATTACTACACCGAGGCATCGATTGAGACTACAACTGTCCCGCTTGGTGTGTTGCTCGACACCTTTAAAACCAGCGTGCCTGCCGGCTTCACGGGTCAGACCGAAGTCCATGCCACGCTGAAGGGACCGTTGAAAGATGCGGCACAACTGGAAGCGCAGATCACCATCCCTACATTGAATGCGAGCTACCAGTCTTTGCAAATTGGGATTGCCTCCCCGGTTCATGCGGAGTTCGCGAATTCTGTTCTGACCTTGCAACCGGCTGAGATTCGCGGTACCGACACTTCGCTGCGAGTGCAAGGCAGCATTCCATTCTCGGGCAATTCCGCTCCGAGTCTCACGGCGCAGGGCTCACTCAATGCTGGGATTGTGAGGATTTTGTCGCCCGATACAACAAGTTCGGGCACCATCTCATTCAATGTTCACGCTTCGGGAAGCGCGCAGAATCCGAATCTGAATGGACAAATCCTTCTGCACGATGTTGCCATGCTGTACGCCGGCGCACCGACCGGAGTAAGCAATCTGAACGGAACGCTCGATATTGCAAAAGATAGTATTCAAATTTCAAAGATCAGCGGCCAAGTGGGTGGCGGAGACTTTGTGGCTGGTGGATCGATCATCTACCGTCCGAAATTGCAGTTCAATTTACTTCTGCAGGGTACATCGATGCGCCTGCTGTATCCGGCTGGGCTGCGAACTTCGCTCGATACCAATTTGAGTTTCACCGGCAACGAACAAGCTTCCCGCATTACCGGACGCGTATTGATCGACTCGCTCGGGTTTACTCCTGACTTCGATCTTTCCACTTTCACGAATCAGTTCAGCGGCGGCACGTCATTACCCACACAGCCTGGATTTGCGGACAATATCAAGCTGAACGTCAGCGTTCAATCCAAAGACAATCTCGCCGCCAACAGTTCGCAAGTCAGCGTGGAGGGCGGCGTCAACGTGCGCATCATCGGGACAGCGGCCGATCCCGTGGTTATTGGCCGCACCGACCTTACTTCCGGCGAGGTTTTCTATCGCAACGTTCGCTATCAGATACAGCAGGGCATTATTACCTTTGACAATCCGACCCAGACCAGCCCGGTGCTCAACATTTCCGCTACCACTACCATCGAGCAGTACAATCTCACGTTAAAGGTGAGCGGGCCCTTCGACAAGCTCACGACTTCTTATACTTCCGATCCACCTTTAGCGACGGCCGATATCATCAACCTGCTCGCACAAGGCCAGACGACGGAAGAATCAGCCGCTGCCGGACAGAGCACGGACTCAATGATTGCGTCGCAAGCCGCCGGACAGTTTGTCGGCGGAATCCAGAAACTGGCCGGCATTTCCAGCCTGGAGATCGATCCGCTGATCGGCGGAAATAATCAGAATCCCTCCGCGCGCATCGCTGTACAACAACGCGTGACAAAAAATCTTCTCTTCACATTTTCAACCGATGTTTCGCAACCCGGAAGCGAAGTGGTCGAGGGCGATTACCAGATCAACAAGCGCTGGTCGGTCAACGTAACGCGAGACCAGGTTGGAGGAATTTCGGTGGGTGGCGAACTGCACACCAAATTCTGACCATCTGCACAGCAAGGTGTTATGCGACTTTGCTGCCCGCTTTAAGATTGTGCGGATTGTTCGGCTACTACTTCCTCAGCTCGAAATCTTTTTTCCCATGGCCGCGAGAACTCTGCGTTCATCTCGGCGCCTAAGAGAAAGGCGAACGATGTCCACTGCAGCCAGTTCATGAAGATGATGAATCCTCCAAGCGTGCCATAGACACGGCTGTAATTGGCAAAATGGCCAAAATAAATTCCGAGCAATTCGGAAAGCCCCAGCCAGGCTCCCACTGTAATGACTGCCCCAGGCAACGTCTCGAGAAAGTTCGGTTTTTCACAGGGGGCCAAAAAATACAGCAACTCCACAGCCAGCACCGTGAAAACGACGGCGATCATCCAGTGCGCAGGCCCCCACAAGGAGGCAAGCACCCGCGGTACGCCCAATTTTGCGGCAAGCCAATCGCCAAAACGGGGGCCAACGATTATCACCAAGAGACCGACCAGGAAAAGGATGCCGCAGATTGCTCCCAGCCCGAAGGCGAGCAGCCTGGTTTTCCAGAAGGGCCGGTTATCTTTTATGTTGTAAGCGATATTCAAGGCTTCGATTAGAGCGTCAAACGCCGCCGAAGCCACCCAGAGCATGCCCAGCAGGCCCACCGAAAACCAGGTTCCGCGATGCGCTGTGAGTATGCCATGAAGAACCGAGTTAACTGTGTTCATGGTCTGCGCTGGCAGCACGCGCGCCAGGCTGCCCAGCACCCAATTGAAAAGGTTCGGCACCGGGAACCAACTGAGCAGAATGGAAAGCACAATCAGCACGGGAAACAGCGCTAAGAAAAAATAGTAAGAAAGGGCTGCCGAAACCTGAATGGTGTGGTGCTCCTGGACATTTTGAATTGCGTTCTTAACCGACCGCTTCAGTCCAGGCCACGTCACGCCCTTTAGATGCGCGCCCGAACCGTAACGGACGCTGCGGAACTCTTCTCAGGTACTTTCCTAAGCCACGGATCCCTAATCAACGGTGCGTAAGCTACGGTGTGATGAAATCCGAGGGCATTTGCGCGGTCTGATTTTGAAACTAGTTCGGCAGCACGGGTGGGCTACTGCGCCTTGGCAAACCATTGCTCGAACCATTCGAGGGAGCGGAGCGCATAGTCGCGCGCATCGGCGGGCCTTATGAAGGCGTGACCCTCGTTGGGATAAACCACAAGTTTTACCGGCACGTGCAGAGTGTCGAGGGCATGCCACCACTCGACCGATTGTTCCATCGGAACCTCGCCATCGCGATCGCCGACCAGAATCAATGTAGGAGTTTTCACCGCGGTAACAAAGTGAATGGGATCGCTCTTGTTGTAAATCGCGGGATCTTGGTAGATCGATGCGCCGAAAAACGGGACCATCCATTCGTCGATATCATTCAGCCCATAGTAACTCAGCCAGTCGGAGAGTCCGGCGCCCGCGACAGCGGCGGCAAAACGCTGCGTCTGAGTTTCGGCCCACATCGTCATGTAACCGCCGTAGCTGTGGCCTCGAATGCCAATACGGTGAGTGTCGATGGGATATTGCTTCGAGACCGACTCCACGCCGGCCATGATGTCGCGGAAATCGCCGCCGCCAAAATCCTTCACATTCGCCTGGGTGAAGGCTTCGCCTTGTCCGTAGCTGCCGCGGGGATTCGGGCACAGTGCGAAGTAACCCATCGCCGATTGTGGGCCCATACCTCTCTCATCCCAGCGCGACATACATGCTGCGGACGGCCCACCATGCACGTTGACAATAAGTGGATACTTTTTATGGCCGTCGAAATCCTTGGGCAGCATTAACCAGCCTTGAACGCGCATGTTCCCATCCATCCAATGGACGTTGCGCATCCTGCCCCAGGTGGGTTCGGCTTCTTCATTCAATTCCGTAATCTGCTTCCATTTTCCAATTGCACCTGCCCACACTTCGGGGGCGGAACTGGCAGACTGCCGCACGATGGCAGTGTTTAGCGTGTGCCCGGACGCAAAAGGCGAGGCTTTAGAAGACCAAGTCTTAGACGACCACGCTTTGCCAGATGGGGTTGCGGATTCTTCTCCGCTCCAAAGACTCTGTAGCGCACCATTGGTGATGTTTACCCGGCCGAAGCCGGAATTACCCTCGACGTTTTCAGCGAAGATTATTTCCTTGGCAGAGGTCCACGCGAGAGCCGATGGAGACGCTTTGATACTTGGAGTCAGATTCCTGGCTTCGCCTCCAGCAATTGGTGCGATGTAAATGTCCCCTCCGGTCGAACCCTCGTCGCTCATCAGTCCTTGAATGAAGGCGACGTACTTGCCATCGGGAGAGACGCGTGGATGCGCGATTTGTAGGTTTGGCTTGTAAATTTCGCGTAATTCACCGCTTTGGGCGTTAGCAAGAAAAAGGCGCGCAATCCACCAGTTGGCATCGCCAGCGCCCTCGGCGGCACTCACGACCCAGCCTTGCCCATCCGGAGTCCAGTCATATTCGTATACGTACATGTCGGCGGGCGTAACTTGCGCAAGATGGCCGGTGCTCAGGTCAATTGTCGCGATTCGCTGCTCGTAGATTTTTTCATTCACGACTCCGGCAAGCGGAGTCATAGGTTGCAACGGTCCGGCAACGCGCGGCATGCCTTCAATGAAAAGAAAGGAAATTTTCGAGCCATCGGGCGAATAGCGCGGGGCTTGCACATAGCCTTTTAACTCAGCGTGCTTCGCCGCGTTGCCGCCATCTTTTTCAGCCGTCCATAGTTGAGCGGAGGGGGATTCTCCCGGCAAGTCGGCAATGAACCCCAGCTTCTTGCTGTCGGGTGACCAGGCCGCATCCCGCAGCTTGGGATTGCCCGCGACACTGACCGTGTGCTCGTCCCCGTTGCCGCTCGCCGGTGTTACCGTGAGCTCGCCATCAACAATGTAGGCCACTTGAGTTCCGTCTGGAGAGATTGCAGCTTCGCTGATTCTCTTCGCGTGCGGCGTGGCGTCGAGCACTTCGGCCGCGCGAGACCGGGTCGAAGTCGCTTCTTGCGCGAGTAAGGCGAAGGGTATGAGCAGGAACGCTGTGGCGCATAGCTGAACGCAGATTCTAAAGCACAGTTTCGGCCTGACGGCGTTCGGTTTTGCGGCTGTGGTTCGTAGATTCATCGGAAATGAGTATAGCGATTCTCAAGACCAACGTGGACTGTGCAACTCCAGAATTACCCCCCGATATAACTGAATCGAGTCAGCGTGAGCTAGCGCGAGCGCTCTCGAAATCATGTCCCTGCGCCGCTTTGGTGATCTGGTAGTCCTTGTATTCGATGGAAAGAGTGGCTTCGCCTCCGAAGCGCATTTCGCTTTCCGTATGGTCCCAGGCGGGGAGCCAGAAACCGTCTAACTTTTTATAGTCGTGCTCGATTTCGGTCTTTTTAATCCATAGGGATGGATTCTGGCACGGTTCGGCCTGGATGCGCACTACGGCAAAGTCCTTTGCATCCACCCAGATCTTTCCTCGGTAGAGAAACTTGTTCTTTTTCTTCGGAGAGAGGTTCAGGACATATTCGTCGCCATCCGGCGTCGAGTCATAGCCAGCTGCGCTGAATTTGTAATTTTCGGTGTTCAGCGCGGAGGATTGCCGGTTCTGGTCATTAACGACCTCCTGCTCGCTCTGCATCAGGCGATTGAAAATATGATTGATCACGAACGCAGAGCCGGTTTGTGAGATCACCCTGAACTGCTTGATATTGGGCGGGCGATAGGTGACCTCAACCACCATCTCAGCCTCGTAATCTCCAGCGAATCCGCGATAGTGCATGTGGTAGACACGCTGGCTGCTGACTTGCGTTAGCGCTGCTGCGCGCTCCTCATCTCGCTGCTCAAGATTCTTCGCTACCTCTTCAGCGGAAAAGCGAGTGGCCGGTTCTGAATTTAAAGAACCTGCATTCCCATTCCTCGCATTCGCATTCGATGAAGCAGCAAAGGCTTGCTGACACTGCATCGAGAAATTGCAGCAGAGGAGTAGAAGTGCGAGCGCCCCGGAACTCAGTCGGAGAAACACTAGTAACCTTAGATGCCGAGTGCACTGACTGCGTTGACAGCTGATGCACTGACTTTAACGCGAGGATTCCGCCCCAATTTTTTCATTCTAAAGCATTCCCGTGGAGCTGTGTTGGTTACCTTTGTGCCTCCCTCATCGGGGCCATTCCGATTCAGCAAAGTCTGTTGCACACTATGACTTCCAATGCAGGCCAAGAGTATTAAAACGAGTATTAAAACCGAACGGCGTCTTCAGGATCGAATGCAGGCCGTACTGCCAGTGCGAGTTCGTGGAGTCGATGCCGACGGAGCGGCTTTTGAAGAACTGGCTCACACGCTCGATCTCACCAGCACGGGGGCGCGGCTGGGGTCGATTCGGCGTCCGCTCAAGCCGCTCGATACGCTGGTTGTTTTTTACCGCCAGCGGCGGTTGGAGTTCAAAGTGATCTGGACCAAACTTCTGGATGGCAGGAGCGAATACCAGGTTGGCCTTCAGGCGTTATCGCAAGTGAAAGAAGGGTGGGGCGCGAATCTGTTCAGTTCCAGCTCGCAAGCAAAACAATCTCAGACGGCATGCGGAGCAGCTTAATTATGGAAAAATCATGGACTCTCTAAAAACACTCTGGTTAAACGAAGAAGGGCAGGACATTGCGGAATATTCCGTGATGCTGGCCGTCATTCTTGTCATTGTAGTGGGAACGGTGCGGCTGATCGGGGCCAACTCCAGCAACGTTTTTTCGAACGTCGCCAGCGGAATTCAATAGCCTGCTGAACTGCTATTCCTCAGAAGCGGCTTTTATAAGCCTGCATTCGTGAACCTGGGCTCCCCGTTCGTCCGGAACCTTCTTCTCTTTTGCCCGCCCATCTCGCCGAAGATTCGGCCCTCCGACTCCATCCGATCATAAACCTTGTGCCCTTGACACACCGGAATAACCGAAACAGAATCTTCTGCGCGACTAAATTCGGGCAGCGGCACCGATAGGGAGAGCCAATGGGAAAGATGATTGTGATATTGCTGTCGAGCGTTCTGCTTGGGGCCACCGCCATGGCGGCTGCGTCGCGCGATGTGACAATTCCCATCCATCAGTTTATCGATGGATTCAACACCGGAGACGTGCAGTCCGCTTATGCCGCCTATGCCACTGGCGACATCACTATCGTGGACGAGTTCGCGCCTCACCGCTGGACCGGCCCTCACGCCGCTCAGAACTGGGCTGCTGACTATCAAAACCATGCCCAAGCCACAGGTGTTTCTGACGGGAACGTGAAATACGGCGCTCCCACACGAACCGAGATCGAGGGTGCCGTGGCCTACGTCGTCATTCCTGCGGTCTACAACTACAAACAACATGGCCGGCAGCTCACTGAGCAGGGGCAGATGACGTTCGTCCTACACGCGGAGCAGGCCAGCTGGAAGATCAGGAGCTGGACCTGGACGGGAGGCAAGCCACATGCCGCTCGTTGACCGTGCGGCTGACATCGGCTAGGGCAGAATGGACCGCATGACAATGGTTCGATACTGGAGCCGCCATCGTCGTGGAAATTAAGTTAGGCCCAAGTTACACAATGAAATTCGCCAGGTGACTGTGGCGCATCCATGCGACTACCACGGGTAAGACTTGCGGCTAGGGACGCGAGGCGTTTGCCATCATGACGGCAAACAATAGAGGCAGGTAGATAACAGTGGCTTGCAGAACTTGGCGAGCCAGCATCTTGGAACGCGGGCTACTCACCGGCATCTTGAGGAATGCGAGCCTGGCGCCAAAATAAAAAAGCGAGATACTCAAGATCAGCGCCGCAACCAGATAGGCTTTGCCAGCCATTCCAAAGATGCTGGGCAATATGCTCACCGGAATCAAAATCAGCGAGTAAGCCAGAATGCGGCGAACCGTGGAGTGCCCATCCTGCTCGACAACCGGCAGCATGCGAATTCCGCCGGCCGCATAATCGTCGCGATAAAGCCAGGCGATCGAGAAGAAATGCGGGAATTGCCATACAAAAAGTATGGCAAACAGAATGAGGGTTTCCCATTCGAGCCGGCCACGGGCCGCGGTCCAGCCCAGTACTCCGGGCATCGCTCCCGGGAAAGCACCGACAAAAGTGCAGATAGGAGACACCCGCTTCAGGGGCGTATAGGCCGCAAGATAAACCACTGATGTCAGGAAAGTGAGCAGGCCGGTAAGAGGATTGCAGGCAATCGCCAGGTAAATGGAGCCGCCGATGGTGGCTAGCAGACCCGCCACGCTGGCGTGCAGCAGGCTCATGCGGCCGGCCGGGAGCGGACGCTGCGCAGTTCTCTGCATGCGGCCATCAACCTTATACTCCATTACTTCATTCAGCGCCGCAGTTCCGCTCGAAACCAGCCCGATTCCAATCAGCGCGTGCAGAAGACCCCAGGTGAGCGAGTTCACTCCCGCTTTCTGCGCGCCGAAAAAATAGCCACACCATGCGGTCATCACGATGAGACTGGTCACGCGCAGCTTCATCAACTCGGCATAGTCGCGCAACAGGGAGGTGGTGCGCTTGCGCAGCAAAAACATGGGTTGGCTCGTGGCGCTCATGGATAGTTGTTTGGAATTACTGGTGTGATTATCCTACCGCTCCTCAGGCACTGATATGCTCATATCATTTGCTGGATACCGCTGCACTGGCAGCTCCCACAAAGCGGCCGAAAAAAAACTCCAAGAACTGCATACGTACTCTCATGACTGGCCAAAGTCAAGTCGAAATTGGAAACGAACTGTACAGGCACGCTGAGTTCTTACTCTACCTTACTGTGTTCCCGCTGCGGCCGAAGCCGTGAAGCTCTCCGGCGGGTCGAAGAAGCATTGGTGCCACAGAGCGGCATCCGTAAGAGTTCCCGCTTTCCATTGCTGCAGCGTTGGCATGGCGGCAGCAATCATTCCGCCGTCTGCGGAATCGAAGATCAGTACGATTCCGCCCAAATCTTGCGGCTTCTGCGCGAGCTTTGAATAGCTTTTGTCCAACACGGATTTGGCAAACTCAAGCCGCAGTTGCGGGCCCGCGTCTTTGTTGTCGTCGTTTACTTTTTCAACCGAAATGATCTTGACGGTCTTGCCGCGCAGCGGAGGCCAATCGCCGGGGAATGTCGCCTCTTCCTCGCGAGTGACGCGGAACAGATCAGCCGCTACCGGAGCGCCGGTCCCGGCTGGAATCAAGTCGCCCTCAGGAACGCTCTCGGGCAATTCCAGATCGTTACGCCAGATCCATCCCCGCGACAAGCCGGAGATGCGGACGTGCACCCAATCGCGGTTGAAGTCCAGCATCTCGAACTCATCGTGGGCGCTGGCCAGAAACAAAGTTTTGGCGGTCAGACTGGGTGCAGCCACGACAGCCGTTCCGTCTTTCTTGACTGCCACCAGATTTTTAGGAACGGCCTGGTTTTTAACAATTTCTTGGAGACTGTCCGCTTCCGCCTGCAGGCTGTTCTGATCCGGTCCTACTTTCTTGGCTGGCCGCGATCCGCTCTTCTGCTGATCGCTCAACGTCTGCGCGAGAGAAGAAGAAAGCCCGCCCACGGCTTCTGGAATTCTAGGCACGGGCGCAGAAATATTCGAACCGGTATTAATTGTTGGCTTTGCAGGCGTGGATGCGGGGGCAGTTGCAGCCACAGCGGTATTCTCCGGAGCGGTTGCTTTCGCTACTGCGGTTGGAGGCGGTGCTTTCGCAGCAGCAATGGTTGGCGGTTGCGAGTGCAAAGGCTTTGGGGTGATCGGTTCGGCTGGTTGGGGTGCGACCGTCCGCGCCGAGGTGTTTGCCAGTTGGTCCGCCAATTGGTCGAGAAGATCCGATTCCAAACGGCCATTCGATACCAATAGCTGGTAGCCGGAATGAGTGGAGGCTGGGTCGTTGAACCACGCGGTGACTTCCACGCTGACCCTGACGGTCGACCCGCCCGCAGGGGTGGAACTGACTTGAATTTTCGATTGGTAGTACCCGCGCCTGTATTGGTCGAGAGGATGATCGGCTGCACTGGCGAATCCGTCGAGGACCGGCAAGCGGCCGGAAGTCGCGTTCTGCATTGTCCTCAAAGCCTGCTCAACGGTTGCTTTGGACTGTGGAAAGGTACGCTCTGCTCCGTTGCCTTGGGCAGTGCAGGCTGCATGCAAGTAAAGCAGGACAATAACAGCAAATAAGGTGCTTGAGAAACTCCCCCGCAAGGCTGCCGTTTTCGAATTCTTCCTCATTTCTGCTCCAAGTCATCGCGCAGAACCCAACCATGCTGGCCGTCATGTGTCTCTACGCCATACCAGTAAGGCGTGGAGATTTCGATGAGAACTTCCGTGCCGGGAGGCAAGGGTTGCAATGTGCTGGCGCTGTGAAATGGAGCCGATTTGAGGGGCGTTCCTGGAGCCTTCACTATGCGCTCCACCTGATTTCGCAAGTTGGCGACGCGCTGTTCCAGCGTCTGCCCAAGCGGCGACGTTGCGGTTGTCGACTGCGGGGCCGCAGGTGTAACGCTGGCTGGCGCGGTTGGCGCAGCCGCAACCGGAGGGGGCGTTACAACCGGATTTTCGTCAGCGGCTTGAACATTTCTCGATGACGATTCAGGGGGCGCTGAAGGCTGAGTGCTAGCGGCCGCAGCGTTTTCCTTTTTCTCCAGCAATTCTTCGTGCTCTTTCTCGGCCTCGGCGTTCTCTTCATTCATCGTTTGGATGGCAGCAACATGATCCTGGATATCGCCATACTCTGCAATCTCGACCGATCCATCCGACGGGTGAATCGTGTGCTTGAAGTCCTCCTGGAAAAGTGCATCGATGCGTAGAACTGAGTGGGTTTGACCCTGGGGCTGGACTACGTACCGAACCACAAGAGTTCCCACGTCGTTGCTGTCCTTGAAACCCCGAGGATCGAGCGCCTCTTTCCTGACTTTGTAGAAGACCTTGCCGCCCTGGGCCCATGGTCGAAACACCTGCGCGGACGTGGAGGGTTCCGCGCCAGTAACGTATTGATCCTTGTTGTACTCCTTGGTTCCCCGGATAATGCCGTTGGCAGCGACTTCCTCCACTACCTTCGCCGCCTGGTCGGGCGGCAACGGAACATTGGTGATGAAGCCTTCGCCGTAAGCTATATGGTTTCTGGATCGCGCGAACATCGGAATGGCGGCCAATGAAAGTAGCAGACTCCAAAGCACTGTTGCTGAAGCAACGAACTTATGCTTGCGCATCTGTGGGTTGCGGCTTAGTTTTTGATCTGCGGTCATACGGGATTGCGGGGTGTCGCTGCAAACAGCTGCGGTGAATCTAGTTTACTTTACTCTCCGCACAGAGTCTCGTACCGGCGACACTAGAATGTCAACTTTTTCGTCCGCGTGTTCTGGTATACAAATGAGACCGTGGCAAACGTTTTTACATTGTAAAAAATAATCTCGATTAAATACTTGAAAATCTTCTTGTCGCCGTAGTAGGATTTCGCGCGGTACGGTGGTAGAACCTTCTCCACTCTTTTTTGACAGAACCTGCAAGTCTCCAGGTTCGCAGTTGCAGCACGCAACAGTTTTTTTGCTTTGTGGGAATTTGTTTTTTTAACAATCCGAAGTTGACTTAATCTTGCCGAGGAGTCCGGCCATGCACGTTTCGAGTCGTTCCAGTCTTCGCAAGGTAGTTCACTCTGCGAGCTCTCTACTTTCGTTCATTCTGATTCTCGCCCCGATTGTGCTTACCTGTGCCCAGCCTGCCAAGGCGATCCCTGCCTTCGCGCGCAAGTACGGATTGCGCTGTTCGGCTTGCCACGAGACATGGCCGATCCTGAACAATTTCGGCTTGAAGTTCAGAGATAACGGCTATCAGCTCATGAATGATCGCGACGCTCCGATCTGGCAGAATTCGGGGTATTGGCCGGCCACGTTCCGCATGACGCCTTTTTGGCATCGGTTCAGCAACCTGCAAGCGGTCGACACGTACGCCGCAGGGGCCGTGTCGGGAGCGGCTGTAGAGCGCATCACCAGCACCGGCGTCGACTTGAGCGGCTTGGATTTTCATACCGGCGGCACGCTCTACAAGAATATTTCGTTCTTCTTGTTACCCTCTTCGGATCCGACGGGAGCGTTTCACTTTGAAACTGTTATGACACGCTTTGACAACATTCTGGGCAGTACCTGGCTCAATATCAGGGTCGGTAAATTCGAGCTCAACAATCTGCTCTCGGAGAAGCGCTTGGACGCCTTTACGGCGGACGCTGGGGGATACGCGACCTATCACTTCATTCCGGTTGGTGACGGAAATATATTCGCGCAGATGGGTGATAATCAGCTTGGAATCGAGTACATGGGGCACTCCTACGACGATAGGACCCGTGTTTCCGCCGCCCTGCTGGATTCCAATGACGGCAACGTGGGCCTGACGCTAGGCGCCAACTCCTACAGCGGATTCTTCACCTTTGATCAAGCCATCGATACGGGGAGATGGGATGTGCAGCGCATCGGGGGCTACGCTTGGATAGGACAGGCAGCAACGTACTACAAGACCTCCGGCGGGGTGCCCATTCTTGGTTCAGGAATCAACAACAAAGGATTCAGCCGAGTTGGTCTTACCGCGCAGTTCTATCTCGGTCCGCATTTTGACATTAACGTTGTAACCCAGCACGGCCAGGACAACGCGTGGTTCGGCCAAGGTTACGGCGACGCGGTCGCTACGGATGGCGACGGGGGCGTCACCTGCACCGGTCCAACCGCTACCACTCCGGGTTGTCCTCCGAATGCTACGCCCGGTACGACGCTATCCGCTCTGGCTCGGGCCCCAAGTTGGAACGGCTACACTTTTGAAGCCCGCTACGTCTACAGCCCAACCTTGATCTTCATCGGGAGATACGAGGCTGAGCGAATGTCGCAGCAAGCTACGGTCGGACTTCCCGGCAACTTGGGCAACATCAACCTTTGGGATGCGACCGCCCGATGGAATCCGTTTATGACCAGCCGGGCGGGCATGGCGCTCCAGGCTGAATACACTGTCATGCACCAGATCGGAACGGGGCCGACGGTCGGATTAACCACGGCGAATGTAAACGATAACGAAGTCCTGCTTGGAACGGACTTCGACTTCTAACGATTGGACTTTATTTAAGAGGGAACGACATGCGGATAGCATTGCGGAAGTGGTCGCTGTTACTGGGTGCGGCTGCGTTTTTTGCGCTGCCGCTGGTTTCACGGGCGCAGGTTACGACGTTTCAAATCACCTCCCGCGACAACACAGAGAGCCACGTCGACGGTTACACCGGACACGTTCACGCGGCACAGTACGATTATCGCCGTTACTGCGAAGGCTGCCACGGAGCCATGGGAGACGGAAACGGCGAGGTCGCCCAATGGCTGACTCCACCGATGTGGCCGAAGCCTCGCGATTTTCAATTGGGCATATTCGAATGCCGTTCGACTCCAAGTGGCACGCTGCCCGTTGACTCGGACCTGTTCGACACCATTGCCCGCGGGTTGGATCGTTCCGCCATGCCGATATGGAACCAGTTTACAAAGTATCAGCGCGCCAATCTCGTGGCCTACGTCAAGCACTTTTCGCCGCGTTTCGTCAGCGAAAAGCCGGGCACGCCGATCGTCATCCCTCCAGAGCCCGAAGTTACCGCAGAACGCATCAAGGCGGGGCGTGAGGTCTTTGGCAGAGTGCAATGTTGGAAGTGCCATGGCGTACAAGGTATGGCCAACGGACCTTCAGCTGCGACGCTCACCACTGATCTCGGCTTTCCCATCGAACCGTTTAATTTCACGGACGGCACCCGTCCGAAGTGCGGTAACACGGATGCCGACATCTATAAGGACTTCATGACCGGCCTCGATGGCACTCCGATGCCGTCGTTCGCCGACAATATCAAGCCCGATGAGGCTTGGGATCTGGTCTTCTATCTGCGCACTTTCATGCAGCAGCCCAGCAAAGCGAAGGACATTGCGAAAACGATGCACCTGATGCCGGTCAGTGCTAATCCATAAGCCGACAACATTAGCGGCTTTAACAGCATCGCAACCGGAGCTTGAGCTTTGCAGTCTAGGTAAGGAGAAAGCGTTTATGAACAAACGATACAATTTTGGGGCTGTACTATCGGCGGTAGTTTTGGTGGCTTGTGGTGCTTTGGTTTTGGGTCAAAAGGTAAATGCGGCCGGAGAAGGCAAGATTACCGGCAGCGTTAAGCTCGAAGGCACCGCTCCTCACATGCGTGGCATCGACATGTCGAAGGATCCTTGGTGCGTGAAACAACATTTAAACAATCCCGGCCACCTCGAAACCGTGGTGGTTGGAGAGGGTAACGGACTGGAAAATGTGGTGTTGTATCTCTCTCAAGGTTTGAGCGGCAGCGCGGAATCGCAGGTGCCGACCTCGGAGCCGGTGTTCGATCAAAAGAACTGCATGTATACGCCGCATGTGTTGGCGATGGATGTCGGTCAGAAGTACAAGGTAATTACTAGCGATCAAACCACACATAACATCCATCCCTTGCCGAATCCGATGACCGGCAATATTCCATGGAATGAGTCTCAACCGCCAGGGGCCGCACCTATCGTGAAAAGTTGGAAGGCTGAGGAAGTCCCGATTCCAGTGCAGTGCAATATTCACCCCTGGATGCATGGATGGTTTGTGGCGGTCAAAGGGCCTTATGCGACTACCGACGATAAAGGCGGCTACACCATTGACAATGTTCCTCCCGGGAGTTACACCGTGACGGCATGGCAAGAGAGTTACGGAACCCAGACACAAAAAGCGACCGTATCGGCTGGCGGCTCGGCGTCGGCAAATTTTACCTTCAAGGCTAAGTAGGACTAAGTAAGGCTAGTTCCACTGAGGATTTAACGACAATCACAAATAAGAATCGCCGCAGCGAGTCTGCGGCGATTCACTAAAACGGCCATTTTTCCGGCCAAAGGCGGGCGCTATGGCGAAACTGTTCGCAGTGACCATTGTCTGTATTGCAATTGCTTCCGCGATTCCAATCATCTTTCACATGTGGCCCCTGCCGCCGGACGTCTCGCTCCACGGTCATTTAATCGATGATCAGTTTGCAGACACTATGGTGGAAGCCGGGATCTCATTCCTGGTCTCGCAATTCATTCTCGCCTACTTCATTTGGCGCTTCTCGCAATCGAAGCCCACCGACAAAATCAAGCGGTTTCCCGGCGGAGCAGCTGGATTGGTGACCGCCGCTTTCCTTCTGGTGGGAACGGAAGTTTTAGCTCTCGGCGTGTTTGGTGTGAAGGCCTGGGGCGACGCCTATTTGACCCCGCCCCCGCCGGATGCAGTTCAGGTTCAGGTCCAAGCCGGGCAGTTTGCCTTTTACTTCCGCTATCCTGGGCCGGATAAATCGTTCGGCGTTACCAAGCCGAGTCTGATCAACCAGGCGACCGGCAATTTCTTCGGTCTCGACATGGATAATCCGGATGCGAAAGACGACATTGTAACGGCTGAGCTGGCCATCCCCGTGAATCGAGAGGTTCATCTCCTCATGCACTCCGCAGATGTGGGCCACTCGTTTTACGTTCCAGATCTCCGGGTTCAACAGGATTTCGTCCCGGGTTTGGATCTGAGCATCCACTTCACGGCGACAAAGGTTGGCAAATATCAGATCGTATGTACCCAGCTATGTGGGCTGGGGCATTACGCCATGTCGGCATTTCTTGAAGTGAAATCGCCGGAAGATTACGATGCCTGGCTCAAGCAGCAGGCCGCGTTGCAGTAGTTACAATTTTAGGTTAGTGGCAGTCGGTCATCGCTGAAGGCCGAAATCTGGCTGAGAACAAACATCTCTTTTGAGGTGAGGTAAAGACCATGCACGATATGTCCGCGCATCGAGTGCACCATGGCGAGCCAACCAGTTTTATTCGCAAGCACATCTTCAGCCTCGACCACAAGGTGATCGGCAAGCAGTATTACGGGCTGGCGCTGGTGGCGGCGTTCTGGGGGATGATTCTCTCCTGGATTATGCGCTTGCACCTGGGATGGGGAAATCTCGCGATCCCTGGGCTGCATTGGCTCTCCAGTTCAGGCGCGCCGGGGAACGTGCTTACGCCGGAATATTATCTGCAGTTGATGACCATGCATGGCACCATCATGGTCTTCTTCGTTCTGACCACCGCTCCTTTTGCCGCATTCGGCAATTTCTTTTTGCCGATCCAAACCGGCGCGGAAGACATGCCCTTTCCGCACTTCAACATGATGTCGTTCTGGGTGACTGCGACCGGATTCGTGGTCCTGATGGCGTCATTTGTATTCGGTGACGGCCCTTCATTGGCCGGCTGGACAATGTACGCTCCATTGACTGCGGTTGGTTCCGTTGCAGGGCCGGGCCAAGGTTTGGGAGTGATTCTGTGGGCAGCGTCGATTGGCCTGTTCTGCGTGGGTCAATTGCTCGGTTCTTTGAACTTCATCACCACCACGCTCGATATGCGGTGCAAGGGCATGTCGCTGATGCGTCTGCCGCTCACTGCCTGGGCCTGGTTCATCACTTCTGTCATGGGGTTGACTGCCTTTGCGGTACTCATGCCCGCAGTGATTCTTCTGATCCTCGATCACGTAGCCGGAACCAGCTTTTTCATTCCCGGCGGCCTGGTCTTCAATGATCAGGTGCTATCGGCGCATTCCGGCGGTTCAACTTTGCTGTGGCAACATCTGTTCTGGTTCTTCGGACACCCCGAGGTCTACATCGCGATTATTCCCGGCATGGGAATTGTCTCGCATGTACTGATGACCAACATGCGTAGGTCCATGCTCAGCACCCGTGTATTGATCTATTCCATGGGGTCTTTGGCCGTGCTCAGTTACATGGTGTATGGCCACCACATGTTCGTCAGCGGCATGAACCCAATCTCCTCGCTGGCATTTTCATTTCCGACGCTGATCATCACCATCCCCGCAACGATCGTGGTTCTAATCTGGCTGGGGAGCCTTTACGGTTCGAAGTTGCGGATCAACTCAGCATCCTTGTTCGCGCTCGGCTTTATCTCGATGTTCATTACCGGTGGCATCAGCGGTTTCTTTTTGGCACAGCCTTCCATCGACATTATGGTGCATGCCACCTATTTCGTCGTCGGTCACTTCCACATGGTAATGGCGGTTGCAGCCATGTTCGGCATCTTCTCCGGGACCTATTTCTGGTTTCCCAAGATGTTCGGCCGCATGATGAATGAGACCTGGGGCAAGGTCCATTTCTGGATGAGCTTTGTGGGCGCTTATTGTATTTTTATGCCGTTCCACTATCTGGGTATGGCCGGCAATGTGCGCCGTTACCAGGCATTCACAGATGCCTACCTGATCCCGCTCATTCCGGTGCACCGCTTCGCCACGGTTGCGGCCCTGTTCACCGGTCTAGCCCAGGTAATTTTTCTTATAAATCTGATTTACAGCCGATTCTGGGGACCAAAAGCCCCCAACGATAATCCATGGCAGGGAACTTCGCTGGAGTGGAGCACCGCCACGCCGCCGCCTCACAATAACTTTGGCGACCACATGCCGGTGGTTTATCACGATCCGTATCAATACAGCGTTGAGGGCGCAAGCAGCGACTATATTATGCAGACCGATCCGACGCCGGTCCATAGCGCCAACGAGGAGAAATAGCGGTCGAATTTTTATCGGGTGGCTGGTCTTGCGCCGCTTGCTGTTGAAGTTTCGTACCAGGGCATGCTGCGTATCAGCGCATTGAAGTTTCGTATTATGGCGTTGAAGTTTCGTATCAGGGCACGGCTTCAGCCGTGCCGTCGGCGAGCAAGTAACTCAGGGCTTTAGCCCCTGACAGGATCAAAGGAGCAGTTAAGCGGTATGGCGACCACAGTTCACGAACCACCAAAAATCGAGCTCGACCGCGTGCCCAGCCACGGTTCCGGCAATGACGGCTGGCGCAATCTAGTTCCCGCAGATGGAGACCTGCGGCGAGTCAAGGATTATTCGCCTCCGCCGGCGAGCACCGGCATTTGGGTGGCGGTGGCGGCCATTACGATGAGCTTCGCCGCGCTCACCAGCGCGCTGGTGGTTCGCCAGGGGGCTGCGCCGGATTGGAAACACATTCCGTTACCTCCAATTCTGTATGTGAATACTCTGGTAATCATAGCCAGCAGCTTGACGCTCGAACTCTCGCGCAAGCGGATTGCTGCATTTATGGGCGGATTAAAAGTTCGAGCGGAGAGTCCGGCGCGCTGGCTCTATATCACCCTGTTGCTGGGGTTGTTGTTCGTGGCGGGGCAGAGTTTCGCCTGGTTCCAGCTCCGCTCCCACGGATTCACGCTCGCTACCAATATCAGCTATTCGTTTTTCTATGTGCTGACGATCGCCCACGCCTTGCATGTTTTTGGGGGACTTGGCGGACTGGTGCGGGTCATCGGCAAATTACACAAGCATGTTCTCAAGCGAAGTACTCTGGATGCCACTTCGCGCTACTGGCATTTCATGGGCGTCCTATGGGTGTACCTGCTTTTTCTGCTTTGGATGAAGCTCTAACCAGTTAAGGTAGGAGGCAAAGTGAGCGAAGCCGATTTATCAATTCACGCGCAGGTGTCGCGAACCCAGGCAACGGCGGTAATGGCGGCGCCTGCATTCTCAGTTCCTGCGAAAAAAATGGCGATGTGGCTGTTTATCATTGCTGACACCGCCACGTTCGCAGGCCTGCTGGTGGCGTACGGATTTACTCGCAATGCTACCCCCGATTGGCCGCGGCCATTTCATACCATTGTGAATGCTGTCGTCATGACGTTCATCCTCCTGACCAGCAGCCTGACCATGATCTTCGCCATCGGAGCGGCCAAGAAAGACAATAAAGGTGGCGCTATCCGCTGGACGTTAATCACTGCCCTGCTGGGCATATTGTTTGCGTTTTTTCATATTCGTGAATGGCTCGATCTGGTGGACAAGGGTATGACTCTGTTTCATAACCCCTTTGGCACTCCGCTTTTCGGAGCCGTGTTCTTTTCCGTCACTGGGCTTCACCTGACGCACGTGGTATGCGGAATTATTGCCCTGATTGTTGTGGCAATGAAGTATAAGAGTGGGCGTTTGAACGCCGATGATATTGAGATCATGGGCTTGTACTGGCACTTCGTCGACCTCGTCTGGATGTTCGTAATTCCTTTTGTCTACCTGATGAATTTGGGTCACTGAGATTGCAAAGCGTAGGAGCTACTTACTATGGCTAACCAGGATAAACGCAACCCTTCAAGTGAAATGACGAAAGACGTCATCGTCTACATTTGCCTGCTGGCGCTGGCATCGATCCAGTTTGTCATCGCCTATCAAAACATTCCAAGCATGCAAATGTTCGTGCGTATGCTCATTGTGGCCGTGGTCGAAGCTGCTCTGGCGCTCTTATTCTTTATGCACCTGTGGGAAAATCGAGGGTTGCGCTGGTTTGTCTTGATTTTCACGGTGTCGGTGTTGCTGGGCATGCAGTACGGTTGGACCGACAGCTTCCGCTTGCTTAACGGCGCACCCTGGTCGCAGGTGCATTAGCCTTGTCGAATCGGATTTGCAGTAGGGAGTTTCTATGAAGTGCTTGAAATCAGGTTGGATGGCAGCGTTTCTGGTCGCAGGAGCTTTCCTCGTTCTCGCACCTCCCCACGCTCTTGGCCAGGGTTGCGCCCTTTGCTATACGCAAGCCGCAAACTCGGGCTCGCGTATGATTCAGGCATTAAGAAGTGGGATTTTGATTCTTATCGCTCCGCCGACGCTGATGAGCTTGGGCTTGGTGGTTGTTTGTTATCGCAAGCGAAACAACACTCGCAAAGAATGTGATGAACTCGAGAGTGACTGGGAGAAACAAGAATCTGAAAAGTGGTAGAAATTCCCGGTTCGCACCAACCTTAAATAATCACTTTCTATAGACGACCCCGCCTTTCATCACGAACGAAACCTTCCGCACCACGCTAATATCCTGCAGCGGATCACCCGGAACGGCGACGATATCCGCGAAATAACCCGGTTCCAAGACTCCGATCTGGCCGTCCCAGCCCAACAGCTTGGCTCCATGGAGCAAATCAGCTTGTACCGCGGCTAATGGAGTCATGCCATACTTCACCATCAGCATGAGTTCGCGAGCCTGCGTTCCGTGAGGAAATGGGCCAACATCGGAACCGACCGCCATCGGAACTCCCGCCGCAATCTGCTTCTTGAAATCCTGAATCTTCAAATCCAGCATCTCGTGCTCTCGCGCGGCCTGTGCGGGCGAAGAGGCATGATCGGCGAAATAGTCGAAAACCGTAAAAGTGGGCACGGCAAAAATCTGCTTCTCGCGCATGAGACGCATGGTTTCATCGCTGAGCTGGTTGGCGTGGTCAATGGAGGCGACTCCCGCCTGCGCCGCAAACAAAGTGCCGGGTTCGCCGGTGGCATGCACAGCCACGCGCCTGCCGACGCGCGCCGCCTCACCGACGGCGGCATTCAATTGATCTTCGGTATATTGATAAGGAGTGGAGAATACCCCGTTGCGAACGCTGTCGTGGCCAGTCTCGTAAATCTTAGTGAAGTCTGAGCCCTCCTTGTATTGCTCGCGCATAACGGCGATCAATTCGTCGACATTGTTCGCGTAATCGGCGTTGGGCAAAACGTGCTGTGCGGGGTTAAAGCCAATGGCGTCTTCGTGCCCGCCGAGAAGGTTGATGGCATTGCCGCAGATGCGCAGCCGTGGTCCCGGAACCAGTCCCTGATTAATCGCGTTGCGGACCGCAGTATCGGCTGAGCCGGCGCCCTCGGTGCCCATATCGCGTTCGGCGGTAAAGCCCGCCATCAGATCGTCGCGCGCATTGAGCACGGCCATGATGGTGCGCTGCGGTACGGATTCCTCCACAGTCTGCAAATCTTCCGCGGTGCCCGGATGAAGAAACAGATGTACGTGCGCATCGATCAGTCCGGGCATCAGGATGCGATCGCCGAGATCGACGATCTCTGCACCTGAGGGGTGATTTACCGATGCACCCACCGCTGTAATGTGTTCACCCTGCACGAGAATTTCGGCGGGTCTGATCACCCGGCCATTTTTCACGTCCAACCAGCCAGCCGCGTGCAAGACGATGACACGTTGGTCGGGAGTCTGCGACTGGCTCTGCGCGAAGCAGACGGGCTTTAACGGGAAGCAGACCAACGCGAATGAAGCGAAAAGCAGCTTAACTTTATTCATTTTTGCAGGATCATACCACCGTGCGCAGCGGAAGGCCATTACCGACGAAATCGGGTGGTGTCCTAATTCAACCACAAAGCCACTAGATCTCGCGAAGAAAATGACCGTTGTGTTCCTTAGTGGCCTTCGTGGTGAATAGATTTAGACAGCACCTGAAAGCTTCCCGCCGCAGTTTTATGCTTTCAGCTCTTGCTGCAAAGCTTTGGCAATTTCTTTCTTGCGCGCCGCGTCAAGCTTTTGACCGTGCGAAGTCAAATAAAAAACGTCAATCGCCATCTGCCCTTCGGTGTCGATCAAGGCGATTTCGATATTGCATTGCTGCCTTGCAAGGCAGGAACTGATTTTGTGCAGCAAGCGCGGCCGGTCTTGCGCAATCACTTGAAGAAGCGTAGTGCTGGAGGAAGATTCGTCGTCAAAATCAATGCGCGTTTCCACGGCAACTTTGATGTTGGCGTTCTTCTCGCCACGCTGGCGGTCACGCAGCATTTTCTCGAGATCGGCCGACCCGGAGAGAACGGCGGCGATGCTCTGCTTGAACCTTTCCCACTCGGAGAGATTCAATTCCAAAGTCCGGTAACGGTCTGTGAAATATAACGTGTCGACCACGGTCCCTGCCTGGTTTGAGAAAGCATTCGCTTTTACGATGTTCATTCCCCACGCGGCCAGCACTCCGGTCAAAGTGGCGAACAAATATGGCCGATCTTTCGTGACCAGTGTCAGCTCATACCAGTGGCGTCCACGTTTCAAATCGACCTGTACCGGGTCATGGCCGAACTCATCAGCCATGGCCATGTGCCGCATCACCTCTTCGGCGGAGTGCACCAGCAAGTATCTTTGCGGAAATCCTTCCACGAAATCCTTGAACTTCGCACCGGTTACGGGAGCAAGGCTGCGCAAGCGGGCAAGTTTTTCGTTGCCCGTATCGCCGTGCACCCGATGGTCGGCGCTACGATTAAGGTAGTTCGCGGCCGCGATGTAAAGCTGCCATACGTTTTCGGCTTTCCAGGGCGTGAGCGCTTCTGGATTTACCGCCTTGATATCGGCGTAGGTCATCAGACAGAGCATTTTCAAACGCTCCGGCGTGCCCATCTTTTCGGCGAACGAAGCGACCGTCTCGGGATTGAAAATATCCCGCCTCAACTGGGCCGACATTTCCAGATGGCTACCGATCAAGAAAAGAACCATGGCGCGCTCCTGCGAATCCACGTCCAGGCGATCGAGGCATCGCGCCGCGATCTCCACGCTGGCCTTTACGTGGTTGCTGCCGGGCACACCTTTGCCGGTGTCATGCAACAGCAACGCGAGGTAAAGCAACTCGGCATCCTCCAGTTCTGTCAGCAATTCGGCGAAGCGCTTGTCCCATTCCGATTGCGATTGATTCAGGCGATGCAGACTCTCAATGGCCACGATTGAATGTTCATCGACCGTGAAGCGATGATAAAAATCGCGGACCACCAACGAATCGATAGGGGCCAACTCCGGCAGCAGCAACGTGAGTAGACGCAGCGAATGCATGGCTCGCAATGCCTCGGCGGCATAGGGTTGTAGAAGCGTTTCCTGGAGGTACAGCCACAACTCTCCACCCCGCGGAGGGGCCACGGCAAGCGCGGGCAGCGCCTGCTCAATCCGGTGCTCTGTGGTCGCACTCAATTTCAAGCCGTGTTCCGCCATGAAATGAAACAGCCGAAGCAGCGTTTCGTGATCTTGAAGGGATGACGATTGCTGCAGAAAAATCAGCCCATCGACGACGGAAAAATCCGGACTCGCGGGACGCGATTTCCATCCCTGAAATTGCCGTCGCAACGACGACCACGACTCCGGGATCTCCTCGAGCAGTTGCGTCATGGTGCGCCGCACCGCGCGGGCGTGCCCGAAGTAGATCCGCATCCAATCGGCAGCGGTAAGATCTTCCGCTTCCTGAACGCCGATTTTTCGCACGGCCGCTTCGTCCTGCGCCTCCCAGGTGAGCGAGTTGTCATCGCGTCCGTGGCGGAAGTGAAGAAAGCATCTTGCCGCCATTAAAAACTCGAGCGCCGCCGCCAGTTGCTTGCGAATCGGCGCACGCATTAAATGGCCATCGGGCCAGTCGCCCAACTTGCCCATGGCTGAAATGAGCGCGAGCCAGCAGGCCACGTTGTAATCGCGCAGTCCGCCGGGAGTTTCTTTTAAATTCGGCTCCAGATGGAAGACGGTCTGGCCAAACTTCGCGTGGCGCTCTCGCGTAACTTCGGCCAAGCCTTGCAGCAATGGCTTGGATTCGCGTGCAACCAGCTTGGGAATCACTTTGCCATGCAGTCGCGTGAACAGATTCTGATCGCCGGCGAGAAAGCGGCAATCCAAAAGAGAAATGGTGAATTCGGTGTTGTTGGCATCAAAACGGTCGCACTCGGCCAAATAGCGCGACGCCGGGCTCAATTTGAGCTTGAGGTCCCAAAGCTCCTGCGAAAATCTCCGAATCGTTTCTCTGTGAGTTTCTTCTCCACTACGGTCCGCATAGAGAAAAAGCAGGTCGATATCGGAATGAGGAAACAGCCAGCCGCGTCCGAAACCTCCGGTCGCGACCAAGGCAAAATCCTGCGGTCCGCTCGCGTCCTCTGACATTAATTCCTGCCAGAGGCGTTTAAGAATTTCTTCAATCAGGCCGGTCCGCTGTGCGACTGCGGCGGTGCCATTTCCACGTTCGGCGAACTCTCGCTCGATCCTCGCGGAGCCCTCAGCGAGAGAGGTCCGCAATTCACCGATCAGTGAAGAGGCTGGGGTCATGAAGATCGTTCAATGGCTCGCTCAACCACGGCTGCGGAACTTTTCTTCTCGTAAAAATCCGATCGTCGGATTTTCTATGAGACGGAATTGGAGAGGGCTGATGACACGCTGCATTCACAACTGGTTGTGTCCTGATTAAGTCGCAACGCCGCTAAAGCTCGCAAAGAAAGAGGTAAACCATAACCTTTGTGTTCCTTCGTGACATTAGTGGTGAATAGATTTACGACGCCACCCAAAACTCGCGAATATCGAAAATTCGCCCAAAGTCACCGCAGTGACTATCTACAGCGCCGCTTCGCCACGCTCTTCATTGCGGATGCGGATTGCTTCATCAATTCGCGTCAGGAAAATTTTACCGTCGCCAATTTTCCCGGTGCGCGCCGATGCCAATATGGCCTGCACGGCTTTTTCAACCATGGCGTCCGGCATAACCAGCTCGAGCTTGGTCTTGGGAATCAGATCGACGCTATACTCGCGGCCCCGATAAACTTCGGTATGACCCTTCTGCCGCCCGTGGCCGCGCACTTCGAGCACCGTCATTCCCTCCACGCCAATCTCGTGCAGGGCAGTCTTGACTGCATCCAGTTTGGAGTTTTGTATCACCGCTTCGACCTTGGTCATTTCATTTTTTCTCTAACTCGTGAGAATCGATTCGAGGCCAATCCGGTAGTCAACCGTTTCCGGTCTAGAGTGAGCAGCCCCGCGAATCGAAGTCGCCGGACACAGTACAACCCGCGACTCACTCTACATTTTCACAAGAACTGACGGAAATCGAAACTATTTATCGCTGCTATCAGGATTTGTTATGCAAATCGACGCCCGTGAGTCGCCTATTTGGATCCAGCCTTCGGCTGCGGAGACGGCGCGGGTGGCCTCGCGAACCAGGCGTCGTCGACCGGCACATTCTGCTTGAGTTCGCTTAACTGAATCGTGAAACGCCCACCCGGACGCGCCAACGTCCAGCGATAAGGGACTTCTACTCCCTTGACTTCGCGGTAATCGGCATAGTCGATCTGCGTGGGTAATTGGCCAAGAGCTGTTTCCCCGTAACGCACCAATCGCACCAGCAGGCCGGAGTTCTGGTCAAAATACAACTGCAAGGGCGTTTTTTCCGCGCGCTCACAATTTACGAAGTAGGCATCGTGATCGGCTATCTTTTCCACGCCTCGCAATTCGGTTTTGTAGCACATTTGTTTGAGGTGTGCGGCGAAGTGCAGATCCGCATCCATCGCCGCGCCATCGCCATCTGGACCGTGCATTTCACGAACCGGCCGCTTCGGCGCGGCCAGCCAGCCCTCATGGCCGTTGAAGGCCGTCACGCTGTCTCCATCGGGCGTGTGAACGAACGAGACTCGCTGGTCCGGGGCCTTCGAGTAGATATCGATTGGAATACTGCGGTCTCCGAAACTGATCGTTCCTTTCATCACGCGGGTCATAACTTTATCAATCGCGGCGCTGCCCCCAGCGGCGTGCAAATACTTTTCGAATAAATCATCCGCTGTCGGTCTACCGACAATGTGCGTCTCCGCAGTCTCGCCTCGATTTCCCCCAGCGTTGCCATGCACATGCGCAGCCATTTCCGTTTCTGCCGACATAACCGGAGGCGTTGCCACCGGATCGGTGCTGCCGCGGTGACACGAGTAGCAGGTTACTTCGCGATGATTCTCAAAGTTATCTTTGTTGATCGCGAACATCATCTCCATCATCTTGCGTGCGGTTACCTTCGGCTTCTTGTCGTCTTTATCGAAGGCATCTTGCACATGGCAAAACTCGCAGTCGACTCCCAAAGAGGCGGAGATGAATTGCATTGTGGGGATCAACTGATCGGCGGGAACATCTTTGAGCACCTGAATATTCTTGAACTGCTGCGCTGCGGTTTTTGGGGCAGCAGCCGTTTGTGATGAAGCGGCAGACTGACCTTTGGCGCTGCCGATTATGACTGTTCCGATGACGAATATGACTATTGCTGCAGTTGCTAGACTTGTTTTCATCGAATATCGCATCATGGTAAGCGGCTGAAGTTTATCTGGTCTCTTACGGCTCATTACTATACACATACTTTCCCGAAAGCTCCGCGACCACGAACTTCCTGGGAAGGAGCCCGTCGACTCGCTTTTTCTCGTACGGAGGGACAAAAAGAAAGACGCGGCCACGACCAGCCCAGTCGCTCAGCAAATCCGCATCGCTCAAATATATCTTAGGGGCATCCGCGAAGGTCGAACCGAACCACATCGAGGTCGTGCGGCCTTGCACCAGGTCAATCGGCCGTTTCAAATAAAAGAGCAAAGACGATCCGAAGGCCTGATCGCCATAGATCATTACTTTGTCTTCTGGAGCGGCCCGGCTCGCAATCTCCTGCGCCAGTTGTTTTGACGAGAGATACGGACCAAATCTCACAAGCGCAATATGGGCCGCGACTAGAAATATGGCAAATCCTGCTCCTAATGCCCACGTTGACGAATAGTCGCGACCATTCCAGCGCAGAACGAACGACAGCAGTGGAAAGAGCAATAACACCGTTGCCGCCAAAATCGCGGGCAACCGCAAGGCTGCAAATGAGGCATAACTTAAATCAAGGGCGTGCGTCATCGAGAAGGTGTATTTCTCGAGATGCTGTTCGGTCAGCGCTCTCCCGATATCCGGCTGGAATGGAAGATTTCGCGACTGCCATAGTCCGATGCACAGCAGCACGCTGGCCGCGATTCCAATTGCTGCAATCACTCCCGATGAAGCGACTAACCAGCCTGCACGCGATTTTCCGACCGATTCGCTTTGCTCACACTGCGCGATCCCATCTGCGAGCAGTAGCAGAATCGGCAAATATGCCGGAAATGTGTAGTACTCCTGGTTTGTGGAGATCGCAAAAAAAACCAAAACCACCCCCGCCAATATCCAGCACAGAAGCCGGGTGCGCGAAGCGAAATCCGCCGCTTTCGACAGCACCGCACCCTGGCCGATTTGCCGCTGGCGCCATTGTCTTACCGCAGTTTGCAGCACCGCCGGAAAGTAAAAACTCCAGGGAAAAAACCACACCAAATGCAGCGTCCAATAAAGCGATGCTGGGAGCTTGTTATAGTCCTTCGGATAGCGCTTGCCTAGAAATCGCAGAAAATGTTCGTTGACGAAATAAAACCAAAGAAAGCCGTGGTGTCCGGGAGTGCCGGGATTTTGCAGAGCAGCGAGGATGTGCCAGGGGCCGGCAATTGCCAGGAGTAAAGCCGCTCCGGAAAGAAGATGAAATTCCCTCCAGCGCCGCCACTCTCCGGTAATCAGTAAAAAGAAAAATGCCGCGCCGCCGGGAAAAACCAGCGCGATCAATCCTTTGGTGAGCACGCCCAGAGCCATGGCTGCGTAACCCGCATACCATCGCCAGGCCCGCGCTTGGGGTTCGAGAGCAGTAAGAAAGAAATACGCACTCGCGGCGATCAGCAGGCTTAACAGCACATCCGGGATCAGAACGCGCGTAAACAGGTAAGTGCCGGCGCACGTATAAACGAATAAAGCCGCATAGATTCCCGTGCGTTCGCCGAATGCGCGGCGCCCCCAACAAAATGCGAGCACTCCCAACAGCAACACCGAGAGCACCATGGGCAGGCGCGTGGCGAATTCGTTCACGCCAAAAATCTTGTAGCTGAAAGCCACCAGCCAATAAGGCAGCGGCGGTTTCTCCAGGTAGCGTACGCCGTTAATATGCAGCGTGACGTAGTTGCCGGAGACCAGCATCTCTCGCACGGCTTCCGCGTGGGTGCTGTCAGCGTCATCCAACAAGGGCGGCGTGAACATCGACCCCACGTAGACAGCCAGAAACACAATGGCCAGCGCGGCATAGGAGAATGCGTATCCGCGCGTGTTTTGCTTCTCTACAGCAATCAAAGCCGGTGTCGTGGTCAAGCAAGTGGACCCGAGACAGTCTTACAAATACCCGCGTACTCGGCAACTAGAGATATTGTGGTGCTCGATGCAAGGTCGAAATCGGTCATGGTTCCGGGTGCGCGCCGGCGTGCTGAGCGTCTGCGCCGTGCCGAGCAAAGAATTGCCATTTGTCCATGGCTGCAGGCACCGCTACATCAAAGAAGCCCACCATCATTTCATCCGATGTCTGGTCGCCCCAGACGACGGTTTTGTCGGCATCAGGATTATGAGGATTATTCCGGGAATTATCATACCAAGCAATCGCGCGCAGCCTGGTGCCGGCTTTCAGTTCGCGTGGCTCCGCGAGCTTATAAGTCAACTGCCAGTGAAAGTGATAATTTACGCGCAGCAATGGTTCGACAGCGCCATCGTCATGCACAATGTCGTACTCAAAACGTTTCCCGCGCAGGTGCATATGCGGGAACAAGCTCAACAAGGTTGCACCGTGCGGCAAGGCGCCCTGAACCTCCACGCGAAAATTGTCCGCGCCGGGAGGGATAATGATCGCGTGATCGTTCAATTGCAGAGTAATCACCCGCTGCTTTGGCGGCGTCTTCGCGAATATCAGCCCTAGGCTGGTTTGGTCGCTTGCCGCCTCTCCGTTGCTCGTATAGTGCATTTGAAAAACCAGGTCCGATCCCGCCGGGACGAACTTGGCCATGCCGTCCGGGAAGCGATCGGCAGCGCTTCCCGGCGCGTAAACCAGGAGCAGATCGCTGGTCGTCTCGTGGGCCTGTCGACGCTCCGCGGGATCTCGCAACATGGATGCGGTGAACGGTACACCCACCGGCGCATGCCGCAGCCAGGCTGAGTCCGGCGGGCGAATGTAGACAACCGCGTGGTGCACGTGCGTAGGGCTCGAAGGCCGCACCTCGACCATTTGCACCCATTTGTTCTCGGCAAAATGCGTGGGAACGATTTCGTATGTGTATTCAACTGTGCCATGCGCTGGAATGACCACAGGCTCCGGCATCTTTAACATTACATCCGGCTGCGGAATATCCCACGCGTCAGTCCATCGGCGCGGCGGCGGTCCATCGTCCACGTTGCCTGCGGGAGTTCCGGCATTTGCCCAGTTCACAATGGCTGCGATCTGTTCGCCCGTTAGCGAGGGGTCGTTCGCAAAATGCCCGTATCGCGGATCGGCGAACCATGGCGGCATCATTTTCATTTCGACGGCCGCAGCGATTTTCTTCGCCCAGGGCCGGGTCTGCTCGTAGGTGAGGAGCGGCATGGGCGCAGTCTCGCCGGGACGGTGGCAGCTTTGGCAGCGGCTCTGCAGAATCGGCAGTATGTCCTTATAGAAGGTCGGTGAGGTAGCCGATTGAGGCTTTGCATCTTCAGGGCGGGAACTTGCCGATCGATCAATGCGCGAACTCTGCCAGCCAACGCCCACCATTAAGAGGGTCATCGCCGACGCCAACTGGACTCCATGCCAGTTCACGAACGGAGAAACTCCAACGTGAGGGCCCAAGCCTGGCGTGCGGAATGCGGCTCGTATGAGGCGCGTTCATCGCAGAAAAATCCGTGGTCCGCGCGCGAGAACTCGGTGTTTACATAGATTTTCTGCGCCGCAGTCAACGCTTCGGTCACAGCCTCGCGCTGTTCCGGCGGGATGTGCTTATCTTGTCCGCCCCAAACCAGCAACATCGGCGCATGAAGCTTCGAAGCGCGATCCAGCAACGCCGGAGCGATTCCGCCTCCATAAAACGAAACTGCCGCGCGCAATGGCAGGACGCTGTTAGCGATAAAAGAAACGCGGCCGCCCATGCAGAATCCGATGCAAGCAATGTTATCCGATTGCACTTGTGCATTCGAATGCAGCCACTCATAAGCGGAGCGCACATCCTTCTCGATATTCTCCGGGGTCACCGCCTGCATATGCGGCATGACGGCTGAAAAATCTGTGTAGCTGCCCTCGAACTCCGACGGCGCTGTTCGATGAAACAGCTCCGGCGCAATCACCACGTAGCCCTCGGCAGCAAAG
The DNA here is from genome assembly GCA_963784095.1 of uncultured Acidobacteriaceae bacterium. GTDB lineage: Bacteria > Acidobacteriota > Terriglobia > Terriglobales > Acidobacteriaceae > Sulfotelmatobacter. The sequence goes on from CAWAQC010000005.1 coordinate 814,084, forward strand.
CGGTCAGCGACACTGCGAATGTGATGGTTCACTCCAAATGCTTCCTGAAACAAAAGCATTCCGGGATGCGTGGCCGTTCCTTGCGGTCGCGCTACATAGGCGCTCATACGAGTACCGTCTGAAACAACCAGTTCGACTTTCGTTTTCGCGATTTCCATTCGATCCATGCGATCTCGCCTTATTCCTGTAATTTCGGCCGAGCCTTAGCTCGCCGCCTCCTATCAGTTTCGCACAAACCCCGATTGCGCATTGTGGCTGCCGGGCCGCAGGCCGCGTGATGCCGCTCACTGCACTCACAAATCAAAAATGCTACAGTAATCGGTTCATGTCAGCGCCCAATTCCCTCTTCGTTCGAGCCTGCAAATCGCAGCCTGTCGAGCGCACTCCGGTCTGGTTCATGCGCCAGGCGGGGCGATATATGAAAGAGTATCGCGCGGTTCGCAAGCAGCACTCGCTGCTGGAAATATGCAAAAAACCGGAGCTTGCCGCCGAAGTAACGATTACCGCGGCTGAGTTTCTTGAGGTCGACGCCGCCATTATTTTTGCCGATCTTCTACTTCCCCTCGAAGTCATGGGACTGGCATTTCACTTCGCCCCCGGCGAAGGGCCGGTGATCGGCATGCCGGTTCGCACCGCCGAAGATGTGGCCCGTCTCCGCACCGATCGTGCCGCAGAGCTGGGTTATGTCTCCGACGCCGTGAATCTTGTGGCGAAGCATTTCGAGGGGAAATTGCCAGTGATCGGTTTTTGCGGCGCGCCTTTTACTCTTGCCAGCTACATGATTGAAGGCAGTGGTTCGCGCCACTATCTGCACACGAAACAAATGATGTACAACTCACCTGCGGCGTGGGATGAGTTGATGCGCAAGTTGGTGGAGGTAACCGCGGAATATTCCTCGGCCCAGGTGCGTGCTGGTGCCGACGTGATTCAAATTTTTGACAGCTGGGTCGGCTGCCTGAGCGTAGAAGACTACCGCAGGTACGTTTTGCCACACGTTACAAAGATGGTGAAGCGTCTGCAAAAAAGTGGTGCGCCCATCATTTATTTCGGCACGGATAGCGCCACGCTGCTGCCTGCCATGAACGAAACCGGAGCGGACGTGATCGGGCTGGACTGGCGCATTCCGCTGGATCAAGGCTGGAGCGCGCTGGAACATCGGTGCGCAGTGCAGGGCAATCTTGATCCGGTTTTGCTCTTCGCCGATTGGAAAGAATTGAAGTCCCGCGCAGAACACATTTTGCATCTTGCTGCCGGTCGCGCCGGGCACATCTTCAATCTTGGTCACGGCATTCTGCCCGAGACACCGGTCGAAAACGTGAAGAATCTGGCGCGGCTGGTGCAAGAATATTCTCCATCGAATTCCGCTGCAGAGGGCCGGAATTCGAAGGCTGGAAGCCGCGTTCCATGATTCGTGTTGCCATCGTCGGCGGGGGAATCTCAGGACTTGCCGCGGCTTTTGCGCTGGAAGAACATCGACGCGCAGGAGCCGTCGAATACACGCTTTATGAGTCATCGCCGCACCTTGGCGGCGTGCTACGGACCGAGCGAATTCAGGGCTTCGTGGTTGAAGCCGGGCCGGATTCGTTCATCAGCGAAAAGCCCTGGGCCGCCGATCTCTGCCGCACGCTGGGGCTCGGCGATCAGCTCATTGGCTCGAATGACGCCGATCGCAAAACTTACATTCTGGTTCGTGGCCGGCTCATTCCCATGCCCGATGGGCTGATGTTCATGGTCCCTACAAAAATTTTGCCGACAGGATTCTCTCCGCTTTTTTCCTGGGGCACGAAGTTGCGCATGGCAAGAGAGTTTTTCCATCCGCCGCATGCGGCGAATGGCGATGAAAGCGTGGCTGCTCTGGTTGAACGCCATTACGGCCCTCAAATGGTGGACCGCCTCGCCGACCCGCTACTTTCCGGCGTCTACGGAGGCGATGCCGCGAACCTCAGCGTGCGCGCCGTTCTTCCCCGCTTCGCCGAGATGGAGCGCAATCACGGCAGCCTAGGCCGCGCCGTGCTGGCTGCTCGACAAAAAATGCTAGGACTGGCAAAGATGGACAGAGCAAAGAAAAGTGCGCCCCAACTTTTCACTTCTTTGAAAAATGGCATGCAGCAACTTGTCGAGACGCTTGTTCCCCGGCTCAACCAAGCCTCGTTAATAACCAACGGGGATGTACAGTCAATTCGGCTCGAAGCGGGAGCATGGATTGTTTCGGGAGAAACTAAATCTGATCGGTATCAGGCTGTGATTGTCGCTTTGCCCGCGAACGCCGCGGCCAAGCTCGTCTCCAACTGCAGCCCGGAACTCGCAGCCGAACTTGCGCAAGTCGGCTATAGCTCTTCGATCACCGTGGGTCTCGGCTACGATCGGCAGGTTCGGCAATCTCTGCCGCCCGGCTTCGGATTTCTCGTGCCGCGCAGCGAAGGCAAGCAATTGCTGGCCGCGACTTTTGTTCACAACAAATTTCCGCACCGCGCCCCGGAAGGCCACGCTTTGCTGCGCTGCTTCTTCGCCGGATCGAATGCTGAAAAAACTTGGCAGCTTTCCGACGATGCCATCATCGCCACCGTGCGTAACGAACTGCAGCAAATTCTTGGCCTGCGTGCTGAGCCGTTTTTCGCCTGCGTCTACAAATGGAAGGCCGTGATGGCACAGTACGGCGTGGGTCACATGGAAAGGCTCGATCGTATCGAACGCTTGCGCCAGCAACTGCCCGGCCTTGCGCTCGCGGGGAACGGCTATCGCGGAATCGGCGTACCAGATTGCGTCCGCTCCGGGCAGGAAGCGGCGAAAGAATTGCTGAAGATCTGAAGGCGATTCTGCGCGCGCGTCGATCTGCGAGAGGGCATTTCGCCGACCTCTTTCACTTTCGCAAAGCCGCCTCATGCCGGGACATCAGCTTTATTCAGGATTTCCCGGCGTCGAAGCTTTCCCACCACCAGCCGAATCTCGTCATAGCTGATCTCGGGCGGCAACACGTCTTTCACGGGCTTAAGGAACTCCAGTCCAACTTTCGAGCACGCCGCTTCGATCACCGATTGCTTCTCAGCGCTCACCCACGCGCTCTGAAACTCAACCTGGCCCGTCTCAAGCAGGCCCGCCACCGAGTTAATCACGGTTGAAACCTGCCGCCCTCTGAGCTGCGCGATCTCCTCCAAAGTGCACCCTTCGCGCAACAGACGCAGAGTCTCATCGGCGGGCTTCGATTTGCGTTCCTGATTTTGCGCCCGTTCGCCTTGCCGGAATCTCGCTACCGCATCCAGAATCGACTGCCCGTAAACCTCGGCTTTGCGCTCGCCGATTCCCTGGATTTGCCGCAGCTCGGCAAACAACTTCGGCGGACGCCGGCAAATTTCCTCCAGCGTAGAATCATGCAGCACCACAAACGCCGCTACGCCTTTTTCCTTCGCAATCGCGCGCCGCCACTCCCGCAGATAATCGCGCAACTCTTCCGATTCATTATTCAAAGCCGGAGACGCAATTGTCTGCTTCGGCGAAGCTTTAGTACCCGCTTTGCGCGCCGCCACAGGCCTTTCTGCCATCCATTCGGCCACGCTTCCGCATACATCGCAGGCATCGCACGATTCCCACTTGGGCGTTTCCCCAAAATGCAAGCAGACCTGACGGTGACGGCAGCGTTTCGATTCCACAAACTCCCGAATAACCCGATACCGCTCCCACGCCCGTTCTCGCTCCGCCGCATCGACAATCTGATTCGCGAAAAAACCCAGCAGTCCGGCATCTTTCTTTTGCCATAGCAGAACGCAATCCGCCGCCGCTCCATCCCGTCCCGCGCGCCCCGCTTCCTGGTAATACTGTTCAATCGATTTCGGCAACGACAAATGAATCACCGCCCGCACCGCCGCCTTGTTAATTCCCAGCCCGAAGGCGATCGTGCCCACCAGCACGCGCACCTCATCTGACATCCAGCGTTCCTGATTGCGCCGCCGCTCTTCCGCGCTCATCTTGCCGTGGTATCCAACGGCGGCAATGTCGCGGTCCTCGAGAAAATCAACCGTCTCTTCGACGCGGCTGATAGTGGGCGAATACACAATCACATTGCTGCCGGAATAACTGCGCATCGCCTGCAACAACAATTTCATCTGTTCCAGTCCCTGGCATTCGCGTACCAAATAGCGAAGGTTCGCGCGATGAAAGCTGGCAATGTATTTATCCGGATTGCGCAGTTGCAGTTGGGTCAGGATGTCATGCCGCACATGCCGCGTGGCGCTGGCCGTAAAAGCGGCAATAGGACGATCCGGAAATTTTCCGCGCAGCCGCGCCAGTTGCCGGTATTCCGGACGAAACTCGTGTCCCCATTCGGAGATGCAATGGGCCTCATCAATCGCAAAAAACGTCACTGGCACCCGCTCGAGCCAGCTCATCGTATCGCCGCGCGCCACTCGCTCCGGCGATATGTAGAGAAGCCGGTAAGCGCCTTCGCGCGCCCGCCTGATCACATCGGACTGCTCTGCATCGCTCAGCGTGCTGTTCAGCACCGCCGCCGGAATCCCCATCTGCGCCAGTTGCGCCGCCTGGTCCTGCATTAGCGCGATCAGCGGAGAAATCACTACCGCCGTTCCAGTCGAGGCGGCTGCGGGCAACTGATAACACAGCGACTTACCTCCGCCCGTCGGCATCACCACGCAAGCATCGCGCCCGGCGAGCAGGCTGCGCACAATCCGCTCTTGCAGCGGACGAAACGCGCTGTAGCCCCAATAGCGCTTGAGCAGCGAAAGTAGATCACCGTCCGGAATCATGGGTGACTCCAAGACTATAGCCAAAGGAGACCGCTTGAAGAATGAAATCCGCAGCGCCGACTGTACGCAGTTCAAACCGGGAACAACTCAATGGTTAACGTTGTAGAGGCAGATTGCCAGGAGACTACTTCGCCACAATGGCGTCGTACTTCTTCAGCAGCTCAATGGTTTCTTGAAGCGGCAGAGCCTTGATGGTGTGCCCATTTCCCGTCTCATCGTGGGCCCGGAACATCGAGTTATAAATGGCCTCTTCCGTGGCCTCAATCACCGCTTCGAACAGCGGAGACATGCTTTCATTGCTCAACAATTCTTTTGGCCGATATAGCGTGGCCTTAGGATCAATTCGCACATCAGGCGAGCTGGAGAACGCAATTACATAATCTCCACTGCCGTTGCTTTCGCTCGATCCAGTTCGTGCCAAACCCATCATGGCCCGTGCGGCCAGCCGTTTCAGGTTCCGATAATCAATGGGAGCATCAGTGGCGACCACCATCATGCAGGAGCCGTCGGGCGTCGGCAATTTCGGCCGAATATTGCCTTCGAGTGAGGCGATACTCGGATACGTCTTCCCAAGTTCTTTGCCAATCGGCACTCCCGCAATGATGAGATTCCCACCGAAATTCGTCTGTACCAACACCCCCACTGTGTAGCCTCCAAGGGCATCCGGAAGTCGCCGCGACGAGGTGCCAATGCCGCCTTTCCACGAAAAAGCAATCGTGCCGGTTCCGGCTCCTACAACGCCTTCTTCGACCGCGCCGCGAGACGCATTATTGATGGCCGCAAAAACATCTTCGGACGTGATCGGCCGCGAACGGATATCGCTCAGCCAGCCGTCGTTGGTCTCGCCGACCACCGGATTGACCGACAGGACTTTTTCATTTCCTTTCAAGTTGAACATGTAGGTGACAAGGGCGTCAGCCGCTCTAAATACCGAGTCCGTGCCAGTGAGCAGAATCGGCGTCTCGATCTCGCCCATTTCATTCACCTGTGTCGAGCCGGTCAGTTTTCCGTAAGCGTTGCCGAGGAAAACCCCAGCGGGCACGCGCTCGTGATAAAGATTTCCGCCGGTTGGCAGGATGGCCGTGATGCCGGTGCGAATATTGTCGCCTCGAATGATGGTAGTTTGGCCGACTTCAACGCCAGCAACATCGGTGATCGCGTTCAGCGGCCCCGGCGGCAAGACGCCGACCACGATTCCGATATCGCGAGCGCGCGGTCGCGTCTCGCTCTGCGCAAACGCTGATCCCATCCCCGAAAGCAAAATAATCAAGAAAAGAATTCCTGCTCTAATCACAAGTCCCCCTGTGTTCTCCTGTGCCCTTTGTGGTCGGAAGTTATGAGTTACCCTAGCCACGATTCTCCGCCGCATACCTAACTTCCGGATAAGCTTTCGCAAACACCAACCAAACAATCCCGATGACGATGAAGCAAAGCACGCTGCCTTCAGGTCCAACTATGCCGCCGGTAAGCCAGCGCGGCCCATGAAATGCCGACTTCAGCAAATGTCCAGGGAACAGCGTGCCGCTGTCGGGAACTGAATACAAGAAAGTCTCTCCCCAATCCCAGGCGGCGTGAAAGCCGATGGCGAACCATAACGTTCCGGTGCGCCGCAGAGTCAAACAGAAAAATAATCCAATTGCCGCGGCTGCCAGCAACCCTGGCCACTCCTCACCGGCATTTTGCGAGTGGATCAGTCCGAAAATGCAGGAGAGAAAAACGGCAGATGGCCAGAAGCCAAATGCCCGAGTCAGCGTGAACTGCGAGTAGCCGCGCAACAGGAACTCTTCGAAAAATCCCACGAACAGAAAAAACAGTCCCCAGAACAACGCGAATTTCGCAATGCGTGCGCCGTGAATTGCCAGATGTCCAAAGTTAAAAAGCCGCAAATCATACATGGCTGTAAGCAGCAGCGTTACGCTCGCGAAACCCCAAAGTGCGCCCGCCCAAAAAAGCTTGCCAAAAGCTTTGCGCAGCGGCAAACCGTAAACTGCCCACGGCCGTCCTTCAACTCGCGCCAGAACGAGCGCTGGCAGCACCGCAGCGACGAAGACGCCAAACTCATCCAGCATCATCGCCCATAGCCCATTGCGTCCGAGATCGAGCGAGCCCACCCAACGCGTAATCATGAACTGCAGCACGTAGAACATGAACACGTAAAAAGCGAAGCCCCATCCTGACCGCAGGCCATCCGGGCCAAGAAATACCGTACGCGCGTAAGATGGCTGTATGGCAGCCGCGAGATTCGGCGACTCACCCGGCGGCTGTGCCCCAGCGAGATCTTCAGTCACAGGATTTTCTTCCCGCGGAATTTGCGTTCCATTCTCCATCGCGCCAGTTTCCTCAAGCAGGCCCGCTCATGGTAAAACACTTGGCTCCCCTTTTATGAGCCGATTTTTCACCCGCGAACGGTTTGGCCGTCCGCAATTTCTGGCCGCAGCCTTGCTTCTGGTCTTTCTGGCCCAGGCAACGTGGCTGCTTCGTTCCGATCTCCGCACCTCGGACGCGCCCAGCGACTCCGACCAAGTGCGGCTTGCAGCAGGCTGGCGGCAGATTCAGGGTGGAGCCATTGCCGGCGCGCCTTATCCCGACCCTCCCGGGACGCTTCCTCCGGATGTTTCGCGGGATGCAAACGGGTTCGACACTGAGCACTCTCCCCTGCTGCCACTCGTGACTGCGGCCCCATTGCTGGCTCTGCCGCAGAGGTTCCTCGACGCAGGATTCTCTCCTTACTGGCGCTGGCTGGTGCACATCCCATTCCTCACCTGCGGAGTTCTGCTGGGAGCATCTTTGTGGTACGTCGCGCGCCGTCTGTGCGGCAATGCTGGAGGATTTCTCGCCCTCACCCTCTACTGCTTCTCGCCAGCGATGATCCAGGCCAGTGCGCTCTGGCATGCCGACCCAGATATTTTCGCAGCCTGGGGATCTTTCGGCGCCATCTTTACTGCGATCGCGGTGGCGCACACACTCTACGCCCCGCGCGAAGTAATTTTGTGGAATTGGCGTCGCATTGTCTTACTAGGCGTTGCGCTGGCTATCGCTATTGGCTCAGAGTTTTCCATGATCATCGTGGCGCCGGTCGCTTTGGCACTGATGCTGTATGTCGCGCCAATACGGCGGGGCGCGGTGTTCATTATCTGGTCAGCGGCATGTTGTGCCGCGGCCCTACTGTTGTATGCCACATATTTCTTCCATGCTCATGCATTCTTCCAGGGGATACGACATGCGTCATTCTGCGGAGCGACCTGGCGCGGTTTCACGATCGCCGGCGTTTATAGTGAGGTGGCGTCGCAAATCCTGCGAGGCTGTCCTGCCCTTGCGCTGCTGCTGCCGGTCGCGATTGCGACATATATTCTCTGGCCGCGCACCCGTTATTTCGGCAATACCGCTCCCGGCTTGATCGCATTTCTATTCTTGGGCATGGGGATGGCTCATCCTCATCTTGCCGGCGCAGGATTTCTGCTGGCTTCGATTCCCTTTTTCCTGATCTTTGTTTCCGGAGTCGTCGCCGACCTGCTCGAAACTTCCTATCGCCCGCTAGTCGCCGCCTGCATTGGAGGACTGCTTGGCGCTTACGTGCTCTGGAATCTTATAGCCCTCTTTCGTGTCCCATCAGCTTAACGGTAGCGTCCTAATTTAGCGACAAAGCCACTAAGGCTCGCGAAGAAAGCGGTAAACCATAACCTTCGTGTTCCCTCGTGGCCTTAGTGGTGAATAGATTTCAGACGCTACCCAGCTAGCGATCGGTTGACAATTCTATGCAATTTTTCTAGTACACCCATGCCCGCCTGACGATCTAAGAAGGCAGAAAACCCTCGATTCGGAGGTGCGCCGTGAAGTCGGTTCTGGAGTATCCTATCCGGGTGAGCTGTCTGGTTGTGCATCGCTTCCCCAAACTCGAGATTGCGCCGTCTATGTTGATAGTCTTTGCTGCCAGACCGCCGATTTGTGGGGCTACAGTTCTCGTCGGCGGGGCTACATTCAGCGGCTGGGCTGCCCGCTTGAGCGGAAGCAATGGCGGTCACTAAGATGAGGCGTTTTGCGATTTTCGCAATGCTGGCGGCGATCGGCCCGTGGGCGGCGGCGCAGAGAGGCGGCGGAGCCGGTGGACACGCTGGTGCTCCGGTTCACGCCGGTGGGCAGCATGTCGGCAAGGGCACGTCTGTCGTCGGTCGCCTGGGCTATGGCCGCTCCAGATTCGGTCGGTACGGTTACGGTGCTCCTTACGATTACCTCTCTTTGCCGTTTCCGTCCTTCGACGATGCCTATGATTCCGGTGACATCTATTCCACTGGATATCCCGTGGCGGCTCCATTGCCGCCGTATTTGCCGCCGCTTTCCCGTGACTACGGTTCAGATTCTTTTAGACCTCAAATGAGTTCGCAAACTTTTGCAGCAAGTCAGCCGCTGATCATCGAATTGCAGAATGGCCGCTACGTTCAGGTGAGCAGCGCGGCAGTCGATGGCGAAGCTCCCCTCAACATGCCCGCCAATTCATCTGCAGCCGTGTCATCGGAGAACTCCTCCGCGAACAGCGCCAGCGAAGCGAACAACCTGGCTCCGGTTGTTCTCATCTTCAAGAACGGCGATCGCCAACAGGTCCGCAGCTACACCATCATGAATGGCATCCTGTACGCCCAGGGCGACTACTATACCGACGGATATTGGAACAAGAAGATCGATCTCTCGGCGCTGAACGTCGCTGAAACGTTGCAAGCCAACGCCCAGCACGGAGTGAAGTTCGTGTTGCCTTCCTCACCGAACGAAGTCGTCACCCGGCCGTGAGGCAATCCCAAGCCGGTATCTCGAAACAGAACTGGGATTCTGGCAGTGGTATAATCCCGCCGCGCGAGGTTTCTCTCCCCGATTCGCGCGGGCCCTATTCCATATTGGCTGCCAGGAGTTCCACACATGCGTGCGCCACTTCTCTTTTCCACTTGGACGTGCGTCCCCGGATTCTGTGTTGCGCTGATGGTTTTGTGCTCAATGCAGGCTGCTGCAGGGACGGAGCAGATTTTGCATGACTTTTCGTCGCAGCGGCAAGGAGCTTGGCCTTACGCACTTGTTGCGGATTCAGCGGGGAATATCTACGGTACGACCAAGGAGGGTGGGGATTATAACCTGGGAACTGTTTACGAATTTTCTCCGAGCACGATTGGTCGGGGGACGGAATCGGTGCTGCACAGCTTCGCGGGAGGGGCGGACGGAAGTGAGCCGCTGGCGATTGCGCTAGATCCCGAAGGCAATATTTACGGCATGTCCGACTATGGCGGGGCTTGCACAAACTACGAATGCGCTGCCGTCTTCAAGCTCGCCCGCAATTCAAGCGGACAGTGGGTCAAAAGTGTCATCTACCGCTTTCCATCAAGTTTGGGGTATGCGAACACGACGCTGCTTGTGTATAACGCAGGCAATCTTTATGGCTCGGTGTCGTACTCCTCGAATGGCGGTTTCGTATCTGTGTTCGAGCTGACGCCTGCAGGTGGGACTTGGACCGAGACGACCCTCTACACTTTTTCTGAGGGCCCGACGAATAACTACACAATCAACGCCCTGGCATTCGACGACGCTGGCAACGTTTATGGAACGTTATCCGGCAGCGCATCGGCGATTTATGGACTGGTATTTGAGTTGACACCGTCTTCTTCGCCAAACTGGACCGAACAGACTCTGCACACATTCACCGGAGGAGCATCCGGCAGCATACCGACGGGCCCGCTCCTGATTAGCGAAAGAAGTCTGTTCGGAACGACGCTCAATGGAGGGGAGGCGACTTGCAATTCGCGCGTCGGCTGTGGAGTGGTCTACGAGTTGTCCAAAGGCTCGGGTGGGCAATGGACAGAGACGGTGATCTTTAAATTTCGCGGAGACAACGTCGATTCCCCCAGCTCACCTAGCCTGGGGGGATTCGATGACAACGGAAACCTTTATGGATCATCCCTGACCAGCGGTGCCGGCACCTGCGGCCAATGCGGATCGGTTTTCGAGTTGACTCTCGCATCCGGCGGGAAGTGGGAAGAAACCACTTTATGGGCGTTTAGCTATCAACAGCAGCCATCGGTTTATTACCCGGAGGCGGTAGCTGTGACGGCGGCAGGAAACGTTTATGGCGTTGCCGGGGCGCCGCAGGGGTTTTATTACGTGCAGGGTGCGATTTTCGAACTTACTCCGGGGTCTGCGGCGGACGGATCTTGGAAATTCAATCCTCATGTTTTTCCTTTTACTGACGGTCAATGGCCCTCGGGAGGTTTAGCTGCCGATGGGGCTGGGAATTTGTACGGGACCACCCAATACGGAGGGAGTAATAACGCGGGGTCGGTATTTGAGATGAGTCCGGCAGACCAGGGATGGAAGGAAACGGAGATTTATAGCTTTGGTCCAGGGTCTGATGATTACTACACTGCAGGCCCGTCGCCTTTGACCCCGGACGGCCAGGGAAATTTCTACGGCACGACCGAACTGGGCGGCGCCTATCAGGCCGGGTCAGTTTTCGAAATTAGTCCCAAAGCGGGTGGAGGATGGCAAGAGACCGATGTGTTCAGCTTCCACGAGGTGGCCACCGAGCCCGTCGGAGGCGTGGTTTTTGATTCGCGGGGCAACATGTATGGCGTCACCAATCGTGGCGGCATTTATGGACCCGGCTCGGTTTTTGAGTTAAGGCGGACTGCCGAAGGGGTTTGGAAGGCCGCGACTATTTACAGCTTCGCTGGCTATCCGCTCGATGGAGCGAACCCGATGGCGGGGTTGGCACTTGACTCGGCCGGGAATCTATTTGGCACAACTGAGTACGGTGGCGCGGGCCACTGCCTTCACAATTCGGAACCTGTTGGTTGTGGAACCGTCTTCGAACTTTCCCACACTGGAGCCGAGGGCTGGAAAGAGACTCTGCTGCATTCGTTCGCGGGAACACCTGGCGACGATGGAGCGGAGCCCTCGGCGAGTCTGATTCTCGACCATTCCGGAAATCTCTATGGCACGACCCTCTATGGCGGACTTTCGAAATTCGAGTGTAACTATGCTGGCGGAAAAGGATGCGGAACTGTTTTCGAGGTGTCTCCGTCGGACGGCGGGTGGAAGGAGACAGTCGTTCACGAATTTTCTGGAGGCAAGCTGGACGGGAGCTATCCGGAGGGGCCGCTAATGCAGGGTCAGCTCGGGGATCTTTATGGCGTAGCTGGCAATGCGGCGCGCTACGATTTCGGCGCACTGTTTAAGCTCACTCCTGCTTCCGGTGGTGGATGGACCGAAAGTCTGCCCCATATCTTCGGCAAATCCGAGAGTGATGGAAGGTTCCCGGCCGGAGCCTTGATCTTCGATGCTTCGGGAAATTTATATGGAGAGACCATAGGAGGAGGGGTTGCCGGCGGTGCATTAAACAACGGGCAGGGAACTGTGTTTGAGATCAAGCCCTAGGCTCACTTGGATTGCCGGACATTTCACGCGGATTAAGATGTCGCGAAACAGCACGGTCCCTCCACCCGTTTCGCAAGGCTATTTCTTTTTCGCGTTGGCCGCGGCTTTGGCGCGTTCGTGCAGAGCCAACGTTACCACCTGCAGCATGTCGTCTTGCGGGGCGGGCTTGCCGGTCCAGATTTCGAACTGGCGGGCAGCCTGATGCACGAACATTTCTATGCCCGGAATGATTTGCGCACCGCGCTCTTTTGCCAGCTTCAGCAGCGGGGTTTCCACCGGGTCATAGATCATGTCGAAGACGTAGCGGGCATTGATTTCGTTTTCCTGCAGCGGAGTTTCGCGGCTGTGGCCCAAACCCACCGGCGTGGCATTGATGATCACATCGAAGGCAAGTTTCTTGAGGTCGGCGCGCTTGATCGAGCGGGCGCGGGCACGGTGCGCGAGTTTTTTACCGGCGGCGATGTGACGGTTCAGAATATAGACTTCCGCTCCGCGTTCTTTAAGGCCGAAGACGGCGGCGCGGGCTGCGCCTCCGGCGCCGAGGACTAGGATTTTTGCATCCTGTAACGTGCTCAGGCGGCGCTCGAGCGGACGAACCACGCCCGAAGTATCAGTGTTGAAGCCGTAGAGTTTGCCATCCTGCGCACGGACGACCGTGTTGCAGGCGCCGATCTTCGTAGTGTGCGAATCGGTGTTGTCGAGATAAGGAAGAATCGCTTCCTTATACGGCATGGTAACGCTTAGGCCGTGGATGGGAATCTCGCGCACGCAGTTCAGCAAATCTTTGAGAGTTTTGGCGTGCAGGGCCAGATAGACAGCATTAACGTTCTCGCGGCGAAAGGCCGCGTTCATAATCGCGGGCGAGAGCGAGTGGCCGACGGGATCTCCGGCAACTCCATAGACCCGGGTGGCGATATCGACTTGCTCGATGCGGTAAACGCTGCGCAGTTCCTGGGCGCTGATTTGGCCGGGCGCGGTTTCTTCTCCGGCCATGGCGGAGGCAAAAGTGAAGACGCTGCCGGCGCGGACTCCAAGAACGCGGCTGATGATGCCTTGCTCTCCCATGCAGACGCCAACCAGGGGGTGGTTGTCCGCTTGGCGGCCGAGAAACTGAATCATGGTGAGGTTGTCGCTTAGCGTGGTCGCCGTGCTGACTACCTTGTAAAAGTCGGCCGGGATGGCCCGCATCTTCTCGAAGGTTTCATCGAGCTTTTTGGTGCCGCGGAAATCGTGGAAGGAAAGAATAAGAGCGGAACGGGAACGGAGCTTCTGCAGTTGCGCTGGCTTGCACTTCTGGGCCGTCTGGAGTTCAACGTCGACCAGTTGGCAGCCCATGGAGGACGCCCTTGAAAGGATATCCAGCTGCGACGCGATGGAACCGCGGAATTTGCCTCCGCTGGAAGCACGGCGGCAGGTGGCAATCACCACGGTTCCCGCATGACCTTCCAGGAATTGCTTGATCTTGGGAAGCGCCAGACCGGGCTTTGAAATGTAGTCTAACCTGAACTCCAGAAAAGGGTTATCACGACTTAAGGTCGACGCCTTTTCGACCATTTCCGCGGGATCGGACGCGATCACTGCGACGCAGACGCGCGGCAGGCGCAGGGGAAAACGCAACGGATGATTGTTGGGGGCAGAAATCATCTTAAATCAATAGCTTAATGAGAGGGTTCCGGCAGCGAATCTTACAGGGGACGAATGACAGATTGCAACTGCGATTCGCAAAATGTGGAAAAAACTGTTTCCAAGGCCGTGACACCCTCGTAACCTTGACCCTCCCTTACCCCGTTGTTACCTTCCGAAAGTACGTTGAAATAGGCGGCGTCTGGGTACGTGCCGGTCTTTGGCTTTTCATCTTCGCGGAGGTAACATGCAGAAAATAGGAGCTTTAGTATTGTTGGCAGCGACGGCGGCGTGGGCGCAATCGACCCCCACTGCAGCGCCCGGAAATTTTACCGGCCCCGAGGGAACCGTAGTTACAAGCGCCAGCTTTCCGATTGAGCGGGTGCAGATGCCGACCCAAGCGGATGTTTACTGCGCCGGCTTCATCAGCCAACATTCCATGCCGGACGCCCATTTTGTGGCAGGAGGGTTGGAGACTCCACAGACCACGAAATTCGTCAATGGAGACATCGTCTATCTGCGGGGTAGCGGCTACACCGCTGGGGCGCGCTACCAGATCATCCGCGAACTGCGTGACGTGAACGAATATGAGATGTTTCCCGGACAGGCCAAGCTGATGAAATCTACCGGACAAGCGTATGCCGATGTGGGCCTGGTGCGGGTCATTGACACGCGGAGCAAGTCCGCGATCGCGCAGGTTGAGTTTTCCTGCGATCCGATCAATCCTGGGGATACGGCGGTCCCATATACCGAGAGGCAGATGGTAACGTCTCGGCCTCCGGCTCGATTTGACCGGTTCCTGCCCACTCGCAGCAAAGTTTCCGGCCGGATTGTGATGGCAAAAGATTTCGATTCGGAGCTGGGAACGGGGCAGAAAGTTTATTTCAATGTGGGCTCGAATCAGGGAGTAAAAGTAGGGGATTATTTCCGAGCAGTGCGGAATTATGACGCCGACTTACACGATCCGGTCGACTCGCTGTCATTTAAGGCTTCGGTCAGCGAAGATACGCAGAAGAAACAGCCGTCGTTCGATCCGGGATTATGGGAAAAGGGCAATGGCCCGGTGATTCACGTTCGCGATCTGCCACGCCGCGCGGTCGGCGAAATCGTCGTGATTGGCACCACGCCCACGACTGCCACCGGAATGATCGTGTTCGCCCTGGAAGACGTGCATACCGGCGATGGTGTGGAGATGGACGAACAGGCACAGAACTAGACAGACGAGCAGGGGCTAGAGGGCTAGGATCAGTAGCCACTGCGGAAATTCTGGAACCGGGGGCGGGGTGAACCGTCCCTGGTTTTTTGTGCTCGATCGTTTTAGCCGGTTTTTTGTGCCGATCGTTTTTGGGACCCTCATTTGCACCTACCCGCGCAGAAGATGCGGACTTTGCTTTGGCCTCGCTACTGGCCACTGCTCACTGACCACAGATCACTAGCCGCTGACTTTATCTCCGAAAACTTCTGCAGTGAAGGCTTCAATGGTAGCGCCTGTCTGCCAGGCATCGATGGGCAATCCCGCTTTGCGGCAGGTTTGTTCAAGAAAAGTTCTGCGATCCCAGCCGTACTCCAGGGGAACCTGGGGCAGCAGCAGGCCACGTCTCCCATGGGCGCTAATAAGAAGACCGTGGCAGCCGACCTCGATTTCCTCCGGGCCGATTGGCCGCGGGGGCGAAAGAATGCTCAGCTGAATTGCCAGATCGAGAGCTTCCTCGTGGATTACCGCAGGGAAGCGGTTGTCGTTGAAAGCGGCAGCGCAAGCGGTTTCCGCTACGGCGCGATATAGCGCGTAAATGGGAACAATATAGCCGACGCATCCCCGCAAGTGTCCGTGGAGATACAGGGAAGTGAAAACCCCGCGCGCGTCCGCCAGATGGGGCGTAGGTGGGTCGAGAGTGATTGCGCGGCGCTCCAAAGCCGAGAGGATCGAGTTATGAGCCAGGCGCAACAGCAAAGCTCGCTCTTCCGGAGAATATTCCTGCTGGGAAAATTGTTGCCTGGATAATTCCGCGCCGTGCGCGCGGTTCAACAGTTTGCCGTCTTCAGGCATATCGCTTCGCCAGCCGCCGCGATTCCTCGCGAAAAAAGTGCCTATAACAATTGTATGCCTGGAGGGGATGAGCCTTGGCGAATCATGCAGAGGGGGCGGCACCGGCATCTGCCGCGCGCGGGGCCGCTTGCGGTTTGCGGCGGCGGCTGAGAACGAAAGCACGGCGGCGGCGCTTGGTTACGCGCTTGTCAATCTTCGACCAGAAGGCGATGAAGTAGTCGGCTGCCGAAACCAGCGAGACGCACACTACGAACCAGATCGCAGCGTAGGCGATCCAGTGCACGGGGAAAATGACACTTCCGTAAACCGGCCACTCTTTCCAGCGATGATCGAGAATCACCGCAACCACGCAAACGATCTGCACCACCATCTTGAACTTGCCCAGATTGCTGGCTTCGATCGTGAATCCGCCTGAGGCGGCGATAGAGCGCAGGCCGCTCACCAGAAACTCGCGTCCGATGACAAGCACGGCGATCCACGCGGGAACCAGGCTGGGATTGAATTGCACCAGAGTGACGAACGCCGCGGCGATCAGAAGCTTATCGGCCATGGGATCAAGCAGGATGCCCATGGTGGTGATCTGGTTGCGCTTGCGGGCGAGATATCCATCGATGCCGTCGGTCATCGCGGCGGCAATAAATATTCCCGAGGCAATCAGCTCTTTCGCGCCATGCGCGCTGCTGAAATAATTCGACGAGAGCACCCAAATGAGCAGAGGGATGCTGCAGATACGAATCAGCGTGATGGAATTGGGCAGGTTCACGCGCAGCTACAGCCATCCTCGGAAAAGCCGGAGATGAATTAATTATGCTCCAGGGGCTTGGCGAACGCAATCAGGCGAAGAACGCAGTCGTACATCCATTCTGCGCCGATTGAGCGATCCCACTATTTCGGCTGCGGCGTCATAGAATTGGTTTTCGGATGGTGGGCGATGATCTGATCTTTGATCTTGTCGTAGGTCGACTGTGAAATGATTTTCTTGTGCACCAGATCGAGCTTGGTGCGATAGGGACGGCCGGCGATGATCTTCTGAGCGTAGGCATCAACGATGCCCGGCAGTCCTTTCAGTTGATCGGCGGTTGCGCTGTTGATATCGAGTTTGTCGGCCGCTGAAGCTTGCGGCG
The DNA here is from genome assembly GCA_963784095.1 of uncultured Acidobacteriaceae bacterium. Classification (GTDB taxonomy): domain Bacteria; phylum Acidobacteriota; class Terriglobia; order Terriglobales; family Acidobacteriaceae; genus Sulfotelmatobacter. The sequence continues at coordinate 831,045 of CAWAQC010000005.1, forward strand.
CAGGGGCTGCGTAAGAGTGGGTGGCCAGTGCCGCTGAGATCATTACCGAGATCGTCAGAGATGCGAGCAGCGGAAGCAGTATCCGCGCAACCAGTTTCTTGGAGAGTGAACTCACAAATCCTCCTTGCCCTGCGGCCAACGCCGGTCTACGCGTAGATTCCACGCTGGCGGATTGTGTACGCTACGCGATCAATCGCCAGCATGTAAGCTGCGATGCGATTGTTCACATGATGCGTTTCAGCGTAGCGGACCACATCGTTGAAAGACGAGACCATGATCTCCTGCAACTGCTCATTGACTACACTCTCTTTCCAGAAGTAACCCTGGCGATCCTGCACCCACTCGAAGTACGAAGTAGTTACGCCGCCGGCGTTGGCCAGGATGTCAGGAATCACGAAAACGCCCTTATCAGCGAGAACATCATCCGCGGCTGCGGTGGTCGGGCCATTGGCGCCCTCGGCGAGAATACGGCACTTCACGCGATCGACATTGCGGGAGGTAATCACGTTTTCGGTCGCGGCGGGTATGAGGATTTCACAGTCTGCGATCAGCAACTCCGCGGGATCGTAAGATTCGGCCCCGGGGAAGCCGTGCACGGTTCCGTTTTTCTGACGATAATCGACGAGTTGGGCCAGGTCGATTCCGCCTTTGTTGTAGAGGCCGCCCCCGACTTCCGCTATGCCGATAATCTTGTATCCGGCTTGATGCATGAGGTGGGCGGCATTGGAACCTACGTTGCCGAAACCCTGCACGATCACGCGTGTGCTCTCGCGAGACAGGCCCAGCTTTTTAATCGCCTCATCGCACACCGCCATCACACCGCGACCGGTCGCCTCTCGCCGTCCACGAGAGCCGCCGATGTTGATCGGCTTGCCGGTGACGCACGCGGTCACCGTCTGGCGCATGTGCATGGAATAGGTGTCCATCATCCAGGCCATGATCTGTTCGTTGGTGTTGACGTCGGGAGCGGGAACATCTTTTTCGGGGCCGATGAATTCGATGAGTTCAGAGGTGTAGCGGCGGGTCATGCGTTCGATTTCGCCCATCGACATTTTGTGCGGATCGCAGATCACGCCGCCCTTGGCGCCGCCGAACGGGATGTTGACCACGGCGCACTTCCAGGTCATCCAGCTGGCGAGCGCGCGCACTTCGTCGAGAGTGACGTCGGGCGCGTAACGGATGCCTCCTTTGGCCGGCCCGCGCGCGATCGAATGCTGCACGCGAAAGCCGGTAAATACCTCCAGTCGACCATCATCCATTTGGACCGGAATGTAGACCGTGAGTTCACGATTGGGATAGCGCAGCACCCGCCACAAGCCCTCATCAAGATTGAGCTTCTGGGCAGCGAGATCGAAACGCGCCCGCTGTGACTCCCATGGGTTGCTTTCTTTGTCGACTTGCGGGGCGGTGGTCAGCGTGGTCATGGAAATCGTCTCCAGATAATTGCGGCCTAATAATTGAAAACTTAGGATTTCGCCGTCGGCCCTGTTCGTTCGCGGAAACTGGCCAAACGTTCAGAGTATATGAGCGGGAATGGCACCGAAGCAAGATGACGTTGGACGCTGTGTTCTAATTCCTATCTTACCCTTAGAAAAAATCAATGGAGATTGCCTGATCTAACGCTTGCGCGGTGACTTCTGCGCCCACTGCCACAGGTTAGATTTTGATTTCCAATCCTTCGGAAGCCGCGCGCACTTTGGGATAGTAATTCCGAGCCTCGTGCACAACTTTGTCGATGATCGAGTCCGTGTGCTCGGGGTCGTGGTGAAATAACACGAGCTCCTTCGCGCCACTCTCCATCACTACATTCACGGCCTCGCGCCAGTGGCTGTGTCCCCAGCCGCGGCGGCGCGCTGCATATTCTTCAGGGAGATATTGCGCGTCGTAAATGAGCACGTCGGCGCCTTCGGCGAGTTTGCGTACGGCTTTGTCGAACTCGGCATCGCCAGGTTCATTGTCGGTGGCGTAGACCAGAATTCCGTCCTTGGTTTCAAGGCGGAAGCCCATGCATCCTTGCGGATGGTTCAGCCACGCGGTCTGCAATTTGACGCCGTCTTCGAGATTGATGCAACCGCTGTCGATGTCGTGGAAGTCGCGGCGCGCCTGCATCTGGTCGAGTCGCACCGGAAAATAGGGCGCGGCCATCTGATCGGCTAGGACTTGTTTCAGGCTGCGGGTGCGGGCAGAGCACTGAAAGAGAAAACGATTTTCCGGATTCGCATACAGTGGCCGGAAAAACGGCATGCCTTGGATATGGTCCCAGTGAAAGTGCGAGACGAAAACGTGAGCCGAAAAGGGTTTATCGCCGAATTCGCTTTGCAGTTGCTGGCCGAGCACGCGGAATCCGGTGCCGCAGTCAAAGATATAGATGCGCTCGCCGAGACGGACTTCCACGCAGGAGGTATTGCCTCCGTAGCGCATGTTTTCGGGTTGTGGGGTCGGCGTTGAACCGCGCACTCCCCAGAACTTGATTCGCATAGTTCGAGACCACGCCAGGCCCAGTTATACGGTATTTACCAGTGCTATCTTCGGACGAAGGGGCATATTCGTCAATTGCCGCGCTGGTTCGGGACTACTCCGAAGTCATCCCTGAATGACTCCCCTATAATGAACCGCGAGGTTCTTGCCGAACTTAGAGCCTATCCTTCACATGCTCTATCCTGATTTCAAAGAATTCTCGCGGCTGGCCGCTTCGGCGACGCTGGTGCCAGTGGTGAAGTCGGTGAGCGCCGACCTGCTTACTCCAGTTTCGGCATTTCTCGCGATTGCAACAAATGAGCCGCATGCATTTTTGCTGGAGTCGGTCGAGCGCGGCGAGCAGATTGGCCGCTACACCTTTCTTGGCGTGCGACCTTACATGCGGCTGCGAGCCGGCGGTTCGGTGATCGAGATCGAGCGCGGACGCCGGCGCGAGCGCTATGAAGGCGATGTTTTCGCCTTTGTGAAGCAACTGCTCAGCGAGCACCGCCCGGCGGCGATTCCTGGACTGCCTCCTTTTGTTGCAGGAGCGGTGGGATATTTTGCCTACGATGCGATACGGCAATTGGAAAAAATCGGGCAGCATGCCAAGGATGACCTTAACCTCCCCGATTGCGAGCTGATGTTCTTCGACCGGCTGCTAGCGTTCGATCATTTGCGACATCAGATTCACATTGTAGCCGCGGTCGATGTCAGAGACTCTGGCGTTACGCGCGAGAGCGCGAGAAGCGCTTATCAGCGGGCGGTAGATGATATTGCGGCGCTGGAACGAAAGCTGGCTACGGGATTGCGCCCGGCGATGTGGCGTAAGTCGGCGAAAGCAAAACCAGGAAAGCTCAAGATTCACGCCGGAACTTCGCGGGCAAAATTCATGCGCAGCGTGGAGCGTTGCAAGGAGTACATTGCCGCGGGCGATATTTTTCAGGTGGTGCTGTCGCAGCGGCTTGAGTTCACTCCTGGCATCGAGGCATTCGATCTTTATCGCGCTCTAAGGCAGATCAATCCTTCGCCCTATCTTTATTTCTTGCGCATGGGTGAAAGGCAGATTCTTGGGTCGTCTCCTGAGATGCTGGTGCGCGTTACCGGGCGCAAGCTGGAATATCGCCCGATCGCGGGGACGCATCCTCGCGGGCGCGATGAAGCCGACGATCTGCGTCTGGAGGACGCGATGCGCCACGACGAAAAAGAGCGCGCCGAGCACGTCATGCTGGTCGATCTCGGACGCAACGATCTGGGGCGCGTCAGCGAGTATGGTTCAGTGAAAGTCAAAGACCTCATGTATGTCGAACGGTATTCGCATGTGATGCATCTGGTCTCAGCGCTGGAGGGCAGGTTGCGAAACAATCTCAGCGCCCTCGATGCTTTTGCCGCGTGTTTCCCTGCCGGCACGCTAAGCGGCGCGCCCAAGGTTCGCGCCATGCAAATCATTGAAGAACTGGAACCGACTCGGCGCGGAATCTACGGAGGATCGGTTCTTTATGCCGATTTCGCAGGGAATCTGGATTCGTGCATTGGAATTCGGACGATGCTGATGCAAGGAAAGCATGCGTATTTGCAGGCGGGAGCGGGAATTGTGGCGGATTCCGATCCGGCGCGCGAGTTTGAGGAGTCGATGAACAAGGCCCAGGCGCTATTAAGGGCGGTGGAAAGGGCAAGAAGCGGAGCAGAGTGATCAGTGGCCAGTGATTAGTTGCCACGAGTCAACGACGGACGGCTTCCGGCTTGTGACCCCTGGCGAGCGATGTTAGCAGGCCATTGAGGAGCTTGCCCACCTCGGACGCGTGCGCTAGCAATCTGCTGGCCCTGTCTGGTTCCAGATGGGCAAGCTGTTGGGCAATGAGTATTTGTGTCTCTATTCCCACCAGGGAGCCGCGACCCTGACCGAGGAAGTGCCTGAATTCCCCGGTGGAGAGCCTCGCCTGACCCTCGGCTATGTTGCTCGGAACCGATACCGCCGCGCGGCGCAACTGGGAAACTAATCCATTTCGCATTTTGGAAACGTCTGCGTGCACTGGTAGACCTCAACGACCAATCCCATGGATTTTCTCCATACGACTAAATCGCGATAGGATCGCACAGCGATTGGGACACAACTCGGTCGCCAAGTCTGCGACAGGAGATTGACGGGCGAGTGTGATCAGTCTCACTTCCCTGCTGTGGATTTCTCGAAAAGGGATGCGACGGTCGATCTTGGAGGGGATGTCTTCGGGAGTACTAGCCACTGATCACTGGCCACTGCGCACCTGGATGAAATTCTCCACCAGCTTTTTCCCGGCATCCGTCAGCACGCTCTCGGGATGAAACTGCACTCCCTCGACGGCGAACTTTTTGTGGCGCAAGCCCATGATGGTACGACTGCCGTCTTTTTCGGTGGTCCAGGCGCTGATTTCGAGTTCATCGGGCAGATTCTTTTCTTCCACGATTAGCGAGTGGTACCGCGTTGCCGTCATCGGCGTTGGCAGGTCGTGAAAGATGGTTTTGTTATCGTGTGTGACTACGCTGGTTTTGCCATGCATCAGGTGCGGCGCGCGAATTACGTTGCCGCCGAAAGCGGCGCCGATGGCTTGATGTCCCAGGCAAACCCCGAGAATTGGAACTTTGCCGGCGAAATGCCGGATCAGCTCGATGCTGATGCCTGCATCTTGCGGCGTGCACGGGCCGGGAGAAATTACGATGTGCTCCGGCCAGAGATCTTCAAGCTCGGCGATCGAGATCTGGTCGTTGCGGCGAACCTCAACCTTGGCGCCGAGTTCTCCAAAATACTGGACCAGGTTGTAGGTAAAAGAATCGTAGTTGTCGAGAATGAAGACCACACTGGAACCCTTGCAATAGCTTACACGCAACGCGACGCAGACTTGATTGGCGAAGCATCGATTCTTCGCCTGAATGTGCTATTCCACCGCACATGCGTGGTATTGACCCAACAGCGCGAAGCATCCATTCTTAGGAAGAATTTAACGCCACTTTGTTCGTTGGAGTAACTCATGACGGCAGGGGCCCAGCAGGAGAAAAGAGCTGCACGGCGCTTCGCACTTCGAATCCCAGTCGCAGTCAGTCGCAATGGAAACAATCACACTGAAAACGCGCAAGTAAGGGATGTCAGCGCGCGCGGCATTTGCCTCTATTTAGACTCGCCTATTCAGCAAGGTTCACCGATTGCTTTCACGCTTACTCTTCCACCTGAAATTACGCTTACCGAAAATATCCGCGTGCAATGCAAAGGCAAGATCGTTCGAACCGAAACCGGCGAGCAGGAGGGCAGAGTAGCCGCTGCCGCAGTAATTGAAGAGTACGAGTTCCTTCCCGGAAGCTAAATCACAGTTCGCTGAGCCGCGCCATCCTGGACATGGCTGCAGGACTTCTTTCCATCCCCCAGAAATGATAAGTTCCTTGCATAGGCTTTCACCTCCAGAGGATCTCTTTGCTGCGTTCGGCGCCGGGTTCGGCGGTTCGTCCGGCGGTTCAAATAGTTGGCGCGGTTTTGTCCGCGATCCTACTGGGCCCACTCGCGGTTTCGCAAAATCAAGGTAAGTCCCAGGCACTCTCGGGCCCGGCGATGGCCGTGGTCACCGACATCCGGATTCTGCACGACCACGGAGGTGCGGCAATCCAGATTGTCTCCACTCGCCCTGTTGTGCCCACGATTGAATCGAAGGACGCGCCGCCGCGGCTGATCATTGATCTCCCCAACGCACGCTCGGGGATGCAGCATAACCGCATTAATGTGCTGCAGGAAAACATTCTCACGATTCGCACCGAGGAACATCCTGCGGAACGTGCTTCAGAAAATACTTCCACAAATATTTCCGCGCATATTTCAAAAAACCAAGAACAAGCCCAGTTCCTGCGGATCGTGGTGAGCCTTCTGGTCCCTTATGGCTATGCATGGGAAGCTGAAGGCGGCAGTGTAATCGTGCGATTGAAACCTCCGGAGGATCCGTATGTAGCCAGCCGAAGAGCGGCGGCTCAGCGTCCGCAAGCGGCTGCGTTGAAGCCTACGGCAGCGGCTGCGGTTGTGCCGGTTACGAGCGGCGTGGGAGACGTTTTGATGGCCGACCGCCGTTTTGCGGCGGGCTCATCGATCACTGCCGGCAGCCAAACTGCAGTGCTGCAGCTTGCGCGAGGAGGCGAAGTTCGCGTTTGTCCTGGAACTACGCTCTCCGTGACCCCTTCGAAAAGCACCAAGGACCTGATGATTGGCCTGAGCACCGGTGCGATGGAAACCCACTACGAACTCGCCACCTCGGCTGACACGATTCTGACTCCGGATTTCCGCATTCTGCTGGCGGGGCCGGGCGAATTTAATTACGCCATCAGCAGCGACTCGAAGGGCAATACCTGCGTCCGCGGGCTGCCAGGAAATGCTTCATCGGCGATCGTTTCCGAACTGATTGGAGATCGCGTTTACCAGGTTAAGCCCAACGAGCAGGCCGTTTTTCATGATGGCCGCATCGACAAGGTGGGCACTGACGTTCCCGCGGAATGTGGTTGTCCTGCGCCTGTGCCGGTAATGCGCGCCGAGGCAGGGCCGACCCGTGTCGTTCCGGACTCGAACTCGCCCAACTTAACTTTGGCGCAGAATGGTCCATCTGCAAGTTCACACGGAGCGGAGACGAGCGTAAACAATTCCGGTACGCCTAACGATGAAGGTTCGCATACGTTTTCGAGCGGTCCGGAAACGCAGCCTTTGCCTCGGATTGCCGCCGATCAACCTCACGTTCAAATCGAAGCGCCATTGGTGTTTCGCGGCAGGGGGAACTCGGTTCCGTTGCCTGGGCCCGCGAAGGAGGCAGAATCTTTGCCCGCAACCGATTCGTCAAGAACGGTTACGCTCAGCGCGCAAGCACTGCCCCCGGCTCCAACTGCTAAAGCACCACCAACTCACCGAAGTGTTTTGCAGCGCATCAGGGGATTTTTCGCCGGCATCTTTCACTAGGCACATCCTTGCGGATCACGTCATTCAGGATCACGGACTGAATCATTTGCGCTTCGAGGCGTCTGCCTCTCCGGCGCTGTCATCACTATATTAAGCGCACGTCCCTCTGCGCGTTCGAAACGGACCCAGAGGTGCTTTACGCAGCGTGCCAGACGAATTTCCTGGGCGGCCAGCTTCGCCGCGTAACTGCCAATAATGTGCGCGCACTCCGAGTCGTCGACCCGATCGAAAACCAGATCGTCCGCCACGCGAATTCCCGCCAGCGCCAGCAACCCTTGCCGCATTGTGCTGGCCGTCACCAGGCAAGGTTGAGTGTGATACCCGAGCATGCGCTCAATGGCATAGAGCGCGGTATGATCGACGCCGCCGCTGAAGGCCACAAGCAGAGTGCGGCTTGACTCAGCTAGTTCCACCGGCATCATCTGGAACGACTCAAGCAAGGGCAAAGGAATCGCGGGACAATGGTCGGCGAGCAGGTTGGCTGCGTCGCCGCGCAGCAGAGGGCATCCCCATTGGCGAGCCAGAGCGGCGGTGACCTCGATCTCGCTGGCGAAGCCGAGTTGCTGCAGCCACTCGCCGATTTTTCTCTGGCCCGTATTGCGCTGCATTTCGAGTGCGGCGCGGAGTTGCTCGGCGGAAAGTTGCTGCCGCGAGAGCAGTAGCAGGCCGAGCGGCACGCGATGCGAGGTGGTTGCGGCGCGCCGCGGAGCAGCGCGAGTTTGCCCGAGAATTTCGGCCAGCGCCTGGCGCAAACAGTCACTGCCACAGTATCGATGGCCGTGCAGGAGCACACCGGAAGAGCGGTGATGCATCCGTTGCCAGCGGCTTCGCAGCCGCATGGAATCACAGCCTCTACAGGCGGGAGCTGCCCTTCGCCACGCGTCATGCCAGGCGTCATGCAAGAAACGGATTGGCGTGTTAATGTAGACATCGACCACGTTAGTAGTCGTATCGAACGCCACGTTCCAAACGTGTTCGATGATCATTGCGCGGGAAACCTGTCGGCCGGCGTTGCGCATCAGGTACTCGAGCAGGGAAAATTCTTTCGAAGTAAGTTCAATCCTGCGGCCGGCGCGCTCGGCGCGATGTTCCACGCGATCGAGCTTCAAATCCTCAACCACCAGAACCGAGCCCGAGGGCAGGTGGCTGCGCCGCAACAGCGCCCGGATTCGCGCCGAGAGTTCGTTGAACGAAAACGGCTTGGGAAGATAATCGTCCGCGCCGGTATCCAGGCACTGCACCCGGTCTTCGACGCGGCTTCTCTGGGTGAGCACCAGCATGGGCAGGCTCGGCCGCTTCAACCGCAAGTGCCGCAGCACGCTCACGCCATCGAGCTTGGGCAGGTTCAAATCGAGGATCACCAAGTCGTAGTCGAACTCGGTGCCCATGGCGCGAGCCTGCTCGCCATCCTCGACCATGTCGACCGTGTAATGCTCCCCTTGCAGGCCCTGGCGAATAAATCCCGCCAGAGCCGCGTCGTCTTCAGCGATCAGAATTCTCATATGCGAAGAATCCTCATAAGCGACCCTTAATTACATTGCGATTCTAGTTAGAAAACGCTCAAATGCAGCCGAAACTCTGGCGCACGAAAGTGTGTGTTTCCGGGAACGGGGCGCGGGGCTGAAATGGGAGTTGGCGACCAAGGTCCTTCGACTGCGCTCAGGCCGACAGACGCGCAGCGACGTGTCAGATCATGACGACTTGCGGCGGGGGACAGACTTGCCCGCAGCAGAGTCAGAGGCAGCGGGCGGGGCGCCCGCTCCACACGGATTTCCAGGCCTCGGGCTACTTGCCCGATGAAGGGCGCTTCTGAGCTTTCAAGATTCGAATGATCGCCATGATCGTGTTCCAATTGCGCGTGGTCGCCGGTGCTCCGTAAAGCTTGTCAATGCGGCCGAGATAGCCGATCGTCTTCATGTGGCGACGGTAGGTGCCGAAGACGAATTGTCCTTGCGACGCCAGCACTCTCACCAACCATTCGCCGTCGGAGGGAAAACTGACTGGAAGCGATGCGCGGACGCTTCCGGCTTTCGGCAGGATGCTCACGAAACGGACGACATCTCGTGCCGAAGGCTCATTCGGAGCTGACTCCTTCGAGGCTGGCAGCTCGGCTGCGAAGGGATTCTCCCTTTCCAGACGGAGAAGATCGCGGCCCTTGCACAACACGACTTGCGCTTCGAATGGCAGGGCGCGGAGCAACGCGTTGCGGAACTTTGATCGGGATACAGGCTTACTCGACCCCAGTTCACGAACCACGAACGTGCCGGCAGCACCCACATTCACTACGTCGTACTCGGTCAGTTTTCGTGCGAGGAGGCTGGGGCGAAATGTTCTGTGCCCGCCAACATTGACGCCTCGGAGAAAAACCACGAGAGCCATCCGGAGATTATGAAGCAAAGACGCGGGAAACGGCCAGGCTAATTGATTCCATGACAATGTAGGTTCCCGCGCCTTGCATAGGCAGAAACCCTCCGGACCAATGCTGTAAACGAATCGAGAAAAACCTGCCAACCCATTGGATAGTACCGTGTTCACAATTGCTCAGACCATTACCCCTAAAGGTGTCACGCTCTTAATCAGATAGAGGCGCACACTGTGGGGTGATGTATGGAGCCGATCCGGGTTCTTTTGGTGGATGATGACCCAGCCGTACTGGAAATGATGCAGAGGTCTCTAGAAGCTCGACGGTTCAAGGTGACTCCCGTCGCAGGCGTGGCTGAAGCGTTAGCCCGCATCAGCACACACGCGTTCGATGTCCTGGTCACTGATCAAAGGATGCCTGGGCCTGCGGACGGCTTCACCTTGGTCAGTGCGATGCGAAATGCCCAGCCAAATGTGTTAACGGTCGTCACCAGCGGCAACCCCGATACACATGAAGCCATGGCTGCCATGGTTCAGCAGGCAGATGAAATCCTGGTAAAGCCGCTTAATGTCAGAGCACTCGGAGAGCTTACCAGCAAGAGAATGGCGACCCACAAGGGTTCACGGCGGATATCCAGGGAGACTGTTGCGGCAATACTGAAGCGCGAATCGACATCTATCATCGGCGATTGGTTGAAGCGGCTAAAAGAGGACGAGATACTCAGCAGCGGTCTAGTTGATGACGGTGAGCGAATCGGCCATTTGCCTCGATTGCTGCAAGACTTGGTCGACCGACTGTGTGTGTCCCATTTGCCGGAAAACCAGCATGCCAGAATCTCCGCCACCGCGGCTGAGCACGGAACAATGCGCTACAGGCAAGGCTACTCCATCGAGATGATCGTAGACGAATCGCGGCTGCTTCAGGTGAGCATCTTCCACGGCCTGCATAACAATCTACATCGCGTAAACCTTAGCACCTTGCTGATAGATGTGATGACGATTGCGGACGAGGTGGATTCGCAACTGCGACAGTCAATCGCCAGCTATCTGCAGCACGCCAGAAGTCTGGCCGCAGCTTAACCTTACGCGTCGGAGCGCTGGAAACAACTTTGGTAATTGATGTAAACAGCGCTAGCGCTCATTGACCTCAGCGGCACTCGCGTCACAGGGCAAAGTTGTTCTGCCGAACCCTTTCGGTCAATTACCCTGCCAACCTCGCTCCGGGGATAATCGAGAAAGATAATCGAGAAAGATAATCCAAAGAAGCGTTCGATTCGAAACTGAGAACTCTGCCGAGGGACCGAGGGCCTGATGAAGTCCCTGCTGATACCGGGCGTTTGCCTGCTTGCGGCTGCGGTGCTGCTGCATACCGGATTGCTCGTGCCTGCTATGGGACTGGTCTCTGCTGTTTTTTACGGGGCGCTGATCGCTGGGCTGCTATTCTCTTTACGTTTTCACTCCAGCCGAATCTTCCTGGCGCTGGTGGTTTTGTTCCTCGCCCAGCAAGCCACGTCGTATTTTTCTTCCAAGCATATTCCGGGGGGATATGCAACTCTCGCGTTAGCCGTTGGAGTTCTGTTACCTCTCGATTTTGTGGTTCTCTCTTTTTTCGAAGAACGCGGCATAGGGTTTCGGGCGATCGCACCGGCTGCCGTGTTTTTGTTTATCGAGTCGGTGATTGTGGCGGTGCTATGCCGGCCTGAACCATTGGCCGCCGCGCAACGGCTGGCAGGTCACGCTCATGCGCCTTCGTCCTCGTCCTCGCCAATTGCTGTACAGCTCTGTTTTTCGGCAGCCGCAATTATTTTTCTGATCCGGTATGCATTATTTCGCAAGCCCGCTGAGAGCGGGATGCTGTGGGCGCTGGCGGCAGTTTTTCTGGCGCTCCATTTCGGAGGTGCGGGCCGAGTCGCCACGACCTACTTCGCCGCGGCGGCGATTGTGTTGGCGGGCGCCGTTGTCGAAACATCGTATCTGCTCGCGTACCACGACGAACTGACTACGTTGCCCTCCCGGCGGGCATTCAACGATGCGCTGTTGCGGCTGACGCCGCCGTATTCCATCGCAATGGTCGATATCGATCATTTCAAGCGCTGCAATGATACTTACGGTCACGACACTGGAGATCAGGTCTTGCGTCTGGTTGCATCGAAGCTGGCGCGAGTGGCGGGAGGGGGACAACCCTACCGATGTGGCGGAGAAGAGTTTGCGATTCTATTTCCCGGCAAGACCACGCAGGATGTGCTGGAGCATCTCGAGGATTTACGCTGCGAGATCGAAGCCAGCCGACTTCGACTGCGCGGCCCTGATCGCCGGCAGGAGGCCCGGGGGCCTGATCGCCGCAACCGGCGTCTGGCAGGGCGCGGGCGCGCCGGCGACGCCATTCGGGAGCTTTCGCGCCCGGCAAGAATTTCAGAAATTTCGGTGACGGCAAGCATGGGAGTGGCGACTGCGAAGTTAGAAAAATCCTCAGTTCAAGAGGTGATCCAGGCCGCCGACAAAGCTCTCTATCGCGCCAAGGGCGCAGGCCGCAATCGCGTGGAAACCGCGACCGCGCCTCGGGGGCGCTTGCGAACCACAACTGCCGGCATCGCCTGAGACCAATTCACGCTGGCCATGTCGACCTCGCCACGGCAACCTCGCCATAGAACGCACGGCCCGGAGTCACTCCATCTGCAATGCAGTGACGTCCGGGCCGTTACGTTTTCGCAAGCACCACAGGCCGTGCGGTCAACCTGTGGTCGATGGGGGAACCGAATCTTTCCGGCCGCTGCCGGCGCACGCCGGGCACTTCACGCGAATAAAGGCAATGCCCTCGGACTTTCCACTGATGTCCACGGACTGTGCAATGTATCCGCTTCCGCCGCAGCGCGGGCAGCTCTTCGGATCCATCCTCCCCCTCAATTGTTAGAAGTTTTTCACTAAATCGGGAAAAGCTCGGCAGAAAGTTAATCTTGTTACGAAACGCGAACAAACCACAACAGAGAGGCGAAAACCACAGTCTTTTGAAAACCGGAAGGTTGCCGAATCCTTCGATTGCCGGCTGCACACTCGCTACTTCACGAGTTCGCCGATGAAAACCCCGTAAGGCGGAAGGGAAACTTTGCCGGCTTTCATGCGTGACGCTCCGGTGGCTACCAGCTTTTTAGCTGAGGTGAAGCCGCTGGGCTTTAACTCCAGCGCGACATTCTGGGCGGTACCTGACATGTTCAAGACCACAACCACTCCCTGATTTTTGTTGAGCCGGAGGTAGGAAAGCACGCTTGGATCATCTTCATTAATGGGCGTGTAGTTTCCGTGCAGCAGAGCCGAATTCGAGTGGCGGAGTTGCAGCACGCGCTTGTAGAACTCCAGGATGGAATTTGGATTTTTCGATTCCGCTGCGACATTGTGGGTTTTGTAAGTGGGAGGAACAGGCAGCCAGGGCTTGCCGGCAGTAAAGCCGGCGTTTTTGTTGCTGTTCCATTGCATGGGAGTGCGCTCGCCGTCGCGTCCTTTTTCTTTCGGCCATCCCGTGCGCCCGATCGGGTCTTTTACATCTTCTCTCCGGGTAGGCGGAGTGGTCTTCATTCCGATTTCTTCGCCGTAGTACATGATCGGAGTTCCACGCAGGGTGAGATAAAGAGCGGCCATTAATTTTGCGATCTGGTCGTTGTGCTGGCCGTCGCCGTAGCGGTCGTAGGAGCGGGCGATATCGTGGTTGCTGATTACGAATGTCGGCCAGCCGGAAGCGGAATTAACCTCGGCGATCTGTTTGCGGAATTCTGCCGGAGAAAGCTTGTTGACCATGGTGAAAAGAAAATCCATGGGCAACTGCAGTTCGTTGCCTTCGCCGTAATACTGGTTGAGCTCGGCCACATCGGCCGTCCAGGTCTCACCAATGAGCACGGCGTTGTATTGGTCCGCAATGGTACGCAATCCGCGAAGAGCTTCGTGAACCTCCGGCAGCTTGGTGTTGTACTTGTTTTGCTCGATGGGATCTCCGAAGGCATTCTTGCCGGGCTTGAGGATGGGATTGTTTCGAAGATTGGGATCTTCGAACAGAGCATCAACAGCGTCCAGACGAAAGCCGGCAACTCCCCGCTTGTACCAGAAACGGGTGACATCGAACATGGCGTTTTTGACTGCGGGGTTGCGCCAATTCAAATCGGGCTGCTGGGGATAGAAAAAATGGTAGTAGTACTGATCGGTCGTGGGGTCGAACTTCCAGGCCGAGCCACCAAACGTTGAAACCCAATTGTTCGGCGGCTGTCCAGGAGCTTTTCCATCGCGCCAGATATACCAGTCGCGATGCCCCGAGGTGCGCGAAGATTTGGAATCCAGAAACCAGGGATGCTGATCGGAAGTGTGATTCACCACAAAATCGAGAATGATGCGGATGTTTCGTTTCTCGGCTTGGCCCGTGAGTTCATCAAAATCCGCGAGCGTGCCATACATCGGGTCGATGTTCAGGTAATCGGAAACATCGTAGCCGAAATCGACCTGCGGCGAGGGAAAGCAGGGAGTAATCCAGATCGCGTCCACTCCGAGATCTTTCAGATAATCCAGCTTGGAGGTGATTCCATTCAAATCTCCGATGCCGTCGCCATTGCTGTCGGCGAAGCTGCGCGGATAAATCTCGTAGAAGACCGCGTGCTTCCACCAATCGCGATCCTGGGCGGCGCTTGCGGAGGGGGATTTTTTTTGGGCGAAAGCATTCATCGCCGCAATGCAAACCAAAATTAAAAATACGGACAAAATCGTGCCCTTCATTCGGACGACCTCCATTTCACTCAGGCTGATCGGTTTCCGGACCGCCGGAACTTGCAATGCGAGGGTTCACTGATATAAGGATTAGGGCGAATTTTAGCACGTGCCGAAGTCGCAAAAGGCAGAGTCGCTCTGAAGAGTTAAAGGTGTTCTCAAGATTCCTCTCGAAAATGGGCCGAAAAAAAATAGTCGTGGGGCTGGGCGAGTTGCTGTGGGATCTGTTCCCTTCGGGAAAGCAACTTGGAGGAGCGCCGGCTAACTTCGCTTACATCACGAGTCTGTTGGGCGACACGGGAATTCCAGCCAGTTGCGTGGGAGATGACTTACTGGGAAGCGAAGCGCTGCAGAGATTGGGTCAGCTCGGGCTGCGCACCGATTTTGTTCAGCAGGATCGAGGGCATCCCACGGGCACTGTTAACGTCTTGATGAATGGGCAGATGAACGATGGGCAGCATCGCTTCGAGATTCGGGAGAACGTCGCCTGGGATTTTCTGCAATGGACCGAAGACTGGGCCCGACTTGCCGACGAGGCCGACGCCGTCTGCTTTGGCTCGCTCGCGCAGCGTTCCTCTACAAGCCGCACAACTATTCTTCGCTTTCTCCGGGCAACGCGGGCTGAAGCGGTGCGCGTGTTCGACGTCAACCTGAGGCAGAACTTCTATTCGAAGGAAACCATCGACCAGTCGATGAAGCTGGCAACCATCGTGAAGCTGAATCATGAAGAGCTGCCAAAGATCATGCGTATGTTCGAGATTGAAGTGAGCAGCGAGCAGGATACTGCGCGCAAGCTGCTGGCTCTCTACGGCGTAAAAGTGGTTTGCATTACGCGCGGCGCCGCCGGCAGCCTGCTGGTTTCTACCGAAGAATGCTGTCAGCACCCAGGGTTCAAAGTGAAGATTGCCGATACGGTTGGCGCTGGAGATGCTTTCACCGCGGCGCTGGTGCACGGATACCTTCGCGGCATGATACTCCCAGAAATCAACGAAAAGGCCAATCGAGTGGGCGCATGGGTCGCAGGCCAATCGGGCGCAATGCCCAATGTCGATCGCGAAACCTTGCCGCAGATACTGAAGGACATTTCGTAGCTTGGCTTTGAATTCTTTTTAGCTGCGAGTTGAATCAAGGGCGAAACCAGCCCGGACCCGCCGCGAAATAGGTAATCTTTTAAATTCATTCACCACGGAGTTCACGAAGGAACACAAAGGGTCTGTTGCTGCTTCGTGAGCCTTGGTGGCCTTTGTGGTGAAATTAGGAACTACCGCTAAACTCCTTCGGCAAGAAACTACGCACGTTTTGGGTTATTCTTTCCTGTTTGGCTTTCGGCGTCTTTCTTCGTAACTAGGGGGCCCACGTGAAAATTTTTCAGCCGGTACTTCGTTTCTGTCTGAGCATCTGCTTTTCGCTTTTGCCGTTCGTGCCATCTGCACCCGCGCAGCAAATTCCGGAGAAAACCTATCAGGATCTGCATTGGCGCGTGATCGGCCCATTTCGCGGCGGGCGCACCCGCGCGGCCTCGGGCACCGCCATGCAGCCGAACGTGTTCTACGTCGGCCAGGTGAACGGAGGAGTATGGAAGTCTGACGACTATGGCCGCACGTGGAATCCGATTTTCGACCATGAACCCACGCAATCGATCGGCGCGATTGCAGTAGCTCCATCGGATCCCAACATCGTGTACGTTGCGAGCGGAGAAGGCCTGCACCGTCCCGATCTCTCGGTTGGCGACGGTATCTACAAATCGATAGACGCGGGCAAAACCTGGACTCATCTCGGATTGCGCGACGGCTATCAGATTCCAGCGCTTGCGGTTGACCCTCGCGATCCCAACAAAGTTTTTGCTGCCGTACTCGGGCATCCTTACGGTCCGAATGAACAGCGCGGGCTGTACCGCTCGAGCGACGGCGGGCAAACGTGGCAGAAAATCATTTATAAAAACGAAAACACCGGAGCTTCCGACGTAGAGATCGATCCCTCGAACCCCGATGTGATTTATGCCTCGATGTGGGAGGTGCGCGAAGGACCATGGGAAGACGGCAACGAAGTCAACGGAACCGGCGGCGGATTATTTAAATCCAGCGACGGCGGAAATACCTGGAATCAGCTTAGAAATGGCCTGCCGAAAGATCTTTCGCAAATTTACTTGGCAATTGCCGCCAGCGATACAAGGCGGCTTTATGCGACCGTTGGCACAGCTTCGGGCGAGCTAGGCGTTTACCGCTCCGACGATGCCGGCGAGAACTGGACCAAGATCACCGACGATCCTCGGCCGTCTGGGCGCATCGGTGGAGGCGATCTTTCGATCCCGAAGGTCGATCCGAAAAATCCGGACATCGTCTATTGCGCTAGCACCGTCACCATGCGCTCGACCGACGGCGGCAAGACGTGGATGAGTTTTCGCGGAGCGCCCGGGGGCGACGACTACCAGAATCTTTGGATCAACCCGAGCAACCCGGAAATTATTCTTCTGGTCAGCGATCAAGGCGCGCTGGTAACAGTGAATGCTGGGCAGACGTGGAGTTCCTGGTACAACCAGCCCACCGCGCAGATTTACCACGTCTCAGTCACGCCGACGTTTCCTTACAAAGTTTGCGGAGGGCAACAGGAGAGCGGTTCGGTCTGCATTCTGAGCCGCGGCAATGATGGGGAAATTACTTTTCGCGACTGGCATCCGGTGGGCGTGATCGAGTATGGCTACGTGGCGCCCGATCCGCTCGATCCCGATCTCATTTATGGCGGCGGCAGGAGTGAGGTTTCAAAATTCCATTGGTCGACCGGCCAGGTGCAGAATGTTACGCCGATGCCGTTGCGGAACCCGAAATATCGCACCGACCGCACCGAGCCTTTGATGTTCTCGCCGGTTAATCCGCACATTCTTTATTACGCGAGCAATGTGCTCTTCAAAACCACGGACGGCGGAAACTCATGGCAAACCATCAGTCCAGACCTGACCCGGCAGAATCCGGGCATTCCATCGAGCGTAGGCAATCTGGTTCCCAAGAATGCCGAGAAGCAACGCGGCGTGATTTACGCACTCGCGCCATCATTCAAGAATGTAAATATGCTTTGGGCGGGAACGGACGATGGCCTGTTCTGGCAGACTCGCGATGGAGGAAAAAACTGGAAGAACATTACGCCTCCGGAGCTGACCGCGTGGAGCAAGGTCACGCAAATGACCGCCTCGCATTTCGATGACAACTCGGCCTACGCATCGGTGAGCCGCTTCCGCATCAACGACGAGCATCCTTATATTTACCGCACGCACGATGGCGGAAAAAGCTGGAAGCTGATTGTCGCAGGTCTTCCCGAGATCGGGCCGGTTGACACGGTGCGTGAAGATCCGGTGCGCAAACGACTGTTGTTCGCCGGCACAGAGAATGCTGTGTGGGTATCGTTCGATGACGGCGACGACTGGCAGTCACTGCAATTGAATCTGCCGCACACTTCCATGCGCGACCTATGGATCCACGACAACGATCTGATCGCGGCCACGCACGGGCGCGCCTTCTGGATTCTCGATGACATGACGCTGCTGCGCGAAGTTTCCGCTTCGGTCGCCGCGGAAAATCATCTGTTCACACCCGCGACAGCGTATCGCATGCAGCGCGACACCAACACAGACACTCCGCTACCGCCCGATGAACCCGCTGCCGAGAATCCGCCGAATGGCGCAATCATTGACTATTATTTGGCGAACGCCTCGTCTGCTCCGGTTACGCTGGAAATTCTCGATGCTCACGGCAAGCTGGTTCGGAAGTTTTCCAGCGATGAGAAAGCCCCGGTCAGCCAAGCCGAACTCGAAAAACAACTCATCCCGTTGTATTGGCGGAAGCCCTTTCAAGCTTTGTCCGCCGATGCCGGGATGCACCGTTGGGTTTGGGGATTGCATTATGCTCCGCCGGATTCGACGCGGCACGAGTATCCGATCTCCGCCGTCCCGCACGACACGCCGCGCTATCCGCTGGGACCGACCGCATTGCCTGGTTCCTATACTGCACGGCTGACCGTGGATGGAAAAAGTTACACTGCGCCGTTCACAGTGAAGATGGATCCTCGAGTAAAGATTTCGGCCGCAGATCTCGAAAAGAAATTCGAACTCGAAACTCGATTGGCCACGCGGCTGAGCGAAACCTCAAAGGCGATAATGCAAGCGAAATCGATGCGCGGCCCGCTGCAAAAATTGGCGCAGCAAACGAGTGGGGCAACGCTCGACGCAGTCAAGAATTTTCAAAATAAGCTGAACGAAGTTGTTGGAGAGCCCGGTGGATTTTTAGCCCCGCCCAGCGAGGCGTCCACTCTCAGCCGAGTGAATGGGCAAATTTCGGTGCTCTATGGCGAAGTGTGGCAAGCCGATGCTGTGCCAACGATGGCGCAATCGGAAGCGGCGAAATCTGCCGAAAACGACACGACGCGAGCGATGCAGCGTTGGAACACGGTGAAGGATTCGGATCTTCCCACGCTCAATCGCGCACTGCGCAACGCAAACTTACCCGAATTAAATGTTGAGCCGGACCCGCATGTAGAGGAATCGGGCATGGACGAAGAATAGAGGGCTGAGTCCTACACCTGGATCCTATTCCATAGCGCTAGAGATTTTAAGCTGTGGACGAAAGTTTTATTTCCCCCCTGATCTGCTCTTTAGTGTGCAAGATCTTGCAAAGTTCGCGCGGATTTTTCTTTGCACGAAAAATAAATTGTCAAATCTGCGTGACAAGCGGATGGGAAACGCGCCGAACCGCGCTATAATCCTGCCGCCTTGAGATTCAGGGTAGAAGCTCACTCTTAAGGATTCCTTACCGGCGGAGTTCACTGTGGGAACGCCGCACCAGAAAACATTTCACCGATCAACTAAAAAAGACGAGAGGAAACACATGAAGGTTTTCCGAACACTTGCAGTCGCGCTGCTGACTCTTACTGGCGTGTTGTCGGGTATCGCAAACTGCCAAACCTGGACGCCCTTGACTAATCCCGCCCCTGTTTCAATGGGTTCGATGCTGCTGCTTACCGATGGCCGCGTGCTCGTGCACGAAGAGCCAAATTGCAGTGGGAAAGGTTGCGTAGGCAAGAACTATGGCGCCTGGTACACACTAACTCCCGACCAAACTGGAAGCTATATCAATGGTACCTGGACCGAAGTGGCTTCGCTTCCGAGCGGCTACGATCCTCTGTTTTTCGCTTCCGCCGTATTGCCCGACGGAAAAGTCGTAGTTCAGGGAGGCGAATACAATTGCCCAAGCGGCAGTTGCTCCGGCGATTGGCAAAGCTTGGGAGCTCTTTACGATCCGGTTGCCAACACCTGGACCGCCACGACCCCGCCGATCCCTGACTCATGGGAAGCAGAAGGAGATGCAGAGTCGGTAGTCCTGCCCAATGGAACCTGGATGCTGTCGGCCTGCTGCGCCGAGATTGTCGGCCACAGCGCCTATCCACTCTACTTTTATTTCGACGAAAGCACCTTGAGCTTCACCACCGAAGCCAACTCCACCGACGGACAATTCGATGATTTTGACGAGCAGGGCCTTACACTGCTTCCGAATGGCAACATCCTTACAGTCGATGCCTATGTCGGTTTCTACAACAAGACCGGCATGAACTCGGAAATCTACAACCCATCGACCAACACCTGGACGACCGCTGGCAGCACGCTGGTGCAACTCTGGGACGCCGACTGCGGAAGCGAAGGCAGCGCCAGCTATGAACTGGGCCCTGCCGTTTTAATGCCCAACGGTACCGTGTTCTACACGGGCGCTGCCGGCTTTGCCTGCAAACGCGGAGGAAACACTGCGACTTACAACTTGAGCAGCGGAACCTGGACGGCCCTCTCGCCATTCCCAAATAACGATGCCGCAAACGATGCCCCTGCCTCGATCGAAACCAACGGCAACGTCATCGTGATGACCAGCCCTCCAAGCGCAAGCTCTGCTTTCAACCCGCCTGCCACCTTCTATGAATGGAATGGCACCACCTTAAATACTTTTCCCAACCCGAGCAACGCTCCCAATGACCCATCATTTGTTGGGCACCTGTTGTTGCTGCCCACGGGCCAGATTATGTTCACCGACTTCAGCACCACAGTCGAAATTCTGACCACTGCTGGCACCTACCAGAGCGCGTGGCAGCCGACAGTCACGAGTGCACCGGCCGACCTGTCTCCCGGTGATACCTACTCCATCACCGGAACGCAGTTCAACGGCTTAACCCAAGGCTCTGCCTACGGCGATGATTTCCAGGACGCTACCAATTATCCCTTGGTTCGGCTGGTAAACAAGGCCACCGGAAATATTTTCTACGCCAAAACCCACGGCCACAGCACCATGGCAGTGGCGACTGGCAGCACCCCGGTATCCACCAACTTTGATGTTCCTGCCGACATCGACCCGGGGGCCTGCAGCCTGTATGTAGTAGCCAATGGCATTCCATCCGCGGCGTCACCGTGCATCGTGGGTTACTCCACCACAACCAGCTTGACCTCGAGTCCGAATCCCTCAACGGTTGGGGAGACCGTGACGTTTACTGCCACGATCTCGTCATCGGGTGGAACGCCCACAGGCAAAGTCCAGTTCAAGAACGGTACTGCGGCCCTCGGCGTGGCCCCAGTGACGGGGGGAGTGGCAACTCTTAAGACTTCCGCGCTGACTGCGGGAGTACACAAAATCACCGCCCAATTCGTGGGAGGCAGCAGCGGCTTCTTCTCCAGCACTGGGTCGGTTACGCAAAAAGTAAAGTAGAGCAAGTCCCTTCGCGGATCTCTGGCACCGGAGTCTTCTGTGATTCCGGTGCCTTTTTTATTCTGCGCAGTGACGCTCCACGCTCAACCGCTTCGAGACTCTCTACAGCGCTTCCACTGAGTTCTGCAAACTTCTTGCGATTTGTTCGGGATCGCTCTCTGCCGAAAACTGCATCGGTTTGCCGATGCGCACCGAAATTTTCCCAGGTGCGGCGAATTTCTTGCCTGCTTGTTTCACTTCAAACAATCCATGAATGCGCATGGGCAGTACGGGAATGCCAAGGTTTTTCGCCAGCAATCCGACTCCGGCGCGAAACGGATTCAGCTTTCCGTCGGTCGTGTGCAGGCCTTCGGGAAAGACCAGAATACTGTATCCGCGGTCGACGGCTTCCCCGGCATAGTCGAAACTCTGGCGGAATCCGGCTTCGCGCGGCAGGGGAAATAAATTCAGCAAAGAAACTACCAGGATCCACTGCATCCTGTCATCGATTCGGCCGAAAAAAGATCTGTCTGGCGCAGGCGTGCGCAGTTTTTCCAGTGCTTCTCCGCCGGTTGCGGTTGCAATCCGGCTTCGTAAGCCTCCGGGCAAGGCGGTTAGCACAAATCCAGGATCGACGTCGCCGATGTGATTGCAAACCACCAGCAGCGGGCCACTCCAGCCTCGCAGATTCTCGCGGCCCTCGATGCGCGGCCAGCCCAGAACAAACATTGCAGGCCTCATCAAAAAATAATAGGCGAGCCATCGCAGCCACGTCACCGGCCATCGCAGCACCCATCGCGGATAGTGATACTGCACCTGCTGCCGCGCGTTTCCGTGAAATGCTTCGCCGTGAAATGCCTGCCCGCGCAACATCTTCTCCACATCGCTTACCGTGCGAGCCGAGCTGAAGCGTGTCTGGCTGAGGTCCACTTGATAGCGATCTTCCAGCGCGCCGATCAGTTCAACCCGATCCAAGGAACTCAAGCCGAGGTCGGAACTGAGGTCGGAATTGCGGCCAGCTTCACCCGTGCCGCTGGCGACATTTCGTCCGGTGATCTGTTTGATCAACTCCAACACGGGGCTTTGGCCGGCAGCGCCTGCGCGCTTGCTCCCTAGAATCTGTTTCGCGGCGAATTCAGCAATCACATTTCGTTTCGGCTTCTGGGTGCTGGTGCGGGGAAAATCTTCTTGCGACCACTCCATCCACAGGCGCATGCGTTGAAAATCGGCCAGCGATTGATTGGCGCGTTCGACCACGGCTTGAAGGTTCGCTTCATTGCGCAGAATCACGACGGCGCAAGGCTCCGCATTGCCGCCGCGATCAATGCCCACAACGACGCAATCTTTTACTTCCGGCTGCCGCCGCAGGGCCTCTTCCAGATCTTCCGGATAAACATTCAGCGCGGCAGGAGTAACGATGACCTCTTTCTTGCGGCCTTTGAAATAAAGATTGCCGGCGTCGTCCAGAGCGCCGATGTCGCCGGTGTGGTACCAGCCCTGTGCATCGACAACTTTGTGCTCACCACTGCGGTCCCAGTAACCGGCGGCAACACCGCCGCCGCGCACCAGAATCTCGCCATCTTCCGCCAGCTTCAGATCGCGTCCGGGAAGGATTTTGCCAATCGACCGCTTTCCCAGCCTAAACGGATGATTCACGCTGATCAGCGAGGTTGTCTCGGTGAGGCCGTAGCCTTGAATCGCGGCGTAGCCGAGCCGGTCCCAAAATTCTTCGGTTTCAGAATCGAGCGCAGCTCCTCCGGAAATAAGGGCCCAAAACTTCCAACCGAACTGACGCCGAACGTCGCGAAAAATCCACCAGCGATGCAGGAAGTGCTTGCCTTGTGCTCGCCGAAAACGCTCGCGAAAATCTTCCAGTTTGCCCCGCTCTTCGAACTCGCGTTCGATCTTCTGCTTGAGCGATTGCAGCACGCGGGGCACGGTCACGAGCACGGAGACGCGCTCGCGATGGATGGTGCTTACGATCTCCGATGGCCGCAGTTCGTCCTGAAAGATCACAGTTCCCCCGAGCAGGGGCGGCAAGAACAATCCCAGAAATTGCCCGAAGACATGGCTCAACGGCAGCAGATTCAGAAACCGCACGGGATGCACCCAGCGCTCGTATTTCAGATAGCGCGGAATTTCCTGGGCGAACGGTTCAATGTTGGCCAGGACATTGCCTTGCGTGATGACTACGCCTTTGGGTTCTGCTGTGGTTCCGGAAGTGAAGACGATTTGCAGAGTGTCGTTCCGCGTGATTGAGACATCTCCTCCGTCGCGGGTGCCCCATCCTTGTCCCTGCGCCTTCTGCAGGGAGAGGATGGGGATTTTGATGTCCTCGAGGACCATCACGGGAACTGACCCGGCAGCACCCTCCGCCGCGTGCCTCCGCGAACGAACCCACAGCTTGGCCTCGACCTGTCGCGCCACTCGCTGTGCCAATTCACCGGACGCGCCGTCATCCATCGGGACAACCACGACTCCGCGCATGGCGCATCCGAAAAACACCGAAACCCATTGGGCCGAGTTCGCGCCCCACAGCATGATGCGGTCACCTTTGGCGATTCCGCGCGATTGCAGTTCGCAGCCGAAATCCACGGCCATTTGCAGCACCTGGCCGTAGGTGAACCACTCCATGCGATAGCCCCGGCGCTGGCCGTAGGCGCGGGTGTCTTGATGCGCCGCAAAATTCGTCAGGAAAAACTGTGCCAGCGATTCAGCCATGCAGTGAAGAGAAAGCGCGCCACAGAAATGACGATCCGCGCCTCACAGGCCAGTTTAGTGCAGAACGAGGGTTCGCATACCGGTGACGGTTCCGGGATGCGCCTTGGCCTCCGCTGGAATCGCAGGATCCGCCATTGTGATGAAGGGGAGCATCCGGGGTGAATTTATGATTGAGGACTTGCTATCAGATTTGGCGGCCTTGTGCTTGCGCATTTTTGAACTCGCGTGATATTCATGCCGAGATGAAATCGAAAGCGCTCGTGTGTATGGGTTTGTGGACCGTGTGTTCTCTTGCGGCGGTTTCTCAAGACCCTGTCAACTCGGAACCGGGATCTGTTGTGGTCGAGGCAGCGCGCCTGCTGGATGTGCGCACTGGAAAGTACATTGAAAACGCTGCGGTATGGATTGAAGGTGAGACGATCAAAGAGGTGGGCAAAGCTCCCGATGTCGCATCGCACGCCCCAGCGGATGCGAGAAAAATTAATTTGGGGCGCAGCACGCTCTTGCCCGGCTTGATCGACTGCCACACGCATATCATGGCGAGAATCGACGGTACTGACAGCGGATATATTGTGGCCCTGGCGACGAAATCGCAGGCTTTTCGTGCGCTCGAAGGTTCCTATAACGCGCGGATTACGCTGAACGCGGGATTTACCACGATTCGCGATGTGGAAACCGAGGGCGCGGGATACGCGGATGTGGCGCTCCGCGATGCCGTAGACCAAGGGCTGGTTGAGGGTCCGCGCATGAAAGTTGCGACGCGCGGAATTGCAGCGGTCGGGCAGTACGAGCCGTTCGGCTTATCGCCGGACCTCGTGAATTTTCCGACGGGCGCGCAGATGATCAGCGGCGTGGAGGACGCGCGACGCGCGGTTCGTGAGCAGATCGGGCACGGTGCGGACTTGATTGGGGAGGTGTATGCGGACTGGTCAAATCCAACGCTGACTGTGGACGAAATGCGCGTGATCGTGGACGAGGCGCATAAGCAGAAGCTAAAAGTTGCCGCGCATGCCACGACTGCTGAAGGAATTAAAAACGCCGTCACTGCGGGTGTGGATTCGATCGAGCATGGGAATGGGGCCAATCGGGAAGATCTCGAAATGATGAAGGCCAAAGGAATATTTCTGGTGCCCACCGTGGGGCTGGCTTATGCGTTGCGTGACTCGCAAAGGCGGGCAGCGATGTCTCCAAAAGAGCGTCAGAGGCGCGAGGCCTTTCGGCAGCAGATGCAGCAAGTGATTCAACTCGCCCACGAGCTTAGCGTAAAGATGGCATCTGGATTCGACGCAGACTCTCCTCAAACGCAGGGCAAGAATGCAAATGAACTGGTAGCTCTGACTCTCGTAGGAATGACGCCGTTGCAAGCGATTCAAGCAGCGACGATCAACGCCTCGGAACTGATCGGCTGGCAGGACCGGATCGGCACCATAGAGGCGGGAAAGTTTGCAGATTTGATCGCGGTAGACGGAGACCCAATTTCGGATATCACAACACTTGAGAAGGTGAAATTCGTGATGAAGGGCGGAAAAGTCGTCAAGGAATTTGCCCCCTAGCAGTGCAATGGTCCAGGTGGGTGCCGCGCTAGCGCCTTCTATTTCGCGCTTAGAATCTTTTGCTCTCCCCGGCAGTGCAGCAGGATCTGCCAGCGGCCGTCGCGCCAGATCCATACCGTGTTCAGAATGTTGTGGGCGTGCGTTTCCTTTCCGTCGCCGCCGACCACGGTTGCATCCGAATCGTAGCTGATCGAATAGGCGTAGGGCCCCATGCTCACGACACGAAAATTCTGCTGCTCGTAATGCAGCAGCTTGAGGGTAGGAATTTCTTTCAAGAGCGCGGCCTTGTCCTCGGAGCTGCCGTCTTTATTTATGTCGACGAAATCATCGGCCACCATGGACTTGATGGCCTCCATATCGTGTTTCTGGTCGGCGGCAAACAAGTTCTTTTCGTTAGCGATGGCCTGGTCGTAGGTGATCGGCGACGGAGGCGCCGCAGGCTTCGTTTGTGCAAAGGCGGTTACGGTTAGTAGACCGACTCCCAATAGGGCATGAAGTTTCATCGTGAACTTCTCCTCGTGGCAGAAAAAATCCTAGTCTCTCCGGGGCGTGGTGTAAACGCTCACGCTATGGAGGCAGTGGTTCACTTTGGCCTACGCGCCAGGCCGGGTAAAGCTGGAGATCCCTCCGGCCGCTGGTAAAAGCGCGGCGTTCGGGATGACGCAAAAAGCGTGAGCCAAATTTGAAGCGGACTTCGCGGCGCGGCTTGAAGCCGCGCCCTTTCAAACCTCTCACCGGAATCAGGAAGCTCGTGTCGTCGCCGGGTGATGCCCATCTTTAGGCACGATGGCCCTGATTCCCTTGGTAACCCGTTCGTACACTCCCTTTCGGTAACCCTTGGTAACCATGCGATTCTGGGTGTCCAGCCGTACAATTGCCCTTGTCCAACTGGACATCTCGAAAAGCGAGTCTGGTCACGAAGCTTCCGGCGAACGCCGCCGTTGAGCTGTCATCAGCCGCTTGCCGAAGAGTTCTATGTAACGGCGTGGTTCGCGGCGTTACATCGTGCGGTTTTATTCAGTAACACCAGATTTAGTGACACCAGATTTAGTCACACGGGATTTAGTGACACCAGGTTCTGGAGCTTGTGCTCATATGGCGTTCGGGTTTGGCTTCAACAAACAAAAAGTTCTCAGCGCTGCGGAGAAATACATCCAGCAGGGCAAGACGCAGAATGCCATTGCTGAGTACGAAAAGATCCTGAAGGCCGATCCCAAGGATCTTACGGTTACCAACACGGTTGGCGACCTCTATTCCCGTCTCGGCGATATCGATAAAGCTACGGAGTGTTTCAAAGCAGTCGGCGACGCCTATGCCGCGCAGGGTTTCACGGTCAAGGCGATCGCCATGTACAAGAAGATCAGCAAGCTCAAGCCTTCGCTCGAGAGCGTGCTGAAGCTGGCCGAACTTTATACTCAGCAGGGGCTCTTCAATGATGCTCGCGCTCAATATCTGCAGGTAGCGGAAGAATTCCTGAAGTCAGGCGAACTCGAAAATGCCGTGCGCATCTTCCAGAAAATTCTGGAAATGGATCCTGAGAACACGGCGATGCGGCTGAAGCTGGCGGAAGTGTACGTCCGGCTGGGAAAGAAAACCGAAGCCTGGCAGATTTTTTCCGCGGTCGCAGAGGCGCTACGATCGAAAGGCTCTCTGCCGCAGGCCGAAGAAGTTCTGCAGCGCATGCTCAAGCTCGATCCGGGCAACAGCTACGCGCTGCTTATGCAGGCCCGCAATCTGCTGGAGGCGGGCGACGCCGACGCCGCCATCGAGGCGCTGCAAAAAGTCCCGGACCTCGATTCAAATCCCGAAGGGCTGCGGGACCTGCTCAAGGCTTATCTCAAGACCGGCAGGCTTTCTGATGCCGGAACCCTGGCGACGAAACTGCAAGCCGTTCACAATGATCTGAGTGCGATCTCAACTCTGGCCGATGCGCTCATGCAAGCGGGCCAATTTGAAAACGCGCTCCAGCTCTACGATCAACATGCCGACCGGCTTTTGGCGGAAGATTCGGAAAAAGTTCTCAAGAGCCTGCATTCCATTATCGGGCACGTGCGCGACAATCCGGCGTCGCTCGAAAAGCTACTCGATCTGTTTCAAAAGGCCGGCGAGAACACACACGTCACGGAAGTACTCGAATTGCTGGCACACGCTTCGGTGCAGTCCGGCGACCTGATCCGGGCCCGCGATCTTTATCAGAAGCTCACCACCATGGAGCCGGGCAACCCGCTGCACATGACCAACTATCAGCAGGTGGTCAGCCAACTGGGTGGAGGTTCCGGAGCCAAACTCATTTCGGCGGAAGAAGCGGCCGTGATCGTAGACGAGTTGGAAGCCACGGCTCCCGCCATTCATCAGCACTATTCGGATTCAGTTGCGCTGGCAGTTCGTTCGGCCCTTACCGATGCCGAGCTTTTCATCTCCTACAACATGCCGGCCAAGGCCCTCGGCCCGCTCTTGGCCGCGTTGCCCCAGGCGCCTTCGGATTTGCGCCTTAATCAACGTCTGGCCGCGCTGCACACACGCGCTTCGCGTTTCGCGGAAGCGGGGGTCTGCTGCCGCACTTTGCAGAGCATTTACTCTGAAGCGGAACATCCCGATGAAGCAGCCCGCTACGGGGATCTTGCGCACCGCTATGAAGAGCGTTCCGCAGAGCCGGTAGCGCACTCCGGCGCAGTCGATGAGGCAGCGGCAGGAACGGAAGAAATCGCGGTCAGCGCGGAACCTGTTTCCTGGCCGACGGCTTCGCAGCCGACAGCCGAGGGAACGGAATTCTCGGTTGTCTCCGACCAAACCGCAGCTACCGAAGACGGCGAGACTCCCGTCGCCGAATCCGAAGCGGCTCCTGCCGAGATCGATTTGTCATCCGAGTGGGACGACGCCATCACGATTGAAGCAGATGATTCTGTGACCCCGGAAGCTGCAATTGCCGATGCCGTCGGGGATCACGAATTACCTGCCCAAAAGACTGTCACAGCCAAGCCAGAGTCTGCCGGGGAAGCCTGCCAGGAGACTGTAGAAGAAATCCGTTTTTATCTCGAGCACGGAATGCCCCAGCAGGCCGAAGCGGCGTTCGAAAAGCTGCAAACCCTTACCACCGACGAATCGATATTGTCGCCGCTGGAAGCAGAAATCAAAGCGGCATCGCAAGCTGGCTCCGCCGAGGAGGAAGTCGAAACCGTTGAAACGGTCGAAACCATCAGCGACTTCGAGGTCGCGGAACCGTCCGTTACTGAACAAGCAATCGCTGAGACTCCCGCGGCCGAACCCGCCGAATTCTCTGTACAAGAACCTTCAACCGATGTTCCGGAGATTGCGGCTGCAGTCGAGCCGGCTGTGCCAGAGCCAGCGCCGGTGGCTGAAATGCAGGTTGCCCCCGAAGTGCACCCCGCAGCTCCTGAAGCTGGGCCGAGCGAGCCTTCGAAGCCGCAACCAGCCGTGTTGCAGGAATTCGTTTCCGATCTCGAAGCGTCTTTAGGCGACAATTTCCTAGGCGGCCCGGTCGTGCAGCAGCCAACCGGAGCAAAAACCGCGAAACCCAAGCAGCACAATATTGAGCTTGAGCCCATCGGGAACGCATCCCCAACGCGCTTTGGAACGGCCGAACCGGAGCCGCTGGGCACGTTTGTCGCGGATCTGGAAGCATCGCTCGGCGACGACTTTCTCAAGGGCGCCCCGGTTGCCGAACCCCAGCCAGCACCGGCAATTCAACCCGGTATTTCCCAGTCGGCAGCGATTCCGGCGCCAGCGGCAAGTGTCGCCTCGAACACCGGCACACCTGCAATCGCCAGTGCAGCCGCAGCGGCAGCATCTGGCGTAGCCGCGATTCCTCAATCTCCGAAATCGCAAGCCACAAAACCGGCTAAGGCCTCGCCATTCAGCGAAGAGCCCGCCGTCGATCTGGCGGAAATGTTTGGCGAGCTCAAACACGACCTCGAGGTTGGCGCTACTGCCACCGAGGAAGATCCTGAGACGCATTACAACCTCGGTATCGCCTTCCGCGAAATGGGATTGCTCGACGAAGCCATTGGCGAATTGCAGAAGACCTGCCAGGCCGTCGATCACGGCCATCCCTTCCCGCAGGTTATGCAAACGTATACCTGGCTGGCACAATGCTTCCTTGATAAGGGCGTGCCCCAGGCGGCGATTCGCTGGTATGACAAAGCGTTGGCAGTGCCGGGGATCGATGAAGAGACCCGCACCGCTCTGCATTACGAACTGGCCGCAGCTTACGAAACCGCCGGCGACAAACCTTCCGCGCTCAAGCATTTCATGGAAGTTTACGGGCGCAACATCGATTATCGCGATGTCGCCGAGCGCATTAAGCCCCTGAAGTCGTAAAATACCCTGATGGGCCTAGCCCTCACTTTTTTGTTCCAGCGCCTGATCCTGCGGGACCGCGCACGCTCTCACGGCGATTGCATCGTGCTCCCGTGCATCACTGTCCCGTTGCCGCGGAGAACCGCGTGACCCTGGATCCTAAGTTGCCGGTCGCCAACGGCCCCGCCGCGCCTTCCCAGGCTCCTCCTGCGGAGGTCGAGACCGGTGCTGCACTCATGGAGCCGCAGGAAGACGGGAAAGAATCCCGGCCCGTGAGCGCCTTGCACCGCTGGCTGCACCGGAGTTCGGTCTTTTTCTTCGTTCTGCTCAGTGCGACGGCGGGTGTTTTGCTGCTGATTCTGCCCTGGACTCCGGAATGGACCGACAACTATCTTCTACTTTCGTTTCCCTGGCTGCGCACGTTTTTCTCCAGCGGTTTCTGTCGTGGCCTGTGTAGCGGATTAGGCTTGCTGGATGTCTGGATCGGTTTCTGGGAAGCATTCCACTACCACGAACACGACTAGCAACTGGTAAGGCCTGCGCCGCAGAAAAAGAAACGAAAAGACTCCCGTAAAGGTGAATTTGGAATCAGATTCTCAGAGTTACCGTGTGAGCCATTCATGACCCATGACCTGAAACCCGCGCCCCTAGCGTACGAGAACGAAACTTTCATAAACAGCCCAGATGGCCGCATCCTTCGCATCCTTGCCGAGTATCAGGAACCGCTGGTCCGCTTTCGCCGCGAACAGATCCAGGACACGGTTGTGTTCTTCGGCTCGGCCCGCTTCCAGGGAGGCGCGGCCGCGAACAACAGTTTGACGGCTGTCGAAGCCAACAGCGCGAAGTCCCCGGTCGCGGAGCGGGAAAAGGAATTGAAGAGCGCTCTCGCTGCGGTCGAGATGGCCCGTTATTACGAGGACGCGCGCCGCCTGGCGTTTCTTCTTACCGAGTGGTCGATCCAGATTCCGGCCCGCCGCCACCGCTTTGTGGTTACCACCGGCGGCGGCCCGGGCATCATGGAAGCGGCAAATCTGGGCGCTCACGAAGCCGGAGGCAAAACCATCGGCCTCAACATCAATCTGCCTTTCGAGCAAAATCCCAATTCCTACATCACTCCCGCGCTGAATTTCGAATTTCATTATTTCTTCATGCGCAAGTTCTGGTTCGCTTATCTCGCCAAGGCGCTGGTAATTTTTCCCGGAGGCTTCGGCACCATCGACGAACTCTTCGAAATCCTGACGCTCGCCCAAACTGACAAGCTAGCCAAGAAAATTCTGGTGGTCATCTACGGAAGCCAATACTGGAACCGCATCATGAATTTTCAGGCCTTCGTTGACGCCGGAACTGTTTCTCCCGAAGATCTGAACCTGTTCAAGTTCGTCGACACTCCGGAAGACGCGTTCGCGTTTCTGCGCGACGGGCTGACGCAATACCATCTTGGCGGTCCGCCGAAGAAGGAAAAAGAGCAGGAGGTGCTGCCCGAAATCGCGAAGACACGGCCGTAAAGAGAACAGACCCCCCCCCGTGTCATTCCGAAGTCCCGCGTTTTCATCAGCGGGACGAGGAATCTCATGTCTTCACAACCGAAAGCCAATGGCTGAAAGCTGCCTTCTCTACTACATCACTGATCGCTCTGCATTTTCTGGCGACGAACATACTCGTCGGCAGCATTTGCTGCATAAGATCGCCGAAGCAGCAGCGAATGGCGTCGACTACATCCAGCTCCGCGAAAAAGACCTATCTGCCCGCGAACTGGAATCGCTGGCCCGCGAAGCGATCAGCGTGATTCGAGATAACTGCAAGCGATCCTCTGGGATGCAGCGATCTACATCCGGCCTCTTAATTAACTCCCGCACTGACGTGGCCCTGGCGGTGCGCGCCGCAGGTGTTCACCTTCCCGTCATTGATCTTTCTCCGCAAGATGTTCGAACCGCCTGGCGATTTGGCGTGCAGGCTGATAGAAGTGAGTTCCGACCGGAACCGCTGATCGCGGTTTCCTGCCATTCGCCGGAGGAAATAAGAACGGCGGTGGCAAGTGGAGCAAGCTTCGCGGTATTCGCCCCAGTGTTCGAAAAGAAAAACGCAAGAGACGCATATGACGCGAAGCCTGCGGGTCTCGATGCTTTGCGTACAGCCTGCAACGCAAACATTCCGGTGCTCGCGTTAGGCGGGATTTCTCTGGAGAATGCCTCATCCTGCTTGTGCGCCGGGGCAGCTGGAATTGCCGCCATCCGCCTGTTTCAGGAAAACGAGATTTCCAAAATTGTGCGCGCTCTTCGCCGTGGCGCCGCGCGTTTGTAGTGAAACGCTCAACCCCCGCGTATTTGAACACACAAAGAAAAACCGCGCCGGCGCAAGTCGGCGCGGTTCCCAACGGTTTACTGTGCCGGCGTGGTTGGAGCGGCAGCCGGCGCGCCGGCCGTCTGCTTCTCGGTTTCGAGCGAATTGGTCTTGATCGGATTAACCTCGATCGGATTGATCTTCACACTCGCCAGAATTGTTTCCAGCTTCTTGAACACCTGGTCGCGATCGACCGGCTTGCCGCCCTCGTCGGGCTCGACTCCAGTGGTCGCGACCTTCATCGCAAACTCGTAGCAAGCGCCATTTTCAAACACGTGATAATACTTCGAGTCTTCTTTGCGAGAGTCCGCGCTGCCTTGCGTTTCTGCCGAAGTCAATTCCATATCGCCGAGAATCAGCTTGGGTGTCGGTGCGGCGGGCGTCGCCGCCGTGGCCGGCATCGCAGAGCCAGATTGCGGCGCCGAAAACTCGCTGCACTGTTCTGCAGTTAGCGATTTGTTCACGCTGACGTCGAACATGGCCGAAATCAAGTCGCTCTTAGGATACGCGCCTTCTGGAATCTCAACCGCCGCCGTCACAACTCCGCCGGACTGAGAAAAATGCATCACAGTCAGGTTGGAGGACACGAGTTCATCCGCCGCATCGCCCGTTTTCAACACGTATTTACGTGGATAGCGGAACGAAAGGCCGGAATCTTTATCGACATAGTGCAGGGTTGCAGGCGCCCTCTGTACGACTTTCTTGTGAACCGGCTTTGCGGCGGCTTGTGTTTCCGGCGCGGCAGGAACGGGCGTAATCGGGGCGGGGGGCATCGATTGGGTTGTCGGAGTCTGGTTGCTCGATATTTGCGGTTTGGGTTTTTCGCTCGAGCATCCAACCGCGAGCGAACACACGATCAGAACTCCGGCAAATACCAGGATGCCGGCGTTGTTGCTGAAATTGTTGTCGAGATGGTTTTCACTGCGTACGCTCAAATCTTGCGACGTAAGAGAGTGGCGAATTGCGTTTGTACGAAACAGGTTGATACGGTCCATGGTTGTTCACCTCCTGCTGCTGAGCAGCGCAGGTGACAATGCATGGAGCGGGCCAACGCACGAGCCTCTGTTTTTGCAATGGATTAGCGGACCCGACTATCGAATGAATCGTGGCGCTCTGGACACGGTGTACGGCGTGGGACACGCTTTTTGCCGGGGCAATCGACGTCGGATTTCCATACGGAACGATCGGACCTTGTGTTCTCTCTGTCTCCCCGACTCTGTTGTAAAGGGCTTTCACATCCGCATCATTCGAATTGCTTCCGAAACTCCGCCAGTTGCCCGCGAATTTCGGCGATCTCTCTTTTCAGCCCCGCAACTTCGTTTTCGATATTCTCCAGGCGGCCACAGTCATCGGCACTGTTCGCAGCCGCCTGCATAAGCGAAGATTCGATAAGCGAAGATCCGCTAGCCACCTCGGCGCCTGAGAGCAAATGGATATAACGCGATTCCTTGGTCCCCGGCTGGCGCGGCAGCACTGCCACCAGCGGAGGCTGACGTTGGCCGAGTCGCTCCAGAGCGCCGAGAACGTCTTCCAGCGCCTCGAACCGGTACATGCGTTCGGCCCGGCCGCGCAATTCTCCCGGCGTCTGCGCCCCGCGCAGCAAGAGCGCGCAGAGGATCGCCGTCTCCCGCCGGTCGAAGTTGAAGACTTCCTGCAGCCGGTGCTCGTATTTGGTGACCCGGCTGTCCGCGCCGCTGGCTGGCCCGGACAATCGCTTTGCCTGCAGCGACTCGAGCGCGGAACCTACGGCATCCTCATCCAGCGCCATCACCGGCTCACGATTGTTCTTCTGATTGCAGGCATTTACCAGCGCGTTCAGCGACAGCGGATAGTAATCCGGGGTCGTGATGTCTTTTTCGATCAGCGATCCCAGCACTCGCACTTCGACGTCATTAAGCGTGATTTCATTAAGCTCGGCTTCGTTCAATAGACCCACACGGACCACCATTCAATGTTCGCTGCGTCACGATTGTAGTACGACGCGACGCCCTGCGGATAGCGAACCTCGGTGGCGTATCCCCAATCCACCGTCTTGGAGTGAGCTGAAACACGGGCAATACGGGTTCCGGATCAACTCAATCGGCTGGTGTTTCGATCAGGAGCTGAAGGTTCAATACCTTCGCTCCATGAACTTCCTTGACACTGCCGCCGCTCCGAGCGAGACTCCAATTACCGTAGTCGAAAATTGCCTCCTTTGCCGCCAATGAGCGAACTGGCCTGGAATAACGGACATTCAATTGCCGAAATGGCTTCCCGCGATCTGGATGCCGCTTTGCAGTTGCTGGCGGACCGCGCTCAATACGTTACTGGCGCCAGCGGCGCAGCCATCGCGTTGCGCGGCGGCGAACATAACCATATGCTTTGCCGCGCCAGCTCCGGGTCCAGCGCGCCCGAGCTTGGCTCCCTGCTTGCCACCGATCACGGACTCTCCGGAGAAAGCGTGCGCACCCGGCAACTGCAGCGCTGCAACAACGCTCAGAATGACGCCCGCGTGAACCGCGAAACCTGCCGCCGCCTGGGAATCGCCTCTGTTTTGGTAATGCCCATCGTTAGCGGAGACCACGTGCTCGGAGTTTTCGAACTTTTCTCCGGCAAAGCTTATGCCTTCAATGAACCCGACGTTTCGGCGCTAGAGCGACTGAGTGCAATGGTCGAACTCGCAGTCAAATTTGCCGTCACCGAAACTTCTTTACCGAGCGTGGATGTTGAAACTGCCACCGAAGCGTATACGGACCCCCCGGCTGTTCAAGAACTATCTGCAAATTCTCCATTGCCCGGTAACGGCCTTCATCAGCCCGAGCCGCAACCACCGGAAATTCCGGTAGAAAAAGTAGAAGCAGCCCCAGTTCCAAAGAGGTCGCTCTTTTGGTCGGCCGCGGCACAAGCCCGCGGCAGTGAAGGTGCTCCCGAACCCGCCGCTCCACAAACCCCCGTTCCTCCGGTGCTGAGAAACCTGCAGAAGTGCAAAGCCTGCGGTTTTCCGATCTCAAGCAGCCGAACTCTTTGCGTGGAGTGCGAAGAGAAGCAATGGCGCGGCCGGAGGTAATCCGTCGGCGCGGGACAGAAAAGCCGCCTCGTAAACGGCAGCTTCGATCCTTATTCAAAACCGCTTACGGCCTCACCTCGAACGCCTCATTGCTGTTGAGCGTTCCGCTGGGAGTTTTCACCGAGACCGGGCCGGTGCTCGCGCCGGCCGGCACAGCGGTCGTGATCGCCGACCCAGACGAGTTGACGCTGAACGATTCAACTGGTGTCCCGTTAAACATAATGCTGGTCGCGCCCTGCAGATTGTTACCCAGGATCACCACCTTCGCACCAACCCCCCCCGAGGCCGGATTTGTTTCGACGAAAGGCGCTAGCTTGACGGATAGGCTAAAGATCGTACCATCGCCAGGATGGGCCGCGCCGCGAGAGCTGAACGCACCTCCTTCTTGGGTTGTCGCGTAGAAGTCCCCATCGGTACCCTGCACAACTGCGTTAGGGCCGCGGCCGATGGCGTCGAAGCCGCGCAGCGTGGTTAGCGTGCCTTCGGTCGTGATCTGGAAGACGGTGCCGCTGCCATGCGGCGGGACTCCGCCGCCCCCTAGCGCGGTCGTTCCGTAGAAGTTCCCGTTGGTGGCTTGCACGAGTCCAGTTTCAGGAAAGGCACCGTCAGTTCCGTCGAAGAAGTGCAGCGTGGTCAGCGTGCCTGCGGGGGAAATTTCAAAGACAGTGCCACATCCCGTAGGTCCTCCATAGAAGTTACAATCGCCAGCCCCGCCCTCTGGAGTTGTTCCATAGAAGTTCCCGTCCGCGCCCTGAAGCAGCCCCGCGTAAGTGGATGCGCCATCGGCGCCGCCGAAGCTGTGTAGCGTAGTTAGGGTGTCCGCGGAGTTGATCTCGAAGACTGTGCCATAGCCGTAAGCTCCGCCCCCTGTGGTTGTCCCGTAGAAGTTACCGTCGGTGGCCTGAATCACGCCTGCATAGGGGAGGTCGCCGTCCGCGCAGTTCGCCGCGGCGCAGAAGCTGTAGAGTGTCGTAAGATCGCCAAGTGGGGTGATTTCGAAGACGGTGCCCAAGTTGTAGGCTCCGCCATCCGGGGTTGTCCCGTAGAAGTTACCGTCCCTGGCTTGAATCACACCCGCGTAGGGGGAGGAGCCGTCTGTGCCCCCAAAGCTGTGCAGTGTTGTCAGCATGCCGTCCGAGCTGATCTCGAAAACTGTGCCTTCGCCGTTGGCTCCGCCTAGGTAAGTTGTCCCGTAAAAGTTCCCGTCGGTGGCCTGTACCAAGCTCGCGTACGGAAGCTCGCCGTCAGTTCCATCGAAACTGTGCAAGTTTTCACCGTCGTGCCTGTCGGGGAGATTTCAAACACCGCGCCGCAGCCAGGCAACGAACGGGCGGGACACCCGTTCGTCCCGCCCGCTGAAGTTGTTCCGTAAAAGTTCCCGTCCTCTCCCTGCACGAGAGAAGAATAAGGGTACGCGCCGTGATGTTGATCGAAACTGTCCAGACGCACGAAGGTTTGGGCGGATGCGGCAATCGCAGCCGAGCAAAACAGAAGAACGATGCAGGCCCTTAGCTTCGTCATCGAAGTCCTCCCCGCTAAGAGCGGCGATTGTCCTCCGGGACAGGATCAGTGTCAAGATGCAGGATTTTGCGGCCGTATCTCCACGATCGAGCCCGCCCGCTTATCAGAATCTCCGGGCGGCCGCAGATTACAATCTCCATTCCTGTATCCTAAGAATTCCCGGGAGGATGATTCGTGCTACTCACCGCGCGCTCTCTGCGGCGCTATTGCTGGCTGGTTCTGTTCCTCACCACGTTTGCCGCCGCGCAGAATTTCGAGCAGCGCACCGCGCGATATTTCGACTCCATCCGCAAGCAGCCGCCGTTACTCTTGGCTTTTCTGCGCGACATGCCGAAAGGCGGTGACTTGCACAATCACCTCGATGGCGCGGTCTATGCCGAAGACCTCATCGACTTTGCCGCCGACGGCAACCTCTGCGTAGATCGAACTTCCTCGCATCTCCTCGCTCCGCCATGCGACGACTCCTGCGCAAACTATACTGCGAAGCCGCAGGCGCGCTGCAGCTACGGCGACCAGGTGCTTTATAACCAAATGATCGATGCCTGGTCCATGCGCAACTGGAACCCGGGGAACGAATCCGGCCACGATCATTTTTTTGCCACCTTCGACAAATTCGGACTCGCCTCGCACACCCATGTAGCTGAAGACATCGCCGCTGCCACAAATCGAGCCGGAATAGATCACCTGCAATATGTCGAATACATGCACACAGCCGACGGCGGAGCGGCGGCCGAGCTGGCGGCAAAAATTGAATGGAATCCTGATCTCGCCAAATTGCGTGACGCTCTTCTCGCGGAAGGCATGAAAGATGTTGCTGCCGAAACCAGCAAGCAGCTCGCAGCAGACGACGCCCGCGCGAAAGAAATCATGAAGTGCGGCACGCCCGATCCCGCTCCTGGATGCGCTGTCGAGGTTCGCTATCTTTATCAGGTTCTGCGCGGCTTGCCGAAGCAAGTCGTCTTCGCGCAGATGCTGCTGGCTTTCGAACTGGCCTCATCCGATCCGAAATTTGTTGGACTCAACTTGGTCATGGCTGAAGATTGGTACGTGCCCATGCACGATTTCAACGAGCATATGGCCATGCTCGATTATCTGCACAGCGTGTACCCAAAAGTTCACATTACGCTGCACGCGGGAGAGCTCGCTATAGGCCTCGTTCCACCGGAGGACTTGGCATTTCATATCCGCGCCTCCATCGAACGCGGTCACGCCGAGCGCATCGGCCACGGCGTCGACGTGATGAACGAAAAAGATCCTATTGGATTACTCCATGAAATGGCCGAGCGCAACATTCTGGTGGAAATATGCCTGACCTCGAACGACATCATTCTCGGCGTGAGCGGCGACGATCATCCGCTGCCGATCTACATGAAGTACAACGTTCCCGTCGCGCTCGCCACCGACGACGAAGGCGTAAACCGCTCCGACCTGACGCACGAATATCTGCGCGCGGTCCAGACCTATCACTTGTCCTACGCGGACCTGAAACGCATGGCGCGCCAAAGCCTGGAGCACAGCTTTTTGCCCGGCCAAAGTTTGTGGGCTGATACGAAGTTGGTATTTCGCGTAGCTCCATCGTGTACCGGTGACGCAGCCGGGGCAGAGAACCCGTCCGCGGCATGCGAACAATTCCTCGCCGCCAGCGAACGCGCCCACGAGCAGTGGAAGCTGGAGAGCGAATTCATGCAATTCGAGAAGACGAATGCTGAGAGGAAGTAATCGACTGCCGTTAGTTTCACGCCGAATAGTTTCGCAGCTTGTGGAAAAATCGCTTTGCATTCTGCTTTGAAAGGGCGCGGCTTCAGCCGCGCCGCAAAGGACGCAATAGAAATTCGGGCTTTAGCCCTCGAAGTAGCTTTGCATGGCTGACCAATTCAAGCTCGCCACAACCGCCGCGCAAACTGTGCTGGAACGAACGGACCTGCGCCCTCGCATTGGCCTGGTTCTCGGCTCGGGCCTGGGCAGCTTCGCCGATTCGCTCACCAATGCCTGCCGAATCCCTTACCACGAAATTCCCGAGTTCCCACGCTCTACGGCCATCGGTCACGCCGGACAATTGGTCGTCGGCAAGTCAGGAAACGTTCCCGTCGCCGCCATGCAGGGACGCGTTCATCTTTACGAAGGCTATTCTCCGCAGCAAATCGCCTTCCCCATTCGCGTCTTCGGACGCATGGGAGTTCGCGCCGTCATCCTCACCAACGCCTCCGGAGGAATCAATCTTAATTACCAGCAGGGCGCGCTGGTTCTGGTCCGCGATCACATTAATTTGCAGGGAACCAATCCGCTCGTCGGTCCAAATGACGACGAACTCGGCGTCCGCTTTCCTGACATGACCCATGCCTACGCCAAGTATCACCGCGAAGTCGCAAAGGAAGAAGCCGCCAAGTTAGGAATGACTTTGCACGAAGGGGTTTACGCGGCCATGCTCGGCCCCAGCTACGAGACTCCCGCGGAAATTAATTATCTGCGCGTCATTGGCGCCGACCTCGTCGGCATGTCCACCGTGAACGAAGTGATTGCTGCTCGTCACATGGGAATGCCTGTGCTCGCGATCTCCTGCGTCACCAACATGGCCGCCGGCATTCTCGACCAAACACTCTCCCATGACGAAGTCATGGAAACCGGCGAGCGCGTCAAAGCCAGCTTCGAAGCCCTTCTGCGTGCAGTGTTATCGCGCATCCAGAGCGATCCTGAAGTAGCGGTCTAACCCAAATATTGTCATCCTCGCAAAGCAAGGGACCATGGTGTTCGCTAGCATCGTTACAAAGGGGTGGAGCGAGCAAAGACCACGATCTGTCACTTCGCCCGGGATGACAAATGCGAATGTGCCCTTATTTCCCGCCCGTGCAATCGAAAGCTCCTCCGGCAGCGTAATCCCGTACACTTTCGCCGCGCGCCCGCCAGCCGATCTATAATTGGTGTGCGTTTTGCCGTAAGACTGCAAGGAGTTCGTCATGCCGCAAGCTATTCCTGAAAAATACCGTGATCTGTTTCAGAAGCGCGCCTTTGCCAGCCTGAGTACGCTCATGCCCGATGGCCGTCCGCAAGTCACCCCCGTCTGGTGCGACTTCGATGGCGAACACGTTATTTTCAATTCCGCCAAAGGACGCCAGAAAGACAAAAATGTCCGCCGCGATCCGCGCGTGGCCATGACGATCATGGATCCGGAAAATCCCTACCGCTATCTCGAAATCCGCGGACGCGTGGTCGAAATCACCGAAGACGGCGCCAGCGAGCACATCAACAAAATGGCGAAGAAATATCTCGGCGTCGATAAATATCCGTACAGCCAGCCCGGCGAAGTTCGCGTGATGTATAAAGTGCAGCCCGAACACACTACAACAATGGGATAGGTTGAGGGGTAGTCCAGAATAAGCGTTCTCCGCGATTTGTATCGGGGCACGCCTTTAGGCGTGCCGGCAAAGCCGCCAGTTTTGAAAGGACGCGGCTTCAGCCGCGTTAAACGCTAATCCGCCGTAGGAACGATTTTTGGTGGCGCGGCGCTTCAGCGCCGCGTGAGCATCGGGATTTGATCCGGGCTTTAGCCCCTGCGCGAGGGAATCCGAATCCGCACCTACGATCTCTGCTTCCTCGGCTACGGCAACGTCAATCGCACACTCGTGCAACTCCTGCTCGATCTTGAACCCGAACTGCGCGAGCGCAATGGAATTTCTTTTCGCATCACCGGAATCGCCTCACGAAGCCTGGGCTGGATCGCCAACCCCGAAGGCCTGGATGTGGAGCGGGCGCCCTCGCCCGCTAAAAGCCAGCCATCTTACCAAGATTCAGAGGCCCGCTCCTGGCTCTCAGCCGCCCGCGCCGACGTTCTCTTCGAAGCCACATCGCTCAACGTCGAAACCGGCCAACCCGCCATCGATCACATCCGCGCGGCCCTCAATCACGGAGCCCACGCCATCACCGCCAACAAAGGCCCAATCGTCCATGCCTACCGCGAACTACGCGACCTGGCCGCCGCGAGGAACAAACGCTTCCTGTTCGAATCCACGGTGATGGATGGCGTTCCAATTTTCTCGTTATTCGATCAATTGCCCGCGATTCACTTGCAAGGCTTTCACGGAATTCTGAACTCGACGACGAACGTGATCCTCAGCGAAATGGAAAACGGCCTTAGCTTTGACGACGCGTTGACGAAAGCGCAATCGCTCGGGATCGCCGAAGCCGACGCCACGCACGACATCGACGCCTGGGACGCCGCAGTAAAAACCGCAGCGCTGATCACCGTGCTGATGGATCTGCCGGTAAAGCTGGAAGAAATAAAGCGCGAAGGGATCCGCAATCTGAGCGCAGAGGCCGTCCGCGCGGCCCAAAAAGAAGGCTGCCCTTACAAGCTTGTATGCCGCGCCAAGAGAGACGCCAACAGAGTCACAGCCAGCGTCCGCCCCGAACAAATCTCGCTCGCCGATCCCATGGCGCAAATCAGCGGCACATCGTCCTACATTTATTTCGAAACCGACATCTTCCCCGGCCTCGCCATCACCGAAGAAAATCCCGGCTTGTACGCGACCGCCTACGGCATGCTGGCAGATTTCGTCCGCGCCCTAGCCCCGTAGGGGCCGTGCCATAAGCAGATTCGCAACGGAACAGACTCGTATCAGGGCACGCCTTCAGGCGTGTCGACCGATATCCGCATCGGATTGCGCCTTCAGGCGCTGCCGTGTAAGAGGGGCGCTTCAGGGCCGCGTCAGGAACCGATTGAAAATCGGGCGGCCTCAACTCCGCAATATAATCGTTCCCATGTGCCCCGCCTGCGGAGCCTTTATCGAGCCAGCCAACATCGACAACCCCGACGAATATCGCGATCTCATTCGCAAGATGATCGAGCAAGTGAATCAAGGCGCGCTGAGAATGACAAAGGGCTCCTGCCCGCTCGATCGCGTGCTCGAAGACCCATTCCCCGACGATGTCCTCTTCCACAACTTTTACTGCGTCGCCTGCCGCTGCGCGTTCACCCTCCACGCCGATACCTATCACGGCAACGTTCGCTGGATGCAGCCGTTCTGCTAGCTGAAGCCGATCGGAATTAGATCAGCAGCTGTCAGCCCTGCAATGAACATCCGAAGGGTTTCCATAATATGATGAATGTTCGCCATGCTGACGACCGAATCCTTGACGCCCGCCCTCAACCTCACCCACATCCGCGCCCAATTCCCCGCGCTCGCCCAAACCGTCAACGGACATCCCGCCGTCTTCCTCGACGGCCCCGGCGGAACGCAAGTGCCGCAGCGCGTGATCGACGCCATGTCCGACTACCTGCGCCACAACAACGCCAACACCGGCGGAGCCTACGCCACCAGCCGCAACACCGACGCTGTGATCGCTGGCGCCCG
Organism: uncultured Acidobacteriaceae bacterium; assembly: GCA_963784095.1. GTDB lineage: Bacteria > Acidobacteriota > Terriglobia > Terriglobales > Acidobacteriaceae > Sulfotelmatobacter. The sequence goes on from CAWAQC010000005.1 coordinate 873,119, forward strand.
CGCCGCCATGGCCGGCTTCCTCAACTGCGCCGCCGACGAAATCGTCTTCGGCCCCAACATGACCACGCTCACCTTCATGATTTCACGCGCCATCGGCCGCGAACTCGGCCCCGGCGACGAAATCCTGGTCACACGCCTCGATCACGATGCCAATGTCTCACCTTGGCTTGCGCTTGAAGAAAAGGGAGTGACCGTCCGCTGGGCAGAAATTCACCAGGAAGACTGCACCCTCGATGTCGAAGACCTCGCCGCCAAACTCAATTCAAAAACCAAACTCGTCGCGATCGGCTATGCCTCCAATGCCGTGGGCACTATCAACCCCGTAAAAGAAATCGTCCGCCTCGCCCACTCCGTCGCCGCGCTCGCCTATGTCGACGCCGTGCATTACGCGCCCCACGGCCTGATCGACGTGAAAGCTCTCGACTGCGATTTCCTCGTCTGCTCGACTTACAAATTCTTCGGCCCGCACATGGGAGTGCTCTTCGGCAAACGCGAGCATCTTACGCGTCTGCGCCCCTACAAAGTCCGCCCGCTCACCGAAGCGGTCCCATATCGCTGGGAGTGGGGCACGCTGAATCACGAATGCATCGCCGGAATCACCGCATGTGTCGACTACATCGCCGACCTGGGCCGCCCCGGGAACGAACCATGTGGGGACAGCCGCCTCGGCGGTCCGGCGAGCGAAGCGAGACTATCTGCCACAAACCCAACCCCCCCCCGCGCCGCCATCGTGAGCGCTTTTGAAGCCATCCATCGTCACGAGCACGCACTGATGAATCGCCTCATCACCGGCATCTCGCAAATTCCGCCGCTAAAAATTTACGGCATCACCGACCCATCCTGTTTCGACTGGCGCTGCCCCACACTCGCCATCCGAGCAATCAATCAGACAAAAAACACAACGCCCCTCGCCCTCGCCACCAAACTCGGCGAACGCGGCTTCTTCACCTGGGATGGGAATTATTACGCCCTGAATCTAACCGAGCGCCTCAACGTCGAAAACTCCGGAGGATTCCTTCGCATCGGCCTCGCGCACTACAACACGATGGAAGAAGTGGAGCGAATGCTGGCCGCGCTTATCGAGGTCGTTCGAGAATAATAGGGAAGGGCACGACTTCAGTCGTGCCACAAGACGGACAAAAAAAGGGGTTTCACCCTCCGAGGGATGTCGACCGGAGATACGGCATCTTCCACGCGCAAGTCGCCAATCCTTATGGCCAGCGCTTCGCCGTATCGTCCCACCCGGCGGCGCGCACCGGCTGCGCTGCCGGCACAAGCGTGGCCGCTGCCGGAATCCGAACCGGCGCCTGCGGTCCATTCACGGCCGTGGGCAGAACTGACTTGGTTATCTCCGCGTTCATTTCTTTTTCTTCCGAAAGCAGCGGAGCGACCAGCCGCAAGGCTTCCACTTCTTTTTCCAACCGGGTCAATTCCATTTCCTTCTGCCGCAAAACTTCATACACATTCTTCATATACTGGGCACCTGTGAGTCGTAATGTAGGGTTGAGCAGCTTTTCTCGCACTCTAGCAGAGAAAACCGCATTGTCAAGCGATTACGACTAACTCCTCGTATACGGCTGGGCTTGCTATTTCCATCGAGACGGGCAACCCACTGCGCCCTTGATTCCCCGATTCGTTCCCCCGAATCCATTGTCCAGCACGGCTTTCACGCGATATGCACAGCGGAGCTCCCTCCCGCTTGCGGTCTCTTGTTCTTTGGTATCGGCTCCTGCGAATTGCGAAAATAAGCTCCGGGCGGACATCCGCAGGAAACCGAATTCCGAACTGCACCAAATTCTGGCACCAGCCTGTGAACTTGCTGCACTTGCTTGAAAATAGGCCAGATAAAATTGCACAGTTTTTGTTGACTCTAAAAATAGAAGGAGTAAAAACATAATCGTTCTTTGACACTTTCTTAAGTTTTTCCGGTTGGTGCGGCGTCCGGGGCTCAAGCGAAGTCACTTTCGCATTGCAAAATGACGAGAGAAGGCTAGCAAGGGTCTATAGCAAAGCGCTGGTCGAGGAGAACGAGAAAACCCGTCGAAGGCAGGATAGAGTTCCGAGGCGTTGGGTAGGTTTTTCCGGTTGGCGGTAAGCCCGGAGCCCGAGCAAGATCGCGCGTGGCACCCCGCAAGGGAAGCTCCGTAGCAGGTCAGGCAAGGGTCTAACGCGAGCTACTGGCCGAGACGAATGGACCCAACACCACCTCGGAACTCTTAATTTTTTTCCCCAATTTTCGGCCCACTGACGTATCCCTCCTTCGCGGTTACTCAATGGTTCAGCTCGCAGCTCTAATCCACGTGCTCGCCGGTCTCAAAACTCTCTTCCGCCATGGGCAGCACATCGCGCTCGCCCGCGACCCACACGTATAAAGTTGGCAGCAGGAAGACGCCCATAACCAGCGCCGCGATCAATCCCCCGACAATAACGATGGCGAACGGCCGCTGCGAATCCGATCCAATCGCATGCGACAAAGCCGCCGGCAACAGTCCCAAAGTTGCGACCAGCATTGTCATCATAATGGGCCGCAACCTCAGCACGGCGCCTTCCACCGCCGCATCCTCCACCGTAAAACGCCGCGCGCGAAGCTGATTGATATATTCCAGCATGATCACGCCCGTCTGTACGGCCACTCCGAACAGGGCGAGAAAGCCTACGCCGGAAGAGACGCTGAAATTCGTGCCCGTAATTAACAGCGCCAGCAGCCCGCCAATCGGCGCAATCGCAATATTGGCCAGGATCAGCGACGCCCACTTGAATGATTTAAACATCGTATAAAGAATGATGAAGATCAGAAGGATGGTGATCGGCAGAACAATCAACAGCCGCTCATCGGCGCGCTTCTGGCTCGCATATTCTCCTTCCCAATCGATCGTATATCCCACCGGCAATTTGACCTGTGCATTCACCTTGCGGATGGCCTCTTCGACGGTGCTGCCCAGGTCTCGGCCGCGCACACTATATTTGATCGCCACGTAACGCCGGTTGCCCTCGCGATAGATTTCAGAAGCGCCGTCCGTCTCGCTGATATTGCACAATTGCGCGAGCGAAACCCGCTCGCCCGTGGGCGAAAGCAGGCGAATGTTTTCAATCTCATCTTTCGTATCGCGATAACTCGGGAGATAGCGCAGCGTGAGATCGTAACGCGCTTCGCCTTTCAACACCTGCGTGAGCGCATTTCCGCCAACCGCGGTCTGAATTGCATCCTGCACATCGGAAACATTGATCTGGTAACGCGCCGCGGCAGCGCGGTTCACGGTGACATTCAGATTGGGCTGGCCAAGAACCCGGAAAATACCCAGGTCCTCGATCCCGCGAATCCCCTTCATGATGTTCGAGATCTCGTCGCTTTTCTCCTCCAGCACCTTCAGATCGTCTCCGAAAACTTTGGTTGCCAGCGCGCCTTTCACCCCGCTGACCGCCTCTTCCATGTTGTCTTCAATGGGCTGTGAAAATCCCCAGACCACGCCGGGAATTTTGTCGAGTTCGCGCTGCATGGCCGCGATCAGTTCGTCTTTGTTTTCGTGAAACACCGGGCGCCACTGTTCTTTCGGCTTGAGGTCGACGAAAAACTCCGTATTGAAGAAGCCGGTTGTATCGGTCCCGTCATCGGGCCGGCCAACCTGGCTCCAGCACTGCGGAACCTCCGGAAACGAACAAAGCATAATTCGCGCCTGGTTCATGACGCGAAGCCCTTCGTCCGGGCCGGCGCTCGGCGCCAGCGTGCCGCGCACCCAAAGTGCGCCTTCATCCAGGTGAGGCAGAAACTCGGAACCGATCGCCCCGCTGAACGCAAGGTAAGCGCCCAGCGCCAGCATGAGCAAGCATGAGCCGATGGTGACGGCGCGGTGCCGAATCGCCCAGCGGACCGCAACCCGGTATTTCTCCACAACAAAATGCATGACCGGGTTGCGCCACTCCTTGGCGCCTTTGGCCAATGCGTAGCTGCAAAGCACCGGCGCGATCACAATTGAAAAAATCAGCGCGCCCGCCAGGGCAAACGCCACCGTCCATGCCATCGGGTGAAACAACCGGCCCTCGACGCGCTCCAGCGTAAAGATCGGCAGGTACGCAGTAATAATGATCGCAATCGCATAGAACACTGGCCGCTGCACCTCATGCGACGCCTCGCTGATGCGCTCTCGTCCCGTCTTGGTATCTCCGCTTCTGAGATTTTGATGGCGGACGATGTTTTCTACCATCACCACCGCCCCATCCACGACCATTCCGAAATCGAGTGCACCCAAAGAAAGCAGGTTGGCTGGAATGTGCCGCAGATCGAGGCAGATGGACGCGAAAAGCAGCGCGAAAGGGATAGTCGCCGCCACAATCAGCGCTCCCCGCACGTTTCCCAGAAACAGAAAAAGAATGATCGAAACTAGGATCATGCCTTCGGTCAAATTGTGCAGCACCGTGTGGCTGGTGAAGCGAACCAGATCGCTGCGATCGATGAAGGGAACGATCCTCACGCCTTTCGGCAGAATGTGATCGTTCATCTCCTTGACTTTTTCATGCAGCGCTTGCAGCGCAGTGTCGGCGGGCGCGCCCTTTCGCAGTAGCGCGATGCCAGAGACGGCGTCGTCATCATCGACGATTGCTCCGTCTTCGCGATGAATCGCTTTCGCGGTTTGGCCCAGCCTTATTTTCGGTCCCTGCGAAACAACTCCCAGATCTTTCACCCGCAGCGGAGTTCCATTTTTCGTCAGGATGACAGTCTCGGCAATGTCCTGCGTGCGATCGACCATTCCAACTTCTCGCACGTTGATCTGCTGCAGCCCCTGCTGGATGAAGCTGCCGCCGGCGTTCGCGTTGTTGTTGGTAAGTTGCTGCTCAACCTGCGCCAGGCTCAACCCATACGCGACCAACTTGTTCGGATCGAGTCGTACCTGATACTCGCGCGTAGGCCCGCCGAAACTAGCAACGTCGACGATGTCGGGCACCGACTTGAAATTCTTTTCGACCACCCAGTCCTCGACCGACTTCAGTTCCATTGGGTCGTACGCCGGATTCGTGCTGTGCAAGGTGAAGAAATAAATTTGCCCGACCGGGCTCCAGTCGGTGCCCATCTGTGGATTCACGCCCGGAGGCAGCGTCACCTGGCTCAAACGCTCGAGCACGCGTTCGCGGTTCCACTCGTTCGTAGACTGATCGTTGAAAATGAGTTTCAGGTCTGACAATCCGAATAGCGAAAATGATCGCAAGTGCACCACATCCGGAATTCCGCCCATCGCGATTTCCAGCGGGATCGTCACCTGCTGCTCGATCTGCTCCGCCGAGATTCCCGGCCATTGCGTGATCACTTCTACATAGTTGTCGGCGACGTCCGGATACGCCTCAATGGGCAGATCGTGAAACGCAACAATCCCTCCCGCAAATAGCAGGACGGCAAACGCCAGCACCAGCAGGCGATTGTTCAGCGCGAAATCGACGACGCGACGAATCATTTACTTTCTAATGGCCCCGGCTTTTCTATTGCTCCACTGTGTTCTGCAGCATCAGCGCGTTCGACACAACTTTGTCTCCCGGCTTCAGCCCGGAAACAATCTGCTGCAAATTTCCCGGCAGCATCTTTCCCCCGACCACTTCCAGTCGCTTGAAGTCGCTGCCGCCCAAAGGCGCGTAAACCCAGTCGCGGTCGTGCAAGTGCAGGACCGCGCTCGCAGGCACCGCCGCCCAGGTTTCATCGTGTCTGCCGTAGAACGTCGCGGTCACGAACATTCCCACTTTCATCATTCCGGGATTCTCCACTTCAATCCGAACTTTCGCGGTGCGAATATTGGGATCGAGCACCGGCAATATATTGTCGATGCGTCCTTTGAAAACCTGTCCCGGATATCCGCTCAACTTGATGTCGGCAGTTTGCCCCACCTTCACCGCATCGAGATCGTTTTCGTAAACGTCGCAGATGATCCACACATAAGAAAGATCGGAGATCGTGAACGGATTCGGCGACGCCAAGCCCTGCACGCCCGACGCGTTCGTGATCTGCTGATCGGTGATGATTCCCGAAATAGGCGCCTTAATATCAACAATTCCCGAAGGATGATCTTTGTCGATCCCCAACAGCCGTAACTGCTCCTTCGCCGCATCCAGATCAGCCACCGCATCTTTTTCGACGTCTTGCGCCTGCTCCACAGCGCTCTTGGCAACCGCTCCTTTTTCGAAAAGTAGCTGCTGTCGTTGCAATTGCAGTCGCGCCAGCAACTCATCGTTCACCGCTTTGCGATATCCCTGGTAAGCGCCGGAAACATCATTGCTCTGCACTCGCAACAGCAGCTGCCCTTTTGTGACCGCATCTCCCAGCCGCGCCTTCACCTCCACCACCCGCCCCGTCGCCAACGAAATCACTGGTACCGAACGCGAAATATCCGGCTGCACCATCCCCGTAACATCGAGCGAGCTTGGTGCTTTGTACGCGACTGCAGCTTGCCAGCGAGAACAAATCCGGATGGTCCACCTTGAAATCATTGGCGTTCATCTCCGGTATTACTTGCGTCGGAGGTGGCTGCTCCTGCTGCGGATTCGCTTTGCCTTCGTTGCAACCCGCCAGGCCAAGCGCCAAAGCCGCGCACAGCGCCGACCCACTGAATAAATGAAATCGCTTCCTCATTGAATTACCTCTTTGCCCACCGCCTGACTCATCTGCGCCGCCGCCGTCAGGTACGAACCGATTAAATTTACGTAATTCAATCGCACGGCGCGGTAATCGCTCTCCGCGTTTAGAAAATCCAGCAGCGCCGCTCCGCCATGCTGATAGGAGAACCACATCGTGTCGCGCACATGCGTCGCCTCCACCAGATACTTCGTCTTGTAAGGCCGCAGCAGCGTCAGATTGCTGTTCAAGGTCGCGTACGCCGTATCTACGTCGCTGAACACCTGCGCCTGCGCCGCATCCCGCAACCTTTCGTTGCGCGGAATATCCAGCTTGGTGTGCAACTTGTTTCCCTGGTTGCGGTCGAAAATCCGCAGCGGAATGCTCACATCCACGCCAAAGTAAAAATCGATCGGCGGATTCCGCCCCACATCGAAGCTCAGCGTCGGGTCCGTCGATCCATTGGCCACCGCCAGCTTGTAGTTGAGCTGCGCTCCCTGTACGCTCTGCACCGCCGCTTTCAAGTCAGGTCGATTGTCCAGCGCCACCTGCCGGTAAAAATCCAGCGGATCGATCTGATCGTTAAAATCGAAAACACCGACGATGTCGAATTGATCGATCGGCGTGTGATCGTTCAATAGCATGAGCATCTGGATCTTCTGCGTCCGCAAATTTACTTCCGCCGTCTGCACGTCCGCCTCATACTGCACCCGCTGCAATTCGAGCCGCTCATAATCGATCTGCGCGATGTCTCCCGCGTCGAACCGGTCTTTGCTGATTTCCAGCACGCGGTCGTAATATTCGAGATTCTGTTTCGAAACCTCCAGCACCGCCTTCGCCTGCAGAGTCTGCACGAACGCGCTCCGCAGGTTGAATAACAAGCCGCGCTCCAGATCGTTCTGCTGCGACACCGCAACCGCCGTTGCTTCCTTCGCAGCGTCCGTGCGCAACTCCCGCTTGTGCGCACGTTCATGCAAATAGCTGATCGTCGCCGAGGGCAGCCAGTAGGCAAACGGCCCGTGTGACGGCCCCACGTTGAACGGATCGATCTGATCCGAAAGCAGCGACAACTGCGGATTCGGCCGCAAGTGCGCCGTAATCTCATCCGCCTGAAATTCGCCGATGTTCAACGTCCCCGCCAGCAGCGTCGGATTATTCAGCTCCAGCCGGTCCTTCACTTCCTCCCAGGTCCACATTTGCGGTTTCGCTTGCCGACCAGACTGAGGAGAAGTCTGCGGCGCCATCGGCGGCAAAGTTTGAGGCTGCATCCCAGATTGCCATGGAACCTGAAGCGAAGCCGGCGACGTCGGCTGCGCCTGCGGTGCATCTGGCGCGGCCTGTGCAACCTGCGCTGCGGCCACACCAGCACCGCCGCACAGCATGCCGAGCACGCAACACTTCCAGAATTTTTCTTGCATTGCCGATCCCATCGTCCGGAATGCCCACGCACCCCGGTCTGCTCATAATTTCGGTTTCGCGGCCCTGTCCACGCCACGAAACACCCTTCCACCAGCAAAGATTCACAAAGGATGAATGACCGCCGCCGCCGGATTCAAAACCGCCGCGCAGCCTAACCTGCGCAGCAACCGTCTCCGGGACGAACTTCTGACGACCAACGATCTATGCAAGGAGGGAAAAAGGAGGCGCGCGGCCCGCATACTCGACGCAAGCCCGCGTAAGAAGAGATACATCGAGATCAGAAATTTCTGCCGGCGCAATTTCAGGACGTGGAAGCCAATCTGCGCCAGCCACTACCGCCGGAGGCGGCTGCAAACGGTTCGTCCACCCCGAGGCCTTATCGCCCGCCGCCTGCCTCATCGCCCGCTTGTTTGCCGCCGATTCTTCCATCTCTGCCCGCATCACGTGCAGGTCATCCGAGGCCGAGATCACTGGAAACAGCAAAACCAGCGCGCATCCCAGCGCCAGCAGGCATTGCAGAGAGCTTACCCGGCGCGCCGCACGCGCGCCCGCGTCCTGCCGCCACAGCCAGTAAGCCGGCAGCCCCAGCAACACCCACGCCAGATTGAGTAATAACTCCATGCTTATTTGTGCGGCTCAAAGAATGTAAAACGGAATTCCCAGTCTGTCAGAACTCTCAACTTCAAGTCAACATGACCACCGTAAGCCTGGCATCCCGCTGTTAATTCCTTCGCGTCCTTAGCGGCCGTTCTTAGCGAACTTCGCGGTTTAAGATCTTTCTCAACCGCACCCTCCGGCCCTCACGGACTCACCGCCACATGCAGCGGCCCCGGACTCTGCAACTGCTGCCGGTAAATAGCCTTGCGCTTCGCAATCTCACCCTCCACGCTCACGTTCACCGTGTAGGCTCCATTCGGCAGCGTTTCTCCAAACGGCAAAGTCATTCCTATCGTTCCCTTCTTTAGCGGAAAATGCTGGTACCCAATTTCTGTCGCCCTACCATTGTCCGCAACCGCTTTCACGTCATAGGTCAAATCGATGTCGTCTGGCGTCGTATTCGAAACATCCACGCTGCCCTCAATCCGGCTTCCGCTCACATGCGCCGGGACCTTCCACGCCACCGTCATCGCGTCCACCACTTTAATCACAAATCCTCGCTGCACTGCCTGCTGAGGCTGGCTGCCATCTTTTACTGCAACCACAAAATTGAAATCTCCCGCCCGCTGCGCCGCTCCCTGCAGCGTCCCGTCGTCATTCAGTGTGATCCCCGGCGGCAACTTGCCCTTAATCACCTTCCAGTGCAACGTAGGCACATAGTTGCCCTTGCCGTAAAACCGCACGTGATAAGGCCCTCGCGGATACGTGTCCGGCAGTTCGGCGGGCTCGATCTGCAATCCCTCGTTGTCGCGATCGTTATTCTGATCAGTATCCTGATCGTTACCCTGATTCTGCGCCGCTGCGCCATCCTGCGCCGCCTCGGCCAGCGAATCTTTCGGCGCGCTCTTGTCCGCCGCGAGTTCACCGCTGCTCGCACTCTGCACCGTCGACTGCTGTGACAATGCGAATACGCTCACCCCAAGCATCGCAAACAGCCCCAGCCCGCATCGAACTCTGCGGATGAATTCCGTGCTTCGCAATCTCACTCGCGCCTCGCTCCTATCCAACCTATCATTCGCTGAACCACAGAATGTAAAGATGTGTATAGCTTGCATCGGAAATTGTCATCATGATCCTTCGCCCCGGCCACGCCCGCTTTTTTTTCAGGTTCTGCGCTACTTATTTCCCTGGCTGGGGTTCGATGCAGGTGAATTCGTGTGCTAACCTCGGAGCTAACAGTGACCCGCTCCGCAATTGACGTCTTCCAGGGGGAAGTTATGCCCGTACGTAAAGCGTTCGTCCTTCTCATTTCACTTTCATGCATCGCATTCCTCGCCGCCTGCGGCGGCAACGGCAGCCCACCTGCCAACGCGGTTCCACCTCCCACAGGAGGCAGCTTCAGCAACAGCAACCTGAACGGGACTTACGTTTTCGCCCTTTCTGGCTCTGACGCGAACGGAGATCCGGTCTCGGTCGTCGGAACACTGACGGCAAATGGCAGTGGAACCATCACAGGTGGTGCGGTCGATATGAACGATATCGAATTCACAGCCCCTGCCCCCAACCTGCCCATCAAAAGTAGCTCCTACGACATCTCGGTAGATGGACGCGGAGAAACGAAACTCAACGTCACCAACCCATTTGCCAACACACTGACCCTCGATTTCGTGCTTCAGGACAACAGCCACGGACTCGTCAGTGAGTTCGACGCCGTCAGCAACGGAACCGGGGCAACCGGCAGTGGCACGATCGATCTTCAATCTTCGGGAACCCCGACCGGCGTCTACGCATTCGGCTTCTCCGGAACAGGAGTAACGAGCGGAAACGTTGACGCCCTTGCGGCGGTCGGGAATTTCACCGTCGCCGCAGGTGGGGGGATAACAGGGACCGCAGACTACAATGAGGGAGGGTTTCCATCCACCGGCGAAGCGCTCTCCGGGACGGTCGTACTTGGGCCTTCCTCGAGTCCTGCAAGCCATTTCACGAGCGCGTTCGGCACTCAAACTTTCGACGTATTTGCAATTGATTCTACTCACCTCAAGTTCATCGAGATGGATCCGGCTGGCACGCTCATCGGAGACGCGTTTTCCCAGCCGAGTACAACCATGCCAACCGGCAACCTCGCCTTTACGCTGGCCGGATCGTTCCCCGGCCCCACCACCGTATCGGCTGCGGGCGGCATTATCGTGACCGACGGCAACGGCAATATCACCGATGCTTCTAGCGTAGATTCAAATAACGGGGGGCAACCCTCCCCCTCACCCGTAGCGTTCACCGGTACGTATACGGCCGCGGGAACCGGGAGGTACAACTTGACTCTGGCGACGCCGTTCTCAGATGGCAGCCTCTACGTCGCCTATCCCTCCAGTAATGGAGTATTTCTTCTTGAAGTGGACCCCTCGTCGAGCGTGACGGGGGGGATTATGTCAGGCGCCGCTTATACGCAGAGTTCCACCGCGACGCTGGGAGTTCCTGACGGCTACGCTTTTAATCTATCCGGCGTAAACGCAAGCTCCGAGTCCGAGGGTGGCTCATCATCCGAGGTCGATGAAATAGCCGAGTTCGCCACGGCTTCGGGCGGGACCCTCACCGGCATTATCGACGAGAACTCCCTGGAACAGACAGTTGTCGGCATACCTCTCGACGGTAACTTCTCGGCCCCTAGCGGTGGCCGGGGGCTGATTTCCGCTACCGCCTCTAACAACAGCGAAGGCACCCTGGAGGGAGGATTCAACCTGACCTACTACACGGTTGATGGCACGACCTTCCCGTTTATCGAGATGGATGACACCCAGGTCGGCACGGGTGTATTCGTGCTCCAGAGCTCCACAGGTTCCTCTTCTGCAGTATCGAAGCCGCACGCCCTGTTTGTGCCGCATCCGCTGATTCGCCCGCATGTCGCAAAACAGAAGAAGAATTAAGACCGGTCTTCACCAATAAAGCGCCGGATCTCCACCAATTAAGACTAAGAGCGCGGCCCTCCGGCCGCGCTTCTTCTTTCCAGCCAATCCCAACCCGCTCCCAGTCTCGTGACCTTAGTTACCTTTAAGAAATGACCATTATTCCCGCACAATGGCCTCAAACACTGTTGTCGGAGACCAAGCTTGTTCCATTTAAGATCGTTGCAGCGTCGCGTCGTACATGCATTCATATTCATCGCGCTCAGCCCGTCGCTGGCGTCCGCGCGCGATCTTGCCCTGGTCTCCAACAAATCCAATGCTGTTAGCGCAGTCACCATCGCTGATTTGGTAAGGGTTTGCAAAGCGCAGAACAATCGCTGGCCCGATGGCAAGCTGGTCACATTCGTGATGCGCCCGCCCTCCGCACCAGAAATGAAGCTGGTATTGGAGAAGGTCTATGGCATGTCCGAAAACGAGGTGAGCAGCCTCATCATGGCCTCTAATCACGGACGCGCCAATCATCCCGCCATCGTCATCGCGACCTCCGACGACGATCTGGTCAACAAAGTAGCTTCCATTCCCGGAGCCGTCGGCGTAGTCGATGTGTACTCCATCAACAGCAGCGTGTCAGTCATAAAAATTGCAGGCAAACTCCCGCTCGAACCGGGATATCTCTTGCACGGAAACTGAAGCAGATTTTGTAATTTGGCAATTTTGTAATTTGGCAATTTGAAAGCCAGCGGGCTCCATGGTCTAAATTACAAAATTACTCAATCGCAAAATTACTCAATCGAATCGATGGCTTCTCCTGGGAAAAAACTCGCGACCGGCAAACCGGAAAACCCCGGCAAGCGGGCTCGCCGCTATCCGCGCTTCGCTCTCGACTCCCGCATTAACGTGCGCATGTTCCGCAACGGCGAATTCTCCGACTGCTGGGGACACTCGACCGAACTCGGCCAGGATGGCATCGGCGCCACCCTAACCGGCAAACTGGAAACCGGAGAAATCGTCTCCCTCGAAATTCCTCTGCCGCTCAGTCCTTATCCTTTGAAAGTGCGCGCCATCGTACGCTACACAGACGGACTTCGCTACGGCTTCGAATTCCTCACCCTGACCGTCACCCAGCGCGATACCATTCGCCGCGTCTGCGAAATGCTCGCCAATAAGGGCTAGGTTTCAAAGTTTCAGAGTTGCAAGGTTTTGAATTTGCCACCTTGAAACTTTTGAAACCTTGAAACCTTGAAACCTGTCCGCGTCCATTACCCCGGTAACCTTCCGCCCAATCCCTGCACATTCTACGATGCAAGAGTCGAAGCTTCAGAGGGGGAGCATCGCAAAATGGGGGAACGTGTCACTCGTTCGCGCTCGCGAGAACTCGCGCGTGCCAAGGGTTTACGAGACGCGCTCGAGCGTGGATCTCCACCCGAATTTATTCCTCCGGAAATTTCCCATCCAGCGGCAAAGCTTCCCCGCCCTTCGTGGCAATTTCTCGATTCAAGCTCCAAGGGCGCCGACCAAACAATCCTCGATGTTCGCCGTCAATATCTCGAACAGATCGTTCAAAACTCGTCCGACCCCGTCATCATTGTCGACAAATCCTTTCACATCGAATACGTGAACGCGGCATTTGAGCAGATGTTCGGATTCACCGCCGCCGACACCCGCAACAAATCTATCGACGATCTGGTTTTCCCCGCCGATCGTACGGCAGAAGCGCAATGGATCGCGCAGTGCCTCGAGCGCGGCGAAAAACTGACTCTCGAAACCCAGCGCCGCCGCAAAGATGGCAGCCTGCTTGACGTTTCAGTTTCCTCCGCACCGCTCTTCATCGATGGCAAAGTAAACGCTTTCTGCGCCGTTTATCGCGACATCTCCGAGCGCAAGCGCGCCGAAGCTCTCAGTTCCGCTCTCTACCTCATCGCCGAGAAATCCAGCGCCACCAAGGATCTTCAGCAGTTCTTCGCCGCGGTTCACGCCATCGTCGACGAACTCACCTTCGCTCAAAATTTCGCCATCGCCCTTCACGATCCCGAATCCGGCTTGCTCAGCTTCCCCTACTTCGTCGACCAGCGCGAGTCCGCTCCGGCTCCCCGCAAGCTTTCGCGAGGCCTGATCGAATATGTCCTGCACACCGGCGACTCTCTGCTCTGCTCCCCCGATCTGGCCCGGCAACTGCAATGCAACGGCGAAATCGAACTCTCGGAAGCGGTTCCGCCGCAGTGGCTCGGCATTCCTCTCAAAGTGAACCAGCACATTTTCGGCGTGCTGATCCTCAAAAGTTATTCCGAGAACTATCGCTTCGGCGAGCGCGATGAAGATGTTCTCACTCTGGTCTCGCAGCAGCTGGCCGCCGCCATCGACCGCAAACGCAACGAGCAGGCCCTGCGCCGCTCCGAAGTTTCTTATCGCTCGCTGATTCAAACCGCGGTCTACGGAATTTACCGCTCCAGTCTCGACGGCCGCTTCCTCGACGTGAATCCCGCGCTGATCGGAATGCTGGGCTATGACTCCGCCCTCGAAGTCTTCGCTCTTGATCCCCAAAAAGAAGTCTTCGCCGATCCCGCCGAATACAGTCGCCTCATCGACGAATTCCGCCGCACCGGCCGCATCGATGGCGTCGAGGTCCGCTGGAAGCGCAAAGACGCAGCTCTAATCACCGCCCGCATCAGCGGCCGCGCCGTAGCCGCAGGAGACGAGCCCGCCGACGTGGTCGAAGCCATCGTCGAAGACATCACCGCCCGCCGCGTCCTCGAAGATCAATTCCGCCAGGCCCAGAAAATGGAAGCCGTCGGCCGCCTCGCCGGCGGTATTGCCCACGACTTCAACAACCTGCTCATGGTCATCGGCGGCTACACCGAAGTCCTGCTCAACCAGCTCACTCAGGGTCACCCCCTGCTTTCCAAAGCCGAATCCATTCAGCAGGCCGCCGATCGTGCCACTACGCTAACTCGCCAGCTTCTGGCTTTCAGCCGCAAACAGCTTCTCGAACTCAAAGTCGTCGACGTCAACTCCATCGTCAGCGACATGGAGCGTCTCTTGCGCCCGCTCATCGGCGAAGATATCGAACTCACCACCCAACTCGCGCCCTCCATCGGCTGCACCCGCGCCGATGCCGGCCAGCTCGAGCAAGTCATCATGAATCTCGTAGTCAACGCCAAAGACGCGCTCCCGAAAGGCGGCAAGATTTCCATCCGCACCGCCGGTGTCATGCACGAGTCAGATGGTCCCGAGCATTCTTATATCAAGAAGGGCCCGTACGTGATGATCTCCGTCACCGACAACGGCGAGGGCATGGACCGCGAAACTCAGGCCCGCATCTTCGAGCCCTTCTTCACCACCAAGGAAAAAGGCAAAGGCACCGGCCTCGGACTCTCCACCGTCTACGGCATCGTCAAACAAAGCGGCGGATATGTCTTCGTCCAAAGCGAACTCGGCCACGGCACCGCTTTCACGATTTATCTCCCGCGCGTCGATGAGCCCTGCGACGTTCTCGGCTCACCGCAAACATCTCCATCGTCCGCCGGCGGCTCCGAAACCATACTGCTCGTCGAAGACGAAGAATCTGTCCGCCAGCTTGGTTCGCGAAACTCTCGAATCCCGCGGCTACCGTGTGCTCGAAGCCGCCAACGGCCAAACCGCACTCGCGCTCGCAGCCGAGCACAAACACGATCTCCACCTCGTAATCACCGACGTGGTCATGCCGGGTCTGAGCGGCCACGAGCTCGCGCAACAACTGCTTGCCACCCGTCCAGCCTTGAAAGTTCTTTATCTCTCCGGCTACGCGCAAGACGCCTTCCCGCCCTCCGAATCCCACAAAGCCTTTCTGCAAAAGCCGTTCACCCTGCAAAGCCTCGCCCGCAAAGTCCGCGAGATCCTCGGCCCAGCCGCGGCCTCAGCGCCGTCGCTTTCATCCTGAGCATACGTATTTCTCCGTTTTGAAGGGGCGTGGCTTCGGCCACGCCGTCGAGACTGCAAATTGGAATCGGGGTTTTACCCCCTGAGGTGTAAAATTCCCCGCAACCGCAGTCTCATTTTCCATCACTAATCAAGAAACGGTCTGAATCCCCACTTCCGTCGTTATCATCAGTAAAATAGAACTCAGGAGGAAAACATCATGGCTTTTGAACTACCGCCTCTGCCCTATGACTATGCGGCGCTCGAACCCACCATCGACAAGCAGACGATGACTCTGCACCACGACATGCATCACGGCGCCTACGTAAAAAATCTCAACGCCGCAATTGAAAAACATCCTGAACTCGGTAAGAAATCCGCCGAAGATCTTCTCCGCGATCTCAATTCCATTCCTGAAGACATCCGTGCCGCGGTCCGCAACAACGGCGGCGGCCACGTTAATCACTCCATGTACTGGAAGATCATGAAGCCCAAAGGCGGAGGCGATCCTAACGGCCCCATCGCTCAAGCGATCAGCAAAACCTTCGGCAACTTCAAAGACTTTCAAACTAAATTCAACGACGCCGGGGCTAAACAATTCGGCTCGGGATGGGTCTGGCTTGCCGGTGCCAAAGGCGAGGTGCATATCATGAGCACGCCCAACCAGGACAGTCCGATCTCGCAAGGCCACTTCCCGATTTTCGGCAACGACGTCTGGGAGCACGCCTACTATTTGAAGTACAACAATCGCCGTCCGGAATATCTAGCCGCATGGTGGAACGTAGTCAACTGGGACGAAATCAACCAGCGCTACGAGGCCTTCAAAGCCGGCAAGTCCGTCGAAGACATGGCGATGGCACATCGCTAAACCGTGCGAGTGTCGTCTCAAGAGGACAGCCCAGACTCATGTGAGAACAGCCTGAACTCATGTGGAGACAGATGGACTCACGTCGGGACAGCCTGAGCTGGGGGACAGCCTGGGCTCATGTGGGGACAGCCGCCTCGGCTGTCCAGCCGAGCGAAGCGAGGCGCAGCTTAGCACCTAACCAAAAAGGCCCCAGCAATCGGGGCCTTCTGTTTTAGTTCGGATCAGATAATTCCTAAGCCGCCGCCGTACCCACAAATTCCTCCGGATCAGCTTCGAATTCCTGCTTGCAATCCTCCGAGCAGAAGTAATATTTCTTACCTTCAAACTGCGTCTGGAATTCGGATTTGTTCTCATCTACATTCATTCCGCAAACCGGATCCTTGGTCATGATTCCTCCCTGGATAAAAATGGACAAAAAATGGATGCCAAATTTTCTGCCCCGCTCTCTGCCTGCAACAGCGCTTCCGTTTTGCGTTCTACCCTCAAACAACTGACTGGACGCCCCTGTCGGTTGTAAGACCTCTTTTCGCGCGCGCGACTGCATGAAAATTTTTCCCGCACACTGCACGTTATACCTAGGCGCTTGTCTCAGGGCGGCTCAAAGGCAACCGCTCCTCAAGCCACAGCCGCCGATCGGTCGCCCCGCCAGCCATAGGCCACGGATTATGGCGCCCTGCCTTTCTGCATTTCCTGTGTACCCTCTGTGGAGAATCAGCCGAGCCTCTGCGCAATCTTTCCCGTCTTAGCGCCGGCGAACGCGGATTCGCGCCTGTGATGAAGGTTGGCGAAGCTTTCTTGAAGTTCTTCTCAAGGTGTCCTCTAAGGCGAACTCCGTAGGCAGTAATTTCCTCAATTGCACCAAAAAGCGGAGTTGACGATCAGCCCTTTCGCTCGTAGATTCGGTCTCGCCCTCAACGAAGATTTTTCGGTCCGCCACTAATCAACGAAGCTCGAAAAGAAATTCAAGACAAAAATTAAGAGCGATCGGAACTATGAAAGTAGCAAATTCCTGGATCACTTATCGCACCCGCTTCCTCGTCAAAGCCAAACAACTCACCACCAGCTTGACTTTCACCGACCTGCTCGGCCGGCAACACTCCGGCCGTAAGGGCGACTACCTGGCCGAATTCTCGGACGGCGTTCTCCGCATACTCTCCCGCGAATTTTTCGAGGACGTTTACGTGCCCATGACCGCCGATCAATCGCAAGTACAAACCAATCCCGGAATTCCGGCAATGCCTCTGCTCCGGAACTCGACAGATTTGCAGGGGCGCGGCTTCAGCCGCGCCGTTACTGAGACAAAGATGGGAACCGAAAGCTTTAGCTCCAGGGTCGTGAACTGAGAGAACCGGCACCATTGGAAGCATTGCGGCAGCACTGTGTCAGCACTATGAAAGAGCCGCGATTCAGCCGCATCACAGGGTTTTTCGTGTCAGGACATGCCTTTAGCCATGCCGAAAGCAAGGAGTCTTGAAAGGACACGGCTTTGGCCATGCCGAAAACAAGGAGTCTTGAAAGGGCGCGGCTTTGGCCATGCCGAAAGCAAGCAGTTTTGAAAGGGCGCGGCTTCAAGCCGCGCCGTCACAAATGCAGCCTGAACCCGGGGCTTTAGCCCCTGAGGGATCATTTGTTAACACTCCATGAATACTCGCTTGTGGAAAATCAGACCGTCAACCCAGCATCAAGCCGATCATTGTTGAGGATACAACCTATAGTGTTTCTCTCTTGACAGCTACAATAAGGGGGAGTAACTTGGCAATCCCATAGTCCCTTAATCGACCGGTTTCGCGGGAACGAGATCGGCCGAGAAAAAGAAGGCAAGAGAGAGAAAGAAGAAAGTTCAGCAAAAACCGCGGGAGGGCGCTCAGCCAGAGGTGACCGGGGGCTCTCCCGTAAACCACAACGCGGAAGCCGGACTCCTCAGTCAAGGGAGCTGGAATCCACAAACCGTAGTTCCGGTGACCGTTCCCCGAAACCTCCCCCCGGTGAACGAGCCCGGCGAACAAGCTTAGCGCCGAATCAGGTTGGTGTTGATTTCGTACTAGGGCATGGCTTTCAGCCAAGCCGAAAGGTCGTATCGCCTCAAAGATCGCGGCTTCAACTTTAGAGCCTGCCCTGAGCAAGCGAAAGCTTGTCGTGGGCCCGGTCAAAGCGTCACAACGAGTAGGGGCTTTAGCCCCAGCAACTGCAGGAGCCTTAGGATGGAAGCTTTAACCCGTATAGTCTCAGATTCTTTAGCCCGGTATGGCCTTGATCGCCCGGTTGACCCTCGCCGCCTCCAATGGTCCCACTGGTTCCGCTGCGACTCTCCTCACAGCCTCTTAGTCGTACCCAGCAAGCCCGGCCTTTTCGCCATCGCCGAAGAGATCATGGATCTCGGCAGCAACAAGGAACATGGGGAACCACCCCATTTCGCAAGCGCGCAAGATGCAGGAGCAGCCGCAATCGGTACAAAACATGTGGGGACAGCCCCCCAAGCTTGCCCTGAGCGAGCGGAGCGCGTCGAACGGGGCTGTCCGGCCGAGCGAAGCTCGGCTGCCTGTGCAGTCGAGATATCGGCGTCAGCCGCTGAGGTGATCTCCAAGCGCATGCTCGCCGTCATTCAATTCTCCGAAGACGACAATATGGCCTATGTTCTGGATCGCATGTTCACCCACATCAATCCCCTGCGCTCCCGTCTGCATTCCGGAAACTGCTTCGTTCGTTTCGTAGTCGTCGAAGACCAGCAGCAGCGCCGCACCATCTGTGCCGCTCTGAATCAATGGATGCGCAACTCCTCGGAGAAAGTCAGCGGCCTACCCGCCGACTTTTCATCATCGCTGGAATTACCCAGGCAAAATGTGGCGCGGGCGCCCTCGCCCGCGGTTTTTACCGTCCCGGCAATCAGAATGAGTCCAGCAACTTCACCTGTCGCGCCCGAGTCCGACGCGCTAGTCCGATCCGCTCACGCGGAGTCAGGCTCCAACAAGAATCTTCACTGTCCGCAGCCGCTACCCTCCGGTTTTTGAGCCGGAGCGTTCTGGGGACTTTAGGGCCGCGTGAGATCGATTTTGATTCGTATCAGGGCATGGCTTTAGCCATGCCGAAGGCAAGAAGTTTTGAAAGGGCGCGGCTTCAGCCGCGCCGCTACATTGCAAACTTGGAACCGGGCTCTAGCCCCCGATGAGTTAAGGGTTGACGGGACACCACGGATACACGCCGCGTGAGATCGATGTTGATTCGTATCAGGGCATGGCTCTAGCCATGCCGAAAGGTCAGAAAACGTGAAACCGGGGCTTTAGCCCCTGCACCACCCGAACCCGCCTCCGACCGCTCCGGAGGCGCCGAATCGGGCTATGTTGAATCTAATAACTAATGGAGAACCCAATGCCCGAGCTCAAAACCAACCCTGCTGAAACCCCATCCGCAACCACGGCTGTACCCGCAAAGAAGACCACCGGCCTATCTTTCCGCCGCTTCTTCACCAAGCCCGGCGTCTCTCCCTACGACGAACTCGAATGGGAACTCCGCACCGCCGCCATCACCGACGCCCAGGGCAACGTGATCTTCGAGCAGAAAAACGTCGAAATTCCCAAAGACTGGTCGATGACCGCGACCAATATCGTCGCCAGCAAATACCTGCACGGCAAGCTCGGCACGCCCGAGCGCGAAACCGGAGTCCGCCAGCTCGTCACCCGCGTCGCCGAAACTATTCGCGACTGGGGTATGGCGCAGGGCTATTTTAAAACTCCCGAAGACGGCGCAACCTTCCATGACGAACTGGCGCACATTCTCTTGCGCCAGTATGCCGCGTTCAATTCGCCCGTTTGGTTCAACGTAGGATGCGATCGCATTGAGCCGAACTCCGACGGCCAGAACTGGCACTGGAATCCGCAGACGCAGCAAGTCGAATTCGGCATCGCCGGGTACACCCGTCCGCAGTGCTCCGCCTGCTTCATCAACTCAGTCAAAGATTCGCTCGATTCCATCCTCACGCTGGCCAAGACCGAAGGCATGTTGTTCAAGTGGGGATCGGGAACCGGCACCAATCTTTCTCCGCTGCGCTCCTCAACCGAAACACTCTCTGGAGGAGGCACCGCCAGCGGTCCGCTTAGCTTCATGAAAGGTTTCGACGCCTTCGCCGGCGTCATCAAGTCCGGCGGCAAAACTCGCCGCGCGGCGAAGATGGTTATTCTCAACGTTGACCATCCCGATATCGTTGAGTTCATCGAGTGCAAACAGAAAGAAGAAGCCAAAGCGCACGCCCTTGTCGCCATGGGATACGACGGTTCTCATCCCGACTCCGACGCGTATTCGTCGATCTTCTTCCAGAACGCCAACAACTCTGTGCGCGTGACCGACGACTTCATGTACGCCGTAGTCCGCGACACCGACTTCTCCACCAAAAAAGTGCAAGACGGCAGCGTAATGAAAACCTACAAAGCCAAAGATCTCCTCAAGAAACTTTCCGAAGCCACCTGGCACTGCGGCGATCCCGGCATGCAATATGACACCACGGTCAACCGCTGGCACACTTCAAAGAACACCGCAAGAATCAACGCCAGCAATCCGTGCAGCGAATACATGTTTCTGGACGATTCAGCCTGCAACCTGGCCAGCCTGAATCTGCTGAAGTTCGCCCCCAACGGCTCATTCGATGTCGAAGCCTATCGCCACGCGGTCGACATCCTGATCACCGCGCAGGAAATTCTGGTCGACAACGCGGGATACCCAACCGAAATGATCATGCGCAACTCGCATGACTACCGCCCGCTAGGCTTAGGCTACGCAAACCTAGGCGCATTGCTAATGGCCGCAGGCCTGCCCTACGACTCCGACGGCGGCCGCGACTACGCCGCCTGCGTAACCGCCATCATGTGCGGCGAAGCCTATCTGCAGTCGTCGCGAATCGCCGAACAATGTGCCCCGCTAGCGCCAGCCACCGAAGCCACAAAAAAGAACCTGGCCGAGACGAACCTAGGCGCCGGCATCGGCACGACTCATATGGCAAGCAATGCCCATGTGTCAGGCAATACCCATGTGGGGACAGCCGCCTCGGCTGTCCAGCGAAGCGAAGCGAGCGCCCCCGCCACCCCCCCCACCATGCCCGGCGGAGCCTGCCCCGGCTGGTACATCAACCGCGAGCCATTCCTGGACGTAATCCGCATGCACCGCGCCTCAGTTAACAACATAAACAAGAGCAACGTCCCGCCCAGCCTCTACGAAGCCAGCAAGCAATGCTGGGACGAGGCCCTGGCCCACGGCGAGAGATTCGGCTATCGCAACAGCCAGGTAACGGTCCTAGCCCCCACCGGCACCATAGGTTTCATGATGGACTGCGATACAACTGGAGTGGAGCCGGATTTGGCTTTGGTGAAGTATAAGAAGCTGGTGGGCGGAGGCATGATCAAGATCGTCAATCAGACTGTGCCTTCGGCGCTGTTCAAGCTGGGGTACACGCACGAGCAGACGGATGCGATCGTCAGCTACATCGACGCTACTGGCACGATCGAAGGTGCTCCGAATATTAAGGACGAGCATCTGGCGGTGTTCGATTGCTCATTCAAGCCGGCGAAGGGAACGCGGTCGATTGCTTACATGGGGCATCTGCGGATGATGGCGGCTGCACAGCCGTTTATCTCCGGAGCGATCTCGAAAACCGTCAATCTGCCGGAGAACGCTTCTGTCGAAGACATTATGGAAGCGTATCTGCAAGCCTGGAAGCTGGGGCTGAAGGCTGTGGCGATTTATCGCGATGGCTGCAAGAAGTCGCAGCCGCTGTCGGCGGCGGGAACGAAGACGGCGTCTTCTGGTAACCCGGCGGCCGAGGGCGCCCGCCCCACACAACACGAAGAAGAAAATCTCAACGGGCCGCCGCGGGCGGTGCGGCACAAGCTGCAGGAAGAGCGCGCCTCGATCACGCACAAGTTTAAAGTTGGCGACCATGAGGGCTACATCACGGTCGGGCTGTATCCCAACGGCACGCCCGGGGAACTGTTCATCACCATGGCGAAGGAAGGGTCGACCGTTTCCGGTTTAGTGGATAGCTTTGCGCTGGCAGTCTCGATTGCGCTACAGCATGGCGTCAAACTTGACCTGCTCTGCGAGAAGTTCGCGCACACGCGCTTTGAGCCGAGCGGCTGGAGCGGCAATCCCGACATCGGCTATGCCAAGTCGATCATGGACTACATCTTCCGCTGGCTGCAGTTGCGGTTTCTAACTGGGCAGCAGCAGATGCTGTTTGAGAATCTGCGGCTGAAGCCGTCAGGAGTCAGCTCGCAGCCGTCCGAGGACGCGGCGTCTGGCATGCGGCGTCCGGAAGCCGGGAGCCGGGAGCCCGGAGCGGGTTCGATTCACGCCGCCGACGCGCTGGCCGGCATCATCGACCTGGGCGACGCTCCCACCTGCAGCTTCTGCGGCAGCATCATGACGCGGAACGGTTCGTGCTATCGCTGCGGCAGTTGCGGGAGCACGAGCGGGTGCTCGTAGGCATATTTCGTTCAGTTGTTTGAAAGTCGCTGAGAGGAGTTGTTATGGGGAAGTTATTTGTTGGGCGGCGCCCCGAGGAGGGCGATTATGCGATCCGAAAGCCAGGCGCTGACAGGATCAGTGGTCACGAACCAACACAGTCTGAGGCCATCGAGCGGGCTCGAGAAATCGACCCGAACGCCGCCGTTCTAGTGGAGCGTGTTCGAAATACGGATCGAGGTCACCGCGATAAGTGGCGAAAGCCATAGGGCCTCTCTTATCGTCGAGCGAGCGAGCGCGGGACGCGCTCAGGCCGTCTCGCGCTTTGTTTCGTCTCTGCCATTTTGGGCGCTCGCCCACGATGACACTACCTAGGCCCTCGAACGACGTTGATAGTTAATTAAGGCGGGGCGCCAGGACGATCATTACAATACGACCAATGCTGTCGGCCTCAACAATGAAATCCGCCGTGGATCGCGCTAGCGGCAAACGATTGCCCCGCAATCTCGGGCGGCCCGATGTCGTTGAAGAAGAGAGATCGAGTTTCCAGCACTGGCATATGGAAAAGAGCGTTGTCGACCTGTGTCTCGCGAACCAGTACGAGCCCCTCACTAATCGATATATCGACTTCCTCTGTAATGTTGGGACGGTGTCCGTAATCTTCGAAGTCAAAGCCTGCCCTCTCGGCGACATTGCTGCCCCAATCCGTCTTGCAGTGGCACAACTGCTCGAGTATAGATACCTGTACCGAAACGCCCTCATGTCTACGGTAAAGCTTTGCGTTGTGAGCGATAGACGACCAAGAAACGGATATGAGTGGACGATTGGGTACTTGGAATCGCTAGGCATCGGCCTCATCTGGCGAAATGACGGCGATTGCGGCCTGAATTGCAACAATTTCACGCGGCGGTTCTTGGGTGACTTATTCCCTCAGATGAGCAACTGGGAAGCCAAGCCCACCATGTGAAGGCAATCGCGGCCCGGCAGCTTTTTCGATTTCTAGGTGGGTAAGAGATAGCGTCCTTCGCCAGCAAATTTAATCATTCCTAAGTCCCGCAGCACTTGGAGCTGTTGGCGAATTTTCGGGCGTATGTTTTCATTTCTCGGATGAAGCGCCTTCAGTTCGGACTCGAATTCATACAACTCTTTGAGCGAGAAGTCCTGCTTGCCCAAGCGTCGGATCGCACTAAGCACATCGAGCGTCCACCCTCGCAATGAGGGCGGGACTGTCGATAGGTCCTTGACCCGGGAAAACTCGCTGCGCACTCTCTGTTTGCTGACTGGTACTCCAGCCGAGATCATCGTGATCTTGCCATCTGAGGGTATTTCGCTGAGTAGGATATTGCATCCGACCCAACCAGCTCGGCGCGCATTTGGGCCCAGCGCCTTCCTCTTCTCGATGACGCTCTCAGAGAAGAACATTCGTGGAATTAGCATTAGATTCTGTACTAGCCATGCGCTGGAATACTGGAGCAGAAGCAGATTGGGTGTCCTGTCGGCCCGTATTGCCCGAATCATGGCCTCGTAGCCAGCATCAACTACTTTTTTGGGATTCCAGTTTTTCAAGCCCTTTAGCTGAAAAGGCTGTTCGCACTTAGCGCACTCAAAGTCGATGGCTGGGCTGTTAGGCTTCGATCCGGTCAGGCACTCCGAATCGCAGGCTGGGCAGTAAACTTCGCGCGAGCACCAGTCTTCTGTTAGAACGCGCGCGATCTGAGTTGCAGCCTTGTATTTGGTTGCGAGATCAACCCTGCACTGCAGATTCATCTGATCCCCGTTTGGGATAAAAATTGGCGGGGCCTGTAAATGCCTTCCGTCCACCGGCATGCTCGAAGAACTCCGAGTGGGTGTCTGAAAACACCTTCGGATCCCATTTCCCATCTTTCTGGCCAACGATATTGCAAATGAATTCACGATACCGGCGATCCCGAAACATGAATAGAAAATACATCACCATCTTTACCCGTTCACTGAAGGCTCCCTCGTCATGAATGAGATCGACAAGCTTGTCGCGACGGACGATACCCTCTTCAATAAGCAAGTATCGCGCCTTTGCCGTCGCGTAAAGATTGGGATCAAACTTAGCCCGCAATTGCGACTCTGGAATATCGTGGGTGATAGAAGAAAGGAGCTCGTAGTACTTCTCCGCTCGGATGTACTTGCTCAGTGAGCCTACGAATTGGGGCAGAGAACTGGCCAAGCGAAGCATTGTAGCCCAAATGGGGGCTTGTGGCATGACTGAGGTCGTATCTTTCCCGGTCGTGACGCTTCCAAATCTCTCGAGGGGCGAGTCCGTGGAATCCCACCCTTCGCAAAGTGCGCGAAGGATGGGGCACCCTCGGTCGTGGTGGTGCTGGCTTACAGCAGGTTCCTCACCGGGCTTTCAGCCCGGTTCGGAATGACAACATTAATGGCTTGCGGCAGGACTGAAGTCGTGCACTTCCCGGTGGTGGCGTTTTCAAATCTCTCGAGGTATGGGTCCGTGGAATCCCACCCTTCGCAAAGTGCGCGAAGGATGGGGCACCCTCGGTCGTGGTGGTGCTGGCAAACAGCAGGTTCCTCACCGGGCTTTCAGCCCGCTTCGGAATGACAAAATTTTGTGGGCTTGCGGCGCGGCTGAAGCCGCGCCCTTTCAAATCTGAAATCGATTATCGCAGCGCTGAAGCGCTGCGCCACCCACAATTGGGTCGCTCGCCACGGGCGCTGCGCCACTCTACATCCATTTCGGATTTGGGCATTTCCACAGAGCTTGTGAGATGAATGTGACGGACGACCTTGGGGAGGTGTTTAGGATTGAAGTAGCGGGAGGAGATAGCGAAAAGACGGGTGGGTGGTGAGGATAGGGATCCTTCGGCGACGAAAGGCCGTCGCCTCTGGATGACAGCGCGGGCGAGGTTTGCGGAAGCCTCGCATTTTTTATCGGAAGAGGAGACTTGCGGCGTATGGGGTGGATGGCGGACCGTTTGGCTGGTGGGAAGTTGAAGGGATGCAAGGAGCGCGGGGAGTGGGCGGAGATGTATTTTGCGATGCAGGCGGCGGGGAGGGGGATGAAGGTGCTGCGTCCGTATGGGCAGACGGGAGTGTATGACGTGGGAGTGGACGCGCGGGGAATGCTCCAGCGGGTGCAGGTGAAGTCGACGATTTACAGACGGAGGAATGGCGAGTTCAGCCTGAACATTATGGGTCCGGGGCGGAAGATGTATGAGGCGGGGACGGTGGACTTTTTTGCAGTGCTGCTGATCCCGGTAGATTTTTGGTACATCATTCCGTATGACGTCATTGGGAGCAGCAATTGCAGCCTGCACTTCACTCCGGCGGCGAGGCGGCAGAAATATGGAGAGTATCTGGAGGCGTGGGATTTGCTGCGGCGGACGGGGCTGACGATTCAGGCTTGCGGGGATGAGGATGACGCGGGTTGGTCGGAGTCTTCGAGTGAGAGTGCGGTTACGGTGATGGTGGTGTGAGCTGGAGCGATGCTCGAGAGAGCAGGTTCCTCGCCGGGCCTGCGGCCAGGTTCGGAATGACAATATTTTTGTGGGGCTGCGGCGCGGCTGAAGCCGCGCCCTTTCAAATCTGAAATCGATAATCGCAGCGCTGAAGCGCCATTCTTCCACGGTCGTGCTGCTTTAAATTCCTAGAGCGACGCGCCCGTGGAATCCCACGTCTCGCAAAAGACGCGAGACATGGGGCACCCGTTTCCGTGGTGGCTTCGGCGAACAGCAGGTTACTCACCGCAAAGCCTCACTCGATGAACATGCAGTCTCCGTAGGAGTAGAAGCGGTAGCGGGCGGCGACGGCGTGTTCGTAGGCGCGCAAAACGTTTTCGCGGCCGGCGAAGGCGCTGACTAGCATGAGGAGCGTCGATTGCGGGAGATGGAAGTTGGTGAGCATCGCGCTGACTGCTTTGAATTCGAATCCGGGGTAGGCGAAGAGGTCGGCGGTGCGTTCGCCGGCGGGGATGGGGCCTGCGCTGGCTGATGCTTCTTCTTTGATCGATTCTTCTTTCTTCGATTCTTCTTTGATCGAGCGGATCGCATGTTCGAGGGTTCGCACGGTGGTGGTTCCGATGGCGACGATTCGTCTGGAATCGCGCAGAGCCTGGTTGATGGTGCTGGCCGCTTGCGGAGAAATGGCGTAGGTCTCGGAATGAATTTTGTGGTCTTCGACGCGGTCGACGCGGATGGGCTGGAATGTGCCGAGGCCGACGTGGAGGGTGATTTCGACGGTTTGAATTCCGCGCTGGTGGATGCGGTCTAAAATTTGAGGGGTGAAGTGGAGACCGGCGGTGGGCGCGGCGACTGATCCGGGGGGCTGGGCATAGACGGTCTGATAGCGCTCGCGGTCAGAGGGGGAATCGGGACGCGCGATGTAGGGCGGAAGCGGGACGTGGCCGACGCGATCGAGGACGTTGAAGAAAACAGAGCCGGCAGGGTTTGCGACCGGATAAAAGCGGATTTGGCGTTCGCCGAATTTTCCGCGGGCAATGACTTCGGCTTGCAGCTCGTCATTTTCGCCCTCTTTGTTCTGGCCGTCGTCGTTCTGACCTTCGCCGTTCTGACCTTCGCCGTTCTGGCTAAAGAACAGGCGCTCGCCGATGCCGATTTTGCGGCCGGGACGGACCAGGCATTCCCAATCGTTGGGCTTGGTTGAAAGCTGGCGCGTTAGCAAGACCTCGATCTGACCGTGAAGAAAATCGCGGGCCGCGGGATTGCTCTGGCTTACGGGCTGGGAGCGAACTCCGGCGCGGCGGCCGTAAAGCCTGGCGGGGAAGACGCGGGTGTTGTTGAAAACCGCAACATCGCCGGGGCGCAGGAGATCGGGGAACTCGCGGAAGTGGCGGTCTTGGTAATGGCCGCTCTGGCGCTGCAGGTGCAACATGCGGGAACTGTCGCGGGAGGCGAGCGGCTCCTGGGCAATGAGTTCGGGCGGCAGATGGAAATTGAAATCCGAGACTAACACGGTCTCAGGTTACAGGAATGAAGGGGGAGTAAGCATCGGCAGGGAGTAACGGAACCTTTGACGGCCTCATTAGGAGAATAAATTCAAAGTGACCGCTACCAAAGCTTCCTTTTTCTTGCGAAATTTGATTGGCTCTTGCAAGAGGTGTGGTTTAATATGCTCCCGGCAGCCTGTCGCCGCTTTTGCCACTCCCCCGGAGAGAGTTCCATGGTTACCGAACGCAAACACAGGGAAGAAATCGTCCGCTACGGACGCATGCTGCACGGGCGCGGCTTCGTGGCTGCGATGGATGGGAATCTTTCGGTCCGGCTGGATAAGCGGCGGATATTGGTTACTCCAACGTGCGTGAGCAAAGGGGCGATGCGGGCCAGCGACCTGGTGATCGTGGACATGGAAGGCAAGCGGATCGCCGGGCGGCGGAAGGTGACCAGCGAAATCGCGATGCACCTGCTGATTTATGCGATGCGTGCCGATGTGCAGGCGATTGTGCATGCGCATCCGCCGACGGCAACGGGATTCGCGGCCGCAGGCGTGGCCCTCAGCGAGCCGCTGGTTTGCGAGGTGGTAGTAGGGTTGGGTTCGATTCCGTTGGCGCGCTACGGCACGCCGGGCACGGACGAGCTGGCAAGAACCTTGGAGCCGTATGTGGCTGATCACGATGCCATCTTGATGTCGAATCACGGGGTGGTGGCCTACGGTGACACGCTTGAGAACGCGCACATGAAGATGGAGATTGTGGAGCACTTCGCGCAGATTGCGCTGGTCACCCACTTGCTTGGCAAACAGCAGCCCTTGAGCGGTGTGGATCTGGAAAAGCTGATGCTGGCGCGAACGAAATATTTTGCAGGAAAGACGGCAGGCGCCGTGGCGGTCATGAGGCCTCCTGAAAAAGTAAACTGAACGAAGATCGCACTGCTGCTGAAACCGGGTTAAAGCCCGGTTTTCTTTTGAAGAGTTTCACCCGGCGCTGAAAGCGCCGCTCTTCCCCTGTACTTCCGGTAGTTCAAAGGATTTCGTTCTGTCCTCTTTGATGTACTCATTTCTTATTCGCCTCCAAGCCGGAAGCGAAATCCGGCGCGAAAGTTTACGGGCAGCGCGGGATAGCCGACCACTTCGTTATAACGGCGGTCGAGCGCGTTGTAAACATTGGCATAGGCAGTGATGCGCGAATTGATGGCGTACCAGCCGCCGAGGTCGACGCGGACGTATCCCGCGGCATGGTCGACGAGATCGTCGACGAAATCAGAATCGGGCCGGCGGCCCACGAAACTACCGCCGAGATTCGCCGCCCATCGCTCGCCCAAATAATTGAGCAGCATGGTTGCGGAATGCTTGGGACGCCGCAACATGGGGTTTCCGGTTTCATACAGCGGCGTGCCGCAAGCGTCCTCGGCGCAATAGGGAGATTGCAGATATTCGGTGGAGGTATAGGTGTAGGCACCGGTCAACAGCAACCTCGGTCTGATCTTTCCCTGGAGTTCAACCTCCGCGCCTTGAGCAAAGGATTTTTGCACGTTGAAAAATTGTCCGAGTGTTCCGGGCGGATTGCCCTGGTACGTGATGGTGTTGGTGCCGTACTCGATTTGATCGTGAAAAAGATTATTGAAGTAAGTCGCGTTCAGTACCCAGCGGCCCGCCCAGAAATTCTGCTGGAAGCCGGCTTCGAAGGCGCGGGTGCGCTCGGGCAAGAGCCCCGGATGGGAAACGTAATAGGGAAGCCCGGCAAAGGTCTCAGTGAAGTCCGGATCCATGTATGCTGTGGCGTAAGAAAAGCGCAGGCGCGTCTGGGAGAGAATCTCACTTCCATGTCTGGCAAGTAGAGTGAGGGCAACTCTGGGCACGCCGATATTTCCAAACTCGCTGCTATGAACGAAGCGTCCGCCCGTCACCACCGATAACCGACCTAGCGTGAGTTGTTGTTGCAGATATGCATCCTGGTTGAGGCGCTGGCCGTGTGTCGGCGGAGGAAAAGCGGGATACCCGAAAAAAGCACTTTCGTTTTCGATGCGGTAACCGAAGGTCGAATGCGCCCAGCTTCGCTCCGAGTAATCGCCCTGATACTCGCCCGCCACGTGATTGATATCGTAGTTGTAGACGGAAGCGAAGTTGTAGGTGTTTCCGTCAAGGCTGTTGTCGAAATAGCGGTAGACGTAGTCGGAAGCCGTGAAGCGATGCTGCCAGCCCGAGGGCTCGGCGATGGTGAGTTCGGTGCTGCCGAGCAGAGTATTGGTTTGGGCGTTGCCGACCGCCAGCGGCGGAATGAGTTCAGTGCCGTTAAAGTCCCAAGCTCCGGGAAGTCCAGTATGGCTGTTGGAATGGCGAACGCGCACGCGCAAAGAAGTTTTTGCGTTGAGCGCGGCTCCAACATTTGCACCGGAGAGGGAATCCGAGTAAGCGTTGTTGACGCCAGATCCATTCGTATTGAACTGATCGCCAAAAAAGTTGTAATCGTACCGGCCACGCGCGCCGGAGAGCGACGCGCAGCCGTTCGCAGTCGAGAAATTTCCGCCATCAGCGCCAAAGCGGAGTTCTGGCGTGGGAGTGCTACCAGTACGCGTCCACACCTGCACCACGCTGGTCATCGCATCCGAGCCATACAGGGTGCTTTGCGCTCCGCGCAGAAATTCCAGCCGGTCAGCCTGACCCAGCGGCAGCGTGCCGAAGTCAAAGGTAAGGCCGGGTTCGCTGACGTAGACGCCGTCGACAATTACCTTGTTGTAGGTCGATTCGCCGCCGCGCACGAAAAGAGAAGACAGCGCGCCATCTTGTCCGTAGCTGTTGACGACCGCGCCGGTGAGAAAGCGCACTGCGTCGTCTGCGGCCACGGGCTGCATTACTTCGAGCTGGCGGCTCTCGAGCGATGAAATGCTGGCGCCGGTTTGCTCGGCGGGAGTGGGCGTGCGCGTGGCGCTAACAACGACAGTTTCTGAGGCAGTCGCGAGGTGCAGGTGGATGGTCAGGGGATTTGATCTGGCGGGGAGTCCTGCATTTTCCGGAGCGAAACCGGGTGCCAGAACCTGAATATAGTAGGGGCCAGAATTTTTATCGGAATTGAATCCGGAGAAGGTTGCGATGCCTTCCGCGGAGGTGGTTGCGATCTTGAGAGGGGAACTACTTCGGCTGGAGAATAAAGAAACCTGAGCGCCGGCGACGGCTGCCGACTGTGGATCGGTAACCTTGACTGTGAGATCGGCAGCAGACGCTGCCACGAATGAAGCGAACAGCAAAAACGAAGCGCAATAAAAACGAACACGCATAACCATCCTCCTTTTCACGCGAAAGGGGTTGAAGGTGACGGTTCTGCGCCGGTCTCCTGGCTTTGCGAGTGAGGATGCGAATCAAATACTTAGTGCTTGGCATTCAGCATGCAGCGAATGCCGCATCCGGATTTACAGCGGGCCTTCCCGAAATTTCTTCCAGTGGCCGGCTGCGATTTCCTCGCTTACAGTTGCGCGGCAGCGCGGGAGTTGCACCCGCTTCCCTGTCTTCGCCGCAAGGCAAAGACGCGCAAACCGAAGGACATTTCAAAGAACGAAAAAATGTTTGTGCGAGGAATGTAGCGGGTGCAAGCCCCGGAGTCAACCGGCGGCTTGCCGATCGGCGATTATTTGCAGCCAACCAGTAAAATAGAGCGGTGAAGAAGTTCTGGGATAATTCGAACGGAACGCGTGGGGCAGAAGCCTCCATCGCGAAAGAAGCTGGCCTGGACTCTGTTCCCGCCGAGGTTCAAATCGGCAACGTGAGAATTTCTCCGGCCACGGTTCTGGCGCCCATGGCTGGGGTCACCGACACGGTGTTTCGCAGATTCATCCGCAACCTTGGCGGATGCGGGTTGATCATGACC
This sequence comes from uncultured Acidobacteriaceae bacterium, assembly GCA_963784095.1. Classification (GTDB taxonomy): domain Bacteria; phylum Acidobacteriota; class Terriglobia; order Terriglobales; family Acidobacteriaceae; genus Sulfotelmatobacter. The sequence goes on from CAWAQC010000005.1 coordinate 904,639, forward strand.
GAGTTCACCTCGGCGGATGGCGTGCTGCGCAAAAAAGATCAGAAGGCCAAGCGCTATTTGCATTTTTATGAAGATGAGCATCCGATTTCGGCGCAGCTTTTCGGGAGCAATCCGCAAGTTATGGCGGAAGCCGCGCGCATGGTCGAGGGATTTGGATTCGATCTTGTCGACCTGAACCTGGGTTGCCCGGCGAAAAAAGTTGTGAAGTGCAACGGGGGTTCTGGGCTGCTGCGCGACCTGCCGGCGATTGGCAAGATTTTCGAAGCGGTGCGCGCGGCGGTGAAGATTCCGTTCACTGTGAAATTTCGCGCTGGATGGAGCGACGAGGAGATCGTCTGCGTGGAGCTGGCGCGCATGGCGGAGTCGTGCGGGCTGGCGGCGGTCGCTTTACATGCTCGCACCCGTGAACAGGGCTACAGCGGGCAGGCGCGATGGGAGTGGATCGCCGCCGTGAAAGATGCGGTGAAAATTCCAGTGATTGGGAACGGCGACATTCGAACTCCTGAAGACGCTTGTGCCATGGTTACGCAGACGGGATGCGATGCGGTGATGATCGGGCGTAGCGCGCCGTCGAATCCGTGGATCTTTCGGCAGATCGAGCAGTATTGCGCAACCGTGCAAGCCGCGGCTGGTTTTGCTGCCGGCACCGAACTAGATGCAGAGAAATCGGGCCTTCGGCCCGACGGACAGCCGGGGGCGGCTGTCCCCACATGGCCGGTGGTAGATAGACCGGCATTCGGCAAGCTTTACGAGGAGCCCACCGAGGCTGACCGTTACCAGATGATCCGCACTTATTTCTCGATGCTGATCGAAGAGGAGTTGCCCGACGCGGTCGGCAAGATGAAACAGTTTGCTTCGTGGTTCACGCATGGAGTGCCGGGCGGAGCGGCGTTGCGCAAAGAGATTTACGAATCGAAGAGCGATGTCGAGGTGCTTCGTAGAGTCGAGGAATTCTTCGAGGCAAGATTGTGTGGCGCGGGCACTCTTGCCCGCGAAACCGCCGGCGCAATCGTGCAACGTTAGGGCCTACGTCCGAGCCAGTGTTCTGGCGGTTTCCATCGCTCAGCCATATAATCATTCCCACTCATGGCACTGACTTCTGGCACGAAACTTGGTCCTTACGAGATTCACTCTTCCATCGGCGCCGGGGGAATGGGCGAGGTTTACCGCGCCCGCGATTCGCGTCTTGGGCGCGATGTGGCAATTAAGATTCTACCCGCTTCATTCTCTGCCGATCCCGACCGCTTGCGGCGCTTCGCGCAGGAATGCCGCGCCACCGCTGCCCTGAACCATCCCAACATTCTTTCGATTTTTGATATCGGAGAGGATCGCGCAGCGCCTTATGTAGTTTCAGAGTTGCTTGAGGGCGAGACCGTGCGCGATCGCCTGCGCGAGGACGCTATTCCTTCACGCAAAGCCATCGATTACGCCAGGCAAATTGCGAGTGGCCTGGCCGCGGCGCATGAAAAGGGCATCACCCACCGCGATCTTAAGCCGGAGAATCTTTTTATAACGAACGATGGCCGCGTAAAAATTCTCGACTTCGGCCTAGCCAAACTTACGCATCCCGAAGCCGACGCTTCTGGCGATGCGCCCACGCAGCAGATCGCTACCGATGCCGGAACGGTGATGGGCACGGTTGGCTACATGGCGCCGGAGCAGGTGCGCGGCAAGCCGGCTGATTCACGATCCGATATTTTTGCTTTTGGAGCCATTCTCTACGAGATGCTTTCGGGCAAACGAGCTTTTCACGGAGAGTCTCCCGTGGAGACCATGAGCGCGATCCTGAAAGCAGAGCCACCCGATCTCACGGAGACCAATCGCAATATTCCGTCTGCGCTGGAACGCATCGTGCGGCACTGCCTGGAGAAAAATCCTGCCGAACGTTTTCAATCGGCGCGCGATTTGGCTTTCAATCTCGACGCACTGAGTGAGATTTCCAGCAGTCGCAGCGGGGCGCAGGCTTTGCCGATCGAAAAAGAAAAATCCACTCGCCGCTGGCTGACTTCTGCTGTTTTCGTTCTTTTGCTTCTCGGTTCCTGGGTGGGCGTTTACCTGTTTGCTCATCGTGGTGCGGTTACGAATCCAACGTTTCATGAGATTACTTTCCGCAACGGCACGATCTGGGACGCACGCTTCGCGCCTGACGGCCAATCGATTATTTACGGGGCAACGTGGGAGGGCGCGCCGCAAGAGCTGTTCTCCACGCGTTTCGACAGCACCGATTCGCGTCCCGTGGGATTGCCCTCAGCGCAGATTCTGGCTATCTCTTCCAAGGGCGAAATGGCGGTCAGCCTTCATCCTGCGGTTTACAGCGCGTTCACCGAGGCTGGCACGATGGCGCGGGTTGCGCTGGCGGGCGGGGCTCCGCGCGAGGTTTTGGATCAAGTGATGTGGGCGGATTGGTCGGCAGACGGCCAATCGCTGGCTGTGATTCGCCCCGGCGGAAATGGCAATCGTCTCGAATATCCCATCGACAACGTAATCTACTCGCCAGAGGCGTGGGTGAGCCACGTGCGGTTTTCTCCGAACGGAGAATATATTGCGATCGCCGATCATATTCCGAGCGGCGACGACGGCCGCATTGTGATCATCGACCAGCACGGAAATAAAAAAGCAAACTCTTCTTTTTATTCGAGCGTGCAGGGGTTGGCGTGGAACCCCAACGGCAAGGAAGTTTGGTTTTCTGCAGTGCCGGGAGGAGCCTCGCGCTCGCTCTATGCTGTCGATTTGTCGGGCAAAGAACGCCTGATTTATCGCGCGCCCGGTGGAGTGACGATTCACGATATCAGCCGTTCCGGGGAAGTTCTGCTGACTGCCGATAAAACTCGACTGGGCTTGTTTGCGCTGGCTCCGGGTGAGACCCGCGAGCGCAGCTTATCGTGGTTCGACTGGTCGCTGCTGAACGATTTGTCGCCTGACGGCAAGACCGTGATTTTTTCCGAGAGCGGCGAGGCTGTGGGCAACAACGACGGGGTTTTTCTGCGCCATACCGATGGCTCGGCCGCCGTGCGCCTTGCCGATGGAGATTTTGGCAGACTCTCACCCGATGGAAAGTGGGCGTTGGTCGAGGCCGGCAAGCCGCCTCATCTGATGCTGGTACCGACCGGTGTGGGTGAGCCCCGGGAAATCGGCGATAAGACTCCGCATTACTTTGCCGAGTGGCTGCCTGACGGCAAGTCGGTGGTTTTCACCGCCGCCGAACCAGGCCATGGGCGCCGGGTTTACGTGCAGGCTGTCGATCCTCCCAATAGCGCTCCGCGGCCGATTACGCCCGAAGATATATATGGCAGCCTGGTTACGCCCGATGGAAAATCGGTCCTCGTGAGCGACGCACACCATCAACGCTGGCTCTACCCGATCGCCGGAGGCACGCCGCAGAAGCTGAAGTTTGACGTTCCTCCCGATGAAACCATTACGGGTTTTTTCGACAATGGCAAAAGCCTCTTGCTGCGCACCCGCGCTCTGCCTTTGAGGATTACTCGTGTCGACATGGCCACTGGAAAGCGCGAGCTGTTTAAGGAGATTGTTCCCGCCGATCCTGCCGGGGCGCAAAGCATTCCCACCATACGGTTCAGCGCGGACGGGAAGTCGTACGCGTATTCTGTGGGACGGGAGTTGTCGGATTTGTATGTGGTGGATGGGCTGAAATGATTCGAAGACCTTGCGTCTAGAAAACGCCTGGCAACATCCAACCCCGAATCAGAGTCTAATTCGCCGCAGGTCGGCCTGCGGAGGAAGTTATGTCGCGTCACTCGTCCCTTCCGGCCATTACTCTGGCCGTTTGTCTTCTCGTTCCAACAACAATCTTTGCGCAGAGTGCGAACCGGACTACGTCGGCAATCGATGTGCTTTATTTCGTCACCTACAGCACGATTCAAACCTATAACGTGGATCCAACCTACAGCCTAGGCACTCTATACGGCACGTTGACGGTACCCGCGCCCCTGGACGGTTATCCCGTATTCGTGGCGGGGGCCAATGATCGCTACATTTATGTCTGGTGCGCCTGTGGAACAGACGGCTCGGTTGTGCAGGTCTATGCAACAGATCTCAACGGGGCTCCGCAAGCGCCTCCAATCCAGACGGTCAAGTTCAAGGCTGCCTTTCGGAATTTCGTAATTGACCCAAGTGGGAGGTTGGCGTATGCGACTGAACCGCTGCAGAACTCCTCGCAACAGCCTGAGTTTGGAATCCAGGCGTTCGACCTGAATCCGAACACGGGGATTTTGACTGCATTTCCCACCCTTAGCGCCGTTGAATATCCGCCGCCCGCCGAGATTTGCAGCTCCAGTAATCCCTTTGCTGACCCATCCTTTTCCCTAAACGGATTCAATCTCAGCGGAACCCAGCTGATTGACGATTGGCGCTGTTCAGGCCATGACAACGGTGTAGGTTACTACTACAGTCGGACGGTCGATCAGCAGACCGGGGCGCTTGGTCCGGACGTGCTGACTGTGGGCACAGGAAGCAGCGAGGACGAGTACAACACCGTGACGTTCACGCCCACCTCGATGCTCAGCTTTACGAATTACGGTTACGAAGATAGCCCGAATGAGCTTGATGTCTATTGGCCGAATGCCAAGCCGGACTTCTCGTGTACTTATACGCGGCTTGATGCGTGCAGCTATTCGAGCGGTATAACCGCCGATCGCACGGGCAACTTCATATTTTTCTATACCTACTCGGGCGGAACAGACGTTACAAGATTGAATATGACCAACAAGACGATTGAGCCGGTCGGCATCCGCCTCCCAGATTCAATCAATAGTCTCAGCCTCGACGATCGGCTCATCTATGGAGGGCGTACTTTGTCATCGAACGGCCAATACGGTATTCCAATTTACATTTTCGACCCAGGCACTGGTTTGATTACCGATAACCATCAGTCGATCACGATGCCGTACGAATCCACAATTCTGATCCCAGCATTGCGGTACTGATGGCCTGACGCGCGATTTTGTTTGATGGTTCGAGTGAACCGCGGCTGCGTGTTGCCTAGAAGCACCTTCGCGCAGCCGCGGTGGCCTCAGGGGCTAAAGTCCAGTTCTGCTGGGGTGCGGCCGACGGCGCGGCTTGAAGCCGCGCCCTTTCAAAGCGTGGACGGGCAGATTCCTCGTCGGCGGAAGAGGCTTCGCACCTAGCTGGCTTACGCCGACGTGGCAAGCATCCTGCCCGTCTGATCCTTCTCGACGTACGCCCACGGAGTTTTCGGATCGTGCGTGAAAACTGTCAGCCATTTTTCTGGAATCGCGCGGGCGTAATATTCCTTTTTGCTCTCGATGGTTTGCAGCGGATAGAGATCGAATGCCATGCCCCAGGCGAGATCGATGTGCGCCGTGGTGGGGATGAGATCGGAGATGTAGCAGGCAACGGTCGCCTCAGGGGCTAAAGCCCTGTTCTCCTGGGCTGCGGCTGACGGCGCGGCTTGAAGCCGCGCTCTTTCAAAGATGGGCCGACCATTCACGATGATCGCCTGCATGCTGGCCGTGTGTCCGGGGAAAGTTTTCACTGAAATTCCGGGAACGATTTCTTCGCCGCCTTTGAGCAGCGTCATCTGCCCGCTGGCGACCAGCGGATCGTAATTATCGGAGATGTAGCTGATGGCATCGCGCTCACTGGGACGGCGCGCGTATTGCCACTCGCCCTCCGGCGCGTAGTATTTCGCGCGCGGGAACGTGGGTACGATTTTGCCGTTCTTGTCGCGAACCGTATTCCATCCACAGTGGTCGAAGTGCAGGTGCGAATTGATGACGATATCGATATCTTCGGGCGCGACTCCACCCGCTGCCAGGTTCTTCAGCAACTGCGCGGGCTGACCGTAGAACTTGATCATGCGCTCGGATAGCTTGTTTCCCATGCCCGTTTCGACGAGAACGGTTTGCTTTCCGATGCGAATGAGCAGAGAGTTGAGTCCGGACTGCACGTAGTTCTTCTCATCGGACTCGACCTTGCGCGACCACATCACTTTCGGCACCACGCCGAAAAATGCGCCTCCGTCGAGCCGGTAGATTCCATCGGAAAAAACCGAGAGTTCGAAGTCGCCGAGAGTCAGGCTGGGCATGGAACTAGTGTGCCACAGGCGGGGTTGGTACAAAACTTGTTCCGATCTACAGGTAATACCCGAGCGGCCACAGGGCGTCCGAGTGAGAACATGAGGACATCAAAAATACTGCACTGGGACGAAAGGCATAACAGACATACAAATGCCGAAACTTAAGGTGCGCTTCTGGCTGGAGATACTTGTTGTGATCGGCGGCATCGCTTGCGTACTGGCGGTGTTCTTTACTTCTGTTGGAGCAGCGAACGGCGGCGCTGATGAGAATTCCGCAGCGGTACAGTCTGCGCAGGGGCCGATTGGGCCGACACAAAGCTTCGATGGCGTGATTACAGACACGCACTGCGGCGCCAAGCACACCCCAGCCATCGCCGAATCGGCTGCCGACTGCACTCTGGCCTGCGTACACTCCGGGGAGCAATTTGCGCTGGTCGATGGCGACAAGATGTATGTGCTTAAGGGTCAGCCGAAGCTGCTCAAGCGCGGGGCCGGAGAGCGAGTCACGCTCAGGGGCACGCTGAGCGGCAATACCATTTCGGTGGCTTCGGTCCGCTTGCCCGCGCCTTAGCTCTGCGCCGGCTTGGTCTCCGACATTGCGGCCGGAACTGCCGCAACCACTGGGGTTGCGGGCACGACTGGCGCGGGAACCGGGATGCTGGTCCGCGTGAACGCGCGCTCATCCCATTTGCCGAAGATCATCTTTCCCGCCGTCGTCTGCAGCACCGATGTGACCGAGACATCGATTGTTTTTCCGATCATTTTCCGAGCATTGTCGACGACGACCATGGTGCCGTCATCGAGATAGGCCACGCCCTGGTTGTATTCCTTGCCTTCTTTCAGGATGAACACCTTCATGATCTCGCCCGGCAGCACGATGGGCTTGAGCGAGTTGGCTAGCTCGTTGATGTTCAGCACCTGGACACCCTGCAATTGCGCGACCTTGTTCAGGTTGAAGTCGTTGGTGATGATCTTGCCTTCGTAAAGCTTCGCGAGCTCGATCAGTTTTAGATCGACTTCGCGCACGGAGGGAAAATCGTCTTCCACGATCTGGATCTGCAGCATGGGCATTTTCTGCAAATGCTGGAGAATGTCGAGTCCGCGACGGCCGCGATTGCGCTTGAGCGAGTCGGCGGAATCGGCCACGAGTTGCAACTCGCGCAGCACGAACTGCGGGGTGACGATGATGCCATCGAGGAAGCCGGTTTCGGCAATGTCGGCGATGCGGCCGTCGATGATGACGCTGGTGTCAAGAATCTTGTAGCTTTTCTTGCCCTGCTTCTCGCCGCCGAAGAGTCCGCCCAGAGCTGCCAGATTGAGCAGGTCGCCCTTGCTGGCGCCCACAATCAGGCCAACGTAAGCCATGAGCAACATGACGAGAATCTGCAGGAAGCTCTGGGTATTGCCCGCGGGCACACTGCTGCGAATGACCAGAGCAAACAGGTAAGCTCCGCAGATCCCGAGAATGCTGCCAATGGCTGCGCCGATCAGACGCTTCAGGCTTACTCCGCGCAACTTCCATTCGAAGACGACAATGCCGGCCCCTACCAAGGCGCCAATAGCGGCATCGAGGTTGCGAGGCAGTCCGAAGGGAGCGATTACGTAACAGGTGATGGAAACAACGATTACAAAAAGAAGACGTACAAGAATTAAATCCATAATGCCACCTCCTCCGGAAACAGCTTCGCCTTTCCTCATTTTTCGGCGAGATGCACCGGTGCCGTTTCCGTCGCCCCGGACCGGAAGCGGCTAATCAGCATGCAGGGCGCGTATTTAGGGGATGAATGTGCGCTCTGTCCCGGCCCATGGAGGCGTGGCCGGGAGGACTTCAATACTACTATCGCCAAGAGTATATACCGGCGGAGAAGAAGTGGAAACTGCGGGTTCGAGGGTTTGGCCGGGGCCTACGGCGGAGAGCGTACAGTTCGTCCCATGCCGATATACAGGCTTGTACCTGAGCGAGCCTCGGCACCGTGCGCATCTCAAATCAGCAATTTTGCAAGCGCCAAAGACGCTTGCAAACAAAGGAACAAACAAGGCGAAAGGATAAAGCCATTGCCAGTGGCGTTGGAGGACAACAACAATGCGAATTTTCAGATTTCTGAATATAGCGATTCTCTCGGCGTTGTTAGCGAGTGCTGCGCTGCTTTACGCGCAAGACGATAAGCAGCAGGACAACCACCCCGCTCAAGATCAGGCACGACCGGACGATGCCGGCCGGGAACCAGCAGAAGCAAAACCAGCCCGGCCGGATGCAGGCAATCCGCCCGGGCAGGACGAAAAGCAGGATCAGATGCACCCGCAAGCTACGCCGGAGCGGCAGGACCATCCCGAGCAGCCGGCTCCCAAGGCTCAGCCTGCTCCCAATCGACAAATGGGCAATGATCATGCAGAGAACGATCATGCTCATCCTGCTAACGACCGAGGCGGACGCATTCCGGATAAGCAATTCCATGCGCATTTTGGACAGCAACATCATTTCCGCGCGCAGGGAGTGATTGTCGCGGGGCAACCGCGCTTTCAATACGGCGGTTATAGTTTTCAACTCGTTCAGGCTTGGCCTGCCGGTTGGGCTTACACAGACGACTGCTATATCGATTACATCGATGGGCAGTATTTTCTGATCGATTTGTTGCACCCCGGGATTGAAATTCCGCTGATCGTTGTCATGTAATCGGCCAGCCGCCACTTGGTCGAAGAGGTGGTCTTTCTTGAATTCGGATTGTTCGAATTCAATAGAGACCACCTTTTAATTCTCTTTCATCCTCCGATAGCCTGAATTGCTTTCTTTTCTTGATCCGGACTCGCTGCCCGCGCTCCTGCTAGACTGCGCTTATGAAGGCCCTCGTGATTACTGCGCTGTCTGGGCCGGACGCGCTCGCGATTCAAGAGATGCCGGAACCTGCCGTGAAGCAGGGACAGAGGCTGGTGCGCGCAACCGCGGGCGGATTGAATTTTGCCGATCTCATGACTACCCACGGGGGCTATCCGGGGACGCCGCCTCCGCCGCTGATCGCAGGGCGCGAGTTTTCTGGAGTAGAAGAAAACAGCAAGCGCCGCGTCATGGGCTATGTGCAGTGGGGAGCCTTTGCCGAGAAAGTTGCAGCATACGAACACATGCTATGGCCGGTTCCCGAGCATTGGAGCGACGAGCAGGCGGCCGCTTTTCCCGTAAACTTTTTCACTGCATATCTGGGTTATTGGCAGGCGGGCATGACGGAGCAGCCTATGTGGGGACAGTCGCCCTCGGCTGTCCGGCGGAGCGACGCTACGCGCCGCGCGCTGATTCACGCCGTAGCTGGTGGCGTGGGCACAGCCGCGGTGCAGATCGGACGCATTCTCGGCATCGAAATGTACGGGACTTCTTCCTCCGACGAAAAACTGGCTCGGGTAAAGGAACTGGGGCTGCAGCACGGCATCAATTACAAACGGCAGGACTATGAAGAAGCGGTGAAGAAGCTTACGCACGGCGAGGGAGTAGACATGGTTTTTGAAATGCTCGGCGGGGAGCATACGGCGAAGAGCATCCGCTGCCTGCGCGACTTCGGACGCGTCATTCAATATGGGACCGCGACGGGAAAAGCGCCGCAACTCGATCTGCGGGAGCTGTATGCGAAATCGGCGATCGTTCAGGGCCTTTGGCTGAGTTATCTTTCGCGGAACAAAGAAATCATGGATCTGGCCTGGAAGCAGCTTTCGCAGTGGATCGAGCAGCGCAAGCTTGCGCCAGTTATGGGCAAGGTGCTGCCCCTGAGCGGCGCGGTGGAAGGTTATAAGCTTTTGCAAGAGGGCAAGAACTACGGCAAGATCGTGGTGAAAATTTCGTGACGGGTGCGCGCGCGCAGGAATATGATGATGGGCGCATGCTGGGCGGACGCACGAGCGAGCAGTGGATCGCGCAATATTCGGCTGGCCATCAGGATAGGGTGAACCGCGTCTGCCATACGCTGGGGATTCCGCTGATTCTGGTCTCACTCTTGATCTTCGCCGCCGTCATTTTTGTGCATCGCTTATGGCCGTATGCGCTGGGGCTGTTCGTTATCGGATGGATTTTTCAGTTCATCGGCCACGCCTTTGAAGGAAAGCCTCCGGAATTTTTTCACGATTGGCGTTTTTTATTTGTTGGGGTTCGCTGGTGGTGGGCGAAGGTGAACGGCAAAGCGTAATTTCCGGGTTGAATTTTATCTCCAGCTTTAGAGCCGCGCGATTCGCTAAAAACCAAGAATGATCTCGCCAACCCGGCCCGGAGTTTTGAGTCATCAGAGCACGACTATGCTCCCTCAGCTTGCACGTTTCACCGATGCCAGTTTGTTGCTCTTGCGGCTGATGGTGGCGCTGGTCTTTGTTACCAGCGGCTACGGAGATGTGAAAGATCCTGAAGCTCGCTCTAAGAGCATTGGGATGTCGAAGCCGTTCACAATCTTTCTGGGCGCGGCCGAAATTGCTGGCGGGCTGGGCGTAGCTTTTGGCGTTCTGATTCAGCCGGCGGCGTTTGGGCTGATCCTGGTCATGCTGGGGGCCATCGAAAAGAAAATCTTTGTCTGGCACACAGGATTTTGGGGCGACAAATCTTTCGGCTGGCACTACGACCTGATGTTCGTCCTGATGAATCTGGTGATCGCTGCGACAGATGGCGGGCGTTACGTGTTGATGCGGTAATTCTCTCCGCGGCCGTTCGTGTATCCTTCCGTGCTCTTATTGCGGAAAAATCAGTAGCTCTTAACCGCGAAGTGCGCTAAGGACTGCCGCGAAGTTCGCTAAGAGTATCGCTTGCGCGGACGCCGGCTATTTGCACGGGCTCGCAGTTTACGTCTATGCTGAATACATCTTTTTGCGGCTGCTGATTTTGCTGGGGCTGATTTACCGGGGTTCGACTCGTACGAAAATCATGCATCGCCTGACCGCCAGGTTATTGTTGCTGTTCGCGCTCGCGGGAAACCTTATCCCGCTGGCGATGGCCGTCACGGCTGCGCCGCCGCACGCGTGTTGCCGGCGCATGGCGCATCGCTGCCATGATTCGGCGTCCGCAAAAGGCGGACAGCTGTTTTTTCGAGATCCCTGCTCTTGCAACAATCATTCCCGGCACGCCGCCACTACTGCTCAATGGGCTCATCCGAAATCACGCAGCGGCCAATCTTTTCTGCCTGCGGTTGAGCGGCTGACTCGAAATATTCAGTCGACGTTCGCAAGCGCGCTACCTGCGAGCCTGCATTCCTCGCGCGCCCCTCCAGCATTTTCCATTGCCTGAAACGAGAGCCTCTCGTCAATCTGTGCGGAACATTTTTCGTCCATAAGTTGAGCCGAGCGCGCCGTGTCCTGATTTTCTTCCGGTTCGCTGACGAGTGTATTTGCGCACAGGGGCTCAACTCCAAATGCATTTCCAGAGCTTGATACTTTCAAGGAGCTTCTATGCAGGTTGTTCGTTTGACGCGAGTCGCTGCAGCTTCGCTGCGGCAATCTGCTGCCGCGGCAGCTGCGGTTTTCTTCCTCAGCAGCATTGCATTTGCCACGATTTTCGGATCGGTGCGCGGGATCGTTCATGATCCGCAACATCGTCCGATCAAGGGCGCTCAAATCACCTTGAAGGCGCAAACCTCTGACTGGACGCAATCACAGGTCTCGAATAATAACGGTGAATTCGAATTTACTTCGGTCCCTATCGGCGACTACATTGTTACAGTTTCCGCGGAAGGCTTTGGATCCGTGCAGCAAAACGTGGTTGTACAGTCGGATACAAGCCCGGTGCTGCATTTCCCGCTGGCCGTCGCTGGGGCAAAGGAGACCGTCTCAGTTTTAGGAACTCCGGTTGAGGCAATCACCCAGACCGTAACTCCGACCACGATGGTCGACCGCAAAGATATTCAAGAGACGCCGGGAGCGGACCGCACCAACGGAATGGAAATGATCACAGACTACGTGCCCGCGGCCTATGTGACGCATGACATGCTGCACATGCGCGGCGGCCATCAGGTGGAGTGGCTGATTGATGGCGTGCCGATTCCCAACACGAATATTGCTACGAATTTGGGGCCGCAGATTGACCCGAAAGATATCGATTATCTCGAAGTTTTCCGTGGCGGCTACGATGCCGATTACGGAGACCGCACCTACGGAATGTTCAACATTGCGCCACGTACCGGTTTCGAACGCGACAAAGAATGCGATCTGGTGATCAGCGCCGGCAATTTTTATCAAACCAACGACCAAATCAGTTGCGGAGGACACACTGAGCGCTTCGCTTATTACGTAAGTGCGAACGGTAATCGCAGCAATTACGGTTTGCAGACTCCGATCCCGCAGACGGTCCATGACGCTGACAACGGCTACGGCGGCTTCACTTCGCTCATCTTTAATCTAGATCCCAAGAACCAGTTGCGCATCGTAGGATCGTTGCGCCAGGATTATTACCAGATCCCGATCGATCCCAATCCGAACTCGACGGGAAATCTGATTCTGAAATCGTCAGGTGAATCCCCGAGCTACGGGTTGCGCGATGCCGAGCGCGAGCCGGATGGCTACGTCACAACTTCATGGGTGCACACTTTTAACGCAAATATGCTGCTGACGGTTTCTCCGTTTTACCACTACAACGGCGCTGACTATAAAGGCGGAGTCAACGATTATCCGGTGCGGTCGACGGTCAATCAAGACGCCAATTATGGAGGGATGCAGGCATCCCTTAACGCAACCTTCGGGAAAAACGATCTCCAGGCCGGAGTTTATGGATTCGGTCAGCACCAAAACAACTACTTTGAAAACGTATTTACCGACGGCAGTCCGAATTATCCGGCATCTTCCATTGGAGTGACCGGAGGCGTGGCCGCCGAATTTATCAACGATAAATTCAGACCAACTTCCTGGCTTACCTTTATCGCGGGTCTGCGGCAGACGGAATTCAACTCGACCATTTCGGAGAATGAAACCGATCCGCGGCTCGGCGTTGCCGTAAGAGTTCCTCGCCTGGATTGGGTCTTCCGGGGCTTTTACGGTTACTTCTATCAAGCTCCGCCGCTAGTGACGGCCACAGGAGCGCTGCTCGGCTTGGCCAGCAGCCAGAATTTCAGTTTTGCTCCTCTGCATGGCGAGCGGGACATCGAATGGCAGATCGGCGTTACGATGCCGTATCACGGATGGGCGCTCGCCATCGATAACTACGAAACCAGAGCCAGAAATTGGCTGGATCACAACAATGTCGGAGAGTCGAATATATTCTGGCCCATCACCTGGGATGGCGCCCTGATTCGCGGATGGGACCTTACCTTGAACTCTCCCACGGTCTGGCGTTACGGGCAATTTCATCTTGCCTATGCCAATCAGATTGCCGAGGCAACCTCGCCGATCACCGGTGGCCTGATCTGTCCCACGCCTGTGACCTCGGCCTGCGCACTCGACATTCCGCCAGGGCTTGCGCCCGTGGATCACGACCAGAGAAACACGTTGAATTTCGGATTCAACGCACATCTCCCGAAACATGCCTACGCCGCGACCAACATCTATTACGGCTCGGGTTTTACGAACGGGTTATACGGGTTGCCCAATGCGCAATATCCTGGGCCATACTTGCCCAGCCATACCACTTTCGATCTTTCTCTGGGAAAAGAGTTTGCAGAGAGATACACCATTTCGGTGGATGCACTGAATGTGGCGAACCGCCGCGTGCAATTGGACAATAGCCTGACCTTCGGCGGATTTCACTGGAACGATCCGCGGCAGATTTATGCGGAGTTTCGCTATCGATTCCGCTACTGAAGCCGCGGATAATTTTTCCAGAATTGTGCGCAGGCGTGATCAGCGATTAAGCTGATCGGAGACAATAGGGGTAAACATGATCCGAACATCGAATTCATACCAGCCGATGATTGCATTCGTCTGCTTTACGACACTGCTGTTTGTTTCAGCTTCCTGCGCTCGTACTCCGAGCACTCAACCCAAACGGTATTCGCTGGTCGGCACGGTGATTTCCGTGGACAAGAACACGGGTACGGCCAACATCGATAACCAGCCGATCAAGGGCTTCATGGAACGAATGGTGATGCCGTATACGATCAAGCCGCGGGAGATGCTGAATCAACTGAAGCTGGGAGACACGATCACAGCCGACGTTGTCGTCGAGCCGGACAAATATTGGCTCGAGAACGTGAAGGTCACCGGGCACACGCAGTTGCCGGCAAACGAAAAGCCGGCCGCCGATTTCCACATGCCAAATCCTGGCGAGGAGGTGCCAGATTTCAAGCTGGTGAATCAGAGTGGACAGGCCATCTCGCTAGACCATTACCGGGGAGAAACTTTGCTGCTCACGCTGATTTACACGCGCTGTCCGTTCCCGGATTACTGTCCGCGCGTAAGCCACGAATTTGCTAAAATCGACAAGCAGATTCAGGCTGATCCGGCGCGGTATGGAAAGACGCATCTGCTCAGCATCAGCTTCGACCCGACGCATGACACGCCGAAAGTGTTGCGGGCTTATGGCTTCTCCTGCGCGGGCAGTAAAGATCCGGCGCTGTTCAAGCGCTGGGAGTTCGCTGCCATTCCGAAGCCGGAATTGCCGGAATTTGCCCATTTCTTCGCGCTCACCTACCAGGACCAAGGCGCAACCATTATCCATTCGCTGAGCACGGCGGTCATTTCCGGGGACGGAAGAATTTTCAAGTGGTATCACGGAGCGGACTGGCAGGCGTCCGACTTGCTGCAGGATGTTGCTGCGGCACATGCGGCGAGTTGAAAATATTGCGGATTGTTGATTGAAAACTAACGAACGAGAGATTTTCCGTGGGCACCTATCAAGTGATTTTCAATCAGCGATCGACAATCATCAATTAATCAATCACTAATTCCCAGAGGCGCCACTTATGAAACATGTCCTCATTGTCCTCGCCGTCCTCGGCATCGTGGTTTCCGCGCTCGCGCTGCGCGAACACTACCGCACTGCGGGCGACTCGCCCTGCAGCATCAACGAGCGTTGGGACTGCGGCATCGTGAACCACAGCCCCTACGCGATGATGGCCGGCATTCCGGTCGCCGCCATTGGCATGTTCGGATATTTCCTGATGGCTCTGCTGGCAGCGCGGCGCGCATACGCCGTGGTGTTTGCCATGGCTCTCGTGGGCCTCGGATTTTCTCTTTACCTGGCGCATGTCGAACGAGATATTCTGGGCGTCTGGTGTGTCTATTGCGTGATCTCGCTGGGCATCATTTCGCTGATTACGCTGCTGTCGTTAACGGGGTCGATTGTGGCGAGACGAAAGCCGGCGGCGAATCAGCGGAGTTAGATGTTCGCCGGGCGGTGAGCAGGTCCGCACTCGACTTGCAGATTGACTGCCCGCGCGATTGCCCCTAAGATTGTTGCGCTCGCGGTTCCCCGCCGCGGCATGGGGTTTATTTTCTTCTTTGATTGCCCGAACTTGATCGGCCAAATATGATCGGCCAGACGGTATCTCACTACCGCGTTATCGATCGGCTTGGCGGCGG
Source organism: uncultured Acidobacteriaceae bacterium (assembly GCA_963784095.1). GTDB lineage: Bacteria > Acidobacteriota > Terriglobia > Terriglobales > Acidobacteriaceae > Sulfotelmatobacter. The sequence continues at coordinate 920,162 of CAWAQC010000005.1, forward strand.
CGGCATGGGCGTCGTCTATAAGGCCGAAGACACGCTGCTGGGGCGCTTTGTCGCACTGAAATTTCTGCCGGAAGATTCTTCGCAAGATTCCCAGGCTCTCGAACGCTTCCGCCGCGAAGCGCGGGCTGCTTCCTCGCTCAGCCATCCCAACATCTGCACCATCCACGAGATCGGAGAACACGACGGCCAGCTGTTCATCGTGATGGAGTGTCTCAGCGGAGAGACGCTGAAACATTTAATTCAGGGCCGGCCGATGGAATTCGAGCAACTGCTCACGCTGGCGATCGAAGTCGCCGACGCGCTCGATGCCGCGCACAACAAGGGAATCGTGCATCGCGACATCAAGCCCGCCAACATTTTTGTGACGGATGGCGGGCACGCCAAAGTTCTTGATTTTGGGCTGGCGAAAATCAACCGCGCGGCGCGGCCGAGCAGCGGCGACTCGCAGACCATGGCGGATGCGACCGTTCTCGATTTGACCAACCCCGGCAGCGCGGTCGGGACAGTGGCTTATATGTCTCCCGAGCAGCTGCGCGGCAAAGAGTTGGATGGACGGACAGATTTGTTCTCTTTTGGCGTGGTGCTGTACGAAATGGCCACCGGAAGACTTCCTTTCGGCGGGGAAACTTCGGCCGTGATCACCGAAGCCATTCTGAACCGGCATCCCACGGGCGCGCAGCGGCTGAATCCCGGACTGCATCCCAAGCTCGAAGAGATCATCAACAAGGCGCTCGAAAAAGACCGCGACCTGCGCTGCCAAACTGCGGCTGAGTTGCGCGCCGATCTCAAGCGCCTGAAGCGCTCGGTGGAGTCTTCCCGCTCGGTCGCGCTTGGAGAAAAATCCGAGAGCTCGCCTGAGGCATCTTCGGCGGCGGCGGCGTCTTCGGCATCCGCGGTCAGGGTTGGGGAGTCGGCTGAACATCCCATACAGAGCAAGAGCTCGCGGAAATCAGCGGTGGTACTGGGCGCAGCCGTGATGATCGCGGCGGCCATTGGCCTATTCGCTGGAAAGGTATTTTTTTCCGCCCCTCCGGTCGAACCGCCGCTCTACCGGCAGCTTACCTTCCGGCGCGGCAGCATTCGTTCAGCACGATTCGCCCCCGATGGACAGACCATCCTTTACAGTGCAGCCTGGCAGGGGAATCCTTCCGATGTGTTCACCGCGCGCCCCGAAGCGCCAGAATCCCGCTCGCTCGGACTCAGCCATACTCAACTTATGTCAATTTCTTCGACCGCCGAGATGGCGGTGCTGCTCAACAGCAAAGCCGTGGGGCCGTGGGTCACGATGGGAACTCTGGCACGAGCTCCCCTGGCGGGCGGAGCGCCACGCGAGGTGCTGGATAATGTGCAGTGGGCCGATTGGTCTCCCGATGGCACGACCTTTGCCGTGGTGCGCGACTACGGCGGGATGAACCGCCTGGAATATCCCGTCGGGAAGCCGCTGTATGCAACCGGCGGATGGATCGGACACCCGCGAGTTTCCCCGAAGGGCGATCTGATCGCTTTCGCCGACCACCCTCTGCAGGGCGACGACAGCGGCGCACTGGCAATCGTCGACATGTCGGGGCACAAGACGCTTCTATCGTCGCAGTGGTTCACCATTCAAGGCCTGGCCTGGACGCCGAGCGGCAAAGAAATCTGGTTCACAGCCAGCGACTCTGGAACCGACCGCACGCTTTACGCGACGACCCTTGACGGCAAAATGCGCACCATCGCTCGCCTGCCGGGAGCGCTGATGCTCTATGACATTGCCAAAGACGGCCGCGTGCTGCTGGTGCGCGCCAGTTGGCGGCGCGAAGTGGTAGGCTTCGGCCCTGATGGCAAGCAGCACGAGCTCTCCTGGCTTGACTACACTTATCCTTCGGATCTCTCGGCTGATGGCAAGACGCTGTTGTTCGATGAAGAGGGCGGGGGCGGAGCTCTGGATTATTCCAAATCAAGCGGGTTTACTTATGCAGTTTATATCCGCAGCACCGACGGCTCTCCCGCGGTCCTTCTGGGCAAAGGCGGCGCTGTAGCGCTCTCGCCTGACGGCAAGTGGGCGATTATGCAGACAACCCAGGTACAGCCTGCCCAGTTCAAGCTGCTGCCGACCGGAGCAGGTCAGGCCCGGGATCTGACCCACGACGACATCAATCACAACTGGGCGCACTGGTTCCCCGACGGGAAACGCATTCTGCTTTCCGGCGATGAGCCGGGCAAGGGCGAGAGGCTTTACGTTTACGACGTCGCCTCAGGGAAGAGCCGTGCGATTTCACCCGAAGGCGTGAATGGGACTTCATTTGCGATAACGCCGGATTCTCAATTTGTGGCCGCGATCGGCCCCGACCAACGCGTCTATCTCTATCCGGTGAATGGTGGAGAGCCACGCCCGATCCCCGGCGTCAATCCCAGCGAGCAGCCCATCACCTGGAGCGCCGACGGCGGCACGCTCTAGGTCTATCAACCCGGCGATGTACCCGCCCACGTCTATCGCGTCGATGCGCACAGCGGCCGCCGCACCCTCTGGAAGGACCTGATGCCCAGCGACCCGGCCGGCGTAGAAAATATCGGCCCGATTCTCATGACTCCTGACGCCAAATCCGTCGTCTTCGGCTACCACCGCAATCTGGCGGATTTGTATTTGGTGGAAGGGCTGAAATAATCGGCAAAAGCGATTCGCGCCAAGATGAGATTTGGCGGCGGGGGTGCTCGCGCAGGTACGGAATCCGTAGAGAGGACAGGGATCCTTCGACTGCGGATGTGCCTCGCATTCGCGAAGCACAGCCTTCGCTCAGGATGACAAATATATCGTAAATAATTATAAACAAGCAACATATTATTTTGATACTATCTGTACAAGTCCTGCACAGATCCGAAGATTCTATGACTTAGAAGAAGAGTCTGCACGGAATCTGCACAGAATAATTCAAACGACGGAGGCGAACATGTCATTCGTCACCGACAAATCGGAACTCAAGCCGGGGCTGATTCTCTTCCGGCGCGGCGACGTGGAGCACCGGATGTGGTATTGCCGCATGAAGATGCCCAAGGCCGACCGTTACAAGACGGTTTCGCTCAAAACGAACGATATCGAGGTAGCACGGGAACGCGCTTTCGACCAAGACGCCGACATCCGCTTTCGCATCAAGCATGACGTTCCTGTATTCAACCATCCCTTCCGCGAGGTGGGGAGAGAGTATCTGCTGACCCAGGAGGCGCGGGCGAGGCGCGGAGAAATCAGCGCCGCGCGGCCTAAGAAGGTCCGCGCCGTCATCGAAGGTGCTTTAGACAGATATGTAGGATCAACGCAGGTCCACCTTGTCGGTGACGAGCTTTGGGGCGGCTACCCGGCATGGCGGCGGGAGAACGGCGCGGGTCGTCATAAGCGCAACGGCGTTCGCGAAGTCAGCGACGACATGGCGCAAGCCTTCGCGGATAACGAAGCCGAGCGCCGTACCAAGGTTCAGCAGACCCTCGGCATCAGGGTATTGAGACCGATTGAAGTCAAACCTTCCGAAGAACGGGTGGTTCCTTTTATCAGTGATTCCACCATCCGCTTTGAGATGTCCATCTATGGTGCGGTGATGAATTACGCCATCAAGAAACGCTACGTTCCCGCCAGCCAGCGTTTTGACGAGCGTCCGAAGCTCAAGTCCATGCGGCGCGACGAGTTCACGCTGGAGGAATACCGCAAACTCCACACTGTCGGAAGGAAGTGGATTGCTGAGGCGGATAAACCCTCCAGCGTCTGGTGTCGCACCATCACCTACAACATGATCCTGATTGCGTGTAATACAGGCATGAGGCCAGTGGAGATGAAGAATCTGCGCTGGCGCGACATTATGCCCGCAAAAGACCGCGAGGGGCGTGAGATCGTTGTGCTGTTCGTGCAAGGCAAGAGCAAGTCGCGCAAGCTGGTGGCTCCCAGGAGCGTTGGAGATTATCTGCAGCGTATCCGCGTTATTTCCAGAGCGACGGAACCGAACGACAGAGTATTTACGAACGTCACGGGCAAGCCTGCAAAAACCCTTTACAGCTCGCTGATTGCCGACCTTCTGAACGAGGCGAATTTGCGCGAAGGCGCGCAGGGCGTTCCGCGTTCGACGTATTGCTTCCGGCATACCTATGCCACGCTGCGATTGCAGGAAGGAGTGGACGTGTATTTCCTCGCCGAGCAGATGGGAACTTCCGTCCACATGATTGAGCAGCACTACGGGCATGTGAATACGATCAAGCACGCCGACCGCGTGTTGCAGGGCATGGCGGGATGGGAACTGCCGCAACCGGAACCGGACGATACCAAGGCCAAGGCGTCAAAAGCGGCAGCGACCCGCGATCAGTCCAAAAGAGGTCAGCGCAACAAGCCGCGCTGACCTGAACCTCCCCAAGCCGCCTTTTGCCGGAGCCGCTGGCGGAGGCTGGCGCAGGGAGGTAATCGTCCCATTGTCCGGCCCGGATTCTCCTCAATGAGATTGTTCTGATTTGCCGCTGCCCCGCTGGGGCGTTTTTAGCGGCAAATCTCCTTTACACGTGCCGCCGCTGGCGGCTGTACTTCGTGCAGCTCCAATCTCTTAGTATCGGGGAAGGGGTCTGGTAAGGAAACGCTGTGCTGCCACCCCCTCCAATAAGAACCGGACATGACAGTTCCAAGTCATCCAGTTTCAAGCCGTGTGCAAACCGCGTGCAAGCGGAACCGGTAGTCATCGGTGTATCAGCGCGATGGTGCCCGTATCTTCCGCTTGGGGCGAGGGAATTCGCTCGTTTTTGGGTTCAGAGCTACACATTTTCTTACACATCTTGGATCATGCTTGAGCTAATCCGAAGAAAAATTCCAGAAATTGACAGACGAATGGGAATGAAAATCCGCAGGGCTTAAACGGCCCATGAGGGTTCAAGTCCCTCCGCCCGCACCACATTTTCTCGGGCAGCAAAAGCGCCGGCAAGCGCGACGAATTTTGCAGACGGTGTCTGCAAAATGTTGTCTTGAGGCCCCTACCTCATTAGCGCGGTCCCCGCAAATCGAGGTGTTCGTCGACGGAAAACCCGCTGTCTATGTGGGCGAAGTGTTCAACGATGCTGCTGCAATACGTCATTAGATATGATTAAGTATTGACATATTGAAGCAAGCTCTGGCAGCGCCTCTTAACAGGATTATGCAGTACATCGGCGAACATGGGATTGTTAGGTCCCGTGACATCGAGGCCATCGGTTTTCCGCGGCAGTATCTCGTTCGTCTCCACCGGCAAGGCAAGCTCAATCGGCCTGCACGTGGAATCTACACACTTCCAGACGCCGACGTGACCGAACACCACTCCTACGCTGAAGTCACCAAGCGAGTCCCGCAAGCTACTGTTTGCCTGCTTTCGGCGCTTGTCTTTCACGAGATAACGACGCAGAGTCCCGCTTCGGTTTGGATCGCTCTCTCCAAAGGGGCAAGAACGCCTGCTCTCGCTTCGCCTTCACTCAGGATCGTTCGGCTGGAGGAAACGATGCCAATCACTTCGTCGTGGAAGTGAGTGCTCGCCGCACTCAGAAATTTCGGACCAGTCAAAATATGGTCGTCGATAGTCGGCCAGTTAATCGATCCAAGCAGCCATCGCAAGTTCGTAAGGTCTCGTTCGCGTTCCGCCTCGGCGGGATTGAATCCTCCGGCGTGCGGTCTAGGCGGGTCTTTAGAAACAATCAGGGAAATGGCTTCCGTTAGAGTCTTAGTTAGTTCTTTTGGGGTACCCTTCCCCTCGGCCAACGTGAACGGTGTCGCTCTGTGCCGGTCAAAATCAAACGGCAGAAGCTCTATTTTGCCATGGGCTTCGTTGATCAAGAGAATGACGCGTTCCCAGCCGAGGTTTGCGACCGCATAGCCGAGTTCGAACACCACGTTCGGATTTGGTGTTTTTTTGCCATCCGATAGTTCTGAATTGATTATCGAAACATCGGCAACGAAGATGTCGGCACTTTGAATCTTCTCCAGGATTGATGCAGGTATATTCGGACTACCGGGACAGTCCCTTGTCGCTTCGTCGATTAAAACCTCGATCTGCTGAGTTTCGGTTGACAACTGCGCCTCAAGTTCGCCTGAGGCAACCCGAAGGCATTTCTTGACGGCGGTGCGATTGAACTTCGCGGGCAGGTCACTTTGCCACGCGTAGAAAACCTTGAGTAACTGTTTTGTAGTCGGCATAGCGGTGCCTCTTCGTCGATAGCCTACAGGATTGCACGGGACTCCGGTATCGGAGTTCCGGGCCTCGGGTCCGGATACCAAGAGGGGTGGTGCAATGCAAGTATGATGCGATGCTACAGCAGTGGCCTCTCTATTTCCGTTGCGCTGCCGAGTCCGTTCCAAAGTTGTTGCAAGAGTCGATGGATGATGTTGTTATTGATTGCATGAAGTGCGCGATCATAGAAGTTGGCACAACAATAGCAGTCAGGAAATTAGAAAGCACGGTTCTTCTGGCCGTCGACCGAATGCTGCAGTCAAAAAATGCTTCTTACCTTACTTTCGAGCGTACGGCACGGTTCCCGAAATTGCTGCTTAGCACCGACAGGAGTTTCGCTGTAGGGTCATGGGGCCTAATGGCGGCGGATCCAGACCTGCTCGATTATGAATTTCCCAAATGGATTCAGCCTACGCTGGAACAGCAATTCGAGACCGTGGCAGCTATTAGCGACGAAATCCGTGTGCGCGCGCTTCAAACATTTTCAGCAGGCCTTGAACAGTTCTTGAAAGCGAGAGCCGAGGATGCCGTAGAAGGAAAGCATACGGTTGGATTCATTGTTGCAGGACGGATTGGCGACAATATGGAAGTTCATGTTGTCACGGTTTTTCACTCGGGTAACAACGTGAGTGTTCCGGTTGTCGAAGTTGAGGTGATTAGCGAAGGCGATTACATGGCAGGCCAAACAGCAGCTATCAACAAAGTCTTGGCGGACGATCAAAGCGAGATCGCGAGATTCGGGACGGCGTACGGTACAGTTCGGAACGCCTTAGCCGGTCTGCCTGATCTCCCAAAAGAATTGTTAGAGGATGCGAGTCAACTGCTTTCGTTTGTGGCCCTGGAGGCGCTCGCTGATCCGACTCGTGTTGGCGGTGGTTATACGTTCGCTTGGACGACGGGAGAGGAAGGATTTCGAATCGCTACCTTTGAACCGCTCTCCTAAACCACAGGTTTGTCTTTGTTCCTCGCGGAAGAGGTTTAAGTTTCTAAGTGACATTCGTTTTGACCAGTCCGGCGAGCGCGCGTACGCGATGTGGGAGCAGTCGGTGTTCTCCGTTCAGATGGCCGCCAAAAGGTAGAAAGAATTCGGCGCGGACGAACTCGAACCCTGGCCGAGCCAGTTCCTCGTGCCCAAGGGATTTGCAGCAGCGAAATTGGCTGAAATTTGTACAGTTTACCTGCACAGTTCCTACACAGCCAAAAGTTGCCACATTATCTGCAATCAAAACAATCAGATATAAAAGTTTTATCACCCGCTCAGGATGACAGCAATTAAAGAGTGCGCGTTAGATATCCAGATTCTTCACATCCAGCGCGTTCTCTTCGATGAATTTGCGGCGGGCTTCTACGTCTTCGCCCATGAGAGTGCTGAAGATGGTTTCGCACTCGGCAATGTCTTCGAGCTTCACCGAGAGCAGGGTGCGGCGCTCGGGGTCCATAGTGGTCTCCCAGAGCTGGGGAGCGGTCATTTCGCCCAGTCCTTTGTAGCGCTGTACGTCGTAGCCGCGGCTGCCCTCTTTTTTCACGTAGTCGAAGAGCTCGCGCGCAGTCGCTTTCTCGACCGGCTCGGCGGCGACTTTCGTCTTGGCCACGGGTTTTGCGGCTGCGGACTTGGCTTCTTTTTTGTCTCCCTTGCCGTCTTTTTCCGCCGCTTCTTCCGTGACCTCATCGTCGGCGTCTTCGTTGTTACCGCTGGCGGCTGCGGCCTTCACGACGGCTTCCACCACGAATGGCGGCTCGAGATAGGGCTCGATCTGCTTGAATTTCGAAATCAACTGGCGATACTCAGGACTGGAGGCCAGTTCCCAGTTGATGACGTGCTCGGATCCCTGCGAGCTGATGAACTTCACTTCCCATAAGTTGTGCTCTTCGTCGAAACGGCTTTCGATTTCTTTGAACTTGCGATCTTTCTGCAGGCGCTTCAATTCTTTTTCGAGCTTCTCGATTTTTTTCGACGGAGTTTGCTTGTCGCCTTCGAAATCGGCCTTCTTCGAAAAATCAAACTTAGGCAGCAACTCGGTGACACTCTCGTCGCGCAGGCGCTTGTTTACTTTGTCGAAGAAGTTGAGATACTCCTTGAGGACGGTCATGAAACGCAGCAGGTTGGAGCCTTCCAGCTTGGCTGCCCCCTCGCCGTAGCGCACGGTTACTCCGTCGGCGCCGCGTTTCAGCGTGACTTTGTCAAAGGCGTCATCGTCTTTGATGTACTGCATCGACTTGCCTTTTTTGATCGAGTAGAGCGGCGGCTGTGCGATGAAGATGTTGCCGCGTTTGATGAGCTCCTGCATGTGGCGGAAGAAAAAAGTCAGCAGCAGAGTGCGGATGTGCGAGCCGTCGACGTCGGCGTCGGTCATCAAAATGATTTTTGCGTAGCGAACTTTGGTTGGATCGAAGTCGTCTTTGGCGATGCCGGTGCCGAGCGCGGTGATCATGGCGCGAATTTCTTCGTGGGCCAGCATCTTGTCATAGCGCGCTTTTTCGACATTGAGAATTTTGCCTTTGAGCGGCAGGATCGCCTGGAAGCGGCGGTCGCGGCCCTGTTTGGCAGTTCCACCTGCCGACTCGCCTTCGACCAGGAATAATTCGCAACGATTGGGATCGCGTTCGGAGCAGTCGGCGAGCTTGCCGGGCAAGCCGCCGGAGTCGAGGGCGCCTTTGCGGCGCGTCAGATCGCGGGCCTTGCGTGCAGCTTCGCGGGCGCGGGCGGCGTCGACGGCTTTGTTGATGATCTTTCGTGCGACGGTAGAATTCTGTTCGAAGAACGCGCCGAGGCGTTCGTTGATGAAGGCCTGCACCACGCCAGCGATATCGGAATTCAGCTTGCCCTTGGTCTGGCCTTCGAACTGCGGCTGAGGCAGCTTTACGCTGATTACGGCTACCAGACCTTCGCGCACATCGTCGCCGGTGAGATTTTCTTTTACGTCTTTGAACAGGCCCATCTGCTGGCCGGCGTAGTTGATGGTGCGGGTGAGCGCCATGCGAAAGCCGGAGAGATGCGTGCCGCCGTCAACCGTGTTGATGTTGTTGGCGAAGCTGAAAACGGATTCGGAATAGCCATCGTTGTATTGCAGGCCGATTTCCATGGCAACGCCGTTGCGCTCGGCCTCCATGTAGATGGGCTTGTCGTGCAGCACTTGTTTGCCGCGGTTGAGGTGCTTAATGAACTCGGCGATGCCGCCGTTGTATTTGAAATCGGAATGCTTGGCTTCGCCGGTCTTCGCGTCGGTGGCGCGCTCGTCGGTGAGCGTGATGACCAGGCCTTTGTTGAGGAACGCAAGTTCGCGCAGGCGCTGAGCGAGCGTGTCGTAGTTGTATTCAGTAGCCGTAAAAATGCTGCGATCAGGCAGGAAGTGAACCTTGGTTCCTGTCTTTACTTTGGCGACGCCGGTCTTTTTCAGCTTGCTGGTCGGCTCGCCTTTCGAATAGGTTTGTTCCCAGGTTGCGCCGTCGCGCCAGATTTCCAGTTCGAGTTCCTCACTGAGAGCGTTCACTACAGAGACGCCCACGCCGTGCAATCCGCCGGAAACTTTGTAGGTGGAGGAATCGAATTTTCCGCCGGCATTCAGCTTGGTCATTACGACTTCGGCGGCGGAAAGTTTCTCGCCATCCAGCTCCATATCGTCGACCGGAATGCCGCGGCCATCGTCGACGACAGTGATGCTGTTGTCGATGTGGATGGTGACTTCGATTTTTTTGGCGTAGCCGGCGAGCGCTTCGTCGACGGAATTGTCCACGACTTCATAAACCAGATGGTGAAGTCCGACCTCGCCGGTCGAGCCGATATACATGGCGGGACGTTTGCGCACGTGTTCCATCCCGCTGAGAACTTTGATGGAGTCGGCGTTATAGTCGCTCTTGCCTCCGCCGTTGCCGGCAATCGCAGGAGGAACTCCGTTTTTCGTTTTGCTATCGATAGAGGTTGTGATCTCTTTTGTGGCCATTACGCTCCGGGGACGAACGTCCAAACCTTCAACTCAATTGGGCACGAAAATCTACCGCAAACCTAACCTGCGGTTCAGCCCGAAATCGAGATTTATGCCGCCATGCGAACCCACTTCAAGTTGTTGAAATTTATTATACTTAGGTTCGCTTGACGACTTATGAAATTATACCACGAAATGAGCCCTTTTCGGGGCTGGATGGGCGCGCGGAACCGCGACGGTAAACGCCCTATTTGCAATTGGTTCCAAGATGGATTTTGCAGTAAGATGGCTTGCGCAGATTCCCAGCATATTTGCGGTTACAGGTTCATTTTGCGGCACCTCAGGTATCGTCGACAACATCTAAAAAGTCCTGCTGATAAAATAAACAGACAGGAGCGATCCGACAAGAATGCCAGTTCCCGTTTCACAGATGTGGACCGTTTCGAGCTACGTGCTTCGGCAGAAACTCGCCGGTCGCAAGCAGTATCCGCTGGTGCTGATGTTGGAGCCACTGTTCCGCTGCAATCTAGCTTGTGCGGGGTGCGGCAAAATTCAATATCCGGCGCACATTCTAAAAAAAGATCTCTCGCCCGAGGAATGCTTCCGTGCGGTCGACGAGTGCGGCGCGCCCATGGTATCGATCCCCGGTGGCGAACCGCTGATGCATCCGCAGATCGATCAGATTGTTGACGGCCTGGTCGCGCGCCAAAAATATATCTATCTTTGCACTAATGCTCTGCTGCTGAAAGAGAAGCTGCATCTCTTCAAGCCGAGCAAGTATTTGACCTTTAGCGTTCATCTCGATGGACAGCGTGAAGAGCACGATCTCGCCGTTTGCCGCGAGGGCGGATACGACATCGCCGTCGATGCGATTAAAGAAGCGGTGGCGCGCGGCTTCCGGGTGACGACCAATACGACGTTGTTCGATGGCGCCGATCCGAAATCTGTGCGCGCGTTTTTCGACGACATGATGGAGTTGGGACTGGAAGGCATGATGCTCTCGCCGGGATATTCGTACGATAAAGCTCCCGATCAAAAGCATTTTCTGGGACGCGCACGCACGCGGCGGATGTTCCGCGCGATCTTGTCGAATCGCAACCCGAAGTGGCGTTTTAATCTGTCGCCGCTGTTTCTGGAATTTCTGATGGGCAAGCGGACTTATCCCTGTACACCTTGGGGCATGCCCACTTACAACGTCTTTGGATGGCAGAAGCCTTGCTACTTGTTGCAGGATGGCTACGCCGAAACTTTCGCCGAACTTTTGGAAACCACGAATTGGGCGAACTACGGTACCGAGTCGGGCAATCCAGCCTGCGCGAACTGCATGGTGCACAGCGGATATGAAGCGTCGGCGGTGAATGCCACTTTCAGTTCGGTTAGCGGATTTTTGGCGACCGTGAAGGCAACTTTGTCTACGCGCTATCGCGACCAAGAAGCGCTGCGAATGTTGGAGAAGCACATTGCGCCGGTGCATCCGCTGGTGCAAATTGCGCCGACCAGCGAGTCGTCTTTGCAGGAGACTCAGGCTTAGTCTCGTTGCAGCCGGGCTTCGCACGGCGGGCAGCCGAGGGCGGCTGTCCCCACATTTTTTCTTGCAGTGAATCTCTTGCTATGACAGGCAAAGAATCCGGCCACGTCGATCACGAGGCGGCGCAAGTGGTGCCGCATATCAATCCCGACGCGCTTGAAATCGCTCCCGGCACGGAGCACGAACGGCTGGAAGGCTGGATTCCGCAACTTGCCAGCGACGAAGAGGTTCGCGCCGCGCTCGAAAAAGCTTTCGACTATCGGGGTGATATCACCATCACGCGCAAAGATGGATCGAAGATCGAAGGTTACGTGTTCGACCGCCGGGGCGCAACGACACTGAAGGATTCCGTGGTTCGCCTTTATCCCAAGGATTCAAATCAGAAAATCTCCATCGCTTACGCCGATATTGCCGCTCTTGCATTTACCGGCCGCGATACAGCCGCGGGCAAAAGCTGGGAGGCGTGGATGAAGAAGTACGCCGCGAAGAAAGCTGCAGGCGAGACGAATATCGCTCTCGAGCCTGAACCTCTCGATTAGAAGTTGAACGCAGAGCTAAGGTCACGATTGAACATGCCACCTTTAGTTCTGTTCCCTCGCCTGAGACCGGATTGGAACCGCAACCGGCAATATCCGCCGGAGAGCCGACCCCGCTCAGGCGATATAAGTGGTACAATAACGACAGCCAATCTCTCTGCTAACTGCTTGTAAATGCGATTGTTAAGGCCTTTTTGCGGCTGTATATTTTAAGCTTGAGAACTAGGAGCCCAGAGCTAAACCGAACATGCCTGACGATCAAAATCCTGAACTCCCATTGACTCCACCATCCGGCGGCGACGGCGGCAGCGGTCCGGGCGCGCTGCACATTCAGCCCGTCAATGTCGAAGACGAGATGCGCAAGTCGTATCTCGATTACTCGATGTCGGTCATCATTGGCCGCGCGTTGCCCGACGTGCGCGACGGACTCAAGCCGGTGCATCGCCGCATTCTTTACACCATGCAGCAGATGGGGCTCTATCCCAACCGGGCCACGCGCAAGTGCGCCCGCATCGTTGGCGAAGTGATGGGCAAATACCATCCTCACGGCAATCTGGCTGTGTACGATGCCCTCGTACGTCTGGCGCAGCCCTGGAGCCTGCGCTATCCCCTGATTTTCGGGCAGGGAAATTTCGGCTCGGTCGATGGCGATCCTCCCGCGGCCGATCGTTATACGGAAGCCAAGCTTGCGCAAGTTTCGAGCGCTCTTCTTGAGGACTTAGATAAAGAGACTGTCGATTTCCGCCCCAACTACGACGGCAGCGAAGTCGAGCCCGACGTTCTTCCCACGCGCATTCCGAATCTGCTGATCAACGGCTCCGATGGAATTGCCGTTGGCATGGCGACGAAAATTCCGCCGCACAATCTTACTGAGATCGTGGACGCGACCATCACGCTGATCAACAATCCCAACGCTCAGTTGGCCGAAATTTTGAAGTTCGTGCAGGGTCCGGATTTCCCCACCGCCGGCATCATTCACGGCCGCTCCGGAATTTTCGATGCCTATCGCGAGGGCCGCGGCCGCTTCATGATGCGGGCCAAAGCCGCGATCGAAAACATCAGCAAGGACCGCCAGGCGATCATCGTCACCGAAATTCCTTATCAGGTAAACAAGTCCGTACTGGTGAAACGCATCGCGCAGTTGGTAAACGATAAAGAGATCGAAGATATTTCCGACGTGCGCGATGAAAGCGGGCGCGATGGCATGCGCATCGTGATCGAACTGAAGCGCGGCACAGAGCCTCAGATCGTTCTCAACCAGCTCTACAAGCACACCTCGATGCAGGAAGGTTTTTCCATGATCCTGCTCGCGGTAGTGAACGGCGCGCCCCGCGAGATGGGCCTGATTCAGGCCATCAAGCACTTCATCAACCACCGGGTTGAAGTTGTGCGCCGCCGCACCGCGTTCTTGTTGCAGAAGGCGAAAGATCGCGAGCACATTCTCGAAGGCTACCTCAGCGCTCTCGATCATCTTGACAACGTAATCACCATTATTCGCGGCAGCGCGAACCGCGCCGATGCGCGCGAAAACCTGGTCGCCTACTTCGGCGGCAAGAAAATCGACATCAACACCACCGGCCGAGCTCCTAAGCTCGATCCTGAAAAGCCGTTCACCGGGAAGCAGGCCGACGCTATCCTCGAGTTGCAACTGCATCGCTTGACTAGGCTCTCGATCGACGAGATTTCGAATGAACTGAAAGAAACTCGCGATCGCATCGCCGACTACGAATCGATTCTAGCTTCCGAGAAAAAGCTTCGCGGCGTCATCATCAAAGAGCTGGAAGAAGTGAAGGAACTTTACGGCGACGAACGGCGCACCCGCATCGAAGACGAAGCGGCTGAAATCGTTCTTGAAGACTTGATCGCCGACGAGCAGGTTGCCGTCACCTTCAGCCACTCCGGCTACATGAAGCGCACACCGATCTCTACTTACCGCATGCAGCGGCGTGGCGGCGCGGGGCGCATGGGCATGAAGACGCGCGAAGAAGATTTTGTTGAGCATCTGTTCATCGCTTCGACGCACGCCTACATTTTGATTCTCACGAACAAAGGGCGTGTCTACTGGTTGAAGGTATACGAAATTCCCGATATCGGGGCCGCCGGGCGCGGCAAACACATCGGCAACTTGATCGGCCTGCAGCCCGGTGAGACAGTCCGCACCATGCTCGCCGTGCGCAATCTTGAAGAAGAAAACAAATATGTTTTCTTCGCCACACGCAACGGCCTGGTAAAAAAATCTGAGCTGCGCGAGTTCATGCACGTGCGCTCGAACGGCATCAATGCCATCGGCATCGAGGAAGGAGACGAACTTGTGGCCGCGCGCGTAACCGACGGAAACCAGATTGTCTTCCTGGCTTCGCACGAGGGCATGGCCGTCCGCTTCGACGAAAATCACGTCCGCCCGATGGGGCGTGGTGCGTACGGCGTTTGGGGCATCGACCTTGACAAGAATGATTATGTTGTCGGCATGACGGTCACATCGAAACCCGGCGCAACTGCCACGGATCACGTGGGGGCGGCGGCCTCGGCTGCCAGTGTCGCTGGAACGACCGTGACCGACATAGAAGTGCCGGCTGGTGAAGTCGTGGATTTAACGTTGAAAGGGAACCTGATTCTCTCCGTCACCGAAAACGGCTACGGCAAGCGCACTCCGGCTGAAGAGTACCGCCTTACCAATCGAGGCGGCAAAGGCGTGATCAACATCAAGACGACGGAACGCGTCGGCAAAGTTGTGGCCATCGCGCTGGTCGACGAAACCTCGCAGGTAATGCTCATCAGCCAATACGGAAAAATCATCCGCATGGATTCGAAAACCATTCGCGAATCCGGACGCAACGCGCAAGGCGTGCGCTTATTGAATATGGAGCCCGGTGATCGCGTGGCGGCGGCGGTGGTACTCGCGCCAGACGAAGAAGGCAACGGCAACGTAGGCACGCTGCTGCAGTAACCGCAGTCAGTATTTGCGTCCTAACCGGTAATAAGGATTCGCTCAAATACCTTCAGGAGGTCTCGTCTCCCCCTGTTTACGCGCGGCCCAATCCCCATATAATTTCTGTGCGTCGCTCCATTGCTTCTCGAACTCGAAATGTCTCGTGACGAGGGATGTGACCATGAACACCGCGCTTGCGGTCGTGTTTATCAAGGCGAGAATTTCGTCAGGCGGATAGTTCGCCGCAACATTCATGCCGTCGAAACGCCTCCTCAGGGGCACGACGCCCGAGTGTGTGTAGCTGTGCAGGGCGTTTGTCACCGGCTCGGGCAGAAAGTTTTGGAACACTTTGCCCAAGCCGAAGGCCTCGTCAATCTCGCGGGGCACTTTCTTGAAGTCCATCTTGTACTTATCGTTCTTGAGTTTGTCCAAGTGCTCTTTAGGGAGCATCAGCGACAAATGCGCGCGGATGGTGGCCTCGACAGTAGGGCGCCACTGCGCGAAGGCAGATGCATAGAATTTCCAGAGCAGCAGATTCAGCAGACCTTTTTGGTAGTCGCAGATAAGAGACCAAAAACCGATAAGAAGTTGGCTTCCCTCGGTCTTGATCGTAATCTGACCAGCGTTGACGACCAAGTCTTCCAGGCTCTGTCCTAGCTCCTGTGCCCTGCGGATTTCATCCTGAAGGATCACCGTTCATCTCCATCCGGACAGCATTCGATTGGCCCCTCCATCCCGAAGTGCGATTCTGCTACTTCACTCCCTGCTTCTCATTGATCTCTCGCGAAAACTCGATCACCAGATTCAGCAGTGTTCCATATCCCGCCTGTCCCACCACCGCCCATCCGCCGTTCGCCCAGGCATTCTTCGGACTCGGCTTCCACGAGGTCGCTACCATCCCTC
Organism: uncultured Acidobacteriaceae bacterium; assembly: GCA_963784095.1. Lineage (GTDB taxonomy): Bacteria > Acidobacteriota > Terriglobia > Terriglobales > Acidobacteriaceae > Sulfotelmatobacter. The sequence continues at coordinate 936,178 of CAWAQC010000005.1, forward strand.
CACCAAAGGCTCCCCCATATAACGCCCACTGCGGACGCATCTCCCGCTCCGTATGGTTGTAGGTCAGAAAATTTCTGATAATCGCATGGCGGATGCGCGGCCACGCGCCACTGCATTTGCATCGGTCGTAGCGCACTTCGTATCCGAGCTTGGCATTTCCCAGTGCGGCCAGGCTATTCGCCGTAATGAATTGGCCTTCGCGGGAAGCGAACCGTTCCGCATAGCCGGCCCATCCATCGTCCCACTGCGAAGGAACTCCACGGGTCTGGTCGAATCCGGCCTCGAACATGCGCTTCATGTAGGCTTGTGGAGTCGTCAAGGTCTGGCGCAAGTAGATTTCTTCGCGCTGCTTTTTTGTCAGCGCCCGCATTTTTTGATGTTTGCCCAGGTAGACGCCCGAAATCCAGGTTGCCTCCCAATCGCGGGCCCGCAGCAGTTCTTCTTCGGCTGCCTCCTCGGCCTTTTTTGTGTCGTCTTCCAGTGCAACGACTGGGCCGGCGTTCTCGTCTTTCTGAGTCTCTGGTTTCTGGGCTTGTGGAGCTTCGGGTAACTGCTGGTTGGCGAGCTGATGGCCCGATTGCTGAGGATTGTTCTGCTGCGGCTGTGACTGCGGCAAGGCGGCTGTTGCACTCAGTGCAAGCGAGCAAAGGATGATCGCTGCGTTCGTGAGGGCAAGAGAACGGGTCTGCCGGCAAATGTTTCGCTTAGCCATTTTCAGAGACAGCCTGCCTGACATGCCACCTCTATTACACATTCGCCGAAAATAATTGTGCTTTGCCGGTCGTTTATTGTGCTTCGCCAATCAACTATTGTGCTTCACGGCTCAGTTACTCTGTTTCGCCGGCAATCGATGTCCCTTCGCTCTCGCTCCGCCGATGCTAAACTCCCTTTGGATGCACTGGCTCTACAACCGCGTTGCAGGCCAAAATGTGGAGCGCCTGGCCGCTCTCAGCGATGGCATCTTCGCGGTTGCGATGACCCTGCTGGTTTTAGATCTTCACATCCCTTCCAACCAAAGCGTCCACTCGGAGCGCGAGTTGTGGCGGGTTCTTGTCCTGCTTTCACCGCGGGTCCTGATTTTTCTGATGAGCGTGATGACCCTTGGTATCTTCTGGGTCGGCCAGCAAACGCAGCTCAATCACTTCGCACGCTCTGACCGGAATCTCACCTGGATTCACATCGCATTCCTGTGCGCGGTTTGCCTGGTTCCATTTTCCACTTCACTGCTCGCGGAATTCATCCGCTATCGCGTTGCGCTTCTGGTCTACTGGTTCAACATTCTTTTGCTGGGAGCATCTCTCTACTGGAGTTGGAGTTATGCGAGGCGGGCCAAACTACTGATCGAGGACATTCCCGGCGAAATTCATCCTGCCGTGGTTCGCCGCATCGCCATCGCCCAAACGCTTTACGCTTGCGGCGCGGCGTTGTGCTTCATCGATACCTATTGGAGCATCGCCGCCATCGTGCTGGTACAGGTAAACTACGCCATCGCCCCGCGTTTCTGCTGGGGACTGTTTTCTCGAAAATCGGCGGAAGCACCCTAAAAGCAAATCCACCGCCGGGGCTCGCGGTGGATCTCCCTCATATTCGCAATCGCTTCGCAACTGCGTGCAGCGAATTCTTTCAACCGCGATTCATGATCTTGCGCAGAGGTTCCACTCTCCCGCGCAACTCCTGCGCCAGATCGGCTCCACGCTCGGCTACGTCGCGCACGCGGTCGCTGGCGTCCCGGACACGGTCTTTGGCCTCTTCGCTCCAGTCCTGCAGCGTGTCTTTGGCGTCGTCGTAGCCGCGCTTCAAATCCTTACGGAACTGTTTACCGGTCTTGGGTGCTAAGGCGAGCGCAGTCAGCGCTCCAAGCCCAAGTCCAATCATCAAAAAAGTGATCGCCGTGCCAATATTCGAACCTTCGGAGGATTCGTATTTTCCAGATCGCATGATGTTCTCTCTCCTTTACGTTAGATTCCATCAATGAAAGCGCTTCGTTCATCTTAGTCTTTCGGCGTGTTCCGAGCGAGTCTTTGATGGAGAGCGACTCTCGGCGCCTTCCCATTATCGCGACAGGTTTGGTAGTTTCCCAGATCCATTTACCACTAAGGGCACGAAGGAACACTAAGGTTGTGGTGGTAAATCGGCACAAGACCGCCAGGCTGCTACGGTTTCCTTTCCTGGGGCGTGAGTGTAAAATAATTTTTTGCCCTTGCGCGGCGGAAAATGTGGCCTGCCCGCCTTCCCTCCGCCTCAGCAAACTGCCCTAATTTTGAAGGAGATAGTACGAACCAATGTCGATCCCTGCCACCCAGCTGCGTCCCGGCATGATCATAAAGCACAACAATGATCTGCACTCCGTGTTCAGCGTGGAACACCGCACGCCCGGCAACCTGCGCGCTTTCATCCAGGCCAAGCTGCGCAACCTGCGCACCGGAGCGATGTTCGAGCACCGTTTCCGCTCGCCCGATCCCATCGAAAAGGTCAATGTGGACGAAGTCGATATGCAGTTCCTCTACGCCGATGGCGACAATTACTACTTCATGGATACGGCGAATTACGAGCAGACCCACCTCACCAAGGATGTTCTGGGGGGCGCCGTGGATTACTTAATCGAGAACCTGGAAATCAAAGTCGAATTCTTCGACGGTAAGGCTGTGGGCATTGAGCTGCCGCAGACCGTAATCCTCACCGTGGTCGAGACCGAGCCGGGACTGAAAAGCGCTACCGCATCGAGCGTGACTAAAGCGGCGAAAACTGAAACCGGGCTGGTGGTGCAGGTTCCGCCGTTCATCAATGAAGGCGAGAAGATCAAAGTTGACACGGCCGAGGGCGTTTATTTGTCGCGAGCATAATGGGGACAGTTAGAATTCCCTGGGATCATGGGAAGAGATTGAGGTCATAGGAATCCTTCGACTGCGAATCAACTTCGCATTCGCAAGTTGATTCTCCGCTCAGGATGACTTTTCCAGACCGGGACGACATTTTCCAGAAATGACTTCCACCGAGAAAACTACAGAAACCCGCCGTTTTGTGGTCCGCGGGCGCGTCCAGGGCGTTGGATTCCGCTGGTTTGTGGAGCGCGAGGCGCATATTCTCGGAATCTCGGGCTGGGTGCGCAACAACGCCGACGGCACCGTGGAAGTTCTGGCTCAAGGCACCAGCGATCAACTTTCCGGACTGCAAGCTCGCTTGCGCCAGGGGCCGCGGGCCGCGCGAGTCGATGACATCGAAGTCTCGGAAGTCCGGCCGTCGGCTAACATCAGTTCATTCCGCATTGAAGGAGCGTGGTAGATTGTCCGCTAGATCAAGACTGGACGACACCCAGCTGAAGCATTTAATCCGCGAAGTTCCCGATTTCCCGAAAAAAGGCATTCTCTTTTACGACATCACAACCTTGTTGAAAGACAAAGTAGGTTTCGCCACGCTGGTCGATCGGCTCTCCGAACAATATGTCGACCAGAAAGTGGATCTTGTGCTAGGCATGGAAGCCCGGGGTTTTATCTTCGCGCCGGCGCTTGCCTACCGCTTGAATGCCGGATTTGTTCCCGTGCGCAAGGTTGGGAAGCTGCCCGCCGAAACCGTGAAGTTCGACTACGCTCTGGAGTACGGCACCAACTCTCTTGAAATGCATAAAGACGCCATTCAGAAGGGCCAGAAGGTGCTCATCGTCGACGATCTCCTCGCCACCGGGGGCACGGCGGAAGCGACGGCGAAGCTGGCATCGTCGCTCGGAGCGGAGATCGCCGGCCTCGGTTTTGTGGTTGAGCTGGATTTTCTGAAGGGACGGGAGAGGTTGAAGGGATACAACGTGATGTCGCTGCTCCACTACTCCGAGTAGCGCAGCAGCGGACAGGCGCAGACTTCGGCAGAATTTAAGCGCGGAACTTGAAAAGCATCGCCTACCACAAACGCGCAATCAGCAGCCCTGCTGCCGTCCAAAAGCCGGCGCCAATGCCCATTGCCAGAGCCAGTCCCAGCAACGACTTCCGGCTGCGGCCTGGCGAACACATTGCCTCGAAATCAGGGTCATAGACCATCCAGGCACGGAAGAGTTTCGCGTCTTCCGAATCCAGAGAAGTAATGGGCAGCTTTTCATGTCGCGGCAACGAACTTTGCAAGCCGTGCAAACCGGAGACCGTAGATAGCTGAACGCGATAATTCATGATGCACCTCGCAATCACGTCCCAAGTAACTAAACGCCGGCTGAGCAGCGTTTCAGACCCAAAGTCGGATGCCTACGCGAAACCCGGAGTTTGCGAAATTAAGTCCCTACATCCTCCAAGATTGCCAAATCGGTGTTTTAAGGTATCGGTTCCGCCGTCGTTCAGAGCGGCCTTTACTCGCCATGGCCTCTGGATCATCCTGGAGCAAGGCCATTTCGCGTAGTTTGCGGTATTAGTCAGATCTCTTCCAGTAACAATTTCGAGTCCTTGGGCAGGTAACTCTTGCGCCGAAACCAATCTTCCATCGCATCTCGCAGCTTCTCCAAAGGAACGTTGTTTCCGATCTCGATCAAGCCATCGGAAACCGGCACTGTGTCGTCGAACACACTGGCGTTGGTAAAGTTGCGCATGGAAAAGCTGTCGAGCCACTTCAGAGGGCAGGGAACCGTGCGGTCATGATCGGTATATTCCGCGCGAATTTTGCGGGCGAACATGGCATCATTTAAGCACACATCTAGCATTACTAATATTTGAGCTATTGGCAGTCCATCAGATTGCGGACTGGGACGAGGATTGCGGGGATCTACTCTGAGTCGGAGAAAAAACAGACGCGGGCAGATCGACTCTGATCTGCCCAGCCCAAGCCGGCGCGATTTTCTTCTACGCTGCTGCCAGGGAGCATCCTTTGCGATGATTCCTGCCGGCCTGGGCCGGTTCGCTCTTTCCCCGGTTTTTCCGCACGGTTTTTCGAACGACTCTGTATTCGATTCTCAGCGGCTATTCGCGTCCGAGGGTGAGTTTCGTTTCCATCCCCGGTATCGGTCGCAGAGGCCGCTCGATGCGCTGTTGCTCAAAACGCAAGCGGGGTTTGACGATTTCGTAACCGAGAAATATCACGACCAAATCGCCGCGATTTTGGCCGAGTGGAGCGCAAACCTGCTGCGGTCTCCGGCGGATATTCAGATATTCGCAAAGTTCCTGTCCGATGACTTCTCGGGTACGGGCGTGCGTCCAACTGAGTCACAAGTTGTGCGTGCCGGACCTGTGGTCGAAGTGCACAGAGGTAAATTCGATTCGTCAGTAACCTTCAGGCGCGATTCATTTCTTGAGGAGTTGCGTTCGTCGCTGGCTGACTACTCAAAGTTGTTAACCGCGGAATTTCAGGTCACTGCTATCGAGGAGTTGCCTGGCTCCTCTGGTCTGGCTGCTCAGCAATGGCGGACGCGCGTGCGTTATGAATTCGTAAGTGCGGGCAGCGCATTCTACCGCGAGCAACGCGTTGGCTATTGGAACCTTGTCTGGAGTGCTTCTTCCCAAGGAGATTTTCGGGTGCAGCGGTGGCAGACACTCGAAGAAGCTCGCGCCCGCTCAAAGTCATTGGTCTTTACAGATGTGACGGCTTCGGCGCTCGGCGGCAATTCCTCGTACTCTCAGCAATTGCTGCACGGGGTCGATTACTGGCGGACTGTTCTCGACGGTGCCTCGGGCATTGATATTTATGGCCACAACGGCGTTTCGGTTGCCGATATCGATAATGACGGCTTTGACGATCTTTACGTTTGTCAGCCTTCGGGGCTGCCGAATCGGCTCTATCGAAATCTGGGTGATGGAAGTTTTGAAGACATCACAGAAGTATCTGGGCTTGGACTTCTCGACAATACTTCATGCGCACTTTTTGCCGATTTCGACAACGACGGAAATCAAGATGCGGTTATTGTGACGGCCGGCGGCCCTCAGCTGTTCCTGAACCAGGGCGGCGGTAAGTTCAAGCGCCGAGTGGATGCCTTCAAATTTGCCTCCTCGCCGCAGGGAACTTTTACCGGCGCAGCCGTTGCCGATTATGACCGCGATGGCTGGCTCGATATTTATTTCTGCCTCTACTCTTACTACCAGGGCGCAGATCAATATCGATATCCCGTCCCCTATCACGACGCGGAGAATGGACCGCCGAACTTCATGATGCGCAACCAGCGTGACGGCACTTTTCGCGACGTCACCGCCGACTCCGGCCTTAATCAGAACAACGCGCGTTATAGCTTTTGCTGCGGATGGTCCGACTACAACGGCGACGGCTGGCCCGATCTCTACGTGGTAAATGATTTTGGGCGCAAGAATTTATACCGCAACCATGGTGACGGCACTTTTACTGATGTCGCTGGTGAAGTTGGCGTAGAAGACGTTGGCGCCGGCATGAGCGTTTCGTGGCTTGACTACGACCACGACGGCGCGGAAGACCTTTACGTCGGTAACATGTGGACCGCTGCCGGCAAGCGAATCTCGACGCAGGAGATATTTAAGAAGGACTCGCCCGAACCGGTGCGTACCCTCTATCGCAAGCACGCAATGGGGAATTCGCTCTTTCGGAATAGGAGCACCGCATTCAGCGATGTGACTAGCGCAGCCGGAGTTGGCATGGGGCGCTGGGCGTGGTCGAGTGATGCATTGGATTTCGATCACGATGGCTTTCCCGATATTTACATTGCGAACGGCATGATCTCCGGGCCGTCGCGGCAAGATCTGAAAAAAGACGATCTGAAAAGAGACGACCTGAACAGCTTTTTCTGGCGGCAGGTGGTGGCCAATTCTCCCGATCAGGCGAGGTTTTCGCACGATTACGAGCTGGGATGGAGCGCCATCAACGAACTGATCCGCGCCGATGGAACCTGGAGCGGCTTCGAGCGGAATGTTTTTTACGCCAACAACCGCGATGGAACGTTTTCCGACGTTTCCGGCGCAGTCGGATTGGACTTTCTTGAAGATGGCCGCGCTTTTGCGCTGGCAGATTTTGATCACGATGGCAGGCAAGAGATTTTTCTGAAGAACCGCAACGCGCCGCAGTCGCGAGTATTGAGAAATGCGATTGCTAACCTTCCGCCATCGATTGTTTTTCATCTGCGGGGAACGAAGAGCAATCGTGACGCAATCGGAGCGGTCGTTACGATTCATGCTGAGGCCGGTCAACAGACGCACAGCTTGCAGGCGGGATCTGGGTTTCTTTCGCAGCATAGCAAGGAATTGTTCTTTGGCCTTGGCGATCACAAAGGATCAGTTCAAGCATCTATACGCTGGCCGAGCGGTGACATTCAGCATCTGCGCGATCTCCCGCCCAATCACCGGATCTGGGTCGAAGAGGGCAGCGAATCATTTCGAGCAGAAGCATTCAGAACGCGTTCGTCGGCCAACGTTGAGATTGCTGACGCTGAGCCACAATCGCCTGAGCAACTGCCCACCGCGTCTGAAACCTGGCTGCTTGTTCCAGTAGCGGCGCCCGACTTCTCTCTGCCCGATGCCGCCGGCAGACTGCGCACACTCGCGGCAGTGCGCGGCAATCCAATGCTGCTTAACTTCTGGAGCGCTCGAGCGAAGGATTGCCGGCAACAGTTGCGCGCGTTCGATCGCGCGTATGGACGATGGGCCGCTGAGGGATGGCAACTGCTGACGGTGAACCTTGATTTCGCTGACGATACGGAAAAACCCAAATATTCCTGGAACGCGCCGAATTTCTCGTTTCCGGTCCTGCGCGGTTCAGACGACGTTGCCGCCATCTACAACATTATTCATCGCTACTTGTTTGACCGGCATCGTGACCTCGAACTGCCGACATCTTTCCTGATCGACAAACAAGGCCAGATGGTAAAGGTCTATCAGGGGCTAGTGAACCCGGAACAGGCGGCAAAGGATTTTCGCCTAATTCCTGAATCGGATGCGCAGCGCTCAATTCTGGCGCTGCCGTTCAAAGGCGTCGGCGAGTCTTTTGAGTTTGGACGAAACTATCTTTCTTACGGATCGATATTTTTTCAGCGCGGCTACTTCGATCAAGCTGCGAATTCGTTCAAGCAGGCTCTGGACAATGATCCCTCGAGTGCGGAAGCGGCTTACGGATTAGGTAGCGCCTATTTGAGCCAGCATAAAACAGCAGATGCGCACGAGAGCTTCGAACGTGCGACCAGGCTTCACGCCGGCTATCCGGATACGCTCGCCAATGCCTGGAACAATCTTGGCCTCATTGCGGCTCAGGCGAACAGCACGAAGGAAGCAGTCAATGATTTTCGCGAGGCCGTGTGGCTGAGCCCGGATCATCTGATCGCTCTGAATAATCTGGGAAACGCTTATCGCCTGCAGAAAAACTGGGACGAAGCGCGTAAGGTTTTCGAGCGTGCGCTCGAAATCGACGCATCAGACCCCGAGGCGAACTACGGCTTGGCCATGGTCTTTGCGCATGCCGATGACACGGCGCATGCCTACGAATATTTGCAGCGGGCGTTGAAGTCGCGCCCTGATTATCCAGAGGCGCTGAACAATCTTGGCATACTTTATTTGCGCACTCGAAGGCGCGACGACGCGGTTGCGAGTTTCGAAAACTGTATCCGCGTTGCGCCTGAATTCGACCAGTCGTATCTGAACCTGGCGCGCGTCTATGCAATCGAAAACGCGCCGGCCAAGGCGCGCAGCGTTTTGCTCGAACTTCTCAAGCTGCATCCGGACCACGCCCAGGCGCAGAGCATGCTGGCGCAACTGCGGTGATAAGGCCGCTTCGCGGTTTCTCGTTCTATCTCTATTCGCGTTCTATTTCTTCGGCGTGGGCGCGCGCAACAAATCGATGAACATTGTATAAAACTTGTCCAAATTCAAATCGTCCTGTACTTCATTCGGCGGGCCTGTAAACTTCGGCTTATTTTGCTCGGTCCAGCTAAGGGTGTCACCGTAACCCGCGCCGCGATCAAGATCTACATCGATGAACAACATTTCTTTTTTCGTGATTATGGTGGGATCGAGCCATGCGGCCGCCGCCAACTCGTCCCAGAGATAGTTGTAATTCGGCCTGAGGCGGGCGTACTTGCCGACGTACTGAGCGGCGGCAGAATTGCTGGTCTTGAGACGATCAATCATTTCAGGCGTGAGCAGGGTCTTCACCGAGATATCCACGGAGGTGCAGATGATTTTTTTCCACGGGGCCATGAGCACCGTGTGCGCCGCTTCCGGATCGAACCACAGATTAAATTCGTGGGTGGGAGTGTTGGCGAACTCGGGATCGTCGGTCCGCGGAGCGAAACTCCCGCCCATATAAACCAGCTCTTTCGCCAGCGATGGAAATTGCGGATCGATCGTCATCGCGAGCGCCAGGTTGGTCATGGGACCGCCTTCATAAATCGTGATTTCGCCAGGATATTTGTGGACCATGCGCAGCAGGAAGTGAGCGGCATCTTCGCTTGCCGGCTTGGTGGTCGGCAAGCCTTCCGGCATCGGGCCCAGTTGGTCGGCCGGATGATAGAACTGCGGAGTCCACGCGCCCAGCCATGGAACAGAACCGAATTGCTGCTCCCAGAACTCAGTTTCTTTTTGCCGCCGCACGAGCGGATACTCCGCGCCGGGCACAACCGGAATTTCGGTTCGACCAATGATCTCCAACATGCGCAGCGTGTGCGCCACTTCAGAGCGCAGCCACTGATCGCCGGTGACCACGGTGATGCCCAACACCTCAGTCTGTGGAGACTGAATCAGCAACATCATCGCCTGCTGATCGCTTCCCGCAGGACCGGCGGCGTCCTGATCGATAATGATCTTACGTTTTTCCTGGCCGAACCCCATGATTGCAGTCGCAAACAGTAGCACTGCCGCGAGAAATCGCCCCTGGTTCAAGATCGTTGACCTCCTGAAGGTTTCGAATAGCTACTATTGTGCCGCGTTCTGCTCGCAAATTTACATTTTCGAGCGAATCGCTTGCCGCAAAGGAGTGTAACCTATTTCACAAGCGAGTTATGCTGTCCAACATCGAAATGAAAACCGGGTAGCTCGCGGGATATGAACCGCTTCTACATCAGACTAGCCAGTGCTGTTGCGCTCGCGGGGATGTGTCTTCCATCCATGCTTTGCGGACAGTCTTCCGGAGAACAACCATCGATCCAGAAACCGGCAGAAGCGCCCGCGGATCCGAATTCGTCGGCTGGTCAGCCGCAGTTTTACGATGAGCCGCATTTCACCGTAGCGGGCGTCACCGACACCACGACCCTGGGAGGCCATGGCTCTTCGCCGACGATCATTAAGAATACAGAGTCATTGGTTCGAGCGGCTGCGTCGCTGACCGCCGGAGCCAGCGGTAGCGCGGCGCACGGCTCCAACACTTACCAAACCGAAGCCTCTCTCAGACAAGCCGTTCACCAGCAGCCCGAGAGCTTCGAGGCAAACTCTGAACTTGGAAAATGGCTCGTCAATGAAGAGCGGCCCGCCGAAGCAATTCCATACCTCGAGCGCGCTACCGGCATAAATCCTGGCGATTTTGAAAACCTTTACGCACTGGCGGTGGCTTATTTCAAGATGGCCAACTACGGCTATGCGAAGATCGAGGCCGAGCCGCTGCTGAGCACCGAAGGCAATGCTAAACAGAAAGCGGACGCGCATCACCTGCTCGGTCAGATTAATGAGAAACTCGGTGATTCGCTGCAAGCGGTAACGGAATTTCAGCGCGCTGCGGAACTGGACGCGAGTGAGTCGAACCTTTTTGACTGGGGATCGGAATTGCTGCTGCATCGCGCAGCTGAGCCGGCCATTGAAGTTTTCAGTAAGGGCAATCGCATCTTTCCGCACTCGGTGCGAATGCTGACTGCACTGGCCGCATCTTTCTACGTCTTGGGCTCTCCTGAAAAGGCGGCGCAGAGATTGTGCGAAGCATCTGATCTGAATCCCGAAGACCCCGATCCTTATTTGTTCATGGGGAAGATGCAAGCGACCGAGGCGATGCCGCCGGAAGCGACTGCTCAAAGGCTCGAACGATTTGCGAAGCTGCAACCCGAAAATGCTCTGGCCAATTATTACTATGCGGTGAGTCTGTGGAAGGCGCGAACGCCCGCGGCAGAGAACGGTACACTACCGCAGATTGAATCGCTGCTGGCGAAGTCAGTGCGCATCGATCCGAAGCTGGGAGAAGCTTATCTACTGCTCGGTCTCGCCTACGCAGAACAAAAAGAAACTGCGAAATCGATCCATGCATACCAACAAGCGATTGCGTCGACTCCCGACTTAGGAGAAGCGCATTACCGGCTCGCTCAGGCTTACCGGCAGACCGGAGAGGCGGCAAAGGCAGAGGCTGAACTGCGACTCTACGAGAAGATATCGAAAACGGACACCGAAGAAGCTGAAACCGAACGCCGCCAGACCCAACAGTTTGTCTATCAACTGCAGCAAACCAAGCCTGCGCCGCAGCCGGAATGAGTGTGCGCTCCGTTTGGTCGGCGTACTCTCGCAGTTAGCAGAGAACTTGGCCGATGCCAGGCAACTGCAGGTCTTTCTACAGGCCTGCCTGCTCAGAAATTAAGCCGTAATGCAAACTGCACCAATCGCGGGTTGTTCACCGTATTGTTGACCACTCCGAAACTCGAGGGTGTATTGATGTCCTGCTCTCCAATGTCGGAGTAACCGTTGAGATAGTACTGCGCATGGTTGAAGAGATTAAAGAACTCTGCCCGGAATTGCAGATTCATTGCCTCGCGGAAGGGCAAAGGGAAATCCTTGATGATCGAGAAATCCGTGTTCACGAATCGAGGGCCGTAGACTGGAGCGCGCGGGGCCGTGCCCAGCTCACCCGTCGGCGCCTGCACGAACGCGCAGGGATTGAACCAATTCTGCAAAGTGTGAATCGCCGAGGGCGCGGCGCAACCGGGATTCGCTGCCACCGGGCCAGCCTTATTTGGGTCACCCACCTCGTTCGGGCGCTGGAAAGTGTCGCCGTTGTAGGAGAAGTAGACGCCCGACCCATCGCCGCTATCAACTATAAATAACGGAAACCCGGAAGTAGCTCTTTCAATCAGGTTCACTTGCCAATGCCCAAGTACGGCGTTGGTGGCGCCGCTCCAATCTGCGCCGAAGCGTTTGCCTTTGCCGAATGGCAAATCGTAAAGGATGCTGGCGGTAAAACTGTTGTTGAGGTTCAGTTGCGACAGACCCCAGTCCAGCTTCGCAGTGCCCGGCAATGGATAATAGAGCGCGCCAGGGTTGGTGCCCAAGCCGTCGGTGAGGCCGGTATCGAAATTACGCGAATAGGTATAGCCGATCAGCGCATAGAGGCCGTGCCGCGCACTCTTGGTTTCAGCTTTTACCTGCAGCGAATCGTAGCGCGCGGCACCAACGCTGTTGTTGGTATCGACCGCCTGATAGAATCCGCCACCAGGCTGGTTCACAGTGTAGGGAAAGTTTCCTAAACCGCAGCCCAGGGTGTAGCCGGGAACAGGATTCGCCTGGCCGGGACAGGCGCTGGGCTCGTTGAGATTTTCGTTGAGCTGGCCAACCAGAATGTGGGAGCTGCGCGACCCGCCATAGCCCACCGTTAGCACCACGTTTCCGGGCAACTGTCGCTCAACATTCAAGTTGAATTGCTGGATGACTCCCTGCTTGAAATTAAGATTTTCGGATTGAATTGTGCCGGTATATGTACTGGGGTTCACAGGCGAGTTGTAAACCGCGCCGGCGCCGCCATCCACAGCGGTGGTCGAGGGAGTGCCCACCGGCAGGAGGAAACCACCGGAAAGAGAACCCACCGTGCTGCCGTAGGCCAGGCAGAAAGTGCAGGGATCCACTTCCGCATAGAACGGCGGATTTTGCCATAAACCTTGTCCGCCCTGATTCCACGCCGAGTCATGAACGATGCCGTATCCGCCGCGCAACACGCTTTTATCGCTGCCGGCGGGTTTCCAGGCGAATCCAATGCGCGGTTCAAGTGCCGTCTTGTCGAATTGAATGCCCAAGCCGCCATTGGTCGGAATACAGAGCGTGCATCCGGCGAGGCCAGGGCTGCCTTTGGGGACATACCACTTGAGATTCTGAACATTGAAGTTGGCCTGCCGGTTTGCCTCCTCGGTTTCGGGCGTGGCCAGAGCCCAGGCAAAGCCGAGGTTCAAGGTCAGATTCGGCGTAACGCGCCAATCGTCTTCTACAAACGGGCGAAACAGTTTCCAGCGGCGGCCGGTAGTGGCGCCCAGAAATGTTTGATCGTGGGCGGCAAAAACTCCCATGCCGCCTAAGAGCAGATCAGCGATATCGTCGCCGGTCTGGGTGCCGGTCTCCACTGCGAAACCGTCCTGAAAGGCGTTGTTCCTGACGTTCATCTCCTCGGCACGAAATACCAAGCCGAAACTGATGTTGTGCTTGCCGCGAATCAAATCCAGTTTGTCGGAGAACGAGTAAACGTTGGTTCCTCCCTGGTAGGGCGCGTACCCGCGGTCACCTACCGAGAAATAGGCTGACATATCGAAGGAAGTCAGGCCGCAGCTTTCGCACTCTTGCGGCGCCTGGTTCAGGCTCGCCGGATAGCCCGTGATGCTATCGCATGAACTCGCCAGGTCCGCGCCCGGAATGCCCAGGGTAGCGGCTTCGCACGTTCCTGTGCCGTAGGAAAGAATGTGGTTGAAAATCCGGTTATAGCCGACAGTGGCCTGGTTGATCATGTTGGGCGAAAAGACGTGGGTCTCAGTCACAACCGCATTGCGCCCGTGGTTTTCGATGTGTTGATTGCTGCCGAAAGCGTTAGCCTCAGACCACGTCGGAGAGCCTCCGGGCACGAAGTTCGTCGCCTGGTCGTAGCTGAAGCGCGCAAACGCCGAATCCTTGTTGGAAAAATTGTGATCGAGGCGAACGTCGAAGGTTCCTTCGTTCAGCTTTCTCGTGGGCTGATTTTCGTAGTTGAAGCCTCCGGCGGGATTCGCGTTGGGCAACGGATAGAGTTTTGCGACCCTTGCCCCGATCGGATTAATCAAGGCCGCAGGAATGATCTCGCAAGCTGCGCCGGTTGGCTGGCTTCCGTTGGTCGTATTAACCGGCTCAGGCGTAGTTGTGCCGGGAATGCACTGAAATGGCGCGTAGCCGTTAAATGGATTGAGAAGAGTGGCGGTCCCCAATGGATTGTCCGTGAAATCGTAATTGCCGCTGGCGTCTGGCGTGGTCATCGAAGCGGTCGGTACGAAACCGGTGAACGGTACGCCTTCCCGTTGCATCTTGGCCTGATAATCGAGAAAGAAGAACGTCTTGTCTTTCCTGATCGGGCCGCCTAGCGAACCGCCAAACTGATTCAAGTTAAATTTCTGCTTGGTGGTAAAAAAGTAGCGCGTGGCGTCGAGATCGGTATTGCGGAAGAACTCGAATAGCGAACCATGCCATTGGTTGGAGCCTGATTTCGTCGTTACCAATACAGTTGGGCCTGCGCGCTCACCGTACTCGGCCGAGTAGTTGTAGGTGAGAACCTTGAATTCCTGAATATCGTCGATCTCCGAGAAGATCGCGATTCCGCCCTCGTCGAGCTGATTGTTATCGTTCCCGTCGAGCAGCCAATCGGTCTCCTGTTCACGCGAACCGCCGGACGAAAGTGAAAACGATCCGCGCGTGGCAGCCTCACTGCTGGCGGCGCTGGTAAAGAAGCTGACCGGGCTGGTCGATGAAGTCGTGCCCGGCGTGAGGGTTGCCAGTTGCACGAAGTTACGGCCGTTGAGCGGGAGATCGGCTACCTCCTGAGAAGTAATCACCTGACCGAGCGTGGGGTTCGCGGTTTCGACCGCGACTTCCGTTGCATTGACTTCGACGGTGGAGCTGACGGAAGCGGGATTCAGCGTGAAATCGACCTCGCGATGTTCGTCAACCTGCAGGCCGATGGCGTGCTGCTCAGTTGCCTGGAAGCCCGTCATCTCCACTCGAAGGGTGTAGCTCGCCACTGGAAGGAGTGGGATCAGATAATGCCCCGAATCGTCCGTTTTCGTTTCGCGGGAGAGTCCCGTGGTTTCTGCGGTGGCGCGCACCGTCGCGCCCGAAACTACGGCGCCGCCCTTATCGGTAACCGTGCCGCTAAGGCTGCCAGTTGCTTGGGCGTGGAGAAGAGGGGAAAACAGGAACACACACGAACAGAAAAGTCCAGCGAGAAACGCTCTCGGTTTTGACATCAAATCCCCTTTCGGCTGCCCCGCACCGAGGAAGAAAAAAATTCCAAATACGCGTTGAAATGATTGGAGATCTCGGAGGTAGCCTTATAAATCGGCAGCGCTTCCGAAGTCAAGAATTTTCGCTGCCAAAAGACCGTTAGCTCCCAGCGGAATTGCCAATTTGGCTCGCGTTCCTGGAAGGCGTATGCGACGAGGCCACCGATAATCGATACGGCTTATCCGAATGCCAGAGGCGCGCTATTTCGGGTTTCTAGCCGACCACTCTGTGTCGAAGGGCTCGCGCTTCGAGAAGGACTTCTGCGTTCCCACGCCCATCGTCGACATTGCGGCATAAAGATTGGCCCTGCGCACGGCTTCTTGTTCGGGAAATCCTTCTGCCAGGAACACGGCGAAACTCCCGATGAAAGCATCGCCCGCGCCGGTGCTGTCGATGCTTTTCACAGCAAACGGAGGCACGTGCTCGCTCACGCCACGGCCCGCTAGAAGAGATCCATTCGCGCCCAGAGTCACAATTACGCGTCGGATGCCGCTATCCAGTAATTTCCCGGCGCATCTTCTTGCATCATCAATATTCTTGACCGCAATTCCCGTAATCGACTCGGCCTCGCTCTCGTTCGGCACAAAATAGTCCAGCTCAGCCAGAGCCTGCAGGTCGACGGATTGGGCCGGCGCCGGATTCACGATGCAGCGGATGTTGTGTTTCCGCGCAAATGCGATGGTGTAATAAACCGTTTCCAACGGAATCTCAAATTGCAGGACGATGCAATCGCAGGTCTTCAGCGCTTCCGCCGCAGCGTCAACGTCGGCGGGCTTTAGCGCATCGTTTGCGCCCTTCACCACAAATATGCGGTTCTGCCCGTTCGGTTCAACGAAAATGGGCGCCACCCCGCTCGAGAGACCCTCGACTTTCTTCACATGCGTTGTATCGATGCCAACTTTCCGGAAGTTCTCGATCGTCGCCGGCCCGAACAAATCGTCTCCCACTCGCGCGACCATGACTACGTCGGCGCCACAAAGGCACGCCGCCACGGCCTGGTTCGCGCCTTTGCCGCCGAATCCCAGATCGAATTTCTGGCCGAAGATGGTTTCCCCCGGCTTGGGAAAGCGGTCGGTGAAAGTTGTGAGGTCGATGTTGGCACTTCCAACCACCGCGATGCGAGGGCGTCGAGCCATTTTTTTAAGTGCGGGTTTTCTGGAAATTGCGAGAACGCCGAGTTTATTCGGCACCGTCACACTGTGTCAACGCTAACCATCTTTGATGGAATTACTACTTGCCCCCAGCCTCCTGGTGAGCGTACTCGATTACCTCCGTTATGCGTAGTAACTCGTCCCGCTTGCAGAAACTTCATATCCTGAAGCGAGGGTTATTAATGTAGCAGGGGTTGATACTGGGGCAGGGTTAATAATGCTCCGAAGAATTCGCGGCAAGAGGGAGTTTTTCATGCGCATCCCGATCTTTATTCTAACTTCGTTTTTGATGCTCGGCAGCATCGCTTGGGGGCAGCAGCCCTCCGTTACTCCTGCCTCAGGCAGTCAGCAGAGCATGCCCGGAATGGATATGCCGGGTCACGACATGCCTGCGACCGCTGATAAAGCGGCTGAAAAGGATAACGACGCCAGCGCCGGCGCCATGCACTCGATGGAAGGGCACATGGATATGGGCCCGCACATGAAGATGACCGCGCTCCGGCCAATGAAGCCGGGCGACGCCGAGCGTGCCCAGGCCGTAGTGGAAGAGGCCCGCAAAGTCTGCGAAAAATATCTCGACTATCATGCCGCGCTCAACGAAGGTTTCAAGATCTTCCTGCCGAACGTTCCGCAGAAGATGTATCACTTTACCAATTACGGATATGCCTTCGAAGCATCCTGGCATTTCAATCCTGAGCATCCGACTTCGCTGCTCTATGAAAAGCATGGCGACGATTACAAGCTGGTCGGCGTGATGTATACCGCGCCCCGGCGATTCACCGAAGATCAACTCGACGAGCGCATTCCGCTCAGCCTTGCCCAATGGCACGAGCACGTAAATTTCTGTGCCGCGCCGCTCGGACGCAAATACGAATCCTTCCTTCCGAATCCGCAATTTGGCTTCAAAGGATCGATCGCCACTCAGGAGGCGTGCGACGCCGCTGGGGGGACATTCCATCCCGTCGTCCTGAACTGGATGGTTCACCTGTATCCCTTCGAAAAAGACCAGGCGAGTATCTGGTCGGTCGAACGGCAGCACGGCGATAAGGACTAGGGGTCGAATTAGCGTTGTCTCATCAGCAGCCGGAAAGATCTCCACCGATTTGTCTGCGCCTGGCGTTTATCGGCATTTGACTTGCCGCTTGGTTCGGGTGGCGCTTCGCGCCGTGGACAGCCGAGGGCGGCTGTCCCCACATGGGTTGTGGTGGGCGTCGGCTATAATGGTCTGTAGCGTGGGTTGCTTTTCACACCTCTTTCCCCTGCCGTGCCTGAGGAAGAATTCAGCCTCGTTGCGAGATGGTGCATCCAATAAGCCGGCTTCGGCAAACGCCGCGAAGGAGTCCGCATGGCAATCCAGAAGGTCGAGAACATCTGGCACAACGGCAAGCTCATCCCCTGGGATGAAGCCACCCTCCACGTGATGTCGCACGTGGTTCACTATGGCTCTTCGGTATTCGAGGGGATCCGTTGCTACGCGCCGCCTTGCGGCCCGGCCATCTTCCGCGCCACCGAGCATATCGAGCGGCTGCTGAACTCCGCCAAGGTTTACCGCATCGAGGTCGATTACACGCGCGATGAGATCGTCAAGGCCATGTGCGAAACCGTGGGCAGCAACGGCCTGTGGCCATGCTATGTGCGGCCGATTATTCTTCGGGGCTATGGGGAAGCGGGAGTCAATCCGTTTAATTCGCCCACCGAGGTCTACATCATCAATTATCCGTGGGGAAAATATCTGGGCGGCGAGAGCGAGGGCTGCGACGTTTGCGTCTCTTCCTGGACGCGCATCGCCCCGAACACGCTGCCGGCCATGGCCAAGTCGGGCGCGAACTACATGAACTCGCAGCTCATCAAGATGGAAGCAATTTTAAACGGATTCGCCGAGGGCATCGCGCTCGACGTCAATGGATTTGTCAGCGAAGGCTCGGGCGAGAATGTTTTTGTGGTGCATCGCGGCAAGCTGATCACGGCGCCTTTGGGCAATTCGGTTCTTCCCGGCATCACTCGCGATTCGGTTCTGCAACTCGCGCAGGATCTCGACATTTCAGTTGTCGAGCAGATGATTCCCCGTGAGATGCTCTACATTGCCGACGAAGCGTTTTTCACTGGGACGGCGGCTGAGATCACTCCGATCCGCAGCGTCGATAAAATCAAAGTCGGCAACGGCACCATGGGACCGATTACCCGAGCGATTCAGAAAGAGTTCTACGGCATCATCCGCGGCGAAAAAGACGACCGCCATGGCTGGCTGACTCCGGTTCCGGTACGCAGCAAGCAGCCCGTGGCCGTGTAGCGTTAAAGCACAAGGGGACTCGAACGGGCACGATGCGTCGTGCCCGATTTATTTTCCGCACCACATCACTTTCACCGGATATTTTCCAAAGATTCGATCGGATGTAAGGATCGTCATATCCTCATCAATCGCCTGCGCGATGAGCAGGCGGTCGAAGGGATCCTGATGGTAGGTAGGAAGATCGTAAACTCCAGCGGCGTGGAGCTGGGTAACGGGCAGCGGCCTTAGCCTCTGTCTGGCGACGAACGCGGGAATGCACTGGGCTGGCGGTGCGGGCAATCGGAGCTTTCCCAGGCGCGCCTTGATCGTCAGCTCCCAGGCAGTGGCGGCCGAAAAGTAGATCTCTTCGCGGCCATTTTCCAGAATTTCGCGGGCGGCGGGATTGATCTTCTCGACGGAATCAATGCTCCAGAGCCAGGTCATGCCGTCGAGCAGGTACTTCATTTTCGTCTCCGGCTCTTTTTGGGGGCCGATTCGATCTTTGGAATTTCACTGGCGTAGAACAGAGCCAAAACCTTATCGGGAAGCGGCGCGTCGAAGTCGTCGGCAATCCATATATCGCCGCGCGCAAACCCAAGAGGGCGCTTTTCTCCGGACTCCACGGCGACCAGACGCGCCACCGGCACACCGGCCCGGGCAATGGTGATTTCTTCTCCCGCTGCGACCCGCTGCAGAAGGCGGGAAAGATGGGTTTTGGCGTTATGAACATTGACTTCCATCCGTGCATCGTAGACTAAGTCTCCGGACTAAGTCAACATGACCTGATACTCCGTGCAGGCAGCTTTTCGAACAGAATCGTCCTTCCCGTCAGTTTCCGCGCCGGTCCAGACTCCACGGGCCCGATCCGAATTGCGTAATCAGCAGCGCACCGCCCAGCATCGCCAGATTTTTCATGAACATGATCATCTGCATCTGGTGCATCATGGGGTCGGTTACCGCCCAGAAGTTGTGCATCATGGGAGTCACGCCAACCAGGAACGCCACGATCAACCACCCTCCGATTTTGGCGCGGTATCCCAGCAGGATCGATAACCCGCCCAGAATTGCCAGCGTGCCGGAAAACGGTACTGCGATCGACGCCAGAGGGACGCCTTGCGACGCGGCGTAGGCGATGATCGGGCTGGTGAAATGCCGCGGGCCGGACATGATGAAGATGAGCGCGAACAACAATCGTCCCAGGAAAACAATGGGGCCGGACACGGACGGAACGCTGGTTGCTTGCAAACGGATGGAAACAGTTGAGGGGGCTGACATATTCGTTCTCCTTGTTGTTGTGTGCTTTGAAGGAAGTGCGAAACGAAGATAGAGAAAATAATCTACCTGGAATCGATGCGAGGTAGAGTCATAAACGAATCTCCTGAACTGAAAGCTTGGATGATGCGGCCTCGTTGTTGGTTACAATAAATGACTATAGAGCTTTGACAAACTAGCTATTATAAAGTAACCTAGTGGCTGTATGGCAACCAAGCGTGGCGCTGCCAAGGATTCGCCGTGCCCGATGGGTGGCCTGCTGGAATTGCTGACGCGGCCGTGGACGATGCATATTCTCTGGGCGCTCGGCCACAATGGGCCGTTGCGCTTCGGCGTTCTGCGGCGGCAAGTGGAGGGCATTTCTTCCCGCGTGCTTACGGAGCGCCTGCGAACGCTGCAGGGCGCAGGATTTATTTTCCGGCATTACGAACAGACCATCCCGCCATCTGTGACCTACGGCATTACCGATCGAATGAAGGACATTGAGAAAGTGCTGGAGCAGTTGGAGGGTCTGGCGCGCAAGTGGAAGAATGCGGCCTAGGGCACACCTGGTTTTCCGGAGTTCGAGGTTCCCAAGTCGATTGGAATTAAATCCGCACGTCACTCTACTACCTGCTAAATTTTAAGCTCGTGTTGCCTTCTGAGGAATACGTCCAACGTCTGAGCGCTCGCGATTCCACTGTCGCGAAATACGAGAAAATCCATATACGCCTGGGGAATATACGGCTTTTGCTGGCTTTGCTTGCCGGCTTTACCGCGTGGGGCGCATTTCGATTGCATGAGCTCTCACCTTATTGGCTCGTGCTGCCTGCGGTGCTGTTCGTGGGAATCATGAACTACCATTCACGAGTTCTCCGGGCTCGCGATCTCGCCGGACGTGCGGTGAATTTCTATAAGAGAGGCCTGGCTCGCATCGAGGATCGCTGGGCAGAGGTGGGAGAAACCGGGGAGCGATTCAACGATGCTCATCACGTCTATGCCGCCGATCTCGATTTGTTTGGCAAGGGCGGCCTTTTCCAAATGCTATCGACGGCACGCACGCGCATGGGAGAGGAAACGCTGGCGAGTTGGCTGCTTGCTCCTTCAGCGGTCGAGCAAATCCACGAGCGGCATGTTGCGGTTTCTGAGCTGCGGGAGCAACTCGATCTCCGCGAGGATCTGGCCGTACTGGGCGAAAACGCTGACGTAGGCGTGCATCCGGATGCGCTGCAGAAATGGGCGGAAGCCGCCAATCGCATGAAGCCGAGATCGCTGCGCTGGCTGGCTCCGTTGCTTGCATTGCTGGCTCTTATCAGCGTGGCAGTGTGGGCATATTGGGACATCGTTACTCCGCTGATCGTAGTCGTTGCCATTGAAGCTTTCATTACCTTCCGGCTGCGCAATCGATTGGAAGATGTTTTCCACGGCACGGAAGAGGCGTTCCGTCATCTGGATCTTCTCTCGGCTGTGCTGGCCCGGATCGAGGCGCATGCGTTTCATTGTCCGCGACTGCAATGGCTTCAGCGCAGCCTTCTGTCGGGGTCTGTATCGAGTTCACAGGCAATTGCGTCGCTGCGAACGCTGGTGAACTTTATCGACTCACGCCACAATCTTTTCGTGCGCATCCTGGATGCTCCGCTCATGTATTCCGTGCAAGTGGGGTTTGCGGCCGAACGCTGGCGAGCAGCTCACGGTCTCTCAACGCGCTCGTGGCTGAACGCCGTGGGTGAAATTGAGGCTTTATTGTGCTTGGCGACTTACAGCTTCGAACATCCCACTGATCCGTTCCCGGAGTTCGTTGAAGGCGCGGCATATTTTGACGGCGAAGCGCTGGGGCATCCGTTGATTCCGGCGGCGACCTGCGTCCGCAACAGCGTAAAAATCGGCGGCGAAGTGTCCGTCCTGCTGGTGAGCGGCTCGAATATGTCGGGCAAGAGCACGCAACTGCGAGCCGTAGGGACGAATGTTGTGTTAGCGATGGCGGGCGCGCCGGTGCGGGCGCGGCGGCTGCGCCTGACGCCGTTGCAGGTTGGGGCCAGCATTCGGGTTAACGATTCGCTGCGGGAAGGCAGTTCCCGTTTTTATGCCGAGATCACGCGTCTCCGTGAAATTTACGATCTCGCGGGGAGCGACCCGGCAGTACTCTTTTTGCTGGATGAGTTGCTCCAAGGCACGAACTCGAATGACCGACGCATTGGCGCGGAAGGAATCGTGCGCGCTCTTGCGAATCGGGGCGCGATCGGCTTAGTGAGCACGCATGATCTGGCGTTGACGGGTATTGGCGGTTCCCTGGATGGCCGGGTGCGTAACGTTCATTTTCAAGATGAGCTCACGGGCGGGAAGCTGAAGTTCGATTACATTCTTCGCGACGGCGTAGTCACGAAGAGCAACGGGTTGGAGTTGATGCGCTCGATTGGTTTGGATGTTTAGCTGGGCTGCCGGTGTTTTCCGGGTGTGCTGGATATAGACGAGGCAGAACATTTGTGAATCCCGCGTTGAAATCGACTACGGAATTTCTGCTTAGCCAATTCGAGGATGCGTTCCCGTGCGGCGCGCGGCGCGAAGTTCACGTATCGCGGGCTCCCGGCCGAGTCAACCTGATTGGAGAACACACCGATTACAACGAAGGATTTGTTATGCCGGGCGCGATTGCGTTCGATACTCGCGTGGCCTGCGCGGCGAACGAGTCTGGCCGGTTGTCTATGCGTTCGCTGCAGCAAAGAGAAAGCTTCGTTTTTTCGATTGGCGATGATTCGCCGAAGCCGCGACACGACTGGACAGATTATGTTCGCGGCGTACAAATTGAATTGACGCGGATGGGATATGCGATTAAGGGCGCTGATCTGCTGGTCGACGGATGCGTGCCCATGAACGCGGGGCTTAGTTCTTCCGCTGCGCTCGAAGTTGCGGCGGCGCTCGCGTTGCTGCGTTCAGCCGGAAGTACTCTCGGCTCCGTCGAACTCGCGCAGCTTTGCCAACGGGCGGAGAACGAATTTGTGGGAGCGCGTTGTGGGATCATGGATCAATTTTCTTCGGTCAGCGGGCGAGTTGGCCATGCGATCCTGCTCGATTGCCGCTCGCTCGAGGCCAGTTATGTGCCGTTGCTCGATTCGGTTGAGATCGTGATCTGCAACACGATGGTCAAGCATTCGGTCGCGGCTGGAGAGTACAACCGGCGCAGGGCAGAATGCGAAGAGTGTGTGAAATATTTCAGGAGCAGGCATTTGGAGATCGCGAGCTTGCGCGATTTGAGCGACGAGGACTTTGGGAAATATGGATCGGAGCCTCCCGATGTTCTGCGGCGTAGATGCCGGCACGTGATTACGGAAAACTCTCGTGTCTTGCGGGCGGCGAGCGCGTTCGAGAGCAAAGATCCCGAAACGGTGGGAAGGCTGATGTATGAGTCGCACGCAAGTTTGCGCGACGATTACGAAGTGAGTTGCCCCGAACTGGATCTGATGGTTGATCTGGCCAAGGACCTGCCGGGAGTTTGCGGGTCACGAATGACGGGCGGAGGGTTCGGCGGATGCACCGTCAGCCTGGTGGAGCGGGATGCAGTCGAGAAATTCAAAAACGAGATTAGCGCCAAATATGAACACGCGACCCGCATGCGCCCCGAAATTTATGTTACCCCACTAGTCGATGGCGCGGGCATGTTGCAGTAAATTCGGGGTCCGGAGCGCAGATGTTCGAACTGAATGACACTTCTCATCGCCGGCTGAATCCGCTTACCGGGGAATGGGTCCTGGTTTCTCCGCACCGCACCGCGAGGCCGTGGCTGGGACAAGTGGAGAAACCGACCGTAGAACAACGCGCCGCGTACGATCCTTCGTGTTATTTGTGTCCGGGTAATGAGCGCGCCGGCGGGGTGCGAAATCCGCAGTATTCCTCCACCTTCGTTTTCGATAACGATTTCCCGGCGTTGCAGCGTGAAGTGCAGGATGAGTCCGCCATAGCGCCGAGTCCCGGATTTATTGTTGCGAGCCCCGAACAGGGAATCTGCCGGGTAGGATGCTTTTCACCGCGGCACGACCTGGCTATTTCGAGCATGGCGATTGCTGAAATTGAAACCATTGTTGAGATGTGGGTGCAACAGTTCAAGGACGTGAGCGCGATTGAGTTCGTTAAATACGTTGAGATTTTCGAAAACCGGGGTGCTTTGATGGGCGCGAGCAATCCGCATCCTCATTGCCAAATCTGGGCGACGGAATCGATTCCGAATGAGCCGGCGAAAGAGCAGCGTGGGCTGGCGAATTATTTCGAACGGCATCGTCGCTGTTTGCTTTGTGATTACGTCGAGTACGAACTTACGCGGGAACGCCTGATTTGCGAGAACGGGAACTTCGCGGCGGTTGTGCCTTTCTGGGCGATCTGGCCATTCGAAATCATGATTGTTTCACGGCGGCATGTGCCCGATTTGACGCACTTTGACGAGCAGGCGAGAAAGGAATTGGCGCAGATCCTTCATACAATTACCCGCTGCTACGATCGACTTTTCGACACGCCGTTCCCGTATTCGATGGGATTTCATCAACAGCCAGTCGATAGGGATCTGCATGGTGAGTGGCATTTCCATGCCCATTTCTATCCTCCACTGCTGCGCTCGGCGACGGTGCGAAAGTTTATGGTTGGTTTCGAATTACTGGGAAGCCCGCAGAGGGACATCACGCCGGAAGCGGCAGCGGAGAACCTGCGGGGGATCTGGGAACGGCTCTGAGGTCAGGGGCTTAGGGTTCAGGGTCTGGGGTTTAGCGTTGCCCACCGCTCTTTGAGCTTCTTGCTGAACTTCCTCTGGCCGTTAGAACGAAAACATCACCAGCAAATCGATGCGGCGGCTTGCATTGCCGGAGTAGCTAAACGGACCATCGGCCAGCGAATTGTATTTGCCCACCAAGGTTGAATCGACGTCGGCAATAGGAGATGCGAGATTCACGCGGTTGATCGCGTTGCGTGCCGAGACGGTAAAAGTAAGATTGTAACGATGGTTGACGGCGGTTTGGCCGAACGGATTGCCACCGCCGCCAGTCAGTCCGCGGCCACCCAATCCACCGCCATGGCCGCCGCCGTGATGAAATCCTTCGCCGGTCGTGCCGCTGGTCTTGGGGCCAAAACCAACAGTCTTGCTAAGCCGTAGGCTGAGGCTGAACTCCGCAGGTCCGGTGCCGTAGTTGATGGGAAGAACACGCTGGCCGAGCGCGGGTGCATTGTTGAATGTGCCCAGAGGCGTGCAGACGACATTGCCTGACTGAACGATTCGGCTTGAGCAAGTGGAGTTAGACACAAATGCGGGCCGTTCATTGAAAGTATCGAAGCCGTAAAGATCGTTGCCGACGGTGAGGTTGTAAGGCGTTCCCGAATCCACGATCATGAACGGACTCAGGCGGAAGGCGTAAGGCAGACTGAAGGAGCCTCCGATTAACCCGCGATCATGCGTGTCGAATGAGGCGCGGCCGTAATCGGCGCTGGGATCGTAGGGGTTCGAAACGAATTCGGGAGTGCTGAGCGAACCGCCGGAGGTGAATCCGCCCGTTACGCTGGTGTTGCTGTTGATGGGACTGCCGGTGCCTAGATCGCTGTTGGCGTAGTTCATGCTGTAGAAGCCAAAGAGCGAGACCTTTGATCCGGCGCTCACGCGAAAATTTGCGATCAGTTCGTTCTGCCGGTAGATGCCCTCGGAATTGTATTGGAAGAGGTTGTCGTTTCCGTAGACGCTGG
The DNA here is from genome assembly GCA_963784095.1 of uncultured Acidobacteriaceae bacterium. GTDB lineage: Bacteria > Acidobacteriota > Terriglobia > Terriglobales > Acidobacteriaceae > Sulfotelmatobacter. The sequence goes on from CAWAQC010000005.1 coordinate 961,674, forward strand.
TGAGGGGACGCACTCCGCTACCTGGCACAGCTACGTTGAATGTACCGGGCAGCGGCGCGTTGATGTTGCGAATGAAAAACTGATGATCGCCGGTCGAGTTCAGATACGTCACCGCAACCGTTGCATGCTTTGTCACTTGACGTTCGACACTCGCCGCCGATTGCAAGGTATAGGGCGCGCGCAAATTCGGGGATGACTGGTAATAGGTGGGTGAAGTCGTGGGGGCCAATACCGCAAGCTGGCTGGCGGTTGGGATGGTTGGATAGAAAGCAGGATCGTTTACCACGTAGGGTGTCTGTCCTCTGCCGTCGGGATTCAAGCGCTCCGTCTGCAGGGCGAGGTCGTAGGCAAACCGGTTATAGAATATGCCGGCCCCGGCGCGCACCACGGTTTTAGGCGCAGTTTTTTTCTTCGCTCCCAAGCCCCAGGAAAAGGTCACGCGAGGACCAAAGTCAGCATGATCGCTCATGTGGTTCTGGGTTTCGAATCGCAAGCCGTAACTGAGCGTCAGGTTGGGGCGAATCTTCCAGTCGTCTTCGGCGTAGAGGCCCGCGTCCACCAGGGCGACATTGAATTGCGAGGGACCAGTTGCGATGGAGAATTGGGAAGGTCCGCAGAAGCTCGCCGGGCTGGTGCTGCAGGGAAGTCCGCTGAGCGTGCTTCTGTAATTGGCCAGCGAAGCGAACGTGTACATGCCGTTGAAATCAGTTTGCGAATGGTTGTTGTCGGTGGTCGCCCGCAACCTGCCGCCGATTTTTATGAAGTGGTTGCCGTGCGCGATGGACGTGTAATTTTGCAGTTCGTAGTGATTCTCATAGTCGAGAATGGCTCCCACATTGTTTCCGCCATTGGTGAAGGCGCCCAGAACTGCGGTGGTGAGAGCCGGCGTGACCAGCGGTGACTGGTTGTTATTGTCGCGGATGAATTGGAACCTGGTTTCGTTGATGACGTTGCTGCTCACGACCTGCGTGTCGCTGGCCTGAAAAGTTTGCTCGGTATCGCGCAGATTGTAGGCCTGCGAAGGATAGAGCGAAAAATTGCCGATACCCTGGTTGTTCTCGGTATTGCGCGTGAACTGGTACCGCATCATGAGCGTGTTATTGGGAGTGACTTGATAATCCACGCGGGGGCTAACGTTGGTGCGGGTCTCCGGGCTGGATATGGCCTGATAAAAAGGAACTTCGGCCAGGCTGGGATCGAGCACGGTCGCATCAATGATGCTGACGTTCGCAATGTCGCGGCGCTGCGCATCGAGAAAAAACGATGCGCCTTTGGCCAGAGGGCCGCTTAGATTTCCGTCGAATAATTCCGAATGATAGGGAGGCTGCGCGATCGGGACGGGACTCCAGATTGAATTGAAAGCCGAATCGTTCCCGTCGGCGAAAGCCTGGCCGTGAAATTTGTTGGTGCCCGGCTTGGTGAAGATTTCGATGCGGCCATAGCCGAGCGTATCGTACTGGGCGGAGAAGGGATTCTGATTGATGCGAATCTCGCGAATGGAAGATTTGGGCGGAATTTGTCCGCCGGTAAAACCATCGATGTAGATTTGCCCGCCGTTCGGGCCGGCGGATGGGCCAGCCAGCGCTTGCAATTCCGACTGTAACTCGTCGGGATCGTCGGACAAAGCTTCCAGGTCTTTTCCTTTAATAATGATGGAGCTGGCGTTCTGATCGGGACTGACGCCGACGGTCGCGCCTTCGGCCTCGACCTGCACTTGTTCCTGCTGTACCGCTACGCTTAACGCGAAATCAAATTGCTGCGCCCTGCCGGCGGCAACGGCCACATTCTGCTCGGCATCGGTATTGAAGCCTGGGGCAGATGCGGTGACCGTGTAGTTGCCGGGCGCGAGGCCTTTGATCTCATAGGTACCCTGATTGTCGGTGGCGGCGGTGGAGTTCTTTCCGCTGGCGGATGTGGCGGTGATTTTTGCTCCCGGAATCAGCGCTCCGGAAGGATCGGCGACCTTGCCCTTTAGAGATCCTGTGGGATTTTGCGCCCACAAAAAGGTTGAGATCAGAAGGCAGAAAATAATGGCTTTCAATAATTGCATTCAGGCTTTCCACTCATTTTACGCGAACTATTTTGAGATCGATGTATCGAACGGCATATGCGGTAATTGTGATCGCTTGTGTAAAGTTTTTTATATGAAACGGTTATCTTTACAAGGCATCCTGAGCAGCGCTCTGGATGCCTTTATTCATATCAACACTAGTTCGGGTTAAGCTGCGTAAAAATAACGTAAACGAAAGTAAATTTCGTCGAAGTTATTGGTTTTTCAGGGATGGATTGACATTGCGCCGATATTCGCCGCCTCTGCCTGGGAACCGCGCTTCTATCCGAGTTCACTTTAGACAGAGCACGTAATAGAACCGGCTCTCTGATCCGAGGGAGCGCTTTCATACATGCAAGATGTTGCAGCTTGACCGCATGTCCCGCCAGAGGGATAACTCCTGCGCTCGGGTTGGCCGCATCTTCCCCTTCGCGCGGCTCCCAGCCGGGCAGACCCCGGTTTCTGGAACGTCCCGACTTACTGCTAGTCGTGAATCTTGCACGCGGAGGACTTCAATGACAAAACTACTAGCTTCTAAATTGCTCACGTTTGCACCGCCGCGAAGCTGCGGAGGAAGCAGCATGGGAAAATTTAACTTGGCAAGAACGGCCTGCATCATCTTTGCATTTTGTATCGCAGCGGGCATTGCCTCGCCCGCGCAAACCTACACGACTCTGCTGAGCTTCGACGGGACTAATGGTGCAGACCCTTCCGCCAGCCTCGTCCAGGGCCCCAATGGGGGTTTCTACGGGACAGCGTCCCCCACGGTCTTTGAAGTCACCCCCGAAGGCGGGTTGACCACGCTCTACGATTCCGTCTCGGTGCCCCTGGGACTGACGCTGGCCACGGATAGGAACTACTATGGAATGACCGAGGGCGGTGGGGCCCATGAGGACGGCACGATCTTCGAGATCACCCCGGCGGGCCAGCTCACGACGATCTACAGTTTTTGCTCCGGGACAGAATGCGAAACTCCCACATACCCGGAAGGCACGCTGGTACAAGGCCGGAACGGAAACCTCTACGGGACGACCTTGAATGGCGGGACGGCAGACGCTGGCGCTGTCTTTGAAATCACCCCGGGAGGCGAATTTAAATTTACCACGCTCTACAGCTTCTGCTCGCAGCCAAGCTGTTCTGACGGCGAGGCGCCCACGGGACTGGTGCAAGCCTCCAATGGCAACCTTTACGGGACAACGTACGAGACGAACAATACCCCTCCTGCACTCCAATCTGCGGCACGGTCTTCGAAATGACCCCGGCTGGCGAACTGACGACAATCTACGCCTTCTGCACTCAAACCAACTGCACCGACGGCTACGGCCCGTCCGCACTGCTGCAGGCCAGTAACGGAAGCCTTTACGGGGCGACCTACGGCGGCGTACACAACCCGGGCTGCCCACCTTACTATGGCTGCGGCACGATCTTCGAAATCACCCCGGCCGGCAAGTTCACCACGATTTACACCTTCTGCGCTCAGCCCAATTGCGCCGACAGTACGAATGCGTACAGCCTGCAGCAAGCCACCGACGGTAACTTTTACGGCACAGCGGATAGCTTTTTTGGTGACGCCGGGTCGATTTTCGAGCTTACCTCCAGCCGCGAGCTAACCCCGCTCTATAATTTCTGCTCCGAAATAAACTGCGCCGACGGTACCGGGCCAGAGGGGGGCATGCTGCAAGGCAGCGACGGGGCCTTCTACGGAACAGCAGGGGGTGGGGGGACATACGATTACGGCGTCGTCTACAGCTTGTCGGTGGGCCTTGGGCCATTTGTGGAAACAACTCCAACCTTTGGGAAAGTCGGAGCGAAGGTCATTATCCTGGGAAACAATCTCAAGGGCGCTACCAGAGTCGCGTTTGATGGCACAACCGCCACTATTACTGGCGGCTCGAATACGGAGATCACGACCACGGTCCCAACCGGTGCAACAACGGGCGCAGTCGAGGTGATGACGGCGGCCGGGAAGAAGCTCGAGAGCAACGTGGTCTTCCAGGTAATACCGTAATAGTCCGAGCCTTTCAGAATAGGCCGTTCAGAATAAAAAGAGTGCGAACAGACTGCCGCTCCTTGAAAGCCAACTTGGAGCGGCTTTCTGTTGCGGCAGGGATTTGCTATAGGCTGTTTCGGCTCGTGCGCTTGGGCGCGGCCGGAAAATCAATTAACATAAAGCGGTGGTACTCCCGCGCTCGATCATTCTGGTTGAAACTCCACCGATCTTTGAGTCGATCATTCAGCCCGCGATTTTTGTGCTGCCGGAGGTTGTTCGAGCAATCTGCGAGACAGAAGGTTTCTGCAAAGCATGAAGTCTGCCGGCAGTCTGCATTTAAAAACCTACCTTTTCATTTTTTTGATGGTCGTCTTCGGCCCGCTGGGCAATGTTCTGCTCGGCAAGGGGATGAAACGGATTGGAGCGATCCACATTGCAAACCTGGTGGACGCCGGCCACGTTCTCGCGAGAATTTTGAGTTCGCCTACGATTTGGGCGGGCATTCTGTCGCTGCTTAGCTTTTTTTTGGCGTACATGCTGGTTCTCTCGTGGGCCGACTATAGCTATGTCCAGCCGGCATCTTCAGTTTCTTACGCCATGGTGGCGCTGCTGGCGCATTTCCTGCTGCAGGAAGCGATCTCGCCCGTGCGCTGGCTGGGTGTGCTCATCATCTGCCTGGGTGTTCTGGTGGTGGGGTATACGCCTCCGCGCACCACGGAGCCCCGCTGAATGCGCGATTTCATTTTGTATTCGTTGATCATCGGCGCCGGAACCTTGGGGGAGCTGTGCGTCACGCGGGCCATGAAGGTGGTGGGCGAGGTGAAGAATTTTCGCCCGATGGCGATTGTGCGAGTGTTCTCGCGGGCTTTGCGAGTTCCGTGGATGTGGCTGGGCATCACGCTGATGGCGGCGGCGTTCTTCTCGCTGCTTACGGTACTAACCACGCAAAACGTCAGCCTGGTGGTGCCTGTTACGGCCCTTAACTATGCGGCGGGCGCATTGGGCGGAAGGTTTATTCTCGGCGAGAAGGTTTCGGTGAGAAGGTGGATGGGGGTGCTGGTGGTTTGCGTGGGGGTTGCCGTGGTGGTTTTCGGAGGCCGGTGAAGCGGGTTGTTTTTTGCGTCCTTTGCGGAATTGATTCGCGGGCTTCGCGGTTGGGGCGGGTTCGGTCCTGACGCAACTGTTTTCTAACTGATCCGCGAAAATCAAACCTTAAACTGCGAAGGTCGCTAAGGACGCGAAGCGAAAGCTCACTATTTGGATACCATCAGGAGATGGTCCGGTTGTGAATGTGGAAAACGCAGTGTTAGGATAAATGTTTCGGCATAAATACATAGCAGTGTGCGCTTTAGCTTAGTTCCGCGAATTTAGTTTCCGCAGATGGATTTGCGGATTCGGAACTCAGATCACGAAAGGCGCGATTGGGGTGCACGCACTTGTGCGGAATTGTTGGCTTCACACATAAACATTCGGTACCTGATCCTGACCGCATTCAGAGCGCCGTCGCCACGCTGATTCACCGTGGGCCGGACCAGCAAGGCGTGTTCGAGTCGAGCGTCTGCTCGCTGGGCGGGGCGCGGCTCAAAATTCTTGACCTGGGACCGTCTGGCGACCAGCCGATTTTTTCCGATGACGGCAATGTGATTATCGTGTTCAACGGTGAAATCTATAACCACCTTGAAGTGCGGAGCGAACTCGAGGAACTGGGCCATCGGTTTCAGTCCCACTGCGACACGGAGACGGTTCTACGGGCGTTTCTGCAATGGGACACCGATTGTTTTGCGCGTTTGCGTGGGATGTTTGCCATCGCGCTGTGGACGAAATCGACGAAGCGGCTGGTGCTCGCGCGCGACCGCGTGGGGATTAAGCCGCTTTACTTCATGCGCCGCGGAGAAGATCTGTTCTTCGGATCGGAATTAAAGGCAATTCTGATCCATCCGGAAATCGAACGGCGACTGAGCCTGCATGGGCTCGATTGCTATCTCTCATTGAACTATGTGCCGTCCCCCTGGACGCTGATCGAGGGCATCGAAAAACTGCCGCCGGGACAATTTCTGGAGTGGCGGGACGGGCGAGTCTCTTCCGATGCATATTGGCGGCTGCCATTCGGAAATGTTCGAAATCGGACGCTTGAATCGGCGAAAGAGGAATTGGACGCGCTGCTCCGGCAGTCGATCCGGGAGCATATGCTTTCCGATGTGCCGCTGGGGATGTGGTTGAGCGGAGGAATTGATTCCTCAACGATTCTGCATTATGCGGCGACAGAATCTACGGCGCCGATCAAGACGTTTTCCATCTCATTCCAAGGCAGGAGTTTCGACGAGTCGTCATATATCCGCGAGGTGGCGCAGCAATACCAGACAGACCATGAGCAACTCGACCTGAATCCGGATGTCGATCTGCTGAGCGCGATCGAAGAATTTGCTTACTACTCGGATGAGCCGTCTGCTGATGCAGGTGCCCTTCCCGTGTGGTTTCTTTCCAAACTTAGCAAGACGAAAACTACGGTAAGCCTGAGCGGCGAAGGGGCTGACGAACTTTTTGGCGGCTATCTTACCCACCGGGCGAATCGGCTTGCGGCGCTCGCTCGCCGGCTGCCGAAAAAGCTACTGAAAGGCGGGCTGGGCGCGTTGCGACTGTGGCCGGCATCGGATGAGAAGATCAGTTTGGAATATCAACTGAAGCGGTTTCTTGAGGGTTGCCAGATGACTCCCGAGCGGGCGCATGTCTACTGGAACGGAACCTTCTCCGAGAAGCAGAAACGGGCATTGCTGCGGGCGGAGTTGCCACACGCTCTGGGGACGATCTTAGGCGAATTGCGGGCGCGTTCATCGCGCGGCGACCTGGCTTCGGGCGATGATCTTGCTCCTTACTTGTGGTTCGATCAGCGATATTTTCTGCCTGACGATATCCTCAACAAGGCAGACCGCATGAGCATGGCGCATTCGCTGGAAGTGCGTCCGCCATTTCTTGACCACCGGATCGTGGAGTTTGCCGCGTCTTTGCCGGCGAATTTGAAGATCCGGGGTGCGCGGCAAAAAGTGCTTCTGAAAGAGTTAATGCGCGGCAAATTGCCGGCCTCGGTGGTTGGCCGCAAAAAGATCGGATTCGATATTCCTGCGCATGACTGGCTTCGCGGGTGTCTGCGGCCGCTGATGTTGGATGTCTTACTGGACGGTTCCTCCGATGGTTCGCGACTATTCCGCCGAGACGCGATCGAGACTTATATCCGCCAACACCTGGAGAGAAAAATCAATGTTGGATATCACCTATGGGGTCTGATGGTGCTGTTTCTGTGGATGAAAAGGTGGCGAGTTCAGGCAGCGGCCGGGCGCGAGACGAGGGTTCTGGTCCAGGAAAAAGCTGGTATCTATATTTAGTGGTTCTGCTCGTCGCGGGAGCCATCTATTTAGGCTGCATTGTCTCTCCTCCATCACTCATGGACGATGTGGATGCCGTCCAGGCCCAGATTTCGCGCAACATGCTTATCTCCGGCGACTGGGTCACGACCCGATTGGATGGCGTGGCGTATCTGGAAAAGGCCCCGCTTGTGTACTGGACCATTGCGGTCAGTTATGAAATTTTTGGTGTGCATGACTGGGCCGCGCGCATTCCGATTGCGCTCGCGGCGGTGGGCCTTTGCTGGCTGACCATGGCGTTCGGCGCGTGGGCATTCGGTAAGCGAGCCGGATTCTACGCAGGCCTATGCATCGGGACGTGTGTGGGTCTTTTTTTATTTACACGGGTTTTAATCCCCGATGTGATGATTACGCTGACCATCGCCTTCGCCCTGTGGGCGTTCCTGCGGGCGCTGGATAAAGAGGAGCCGCATCCGCGGTTGTGGGCCGCCGTCATGGCGGTGAATCTGGGCCTGGGCTTGCTGTTGAAGAGCTTGATCGGCGTCGTGTTTCCGTTGGGGGCAGGACTGGTATATCTCGCGCTGACGCACCAGCTTTTTTCTCGGAGCGTCTGGCGGCGACTGCATGTGGTGAGTGGCAGCCTGATTATTTTGCTCATTGCCGCGCCCTGGCACATTCTTGCGACATTGCGGAACCCTCCTTATTTTGCGTTCACTCTGCACAGTGCGCCGGGCGAGTATCACGGCTTTCTCTGGTTTTTCTTCATTAATGAGCAACTGCTCCGCTTTCTGAATATGCGTTATCCGCGGGATTACAACACAGTGCCGCGCCTTTATTTCTGGTTGTTGCACCTGGTGTGGCTTTTTCCCTGGAGCGTGTATTTCCCTGCTGTGGCGAAGCTTTCTTTTAAGCCCATTGATCGAGCTGGCCGGGTTCGGCTTCTCGCCCTTTGTTGGGCGGGATTTGTGCTGGTCTTCTTCACGTTTTCGACCACTCAGGAATATTATTCAATGCCCTGCTATCCAGCGCTGGCGTTGCTGTTAGGTTCGGCCATGGCAAGTCAGAGCGATTGGATTCGGCGCGGTACGCGACTGCTGGCGGGGATTACGGCTTTATGCGCCATGGCCAGTTTGAGTCTTTATCTTTACAATCGCAATGTTCCAACCCCTGGAGACATTTCGCAGGCGCTGAGTCGAAATCCCGGGGCGTATACGCTCTCTCTAGGACATATGCAGGACCTCACGTTGAGATCCTTTGCCTATCTGCGGACACCCCTGCTCCTGGCGGCGATTGCGTTCTGCATCGGAGCGTTGGCCAACTGGAAATGGGTTGGCCGAAAGGCTTTTATCGGGGCGGCGCTGATGATGGTTTTATTCTTCCAGGCTGCGCGCGTTGCCATGGCGAAATTCGATCCTTACATGTCATCCCGCCCGCTGGCGGAGGCAATTCTGAAATCGCCGCCGGGAAGGCTGATTGTCGATCACCATTACTACACGTTTTCTTCCATCTTCTTCTATACCGACCGCAGCGCGCTCTTGCGCAACGGACGCTTTAACAATCTGGTATACGGTTCCTATGCTCCGGGTGCGCCCGACATATTTATTGATAATTTAGTGTTCAAGAATATTTGGCTGCAGCCGGAGCGTGCCTATATTGTGGCGAGCGGGAGCACGGTGCCGGAATTGGAATCGCTGGTGGGAGCAGAGCATCTCAATCTGGTGGCGGCGAGCGGAGGCAAAGTGGTTCTGACGAACCTGCCGATTGCCAGTTGGAGAAACAATCAGGATACCTTGGTGTTTCCTATGGTGAGCTGGCGTCACGAGCCAGAGTTGTGTCGGGCAGGGCATGTGCAATGCACTACTACAGAGTAGACGTTGATGCAGAGAGACATTCAAAAGACATTCTAAGGAGGCTACATGAGGATTGCGGTGCTGGGAGGCGATGGATACTGCGGCTGGGCGACGGCGTTATATCTCTCGAAGCGGGGGCATAGCGTGGCGATTGCCGACAATTTTGCCCGCCGGCAGTGGGACCACGAACTCGGAGTGGAGACTCTGACGCCGATCCGTACGCTCGCCGAGCGGTTGAACGCGTGGCAGGACATCAGCGGAGAAAACATCGACCTTTTTGTCGGCGACGTGATGGAGTATGACTTTCTCTCTTCCGTGATCAAGGATTTCGAACCGGATGCGGTGGTGCATTTCGCCGAGCAACGCGCCGCTCCGTATTCGATGATTGATCGCAAACACGCAGTGTTTACGCAGGTGAATAACGTCGTGGGCACGCTCAACCTTCTTTTTGCATTGCGCGAATTTGCCCCCGATTGCCACCTGATCAAGCTTGGCACCATGGGCGAATATGGGACACCCAACATTGACATCGAAGAGGGGTACATCACGATCGAGCACAACGGTCGAAAAGATACGCTGCCGTATCCGAAACAGCCGGGCTCTTTTTACCATCTGTCAAAGGTGCACGACAGTCACAATATTATGTTCGCGTGCAAGATATGGAAATTGCGCGCGACTGATCTGAATCAAGGGGTGGTTTACGGAACCATGACCGACGAGGTGGGGTTGAGCGAGGCGCTGATCAATCGCTTTGATTACGATGAAGTCTTCGGCACGGTGCTCAATCGTTTCTGCGTGCAGGCTGCCATTGGACATCCGCTAACCGTTTACGGCAAGGGCGGGCAAACCCGCGGATTCCTGGATATTCGAGACACGGTGCGCTGCATCGAGATTGCCTGCCTGAATCCGGCGGCGCAAGGGGAGTGCCGGGTATTCAATCAATTCACCGAACATTTTTCAGTTTTGGACCTGGCGCGCATGGTGGAGGTTGCCGGCAAGAAATTGGGGTTGAAAGTGGAAGTCGATCATCTTCCCGATCCTCGTGTGGAGGCCGAAGAGCACTACTACAATGCGAAACATTCCAAGCTGATTGAACTTGGCTTGCAGCCACATTTGCTTTCGGATTCGCTGCTGGATTCGCTCATGAATGTCGCGTTGAAATATCGCGACCGGGTTGATGTAGGCGTGATGCTTCCGCGCGTCAACTGGCGAAAACCACGGAATCGCGAAGAGCGCCGACCGGCGCGCGAACCCATGCCATTGTAAATGGGGGGTGAAGAATTATGCGGCGGGCTCGGCATCGGGCGGGGGAGTTACGGCCACGAGCTGTCCGTTGCGGATGTAGTATTGCCCGTCACGCCAGCGGATGCTGTTCCGGCCAAAGCTCGCCAACCAAATGGAAAATGAGACGGCATCCCACAGGGGGATTAGCGCCAAGTTTTTCCATAGTGAATCTTGCTTGAGACCCCAGATTCCAACCAGCCAGGTCATGGCGAGGCGAAGGCCAAGATAGGTTCCGAAATAACCGATCGCGACTGCGGCTGAGGGATAGAGTGCAACGGCTGCCAAAGACCATGGCAATCCCTGCGTGAGCAGAAGGCCGATGTGTCCCCAGGGCCGCATGTGGCGCATCACCACGAACCAGCGCAGGCGCTTGTGGAGCAGGCCACTCAGGGACGCGTAATCGGCTACGGTGGAGATGCTGTAATGCGAAAGTTCCACTGTGTAGCCTTGTTCGGCAATCAGGCGCCCAACGAGAAGATCGTCGGCCGGACGGAATTGAATTTTCTGGTAGCCGCCGAATGAGGCGAGGGCGGTGCGGGTGGTGGCGATAGTCGGTCCCAGCGCGAATTTCACGCCATCCAACTGCTGCGCGACCAAAATGCCGGCATAAAAATCGGAAAGCATACCTATGGTCTGAAGATTATCGGTAAAAGTCTTGTCTTCAATGGGGACGTAGAAGCAGGTCACCGCTCCCACCTTGGTATCGGCCAAAGGAGCAACTACATTGCGCAGATAGTCGGGGCGCACACGCACGTCGCTATCGCTTATGACCAGGACTTCGTTCTGCGCTTCGCTCACGAGGTGAGCGAGCTTAACGACCTTGTCGTTCGATCCTTTTCCGCCCGAGCCAAATAGAACGCGAATGCGGCGCTCGGGGAAGTCGCGTTCGAGCTTTTCGAGGACGGGCATAATCGGGTCGCTTGCATCGCCAACGCAGAAAAGCACTTCGTAATCGGGATAATCCTGGCGGCAGAAGCTGGCGAAATTTTCATAGGCGTCCGGATCAATTCCGCGAACCGGCTTCAGATTGCTTACTGGCGGAGTGAATTCGCGACCGGGCGCATCTTCAATGGGAGAATCTTCCCGCCTGGGCGCGCTCCGGCGGAAGAATTGCCACGTGCTGTAGAGGGCAATCAGGTAATAGATAAATGGAATTGCGGCGACGCCGAGGATTAAATAGCGGACGCTTTGATGCATCGAGTCAGGCTTTCGTGCTCCGGGTTGAAGATTTCAATACCAACGCCCTTGGACGCGATAGGATCATTCCGCAGAAGATTTTGGCAACCAACTCGCAGCCCTGCGGCTCTTAAACTATATCAGGAGCCTTCGGAATCAGCGGCCGCGATCACTGTAACGGCTGCACCGGCTCGGTTGAAAGAAAGTTACAGTTTGTTAAAAATCCGGGACGGCTGCTTCCCCAGCACGAGCGCCGCATCTAACATACAATCCAGCCAGATGTGAGGTTTATATGAAAGTGCTTGAGCCGCAGCAACTCTCCTCCGATGAATTAACCCCGCTCAGGACAGAGGAATTGGAAAAAATAAACGCGTACTGGCGGGCTTGCAATTACCTGTGCGCCGGAATGATCTACCTTCGCGAAAATCCATTGCTGCGCGAGGCGCTGCGTCCCGAGCACATCAAACAGCGTTTGCTGGGACACTGGGGTTCCGATCCAGGCCAGACATTTATATGGGTACACCTGAATCGCCTGATCAAAAAGCTGGACCTGAACGTGATTTATATCTCAGGCCCGGGGCACGGGGCGCCGGCGACGCTTTCGAACGCGTATCTGGAAGGCACGTATTCGGAGATTTATCCGGACAAGAGTCAGGATGAAGCGGGCATGCGGAAATTCTTCCGGCAGTTTTCGTTCCCTGGCGGGATTGGCAGCCACTGTACGCCGGAAACTCCGGGTTCGATCCACGAAGGTGGTGAACTGGGCTACAGTTTGTCGCATGGTTTCGGAGCGGCCTTCGATAATCCCGACCTGATTGTTGCTGTATGCGTTGGCGACGGCGAATCCGAGACCGGGCCGCTCGCGACGTCGTGGCATTCGAATAAATTTCTTAATCCGATTCGCGATGGCGCGGTGCTGCCCATCCTTCATTTAAACGGTTATAAGATCGCGAATCCCACAATTTTGGCGCGCATTCCTGAGGAGGAGTTGCTCGCTTTATTTCACGGATATGGATATACGCCGTACGTCGTGGAAGGTGACGATCCATCCGCGATGCACAGGAAAATGGCGACAACTTTGGAACAATGTATAAACGCCATTCACGAAACTCAACAAAATGCGCGCTCAGGCGGCAAAGCCGAGCGAGCATGTTGGCCGATGATCATTTTGAGGACGCCCAAAGGATGGACCGGACCAAAAGAGGTTGACGGTCACAAAGTGGAAGGATTCTGGCGAGCGCACCAGGTGCCGATCATGGAGGTAAGAGAAAATCCTGAGCATCTGAAGTTGTTGGAATCGTGGTTGCGCAGTTATAAACCGGAAGAATTGTTTGACGAGTGCGGCCGGCTGATTCCGGAACTGCGCGATCTGCCTCCAAAAGGCGACCGGCGGATCAGCGGGAATCCTCATGCGAACGGCGGACTCCTGCGGAAAGAACTGGAGCTGCCGGATTTCCGCGACTACGCGGTGCCAATCAGCAAGCCCGGAACTACAGAAGCGCAGCCCACGGATGTGCTGGCGCATTTTCTGGCTGAAGTGATGCGCAGAAACATGAAAACCTTTCGCGTCTTCGGGCCGGACGAGACAGCGTCGAACCGGCTGCAAGCGATCTACGCGGCGAGCAAGAAAACCTGGCTGGAAGAATACAAGCCTGAAGATGCCGATGGAGGCGAGCTCGCGCCCGATGGCCGCGTTATGGAGATGCTGAGCGAGCACACGCTCGAGGGCTGGCTGGAAGGTTATCTGCTGACCGGGCGGCATGGCTTCTTCTCGAGCTACGAAGCTTTTATCCACGTGATCGACTCGATGTTCAATCAACACGCGAAGTGGCTGGAGTCGAGCAAGAAAGAGCTTCGCTGGCGCAGGCCGATTAGTTCGCTCAATTTGCTGATTACTTCGCTGGTGTGGCGCCAGGATCATAACGGCTTTACTCATCAGGATCCTGGGTTTCTCGATGTGGTCACGAACAAGAGTCCGGATGTGGTTCGAATCTATCTGCCTCCCGATGCGAACTGTTTGCTGAGCACGGCCGATCACTGCCTGCGCAGCGTCGATTACGTGAACGTGATCGTTGCCGACAAGCAAGAGCACTTGCAATATCTCGACATGGAGGAAGCGATCCATCACTGCACGAAAGGAATCGGCATCTGGGAGTGGGCCAGCACCGATTCCGGCGAAGAGCCTGACGTGGTGATGGCGTGCGCGGGAGATATCCCAACGATGGAATCATTGGCGGCTGTGGCCATGCTGCGAGGATTTTTTTCGGATGTCAAGATTCGTTTCGTGAACGTGGTTGACTTGTATCGTCTGCAGCCGAATACAGAGCACCCGCACGGACTTTCCGATCGCGATTTCGACTCTCTCTTTACAAAAGATAAGCCGGTCATCTTCAACTTTCACGCTTACGCATCGCTGATTCACAAACTGACCTATCGGAGAACAAACCACGACAATATTCACGTGCGCGGCTACAAGGAGCGGGGAAATATCAATACGCCGCTGGAATTGGCTATTGAGAACCAAGTGGACCGCTTCGATCTGTGCATTGATGTGATCGATCGCGTTCCGCGCCTGCTGGACAAAGGCGCTCACGTAAAAGACTCGTTGAAAAATCAGATCATCGAAAATCTGAATTATGCGCACGAGAACGGCATTGACCGGCCGGAGATTCGCAATTGGAAGTGGCCGTTCTGATGTCCCGGAGCGGCGACGATTTGATTCTGGCTGTGAACAGCGGGTCTTCGTCTCTGAAGATCGGGCTCTTTCAAGAGATCAACGGGCAGGAGACGGCAATCCTGAAAGGCGCGGCCGATGGTGTGGGCAAGAGCAATGGAAGACTGCATATTACCGATGCCCATGGAAAGATTCTGCACGATGAGAGCTATACGTTGCCGACGCAAACTCATGTGCTCAGCGAGGCTGTTCGAGCGCTGCAGAAATTCGCCCATGCCGCACCAGTGTGCGTGGGACATCGAGTTGTCCACGGGGGTCCGCATTTGCGCCAGCATCAGCGTGTAACAGACGACCTTCTCAACCGGCTTAAAGCGGCTGTTCATTTTGCTCCGCTGCACATTCCAACTGCGATTGCATTAATCAAGGAAACCGAACGGATTCTTCCCGAAGCTGCTCAGTATGCATGTTTTGATACAGCCTTTCATGCGCACATGCCGGAGAGCTCCCGCCGCTTCGCTCTTCCTGACGAGCTTTATAGCAAGGGCATTGAACGCTACGGATTTCACGGCCTCTCGTATGAATCGATCGTGTACCGGCTCGCAGAGCGAATTCCGCCACGCATGATTTGTGCCCATCTCGGCAGCGGAGCGAGCCTGGCTGCGGTGCGCGATGGTGTTTCTATCGATACGAGCATGGGGTTGACTCCGACCGGCGGGATAGCAATGGCGACCCGTTGCGGGGATCTTGATCCGGGCGTCTTGATTTTTTTGATGCGGACGGAAAAGCTTGATGCCGATGGATTCGAGAAACTCGTGAATCACGAATCCGGCCTCTTCGCTCTGGCGGATGGCGAGGCCGATATGCAGCCGCTGGAGGCACGGGCGAAACAGGGCGATCGCAAAGCTGAATTGGCGATCGATATTTTTACGATCGCTGTCCGGAAATTCATTGGGGCATATGCGGCTGAGCTTGGCGGACTCGACCTGTTGGTTTTCACCGGAGGCATCGGCGAACACAGCCAGTATGTGCGCGAGCGCGTTTGCCGCGGGCTTGAATTTCTCGGAGTCAATGGCACCGCAGACGGAGAGCGGTCGAAAGTGATAGTGATGACCAGCGAAGAAGAGGTGCAGATTGCCCGCCACTGCCGGCGTCTGTCGTTAGCGGCGCGTAAGAGCTTCTAACTCGTCCATGGTGCGCGGCCAGTCCGATCCTAGCAGGCGAGACAAACTACGATCTGCAAGCACCTTTCCGCCAGTCTGGCAGCGGGCGCAATAATTGGTTTCGTTATCTGCGTAGCGAATACGCAGGACCTTTTCGCCGCAGCGCGGGCATGGCTGCCCGTAGCGTCCGTGTACCGCCATGCCTTCGCGAAAGGCTGTGACTTTTTCAGGGAAGCTCTCGCGAGCTTCGGACTGCAGGCGATTGATCCAGAAATCGAGCGTGCCGCGCGAAGCCTTGAACAGGCGCTCCCATTCCTCCGGGTTCAGTTTGTGCGTGTGCGCAATCGGCGAGAGTTGAGCTGCATGAAGAATCTCATCCGAATACGCATTGCCGACTCCGCTCACCAGCCGGGGGTCCGTGAGAGCCCGTTTCAGAGTGCGATTTTCCGAGGTGAGCGCCGCGCGAAAGCTTTCCAGATCACTGTTTAAGATCTCAATCCCTCCGGGATCCATTGCATGTAACCCATCTTCACCGCGAACGACGTGCAACGATGCGCGCCGCTTCGAACCGGCTTCGGTAACAACGAGAGAGCGGGTGGGAAATTCGAACGCCAACAAATTCTGCCGACCGCTCAGTTTGGCATTCGCCGGTTTCCAGTGAAGCCGTCCGGCGATCATGAGGTGAAGCACCAGCCAGAGATCGTTCTCCAAACCAAATGCGATACGCTTGCCGACGCGCCGCAATGCGCGGACGACCTGGCCATTAGCAGCGTCGAGGGGCGGCTGTACGGTCCGGAGTAGAAATGGGCTTGCGAGCCTGACCTGTTTCAGATGTTGGCCGAGGACTCGCTCTTCAAGAGCCGTAATGTAGGCGGTGATATCGGGGAGTTCTGGCATCCTGATTCAGGATGCCAGCTTGCCCCGGGGACTTGCAATGGCGGACGGTTACGCAGCCTAATTTACGCCGACTCGCTTATTAGCCCTTTGGTTCTTTCTAAGCAGCTCTTTCGGTTTTTTCTGCTCGGGTATTTGCGGTATCTGAAATTTGCGTCAGAACGGAATCCGCGTGCTTCTCTTCCTCCAGAGTCTTTTCCAACAGATTTGCTTGGTCAGTGCCTCCCAGAATCTCGGCGAAGGTTCTCACGGTGCCGTAGGCGGCCATTTCGTAGTGTTCCACTTTTTGAGCGGCGGCAATAATTCCCGCATCACGGACCGAGTCATCCGTGGCATCCTTGATGACATCTTCGCCCTCGGTGATCAATGCGGCGATTCCTTTATTCTTTTTCGATTCGACCTTTCCCAGTTCGGTTTGCAGAATCTGTTCGAGGCGTCTCACGTGACCCCGGGTTTCCTGTAAATGAGTGTCGAGCGCCTGCTTTAACTGAGGGTCGTGCGATTTCTCGATCATCTTGGGCAGAGCTTCGGTGATCTGGGTTTCCGCTGAATGGAGTTGCTGCAGTTGATCGATATAAAGCTTTTTAAGACTGTCAAGATTTGCCGAAAAGAACTTCATACAGTTCCTCGCTTCCTGTGATTTGTTTTTGGTCTTTCATAAGCATCGACCGATTTGAGTTCAATAGCAATACAGGGAATTTGGGAGCCGGAATCTGTGCTGGATTCTTAGAATTGGGCTAACGGAATCGGCTCTGCCGTCTTCTAAAGCGGCAACTAAAGGGGAGCGCTCGCCGTCAGGAATTTCTATCACCGCTTACGAACAGAGTTATGATGGGATCGAAGGGCAAATGAAAAACAAACCCAAAAAAGCACCCCTTGGAGATTGGGCGTCTGAAATCACGAAATTCCGCGAACGGCTCAAAATTAACCAGGCAGAACTGGCTAGAAGATTGGAGTGCTCTGCCATGACCATTTCTCGTTGGGAGAGGGGATTGCTCCAGCCTTCCGCCGAGCACTTTATTCAGCTGGGAAATCTTGGTAACAAATCGGAAGCCTGGTTTTTTTGGGAGAAAGCCGGGATCCAAGCCCCGAAAATGGTGGAAGCTCTAGCCGGCACAACGCGAGGTCGACGTTTGATGCTCGGTTCGAAAATGGAAAGGGCTCGCGCCGGGCCGGGAGCGCGGCGGACCGAAAATCTACCGGATGTAATCGGGCTGCCCTTGCTGAACGCGGTGGCGGGATCCCATGGCGTTCCAGGCGACCGCCGCAGCAGTCTGCGCACCATACCTGCTACTCGAGTTTTGGGCGCGCCCGCGCCATGGTGCCCGAATCCGGGATATACGAGCTTGCTCCGGGTCAAAGGACATTCCATGGAGCCGCTGATCAAAGCCGGCGACGTTCTGGCAGTAGATTCTTACCAGACAGAGCGCGCCGATCTCTACGGCAAGGTGGTGATTGCCGCCAGCGAACAAAAGGGGCTCTGCGTATCGCGCCTTCGTCGCTATGAAAACCTCGATATTCTGGAGGGTGAGAACCGGCAACACGATCCGGTAATTTTGAACAAAGCCAGCGGATGGCGGATCGTGGGACGGGTAGTGTGGTGGATCTCGCCGGCTCCGTAGATACTTGCAACGAAATCCGACAACGAGGGTGGCTGTCTCCACATGAGTGGTGGGCGGCACCGGCGGACAGCAGACTCCTCACCGCTGAAGCAGTCCGAATGACAAAACCTTTTGCTTATCCTTTGGTTGTGAATGCTAGGGTCAGCAGCGTCTTCTGCTCTACTTCATGCGCCTTGGCGCTGCCACTGGCTGGACTAGGGCTGGAGCTGCGCTTTACCGACATCACGGGGCGAGAGCCGGAGATGCGTTGAAGGCGCGGGAGCATGTTGAAGAGCGCTCCCATGTTGGCGGGCTCTTCCTGTACCCATACGATGTCGCCCGAGTCGCCGTGACAGGCAAATTCAGCGGCGAGTTCTTTTTCCGGGAAGGGATAAAGCTGTTCCACGAAGACAATTGCGGTTGAGGTGTCTCTTCTTTTTTTGCGCTCTGCTTGAAGTTCGTGCCCGATTTTTCCGGTGCAGACCAGGATACGTTCGGCTAGGCCGATTTCGGTGTCAGGAAGAACGTTGCGAAAATTCTTGTAAGTGAAATGTTCAATAGGCGATGAAGCGTCCGGATGGCGCAACATGCTCTTGGGCGTGAAAACCACCAGCGGCTTGCGCCAATGGCGAAGAGCCTGACGGCGCAGCAAGTGAAAATATTGCGCCGCATTCGAGGGCTGAGTGATCTGGATGTTGTGTTTGGCTCCGAGCTGGAGGAAGCGCTCGATGCGGGCACTGGAGTGCTCCGGTCCCTGGCCTTCGTAGCCATGCGGTAGAAGCAATGTCAGACCCGAGAGCAAACTCCACTTGGCTTCGCCGGCAGAGATGAATTGATCGATGATGGCCTGGGCGACGTTCACAAAGTCGCCGAACTGCGCCTCCCAAAGAACCAGAGCTTCAGGATAGTCGCGGCTGTAGCCGTATTCGTAGCCGAGAACGCCGGGCTCAGAGAGAGTTGAATTGTGGATCCCGCAGCGGGCCTGGCCGGAAGCGATGTTTTCGAGCGGCACGTACTCGTTCTCATTTTCAATGTCAATGAGAACAGAGTGCCGCTGATTGAACGTTCCGCGGCGGGAGTCCTGTCCTGAAAGTCGAACCGGAATTCCGTTTTTCACGAGACTGGCGAAGGCGAGCGCTTCGGCCATTCCGTAGTCGACGGAACGCTTGCCTGCACCCATTTCGGCGCGCTGCTCGAGCAGTTTCTTGACCTTGGGATGAACGTGAAAGCTTTCCGGGTAAGCTGTGAGCCGGCGGGACAGCTCGGCTAATTCTTCGAGTGGCAAGCCGGTTTCTACTTCGAATTCCGGCTTATAAAGGCCGCCGTAATATTGGCTCCAATAGTCCGGCAACTCCCGCAAGGTCGGCTTTTTCGTGATCTTGCCTGCGCCTTTCTGCGCAGATTCAAATTCGGCTTTTATGGCAGCGGCGCGCGCTTGTGCATCGGTCGCACCGATATCGTCGGCATAGATTTCCCAGAGCGGCGGATGGTCCTTGATTTTCTTGTACAGCAGGGGCTGCGTAACCGTAGGATCATCAACTTCGCTGTGCCCGTGGCGGCGGTAGCCGATGAGATCGATGACTACGTCGGTGCCGAATTGATAGCGATATTCAGTGGCGAGGCGCGCCACTCGCACTACTGCATCCACATCTTCGCCGTTGACGTGGAAGATGGGAATTGATTGGCGGCGAGCGATGCATGCGGCGAAGCGCGTCGAATGCTCCTCCAGATAGCTTGTCGTAAATCCCAAAAGATTATTGACGACCACGTGGATCGTGCCGCCGACTGTGTAGCTCGGCAGGTCGGCGTAATTCATAGTTTCGGCAAGAATGCCTTGTCCGGCAAAAGCGGCATCGCCGTGTACGAGCAAAGGCAGAAATTTTTCGCGGCCGCCTTCGCCCGCGCGATCTTGTTTGGCGCGGGTGCGACCGACAGTTACGGGATCGACGGCTTCCAGGTGGCTGGGGTTTGAAGCCAGATGAATATGAACCTTGTTGCCGCTGTACGTGATGTATTCGCCGGTCGCCCCCATGTGATACTTCACGTCGCCGGACCCCAGAACACTACGCGGGTCGACATCTTCGAAACCGGCGAAAATTTCTTCCGGTGGCCGCTTGGCCACGTGGGCGATCACGTTGAGGCGCCCGCGATGGCTCATGCCCATCACGAGCTCTGCCGCTCCGAGGCGAGAGCCAGTGTCGAGGATTTCATCGAGCAACGGGATCAACGCGGTAACACCTTCGAGCGAGAAGCGCTTGTTGCCGAGATAACGCTGCTGCATCACTTGCTCGAAGATATCGGCACGAATGAGGAGGTCGAGGATGCGCTGCCGATCTTTTTCCGTAATGTCGAAACCTTGAGAAGGCGATTCCATGCGGTCGTAGATCCAGCGGCGACGCTCGGGCGAGTAGATATGGTTGATTTCTACGCCGATGGTGCTCGAATAAATCGCGTGGGCCTCGCCGGCGTATTCGCTATTGATCTGAAGTTCGGGTAAGGGACGCGGGCGCAAGAAACCGAGTGGATCGAGATCGCCTTCGAGGTACCCCCATTGGCGGAAAGCGCTGAAGACGCGTTCGCGCTCGGGGTTATTGGGGTTGTTCGACGAAGCCTCGGCAAGGGCGACTCCACCGTTGGAAGTTTGAGATCTGGGGATTGCCATATGGTATCGATACTAGGATAACGGATGGGGAGATTCTACCCGTCGCAAAAGCGATCAAAACGTAAGAAAACCGGCCCAGGGGCAGTGTCCTAAATGCATTCACCACAAAGGTCACGAAGGTACACAAAGGCTGTGCTCGCCGCTTCCTTCAAGAACCTTAGTTCTGGGGTGAGATTAGGACGCTACCGGCCAAGGAGGATTCCTCCCTGGCCGGTAGCGTTCTGAGTGGCAGGTCTACTTACTGCCCGAGAAGTTGAAGGCATCGAACAGATCATCAAGCGCCGGTCCGTTCAGTGGAACGTAGGGGTTACTCGATGAAGTTACCGGGTTCGGGAAATTATCGCGACTGCGAGAGGTGATGGGCCCGATGCTCCAGTTCCTCTCAATGAATTTATCGATGGACACGTGGTCTCCATAGCTGTGGTTAACGTTTCCACCCGTCGAATAGGGAGAAACGATCAGCAGAGGGATACGCGTGCCATCGCCGAAGAAGTCCAGGGGTTGAATGTAGCCGGAATCATAGTAGCCGCCACCTTCGTCGAAGGTGATGAAGATCGCCGTACTCTGCCAGTACGGCGAGGCCTGAACCATGTCGACGATCTTTTTGGTGAAGAGCTCGAACAGGTCAAGCTTCGACGATGATGGATGGCCATCGACGTAGCCGCTGGGCTTTACGATAGAAACCGCAGGCAATGTCCCACCTGTGATATCTGAATAGAGGTTCTTGGTGTCCTGGATGTGTGCTGCGACCTGAGCCGGGTTCGACATGATCGACGTGTCGTACTGGAACGGGTTGCAGATGTTGCAGTATTCGTCCGCCTTGGGCCCGTTTGTCCCGTAATTCAACTGGTAGGGGTCAGGGACGTAGTTGTCCCACTGATCGCCATAGTACTTCCAGGAGATATTGTGAGAATTGAGGTCGTCGCCGATGCTGGGCGTCGAGGAGGGTGGGACTGTGAAGGGAGTGTTGGAGGGATTCTGGTCAGTAAACGCGTTCTTACCGTTGCCGAAATAACCAGGGTTGTAATTGTTTAACAGGTAGTAATGTCCCGGTTGGCAGTTTGGATTGATTCCGAGCGAAGTCAGGTAATTCACGACTGGTGCGACGCCGGGCTGCGTTGTATCGGAGCAATCACTGTAGGATCCGCCACCATACACCGGTGAAACGGTATAGGGCGGTGGGTAGCCGGCATTATAGCTCTCGCCGTAGCCGTCTTCGGCATACCAGTTGTTGGTGCCTGCCGCTGGGTTCGGGTCCTCAATTTGGTTGACAGTTCCCTCGTCCGGATTGGGCTTCCCGTTCCAAGGTTGGGTGAATACCAACTTGTTTTCCGGTGGAACGCCAGGATTTCCGTTGCCGTCGCTAAACCAGATCATGTCGGCGTGACCCAACATGATGTGATTCGCTCCCGTTCCTCCAATGACCGACTGGTGGAAGTTGTCGCTCATCGTGTAGGTATTGGCGAGGCTGGTGAAGTAGGGAACGTCGCCCTGCTGCACGTTGTAGAACGCAAGCGAGGTGGATCCTTCGCCAGTGGTTTGCGCATCTGGGACGCTCGGCAGATAGTTGTAGGTAAAGCAGGGGAGTTGATCGTTATCGGAAGAGCAGAGCGGCGGCTGCGTCGTGCCATTGGTACCCGCGCCCACAGTCGTCTCGACCCAGGAGAACAGATTAGATGTGCAACCGGATGGATTGGCTGCGGTCGCGTTCTTCAGGCTGCAATTCATCTGCTGCCACATCTGATAGAAGCGATGCACCGGGCTCTGTGCATAGTCGTTGTAGGTGAAGGTGGAACCGTTCGTAATCTGGAAGGGGCCGGCGGGCAGTGAAGTCACGTTTGTGATGCGCGTATCGGGCGTGTATTTCGTAAGTCCGGTGCCGCCGCTGACCAGGGGTTCATAATTACCCGTCGGCAAGCCATTTTCCGAAAGTTGGGCGCACTCGAGAGCCGGAATTGCAGGAGTGGTGTCGCAAGGATTGGACCCCGAGAAATATCCTTCCACGCCGCTGGGACCACCAACGAGTGGCGCAGGAAGCACGTTGTTGGGGAATGGCTGCTTCGGCGGATCCAGAAGAAAGCTGTCAGTATCTGTAGCCGCTGCTTGTTGGGCTTTGTTGAAATTCGGCCCCGGCCGTGCATTACCGTGGAGGCCCAGCTTGATAATACCTTCCGCAAGCAGGTTGTTAATAGTCTGTCCGCTTTTCGGCACGTAGGTGGCAAACACGTGGTCAAAGCTGCGGTTTTCGCCGATGATCACAATGACGTGCTTGATCGGCGAGGTAGTTGCAGCATCCCTTGATGCGGCTGGTTTGGCTGCAGCGTCGGCGTAGATGGCTCCGAATGTAAACTGGAAAATTGCCAGGCTAGCTAGTCCGAAGCGCATGCAATGCATTGCTTTCGATGCGACAGATGTGAAACTCATTTCTCCTCCTCGGTTTGTGTTGGTTATTGTCAAAACACGGATTCGAGAATTCAGCGAAATCCGGGAACAAGTTTGAATCGGTTGTGAGTTGCGTTCGCAGGGCTGGTTTGAGTGAGAGAACGATACATCCGCTCTCAGCGGTTTACGGTTCTACGCGGATCATTCCCATCATTCCTCCATCTTCGTGTTCTAAAAGGTGGCAGTGATAGACAAAATCGCCGACGGTATTTGGGTCGCGAAAATCCATGCGCAGTCTCACGCTCGGGTATTCGAGAGCTTTGCCGTCGTAATAGGGAACGTTGACGGTGTCACGGAGAAACGGCTCGTTCACCGGCCTGCCGCGGTAATCGAGCAGCAGGAAATGCAACTGGTGAATATGGAATGCGTGAAGTTCGCTGGAGCGATTTTCGATGATCCAGTCCTCGACCGTTCCCTGCTTCACGACGATGTTCGGAACACCGGATTTGGGATCGAAGGGCGCGGGTTTCTGCCCATCGACCGTTATGTAAAATTCGGTCGCGCTGTTGGGATTGTTTGGGTCGAGAAGTTTTTCGGAAAAATAAAGCCTTCGGGTGCGCACCGGGGCGACGCTGCCCAGCCAAGGTAAAGTCGGAAGCGGAAGCGGTTCGGGTGAAGTTGCGAGCTCCGGGGCTGGCTCCGGGGCGTCTTTCGACGCGGTAATTGTGGCCAGGGCGCGGTTGGGATCATTTTCGCCGCCCGCTCCGGTGTCCACTGTCTTTGTGACCAGCAGTCCCGACTCGCCTCCAGGCGGTCCCTTGACGATGAATTCCACTCTCGCGCCTGGGGGCACGCCGAGATGATTTTGCCAATCCACGAAGTCTCGCGCCAGCCCGACTGTGTTGAGCGGCACGCCGTCGATAGCCACGAGGCCGAGTAGCTGCGGTTTGTGACCGAATAGAACTTCCAGATTGAGGTACGTAATTCCGGAGGCATTGACCACACGCCAGAGTTGCTGCTCCTCTGGCCTCATCTCGATTCGAGCCGGCGGATAGTCCGGATAAGGGACGGGAACATAGTTGATCGAAAGATCCTTGGCCGGCTTGCCGAATCCTGTGCCAGTATTAGCGGCGTCGCCATCGCGATCGAACAGCATCTTCGGAACCACCGGCTCCCACTTTGAAGGCGGTGCGTGTGGATTCAACAAGTCTTGATCGCGAATCACCAACACTCTCTCGGGCAGTCCTGCAACCGCCGAGTCAGCCCGCTCGATTCCTTCGACGATAAGCGCGCCGGAAGAGCCTCCGAGCACTTCTTGCTTGGTAAAGCCATGAATGTGCGGGTGGTACCAATACAACCCCGGCGGCTCGTTTTCAGGAATGCGGAAGCGATACTCGAATGGCGGATCGTTGGGCTGGATTGACGTGTGCAGGACGTCATCCTGATGACAAACCGGAGGGATGGTCAAACCGTGAAAATGAAGATTCGTGGAATCGGCTGCCATCACGCCGCTGCTGCATGAATTTGCTTCTTTTCCCGGATCCTCATTCATATACATGTGGGGCCGGGCAGCGGCGGGCGGGCTCGAGCCAAAATCCCTCAGATCGTTTTTCAGAGTCAGGATCACGAGATCGCCCGGATTGGCGCGAAGTGTAGGGGACTCCTGGCCGTTCTGATCGACGAAGCAGTAACGAATGGATCCGTCTTTCTCTTTGGCGTCGTAGGCGGTCAGCTCGACCTTCAGAACTCCGCTGTGGCTCCGCAAGTCTTCCGGCTCATCGACTGCGCTGCCAGGCAAGGGACGCTGGCAAGGCTCCGCAACTTGGGCGCATAGCGCTCCATGCAATGAGAGAAAGCACGTACAGGAGAACGCAAACCGGAGGAGGATATTTGACATTTACCGATTTCCGAATTTCACACTCACTAACAATTCCGGCGCATTCGGCCTGCGGCCGTGGCCCCGCAGATCGCCACGGTTTTCGGTCCCTGCGCTGATCAGGTGTAAGAAAAACGATCAATAAAAATCGTGCCTGCCAAAAGCTGCCTGGTACCAGATAAGAATTTCGCTGCGAGCAGAACCCTTCTGCGATGCAATGAGAGTAGCGGCGTGCGCATTACGAACGCGTAACGATTTAATGAATTACCGGTTAAAAAAAATCCACAGGGCGCTTTAGGCCATGATTTGCAGGCCTCTATATTTTTCAACGAGTTCGCGAACTGAACGGCGTGGAAAGCGAATTTCAGGTCAATGATTTTTCACCGCCTGCGCAAAGCTTTAAGGTGTTCGCTGTAGAGACAACCCCTTGACATCGTGACCCACGCGGGCGAGGGGATTAGACTTGCTGAAAGGCTTATTGACGGAACGCAGAGGCTCACCCAGGCAAATTAAGAGGGATGGTGCAGACCGATAACGCGTCGGCGGATCGGGCAATGCTCAGGTCCATTTTCCGCGATAGAATCGGCGAGGGTGTCGATAACGCTAGGGCCTCTCTAGGCAGCTTTCTCGACCGGAAACCCTGCCTCGATCCATCCCTGTTTTCCTTCCGGGTAGTGCGCGACGTTTGTATATCCCAGCGCCACCAATTCACGGGCAGCGTATGCGCTGGCGTGTCAATGTATGTTGGCGCAGTAGGTAACGATCTCAGCTTTCTTGTCGGGCAATAACTTAGGGGCCAGTTCTTTAATCTGTTCCGGCGGGATATTTAAGGCTCCGGGAAGATGCGACTCGCGGTAGCGTTCAGGCGCGAGCGTCTCGATTATCGTAATGTTTTGCTTTTTGTCTAATTTGGCTTTCAGGTCTTTTGCAGAGATCGTGCGCTCCATTCTGGCCTCCTTGGTGGCTAGTTCTTCGATGCTCCAGAGGGCTGCCGAGTCGCGAATAAAGCCCGGGGCGGAGATCACTTCTTAGCCTCCATCGGCTATATGGCAAGGGATAAATCTACAGATCAATTCGGGATTGGAAAACCTAAGAAAATAAATAGAGGCATAACCCAAGCGACGCTTGGGTTATAATGAATTCGTGGTTTTAAAAAGGCTTGGCGGAGTGCGATTCATCGTTTACGCGAACGATCATCCGCCTCGCCAGGTCCACGGATTCTCTGGCGAATGTGAATCGATCATCGATCATCGACCTTCGATCGGACGGGAATGTGTCTTTGGCAAGACGAGGGGACGCCGTTAGGCCGGCAAACGCGAAACGCTCGGATATCAGAAAGATTCTACGGGCTGCGGCTGCACATTTCGAGGACCTTACTTTGTTGTGGGAGAGCATCCATGAAACAAGATGTTGAGGGGGCAAGGACTCGGCAGCGGAAGATCACCTCCACCAACGCCGAGATCGACCGCGCGATTGAGCGCGCCCGGCGCTTACGAAACGAGCTGCTAGTAACTGGAGTGGAGTATAAGCCAGGGCCGGGACTGAACCTGATCGTCCTCAAACTGAGCGATGGCCGCCGCCACGTGATCCCGCGCGAGCTGTTGCAGGGACTGGAGTCGGGAACCAGCAAGCAGGTAGCTCATGTAGAAATTGTTGGCGGTGGTACTGGCCTCCACTGGCCGGACCTCGATGCAGACCTCTACGTGCCCGCTCTGCTGCGGGGCGTCTATGGGACTCGGCAATGGATGGCGAAGATCGGACGCAATGGCGGTTTGGCAAAAAGCCCCGCGAAAAAAAGGGCTGCGCGCGCCAATGGAAAGATGGGCGGCCGACCAAGGCTAGCATAGCGGGCTGGGCCACAAGGCCCAACTCTGGGTTCGCCGCAGCATTGAGAAAGGAACACGTTGATTGGGAAAAAGGAACCAACAAACAGAAGACAAAGCAATCGAGTTCGTCCTGAAATTCGAAAAGGATCGCGGAATGACCCCACAGGATGTTAGACGTGATAAGGCGCGTTCCGGCCACGATGTGAAGTCTGCCAATAGGATGATCGAAGTAAAGGGAACAACGGAAAGTTGGAATACCTACAATTGGGTGCCGCTTTACAGAAGCGAGATAGAATGTTTGAAAAAATATCCGGCTGATTTTTGGCTTTACATAGTTAAGTTCGTCGATTGTGTGTCGTATGAGGTTGAGGCGCTCTATCTCATTCCGGGGACTGAATTGCACGGCACGGGTGCTGTATTGAATATCCGCGAGGAGACCTACCGACTGACTCCTATTAGCCGAAGATCGCTATCAAAGTATAGACAACAGCTCCATGCAGTCCCTCTAGTCGTCGTGGTCAAAGCCCCGATAGAGTAAGCAGGATTTCCTGGACAAACAAAAGCCGCCAGCTTTCGCTGGTGGCTGATGACTGAAGCTTCAGAGCTGCCTAGCTGTTCTCGTACAGCAACACGCCCTCGGTCTTTTCCGCATCTACCGGACGATAGAACAGCTTGTTGTCTTCGAGGAAGACCTCGATGAATGCCGGACGCGTGGTGATGGTGCCCTGAATCAGCGCTTCCGAGAGCGGGTCTTCGATGTATTTCTGCAAGGCCCTGCGCAGCGGACGCGCGCCGTAGGAGCGATCTGTCACCGTTTGGCTAAGGATCCACTTCTTGGCTTCATCGGCAACCGTGA
Organism: uncultured Acidobacteriaceae bacterium; assembly: GCA_963784095.1. GTDB lineage: Bacteria > Acidobacteriota > Terriglobia > Terriglobales > Acidobacteriaceae > Sulfotelmatobacter. The sequence goes on from CAWAQC010000005.1 coordinate 989,314, forward strand.
CGGTGATCGACTTCTGCGCCAGGTTCGCGTTGAGCTGCGTGACCATGAGCTCCAGAATCTGGATCAGGTCGGACTCGCTCAGAGCCTGGAACAGAATGATCTCGTCCAAGCGGTTGAGGAATTCGGGATTGAAGGTGCGTTTTACTTCGCCCTTCACCAACTCCTCGACCTTGCTGGACACCATGTCGTCAGCGGTCGACTGGAAGCCGAAGCCCTCGCGTTTCTGCAGGTGACGCGCGCCGATATTAGAAGTCATGATCAAGATTGTGTTTTTGAAATCAACCGTGTTGCCGAGACCATCGGTAAGCTGGCCGTCTTCAAAAACCTGCAGCAGGATGTTGAACACGTCCGGATGCGCCTTCTCGATTTCGTCGAGCAGAACGACAGAATATGGCGCGCGCTTGACGCGCTCAGTGAGCTGACCACCCTCTTCGTAGCCAACGTATCCCGGAGGCGAACCGATCAACTTCGAGACCGAGTGCTTTTCCATGAACTCGGACATGTCAAAGCGAACCAAGGCCTTTTCGGTGCCGAACATGAAATGCGCCAGAGTACGGGCAACTTCTGTCTTGCCGACGCCGGTTGGGCCGAGGAACAGGAACGAACCGATCGGGCGATTCGGGCTTTTCAGGCCGGCGCGCGAACGGCGAATGGCGCGCGCCAGAGCGCTGATCGATTTGTCTTGCGAGATGATGCGCTTGTGCAGCTCTTCTTCGATGCGAAGAAGCTTCTGGGTTTCTTCTTCCTTGATCGACGTGATGGGAACACCGGTCCAGCGCGAAACCACATCTTCGATATCCTCGCGGCCGACAACGCCAGTAGAAGATTCATCGAGATGATATTTCTCGCGCAGAGCGCGCAGGTTCTCGCGCTCTTTGCGTTCTTCATCGGAGTAGAAACGCGCCTTCTCGAACTCGTGGTTCGCGATGGCATTCTCCATGCGGTGCACGATGAACTTGATGCGCTTCTGCACTTCGCTGATTTCTTCCGGCTGCGAAGTCTGGCGGAGCTTTACGCGCGCGCCAGCTTCATCGACGAGATCGATTGCCTTATCGGGCAGGAAGCGGTCAGGGATATAGCGATTCGAGTGCGACACCGCGAAGTTGATGGCATCGTCGGTGTATGTGACCGCATGGAACTTCTCGTAGCGGTCTTTTATTCCGAACAGCACTTTGACGGCATCCGCTTCGTTTGGTGGCGGAACTTTTACGGCCTGAAAGCGGCGCTCGAGTGAACGATCTTTTTCGATCGATTTACGGTATTCGCCAGGAGTGGTTGCACCGATGCACTGAATTTCTCCGCGAGATAAGGCGGGCTTCAGGATGTTCGCGGCATCCAGCGAACCCTCGGCCGATCCTGCTCCGACCAGCGTATGAAGTTCATCAATGAAGATGATGGAGTTCTGCGACTCCATCAGTTCTTTCATGATGGTCTTCAGACGTTCTTCAAATTGTCCGCGATATTTTGTGCCGGCCACAATTAACGAAAGGTCAAGGGCGAGGATTCGCTTGTCGGCGAGGAATGACGGAACTTCGCCGTCCGCGATACGCTGCGCCAAGCCTTCTACGATTGCCGTCTTGCCTACGCCCGGCTCACCGATCAGAACTGGATTGTTCTTCGTTCTGCGGCAGAGGATCTGGACGACACGCTCGAGTTCCCCGTCGCGGCCGACGAGGGGATCGAGCTGGCTATCCATTGCGGCTTGAGTAAGATCTCGTGAGAATTCACTCAGCAGAGAAGATTCGCGCTGCCTCTGCGGCTGGGCTTTTTCCTGAGTGGTGCGCGCCAACTCTTCGCGGATGGTCGAAAGCCGCAGGCCACGCTCGTGCAGAATCTCGGCAGCAAAGCATTTTTCCTCGCGCAACAAGCCAAGCAGAAGATGCTCGGTTCCGATATGCCGATGGGAAAGCCGCTCGGCTTCTTCAGCGGCATAGGCCAGCACACGCTTGCATTCGTTGCTCAAAGGGAGATCGACCGACGTCGAGACCTTTTCCCGAATCGTGGTGTGCCCTTCAATCTGTTTGCGGATGGATTCCACCGAGGCGTGCGAACGGAGGAAACGGTTGGTCAGGGCTTTATCTTCGCGCAGGAGCCCGAGCAGCAGGTGCTCGGTCTCGATGTAAGGAGACCCGAACTGGCTTGCTTCATAGCGCGCGAAAAAGATGACGCGCCTGGCTTTCTCCGTATAACGTTCAAACATATGCCCTTCCCCCTGAAGCTCGGACTGAGAAGGCGCTTAGGCCTTGTCAACCCTAACGAAATCCTGACCCGTTGATTGTCACTTGGAATCCAGCTCCCGTTCGCCCATTATGCATTCAAACGGGCACCGAACCCAAGTACTCAAACGTTTTTATTATGTTACTGAAGGAACCTGTTTAATTCCTCCCAAGTGTCGATATCGAACCATCTCTTGCACTCTGCCTTTCAATTGCCTATTGCTCTTCTAACTCATTCAGATCACGCAGGCAACATTTCCGGGCTGATTTCTTCCGCGTGGCCCCGCTCCAGCCGCAGGACCCGGTTACAACGGCGCGCGAACGCAAGATTATGCGTTGCGATGATTGAGGTGAGTTGGTGCTCACGATGCAGCCGGGCGATAAGCTCGAATACGGCTTCCGCGGTTCGGCCATCCAAGTCGCCGGTGGGCTCATCCGCGAGGAGCAACTGCGGGGCGATGATCAGAGCCCGCGCCAAGGCGACTCTCTGCTGTTCTCCGCCGGAAAGCTCTCCTGAGCGGTGGTGGGCGCGATCTTCCAGTCCCACTTCACCCAGCCAGGAGAGAGCTTCAGATGCTACATCTGACCAGCTTTGGCCCCGTTGGAGCAACGGCATGGCTACGTTTTCAGCGGCCGTAAACTCGGGGAGCAGATAGTGGAACTGCCACACAAACCCGGCATCGCGATTGCGAAACCTTGCCGCTTCGTCTGCCGATAACGAATTCAGCTTCAATTGGGCGCAGTATACGTTACCGGCGGAAGCGTGATCAAGAGCGCCCAGGATGTGCAGCAACGTGCTCTTTCCCGCACCGGATTCGCCCACAATCGCGAGCATCTCTCCGCGTTTCACCTCAAACGATAAATTCTCAAAGAGCACTAGGTCCGATTCGCCGGACCGGAAAACCTTTTTCAACCCCTCGATCCGAAGCAACGTTTCCGATTCATTCGCTACTTCTTCTCTTTCTTTTAGATGCAAGCGCCCTCCGGGAGGGTCCATCCTGCTCCGCCCTTAGTGGACGGAGGCCAAAACATGTAGAGGCGACATCTTCTCACATTACGCAAAAACGTCATATGGCACGCTAGAACCACGGGCTCGATCGGTCAACCTGAGCCTCGTCGCCAAAAATATGAGTCCATTCGCAAACTTTAACGCGAAGGCCAGACCTGTCGCGGTGATCTGCATCACTGCTTAGATGCAGAATTGCGGAAGAGAAGTTTTCCGTGGGGAAATGCCCGGATTTCGGGGCGAACCCTGCGAAAATAACCTAGACTTGGACGTCAGCTTCGACTGCGGCCAAGTTTCGAAGCGACGCTTCGTAGGGGGCGCGCGCGATTCCGCGCTCGGTAACGATCGCTGAAACGTACTTTGCGGGGGTGATATCGAAGGCGGGGTTTTCGATGGAAACGCCATCCGGAACCATCTGTTTTCCGGCAATGTGGGTGACTTCCCTTGCATTTCGCTGCTCGATTGGGATCCTGCTGCCGTCAGGACAAGCCAGATCGACGGTTGAAATCGGGGCAGCTACATAGAAGGGAATGCCATTTTCTTTCGCGAGGACTGCGACCGTATAGGTGCCGATCTTATTGGCAACATCGCCGTTGGCGGCGATGCGATCTGCGCCGACCACGATTGCGCCAATTTTGCCCTGACTCATCATGGCTCCAGCCATGTTGTCGGAGATGACGGTTGTCGGGATGCCATCTTTCATCAATTCCCAGGCCGTAAGACGCGCGCCCTGTAAAAATGGACGGGTTTCATCGGCGTAGACGTGAATCTTCTTGCCTTTCTCCACGGCTGCGCGGATCACGCCCAGGGCTGTGCCGTAACCGGCCGTTGCGAGCGCGCCTGCATTGCAGTGCGTGAGTACACCACCTTCGCTGGGCATCAGCGTCGCTCCGTGGCGACCCATGGCCTTATTGGCGGCGATGTCTTCGGCGTGCATGCGCTTCGCTTCCTCGACCAGTTCGTACTTGATCTGTTCAAGAGGACGAATGCGCAGGCGCTCAAATTTCTCCTGCATGCGGCGGATGGCCCAGAACAAGTTCACGGCAGTGGGCCGGGTCTTGCCGATGATGTCACAAATGCGGTCGAGGTCCTGCTTGAGTTCCGCTGGGTTTTCGGCTTTTGAATCTGTGATTCCGAGCGCAATTCCCATGGCTGCGGCGACGCCAATGGCGGGGGCTCCGCGAACGATCATCGTCCGGATGGCGTCGGCAACCTGCTCATAGGTCTTGCAGGTCACGTAAATTTCTTCTGTCGGCAGCTTCGTCTGGTCGATGAAGCGTACGCCCTCGTTAGTCCATTCGAGAGTTTGAATCATGAAGTCGGCCGTTGGTCATTCGTCGTTGGTCGTTAGCAAGAAATCAAATTCTGTGCGCCGCGCAGCGATTGCGCGGGATATTGGTCACAGCTGGGTTACCGCAGATTTCGCAAGTCGCGGCAACCGCAAAGATTACCGGCTGGGTATCATCCGTCTGAAGGATGTGCTCGGCACGAACCTCGCTGGCGGTGAAAATTGAAATGAAGGGCGCCGGCGCGGAAGCTTTCTCGACGGTTGGCCGACCCTTGGCCTCTTCGCGCTCGACCAGGCACATCGCGCCCACCACTTTGAAGCCGAACTCGCGCGCAGCTTCGATTGCTTGAGTGGTAGAGGCACCTGTCGTGCAGACGTCATCGACAATCACCACAGAGGCGCCTTTTTCGTGGAAACCTTCGATCCGCTGCCCGGTGCCGTGCTGCTTTTCGGCCTTGCGCACCAGAAATCCGTTCAATTCTCCCGTAACCACCGAAACGGCTGCCACGATGGGATCGGCACCCAGGGTGAGTCCTCCGATGGCTTTTGCCTTCCATCCGCGCTGGCGGATTTCTTCAGCAAACACTTCGCCGGTGAGGCGCGCGCCTTTGGCATCGAGCGTGGTGGTGCGGCAGTCGATGTAGTAATCGCTTCTGCCACCCGAGGAAAGCTTGAACTCTCCCAGCTTGAATGACTTGTGGGCGAGCAGACCAAGTAGAGCCTGGCGCGACGATGACATGAAATCTTACGATACCACGCGGATTCGTATTCTGTGAGAGCCGTGCAGACAGTGTTCTAAATCTATTCACCACGAAGGCCACTAAGGAACACAAAGGCCATGGTTCACCGCTTTCTTCGCAGCCATTCAACCGTGATAACCTTAAAGGCAATCCCGACAATTAATGCTTCGAGGTATGAAATTGCAGAGTGCGCGAAAGCTTTTTTTGTTTTTTGCTGCCGGTCTCCTTCTTACAGGTTTGGGTCGGTTCGGAACAGTATCGACTGCCTTCGCTGAGGGCACGCGAATATGGGAGCAGTCGAAATTTGACGACCTGATCAAAGGAACCGCGACCGGAGTAGCGGTGTGCAGCACGGGCGGCCTGGAAATGGCGCCCACGTTTAAGACTCTTTACGCCACGCCTTCAACTTACATTTGGGCGATTGCGGCCGACGATGCGGGGAATGTCTATGTGGCTGCCGGTGCACCTGCGCGGGTCTATCGAATCACGCCAGAGGGAAAATCGACAATTATTTTTGAGCCCAAAGAACTACAAGTGCAAGCGCTGCGAACCGGCCGGGACGGGGTGATCTATGCGGCGACAGCGCCGGACGGTAAAGTTTACAAACTGCAACAGAATGGAAGTCGCGCCTCAGGCGATTCGCCGCGCAAAACCGTAGGCGATAAAGATGCTAAAGATGCTAAAGATGCTCCAAAGGCGGCTTTGGATCCTAGTTGGAGTTCATCTACTTATTTCGAACCCGGCACGAAGTACATTTGGGATATGGCTTTGGATAAGTCCGGGAACCTTTACGTTGCCACTGGCGATCACGGGGAAATCTATCGTGTTACCCCGAGCGGCGAACACTCTGTGTTCTTCAAGAGCGATGAAACTCACATCCGCGTACTGGCGGTCGATGCCAATAACAACCTGATTGCCGGCTCCGATGGCAGCGGCCTGGTCTACCGCATTTCGCCAGCGGGCGAAGGTTTTGTGCTCTACAGCGCGCCTAAGAAAGAAATCACGGCCCTGGCGCTCGACCCGGCGGGGAACATCTATGCCGCTGGGGTTGGGGAAAAAAAGAGCGGAGGCGGAGCGAATTCTTCCGGCTCGATAGGGTTTCTGAGCTTTTCATCCAGCCCAGCGCCGGCGAACGCAGCGGCGCAGGTTCCAGGGATGACGATCACGCCTGTGCCGAGCACACCTGTGAATACGGGCTCATTTCCATTTCCTGGAGGATCGGCGGCCAATGGGTCCGACGTTTACCGCCTGGCACCGGATGGTTCTCCTACGCGGCTCTGGTCTTCGCACGACGACATTGTGTATGCACTCGCGTTTGATTCGCACGGGAGGTTGCTCGCGGGCACGGGCAACCGGGGTCACATCTTCGCCATTAATGGGCTGGACGATTTTTCAGACCTGCTGAAGGCTCCGGCGTCGCAAGTGACGGCTTTTGCTAAAGCTCCCGGAGGCGGTCTTTATGCCGCAACCAGCAATCTCGGAAAAGTGTTCGTGCTCGGTCCCGGCCCAGAGGCCGAAGGCACCTATGAAAGCGATGTGTTCGATGCGAAGATCTTTTCGCGCTGGGGTCGCGCAGAATTTCGAGGCGCCGGGAAAATCGACCTCTATGCACGCAGCGGCAATGTCGACAACCCGGACCGCAACTGGAGTGCATGGAAGAAGGTCGATCTTGCGACGGATTCCGAAACCGGGATTCCGCCGGCGCGCTATGCGCAGTGGAAGGCGGTGCTGCATTCGGCGAACTCTGCGCCCCGCGTCGACAGTGTGGCTCTGAACTACTTGCCAAAGAATACTGCTCCTGAAATCGAAGATGTTACGGTCCAGGTCGGGGTGAAATACCAGCCTCTGCCGAAAGCCAACGGCACTCTTGGAGATTTAGGGGGAGGGACGGGGGCGCACTTTGACATTCCGACGCCAAGCTCGCACGACCGCGACTCGATCGGGGTGAAATGGAGCGCGCACGATGACAATGACGATCAACTGGTTTACTCGATCTATTACCGCGGAGATGGCGAAAGCCGCTGGCTGCTGTTGAAAGACAACATCTCCGACAAAGCTTATTCGTTTGACGCCAGTTTGCTTCCCGACGGCGGCTATACGGTTAAGGTGGTCGCCTCCGACGCGCCTTCGCACTCGCCGGGCGAGGCATTGACGGCGTCGCGTGAAAGCCGACGCTTTGAAGTGGACACGACCCCGCCGCGCATCGAAGGGCTGGCGGCCTCTGTCGAGGGTGGACAGATCCACATTGCGTTTCGCGCCGTCGATAGCTTTTCGCCGATCAAGCGCGCCGAGTATTCTGTGGACGCCGGCGACTGGAAGTACGTAGATCCGGTCGGTCAGATCTCGGACTCCAGGACGGAGAATTACGACTTCAAGGTGCCTGCGGAATCGGCAAAAGATGATTTGACCGCGACGGAGCACGTGGTTGTGGTGCGAGCGTATGACCGGTATGACAATATGGACGCCGCCAAGACGGTGATTCGGGGGAAATAGCTTTTCGGTCTACGCAGCTCTGCGAAATTTCCACGTTGGCAGGTCGCGATGGAGCATATCTTCCAGTTCCTCAACCTCGCTCTGAAAATCCCTTTGAAGTTGCGTCAACAGCTCTTCCGGCAATTTTGGAAAAGGCGCTCCGCCGCCCAGCACCAGGTGGCGGAAGCGTGAACGTTTAAAGGCGTTGACCGCCCGGTCCATTCGCCGTGCCTTAAACCAATTCGCCACGAGCGTGGCGGTGCGCGTGCGGCTATAGCTGCGCGGTTGAGTCATGCGGTCAGAATCATGAACGAATCCATATTGCCAATCCGCAAGAGGAAACCGTCGAACTCCGATAAAATCAACGATGGTATCGACAAAAGCCTGGGGATCTTTCTGAAGATCGTCGTAGATGGCAGCCATCACATTTTCAGCGCCAAACGACCGGCGCCAGAGCTTGAGAGTGCTCGCGTATCGCCCCGACTCCGTCAGTTCGGGATCGCGCCTGATCGCCTCGGCAAAGCTCCATGGAATCCAGCCATAGGCGCGCTTCACGCGATAAAGAGACACGATTCGATCCACCGGATTCCGGAAAACACAAACGATCTTGGCCTGAGGAACGGTGAGTGCGAGCCGTTCCCGAGCCGAGGCCGAGGCAAAATAAGTCGGCGCCACCTCTCCGATGCGCCGTTCCCCAGGCACCTTTTCATAGTGCGCCAAATACCACTTCACTCCGCGATGAAAATGAGTATCGAAAAATCTCGTCTCCTTAGACGGACTGGGCAGCAGCGTGTGCGGGCGCAAGACTTCGTGCAGCCAACTGCTCCCGGTTCGCGGTGGCCCCACCACAAAAAATGAAGGTAGCAATCCCTCTTCGAAAGCCATTGACTGGGCTACGACTTGAGATGCGGGAGGGCTGGTGATCGGTGCGCGGGCCTGGGCCGCAACCACGCTGCGAGTAACCTCAACTGTTCGGCAAACTTCGCTCATTTTGCCTCCGGCCAGTTCAAGTTGTGAACAGCTTTTACGGATTTGAACGACGACTTTGTACTTCTTACAGCCTTGCGAATGAGGACCTACAATTTGCAGCGACGAACATGGCGAACGTGCGGTCTCCGTGGCAAGCTAAACTACCGCATTCTTGCCCACAGCGTACCTACCGTGCCTGCTTCTGATGAGGGTCGCACGCGGGTGGTTGTAAGGTTTTTTGTAAAAGTAGATACGAAATCCGGAGGTTACCTATTGATTTCGAATGCGGCAGGCAGCGAAACCGCGGCTGGCTTCGAGACGCGCGAAGATTCGCTGGTTATAATTCGATTTGGCCGAACACCTGCCAGCGAGACACTCTTGATGCGATTTGAACTGTTCATAGCCACTCGTTATCTGCGAGCCGAGCAGTGTAGAGTTGGTGCGCGGGCGCGTTGTCGGAGCCACACGCCGAGACCACGAGCGCAGCAGGGGACCTTCCATTGAAGTTCGAACTTTTTATAGCAACCCGCTATCTTCGGGCGAAAAGGCGGCAGGCTTTCATTGGGATTATTACCGGCATCTCAATTGCCGGCGTTGCTGCGGGCGTCGCTTCGCTCATTGTTGCTCTCGCGATCAATAACGGTTTTCGTCAAGATCTGCAGGACCGCCTGATCGGATCTACATCAAACATTAGCCTGCTGCGGGTAGTCGACGATGGAATTAAGAACTGGCCCGCACTGGTTGCGGGGTTGTCTAAAGAACCGCATGTCAAAGCTGCAGCGCCGGCAATCTTCGAGCAGGTATTGATTTCTCGTGGTCCGCGGGCGCGCGGCGCCGTACTCAAAGGAATCATTCCGCGAGACGAGCGCAGGATCGGCGACTTACTCAGTACGATCAAAGAAGGATCGTCAGCTTCCCTCGACGAACCTGCGCAATTGGCCGAGAAGGAAACGCAAGCTGCGGCGCAGAATTCCACGTCTGCAGGGTCTCAAATAGCTGAATCTCCCGATGACCTTGCCGGGGTCGAGGCGCGGGTTGCGGCCATGCCGCCGATCATCATCGGCAAAGATATGGCTGACGATCTGGGAGCGACCGTCGGCTCGGTCGTGCTGGTCACCAGCCCGCAGGGAGAGTTGACACCCTTTGGCATGGTCCCGAAATACAGCCGCTTTCACGTGGTGGGAATTTTCGACTCGGGCTTCTACGACTACGATGAGTCCTGGGCCTTCACGCGATTGTCGGACGCGCAAAGGCTGTTCGGCCTGAGTGATCTGATATCGGTAATCGAATTTAAAATCGACGATATCTACAAAGCGGAGCAGGTCTCTCGCGAGATTGAGGATGCAGCTGGAAAAGGCTTCATGACCACGAACTGGATGGAGCAAAACAGGGCTCTGTTTCACGCGTTGCGGCTGGAGCGGTTGGTCACGTTCATCACCATTGGTCTGATCGTGTTCGTGGCAGCGTTGAACATTCTGATTTCTCTGATCATGATGGTGATGGAAAAAACCAGGGACATTGCGGTGCTCATGTCGATGGGCACGCGCAAGGGGCAAGTGAGAAATATCTTTATGGCACAGGGGGTTCTGATTGGTGTGATCGGAACCGCCATCGGCTTGCTGCTAGGTTATGCGATTTCTTATGCCGGCGGACACTACCACATCATTTCTCTTTCGCCGGAGGTGTATTCCATCGATTATGTTCCGTTTGCGCCGCGGCCGATGGATGGGCTTTTGGTGGCGGCAGTAGCAATTGGAGTTTCTTTTATCGCTACACTGTATCCGTCGTGGTCGGCGGCAAGGACTCTGCCCGCGGAAGCGTTGCGTTATGAATAAGTGCCGTTTCCTGAATGCTGTCATTGTCTAAGCGGAGCTGGTAGAAGCGAGCGTGGGCCGAGGAGTAGGTATAACTTGTGCATCTGTGTATCGGCGATGCAATTCTCGAAGCGGAACCTTCCGGCTGTCGCCGCCGTATCTTTAAGAGAGAGGTTTCGCCATGTTCGCTTTCCTGGTCTGGTGCATTCTGTTTGTGCTCTGCTGGCCGCTGGCGGTGGTCGCGCTCGTGGCTTATCCGCTGGTGTGGTTATTGCTACTGCCGTTTCGAATCGTCGGCGTGGCGGTACATGGAGTGCTGGAAGTCGTATATTTGGCGATCACGTTGCCGTTCCGGTTGTTGGCGGCGCCGTTCAGGATCTAAAAAGGTCTCGTTGCGCAACTCAACTCACCATCGACTTTAAACTCTGGCTCACGATCAATTTCGCTTCTGTCGCACGCTGCACATCGTCCGCCGTGAGTCCGGGAGCAACTTCTTCGAGCACGAGTCCAGCCTTCGTCACGCGGATGTAGGCCATCTCGGTGACGATCGTGTCGACGACTCCTACTCCAGTGAGGGGCAGTGTGCATTTTTTCAGGATTTTCGGCGCACCTTCGCGGGTCGTGTGCTCCATGGCGACGACCACGCGCCGCGCACCTGCCACTAAATCCATTGCGCCGCCCATGCCTTTCACCATTTTTCCAGGGATCATCCAGTTCGCGAGATTGCCTTGTTCATCCACTTCCATGGCGCCGAGCACACTCAAATCGATGTGAGCGCCGCGAATCATGGCGAATGAATCGGCGCTGGAAAAATACGATGTGCCCGGCATCTCGCTAACAGTTTCTTTGCCGGCATTGATCAAGTCAGAGTCTTCTGTGCCCTCCTGAGGATACGGCCCAATTCCCAGCATTCCGTTCTCCGATTGCAGAATGACTTCCATGCCCGCTGGAACGTGATTGGCGACCAGCGTGGGCATGCCGATTCCGAGGTTCACATAAAATCCATCGCGCAATTCGCGGGCGATGCGATTCACGATCCGCTCGCGCTTTTCAATGTCCTTGCCGAGTTTTTCCATTTTCAGTGTCTCGCCTCGATATCAGCCAGCGATTTTTCTGACCGTCCGCTTTTCGATCCGGCGCTCGTACAACTCTCCCTGAAAGATTCGCTTTACGTAAACCGACGGAGTGTGAATCGAGTCTCCGTCCAGTTCTCCTGCACCGACGAGGTGTTCGACCTCGGCAATCGTGACCTTTGCCGCCGTCGCCATGATCGGATTAAAGTTCCGCGCTGTTTTGTGATAGACAAGGTTACCCATGCGGTCGCCCTTCCAAGCTTTGATGAAGGCGAAATCGGCTTTCAGCGCGCGTTCCATTACATACGGGCGGCCATCGAATTCGCGCGTGTCTTTGCCCTCGGCAACGATGGTGCCAACGCCTGTCGGGGTGAAGAACGCAGGAATGCCGGCGCCGCCGGCTCGAATGCGCTCGGAGAATGTGCCCTGCGGAACCAGATCGAGGTCGACTTTTCCCGAGAGCACCATCGACTCCAGCAACTTATTTTCGCCCACGTAAGTTCCGATGTGCCGCCGGATCTGGCCGGCAGCGAGCAACAACCCTACGCCGAAGCCGTCAACGCCAGCGTTGTTGCTGATCGTCGTGAGATTTTTCGATCCTTTGCGCACGAGCGCTCGAATCAGGTTTTCTGGGATGCCGCACAATCCAAAGCCGCCGAGCATGATCACGGATCCATCGCCAACATCGCGAATCGCCTCGTCGGCGTTGGCTACGACTTTATTCATGGCGTGAGAATTGTAAATGAAAGTTGTTGGGCTGGCACTCGCTCAACGATCAGAATTTCTTCTCGGGAGTTGGAGTTTTCTTTAGCGCATGTGCTTTCTCGAACTCCTCGGCTAGCGCGCGCGAACTCAGGTTCTCGCGAATGTGCGCCAGCCGCTGCTCAACACGAGATAACGCGGATTCAATGTTCTCTTTGTTGCTGATGGCGATATCGCGCCACATCGAATACGGGCTGGAGGAAATACGCGTCATCTCGCGCAGAGCGCGGCCACCGGCGGGAAGCAGCGGCGCCTCTTCTCCAAACTCCTCGACGAGGGCAGCAGCCAGCGCGGTGGAAATCATCTGCGGAACGTGGCTGATCCATGCACACAAGCGATCGTGATCTTCAGCTGGAAGCACGGCTATGCGCGCCCCGATCTGATCGATCCATCCGGCAAATTCCGAAAAGATTCCCTGATTGATGTTCTGATCAAGATTCTGGCCGGGAAGCGGCGTTAAGAACCAAACTGCATTCTGGAACAAATCGGGATCGGCAAAATCTACGCCGCTGTGCTCCTTCCCGGCCATGGGATGCCCGGCCAGAAATCTCGTGCCCGCATCTTTTCCAAAGACTTCCGTCGCCTGCTCCACGATTTGTGCCTTTGTGCTGCCTACATCCGTGAGCAAGGTGTTTGGAGCGAGAGATGGCCCGAGGCGTCCGATCAGATCGACAATTGCGAGCACGGGGGTAGCGAGCAGCACGAGTTGACTACCGCGCACCGCGTCGGCTGGTTCGGTGAATCCGCGGTCGATAGCGCCGCACATCTTTGCGCGCTGGAGGGCGGATTGCCGATCGCACCCAACGATGGTTCCGGCGAATCGTTTTTTGCGGAGGGCCAGCGCGAACGAGCCACCGATCAGGCCGGTACCAATGATCGTGATTTGGCGAATCGACATGGAGAGCTGGGTAGTGTCCTGATTTCACCACAAAGGGCACTAAGGTTCACGAAGAAAGCGGAAAACCCGGCCTTCCGGATCGCTTCCGGCGCTTATTTATGCGATCTTTCGTCCCACGGCGGGCGCGATCATTCGCAACTCATCCATTAATTTTGCGAACTGCTCAGGGAACAGAGACTGTGCGCCATCGGACCACGCCTTATCGGGATCGCAATGCACTTCGATGAGCAACGCATCGGCGCCGGCTGCAACTGAGGCGCGGGCCATGGGCGCGACCTTGTCGCGGCGCCCCGTGCCGTGCGAGGGATCGGCGGTCATGGGCAGATGCGAAAGTTTGTGGATGATGGGAATCGCCGAAATATCCATGGTATTGCGGGTGTACGTTTCGAAGGTACGAATGCCGCGCTCACAAAGGACCAGGTCGTAGTTGCCGCCGGCCAGGATGTACTCCGCCGAAAGCAGCAACTCTTCGAGTGTTGCTGCGATGCCACGCTTCAGCAATACCGGTTTGCGCAGCTTGCCTAGCTCGCGCAGCAGGTTGAAGTTCTGCATATTGCGAGCGCCGACCTGCAGGATGTCGACGTAGGGAAGCATCATGGGAATTTGCGAGATTTCCATGACCTCGCTGATCACCAGCAGTTTGAATTGCTCTCCTGCCTCGCGCAGCAGCTTGAGCGCGTCTTCGCCATGCCCTTGAAAAGAATAAGGAGAACTGCGTGGCTTAAAGGCCCCGCCGCGCAGCACTTTCGCTCCCGATTTCGAAACCGCCTGGGCAGTGGCAAAAAGCTGCTCGCGCGTTTCGACGGAACACGGCCCTGCCATCACTACAATTTCGTTTCCGCCGATGCTGATGCCATTCGCGAGCTTCACAATGGTTCCTTCGGGGCGGAAGCCTTTGCCCGCGAGCTTGTACGGCGAACTGATGCGATGAACTTCCTGTACGCCGGGCAGCAACTCGAGGTTGCGGATGTCGAAATCGATATTGGCTCCGACCGCGCCCAGCACGGTTTGCCGCGCGCCGGTGGAGCGATGGACTTCAAACCCCATCTTCACCAGGTGATCGATCACCTGTTGAATCTGGTTCTCGTCGGCTACTTCTTGCATGGCCACAATCATAAAAAGCTTTCGGGTTTCGACCGTTCAGCTATCCGCTTTAGCATCAATTGATGGCTAGAGCGGAGCGTCCAAAAACCCTCGTCCAAAACCTATTTAATCCTTAACTTCTAGTCGTTAACTTCCGAATCCAGTTCTGTTTCGCCTTCGACATTTTCCGATTTGGCAACAATTTCCTCTCTCTGAACATTGCGCATGACGTCCATGATGCGTTCAAAAATTCGCACCAGATCTTTTCCGGGGAGTGGACCTTGGTTGAGGCGCTGCACATTTTCAAAGACGATCCGTTCGCGCTCCGGCTCATAAATTGGCAGGCTGGTATGGCGCTTCAGTCGCCCAATTTCGACTGCGGCTCGCGCCCGTTCGCTCAACAGTTCAACTAAGCGCTGATCAAGCTCGTCGATTTTCTTTCGCCAATCTGCAATGTCCATTTACGCCTTTTGCAATTGCTGCGCACAGAGCTTCCGGACGAATTGAGCAACAGCTTCTGCTTCGGCCCCGCGATTTCGCCCAATCGTTTCAACAATGGCGCTGCCCACGACCACGGCATCGGCAAACTCGCCTACCTCGGCAAATTGCTCCGCCGTGGAAATCCCAAATCCTACCGCGATCGGTAATTTTGTCAGGCGGCGGAGACGGCGCACTAACTTCCTTGCGTCTTCGGCCAACTCCTGACGCGCACCAGTAACTCCCGTACGGGAAACAGCATATACGAATCCCCGCGACGCCTCCGCGATGCGTTTCAACCTAACATCCGGGCTGGTGGGCGCAGCGAGAAAAATCGGAGCGAGATCCTCGGCTTGCATTGCTCGCAAATAATCACCCGCCTCTTCCACTGGCAAGTCAGTCAGCAGAACGCCGTCGACTCCGGCATGACGCGCCACCTTACAAAACTTTTCCACGCCCAGCCGCAAAATCGGATTCAAGTAGGAAAACACAATCAATCCTGCCGACTGCGAGTGCTGCCGAATCTCGGCCGCAAGCGTCAAAACTTGTGACAAGCAGGTCCCATGCTGCAGGGCACGCTCGCTGGCCCGCTGAATGACCGGGCCATCGGCGACAGGATCGCTGAACGGCACTCCCAACTCGATTACGTCCGCGCCGGCATCAATGGCGGCGAGAATGATCTCGCGCGTGGTGGCAAGATCGGGATCGCCGCAAGTTATGTAGACCACCAGCGCCGGCTTTTTGTAAAAGACTAATGGCATTTGAGGAAAATTATCAGTTGCTGAGTTGGCGATTCTTGATTTATTGATTCTTTGCTTTAGAAAATTCTTGCTGCATTTGCGCGCCAGTTGTTTTCAATCAAAAATCCTAATCAATCTAATTTGAGGTTCTCCCGCATAATTCCGATGTCCTTGTCTCCCCGACCGGAAATGTTCACGAGGACGAGATCCGATTGTTTCATCCTGGGCGCGCGTTTTATCACTTCGGCTACGGCATGGGCTGACTCAAGCGCGGGAATGATTCCTTCGGTGCGAGCCAAAAAGGTGGTCGCTTCCAGCGCTTCAGAATCGGATGCCGGAACGTATTCGGCGCGCTGCGAATCCCTCAGGCTGGCGTGTTCCGGCCCGATCGAAGGATAATCGAGGCCGGCGGAAACCGAATGCGTGTTGGCAATCTGCCCCACTGAATCCTGCAGCACGTAAGAATATGTTCCCTGCAAAACTCCAGGCGATCCTCCGCGAAAGCGTGCTGCATGATCGCCGAGTGACTCACCCCGGCCACCGGCTTCGACTCCAATCAAGCGAACGTTCTTGTCCTTGATGAACTCGTAAAAAATTCCGATTGCATTCGATCCACCGCCAACGCAGGCGATCACCGCCGTGGGCAGTTTCCCTTGGGCTTTCAGAATTTGTGCTCGCGCTTCACGGCCGATCACGCGATGAAAATCCCTTACCATGGTGGGATAAGGATGCGCTCCCAGAACGCTGCCCAATAAATAATGAGTGGTGCGAACGTTCGTCACCCAATCGCGCATAGCCTCGTTGATCGCGTCTTTCAGCGTACGCGAACCGGAGTCGACGCCTCGCACCTCGGCGCCAAGCAGGCGCATGCGAAATACGTTCAGCTCCTGGCGTCGCATGTCTTCGGTTCCCATGTAGACCACGCATTCGAAGCCGAATAGAGCGCAAACTGTGGCAGTTGCGACTCCATGCTGACCGGCTCCGGTTTCGGCAATTACGCGGCGCTTGCCCATGCGCTCGACTAGCAGAGCCTGTCCCAAACAATTATTAATCTTGTGCGCGCCGGTGTGCAGCAAGTCTTCGCGCTTCAAATAGATTTTTGCGCCGCCGAGTTTTTGGGTGAGGCGACGGGCAAAAGTAAGCGCGGTCGGACGCCCAGCATAAGTGCGCAGCAAGTCGTTGAGCTGCGCATGGAATTGCTTGTCGCGCGTCGCTTTTTCATACACGCGTTCCAGTTCTTCCAGCGCGGCCATCAGAGTCTCGGGCACATAGCGGCCGCCGTAAACACCGAACCGGCCCGGTTCCTTGCGCGAAGGAACGCGAGAGTGCCACCTCGTCGTCTCGCCGTTCTTCTGCGAGGCCAGCGTAGAGGCTTTGACTTTCGTTCTCGGAGCCGTGGCCATACTTAACTCGTTTTCCGATCTATTTCTCGAACTGCTTTCACAAATGCCCGCACTTTCTCCGGATCTTTTTTCCCCGGACGCGCCTCTACTCCGGAGACTACATCCACGCCCCAGGGCTTCAAGATCCCCATTGCCTCTGGCACATTCTCTGGTGTCAGCCCGCCGGCCACAACAAACTTTACTCCGCCCTCGCGCATCCCTTCGGCGGTGGGCAAAGCCTTTTTCCAATCAAATGTTTTTCCTGTGCCGCCCGGCTGACGCAAATCGCCCGAATCTAACACCCAAGTGTCCAGAACTCCCTCCGGCATCGCAACGCCCCCAGGCAGATCCTTCCCCCACCCAGCGAAACTCGCTGCCGACGCCCGAATCTGTTCTTGGTCGTGGCCGAGCAAATTCATGGGCAACGCCATCAGAAATCTGGCCCGCTTTGGAAGGAGGGATGTGCCGATTCTCTTCGCGCCCCCGCGCCCTCCTCCACTATTCTCTGTCGAAAAATAGGTCTGCGTTCCAGTCAGTCCGGCCTTCAAAAGAACATCGAGCGGATCAAGTTCACTCCCATTTACGAACACCCCGATCTTCTCCACGTTCTCCGGCAGCTCTTCCACAATCTCGCGCGCGATCTCAACCGTAATATTCCGCGGACTCTTCTCATAAAAGACAAACCCGACTGCGTCGGCACCGGCTTCAACAGCGACGAGAGCGTCCTCGAGGTTCGTCATGCCGCAAATCTTGATCCACGTCATTCAGACAGTCACCCTGCTGGCCAGCAGACCGCGTAGCGCACCTCCGGGATTCTGTGCGCGCATCAGCGATTCTCCGATCAGGAAGGCCTGATATCCCGCCGCCCGTAGGCGCGAAATATCTTCCGCCGAGCGAATTCCACTTTCCGCGACCCGCGTAACATTTTCAGGGAGCAGTTCGGCCAAGCGAAATGTCGTCTGCGGATCCACTTCGAAAGTGCGCAGATCGCGCGTATTTACGCCGATCAGATCGCATCCTG
Organism: uncultured Acidobacteriaceae bacterium; assembly: GCA_963784095.1. Classification (GTDB taxonomy): domain Bacteria; phylum Acidobacteriota; class Terriglobia; order Terriglobales; family Acidobacteriaceae; genus Sulfotelmatobacter. The sequence goes on from CAWAQC010000005.1 coordinate 1,007,255, forward strand.
CGTCCAGAGCACGTCGCAATTCGTTCTCATCATGCACTTCGCACAAAACGTCTAATTCAAGCGAGCGAGCAGCCCTAGCCAGGGATATGAGTTCACCCTGCGTAAGCGCTGCCACGATCAGCAGGACCGCATCTGCTGAGTTCGCCTTGGCCTCGAGAATCTGAAGGTCATCAATAATAAAATCCTTGCGCAGGCATGGCAGCTTCACAACCGCTGAAGCATTACTCAGGTTATCGAGTGATCCCTGAAAGAACTCTTCGTCGGTGAGCACGGAAAGCGCTGCAGCGCCGGCTGATTCCAACTGCTTTGCCAATTCCGCCGGGGAGAAATTCGGCCGAATCAATCCCATGGAGGGCGATGCCTTTTTCAACTCTGCAATGATCGCAATTCCAGCATTACTTTTTTCTTGAAGAGCCCGCCGAAATCCCCGCGGAATGTGCTTTTCAGCCCTGCGCTCTAAATCGCGTAGATCGGCCGTACGCTTTGCCGCGGCCACTTTCTCCCGCGTGGCGCGCAAAATATTGTCAAGAGAGACAGGCATGGCGAGTGCCTGAATTATACGGGAAGGGGTGCGGGGCAGGCAGGTAGCGTCCTACTGGCAGACCGCCTCAATTTGCTTGTAAGGCTTCTCGGAGTGGGGAGGGTATTTGATTTGTTTGACCTGCATCATCTGATCAAGCAAGGTGCCGGCGTCGTGCAGTCCGATGTCAGGATCGGTATCGTAGGCTGGGTCGGTTTCAGCTTCTGGAAGCGTAACCAGCTGGAAACCTTTTTTGTGGAGCAGATCGAGCGCATCGGGAAGGATTGCGCTGCTGAAAGCCCCCAGGTGCATGAGCAATACATAATTAATGTCGCGGCCGAAAATCAGCTTCGACTGTTCGCGCCCAAGGTCAAGAAATTCGGAAGCAGTGCTCAGATAGCTTGAACGCAGCCAGGCGATGGAAGTCTGGTCATTCTTCGCGGCGCAGCGTGCGTAGGCCGTATTCCACAAGTAGTCTTCCCAATCGAGCGTCACCTGCGCAATTCTGTACCCGTGAGTTTTCAAGTAAGACCTGATGGCGCGCCGCTTTTCAACTGTGTCGCCCTCATGAAGATATGGATATCGAAACCAATGCCAGTTATTGGTGGCGTCGAGCAACTCCAGCGCAGGTTCGTCTTCGGCGATCTCACGCTCAAACGCCTCCGCAGTGTTTTGCTCAATATCCATATGGGCGTAGGTATGATTTCCGACCGGCTCTTTGGCCGCCCATAACTTGAGCGCTTCGGCGCCGTCTGGATTTCCCTCGAGCTTATGGGCGTTGATCAATCCGTACACGGGAGGGAGATGCCGCTTCTTTAGGATGGCCAGAACATCTTTTGTGGTCTGCGCTTGCGTGACTCCCGGCGGCAGGGAGCCGTTCGACGGCAGGTCGTCGAAGGTGATGGCAAGTTTCTGGGCAAAAGAAATTGCCGACAATCCAAAAACTGATACAAGCAGAAAAAGAACTCTTGAACTCCTGCGAAACCGAATTTTCATGTGACGAGTTTACTTCACAACCGGACCGAAGGAAGGGAAACTAATTGGTGCCATCGAAGGGACTCGAACCCCCACACCGTTGCCGGTACATGGACCTGAACCATGCGCGTCTGCCAATTCCGCCACGATGGCAATGTTTGAACCGCAAAGCAGCGGCGGCCTCGAGGCCGCCGAGTCAGGAAGTCATTTCTATTTTACAGCCGCGTCTAAGCCTGTCAAACGGCAGTCGCATAGCCGCAGCGAGCAGGTAGGTCAGACAGAGATTAGCCCAGCTTCGCGCTCATCGAAATCTTCGCGTTGAGAACCTTCGATACCGGACAACCTTTCTCCGCGGCTTCCGCATATTTCTGAAAGGTGGCTGCGTCGGCCCCCGGAACTTTTCCCACTACATCGATGTGGCTCGCCGTGATCGTCCAGCCGGAATCCAGCTTTTCCATAGTCAGTGTGACATTGGTGTTGATGCTCTCGGGCGTCAAATTCGCGCCCCCGAGTTGTGCCGAAAGCGCCATTGAAAAGCAGGCTGCGTGAGCCGCGGCAATCAGTTCTTCCGGATTTGTTCCCGGGCCGTTCTCGAAGCGTGAAGTAAATGAATATTGCGTGTTGTTCAGCACTCCGCCGGGCGCCGAAATCGATCCCTTGCCATCTTTTAGTCCACCTTTCCAAACTGCACTGGCCTTGCGTTCCATCACTTTCTCCTCGTCATTAGAGTTCCATCAATTCCATTTTACGCGGAGAACGCTGGAAGCGTCGGAAGGCTTCTGTTCCGGTGGAGTCTTAAATCCATTTACCACAAAGGTCATGAAGGAATACAAAGTCTGTGTTTTGCGGCTTTTGTTCATGAGCCTTTGTGCAGGTTATGGTGAAATTAGGACACTGCATCTGTTTTGAATAGCTGAAGGTTGTCAGTAGAAATCCGAGCAACTCAGATAAAATCCACACCGACGACAACTCAATTTGCAGCGGTTCTCTTCTAATTCGGCCGAACAGTTTGGGCAAATTCGTTCGGGACGACTCGTAACTTGCGAAGAAGCCGAGATTGGCTCATGCGGTTCCGGTGGTTGTTGAGTCAGTTTGGCCCCTCTTCGCTCGGCATTTTCCATTCGCGCAACGTTAATGGGTGAAGCTTACGGGCACAAGTGGAAATGTGTGCTCACTGGAGTGAGCGGTTCGCTCTCACCGGGAGTCATTTTTCCCTCAGTATTTTTTCCTCATTACGGATGGCCTACAAAGAAAACTCTAATCTTCGCTTCTTCCACAGGTGGTTCTGCGCTAGAATGACGAAGCATCGAGAGTAGGTCCATCCGCTCATGGATCCGCTCTTGGCCTTCCCCCAGGAGGTAGTAGATGTACGGGCCCTATTCCAGTTCCTTGGCGGACTCTCGTCCGTTCTTGGACGTTGAGTCTTTGCTCCACAATCTTGCCCAGGATTTCGTGACGGCTTTCAACACGGGCAATTACGATCAAGCTGCCGCGTTGTTCATCTCCGACGGTGCGTTTATGGTGCCGCATCAGGAGCCGGCTTACGGTCCCAAGGCTGTGGAGCGGCTATTGCGCCAACTCGGCGAAGGGGGCTATCAAGACCTCCGCTTGGAAACTTTACGCGTCGAGTCGTCGGGCGGCGACATGGCCATGGAGATCGGCCGCTTCACAGTTGCTATTCGCCAAGGCGATGGGACCATCATCCCGGATCGTGGTAAGTACGTAAAAGTGTGGCGCCGCTTAGGCGCGTGGCTGATCGTGGCCGACTGCTGGAGCAGCAACCTGCCTGCTCAGCGATAAAAATCTGCATTTCGCCTGGGAACGACGGAAGCTGCCATTTTGACATCATTGCTTTCAGCAAGATGGCCTGTACGCGGGCCGTTTAGAACTCTAGATGGACTCGAAAACTGGGAACTGCTACCGGGCCTCGGACGCGATTGTAGCCGGGATTGTTGATGTGCTGGAGGTCGGGACCGAGATAGATTCCGCGCCAGGCATGCAGCGTGTAGTAAAACTCGACGGTATTTTCGCGGCCGTAGGTCAAGCCGCCATCTCCGAGTAGGAAGCCATAGCCGCCCTCGGCCAAATATGTCTGATGATATTTCTTGATGCCGTTGCTGACGAATGCGCCGCCGGCGCGATCCTGAGTACGATGCCACCAGGCGCCATAAGCGCTGAGGCCGCCTGAGATGGTTGCATCATCTTCGGTATAGGCGAATGATTCAGTCTTGCCGTTGTCCCAGCCGAGGCGACTGTAGGCGGTCAGGTAGCGGGCTAAAGTTTGCTGGAGATTGACCTCGAATCCATATTTTTGTGTGATGTGCCAGGGGTGTGCGGTAATTTGGGGAATGGGCGTTAGACCATCATCGAAATTGATGATTGCGTCTCGGTAAATGCCCATATTCGCGTGATTGTCATAGCCTAGCAGTCGGATTACACCGGTTTTCCTGGGAACAATTCCGTGGCGGAGTTCGAACTCGTAGTTTTCCGCGTGGGCCTGCCAGGGCTTCCAAACGAGATCGATTCCATTGGCGACCTTGGGCATAAGGCCTTCGCCGAAACGGAATCCCCAATTGCGATCTTCGTAGTCCGCGAGGAAGCCGACGGTGTAGCCGCGAGTGTCGGCAGCGTAATCCCAGGCGCCGTTATTGTCGATGGTCCAGTTCATGAATTGGTAGCGGGTGTCGGAGCCGACCTCGTTGATATCGAAGAAATCGGGCATGCTGAACTTGCCGAAGCGGAGTTCGAGGCGGCGGCGCGGAAGTTCGTCGAATAGAGACAGGAAGGTGCGATCATTTTCGACTTTGTCTGGGCTGAGTGCGATGACTTTGTGAATCATGCCGCGGGCGAAGTAAGGCGCTTTGCTAAGGGAAGGATTGCGAACGATGTCGAGATCGGTGTTGCCGGCGAAACCGAAGCCGGAGCTGAGAGCCAGGCCACCGGCTTCTTCGACATCGGCAAGAAACTCAAGCGAGTTGCTGACGCGCACGCCGGTGTAGACGGTGACTACGCGGGAGGTTGCGGACTCGAAAATGGGCCGCAGACTGTGGATGCCGCTATAGGCGGCTGGAAACGAAGGATGGAATTGGAAAATGAAATTAGCCTGGGCGGAGAGCCAGAATTGCGTGGTTCGGAAGTGAGGGAAGAAGGTTTCGACATCGGGCGGAACGGCGACTGAGGGCGGATCGTCTGAGTTGGGAGCGGAAGCCTGCGGAGCTGAGGAGGACGATTGCGATGTAGTGTCTAGCGACGATGGAACCGGAGCGTTGGGGAGGGTCTGATCGGATAATTGTGAAAGCCGCTGGACTGGATGTTGTGCAGAAGCAGGAAATGCTGTGGCAGCTAGCGCCAGGAAAAGGACGACGACATATAGGACAGGAAGTAAGCCGCGTTGCGTCCTTTTTAGGCACACCGAATTGGGAGTTGCTGATTGAACCATATTACGGACGAAATTCATTTTGCGGTCGCGAGTCAGGTAGTGTAGTCAGAACAGAATTTGCCGTTGCCTGCGATGTTGACACCCCGTCACAAGGAGAAATGTTAGCATTCACTTAGGCAAACCCCACGAGGTTAACTATAGTTAACTAACGTATTCGTAGCAAGACATTCTTTCCGGAACGGAATCCTGCTCAGGAGAGCGTTCCGGAAGCGGTAGCGGATTGAGTCCGCCGATTACGAGCCTACGGGCGGATGGTTAAAGGAGCGTTACAGCAAGCGTCTAGCTTCCGTCTTCTATGATCCATCGGCTGTCCAGTTCGTGCGAAGACGGCGACTGCCATGATTGGCGCGCGAACTGTGTCGTCGTCATCCTCATGGGTGGTGCGAGCATTGTGATGCGACCCTTTCATGCCCGGGTTTCTGTGAAAATGTGGCGATTATCAGAGGATCGCCTGAGAAATTGGGTGGGGACTTGATTGGGCTGAGCAGGTTTATTTGAAGTGATACGTCGCGGCGGCGGGCAAATAAAAAGGACAGCCCGGAGCCCCCGAAGCCGTCCCTGGACCCTCCCGGTTAGAAGGGCAACTTGTATGACCTCACGTTACTGCGGCGATGTTGCACGGAGATGGCAAAAGCGTAAATATCTGGTTAATTTGGCGACGGGGGCGCTGGTATAGTAATCGGTTGCTTGGCGGCTCGGCTACGAGGTACGAACTGCGAGGGAAATTCGATTGCGATGGGGTGAGTCGGGAGACTCGATGCCAACCACAATGACCAGGAAAGTTGAAGAGTCTCGCAGGTTGCAGCAACGCGCGGAATCGATGATTCCGGGCGGCGTGAACTCTCCGGTGCGAGCGTTTGGCTCCGTCGGCGGAGAGCCTCCGTTTATTGTGCGCGGGAAAGGGTCTCGCATATGGGATGCGGATGGAAATGAATACCTAGACTACGTGGGATCATGGGGGCCGCTGATTCTGGGCCATGCCGCGCCGGATGTGCTGGATGCGATCGTGAGCGCGGCTTGCAATGGCACGAGCTTTGGGGCGTCGACACCGTCGGAGGCGGACTTGGCGGAGTTGGTGCTGGAGGCGTTCCCTTCGATGCAGAAGGTTCGGTTCGTTAGTTCGGGAACGGAAGCTACAATGTCCGCGATACGGTTGGCGCGGGCTTACACGAAACGAAAATATATTGTGAAGTTTGAAGGGAGCTATCACGGGCACTCGGATTCGTTACTGGTGAAGGCGGGATCGGGAATAGCGACACTGGGCATTCCGGGATCGGCGGGAGTTCCGGAGGAGTTCACGCAATTCACGCTGGCGCTGCCTTTCAATGACGCCAAAACAATTGAGTTTGCTTTTCAAAAATACAAACATCAGATTGCGTGCGTGATTGTTGAGCCGGTGGTGGGGAACATGGGGTGCGTTCCCGGGGCCGATGATTTTCTGGTGGCCTTGCGGCTGATTACTGAGCGGGAAAAATCAGTGCTGATTTTTGACGAGGTGATGACGGGATTTCGCGTGGCATTTGGAGGCGCGCAGGAGATTTATAACATTCGTCCGGATCTGACGACATTGGGAAAGATCATAGGCGGAGGATTGCCGGTGGGGGCTTATGGCGGATCGAGCGAGATTATGAGTCTGGTGGCGCCGCTGGGGCCGATGTATCAGGCAGGAACACTGTCGGGGAATCCGCTGGCGATGGCGGCGGGATGCGCGATGCTGAAGCATTTGCGCGAGCATAAGCAGGAAATTTATTCGCGGATCGATCAGTTGAGTGGGCAGCTGATCGACGGGGTGGGTGCGGCTGCAAAAAAAGCTGGGGTGCCGCTTTGTTGGAACCGCGTGGGATCGATGTTTACGTGGTTCTTTACGGCCGGACCGGTGACCGATTGGGATTCTGCGGCGAAAGCCGACACGGCAGCGTTTGGGAAATTCTTTCGGGCTATGCTGGATGCGGGGATTTATTTGCCGCCTTCACAGTTTGAGGCGGCGTTTTTGGGAGCGACTCATACGGCGGAAGATGTGCAGCAGACGATTGCGGCGGCGAAGTTGGCTATGGCGGCGGTAAAGGAATAGGGTTGCTGCTCGGCGGAGAAGTTCCTTTGTAACCACAGAGGGGAAGGCCGGATTCCTTCCGGCTTCGCTTTAGGATGACAAAGTCTGGGTCGGAACAGTGGGTGCGAGCCGAGAGGCGGCGCTTGTCATCATTTCCGGAATCGTCACGAATTCGAAGCTTTCATTCTTGAACTGTGTGAGCAGGTGGTCGGTTGCTATGACGGTTTGGGAGCGGTCGATTCCGGTTCTCTGGTGACCGCCATCATGAAGAAGGATTACGTCGCCGCCGCGAAGCTTGCTGGTGATGTTGCGCTCGATTTGCGCGCCTGATAGAAGTTTCCAATCGTAGGCGGTGACGTTCCACATAATCGGTTCGAACCCTAGTGCGCGAGCTACCCGCAGGACGGCTGGGCGGCGGCTCCCGAAGGGAGGGCGGAAGAGATTGGAGTGCGCTCCGATGGCGTCGTTGATCGCGGCGCGGCAGTCCGTGAGCTCGCGCTTGATTTCTGTTTTGCTTTTGAAGATCAGCGAGGGATGGGTGAAGGTGTGGTTGCCGATCACGTGGCCGGCCTGGGAGATTTCGCGAGCGATCTGGGGAAGCCGTTTGACGTGGCGTCCGATCAGAAAAAAAGTTGCACGAATGTTGTGCTTGGCCAGGAGTTCGAGCAGGCGCTGGGTGTGCGGATCGTTGGGGCCGTCGTCGTAGGTGAGAGCTAGCTGGCGTGAGGGCGGAGGGGTTCCGATGAAGGTTCGTCCGTACCATTGACCGGTGGGTGACTTGGTTTGGTAACCGGCTGCGACCGCGGCGGCGGATGCAGCGGCGATGGCTAGACGGAGCATGGAAGGATTGTATTTCATTGAGTAATCGGGTGATCGCGTGATTTGGCGATTGAACATCTCCGTGCGTGGGCTCCTAATGATTACACAATTGCAGAATCACTCAATTGCTCATTTCTCCTGTTAACTTTTCACGCAATTGTCAGAGCGTTCCATCCGAGATATTCTGCCTGTTCCGAATATCAGGAGCCCATGGCGAATCTATTTGAGCTGCCGCGCTACATTGCAGTGGAAGGACCGATACGAGTTGGCAAGAGCACGCTTGCACGAATTCTGGCGGAGCGGTTGAATGCGCAGCGGGTGATGGAGCCGGAGTCGAATCCGTTCTTGAGCGCGTTTTATGAGGGTGAGCGGGGCGCGGCATTTCAGACTCAGTTTGCGTTCCTGGTGCAGCGGTTCGAGCAGTTGCAGGCGCTGGATTTGGGGCCGCAGTCGCAGAAGACTGTGGTGGCGGATTACATTATTGAGAAAGATAAATTATTTGCCTGCCTGAATCTGACTGATCAGGAACTCGATACTTACAACCGTTACTACAATTACTTTCGCTCGCAGTTGCCGACGCCCGATCTGGTGATCTATTTGCAGGCCACGCCGGAGGTGCTGAAAAAACGTTTGCGGAAAAAGAATGCGCCGGGCGAGCGGGCGGTTAGCGATGAATATCTGGAAGAAGTGGTGAAGGCCTACGAGCACTTCTTTTTTCACTATACGTCGTCGGACCTGCTGATTGTAAATACCTCGGACATTGATTTTGTCGATCGAAACGAAGATTTGCAGGAATTGTTGCGGAAGGTGAGCGAGCCGATTAAGGGGACTCAGTATTTCTTGCCGCTGGGCGGGCAGGCGGTGGGGGCGTAGGCACGGACGAGGTGGGCAAAAGAAATTTCCGACAGCCCAGCAGCATTTACCGCGAAGGTGCGGCGAAATCCCCACTTCTCGCAAAAGAATCGAGAAATGGGTCACCCGCATATAAGTCCTTGAAACACCTGCTCCAAATGCTGTCGACTATTGAGGCTGCTTGGGGTTAGAATGGTGCAAGCATCTTCGAAGATGCTGACAGGCTCTATCCATCTGGGCTGGAGGGGCACTGGAGGACAAGATGAGTATTACCTCGATGGGCGGGGGTCTGCCTGAGCATCCGCGTTCTGACCGAGCTTATCCCGAGAATTCTTCCCTTAGCGATTCTTCCTTAAACAAAATTGTCCCGAAAATCACAACCGCTTCTCTGCGGGAATTCAAGCTTCATCACGAACCGATTACTTGCCTTACTGCTTACGACTACGCCACTGCGCGCCTGATTGACGAGGCCGGGATCGAGATGATCCTGGTGGGCGATTCGCTGGCGCAGACCATGCTTGGGTACGAGAACACGCTAACGGTGACGATGGACGAGATGCTGCACCATTTAAAAGCGGTGCGGCGGGGGGTGAAGCGGGCGCTGTTGCTGGCAGATATGCCTTTTGGGTCTTATCAACTGGATGAGAGCGAGGCGCTGAAGAATGCGACGCGCATTGTAAAAGAAGGCGGCGCGGAGGTGGTGAAGATTGAGGGCGGGGAAAAACGGGCGGATTTGATTCGGCGGATCATCGATGCGGAGATTCCGGTTTGCGGGCACATTGGTTTGACTCCGCAGTCGGTGAATGTGATGGGCGGATATAAGGTGCAGGGCAAAGAGTTGAAGGGCATTGAACAACTGATGCGGGATGCGGTAGCGCTGGATCGGGCGGGTGTGGCTTGCATGGTGCTGGAGGGGATTCCGCGGGAAGTGGCGGGGATGATTACGGCGGAGGTGAGTACGCCGACGATTGGGATTGGAGCTGGTCCGGAGTGCGATGGGCAGGTGCTGGTGTTTCACGATCTGGTGAATCTTACGTTTGCTCCGGCAGCGAAGTTTGTGCGGCGGTACGGAGATGCGGCTGGGTTAATTCGCCGGGCGGTGCGGGAGTTTCGGGGGGATGTGAAGTCGGTGCAGTATCCGGCGGATGAGGAGTCTTATCATTTGCCGAAGGAGACTCGGGCTGGGCTGGAGACTGTGTTGGCGCGGAAACGGGCTATGGGGCGGTAGTCAGGCTCGGAGGGCGGTGCTTGGCAAAAGAAAAAGCAGGTTCCTCACCGGAGCTTCGCTCCGATTCGGAAAGACATTTGGTTCGGCGATTGATCGCAGCGACCGAATGTTCGCTGGGCGTCATAGCTCCGGCTTCGGGATTAGTGCTAGCCTAAGCACAGGAGTTAACGATTATGCAGCTCTTCGCTTTCTTCTTTTTTCCCTTGTTCGGATTCGGGTTTGTCATGTACTTCCTGCCTTCGATTATTGCTCTGGCGCGGAGCAAGCGGGACATTGCAGCGATCATTCTGCTGAATTTCTTTTTAGGATGGACGATGATTGGGTGGGTGGTCGCACTGGTGTGGGCGGTCAAGACGGATATTCCAATGGTGGTGCGGTGAGTGTGGTCGAACGGCGATTTGGTTTGAGTGCTACCTGCTTTTCAACGCTGATGCTTCCTTTTCTTTTTACGGCGGGATTGATTACCTGCTCCCGGCAGAACGCAGAACCAAAACCGGATCCTGCCTCTAGACTGGAATCAATTACTGCGGCGGATCCTGCCAAGTATCCTTCGCTGCAGCAGGGGAAACACTGGAGCAATCCTTATCTCGTGATCCGGGCGGACAATATTGGGTTATTGAGCGATGTGGCGGCGAGCGAGGAGCAATTGCTGAAGCCGGGAGAAGTTTTGAATGCGCTGGCGCAATTGCCGGCGTCGGCGTGGCCGTACGGGCGGGCGGTCGCGATTCTGGTGGATGAGAAGAACGCGCGGTCGGAGCAGGACAAGGTTGCGCTGCGCCGAAACCGGGGAATTGTAGAAGGGGATTTAGACGGGGCGCACGTCGCGATTCGTTGGATTTCTAACTCTTGAGTGTTATTTGTTGAGCGATCGATTCTCCCTGAATTCCAATCATGAAAATCTGCAAGACGATCCAAGAAATGCGGTCAGCGTGCGAACCCGCGCGAATGCGGGGCGGACGACTTGGATTCGTGCCCACCATGGGAGCGCTCCATGACGGACATCTGTCGCTAGTGCGGGCGGCGCGAGCTGCGTGCCAAATGGTGGCGGTTTCGATCTTTGTGAATCCGACTCAGTTTGGACCGACAGAGGATTTGGCCAAGTATCCGCGGAATTTCGAGCGGGACAGCCTGCTGCTGGAAAAAGAAAATGTGGAATTGCTGTTTGCACCGACGGCGGAGGAAATGTATCCCAAGGGGGCGGTGACTTGGGTGACGGTGGAAGGGTTAAGCGAAAAGCTGGATGGGCGTTCACGGCCGGGGCATTTTCGCGGAGTTACGACGGTGGTGGCGAAGCTTTTTCATATTGTTGAGCCGGCCACGGCTTTTTTCGGGCAGAAGGATGCGGCGCAAGTGGCGATTATTCGGCGGATGGCGCAGGATCTGAATTTTCCATTGGAAGTTGTGGCGTGTCCGATCGTGCGAGAGCCGGATGGGTTGGCGATGAGTTCACGCAATGCTTATCTGAATGCGGAGCAGCGCAAGGAAGCGCTGGTGCTGCAGCGCTCGCTGATGCGGGTGAAGAGAATGTGGGAAGCGGGTGAGAGGAATGCCGGGAAGCTGGCCGCGGTTGGCCGCGAGGAAGTTGAGGGGCAAGGTTCGGTTCGGTTGGACTATTTTGAGATCGTCGATGCAGTGAACCTGGACAGCGTGGTGAACGCAGAGCCAGGAACGCTGGTTACCGTTGCGGCCTTCGTCGGGGCGACGCGGCTGATTGACAATGTTGTGCTTGGCGAGCCGGAATAGCGGCAGTGCGAAGACGGGTTAAGGTATCGAATCGAAGGTTGGCGGTAAGTCGGAGAAGGTTCGCGCAGAAGTATTTTCAGAGGCAAGGCGCAGTTGAACCATGGTTTGGATTTGCGACCACAGCCGCGAGTCGCATTCGGTTTGCATATGGCTGGGCGTAAGCAGCTGATCGAACCAGGAAGCTGTCGAACAGTGAGCGGGATGTTTGCGGTAATCCACTAAATAGTTTCCGAGAATCTCGGTCCGCTTAGGATCGGCGGCGACAATCCGACGACGGCCGTGAATAAGGCCGTGGGGCTGATAGAAGTTCACAGCCTGATCAACGTTGGGCGGAATGACGGAGTCGTTTTGCCATAGCTTTGCGACGCTATCAACTTGCACAGTCAGCAGGACGGGCACGCCTTCTCGCTGCAGATCACGGGCAAGTAGAACGGCTGCGGCTGCTCCCCAACTTTGTCCAAACAAAACGATGCGAGCCCGAGATTTCTCCCACGCGGAAAGAGTGCCGTCGTGATTGGCGTCCAGCAGATGAAGGATAGCTGAATAGGCCCTTTTGCGGTGACGGTTCTCGAAAACGCGAATGTAGGTTCCGCGCGGAAGGATTTCGCGGACGTGTTGCGCCAATTGCACTACGCCGTGATGAGTGTTGTCGCGACGGACAAATCCTCCGACAAATCCGATCACGATGCTTTCGGTGGAAGAATTGGAGGCTGCGGAGCTTGATTCGCTCTCGAGTGCGGTCGCGGTTTCAGAAAGAGCCGCCAGGGCGAAAACCAAGGAGGCGATCGTGATCCGAAATGCTGCTGAAGAACTCATGGCAACTTTCAAACGATGAGATGAAGCGAAAGTACCTGAGGATGCCGCAAAATGATGATCGCACCCCACACGTTTGTTATTTATCCGCGTTTGGCCAAACGCCGTGATGGGCTGGGGTTTGGCCGATTCACTCCGCGCCGGCTAGTGTACACCGTAAGTCCAATCGGCCGGGACTATATCTGCCTTCCAGTGGAGACAAACGGATTGTCTGGAAGGATGTAACGAAGCGGGTGAGCGACCGCTTTGGTGATGCCGATGCGTGGAGTAAGGGCAATCTTGTTTGGGCGAAAACCGTCGTCTGCGAGCCAGAGACCCGACCCTGGCGAGGTCAGATCGCGGCCGTTGTCGCGGGAGCGGGTGACGCTAAAGGCTTGGGCGAGGCGGCCGGGTCCAGTCGTGAGTTGGCGAAGATCGCGGACACCGCTCAGAACGATGCCCCTTGCCTGCGCCATTTCTGGGATGCCTACGAGCGGCTCGAGGGCGCGGATCAGAACGCCTCCGGCTTTGCCTTCGGGCTCACAAGAGACGTTCAGGCAGTAATGATTGCCGTAGATGAAGTAGACGTAGGCATGACCGGGCGGCCCGAAGAGCACGGAGTTGCGGGGGGTATTGCCAGCGGCGGAGTGGGCAGCGGGGTCGTTTTTGCCGAGATAAGCTTCGACTTCGACAATGCGGCCTGAGAGATAGGTTTTTTCGCTGGAGCGGATGAGAAGTTTGCCGAGAAGGTCGCGCGCCACGCGGCGCGGAGTGCGGGCGAAGAAGGAGCGAGGGAGCGGGTGAGGTTGCTCGGGTTTGGCTGACACCGGCACTGAAGAAGATTATTCGAAGGTGGCCGATTGCGGAAGTCGAAAGTCGGGGCGCCTATGCCGAAGTTTCGATAATCCTCGGAGGGAGTTTATACGAAAAGGGATGGTTCGAGTGCGCTTGTGCTTCGCTTTCGCGAAGCCTCGTTCGGGATGACGAAGCCACGTGCTCCGGGCGGGACTGGTTCGGAGATTCCCATGTCTCGCAAAAGGCGCGAGACATGGGGCACCCGGAGTATGACAAGTCTAGGCTGCGCCTTTTCTTGATTCTTTTAAGTACGCGAGCACCTCTTCGGCGTGACCTTCGGGTTTGACGCGGGGGAAGATGTGTTGGACTTTGCCGTCGGCGCCGATGATGAAGGTGGTGCGGACGATGCCCATCACTTTTTTGCCGTACATGTTTTTCTCCTGCAGGACTCCGAAAGCGTCAGCGACTTTTTTGTCGGGGTCGGCTAGCAGGGAGAATGGAAGATGGAATTTGTCCTGAAATTTCTTTTGCGCTTTGGGTGTGTCGGGGGAGATGCCGAGTAACACAGCACCGGTTTTCTGCATCTGTTTGAAGGTATCCCTAAAACTGCAGGCTTCGACCGTACATCCGGGAGTGTCGGCGCGAGGATAGAAATAGAGCACTACGGTCTTGCCTTTGAGGTCTTTCAGGGAGATTTGTTTTCCGTTTTCGTCCTGCAAGCTGAAGTCTGGAGCTTTATCATTGATATTCATGAGGGTCTCTCTTTCCAAGAGGTTTGGAGTGTTGCGTTGGATTACTCCCACCGGCCAACGATGCATTACTTCCAAAGAATGTTTATACCGCAGGTGCGGCTGGGTCGTCATGGGGATTGTGGTCAGCTGGTTGAGCGTTGCTCCGATGACAGCGCAAAGGCCGCAACTTAAAAGACCGGAGCAGGCTCCAAGCGAAACACCTCCGGAACCCAAGCCGAAAAAGCTGGTTAATGAGCCGCGGGCGGTGGGAGTGTTGCAGCTTAACAATAGCGGCAAGGGAACATTGATCCCGATTGCGATTCGGATCGATGGGAAGTTTTATGACGCGAGCGTATACAAGGCGGATCCGGTGCCCATGGCGCTCGATGTGGGAACGGTTTATGAGGTGGAGAAGACGGGGCAGTCGGAAGGGCTGTTCACGGTGGGCGGAGCGCTTCATAACCAGAATCCGAACAGCGCTACCCCATGGCTCGGCGCAGGAGCTTACGTTCTGAATGGGACTGTGGCCGCGAACAACATTCACAAGGCTGAAGACAAGCCACGCGGCCTGTACGACGATAACGATGCACCTCCACGGCTGACACGGGGGAGCGAAGCTGGGACGGGAAATCAGAGTTCGGGCGGAGGATCTGGCGGTTCTGGTGGAGGGGCGCAAAAGACGAGTACGGCCGGACCTGCCGCGGGCTCGGGTTCAGCGACGCCTGCAGTGGGTTCGCAGCCGGCTGGCGGAGCTTCTGGCGGGAGTTCAACAGCTACCCGTGCAGGCTCTAGTTCTGCGGGCTCTGCTTCAGGGACGAGTTCCCCCGGAAGCGACGATTCTGGACGGCCGCAACTGAAGCGCGCGAGTACGAGTGATTCTGGAAACGGCGGACAGCAAGGCACGACGGCGCAAAGTACAAAAGCGGGTGAGCAGGGGACTAATACTCCGGGAACCGCGGGTTCGTCATCAGCATCTCGTGCATCGGCACAGAGCGCGTCAGCTCCGAGCGGATCGAATTCGACTTCAAGTCAGTCGCAGGGGACGCAGGATCAGTCGTCTCAGAATCAACCGTCTCAGAATCAACCGTCTCAGAATCAACCGTCTCAGAATCAACCGTCTCAGAATCAACCGTCTCAGAATCAACCGTCTCAGAATCAACCGTCTCAGTCCCAATCGGGGCAGAATCAATCGGGTCAGAATTATTACCGACCCACCCTTCGCAGGGGCAAGCCGACGGAGAGCGCGCCTGAGGATACTCCGGATGAACTGACTAGGACTACGGAAACAGGGATTTCGAACGCCAAAGCGGGTGGGGCAACGGCACCCTCGAAACCGGTGGTGCAGCTTGTGCCGGCGATCTCGGATGCGGGTGGGCCTCTACCAGAGTCTTATCAGTTTTTCTGGAAAGAAGACGAAGAACAGGATCGCAAGAAACAAATGCTGGAGTTGGCGGCAAATGCAGTACGGGCGTATCTGGCGACCATGGCGAAGGACACGATTCCGGCCAAGCCTAAAGCAACGAAGGACGGTCCTGGCAAACGTAGCCCGAGTGCACACAGCCGGACCGCGAAAATTGAGCCGGAGTTTGAGAATGTTGATTTTCGGGCGTTCGACGTCTGGAGGAATAATCAGCCGGTGATGATCCTGACTGGGATGGCGATTTTGCCGCAGAGGGGGACGAAGTCGGCTGCGAGTTCGACGACGGCTCCAGCGACGTACTACGTGACGATTGCGGCAAGAACGGACATCTATGGAGACTTGCGGAAGCTTTATGCCGGAGTGACCGACAAGTTTCATTTGGATGTTACACCTAAGCTTGAGCTAATCGATGCGGTTGACGCGAACGGAGACGGGCGGGGAGAGTTACTCTTTCGTGAAACCACGGACGCGGGGAACGGATACATAATTTATCGACCGACTGGAGACACGTTGTGGAAAATGTTTGACAGCTTGAACCAGGAGTAGTCTTCAGTTGCCGGCAACGTGCTGCCTGCCTTCGCATTGCTTGCAGTTTTCAAGAGCAAGGTTGCTTGGTCTTGCGGTTGTCGCGATTTAGGTTTCGATACCGATGTGACAAACCCGCCCGACTAGATAATCACTGGGTTTCTTGCCTCCTTCCATGGTCAGCACTTCAATGGGATAGGCCTGGTTTTGGGGGCGCAAGATTAACTGATTACCCGCGGTTTCGACGTACTTGACCGTGCAGGTGTGGTTTTTCAGGACAGCGTACATGTTGGCCTCGCCTTTGCGGTAAGGCTTGAGCGAGTTGTAGTGGCGATCGATGAGGAGCGTAGCGCCGGGCAGAAGACGGGGATACATGCTCATGCCTTCGCGAGCGTCGGCTTTGATGAGCACAAAACGCTCCCAGCGCTCACGATCACCTTCGATGTCTGGTTTCAGTTTCTTAAGGAAACTCTTTTTGAATTTCATGATGTCCTTGACGTGCATGCTGATGAGCAGCGGATGGGTAGCGGCAACAGCTCCATCAGCAACAAGAACATTCTGAAATTCGTCATTGCTGGGAGGCAGAATAGAAGCGCGCTTGTTGACTTCAGAGGGATCGAGCAGATCCAGGACCGAGAGATGCTGAACGGCTAAGACGCGATCCATGCCTTCGAGGCTCAATCCGCGCTTGCGATTCAGAAAATTGGAGATGTGTGCCTGTTTGAAGCCGGTCTGTTGTGCCAAGCGGAGACCGGTGAGATTGCCTTCTTCGATGCGCTCCCAAAGAGTATTGCGAAGATTTTCCTGCAGAACTCTGAATTTCATGCCGGGAGTATAGCACGAGGTATAGCCAAATGCTAATCGTAACATGTTTTCCACAGCTCGACCGACATGAACAACCTTGACATGATTGTGCATTTGACGCAGCAACCGAATCGAGGTCAAAATGACAGCCAGCCGTGACAGGGAAAAGGAAAACGGGGCCGGAGCAGATGTCCGGCCCGAAGTTAGCTCTGCCGAACTCTCAGAGCAAATTCAGCAATTTTATCTCCAAGCCCGTCAGCGTCTAGCAGAGATGCACGCACGGTTGCAAGCGCAGCAGCGCGAGCTTCTTGCGAGACTCCCGGTTGGGACGATTCAATGAGCAGCAGGTTGTTTCGTTCAAGATCGCAAAGAATGGAATATTCTCCTTGAACGATCTCGAAAAGTTGACGTACCATCTCGTTGTCAGTGGTGATACACAGCCTCCTTTCGGGGTTGGGTGTGGCGGAGAGGACGGGAGTCGAACCCGTAATGCCCACGACAGGCAAGCGGAGCTTAAATCCGCTGGTCTTGGCCGATGACCGACCTCTCCGCTTTTAGTCCGGCCAATGCGCGGGATACTAGCAGCAAAATGGAAGTTACAAATTTGCACTGTCGCGGTGGGAGTGTGGAAAACGCCGGTAATTACGCGATTGCAATCACTTAGCCTGTGCACGGTTTTAGACCACTTTATCCCACCGTTGCATTTTTAGAGGATTTGGTAAATGGCAAAGAAGAGTCTGAAAGTAGATCGCAAGAAGTTCGAAGGAATCGTTCAAAACCTGCTACACACAAAGCCCATCAAGCGCGAGAAAGTCAAAGTCGCGAAGCGCAAGCCTGAGAAGTTGTTCCCGCCGCAGAAGTAAGCTATAATCCGCCCCCGAAAGAAATCGCCTAGAGTCCTTCTCCGTACATTCAGGTTGTTTCAATGGAGCGGTTATGCGCCTCTTGACTGTATTGGTGCTGCTAATCCTGCTATCTGTTGGTGGCTTGTTCTACTATCGCTGCACAAAAAATAGACGCGATGAAGCAAAGGTAGAACAGCACCAAGCGAGTAGCGCCACGCTCCCCTCCGCCGTACATCAGCCAGAGACTCAGGCCGAACATAGCGATACCTATGACGCCAGCAAAGACTGTCTCTATCGACTCTATTTGCTGGCCACGATTATGGGAGTATGTGTGGCCCTCGGCGGAATCTACGCCATATATCGGCAAACCCATGCCACGAAGCAAGCCGCCAATGCCGCCGAAAGAAGCATCATTCTTCAGGAACATGCACTCGGGCAGTGGGTGCAAGTTGGGCAATGGGAAATGTGGATAGACCTTGAGGATTCCAAGCTGCGCCTCCGCTTTTACGTCAGTAATCCCACCAAATACCTGCTTGAATTGGACACAATCTCGGCAAGAACGCCCTGCCGAACCAAGACGCAGCACTGGCAACATGTTCAGGATATCGAAGTCAAATCCATGGTGCCACCGGGAAGCTCCGCTAGAGCGGACGTTATAATGTCCGTCACTCCTGATCAAATTAAGTGCTTTTCCGATCTCGAGCCGATCAGTATTGGTCTTGAGGCTACTATTCACTTCGTAGACTGCATTAAGCGGCGATGGAAACAGGTTTTCAAGGGGCTGATCGTCGTAGAACACCTTTGGAATGTTGACCCATATCCCCACAACGTGGTCACTCCAGGTGTTCGCGAAGTGGAGTCCAGTCTTACCGAAATAAAAGAATAACCCTGTCACGGCGACCAGAACTACCGAACATACTTGACGCGCGTAGGCAAACCTCTGCACAATGCCTCCTTAGAGGCATAATCCAAAGGGGAATCGGCCCGTTGGCGCGGACCTTTTCTGTTGCTACGGCCTTACAAACGGCGTGAACGCATTTTCCTCTACTAGCTTTGCATAAGGCAAATTTCCCGCTAGCGCCATTCGGCGCACCGTCATACCGAACAGGTTCGCGTCCTTTCGATTGTTGAACCTGTAGGAGAACTCGTTCAAGTAGCGTTGTAGGTGCTTTAAGCTGACTTTGTGGAAGGCTCCGGTCAGGCCGCGCTTGAATAGCGAGAACGCCGATTCCACGGTGTTCGTGTGAACATCACCACGCACATAGATTTTGGCTTTGTGCTTGATGCGTTCGTGGCGAACTTTGTGAAATTGCGTCTCGCGGAAATTATAGATGGTGCTCTCGTCCGTCATAATCGCTTGCGCGTCTTTCGCGACGTTCTCCGCAATAACTTGGTAAACCGTGTCGGCTTTGTTGTCCGGCGTCTGCACGAGCCGAAGATCACCGCCGCGCTCGCGAACTCCGATAACCACATCTTTGTTCTTGATCTTGCTGCGATGGCCGCGCTGTTTGCCGCCGATGTACGTCTCGTCAATTTCGACCACGCCCTTGAGCTTTGGGCGATCCACATCCACCATAGCTTTGCGAATACGATGCGCCAGATACCATGCCGTGCGATATTGCACGCCTAGAGCACGGGAAATCTGATTCGCGGAAATTCCCTTTTTCGATTCTGTGATGAGAGCAATGGCGAGAAACCATTTGCTCAAGGGCAGGTGTGTGTCATGGTAGACGGTGCCCGTGGTGGCGGTGAACTGGAAACGGCATTCATTGCACTGGTAGAGTTCGCGGTCGGGGCTGCGCCGTCCGGTTTTCTTGTTGAGCTTTCCCTTCGCAGTTATCCTCGTAATTCGCGGGGATTCACAGGATAAACACTTGACGCCGTCCGGCCAGCGCATATGCTCTAGGAAGGTTAGGCACTTTTCTTCGGTGTTGAGTTCCTTGTAGATGTCTAACAGGTTCATGGCCGCATCTCCAAACTACGACCATTGTTTCAGAAAAGCAGTGATGTGTCAAGTGCATAATCGTGAACCTTGACCGACACACTTTAGAGCTATACGATTGCCCAATCGTATAACTCAACCCCTTTTTCCCAGGATCATCACCCATGGATAACTGCAACGAGGAAAAGAACTTTGTCGAATTCCGCCGCAAGGTGCGAGCAGCCGAAGTGCTTTCAGCGGCGATGGAACATCTGTTGAAAGCGCTGCAGTTCAGCGGAAGAGTGAGTGTGATTTTGCAGAACGGACGAGTGCTGAAGTCCGGATATGAGGAAGGGTTTTTCCGGCAGTGCGGGCAGGAGGCCAGGCGGGAGCAAGAGATGGGAATGGAACATAAGGGTTAAACAAGGTCGGTTAGAAGTGCGTCTGTAGAAGCGAAAAGAAGTTCATCGATCAAACAATTAAATAGCTCAGGCAGGCCATCGTAAACAGAAACGAGCCCTGCGATCAGTTTCCGCTTTGAGAGCGGAACTGGCGCAGGGCTTTTTGTTTGCGTGTGACGCGGGGGCGGAGGAGCGTTTCGCATGAAGGCGAGAAAGCGCACGGAAAGTGAAGAAAGTTCACTGGAGTTGAAGTACTGCGAGCGTTGCGGTGGGTTATGGCTGCGTCCGGTGGGGGGTGGTCAGATTTACTGCACAATCTGCGCGCGGGCGATGGCTGAGTTGCCGCCGCCTTCAACAGAAGTGAACAGGAAGGTGAGGCGGAGGAAGGACTGGGAGGCCGAGGAAGAATTTGAAGGTTACACCATCGGAGAAATCGAAACGAACGAAGCGGGAGGGGTGGCATGAGCGAATTCGAATCCCTCAATCGAATGGTGAAGTTGGCAGCGCACGAAAACAATTCCGGTGCGATGATGCAAGGCGATCGAACCCAGCGGCAGCCAAAATCGCCGGCAGGCGACGGTTCTGGTGCAAGCGGGCCAATGCCATGGCAAAACTTGCCGAGGCACAATTTTGCGACATCGCCCACGGAACAGCGGGCGGCATTGCATGACGCGGAATCGCATGAGAACAATGAGGATTGGGATCGAGACCCCGACTTGTGGCTTTATCGCAAGAAAACGACGGCGTTGCTGCGACGATATATGCGATGGTCGCTCGATGCAGGACGAGTGCCGTCGCTCCTGGGAAGGGAGTTATTTCGCAGTCGGATCACAGCTTATACTGCAACGACATTCGAAGAGCGAGTCATTTTCCTGCACGATATGGAAGGATGCCTGGAACGGTTGAAAGGTTTCGACCGGCAGATTGTGGCACGCGTGGTGCTGCAGGAATACGACCATGATGCGGCGGCGCGAATTCTTCAGTGTGATCGGAAGACGATTGAACGAAGGTTGCCGGAACTGATTGACACGTTGACTGAGGAGTTTCTTAGGGCGGAATTGCTGGAGAGGCTGCCTGAGACGAAAGAGAGCAGGTCTTAAAAGGGAAAACGGACGAGAAAAAATTGTGGAAAAAGTTGTCAAGAGGGTAAGAGCTCTCGATGTTGATCAAGTGATTGAAAACGTGAGCAAAATAAACGAAATTATCACCTTCACAAACCCACCCTAAAGTGCAGCACGGCAGGCATACTTATGACTAAAATGGGCCATAGCAATAAAAATGCTTGCTATTTATAATGAAATATGTTCTTTCTGCTGTAGTAGGCCACTATGTTGTGGTGTGAATGAGAACGATACAACGCCTTGGGCCCTATGTCGATATTATGGAAGCGCGGGCCCCGGACAATCGGGCGCTCGTCGTCAAGCTTGGGCTTAGGCAGGACAGTTTTTCACAAGTTTTGCACCACAATCTTTTAACAGTCGTTGCTCAGTACTACGGAATCGTGCAAGATGGTCTCCTCTCTGCGAAACATGCTTTTAAGGGTCTAAAGCGCCCTCTGATGCACGGAGAGGATATGGGGGCAGACAAGAGTGTCATCATTTATAGCTGGCGCTCCGAAGTTGATTACGTGTGGACGGGGAGTCGATTCGATGGCAACCCTGTACGCAAAATACCACCTCCAAGCCGAGTCTTTGTTGTTCTGGTTAGAGAAGAACAGCAACCTAACGACTATGGAGTTTTCGGCTCGATAGAAAAATGGAACTGGATTAAGGAAGACCCGCGGGAGCTAAACGCTCCCCTAGAGTGGCTGGATCGTTACGGCCAGAAACTTTGGAGTATGTAAAAACATGAAGACAGAAGAAGAAATTGGCGCATTGGTCAGGTCAGCATTCGCCGCCGACTCGGGAGTTTTTCACGCCTGCGCATTCTTCGATGATCGCCTCGATTGCATTCGTGTGATCGCGCGGGATTGCAGTGTGCTGGAAACAAGAATAAACGAAACTCTCACTGTCCTGGAAGACAACTATTATTTTGAGTCTGGGAAAAACAAGTATGTGGGATTCACCATAAAGGGCGCTCGGTATTTCTGCCAGCAGCACGGATTTGACCTATCAACCCCAATCGAGGTGAGCAAGTTGCTGGACGCTATCATGTCCACTTTCCCCGACAAAATGGTCGAATTGGTCATTGATGGCATTGCGCGACCTCTTGTGAAGGACGAAAAAATAGAGCGCGTTGAAGTATCTAGAGGGTCTGGCCCGATACTCCAACCCGCTTAAACATCCTCGACTGCCAGTGGTACTGCTTCGACTCTACGCCGAAGCGCTCTTTGGTTGGCGTAGCGTCAGGCGCTTGCCTTCCGTTGCCCTCAGAGCGAGAATCGTGCGCTCGGAATCGCTCACCTTCCGATTGTTGTAACGGAAATCAAACTCATTCAAATACTGCTGCAAGTAGCCCCGGCCCCAGTGGTGATAGGTTCCGAACACGCCACGACGAACGAGTCCGAAGAACCCTTCGACTGTGTTCGTTGTAATGTGCCGACCATTCTCGTAACGCGAGTATTCTTTCTTCTTGTGCGTCACGACATCGTGAATAGGGAACTCATCGCGCATCCAGTGATAGACCACGCTCTCATCGGTCTGGATATTTGTGCCCGATTCAACATGCTCCTGCATGATCGGTTTGATATTCGCCAGCGTGACGCGCTCAACATGGAAAGAACGAACGCGGCTGCCATTCTCGCTGCGCTCCATGAGAGAAACGATGGGCCGCTTCTTGCTTTCGGCATTGCCCGTACCCCGCAAGAAGGTGCCCTTCTCCTTCGGCCCGATCCATACCTCATCGACCTCGACAACGCCGCGCAATTTTTCAGTCATGCCGTGCTGCGACATGGCGAAGCGTAAGCGGTGCATCATAAACCAAACCGTTTTGTAACTAATTCCGGTCATGCGATGGATCTGATGAGCAGACATTCCCTTCTTGCTAGTGCAGAGCAGGTAGGCCGCGAGTAGCCAGCGATGAAGAGGAATTTTGGAATCCTCGAAAACGGTTCCGACTGTAACGCTGAATTGTTCGCGGCATCCGTAGCACTTCCAAACACCTTTGCGAACAGGCTTCTTAGATTCGGGACGCGGTTGTAGTTGACCAGCGTTATTGATTTCGCCACAGTGAGGGCAGACCGGGCCTTCGGGCCATCGGATGGATTCGTAAAGCTTGCGGGCGCTATCTTCGTCGCCGATTCGGTCTGTGATCGTTGTGAGTTTGAGGCCATCTTTATCAATCATTGGGGCTTTCTCCGCTTGATTTCTGCGGGAAAAAGCCACATACTCACTTTGGGTCTAGAGTGCGGCTCACCCCGCGCTTTGGATTAGCCCCGGCTACCGTTGACGCGGCATCCGGGGCGCTACATCAGCAACTATTTAAATTGGTGGGGGTCGCATCTTTACCTCCGGTTCTCGACGGTCCAACGTCTTGTCCACGTTGGGCCGTTCGTATTTGGAGTCTAATGCCACGAGGAAATCATACTTTCGTTATCCCTGTACTGTCAAGGATAAAATTAGGATAATCCGCAGAGCTACAGCCTAGAATACTACTTGACAATCGGCAGCGCGTAGCCTTATGCTTTTGCTCATCGAAAGGAACCTCGAAACTATGGGCAAAATGAGAAGTCCCAACTACCCCGCTATAGGGTTGCCGGAGGCGATTAGGTCGATTCAGCAAATATGGGAAGCAGAGAAGCGCACGCCTGTTCCTATTGACGTGCTTGGCGCAGCGATGGGGTACAAGAGCGTTAGCGGCCCTGTTCGGACGAAGGTCGCCGCAATTCGCAAATACGGCCTTCTGGAGCAGAACGGAAGCAACTTCAAACTTGCTGACTTGGGGATGCAGATATTACACAGCCTGCCTGACTCGAAAGAAAGGCAGGACGCAATTACCGCTGCTGCGATGCGACCTGAAGCGTTTAGGGAATTGTACGAGACCCACATTGACGCATCAGACCAAGCCTTAAAGTCCCACTTGCTGATGAAGAAGAGTTTTTCGGAAGCTGGGGCGAAGCAGTTCATCAAAGCATTTAGGGATACGCTAAGTATTGCAAATCCCGTTGATAGCGAATATATTCCTCAGAAGGAAGAGTCTGAACCTGAGGATGATACCATTATGGAACCGACCAGCAGCACCCCTGTATATGACCGAGTAAAAGAGGCCGCTAAACACACATCTATCACAACGCGGGGTGTCACGATTGAATTGGGCAATCAATCGCCCACTGTCCAAAACTACAGCTTCGCCTTGTCAATGCCCCGCAACGTTCGGGCAGAATTAAAGTTGTTCGGGCAGGTTACGAAAAGCGACGTTGAACGACTAAGAAAGCAGATTGAGTTCCTACAGGAGCAGTTCGAAGAAGAAGCTAAGTAGTAAACAGCCCTACGATTGACTTGTTCGACAGGCAGCGATGATGCTTGGAGGGATGGGCTTTATGAAAACGGCAGTGGATCTCAAAGAAAGCCGCAAACGGGAGGCCAGAAACAAAATCCCGTTCTTGCTTGAGTTCGGCAATGAAGCGGACATAGTTGCCTACGCTAAGAGATGGAATCCGAGTCTCTCAGAAGAGCAGGCCGAACGGGTAATCAGGCTCTATCGCGCCGCTCAACTCGCTCGCGCACATCGTCCACCACTTGATTAGCGCTCCGTTCGCGCCTTGACATCTCTTCCTCGTCGGCGCTTTCCGAAGCATCATCAATGATCAAGTCGATTTCGTTAAGTAATTCTTCCTCTGCGGTATGTGCCATTTGCGGGCCTTTTTTCTTTGTCACGGCATCTCTCCCTAGAGCAACTCCATACGGTATCAGATCGACGCCTCGAATTGTAAACCATCTAGTACCATTTGGTACCAAATAGTTTGTTTTACCAACATAGCATATCCTGATGTACCATATTGCAAGGGTTTTTCGTTATGAGTACCAAACTAGTCAGGTTGGATGTCCCAGAGGCGCTCCATAGGCGAATAAAGACGCTGGCCGCGTACAAGGACCAGAAAATACCCGAGTACATGCTTGAGGTCTTGGACGATAACGTTCCGAAGGGCATAACATTCTCGGAGGACGAGCCAAAGGAAGAGAGGCAAAGGAAGCCACAAAGCAAGCTTAGGGTCGTAAGCCCGTCACCATGACGTTCTCTTATAGCTAACACCGTAGGCGATTTATTTGCAGTGAATCGGGAAGTATTCCAGAGTTTTTCCACAGCCCCATTGTTGGCGTGGGTTTGCAAAGGTGATAATTCCGAAAATAAATTCTGAGAAATGTCCCAAAGGTGGTTTGCGTTGTGATATAATTGGATTATAAGAATTAGTAAAAAGCAATACCTGCTTTGAGTGGCGCACTGAAAAGTGCGCCTTTTGTTTTTTGGGAGGATCAATGGCTATCGCTCAGCTTGAGGGCAAGGTTAAACCCGAGTGTGGAACCGACAAATGCGAGACGCAGAGCATTCTATGCGACGAGAAGCCGGTAACAACAGAGGAAGCGCTGCAGAAAGTGGCGAATCTGGTGCGGAGCAGGGCGGGCGAGATTACACAGAAGCTGATTGAGGCAGCGAAGCAGGGGCAATTGCCGCACGCGAAATATTTATTCGAAGTGGCGGGAATTCACCCTCGCAGCCCGGAAGGTACGGCTACGAAGCCCGAGGAGTCAGTGATCTATAGTTGGTTGAAGGAACTTGGGGTTGCAGGCGGCAATGCAGATAAAGACGGTGCCGGGGAAGCAGGGATCGTGGAGCGGATACTTTAGAATGAAAGGTGTTGCTGCCGGAGAGAAACTGGCCAGCGGCATTCCCGGTCTGACTTCCATCGAGGCGCGATTACGGGAAATTGGAGCGCGAGTTGAAGCAATCACCCGAACTCAGGCCGGGTGTAGAGGCAGGTCTCTCGCGGGCGGGTGCGCCCGCGCCACACGACGCAAGGTGCGAATGGATATAACTTGGGTGACCGACCGGATCGCGGTCGGGGGCGGAATCTGGAATGAGGAAAATATGGCGGCAGTGGCGCGTGCCGGAATTACTCACCTAATCGATATGCAGATTGAGTTCGACGATACGCCGCTGGCTGATCCTTATGGGATTGAGGTCTGCTGGAATCCGATCGACGACGATTTCGAGCCTAAGCCTGCTGCGGTATTTGCGCGGGGAGTCGAGTTTGCTTTGGCGGCTTTAGAAGATGATAGGGCGAAATTGTTCGTGCATTGCGCGGCAGGAGTACATCGTGCTCCGATGATGACATTGGCGTTGCTGGCAGTTCTGGGATGGCCGCTGGAGGATGCTATGGACCTGATTGAGGGACGGAGACCGGCGGCGGATTTTGCGGAAGTTTATGTGCGGAGCGTGGAAAATTTTTTGCGGGGGAGAGAGTCGTTACGGGTTTCGGAGTGAGTGGCGGTTCCGCTGCTTAAAAGATTTTAACCGCGAAGTACGCTGAGGATAGCGCGAAGATCGCTAAGGTATTGAGCGGGCGGGTCGTCCGCTCCCACGCGAGTTGATTTCCACACGAATTGATTGTGGGGCATGAGTTGCATGTCCTACGCAGAGTGATTTTTAGGAGGAACTATGTTGCAGAGATGCCGCCCGGCGGGGCGGCTTTTTTGTTTGGTGCTGGCGATTGCGAGCCTGGTGATTAATGCAGGGATAGAAGGTTTCGCCGCTGTACCAGGACAACCGCCGAGTTCAGCCGCAGCAAAGCCAACTCCGGAACCCACGCCCCACGCGGCTTCGCTGTCCCCCCAGATTGGGCCGGTGTTGACGAATGTGCTTGACACCGTCTATTTGGCGAGTGGGACTCCGGCGGCGGGGATGCTGGTAATTACCTGGCCAGCTTTCACCTCGGCGAGCGGGACGGCTGTCGCTCCTGGCGAGTTGGATGTAGCGCTGGGAACGAATGGCGCGTTGAACGTGGAATTGATGCCGAATGCGGGTGCAACTCCGGCGAATATTTATTACACGGTGGTTTATCAACTGCAGCCGAACGAGGTGAGGACGGAATACTGGGTGGTGCCGGCGACTTCTCCGGTAACACTTGCGCAGGTGAGGACGACGCCGGGCTCAGGAACGGCAGCCCAGCCGGTATCGATGGAGTATGTGAACACAGCACTGGCGGCGAAGGCGAACGACGATGCGGTGGTGCATCTGGCGAATACGGAGACGATCACGGGGACTAAGAGTTTTACGACGCCGCCGAACGTGCCGAATCCCGTGGGAGAAGGGGATGTTGCCAACAAAAGTTACGTCGATTCCGCCGTGGGGACGGTCGGAGCGGGGAATTACTTTCCTGCTGCGATGGCTGCAGTGTATTGAGGGCAAGTTGCAGGTCTAAAAGGCCCCTCATTTTACGAACGTGAAGAGAAACAACGACAGTTGCGGCGCATTGCTGCGGCAACGCGAAACTGCTCGCAAGGAGAAAGGCAACACGGCAGCGCCATGATTCTAACCATTGATAATTTGCAGGGGCAAGGGCCAGAGAACTATACGCAAGCGATCGACGGAACAAACCTTCCCAAGGTGCAGAGGAAGCTGAATCAGCCGGCAGAATTGCAGTTCAGCTTGCTGGCGAATTCGCCAGGGTTTGTGGTTCCGGCTGCGGACGCGCGCGTGATCGTTCTTAAAGCGAATGGAAGTTTCGTTTTCACGGGCTATGTAACGGGAGCGCCGGAATATGAATACTTGGGATGGGGAGAACAGGGGCCCGTCTATCGGTACAACCTGGTTGCGCAGAGCGATGAAATTCTACTTGATCGGAAGGCATTGCCGAATCGCGCGCCTTTTGTGAATCGAAGCGCGGGAAATGCTCTGTCTCAACTGGCGCAAGATTTGTTGCCGGGGTGGTTTAACACGAGCGCTGTGCAGGATCTAGATCAAATCGCAACTTACGCTGTGAATCCCCAGAAAAGTTTTTCGTTTCATGCGGCAGAAATTGCAGTTTGTGCGCGGGCGAGCTTTCGCGCAATGAATGGATCTCTCATCTTGTCACCCGTGGGCGCGGCAACCTATTCGCTGAGTGAGAGTGATGAGACTTTTTCGCCGGAAGCGTTGTGGCTGGGTAGCCCGAACATGCTGGTGAACGAAGTGACGGTGATTGGAGTGGACGAGCCACAGGCTTACGTCCGCGACTATTTTGTAGGCGATGAAGAAAGTTTGAAGTTCTATCTTTCGCAGACGCCGTTTGCGCAGGCAAAACCGGCGCTGATCGATGAAGAGTACATGGGGCCGGGGCTGGATTCGACGACATGGGTGGTGAATGATCCGTCTGGGGCAGTTTCAGTTGTTGCGCGAACACTGCAGATTGCAGGTGGAACCGGAGTCGATGGGCAGACTGCGGTGAGCTTTATCGAGCAAATCGAACTGGGCGGGGCGCTGGAGTTGCAGCACGGAGATGTGAGCTTTACGGCTTCGTCCCAGGGCGTGTTGGGTGGGTTGTATGCGGGAGCGATCTCTCAAGCGGGATGTCTGGCAGGGTTTCAGATTACGCCTTCCGGTACGAATTCGACCATACAAGCTTTGATCAACGGAGTGCCGACGGGAACGCCGATTACAACGACGCCAGGCCATCAGTATTTTTTCACCACATACATTTACTCGATTGAGGTTTATCGCAGTGGAGAGACATACCATTCATCGCTGCACCCTGCCGGGGCGGGGTATGGGGGGGCAGCCGTTGCGGCGGACGTTCGCTTTGTCCTGGAAGTGCAGGATATCGATCCCGCTAATCCTGAAACACTGGTTGCGGAGGCGACTGTGCTTTATGACGATGTGATCAGCAATGCGCCCGGGTTTTGCAGGTATGCGTTGGTGAACTCGACCAACATGCAGTGCAGCATTGCTTATACATATACCGCGCACATTTCGCTGGCAGAGGTGAGAACGGCGTTGCCGAGCGCGAGTTATGTGACGCAGCTTGTGGGAACGCTTTCCGATGGAGCAGAGTGCGAGATTACGAGCGATCCTTCGCTGGATTTTTATCCGGAGTATGTGCCGGCGCTGAATCAGTTGATTGTGGCTAGTTATCGGGGGAGTGGGCGGGCGCTCGCACTGATACGGAATGCGGCGAGTGTGGCATCACTTCAAAATGGGGCTGATGATGGGACGCGAGGCAGTGTGCGAGTGATGAAAACTCCGGAGGCGCGTACGGATGTTGATTGTGAAAACGCGGCCTTGGCAATTTTGGATGATTCGACAGAAGCGGCATGGTCGGGAACCTATGAGACCTGGAGCGACTTCCTGCCCGGAGCTGCCGAAGATATTTTTCCGGGTGATGCGATAGCGGTGAATGTTCCGACGCGGGCGGCGGTGTTCACGGCGGTCGTGCGGGAGGTGGAGATTCAGATCGCCGATCCGGCTGACGATCGTGGGTTCTACACAATTGCGTTCGCGAATGATCTGGCGGTGCCGCCAGGAACTGAATTTGGCGGCAATGCGGTGACGATTGAACTGCAAGACACGCTCACGCTGCAAACCACGACGCAGGTCGGCGGGTATTACCAGACGGACCTGACGGAGGCGCAAATTACGTCTGTGACTTCTACTACGGTGGAAGTCGATGCGGGCATGGCGCCGCCGAGCGGGGGCGGAATTGAGGTTAGAGCGAACGACTACGGATGGGGGCAGGCGAACGATCGAAATTTGTTCGGACGCTTTAGCACGCAGACATTCAGCCTAACCCGATTGGCTGAGGTGCAGGACTGTTTCCTGAGACTTTACGACAGTTCTTCTCCGCCCCGATATTCACGATATTCGGCCGCGCTCCACGTCGATTATCCGCTGTGAGAGTTTGCGCGATTAAGGACATAAACATGTCAGTGAGTGACAGAGAGTTTGCGCTGCGAGCTATCGACATTGAGTTTCAGCGAGAAGTGTTGGACAAACTTGTGCGGCTTGAAACCAAAATGGACAGCTTGGTGGGAAACGGGCAGCCGGGCAGGATGAAATCGGTGGAGGACAAAGTTGCAGTTCTGGAAAAAAACGATTTGCGCAATAGCTTTCACAACCGGGTAATCAATGGAGCAATCAGCGTGGCGATCAGTTTGGCGATCACGCTGCATAAGTATTGGATGAGATAGTCAGCCCAAAAACAGGAGAACAATCATGAGTACGGTACCAAGCACGACAATCGTCACCAATCTGAAAAATGTAACTGCGCCTACGGTAAACACGCTGGCGGACGCCAACGGCTATGGCCTGGACATGCCGGGCATGTTGGCGTCTGCCTTGACCAAGGCTTATGAATTGAAGGGATGCCTCACGCTGATCGCCGCGAAAACAGACAGTGCAGACCCGAACTTGACCACGCTAAACGATGTGCTGGCGAGTTTGACCTAGCAAGCTGGGCAGCTGTGCCGAGGGATAGGTGCGGCTACCATTAGTTTGGTGCAGTGATTTTATCCGCGGCATATCAGGAGAGCATTATGGATTTTTTGTCGCAGTTGTTGCGAGGGATTGCATTCATCCCCGCACTGGTGAATGGGATCGAAGGTCTTTTTGGAAACAAACCAGGAACTGATAAGAAGGATGCGGCGATGTCGTTTCTGCAGAATGCGCTGAGCTTAACGGATGCTGTCGCGGCGCGGGAAATTGTCGATCCTGAGAAGTTCAGCAGCGGCCTCTCTCAGATAATTAATGGCGTCGTGCAGTGTATGAACGCCTCCGCTTGGGCGAAAACGCAAGATAATGCCGCTGTGGTTCCCGCCGCGAGGTGAAGTCCACCACAGAGAACACAGGGAATCCGATCTGCTGCTAGATAGGACAGCCGCTAGCCGACTTCTTCGCTCCAATTCTCCAGCGTTTTCTTCACTAACGCCATGAACTGGTCGGCGACCGCGCCGTCGATGAGGCGGTGATCGTAGCCAAGCGTGAGGTGAACTACGGAGCGGATTGCAATCGAATCGTTGCCATCTTTGTCTGTGACCACTAATGGCATTTTGGTGATTCCGCCCACGCCCATGATTGCAGCGTTTGGCTGATTGATGATCGGCAGGCCGAATACGGCGCCGTACTGGCCAGGATTGGTGACGGTGAAAGTGGAGCCTTCGACGTCTTCCGGCTTGAGCTTTTTCGTGCGGGCGCGTTCGCCGAGATCGGTAATGCCGCGCTGGAGGCCCAGGAAGTTGAGGTCGCCAGCATTCTTGAGGACGGGAACGATCAGTCCCCAATCGAGAGCGACAGCAATGCCCATGTTGATCTGGCGGTGATAGCGGATGTTGTCGCCTTCAATGGAAGCATTGATGATCGGCCACTGCTGCAAGCCGATGATGGCGGCGCGAACGAAAAAAGGCATGAAGGTCAGGCGGACGCCGTGGCGCTGCTCGAATCCGGCTTTGTGCTTGTTGCGCAGGTTGACGATACGGGTGAAATCCACCTCGTACATGCAGTGAACGTGCGCGCTGGTGCGGCGAGACTCGATCATGTGTTTCGCGATCAGCTTGCGCATATTGGTCATGGGAACAAGGTCGCCGGGATAGGCGACGGGAGCCGGAGGGGCGGCGGGACGCGGCGGCGAGGCTTCGTGGACTACGCTCGGTTGGGTGGTGGGGACAGACGCAGCTGCGGGCGCCGACGCTGCCGGGAATCGCTTCTCGATGAATGAAAGTATGTCTTGCTTGGTGATGCGACCGCCGAGTCCGGTGCCAGAAATTTGCGCCAGGCTGATGCCGTGCTCTCGGGCGATTTTGCGGACCAGCGGAGATGAACGGGCTTCTTCTTCGCCGTTATCGACCGGCTGAGGCGTGGCAGCCGCGCTGGGCGCTGCAAGCGGTGGTGGCGCTGGAGCAGCTTTCCTTTCTTCTTTCGGTTGCGAAGTCGGCGGCTGCGATGGTGGAGCAGGCGCCTTTGCAGGTGTGGGAGCGGGTTCGCCATCGACGGCGATGGTGCCAACGACTGTGTTCACGCCAACGGTTGTACCTTCGGCAATCTTAATTTCCTGGAGAACTCCAGAGGCAGGTGCGGGAATTTCTGCATCGACCTTG
Organism: uncultured Acidobacteriaceae bacterium; assembly: GCA_963784095.1. Lineage (GTDB taxonomy): Bacteria > Acidobacteriota > Terriglobia > Terriglobales > Acidobacteriaceae > Sulfotelmatobacter. The sequence continues at coordinate 1,039,114 of CAWAQC010000005.1, forward strand.
TCCGTAGAAATTTCGAAGAGCGGCTCGTCGCGCTGAACCTTGTCTCCGGGCTTCTTCAGCCACTTTGTAATTGTGCCTTCGACGATGGATTCGCCCATCTGCGGCATGATGATGTCAGTCGGCATGATTTCCTTCCAATGCGGCTAAAACGATGCGGCAAACCGCACGCAACGAAATATTATAGCGAGTCCGCGCAGTGAACGTCCGACCGCGGTTCGTGCGGGTTTTCAGAGACGGCGAAGAGCAATTCTTTTCTAGTCTTTATCTTCTTCACCTGCAGGAGCTGCAACCCCGAAATTCGTCTTCCAATAATCCTGAACCGCAGGCGGAAGTTTTTCCATGTGGGAGAGGAAGCTGGTGAGCTTCCAGATATCCTGCTCGCTCAAGATTTTTTCCCAAGCAGGCATACCCGTGTAGCGAACGCCCGTTCGGATGGTATAGAAAGTATGCCACTCAGGGTCGTCCGGCGGATGAGAGACCAGGTTTGGCGCAGGCGGATATAACGATTTTCCTAAGTCGGCGGGCTTGCGGTCGAGGGTGCCGTGGCAGTCGGCGCAGTTCATAGTGTAGAGCTTCATAGCGTCTTCAAAATTCTGATCCGTGGGCGGGAGCGGATTGGTGATGTGAGGAGCGTGGCGCTCCATGGATGCATCGACCGCGGTGTTGGCAAGGTGCGCTTCCCAGTGGGGCGGAGCGACGTTTGCGTACGTGGGAATGAAGCCGAGTATCGCGGCGCCGATGCCGCCGAGAACCAGAATAATCAGGGTGATGATTACGCCGAGTAGAAACTTGCCCATTGTTCTTTCTCCACGGGATCACGGTTCGTGTCCCGAAACGTCAGAGGGGATATTGTGGCAGATGGAAGCTTGCGGCGCTAGTACAAGCTGACTTTCTACCCTTATGAGAATCGATTGGCAGTTGCGATTCGCGTGATAAAGGTTCGTTAATACTCCTTCATCCGCCGCGCTTCGCGAACCACGTCTGCAACTTTCGGCAGATAGTGCTCTTCCTGAGGAGGAGAGAACGGAATCGCAGAGTCTAAGCCCGTGATTCTGACGATAGGGCCGTCGAGATCATCGAACGCCTCTTCGTTGATGATCGCCGCGATCTCGCCGGCGAGCCCGCCGGTGCGCGAGTGCTCATGAAGAATGATGACTTTGTTCGTCTTCTTCACCGTCTGCGCAATGGCCTCGCGGTCGAGCGGGGAAACCGTGCGCAGGTCGAGGATTTCCAGCTCAATATTTTCTTTGGCTAGAATTTCTGCCGCTTCGAGCGCGGAGTGAACCATGGCCGCATAAGTAACGATGCTGAGATCGCGGCCTTCGCGTGCAACGCGCGCTTTTCCGATGGGAACCACGTAGTCTTCCGCAGGGACCTCTTCTTTGATTCGCCGATAGAGATATTTATGCTCAAAGAAGACGCACGGATTGTTGTCGCGAATTGCGGCTTTGATCAGGCCTTTGGCATCGGAGGGCGTGGCGGGACAAATGACTTTGAGGCCGGGGTTGTGGACGAACCACATTTCGGGATTTTGCGAATGAAACGGCCCGCCGTGGACATATCCGCCGCTGGGCCCGCGCAGGACGAGCGGTGCGGGCGCGCCCCAGAGATAGTGCGTCTTCGCCACCATGTTGGAGATTTGGTTCATGGCGCAAGGGATGAAGTCCATGAACTGAAATTCGGCGACGGGGCGCATGCCGGTGAGCGACGCACCAAACGCCGCGCCCACGATGGCCGATTCGGCGATGGGCGTGTCGATGACGCGCTCAGGACCGAACCGGTCGATAAAACCGTCGGTAACTTTGAACGCGCCGCCGTAAATGCCGATGTCTTCACCAAGGCAGAAGACGGTGGGGTCGCGTTCCATTTCTTCCCAGATTCCCTGGCGGATGGCTTCGAGGTAAGTGAGTTGCATAGGGTTATTTTTTTAGCTTCTTTGCCACGCATTCACGCAAACGAACGCTGATCTACTTCAGATGCACAGCGGCTTCCGTCTCTTTGTAGCCGCTTGTTCCCCTCTTCACTTTCGGCATTCCATACTTCGGCTTGATTGCGTGGCAGCCATATTCGCAAAATACGCCGCCTTCGGCTGACTCCGGCGTAGGCATCGGCGAGTTCACCGCTATCTCGCGTTCAGCTTCGATCACCCGCTCCACTTCTGAAATCAATTCTGCGTTCTCTTTCGCCGTCAGCCACTTTTTTTCTTTCACCAGATAATTCTCGAATCTCGCAATCGGATCGCGCTTCTTCCAAAAATCGAACAGCGGCTTCGGTACGTACGCCGCCGCATCGTGGATCGCATGGCCTTTCATGCGCATCATTTTCGCTTCGATCATCGTCGGGCCTTCGCCGCGATGGGCGCGCTCTGCGGCGTCGTGGGCCGCGTCATAGACCTGGCAGGCATCGGTCCCATCCACAATCACCGCCGGGATGCCATATCCAATCGCACGCTCGGCCAAATCTTTGCAGCGATATTGCATTTCTGACGGTGTCGAGTAGGCCCACTCGTTGCTCTCGACCACCAGCACCAGCCCGAGATTCTGCACGGCCGCAAAATTGATGCCTTCGTAGGTGACGCCGGTAGACTGGCCTCCATCGCCGATGTAAGTCATGACCGCGATGTTGCGCCCCTGCAGTCGCGCTCCCAGCGCGACGCCAGACATCACCGGAATAAGATCACCGAGCATCGAAATGGGCGAAACCATGTTGCGTTTCTCGATGTCGCCAAAGTGCGAAGTGCCGTCGCGGCCTTTGGTGGGCGAGTCGGCCTTCGCCATGTATTGCATCATCGTGTCACTGGCACGGAATCCGCGTACCAGCAGCGATCCTTGATTGCGGATCATGGGCGCGAACCAGTCGTCTTTATCGAGCGCGTAGGCTGAAGCACACGAGCAGGCCTCCTGGCCAAGCCCGAAATAAACTCCACCGACCACCTTGCCCTGCTTGTAGAGATTTTCGAGCGCCGTCTCCATTTTGCGGTTGAGCAGCATGTAGCGGTAGATCTCAATTGCCTGCAGGTTGCTGAGATATTCGGAGTCGCGAATCGGCGGCACGGGCGCGGTCAGATCGCCGTCCACCTCATAGCGTACGTGCTTGCCGCCGTCTTTGTCTTTCTCGACCACCTGGCGAACGGTGTAGTTGGGGTGCTCGAGGCGCGTGTCGGGGATGGAGTACGTGCGAAAGCTCGTGTCGTTGTTCTCATGTAAAGACGTGGGTGCCCCATTCTTGCCCTGAGCAGAGCCGAAATGTCTCGCGTTTGTTGCGAGAAGTGGGGGTTTTGACCGAGAGGCACCGTTGCTCCGACGTTTGCCGTTAGAGTTTGCTTTGGATTTCGTGTTCTTATTGGCCATGTGGTGCGGCGCTCAAGGCGCGACGCATTGATGGTATCGCGACGGCGGGGGAAAGGCTAGAAGGGTGACCTGTTGGGAGAAGTTCGGGTAGTGTCTTAAACACTGTGTTGCTGCTCTGAAGTTTGGCTGACGACTTGCGTTTCCGCAGGACAAGACTCCCCCGCCAGCTTCCTTTCGACTACTGGAAGATGTTTGCCGACCTCATGGAACGCCGCGCGAAGCTGATTCGGCAGCGCGATGAGGCCGAAATAGAACTTGATATGGAAGCAGAAAGCGCAGGTCTTCAGGATCAAATCAAACTCGTTCTCGCCGAGCACGCTGGAGAATGGATGACCGTTGCCGATGTTCGCGACTATGCGAATGACATGGGATTTGACTTCCGGCAGTACAAAGCTAACCCCTTGGCCTCTATTAAAACCACATTGAAGCGGCTCGCCGATAGTGGCTATGCCAAAACGAGTCTCCCGGAGCTTGATGGCTCTGGCACGCGATACATGCGAGATGCTCCGCTGCAAAGGCTCAAAATGTTGTCCGACTTGGGCGGGGGAGCACTGGAGCGAGGACTGATGTCCTCGGTCGAATCTAATAAACAGAAAGCTGATCGCGTTGCACGGATAAGAGCAAAACGCGACGAATGACTTTGGTGTCGAATGCGAAACGCCCTGCGATTCGAGCGCAGAGCGTTTCAGAAAGGCAGGTAGAAGGCCATGATCCGACCTCCACCACAACCCGAGTAGCTGACTAAGCGCCCCGGCAGCGGTTTGAGCCGTTGTCGGGGCTAATCCAAAGCGCGGAGTGACCCACGCCTCAGACCCTAAGACATTTTGGCTGGTTTCTCCGCAGAACGCAAGCGGAGAAACCCCATGACCTGCACAAAATGCCAGCACCAAACCTGCAAGAAATTCGGATGCTTCGGTAAGCGCCGCATTCAACGCTGGCGCTGCACATCCTGCAATTCCACCTTCTGCGAACCGCACGAAAAGCTCACGCGAGATATGATGGTCGCGAATCCCCAAGCGGCAGAACGTGCGTTGCACTGCCTTCTTGAAGGCTGCTCGATTCGCAGCGCGGAGCGGCTCACGGGTCTGAACCGCAACACGATCATGCGACTCCTCATCGTTGCTGGTGAGCGCAGCGCGAAGCTCATGGACGCGAGAATGCGGAACCTGCAATCCAGGTATTTGCAGGTTGACGAAATCTGGTGCTACGTCGGTAAGAAACGCCGGAACGTGCGTAGCGGAGATTCGCCCGAAGTTGGCGATCAATGGATTTATGTCGCGATTGACGCGGAAACCAAGCTGGTGCCTTCGTTTCGCATCGGCAAGCGCGTTCGCCCTGATACGTGGGCCTTTTTGTGGGACCTGAATCAGCGACTCGCGAACCGTGTGCAACTGACTACAGACGGGCTGAATCACTACACCGTCGCCGTTCCTGAGTGCTTTGGAACGGACGTGGACTTCGCGCAGTTGACCAAGATGTTTGGCGACTACGGGCAGTTCGACACTCCCGAAGCGAGGTACTCCCCACCACGCATCGCGGGGGTTATATCCAAAGTCCGACTTGGCGATCCCGATCCCGATTACATCAGCACTTCGTTTGTGGAACGGCAGAACTTGACCATGCGAATGGCGATGCGCCGCTTTACGCGGCTCACCAATGCGTTCAGCAAGAAGCTGTCGCACCTGAAAGCCGCCGTCGCTTTGCACTTCGCGTATTACAATTTCTGCCGCATTCATTCGAGCCTCAGAATCACTCCCGCGATGGAAGCGGGGCTAACCGATCACATTTGGAGCATTTCGGAGCTACTTTTCCAGCAACACGTTATTTAAGACACAACCGAAGTTCGCATCGCATCGAAGTCCTTGAACCTGGTCTGATACTCTAAACTGAACAGTTGTTCGAGTCACAACCAAAGCACTCTTCTCTATGCAGGCCGCTGTCTTGCACAAGTTAGGCTCCGCTCCGCGCTTTGAGCAGTTCAACGATCCCATGGCCGGCGACGGCGAAGTGTTGGTGAAGGTTCTCGCCGCTTCGCTCAAGAACATCGACAAGGGTATGGCCAGCGGAGGACACTACGCCAGCTTTCGCGAGCTCCCAGTGGTATGTGGCGTGGACGGCGTGGGCACGCTGAAGACTGGCGAGCGCGTGTTTTTCGGCGGGTCGCGGCGACCTTTCGGTACGATGGCCGAAAAAACTGTCGCGCCGCGCGCCTTCTGCTTTCCACTTCCCGACACGCTGGATGACGCGACCGCGGCGGCCTTGCCGAATCCTGCCGCTTCGTCCTGGCTGCCGTTGAAGTGGCGGGCGAAATTGAAACCCGGCGAAACCGTTCTGATACTTGGAGGGACCGGAATCGCCGGCAAGCTTGCCGTGCAGATCGCGAAGATTCTCGGCGCAGGGCGCGTAATTGCGGCGGGAAGAAATCCGCAGCAGTTGGAAGCCGCAAAATTGCCGGGCGCTGACGTTACCATTCAAATCGACGAAGCGGGAAAGAATCTCGTGGAAGCTTTTGCCGCTGTCGCCAAGGATGGAATCGATATCGTCCTCGATTATCTTTGGAGCGCACCGAGCGAGGCTCTGGTCGCGGCGCTGGCGGGCCACGATCTTTACCGCGGAGCCCCGAACCACACGGCTGATTGAGATCGGCTCCATGGCCGGCCCTGCCATTTCCCTGCCCGGCGCAGCCTTGCGCAGTTCGGGGCTTGAGATTTATGGAAGCGGCGGCGGAAGCGTGCCCAAGCAGGCCATCCTGGAGGCGCTCCCGCAAATCTTTGAACACGCTGTGCAGGGTACCTTGAAATTGGAGACGAAGAAAGTTCCGTTAGCCGATGTTGAAACCGCATGGAACCAGAAGCACGATCGACGCGTCGTGTTTATTCCCTAGGCTCGATACGTGTCGTCGTTTCGTAGTTGGCGCAGTTCTTCCGGCGCTTGCACCGGCACGCCCACCGTTCTCCCCAACAACGAGTCGAGCGTATCCATCCAAAGCATCTGGCTCTGAAACACGACTCCAAAGTTGCGCGAGATCGATTCGCCAACTGCGTTGAGATCGACTTCGCGGCCGAGTTCGCGCTGCATCGAAGTCACGGGCTTCGAGGTGATGCCGCAGGGAACGATCATGTCGAAATAGCTAAGATCGGTGTTGACGTTTAGAGCAAACCCATGCGAGGTGACGAAGCGCGAGATGTGTACGCCGATGGCGGCGAGTTTGGCCTCGGTTGCGCTGCCGGATTTGCTTGCTTCGCTCTGCGGGACAGCCGAGGCGGCTATCCCCACATCGCTCTGCGTAGTTACAGCATCAGTCCAGACGCCCGTTAGGCCCTGCTGCCGCTTGGTGGGAATGGCGAAATCGGCGCAGCTGCGCATCAGCACCTCTTCCAGGCGGCGGATGAAATCGACTGCGCCCAGGGTTTTGCGCAGAGTCGACGGGGCGTCCGCCGTTCCACGAGTGTAGCCGCGAAGATCGAAGATAGGATAGCCGACTATTTGTCCCGGGCCATGGAAAGTGACGTCTCCCCCGCGGTCACACTCGAAGATCTCCACGCCACATTCGGCAAGGCGCTCGCGCGAGGCGAGCACATTAGAGGCTTTCGCGTTGCGTCCGAGGGTGATGACGGGGGCGTGTTCGAGTAACAACAGAACATCGCCAACGAGGCCATCCTTGCGAAGTTGGACCAGCTTCTGCTGCAGACGGATACCGGCGGCGTAGTCGATGGTCCGGAGTTGGAGAACAGAGATCATGGAGTCGGGGGATTGAGCGATCTCGCAACTGCGGAATCCGCCAGTTGCAGTGTAGACGAAGGCGGCTTCATCCAGCCCAGGGCCTAGCCCGGACTTCCACCCCTGATTACGGCGTGAACTCAAAGACAGCGCCGAAATTAAGATCACCGCCGTTCTCCGTTGTGCCGTACAGGTTCCCCTCCGCGTCGAAGATTAGGCTGGCTGCAGGGGAGGTTCCGTCTTTGACGTAGAGGCTCCAGTCAAAGTTGTGAACTACACTCTCCGTCCACTCGTTGTTACCGGGTGTCAGCTCGAAGAGCGTACCGTCGTTATAAAGGCCACCGTAAAACGTTGTGCCGTACAAGCTCCCAGCCCTGTCGACGCTTAGGCCAGCCACGGGCGCGAACCCATCCTCGCCGTTATTCTGGAAACTGTGTAGCACTCTTTCCTTCCATTCGCCGCTTGCGCCGGGCGCGAGCTCGAAGACCGTACCCACGCCGGAAGCGCCACCTGCGTTCGTGGTGCCGTAGAGGTTCCCTGCTTTGTCAGATACCACGCCGCCCCACGGGTCGTAACCACCCGCGCCACTGGGGTTGAAGCTGTGCAGCACTTTTTCCGTCCATTCGCCATTCGCCCCGGGCGTCAACTGGAACACGATTCCGCAGCCTTGGCCCCCGCAGCCGGTGCCGGAGGCGCCACCCCTTGTAGTCGTACCGTACAGGTTCCCGGTCGCATCGAACATCAGACCGCCGAAGGGCGCGTACCCGTCCTTGCCATTATCGTTAAAGCTGTGGAGCCTCTTCTCCGTCCACTTGCCTTTAGCCCCGGCGGTCAGTTGGAATACGGTGCCGGAGTTATAAGCGCCACCCCAGTCTGTCACGCCGTACAAGCTCCCAGTCCCATCGACAATCAGGCCAGTTTGGGGATAGTACCCGTCCCCGTCATTAAAATCGAAGTTGTGCAGCACCCTGTAGCTCCAGGTGCCGCTCTCGCCGGACACCAACTCAAAGACCACGCCAAAGCCATAACCGCCGCCGGCTTGGGCTATGCCGTACAATTGGCCAGCCGCACCGAAAACCAGGCCTGCGGGGTTGGTCCCGTCGACGCAATTAGTGGCCGAGCAAAAGCTGTACAGTACTTTCTCGGTCCATGTGTCGCCTGAGCGCTCCAGCTGAAAGATCGAACCGAGACCATAAGCTCCGCCGTCGAAAGTCGTGCCATACAAATTGCCGGCCGCATCGAACGCCATGCTGGATTGGGGAGTCTGTCCGTCCGCGCAGTTTGAGAGAGTGCAGAAGCCGTACAGCACCTTCTCATTGCCGGCGGCAAAGGCGGGAGCTGCTATGGTTAGAAATCCGAAAACGACAATGAACCCCGCGACGGGTAGGAGCAGTTGTCTTTTGCTTTGCACAATGAGTCCTCGGAGAGGGCATGTCCCGATTCTTGTTCTCGCCTTCTAAACGCAGCGAATCATCATACACCGACGCGGCCTGCCATCAATGGGTGAAAAGTCTTTCACCTAAAGCGCATGGCTTTTCAATTCACCGATTACAAGATTTCCTGGCCCTCACGCGTTAATTGCAATCCCATACACGCTATTGGCCGCATCCAGCATGGCTTCCGCCAGGGTCGGATGCGCATGAATCGTCCACATCAAATCTTCGACCGTGGCTTCCAGTTCCATGGCTGCGACAGCTTCCGCGATCAATTCAGTCGCCTGCGGCCCAATGATATGCACGCCGAGAATCTCCCCGTAATCGGCGTCGCTTACGATCTTGATGAACCCTTCGTGCTGCCCGACAATCGACGCGCGCGAGTTTGCAGTGAATGGAAACTTGCCGACTTTCAAGTTGTATCCAGCTTCTCGCGCCTTCGTTTCGGTGAGGCCCACGCTGCCAATTTCAGGATGGCAATACGTCGCGCCTGGAATGTGCTCGGGATTGATCGGCTTGCCCGGGTTACCTGCAATCTTCGCCACAGCAACGATTGCTTCCATCGCGCCGACGTGCGCCAGTTGTGGCGTCCCCAGTACGATGTCGCCGACAGCATAAACCCCGGGTTCTTCCGTTTGCATCCACGAATCAGTTTTGATGAATTCGCGTTCGGGCTTGATTTTCGTGCGTTCCAGGCCGATGTTTTGCGTACGCGGCTTGCGGCCGACCGCGATCAAAATTTTCTCCGCTTCAATTTTCTGTTGCTTGCCGTCGACGGTAATCGTGACGGCAATCCCAGACTTCGTATTTTCGACTTTGTCGACCTTCGCACTCGTATGAAAATTAATGCCGCGCTTGCGATAGACGCGGGCGAGCTCTTTGGACACCTCTTCATCTTCCCCCGGCACCAGTCGCGGCAGCATTTCAACAATCGTCACCTCGCAATCGAATGAACGGTAGATCGAAGCGAATTCCACGCCAACGGCGCCGGCGCCCACTATGACCAATGACTTTGGGATTTCTTTCAAGCTGAGAATTTCGATGTTCGTGACAATTCGATCGCTGGCCTCCATGCCTGGCAGCATTCGCGCCTCTGACCCGGTCGCGAGAATAACGTTCTTCGCCTTTACGTGACTCGCCTTGTTGTCGTTCATCACCTCAACCGTGAACACCCCGTTCTGCGCGCCGCCTGTAAGTTTGCCGTATCCGCGAATGGTCTCGACTTTGTTCTTCTTCATTAAGAATTCGAGGCCTTTCGCATGCTTGGCGACGATTTTCGCTTTGCGGTCCTGAATCGCACTCCAGTTCAACTTGCGCGCGTCAACGCCTTCAATCCCGAATTCTTTCGCATCTTTCAGGTGGTCCCAAAGCTCGGCATTGAAAAGCAGAGCTTTCGTCGGAATGCAGCCGACGTGCAGGCACGTACCGCCGAGAACATTGTCTTCTTCAATTAAAGCGGTTTTCAAACCCCATTGGCCGGCACGAATGGCCGCAGTGTAGCCGGCAGGTCCGCTGCCGATGATAGCGAGATCATAGATGGTTTCAGGCAAAGTGGTGCTCCTTACCGAGAACAGATGAGGATGGACAAACGAATGATTCTAGAACAGGGCGCCCTAAAAAGCATTCAGCACTTAGCCATCAGCATTTAGCCGCCAAATGTTACGCAGGCTGGCTGAATGCTAATTGCTGAGTGCTGATAGCTGAGTTTAACTCAGTTGCCTTCGTTGCTGGCGCGCTTCCAGTTGATCAGCTCGCCGATAGTCGAACTGGTGCTCGAAACCGGCTGCTTGTAAGCTTCCACTTCGGATCGCGACGCTTCTTCACCCACCGCCCGAATGCTCAACCCAACCTTCTTCTCTTCCGGACTCATTTTGATGATCTTGAAATCGTGCTCCATGCCCGGCTCCAGATGCATCGGCTGGCCGTTTCCGTCAATCGCTTCCGATTTGTGGCACAAGCCTTCAACGCCTTCGGCGATCTCTACAAACGCGCCAAAGGCCGCGACGCGCAGCACTTTCCCATGAATAACGTCGCCAATGTGATGCTTCTCGAAGAAGCTCTCCCACACATCGGGTTGCAGTTGCTTTACGCCGAGTGACAGCCGCCGCTTGTCAGGCTCAATGGCGAGCACAATTGCCTTCACGCGATCGCCCTTCTTCAAAACCTCAGAAGGATGCTTCACACGCTTTGTCCAGCTCAGGTTGCTGACATGCACCAAGCCGTCGATACCATCTTCAATTTCAATGAAGGCGCCGAAGTCGGTGAGATTTCGCACCCGGCCCTCGACTGTCATCCCCACGGGATATTTATCGTGCAGCGCATCCCAGGGATTCTCCGCCAGTTGCCGCATGCCGAGAGAAATTCGGCGCTCGCCAGGATTCACATTCAGCACCACGCATTCGACTTCATCGCCAACATTGACCAATTTCGAAGGATGCTTCATCCGCTTCGACCAGGTCATTTCGCTGACATGGACGAGTCCTTCGATCCCCTGTTCAAGCTCCACGAAAGCTCCGTAGTCGGTGACGCTGATGACCCGCCCCGAAACATGCGCGCCCACTGGATAACGATGCTCGGCATCCAGCCACGGATCAGGCGTCAGCTGCTTGAAGCCAAGAGAAACCCGTTGTTTGTCTTTGTCGTACTTGAGCACTTTCACCTGAATCTGGTCGCCGACATTCACCAGATCTCGCGGATGGGTGAGCCGACCCCACGACATATCGGTAATGTGTAACAGTCCATCCAGCCCGCCCAAGTCAACGAACGCGCCATACTCAGTCAGATTCTTCACTACTCCGGTAAGGATTGATCCCTCTTCCAGGTGTTCAAGCGTCTTGGACCGCTTCTCGTTCTGCTCGCCTTCGAGCAACTCTTTGCGCGAAACTACGATGTTCCCCCGCTTCTTGTTAACCTTGATTACTGTAACTTCTAGTGTCTGCCCCTTCATGGCGTCGAGATTTCGAACCGGACGCAGATCAACTTGCGATCCGGGAAGAAATGCACGCGCGCCCAATACATCGACCGTCAAACCGCCCTTGGTGCGCTCGATCACCACCGCCTGCACCGGACGCTTCTCGTTATGGGCTTTTTCAATCTCATCCCACGCATGGAGCCGCGCCGCTTTCTGGTGCGAGAGGTTGACGTAACCTTCCTCGGTTTGTCCCTTCTCCCGCATCACGTCGATCTCGTCGCCAGCCTTCACCTTGGGCTTGCCTTCGTGATCAAGCACCTCCGAGAGCGGCAACAAACCTTCCGACTTGGTGCCGATATCCACCACAACGTGCGTCGAAGTAAGCTTCAGGACCGTGCCTCGGATCACGCGGTCTTCGCCCACCGCCTCTTCGGTCTCGGTGGTGAAATTCTCGAGGGCCGAAGCGAAGTCCTCGGCGGGTTTGTCGTCTGCAACCGGCACTGGTTGCGACGACTGCTCGTCTGAAGAATTCCTGGAATCGCTGGTTGTGGTAGATGGAGTTGGCCCGGAGGCGGACGTTTCAGCTGCCGTGGGTTCGATTTCGGTTGCGACGGCGGAAGTTGATTGGAAGTTATTGGTGGTGTCGTCGGACAAAGTCATGCCTCTCTGATGAGCCTCGCACTGGGTGCGGTGGATGCGGGACCTGCGCTAGCGGACTGCTGGAGTGAGTCGTTTGGTTGTGTTGGGCCCACCCTGGCGAGTGAGCTTGGACAATCCCAGCTGTCGGACGATTTACACAAAACCCGCGTCCAAAGGGAACTCTTCGACTATAGCAACCGCTCGTAAACAGTGTCAAACTTAAATTCCGCGATGTGAATGCAATGTTTCAATCGCGTTTCCGCACGATGAAAACGCGCCAAAATCTTGTGTTTTTACGCAATCCGTTTCATACATCTTTCTATTCTGCTACCCTGCCCGTCATGGACTATCTCTGGACTCCGTGGCGCTACGCCTTCGTCTCCGGCGCGGAGAAAGCGACCGGCTGCGTTTTCTGCGAAGCCGCCGAAGCAAACGACGACCGGAAAACCCGCATCGTCCACCGTGGCCGGCAGTGTTTCGTTATTTTGAATACTTATCCTTACACGCCGGGTCATGTGATGATCATGCCCTACGCTCACCTCGACGAACTCCGCAAGCTGCCGCCCGAAGCGGCCCACGAAATGATCGAACTCTCGCAGCGCATGGAAACCGTTCTCCGCGATGTATACCATCCCGACGGAATAAATCTGGGGATGAACATCGGCAAAGCCGCTGGCGCCGGCATCGCCGGACATATTCACATGCACGTCCTGCCGCGCTGGTTCGCCGATGCGAACTTCGTGACAGTAGTTTGCGAAACAAGGGTTCTTCCCGAGGCGCTCGATGACACGTGGGCGAAGATCAGTGCGGCCTTGCGGAACTGACCATTCGCGGCACTACTTCCGCATCCAGCTGTCTGGGAACCGCACTTGGACGGGAACTGCGGCAGCTGACTCTGCCTCATTCGATGCAGAATTCTCCGCAACGGCAGAATCGAAGTGATCTGTCGTAGAACCATCGGAGGGGGAGTGACTAGACTCGGAGTGATCGGACTCGGAGTGATCGGACTCGGAATGATCCGAGCGCGCCACTGAGCCGATGTATGGAACAGAAGCCGAAGCCTGCCCAGCGGCAGACCGATCCGAATCAGAGTTCGTCTTAGATTTAGGAATTTTCGAATTGAGAAATTTTGCGCTATCCAGTAACGGCCGCCCGAGTGACGAGTTGTAGCTGGTCCAGGCGCTTTCCACATCGGCCTCGCGCTCGAACTGCGCCCGCATCGCCTCCATCTTCGAATCGAGATCGTCCATATAATGCAGCACCAGCGCTTCCGGAAACATCGGCAACTTCGGCGAACCGAATTCGTATTCGCCATGGTGGCTGATGATGAGGTGTTCGATCAAAGTCTTCAACTCCGGCGGAAAATCCGGCATTAGCGCAAGCTTCGCCTGCAACATTTCAAGCTCAATGATCATGTGGCCAAGCAGTTGCCCGCGCGTAGTGTAGGTAAACGAGCGATTGTAGGTAAGCTCGTGGATCTTCCCAATATCGTGAAAAAACGCACCGGTCAGCAGCAAGTCGCGATTGATCTGCGGATAATTCCTGACTATCAGATCGCAGGATCGAAAAAGCGAAACCACATGATCGAGCAGGCCGCCGATGTAAGCATGATGCAGCGTCTTCGCAGCGGGAGCGTTCCGGTACGCGCTGGCAATTTCCGGATCAGCCATGAACGACAGCACTAGCGCCTTGAGATGAGGATTTTGAAAGGACGCGACGAATTCGCCCAGCGTCTGCCAGAGCTCATCGATATTCTTCGTGGTCTTTGGCAGGTAATCCGAAAATTCGATTTCCGATTCGCCCAGCTTGCGCAGCTTGTGAATCGTGAGCTGAAACCGGTTCTTGTATTTGTTGATCAGGCCTTTGATTTTGAGAAAATCGTCCTGATCGAACGCGTCCAACACCTCTTCCACGTTGTCCCACATCTTGGCTTCGAGTTGGCCGCTCCGGTCGCCGAGCGTGAGCGCGAGATACGGCTCGCCTGTTTTCTTCGGCTTGATTTGCTTCGCGACCACGACAAAGTTGGAGGTGACAATTTTATTCTCGTGGCGAACGCAATCGCAGATGTAGAACTCTTTCATGATTTGCAGTTGGGTGCTTGCGGACGGAGTACCTGGAACGCACTATTAGCGGTCTACCCAAGCAGCCCGCCTCACGCCAGTGTAAACCACAAAGCCGCACCGGAGAGCGCGAAACGTCGAGCTATAGAAAACCAGGCGCCAGAAAACCGGCCCTAAAGAACTACAGGAATCCAAGCTTTTTCTTTTTCTTCAGCTTCTTGGCATCGGCCGCTTTCGCCGTAGCCACGTCAATGGGCTTGGTCTCATTCGGGCTGGCGCCCGAGTCGAGGTATCCGCCCTTGATGTCAATGTAGGCGTCTTCTCGCAGTTTGGTGAGATAAGCGCGTAGAGCGGGCTGCAACTCCTGATAATAGAGCGCATCCTGGATTTTCGGCTCAATGTCCTTGAGCGGAGGAACGCCCGCCATTTGGTGGTTCGTGACCTTTAAAATCACGTAGCCCTGCTTGGTGCGAATGACATCCGTGACCTGGCCCGCTTTCATGGCGAAGGTTTTGTCTTCCAGTTCTTTGGCCAGAGTGCCGCGCTTGAAAACTCCCAGATCGCCGCCCTGGGCCGCCGACGGCCCATCCGAATTCTTCTTCGCGACATCTTCGAAACTCCCCCCGGCACGAATCTGCTTCAGAAGATCGTTGGCCTTGGCTTCGGCAGCGGTTAAGGCAGCCTGTTCAGCCTGCTGGTCAGTCGTTTTGGCAGCTTGAGTCTTGGCGGCGTCAGCTGAAGCTGAATCGGAAGCCGCAGCTTTCTTCGGAGCAATCAGGATTTCGCTCAGCCGAATCGACTCCGGCTGCTCCAGTTCGCTCTTGTGTTCGTCATAAAACTTTTGTTCTTCTTCCTTGCTGATGCTGAGATGCGAGCCGACTTCTTCGCCGATCACTTTTTGCGTGATGATCTGGTTACGCATATTTTGTTTGAAGTCTTCGTAAGAAATTCCCTGCGCGGTGGCGGCCTTTTCCAGGTCCTCCATGCTTTCGAGCTTCATGTCCTTGCGCATCTGGTCAAGCCGCTTGATCAGATCGGTGTCGCCCGTGATTCCGAGATCCTTGCCCTTTTCCAGTAAAAGTTGCTGATCGATCAGATCGCGCAGAACATCTTTCTCGCGCTCCGCATAGACCTTGTCCGCATCCCCTGGGTCCTGTTGCTTTACATCATCGCGAAGCTGGTCCTTGCTTCGGTCGTACTCCGAGCGCGTAATAATCTGACCGTTAACGCGCGCAACAATTTCCTCGACCACCTGCCCCGTACAAAATGCAGGCAGACAGGCCATACCAATAAGCACCGCAAAAAGTCTTTTCATAGGTTCCTGGAAGGTCGCCACGCCGGGCGAAAATATTTGCCCTATTTTACTACTTCCGGCCACTTACCCGAAGAGAAACACCTACACGGTCGCGCCTTAAATCCATCCACCACGAAGTCAGGAAGGAACACAAAGGCTGTTTTCGCCGCTTTCTTCGTGAGCCTTAGTGCCCTTTGTGGCGCAAATCGGGACCGTACCGCCTCTCCGTAGACTACACCGGCAGAGATTACAGGGTGCAGGTCATCACGCCGTTCGAATCAGCGCGAGGGCAGTCATATCGTCTGGAACCAGCGGTTCACCAATGAACTCGCCCACTTGATGCAAAACCGATGCGCAAAGCGACTGGGCGGTTGGCGAATGGTCGGATCGCAGAAAATTCTTCGTTCGCTCCAGGCCAAACTCGCCATCTTCGCCTTCTGTATCTTTGTCCTTCGAATCTTTGGAGATGCCGTCCACCACTCCCCGCGAAACCAACAAAAGCGCCGCACCCTTCTCGATCCCAACTGTCGGAGCTTCGCATGTGGCGTGCGAAAAAAGACCCAGCGGCAGCCCCGTCGACGAAAGTTCCGCCACGCCGGTGCCATCTCGCAGCAGTCCCGCCGTGTGCCCCGCGTTGGTATAGCAAAGTGTGCCCAGCCTTTCGTGGTAACAGCCTATAAATGCAGGGCAGGAATGCACTCCGGCAGCTTTCTCCATAATGCCGAGATTCAGCTGAACGCAGAGCTGGACCATCGCATCCGATTCGTTGATATCGATTGGCGCAAAAAGCTGAGACCCGAGTGTGCGGAACAGCTTTTGTGCCGCGTCCAGAATCACCCGGTTCGTTTCCGCACGGCCAGCCACATCCAGCAACCCGAACAGAGTGCGTTCCTGCCCCACGCGAAAACTGTCGTAGAAATCGCCGCCGACCCGGTTTTGGAAAATGCTTGCGGCAATCTCCGCCCCCGCAATCTTCGCGAATTTATTTTGAGCAGGCTCCGTGGACTCGACGGCCTGCGGCACTTCGGGGTGGAATAGGGCGCACATCGTTGAGCGACTTAGCCGAAACTAGCACAAGCCATGACGCTCGGCAAACGGAGGAATTCTTAGCCGGCCCAACTAATCGCCGTACTTGTCGCTAAGGTATTTGCCAACTTCAGCTTCGAGTTGCCCGTAGTCGGAGTGGATGGTCGCCCGCAGCGCGGCCTCGGTGGAGCTGCCTTCGCTCAGCCGCTGCAGGATTCGCTGGAGATCTCCCATGCCGTAGGAATCGTTGATATACGTCACAGCAGCCAGCGATTCCGCGTAAGCCAGGTAAGCTTGCGCTCCGGAGAAGTTCATGAAACTGCCTTCGAGCATGTTCAGCGGGATGTTGCGCTGCGATTTGAATAATTGCGCCAGTTGCCGGCCGTCGTTGCCCAGCGATTTCGGTTCCATCAGTTGCGCGATGCCTTCATGCAGCCAAAGCGGACAGCGTCCGCCGGAAAGTGCATTGATGAATGAATGCGCCAGCTCATGCCGCAGAACTCGCGCCAGATCGGGCGTCATCGCAGTCAACCCATTAATTGGGATCCGGAGCTTGCCATCATTCAGCGCACCGGACCAAGACGGAGCGCGCGTCACATCAAAGAACGCCTGCTCGGTATACAGGGTCACCAGAATATTGTCGCGCGGCGGCGTACCCAACTCACGCGAAAGATCGTCGTAATCCGATTCCAATGTTGCCAGAATCTGCGCCCGGAACGCTTCGGAAGTCTGCTTGCCCTCATAGTGCAGCACAAAATGGCTGCTCTCGCGCTCCGAAAAATCACTCTCAACGTTTTGCTCGCGCTGCGCTTTTGCCAGGTATTGCCGAACGTTGGCGTCGGGCCTCAACTCGAGCGAATGTTTCCATGCAGCCACAGCATCTCTTGTGTGGTCGCACGCCTGCTCCGCATAACCCAATACCGTGTACGCGTCTGGCGATTGCGGCGCTGCGCTGACCGCCCGTTGAGCATAAACAAGAGCCTGCGCCGCGTTCCCGGTTCGAACCAGCAGCACCGCATAATAAGTAAGGATAGTCGCATTCTCCGGCTGGAATCGTAGCGCGTTATCGAAATAGCGGCGCGCTGAATCCATATCCCCGTGTTCGAATTCAAATTTGCCGGCGATAAAATCGGCCGTTGCGCTTAGCTCGGCATTGCCCTTGCCTTCCAGTTTCGAAACCGCATCGGAATCGACCTTGCCATCTTTAATAATGTCTTTTGGCAGGTCGCCAACGTCGGCTAGGTTCTCAACCGGAACGAAAACTGGCAGATCGCCACCCTTGCCAGCGCCCGACGAAGGAGAGTATGAGCCGGAAGATGCAGAAGCAGCCGGCACTCCGCTGGCTTCAACGTGATCCACCGAAGCCTTGGGAATTGCGTACGTGTCATCGCCGATGTCGTACTCGTACCGATTTCCCTTCTCACGAACGCTGTCGGCGACGATCGTCCCGCCATTTTTCAAATGGATCGTGTCGGCCCCTGCCGCACCGGCGAGCAGCAGCCATAATATTCCTACGCTAGTGACACGAAGCCGCATCGAAGCGCATTCTAGCAACAGTGAGGGGCCTCACCCACGTGACCAAAGTACCGCGCTGCCCGTCCAGAGTACTGCTCCTATGCGTGTTTTTTTTTGCATTGGCCGCGGCGTCAAGAGCGCAGTCGGCCGTAACGAAGACCGATAAACCTGGGCCGGCAGAATCTCTGTACTTGCAGCTGCGCAGTGTCGGTCTCGATCCTGCGCGAGTCTTCCGGGTTCGTGACGCTTCCATCGATCGCGCTGCGATTCACATCACTTTAGATGACGGCACCATCGCTTTCACCAAAGATGTGCTAGGCAAAGTTACCGGAGCATTTTTCGTGGGCGATGGAGAAGTCCTTCTCACTCCACCATCCGACGTCGAGCGAAGATCGATGAGCCGCTTCACCGGCATGGCGATTCTCGAAGAGCGATTTGCCAGCGCCTATTTCCGCTTCAACGACGACACTGCCGCAGAGTTACAGCCAGGCCTGCGAGCTCCCGAGCAGGCGCAGGAGTTCGTTTCACAGTGGGATGAGACCGCCCGCAATCTGGCGCAGGAAGACGCCATGCGGCTGCTCTCCACCTTCAGCGAACTCTTACCTGATTCGAATGAAGCCGCGAGTAACTCTACTGCGCAAAAGCAAGTAGATCCCGAAGACCGCCTGCTTCATGCCCGTTTGCAGGGAAACACACTTGGTGTCTTTGACGTTTTTTTCGATTCGACTGCCGATGAGCAAATCGAAGCCGGCCAAACCCGGACAGCGGAAAACGGCAACATCTATTACGACGTCTGGACTTCGTTCTCACCTCAAAACGCCGAACCCAGAAGAGTTCTACAGAAAAAAATTCCGGAAACCCTGCCCCAGCAATCCGAGTCTCGCCAGAATCGTATTCTCGTGCACAGCTACGTGATCGATGCCCACGTAAAGCCGCCCAAAGAACTCGATGCGGACGTTAAACTGCAGCTTGACACGGAACACGGAGGGTCGCGTTTCCTGCTCTTCGAATTATCTCGTTTTCTCCACGTGGAGCGCGTCGAGGCCGATGGACATTCGGTAGAGTTCATCCACAATCCCGCAGTGGAAGGTTCGCGGCTCGCGCGCAGCGGCGACGATCTTGTCGCCGTAATTCTGCCTGCGCCGGCCGTCAAGGGTCAACGGCTTACCCTGCACTTCGTTTACAGTGGCGACGTTTTAGCCGAAGCCGGCAATGGTCTGCTCTATGTTGGGGAGCGCGGTACCTGGTATCCCAATCGCGGGCTGGCCATGGCCGACTTCGATCTCACCTTTCACTATCCTCGCGATTGGACTCTTGTCGCCACCGGCAAGCCTACATCGCCTACTCAAGCCCAGCCAGGTTCCCGGCAGGATTCGCAAAACACCGGCGATAATGACGAACAGGTAAGCCGCTGGGTTTCGGAACGGCCCATCCCTATTGCCGGCTTCAATCTGGGCAAATATGTTCGCGCCGAAGCAAAAGCCGGAAACATAAATATCGACGCCTACGCCACGGCCGGCGTTGAACGGGACTTCCCAACTGCTTCTGCCCCGCAGCCACTCCCGCCCGGGGATGCTTTTCACCAACGCCCAGGGATCCCGCTGCTGCCGCCACCACCAGAGACCCCGTCGCCCGTCAGCAACGAACGCGACGTGGCCAACTTCACCGCTGATGCCATCGACTACTACGCAGATCGCTTCGGTCCGTTTCCCTATAGCCAACTGGCGTTAACCCAGTTACCGGGACGCGAGAGTCAAGGCTGGCCGGGACTTATTTTTCTTTCTTCCTACGCTTTTCTGAATAAGGAGGAACAAGAAAACATTCACATGAATGCTGCAGGAGCGCTCATCGACCAATTGATACCCGCTCATGAGGCCGCGCATCAATGGTGGGGAGATCTCGTTACCTGGAGCACTTATCACGATCAGTGGTTCTCTGAAGGACTGGCAAACTATTCTGCGCTGATGATGCTCCAGGATCGAAATCCGGCAGGCTTCCGCGTCATCATGGAGAAGTACCGCAATGACCTCGTCGAAAAAGATGAAAACGACGATCCTGGCCCGGTGACTTTGGGGAGCCGGTTGCTTTCGTCTCGCTTTCCGCAAGGCTACGAAGCGATCACCTACGGCCGGGCAACCTGGCTCTTTCACATGCTGCGCACCATGTTGCAGGACGGCGCCGAACTCGAGCGAAAAAACAACTCTGACCCCAATGCTACCGAGCCTTTCGTGCGGGCGTTGCGTAAGCTGCGCGATCGCTACCAGGGAAAATCCATTACCACTCATCAACTGTTCGACGTCTTCGCGGAAGATTTGCCGCCCAGCCTGCGCTATGAAGGCAGAGCCTCTCTGGACTGGTTCCTTGATGGATGGGTCAACGGCACCTCAATGCCGAAGTTCGAACTAAAGGGAGTAAAATTCGCGGCCAGGGGCAAGACCACCTTGGTGACTGGAGTCATTCGCCAGGAAGACGCGCCCCAGGATCTGGTGACCTCCGTTCCCATCTACGCCGTAGCGAGGGGCAAAGCGCCAATCTTGTTACAGCGCATGTTCGCCGACGGAGTAGAAACATCGTTTCGATTGTCCGCTCCAGCGGGAACCCACAAACTTCTGCTCGATCCCTACATGACGGTGCTCACAGCTCCGAAGCGAGAGAAGTGAGATTCAGACCGCAAGCTGCATTTCCCAGATCAGGACGTGTTGGTCCTCCTTAATGTTTTGATATGGGACATGCTCGTGAAAATCAGAATCAATTGAAAACGACAACGAACATTTTCTCTTATAAATGGCCAGTTGCGCTCGCTTACTCCCGGCTTCTATCTCGAATAAAACGGCCCGCGAACTGCTCAGTTGTTCTTG
The DNA here is from genome assembly GCA_963784095.1 of uncultured Acidobacteriaceae bacterium. GTDB lineage: Bacteria > Acidobacteriota > Terriglobia > Terriglobales > Acidobacteriaceae > Sulfotelmatobacter. Next base: position 1,059,920 of record CAWAQC010000005.1, read on the forward strand.
TGGCGCATCTGATTTCTTGCGAGAAGGAGGATTTGCTCGGAAATAGCGAAGCCTATGACCTCGCTTCGCCATATACGATTTTGCTGGTGGAAGACGAAACGTTTGTGCGGCAATCGATAGAAGCGGCCTTGCGCTTGTCCGGATACACGGTGCTGACTGCATCCAACGCCGCCCAGGCCTTAGAAATTTGCTGCAATTCCTCGCAACCGCCCAGCTACTCGTTACTGACATGATCATGCCCGGAATGGGCGGAACTGAGCTAGCCCGAGCGTTCCGCGCACTGCATCCTCAGGCGGGCGTTCTGTTGATGAGCGGCTATGCCGAGGAACTCACGCCGCATGCATCCTCTGCTGGCTGCACCCCGCATCTGCGCAAGCCTTTTTCCGTCGAAACACTCATCAAGGTAGTAAGCGAACTGTTAGATGCGAATGCCCTGTCGTCAAAAACCGCAGCCGCAAAGCTCTAATCACTGAAGATTTAATCACGGCTCACCCGGACTTGGCTTCTCCGTGTTGCTCTCCTCAGACGAATCCATCGCTTCTCCTCGCGTCGTGAGCACCACAATATCCACCCGCCGGTTTTGCGCCCGTCCCTGCGCGGTTGAATTACTCGCGATCGGGTGGTACTCCGCGTAGCCTGCAGCTGAAAGCCGGTCAGGAGGAAAATGATGGTCCATGATCAGCACGCGAACAATTGCACTGGCTCGCGCCGTCGAAAGCTCCCAATTGGAGGCCATCTGGGCCGTATGAATCGGAACATTATCCGTGTGCCCTTCGATGCGCAGCTTGTAAGTGCGAATCGACAAAATCGAGGCAATGCGATCAAGCGCAGACAAAGATTCCGGCTTGATGGTCGCCGATCCACTATCAAAAAAACCAAAATCCCGCAGGCTGATCACCAGACCCTCGCTCTCCCGGTGCAGAGCGACTTCGTGCAGCGTGATCTCGTTATGCAGCGCCTCCCGCAACTCGGTTTGCAAAGTGGAAATGTCGGTCTCCTCGTCACTGCCGGAAAGAGTGTCTTCCGGAGCCGAAGCAACCCGTCGCAGCTCCGCGTTGCGCTTGACATTCTGAATCGCCTGCACCGTGCTAAAGGGCATGGGATCGTTCAGATCAATGGGTATCTGAGTGGTGGAAGCAGGAAACACACCCAACTCCTGAAATGCAACCTGAATGGCCAGCGCCAGCTTGCCAACTTTTTTGTGATCGACCTGCGATGAGGCATACAAAACCACAAAGAAAGCAAACAGTAGCGTGATGAAATCGGCGTAAGACACCAGCCAGCGTTCATGGTTCGTATGCCCGCGCGCACGCCTGCGTCGCGGACTCATGCGCTGCTCTCTTCAGTTTCAGCTGGTTTCTGGTTTGCCTCGACCAGGAATCCCAAGAGTTTGGTTTCCAGCATGCGCGGATTCATGCCCTCCAGAATCGAAGCCACGCCCTCCAGCGTCATCTCGCGAAGGATTTGCGCATCCCGAATTCGCAGTTTCATCTTGCCAGCCATCGGCAGATACAAAAGATTCGCCGATCCCACGCCGTAGATTGTCGCCACGAACGCGACTGCGATCCCTTTTCCCACCTCATCGATCTTGTCCAGATGCTGCATCACCTGAATCAATCCCAGCACCGCGCCAATAATCCCGATCGTCGGCGCAAAACCGCCTGCGGACTCGAACACTTGCGGAACTTGCTCTTCATATTCGGCTTGATTGTCGAGTTCGAGTTCCATCATCTTGCGTAGCTCCTGCGGCTCCGTCCCGTCGACCGCCAACATCAAAGAGCGCTTGAGGAAGGAATCCTCGATTTTTGGCAACTCGACATCGAGCGAAACAATGCCATCTCTTCGGGCTTGCTGGGCATAGTGAACCAGTCGACTGATGGTTTGCATCGGATCTCTCGGCGAGTGAACAAAGACGGAGCCAAACTGTCGAAAAGCGAGCAGAACAATCGGCAGCGGAAACTGCACCATCACCGCTCCCAAAGTTCCCCCGAATACAATCATCGCCGCCGTGGGCTGCAATATTTGGCTCATGTTGCCGCCCTCGAGCAACAGACCGGCAATGATCCCCCCTAGAGCGACCACAAGCCCGATCAAGCTGGCCTTGTCCACGCTCACTTTTGCAGCTCTCCTTTACCGCTTTCGGGATAGAGGGCCGAGAGAGTGTGAGCAGAGGAGTCGCCGCCGGCAGATGAGAGACCTTCCAGCACCGAGCGGCGGAACGAAATAACGCGCTGCAAGACTTGTTCCGCATTTTCTCTCACCACAATTTTTTCTCCGCTGATGAGCGTGATGAGTGTGTCCGGAGACTGCTCAACAAACTTGATGAGATCGGAGTTGACGATGAAAGATTGGTTATTGAGACGGGTGAGGCGAATCATGTTTTCCTATCTCTTCCTTGCCACAGACTCCCCTAAGCACACAGTCCCCTGCAGAAAGATATCGGCGGCCGGCAGACATAGGCTTACGCCATCCCCAGACCGCGATAGTTACTTTGGAAGTAGGACCCACAGCCAGTCTGTGGCTAAAGCGAAAACACAAGCCGCCGATGGACACAAAGACATTCGGGTTCCGTAGAGCACAAAGGAACGGGAACTCCGCAGTGAGCCAAGCTGAGGAGGCGGTTCCAAACAGAAGACGGCGGGACCAACTTCAAGCTAAGGAGAAAACAATGCCTCTAGGTATCCTGAATAACATTCCGTCGCTGGTGGCGGAAAACGAACTGACTTTGACCAGCAATGCCCTGAACAGTACGCTGCAACAACTGTCTTCGGGCTCGCGCATCAATAGTGGAGCCGACGATCCCGCCGGTCTTTCCATCGCTAACGGCTTGCAGGCCAACATCGCGGCTCTCACCCAATCGGTGTCGAACGCCAATGACGGCGTCGGAGAGTTGCAGCTCGCCGATGGCGCGTTGTCCCAGGTCACCACCCTGCTGGACACCGCCGTCACGCTGGCTACGGAATCGGCCACGGGCACGGTTTCGAACTCCCAGCGCACCGCCATTCAGGCCCAATATGCTTCAATCCTGGCGGAAATCAACCAGATCGGCACCGCTACTACCTACAACGGACAGTCCGTATTCCAGGGTGGCGCGGCCCCGAACCTCAACGCCGCGGTCAGCGGCAACAGCGCCACTGCAGCACCGCTCTCCTTGAACACAGTCTTGACGGTTGGCGGCGAGACTTCAGTCAGTGCTGGCGGAGTCACCTTCACCTACACCGCGCAAGGCACAGGCGGCGCGAATCCCAATGAAGTCACCGGCGCCGGTACCGGCCTCACCGCCGCTTCCGTCCTGGCGACGGGCGCTACCGTAACCGCGACCCGAGCCACTGGCACAACTGTCTACACCGCGACCGCCCCGACCACGGTGGGCGCGTTGGAAGATGCCATCAACACCGGTGCTGCAGTAACTGGAATTACGGTCACCGGTACTGACAGCGCAGGCCATACGGGCTACCAGGCCGTGCTGAATGCGGCTGGCAGTCTGCAGGTCACTGATCTGAACGATAACAACGACTTGGCCTTAGCCGAGACCGGCATCAATACCAACCAGGTCACGAGCAGCGGCGGAAACCTTACGGCCAATACGACTCTGGCCTCCGGCGCCATCCTTACCTTGACCAGAGCCACCGGCACCGACATTTACACGGTGAGTGGGACCGGCACGACCGTCGGGGACTTGATAGCGGTCATCAACAGCGGGGTCGGCGCCAACAACATCGCCGTCACCGGTACAGACAGCGTTACAGCTCACACCGGGTTTACGGCTGCACTTTCGAATGGGAATCTGCAGATTACCGACACCAACAATAACGGCGACCTGGCGGCAGTCGAGACGGGCGACACCAATCTCAACGAAGTGACCAGCAGTGCGGGAGGCCTAACCGCGACAACCGCGCTGGGAGCGGGAGATGTCTTTACCGCGACTCGAAACGGCGCGGTCACCACCTACACCGTCGGTGCCAGTGGCTCGACCGTGGCTAGCCTGTTGGCTGCCATCAACACCGGCGCTACCGTCGCCGGTCAGGTGACCGTCGGCGGAGCCGGCTCCGCCGCCAATTACACGGCCGCCATCGTGGGCGGAGAAATTCAACTCACCGACGGCAACAATAACAAGGACGTGACCTTCGTCGAATCGGGTGCAACCAATATCCATCAGGTGACAGACGGCGTCGGAGACCTCACAGCCGGCACCGATCTGGCAAACGGCGACGTCTTCACCCTGACGCGGACCACCGGCACAACCACCTACACCGTTGCCGGCACCACTTCAACCGTCGCCGAATTGGAAGCCGTTATCGCGTCGGGAACAACCGCCAATGGCATCACCGTGGCCGGTACGGATGCCTCCCATACAGGCTATACTGCTTCCCTTACCGGCGGCGGCAACCTGCTCATCACTGACACCACCGCTAGTGGCACCCTTTCAGCGGCTCAGGGCACCGGCACCGACCTGGGTACGTTCGCCAGCACCGATCTGGCTGCCACTACCGGCACCTATAGCAACACGCTGGTGAACGGAACCCTGGGCGTGTTGGCGGACAATCCGGATAATACTTTGGGTGCCTTTGCCGCTAACGCGGCCGCAACCTCTACCGTGCAGAACCTCATCAACGCCATCAACTCCGACACCACGGTGGGAGCAAAAGCCACGCTAACCAATGGACAACTCGTAGTCACCGATCCCGAAGGCCGCGCCGATCTCCAGGTCACAACCACCGATACGTTGCTGGGCGCAGCGGTTGAGGGCGCAGCTACGAACTTTACCACCCCCACAACTACGGCGGCTGCAACTCCCGACTTGAACGAACTCATCGGCAACGCCGGCGGCTTGACGGCAAATTCGGCCCTTACCAATGGCGGAGTCACCAGCTTCACCGCCGGAGGCAAGACCTTCAGCTTCACCGCCAACTCCACCAACGGTCTGACGGTAGGCGCCCTGATCGCCGCCATCAACAACCCGACCGATCCTGCTGGGTTGCAAGCCTATCTCACCAACGGCAACCTGGAAGTAGTCGATCCCAATAACAACAGCGACGTGGCGGTCAGTCCCACCAACACCGAAACCGTGTTTGGGACCTTCACCAACCCCTCCACCACTGCTTCCACCCTCACCAATATTTTCCTGAGTGATTCGACTGCCATCGGATCGACGCAAATCGCCGTATCCATTGGCGGCTTGACCACAACCGGGATCACCAACGGCACCGGCGGAAACGCCGCCGATCTGGCCTCCACCGACCTGGATACTCAGACCGACGCGCAAACTGCGCTGACGCTGATCAATCAGGCCATCTCCAATATTGCCAGCGTACGCGGCACCTTGGGCGCAAGTGTCAACCGTCTCACCGCGGCCAGCAACGTCATCAACAGTCAGGTGCAGAACCTGACCTCGGCGGAAAACACCATCACGGCAGCCGACATTCCGACCGTCGTGGCTAATTTAACCAAGTACTCCATTCTGGAACAGACCGGCATCTCCGCTCTGGCCCAGGCCAATCAGCAACAGCAGTTGGTTCTGAAGCTGCTGCAATAGTTCGAACCCGGAAGGAGGCAGACGAGCCTGCCTCCTTCTGACTTACCCTCGGGTAGCTCGTATGAGCGTGAGTTCCGTACTCATGTTTCCTCCTTCGACTGAATCTCAGGACGAACCGGCAGTGGTGCGCCTCGCGCAAGCTGCCTCTCAATCCATTTTAGGAAGCGCTTCCTTGCGGGAAAACGATGGGGCGCAAATTGACGCTTCGGCACCAAGCACCGCACGAGATGAAGTCAAGGTGCAGATGGAACCGCCGGGCGAAATCGCGGTGTATCAATTCCTCAACCAGTACGGCAACGTAATTTTGCAAGTGCCGCCACAGCAAATGCTCGATCTGGCGCAATCCATCTCGAAAGAGTTGGCGCAGGAGGCCGCACCGCAAGCCGCCCCAATCGAGAGAGGAGAAGATCATGGGCGTTAGCTTGAATCCGTCGACAATTCTTTCCGGGCAAGGTATCGATGTGAGTTCGGTGGTGCAGCAGATCCTTTCTTCCCAGAGCGGCCAACTGACAGTTTGGGAAACTCAGTCAACCACGCTTGCAAGTGAGAATGGCGTATTGGATGGCATTGGAAACGATTTAACGAATCTGCAGACCGCAGTCGCTGCGCTCGCCGACCCGACGGGGGCCCTTGCCGCCCAGGCAGTCACCTCTTCCAATACCGCTTCGGTGACGGCAACGGCCCAGGACAACGCGGTCGCCGGGACCCATCAAATTGTAGTAAACAGTCTTGCCACAGCCGGCACCGTGTACACCAACCCGCTCGCGGATCCGACTACCTCTTTTTTGCCCACCGGCGCTTCCGGGGGAGATATTCAGTTGCAGGTAGGAGGTTCGTCCGGAACAACTTACGACATCCCAATTACACCCGGCAGCAACGATACGCTGGATTCTCTGTCTAGCTATATCAATTCAGAAAGCTCGGCCAACAATTGGGGTGTAACCGCGAGTGTAGTCAACAACGGCAGCGGTTATTTGCTGGCTCTGCAGAGTCAGAACACCGGCAGCACGGGCGCCCTGGCCATCGTGTCGAACACAGTTACAGGAACTCTCTCGACCGCCGATCTGGCCAACGCAAGCACATCCATTTTACCCAACGGGCAAACCACCGCAGACATCCAGCTGCAAATCGGAGGGTCCAGCGGCTCCACCGAAGACATCCCGATCACGCAAGGCTCCAACGACACACTTACAACCCTGGCAAGTTACATCAACACCCAGAGCACACAAAATAATTGGGGAGTCACAGCCAGCGTCGTCACGGATTCTGGAGGGGCCCATCTCGCAATCCAGAGTCAGGCCTCCGGTCCCGCGGGAGACCTGGCCTTTACCAACAACACAACCAATCTGGCGGTTGCCGCAAACCCTGCCACAAGTCTGAGCTTCGCCACGCCGGAGGGTGGAACCAATGCTTCCCTCACCATCGATGGCGTGCCGTTCAGCAGTGCCAGCAATACCTTAACCGGAGCGATTCAAGGGATCACGCTCAACCTGCTCAGCGCAGCGCCCGATGCTCCCGTGCAACTGACGGTTGCGCCGGACACCGATCAGATCAGTTCCGCGGTCAACAACTTTGTTTCCGCATACAACTCGCTCGTCAGCGACATCAACGCCCAGTACGTGGTCGACCCCACCGGCTCCACGCCCGCGCCTCCGCTGGAATCCGATACCTCCTTGCGTTCCCTGCAGTCGAGCATTCTCGCCGACGCCTCCTACGCGATCACCGGCAATAGCGGACTAGTCAATCTGGCATCGCTCGGCATCAACATGAACAATGACGGCAGCTTGACCGTGGGCTCCAACGCCAGCGGCCAGACCTTTGCCCAGGTTGTGGGCTCGAACCCCTCGGCCGTGCAGAACTTCTTCCAAAATTCTTCCAACAGTGGCTTTGCCAACATTTTCAACACCGACCTCACCAACTTGACCGATCCCACCACCGGGCCGCTGAATGCCGAGGTCACCGAGAACACCGCGGAGGAACAAGGCCTCACCACCGACATCACAAATTTTCAGACCCAATTGAGCAATCAACAAACCGCGTTGACCGCACAATACGACTCGGTGAACGCTTCCCTGCAATCTTATCCGCTGCTGCTGCAGGAAGTGACCGAAACACTGGGCACTTTAAATTCGGGAACGTCCTCGACCGGCGAGCTGATCTCCAGCGAACCGACTTTGACTTCGGGACTCTAATAATCAACGCTAATGGACGCAAAATTCTCATATCGCGAAGCGGCCGTAAGGGGAGCAAGTCCCATTCGGCTGGTGATCTGCCTCTACGAGCAGGCCATCGAAGATCTGCGGCAGGCCGTGCTCTTGATCGAAAAGGGAGAGATCGAAGCCCGCACCCGCAAAATCAATCACGCGCTTACCGTAATCGGCCAACTCCAGGGGACGCTCGACATGGAACGCGGCGGCGAGGTGGCCAGAAATCTCGAGCGCTTCTATACCGTCATTCGCGCCGGCTTGGTCGAGGCCCAGATGAAACAATCCGCCCGCATTCTGGAACGGCAAATCTCGCAACTGGTTCTGGTCTACGAAGCCTGGCTCGAAGTCGAACGCGCCGCTTCACCCTTGTCCGAGCATCCAGACCAGAATTCGCAAGCCGCCGCCGCGATTCCTTCTTCCGAAGTCCCGCCCGCCGACTGGAGCGCCTGATGCCACTCTTGTTGCAGATCATGCGCGACCGCAACCGGCGCATCGGCCTTTGCCTGGACACAGTAGCGGCGAAACCTGCGCGCGAGACCATCACACCGGAAGAGATGAGTGGCCTGCTCTCTGAACTTCTGGCCGCCGGCGCCGGCCTGCGCTCCCAGCCGCTCCCCCCCAAGGAAACGATCCGGAACTCGATCGCGAACTTGCCCAATATCGCCGCCAGGTAGAACGGCTGCGCGATCTTCTCCCCTCGATTCACCGCGCCTTGCTGACCGAGAAAGCGCGCATTGAAGCGCAACGCTCCCGGCTTCGCTCTGCGACCGAGTGGGCCCGCGCCTCCCGCCAGACCTTATAAACTTAATAAAACGTCGCGCCCGCGCTTTATTCAGCCGCCAATTTCTATTTCAAGTAATCGAACAAATTGGTCTGCGACGTCTGCCCGATCGTCTCCAGCGTCGCCTGCAGAGACACCTGCCCGCTGGTCAGATTGCGGATCACCTCGGGCAGGTTCGCCGCCTCAATCGAATTCTGCGCCTCCGCCAGTTGCTGCGTCTGGCTGCTGAGATAAGTTTGCTGCGAGTTGAGCTGGTTCAGCCCATTGTCGTAAAACACCCGCGCCGTATCGATGGAATTCAAGGAACTGCTGACTTCATTCACCGCCGTGCCAATCCCCGAGCCGTTCTGCAGGCCGGTGATGAGGTCCTGAATGCTCTGGAACATGTCGGTCCCGGAAGCGGAAAATAGTTGCGTGCCGGGCAAATTGGTTTGCAGCGAGAAATCGTTTCCCAGAGTGACCGTATTCACCCCGGAATTTCCCTGGTAGGTGACGCCGGAAGGCGAACTCGGATTCAGCACGTAAGGAGCGCTCTGGTTCGCGGTACCGCCGAAGACATAGCTGCCCTGGTAGGTCAGGTTCGCGAGGCCGAGCAGCTGGCTCTGGATGCCTTGCACCTGGGCGGCGATGGCCTGGCGATCGTCGGCATTGAGGGTGCCGTTGGCGCCCTCGGTGCCCAGAGTGATGGCCTGCTGCAACGCCGTAACCACCGAATCCAGCGCCGAATCGGCGTTCTGCATCTCTCCCTGAATGCTGCCCAGGCTGCGCTCGAACTGGTCGGCCTCGGAGGTTTGGCTGGCATTCTGCACCAGCGTGGCCGCCCCCGCCGGATCGTCGGACGGAAGGTTCACCGTCTGCCCGGTGGCGATCTCCTGCTCGTCGGTCTGGATCTCCTGCTGCGTCTGGCCGATGTCAGCCAGCAGGTCGGGATACGGATTGGGATTGACCCGCATATTGCTCAGACGGTCAACGTGCTCATTTGAATCGCCGCATACATCATGTCGTTGATGGTGGTAATCACCTGCGCCGAGGCCTGATAAGCGTCCTGGTACTGCACCATGTTGGCCGCCTCTTCATCGAGCGAAACGCCCGAGACCGAGGAGAGCTGATCGTTGAGCTGCTGCAAGATCGAACTGGAGGCGCTCTGCTCCGCCGAAGCATTCGCGGTGGCGTTGCCCACATTGGAAACGATGCCGGAATAATAGTCCGTGGGGTTCTGCCCATCGATGATCGTCTGGTTGCTGAGCGCGTACATGGCCTCCGCATTTCCGTTGCTGCCGGCGGTGCCATCGGAACTGGCCGCAATCAACGACGGATCGGTGATGGCCACCGAAAGGCTGGCGGCAGCCCCGGTCGTGCCCGCGGGCGGCGGATTGAATAGGTCAGTCCCCGCCTTTCCGTTGAGGTCGAAGCCTGCGGTTTGCACTCCGTTGACCGCATTCGCTAGTCCCGCGGCCAGTGTGTCGAGCTGGTTCTCGATCGCAGGAATCTGCTGATCGCGGGCCTCAAGCGTCCCCCCAGTTGACCGGAACTGATCTGGGCAGTTATGTCATTGCCCTGCGAATAAATATCGTGCAATCCCGCCGCGTTGGCCTGGGTGGTGAGTTGATAGCTTTGCTCTCCGCTCACCAGCCGCGCTCCACTCGAGGTCGTGAGCGTCAGCGTGTTATTGGTCGGAATCACGGAAACATCCACCAGCGACGAGAGCTGGTCGATCGCCTGTTGGCGCTGGTCGACAAACGACCCCGCGCTCTCCCCCGAGTTCTGCAAAGTGCCGATTTGCCCGTTGAGTTGCGCGATCTGGCTGGTGAGCTGGTTGATCTGGCCGACGGTTTGCACCACGCTCAAATCCAGGGTTTGCTGCTGTTGGGTGAGATTGTTGGCGGTGGTATTAAAGCTGGTCGCCAGGTTGCCGGCGGCCGTAAGCACGCCTTGGCGCACCGACAAATCCGACGGATCGGTCGAGAGCTGATTGATGCTGTTAAAAAAATTTGTAATCTCGGTTCCGATGTCGCTGGTGGTGGTCGTGAAATTGAGTTGCGTCTGCTGCAGGGCCGAAGACAACGTGTTGTACTGGTTCTCCGCCTGCGTCTGTTGCTGGATCTGCGTCTCCAGCAGCGGGTCGGTAATGCTCTCCACGCTTTGCAGGTTGACGCCCGTGCCGAAGGTCAGATTCCCCAGCTCTACGGGATCGGTCGTGACCAGCACCGGGACCTGCCGCGAATAGCCGGGGGTGTTTACGTTGGCAATGTTGTTGGTCGTCGTCTCCATTGCGCCCTGTTCGGCCATCAGTCCGCTTAGCGCAGTGGCCAGGCTCGCATTCAAGCTCGACATAAGACAATCAACTCCTCTTGCGATGGAATGAATAATTACGCCTATGGCTGGCCGCGAAAGCGGTTCGCCACCCTGGGACCGTAAACCGCGCTTGGTCCCGCCAGCATATTGGCCATCACCTGCAGCTTCGTGCGCAACCGCACCAGCAACGAGGACTGTATCCGGATCGCGGAGACGACGCGGTTCGCAGCCGTCCGCACTTGCTCAATTTGCAGCCTCTCCTGGCGCAACTCCTTGGACCATTCAGGCCTGCCGACGAGTACCTCAATTTCGCCCCGGGCCCGATCTAGAATTGGCCCCAGCTCGCGGCTGAGTAGACTCTGCTCTCGATTTCGGCTGACCAGTCCCGCAACATCCAAAGAAACCAACGCCTCCCGGCTTCCCGCCAGGCTTGCCTCAAGCGCCGCCATCGCGGCTAGCAGTGGTCCGGCAAGTTCGCTACCGAATTTATTCGCGGCCGCTCTGGAATTGCCATGGCCCGCAACTTTGATCGCTGAATTCATCCCTGAACTCTTCTACAAAGAAGTCATCTCTAGGAAGTCGTGTCGCTGAGAGTTTCCCTCACGCCAGACTGTCCACCCGATGCGGCGGGCGTTCATTCTCCGACTCCGGTTCGCTGTCTGCATCGGGCCCCTTTTCCGAATCTGATGTTGCAGAGCCCACCGGCGCTGGCGCGGCATTCGATACACTTTCCCCGGTCTCTTCCGGAGATGGCTCATCCGGCGGCGGACGACGTCGCGGTTGATTCTGCTGATTTTGTGCGGCCCGCTCCCCCTGCGCCGGCGCGACCGCCGGCACCGACTCCATGCGCTCGCTTACTGGAGGAATCGCCAGGTCATTGCTATCCACAAACTTCGCCCCAAAGTCCGTTCCTACTTAACCCCGGCTAGCCCGCCGCGGCCAAAGCTCACGCCGCCGGCATGGTCAGCATGTCCGTAAACATGGCGCCGGCAATCTGATCGGATGTCGGCTGATAGCTTCCATCCTGCACAACCTGCCGCAGCGCATTCACCTTTTCCTGGCGGATTTCCGGAAACTGCAGGGCTTGCGCCGTCAGCGCCTGCACCTGGGCATGGGTATCGGAAAGCTCCGCCTGATCTTCTCCCAGAACTCCGCCCGATGCTTCCGCCGCCGGCTGACCGCCAACCTTGGAAGCACTCTGGTTTGTACTTGGCTCCGTCTCGGGAAGCCCTTGCGCCCCCAAGTTCGCATCAATTCTCATCACTGCCTCCTCCCGATCTGGCTTGCAATTTGACTATCGGCAGGCGATTAAATCTCTTTAATCCTCATGAGTCCGCGTCAACTCTCTTCCCTTGTGATCGGTCTTGCGGCCTGAAGCTGCCGGCCGTTCTGCTTACATGTTGTTCCATCGGCAGAACTTATAAAAACTTTAGCGTTGTGTCCCGGAATCGCTCGCAGAAGTAACCGGGGCGGCACCCACCTCCTTTCGTGCCGCCAAATGGGCAGAGATCATCTGCGCAATTCCGAAGCCGCCGCCTTCCGCCACGGCCGACGCTATCGCCTCGGTCCCCATGTAGTTGTAATTGTCTTCTCCGGCAATCTCATCCTGGCCGGGCAGCGTGGCGAAAGTTTTTTCGAACGATTCGAGCACCGTGCCGATCAGCTGGGCTTCGAACTCGCGCGCCGCCTTCTTGCCCTTGGTCAAATCAGGGGTCGAAGACGCCGTCAACATGGCCGCCGCGGACGCTCCCGTAGATGCCAAACCAGAACCCATACTCATCAGATCACCTCCAGATCCGCTTCGAGCGCGCCCGCAGCCTTGATCGCCTGCAGAATCGAAACCACATCGCGCGCCGTCGCTCCAATCGCCTGCAGGCGCGTCACCAGCTCTTCGACGCTCGCACCCTCGCTCAACGCCACGTTGCGCGCCGGAGCTTCATTCGCCGTAAGCTTCGTCTCCGGCACAACTTCGGTCTGCCCGCCCGCTCCTGGATTCGGCTGCGATGCCGCGTAGCTGGTCGACACTTCAATCGAGAAGCTGCCGTGCAGTATCGACACTGCGCCCAGCCGCACATCCGCTCCCAGCACGACCGTGCCAGTCCGCTCATTGATGACCACCATCGCCTTGCGCCGCACATGCACTTCCAGATTCTCAATGCGGGCCAGCAGCGCCGGAAGATCGCCGCCCGGGGGCGGCTGAACTTCCACCCGGCGGCTGTCGACAACTTTTGCCGCCGCCGCCGGACCCAGTTCCCGGTTCACCGCCGCTGCCACTTCCTCGACCGTGGTAAAGCTGGCCTCGTTCAGCAGCAGCGAGAAATGATGCAGTTTGGTGAGATCAAGCGAGCTGTCGCGCTCGATCAAAGCCCCGTTGGGAATGCGCGCGGTCGTGGGATGGTTCACTTGCTTGGCGTTTCCACCCGATCCCGCCGCATAGCCGCCCAACACTAATGGTCCCTGGGCTGCCGCGTAAACCTGGCCATCGGCGGCGTATAGCGGAGTCAGTAACAACAGCCCGCCTTCCAGGCTGCGCGCATCGCCCGCGGAAGAAACCGTCACATCGAGCGGCATGCCGGGGCTGGCGAACGGCGGCAGATTGCCGGTGACGAACACCGCCGCCACATTCTTTACCTGCACCGTCGACTGCAGCACGCCCGGAGGAATCTCCACCCCCATGCGCTGCAGCACGCTGGCCAGCGTCTGAATGGTGAAATAGGTCTGTTGCTTATCGCCAGTGCCTCTCAGCCCGACCACCAGGCCATAACCGATCAGCGAATTATTGCGGATTCCTTCCACCGTCGCGATATCGCGGACCAGCACCTTCCGGTCGACACCTTGCGCCGCCGCGAAACACCCAGCCAATACTGCGGTCACAAGGCCGCAGGCCCAGGGTCGAATTCCACGCCAGACCATCGCCGCACGCATGGCTTTTCCTTAAAAATCCTAAAAAACCTAGAACCCGAAGATCCTCAGGAACCACTTCGTCCAAACGTTTGGCGGGCGCACGCCCTCGCTAATCACGCCCTTGCCTTTCACCTCGACCTCCAGATTGCCCACGCTGTTCGAGGCAACGGTGTTCGTGGCATCGAGATCGCCGGGACGCACCAGCCCGCGCACGATGACCGTCTCCCGCTGGTTATTCATCACAATCTGCCGCTCCGCCTCGACCACCAGGGTCCCGCTCGGCAAGAGTGCCGCAACGCGCCCAGTGAGCGTGGTGCTGAGTGCCGTAGTCGAGCTGGCCTGCGCTTTTCCAGTCAGCGCCTGATTGGAGTTCGGCGAAAACAGGTTGGCGACCCCGCTGGTGGTGATATGCCCGCCCAACGCGGTGATGCCCGAACTCGCCGACAGAGCGCGGCTGGTGGCCACGTTGCCGGTGTTCGTCGAAGATAAATTCTGCGAGATGTTAATGGTCACCAGGTCGCCCACCCGCGAAGCTTTGTAATCCGAAACCAGGTTCGCCATGCGCCCATTGTCGACCCACAGGCTGCCCAGGCTGCTGGGCGCGGGCGCCTGCGCCGTGCCCATCATGCGATGGATGTAATTGGTCAAGGCATTGTCTTTCGGAGGGGCGCTTTTGTCCTTGGTCTTGGCTTCCGCAAAATTCGCGACCAGAAGGAAAACCATAATTACGGTCCTGAAGCAGCCGATCGCCCGCCAAACTTTTCCGTGCCCCATGGCGCGGTCCTTCCAAAAACATCTTTTTCTTGCTCGCGTCTTCTTCGGCATCTCCATCGGCATCCCGTTCACATTCCGGTCCATAGGCTTCCATCGCTCATAATTTCCGCCCGCAGAATCCGCGGAGTGTTCTTGAAGCGCACCCGCACCGTCTCGCCGAGCGTCCCGCTATCCAGGCAAGTCACCGGCAGCACGATGCGAATCCCTCCCGCATCCCAGCGGAGGGTCGCCGTCTGCCCGGCCTTGATCAACCGCTCGTCCACCGCACTGTGGTCGACAAAAAGCCGGGAAGGCGAAGACGACATGCCCGCGGCCGCTGCATCGCTAGACTCTCGGCCGGGTTTCTCGCCTGCCCACACCAGAAATGGAACGCAATCCCCGGTCCGGGTACACCGCAGGGAAAATTCCCAGCGCTGCAAGCCCACGTTCCAGACGGCCTTTGCCATTTCCAGCGGGGCATCCTCCGGTATCGACGAAGCCCCGGCGCAATGGAAGCTCTCCTGCGAAATGCGGCTGCGGCGCTTCAGGGACAAACTCCGCATGGCAAACTCCGCAATCGCAGCGCAGGCTTTCTTTTCTCCCCCGCGCTGCACCACGATTCTTGCGGGAACGTCTTGCACGAATTCCTCTTGCAGCCCGTTCGCAGCCGCGATGGCATTGAAGCGGCGGCGCATCTGCACTCCATCCAGCACTCTCACGCTGCCGGCAAGCGGCGCCGCTCCTAGATTTACCTCAGCCGCCGCCCGGCGATATTGCGCACACGCACCGGATTCCAGCAAATCGGCCAGACTAACCTCACCGCTTCCAACCAGGACCTGGGCCTTCACGCGCAAATGCGTGCATGTTGCCGCGGCGAGGCATGGCAGAGCGGACGCAAACCATGCCGCCGCGAACATAAAGATCATCCATTTCATGCGATTGCCTCGTCGCCATTGCCCTGTCGCGATTGCCCATGAAGAGCGGCGGCCTCGATGTCCCTCCGCTCAATTGTTAGCGCCCAAGATTGTTGATCGTCTGCAGCATCTGGTCGGCCGCGTTCACCACCCGCGAGTTGGCCTCATACGAACGTTGCGCCACGATCATGTTCACGAATTCGGTTACCACGCTCACATTCGATTGCTCCAGCATGCCCTGCACAATGGTTCCCAGACCTTCCGTTCCGCCCGGCGTGCCCACCACCGGATCGCCCGATGCGGTGGTCTGCAGAAATAAATTGCTCCCCGTGCTGTTCAGTCCGCCGGGATTATTGAACAGCGCCAACTGCAGCGATCCCACCTGTTGGGCCTGGGTCTGCCCCGCCACCGTCACACTGACTGTGCCATCCGACCCCACCGTGATCGAGGTCGCGCCCGTGGGGATCGCAATTCCCGGCTGCACCGGATCGCCATCCTGATCGACCAGGTTGCCGTTCTGGTCGGTATGAAAGCTTCCCGCCCGCGTGTAGGCGGTCTGCCCGTCCGGCAAAAGCACCTGAAAAAATCCCTGCCCTTGAATCGTCAGGTCCAGCGGATTGCCGGTCTGGCTGAAATCTCCCTGACTCTGAATTACCTCCGAAGCCGCCGATCGCGTGCCCAAGCCCACCTGCAACCCGGCCACCTCAGTCGTCTGCTGCGTCGCCGCCGCTCCCGGCATGATCAGGTTCTGATAGATCAGATCTTCAAACTGCAGCCGCCGGCTGCGAAACCCCGCCGTGCTTGAGTTCGCCAAGTTATTGGCGATGTTGTCGAGATTCAGTTCCTGGGCAGTCATGCCGCTGGCCGCGGTATACAGTGCGCGAATCATAATTTTCCTATTCTTTTGCTGTGCTTGTTGTATGTGCTACTCACTGCTTGGTCGTGTCCTAATTTCACCGCGAAGGGCACTAAGGCTCATCAAGAAAGCGGCAGACACAGTCTTTGTGTTCCTTCGCGACCTTCGTGGTGAATGAATTTAAGACACTAGCCACTCCTTGGGACTTTCATTACACGCCATCACACCTTCGGCAAATCCTGCACCGCAGTCTGGTTCAACTGGCTGTCAAAGGCGCTCAGCGCGCGGGAAAGCAGTTCGGTATTGCGTTGCACGGTGATCAACTGCACGACCCCTTCCATCGCACCCACATTCGAACCCTCTAACATTCCCTGGCGGACCGTAGATTCCACTGCGGGTGTGGCCGCGCCCTCCGGCGCGCTATACGTTGCGTTGCCTGCCGCCGTCAGGTTTGTGCCTGCAGGAAATTCCGCGAGATTCAACCGGTCAACCACATTGCCATCCACCGAGATTGTTCCATCGGAACTGATGGCCACATTTCCGCTGGGCAGCGTGATCGGCCCTTGCTGTCCCAGCACTGCGTTGCCTTCGCTCGTCTCCAACTGGCCCGTGCCCGTGGTGTGGAAGCTGCCCGCACGCGTATACAGCACTCCCTGCGGAGATTGCACGGAAAAAAATCCTGTGCCCGCAATCGCCGCATCCAACGGATTGCCGGTAGGAGCAAAACTGCCCGAAGTCAAATCGAGCCGTGTGCCGCTCAGGACCCCAAAATTGTTGACCGCCGCATTCAGCGGATTCGCGCTCGCCTCCGCGTCGCCCGCCAAGAGAGAACGAAAGGTCATCTCTTGGCCGCGATAGCCCGAGGTCGACAGGTTCGCCAGATTGTGCGCTACCAGCTCGAGCGCCTGCTCCTGTGCCGCCAGTCCCGCACATGCTGCGTAATAACCGCTGTCCATAAATAACCTTCAAGGAAGTTTTTTTGATTGCCGATTCATACAAGCACTCGGCATTCCAATCGCTCGGGCGAGGGTGATTCCTCTAAGTGCTTGCAAATTCTCAGAAGACGCGAAAAGAAAAAAGAAATATTTAAGATTTGGGTGCGGACGGCATATCTTTCAGCCGCGTGCTAACTCGATCGGCAAATACGTCCCGGCAGGAATTTCCTTGTTCGCAGGAAGTGTCAATTTTCTTCAACCTCATTGCCCAGCTACACCAGAGTTCCTCAGTTCAGTCCGGCCTAGTTCCCCTTTGTTTACGCCTATCTCAGGACCGACTCAAATTCATTAGCATCTGTGGCGCAGGCTCCCGCATCAAAATTTCTTTTGTCGCGGAAGCGATCTTTCTGTAATGTTTTGTAGCGATTACAAACCCATAAAAACAACCAGGAATTCATGGACCAGACACGATCGACTGCGCCGCCCGTTCCTCCTAATCATCGACTGCCGCCCGCTGAACCCGAACCAACTCGGAGCAAGAAATATTGGATCTGGATTTTGCTCCTCATTGTGGTGGGTCTGATTTTGTATTGGATCTTTGCCGGCCGCAATAAGGGCCAACCGGCCACTCAAGGAGCAGGTGGGCGCCGCGGCTTTTCCGGCCCCGTAACCATCACCACGGCGACCGCCACCAAGGGCGACATCGGCGTTTATCTCAACGCGATCGGCACCGCGACCGCGCTCTACACCGATTCCATCACCGCGCAGGTCACCGGCGTCATCATTTCCGTTCACTACAAAGAAGGTCAGTATGTCCGCAAGGGCGATCCGCTCATCGACATTGATGCCCGTCCCTACCAGGCGCAAGTGATCCAGGCGGAAGGCGCATTAGAGCGCGATCAGAATCTGCTGGCGCAGGCGCAGATGGATTTGAAGCGCTACCAGGATGCCTGGGCCCGCAACGCAATTCCCCGGCAGACTCTTGAAGATCAGCAAAAGATCGTCTTACAGGACCAGGGAACCGTAAAAAATGATGAAGGCACGTTGCGCTACGATCAGGTGCAAGTCATCTATTGCCACATCACCTCGCCAATTGACGGCCATGTCGGGCTTCGCCTCGTTGATCCCGGAAACCTTGTTACTGCCAATGCCACAACCACCCTGGTCGTCATTACGCAGACTCAACCCATCACCGTCGTTGCCACCATTTCTGAAGACAACTTGGCCGAAGTGTTCTCGCAGCCGCATCATGGCATCGGCCTCTCGCTCGACGCCTGGGACCGGGCCAACGAGCATCTGCTCGCCACCGGCAAAGTCACTTCGTTCGACAACCAGATTGACACCACCACCGGCACCATAAAACTGCGCGCGACCTACGACAACAAGAAGGGCACGCTTTTTCCCAACGAGTTCGTCAACACCCGCCTGCTGGTGAAAACGCTTCAAAACCAGATTTTGTTGCCCAGTTCAGCCATCCAGCACAACGGCAGCGAGGCCTTCGTTTATGTAATTCAAAACGGCCAGGCCACCACGCGGACCGTTAAAACCGGCGTTTCGGAAGGCGGAAAAACCGCTGTGCAGGGCGTCAACGCCGGGGAAGTTGTCGCCGATAGCAGTTTTGAGAAATTGCAAAACGGCTCCAAAGTATCCATCTCCAAGACGCCGCTGCAAATATCAACTCCGGAGGAGAATGCTCCGTGAGTCCGTCTCGTCCGTTCATTCTGCGGCCGGTGGCCACCATTTTGCTGATGGTCGCCATTCTGCTCGTCGGCCTCGTCGCCTTCCGGCAACTGCCGATCTCTGCTCTTCCTGAGGTCGACTATCCGACCATCCAGGTGCTCACCTTTTATCCCGGCGCCAGCCCGGACGTAGTCGCCACCACCATCACCGCTCCCCTCGAGCGCCAGTTTGGCGAGATGCAAGGTCTCAGCCAGATGACCTCCACCAGTGCAGGAACGGTTTCGGTCATCGTTCTGCAATTCAATCTTTCTCTCGATATCGATGTCGCCGAAGAGGAAGTGCAATCCGCAATCAATGCCGCGCAAAGCTATTTGCCTTCCGATCTGCCCGTTCCTCCCGTCTACAACAAGACCAATCCTGCCGATGCCCCGATTCTTACCCTGGGCATTACGTCTGACACCATGCCCTTGTCGCAAGTCGAAGATCTCGTCGATACCCGGCTTGCGCCGAAAATCTCCCAACTGAACGGCGTCGGGCTGGTGAGCATCAGCGGAGGACAGAAACCAGCTGTCCGTATTCAGGTCAATCCCACCAAGCTTTCTTCTTACGGAATCGGCCTCGAAGATGTGCGCACGGCTCTCACCGAAACCAGCGTGAACGCGGCCAAAGGCAACTTCGATGGCCCGCGCCAGGATTACCAGATCGATTCCAACGATCAAATTACCCAGGCCGAAGGCTATAACGATGTTGTCGTCGCATACCGCAACGGCGCTCCCGTCCTGGTCAAGGATGTGGCCACCGTGATCAACGGCGTGGAGAACGCACAACTCGCCGCCTGGATGAACACTCAGCCGGCCATTGTGTTGAATATTCAGCGGCAGCCCGGCGCCAACACCATCAGCGTCGTCGACAGCATCAAAAAAATCCTGCCGCAGCTCGAAGCCAACCTTCCCGCCGCCGTGCAGATCACCGAACTCACCGACCTCACCGTCAGCATTCACGCCTCCGTCAATGACGTCGAATTCGAACTGATGCTGACCATCGGCCTGGTGGTGTTGGTCATCTTTCTTTTTCTGCGCAGTGTTCGCGCCACCGCTATCCCCTTCGTCGCTGTGCCCCTTTCGCTCATCGGCACATTTGCCGCTATGTACGCGCTCGGCTACAGCCTCGACAATCTTTCGCTGATGGCCCTTACCATTTCCACTGGCTTCGTCGTCGACGATGCCATCGTGATGATCGAGAACATCGCGCGCTATCTGGAAGAAGGCGAAACACCGCTGGAGGCCGCTCTCAAGGGCGCGGAACAAATCGGCTTCACCATCATGTCGCTGACCGTTTCGCTGATCGCGGTTCTCATCCCATTACTTTTCATGAGTGATGTGGTCGGCCGCCTCTTCCGCGAATTCGCCGTAACCCTCGCCGTCACCATCATCATTTCGGCCGTCGTTTCGCTGACTCTGACCCCGATGATGTGTTCGCGCATCTTGAAGCACGAGGTCGAATCGCAGCAGAGCCGCTGGTACCGAGTTTCAGAGCACGCCTTTAACCGCATGATCGAGTTTTACGGCCGCACTCTGCGAGTCGTGCTTCGCTACCAAACCACGACGCTCCTCATTGCCGTCGGCACGCTGGTATTGACGATCTTTCTTTATATCGTCATTCCCAAAGGATTTTTCCCCACGCAGGACACAGGAGTAATCCAGGGAATCTCGCAGGCGCCGCAATCGATTTCTTTCGACGCCATGGCCAAGGAGCAGCAGGCGCTGGTTTCCGTCATTCTTAAAGACCCAGCAGTCCAGAGTCTCTCGTCCTTCATTGGTGCCGATGGCACCAATACCACCCTCAACAGCGGCCGCATTCAAATTAATCTCAAGCCCATTGAGCAGCGTTCGCTCAGCGCCGCTGACGTGATCCGGCGCTTGCAGCAGAACCTGGGCAGCGTGCAGGGTATTCATCTTTACATGCAGCCGGTGCAGAACATCACGGTCGATGATCGCGTCACTCGCACTCAATACCAATACACGCTCGAGGACCCAGACATAGACGAGCTCAACACCTGGACGGCGAAATTTGTCGACGAGTTGCAGAAGCTCCCCACTCTCGAAGACGTTGCCACCGATCAGCAGACTGGTGGACAAGCCGTTGCAGTCAACATCGACCGCGTGACCGCCTCACGTCTCGGCATCGCACCCGCAACCATCGACAATACTCTCTACGACGCCTACGGGCAGCGCGAGATCAACACGCTCTACACGGAACTCAACCAGTACCACGTCGTTCTCGAAACTCAGCCGAACTGGAGCCAGGATCCCGGCAACCTGAGCCATCTCTACATGCAGTCCGGTGCTTCCTCCAGCGCCACCGGAGCCGCAGCCTCTAACTCATTTTCGGCATCCGGTTCCGCTTCCGCCGGTTCCAATTCAACCACAACTTCCGTTCTCTACACGCCATCGGCCGCAACTCTTCAGCCCTCGGGGACCGTTCTCACGCCCACCAGCACATCCACCAGTTCGCTCAATGGAGGCACCTTCGCAGGGACCACCCCGAATACCGCCGTTTCAGCTACGGGTGCAAACGCAGTTCCTCTCAGCGCATTTACCCATATCACCAATACCACCGAAGCTCTCACCATCAACCACCAGGGACAGTTCCCCTCCGTCACCATCTCGTTCAATCTCGCGCCCAATGCGGCGCTCGGTACAGCCATTGACGAGATTAACCATCTGGCAGGCAAGATGAACTTTCCGGCCAGCGTGCAGTCATCGTTTCAAGGAACTGCAGCCTCATTCGAAAATTCTCTTTCCAATGAAGCGCTCTTGATTCTCGCCGCGCTCGTCGTCGTTTATATCGTGCTTGGTGTTCTGTATGAAAGTTTCGTTCACCCCGTCACGATTCTCTCGACGTTGCCCTCCGCCGGAGTCGGCGCCCTGCTTGCGCTGATGCTCTTCCATCAGGAACTCAGCGTGGTCGCCATCATCGGCATTATTCTGCTGATCGGCATCGTAAAAAAGAATGGAATCATGATCGTCGATTTCGCTCTCGAAGCCGAGCGCGAACATGGAAAAAATTCTACCGACGCCATCTACGAGGCCAGCCTGCTTCGCTTCCGCCCCATCATGATGACCACCATGGCCGCCTTGCTCGGCGGATTGCCGCTGGCTTTGGGCACCGGTTATGGCTCTGAGTTGCGCCGTCCGCTCGGCATTGCCATGGTCGGCGGCCTTCTCGTCAGCCAGGTGCTCACGCTTTACACCACTCCGGTCATCTATATTTTCTTCGATCGTCTAGCGCAGCGTTTCAGTAATCACAGACCCGATCTGCGGGCAGGCACCACCGGCCCCCAAGCGCATCCGGAGACCGCATGAATATTTCGGAGCCATTCATTCGCCGGCCGGTTGCGACCACTCTGCTCACCATCGCGGTTGCAATTGCAGGCGCAGTCGGCTTCAGCGTTCTGCCCGTGGCCCCGCTCCCGCAGGTCGATTTCCCTACGATTTCTGTTTCCGGAAGTCTGCCCGGCGCCAGCGCCGAGATCATGGCCTCCTCGGTGGCTACACCGCTGGAACGCCAGTTCGCCCACATCGCCGGCGTCTCCGAGATGACCTCCTCCAGTTCGCTCGGCGGTACTTCCATCACTCTGCAGTTTGATTTGTCGCGAAATATCGATGGCGCGGCCCGCGATGTCGAAGCCGCGATTAACGCGGCCCGCAGTTATCTCCCAGCCAACCTGCCAGCCAACCCCACCTACAGAAAAGTCAACCCCTCCGACGCTCCAATTCTGATTATGGGGCTTACCTCCGATAAATATCCCACCCCCAAGCTCTATGACGAAGCTTCTACGGTCATGGAGCAAAAGCTTTCGCAGATTCAAGGTGTGGGCCAGGTGTACGTAGGCGGCGGAGCATTACCATCTGTCCGAGTAGAGGTCAATCCTACCAAGCTCGAGAGCCGTGGCCTGACGATCGGCAACATAAAGACCGTGCTCAGCCTGCAAAATTCTGACATGCCGCGCGGAAAGCTTTCCAACGGCTCCGTCAGCGCCGACATTCTTACCAACGATCAGATTTCCCAAGCCGCCGAATATAGCCCGCTCATCATTGGCTATAGTAACGGTACCGCCGTCCGCCTCTCCGATGTCGCCGACGTCATTGATTCCACCCAGAACGTACGCACCGCCGGCTATCTGAACGGCGTCCCCTCCGTTACCGTCATCATCTTCCGCCAGCCCGGCGCAAACATCATTCAAACTGTCGAGCGCATCCAGTCCCAGTTGCCATTTCTGCAGGCGATCCTGCCGCAAGGAATCAAAGCCCACATCGTTTTTGACCGGACACTGACCATTCGCTCCTCAGTGAACGATGTCGAGCGTACTTTGCTCATCTCCATCGTTCTTGTGGTTCTGGTGGTCTTCTTTTTTCTGCGCAATGCCCGCGCCACCATCATTCCCAGTGTCGCCGTCCCGGTTTCGCTGATCGGTACTTTCGCCATCATGTACCTGCTCGGCTTCAGCCTCGATAACCTGTCTCTGATGGCGCTCACCATTTCCACCGGCTTTGTAATCGATGACGCAATCGTCGTCATGGAAAACATCGCCCGCCATCTCGAGCAGGGGATGAAGCCGCTGCCGGCGGCATTGCTGGGCGCAAAGGAGATTGGTTTCACGGTCTTTTCCATCAGCATCTCGCTGGTCGCCGTTTTCATTCCGATTCTGATGATGGGCGGCATCGTTGGGCGCCTCTTCCGCGAATTCGCCATAACTCTCGCCACCGCCATCCTGGTCTCGATGGTGATCTCCCTGACCACCACTCCCACCATGTGCGCCCACCTGCTCAAAGCCGAGGAACACGGTCAGCGCCACGGACGCATCTATCGCTGGAGCGGGAGTTTTTTTAACGGTATGCTCTCGATTTACCGCACGTCACTGGAGTGGGTGCTGGAGAATCCTGCGCCCACGCTCTTGATCCTCGCGCTCACCATCGCCTTGAATTTTTTCCTGATCGTCCGCCTGCCCAAGGGATTTTTCCCGCAGCAGGATACGGGAGCGCTCGTCGGCGGCGTGCAAGGCCCCCAGGATGCCTCTTTTCCTTTCATGAATTATTCGCTTTTGCAGTTAGTGGATGTGATCAAGGCAGATCCTGCGGTCGCCAACGTCAATGCCTACACCGGCGGCAACGGCGCCAGCAATGGAGGTTTCATCTACATCGCGCTCAAGCCGCTGAATGAGCGTAAAGTAAGCGCCGCGCAAGTCATCAATCGCATTCGGCCGAAGCTCAATCGCCTGCCGGTCGCTTCCGCTTTCCTGCAGGCCGTGCAGGATCTTCGCATCGGTGGCCGCTCCAGCAACGCCCTCTACCAGTACACCATTCAGTCTGACAACATCGCGGATTTGGGCCATTGGGGGCCTGTTCTGTTGGAGAACATGAAAAAACTTCCCGGCTTGCAAGACGTCAACAGCAATCAGCAAAACGGCGGCCTGCAAGAGTATTTGACTTACGATCGGCTGACCGCCGCCCGCCTCGGCCAGACTGCCACTTCATTGGATAGCTCGCTCTATTCGGCTTTTGGCCAGTCGGAGGTTTCCGTAATTTACACCCAGCTCAATCAATATTATGTTGTGCTCGAAGTCGCGCCCAAGTATTGGCAATCCCCGCAGGACTTGTCTAACGTCTACATCAAGGGCAACCCGAACGGCACCAACGCCGCTGCCATGACGCCGATTTCAACTTTTGCTAAATCGCAAACCAACACCACCGCATTGCAGATCAATCACACCGGCCTGTTTCCGTCAGTTACCGTCTCCTTCAATCTCGCACCCAATGTTTCCATGAGCCAGGCGACCAAAGAAGTCACATTGATGGAAGAACGTCTGGGAACTCCCTCAACCGTACGCGGCTTTTTTTCCGGAACGCTTGAGGCTTACCAGCAGTCGCTCTCCACCGAACCAATGCTGATCGCGACCGCCTTGGCGTGCGTTTACATCGTGCTCGGAATCCTCTATGAGAGTTTCATTCATCCGCTGACCATTATCTCGACTCTGCCTTCGGCCAGCGTCGGGGCTATGCTCGCGCTGCTCATTTTTCACATGGACTTGAATGTCATTTCCATCATCGGAATTGTGCTGCTCATCGGAATCGTAAAGAAGAACGCGATTATGATGATCGATTTCGCCCTGGCTGCCGAGCGCGAACAAGGCAAGAACACCAGAGATTCCATATTCGAAGCTTGCATGCTGCGCTTCCGGCCCATTCTTATGACCACCATGGCCGCACTCTTCGGCGCCCTGCCTTTGGCGTTCGGTACGGGTATCGGTTCCGAGCTTCGCCGTCCTCTAGGCATCACCATCGTCGGTGGTTTGCTCCTCAGCCAATTAATCACGCTCTACACCACCCCCGTGGTCTATCTCGAACTAGATCGTCTGCGCCTGCGCCTCTCGGGCAAACGAAGAGATACCTACGCCCCGGGACGAACCAATGGGCCCGCCAATGGAGCACCCGAAAATGCATAGAGAAAGAGCAACCGCCCACCGCTCCCGCAATCTTGGCTCGTTATTACTTTGCCTGCTCGCCCTCATTTTTATGACGGGCTGTCTTCTCGGGCCGAAATATCACGCCCCGAAACCGCCTGCCGCGGCCGCGCCCAACTACAAAGAATCGACGGTCAATTTTCAGAATGCACCAGGATGGAAAGTCGCCAATCCGCAGGAGGCCATGCTGCGCGGCAAGTGGTGGGAAGTCTTCAAGGATCCCGAACTGAACGCACTCGAAGACCAGGTCAACATCAACAATCAGAACATAAAGGAATATTTTGAAAACCTGATGACCGCGCGTGCAGAGATCCGCGAGGCGCGGGCCCAATATTGGCCCACCGTCACTACCAGTCCTTCGTTCCAGCGATCTCGCGCGTCGGGCACCCTGAACAACACCTACAACACCACCGCTCCGGCTACTGGAGCGAATGGCCAGGCCACAGCCTCAGGCCAGCAGAGCACGATCTGGTCTTTCCCCATCGATATTTCCTGGGTTCCCGATCTTTGGGGCAAGATTCGCAACGAGGTCCGCGAAGCGCAATACGCGTCGCAAGTCAGTGCCGCCGATCTTGCCAATGAGGAACTCACCGAGCAGGCCAGCCTTGCCGAATACTATTTCGAAATCCGCGGGCAAGATGCGTTGCAGAAAATTCTCGACGCAACCGTGCAAGCCGACCAGAAAGCTTTGGAAGTGACCCAGGCAGCCTACGACACCGGAGTTGACGATTACATCTCGGTAGTCGAAGCGCAGTCCACACTCGAGAGCGCGCAATCGCAAGCCATCAACGTAAAAGTCGCGCGCGCGCAGTACGAACATGCCATCGCTGTACTAGTGGGCAAAGTGGCAACCGATTTCTCGATCCCCGTGCGTCCCGAACTGACCGCTCCGCCTCCGATCCCAACGGGCGTGCCCTCGGAATTATTGCAGCGCCGTCCCGACGTGGCCGCGGCCGAGCGTACCCTCGCCGAAGCGAATGCCACAATTGGCATCGGCTACGGCGCTTTTTTTCCCCAACTAACCCTTTCGGCATCTGGTGGGGTCGAAAGTTCCGCGTTCACCAAATGGTTCACCTGGCCCAGCCGCTTCTGGTCCATCGGTCCCTCCTTCTCGCAAACTATTTTCAATGGCGGCTTATATCGTGCCGAACTCAACCAGTACATCGCCACTTACAACGCCGATGTCGCCTCCTACCGTCAAACCGCGCTTACCGCGTTTCAGCAGGTGGAGGATTATCTCGCCGCAGTCCGCCTGTATTCGCAGCAGATCGAAAGACAGCAGGAAGCCGTCAAGCACGCTCAGGAATTTCTCAAACTGGAAATGGCCCGTTATGAGACCGGAGTCGATCCCTACGTCGACGTTGTAACCGCCCAGACCACCCTGCTCTCAGATCAGCAGACATTGGCCACAATCCAGGTCGAGGAGATGACCTCAGCCGTTTCCTTAATCGAAGCCCTCGGCGGCGGCTGGGATCAATCGCAATTACCCACGCCTTCGCAGTTGACGCAACCGCCGCCCAAATCCGAAACCACTCTGCAGCAGTAGCATTGCGGTGTGCAAAAAATTTGGCTCCCCACCTTTCATAAGTGAGGAGCCATCTTTCACCACTATCTGTTCGAAACTCAACCAGGACAGCTACTGCGGCTGCGACTCTGCCGGCGGAGCCTGTCCGTTCTGATGCTCCTGCATCCGCTGTTCGCGGCGCGCTTGCATCGCGTCCCATTTCTTCTGCTGATCGGGGTCCAGCACCCCACGAATCTGGTCATCCGTCGTCTTGTGGATCTCCATCATCTTCGATCGGCGGTCCTCCCGCGACAATGACGGGTCTGATCGCAGGCTCTCCATTTGCGATTGCTCCGACTTAAGAGTATCCAGCACCTTGGTTTGCTGGTCGGAATTAAGATTCAACCGTTTGGTCAGCATCTCCGTCCGCTGTTGCGGATCCCAATGGTGCCGGCCGTGCTCCATGGGAGCAGTCTGAGCCGATTGCTGATCGTTGCCCCCGTTATCTTGTGCGATGGCATTAGGCGTAACTGCATAGACGAGGCCAGCGAGCATCAGCGCGAGCAAACAATTCTTGAGCATGCTATTTTCTCCTGTGTGCTTTCGAGATGGCACAGTCATACAAACCTAATTATCCCTCTGAAGTTGTAAGATTCCGGCTGCTTTACGAACTTTTACCAACCGGCCTCCTAAAAACACACTGATTTTCTCCTTTTTCGGGTTAATGGCTCGTTTCGGGAACGGCATGTTACAGCTTTCAGAAATCTCTCACGCAGCACTCATGCCATGAGAATATCTGCCGACCTTACCTTGGTGGGAGGGGAAAAGGAGTTTGTTATGAGTATTGCCATTTCCAGTGCACTTTCGACCGCATCGGTTGCCGCAGCGAACGCTCCTTCGACGGCGGCAGTTCAGCAACAGCAACAAGTCCAGCAGCAGGTTCAGCAACAAGTTCAGCAATCCGCAAGCGCCTCGGCTGACACAGTCACGTTGACTGCCGCACAGCAGGTCTACAACCTCTACAACCAGGGGCAGACGGTGTCGGAGATTTCAACCAGTTTGAGCTTGCCGGTGACCACCGTGAATAATTATCTGGGGATCACGCAGACCAGCAGCTAGCGGACTCGCGAAGCCCCACACTCAACTATTCTTGCTTGTGGATTCTTGCCTGCGGGGTTCGGGCGAGACGCGTTCCCACGCTTGCGAGCGCGATACCGCTTCATTCCAGCGCTGACGCAACTCGCGCGCTTGCGAGCGCGGCATGTTTGGCTCGAACCTGTCCTGATTTTGCGGCAGGCCGCCAATGGCCCGCACGTCTCTCCAGACCCCTGTGGCAAGTCCGGCGAGATATGCGGCGCCGAGCGCCGTGCTTTCGGTGAGTGCCGGGCGTACAACCGGCACGCCTAGAATATCGGCCTGAAATTGCATCAGCGTGTTGTTGGCCGAGGCTCCGCCATCCACGCGCAGCTCGGCCAGCGGCGTGCCCGTATCCGTCTGGATGGCGTCAGTAAGGTCGGCAACTTGATACGCGATGCTCTCCAGCGCCGCCCGCGCAATGTGTGCGGCCGTCGACCCGCGGGTCAATCCGAGAATGGAGCCGCGAGCAAAAGAATCCCAGTGCGGGGCCCCAAGTCCAACGAAAGCCGGAACAAAATAAATGCCGCCGTTGTCCGCAACCGAGTTCGCCAGCGACTCGACTTCCGACGAAGTACGAATGATCTTAAGTCCGTCTCGCAGCCATTGCACCACCGCGCCGCCAACAAACACGCTGCCTTCGAGAACGTAATCAACGGCATCGCCGATTTTCCAGGCAATTGTCGTGATGAGCCGATGCGTCGAACTAACGGCACGCGAACCGGTGTTCTGCAGAAGAAAACATCCCGTGCCGTACGTATTCTTGCTCAGTCCGGATGCCGTGCATCGCTGGCCAAAAAGTGCGGCCTGCTGGTCTCCTGCGATGCCCGCGATCGGAACTCCGTTGAGTCCGGGTAAAGCGGTCACTTCTCCGTAGACTTCACTGGAGCCGCGCACCTCCGGGAGCATCGACGCCGGAATGCGAAAAAGCTCGAGCAGATCCTCGTCCCATTGTGCGGCGTGAATATTGAAAAGCATCGTGCGAGAGGCATTGCTTGCATCGGTAATGTGCAACCGGCCACCGGTTAATTTCCACACCAGCCAGCTGTCGACGGTGCCGAATGCCAGTCGTCCAGCATCGGCTAGTTCTCTCGCATGCAGAACATGTCCGAGAATCCAGGAAATTTTGCTAGCCGAAAAATATGGGTCGATCACCAGCCCGGTGCGCTGCAGAATCAAGCTTTCATGGCCTTGCGACTTCAGTTCTTTGCAGAACCCCGCAGTGCGTCGGTCTTGCCACACAATCGCGTTGTAGATCGGCCTGCCCGTGGAGCGGTCCCAAACGATCGTGGTTTCGCGCTGGTTAGTGATTCCAATAGCGGCAATCTCGCGAAGCTGCGCGTTTGCCTTGGACACTGCCTCGATCGCCACGGCAAATTGTGAAGCGACAATCTCTTCCGGGTCGTGCTCCACCCATCCCGGCTCGGGATAAATCTGTCCGAACTCGCGTTGCGCAACCGAAACAACTGCCCCGCGATCATCGAACAAGAGCGCGCGCGAACTGGTTGTGCCCTGGTCAAACGCGAGAATATGACCCACGAATCATCCTGCCTTCCTGAAAATCTTCGAGATTAGGGTTGTGACTGCCCAGACGCTCGCAGAAATCGCCGAATGCCAAAGTCGTAGACCGCGGCGCCGGCCAGTCCACCAATCAGCGGGGCAACAATCGGAATCCACCACACGTGCGACCCGTCCGTCAGTCCGTTATTTTTGAATCCCGCAAGCGCCGTGAAAACGCGTGGTCCAAAATCCCGCGCGGGATTAATCGGATATCCATGCATGCCGCCGAAACTCATCCCAATGGCCACGACGACCAGCCCGATCATCGCCGGAGCCAGGTTCGCTCCGGGAGGAAGATTGAACTCGTCAATGATCGCAAACACCAGAAGAAGCAGCAGGGCCGTACCCAGCACCTGGTCCAGAAATCCCGCCTGCGGCCATGCGGGAAAAGCTGGAAACGTCGTAAACACGCCCGCCGTTTTTTCCAATTGCGGGTCGAACCGGCGAAAGGCAGGCAGATAGTTTCGGTAGACCAGCGCCGCGGCGAGGAACGCTCCGACAGTTTGCGCCAGCGCATAAGGAATGACCTTACGCCAGGGAAATCCTCGAAAAACCGCAAAGGCGAGCGTGACTGCCGGATTGAGATGGCCTCCGGAGACCTTTCCGGATACATAAATTCCCATAGTCACCGCCAATCCCCAGCCCAGAGTGATGTTGGTGTAGCCGCCATGGACCGGCCCAGTCGGGGCGCTCGTCGGAAACAGCACGACCATGGCGACCACGCCCGTGCCAAAAAGAATCAGGACAAACGTTCCAAGACACTCCGCAATCAACTCGGCAACCAAGCTGGGCTTGCGATTCATGCAGGGCCGCTCCTGAGGGCGCTGATTGTTTGGCCGCCAGTAGTTTAGCAAGGATTGAAGCTGGGAACTTGTTTCTCGACTTCGCGCGATCCTGGCGCCGCATGCTTGTGATTTCCGCGGTTACTAAAAAATGCGAAAGCGGCGATTTCCTCTTGACAGCAGGAGTAGGGCTTGTAAGATGAAAGAATAATTATTCATAGTAATGAATAAGTATGCATAATGAATAAAGCACTGCGGCAAAGGGCGATTCTGGATGCGTTGCGGATCTCCGGCCCGATTGCCAGCCAGGAAGATTTGCAGCGGGCATTGCGCAAGCGCGGCTTCCGCGTGGGGCAGGCCACTTTATCGCGCGACATTCGCGACCTGAATTTGGTCAAGACGGCCGCCGGATATGCGCTGCCTCAGGGAGAAGCAGCCGCCTCTCTGGCGCTGCCTCCGGTCAAACGGTTAGTCAGGGAATTCGTGCTGGATGCGCGTCCCGCGCAGAACTTGCTGGTGGTGAAAACGGTTATCGGCAGCGCGCAGCCCGTCGCAGCCGCGCTCGACGAGCAGGAATGGGACGAAATAGTAGGAACGATTGCCGGCGACGACGCGATCTTGATTGTCTGTCCGGATAAAGAAGCGGCGAAAAAAGTTGCCGCGCGAATTGATGAGATGCTGGGCTAAATGTCGGCGATGGCGAAGTTAAAAGTCGGTGTGCTGGGCGCGACCGGATATTCCGGTCTTGAGCTCACCCGAATTCTCCACCGCCATCCCCACCTCCAGAAGCCGGTGCTGCTGCGCCGAGAGACCACTGATCGCGACTCGAAAAATGATTCGGAATACGGATCAAGCAAGCCTCCGCAGGATTTGGCCGAAATTTTCCCGGAGCTGTCAGGAAACGGAGAGTATCCGTTGCACGCGCTATCTTGGCCGGAGTTGAAGCGACAAGATGTCGAACTGCTTTTCCTGGCGACGCCGCACGAAGCCTCACGCGCCATTGTGCCCGAGGCAATTGCGCAAGGACTGCGCGTCATCGATCTAAGCGGAGCGTGGAGATTGAAGCAGGAGCAGCATCGCGGAATTTACCGTTTCGAAGATGCCGATGCTACAACAGCGGCGAAGCTGACCGCCAAGGCCGTCTATGGACTGCCGGAACTGAATAGCGATTGCATCGCCGCCGCACAATTGGTCGCCAATCCGGGATGCTACGCAACTTCCGTGATCCTGGCGCTGACTCCTCTGTTGAGTAAAGGCGTGATCGA
This sequence comes from uncultured Acidobacteriaceae bacterium, assembly GCA_963784095.1. Classification (GTDB taxonomy): domain Bacteria; phylum Acidobacteriota; class Terriglobia; order Terriglobales; family Acidobacteriaceae; genus Sulfotelmatobacter. Next base: position 1,091,549 of record CAWAQC010000005.1, read on the forward strand.
TCGCGAGCACGGAATTATTTCCGATTCGAAATCCGGCGTGTCAGGCGCCGGCAAATCTCCGATGCCGCGCACCCATTTTGTTGCCGTCGCCGACAACTTGTCGGCCTACTCGGTTTTTGAACACCGGCATGTCGGCGAGATGGTCGAGGCATTGGGGTTGCAGGAAACCGAAATGACCTTCACCCCGCACCTGTTACCGATTCCGCGTGGAATTCTATCCACGATTTATGTGCGCCTGAATCGCCGGATGGCAACGGCCGAAATCGACTACTGTCTGCGCGAATTCTATGCGGGAAGAAACTGGGTACGGATATTTGCCAGCCCGAAGTTGCCCGAAATCCAGTTCTCGCTGCACAGCAACTATTGCGATCTGGGATTCTGCCTCGCCCAGGATGGCCAGCGCCTGGTTATCGTTTCGTGCCTTGACAATCTGCTGAAAGGCGCCGCCGGACAGGCTGTCCAGAACATGAATTGCATGTATGGCTGGGATGAGCGGGAGGGCCTGCAGTGATCATCGTGGTAAAGATCGGCGGCAAAGCAATTGAAGAACCGGCGACGTTGCAGAAGTGCGCAAAATCCGTGGCAGAACTGGCGCGGGATGGCCATCGCGTGGCCGTCGTCCATGGCGGCGGAAGCGCGCTGACCCGAGTCCTGGAAAAGTTTGGCAGGAAGAGCGAATTCGTCGACGGTTTGCGCGTGACTGATGCCGAAACCCGCGATGCCGCTTTGATGGTCCTCGGCGGCTTGATCAATAAGAAGGTGGTAGCCGCGATCCAGGCGGCAGGAATGCCGGCCATTGGATTCTGCGGCGGTGATGGTATGACTTTTCGCGCGCGAAAAAAATTTGTTCACGGCCGCGATTTGGGATTTGTTGGCGAAATTTGTTTTGCGGAACCTTGCTGGATCGAAGCGCTCTGGGCGCAAGGCGGTATCCCAGTGATGGCTTCAATCGCGCTCGGCGCGGACGGCGAGTATTACAACGTCAATGCCGACGAAATGGCCGCGGCCTGTGCCTCGGCCTGCCATGCCAATACTTTGATCTTCCTGACCGACGTCCCTGGAGTGAAAGACGCGCGCGGCTCGGTCATGCCCTGGCTGACAACCCGTCAAGCTGCAGATCTGGCGGCCGGCGCCGTAATCAGTGGCGGCATGCTGCCCAAGTTGCACGCATGCAGTCAGGCGCTGAAGCAAGGCGTGGGACGAGTGCGAATCCTCCCGGCCAGCGAGGCGGAATTGTTGCCGCAGTTTTATCTGGAGAAATTGTCTTGCGGAACGGAGGTTACCTGTTCATGAGTTCATCCGCAGTCGTGGCGAGAAAATCTTCGCCCCTCGCGAAAGCGAAAAACATCGCGCCCGCCCGTGCGGCCTGGTTTTCGGATTTGGTCTCCACGCGAGATCTTGGCCCCGAAGGCGTGCAGGCGGTGTTGGATTTGGCCGCCATCATGAAGACCCGGCCTGCAGATTTTCGCACCGCGCTTGCCGGCCGCCAGATGGTGATGTTCTTCGAAAAGCCATCTCTGCGAACCCGCCTTACTTTCGAAGCGGGCATGGCGGCGCTGGGCGGCACGGCCATGTTCGTCGATCAGAGGCACGAGCGCCTCGATGCCCGCGAGAAGTTGAGCGACGTAGCCCATAACCTTGAGCGTTGGGTCGATCTGATCGTGCTGCGTACATTTTCCCAGGAGACGATTGCCGCCATGGCCGAGCATGCCTCGGTGCCGGTGATCAACGCCCTGAGTGATCTCGAACATCCCTGCCAGGCCCTGGCCGATTATCTGACTCTGCGTGAGCGGTTCGCAGATTCGAACAACGATTTGAGCAACGTTTGCCTAGCCTACGTAGGCGACGGAAACAATGTAGCGCACTCGCTGCTGCTGACGGCCGCGTGCTCGGGGTCGTCGATTCGGATCGCGACGCCAACGGGATACGAGCCTTCCGCCGAGATCGTAGCAACAGCACGAGAGATTGCACACGAAACCGGGGCCCGGATTCACTTGACCAACGATCCGCACGAGGCGGTCGCAGGCGCAGACGCGGTTTACACCGATGCCTGGGTCAGCATGGGGCAGGAAGAGGAAACGCAAAAGCGCGAGAAGATTTTTCCGCCCTATCAGGTGAATGCCGAATTGATGGCGGAAGCCGCGCCCCATGCAGTGTTCATGCACTGCCTGCCCGCGCATCGCGGCCTCGAAGTGACCGACGAGGTAATGGATTCGGAGCAGTCCTTGATTTTCGAGCAGGCGGAAAATCGCCTGCATGTTCAGAAAGCGATTCTTTATTTATTGCTGGGCGGCGATCGCCGGCCGACGAGGAGTGCTCATGCCTGAAAAAGTTGTACTTGCCTATTCCGGTGGTCTCGATACCTCCATCATCATTCCGTGGCTGAAGGAAAACTACACCTGCAGCGTAATCGCGATGGTCGGCGATGTTGGACAGGGCGACGACATTGACGCCGTAGTCGAAAAAGCTTACGCGACCGGCGCGAGCAAAGTAATCGTCGAGGACCTGCGCGAGGAGTTCCTGACTGCATATGTATTTCCCGCGTTGCAAGCCGGCGCCGTTTACGAGCACAAATATCTGCTGGGCACATCGCTGGCACGCCCGGTGATTGCCAAGCATCAAGTCGATGTCGCGCTGCGCGAGGGCGCAACCGCGGTCGCGCATGGCTGCACCGGCAAGGGAAACGACCAGGTACGGTTTGAGCTTGCATACCAGGCTCTCGCGCCGGAATTAAAAGTTATCGCTCCCTGGCGTGAATGGTCGCTGAAATCGCGCGAGGACTGCCTGGATTACGCCGAGCAGCACAATATTCCGGTCGCGGCAAGCCGCCAAAAAATTCACAGCCGTGACAAAAATCTCTGGCACCTGAGCCACGAAGGCGGCGAACTGGAAGACGCCGCGAACCCGCCGCTCGCGTCCACCTGGCAGATGACACGGTCGCCGCAGGAAGCTCCGGATAAAGATGAGCAGGTCACCATCGGATTCGACAAAGGTGTTCCGGTTTCAGTCGGCGGCATGAAGCTCGATCCAGTATCCCTCGTCGAGTTGCTGAATGAGATCGGATCCCGCAACGCCATCGGCCGCGTCGATTTAGTAGAGAACCGCTTTGTCGGCATCAAGTCCCGCGGATGTTACGAGACTCCGGGCGGGACTCTGCTGATTGCCGCGCACCGCGAACTGGAAGCGCTATGCCTGGAGCGCGAGCTTTCGCATTTCAAGCAGCAGGTCGCGCTCAAATATGCCGAACTGGTGTATTTCGGTCAGTGGTTCACTCCGTTGCGCGAGGCGCTGGACGCATTCGTGGCTAGCACGCAAAAAGAAATCACCGGCAGCGTGACCTTATCCTTGTACAAGGGAAATGTTTCAGTACTCGGCCGCGAGTCGGAGCATTCACTGTACCGCACCGATCTTTCATCGTTCACCATGGGTGATAGCTACGATCAGAAAGATGCGGCAGGATTTATCCGCATCCTCGGCTTGCCCTCGCGAACTCGTGCGCGCTCGCGCATAGAGGTTGCGCGATGAAGATGTGGTCGGGACGGTTTCGGCAAGCGCTCGATCCGGAATTCGAGCTTTGGCAGCGCTCCTTTCAGTTCGATCGGCGGTTGCTGAAGTATGAACTGCAGGCAAGTGCCGCTCACGCCAAGGCGCTCAAAACCGCCGGCATTCTTTCGGCGGATGAACTGATCGGCATTCTCGGCGCCTTGCAGAAAATCGCAGATGAATCGCATTCCGCAGAGTTGCAGCGTTTTCCTCAGGACAACAATAATGACGATGACGCCGAAGATGTGCATCACTTCGTCGAGAAGCAGCTTGTAACCCGGATCGGCGAAGTCGGATACAAACTGCACAGCGGGCGCAGCCGCAACGAACAAATCGCAACCGATTTGCGTCTATTCGTGCGCGCGGCCATTGACCACTTGCGCGCTGATTTAGCCGAAGTGTGTGCGGCATTGGTTGATTCCGCGGAGCAGGCGGGCAGCGCCGCCATGCCCGCTTTTACTCATACGCAACACGCGGAGCCAGTTCTCCTCGCACATTGGTTGCTGGCTTATGTCGAGATGTTCTGGCGCGACGCCGGCCGTCTCGCCGACTGCCGAAAGCGGCTGAATATATGTCCCTTGGGCTCAGGAGCGGTAGCCGGCGCGACGCTACCGATTGATCGAGCTTCGATGGCCAACGAGCTCGAATTCGATGCGCCCACCGCCAACAGCATCGATGCCACCGCCGATCGCGATTTTGTCCTCGAGTTTGTGAATGCTCTTTCCCTGTGCGCGCTGCACTTGAGCCGCTGGGCCGAGGAAATGATCGTTTTCTCTTCGCAGGAATTCGCATTCGTGCATTTGCCCGAGGCTTATTCGACCGGCAGCAGCGCGATGCCGCAGAAAAAAAACCCGGATTTGCCGGAATTGGTGCGCGGGAAATGCGGCCGCATCATCGGCAACGCCACCGCGCTGATGATCACCATGAAAGGTTTGCCTCTGGCCTACAACAAGGATCTTCAGGAAACCCAGCAGCCTCTGTTCGATGCCGCAGATTCAATCATGGGAATGTTGCCGCTGGTTGCCGGATTCGTCAAAGCGCTCGAGTTTGATTATGAACGCATGAACGAAGCCGCGACCACCGGTTTTATGAACGCGTGGGCAGCAGCGACGTATCTGGTGCAGCGTGGAGTTCCTTCGCGCCTGGCGCACGAGGTGATCGGCAAAGCCGTGAAGTTGTGCATCGAAAAAAACTGCGAGCTGCAGGATTTGACTCTCGCCGAGTTGCATGCGTTAAGCCCGGCATTCGATGAAAAGTTCTACGAACGTTTGAAACTGGCATCCGTGCTCGCAATCCATGATGTGCCGGGGGGAACTGCTCCACTCCGTGTGCGGCAGGGAATTGCATCTGCAAAAAAGAAAATCGAGACGCTGCGGGAGGAAATCCATGCGCACGCGTAAAGCGATCCTGCCGGATGCAAAGCATATTCACGAACTTATCTCGGCGTACTCCTCCGATGGAACATTGCTCCCGCGCACTCTGCCCGAAATCTGCGAGAACGTTCGCGACTTCGTCGTGCTTGAGCACGAAGGCCGCATCATCGGATGCGGAGCGCTTCATCTTTATGGCACGCATCTCGCCGAAATTCGCTCGATCACCGTCGGTCCGCGAGCGCAAGGCCAGGGCGGAGGCACGCGGCTCATGAGGGCTCTGATGGCCGAGGCGAAACGTCATCGAGTTGGTTGCATTTGCCTGTTCACGCGGTCTCCCGATTTTTTTTCGCGCCAGGGGTTTCAGATGGCGCGGCGCGAGGATCTGCCCGATAAGATCTACAAGGATTGCCACGTTTGCCCGCGATATCACAACTGCGACGAGGTTGCCATGGTGCGCGGAAAATTGCCCAACTTCGCAATTCTTCCGGAACCAGCCAATTGGCTGGTAAAGCTGCAGCCCATGGCATAACCGAAAAGCGCTCGCGCCGAAACTATGACTCGCATTCTTACCGTGGCCGTTCACAAAACGGCCATAAGCCGTTCCGCGATGCTATCATCTGCGGAGTATGATCGGCGGACCCAGAATTCCTCTTACAGGCGGATATCGCGTTCATGGCCATTGTTTCCCCGAATAGTCCAGCGCCCCCATCGGTTTCGAACCCATCAAGCTCTTACGCCATCCCCCTTGCGGTCGTGACCTCGCTGTTTTTCATTTGGGGATTTCTCACCTGTCTCAACGATATTCTTGTCCCTCATCTCAAATCGATCTTCGACCTCGATTACACCGAGATCATGCTCATTCAGTTTGCTTTTTTCGGAGCATATTTCGTGTTCTCGATACCTTCCGCGAAAATCATCGACTGGATGGGCTACCAGCGGTCGATGGTGGTGGGCTTACTGGTCATGGGGCTAGGTGCGTTTTTATTTGTACCCGCCGCCATCGTGCCTTCGTATCCGTTGTTTTTGGTCGCGTTAATTGTTCTGGCAGCCGGCATCACTTGTTTGCAGGTCGCCGCGAATCCTTATGTAACCGTGCTGGGAAATCCCGAAACCGCATCGAGCCGCCTCAATCTCACGCAGGCATTCAATTCGCTGGGAACTTTCCTTGCTCCTTTTTTCGGTGGACTTTTCATTCTGAGCGCAGCTCCCAAAACGATCGAACAGATCCGCGCACTCGCGCCCGAGGCTTTGCATGCCTATCGCGTGCATGAAGCGGCGACAGTAAAGGTTCCGTATGTCGGACTGGGAATCGCGCTGGTGCTGCTGGCGGTTGCCATCGGAAGTTTCAAATTGCCCAAAATTCCTCAGGCTCAACACAAGGTCGGGGAAAAAGTAAATGACTCCATCTGGAAGCACCCCAATTTAGTTTTCGGCGCAATCGCAATTTTTGTTTACGTCGGCGCAGAGGTCGCGATTGGAAGTTTTCTGGTGAACTACTTCGTCCAGCCGGATATCGGTGGCCTCACCGAAAAGCTGGCAGCCAGCTTTGTCGCTTTTTACTGGGGCGGCGCAATGGTTGGCCGGTTCATCGGGTCGGGACTGTTGCAAAAGATGAAAACTGGCCATCTGCTGGGCATTTGTGCAGTGTGCGCCGGCGCGCTGGTCACGATCTCCATGCTTACCTTCGGCCATTTTGCCATGTGGAGCATCATTCTGGTCGGCTTCTTCAATTCAATCATGTTCCCCAGCATCTTTACTTTGGGCGTGGCAGAACTGGGACCGCTCACCGGCGATGGCTCGGGAATCTTGATCATGGCAATTGTTGGCGGAGCGCTGATTCCCCTGGCCCAGGGAGCAATTGCCGACCGGATTGGAATTCATCACGCGTTTTTCCTGCCGGTGATCTGCTATCTCTACATTCTCTTTTTTGCCCTAAGCGGATCGAAACCGAACAGCGAGCGTCACATCCGGGCATAGCGACCGGCGCTTCGGCACGAATCACGCAGTTGCCAGATCGTGTTTTTTGCTCGCGCCTTCGAAGTGCGCTTCGATTTCTTCCAGCGTCTTTCCTTTGGTTTCCGGCAGGAAAAATGCCGCTGTGATGAAGTAAATCACCGTGCACCCGGCAAATCCGAAGAACATGGTCGAGTACCCATATCTGCCAACCGTCGGCAAGAAAACCGCTGCGATGCCGGTTGATACTGCCTGATTCAGCAGCAGAGCAATGCTCATCCCGTTCGACCGGATGCGAGTGGGCATGAGTTCAGACAGTGCCAGCCAAACGCACACGCCCGGCCCCACCGCGTAGAACGCCATAAAAATAAAAAGCGTGATCGCGACCAGCATTCCATTGCGTGCGCTGGGCACTGGAGTAATAAGCGCATTGTCGATGGTGAGCGGTGATCCACGGGAAGCGGCCAGATTGCCGAACGGATTCGAAAAAAACGCAATCACCTTATTCGCGGGCAGACAGTCCGTTCGAGTTATTTCGATTGGCTTCGCGGCCAGATCGTCAGAACGCACGGCTTGAGTCGCGCCCCGAAAATCCCCACAGGAATAAATGATGACGAGCGATGTCGGGCGATTGCTGACCGCGATGAGTTTTGCCGGGCTGTGATCTCCTGCTGAGGCCAGCATACGGTTTGCGGTCGGACCGTAGAAGAGGAGTGAAAGATCCTGATTGTCATTTACCATCGACTGAACCGCGGCACGCGCGTCCACGCGAAGTTTCTCGGTCCCACGAAACAGAAATGCCGTGCCCATCAGCGACACGATGATTCCCGCTGTTCCAAACGAGAGCAAGAATTTACGCCCCTTGCGGTCGACCAGCACGACGGCCCCGATCGTGGTAAGGAAGTTAATGATCGTGAATAAGACATATCCCCAGTGCGCCTGCACATCAGACAGTCCGCTCTCAATCAGGATGTTCGCGTTATATCCAATGATCGAATTAATGCCAGTAGCCTGATTGCAGGCGAGAATCACGCAGGCTAGCACAAACGGGATCACGTATTTGCGTCGGAGCAGCGATTCTTTGACCCTCGCCCCGGTGGAGGATTGGGCTTTTTCAGCCTCGGAGGTTTGCTCCATTTCGGCGAGTTCGAAATTCGCCTGCTCGTTCGACCGTGAGCGCAGCAGCGCCGCCAATGCGGCCTCGCGCTTGCCGCGGCGGAATAGCCAGCGCGGCGACTCCGCAACCATTACGCTGCCGATCACAAACAATACGCCGGGTGGAAGCGAGACCCAGAAGATGCTGCGCCATGCAATATCTTTAAACGCAAAGAGCTTCGCCGCGTCTCCCAGCTTGGCGACTTCTTCAACGCGAATGCTGAAATACATTCCTACAACGGCTGCGGCGACAATCCCCAGCGTCAGCAGCCACTGGAAAATGCCCGTGCCCTTGCCACGGCTGGACGCCGAAAGGCATTCTGCAAGATAAAGTGGGACCACCACCCCGATCAGCCCGGCGCTGATGCCCTGCAAAAGTCGTCCCAGAACTAACGGCTGGTAGCCATGCGCGAGAGCAATCACCGGAATGCTAACCACAAACAGCACTCCGCTGAGCGTCATGAGAAGCCGCCGGCCCATCCAATCGGCCAGCGTGCCGGCGAACAGAGTCGAGATGACACTCCCCAGCAGAACCGCGGCAACCACAATCGAAAGTTGTCCGGCGTTCAGCCCGGAAGTGGCTTCCAGATACGGCAGCGCTCCCGCGATAATTCCGACATCGACGCCGTAGAGCAAACCCCCAAGGCCTGCTACCAGCAGCAGAAATCGGTTGTAACCGGATTTAGGGTCCTGAGCCACGTCAAGTCCTTTCGCGTGCGGCAGTGTCCTAGCTTAACCACAAAGCCATCAAGGCTCGCGAAGAAAGCGGTAAACCTTAACCTTTGTGTTCCTTCGTGGCCTTCGTGCTAAACAGATTTAGGACGCTATCCGCCGTTTGAACGAATCTTTCCCGCGAGAATACTACCCCGGAACCGCTGCACTGCAATCTTTCTCGCGACCCAGAATCGAATCAACGAAATCGGCGAATGAAAAGAGTATGGCGCTCCGATCGGTAGTAGCCCACGCCATAAATCGTGGCTTTGCCCTTGGTGGAATAAATCACCTGGCGAATGCGCAGAATGGGCGATCCTTTGGGCAGTCCGAGCATCTCGGCAAGATTGGCGTCGGCGGCAGTGGCGTCGATTTCTTCGTCCGCATAAGCAAGATCGACGCCGTAATCGTGCTGCAGAAAAGCAAAAAGCGAATTGCGTCCGAGGTTTGCACTCACCAGCCCGGAAAACTCAGCCGCGGGAAGGTAACAGGTCTCCAGGGCAAACGGCTCCTCGCCCGTCAGGCGCAACCGCGTGATTTTGACCATGCGGCTGGCCGCGGGCAGGCCCAGGCGGGCCGCGATCTCCTGTTCGTCCTCGATAATTTTTGCGATTAGCACGCGCGAGCGCGGCGCGAGCCCGCGGCTCGACATGTGCTCGGTATAGCTCATCAACTTATTGAAGTGGATTTTGGGTGCGGCAACGAAAGTGCCAGCGCCCCGGCGGCGCTCGACCAGTCCCTCGCGTTCCAGTCCCGCGAGGGCATGCCGGGCGGTCATCAGGCTGACCTTGTGCGTTTTGGCGAGTTCGCGCTCCGAGGCGACAGCATCGCCGGGGTTAAGCTCCGCCGCCTCAATGCGCTTGCGGATCGCGTTCTGGATGCGCTTGTAGACGGGCGTGCCGTTACGATGATTTCCAGCCATAGCGCTCTTTCCCACCAGAGACCCCATCTGCTATATAGCGTATGAACTCAATCCTGTAAAGTGAAAATCGTGCTGATAGGTATAAAAGGCGCCAGCGCAAGTGCGGAATTGCTATAGAGCGCGCCCTAACATAATGGATCGCAAGCGGGCATGCCCGCAGTGCGGTCCACCGGCCACGAGCTATCCAATAATTGATTTCGTTCAATGAATTATTGTGATTGGCGAACATTGCCTGTGGAAAACCGAGGTCGCGACACACGCGGGAATCCTGGACAGGCAGAAGCCTCGGATACTATCCGATATAGAGCAGTCCAAAACCTCCGCGACAAATATTTTTAGTTTTGTTTCATTTTTTTCTTGACCACGATGTATTGCGTGCTATATAGCATAGTGCGATTGTATTAGGCGCCGATTGCGATGTCTGAGGCGCGCGTGCTGTCAGGAGGTTTCCGATGAAAAACTTGGGGATTCGATTTCTGGTTGCGTTGACGTTGGTGGGCTTGGCGGCCATGCTAAGGCCGGCTTTCGGTCAGGAAGTCACTGCATCAATCGTGGGAACGGTGACCGATCCGAGCGGAGCGCCCATCAAGGGTGCACAAGTTAAGGCGACCAGCACAGAGCGGGGAACGGTGTGGACCGCGAAGACCAACGACAGCGGAGCTTATTCGCTGCTTCGATTGCCCATCGGGAGTTACGGCGTAAAGATCTCGGCGCAAGGGTTCGATACGGCTGTTCGCCCTCCATTTACCCTCGTCCTGAATCAGACGGCCCGCGTAGATGTGCAGCTAAAGGTCGGGACAGTCTCGGAAACGGTCGAGATCACCGGTGCGGCCCCGGTCTTACAGACGGAAGACGCCCAGGTCGGTACGGTAATGGACTCGACCAGCATCACCAATCTGGCGCTGACCAGCCGCAACTATATTCAGTTGACCCTGCTTTCTCCCGGCGTGACTACCACCGATCCTTCAACCTTTAACTTCGGATCGCAGACGACGCAGGGCGCAATCAACGGCGGTGGCCGCCCCTATATCAACGGCAACCGCGAAGAGGACAACAACTTCCTGCTGGATGGAGTCGACAACAATCAAGCTTCGGATAACCTCACGGGCTACACGCCTTCTCCCGATGCGATCGGCGAGTTCAATCTGATTACCCAAAATGCCTCCGCTGAATTTGGCAACTACGCGGGCGGAATCATCAACGCGACAATTAAATCCGGAACCAACAAATTCCACGGAGACATTTTCGAATTTCTTCGGAACGACTTTTTCAACGCTAACAAGTGGGAGAACAGTCCGTTCATTTCAAACGTCCCCGGGGGACTTCCAACTCCGAAAGAGCGCTGGAATATCTTTGGCGGAACGCTGGGCGGCCCCATCATCAAAAACAAACTGTTTTTCTTCGGAGATTATCAAGGCGTGCGCCGCGACCTCCCGGCTAGTTCCAGCCAGATCACGGTACTCACAGCCCCGGAAACTACCGGAAATTTCGGCGCGTTGTCTGCACCGCTCTCTAACCCTTGCGCTCCCGGGACCGGCGGCACATCGAAAGCGCCTTGTTCCATCCTGGCTCCAACCGCCAGACCACTCTTTCCTCATAATATAATTCCTGCCGCCAACCTTGACCCGGCGTTCACCGCCCTGGTCACTAGCGCCCTCTATCCAAAGGCCGTCAGCTCGCTTGCCGACGGGTTTGGAGCGGCGGTCAACACCACAAACGAGCAATTCAATACGGATCAAGGCGACATCAAGATCGACTATATCGTCTCCGATAAGGACCATCTCAACGCGCGCTATTCGAAGAGCGATGAGTACGACCCCGGCACCAACTCGCAGCCTCTGCTGGGCAACACTCTGAGCGAAGCCTGGCTGAATAATGGCAGCGCCAACTGGACCCACTCGTTCTCTTCCGATCTGCTCAATGAAGTGCGCTTCGGCAAAAATGGCATAAGGCTTATCGCTCCCACCATTACCTTTGACCCCTCAGTCGGCGCACTGGCAAATACGATTGGAATCGCTCAGGGAAATCCAGCGGGAATCGACGGCCTTCCGGCCTTCGCATTTGATGGCGGAACGGCAAGCTCGATTAACGAGTCGCCGACCGCTCTGACGGAGATAGGTTCGATCGTCAACCCACAGCACTTTTCTTCCACTGTGACGCAGTTCGACGAATCGTTGATCTACACCTGGCACAGGCACGTAATTAAGTCCGGTTTCCAAATGCAGCGTTACAACTTGAATGTGTTCTATCCAGGCAATGCTGGCGAGCTGGGTGCCGAAGTCTTTGGTTTGGGCGCCGGCGGCGACTACAGCGGGAACGGCGCCAGCGACTTTGCCCTCGGTCTGCCGGAGAGCGTAGGCCGGGGCGTGAGCACCGGCGGATGGCATGCGCGGGACTGGCTCTTTGCCGGTTTTGTGCAGGACGATTGGCGCGTGACCGACAATTTCACCTTGAATCTAGGACTTCGCTACGAGGCTCGAACCGCCTGGACTGAGCTGCATAACCGCCAGGTGAACGTCAACATCATTAGCGGTGCCCTGGAGTTTCCGGGGAACGACACTGTGCCCAACGGAGTTGTGGGATCCAATGGTTTCCCGGCTGGCCTGTACGGCGGGACATGGGGATTACCGGACTTCGAGCCTCGCCTCGGTTTCGCGTGGAGCCCTGGCAGATGGAACAGCAAAACCGTCATCCGCGGCGGCATTGCCGTCTCGTCGTTCCAGGAAGGCACGGGAACCAACCTGCGTCCGACCCAGAATCCGCCCTTTACCCCGTCTCAGTCTGCCGGCACCAACGTGGCAACCGGTACGGCTGCTTTCAATACCGAAACGGCGTTTGCTGCCGCGGCTCCTCCGTCGGGTGATCCTTTCATCAACTCAACCATGCTGACCTGGACGAATGTTCAGCCAGCCGTTGCCGACCAATGGAACCTGACGATCCAGCAGGAAATTGCTAAGAACACCACCTTCCAGGTCGGCTACGTCGGCCAGCGCACGACGCACTTGATGGTCCCAATCGACCTGGATCAGGGCGACCTGCATGCCAACGGCTCGATTACTTACCCCTATATCGGTGGCCTGAATCCGATTGGAACGGTAATCGACGGCATTGCGACTACCGCCCCGACTTATGGCCCGAACGGGCTTGGGCTCGTGAAGCAGAGCGCCTCAGTGGGCAACATGAATTACAACGCTCTGCAGGTGGTGCTGGAGAAGCGTTACGGCAACGGCCTGGAGGCCCAAGTCTCCTACACTTACCAAAAGTGCATGGCAAACAGCGCCGGTTATTACGGAAGCTGGGGCGGAGAGTCGCAGAATGCCGATAGCTACTGGCAAAATATTTTTGCGCCCAACGCTGACTACGCGCAATGCTACTGGGATACAAAGCATATGCTCAGCGCCTATGCGGTTTACGATCTCCCCTTCGGCCGCGGCAAGCAATTTGGTCACGACATGCCGGCTGCGGCGAACGCCGTGGTCGGAAACTGGGCGATCAATCCGATTCTGACCTGGCACGGCGGGTTCCCGCTGAACCTTCGGGGCAGCGATGTCTCGGGGACGGGAGACATTTTCTCCCCTCGTCCCGACTGCTCGGGCGGCCCGATTTCCTATCCCAAAAACGTAGTCGGTGGGGTGGGTGTTCAATGGTTTGATCCGAGCGCCTTTACGCAACCCACTTCGGGATTTGGAACCTGCCCTGCTCAAGGCCCTGTGATTGGTCCGGGATACTTCGACGTAGATCTCAGCCTCCAGAAAAATTTCCCGGTTACCGAATCCATGAAATTGCAGTTCCGCGTTGATTTCCTGAACGCGCTGAATCACCCCAACTTTAATGCTCCTGGAACAAGTTGCGGAAATATATCGCCCGCAACTGTTCCGTCCGACAATAACTGCGGGGCTACGCCCTACGCCATGGGCGTGCTCAACACAACCCAAGACCAACGAGAATTGCAATTCGCTTTGAAGTTCTACTTCTGATGCGGTGACAACCAATCAGTCAACCAACCAACAGCAGGCGGCCTTTGGGGCCGCCTGCTTTTTCGTTTATGATCGCTTAAATATGTTCCGTTCCCGGCCTCTGATCTTACTGACATCGTGCGCAATCATCGCCGTCGCAAGCGGCACCGTGCAGTCGCAAAGTAAAACGGTTGCTGGTGCCGCAGATTCGGCACGAACCTCAATCAGCCTCGCCGAAACTGGCCACTGCGTCGAGGCCTTGCCGCTGCTCAGAAAAAACCTCCCCCAGGCGAAATCCCGCGACCTGAAACTGAAGACTGCAGTCGAGGGCGTGCGTTGCGCCATGACGCTCCATCAGGTCGACGCCGCTTTGGAATTTCTCCGCGTGCTCACGCGTGAATTTCCCAAAGATCCAGATGCGCTTTATGTGTCGGTTCACGCCTATTCGGATCTTTCAACCATGACTTCGCAGAAGCTGGCGACCGATGCTCCCGGCTCCTATCAGGCGCACGAATTATTGGCTGAGGCATTCGAGTCGCAGGGCAAGTGGGATGACGCGGAGAAGGAATATCGCGGAATTCTGAAAAACAACCCGCACCTTCCCGGCATCCATTTTCGCTTGGGGCGGTTGCTGCTCTCGAGGCCCAATCCCACGCCTGAAGCGGCAACCCAGGCAAAACAGGAGTTTGTAGACGAGTTGAAGATCGATCCCAAGAACGCCGGTGCGGAATATGTTTTGGGCGAAATGGCGCGGCAGTCGCAACAATGGGATGAGGCCGTGAATCATTTTTCGCGTGCCGCGAAACTCGATCCCCAGTTCGGAGAAGCCTTTCTCGGCCTCGGAATGGCTTTGAACGCGGAGAAGCAATATGCCGATGCGGTTGCGCCGCTCGAAACTGCAGTAAAGCTGGAGCCGCGAAATCCTGACGCGCACTACAATCTCGCCATGGCATTTGCGCGCTCCGGGCACAAAGAAGAAGGCGACAAGGAGTTTGCCATTCATCAGAGTCTGATCGGGGAGCAGAGCGGAAATACCGGACAGGGATCGTCGTCCAATCAGCCGCAGTAGAGATGAGAAATAATCGTCGCGATTTTCTGCGCGGGATTGCCGGCGGCTTCGCGCTGTCCGCTTTTTCGCCTCTCTTGCGTGCTTCTTCTCTTCATCAGCCGTTGTCACGCTCTCTTTTGTTCCGTTCTTTGTCGTCGAGCGCAAGCCCTTCTTCCACGCCGCATCTAAATTATCCCTTCATTGAAGTTCCACCGAACGCGAGCGGAATCACCTTCAAGCACACAGCGGCCCACTCTGAACAGAAATATCTGCCCGAAACCACCGGTGCCGGCTGCGCCTTCCTCGACTACGACAATGACGGATGGATGGACATTTACCTCGTAAATAGCGGCAAGTGCGATTTTTATGCCCCCCCCCGCCGCTGCGAAATGCGCTTTACCACAACAATCGCGACGGAACTTTCACCGATGTCACAGAGAAAGCGGGCGTGGGCGCTGGCGGATATGGCCAGGGCGTCGCCGTTGGCGATTACGACGGCGACGGATTTCCCGACATTTATGTAACCCAATACGGCCGCAGCATCCTCTATCGCAACAACCGTAATGGAACTTTCACCGACGTGACCGAAAAAGCTGGAGTAGCCGCCCCAGGATGGTCTTCGAGCGCGGTGTGGTTCGACTATGACGACGACGGCCGTCTCGATCTGTTCGTCGGCCGCTTCGTTGATTTCGACAAGTCCAAAAACCTGCCTTGCAAAGCCAATAACATGCCCGGATATTGTGTTCCGCATCTCTATCAGCCAATGCCTAGCTGGCTATTTCATAATAATGGCGATGGAACCTTTACCGACGTTTCCACCGCATCCGGCATTGCAAACCACAAAGGCAAGGCATGGGGAGTCGTCGCCACCGATATTAATAATGATGGCCGCATGGATTTGTTTGTGGCCAACGACACGGTCGCGAATTTCTTGTTTGCCAATCGCGGGCAGGGAAGATTTGAGGAGATTGGTCAACCCGCCGGAATCGCTTACAGCGAAGAGGGTCGCCCACGCTCGGGCATGGGTGTCGATTCGGTCGACCTCAATCAGGATGGCTGGATGGATCTGTTCGTCGCCAATATCGATCACGAGACCTACGCGCTTTACCAGAACAATCACGACGAGACGTTCGACAACATTGCGGCCGCTACTGGAATTGCCAACGCAACCCGACTAATGAGCGGCTGGGGACTCAAATTTTTCGATTATGACAACGACGGCAACATGGACTTGATCATTGCTGACGGGCATCCCGATGATCAGATCGAAAATATTTATCAGAATGTGAAATATCGCGAGCCGCTGCTGCTATTTCACAATTCCGGCAAGGGTCTGAAGAACGTGAGCCCGGAAAGCGGCCCGGCTTTTTCGCAGCCCATGTCGGCGCGCGGACTGGCGCTTGGAGATTTTGACAACGACGGCGCGGTCGACGTTTTAATTTCCAACAACGATGCAGCTCCCGTGCTGCTGCGGAATAACGTAGGCGCTCACCATCACTGGTTGGGACTCAAACTGATTGGGAAGAAGGCGAATATCGATGCCATTGGAGCGCGAGTCACTTACCAGTCCGGCGATTTGAAACGCAGCCAGATGAAAGTCGGAGGCGGCAGCTTCCTTTCATCGCACGATCCGCGCATGGTGCTAGGTATCGGATCTCGCGCGAAGATCGACTGGCTCGAGATCGAGTGGCCGCAGCCAAGCGGCCTGAAGCAACGCCTCACAGATCTGCCGATGAATCGATATATCACCATCCGCGAAGGCGAAAAGTGGATGTAGCAGCGCGGCCGTCCAGCTTACTGCTGCAGAATCTGCCCGGCCTTCGGATGCACGATTTCGTTGTTGATTTCGCTGGCATCCCAGCCTCCGCCTAGCGCTTTTACAAGATAGACGGAACTCACCATCTGTTGGCCCAAAAGCTGCGTTTGCAGCCGTTGATTGCTGAGCAGAGTGGTCTGCGCAGTAATCACATCAAGATAATTTGTGACTCCACCCACGTATCGGTTATTCGCGATCACCAACGCGCGGCGCGCATCTTCAACCGCCGTTCCCTGCGTTGCCAACGCTTGCGAGAGCGTGCTCAAATTGCTGATGCCGTCCTCAACCTGCTGAAACGCGGTGAGCACGGTTTGCCGATAGTTCGCCACCGCCTGATCATAGGCAGCGCGGGCGGCGGCTAGGTTGGCTCGATTTCTTCCGCCTTGCAGAATCGGTTGCAGTGCGTCGGCTCCAATCGACCAGAAAAGGCTCGGAGCATTCAACAGATTCGTAATCGATGTGCTCTGCCAGCCTCCACCCGTGTTGCTGATCTCGATGTGCGGATAAAATGCCGTGCGTGCCAGCCCGACTTCGGCATTCTCATAAGCCATTTGCCGCTCTGCGCTGGCGATGTCCGGCCGTCGTTCGAGAACATCCGAAGGGACGCCCAGCGGTATAGCCGGAGGTGTAGCGCTCAGCGGCGAAGCCGGAATTGAAAAGCTCGAAGCCGGCTGCCCCAGCAGAACCGCGATAGCGTGTTCATACTGCTCGCGCGATTCCTGCACCAGCGACAACTGCGAAATGGTCGCATCCAATACGGTCGCTTGCTGCGCGACTTCCAATCCACTGGCGATGCCTCCCGCGTGCCGTCGGTTGACCAGGTCGAGTCCCTTGCGCTCGTAGACGACCGATTCCTTTACCACGTTGTACTCAGCATCCAATTCGCGCAACGAAAAATAGTCGGCCGCGAGTTCGGCGGTGAGCACGAGTTGCGCATTCTGTAGATCGGCCGCTGTCGATTGCAGAGTGGCATTGGCGGCTTCCACGTTGCGCCGCACTCGCCCGAAAACATCGGCCTCCCAGTTGAGCGAAAAAGGAATTGTGAAAACATTCTGCGTGTAGGGAGGCACCGCCTGCGTCACGCCGTTGATCACCACCGGCGCTTCGCCGTTCAGCGGGCGATTACCGGAACCGCGCTCACGGTAGGCGCTTGGATCCGCGGAAATTTGCGGGAAAAAATCCGCGGTCGCGACCCGCGCCAGCGACCGCGCCTGATTCAAACGGTCAGCGGCAGCGAGCAGAGATTGATTTGCTTTGAGCAATTGCTCTTCATAACGGTTCAGCGTCGGGTCGTGATAAACCTGCCACCACGCACTTTTCGGGATCTCATCTTTGGGCGCGGCTTGCTGCCAGGGCGGCTGCGTCTTCCACGCGTCGGGCGCGGGAGTTGGAGCGGGCGCGCGGCTATAACGCGGACCCACCGTGCATCCAGCGGCCAGCGCAAGCAGCGCGATTGCCGATGCGATTGCCGACAAAAGTGCGCCTCGCCTCACTGCTCGCTTCCCCTCTGCTGATTAGCTTGCGATTGCGGGCTGCTTCCCGGCGTAACACTGGCCGGTTGTGCCGGGCGCGGTGCAGCTTTTGCGACGTTCACTTGCTCCCCGTCTTCCAGTGAATCGGGAGGATTGACCACGATGCGGTCTGTGGCAGAAACTCCGCCTAGAATCTCCAGCGCGGTTCCGAAGTCGCGGCCAATGTTGATCTGCCGCAATTCGATTTTGTTGTTCTGGCCGATCACCGCAACCTGCGCGCCTTGCGAACGGAACAGCATGGCGTTCACCGGCACCGTGACTTTATCAACATTGTTCCCGACTTTGAAGTGAACTTCCCCAAACGAGCCCGGCAGCAAGCGGTCATCCGGATTAGGCACATCCACCTCAGTCAGCAATGTGCGCGTGTTTGTATCGATGGCCTCGGCCGTACGCGCAATGCTGGCAACGAATTTTTGGCCGGGCATCTCCTGCAAAGTGATAAACGTTTTCGCGCCAACTTTAATGAATGGCGCGTAAGCTTGCGGAACGCTGGTGAACACACGCAGAGGATCCACCCGCGCCATATCGAATAGTTCATGACCGGCGCCGCCATCTCCGGCATTGATCAGAGCGCCCGGATCGACGAGCCGCCGCGTGAGCACGCCGGTGAATGGCGCGTACACGTCTTTGAAGCCTTCCAGTTGCTCAAGCCGCCGCACGTTCGCATCGGCGGCCGCAAGGTTGGCCTGCGCCTGTTTGTATCCGCTTTCCTGCTGGTCGGCTTCCTGAGCGGAAACCGAGTCGGTCTTGAGCAGCTTCTCCCAGCGATCGGCGCTGATCTTTGCCAGTTCGAGCGCTGCTTGCGTTTGCTGCCGCGTCGCCCGCGACTGATTCAATTCCTGGTCGACTTCAGGAGTGTCGATCTTCGCCAGCAGCTCGCCTTTGTTTACGTGGCTGCCAATGTCTTTGTACCAGCGAACGAGATAGCCGTTCGTGCGGGCATAAATCGGCGATTCCACATAAGCCAGGAGCGACCCAGGAAGGACCAATTCCTCATCGGCTTTTTCTTTTTGCGGATACACGAACGCGACCGTGGGAATGCTTTCCGCTTCTGTCTCTTTTGCCAGAACGCGCTCTTGAGTCATCCGTTCGAGCATGGTCGCTCCGCCGGCCAAAATCAGCACCAGCAAAAGGATTCCGACGATCATCAACGCCTTGCGCGGCGGCGCAGGCGGCAGTTCCGGCGGAGCTTGAATCGTAGGGGGCTGGTGGCGCGAGCGCTTCTGGATCTCTTCAATTTCCTCGTCGCGCAGTGCTTGAGCGCTCACCGCATGAGATTCGTCATGCTGTCCGCTCTCCGCTGAGGGCGCATCATCGCCGTTTCCCGAGGGCTGGGTCGCGCTATGCGTTTCTTCCCGCGCGTCCAGCCCCGTTTTAGTTTTCTTCTCCTCAGTCATTCTCTGCTCCACTCATCCTCATCCGCGCTCCCGAACACGATCTTCCCGAACCCGCAACCCCGAATCCGCCTGCCCAAACCAAGTTTAACTTTGTTCTCGGCGTGCGCGTCGCGCCTCCAGGCGGCTATGAAAAACCGCAAATACACTCGGTACAAAAAATAACGTCGCAACCGTCGCAAACAACAAGCCGCCAATCACCGCGCGACCCAACGGAGCATTCTGCTCGCCGCCCTCGCCCAGGCCCAGCGCCATCGGCACCATCCCGATAATCATGGCTAACGCCGTCATCAGCACTGGACGCATGCGCGTGTAACCGGCCGCCACCGCTGCCCGCACCGCAGGAACGCCTTCATCCAATTGTTCCCGCGCGAAGCTCACCATCAAAATCGAGTTGGCTGTAGCCACCCCCATGCACATAACCGCTCCGGTGAGCGACGGCACGCTGAGAGTGGTGTGCGCGAGCAGCAGGAACCAGCAGATTCCGGCGAGCGCTCCGGGCAACGCGGCAATGATGATGAAAGGATCCAGCCACGACTGGAAATTGATAACAATCAGCAAGTACACCAGCAAAATAGCGCCCGCCAAGCCCGCACCGAGGCCGATGAACGACGACCGCATGGTGGCGACCTGGCCGCGCACGATGATCTGCGTGCCACGCGGCAGACGGCCGTTGAAGCTTTGGACGACCTTATCGGTAGCGCGAGCCACGCTGCCTAGGTCGCGATCCTGCGTGCTCGCGTAAACGTCGATGACCGGCTGAACGTTGTAGTGGTTTACCGTTGCGGCGCGAGCAACCGGAGTCAACTGCACCAGGTTGCCCATCAGTTGCGGCCCTTGCTGCGAAGTTACGGGTATGTCCAGGAGATCCTGCAGGTTGGTCATGCGATATTGCGGGGATTGCACCGCAACCGAATAGGTGACTTCATTCTTCGGGTTGAGCCAGAAATTGGGCGTGGTTTGGAAGCTGCCGCTAAGCGAGACCAGCGCGCTGGTGGCGACATCACGGGCGGTAAGGCCAACCTGGGTGACGCGGGTGCGCTCAATATCCATGTGCAGCGTGGGGAGTGATAGCAACTGCTGCACGTGCACATCAGCGGTGCCGGGAATGTGGCGCATTTGGTTGGCGATCTGCTGCGCGATGGCGTAGTTGCTGTACATGTCGGTGCCGACCACTTGCACGTCGATGGGTGCGGGCAGCCCAAAGTTCAAAATCTGGGTGACGATATCGGCTGGCTGGAAAAAAAACTCCACGCCGGGGAAGCGGCGCGGCAAAACCTCGCGCAGATGGCGCATCAGCGCGGCGGTGGGCGTGTGGTGCTCGGGATCAAGCGAAATCAAAATCTCAGCATCGCTGCTTCCGATGGTTCCGTTCGAACTGTAGGACTGGTTAATGCCCGAGTTGGGCAACCCAATGTTGTCAAGCACCGTCTGCAACTGGCCGGGAGGCATCTCCTGATGGAGCACGCCCTCGATTTGGTCGCAAAGCCTGGCGGTTTCTTCCACACGCAGACCGGGGCGGGCGCGGACGTGCAGGCGGAGAAGGCCGGCGTCAACCTGCGGAAAAAAATCCTCGCCCAAGAAAAAATAAATGCCGAGCGAGAGAATGCAGAAAATGAGAAAGCCGCCGATGAAAAGGCCGCGATGTTCGATCGTGGTTTCGAGCAGGGCTTCGTAACCCCTGCGGAAATCTTCAAACTTACGCTCGAACCCGCGCTGGAAGCGGCCAAGCCACGATTTGGGACCTCCCTCACGGTGTTCGTGGCCGCGCATGATGTACATCACCAGCGTCGGAATCAGAGTTCGCGAAAGCAGATAACTGGCCAGCATGGCGAAGCTCACCGCTTCCGCCAGCGGAACGAACAGAAATTTTGCCACACCAGTCAGAAAGAACATCGGCACGAAAACGATGCAGATGCTGAGCGTGGAAACGAAAGCCGGCACGGCAATCTGCTGAGCCCCGTCGAGAATGGCCTGGCGCATCTCCTTGCCCATGGCAAGGTTGCGCTCGATGTTTTCGATTTCGACGGTGGCATCGTCGACCAGGATGCCGACGGCGAGAGCCAGCCCTCCGAGGGTCATGATGTTGATGGTTTGGCCGATCGCGCCGAGGAGAATGATGGACACAAAGATGGAAAGCGGGATGGAGATGCAAATGACGATGGTGGGACGCCAGTCGCCAAGAAAGATCAGAATCATTAGGGCGGTGAGGCCGGCGGCTATGGCGGCTTCGCGAATCACGCCGTAAATGGATGCGCGCACAAAGAGAGATTGATCGAAGAGTGCCGAGATCTTAAGTTCGGGCGGCAGTGATTGCGCGGCCTGCTGGACGATGCTTTTGACGCCTTTCACAATGTCGAGCGTCGACGCGTTGCCGTTTTTGTAGATCGACATCAATGCGCCACGGTTGCCATCCTGGCGCACGATGTTGGTTTGCGGCGCGAACCCGTCGCGAATATGGGCAACATCGCGCATGTACAGCGTAGAACCGTTGACGGTCTTGACCGGAAGATCATTGAGTTCCGCGATCGTTCCTGGCGTACCATTCATCTCGACGCTGTATTCCAGAGAACCCATCTTGATGGTGCCCGTGGGCAGAATGACGTTTTGGGCGTTCACGGCGTTAACGATGTCGTTGGGTTCGAGGCCGTACGCTTGCAATTTGGGCAGATCGAGATCGACCTGAATCTGGCGGATTTTTCCGCCATAGGGATACGGGGTGGCTGCGCCCGGAACGGTGGCGAGGAAGTTGCGCAGAAAGTTCTGGCCGAGATCGAAGAGTTGCTGCTCCGGCAGCGTTTTGCTGCTGAGGCCCAGTTGAATGATAGGGGTGGTGGAAGCGCTATAAGAAATGATAAGCGGCGGCGTGGTGCCAGGCGGCAGACTGTGCACAGAAGTCTGGCAAATGGCGGTGATCTGGGCGATGGCTCCCTGCAGGTTGGTGCCAGGGCGAAAAAAAACTTTGATGATCCCGAGTCCGTAGACGGACTGGGATTCCATGTGCTCGATGTCATTGACGGTGGTAGTGATGCCGCGCTCAGAGTTGGCCACGATCCGGTCGGCCATATCTTGCGGTGACATGCCGGTGTAGAACCAGACGACAGAAACTACGGGAATATCGATGCTGGGGAAAATATCTACGGCAGTACGAAAGACGGTAACGAAGAACAGAATTATGATCACCAGCGCCATCACAATGAATGTGTAAGGACGCCGCAGCGCTAATGCAACAATCCACATGACCTAAACGCTACTCCTGGAGCAGAGGAACAGACGATACCTGCACACACTTCGGGGACAAACGTGCAGACCCGAATTTAGATTCGATACTCCCCGTATCGGATTCTTTAAACAATTTGTTTATTATATGGTAATGTTGCGTCATGCGCCAGAAGCCCATAAACAAAGGTAACCGTCGGCCAGGCAATGGCACCCGGCCGCCAGGCCGTCCGCGCAGCCAAGCGGCGCATAACTCTATTCTGCGAAGCGCCTTGAAGCTTCTCGCCAGAAACGGCTTCGCGGCGCTCACCATCGAGGAAGTCGCGGCCGACGCCAATGTTGGCAAGGCGACCGTTTACCGCTGGTGGCCGAATAAAGCAGCTCTGATCGCCGACGCGTTTGCCCGCAGTACGACTCGAAGATTGCATTTCCCTGATACTGGCTCGGTGGATACCGATATGAGCCAGCAGATGCGGCAGCTGATTAAAGTTTTTCGCGGCCGCCGTGGACGGATTGTTTCCGCCATTCTTGCCGGCGGCCAAAGCGACAAGGAATTGATTTCCGCATTTCGCGAACGCTTTCTCTGGCCCCGCCGCCAAGAAGCTTACGCAACCCTGCAGCGTGGAATCCGTCGCGGCGAGCTGCGGAAAGATATCGATAAAGATTTACTGCTCGATACGCTATACGGCCCAATTTACATGAGGTTTCTGATCCGGCATGACACCCTGGATCCTTACTTTGTGGACAGCCTCTGCGGGCTCGTCCTGCGCGGAGCGCGCCCCCGTGCTAATACTCGGCAAGGCGTGAAACCTCGCTCCGTGATGAAATAACCGGGCTCGGGAGACGGCTACGGACGCGCCGTACCCCGCCGATTACTAAATTGACATCAGCGAACCGCGAGCGGCGCAGGCGAATTAACCGCCAATAGAATTGTTCAAAACTCTGCTACGTCGTTACCGTTTTGCGCACTTCGTCGAGCCGCTGCTTCAGCAAGGCAAAATAATCTTCCAACCCCGCTCCGGTCTTCGCCGAAACTTCAATCACCTTCATCCCCGGCCGCACCGCCTGGATGTTCCGGTAAGCGGCGTCCCGATTAAACTCCACCGCATCGGCCAAATCGATTTTCGTAATCACCGCCACATCTGCGCTGTTGAAGATCGTTGGATACTTCAGTGGCTTGTCTTCACCCTCAGTCACCGAGAGCAGTACCAATCGCAGATCTTCCCCCAAATCGTAGGAAGACGGGCAAACCAAATTTCCCACATTCTCAATAAATAAAAAATCCAGCTCCTTGACGTTCCACCCTTCAAGAGCGTTCTGCACCATCGCTGCCTCCAGGTGGCAGAGCGTGCCCGTGGTGATTTGCTTCACCGGCGCGTGGCTGCGCGCCAGCCGCTCAGCATCATTTTCAGTAGCCAGGTCGCCCACCAGAGCAGCTACCCGGTATTTCGCGCGCAGCAGTGTCAGCGTTTTTTCGAGAAACGCCGTCTTGCCCGACCCTGGGCTCGAAACCAGGCTGATCACGAAAACGCCAGCGCTGCGGAAACGGTCCCGCAAGGCGCGGGCAATCACGTCATTCTGCTTGAGAACGTTTCTGCGGACTTCTATGAGGCGCGGTTCGGGGCGCATTCGGTGATCTCCAGTGCAACCACTTCGAGTTCCTTGCCCTGCACAACTTCCCACGAAGGAGTGCCGCACTCCGGACAACTAAAAAGCTGCACCGAACTCAAGGTGCGTTGCGTGTTGCAAGTAGCGCAAAAAATTATGACGGGAACATCTTCGATAACCAGCCGTGATCCTTGCGCGGTCGTGCCTTCGCAGGCCATTTCATAGCAGGAGAGGAGCGCTTCTCTTACTACTCCGGAAAGCGCGCCAAGCTTGAGATGCACGGCCTCGATTTGCACTCCGCGCTTCTCGGCTTCTTCTTCGGCCAGTTCAACAATGCTCATCGCGATGGAAAGTTCATGCATGGCTGAACTCAGTGGCCTTATGGCCCGCCAGCGGTATAGGGTCAAACCGGTCGAAAGCTGCCAGTGCAGCCTGCCCAAGGCTGATGCCTCCATCGTTCGGAGGAACTTCGTGATTGGTCCACAGCTGCAGCGTTCGCCCGACTAACGACTTCAAATCTTCCAGCAATAATTCGTTCTGGAATACTCCACCAGAAAGAACAACCGTATCGAGTCGCTCACTATTAGAGATCGACCGAACCGCATCCCACAAGCCCTGCCCAATCCCTCTCTGAAAGGCACGCGCAATCTCATGGATGTTTCGGCCGCGCCGTCGGTCCTCGGCCACGGCAAACAGCAACGGCCGAAAATCGAGTTCCCCGCCCGAAAACAAAAAAAGATAAGGATCGACTTCCGGCACCGCTCGCGCGAGTTGCTCCAGCCACATTGCCGCCTGCCCTTCAAATGTAACTTCGCGGGTGAAGCCGAGCAAAGCGGCAGCAGCGTCAAACAACCGTCCCATAGAGGTAGTAGGAAATGTACGAACGTTCTTCCGTATCAGTTCCACCGCATTCAAGTAGCGGCCAGGAAAGTTGAACGGTACGCCGAGCAAATTGGGCAGTCCATCGATCTGCTCCAGAAATCCCGCCGCTGCCTGCACTGGATAACGCGCCGCCGCATCGCCTCCGGCAAGGGCCGCGCGGCGCAAGTGGGCCACGTGGGTAAAACCTTCGCTCACGCTTCCGACAAAAAGTTCTCCGCCCCAAATCGAACCATCGTCGCCATATCCGGTGCCGTCAAAACTGACTCCGATGACTCGTTTCGTCCACTCTCTTCGTTCGGCCAACACCGATGCAATGTGCGCGCGATGGTGCTGAATGGCATGGATGCTCCCCGCGCGCCGAGTCGCCGCATGCTTCGTCGAATAATATTCCGGGTGAAGATCGTGTACCACCAGCAGATCATCCCAGCGAACTTCGTACATCGCGACCAGATCGTCGATCGTCTCCTGAAACGCCCGCAGCGATTGGTAGTCCGCCAGATCGCCAATGTGCTGGCTGACAAAAGCCTGCCCATTCACCACCAGCGTGATTGTATTTTTCAAATCCGGTCCCAGCGCGAGAATAGGGCTTTTTGCCGGAAGCGATGTAACTGCTCCGGGAGCGTAACCGCGAGCGCGGCGCAGAATCGCCGGTCCGAAGGCGCCAACCCGTGCCACTGAATCGTCCATCCGTCGCGCAATCGGGCGTTGGCCAATCAGGAAAGAATCGGCAACTCCGGCAAGCCGGTCGAGAGCGTCCTCATCTTCGTACGCAATCGGCTCGCTCGATCGATTGGCGCTGGTCATCACCAGCACCTCGGGAGCTCCAACGGCGAATAACAAATGTTGCAACGGCGTGTAGGGCAGCATCACCCCAAGTTCGTTGTTATCCGGCGCCACTTGCTCCAGTTCGATTTTCGCAGGCGCGAGCACAATGGGCCGAGCGGCCGAAGCCAGCAGTGCTTCAGCTTCCGCGTTCAGCTCAACCAGTGTTCGTGCGACGGCAAGATCGCTTGCCATCAAAGCGAACGGTTTTTCCTTTCTATATTTACGTTCGCGCAGCGCAGCCACGGCAGTCGGATTGCGCGCGTCACACGCAAGGTGATACCCGCCAAGTCCTTTGACTGCGAGAATCCCGCCAGATCGCAGAATCTCGGCAGCTTTCCCAATGCATTCGTTCTCAGACGCACCACAGCGGCGGTCGCCATGCAGCTCGGCAGTATTGTTTTTGCCTTCGACAGCCGACAGCAGATAATAATAAGGACCGCACTCCGCACACGCGACCGGCTGCGCATGAAATCGCCGGTTGCCAGGATCGCGATATTCTCGCGCGCAGAACTCGTCAAGCGGCCAATCCTTCATCGTCGTATTCGGGCGGTCGTAAGGAAGCCCGAGCACCACGCTGTACCGCGGGCCGCAGTTGGTGCAATTGATATAGGGATATAAATAACGCCGGTCGTTCGGATCGAAAAGTTCTTTCAGGCAATCGTCGCAAATCGGCAGGTCGGGCGAAATGCGAACCGTAGGATGATCGCGGTGCTTACTTTCGCGAATGGTGAATGTATTGAATCCGAGCGAATGCCTCGGCTGTACGTCGAGCGCGGCGATGATAGCGGCGGGCGGAGCTTGGGTTTTTAAGTCGGCCACAAATGCTCGCAGCGCCGCTTCGTCGCCTTCGAGATGAATTTGAACGCCTTCTTCGCCGTTGAGGACCCATCCGTTCAATCGGTGCGCGGTGGCGAGTCGATAAACAAAGGGACGGAAGCCTACGCCTTGCACGACTCCGCGGACGCGAATTATGCAGGCGTGGACCATTCCATCATTGTAGGCGGTCTGACGGCACATCAAACAGTGATGTGCATCACACTGCCTTGGCGATGGCTGGGAGCAAAACGCGGCAAGGACGGGCGCTCAAATCGCGGAAGGCTCCCGGATTTTGTCTACAATCGGCACAGGAATAAATCTAGACACGAAACGGGGACCGCAATGATCTCAGAAATCAAAATCACACGGCCTCTCTTTTTCGCGGTGATTAGCGTTCTTCTGCAGACCTCAGTTTTCTGGACTTCTGCAGCATCGCAGGAGACACCCCATGCCAAAGTGATTGAACTCGACAGCCGGGGAAAGCAAGAGTTCCAGGTGCTCGGAGGCCCTCCGGAAACTGTGACCATGAAGTCCGGACTGGTCGTACTGGCGCCGGGCAAATCGGTTGGAAAACACAGCACCGGGCAGCACGAAGAATTGCTCGTAGTTTTCGAAGGGGAAGGTGCGATGAGTTTCAAAGACGGTTCGAAGCTGCCGGTTCAAGCCAACCATGCCGTTTACTGCCCGCCGGAGACCGAACACAACGTCACCAACACAGGCCACGGCGTATTGCGGTATGTATATGTTGTGGCCAGCACGAAGTGACCCTCGCCAACGACCCAACTAGCGCGCACTTCAGTGGCTATGCGGATGATCGTGGGTTTGCACTTTATGCTGCAGCTCACGCAACTGCTGCTCGAGCTTCTTCACCTGTTCTTCCAATGCCTTGATACGCTGATCAGAATCAGGGTGCTTGTGAGTGGATTGATTGTCGGCCATAAAGTCCTCCACGGGTTGGAATGCTAGCAGAACTGCAAAGATAGTTTTGACGCATTCTTTACTCAGGCGTTCACTTCGAAATCGTCGAATCGCCGCCACTTGTAGAACGCAATCGAGACCACCCAGCTCACCGCAAAAAGTCCAACAATGAAATAACCCAGCGTGCCAAAATTATCGCTAAGCTTCGCAACCACATTCCAGAACCAGCCTTGCAGATGGAAGCGCTCGCCCAACAACGCCAGCGCCTCAATTCCTCCCACAACCACCGCAACCAGCACCGAAACGCACGTGATTGTGATGTTGTAGTAGAGCTTGCGAATCGGTTTTACGAATGCCCATCCATAAGCGCCGAGCATGAGGATGTTGTCGGTGGTATCGATCAGCGACATTCCCGCCGCAAATAGCATGGGAAAAACCAGAATCGCCCAGAACGACAGCCCCTTGGCCGCTTCCGCCGCCGAAATACCAAGCAGTCCAATTTCAGTCGCAGTGTCGAATCCCAAGCCAAACAGCAAGCCCAGCGGATACATATGCCAGCTTCGCGTGATCATGTGAAACATTGGCCGAAATATCCGGGAAAGAAATCCGCGCCCGTTCAGCAGCAAATTTAGGTCTTCGTCCACATAGGGCTCGCCACGCCGCACTCTTCCAAACGTCCGGTAAATCGATCGCAGAACGACAAGATTGACCGCGGCAATGGCGAAGAGAAAAAAAACCGAGACCAGAGTTCCCACCACCGATGCAATATTTCTGACCGAATCCAGGCGATGTTGCAGCGCAAGCGCGGCCCCGGCAATTGCCGCCGCGCCGATCACTACAATTGTCGAGTGGCCCAGCGAGAACATGAATCCCACCGCAACCGGCCGCTTTCCATCCTGCATCAGCTTGCGAGTCACGTTGTCGATGGCCGCAATGTGGTCCGCGTCAACCGCATGGCGCAGGCCGAAACTGTAGGCCAGCAGCGCCGTCCCGAGCAGCACGGGATAATGATGAAATGCGATCCCAGCCCAGATCCATACCGCGATATTGAATACGAACAAGATTCCGTAGATGGCAACGATGCGTCCGCGCAGGTGGTCAGCGCCGTCGTTGAACAGAGAAACCAGTCTAGGGCTAGCGGTAGAGGTCACGCTGACAATCTCGGCGAATGACGCATTGGATTCTTGGTGCGGCTCTTTTGTCTCGAATCTGCGGTTGACGGATCGTTCCAAACGGCGCTGTTCACATCGTTCTTTCCTAAAAAGTAAATTTCGCTGCAACCTGCATCAGCCGTGGAGACGCCGCGCTCAGCACTTGTCCGAAGCGTGGATCATTATTCAGTTCGCCACCCACCGCACCGGCGCCGTAAAACTGCGCATGATTAAACAAATTAAATGCCCCGGCGCGCAGCTCCAGCGATTTCGATTCCGTGATTCGAACCAGCTTCCTTAGCGTCATATCGACGTTATCGATGCCGGGTCCATAAAAAAAACGGCGCGGAACATTTTCCTGCCGTCGACGTTGAAAGTTCCGTTGAATGTAGCGTTAGGATGCTCGTTCACCTGATCCATCGAATCGTGCTGTCGAACTTAGCACGAAATATACAATCGTGTTACAGATGCATTCATTGGTAAATGGGTTGATTCCGAAAAGTGATTCGGAAAATGGCTGAGAACCGGCGATCCCTTAGGGTCACGTTCGCTAGCTTACCCACTCCTGCGAATGGCCGGTCCCGTCAGTGATGCCCGGGGTTCTGCGGTGAAACCGCCTGTGGAGAGCTCATCACCAGCCGCCCATGCTGCACACCCTTCGTGCTGATCAGCCGGTCTGCCAGCTTTTGCACGTCCTTCGACTTCCCGCGAAGCACCACCACTTCCAGGCAATTCTCATGGTCAAGATGGGCGTGCAGCGTCGAGATGATGATTTCGTGGTATTGGTGCTGAAGATCCGTTAGCTTCTCCGGGAGAAGTCGGGTGTGATGATCGTAGATAAGCGTGACCGTGCCGACCACGATCGCATTGGCTCCAACCACCGCTGACCCCACCAACCGGTCGCGGATCAAATCGCGGAACGCCTCGGATCGGTTGTCATAGCCCTTGTCGGCGATAAAATCGTCGAAACGGTCGAGCAGGTCCGCATCCAGCGAAACCCCAATCCTGCTGAGATTAGCCATAAAATTCTCCTAACATGTAACATACCCGATGCGTAAGAAGCTCCATGCTTTGGAGCTTAATAGGTAAAAACGGCTTCATTCCCAAACCGTTGGAGGTGCGATGCGATTCCTATCTAATTTAATGGCGGCCCTTGCGTCCTGTGCAATGTTCCTCAGTTCAGCTACAGCCCAAATGCAAGACAAGCCGGATCTAAGCCAACAGCCGACTCTCTACGTCGTCGGCTACGCGCATCTCGATACCGAATGGCGTTGGGAGTATCCGCAGGTCATCAGTGAATACCTTCGCAACACCATGCAAGACAATTTCGCGCTCTTCGATAAATATCCGCATTACATCTTCAATTTTAGCGGCGCGAATCGCTACCGGCTCATGAAGGAGTACTATCCCGCGGATTTCGCCCGTCTAAAAAAATATGTCGATGAGGGCCGCTGGTTTCCCGCCGGATCCTCAATGGAAGAAGGCGACGTAAACACTCCCAGCGCCGAGACCATCATCCGCCAAGTCTTATATGGCAATAATTGGTTTCGCAAAGAGTTTGGCAAAGCCAGCGCCGAATACATGCTGCCCGATTGTTTCGGATTTCCCGCGTCCCTGCCCACAATCCTGGCGCACGCAGGAGTGAAGGGATTTTCCACGCAGAAGCTTGTCTGGGGATCGTCCGCTCCCGGCGGTGGTCCCGAGTCGCGCGAGCAAACCCCGGAGGGCACGCCGTTCAACGTAGGCGTCTGGATAGGTCCCGATGGCGAAAGCGTACTGGCCGGCCTGAATCCCGGAGACTACGCCGGTGGAATCAACAGCGATCTTAGCAAGCCGCTTCCGCCGCTTCCTCCCGATCAAGTTCTCGAGGATTTGAATAAAAAATTCAAGCCGCTCCGCCAGACGCTCGTCCATGCAGATGACACCAACTCAACCATGGACGCCAAACAGATCGAAGAGTACCTCGCCGTTCGCAATCAGCAGAAAGCTGAAAATCAAGCCCGCCAGGACCAGGAACTTAGTCATCATCAATACGACTGGGCCGTCCGCGTCGAGCTCAACGGCAAAGTGAGCGGCGTCTTCACCGATTACCACTATTACGGCACCGGCGATATCGGAGGATCTCCGAACGAAGATTCCGTAAAGCGCCTCGAGGCCATTATTTCCGGCGGCCAAGCCAGCTTGCCGCTCGATGTGGATTCTCTTTTTTCCCGCTTCTCGCACGATCAGGGACCGCCCGTGCAGCTTGGCGGCGGGCCAGTGCATGTGATTTCTGCAAACGCAGAGCAAATGTTTTTAGATATCACTCCAGCCGAAGCTGCGGGCTTACCGCGCTACACCGGAGAAATGGAACTCACCAACCATTCCGCCGGATCGCTAACCTCGCAGGCCTATCAGAAACGATGGTTGCGAAAAGAAGAATTACTGGGCGATGCAGCCGAAAAAAGTTCCATAGCCGCCGAGTGGCTCGGCGCCCGCCCCTATCCCCTAGAACGCCTGAATAACGCGTGGACCCTGGTCATGGGCGGCCAATTCCACGACTTGGCCGCGGGAACCGCGACGCCGAAAGCCTACGAGTTCGCCTGGAACGACGACATAATCGCGATGAATCAGTTCGCCGGCGTGCTCTCGAACGCCACCCAGGCAGTGGCTGCCGGGCTCAATACCCAAGCCAAAGGCATCCCCATCGTTGTCTTCAATCCGCTAAACGTTGACCGCAAAGACGTCGTTGAAGCCGATGCGAAATTTCCCGGTGGAATGCCCAACTCCGTACGCGTGACCGGTCCCGATGGCAAAGATGTTCCCGCCCAGATGTCACACGGAAAAGTAATCTTCGTTGCGCACGCGCCCAGCGTCGGCTATGCGGTTTACGATCTGCGGCCAGACGCCGGCGCTTCCAATCAGGGATCTTTTTTAAAGGTTTCGCAACGCTCCATCGAGAACTCCTACTACCGCGTGACCTTGAACGCAGACGGCGATATCGCCAGCATTTTCGATAAATCGCTGGGCAGGGAACTGCTGTCCGCGCCCGCGCGGCTTGCCATCTCCTACGATAATCCTCAGCAATGGCCGGCCTGGAACATGGATTGGGATCAGGAACAGGCCGCGCCGCGTGACTATGTGCACGGTCCGGCGAATATTCGTATCGTCGAGAACGGCCCGGCGCGAGTGGCGATCGAAGTTTCTCGCGACACCGACGGATCGCACTTCCTGCAGACCATCCGCCTCGCTGCCGGCGATGCGGACAAGCGCATCGAGATCGCGAACGCCATCGACTGGAACACAAGAGAGTCAAATCTCAAAGCCACCTTCCTCCTAACCGCGTCCAATGAGATGGCAACCTACAATTGGGACATCGGCACAATCCAGCGGCCCACCGCTGTTCCGAAGAAGTTCGAAGTCCCCTCGCACCAGTGGATCGACCTCACCGATGCGAGCCGCGAGTTCGGCGCCACCATCCTCACCGACTGCAAGAACGGATCCGACAAACCCAACGATCACACCATTCGCCTCACATTAATAAGGACGCCCGGCACCCGCGGCGGATATCCCGATCAAGCCACGCAGGACATCGGCCATCACGAGTTCATTTACGGCATCGCCGGCCACGCCAACGGCTGGCGCGAGAGCCAAACCGATTGGCAGGGACAGGAATTGAATGATCCCCTCATCGCGTTTCAGACTTCGTCCCACCCCGGCGCGTTGGGCCGCGAAATTTCGTTCGTGAAAGTGAGCAACTCCCGCATCCGCGTCCTCGCCCTGAAAAAAGCCGAACTGAGCGACGAAATTATCCTCCGCATGGTCGAGCTTGATGGCAAGCCGCAGCGCCAGGTTCGCATCCAGTTTGCCGCGCCGCTCACAGCCGCACGCGAAGTCAACGGACAGGAACAACCGGTCGGTGCAGCCAAAATCGACGCCGGAGCTTTGCTGACTTCGTTCTCGGCATATCAGCCCCGCACCTTCGCACTACGACTAGCAGTTTCCCAAACAAAAGTTGCGCCCTCGCGTTCGCAGCCCGTGCCGCTCCACTATGATCTCGCGACCGCCAGCGAAGTAGGCACGAAATCCAACAACGGATTTGATGGTGAGGGAGACACGCTCCCCGCCGAGATGCTGCCCAGGAACATTATTTACAACGGCGTGAAATTTCAACTTGGCCCATCCAATAACGGATCTTCCAATGCGCTCTTAGCTAAAGGTCAGACCATCGATATTCCAGCAGGTCGCTTCAACCGTGTATACCTGCTCGCAGCCTCAGCCAATGGAGACCAGACCGTAACCTTCGAAATCGGAAGCAAAAAAGAAGAACTGAACATTCAAAACTGGAGAGGATTCATCGGCCAGTGGGATGATCGCGAGTGGAGTTCGAAAGACACCTCCCACGACGATTACGGCCAAATGCTCGGGCTCAAGCCCGGATACATCAAGCGCGCAAACTTGGCATGGTACTCCGATCACTACCACAATCCGCGGGGCGAAAACGTCCCCTATCGTTACTCGTACTTGTTCGCTTATTCAAGCGACGTGCCGCCCGGAGCAAAAACTTTAACCCTCCCCAATAACGACAGCATTCGGATTTTCGCCATCTCCGTAGCGGACGAAAATCCCAACCTCACTCCGGCGCAGCCGCTCTACGACATGCTGCCCGCAAAGGCAAAATTGCAAAACAAATAATTTGCCAGATCGTGCTCTTCTCCGCGTCCTTGGCGGCCTTTCTTTGCGAACTTCGCGCTTTAAGATTTTTTCGCAGGCGTGAGCAAGATCAAAAGCCCGCACCCACCAGGCATGTCAGCATTGCCGAAAGCGTCGCCAAGGCATTCACGTGGCAAGAACCTGCGGCCACTAAATTAAGTTCTTCAAATAGTTGTTGCCACCTTGACAGCGGGAGTATACTCGGCTGGTACACTTATCGGACCACCAGGATGACGCTCGCCTCGGCTAAACCCGACTTCGAAGTTGTGCGCCGCAACCGAGTTTATGAGGAGGTTGCTAAGCAGATCGAACGTCTCATCCTCAAAAAACTCAAACCCGGCGACAAACTCCCTTCCGAGCGAGAATTGGCAGATACGCTGCGCGTCAGCCGCGGCTCCATTCGCGATGCCATCCGTGGCCTCGAGCTCATGGGCATGGTCGAACCCCGCCAGGGCACGGGCACAATCGTCAAAGAGATTTCAGTAGAGTCGGTCGTAAATCCCTTCGCCAACGCCTTAAAGCGGCGCAAGGAGCTCGTGAGCGAACTGATCGACTTCCGCAAGATGCTCGAGCCTCCGCTGGCCGCGCGCGCCGCCACGCATGCATCTCCGGAAGAGATCACCGAGATGGAAGAAATCCTGCGCAGGCAGGAAGAAAAGCAAAATCAGGGCGATGCCGCCGTCGACGAAGACACCGAATTCCACTACAGCGTGGCCCTGGCCTCCGATAATAACGTAGTCCTGAAAGTGATCGACATTCTGATGGAGCAGTTACGCGACACGCGGGCGCGCTCCTTGCAAGTTGCGGGCCGGTCTGAAAAATCTTTGAGCGGCCATCGGCGGATTTTGGCCGCAATCAAGCGTCGAGATA
The DNA here is from genome assembly GCA_963784095.1 of uncultured Acidobacteriaceae bacterium. GTDB lineage: Bacteria > Acidobacteriota > Terriglobia > Terriglobales > Acidobacteriaceae > Sulfotelmatobacter. The sequence goes on from CAWAQC010000005.1 coordinate 1,125,933, forward strand.
GTGAGGCCGCGAAGGCCGCGATGTCCAGGCATTTGGAAGATGTGGAAGAGATTGTTTTGAACAAGTTCTGACCGGGCGGATGTGGCCGCCCGTGTAACTGTAGCTGGGGATTTTCGAATTGACTGTGTTGGGAAAAGACGCCGGCAGGGTTGCTGTCGCATATCGCGATTCGGAAACTGCCGGGTCACGAAGTCGCCATCAGTTTGCCAAGCGAGAGATGGCCGAAGCTAACCAATCTTCGACGGTAGTTCTCAGCCTGCGCATCGCAGAGGCGCGCGTCGAGGATGTAGGTCACGCCGTCGCACGACTCGCTCCCCCCGACCTGCGCCGCATGGGCGCCAATCCCGGCGATGTGCTCAAGATCACCGGCGGCACGGTTGCCCTGGGACGAGCCGAGCTCGCCGACGACGGTCACGAAGGCATGATCCAGATCGACGGAACCTGCCGCAGCAACTGCAATGCTGGCTTGCAGGAGCAAGTCACGGTCTCGGTGATCGAAAAGCAGGATGCAGTTGCCGTCCGCTTGTCGCCAATGTGGGTCGGCGCAGCGCCCGCAATCATCGCTCCCGAGCGAATCGTCGAGGATCTGATCGGCGTTCCGCTCATGGCAGGCGATGTGGTTCGCGTCCCAACTTTCGCGAAAGCCATCAACTTCCAGGTAGTTCGCACCATCCCTTCGGGCGCAGTTGTCATTGGCAAACGCACCGACGTTCGCGTCGTCGAAGGCGAGCAGAGCGCATCTCGCGCCCCCTCGGTTTCCTACGAAGATATTGGCGGCCTTGAGCGCGAAGTCGCCCGCGTTCGGGAAATTGTCGAACTGCCGCTGAAATATTCCCGCGTATTCGAGCGCCTGGGAATTCTGGCGCCCAAGGGGGTTCTCCTGTATGGGCCTCCGGGAACCGGCAAGACTTTGCTGGCTCGCGCCGTCGCCGCCGAAAGCCGCGTTCATTTCATTCACCTCAACGGCCCCGAGATCATGCGCAAGTTTTATGGCGAAAGCGAAGCCAGGCTGCGCGAGGTGTTCGAGGAGGCGGCGCGTCATGCCCCGTCGATTTTGTTCATCGATGAAATCGACGCGGTCGCTCCCAAGCGCGCGGAAGTCACCGGCGAAGTCGAAAAGCGAGTCGTCGCGCAACTTCTGAGCCTCATGGATGGCTTTGTCGCCCGAGGTCAGGTCATCGTAATCGGCGCAACCAATATCCCCGAGGTTCTCGATCCCGCCCTGCGTCGCCCCGGACGCTTCGATCGCGAAATTGAAATTGGAGTTCCCAATCAGCAAGCGCGCTTACAAATCCTGAGAATTCACACGCGCGCCATGCCGCTCGCCAACGATGTGGATCTGCGCGAAGTCGCCGAGCATTCGCACGGCTTCGTGGGCGCCGATCTTGAAGCCTTGTGCCAGGAAGTGGGCATGAACGCTCTCCGCGGATTTTTGGCCACGTATCCGCTGGCCAACGACGGGGAGACTTCTCCCGAGCTCCAATCTTTGCAAGTCACCCGCGAAGATTTCCTTGCGGGTTTGAAAGAAGTCGAGCCCAGCGCGACCCGTGAATTCTTTATCGAGAAGAGTGGGTCCAATTTTGCCTCGCTCGCGGGTCTCGATGAAGTGAAACGCGTACTGCACAGCGTAATCGAGCACTCCCACGTTCACGACGAAATCTATGAACAGGTCGGGCTGACGCCGCCGCGCGGAATTCTGCTCGCCGGTCCCTCAGGCACCGGCAAAACCGCCATGGCGCGGGCGCTTGCGGGCCAGAAGCAGATTCCTCTCTTCGCCATCGATGGACCGCAGCTCTATTCCAAGTGGCTGGGCGAATCAGAACGCGCGCTGCGCGAAGTCTTCAAGAAAGCGCGCCGCGCAGCTCCGTGTATTCTGTTCTTCGATACCATCGATGCGATCGCGCCGAAGTTTGCCGGAGATCACTTCGGAAGCGATATCTATCAGCGCATCCTGAGCCAGCTTCTGCGCGAAATCGACAACCTCCATGACGTCAAAGGCGTAATTCTGCTGGCCGCCACCAATCGCCCGGAGCGCATCGAGCCGGCGTTATTGCGCAGCGGACGATTCGACTACATTCTGAATTTTTCCAAGCCCAGCATCACTGCACGCGCCGAGATTATGCGGCTGTGCCTGCATAAAGTCCCGCTCGCGGGCGATTTCGATTTCCAGGAACTTGCCGCCGCCACAGAGGGATTCACCGGAGCGGATGTCGAGACCCTCTGCAAAAAGGCAACCCTCTCGGCGATTGCGGAATTTCAGGATGGCGCCCGCGCCGCGCCGCTTGTCGTATTACGCGCCGATTTTCTTGCGGTCCTAGAGTCCGATCTTAGTTCGAAGCATTTGAAGGAAGCCGAGCCATTCGCCAGGCAAAGCGGCAACGCCTGTGCTGAGGGTTCCGACGAAACAGAAAGTAGCAGCACAAAAACGAGGTCATCGTCACTATGAGCTACACAGAACTCACCGTCTGGACTCGCGGCATCATTATGGACAAAGAAGGCCGCGACATCGTCAATTCTGTCTCTTCCTCGGCACGCAAAGAAGGCAAGTATGCGCAGGCCATGGAAAACTACGTCGATAATCCCGATCGCACCAACTGCCCCACCCGCAAGTATTGCCGCGTGAGCGACAGCATTCTCGAAAACGAACTCACCTACGAGAACGAACATCCCAACATCGTCGTGCTCGTTGAAGGCACCATGGTCAAAGGCTGGGATTACATGCGCGGCATGCCTCCCGGCGGTACGCTCATCATCAATACGCATTACACGCCGGATTATATGATCCGTTTCGTGCCCGGCCCCGAGCGCCTCGCGCAGTTAGTTTGCATCGACGCCGCCAAGCTCGCCGATCACAAGTGGCTCTATTACCGCTTAGGCGAACTCGGTCTCGACCGTCTTTCCACCGAAGGCGCGGCAGAGCGCACCAAGTTGGTCGCGCCCGATATTGCCGCTCCGCTGATCGCGGCCGTGGTGAAGACCACCGGCATCGTGCAGATGAAAACCATCCAGCCGATGATCGCCAACCAACACGCGTTCAATCTCGCGCTTGAAGAACTGAAAATCATGCAACTGAACCCAGTGGCCGTGTAGGAGAGGAATAATAATGTCGACCAAAGGCACAAAAATACCCGATTGGCTAACCGTCCCGTTCGCCGGAATCACCCCCGCGCCCTCGCAGGAAAAAGGACAAGATCTATTTCCCACCGGCAACTGGCGCGCGATTCGTCCCGTATACCGCGACAAGTTACCACCCTGCAACAACGCGTGCGGCACCAACGAAAAAATTCAGGGCTATCTCGACCTCGTCAAGCGCGGCAAGTATCTCGATGCTTACGCTCTGATTAAAGAAGACATGCCGTTCCCTTCCGTAACCGGACGCGTGTGCTATCACCCGTGCGAACAAGCTTGCAATCGAGGCAAGTACGACGAAGCGATCTCGATCCGCGCGGTCGAGCGTTTCCTCGGCGATCTCGGCCAAGCGCTGACCAACGACGTCGTTCAGGCTGGCAAGTCGAACGGCAAAAAGGTCGCCGTTGTAGGCTCTGGACCAGCCGGCCACAGCGCGGCTTATCAGCTGGCGCGGCTCGGCTACAAAGTCACGATTCTTGAAAAATCCCCGAAAGCCGGCGGATTGAATCGCGGCGGGATTCCCGACTGGGTTCTGCCGCAGAACGTTCTCGATCGTGAAATCGAGCGCCTGAAGCAGCTGGGCATCGAGATCAAAGCCAACTGCGAAGTCGGCAAAGACGTTTCCTGGGACGATCTCAAGAAAAATTACGATGCCTGCGTGCTGGCCGTTGGTTTGACTGAGCCAAACAGCGTGCGTGCTGAAGGCGAGAATAAAGATGGCGTTATTTATGGCTTGCCCTTCCTGCGTGACATCGGCATGGGAACTTCAAAGGTGAAGGTGGGTGCGCGCGTGGCCGTGATCGGCGGCGGAAACACAGCCATTGATTGCGCTCGCGAAGCGCTGCGTCAGGGCGCGGTCGAAGTGACCATGATCACAGTGGAAGGCGATAAGACCGAGATGCCGGCTTCTCCCGAAGATCTGCACGATATGTTGGAAGAAGGCGTCGAACTGATCCATGGCCGCGCTTGCGTTGCCGTTCTCGGCAATGGCAAGGTCGAAGCTCTGCAACTGCATCCCGCAAAATTTTCTGGCGCGATTAACGCTTCGCCGATCAATATCGATCGCGAAGCCAAGCCTGAGAAGTTTGCGGTCGACAACGTGATCATTGCAATTGGTCAACGTGCTTCGCTGAACTGGCTGCCGGCCGAATTCAAAACCGAGCGCGGCACCATCAAAATCGACAAGTTCGGCCGCCTTGGCGATACCAATTTCTTCGCCGCCGGCGACATCGTGCAACTCGGCTCCGGCCAGCCGCTGATGGTCGTAAACGCTGTCGGCGATGGCAAACGCGTCGCCTTCAATCTCGACAAAGTGATGCGTGGAGAAAAGCTTGAACCGCGCACGATTCCGGTCGACGTCATCTTCGATCTGAATCGCATGAACATGACCTACTTCCCGCATTTCCCGCGCGTGCAGCAGGAAATGTTGCCTCCGGCAAGCCGCAAGAAAACCCAACAGGAAGTCATTGAGGCATTCACGGAAGAGCAGGCGGTCGAAGAGGCGAATCGCTGCTTCAGTTGCGGCACATGCAACGCTTGCGACAATTGCTACCTGGTTTGTCCGGAGCCCTGCATCGCTCGTCCTGAGCGGTCGAACGGTCTTTACAAAATTCTGGTCGACTACTGCAAAGGATGCCGCGTTTGCATCGAGGAGTGCCCCACGGGCTGTCTCGAAGGCGTTCCCGAGCTCGATTTCGATACCGGAGTCGTGCGCATGGATACCGCGTTCGCAATTTCGCCCGGATTGCACGGCCGTCAAGCCGAGCAGTTGAAGCACCTCGATGAGCGCGCCCCGAAAAACATTTGAGGCGCACTCGTGACCGGATCGAACAAACACGATCTTTGAAAAGGCGCGCCTTTAGGCGCGCCGTAAGGAAATCAGGATTCACGGGGCTTTAGCCCCAACGGATTCGTATCAGGGCACGGCTTAAGCCGTGCCGCAACGACGAGCCAAATGACGGGGCTACGGGGCTTTAGCCCCCGAGGGACTTACAAAAGATTTGGAGCTGAAATCATGCCGGTAATGGAAGCAAAAAAGAAGATGGTACGCATCAACGGCTGCGTCGCCTCGGCGCAAGCCGCCAAATACGCCGACGTGGACGTGATCGCGGCCTATCCAATCCGTCCCTACACCGCAACCATGATGGCGCTCGCGCAAATGGTCGCCAACGGTGAACTCGACGCCGAGTACATCGTCGCCGATAGCGAGCACTCTCAACTGAGCATTGCGCACGGCGCATCGTCGGCCGGCGCAAGAGTGTTCACCGGAAGCTCCGGTGTCGGCGTGCAGTTCGCCTACGAATTGTATTCGCCGATCTCCGGCAGCCGCATGCCGGTGCAGATGATGATCGCTGACCGCACCCTCGATCCTCCCGGCGATTTTGGCTCCGAGCACACCGACGCTCTCTCCACTCGCGATATGGGCTGGATCATGGGCTGGTCCTGCGATGCCCAGGAGGCATTCGACAATCACCTGATCGCGTATCGCATCGGCGAAGACCGCCGGGTCCTGTTGCCGCAGATGGTTTGCCAGGATGGATTCTTCGTTTCGCACATCACCGGCGACGTCGAACTGCCTGACATGGGCCAAGTGAAGGAGTTCCTGCCGCCCTACAAGCATCCGTATCCGCTCGATCCCCGCCATCCGGTTTCGCATGGTCCGCAGATCATGCCCGAGCAAGGCCCTCCCCTACAGCTTGAGCGGGCCCGCGCCATGGAGCAATCGATGGAGGTCATCGAAGAAGTCCATGAAGAGTTCGGCAAAATCTTCGGGCGAAAATACGACGCCTGGCTGGAAGAATACAAAACCGACGACGCCGAAGTCGTCTTCTTCCTGCAGGGAGCGCATGCGGTGACGGCGCGCTTTGCCATCGAGCACATGCGCGAGCGTGGGTTGAAGGTCGGGATGGTGCGTTTGAGAACGATCCGGCCTTATCCAACCGAACGCGTTCGCGAGTCGCTCAGCAAGTTCAAAGTGGTTGGCGTCATCGAAACCAACATGGCGCTGGGTAGCGTCAGCAGCGGCGGAGCATTATATGCCGAGGCCGCAGCCGCGCTCTACGAGTCCGACAAGCGTCCTCTGATGATGTCGTTCATGGCGGGCATGGGCGGCGAAGCTATCGTGCTGAAAGAATTTTATTGGATGACCGAAAAAATGCTCGATGCTCAGCGCCGTGGCAAGATCGAGAAGCGCACGCACTGGGTCGGCTTCGAACACTAGGTTGATTTGAGATTTATGGGCACAGCTCATGTGGGGACCGCCGCCATCGGCCGTCCGCCACGGCGGAAAGGGATTTGAAAGGGCGCGCCTTCAGGCGCGCCGCAGAAAGAGCAGAGAAGAATTGGGGCTTTAGCCCCAACGATTCGTATCAGGGCACGGCTTTAGCCGTGCCACAAAGCGGCCAAAAATAATTGGGGCTTTACGCCCCTGAAAGCCGCCAGAAAAATTTCTGTTGGAGGCAATGATATGGCAACCATCGAAGTACAACGGCAAATCCTGCCGATCCTCGAAAGCCCGAACCAGGGCGCGCGTTTCTACAACCCCGAACTGCCGCAATCGGAACCCTTCGTTCCCGGCCACCGAACCTGCGCCGGCTGCGGCCCCTCAATTCAATACCGCATGACCAGCAAAGCCGCCGGCGACAACACAATTCTCGTCGGCCCCACCGGCTGCATGTACGTGGCAAACAGCTCATACCTGTGCACGCCCTACAACGTGCCCTGGGCTCACACGCAGATCGGCAGCGCGGGCAGCTTCACTGCCGGCGTTTCGGCCGCCTACGAAGCCATGATCCGCAAAGGCAAATGGCAGGGAAAATTCCCCAATATCATCTGCGAAGCCGGCGACGGCAGCGCCTCCGATATCGGACTCGCCTCAATTTCCGGCGCGCTCTATCGCAATCATGATTGCCTCATCATCTGCTACGACAACGAGCAGTACGCCAATACCGGTATTCAGGCGTCGTCGCGCACTCCCTACGGCGGCATGACCACCTTCTCGCCTCCCGGCCCGGAAGTTCCCGAAGGCAAGAAGCTGTATCCCAAAGATCTGGCGCGCATGATGGCCGCTGGCCATCCGCACTGCTACGTGGCAACCGCGAGCGTCGGATATCCCATCGACCTCATGAACAAAGTTCGCAAAGGCCTCAACCACAAAGGCGCGGCCTACCTCATGGTCTACACGCCCTGCCAAAAAGGTTTCGTTTACGAGACTCCGCGCTCCATCGATCTCGGCCGTCTCGTCGTCGAATGCGGCCTCTACCCCATGTGGGAGTGGAATCCGGAAAAACGCGAGTTCGACTATAGCTTCCGGCCCGCGAGCATGCGGCCGGTTTCGGAGTACCTGAAGCTGCAAGGCCGCTTCGGCCATCTGCACGCTGAGCACGTCGCGAATCTGCAGAAGTTCGCAAACCAGCAGTGGAAGATGGTGGGCATCGAGCTGCCCGAAGCGCTGATTCACGCAGCAGATGCGAAGAACGTGAGCAATATGGCGGCAGCGGCCGAAGCCCAAGCCGTCGCGGAGACCGTATGAGCACAAAACCGTTAGCGCAAAATCGTGAGCCGGAAGTCGAGCCCGAAGGCCAGGAAAGTTACATCGTCACCGAAGGCAAAAAGCGTGGAGCCACGCGCGATGTTCGTCCAGAAGCGGCGTATGACAAGTATTACACCGTGCTGCGCGTGCATCCCGGCGACGCTATTCTCACGAACAACTGGCACACCAACGAAGTGCTCGACCACGCTCGCAATAATTTTGAGGGGGTCACGTTTGCCATGCGTACCTTGGAAGCGTGGGGAGCGATGATCGAAAACGATCATCGCGCCTATTACACCGCCGGTGGCCGCATCTGGGTGATGGACATCGAGCCCTCGCAAGGCAAGAAACCACGGCTGTCCGGGACCGGCCCGGCAGCAAAGAAGTAGCCAGCTTGCGCAAGGTCTTGCTAATCGACGATACGCCGGACATCGCCGAGCTGCTGACGTTCTCTTTGCGCGATCTGGGGTACGAAGTCTTTGCCTCGGGCTATACCAGCGGTGTGAACGAGCTAGCGACCGAGCATCACGCGGAGGCGGTGGTTCTGGACTGCACGTCGTACGAAATGAGCGAAGCGCTCTTCGATGCCGTGAGGCAGCACGAGCATCACGCGCAACTTCCGGTCGTGATCATCAGCGACACCCCGGAAGAAGCAGAAAAGAGCTTGCGGTCGCGCAAGGCAAAAAAAGTTTTGCTGGTGCCGAAGCCGTTCACCGCATCGCAGGTAGGGCGGGCGCTGGGACAGTTACTTGAATAGCGTGCAAGAAACTCAAATGACTTTCTGGAGCATGGACGATTGGGTCTACCTCGAGCACGAGGTCGTCAGCGATCCCAAAGGCAGAAAGTGGTCGGTAGCCCTCATGGATGTGCTAGGGCAACAGGGCGACCCTACCATGCCCGGCAGCTTGCAGGAGTTGCAGTATTCTTCCGGACGTTATTTCACCCTCGTCTACTCTGACGGCGGATTGCAGCGCGAGCGCGGCTACCCTTCTCTGGAAGAAGCCAGAAATGCGTACGGAAATTTGCTGGTAGGTGTAATCGAAGGCAGTCTCGATCCTGCTCAGCCAGTGTTTCGCCAGGATCTTGAAGACTAAAGAAGATCTTGAAGACTAAAGAAGACCTGGAAGACTAAAAAGAAGACAGGAAGACTGAGCTTTATACCGGTAGCTTGAGGCGTCTCGCAACTTGCTTTGAAGAATTGGTTCCAAGAATTGCTTGAAAGGGCGCGGCTTTAGCCGCGCCGTGCAGCGCCAATTAAGGAAGGGCTTTAGGCCTGAGGGCTACCGCCCGGGATCCAGGTCGCGCATAATCACGTGAAGTACCTGTCCAGTCCGTCGCGCGTCGCGCTCGGAAACCATTCCGTCGGGAATTGCCTCTCTTTTTTCATCCAGCCGATCCCGATACGTCCGCGCCACTTCCGGCAGCCGCGCCGCCCCGCCGCGAATCAGCCCAACTTTTTCGGCAACTGCCAGCCGCGTTTCGAACGGCCACTCGGAAATTTTCCCGGCCGGAGCTCCCGACCCAATCAGCGCGGCCAATCCTTTGTGTTCCAGCGCGTCGGTCACAATCGCCTCCAGAATCCCGCAATAAGTCACCAGCGCAAGCTGAAAATCACCTTGATCGAGAGCCCCTCGCCCATCCCGATACGCCCCCTCGAGCACGGGACGAATCTCTCCGTTGTGAACGAATTCAAACCGGCGCGGATCCGGCGCTTCGGTCGATGCCGAAGGAACCCCAGCACCGTCGGTTTGCGACAGCGTGGCAACCGCCTGTCCCAAGACGGCCAGCAACTGTTGCACAATCTCGCCCGGCGCCGCGCCTTGCGCCGCCTGCCCATCCGGCGAACGCATCAGAAAAGCCTGGCTGAAAGCACGCGCCAGCCAGTGCGCTTTGCTGCCTCCGGAAAGTTGATTGATGGTGATACCGCAGTCCTCCTGCCAGCGCCGCGTGGCAGCCATTGCCGTTGCATCCGCGGGGTCGGCCCCCAGCGTTTCCCGCAGCTCTTGCCCGCGGCGAATCAGGCCATCCAGGTGGCCCACGTAGGTTTCAATCTGACTTTGAACGCTTTGATCCATTGGTCTCTCATATTAATCGCAGAGGAAACTCGCAGCGATTATGGCTGGCTATATGGTCGGTGTAAATGCTTGACTCTGCCCAGGCATGATGGTAAAGTGCCACGCGCAAGTGGTTCAATAACTGGACCATTATATCGCACCGCGATGTGACTGGAGTTTTGGTGTTCTGTTCGAAGCTGTCCAAGGTTCTGTGCTGAGGTGAAAACCCAATGAGTTCTTCGACCGCCGTCTCTCCGAACGCTCTGATTCACCCGTCGCGCATTCCTAACCGCTGGGTCCAGCTCATCGCCGGCATCGTCGCGATGATGGCCATCGCCAACCTGCAATACGCCTGGACCCTGTTTACCACCCCCATTCAGGCGCATCTCCACGTAACCCTCAAAGCGGTGCAGTGGACCTTTGCGCTTTTCGTTCTGCTGGAAACCTGGTTGGTTCCCTTTGAAGGCTTCCTGGTCGACGTGATCGGCCCACGGTTGATGCTCGGCCTCGGCTCCTTCTTGGTCGGTTTGGGCTGGATTGGATCAGGCTATGCCGAGACCGTCGGCGGGCTCTATTTCTGGTACAGCATCGGCGGCATCGGCGCCGGAGTCGTCTACGGCGGCGCCATTGGAAATGCCCTTAAATGGTTCCCCGATTATCGCGGCCTGTGTGTGGGCTTGACCGCCGGAGCTTTCGGCATCGGCACCGCCGCAACCATTGCTCCCATTGCCCACATGATCAAGACCATGGGTTATCAACACACCTTCATCGTGTGGGGGTTCGTGCAGGGCATCGTGGTGCTGGTATGTTCGCTCTTCTTGGCGAGGCCGCCCGTCGGTTGGACGCCGCCCAACTGGAAAGAAAAAGAGAAGAAGATCAAGGCCAAGATCAACACCTCGGCCGTTGACATGACACCGTTGCAAATGCTGGGCCAGCCGTCGTTCTACCTGATTTACATCATGATGGTGATGCTGGCTTTCGGAGGCCTGGTGGTCACCGCTCAGCTCAAACCCATGGCCGTTTCCTACCATGTCGATAAGATCGTTGTGGTGTTCGGGATGACCGCCCTGGTGTTGGCCATCGAAGTCGATCGCCTCTTAAATGGCCTGACCCGCCCATTCTGGGGATGGGTTTCCGACCACATCGGCCGCGAAAACGCCATCTTCGGTTCTTTCGTTCTGGAGGCAATCGCTGTATTCGCGCTGCTCCAGTTGATCAGTCATCCACTCTGGTTTATCGCTCTCTCCGGACTGTGCTTCTTCGCCTGGGGCAACATCTTCTCGTTGTTCCCTTCGATCACCGGCGACTTGTACGGCAACAAATGGGCTACCACCAACTACGGCGTCGTCTACACAGCCAAAGGAGTAGCTGCTATGTTGGCTGGACCCGGCGCCGCATGGCTGTTTGCCAAGACCGGCTCATGGTCGAAGGTTTTTTGGGCCATGATTGCCTGCGACTTGATTGCCGCTTTCATGGCATTGCTGTGGCTCAAGCCGATCGCGGCCCGTGCTGTGGCAAAGCAAAACAAAGCCCAGCAGCCGGGTCTTGACGTACCTACTCCAGTAAAGGCACGCGGAGTAGCATAAACCTCGCAGATCACCATCTTTGGGAAGCGCGCGGACCGCTCTCATCCGCGCGCGCCAATCGCGTTGCGAGCGAACTTTCCATCCACAAATAATCACAATCGGGGCAAGCCTTTCCGCCCATTTCGGGCAACTAACCCAAAGGTATGATTACAATTAAAGAGAGAGGCCGACGATTATGAATAAATTGCTGAAATCAGTTCTCCAAACCGTGGTTTTTCTGCTGGAGCAGACGGAAAGTAGGGCCGGAGACGTGCGCGACCGCGTGTCGGAAGGCGTTGATCGCGTCTCGGATCGCGTGTCCGATTTGCGCGACCGGGCGCAGGATATCTACTCCGGCAGCCAGGATCACACGCTCCGCAACGTTCTCACCTTCGCTGCCGGAATCGGCGTCGGCGTCGCGACCGCCATGCTATTCGCTCCCGCCAGCGGCGAAGAAATCCGCAGCCAGATCGGCGAAAAAGTTCAGGACATCGGTGGCCGGGTTCGTGACCGCTTCACCTCCGAGCAAAGAGGAAGATCGGCCACCGGTACCGAAGGCGTCTAGTTCGTTTGTCTTTTCCAGGGAGGCAAGTTTTTTAGCGCGCAAAAACTAAGCGGGGATTCGTTCGATTGAATCGGCGAGATTGCAATCGAACGATTTCGCCGCTTTTTCTGCGGCCTCAATTACAAGCTGCGATAAACGTGGTCCTACCCTCTCGCGACGTAGCTTCTACTTTGCGTCCTTCGCGAAACCTTCGCGAACTTCGCGGTTCAAGCTTTAACTCCGTTAAAGCTTGAAACTACAAAAATCGCAAAATGAGGAGAACTCGACCCTGCAAATCACTACTGCGGAAGCAGGCCGTATATGTCGAGTTCGTTGGCGGTTGGCACAAACACTCGTCCGTTCGCAATCGTCGGCACCGTAAACTTTAACGCTTGCCCCGCCTGGTCGCGGCTGCCCGCCTGCGCGCTGTTATAAAGTTCGTCCGATACATTGTTGGCGTTGTAGGCGTGCAGCACGGCGGGGCCGCTCTGCTCCGGGTCCGAGCCGCTTGCGGTGTAAGCCGAGTTGTCGATATCCCAGAGGATGCCGTTATTTGTGCCGTTCGCTGACAGCGAAGGCGTCGCTCCGTGCATGTTGAAAACCGTGCTGCTTCCTGCCGTAGAGTTTGTCGATAACTGCTGTCCCGCATCTGCTCCCGAATTCCAACTGTAGGCCCGCAATACGTCCTTGTTATCGTGGAAATAAATCGTCCCATTCCAATAAACCGGAGTCGAAAAAATATTGTTGTACTCCGAGACTCCCGTTTGTATCGTTTGCAGCACGTTGTCGCTGCCGGCAAAGCCGCCCATGTTCAGTGGATTTACCACAAAAACTTGCCCATCTTTTCCGCCGCCCACCAGTTCCGCCGGATATTCGCCATTGCCCGGCGCCAGCACCGGCGAGCCGCTTCCCAGATCGGCGTCGTTCTCCGAAAGAGTGTAGTTGTTATCCGGCGAAAACGAACTTTGCACCGCTAAAGTCGTGTCATTTAAGTTCAGGAACGAATCGTTATACCCGGTTTGCGTGTAGGCCGGAGGCGGTGAAATCCACTGATCGTCATAATCCGTGCCGCTCATTACATAAACATTGCCGTTTGTATCGTCGATCGCCGGCGCTCCGCCGCCCGCCCACAATCCCCCGCCTGCGGCCCCATTCGTGTCGTCGAACACTGCCTTTTGCGCCAGTGACGTTTTGTCATAGGCGAATACCCACCCGTGGCTGCAACTGCCAAACGCCAGGTAAATCAAATTCGTAAACGGGCTCAGCGCCAGGCCCATGCGCTGATAACATGCCGCTTCCAGGTAGTCGCCGGTAAAATTTCCGGTGACGGCAACCGGACTGCCGCTGACGTCCTTTCCGGTGGCCACATTCAATGCGTGCAGATAAAAGGTCGAGCTTTGGCCTGAGACCTCGGCCACAAGATACATCGTGTTTGTGGTCGCATCGATCACCGGCGTCGACAGAATTCCAACATCAGGATACGGTCCGGCGGTGTCATACGCCCCAACCGGAACTCCCAGATTGATCTGCCAGAAAGTCGAAGGATTCGCCGAGGTCGCATCCGCATCGAACGCGTACACGCTGTTGTTCTGTGTCTCGACAAAAACCACATCGTGCGTCCCGCCGTCGATGCTGAGCTGCGACATGTACAGCGGCTGCGCGTAAATCTGCCCATCCACCGGATAAGACAACAGCTTGCCGAAGTTCCTGGAATTCACGTTCTGCGGCGTCAGCGTCGTTTCTTTCAGGTACGCGCCGTCCCGCGCATCGTCATTGTGATAGGTCAAAACTGCGGCCGCGCTGGCATTGACTACGACCACTTGAACCGGCGAGGCGGTCGCAGAAGGGTCGGCTGCGCTGGCGGCGGTGATTGTATGTGCTCCCAATGCAGAAGGAGCAGTGTACAAGCCGCTCGCGCTGATGGTCCCCACGTCACTGTTTCCGCCGGCGATTCCATCCACCGACCAGTTCACCTCAGTGTTGCTGATTCCTTGAATCGTGGCCGTGAATTGCTGCTCGCTCGACGGCGAGACCGTCGTATCCTGCGGCGACACTGTGAAGGTGAAAACCGCAACCGACGCGCTCGCCGTATCTGATTTATCCGCGCTGCTCGCAGCCGTTATTGTATGGCTTCCCTCCGACCCCGGCGCGGTGTATAACCCGCTCGAGCTGATCGTCCCCACGCTGCTGTTGCCGCCCGCGATTCCATCGACCAACCAGCTCACTGCAGCGTTGGACAAAACTGTAACCGTCGCGCTGAATTGCTGCGTCTGCCCCGTCTCCAGCATTGACGTGCCCGGAGAAACCACAACTCCATTCACCACCGTAACGGAAGCCTTCGCTATGCTCGACGTTTGCGCCGTGCTGGTTGCGGTCACAGTGTGTGACCCCGGCTGAGTCGGAGCCGTGTATAAACCCGCGGTGGTGATCGTTCCAACCGAGCTATTACCGCCGCTCACGCCATCAACCGACCACATGACTGCTGAGTTGGTTGACCCTTTCACCGTCGCGACAAACTGTGTGGTGGTGCCCTCAGCGATGCTCACCGTCGACTGATTTAAAGTGATGGTCACGGTAGGTGCACCCGGCTGCGGGGGAGCGGGCGATCTCAGCCCCGTGCATCCCATGAAACTCAGAGTTAGTGCAAACGCAGAATACCGAAGATAACGCGTAGACGAAGAGGTACTCATATTTCCAGGAACATCCTTAAAGACTTCTGTCTGGCTAGCGGAAGTTAGGATGGAACTACTTACGTTTCCGTTGCTGAGTAATGTTCCGGTCGTCTCTGTATATCTGTAGAGCAAAGACCTGACCAGAAAGTTCCTGATGAGGAGGAACAAAAGGCAGCAGAACAAAAGGGAGAAGAACAATAAGGGAACGGGAACACCCTAAACTTACTTACGCCAGCAGCTTCGCGGCATCTTTGGCAAAATATGTGAGGATCATATTTGCTCCGGCGCGGCGAATGCTGACGAGCGATTCCATCATGACTCGGTCGCGCTCAATCCAGCCATTGCGCGCCGCGGCTTCGATCATGGCGTACTCGCCCGACACCTGGTAAGCCGCCAGCGGCAAATCGAACCGGTCTCGTGCCGCGGCAATTACGTCCAGATAAGGCATCGCGGGTTTTACCATAATCATGTCCGCGCCTTCTTCAATATCGAGTTCGATTTCGCGCATGGCTTCGCGCAGGTTGGCGCCATCCATCTGATAAGACCGCCGGTCGCCGAATTGCGGAGCCGAGTCGGCCGCTTCGCGGAACGGCCCATAAAATCCCGAAGCAAACTTCGCCGCGTACGAAAGTATCGGCGTGTTGATCAGGCCCGCCTGATCCAGCGCGCGCCGAATTGCGGCGACCCTCCCATCCATCATGTCCGACGGCGCAATGATATCGATACCAGCGCGAGCCAGTGATACCGAAGTCCGTGCCAACAGCTCCAGACTACTGTCGTTCTCGATCTCAAATTGTGTCTGGTTGGCTTCCACCATGGATGCGGCTTTGCCGATTGCTCTTTTCTTGTCTTTCCCACTTGCGACGGTCATCACTTCCATTGCCGCAGCCCCCAACGATTGCGGACTCGGCGTCTTCCGCACAATGCCGCAATGTCCGTGCGACATATATTCGCAGAGGCAAACATCACCCATCAAAGTCAGCCCCGGCACTGCGCTCTTCATCGCCCGCGCAGCCTGCTGAACAATCCCGTCGTCCGCCCACGCGCCGGTAGCGAACTCGTCCTTCATCTCCGGCAGTCCAAACAAAATCACCGCCGGCACTCCCAGCGACCGTACCTCTTCAGCCTCGTGCACCGCTTCATCCACGGAAAAATTAAACACGCCCGGCATCGAGCGCACTTCCTTACGCACGCCTTCGCCCGGACAAACAAACATGGGATAAACCAATCCATCGGGGGTAAGGCGCGTCTCCCGAACCATACTCCGAAGTTGTTCGGTGCGGCGAAGCCGGCGAAGACGGGTGACTGGGAAGGCCATAACACCACCTGCTGAAGTTCTAGCGCCTTGGAACGTAGTTCTAGCGCTCAGAACGTTTAATTCTAGCAGGTTACGTAGCACCAAAATGCTTCAACTGGCTTGCAAAATCAAAGTGTTGTAAATCACAACCATGTGTGACGAAAGTAATATACAGTTCTCCGAAAGCGATCTAGGAATTTGTTCTGTTATCCCTACAATGGAAGCGGATGAGTCCGTTCCAACGGTATCGCTGGTTTGTGCTCGCCGGCGGAATCACGCTGGTGTTCGCCGTAGTGTCGTTGACGCTGCGGCGCGGTCCAGTGCTCACCACGATTTTCGATATCGGATACTTTCTGCTCATGCTGGCGGCCGTCGCTGCCATGCTCTCAACGGCTTGGGCCGAACAAGGCATCAACCGCCGCTTTTGGCTCCTCATGGGTACCGGATGTTTTCTGTGGGCCTGCGATGCGGGCGGTTGGAACTACTACGAGATTCTGCGCCATTCCCCGGTGCCCCGCCAGTGGTTCATGAATGTAATTCTGTTTTTGCACTTCGTTCCCATGATAGCGGCTGTGGGACTGCGTCCGCACCGCTCCGAGCGGGAACCCGGATTCCGCGGCGGCACGCTTGAGTTCCTTCTTCTGCTGGTGTGGTGGATTTTTCTCTACGCCTTCGTCGTTTTTCCACCGCAATATGTATCCATGAATGCGGCGCTGTATCAGAGAAACTCTACCGCACTCTATCTCGTCGAAACCGGCGTCTTTGTTCTGGTGCTGGGAGTCGCCGCCCGAACTGCCACTGCCGGGTGGAGACTGGTGTATCTGAATCTAATGGTGGCTAGCACTCTGTACGCGGTCGACTCGCAAGTCGGGAATCTGGCCTTCGAAGCCGGGAAGTACTACTCCGGAAGTCTCTACGACGTGCCGCTGGTTGGCACAATCTGCTGGTTGGGTGCCACTGCGCTGAGTTCGCGCGAATGGCATCCCGAACCCGCTTCGCTGCAAGGCCCCGTTTCTCCGCAAGATCCCGCTTCGAAACAAGAGAATGACAGGTGGGGTGCCGTGGTCTTGCGTATGGCAACTCTGGCGATACTTTCTTTGCCCGCGCTCGGGCTATGGACGTTACTGTTCGACCAATCACCCGCCATGAGCCGCACCTTTCGTCTGTTCGCGGTCTTGGCCGCGATGTTCGTCCTCGGAATCTTTCTCTTTATTCGCCAATATCTTCAGGATCGCGCCCTCATCCGCCTGCTCAATCATTCCCGGAACAACTTCGAGAACGAGCAACGCCTCCAATCCCATCTTGTACAGCGGGAAAAATTGGCTTCTCTCGGCCAGTTGGTTGCCGGCGCCGCCCAGGAAATCGATCAGCCGCTGAACGCGATCATGGATTACTCGGAAAAACTCTGGTCCTATCAGCGCCTCACGCCGGAGCAGGATACCTTGGTCCGCAAGATCGTCAGTCAGTCCCAGCGTACCCGCGACCTGATTGGGAACCTGCTGAGCTTCGCTCAACCCAGTTCGGCCGAGAAAAAAATGCTTGACCTGTCCGTATTGCTGCAGCGCAGTGTGCAGATGCGCAAACTTCAGTTGCACGAAGAAAATATCCACATCGAAACCGTCATCGACCCCAGTCTTCCGCAAGTTTGGGGAGACGGCCATCAATTGTTTCAGGCCTTCGTGCAGATCGTGGAAAACGCCTTCGATGCGCTGGAAGAGGCCGGCGGAGGAACGCTAAGCGTCACCGCGCAGCGCGAGAAAAACCAGGTGGTAGTGCGCTTCTCTGATACCGGTGCCGGCATAAAGGAGCCGCATCGCGTCTTCGATCCTTTCTACACCACCAAACCAATCGGTCAAGGTACCGGCCTCGGCTTAAGCGCCGTCTATGGCGTGGTGCAGGATCACCAGGGACAAATCTCTTGCCACAACAAGCCTGAAGGCGGAGCGGTTTTCGTGCTCCACCTCCCACTCGGGGATCAAAATACAGCCCAAAGTAGCCGCCAAAACAATCCCCAAAATAACGCCCAGGCATTAGCCGCCGCTCGTCCGTAGCTCTTGCCGTAGTTCGCTCCGCTGTTCTCTTCGATCGCATGCCGCACTCGGCGCTGCATCTGCCGCATTCCTGTAACATAAGTTTCGATGCCCGAAGTTTCAACGTCCGAAGTTTCAATCTCCGATCCGCTCATACACAACTCGGCGCGCGTGCTGGAGTTCGAACTTCTGCGCGAACTTCTGCGCGGATTCGCCTCCTCGCCGCTGGGCGCATCGAAGATTGCAACGCTTGCTCCCTCCACCGATTCCGCCTGGATTCGCGAGCAGCAGGCACTGACGGAAGAAATCCGCGAGTTCCGCCGCGCCGGAGGCCGCTTCGAATTTTCCGGGCTTCTCGACATCACCAAATCCGTGAAGAAATCCCGTATCTCTGGAGTTGTCCTCGAGACTGCCGACATACGCGACGTTCTGCTCGTAGTCGATCGCGCTGCCGAGTGGCGCGAAATTGCATTTCATCCCCCGGCTGCCATGCCCACGGAATTCCACCGCACCCGTACTCTCTCCGAATCCATCGCAGACTTCACGCCGTTGCTGCGTTTCTTTCGCAATAAGATCGAGCCCGACGGAACTCTTCAGGACCACGCGTCGCCGGAACTCGCCCGCATCCGCCGCGAGATCGAAAAGCAGCGCCGCGAGATTCAGCAATCCCTCCGTGGCTATCTTCGCCGCCTCGCGGAAGGCGGTGCCGTGCAGGACGAGCTAATCACCATTCGCGGCGAGCGCTTCGTCATTCCCGTAAAAATCGAGCAAAAGCGCCGCGTGCAAGGCGTCGTGCACGGCGCAAGCTCCAGCGGTCAAACCGTCTTCGTCGAGCCACTCGAAACCATCGAGCAGAACAATGAATTGGTCCGTTTACTCGACGAAGAATTGGCCGAGGTTCACCGAATCTTGCTCGAAATGACGGGCCGCATCGGCGAGAATGCCGGCGCTATTTTAGCCGCAACCTCAGCCCTCGCCGAACTAGAGCTGCAATTCGCCAAGGCCCGCTTCGCCGAAGACTACAACTGCGTATCCGTAAAATTCGATCAAGAACCATCTAGCGAAGACCATCCGCCGTCGACGGCCGCCGCAACTCGCCCATCCAGCCTCATTCTCCAGAACGTGCGCCATCCCTTGTTAGAGCGAAACCTGAAAGCCAAAAATCTCAAGCTGGTTCCCATCACCATCGAGCTCGAAGGCAACCGCCGCCAGCTGATAATCACCGGCCCAAACACCGGCGGCAAAACCGTCGCGCTGAAAACCGTCGGATTACTCGCCCTCATGGCGCAATCAGGCATTCCGGTTCCTGCCGATCGTGCCGAATTGCCCGTCTTCGACGCCGTTCTCGCTGACATTGGCGACTACCAATCGATTGAGCAAAATCTCTCGACCTTCTCCGCTCACGTCACCAACATCGATTTCATCTCCCGCACCGCAACCTCGCGCTCCCTTGTCTTGCTCGACGAACTCGGCTCCGCCACCGATCCCGAAGAAGGCGCCGCGCTCGCCGTGGCCATCGCCGCGCACTTCGGCCGTATCGGCTCCATCACTCTTATCTCGACCCACCACACCTCGCTCAAGGTCTATGCCGTCAACACTCCCGGCGTGGTCAACGCGTCCGTCGGCTTCAACGAAACCACGCTTCAGCCGACCTACGAATTAAAAATCGGAGGGCCCGGCGCATCCGCGGGAATCAACATCGCCCAGCGCCTCGGCCTCAATCCCGTCGTCATCGACGCTGCTCGTTCGCGCTTGGGCACTCAGGCCCGCGATGTCGGCGAATTCCTCGACCGACTTCATGCCGAATTGCGCAGCGCAGAAGACCAGCGCCTGCGGCTGCGCATCGGCCAGGAAGATCTGGAACGCGAAAAAACCCGCCTGGAAAGTGAGGGAAAAAGCGCCCAGCAGGCGAAGATCCGCGAATTCGAAAAAAAAGTAGAAAGCCTGCTTCGCGATTTCGAATACCACGCGCGCGAGGCCGTCAATGCTGTTCAGGATCGCGCTGCCGCACAAAAAGTTTCCAAAGACGCCGAACGCCGCATTGCCAAACTGCGCCGCGAATTTCGCGAGCAGTTCGATTCCACCGTGGTTGCGCACGCCACTGGCGCCGACCAGAACGATCCCAACGCGCAACCCCAAAGGGTGAAGCAAGTCTCCGAAGGCGACACCGTCAAGTTGAAGTCCACCGGGCGCTCGGCGAGAATCTCACGGCAAATCGACGAGGATCATTTCGAGGCGCAAATCGGCGCCATGAAAATGAAAGTCGCCCGCGACGATATCGCCGAAGTGTTTGCGGCTGCCCGCGCCTCTGATTCTCCGGTAAAGGCGGCTAGAGCGCGAGGCATCTCCGTACAGCTTGAAAACGAAGCCGAAAATGCGCCGTCGGAAATCAACGTCATCGGCTACAACGTCGATGACGCCACGCGCGAGGTGCAAAAATTCGTCGACCGCGCCTTCCTGGCTGGACTGCCCCGGGTGCGCATCGTCCACGGCAGCGGCATGGGTATTCTGCGCAAAGCTCTGCGCCAAGCCCTGCAACAACACCCGCACGTCGAGTCCGTAGCCGAACCTCCGCAAAACGAAGGTGGTGGTGGAGCGACTGTGGTCGAGTTGCGAGTGTGAGGTTCGCAACAACTCCGGTGTCTTGCGAAAATCGGTAGCGCCTTAAATCCATTCACTAAGAAGCTTACGAAAAAAACACAAAGGCTGCGTTGGCGGCCTTCTTCGTGAGCCTTGGTGCCCTTTGTGGTGCATTTAGGACACTACCCGAAAATCAACCCTGTCCAACCGCCGTGCACGCCGGTGCTACAATCCCCGCCATGAAGCGCCAGGCCATCTTCATCTTGATCTTGCTATCAGCCGCTCTTCTCAGCGCGCAATTCGGCCCCGAAGTCGAAATCACCAACGAACCGCACCATCACTTGACGTTTGAAAACCAATACGTCCGGGTCCTCAACGTCCAGGTCGATCCCAACACCCAAACCGAGACTCACCGCCACCGTCACGACTACATCTCCATCACGCTGGGAGACGCCGAAATCGCCAACACCGTCGAAGGCAAACCCACGGTGACCACGAAACTCCCCGACGGCGACGTTCGCTTCGTCTCCGGCGGGTTCGCCCATTATGTCCGCGACCTCGGCCCTCGACCTTTCTGCAACGTAACCATCGAACTCCTGCAGGACCAATTCCTCCGCAACTCAGCCGCCGCAGGCAAATTCCACTGGGACGAAGAGCGCGGCCTCGATATTCTGAACAAGGGCACCAAAGACATCCTCTTCGTAAAAGACGGTGTCCGCGTGACCGAGTTCGAACTCCAACCCGGCGGCATCGTTCCTCTGCACCACCACGTTGCCCCGTACCTGCTGGTCGCCGTATCTGATCTCGACATCCGCAGCGACGTCAAAAGCGACGATCCTAAAGGCCCGCAAGGCCCCATGCATGGCCACTTCAAATCCGGTGACCACAAATGGCTCCCCGGCAACTACTCCCACACCATTACCAATACGGGTGACCAACCAGCCAAATTCGTGACGCTGGAATTCCCATAGATATTGCCCCAAACAAGGCCAGCACGCAGCCCGGCCCCACTTAGTTTTTAACCTTTATCTTTTTCAGTCTTTGGTGTTTGACTGGGTGGCGAGGCCAACTTTTTTCCCATGTTCGCGAATCGCAGTGACGATCTCAATCGCCAGCGCTAGCGCGCGACGGCCATCTTGCAGTGAGACGACCGGCATGGAACGTTGCCGCACGGCGTGCAAAAACGATTTCAACTCCGCGTGCAAAGGCTCTTCCGAAGTGACCGGGGGCTTTACGACTTTGATCTGAGGATTCACCGTGGGATCGCCCGCCGCTCCGTCTGCTCCCACCGCAAACACCAGCACTTCCTGCCGTCCGTAATCGATCGACAGATATTGGCTCGGCTGAAAAAAACGCAGCTTGCGCACGCGTTCGGTGGAGACGCGGCTCGCGGTAAAGTTGGCCACACATCCCGATTCGAATTCAATGCGAACGTTGGCGATGTCAACTTTGCCGGAAAGAATAGGCAGGCCGACGGCGCGCACTTCCTTTACCGGAGACTTGGCGAAAGAAAGCACGATATCGAGGTCGTGAATCATGAGATCGAGGACCACATCGACGTCGAGCGACCGAGGCGTAAACACGCTGAGCCGGTGAACCTCAAAGAACATTGGGTGGGTAAGCAGAGGGACGGTGGCGCGGACTGCGGGATTGAAACGCTCGAGATGTCCGACTTGAGCAATGCGCTGGTGAGCGGAGGCAAGCCGCAACAATTCGTCGGCCTCGGCTAGCGACGAGGCCAGAGGCTTTTCGATCAGAACGTCGACTCCGGCGGACATGAGGGCGCGCGCTGCTTCGAGATGATCGATGGTGGGCGCGGCAACGGAGGCGGCGCGAATCTCGCTGTGGGTGGTGAGCATCTGCTCGACGGAACCGAAGGCGCGGCAGCCGAACTCGCGCGCAACCTCATCGGCACGCTCCAGATTGGGGTCGACAACGCCGACAAGGCGAACCGGTTCGCCTTGTTTTTCGAGCTCTTTATAAACGCGCGCGTGATTGCGTCCGAAGACGCCCACGCCAGCGACTGCCACGGAGATCGGATTGTCAGCTTGCAGGGGAATCCTCGATGGCCGGTTGCCAGTGCGAACAGGAGATTGTAAATGGAAAGCGCGAGGGCGATTGGGGAATTTGGAATTGAGTCGTGTCTTAAGTCTATTCACCCCCAAGTCTATTCACCACTAAGGTCACGAAGGAGCACAAAGGTGGGTCGGCGCTTTCTTGGCGAGCTTAGGGATGACAACGCGAGCGCGATCTTAATTTCTTTTTGAGTTGCTGGCGTGTGCATTTTTCAGAATGGCGATTTGACCGGCGTGATAAAGCTCATGCTGCGCCACGCCATGCAGCATGAAATAGAAGTCGTAATCCTTGCCGGGAACTTGGTCGCGCAGGCGAGACTCGGGAAGAGAGGCGACGGTTTTCACCAGCAAATTGTGAGTGCGTTTGGCATCGGCGACAGCCTTCTGCCACGCCGTTGCGGTCGCGTTTGGCGGAGTTGGAAAATTATCCGTTCCTTCGGGCTGCCAGACTTTTCCATCCAGACGGCGCAGCCCAGCGCCATCCCAGACTGCAATATGAAGCACAAGTTCCCAGATGCTGTGAACGTGGGGGATCGGCTTGGCGGCAGCGGTTGCGGCATCAACGTCGGCTAGCAGCTCGAGGACAGAAGGACCGTGCCAGGCATCGCCATCGAAGGCGCGGCGAAGCTGCTCGGCGAGAAGGGCCGGCTGGGAACTGGATAAGGACATACCTTAACTTCCCTCGTCTCATAAGGTCTCGTCAATCATTGATGAATACCGGGTATTCGTGTATACTGTTCGAAATGATTGTCTCTTTCGCTGATAGTACGACGGAGGACATATATCACGGACGCGACACGAAAGCGGCGCGAAGGATTCAGCGGGCTCTGTGGCGGCGAATACAAATCAGGTTGGATCTGCTGAATGCCTGTTCCACGCTGGATGACCTTCGCATCCCTCCGGCAAATCGGCTGGAGAAGCTTCGTGGCGATTGGTCAGGATTTTACAGTGTGCGAGTAAATGATCAGTATCGCGTTGTGTTCCGCTTCATCGAGGGGACGGCGGCCGATGTGAAATGCATCGACTACCATTGAAGGAGAAATAAGCATGTTGCCGAGTCACCGTGTTGCTACGCATCCCGGCCAGATTCTTCTGGAAGAATTTCTCAATCCACTGGGTCTCACTCAGGCTGAATTGGCAAGGGCGCTCGCCATTCCTTTAAATCGGGTGAATGAGCTGGTACGTGCTAAAAGGGGCATAACTCCGAAGACAGCGCTTTTGTTGTCAGAGTATTTCAAGAATTCAGCTGAGTTTTGGATGAATTTGCAGACGGCACATGATCTCACCCTGGCGCGCTCCGAGATTCGTAACTCCAGCGGGTCGCGGCCATCTCGTCGCTCGGTAGGAGCTGACTAGGGTTTCGGCTCTGCCACGATCGAAATGCCCGCACCGTTCGCCGCATCGAGAATCTGCTGACGCTCGAGCAGGAGGCACTTACCGGCATCGAGCGCCAGGCAGGTTGCGCCCGCGGCCTGCATCACTTCGATGGTTCTCAGTCCGATGACTGGAACATCGAAGCGCATATCCTGATTCGGTTTTGCGATCTTCACCACAGTAAGTGCGCGGCTAAGAGTTGAAGCCTGCCCGTGCAGCGATGCCATAATGTGCCCGGCGCGCTCGATGGTGGCGTCAGTGCCCTCCATGGCTTCGACCGCCACGCATGCCGATTCGGCAATGACCACCGTTTGGCCAATGTCAGGCTGCGCCAGATGACCCGCAACCACGCGGCCATATTCGATGTTCTTGCGTTCCTCCTCGCTTGGCGGACGATGCGTGAGCACGCCCGGCATGCCCAGCAGCGGCTCCAGCAGCCAGGTGGAATTTTCCAGCGTAATACCTTCCTCTGCGAGCACATTGGCGACGGCGCCCAGCAGACTGTCGGTATTGTGTTTGGTAAGCGAAAGTAAAAGTTTTGCCAGACGCCAATCCGGACGAATAGCAGAAAAGATCTGCTTGTGCTTCACCTGGCCGGCCATGACGGCACGCTGCACGCCTTCGCGATGAAAGAGGTCGATCAGCTTGGAAAGCTCTCCGAGCGAGAGCCAGTGGACTGATGCAGCGCCGTGAGCTTCAATTTCCGGAAAGGCTTCTTCCTTGATGGCCGCAACGACCACGCCATATCCCGCGGCGTGGGCCGCGTCGAGCACGAGGAACGGGAACTTGCCGTTGCCGGCAATAAGCCCGAGTTTTTCCATAGGTGTACCAGTTATCAGTTAGAGAGCGCCCGCATATCCTGAGCGACTCCGAAATCGAGGATAATCGGTCCGTTCGGGATGCTGCCGTTGACCGGCAACTCCTACTTAATAATGCCGCGCCCCGCTCCCTCGATAAACCGAATCAGCATCTCCACATCTTCACCACGTTCCGGCTCAGCCTTCAATTTTTCCAGCGCCTGCGATGTGTTCAGCTTCGAGGCCAGCAAAGTTTTATAAGCGTGATGCAGCTTGCCAATACGCTCTTTGGAAAACCCGCGCCGCTCCAGTCCAACTTTATTCAGTCCGTAGGCATGGGTGTCGCGCGAAGCCGAGGTCATGGAAAACGGCAGAACGTCCTGCGTGATCGTTGTCCCGCCGCCGATGTAGGCGTGAGCCCCGATCCGCACAAACTGATGGACCGGACAAAGCGCTCCAACCACGGCCCATTCTTCGACGATGACGTGGCCGGCCAACGTCGCCCCGTTCACCAGCATGCAGTGGTCGCCAATCACTGTATCGTGACCGATGTGTGCGTAGGCCATGATCAGCGTATGGTTGCCCACGCGGGTGACGCCACCGCCTTTTACCGTGCCACGGCTGATGGTGACGCACTCGCGAATCTCGTTGTGATCGCCGATTTCGAGGCGGGTGCGTTCACCTTTGTAAGTCACATCCTGTGGATCCATGCCGATCGCGCAGAATGGAAAGAAAGAATTGTTCGCTCCGATTTTGGTCGGGCCTTCAATGGCAACATGGGAGACAAGACGGCAATTTTCGCCGAGCTCAACCTCGCCGCCGATGACGCAATAGGGGCCGATTTTGCACGATGCGGGCATGCGGGCGCGGGGATCGATAACGGCGGTGGGATGAACGTTCATGGTTTCGGCGTGAGTCGATGGCTCGGGGGCACAGGCTAACGGGGTGCTGGTCATTCGGCTGTGCCCTTGTCTGAGATATCTCCCCGCCCGCGCGCGCTGTCGATCAACTGGCAGGATACCGTGGCTTCGGCCACGCGTTTTCCCGCAACATAGGCGAAGCCCTGCATTTTCGCCGCGGTCATGCGCGGAACGG
Source organism: uncultured Acidobacteriaceae bacterium (assembly GCA_963784095.1). Lineage (GTDB taxonomy): Bacteria > Acidobacteriota > Terriglobia > Terriglobales > Acidobacteriaceae > Sulfotelmatobacter. The sequence continues at coordinate 1,151,676 of CAWAQC010000005.1, forward strand.
CGCGCCAGCTTTTTACTTCCACCTCGATGCGCAATTGGTCGCCGGGACTTACTGGACGCCGGAACTTTGCCCGGTCGATGCCGGTGAACACCATCATCTTGTGGTCGCGGTCTTCGACTTCGGTGAGCAGCAGGGCGCCTCCAGCCTGGGCAATGGCTTCCACAATCAACACGCCCGGCATGATCGGCATCCCGGGAAAATGCCCGTTGAAAAAAGGCTCGTTGATGGTGACGTTTTTGATGGCCACGATGCGCTCTTTGCGCTTTAGCTCGAGAACGCGATCGATCAGCAGAAAAGGATAACGATGCGGCAGAATTTGCAGAATGTCGTGGATGTCGAGCATGGTTTTTGCTGCAGCGGCTTCGGTTGCGGGTAGCGTGCTCTCAATCATGATTCGAGCCGATCATAGTGCGAGCCAATCAGACTGAAGATTATACTGTACCGCGTTGCCTTGCATGATTGACAATTGCACGGGCAAGAGGCCTTGCGTCTCGTGATCAGTCTCGTGAATAGTCTCCTGAACAAGCGGCGATGCGGATAAACAAATCGAGCTGTAATGCAATCCAGCCCGTGGCGCGCGAGCGCTTGCGCTACTTCGCGCAGCGGCAAAAGCAGATGGTCGAGACAATTCGCCAGTTGGTGGAAATCGAATCGCCCAGCGACCACAAGCCCGCCGTCGATCGTGTCGCAGCATTCCTCGGCGCAAAATTCGAGACGTTGGGCGGACGAACGCAACTGCATCGCAGCAGCGAGTTCGGAGACAGTTTGCAGATCGATTTCCCCGGAGTTCATGGAAGCCGTAAGCCGGTGCTGCTGCTCGGGCATTCCGATACGGTGTATCCACTGGGCACGCTCGCAACCATGCCTTGCAAAATCGCCGACGGAAAACTCCGCGGTCCCGGCGTTTTAGATATGAAGTCCGGCATCGCGCTCATCCTGCACGCAATCGAAGCTCTGCAAGCCTGGCACGGAAAACTGCCGCGGCCTGTTACCGTCTTTCTGGTTTCTGACGAGGAGGTCGGCAGCCATTCTTCGCGGAGAATCACCGAAGCCTTGGCCAAGAAATCTGCCGGAGTTCTCGTACTCGAACCCGCTGCGGGTCGGGGTGCAGTCAAGACGGCACGCAAGGGAGTGGGCGAATATACACTGCGCGTGAAAGGCATCGCCTCGCATGCCGGACTCGACCCCGGCAAGGGGCACAGCGCCATCGTCGAACTCGCGCGCCAGATTGCCGTGCTCGCAAAATTCAACAATTTGCGGAATGGAGTGTCGGTGAATCCCGGCGTGATTGCAGGCGGCACGCGGACGAATGTGGTTGCCGCCGAAGCTTCGGTGGGAATCGATGTGCGCATCAAGAAGGCGAAGCAGGCCGCCGCAATCGACCGCCGGCTGCGCTCTTTGAAGCTCTTCGACCAACATTGCAAGCTCGAGATCACCGGAAAAATCAACCGCCTGCCGATGGAACGCACAGCCGGAGTCGCCGCCCTCTACAAAAAAGCGCGCGCCATTGCGGCTGAGATTAATTGGAAGCTCGACGGAGCCGCAGTCGGCGGCGGTTCCGATGGAAACTTCACCGCCGGCCTCGGCATTCCGACTCTCGACGGCATGGGCGGCGTGGGAGATGGCGCGCACGCGACGCACGAGTTCATCGTTATCTCTGAACTGCCGCGCAGAGCCATGCTACTGGCGGGCATGATTGAAAGTGTTTAGGTGAGGCGCAGCCATGCTCAAATTCATGGTAGTGATCCGCAAACGTCAAGACATGAGCGATGCCGAATTTCAGAACTACCTGGAAAACACTCACGGGCCACTCGCGAAAAGCTTCCCGGTCTTCGCCGATACGTTCAGAACTTCCCGCAGGAAGATGCCGAACGGAATCGTTCCGCATGGGACGCAATTGTTGAACTTTATTTTGACGATCGCCAGAGCATGGAAGCCGCGTGGGCATCGGCGGAAGGGGCCGCGTCCGACGCCGACTTGCCTTTGTTTGTCGATCTTGCCCACACCACGTGGTCGGCTGTCGAAGAATTAACCGTCTTCGACTCGCGCCTGTGAAATCCCGCCGGTCAGATCTTCCGCCTGCTGCGCACGTCTGCCTTTGCGAGGCTCGCGCTCACCGGAACCGGCTTACCAGAAACCGGTTCACCAAACCCTGCAGCGATTCTCATTCACCATCGGAGAGCCTGCCTTGCAGTGAAATGCCTCTTGAAATTCCGGCATGTTGGAAACCACGCCATTCGTCCGATACTTCTCCGGGGAATGCGGGTCGACCGTTGCCCTTAACCGTTTCGTCGCGTCGCGCGTCTGCCCGCACCAGCTCTGCCCGTAACCGATAAAGAATCGCTGCTCCGGCGTGAGGCCGTCAATCGGCTCAAGCTTCTGCCCCTTCGTATCCGCCTGCCACGCGTGATAAGCCAGAACTAATCCGCCAAGATCGGCCACATCTTCGCCCAGGGTCAGTTTTCCATTGATTTTGATGTCGTCAATGATCACGTAATTCGAATACTGATTTGATATGCAACTCGCCCGCTTCACGAACTCTTTCGCATCTGACGACGTCCACCAGTCGAGCAGATTGCCGTGCGCGTCAAACTGGCGTCCCTCATCATCGAAACCATGCGTCAGTTCGTGGCCGATCGTTCCGCCGGTGTCTCCGTAATTGGGCGCCGCATCCGAATCCGGATCGAAAGCCGGTGGCTGCAGCACGCCCGCCGGAAAATTAATGTCGTTCATCTGCGGATTGTAATAAGCATTCACCGTCGGCGGCGTCATGTCCCACTCGCCGCGATCCACCGGCTTGCCAATTTTCGCCAGTTGCCGGTTGAATTCGAAAACCCGCGCGCGCTCTACGTTACCCAACTCATCTCCCCGAACAATTGCAAGCTTGGAATAATCCCGCCACTTATCGGGATAGCCAATTTTGTTCCCCATCGCATGCAGCTTCACCAGAGCTTGCTGCCGGGTGGCGGGCGACATCCAGGACAGCGTCTCGATATCCTGCTGCATGGCGTCTTCGATTTCCTTCACCATCTTCACTGCTTCCTGCTTGGCCTGCGGACTGAAATATTTCTCCACATAAACCTGACCCAAAGCTTCGCCCAAATCGTCGTCGACATTTTCCGTGCAGCGCTTCCAGCGCGGCTTCAGCTGTTCCAGGCCGCGCAAAGTCTTTCCATAAAACGTGAAATTCTCATTCACAAACGCAGACGAAAGAAAGGCAGAGTCCGCATGCACTAGATGCCAGCGCAGATAAATCTTCCAGTCGTTTAGATTTTCTTTGCCCAATTCTTCATTCAACGCCTTGAAAAAATCCGGCGATGCGACATTCAGCGATGCCAGCGAAGGCATTCCAACTTTTGTGAAATAAACCTGCCATTGAAAATCGGGGGCTGTCTTTTCGAACTCCGCAGTCGTCATCTTGTGATCCAGATTCTTCGGCTCTCTTCGTTCCACCCGCGTCTGCGAACCCTTGGCCAGAGCGGTTTCAATCCGCATCACAGTTTCCGCCTCAGACTTGGCGGTGCCGGTCGGGTCGCCCAGCAGTTCGAACATTTTCTGCACGTGCTCGACATATTGCTTGCGCAGCTCCACTGATTTTGCATCCTCTTTCAAGTAATAATCGCGATCAGGCAACCCTAACCCTCCCTGATCCGCCTCGGCAATCTCCTGGCTGGCATCGCGAAAATCCTGGGTCGATTCAAAGCGAAACAGAACATTGTCGTAGACCATCGGCGCCACTGCGTCGGCCAACTGCGACTTCGAATCGATATTTGCGATTCGCTGCAGTTCCGGCTGGAGCGAATTGATTCCTCTGGCGTCAATCGCTTTTTCGTCCATGCAGGAAGCGTAGTAATCGCCAATTTTCTGCTCAGCCGCATTGCGCTTGGGATCCGGCGCCGATGCCGTCTCCAGAATTCCGCGCAGGCGTGCAATGTTTTCATCCTGCATTTTGGAGTACGTATCCCACGACGATTGATCCGGCGGAATTGGATTGTTCCTGATCCATCCGCCGCACGAATACCGAAAAAAATCCGTGCACGGATCGACGCTGCGATCCATCGACGTGATGTCGAGCGCAGGCTCGTGGGCGGGGGTTGAGGTCTCTGCTTGTTGGGCAGCACAAAAAGCAGTGATCAGGAAAAGAAAAGATGCGGCTCCTAGCCGCGCAAAAATTGAATGTTTAAACGAAAGCTTCATGAGTGCCTCCATTGGGACGAAGCAGCTAAGCCTGGAAGTAAAATCGCAAGAAGCAAGAGTATACAGCGGCTCAATCCAGCCTCCCACAGCAATGCCGCCAGAGCATGCGAACTGGAGCCGGCCGTTCGAGCGGCAAACTGCGCCGGTACCGGCGGTTCTCACACTCCCAAAGTCTTCTCAATCGCGCCCGCAATCCTCGCCGTCAGCGCCTGCATCTTCTCTTCCGATTCGGCTTCCACCATCACGCGGGCCAGCGGCTCGGTTCCCGAATAGCGAACCACCACGCGCCCATTGCCGTTCAAATCACTCTCGGCAGCGGCAATGGAGCGGGCAATTTCAGGCACCTGCGCAAACGGAATCTTCTCGCGAACCCGCACATTCTGGATTTTCTGCGGAAACACTTTCAGGTCGCTCACCAGTTCAGCCAACGATTTTCCTGATCGCACAATCACATCCATCACGCGCAGCGCGGTCAGCAAACCATCCCCGGTGGTCGCACTGCCATCGCGAAAAATGACATGCCCCGATTGTTCCCCTCCCAGAGTTGCGCCCGTCTTCAGCATTTCTTCCAGAACATATTTGTCGCCCACATTCGCCCGCAGCATGCGAATATCGGATTTCTTCAGAGCGATCTCCACTCCCATGTTCGACATGGTTGTCGCGACTACCGTCCTGCCTGCCAGTTTTCCGCGCGCGTGCATATCGCGTGCGCTCAGCAATAAAACGCCGTCTCCATTCACGACGCGGCCAGTAGCATCGCAAAACAATGCGCGGTCGGCGTCGCCATCGAAGGTGACGCCCAAATCAAATTTGCCTCCGGCGTCTGCCACAGCCTTGCCCAGCGTCTCTGGATGCAGGGCTCCGCAGCCATAATTAATATTTCTTCCATCCGGCGTGACATGAGTGAATGTCGCCTGAATGCGCAAAGAGCGAAACAATTCCGGAGCCTCCGCTGTCGCCGCTCCATTGGCGCAATCCACCAGTACGCGCAGCGCGCGGAGATCGGAGGAAACGCTGGCTGCAAGATCATCAATATAAGCCTTGCGCAGCCCGGCTTCTCCGGGAAGTGAAGGTCCGGCAATTCCCAGCGCGGTATCGTCCGCGGCATCGGCTTTTCCCAGCAATGAGAAAATTTCCTTTTCGATTTGCAACTCGCGCGCGTCACTGAGCTTGAATCCGTCGCCAGAAAAATCCTTGATTCCGTTATCCGTCCAGGGATTGTGCGAGGCGGAAATTACCACGCCCGCGGCCATGCCCCGCGACCGCGCCAGGTAAGCCACGCCGGGAGTAGTGATCACGCCGGCGCTGTGCACTTCCACACCAACCGCCGCCATGCCTGCAGCCACGCGATCGGCAATCCATGCACTCGATTCGCGCGTATCCTGACCTATCACAGCCTTAGGTTTGGGCACGCTGCGCACCAGATCATGCCCCAGCGCGCGCCCGATCAAGTAAGTGCTCTCCGCGGTCAGCGGAAATTCGCCGGCTACGCCACGGATTCCATCGGTACCGAATAGTTGCCTGTTTTGGTTGCTCATGAAAGATGTTTCTGCGAAAGAAATGCGCAGCAATCAGTGCCCGTGCTCCGCCGGCGTTGTCTTCTCCATGATCACCGTCACCCGCACCGCTACCGGATTTACCACTTGCACCAAGGGATCCGGCACGTACGCCATGGTGACAAAAGTCGCCTGCGTCGTGGTTCCCGACACATCCACGGGATCGGTGGTGGCTGCGTCCACCAGTTCCACATGATGCTGCGGGCCGGTAATCGTGATGGTCTGCGGGTTCACCACGATCTTGCCGATCTGCTCGCCTGCCACAAAATTTCCCGTCACCCGCGGACGAATCTCAACCTCGCGGGTGAGGCGGCTATCAAAGACGAGATGCACCTGCCCTGGCACCACCTGCACTACATGCAGTTCGCTGCCGTGGCGAATCTGCTGCGCGGTCAAATCAAAAGTTCGCTCGCCGGGTTTGGCGTCGGCCAGTTCAAGCTCAGCGTTAATATCTGTGGGACGCAGGCTGCGAATCACGCTCTCCGGACCGCGCACCCGAATCTGCGCCTCGGGGATGGCCATGGAACTGATTTCCAGATGCGCGGGCACATGCTGAAACTCGATTGGCACGCGCACTTCCACTTCGGCCGGTTCCTGCTGTGGGGCAATTGCCAGCCAAAGCGCGGTCGCAATGAGCAGCGACAAAACCTTCAGCCAGAAGTTATGCAGCACCCAGCGGCGCAGAAATTCTTTCATAGGGGACGCTCCGTCTCGTCCTCGGGGTCGCCATCGCGCCAATCTGCGCCCGCAAGCGCAGCGGAGCCTGCTCGCCATTTTCAACCTCCGGACTGAGCGCCGTCGCCGTGGGCAGCGCCACGGGAGCCATATAGCGCTTCAGTTCAGCGCTCAATCGTCCGCGCAATTGCTCGGCGGTGAGATCGCGTTCAATTTTGCCGCCGAGCGCCATACTGATCGCGCCGGTTTCTTCCGAAACGATCACGGCAATCGCATCGGTCTCTTCGGTGATGCCGATCGCGGCGCGATGCCGCGTGCCTAATTGCGTGGAGAGCACCGGGTTCATGGAGAGCGGCAAAAAACAGGCCGCGGCCGCGATTCTATCTTTTTGTATGATGGCCGCTCCATCGTGCAGCGGCGCGCTCGGCCTGAAAATCGTGGCCAGCAAATCGTAGGAAAGCTTGGCATCCATGGCCACGCCGCTTTCGATGTAAGTGCGCAAGCCAATCTCACGCTCGATTACAATTAGCGCGCCCGTCTGGTGCTGGGAAAACAGATTCGCCGCCAGCACAATATCATCGTAGGAATCACCACCCGCCGCGCTGTTGCGCAGGAAGCTCAGGCGCCGGCCCACATCCGAGAGCACATGCCGGATCTCCGACTGAAAAACCACAATCAGCGCGAACACCACGTAGGGCAGAAGATGGCTCACCAGCCAGTTCAGCGTAACCAGTTCGCCGATGCGCGCCAGGTAGAAGGCAACGATAACGGCCATAAAACATCGCAGCATGGGCGCAGCCCGCGTACCGCGGATCATGGTGAGCAATTCATAGACGATCAGCGCAACCAACAGAATATCGAGAACTGTGAACGACATTCTCGCCCAGGGCGCCGTTATGTGCATCCAAGCGTGTTCCATGCAATGAAACGAGTACGCAGGACTATTCTAATGCGTGGGTGCGCCATATCTGGCATCTGCCCCACACGTCCTCGCCAGAGCGAGGAGATTTCCGTCACTTCTGTTTGCGCTCTACGGCCTTTGCCTTTGACCGAATTTTTCACAGTGGCATGAATCTCTCCGCGCGCCAGACGGGCTGAAATCTCGTCTCCGGCTTTTACCTGGAGCGAATCTTTTATCAGTTGGCCCGAACTGTCGAACACGAGTGCATACCCCCGCTCCAGAATCGAGAGTGGAGACAAAGTTTCCAAAGCCCGGCCAATGCACTCCAGACGCAGCTTTTTGAGCAGTAATTGATTGCGCATGGCGGCGGTCATGGCTGCGGTTTGGGCATGAAGCT
>CAWAQC010000006.1:0-392451 GCA_963784095.1 uncultured Acidobacteriaceae bacterium
TGACTTTGTAGCGGTCATTGTCGAAGTGAAACACGTTGTCATCTCCAACGGACAGGTCGAAGAGGCTACGGTGCTGAATCCGGGGAGGATGATGATCGTCATTCTCCGTGCCGGGCGGCGGAATGTTGACCAGCTTGGAAGTGAACGCATCCGCCGGACACACCGAAGGCAATGGCTGGGTCGGCGTCGCCTTCACGCCATTACAGGTGAAGCCGCCTTCAAACTCGAGGTCGGCGGTCAGGGGATTTCCGACGACGTCCTGCATCAGAATCCCAGGTTGCCCGTTGGCGAGGGTTGTGGATTGAGGGCAATCATTGTACGCAGTGATGCCGTAGCAAGGCGTGTTGCCCGCCACCAGTCCACTGTCATAGCGCCAGTTGAAGCCCATCCATGGCCCGTGTTTTGGGAGCTGATATTGCAAGTGGGCGGTCTGGGCCCATTTCTCGTCGTGATCGATGCGGAAGGGAAGTCCCGGAGCTCCTACGGTAGAGCCGGCTCCGCCAAGCTGTGGCGGGAAGAAGCGTGCCGCCACGCTGGAGAAAACCATTAGCGCAGAGACTCCATGGTAGTTCGGCATGCTGATGCGCCCCGCGTAACCTGGAATCTTTGACTTCGTCCACTCGATCGGAAATGTGATGGGTGTATCACCCAGCACGCTGAAATCGTAGCCGAGGTGAGTGTATTTCCAAATGTACTCGCCCGAGGCGACAACATACTTTCCGAACGCCTGTTCGAATCCGACATGGTACTCGTTGCGTAGGCCTGGGCTCAGCGGATTGGCCTTTCCGGCTAGCGTGGAGCTACAGAGAAGCAGCGGCGCCAGAACGGGGTTGGCGCAACCCAGGCTGGAAAGGATCAGATTCTCGTTGAATGGAGATTCCATGGTGTGCGCATACGAAGCGCGCAAAACGGTTCCCGTCCGTTTGATGTTGTAAGCCGCGCCCAACCGAGGTTCCGCCTGTCCATGACTGGTGAGGCCGTTATAGGTGTCTCCGCGTAATCCGAGATTCAGATCCCAGTTTCGCCAGTTAATCGTGTCCTCAATATAGGCGGCGGATTCTTTCACATCGGTATGCGTGAGATAGGGAGCATCGGCTTGGACGCTATAGGGAGTGCCTCCGCGCGTCAGGTCGTAAGGCGCCAGTGTCGGATTCCACAAAGGATAGAGAGTGGAGGCTGGCGCATTTAGGTTCGACGCGATGTTTGGCTGGTCAGCACCCGCGCATTGACCGGGGTTGGTGAATCCCGGCACCGCAACATACGTGCCCGAGGCTGGGTCGAGCGTGATGCAAGGCGCATTGTATGCCGGATCGACAATTCCCACCGTGTCATTCTCATCCAAGAACGTCTGTTCGTAGTCAATGCCGCCCTTTACGTTGTTGATCCCTCTCACATAGGACAGTGTGGTGCGCAATCCTGCATTCAACAAGCTGCGGCTTTGTCCCACGGTTTGGCGCTGCAGGCTCGGCGCTCCAAGATCTGCAAAAGGATCGCCGCTGGGGTAGTAGTTATACCCGTCGCGGCGCACCCATCCGCCCACGGTAGATACCATGTGCGTATTCAGCACGCGCGTCCAGGAAGGTGCAATGTTGAAAGTGCCAATTTTTGAACGTTGATCGGTCGGTCCGACGACCAAGCCATTCGGGCCGATACCGCCATAATTTTCGATGGACGGTAATACTCCATACAGTCCCGTCCAGGGTGTTGCATTTTCCCCGTCAAATGTATTTGGCGTCTGAAACCAGGAACGCGTGTACTGGAAATCCAGGCGCATCGAGTCTTTGTCGTTTAACTGATAATCGATGCGATCGAAGAAATTTTCTTCGTTGCCTTTATCGTGGAGCACCGTGAATTCGGGGGGGTCAAGGAATCTTCCCGTATTCGTGCCGCTCACCGAAATAAAATTTCCCCAGTTCTTGCCTCCGTACGCAACGTCAGCCGCCACGTTGGAGGTTCCAAAAGTTCCGTAGGAGGCGGTCACGCTTCCATGAGGCGTGGTTACACCCTGGCCAGAGCGTGTGGTCGCCACGATGACAACGCTGGTCTTGCCTCCAAATTCCGCCGGCGGCGCGCCAGAGATGACTTCCATCGACTGCACGGCATCGAGCGGAAGCTGGTTCGAGAACACTTTGCTTTGCTGATCGGTGATTGGCTGGCCGTCGACGGAGAACGAATTCTCCGCATGATCGCCGAGCCCGTGGAAGAGCCCATTGGAATCGGCGGCAATGCCGGGCGTGGCTAGCGTCACTTCCGAACTCAGCTCTGACGTCGTGCTCTCCAGAGGAATTTTGTTGAATAGATTTCTGTCTACGTCTGTGTGAAAGGTGGGGTCGTTCTCGATCAAGTCCGCTGCTCCGGCTTCGACCGTTACTGACGTAGTCGAGCCCGATACTTGCAACGGCACCTTTAAATACACTGGAACCATCGAACGCACATCGACGTCTTGCGCCTTCGTTGCGAATCCCTGCGCAGTCACCGTCATGTGGTAGGGATTGAAGGGCACATTCGAGATGGTGAAACTTCCGGATGTATCCGTAGTCGTTGATCGGTCAAACTGGCTGATCGGGTTATGAATTTCAACGGTTGCATTGGGCACCACCGCGCCCGTGGGGTCTACGACGGTGCCGTGAATCGAACCGGAATTTCCGCCGGACTGAGCTAAGGCAAACGCGCCGCAAAGGAACATAGCGATACTACCAATGACGGCAAAACGCCACTGCTGAGAAGTAGTCACGAATCCTCCTGAAAGAAATTGTTAAGAATGGGAGAACAGCACCGGCATCTCTGCCGGGTTACATTCGTCCTCGGGCATTCTTAAAGTTCAGGAGGGCCACGAATACCCAGCTCGAAAATCCCGAGCAGCGGGTTGGCGGTGACTTCTTTCTCGGACAAGAAGCCAATCGTGGCAAATACAGGTTTTAAATGAATACAGCTGACTGCGGGAGCAGCGCTGTGTGCGACTATGCAGATCGAGCACGATGCAGCTTCCGTCTGGTTCGCGTGGGTATGCGTCGACTCAAGGACCGCCGCCCACAGCATCAGCGACAGACAAAACCACACCAGCCATCGAGTACGGAATCGCATCGACTTTCCTGCTTTGGCCTAGATTCCACCTAGACTACAACGGGTGCAATATATGTGGCAATCGCCAAACAGGTTACTATAGGTACGACTGTCACGTTGCACATACAGTCACAACGCACCTACGAGGAAGCTCATGTCCGAACCAACCTATGAGGAACTGAAAGCCCGTTTGTCCCAGTTGGAAAAAGAAGTGGAAATCAAGAAGCGCACCGGCGACCTTATTTTTAAAGTTGGAGAAAAAGGCGGAGTTAGCGTCTATGGACTCGGCCGTTTCCCCGTCACGCTGTATTACGAACAGTGGAACCGGTTGCTTGGCGCTGCCGAAGATTTGAAAAAGTTCATGGAAGAAAACAAGTCGCGGCTTAAGCTCAAAGAACAGGGTTAGGCCGGTCTCGAGGGCCTTGCGCGAATCTGCAGCGCACCCTTACTAAGATTTGAATAACAGCGGGCGAGTGCTTTGCCTGGCCTGGTTCCCGGTTTGCCACCTTGGCTGCACAAAATTCAGTGAAAGCGAACTCCCGCGGTTATATAATCAAGTAACCGTGCCAAAATATTCTATTGTTGTACCCCTGCATAACGAGCAGGAGAATGTCACCGATCTCTACGACCGCCTGAAGGTTGTAATGGAGGCCGCTGGCGAGAGTTTCGAGATTGTGATGGTCGACGATGGATCGAGCGACCATACTTTCGCCATGCTTCGCGAAATCGCTGCGGTCGACAGCCGAGTGACCGTCGTCAAGTTGCGCCGCAATTTCGGCCAGACGGCAGGCTTGGCTGCCGGATTCGATCATGCGCGCGGCGAGTACATCATTGCCATGGATGGCGATCTGCAGCACGATCCCAACGATATTCCTTTGTTCCTGGAGAAAATCGCCGCGGGTTACGACATTGTCAGCGGCTGGCGCAAAGTGCGGATCGATAATTTCTGGATGCGCCGCATCCCGTCACGCATTGCCAACTGGATGATGGCGAAATTAAGTGGCGTCGACATTCACGATTTCGGCACCACATTCAAGGCTTACCGGCGCGAGATTCTTGAGCAAGTGCCGCTCTACGGCGAGTTGCACCGGTTTATCCCGGCCCTGGCATCATGGTATGGCGCGTCCATCTGCGAAGTGCCCATCCGCAACGTCAACCGCGAGCGGGGCGCATCGCATTACGGCATTTCGCGCACATTCCGAGTCTTTTTCGACCTCATCACCATTCGTTTCCTGCTGCGTTATCTTTCCCGGCCGCTGCATTTCTTTGGCACCTTCGGCATGATTTGTATGACCGGGGGCACTGGTCTGGTGGCTTGGCTGGGAGTGGAAAAGTTGCGCGGCGTTCATGTCATGGCCACTCACGGTCCCATGATGATGCTTGCCCTCGGCCTGCTCCTGGGCGGCCTCAATCTGCTGGCTATAGGCCTGCTCGGGGAGATGCAGGTTCGGCATTATCATGAACCGCGCCAGCGCGCACCGTATTCTGTCGATCGCATTCTCCGCGCCCAGAGCGAAGAGCAGAGCGTCTCGGAGTAGCTGATGTGGGGACAGCCGCCTCGGCTGTCCGCCGAGCGAAGCTCAGCGGCCCATCGACGCGAGCCACATTTTCTTATTTCATATACAGCTTCTTCAGGTCCTCGGGAACATTCGGCGACGGTGGAAAATCCTGCGACCATCCTTTGAACAGGCTGGTCGTTACTTCTGCACGGCGCGTACCGTCATGCACCGCAATCGTGTGGGGATGACCTTCGGAATAACCTTGCCACAGGGAAACTCCGGCATAAGCGCCGTCTTTGCGCAGAGCGTAATAGGTCATGTCGACGAAGCGCAGCTTAGTCATGTCTCCGTCGTAAATGCGAGCCACGCGCTTCAGCGCATCCATGCCGGCTTCGTGCGGGGACATTCCGTGGCGCATGTTTTCAATGATGGTGTGCGCGCCTGCGACTTTAATATTTTCCTCTCCGCTGCCCGTAGCGCCGGCTGAACCCACGTCCTGATCGGTGTAACAGCCCGCGCCGATGATCGGGGAATCTCCGACGCGGCCGGGAAGTTTGTAAGCTAATCCGCTGGTCGTGGTGCAGCCGGAGATCTCGCCTTTCTCGTTGAGCGCCGAGCAGTGGATCGTGCCCGTCGGCGGAAATAAAACCTTCCGGATGGCTTCCATCTGATGCTCTGGGGCGATACCAAGATCGGCTGCGCGCGCTTGCAGATGTTGAATGCGCTCCCGCCATAACTCTGCCTGCGGCTTTGGCTTTACATCCGGCGATTGCCAGTGCGGGTCGGCTAGTCCCGGTCCCCACCAATCGTCGTTGGAGTGGAACTCCTTCCACAGCAGCCAGATTTTGCGCGAGTGGTCGGTCAGCAGGTTCTCGCGCGGAAAGCCTACGTCTACCGCAAAACGCTCAGCACCCTCACCCACCAGCATCACGTGCCCGGTATGCTCGAATACGGCTTTTGAAACCAGCGAAACGTTCTTGATATTCCGTACTCCGCCAACCGAACCGGCACGCCGCGTCGGTCCATGCATGCAGCAGGCATCGAGTTCGACCACCCCTTCTTCGTTGGGAATTCCGCCAAGCCCAACGCTGGTATCGTTGGGATCGTTCTCCGGTCCCTGGACCACGCGCAACGCGGCATCCAGCGTGTCTCCGCCGCTTTTCAGGAATGCGAATGCGTCGTCGAGATAGTTGAGGCCGTTGTGGGCGCAGATGATGATGGGGCGCTTGTTTGATTCTCGAGAGGCGCGCTCTGACGTGCGATCTTGTCCGGAATTGGGTTTCGCGGCGTCGTCGGCCGATGCGTTAATAGTGCTGGCGACTGCCCCAAGAACGGAAGTCTTGACAAAGTCGCGGCGCGAGAATGGCATGAATCCCCCTGCTTGCTTGAAAGCGGGAGGATATCACGCCGGTGGGTTCGGTTTCACCGAGTTAACCGGCGAAAATGCGCCAATCGGCCTTTTATCGCTGCGCGGCGAGTTGTCCGCGTCAGAACACCCGCGGAATAATTTCAAAGGCGGTGCCTGCGTTGTGGACTCCCCCGCCCGAGGTTGTTCCGAAGGCCCGGTCGCGGTAAAGGGTAACTCCGGCGTAGGGAGATTCGCCATCCTCGCCGTTAGGAAACTTGAAGTCGAAAAGATGAAGCACGGTTTCCTTCCATGGGCCGCTAGCCGTTGGCGTGAGCTCGAAAACGGAGCCCGCCTGTATCCCGCCAGACATCGCCGCCGCATAAACGTTTCCCGCCGGATCGATCACAGGCGGACCGACGGCACTGAAACCGTCGCTCCCGTTTAGCTCGTGCAGAACCTTTTCGGTCCAATTCCCATCTGGGCCTCTTGTCAGCTCAAAAACGATTCCGCAGCCCACGTAATAACAAACGCTCGCGTCGCCACCGGCAGATGTGGTGCCGTAGAGATTGCCAGACCGATCCGCAGCTAGACCTGAAGTCGGCTGGAGCCCGTCGTTAATATCAAAGCTGTGGACAAGTCTTTCCTTATAGCCGCCGTCGGAGGGGACTAGCTCGAAGACCGCGCCGTCGCCTCCGGCTCCGCCGAACTCCGTAACGCCGTACAATCTTCCCTCGCGATCCACAACAAGGCCTCCCGCCGGACTGTCCCCATTGGGGCCCGATACCGACCCGGGAAAAGAGTAAAGAATCGTCTCCCTCCAGCCGTCCTGGCCGGGACTCAATTCGAAAACGGTGCCTCCTCTGCGTGCACCCCCGCTGCTAGTCGTGCCATAGAGGTTGCCCGCATCGTCGAAAATAAGATTTGACTCATCACCCGAGCCATCGTCTCCGCTTCCAAAGCTGTGCAGCACGGTCTCGCTCCATCCGCCTTCCGCTGAAGGGCTCAACTCAAAAGCGATGCCAGGGCCGGTCCCGTACAGGTTGCCGGCCTTGTCGAATACGAGCGCCCCGTGGGCGCCGCCGACGCCATCGAGATTCAGCAATACAGACTCGCTCCACCCACCTCCCTCGACCGGGGAGAGCTCGAATACGCAGCCGCCTTCATAGGCGCCCCCTCCGGTTGTCGTGCCGTAGAGATTTCGCTGGGAGTCGGTGATCAAGGGAGCAATGGGCTCTCCACATTCGGAAAACGCGTAAATGACACGTTCTTCGGCTTGGGCAATGGCGCTGGGGGAAAGCAGGGGGACTGAGGCTAATAGCATAATTAGAATGCTGATTTGTGAAGGGCGCATGTCTCACCTCAGGACGCGCGCTCACAGAGTCTTTCTCCAGAAGAAAGGTTGCCAAAAATATTCCTAGGACTGCGAAAGCGAGAGGATTTCACGCGGCGAAAGGTTTTCGCTGGAGGAGCAGGATGTTATTTGACATTGCTCCCGATCAGCACGTAGACTTGTGCTACACATAAATTTGTGCTCCATATGAAGACCAATATCACGCTTAAGTTGGAGGCCGACCTCCTGCGCGAAGCCCGCGTACTGGCGGCCGAAGAAGATACCTCGATCAGCGCGATGCTTGCGGCGCGCCTGGAGCAAATTGTGCGCGAACGCAAGACTTACCAGGCCGCCCGCAAGCGCGCATTGGCACGGCTGCGCGAGGGGATGGATCTTCGGTGGACCCCTCTTCGCTGTCGCGACGAGTTGCATGAAAGATAGCCGACAAAGCGATCGCTATGGCCGACAAATATTTCGTAGATACTAGCGTTCTGATCTACGCCCATGACCGCTCTGCAGGAGTAAAGCACGAGCGAGCTCGCAGGCTTGTCGAGAGCTTGTGGGAGAGCGGCCGGGGCGTGCTGAGTACGCAGGTCTTGCAGGAGCTTTGCGTCAACCTGCGGCGTAAGGTTGCTCGTCCGCCGGCCGTGGACGAAGTCCGGCGGCTGATTCGCGACTATATGAGTTGGGAGGTCGTGGTCAACACCGCCGAAGCCACCATCCAGGCGCTGGAGATCGAGGCGCGATTCAAGACCTCCTTTTGGGATGCCCTTATTTTGCAGGCGGCGGAACAATCAGGCGCGGCGATTCTCTACTCCGAGGACTTGGCGGCGAAGCAGAGTTACGGGACGGTTCGGGTGGTGAATCCGCTGATGGAGTAAGTTCGAGGCCTATCTACAAAATCATCCTTTCGTCGATCGCCGAGGGCCGGGCCACAAAGCCCTGGCGGCGGTTACGATCCGAAACAGAACTCGAACGGCCTTCATTGATGGCTCGCACATTGTTGCTGTTCTGCTCTGAGCGGAAGCGCAGCAGCGCGGCGATGTTGCCGACCTTGTCGAACTCGGGGTCTTCTTTGATGTAGAGCACCTCGATATTGCCGCGGATCACTCGCGGCAGAATGGCTTCGGCTACATCAACCACCTGAGGTTTTTCTTGTCCGCAAGCCGGACAGGAGTTCACCAGATGCGCGTCGAGGTGGCCGCAGTTGGCGCACTCGACGGCCTGGGCGTGATAGTTCTCGCCGAGCAGGAGAGTTTGCACTTCGCCTGCTTCCAGCGATTGCAGGACCCGCCGCAATCCGGTAGCGCCCCGGGCGTTGCCGCGGGCCTGAGAAATGGCTTCGCTGACCAGCTCGTGCCGGCGTCTCTCCTGCCATTCCTGGAAAACGCCTTCGGCTTGCGAGCGGATCTCGTCCGTGCTTTCATAGCCGACTTCGGCGGAAAAACGGCCGAGCAGTCGCTGCAGGGCGTAGGGGTGGAGTTGCGCTTCAACCTGCGGCCAGTGGGTTTCCTGACAGCCGAGAATCCACTTTTCAAACAGCCCTCTTTCGAGGCACTCTTTCACAGACAAGGCGACAGTTTTGAAATGCTGGCGGGCCTCGTCGCTCACGCTTCGTTCGGCGTGCCCAGCATCGTAACCGGCATATCCGTCGCTGCGGACGCGATGGGGAAGCGGATGGGAAAAATCCATGCGTTCGGTAATCTCGCCCAGGCGCAGATCGAATAGGCGGGCGCGGTGACGGTCGACGAGCACGATTCCAAGATTGGGGAATGCTCCCAGAAGTTGGGCGAGAGGCTTGAGGTGGAAATGACGATTGACGACCAGCATCGTGCCGCTGAGCTGCGCCGGAAGGTCGTACTCCCGCCAGAAATTCATCGACGAGCACGCGAACACCGCTTTAGCGTGAGCACCGTTGCCGCGGGTATTCAACAGATCGTGCGACAAGCGAACGATTCGCTCCAGATCGGCGCGCGCCGAATCCAATTTTTCTTTTGTTATCGCTTCAGTTTTTCCCTCCGCACTTTTAGCTTCGAACTTCTTGCTCTCCAGCTGGCGAAGCGCTTCGCGGGCAAGATCTTTCGTGACGATGTTTTCCTCTTTGTGAGCCTTATTGCGTGGGGTGCTTGGTTGAAAATAATAAGTAAAAGCGCAGGAATCATGATCTTCAAATTGTGCGAGTTCGTTGATCTGTTCACGAGTAATCATTCGTGAGTTCACTCCCTTTCATTTCAATGGAATTATGCGGTCCCAGTTGCCCGTCCTTTAAACTGGCGGACGAAGCTGGGAGACTTGCGCAGGTGATCGCGCGCCGCGGAAATAGATTTGGAAACGTGCTCCGGCGGAGCACCGGTTATGGCAGAAATCTCGTCGACGCCAAATCCCTCGATGGCGTGCAGGATGAAGGCTTCGCGATGCGCGGGCTTGACATTGCGCAGAGCGGAGGCGATGAGCCGCATCATTTCGTCCGAGCCGACAATTTGCTCGGGGGTTGCAATGCGGTCATCGGCGATAACGTTTTCTGCGATGATGGATTCATCAGGCTGATGGAACTGCAACTCGGGCTCGTCACTTCCTTTCACGTTGCGCTTGCGGGCGGAATCCTCCAGGTGCACCGCGCCGCCATTGCTATCATCCGTCCGCGAAAGCCGGTCGAGCGCCTTGATTGCCAGGCTGTAGAGCCAGGGCTCGAGCGCGAGCCGCTCCGGCTTTTGCTCTCCATCTCCCAGTGCCGCAGCGACGGTCTCATCAATCACTTCATCTTTGGTGATGGAATCCGCTTCGATCAGGTCGGAGGCTTCGCGAAAGTAGATTTCGCGTTCGATGAAACGATCCAAGCGCGAGAGATTTACATTAACGTACGAGCGTATGTCTTCGGCCGAGACCGACGGCGGAAAAACCGCCGCCAGCGTTTGCTCAAAAGGCACAGAGCCATTGCTCCGGCCTGAGGATAACTTCTGGCGCCGCGACCACTTGTGGTTTGAGCGAAGCAGATGCTTATGCTTGTTGAGTTGCTGCAATAACTCATCGAAGGCGGTTTTCACCGCTGCCTGCGCCGTCGAAGCCGAAGCCTGGGCTGCCATCTGCCCGGAAGGCAGGCGCAGATTGAAGGAAGCACTGGTGCCCTCGCGCGCGGAGATTTCTTCGACCATCCCTTTCAGGTGAACCAGTTCGGGGCGGAAGACCTGCAGCCATTTCCGCAGTTTATCGATGTGATTTTGGATTTCTTTTTCTAGCGCGGGAGTTTTTTGGATCCGGTAACTGATGTGGACATTCATGAGCACCTCGAGGCGGCGGACGAAGCGCGCTAACCAGTGCTATCTAAGCCGATTGTACACCCGCAGAAAATGTGCAAAACGGGCAATCATACAAATGATTGTGATCGCAGAACAGTTTTGGGAAGCAGACGCGACGGGATCGCCGAGAATCTTGTGGTCGGCGGTAAGAATTTAAGTTGAGATTAATTTGCACAGGTCTGGCTTGCGATTTATGATCCCCCACTTATGAAGAACTCACTGCTGCTAACGGTATTTCTTGCATCTGTGATCGTTTCGGGGTTCGGGCAGGCGAATATGTCCGAACGACCGGGTTCGAAAGAAGTCGATGGCGTGTATCCCGAGGCGCACGAACTCTATGTCGATATACACGAACATCCCGAGCTTTCGTTGCATGAAGTGCAGACGGCGGCGAAATTGGCTGCGCAACTGCGAAGCGAAGGATACGAAGTGACGGAGCACGTGGGCGGCACAGGAATTGTTGCCGTGATGAAGAACGGCGCGGGGCCGACCGTGATGTTGCGAACCGAACTCGACGCTCTGCCAGTGGAAGAAAAGACCGGCCTTCCTTAATGCAAGCACAGTCCATACTAAAGATGACGCGGGGCGTGACGTTCCCGTAATGCACGCCTGCGGGCACGATCTGCACATGGCTGCGATTGTTGCCACGGGGGCCATTATGGCGCACAGCAAAGACACGTGGCACGGGACTTTGATTCTGATTGGCCAGCCCGCAGAAGAGACCGTTGGCGGCGCCACAGGGATGATTGCCGCCGGCTTATTTACCCGCTTTCCGAAACCCGATGTGCTTGTCGCGCTGCATGTGGGCAACTCATTGCCCGCCGGACAGGTGGGCGTCACCCCTGGCGTCTATAACACAAACGCGGACTCCTTAAAGATCACGATTTTTGGCAAAGGCGGGCATGGGTCGGCGCCGAATACCGCGATCGATCCGATTGTGATTGCGGCGCGCACTATTCTCGCATTTCAGACAATCGTCTCGCGCGAGGTGAAGCCGGGAGAGTTGGCCGTGATCACTGTTGGCTACATCAATGCAGGGACGAAAAACAACATTATCCCCGACCATGCTGAGATGGGGTTGACCGTGCGCACCAGAAACGCGGATGTGCGCAAGCAGTTGCTGGCTGCCATTGACCGGGTCACCAAGGCTGAGGCGGAAGCGGGAAATGCCCCGCGAGCGCCTCAGATCGATCACTATTATGAAGGCGCGGATTTGTCTACAACGATCCAGCGCTGGCAATGCGCATGAAGGGCGTACTGGAAGCTGCGCTCGGCAAAAACAACGTCATAATGGCAGAGCCAATCACCGCGTCCGAGGATTTTTCCTATTTTGTGGAGCAGGGAATCCCAGGCTTTTATTTCACCCTGGGCGGTGCCGATCCGCAACAATTCGCTGAGGCGAAGGCGACGGGCACAATGCTGCCGTCAAATCACTCTCCTCTGTTTGCGCCGGATGTAGATCCCGCGCTGCACACGGGGATTGAAGCCGAAGTGGCGGTGCTGAGGAATCTGTTGAACGGATCGGCAGAGGAATTGAGGAAAGAGATCGCTGGTGGCGGGTTTTGAGGACGCTCTGGCTGGGACTTCGCTATCGTCGAATTAACCGGGGAGTGTCGAGATAGGCTGGGCACGAGCTTATAGCCGCCCTTGAAATTTGACCCCAGGCGCCTATGAGCTGATCTGCCCCAGGATCGCCCGCGCTTCTGCCGCCGGATCAGCCGCCTCGGTGATGGGCCGACCGACAACAATATGGCTGGCTCCGGCTGCGATGGCTTCGGCTGGGGTGACTACGCGCACCTGGTCTCCGTGGCCGGTTCCGGCGGGGCGAACGCCGGGGGTCACGATGGCGAAATCGTCGCCCAGTTCGGCCCGAAGCGCAGAGGCTTCGCGAGCCGAGGTGACAATGCCTTGGCATCCGTTCGCTAAGGCCAGGGCTGACAAGCGCAGCACCTCGTCCCGCACCGTTCCGCGCAATCCAATTTTATCCAGATCGTGCTCGTCCAGGCTGGTAAGCACGGTCACGGCCAGCACCATCAGAGACGGTTTCACGGCCTGCGCAGCCTCAACCGCGGCGCGAAGCATTTTGCCGCTCCCTGCGGCGTGAACCGTCAACATGCTGACGCCGAGCCGCGCAGCTTCTTGCACAGCCGCTCCAACGGTGTTGGGAATGTCGTGATACTTGAGATCGAGAAATACCCGCCGGCCAGAAGCCAGGAGATCGCGCACCACTTGCGGCCCCTCGGCTGTATAAAGCTGCATCCCGACTTTATAGGTCAGCGCTGAGTCTCCAACTGCGGCCACGATTTTCTGGGCGGCCGCTGCCGAAGAAACGTCGAGGGCCACGATCAACTTCTCCCGAACGTCGCCACCTTTAAAATCGATTTTCCGGGAGCTGCTTGGAGGGATGCGGTGGGGCAGAGCGGAGTGCATCCCTCGCAGTGTAGACCATTTACGGCATTTGGGCTACGAAATGGTTGAAGGCCACCGTGTCGTAGTTTTGCCGATGTTGATTCCGCGGCCTGACCAGGTCTAAGCGAACCCGCTGCAGCCCCCGATGTTCGAACTTAAGAACGCGCGCTGCGCCATAAGACAGGTCAATGATCCGGCCGGGAACAACTGGACCTCGATCGTTTACTTTAACCACCACGGCCCTGCCATTGTGCAGGTTTGTGACCCGCACGTAAGTTCCCAAGGGCAGAGTGGGATGGGCAGCGGTCAGGTCGAACATGTCGTATTCTTCGCCGCTGGCGGTAGGTTTGCCTTCGAAATATTCACCGTACCACGATGCGGTTCCGACTTGATATGGTGTTTTCTTGGCCTGCTTGCGGTTTTCGGGCTTTCTAGTGGGGCTATTGGGGGTTGCACTTGCCTCCGAGTTGTTCGGGCCCTGAGCCGCTCCCAGGCCGACGATCAAAACAGCGACCATCAGTCCATGAGCCATACATCTTTGCATTCAGTTCTCCTCGCATACTCAAAAGTTTTCCCCTGGCGCTAGGTGCTTTTGTTGCTGCTTTGTAAATGGTAGAGACGCGGTTCCGCCTTGTCAACCCGAAAGTGAGTGGCCTATGGTGATTGGATAGTAATTGATATCTCACGTAACTTGTTGTTAATTATAAGTAATACAAATCATCTGTCTGAAAACAAGTGAGTTATGACTTTATATATTAGTAAATACCTACCAAAGGGTACGCTGCGAGATTTTTTCATCCTCTTTGGATTCAATCACTTGCAACGAAACCCTTATAAGTTGTTTATTGCTCGCAATTTAGGTAAAAGGTTGCTAGGGCGTGGCATATTTTCTGCGGGTGATCGGTGGCAACAGAAGCCATCCCTCGCGCCAGAGCCTCGAATTGAAGAGACACGATGACCGATAAACCACCCGTTGTACTTACCATCGCGGGCTTTGACCCATCATCCGGGGCGGGAGTTACGGCCGACATCAAGACCATAGCCGCCCATGGCTGTTATGGAGTTGCCTGCATCACCGCGATGACCGTGCAGTCGACCAAGGGAGTTCGCCGGGTTGAGGCCGTCGATCCGGAACTCGTGGCCGAAACCCTGGAGGAACTCGCTACCGACATTCCCTTTGCAGCGGTGCACATCGGCATGCTAGGAACTGCCAAGGTCGTTAAGGCTGTGGCCGATTTCCTTGCCAAGCGCTCGGGCAAAGCAAAGCTGCCGAATGTGGTTTTAGACCCCATCCTGAAGTCGTCTTCGGGCGCCGATCTGCTCGATGCCGCAGGGGTGAAGCTGCTGATCGAGAAGCTGATCCCGTTAGCCGATGTCATTACCCCGAACGTAGACGAAGCCACTGCCCTGACCGGGCTAAAAGTCGCCGACTTAGAGGGAATGAGGGCTGCGGCGGGGAAACTTCACGAAATGGGCTCGGCGGCTGTCGTGATTACGGGTGGGCATTTGGAAAAGGCCATTGATCTGTTGAGCTTCCAGACCAAGCGGGGCATTGAGCAGGAAGTTTTCAAAGCCGAGCGGCAGAAGTCGAATTCAACTCATGGAACCGGGTGCGCCTTCGCGACCGCCATTGCCTGCCACTTGGCTATGGATCAGGGTTTGGCCGAAGCCACTTTGCTGGCTAAGACTTACGTAGCTGCAGCGATCGCTGCCGGACATCCGCTGGGACGCGGCACAGGTCCAGTTCACCATCTGTACCGGATGCATGAGCAACGCCGGGCAGCAGGATCTGGAACGGAATCCTAGGAAGACAAAAGGAAGCCGGTGTGCAGCTTTCTGCAACCTATGCTTTCAGGCTCAGGAGCGTAAGAACAAAAGCGCAGTGTAAGTGGAAAGCCGCCCAGGCTACTCTTTATCGCGTCCGGAAGGGGCCTTCAGAAGAATTCCGGCGACGAAGGAAGCCGTTGCAGCCATCAGCCACTCCAATCGCCACATTTGTATCGCTTGGAATTCAGCCAGATTGGAGGCTTTGTAAAAGAAGCTCACGCAGGCAGCTCCGGCGATACATCCCAGGCCAATGAAAAATGCGATCAGCGAGGCGGTCGGGAGACCAATCCGGCGTTGAATCTCATGAAAGTGCAGGTAGCGCAGCCACCGGGGAACCGGAACTTTGTAGAGGTACTCCGCGACCGAATCAATCCGGGGACGGAGCCATACGGGCATCCCAACCTTGAGCCCCTCCAAACTGCGAACACCACTGCGAAGATCGCTGCCGGTTTCAGCCAGCGAAGGTCGAGACCCGCCGCAGGCATGGCAAAACTTGGCCCCGATCATGTACTCGGTGCCGCAACCGGCGCAAGCATTGGCCATAGTTTGTGCGCCAGCTGAAACATGGGAGCCGGGGGAGGGCTCGAGCCGGGCAGGCGACTGCCAGAAGTCCTGCTGCGCATCGTGAACAAATTCAGCCATAAGGGTAGATTTTCGGGGGAGGGGCGCAGTAACTCCAAGGCAAGCGGGAAGCCAAAGCAACGCGAATCAAATTTCTTTTCGATTCAAATGTTTGCGATTGCCCTTGAAAATATCTCAGCCGATTCGCGCAATTATTACGCGAACCGTCGCGTAAAGTTGCCCCGGTTACTGCTGGTGTTCCTAGCTTTAGAGCGAAAGTCATGAGGTTTTTTGCTATAGGCTTTGCCGCGCTCCATGCCCTAACGGATCACGACTTTGGTTCGGCTCGTGCTTCCGCAGAATTCGGTTAAACTCAATTTAAATCCATATGCGTTTGGGAAGCATCCTGCTCTGATGTTTACGAGACGATCTGTTCTGCAGCGTTGGTTGGGCCTGGCGGCGATCTTCTGCATGCTGGCGGGGTATTCCGCTGCCCAAAAGGATTCTTCCGACCCTCCAGATTCGCGGACGGCATCCGTTTCGTCTGATCACGATCCGCTGGTGGCTGCGGCCTTCAATCAGTTCTACAACATGGACCACGACCGCGCGATCGCGGAATTTGAGAAGCTGCTGGAGCGGTACCCAAATGATCCGGAGGCGGTGAATCATCTGCTCTCAACGGTTCTTCTGCGGGAACTTTACCGCATGGGCGCGATGAACTCCGGCGAATACGCCAATGACAGTTTCATCGGCGAAGCGCACCGGCCTGCCGACCCGGCGGTGAAGGCGCGGATCAAGCAGCTGGTTACCCAGGCGGAAAGCCTCGAGGAGCAGGAATTGAAGGCGAACCCGAACGACGTTCATGCGCTATACGCGCGCGGGGTCACCCGGGCGCAGTTTGCCATATATACCGCCCTGGTGGAACGGGCATGGTTTTCGGCGCTGCGCAATGCCGTGGGCGCGCGGCGCGACCACGAACGCGTGCTCCAGTTGGATCCCAATTATGTGGATGCCAAGCTGGTTGTCGGAACCCATTATTACGTCATGGGCAGCCTCAGTTGGAGCGCCAAAATTGCCGCGGCGATGGTCGGCTTGAGCGGGACCAAAGAGAAGGGACTCGAATATTTGCGCCAGGTCGCCGACAGCAACGGCGAAAACAGTGTCGATGCGAAGGTGGTGTTAAGCCTGTTCCTGCGCCGTGAGCATCGCTACGATCAGGCGCGGGAACTGATGCGTGAGCTTGCCGAGAGTTACCCGAGGAACTATTTATTTCCCGTGGAAGAAGCAAATTTGTTGCGCTCAGCCGGCCAGGCTTCCGATGCCGCCGCCATGTATCGCAAAGTCTGGCAGGCAGGGCGGGAAGGGAAATACGGCAAGCTGCATTACGAAATCGCCGCCTGGGGATTGGGTGAATTGCTTCGCAGCCAGAAAGATTATGCCGGCGCCGCAGCGGCGTATGACGAAGTGAGTGAAGCTGCGAATCCCGATCCGGAGACGCTGCAGAAGGCGAATCTGGCCGCCGGAGAAATGTACGATCTCCTGCAGAAGCGCGATCTGGCGATGAAGAAGTACGAAACCGTGCTGGCCGAGAACGCCAGCACGCCCCCGGCGCAAAAGGCGAGAGAACTGATCAAGCAGGCCTATCGGGAGTAGTAGCGGTCGTCGTCCTGAACGAAGGCCCCGCCGCGCCTTGTAGGGCCTCTCCGCCGCTGTTGCCGCGGGAACTTTCTGGCATACAATTGCGTATTGTCTTGTAGAGCCACTGTGGGGAGGTGAATCATGTACTGCAACTATTGCGGCAAAGTGATTCAGGATGATGCCAACGTTTGCGCTTATTGCGGAACCCGCGTAGGTTCGTCGGTGGCGCGTAAGCGGTTGGTGCGCCCGCGGCAGGGACGCAAGATTGCCGGCGTGTGCCTGGGTTTCGCCGAATATTTCGACATTGACGTCACCGTGGTTCGGCTGGTGTGGCTGATTACGTCATTCATGACCGGAATCGGGCTGCTCTCTTATCCGATTGCGTGGATCGTGATTCCGGAAGAGCCGCTGATGCTTTCCGAGCCCGCGGGAGCACGGCATGTGACCAACCCCTAGCGCGACGGTAGACCGATAGAGGATCGATCCATAACGGACGCCTGAGCAAGCGCTCACGCCCAAACCGTCGACCACGACCGAACCATCGCTCCCGCCCGACTGGCCGATCTCATCCGCCAAGTGAAATTTCTCAATGTGATTAAATGCTTCCATGGAACGGATTGCCACCCGGCAAATTAAGAGCGGCGATGCTCAGATTTTTTATCGCGTGCTAGGCGAGGGACCGCCGGTTGTTTTGCTGCATCCATTTCCCGCGAATCATGAATTGTGGCTGCCCGCGGCGGAAGCGCTGGCGCCCCGCTATCGCTTGATTCTTCCGGACCTGCGCGGCCACCCCGATTTGGTGGACGGAGCTTTACGAATGATGCGGAAAATGTCTCCGGAAGATGTGGTCCAAGTGCAGCGCGGCATGGCGGAACGCCCTGATTCAGTCCCGACATTGAAGACAATTAACGTGCCAACGTTGATCGTGACCGGTGAGGAAGACATTTTGACGGGCGTGAATGAGGCCCAAGCGATGCATCGCCATATATCGGGCAGTAACTTGCGCCTGGTTGCGAAGGCCGGGCATTATTCACCGTGGGAGCGGCCAGAGGAAGTCACTACACTGCTGCGGCAATTTTTGGATTCCAGCCGATGACCGGAGCTGCGTGCTAGAATTTGCTCGCCATGATCGATACGAGTTTAGTCCCGGAAAAAACCGTGGTCAGCGCCAAGGGCGAAGGTGTCAGCGTAGATTTAGGCGCGGCAAACGGCCACACGTTTCTGGTTGCGCTCGATATCACGCGAATCATCGAGCAGGAGTCGCTCGAGATCAGCATCATGGGTTCGGCGGATGGCGCGACCTGGGATCCGAAGCCAGTCCTTGTGTTTCCGCAAAGGTTTTACTGTGGGCAATATCCTTTGTTGATTGATCTGACTCAGCATCCGAATGTGAAGTACATCCGTGCGCATTGGGAAGTCGCGCGCTGGGGCCGTGGAACTGAGACTTCCATGTTCGAGTTCGGGCTGAAACTGCAAGAGGTTCCTGCGGATATGCTGAAGGGATCGAGCACCGAATCCAGGATGCCGGTATAGCTCCTGCCGCCTGTCTACTCCATCCGTTACTATTGATCTTTTGATAAGCGAATCTCACATAAGAAACTCCCTCGCATGAAAAGCGAATCCCAGTTACTCCTTCGTCCTGCGCACAACCTGCGAGGTACAGTGAGTTTGCCGGGAGATAAATCGATTTCGCACCGCTATGCCATGCTGGCCGCAATTGCCGATGGTCCTTCGCGAATCGAGAATTATTCAACCGGAGCAGACTGTGCCAGCACCTTGCAATGCTTGCGCTCGCTGGGCGTGAAGTGGGAGCGCAATAAGGAAGATGCTGGCGATGTAATCCAGATGGAAGGCAGCGGGCCATCATTGGCTGCACCCAGCCAGCCGCTGGATTGCGGCAATTCCGGTTCAACCATTCGCATATTGAGCGGGATTGTTGCCGCGCAGAATTTCTCGAGCGAAATGGCGGGAGACGAGTCGCTCTCGCGGCGTCCGATGGAACGCGTCATTGCGCCCCTCTCTGCTATGGGCGCGAAGATCCAATCGCAAAATGGAAGACCACCGCTGCGGATTACAGGGGCGCAGCTCAAAGGCATTCATTACCGCATGCTTGTGGCCAGCGCGCAGGTAAAAACCTCGCTCTTGTTTGCCGGATTGCTGGCCGAGGGAGAAACGATAATCGAGGAACCGATCCGGACGCGGGATCACGGCGAGTTGGCTCTGCGCGCTTTTGGCGCGACAGTCGATCACAAAGGAAACGAGATGCACATTCGCGGTGGGCAGCGCGTGCGCGGCATCGAAGCAAGAATTCCCGGAGATATTTCCAGTGCCGCATTTTTTCTTTCCGCGGCGGCTCTTTTTCCGAACTCTGCGCTCATCATCACGAATTTGTTGATGAATCCGACGCGCGCCCGCCTGCTGGATATCCTGGTTCAGTTGGGGCTGCGAATCTCGATCACTCAACTGGAAGAAGTTCATGGCGAGTTAGTGGGCACGGTGCAGGCCGAGGGCGGAAGCTTGAAAGGCGTGACTATCTCCGGTGCTGATGCGGCTGCGCTCATCGACGAGATTCCTGTGCTTGCGGCGATCGCTCCTTTTACCGAGCAGGGAATCGAGGTGCGCGATGCCAAGGAATTACGCGTAAAAGAATCCGATCGCATCGCTTCGATTGCGGCGAATCTGCGCGCCATGGGCGCGCAGGTCGAGGAGCGCGAAGACGGCCTGAAGATTCCTGGGCTGCAGAAGGTGCACGGAGCAGAACTCGAATCGTTTGGTGACCACCGGATTGCAATGGCCTTTAGCATCGCTGCGCTGCGTGCCGAGGGGGAAACTCTGATTCGCGGCAGCCAATCTGCAGCGATCTCATATCCTGCATTTTTTGCCACGCTGGATCAATTGGTTGAGCATTAAGCGGAATCACCTCCGAGCCAAATCAAGGTCGAGCCAAATCAACACCAAGCGAAACCCGGCATAGCTCGCCAGCGGCCTTACTCCTGCGCGACGTTACTTCTGTGCATGACCGATGTTATCTAACATCGGACATGCCCGCGGGTAAGAATTTACCCATGAATTCGAAGGGCATGATTCTCGGATGCGTCCTGCTCGCGGCATGCGCTTACCCTCAGCAGCCGCAGTCTTACTCCATCGGCAAGCTGCTGGACGTGGACTCGGTGCAATGCGGTGTCCACAACGCGCCGTCGAACAATACAGTAGACACGGCCAATTCTGTTGCGGTTCCGGCCCAGGCGCAAACTATTTGCCCCGAATATGTGCTGGAGACCGACGAAGTAACTTATAAAATTGTTTCCCGGAACGCAAAACATCCGGCTCCGCTTCCCATCGGCGAGTTTGCGCGCTTCAGGTTAAAGAATGGCAAGATGCTGCTGCGCGTCCCGGCCCTCGATAGCAAAGAACGGGAGTACGTCGTTGTTTCCATGACGCCCCGTGGCCAGAGCGCTGCCGATGCTAGTCCGGCAAGGCTGAATCATCTGCAATAACCCACAATCATCATCATCATCTGCATTGAAACCCCTAGTTAATTTGAGTTGATGAACTAGGGCCGCGTCATCACCTTCACAACCCGCCGCGCAGCAACCCTTCGCGCGTTGCTTTTCATCTGACGTTTCACGTTCCGCACGCCTCTGCCGCGCAATCTCCGCTAGCTCTCAGGGAGAAGTGATGCCTGTAAGCGGATCGAAACGTTCGCAAGGAGTTGAACCATGAAACGCTATATTCAGTTCGGATTAATCGCCTTATTGTGCGCCGCGCCGGCGTTGTGGGCGCAAGACAGCGGAGAGGTGGGGGTGTTCGCGGAATATTTCCGTTATTCCTATGCCCCAACGCCAGAGAATTTCTTCGGAGCTGGCGGCCGAGCTGCCTTTAACGTCACCCAGCGGGTGCAGATCGAAGCGGAAATGGCCTACGACTTTCAACGGAATTACACCGCTACATTCAACAATTCGATCAGTAGCACAACGGTGACTTCGCACCAGCGAACGCTGCATGGATTTTTTGGCCCGAAATTTCAGACCGGAGGGGGAGCCCTACGTTTATTCGTGACCGGGAAAGTGGGTTTCGATAACTTTACTTACACCACTTCTCCCCCCACCTCGGGATTTACCAATTCCGTTGGTCTTTCAAGCGGAACAACCGCATTTGCACTGTATCCAGCAGGCGGGATTGAGGTCTTTGCCGGGCCGATTGGGCTGCGCATCGAAGCCGGCGATGATATCTTTTTCATCAATGGCGCCCACAACAATTTGAGGGCCAGCATTGGACCGCAGATCCGATTCTAGCGGCGCATTGAAAATGGAAATCTACTACCGGCGGCTTCCGCACCCGCCGGTTTTTCTTCTCCGCAAGCGACTGTTTCCCGCATATTCATTGACTTTTACTGGGTTAATCCTTCCCCCATTGTGATACAGTAGTGCCGCCGCGAACCCGCGTGACTGCTAGTTCGCAAGTCTCGCCGAGGTTTGCCAGAGGAGCTCCCCATGAACACTCTCCGCGACCTGGTAAAAGACCGCAAGACGCACTCGATCGATGCCGCAGCCACCGTGCTCGAGGCAGCGCGCTTTATGACGGAGCACAACATTGGCGCCCTGCCTGTGCTGCGCAGTGGACAACTTGCCGGAATTTTTTCTGAGCGCGACATTATGAACCGCGTAGTCGCCGCGGGGCGCACACCAGGACATACCGTGGTATCCGAGGTCATGACTCCCAACCCGCGCGCAGTCAATATAGACGAGAGCGTCGAGGAGTGCCTGTTTATCATGCACGAATTCGGCTTCCGGCATTTGCCGATTGTCGATGGCAAAGAGTTGAAGGGATTGGTCTCGCTGCGCGATGTTGTCATGCATCAGGCCGCTGAACTGCAGCGGCGAACGCGCCGGGCGGCATCCTAGCATCGGATCTCGCCCCCTGGGGGGAGGCATCGATGGATATTTCAGAACAGGCGCCCTTTGGCGCGAGCATCACCCGAAAAGGTGACGAGCCTCCAATAGCGGTTTCGGTGCATGGCTGGCGATATCACCACATGGGGATTCCAAGCAACGTCCCGCGTCCTGGCGAGGTATACCTCAAACAATTCAAAATGTACGTGTCGGCTTTTGAGACCAGTCCTTGCGGCATTCAATGGATGCGCTTCGAACCCGATAGCCCAGTACATACCCTGATCAAGACCGTTCCCCACATCGCATTCGAGGTTGACGATCTGGAAGCCGCACTTCGAGGGAAAGAGGTTCTTACGGAGCCGAACTCGCCTTCAGAAGGTGTTGTCGTAGCGATGATCCTCGACAGTGGCGCCCCCGTCGAGTTGCTTGAGTTCCGGCGCGATGTGGATTCTGGAAGAAGCCGCGGTCACTGAGCCGAGCCTCGAACCAGCGTTTGCTCATGGACGCTTTCTCAGAAGCAGTTCTCCCGGCTCCGGTGGAAGCTTGAACTGAAATTCGAAGACCTTTCCGGCCAGCGGAAAACGCAGCACAAATTCTTCCTGTGACTTCCAGCTTCCGATCCATTTTGTATCGGTGTCGAAGAACACCCAGCCGTGCTCTTCCGGAGTCGCTCGATCCAGATGCATCGCACGCAGGCTGTTGCTGTTGAGGAACTCGATTAATTCGTTCGCCGATTTTTGGTACTCCTGCAGTCCCCTGATCCGCGCTTGTTTTTCTCCGGGATGCTTCTTAATTGCCCGCCGGGTTTCGTCATCGAGTGCGTCGGCGTCCGCCTGGATTTTCTGACTGTAGGAATCCGGATCGAGCGCAAGCTGCACGACTTTAAAGTGCTTTACGAACTCCAAAGCGATTCCGTCAGCGGACGTATCGAGGCCCTCTTTTCCCCGGTATCGAACGGTCAGCAGGACACCCAGAATGGGCTCGATGCGATGGTGGACCAGCTGCAGTTCCCGCGCGTCGACCGCCATGATGACGCCCACATCGCCCGCCCAAGTCCCGTAGCTATACTTGCCATCGGCGCCACGGGAAAAGGTGCATCCCGGCCTTGATTCACTCCATTCGATGACCGGAGGATGCGGGGAGTCTTTCGAACCAGCTTGCTCCTCATTAACTGCCTCTGCGGCGGTCCCAATTTCTGTTAAAGATTCGCGGACCAGCGCAGCGGCGAAAGCTGGCGCCAAGACTGGAAAAGCAAAGACTCGCGAGACAGAGACCGGCGAAGCAACGACTGGCAAAGCAAAGACTGGCGAGGCAAAGACTGGCGAGGCAAAGACTGGCAATACGAACAGCAGAGCCCCGAGCGCTCCTTGACAAACACCCAGCACGCCGCAAAGCGCTGCACTGTGCCTCGGCTTGCGCATAAATTCATTTCGGCGTCGTGACTGTCAGCGTGACCGTCGCCGTGCTGGTGCTGCTCGGCCCCAAACCCTTCAGGTCGGAGCCGCTCAAGGTGAACGTGTAGGTATTATTCGGTGTTATCTGGTTCGCGGCATTATTGCTGTTGCCGCTGCAGGCGGGGAGCAGGAACAATCCACCAGCGACCGAGATGAGCAGAAAAATCCCCAACAGTTTCTTGCCGCGTTTGCCGGCTGCGCCCAATCCCACAAAAGCCAGAGGCATGGCCAACCACAGCGCATAGAACACGCGCGGATGCGACCGGATGATCGAAGAGCTCGGAGGATTGTTTACCGTGGTGAAAGTCGTGAGTGTGAGCGTAGCAGTTGGCGTTTGGCCAGTCGCTACTTTTACGGTCGCGCTGGGAGTGAACGAGCATACCGGCGATCCTGTGACCACGGGGGTAACTGACAGGCACGAGAGCGTGACCGTTCCGCTATAGCCGCCGATCGGAGCAACCGTAATCGTCGTGGTGGCGATGCTGCCGGCCACCACCGGACTGGGAATTGCCGTGGTCGGGAAGACAGTTAACGTGTAGTCCTCAGAGAGATCGGCAACATTGAGCTCGAGGGTGGCGCTGGCCGTGGAAGGAATGCTGGAATCGGTTCCAGTCACTAAAACTTGATATGTTCCTGGCGGAGTCGAGCCTGAAGTGGTGATGGTCAGCGAAGGCAAGGAGGATGCAGTCTCGGAACTCGGGCTCACGCTGCAAGCCGGCAGATCAGTGGTGATCTGGGTTGAAGTCACAGTGCATGTGAAATCGACGGTGCCGCTGAAAGTTGCGCCAGTCGCGAGAGTAAGAATTGAAGTCGCAGAACCGCCGGGATCGACTGAGGACGGCTGAAGCTGCGCTGCGGTAAGGGTGAATGGCGCCTGCGCCACCGAAGCGGCTGCGAGGGAAAGCAGCAGAAGCAACAAAAAAACAGCCGTGCGTGGAACCTGCCAGAAATTCACCATAAATGGACGGGAACTCACTACTTCGATTCCTCCAACGGCGCAAACGCTGCCCGACCCGGAAGCAAAACCATTCCAGATGCCGGTTAACGGCGTGCTTCATATTAATGCAATAGAGCTTCTGTGGAATGCGCCAGAAAGAATCTTAGACTAGAGCGGCTCATCGTGCCAAACTGCGGTGCTCCAAAAAGAGCAACAAGAGACAGTAAAACGTCCTTGGAAAGCGCGATCTCGAGTTGTGCAATTCAGTTCACGGTCAGAGTAGTGGAAGCCGTTTGCGTAGTATCATTCGTGTCCGTGCCTACTCCCGTAACTGTAATGGTGTAAGTACCAGCGGGAGTTCCGCCCGAGCCCGTCGTGACCGAGATCGCCGAACTTTGCGCAGATGTCCCGGCCGAGTCGGTGGCGGCGACGGTGAAGCTATACATCGTGCTCGCGGTTAAACCGGTGACGTTGAGGGTCGTTGCGTGCGGTGTCCCGATGGATTTTCCATTCTCGTAAACCGTGTAACCGGTTACCGAGCAATCTGCGCCCACCGCGGCTGCCGTCCAATTTAGCGTGGTGCCGGTGCTGGTGGTCGAGGATGCTGCGAGGCCTGTCGGCGCGCTGGGTGCACCCGTGCAGTCCAAGCTTCCGGTGACGCTGCTCTTGCCGCCGCAGGCGGGAAGCAGCAGAAGTCCCGCTATTGCGATCATTCCGCACACGACCCAGCTTAGGCGTCGTGGATCGGCGAATGACCAAATCAATCCGCCGAAAGACAAGCCGACGAAACTCAAGCCGGCAAAGGACAAGCTGAAGTTCGGCAGCCACGTTGCGTAATCGAACTTTGATGTAGGTAAGACCGCGCCGCTTGAACCCGGCACGGTTATAGTCAGCGTGGTTTTGGCGCCGCTTGAAGTGGGAGTTACCGATTTGGTGGAAAAGCTGCAGGTTGGCGACGGTGATCCGGCGCCGGTCACCGCACAACTCAGATTGACTGCGGAAGCGTATCCGTGAAGCGACGTGAGCGTGACCGTTGAAGTTGTAGAGCTGCCCGGAGCGACGGCTGCCGGTGTGGTAGCAGCCACGCTGAAACTGGGTTGTGCGTAGTCGGCTACAAAGGCGTCAGTGCTCCCACCATACGTGCCGCCGCCAGGCGCCGGGGACGTGTAAGGAGAAAAGACAGGGAAGTCCGTGCTAGCGGTATTTCCGGTGACATAGATGTCGCCGCCGAAGGGGTTGACTGCTATCGCGCCGTTGGTGCCGGTGTTCTCGTCTGCCGATCCACCGAGATAGGTTGAAAATTGTAGCTTCGAGCCGGCGGGATTGAACTCAGTCACGAAGGCGTCGTTGCCGCCAGCGAGCAACGCCTGAATGGGGTTGGCGGTAGGGAAAGGAGACGAACCTGTCAATCCGGTAACGTAAGCATTTCCGCCGCTATCGACCGCAATGCCTCCTCCTTGGTCGAATTGCGCCCCACCAAGGTAGGTGGAATACATCAGCGCGCTTCCGGTTGGATCGAGCTTGGTAACGAATGCATCGGTGCTGCCGCCATAGACGTTCTGATAAGCGGCCTTCACGGGGAAATCAGAGGACTCGGTCGATCCTGTAACGTACGCGTTAAACGATGAGTCGACCGCGATGCTGTCGCCAACGTCGGTGCTGCTTCCGCCGAGGAACGTCGAGTAAACGTAGCCGTTGCCGGCGGAGTTGATAACTGTAACGAACGCATCGGCGAGACCGCCGTTGCAAGTCCCATCAGTGCCACATTGGGTTTGAAAGGCGCCGGCGGTCGTGTGGAAGCTGGCGCTGGAAGCGGCACCGGTTACGTAGGCGTTGCCTGTGGAATCGATGGCGATGGCATTGACCCTATCGTTAATGGCTCCGCCCAGGTTCAGGCAGGTCGAGTAGACCAGCGCTGAGCCGGTGGAGTTCAATTTCGTGACGAAGCCGCTATCCACACCGGCACAGGCCTGTAGCGGATTGAGCGTGGGAAACGTGGGGAAGTCTGTCGAGGATGTAAGGCCACCGAGATAAGCGTTTCCGGAAGCATCCGCGGCGATGCCATATGCGGCGTCGCCCACCGTTCCGCCGAGATATGTGCTGTAGATTAGCGCGCTACCGGCGGGGTTTAATTTCAAGACGAAAGCGTTGCTGGTGGCTCCTGTTTTATACAAACCCTGAAGAACCCCTGCCGTAACGGGGAACGTGGTGGATGCCGTGCCGCCTGTGACGAATGCATCGCCCGCGGCGTCGACTGCGATTGCATTGCCGCTGCTGGCATTCATGTCAGTGCCGCCGACGTAAGTGGAATAAACGAGGCTGGCACCGGTCGGCGCGATCTTCGCTATGAACACCTCGGGAGTCGCGGACGGATTGGTTATGGCAAGCCCTCCAACGACCGGAAAGTTAGTGGACTCCGTTTGTCCGGTGACATACGCATTCCCACTGCTGTCGACGGCGATTGCGTAGCCGTCGTCCTCCTCGAGTCCGCCGAGGTACGTGGCGTAGGAGATAGTGAGCGAGGGGTCAATCACCAACTCACGGGAGCGATCGTAATCGCCGAGCGCAAAACCGACCCGGTTGCCGGCATGCAGCGCGAACTGCGCTCTCACAGGAGTCTGCACGCCATTTTGCCACTGGTACGCGAACGGTTTATGGAGCACAACGTCGCCTGCGGCGGAAGGGATGTGCAGGTTTCCGAAGTCATCCGTCTTTATCTTCATTTCGCGCGTACCCGTAAACTGCAAAGCGATCGGTGCAACACTAGTTTCGGGTGCGGCGACCAGATCGAACTCAAGCTGTCGCCCTTCGCCGTGAAAAACAAGATTAACGCCGGGATAAACATCCTGATAATTAACTCGGGAGTAGAGCGGGACATGGCTCCGCCACTTGGAGGGGTCGCTTCCGATGAAATAGTTTGCGACGCCGGGTAACTTGCCCGCTGCCGAGATCTTGGCCGCCGAATTGGCGCCCACAAGCTGCATGTGCATGACGCCAGCCAAGGTTTCTTTCTCGCTTCTTTGTTTCGACTGGCATGGTTCGCCGCGGCTGCTTAAGCACAATTTGGTTTGGCGGCCACTCATTGAGCCATTGATTGAGCGATTAAATGAGTGATGCGAAGCTGATTTCAGTGCGAGCGAAAGCACTGCTCCGTTTTCCGTAAGAAATAACGTGTATCCGTTCGCCCGCGCAGTGTACCTTACAGCGCGGTCGGTCTGGCCTTGATTCTGCTCGAAGGCTAAGGGGACGGCAGCGTAATTGGCGTGAATTCGGCTTTGCAGCGCAGGTGTGGGAGGTTGCAGTTGCGATGCTGATGTTGTTTGTTCAGGGCGATACTTCGTACCGCAGTGCCCTCTAAGTGGAAGAAGAAAGAGAGCGATCGAAAGTGTCACCGGTGCCAGGACAACACAAAAAACCGGCCTCCAGGTTTTCAGAGCAGAAGTAGACGAAGCGTCGCTTATCAGTGACATGGCGAACCCCTAAGCACTAAATTTGTGGGTAGGACGTTTGCACGTTCGGTCTTGGGGAGGGCTGAGACCGTGAGTAACTTAAGCGAAAAGCCAAAACTGGACTATGCGGGGGAAACAGTACCCACCCTAGGGAGAATGCTGTATGCCAGAGCGGCGAGCCGTTTTGCCAAGGTCGAATTGCGCGGCAATAGTTTGGCTAGGGCTTCTTGCCAAGAAGCCCACTAAGCCCTGAAACGGGGTTTTTCTTTCCATTCGTCCCAAGGGCATTCTTCAAAAGGCCGCCGGCCATGCCTTTCATATCAGGCGTGAATTTTGGATCGGACGTCGTCCCCGAGATAGCGAAAGGAATGTTATCCGCCGTCATGTGAAAATCGAGCGCGTCGCCCGGACTCACCGCGCCCGCCCCAGTTGCTTTGCCGAGCGAGGGGATTACAAGGTCGATATTGGTTGCGCGAGTGCCCTCAGGGGCCACTCGAACGTTTGCGCTGAAGTTTTGTATTTTTGTATCGTTTTGCGCCGACTTGCCGGAGAGAGCGGAAATCGAAGACAGTTTCGATCCCAGATTGAAGCCAGCCAGAGACGAATTCTCCAAACGAACGGTGCCAGTCGTGACGAGCTTATCCACCGGCCCCACTGTCGAGAAATCCAGGTTCAAAGTGCCGCCCTTGAGCTGCGAGCCCGGAGGAAGAACTACGCCGAATGCGGGCAGCATGGCTTCGAGGTTGTCGACCGGCAACCCCTGTCCATTCAATTTTATGTTTACGAATGTAGGCGTAGTGTGCGCATCGTAGGTTCCAGAAAGGTGTGCGATGGCCTTGCCCAGAGCTATATCGCCTTGGTTGATGGTCCCACTCTGTTTCGCGAGATCGTAGGTTGTCGCGTACTTCACTTGAACCGGTTCACGAGCCGGAGAACCAGTCTTCGCGACTTTTAGCTGCTGAACTTGCAGCGTGCCGTTCGTTTTTGCTTCGTGACCATCCGACGTAACTGTGCCGACAAAATCGACGATCCCCGAAATGCCCGCCGCAGGATCGATGAACCCGGATGCCGCCACGTTCATCTTTTCCACAACGACCTTGGCCTGCAA
Organism: uncultured Acidobacteriaceae bacterium; assembly: GCA_963784095.1. GTDB lineage: Bacteria > Acidobacteriota > Terriglobia > Terriglobales > Acidobacteriaceae > Sulfotelmatobacter. Next base: position 28,812 of record CAWAQC010000006.1, read on the forward strand.
CGGCGTAAGCGCGGCATCGTTGGCGTCAATGGGCCCGGCCTTTCCATCAAGCTTCAGAGTCCCGCCGCTGGGCAAACTGACCGACAGCTTGAAGGGGAACGAATCGTGGAATGAGAAGTGCGAGACCTGGACATCCACCTTGTCATAAACCCGCGCCGGCTGCTTAGAGCCGATCTGGCTCACCGTAAGGCCCCCGTTGCTCACCTTGAGTTTGTTCACCGAAAGATTCGGCGCGCCGGTGGCAGAATTCTTGGCCGCATTCGGTTGACTCGGAGCATTCGTCAAGGGAGCATTCGCCGGAGGCGTATTGTTACCCAGGCTCGAAAAGTTCCACTTTTGTCCATCTTGAGCAAGCACCAGGTTGATTGCTGGATGATTCAGCGTCAGGTCAGTCACGTGCAAAGCTTTCGAAAAAACCAGTGGAATAATCTCCACGCCGACTTTCAGGGATTTTGCGAGCACGAAATCGGTCTTGCTGAAGCTGGGATCGTCGGCAATCGAAATATTATCCGCGGTCACTGAGTCAGAAAAAATCGACAGTGAGAGATTGCCGACTTTTACCTGGCGCCCGAGCGCTTGCGTCAGGTCGGCCTCGAGTGTTGGCCGAAAGTTGTTGGCATTGATAAATAGTGGAATGCATAAAAGAATTACGATCACAGCAGCCACTACGATCGCCGCGATTTTTAAACCGCGGCTCATCTTCGGCAGTTTTTGTGAGTGAACGAGTCTCAGACGAGGACTCGGATTCGATTGCGGAAGTGTGCTCACGGCTCCTCCTGTAGAAGTTCAGGTGCTCTCGACCTGCTTTCCATGATCAGTCCAGCTTTCGTTGTCGATCATTTACTGGAAAGCGAGATCGGAGACGAAGGACGGGTGTCTTTGAGAAATTGATCGCGGGGTCGGCCGTAATCCCGCACCTTCAGATACGCAGAGCGCATGTTGAAGTGTACGAATGTGAGTTTCGGGTTCGCCTCCGCTGTGGCCTGAAGAACGGCTAACGCCAGGTCGGATTGTTCGAGGTTGAGATGCGCTTTGCCGATAAAAAGATGGTACTCACTGGCTGAGCCTTGGCCAATTTTCACGAGTCGCCGTGTTTTCTTCGTTAATTCTTTCCGGCTGGGGTGATAGGCGGGGAGCTGAAAAATCCAAACGAATCGTGTTTGCTTGACACTGGCCGCGCTGTCTGTTGTAGTGTCCGCCAACCGCTGGGTTGAGTTCAACCCGGAGGAGTCGGCGTTTTCAGGATTGCACAGTGCGGCATTCGCAGGCTAACGGCTCCATGCTGACCATCCGCGATGTGGCGAAAGAAAGCGGATTTTCGTCGACGACCGTCTCCATTGTTTTGAACGACGCTCCGCTGGCGCGCTATATTCCTCCGGTCACCAAGAAGAAAATCGAGCGCGCGGCGGAAAAGCTGGGCTACCGGCCGAATCAGTTTGCCCGTTCCTTGCGCAGCAAGCGCAGCCATACGGTGGGCGTCATGGTATTTGACATGACCGATCCCTACTGCACGCTGGTGCTGCGAGGCATTGAAAATTCGCTCTACCAGGCTTCGTACCTGCCGATTTTCACCGACGTACACAACGAGCGCAGCCGCTTCGAGCGCTATCTGGAAATGCTGCTTGACCGGCGCATCGAAGCCCTGGTGCTGGTCGCCAACTGGCTCTTTCTCGATATCGCCCTGCTCGCCGATCTGGAAAAGAGCAGCATTCCGATCGCCCTGATCGGACACGAAGTGAAGGGCGACGCCATGAGTTCGGTGGTGGTCGATAACGAGGTTGGCGGTTATATGGCGCTCGAGCACCTGCACTCGCTTGGGCATCGCAAAATCGTCTTTATTCGCGGACCGAAAACTTTGGGAGACAGCTCGCCGCGTTGGCGAGGCATTCGCAATTGCGCGAAAGAGTACGATCTGAAAATCGATTCACGCCTGGTGCTCGACCTGCCCGAGTCCCGCGACCCGCTCTCCGGTTTTGAAGCCGGACAGAAACTCACGGAAGAGTTAATCAAGCAAAAGCGGCAGTTTACCGCGCTGCTAGCCTTCGATGACATGACTGCATTCGGCGCCATTCGCGCGCTATCCAAAGCCGGTTTGCACGTGCCTGAGCACTGTTCGGTAATTGGATTCGATGACGTGGCGCCGTCGGCCTTATACACTCCATCGCTCACCACCATCCGTCAGCCGCTGGAAACCATGGGGAACAGCGCGGTCAGCATCGTGCTTGAAGGCATTAAAGCTGTGCTCGAAAAGCGCGAAGTCGCAACGCAGCACGGAAGGGTCGTGCCGGAATTGGTGGTTCGCGATTCGACCCACAGCCTGCCCTAAAGTTGCGGCGAAAATGCAACTGGCAAGCTACCTTGCACAACCCGAATCGCTGCCGCCACGTTGCTCCATGTCTTCCTCCGGATAAAACATGTGGGTGACAGAAACATTTCCACAGCTGTGTTCCCCTGTGTTTTGTTCTTGACATAACATGCCCGATAAAAGCACTATTCATACGATTTAATACGCCATTTTCAGTGTCATGCTTCCAGCGGCATTTCCGTGGCCAAGAGTCCAGGCACGATTACTGCCGCAGCGCATGAAGAACGGGAACCATTCAAGTTCGCGTTGTGACATTGGGTCGGAGGCTGTTCATGAAGGGCAGAAATGCATTCATCAAGAAGGTGGGGAGTTTTTTTTGCGTTTGTACCCTTTTCCTTTACGCGGGTTCCATAGCGCTTGCCCAAGCCGGCAGAGGCAGCATCAGCGGCTTGGTCACCGATCCAGGCGGGGCAGTTATTCCAGGAGCCAAGGTAGTCCTGCTGAACCGCGCCACCGGAGTGACCCAGCACACCGTCACGACCGGCGCAGGACTCTACACCTTTCTTTCCCTTAACCCCGGCGTCTATCAGGTCACGGCCAGCCAGACGGGCTTTAAAAAGTTGACCCACGACAACGTCACGGTCACCGTCGATCAGGTTACCGAGGTCAACATCACCCTGGAGGTCGGCACTATCGCGGAGACAGTCACCGTCACCGCCGGGACGGAACTGGTCGAACCCAGCAACTCTACCGTCGGCCAGTTAATTGATTCACCCACCATCGATCGCGTCCCGCTGCTTTACCGCAACGTTTACGATCTGGTGCAGTTGAGCGCGGGCGTGACTCCGCCGAACGGTTCACCAAATTCCAGCGATTCCATGCAGTCGGTCCAGAACATTTCCGTTGGGCGCCCCGGAGTTGACATTTCCTCCGCGACGATCAACGGCGCCATCGTGGGGTCAGTCTATTACATGCTCGATGGCAGCCCGATCGGCATCGCAGAAAATAATGCCGCCGCCATTATTCCGGCAATGAATATTCCCGAAGATGGTATCGATGAGGTCCGGGTGGAGACGCAGAATACACCCGCTTCTTACCAGACCGGCGCCGCGGGCGTCATTAGTCTGGTCAGCAAGTCCGGCACGAATAAGTTTCATGGCGACATTTTTGGGGTGTTCCGGCCAAACGCTTTGTCGGCCAACGATTACTTCAATAAGGACTACGAGCTTGCCAACGGGCTCAGCAACTCGCCGCCTTCGTTCTATCGCTATCAGGAGGGCGCAGCCATCGGCGGTCCGATTAAGAAAGACAAACTTTTCTTTTTCGCCGACTACGAGGACACGCAGCAGGAGCAATTCGAAGGCATCAAAACTTATGCCGTTCCCACCAGCGCCGAAAGGACGGGGGACTTTTCGCACATGGGCTTTACCGTCTACGATCCTACGAAGCCCGACGTCACCATTACGGTGCCATGCACGCCGCCGATGGCTGGGAACTGCCCGGAGCAGGTAAGGCAGCCATTTCTTGGGAACAAAATCTCCAACCCGAATCCCATAGCCTTTCTATTTCTGTCGAAGATGCCGCATTGCAACTATCCCAGCCCCGCCACCTGTGATGCGGCAACTACTGATGTTTCCCCCAACTACAGCGTGCCGGGCCTCGACCCGTTCAACGCGCATCGGTTCGATGTCCGCCTGGATTGGGCCAAGAGCGAAAGTCAGCGTATCTTCACCCGCTTTTCCTATGACAAGCTGATCTTCTCCACGGCCAACGTTTTCCCCAGCGGGTGGGACCCCGACTATGCCCAGAACACCACGAACGCACGCAATGTTTTGGTAGCCGACGATCTGACCCTGAATTCCACCACCGTTTTGAACTTGCGTTATTCCTTCACGCGGCACTATGAGAATCAGGGAAATCCAGCGTACAGCAGCACCAACCTTACGAGTCTGGGTTTTCCCGCCTCACTGGCTTCTCAGGTGGTTTTCCCACAGCTGCCCTTTATGGTTTTCAACGATGTGGGCGGAGGGGTCGGGGGCACCGCGGACTACAACAACTTTCGTTTCGCCAGTGAGAACAGCGATGCTAGCGCCGCCATCAACAAAGTACACGGCAAGCATGAGATATCGACCGGCTTCGAATGGATGAAGCGCTATCTCAACGTTGGCCAGCCGGTGGCACCTGCAGGGTCGTACTTGTTTGACGTCAGTGCTACCGATCAGTCCGTCAACAACGTTGTCGGTGGCAGCGATTTCGCCTCAATGCTCGTTGGCATGGGCACGGAGCCGGGCACCGAAAACAGTGATTACCCCAACTTCACCAGGGACGTATTCGCTGCCGAGTCGAACCCGTACTATGCGGCGTTCATCGAGGATACATACCATCCCTTGAAAACTCTGACCATTACGGCGGGCCTGCGCTGGGATATTTTCGGAGGACGCAACGAGCGCTTCAACCGCCAGGAATATTTCAATCCCAAGGTAAGCAATACCTTTGACGGTGTCTCGTACACGGGCGCGGAAGTCTACGTCAACGGCAGCAATCGGTCCCCCTTTACAACGAATCTGCACGACTTTGGACCGCGGTTGGGCTTTGCCTGGCAGCCGATTGCGCACCTGGTCGTGCGCGGTGGCGCCGGCTTCTACTTCGGCCCCAGCACCCACAATGTCGGCAGCGCCCTCTTGAATACCGATGGCTTTTCTTCTTCAACGTTGTGGAATGGTACCTGCTATAACTCAGACGGCAACACCGTCTTCAACGGCACCTCGTGTAATGCGAATACCGGGAGCGCAGTTGACGTGTTCACCGGTTCCTATTCGTTAAGCAATCCGTTTCCCACCGGAGTTGTCCCCACGTTCACGACTCCTCCGCCGGGCTTAGCCAATAATCTCGGCATTGCCTTGTCCACGGTCTTGCGGTCCCAGCGTGAGCCGACTGTGTATAACTTTAATTTCGCCCTCGAATACGAGTTGCCTCATCAAATCGTGGTGACGGCCGGCTATGTCGGGAGCCGCGGTCTTTTCCTGCCTTTTAGCGCCGTCGACCTGAACACTCTCAGCGTAGCCACGATTGAGAAATACAACTACTCGCTGTGCGTCGATACTTCGCAACCCAGTTGCGTTTATGTGCCCAATAAATGGGCACCGACCCTGCCCTCCACAAATGCCAACTATGGCGCCGCTACCGTTCCTTTGTGGGCAGCTCTCAACCCGTTTCCGCAGTTCGGCGACGGCAGCTACGGCCCCGGGAACGGGGTCAATGTGAATGGCTACCCCGCAGGCGACTCTGAATACAGCTCTTTGCAGACCAAAGTGCAAAAGAGACTCACCAGTCACTTCACCACGCTCGCCACCTTCACCTGGGGAAAGATCATGACCGATGACGGAAATCCTCCTCTGGGCTTTGTGGGTACTCACGCAGGCGCTGCCCAGGATTGGAGAGACTTGCAATACGAGCACTCGATCAGTCCCCAGGATGTTAAGTATCAGTTCACCGGCCAGGTTTCCTACGACCTGCCGATTGGCAAAGGCATGCCCGTCAATCTGAACGGCGTCGCCGATGCCATAGCTGGAGGCTGGACGGTAAATGCGATCGGCTACCTGAGCACCGGCGTTCCCATCGCATCGCCACTTTCGGGAGTGCCCATCGCGTACCTTCCTAACCAGCGAGCCGACATGACCTGCAATCCGGCCAAAGGCGCTCCGCATACCGTGGCGGTGTGGTTTACCGACAGCTGCTTCCCGGTACCAGGCACGGAAGCAACCGGCAACTTCAATAACTTCAACCCCTTTATTCCGGGAACTGCACCTGCCTATTTGGATAACGTTCGCACCAGGGGCGCACGAGACCTGGACCTCTCTATTTACAAGGCGTTCAAATTTGGCGAAGCGAAAGAGCTCCGCTTCGATGTCTCTGCCTATAACACCACCAACACGGCGCAGTACGGATACCCAAATGTGCCAAGCATCGTCGGGGCCGTGCAGCAGAGTCTACCGTTCGGATTGATCACCAACACGGTCAATACCCCGCGCCAGTTTCAGTTTGGGGCAAGATTTACCTTCTGATTTGATCTTTAAGAGAAATCCCGGCCGGAATGGCCGGGATTTTTGTTTGGCAGACTCTAGTTGATCTGAAGCGCGGAGCGTTGACGGGGAAGCCGGCAGCGCGCCTATCCCACCGGCACTCTATGCGGTGCCGCAACCGCTTCCAGCGCGTGTTCCAGATCGGCGATCAGGTCGTCGGCGTTTTCGATTCCCACCGACAGCCGGATCAATTGCTCAGTCACGCCCATCTTCGCGCGTTCTTCGACCGGGACCATGGCATGCGAAGTCAAGACCGGAATCGACACCACCGATTCAACGCTCCCCAAACTCGGAGCCAGGGTAAACAGCCGCATCGCTTCGCTGACGCGGCGTGCATCTTCGCCCGTGCCTTCCACCTCAAAGCTGACCATGCCGCCGCCGCCGCTCATCTGCCGCCGCGCCAAATCATATTGCGGATGGCTTTTTAAGAACGGATAGTTCACGCTGCGCACCTTGGCGTGCTTTGACAAAAATTCGGCGACTCGTTGTGCATTTTCATTCTGCCGTGCAACTCGGACTGACAGCGTTTTCAGGCCGCGAATAAGCATCCAGGAAGCATGCGGATCCATGCAATTGCCCAGCATCGTGCGCGTCGACCAAATTGTTTCGAGCAGTTCGTGCCTGCCGCAAACCACGCCGCAAATCAGGTCAGAGTGCCCGGCGAGATACTTCGTTCCCGAGTGCATTACCAGATCGATGCCATATTGTGCCGGGTGCTGATTGATGGGCGTTCCAAAGGTCGCATCGACCATATTCAGCAACCGATGCTTTTTTGCAAAGGCTGCGACGCGCTGGAAATCGACAATGCGCAACATAGGATTGGTCGGAGATTCCAGATAAAGCAGCTTTGTATTTGCCCGCAGCGCCCGCTTGTGTTGCTCATAGTCCGTCGTATCGACGAACGTGGTCTCGATGCCCATCTTCGGCAGCCACTGGGAAAAGAACTTGTTCGCGCCGCCGTAGATGTCACGCTGCGCAACGACATGATCGCCGCTCTTGAGCAGCGCCATAATCGTCGTCGTGATCGCGCCCATGCCGGAGGCAAACGTCAGCGCGGCTTCCATGCCTTCCAATGCAGCCATCGTCTTTTCAGCAACCGTATTGGTCGGGTTGCCGTAGCGCGTGTAAAAGTGATCGGTATGGGTTGCGCGCAGTTGTTCTTCGTTATCCGTGACCTCAAAGGTTGAAGTCTGATAAATCGGCGTCGCGAGCGGACCGTTGTGCTTTTCCAGGTCGCTTGCGCCGCGCACGGCGTTAGTCTCCGTGTGATGGACGCGCTGTTTCATAGGAGCCTCTGGCGTTCGGGTAAGCATTCCAGATTAATTGCCAATCAGCGCTCTCGCAAGCGAACTCCGGGCCAATCAGTAAGCACCGTTTATAATGCCTGATTCATGAATCTCGTCATAAAAGACCGTGTTGCGTTGATTGCGGCGTCCAGTCAGGGAATTGGCCGGGCCACGGCCGAGGCGTTTGCCGCCGAAGGTTGCCGCGTCGCGATGTGTGCGCGTAACCAGCAGAATCTGCAGGCCGCGGCAGAGCAGATTCGAAAACAGTACAACGCAGAAGTGTTTGCAGCTGCCTGCGACGTCACCGACCCTCGCGCAGTGAGCCGGTTCGTGGCCGCCGTTTCTGAGAAATTCGGCAGCGTCGATATTTGTGTTACGAATGCCGGCGGACCACCAGCGAAAGGTTTTCTCAGCGCCAGCCTCGAAGATTGGCAACATGCTCTGGACGCTAACTTTCTGAGCGCGGTTTACTTTGCGCGAGAAGTGGTTCCTCACATGCAGCGAAAAAAGTGGGGGCGCATTATTACACTGACCTCGATCACAACCAAGCAGCCGGTGGCCGATCTTGTTCTTTCGAATGCGGTGCGCGCAGCCGTGGTCGGACTGGTAAAAAGTCTCGCGAATGAATTTGGCAAAGATGGCATTCTGGTGAACAATGTTGGTCCAGGTTTTACCGCGACCGATCGACTGAAGGAACTCGCGCGTGCAGGAGCGGCGTCCTCTGGGAAAACTGAACAGGAATTCTTTGACCGCTGGGCCGCCGATGCTCCATTAAAACGTCTCGGAGACCCGCGCGAAGTTGCCGAGACGATTGTCTGGCTGGCGTCCGAACGCGCTTCTTACATCACCGGTCAAACTGTTTTGGTGGATGGCGGCATGTATAAAGGGCTGTAACGTTTTTCACTTTTACAAGTTTTCAGAGGCTGAATGCGATCCATAGCATCCCGAATGTCGGTTATGAGCGGCGAAGGCGCACTCTCAGTTTTCGCGCGCGCCAAAGAATTGGAAGCTCAGGGCCGTTCGATTATTCATCTGGAGCTCGGCGAGCCCGATTTTCATCCTGGGCCGTCGGTCGTCGAATCCGTTGTAAGAGCGCTCGCGGAAGGCAGAGATCGCTACTGCGACGTGATTGGAGTACCGGCGTTACGCGAGGAAATTGCTGCGTACTTGCGGCGCACCCGCAGCGTCGATGTCTCAGCGGCAAACATCGTCGTTGCTCCGGGCTGCAAAGCTGGGCTATTTTTCGCCATGATGTCGCTGCTCGAACCGGGCGATGAAGTTTTGTACCCCGACCCAGGATTTCCTGGCTACCCTTCGATTACGCTCGGTCTAGGCGCGGCTCCTGTGCCGTTCGAGCTACCGTCGCGTCACGACTTTCAACCGCAGGTGTCCGAAGTCGCTGCCAAAATCACGCCGCGCACGCGCATGATGATTCTCAATAGCCCGGGCAACCCCACCGGAACGGTGTATACCGACAGCGTCCAGCAGGGATTGGCTGAACTCGCCGTGAAGCACGACTTGTGGGTTCTATCCGACGAGATTTACGCCCGAATCATCTACGAGGGCGAATACCTTTCCATGCTGCGCTATCCGGGAATGCACGAGCGCACGCTGATCCTTGATGGATTTTCCAAGAGTTTTGCCATGACCGGATGGCGACTCGGTTATACGGTTGCGCCGCTAGAAGTGGTGCCGGCACTGGCTATGATGGCAATAAACACTTACACCTGCGTTGCCGAATTCGCCCAATACGCGGCCATTGACGCACTGAAAGACCGCGAGGGAAATACGCCGCGCATGGTTGCTGAATTTTCCCGGCGCCGCGCACAGTTTGTGCGCGATCTGAATGGCATCGCCGGATTCCGATGTCAGGCTTCCGACGGCGCGTTTTATGCCTGGGTCGATATTCTCGGCACAGGCATGAGCGCGGAAGAAATCTGCAGGATCTTGCTGGAAGAGGCAGGTGTGGCCGCGATTCCCGGAGCCGCTTTTGGCCCGTCCGGAAAGGATTTCGTGCGTTTCTCTTTCGCTTCGTCGCTGGAGAATTTGCGCGAGGCGGCCGAGCGCATCGCGAAGGTTTCTAGTTCATGGCAGGGAAGTTTGGTCAACAGGTAATCAATTCGCCGGCCTGATGCACGTGAAGAACGGATGCAAATGAAGAAATCTCTTATGATTGCGGGCACTCTGATTAGCCTGGCATCCATTTCCGGCGCGCAGGCGCGTCCTTTTCCGGGTAACGATCTCCAGCAGATTTATCAACGGCTGTTGCCGCAGATCGAAAAGATCCCCGCATTCGATCACCATGCGCATCCGGGGTTCGCTGACGATCCTGACGTCGATGCCATGGCTGCGCCGCCCGATTTTAGCGAGGCTGTGCGTACGCGCGCTGACAATCCCGAACTGATCGCCGCCGCCAAAGCGTTGTTCGACTATCCCTACTCCGATCTTTCGCCCGAACATGCAAAATGGCTGGTCGCCAAAAAGGCTGAACTGAAAAAGCAATATCCTGGCCCGGCATATTTTGATCTGATCCTGGACAAAATCAATACGGAAAGCTCGGCCGCGAACCGCGCCATGATGGCGGACTATCTCGATCCCAAGCGGTTTGTGTGGGTGTTTTTCGTCGATTCGTTTATGTGGCCGTTCAATAACCAGCGTGAAGCGGGACGCAACCCCGATGAAGAGGTTTACATTCCTCTGCAGGAGAAGATGCTGCACCGCTGGATGCAACAGGAAAATGTGAGTAAGTTACCGGCCCGATTCGACGACTATTTGGCCTTTATCGACCGGACTCTCCAAGACAATAAACAAAAGGGTGGCATCGCCATCAAGTTCGAAGTGGCGTACTTCCGTCCGACTACCTTTTCCGATCCACGGCGCGATCAGGCAGAAGATATTTATGATCGATATGTGTCCGGAGGCATTCCCACAGAGAACGAGTACCTGACTTTTCAGGATTACATTTTTCGTTATCTCATTTTGCAAGGTGGCCGGCTGCATCTTACCGTGCATATTCATTCCGCAGCCTGCATCGGCGATTACTTTAGTATTTCGCAGAGCAACATTATGAATTTTGAAAGCGTGCTGCGTGATCCCCGCTATCGCGGCACCACCTTCGTCATGCTCCATGGGGGATATCCGCTTGAACGCGAGGCCATTTGGCTTACCTCGATGAAGAATGTTTATCTTGATTCCTCGTTGGATGAACTTGTGCAATATCCGTCCGCCTTTAAAGACACCCTGAAGATGTGGCTGGAAACTTTCCCGGATAAAATCACGTTCGGCACGGACGCCTTCCCTTACAATGACGTTCTGGGTGCAGAAGAAAGTTACTGGCTGGGAGCGCAGTCGGCCCGCATGGCACTGGCTGCGGCGCTGGCCGAGATGATTTCGGAAAATGAAATTACCGAAGCGCGAGCTCTTGAACTGGCCCACGCTTATCTTCATGACACCGCTGTTAAGCTGTACGAGGGCAGAGTGCACTGATCTGAATCACTGATCTGAAATCAATAATCTGAGATGACGATCTGAGACGATGATTTGAAATAAGGAGTTCCAGCTTGTAGAGAGAATAAGCGCCGCGCAGCGCTCTAAACAGGAAAGATGCAATGGCAAAGACCAAAACGTTGAAAAAGAAGATTTCTTCTCCCAAAGCGAAAACCACGAGGTCCCGCTCGCGGGCTCAACGTGCCGTAATCAAGCACGCGGCCAAGGTGCAACTGCAATACACTCCCTGGCATACGGTTCCACTCGAGAGCTTGAATCCGTTGCTGCAGCGCCAGTTCGTGGTCGGCCAGGAGATTATGCTGGCGCGCGTGTTGCTGAAAAAAGGCTGCATCGTGCCCGAGCACAGCCATCACAACGAACAACTCACGTACATCTTGGACGGTACGCTGAAGTTCTGGATCGATGGCAAGGAAATCGAAGTTCACGCGGGTGAGGTGCTCTGCATTCCTGCGAACATGCCGCATAAAGCCGAGGCGCTCGAAGACACGGTCGACCTTGACGTCTTCAACCCTCCGCGCGCGGATTGGATCAACCGAACCGATCAATATCTGCGTGGCGAGAAGTAGCCTGAGTTCATGCCTTCTTCGGCCATGTCTGAAAAAGATTCAGCTCCAGGCTCTCGTCCGGCTACCTACAGTTTCGTGTGCATTGGATGCGGATCGCTCACGCGATCGCCCTCCAACGATTTTCGCTGTTCCAACTGCGGCAATCTGCTCGAGATTACCGATCCAGCCTGGCAAACCGCACATCCGAATCCTGAATCCCTGAAATCGCTCTGGCGGGAGCGGCGATTACTGAATTGGCCCGTCGATCTCAGTGGGGTCTGGCGATTTCGAGAATTCCTGCCTGCGCCTGCGTCGGAAGAACAAATTGTTTCACTCCGCGAAGGAAACACGCCGCTCTACGAATTGCCGCGAAGTTCCCACTCCACCGGCGTAAGCCGGCTTTATGCCAAGCATCAGGGGATGAATCCCACCGGATCATTCAAAGACACGGGCATGACAGTTGCCGCAACATTTGCGCGACAATCTGGATACGATTGGGTCGCCTGCGCCTCCACTGGCAACACTTCTGCGTCGATGGCGGCTTACGCAGCGCGCGCGGGAATGCGCAGCCTGGTTCTGGTGCCGGAAGGCCAAATTTCGTGGAGCAAGCTTTCGCAGGCGCTCGATTACGGCGCGCTCACCTGCCAGCTAGGCACCGACTTCGATGGCTGTCTTCGCCTGCTTCAGGAGTTGGTAAAGCGCGCGCCGGTTTATCAATTGAATTCGATCAATCCGTTCCGCATCGAAGGACAAAAAACCGTCGCCCTCGAATTGTTGGAGCAGTTGAATTGGGAAGCGCCGGACCACATCATCGTACCCGGTGGAAACCTGGGAAACGGTTCCGCCATCGGCAAAGCCTTGCTGGAAATGCTTAATGTCGGCCTGATTTCCCGCCTGCCAAAGCTCTCCATAATTCAGGCCGCCGGCGCCAACGCTCTGGTTCGCACTTTGCGCGAGGCTGACGGCAAGCGCCTTGTCAGCGTGCAAGCTGAAACGCGAGCCACGGCCATCCGCATCGGCAATCCCGCTTCCTGGCAAAAAGCTGTCAATGTTCTTCAGGCTACCGGCGGAGCCTGCGAAGAAGTAAGCGAGGCGGAGATTGCTCTGGCCAAGGCTGAGATTGGAGCGGAAGGAATTGGCTGCGAGCCTGCATCTGCCGTAACCCTCGCAGGATTGAAGAAGCTGTTGCGGCAAGGTTTCATAACGCCCGAGCAAACCGTAGTTCTGATTATCACCGGCAATTTACTCAAAGATCCCGACTATACGATCGAGTTTCATCACCGCGAGATTCCGGGCCAAGCCAATGAGGCTGATAAGAAAGAGATCGACTCCTTTCGGCATCCTCCTCTGGTTCTCGATGCGAACCTGGAAGCTGTGATCAAAGCTCTGCAGCAGGCGGAGAAATCCAATCCGAAGCACTCGAATGCGTAAGGGTCAGAGCAAGAAGCGTCAGCGTCGGCACCAGGGCAAGGCAGGCGATTCCCGAAGAGATTCGCTGCACCTATCACTGCCGGCGACCTCGGCCAATCTGGGGCCGGCCTTCGATGCGGCTGCGCTTGCCTTGAATCTGTACATCAAGATCCACGCCAGCCGCGCAGACGCATTCTCGATCAATGCAAGCGGACGCGACCAAGAAATCTGCGGCGCGATAAGCGAGCAGCATCTAATTCTTAAGACTTACCGCGAGATTCTCGAAAGCAATGGCAAACAGGTCATTCCGCTCGACATGCGCATTCGAAACGATATTCCCATCGGCAAGGGTTGCGGTTCTTCTGCCGCAGCTCGGCTGGCGGGGATTTCCCTGGCTAACCATTTTGGAAATCTGCGCTGGAGCGATGCGCAAATTATCGGCGAAGCGGCGCGCCGCGAACATCATCCCGATAATGCATCCGCATGCTGGATGGGCGGCCTAACCGTGGCGCGAATGCGCGCCGAAGCTGAGGCTCAGGTAGTGTTCATCCGGCCGAAAGGGAAATGGCCGTTGCTGCTAGTGATTCCCGAGCAGGCATTGTCGACCGAGGAAGCTCGCCGCGTGCTTCCGGCGCATTATTCGCGAGCGGACGCTGTGAGCAACATTCAGAATTCGATGCTTCTGCTAGCGGCCTTCATGCAAGGCCGTCACGATCTGCTCGGTGCTGCGCTTGAGGACAGAATCCATCAGCCTTATCGCGCTTTTCTTTGCCCGCTGCTGCCGTGCCTTCAGGAACTAACCGGCAAGCGCGGTATTTTAGGCGTGGCGCTCAGCGGTGCGGGCCCGTCGGTAATCGTGTTTCTCGATCCTCTCGTCTCTGCGCAGAAAACGCAACAACTCATCGCCTCGTACCTCAGGCGTAGCGGACTCCGCGCCGAATTGCTTCCCACCTCCATCGCAAGGCGCGGTGGACGAGGCTGATTCGAAATCTTTTTCGAGAGGTTATCGGCTGGCCGGCGGAATGATGCCGTTCATGCGCAAATACTCGACCATCTGTCCATAGTGGTCGAAGCCATGCGCGGCCACTTCCGTTGCCAGGCCGAGACGCGAGACCCTGCTCTCGCCGAACGGACTCTTCACCGTCCGCTCCAGGTTTTTGTCGTTAATGGTTTGCACGGCCTTGCGAACGTAAGCAAAAGAGTCGTTGAGGTACTTCAGAATTTCTGCTTTGCTGGTGAGCGAAGCCGGCCCGGATTCATCGCCAATGTCCACCGGAGGCTTTTCCTCCATTATCGCTGCGCCCAACTCGTAGTTGACGGCAGCCACGTGCTTTATTTGCTGGGCAAAGGTACGCACGCCTTTGAATTCGCCATTCGTCGGTGCGAATCCGTACTTATCTTCCGGCATAGCCTCGGCTGCGGGAACAAATTCGTGCTCGAGATTTAAGACGGTATGGTCAAGAATCTCAGTGACCGTCCGATGTTCGTCTTTCATTTTGTTCTGCGCAGCTAAGGCTACTACGAGAAGCAGCAAATAGAATGTAAGACCGCTGACTTTTGTCTTCATCATCTCTCCCATTTTCGACAACAAAACAAAATGCTTATTCGACTGCGACATCCTGGCGCAACCTTCTCCATGCGAATGGCCACTCCCGGCCTCGCCAGGAGCGAATCATATAGATCGCGAGCCCCGCCAGCAAGATTACCGCCGCATAGCGAATTTCCTTCTCCCAATTCCGGCGATTGAACAGAATAAACAAAAATCCGGCAATCGCCACCAATGCAGGCACGGGATAAAGCCACATCTTGAAAGGACGCGGCACGTCAGGTTGCCTGATGCGAAAGACGATCAATCCAATCGCCTGCACCAGGAATTGCAGAATCAGCCGAATCACAACCAGCGCCGCGATCGCGTCTTGCAACCGCAGAAAACAGAAAGCCGCCGCCACCACTCCCAGCGCCAGCAATGAAATGTGTGGGAACCGGTAGACCGGATGCACTTTTGCAAACGCTTTGAAATAGTTGCCGTCGAGCGCGGCGGCATACGGAACCCGCGAGTAACCGAGCATCAACGAAAATACCGAGGCAAATGCAGCCACGATGATCAGGGCGGTTACCGTCCGCGCCGCCCATGCGCCATAGATCTGTTGCATGAACAACGAGACAACATACAAGCCGCTGTTGTTCTGGCCGGCCCGTAACATCTCGCGCCAAGGCACCACCGCGAGAATGCAGACATTCATCATCAGGTATAGACAGGCGACCAGGAAAATAGAAAGCAGAAGCGCCCGCGGAATGTTCCGCGTGGGATCCTTTATTTCGTCCCCGAGATAACAAACGTTGTAATAACCCCAGTAATCATAAGTTGAGACCAGCATCGCGCCGCCGAGCCCGATGAAAAAACCGCGCGATAACGTAAATGCGCCGGGAGGAAAATCAAACGCCTGTGCCGCATTAAAGTGCGTCAGGCCGGCAAAGATGATCCAGCCGATCGTTCCCATTACCCCAAGCCACAAAATGTTGGAGAGTCTTCCAATGACCGTAATCCGCCGATAAAGCAGCAGGATCGTGAAGAAGCAGATGACCACCGCCACTGCCGTTCCAGGAGTGACGATCCAGCTTACCTGCAGAGGACCTGCCCACGGTATGTGCAAAGCCGCTGTGTGCGCGGCGTAGACGGTCTCAAGACCCGGCCAGTAATACGCGGCGTAGCCGGCAAGGCCAATGCAGCCGGTAGCAATTGAGAGCGGGGCGCTGAAGGAAAGCTGCCAGATGAAAAGAAAGGAAAGTAAACGTCCCCACTTTTGCGGTCCGTAGATTTCACGCAAGTAACGGTAGGGTCCGCCTGAGTGCGGCAGCGCAGCGCCTAACTCGGCAGAAACTAGGCCGTCACAAACCGCGAGCAGCGCTCCCGCCACCCAGCCCAGCAGCGCCTGTGGACCACCCATCGCAGCGACGACCAGCGGCATGGTGATGAACGGGCCCACGCCGATCATGTCGTTCATGTTCAGCGCCGTGGCACTGGCGAGGCCCATGCCGCGAATCAGCGTTCGAGATTCTGAGTCCAGTTTGATTGGAGCTTCCATGAAAAGTCAGAGCCGGCGCCAACTGGCATTCGGCTTACCGCAACCGCCACTGGCAACTGGCTACTGCTTTTCGTGTCCCGCGCTCAACAGGTTTACGTATAGACGCACGGCGCCCGGCACGCCCGCCGGCAGTTGGCGGAAGAACGCATATCCCGTATAGATGTAAATTCCCTTGCCGTAATGCGCCTCCAGCAGACCGCCTTTCTGTTCACTTTCTCCGGGATCGTGCGTGGCGAGCAGTGGCGTGAAATGCTCATCCCATTTGTCCATGAAATAAAGTCCGCGCTCCTGCACCCAGCCGTCGAAATCCTTTTGGGTGATCTCGTTTGGATAGTGAAAAGCGGAATTATTAGGCGCGAGCAGTTCAACCGGAGCTTCTTCCACGGTAACCCGCTCGCGGCTGAGCTCTGCCGAGTAAGGAGTAAAGCGACCGCTGTTAAAATCGCCCACGCCCGTGTTGTATTGCACGAGCAGCGTTCCTCCGGCAGAGACAAAATCGAGCAGGCGCTGGTTGTTCGCAGCCACATCTTTCTGCGTGTCATAGCCGCGGATACCGAGCACGATCGTCTGGTACTGACTGAGATCCACGGCAGCGAGTTTTTCTGGAGGGATTAAAGTGACGTGCATCCCGATCTGCTGCAGCACTGTAGGAATATTGTCGCCGGCGCCCATGATGTAGCCGATTCTCAAATCGTGCGGCACTCGCACATCGACAATGCTCACCCGCTGCCTCGCGGGCTGGTAATAGTAAAAACTGCCCAGATCTTCACGAGTGACGAGCGAATATTCCTCGCTGAAGCTCTCACCGCCGACGGCCAAAGTTGAGCGCAGCTTGGCTCTCTCCTGCTGCAACGCCGAGGGAAATACAGTGAAGTGAAAATCCTGTTTCTCACCACGGGTCTTAAGCTCGACCGCAACTTGCGACGGCTCGGCGCGCCAGCCATCCGGCAATTCCAGCCGCAGCACTCCGTGCGAATCGCGATTCAGATTGCTGGTTACGCCCACGGTAACGGTTGAACTCGAGCCGTTATGGGTCGAAATGACCTGCGTCCCAGGCTCCAGGGCGACGGAGAAAGCAGGCACAACCGCCAGCGGACGCGCGCTTTCTTTGCCCGAGTCGTCGATGAAAGGCGTTACGACGGTAGCCTGAATGGCATTCTTCACTTCACTTTCGCCTCGCGCACTCTTCGCATGGACAACCGAATATTCCACCCGCGCCCGCAGCGCTGGAGGCGGAAACGGCAGCGTCGCATATTTCTCGTTATCGACGTGATTCAGACTATCGGTATAGGGATTATCGCGATGCCAGTACGGGCGTGTGTACGATGCGCCCCCCGGCACCTTCAGGCGAAAGACAGCATCTACCTTCTCGCCGGGTTTGATTGCGACTGGTCTCGTCTTATCCGAAAGCGTTCCCCAGCCCGGCGGAACTTCGAGCTTAAGCGAATCAAGCTTGAGGCTTTGTTTCGACCCATTGTGCAGGGTGACAGAAACGAGGAACTCCTCTTCGGGAGAAACCATCGTCAGCGCTTCCGGCTCTTTTTGAACCACGGTCTTCTGATCGGATCGCGGTATCACGATTGCCGACAGATTCACGTTCAGCGCCAAGTTGAGCGCCTGCTCAGCATGCCCGCGTTTTTCTTCCAGGCGTGCCAGCAGATCCGATTTGGCGCTCCCGTTCAACGAACTCTTTGCAACCTCATCATCCACGCGATTCAGAGCGGATAGAATTTCCAGCAAAGGCGTGATCGTAGTCGAGGGACCGTTTCCTTTCGCGCTCTCGCTGGCTTGAGCGACTTTGCTTGCGATCTCAGCTAATTGTTGCCGCAAACGCGGTACCCTTGACTGGTCCGCGCCCAATCGCATCGCGAGGCCGGGAAGCGTCGTATCAATGCCTTCAAAAAAGTCTTTTTCGTGCCCGTTTTTGTCCAGCTTTGCCGGCTCGATGGAATCGACCAGCTTATAAAACGTGAAGCGGTCGCCCGGTTCCACGCTCCAATTGGCCGAGCCCTGCGAAAGCTGACGGTGCAGGCCCTCCATTGCGAACTGAGCGTAAGACATGCCCAAGTCGGCGTTGTATTCGCCGGTATTTAACTTCAGCGTCCAATTCGCATCAGGACACACCATCGCGCCAAATCCGCACACATTGCCGATATAAAGTTTTTTCGCTTGCCACGGCTGAAGGCCTTGGGCGATTTGATCCGGAAAGCGCTTGGGATCGGCCGCCGCTCGAAACGCTTCTTGCGTCAGAATGCTGGAAGCCTGATGATGGCCATGCCCATCGCGCGGCGTACCGGAAAACCGCGCCACCAGCACATCTGGACGGAAAGTTCGAATCACGCGCACCATATCTCCGAGCGCGATATCGTGGCCGCCCCACTTCGCAAACGTCTCCTCAGCGCTTTTCGAAAAGCCGAAATCGGCGACGCGCGTAAAGCGCTCCTGCACTCCGTAATACTCGTCTGCGGCCAGCAGCTCCAGCGTGCGCAGCACACCCAGTACGTCGGTGAGATTACTGCCGATCTTATTCTGACCTCCTTCGCCGCGGTTCAGCGTCAGCAGCAGCACGCTTGCTCCACGCCCCCGCGATTCCAGAGTCAACATGCCACCGTCTTCATCGTCAGGATGCGCGACCGTCTGCATCAATTGCGCTGTGGTGCCAAGCCGCTTCAGCATGAGCCGCAATCCGACCATGCCTTCGTCTTGAGCAATTTCAGGTGGAGAGCCCTGATAAGGCACCTGAGGAAAAGTTGTTACATCTCGCAGGGAAGTTGAAGCGGGCGCTGCGTTGCTTACGGATGCCGAATCCTCTCGGCCCTGGCCGGGCAATGCGCCGGCCAGGACAACGCCCCCTGTTAAAAGAAGTGCAAAGACTGGTTGGAAGACTGAATGTTTAAGAGAAGCCTCAATGAGCCGCAGCCTGCGGCGAAGCAGATCATTGCATCGGAAGTGGGTCACTCTACAAGGATGGGGCCAGAGGCCTCTTTGACGCAAATTCTTTCCTTTCGCGCGAGCAATTCAGATCGGTGAAGCGGTCGCCTACAACCTATAAAACGCGACCTTACTATTGTTCGATCATCACTTAAGTGCACTCTGGCACTCACTGCCCGCGGTCAGCACCTGGTCGAATGCCGGGTCTTTGCGCAGATCTTTCAGCAGTGGATCATCTAACAAAGCTGAATATGCGCAATAATTCTGTTGCACCGCCGCTTTCAGCAAACGCATAGCTGAGTCTGTCTGACCGCAATATGCCATCAGGGCCCCCACGTGGTACCACGCTTCGGGGTCGGGCACCGTCATCACTGAGGCCTCCGCGTCCTGAACAATTTTGCCCAGATCGGCAGGCCGCGGCGATTCCGTACAAGCCACCATCAGATCGCGGTGGTAGTAAGGCGCTTTCGGCGTTTCTCTGGCGGCGATGCGGGCTTGAGCCGTATTTCCTTTGGCCAGGTACGCATAAGGTGTGACCCACTCGGCCCACTCCGAACCCGCATCCAGACGAACGAAATCCATGGCGCGGTCCGCCTGGCCCAGTTCAAGGAACGCCCATGCGCAGGAGCGGAAGTTGAAGTTGCCGGGATCGAGCGTGATCGCCGTGTCGCACTCCTGCGCAGCCTTTTCCTGCATTCCCGCGTAGCGGAGCACATAGCTGAACGCAAAGTGCGCGTCGGCGCTATCCGGCCGCCGGCGCAGCAGATCTGTAGCTGCCTGATAGGCCCGGCCGAGTTCACCGCGCTCCACGCGATTCGTAATCAAGTCACTGGCGGCAACCACCAGGTTCGGGTCGAGCGCGAGCGCCTTCTCATAAGCTGCGTTCGACTTCTGGAACATGGCTTCTCCGCCGCCGCCGTAATCCGAGTCCAAATAATAGCGTTTGCCCAGCGCCTGCCATGCCGGAGCGTAGCCCGGATCGCTGGCTACGACGTGTTCGAGAACCGCGATGGCATCCTTATTCGGCCCAGGATCATGCGGTAATGCCAGGCTGTGCAGGTAGAGATCGTATGCCTCCTGGTTCTTCGGCTGGGATGCGGTATTGTATGCACTCCCGGCTCCCAGGATGGGCATCAGTCCGTGCTGGACCTGGGTGGTCAACTGATTCTGCAAGGAAATCAAATCATTCACCGGAGCAGTCACAGTGGTCTGCCAGAGCAGCCGGTCATTGGGCACGGCAATCGCTTCGAGCGTCACGGTGAGGTTATCTCCCTGGCGCAAAAAATTGCCGGTGAGCAGCCGGCCGACATGCAGTTGCTGTCCGGCCTTTCGCACATCCAAATCCGGCTCTACGTATTGGCGAGTCGCCGCCGATGGCCGGACATCGAGGGAACGCGAATACGAGAGCACGCTGGTGAGTTCATCAGCCAGGGCGAAGCGCAAGTAGTCGACGGAGTAATCGCCGTTCAGGTTTTGCAGCGGTAAAACTGCGATGGCGTGCTGCAGCTCCGCATTGGTCATGGACCGGTGCTTGATCCAATATGCCGCCACGGCGGCGACCACGGTGAATAGCAAGGCTGCGGTGCCGCCCAGCAGCCAGAAAAGCCAACGATTATCCGTGGTCCGGCCGAAGGTTTTGCTTGCAACCCGGAGCCTCACGCTGTGCAGCCCGCTTCTAACCTGGCCGGATTCGGTCTCGCGCTTCAGCTGCTGCAGATCGGCCTTCATCTGCGTGGCGCTCTGGTAGCGCTCCGCGCGGTCTTTCTCCATCGCCTTGCCGATGATGCCCTCGAGTTCGACCGGGACCGCGGGATTCACTTCGGCGGGCGGGACCGGCTTGGTGTGCAGCACGGCATCGAGAGTCATCAGCGAGTTCTTGCCCGAAAACGGCTTCTTGCCGGTCGACATCTCATACATCACCACACCAAACGAAAACAGATCGCTGCGGAAATCGATTTCTTCGCTGCGCGCCTGTTCGGGAGACATGTAAACCGCGGTTCCTGGGATCACCCCGATCGCAGTCAATGAATCTTCAGCGATCGCGCTATCGCTGTCGGTGCCGACATTGTGCACCAGTTTGGCCAGCCCGAAATCGAGCACCTTCACTTGCCCGGTGGGAGTCAGAAAAATGTTTGCCGGCTTGATGTCGCGATGCACGATCCCCTTGGCGTGCGATGCGGCCAGAGCATCCGCCACCTGAATACTGATATCGAGCAGCTTGTCGGTTGGCACGGGCTTTGCAGTTTGCTTCAGGCTTTCCCCGTCGAGCTTTTCCATCACGATGAAGGGATGCCCGTTATTGTCTTCGATGGCGTGAATGATGCAGATGTTCGGATGGTTGAGTAGGGAAGCCGCTCTGGCCTCGCGCTCGAAGCGCTCCAGCGACTTGGGATCGCCGGCAAGATTTTCGGGAATAAACTTGAGGGCAACATGCCGACCCAGCTTCAGGTCTTCGGCCTCATACACAACGCCCATGCCGCCGCCGCCCAATTTGCCCAGGATACGGTAATGCGACACGGTCTGGCCTATCATGAGTAAGCGAAGCTCCCGACGGCGGTAATGTTAGGCTCGTCCGCAGTTCCGGTCAACCGTGGCGCGCGCGAACATCGGCTTTCGGTTTGATGCAAGTGATTGATTAACAAATGAACGATTAACATTCGTTCACATCTTCGTTCCCAAACTGATAATCACCCTGTCCTTTTGTGTAACCTATCGCTTGGATGCCGGTTGCAAGCTGCGTGCAGCAGCCTACCATGAGCTAGCGATTACAAAAGGCAGAGGCATTTCAAATGGATCCGACCTCCCGAAGCTATCCGCCGCAATTGCTGGAAGCGATCCGCCGCCGCGCCACCGAACTCTACCATCTCAGCGGTAACGCCGAAGGCCTTGACCTCAAGAACTGGTGCCAGGCCGAGGCCGAGATCATGCGCGATTCGGGAACCCGCTCCACTCGCCGTGCCGTAGTCGTCAATCTTGGCGGAGTAGTTTACACAGGCGAGTACGATTCCGGCTCGGCCGCCGACTATACGCCCGGAGAATGGAAGCCCGGCGATCCGGTGCCAGTCCGGCTGGCCGGAGATAAACTCTATCTGCGCCGTCCTAACGGTCGCGAACTGCAGACCACCATCGTGAAACGAATTGGCTAGCCAACCTCCAGCCAGCTTACGCCGCATGATTCTAATCCACATAAAAAGCGGCCGATGCGCCCACCCATTCCATGTTCTTGTTATGGTCTACGCCCATCATCAGACCACGTCCCATTCGAATGATCGTCAGAACCGGCACTAATTTGTCGAGCCAGATGTACATCACTCGCACCTCCGCTCTTGTTTTTCCAAACGGAGTCTCAATGATCGGTTCGAAGTGCAAGCGCTCCTGCAGGATGTAATCTCTGAGTTGTTCCGCAGGAATTGCTAAAATATCTTCCTTTTTGGGCGCGATAACGACACCCCCTCCGGCAAACGAATACAAAGGTTTCAACGCGTAATTCTGCAAATCATCCGGAATTCCATCCAGTTGATCGACAAACCACGTCTTCGGCACAGATTCGTGCTTCAGGTACGGTATTGAAAACTTGCTGATACGAAAATACCAGTTCGGATGACCCGCCCACTCCACATCAAGGTCGTCGCGCCAGTCAAAATTGAGCGTGACGTTTTCTCGCTGCAGTTCGTCGACAATCGCGCGATTGTAGATTCGATGAATCGGCACGCGCTTGCCCGCGCGCCCGTAGTAAAGCCGGGAACCTTCTTTCTCGATATCGACGATGTCTACTGTACGGATTCCCAGCATTTTTTCTGTGAGCAAAAAATCCGGCAGAGTTTTCTGTTGCTGGGGATGAATTTCCATCAGGACCACGTTTTCCGGATCGCGATTCCCGACCACTGCTCGCCGCAGAAGCTCGGAGTAAGAACTGTGATCAAGTCCGCTCAGGAAAAACCTCAGCTTGTCGCCTGATTCGAATCCGTTCAGGCCGTAAACATCTGCGTAGTTCTGCGCGAGCGCAGCCTGGTAGGCATACAGAGAAGGGAAGGCCTGCAGTTCCACCAGCTTCGGCTGTAGCTCGCCCGCAGCATCACGCACCAAGCCAAAATCCACTTGCACAAACATGGGGTGGGTAGATTCATTCGGGACTCGGAACTCCGCCGGAGTCGAGGAATCCGATTCGCGGCGATATTTATGATTTTCCACGAGTTGCCGAATCAGTTGCTGGCCATCGTCCGCCATGCGATCGAGCAAAGATTTAGGAAAAAAGCACGGTGTCTCAGACAGCCGAAACTGCACGTGCGCACCGCAGGCTTCATCGATTGTCCGTAGAAATATCCAGTATTTCTCAGAGGTAAAATTCGCGTTGAATTGCGCTCGAAGTGAGGGGATCATCGCTCGAAACGAAATGATGGAAGATTGAGATGCAAGAGGGTAATTCTAACCCTGTCATCCTGAGCGCAGCAAAAATGCCCGCCGTAACGGGCATTTTACGGAGTCGAGGGATCCTACCTCCCGATACGCTTCACGCTTCCACCAGGAATTTCCCATCCTGCATGATCTGCTCGTCATCGACCCAGATGTTGAACTTCCGCCCAACCACGTCGATGTGAGTGGACGAGTCCCATTCGGCGCCGGTGTGCGCTCCATAGGGATTGCCGAATGCGATGTGCACTCCAGGATATTTCTCGTCCTGCAAAATCTGCCCGATGATGTCTTTCAATTCAATGTTGGTGCCAATGGCAAACTCCCCGACGCGGTCGCTGTTCTCATCGGTGTGAGTGTATTTCCAGAAGTCGTCTTCGAGTTCGCGGTTGGCCGAATGCGCCTCGGTAAGCCGATTATTCTTTATTTGGATCGTAAGCGGCGTCTCCTGCAGGTTGCCAAATTTTGTGCACAGATAATCGCCGACCACGCCGTCAATGACGAACGTTCCGTTCACCTCTCCGGGGGTGGTAAAGATCTCTCCGCCGGGAAGGTTTCCCCACTTTTCGGGAGTAATAATTCCGCTCGTTTTCAGCCAGCGGTAATTGTGATTCAGATCGGCAGTCAGATCTGTTCCCGCAGCCGTTTTCGCCCGCACCTGCTGCGCTTTGCGGACCATCGCAACGACTTTCGCGCTCAACCGGTCTACTTTTTGGAAATCCGCGCGCATGCCTTCGAGCATGATCTGCCGGTTGATGTTAACCATGTGCGCGTGGCGAATTTTTCGCCGGTTCACAACATCGGTCATCTGCATGCGCGAATGCAATTCGTTTCTCTGCGCCTGCACGGCAAAAATAGAAACTTGGCTGGTTTCCAAGTCCGCGAGAATCTCGGCGGGCAAATCCTTCAGCGGACGCTCTGCCCAGTCCTCCAGCACCCATACGTTGTAGGGAGGACCCAGTTCGTCCAGTTCGTTCACGATCGCCGCAGCGATCTCCAGCGTAACCTCATCGGTGATAACGCAGACTTTTTCTTCCACCTGCACCCGCAGGCAAACCCTCACCGCGTTGCGCGCGCCAGGTGTGTATTCAGGATCGAAGGAAATTGGCTTTCTCGCGCCCCACCCGCGTTGCGTTCGCAAAAGTGCGGGCAAATTTGATGCGTCGGTCGGAGTCGTCATTCGCCTGCTCAGCCTACCTTCGATAAAGAAGCGGGATCGCTTTCCGTCAAGCCCGCTTCTGTCTCCTCAACGATGTAATCGACAACTTTCTTCAGATCTCCAGTTTCTCGATGAACCCGCAATTGCCGGTCTGCCCCACTCCCGCGTTCAAGCATCGTATGGACGTACTCCAGTTCCTCTCGCGAATCCAGTTCATCCACAACATCATCCACAAACTCCAGATACTCGCCGATCAAATCTCGCGCCGGAACTTCCGTCTGTTTTCCGAAATCGATGAGCTTGCCCTCTAATCCGTAGCGGGAAGCGCGCCACTTATTTTCCATGATCAAGGCGCGGCGGTACAAGCGGAATCCCTGATTCGCTGTATGCAGCTTGTACAGCTTCGCCACGGTCGCCTGTATCAGCGCCGCCAGAGCGATCGTCTCATCGGCGCGCATGGGAACATCGCACACCCGGAACTCGAGCGTGTTGAAAAATGGGTGTGGTCGGATGTCCCACCAGATCTTCTTCGCGTTATCGATGCAATTGGTCTTGATCAGCAATTTAATGAAATTTTCGTATTCGCCCCAGCTGGGGAAATAGTCCGGAATATTGGTGCGGGGAAACTTGTCGAACACCTTGCAACGGTAAGATTTTAATCCGGTATCCATGCCCAGCCAGAACGGCGAATTGGTCGAGAGCGCCAGCAGGTGAGGCAGGAAATAGCGCGCGTGATTCATCATGTGAATCGCGGTTTCGCGGTCTTCGATGCCGATGTGTACATGCAGGCCAAAGATCAAATTTGCGCGCGCCACCAACTGCATGTCCTCAACGATGTTCTTGTAGCGGTCATCAGGATAAATCTCCTGCACCCGCCAATCCGCGAAAGGATGCGTAGCCACTGAAGCCACGCTCAGGCCGTTCTCGCGCGCCAGCCGGATAATGTCCCGCCGGAGCATTTTCACTTCCGCCTTAGCTTCCTTAATGTTCTTGCAAACCCCGGTGCCCACCTCGACCACCGACTGGTGCATTTCCGCCTTGACGCGTTCCTGCAATATCAGCTTTCCCTTTTCCAGAATCTCAGCATGAATATGCGACCGCAGATCGCGGCTCTCCGGATCTATGGTTTGATATTCCTCTTCGATCCCGATGCTGAAGGTAGGTTTCATCGGTGTGGCGCGGGCGCCCTCGCCCGCGATTTCGAACCCAAGAAATACGGCCGGGTAACCCATCCTTGCGCGTTCTTTGCGCAAGGGTGGGAACCACCGGCCCAAACAGTATAAATGAGGGACGAACTCAATCGGGCGAGACTATCTACGGCCCCTTTGCGTGACGTCTTTTTCCTTACACGCCTTCGAACGCGTTCCGCCAGGCTTCGGCGATTATTCCTTGACTCCGATACGCCAACGCCAAACCTCTGTTACTTCGCCACTTTCCCCCGCTTGCGCTCCGCGACCCATTTCGGTTCGCCCTTGTGCGAGGTTTTCGGCGGTGTGCCCGCAAGAAATCCCGCCCAGCGCAATTCCCGAGCAGGATCTTCGCCTGTAACCGCCATCTTGACTGCCATCTCCGCAACCGCATTCACGATCCAGTCGAAATTCTCTTGCCCCACGGACGTGATCTCCGCATCCGGCGCCGGATTCAAGAAATCGATCGCATACGGCACTCCGCCTTCCACTGCAAACTCAACTGTGTTCAAGTCGTAGCCCAACACGCGGCAAAGCGTCAAAGCATCTTTCTCGATTCGCTCTTTCAATTTCGGTGAAGACGGCAGCGGATTCCCCTTCACATACCGCTCATGATGCGGCAATCGCGGATCGTACTTCATGACGTGCACTTTTTCCTGTCCCACCACGTAGCAACGGTAATACTCCTCGAACACCACGCCGTGCTGCAGCGTCATGCACAGGTCACCCGTCTGATTGTAATGCTGGAAAAATTCATCGGGCGAATGCACGTGATAAACATGCTTCCATCCCCCGCCCGAATAAGGTTTGAGGAAAGCAGGGAAGCCGACATAATCGAACACTTCCTGCCAGTTCAGCGGATAGATCAGGTTCCGCATCGAGCGGTCCGTCGTGCCCTCAGGATGCTTGTTATGCGGGAGGATGACAGTCGGCGGGATCGCCACGCCTATTTTATGCGCCAGCGCGTAATTGAAAAACTTGTCATCGGCCGTCCACCAGAATGGATTGTTCACCACGATCGTCCCATGCAGCGCGGCGTTTTTCAGATAAGCGCGATAAAACTGAATATCCTGCGAAATGCGGTCGATGATCACGTCGTACTTCTTCGGTTCATCCATGCGGACGCCGCCGATTTGTAGGAACTCCGCTTCAACTCCGTCGACCTTCCTGGAGTTGATCTTCTCCACCAGCGCGGGTGGGAACGAATTTTCCATCCCAAATAAAATCCCGATTTTCTTCACGGCTTATTCTCCCTTGTCTTCTTTATCCCTTGTCATCCTGAGGGAAGTGATCACGCAGTCGAGGGACACTGCTTTCCTGGACCCTGCTCACAAGGACACAATGACCTTGCAAGTCGAGTACAACTCTTCTAGCAGGCGCAGCTCTTCAGGGTCATTTCCAATACTCACTATCTCGCCGAGAGACTCCATGCCTCCCATGCCTCGGGCAGTCCTGGCCGCATGCGCCCTCAAGTCCGCCAGATCGGAAACTTGGCGAAGCTCTTCCCGCCAAGTTTGGAGCACATTGACTCACGCCTGATCATGACCCTTAAGTGCATCACGCATCTTCCTCTAGTTGAAAGCCGTATCGTAAAACCTGTTCCTCGTTAATCAGATCCATAGCCCAACCGACAGATGACCAACCACAGCCCTAAAAATACTTCCCCGCCATATTCAGCCATAGCGGCCAGTCGTGCTTCGAATTATTCTTATAAACATCAAGCCAGTGCGGCACCGCTTTGCTGTTCAACACCGCTGACAATTTCACATTCTGATCCAGGCACATATCCCAATCCGCCGAGCCCAGCACAATTTTCATCTGCCGGTATCGGCTTAGGAACCAGTCGTCATGCTGGTTCGGCAGATAATCCTGAGGACAATTGAAATAGCAATCATCGTCGTAATATCCGTCGAGAAACTGATGAATATCGAACGCGCCGCTCATGCTCACGCAGTGCGTGACCACATCCGGATGTTTCAGCGCAAAATTTACAGCGTGGTAGGCGCCGAAGCTGCAGCCCGTCATCGCCAGAAGTTGCGTCTGATTCTTCCAGCGGATGAACGGCAGAAACTCATGCAGAATATAGCGCTCATATTGCAGATGCCGCAGCACGCGAACCTTGGGATGCACGCTTTTGTTGTACCAACTTTCCAGATCGACTGCGTCCGGACAAAAAATCTGCAACTCTCCCCGCTCGATCTTCGGCGCCATAGCGCCGATCATGCCGCGGTCTTCATACTCAAAAAACCTTCCCATCGAGGTGGGAAACACCAACAACGGCGTACCCGCGTGCCCAAACACCAGCGCTTCCATGTCGCGGTGCAGCTCCTGACTGTACGCTTTGTGATATTCGCGATTCATGTTGAAACGGCCTTGCCGCGTTTACCCAAGGACGAAACATCTTACCTGAAGTGCGCCCTGAAGTGCGGCTGCTGTTAGCCAACTTTATGCCCACAGCCGGGCATCTTGAGGCCATCAGATGATATCGTGGTACGAGACATGTCGTGGAAGCTTCCCAAACTGGTTTCTCGTTCTGGACCAGTGATCCTTTTAATTCTGACGCTCGGAGCCATCGGCGGATTCGCCGCTGTCGGCCATCTGGTCAAGCGCTACAACCTGAATCAGCAGGCCCGCGGACGCAAACTCTATAAGGAGGGCCTCGACGACGCAACCGCTGCGCGTTATGACGATGCCATCGAAGCCTTTCGAGCGGCGCTGACCTGCGATCCTGACAATTCTCAATATCAATTGAGCCTGGCTCGGGCGTTGCGCGACAGCAACGAACCAACTCATCTAGACGAAGCCGAGTCTTACTTGGTTGCTCTCTGGCAGCGCGCGCCGCAGGATGCCGCCGTCAACCTCGCGCTGGCAAGGGTAGCGGCCCACCGCGGTTCCATCGAGGATGCAATTCGTTACTATCACAATGCCATGTACGGCGCCTGGAACTCCGATCCTGACGCCAATCGGAATCGAGTCCGTGTCGAGTTAATCGAGTATCTGCTGAAGAAAAACGCCCGCGCTCAGGCCGATTCGGAGTTGATCGCCCTCGCCGCAGCTTTACCTCATGATCCTGACCAGCACCTGCAGGCGGCGCAACTTTTTACCCAGGCTCAAGATTATGCCGGAGCTCTTTCCCAGTATGAATACGTTCTTCGTTTCGAACCCAACAACGCCGAGGCTTTGGCCGGCGCCGGAGAAGCAGCCTACAGTTCGGGAGATTATGCGCGTGCGCAACATTTCTTGCGGAGTGCGGTGAATGAGAATCCGCACGATGAAAGCTCTCGACGCCGGCTGGAAACCACCGATCTCGTGCTGCACTCCAACCCGTTTCACAGCCACATCTCCGATGCCGAACGCAACCGCCGGATTGCAGCCGATTTAGCTCAGGCCGAGAGCCGGCTCACCGCCTGTGCGCAGCAAACCGGCGTCAATCTGAACCCGACCGGTCCTGTCACGCCCTCTCCGCTCTTAACTCTGCAACAACGCTGGAGCAGCGTGAAGCCCGACCTCAAGAACCTCGAATCACCCACAGAAACTGACCTTCCGGATGCGATTATGGACGTTGTCTTTCAAATCGAGCAGCAGACCGCCGCAACCTGCGGGCAGCCGCAAGATCTCGACCTCGCCCTGCTTTTGATTTCTGAAAAACGCGAGGCCAGCACGCAATGAGCACCCCTCCTCCCATCGTGAAACAAACTGCAGCATCCGCAGTCGAACCCCCAGTGGTACGGCTGCACATTCGGCAGCGCCTGTTCTCCACCCTGGAAGGCGTATTCAACGAAGAAGTATTTTTTCTGATACTTTCCGTGTTCATCGGAATTTTCTCCGGCCTGGCTGTAGTATGCTTTCGCCTTGCCATCGGCTGGACTCATCTTGCGTTGCTCGGGCCGTTGCCCCAAAGCCATAGTTGGAGATTATTTGCCGTTCCGGGCCTTGCGGGGCTTGTGGTGGCCGCTTTGGTGCTGCACGTCTTTCCCGGTGTTCGCGGCAGCGGAGTCAACCAGACCAAGTCCGCACTTTACATCTTCAATGGCTTCATTCCTTTCCGTACGGCTGTAGGAAAGTTCATTTGCTCGGCCATTGCCATCGGGTCCGGTCAATCGCTCGGCCCGGAAGATCCTTCTTTGCAAATCGGCGCCAGCATCGCCTCTGCGCTGGGGCGCCAACTCGACATTTCCCGGGAAAAACTCCGGCTTATGGCCCCGGTGGGCGCCGCTGCCGGTTTGGCTGCCGCGTTCAACGCGCCGATCTCCGCAGTTCTGTTCGTAATTGAAGAGGTCATCGGACGCTGGAGCGCCGGCATTCTGGGCTCTGTTGTTCTCGCGGCCGTAGCCAGCGTTGTGGTTGTGCGCTCGTTTCTCGGTAGTGAGCCGCTGTTCCGCATTCCAGTTACCACGTTCAAGCGGCCGAGCGAACTGCTTGCCTACGTTATACTCGGCGTGGTCGGCGGAGTTGCGTCGGTCGCATTCGCCAAATCCATCGCCTTCCTGCGGCCTCGATTAAAAGCCATGCCGCGCTGGACGCAATATTTCCAGCCGGCGATCGCCGGACTTCTGGTCGGACTCATCGCCTTTCTCGGTGCTCCGCAAGTCATGGGCGCGGGTTACGATTTCATGGATCAGGCCATGCATGGCCAGTATGTCTGGAAATTTCTTGTGCTCCTCGCGGTTCTTAAAATCGTCGCTACCACGCTTTCCTTCGTGAGCGGCACTCCCGGCGGCATGTTCGCTCCCGCGCTGTTTGTCGGTGCCATGCTGGGCGGCGCAGTCGGCGACATTGAGCGCATCTTTCTTCCCCATTTCACCAGTTCGACCGGCACTTATGCGCTGGTTGGCATGGGCGTGCTGTTCGCCGGCTTTTTGCGCGTACCCATGACCTCGGTATTCATGGTTCTTGAGGTCAGCGGCAACTACGAGATCATTGTCCCCGTCATCGTTGCCAATACCGCTTCATATCTGGTCTCGCGCAGCCTGCAAGAGATCCCCATCTTCGACCTGCTCACCAGGCAAGATGGACTCATATTGCCGTCCCTCGAAGAAGAGCGCGAGGAGACCATTCTGCGGGTCGAAGATGCTCTGCTCCCCGCGCCCAAGACGATTCTCAATGCGCAGGATTATGTGGATGCCAGTGCCCGCCGGGTTCAGGATTCCACCGACTCGGTTTTTCTTGTCCGAATGCATCCCAGCGGCTGGAACGTGATCGCGCGGGAACAACTGCTGCGCCTTTTCCGCGAAGGCAAGGGTGAGCTTACGCTGGCTTCCGTGCTGCCGGCGCAACCTCTGCCTAGCCTTTATCCCGATCTTTCGCTTGATTCCGCGCTTCGCTATGTAAACGTGTATCCGCTGGTGCCGGTAGTGAATCGCGCTGATTCGCGCAGCCTGGAGGGCATCATTTCGCGCGAATCAGTGTTTCAAAAGTATGGCGCGCCCGCATCTCACTGAAGCGACGGTCGGCAAATGTTCTGCTAAACGCGATCGCCGCTATTTTGCGGCACTGGCCATTTTCACTCCGTGGGAACTGGCTGCGTAGCGTGCGATCCCTCGGTAGAGTGCTTCAGCAATCTGCTCGCGATAGCCATCGCTGCGCAGCTTCTGCTCGTCCGTTGGACTGCTGACGAAAGAGACTTCCGCCAGAATTCCCGGCATCGCGGTTTCGGTAAGCACCACATAGGACGCTTCTTTCACCCCACGATCGCGCAACCCCGGATTTTGCGCGGCCAGCGAGCCGTAAAGCGAGCGCTGAACGCTCAACGCAAGCCGCCGCGACTGCTCGATCTTTTCGTATAGCTCGGTGGCGGTCAGTGGCAGCGTGGTTACTCCCTTGGTCGCCGGATTGGCGCGGGTCTCTAAATCTTTGGCATTGGGAGCCGAAAACATATTGGTGTAATAGGTTTCCACGCCTCGAGCGGAAGGCAGATCGCTGTAATTCGCATGCACGGAGACAAACAGATCCGCCTGCGCCTGATTTGCCATGCTCGCGCGTTCGTCGAGCGGTATGTAGGTGTCGTCATTGCGGGTGAGAATTACAGCCGCGCCCAGACGGCTTTCGAGCAGTTTGCCGAGCCGCTGCGCGATCTCAAGCACGAGATCTTTTTCGAGCAAGCCACGGCGGCCGACGGTTCCTAAGTCCCATCCTCCGTGCCCCGCATCCACCACAATGCGCAACTTCGGCACCCGCGCCCTCCACTGCAAATCCTGTTTCGTCGGCGGAGGAACTACGATCGCTACTTGCTTCTGTTCACTCCCCGGGGCTTCCGGGAATAGATTGATTTGCGACTTCGGGGTTGCGCCGATTTTCGTGACCTGTACTACAAGCCGGTAAGGATTGGGCTCAAGACTGACGGAATAATTCGAATTGCCTTTCGTCTGCAGCACCAGACGCGTCAACCCGGAAATTGGCTGCGCGATCCGAATCCGCGCCAGCAGGGCATCTCCAATGTCGATTGTTTTGCCTTCCAGCTCAGGAGACAACGAAGTATCGTGCAGATCGAAATAAATGCGGTCAGGATTTTCCAGACGGTGCGCCTCATATTGCACCTGATCTTCAAGATCCAGCACAACCGTGCTCGAGTCTGCGGATGACCAATGCCGGATTCCGGTAACTCGCGTGGGCTTCGCAGATTCCGCCTCGGTTTTTCCCTCTTGGCTAGCCGGAGCTTGCATCTCGGTGGCAAGATCCGAATCACCGCCTGAGTTGGCCTGCGTGTCGGAACTCGTCCCAGATGAAGACTGAGCTGATGGAGACTGAGCGAGAAATGGCGACGAGGAAGCGTCTGGCTGCGTACTGCCTGTAGTCAGCGAGATTGCCGAGCGCTGCTGCGGCGCTCCAGGTTTCGCAGAACTCTCCGCGGAACTTTCAGTGACCGGCTGGAGCGGTGCACGTTTCAGCGTCCACCACAACCCTCCACCGAGAAGCGTCGCCAACAGAACCAGAAGCAATACCAATCTGATCCCCGGATGACGCGAGGTGGCAGGGGCAGGCTCCGGAACAGACGAAGGTTCGGCTTCACGATCAGAAATAACTTCCGGCCGCTTACCTGTCTCGCTTACCGGCTGCGCAGGTGCTGGGAATGGCGGGTCGCCCGCCGCAACCACGGGTCTCAATTTTTCTTCGGCAACCTGTGCGGCTTGGGCGAAGCGGTCTTCGTCCTCAGGTTTTAGAGCTGCAACGATCAGTTCCGCGAGGAGTTCCAGACTGGCCACGTCGCTGTCATTGAAGCCGAAAGGGCCGGTTGAAAACGCTTCCAGTAATCCGATGACGCGCCGGCGGCCGCACAGGGGTACGGCTACGATGGAGCGCGCTCCCAACTTACGGCATGCGGAGAGATTTACCCGATCGTCGGTTTCCGTATCGTCGCAGCGAATAATCTGCGCCGTGCGGAAACAGGCCCCGGAGAATGCGGAGTCGCGCTGAATGCGGGCGCCAACGTCTGGCTTGACCGTCCCGGCAGAAGCCCGCAACACAATTTCATTGTTTTCCGCGAGCGCGATTCCCAAGCCATCCGCCCCAGTGATTGCGATGGCTCGTTCCGCCACCAACTGCAACACTTCATCGAGGACGAACTGCTCTTCGGTGGCGAACTCCGACTTGGCGGGAACCGTCTCGAATCCCTTGGCTTGCGCCAGCGCCCGCCGCTGACGTATCTGCTGGTGCATTGCCGAGAACGCCAACAGCGCCTGAAGCGCGTCGCTGCCCGAACGCCGTAACTCGCCTCTCGAAGCAGCGTGCTCGTGCTCGTTCTCGGCGGAGAAAGCTGGCGCTTCGTGTTCCCGCCAGGTTGGTTCCTCGCCTCGCGCCACGCCCGATTTCTCTTGTATTCTCGGTTTGGTGGGCGTGGTTACCATTGAATGATTAGAGGGAGATCACCCTATTTTCCGAGTGTTGCCGTCACTTTGAGACTTGTCAATCGGCCATTTTGCTGATGGCGCGCTGTTTACCATCATCGGCCTTTCCTGGTTTCACCCCGGTTTTGCCGAGTTTGGTCGGTTTATTAGTAAGTTAGCGGGGTTTTCCCATCGTGGCAATGATTCCCCGGCATCCTTTCGGCCATGAGCTTTGGTAAGAGGGGACTCTGGATTTCGGATTTCGCATGCCTATACCGATTTCTGCCTTGCTTGTCCGCGAAGAAGATAAAATCTGGGCGCACAGAATGTCCACTTCGAGCGTTGCGTTTCGCCGAGGAGATGCTCATGCCCGCGCCCCGCTCTCACGCCCTCCCGAGTCCGACCATTTGCGCGACCATCGTCGTCGCCATACTGGCGATGATCGTGATACCCGCGGCCATTACGCTGCACACCGTTCACTTGCCCGTGCCAGTCGTGCCGGTGAATCAGAGCTCCACGCCTTACGGCTATACCGTGAGCCTTTTGCTGTTCATCACTCCGATCATTGCAATCGCAGGATGGTTCCTTCCCAGCGAGGGACTGCACATTCCCCAGCGCGCCTTCTGGCGCACGATTCGCCATTCTCATTCCATTGGGATTCGCGCTCGACTTATTTTTCTCTCGGTGGTTCTTCTGTTATCCGAACGTTGGCGCGACTCTCGGGATTCACGCTTTTGCCTTCGGCAGGCCGGTTCCGGTAGAAGAGTATGTCTTCTATCTGACCGGCTTTCTGGCTGTTCTTCTGCTTTATATATGGCTGGGCGAATTCTGGTTGGCCGCGTATAACGTGGTCGATTACCCGAACGAAGCCAGGAAGTTGAGCCGGTTGTTGCAGTTTCACCCCACCTCGCTCATTCTCGCCATGGCGTTGATCGGAGCCGCATGGTTCTACAAAAAGCATTTTGCCTTGCCCGCCGATCAAGCCGGCTTTCCCGGCTATTTCACCGTACTCGTTCTCGGCGGCCTCGCTCCGGCGACTAGTTTCTTCCCAGCGGCTTGCCGGTTCATCAATTGGCGGGCTCTCAGCCTGACTCTTTTCCTTATGCTTCTGGTGAGCGTGCTGTGGGAAGCTACGCTCGCAGTTCCGTATGGCTGGTGGATTTACCATCATCGCGAAATGATGGGACTTTTCGTGGCAGCCTGGTCGGGTCTTCCGATTGAGGGAGTTTGCGTCTGGATCGCCGTGACTTACGCGGCCGTAATCATCTTTGAGGTCGTGAAGATTCAGTTGGCTGCCAAAGAAACAGTGCCTGACCTGTCACCTCGCCGCAAAATCGAGGCCAGGCCGGTCCACTGAAGCGTAGAACGCAGAACGTCTTAGTTCGCGAAATATTGCTGCGCCAACCAAAGCCGCAGAGTCTGCTTCATCTGCAATGGCATCTTGGCGAAGCGGATGCCAATATTGCCCAGATTATCGGACCACGCAACTTCCACATCGGCGTTGATGGCCGACTTGGTTCCCGGCAGCGCGAAGCATACGCGGGACGCTTCGCTCGGATCAAATCCATCTTCCACATGGACCTGCAGGCCGCCCTGGCTGAGGTTAATCAATTTTCCCGCAGTCTTCTTCTTGGTTCCGGCGCGCACTGTTACCGGCACGTCCACCCCAGCCCGGTGATAGCGCAAGCGGCCGTCGAGAATCATATTGCGGGCCGCGGAAAGAGTGTGGACCGCCTGCTCCACCGAGATCGGCTTATCGAAGGCAAACATCGCCCCGCTCTCTTCCACTCCGCGCCGTCCCTGCCGATTGCCCATGATCACCAGTGGAACTGTGTTTGGGCGTGAAGTCTCGAGCTGCAGATCGCGAAAGAATTGTCCACTGCCGTTCAAATCGCAGTCGACAATGAGCGCATCCACTTTGGATTTTGTGAGCCGCGCGAGAGCCCGCTGCGGTTCGCTCTCGACAGCCACATCCATATGCAAGCTGCCGAGAATACATTCCAGCACGCTGATTTCCTGCCAGTCACGCGAAACCACCATCGACGAGAGTGTCATGTGCTCACTCTACCGATGATGGTAATGCGGACGTAGATCACTAACGTAACGAAGCAGGCTTCGTTCTCAGACGTCATGGGCCTCGGGCAGCAAGCCGTCGGCAGGCTCTTCTGGGACTGTTTTGCCGTCCATGAGAATGAAGCGGCCTGGTTCTCGCGCAGAGCTAAACGCGGGTCAATGAGTGGAATCGCGATGTTACGTCAACTGAACCAGATACCAAGCGAATTTTGCACGAGAAAACCGACGTGGGAAACCAGCGTTTGGATATCCATGCTGGCCAATAATGCCACTGAGAATCCTCAACTGTCGAGAACAGGCGATTTCGCTCAAAATCCCGATTGGCAGGTTGCAGACCAAGAGTCTTAGGGCCTAAGGCCGGGCGGCAGACACCCGCTCTCGATACCACTCGACCGTCTTCCGCAGCCCTTCTTCGAAGTCCACAGTCGGTTTGTAGCAGAGATGTTTTTCCGCGAGCGAAATATCGGCCAGCGAATGCTTAATGTCTCCGCCGCGCTCGGGGCCATGAATGGCGGAACCGGAATACGATGTCAGCTTCTGCAGCAGTTTAAAAGTTTCGTTGAGCGTCACGCGTCGTCCGGTCGCCACATTGAAAACTTTACCAGCGGCCTCGTCTGCGGGAGCCTTGCAGGCAAGCAGGTTGGCATCCACGGCATTGTCGATGTACGTGAAATCCCGGCTCTGCTCGCCGTCGCCAAAAATCGTGGGCTGTTGTCCACTGAGCATCTGGGTGATGAACTTGGCGAGCACACCCGAGTAAGGCGAAGACGGGTCCTGCCTCGGACCGAAGATGTTGAAGTAGCGCAGCGAGACCGTTTCCAATCCGTAGCATCGGTAAAACGAAATCATGTAACGCTCGCCCGCAAGCTTGGCCACGGCATAGGGAGATATGGGATCGGGAGCCATCGCTTCATGTTTGGGCAGCGTGGGCGTGTCACCGTACGCCGAAGATGACGCCGCATAGACCACGCGCTTTACTTTGGCGTCACGCGCCGCAACCAGCAGGTTCACGGTTCCATCGACGTTGGCGCGGTTGCCTCCGATGGGATCGAGCACCGATTTCGGCACGGAGGGAATCGCCGCCTGGTGCAAAACATAGTCCACGCCGGAACATGCCGCCTTCATCGCATCAAGATCGAGCAGGTCGGCTTCGCGAAAATCAATGTCATCTAGAATCCCGGCGAGGTTTTCGCTTTTTCCCGTGGAAAAATTATCGACTCCGCGCACTCTGTCGCCATTCTTGAGAATCTCTCTCGCCAGCGATGAGCCTATGAAACCGGCAACTCCCGTGATCAGATAAAGTGCCATACCGGTTCATCATAGCAAGGGAGGAAAAAGCAAAGCGATTTTCGCAATCGCGAAATTAAGGCGAAGCTCCGCCGAGAAGTTTAGGCAAGAAGCTCAGGCCCGAAATTCAAGATTGAACAGCTGTCGCAGAAAACTCCGTGACTGCCTGCCGAATCCTGTTCCAGATTTCGTCCCGCCCGGCCCCGGTTTTTGCAGAGAATGCAACAATCGCAGCACCGGGGTACGCCTCTTTCATGCGGTTCATGGCGTTGGAGAGCTGATTGTTCGACAGTCGATCGCTCTTGGTGGCGACCAAAAGAAAATCGCGGTTCGAACTATTGAGAAAATCCAGGAGCTGTCGGTCGCTTTCCTGTGGAGGGACATTGATATCGACGAGCGCCAGGCAGAGCGCGAGCGTCGGCCGCTCGTTCATGTATGGCTCGATGAATTGCGGCCACTCCTGCGAAACTTCGCGCGAGAGTTTTGCATAACCGTAGCCCGGCAGGTCGACGAAGATAACTTCGGGCCGCGGTTTTCCCGCCCAGCGCACTTCAAAAAAATTAATGCTGCGAGTGCGCCCCGGCGTGGAGCTGGTACGCGCCAGCTTGGTGCCAATCAGTGAATTGATCACGCTGGACTTGCCGACGTTCGATCGTCCCAGAAAGGCAACTTCAGGAAGCGTTGGAGCGGGGAAGTGG
Organism: uncultured Acidobacteriaceae bacterium; assembly: GCA_963784095.1. Taxonomy (GTDB): domain Bacteria; phylum Acidobacteriota; class Terriglobia; order Terriglobales; family Acidobacteriaceae; genus Sulfotelmatobacter. Next base: position 66,601 of record CAWAQC010000006.1, read on the forward strand.
GCTGCATCGGTAGCCGCAGCCATGAATCGCGCCAGAACCCTCATGCTCAAGTTTGCTATGTCGAGCGGAGATTGGCAAGAGGCGATGCACCGACGCCCTTGTGATTCCGTACAGCAGCACCCCTACAGGGTCAGCATATTTTGCAGATGTCACTCCGAACGGCGCCGAAGGAGCCGTGAGGAACCTGCTTTTTCTGACAGAAGCAGATGGCCTTTCGGCAAAATCACTCGGCGCGAACGCGGCCTCGGAGTTCAGCTCTTCCGAAATTGCTTGCTCAATGTCAGCGCCTGTTGCTGGTAAGACGATCCTATGTCCGTCCCATAGATCTTGTCCGGACGCGACAAAAGCGGCATGTAGTTCAAACGTCCAACCAGTTGTCCGTGCTCCATTTGAAACGGGACCTCGTGCGCCCGGACCTCAAGAACTGCCCGCGTGCCTTTAATGTCATTAGAGCCGTAGCCGAAGCCAGGGTCGAAGAAGCCGGCATAGTGAACACGGAATTCGCCGTCCGTAGGATCGAACGGAACCATCTCGGCAGCAAACTCCGCCGGCACCCGCACCCGCTCGCGCGACGCGAGGATATAGAAGTCCCCGGTGTGGAGAATCAGCGACTTGTTCGCGGTCTGCCGCCGGGCTTCCCAGAATTCCTCCGGCCCGTAGTGATTAATCTTTGATAAATCGACGACCGGAGCGTTTGTCCGCGCCCGGTAAGCGATGATCTCGTCTTTTTCCGCGGCTTCCAGATTCAGAGTAATCCGCAAGCCGCGATCGGTCACAGCTCGCGTGGGCGTGTCTTCATCAAGATAGACCAGAGTCTCTTCGCGATCGAGCTTGCGAATTTCCTTGTCCTGAGAATCCGCCGTCCCCTGCACAAATCGCAACTGATTGAGCCTCATGCCCGCACGAATCGCCACAGTAAACGTGCGGGAAACGACCTCGGCATAAAGTTTGCCCTTGTACCCAGGCGGTACGCGGTCAAACTCAACTCCATAATCGGTAATCAGCCGAACGAAAATATCCAGACGCCCGGTGGTGCTCTTGGGATTCGCTTTGCCTGAAATATTAGGCGGCAGACTCACCCCTTCGAGCAGCGGGACAATATAAACACAATCTTTTTCGAATACCGCAGCACTGGTTAAGTCCACGCGCGTCATGCGCAGTTCTTTGACCTTCGCCTCGACGGTGTGGTGGGGCCCTGGCAAAAAACTGGCGCGCACACGATGCGCCATGTCGCCCAACCGCAAATCGAGACTGGCGGGTTGAATGTGAGCCTCCTCAATTGCGGGCGTAGTCGACACTTGTCCAGCGGAAATCAGGCTGCGAATGTCTTGCGAGGGCAGAATGCCGGTGGCGCGCTCTACCGAGTCAGCCTCGCGGGAGGCAAAGTCGGGAAAAAGGCCAGCTTCGGAATAGGTAGTCTCAGAACCAGGCATTTGTTTTTCTGATTTCTTCAAGCAGGCTGGTGAAAAACGCTAGGAAGAGGATTACCCAGCGGCGGCATCGTGTCAAGTGCAGCGAGGAGTTTGGCGCGTTTTCGCCGTAAGCGCTTTTCAATCGGGGCGTCGGGCCAACGGTTAGCGCGTTTACTGATGAGCTGCCGGACTGTCCCCGGTGCTCCAGGTCAGGGACTGGGCGATGGGTTGCGCGGTTTCTTCTTGGCACACCGAGCGTGGGGGAGACTACAATGCAATTTGCAGCGCTCCTGTCCGGGTATCCACGGGAAGTATTGTGAAAAAACTCAGCCGATTAAAAGTGATCTGCGCCGTATCTGCGTTTTGCGCCGCAACTATAACCGCCTCGCCCGCACAGAACTTGAAGACTCTCGCGCGTTTCAGCGGAATCAGCACCTCGGCTCCTGAAGGATCTCTCGTCCAGGGCGGCAACGGGAACTTTTATGGGACAGCGCCGCAAACCGGCACCGGTGGCTTAGGCAGCGTCTTTGAAATCAGACCGCAGGGGGAGTTGATTACGCTCTACAGCTTTTGCCCTCAAGGTCGCAACTGCACGGACGGCGATTTCCCAGCTGCGGGGCTGGTGCAAGCCAGCAACGGGAATTTCTACGGGACGACCACCTTTGGCGGAGCCAATGATGGAGGCACGATTTTCGAAATCACTCCGGCAGGCAGGCTGACCACGCTTCACAGCTTTTGCGCTGACGCGCAATGCGCTGACGGCGAGTTTCCATTCGCAGGGCTGGTGCAAGCCCACGACGGGAATTTCTACGGGACGACGAGCTCTGCCGGGGCCCATCAAGGGGGCACGGTTTTCGAAATCACTCGGGCGGGCAAGCTGACCACACTCTACAGCTTTTGCGCTGAAGCGAATTGTGCTGACGGCTCTGGACCGTACGCGCCGCTGATACAAGCCCGCAACGGGAACTTCTACGGTACAACGCAATACGGCGGGGCCACTGGTCTCGAGGGTACGGTTTTCGAAATCACTCCAGGGGGCAAGCTGACCACGCTCCACAGGTTCTGCAGACAAACGAACTGCGCTGACGGCGACTATCCCAATGGGCTGGTCGAAGCCCGTAACGGAAACCTATATGGAACGACCGCGGGCAACGTCTCCGCTGGTCCCGGGGGCACGGTTTTCGGAATCACTCCAAGGGGCGAGCTGACCACGATCTACACCTTTTGCTCCCAGACGAACTGCATAGATGGCGCAAATCCATTTTCGGGGCTGATCCAGGGCTCAGATGGTAACTTCTACGGGACGTCGTCCGAAGGCGGGATCTACGGTTATGGCACGGCCTTTGAAATCACCGCAGGGGGCAAGCTGGCCACGCTCTACAGCTTTTGCGCGCAAGCGAACTGCCATGACGGCATGAATCCGTTCGCAGGGCTGATGCAAGCCACTAATGCACAGTTCTACGGGACAACATCCGGCTATGGCAACCCCAACTGCTTCTCCGGTTGCCCTAGCGTTGCCACGATTTTCAGCCTGTCGGTGGGGCTGGAGCCATTCGTGGAAACGCGGCCTGCGTCCGGCAGAACGGGAGCGAAGGTGGTTATCCTGGGAAACAATTTGTCGCGGGCCATCGGCGTCAGCTTTAATGGCGTGGAGGCAACGTTCGAAGTTGTCTCAGATACGGAAATTGCAGCCACGGTGCCAGCCGGCGCGAGCAGCGGTATGGTCAGAGTGACGACGCCCAGCGCTGAACTCAACAGCAATGTCGCGTTTCAAGTGGTCGACTAGGAAGATCTCCGTCCCTCGGGCTCGCTGCCCCGGTCGCGGGATGAGCACGGTGATTCAACCGAGATTCCCTATTGGTGGGCGGTGGGAGCGTCGCTTGCGGTGGGCGGAATGGGCGCGATGGTTTGCGTGGTTTCATCTTCGTTCAGCGCCGTCAAAGGCGATTCCAGCGCGATCTGCAGCACTTGATCCATGGTATCGACGAAGTGCAACTTCATCGAGTTACGAAGATTCTCGGGAACCTCAGCCACGTCTTTTTCGTTGTCCTGAGGCAAGATGACTTCGAAGAGGCCGGCGCGGTGAGCAGCGAGCAGTTTTTCTTTCAGGCCGCCGATGGGCAGAACCTTGCCGCGCAAAGTGATTTCGCCGGTCATGGCGAGGTCGCGGCGAACCGGTATTTTGCTGAGCGCGCTGGCAATTGCCGTAGCGATCGTAATGCCGGCCGATGGCCCGTCTTTCGGAATCGCGCCTTCCGGCACATGCACATGCAAATCGAGGTTGCGATAGAAGTCACGATTGAGGCCAAGCCGGTTTGCCCGGGAGCGCACGTAAGAGAGCGCGGCTTGCGCCGACTCCTGCATCACGTCTCCCAGCTTACCGGTGAGCGTGAGCTTGCCTTTGCCGTCGACCACCGTAGCTTCGGTGCTCAGGATTGAGCCGCCGACTTCCGTCCACGCGAGGCCGGTAACGAGTCCCACTTCGCTCTTCTCGTGAGCCAAAGTGTCGCGGAACTTGATTACGCCCAGGAACTCTTTGACATTGTCGCCATTGACGCTGACGGTATAATCCGCGCCTTCTTTCACCACTTTGCGCGCGATCTTGCGGCAGACGTTGCCGATTTCGCGCTCAAGATTGCGCACGCCGGCTTCACGCGTGTAAGCGCGAATAAGAGTTGTGATGGCGTCATCGGAGAATTTGACGTTCTTCTCCGACAAACCGGCCTGCAGCATTTGCTTCTTTACGAGGAATTGCTTCGCGATCTCGACCTTTTCCTGTTCGGTGTAGCCGTGCAGCCGCAGAACTTCCATGCGGTCTTGCAGAGCGGGAGGAATCGTGTGCAACACGTTCGCGGTCGCTACGAAGAAGACCTGCGACAAATCGTATTCCACGTCGAGGTAGTGATCGACGAACATGAAATTCTGTTCAGGATCGAGCACTTCAAGCAGGGCAGCGGAAGGATCGCCGCGGAAATCCATCGACATCTTGTCGACTTCATCGAGCATGAAAACCGGGTTCTTGGTTCCAGCCTTCTTCATCATCTGAATGATCTGGCCGGGCAACGCGCCGATATAAGTGCGGCGGTGACCGCGAATCTCGGCTTCATCCCGCACGCCACCAAGCGACATGCGGACGAACTTGCGCCCGGTCGCTTTGGCAATCGACATTCCCAGCGAAGTTTTGCCAACACCCGGAGGCCCGACGAAGCAGAGTATCGAACCTTTGGGATTCTTTACCAACTGCCGGACCGCCAGAAATTCGAGGATGCGCTCTTTAATCTTCTCCAGACCGTAATGATCTTCGTTCAGAACCTTTTCAGCTCGCGAAATATTGCGAATTTCTTTTGAGCGCTTCTTCCACGGCACGGCCAGCAGCCAATCCAAATAATTGCGCGAAACCGTCAATTCGGCCGACATTGGTGGCATGGCTTCCAGCTTCTTCAATTCCTGAAGCGCCTTGTCTTTTACTTCTTTCGGCATGCCGGCGGCTTCGACCTTTTTCTTCAGTTCATCGAATTCGCTTTTTTCGCCGCGCCCCAGTTCCTTCTGAATGGCCTTGATCTTCTCGTTGAGGTAATACTCTTTTTGCGCCTTTTCCATCTGGCGCTTCACCCGCGACTGGATCGTCCTGTCCACGTTGAGCTTCTCGATCTCAACATCCAGCACGTCGGCGATGCGGTTCAACCGCTCGGAAGGATCAAAGATTTCCAGCAACTCCTGTTTTTCTTCGATCGAAAGCTGCAGATTGGCGGCAATGATGTCGGTGAGCTTGGCCGGATCTTCCATCCGCACGGCCGAGATCATGGTCTCGTAGTTCAACGCCTGGCAAAGCTTCACGTACTGTTCGAAGAGCGTGGTCACCCGCTGCATGCTGGCTTCGATCTGCGGGTTCATCTCCGCGGGATAGCGAGCCAGGCGCACCGACGCCTGCATGTAGCCATCCGCATCGGTTGCCTGAAGAAGCCTGCCGCGCTCGATACCCTCGACCAATACTTTAATATTTCCGTCGGGCAGCTTGAGGCTCTGGACGATATTGACCACCGTTCCAACCTGGTAGATCTCGTTGGCCTTCGGTTCATCGATCGATGCATCGTGCTGGGTGGCCAGGAAAATCTTCTTATCTGCCGCGAGCGCTTCTTCCAAGGCGCGCACGCTCGACTCGCGGCCCACGACGAACGGAGTCATCATGAAAGGGAAGATGACCACGTCGCGAATGGGCATCATCGGCAGCTTCTTGGTTTCGAATTTTTCCTTGGATGTCGTCACTCGTTCTCCTGTCGTCGTGGACTGGGTATCGTGCGAACTGGCAAGCGTGGCGCGGAGTTCCACAGCAGGCCTTCAGCTAGTCAAACTTCTATTTTACTACCCTGCCTTCTCCAGTGTAGCCATCGAAGCGCTGCGTTTTTCTACCATCTCGCGTGTCACCTCGAACTCTTTTAGTTTCTTCTGGCTGGGCAGATGGAACATTAAATCCAGCATTAGTTCTTCCAAGATCATGCGCAGCCCGCGAGCCCCTACTTTGCGTGCCATCGCCTGCCGGGCGACCGCCCGCAGAGCTTCTTCGCTGAACTTCAGCCGGACATTCTCGAACTCGAACAGCCGCTGGTATTGCTTGACGATCGCATTCTTGGGACGCGTCAGAATCTCGATAAGCGCCGTCTCGTCCAGGTCTTCCAACATGCCGACCACCGGTATGCGTCCAACAAACTCGGGTATCAGTCCGAACTTGATCAGGTCTTCCGGCTGAACTTCGCTCAACAGTTCAAAATTGCGCTTGCGCGAAACTGCGATGTCTTCTTTTTCCGCGTCTTCGCCGCCGCGGAATCCCAAGGACTTTCTACCGATGCGCCGCCCAACAATCTTTTCCAGTCCCACAAACGCCCCGCCACATATAAACAAAATGTTTGTCGTATCGACTGGGGTGAACTCTTGATGCGGGTGCTTGCGTCCACCTTGCGGCGGAACATTGGCGATTGTGCCTTCCAGAATTTTTAGCAGCGCCTGCTGCACGCCTTCGCCGGAAACATCGCGGGTAATCGAGGGGTTTTCGTCTTTGCGCCCGATCTTGTCGATCTCATCGATATAGATGATGCCGGTCTGCGCGCGGCTCACATCGCCTTCTGCCGCCTGCAGCAGCTTCAAAATGATGTTCTCAACGTCTTCACCCACATACCCAGCCTCGGTCAGAGTGGTTGCGTCGACAATCGCGAAGGGAACATCGAGCATGCGGGCGAGAGTCTGCGCCAGCAGCGTTTTTCCGGTTCCCGTCGGACCGATGAGCATAATGTTCGACTTGCTCAGCTCAATCCCATCGGTGCCCTTTTGCCGGTTCATGAAGATCCGCTTGTAGTGGTTGTAAACCGCTACCGCCAGCTTCTTCTTGGTCTGCTCCTGTCCAATGACGTATTCGTCAAGGAAGGTTTTAACCTCCTGCGGCTTGGGCAGTTGATTCGGAGGAGCGGTCGGCGGAGTCGCCGTACGGTCATCTTCCAGGATGGAATTGCAGACGGCAACGCATTCGTCGCATATGTACGCCCGCGGGTAGTCGCTAGGGGACGAGATCAGCTTGGCTACCGCATCCTGCGATTTGTGGCAGAACGAGCAACGCAGAATCTCGTCTGACGATTTGGTTTTCACTCAGTGTTACTCCTAATTCCTGTCATTCCTGGCAAGCGCTCCTTGCGCAGCGAGGAATCTGAGCTCACATCCTGACTGCGCGAAGGCCTATCCTACCGCTTTTACGGTCTTATAGATGATATCGTCTATGATTCCGTACTCCCTCGCCTGCTGCGCATTCATGATGAAATCGCGCTCCACATCCTTTTCTACCTTATCCAGTTTCTGGCCGCTATGTTTCGATAGTAACTGGTTGGTGATTTCGCGCATGCGGAGGATTTCCCGGGCATGAATGTCGATATCGGTCGCCTGGCCGGATAACCCTCCCATTGAAGGCTGGTGGATCAGAATGCGTGAATTCGGCAGCGCCAGCCGCTTTTTCGGCTCACCAGCTGCAAGCAGCAGAGCCGCCATCGAGGCCGCTTGGCCGACGCATAGCGTCATCACGTCGTTCTTCACGTATTGCATGGTGTCATAGATCGCCATGCCAGCCGTGATCGAACCGCCGGGAGAGTTCACGTAAAGCTGTATGTCTTTCTCGGGATCTTCCTGCGCCAGAAACAGCATCTGCGCGATCACCAGGTTGGCGATGTTGTCGTCAATCGGGGTGCCGATAAAGATAATGTTATCTCTGAGTAGTCGGGAATAAATATCGTAGGCGCGTTCGCCCCGCCCGGTCTGCTCGATGACCATCGGTACCAACATCATTTGTGGATCATTATTCTTATTATTCACGTTCACCTGCCACACTCCGCCCCGAAACCACGGCTCGCTTTTCGGGGAGGGTTGAAAGTGGTCCGCGTCTTTTGAATTACGCAGACTGATGGTAAAGAAAATCGAGGGTCTTTTCGCTGCGGATTCTCATTCGGATTCTATCGAGGCCCCCATCCTGTGTCAATCGCGCTCGCACCGCTTCGGACGTCTGTTTTGACTGCTGCGCGAGCGATTCGATTTCGCGGTTCAATTCGTCGTCGCTGACTTCGATTTTTTCGAGATCGCCGATGCGTTCCAGCAACAAACTCGATTTTACATCCTGCACGGCCTGCTCCCGCTGGCCGGCGCGCAGGCGCGGCAAGTCCATTTTCTTCATGTCTTCCATCTTCATGCCCTGCGCGGCAAGGGCGCGCAGGCCGCGTTCCAGGCGCAAATCAATCTGCCGGTCGACCAAAGCTTCGGGGACTTCAAAATTGTGGCGCTTGACCAGCTCATCTACCAGCTTGTCTTTGGCTTCGCGCTCGGAATTATGCTGCTTCTCCGCCTGCATGTTCTCGCGAATCTGTTTCCGGACCTGGTCCAGATCGGTGAACTCGCCCAACTCTTTGGCGAAATCGTCATTGAGCTCGGGCAAACTTTTTTGTTTAATGCCGTTCACCTTCACCGTGTAAACGAAAGTTTTTCCGGCAAGCCGTTTATCAGGCGCGTCTTCGGGATAAACCACATCAAAAATGCGTTCGTCGCCGGCAGAGGCTCCGGTAAGGTTCTGGGTAAACTCCGGTATCGTATTCTTACCGCCGATTTCGATCAGCACATCGTCCATGTGTACCGGCTTGGCATCGGAGTCGCCGTCTTTCGGCCTGCCGTCCATCGCCGCCTGCGCGAAATCGCCTTCAGCCAACGCGCGGCCTTCCACGGTGGTGTAAGTCGCATGCTGCTCGCGCACGCTGTTGAGCGCCTGCTCAATTTCTTCGTCGGCAACGGTGATCTCTGGCTTTTCGGAGCGCAGCTCCTTATAACCCTCGACCTGAATTTCCGGCAGCACTTCGAAGCTCGCCTTGAAGCGCAGCGGCTCGCCGTCGTGAATGTGCAGATCGGTCACGCGCGGCTGTGAAACCGGAATCAGGCCCTGCTTCTCAGCTTCCTTGCGGAAGTATTTCGGAATCAGCGCCTCGGCCACATCGCTCTTGATGCCTTCTCCGAATCTCTGCCGGATGATCGAAGCAGGCACATGCCCAGCGCGAAAGCCCGGCAGCCGCGCACTCTTTTGATAGCGCTGAATCTGCGACTCGGTTTCGCGGGTAACTTCGGCCGCCGGAATCTCGACCGAGATCTCGCGCTTGGTGTCTTTCTTATTGGCTTCCGGCTGATTGGCTTCGGCCTTTGCCGTGTCGGAGGTTTCTGTGGGGCTCACAGTGCTAAGTGTAAAGAGGTGAGAGAGCAGCGTCAAACGGTGGGGAGGTGTGCGGAACATCGCAAGAAGACCGACCTAGAAAAAACTGGCAAGCGAGGGCTGCCTATGCTATTTCTTTCTGTCTCGCACCGCCCCGGAGAGGTCTCCTATGCCGCATCGAAGCGTAGCTTTTCTCGGCATCATCTTGGCAATGCTCGCGCCGACGACTGCGACGCCGCAGCAATCTATCACTTTAGGCGGCGCCAATGGCGCAATATCTAAGGCCGACCGCGAAAGAGCGCTGGGCATTCTGAACGGTGTCTCGAAGGGTATTCAGGAGCTTTACTACGACCCCAAGATGAACGGCGTGGACTGGAACGCCGTGCTTTCGAACGCGCGAGCCAAAATCGCGGCCTCGAATTCGCTGAACGAGGCGCTCACCCAGATCGCTATCGCGGTAGATTCCCTGCATGATTCGCATACTGCGTTTGAGCCGCCTGCCCGGCCCTATCGCCTCGATTTCGGCTTTGAATATCAAATGGTTTGGAGCCTGTGTTTTGTCACACGGGTGCGCCCGGGCTCCGACGCCGAGACAAAAGGCCTCAAACCTGGCAGCCAAATCCTGACGATTAACGGAACTGCGCCCAACCGGCGGAATCTTTGGAGCATTGAGTATCTCGATAATGTTCTGGATCCTCGGCAGGAGATGCAACTGGAGGTGCAGTACCCCTCCGGAGAAAAACAGAAAATAGTGGTGAAAGCGAAAGTCACCACATCGCCAGACCTGGCCTACCGGCCGGGAGCGGGCGTTCTATATGACATAGTGCGCTATGGCGAAAACATAAGACACCGCATGAGGCCGCAGATTGCGCGGTTCGGCGACGTGGGCGTCCTTAAGCTCCCCTGGTTTGTTTTCTATGCCAGTCCCTCCTACGGCACGCCTGGCATCGACGATGAGTTCTACGACCTCCCCGGTAAGATCCGCAAGGGCAAAGCCCTGATCGTCGACCTGCGAGGCAATCCCGGCGGCTCGGTCGATGCGCTCAAGTACTTCGTCGGAATGTTTTTCGATCACGACGTCAAAATATTCGACAAGGTGGAGCGCAAGAAGACCTCTCCGGAAATCGCCAAAAGAGGACGCTACTTTCCGGGGAAATTAATCGTGCTGGTGGATAGCGAATCGGCTTCTGCGGCGGAGATTTTCGCGCGGGTCATACAACTGGAGAAGCGCGGCACGGTGATGGGTGATCGCACCTCGGGCAGCGTCATGGAAGCAACCGGCTATTACTTCGCCAGTTCGGGCGTAGACTGCGGCGCTGAAGTCACCGTTGCCAACCTCGGCATGAGCGACGGCAAGAGCCTTGAGCACCATGGCGTGGAACTGCTGGTCCCGGCCTAACCCACATCGCCGCACTCCAGACGCGCATTCACACACCTTTAATCGAGAGTGTAAATAAACCGTGAATCCTCCACTGGCACGCGGATAGCGCCAACCCGCGCGGGTTGGCGCCGCATCTCACAGGCCCGCTCAATTCAAGCCTTCTGGAGCTTCCAGCCATGAGAACCATACACTCTTCGTCTACAAGCCGATCGTCTGTTCGTCCAGCATTGGCCGTCTTTGGCGCACTCCTGATGCTCGCAGCCAGCGCCATTGCCGGCGATGTAGCAAAAGATGATCCAACCCAAAATCCAGCGACAGAATCGGTCATCTACAACTTCACCACTAACTACTCCAATCCCTTTGTCAGCCTGACCGCAGATGCAGCAGGAAACCTGTACGGCACAGCTTTCGACGGCACCAAGTACCCCAATGGCGCGGTATTCGAGCTATTGCGCAGCAACGGCTGGAAAGAAACCACCTTGGTCGTTTTCAACATCAAGAATGGCCGCTACCCATCGGCCCAGATGGCCATTGACGCGCAAGGAAACCTCTATGGCAGCACACTCGAAGGCGGCGATGGCCCTTGCATGGACGGGTGCGGCGTGGTCTTCGAATTAAGCCCATCCGCTGGCGGCGTGTGGAATTACACGATCCTCTACAGCTTCCAGAACGGCTTCGATGGCCAGGCTCCGGATAGCAGTCTGGTAATCGATCCTTCTGGCAATCTTTATGGAACAACCGGCCCTGGGCCGACCACCAGTGGAACCGTCTTTGGATTGAAGCGCCCCCGCCATCCGAACGATTCGTGGACGCTCGACACACTCTTCACCTTCAACGGCACCAACGGTTTTTCTCCAAACTCCCTAGCCTACAGCGGTGGCGCTCTTTATGGCACAACCTCCGAAGGAGGCTCATCGAACTATACCGGCACGGTTTTTCAACTTAAGCTGGCGAACGCAGGTTGGAACTACACTCTGGTCTATGCCTTCACCGGCGGCGCAGACGGAGGCTTCCCGGGCGACATCGTCGCCAGCGGAACGCCGAACGTGCTGTACGGCACGGCCGGCGGCGGAGAATCCACTTACGGCGTGATTTTTAAAATCACTCCTGATTCGAACGGAACCTGGACTGAATCAGTCCTGTACAATTTTACAGGTGGCGCAGACGGAGCCGTTCCCGGCCCGTTGACCGTAGCTGGCCCGGACACGCTGTTCGGTACCACCAATAGTGGCGGCGATGCCTCGGCATGCACCTTCATGTATCCCTACCTGGGGTGCGGAGTCGTCTTCGAGTTCGTGCCCTCAACGACTACCGAAACCGTGCTTCACACCTTTGCTGGACCACCCAGCGACGGAGGAGGGCCATATTCCTCCGGCGTGGTCCTCGACAATGGGGCGCTCTACGGAACTACTTATTACGGAGGCAATGGCCAGTGCAGCAGCGGCACGGAAGTGGTTGGCTGCGGGACGGTCTACACAGTGAGCGACAACTAAAAAGAAGTTCACCCCGATGCCAAGCAGGTTGTCCCGCCCCTGTCGCTCGTGTTGTTCGAGCAACAGGGGTGGGCCAGAATTTCATCGAACGCTGATCTAGCGGCGGATGCGGCTACACAGCCGGGCGGCGGAAGCCGGAGTCCAGTTTCCCGGGCCCGGCAACACCGCAGCCCGCTCTCGAATCGAATATGCAGCAACCAGCTCTTGACGAGTTCGCCATGGATGAAGAAGTCTTCCAGCAAATATTCACCGAACTTTTCGCCTCACTCGAGCCTCTCGAAACGCAAAACGTGGCGTTACGGCAATTGCTGAAATCCAAAGGCATCGCCACCGACCAGGAGCTTGCCCCCTTCATCGAGCAAGCCGCCAATGCCAGCAACGTACGCTGGCGCGCCGCGCGTGTGCGCACGGCCGCCCTGATTTCTTCGGCCACGAAGTCCCCAGATATGAAGTTCGCGGATAAACCAGCCGAACCCGCGCCCGCCCAACCCAGTTCTCAAGCATCGGCTGGTGCCCGTCAAGAAGACGCGCAGAAGAAAGAAGGTGAGAAACAGGGCGAACGGCCGCAAGCAACACGAAATCCCGAAGCTGAGGAAAAGGTTCAGGCCGCGGAACGTAATAAAGAGGAAGGTGCGAAAAACCAACAGCAGCCGCAGGCGAAAACGGTAACGTCTGGGCAGGGAACAGAGTCTGAGAGAAAAGAGAGATCCTGGAAAGAAAAGCCGGCCAAGCAACCCCAATCGGAGCAGAAAGACAACAGTCTGAACTCTGAGCTATCGAACCCGCCCCTTTTCACGCCCAATAAAGACAAGAATAAACATAAAGACGAAGCGCCGGGGAACGAAGAAGCCAAAGCTGAGTCAAGCCCACCTGCAGCCGCACCAGCCAGCAGCGGTCGGAAAAAGAAAGTAGCTTGACGAGAGTTGGTGGTCCGTCCAATCGCCCATCCAAGCGCTTTTTACTTGAGCGGGGAGCGACCGACTCCGAGAACAGTTGCTTGACTGGGTTGTCTTGATAAGATCAGACAGGATGCTTTCCCAGCAAACCAAGCGTGCCTTTGAAGATTCAATCGCCCGCAATCGCGAACTTTTGCAGCGTCTAGCTGATGGAGTAAATGCGCCTCGCTGGCTGACCATCCTCAACCGCGAAGTCATCGCCTGCACCCGTTGCCCGCGACTGGTGGAATATCGCGAGCAGGTCGCGCGAGTGAAGCGGCGCGCTTATCTCGATTGCGAATATTGGGGCAAGCCAGTTCCCGGATTCGGCGACCCCGAAGCACGCGTGTTGGTTCTCGGACTCGCTCCCGGCGCCCACGGCTCAAACCGCACCGGACGCCCGTTCACCGGCGATGCCTCCGGCAAGTTCATGTATCCCGTGCTGTATGAAACGGGATTTGCCAACCAGCCAACTGCCACCAATCGCGACGATGGACTCAAGCTGAAAGACCTTTACATCACCGCCGCCCTGCGCTGCGCCCCGCCCGGCAATAAGCCGCTGCCCCAGGAACTCGCCAATTGCTCGCAGTTCCTCGACCGCGAGATCGCCGGACTAAACAAGGTAAAGGTTGTAGTCGCTCTCGGGAGAATCGGCTTTGACGCGTATCTGAATCATCTGAAGCGGCGGAACCTGTTGCCCAGCCGCAAGCCATATCTCTTCAAACATGGCGCCAGTTACTCAATGCCCGATGGTAAGGTGTTACTGGCCTCTTATCATCCGTCGAACCAGAACACCCAGACCGGCAAACTCACGCGCCAAATGTTTATGGAAATATTTAAGCAGGCGGCAAGACTTGCCGATGAGTAGCTGAGGCGCCGCGCGGCCGGTTCGCTGTACCTTGCCCCATCGACTGGGGTTTAACCAAAAGAGACCGGGGTCAGGAGCCGGGGCGGCGCCGTTTGCGGAATGTGAAAGCGCCGACTGCGTCGGTGGGGCGCAAGAGCGCCCCATCCGCAGGATTTACCTCAGCTTGGTCACCGTTACTTCTAGTTGAAACTGTCGCTTCGAGTTGGGATCATCCACGCTGTCCATCACCACCGGCTTGGCTAGCGGTAGCAGGGCGCTACCGCTGAGCTTTAACTGGCGCAGGGCAGGGTGGGGATCGGGTTTGTCTAGTCCCTGCTCCGGGATGGCGAAATTGCTGACTTCGGCGCCCACCCTCAGTACCGCCTGCCCATGATCGTCACGGAGGTGGGCCCAGATGCTGGTGCCGACGTCCACGTACTGGAATTCGCCCTCTTTGACCTCTACGGGAATCCGCGTCCCGATTTTAATGTCGTTGGAGTCGTTGGTGTCCAGGTTCATCGCGTACTGGCGCGAATTAATTTTCTTGCCGTCATCGAATTCATTGATGGAAAAATCCAGGTGATAAGCCTCCAGCGGCCTTTGTTCTGCCGATTTCTGTTTGGCATCCGAGGCCGGCTCTGTCTGCTCGCTGCCTTTCGACGGCGCAGTTTCCTGAGCGCGCACCGTTATTACTCCTGTGGCCAGAACTAATCCCAAGATTACGACCGAATAAAGTACTGTCTTGTTCGACATTGTTTTCTCCTTAGAATCGCTTATCGATCTCCTGCGGGCACCGCTCCTGCCGACTCACGCTCCTGCTGATTCATGTTCTGCTGATTCGTATTCTGCTGATTGACGGACTGGTCCGAAGGCCCGCCGTCGGGGGCTGCATTCTGCTCGTCTGTTTCTATTGCCAAATCCTCTTTGAGTTCGGCCATTCTGGCCCGTGCGATCAGCGCCGCTTGCTGGCGGTGTTGAGCCACGTACGCCACCAGCATCTTTTCCTGCTCGCTCAGCGGCTGCGGCGAAGGAAATACGTCGAGCTTTGGTCCAACGGCATTCTCATCTTCGCGATAATCATCTTGGCGGTAATGATGACGAGCGCCCCGTACTAGTCTTTTTCCTGACGTCGACCGGTTCGCAGCAGCGCCGCGCAGGTTGTCAACGCCGGAAATCGCTTTACCCGCCGCGGGAAGTGCTACGGTTGGCGACTGATGAGCGGTGAGATTCGGCGCTGGCTTTCCCAGTCTCACTGCCAGCAACAGGGCGACCGCAGCCACGGCGAGCGCCCCAACGGCAGGCCATCCCCACCATGGTCGAACGGAAGACTGTTTCTGCCTTGCACGGAGACTAGCCAGAATGCGTTGCTCGATGCCCGCTCTCGACTCGACTGCGGCGTACTTCGCGAGCGCGGCATCAAGTTCGCGGTCCAACGGATCGCCATTCCGAACCTGCTGTTGGCTCTCGTCTTGCCAGAAATTGTTGTCCGTCATTTTCTTAACCTCTACCTCCAGGAATCAGGTCTTGAAAGGTCGCGGCTTCTAGCCGCGCCGCCCAGAGCCGATCAAGACGCCGGCTTTAGCCGCTGAGGGAAGCTGCCCTCCGAATTCGGCTCGCGGCGTTCGGCTAATCTCACTTCGAGGCTTTCTAAACGCGATTTCGCATCCACGTCATTTAGGCAGCTCTTCATAGACGGCTCTTCTCCATCTTTTCGCGCAAAATCTGTCTAGCGCGAAACACCCGCGACCGCACCGCCGCTTCATTGATCCCCAGCGTTACCGCCACTTCCCGCGGCGACATTTCCTCTACCGCCGATAAGATCAGGGGTTGGCGCAGCTTTTCGGGCAAGGCTGCCATCAGGAGTTCCAGCCGTGCGCCCACCTGCGCGCCTTGCATCGCCTGGTCTGCCGGCGCCTCCGCCGAAGGCGACTGGTCATCCGGCCTCTCGGGATCGTCGAGAGAAACCTCCCGCTGGCCTCCACGCCGCTTACTGCGGCCAACCGCCACGCGCCAGGCAATCCGCGCCAGCCAGGTTTTCGGGTCTTCCACGCTGGCCAGCTTGTGGCTGTAACGCAGCACGCGCAGAAACGTCTCCTGCGTGGCGTCCTCCGCATCGTGGTGGCTTCTAAGCGCGGCATAGGCGATCCGGTAGACAAGTCGCGAATGCTGGCGGACCAGGTTTTCTAGCGCGCCGTTTTCGAGCGCCTCGTCTTGCGTGCGTTCCGGAGTGCCGTCTTCACTACGGTCTGGACTGCGCGGTACCGTCGCGGCCTCGTTCAGGACTGCCTCTCCCGCCACCAATCGCTTGACCTCAATCATGAAGACCGCCGCGACCTTGATTCTGTTCAAGTATTTCTTCGGGAGAACGTTTCGAAAGGATTTAGCTTGCAGAGGGAAGAGAAGCTTGGAACCCCACCATCACGGGTTCCGGCTCCAGCCGCACGCCCCATATTTCTTCCACGCGATGCTGAATCTGTTCTTTCAGCGCGAGCACTTCGGCGGCGGTTGCACCCCCGCGATTCACGATCGCCAGCGCGTGCTTGCTGGAAATCGCAACTCGGCCGTAACCGAATCCTTTGGCAAATCCGGAGTGCTCCACCAGCCACGCAGCGGAAACTTTTTTCCGGCTTTCCAGCGCGGGATAGCTGGGCAAACTTAATCCTCGCGCCGCGGCCCGCGTCTTCAATGCCGCGTGTTGTTCCTCCGAAAGCACGGGGTTCTTGAAGAACGAACCGGCGCTCTGGCAGTCTGGATCTCCCGGCACAATCAACATGCCCTTGAGCGCGCGGATGTGCCGAACCGCCTCCCGGACTTCCGCAAGATTTGGCGTCGTCTCCCAGCCGTTGAAGTGCCGCTTCAAATCCATATAGATGATGCGCGGATCGCCATCAGAAGTAAGCCCGTAGGTCACCCGGAGAACGATGAACTGTCCGCATTGCGTAGTATTAAATATGCTCGAGCGATAACCGAACTTGCAATCTGCCGGCGTTAAAGTGCGTACCTGGCCATCCTGCAAGTCAAGAACCTGCACGCTCGCGATAGTTTCCGAAACTTCCTGCCCGTAAGCGCCAACATTTTGCACCGGTGTGCCGCCCACGCTTCCCGGTATTCCGCTTAAGCACTCAATGCCCGCGCAGCGCGCCCGTACTGCCTCGGAGACAAATCGGTCCCACGCTTCCCCTGCTCCCACCTCAAATAAAACTTTGCCGTTATTCTCGGTCGCGCTCCGCTCGAAGCCTTGAATTGCAACTTTCAACACCAGGCCGGGCCAACCTGCATCGGCAATGAGCAGATTGCTTCCGCCTCCTAAAACGAACAGCGGCAGATTGTTCGACTGCGCCCATGCAACCGCTTCCTGGACTTCGGCCGTGTCTTTGGCCGCAACAAAATATCGCGCCAATCCACCGATTTTTAACGTAGTCAGGGGAGCGAGCGGAATGTTTTCCTGCAGAAGCACGAATACTTAAATATACACACTCGCTGGATGAGCACCGGACGTGCGCGTGTGAAATAATCGCGCCCGTGCTTTCTTGCGCGCTCGACCATTTAGGTTGGTGCGGAAAGTTCGCGGAGACAACCGTTCGTTACGGATTGCAGAAATCATTTTGAATTCCGGGCCAAGAATCGATCCGTTTTTCCTGGACGTCCGGGACTTCCGCAGGCCCCTGCTCACTTGGTATGAAGCTAACGCCCGGCGACTGCCTTGGCGCGAAAGTCGCGACCCCTACCGCGTCTGGGTCTCCGAGATCATGCTGCAGCAGACGCGAGTGGCTGCCGTCATCGAGCACTATCACGAATTCCTTCGCCGATTTCCCAACGTGGAAAAGCTCGCAAAAGCCCGCGAGGCCAGCGTGCTCGCTACCTGGAGCGGGCTTGGCTACTACCGGCGCGCTCGCATGTTGCACGCCGCCGCACAAGTGATTACGCGCGAACATAACGGAAACTTTCCGCGAACTGCTGAGCTGCTCCAGGAATTGCCGGGCATTGGCCGCTATACCGCAGCAGCGGTCGCCAGCATCGCCTTCGGCGAACCGGTGGCTGTGGTCGATGGAAATGTTGAGCGCGTGCTGTACCGTCTTTCGGGAAAGAAGTTGACGCAAGAGCAACTCTGGAACGCTGCTCAGCGTCTGCTGGATGCGAAGCGTCCCGGCGATTTCAATCAATCCATGATGGAACTCGGCGCCACGGTGTGCACTCCTCGGGCGCCTGCCTGCCGGACCTGCCCGGTAGTTGATCTGTGCGCAACTCGCGGAGAAACTGCCGCCACCAAATCTGTGCCGCAGAAGAAACGAGAGATTCATTACTCACTGATTTGCCGCGATAACAATTCCCACGGCGCCCAAGTTTTTCTGGTTCGCCGCCCGCAAGATGCGGCATTGATGGCCGGAATGTGGGAATTACCGGAGATGCTCTCCCGAGAGGGAGTAGCGGAAGAATTGTTCGTCCTGCGGCACTCGATCACCGTAACGGACTACACAGTCCACTTGTGGCGCGGCCCCTCGCCTGGGCAACTCAACGGCAAGTGGGTTACGCATGACAAACTTGCAGGCGTGGCGCTCACCGGCCTGGCGAGAAAGATCCTGCGCAAGGCAGGAATCTTGACCAGGCCAGCAGCCATGCGCAGGGCTTCGCCGGCGGCAATCGTCTAAAATATAAAGAGCGCGCAAATATGCGATGGCTGCGAAACATCCTGAGCGGAGGACCCGGAGGAAAGATGGCGGCACTAATTACGGGCACGAAAGCCCCAGAATTCGAACTGAAAGCACTCGCTGGCAGCGCTTTTGTGCTGAGCCATGAGCTGGCGAGCGGACCAATAGTTCTCGCCTTTTTTAAAGTTTCATGCCCCACCTGCCAGTACGCCTTTCCGTTTCTCGAAAGACTCTACAAAACCTACGGCAGCAAGAATGTAAAGCTGATCGGCGTCTCACAGAACGACGCCAAAGATACCGCCGCTTTTGCGAAGCAATTCGGCATAACTTTTCCCGTTCTGCTCGAGGATACAGAAAAGTATTCCGTCTCCAATGCTTACGGGTTGACGAATGTTCCCACCATTTTCTGGGTCGCCCAGGATGGCGAGATCGAACTTTCCAGCGTGGGCTGGGTGAAAAGCGACTTCGAAACCATTTCCCGAAAAATGGCCGATGTGGGAAAAACCAAGCCCGATCCCATATTTAAGCCGGGAGAAGATGTTCGCGATTTTCGCGCCGGTTGAGGCTCGAAAAACTGATCCCGCGGTCGCGGGAACATGAACCGCCAGATTTGCAACGAGATATCAGCATACAAATCGCCATTGAACGAAAGTTCAGTGTCGTTGGTCTGTGCGAGTGTTTCACTCTCGTACCGGGAACGCATCAGGTTCAGTAGAACCAATCGTCTCATCATCCGTTACAATCCTTTAAGTTAACAAAATCCATAATTGAAATAGCTCACACAGCGCTCAGCGTCTGGGTGGGAGAACCTTGGTCTATGCGGTCCTTCGTCAAAATAGTTTTGGTTTTTCCGCTTATTGCGATCTTGGCTGTGTTTGCATGGCCGGCCGGCCTTCGAACTCCGTCCCCGCCGGCGATCCCGACTCCTTCCAAGCACGACTCCGTTTCGGTGCATTTGCCTCCCGCTGCGTTCGCCGCGCTGGAGACCATCGATCCCGAACACATTCGCTGGCACGTCCGTTTTCTCTCGCTTGACTTGCTGGAAGGCCGTGGCACGGGCCAGCGCGGCGGAGATATCGCCGCCCAATACATCGCTACGCAGTTTGCCGAGTATGGATTGAAGCCCGCCGGCGATAACGGCACATATTTCCAGAAAGTGCCGTTGGTCGGAATCACGACTCTGCCCGCAACCCGCTTCACTTTGGTTCCGAAGAAAGGCGCGGAGATGGGCCTTAAGCCACTCGATGAATACGTTGCCTACGATCAGACGCAGCAGCCGCAGTCCGACGTGGATGCCGATATTGTTTACGTTGGCTACGGAATCGAAGCTCCCGAATATCGCTGGGACGATTACAAAGGCATGGATGTTCACGGCAAAGTTCTTCTCATGCTCGTGAATGAGCCGCTGTCAGACGATCCCAATTTTTTCAAAGGCAAGGCTCTTACTTATTACGGCCGCTGGACCTACAAATATGAAGAGGCTGCGCGCAAAGGCGCTGTCGGCGTGATTCTCATCCACAAGGAAGACATGGCGAGTTATCCGTGGGATGTGGTGCGCAATTCAAACTCCGGCGAAAAGTCGTACTTGAAACTGGAAGGCCCGGCTTTGAAAGTTGCCTCGTGGGTACAACTCGACGTGGCGAAAAAATTAGTCGCGGCTTCCGGCATGAATCTTGACAAGCTGATGGCCGATGCCAACAAGCGCGACTTTCATCCGGTAATCCTCGGAGTGAAGTTGAAAGCGCACATGGTCAGCACGGTGCGCAATTTTGAATCGAACAATGTAGTGGCCATGCTGCCGGGTTCCGGGCGCAAGACGAAAGATGAAGCGGTCATGTTCACGGCCCATTACGATCACCTCGGCGTCCGCCCCGATACGCCGGGAGACAACATCTACAACGGGGCGGTCGACAACGCCACCGGTTGCGGCATTCTGCTTGAACTGGCGCGCGCCTTCAGTGTTGCCCATGATCGGCCGGGCCGGGCACTAATTTTCGCTTCGGTCACGGCAGAAGAACAAGGATTACTGGGATCCGAATACTTGGGCGAGCATCCGCCGGTTCCAGCAGGCAAGATCGCACTCGATTTGAACTATGACGCGGTACAGCCCATCGGCGAGCCGCAAGAAGTTGAGGTTTCCGGCGCAGAGCGGACGACCTTCTATCCCTGGGTGCAGGCGACCGCAAAAGAGTTTCGTCTGGCGATTCGTCCCGACGCTCGCCCTGAAGCCGGTCTCTATTACCGCTCCGATCATTTCAGCCTGGCTCGCGTCGGCATTCCATCGTTCTCGATCAACGAAGGCATGAAGTTCAAGGGTCACGACGTAGGCTGGGGAATCGAGCAGAACGAGAATTACGTTAAGAATCACTATCACCAGCCAAGTGATGAGTACCATCCCGAAATGAATTTCATCGGAGACGCCGCCATGGCGCGCTTCGGATTTGCGCTGGGCTGGGAAGCCGCCGGACTGCCGCGGCTGATTGGCTGGCAAAATGGCGGTGAATTCCAAGCCGCGCGAGCGAAAAGCCAGTAACGCCTTCCCATTATTTAGAGCAGCTTTTCTCGCCTCTTTCCTGGAGTAAGATCAATCGAATATATTTCTACGCAGGCAAAGGGCTGGACTCGAAAAGGAGGTCCGCATGGAGTACTCCAGCATAGAAATCCGTTCGGTCTTCGCTGTTTTCATTCTGATCGCATGCCTCGCATGGTCAAGCACACTTTCGCGCGCTCAGGGAACCAGTCAAAAAGCTGCCTCAACAACGCCTGAAGCGGGCCTCGCCGCCTGGCAGCAGGTCTATTCTGTGCTGACAACTTCTCGTTGTATTAATTGTCACACCGCCACGAACTATCCGGAGCAAGGCGACGACCGGCACCGTCATTTATTCAACGTCGTGCGTGGACCGGGAGGCAAGGGCGTGCCGGGCCTGAACTGCGCTACCTGTCATCAGTCTGCCAACGCGGATAGCACCGGCGTTCCCGGAGCTTACAACTGGCATCTGGCACCTCTTTCCATGAAGTGGCAGGACACGAGCGACAATATCCTTGCGAGCGCCGCCGTTTGCCAGTCTCTTACCGATCGCTCCAAAAATGGCAGTCTGGATGGCCCCGGCATCTTGCGCCACCACGAGCAGGAGCCTTTGGTGCTCTGGGCGTTCCAGCCGGGGCACCGCCGCGACGGCACTGCGCGATCTCTCCCGCCCCTCACTCACGACCAATTTGTTGCTGCCACGCGGACGTGGGTCGATGCTGGAATGCCTTGTCCACAGAACCCTTGAACTCGGAGGCTTTATGCAAACTTACAAGCTGACGGTAAACGGAAAGGCGAGAGAAGTCGCCGCTGACCCCGGCACTCCACTGCTTTGGGTGCTGCGCGAGGATCTCAAGATGACGGGCACGAAATACGGCTGCGGCATCTCCGCATGCGGTGCGTGCACTGTGCATCTGGCGGGAATCGCGACTCGTTCGTGCGTGGTTCCGGTTTCACTCATTGGCGACCGATCGATCGTGACCATCGAAGGCATCGGAGAAGATCGCGTGGGCCGCGCCGTTCAAAACGCCTGGGTGGCCGAGGACGTTGTACAGTGCGGCTACTGCCAAAGCGGCCAGATCATGAGCGCTGTCGCGTTGCTCAAGAGCCGCCAGAAACCAACAGACGAGGACATCGAGGAATCGATGGGTGGAAACATTTGCCGCTGCGGAACATATGTTCGCATCCGCAAAGCGATCAAGGCTGCTGCACAGCAGCTGGCGTAAAGGAGAACACCATGTCCGCGACCACTGTGTCCGCGACCGCCATATCGAGTTCGGAATCAGGTCTCAGCCGGCGCAGTTTCCTTCGGGTCTCGGCGACCGCTGCAGGCGGATTAATCGTCGCTCTCTATCTCGATTTCCCGGTACAGGCGCAGGCTCCGCAAATGAAGACGTATCCTCCTGACGCGTTCGTTCACATTCAGCGAGACGGCAAAATTGTGATTCAGGTGAATCGCCTCGAGTTCGGCCAGGGAGTTCAGACTTCGCTGCCGATGCTGCTCGCCGATGAGATGGACGCCGACTGGACGCATGTCGTAGCCCAACTCGCCCCGGCAGCCGATGTCTATAAGGATCCGGTGTTTGGAATCCAGATGGTTGGCGGCTCGGGATCGATCGCGCACTCTTTTCAGCAATACCGCGAACTCGGAGCACGGACCCGCGCCATGCTGGTCGCCGCTGCCGCGCAGCAATGGAACGTATCGGCTGCGCAATGTCGAACGGAATCCAGTGTTGTGTACGGTCCCGGCAGCCGATCTGCCAGATACGGTGAACTCGCCGATGCCGCGGCCCACATGCCCGTGCCGGAAAATGTGCCGCTCAAAAAAGCATCCGAGTTCAAGCTCATTGGCAAGGACACGCCGCGGCTCGACAGCCGTCCGAAGTGCGACGGCTCCATGAAGTTCGGTCTCGACCTCGACCTGCCTGGAATGAAGGTCGCAGTTGTGGCGCATCCTCCTATTTTTGGCGGAACGCCTAAGTCAATCGATGACAAGGCGGCGCGGGCCGTTCCCGGTGTGATCGATGTGTTCGAAATCCCTACTATCAGCAAGGGAACCGCAGTGGTGGTTGTGGCGGACAAGTTCTGGACCGCCAAACAGGCTCGCGGTCAGCTTTCCATTGATTGGGATTTCTCTCGAGTGGAACCGGCGGACACCGAACGGCTATGGGCAAAGTATAAAGAGCTAGCGCGAACTCCGGGCAATGTTGCCGTGAGTCGCGGCGATCTCAGCGTGCTCAATAACATCAGTGCCGCCGACCAGATCGAAGCCGAGTATGAATTCCCTTATCTTGCCCACACTCCGATGGAGCCATTAAACACTACCATCCGGTTTGATGGCGATCGCGCTGAGGTTTGGGTTGGTTCTCAATTTCAAACCGTCGATCAAGTGGCTATCGCCGAAACCCTCGGCGTGAAACCGGAAGGGATTACATTTCACACCGAGATGGCCGGCGGAGGGTTTGGGAGAAGAGCGACGCCCGATTCTCACGTACAGCGCGAGGCGGCGACCATCGCCAAGCGTTACAAAGGCATTCCCGTAAAACTCATCTGGTCCCGTGAGGACGACGTCCAAGGCGGCTATTATCGTCCCATGTTCGCGCACCGCGTGGAGATCGGGACCGGAGCGGACGGCATGCCTTTGGCATGGAGGCACGTGATCGTAGGACAATCCATCGTGGCGGGTACTCCCTTTGCGCCCATGCTCATAAAGAATGGAGTCGATGAAACTGCGGTTGAAGGTGCAGCCGACAATCCGTACGAAATCCCGAACTTCACAATCACAGCACATCACCCCACGCCGAACGTGCCGGTACTATGGTTCCGTTCTGTCGGGCACACCCACACTGCCTTCGTGATGGAAACGCTGGTCGATGAACTCGCGACTCGCGCTGGTGCGGACCCGATCGCCTATCGCCGGAAACTATTGAAGCCGTATGAAAAAAGACTTCGGGGGGTGCTCGATCTCATGGACGAAAAAAGCGGCTCCTGGCGGAATCGCCTGCCCGAGGGCCATGCCACCGGGGTCGCCTGTCATGAATGCTTCGGAACCAATGTTGCGTGTGCCGTGGATGTCTCGATCGAGAATAGGCGACCGAAGATCCATCGCGTAACCGTTGCGCTCGACTGCGGCATTGCAGTAAATCCTCTGACGATCAAGAGCCAGTTTCAGGCTGGCACGAGCTTTGGCGTATCTCAATTAATGGCGAAGGGTGCGATCACTTTCAAGGACGGCTATGCCCAGCAGAACAATTTTGACAGTTACACTCCACCATACATAATCGATGCCCCGGTTTCCGTCGAAGTTCATATCGTTCCGAGCACGGAAAAACCCTCAGGATGCGGCGAGCCACCGGTTCCGGTCATTTCCCCCGCGGTGGTGAATGCATTGTTTCGCTTGACGGGCAAGCGCTACCGCAACCTGCCGTTGCTGAGTCTTTAGCCTGAGCAAGCAGGCTTGGAGATCGTCACCGAGTTGGTTGCGGCCGGATGACGCTAGCGCTGACGGATAATTCGGGAACTATCACGGTTAAAGATAGGTATTTTTAAACACCCTTCTGATCACCTACTCCCGGATCATCGGCAACCCTTCCTAATCGCGTTACGTCAGAGTTGCCCCTCATCCACTTGGGTGTCGGGTTCATCGGCAACCGCTGGCAGGGCACTGATCCTTCCGGTATTCATCCACGTCCATCGTCCAAGGTGGCTCGCGCAGAGCGTCCCTATATAAACCAGTCTTGAAGTAGATAAGAGCGTGCCGGGCGTGACCGGGTCCCGGTTGATAGATTGTAGGTCCTTGATAGTGGACGATTTCACGTCCTTGTAGGGTTGCATCGACGTTTCCTCTGCTAGCGCGGTCCCATCGCGTAATGAATCGAAAGTCGAGCCACCTTCCGCGAACATCTTCTTCACCCTGATAGAGCACCGTCTTGCCATGTTCGTCATTCCGGGTGACCTGGAGTCGTCCGATTTCGTAGCGCAACGCCAGGATCGGATTATCTGGAATGCACGGTGATCCTTCACAGAGCTGTCTCCATTGTGCGATCACTAAGCGTTCCGAAGTTTGCGGAAAATCATGGGGAAGGTAGAGGCTAAAGGAATAGACGTAGGTTCTGCCTGTGCGAGAAAACAGCCACCACGATTCCATCAACTCGGCTCTTTCGGTAGCTGCTCCCGACTCGCTAGCGGCTTCGGGTCGGTCGCCCGAATGAACTGTTATGGCGAGGGCCTTGCGTCCTGAACGCACTACCGACTCCTCAGATACAACAGCTCCAGGTTCGAAGCGGCGACTGGACCAGCGGAAAGGGCTTAGCTGAGACGATTCAAAGCCATCATACACATGTATTGGAATGGTTCTTAATGCCAGAAGAAACAGCAGCGTAGATGAAACAACGACGGCGAGCGCCCACAGGAAATATTTCATGACACTGGCGCCACTATCTTAACCTCGGAACATCAGCAATTTGTGCCGAATCGGAGTTCCGGCGATTTTTTGCCGCGCGGTGAGTGATTAGCGGAGCATTGTCGGCGAACAGGAACGATACCGATGATCGTTGGCGTTATATCACGATTTAAACCGCCGACCCTGGCACAGAGCCTCCGAATCCAAGCTTTAGCCCCCCCGATAACCTACGTAACTTTAGCGCTCTCGGCCCCCATGCTAGCCTCCATATGCGCTCGTTTATCAGCGACTTGCAACTGTCATTCAAGCTCTCACGATGCCACGACTCCCCATTTTCCGTCTGGGCAAGCAGGCAGAAAAGCTGCCGCCTCCGGAGCTGATGCGCTCTGCGCCTTCGCTCACCCTGGAAGGGCTATCCGTCGGCGTGGACAACCTGCGCCACGACGTCAGCCTTAGCTCGCGTTTTGTCGAAGCGGCGCGCGCGCAAATCGTGCGCCTGATCGTGCGCCATGGCGAACTGGAAGGCTTGCTTGCGGCCGAAGCCAAACCGCAAAACCACGCGCCGGAATGGTTGCGCCACGCGGTCGCTCCAGCGAACAGCCGCACTACACCCGACAAAAGCGACTGGAAGCCGTTACTGACCGAGCTCCATCTGGCTGCTCTCAATCGCGCAAAAAAAGAAGAAAATGTTTCTATCGATCTTCTGGCCCGGCTCGCGATTACGAAATTCTTCAGAACGGAAATGCACCAGCAGTTTGCGCAGGTTCTGGAACGCTGCCGGGTTCTGCTTAAGAGCTACGAAAACGTCCGGCACGGCAAAGCGCTGGAATACCGCGAGCGCGTGGCGGCTTTCCAGGTTCGCAAGAAGATCATTCTCCGCAAGGTCGGACAAGAATTGTTCGAAACGGTTCGCGAGATCGAGAAAGAAACCCTGGCGCGCACACGCCGCTCGTTTTTTGGAGGCTCCGGGGTCGTCGAAGCCGGAACCGGAGACCCGGCCGTCGCAAACCAGAACGCGAACCCTGTCAGCGCAGCCTTAGCCAGCTACGGCCTGTTCGTGAATCGCCTGGCCTTTTCCGAGGATGGCCGCGATGATTATCTCTGTGCCGAACACTATGTGATGCTCGGTAATTGGGAACGCGATTCCGACCGCTATCCGCGCCTGCAAGATATTGTCTGGACTTTCATGCGCTCGGTTTACGGCGAGGAAATCACGACGGCAACGATCGATGCCTGGGTGTGCGTTCCGGAAAACGCTCGCGCCCTGGTTGGCGCGGGTACGCCGGACGAATCTACGCCCGAAGGCTTGGCTCAGGAGGAGCGGCTCGATAAATGGGTTCGCCTGCTTGAAGATGAGCAGGTCATCGAGTGCGTCATTGCCTCGTACCACACGGTGCCTCTGCTGGCGGAGTACGCGCCGCGCATCAATCCCCAGCAATTAAAGAATGCGCTCATTTCCCGGCCGGAGTGCGACCGCGTCGAGCGCCTGATTCAAGAGCACGGCAAGCTCTCGCCCAACAGCCTGTACGCAGCCGTAGGCAAGGTTGCGGGCTGCCGCGGCGCCGAGCGTGCAAAAATCGCCGCCCGTTTCCTGCAGGATTTTTCTCTTTATCATCGCGACCTGCGGCGCCTCGAAACTCTCATCTCTGCGCTTGATTCCGTCAACGTCGTGAGCAGCGACAAAGTGCGCGAGCTTTCGCAAGTGAACGGAACGCTTTACGAATTTTTGCTGCCCGATGAGCAGCAGCAACAACCGGAACAACAACGCGTGCTGCGCCACGTTGTCATCAAAGCCGATGTGCGCGATTCTACCCGCCTCACGCGCACCTTAACGGAAAAGGGCCTCAACCCGGCCTCTTACTTCAGCCTCAATTTTTACGATCCAGTAAACAAGCTGCTCAGCAAGTATGGCGCGCAAAAAGTTTTTCTGGAGGGCGACGCCATTATCCTCGCCATCGTCGAGAGCTCGGGCGAACCGGAACTTGCGGTAAGCCGGGCCTGCGTGCTGGCGCGGGAGATGATCGAAATCGTGCGCGGCTACAACGAACTGATGCGGCGCTCGGAAATGCCGGAACTGGAATTAGGTGTGGGAATCACGCTGCAGGAGTCCGCACCGCTGTACTTGATGGATGGCGATCGCCAGATCATGATCTCCGAAGCGCTCAACGAAAGCGACCGGCTTTCTTCGTGCAACAAACGCGCCCGCAAAGTGATGGAGCCGCTGGCCGGGCCTTTCCACGTGTATGCCTTTCAATCGAGCGACGCCGCAAAGCCCGCCAACCCAGAAGATTCCGTGATCAGCTACAATCTCGGCGGCATCCGCATCAACGAAGCCGCATTCCGCAAGCTGGAGCAGGAAATTTCGCTGGTGCCGCTCGCGGTGAAGCTGCCGGCGTCGGTGTCGTCCGAAAAAGGCGAGTACAAGCTTTCCAGCGGCACCGTGCCGGTAGATCGCGATATCTTCCGCAAGATCGTCGTGCGCGAAAGCCGCATGCCACGAGTCAATCCCGAGGATTTCTCGGTGCTGGGTTGGACCGATCGCGCCTACTACGAAATCTGCACCGATCCCGGAATCTACGCCGCTCTGGAAAAGAAAAAAGCCGCAGCCCGCTGAGGCTATTCGCCAGCAACTCCCTTCTGGTCGGAAGACTCCAAGAACTCACAACTCATAGCTCACAGCTGTTGCTAACCACTCTTAAAAACCCGAGTTGGTTTTTGCCGGTCGAAATGGAATCCAGAAGGTAGCCTCAACGTCGACAGGCGAGCCGTTTTTTCTCGCCGGCTCAAATTGCCACTTGCCGATCGCCTGGATCGCATAGCGATCAAGCCGCTCATCCACGCCGCGCAGCACCCGGATGTTGCCAACCGTCCCGTCGCTGCGAATAATCGCGTAGAGGATAACGGTTCCAGCCACGTTCTGCCGCATCAACTCCAGCGGATACGCAGGATCTACCTTGCGCATCGCCGAAGGAGCGGAAAGATCGTCATTCGACTCCGTTGCCGCATAAGAAGCTGCGCCAGCACGGCCATTTGCCTCAATTGAATCCGGACTATTCAACGCCGCGAAACGAATCACCCAGCTTCCGCCCGCGGAATTCAAGTTCGGCATGTTAAGGGTGAGCGAGTAAAACTTGCGGCCGCCGAATACGGCGCGTTCTTCTTCCGAAAGATTGGTTGTATTTCCCGGTCGCAACATTCGGCGCGAAATCCGTGGGGGCCGCGCGTCGGCAATCAGATTTGGATTGACTAACGAAGCATCCGCCGTCTTGCCAACGTAAAGCCCGGGCGGCAAGTCGCTGCCGGGTTTGCCTGGTGCGCTTGCATCTGTTTTACCTTTTGAGCCGCCGCTGCTTCCTGGAGCACCGCCATTCCCGTGCCGGCCCTCCGGAGTTGTCGCGAAACTGCCACGGCGATTGCCTTTCGCTGGTTCGGCTAGCGCTGTTACCGTGGGACGCAGGTTCAGTGCAATCATATTCACGCCGGACCGCGCTGCAAGCCCCGCGCCCTCTGAAGGCGGTGGTGCGATGACTCGCACAGTTTGCGCGCCCAAGGGCACGGCAGTTCTTCCGCTGTGTTGTTCGTCCAGCGAAAGCTGTGGAGCCGGTGCAATTACGGCGCTGTGGGCGATGTCGATATCTCCCAGGCGACGGGAAGATTCAGCGTCCATTTCCGGAGGCGGCGCAATGACCGCGAGTTGCGGCGCATTCGCCTTCTCTTGGTCTGACGGCCGCATCTGGTCGGCAATCTCGGGAGGAGGCGCGACCACCGTGCGATCGATCTTGGGCGCAAGCCGCGACATCTCCGATGCGAGCACCACCGGAGCTGGGGCAATCGGAAGCTGCGGCTTCTCGGACCAGGCAACCACATTAGGAAGCGCTATGTCCCGATGCAACTTCACCTTGGGGGGCGCAATGATAGTTTGCCGCCGGTTGTCGGCGTCCCGCGGTAGAGAAATAATCGGCTGGGAAGACTGTTCGGCTTCAGCTTTCTTCGATGGACTGGGATTTGCACGCCGCGTGTCAATGGGCGGCAAATACTCTGAAGGCGTGTAATAAACCACCTCGGCGTGTGTGCGACCTGGTTGTATCGTGACCGCGGATTGTAAACGAGCCAATCGCGATCCCGCCCAGATCACTAAGATCGCCACGGCGTGACAAGCGCCCGATTGCACAAATCGTCGCCAGGGCAAACCGCCGTGATGCACAAACACATCAGACCAGAAAGCCGCGGCATCGTCAGCAACTGCGCTGTCCTCAACCCGCGTGGCGTGCTCGGCTTCCGCTATTTCCGTCGTTTCCGGCGCCTGCTGCATCGCTCTATCTTAGATGCTCGGCGCTCCTCGTGAGCGGGCAATCGCGAGTAGGAAGGGCATGCAACCAGAGGCGCGGAGCTGTCGCCTCGGGAACAACCCATTCCTCTCTACTTCTTCTATCTTCATATTTCTGATTTCTGATGTATCTTCTGATGGTCTTTTCTCATCATCCTTTCCTGATCACATTTTTCTGATGGCCAATTGGACTTCCTGGTCGATGGCCAACCGAACCGCGTCGAAGTCTGTCTGCCTGATCCTTATGAAATCTTTAGGGGTTTCTTAAACATCTCTTATGGACAATGCGGTCAACTGGATTGTTTGGCTCCCGCTACCTGTTGGAAAAAGCCATGTGGGCGTCGATTACATTCGCAGCCATCGCGTTGGCCGGCGCGGGGTTCATGAGTTGCTTCCTGGCGGCTGTATGGCGAGACTACACGCGGGAAAGCGCTTCTCGCGTGGTTCTTCGCCGCTGTGGACCGGCTGCTCACATTTCTTCGGCTTTGCACAATTCTTCGAGTCGGAATGAACAATATTATGATCGCGGTCGCGCCAATGAATTTGAAGATCGCGATTGCATTGTTGCAGTTTCGGAGAGCGAAATTCATGCGAACAATTCTTCAGGTCTCATTACTATTGCTATTCTTCCTCGCGCCAGCATCTCAGGCTGGCGCCCAAGATCCTGGCTCAAACTCCACGACCACCACCGCCGCATCAGCTGAGCAAATCGAGCAACAGGAGATGAGAAACGAAATAAAAGCGCTGCGCGAAGAAGTCGAGCGCCTGCGTGCCGAAGTCGAAGAGCAAAAGGCTGAACCGCAAAAGGCGGTGGAGCAAAAGGTGGTACAGCAGAAGGGAACTGGCCCTGCACAAGCTGCCGTTCCCGCCGCGAACGGCGTTGCCGTCAGCAATGCAGCCTCCGCTGGCAATGCAGTTTCCCCCGGCAGCGCAGTGTCCGCTGAGAACAGCGCGACAACTGCACCCACTGCAGGGGCTACAACCGCTCCAGCAATCACAACCCCGCCTCCTCCACAGACGACCGCAATTGCCGAGCAGAATCCCTTACTCCCGCCCAAGGCGAAGATTGCGCCATTTTCCGATTGGGA
Source organism: uncultured Acidobacteriaceae bacterium (assembly GCA_963784095.1). GTDB lineage: Bacteria > Acidobacteriota > Terriglobia > Terriglobales > Acidobacteriaceae > Sulfotelmatobacter. Next base: position 97,385 of record CAWAQC010000006.1, read on the forward strand.
TTGGACCTGGCTCAATGGCAATCCACGCACGAAAGAGGCAGCTTTCGATTCCAAATTCTTCACCCCGGAGATCCGGGCTGACGCCACCTACACCTACGATTTCAATAAGCCGATCGACGATACGATCGGCGGGTCGAGCGAAATATTTCGCTCGAACGAGGTTCAGTTGGAGCAACTCGGCGTGGGCGGCGACTTCCATTATGACAATGTTCGCGCTCGATTAATGACTCAGTTCGGCATGTACTCGGCAACCACGCCGCGCAATGATCCCAGCCCAGCCAAGGGCCAATGGGACCTCGATACCGCCTACCGCTATCTGGCGGAAGGCTACGGTGGCTACCACATCAACGCCTTGAACGGGATCAACATCGATGCAGGAATTTTTCTCTCTTACATCGGCCTGTTCAGTTATTACAACTTTGACAACTGGGCTTACCAGCCTTCATACGTTTCTTCCAACACGCCGTGGTTTTTCGAGGGTTTGCGGGTACAGATTTTTCCCAATCCCCATTTGAAGATCGAACCCTGGCTCATCAATGGATGGCAGTCGTATGGCTCGGCCAACTCCCGAAAAGGTTTGGGCGGGCAGATTAAATGGACGCCTCGTCCCTGGGTGGATGTCATTTCCAACAACTATGGCCTGGGACACGACGATTTGTACATCCCCAATCGCGGCCGCATCCACACTGACGACAGCGTCGAGATCAAGTACTACGATCATCCGGAGAAATTTCTCGACCGGATGGCATTCTCTTTTACCGGCGATATGGGCTGCGAATTTGGTCCCAGCAAGACGACCTCGACCGGAGTCTATCTACAAGGCGTGGGCTGCATCGTAAATACCAGAGACTCAAAGTCGCTCGGTGCAACCTCGCCTGACGAACACTTCGCTCCGGGAATCGATCCCAAGCAAAGCTTTATCGGCTACATGCTTTACAACCGTTTCTGGTTCCACCGAGATCGCTACGGATTAACGCTCGGCGGAGGCCAAATCAACAATCCCGGACGCTACCTGGTTCTGGATCCTCCAATCAACGGAGAGACTGCGGAATCAGCGGCGATCAATGCGCCGTACTTTACCGGCAATCCATCGGATCCGTTCAAGGCCTGGGATTCGTCGATCACCTTTGACTACATGCCGAGCCAATACATCACATTCCGCTGGGAATACGATTATCGCCACGCCAGCGTGCCGTACTGGTCGGGGCACGGCGGAGTAACGCCGCCGGGTCCGGGCGGGGTGCCGTACACCAACAATGGATATCCCGAATACTTTGCTTGCAACGACGGAAACTCGTCCATGCAGGAGACCCTCAGCGCGGCGCAAACCGCCTGCGGAGCCCAGGGCAGCAGCGTGTGGTTCCCGGATTTGCGGCGAGATGAGCACTTCATTGACTTGGATATTCTGGTCAAGTTTTAGGACGGCGTGAACCCGCAAGAAGCGGGCTTAACACGCCGCACTCGCCCTGGTTTGGCGGTGGGGCGCAAAGAGGGTGCGTGGTAGAGAAAGAGATCTAAGTTGAGTCTCGGAGAACATTATGGAAGACATTTTATGGATAGCCGTCACGATCGCATTCTTCGCCTTGTCGATTGCCTATGTGCGTTTCTGCGATCGGGTGAAGTAGGGACTGCCGAAGTAGAGATCGGATTCGGGTTCGTTTGCGTTAGGAGAAACTTTAGGAGAAGGCAATGAGTTGGGGATCGATCGTCATGCTGATCATCAGCGCGTTGACTATGGTCTATCTGTTTTACGCGCTGCTGCGTCCGGAGAAATTCTGATATGTCGGTAAACGGATGGTTACAGATTCTCGCCTTCCTCGCGCTTGTTTTCATAGTGACCAAGCCGATGGGCATCTACATGGCGCGCGTGTTCAGCCGCGAGAAAACGTTCATGGATCCCGTGCTGCGGCCGATCGAGCGCGTAATCTACCGGCTCACTGCGGTCGACGAAAGCCATGAAATGCGCTGGACCGAGTACGCCATCGCTATGCTGCTGTTCAGCGCGGTCTCCATGCTCCTTCTATACGCGATCCAGCGGCTGCAGGGACTGCTCCCCTTCAACCCGCAGAAATTTGCCGGGGTCACGCCCACCCACCTTGCCTTTAACACGGCCGCTTCATTCACCACCAACACGAATTGGCAGGCCTATGCCGGCGAGTCGACGATGAGCTATTTTACGCAAATGGCGGGACTGGGTTTTCACAACTTCATTTCCGCCGCTACCGGCATCGCGCTGGCGATCGCGTTTATTCGCGGCATCGCGCGACGGCAGATGCAAACCCTCGGCAACTTCTGGGTCGACATGGTTCGCTGTTGCTTGTGGGTGCTTTTGCCGGTTTCGATTGTGGGTGCTCTGGTTCTGGTTTCACAAGGCGTCATACAGAACCTTCGCCCTTACGAGAAAGCTGCTCTCATCGAGCCGATGCATGTGCAGAAAGTTGGCTCTGACGGCAAGCCAATGGTCGGCCCCGATAGCAAGCCGGTAGTGGATACCATCACCGAGCAAACCATCGCGATGGGACCGGTCGCTTCGCAGGAAATCATCAAGGAATTTGGCACGAATGGCGGCGGCTTTTTCAACGCCAACAGCTCGCATCCCTTCGAGAATCCAACGCCGTTGACGAACCTGATCGAGATGCTTGCCATATTCACCATCGGCGCGGGCCTCACCTATACATTGGGCCGCATGACCGGCTCGCAGGCGCATGGTTGGGCGGTATGGGCCGCAATGGCCATCCTGTTCACGGCAGGTTGCACCGTCGCCTACTGGGCCGAGGCGCGTGGCAATCCCTTGCTGGCTGGAGCCGACCAGAAAGTCAGCGCCTTGCAACCTGGCGGAAACATGGAGGGTAAAGAAGTCCGCTTCGGCATCACCAACAGCGTCTTGTTTGGCACCGCCACAACCGATGCGAGTTGCGGCGCCATCAACAGCTGGTTTGATTCCTACACTCCTCTTGGTGGAATGGTTCCGCTCGCCAACATCATGATGAGCGAGGTAATCTTCGGCGGCGTGGGCTCCGGGCTTTACGGGATGTTGGTGGATGTTGTACTTGCCGTGTTCATTGCCGGCCTGATGGTGGGCCGCACTCCGGAATACCTCGGCAAGAAAATCGAGGCCTATGACGTCAAGATGGCGATGTTGTTCGTTCTCGTTTTCCCGCTGGTGATTTTGACCTTCGCCGCAATTTCGGTGGTCAGACCGTTCGGCACCGCGGGCATCTCCAATCCCGGCCCGCACGGATTCAGCCAGATTCTTTACGCATTCGTTTCCGGCGCGGGCAACAATGGCTCCGCCTTCGCCGGATTGACGGTAAATACGCTCTGGTATGACACCGCCATCGGCTTCGACATGCTGTTTGGACGGTTCTTCATGATCATTCCGATGCTGGCGATCGCGGGCAATCTCGCGCAGAAGAAATATGTCCCGCCGTCATCCGGCACGTTTCCGGTCACAACCCCGTTGTTCACGGTGTTGCTGATCGGCGTGATTCTGATTGTTGGAGCGCTCACATTTTTCCCGGCATTGAGCCTGGGCCCCGTGCTTGAACACTTGCTCATGGCCGCGGGCAAGACTTTTTGAAGGAACTTCGCATGGCAATGACGACACAAACGCCCCCGGCTACGGAAGTGCAATCGGTCCCTTTGGGGCGCTCGCCAAGGAGCTCGCGGAAAAAAGCAGTCTGGGAGTGGAAGATCGTCAGCCGCGCCCTTTGGGACGCAATTTTGAAGTTGAACCCGCGCAAGATGATGGGTAATCCTGTCATGTTTGTGGTGGAGATCGGCAGCGTCATCACCACGGTCCTTTTGTTCCACGCCAGCGCGGACTCCCGATTCAATCTGCAGATCACGTTGTGGCTGTGGTTCACGGTGTTGTTTGCGAATTTCGCCGAGGCCATGGCCGAGGGCCGCGGCAAAGCCCAGGCCGAGGCGCTGCGGCGCGCCAAAGCGGAGACCATGGCCAACCGCTTGCTTCCCGACGGAACAACCGAGACCGTGCCGTGCGCCAAGTTGCGCTCCAGCGATATGGTTCTGGTCGAAGCCGGTGAATTCGTTCCCGGTGACGGCGAGATCGTCGAAGGCGTCGCTTCCGTCGATGAGTCGGCGATTACCGGAGAATCTGCTCCCGTGATTCGCGAGGCGGGCGGCGATCGCTCGGCGGTTACGGGTGGAACACGGGTGCTCTCCGACTGGGTGAAGGTCAAGATCACTTCCAACCCCGGCGAGACTTTTCTCGACCGCATGATCGCGCTGGTCGAGGGCGCGGAGCGGCAGAAGACTCCGAACGAGATCGCATTAAACATTCTGCTCGCGGGTTTGACCATCATCTTTCTGCTCGCAGTCGTCAGCCTGCAGCCATTCGCGATCTATGCGGGCTCTCCGCAGACCGTCTTCGTGCTGGTCTCACTGCTGGTGTGCCTGATTCCTACCACCATTGGCGGACTTCTTTCGGCGATCGGAATTGCCGGCATGGATCGTTTGGTGCAGCACAATGTTCTCGCCATGTCCGGGCGCGCGGTCGAGGCCGCCGGCGACGTGAATACGCTGCTTCTCGATAAAACTGGAACCATCACCCTCGGCAACCGGGAGGCGACGGAATTCATAACCGCTCCGGGAGTGACTGAGGCGACGCTTGCCGATGCGGCTCAACTCTCGTCCCTGGCCGACGAAACGCCAGAGGGCCGTTCCATCGTCGTACTGGCCAAAGAAAAGTATGGCCTACGCAGACGGGAAGTGGGATCCCATGATGCCGAGTTCATTCCGTTCAGCGCCACGACGCGCATGTCTGGTGTGAATCTGGATGGGCGCCGCATTCGCAAAGGCGCGGCCGACGCCATCGCAAAATATTTGGAAGAGCAGGGAAGCTCGCTTCCTAAAGAACTGCGCGAGACCGTGGATGCGATTTCGCGTTCAGGAGGAACCCCGCTGGTTGTGGCGGAGAACAATCGCGCTTTGGGTGCGATTCAGCTGAAAGACATCGTCAAAGGCGGTATGAAGCAGCGCTTCGATCAACTGCGGGCAATGGGCATTAAGACTGTGATGATCACCGGCGACAATCCCTTGACCGCTGCCGCAATTGCCCGCGAGGCCGGAGTCGACGATTTTCTCGCGCAGGCTACGCCGAAGGAAAAAATGGATCTGATCCGGCGCGAACAAGCCGAAGGCAAACTGGTTGCGATGACCGGCGACGGTACCAATGACGCGCCGGCGCTGGCGCAAGCCGACGTTGGGGTCGCCATGAACACCGGCACCCAGGCGGCCAAAGAAGCCGGCAACATGGTGGATCTCGATTCGAATCCCACGAAGCTCATCGAAATCGTGGAAATCGGCAAGCAGTTGCTGATGACTCGTGGAGCGCTCACCACATTTTCCATCGCAAATGACGTCGCCAAATACTTCGCGATCATTCCTGCGATGTTCGCCGGTACGTTCCCGGTATTAAATGCGCTTAACATCATGCATCTGAGAACGCCCCAGTCGGCAGTTCTCTCGGCGGTCATTTTCAACGCTCTGATCATCATTGCCTTGATTCCGCTGGCGCTGCGCGGGGTGACATATCGCGCCATGGGTGCCGCCGTCCTGTTGCGCAACAATCTTTTGATCTACGGTCTGGGTGGAATCGTAATTCCATTCATCGGAATCAAGCTCATCGATATGCTCATTACCAGGGCTGGGCTGGCTTAGGAGTCTGCCATGAAAAGAAATTTGCTGACTGCATTCTTAATGACCATCGTAACCACGATTCTGCTGGGCATCATCTACCCGCTCGTAGTCACCGGACTGGCGCAGCTCTTGTTTCCCAGACAAGCGAACGGGGAACTGATCGAGGTCAACGGCAAAGTTGTAGGCTCGGCTCTTCTGGCACAGAGCTTCACCAGCGCCGGCTATTTTCATCCACGGCCTTCCGCCGTCAACTATGACGCGTCGAATTCGAATGGGTCCCAACTGGGACCGACCAACCGCGCCCTCGTGGATCGCGTGAACGCCGACCTTGTAACGCTTCAAGCCGAGAATCCCGGGACACCCGTTCCCATCGACATGGTCACGACTTCTGCATCCGGACTCGATCCCGACATAACGCTCGCCGCCGCGGATTTCCAGATTCCCCGCGTTGCCAAAGCGCGGAAAATGAGTGAAGACGCCGTCGCCCAAGCCGTCCGCCAACACACCGAGTCTCGCGAGTTCGGATTTTTGGGTGAGCCGTGCGTCAATGTTCTCGAACTGGATCTTGCGCTTGACAAGCTTCCCTACAAGCAAGCTTCGCGCTGAACCAGCGTCTTCCTGTGCCCGAACTCCCTTAAAACCCTCGTTCCAACCGCGAAAACTAAAGTGACCTTACCCGGTCACTTTCCGCCGGATAGCATTACTCCGAATCAGTCTTTTCATTCGCTGAGGCAAAGAACGATGAACACACAGAGACGATGGGGTGGGCTGGCCGTTGTGCTGTGTACGTTGTCGTTAATAATCGGATTAAAAACGAATGTCAGCGCGCAGAATGCGCCGGCCGCGCCAGGTGCGCAAGATCTCCAACCTGGAGACGATCAGGATCCTCCCAGCCGTGTCGCGCAACTGAACTACATCGATGGGTCCGTAACTTTCCAGCCCGCCGGTGAAAACGACTGGCTCGACGCGGTGCTGAATCGTCCGCTGGTGACCGGAGACAATCTGTGGGCCGATCAAAACTCGCGCGCCGAACTCCATATCGGATCAACCGCGCTTCGCCTTGGCCCCATGACTGGGATTACATTGCTCGAAGTCAGCGACCATGTGGCACAGATTCGGCTGGTGCAGGGCTCGCTGATCGTTAAAGTGCGCCACGTAGGCGCTGACGATTCCTACGAAATCGATACGCCGAATGTGGCGTTTGTCCTAATGCAGCCGGGCGACTATCGCATCGATGTCGATTCCGAAGGCTCCCGCACTGACGTGATCGTGTGGCGTGGACGTGGCGAAGCCACTGGTGGAGGTTCGTCCTACACGGTCGTGGCCGATCAGCACGCCACATTTGCCGGCACAGACCAGCTGAATTACGACGTCGCACAGATTCCCGGAAATGACGAATTCGATAATTGGGCACTCGATCGCGACCAGACCGAAGACGATTCCGATTCCGCCAACTACGTTTCGACCGAGATGACAGGATATGAAGACCTCGATCAATACGGAGACTGGAGCTACGTAGCTGGATACGGCCCTTGCTGGCGTCCGCGAGCCGTAGCTGCCGGATGGACGCCTTACCGCTTCGGCCATTGGACGTGGGTCGGCCCGTGGGGTTGGACGTGGGCGGCAGATGAACCTTGGGGCTTCGCTCCATCTCACTATGGCCGATGGGCATTTGTCGGCGCGAATTGGATGTGGGTTCCGGGGCCGGCTGCGGCTCGTCCGGTCTATGCACCGGCACTCGTCGGCTGGGTCGGCGGCGGTGCGGCGCGTTTCTCTTTCGGAGCAGGAATAGGCTGGTTTCCGCTAGCTCCGGGAGAAGTTTTTGTTCCTTCCTACCGCGTGAGCCGCGCTTATGTGAATCGAGTCAATCTCACCGGCACGCATGTCGAGATGAGCAGAATCGCGAACGCGTACAACGCGGTCGCGAGCAATCGAACTTTCGACAACACTACCTACGCGAATCGCGCCCTGGTTGGCGCAGTAACTGTTGTTTCGCGCGATACATTTGTAAATGCGCAGCCTGTAGCGCGCAACGCCATATCGATTCCACCGAAAGAACTCGCCGCGGTTGCAGCTACGCATACGGCCGCGATCGAACCGGTACATGCCAGCTTTATCGTAGCAGCCGCGCTGGCCAACATCAAACCGCCGGCTTCGCTAATGAGCCGCCAAGTCGTGGCGCTGAGAACTCCGGCTCCCTTGCCGCCCTCGTTCGAGAAACGCCAGACCCAAGCTGAAGGACATCTGAACCAGACTCAGCTCGTGCATCAGGAGTCACGGGGAAAACGAGTGGCCATGCCGAGCCAACCGGCCCGCCAAACTCAGGCGTGGGATGGCGATGGCTTGCGTTCGTTCACTCCCGAGTCCAGCGGAACCAATCAGACGCATATGCAGCCCCGAGTATGGGAGGCACAGGGCGATCCGGAACCACAACCCCCGCGGCAGTCGCAAGCTCAGCGAAGTCATGCGCAACCTCTCACAGAATTGCGCTCTGCCAGGCAAACCCAGCAGCCCTCGCAGCAATCCTCGCATCCGGTGGCCAAGCCGGCGCCCCCCGTACAGATGAAACCCGCTCAAACCAAACATGCCCAGCAGCAAGAAGAGCAGCACAGTGCCTGGTATCAGAAGTCGTGGTCTTCATCTTCATCTTCATCTTCATCTTCATCGGCGGCAAAGACGCACTCTTCCAGCACTACGAAGACCAGCAGCCCGCCTACGAAATAACGGGGATGGCAGTTTGTTGCAACGCTTATCTGAGGATGCTTATTGGTGGTTGACCATGTGGGGACAGCCGCCCTCGGCTGTCCGGTCGAGCGAAGCTCGACTTTCTTATCCACTCCACGCCCCCAAGCCGCACCACTACCGAAATAACAATCTCATTGACGCCAACTGGCTGAGTGCGGTGTGATAGCTTCGCGATGCGATAAGATTTGCACGGGAGCCGGAGCGGAGCACCACAATCAGATTGTCGCGCATCTGTTGTCCTCAACCCGTCCTACTGCCATCTCCATGAGTGAACTCGCCACGGAACAGAAGCGTCCAGCATTGAACTGGATGGACTTCCTCTGGTTGTTTTTCCTGGCCGCGCTGGCAGTGCTCCCGCCTGTGCGCGAATATCACAAACAGCTCATACTGCTGGCGATTGGCATCGTGCAGGTCAGCGAACGTTGGCTAGTAGGGCGCTTTCCCTTGCGTGGAGCCTCCTACAGCGTTGCGCTCAAGATCGCGCTCGCCACTTTACTCATCGATCACACCGGAGAGACCGGCATCAACAGCAGTTATTATCCGATTTATTATGTTCCCATTGTCACAGCCGCGGAATATTTCGGTCCGTGGGGAACTTTGCTGTGGACGGCGCTGGCCTCGGCTGCATACTGCTCCTATTTATATCCCGCCCTGCAGGAATATGAAATTACGGCCGAGGGTTACGGGCTGCTCACCATCCGCATTCTGTTTTTTTTCCTTGCGGCCATGGTGGTGAATCGATTCGTAGTAGAGAATCGCCGGCAGATCAAGCGTTATCAGGAACTGGCCGAGACGCTTGCTGAAACTAATCGCAGGCTCGAGCAGGCGCAGGAAGAAGCCCGCCGCTCCGAGCGGTTGGCCGCGCTGGGCCAAATGTCCGCCGGTCTGGCGCACGAGATCCGCAATCCTCTCGGAGTAATCAAGGGATCGGCGGAAATGCTTCAGCAGAAGCTGGCCGAATCAAATCCTCTGGCGACTGAATTGGCAGGCTACATTTCATCGGAGACCAATCGTTTGAGTGTGCTGGTCACGCGCTTTCTCGATTTTGCCCGCCCGCTGCAGGCCGAGCTCGTTCCCCAGCAAATTACCGCGGTGCTGGAGCGCGCTTTGCAAGCCGTCTCCTTTGCAAGAAAAGACGGACACTCGCTGGTGCGCGTCGAAAGGCAATACCAACCGGATATGCCGCTGGTGCCTCTGGACGAAGGCCTTTGCGAACAGGCCTTCGTAAATCTCATTCAAAATGCTTATGATGCGATGGGCAATGGCGAAGGCGTGTTGCAGTTGAGCGCCGCTGCTGCAAGCTCGGCGGATCGTGACGGCGTCGAGGTTCGAATCGCAGATACCGGCCCGGGTGTTCCAGAGGAACTTCGGGAACAGATTTTCAATCCCTTCGTCACCACCAAGAAAACCGGCGTGGGGCTGGGATTGTCAATCGTTTCAAGAATCGTGGACAGCCATCACGGAACCATTCGCGTCGAAAACGAAGGAAAAAACGGTCATCCCGGCGCCAGCTTCGTACTCTTTTTTCCGGAGAGCGCAGAAGCAGAAGCGAAGTCCGGTGCTGCATCTTAGCAACAAGCCGCCATGGATGGAGAACAGCGGCGAAACGATATGCCAACGATTTTAATCGTCGAAGATGAAGCTAAAATGCGCCGCCTGCTCGAATTGAATCTGGGCGATGACGGTTTCGCTACCCTTTCCGCGGGCGATGCGGAAGTCGGCATGAAGCTTCTGCGCGAAAACTCTGTGGATATTGTTCTCACCGATCTCAAGCTGCCCGGCATGAACGGCCTGGAATTCCTGCAGGCCGTGAAGCGGCAGAATCCGGCATTGCCCGTGGTGGTGATGACCGCATTTGGAAGTGTCGAGACTGCGGTGGAAGCCATGAAAGCCGGGGCCAGCGACTATGTCCTCAAGCCGTTTTCGCTCGCCGAAATGCGTTTGATCGTGCGCAAAGAATTGGATGTCCGCAAGCTTCGCGAAGAGAACCGTTCGCTGCGCGAGGCATTAGGCAAGCGATACAGCCATCCCAACATCGTGGCGCGCAGTGCGAAGATGCAGGAAGTGCTTGGCACCGTCGATCGCGTCGCACCCACCAATTCGACCGTGCTGCTGGGCGGCGAAAGCGGTGTAGGCAAGGATTTGATCGCTCGCGCCATTCACGAAAAATCGCGCCGCGCTGCCGGGCCGTTCATCAAGATCAACAGCACCGCCATTCCCGAAAATCTTCTCGAAAGCGAACTCTTCGGCTATGAAAGAGGAGCGTTCACCGGCGCGAATGTCAGCAAGCCCGGCAAATTTGAACTTGCCGATAAGGGGACGCTTTTTTTAGATGAGATCGGCGATGTTCCCCCCGTCACGCAGGTGAAGCTGCTGCGGGTTTTGCAGGAGCGCGAGTTCGAGCGGCTCGGCGGCACAAAAACCCTGAAAGTCGATGTACGCCTTGTCGCCGCGACCAACCGCGATCTCCGCGAAGCCCTGGAGCAGGGAACCTTTCGAGAGGATCTCTACTACCGGCTGAACGTGGTTCCCATCGACATTGCGCCGCTGCGGCAGCGTAAAGAAGACATTCCGGATCTGGTCAATCTTTTTATCGCGCGCTTTGCCGGCGATTCCGGCAAGCCAGTCGAGAGCATTTCGCCCGACGCCGTGCAGATTCTGCTGAATTATTATTGGCCGGGAAACGTGCGCGAGCTGCAAAACATCATCGAGCGGGGCTGCGCTCTGGCGAAAGGCACGGTACTCGAGGTTTCCGATATTCATCTGGACGTTCGTCCCTCGAAAGCGGCAAATGGCGCCAGCGGGTTTCTTCCCGAGGGCATGACCCTGGAGCGATGGGAGGATGAGATGATTCAGGAAGCATTGCGGCGCACCAACGGAAATAAGAGTCAGGCCGCGCGGCTGCTGGGATTGTCGCGCAATGCGCTGCGCTACAGGCTGTCGAAGATTGGGATCACAGATGATGCAGAAAAAGAAGCATAAAGGAAGCCTGCCGAAGAGGAAGTCTCTGAATAGAAGTTCGCCGTAGGCGAGAATGAACAATTCTTTAGCCAGCAGTGAAGTTCCGGTTACAATTACGCGGTTAAACAGCATCTGAAAAATGTGACCCACTGGGTACTCGACGGTGTCTTTTAAACGGTCGAGTGCCTGGTTCAGCTACCAGGGTGCGGTTTCTCATGGGCCTATGAAAATCTCAAAATATGTTTTCCTGTTTACGATTCTGCTTCTAACCTCATTCGCCTCCGCGAACTCGAAACCCAAGCTCACGCTAGACGGCTTCTTCAACTCCGTAAGCTATCCGACGATCGCCCTCTCACCCGACGGCAACTCCGTCGTGATCGTCACTGAGCGCGCCGATTGGGACCAGCGAATCTTTCGTCACGATCTCTGGCTCTATCGTGACGACGGCAAAACCGTCTCGCTAATCCAACTCACACAATCCGGCCACGACACCGAACCCAAATGGTCGCCCGACGGCCGCTGGATCGCCTTCTTGTCTGAGCGCAAGCCAGCCTCAGAAAAAGATTCCGACTCCGACGACGATAAAGCAAAAAAAGATAAAGCCGCCGAGCGCGGCGACAAGGGCAGTGAAGCCACTCGCGACAAAGACGACAAAGGCGAACCCGCGCAGATCTATCTGATTTCTCCCACTGGCGGCGAAGCCATTCCAATCACGCAAGGCCAGGAAGAAGTTCACACCTTTTCCTGGTCCGCCGACTCGCACACGCTTTACTACGCCACGCGCCAACCTTGGACAAAAACGCAAAAAGACGAATACAAGAAGCAATGGAAAGATGTCGTACAATACCGAACCGCCGAGCGCGGCGACACAATCTTTGCGCTCGATGTAGCTGCTGCGCTTGCCCGTCAAGTTGCAGCTCCATCAAAAGAAGCAATCGACGCCGAAAAAGAATCCGACACGACCCCCGGCGCAGCCTTGATCGCGACCTCGCCCCTCCGTGTGGAAGACTTGATCACATCTCCTGACGGAACCAAGCTCGCCTTCGTCAGCAACTCGATCAACCAGCGCCAGGAAAAATACCAAGACGTCGAAATCTACCAAGTAAAGCTGGTTGTGGAGCGGGCGCCCTCGCCCACTAATGCCGGCAGTGAAGACAAGCCTATCCAGCTAACCCACAACCAGGCCGTAGAGGGCCGTCTTCATTGGGCCAACGACAGCCGACACATCTTCTTCACCGTCGAAGTCGGAGACGTATCCGGCCCCTACCGTGACCTCCAGCCACATCTCTACTGGGTCGATTCCGACAACGGCTCAGTCGAACAGTGGGCTAAAGATTTCCGAGGCGAAATCGTGAGCTATGGCGTCTACGGCAATGGTGTGGTCGTGACCGCTCGCCTGGGAACCGAAGTTCACATGTACGAAACCGACAATTCTTCCAGTTCTCTAAAACAATTCCAAGGCATAGCCGGAACCTACGACCGCCTCGCAACACTCTTGCACTCGCAGCGCCTCGCCTTCATCTATTCGTCATTGCAAAAGCCCGAAGAAGTCTACATCGCCGATTCTCCCGACAAACTAAACGAAGCTCGCCCCATCACCTCATTCAATAAGCGACTCGCTGATTCTGATCTTCCTCAAGGCAAACCCTACCGCTGGCAAGCCGACGACGGCACCAAAGTCGAAGGCATGCTCATCTACCCTCCGGGCAAATTCGACCAGAAACATCTCCCCATGTTCACCTTCATCCACGGAGGTCCGGCCGACGCCGACGGCAACCACTTCGAGGCCGACTGGTACCAATGGGCCGCGCTCGCCGCCACCAACGGATGGCTGGTCTTCGAGCCCAACTACCGCGGCAGCACCGGCTACGGCGACAAGTTCCTCATGCAGATCGTTCCCCAAATCGTCTCCCGTCCCGGCAAAGACATTCTCGAAGGCGTCGACGCCCTCGTCAAAGACGGTATCGCCGATCCCAACCGCCTTACCGTCGGCGGCTACAGCTACGGCGGATACATGACCAACTGGCTCATCACCCAATCCACGCGCTGGAAAGCCGCAGTTACAGGCGCAGGGGCAGTCGAGCACGTCGGCAACTGGGGCAACGACGACACGACCTTCGACGACGCCTACTTCCTCGGCGGACGTCCCTGGGAAGCCCAGCAGCGTTACCACGACGAAGCCGCCATCTTTCAAATCGACAAAGTTAAAACCCCCACGCACATGGTCGGCGGCGCCGATGACATCCGCGTAGCCGTGCTCGAAGACTATCTTCTCGAGCACGCGCTCTACTCGCTGGGCATTCCCAACGCCCTGCTAATTTTTCCCGGCGAAGGCCACTCGCTCGACAAGAATCCCTGGCACGGAAAAATCAAAGTCCGCGAAGAATTAAAATGGCTGCAAAAATACGGCGGTGTTCCGGCAGGGAACTAGCGGTTACCACAAAGTCCATAACCGTCATGCGGAGTGGACCGATGACGATCGCAAAGTGATCGTCACCGCCAGTCGCCGAACGAATGAAGTAAGCACCTCAACAATTGTCTCCGGCGTTCACACCCCGCCCAGGCAAGCCTGGGCGGGTCTCTTCTGTACTCGACTTAGTTCGGGTGCTGCATCCCCTGCATCCCCTGTGCTTGGTAGCTGCTGAAGAACAGAAAGAAGTTCGACGGAACTTGAACGGCATCGCCCGCCTTCTCCGCGGCTACCATCTTTGCGACGGAAGTAATTCCACTGCTTCCATCCTTGGTTGGCCAATCGCTCGCATCCATCACCAGTACCGGTACCACCTCCCACCAGATCTGCCCAGTGTTGACGTCGACGTTCAGGACGATGTGGCTGTGATTCGGCGAGGGCACGAAATAATTCCCCGTCGGCGGAGGCAACAAGCCAAGCTGCTCCAGCGCCAGCCCTAGATCGACGCGCGAGGTGTGCATGGTGCACGTTCCCGCCGGCAAACCCGGATCAGGACACTGCGTATAAACCAGCGGCTTTGCCTTGAAAGCCTCCGGCAAAGCTCCGAACAGGCTGATCAAAGTGCTTCCCAGCGCCGGGCCGCAATTCGTTCCCGACACCACTCCGGTGCATGAGATCGCGTCGTTCGGGTTCTGGTCGTTATCCACCGAGAACATGGGCACCAGCACATAAAGAGGTTCGGTCGGATCGTTCTTGCTGAAGTGAAGTCCGGTCGGATCTTGGGTGGGCTGAATTCCCGCCTGGCAAATCGGAATCTGAAATTCTTCAGGATCTGATTCTGCCGGGATTCCGTTGAAGTTTAGATCGTCGGTAGACTGGTCAACGCAATCGAAACTTTGCGTATAAGTGAATAAAAGGAGTTGGTTGTTGCCATAGCCAAGAGTCTGGTTCGGCTTGAGGGTCGGGGTAGGGGTGCTGTTGACCTGCGCAAACGCCGCTAGGGAGAAGAGGGTTGCGGCCATGAACGACATTAGCCGAAGAACCTGGAGCTTCATTGTTATTCCTCCGCTTTCGCGAATTACCATCATTCGCCTTACGGAAGCGAGGTAACTTTGGATTGCAGATTTCGCCCTTGACGATTTATTTTCATTATATTTTCACCCTCGCAAATTTTTCTTTGCCGCAAGAAATCCGTTTTGTGATCTCGTTCGTATTGGCGGATCCGGCGAGACATCTCGAAAAGCCGTAATCAGCACGGCGCTTCAACAAACCTCAAATCCGATCACCCAGTCCCCTCCGTATCTCCCATGAAGAGCAATTCCATTCAAGGAGAGAATCATGAAGAAGAAACTCGCACTCGCGCTGTTTGGGATCCTCGCGTTGTCGTCGACTGTGGCGCTAGCGGGCGCCCAGAATCCTGTTGTCGGCGGACAGGAAATGTATCCCACCAAGAACATCATTCAGAATGCGGTGAACTCCGCCGACCACACAACCCTGGTGGCTGCAGTCAAAGCCGCGGGTTTGGTTGAAACGCTGGAGGGCCCCGGTCCGTTTACAGTTTTTGCTCCTACGAATGAAGCGTTCGCAAAACTGCCGCCAGGAACGGTAGATAATCTGCTGAAGCCGGAGAACAAGGCCGAGCTGGTTAAGATCCTTACTTACCACGTCGTGCCCGGCAGGTTGAGTCTGATGAATCTGAAGAAGCAGATCAAGGCTGGCCATGGGCAGGCAGAGCTAAAAACCGTAAGCGGCGGCACCTTGACCGCCATGATGCAAGACGGGAACGTTGTCTTAAAGGATGAAAAGGGCGACATCGCCCACATCACCATCCCGAATGTCTTCCAGTCAAACGGAGTCATTCAGGTGATCGATACGGTGCTGATGCCCAATTAGATGAGGGGCTGAAGTCGAGGCGCTCCGAATCGGAGCGCCTGCCTATCATTGCGAGTCGCCCTCTTTGGCGAGCGAGGCATCCGCGCGCTGTGCGAGATCTTTGCAATTCTTTGCGAGCATGAAGCGCAGATTTGACGCTCGTTTGGCGCGCATCCTTGTAAAAGCAAAACGAACCACTCGCCACCTGGTCTCTCTTTCCTGCTTGGGCCAACTCTTCTGATACGATAAAAACGCGGTAAGGCTCTGCTCACCGCTTTCAGAATAAGCGCCACTGGCCGCTCACCGGTCGCGAAAGAATCCGCCAACAACGCCAAAACGTACTTGAGAGGAAGCTAAAATCGGCTTGTCGCGCACTCCCTCTAACGTAAGCTCGTCCGATGCCGTTCTGTTGTCGGCGGTCCGGTCCGGTGATGAGCAGGCCATGGGCGAGCTGTATGCGCGCTACTCCGGCATTGTTTATTCCGTCGGCCTCCGGGTTCTGGGAGACACGGGCGCGGCAGAAGACATCTTGCAGGACGTTTTCATGAAGCTTTGGCGCAATCCTGAGGTATTCGACGAGAATCGCGGCAGCCTCGCGGCATGGCTCGCCGTGATCTCACGCAACCGCGCCATCGACGCCCTGCGCAAGCGCCGCCCGGAATCCGATCTTGAGGACGTGATCGTGAGCGTAGAGCCGGATATGGTTGGCGGCGCCGACTGGAATCGCACCCTCACCAAGATTCGTAGCACTCTTGAAGGCATGCCTTCATCCCAGCGTTCCGCGCTGGAGATGGCATTTTTCGAAGGGCTTACCCACACTGAGATCGCAGGAAAAACCGGCGAGGCCCTTGGCACCATAAAGACTCGCATTCGCGCCGGCCTGAGGACCTTGCGCAACGCATTGAACCCATGAGCGAACACGAACAATACGCGGATGACCTCTCGCTTTGTGCGATGGGAGCGCTCGAAGGAAGCGAGCGCCAGCTGTTGGAGGAGCACTTGCAGCGGTGCTCTGCCTGCCGTCAGGAACTCGAGACGCTGCGCGGAGATGCCGCATTGCTCGCCCTCTCGGTCAGCGGGCCGAAGCCTCCAGCACGTTCTCGCGAGCGGCTGATGGCTGCAATCAAAAAAGAACCGCGGCGAATCGAGCCTGCGCCCCCCGCGCGAAAATCCTGGTGGCGGCCGGTGGAGTGGGCGTTAGCGGCCGCCGTCGTCATCGTCATTTTTCTGTTGGTCCGTCAGAATGGAGATTTGCGGCAGACGGTCTCCTCCCTGGAAGCGACGGTCGCGGGCCAGCAGCAAGAATCGATTCAGGCGCAGCGACTCGTAGCATCGCTGGCCTCTCCTGACTCCGAACATTTCACCCTCGTGGCCAGCAACACTCCGCCGCAGCCGCAAGGCAAGGCGATTTACTCGCGCAAAACCGGCACGCTGGTCTTTCTCGCCAACAACATGCCCAAACTTGCACCCCAAAAAACCTACGAATTATGGCTGATTCCGCAGAGCGGCGCACCAATCGCAGCCGGACTGTTCAAGCCCGATGCCCGCGGCAGCGCAACGGTCATCGAGCCGCCTCTTCCTGCGGGAGTGCAAGCCAAAACTTTCGCGATCACGGTCGAGCCGGAACAAGGCTCCTCAGCCCCAACATCGCAGCCGATTATGATCGGCATTCAGAGCTAGAAAACCGAGATGCTTGCCACCGTGTGGCTTCGATTTCTCCCATCTTGCAGACCTGGAAAGCTTGAGCGTCGAGAGATGAATTATCAATTGGTGATTTTAGCCGGTGCAGCCCTTAGTCTTGAAAGGGCGCGGCTTTCAGCCGCGCCGCAAAGGCCCAGCCCTTGAACGCGGCTTTAGCCGCTGAGGCGAGCCGTTTCCGCGATCACTTCCGTTGCGCCAAACCTGTCCGGCGCATGTGATAGATCAGGTATACGACGACCGCCACGTTGATTGCCAACACCGCAATTTTGACGTAACTGAAATGCCGGCAGATTTCGTAAATCTCAACCGGCACCAAAGAAGCCGTAATAATGACCGTGAGCCACTCTCCCCAGCGCTTTCGCAACCACAGACCGGTGCCTTCCGCCAGGAACAATCCGGCATAGAGAAAGCTGCCTAGCCCAAGTTTCTTAACCCGCGCCGGACTGACACGCGCTGCCTTCTCCAGGGCCAAATTGACAAAATGGCTTCCCGGATCAATCCTCAGCGCCTCAGTCCAGCGTATGAGCACGTCTCCCAGATCTTTGTGAAGAAGCTTAAACAACCCAATGCCCAACGCGATCAGCAATCCCGCCTTGAAAAATTTGAAGATCGCGATCATCCGCAACAGCCGGTCGCCTGACGATTTCATGCAGAGCCATTATGCCTGAAGGGGCTTGATCTTGATCGGTAAGGGCACGGCTTCCAGCCGTGCCGCCAAGCGCCGCTTAAGTGATTCCGGCTTCAGCCGCTGAGGGAATTTTTCTGATGGCGATGACGATTATCCGCGAGCGGACGCGGCTCGGAAGATGTCGCACGCAGACAAAGGCCACGACTACCGTCGTGGCCTTTGAATCCGCGTAAATCCCTGACCAGAAACTCTAGTGTCTTCCGCCGCCGCCCCCCCCGCCGCCGCGGCCACCACGATCGCGGCCTCCGCCGCCACCATGTCGTCCGCCGCCGCGCCCACCGCGCCCGCGATCACGACCACCGCCGCCAGGACGTCCGCCGCGCCCGCCACGATCTCCACCTCCGCCAGGCGGACGATCTCCCTGAGGACGATCATTGCCGCCCGCCGCGCGCTGCGATGGATCGCGATTGAAATTCGGCTCGCCTTCCGCTTCCTCGGGGAAGTCACCGCCGCCTTCGATCACCATTGTCCCGGTCATCGCTGGAGCGCCTTCGACCTGAGCCACGGCTTCGGTTGATACGCCGCCTTCCGCTCCGCCCTGCGGCGTCATTTTCGCGCGCTGCTCTTTCAAGATCGCCTTGCGCGACAGCCGGATGCGGTTGCCTTCGACCGCCAGCACCTTCACCAGCACCTGGTCGCCTTCCTTCAACTCGTCGCGCACATCGGCAATGCGATGCTCCGCCACTTCACTGATGTGCAGCAACCCCTCAGTGCCCGGAATGATTTCGACGAACGCGCCGAAATCCGCCAGCCGCGTGACTTTGCCGAGATAAGTCTTGCCAACCTCCGGAGTCGCCGTAAGGTCGCCGATAATCTGGAGCGCCTTCTGCGCCGACGCTTGATCGCTCGACGCCACTTTCACCAGGCCTGAATCTTCCACGTCGATCTTCACTCCAGTCTGCTCGACGATCGAGCGAATCATCTTGCCGCCTGGACCGATCAGATCGCGAATCTTGTCGACCGGAATCTGCACGGTATAGAACCGCGGAGCAAAATCGGAAATCGTCGAACGCCCGGTCGAGATGATTTCTTCCATCTTGCCCAGAATGAACATGCGCCCACGCTTGGCTTGCGCCAGCGCCTCGCGCATGATCTGCGAAGTAATTCCCGCAACTTTAATGTCCATCTGCAGCGCAGTAATTCCATCACGCGTACCCGCAACTTTGAAATCCATGTCGCCGTAATGATCTTCCGCGCCAGCAATGTCGGTGAGAATGGCATACTGATCGCCTTCTTTCACCAACCCCATGGCGACACCGGCCACATGGGCCTTCAGCGGAACGCCCGCATCCATCAGCGACAGGGAAGCGCCGCAAACCGTAGCCATCGACGACGACCCGTTCGACTCCAGAATGTCCGAAACCACGCGCATCGCGTACGGCCACGATTCTTCTGTCGGCAGCACCGCCGATACCGCACGCTCTGCGAGCGCTCCGTGTCCAATCTCTCGCCTGCCGGCTCCCCGCAAGAACGCAACCTCACCCACGCTGAACGGCGGAAAGTTGTAGTGGAGGATGAAGCGTTTCTTGGCTTCGCCTTCGAAGCCTTCGAGTCGCTGCATATCGTCGCTGGTGCCGAGAGTTGTGGTGACCAGCGCTTGCGTCTCACCGCGAGTGAAGATGGCGCTGCCGTGAGTGCGCGGCAGGATTCCGGCTTCAATCCAGATTTCGCGGATCTCGTCGAAAGCCCGTCCGTCCGGACGGTGCTTGTGCTCGATCACCTGCTCGCGGAAAATGCGCTCGCGCAGCGTCTCGTAGTACTGCTTCAGCTTTGCCAGCGCTTTCTCGTCTTCTTCCGGAATTTCGGCCTGCAGCTTTTTCTTGATGTCTTTTACCAGGGTATAGCTTTCAGCTTTGGGATGCTTCTTGGTGTCAAGCGCATCCGACAATTCCGCGCCAACTTTCTTTTGCAGCTGATCGTAATATTTCTGGTCGAATTCCGGAGGCGTGACCTGGCGCTTTTTCTTCCCGGCCTTCGATTGCAGATTGTTGATCGCGGCGCAGATTTTCTTGATCTCGGTGTGGCCGAATTCGATGGCGTCGACGACGTGTTCTTCGGTCACTTCTTTCGCGCCCGATTCGATCATCACGATTCCGTCCGACGTTCCGACCACCATGATGTTCAGCGTGCTCTCGCGCATCTCGTCGTAGGTCGGGTTAATAATGAACTGCCCGCCGATTTGCCCTACGCGTACTGCGCCGATCGGTCCGAGAAACGGAATATCTGACAGGGTCAGCGCGGCCGACGCGCCATTGATGCCCATCACGTCAGGGTCGTTGCTGCTGTCGGCCGACAAAACAAACGCAATCACCTGCGTTTCGCACTTGAAACCGTCCGCAAACATGGGACGAACCGGCCGGTCGATCTGCCGGCTCGTCAAAACTTCGCGCTCGCTCATGCGGCCTTCGCGCTTGATGAACCCTCCGGGGAAGCGTCCGCCGGCATAGGTGTATTCGCGGTAATCGACGGTGAGCGGGAAAAAGTCGATGCCCTCGCGTGGGTCAGCATTCGCGACAGCAGTCGCGAGCACAACGTTATCGCCCATGCGTACGACGGCCGATCCGTGGGCTTGCTTCGCTAGTTTTCCGGTTTCGAAAGAGAGTTGCTTTCCGCCGGCTAGATCGACGGTTACGGTGCTAACTTCTGGTTTCATATTTCATTTTCCTTTGGAACAGCGAGATATGGGTAGTGTGCGATAAGCGGTGAGCATACGGATCCGATGCAATCCCGGAAGCGGGATCGTTAGGTGGGATTCGCTCAAAAGATGCACGTTGCAGAAGGTCCTTCGATGCTTCCCGTCTTCAAAGGAAGACGGCGTCTCAGAGATAGGTTTCGGGAAATCCTTGGGATGGACTACGGCTGATGCCTTATCCCACCCTGTTCAATAAACCTAAGGTGGCCCATTCAAGCCTTCTTTTGGCTTGAGTGGGATTCCAATATCCCGACTTATTTGCGGATGCCGAGCTTGCCGATCACGGCTTTGTAGCGCTCGGAATCGTATCTCTTGAGGTAGTCGAGCAGGCGACGCCGCTTGCTGACCAGCATAAGCAGGCCGCGGCGTGAGCCGTGGTCCTTCTGGTGCGTTTTGAAGTGGTCTGTAAGTTGGCCGATGCGTTCACTGATAATGGCGATCTGGACCTCGGGACTCCCCGTGTCAGTCGCGTGCGTCTGGTACCGGTCAATGACAGACTTCTTTTGCTCTCTGGCTAACACTGCCCTGGTGCACTCCTGTTCTGGTTTCGATTTTATCTTGGTGACGGAATGAGAATACCATGCGGGCAGGGAGGGGGTAAAGGCGGGGAGGCGCTCAAGATTCTCCGCGCTATCTTAACTTCTGGTGAGGTCGTAATCGTAGATTGGAGTGAGAGGTTGTATGGCATTCTTAGCTGCCCATCACCGTCTAGTTGGTTCCATCGCAGTAAAGCATTACATGATGGGTACCGCCGCCGGCGGTGATCGTCGCGCCCCAAGTGGAACTGGTCGCATCATTGACTGCCGCAGTCGATCCCTCGACCGATCCGCTACAGGCAGGGATATTTGCGAAACTGCGTACAGTATGGCGTTCGGCGTTTCCCTTCTGAGTCAAAAACAATAGATTCCCATTGTTGTCCGTCTCGATGGCGTTAGTATGGGCGCGCTCCCGCCAGAATCGTAGCCAGTCATGGTTATAGACTGAGAGTTGCATTGTCCGGTCCAACAAACTCCATCAAGCTGTAGGCCAGGGCCGTTCACAATGCACCGCGTGATGGCGACTCCAAGCGGAAACTGAGAGCAGGTGGGCCAGCACGGACTCAAGGCATTGGTCTGGGTTCCCATGACAATCATCCCAGAGTAGTTCAGCGACATCGCCACCGTGTTCACAGGGACAGCAGAGGGCATCGTCCCGGTCAGAACTCCGTTGTCCAGGAGCCACTGGTAAGCAGAATGAGGAGTGCCACTCACTCCGATGTCGATTTCGTTGCCGATGATATTGGTGCCTGTTTGCCCCGTTGAATCTCCTGCGCCGAAGTCAGCTCCCCAAATGCTTGTACCGTTCGCCAGCGACCTTGCGTGTCCGGTCACGCCCACACAGTTATTTAGGGCGCCTGGGGTTGCTCCATAGGAAGCATTGCTGACGCACACCCCATAGACCCCGCCAGCCCCAAGAATTGTCGAACCTGACGGAATCTCTACTCCAGCGTCCACGGCGTTTGTTCCGTACTCGCTGCCGAAATTGTCATAGAACCAGGTGTTGAGATGAATGCCCCCCACATTGACCTGCCAGGTGTCATTCTGTTGCGTATTCGTGAACGCCCCGGGAACGCTGGCTCTAAGCTGGCCAACCCTCACCGGCGAGCCGAAACTGGCGCCTGCGTTAAATGGCCCGTTCCGTATGTGTCGAGGCTGATGGTGCCATTGGGCGGAAGAAAAGCGGGCGAGGACGTGCCTGTTTGTGTTGCAGGATTCGCACCCGGAGACACCGGCGCGGCCATTGCAAAGGCGGAAGGCGGCAATCCTCCTACTGTTGCGGCGTCCCCCGCCTTCATCGCGTAGGGCACGCTTGCGAAAAATACTCTGGGTTGCTCCGGCTGGCCTTCGATCTCGGCTCCCAGCCACTCGGCTGTCCGCTGGCGAAAAGGCTCGCCGGCAGGCCGTTTGTCTGGGTCAGTCCCAGGTAGACCGAGTACTGGCCGCCGCTGCCGAGTCGCACGTTCTGCGTCTCGCTCCATAGCGCCCGCCCGCCGCTGGCGCTGTTGTAGAGCGAAAACGTGATGCTGACTGTGCCGCTCAGCAGTGTTCCGGCTTCATCAGCCGCAATACTTGAGAACTGAATCACCGGCGGAACGGAGATCGCCGGGGCCGAAGTCGCGGGATTTTGCGCAAATGCAGAAGCTGCTAGCAAACAGAAGGAGACCACAATCCACTCGATTCGAAATTCCATGCGGCGCCTCCAGATCAGTTATGCGTGCGCGGGTCCCGATTTCCGGGAAGGTGGCCCGGTCTGGGGGCCCGATTATACCCGGATTATGGAAGCGGATAACATTATTTCGGGTTGTCGCCGAGCTAGTCCACTGCAAACTGCCTCCCCGCGGGTGGCCGACTCAGCCGGTCTTGGTGTAAGCGGGCTGGCGCGAGCCCCGCGGGTGGCCCATCACTATTCATCCGCAGAGAACAGGTTCCTCAGCGGGCTTTCAGCCCGATTCGGAATGACGTCCATTTACTTTTAGCTTGGGCTTCCCAGACTTTGCTAGCCTCCCACCGCGGGGTGATTGCCATCATTGCAGCGTGCATGTCTCCGAGTTACTATCGCGGGGTCAATGGCTCTGCTTCTCGTTCTGGCGGTCGTGATCTTCTTCATCGTTGCCTCCAACGCGGTCGGAGGATACAGGAGTACCGGCGAGCCAACTCATATCTGTGCGGATTGCGGCAGTAGTTTCGGCGGCGTGGTAAGCAAGCGCGCTCGCTGGAGCTATTTGGCGTGGCCGTGGAATCTGCTGCTTGCGGCGAAGAAGCTGCAGCCCTGTCCGGCTTGCGACGGCAAGCTGATTCCAATCGATTCACCGAAGGGGCGAGCACTCGCTGGCAAGTCCGAAACTGGATCGATTTGAGGCACTCGCACGAGCTGCAGTTTCCTCGCCGGGCTTTCAGCCCGGTTCAATAGCCTCCGCTTCCTCAGGTTTGATTTTACGCGGACCGTTCGGCTTCGCGCTGAAGCGCCGCTCTTCCACAGCACACGTTGAAGTCCGTTCCCAACGGAGAGAACACTCTTAAGTCCGTCCCATCCAATATCCCGGTTTCCGGCTGGTGTGGGCAACGGCAACAATTTGAACTTCGCCAGGCGCCAGTTCGCGATAGACGAGAATGTAAGGGAATTTCCTGAGCAGGTACCTTCGAGTGGAGTGTGAGCCGGAGGCCCATCGCTGGGGTGATTGGGCGATGTCAGCTAGCGCGCGATCATTCGTTGCTTAACTTGCGAGCCGCTTCCTCACTGTGCTCAAGATACCAATCAAATGCTGCATCGTATTCGGCCGCAGCCTGTTCGTGCAGACGGACGACTTCCCTAGGCATGCGGAAGCTTGGCTAGATTGCGTCGACGGACTTCCGCCCAAGCGACTGTCCTGGCTTTGCCTGAGTTGAGCTCCGCGACGCGTCTGCCGATTTCCTCTTCCCACGCGCAGCGCACGTCCTCGTCAACTTTGCCGCCGAGATTCGAGATCAGAGAATCGGCCAATGCTTCCTGTTCCTCGACCGAGAGTGAAAGGGCCTGCTCCAGCAATTTTGCCACTTCAGTAGTCATCTGTGACATAACTGCTCCTTGCCGATATTCTATCTCAGGGGATATCGCCCCATATGTCAGCGCATCCCAGCCATTCAGTGCGGCCCGCCGGGCATGCTGGGCATTTGCTGGCAATTCTCCGGATGCGTGAACAGCGAAGCGGACGGCTCCCCCAGGCTGATGTCTTTATACTGTAGCGTCATGGTTCCGCGGCTGGAAGGCATCTCGATTTTGATGGGGAATCCCTTCAGGTCTTCCGCCTCCCAAACCTTCATTTTGACGGGTTGGCCTTGATGCGGAGTGACCGTGACGTTCTCCACTTTGCAGGAGTGGCCGTCTACGGTTTCGTTGCCAGCCGGTGAGCGGTCAATGGTGGCGCCTTGTGCCTCGGCAAACGGGTTGCGTTGGCCCGTAGCATTCATCTGCATGCACATTCCGGTGCCCATCACCATGTAGTTCGTGTGCTGCGCCAGGTCCATCACCATGTAGCCCATGCTGCCCATGCTCGTTCTCATCTTGTCGCCGGAGCGATAAACTTTCATCTCGCCCTGTCCCTGCGGTCCCTTAGCAGGCATGCCGGTCATCACCACCGTGGCAGAAAATTGGTGGATCTCAAACGGATTCTGTGCCTGGGCAATAGTAGCTGCACAAAAAATTGCCGCGCGCAACAGCTTCATCCAGGTGCCGGTTTTGCAATAGTTGGAGATCATTGTCGTCGTTCTCCTTAGGCGCGGTTGCCGCGCGTACCCCTCAACATGCCCGGCAGTGTACACCATCTGGCGCTGACGATTTCGGCAAAATAATCGCTCGCCGACCACCACTTCGCCCTCGAATTCATCCAATCGTCATTATGGCTAAGAAGATTGTTAATAAGGAAGACAAGAAGGAAGATAAGAAGGAAGTAAAACCAGGCGCCCCGTCCCGCGAGCTCGACCATTTGCAGGAACTCCTGCCACCCGGCCGCGAGCCGATTCACCAAGGCCAGCAATTCGACGAATTGCAGCGCCAGCACAAGCACCCGGACAATACCGTGCGCCCGACAGATCCCCGCCTGGACCACTCGTAAGCGAGCGGCACCGTCGGACTGCTCACGCACACGATCTGAGCGGCGCAGGAACCAAGCAGTCTGTTTTTCGTCGACTTACTTCGCAGATTGTGCAGGCTGCGAAGGGCCATTCTCAGTAGTAGCCACCGCTTCGGCACCCGCGCCTCCAGCATCCGCCTTCCCAGCGTGCTGCACGGCGACGAAAGTCACCGTGTCCCAGGCATTGCGAATTCCCAAGAGCAATAATGCCAGCGAAACGGCAGCAATCGAAAACGAAGCTAACATGGAATCGCGGGTGAGCAGAATCGCCGCCGCGAACAGAAACAGGTAAACGGCCAATGGCACACACGCATACCAGATCCAGTCTTCCAAATCCAGCTTGTAGTGCATTACTCGCCTTGCGTGACGCATAGCGTTCAGGATGTAAAGCGCTCCGGCCACTCCGCACCCGGCCAGCGCGACCACCGGCCCGGTCAACGATTGCCAGGGGCAACTGGCGATGGCCGCAATCAGCAGCGCGATGCAGAAGTGTACGATGGTGGGCGTTCCGAACGCGCTCACTTCGTGCATGCCGCCCTTAACGCGGCCCTCCGCGATCAGAGTCATCACCACGAATTGAAGTCCGGCGAGCGCGCCGGCGGAGGACCCCACGATCACATAAAAGTTCTCCCAGGCGCTGAACGCCGGCGGGGCCGCGGCCGCAAGCATCATGGATAGCAACGATAGCA
Source organism: uncultured Acidobacteriaceae bacterium (assembly GCA_963784095.1). Lineage (GTDB taxonomy): Bacteria > Acidobacteriota > Terriglobia > Terriglobales > Acidobacteriaceae > Sulfotelmatobacter. The sequence goes on from CAWAQC010000006.1 coordinate 123,452, forward strand.
GAACGTACCCCCACTTATTCCAGGTTTCTCATGCCGAAAAAAGCGCCAAGATTTCGGAACAGCAGCAAAATACGCAGCCTACTTAAGCCTGCGCGGCAGTCCAGCACGCTGCCACTTCCATTCGCAACCGAACGTCCCGTTCATCGCGCACGATAAAATCGTTCGTTTATGCAACCTTGGGCGAGTCGACTCAGAATTACCCGCTCCCCCTGATCCATTCCGCGCGCGTTTCGATTGCTTCGGTCATCTCTATGCTGATCGGGCGTGCTCTCAAAATGCCGGAGTAACAGTCGCATGGCCGGCGCCTGCAAGCTAACGCCCCAGCACTTGCTACGCACTCATTCGTACACTTCGTATGCCATTTCGCCGGTGCTATCATCTTTGCGCCCGTCCCTCAAACTCAACCATGATCTTCAATCGCCTGCTGGCAGAGAAAGTTGTCCGCGTGCTCCGGCGCAAAGCGGACGCATACGTCGGCCGGCTTTATCCACTCCGCAAAACGCTCGATGCCATGGCCCTCCGTCCCTTCGAATTGCATCTGGAGTTGACTAATCTCTGCAACGCCGATTGCGTCTTCTGCCCGTACCAGTTCCAGGCCCGTGAAGTGCAATTCATGTCCGACGAGGTATTTCACAAAGCGGTTCACGACTACGTCGCAGCCGGCGGCGGCTCCGTCGGCCTCACTCCGATCGTTGGCGATGCCCTCGTCGATCCCAAGTTCCTCGACCGCGTCCGCTACCTGCGTTCCTTTCCAGAGATAGACCGCATCTGGCTCACCACCAACTGCATCTTGCTGGATAAGTTTGGCGTGGAGCAGGTTCTGCGCTCCGGTATTACTGCCCTCAACGTCAGCACTGCGGGCTTCGACGAGGAAATGTATCGCCGGGTTTACCGCAACGCTTCCTACCAGCGCATGCGCAAAAACGTGCTGGAACTGGTTGAACGCAACTGCGCCTTGGCGTCGCCCGTGGCCATCACCATTGCCTTGCGTCCGGATCGCCCTCTCGACGCCGTCATGGCCGATCCCGATTTCCAGCCCATCCTGGCGCATAAACCACAGCTCGACTTCACCTGGTCGTTTACCTCCGCCAATGGACGCATCACCCGTGACATCCTGCCCGCGGCAATGAAGCTCCGCGTGATCGATGCTCGTCCCGAACCCTGCGTTAACACCTACAACGGGTTGATGGTCTTGCCCGACGGAACCGTCCTGGGTTGCAGTTGCGTCGCAGCTATGGACGCAATAAACGACCTGGGAATTGGCAACGTAATGAACACGCCTTTAGCCGAGATTTGGTCCAATGAGGCTTTGCATAAGCTGCGCTCGAGTTTTGGAACCTCTGCGCTAAACCGCACCTGTTCCGGTTGCGATATGTACCGCGATTTGGAATTCTATCGGACCGCGCAAGGCCGCCAACGAGCCCAACTGAATCTGGCCCGCTCCAGAGGAAAAATTCTCCGGTCGCCGCTCTCCCAGCAGCCATTCGCCGGCGGCTGACTCGCTTGCATCGCTGCGAGCCCAGGCGCATCGGATTAGAATCGTAATGCAGCAAGAATAGCGGTCCGTCCCCTGTGTCCTCTGTGGTGAGAGGTTTTTTGCTATGACCATCGGAGTCCTGGCCCTTCAAGGTGATTTCGACGCGCACCGCCGGCGTCTCGAAGAACTTGGCGCGAAAGTCCTCCTCGTAAAAAAGCCCAAGCAACTCGACGAAATCGATGGCCTGGTGATCCCCGGCGGCGAATCGGGAACATTTTTGAAGTTATTGGGCGAAGCAGGATTCGAAAAACTCAAGCAGTTCGTGCGCCTCAAACCAACGTTCGGCACCTGCGCCGGAGCGATCCTACTGGCCACCGAAGTCGAAAATCCTAAGCAAGCCGGACTCGGCGCTATCGACATCGCCATCCGCCGCAATGCCTACGGGCGCCAAATCGATAGCTCCATCCGTGAAGGCAAATTGCTCACCGACGGGAGCGCCCAGCTCGCCGCCCCGCCCCTCGAAATGGTCTTCATCCGCGCCCCAAGAATCGAGCGCGTCGGCCCCGGCGTCGAAGTCCTCGCCACCGAGGGCAAAGACAATACTCCGGTCGCCGTGCGGCAGGGAAGCACCATGGCCGCAACTTTCCATCCCGAACTCTCTGAAGACACGCGCATGCACCAGGCATTCCTCGACCTGTGTGGGACGGACACTCCTGCCCGCCGCTTTTGATCTTGGCGTTCAACCCCACGAAGGCCGCGAAGAAAGTAGTAAACCATGACCTTTGTGCTCCTTCGTGCCCTTCGTGGTAAACAGATTTAGCAATTTACTTCGCGGGCAAAAACTTAATCTTCGCCAGGCGTGACGCAGGTTTGAAGGCGAAGTCCGCAGTCACCAAAACTCGATCTGGCCCTTGCATCGCCAGCTCCACTACAAACGCGTCAACGTAAGGCAGGTCTCGCTCAAGCTTGACCAGCGCCGCCCGCACTGCGCACTCGGCATCCGCTGCAACCACCTGCAGCCCGAAGGCGCTCAGCCGCGAGAGCGTCAGTTCCATTGCTTTTCGTCCACGTTTCTTGCAGGTGATCCCGGCGATCTCGCCCCATTGCGGCGCAGCGATCATTGCCTCACACTTTCCCTGCAAATGTGACTCAATGATTTCGGAGACCCGCGCTGCGCCGGCATCGTCCTCCAAATAGCGCAAGACAGCGCTCGAATCGAGAACGTACGTTACCATTTGTCTTTCTGCCGCCGCTGGCGCTTCAGTTCCTTGAAAAGAGATGGACCGCCCTTCAGCATCCCGCGAGTTTTCCCGACCAGTTCGGCGGTAACCGGCTCGATCACGATCCGCGACTCTTCCTGCGTGACGGCAATTCGCATTCCCGGCTTAATTCCCAACGACGCCCGCATCTGTGCCGGGATCACAAACTGCCCCTTTGTGCTTACAGTGGTGATCTGACGATTCATGCTTACATTGTATTCGATGTAAGACGTTAAAATCTATTCAATTCTCCCCTTGACATCCCACCCGCGTAACCGTACAGTTACGCATTATGCGGAACCGTTCGGTTACATATGTCCCCCCAAGGTCCTCCGACGCAATTTTCCAGGCCGTCGCCGATCCAACCCGCCGCGCCGTGCTCGACCTTTTGCGCCGCGGCAGCCAGCCCGCCGGAGCCATCGCTCAAGCCTTCCCTGTGTCCCGTCCGGCCATCTCGAAGCATCTGCGCCTGCTCCGCCGCGCTCATCTCGTCCGCGAACATCGCGAAGGCCGCCATCGCGTCTACGACCTCAATCCCGAACCGCTGCGCGTCCTCGATTCCTGGCTCGAGCAATACCGCGGCTTCTGGAAGCTGAGCCTCGGCAATCTGAAAAGTTTTGTCGAATCCGAATACGCCAAAGAAACCGCCCAGCCCGGTCCTGAAAGACCCACCCCCAAGCCTTCGAAAAGAGATCGCAAATAGGGACCAAATGACAAATACAGCTTCTTCCCACATCACTCCCGACCACGATGCCGTCATCACGGAAATCGAAATCGCCGCGCCTCCCGAGCGCGTCTTCCAGGCGATCGTCGATAGCGATCAAGCCCGGCAGTGGGGCGGAGGCGAAGCTTTCCAGATCATTCTCTGGGAGATGGACCCGCGTCCCGGCGGCAAGTGGAATTTCGTTTCCACGGAACGAACTGGAAAGAATCCCGGCGGCCTTGATCGCGTCGAGCATCACGGCGAGTTTCTCGAATTCGATCCGCCGCGCCTGCTCGTGCAAACCTGGTACGCCAACTGGCATCCCGACCCGTCGCATCGCACCGTGGTCCGGTGGGAACTTACGCCCACAAAAACTGGAACGCGGTTGAAAGTGACGCACAGCGGTCTCGCCCCACTCGCCGGCGCAGGCGAAGGCTACAGCCAGGGATGGCCTGGCCTGGTGCAGCAAATCAAAAACTTTGTCGAGAAACCGAAGTGCTAAGAGGCGTGTAGGTGCATCCAAAAGCTAGCCCTATTTTCTTAAGGAGGACTTATGCCACGCTCAAAGACCCTGCAACTCTGGATAGCCACGGCACTGCTGACCGTAGGATTAGCCCCCATTCCTGCCATCGCCGCCAGCACCCAAACCTTCACTGGAAAAGTGAGCGACAGCATGTGCAGCGCTCATCACCAAGAGGGTATCCCTCCCGCAGATTGCGTTCGCGCCTGCGTGAAACACGGTGCCCACTACGCTCTGGTGGTCGGCGACAAGGTCTACACGCTCGATACGGCGAATCAGTCCCAAATGGACGAACTCAACAAGTTGGCATGGGAAAATGCCAGCGTCGAGGGTACAGCCAGCGGCGACACAATCAGCGTCACGTCAGTTCGGGCCGCACAATAAAGATCGAAATACCGACGAAACGACTCGCGGCGGACACGTTCAGTCCGCCGCGGTTCGTTTCGGTTGTGAGGTTGCGGCGAACATTGCGTCCGCCGCAACTATGCAGCTATGATCCGGTACACCCTTCTTCAGTTCCCCTGCGACCCCGCATTCAAAGCCGCCGTGGACACCGTAGTCTTCCCAGCCAACTCCACTTGATGCAAGCTAGGTTCAGCCCTCTGCCATAAAAGCCGTGCGTTAGCCGCGCCATTCGGGAACGCTTCTGTAGATTGCGTACCGCTCGGCTCCAGAAGAATGTCGACGCGCCGGTTGTATGCCATCCAGGTAGCGCGCTTGTTGTGCTGCATCCAGTTGTCTGGCTTTTGCGGATCTTTGCTTTGCAGCGCCGATACCTGTTTCGCGCTCAGCTCCTTTTTCTTTCCCTCCGCGCGAATTTGGATCTTATCCGCGGCAATGCCTTGCGCGACCAGATAATGCTTCACCAGCTCGGCTCGCCTTTCGCTCAGCTTTAAGTTGTAGCTCCGTGGTCCGCGAATATCTGCGTGGCCGACAATCGTCAGCGTGGCATTGTCGTTTGTATATTGTTCGTGGTCCTTGTAACGATTGGCAGCTTCAGTCAACTCGGCTTTTTCTGCGCTCACCAAACCAACCGTCGAACGCCGCGCGCTCGGATAGTTCGAAGGATAGAAAATGCTGGCCAAAGTTACCGGCGGCGCCGGATCGATCGATCCAGTGAGGTGCACCTCGGCAGTCCGCGTAGTGGTTCCGCCGCAAGGATTGCTGGCCGCGATCTGGTACTTGACCATTTCATTGACCGGCCCGGTGCTGGTCTGCGCCGGTTGCGGCACAACTTGTTGGCTGCCGCTCAAGCCTTGCGTTCCCAGCGGAGTAATAGTCACCTGGTTCGCATTCGAAGCCGACCACTTCAATGTGACCGGATCGTCCTGCACAACTTTATCTCCGATCTTGTGATAGTGCGCTTCCTGCTGGCTCACAGCGAGGCTTGCGACAGGTTGAGCGTTGACGTCGACCGTCGCGGTTTTTGTAGCTACGCCTCCCGGACCTTTGGCAACCAGTTCATAAGTTGTGGTTTTCGTTGGAGTGACACTGTGATCGCCGCTGGCCGCAACATCTCCAACATTCGAAATCGAAACCGCGACCGCATCGGCCGACTTCCAATTTAGCTGCGTCGGCTGCCCGCAACTAAGTTGACTTGATTGGGCCGTAAGGTCAGCCGAAACCGGAGCGATCGGCACAGTTGCGCTGGCGATGCCCGCCTCGAATCGCGGCTCGGGCCTTAATGCGTCGCCTGTGTGCCAGTTCTTGGTTTTCATCTTTCCGTTCTTGTCCAGGTATACGGTGACCTGCTCACCCGCCTTGACTTCCACCGGGCCAGACCAAACGTTGTTTCCTTCGCGTGTAACCGTAACGTTGTAGGTGCCGGGCTTTACCAGTAAGCGCTGGTGCCAGATCCAATTCCAATCGAACTCATCCACATGTCCCACGAAATAATCGGGAGTCGTACCGTTCAACAAAACTGCATCTCGCGGATAGCCCTTGAATTCGATATCTCCAAACGGCCCCTCGACTTTGTCCCCTGATTTCTGCAGATCCACGGTAAGGTCGTTGGTTTTTCCGGAGTCAATTTGTACGGTTTGGGTTATCGGAGTGTATCCGTAATTATGAACGCTGACCTTGTGGGAACCCGGTGCCAGAGCTATGGTCTGGCTGCCATCGCGGATCGCTTTGCCATCCACAAACACATACGCCTGCTTGGGCTGAACATGAATCTTGAGCTTGCCGTTGGTTTGATTGTTGTTTGCGAGTGCCGGCAGTGCAGCCAGCGAGAAGAAGATAGTACTGAGGAAAAGTATACGGCTAAGACGAAGACGTGTGATGAACATCGAATCCCTCCTTGTCCCGTACCTGCGCGGGAGCGCTATAAGTCGCCGCCGCCGCCGAAGCGGAGATGCGGCCTGATCCAATTAGAAGAGTCGTATGCAATCACGAGTCCACTTGATCGGCGCTTACTTATGTTCTGGTGCGGAAAGAAAAGCGATGCCGAGTCAGACGAAGTGGCTTCATGACAACCCTACAGATGACTCAACCAGTTTGTACGATTCAGGAACTTATGATTTTGGTTGTATCGTAGGGCGATATAATGAGGGAGCTATAATCGACCGCAAAAGTTGACTGAGCGTGTCAAAACAGTGCCTTAGAATGGGCCGGTGTCAATAATCGTTTGTCAATAATCATAGTAATGATGACTGGCGCCGTCTCGCGCCTTTTTCGCGAGGAGGGGGAACGTTACGACTGGATTCGCATCAGGGAGCGGCTTCAGCCGGGCAGCAATAAGAACGTTTCGATCAGGGCGTTAGCCCCGGCGCTATCTCCGGCAAAACCTGTATTGCCTCTGGCAAATCCAAAGTCCGACAATTTTGCTATCACACATCCGCTAACCTGAGAACGCTGGGCAAGACCCAAAACACGGTCGCACTGGCGATCTCGAATCGTATCGAAAGAATTCGGAGGTTCTCCATGAAATATTTCCTGTTGGTTTCAGTGCTGATGCTCGGCGCATCCTGGGCCGTGGCACAGAGTTACCCAAGCCAGGGATCGGCCGGAAGCACAACCGGTCAGCACAGCGTAGTCGGTTGTCTCAGCAGCTCCGGAGGCGCCTACACTCTGACCGCCAAAAATGGCAAGACCTACGACTTGACCGGAGACACTGCCAAGTTGAGCGACCACGTCGGCCATGAGATGAAGATCACCGGTACGATGAGCCCCGCATCGGCATCATCAAGCGACGCGATGAGCAAGAACGGCGGCGAAGAAACCATCGACGTCACTTCCTTCAAGCACATCTCCAGGACCTGCTCAAGCGGAGCCATGTCCCATTAGCTGGGGACGGCCCGTCGCCTTGACCATTGTGGGGCCACCCCATTTCTCGCGTCCTTTGCGAGAAGTGGGGATTTCCGCCTCTTCGCCCACTCATCAAAATCTTGTCAATACCCGTTCCACGTAATGTCCATCGCTTGCTCCCGCAAAGCCCGCGGCCGGCAAGACGGCCCCTCCATCTGCCGCAGCAGGGAACTCGCCGCCCAATGCGCCATCTGCCCGTTGCCCCAGTGAACAAGAAACACGTGGGGACAGCCCCCCTCGGCTGTCCCGCGGCCCAGACGTATCGGCCGCTGCCCTATCATTCTGCTTTGAAAGGGCGCGGCTTCAGCCGCGCCGCTAGATCGCATTTGCAGGGAACCGCCTTGGGGTGGCGCGACGCCGCTAGGAGCGGCAAACATAAAGGGCGGCTTCGCAGCCGCCACTTCAAACTCACCCTAAGCAAAGCGCCTAGGTTCGCACCTTAAGCCGCCCAATTTTCGAACAGCGAAAGTGCATGTCAATGCACCGAAGTCGCAGGCGCGTTGCACGAAGGACTTCGGCCACCGAGCCAAGCACCACAGATGTTTGGCTAGAAGCTAACAGCAAGAAGCTAGCAGCTAAAACCCGCGCTATACTCTCTATATGTCCGCAGAAAAAACTTTCTACCTCGAAACCTTCGGCTGCCAGATGAACGTGCACGACTCCGAAAAAGTCATCGGCACGCTCGTCCACGAGGGATATCGCCAGGTAGAATCCGTCGAGCGAGCCGGCCTGATTCTCTACAACACCTGCTCCATCCGCGACAAGGCCGAGCAGAAAGTTTTTCATCGCCTGGCTGACTACAAAAAGCTGCAAGCCCAAGGCAAAAAATTCGGAGTGCTCGGCTGCGTAGCCCAGCAGGAAGGCGAAAAGATCTTCGAGCGCGCCCCGCACGTCTCGCTGGTCTGCGGCTCGGCCTCCTACCGCAACCTGCCGCAAATGCTGAAACAACTGGAATCCGCACAAGATGCGGAGCCAGCGACCCTAGATGCTGCGTCATCCCGAAGCCCCGTGTTTTCTCCAACGGGGCGAGGGATCTCCCGCGCCACAACCCCGTCCCCTCTCATCCGCATCACTGGCCTCGATGACCGCGAAACCGACCGGTGTTTCGAAACCGAATTTACCGCCCGCACCAACCCGCATCGCGGATACATCACCATCATCGAAGGCTGCGACAAATTCTGCGCCTACTGCGTCGTCCCATTCACCCGTGGCAAAGAGCGCAGCCGCACGTCCGACTCGGTCCTAGCCGAAGCCCGCCAGATGGCCGATCTCGGCTACACAGAAATTCAACTGCTCGGCCAGAACGTAAATTCGTACAAAGATCCAACAACAGGGAAGCCGTCTTCCCGGAAAAGCTTCGCCGAATTGCTGGCCGCCGTGGGCGAGGTCCCAGGCATCAAGCGAGTGCGCTTCACAACTTCGCATCCGCGCGATTTCGGACGCGACATCGTGGACGCAATCGACGCCGTTCCCACTCTCTGCGATCACGTTCATCTACCGGTCCAAAGCGGATCCGACAAAGTTCTGAGCGCCATGCAGCGCCTCTACACCCGGGAACAATACCTTGAGCGCATCTCGTGGATGAGGTCCGCCAAGCGCCAAATCAGCATCACGACGGACGTCATCGTCGGCTTCCCCGGCGAAACCGAAGAAGACTTCAACCAAACCTTGAGCCTGCTCAACGAGGTTGGATACGACGGGGTCTTCAGCTTCAAATACTCCCCGCGTCCCAACACGCCCTCGCTGAAGCTCGAGGATGCCATTCCAGACGAAGAGAAATCGCGCCGCTTGGAAGGGCTGATGGGGAGGCAAAAGGAAATACAAATCACTAACTATAAGAATTATATAGGAACTACTATCGAAGTAATGGTTGAAGGCAAAAACGAATCCCGCAAACAATGGATCGGCCGCACCAGCCAAAACAAGACCTTGAACTTTACCGCACCGGAGGGTGCCGCGCCGGCCAGCGGAAACTATGTGCAAACCCGCGTGATCGGCAGTTTTCCCAACAGCCTGCTCGGCGAACTGATGGTATGAAAGGGTGGTATAAAGAGCGAAAATCGGTGATATGCCAATTCGTGGTTGCATCCAACAAGTAAGCAGCAAACAGCGAAAGGGGACCTTGCGCGAAAAAAGCAGACCGCGAACAATCAGCAATCCCCGGCATCACAGATGAACTTTGCGTCGGCAAGAAGGAGCCTCACATGGAAGTAGAAATGACCATCCGCGGCCTTTTGATGGACCCAGTCAGCAATATGCCGATTGTAATTTTGAAGGATGCGGCGGGCGAGAGCGTGCTGCCGATCTGGGTTGGCGTCTATGAGGCGAACGCGATTGCTCTGGAGATGGAGAAGGTCACGACGCCGCGTCCCATGACGCACGATTTGATCAAGAATGTGCTGACCGGCCTGGAGACCCAGGTGCATAAGGTAGTGGTCACGGAACTGAAGGAAGACACGTTTTACGCCGTGATCTGGCTGGAGCGCGGCGGGGAAGTCGTCAGCGTCGATTCCCGTCCGTCGGACGCGCTGGCGCTGGCGTTGCGGGTGGATTGTCCAATTTTTGTGGATGAGATCGTGCTCAAGAACTCGAAGCAGGCGGCCAATATGTCAGACCGAGTCACTGCAGAAGAGCTGCGCAAATATCTCGAAGGGCTGAATGACGAGGACTTGGGCAAGTACAAAATGTAACGCTGGGTTACATATTCGCTTGGCAGGGAATCGGCATCAATTGTCAGCCCTCTGACGCTGATTATCGTATGTTGACATCGAATCCTCTCTTCTGACATCATAATGGAATCATGCGCACCACGCTGAACCTTGATGATGATGCTTTAGAAATTCTTCGTAACTATTCGGAAACGCGGTCTTTGCCATTGGGAAAAGCTGCGTCTGAACTGGTGCGCAAAGGGGCGAATGCGCCGGTGCCGATGGAGAAGGTCGATGGTTTTTGGCGGGTGGTTCTGCCGCCCGGTGGGAAGAAAATCACCGCCGAACACGTAGAGCGTCTTCTTGAGGATGAGATTTAGTGCCGTGCTATCTGCTCGACGCGAATGTGCTCATCGCGCTGGCATGGCCTGCGCATTCTTTGCATGAGCACGCCCGGCGCTGGTTTTCCCGCCATTCACAACTGGGGTGGGCCACCTGTCCCATGACGCAGGCGGCGCTGGTAAGGGTGCTCTCCAATCCCAGCTTTTCTGAACATGCATTGACGGTCGCCGGCGCACTCGAGGTTCTGACGCGCAACCTGCAGCTTCCGGGACACCATTTCTGGCCAGATTCGATCTCCGTGAATGAGGCGCAGGAGAGGTTGGAGACCGCGATTACAGGACATCAACAGATTACCGACGCATACCTGGTTGCTCTGGCGATCAAGAACGGAGGGAAGCTAGCCACTTTAGATCGGGGAATTGCACGGTTGGCGCCGACTGGGGTGGTTGAGGTAATTGAGTGACGCGGGATCTCGCTTAGTTTACATAATACCTGTTATCGGACATTACGTCATTAATCGACCACCGGTACGCCTACGAGCCCTCGCTTCACACCTGCGCCTTTACGGCTATTGGCCAACTGTCCAAGTCAAAGGCGACGGACATAACCTGCCCTCACCGTTCGGAGAGGAAGACGATTTTGGGATGAAACAAGCTGCCGGCTACGCGGGTCGCGACGGCAAGCAGTTGAGTTTGGCTGGCGAAGACTTTCACCTGGCGGGCGCCCGAGAGTTCGGGCAAGTTGACGGGGCGTCCGTTTCGAATGCGGGCGGTCGTAGGTTCGTCCGCGGTCACGCAGGGGAATTGCGGGAGCAGTTGGCGCGGGTGGATGAAGAGGGATTGCATTGACGCCGGTTCCCTTTCGATCCGTAGGTTCTCTTCGGCTGGTTCTTCAGCTAAGTGGGCGGAACCACCGGGTATCTCGCTTGTTGGCAAAACGCGAGGTCCGCATGTCTCCGCCTTCGGCGAAGACATGCTCCGGTCGGAATGACAGTTGATTGGGTCGGGATGACGAACCGTTAAACAATTGCTCGCCGTTTCGATTTCTTCGAGGGTGTGGGCCTGGGCAATGTCGAATTCGGCGACGGAGGTACGACGGAGGGATTCGAGATGGGCTCCGCAGCCGAGGCGCTGGCCTAGATCGTGAGCGACCGACCGCATGTAGGTTCCGGAGGAGACGCGCGCATGGAATGACGCACGATCGTTTTCGAGTGACGTTATTGCGAATTCCTTTATTTCGACCTCTACTGGTTTGAGTTCCACCACTTGATGTTTGCGCGCGAGTTTGTAGGCTGGGACGCCGTTAATTTTTTTAGCGGAGAATGGTGGAGGGGTTTGCTGGATTGCGCCAACGAATTCGGTGGCGAGTTGCTGGAGTTCCTGAAGATTCAGGTTTGGCTTCTGCAAACCCAAGGTCCCTCCACTCCGCATGTCGTCGCCTTCGGCGACGACATGCTCCGGTCGGGATGACAAGGGATTGGGGGCGACGGGATCGCCGTCGGCATCGTAGGTGGTGGTGGCGAAGCCAAAACGGATTACGCCTTCATAGGTTTTTTCGGATGCGGTATAGAACTGGGCGAGGCGCGTGAAATTGCCGACGACGAGCGGAAGCACACCGGTGGCGAGAGGGTCGAGGGTGCCGAGATGTCCGACCGAGCGCTGGCCGAGAATGCGGCGCATGCGGTTGACCACGTCATGCGAGGTCCATCCCGAAGGCTTGTCGACGATGATTACGCCGTTCATTGGGGATTTGGTAATTTGGGGATTGAGTAATCGGGCAATTTGAAAAGCTGTAAGGTGTCTACAGTTAGGGGAACGCCTTTCAATTTCACAATTACTAAATTACCAAATTAGCTCATGCTGCCGATTCGCGACGATCAGCCTCGATATAGCACTCCGTGGGTGACATGGTTTTTGATAGCCATCAACCTGCTGATCTTTTTGTTCGAGTCGACGCTCGACCAGCGTAGCCTGAATGGCCTGGTTCGGCAGTTCGGAGTGGTGCCGTCGCATTTAGCCAATTTTCTGGCTGGGTCGGCGAGGTACACATTGCCGGCAGTGATCGCTCCGTTTTTTACATCGCTCTTCCTGCACGCGTCATGGATGCACGTGATCGGCAACATGTGGTTTTTGTGGATTTTCGGCGACAGCGTTGAAGATTACCTTGGGCATTTCAAATACCTGGTGTTTTATTTGCTTTGCGGCTTGATTGCGATGAGCACGCAGGTGGCAGTGGATGTCCATTCTACGATTCCGGCGCTGGGTGCCAGCGGGGCAATTGCGGGCGTGCTGGGAGCGTATTTTGTGCTGTATCCGAAAGCGCGAGTGCTGACGTGGTTCTTCGTTTTTGTGATATGGGTTCCGGCGTGGATTATTTTGGGGTACTGGTTTCTGCTGAATTTTCTTAGCGGGACGGCGACGGTGCTCGCGGTGCAGTCGCACAACATGGGCGGAGTTGCCTTCTGGGCCCATGTTGGAGGATTCGTCTCGGGCGCGCTGCTGGTGAAGGTTTTTGGAGAGCGGCAGTTGAGATATCCGTACGCGGCAGGGTGGAGATAGTTGGAGGCGCGGGATGCGCTGCGGAGCTTCGCTCCGCTGAACAGGCCCTTCGGCTTCGCTCCCCGTGATCGAGTCCACAAGGTTAAAAGCTGGCGGACAAAGCCTACCCTTCGCCAGGCTCAGGGCAGGCTCTCAGCTTGCAAAAGGAAGTGTCACCGCACGGTTATTTCTTCGGGCGCGACTCGGGCGGGACAAATCCTGAGATCCGGTAATAAACTACGAGCTGTCCGTAATGTTCGCCGGAGTGCTCAATAAAGCCATAGGCGAAGTCGGAAACACGTGCGTACTGGTGCGCGTAGGGGTCGACGACTAAATCGGACATGCCTTTGTCGCCCTTGGCCTTGATGGCGGCGGCACCGTCGGCGAAGGATTTCTTCACGTAGGCGACGATGTCGGCCTTGGTTTTAAACAGGTCGCGCTTGGGATTTTCTTCGGCTGGGGGCTTCTCTCCGCGTACTGGATTGGTGAAAAAGTAATTCACTCCGGAGGCGTGAAGGAGTTGCTCGGCGAAAGTGCGCTGGGCGGGTGTCGGCTTGAAGTCATACTTGTCTTCGGGGAAATCTTCGGCCATGGCGATGAGCTTGCGGCCGATTTCGTTCCAGGCGGCGAGCACGGCCTGCGACCGGCTGTCGGCGGGTTTGACTTCTTTGTTGGAATCTTGAGCCTGCATTGCAGGGGCGGTGAAGATCGCGGCTGCCAGGATTGCAGCGGCGAGGATCGTTCTTCGGATCATTCGGCTAGGCCTCCGGTCGGTGTCTGAAATTCCGGACGCAATGTTATGCCGAAATTGTGCAGGTGTAAACGGCAGCGGACGCTCGCGCGGCCATCTTGGCGATTCTCAACCAAAAGCAAAAACAACACCAAGAGCAAAGGCGTCGGACATGAGTGTCCGACCCACACGGTCAAATTCCACACGCTCAGATTCCGTTGGGCCGCTGGCGGATTAACGAGAGGAATTCCTGCCGGGTTTCCTGCTCCTGGCGGAAGCAGCCAAGCATGGACGAAGTGACTGCGGCGGAGTGCTGTTTTTCTACTCCGCGCATCATCATGCAGAGATGGCGGGCCTCGATGACCACTCCAACGCCCTGCGGCTCGATTACCTTCTGGATGGTTTCGGCGATCTGCGTGGTGAGGCGCTCCTGAATCTGCAGACGGCGCGAAAAGAGTTCGATGAGGCGCGGAACTTTGCTGAGTCCAATGACTTTGCCATTAGGAATATAGGCGACGTGAACCTTGCCGAAAAACGGCAGCATGTGATGCTCGCAGAGGCTGAACATCTCGATGTCTTTGACGATGACCATTTCGTCGTAGGTGACGGTGAAGAGCGCGCCTTTGAGAAGAACTTCGGGATCTTCGGTATAGCCGCGAGTCAGGAATTGCAGGGATTTGTGGACGCGCTCGGGAGTTAGCTGCAGGCCTTCGCGTTGCGGATCTTCACCGAGGCGGACGATCATTTCCTGAACGAGATCTTCGAAGGTTGCGCTAGTGATAGTTGGAGTTTCGGTTGAGGGCTTCATAGGATTGAGTAATTTCGTAATTGAGTAATTTGGTAATTGAAAGTCAAAGGCGTCCTCCGCCTGCATATTCGAATGAGTTCAGCATGGTCTCTTCGATCCGCACTCTTTCCAGATGCGCTTGATGGAAGCCGCGCTGCACTATTTCGTAGATGTCAATGCATAGGTTTTCGGTCGTCGGGACTTCTTCCGAAAACTCGTCTAGCGTGTTCAGGTTCTGGTGGTCATAGCGGGCGAGCACTTCCCTTTCAATGAAACTATCGAGATCGACTAGATTGCAGACCATGCCGGTCTGTTGATCAACCGGGCCGCTGACGGTGACCTGGAGCGTGTAGTTGTGTCCGTGGCCGTAGGGATTGTTGCATTTGCCGTAGATGGATTGATTTTCCGCATCCGACATCGCATCGCTGTGCAGGCGATGCGAGGCGGAGAAAAGATAGCGGCGGGAAAGATGGGCGATCATCGGTGGTTGAGCACAAGGCCAGCGGCTAAAGCCCCGTTAGATTTGGAACGCTGGACACGGCGCTGAAGCGCCGTTCTTCCGGGGTGGTTCAGTCGGCGTTTCATGATTCCTCGCCATAAAAATCGACGAACAGGTCGGCAGTTTCGTAGACGCGCACGCGATGGAGTTTGGCGCGGTCGAGTTTCGATTCGAGCCGTTGCCAGATGGCGATAGCGATGTTTTCTGTGGTCGGAATTTGTTTGGCAAATTCGGGAACTTCTTTATTGAGGAAGCGATGGTCCATGGCGTCGAGGACTTCGCGGTGCATGACCTCTTTCAGTTGCTTGAGATCGACCACAAAGCCAGAATGGGGATCGACTTCGCCTTTGACGGTGACTTCGAGCATGTAGTTGTGGCCATGGCCGTTGGGGTTATTACATTTTCCGAAGATATGTCGGTTTTCTTCGGGAGTGAACGCCGGGTTGTGGTAATAGTGCGAGGCGGCGAATTCGGCTTTGCGGGTTAGGTAGAGCATAAACAATTGTCAGTGGTCAGTCGTCAGCAAAAACCCAGATTCCTCGCTTCGTTCGGAATGACAAAATTCATCTTGGTCAATCTACGGTTGCAGGTCATTTTCTCAAATTTATTTCCAGACCTTGCGATAAGGGCGGAATGCAGTGTCCTGATTTCTGTGCAATGGAACTGGGGTAAACGCGGCCCTTCCAGCAAACCTCGCCCCGTTGGTGAAAACGTTGTGAGCGCAACAATAGGTATGAGAACAGAGGAAGCCCAAAGAGCGCGAGTGCATTGGCGCTCCAGGAAAAGTGCGCACGGCGAATGCGTGCGAGACAAAGGCCGTACAAAAATATCGTGATGATTGCCGACAATATAAAAAAAGACCAATGTCGTTGCAGCGCGTACGCGATCGCCATCGAGAAGGCGGCGATGACCAGGAAGAATTCGAGCATTCTCATAGCGGCGAGCCGCAGAGGCGTTGGAAAAAGCAGGGCGAGGTTCTTGGTCCAGCCTTCGCGGAGTTGGCCGAAGTTGCGGTACATGCGGGTGCGGACGGCGTCGGCGGCGTAACGGAAATCTATTTTTCGGCCGGATTGTTTTACGGCGCGGGCGAGAGCTACGTCCTCGAGAATCTGATCGGCAACAGCAGCGTGCCCGCCAATGGCGTCGTAGGCTTCGCGAGTGGTCAGAATGTATTGGCCGTTGGCTGCGGCCGCGGGTGATCTGGGATCGCTGACCATCGAGGGCCGATAGGTTGCCGCTAACTCGCCGAAGATTACAGGCATAATCGATTGTTCGCAAAAGGTTTTGACGATTTGCTGCGGAGAGTAGGAAAGCATCGCGGCTTTTCGACGACCGGCTTCTTCCAGCGCGCGCTTTAGCGAGCCGGGAAGATGAATCGTGTCAGCGTCGGTGAACAGAAGCCATTGGCCTCGGGCTTGTTTCGATCCAGTCACGAGCGCGTTGTTCTTGCCGGTCCAGCCGGGCGGGAGCGTTTCAGCTTCAATGACGCGTACTCCCTGATCGAAAAATGAGCGGGCGATTTCACGAGTGCGGTCGGTCGAGTGATCGTTGACTACGATGATTTCGAAAGCGACGCCGGACTGAGAGAGAAGCGACTGCAAGCACGCTCCGAGGCAGGATTCCTCGTTGCGGGCTGGAACGATCACCGAAACTGCAGGCTGACCGTGAATTGTAGGAGTCGCAGCCATAAGGCGAATCTATTATTATAGCCGTGTGCGACGCGCAGTTCTCTTTCCCACACTCATCGCTATCGTTTTCGTGCTCGGGCTTTCTGGGTGCTACAGCCGTTCGCGACCGATGCGGATTGGCTCGGTTGCTCCGGATTTCACGGTGCAGGACTCGACGAGCAAGGTCACGTTGAGCCAGTTCAAAGGCCAAGTGGTGGTGTTGAACTTTTGGGCGACGTGGTGTCCGCCTTGCGTGGAGGAAATGCCCTCACTCGTGCAGATGCAGCAGAAGATGAAAGCTAAAGGGATCACCGTGCTGGCGGTCAGCGTGGATGCGGACGACGATGCCTACCGCAAGTTTCTGGAGGATCACAATGTGAATCTGCTCACGGTGCGCGATGGGGATCAGAAAGCGAATGATCTCTATGGCACATTTAAGTTTCCTGAGACCTACATCATCGATCGCAATGGGATTGTGCGGAGAAAGTTTATTGGCGCGGTGGATTGGACTGAGCCGGACGTGCTGGAGTATTTGGGGAAACTGTGAATCTGACCGCTGCCACGGTCCTATTCTGGGGCGAGCTGACTGGGGCTACTCCTTGCCGTTTCTTGCCGGCGGTGGAGGAGGCCAGTTGTGAGGCCGTGCCACCTTGATGACGTCGGCACGTCTATCCGGGACTGAATCGTTCGTCCGGCCGGGTGGAGTCGATTTCGGTGGGGCGGGCGGTGTAACTGGGTTAGGCTTTTCACCCATTGGCTAATCCTCTTTTCTCAAGGACGCGTCGGAATGCCTTTTCAACTAGGCCGTTCCATTTGGGCAGCCGCGTCTCATCTATTTTACTCTCACGCCGTTTGGTGGCTTCAAACTCTTTCCATGATTGATCCGACTGCAATTCACTGTCGTTGTACCAGAGAAGTTCGTAGTCAATGAAGACTTCCTTCCACGTAGCCACCAACTCCGAGTTTCTTTTCAGACGCTCAGATGAGCAAACGTAGGGGTGAACTAGTGACGCCAAACAGGCGATCGATGAGAAAACCTTCCACGCGCTAGGGTATTGCGACCAGATGCCCCATCCCGCCACCGTTCCGGATGCGGCCACAGCAATGATAATTTTGAGCCGCAGGTCTAGAGTTGAGTACCGCGCAGAAACGAGATCCCAATAACAGGCGTTCATCTCCGCATCTAACATGGAGTCCCATAAGGTCTGGCGACGATCCGATGGCGGGCTTTGCGCGCTCAAGCCGAGCATGGTACGCCACTTGAGAGCGGGATTCCTTGGGATATTACTTAAGGCCCAGTCACAACTTGATTTTCCTCAGGCGCAACGCGTTGGTGATGACCGAAACCGAGCTGAAGCTCATGGCGGCGGCGGCAAAGATGGGGCTGAGCAGCAGTCCAAAGAATGGGTAGAGCGCACCGGCGGCGATGGGCACTCCGACGGCGTTATAGATAAACGCAAAAAATAAATTCTGGCGGATGTTGCGCATGGTGGCCTGGCTGAGCTTGCGGGCGCGCACGATCGCTGAGAGATCCCCTTTGATGAGCGTGATGCTACCGCTTTCGATGGCAACGTCTGTACCGGTGCCCATGGCAATGCCGACATCGGCTTGCGCCAGCGCGGGAGCGTCGTTGATGCCGTCGCCCGCCATGGCGACGACTCTCCCCTGCCCTTGCAGCTTGCGGATGATTTCCAATTTTTGTTCCGGCAGGATTTCGGCTTCAAATTCGTCGATGCCGAGGCTTTGCGCGATCTCGGCAGCGGCGAAGCGATTGTCGCCCGTCAGCATGACGAGGTGAATACCTTGAGCTTTCAGGGCGCGAAGAGCGTCTGGCGTGGTTGCCTTGAGGCGGTCGGCGACGTTCATGCGGCCGGCATAGTTTCCGTCAATCGCGACGAAAAATGCCGTGCCACTTGGCTCTCTTATAGTAGCGAGTCCTTCTCCCGGACGAACGGCGCCAACCTGAGTCATCAGTCCGATGTTTCCAACCACGACTCGCCTGCCGTCGACAACGCCTTGAATTCCTTTCCCTGCGAATGCATGGACTTCGGACGGAATGGAAAGTTGTAGCCCGCGCTCTATCGCTGCCTGCACAACTGCGGCAGCAAGGGGATGCTCGCTGGCGCGCTCTAGGCTTGCGGCTAGCCGAAGGACCCGGTCGGTCTCCGAATCCAGTTGCGCACCGAAGCTCGTCAATTTCGGCTTGCCTTCGGTGAGCGTTCCAGTTTTGTCGAAGACGAGAGTATCGACTTTTGCGAGAACTTCGAGTGACTCGGCGTTCTTGATGAGAACTCCGCCGTGAGCGCCGCGTCCGACTCCGACCATGATTGCCATGGGCGTGGCAAGACCTAAGGCGCAGGGGCAGGCGATGATCAGAACGGCGACGGCGTTGACGATTGCGTGAGCAAGGCGCGGTTGCGGACCGAAGAACCACCAGGCAAAGAAAGTGATTGCCGAGACCGCGACCACGGCGGGGACGAACCATTGCGAGACGCGGTCGGCGAGGCGCTGGATGGGCGCGCGGCTACGCTGGGCTTGACCGACGAGTTGGACGATGCGCGCGAGTAGCGTTTCGCTGCCTACACGCTCGGCGCGCATGATGAACGATCCGGAGCCATTGACGGTTGCGCCAATGACTTTGCTCTGCGGCGATTTTTCGACCGGCATCGATTCGCCGGTGATCATCGCTTCGTCGACGGAGCTACGGCCCTCAAGGACCACACCATCGACCGGGATTATTTCGCCGGGACGGACGCGGAGACGGTCGCCGGGTTTCACTTGCTCGAGCGGAATATCTTTTTCTTTCTCTATAGCCTCGTCACCATTGGCCTTGTCTGTAGTCGCCGCAACGATCAAGCGCGCGGTTTTTGGAGTGAGATCGAGCAAAGCGCGAATGGCAGCGCTGGTGCGGCTGCGGGCGCGAAGCTCCATGACCTGGCCGAGAAGAACCAGAGTCGTGATTGCCGCGGCAGATTCGAAGTAAACATCCGGAAAGCCTGACATGCTCGTTGAACCACTGCGCAGCGATGGCGGGAAAATTCCCGGAGCGATGGTTGCGATGACGCTATAGAGGTAAGCGACGCCGGTGCCAAGACCGATCAGCGTGAACATGTTCGGACTGCGGTTCACGAGCGAAGTCCAGAAGCGCTGGAAAAATGGCAGCCCGCACCAGAGAACGACTGGAGTGGCGAGAATGAATTCGAGCCAGGGCAGTGCGGCACCGGGAAACACGCGGTGCAGCGACATCGGCCAGAGCATCGCGCTCATGGCGATTGCCATCAGCGGGATAGTGAGGGCGACGCTGATCCAGAAGCGGCGCGTCATATCGCGCAGTTCGGGATTGTCTTCGGCCGCGGCGGTTACCGTTCGCGGCTCGAGCGCCATGCCGCAGATGGGGCATGAGCCGGGCTCGGAGCGCACGATTTCCGGATGCATCGGGCAGGTGTATTCGGTGCGCGCGGCAGAAATGAATTCCGGTTCGAGCGCCATGCCGCAGGAGGGACAGGCTCCGGGTTTGGATTCGCGAACCTCAGGGCACATCGGGCAGACGTAGGCTGCCGCCGGACTGACTCCAGGCGGCACGGGCGGGATCGGCTTACTCAACGTGATTGGCTGTTGCGGATGTGAGGGTTTGGCAAGTGCGATTCCACCGCCAAGGGAAATTAATCCGGAAGCTGGGCGGGGTTTTTGATCCAGATATTTTGCGGGATCGGCTTTGAATTTGTCGGCGCAGCCTGCGCAACAAAAATAGAATTTGTTGCCGGCGTGTTCGTGGAGATGTTTTGCGGTTGCGGGATTTACGTTCATTCCGCAGACAGGATCACGGGCGTGCGGGATTTCAGTCGGCGTGTTCACGTGGTTTTCGCGCTCGATTACTAGTCCTTCAAGTTCTAGCAGATGATCTGGAGAAAGCTAAAGTCGCATTTTTGGCTTTGGGCTGCCTCGGCGGCTAAAGCCGCTTTCGAGTCTGCGCCTTTGCGGCGCGGCTGAAAGCCGCGTTCTTTCGACCCGCCGCAAGGTTTGCATTCTGGACAAACACGATCTTAGTACGCGGTCAGGCTTACATCGTCGAGAAGATCGTGGGTAAGTGTGCGGAAGGAACATGCGAGCTCCGCTCGCAGGACAGCCGAGGGCGGCCGTCCCCACAAAAAGCTGTGGCTGAAAAGGGTTGCTTAACACTCTTGCTAAAGCACAACGTTGCGCTAGTAAGCCAGCAGAATGCGCAGGTCACGGAGGTTGTTGCCGGTGGGACCGGTTTCGATGGAATCTTGCAGAGTTTTGAAGAAGGGACAGCTGTTGAAGGAATCCAAGGCTTGTTGGGCATCAAGGCCGTGAGCTTGGGCGCGAAGAAGCGTGGTCCCATCCGCGATGGCGCCGGCGGCGGGACTGTTGCCATCGATGCCGTCGGTACCGGCGCTCAGAGCGGTGATATTTTCCCCGGAAATTTTCAGCGCACAAGCGAGGCCGAATTGCTGATTGCGTCCGCCGGCGCCTGCTGGGTTGGTAACTTTCACCGTGACTTCGCCGCCGGAAAGCAAGCAGACATGCGGAGACTGTTTGCGGAGATCGCGCAGGCGTTTCAGCAAATAATCGGCGGCTGCGCGATAGTCCCAGTCGTCGCAGGAGTTGTCTTCATGCACGGTGAATCCGGCGCGCTCGGCGCCGATGCGCGCGTGTTCGAGTGCGGTGCGATTCGAGAGGATGGTCCAGAAGCGGGAGCGGTAGAAGGCTTGATCGTCGGATTTAGGGGTTTCGTCGAGAGCGCGGCGTTCGAACAATTCGCGCGTGGAGTGCGGGAGTTGCTCGAGCAAGTTGTGCTTCTCGGCGATGCGGTAACAATCTTCGGCCGTGGTGGAATCGGGCATGGTTGGGCCGGAGGCGAGTGCGTCGGGAGTGTTGTCTGGAACGTCAGAGATGAGCAGCGAAACTTGCTGCGCGGGAAATGCGGCGCGGGCCAGGCGTCCGCCTTTGACGGCGGAGAGATGTTTGCGGATGGCGTTCATTTCCGCGATGGGCGCACCGGAGTGAACCAGGGCGCGGTAGGTCGCGATTAGATCTTCGAGCGAAATTTCGTCGTCGATGGGTTTCTCGACAATGGAAGAGGCTCCGCCGCTCAGGAGAAAGATTACGAGCGATGCGGAAGTTTGGGGCTCGAGCACCTTCAGGATAGCGCTGGCGGCGTTGATGGATTCGGCATTGGGCGTGGGATGGCCGCCCAGAAAATAACGGAAGCCGCGGAGTTGAGATGCCGGCGCGACCGAGCTGGCGACGATTCCGGTGAGGGAGTTCTCGGGCGCAGGCTGGCCAATTTGCCTGGTGAGCGCTTCCGCCATGGGGTGTGCGGCTTTGCCAAGAGAGACGAGCACGATTCGCGAGTAAGAGTGAAGATCGTAGAGATCTTCGCAGACGCGGAGGATTCCCTTTCCGCAATGCACGTGGCGAGAGAATGCACTCGAAATCGAAGCTTCGGCGAGCGCGCGATGGAAAATCTCGCGGGCGGCGGTGCGCATTTGGATGAACTGCGATTCGCTCGCCAGGTCGAGAAGCATCAGAGCATCATTATAAAGAGTGGGATTAGTGTTGCTGAAAGTCAATTCAGCTAACCCTCAGATCCTTCCTGATGAGCCCTTCTGATGACCCCACGCGGACTTGCCATGTAAACTGTTGTCGCTCACCTCATGCCCACGTTCGCCGCGGTCGATATCGGTTCTAATTCCGTCCGGCTGAAAATCGCCCGGCTCACTCGCGGCCGGCTTCGTCCCATTCATGAAGATCGCGAAGTCACGCGCCTGGGTGAAGGCGTGTTTCGTTCCGGATTTCTTACTCCCGAGTCGATAGCCGACACGGTAAAGGTGCTGCGGCGTTTTCACCGCACCACGCAACAGGTGGTCACCGATTCGGTTCGCGTGGTCGCGACCAGCGCCTTACGCGACGCGCATAACTCGCAGGCATTTCTCGAATGGGTGCGTTCCGCCACAGGCTGGAAGGTCGAAGTGATCTCTGGACTGGAAGAAGCACGCCTGATTCATCTTGGACTGGTTTCCAATCTGCGAATCGGCAGTTTGCCTACTTTAATGATCGATCTTGGCGGTGGCAGTTGCGAGCTCACCGTTTCAAGCGGCGGACACATTCGGGACACCGTAAGTTTGCCGCTGGGAGCTGTCCGCCTTACCGACGAATTCCTGCGGCACGATCCGCCGCGCAAGGGCGAACTCAAGCGTCTGCAGGGATTCGTCGCCCGTGAGGTCAGCCGCAACGCGCCCCGCATCGTTTCCGCGCGGATCAAAAACGTGATTGCCACCTCAGGTACCGCAGCCGCGCTGGCCGCGGTTGCCAGCCACCTGCGAAAAACCGGAACCCGGCAGCGGCCCATTGTGTCGCGAGCGGATATGGTGCGCATCGCCAAGCGCCTGGCGCGATTACCCGTGGCACAACGCCGCCAGATCGAAGGCATCGGCTTACGCCGCGCGGAGATCATTATTGCAGGCGCGGTCGTCTATCACGAACTGCTCGACCGCTTCAATCTAAAAGGTTTTCGTTATTCCCCGCTGGGTTTGCGCGATGGCCTTCTGGCGCAGATGGCGGCCGATCACGACCGCACCACGCGATCGGGAAGGCAGATCGAATCGGAGCGCTGGGAATCGATCACCAAAGCGGTCGCTCATTATCGCGTGGAAATGAAGCACGCGCTCGATGTGCGAGCCTCGGCCATGTTTCTGTTTTCGGCGCTGCGTTCGGTGCACGGTTTGCCGCTGGAGTTCCGCGAGTGGCTGTCGGCGGCCGCTATGCTTTACGAAGTGGGAGATTACATCAACCGCAACGGCCACCACCGGCACACTTATTACATTATCTCGAACTCTGAGATTCTTGGGTACACGCCGCAACAGCGCCGCATTATCGCGGCGATTGCGCGGTATCTAGGAAAGTCGCGCCCGGTGACGGAAGAAGCGCCGATGAAGAACATCGAACCCGGCGACCGGGCCGGAGTGCAGAAAGCAATTCTCCTGCTGCGGCTGGCTCGATCGCTGAATCTGGGACGAAGCCGCGCTGTGGAGAAAGTACGCGTGAGCCTTCGCGGGGCAGAAGTCCACCTGACACTGGTTCCCCGCCGCCGCATGGGGGTGGATTTAGAGCTGTGGGCGATCGAAAAGGACGCCGGCTACTTCCGCGAAATTTTCGGCCGGGAACTCTCGACGGCGGCCGCGTAAAGCGTGCGCAGCGCTTTCGGGGTGACGCACCACTGCAGAGTGCCGGAGTTGCGCCTCATTTCAACGCGGGCGACGGCTCCCTTTTTCAGGTCAACTGAAGCTTCGGAGCCGGACTCGCTGATCACCGTCCCGAGGAACTGACTCAGGTTGGGGTTGTGACCCACGACCATAATCGATTCCTGCGCGGCGTATTTCTCCAGCAGCTTACGGAAATCCGCGAACGTCGCCTCCGGGCGCAACGCAGTTTCAATCTGCAGCTTGCCTTCGTATCCCATTTCGTTGCCGACCAGCGAAGCGGTTTGCGTGGCGCGCTTCAGCGGACTAGAAACGATCACATCGACCTGAACAGCCATCGCAGCGAGCGCCCGCCCAACGTAGCCGCACTGGTCGATTCCGTCTTTATCCAGTGGGCGCTTTTCGTCTTTTTTCAGATTCGCCATGTGCTCGCCGGCACTGGCATGGCGGAGAAAATAAATGATCATCCGGTTTTATCGTTCCCTTCCCGCCGGAGCCTTGCGTTTCTTAACGGCCGGTTGCGGTATGGGCAGGGCCGCTTGTTTGCCTTCCGCTACGCTGATGAGAAAATCCTGCGCACTGAATGCGGCCGCTCCGATGGGCGGCTTGCGATTGCGCTTGCCGTGCATCGGCTGCCACGCTCGAATGTAGGTGGCGTCGCGCAGCAGAACGCGGGCCTTGCGATTATCCGCCAGATAAGCATCGAGAATTTCGCGGTGCACGCGCTCGCGGAGGAATTCATCGCGCAACGGCACCAGCACTTCTACCCGCTCATAAAGATTGCGCGGCATCAAGTCGGCGCTGCCGATGTAAATCTCTTCTTCGCCGGCGTTTGCGAAGTAATAAATGCGGCTGTGCTCCAGGAATCGTCCCACAATGCTGCGCACTTTGATTCGGTCGCTTAAACCGCGCACGCCCGGGCGCAGCGCGCAAATCCCACGCACGATCAGATCGATATCCACTCCCGCTTGAGAGGCGCGATACAACGCCTGGATTACGTTTTTGTCCAAGAGCGCGTTCATTTTGCCGATGATCCTTGCCTCGTGACCCTGGCGGGCATGTTCGGTTTCGCGGTCGATCAACGCGATTGCCTTTTCCGCCAAATCAAGCGGCGCCACCAGCAGCGGATCGTAACTGGGATTCTCCGCATAAGCCGTCAGGAAGCTGAATACATCGTGCACCGCGCGCGTGACCTCAGGATTCGCTGTGAACAGGCTGAGGTCGGTATAGATGCGTGCCGTCGACGCATTGTAGTTCCCGGTGCCGATGTGAGCATAGCTGCGGGGCACGCCATCGGGATCGCGGCGCACCAGCAGGGACAGCTTGCAATGTGTCTTCAGTCCAACCAGGCCGTGAAACACCTGCACGCCGGCATCTTCCAGATCGCGCGCCCAGCGGATGTTGTGGTCCTCGTCGAAACGCGCCTTCAATTCGACCACAGCGGTAACTTCCTTCCGCGAAGCAGCGTCGATCAGGGAAGGCACGATCAGCGAATGCTCGTTCGTGCGATAGAGCGTCTGCTTGATCGACAGTACCTGATCATCTTCCGCCGCCGACTCGATAAAGGAAACTACGGCATCGTAAGAATCGTAAGGATGGTGCAGCAGAATGTCGTGCCGCCGCAGCTCCTCAAACAAATTCTGCGATTTCGCGGTGAGGCGTAACTCGCGCGGCGTAAAGGAGCGGTATTTCAAATCGGCTCGCGGAGTCTGCTCATAAACATTAAACAGTCGGGAAAGATTCACCGGACCATTCACCGGAAAGACCTGCCAGGGATCAAGCTCGAAGACGGTGCGCAGACGCTCGATGATTTCCGGATCGGCATCGGCTTCAATCTCCATGCGTACGGCATCGCCCTTGCGGCGATTGTGCAGTTCAGCGCGAACGGATTCCAGAAGATTGCGGGCTTCTTCTTCCTGCAAATAAAGATTGCTGTTGCGGGTGACGCGGAAAGGAGCGGACGAAACAATGTCATAGCCCTGATACATGTTGTGGGCATGATGCGCAACCAGGTCGGCGAGAAAAATAAAGTCGGTGGTGTTTTCCGAAGGCAGGCGCACCAGGCGCGGCAGAGCCCGCGGAACCGAAACGACCCCAGTATAAGTGATCGCCGATCGGCGCCGGCGGCGCAACAGAAATCCCAGACAGAGCGCTTTATTGATGACTCTTGGAAAAGGATGCGACGGATCGACGGTGACCGGCGTGAGCAGCGGATCGAGTTCCTTCTCGCAATATTCCTCGACAAATCGCCGCGCCTCAGCGTCTAGCTCATGCAAACCCAGCACGCGAATTCCCTGCTCTGCCATTGCAGGACGCAGCGTGTTCCAGCAGTCATACTGGTCGTCTACAAATTCGTGCGTCAGGCGGGCAAGCACGTCGCGCTTCTGATCGAGCGTGAGACCGTCGGGGCCGGCCTCGTTATAGCCGTCTTCGATCTGCTGCATCATGCTGGCGATGCGAATCTCGAAGAACTCATCCAGATTGCTCGCCGAAATGGCGAGGAACTTCAGGCGCTCCAGCAGCGGGTTTCCCTGATCCTGGGATTCTTCGAGTACGCGCCGGTTGAACGCCATCCACGAAGTATCGCGGTTGATGTAGTAGTGAGGGTTGTCCAGCGAAATGCGAGCCATCTGCGAGGGTTCTTACGCTTTCTTGCCCGGCCTCAGACCAGGCGGAAGTTCAGTATAAAACATTCGCAACCCGCCAGTGGATGCATGAATGCCAGAGGTTACTGCAGGCCCGTTTTGACGGCCGGAGCGGAAATGAATCGTGCGGCGCACAACTTTTCTTGCGGCCCTGGGTTCTAAACGAATTCCAAAGAAACAGCGCGGCAGCTAAGGGACCCTGGGGAATTCGCTTCACAGGAGATTTCCATGCCTAAGATTTCGGTGGTTGCTGTGCTTCTTTGCTGCCTCTCTTCTCTCGGCTACAGCCAGATTTCCAGCGTAAACGTCTTTGGCGGGTATTCGCACTTGGACCAGAATGGTGTCGCGGAGACGATCAGCGGCGGAATGAATGGATTGGAGGGATCGGTGGAGGAAAAAGTGATTCCCTTCATCAGCCTGGTCGGGGATGTGAGCTGGCACCAAGGCCCCGGTGACTTTCCTTTGCCGGTGCAGCCCTGTGTGCCCCTGGCTGGGGGTTTACCGGGAGGCTGCATTGGCCCAGTCGGCTCCGGTCCTCCCTCCGAAATTAGCGAATATACTTTCCTGTTCGGACCAAGAGCTTCCTTCAGGATTAAAAACTTCCGGCCGTTTGTTCACGCTCTCTTTGGCGGAGCACATGCGAACGAAAGCGCGTTCGGGGCGTCTGGCTCCAGCACCGTATTCGCCGATGCGTTCGGCGGAGGCCTCGATTACCAGTTCACTCGCCGATTGGGTTGGCGCGTTCAATTCGACGCATTGCAGACGCGGTTTTTCAGTACCAGCCAGACGAATGCCCGGATTTCAACCGGAATTGTGGTGCGGTTCTGAGACGCGAACTTCATCACACTCGCGTTGAAGGACGGCTACTCCTGCTTCGCGATCTAATTGATCTGCTTGATCGCCTGCTTCTCTTTCTGAACCACGCTTTCCGGCAACGAAGCATAGGAAAGAGCGGTGGTCATCTTCTGCCCATCGGTCAGCATCCAGTTGAGAAAATCAACGATGATTTTTGCTTTGGCGGCATCCTTGGAATGCTGAGGAATCAGCAGCCACGTGAAACTGGAAATCGGATAGGCGTCTTTGCCGGGCGCATTGGTGATTGAAACGCGAAAATCCGCCGGCATCTTCGGCACCGAGGCAGCCGCAGCAGTTACGCCTTCCAGCGACGCTTTCAGGAACACGCCCGCGGCGTTCCTGACGCTGCCAAACGGAATTTTGTTCTGCAGCGCATAAATCAATTCGACATAGCCGATCGATCCCTGCAATTGCCGAATCGAACCGGCCACGCCTTCGTTCCCCTTGCCGCCCAACCCGATCGGCCATCTTACCGACGTGTTGCTGCCCACCTCGTTCTTCCAATCGGAACTGACCTTCGAGAGGTAGTCTGTCCAGATGAAAGTCGTTCCGCTGCCATCGGAGCGGTGAATCACGATGATGTCTTTATCGGGAAGATTGACTCCGGGGTTCACGCTGGTGAGCGCCTTATCATTCCACTTGGAAATTTTTCCCAGAAAAATATCGGCCAGCGCCTCGGGGGTAAATTTCACTTCCCCATTCACTCCCGGAATATTGTAGGCAGGCACCACCGCTCCCAGGACGCTGGGAAGGTTGAGCACCTTGGTTTTCAGCTTGTCTTGAGCTTCCTTGAGTTGCGCTTCGGTCATGGGCATGTCGCTGGCGCCGAAATCCACGGTGCCTTCCGTCACCTGGCGAATTCCGCCGCCGCTGCCAATCGATTGATAGTTGATTTGAATATCCGGGTGAAGATTGTGATATTCGTTGAACCATTTCGAATAAATCGGATAAGGGAACGTCGCGCCTGCGGCATTAAGCGTAGTTTGCGCTGCTAGCGGGAGTACGGCAAGAGCACAAAATGCGAGAGCGCACAAGAATAGACGAGTGAGTTTGCGCATTACCTGATGATTCCTCCGTAGGATGTTTTATGTCACCCCGTTTTTATCAGCTTTCGAGCGGGTCAATATTACAGGAGGGTTACAAAGCAGTGAATTTCTGATGAACGGTCCTGCAATCGCTTGAGTTTAGCAGTCCTCAGTGCGGCGACTGCAAGCGGCTGATTTCCAGCGGAAAGAGGGTGTTGCCGGGAAACTCGGTGCGCAAGGAATTCAGAATCTGCAAGGCACTGGCGTTGTCTTTATCGCGAACATAAGCGATCGCCAGAAGAATGCGCGCGAAGGGCGCCAGATAATGCCCGTGCGCGGCCGTCAATTGCAGGTCGGCGATGCCCGCTTGCTTATCGCCCTGCAACCCTCCCATGCGCAGGAACCAGCGCATGGGAGCAGGCAAGCTGCCGATGAGGTATTTGCTGAACCCGGTCGCCACCTGAGCATCGGAGCAGTCATTGCAAATCGCCAGCAGCTTCTGGCCCCACTCCGTGGCTTCTTTGGTGTAGCGCAAGGAAGAGATATTTTTCTTTTCGATCAGCGCCGCATAATCCGCCTGCAGCCCGCAAGCCATGGTCATAGCAAACAGCGCGTTGCGGTCATTAGGATCTTTTTTCAGCCCAGCTTGGGCCAGAGATTGCGCTTCATCTACTGCAGCCTGAAATTGCTGGCGCACCAAGGGATCAGCGGATTGCTTCGAGCGCGAATTGAAAGCCGCATTATTCTCAAAAAATTGCGCTTCGAGCACGCCCAGCCGGTTGAATTCTGAAAAAAGATATCCAGCTGCCTGACTGACGGGACCGACAGGGTCCTCGGGATGCTGGCGCTCCCAGGAAGAAAAATCTTGGTGCGCTCCGCCGAAATCGAGATTGTAGAGTCCCAGAAAACCGCGATCCAGCGCCGTGCCTCTGGCATCGAGCCCGGATGCCTTTGCCGGCTTCCCCAAAGTAAGGCACGACGCTGCTATCATAGCGAAGCCAGACATGAATTTAAGCGCGTTCCGGAACTGCATTGCGCTTCCCGTGCGAGTCAAAATCATGCGAATCAAAATCAGATGGCTCCCTTGTTCTACGGATATGTTGGTTGCGATTGCCCCTACCGCAGAGAACGTTAATTAGAGAACGTCAATTAGAGAACGTTCGCTTAGATCTTCTTCAGTCTGATGCTTTCGAGCTCTAGTGCGGCAGGACATCTAAAAAGTTTTAACATATGATGACAATTTCGGGACAAGCTCGAACCAAACCGCTCCAAAGAGGATCAATTTCATCTTCATCCACTCGCCGCAGGAAAAAGAATCTATGAGCGGTTCATCCGTACGCTTCGCCCCCGGCTGGCCGGGCATTCCGCCGCGATGGACTTCCAGCGCCAAATCGGGCGTAGGAACCGCGCTCAACCAGCACAGCAAGGTCTGGTTCACGCTGAGTCATGGAATTCTCAACGAAGTCTACTTTCCTCGCGTCGATCAGGCGTGCACGCGCGATTGCGGCTTTTTGGTGACCGATGGCAAATCATTTTTCTCGGAAGAAAAGCGGCACTGCACTTTCGCCAACCGGCCGTTCGAGCCCGGCGTTCCCGGATTTCTGCTGACCAACACTGAGACCGGCGGCCGCTACCGTATCCATAAAGAAGTCCTCACCGATCCTTACCGCAGCGTAGTGCTGCAAAAGGTCCGCTTCGAGGCACTGCAGGGAGAAATCTCTGATTACAAACTGTACGTATTGCTTTCTCCGCATCTGGCCAACTGCGGGTATGGAAATACCGGTTGGGTCGGCAATTACAAAGCCGTGCCCATGTTCTTCGCCGAGCACGATGGCACCGCTCTCGCGCTGGCGTGTTCCGTACCCTGGAAAAAGATGTCGGTCGGATTTGTCGGCTACTCCGACGGATGGCAGGACCTCTCCTCCCACTTCCAGATGGAATGGGAATATGAGCGGGCAGAGAACGGAAACATCGCCTTGACAGGAGAAATCGATCTAGCCGCCTGCAATGGAGAATTCCTTCTGCCGCTCGGCTTCGGCGGCAAGTGGACGGAAGCCGGGCAATTGGCTCGCTCTACTTTGCTGGAAGATTACGACGAGCTTCACAAGTATTACTTCATCCATTGGAAAAATTGGCAGAACACTTTACTGAAACTTGACGAGCCGGGGCGTCCACTCGACCTTTATCGCGCTTCGACTGCGGTCTTGCGGACCCATGAATCCAAAGATTTTCTCGGCGGCATCATCGCCAGCCTTTCCATTCCCTGGGGATTCAGCAAAGGCGATGAAGACCTTGGCGGCTACCACTTAGTCTGGCCGCGTGATTTGGTGGAGACTGCCGGAGCGTTGCTCGCGGCCGGAGCCGTCAGCGATTCCGTGAGAGTTCTTCGCTATCTCGAGGCCACACAGGAAGCGGATGGCAACTGGGCGCAGAATTTGTGGCTCGATGGCCGTCCTTACTGGAGCGGCATTCAGATGGACGAAACTTCGTTTCCCATTCTGCTGCTCGATCTTTTGCGTAGAGAATCGGCCCCCGGCCTGGGCAAACTAGAGCGCTGGTGGCCGATGGTGCGCAAGGCCGCTACCTTCATCCTGCGGAACGGCCCGGTCACGCAACAGGACCGCTGGGAAGAAGACGGTGGCTATTCTCCTTTCACCCTGGCGGCGGAAGTGGCGGCCTTGCTGGCCGCAGCACAGATCGCCGAATTAACCGGGCACCGCGATGCGGCTTCCATTCTTCGCGACGCTGCCGACGCCTGGAATGACAACATCGAACGCTGGACCTACGCCATGGGCGGCGATCTGGCCGCGCAAAGCGGAGTTGAAGGCTATTACGTGCGCATCGCTCCGCCGGATAGCGACGGTGCGTCCTCTCCAACTCAGGGCTTCGTGCCGATCAAGAATCGTCCTCCGGGAGACGAGCGCGAACGTGCCTATCACATCATCAGTCCGGATTTCCTTGCCCTGGTGCGCTTCGGTTTGCGCGCTCCGGATGATCCCCGGATTCTGAATACGATTCGCGTGATCGATGCTCTGTTGAAAGTGGAGCTGCCGCAGGGCCCCTGTTGGTACCGCTACAACGGCGATGGCTACGGAGAACACAAAGATGGTTCGGCATTCGATGGAACCGGAATCGGCCGTCCCTGGCCGCTTCTCACCGGTGAGCGCGCGCATTACGAACTGGCCGCGGGAAGGCCCAAGGAAGCCGAACGCCTGCTGGCGACCATCGAAGCCTGCACCACCGGTTATAGCCGCCTGCTTCCTGAGCAAGTGTGGGATGCAGACGACATCCCCGCGCTGGAGTTGTTCCGCGGCAAGCCTTCCGGCTCGGCTTGCCCATTAGTCTGGGCACATTCCGAATACATCAAGCTTCGACGTTCGCTGCGCGACGGCAAAATCTTCGACCAGCCTCCGCAAGCTTTTCAACGATACCTGGTGGAAAAGCCGGAGCGGAAGATCTTTGGCTGGCGATTTAACAACAAGGCTCGTTCCGTGCCCCACAACAAAACTCTGCGTCTCGTCTTGCTCACTCCCGCAATGGTGCACTGGAGTACCGATAACTGGAGTACTTCTCAGGACACGCACACTCGCAACACTGGCCTGGGAACTCACATCCTCGACTTGCCGACGGCATCGCTGCCGGTAGGAGGCAGCGCCGTATTCACGTTTTACTGGCCGGAGGAAAATCGCTGGGAAGGTGCGGACTATAAAGTGTTTGTTGAATAAATAATATATATTTTACTGCTTTTAAATGACTTGGCAAGTAATTAATACGCATCTAAGTTACGCATCCAGCGATGCTGGGCTGGTGTAGAGCAGTTCCACGACCGTGCAATCGTCATTCAGCGGATTGCCGGCGCAGAATTCTGAAACCGCCGACAAGATCCCTTGCCACGTCGGACTCTTGGCCGCGGCTTCTTCCAATCGCGAATCCTCAAAGAAATCTCCCATGGCGTTTTCCGCTTCGGTCACGCCATCGGTCACCAGAATGAAGCGGTCGCCGGATTTTAGCTGGCAGCGGTCACTTTCAAAGGTTGCATCCGCCAGCAGTCCTACCGGCACATTGCCGTGTGCCGGACGGATCACTTCTTTGCCGCAAACCAGCAGCGGCTGCACGTGGCCGCAATTGACATACTCCAAGTCGCCGTCGCGCCGCAGACGGGCCAAGAGCAGGGTTGCGTATTTTTCGCCCATCAGCTTTTCAGTGAAAAAATGGTTCACTGCGGTGACGATCTCGAGCAGCGGCATGCCCGCAACCAGCTGCGAATAGATCATTCCCTGCAGTGTGGAAGCCAGCAGCGCCGCCGAAACTCCCTTGCCGCTCACATCGGCCAGAATCACCGCCAGCCCTTCTTTGGTATTCACGGCGTCAAAGAAATCGCCCCCAATGTCACGGCAAGGCAGGTTTCTTCCGCCCACCTTGGCGTACGGGACCTCAGGAATTTTTACCTGCATAAGCCGCTGCTGAATGCTGGCCGCAATGGTTAGTTCCTGCTGGTAGCGCCGAGATTCCTCTTCCGCCTGCACCAGCCGGGCGTTTTCGATCAATGAAGCAGCTTCAGTTGCGATCGCGCGCACCACATCGTGGCCCACGCCGGAGAATTCGCGGGAAGCGAAGCGCGAGTCGATATACAAAACTCCCATCACTTCGCCCGACGCATTCGGCGCCGGGGTTTGCTCGCGGCTGGACTGCACCTGCCGTTTGCGCAAGGGAATGCAGACCACGGTGCGAAGGTCATAGGCGACAATGCTTTGCCGCGCGGCCGCGTCCATCGAACTGCCCGTATCGGTGAGCAAAAACTCTTTATTCGAACGCAGCGATTCCTCGAGCGCCGAGTGAGAAATGGTTTTTTCGTCGAGCAGGGTTTCGCTCTTGTTGTTTCGGCCTGCCGCTAGCCGAAGACTGCCATCCTCATCTTTCATGAAGACATAGGCCCGTTCCGCCCTGGTCAGGCGCAGCGTTTCATCGAGCATGGTCACAAGAATTTCATCGAGAACCCCGGCGGTGTTGAGCTTGCGCGCAGCTTCCAGAAACAAAGTCAGCTTCTCGAGATCGTTGGCTTCCTGGGAAATCTGGATTCCCGAAATCTGGCTCAAAAATTCGCGCGCCGTATTCGATGACGCATGGGCCGGATTAAAAATCGCGTAAGTCGAATCGCGCGCGCCAAATTCCAACCGGTCGTTGCGCTCCAGCTTTTGCCGGTCAACCCGCTCGCCATTGACGAAGGTGCCATGCTTGCTGCCCTGGTCGACGATATAAAATCCATCCGCTTCCAGCGCAATATAGGCGTGATCGCGCGATACGCGGGGATCGGCGATCACCAGGTCTTTATCCACCTTGCGCCCCACGCTGAACGGAGTGCGGTTGAGCACGATATTTTTCTGCTCGTTGCCCTGCACCAGCACCAGCGCAGGAAATACGCCAGAACCGGAGCTTTGCGGCGTGACGATTGAATTCAGGACCATGGTATAAGTGCGCCGATTGCCCTATTCTGCAACCCCGACGATAAGAACGTCGATAAGAATAATGACAGGATCAGGCGTTTACGGGAAGAGCCTTCCTGGGTCTTTCTCAAAGGCGCTGGCGATTCCGACCCGCCTTCGATAGACTGCAGCGCGGTGACCGGAGCCAGAATAGTCCGCCGAGCGAGCGCGCCTTGGGTGAAGGTGGTGAAGGCCGCGCTTCTTGTGGTCTTCCTTGCCTGCGCCGGGTTTATGATCGGCCGGCTTAATTCGTCTGCACGGCAAGGGACCGACTTTCCCGACTTTTATTGCGCGTCACGCATGCTGCTGGATGGCCATGGAGGGCAACTCTACGATTCGGCGCTGCAGTATCGTTATCAGGCGGAGTATGCCGGCAGAGTCGGCACGCTCTATATTCACCCTCCGTTTGAAGCCCTTCTTTACCTCAGCGTGTCGTGGCTTCCGCTGAGAAATGCCTACCTGCTGTGGACCTGCCTAAACCTGCTGCTTCTCGCCATAACGGCACGGACACTCGCTCGCGCCAACCTTTCTATCTGGAATTGGCGGATGCTGCCGGACGTTACTCTGACGACCAGCGCTCTGACCATCGTCGCGCTGACCTTCGTCCCCTTATTGCTCTGCCTGATTCAGGGGCAGGACTCGATCGTTCTGTTTCTGCTGATCACTTTGGTCTGGGCCGCTTTGCGCCGTGACCAGAATTCCGCTGCGGGATGCTGGCTCGCTCTGGGCCTGTTCAAATTTCAACTGGTATTGCCTATCATTCTGGTGCTGCTTTTTGCGAAGAACAGCATTCGCAAACGCGCTCTTGCATCCGGCTTCGCTGCGGTCGCACTTGTGCTGATGGGATTATCAGCCGCTGTCTCGGGGTGGTCGGTGTTTCGCACCTATCCAGAATTCCTGGTGCATCTACCCGAACAGCGCTTTGCCGGAATTGTTCCCTCGGCGATGGCCAACTTTCGGGGATTGATTTATATACTTTTTCATCGCGCCCAATCGCCCATCACAATCGCAGTTCTCTGCATTGTCTCCGTGGCCGCACTGATGGCCACATTTAGTGCCTGGAAATATGCCTGTAAGTCCGCTGGTGGCGCTTCGAACTTTCCGCCAACTCAGGCGCACGAGCCATTCGATCTCGCGTTTTCCACGACCGTGATTTTCTCTCTGCTGGTCTGCTATCACCTCAATCCGCACGACCTGACGCTTCTGCTATTGCCGCTTTCGCTGACTTTGCATCATCTAATCGCAGAAAAACAACCGCCGATGAACGCGACTTTTCCTGTCTCTTTTCCCCATCCAACTTTTAGCCGGAGAAGCTTGCGCTGGCCGACCTTCAGTTTGCTGGCGATTTTATTTTTGCCTCCGCTTCACTTGCTGGCGTTGACAGCTCATCTTTTCGCTTACGCTTTTCTCGCGATTCCGCTCGTGCTGCTATTTGCCGCCATCGGCTTCAGCCTGCGGAGTCGCAGAACTCCTGAGATCGCCTTGCGCGTCGATCACAGTTAAAGCGAAAACCAGCACCGGCAAAGCAAATGTGGCGAAAAACGGCCATTTCCATCCGTTCATCGCCTGTTCCGGCGAAATCAAATATGTAATGCACAAAGCGAAACTGGCTATCCACTGCCACAGCAGTGCGAAGAGGCTGGCCGAATACACAAAGCGCAAGCCCCGCGAACCTGACAATGCCAATCTCCTTCGGTCACGTACCAGCAGCAGAATCGCCGGCAGCAGCAGCACCTGGTTATAAGGCGCGTACATGGGAACCACTAGCACCGTCGTTGCCATCACCAGCGCAACGGCGCTGCCGAATCGCGGCGAGCCGGCGGGAGCGTGCCGCAATCTCCATAGCAAAACGGCCGCTAATGCCATAGCCAATAGTGCGGCCATTTTACCCGCGAACGCGCCTGGCAACAGTTGATCGAGCACCGATTGGTTCTGTGTATAGCGGTGATACTGCTGGACCGCGCGGACAAACATTCTCATCCAACCGGGCCGCACAATTTCCGCACCGGCCAGTAACAACGCCATCGCCACGCTCAGACCGAAAACAAAATTCCGCCGCCGGCGCCAGTCCGAAACCGCCCACAAAACTGCCCAGGCCCCCACAAAGAACGCCAACTGTGGCTTGACCGTCGCCAGTGCCAGCAACACGCCGCCGCAAAACAGAAAACCGCTCGCCATGCATGCCGCTGAGCCCGCTAGAAGCGCCGCGACCAGCAGACTCAATTGCTGCAATTTGATTCCCTGCACCGCGGGAACGCTTCCGATGGCAAGGACAGCAGCGCTGGCCATTGCCAAAACTGCGATTCGCCAATGCAACGCGCGCAGCCACAGAGGAACGCTGGCCGCAGTGAGGCCAATCAGCAGCCAGTGAAAGAAAATCTGTACTTGATGAAATGGAAGCCACACCAGCGGCGAGAGCAAAAAAATCACGTACACCGGATAGGCAAAACCTTGTTGATCTTTCGGATCGTTTGGCCGCGAAGCATCGAGCGGCCGTCCGTAGTAGCCTTCCTGAATCTCCAGTGTGACCTGCTTCGAATACGGATTCCTGCCATGCAACAGCAGTTCGCGGGCACCCAGCCATCTGGGATAAAGGTCGGAGAGATTCCCGCGCGGACGAGAATGGGCGGCCGCATCGGTAATCTGGTGAGCAACCAGAATACGATCGAAATAAAACCATATGCTCGCCGCCGCGATCGCGGAGACAACAAAAAGAACAGCGAATTGCAGGCGAGTACGCAAGTAAGGTTTATGGCACGGCCTGGAGGAGACTGCCGCGGTCGCTCCCATGGTACATCCGGCCTACGGTACAAGCGGCTTACGCTGCAAGCGGCCTATGTACAACCGGCCTATGGTACAACTGGAGCGGCAAATTGCCGGATGCGAACCCGAATTATAGTTGCCGCCCTCATCGGTTTGGTCACCGGAACTTATTGCTGGTTATGGCTGCAACATGCTCACCGCGGCGCCGGCGACTTCAACTGGGCGATCTGGGCGGCACAGGATCTGCTGGCGCACCGCAATCCTTACAACCGGCCCATGCAACTGTACCCGCTAACGGCAGCCATTTTCGGGTTTCCATTCGTCCGGATGCCGCTAGCGGTTGCAGGCGCGATTTTTTACGGGCTTAGTTCAGCGCTGCTCGCATTTGGCGTGTCTCGCGACGGCTATCACCGGCTGCTGATATTTTTCGCGTACCCCTACTGGGCTGGACTGCTCGAGGCGCAATGGACGCCCTTGATCCTAGCCGGAGCCTTTCTGGCACCGCTCCTCCCGGCAGCTTTGGCGAAACCTCAGTTGGGTGTGCCAATTCTTTTAACAGCTCCTACGCGGCGCGGTTTGATCGCCTGCGCGCTCATAACCCTCATCATTTTTCTGCTTTTTCCCGGCTGGCTCTCTGCCTGGCTCGGCGAACTTCACGACTACGCCCGGTTCGTTCCGCTGCTGGTTTTTCCCGGTCCTTTACTGGCCTTGGCTCTACTGCGGTATCGTGAGCGCGATGCGCGGCTTCTGCTGCTGGCTGCGCTCATGCCGCAACGCTGGTTCTATGATTCCTTCATTCTCTGGTTCATTCCCAAATCGCGGCGGGAGATCATCTGGACAGTTTTTTTCAGTTGGGGTGCGGGCATCTGGCGCTGGTATCGCTTTCCCCACAGCTTCTCCGAAGTCGGACGATGGACGGTGCTCTTTCTATATCTTCCAATGCTGGCCGTCGTTCTCTTGCGAACCCGCCAGCCGGAACCAGAGCGAATGCTGGATCAGCCCACAGTTTGAGCAGGCAGCGATGGTGACCTGCGCGAAAGTTCTTTTCCGATCGCCAAGGTCCACCATAGCAGCGGAAGCGCCATAAGATTTTCGTGTCCCCAGGCAAGCAAGAGAACGAGCCACAATGGACTGATCAGGATCGGCAAGATCGGAACGAAAAGAGCCAGCGTTCTGCGCGGCTCGGTCGCCGCGAAGCGCAGAGAATAATCTCCAATCAAAACCATAGCCAGGACTAGTAGGCAATAATCATGGGCATTGGTGTGTCCGCTGACCAGTATCGATACCGCGATGCCAAGCGAAAATTGCAGGCCTAGATTTTCCCGTCTGATATTTCTTCTCCCTGATATCGCCGCAAAAAACAACAGCAGGACCGAGGCGAGCACAAGCAGCATCAGACCCACAGGCCTGGGAATGACCGACGGAAAGCCGAGGGCCAACCCACGCAGGTTCGCCATCAACTCCGGCGGTACTGCGCCGAACACACCGGGCTGTGTGCCTCGCATGACATAACCGGGATAAAGGGATAATTCTCTCCATCCAAGGAGCGCTGCGGAAATAATCATGAGCCCGATCGAAACCGGGATGAAGCCAATCAGGATGCGGCTTCGCTTCCACACCACCAGTAACAAAACCAGCGGTACGATGAACTGAACCTTGAACAGAGCCAGGGCGAACCAGCAGCCTGCCGCAATGTCCGATTTTTTTTGAAGCGCGAGAAATCCTGCTGTACACAGCAACAATTGCAGAATCGAATCTTGTCCTTGCAGGAAACAGGCAAAGACCGGAAAGAAGGCAAGCAACCCGACAATGCATTCCCGGGCCGGGACCAAGCGAAGCCGGCGCACCGAGCGCCGCAACCACAGGACCACGCCCGTGAGTAACACCAGATTAAGTACATCCCACGCCGTGAATGCCCATCCATAAGGCAGAAGCGCCAAGGGAAGGAAAATCAAGGCTTCAAAGGGAGGATGATTGTAGGGCAACGGTCCGCGGCGGTGAGGAATCTCGGCCAGTTTCTCCTGCACTCGAAGTTGCGCCTGCGGCTCGTAGAGCTGGCCCCCGGCGCCTTCATGCAGCAGCTTGCCCGCGGTATAGAAAATGGTGAAGTCGGGGAATGCTCGGGCGATGCGTTCACGCACACTGATGAAGAGGAACAAGTGTAAGCACAGGATTCCGGCCACGAGGCCGCGCACGAGCCGCGGATGAAATCTGAATCTCCTCGCGGGGACCAATTGGGTCTGTTGGCTCACGTTTGTTGATGCTGGCTGCCGTCATGTCATGGCGCAGCGATGGTTTTACTATCTTCCTTTTGCGATCTTTCATTGCTCGCCGTCATTCTCGCGAAACCATGAGAGACAAGTGGAATATTCAACCTCAAGTCAGCCCGCCGTTTGAGAGGTCACTGCCGGCGATCTGTGCGAAACTCTTTTCCGATCGCCCACGCCCACCACAACAGCGGAATCGCCATTAAATTTACATGAGCGTAAACGAGCCACAGAACAATCCACAATGGGCTGAACAGAATCGGCAGGATGGGAACGAAAAGAGCCAGTGTAGGCCGCGGCTCGCGCGTCGCGAAACGGAAGCAATAGTCCGCAACCAAAACCATGGCCAGCACCAGCAGGCAATAATCATGCGCGTTGGTGTGCCCGCTGATCAATAGGGTTACCGCGATCGCAAGCGAGAACCGCATACCAAACTTTTCTGGTCCGGCATTCTTTCTGCCCCACATCGCCGCAAGAATAAACAGCAGGATCGAACTGACCGCGACCAGCATGAAACCAGCCAGCCTCGGAACCGCCGGCCAACCCAAAACCAGTCCTCGCAAACTCGCCATAAGCTGCGGCGGAACTTCGATGGGCGCCAGCGAACTTCGCACAACATAAACGGGATAAAACGCTAATTCTCTCCAGCCAACGAGCGTAGCGGAAACCAGCACCAGCCCGATCGAAACCGGAACAAAACCAATCAGGACACGGCCTCGCTTCCACAGCAGAAGCAGGAGAATCAACGGCACGATGAGCTGAAATTTGAACAGCGCAAGGGCGAACCAGCATCCTGCCGCAACATCCGATCTTTTTCTGAGCGCGAAAAATCCCGCCGTACACAGCAACAATTGCAGAATTGAATCCTGTCCTTGCAGGAAACAAGCAAAAACCGGAAAAAATGCCAGCAAGCCAAAAAAAATCTCCCAGGCGGGAATCAACTGCAGCACGCGCACCGAGCGTCGCAGCCACAAGATCACACCAGCGAGCAAAACAAGATTCAGCACATCCCACAGCGCAAATGCCCATACATAAGGCAATAGCGCCAGAGGAAGGAA
This sequence comes from uncultured Acidobacteriaceae bacterium, assembly GCA_963784095.1. Classification (GTDB taxonomy): domain Bacteria; phylum Acidobacteriota; class Terriglobia; order Terriglobales; family Acidobacteriaceae; genus Sulfotelmatobacter. The sequence continues at coordinate 163,246 of CAWAQC010000006.1, forward strand.
AATTAAGGCTTCGAAGGGAGGATGCGTGTAGGGCAGCGGTTCGCGACGGGAAGCAGCATCGCCCAACTTTTCCTGCACTCGAAGTTGCGCCTGCGGATCGTATAGCTGGCCTCCAGCGCCTTGGCGGAGCAACTCACCCGCGGTATAGAAAATGGTGAAGTCTGGGTATCCTCGGGCGATGCGCTGACGAGCCCCAATAAAGAGGAACAGGTGTAAGCATAAAATTCCGACAACAACGCCGCGAATAAGACGGGGATGAAATCTCAGCCTTCCCGCGGGAACCGATTGCATCTCTTCTGCCACGCTGGATCGCGATTGTATCTTGTGCGCGCCCTACCCGCACCCGCTATGATTAACCGCTGGCCATGAACAAAGTCGCCCATACCAGAACCACATTTCTCGCAGTCTTGTTCCTCGGCCTCTTCGCCATGGCGGCGCGCGACGCGACTGACCCTGATCTCTGGTGGCACCTGGCAACGGGGCGATTTATTGTGCAGCACCGCTCGGTTCCTCACGTGGATCCTTTTTCTTATACCAGCGCCGGCACGCCGTGGATTGCGCATGAGTGGCTCACCGACGTTCTACTTTATGAACTTCACCGTACGGGATGGGCAGGCCTGATCGTCCTGTTCGCCGCCGTGATCTCCATTGCTTTTTTCCTGCTGTACCTGCGATGCGGATCCAACGTGTACGTGGCAGGCGTGGCGACTCTGATCTCTGCGTTTGCTACTCGCCCGACGTGGGGCGTGCGACCCCAGGTTCTGTCGCTCCTGCTGACAAGTTTGTGGCTCCTGCTTCTCGAGCGCTCCGAGCGCAACCCTAAAATTCTTTGGTGGACTGTTCCGCTTACGCTGCTATGGGTCAATCTTCACGCTGGCTTTGCCCTGGGCCTGCTGGTTTATGGATTATTTCTGCTGGGCGAGTGGATGGAAAGTCGGCTCGATGTCCGGCAAAATCCAGCTGGCTTACTTTCATCAACGCGAGAATCGATGCAATTACCAGCATTGATCCTCACGCTGGACGTGCTGCTGGTGCCGCTCAATCCTAACGGCCTGAAGCTTTACTGGTACCCGCTCGAAACTCTGCGTTCCTCCGCCATGCAGAACTACATTGCGGAGTGGGCGTCGCCCAATTTCCATCACGCCGAATATCTGCCGTTCCTGCTGATCGTGCTTGCGCTATTTGCCATGGCCGGATGGCAGCGGCTCGATGTCCGTCTCCGTGATCTGCTGCTCCTACTAGTAGGCCTGTTCGCGGCTTTGCGTTCCATCCGGTTGATACCTCTGTTCGTTTTGATCGCGATCCCGATCATCTCCCGGGAGGTCTCGAAATGGCTTCGAGCCCGGCCTGGTTCCGAAGCGCAGCGAAAGCGTCTCGCGCTCCCGGTGCGCACGATTCTGAACGCCTCGATTGTGGTAGCGATGGCAGCTTTTGCCGGCATTCATACCGCTCAAGTAATTCGGCACGAGCCACAAAGTGAAATGCAGCAGTTTCCTGAGCGTGCGGCGGCCTTCCTCCAGGCGCACTCGCTCGCCGGTCCGATTTTTAACAATTACGACTGGGGCGGTTACCTCGTGTGGAAGCTATACTCATCCCTGCGCGTGTTCATTGACGGCCGCGCCGATGTCTATGGCGACCAGCTTCTCCATGATTTTGCAACAATTTACGACTTCAAAGACGACTGGCAACAGACGCTCCAGCGCTGGCACATCCAATGCGTGCTCGTTCCTCCGGGGTCTGCGCTGGCGACCGGTCTGCGCAACGCTCCTGGCTGGACTGTCTCTTTCGAAGATGCCCAAGCCGTCGTTCTGACCAGGTCGCCCGCGCCCCAAACGAATTCCAAAAAACGCCCTCAGGCGGTCGCAAGCAGCCAAGCTCATCATGAATTAGGCTTTTGAGCACGACAGTACCTTGTGTGTGCAAGAAATTACACCTTTCACACCCATTTGCAGGTTATTATGTTGGCTAACAACTCCCCCCGTAAGCGCTGTTCGAGTGACTGGGACGCAAATCCCGGCAGGCCTTTATTTGCTTGGAAAAGCTGTTCTGAACGCTTGATCTCGTCTAGGAGGGCGAGCTATGGAGTATTTACGCAAATTATGGCGTGATGAAGCAGGACAAGACATCGCGGAGTATGCCGTCATGCTGGCCGTGATCCTGGTGATCGTGGTCGGTACGATTCGGCTGATCGGCTCCAATGCGAACAATGTTTTTTCGAACGTCGCCAGTTCGATTCAGTAACGTGCCAGTTCGACTCACAGTCGAAATGGAGTTGGGAACGTTACCGGGGCGGATACGCTACCACTCGGAACCTTCCGCTGAGAATGGCGCAATGGTCTTGATCCGTGCTGATGGAGCACTATGAATCGCAGTCGTTTGTTGATGATTGGAGCGCTGGCTTTAGCGCTGGGCGGCCTCGTCAGCGTTGCCGTCTATAAGAACCTGCTTGGGCGCGGTCCGGCCACAGAACCCGGACTTGAAGTCGTAGTCGCCGCCGATGACATTCAGGTTGGCGCAAGGATTGAAGAGCATGACATCCGGCTCGTGAGATATCCTGCTTCCGCTCTTCCCGCGGGAACTCCTACCAAACGCTCGCAGGTGCTGGGCAGGGGTGTGATTCTGCCCATCGCGAAAGGTGAATTCATTCTTCCGGGCAAGCTCGCGCCCGAGAATGCCGGCGCGGGTCTACCCGCTCTGATTCCCCCGGGAATGCGCGCCGTCTCTGTGCGGGTAAACGAAGTGGTGTCGGTGGCCAACTTCGTCGGTCCTGGAACCCGGGTCGACGTGCTGCTCACTGGAACTCCCGAGGGAAGCTCGGAATCGCAGACCACGACGGTTCTGCAGAACGTCGCCGTGATTGCAGCCGGCCACAACCTGGAGCGCAATGCCGCGGGTGAGGCCCAGAGCGTTCCGGTTATTACTCTTCTCACATCGCCCGAAGATGCGGAACGCCTGACTCTCGCCAATTCGGAAGGCAAGATTCAGCTCGTTCTGCGAAACCCGCTCGATACTCATCAGGACCCAGTGGATGCAGCGAATGCCAGACAACTCTACAAAAACAGCACACCGGTTGTGGCCCCGCGGCCGGTGGTTCATGCCGTAAAGCACAAAGCTGAACCCGCCCCCGCTCCTTCAGTTCTCAGCGTTGAGGTGTATCAGGGCGACAAGCAAAAGGAAGAGGTAAAGTTCCCTGAACAAGGTAATGAAGATCCCAAATAGTCGAAGAATCATGGGCCCGCGCCACGGTCGGGCCTCAACGCAGTTCTCCTCACGGGAGAGGAATGTCACGATGAAGTTTCGCTCGCTAATTTTGGTAGCCTCCGCCCTGGTGCTTCTGCCCCCGATCGTGCCGCAATCGGCGTCGGCAGCGCCACGAAAGTCTCCCGCTCAGGAGCAATCTGGCGCGGCCGCCCCGCAGGCCACGGTTCCGCCGCCATCCTCTCAGCCGCAGGGTTCCGCTCCGCTGCGCGTCATGGTTGACAAGTCTCTGCTGATTAACACCACCGAGCGCCTGAAACGAATTTCAGTAAGCGATCCCAACGTGGTTTATGCCACGGTCGTCACTCCCACACAAATCTTGATTCACGGCCGCTCGCCCGGCGAAGTCTCTCTGCTCATATGGGACGAATTGGAACGCTCTCGCAGCTTCGATGTGCGGGTCGATGTCGACGTCAGCGCCTGTTCTGAAGAGGAGCACCGCGTTTTTCCCGAAGAGCAAATCTCCGTCTCGCCGTCACGCGCCGCCATCGTGCTCTCCGGGCATGTGAGCACGGAAGATGTCGCCAAACGCGCCGGCGAGCTGGCCTCCGCATATTCGAAGAACGTGATCAACGTGCTCACCTTCGGCCCGGTCGGCGCTCAGGAAGTCCTGCTGGAAGTAAAGTTCGCCGAGGTCGACCGCTCTGCCCTCGCGCAACTCGGCGTTAATGTCTTTTCCACCGGCGCGGCAAACCTCATCGGCACTTCAACCACTGGACAGTATGGCGGCCTCGGCCCACAAAGCGTCACTTCAACGCCTGGGCAAAACACTTCAACCGCCACCACCGAAAGTATCAGCAACATTCTCAATTTATTTCTGTTCTCGCCCAACATTCACCTGGGTGCGGTGATCGAGGCGCTGGAAACCAAAAACCTGTTGCAGATCCTTTCCGAACCCACGCTGATTGCGGTGAATGGCAAGAAGGCCAGTTTCCTCGCGGGCGGCCAGTTTCCATTTCCCATCGTGCAACCCGGTCAGGGATTCACTGCGGTCACCATCTCGTTCAAAGATTTTGGGGTGAAGCTCGACTTCACTCCGGTGATCATGCCGAATGGCAACATTCACTTGACGGTCGAGCCTGAGGTCAGCACGCTCGATTACGCTGACGCGATCACCATCTCCGGCTTTACGGTTCCGGCCTTGAGCACGCGCAAAGCTGAAACCGAGTTCGAGCTTCGCGATGGGCAGAGTTTCGTGATCGCCGGCCTGATGGATAATCGCGTTACCGACACCTGGAACAAGGTGCCGGGCCTCGGCGACATTCCGATCCTGGGCGCATTTTTCAAAAGCAAAAGCATTTCGAAAAGCAATTCCGAGCTGATGGTTCTTTGCACGGTGCACAAAACAGGGCCGTCCACCGAACCGCCGGCCGCCCCTAAGAATCCTGCGCCTTTCATGGACAATCGCAAGTTCGATGGCAAGAAGCCCTCAGGGATGTAAGCGCAGCGGGGCCGCGGCGGTATGCGCTTGCGTCGGAAAATTGGATGGTTGTAGATAGAGTATGGCGGAGCTTTCAGTCGTTATCGTAGGCACAGACAACGAACAGCGCACGGTGTTACAGGTGCTGGTCGATGGCACCAGCGTGGCGCGCACGGTCCACAGTTGTGCCAGCTTTCCGGTCTCGGCTTCCGATCCAGTCACGCGCCGGGTGCAGGCTGCGAATCCGGATGTCGTGATGATCGATATTCCCGCCGACAATTCTGCCGCGGCTCTGCCGGCGATTGAACTCCTGCATCAGGAACTGCCCGAGTCGGCGATATTCGCGATCGGCAGCCTCAACCAGCCGCAGGTCATCGTCAATGCGATGCGCTCCGGGGCCCGCGAATACATCGAGCGCCCCACCACCACCACCGATCTTCTCGAAGCCTTCGTTCGCCTCACCACCGCGCAACGCCGGGTGCAAAAAGAGGGGCCGCGCGGCAAGGTGTTTTTTGTGGTCAACGCCAAAGGCGGGTGTGGCGCAACCACCATATCGGTGAATCTGGCGTTGGCGTTGCAAGCCTCGCACGGCCAGACCGCGCTGGTCGATCTTGCGCCGCTGGGCCACGCGGCCTTGCATCTCAACCTCAAGCCGCTCTTCACGATTTCCGACGCAACCCGAAATCTGCACCGCATGGATAGTTCCCTGCTCGAAAGTTTTATGACGCGGCACAGCGGCGGGTTGCAACTACTGGCCGGTCCAAACGTACCCGCATCTCTCGAACCTTCGACGGCGGAATTTGTCCGCCTCTTTGACATGCTGGTGAGTCACTACCGCTATGTGGTGGTCGATAACTCTTCGCGGCTCGACGCGGCCAGCCGCCTGGTGGCAAATCTCTCGGAATGTGTCCTGCTGGTCGCATGCACGGATGTCGCCTCCCTGTGGAGCGCATCCCGCGTGCAACAGTATCTCGGCGAAACCGGGAACCGCGAGCGTTTGCGGCTGGTGCTCAACCGTTTTCGAAAGGTGCCGGGCTTCAGCGAAGCCGATGCGGAAAATGCCGCGGGAGTAAAATTGCTCTGGCGTGTTCCCAATCAATATTTTGCAATCTCCTCTTCGATCGATCGTGGCGCTCCCGTCATGGAGCAAAGCCACACGGAAATTGCCCGTTGTTTTTCCGGACTGGCGCAGGAACTCACCCGCAACGATGTCGACGTGAAGCGGGCGGCCTGGTCCTTGTTTAAGACCGTGTAATTGTTTAGACCGTTATGGCGAATCTGCAAACCTTCGAGCGCACCGAGTACCAGCAGGTAAAATCCGACCTGCATCGCAAAATCCTCGATCGCCTCGATCTGGAAAAACTGGGCAAGACCAACGGCGATGCGGCGCGCGACGAAGTCTTAGTTTTAATCCGCAACGCGGTGAACAGCGAAGTTGTTCCCCTCAGCTTCGCCGAACGGGAGCGCCTCTCACGCGAAATTCTCGATGAAATTTTCGGCCTTGGCCCGCTCGAGCCGCTGCTGAAAGATCCCACGATCTCCGATATTCTCGTGAACCGTTTCGACCGGGTTTACATCGAGCGCACCGGCAAACTCGAGCTCACCGGGTTGTCCTTCAAGGACAATCAGCACTTGATGCAGATTATCGAGCGCATCGTCTCGCGGGTTGGTCGCCGGGTCGACGAATCTTCGCCCATGGTCGACGCCCGCCTTGCCGACGGTTCCCGCGTGAACGCCATCATCCCTCCGCTTGCGCTCGATGGAGCCTGTCTCTCGATTCGCCGTTTCGGGCGCGATCCCGTCACCGCGCGCAACATGATCGAAAACCACACACTCACCGAACCGATGCTCGAACTTCTCTCGGCGATGGTGAAGGGACGTCTCAATCTCCTCATCTCCGGCGGCACTGGCGCCGGTAAAACTACGTTGCTCAATGTGCTCTCGGGATACATTCCTAACTCCGAGCGCATCGTCACCATCGAAGACGCCGCCGAACTTCAGCTCAAACAAGAGCACGTAGTCCGCCTCGAAACTCGCGCTCCTAACATCGAAGGCAAAGGCGCAGTTCGCCAGCGGCAGCTCGTCATCAACAGTTTGCGTATGCGCCCCGACCGCATCGTAGTCGGCGAGGTTCGTGGCGAAGAAGCATTTGACATGTTGCAGGCAATGAACACTGGCCATGAAGGCTCGCTGACCACGGTTCACGCCAACGCTCCGCGCGATGCCATGGCTCGAGTCGAGAACATGGTCTCGATGGCGAACCTCAACATCCCCGAGCGGGCCGTGCGCCACCAGATCTCTTCCGCCATTCACGCTGTCGTGCAAGTCGCCCGCCTGTCAGATGGAACGCGAAAGGTCACTTCGGTTACAGAAGTGACGGGCATGGAAGAGGGCATCATCTCCATGCAGGATATTTTTGTGTTCGAGCGGCGCGCCATCGACGAAAACGGAAAAGTTCGCGGAATGTTTCGTGCGACCGGGATTCGTCCTCAGTTTGCCGAGCGCTTGGCTACCGGCGGCACGCGGTTGCGGCCGGCATTGTTTGAATCGAAATCGGAGGTTTAGACTCCATGCATGCCGTAGCAGACAGCAATTCGATTAACGTTTGAAATAATTTATGTCGGCCGCTCTCATTGCTATCTTCGTTTTCCTGGTGGTTGCCCTGGCAACCTTCGCAGTCGCGTCTTTGTTCGACCAGCGCCGGGCACAGGCTCGCCTTATTAAAGACCGGCTGGCCACGGCGCAAAAGGCGCCGGAGCGCGAGCCGAATCAGGAACTCGCCCTGTTGCGCGACGAGCAACTGAGCAACATCCCGGTGATCGATACGTTGCTGCGGCGTTCCGCTCGAGTTTCGGCTATTCAAGAAGCTTTGACGCAGGCGGGAATGAAAATTCGCGCCGGCAATTTCCTGCTTTTATGCGCATCGTCGGGCATTGTGTGTGGAATTGCGGCCTCGCTCTGGGCGCGTAATCCTGCCATCGCGTGGGCCGCTCTCGTCATCGGCGCTTTTATTCCCTATTCTTTCATCTCCTATCGGCGGCAAAAGCGTTTCGAAAAAATCGAAGAGCTTTTTCCGGAGGCTATCGACACTCTGGCCCGCGCAGTGCGCGCCGGCCATGCTTTTACCACCGCTCTGGAGATGATTTCGAACGAAATCACCGAGCCGCTGGCCAGCGAGTTTCGCAAGTTGCATGAAGAGCAAAAATTCGGCATGCCGGTGCGCGACGCCTTGATGAATCTCACCGAGCGCGTGCCCTTGGTCGATATCAAATTCTTTGTCACTGCGGTGATGCTGCAGCGCGAAACCGGCGGTAACCTCGCAGAAATTCTGGACAATCTGTCTTACGTGATTCGCGAGCGCTTCAAGATTCAGCGCCAGGTCCGGGTCCATACTGCGCAAGGCCGGCTCACCATGGTGCTGCTGATGGCAATGCCTCCAGTAGTTGTGATAGTTCTCGAATTATTCAGCCCTGACTTTGTGCGTCCTCTTTTCTACGATCCCATTGGCCATCTTCTCGTGGTGGTCAGTATCGCATTGCAGACCATCGGCTATTTTGTGATCCGAAAAATTATCAAGATTCAGGTGTAAGAAATCGAGGTTTAAGAATGCCTCTCCTGGTCCTCGCCATCGTCGTTTTTATCACCGTGGTCCTGGTCGTCTTCGCCTTCGGCGCGGCCATCGTCACGCCCAGTTCCGTGCTGGGGGCGCGCTTGCGCTCTCTGGCCGGACAGGCGACGCAGGCTCCCCCCAAGGCCAGCGTGAAATTCAAAGAGCGGCTGGAACAGGCGCTCGATCCCCTCAGCAAGGCCATTCCACTCTCGCCATCCGACGTTTCCCGGACTCGCACGTGGCTCATCCAGGCTGGACTGCGCGAGTCTCGCCACGTCAGCTACTATTTTGGAGCTCGCCTCGCGCTCGCGGCCGCCGGCTTGATTTGCGTGGTTGCCATTTCCGGCTTCAACAACCTGCCAGTGCTGGTTTGTGTTCCGGCGTTCGGATTTTTCCTTCCTCGCTTTTTTTTGAAACGCATGATCAAAGACCGCCAGCATCGAATTCGTATCGCGCTGCCTGACGCTCTCGACCTGACCGTGATTTGCGTGGAAGCGGGTCTCGCACTCGATCAAGCCATGCTGCGCGTCGGGCAGGACCTGCACCACGCCCATCCCGATCTCAGCGATGAGTTTCATCTGGTCAATCTGGAAATGCGCGCCGGCAAGCCGCGCGCCGAGGCGCTGCGCAATCTCGTGGATCGCACCGGCGTCGACGACATTCGCTCGCTGGTCGGTACCCTTATCCAAACGGACCGCTTCGGCACCAGCGTCGCGCAAGCCTTGCGCGTCCATTCTGATTCACTGCGCACCGCACGCCGCCAACGCGCGGAAGAGCAAGCCGCGAAAACAACCATCAAGATGGTTCCTCCGCTCGTTCTTTTTATATTGGTTCCTTTTCTTTTCGTAACCATCGGCCCGGCGCTGATTCTGGCTTATCATTCGCTGGTAAACAAGTAGGTCGCGAGCGACTTGGTTCCACACATTAGCAAAAATTCGAAGCCGAGATTCGTATCAGGGCACGGCTTCAACCGTGCCGAAAAGCCTAACCACGATAAGCGGGCTTTAGCCCCTGCGGTCAGAACATGCCCTCATTCCAAGCCTTTAACCAAACTCGCAACCTTCTTCTCGCAACTAATGTCACAATTGCTGATACGCACCTCTCCCGGCTGCGCGGCCTCATCGGCGTTTCCGAAGATGACTTCCGTAACGGCTCTGCCCTCTGGATTCGTCCGTGCCATGGCGTTCATACTCTTGCTATGCGATTCCCGATTGACGTAGTCTATCTAGACCGCGCCGGGATGGTGCTGCACGTGAAGCACAATCTCCAGCCCTGGCGTTTCTCCCCTGTCCGGATGCAGGCAGCCTCAGTCCTCGAGTTACCCAGCCAGACGGTGGCCAGAACTGAAACTGCATTCGGCGACCGGATCGAAATCAAGAGCGACGAGCAGCGCTAACTCGGGGAGTAGTGCCCGAATTTTCGCAGCTGGCCTTGATATGCTGTCGTTCTTTTTTAACTTTGTCATTGCCCGAAATGTTGTAATCCCAAGCGAAGCGAGGGATCTCGGTTTTTGTCGGCGTAGGTAAGAGCCCCTTCTAGGTGCCCGAAACGCTCCAACTCGATCAGGTAACGATCGTCAAGTTCGACGACGCTCCCAAGCTGCTGGTTGAGTGGTCGCCTCGCTGGCATGAGTTCGTTACGTCGATCAGGCCAGCCTTTGCGCGGTCCGGACCGCGTCTTGCCGGTGAAGCGCCACTGGGTCTGACGGCATACCGCGGCTTCATTGCATCATTGCTGCTGCAATTGTTCCTGCTTTTTGCGGTGATCGCTCTGCCCCGCCAGATCGACCGCCTGCGTCCCTTCGCCGCGCCGAAGCTGCGGCCTGACGAAGTTATCTACTACTCTGGCGACGAACTGCCGCGCACCGAAGACCTCAGCGGATCGCAAACCGGAAAATCCGCTGCTGCGGGAGGCCAGCAAGCTCACCACCGCACCCAAACCATCCGTATCTCGCGCGGCAACTCGCAGTCGGCAAAGGTGGTCGACGCTCCCAATCTCAAGTTGCCCTCATCCGCGGAAGCCCTAGCGAATCTGCTCGCCTACAAATTGAATCCTGCATTACCGATTGCACCGGCGCCTGCGGTTGATGGCCTGCATTCTTCGCTAAGGGCCCCGGCGCTTTCAGCCCGAGTGATTGCGCCCGCCCCGGAGATTAACGGCGAGCGCTCTCGCAGCAGGTTCACCCTCAATTCGGTCATCCCTCCAGCCCCAAAGATTTCCTCCGAGCAATCTCGTTCTGCACCATCTGTAAGTTCGGCTGTGGTTCCTCCGGCCCCAGCTGCCCCATCCGAGCACGCTCTGATTGCGCCGCGACTGGATGCCAGCATTATCGGCCCCGCGCCAAATATTTCGCGGCGACACGCGCGCGACGTTCCAGCCCTCAATGCGAATGTGATCGCTCCCGCGCCCACGCAAGTTTCAGCCGCTCAATCGCGTACCACTCCCGTGCTTATAGCTCGCGTGATTGCACCAGCACCGCTGACCAGCGGCACCGAAGTGCCGTCAACGCGGGTTCGCATGACCAACGTCGCGGTCGTTCCTCCACCCGTTAGCGCCCCTGAGCGGAATGATGTAAGAACGACAAAACTAAATCTGCCCGCGCCTGCGGTGATTGCGCCTCCGCCTTCAGCAGATTCTGCGCGCGACTTGCGCCGGCTCGAAAGTGGCGTAGCCGCATCCTCGCCGACGGTGGTTCCTCCGCCGCCAACCCAGCCCGCCGCCCCATCATTTATAAGCAACGTTATCGGCAAGATCTTCGGCACTCAAGATGTCGTTCCACCTCCGCCCAGTGTTTCTTCCGCCAGTCGCTTCGGCACTAGCACGCTCACCGCCGAAGTAGTCCCACCACCGCCGAGCGTCACTTCATCCGGCCGCAATTCTGGGCGTACGCTCACTCCCAAAATTGTTCCCCCTGCGCCTTCGGCTTCCGCGGCGTCGGGAATCTCTCGCATGCCGCCGCGCGCTCCGGTTGCGGCTGTCGTGCCTCCACCGCCCTCTGTAGGCGTATTGGGATCGGCCGACTCCACGGCGAGAACAATATCGGATCGAAACTTGTCCCCTCAGATCGTTCCACCGCCGCCATCGGTAAGTTCCGCATCGGTGCCCGGTTCGTCTTATGGTTCGTCAAGAAAATTTAGCGCGCCCACGGAACTCGGCTCCGCACTGGTCCCGCCAAAAGATTCGCCCAGAAATAACAGCGGTTCCGGAATCGTTGCATCGGCGCAACCCGGCTCAAGTGTCGCGCTCCCCGGCAACGCCGCCAAAAACTCGCTGGCTATCTCACCGACTGGTGGAGAGAAGCCCGGCCTCGGTGGGGCTGGAGCAGGCTCTGGAATTGGCAACGATAAGGGCACCGGCAGTGGATTTACGCCGGAAAAGCCGTCGGACAATTCAGGTGCGGCTAAATCCGGCAGCGGCCACGGCTTCGACCAAACTGCTCATGCAGGAATCTCAACCACTCCGGGATCGGGCGGCGCAGGCAGCCTGGCCGCGGGCTCTCCAGTGGTACCGGGAGTCGATGTTCACGGCGGCACCACGGTGGTCACGCTACCCAGTTTCGGCTCCGATGGTGGCGACCCAAACCCGCCGCCGCGCCGCTCCAACGTAAAATCCGCTGAAGGCCCGTCTATTACCATCGTCGCCACCTCGCGCTCCGGCGGAGCGTTTAATTTCTATGGTGAACTTCCGGGCGACAATTACACGGTGTATGTCGATACCTCAATGGGTACGGTGGTGATGCAATTCGCCGAAGCGAATCCTGGAGCCCGTTCTCAACTGGAGACCCTCACCGGCCCCGAAGCCATTCGCACCGATCTTCCGGCGAACCTTCCCCACGCCCGCATGGTAGTGAAGTGCAGGCTCACTGCTTCCGGCAATATCACGAGTCTCCAGGTTCTTGAACCTGGTCCCGCCACCATGACGGCGAAAATCATCGCCGCACTTCCCGGCTGGAAGTTCCGTCCCGCTATGCGCGGCGCGCAGCCGGTGGAAGTAAATGCCATCCTCGGATTCAACATCAACACCAACGACCGGAACTGACTGCACGCCTTCAGACTCCTGATATTCTGAAGAACGAGCAAAAAGAGTCTATGAGCAAGACGTTCTACATCACGACCCCTATCTATTACGTGAATGCGCGGCCGCACATCGGGCACGCTTACACCACGATTGCCTGCGACACAATCGCGCGCCGGCACCGCCTGCTGGGCGAAGAAACTTTTTTTCTTACGGGCACAGACGAACACGGACAGAAGATCGAGCGGGCCGCACAAGCCGCCGGGAAAACTCCGCAACAGTACGCCGACGAAATCTCCGGCGAATTCCGCGCATTGTGGAAGCGGATGGGAATCTCGAACGACGACTTTATCCGCACCACGGAAGAACGCCACAAAAAGCGTGCCCAGGAACTGTTCCGCCGGATTCGCGACAACGGTTATATCTACAAGGGCGTCTACACGGGGCAGTATTGCGTCTCCGACGAACTTTATGTCGATGGAGCGCAACCTGGCGATCCGTGCCCTACCTGCGGACGCATCACCGAGACCGTAAAAGAAGAAAACTATTTTTTTAGGCTGTCGCAGTTCCAGGACAAGTTGCTCGCGCTCTATGCGAATCCGGAGTTTATTCGCCCTGAAACCCGTCGCAACGAAGTGATTTCGTTTGTGCGCTCAGGTCTGCGCGATCTGTCGGTTAGCCGCTCGACGTTCACCTGGGGCATCCCTGTGCCCGACGATCCCAAGCACGTGATTTACGTCTGGCTGGATGCGCTGGCAAACTACATTACCGCGATCGGATATGGCTCCTCTCATGCGGGAGCGCAAGAGGCATTCAAGAAGTTTTGGCCAGCCGACGTGCAAATGATCGGCAAAGAAATTGTTCGCTTCCATTGCGTGTACTGGCCGGCATTCTTGATGGCCGCTGGATTGGCGGAGCCGAAAGCGATTGTGGCCCATGGATGGCTCCTGTTCGAAGAGAGCAAAATGTCGAAGTCGCGCGGCAACATTGTGCGCACGGAAACCATTCTCGACGTGCTCGGCGCGGACGCGCTGCGCTATTTTCTTTTGCGCGAAGTGGTATTTGGACAGGACGGATCGTTTTCCTTCGACGCGCTCGTCCAGCGCTACAACTCTGACTTGGCGAACGGATTGGGAAACCTGGCCAGCCGCACACTGACGATGATCAATCGCTACTTCAGGGGTGAGGTACCGTATCCATCGCGCGCTGTGGCAAGAACCGTGCAGGACGACGAAGTTTCGCAAGCTGCGCGTCTTGCTGTTCAGGAGTTCGGGATCCTGTTCACCGACTTTCAATTCTCACGCGCGCTGGAGGTAGCGTGGGGACTGATCGCGACTGTAGATAAATACATTGTCCAGAACGAGCCTTGGGCGTTGGGCGAGAAGCAGGACGACAACAGCCGCGCTCGACTGGCAACGGTGTTGTACACCTCTGCAGAAGCATTGCGGATCGTGACCGCCCTCGCGCATCCTGTGATTCCTCAAGCGACCGCCAAGATATGGGAGCAGATGGGGCTCGGCGATATCCAGAAGCTCAATCTGAGTCAGCTCGCTTGGGGACAACTGCCGCCCGGCACCAAGCTCGGTGAAGTGCAACCTGTTTTTCCGCGAGCAGATAAAAGCGCGATTGAAAGGATGCAGAAGATGGAAGAGGAGCAAAGACCTGCTCTGGCGGTTGAGAGTCCTATCGCGAAAACGAATGGAACGCCGACTGCTGCGGCGCCCATCTCAAGCGCACCGGTTTCGGAAGTACCGGCAGCGAACAACAAAATTTCCATCGATGACTTCAGCAAAGTGGAACTGCGGGTCGGGCAGGTGAAAGTTGCGGAGAGAGTTCCCAAGTCAGACAAGCTTTTGCGATTAGAAATTGACATCGGAACGGAAGTTCGACAGGTGCTGGCAGGAATTGCTGAAGCGTATGCTCCGGAGACTTTAGTCGGCAGGAAAGTTGTGATTGTCGCCAACCTTGCGCCGCGCAAAATGCGCGGTCTGGAATCGAATGGAATGATCGTCGCGGCCTCGCTGGAAGGCGGCGCGCCCGTACTGGCAAGCTTTTTAGAGGATGTGCCCGTCGGCGCAAGACTGAAGTAAGAGCACGGGCGCTTACCTTTGTGCTCGGTAAGCCGAAAGCCAGCCGAGCCCCGCTCCGCGCGGACAGCCGAGGGCGGTTGTCCCCACATGACAATATGTACGTAGATTCTCACGCTCATCTCGATGGCAAACAGTTCGATTCCGACCGTGAGCAAGTGATCGCGCGGGCGCGCGCCGCCGGAGTTCAGACGATTGTCGCCATCGGCAACGGCGATTCCCCCGAGCAAGTAGATTGCGGAATTCGACTTGCTCAGAAATACGATTTTATCTATGCGACCTTAGGCATTCATCCGCACGAAGCGCAGCTCGCCAATGAAGAGGCCTACGCCAACATGGAGAAACTTGCGCGGCGTCCCAAAGTCATTGCCTGGGGCGAGATTGGTCTCGACTACTTCTATGACCATTCTCCGCGCGAAATACAGAAGCAAGTTTTCCTGCGCCAGATGGAACTTGCAGCCGCTGCAAAGCTGCCTATCGTCATCCATTGCCGCCCGTCGGAAAACAGCGATAACGCATGGCAGGATTGCTTGTCACTGCTGCGGCAACATTGGGCCGCCAGAGGGTTGGCCGGCATCCTGCATAGCTTTACCGGAAATTGGGCGCAGGCTAAGATTGCGCTCGATATGGGATTCATGATTTCCTTCGCCGGTAATCTTACTTTTCCTAAAGCGCAGCCCATTCGCGACGCGGCGCTGCAAGTGCCGTTGGATCGCCTTCTGATTGAGACCGATTGCCCTTATCTGGCTCCGGTGCCTCATCGTGGCAAGCGCAACGAGCCGGCATTCGTCGTGGAGACCGCCCAAAAGCTGGGCGAGTTACGAAAATTGCCTGCGGAAGAGATCGGGCGGCAAACGACTCACAACTTCTACAATTTGTTCAAATTAACTGAAATCGCTGAAAGCAAAATTTCCGCACCTTAGCCCTGCTGCAAGAGCGCTGGTTCTGATAATCTCAAATTGAAGATTCCATCATTTCAGAAAGAATTGAAATCCGTGCCCGAGAACACCTTTGACATAGTGAGCAAGGTAGACCTGCAGGAGGTGTCGAACGCTATCCAGCAGGCCTTGAAGGAAATCCACACCCGCTTTGACCTCAAAGATTCGAAATCGAACATCGAGCTTGAGAAGGATGCCATCGTGCTGCATTCCGCCGACGAATATAAGCTGAAAGCGGTCAACGACATCCTGCAGCAGAAGCTGGTGAAGCGCGGAGTTTCACTGAAGGCGCTGACCTACGGCCCAGTCGAGCCGGCGGCGGGTGGGACGGCAAAGCGGCGAGTCACCATGCAGCAAGGCATCGCCATTGAAAAAGCACGGGAAATCGTCAAATTAGTGAAGGATTCGAAAAAGAAAGCGCAGGCATCGATCCAGGGGGATCTGGTGCGAGTCAGCAGCAAAGACCGTGACACGCTGCAGGATGTGATCGCCACGCTGCGGCAGCATGATTTCGGCATCGACCTGCAGTTTACAAATTACAGAACGAATTGACGAGAGTGATCTTGATCTTAGAGCCACCAGAAAGCGCACCCCCGATCATTAACGGAAAAGAGATTAACGGGAAAGAGATCTTTGATCTGCTGCACGACGATCTTGCGGCTTTAGAGGACGAGTTCGGCCACGACACTGTGGCGGGCGTGCAAGCGATCACGGAGATTGGCGAATATCTGCGGGCCGGCGGCGGCAAACGGATACGTCCGGCGCTTCTTTTTTTGTCCGCAAAGCTTTTCGACCACCGGGACCACGGCACCGTTCAGTTGGGTGCGGTGGTCGAAATTATCCATACCGCGACCTTGGTGCACGATGACATCATCGATGAAGCGCTGACCCGCCGTGGGCGTCCCGCGGCCAATACGCAGTGGGGCAACTCGAAATGCGTTCTCGCTGGCGACTGGCTTTACATGCAGGCGTTTAAAGTGGCGGTGCAGGCGCGCAATTTCCGCATTCTTGACACGCTCATCGAGTTGACGCAGCAAATGGTCGAAGGCGAACTGCTGCAGATGGAAAAGCTGGGCAAGTCGATCGCGCTCGACGAATATTTTGATTTGATCTATCGCAAAACGGCTTGCCTATTCTCGGTATGCATGCGCTTGGGAGCGATTCTGGGCGAAGCGTCGCCTCAACAGGAAGCAGCCCTGGCACAATACGGGCATGATTTAGGCATGGCATTTCAGATCGTCGACGATGTGCTCGACCTCACCGCGTCCGAAGATGTACTGGGCAAGCCTGTAGCCAGCGATCTGCGCGAGGGCAAGGCGACCATGGCCATCATTCACTCGCTGGAGCGCTGCACGGCGGAAGAACGAGCGAAGATTGAAACCATCATGCGCGAGCGCGCTTTCAACGGCGTTACGCACGGGCAGATCATCGAAATTCTGCAACGCCACGGTTCGCTGGATGCCGCGACCGCACGTGCCACGCGTTATGCCGAGTCCGCGCAAAACGCATTGAGCATTTTCCCGGATTCGGAGATCAAGCGCGCCTTGCTGTGGGCTCCGGAATTTGTGATTTCGCGGGAGAAGTAGAGCCGTCCTGAGAACAGACTCCCCGTAACCCAAGCCCGACCCTGCCGTTCGGGCAAATATCCGGTTTTGTTTATACTGAACCCTTTCACGGTTATTCCTATCCAAGAGAGCTTATGCATCTCATCACGCTCATGGCGCGCCACGGCTACGCTTGGATATTCGGCCTGTTGCTGGTCGAAGCCGTAGGACTTCCCCTCCCTGCCGCCATTGCGCTGGTTGCGTCCGGAGCAGCGATTGCGGCGCACGCGCTATGGGGACCGTATGTCCTGCTGGCTTCGATTGCCGCGCTTCTGATCGGCGACACGATTCAGTTCTGGCTGGGACGATACATGGGTTGGGCTCTCCTCGGATTTCTCTGCCGCGTGTCGATTAATCCGGAGACCTGCATTCTGCGCTCGGCGGAATCCTTCTACAAACGCGGCAAGCTCACGCTCATCATTGCGAAATTCATCCCCGGCGTAAATACCATGGCCTCGCCGTTAGCCGGCAGCATGAAAATGCGATTCTGGCAGTTCATTCGTCTCGATTTTCTTGGGGCCTCGGCTTACGCCCTGGCTTATCTCGCGGTGGGATATATTTCTCGCGATTTCCTGGCTGCGGTGCTGCGTGGCTTTCATGCAGCGGGCCGGGCCATGGAAGCTGTCGTGGTCGCGGCGTTGGCAGTCTACGTGATTTACCGCATTATTCAATTTCGCAAGAACAAAATGTATCGTGTCGTTCCGCGCGTGCAGGTCGAGGAACTTGCCAGACGCTTGGCTTCTCAAGATGCCGGCCGGGTCATGATCGTCGACGTCCGCAGCCACGGCTACTACGATAGCGGTGCCGCGCGCATCAAGAACTCGATTCGCATCGAGCCCAACAATCTGGAAGAAGAAATTAAAAACCTTCCCAAAGATAAAGACATCTACCTGTATTGCACTTGAGCGCGCGAAGCCACCAGCGCCCGTGTGGCGCATCTGCTGCGGGAGAAGGGATTTAACACGTTCGTGATTGTGGGAGGATTGACCGCCTGGCGCAAAGCCGGAGAGCCGCTGGAGCCGGTGCCACAGGATGACATCGTGAAGTTGCCGACGTTCAGCTAAGGCGCCAACATTTTTGCTTTGAGATGCTTGCTTCGAAGCTTTGACGTCGCTGGACTACCTCGTTCTATAGTTCGACAATGGCCTCAAATCAAGAAATCGAAATCAAATTCCGCGTTGCGAGCGTTCGTACGCTGGCGGACAAGCTGCGCGCTGCAGGATTTCATAAAGAGACTCCGCGCACCCGCGAAATGAATACGCTTTACGATCTTCCCGGAGAAAAGCTGCGTAAGCGCAAGCAACTCCTCCGCCTGCGCCAGTATGGATCGGAATGGAAGCTGACGCATAAATCCGGCAAACAGACGGGACGCCACAGCCGTCGAGAGGAACTGGAAACCTCCGTGGAAGACGGTAAGCAGATGGATGCGATTCTGCGGGCGCTCGGCTACGCTCCATCTTTTCGCTACGAAAAATTTCGCGCCGAGTGGAGCGATGGCAAAGGCCAGGTCGTTGTTGATGAAACTCCGATCGGCGATTTTTGCGAGATCGAAGGTCCGCCGCGCTGGATTGACCAAACTGCAAAAAAACTCGGCGTGCGCCGACAGCAATACATTATGAAGAATTACGCGACTTTGTTCAGCGATTGGAAGCGTCAAGAGAAGGGCAAAGCGCAAGAGATGACGTTCAAAGCAGTAGCAGAAAAAAAGACTCGAAGGTAGCCTCGCTTCGCTCGGAGGACAGCCTCTGCCCATATCAGCATCTCTCTTATGCCCCGTGGCACTTCTTAAACTTTTTCCCCGACCCGCAGGGGCAAGGATCGTTGCGGCCAACTTTTTCCTGGGCACGAACCACCTGCTGCACCGGCGCTGCATCGCCGCCTCCGGCCATGCGCGCCTGTTCCAGTTCGCGGCGCTTGCGGCGAATGAACGCCTCTTCAATATCGTCAGCCGAGGTGGCAACCATCCGAGGAGCGCGGCGCCCATTGCCGTCGCCATCTGCACCCACAGAGGCAGGTGAGGGCTGCCCAGATCCGCCCGGCTGCACGCGGGCAGGCTCAACCGGCCGCTCCAGAATCTGCATCAGGTACAAATATTTGACCGTGTCTTCCTGGAAGCGCTGCATCATCGCTTCAAAAATATCGAACGATTCCTTCTTATATTCGACCAAGGGATCGTGCTGGCCATAGCCGCGCAGGCCGATGCCTTCTTTCAGATGGTCCATGCTGAGCAGGTGGTCTTTCCACTGCGAATCGAGCACGCTCAGCATGATCATGCGCTCGTGATGGCGCATGGCATCCGGGCCGATGAGTTTTTCCTTCGCGTCGTAACGCTCTTTCAGCTTTTCGAAAATTGCATCGCCCAGTTCCTGGCGGTTCAAGTTTTCAGGCTTCACGCCTTCTGCAAGAAAATCGACGCCAAAGCGCGTGAACACGGCGTCTTTCAGGCCTTTGATATTCCAGTCGTCCGGATGCACTTTCGGCGGGCAGTACTCTTCCAACAGGTCCCCGAGAATTGCCGAAACGTAATCCTCCAGAATCAGGTCCTTCTGGTCCAGGCCTTCGAGCAGCCGCCGGCGCAAGCCATACACGGCCTCGCGCTGCTTGTTCATCACATCGTCGTATTCGAGCAAGTGTTTGCGCGACTCGAAGTGCTGCGCTTCGACCGCCTTCTGCGCGGTTTCGATGCGGCGGCTGATCATCTTCGATTCGATAGGAGTGCCTTCTTCCATCCCGAGCCGCTCCAGCAGTTTCGAAACCCATTCCTTGGCGAAAATGCGCATCAGGTCATCTTCAAGCGCAAGATAAAAGCGAGAAGATCCCGGATCGCCCTGGCGGCCGGCGCGACCGCGCAGCTGATTATCGATGCGCCGCGACTCATGCCGTTCCGTGCCCAGGATGTGCAGCCCGCCAACAGCAATCACTTCATCGTGTTCTTTATCCGTGTGGGCCTTGTAACGGGTGAGGGCCTCCGCCCACTTATCGGTAGGCACGGTATATTCATTGCCGTTGTAATAGAAAATCGAAGTGGTGCCGTCTTCCTGCGGGCCCTCGATCTTGCCCTGCGCCACGCGCAGTTGCTGCGCAATTCCCTTCTTCACCAATTCCTGCTTGGCCATGAATTCGGGATTGCCACCCAGCAAAATATCGGTGCCGCGACCCGCCATGTTGGTTGCAATGGTGATCGCGCCCTTTCGTCCGGCTTGCGCGACGATTTCCGCCTCGCGCTCGTGAAACTTGGCGTTCAGCACGACGTGGTTCTTGATACCTTTTTTCTTCAGCAGTTGGTCAATGCGTTCGGATTTCTCCACCGAGGTGGTGCCAACCAGCACGGGCTGGCCTTTTTCCGCCAGCTTTTGAATCTCGTCGGCAACCGCGAAATACTTTTCTTTCTCGGTGCGAAAGACGACGTCCGGATTCTCCGCGCGCAACATCTTTTTGTTGGTGGGGATCACCAGAACATCCAGCTTGTAAATGTTGTCGAACTCGGTGGCTTCCGTTTCCGCCGTTCCAGTCATGCCCGCAAGCTTCTTGAACATGCGGAAATAATTCTGGAAGGTAATGGTCGCGAGCGTCTGGTTCTCGCGCTCGATCTTCACGCCTTCTTTGGCTTCAATCGCCTGATGCAAACCGTCCGACCAGCGCCGACCAGGCATCATGCGTCCGGTGAATTCATCGACGATGATGACTTCGCCGTCTTTCACCACGTATTCCACATCTTTGCGGTACAGCGCGTGCGCTTTTACCGCAGTTTCCACGTGATGTTTCAGCGGCCAGTTCTCTGGATCGGCTATGTTGCCGATACCCAGCAGTTGCTCAACTTTTTCCCAGCCTTCGTCCGAGACTGTGATATTGCGATGCTTCTCATCGACAACGAAATCCCCGGTGAGCGTTGCCGCTTCGCCGGGAGCGCCTTCGATTTCTTCGCCCTTCTCCAGCTTCGGAATGATGCGATTAACGCGGTAATACTTGTCCGTCGATTCCTCGCTGGCTCCGGAAATAATCAGCGGAGTGCGGGCCTCGTCGATCAAAATGGAATCGACTTCGTCGACGATCGCGAAATTGTGGCCGCGCTGCACGCAATCTCGAAGATCGAACTTCATGTTGTCGCGCAAGTAGTCGAAGCCAAACTCGTTGTTGGTGCCGTAGGTCACATCGGCGGCATAAGCCGCGCGCCGCTGCTCGTCATCGAGGTCGTGAACGATTACGCCGACCGTCAAGCCGAGAAAGCGATAGAGCCTGCCCATCCATTCGGAGTCGCGCTTGGCCAGATAATCGTTGACGGTGACCACGTGTACGCCGCGTCCGCTCAGCGCATTCAAATAAACCGGGAGCGTCGCCACCAGCGTTTTGCCCTCGCCGGTTTTCATTTCCGAGATCACGCCGCGGTGCAGCACCACTCCGCCAATCAACTGAACGTCGAAGTGGCGCATGTTGAGCACTCGGCGTCCGGCCTCGCGCACTACGGCAAAAGCCTCGACCAGAATGTCGTCTAAAACTTCCTGCAGCGCATCGTATTGTTCTTTTTCAAATTCCTTGGCTCGATCGGGATCGTCATCCGCTTCCGCTTCGCCTTCCGGCGCGTCCGTTCGCTTGAGCCGGCTCAAGCGCTCCTGAATGCGCTGCCGGAACTCGTCGGTTTTTGCGCGCAACTCGGCGTCGCTAAGTTTTTGGATCTCCGGTTCGAGCGCATTGATGGCCGCAACCGTCGGCCTCATGCTCTTAACGAAGCGTTCGTTCTTGGTCCCGAAGACCTTGCCAAAAAAAGTGTTAATCAAACGTGAAATCCTTCAGAGGACGAGGATTCTGGCCCAACATTCCTTAGTTAGCCTAGCATAATTAGATGCGGCGGTAGCGGACAAGGACGTGAGGTGCCAAGAGCCGCTTTTCGTGTATATTCGCCACGACCCATGCCCACATTCTATGACCGTTTTGTCGAGTGCGCCGAGCGGTGGCCCGACCATGTCGCACTTGAAATTCAGCATGAAGACCGCAATCGCGACCGCAAAAATGACGATGCGGATAGCTTGACCTATGCCGAACTCCGCGAGCGGGCCGAGTCGGTCGCACGATGGATCGGCGAGGGCGGATTCGCTCGCGGATCGCGGCTGGCAATTGTGGCGGATAATGACCCGCGATGGGTGGTGACATTTTTAGGCATTGTTGCGGCGGGATCTGCCGCTGTCCCGCTCGACACCACGCTCCACGCCGATCAACTTACCAAGCTGCTGAACGACAGTGGCTCGGCGCTGCTTTTCTGCGATGCGCGGCACGCCGATATTTGCCGCCAGGCAGTTGCGGGATCAAAAACCGTTGGCGGATCAAAGATCGTCAAATCAACGATCGCCGGAAAAACGATCGCCGGAAAAATGATCGGTGTTGTTCTCATGGATCCCGAGCGATTACCCACGCCAGCCGTGCAACCAAACTGGCTAACTACTCTGCCAGCAATTTTCGATGCGGGGCCGGAAGCATTCGAGCGCCAGCCCGCTGCTGGCGACGAACTCGCGGCATTGCTTTACACCTCTGGTACCACCGCCGATCCTAAAGGCGTCATGCTCACGCACGCCAATCTGCTGGCCGAAGTGGAAGCCGTGTTCAATTGGGTCGATATCAGTCCGAGCGATGCTCTTCTCGGCGTGCTGCCCATGTTTCACGTTCTCGCTCTCATGGCGAATCTGATGCTGCCCCTGGTGAAGGGCGCGCGCGTCTGTTATCTCGAAACTCTTAACACCACGCAACTGCTGCGGGCCCTTCAGGAGCGCAGCATCACAGTATTTGCGGTCGTGCCTCAGTTTTTTAATTTGATCCACCAGAGGATTTTTGAGGAAGTCGCCAAGCGAGGCTCAATCGCGCAAAAACTTCTCCGAATGCTAATGAACGTGAATTGCGGGTTGCGGAAAGTGAGGCTCGATGCAGGCCGATTCTTCTTTCGCAAAGTCCATAACATCTTCGGCCGAAGGATGCGTTACCTGGTAACCGGCGGATCGCGCTTCGATCCCTTCATCGCGAGCGATTTCTATGCCATGGGAATCGACGTTTTGCAAGCCTACGGCCTCACGGAAACCACCGCAGCCGTCTTCGCAAATTCGCCGGGAAACAACGTAATCGGTTCGGTCGGAAAGGCAATGAAGGGAGTGGAAGGCAAGATCGTCGAAGCACAGATCAATGAAGCAAAGATCATCGATACAAAGACTGCCGACCCGCAGGCGCAGGAAGATTCGCCAGCCACAGGCGAAGTCGCGTTGCGCGGTGGCGTGGTAATGAAAGGTTACTGGAACCGTCCCGATGCGACCGCTGCCGTTCTCCGCGAAGGATGGTTCTACACCGGCGACCTCGGCCATTTCGATAGCAATGGCAACTTGTTTCTAACGGGACGGAAAAAAGACATAATCGTCCTCAGCAACGGGAAGAATATTTATCCCGAGGAGGTCGAAGCTCACTATTTGAAATCGCCGTATATCAAGGAGCTGGCAGTCGTTGGAATCGAAGGCAAAGGCGGCGAAGGCGACCGGATACACGCCGTGATCGTGCCGAATTTCGACGTCCTGCGGCAGAAGAAAATCGTGAACGCGAAAGAGGTCATCCGCTTCGACATCGAAAGCCTTTCGCAGCAGATGGCTTCCACCAAGCGCATTGGCAGCTATGAAATCTGGCAAGACGATTTGCCGCGCACCACCACGCGAAAGATCAAGCGCTTCGAAGTCGAGAAACGCGTAAAGGAAAATACGTCGCGAAAAGTCGACGACGGCTCAGAGCTTTCCCAGGAACGCCCGCTGACTTCTGATGAAGAAGCGTGGCTGGAGCGAGCGGATGTGCAGCGCGCGATGAAGGTTGTGCGTGAAGTAGCGCCAAAATCGCCCTCATCGCCATCCCTGCTCCCAACTCACAGTCTCGAGCTTGATCTGGGTCTGGACTCCATGCAACGTATCGAACTGCTCAGCCACATTGAGCAGCAACTCGGAGGCAATGTCTCGGAAGCGCAACTTGCGGAAATTTATACGGTTCGCGATTTAGTCGATGCTGTTCTCGGAAGCGCCGCCAGCGGAGCAGGCGCTCCAGGAAAAGCGCCAGGTTTTGCGGGCTGGAAAGCAGTATTCGCCGAAGAGCCCGATCCCACCGACGTCACTCCCTTGACTCGTCCGCAGGCCATCAGCGGAACATTCTGGTATGTGGTTTCACGGCTCATTCAGGTCATAGCGCTCGATCGTTTTCATTTGCGCGTAACCGGCATCGAGAAGCTGCCGAAAAGCGGCGGGTATATTCTTTCGTCCAATCATCAGAGCTATCTTGATCCGCTCATGCTCGCCAGCGTTCTTCCGCCGCCCGTGTTTAAGAAAGTTTTTGCCGTCGGCACCAGCGAAATTTTCGGCCAGGGATTCATGCGCCGCCTGGCGCGTACCTTGCGCCTAATCGTGGTCGACCCCGACGCGAATCTCGTTCCCGCTATGCGCGCTTCGGCGTTCGGGCTGCGGCAGGGACGTCCGCTCATTCTTTATCCAGAAGGCGAACGGTCTATCGATGGCACACCAAAAATATTAAAAAAGGGCGCGGCGATCTTGTCAATTCAGGTGCAGGTACCGATCGTTCCCATCGCAATCGAGGGATTCTATAAAGCGTGGCCGCGGAATCAATCGTTCAGAGGATTCGCCCCTCTTGAAATCAGAATTGGCGATCCGATTTATCCGCCGCCGGAGATTGCCGCGTCGGAGGAGGCGTATGCAAAGCTCACGGCCGAGTTGCGAGCCAAAGTCGTAGAAATGTGGGAAGCCCTGCGGAAAACGCACCCCAACCGGAAGTGAATTACTTTGCCCGCGGATGGGTTTGATCATAGACCTGCAACACGTGCTTCATCGAGAGCTGCGTGTAACGCTGAGTAGTCGCCAACCGCTCGTGTCCCAACAACTCCTGAATGGCGCGTAAATCCGCGCCTTCCTCCAGCATGTGAGTGCCGAAAGCATGGCGCAGCGTATGGGGATGAACATCCGGCGATAAGCCCTTGGCGACGGCAATTTTCTTGATGATTCGTCCGACGCTGCGCGTAGTAAGCCTTCCGCCGCGGCGATTGATAAGCAGCGCCGGACAGGTCTTATCAGTAGTTCCTATTATGTTTTGGCGTTGCGGAAGATACGCCGTCAGCGCCACTCTCACCGAATCGCCGAACGGAACGTAACGTTCTTTTTTCCCCTTGCCGCGAATCAGGATCGCTTCTGCGCTCAGACGAATGTCGTCAACATTGATTCCGGTCAGCTCCGAATTGCGGATGCCGCATCCGTAGAGCAGTTCGAACATCAAGCGCTCGCGCTCGGGAAACGCGGCAGTTTCGGGCATGGGGCCATCGATCACAGAATTCATCTCCTCGATCGTAGGCACCCGCGGAAGTTTCTTGGGCAGTTTTGGCGTGGCTACCAGCTTCGCGGGGTTCTGCTCGACGACGCCTTCGCGCGCCAGCCAGCGATAAAGTGACCGCACCGCAGCCAGTGCTCTAGCGACCGAAGTTTTGCTCAATCCTTTTTCGTAAAGCTGCGACAAAAATCCGCGAATTATGACGTGGTCGATCTGCTTCCATCCACGCGAACCCGCATAGCCCGCAAACAGCACCAAGTCGCCGCTATAGGCTTTGATCGTGTGAGGGGACGCATTGCGCTCGCGCAGATTGCGCAAAAAATCGGCAACTGCCTTGGAAACGCCGCCCTTCGATTTCATCTCGCCCTCGCGCGCGGGTGATGCTTCTGATAAACGATGCGCAGCCGGTCGAGTGCCAGATGCGTGTAGACCTGCGTCGTCGAAATATCCGCATGGCCGAGAATCGTCTGCACGGTGCGCAGGTCGGCGCCGTTCTCCACCATGTGCGTAGCGCAAGAGTGCCGGAGCATATGCGGAGAGGCCTTGCGTCCCGAAGCAGCAGACGCTGCCCGCACCATCTGCCACACTCGTTGCCGCGTCAACTTGCGCCCGCCACGCGTGATGAAGAGCAATGGCTGATCGCGCGCTGCCATCTTGGATGACTCCGCCTTAGACGATTCTGCGGCACGCTTCCCTGCGAGCAGTATCGGACGCGCCTCCCGTAAATACTCCGTCAATGCATCTTGTGCCGATTTTCCCAGCGGAACTACGCGTTCTTTATCACCTTTACCGCGGACGAGCATGTATCCCGCATCCAGTTTTAGGTCTTCTAATCTCGCACTGATAATTTCGGAGACGCGTAGTGCACCGGCATAAAAAACCTCAAGCATGGCAGCATCACGCGCGGCCAACGCAGCTGCGTGCGGCGAATTACGCGCATGTATGGTGCTGCGCGTTAGCGGTGCGGCCAGGGTTGATTCCATTTCGTCGCGCGCCAGCGCCTTGGGCAGAACCTTCCACTGCTTCGGCGATTCGATGTTCAAAGTTGGATCGTGCTCGATTTTGTCATCCAGCAGCAAATAACGGTATAGATGGCGCAGTGCCGAGAGCTTTCGCCCTACGCTGCGACCCTCAACCTGATATGAAAAAAGCTGCTGCAGAAAATCGCGAACGTCCGAGCGCCCGGCGGTTAGCAGCTGCCGCTTACGCTTTTGCAGGAATTCGGAAAACTGGGAGATGTCTGTGTTGTAGGCACTCACGGAAAGCGGCGCCAATCCTTTCTCGATTCGCAGGTAATCGAGAAAGCCGGCGAGCACGAGCGCATTCGCATCCGAAATCTGCATGGGAATTAATTCAGTATGCGCGTTATCGGACACGCAGAAAAGTGGCAACCGGGGTTCTGATCAAGCCGCCGCTGCCGATCGAGGTGACCGTAAAAAGATCGGGGGCGAAAATCGCAACGAGGATTGCGCTTTGAGGAACCGCAAATGGAAGCGCTATCCCTTGCCACACTCCCGTAGCACATGCACGGCACACAACGCGCCCTGCGGGGTTTCTTCATGCTTGAAGTAGGCGAATACGTCGCGCCCCGCCGCGAGATGCTCTTCAATACGCGCAACCATTGCGCGGCGCCCTTCCGGCGTGTAAGTTGGCTTGCGAAAGCGATAGTAGGCAAATTCGCCGGTAACAACATCGGGAGTAGTTCGTTCTTCCGTCTCCGCCACGCAAAGTGCCGCACCGCCCGCTCGCAGCACCTCCCAGGTCGAGTCGGCAAACCAGGATTCATGACGGAACTCGAAAGCCGTCGGCAATGTTCTCGGCAACAATGCAAGAAAATCCTGGAGCAGCGCGGTGTCGGCTTTCAGGTTCGGCGGCAACTGGAACAGCACCGGTCCCATCTTTCCGGCGCTGGCCAGTGGAGCAATCGTTGCCAGAAACCGGGGTACGAAATCTTCAGTCCCTTTCAGTCGCTTGATGTGGGTAATCACCTGGTGAGCCTTCACGCCGAAACGAAAGTTGGCTGGAGTTTCCTGAATCCAGTTCTGGACGGTGCTTTCCTTGACCCGTTGCCGGAAGGTGAAGTTCACCTCAACCGTATTGAGCTGGGTGGCGTAATGGCTGAGAAAGTTTTTCTGCGGCAGTTTCGCCGGATAGAAATCCGGCTTCCAGCTTGGGTAGGCCCATCCAGAGGTTCCGGCAAAAAGTTGAGGCATTCGAAAGTTCAACCTCGAAGGCTTGGGAAGAAGAGCCGAGTCCGCTGCGATGCGATTATACCTTGCGTTTCGCCGCACGTACTTGAGGCCGGCGGGGAGGTTTCTTGACTGCCCTGCTCGAGCCAGAGCGCTTACGTTTCAAGGGTTCTCCCGCCTGGGCTGCAAGGGAAATCGGCCCTTCTGCTTGCGAAGTCGCGCTCTGCATGAACTTCTTGAGATCGGGCAGGCGCTGCTTTACGGTGAGCAAAGGCGCAAATAAATCGCCCATTTTTTCCACGCGCTTTACGGTCTGCGATGCTTCAAACACCAGAATGCCGGCGTCTTTCTTTTTCACAGTCCGCTCAACTTCTTCCCACGTCACCGGCGTAGAAACGGTTGGGCGCTCACGCGCCCGCAGCGAATAAACGGCAACCGTAGTTTTGTGTTCGTCGTTTTGGCTCCAATCCACAAAAACCTTGCCCGCGCGAATTTGTTTCTTCATGTCGGACACAACCACATCAGGATGATCATGTTCCAGCAACTGCGCCAGGGCATGAGCGAAGGTTTTCGTTTCATCGTAATTGGTGGACGTGTTCAGCGGAACGTAAATCTGCAATCCCTTGGACCCTGAAGTCTTGGGAAAACTTTGCAAATCGAAGTGTTCGAAAATCTCCCGCAGCCACAGCCCAACCCTGCAGCACAAAACAATATTCGCCGGCGGCCCCGGATCCAGATCGAACACCATCATGGTGGGGCAACTGACGTCCTTTGCCAATGAAAGTGACGGATGCAGTTCAATCGCTGCGAGATTGGCCAGCCAAATCAGCGTCGGCAGATCATTGGCGAGAATGTAATGCACCATGCGGTGATTGCCTTCGCTCCAGATGGGAACGGTCTTCACCCAGTCGGGCCGGTGCTGCGGGGCATTTTTCTCGTAAAAAAATTCTTCATCCACACCGTTGGGATAGCGTTTGCGCGTGAGCGGGCGCTCTTTCAAATGGGGCAGCATCGCCGGCGCAATGCGCGCGTAGTAGTCAATGATCTGCTGTTTGGTGAACCCGGCCGCAGGATAAAGAACTTTCTCCAGATTCGACAACTTGAGTTGGCTACCTTGAATCTCGACCGTCGAATCCATGCGCGTGCGCTCCCGCCGTCATTGTGCCTGAAATCACGCACAACGCAAAATACGGCGCTATACCTACCTGCGACGCTACAACCGTTTGACAACTCCACCGCGGCCACGTAATTTCAAGCTTCTCCCTAACAAATCGCGTCAACAGAGCTGGTCACACACACTTTGCCGCAACTACTTGGAGCTCGCCTGCAGCACCGCTCGTTAAGGCTGATCGTCGCAATTTCAATTCTCACTGCGTTCGCCACCGCGCAGGATGTAGCTTCCTTCGAGAAGCGCGTCACCGTGAAGAAATTGGCGAACGGGCTGACGATCGTCATTTGCGAGCGTCACGAGGCGCCAGTATTTTCCTTCTTCACTCTGGTCGATGCCGGTTCGGCTCAGGATCCCATGGGCAAAACCGGCCTGGCGCACATGTTTGAGCACATGGCGTTCAAAGGCACGGAGACCATCGGCACAACCAATTACCCTGCGGAAAAAATCGCGCTGCACAAAATCGAGCAAGCTTATGCCGCATACCTGGCCGAGCGCGACAAACGCGTGGGCCGTGATGAAACCAAGCTCAAGCAGTTGGAAAAAGCCTGGAAAGACGATATCGCCGCCGCGGACAAGTATGTGGTCCCGAATCAGTTTGGAAAAATTATCCAACAAAACGGCGGCCAGGACCTCAACGCCTTCACCGATTACGATGAGACTGCCTATCACTATTCCTTACCCGCAAACCGGCTGGAGCTGTGGGCGTATCTTGAATCGGAGCGCTTTCTTCATCCGGTGCTGCGCGAATTCTATAAAGAGCGCAATGTCGTCATCGAAGAGCGGCGCATGCGAACCGATAGCTATCCTGTCGGCCGGCTGCTGGAACAGTTTGACGCCGCCGCTTTCGAGGCCCATCCATACCATCGCCCAACGGTCGGCTGGATGTCAGACTTGAATTCCTTTTCGGCGACTGACGCAGGAAAGTTTTTTCATGAGTACTATGTGCCCGCCAATATGGTCGTGGCCATCGCTGGAGATCTTAAAGCTTCTCAGGCCATGCCGATCCTTGAAAAATATTTCGGCCGCCTGCCGCCGAGCCACAAGCCCGATGAGACCACCACGGTCGAGCCTCCTCAAAACGCAGAGCGCAGGGTTGAACTGAAAGAACAAACTCAGCCGCTCTATCTCGAGGGCTATCATCGCCCCGATTACCTATCGAAAGATGACGCGGTGTACGACGCGATCACGGATCTCATGTCGGAAGGACGCACTTCTCGGCTTTATCGCGCGCTGGTGCGCGACAAAAAGATGGCATCGTCGGCCGCAGGATTCACCGGGCTGCCGGGAATCAAATACCCGCACCTCTTCGCGTTTTATGCATTCCCCCTGCCCGGTCACACGACGCAGGAGGTCGCCAACGCGATCCATGCCGAAATCGAGCGGCTCAAGACACAAGACATCAGCGATGACGAATTGAAGATGATAAAAACTCGCGCCAAAGCCAATCTGATCCGTGGTTTGGACGACAACGAAGGGTTAGCCACGCAACTCGCCACCTATCAGACCCGCTACGGCGACTGGCGGGAATTGTTCCGCTCTGTCGACCGCATCGAAAACGTGAGCAAGGCCGATATCCGCCGCGTCGCCAACGAAACGTTTCTCGACACAAATCGCACCATCGGCGTAATCGAAACTGTCGCGCCATCGGGTCACGGAGGTGCGCAATGAAACGCTACGCAATGGAGCGGACGCGATCTCTAATCGCAGTCTCGCTGTTTGCCGTTTTCTGCTTTGAGATATTTCCGGCAGCATTCGGCCAGGAAAAGGGCTGGCGGCAAATCCCTACGCCTCCGTTGCCCGCGTTCCATCCCGCGCAACCGAAGCGAATCGAACTCTCCAATGGCATGGTGATTTTTCTGCAGGAAGATCACGAACTGCCTCTGATCAACGGCTCGGCTCGAATCCGCGGTGGCACGCGCGATGAGCCAGCCACGAAGACCGGCCTGGCGAATAACTTCGGCAAAGTCTGGCGAACCGGGGGCACCAAAGCGCAAACTGGAGATCAGCTTGATGACTTTCTCGAAGTACGCGCCGCAAAAGTGGAATCCAGCGGCGGCCCGGATTCAACTTCGATCAGCCTGTCATGCCTGAAAGGCGACTTTGACGAGGTTTTCCAGGTTTTCGTCGACCTGCTGCAGAATCCCGAGTTCCGCCCCGACAAGCTCGACCTGGCGCAGAGACAAGCTAACGCCGCCATTTCCCGCCGCAACGACAACATCGGCCAGATCGCTCAGCGCGAATCCGCAGAGCTGGCCTATGGTGTAAACAATCCCTACGCCCGCCAGCCTGAATACGCGACCATTGCAGCCATTACTCGCCAGGATTTGCTCGACTGGCACCAAAAATACGTGCAGCCCAATCGCATCATTCTGGGGCTCAGCGGAGATTTTGATTCCGTCGCAATGGAGGCCAAGCTGCGCACGGCGTTCGACTCCTGGCCCAAAGGAGACGACCTGCCAAAAGCTGAGGTCAGCTACGATCCCGCCAAGCCCGGCTTCTACGAGATCGCGAAAGACGATGTGAATCAAACCAGCATTCAGATGATTGGCCTCGGCACCACGCGCAACAATCCCGACTATTACGCGATTGCGGTCTTCAACGAGGCGTTCGGCGGAGGGTTTTCGTCGCGGCTGTTCAACGATATTCGCACCAAGCGCGGCCTGGCGTACGCCGTAGGCGGCGAAATTGGCGCGAATTTCGGGCATCCCGGAATTCTAAATTTCGTCGCCGCCACCAAAAGCCAGAGCACCGTCGAAACCATCAAGGCGCTCGATGAAGCCATCGACAATTTAAATCAACATCCGATTACTGATGACGAGATCAAACAGGCCAAAGATGCAATTTTGAATGCGTTCATTTTTCGTCTTGACTCGCCCGATAAAGTGCTCGCTGAAAGGATGACCTACGAGTTTTATGGTTACCCGGCCGATTGGCTCGACAAGCTGCCCGCGGAAATTCAGAAGGTCACTACGGCGGACGTGAAGCGCGTAGCGGAAAAATATGTACACCGCGACCGGCTGGCGGTGCTGGTAGTCGGCAACACCAGGCAGTTCGGTCAGCCTTTAACGTCGCTCGGGACGGTCAAAGAAATCGACATCACGATCCCGCCGCCCGTCACCGCCTCAAAATAAGCGCCTCAAAATAACAATAACGAAGAAAAATAAAAAACTGTCGCGGCAGAAGTGGATCCATCTCCGCCGCGACGGGCTCATTCGCTGCTGATCTAGGCTTTGCGAAGCAGGCTTGCGAACTCTTACGCTCTGACGATTTTCCGGCGCGCGATTCCAGCCAGAGAAATCAAACCGGTACCGAACAGGACCAGCGACGTCGGCTCCGGAACCGGAGAGTAGCCAATGTATTCTTGCGCCGTACCGCCCCAGCTCTGCGTCCCGGCTATGGGTGTATAGAGGTACAGTCCGTTAAACGCGCTGTTCTTAGCCGTGCCAGCCATAACAAGATATTCTGCTTCGATGCCCGCGGCTCCGCTGCTTTGAAAGTATGAATTGTTCTGCGCGTTGGTGGAGAACAATCCCCAGATGGCAAAATTTCCCGCGTTCACATTCACCGTGCCGCTAAGAATGCTCTTGAAGATTAATCCGGCAGCCTTGTAGTCGAGCAATTGATTGCCGAACAGGCCGTTACCGCTCAGCAGGCCGCTTACGGTGGCCTTCCAGGTCTCGCCCACTACGACTTCATTGTCGTAAGAGTCGCATATCATGGCCACCGGCTTCGCGCCATTCACCGAGAAATAGTATGGATAGGTGTACACGCCGCCGGCATTGTTCCCGCCGACGCTGGTGAGCTGCATGGTTACCGTGGAATTGGCCAGGGCCGTACCTGTGCAGAAAAACATCGCGGCCAAAATGGTGAGAGAAGATACAGCGAGACGAAGTCGACGCATTTGTTGTTAAGGCCTCCAGCGAATGGTTGAATCAGTTGCGCTCACGAGAGCCGGTTACTCCCACACTGAAGTAACTTCACCCAGGCCAGATTCCGCATTCGGCGCGGTTCTTGGCGCTGCTTCATGAGTCCGGCGGTTCGCTCGCTCGTCTCTATACGTGCAGCAGGGCAGCCAAAGGATCGCGCAATCGAGTCTTGGATTTAGCTCTGGCCAGAACGGGCGCGATGAAACTGTTTTCACATGCTGGAAGGAAAGTGAATGGCTGTGTGTCCGGTTGGTGATCCCCCAAAAGTAACCTGGGAAATCATGAAGGGTAACCTCTTTGGAAGCACTCGGCAGATGCCAGCGCGACCGATCTGTCAATGAGTGTAATGGGGATGTTACGTAACTCGCGGTCAACTGCTGATAACAGGCGTTAACACTCATTGACCATATTCTTTTCCGCAGCGGCCGGCAGCAGGCTGTAGAAAATTTTCGAGCGCTCTACAGCTATCCTTCAAGGGCTATTGACCGGATCTTTTCGAGACTGTATGATAGGCGAACACAAGGCGAATACGCAATGTCTTCCCTGCCCCTGTTTCCCGCTTCAAAAAAGCTCGACCTCGTAGGCATCGCCCGTCTCGCGGCCGAGGGCGAATCGATTCGCGAGGGCCACAACGTGGAGTATTTCACGCTGCCCTCGCGCTCCCTGCTGAACCGC
Source organism: uncultured Acidobacteriaceae bacterium (assembly GCA_963784095.1). Classification (GTDB taxonomy): domain Bacteria; phylum Acidobacteriota; class Terriglobia; order Terriglobales; family Acidobacteriaceae; genus Sulfotelmatobacter. Next base: position 196,481 of record CAWAQC010000006.1, read on the forward strand.
TGCGTCAGCAATCGCAATCTGCCCTTTACCTGGACAATCAATCCTTATCGCGGCTGCGAATTCGGCTGCCGTTATTGCTATGCCCGCTACACCCACGAATTCATGGAAATGCGCGATGGCATGGAGTTCGAGCAAAAGATTTATGTCAAGCAACAAGCTGCCGGCCTGCTGCGCCGCGATCTGCGGCGAGTAAAAGTTGGAGAGTCGATCGCGCTCGGCACCGCGACCGATCCTTACCAGCCGGCGGAGCACCGCTATGAAGTCACGCGGGGCATTCTGGAAGAATTCGCCTGCCATCGCGGATTCGAGTTGGGGATTGTTACCAAATCCAACTTAATCGTGCGCGACCTGAATCTTTTGCGCGAGGTCTTGCAGAGTAATTCTTTGTCGGTTCACATCACGGTAACCACGTTAGATGCCGATCTCGCGCGCATTCTTGAACCGCGAGCGCCGCGCCCGGATTTGCGCATCGACGCGGTACGGCAACTCAGCGAAGCAGGAATCACGGTAGGGGTAAGCTGCTCGCCGGTCCTGCCGGGCATCACAGATTCACCCGCGAATCTTGAAGCCGTGGTGCGCGCCGCAGCTACTGCCGGAGCCACCCATGTTTTCGCCGGGCCGTTGTTTCTCAAGCCTTGTTCGGCGGCGGTTTTTCTGCCTTTTCTTGAGCAGTACTTCCCGCGCCTGGTTGACAACTATCGGCAGCGTTATCAGGACCGCTCGTTCTTGCCAGCCGCCTACGGTAAGGGGATCGCCGAGTTGATTGCGCGATTCCGCCAGAAATACGGAATGAAGCGCGTCACTGCGCGCCGCGAGGAATTCGCCCAGAAGTGGCCGGCAGTCTTATCGGAAGAACAGCTTCCGCTCTTTTGAAAATTGTCGACCTTCTTTGAAAATTATTGAACTTCGCGTTTTAATTCAGAAGCTTTTTAACTGCCGAGTGCCGTTTTCTGCCACTGGTCGGCATCATCCGGCGTGAACTCCAGCCCGAAGCATCCATTCCTCTATAATCACTTCACTCGCATGGCCACAACTCCTCCATCGTCGCACGTCACCGTTCACGAACGCATTCCGTGGAGAGTGCGCTGGCAACTTTTCTGGCGGCGGGTAACCGAAGGGATGGAACTGACCCAGCTCTGGTCGCAGTTCGAAACCGAAGCGCGGGCCAGCTACCGGCTGTACTCACGCGATGTCGCCGCTAAAACCCCGGAAGGCCTCACGCGCAAGGGCCGCCATCTGCATGTAGCCAAGGAGTTCTTCTGGGCAGTGCTCGAAAAACTCTCGCCCGCCCGCCGAGTGCTCTTGCTCGTGGCCTTGATCCTGATTGTGTTTCCCGGCGGCGGCTACAACTATGGCTCCGGCAACAACGTGCGTGTCATTGAATTCGATTTCCATTTTTGGGGCGGTTTGCTGTTGTTTCTTCTTCTCATGCTCGAAATCGCAGACCGCGTGGTGATGAAGCGCGATCTGCAAATTGCCCGCGAGATTCAAACCTGGCTTCTGCCCGGAGTTCCACCGCAAATTCCCGGACTATCGATCGCCTACGCCAGCCGCCCTGCCAACACCGTCGCCGGAGATTATTACGACGTATTTCCCCGCCCCGGCAAGACCAACGAAGATAATCGTGTCATCTTCGCTGTGGCCGACGTGGCGGGCAAGAGCATTCCTGCTGCGATGCTGATGGCGACCTTTCAAGCCAGCCTCAAAACACTTTCCACCGCTCAGGTGCCGTTGCCAGAACTCGTCGCTAACATGAACAAATATGCCTGCTCCAACAGCCAGGGGGGATCGCGCTTCACCACCGCATTTCTGGCGGAGTACGACGCCGCGCGCCGCGTGTTCACCTACATCAATGCCGGCCACAACAATCCCATTCTCCGTCGCGCCTCCGGATCGATCGAGCACCTCGACGTTGGCGGTGTGCCCCTCGGCATTCTGCCGGCAGCAAGCTACGAATCGGCAACCGTTACTCTCCAGCCAGGCGATTGGCTGATTATTTTTACGGATGGTCTGGTGGAAGCGGAAAACGCGCGCCAGGAAGAGTACGAGGAATCGCGGGTCCTCAGCCTGCTGGCCGCCAACGCCGACGCGACTCCGAAGGAAATGCTCGACCGGATGATGGCGAGCCTGGATCTATTCGTCGGCTCGACGCCGCAACATGACGATGTCACTTGCCTGCTGGTCAAAGCCGAGGCCACTGCCTAAGGCGAGCCTGGAGCGGCTCCGCCCTGATGTGGATCACCTCTGAATTTCGCCATGCAGCGTCATCGCTTCCGCGTACATGCGATGAAATGCATGCACTCCTTTCTCCTGCTTTACGCTGAATCGTCCCCGCGAATAACTGCGTGAGTGCAGGTTCTTCTGCACGGTCTCGCAGATCGCAACGTCTTCGATCTGAATCTGGTGGCTGAACTCGACCGACGCTTTCGCCGCCGGGCTACCATGGTCCTTCTCCGGCAAATACCATTCAAAGATCGCCAGCGAACACTCCGCCGAGAGCGGGAGCACAATATTCAGCGAAATATTGTCTGGATAACAATTCAGCATCCAGTTGGGGAAAATCCAGAAATAATCCGTCGTGAGATCCTCGCGCGCCTCCTGATAGCGGCGCGGAGTCGCATCTCCCGGCTGCGCCCCGCGAATCGGGCTGAACTGCCGCACATATCCGGCATGCGGCTCAACCGTGTAGGCGTTGTAATCCAGTTCCCGGTTTAGCCCCGGATGCACATTCGGCAGGTGATAGCCTTCGAGATAGTTATCCACATAAGCTTTCCAGCTACATTTCATCTCGTAGGTTCGCCGCTCGAATAACTTCATCGCGGCAAAGGGAAATTTCTCTACTTGCCGCGGCAGTTCACCCAGGCATTCGCACAGAGGCCGAGCTTCGCGATCCAGATTTACAAACACGAAGTTCAGCCACTCCTCTACCCGCACCGGCGCCAACGCAAGATCTTCTGCCCGAAATCCTTCGACGCCCTCGATTTCTGTCGCGCTGATTAACGATCCATCCAGATCGTAAGTCCATCCGGTGATAGCCGCAGCGAAATAGCTTTCTCGAACCGCAGCCTTCCGCAGCCGGCCCGGCGCGATGCCGGCAAACGTTGTAAAAAGCCCGCAGCTTGCCATCCGTGCCTCGCACTACCACCAGCGGTTCGCCGATCAGTTCCGTCGTGAAATAATCGCCCGATTTCGTCACCTGGTCGTGATGCCCCACCACTTGCCAGGTGCGCGCAAAAATGCGCTGCTTTTCGGCCGCGTATGCATCGGGGTCGAAATAAAGATGGGCAGGAAGAGTCCAGGCGCGAGAGATCGCCGGATCGATATTCAGAGCTTCGGGAGAAGTAGGCATGCGGACGCAGCAACATTGTATTCTTCCAATAGAGAAGCGGTTAAGTTCCCGGAATTCCCGAGTTAGGGCGTCGGCCCCAATGGTCGGGGACTACGCAGTAGAGCGATTATAGGCGGTGGAATTTGCATCGAAGGGCACGAACCGCACCCTGAAATCGCTGTGGCTACGCGAAAATCTCTCTGCAAGTTTTCGCTTTCTGTGCGTTCCGAGATTGTCGGCCATCCCGTAAGCGGCTGCCACGAAGGGTCAGTTGCGATGACACAATTTGGCAGCTAACCCCAGCTTGCAGCACGATATAATGATCCTGAAGTTTCATAGGCCATTGAAAATAACGGGATTGTGAGATACGAGTAAGAACCAAAGTAACTGGCAGGTTTGGTCCGGCAAGTGCGAACATCAAGCCCGACTGCGTCATTCCATGACCAGCACGAAACTAAAAGTCCAAGACGAGGGAAAAATAGAGATGCGGAAACAACAGAAGGGTTTCTCACTGATTGAGCTGCTGATCGTGGTTGCCATCATCCTGATCATCGCAGCTATCGCTATTCCAAACCTGATGCGTGCACGTATGGCAGCCAATGATTCTTCGGCGGCTGGTTCCGAGCACACCATCATCGTCGGTGAAGTTGGTTATTACGGGGCGTATCCGGCCACCGGTTATGGCACGCTAGCTCAGTTGGGTGGAGCTTCGCCCTGCGTTCCGGCTCCCGCGACAGGCTGCTTGATCGACAACAACCTGGCCACGGACGGCCCTGGCGGCGGCGGTAAGAGCGGTTACACCTTCGCCTCTACTCCTGGTGGCGCGGCGACGACTGGGTGGAACTATGTAACCACCGCGACTCCGCAGTCGAACGTGACTGGTACCAAGGCGTATTGCGCGGTTGATGACGGCGTGCTCCGCACGCAGGCTCAGGGCGTGATCACTCTGGTAGCTGGCTACGTAGCGTGCCAAGCTCTGACTCCGCTCCAGAACTAAGCTTGCTCGCAAGCCGTATCTGGGTTGAAACCGGGAGCAGCGGATGCAAATCCGCTGCTCTTTTTCATTTCCCGCCCATGGGTTATCCGCTTCACGTTGCGGATTCTTGCCTCGGGGACGACCTGCGGTAGCGGCCTTCCGCCTCGCAGATCTTACTCTTCCTTTCCCGCCCATATCGAAAACCGCAGGGTATCGACAGAAATTGTCAGTTTCGGAGGCGTATTCTGTTCTGATTCGCTGCGGGCTTTTGCGCAGCGTTACGCTTCTCCTGAAAAGAAAGCAGTTGCGCGGTTTTTACCAGCCTGGGATGAATGGCCGTTCATGTGCGATATGTAATGCAGAACGACGCTGTGTAAGCCACTAACACTAATGGGGGAACATTCGACAATGGGGCATCGACAAAGAGGCTTTTCGCTGATTGAACTGCTGATCGTAGTTGCTATTATTCTGATCATCGCAGCTATTGCTATTCCGAACTTAATGCGCGCGCGTATGGCCGCCAACGATTCTTCGGCGGCTGGTTCCGAGCACACCATCATCGTCGGTGAAGTTGGTTATTATGGCGCTTATCCGGCCACCGGTTATGGCACCCTCGCGCAGTTGGGTGGAGCTTCGCCCTGCGTTCCGGCTCCGGCAACAGGCTGCCTGATTGACAACAACCTGGCCACTGACGGTCCCGGCGGCGGTGGTAAGAGCGGCTATAAATTCGCTTCCACGCCGGGCGGCGCGGCGACGACTGGTTGGAACTATTACACCACGGCGACTCCGCAGTCGAACGTGACCGGTACCAAAGCATATTGCGGGGTTGATGACGGCGTGCTCCGCACGCAGGCTCAGGGCACGATCACCCTCGTGGCCGGCTATGTAGCGTGAGAGGCTCTCACTCCGCTCCAGAACTAAGCTTGCTGGCAGGCGGTATCTGGTTTTGAAACCGGGAGCAGCGGATGGAAATCCGCTGCTCTCTTTGTTCTTTACTCTTTGTTTCTTGCAGCAACCCGCTTTGCAGAAGCTGCCAAAATCCGGCACCCTGACAATTCTTGTCGCTTGGAATAGGCTGCTGTCCTTGATAGTAGTTCTGATTTCGCCCTCCCATCGTCAAAAGGCTCGCATTGGCCAAAAAATCGCTGGATCGACCCTAAATCCACCGCGCCGGGCCGTCGGCAAACCCTCAATTCTCACCGTAGGATCCGGCAGATAAGCCTAAAAAGTTACCAGAGGGGTGGAAGGGCTCAACGTTTTGGACTGGTAAATGCGAGGGTTAATATGCCCGCCAGCCGAAGTATTGGTTAAGGGCAGAGTTTTCCGATGAACGCTATGCGTAAAAATCGCGGCTTTTCATTGATCGAATTGTTGATCGTAGTTGCGATCATCCTGATTATTGCAGCCATCGCGATCCCGAACCTGCTTCGCGCGCGTATGGCGGCCAATGATTCATCCGCAGCCGGATCGATGCACGCTATCGATGCTGCTGAAGTTGGCTATTTCGGGACCTACGAAGCCACCATCGGGTTCGCCGCAACCCTCTTGCCGTTGGGCGGCGCCAGTCCCTGCGTACCGAGTTCCACCACCGCATGCCTGATCGATAACAACCTGGCCACCAATGGAGGCGGAGTGGGAAAGAGCGGTTATTCGTTCGCCGCCACGGGATCGGCGAGCTCTGGAACCGTCAACAACCAGTTCTATGCGACTGCCACCCCGTTCAGCACCGTCACCGGCACTCGTGCCTACTGTTCGACCGATGACCTGGTGATTCGCCTCCAACCGGCGGGGACGATCACGCTGGTAAGCTCCTACGCCTCGTGCCAGGCTCTGACTGCCATGACCAATTAGTGCACTCGCTTTTCCTTGCGCTTTCCGGGTTCCGCTTGGGGCCAAGATTTTTGGGGGGTTTGAGTTTTTTACTTTCGTAATCTCCCGATACGAGCCGTCCACGTTATTCCCAATCTAGTTCGCTTATAATTTTTCCAGATGTCGCATGGCTCTTCATTGAAACGCGCATGCCTGCCATAGAAATCTTGGGGCTGGAGAAGACTTACAAAGTGGGCTTCTGGCGCAAGCGTCCGAAGCAGGCTCTTCGCCCGCTCCACCTCCAGGTTGAAGAAGGGGAGATTTTTGGCTTTCTCGGCCCTAACGGAGCCGGTAAAACCACCACCCTGAAATTGCTGATGGGCCTGGTCTTCCCGACCACCGGATCCGCACGCATTCTGGGCCGCGAATGGACCGATCCCGCAGTAAAGGCGCAGATCGGTTTTCTTCCCGAACAGCCCTACTTCTACGACTACCTCACGGCTCACGAACTGCTGGAATACTACGGCCAACTTTCCGGCGTTCCGGGCAAACAGCGAAAGCAGCGAATCGAACAGGTTTTACAACAAGTGGGCCTGTGCGATGTTCGCGGAGTGCAACTGCGGAAGTTCTCCAAAGGAATGCTGCAGCGCGTAGGAATCGGCCAGGCCATTCTTCACGATCCGAAGCTCGTATTCTTCGACGAACCAATGTCTGGGCTCGATCCCATGGGACGCCGCGAAGTGCGCGATCTGATGGAGCAGCTCAAACAGCAAGGCAAGACTGTATTCTTCTCCACTCACATTCTCTCTGACGCCGAAGCCCTTTGTGACCGGGTTGCCATCATTCACAAAGGCGAAGTGCTCCGCGTGGGCGCGGTTGAGGATTTGACTTCGAGTGTCCGCGGCAAAGTCGAAGTGATGTGGCAGGGCACGCAGGTTCCTCAGTCAATCACGGCGTTGGGCGCAGAGTGCCATGTAGCCGCTGAAACCGTGCGCGCCGTGATTGACGAGAAGCAGCAGGACCTGGCCATCGCTGCATTGCGCCGTGAACATTTGCGCCTGATTGCAGTTACTCCAGTGCGCACTTCGCTCGAAACCTATTTCGTCGAAAAACTGCGGCACGCCGAAAACACCGCCGGTTCGGTCGCAGGGGGTGGGTGATATGAGGCGCATGGATATGAGGCTCGTGATTACGAGGCCCATGGTTGCGATGTTCATGATTACGAGGCTCATAAAATGAGAAGCAACATTGCCCACATCGCCTCCAATACCTTCCGTGAAGCCGTACGCGACCGCGTTCTTTATAACCTGATCGCCTTCGCCCTGCTGCTTTCCGGGGCGGCGATTCTCGTAGGCCAGATTTCCATTGAGATCGAGAAGTTGGTCGTCATCAATCTCGGCCTGACGGCGGTATCGTTATTCGGCGTGGTTATCGCCATTTTTATCGGGATCGGGCTCGTCTCCAAAGAAATCGAAAAGCGCACGCTCTACACCGTTCTTTCACGTCCCGTGCGCCGGTGGGAGTTCATCGTCGGAAAGTTCTTTGGGCTGGCCGGCACTCTGACGGTGAATACATTCTTCATGGCGATCGGCGTGTTCGCCGCTTTGTTCTATGTCTCGCACAGGTTCGTACGCGCCGACGGCCTGATTTTTGTCGCCCTGTACTTCATCATTCTCGAGTTTTTAATCATCTGCTCTTTGGCGCTGTTGTTCTCGTCGTTTTCTTCGCCGTTACTCTCGGCTGTCTTCGCCTTTTCGTTGTTCGTGATCGGAAACTTCGCCGAAGATCTACGCAATTTCGCAGCCATGGCTCACGGCGCCTCTCGCTGGCTGGCGACCGGCGCGGCATATTTGGTGCCGAATTTCTCCGCCTTCAATGTGATCACTTCGATCGCTCACGGGCAGCCAGTCGCAGGGCAGTTGATTCTGCAGAACACTTTCTATGCCCTGTTCTACGCCGCCATGGCGCTCAGTGGAGCCGTGCTCATCTTCGAGCATCGCGACTTGAAATGAAGTATCGCCGCAAAATCACCTGGATCGCAGCTGCGGTGTTGATCGCATCGCTGGCTGCCAGTTCGTTTCTGCTGCATCGCATCGACCAAATGCGTCCACAGGCGACGCTCGATGACGTCTTGTTTCTAAGTTCGCCCACGGTGATCAAGCGCGCCAGCCTCGGCTATGACGGCCTGATGGCTTGCATTTACTGGACTCGCGCCGTGCAATATTTCGGATATCGTCATCACTATTACGCCACCAGCTACAACCTGCTGGCGCCGCTGCTTGAAATCACTACCCACCTCGATCCGCATCTCATCATCGCTTACGAATTCGGCGCCAGCTTCTTATCGCCAAAACCCCCGCAAGGAGCGGGAAACCCCGCCCGCGCCGTCGAACTGATGCAGTACGGGATTCGGCACAATCCCGATAACTGGCACCTCTATTACGACCTCGGCTTCGTTTACTACATGGATCTCGAAGACTATAGGAAAGCCGCCGAGGTTTTTGAGCAGGGATCACGGATCCCCAATGCTCATCCGTTTCTCAAGATTCTCGCCGCGCAAATGGCGCAGCACGCCGGCGAATATCAGACCGCCCGCATGTTGTGGTCGGCCACCTATGAGAGCACGCAGGATAAACAAATCAAAGAAAACGCCATCGAACACCTGCGCGCGCTGCGCGTCGATGAAGACGTCCAGCATCTGCAGGAAGCCGTCACGCGCTTCGGTGAGCGCACCGGGCGCTTGCCGACAAATCTAGCGGAACTCGCCGCCGCCGAACACCTGCCGGGTCTTCCGGTCGATCCCGATGGCAATCCCTATAAGCTGACTCCCGAGGGCCGCGTCGAAGTTCGCTATCCCGATGATTTCCCTTTCGCGACCCGCGGATTCCCACCCGGATACAAGCCCGTGCCTACGCTGCGCAACTTTCATTAGAAGCCATCTCATCAATAGTCTTTGAAGACAGGTTTCGGGAAGGGCACGACTTTAGTCGTGCCGCTCAGATCCGAATCTGCTCTCTCGATCGTCGCTTATGATCGTCAAGCATGGATGAAAAAGATTCCTCCGCGTCTTCCGCCAGCTTGTTTCGTTCTGCGCGGCAATGGTGGAATGAGATTGCCCCCCGCGAGGGGCCTATGGTCGCGGCGGGGCGGCTCGCGACTGCATTGTGGGAATTCATCCGCGACTCTACCCCTGAGCGCCGCCGGCTACGCTACGGTGACGCCGAATTCGATTGGGAGCACCGGGTCGACACCACCAGCGCCACCGTATCCTGGCGAGACCGTCTGCTCGGAATTTTTCACTCGCCCTATCAGCCGACCGAAGCCGCGTTGTTTCACGAGATGCTTTCTGCTCTGCGGGAGCAAACAGAATGCGATTTCCGGGACTTTATCTTTATCGATCTTGGCTCGGGAAAAGGCCGCACACTGCTGATGGCGTCGGATTCTCCCTTTCGGCGCGTATTCGGCGTGGAACTTCTACCCGAATTGCATCGCGCTGCTCAGGACAATCTAACAAAATACAGAAGCGAAACTCAGCAGTGCTTCGCAGTGCAATCGATCTGCGGCGATGCAACCGAGTTTCGCTTTCCGGAAGAGCCAACCGTGCTTTATCTTTTCAGTCCACTTCCGGAATCTGGGCTAAGGCGCATGCTGGCAAATCTGGAGAGCAGTCTGCGCCAGCATCCGCGAACGGTCTACGTCCTGTATCACAACCCTCTGCTTGAGCATGTATTGAGCCAGAACCCGGCCTGGAAAAAAGTTGGCGGAACGCATCAGTACGCCCTCTTCCAGTTCCTCCATTCGAAGTTGGTCGGCGAGGAACGATCTCGCAGCTGACTACGCAGCTTTCTTTGCGCTGTCTTTCAGCAATCCGAGGCGCATCAGGCTTTCCGCACTGGCGATAATCGATTCCTCTCTCGACCGCGGCGGCCACCCGAGCATGCTTTTTGCTTTTTCGGCAGTGGCGTTCTTTCGATTGCCAAGTTCGGGGACGATCTGCTTCACGGCGGGATCGCGCAACGCGGCAAGACGTATCACAAAATTCGGCAATTGAATCGTAGGAACTCTTTTAGCAGCCTCGCCCAAATTCGCTTTCAGAATCTTTGCGATTTCAAGCGTGGATAGAAAATCTCCGGCGACGGCGAGAAAACGCTCGCCGTTGGCTGCAGGGTGGGTCATGGCGCGAAGGTGCAGATCGGCAACATCGCGCACATCGACGGCGCCGAAATACAGTTTAGGAAGTCCGGGGACGGCCCCATCTAACAGGCGCTGCACAATGAGAATCGATGTGGAATAGTCTGCACTCAGAGCCGGACCGAATACGCCAACCGGATTTACCACCGAAAGCCCCAACCTTCCGCCATCTTTATTCGCGCCTTCGCGCTCGATGAAATCCCAGGCAGCACGTTCCGCCAAAGTTTTCGATTTCACGTAGGGAGTGACGCCTTTGCCATTCACCTCAGTCCAGTCTCTTTCCGTGAATGGCTCTGTTTGCGGCTTGTGGCCGTAACCGATCGCAGCAAAAGAAGAGGTCAGCACAACGCGTTTTACTCCGGCGGCACGCGCGGCACGCAACACACGGAGCGTGCCCTCCCGCGCCGGCACGATCAAGTCATCTTCATTCTTCGGCACAGTCGCCGGAAAAGGCGATGCCACGTGCAGAACGTATTCACAGCCGGCGACCGCTTCCCGCCAACCGGCATCGCTCTCGAGATCGGCCGCTGCGAAAGACAAGCGGCTGCCCGCATCGGCTCCGCCTTGTTTCAGCATGGCGCGAACATCGGCTTCGCGTTTCAAATTGCGAACCGTGGTCCGTACGTCGTGTCCAGCTGCGAGCAACTTAAGAATGCAATAACTGCCGATAAATCCCGAACCACCGGTGACGAGAACTGTGCTCATAATCTTTCGATGCGCATCGCGGCAGATAATCCGCAATTTTGGCTGACGCAGCGTTGCGGAGTTGTCAAGCGACTCGAACCTGTGGTGCTGGTGCCGTTTCGCGAAACAGCACCAGTGCCGAACCTGTGAAATTCCTGGAACCTTCTGCCGGTAAGCTCGACGATCTCCGCCTACTGCGCTAATTCCTTGTGGACGCGAGCCATGAGCCGCCGGTATTCGGGATCGTTTTGCAATGCCGGAATCGGGGGGTCTGACGTGAGAAGCCCGGCCTCGCGGCGGTCAAAGGCGAGTTGGAGGTAGGCAAGCGCATCCCTCGTTCTGCCGAGAGCGGCATACGAGACTGCGAGATCGTAGGCATCTCCACCCCCGGCGTCGACCGCCGTTTTTTGCAAGGATATTTGAGCTTGCAGCATCCCTCTCAGGCCGCCGGAGGAGAGTCCCCCGGCGCGGGCGTCAGCGAGTGCCAGGCCGGCCTGGTCATGTCGTAACTCGGCGACCGTGCGCCACTCAGCAATGGCGTCTGTATAGTCCCGCTGCTCCCATGCGATTCTTGCGAGGTAATAATGAGTGGACGAAAGAGACGGATCGGTAGTTTCAAGCTGCTTAAGCAAGGCGAGCGCCTCAGAATGGCGGCCAGCACACCACAATAGGTATCCCTTGTCGGCGAGCAGTGCGCTCGACCCGGGCTCAAGGCGCTGCGCCTGATCGATCTGATCGATGGCTTCCGGAAAACGATGGAGCGCCATTAAATAGGTCGCATACCAGTGGTGGGCGCGCACCAGATCGGGATTCAATTGCAAAGCGCGCTTGAATTCGCGCTCGGCAGTCGCTCCTTTCCACAACCACCAAAAGGTTGCAAAGGCAAGCGAGTTGTGAGCCTGGGCAGAGGTGTCGTCAAGTTCGACAGCGCGCTGTGCGGCAGCGATGGCGCGCGGGTAAGCGTCGGCCGCAGGCATTACCCCGAATTCGCGCAGCAGGTTATAACAGTCGGCAAGGCCGACGTAGGCCTCGGCATTGCCGGGATCTCGGACAATGGCCTGTGTGAAATAGTCGATCGCCCGAGTGAGATCCTCGGGAGTGCGACGGCTCCAGAAATAGCGTCCCTTGAGGTAGAGTTCCTGGGCTTCTGAGTTGGATGAATGGTGGCTGCCCGCGCTGGCGAATCGAAATGTCCCGCGCTGTGCCAGGAAAATAATTAATAGAACAATCAGCAAGAACGAAGCTGACGCGGCCGCCCATAAAGCGCGGGTGTGCGCTCTTGGGGTTGACCCAAAGCTCGGCCCTTGACTTCCCACCGCGGCTACTTCCTCGTTTGCCGGTTTATCGAGGGCAGGCTCTGCGGCGATGGCTCCTGCAGAATCTCCGCTCGGAGGCGCCAATTCCGACGGGGTTGGCGCTTCTGAATCGAGATCCTCGGGGCGGCTTTTCAGCCAATCGGCCAGCTCGTGAGTGTAGGCAAAAACTGAGCTGCGGCCGTTACCAGGAACGCGATGAACGGGAAGACCGCGTTCCGACTCCCAGCGCTTGACGGTGCGCTCCGCACGGCCGAAAAAAGCGGCAATTTCCTTCCAGGAATCAAGCCGATGATGCGCCAACGGGTCGCGATGAACTGCCATAAAGGGAAATGACCTGTCCTGACCCGTAGCGGCCTGAACTGTCTCTTGCGGGGGGAACGCCGTGGGAACCATAGTATAGCCCGAACCCGCGCGATGCGCTCCCCCACTAGAGTGCCCCCTCAGGCATTAGGCTCCGCGCATAAACCTAACAACCTCAGGAGGATTTGGATGTCGGCTCAGTCTTTTTTTCGCCACGCTTCGGCTTCGGCTTTGGCTTTCGCCTTTATCGTCGTTTTCGCTGGTTTTGCCGTTTTCGGCAGCGCTTCGGCTCACGCGCAAACTTTTAAACCGATCTTTGACGGAAACAGCACCAATACCATCGTGAACCCTTCCAGCAGGGTTGTAACCCAGGGCACCGATGGAGATATGTATTTCACGAACGAAAACGGCGGCACTTTTTATGGCACGCTCTTTAAGGTGTCACCCACCGGAGCGGGAGCCGTGGTCTATGATATTTCCTATTTTCCGACCAGCGGCGTCAGCCTTGGTCTGGACGGCCAATACTACGGAACCAACGGAGATGGCGGACCCGGCGGCGGCTGCGGTTTTTCCGGATGCGGCCAAATTTATAAAGTGTCGGAAGCCGGAAAAGAGACGATTCTATACAGCTTTACCGGGGAGGGCGACGGTTCGGACCCGCAGTCTGCCCCAATCCTCGCCGCCAACGGGCTTTTCTACGGCACAGCACCCAGTGGCGGCGCCAACGCCGCCAGCACGGCATACTCAATCAGTTCCGCCGGAGCATTCACGACTTTGCACACCTTCGCCGCCAGCGAGGGGCAACAGGTGCAGGCGGAACTGGTGCAGGGACTCGATGGCAACTTTTACGGCACGGCCGTGAACGGCGGCGCCAATGGTCTGGGAACGATCTTCAAGATGAGCCCCACCGGCACCGTGGCCGTGTTGCATAGCTTCGCCGGATCCGACGGCTCGAATCCATGCTGCGGACTGTTGCTGGCCAGCGACGGAAATTTCTATGGCACCACGAGCAATGGCGGAGGCGAGGGCATTGCGGGTGTAATCTTTCGCATCACGCCGGCAGGCGTCTACACCGTGCTTCACAGTATCAATCCGGCCAACGGAGATGGCGCGGGGCCGGGGTCGACGCTGACCCAAGGCACCGATGGAAAGCTCTATGGCGTCACCGCCTCTGGCGATAGCGGAGACAGCGGCACGCTCTTTAACATGACCACGACCGGAACGTTTAAGACTTTGTATACATTCTGCACCAGCGGAACTTGCAGCGACGGCTACGGGCCCAGCTCTCCGCTGAAGCAGAGTACGAGTGGCGTCTTTTATGGCAGCACTTGGTCCGGCGGGGATTTGACACAGTGCAACGGGGAAGGTTGCGGCGAGGTCTACAGCCTAAACATGGGGCTGAAGCCTTTTGTGTCGCTGCCGCTCGGATCCGGCAAGGAGGGCGCGAAGGAAGAAATTCTAGGGCAAGGCTTTACCTCCTTATCGACCGTCAGTTTTGGCGGAACTCCGGCAACCATCACTGAGGCAACCAGCAAACTCCTGGTGGTCACGGTACCGGCGGGAGCGTTGACGGGTTCGGTGACAGTCACGACCGGGTCTGAAACATTGACCAGTTCCCGGATTTTCCATGTGACTCCAACCTTCCTTTCGTTCGATCCGTCGAGCGGACCGGTTGGAACCCCAGTGACCATCACCGGAACCGGGTTGACGCAAACCACCGGCGTGACGTTCGATGGGACCAAGGCGAGCTTTACGGTTGATTCCGACACGCAGATCACCGCAACGGTTCCGAGCGGCGCCAGGAGCGGCAAAATCACCGTTACTACCCAAGGAGGAAGCGTGAGCAGTAACACAACCTTTACCGTGAATTAGAGCGCTCACGGCTATTTTTGTATCAATCCCATCGCAGCGAACTTGCGAATGTCTTGCATAATTCGAAAGTTCCTGCCATCTCAAGCGACTTAAAAGGTAGTGTCCTGTTGCATTCATCAGGACACTACCGCTCGAAACGCGCCCTTGCAAAATTTTGCCTCGTCGTGCACCCTCGATGGGATGGTGCGAAAGAACGGCCGTACGCGCGGTTTTCTTTTACTCACAACGTTTCTTGTCGCCATGGCTGCGACGGGCTACGCGCAATCTGGGCCTGAGCAAGGCAGCAACGAGCTTCAGGTGTGGGCCGCGGGCGGCCATTCGGTCGCGGGCGGAACTTCGAAGACAGAAGTTTTCAATGCCGGCGTGCGTTACGGCCGGGTAATTTCGGCACTTCATTGGCCGTGGATTCTGCGTGGGCGATTCGAATACACGGTTGAATTTGTACCCGTGTATCTGATTTTTCAGCCGGCGAAAACAGCTTATGGATGGGGATTTAATCCGCTGGGATTGAAGTGGGATTTCCAGCGCCGTCGCCGATTCTCTCCATACCTTGAGCTGGATGGCGGAACGGTATTCAGCAATCACAACGTTCCTACCTACACGAACGACGTGAACTTTACTCCCAGCGCGGCGTTCGGCACGCATATCCTCGGTGAAAAATATAACTGGAGCGTCGAACTACGCTATCTGCACATTTCAAACGCTGGTCTCGAAACGTATAACCCCGGGCTGAACACGGTGCAGGTGCGCCTGGGCGTTGGAAGGTTTTGGAAGAGATAGAGCCGGACCTCGCAGTGACGTCTCACCCCTACACTAAGTCACGGTGACGCAGATCGGTTTCGAGCAGCAACTGGCGACGAAGTAATACGCTCCGCCAGGTAAGCCGCTTTTGATGCCGACGGTCGCCGGAGAAGGCAGATGGATGGGCGGGCCGATATTGAAGGGCCAGGGTTTGTTGCCGTCGGCGGTGAGGTGCAGCCGGAGGGCGGAATGTTCGTCCAGTTCACGCCGTCGCCGGGCTCGGCGCTGAAGTTTTGGCAGATCGGAATGTTGCGCGGCGTAGGCATAGAACCTCCTCTGGTCGAGCGTTCGCTCGATCGATAATCCGGAAATAGGCGTTGAAACCAAGGCGGGCGGAGAAAATTTCCGTGAATTTCTCCGCCCCTTCCATTATTCGCTGGTTGCGCGAACATCCGCGCCCGGCAACCTACAAGAAAATACATATTATCTTTGCTTGCGCGAACGCATTCCATCGCCAACGCTTACCGTATGCGTTGCGTTCTCTGTTGTGCAGCAGCTTACGTTGTATTTGTAATTGCCGTCCTCCAAGGGGGACTTCAGCTGGATGGTGGTGGGGCTTGGAAGAGTGATTGGCGGGCCCGAGGTGAACGGCCATGTTGTAGTGCCTTGCGTGATTTGGCAGTTCTGGCTTTGGTAGTTGCAGTTCGAGGGAACCTGCTGGAAATCCACATAGTCCCCTTCATCGGCATCGAAATCACTGCAAAGGTTGGGCGTACGCGTGGTTGGGGTTGGAGTGTTGGGTACGCGAGCGGTTGCCATAATTAGTTATTCCTTTCGGATTGTCCAGGGCAACCTCATCGAAGCAGCTGCCCGTGGCTGGATTTTCTAACCTGGTCCCCTCCTCGTATAGTTCGCGGGGAGTTACTGCTGAGAGTTGCTAATGAGCCGACTTCATCAACTGCTGATAACCCGGCGTATTGGCCAGGTTATCGAATTCGTGCAAGCTGCGAATTTTCTCGGGAGTATACCCCGCCTGCACCATTTTTGCCAGAAATTCCAAGGCCAAGCCGGATTCGCCCAACTGGTTGTACACTTCGGCGGCGTCCCACAGTACATCTTTATCGTTGTGCCCATATTGCAGAGCTTGCCCGAGATAGAGCAAGGAGTTTTTCCGGTCGCCCAGCATGGAGTAGTAACCGGCTAAGTTGCTAAGCACATCCGGATCGTGAGGATTGACCTTGAGAGCTTCGGTGGCCAGTTCAACCGCCCGGCGATAAGGCGCTACCGATTGGTCTCTTGCTCCCGAGTAATAGCGTGCGGCTCCCAGATTTCCCCATATCACGTATTCCTGCGGGCTTAATTTGGCAGCTTCTTCATAGGCGCTGGCCGCTTCGGCAAACTTCCGCAAGCCATAATATGCTGCGCCCAGATTGACATATCCCGCATAGCTTGGTCGAAGGGCAACCGATTTCTTCAGCGGGTCGATTGCCTTCTCGTACTGTCCCATTTCGTCGTAAATCTGCCCGATATTCACGTATGTGCCGTACCACTCGGGAGCAATCTGAATGACCTTGGCGTACATCTGCAATGCTTTGTCGTATTCGTTGCGGCGCTGATAAAACCTCCCGGCTTCGTTGTAGCTGGTGCGGCTATTGGGATGCGACTGAATTACCTGCTGAAAAGTCGCTTCCGCTTCCGCAATCTTTCCCTCGTTTTCGTAGGCGTGGCCTAGTTCGATCGCGGCTTCTTCGTTCGCCGGTTCAAGACTGAGAGCGGCCTGGAACTCACTTACTGCTGCTACATGCTCTCCGGTTCCATCTTCGATGCGGCCAAGGCAGATATGTCCGGCGGCGCCGGCGTTGCCCAGTTTCACCGCGTCGTCGCATTCAGTTTGCGCGGGAGCGATCCATTTTTTATCCTTCGTGCCGGTATACCTGAGCCAGTCGCTTTCACCCAGTACGGCTTTGGCCATGCCGAAGTTAGGATCCAGTTTGAGCGCTTCGCGGGCCATCAGCGCCGCGTTACCAACATTCTCAGGGTTGCTGTTTTGGAGCAGATAGCCTCGCGCCTGCAAATAGTATTTGTACGCCTCAGGCTGGTCGGTACCATGGACTTTGAGTGCAGTTTCTTCTTCCGGGCGAAGCTGCAGCTTGAGGACTTTGACGGCGCCATCGGCCACGTTGCTTTCGACGGAAAAGACATCGGAGGCGGGAACCGAAACCGAATCGCCGCCGAGCGCAGCATTGTTTTTAGCGCTGCTCAGAGAGTAGGAAACTTTGATCAGCTCGCCGCTGGGTTCGAGGCTGACGGCAAGTCCAAGATTCGCGCCGAACATGTGCGCCGCGTCCGCGAGGGTGGAGATGTGTCTTTCCTGGAAGGTCCGCGGCGGAATGACTTCGAAGGCGCGGTCGTTGCTGAGGCCGCCAAGCTTGGCGCCAAGGCTTTCCACAAGTCCTTCGCCCAGGGCGATGAGCTTGGGATCGGCATTCGGAGGGGCAATGAAAGGAAGTACGGCAAGAATTTTGGTTTGCGGCAAGCCCGCGGATTGGGCAGTCGATGCGGCATTGTTCGAGTTCGAGAACGCGCGGTGCAATAAACGATAGGCGAAGAATCCGCCGAGAACGATAACCACGATGGCGATCGCGGCGAGCGCGCGATATTGATGGAATGCGCCCGGAGCGGATGCCACGCCTTTGAGCTTGCGGCCTCCCTGCACGCGGCGCAAATCGGCTAAAACGGCGGCGGCATCGGGATAACGAGCCTCGGGCTTTTTCTCGATCATGCGCGTAACTACGCGGGCCAGCGGGCCGGGAACATTTTTGAGCGAGGGCGGCTCTTCGTGAACAATGCGGGCGACCGTGGTAGCGAGACTGTCGCTGTGAAAGGGCTGTTCGCCGCCGAGCATTTCGTAGAAAACCAGGCCAAGGGAAAATATGTCGGAGCGGCCATCGTCGGGTTTCTGCAGCAGCACTTCCGGAGCCATGTAGGCGGGCGTGCCGCCGCTGGCGGTCATGGTCTCCATGCTTTTGGTAGCATCGTCTGGATTGGCCGGTCGAATGGCGCGGCGGGCAACACCGAAATCGAGAATCTTCGCCCGATTACCGGGAGTGATCATGATGTTTTCCGGTTTGATGTCGCCGTGAATAATCCCTTTTTCGTGGGCGGCTTGCAGGCCTTCGCAGCATTGCGCCGCGATGGTGAAAAATTCCTCGGATGAAATTGGCTGTTTCAGGCGATGGCGCATCGTCTGGCCTTCCACGTACTCCATGACGAGCCAGAGTTCACCCGCGTGGTCAACCACGTCGTAGACTCCGCCAACGTTGGTGTGATTGAGCGCCGAGGCGCGCTGGGCTTCTTTGAGAAAACGCTTGCGATCGGCCGAGCCGGATTCGGAGCGCGAAGAAGCCCGCTTGATGGCAACCTGCCGCTTGAGCGTCGGGTCTTCCGCAATAAAAACCTGACCCATGCCGCCCGCTCCAATTCGTGGCCCCACAACAAAGCGGCCCACGAGGGTGCCCGTGAGACTATCAACGGCGACAGGGGGCGTCTTGATTTCGTCCGGCATTTCGAGCTGCCCGATTTATCACATTCTAAACAGATTGTTCGCGAAACCAAAGTAGCACATCAGTTGAATCGTTCCGCACGAAAGTAGTGAGGCGCGAACCTGCAGAGTTGCTTCGCGGACTGCACGCCAGCTATCCTGCTCACTTATGTCTACGCTAGTGGAATGTGTGCCCAATTTTTCCGAGGGCTGCAATAAAGAAAAAGTCGATGCCATTGTTTCGGCGATGAAGATCGATGGCGTTTACGTGCTCGACCGCGAAATGGATGCCGACCACAATCGCAGCGTGATCACCCTGGTGGGCGAGCGTGAGCCGATTCAAGAAGCGGCCATTCGCGGAGTTGGCAAAGCCGCCGAGCTGATTGATTTGTGCGTGCACAAAGGCGCGCATCCGCGGATGGGCGCGGCGGACGTGGTGCCCTTCATTCCCATCGAAGGCGTGACCATTGAAGATTGCGTGGCCATGGCAAAGCACGTCGCAGCCGAGATCTGGAAGCGGCATCAGATTCCAGTTTATTTGTACGAAGCTGCGGCGACCACGCCGGAGCGGCAGAACCTGGAAAATATACGGCGCGGCCAGTTTGAGGGCATACGCGCGGAGATTGCGACTAATCCCGGTCGCAAGCCGGATTTTGGCGAATGCAGAGTGCATCCCACGGCGGGCGCAACCGTGGTAGGAGCGCGCAAGTTTCTCATTGCGTACAACGTTTTTTTGAGTACGCCGGATGTCGAGATTGCGAAAAAGATTGCGAAGGCCGTGAGGTTTTCGAGCGGAGGCATGCGGTTCGTCAAGGGCGCTGGATTTCTGGTGCGTGGACAGGCGCAGGTCTCCATGAATCTGACGGATTTTGAGCAGACTCCGGTGCACCGCGTATTCGAGATGGTGAAGCGCGAGGCAGCGCGATACGGCGTGATGCCGGTATCGAGCGAGATTGTCGGGCTGATTCCGAAAAAGGCGCTGGAGCAGGCCGCAGAGTGGTTTCTGCAGGTGGAGAATTTCGATTCTTCTTTAATTCTGGAAAACCGCCTGGCTGCCGTGATGAGCGGCAAGATGGCCGTCGGCGGATTGCGCGCCGGAGTGGAACCGTTCATCGAACAACTTGCCGCACCCACGGCCACGCCGGGCGGCGGCAGTGCCGCGGCTGCGGCCGGCGCAATGGCAGCGGGCCTCGCAACCATGGTCGCCTCGATGTCGCGCGGGAAGAAAGCGTATTTGCAATACGAGGCGGAGCTGAGTTCGGCAATCGCAAGGCTAAGTACGCTGCGCGAGGAGTTGAAAGCCGCCATAGATGCGGATGCCGCAGCTTACGATGCCGTGATGAAAGCCTATAAGCAGGCCAAGAGCGATCTTCCTAATGCCGATGCTCCGGGTTCCGAAACAATGATCGATACCAGCTTGAAACTGGCGACTGGGGTTCCGCTCGGGGTCGCCGAAAAAGCCAAGGAAGTAGCGCAGATCACGAAAAGTTTGTTTGCTGTCACGAATCCCAACATGAAATCGGATTTGACGACCGCCCAGGCACTGGCGCGGGCGGCAATTACCGGCGCACTGGCCAATGTGGACATCAATTTAGGGTCATTGAAGGATCAGAGTTTCGCGGCGGAAGTGCGTAAACGAGCTGAGGCCTTCACGCTTTGAACGGCTCCGCCCGGTCAGAACTTTCAGCAGCTCGTTTTCCACGAAGCGCTACGCTTGGTCGATGGACGGTGTCCTGATTCCACCTCACAGGGCATCTACGGCTCACGAAGAAGGCGGAAAACCTCAACCTTTGTGGCCCTCAGTGGCCTTAGCGGTGAATAGATTTAAGACACCCACCCACGCTCCTGTTGTTGCAACGAGAAAATGTCGTATTAAGTGCAACGAGACTCTGTCACCCCCTATCGATTAAGTAACGGCCGCCAGAGCAGGGCGGCCGGAGAGATTGTAGATACGCGGTGTCGGGGTTGTTCTTTTCTGCGCCGAGGTCAGGAGCTTAGGACGAGGCTCGGCGTGTTCTTGGAGCGGCAGCGGGAGCGTGAGAAGAAGCTGGTCTGCGCGATAGACGTGCAGCCTGCCGTCCAGGTGATGGGCGAGTTCGACGGTTTCTCCAGCGTAGCCGCGACGGCCAGGCAAGGGGGGCAGAACGATGGAGTGCGCGCCTAAGGTAACGGTATGATCGGCGGCGACGACGCGGCGATAGTGCAAACTCAAACAGCGGGTGAGATCGAAGCGGCGGGGCAGGGAGCGGAAGTCGCGGGCGGCCTCAGCGGCGGGACGGGCGAAGCGCTGATTGTAATCGGCGCAGAAGGGGGCGAGCACGGCATGGGCTTGTTCGAGAGTGGTGGCCTGAGCGAGACGAAGTTCGCTAACCAGGCGGTCCTGGCAAGTGCGCCAGACGCGTTCGATGCGGCCTTTGGCCTGGGGAGAGTAGGCAGGGATCTGCTCGATGCCGAGTTCCTCGAGGGCGCGTCCGAGTTGGGTGGGAGCTTGTTTTCCGGCGAGTTGTTCGGCGAGGGTCCAGTGCGGATCGTTGCGCTGGAAGATGGAGTGGCGATCGCGGTAGAGGCTGAGCGGGACGCCGTGAGTGGTGATCATGGCGGGCAGAGCGCGGAGATATCCGAGAGTATTTTCGGCTTCGAGTTGGAAGTGGGCG
Source organism: uncultured Acidobacteriaceae bacterium (assembly GCA_963784095.1). Lineage (GTDB taxonomy): Bacteria > Acidobacteriota > Terriglobia > Terriglobales > Acidobacteriaceae > Sulfotelmatobacter. Next base: position 217,893 of record CAWAQC010000006.1, read on the forward strand.
GCGAGGATCTGGCCGGTGGCATCGTCCTGAGAACCGATGAGAGTGAGGGTGGGGCCGCGGCCTTCGAGCCAGTCATGGCGGCTGGCATCGGTGAGCGCCATCATGCCGAAACGCGGGCGGGGTGGGCGCCGGGAACGATATTGGCGGGGCCGGCGCTGCTGTGGCGAGGCCAGTTTGGCGGCGCGTAAGAGGCGGCGCACGGTCTCGCGGCTGACCGCGAGGTTCTCTTCGGCGCGAAGTTTTTCCGCCAGATGGGAATCGTTGAAGCCCTGATACTTGCCGCGGGCCAAGGTCAAAATCAACTGCTTCTGGGGAAGAGGCAAAGCCCAAGGCATGGGGCGGCCGCGATTGCCGTGTTGCACCCAGCCGATGGAATCGGGGCGATAGCGGCGCTTGAGGCGCTGCACTTGGCGTTCACTCAGTTGCAGCAGACGGGAGGCTTCGCGTACGCTCAGCCTCCCGCCCGCAGCATTCTCAATCACTTTCACCCGTTGGAACTCTTTCTGACTCATCGTCACCATCCTGTGAGGGTGACAAAGTCTCGTTGCAGTTATGGAGTGACATTATCTTGGAGCATTTACACACCCACCCACGCTCCTTGACAATCCATCACTCACATCCTATAATCAGCACTCAGTAGGCGAGAGTGCTAACACTCCAGCCGAAATCCCCATAATTTCATTGGAGTACGCAGTATCAACCTTCTACCAACTTTGAAAGGAGTTGCAACTATGGCTAAGTTCACACCGCTACACGACCGCATCCTGGTCCGTCGCGTGGAAGAAGCATCGACCACCCGGGGCGGCATCATCATCCCTGACAGCGCCAAAGACAAACCGCAGGAAGGCGAAGTCATTTCCGTCGGCAAAGGCAAGATCAACGAAGACGGCAAAGTCTTCCCGCTCGATGTGAAAGACGGCGACCACATTCTGTTCGGCAAGTACTCCGGCACCGAAATCAAGATTGACGGCGAAGATTACATCATCATGAAGGAAGACGAAGTTCTGGGCGTTCTGACCGGTACTTCGACTCCGTCGAAGAAAGAATTGGCTGGATCGCGCAAGTAACGACGCTGCGGGCTTTAGCCAGGAGCTGGCGGCTAGAACCTAGTCGCTGACAGCTGATGGCTGAGAGCTTTTTAGGAAATTCTCGCAGGTCAACCCTGCGCACAGAAATCATCAGGAGAGAAAAGCAATGGCAAAACAAATCGTACACGGAGAAGAGTCCCGGCAGGCAATTCTGCGCGGCGTGAATCTTCTTGCCGACGCAGTAAAAGTCACACTCGGCCCCAAGGGCCGCAACGTGGTCATTGAAAAGAAATTCGGTTCGCCGACCATCACCAAAGACGGCGTCACCGTAGCCAAAGAAATCGAACTGAAGGACGGCCTTGAGAACATGGGCGCCCAGATGGTTCGCGAAGTCGCCTCGAAGACCTCCGACGTAGCCGGCGACGGCACCACCACCGCAACCGTTCTAGCCCAGGCAATCTACCGCGAAGGCGTCAAGACCGTTGCAGCCGGAGCCAATCCAATGGCCCTGAAGCGCGGCATCGAGAAAGCCGTCTCGCTCGTTTGCGGCGCATTCGACAAGAAAACCGGCGAACGCGGCAAAGGCGAAATCGATAAGTTCTCCAAGCCTGTTTCCGGCGACATGATTGGACAGGTTGGCACGATCAGCGCCAACAACGATGAAACGATCGGACACATCATTGCCGAAGCCATGAAGAAAGTCGGCAAGGATGGCGTCATCACGGTCGAAGAGTCGAAGACGCTAGAGACCCAGTTGGAAGTGGTCGAGGGCATGCAGTTCGACCGCGGCTATCTCTCTCCTTACTTCGTCACCGATCCCGAGCGCATGGAAGTTGCACTCGAGAACGCCTACATCCTGATCAACGAGAAGAAGATCAGCTCGATGAAAGATCTGCTCCCGCTGCTCGAGCAGATTGCCAAGAGCGGCAAGCCGCTCATCATCATCGCAGAAGACGTTGAGGGCGAAGCACTCGCAACTCTCGTCGTCAACAAGCTGCGAGGCACGTTGCAAGTCGCGGCCGTCAAGGCTCCCGGATTCGGCGATCGTCGCAAGGCGATGCTGCAGGATATCGCGATCCTCACCGGCGGCAAGGCGATCACGGAAGATCTCGGCATTAAGCTCGAGAACGTCCAGGTCAGCGATCTCGGCCAAGCCAAGAAGATCACCATCGACAAGGACAACACCACCATCGTCGAGGGCAAAGGCAAGCACGCTGAAATCGAAGGCCGCGTAAAAGAAATTCGCAGCCAGATCGACAAGACCACCAGCGACTACGACCGCGAGAAACTGCAGGAGCGGTTGGCGAAGCTGGTCGGTGGCGTAGCCGTAATCAAAGTCGGCGCCGCAACCGAAACCGAAATGAAGGAAAAGAAAGCACGCGTCGAAGACGCGATGCATGCGACGCGCGCAGCCGTGGAAGAAGGCATTGTCCCCGGCGGCGGAGTGGCTCTGGCTCGTTGCGTTCCGGCCCTCGATAAGCTGAAGCTGGAAGGCGATGAGCAGATCGGTGTCAACATCGTGAAGCGCGCCATCCAGGAGCCTCTGCGCCAGATCGCGGAGAATGCCGGCGAAGAAGGTGCGGTGGTTATGGGCAAGATCAGCGACTCAAAGGACAGCAATTACGGCTACAACGCGCTGACCGGAGAGTACGAAGACCTGGTCAAGGCGGGCGTGCTCGATCCCACGAAGGTAGTGCGCACCGCACTCACCAACGCCGGCTCGATTGCGTCGTTGATGCTGACCACCGAAGCGCTGGTCGCGGAGATTCCGGAAAGGAAGGAAGCTCCAATGCCGGGCGGCGGACACGGCGGCGGCATGGGCGACATGTACTAAAGTGTGGCGCGGGCGCCCTCGCCCGCGAAGGCCGTCAGCGATAAGCTGCCGGCTGTTAGAAAATTCAAAAGCCTCGCTCGCAAGAGCGGGGCTTTTTTGCGTCTAAGGTTCCAAAGGGGACAAGCTCGGGAGCGGATAAGCTGGGGAAGGGATAGGCTCGGGAAGGGCACGACTTCAGTCGTGCCGTAAAGCGCTATGGGTCACGCGGCTTCAGCCGCTGAGGGCCAGCCATCCAGTTTAAATCCTGGGAACGAGGAGCAATAACGATAATCCGCCGCCAGATCAACCAGGCCTCGCTTGACGGGATTTTCGTGGATATGCGCGCGATGGATTTCATAATCCGCAGCATTCCGAATCCGATGATCTGTGAATCCGCGTTGCCATACCTCACTTTTTCGGCCTAACTCCACTCCTAACGCATGAGAGTAGCCATCCTTGATGAATTGAATCGCACGCTCCAGCGTGATGGTGGGGGCAGGAGTGAGCAGAAGGTGGACGTGTTCGGGCATCAGGACAAATGCATGGAGTTCGAATCGTTCCTGGCGGCGATAACCGAAAAGCGTTTTGAGAAATAGCCGTGCGTAGGATTCGACAACGAATAGCCTGCGCCGTTGCCAGGTTGAGAAGGTCACGAAATATGTTCCGTGCGGTTTGAGGTCACGCGTCGGCTTCAAAGGCGTACCTCAGCGGCTGAAGCCGCTCCCTTCGCAGACTAATACGGCACGACTAAAGTCGTGCCCTTCCCGAGCGTAATTTTGCTTTGCTGTGCGCCGCTTTGGGAGAGGCTGCGCTCAAGAAAGGCTCTTTGGAACGGCATCTAGAGTCACCTCAAACCCGAAATTTTCCTCCACAGGCTCTCTACTGGGTCTTTTGTGACATCTAGCCTTGTCTTTCACAGGAAGCTCAGCCGATCATTGTTTGTGCGGCGTAAACTCGCACAGCACACGAATTGTGATCCACAACTTCTAACTCTAACTCCTGACTTTTCTAGATTTTAATATCTAAGCCGTTTGCGATGAATATTTTACAAACGACCATAAATAACTCCAATGTTTTCAAGATCAGGGTATAGGGGGAGGGGGGGTATGGTCCGAACCTTTGTAAAGGAGCCTTGAGATCGTCGCTCCTTGCCGGCGACATGCAGTCGTTGCCCCGCTAAACTGACATGAGATAATCGGGTCAGCCGCCGTGGCCCCGTAGCTCAGTTGGATAGAGCAGCGGTTTCCTAAACCGTTGGTCGGCGGTTCGACTCCGCCCGGGGCCCCCACATCTTACGTTCTCCACATCTGCTGCTAAGGGTCGGCTGGGCTCATATCGTCCTTCGGCGAACTCTTACAGAAGACTAAGCAAAGTGCGACAGCACCCGCGACTCCGCCACCGATTTCGAGCCATTTCGTGGGGAAGGAATTACCCGCGCGCTGCGCCTGGGAAGCACCTCCGCAGTCGGATTCCTGCCGTTTTTCTTGCTGCCCTTCGTGCAGCACGGCAGAGCGGAACGGCGAGGTTGACTTGGAGATTTTTCGAATTCGCCCGACTTGCGTGAACTTTACATCGCTCTTAACGGCCGCAACTTCAACCGTGCCGGTCGTATCTTTCACGTTATATTCCGTGCGTTCGGAAGTGACCGGCTCGACTTGCAGGCAGTTTACGTGTACACCCAGTGACGCCGAGGTTCCCACCGACAGGCTTCCATGCTCCAGTTCTATGAAAGTGCCCTGAAATTTTAAAATCGACTCCGGCTGGATCAGCACCGATGATCCTTCGGCATCGAGTTCGGCAACAAAGCCAGGTTTAATATCGATGCGATCGCCGGGAAATACCGGAGTGGAATCGGCCACCTCGGCCTCGTTCACCCAGACCCCGCCTTTGGAGCGCAACACGGCAGCATTCGCATCCGCGGCCATCGACGCCACGGGCCACAGAACGATCATCACCCACGAAATAAAATTGCGTGTACCTGCCATGCTCGGGCCCTAAAAAAAACGAACGTACCCATTCAAATTTTAGAGGGCAGTTTCCGCGCCGTCTATTAGCGTGGAAGGTGCCGCGCGAGACGCGACAACTTTGCGGGCCTTCGCGTCTGAGAGACTTCAACATGCTGTTCGCAACTCCGGTATTCTTGCACAATGCCGTTGCGGCATGTTCTTCGCCCGTCTGAAAGATTATGGAAACGGCTGACATAGGTCCGGTCATTGAATTCGATGAAGTCGCTTACCGGTTACCGAACGGCAAGCCACTGCTCTCGCGCCTGAATCTCGAGATACGTCAAGGCGAAACTCTCGTGTTTCTGGGGCGCAGCGGTTCCGGAAAAACTACAACCTTGAAACTGATCAACCGGCTACTGGTTCCGAGCGCCGGTGAGGTTCGCGTGAAGGGATCGCCAATCCTCGCCGCAGACGTGATCGCCCTGCGCCGCAGCATCGGCTATGTCATTCAGGATGTCGGCTTGTTTCCGCACCTCACGGTAGAACGAAACATTAGTCTGCTGCCGCGAATCGAAAAATGGCCGCCTGAACGAATTCAGCGCCGTACTGAAGAGCTGCTGAAATTGGTTGGACTCGAAGCCAGCCTGCGACCGCGTTATCCTCATGAACTTTCCGGAGGACAGCGACAGCGAGTCGGGGTAGCGCGGGCGCTGGCTACGGATCCGGCGATTCTGCTGATGGATGAACCCTTTGGCGCGCTCGATGCACTCACCCGCGACGAACTGCAGCGCGAATTCCTCTCTCTGCAGCAGCGCTTAAATAAAACCGTGGTCTTTGTGACGCACGACCTGCGCGAAGCCTTGCGTCTCGGCTCGCGCATAGCGCTGATGGAAGCGGGACGTTTGATCACGGTTCTGTCTCCCGACGAGTTCGTTCGATCAGCGGACCAGCGAGTGGCAGCCTACGTAGAAGCTTTCGCCGACGGTTTCGGACTTCTTGCCAAGCGAGGCGCATCATGAGCCTGATGCGTTTTTTCGCAGAAAATCGTCAGCAGATTTTGGAACTTACTCTGGAGCATCTCTGGCTGGTTGGACTTTCGACGCTGCTTGCGGTTGTTGTGGGCATACCGCTGGGAATCATGAGCGCTCGCTGGCCCGCATGGAACAAGCCGGTGCTAGGAACCGCAAATATCATTCAGACCATTCCGAGCCTCGCGCTCTTCGGCTTTTTGCTTCCGGTGCCGTGGCTCGGCGATCGGGCCGACCGATTGGCGATTCTGGCGCTCACTCTCTACGCTTTGCTGCCGATCATCCGCAATACATACACGGGCATTCGTGGCGTGGATCCTGCGGTGGTTGAAGCCGGCCGCGGTATGGGGCTGACGGCAAATCAGCTCTTGTTCCAGGTCGAGTTGCCGCTGGCTTCGAGCGTGATCGTCTCCGGCATTCGCATCGCTGTCGTTATATCGGTAGGGTTAGCCACCATCGCGGCTGCGATTGGCGCGGGCGGCCTCGGCGAATTCATTTTTCGCGGCCTCGCCATGGTCAACAATCAACTGATACTTGCTGGGGCAATTCCTGCGGCGGTTCTGGCACTCTCCGCGGATTTTGGGCTGGGATGGTTGGAGAGGCGACTGCGTCCGGGATGAAAAAGACTCAACGGATGTTGACTTGGCGCGCCTTCCGTCGCCGCAATTTGCCCCTCAGATCGCGGCTTGTCCGTGAAGCGGTTTGCGTTTGCCTGGCTCTGCTCCTGCCTTCTTGCGCCCCAGCGCACTCCGACCGGATTGTAATCGGCTCCAAGAACTTCACTGAATCCCTGATGCTGGGCGAGTTGCTGGCGCAGGAGATCGAAGCGCGGACGCATTTAAGAGTGGAGCGCCGTTTCTATCTCGCCGGAACCTATATCTGCCAGCAGGCAATTCTGGCGGGCCGGATCGATATCTATCCCGAATACACCGGCACCGCGCTGACCGCTATCCTCAAGCAGAAAGTTGGCAACGACAAGGCCGATGTGTACCGGCGCGTGAAGCAGGAATATGAAAAGCAATTTGGGCTAACGCTCGGGCCGCCGTTCGGTTTTAACAATACTTTCGCGATGGAAATTCGCGGGGAGGATGCGCGCCGCCTGCATTTGAAAACCCTATCACAAGCGTCCCAGTACACGCCGCACTGGCGCGCCGGCTTCGGTTACGAATTCATGGAGCGCCCCGATGGTTACAAAGGCCTGGCCGCTGCGTATGGCTTGCACTTCGCCGCGCCCCCGCGCATCATGGACCTCGGCCTGCTCGCGTCTGCGCTGAAAAATCATCAGATTGATATTGCCGCCGGCAATGCCACCGACGGGCTGATTCCTGCCTTCGATCTTTTTGTTCTCGAAGACGACCGGCACTATTTTCCTCCCTATGAAGCGGTCGCCGTGGTTCGGCAGCAAACACTTCAGCAGCATCCCGAGGTGGCTCAAGCGCTGGACGTTCTTGGAAACATAATTAGCGACCAGGAGATGCAGCAAATGAACTACGCGCTCGACGGCCAGCATCGCGAGGCCAAAGATGTGGCGCGAGAATTCCTGCGCAGCAAGGGATTGATTCCTCAGTAGCGCGTGAACAGAAGCTCGGAATTTCAGAAACTTCTAGTGCAGCAGCAACTCGCCCTGCAGCGTAAGCACGGCATTTCCTTTGAGAATCACGCGCTTCTCTTCCACCTCGCACCACAACTCTCCGCCGCGTTCGGAGAGTTGTCGCGCGTGCAGTTTCTTTTTCCGCAATCGCTCCGCCCAATACGGACCGAGAGAACAGTGAGTCGAGCCGGTCACCGGATCTTCCGGAATCCCATAGCTTGGAGCGAAGTAACGCGAAACGAAATCGCAATCCTCTCCCGGAGCCGTGATCGCGACTCCGAAGGGATGAAGCTTTTCCAGCAGATGAAGATCAGGACGAATCTCAGCTATATCTTTGGGCGAATCGTAAACTGCAAAATAATTATCTTCGATCTGCAAAACAGAAGCTGGGGGCTTTAGCAACCCCCTCAGCAACTGCTCCGGCGGATTCGCGCATCTCCACGGCGGAAGCAACGGAAAACTCATGGCCAGTAAAACCCCGTCCCGGCAGACGGAAAGCTCTCCGCTCGATCGCGTCCTGAAGCGAACCAAGTCCACTTTTGGTGCAAGAATTTGCATGATCACGAAGGCGGAAGCCAGCGTGGCGTGCCCGCAAAGCTTTACCTCGCAGCGCGGTGTGAACCAGCGCAGTTCGTAGAAATCTCCTTGCGGCACGAAAAATGCAGTCTCAGAAAGGTTGTTTTCAGCGGCGACCAAACGCAACAGCTCATCATCTAACCACGCATTCAAAGGGCAGACCGCCGCCGGGTTGCCCGCAAACACGAGGTTGGTGAAAGCGTCGACGTGAAACACGGGTAGGTGCATCACCCTATGTTACGGGGGTTGCGCAAAACATAGAATCGAACGGTCGTTTGTTTTTCTCTAACATTAAATGGGAAGGGCAAGGCGCAAGAGTTAAGGCGAAGAGCTAAGTAGAAAGCCAATTGCCCCGAGCATAGGGGCGCAAAGTACGGCGCGCCGTCTTGGAGGTTTCGATGTCAGTGCCAGCCATGCAGAGCGATGTTGCCACTCGTCACGATCTTATGGAGCAGCTCGCACTTGCCCGCCGACGCACGGATGAACTGTTTGCCATCGTAAAACCCGATTCGCTTTACGAGCGCCCCATCGGCGAGCGTCATCGAGTCGTCTTTTATATTGGGCATCTTGAAGCTTTCGATTGGAATTTGTTTCGCGGGCGCGTCTTCGACGTCAAGAGTTTCCATCCTGATTTCGACCGCCTCTTTGCTTTTGGCATCGATCCGGTTGGCGGGGGCCTTCCTAACGATCAGCCTTCTGACTGGCCATCGATTACCGCCGTGCGCGAGTACGTAGACCGAGTTCGAAATATTCTCGATGACGAACTCGCCAGTGCGCTGGCCGGATCGTTGGCTGGACTTGGGGATCGAATATTCGACGGGTTCCCGCTCAGCACGCTGATCAACGTGGCCATCGAACATCGTCTGATGCACGCGGAAACTCTGGCGTACATGTTTCATCAGTTGCCGTTAGATCGAAAGATTTTCCAACGCGAGTCACTGAATCTGGCCGCTTCTTCTTCACCCTCTCACCGCAGCATTGAAATTCCTGCCGGCTCAATCACACTGGGACTTCCCCGCTGCAGCGGCCTTTTCGGTTGGGACAATGAATTTGAGGCGCATACCGTCGACGTGCCCGGATTGGCCATTGATCGCTACAAAGTGACGAACCGCCAATATCTCGACTTCATGGAAGCGGGCGGCTACGAGAACTGCGAGTTCTGGATTCATAACGGCGACGATCAAGACTGGACCTGGAAATCGCAGCAGGAGATTCAGCATCCCGCGTTCTGGAAGCGCGATGGCGAACAGTGGCTGTACCGAACCATGTTTGAAGAAATTTCGTTCGAAGAAATTTCGCTAGCGCCCGATTGGCCAGTCTATGTGAGCCATGCCGAAGCGCAAGCCTATGCAAGGTGGGCACAGAAACGATTGCCCTCAGAAGCCGAATGGCAGCGCGCGGCCTATGCGACTCCCAGCGGAGAAGAGCAACACTATCCATGGGGCAACAAGGCCCCGAGTGCGAATCTTGGCAACTTTGATTTCGTCAACTGGAGCCCAACTCCCGTCAATGCGTATCCTCACAACCAAAGCGCCTTTGGAGTGCATGACATGCTCGGCAACGGCTGGGAATGGACTTCCACGAAATTTGCTTCTTTCCCCGGCTTCGAGCCGTTTCCTTTTTACCGCGGCTACTCCGCCGACTTCTTCGATGGCAGGCATTTCGTCATGAAAGGCGGTTCTTCGCGCACCGCCGCATGTATGCTGCGCCGCAGCTTTCGCAACTGGTTTCAGCCACACTATCAATACATGTACGCGGGATTTCGCTGCGTAAGCCGATCTTCGTCCGGAAACGAATCTTCGACCGACAATTAAGAAGATCGTCACAAGGAGCCTCAATGCTTGTCCACGCAATCACCGCGAACATTAATTATGAATTTGCCGCCGACGTGCGGGCCGGCCTCACCAAAGCCAAACAAAAAGAGCTCCCATCGAAATATTTATATGACGAAGTCGGCTCGGCGTTATTCGAAGTAATCAGCTATCTGCCGGAATACGGCCTCACGCGCGCAGACGAACGCTTGTTGCGCCGCCACAGCGACGAAATCGTGGATAAGCTTCCCCGTCCAGTTTCTGTCGCCGAACTGGGCAGCGGCAGCGGCAAGAAGACTCGCCAGCTTCTCGAAGCGCTCTGCCGCCGCCAGCGCACGCGCTACTATCCCATTGAGATTTCCCGTTCTGCCTTGCTAATGTGCGAGCGCGAGCTCAGCGACATCGATTCCATCAGCATTCTTGGCTTCGAGCGCGAATACCTCGATGGACTTCTCGAGGTCGCCGCGCAGCGCCGCTCCGGCCAGCATCTATTCGTTCTTTTCCTGGGCAGCACCATTGGAAACTTCGACCGTCCCGCGGGTCTTCAGTTTCTTGCCGAAGTTCGCCGTATCCTTCAACCGGGAGATTCCTTGTTGCTCGGCACCGACCTGGTGAAATCCAGCGCGCAGTTGCTGGGCGCCTACGATGACGAACTAGGGGTCACTGCCGCGTTTAATTTAAATCTGCTGGCCCGCATCAATCGCGAACTCAAAGCCGATTTCGATCTCGCGCATTTTGAGCACATGGCGAAAATTAATCATTGGTCGCGCAGCGTCGAAATGCATCTTCGTTCCAGGCGTCAGCAGAAGGTGCATATTCGCGCGGCCGACATTTCGGTTGATTTCGCGGAAGGCGAAACCATCTGGACGGAAAGCAGCCACAAGTATTCTGCGGAAGAGGTCATTCAAATGGCCAGCGCCACCGGTTTCCGCTGCGACGCGCAATGGATCGACGATCAGTGGCCGTTCGCTGAAAATCTGCTGATTGCGGAATAGTTTTATCGCCCCGGCGGTCTTCCTTTTAGGTTTTCTCTTTGGGTTTCCTGGCGATCTCCGCAGTGGCCGTGCCGGCTGAGATTTGCGGAGACCAGCGGTAAATATTTGTAAACCAAAGACCCGCTGAACCCTCTCGATGTAAATTAGAGGTGATGAACCGGAACACGGGCAGCATCAAGTTTGCATTGCGAGTCCTTGCCGTGCTCGCGTTCGTGGCAGTTTTTCCGTCTGCGGATTGCATCTGGTTATGTTATGCAATCTCCGCTCAACAGGCTCAACAGCCCGCGACCTCCAGCGCTTCGAGCCGGCACCTCGGGGCAATCAAAGCGATCAATGGGACAAGTATCACGCTGGCGCCCGATTCCGGCCCAGACGTGATCATCACCGTGCAGCCTACGACTCGATTGCTGCGCATCGCCCCCGGCCAAAAAGATCTTAAGAGCGCAACCCCGATCCAACTGTGGGATATGCAAGTCGGCGACCGCATTCTGGTTGGCGGTAAGCCATCCGACAACGCATCCGTGCTCGCTATAACCGTTATAGTGATGACCCACTCTGATCTCGCGGCGCTTCATCAGCAAGAGCTGCAAGATTGGCAAAGGCGCGGCGTCGATGGGCCGGTAACGGCGGTCGATGCGGCTGCGGGAACGGTCACGATTACATCGAGTCGCAAGCCGGTGGTCATCCATTGCTTGCCCAGCACGGTGATTCGCCGCTATGCTCCGGACTCTGTAAAGTTCGACGATGCCAAGCCAAGCACAATCGCGGCCATCCATCCCGGCGATCAGCTGCGGGCACGGGGTCAACGCAGTGCCGATGGTGGCGAGCTCACCGCCGAAGAAATCGTTTCCGGGGCCTTCCGCAATATCGCGGGCACTGTGAACTCGGTCGATGGCGCCGCTTCAACCGTGAACGTTCATGATTTGTTGTCGAAGCAAGCCGTGACGGTGAAGATCACGCCAGATTCGCAGCTTCACCAATTGCCGCTGGAGATGGCACAGCGAATTGCGATGCGATTGCAGCGGTCAGGCGCCGGAGCTTCGACGGCGCAAGGCACCGCCTCGGGCGGCGAAAGTCACCGTCCGGAGCAAAATGAAAACGCAAATGCTGGACAGGAAGGCGGACCACGGCGCTTCGGCGGCGCTGCCGATTTGCAGCAGATTCTGAACCGCACGCCGACTGTATCTTTGAACGACCTGCACAAAGGAGAAGCGATAATCGTTCTCTCGACCGAAGGTGCTGCCAATCAGGGCACGGCGATCACGCTGCTGACGGGCGTCGATCCCATCCTCGAAGCCGCGCCCAACGCTAGCGGCGCTTCCATCCTTACGCCGTGGAGTCTCGGCGCGCCTTCGGGCGAGCCCGGCGGACCTTAACTTCGGGGACGCGAATCACAAGTATTTCGATAGCCACGCGCAATCCTGGATCAGCGCTCGTGCTGCATGCATTCCCGCAGTTCGGTTATGCTGGAGGAGTGCATCTGTTTTTTATCAAGTCCCGCAAAGTAGTTTGCGTTTGCCTTTGATTCCCATCACAAGACGCCGGTTTCTGTTCTCCACTGCTGCCGCGGGCGCGGTGGCGCTGGCGGGAGATGGAATTCTGCTCGAGCCCAATTTCCCGCGCATGGTTCACCGCGAGTTCGCGCTGATTCGGCTGCCGCAACGCCTGGACGGGTTCACCATCGCCCTGCTCAGCGATTTTCACTACGACCCATTTTTTTCCGTGCACCCTCTGCGCGCAGCGATTCCGATGGTTAACCAGCTTCGCCCCGACCTGATTGTCTTGACTGGAGACTTCGTTTCCGTCCCCATGTACGGCAATTCGGAAAAAGGAGCTCTCGCCGCAGTGCCCTGCGCCCAACTGCTGCAAAACCTTACGGCCCCATACGGTTTGTGGGCGGTCCTCGGAAATCATGACAACGACACCGATCCGGAGTTTGTGACGCAGGCGCTGGAGGCCCATAACATTCACGTGCTTGCCAACCAGTCGCAAGCCATCGAGCGTGATGGGGCGCGATTTTGGCTGGCCGGCCTGAATGACGTGTTCAGCCACCATGCCGATGTTCCGAAGGCGCTGCAGAGCGTGCCCGCCGATGAGGCTGTCGTTATGCTCGTGCATGAACCGGATTACGCCGATGTGGTCTCTCAATACCCCGTAGACCTGCAGCTTTCGGGACACTCGCATGGCGGCCAGATCAGGATTCCCTTCTTCCTCCACTCTTTTTGCCGAAATATGCGAGAAAGTATTATCTGGGCGTTTATCACATACGGGATCTCACGCTGTACACAAACCCTGGGCTGGGGACAATCGAGATTCCCGTGCGATTGGATTGTCCTCCCGAAGTCACGCTGGTGACATTGCGCGCGACAAAACGATAGCGCGGCGCATCTTATGGCTGATGGACGACATTCCGCAGCATGAAATGTGCAATCGCCTTCATATCTCTGATCGCTGCTCCAGGTACCGTCCGCTGAATTGATTCATAACAATCTAGTTAGAAAAGGCTGGACTTCGGCCTCACAGTTGCCTGAGTGAAACCCGCCGACGCCGCGTGCGACCGGCTGAGTTTGCAGGTTCCATGAGTTTCACTGAAAATGACTCCCCGCATCAGCTTGTGGCTATCCATATTCGCAACCGCCGGTATAAGCTTTGCATCCGTGCAGACTCCCGTTAGCCAGCGTCCCCACCAAAATTTAGCCGACCGCAAACGCCAGATTTGGACGATTCCGGCGCGGGCCGCCGCGTATCGCGAACTCTCGGATGTGACCGAGCATTTTCGTTGCGCCGACACACAAGGGCCGGAGGCACTGGCCACACCTGATCCGATGGTCGCTGCTGGTTCGGGACTAAAGGTAAAGGTCAACTTCGTGATTGGAACTGACGGCCGAGTGCATAGTCCCCTGATCCTCGAAAGCGGCGGACGAATTGGCGACCGCGACGTTCTGAGAACCGTTCGAGCCTGGCGCTACCGTCCTGCAACCTGCAACGGGGTGCCCACCGAAGCCGAGGGCAATGTCGAGTTTTCCCTTCACTGAATCTGCCCGGAATTTACCCGCCCTGGTCTAAAATGACCCAAGAACGGGAGCCCTGCATCGTGGACAAGAATAAAAACAAGAACGACGCCGCGGCGAAATCGTCTGTGGCGGCGCAAGACGCCGAAAGTGGACTGCCTCAAGTCGGTCCCTACAACCGAGCACTCGGCGAAATTTATCAGCGGCTCTATCCTGAGATTCGCCGCCCCAAACCTAATCAGGAAGCCATCGCTGCGGCTCTGCAAGCCATGCAGCGCCTGACCATGGAATCAGATTCAGAGATTTCGGTTGAAGAGTCTGTGAGCGATTACATTCCCAATCCGATAATCTGCAGAGCGTGCGGACATCGCAATCGCGAAGGCAATAAGTTCTGTGGTGGTTGCGGCGTGAGTTTGGAACCGATATCAGAAGCTTCCGGAGGGCCGGTGGTCGAGCACTCGCAGAGTTCAGCTCCAGCTCTTGACGAAGATGCGCCTGGGTATGACGAGCCAGAATACGAAACCGCTCCCAGCGCGGATTCCGCTTCCGCCGAATTTCACCCTCAACCGAACGCTTCCGCCGGCAAGCATTTCTACCATCATCATTACCATCATCATTACTTTCAAAACGGAGCCGATGCCGCGCCGGCGCCACGCGCCAGCGCTCCTGAGAGCGCGCGAGAAGCCGATCGCCTGCGTGTCGCCGCGGCTGCGAAGGGTGAGACTATGTCGCGCAGCGAGGGTGCTGTACGAAGACTAACCCAGGAATGGATTCTGGCCTGCAATATGCGCCAACTTGAAGAGCTCATCGAACTGTACGCCGCCGATGCGCTGGTGCTCCGCTCAAATCTCCCACCGATCCGCGGGGCCGCCGCGGTGCGCGAATTCTTTTTCGCATCGCTTGAAGCCGGTCTCGGCGAAGTGGCCCTCGATCCCATGCGCGTCGAGGTTTCCGGAGACCTGGCGCACGAGGTGGGGCGCTACAGCGCACTGGTTCCAGGAACGGTTGGAAAACGCCGCGAAGAGCGCGGCAAGTATCTTTGGGTTTTTGCGAGGCAGGCGAGCGGTGACTGGAGGCTGGTTGCCGAGTGCTGGTGCAGCGATCTGACGATTACGACTGCGGAATCCGATGTCCCGAAAGCCGCCATTCCATTAGGAGTTAAACCTGCAGCAAAAAAAATCTAGATGTTTTGGAATCTAAATTCTTTGGGTTGTCCTAATCGGACGTGCCCGAATCTTTCTTTCTCCGCGATCTTAGCGGCCTTTCTTAGCGAACTTTGCGGTGGAGTCTTTTGGCCAAGGGAGAAAAACAAAACCTTGTAATCGCGAAGTTCGCAAAGACCGGCGCGAAGTTCGCGAAGAACCCACGCAGCACGAGTTCAGGAACGAGCTTTACGGCGCTACCCCAAGCTTCTCCAGTTCATTCCTCAACTGCTCCAGGTTCTGCATCTGAATCGTCCGCATTCCCAAGCTTTCGGCGCATTCCAGGTTCAGCGCCCGATCATCGATAAAACAACATTCCTGCGGATCGAACTGCGTAATCTCAATTGCCAGCTTGTAAATCCCGCTTTCCGGCTTTCGCAGCCCAACGAAGCAGGAACTGACGAAGAGCCGAAAAATCTTGCGTAAGCCGAATTTCTTGATGCGATAGAGATTCAGCTCGCGGGACTCATTGTTAATCGTGCCCATGAAATATTTGGCGCCCGCGGCCAGCGCCTGCGCGAACGCGAGCGATTCCGGCTTCGGCTGCGAAAGCGAATACATGTAATCGCGAAACTGATCGAGGCTGAAAGGCCGCTCGCGGTAGAACACCGTGCGCTTCAGATATTCTTCGAGCGAAATCTTGCCGCGTTCAAACGACGAAACCACCATCTCGTGCCGTGACTGAAACTCTTCCTCGTCAAGCCCGAAGTGTTCGAGAGCGGTTCGGCGCTCGTTATGGTCCCATGCGTTGCTGAGCAGCACCCCTCCAACATCCCAAAAGATTGCTTGAATGGCTGACACCGGATCGTCCTCCATGCTTTCCCAAAAACTTATATGTCGATTTTTCTACGACAAAAGAGTTTAGACCAAATCAAATTGTAAAGTCCCGAAAGCGACTCTTGTAGAGGTTGAGTCGAAAGCTGCCGAAAAGCCGCGAAGCGCGTTGGAACCGCTGCACGTACCACCCCGGGCCGACGTGATCTTCCGTCCCCACAACGTGTATGGAGAGAAACAAAATATCGGCGACCGCTACCGCAACAAAGTCGGCATTTTTATGAACCAACTGCTCCAGGGAAAGCCGATGACCATCTTTGGAAACAGCACTCAGGAGCGCGCCTTCACCCACATCGACGACCTAGCGCCAATCCTGGCGATTTTCTTTGCAAGCCGGAGTTCAGAAGATGGCTGATTGGGTGAAGAAAAACGGCGCTCGCGAAAGTCCGAGCTTCGAAGGAATCGGAAATCGAGCGCAAGCCGCCGGCGAGCTGGGCACATGTAGCCAACTTAACTCGATAGGCAAGAGCTTTTATTTCTGGTTGTCTTAGTAGGCGTTTTTGCTGGTAAACAGTCGGACCACCGTCATGGTGATGATCTGCAGATCGAAAGTAAGGCTCCAGTTGCGAAGATAGTAGAGATCGTACTCCACCCGTTTTGCAATGGAAGTATCTCCGCGCCAGCCGTTGACCTGCGCCCATCCTGTTATTCCAGCCTTAAACATGTGCCGCGCATTGTAGCGGTCGAACTCGTCAAGAAACCGTTCCACAAAAAACGGCCGCTCGGGACGCGGCCCAACAATGCTCATGTCGCCCTTGATTACGTTGAGGAACTGGGGCAGTTCATCGAGGTTCGTCTTGCGCAAAAGCGTGCCGATCGCTGTCCGGCGCGGATCGTTGTCGCATGTCCAGCGGGTGTCGCCTTCTTCCCGGCTCCCCACTCGCATGGTGCGAAACTTCAGCATGCGAAAAACCCGCCCGTTGAGTCCAACGCGGTCTTGAGCGAATAACATCGGACCCCGGCTAGTGAGCTTAATCGCCAGCGCGATGAAAAGGGTCAAGGGAAGCGTTAGCAGGAGCACAATCACCGAAAACGCCACATCAAAAATGCGCTTCTGGAAAAGATAGGGCCCGGTTTCCGCCAGAGTGGGCCGCAGGTCCAGCATGTGAATTCCGCCCAGGTCAATCAGGCGGTCGCGCAGTATAACGCCTTCGCCCAAATCAATTACAACTCGCGTCGGCACGCATAATTTCTCCAGCGTGGGCGCGATCTTTTGCACGTCACTCAGGCGGGCAGCGGGCAATGCAATGATTACGTCGTTGATGGAATGTCCATTGCTGAAGACCGGAAGCTGGTCAAGTTCGTAAACTGGACCGTCAACCGCCACTTCCTGACCGGGCAGCCTGACGAAGCCGACGACCTTGCAGGGCAAGACCTCACCATGCAGCAGTGAAGCCCCGACGCGGCGGGCAAATCGATCCGTGCCCACCACCAGAATTTTTACCTCATTTCTTCCATTCTCCCGCAAAAACTCGAGAATTACACGGAAAATGATGCGGGCGATGGTCGCCAGCACAAATAAGGTGACTGCACTGATGCCGATGACGATTCGAGAATAGCTCGCCTGCCGGTACAAAAATCCCGCAGCCATCACGACCGCGTAAGTAAAGGCCAGAGCCTCAAGCAGGCGGCGGCTCTTCCCCCCAGGAGCATATAGTTGCTCCACGTTCCACAATCCCGACTCTTCCGCCGCGATGGCCCACACGATGGTGGTGAGCAGAAGAATTCCCCAATAAGACGGCAGGCCCGCGGGAGGCGTGCGCGAGACGAAAAAGTTGAAACCGAAGCGGAGCTTTACGGCGATGAAATACGCACAGGCGGGCAGCAACAGAGTTAAAACTCTCAAATAGAAGCGTACATAACTAAGTCGACTGCGAATCATACAGAAGCTCTAGCTCTCCTGCGAAACAGCCATTAATAATCCTTCTACATGCGTTTTGTCTAGTTTATTCAAAGGCTCCGTAGGAACTGAAGTGCCGCTTCAGTGCCAACGGCAGAAAGCGCTGATTTAGGCCAAACAGCAGTCCGGCGGACTTGGCGAAGCTTTGGACGATGGCCGCTGCTCCCCCTCCCGGACCCTGCTTCTTACTTCTCGAAAACTGTTTGCTCAGCAATTTCCCAAAGTCGCGAAATAAGGTCGAACGGGTGCCAGGCGCGTCCCAGATCTGCAGTTCCTTCAGCGTGTATCCGATATCGAAGTAGCGTTTGAACAATTGTTGGGAATTGAAGTGATGAGAATGAAACACCGGCGCATCGGGCTCGTAAACGATCTTCCACCCTGCGTCTAGGATCCGTTTCGCAATCGCCAGATCCTCGAACACCTTAAAATTCTCAGGGAATGGAATTGTCCCCCATACGGTACGCCGGATTGCGCTATTTACATCTGAAAAGTGATAAAACCGGTAACCGAGGCCGTTTCGGTGAGCAGGGTCTTTCACAATTTTTTTCTCGCCGTAGACTGCGTCGAAGGTGTCGAAGCGCTCCACTGTGGAGCCAGGCTTGGGCAATTGTCGCCCGTACACGGCACCGACGCTCGGATCCTGAAAATTCGCAATCATTTTGTGCAACCACACGTCCGAAGCCGGAATCGCATCCTGTGACAGGTTGACCAAAATCGGTCCCCTTGCCAAACTGGCAGCCAAATTTCGCGTACGCGCATGATGAAACTCAAGCGGCGGAATCTGTTCGATACGTATGGGGTAACCCCGGGCGATCTGCAAAGTTGCGTCGGTCGAGCCAGAATCTACAAGAATTACCTCAAACTCGCCAACGCCCTTCTGCGCAAAGATTGCCTCCAGGCAGGCGCCGATGTTGCGCTCCTCGTTCTTGGTAAGAATTGATATCGAGCATTCCAGCATTCGAGCTTCACCGTAGGCGTGGCAAAATTCTGCCAGGCCAAGCCCATCCTCATGCAACCAGGAAGAGCACTTTGTCTTTGGAGATTCGGCCCATTATACGCGATAGCGCTTTGGTTTCTTGAGAATGCGGACTCTTTATAGGCACTGCTTGCGAATGCAGTCCCGATCTAGGGATCTCAGGCCTTTCATTGTAAATCTGTTAGTGACTTGGTGGCTTGCTCGACGGCTTAGGGTTGCCATCTGCCGCGCAAATCCAAGAATTTGCGGCAGTCTTCGATAAAGAATACACGGACTCGAGATTGCAACACTCCGTTTTTTCAGGCCCTCCGTGTAGAGGTAAAACACCCAGGGTGGTGCGCCTAATGTTGTTGCTTTGCCTTGTACTCGTCCTGCGAAACCGCGATTGATCCTTCTGGGCTGCGGACCTAGACATCGTCGCGCTGGCTGATTTTCAAATCGTAAGTATGAAACTTATCGGGCGAGCCGATCTCTCCAATTAGCATTTCGAGCTTCACAGGCTCTTTCTTCCATTTAGCCGCATACCTGGTAGTTCCTACGGTCCTCTGGAACGGTGCCATCGATTCGTAGATGAAGTCGAAGCCGTGAATGGCATCGCCATCTTCAACGTCGCCCCGGCCCCAACCATCGACGCTGCCATCGCGGTGCCGATGCCAATGCGACTCTACGATCTGGATGCGCAGCGGGTAGTCCGCCGGATTCCTGCCGGCCAACATCCCGCTCGTGAGAAAGAGAACGATTCCCAGAGCAACGATTACCCTCTTCATAGCGCATTCTCCACGTGTAAAGCCAGATTTTTGCAACGACATCCTACCCGCGAGGGGCGGGTGTGGCAAGAGGCGTTGCGGTATGCTCTGAGCGCATGGGGAACGGAATTCTCAGCCCTTGACATGCTATTCCCATAGCACCTAAAAAGGTGCGGTACGGGCCGACGAACCCATGCTTAATATTGCGAAGGATATTCAATCTCTAACAGCGGACATGCTTCATGCTCGGCACCGCGCGAGGAAGACCCAATGAGAAACGCAATGTTTTGACACTCGTACGCTAACAGCGTATAGTCTGTGAGTATACTCCACTAGCGTATAAAACGGACATGGAGTTCATTGAAGCGCCTGCGTTTACACGTCACCTGTCGGACTATCTGAACGATGATGGCTATAGGGAGTTGCAGGCGAAGCTGGCGGCGAATCCCGATCTCGGAGATGTGATGCCGGGCACGGGCGGTTTCCGAAAGATGCGGTGGGCGGATGCGCGGCGCGGCAAAGGCCGGAGGGGTGGGCTGCGGATTATCTATTACTACTTTAGTTCGCTCAGCAGATCTGGTTGATGACTCTGTATGACAAGCACGAAGCTTCAGACTTGACCACAAAAGAGAAGAAGGCGCTAAGGGCGTCGATCGAAAACGAATTGGAAGCGCACGCAGCTCGCCGGAGAGGAAGACTCTATAGGCAGCGGAGGACAACTTGATGGCCAAGAGGGACGTTTTCAGCGACCTGATGGAGGGAGTGGCAGCAATGAAGAACCACCGCCAGGGCAAGCTCACGCTGCGCAGCTACAAAGTCGATGTAGCGCCGCTGCCCAACGTGGACTCAAAGCTCCTTCGGGACACGCGAAAGAAGCTGCGCTGCTCGCGGGCAGTATTTGCGCGTAAGCTTCGGATTAACGAGAGAACCCTGGAAAAATGGGAACAGGGGCGCGGCAAGCCCAATCCGCAGGCCGCGGCGCTGGTGCTGCTCGTGCGGAAGTTTCCGGATACACTGGCGCGGCTGGATGCGCTGACTGGAGTCTAAGCGGCGATGCTGGCATTATTGTCCGTATATGAGTGATAACGTGATCGGTGGCGAGCTGCCGGATGCGTCTCGCGTACGCAACAGGTACCGGCGCGCGTTTAGTTGGCGATTGAGCGAGCCAAGCGCTAACCGGCAGCACGAGATTGCGGGCGCAGTTAGGCTCTCGCTAGGCGACTACCCAGATATTCTGGAGGATTATCTCTATTTGAGTCGAAAGCGTCGAGGGAACGCCACCGCCATCGCACAACTGCAAATTCACCTCCTGCACGATTTGGCGGTTCAGGAGCAGGCGGTAAAGGACTATAAAGCAAGAAGACCGTCGGGTCCCAAGCAGCAGGAATTCTTCCAATCACAGATATTTCATCACCGACTCATCTCGAACACGATCCGCAACATCGGCGACGGCATAGCGTGGCGCTATTTTGGCTATGACCGTTCTATCCCAAGGGTTCTTTCCGAGCATCCCGTCAAGCAGGTCGTCCTAGCCGACGGACTCGCCGCCGAACTGAACGAATGGGGCTCCATTTTTCACCAGGCTTCCCGAAGAGCAATAATTAATGCGATCACAAATTGCATTGGCATCGGGGACGTTACGGCCGTAGACGAGGATGGAAGCGTTGAGCTCATCGAGGTCAAGAGCGGAAAAACGAAATTGAGTCGTAAGATTCGCCAGAAGAATCAGCTAAAGGATGCAGCAGGAATTCTCGGTACTGGAACTGGAATTGTCGATGGTAAGTCCGCCAAGATTGCCTCGATGCCTCTGCGACCCACAAACTACTTGCCTGGGCTAAGGGATCTGTTTGGAGCAGTGTGGGGTTGAAGGGTGGAGCTCGAGGCTCGTCGCGCCGCACTGTTACGTGGAGTGCATCGATCTCGGGAAGCTCGGAGAATGGAAAATCGAGGGTCCTAAGATGGAGGAAGCATACCGGCCCTTTCAGGAAAAATGGCATGCCGACAGAGTTCAAATGATGACGAGCATGGACTTGATGACATTTTGCCCAAACTTGGTACCTTTTTCGATTTTCCCGTTCGATGATCGCATGTGTATCGATCTTGCGATTGGAAGCAAGTCTTACGCGACCTATCTGAACTTGAGCCAAGTTTTGAGGGAGTTTGAAGCCAATGGCTGGACAGTCGAGCGCTCTCTCGACGACGCAATTGCTCAGACCAGGGGGGAGCTTCCCAAAGTCGCCGGGCGGAAGGTGGCAAATGAACCCGGCCTTCCTAAGTATGGCTATTGCCTGTATCCTTCTCCGACGCTTTGCCCCAATCCCCTTACACCGAGTCATGACGACCTCGACCCTCAACTCCCTCGCCCGCGCTTCATCCGCGGACCTGCGATGCACCAGCCGACTCGTTGGCATGAGTGGGGTGAGGAAGCGTTTGGCGTGGCGCGAGAAACGGGCGTAGCGCCCGATGAGGAATGACAAAGTCGAAACGTGGGCAGGTCTAGGCAAACTCCAGGCGCTTCAGCTTGATGCGGTCGGCGCGCACTTGGGCAAGGTCGTAATGGGCTTGCTGAGTGAGCCAGGTTGCAGCGCTGCCGCCGAAGACCTTGGACAGGCGCACTGCCATTTCAGGTGAGATTCCGCGCTTGCCATTGACCAGCTCCGACAAAGTCGTGCGCGTTACTCCGAGAGCGGCGGCCGCTTGGGTGATGGTCAGGCCCAGAGGCTCAATGCACTGGCGCAACACAAAGCCGCCTGGGTGCGGTGGATTCTTCATCGGCATTTTCAGACTCCTTCATTTTCAGTGGTAATCGATGTAATCGACATCGAACGCGTCGCTTTCCGACATGCGGAAAATCACGCGCCAGTTGGCGCGAACTGTCACCGCCCAAAAACCTTTGAAATCGCCCTTGAGCGCATGCAGCCGAAATCCCGGCAAATCCATATCGGCGACGGTGCTGGCGGCATCGAGCCTTACCAGAATGTCACGCAGCTTCCCCAAAAGTTCACCGATCACGCCGCGAGGGTCTTCGTCCATAAAGACGTCTCAACCCCTCATGGCGGATCGACCGCATCACATCTTATCGTAATGCGTTACGCAACACAGGTCAATGCAAGTGATCGTGATTTTAAAGCTCACAACCACAGAGGCGAAGCAGTCGCACATGGGGAGAACTCTGGAGCTTTATGCGTATAAACTTGACTCATGACCACCACCACCCTCAACTCCCTCGCCCGCGCTTCATCCGCGTACCTGCGATCTGCGATGCACCAGCCGATTCATTGGCATGAGTGGGGTGAGGAAGCCTTTAGCGCGGCGAAGCGCGAGAACAAGCCGATGCTGCTCGATATTGGCGCGGTGTGGTGCCACTGGTGCCACGTCATGGATCGCGAGTCCTACGATAATCCTGAAGTTGCCGCGATTGTGAACGAACATTTCATCGCGATGAAGGTCGATCGCGATGAGCGGCCGGATATCGACAGCCGGTATCAGGCTGCCGTGAGCGCTGTGAGCGGCCAGGGCGGATGGCCGCTGACCGCGTTTCTTACTCCTGACGGCAAGCCTTTTTACGGCGGCACCTATTTTCCGCCGAACGACGGATATGGCCGGCCAAGTTTCAAGCGCGTGCTCACCAGCATTGCCGCGGCATACAAAGAAAAACATGAAGACGTCGTCGAGCAGGCAAAGATGGTCGAGAGCACGATCGCGCAGGCGGAATCGTCTGCGGGGCGTGATGGACGCGTTACGGCAGGAATTGTGGATGCGATTGTGAGTTCGGCCTTGGGGATGTTCGACTCTAGAAATGGCGGCTTTGGGCAGGCGCCGAAATTCCCGCATCCCTCGGTGCTGGACTTGTTGATTGAGCAGTATGCTCGGGCCAACAGCGGGTCTTCGCTCCGGACGGCCGCGGCGGCCGTCCCCACATGGATCTTGCTGATAGCGGCGACCAACTTCACAACGTCATTGTCACTACGCTGGAGCACATGGCCAACGGCGGCGTGTACGACCAGCTCGCCGGAGGATTCCATCGCTACTCAGTCGACGAGCACTGGGTGGTGCCGCACTTCGAGAAAATGTGCTACGACAACTCGGAGCTGCTGAAAAATTACGTGTACGCTTACCAGGCGACGGGCTCTAAATTTTTGGCTGACGTTGCCCACGACATCATCCGCTGGGTGGATGAATGGCTGAGCGATCGCGAGCGCGGCGGGTTTTATGCCTCGCAAGACGCCGACATCAACATGGACGATGACGGCGATTATTTCACTTGGACTCTGGAAGAGGCCCGAGCTGTCTTGACCGAAGAAGAAGCGCAGGTTGCCGGTTTGCGGTATGACATCGGCGAGATCGGAGAGATGCATCACAATCCCTCGAAAAATGTTCTCTACGTCCGCGCGTCGCTCGAAGAGATTGCCCGGCGAATGAGCCTCGAAGCTGAACGCGTCGAAGAATTGCTGAGATCCGCCAGGAAGAAAATGTACGCAGCCCGCTTGCAGCGCCCGACGCCATATGTCGACAAGACGGTTTACGTGGCATGGAACAGCATGTTCGTTTCGGCATATCTCGAGGCTGGCACGGTTCTTGGTTTGGAAGAGGCCAGGAAGTTCGGGCTGAAATCACTCGATCGGATTTTGTCGGAAGCCTGGAAATCGGAGGCCAAATCAAAGACCGGCGCGCTACTGCACGTGGTGGCATATTCCGATCCGAAAGCCGAGCATCGGGAAATTCCAGGAATGCTGGATGACTACGCAGCAACGGCGATCGCCTGCCTCGATGCCTACGAAGCGACCGCCGATTTCAGTTATTTCAAATTTGCGCGCGCGGTCGGCGACTCCATGATTGCCCGTTTTTTTGACGCCACTTCGGGAGGGTTCTTTGACGCCGAGCCGTCTTCCGACGACAATCGCTTTGGTGTGCTTTCCACGCGCCGCAAACCGCTACAGGACTCGCCCACTCCGGCGGGGAATTCGATGGCTGCGATCGCGCTGCTGCGTTTTCATCACCTCACCGGCGATGAGGAGTATCGCGAGAAAGCCGAGCAAACGCTGGAAGCTTTTGCCGGTGTCGCCGGACAGTTGGGAATTTTTGCCGCCACCTACGGAACTGCGGTCTTACATTTTCTGAATAGTCCGCTGCAGATCGTCGTGATTGCCGCGGAGGAATCGGAAAGCCAGGCCAACGAATTGACCGCCATTGCAAACTCTGCCTTCGGCGTCAATAAGAGCGCATTACGCTTGCCAGCGAGTCAGGTGGTTCCGGCAAATCTTCCCCCGGCGCTGGCCGCAACTCTGCCCAACTTGCCGCTGCTGCACTCCGGGAAGTCTTTCGCCGTGCTCTGTTCTGTTTCGACTTGCCAGCCCCCGATAATCTCCCCAAGCGAGTTGCGGGTAGCACTGGAATCCGCACTGAAACGGTCGCCCTAGATCCAAGCCAAAAAATAAGGCTGACGGTTATCTATGAAAGTCCGTCAGCCCAAATATTGCGAGCCCTAGGGTTCGGCCCAAGTTACGCCATGTTACTTTAGTGACCTTGCGGCCACCGTGGAAAAAGGCTCAAATGCTAGCTCAGCGACGGCAGAGCAACCACGTTAGAGCATTTGCCTTGAAGTTGTTGTTGAGGTGGGCACAAGAAAATCGGGCCTCCGTCCGGGGTGGGGACCTGCGGAACGGCGGCTACGACATATGTGCCCACTAGTCCAAACACCAGGACAGAAATCCTGAGCGCTTGCTTCATGAGTGTTCTTCTCCTACCGCGACTGGGATTCCCCAAAATGGGAACTGTGACGCGGACGAGCATTATACGGCAGGAGTCAAGCCCATCCTTCAGTTCCGCAAGTTCTGTACGGTTGAACGAATAGAATTCGCCCTGCGCCCTGCGCTTCGCGCACCGAAGTACGATACAAATCAACAATTTACACTGATTGTATGGGAGCGACCTCTGCGTAGAACGAAGATGAGGGAACACCACCCGCAATTTACGAAATCCGAAATTCCACGGCTGTTGAAGAATAGACGGCCTGATTAGCCGAAGATTTCTAGCCGTCGTCGCAAGGTCAAATCTAGCCGCGCACGGGAAGCGCGGGAGATCGAGGAGCGACTGGCTCCTCCACAGAGGATGTCGGCGCGGCATGAGTGCGCGATAATGCCCGATCCACCATGCCTTCGAACATCGGAATCAACGAGTCGGGTGAAGACGGGTGATGAATGTCGGAAATGGTCTGCTCCCACCGCTGCGGCCGCAAAAGAATTGATCCGGCATCGCGCGCCGGACTCTTTGCCAACATGTAGCCCAGCCACACCAGCAATGCGCCGTTATAAGCACTCATGTTGATCAGGCTGACAACCAAATTTCCCATGTGATCGCCGGTCCAACTCGCGACCAGCAGCAGCTCCACGAAGGCGAAGGATCCGAAACCCAGAGCAATGCCGAAACTGCGTTGCCGCCGGGTCACGCCCAGATAGCGGGCAAAGAACAGGAGGAAAAGAACCATTCCCACCTGAATAATGCGCACGCAACGCTGCGCGGTGGTGATGGCTTGCATCCAGGGCGCGCTATCCATTGAGCCAGTGGAAACCGAAACTACGCCGGCGACCAAAAGCATGACCAGCCCAGCCCACTTGAACAGCACCGAACCCAGATCTCGCAAGGTATGAAAGGGGCGAAAAACGTCGAGGAAAGCCTCATGGATTACTTGGAACCCTAAAGCCACGCTGATGGCCGTACTCACCCAGGAGGCGTAGAATCCCGTGGAATAGCTAAGGAACGAAGCCGGAAATACCACCGCAAACGTAATAATCTGGGCGACGATGTAGGCGAAGAAATACTTGAATTGGCGGTATTGCCCGCGGCGCAGCATAATCACTGCGATTGCCGTCTGAAAAATGGGATGCATGACCCAGAGAGCGTAGTAGAGAATTCGGGATTTCTCGGTCATGAGGGGTCTTCTCTTACGCCTTCCGCGTCAGCAGCCGTCAAACCGATTCCACGGAATACTTTGGCGGCAATTAAGAGAAGCTAAACCTTTTCCCCCAAGTGTTCAATGTACAGTAGTAATCTAAAGTAACGTTACTTTTGTGCCATATCAGGCCTAAGTTCCTAGGGTTTTTATCCCCAATCGAATTCTGATCGATAAAATAGTCCGCCCTCATTTGATTGCTTATGCATCCGGGACCGAGTACATGTAGGCACGCATCATGCGGATTTCATCGTCTTTTTCTGCCCCGTCGTGCAAGAGAATATCCCGCAGAGAGACAACACCGACCAGTTGCCCTTCATGGCAGACGGGCAAATGGCGGAAGCCGTAGCGGCGCATGACCGCCATGCATTGTTCCAAATTCTCATTGATTCCGATAGTTACCGGCTCCGGCGTCATGACTTCCGCCATGCAGGTGCGCCCAGGGTCGCAACCCTGGGAGACTACGCGTTTCATTAGGTCCCTCTCCGAAAAAATCCCCACTAACTCGCCGTTGTGCATCACCGGCACAGCCCCTATATCGCGCTCCACCATGGCTCGCACGGTTTCGAGCACAGTTTGACCCAGTTCCGCGCAATAAGTCTCCTGAGATTTGATTAACTCGCAGATTCGCACCTGATCCTCCGCGGCTTTTAAAACTTATGCCGGGGCGCGAGTATATGCGGAAAACAGATGCCTGGAAAGCAATAAAGTGGGTTACAGAGAATAAAAACTCTCGGAACGCATCATTTCGGGAAAAAGCCATAAGAACTAAAGACCTGAAGACATACTCTTACTCTGGGCTGTCACACTCGTGCGCTAGTCTCTTACTAACTAGTCTCTTACTAATATGAAATAACACGAGCTCAATACTTCGGTTGAGCGCTCTCGTTCTCGCGCTGTAATGACGATGTTGAATTGCGCCGAAGTCCCTGCCGTTAGATCGTCGATTGCACTTCGCGTCTCTAGTTCCGGAGAAATCACCGCCAGCTGCGCCAGAAACTCGTGCACCTCGCTAACTGCGCCGCGGCCAGCAATCAGGAATGAAACTTCAGCGTTCTGGGAGGAAAATTGCCAGGCAACCGAGGCCGCCAAATTCACCGCCCGTTCGTAGGCCGGTTCTGAAATCATACCGGCGGCGGGATTATCGAAAATAATGCACAGCTTGCGCTCATCCTCGCGCGTGAACTCGCGCACCTTCAGCGATCCTGATTTCGCCGTAGCCTTCCAATCCACATGGCGCGCCGAATCCTCCGGCATGTACTCGCGGATGCGGTACAAGTCCGAGCCGCGCCCATGCACGAAGCTTTCCCATTCGCCACGCAGCGCTGGCAAAATCTCAACCACCTCTTCGGTTGGATCGACTGGAGGGTAAACGATGATCTGCCGTTCCAGCTCGACATCCCGCATTTTGGTTAAGAAGGCGAACGGAAATTGTGTCGCCAGGCTGAAACTCGATTCCCGGTAACATCCCCGCCGTGGAAAACGCAACTGCACGTCAGCTTGCAACTCGGCTTTCGCGGGCAGGTAGGGAAAATAAAACATGCCTTCGAAGATGCCGGGGGTCGGCGAAGGCGGCGCAATGCGCTTCACCTTCCAATCCCGCATGCGGACCCATTGCCGCTCTGCCGGCCGGTTCAGCGGAAAGGCAAAGGTGGTTGGCTCCCAATGCCATTGTTTCCGAACCGTTTTTTTTCTTTCGTTGCTTGCCGGCACCACGCGGATCGAAAACGCGGGCAGGAATCGCCGGGGATTTTTTACTACGACACGAGCCATCACTGACCGCTCGGCAAAAACATGCTCGGGAAGCCTGATCTCGAGTTCCAGCCGGCGCAGTACCATCGCCGAAGCCACTCCCGAAACCAGGATTGCAGCCAGCATCGCCGCGACCACGATGTACAGCAGATTGTTTCCCGTGTTCAGGGCGGCAATCCCAATCACCAAAGTCGCCAGCACATAAATCACCCCTGCCTTGGTGACTTCGTAGCGCAAACTTTCGCGCAAACGTTCGAGCGCTACGCGCCGCGCCAAATATGGAACGCTGACGAGCCCGACAAAGGCAGCCATCAACAGCGCCAGAGATGCCAGAATCACCGACGCCCACAGGTTCCCGTTCTCGCCTGCTACGGTCGACAGCAGTGCGGCGCCGAAGGCCAGGCCCAATCCCAGGAGCGCGAACAGAAACTTCACCCACACTTCTCCCGAAGCGGAACGCAGCCAGGCAGCCACACCATGGGGTTCGGTTGTATTCAAGGAATTAGGGTAAAAGCCAGCCACTCTTCGCAGGCTAGCATTGCGCGCGAGGAGGAGCAATGGAACCAGGGTCATAGAACCTGGGTTAAGGAACTGGGCCGCGGAAAAGCGTTCGTAACCTCGAATCCGCTGCTACTTCGATTCGTCTGTCACTTGAGCCCAAAAATCCGCAGTTCCTGGTAGCTGGCTACGTAGACTTTCCCATTCGCCACCAGAGGAACCAGATTCGAGTCGCCGTTAATATTGGGCCAGTAGCCGCCAACGGCGCTGAACAGCGCAGTCAGGGTCTTGCCGCTCGACTCTGGGTTGAAGGCATAGAGATATACGGCGCCATTCGTCTTATAAACAGGGCGCGAAACCGCCCAGACAATGGGATTGGCATCGCCATTCGACGATACGGCAGTAAAGAATCCGCCATTCTGTCCCGTATGTAATTCGGGCGACTCTTTGGCCAGAGTCAGCTTGGGAGTGGGCAAAGTTGTCAGCTTCCAGACCTCGGCGCGTTTGCCTCCGCTCGAAACCACCCGGCCATCTCCGTCAGAAGGATCCACAAAATACGATTCCCCGCACCAACAGCCGCCAATGCTATAGCTGCCCAGCACATTGTTCTCCGTCGGCGAATAGCCTCCGAGATTGTCTTCATTCATAAAGAACATCGTGCCCGCTTTACCTGCTGCCACTGCCAAATGCGGGAGTGATCCGGTCTGGTCGGGCAGGATCATGGCTCCGCCTGCTCCAAAATCTCCATCGCTCTCATCCAGGCTGGCCCAATCCGATGGGGTGAACATGTCGACCACGGTGGTTAAATCGGGAGATACTTCGATCACGCTTTCCTGAAGGTCGGTTGCGCCGTCATAGGTGGTGCCGGAGTAGTCGGAATTTCCGGTCACAAAAACGATGTTTCCGGAATCGTCGGCTGCTAGCCCGTAACCTGACATCCAAATGGAGGAAAGAAAGAAAGTGTCAGGATCGGTTGCTTGCATATCGAAGAGTTGGTTCGCATCCAGCGGCGCAAGAGTCGCCGCATTCCATCCCAGCAGCCAACCCCGAGAGACATTGGCGGAATAATCGCAGAAGCTGCCGAATCCCGCATAAATATTGCCATTCGCCTCCAGCAGCGCTGGACGTTGCCGCTGATATTTTGCGTTGAAGACATAGCTGCTTCCGTTCGTAAGCGTATGCGACGCAGTGATAAGAACGGGCGAAACTTTGTCCGTCAGGCTGCCGATATCCAGCGCGTGCAGGTAGTAGTCAGGCCCACTGGCCTCTTCAACATAGGCGATTAGATATAATGTATTACTGGAGATGTCGATCACCGGTGTCGAGGTAATACCGACGTTTGGCCCATTGTTGAGACAGCCCAAAGGATTCGGCACCGGCGAGCCAAGATTTTGGCTAAGCAATATGGCGCCTCCGGTAGCGTCGATCGCATACACCGTGTTGTTGCCGGTTACGATATATAGGACGTCATATTTATTCTTGTGACCTCCAGCGGTAATCGTCACTCCCGGAACGAGCAGCGGCTCGGCGTCGACTTCGTCATCCAAAGACACCAGACGCAATAATCCGAACTGCGAAGTATTCACATTGGCCGGCGTCAGCACGCTCTCGGTGGAATTCCAGCCCGTGCGGTAGTTGTTATTGTGGTAGGTGGTGACGGCTGTCTGCGCTGCAAGCGAGGACAGGCCAGCGAGTAAGAAGATCAACGTTAGGCCGGCGCTTTCGGCCAGACTGCGGGTTCGAGCGCGGGGACGAAGCGGCATCGCACTCCTTTGAAAATGGCAATTGAATCCTAGGCGCTGCGGAAAACAGCGGTCAATCGAGCCATAAGACTCTAGCAAGATAAAAGGTGGGCGTACAGGACTCTACCGATTGTCAGTATTCCGCGAGCTCTTTCATTGCCCGGAACAAATCGTTGGCTTGCGGCAGGATGGCGTCTTCGAGAATCGGCTGGTAAGCCACGAAGGTGTCGGCAGCCGCTACGCGGCGCACCGGAGCATCCAGCCGATCGAATAGTTGATCGGCAATGCGAGCGGCAATCTCAGCCCCATATCCCCAGCTCAAGGTGTCTTCGTAAGCCACCAGAGCGCGATTGGTTTTCTCCACCGAGGCGGCAATCGTATCCCAGTCAAAGGGATTCAGGCAGCGGAGGTCGATTAACTCGACTTTGACCCCGTGCTCGCGCTCGAGTTTCTGCGCGGCCTGCAATGCGCGCGGAACAACCGCGCCGTAGGTGATCACGGTCAGGTCAGTGCCGGGCTGAACAATCTTCGCCTTGCCGAATGGAATCATGTAATCGGGCCCGGGATAAGCGCCCCGGCCGTAGGTCTCGCGATAGAGCCGCTTGTGCTCCAAAAAGAGCACAGGATCGTCGCAGCGAATGGCCGTGCGCAACAAGCCCGCGGCATCGAGAGCGTTGGATGGAAACACCACGCGCAACCCTGGAATATGAGTGAACATGCTCTCGCCGCATTGCGAGTGGTAAATGGCTCCGCCGGTGAGATAACCGCCGATGGCGACCCGAATTACGAGTGGACAGGAGAACACATTGTTCGAGCGCCAGCGAATCACGGAGAGCTCGTCGCGAATTTGCATCATCGCGGGCCATATGTAATCGAAAAACTGAATCTCGACCACCGGCTTCAACCCGCGCGTAGCCATGCCAGTTGCACGGCCAACGATTGCCGCCTCAGCCAGCGGCGAATTGAACACCCGCTCCGGCCCAAATTCATACTGCAGGCCGAAGGTCAGTTTGAAAACCCCGCCCTTGCCTTTCACCAGCTTCTGCTTCAAATATTCTTCGCGGCTGCAATCGGCAACATCTTCGCCAAAAATTACGATGCGCTCATCGCGCTTCATCTCGTCGCGCAGTGTGGCATTGATCAAATCAGCCATGGTCTTAGGCGCAGCCTTCTCGCCATCGGCTGAATCGGGTGCAGCCAGAGCCTGCGTGTCGAACACGGCGGAAGTCGGATCGAGGTCCGGCGAATACACAAACCGGGTTACGCTCTCGGGCGCAGGAGGCAGCGCCGCCAAAGCCTCATCCACGGCGGCCTGCAGCTCTTCTTCAACTTTCTTTTCGAGTTCGTTGATGCCCTTGGTATCTAAAATTCCCTCGCGCAACAGAAACATCTGCGTGCGCGAAACCGGATCTCGTCCCGCATCGCGCTCACGCTCGGAATCCGGCCGGTACAAACGCTCATCATCCGAAAGCGAATGCGAATAAGGACGAATCACATGCGCATGCACAAAAGCCGGCCCATGACCCCCGCGGCAATATTGCACTGCGCGTTGGAATGCAGCACAACTCGCCACCGGATCGGTGCCATCCACTTCCTCAAAATGGAAATTCGGAAATCCCGAGACCAGCCGCGAAATGCTTCCACCGGCAGTCTGCACTTCCACCGGAACAGAAATGGCGTAGCCATTATCCTGCACACAAAAAATCACCGGCAGCTTGTTGAGCGCCGCAGCGTTCAGCGCCTCCCAAAATTCGCCTTCGCTGGTGGTGCCGTCGCCCAGAGAGACGTATGTGATTTCATCGCCATGGAAAGTTACGTCTTTGAACTGACGGTAATCAGGCGAGCCAGGTGTCCCATCCTTGGTGTTTCCGGTTAATTCATGTGGGGACAGCCGCCCTCGGCTGTCCGGCGAAGCAATTGAAGGAACCTCCGCCGCTTTTGGATTGTGTGCAAAGTATCGCCCTGCCTCGGCACATCCCACAGCCTGCAAAATTTGCGATCCCGTCGGCGAAGACTGGGTCACAATATTCAGCCGCTTGTATCCCCAGTGCGAAGGCATCTGCCGGCCGCCAGAACTAGGGTCATCGGCCGCTCCCACGCCCTGCAGAAACATCTCCACCGGCTTTGCGCCCAGGGCAAGGCACAAGGACCGATCACGATAATAAGGATAGAACCAGTCGTAGCCCGCTTTGAGCATCATGCCGGCAGCGGCGCCAATCGCCTCATGCCCGGCTCCCGACATCTGGAAGAAGATTTTTTGCTGACGCTTAAGCAGAATCTCCCGGTCGTCGATGCGCCGGGAGGTGTACATAATGCGGTAGAGCTCGATCAGTTGCTCGCGAGTCAAACCCTCGTAGTTGCGGGACTTTCGGCTGCCTGGAATCGACAGCTTGGGGTCGGTTTTTATCGTTGCCATCCGCTTCCCTATCGGTTATTTGATGTGCCGGCCGCAAATAAGGTGCCGGCGTTTACGGGGCAGGTTGCATTGTAAATGGGAACCGAGGATTGGGGAACTGGGAAGTGGCCAAGTGTCAAACTTGAAGTAATGTTCAAACCGATGGCCGTACAACCTTCAAGCCAAGCACGGTTTCGAAGGGATCGAAATCGCGGTCCCGATGCAATAGTTCATGCCCGTTTAGCAGGCAGAAGGTTGCGATGAGGCAGTCGACCGTCCGGCGAATCGTGTACCCTTGCCCGCGTAAATCACGGTAGTTTTGGGCGGCGGCGATTGCGAGTTCGATTCCGCTATTCGAAAAAATGTGGAATCTCAAAAGATTCGCTCGTACGCGCTCAAACTCGGCTTGATCCTTGACGCCTTGCAGTACCTCGCACAAGATCACGTCAGTAAGAGCGAGACGTTGCCGTTGAAGGTTTCGATCAAGCCAAACGGCTTCGGAATTTTCAATGCCCCGGAGATAATCAACCCATACCGTCGTGTCGACGATGATCATTACTACTCTGGCTGAAACCGACCCAGACGCGACTCACCGAGGTTGCCTTCCCAGTGGATCTTGCCCTGGAGTCGTCGGATTGATCCCTGCGCGTGAGTTTCCGCTAATAAACGCAACCCAGCTTCTACTGCTGCTTTTTTCGTGCGGGCGCCGCTGCTCCGCATAGCCCGGCGCATTAAGGTATCGTCAATATCTATATTTGTCCGCATTAGTACCCCCGCCTCGACAATGTGTAACTATTTCATATTTATGTGTATTGAGCAAGTAGTCCTAAATCACCACAAAGGGCACCAAGGCTCACGAAGAAAGCTGCAAGCATAGCCTTTGTGTTCCTTCGTGACCTTCGTGGTGAACGCATTCAAGACACTGCCGGAAATTCTACAGAACGGAATGGTGCTGTTATTCGAACTCCAAAACCTGCTCCTGCCCCGGATTATTCCAAACCGGCGCGAACGACTGACGGTGGAGCGGCGAGGGGCCATGCTGCCGCAATGCCGCTATATGCTGAGGCGTGCTGTAGCCCTTGTGCGAAGCCAGTCCATACTCCGGGAAAACCGTATCCCACTCGCAGATCATGCGGTCGCGTTCAACCTTTGCGAGGATCGAAGCCGCCGCAATAGAAGCCGAGAGCGCGTCTCCATGGATAATCGCCCGCTGTGGCAATTCGCAATCCAGGCGCAGGGCATCGATCAGCAGGTGATCGGCCGCAGGCTGCAGCCGTAGCACCGCCTCGCGCATGGCCAGCCGCGACGCATGGTAAATATTGATCTGATCGATGCGGGCGGCATCGACCGCCGCCACAGCCCAAGCAATGGCATGTTCCCGAATGCGCGGAGCCAGCAACTCGCGGCGCTCGGGCAGTAAGAGCTTCGAATCTCTCAACCCTCGAATCCGGTATCCGCGATCGAGAATCACCGCCGCCGCGACCACCGGCCCAAAGAGCGATCCGCGCCCAACCTCATCCACGCCTGCGACCATGACCGCGCCGGTCGCCCAGGCTTTCTTCTCGAAGCGCAGCGTGCATCGCAGGCGCTTGAGCAAGCGCAGTTTCGCAGCAGAAGCAGAAATTTCAGATTCGCAGGAGGGCTTGGCAGCCGTGGGCATGGGGCTTGTCTTTGGATTTATGGACTTTCTATTGACATATTCGCCCGCGCGAAGCATCCACGCAAGCCCGGAAGTGCACAAGATGTGCACAAGCAAGGGCTGCACCGCAGGAGCAAACCTACAACCCGAACAATTCCCGCAGCCGCTTGGTCTGCGCGCGGCTGACGGGAATCTCGCTCTGCTTCTTATCATCCATGCGCAACTGGTACGAGCTCTTGAACCACGGCACCACTTCGCGAATGCGGTTAATGTTCACCACATACGAGCGGTGGGCGCGCCAGAACATTCCCGGATCAAGACTATCCAGCAGTTCTTCCAGCGTGCGGCAGTTCGAATGACCTTCCATGCCGGACCCTCCGGCCGTAATTACGGTAATTACTCCGTCTTCAATCGAGGCATAGCAAATATCTTTCTGGTCCACCAGAAACATCCGGCCCACGGCTTTGATCAGAATCTTTGACGCCTGCGTCTTCGGCGCCTGCAGCATGCGCACCAGATTGTCGATTTTTTCCGCCGGCAGTTCGCCGGCTTCCTGCTGCGTGCGCGCCTTCTGCAGCGCCTGTGAAACGCGCTTCTTGTCGAAGGGCTTCAGAAGATAATCGACCGCATTCACTTCGAACGCCTTCACCGCGTATTGATCAAAAGCTGTGGCGAAGACGATCTTGGGCAAACGGATTTTCTTATCGAGCAGGCGTTTGATCACGCCGAAGCCGTCGAGCCCCGGCATTTGTACGTCGAGAAAAAGCAGGTCGGGATTGTGCTCCTTAATCAGATTGATGGCTTCAAGCCCGTTCTTGCCTTGCGCGACGATATTCACATCGTCGGAGTTCTTTACCAGATAGGCCAGCTCATCGCGTGCAAGTTGCTCATCATCGACAATGATCGCAGAAAGTGGCATTGGAGGCTCCGCTGCTGAAGAAAGTATAGCGCCCTTTATCGGATTCGTTCGGATATCGGACCTTGATAAGCTTGCATCAGCAAACTTTTGGTCTCACCATCGAAAAGCGCTGCAGAAACGTCGAGCGGGAGACCGCGTCGGCAGGCCTTAGACAACATTCTCTAGCGCCATCGCCATCCCCATGCCGCCGCTTACGCAGAGCGTGGCGACTCCCCGCTTGGTGTTGCGCTTCATCATCTCGTGCAGCAGCGTAACCACGATTCGCGTGCCGGTGCAGCCGATCGGATGGCCCAGCGCAATCGCTCCGCCATTCACATTGAGCCGGTCACGGTTGAAGTTCAATTCGCGGTCGCAGGCCAGCACTTGCGCGGCGAAAGCTTCGTTCAGTTCGATCAATCCGAATTCATGTAGCCGCAAATTGTGTTTTTGATCCAACTTTTGCAGAGCCGGGACCGGCCCAATCCCCATTGTGCGCGGATCAACTCCCGCCGAACTCACCGCCACGATTCGTGCCAGCGGTTTCAAGTTGTTCTGCTTCACGAAATGCTCGCTCGCCACCACCACCGCCGCCGCGCCATCAGTAATTCCTGAAGAATTTCCCGCCGTGACAGTTCCGGATTTCGAGAACACGGGAGTCAGCTTGCCGAGCTTTTCCATGCTCGCATCTGGAAATAGATGTTCGTCACGGCTAAAAACACTGCTGCCTTTTTTCCCTTCTATGGTCACCGGAACCATTTCGTCGTTGAATCGTCCCGCTGCAACCGCACGGGCAGCGCGGCTTTGCGACAGCAACGCGTATTCATCCTGCTCGTCGCGAGAAATCTTGTACTGCTCGGCCAGGATTTCCGCGGTTTCTCCCATTACCATTTTCGCCATGGGGCAAAAGAATCCATCGCGATACATACCGTCGACCAGTTCCTGATTACCCAGCCGAAATCCCCAGCGCGCCTCCAGATAATAAGGCAGCCGAGACATCGATTCCGTCCCGCCCGCCAGAACGCAACTCGATTCGCCCAGCAGAATCGCTTGGTACGCGAGTGCAATCGCCTTCATCCCGGAAGCGCAAGCCTTGTTCACCGTGAACGCCGGAACCTCCTGCGGCACGCCGCTGCGAATGGAAATCTGCCGCGCCGGATTCGGCCCACCACCAGCCTGCCGCGCGTTGCCGAAGATGGTTTCTTCGACTTGCTCCGGCTGAATTCCGGCGCGCTCGATCGCGGCTTTCGCCGCTACGACGCCCATATCGGCCGCTGTGAGTGATGCTAACGATCCGCCGAATTTTCCGATCGGCGTTCGAACCGCCGAGAGAATATAAGCTGCTTGCAAACTGAACCTCCCAAACCTTTGAGTTTAACAGGGGCAAAGGGTCGCTGATTTTCCGAGTGCGCCCGGTCTTTATGCTTCTGCGAAAGCGGTTGTGCCTAGCTGAATCCCAATGGCGATTTCAACCATCTACCTGAAAGTAAGCTCACCTTCCAACAACCTTAGCTTTTTAACCTAGTCGAGGAGGCACTATGCCCTACATTGAAGTCGGAAAAGAAAATTCCGCTCCCATCAACCTTTACTATGAGGATCACGGATCGGGGAACCCAGTCGTTCTCATTCACGGATATCCCCTCAGCAGTTCGTCATGGGAAAAACAGCTTCCCGCGCTGCTCGCTGCCGGCTACCGTGTGATTGCTTACGATCGCCGCGGATTCGGCAAGTCTGACCAGCCAACCAGCGGCTACAATTACGACACCTTCGCTGAAGACCTGCACAAAGTCATCAGTCATCTCAAGCTCCGCGATTTTGCCCTGGTCGGCTTCTCGATGGGCGGAGGTGAGGTCGCTCGCTACATCGGGAAATACGGATCCAGAGGTGTAAGCAAGGCTGTGATCATCAGCGGCGTGCCTCCGTTTCTTCTGAAGACCGCCGACAATGCCGAAGGCGTCGACGCTGCGGTATTCGAAGGAATCGAGAAGGCCGTATCTGCCGATCGTTACGCCTTTTTCACCGAATTTTTCAAGAACTTCTACAACACCAACGTGTATCTCGGAAAACGCGTCAGCGAGCAGGTCCTGCAGGCAAGCTGGAACGTTGCCGCAACCGCGTCACCCACGGCAAGCTTGGCATGCA
This sequence comes from uncultured Acidobacteriaceae bacterium, assembly GCA_963784095.1. Classification (GTDB taxonomy): domain Bacteria; phylum Acidobacteriota; class Terriglobia; order Terriglobales; family Acidobacteriaceae; genus Sulfotelmatobacter. Next base: position 255,365 of record CAWAQC010000006.1, read on the forward strand.
TACCAACATGGCATGAGGATTTCCGCGGCGATGTGGCTAAGATCGATATCCCTACGCTCGTCATTCAAGGAGACGCCGACCGCATTGTACCGTTCACGGCTTCCGGACAGCGCACAGCGAAGTTAGTCAAAGGCGCCGAACTCGTCGTGATCAAAGACGGCCCTCACAACGTGGCTTGGACTCACACCGATGAAGTCAACCATGCGCTTTTGCAGTTCCTGGCAAAGACCGGAACCCGGCGGGAAGCTGCAACTGCCAAGACAAAATCAGCAGCTTGAACGGCAATTTCACAATTAACTTTGCACGAAGCAGGGCTCGAAGACCTCGCCATCCCGGCAATCTGCTGAATGCCGGGATGGGATTCTGGATCGCATGTTCGCCCGGCTCGGAATTGCATGAGGCGGGACAACGCCGGCCGCTTTTAGCCGCACCTTGCAGTTTGCGCCAGCGTTCTTACTATGCTAACGTCCTGTGCTAACGTTCCATTGATTTCGCGGGCAAGCTTCGGCCAACTTAGGAGAGGTTCATGGTCGGCATTATCGTTCTAGTAATCCTGGTGATCGTCGTCGTGGTTCTCATCGGGATGTACAACAGCCTCGTGCAACTCCGCGTACGTTGCGATTCGGCGTGGTCCGATATCGATGTACAGCTGAAGCGGCGTCACGATTTGATCCCAAATCTCGTCGAAACGGTGAAGGGCTACGCCACCCACGAAAAAACCACCTTCGAAGACGTCGCCAAATACCGCTCACAGGCAATGCAGGCGACCACGCCGGAAGGCAAAGCCATTGCCGAAAATCAGCTCACCGGAGCGCTGAAGAGTTTGTTCGCCGTCGCGGAGAATTATCCTGAGTTGAAGGCCTCCGAAGAATTTACCCAACTGCAAGACTCGTTGAGCCAAACAGAAGACGCCATTCAGAATTCGCGCCGCTACTACAACGCAGTGGTACGGGACCTCAATACCAGAATCCAATCGTTTCCCACCAACATGTTCGCCGCCAGTTTGGGCTTCCAGCAGCGCCAGTTCTTCGAAACCGATGCCGCCGACCGCGAGCCGGTCGCCGTGAAGTTCTGAGCAAATCGCAATTTCAACCTGCCGTGAAGTTCGATTGCCTGAAGTTGGCAGGAATAAATCTCGAAAGGATCTGAGAAGACGTACACCAAGGCTGCAGAGCTAGAGGCCGTAGACTGGCCACTGACCGCTGACCCCTAACTCCTACTTCATCACTCCGCGCTGCGCAATCCCAATATTGTCCCGCGTAGTGTTTTTCACCAGATACATCATCTCGTCGGCCTGACGAATAATGTCGTGCGCATCGCGCGCATCATGCGGATAAGTGGCCAGCCCAATCGAAGCCCGCACATTCAGATTCAATCCCGCATCCTGGCAGAACTGGCTGGCGCGCAATCCGTCGCGCAACCGCTTCGCCACTACCAGCGCCTGATCTTTTCCAGTCTGCGGCAGCAATACCACAAACTCATCCCCACCATAACGAAACGCAAAGTCAATCAATCTCAGCTGCGCTTTCACCAGATATCCAATTTCGGCCAGCAGTTTGCTGCCGATCAAATGCCCGTGGGTGTCGTTGACAGACTTGAAGTGATCAAGATCGATGAACAGCACGCTGAATTCATATCCAAACCGCGAGGACCGGTAAACCTCCGTGTCCAGCGTCTTATACAAGTGCCTCGCGTTGTAGAGCCCGGTGCAGTCGTCGGTGATCGTGAGTTCCTGGATTTTTTCGACCCATTTGGCATTCTCGATGGCAATCGCCGCATAATCGCAAATCGATTGCAGAAAGAAAAGCTCCGGCTCGTTGAACTGCGCCATATCCACATTCACGAGTTGAATAACCCCAAGCACGCGCAGCCGCGAGCGCAGCGGAATGCAAATCACCGATCGCGTTTGCCACTGGGTAATGTCATCCACGTGCTTGGCAAATCGCGGATCGCCCTGGACGTTGCTGGAAACCACCTGTTCGCCGTGCTTCGCAACCCAGCCAGCAATTCCCTCGCCCAATTTTAGCCGGATATTTTTCAGCGCCTCCGCCGCCTCGCCCACAGCAATCGCGAAATACAATTCGTCGCGCTGCTCATCCACCATCAGCAGAGACCACGTGTCCGGACGGAAATATTCCGCCATCTTTTCCATGATGGTCTGCAGAATGGAGTCGAGGTCCAGCGACGACGTGAGCGCCTTGGCCACATCGTGAAAGATGGTTAATTCCTGGCTTTGGCGCGTCAATTGAGTGCCCGTAGCCTCGAACATGCCTTCTTCCTTTGAATTGCTTGGTGGACGGAGTGACCCTTGCAACGCACTGATTCCAAAAATTATATGGTTCCTACCGATGCTCAGGCAATAAACGTTGGTAACCAGTACCTGTAAAGCCAAGGGGATGTTCACCATAACCCGGCGCGGGAGCGACCGCCACGTTGCCTCCGTGTCAAATCGGAGGTGCATTCGCATGAGGATGGGCCTTCCGCGCGGGCCGCATTTTTCAAATTACGTTCTGATTAGGTCTTCGGTTGTGTAACCGGTGACTACGCAGTCCGACTTTCTTGCTTCATCCGGCCAAAGTGAGGTGTTAAGTTATAAGCATGGCCGAAAAAATCAAGTTCCTGTCTTCCGTGCTCGCCCTAGTTGCTCTATCTTTGATCGCCGCCCAGGCTCAAGGTGGAAATACGGCCGCTCAGAAGGCCGAAGCTAACGCGGTTCCAGTTATCGACGGCGGCATCGGCTCCTGCACCGCCGACTTCACCATCACCGATAACACCGGCAATCCCGTCTACGATGCAACCATCAAAGTCCACATCTCCTATGGCATGTTCCACAAGCTCGATCTCCAGGTCGGCACCAACAGCAACGGCAAAGCCCGCTTCACCGGCTTGCCCGACAAAACCAAACAAGGATTATTTTTCCAGGCTTCTAAAGGCGATCGGACCGGTTCTGCCTTCGACGACACCGCCAAGACCTGCAATGGGCAGTTCACGGTGGCGCTCGAGAAAAATTCTCAGTGACTAAATCGGCCAGAAGCTGCCGCAGCCACAGCTCACGGCGTAATTATCGGAACGCAAATTCTTCAGCGGCTGCAAAGTACTCGAGTGCGGGTACTTCCGATTGCTGGTCAATTCTGGCATCTGTTCCCGCCTTCGCCTATGATTACTAGGTCTTGTTGCGGACCGGAGCCCCGTCCGCCGGAGCTGTCCTTGGAAGCGTTTGGTGAAAAACTGCGCAAGCAGCGTGAGCAGCGTGGCATCACGCTCGAAGCTATTTCGAGCACCACCAAAATCAGTATGCGCATGTTGCGGGCGCTGGAGGAACAAAAGTTCGAGCAACTTCCCGGCGGGGTCTTCAACAAAGGCTTCGTACGGGCTTATGCGCGGCAGGTTGGCCTCGACGAAGAACAAGCCATCAGCGACTATCTTGCGGCTCTCAGCGAGAGTCAGATACAGTCACAGAAAATCCTTCCCGATCTTCGGGCCGGTCAAGCCCCCACGATGACGGAATCCCTTCGTCCTCATGCTCACGAAAAGCTGGGTGACGAGGACACCGGACCTGTGGCTCAAACCGGCATGATCGCTGCCGCTGAGAATCCCGGCGCGGATGATCGGCGTCTCGGCCACGATCGAAGGAATGACGAGCGAAGAAACGAAGAGCGGAGGATTGAAGAACGTCGAAATGAAGCTCGTCAAAAAGAAGGTCATCAAAAAGACCACTCCAACCAAGAACCCTGGCAGATCGAAAATCGACCGGCGGCCGATCTTCTGAGCGCAGTTCATGGCAAGCAGAATGACGACCATGGTTCCGAGTCCCGACCATCGATTTTTTCCACAGGCTCATTCGGTGAAGAAAAACCGGGAGAAGCCTCAAATCTCGTTCCCTGGAGTGTTTTAGCGGCAAGCTTATTGGTGATCTGCGCCGGGCTAGCCTTCTGGAATGTGCACCGTCACAGGCACACGCTTCAGTCGCAGCACTTGGAAGCTTCCGCGCCTGTTGCTCCCAGTCAGACTGCCATCGCTTCGCCGTCGTTGGAACCGACAGCCCTGAGGACACTCTCCAAGAACCACGGGGCTGAAGCGACACCGGAGAAACTAGCCGCAGCCAGACGCGAAAAAAACTCTGGAATTACAAGAGAGCCTCTCGGCGCACTGAGTTCGGTTACCCCAAGATCCATCGCCGTTACAACCCCCTCCGCCTTTACCTTATTGATTCGGGCCGAGAAGACTACCTGGGTTTCGATTACAGCCGACGGAAAAGCAGTCGCCGAGGAAACTCTAATTGCCCCCGCAGAAAAGTCGATTCGCGCCAGTAGTGAGATCGTGGTAAAGGCTGGTAATGCCGCTGGAGTGAGCTTCCTTCTCAATAGCAAAGATATCCCGGCTCAAGGGAAAGATGGCGAAGTTAAAACTTACATTTTCGATGCTTCGGGAATGAAAGCATCCCGGAACTCACAGCTCTCCGGCAACAATTAATCGCATCCAGCCATTGCTGTCCTAACCTTCGTGCTACTTCGTGCCCTTAGTGGTGAACGATTCAGGACGCGACCCTCTCGATCGTATTAAGTGCCAGTTTTCAGCGCCTCCGCTCCGCCCGAGAAAATTCCCGCAATCTTGCTTCCGATTGGCGATCCAAAGCCCGTACAGGCGTCCCATCCCGGTCCCGCCGAATATGCTCCGTTGTTGCCCGAAATAATATCGTTGAAATCTCCGGTAGCGTCGCCCTGTTGATAAAGCATCGCGTTGATAAATCCCACCGGCTTTCCGACACTCTGGTTGATCAGCGCCACCAATCCGGCCCATAACGGCGCAACCGCACTGGTGCCGCCAATTACATCCGCTTGGCCGTCGACGCGAGTAACATAACCCGTTGCGGGATCAGCATCGCCCGCCACATCCGGAACTCCTCTTCCCACCTTGTGTCCCGGATTCGCCGAAGGTGGCACTCCCGCAACATTCTGCCAACTGGGCAGGGGGAACACGTCGCTGACTCCGCCTCCAGTCGCGCCTTCGCTATTGGCCAATTCGTTCCACGCAACTTCGCTGGTAATTTCGGCGCCGGAAGCCACCAGCTGGGTTCCTCCACAGGCCAGCACATTCGGGCTCGATGCCGGAAAATCCACGTGATTGAGCCCATCGCTCACGCCGTCAGTCGAGCCGTCGTCGCCCGCGGCAACCGTCACGGTAACTCCCATCGCCACGGCGGCTTGAAACGCTTCATCCATCGACGTCATTGCCTGCCCGGTCCACGTAGATTCCGCCCCTCCCCAACTGATCGAAATAATCGAGGGATTATTGGTCGAGTCGTGCGCCGCGGTGGTGATCGCGTTCAGAAAACCAGCGTCGGTGTTCTCCGCGAAATAAGCCACGATCTTTGCTCCTGGGGCAATGGCTCCCGTCACTTCAATATCCAGCATGACTTCCCCGTCGGGCCCATTCGGATTTCCCGTCGGACTGTTGCTCGCTCCGCCCACCGAGACCGCAGAAACGGTTGGCGTCTTCGCCAACTTAAGCTGCCTCCAGTACGTATTCAGATCCGCAGCCGTATAACCGCCGCCTAACTCGATCAGCGCGATGCACTCTCCCGTTCCGTCTACTCCGGCGGGATAATCGTAAAACTCCGCAACCTGCACCGGCGTGTAAGACAAACTCACCGCTGCGGCACGGACTCCGCCTCGTCCCTGCCGCCTACGAAAATGCGGCTTCGCCTGCGGACGATTATCCAGCCCAAACACCCCTTCCACATCCTCCCGCAGCTCCGCCGGCAAGTGCACCGGTCCCGTGCGTCCGCGATACTTGCCGCCCGGATGCTCGTACATTTTCAGTTGCACTCCAAACGCCTCATTCATCGCCGCCACGCTGCCGACGAGCACTATCGTCCGCCGCGCTGCGTTTTTTTCTTTCACCAGCAATTTGTGCTCGCGGGCAAACGCTTCCACTCGCGCCATACTCTGAGCATCGGCCCCATGCTGCTGCTCGAATTCTTTGCGGCTGAAAACCTTGCGTTCCCGGACCGGCTTCTTGTACTGCTCGGGATCCGCAATCGGCTCCTTCGCGGCCTTCGATCGCAGCCTGATGGTTACATCCACCATCTCCGTGGGATCGGCTGGGCCGATCTCTCGCGCCCCGGCCATCGGCGCGCGCTCACTGCCATGCATCGCAAAATTGTTTTTCGGATCACGCATGGGTTCTCCTTTCGGGAAGGGGCAGTGCAAGGTTGCAGGTTGAGAGGGTCTTTCTTGAACTTGGTGCGAGAGTAGCGCAGCCCTATGCTACCAGCGTCCCATATCCCCTTCTTCCGAAATTAGCACAGATGAAGAAGAAAGCAGTTCCTGGCCAGATTTATTACGAAACCCGAACAAAGAGCGGGATCGCGACAAGAGGATACGAGAAGGACGGTCTTAGGCGGTCAAGGGGCCGAAGGATAGATGTGGATGAAGGGCGGTTCATTCCTCGGTTCGGGACTTGACCCTACTTAGGGCAACAAATTACTTGACACACAAAGGTATTTGACGCACAATAGAGTGCATGGAAAGCCAAGCACCCAAGATGCCCAAAACGCTTCAGGAAGCCATTGTATATTTTTCCGATCTTGACCGGGCGCTGGCGTTTGCAATGAAACTGCGATGGCCCGATGGCCGCGTCACTTGCCCACGTTGCGGCCATGACGAACACTCCTTCCTGTCCACGCGGCGCATGTGGTTCTGCAAGGGCTGCAAGAAACAATTCACGATCAAAGTCGGAACGATTTTTGAGGATTCGCCTCTCGGCATGGACAAGTGGATGACCGCGGTATGGCTGATCTGCAATTGCAAGAACGGAATCAGCAGCTACGAAGTCGCACGCGATCTGGGCATCACTCAAAAGTCCGCGTGGTTCATGATGCACCGCGTTCGGGCTGCGATGAGATCAGGGTCTTTTAGTAAACTCTCTGGTGAGATCGAGGCCGACGAAACATTTATCGGCGGCAAGGCCCGGAACATGCACGTTGACAAACGTGAGCGTCGAATCACCGGCACAGGTGGAAAAGATAAAACCGCAGTCATGGGAATCTTGGAACGCGGCGGCGAAGTACGGACGGTGGTTGTGGGCAGTCGCCGCAAGACAGTATTACGGGCTGAGGTTAAGAAACACGTCGAAGCTGGGTCCGCGCTCTATACTGATGCACTGCTTTCGTATGAAGGACTGGCAGGCGATTACGCGCACCAAGTCGTTGACCACGCCGTTGAATACGTGAATCGTCGCGTGCATACGAACGGCCTTGAGAACTTCTGGTCTCTGCTCAAGCGGAGCATTTCAGGAACGTATGTTAGCGTGGAACCTTTTCATCTCTACCGTTACCTCGATGAACAAAGCTTCCGGTACAACAACCGCAAGGAGCAGGACGACGCAGATCGTTTTCAGTCGGTAATGGGGAACGTTGCTGGTCGTCGCCTAACGTGGAAGGAACTAACGGGCCAGATTAATAGTCCTGAGAACGTTAACTGAAAAGGAAAAGCAGCGGCAGGGTCGCGGAGGCCGGAAGCGTTAACTTCCGACCTTCTTGTTTCTTGTGCGAGGAGTGGATTTTGACGAATCTTGAATTTCAGCCTTGCGAACGCGGAAAAGTCCCTTCATAGTCTCAGTGAAATTGCGGAGCGCCTTATCGCCTTCCACGAACTCGGCTTGCGAAATGCGCTCCGCAGGTTTTGTTTTGACGGTCATGCGGCAGCCGACAATTGAAATTCAAACGGGTCAGTGACTGCGTGTTTGCCCAGCGTTGCTAGCAGCAACAGGCTGTTGTTCTCAGGGATGCGAAACTGCTGCATCAGGCGCTTTACATCTGGCCTTCGCGTGTCCGGTAGCCGCTCGCGGAAATACGAGAACAACTCCGCGCTCTCAAACGGGCCCTTGAGGGGATCGAGACCCGGCAGAGGCTGCAAGCCCAAGTTGTAGAAGGCTCTCAAATAGCGAAATGTGTAGCGGTTTTCTTCCCGCTTTAATTCCGCGATCTGGTCGCCGTTGAAAAGTATCTTTAGTGTCGGTGGGGGAGAATCGTATCGGTACAGCAGTTGTTTTACTGTCTTCAGCATGTGGTCCCTCCCTTCTGTAGGGTCCGTAATAGTTCATCGGCACGAAGGGAAAGCAACTTCAGTATGGTTTCCCTCCGTAGGCGGTTGAATGCTCCCCTAAACGGGAAGCTGCGTTGGATAAGGCTAGCAGCGATCCGATCAAAATCGGACGGTACTTTCGTAACCGCCGTAACCTTCAGATGCGGCAACAGGGCAAAAAGGTTCGCCAGAAATTCAAAATGGTTGCATGACGCGGTTCCTTTTGCTTTCAGGAACGCACGGTCTGGTCCTACGATGGGTTTCGCACGAGCGATATGGTTGCGTAACAATCGTTCGTCCTTCTGGAATGCAGCGAGCTTAGCATCAGATGTGTTCCAAAGCAATGCTCGCGCTGTATCGAAAATGGGGGCAAGGCGGTAACCGCCCTGAGTCTTACTAGCGCGGATGACACCCCAGTTCTGTGGATGCCTGTCGTTGGAGCCGACTAGCGCATCAAACACCAACATCTCGACAAATTTCTCAATCACCGCCTGACCGTCCTCCCCGCAGTATTCTTCAATCGTGTTGAGGACAAAATCGACGCTGTAAAATTCTTGTTCTTTGCTCCGATGGATGCTATCGAGTTCTCCTTTTGCGTGCCAATGCTCCTCAATCAGAAAGCTGCCATGGATTAAATGCTCATCCGGCTTCAAAAAAGAGCGCGTAACAAATACCATTTGCCCGTCCAACTTGGCTATGCCGCTGTGGGCCATATCAAAATCGCAAGTGGATCCGAGCTGATTGATGAGGAGTTCTGTATATGTCTCGATCTCTCCCCATCTGTCCGACGGATATTTCACAATGTAAAAATCGGACCCTCCAGCCTCCGATCTCAGAATCCATTTTCTCGCGTTGCCCAAGGCTTGAACAGTCGCATCTATGTGGTAGCCCACAAAGCTGCGTGGCATATCCCACTTGCAAGAACGAGCTGCTATGCGTCTGAGCTTGCGCGGAACGTTCGCTTCTTTTCTGATCTGTTCGGCGAATGCGTCTGTGGCTTGCTCTAGACCGATCTCGCCAGTGGTAGTAGCCGTGAATACAGGATCATCCCCCATATCATAATTGTACCTGCGGGAGATAAACGCTAGCTTTTTGCTGAGGCTATGAAAGATTTAATTTCGGAATTGGGAATGCCAGCTTGCCGTAGCGCACCTGTCACCCAATCATCTTCCAGGAGATCGCACGACGGCAGGAATATGACGTGAGTACCGCCGCGCTTTCTCCAAAGCTGGGTGCGCAACTGCTGCTTTTTGTAGGTGTATCGGAGTTCGTGAAGCTTATTGATAAATGCTGCTCTGTGAACCATTCGTCCCCGCCACTATGGGCATAATGGAAAACGGCACATCAAACCGCATGTCCTCGGGACGCGCTGGAATAGGCGCAGACAAATGCCACCCTTGATCGTGCATGAACCGATCAAAATCTTGGGTTTCGATAAGCTCTTTCAGCAGAGCATCGAGACTGCTGGAGATGTCCTCCATCAGTTCTGAATAACTCCGCGCTTGAAGCGTGAGTTTCAGTGGCTCACAGATCGCAACGTAATTGCCTCCACTGCCCTTACGCCACATCCAATCAATATTGCCTTCGATCCGAATGAGGACCGATGGAGATAACGTCAAATTCGCAGGACCATCCATGACGGCTGATAGTATGCCCTGAAGCGGTCGGGCAAGCAAGCTTTCTTCAGTGATTGGATGAGATTACTGTCCGAAAGGTTTCATTCCGGGCGCGGGAATGGCAACCGAATTGCTAGCTTTTTTAGGCTTTGTGCGTCACGTAAGTTATTGCCCTACTTAGCATGGCGTTTCGTGACTTAATCTACTCCGCAGGAGGTCATCCGCCCGCTCGTACTCTGCAGATCCGTTTCGCCCTTTGCAATACAGGAAAGACCTGATGGCCTTACAAGGAAAAGCCGGATGCCCAATTAACCGCCAAATTCGCCCACTGGATCCCGGAATTTGCAGCTATGCCACGCAACAGTTGCCGCCGCCGAACCGTGGGATTTACCCTGACAATTGTCTCCATGGAATGGGCGTCCTAATCCAACCAAAAAGCCACTGAGGCAGCGGGAAGGAATAACCTTTGTGTTCCTTGGTGGCCTTCGTGGTGAATTGTTTAGGAGACTACCTCTGCAGGGTCTGTATTGATCGGACCACGCTGCAGTAGTATGATTTTTGTTTGCAGCCCCTGTGACCATCGCGACCGCGTCCCTAGCACCCACCGTCGCCGCAGAAAGACATTAAGAGTGCCAGCACTTCTAAGGAGAGACAATCTTGGCCGCAATCTCAGCCACAAAGAACCGCATTCTATTCACCTCCGAATCCGTAACCGAAGGCCATCCCGATAAGATCGCCGACCAGATTTCCGACGCCATTCTCGACGCCTGCCTGGCCGAGGACCCCTATAGCCGCGTAGCCTGCGAAACCCTCACCGCGACGGGCTTAGTAGTAATCGCCGGAGAAATCACCACCAAAGCCTATGTCGACTTCCAGCAGGTAGTCCGCGGCACCGTCCAATCGATCGGCTACGACAATGCTCTCCACGGCTTCGATTGCAACACCTGCGCGGTCGTCTCCAGCATCAACAAGCAGTCCGGCGACATCGCCATGGGGGTCGACACCGGCGGCGCCGGCGACCAAGGAATGATGTTTGGATATGCTTGTGATGAGACGGAAGAGTTGATGCCGACTCCGATTTCTCTGGCGCACAAGCTCACCATGCGGCTCTCGCAGGTGAGAAAGAATGGAACGCTTCCCTACCTTCGCCCCGATGGAAAATCCCAGGTCACAGTTGAATATGATGAGAACGGCAAAGTGAAGCGTGTGGATGCCGTGGTGATCTCCACGCAACATGCCGAGACGGTCAGCAATGACGAGTTGCGCTCGGGGATTTTGAAGCATGTGATTCAGGCGGTGATTCCGGCGCATCTGCTGGATGAAGATACGAAGTATCACATCAATCCGACGGGACGGTTTGTGATTGGCGGGCCCATGGGCGATACCGGGCTCACCGGCCGAAAGATTATTGTCGATACTTACGGTGGCATGGGGCGTCACGGCGGAGGAGCGTTCAGCGGAAAAGATCCGACGAAGGTTGACCGTTCAGCGGCTTACATGGCGCGACACATTGCCAAGAATATTGTAGCGGCGAAACTCGCCGATCGGTGCGAAGTGCAGCTTGCTTATGCGATCGGCGTGGCTGATCCGGTTAGCGTGCGCGTCGATACTTTTGGGACGGAGAAAGTTAATCCCACGACTATTCCGGATTTGATTCGCGCAAACTTTAAGTTAACGCCGCGGGGAATTATCGAGTCTTTGGATTTGCGGCGTCCTATTTATAAGAAGACTGCCGCTTACGGGCATTTTGGACGCAATGATCCGGACTTCACTTGGGAAGCGACCGATAAGGCGGCGAAGCTGGCGAGCGACGCGGGAGTGCGCGAGACAGCGGGAGCGCGCGAGACAGCGGGAGCGCGGAAGTAAGAGTTAGTTGTTTTCGATGGCGGGGCGGTCTTGGCCGCCCCGTTTTGTTTTGCGTGTGTATCGGACGAAAATGACTTGGTTTCGGAATTTTGGTGCGGGAGGCCGACTTTGCGCACCAGTTCGGCGAACCTGGGGTCGGAACGGATGGGATCGAATTGGAAGAAGGTGTTCAACCCGATCAGCAGCCAATCGTGTTCCCGATAGGCAACGTTGAGCCAATAAAAAGCCTGTTCTTTGTCGCCAAGGTCGGCGTAGTAGCTGGCAATAATCGAAGCCGAGCAATAGCCAGTCTTACGTTCGGTTTGGCGGAATTCAACGGCTTTGGCGAGAGCGCCCCTCCACCCCTCGGAACGAAATCCTTGTTCCATGTAGTCGCATAATTCCCCATAGACGTGGTAGCCGGAGAGCTCGCCAAAGATCTTCCACTCTTCCACGACTTGCGGATACATGCGCTTACCCCAATAGGCGTAGGCCAGGCAATCGTGCGCGATAGCGAATGTCGGGTTCTCCATCGCCAAGTTCTTGCAAATTGCGATGGCTTCATCGTATTGCTGCGCCCAGACGCGAATACCTCCGGCCACCCTGGTGATGACCAGCGACTGCGGATCGAGTTCATGGGCCAGATTGATTTCCGCCAGGGCTTCCTGCTCTCTTCCACCAATCATGCCGATGTCGTCGGCGTACCACTGATGCGCGGTGGCATCGTTGGGATCGAGTTGGAAAGACTTCTTGAATTCAGCCTCTCCTCCCGCAAAATCCCAGTCGTACTGCATTTCATTGCTGCCCAGCACGGCATGAGGATGAGCCAGGGTCGGGTCTAGCTCCAAGGCCTTGCGGGCGGCTGCGTTCGACTTCGGAAAGGTTTCATTTTGATTGCCGCCGTAGTTCGGCAGCACCGAATAGACATCGGCCAGGCCGGAATACGCCAGAGCATATTCGGGATCTTTTTCGATGGCCTGATTGAAATACGAAATAGCCTTCTGCAACTCGCCGAGCGTCCGGTGGTTCCAAGCGTACCGGCCTTTTAGATAGAGGGCGTAAGCAGCGGCATCCTGTGTGCCCTGGTTCTGAACTCGCTGTCGGTCAGCGGGAGTAAGTGTGGAGCGTAACTCTCCCGCGATGTCACCCGCCATTTGTTGCTGCAAGAAAATGATATCGGCTCGCTTGCCGGTGTAGCGGTGTCCCCAGATTTCGGTGTTGTCGCGAACCTTGGTAAGCTCGGCACTGATTTCGATGGCATCGCGCTGCACCATCACACGACCGCTCACCAGCACCGACACGCCTAGGTTGTTGCCGACAGTCTGAACGTCAATGTCTTTTCCCTTGAAGCGAAAAACCGAGTCGCGCGACCTCACTTTCAGTTGAGGCAGATGGGCGAGGCTGCCGATCAATGATTCAGTGATGCCGTCGCTGAGGTAGTCGCTGTTGGCATCTCCGCGAACGTTCGCAAAGGGGAGGACGGCGACAGAATCGGGGCCAAGGAGAGAGGATCGACTGCGTATGGACCTGCCTCCGAAGTTCCCAGCGGCGGCCCGGGAACCATCTACTCGATCACGCCGAGCGGAACCGTCGCCCTCGTCTATACCTTCTCCGACGCGACCGGCAACGTTCCAGTTGCGCCCCTGGTGGTAGGCAGCGACGGAAACCTCTATGGCGGGACCAGATTCGGAGGCACTAACAACGACGGCGTCCTTTTCAGAATTACAACCGGCGGCACCTACACCGTGCTGCACAACTTCGCTGGACCCGACGGGAATGATCTCGAGAATGGATTAACCCTGGCCAGTGATGGGAACCTCTATGGCGTGACCCATTTCGGCGGAGCGGATAACAACGGCGTCTTCTTCAAACTCACCAACAGCGGCGCCTACACCGTGCTCTACGATTTTCCCACCACCTATCCCCCGGTGAACAGCAGCCTGATGCAGGCCACGGATGGTAATTTCTACGGTTTAATAGAACAAGGAAACGGTTCTCAACCGGGATGGATTTTCAGTATGTCGACCACCGGTACGTTCACGATTGTTCACGAGTTTTGCCAGGAAACGGGCTGCACCGACGGCATCACTCCGAGTACCCCGGTGATGCAGCACACCAACGGCAATCTCTATGGCTTTACCGGCCACTGGGGCAACACAAGCGTGTGCCAAGGGGCCGGCTGCGGCGTCCTGTACAGCCTCAACATCGGCGCAGCTCCCTTTGCCAGTCTGGAGGCCACTTCCGGCAAAGAAGGCGCAAGGATCGGCATCTTCGGGCAGGGATTCAATGCCCGCTCGGTGGTGAAGTTTGGGGGCACGCAGGCAACAGCGGTGACGCCGGGAAGCACTGGCTTTCTGAGTGCCACGGTACCCGCGGGCGCCCTGACTGGAGCGGTCACGGTAACGACCGGCTCGACTACGCTGACCAGTTCGCGGACATTTGATGTGACTCCGACGATGCTTTCATTCTCGCCGTCGAGCGGATCCGTCGGGACCGTGGTGACGATCAGCGGGACGGGCCTGCTGCAGACTTCGAAGGTCGCGTTCAACGGGAAATCTGCCACCTTTACAGTGGTTTCTGACAGCGAGATCAATGCGACCGTTCCCACGGGAGCTACGAGCGGAAGGATCAGGGTCATGACCCATGGCGGGAGCGTCACGAGTTCGACCGAGTTCACGGTCAACTAAGCGGGCTGGGCGGCAACCGCACTTGCTCGAATTACGCTTTGTCGTCGGCGGAGGATGGCGACGTATTGGAGCGTGCGGAATCCCACTTCTCGCAAAAGGCAGCGGGAAGTGGGATTCCCTGTTTCACTTGTCATCCTGTGCAGAGGTCGCTCTGCGCGGCGAATGCATAACTCGTGATGCAGCTTACTGAATGTTCGCCCCGGCGATGGACAAAAGTCCTATTCCCTAAGGAGTATTTTGGATGTTCGATCTGAGGGCTGAATCGTGTATTCTGAAACTGCACTCGTATTCAACTATTCTTCGCAAACAACAAAACATTCTAAGCTGGATTTCTGAATAAAAGGCGCCGGAGGAGACGTATGTCAACAGCAGCAATCAATTGCGACGTAAAGAATATGGAACTGGCGGAACTGGGCAAGAAGCGCATCGAGTGGGCGAACCAGTCGATGAAGGTTCTGCAGATTATTCGAAAAGAATTTATTAAGAATCAGCCGCTCAAGGGCATTCGCATTTCAGCTTGCCTGCACGTTACCGCAGAGACGGCAAATCTGGCGATTTGCCTGCGCGACGGCGGCGCCGATGTGGTGTTGTGCGCTTCGAATCCGCTCTCGACGCAGGACGATGTGGCGGCGAGCCTGGTGCGAGACCAAAGCATCGCGGTGTTTGCGATCAAAGGCGAAGACAACGATACGTATTATCAGCACATTATGGCGGCCATCGACCACAAGCCGCACATCACGATGGACGATGGCGCCGATCTGGTCACGATTCTTCACACCAAGCGGACTGATGTGCTCGAAGGCGTGATTGGCGGAACGGAAGAGACGACGACCGGCGTGATTCGTCTGCGCGCGATGGCGAAGGAAGGCGTGTTGCGCTATCCGATTATTGCGGTGAATGACGCGGACACGAAGCATCTTTTTGACAACCGCTATGGCACTGGGCAGTCGACGATTGACGGCATTATCCGCGCGACGAATTTCCTGCTGGCGGGATCGAAGTTTGTGGTCGCCGGCTACGGCTGGTGCGGACGCGGGCTGGCTAGCCGCGCGCGCGGGGCGGGTGCGGAAGTGATTGTGACGGAAGTCGACCCGACGAAGGCCCTGGAAGCGGTGATGGATGGCTTCCGCGTGATGTCGATGCACGATGCGGCAAAGCTTGGCGACGTGTTCTGCACGGTCACCGGCAACAAGAGCGTGCTGACTAAAGAGCATTTCGATCTGATGAAAGATGGCGCGATCATTTCGAACTCCGGCCACTTCAACGTGGAGATCGACATACCGGCGCTCGAAAAAATGTCATCGTCGAAGCGCACCACGCGCACGTTCGTCGACGAATATTCGTTGAAAGACGGGCGCAAGATCAATTTGTTGGGCGAAGGCCGGCTGATTAATCTAGCGGCGGCGGAGGGGCATCCTGCGTCGGTGATGGATATGAGCTTTGCCGACCAGGCGCTCTCGGTCGAGAACATGGTGAAGAACTTTAAGACGATGGAGAAGCGCGTGTACAAAGTTCCCGATGAGCTCGATAAGCGCGTGGCCAAGCTGAAGCTGGAGTCGATGAGCATCAAAATCGACAAGCTCACGCCTGAGCAGGAAGAGTATCTGGCTGGGTGGAGCGAGGGGACGTAGCTTGTTGTGGAGCGGGCGCCCTCGCCCGCTGCTTTTGACTTTCAGCCGGGGCGGCGCAATCCGTCCCGTTTGTTTTTATTGGCGCAATCATCGAAGAGGGGTCGGAGTGCGCTCCGATTTGCGAAGCGAATCGCGCGCGGTTTGCTCAAGATGGAAGTTCCTTTCAGCCGCGGTCAATGGGTGTAGTCGCCTGTTTTCGTCAATTATCAGGGTAGTGGCTGAATTTGACCCAAATTCAGCCACTACCATTATCAGCCGAGGCTTGACAGCTCGCGCGCCCACGAAGGATAATTTTGGCACCTCGATTTGCTGCACGCTCCCTTGCAGCGAGAGCTGATCAGAGCGGCCTCCGTCTCCCATGAGTTTTCGCCGCGCGATTTTTGATCTAACGTCGTGGAGGATCAATGGCAAAATTAAATGGATGGGGAAAAGCCTACGCTGTCTTTTTGCTCTGTGCCGCGACATCGATTGTCTTGCCTGCGCAGACCTTCACCACTCTGGTAAACTTCGATGGCCCTGACGGCGCGTATCCTGACGCTGGCCTGGTGCAAGCCGCCAACGGCGACTTCTACGGGACAACGGCGGGCGGCGGGGCCAACGACGAAGGCACGATCTTCAAAATCACCCCGGCACGCGGGCTGACAACGCTGGATAGCTTCGATGGCCCTGACGGCGTGTATCCTGACGCTGGCCTGGTGCAAGCCGCCAACGGCGACTTCTATGGGACAACCGCGGGCGGCGGGGCCAACGACGAAGGCACGATCTTCAAAATCACCCCGGCACGCGGGCTGACAACGCTGGATAGCTTCGACGGCTCTGACGGCGACGGTCCTGTCGCTGGCCTGGTACAGGCCACCGACGGTGACTTCTATGGGACAACCGCCCAAGGAGGGGCCAATGGCTATGGCACGGTTTACAAAACCACTTCGACTGGCCAGCTGACCACGCTCTACAGCTTTTGTTCCCAAGCTAACTGCGCGGACGGATCCTACCCTTGGGCTGGGCTAATTCAAGCCGCCAACGGGAACTTTTACGGCACAACGTCAGAGAGCGGGGCCAATGACCAAGGCACGGTCTTTGAAATTACCCCGGCAGGCAAGCTGACGAGGCTGCACAGCTTTGACGGCACGGACGGCTCCTCCCCCTACGCGGGACTGATCCAGGCCACCGATGGAGACTTCTATGGAACAACTTACGGAGGGGCCGATAACGAGGGCACGGTATTCAAAATCACGTCCGGAGGCACCGTAACCACATTGCACATCTTCTTAGGAATTAACGGCGCCTATCCCCGCGCCGGACTGATCCGGTCCACTGATGGAGACTTCTACGGGACAACGTTCAGCGGCGGGACCAACGGCGATGGCACGGTCTTCAAAATCACCCCCGCCGGCACTCTAACGAAGCTGCACACCTTTGACGGCGCGGACGGCTCCTACCCCTACGCGGGACTGATCCAGGCCACTGATGGAGACTTGTATGGAACAACGGCCAGCGGCGGGGCCGATAACGAAGGCACGGTGTTCAGCCTGTCCGTAGGGCTTGGCCCGTTCGTGGCAACGCGGCCGACCTCTGGCGATGTGGGGGCGTCCGTCATTATCCTCGGAACCAATCTGACAGGCTCGACCTCCGTCACCTTCAACGGCACAGCGGCGACCTTCAATGTGGTATCGGGTTCCGAAATCGCCACCACGGTTCCAGCCGGAGCGACCAGTGGCACGGTCGAAGTGACGACATCCAGTCGCACGCTCAAGAGCAACGTATCTTTCCGGGTTTTGCCGTAAGACTTCATGTCTTCAGAATTATGAACAGGCTGCCACCCTCTGTCTGGGCGGCCTTTCTTCTTGCATCATGCGACAGGTTCGTAACTGTTGATAAATCGCCATTGCACTCATTGACCCGGCTTGAGCTTGTACCTTGACGCCAGCCTAATACGAATTGAGATCGCCGCGCTGAAGCGCCGCTTGTGATCGGCACGAGTGGAACTCGTGCGCTTCCCGATTTTTCCCTTTGCGGCTAACCGGCTGCAGCCTCGCCGGCTTCAGCTGGGGCGACCACCGGCACGGTGGTCGCGGCTCCATCACGATAGGTGACGCTGTTGCCGGAGATTGCCGGAACGCGCTCTCCTGGAACCAGGATTCCGACCAGGTTCAGAGGATCGGCCGCTGAGAGCGTAACCGTGCCTTGCGCCGAATCGAGTTTGCGCATGGCGCGCACGGACTCTACCGCGACCGGCAGGGCAAATTGTTCGCCGAGGAATCCATCGACGAAGCGGCCGCCGCGAATTTCTCCGCGGTCCTCGAGCCGGCGAAATGCCATGAGCAATTCACGCCAGGGCGGCAGGTTTGCCTCGCGCGCAAGCACATCGCGAATCACGATGCCGTAGCGCCGCAGCAGCATCCAGCAAGCGGCCTCGACAGCGCGCGGACGCTCAACCGCTTCCTCGGTGTGCAGCAAAGCCCATCGGCCTGCGCTGTGGCGCGGGCGCGCCGCGCGGCCACTTCCCTGCCCGGCTCGCCGTTTGGGATCGATCAGCGACCGCAGATTGTCGAATCCGTCGGCCGTTACCAGTCCGGCGGCGACCAGCTCCCATAGCGCGGTCTCGATTTCTGCTTTGAGCTTGCTTGTGCCGCGCACAATATCGGCGAAGAACGACGCCCCGCGCTGGCGTAAGAAATCGAGCACGAGTTGTGCTCCGTGACTTAGGCCGTTGTTTTCTGAGAGCTCTGCGCCGGGATGACGCGGAGTCATCCAATCGGCATCTTCGCGAACAAAAAATGTGATTGGGGCGACGCTGGTCGGAATGACTCGACGGTGACGTGTGGTCGTGCCCGATGCGGAGCCGGCTCCATTTTCCGGATGAATCGAATCGAGGGTGGCTGGATGCGGCGACAACCTTCCCCATCCCACGGCACCGGTGAGGCAAAGCTGGTCGAGCCATTTCGGATCGTAATCGGTCACCCGACGCGCGAGCACCTGGCGCTCCCAGGCATTGGCGGGAACTTCGAATCCCTGCAGTTGCCGGAGGACCTCAAGGGTGCCGCGCTCGCCGGTGACCTGCGTGCCCGGAGCCACATGCTGCCACTGCAACAACCACTGCATGAACTGCGCTTTGGTTACCGGTTCGATCTGCTTGCGCAGCGTCGCGACCGTCAGCCGATGAATGCGCGCGAGCAGCCTGCGCTCGCACCATTCGATCTCGGGCGCTGCTGTGGGAACGGCTTGCAGAGCTTCACTCGGCTGGACAGCCGAGGGCGGCTGTCCCCACTTGAGCTGCTCGCTACCGCCAAAGTTTCCGCGCAGCACGGTTCCACTTGCTTCCATGCGAAGCAAGGCGCCGGTAATTTCGGCTCCGGGTATCCCTAAAGTTATTCCCAGTTCACTCGCAGTTGTTGGCCCCAGATGAGACATCCATCCCCTGACCAGCGTCAATAGAGCGTCTTCGCGTGAAGGAACGGCAATCTCGACGTCGGCCAAAGCCGGCTCAAATTTTGCCTCCGGAAACAGCACGGAAAAGGTCTTGGCGCGTTCAGCAGCGACCCAATAGTTTATCCCGCGCGAAATTGCCAATGCCGCTCGACCCTCGCTCATCAATCGCTCGAGATGATATTTCCATTGCGCTGCATCATTGCCAACGGCACTCTCTGGCAGCGCCACGAGCGTATGCAGCACATCATGCAACTCATCGGCATCGCGGACATCCGGCCATGCTTCCTGCCGCACTTGCGCAATCGCAGCCGGATCGAGTCCGCCAACTTCTTCCAGCACCGACTCCGGCAACATGCGCCGCATTTGCACGGCGCGGGCACGGCGTTCTTCGAGTGGGGCATCGTCAAGGTAGGCGTACGGATTCGCATTTAAAATCTCATGCGAAAACTGCGAGGGCACCGGCGTATCGACTGCGATGCAGCGAATGCGCCCGTCTGCCAGTCCGCTGAGCACAGATTTCAATCCCTCGAGATCCATGGCTTCGGTGAGCACATCTTTCATCACTTCAGCGACCAGCGGATGATCCGGAATCTTGCGCTCGCCTTTGATATTTTCAAAGCATGCCGTCGCATCAGGAAATACCGAGGCCAGCAGGTCGTCCGAGCGCATGCGCTGAATCTGCGGCGGAACTTTCTTTCCGTTCTGAAAGCGCAACAGCGCCAGCGCCCGGCCGGCATCCCAACGCCAGCGTGTGCCGAAGACGGGAGAATCGAGCGCGGCTTGCTCCAGAATCGGCTGCACCGTCGCCGCATTCAGAAAGTTGAAGACGTCGCCGAGTGGAAAACTGTGCTGCTCGGCGAGGGCGATGTTCAGGCCGTTGTCGGTGGCTGCGGCTTGCAATTCGAAATTGAATCCGACGCAAAATCGCTTGCGCAGAGCCAGTCCCCACGCTTTGTTGATGCGTCCGCCAAACGGCGCGTGAATCACCAACTGCATTCCGCCGCCTTCATCGAAGAAGCGTTCGGCGATTACTGTCGTCTGGGTCGGAATTGCGCCCAGAACGGCTCGCCCCTGCAGAATGTATTCGATGGCCTGTTCCGCGGCGGAATCGTCGAGACCGCATTCCTGCTTCAACCATGAAACCGCCGCGGCGACTTCCGGCTGAGTGGCAGAAAAACCTACCGGCGAAGTGTTGGGCAACATCTCGCCGATTTTCTGCCGGAGAAGCCCAATGTGATCGGAAAGTTCTTCCGTCCGTGCCGGAGCTTCGCCATTCCAGAAGGGCACGCTCGGCGGTGCGCCATGCGCATCCTGCACCAGCACGCGGCCACTATTGGTTTCTATGCGGCGAATCATCCACGAGGTGTTGCCCAGCAGCATGATGTCGCCGCGATTGCTCTCCACGGCAAAATCTTCGTCGACGGTGCCGACCACAAGGCCGTCGGGCTCGGCGACTACCGCATAAAGAGAGTTATCGGGGATCGCTCCGCCGCTGGTGATCGCGGCCAGCCGCGCTCCTCGACGCGCGCGCAGCTTGCCATTCACGCGATCGCGGTGAATGTATGCGCCGTAACGACCGCGCCGCGCCGCAATACCTTCCGCCAGCATTTCCAGGACTGCATCGAAAGTTGCTCGCTCCAGATTGCGATAGGGATACGCCCGCCGTACCAGCGCGAACATCGCGTCTTCATCCCACTCTTCGGCTGCGCAGGCCGCTACAATCTGCTGCGCCAGAACGTCCAGAGGAGCCTCTGGAATCACCAACTGGTCCAGATCTCCCTGCCGGATCGCCCACACCAGAGCCGCGCATTCGAGAAGGTCGTCGCGAGTGGTTGCGAACAATCGGCCCTTGGGAACCGCGCCACGCCAGTGGCCCGATCGACCGACTCGCTGCAACGTGACCGCAATCGATCTTGGTGAATTGATCTGCACGACCAGATCGACCGTGCCAATATCAATTCCCAATTCGAGCGAGGCGGTTGCAACCAGAACCCGAACCTGGCCTTCTTTCAACTTCTTTTCCGCCGCGAGCCGCAGCTTGCGCGACAAGCTGCCGTGGTGCGCCGCGATGTTCTCTTCGCCTATGCGCTCACCCAGATGATGCGCCACGCGCTCGGCCATGCGGCGCGTATTCACGAAGACCAATGTCGAGCGATGCTGCTCGACGAGCGTCACGAGCCGGTTGTAAACTTCATCCCACATTTCATTCGAAGCCACCGGACCCAGCGGCATGGGTGGAACCTCGACCGCCATATCGAGTTTGCGCTGGTGCCCGATGTTGACGATGACCGGGTCAGGGCGTGCTCCCGTCAGAAAATGCGCAACTTCTTCGATCGGTTTTTGTGTAGCTGAAAGCCCAATCCTCGCCGGAGGCTTGTGCGTGAGCGCCTCCAACCGCTCCAACGACAACGTCAAATGCGCGCCGCGTTTGTCGTCGGCGACGGCATGAATTTCATCCACGATCACGGTTTCAATATCGCGCAAAATCGCGCGGCTCTTGTCGGCGGTGAGCAGGATGTAGAGCGACTCCGGCGTGGTCACCAGAATGTGGGGCGGCCTCTTCAACATCGCGCGGCGCTCTGGCATGAGCGTGTCGCCGGTGCGAACCGCAGTACGAATCTCCGGCATGAGCAGCCCGCGCTCACCCGCCATGGCTAGAATCTCGCCCAGAGGCACTTCGAGGTTTTTCTGAATATCGTTGCCCAAAGCCTTCAGCGGCGAGACGTAGAGAACCTCGGTGCGATCAGCCAGCTCGCCTGAGAGCGCCTTGCGTACCAGTCGGTCGATGCAGGCAAGAAACGCCGCCAGAGTTTTGCCGGAACCGGTGGGAGCGGATATCAGAGTCGTCCGTCCGGCCAGGATGTGCGGCCAGCCTTGTTCCTGCGGCTCAGTCGGGGTGCCAAACCGCCGGACGAACCACTCCGCCACGAGGGGGTGTGCCCATGACAGCGAATCGGGAATCGACGGCATCTGAATATTGTAGCTGGATTTTGGATGTTCGCCAAGTATTCGCCTTGCGGGACAGTGTCTTAAATCCATTTACCACGAAGGTCACGAAGGAACACTAAGGGTATCTTTGCCGCCTTTTTCTTGGGCCTTGGTGCCCTTTGTGGCTTTACTTATCTTCAGCGCCCAAAGCGTCCTATCAGCTCAGCCTCGCCCAGCACGTGGCCTTTCATCGCCCGCTCTACATCAGCCTTGCTGGCTCCGGCTTTCAGATCGAGCATCATATCGAGCGCATACAACTTGAAGTAATAGCGATGGGGCTTGCCAGACGGCGGACACGGACCTCCGTAGCCGATCTTGCCGAAATCATTTCGTCCTTGCAGCGCTCCATCTGGAAGTTGCTCCTGTTTTGCCACTCCCTCTGGCAGTTCTCTCGCGTCCGAAGGAAGGTTGTATACAAGCCAGTGCACCCAGGTTCCGGCTGGTGCATCTGGATCGTCCATAATCAGCGCGAAGGTCTTCGAACGCGCGGGCGCATTCTTCCAACTGAGTTGTGGAGACACATCCGGCCCGTCGCAGGTAAATTTCTTCGGAATCATTTGGCTGCCGGAAAAGGCGGTGGTTGAAATCTGGAAAGACATGGCCGCTCCCGTCGCTTGATCGGATGCCAGAGAGAGAATCGAAGCTCCAAACAGCACTGCCGCGAGTTTCAGATATAGCCCGGAGCGGGTGCCGGTTCTCTTCAGGGCCAAAAGTGCTAGAGCCATTCGTCCTCCATTTCGCGACAACAAATCATACCGCAGGACGAAATGGGCAGCAGCACAGGAAGGCGTCGACAAAATCGGCGAAAACGCAGGAAATATGGGGTTTTGTTGCCATTTTCTGCTTGACAAATCTTTATATACGCGCCAAAGTTGTGCGCCTGAAGCGTAATCGAGGGGTAGAGTTGCCTTTTGGCCGTGCGGCAAAGGAGCGCGCACCGGGGAGTGCGTCACACATCGGGAAGGTAAGAAGGAGAGCATCATGGAAACTGCAATTGGAGTATTTTCTTCGCGCGATCGCGCCGAAGAAGCGGTACGGGCCCTACGGCAGAATGGGATGCCGGAAGAGTCCATTGTTTTCTTAACTCGTTCGGAGACTGAAGCTAAAGCAGTGGCCAAGGAATTCGGTGCGTCGGTAGGAGGTTTCATGGGCGGAGCAGCCGGAATGACGGCTGGAGTGGTCGCCGCAAGTCTGCTTCTTCCCGGAATCGGAACGGTGTTCGCGCTTGGTTTCGGTGCGGCAGCCCTGCTGGGGGCGGCCGGCGCAGGTGCGGGAACTGCGGTTGCGGCGTCGGCCAGTCGCTCCGACACTCAACCTACCTCCGAGGACAAATGTGCGGAAGACGTTCTCTTCTTTCGCGAGGTGCTGAAAGAAGGACGCTCGCTGATTGTGGTTCGCACAGAGTCACAGCCG
Organism: uncultured Acidobacteriaceae bacterium; assembly: GCA_963784095.1. Lineage (GTDB taxonomy): Bacteria > Acidobacteriota > Terriglobia > Terriglobales > Acidobacteriaceae > Sulfotelmatobacter. The sequence continues at coordinate 279,061 of CAWAQC010000006.1, forward strand.
GACGCGGCCGCGGCATGCGCCATACTTGATCAGTTGGGCCTCAGTATGGAAGGCCACCGGACGCCGGCTAAAATGCAAACCAGCTCACGCCAGGTGGGAGACTTCATCGTATTGACAGTCAGCGGCAGAATCACGCTGGGTGATGGCAACGTCATGCTTCGTGAAATTGTCGGCGAGTTGGCCGATAAAGGGCACAAGCACATCGTGTTGAATCTCGCAGACGTCAATTACATCGACAGTTCAGGATTAGGAGAGCTGGTTAAGGCGCACACCACAGTTCGCAACAAGGGCGGTGAATTGAAACTTGCGAGCGTGAACAAGCGGGTTAACGATTTGTTGCAATTGACGCGATTATCGGCAGTATTCGATATTCACAGCGACGAGGCAAGCGCACTTGGCGGAACGACCCAAGCCGTCGCTTAAGGCGTCGCGAATCGCTCGATAAACGCTGGCTTGCAGCAGGCTGCGAGCCAGCTGATTCTTTCCAGTTCTCGGTGGTCGTCTCCCTGGCCAGATTGTAATTAAGCCGCCCGGATCTGACGTTTGCGTGAACTGCAACTCTTCGCAACATGTTCGCAAACGCCTGCAACATTCAAAGTCTTTCTTGACTTTTTGTTTTGGCAGAGTATTGTTCTAGAGCGATCATTGAAGCTTAGGTTGCGTTGAAGTTCGATCCCAGCAAGTTTCCCTCCCCCAGGAAACCCGTCCCGTTCAATGTGCGGAGTTCAATTTCAGAATGTAAGGAGTTCCCTGCCATGCCAGCCAATGCCACTGAAAAATTAGGTCTTCATATCCGCGGGCTAATCGTGCAAGCGGCAATCGCGATCGCGCTGGTCTTGATGGCGAGCACGGCGAGTTGGGCTGCGGCGGATCACCATGTCCTCCCTCGCCCAACTACACGCCCGATTTTAGTTCGGACAGTACCACCCCCTGCATAACGCTGAATGACAGTGCCACTCTTGCTATCGGCACCAGCACCTCGTTGCAACTCACGACCAGCGTCGGAGATCAGACCGGATCCGCCTGGTATTTAGAGCCGCAGACAATCTCCAACGGCTTCAGCACTACATTTCAGTTCCAATTTACTAACCCGTCGACCCCTCCAGCCGACGGAATCACCTTCATGATTCAGAATTCCGGGCTGAATGCCATCGGCTATACCGGCGGAAGCGGAGGCGCGCTGGGATATGGTGACGACGATTCAAACACTAATCCCAGCGTCGGCGAGGGCATCCCGACCAGTCTGGCCATCGAATTCGACAGCTTCGAGAATTCCTGGGATCCAGCTGCGGTCAACGGCGTTGATGCGCACGTTGCAATTCAGAGCTGCGGCGCGGGACCAAACACCTCGCATCATAATTATCTGTGCCAGGGAACCAGCGGTCCTAACTCCACCATCGGTGCGCCCGTTCTCACAGAAAATTTCGCCGACGGAAACGTCCACAGCGTAACCATCAACTACACCCCCACCTGCTCGACTTGTACTCCGGCACCCGTCGCCAACATTCAGGTTTACCTGGACGGCGTGAATCTCTACCCGAATGGCGTCCCGGTCGATCTAAGCTCGATTCTCACAAGCGTGGGCACGGCATACGTTGGCTTCACCGGCGCGACCGGCGGAGATTGGGAAACGCAAGACATTCTTAGTTGGACTTTCTCGCCGACTATCGCGGGAACTCCGATCAATCCGAACAATCCAAGCAGCCTCACTCAGAGTTTCTCTTTCAACAACACCAGCGGCATGATCTCGGAGTTTGACTTCAACTACGCCGTCTCCAGCGGAGCTGGCACACTCACCATCCAGCCGGGAACCAATCCGTTCGTGAACAATACCGGAATCAGCCAGTCGGATTGGGCCACGATCGTGGGCGGAACCTCGATGGCCGACGCGACTTGCCTCATTGCCGCAGGACAGAACGTATGCACCATCTACACTCTCGAATGCACCACGACCGCCAATTCCAGTCCCGCGGGAGCCAATTGCCCACAATCGACAGTCAGGAACGTCCTGTTCGAACAGGAACTCGACCTGCTCCAAAATCAGACGGGAATCGTGAACGGAATTCTCACCGTTCCACTAGGTTATGCTCCGGGGCTCGCCATGGCACCGGACGCTGTCGTTCCGGGCGGACAGTGCACCTATCCGGCGGGCGGTCCATTGGCTTCGCAGGTCTGTCCGCAGAGCATCATGACGGAACTGGAAGACCAAACTCCGCACGGAGGCGGAACCGGCACAACGACGAATTCAAGCTATGTTTTCTTCTGCTGCGAACCGGAGTGGACTACCACTCCATCGATTCCCCTCTGGAACAATACGACCAGTGTGTCCGCAGCATTTAGCAGCGCGCCACCGGCTACGCCTAATCCCAATAACAATAATTTCCATGCGGCACAGGGCGCGTCCGTGATTGTCGGCGCGGAGCCACACGGCAGCGTGCTGGACACTACATTTCCCTTACCGGGTGAGGAGACATTGGGCAACACAACCCCGTGTCCAGCTATTGGTGTTCCCCCGAATACTCCTTGGTCGACGCAGAATCCACAGCCGTTCGGTGTCAGCGGGCTGATCACTACCTACGACAATAACGGCACAGCCAGTCCACTTGTAGAAGGCGCCTACGATGCGCACTATTTCTCAGTGGACTGCGATGCTTTCGAAGAACTGGTTTTCCCGACATCGCTCAATGTGCAACCGGGCACGCCGGGGGGCAATGTCGCGCTGTTCAAAACTGTGCCTTTCAATGTTGACCTCACGAAACCAACGGTGACGTCGATCACTCTCAATCCGCCCGGCGGTTATTACGCGCCGAACACGACGCTGACGGCCACGGTGAGCTGCACCGACCCCACCAGTTCGAATGTTTTCTCCGGAGTCGCTACCTGCGGGGCACAAGGCCGTCCGCAGACTTTCAGCGGCCAACAAACCGTTACAACGACTCCGATCACGCTGAACACGGCGAGCACTGGAACTCAGACCTTCACCGCCGTTGCGGCTGACGAGGCCGGGAACATCTCATCAACTTCCAGCGTGACCTATCAAGTCGTGGGATCGGCCGGCCTCGATATCGCCATGATCGGAGATTTACTGGTTCCGACGGGGTCGAATATGACCTACTACATCGCCGTGGCAAACACCGGACCCAGCACAGCGGATGAAGTTACCCTTACCAATCCCATACCGACGGGAACCAGTTTCGTGAGCGCCGGGTTTGCCAGTGAGTCCTGCGCCATCATTCTTGGGCTGCCAATCTGTACGATTACGCCGCCTACGAGTTCGTGCGGAAGCGTCGCGGGCACCTGCAATATCGGCACATTGCCGGTCTGGTCAACCAAAACTCCAACTGGAGTATTGGTCCAGGTCACGGTCAACGTGAACGCGAAAGTGAACGCCACGATATCCGATACGGCCACGGCGAGCGAGGTGAATGCCAATCCGAACTCGAACCACAGCACAGTCAAGTGGCAGACGCTGGTGATCAAGTAGATCCGTTCCCGCTGCCAGCTTGTTCTGGATGCCAGACAAAAGAGGAGCCAAAGAAACTAGCTCCTCTTTTTATTCGACTTATTAATTCGAACCCGTTCGCAGATTGCGTTGTCGTCTGAGAGAGTTGGAATTTCTCGAGAACCGCAGCCGAACTCCCGGCCGCAGCGGCTCAGAAGAATTTTGTCACACCTTCTTCGAGTACAACCACGCGGTCTTTGATTCCGGCCGCGCGGGCTTCTTTTTCGAGAAGTTGCAGCGGCTCATCGACGGGCTCGTGCGAGAGGCGGAAGCTGCCGTAATGCATGGGAACCATCCAGCGGGCGTTGAGATCGAGGAAAGCTCGGGTAGCGTCGGCTGGGTCAGTGTGAACGTTGCGGAAAGTTGAGGGATTGTAGGCGCCAATCGGGAGCAGCGCCAGCTCGGGGGAAAGACGGCGGCCGATTTCGCGAAATCCAGAAAAATACGCCGTGTCGCCCGCGTGATAAACGGAATGTCCGCCGGCTCGCAATACGTAACCGCCATAGCCGCGGTGCGAATCCTTAAGAATGCGAGCTCCCCAATGGCGCGATGGTACGTGCGTTACAGACAAGCTGCCATGGCGCGAGCTATTCCACCAGTCCAGCTCAATAATCTCGGAAAAACCCAGATCGGAAACCAGGTCTGTCACATGAGTCGGAACGATGATGACTGGCGCTTTTCCGCGCGTGCGCAAATTGTTGTGCACAATGGCGCGTAGCGAAGGCCGGTGCAGATGATCGAAATGGGCGTGCGTCACCAGCACAAGATCAATGGCCGGCAGATCGCGCACTCGAAGCCCCGGACGGCGCAGGCGTTTCAACACAAAAAGCCAGCGCGCAAAGTTGGGGTCGATCATTACATTTTGCCCACCCATCTGCAAAAAAAAGCTGGAATGACCGATGAAGGTAACGCCCAGTTCCCCGTTCGATACCAAACGCGGCTTGTGGGTTTCCCCGACGCGGGGAGTGACAGCGGAGTGGCGCACCAATCGCCCGAACTGTGAGGCGCGTTTACGAAGGGCCCGATTGCGGAGTGTTGCCTTGATCATCCCAACTGCCTAATAGGTTGGATGACTGCCATGACCTGCTTAGATCATTTTAATTCAGGTCGGGCGCCGGCGAACGTAATTCGGAGGGTTCCTCGCATTACTTTCGTAAATTAGAAAAAATCAACGGCAACCCAATTCGCTTGGGCAACGCGCCAACGCGCGAGTCGAGACGGCAGCTAAGAGGTCGCTATTGGGTTGTCATATCAATATCAGTTCACCCATCACTGCCGCGCTGCATTCGTCACCCAACGCGACTGTGGAATTTCTCTCGTCTGTTCGTCGTCGTAGTAGAAGTGCATCGCGTGATCGGATTTCGCCCCGGCGACCGGCTTATCACCCGCGCCGCTATAGCGCAGAGCGCTGCCGAGAGCGGGCAACGGCTGCTTGGTCGTGTACATCGATTCCGCCAGCGTGCTGCCGCTGGGCGCGGTGGCGTACGCGAAGACGCCAAATGCATTGCCGTTGACGTAAGAGACGCCGATATAGTCAGCGACCATGGGACCGTCGTCGGAAACGGGAAGCCACGCCAGCTTCATTGGCCCGGCAATTTTCGCTCCCGTGGTCCAAGTCGCACCGCCATCGGAAGAGGTAACAAAACCTACTTCGAGCTCGCAGGTGCTCGAGGTGCAATTCGAGACGGGGTAATAGTAATAAACGATCGACATATGGGCGCTGCTTCCCGAAGTTGTGGGGTCGATGCCGATCGCGGGAAGAAAGTGATCGACCGTGCTGGTAGTCGCGTCGATCGGGATGCGAGTCACCGCGCTCCAGGTTTTACCGTCGCTCGACGAACTCATGACAATGTCGTTTGCAACGCAGCTCTTGCGGAATCGGCAATCCGACCACACCACGAAGACATTTCCTACGCCATCGATCCCCACCGAAGGCAGGTCAGGATTCCGTATTTCGCCGGCGTCCAGATGGCTATCGATGTTGGCAATGACCTCGCTCTTGCCCCAGCTCGTGCCTCCGTTCGTGGAACTGAATACGTCGATACCACCGCCTTGAAACGGCACAATCACCGTGCCATTCGGTTGAACCACCGGCTCACCGCCGAGGCCGCCCGCATGATCTGAGGAAGCCAGACCGGGATCCCAGGTTTGCCCGCCATTGCTCGAAACGCTCAGCAGAACGTCCCCCGTGCCGTACGCTTGATCCCATTCTGTGTAGCAGTTGCCATAATAAGGACTGCTGGTGGCGTTGTCGCACACCGTCCAGTTCTTGTCATCGAGATGAGTTTTATCGATGTTGATGGGATTGCCCCAATGCAATCCATCGGACGAGCGGCTCACGGCGACGTCGCCAATATATCGCGATTCCGAATTCAGCCCCACGAGCGGCAAAGAAGAGATCAGCCATTCGCCATGTTTGGCGTCGTATGCAACCGAGGGATCGGCAACCGCTCCGTAGGTGCCCCCTTCGTAGTTGACGGTAAGGCCGGGAAGATCACCCTTCACCCAGGTGACTCCGCCGTTGGTCGAAGTGGCAAATCCAATGTCGCCGCTTCCCCAGCCAATCGAACCCGGCCGGCGCGCCACGTGAAAGGTGCTCACAATCGTATTGCCCCAGGCGAAGATATCTGGTTCGACTTCGGTCTTGTGATCGCTATCGCTGTTGGTCAGATTATCGACGCTGATGCGTGCCAATTGCGCGGGCGCCTGCAAAGCCAACACCAGGAATCCGAGCAGGATAGTAGCAAGCGTAGGCAAGTGATTATTTTCACCGAAACCGCAGAATGTCATCTTCATTTCAGAATCCTTGGATTGCGCTTACGGATGATTTGAGTTCGCAGGTTTGCTGTGCACGATCCCGAGAACTATATCGTGTAGTCGATCCGTTGTCGATGTGAAGATACTTGCATACGCGGTAAATTCGGCGGATGTCATTTGTAAATTCAATGAACTTTGCTTGACCACAATCCTACCGGTCATATCTAATCCAAAAGGTCGTTTCATACGTGAGGAGAAGCTCGAATGCGGGTAGGTTTTCTGGGTTTGGGAATCATGGGTCACGCGATGGCCACAAATCTGGCCAAAGCTGGCCACGAAGTTACCGTCTGGAACCGCACGCCGGGAAAACTGGTGGAAGGCGCGGGCGTGGCTCCGACTCCGGCTGCGGCAGCGCAAGGGGCGGAAGTTGTGTGGATGTGCGTTTCAGATACAGATGCCGTAGAGCACGTATTGTTCGGGCCTGAGGGCGTGGAGCAATCGCTGGCCGAGGGCATGGTGATCGCGGATTCGAGCACAATTTCGCCTTCGGCGACTGTCAAATTTGCTGCGCGCGTGAAGGAGAAGGGAGTGGCCTACGTGGATGCTCCGATGACCGGCTCAAAAATCGGAGCCGCCAATGGGACTTTGATCTTCATGGTTGGCGGCGACGCGGCGGCGATTGACCGGCTCAGCCCGCTATTTGCCGCCATGGGGAAAAAGATTTTCCGCATGGGCGACACCGGCAAAGGACAAGCCACCAAGCTGGCCATGAACCTACAAATCGCCATGATTTTTGAAGGCTTCGCCGAGGCGCTCACCCTGGCAACCAAATTGGGCGTTGACTCCCAGCAACTGGTTTCTCTTATCGGCGCCACCATGGTGCACTCAGGGGTCGTGGAATACAAAGCGCCATTTGTGCTGAACCGCGACTTCACTCCGAATTTTCCCCTGCGCCTGATGCACAAAGATATTCTTTTGGCTTTGGAAGCGGCGAAAGAAGCGCGCGTGAAGTTGCCGGGTCTTGAAACCGTGGAAGAGATTTACGAAATGGCCACGGAGGATGGGCATCGCGATCTCGACTACGCCGCTACTCTGAGCCTGCTGGAGAAGTGGGCTGGAGTGCAAGTCAAGGGCGAAGCAGCTTAAAGTACAACTTTAACACTACGCAGACTGAACCTAGGTCACAGGCCGAAGCATTCCACGGCAGAATCATTTACAGTGAATCTGCTCTCCAACAATAAGAACTTTGCCATGTTCGGTACGGTATTCGGAAAAGGAATCACGCCATGACTTACCTTGATATCCTGTTCAGCTACGGAGCAACCCCTGGCGAGAGCGAACTGCGCGCCATTGATGGAATGCGTGAGGTCTATGGCATCCGGATTGTGCAATTTAACTACAAGCAACGAACCGTGAGAGTGGAGTTCGATGCATCGCGATTGAAGGCGGATTCGGTCGCAAAGCTGTTGCGGCAGGCTGGAATCGACGTGCGCGAACCGGTGGTGCTAGCGTAGAGCCTGCTTAAAGGCTTTTCTGCCGGGGTTGGCTTTAACTGATGGGAAAGAATCGCTGTGGTAGGTTTTGGCTGAATTGCAAAGGGGCGTCCAAGAAAACCTCTGGCCGAAGTTTTTCTTGAAGCGCCCCGTTGCGCGCCACTTCGTCTGTCCTATCCTAAAGCACATGGCTTGCCGTTCTCTAAGTCACTCATAATATTGACGGCTAACGCGGAACGCCTTGTAGGAATTTCTCAGACCCCGGAAAGATTTACTTCGGGGTAAACCCTTAGTTCAAATATCGCGCAGCAGCAGGTCAGGAACAATTGCCAGAAAAATGTTTTTGCTCGCAAGTTCGCCGAAACATTCCCTTCCGCTATAATTCTTGAGCGAGGACACTCTCCGGAGTGCAATCTGCGCCCTTAGCTCAGCTGGATAGAGCGTCTGGCTACGAACCAGAAGGTCGGGAGTTCGAATCTCTCAGGGCGCACCATTCTTACACGACCCGCTTGCTGTCCACCCACTGCCGAAGTCACGAGGCTTAAGGCTGAAGGGTTTTCACCAGCCACGGAATGATGACCTGCTTGAAGATGAGGGGGTCGGGCCACACTCCGACTTGGCGGCCAAGGTGCCCGCCGCGAGGATTGATCCAGGCGTCTTTGGGCACGTCACCTTTGCTGAGCAGCAAATACTCGTCAGCGATCGGCACCTGCGTATCGAGAACGCCGGCGATCACGAGCATGGGCGCCATCGGCTTGCCGAGTAATCCTTCTTCCACCAGCGACAGTTTGGAAAGATAAGCAGCCATTTCATCGAGCGTGTGCACGCCTTCGAGAATATTCATCAACGCGGGAACCTGATCGAATAAATATTCGCGATTGCCGAGCAATGAGTTCATCAGAAAATCTTTCTGAAAGAATTTATCGATGGGGGGAGATTGTGCGCTGCAACCGCGCAGCCGTGCCCGCTCAACGATTGCCATCTTGGTCGCCCAGTAAGCGCCCCAGCTCACGCCGTGCATGGCGATGCGGTTCTTATCCACTTCCGGCCGCGACTGGGCGTAGTCGATCACCCGCGATAACATGCGATCCGCCGTGGGACTGACCTTGATGGGGTTCTGCCCAGTGCCCGGACCATCGACCGCGAGATAGCCGATTCCGAACGGCAGAATCGCGCTGAAACTTTCCGTCAAATCTTCCTTGCGGCTATCCAGGCCGTTGATCGCGATTACCAGCGGCACCGGGCCTTTTGCATTTTTCGGTAAGCGCAGATAGCCGATGATTTCCTTGCCCTCGAAGGGAATGTGAACGACTTCGAGCGGCGGATCGAAATACTTGGCGTGATCCAAAAATGCTTCCAGCGCTTTTTCATACGAGCGCTGCTTGCCGGGAGAAGACGGGATCGGCCAGCGTCCAAAGGAATAAAGTCGCCAGGCGCGGATGTAATCGGCATTCGCTTTCTGCGGATCGGACTTCTCCAGCGATTTTGCTTCATTGAAATAGCGGTCCGCGACGTGCATGAAAGCTGCGGCCCATTCGTCTTTGTCGCTGCTGTGAATGTGCTCAAACGCTTCTTTCACATCGCCGGGATCCAACCCGATCAGCGGATACTGGCCCACTTCGGCGCGATGAATGGCTTCGACCCTGATCTCATCGATGGTGCGTTCTCGCCGTGGCGCGTTTTGAGCCGGAGCGCCTTGACCGGATCCGCTGGAAGACATGAAGGCAAGAAACCCGAAGACAGAAGCTGCGAAAAAAAGTAATGCTCTGGTCATAATAGCTGGCCCATCCTTGTGTCGGTATATATCCAAAAAGGTCTACGCTAAAAAAGCCGGATGGAACTGCGTCCGGCCAGAAGAATTTATTTTTTGTCGCCGAAGAATCAGAATATAAATTTCCCCGCGAACTGCATGGCGCGGCTGCCGCCCGATCCGATGACGGGATTGGCCGCGGCGATATCGGGCGTGGCGCATCCGCAGCCGAACGGGCGCACCGAAGGATCGTTCAGGCCGAATCCGTTTTGTCCGCCATAGGGATTCGCAAAATTCGGGTGATTGAGAATATTGAAAAATTCTGCCCGAAACTGAAGTCGATAGCGCTCGCCAAGATGAAAATTCTTGGCCAGGGAGAAATCCATGTTCCGGAATCCCCGATCGGGAAACATATTGCGGCTCATGTTGCCAAACTGTCCGAGCGGCGGCGGAAGCATGATGGAACTTCCATTCGCGTAGCAGCCGTAGTATGCGAGCGACTCGGTCGATGCACCCGGCTTGCCGCCATCCAATGCGAGGGCCTTTGCATTGCACGCGGCGTCGGCGCTCGGATCAACCGCCGTACTATTACCCGCATAGTAGGGAATACCAGTTCCCTTCCCAGCTTTAAAGTCCGAAGTGTTTCCATAAAAGCTCCAGCGAATGGGAGTGTTGGCGGGCGGGCTTACGGGCAACGGGCCGATGCCGGAAGCGTCGGTTCCTTCATCCATTGGACCCCAGAATTGCGGCGTGTCGATGGTCACAATGGAGTTGACCTCCCAGCCTTCGAGCGCCTGTCCGTGACCCGTGCGTCCGGGGATTGCGTAGGTGAGCGAAACCGTGAGGCGCTGGCGAATATCAAAATCGCTGCTGGCGTATTCGGCGGCAGGGTTGGAAGCGTTCTGCGGCAAGCCGGAGCCGTAGCCGAAATCCCAATTCGCCCCGACATCGTCAAGCGCGTGCGAGTAAGTGTAGCCCGCGACCATGCTCAAGCCGTGAAAGTTGCGCGCGTTCAGCGTAACCTGCAGGCCGTTGTAGTTCGAGCGGTAAACGTTTCCCATCTGGAAGATATTCGCCAGATAGGGGAACTTTCCGTAGTAAGGATCGTTGGTCTGCTCAAGGTTGGCGGCATCATCCTGACAAGCCGGATTGGTGAGAGTGGGATAAGCATACGGCGCTCCTGACGCCAGGGCAGCTCGAGTACACGCCACGACGCCCGCAGCAGGCCATCCCGAGCCTACGGGCGGCTGGTTGATGTCGCGGATCCCGGTTAAATTCGAACCGTGATTGCCGACGTAGGCAACTTCGAGAGACAGATTCGGGGTAATAGCATGCTGCAGATTCAAAGTCCAGTTCCCGACATAAGGAGTGGTGAGGTTGCGGTCGACGGTCATGACGGGACATGGACTGGCGTAGCAATTGACCGTGCTGCCGCCGTAAAGCGGACCATTCGAGGGATCCCACGTCGTGCCGGTCAAGAAGTTCTTTACGGTGATGTTTCCGGTCGTAATCGTTCCCCCTGAGGTGTGACCTGCGGCGTCAATCGCCGCGCCGGTAGGAACGCTGCCCGGACCGAAGGCATTATTGAAAGCGATGAACGATTGCCAGTTGACGGTTTCATAGATCAGGCCGCCGCCGCCGCGGAGCACGGTTCTGCCGGTTCCGAAGACATCCCATGCAAAACCGAAACGAGGACCGAAATTGCTGTGGTCCGGGTTATACAGACTTCCAATTTGATGCCCGACCTGCACCAAGCCGAGATTCGGATCGAAGTTTCCCAGCAGGTTGTTTTCTTCCTGCACCACCGAACTGTATTCGTAGCGCAAGCCGAAGTTGAGGGTCAGATTCCGGGTCGCGCGAAAGTCATCCTGGAAGAATCCGGCATAGGCCCAGTTGTGCAGGTGCAAAGTAGGATTGCCCACTTCGACCGTCGACTTGAAGGGGTAACCGGAAAAAAAATCCTCGAGCGGCGTCGAACTGCCGGTCAGCACACCGCCTAGAAAATTAACGCTCCCTCGGGAATTGCCGTAAGCAGCGTTGGTCACGTCATTGTGATGAAGTTCGGCACCGACCGTCAATGCGTGCTTGCCCCTGGTGTAGGAAACGTGATCGACGAACTGAGTGATCGCATCAGGTCCCTGGAACTTGGGCCATTTGAATCCACCGAGGGTCGTGAAGTAACCACCGAAGCCGATGCGCGGCAGACCCCCGGTAAACGGGCCAGTTACTCCAGTATCCAAACCGTAGGCGGAAGCGGGCGTGCTCAGGTCGCCGGGCAAAGTGGGCTGGTAGAGGCGATTGTAGCCTACGCGCGCTTCATTGACCCATTGCGCGCTCGGAGTCCAGATCCAGTTGCCGCCGACAACTTGCGCCCGCGTATGAATGTGAGAAAGCCACTGCGGCTGCAACTCAGGAAAATCTTCGACCGTGCCCGAGTTGTTGCCAAAAAAATACATCCCGCTGATGCTGTGGTTTTCGTTGAAACGATAATCCACTTTACCGATTGCGTTATCGACATGCACTACGTTATTAAATCCGTTGCTGATACCGATGTTCGTCGTGTCGTTTGTGGGAAAACCTTTACCGTTGCATGAGACCGTACCGGAGGAAGAGACAATGCAACCGGAGATGCTCTGGCTGGCGGTGCTGACTTTTACGGCTCCCAACTGCAAATCGGAGATCACGTCGGGGATGCTGTCGGCGCAGTCTCCGGCAAATCCGAAGGCGCAGGTCCCGTTTGAAGTACCGTGCAGCATGAACGGGCTGGTCACACCGCCATAGGAGTTGCCCACGTTGTAGCGCTGACCTTCGTAGGCGCCAAAGAAAAATACTTTGTCTTTCACGATAGGCCCGCCGAGGCTGACGCCAAACTGCTCCAGGGTGCGCGGCAGTTTCGCAGCCGGGTAATCGTTGAAGTAGTTACGCGCGTCGGTCACCCCGTCGCGCCCGAATGCAAATGCGCTGCCGTGCAAGGTGTTCGTGCCCGACTTCAATCCGACGTTGACTACTGCTCCCGGTTTCCATCCGTACTCTGCCGGCGGGTTTTGCTGGACATTGAACTCCTGAATCGAATCGATGGGCAGGATGGTTGCTGAGTCACCGGCGATTCCGGCTCCGTTGATGATGGCCTGGCCTGAGTAGGGCTCGCTATTGAAAAGGCCGTCGATGAAGTAGTCGTTGTCTTCCGCACGCAGACCGTCGGTGCTGGTCGTCGAAAAACCTCCGCCGGGATAACGCACCACGCCGGGGCGAAGCTGCAACAGGTTTTCATAATTGCGGCCGTTCAGGGGCAGATCGTTGATTTCTTTATTGCTCAACGTTCCACCCAGCGTGGCCGAAGTTGTGTTGAGTAGAGGAACTTCTGCGCTCACCGTAATGACTTCCGAAGCGCTGCCGGTTTGGAGCATAAAGTCGGAGCGAACGTCGGAGGCGACTTCGACGAGAACCGCAGGCCGCTGAATTGCTTTGAAGCCCTTGGCTTCGACACGAATGCTGTAGGTGCCGGGCGCCAGATCGGGAGCAATGTAGCCACCCGAGGTATCCGTAGTGAAGGTGCGGGAGGTGCCGCGTTGCGTGTCAGTGACGACAACCGTGGCTCCGGCAACGTCGGCGCCGCTCTGATCAGTAATCGTGCCCAGGATGCGTCCACTCGTGGATTGAGCTAGCGCGGGTAAGATTGTCAAAGGGAAAGAGAGAACGAAGACGACCATCCACCTAACTCGGGTAGCGTGACCGGGGGACAGGGCGGAGCTTGGGAAGGTCATCGAAAACATCCTCCTTGGCACTGGTCCGACAGCCATACCACTGGTGATAAAACGAAGTCAAGTAAATTCGCTTGTTTGTTCCGCAAGCGCCGACGTGGGGAGCCTGAAAGGTAAAATGTGAAAAGAGCGTAAATTGGCCGAAAGAGCGCCTGCCCTAAGGATTGCGGGATTTCGCTTGCGTACGCCGCGAAAGGGGTGATAATGTTCTAGCTATCATACCACCATACCTAAGTACCGGACATGCACCTCTCCTCTAGCGAAAGCGCGAAACCGCCTGCGCAGCCGCTGAACCTGCGGTATAGTAGCCAGACCGCCGCTTTCCCCAAGCGGGCTCGTGCGGGAGAGTCTCCAGTGTACAAAGTTGTTCGGACTTCGCGTCTGTACGAACAAATCGTTCAGCAGATTGAGGAGTCAGTCCTCAATGGCTCGCTGAAACCAGGCGATCAGCTTCCCGCCGAGCGTGAACTGGCGCAGCGGCTGGGTGTGAGCCGTACTGCCGTGCGCGAAGCCGTAAAAGCGCTTCGCGAAAAAGGTCTAGTCGAAGCTTATTCCGGCCGCGGAACTTTCATCACCGACGGCACGTCCCACGCGGCTCGCCAGTCGTTCGACTTGATGGTGAAGATCGGACAACAGGAAAGTTCCACGCATCTGGCGGAGCTGCGTTTGATTCTTGAGCCGGGAATCGCAGCGCTGGCTGCCGAGCGTGCTGAAGAAGAATATCTAGCGGCGATGCGCGAAGCCTTCGCGGTGATGGAGCGCTCGCAGAAAAATCCGGCCGCATACATTGAAGCCGATCTGGATTTTCATCTGGCTTTGGCGGAAGCGGTAGCAAATCCACTGATTCTCTCTTTGATCGATTCGATCGTCGGCCTGTTGCGCGAGCAACGCATAAAAATTTTCAACGTGGAAGGTGGACCGCAACGGGGCCAGGTTCATCACAAACGCATTCTTGAAGCTATGGAGCAGCACAATCCGAGCATGGCTCGAAGCGCGATGAGCGCACATCTGGAACAGGTCCGCCAGGATTCCCAGGTTTCCGACAGCGACGCGAGTTCGGCGAAACAGAGGCCGGCCGCTTCAAAAAGAATTTCATGATGCACATAGGAACGATCCTGTCTGGATGAATGGATTTCCAAAAAAAGATTGAGAAGGTTGGAGGTCACGAGCGGATGGCGAAAGTAGGATTTATCGGCCTGGGAACGATGGGCGGAAACATGGTGGACCGCCTGCTCAGCAAAGGCCATGCCGTGACCGGATACAATCGCACGCGCGCGAAAGCGCAATGGCTGCTGGATAAAGGTATGCAGTGGGCCGATTCGCCGCGCGCGGCCGCCGCGGCTTCCGATTTCGTCTTCGCAATGGTCACGAATGCGGCTGCGACCGCCGCCGTCACTGAAGGTCCCAATGGCTTGCTGGCGGGATTGAGCGCGGGCAAGGTGTTCATCGATATGAGCACAATCAGCCCTAACGTAAACCGCGCGCTCGCCGCAAGAGTAAGGGAGACGGGTGCGGATATGGTCGACTCGCCGGTATCGGGAAGTGTGATCACCTTACAGGAGGGCAAGCTATCCGTGATGGTCGGAGGCCGACCGGAGACGTTCGAGAAGGTGAAGCCGTTGTTGCTGGATGTTGGTCCCAAGGTTACGCACGTTGGCGGCAACGGTCTGGCGCTGTCGATGAAGATCGCGGTGAATTTGAGCCTGGCCGTGCAAATGTTGGCATTTTCCGAAGGGGTTTTGCTCGCCGAAAAAAGCGGCATCCCGCGGGAGACTGCGGTCGATGTGTTGATTCACAGCGCGATCGCTTCGCCGATGATTCAGTATCGTGGACCGTTCGTTCTCCAGCAACCGGAAGAAGCCTGGTTCGACGTGAACATGATGCAGAAGGATATGGTTCTGGCGATGGAATTGGGCCGGCAGCTCGATGTGCCGCTTCCCACTACCGCGGCGAGCAATGAATTTCTGACGGCTGCGCGCGGCTTGGGATGGACGAAATATGATTTTGCCTGCATGTTCGATGTGCTCGCGGCTATGTCGGGCGTGTCGACTCCGGTCACGAAGGGTGGTCCCAAGAAATGAGCGCGATCACTTCGAAAGATGAGCCTGTCCGCGACACCACGGCGGAGAAGGTCACGAGTGAAAGTGAGAAAGAGAAGTGGCTGCATGCTTACCGGCAGATGGTGAGCATCCGTCTGTTTGAAGAGCAGGTGAACGAACTTTATACGCGTGCGTTGATGCCAGGACTGGCTCATTTATATAGCGGCGAGGAAGCAGTTGCGGTGGGAATCTGCGAGGCCTTGCGCATCGACGATTACATCACCAGCACGCATCGCGGGCATGGACATTGTCTGGCCAAGGGCGCATCGCCCGACCGCATGTTTGCCGAGTTGCTGGGGAAAGAAGCCGGCTATTGCCGCGGCAAGGGCGGATCCATGCATATCGCCGATCCCGCGACCGGCAATCTGGGAGCGAATGCGATCGTGGGCGGGAGCGTGGGCATCGCCACAGGCGCGGCTTTTTCGGCGAAGAATCTGGGCACTGATCGCGTGGCGGTTTGCTTTTTCGGCGAAGGCGCGCTTGGCCAGGGATCGCTCTACGAAGTGATGAACCTGGCGCAATTGTGGAAGCTGCCCGTGATCTACGTTTGCGAAAACAATCAGTACAACGAATACACCCACTTCCAGGAAACGACTGCGGGAACGATTCTCGGGCGGGCCCATGCTTTCGGCATTGAGACGGACATGGTCGACGGGCAGGATGTGCGAGCCGTAAATAAAATCGCTGGCGGCCTGATCAAGCGCGCGCGTTCCGGCGCAGGTCCGGCGTTTCTGCAATGCGACACCTACCGCTACAGCGGGCATCATGTGGGCGACATCAACCGCGAATACTATCGTCCGAAACAGGAAGAACAACTCTGGAAGACGGAACGCGATCCCATCGGACTACTCGGCCACTGGCTGATTGAACGGGGCGACGCCGATGCCGCATCGCTCGAACAAATCTCCCAGCAAGTTCGCGGGCACATGGAAGCCGCCGTGAAATTTGCCATCAATGCGCCTTATCCCGACGTGGACGAGGTGGAACAGGACGTCTATGCCTGAGCGCGAGCTTACATTTGCGCAAGCGGTGCGGGAGGCGCTAGCCGAAGAGATGCGCCGCGATTCTCGCATCTGCATTTTGGGCGAGGATGTGGCTGAAGCGGGTACACCCTTCAAGGTTCTGTCGGGATTAGTCGAAGAGTTTGGCTCCAAGCGCGTGCTCGACACCCCGATCTCCGAAGCGGGATTCACCGGCGTGGCGGTGGGCGCGGCGATGACCGGAATGCGTCCGGTCGTCGATATTATGTTTGGCGACTTCATAACTTTGACCATGGATCAGATGGTTAACCAGGCGGCGAAAGTTCATTACATGTCGGGCGGGCACTGGAAAGTTCCCATGGTCATGCGCACAACGCTGGGCGCGACACGGCGATCGGGGGCGCAGCACTCGCAATCGCTGCACGCCTGGTTTAGTCATGTGCCGGGATTAAAAGTGATTTTGCCGTCGACTCCTTACGACGCAAAGGGTCTGCTCAAATCGGCAATCCGTGACGAGAATCCAGTTGTCTTCTTTGAAGACAAAATGATGTACAAGCTGAAAGGCCCGGTTCCGGAAGACGATTACACGATTCCTTTAGGTGTGGCCGACATAAAACGCGCTGGCGATGACATTAGCTTGATCGCGACCAGCAGCATGGTACAGGTCGCGCTTGGCGCGGCAAGCATGTTGGAAAAAGAAGGCATCAGCGCAGAAGTGGTGGATCCGCGCACTACCTGGCCACTGGATGAAAAAACTTTAATTGACTCCGCGAAGAAAACTTCGCGCGTGATTGTGCTCGATGAGGGCTACGGCCGCTACGGCGTCACTTCCGAACTTGCTGCGGTGATTGCCGAAGGCGCATTCTACGATTTGGATGCCCCGGTGAAGCGCATGGGCGCGATGCATGTGCCCATCCCGTTTTCTCCGCCGCTGGAAGATGTAACCGTTCCGACCGAGCAAACCGTTTTTGACGCAGCGAGGCGGCTTTGCCGAAAAAGCAAATGAACCACAAAGCTCACGAAGTTGCACGAAGGAGCGCTTGGATTTTCTTTGTGTGACTTCGCGTCCTTCGTGGTTAAGGAGTTTTCTATGGCATTAAAAACCCACGGAACCATGGCGGTTGATTGGGAACAGCGCATCGACTTTGACCGCCTGCGCCGCGAACGCCTGCAGCGCGCAAAAGACCTGCTGAAGAAATCCGAGATGGGCGCGCTGCTCTGCTTCGATATGAACAATGTGCGCTATCTCACCTCGACGCACATTGGCACCTGGGCGCAGGACAAGGCGAACCGCTTCACTTTGCTCCCGCAGAATGACGAGCCGATTTTGTGGGATTTCGGCTCCGCCGCGAAGCATCATCAACTAAATTGCCCGTGGCTGGGAGAACGTTCGCGTCCGGGAATCTCCATGCTCCGCGGCGCCATGACGCCGGAGATGGGCCGTGCAGAAGATGTCGCCAAGAAAATTCGCATCGAGCTAGAGATGCGGGGCTTGCACAAAGAGCCGCTCGGCATCGACATTATCGAAGTGCCAGTTCTGTTTGCGCTGCAGCGCGAAGGCATCAAAGTTGTCGACGGCCAGCAACTGATGTCGAATGCGCGTGTGATCAAGACGCAAGATGAAATCTCTCTGCTGAATACTTCGGCGATGATGGTGGATGCTGCCTACGACGAACTTTATCGCGCAATGAAGCCCGGACTGCGTGAAAACGAAGCTGTCGGACTGGTCAGCAAAGTTCTCTACGATCTCGGCTCGGAATATGTCGAAGCCGTGAACGCGATTTCCGGCGAACGCTGCAATCCGCATCCCCATGTTTTCTCCGATCGCGTGCTGCGACCTGGCGATCCTGTCTATTACGATATTCTGCATTCCTACATGGGATACCGCACCTGCTACTACCGCTGCTTCACGGTCGGCTACGCATCGCACGCCATGGTCGATGCTTATAAGCGTTGCCGCGAATATCTCGATGCGGCCATCGAACTGGTTCGTCCCGGCCGCACAACCGCCGAAATCGCCACAGTCTGGCCGAAAGCCGAAGAGTTCGGCTTCCCCAATGAAGAGGCCTGCTTTGCCCTGCAATACGGTCATGGCATCGGCCTCGCCATCTGGGAGAAGCCGGTGATCAGCCGCCTGGTTTCGTTTGAACATCCGGTCACGATTGAGCCGGGCATGGTGTTCGCTCTCGAAACATTCTGGCCGTCGACCGATGGCTGGAGCGCGGCGCGCATTGAAGAGGAAATCGTCGTTACTCCTACTGGGCACGAAGTGATCACTCGCTTCCCTGCTGAGGAATTGCTCGTTGCTGGCGCGCATTACTTCACGGTAAACGGGCCACTGCCCACCATCCGAGAAACTGAAGCTGCTCCCAGCGAGCGCGTGCTCGAAATGATCGAAGCCAGCGCGAAGACTGAGCGAGTCGGAGTCTAGGCTAACTGTTCACGGAAATGAAAGGCTTTCCCCGATAGACATCTATGGCCTTCAGCGTGGTTATGCCGGCTCTCGAAATGGCACAGGAAACCGGCAAGCTCATTGCCTGGCGCAAGAAGGAAGGCGAGCGTGTCACCAAGGGCGAGCCCCTGCTCGAAATCGAAACCGACAAAGCGGTGATGGAAATTGAAGCGCCTGCCGATGGCTTTCTCGCCGGAATTTCGGCGCAAATTGGCAGCGATATTCCCGTGGGGCAGACGATTGGATGGATCGTGGCGCCCGGCGAGCAGCCGCCGGCGGCCGGAGACTCTGCAAGCGCGGTTCCGGCGGCGAGAGCAAAAACGGAGTCGCACGCCGCGCCGGTTCAACCGGCTGCATTGAATCTATCTACCTCAGCCAGCCCGAGACTTTCTCCCAAAGCGCGACGGCTGGCTAAAGAACTGAGTGTCGACATCGCGGCTCTCCGTGGCTCCGGTCCCGGCGGCGAAATTCTTGCGTCTGACGTGCAAGCTGCGGCCGCTCGTCCGGCCGTGCTGAATGAAGCGCCAGTCGAGAGGCGGGGAAACATAGAATCGCTCAGCACCGTCGGGCGCCTGATGGCCGAGCGCACTGCGCAAAGCTGGACCACGGTTCCACACTTCTTTGTTTCGCGAGAAATTGATGTCAGCGCTCTCAACCAATACCGGCAAAAGTTGACAGCGAGCGAGAACGCGCAGAACATTCACATCACGCATACCGATCTGCTGGTGGCGCTCGCGGCTCGGGTTTTGCTCAAGCATCCACGCCTGAATTCAAGCTGGACTCCGGAAGGCATTCGTCTTCACGATTTTGTGAACATGGGCGTGGCGGTAGCAGTGAACGAAGGTGTTGTGGCAGTGGTAATTCCGAGCACGCACAGCGCCAGCCTCGCGGAGATCGCCGCGCAGAGGAGTGATCGCGCCGCCCGTGCGCGTGCGGGGAAGCTACGCCCCGCCGATATTGCTGACGCGACTTTCACCATCAGCAATCTAGGCATGCATCATGTGGACGCATTCAGCGCCATCATCATTCCGCCACAAGCGGCCATTTTGGCCGTGGGCAGCATTGCCGACCGAGTTGTCGCCGTAGAAGGCAAACTCGCCGTCCGTCCTACCATGACTCTGACATTATCCTGCGATCATCGCGCCGTAGACGGTGCGCGGGCAGCCTTGTTTTTGGACGAGTTGGCCGATGCGATCGCCCAGCCGGAGAAATGGCTGGCGTAAATCGTCACGGCTGAGACGTTGGTTCGATTCCGCAATGCGCTTTCGTGTAAGCGAGCTTTTCCTGCCAACCTGTGCAGGGTTTGCGTGTCGCCACGGTACCGTTCGGGCAGTGCTTCCGTTTTTCTGCTAACCTGAAGTCGCCCTGTTGTGCTTTCGCTTTATTCTGATTCCTTTCGGAATTATTCGTCCGAAATCGGAACGCGCTCACTTATGTCCAAGGTCACCGAAAAGGAAGTTGCCACGCTGTTGTCGGCAAAAAATGGATTGACGTATCTGACCGTAAATGACTGGAATCTGGTTGCGGATAAGGCCAACCGGGTCCATTTCAAAAAGGGCGACGCATTGGTGAAAAAGGGACTCGCCCCCAACGGCATTTATTTCTTGCTGAAAGGCACAGCCAAAGTGCAACTACTCTCGCTGCCCACCCGGACGATCGGCCCCGGCGAGATTTGCGGCGAAATGTCTTTTCTGGAGGATGAGGCGGCCAGTGCAAATGTGATGGCGGATGAGAACGTCGAAGCCTATCACCTGGATCGTCCCACTTTGCAGGGTCTCTTTGAGCTTTTTCCTCACCTCGGTTCACGTTTTTACCGATCTCTGGCCACTAATCTCTCTCGCCGGCTCAGGGACATGATCGCTGCGGCGGGGAGCGAAATCTCGTCGGCGAGCCGGAAATAACATCTTCGCTGAATAAAACTCAGTCTCGCGGCAACCCGCGGTGGGGAGTGCGCAACCTACTCTCCGCGATGCTGGCTTCGTCTCACTCCTGCGCAGCGTGGGCAACACTTCAAAACGATGCGCAAAATGGTTTTGCTACCATCGCTCGTCCTCTAGGAATAGTTGCCAGGGTTGCACTAGTATGCAAGCCGTTGCAACTTTGGGATTCTGTCTAACAGAGTAGGGCGCACTAAGGCATTGAGCGTCAGTCTCTTATGCTTTATCGCCCTTTGGTATGCGAAATGCACTTGGCGCTTGGCGGAGCTTCAGACATTGGAGTCTTCGCTGGTTGCCCGAGGAGTTGAAAATGAAACGGATAGTATGGTTAGCCCTGGTAGCTTTGGCTTTGCCTTTATCAGCGTTCGCCACCGAAGTTGATTTCGGCAATAGTGGCGGCACTCTCACTGCAGGTTCCACTACTCTCATTGGAAGTTCCAATACTCTCAGCCTGAGCGGATCGGAATTGACCCAGGTAACTGGCTTCAATGGAATGGGGCTGATTCAGGGCCAACTCGGGAGTATTTCATTCACCACCGGCACCCTGATGTCTGGAAACATGATGGACGGGGCAACGTTCGGCTCCGGCGGCACATTTGTGATCATGGGCAACGGTACTGGCGGATTGCCCGATGGAGTGCTCTTCAGCGGCACTTTCACCGGCAATACGACCTGGACTCCCACCGGCACCGTGGGAGTGAGTGATTCCATCTTTTACACTCTTAGCGGAGCTATTTCCGGGACGTGGTACAACGGCACGAAAGTGACCGGTGCAACCACACAAATCACCTTCGATACCGGCAAGAACGGATTCATGGGTTCGGTCAGCTTGGGAAGCGGCAACACCGTCTTCACCGTCACACCCGAGCCGGGAACTCTTGGATTGCTGGGAACTGGATTGGTCGGCTTAGCCGGCATTGTCCGTAAGAAATACAAAAACTAGTGGGTTCTATCCTCCTGAGAAAGCCCCGCTGATCAGCGGGGCTTTTGTTTTGTCTCCTTCGCTCGCGATTGCGATTACCCCAGTAACGCCTAAGCGGGGATTACCGTTGACCATAGCGGTCTGGCCTCCTTACATTCTGCAAAGGGGGTCGTATGAAAGATATCCATGAGGTTTTGCGGCAGAAGCAGACGAAATACGCCCAACTGGGAAAGCAGATCGAGATGCTTCAGCAGGCGGCCGAGAAGCTGCGTGAGGTGGCTCCCTTGCTCGCTGAAAATGACGATGACGATAACGCAGTGCTGATGGACAGCGATGAGGCTTCTGTGACCGCCGATGCAGCCGGGGCGAAAGCTGCCGCAGCCGGTTCCGGATCATCCGGTTCAAAGGCATCGCGACCCGCAGCCCCGCGATGGCCGTAATCCAGCCGCGATAGGGCTTGACAAGAACTTATGACCCTGCTGGCACTATTGGTTTCGACCGATGATGACGCTTGCGAGATCCTGGGCCGGCTTCTGCCAGGGTTTGGAATCGCGGTGGAGCGTTTCAGCGATCTGCCCACCGCCATGGACCGCCTGCAGCAGCAACGGTTCGACGCGCTAATCGTGGACTTTGAGGAACGTTCTTCCGCCGATGCCATCTTGCAGGAATCTAGCCGCTTAAATTCGGCTGCCCATCCCATTACTATTGGTCTGGTCGCGGACCCTGCCAAAACGCGCGACATTCTCAACAGCGGATCGCATTTCATACTGTATAAGCCGCTTTCGGAAGACAAAACACGCGCCGGCCTGCGGGCTGCAGCTGCTCTGTTGAGCCGAGAACGACGCCGCGCTCACCGCGTCCCGGTGCAAGCGCCCGTAGAGCTGACACGTCCCGACTCTCGCAAGGTGGAGGGGATTCTTATCGATTTGAGCCAGACCGGCATGGAGGTTCTCACCGCTGAACCTCAGGATAGAGGAGCGCAGCTGAGTTTCCGCTTTCAGTTGCCCGATGCCGGGTTTGAAGTTCAGGCGCATGGGGAAGTGGCATGGGCCGATCGAAACGGTGAAACCGGAGTGCACTTCCTCGACCTCGCGGAATCCATTAAAGTTCAGCTGCAGGAATGGCTGCGGGCTGCGGTGGTGGCTCTTGGGGAGCAAGCCGACGAAACCGTGCCTCACTGCAAACTGACGGATCTCAGCCTTGGCGGTTGCTACGTGGAGAGCGATTCGCCGTTTCCCGAGCACTCCATGATCGATCTTTGCCTGCGCACTGAAGATATGGCGGTTCATACCGACGGTATGGTGCGGGTCACGCACCCCGGACACGGCATGGGAGTCGAGTTCCCTTCCCGAACCGCGGAACAACGTGCACAAGTGGAAAATTTGATCAATTTCCTGCGGAGCGCACCAGAATCCATGCTCGAATTGATTGTTTCGCCGCGAGAGCTTACTGCAGATCTCAAGCAGTTCGAACGTCCCGCCGAAATGGCGGACGAAATGGATGATCCTTTGCTCGATCTGTTGCGACGAGCATCGCGATTGCAACAGGATGATTTTCTCTCTGAACTCCGCTGCCAGCGATCAGGCGAAAGCGTCGAAGCCTAGATCCTCTCAAAACCTCCTTGAAAGTTTGGTCGTCTTTCCCTTTGCTCCGCCGCCGAAGTTTCGGTCAGAAGCTTTTCTTAAAAGCCAGCATTTGTGCGACACGACCAATTACGCTTTGATCTTTATTAAGACGCCCCGGGCGAGCCTTCGCGCGTGTGGCTGGTTGGGGTAGGGATTTATTATCTGGCAGGGCGGGAAAAACTCAGCGGAGTTATTAGAACGCGCGAGAGGCAATGCGGCGGTAGTTGCCGAGGATCGAAGAACCCGCACCCCGTCTCTGGTACGGGTCCCTCAAGTCCCGGTGTTCTGTTCCACCCCAATGCAAACCAACTTAATTGCCTCTTGTTTCGTATTCATTTCAGAAACGTTAAATTTGAGTTAAATGGCGAACCTGGGAATTGCCACGATCGGGGCGGCCGGTTTTGGCTTGTCCAGATCTCAGACCGTAAGCTAGCGCAAACGGATGAGGCTTGTGAGAACATGAAAGGCGGAATTAAAGGCACGTCTCGTAGCGAGGCGGCTGGAGCACGAATCTGGCGGCGTCCACAAAATTCGGGCCGGTTGAACGTCCCGCCAAAGGCAAAGCGAGCGGCGCGAGGGCGAAACTTACATGGATACCTCTGCTCGCCATCGCGGCGGCCGCATTCGCGGTTGAAATTCCCTTCTTTTTTCTTGGGATGCCTTCCGGTCACGATCTCGAATTCCACTTGTATTCCTGGCTGGAAGTTCTGTCGCAATGGAAGCAAGGCATGGTTTATCCCCGTTGGGCCGAGTTGGCGAATTTTGGCTATGGGGCTCCGCGATTTATTTTTTATCCGCCCGCGTCGTGGACCTTGGGAGCAGGGTTGAGCGCGATTTTTCCCTGGGTAGTGGTTTCAAGTCTCCTCATTTGGATCGCACTTGTGGCGGCGGGCGTGTCTATGTTTTTCCTGGCACGAGAATGGTTCGATCAACGCGATGCCACGTTTGCCGCGGCGCTCTATGCCGTCAATCCTTACCATCTGGTGATTGTCTATTGGCGCAGCGACTTCGCGGAACTGCTCGCCAGTTGGTTGCTGCCATTGCTGCTGTTGCTGATTCTGCGCGCCTCCGACCAGACGCGCCGATTCAGCGTTTTTCTGGGGTTGGTGCTCGCTTGCGCGTGGCTGACCAACGCTCCGGCCGCCGTGATGGTTTACTATTCGCTGGCGCTATTGCTGCTGATGGTTGCCTGGCAACGGCGGTCGCCGCGCATTCTGCTGACTGGGGGCATGGCAGTGTTGCTGGGTGCGGCTTTGGCTGCGTTTTACTTGTTGCCTGCTATCTACGAACAAAAATGGGTGGATATCGTGCAGGCAATCTCTTCGGGCTACCGTCCTATTGACAATTTTCTGTTCGTTCACACGACCGATGCGGAGCACGATGCTTTCAACCGAGTGATTTCCTGGATCGCAGTTGCAGAGATTTCGGTGACAATTTCGGCTGCATGGGTGGCGCGGCAGTGGCGTCGCCGTTCTCCAGAGCTTTGGTATTCGATTCTGATCTGGGCGTCCGCATGCGGCCTGCTCATGCTGCCAAGCAGCCAGCCCCTCTGGAGCATTCTTCCCAAGCTGCGGTTCATGCAGTTTCCGTGGAGATGGCTGTTGTGCCTGGGTGTTCCATTCAGTTTGCTGATTACGATGTCGCTTCGACGTTGGTCATCGCGCCTGACGCTTTATTTTGCGATGCTCGGAGTATTGGTTTTCGTTTGGCACCACTACCAGCCGCCTTATTGGGACTACGCTGATGACTTGCGCGAGATGCAAGACAACATGACCACAAGCGTGGGATACGAAGGCACGGATGAATACACTCCGGTTACAGCCGATCCTTCCACCGCCGATAACAATAAAGACGCGCGGCGCGTGACGATTCAGGGCCCGGCCCGCGGTGCCATTCACGTCTTGCAATGGAACGCTAAGCAGAAGCTTTTCACAGCTGACGTTTCAGCCCCGGATAATCTTGTGCTGAAGCTATTCGATTATCCCGCGTGGCGCGTGGAAGTAAATGGGCAGGTAACGCAGGCGCAAACGCGCGAGAATACCGGACAGATGCTGGTTCCAGTGCAAGCGGGAGCAAATCGCGTGGAGATTACTTTTGCTCGCACCTGGGACCGCACGCTGGGAGCATGGATTTCGCTGTTTACAGTATTGCTGGCGTTCATTCTGTTAAGAACACGCTCGCCTGTTGCTTTTCTTCGTGATCATTAGTGTCCTTTGTGGTTAATGAGGACACGAACTTTGACCATGCCAACGATTCTGATTGCGACCTCCAATGCGGGTAAGCTGCGCGACTTCGATGGAGCAGCGAAGCAACTCGGCATCGAAATAGCCGGAATTCCAGACTTCTCTTCGCTTCCTCCGATCGTCGAAGACGGCCTCACTTTCGAAGCGAATGCGCGAAAAAAAGCTGAAGCCTATAGCCGCTACGCTCCGGGGAAGATTGTAGTCGCCGACGATTCCGGTCTTGAGATCGATGCGCTGAATGGCGATCCCGGAGTTCACTCGGCCCGCTATGCCGCGCCGGATCTGCAAAACAAACAACCTCACGAGGCCGATGTGAATACGGACGACGAAGCCAACAATGCCCGCGTCATGCGCAAATTGCACGGCGTTTCCTCGGAGAAGCGAACCGGGCGATTCATCTGCGTTCTGGCTGCGGCTCGCGACGGCAAGACATTGGCCACATTTCGCGGCAAGGCCGAGGGAATTATTCTCGACGCTCCGCGAGGGGAGAACGGCTTCGGCTACGATCCGCTGTTCTATTTTCCACAGATTGAAAAAACCTTCGCCGAACTCAGTGCCGAAGAGAAATCTAAGTACAGCCATCGCGGCGCAGCATTCCTGCAGTTTCTAAAGTGGTACGAGGAACCTCACAAATGGGCGTGCGTTCCTTGACTTGGTTTCTTTCGCCCGTGATAATAATTAGTTCTCTTATCATTCCAGAACTCATAAGGAGCTTCGGTGGCTTCAGCAGCCGGTTCCACGGCTCCCGTGATAGCACGAGGAGCAACCCAGGGAGTCGCGCCATTGCGCGCCGGACAAGGCACATCGTTTTTTCTCCGGCGATTGCATTCTTTAACCGGCATTATTCCCGTCGGCGCATTCCTCTTCGAACACATCCTGATCTCTAATGCCACCGCGATCAGCGGTCCCGCCGCCTATGCCAAGCAGGTAGCTTTTCTCGGCGGCCTTCCGCTGGTATTTTTCCTCGAGCTGTTTGGTATCTGGCTGCCAATCGCGTTCCACGGTCTTTACGGTTTTTACATTTGGTATCGCGGCGAGGGGAATGCGGTTACGTATCCATGGAGCGGCAACTGGATGTACACCGCCCAGCGCTGGACCGGCGCCATCGCCTTCATCTACATCATCTGGCACACCTATACGATGCGGTTCACCGGCATCGATCTTCATGCCAGTCCCTACGCTTCCTTTGGCAAAGTGCAGGAAGAGGTATTTCAGTGGCCGCTCTTCTTGTTCTATGTTGTCGGGCTGATCGCGGCTTCGTGGCACTTCGCCTATGGAATCTGGCTGTTCTGCGCGAAGTGGGGCATCGTAACCGGCGAGGTCGCGCGCAAGCGTTTCCTGATCGCGTGCATCGGTTTCTTCTTTCTGCTCAGCGCAGTCGGACTCGCCAGCCTGGCGACCTTCCGCTCAGAGCCGTTGCAAATGATGGAACCCGGCACAGCGGCGATGGCTGCTCCAACGGCTGCTCCAGCGGCTTCTCCAACCACAACCCAGGAAAGGCCGGTGAAGTGAGATGGCAGCTCCGAAAATCATCGTCATCGGCGGCGGATTGGCGGGACTCTCGGCTGTGATCAAGATTGCCGAGATGGGCGCGAATGTCGATCTGTTCTCCATCGTGCCGGTGAAGCGCTCGCACTCGGTCTGCGCACAGGGCGGGATCAACGCTGCAAAGAATTTGAAGGGTGAAGGCGACTCGACGTGGATCCATTTTGACGACACGGTTTACGGCGGAGATTTTCTAGCGAATCAACCGCCAGTCAAGGACATGTGCGACGCTGCGCCGGGAATCATCGATCTGCTCGACCGCATGGGCGTTCCCTTCAATCGCACACCGGAAGGACTGCTCGATTTTCGCCGTTTCGGCGGAACTTTATATAACCGCACTGCCTTCGCGGGCGCGACTACAGGCCAGCAACTTCTCTATGCGCTCGATGAGCAGGTGCGCCGCTACGAATCCGAAGGCAAAGTAAAAAAATACGAGCACTGGGAGTTTTTGTCGGCGGTTCTCGACGGCAACCGCGTCTGCCGCGGCATCTGCGCCATGGATTTGCGCTCGATGGAAGTGCGTACCTTCCCTGCCGATGCCATCATTATCGCCACCGGCGGCAATGGCGCCATCTTCGGCAAGTCGACGAATTCGGTTGTGTGCACCGGATCGGCGCAATCCGCGCTTTACCAGCAAGGGTGCTTCTACGCCAACGGCGAATTCATTCAGGTGCATCCCACCTGCATTCCTGGCAATGACAAGTTGCGGCTCATGTCGGAATCGGCACGCGGCGAAGGTGGACGCGTTTGGGTTCCGAAAACTCCCGGCGATAAGAGAGATCCGAAGGCAATCCCGGAAAAAGAGCGTTGGTACTTCCTCGAGGAGTGGTATCCGAAATACGGCAACCTGGTGCCGCGTGACATCGCGACTCGGGCCATCTTCAAAGTCGTCTTCGAGCACAACCTCGGCATCGATGGCAAGCCGATGGTCTATCTCGATTTGACGCACATCGACCGGAAGATTCTTGATCGCAAGCTCGAAGGAATTCTTGAAATTTACGAAAAGTTTGTGGGCGACGATCCTCGCGACACGCCCATGAAGATTTTCCCCGGCATGCATTACACCATGGGCGGCTTATGGGTGGATTTCAAGCAGGCGACGAACATCCCAGGAATTTTTGCCGCCGGTGAGTGCGAATATCAGTATCACGGCGCGAATCGGCTGGGAGCGAATTCTCTGGTATCGTGCATCTTTGGCGGAGGTGTTGCCGGACCAAACGCAGTGAAGTACGCTCGCGGCTTGCAGGCGCTGCCCGATGGCAATGGAGTGTTCGAGGCCGAAAAGAAAAAGCAAGAAGAGAGCAATGCCCTGCTCATGAACAATCAGGGCACAGAGAATCCGTTTAAGCTGTGGCGTGAACTTGGCGAGTTGATGACCAAAGATTGCACGGTCATCCGCTACAACAAAAATCTGCAGCAGACCGATGCGAAGCTGGTTGAGATGCTGGAACGCTTCCGCAAAGTTAATTTGAGTGACCGTACTCAGTGGGCGAATACTAGCGTGGTCTTCACGCGCCAGCTTTACAACATGCTCCAACTGTCGCGCGTGATCGCGCAGGGCGCACGGTTGCGCGATGAATCGCGAGGGGCACATTACAAGCCGGACTTCCCCGACCGTGACGACAAGAATTTCCTGAAAACGACAAAGGCATACTTCGCGCCGGATGCCGACGAACCTAAGTTCGAATTCGAGCCGGTGGATGTGTCGCTCATTCCGCCACGGCCGAGGAAGTATGACGCAGTAAAGTGACCGCGTGGCGTGACCCGGAGCAAAGCGAAGGGGTGAGCCGGCAGCCGTCATCCCGAGCGAGGCGAGAATTGTTGGGAACCATATTTTTAAAAGTGGAAAAACTCCTTAAACCGGGAAGGGCACGCGTTTTACTCGTGCCGATTACGAAGCCTTCGGATTTGCGGCTTTAGCCGCTGAGGGCCATGGATCAAGCTTGAATCCGGGATATGCGGAGCAATAACGATATTCGCAAGGATTAGTCGCTATCCCGCGCTGTACCGAATTTTGGTGAATGTAATTGCGATGATGCATAAAATCAATGTCGCTACAAATGCGACGATCGGTGAATCCGCGCTCCCAGATTTTGGATTTACGCCCGATGATGCCTCCGAGTTCGTGAGAATAGGCGCCTTTGATGAGTTGGATGGCGCGCTCGATAGTTGTGTCAATGGCGGGAGTCAACAAGAGATGGACGTGCTCGGGCATAACGACGAATGCGTGCGACTGCTATCGGCCTTCGCGTCGATAGCGGTAAACAGTTTGCAAGAAGAGGCGCACATAATTTTCGACCACGAACAATTTTCGGCGATGCCATGTCGAAAAAGTTACGAAATAAGCTCCGCGTGGGGAGATGAGTCGTCCAGGCTTCAAGAGCGAACCTCAGCGGCTGGAAGCCGTGCACACTTTGATAGCCTAAACTGGCACGAGTGGAACTCGTGCCCTTCCCGGTTATTGTTGTCACAAACGTTCCCCGTTTGGGAAGACGAATCGCCTTCCGCAGAGATCGAGCACAATGGCCAATAAATCCGTCATCTTCAAAATCAAGCGCCAAGCGACCCCCACCGCCAAGCCCTACTGGGAAGAGTTCGAACTGGCCTGGCATCCTGGCATGAACGTGATCTCTTCGCTGATGGAGATTGCCGCCAACCCCGTCACTCGCGATGGCAAGCAAACTTCGCCAATCACGTACGATTCGAATTGCCTCGAAGAGGTCTGCGGCTCTTGCGCCATGCTCATCAACGGACGCGCGCGCATGGCCTGCTCGGCGCTGATCGACAATCTTGAGCAACCGGTGAAACTCGAACCGTTTTCCAAGTTTCCCGTTATTCGCGATCTCGCCGTCGACCGCAGCGTGCTCTTTGAAAACCTGAAAGCTGTCAAAGCATGGATTCCCATCGATGGCACCTACGACCTCGGTCCCGGCCCCCGCCTGACGCAGCGCGAGCAGGAAGTCGCGTACCCGATCTCCCGTTGCATCTCATGCTGCTGCTGCATGGAAGTCTGTCCGCAATTCAACGAAGAGACCGGCTTTGTGGGTGCGGCGACGATTGCGCAGGCACGCCTGTTCAATACTCATCCCACGGGTCAGGCCTTGAAACATGATCGCCTCGCGGCTTTGATGGGGGATGGCGGCATACAGGAATGTGGCTATGCGCAGAACTGCGTCGAGATCTGCCCCAAGGATATTCCCTTGACGAATTCTATCTCCCAAGTCGGCGGCGAGGTCATGAAGCAGGCTTTCGGTGATCTTTTCCGGCGCTGATTGTTGTTGCCGGTCGCGCTCCCAATCGGCGTGGCATAGAGAAATCTCATTACACTCGTCATCGATCGCAGCGCAATTCTTCAAGCGATTCGGAAGTTCAGAGCACTTCCGCGAACGCTGATTTTCCGCGCTGCTCTGGCGAATTGAGGGCGCAAAACGCGAAACAAACGGTTTCGCCCCCGCATACCTGCGCGTTTTTCCTCATTACGGACGCGGTTTTCTGTCACTAGGACACAACTTGTCACTTCGGTTCGGCATCGAAAGTTCGCTATGTTGCTGCTCCGCGAGCACATGAGTTGCGCATAATCCTCGTTCGCCGGATGGAGGTCGGCATGCACCCTTTTCAGGCGAAGCGCGATGCGAAGCCGGAAGGTAACATAGGGTAACCACTACATTGTCACCCTTTCCGGTAACGCTCGTAACGGCGAGCTTGCAGTCAATCGTAGGAGCGCTTGACAGCGTAGCTTAGAATGTTCCAACCGTCGCGGAATAGGCTGCGGCAGATTACGAGACCAAAACTTGAGATTACAGCGCCAACTAACTTTATTTTGTTTGTTCGCTTTCATCTGCAGCTCCGCGTTTGCGGCCACCACGACTGCGATGCGCAAGCCCATTCACCGTCACCGGTTTCACCGCCTCCGCTGGACGCGGTGGAATCCGATGTTCCGGCCATCGCACGAATCACTGCTAATACAGAACGCCGAAATCGACCGGCTGGAACTGCCTCGTATTCAGGATGACAACGAACTGGAAGAGCTGAAAGAAAGTGGAGCGCTGCAGCCGATTATCGCGAATGAGACGCTGCGCTTCGATCCGCGGCTCGATCCTTCGCGGCGTTATTGCCGTCCCTGGACTCGCGACTTTGTGCAGGACATCGCGCAGGCTTACTATCACCGCTTTCACCAGCAGATTCAGGTGAACTCGGCGGTGCGCACCGTCAAGATTCAGAAAAAACTGCGCCGACACAATCGCAATGCGGCCCCGGCAGAGGGCGAGACGGCGTCGTCGCATCTTGCAGGACTCACTGTCGACCTGCAGCGTCGCGGCATGACGCAGGATGAGATTCACTGGATGCAGCGCTATCTCTTTTACCTGAAATCCATAGGACTGGTTGAGCCCGAAGAAGAACGCCATCAGTGGGTCTTCCACATTATGGTTTCGGGCAGGTACGCGGCTTGGCGCGAGACGCAGGATGTAGTTCCCGTCGAGCACAGCGAGCCTGTCGGTGCCATCTCGGCCAGCGCAGAGGGATCGCGTTAAAGCGCGTACTGCGCTTCGCCGTTGCCGAACAACCAATTCTCCCAGGCGACTTCCACTGGATTGATCGTCACATCTTGCGGCCGCACGCCCGGTTTCTCGGCCAGGACCTCGGCGATGCGTTGATACAGTTTTCGTTTCTGCCCCAACTTTCGCCCCGTCGATAATGTGATTTGCACAATCACAATGTCGTTTGTTCGTTGCACACCCAGGTAAGCCGAATCGTAAATCAGACCGCTGGCCGGATGCTCCGTGATGATCTGGAAGCGGTCTGCCGCCGGCGCATCCAGGGCCTCGATTAGCGCCCTGTGAATTCCATCTCCGAGCGCTTTCTTGTACTCCTCGCGCTTAGAAATTCGGACCAGTGGCATTGAGCCTCCTTCTGCGTTTCGAGTCAACAACTGCGGTTGGATGATCGCGACCCGAATACGATTGGAAGCCCAAGAACCGAAAAATGATTAAATACAG
Organism: uncultured Acidobacteriaceae bacterium; assembly: GCA_963784095.1. Classification (GTDB taxonomy): domain Bacteria; phylum Acidobacteriota; class Terriglobia; order Terriglobales; family Acidobacteriaceae; genus Sulfotelmatobacter. The sequence goes on from CAWAQC010000006.1 coordinate 311,124, forward strand.
AAATGATCGTTCTCATGGCCGGACTCCCTGCCACCGGCAAAAGCACCCTCGCCCGCGAACTGGCTCTGCGGACGAACGGACGGGTCATCGGAAAAGATGAGATCCGGAATGCGCTGTTTGCGGCGGATGAGATCGAATATTCTACGCCGCAGGATGATTTCTGCATGCAGATCATGCTTCAACTGGCCGGCTTTTTGCTGGAGCGAGTTCCGCACCGAACTATTTTCCTGGATGGGCGTCCATTTTCGCGACGCTATCAAATCGACAATGTGAAGAACGCAGCGACCGCATTGCATCAAAGCTGGCGAATAATTGAGTGCGTATGCTCTCAAGAAGTGGCAAAGCAGCGCCTCGAGAAACAGCTTGCCGCAGCTTCCCATCGGGCGCGCAATCGCGACTTCCAGCTTTATCTTGAGGTTGGCTCGCGTTTCGAGGCCATCGTCCCTTTGAAGATTATGATCGACACGGAGAAACCTCTTCAGGCTTGTGTTGAGCAGGCCCTTGCAGGCCTTCGGTAGTTCGACTCTTATCTTTAGCTCGGTTCTGCTGATTCAAGCTTTCCTCTCAACTCTTCTCGCTATACAATGCTTCACTTGTTCTCCATGGTGCCTCTGAATCCTATGACTCGCCTTAACGTTCTGTTTTTCTCGTGCCTGATTCTTGCTGCTTCGTCAGTTGCGCAAACAGCTCCATCCGGGCACACAGTCAGCGCAAAAGCCCGCGCAATTCAGCAGTCGGCGATCGTCATTGATACACATGCCGATACGCCGCAACGCTTTCTCGACGAAGGCTTCGACATGGGCTCGACCGATCCCAATGACGCCGGCCATATGAGCCTTGACAAAGCCCGCCGGGGCAATCTCGGCGCGGAATTTTTTTCCATCTGGGTCGATCCCGAAACCAACCAGGGACACTTCGCGCAGCACACTATGGATTTGATCGACTCGGTTTACGAGCAGGCGGCGCATCATCCCGATCGCATGATGATGGCTTTTTCTGTCGCTGACATCGAACGCGCTCACCGCGAACACAAATTAGCCGCTCTGATGGGCATCGAGGGTGGACATTCGATCGAGAACGACATGCACCTGCTGCGCGATTACTATCGCCTCGGCGTGCGCTACATGACGCTCACTTGGTCGAACACCAACGAGTGGGCGGATTCCTCTGGCGACATCAATGATTCGAAGATTCAGCATCACAATGGCCTCACGGACTTTGGCAAGCACGTTGTGCTGGAGATGAACCGGCTTGGCATGATGGTCGACATCTCTCACGTTTCCGATAAAACTTTCTGGGACGCAATTGCGGTGAGCAAGGCTCCAGTGATCGCTTCGCATTCTTCGGCGCGCGCCTTAGTCGATGCGCCGCGAAACATGACGGATGACATGCTGCGTGCTGTCGCCAAGAACGGTGGCGTGGTCGATGTTAATTTCTTCTCCGGCTTCGATGATGAGAACTTCCGCAAAGCGGCGAATGCGCAGAGCGCGGATCAAAACGCTGCCATTCAGAAATATATTGACTCGCTCAGGGCGCAAGGAAAGCCGGTGAATTATATTGAAGTTGACCGCATGGAGCGCGAGTGGACGGCGAAGATTCCGCGCCCGCCGTTCAGCGTACTGATCGATCATATCGATCACATCGCGAAAGTAGCGGGCATCGACCATGTTGGCCTCGGCTCGGACTTCGATGGCGTGAGCGGCGCCACTCCGCAAGGCATGGACTCAGCCGCCGACTTACCCAGGATTACCCAAGGGTTGCTAGACCGCGGCTACAGCCCTGAAGACATCAAGAAGATTCTCGGCGGTAATGTTCTGCGCGTCTTCCGCCAGGTCGCGGCCGTGAGCCGGCAAATGCAGGCGCAAACTCAGCCGCAGTGAGGATACTGTCGCACAAATCCTGTAATACAAATCATGTCGTACAATGAAATTTATCCCTTTAATTCATCACTCAAGGACGAATCATGCGCAATTTGTTAAGCAGCACTGTTGTGTTATTAATCGCGGCCCTGACCTGGGCCCAAACCGCGGCTCCCGGAGCTAAAGCGCCAGTTCATCATGCCGCATCTGGCCATCCAACAGCGATTATCGAAACCACAGCGGGAGATATGCATTGCACACTGTTTCCCGACAAAGCCCCAATCGGAGTGAAAAATTTCATCGGACTCGCGACCGGCAAAAAAGAGTGGAAAAATCCGGCAAGCGGAGCCCCCAAACGGGGCGTGCCACTCTACGATGGCACAATTTTTCACCGTGTTATTCCTGGGTTCATGATTCAGGGGGGAGATCCCAAGGGCGACGGCACAGGCGATCCGGGATACGCGTTCAAGAATGAAGTTTCCTCTGACCTGCTCTTCGACCGGCCCGGCCGTCTCGCTTATGCCAACGCCGGTCCTGACACCAACGGTTCGCAATTTTTCATCACCGAAGTCGCCACTCCGCATCTCAATGGCGGCTATACAATCTTTGGCCAGTGCGACGATGCAACGGTAGCGCTAGTCAAGCAGATTGCGGCCATGGCGCGCGACCCCATGAATGATCGTCCGTTCCGGCCGGTGAAGATTGTGCACATCAAGATTGTCTATGGCGCTACGGCCGCGAAAGCTGCAACGCCGACCCACAAGACGGCGGCTGCGTCCGCCAATTGACGCGTCAGGACGCTCGGGCCGAACCAGTAACAACGAAATCTCGCGATAACTTTGAAAGGACTCTATGGCACGCCAACCTGGGCTTTACGCAACATTCGAAACCACCGAAGGGGATGTCGTTTGCCGGCTCTTCGAAACCGATGCCCCAAAAACTGTGGCTAACTTTGTAGAGCTTGCCGAAGGCAAGCGCGAGTGGACGCATCCTTCGACGCGCAAGAAATCCAAAGACCGCCTTTACGACGGAACGATTCTTCACCGGGTGATTCCAGATTTCATGATTCAGGGTGGAGACCCGCAGGGAACGGGCATGGGCGGACCAGGGTATCAGTTTGAAGACGAAACCAAGGGTTCGCCGCATAAGTTCGACAAGCCGGGCAAGCTGGCCATGGCCAACGCCGGCCCAAACACAAACGGATCGCAGTTTTTTATCACGGTAGCTCCGACGACATGGCTGACGGGGAAGCACACTATTTTCGGTGAAGTAGTTGAAGGGCAGGACGTAGTCGACAAAATCACCAATCTGCCGCGCAATCGTCAGGACCGCCCGACCAAGGATATCGTAGTAAAAAAAGTGACCATCGAGAAGACTTAACCGAATCCGCAGTTTAAGCGGGCCAAATGCTCAGCGCGGTTTTGCTGAGGATCTGCTGTTGTACGTTTTCATTCAGCGGCAGCGCACGAAACTCATCCAGGTTTTTCTTCACATCGGGCACGCCGGGGCCCGGCCAATCTGTTCCGAACAAGGTTTTGTGCGCGATCTCGCCAAGACGCGGGAAATACTCAAGCAGAGTCTTCGGCGGAATTCCGCTGATATCGAGATAGACATTTGGATGCCGCCGAATGAGAAAAAATGCGGTATCCATCCAAAGCGGACGCCCGCCATGCGCCAGCAAAATCTTCAGCTCGGGAAAATCGACAGCGACATCGTCCACATAGATAGGGTCGCCATATTTATTTCGTGCTCCGGGAAAGATTGAGGTTCCGGTGTGAAACATTACCGGCACGCCGTTCGCCTCAGCGGCGCGGTAAATGATTTCCAGTTCCTTCACGCCGTGCAAATAATCGTTGGGAAACAGAAGCTGATGCGGAGGATGAATCTTGATCATGCGAATTCCCAGCCGAAGAATCTGCTCCATATCGGCGAGAACGTTGGTGGTATGCCGCGGATGCAGGCTGCCGCATGAAAGGAGGCGCTTCGGGTCTTCTCTGACGTAGTCGGCGACGAATTGATTTACGCCATTGGTGAAGCCGATGATTTCCGGCGCAACGTAATTGATGAGCACGGCCCGGTCGATGCCGCACGTGTCGAGATAATTCAGGAAGGCTCTGGGCGAGCGGCAGAATTCGGCGATCTGCTCAAAATTCGGGCGCTTCTTTTTCATCAACTCCAGCGCCTCAGGCTTGAACATCTCCATCGGCTGGATATGAATATGGCAGTCGGTGATCATTCGTATAGTAACGGCCTTCAGTTGCTCGCTGCTGCCAGCACTGCCCTTTTCGTAAAGACCCGAATCATCTCGCGCCTGTATTCCGGGGTCAAGGCTGAAGTCGTCAGGGGTTTGGCCGTTCGCGCCGCCAGATCGCCCACAGCTTCTGCTAAAGCTTCGTCGATGATCTTCCCCGCTAGCAATTCGCTGGCTCCCTTCACCAGCATTGGAGCCGGATTGACCGCGGTAATCGCAATGTGGGCTTCAGCGATATGTCCGTTAGAACGTTTCATCACAACGGCAACGCCGGCCAAGGGATAATCGATCGATCCGCGGACGCGCAGCTTGCGATAAACACCGCGATAGCCTGCGGATTGCGCGGGGAGAAAAATGCGTGTGACTAATTCGTTTGGCTGCAGTCTGCGGTAGTTGATGCCGTCACCCGTGTAGAAGTCACGCAACGGCATTCGAGTTTTGCCGTTGGCGCCCGCAATTTCAATTTCGGCATTCAGGCAAAGCAACGCCGGAGGCGTATCAGCGGAGAACGCTGCCCAGCATTTCGTTCCCCCCGGCGCAACATGGCAAAGATCGCCGTCTTTTTTAATGCAAAAACCGCATCCCTTCCGCCAGGTTAGCGACTGGTTATACCAGAGGCAGCGGGTGTCAAGGCAGATGTTTCCGCCAATCGTACCCATGTTGCGAATCACCGGCGACGCGACGGTTCCTGCAGCTTCGGTGAGCACTGGAAAATGCTCGCGCAAGTAACTCGATTGTTCAAGTGCGCGCAGCGGAGTGAGGGCGCCGATCTCGACTGAGCCGTCGGCTTGTGGGTGAATGCCTCGCAGTTCGCCGATGCCGCGCAGATCCAAAACGTATCCTGGCTCAAAGAGCCTCTGCCGCATGGAGGGAATCAGATCGGTCCCCCCAGCGAGCACGCGGATATGCGGTTCATGCCCAGCAAAGACTGCGATAGCTTCATCGATTGCACGGGGTCGAAGCAGTCGAAATTCAGGCAAGCTCAATCCGCACCTCCGGCAGAAGCAAGCGCTTGCCGGCGCGCAGGATCGAGCGCATGCCGCTCTGGTCCTTTACCTTTGAAACACAGCGAGCCGCCGTGCTCGCGAAACCGCGTGGGCGCAGTAGGATCGACGCCTTCCGTTAAGTTCAGCGCCTTTTCTTTTCTTTTCGTGCGCAAGGCCGCGAGCACGCGCTCGGGCGTGAACGGAGATTCGCGCAGACGCACACCAACGGCGTCGTAAATCGCATTCGCAATTGCTGGGATGGTCGCGGCCAACGATCCTTCGCTGCATTCTTTCGCGCCAAACGGCCCTTCGGGATCGATACTCTCAACAATGATTGCTTCGACTTCCGGCGATTCGATGGACGACGGACTGCGATATTCCAGCAAGCCGGGATTCATCAACATGCCGTCTTTCCAAATCATCTCTTCCGTCAGCGCCTGCCCCATACCCATCCATACCGAGCCAATGATCTGGCCTTCCACCGCGACCGGATTCAGCGCCCGTCCGCAATCATGCGCTGCCCAAACTTTGTACACCGTCACTTCGCCGGTTCCCTCGTCGACGCTCACTTCGGCAACCTGCGCGGAATACGAATACGCAGGCGAGGGACCTACGCCGCCGCCTTTGTGTTTGCCTCCGCGCGCTTCCAGAAGAGGCGCATACGAACCGGTGCCAGTGAGCGCTCCATGAAAATCAATGGCCGCGACTACCGCTTCTTCGAAGGTCATCCACTCCTTAGGGCCTTCCTCTTTGCGCTTCTGTTGCAAAGATCCGCGCAGGATTTGCCCCTCAACGCGTCCAGAAACCGAGGACCCTGATTGCCCGGAAGAAGAGAATGATTCATTTGGGGACAACCGCCCTCGGCTGTCCGGCCCGCGCGCAGTTCGCGCGGGCGGCGCGTTCCTATCTCTCTTGAATACCACATCGTCGCGGAACACAAGATCTTCGATGGGGCAATCCATCTTCGCCGCGGCTGCCGCTGCAATTCGCTTTTTCACTTCGGAGGCCGCCCGCAAAGTCGCATTGCCCGCCATGAACGTCACGCGGCTGGAATAAGAACCAATATCAATCGGCGTGAGGTCCGTATCGGCGGCGATCACGCGAATGCGGCGGAGCGAGCATCCGAGGACCTCCGCGGCAATTTGCGCGGTCATTGTGTCCGATCCTTGGCCGATTTCTGACGCACCGGTGTAGACGACTACGCCGCCATCGCGGTCAATCTTGATGTTCACCGTCGAGTGAGGCATGTCGGAGCGAATAATCGAATTTGCCGCGCCACTGACGTAATGACTGCAGGCAATGCCAAGCCCGCGTCCACTGGGCAGTTTGCCCTTGCGCTGTTTCCATCCGGATCGCTCAACTGTTTTTTCAATGCATTCCGGCAGACCATAGCTTTGAACGCGTAAGCCATTCACCGTGATGCATGGCGGTTGGAGTAAATTGCGGTGCCGAATCTCCGCCGAATCCATTCCACATTTTGCCGCGAGTTCATCGAGTTGCGACTCAAACGCAAAGCGAACGTTGACCGTGCCGTGGCCGCGCATCGCTCCACACGCCGGCTTATTCGTGAGTACGCGATAACCGTCGTACTGAATATTCGGAATGTCGTAGAGCGCACCGAGCAGCGCCCCCGAGTAGAGAATGGTGACGACGCCATAGGAGCAATAAGCGCCGCCATCCTGTACAACGCGGGCTTTCACGCAAGTGATGCGCCCGTCATTCCTAATTCCGGTCTTGAGATCGATAATCGTGCGCGGACGGCCGCGATGTGCCCAGAAAACTTCCTCGCGCGTGTATGTGATCTTCACTGGAGCTTTGGCCTTGCGCGCCGCAACCGCCGCGATGATCTCCAGCGGAATCACTTCGCTCTTGCCGCCGAATCCGCCGCCCACCAGGGGTTTGATCACGCGAATCTGCTGCATCGGTACCTCGAGAACCAGGGAAAGTTTGTGCTGCAGATAGTACGGCACCTGCGTGGAAGACCAGACCGTCAAGCGCCCCGGTTTGCCGGTGTGCGGATCGACTTCGAATGAAGCCAGCGTAGAATGCGGCTCCATCGCGGCATGCGTGACTTCATTGGCGATGTAGCGCGCTTCGGCAATGTGATCGGCCTCGGCAAATCCCTGGTCGGGATTGCCGAAAGCGTGGTGATAATCTTTTTCCAGATTGCCCGGCTTGTTTTCGTGGATGAAGTCGCTCTGCGCCTTCATCGATTCTTCCGGATCGAAATAAGCTGGCAGGACTTCATAATCCACATCGATCAGTTCAAGCGCTCTTTCGGCGATTGCCTCAGAGATGGCAACTACGCATGCGACGTTATCTCCCACATAACGAACTTTGTCGATCGCGAGTGCGTGCTCATCGTGGCCCACCGGCAGAATACCGTACGGATTTGGGGCGTCACTTCCGACTGCTACGGCTACGACTCCGTCGAGAGCCTCGGCGCGCGTCGAGTCGATGCGTTTGATCTTTGCATGCGGATACGGAGAATGCAGAATCTTCCCAATCAGCATTCCGGGAACGCTGAGGTCGTCCGTGTATTTGCCCGAGCCGGTGGTCTTCTCTGCCGCGTCGACCATCGCGGTCGGTTTGCCGATGATGGAAAATCCGTTATTCATTCACGAAGACCGTCTTTGCGATAAATGTTTTGTCGCTCCGAGCGAAGCGAGTAACCTGCTTTTGCCGCTGCTGCCACTTTCACTTCGAAGCGGCCATGCCTTCCCGCTCTGCCGCGATCGCCGACTTGATCGCGGCATACATCTGGTTGTAGCCAGTGCAACGGCAAAGATTGCTGCTCAAGGCATTGCGAACGTCTTCTTCGGACGGATCGGGATTTTCTGCGAGCAACGATTTCACCGTCATCACGAATCCCGGCGTGCAATAGCCGCATTGCGCCCCGCCCCAGTCGCCATATGCCTTTTGGATCGCGGCCAGGCTGCCATGTTCGCTCACACCTTCGATCGTTGTGATTTCCTCGCCTTCGCAGCTCGCTGCAAGCAAAGTACACGAAAGCATCGCAACCCCATCGATCAGGACCGTACACGCACCGCACGAGGAATCGTCGCACCCGCGCTTGGAGCCGGTCAGTTGCAATTCCTGGCGCAGGACATCGAGTAGCAGCGCGCTCGGCTCGATTGCCATCTCGTGCGCGCGGCCGTTAATTTTCAATGCGACGAGTTCTTTTTTCATGAGAACAGCCACGACCTATAAGCTATGCGCGGCGACCTATGCTTGACACCCGGTCATTCCGAAACAGACCGCGGGTCCGGTGAGGAACCCGCTTCATGCCGGTACATTCACTTCCTCTAATACGTCGGTACCTGCGAATCTATATTGCGTGACCACGCGTCTATCCCGCCGCGCATCGACTGCGCTTTTTCGAATCCCTGCTGCCGCAGCCACGCCGTCACATTCATCGAGCGCACACCGTGATGGCAGATCACCACAATATGATCTTCCGGATCCAGTTCCTGATGCGCACGCGAAGGCACATCTTCCATCGGCATCAGTTTTGCACCATCGATGTGCGACCGTTCCAACTCCCACGGCTCGCGAACATCGATCAGCGTGAACTCGTCGCCGCGGTCGAGCTTGGCCTTTGCTTCTTCGGGCGTGATTTCGTATTCCAGCGGATTTCTCGTTTACCTGCCAACCCACTTCGGATTGCGCTTCTCCATGAACGCTCGAACTCCTTCGTGTGCGTCGGTGGTCTTCATTAAATCCTCAAAATAAATCTTCTCCGCGCGCCCCAGTCCTTTGTCGAAGTGCATCGCATCCCACGCGTAGACCGCTTTCTTGGTGACGGCCAACGCGGCAGAACTGAGTCTGCTCAGCTCCAACACGGTGCTTTCGACCGCAGCCATCAACTGTTCCTCGTTGAACGCCTGATTGGCGAGGCCCAAGTTCGCCGCATCGGTACCGCTGATCGTGCGTCCGGTCAAAATCATCTCGGAAGCCCGCTTCTGACCGATGAGGGCAGCGAGCGCTGTACACGCAACCGGGGGATAGCATCCCAGCTTGATTTCGGGAAATCCCCACTTCGCGGATTCGGTTGTGTATACCAAGTCGCACACCATCGCAAGTTCCGCGCCGCCGCCGAGACAATGCCCGTTAACGCTGGCAATCGTCACCTTCCGTGTCCCAACCAGCGTGCGAACCACTCTGTGAAACTTCTCCAGCATCGCTTGCACTTTGTCCGGAGTGTGCGCGGCAACATCGACCCCGGCAGAAAAACTGTTCCCTTCGCCACTGAACACAACTACTGAGATGTCACTCCTCGCCTCAATCTCCCCCAGCGCCTGTGCCAGTTCTTCCATCATCACAATGTCGATGACATTCAGAGGTGGATGACGCAGCGCAATTCGCGCCACGGGAGATGCGATCTCCACCGCGAGACGATCAACTTTCGACTCCACAACTGTGGACGCCATACGATTTCCTCTGTGCCTCCGTGGTCAAAAAAGTCGTCGGTTATAGATTGATCGCCGACTTCCGCACTTCGCCTATCGAAGCCAGCGGATCACGCGCTCCAGCTTTTTCCGCAATCCATTTCCTTTCGGTTTCGATAATGTCGAGCAGCAGCTTTCTGTCCGCAGGTCCAGGCATGTATTCCTTCAAATGTTCTTCGTACGGACGGTCATCCAGCGGTTCGCCGGTTTTCGCGTGGAATTTCTGATCTGCCCAGCGCCCAATAAAGCGGTTGAACTTGATATCCGGCCCGTAAAGCTTGGGCTCGCCCGGTTTCAGCGAATTGTTGAAACGTTCGATCAACCCAGCGACTTCATCGCGATACAATTGCCGGTTGTAATCGTTCAAATCATCCAGATCGGCAACCTTGTCGTTTTTAGGTTCGTCGTACCGTCCCTTCACGCCCCAAACATAGGCCCAGTGCGCCGACGAAGAGTGGTCGGTACCAAATAAATCGTAAGAACTGGATATCCACTTGTTGAGATATTTCTGGATCAGCCACGCCGGAAGCACGCCCGCCTCGACCACGCGGCGAATCCCGTCGTTACCCGTGCCCATGTGAAACGCCTCTTCGCGCAGCATATAAGACATGGAACGTCCGAGTGGCGCGAACGCAGAATACTTGAGCATCTGCAGCTGAAATTTTCCATCGCGGTCGACAAAATCGGTGTAGGTGAAAAAATCCATCCAGTTATCGACATCTACGTTGAAGGCGCCGAGCAGTCGCTTATTTTCAAACGCGCGGCGCTCAAGCATTTTCTGCGCTTCGACCTTGCCGGAATATCCGAAGTGATCGATCAGCAGCGCGCACATCTGCCAGCCGTGGCGCATCTCTTCGATCATGACACGCGTGATCGCGCGGCGGTCCCAATCCGTAGGCGCGTTTTCTAAGAGATTGCGCTGCTGCTCGACGCTGGCAAACTCGGTGTCGCCCTGATAGACAATCATGTTCATTAACGCATCTCGCATCTGCTGCGTGGGGATCTGACGCAAGTTCTCCCACTTGCGCCGGCCCTTGTATGAGCCAAATTCGATTTCTTCCGTATCAATTGCACCGTAAAGCGTGTCGAACTTGAATGCTTCAATGGCGTCGGTATTCACGCCAATTTCTTTGCGCCAATCGTTAAATAGACCGACCCAGTCGCTAAACGTTCCAATTTTTGCTACTTTTCCAGGCATGATTGCAAACTCCTAAGCCATATTCAGCCAAACTGTTTTCATTTCTGTATAGTGCTCGATCGCGTGCGCGCCCAGCTCTCGGCCGAAACCCGAACTCTTATATCCGCCAAAGGGCAGCGAGGCGTCCATCAATCCGTATGTGTTGATCCAAACCGTTCCTGCCTTCAGTCGTCGCGAAACGGTGTGCGCCTTCTTGATGTCTCGCGTCCAAACGGCAGAAGCCAGTCCGTAAGGATTGTTATTCGCTTGCTCGATCACTTCGTCGATGTCATCGAAACTCAGAACCGAAAGCACCGGTCCGAAAATCTCTTCTCGCGCAATCTTCATGTCGTTTTTTACATCGCCGAAGATTGTTGGCTCGATGAAGAAGCCTTTGCCGCCGTCGACAGAGACGCGATTACCGCCCGTTACCAGCTTCGCGCCGTCTTTCTTGCCTGCTTCGATGTAGCCAAGCACGGTCTGCATTTGTTCCTGGCTCACAATTGCGCCGAGGCGCGTCTTCGGATCGAGCGGATCGGCGGGCCGCATCTTGGCAGCGCGCGCGGTCAACTTTTCAAGGAATTCATCTTTCACTTTGTTTTCCAGAAATAATCGCGAGCCCGCATTGCAGACTTCGCCTTTGCCGTAGAAGATTCCCGTGATCGCGCCTTTGACCGCATTGTCGATGTCGGCATCGGCAAAAACGATGTTCGGCGACTTACCACCCAGCTCCAGCGTTATGCGCTTCAGCGTGTCGGCTGCGTTGCGCATGATTTCCTGGCCGACCACCGTCGATCCCGTAAAGGCAATCTTGTCGATGCCCGGATGCTTCACCATGGCTCTGCCGATTGCACCTGGCCCGGTCACGATATTAATCACGCCCGCGGGAACTTCAGCTTCCACCGCTAGTTTGCCAAAGCGTAACGTCGTCAAAGAAGTTTGGCTCGCCGGCTTCCAAACAACCGTGTTTCCGCAGGCGAGCGCAGGGCCGAGCTTCCACGAAGCCAGCAGGAGCGGGAAATTCCACGGAACGATCATCCCCACCACTCCGACCGGCTCGCGCAGCGTGTAGGTGAATGCCGTTTCCTGTGTGTTGACCGTCTCCCCGTGAATTTTCGTGGCCAAACCTGCGTAGTAGCGCAGAATGTCGACCACCATCGGCATATCGACGTAGCGCGATTCGAAGATCGGTTTGCCGTTATCGAGAGTTTCGAGTTCGGCGAACTCATCGATGTTTTTTTCCAGCAAATCGGCGAGCTTCCAGATCAGGCGTCCGCGCTCGCTGGCCGAGAGTTTGCGCCACGGACCGTTACGGTCTTCGAAAGCCCGACGCGCAGCCTCGACTGCCCGGTCGACATCCGCCGTCGAGGCTTCCGCGATTTGCGTCAACACTTCGCTGGTCGCGGGATTGATGGTATCGAACGTTTTGCCGCCATCAACCCACTTGCCGTCGATCAACAACTGCCCGGGTTCGATTTGTGTTTTCGCCGCAAGCATCTATTTGGCCTTAAACGCCGCCGGCCGCTTTTCCACGTATGCCGCGAGGCCTTCTTTCGCGTCCTCACTCTGAAAGAGAATTTGCTGGTTTTCGCGCTCCACCGCCAGAGCCGATTCCATCGGAATTTCCCAGCCAGTCTGCACGGAGCGTTTGATTCTCCCCACGGCCTTCGCCGCTTTGTTCGGAGGACAGAATTGCTTCGCGTACTCCATCGCGTTTTCCATAAAGCCATCGCGCTCATAAATGTCATTGATGATCCCGAGTTCCTGCGCCTCTTCGAACGAGAACGTGTTGCCGGTAACCATCAACTCGATCGCCTTGCTCTTTCCCACAAGCCGAGAAAGCCGCTGGGTGCCGCCGGTGCCAGGGAGCACACCGAGATTCACCTCGGGCAAGCCTATCTTTCCCGCGTCCTTGCGTGCGATGCGAATGTCCGCAGCCATGGCGATCTCGAGACCCCCGCCCACGCAGTGACCGTTAATCGCGGCCACTACCAGCTTCGGCGTATGCTCCAGGCGTAGAAGCATTTCGTTCGCGTGCAGGCAGAAGTAATACTTAAAAGTGGGGTCGACGCTCGAAAGCATCTTGATATTCGCGCCCGCCGAGAAAAACTTGTCACCCGCGCCGGTCAGCAGAATCACGTAAACGTCGTTCTCCATGCGGGCGCGCAGAATCGCATCGTCGAGCTGACGGTTCATCTCATAGGTGTATGTATTCGCCGGCGGATCGCACATCTCGATGATCGCTACACCGCCGTCAGTGCGGTAGTTAACTAGCTGCTTGGTGGTTTCGGTGGTCGCCGGTTGCATCGTGGTTGCCATATAAAGAGCTCCTTATGTCGTTTCTCAAACCCGCCTTCCAAAATTGCTTTGAACCTGCACATCAATAGCCGATGTCATTGCGAACCGCCGCGGAGCTGCGGTGAGGAACCTGCTTGCAGACCTCACCTGGAACGCGTTCGCGCTCCGTTCATTACCCCGCGTAAGAACATGTCACTCATTGCGCGCGCCAATTCTTCGGAATCCGCATCAACCCGAGGATTGTGCCACGTGTAAATCCAGTTCATCATCCCGAACAGGCTGAGAACCGCAATGCGCGTAGAAAATTGCAATCCTCGGTCGCGTTTCAGGTCATCCAGCAGCCCCACGCAGATGCGGTAGTACTCGCGCTTGATGGCCGCCACTTCCGACGCAAAACCGTTTGTGAGCGCGTCGTCTTCGTGTGAGAGCACCTTCATCGCCGCCTGGTTCGCCAGAAAATATTCCAGGTGGTTGAGAATAAATATTCGAATTCGCTGTTCTGGATCGTTCACACCCGCGAGCCGCGTTTTCAGCCGCTCCACAATCGTGGTGAACGTGTGCTTCTGGATCAGGAAAAGTAAACGCTCTTTGGATTGGAAGTAGTAGTAAAGGCCTGCCAGCGACATGCCACTCGCGCGCGACAGGTCGCGCATCGACGCACCTTCATATCCCTTTTGGCAAAAAACGTCGGTGGCGTGGGCAAGGATCTCACCTAGACGGCGCTCAAAACGGGTAACCGGCGCATGTGCAGCACCGCGCCGCCGTGCCGAAACGCGAACCGTGGTGGAGGCGGTGGCCATTGAACAGACAGAATATAGTAATTCGAACGTTCGTTCGAACTCAGTATATAACGATTGTGATCTCGATCACAATCGCATGTTTGCTCACGAGCCCAGCCTTTATCTGTGTTGAGAAAGGATTCGGCAAGATCAGTTTCTGACGTCACCGAGCAGGTGCTCGATCTCAGCTTTTGCCTCGGCTGTCAGAGGCAGCAACGGCAGTCGCGATGATCCGCCGAAATAGCCGTTAAAGTCCATTCCGTATTTCACCCCCGGAACACCGAACTCGCCTACGACGCGTTCTCCTGCGCGAACTATTCGTTCTTGTTTGACCTGCGCCAGCCCGGAGTCGCCCTCTTTCCACGCAGAATAGATTTCGTAACAAGCAGTCGGCGCAAAACAAGCGAAAGCCAGAATCGCTCCAACCGATCCGGCGTCAAGCGAGGGTTGCAACTTGTGTGCCGCACCCACTAAAACCTGGAATCCGACTTCTTTCTGCCTCGTTTTCAAATTGCCGATCACATTCACGGCTGCCGACGAAGATTTCCCGATAGCAGTGGAGCTTGAACCTGCCAGGGCTCCGATTGGTACGAGCTCTCCGCCGTTTCCGCCGGCTCCCGCCGCGGCAGCGGCAATCATGCGTGGCGTGACCGCGTCGAATGTCTCCGTTACAGTGGCGCTGCGCTTGATGTGCCGCGTGCCTTCGACCATCCGCCGCACCTTTTCCACGTCGCCGCTCGATTCCTTGATGCCAATAAGATTGGGGTGCTCCGCTAATTCAATCACCAACTCGGCGGAAATGTCGTAACCGGTTGCCTGAGGAAAGTTATAAATAATGACCGGCAGCGGCGAACGGTCCGCGACGGTGCGATAGAAGGCCAGAATGTTCGCGGGCTGCATTTGCTTCTTGTAATAATGCGGCGTTCGCACCATGGCCACGTCGTAGCCGAGTTCGGCCGCGTAATCCGTCAAATGAAGGGTCTCTATTGCCGACTCGACACCGGTACCCGCGACCAGAACTTTGCTCGGCGCTGCGGCCTCGCGAGCGATCTTCAATACATCGCGCCGCTCCTGATCGGAAAGCAGAATTGCCTCGCCGGTTGAGCCGAGCACAACAATGCCCGCAATCGGCGTGCGCGAATAGCGCTCGACGTTGTGTTCGAGCTTTTTGAAATAAACATTTCCGTCAGGATAAAACGGCGTAGTAATCGGAGGGAAAATTCCGTGAAGTAGCATCGTGATCCGTCCTTAGCGCGCTCAAGGCGCACCTTGCAGCGTATCACTTTTTCTTCGGCGGACACAGCAGCGGAATCGCTTCGCGCTGGTGTTTAGCGGCGTTGGGCGGTTCGTTCCGCATGCAACTGCTGTAGCGCTCGGATATTCACCTCGCCGCGCTGCAGCGCAGCGATTCCCTCCGCGGCGGCGCGGGCCGCGGCCAGAGTGGTGATCGTGGGAATGCGCGCAGTCACAGCCGCGCGCCGAATCGCTTTTTCGTCGAACCACGGCTCCAGCCCCGTGGGAGTATTCACGATCAGTTGAACGCGCTGGCCTTTGATGAAGTCGACTACATTCGGCCGTCCTTCTTTTACTTTGTAGACGCGTTCCACTTTCATTCCCGCCGCTTCGATCACGTCGGCGGTGCCGGAGGTCGCAACCAGCTTGAAACCCATATTCGTAAACTTGCGCGCGACGTCAGCCACGTAGCGCTTGTCATGGTCGGTAACGCTAATGAAAATCGTTCCCTGCGTCGGCAGCTTTTGTCCCGCAGCCAACTGAGCTTTGCCGAAAGCCTCGCCAAAGCTGTCGCCCACGCCCATAACTTCGCCGGTGGATTTCATCTCCGGCCCAAGCACGGTGTCGATGCCGGGGAATTTGTTCCACGGAAAGACCGGCGATTTCACGTAATAACAGTTTCCCGTGTCGAGATCGGTGCGCTTCTTGATATTCTCCGGCAGAAATTCGCGCAGCTTGCGGCCGGTCATCAGGCGCGCGGCGATCTTCGCCATCGGCACTCCCGTGGCCTTTGAAACATAGGGCACGGTGCGGGAAGCGCGCGGGTTGACTTCGAGCACATACACCTTGCGCGCCTGCGAGCCGTTCCCCGAAGTCCCGTTCTCGCGCGGGATGGCAAACTGAATGTTCATCAGCCCGATCACCTTTAATGCGCGGGCCAGTTTGAAGGTGTACTCGCGCATTTGCTCCATCAGTTGCTGAGGAATATCGACCGCCGGCAGCACGCATGACGAATCGCCGGAGTGAATTCCGGCTTCTTCGATGTGCTGCATGATTCCGCCGATCACAACGTCTTCTCCGTCAGAAAGCGCGTCCACATCAACCTCGATCGCATTTTCCAGAAAGTGGTCGATCAGGACCGGACGATCGTGCGAGTACTCGACCGCCTCTTTCATATATCTCAGGACGGACTCTTCATCGTAGGCGATCACCATGGCGCGCCCGCCGAGCACATACGAAGGCCGCACTACCACCGGGTAGCCGACGCGCTTCGCGCCCTCGATCGCCTCTTCCAGCGAAGTTGCCATGACTCCCGCGGCCTGCGGAATTTGCAACTCTTCCAGAAGTTTGTTGAAGTGCTTGCGATCTTCGGCAAGATCGATCGACTCGGGCGATGTTCCAATAATGTTGATGCCGGCTTTCTTGAGCGGCAAGGCGAGGTTCAGCGGAGTTTGTCCGCCAAACTGTACAATCACGCCGCACTCGGCGCCATTCGAAGTTTCGTGCTGGTAGATCGCCCAGACATCTTCGAAAGTCAGCGGTTCGAAGTAGAGCCGGTCGCTGGTGTCGTAGTCGGTCGAGACGGTTTCAGGATTGCAGTTGATCATGATCGTCTCATAGCCATCTTCGTGCAGAGCGAACGATGCATGACAGCAGCAATAATCGAACTCAATTCCCTGCCCGATGCGGTTCGGGCCGCTGCCTAAAATAATGATTTTCTTTTTGTCGGTCGGCGCGGCTTCATCTTCATCCTCGTAGGTCGAGTAGAGATATGGCGTAAAGCTCTCGAATTCGGCGGCGCATGTGTCAACCCGTTTGTAGACTGGCAACACTCCATGCTTCTTGCGCAGATGGCGCACTTTTTCCTGGCCTTCCAGCCGCCAGACGTTGGCCAGCCGCCCATCAGAGAAGCCCATGCGCTTGCACTCGCGCAACACATCGGTCGGAATCGACTCGATGGGATGCTTCTCCAGCTCAAGCTGCATGTCATTTATTTCTTTGAGCTGGTAAAGAAACCACGGATCCATCGAGGTCATCTTCGCGACCTGCTTCACCGTGTGCCCCTGCCGCAGCGCATACTGCACATACGCCAGCCGTTCGGGATGAGGGGTGACCAAACGCTGGGTCAGAATCTTGGGCTCGATCTTTCCGCCGCCCACGCGCTTTCCGGTATCCAGCGAGCGAATGCCTTTCATCAGCGCTTCTTTAAATGTGCGGCCGATCGCCATCACTTCCCCGACCGATTTCATCTGCACGCCGAGGCTTTCATCAGCTCCGGGAAATTTCTCGAATTGCCACTTGGGAATTTTCACCACGACGTAATCGAGCGTGGGTTCAAAACATGCCGGAGTCTTGCGTGTAATGTCGTTCGGAATTTCGTCGAGCGTGTAACCAACAGCGAGCTTCGCCGCAATCTTCGCGATGGGAAAACCTGTGGCCTTCGAAGCCAGCGCCGACGAGCGCGAGACCCGCGGGTTCATTTCGATCACGACCATACGCCCGGTCTCGGGATTCACACCGAACTGAATGTTCGATCCGCCCGTATCCACACCGATTTCGCGGATCACCGCGATCGATGCATCACGCATGGCCTGGTATTCGCGGTCGGTGAGCGTTTGCGCGGGGGCGACCGTGATGGAATCGCCGGTGTGCACGCCCATGGGATCGAAGTTCTCAATCGAGCAGATGATGATGACGTTATCTCTGGTGTCGCGCATCACCTCGAGCTCGAATTCTTTCCATCCCAGTACTGACTCTTCGATGAGTGCTTCGTGCACCGGCGATAGATCCAAGCCGCGGGTGAGCACTTCAACAAGCTCTTCCCGGTTGAATGCGATGCCGCCGCCGGTGCCGCCGAGCGTGAACGACGGCCGCACGATGACAGGAAATCCAATTTTTCCTGCAAACTCGAGGCCATCTTTCGTGCTGTTCACCAGAGCCGATTTCGGCACGTCGAGCCCGATCTTCTGCATCGCGTCTTTGAAGAAAAGGCGGTCTTCAGCTTTCTTGATGGCCGCAATGTTCGCGCCGATGAGCTGCACGTTGTACTTTTCGAGCACGCCGCCGTCGGAAAGCTCGACGGCCAAATTGAGCGCAGTCTGTCCGCCAACAGTCGGCAGCACGGCAAAACCCGCGCTGGGCGAGAGCTCGCGCTCGACACGAATGATTTCTTCAAGGTATTCCAGCGTGAGCGGTTCGATGTAGGTGCGGTCGGCCATCTCGGGATCGGTCATGATGGTCGCCGGATTCGAGTTGGCCAGCACCACTTCGTAGCCCTCAGACCTGAGCGCCTTGCAGGCTTGAGTGCCGGAGTAGTCGAACTCAGCCGATTGCCCGATGACGATTGGGCCCGAGCCGAGAATCAGGATTTTGCGAATGTCAGTGCGTTTTGGCATTTAGGATGCGATCTTCCCTGATTTGCGTTGGAACGGAACGGATGCAACAGGTTTGCTTTGAAAGGGCGCGCCTTCAGTAGCTCCTGGATTCTTGTTTTGAAAGGGCGCGCCTTCAGGCGCGCCGGAAAGTCCGTTTAGAGACTGGGGCTTTAGCCCCTGAGGGATCGCATCGAACTCGAAACCCGGACGCGCTGAGGAATACGGATAATCCTCTGCTCGTTCGCACAGATGCTTACGAACCGGGTTCTCGCGAATGTAAGCAACATGCCGCAGATAATCCTCAACCTCTCGAATCCGATGATCCGAAAATCCCTTCTGCCAAGCTTCCATGTTTGAGCCCAGCTCCTTTTTCGCCCGATACGAAAACCCTCCCTTGATGAACTGGACGGATTTCTCCAAGCTCGCCTTAGGGGTGAGGAGAATGTGAAAGTGATCGGGCATAATCACGAACTCGTGCAAAAGATAAGCCGATCCCCGATAGTGACACAAGGTGTCGACGAACAAACGTGCCCAGCGCTCATTGCGAAAGAGGGGACGACGCTCCCAAGTTGCGGAAGTGACCATGTAGGGTTGGCCGGTGTTCGTCGCGTGCTCTCGCGTTGGTCTCATCAATGCGCCTAGCGCGTTCGTGCCTCGACCGGCTCGCCTTTTGGAAGGGCGCCGCCTCCAGCAACGCCGAGCCGGTTCCGTTCTTGATCCAGGGATTTAACCTCTGAGCGTGCGCACCTCAGCGGCTGAAGCCGCAATTCTTTCCTTGCCGCTACGGCGCGCCTTGAAGGCGCGCCCTTTCAAAGCTCTCGTCTGCCAAATTTACAACGCTCCTCACCCTTTCCACTCCTCCATCATCTTCACGAAATCCTTGAACAGGTAATGCGAATCGTGCGGACCCGGCGCAGCTTCAGGATGATACTGCACGCTGAATAAAGGCAAGTTTCTATGCCGCAACCCTTCTAAAGTCGAGTCATTCAGATCCATGTGCGTGAGTTCGACTTCGCTCTGCGGCAGCGAATCGGGGTCAACGGCAAAGTTGTGGTTGTGCGCCGTGATCTCGATTTTCCCGGTAGCCAGTTGCTTCACCGGATGATTCCCGCCGTGGTGCCCAAACTTCAGCTTGAAGGTTTTTCCGCCCAGCGCAATACCGGTGAGTTGATGACCCAAACAAATTCCGAAGATCGGCTGCCGGCCCATCAGTCGGCGAATCGAATCGACCGCATAAGTACACGGCTCCGGATCGCCGGGACCGTTCGACAGAAAAACTCCATTCGGCTTCAACGCCAAAACATCTTCTGCCAAGGTCTGCGCCGGAACCACCGTCACACGGCAGCCTTCACCACGCAACTTGCGCAGAATGTTCTGCTTAATTCCGAAATCGTAAGCCACCACATGAAAGCGTGCAGGATCGTCCTTCACTCCCACCTGCGCGACAGGTTCGTGTGAGCGCTCGCCCACTTCCCACACGTAGGGCCGCTTCGTGCTCACTTCTTTGGCCAGGTCGGTGCCGTCCATTTTCGGAATCGAGTTCGCCTTGGCGACCAGCTTTTCCGCGTCGCTCTCAATGGTTGAGACCACGCCGCGCATCACGCCGTGGTCGCGCAAATGCCGCACCAACGCCCGCGTGTCGATATCCGAAAGTACCGGCACCTTGAACTGTTCCAGGTATTCTTCGGCAACCTGCTGTGAGCGCCAGTTCGAGCTCACCTTCGAGAACTCGCGCACGATCAGGCCTTCGATCCACGGACGCGTGGCTTCGTTATCTTCCTGGTTGGTGCCGTAGTTGCCGATCTGGGGGTTGGTCAGGACAACAATCTGCCCTGAGTAGGAAGGATCGGTGAAAATTTCCTGGTAGCCGGTGATCGAAGTATTAAAAACGACTTCGCCGTAACATTCGCCTTTGGCGCCGTAGCCTTTGCCTCGGAAGACTCGCCCGTCTTCCAGCGCAAGGATAGCCTGCATTCTCGCTCCAATGTCTGGATTTTGGAGATTTTATCAGGAATTTCCTCCGCGGCCAAGCGAAGATGACTATTGACGCGATCAAATTTTCCGCGTCTAAGAATCTGAAACTGTCTTCCCTACCGGGGCGTCACCGCTGGAAGAATGTAGTCTGTGAGCAGTTTCTCAGTCTGCTCATGCATCCCGTGCGTATTGTAATTCGTGCTCGTGAGAACGACGCACATGTCGAGCCCCGGAAACACCGCAATTTTGTTCCCGCCGTTGCCGCTCATAAAAAATGCCGGATAGCTCTTCCCTGCCGATTTGAAAGATTTCAGCCACCAGAGATATCCGTACTCCGTCTCATCGTCTATACGGGCATGTGGCTGGGTTGACCTTCGCACCCAAGCCTCGTCGACGATGCGGCGTCCATTCCAGCTTCCCCCGTTGAGGTACAGCTGGGCGATCTTCAATAGATCGCGGCTCGTCAGGCGCAGTCCGCCTCCGGTCTGGGGTATATTCATCGGCGAATAAACCCACTGGGCATCTGTGATCCCCAGTGGTTCGAATAGCTTTTGCAGCGCATAGCGGTCGGTGCGCGACCCGGTTACCTTCTGAAGCACTTCGCTCAACACGAAAGCCCCGCCGGTGCAGTAGCTGAAATATCTTCCGTATGGCGGCACTTCGACCTGCTCACCCACGTTCATTCGTCCGCGAATCGGCAGATCGAGAATAAACTCTGCCCAGTCTTCTACCAGGTACATGCGCTCCTCGTTTCCGCGCGATGCATCGTTCCAGTCATCGCACTCCAGCGGCGAACTCATGGTTAGAAAGTCCTCTACAGTAATCCGGTCTTTTCGCGGATCTGGATTCTGCACTTTGGGCGCATGTTCCGGCAGCAACTGCAGCACGCGCGCGTCAACGTCGCTTAACTTCTTTTCGTCAATAGCTATGCCGATCAGCACATCTGTAATACTCTTGGTCGCGGAACGCGTATCGCGTAAGGAGTTGGCATCGCCGTCGAAGTAGCTCTCATAAACCAACTTTCCATGCCGGGCAATCAAAACGCTGCCAATCTTTTTGAAATCGCCAACGCGGATTGCATTTTCCATATTCTGCAGCGGCTTCAAGGAGATTCCAACCGACTGAACGCCCTCAGTCGCCCATCCATCGCCCTGCGATTGCGGCGTCGAAGAGAGTGCGGCCTGCGCCGAGGAAACCAGCGTGTAACCCGCTGCGATAAAGCCCAGAAAAAGAATGCTCGTCCTGCCAAGCATGCAATTTTTCCTCCTGCAGGAGTGGCATTAGTAGTGGCATTAGTAGTGGCATTAGTAGTGGCATTAGTAGTGGCATTAGTAGTGGCATTAGTAGTGGCATTAGTAGTGGCATTAGTAGTGGCATTAGTAGTGGCATTAGTAGTGGCATTAGTAGTGGCATTAGTAGTGGCATTAGTAGTGGCATTAGTAAAGACGTGACTCACCCGAAAGGTTAGCAGAATAAACGACCGAACCTGCTGTGATCGATAACCGCTGTGATAGATAATAGATTTCCCACACCTATGGTCAGTCTTGCTGAAATCCAGTGTGCCCGCGAACGCATTCGCGGAGTCGCCGTCCGCACACCTCTGATCGAATTCAAGCTATGCGAAGCGGATCCGCGACGGCTGTTTCTCAAGCCCGAGAATCTGCAGCCCATCGGAGCTTTCAAGCTGCGCGGCGCGTACAACAAAATTGCCTCGCTCTCAGCGGAGGACCGCAAGCGTGGAGTGATCACTTACTCCAGCGGCAATCATGGGCAGGGCGTGGCATACGCGGCGCGAGCCCTAGGGACCAAAGCGGTGATTGTAATGCCGAACAACGCTCCCGCGATCAAACATGAGGCCACGGCTGCGCTGGGCGCCGAGATCGTTTTTGTCGGCCCCGGCAGCGCAGAGCGCCAGCTCAAGGCTGAGGAACTGGCGGCCCAGCACGGATACGTAATTGTGCCTCCATACAACGATGAGCTGATCATTGCCGGCCAAGGCACGATGGGATTAGAAATTCTCGAAGATATGCCAGAGGTGGAAATGGTTCTCGCTCCGGTAGGTGGTGGAGGGATGCTGAGCGGCGTAGCTACCTCGATCAAGCTAACCAAGCCTTCAGTCAAGGTGATTGGCGTTGAGCCGGAACTCGCCGGAGATGCACAGGCAAGCTTTCGTGCCCGGAAGATCGTTCAGTTCCCCGCCGATCAGGTATCTGCCACCATTGCCGACGGATTGCGCACGCAAAGCATCGGCGCGATTAATTTCGAGCACATTCGGCAATATGTGGATGACATTATTACTGTTGGTGAAGACCAGATCCGCAAGGCGATGAAATATCTGCTCACAAATGCCGCGGTCGCAGCCGAACCGAGCGGTGCGGTTGCGGCGGCGGGATTTATTTTCCATGCGGCTCAACTGCCGCAGGCGAAATTAGCGGTCGCGATTGTCAGCGGCGGGAATATCGATCCGAAGATGCTGAAAGAAATTCAGGACGAGTAGAACGCGCGAAAAGATGTTGCTTCTACTTCGAAGGCCTCGCCTGCGCCCACCTGCGCACTGCAACCACACTCCAAATCGCTTCGACGATGCCAAACGGCCACGCTCCCTGCAGAAAGCCGTAAACTGAACCAAGGACACAAGCGCCGGCGAAGGCCAGAATGAACCAGCGGCTGCGGCGTTCCATGGCATAGCAAACCAGCATCGCCGTGACGGCAAATAGTCCGAACAAGCTTAAGCGTGTCATTCGCGTGCCATGTGCATTCGAGTCGCTTAGAATAGATTTTTCATGTCAGAATTGAAGCATACGCCAGCATAGGTCATGGAAGGTGCGCCTGCCGAAGCATGTTTCAGGAGCATTTTGCCTAGAGTTTCAAGGGAATTAAAGTTAGTCGCCAGCGCCGACGCAATCTTATGAAACTGCGATCTGTTGTTAAATTTCTTGCCCCAGTATTTACCATCCTCGCTCTTTTCGCCTCCTCAGCCTTCGCTGATGCGCTGCGTGGAACATTGGTGAACGAGGAACCGATTCGCGTCTCTCCCGGCTCCGATGGCGCGAAGTTGATGGACATTGGCCGTGGGCGCGAACTGGTCATTATCGAGAGCAGCCATGACTGGGTGCACGTGCAGGCAATCTTGACGAAGGATAATCAGGATGAGGGGATTGTGGACGACGACGAAGACGAAGCAGCCAAGACCGTTACGGGTTGGGTCGCCGCGGCGGGAGTAGTGACGACAACGACTCAGGACGGCGACCGGATCATTTTCGGTGAAGCGGCAGATTCCGAGAATGAGGCTAGTCACCGGAATGGGCGGCGCGATGCAGCGCAGGATGCGATGCGGCTTTACTACCGGCTTTACGATTTGATGCCAACTTCTCCTCTGGCTGGCGAGGCGCTTTACCGCGCGGCGGACGATCGCTGGCAAATGGAACGGGCCGATGTGATGAGCCGGCCTTCGGCCCGCGAGCGCGAAACCTATATGCGCGGGCAGATGAGAGAAGACTGGATGAAGCTGGTGATCAAGAAATATCCCAACACGAAGTGGGCAGCTTTGGCGGACTTTCGTTTAATCGAGAACAAGCTGTGCGGCGACTGGCAGGGATTAGCGAAATGTCCCGATAAGGAAGCCGAGCTCTATGAAAATTACGCGAAACAACATTCGCAGTCTCCTGCCGCGCCGGAGGCGCTATATGACGCGGCATGGCGGCGGGCGGCGCTGATCGATATTTACCGCACCGAACCCAACCAGAAGAAATCTGCAGAATCAAAAGACCAAGCACTGAAACTGGCGCAGAGACTTATCGCGCTCTATCCGCAGCAGGGCGACTGGGCCTTGCGCGCGCAGCGGCTGATCTTCTACATTCAGCAAGGTATTCCAACCTACGGGAGCACGGACTAAATTTGCCAATCTATCAAGCGATTGTTCTTGCCATCGTTCAAGGGCTGGGAGAGTTCATTCCAGTCTCGAGTTCAGGTCACCTCATTATTGTTCGGCGCTTAATGGGCTGGAACGAATTGTCGCCGGCGCACGAGCTAACGTTCGATGTGGCCTTGCACTTTGGAACCTTGCTTGCGGTCTTGGTTTACTTTCGGCGGACCTGGTTCCAGATTGTGCGCGCGGCCTTCGGAGGGAAGGTCGTGCGCTTCTCGGAATCCGGTTCTACCGATGAGACGCTGACTCTTGAGGAACGGCGCGAAGAACGTCTATTGCTGTGGTTCCTGGCAATCGCGACAATTCCCGGCGCCATTGCCGGCAAACTACTGGAGGGCCCGGCAGACGATTATTTTCGCGAGCATCTGGTTCTGATCGCGAGTGCATTGATTGTAGTTGCCGTACTCATGTGGCTGGGAGAACGAGTGAGCACGTTGAAGAAGCCGTTAACTCGCATCTCCTTTGCCGATTCTCTGATTGTAGGAGTGGCCCAGGCGTTCGCGTTAATTCCCGGAGTCTCACGTTCCGGATCGACCATTACCGCCGGCCTGTTCCGCAACATGACGCGGGAAGCGGCCGTGCGCTTCAGTTTTCTGCTCTCGACGCCCATTATCGCTGGAGCCGTGCTCCTCAAGGCCCACGAACTTCATAAAGAAGGACTGCCGGCGGGAATGCATGCGCCATTCATCGTTGGCATCGTCGTTTCGGCTCTGGTTGGCTATGCCGCGATCGCCTGGTTGATTCGGTATCTGCAAACCAAGAGTCTTCGCGTGTTTATTATTTACCGAATCGTTGTCGGAGTGATCGTCATCGTGCTGGCATTCGCCTGGCACCTACAATAGAAAACGCAGGTTCGCGGGTTTCTCGGATCTGGTGTAAGTCTCTGCAGCTATTGATCTTGCTAATTCTCTCGGCAATGGTTATACTATCGGTATGAAAACGGCCGTTTCTATTCCCAACGATGTTTTCGAGATGGCCGATCGGCTGGCGCGACGGAGCCGGAAATCGCGGAGCCGCCTGTTTAGCGATGCCCTGCGCGAATATGTCGCGCGCCGCTCCCCCGACAAGATCACCGAGTCGATGGATCAGGCGCTGGCTGACATCGGCGTGCAAGAAGAGCCGTTTCTTTCCACGGCAGCTCGCCGCCGGCTGGAGCAAGTTGAGTGGTAGTTTCCCAGAGCGAGATATGGTGGGCTGACCTGCCCGAGCCCACCGGCTCAGGCCCAGGCTTTCGCCGGCCCGTAGCCATTTTGCAATGCGACGCCCTGAACCAGAGCCGTGTCGCAACTGTCGTGTGCGTGCCACTCACCAGCAACCTGAAATGGGCCTCGGCGCCAGGAAACGTGAGCTTGCCCGCTCGGGACACCGGACTGCCCAAAGATTCGGTGGCGAACGTCTCTCAAATTATTTCTCTCGATAAATCTCTTCTCACCGAACGCGTCGGCAGACTTCCGCGACCGAAGTTGGAATTGCTGTTTTCGGGGATTGATCTGGTGTTGGGAAGATAGGAGTTTCGTTCCGGAGTGAAAGTATTTTTGGGCCTTCGTTGAGCTAGAAACAATGCCCACTTCTCGCAGAAAACGCGAGAAATGGGTCACCCTGCACTCACCTGGCACCCACAGTGAAGCGCGCACCCAACTCAACAACCCCATCCGATTCCTTCGTTGCCGCCTCGGCCGGTTCTTGCAATAATGAATGTGCTCTGGCCGATTTGCGCCACGGATAGATTGCTGCCGTGCAACAACGGCCCTAAATGCGTCTGCTCGAAAATGCTTTCTCGCCCACGGCGAACCGGCGGCTCAATGAGCTGGTCGGATTCCTGTTGTGGGTCTCCGCGCTCCTCCTTTTCCTCGCGCTGGCGTCGTATTCGCCCCTCGATCCTTCGCTGAATAGCGCCTCCGCACTCACCGGAACCCACGTGGCGCGCAATTGGATCGGGCTGGTCGGCGCGATCGTCTCCGATTTGCTGCTGCAGGTTTTCGGCATCGGCGCGTTCATGCTGCCGATATTTTTCGGTATCATGGGAACGCGATGGTTCGCCTCGCGCAAGGTTCAGTCTCCCATCGCCAAAACGATGGGCGGAATCTGGCTGATCGTATTTCTTCCGGCCCTGCTGGCGCTGCTGCCGGGGCATCTGCGCTGGCTGAATGTGATTCCCATTGAAGGCCTGCTGGGACGAATCGTGGGCGATGTGCTGATTCATTATTTGAACCTGACGGGAGCATATCTGGTTTGCGCCAGCGTGCTCGCCGTCGCCCTGTATCTGACTACGGCATTTTCGTTTTCCACGATGCAGCTTTGGCTGCCGACCCGGTTCGCTTTTACGACCGCGCTATGGAACCGCTATGAAGACTGGCGCGAGGAGCGGCTCAAGCGGAAGCAGCAGAAGGAACTAGAGAAGCGCCGGATCTCCAAGCCGCAGGTCAAGACGCAGTTAATCGCGCGATCGAAGATCGCCGATTCCTCCGGGAAGACTTCGGAGCCGCGACGGACGGGGATTGAAAGGATGTTTGAGGAGGAACGTCCCGCGACCGGCGGGATATTGCATGGCTCGCCTACGGAGATTCGCAGCGACAGGGACGCTGCGCACGATCCCGTTGGGCGGGATGATTCTTCGCTCAGCATGTCCGATGCGGCTGAGCCTGAGGTCACGGAACGCGCCGACAGCGATCACAAAGCAAAGACAACCATGCCGAAGATCGCCGGCGGTTACAAGTTGCCCTCGAGCAGCTTGTTGCAGCGTCCGGATGAGCAGCAAGCGGTGGATGCGGATGAGCTGAAATTGCTGGCCCAGGTGCTGACGGAGAAATATGCCGAGTTCGATGTGCACGGGCAGATTACGCAAATCAATCCCGGCCCGGTAGTCACCACTTTCGAATTCAAGCCGGATGCCGGGATCAAGTACAGCCGGATTACGAATCTCACCGACGACCTCTGCCTGGCTCTGAAAGCGGAAAGCATTCTGATCGAGCGCATGCCGGGGAAATCGACCGTCGGCATTCAAGTACCGAATCGCGAACGGGAAATCATATGGCTGCGGGAGAACATCGAGTCACAGGAGTTCATGGGTTCGAAATCGAAACTGACCATGGCTCTGGGAAAAGATATCAACGGGCGCATCGTGACTGCCGACCTGAATGGCATGCCGCACCTGCTGATTGCGGGCTCGACCGGGTCGGGCAAGAGCGTGGCGATCAACGCCTTCATCATGTCGATTTTGTATAAGGCCACGCCAGATCAGGTGCGGCTGATTCTGGTCGATCCCAAGCGACTGGAGCTGGGGAATTATGAAGGCGTTCCGCATTTGTATACGCCGATCATTACCGAGCCGAAACTTGCTGCAAATGCGCTGCGCAACGCGGTGCGCGAAATGGAGCGGCGGTTGAAACTGCTCGCTGCGAAAGGGGTGCGCAATATCGACCAGTACAACCGGCTGTTCGATAACGGCGGCCCGCCGAGCTTGTTCGAGGAGGATTCCGACGACAAGCCGATTCCCTACATCGTGATCATCATCGACGAATTGGCTGACCTAATGATGCTCGACTCGTCGAACGTGGAAGAGTCGATCACACGGCTGGCGCAGATGGCGCGGGCGGTTGGCATACATCTTGTCTTGGCGACCCAGAGACCCAGCGTCGACGTGATTACGGGATTGATCAAAGCAAATTTCCCGGCGCGAATTTCCTTCCGGGTGG
Source organism: uncultured Acidobacteriaceae bacterium (assembly GCA_963784095.1). Lineage (GTDB taxonomy): Bacteria > Acidobacteriota > Terriglobia > Terriglobales > Acidobacteriaceae > Sulfotelmatobacter. The sequence goes on from CAWAQC010000006.1 coordinate 339,126, forward strand.
CGACCAAGGTCGATTCGCGAACCATTCTCGACTCGAACGGATCTGAGGCGCTGCTCGGCAAAGGCGACATGCTTTATCTGCCCTCGGGATCGGCGCGGGTGCATCGCCTGCATGCGCCCCTGGTCACGGAAAAAGAAATCGCTGCGGTGGTGGAATTCTGGAAGCAACAGGGCGCGGCCGAGTATCAGCAACAATTCCTGGAAGCGCCGAAAGAAGAGCGCGAGGCTGGAATCAGTTCAGAGGCTGGCGAAGGATCGACCGACGGCGGTGGCGAAGACGACCCTGTCTATCAGGACGCGGTCAAGCTGGTTATTGAATTCGGCAAGGCGTCCACTTCCCTTCTCCAACGGCGGTTGCGTATCGGCTACGGCCGCGCCGCGCATTTGATCGACCTGATGGAGCAGGATGGAATTGTTGGCGCTGCCGATGGCCCAAAGCCGCGGGAAGTTTTAAAGCGACCGGACTGGATTTCCGAGATTGAAGAGACCATGAGATAAAAAGAGCGCGGCGGTAAGTCGCGCTCTTTTAACCTCCTTCGGTTCCCTACCGGTGATGCCGTTCTTCCGGCCGGGCGTGACCTTCGCGTGCGGCACGCCGTTCCGCCTGATCGCGCGGAATGAGTCGATGCCCTTCTGCGCGATTGGCTACCGGCCAGCGCCGCACACCCGGTCCCCACGGATGAACATAGCCGAATCGGTTCCCCCAAACTCTGCCCCAGGGATGACCGGCAATAATCACCGCGTGCGTGCCCCAATCAAACCGTGTCCATCCCCAGCCCCACGGACGGAACCACACGCCGATGTTGATGCCGAAACCCCATCCGATGGCGCCGCCAACAAAGAATCCCGGACGCGGGGCTAAGAACACCACGGCAGGATCGTAAGCCGGCACCCAGACGAACGCCGGATCAACCGGGTCAATCGTGATATAAGGGCCGCCGCTAACCACGACCTCACTGTTGCTGCGCAGATAACCGTAGTCTTCGGCCTTCTGCCGCATGCGCTGAACCGCATTCATCACGTCGTCGTGCTGGGCGAGAAAAGCGTTGCCGAGGCTTTGAGTCCAGTCCATATCCGAAGCCATCATGTCGAGCACCGAGGGAAACGGCAGCAGCGCTTGCACGCTGGGATCCCACGGCAACTGGTCGGCGGTGATTGCCTGGGCAAGCTGGTCGCCTCGCAGATAGTGGTGATCATCGGCCCACTTGGCGGCGGCGGGAATGTCGTCGGAAAAAGTTGCCGCGGCTAGAACCTGCGCCAGCAGCGGATCTGGATAGAGCGCGATGCGCGAAACCATCCGGTCAAGCTGCTCCGGAGAATAGCTTGGTGGCGGAGTGTTGGCCTGAGTCTGATCCGCCGGCGGCGCAGCCTGAGCCAGCGCCGGACCAACTGACCACACGATCGACATCGCCACGGCCAGGAGGGCCGTCATAATTTTTGTTCCTAGGACCGTTCTTGTTTTGGTGGTATGCATTTCAGTTTCCTCTCTGAAATTCATTTTTAAATCACATCTGTATACACACCAATGGATGCGATTGGTTGCGCTCTCGTCGCGCAAAACAGAAAGCTATATTTCGCTCTCAATGCAAAACTTTTTTGAACGATTGGGGTTGTATTCAATAAGAAGAGATGCGGTGCGCTCGCCAGGCGCCACACGGTGCGCACCGCAATTTTAGCTGCGGTTTAGCGTGTTTCCGGTTTCCGCCAGGAACGCAGATTCAGCGCGTAGAGAGCGATGCAGAAAACATTTGCCGGAATGAAGCCGAACTGAGCGGTGCGGAATCCGATAACGCAGACCACCGCGCTGTTGATTGCCGCCAGGATCCAACCTTCCCAATAACGTTTTCCCAACAACACAGTTGAAGCGACCGTAAGAATGCAGGAAATATAATCAAGCCTGAACAGCACCGAAACCTCCCAGACAATCCGAGTATGCTCCAAGAAGGCACGGAATTCTGTAATCTGCTGTGGAATTGGGGTTACCGATGTAATGCCCCAAAAGTTTCATGGGCTCTCGGCTAGAATCGACCTACGCAGGGAGAGATTCGCCATGAAGGTTTTGACCGAATATTTGAAATTTCATACCAAAACCCACCGGGCCTATGTGCACATTACGCCGCAGGTGGAAGAGATTGTTCGTAAGAGCGGAGTGCAGGAGGGCATGGTGCTGGTTTCCGCCATGCACATTACCGCAGGAGTTTATGTGAACGACAATGAGAGTGGTTTAATCGAAGACATCGATCAGTGGCTGGAACACCTGGCTCCGTTTCGCAAGAACTATAAGCATCACGAAACCGGAGAGGACAACGGCGACTCGCATCTGAAGGCTCTGCTGATCCATCATGAGGTGATCGTGCCAATCACGACAGGCAAGTTGGATTTTGGCACCTGGCAGCGTATCTTCTATGCGGAGTTCGACGGACAACGGGATAAGCGAGTAATCGTCAAGGTCATGGGAGAATAAATGAGCGCGGACGAACTACAAGAACTGCAGGAGCACGCCGAGCATGCGCAGCACAATCCGAGCCTGGCGCCGATTTCGCTGACCATGGCTGTACTCGCGGTTCTGGTAGCCGTAGTGACGCTGCTTGGACACCGGGCGCATACCGAGGAGGTGGTGATGCAGGCGAAGGCTTCAGACCAGTGGTCGTACTACCAGGCGAAAAATATTCGCCAGCATCAGGATGAGCTGTTCGCGACTTTTGCAGCCGCCGTCACCAGCAAAGACGATGGACAGATGGCCAAGTTCCGCGATAGTTCGTCGCAGGAAGCGGAACACTATAAGAAGGAAAAGGATGAGATTCAGGACCAGGCGCATGAGCTTGAGCGCGAGGTTGCCACGGAGAGAAAGCGGGCTGACCGGTACGATCTGGCCGAGGTTTTTCTGGAGATCGGGCTGGTGATCACTTCGATTACTTTACTCTCCGGACGGCGAATCTTCTGGCATTTGGGAATTGCGTTCAGCGTGGTGGGAATTGCTGTTGCTGTTACCGGGGCGATGGTGCACTGAGAGGACGGTTAGGCAGCGACGCGATACTCGCTCTTAACCAGCCCGCTGGGATAGTTCTGCGTCGATATGTGACGAAGCCGCACATCATGCGGCAGGCTCCCAAAGAGAGGAATTCCGTCTCCGATGAGCACGGGAACTCGCGTGATGATGAGACGTTGAATAAGACCTGCGCGCAGGAATCTTTGAATCGTGATCCCTCCATCGATATAGAGATGCTGGGCGCCCGTGGCGGCCAGCCTCGAAACAATTTCAGCCGGAGGTCCGGCCATCTGCTCTACAACCCCGCCGCGCACCACAGATAAGTCGACGGGCCGGCTGCTCAGGATCACGACGCGCCTTTTGCCGTACGGCCAGACCGGAAAGGCGAGAACCGTCTCGAAGGTCTTGCGGCCGATCACAATCGCGTCCACGCTGGCTATAAATTCGTCGTAGCCGTGGGGTTCGCCTCCGCCTTCGGGCAGAAAATCGAGATCGCCGTTGGGCCGCGCAATGAAACCATCAAGGCTGGTACCGATAAAGATGGATGCCATCATTCTAGATTCCCCAACCGGAGAGGCTGCTGCCTGCAGCCGGTACGTTCAATAGTAAATGGCTATTGCCCGACTGGGTTGTTGATCGCGACGGATTGCCTGGAGCTACTACAGAAAGGCCTTCATGCAGAATAGGCTTCCTCCCGATTTCTCGAATTCTGAAGTATCCAGGACTACAGGCGAAAGTCCCTCCTCGCGAAGCATTCCTTCCAGGTGCGGCGTGAGATAGGGCGTGAGATAGCGTCCATTGCAAACGATTCCATTACCGATGAATTTATGCGCTTCGTCTTCGGTTAGTTCATGGATGCGTTGCCAGAATGTGCGCAAAGTCGCGAGCGATTCGGCGTCGTAGGCGCCGGGAAAAATCAGCACCGCATCATTGTTGAGCGGGCAAAGGCAGGTATCGAGGTGGTAGCAAAAGCGGTCGACCAGCCGAAGCGGAACGACCGGAATTTCTCGTTTTGACATGGCCTCGCAAAATTTGCCGATACCCTGCTCCGTCGAGCGAAATCCGTAGCCGGCATAAATTCGGCACCCATCCGGATGCCAAAGCAGATCGCCATGGCCCTCCAGGTATTCGTCGCCGGCCAGATCGAGATCGAGCACCGTATATCCGCGCTGCTGAAACCACTCCACATAAAAAGGAACTTCCCGCTGCCGGGAGGCATGCACCATGCAGCTGGGCACAATGAACCTATCCGCCTTGGCGTGACAGCCAACAAAGACCTGGTTAGCCGCGAAGACCATGTCTTCAAGTCCCGGAACGGGATCGATGGTTTCGATCTCGCATCCGGCTTGCTGAAGCGCGGTGCAAAGATCGTTCCATTGTTGTTCGGCCTTCGCATGATTGACGGCAGCTGCCGCCGACATGTAGGGGTTCTTCTGATCGACGACGTCAAAATAAGTCGGTGGACATAATAAAACTCGTTTTGGCATTTGCTGAATGGTAGCGAGCCGACCAGATCAAGGGCAAGCTGCGGGAAAGGCGCGCGACGAAACTTCGTCACAGTGCCGAAGTTTCGGCAGAAGGATTCTACTCAATCGCTCGAATCCGCGATATCCGGAGCAGTTTCAGAGGGAAGGTTGGTCGGTAAAATGCTCTCGGCAGTTGCATCTGGCCGCTCCGCCGAATTTTTTTGGGAGCTGATCTCCCTTGGGCAAGCAGGGTTGAACGAGCCGCCAGCGGAGCTGCGAATGCTTAGCCGATGCGCGAATCCGAAATGCTTGAATCGCTTTCTGCGGCTTGGAAGCGGCAGGCTCTTTTTGGTGGAGGCAGAATCTTCAAGAGAGTTACAGACACGGGCAAAAGAAGCGAGCCGGCCTCCCTCTCTTGATCGAAGAAGCGGTGATCGAAGGGGCGCATATCCCAGAAGCAAACTGAGAGGAGTAGAACGTTACTGGTTATGTGATGGTTGTGCGAGGACCTGGACGCTGGTTCACAACGCTCATGAGGGGATTTCCCTGGCGCTACTGCGGAGGGGAGCTGTGACTATCGGTGCCACTGGCGGACGAACCACGTAAACATGCCTATTCTGGTATCAGAATATTGAGTCACAGCGAGTCGCTGCCATGGCGGCGCGGCCTGTACCCCATGCCTGTGGATATGTGTCGGGCCGCGTCTTTCAAAGCTTCGACGATGTGCGGCATGGTTTGGGGGCTTACCTGCTGGGTGGTTCCGCTCAATCCGATGCTAGCTGCAATTAAGCCCTGCTCGTCGAAGATGGGCGCCGCCACGCAGCGCGCCCCAAGGTTGTTCTCTTCATCATCTACGGCGTAACCCTGGCCGCAGACTTTTTCCAGTTCTTTCATGAGCCGAGGCGCAGTCGTGATGGTCTTCGGAGTGCGCTTTTCCATCCCGCTCTTGCGCAGGATTTCCTCTAACTCCTCCTGAGGAATGTGCGCAAGGATTGACTTGCCCACGCTGGTGGCATGGACCCGCATGCGCCGGCCCACCCAGGTATCCATGCGAATAAAAGTCTCCGGTTCAACCTTTTCGATATAGACAGCCTCGTGGCCATCGAGAACGGCGAGATGACATGTAAGGCTGGTTTGGTGCATCAAGCGCCGCATGATTGGCAGCGCGACGCCGCGAACGTCGATTCCGCCTAAAGCGCTGCGGCTAAGATTCAAGACTTTCAGGCCAACCCGGTATTTCCCAGATTCAGCATCGCGAGCGAAATATCCACGAGTTTCCAGAGTGCGAAGAATGTAGCTGGCCGAACTTTTTGGAATGTTGAGCTTGCGGCTGATCTCGGCGTTGCTGAGCCCTTCTGAAGACTGGGCGACGGTCTCGAGCATGGTCAAGGCACGCTCGACCGCGACCGACGGTGATTCAGATAGCGTTTTATTCATATCTGCAAAGTTAGGACAAAGCTGTAGTCAGTCAACAAAATGAATGTATGTTCATTATACTGAACAATCGCCTTGACCGCCAATCCCCCCGTGAACTACGCTGCGCCAGTATGCTGAGTATATGTTCATCATGTTGAACGCACAAAACTACTCAAATTTTCGCACGGAGAAAGAAAACGATGCCCTCGCAACCGAACTCAGTCCATTCCGCCCCGACCTTTGCATCGATGACGCATGAGGAAAGAACCGCGCAGTATGCCCTAGCCCAGGATTGCCTGAACTATGACTGGGCGCACAGTGCGCGATGGAAGGGCGTGGAGCGTCCGTACACGGCCGAGGACGTGTTGCGCCTTCACGGGTCGATTCACATCGAGCACACACTGGCGCGCCTGGGCGCGGAGCGCTTGTGGGAACTGCTGCAATCCGAGCCCTATGTGAAAGCCCTTGGGGCGGTCACCGGAAACCAGGCAGTGCAACAGGTGCAGGCGGGGCTGAAAGCGATTTATGTGAGTGGATGGCAAGTCGCGGCAGACGCGAACAATGCGGGGCAAATGTATCCCGACCAGAGTTTGTATCCGGCAGATAGTGTTCCGAATCTGTGCCGGCGCATCAATAGCGCTCTGCAACGGGCAGATCAGTTGCACCACGCAGAAGGAGAAGTCGCGGCCGGAGCAACCTGGTTTGCGCCGCTGGTAGCTGATGCCGAAGCCGGATTCGGAGGAACCCTGAATGCATTTGAACTGATGAAGGCCATGATCGAAGCCGGGGCGGCCTGCGTCCACTTTGAAGATCAGCTTTCGTCGGCCAAGAAATGCGGGCATCTGGGAGGCAAGGTGCTGGTTCCCACCACCGAAGCTGTGCAGAAATTAGTGGCCGCAAGGCTCGCGGCTGACGTGATGGGCGTGCCCACCTTGGTGATGGCACGAACGGATGCGGACAGCGCTCGTCTGCTCACCAGCGATATCGACCCGAGGGATCGAGTTTTCTGCACTGGCGAACGTAGCAGCGAAGGTTTCTTTCGCATTCGCGGCGGCGTCGAGTCGGCAATCGCGCGCGGCCTGGCGTATGCCCCTTACGCCGATCTGCTGTGGTGCGAAACTTCGCACCCCGATCTCGAAGAGGCACGGCAGTTCGCCGACGCCATTCACGCGAGGTATCCGGAGAAGATGCTGGCTTATAACTGCTCGCCCAGTTTCAACTGGCGCAAAAAACTCGATGAGCAAACCATAGCTCGGTTCCAGCCAGAACTCGCCCGCATGGGATACAAGTTTCAGTTCGTCACGCTGGCTGGGTTCCACGCGCTGAATCTGAGCATGTTCGAACTGGCCCGCGGCTACAAAGTTTCGGGAATGACGGCCTACTCGCACCTGCAAGAAAAGGAATTCAGCAGCGAGATGGAGTATGGCTACGCAGCTGTAAAGCATCAGCGCTTCGTGGGAACGGGATACTTCGATCAGGTCCAGCAGGTCATCAGCGGCGGGCTGGCGTCGATGACTGCGCTTGGCGGCTCGACCGAGGCCGCGCAATTTGACGGTATCGAGCCGCTGGTCGTGCCCAAACAAGGGCCAAGCGCCGCATGCCAGCCGATACTCGCAGATTGCCAGCACTCGCCAGTGCATATCGAACAGATCGAACAAGGTTCGGAGGAGATGCTTTTGCCATCCGGCGATTGAGCATTGAAAAGCGCTAAGCGCAAGAAGCGGTCGCGGCACCAGGTTTGCTATAATCAGCTCTTGCCCCGATGGCGTCGTTTCACATCCGTGCGGAAGTGGTGGAACTGGCAGACACACCATCTTGAGGGGGTGGCGCCGAAAGGCGTGGGGGTTCAAATCCCCCCTTCCGCACCATCGTTTTGATTCTCACATTTAGGATTTGTTGATTCCATGTTGATCTATTTGGTTTACGCGGTTCATATTGCAGTTTGTCTTTTTCTGATCGTCGTAGTTTTGCTGCAGAGCGGCAGCGCGGGGGATATTTCTGCGGCATTCGGAGGCCAGGGCAGTCAGGCGGCATTCGGCCCGCGTGGCGCTGCTACCGGCCTGTCGCGAGCTACGACGGTGTGCGCGGTTCTCTTCATGCTCACTTCGGTCACGCTCTCGATTAATGCCATAAAGCATAGCGGCCCGAAATCGGTATTGCAGGGAGTGAAAAGCGCGCCCGTCAAGACGCAGCCTGTTCCCGCGCCGGCCCCAACGCAAAAGTAGTTCGGTCGTTACCGCACTCGCACTTGCGACGAACTCCCAGATCGAAAAGTGTGGGCACATACCTCTTCTCATGCTGACCCTTACGCCGGTCTAGGCGTAATTGTATTTCCACCTTGCGCGGTGCTAACATCCAAGTTGTTGGATTGGAAAGCGGAGGGTAAGACATGTCGGATCACGATGGAAGCAGTTTCGTGTGGTTTCTGGCCGGGTTAGGCGTCGGAGCTCTAGTTGGAGTGTTGTACGCCCCCCTTTCCGGCACCGAAACCCGCGAGGCATTGCGGTCGAAGGCTGAAGAGGGTCGCGAGTTCGTCAAAGAACGTGCGCGGCAGGCACGCGAGCAGGCCACAGACTGGGTTGATCGCAGTCGCGATGTGGTGAGTCAACAGAAAGATCAGTTCCGCGCCGCTTATGAAGCGGGCCGCCAGGCATATCAGGAAGCAACCGCCGACTCTGGATCTGGCGCATCAAAGAACCTCTAGTCGCAGCGCGGGGCGCGGTTTGACCCCGTGTGAGTCGGGCCGATCTGGCCCTGAGAGCGCTCTATGGATAACCTGCTCATAGTATTTATCGCGTTAACCGCAGCGGCAATTTTATTGCAGGCTGGTCTGCTCGCCGGCATGTACCTCTCGATGCGCAAGACCAGCGCTCGCATGGAGTCGCTGGCCGATGAAGTGAAGAGCAAGGTGTTGCCGACCATCGACACGGCACAGGCCACGCTCACCGAAATCAGGCCTAACATTGAAGCCATAGTCGCGAACGTGAAGGACACCAGCACGAGTGTGCGCGATGAAATTCAACGGGTGGATGCGGCGGTGAACGATGTGGTCGACCGGGCGAGGCTACAGATTATCCGCGCCGACGAGATGCTGAGCCGAACCTTTGACCGGGTCGAACAGGCATCGGATACGGTCCAGAAAACCGTGATGTCGCCTATGCGGCAATTTTCCGGTGTGATTCATGGCGTGGCCGCCGGACTGGAATATTTCTTTGCCGGACGCAGTCGCAAGAACGGCCGCAACCGCGAAACGCGGCGGGCGGTCCCGCAGGATGAGATGTTCATCTGAATTGCTGATTGTCGATGCGTTACCTGGTTCGAGCCCGTGTTAAACCTGGTCGAGAATCCCATCTGCTTCGCTCCATTCAAGATGAAAGCCTTGGGCAGGGCTCGGTTGCCGAGGGCGAATACCTGCACAACATGAGCGAAGCCCGGCTCTGCTCCGATCAGACGGTGCGCTGGGTTGAAATCTGCTACGTCCTACTCCGCTACAGGAAGAACGGCCTTACTGGGAAAAATATTTCGACCTCACCAAAGTGCAGGATGCGCACGACCGACGCAACTGCCGCGACGAAAATGGTTCCGAGGCATGGGCCTGCGATAACTGTGATTGCACGGCGCGTCTGGAGCAGAAACTGAAGACTACCGGCACGCCCTTTTTGCGGGAGCTCTTAACGAGCGAAGAGAAAGCAGCGGCAAAGACGCCCACTTCGTAGGTGCGCTTATTGTTTCGGTTGCTGCTGTTTCGGTTGCCCGGAAGGCGCAATCTCAATGTTGATGGCATGGTTGCTATCCGACTGAGTGGTATCGACCGACACCACCGCCATGTCGCCATTCGCATCGAGTTGCTGAATGGTTTCGGTGGACCGCGTCCCTGAAAGTCCCGTACGTACGCCGTCGAATGTCACAACCGTCACTCGCAGGCCTGCATCCGGCTCGCCAGGATTGACCTGCTCAATCTTCGTGGTGTTGTTCTGCACGCCCGGCGCGGGAACGCCTTGCGTGCTGATTGCGCGTTCCACCAAATGCAAAGCGCCGTCCTGCGGCGTGCCCGGAACATTGACGGAATAATCGTCTTCCATGCTCCGTTTTTCGGCCGCACCTTTGGATTCCTTACTCACTTTTGCAGAAATTTGGGTTAGCGTTCCATTTGCGTCAGGACGGGAAACCTGCTCCTCGGTGGTGCGGTTGTTGCCTTGTTCCTGCGTTTTGGTTTCCTTGACCTCGCCCACTTGCCAGTTTCCGCTGCCATCGGGAAGGAACGTGGTCTTCTTTGAATCAACCGCTCCTCCGGTCTGCGTGCTGTGCTCCTGCGTCATCATGGCTGGAGCCAGGCCGCCGTCAGGACCGGGAAGCATCACGGTTGTCTTTGTCGTCTCTTCGACATTGTTGCCCGACTTCATTGTGGTTGTCTCCTGAATTTCGCGTTGCACCACTTGCAGGTTGCCGTTTGCGTCAGGATTGGACGTGGAACGTACCACCGACGACGCGCCCCCCGCGCGCGCATGTTGTTCCTCTTCGGTTACCTGCACCAGGGTTTTTGCCCCGTCGGCATCGCGCCCAAATGTGCGGGTGATAGTGCGGGTAATGTTCTCGTCCATCTTGATGGTTTCTTTTTCGATGTCCTGGAAAGGCTGGTAATTCCCATCCGATCCGAGCGCCTGAATGGATTGATTATCGAGAGTTCGATTGCCGCTCTGGCTGTGGCTATCGACCGTGCGCGTAGGATTGGCCGAGTCGCTCTGGGAGACACTAGTATCCGTCCATGACTGATTCGTGCTGCTGGCTTGCGAAGCGGACGATTGCGCCCAGAGTGCGGAGGCAAAACAGAACAATAACCCACAGGCTAACTGGCAGAGGAAACGCAGATGTGAGAGCCGCTGCCGAACTGCTGCGCGTTTCTCTGCGCGTCTCCCCGCACAACGCCGGGTTGGCCGGCGAACCTTTACGTCTCGCATGCCTGACTATTGTCTCGCCCACGCTCACGGGTGTCCAGCGACAGAGATGGTTGGTAGTGTCTCTCCTAATTCACACCACAAAGGGCACTAAGGCGCACGAAGAAGCGGCAAACGCAGCCTTTGTGTTCCTTCGTGGCCTTGGTGGTGAATCGTTTTACGCCGCTACCAGACAGTTTTAGGCGTCGCCAGATTTATGGTCGGTGCTTCAGCTCTATTCAGCTGAAGCTGCGGCCGCGTGCGCCTTCTGCAGCAGGCGTCTTGCCTGAGAAATGAGGTCGGCGACTTCGAAGGGCTTCACGAGAAACGGCACATTGTTTTCCTGGAGAAATCCACGATCATCCCCTTCCCCGACGCCGTTGGAAAATGTAAAGAGCACATGGTGCTCCATATTCGCACAGTTCTTTTGGATCCACTGGAAGGCCTCTTTGGCATGCCAGTCGGAAGGCATTTTACCGCTCATGATAATCGCATCGAAAGGTTCGGAGAGCAGGCGAGTCTTGACGTCCTCGCTTTTGACTGCGGTAACGACATTAGCGCCCGCGCCCGTAAGCACGTCTCGCTCGAATTCGAGAACGGATTCTTCTTCTTCCACCAAAAGCACACGGCCTTCAATTGCTCCTTCGCGGCGTGCCGGAGTGATCTGCAGAGTCTCGGTGACTGCATTTGCGGTAGCGACCATTGGCAGGCGAACTTCGATCACGGCGCCGCCCTCCGGCGCGTTGTGGGCAGTAATATCGCCGCCATGCTCCTTGACGATGCCGTAGCAGATGCTCAGCCCCAAACCCGTACCCTTGCCGACATTTTTCGTGGTGTAAAACGGATCGAAAATTCTTTTCGGATCTTTGAGTCCCGCGCCATCATCGGCGAACTGGGTACAAACATCGTTGTTTTGGCAGTAAACGCGAATCTTGAGCTTGCCAGATCGTCCAGCTTCCAGCACGGCGTCGACGGCGTTGTTGATGATATTGAGAAATACCTGTTCGAGCTGATGGGTATCCGCGACCACGAGCGCAGGTTCGGTAGCGAAATCTTTCTCAACCGCGATGTTATTCACCTTTAGATCGTAGTCGCGCAGCGTCAGCGTCTCTTCGAGAATGTTTCGGATGTCTACTTCCTTGCGCTCGGGTGTGCGTTGGCGGGCGAACGAAAGCAGATTCTGCACGACGCGATGGGTGCGCTGCGCCTGCTTGAACATCTTGCCAACGTAATCCAATGCGCGCTCGCTGAGGCCTTCAGTCTCGAGCAACTGCGCGTAGCCAAGAATTGCAGTGAGCGGGTTGTTGAGTTCGTGTGCCACTCCCGCGATCAGTTGACCGACGGCAGACATCTTCTCGCTCTGCAGCAATTGTTCCTGAGTCCGACGCAGATCTTCATAGGCCTTGCAGGTTTCTTCGTAGAGGCGAACTTTCTCGATAGTGGTGGCCAACTGGCGGCTGATTGCGACCATGAGGTTCTCTTCGGCGCTGGAATATTCATACTCGGCATAACTGCGTAGTCCCATGATGCCGATGGGATTGTCCTTCCCCCAGAACAGGACCCAGATCCATGAACCGTCGCTATCGGAAGAGATAAAGTCTTTCACCGCTCCGGTGAGATGCGGGAGATATTCGGCGGTAATGACTTCCGCGCGCGAACGGATCACCAGATCGCCGAAGCCATCGGCAAAGCTGACTTCCGCGGGACGCGATTTATCGCGGCTGCGCGGACCCCACGCCGCACGGCGCCGGAAGGTTGGCGAATCGGAATCGGAAAGATAAACCGCGCCGCTTTCTGCGCCGAACAAGGAAACGACCTGGCGCAGCGTGAGATTGAGAATTTCGTCCAGATCGAACGATTGCGTGGCGACGACAGCCATCGCGTTGAGGGCGTTCAATTCCCGGTTGCGGCGCCGCATCTCGTCTTCGGTGCGCCGTTTTTCGGTCACGTCCATGACGAAACCCTGGAAGCGTTCGATCCTGCCGGCGCCGTCGCGGGTGGCGAAGCTGTTCTCCGCGGCCAGCAGCAAGGTCCCGTTTTTGCGGCGCATGGTTATTTCAAAATTGCGCACGTAATTCTGGTGTTCGATCGCCCGGCGAAAGGCATCGCGCTGCTCAACATCCACCCGTATGTCTTCCTCCAGGTTCAGCGCGAGCAATTCTTCGCGATTGTCGTACCCCAGCATGTGCAGAAACGCATCGTTGCAGTCGAGCACGCGCCCGGCGGTGGTGGCAACGTAGACACCTTCCTGCACCTGCTCAAACAAGAGGCGATATTTTTCTTCTGCAGACCGGCGATCGGTGATGTCGCGGACAATGTGGATGGTGCCCTTCTGCTTGCTTCCCTGCTCGATATAAGAGGAAGTAGAAACGGTGGAAAAACCGCCGAAACACTGGTCGGCGCCTTCGCTAATCCCCTCGTTGCCGCCGCGCGCGCAGTATGGGCAACCTGTCCACTCGCCGCTTTTGTGAGGCAGGACCGATTCGCAGGTGCTGCCGATTACGTCGGCCGTGGACTTCTGCAATTGCTCGAGCAGGACTTGATTGGCTTTAATGATGCGGAATTCCGCATCATGCGCCACGATGATGTCGTGCACGGAATCGAACGTGTTGCGCCACTGCCGTTGCGAGCGCAGGGCCTGCTCCTGCAGGCGGAAATTCTCAATCGCGAATCCCAATTGCCGGCCGAAGGTGTCGAGAAATTCCAGTTCTTCCGTATTCAGTTTTCTTGCTGCAGAGCAGCCGAGAACCAACAATCCGATCGGCGATTTCTTTCCCAGGACTGGGACCATCACGACCCAAAGAATTTTTTCAGCCTTCAGCAGCTCAGAGTCTTCCGGAGGCGCGCCGGCGCGGTGTGCGCACACCGGCTTGCCCCGCTGCATCGACTGCGACACGCTTTCGGTTAATTCAGCGATGCCGGAATCGCGCAGGAAGTCAGTTGAGACTCCTTCCGCGTGGGTAGCCACCACGTGTCCGCCCTCGATCACGCGGAACCATGCAGCTCTGCTCCTGGTAAGTTTCCGCAGTTCGTTCAGGGCATCCTGCATCATGCCGCCCTGCTGTTGAGCTTGCACCGTACTCTCGGTGACAATCTGCAACACGGCCAGCCGCTGTTCTCGTGCGCGCGCCTCGGCAAAGACAATGAGGAGCATACTCGCTCCCATCAGGATTTCTGCCGTAACGGTAACTTCATTCGGAATCTGACTGGTGAAAGGCAGCCAATTCAAGTGCTCCGCCAGCAGGCAGAGCGCCAGCACCCAGATGCGTGGTTCCCAGCGGCCGCGGCGCGTATTCAGCAACGCAAACACGGCCACCACGATCACGATGCGGTATGCGACCTCCAAAGCCACGCGTAATGGAAGTGAATCGGACCATAAAAACGTCCGGGCTACGGCAAAAACAGCAACGCTGACGGTAATTGCCGCAAGAGGCGCCAATAAATTTCGCTCGCTGATATAAAGAAAAATTGCTCCGGCGAACAACCCGATCGCCAGCACAAACGCAGCCTGCTCAACGGCGGGGATGAAACGCTGCGGAATGTGGATCGCCATGCCGTGGGCGCCGACGAACCGCGAGCTCACCAGCATCGCCCAACCCGCTGTCCAAATGGCGAAGTAGCGCCGCGGCAGCTTGGAAAGTACGAGCAGCGTCACGGCGAACATAATCAGCAGCGCACATTCGCCGGCTTTTAGACCGGCCAGCATCGGCTGTGAACTGCTCCAGATTGATGAAAGGGAAACGTTCATCTTCAGTTCGGTCGATCTTTAGTTCTGCTTATCTCTGCTCAACCAAGTGAGTGCTGAGGTATAACCGGACACAACAGTGCCCTGTTTGTGAATACCATGGTTTCACCCCTTATCTGTGGGTTTTCCGGACCACTCTGGTTACTTTCGGCATGTGATGGAAAGGTTAGAATCGCCGAGTATACTTGCAGAGCCATGCCTGACCGCATTCTCGTAGTAGATGACGAGGAGGCAATCCGAGAGATTGTCTGCGCCATACTTGCCGCCGCTGGATATTCCTGGAAGCAAGCCAGCTCAGGGTTTGAGGCTCTGGCCCTGCTCAACTCCGGCGAGCAATTCGAACTGATGCTTTCCGATCTGATGATGGCTGATCTTGACGGTATTGGCCTGCTCGAACGTACGAAAGAGCGTTTTCCCGATATGCCGGTCGTCATGGTGACGGCAGTGCATGATATTTCCGTTGCGCTGGCCGCGATCCGCAACGGAGCCTATGACTATTTGCTGAAGCCCTTCGAGCGCGAACAGTTGCTCAATGCCGTGGGCCGGGCCTTGGAGAATCGACGGCTCAAGGTGGAAAACCGGACCTATCAGACGAATCTGGAGGCTCTGGTGCGAGCCCGCACGGACGAACTGCGGGCTGCAATGGCCGATCTCGAGCGATCCTACGACATAACGTTGCAGGCTTTAGGCGACGCGCTCGACTTGAAGGACGCGGAGACGGAAGGGCATTCCCGGCGGGTTACGGCATTCACGATTGCGATTGCCCGCGCGATGGGCGTGCCGCGGGAACAGATTCTGGTGATCGCGCGCGGAGCCTTTCTCCATGACTTCGGCAAAATGGCCATTCCCGACAGCATTCTCCGCAAACCCGGAAAGCTCGATGATGACGAGCGAACGATCATGCGCGAGCATTGCTATCACGGCTACCAGATGCTCAAGAAGATCCCGTTTCTTGCCGATGCCTGTGAGATTGTTTATTCCCACCAAGAGCATTTCGACGGCAGCGGCTATCCGCGAGGACTGAAGGGAGCGGAAATTCCGCTGGGGGCGCGCATTTTTGCCGTGGCCGACACGCTCGACGCCATTATTTCCGATCGCCCCTACCGGCGCGCGAGATCTCTGACCGCAGCACGCAAGGAGATTCAAGACTGGGCGGGACGCCAGTTCGACCCGGAGGTAGTGGAGGTCTTTCAGAGGATGCCCGATGAAGTTTTCGAAGACCTGCGCCGCGAAATCAACGCACAAAGTTATCCTTTCAGTTATTCGGCAGCCGCGAAGAGTTCGTAGCCGCTAGATTTTGCCTGGGCCTGGTCTCGCCGGTTCCGCAACCCATCCGCAAGATGATTCCCTCATTGCGTTCCCAGTGGTGGTAGTGTCTTAAACCCATTCACCACAAAGGTCAGGAAGGAACACAAAGGCTGTGCTTGCCGCTTTCTTCGTGAGCCTTAGCGCTCTTTGTGGTGAAATTAAGACATTGCTCAGTGTTGAGCTAATTGGCTACAACTTCCGCGTCAACTTTAATGTCGCAAGCTACGCGATTCGCGTTAGTTGGGAGGCATTCATGAAATCCGCAGGCTGTTTGCTTGCTCTGTGCGTGATGGCGATTTCGTGCTTGGCGCAAGAGCATCCCACAGTAACCGCACTGCCCAACACGGTTTACGTTGGCGCCGACGGAAAATTCGAAGCGGCGCCGGATACGGCGGTTCTGCAATTCGATGTTTCTGTCCAGGCGGAAAGCTCGCAGGAAGCGTATCAACAGGCGTCCAAAGACGTGGAACAAGTTCGGCAGGTGTTTCGCGCCAACGGCGTGGAACCCAAAGCTGCGACGATCGGATTTTTCTCGGTTCAGCCCACATATGAATGGAAGAACGGCAGACAGAAACCTACCGGCTACCGGGTCACCACAGATGTAACTCTGAAGTTAAAGGAGTTTTCGAAGATTGGCCCCATCATTGGACAGCTGGCGGATGCCAATGTCAGCGAGCGGCAGACCCTGAATTACACGCTGGAAAATATGGATCAGGCCAAGGACAAAGCTGTGGCCGATGCATACCGGCGCGCTCGCGATTCGGCTGATGCTCTCGCCGTCGCCGCCGGCAGAACAGTTGCCGAACTCTCGTATGCTTCGATCGACATTTCCGAAAATCAGCGCATCTTCGTACCGCACATGATGCGCGCCATGGCGGCGCAAGCCGCACCCGCACCGACGGAAGAATTTACCCCGCAGAATGTGACCATCACTGCGCACGTGAATGCCGTATTCAATCTAAAGTAGCGGTTTTTTTGCAGGACGGGCTCAGTTCCGATTCGATGCCACCGTGATCCGGCTTGCGTCCAAAGTAACGGGCCGCTCAATTTCCATTTGAATTGAGGTTCCCACTTCGAGCCGAACGTCCGGGCCGCGCTTCAGCAGCGCCCACGCGACGCCGGCCGCTGCGCCCGCCCCAGCTCCAACGCGAGCTCCATTCAGGCTGCCAGTGGCGAGACCCCCGGCGGTTGCGCCACCCATGGTTCCGTAGACTCCATTTTTTGCCGCGTCCTCAACTTTTTTGCCGGTATTGCTGTCCTGCTGGATGGTTCCCTCAGAATCCTTCACCGATTTGTTTTCTGCGCCCGGCGTGTTTTCGACTGATCCGGGCAGCATTACCGTGTACCCGCTGGGATAGATCATGGAAGTGAAGTGCATCAGGATTTCGGCGCGCCCGTGCCCGTGCCCGGCGCGCTCAACGCGGGAGATTTTGCCTTGAATATAGGTTCCTGCCGGCACCAGCACGCGCTCGTTCATCACAAAAGGAAAGGTGGTCTGCGCATAAACCGCATCGCCCTCGCGCGCGTTCTTGGTTGAAATGGCTTGTGCCAGCGAAATAGGAATCTGGCTTCCTGCCGGAATGGTGACCAGATTGGCATTGTCAGCCGGAGTCGCGGCGAGCCGCGAGGCGCTGCTACCGGCTGCGGAGCCCGTGCCAAAAGTCTGGACCGAAGAGGGTGGTGCCTGCGGCGCCGCCGAAGCTTGCGCCGCGTTTCCCGCTTGAGCCAATGCAGCCGCCGAAAGCGACAGCACGATAAACAGTCTTCGCATATGGCACCTCCGTAAATAAGACCCGTTACTGCCGTGATGAGCCTGAGAATGCCATAGCTTGCCTCCGATTTAGACAGGCATCGTCGCACTTCTCTTGCGGCACTCCTCACAGACCCCATAAATCTGAAAAGTGTGGCGCGTGGTCGCGTAGCGGTATCTGCGCCCGATCTCCTGCTCCAGTTGGTCCACTTCCTGGGAAAACAATTCCACCGAACTGCCACACTCGGTGCACACCATGTGATGATGGCTGCGCCGATTATATTGGTGCTCGTAGCGAGCAATGCCATCATGAAAGGCGACTTCGCTGGCCAGCCCGCATTCCGCCAGCAGTTTAAGCGTGCGATACACCGTAGTGAAGCCGATGCCCGCATCTTTCTTGTGTACGAGGCGATGCAGTTCGTCGGTCGAGAGGTGATCGCGGGTTTCGAGGAACGTGCGTAAGATGATGTTGCGCTGCGCGGTCTGCTTGAGGCCGACACGCTTAAGATGCCGGTGCAGAATATCCTCCGCTTCCCGCATCATTTCGCGGGAAATGGAGGGCTGGTCATCGATGCGCTTTTGCAGCATGAAAGCTCAGGATAGCATCGTGCATCTTGAATTGAAATTCAATTGCAGCCGCTGCCTGGGGCTTGTGAAGAGCGGTTGAGTACTAGCGATTCTCAGTTTTCGAGATGTTTTCGAAGTCGTCCTAGTGCACAGGCAGCATGCGGCCAGCACCGAGGGCAAGTTTTCCGAGTGTCTTGGGAACTTCACCACCAGGATCAACAGAATCTGGACTGACCTTTGCGTCGCCGTCGCCTTCGGTCTGACCGGCGTGGATTCCTTTGCCGGCGATGGTTTCATAGGCGAACCCCGACAGATGCAGCTCCCAGGTTCGTTCCTTAGAAGACCCGCTGCGGAACTGAACGCTCAACCGCGCCCATCCGAAATGAGTTTCGCCATTGATCTCAAACCGCAGGCCGAGATACTGGTCTTTGATCGGGTAATATCCCCAGGTACCGAAAAGATAGGAGTTTCCGCTGAACTGTTCCTCCAGCGCCATTTCCCGGTCTCCTCCGACCCATCCCCGGTTGTGCGCCGGGATTTTCGTTCCAAAGTCCAGCGGAGCTGGATACATAAAGCTGCTGGCGCAAAAGGTGCTCGCGCAATTAGCCCCGTTACCAGGGCGCGATTTTAGCCACAGGGTTTGTCTTGAGGACGGGCCGCTGCGGGGATGCGAAACTGTCTCCATAAGAATAAAGTCGGTGGTTCCGTCTTGATTCACATCGAGGCTGTAGATCCCGTTACGGCCGATGGTCACGTCAGCGGGAGTGTATACGACCTCGGCAAAAGACGGCTGCGCCATGGCCAGCAGACCTACTCCGGCTGCGCCTGCCGCAAGGGCATACGTGCTCAAATGCTGTTGGATTGAACCGGGGAGGGGCGACGGAACTCGGGACCGCGGAGATCGCTTCATAAGATCCTCCTGCGCGCGACACATTGTGCCACGTACCCAATCCCCAATCAACCATAGAATTGAGCCGTTCATTTGTCACCCGGCCGGCGCTCACCTACAATCAAATTCTTCATGAGTACGGCCGCGTCCTCCAGTATCGGTATATCGCGACGATCTGCCGCGGCGCGACTTCTGCTGTGGTTTTTGCTGGCGTTCGCAATTCTCCTCGGCATTGCGATCGGCTCCGCTTATGTCTTTACGCGTTCCGCGCTGCCCCTACTGGATGGCACTCTCGCCTTAAAAGGCCTGTCCGCGCCGGTGAACGTGATCCGGGACAATCACGGCGTTCCCACCATTGACGCGTCGAACCTGCAAGACTTGTTCTTTGCTCAAGGCTTTGTCACGGCACAGGACCGGCTTTGGCAAATGGACGTCATGCGGCGCTTCGGCGCGGGAGAGCTTTCTGAAATTCTCGGCGAAGCCACTTTGAAGATCGACCGCGAGCAGCGCGTCTTAGGATTGCGGGCAGCGGCAAAGAAATCATTGCAGATGGCGAGCGCCCGCGACGTTTCTTATTTGGAAGCATACGCACGCGGGGTAAATGCTTTTATCGCAACTCACGAGAGCCGCCTTCCGATTGAATTCCGCATTTTGCGTTACACTCCGAAGCCCTGGCAGCCGGAAGATTCCATCGTGATCGCGAACCAGATGGTGAAAGACCTCAATTTCTATGCTTTTCACGATGCACTGGACCGCGAAAAAATTCTCGCCAAGCTTGGGCCTGAGTTGACCGCCGATTTGTATGTGAACCGTTCCTGGCATGACCGCCCGCCTACGGTGATGCGGGAAGATTCGAACAACGATAACAATAACAATGACGACCGGGACGATTCCGACGAAGGTGAGGATGGTCCGGACAGCTCCGTGACCCGGCTTGCTGACCCAGTACAGGTAAGCCCAGCGCAAATTAACCTAGCGCAGGAATTCTGGTCGCAGGAGATTCCCGAAGGAGTCAAAGGATCGAACGACTGGGTTGTTTCCGGAAAGCATACGGTCACGGGCAAGCCGCTGCTCTCGAATGACATGCACCTTGGGCACCAGATGCCGAACCTCTGGTATGAGGCGCATCTGAAGTCGAATAATTTTGATGTTGCCGGGGTCACGCTGCCGGGAATGCCTTACGTGATCGTGGGCCATAACCGGCGAATTGCGTGGGGATTCACCAATGTCGGCCCGACCGTCGCGGACGCATTCGTCGAGAACTTCAACGCGCAGGGCGCATATCAAACGCCCCAAGGCTGGGTGCAGCCGGAGCATCGCACAGAAGTAATTCGCGTCAAAAGCCAGCCGGATGTGACCGTCGATGTGAAGATCACGCGGCATGGCCCGATCATCACAGAAATCTTGCCGGGCGAAACGCGGCCGATCGCGCTGCGGTGGACCCTTTATGACGGCCTTCACATGCCGTTTTTCGATGTCGACAGCGGGCAGAACTGGCAGGACTTTCGCAAGGCATTCTCGCAACTCGATGCGCCTGGGCAGAATGTTGTCTACGCCGACGTCGACGGCAACATTGGCTACCAGACCACGGGACGCGTTCCAATTCGTGCTTCCGGAGATGGCAGCCTGCCGGTCACCGGCGCAGATGACGCGCATGAATGGACCGGCTTCATTCCATTCGACAAACTGCCGAGCATCTACAATCCCACATCAGGAGTGATCGCAACCGCGAACGGACGCATTACTCCGGATAAATATCCATACTCGATCAGTACGGGATGGGAAGCGCCGTGGCGCACCGAACGGATTTATCACGTGCTCGAATCGGGACGGAAACTTTCGGCGAGTGACATGCTCGCGCTCCAGAACGACATTCATTCTGAGAACGATTTGTTTGCGGCAGAGCGTTTCGTGTATGCGATCGATCACACATCTAAACCATCGGCTCGAGCGCGCCAGGCGGCCGATCTCATGCGCAACTGGGATGGCAGAATGTCGGCATCTTCGGCTGCTCCCACGCTCGCCGTGCGCTCGGCAGAGGAACTCACGCGCCTTCTGCTCGAACCTCGATTGGGGCCGGCTCCAAAGGGTGTAGAGCAACAAAAACTCACTCTCAGCTGGAAGACTTACAAGTGGCAGATGCAAACCGTCTGGCTGCAAAACGTGATGCTGCATCAGCCGAAACGCTGGCTACCTGGAAATTACGCGAATTATGACGAACTGCTGGCCGCGGCTGTGGAAGCCACGGTAAATGAACCAGAAGCGCCGCAAGATCTCTCGTCATGGCATTGGGGAAAGATCAATGAAGTTGAGATTGAGCATCCGATATTGAGCAAAATTCCGCTCCTCAGCCATTGGGCTGCGCCGGGAATCCAAGAGCAATCCGGCAGCAAATATACGGTGAAAGCGGTCACGCGATATCAGGGTCCATCCGAGCGTTTCACCGCGAACCTGGCTGACCTGGATGAATCCACGCTGAACCTGGTCACGGGCGAAGCAGGAAATTTCATGAGCCCCTACTGCATGGATCAGTGGCACGCCTGGCATGAGGGCACGACCTTCACCCTGCCGTTCACGTCACAAGCGGTCAACGCCAGGGCTGCTCATCGGTTAATGTTGCAACCGGAGAAATAGTGGCGCCTGCTGAAAACACGATTGAGTCAGAGGAACAGAAATCGCACGAACGCGATCAGAAGAAGTCGACCGCTTTCACGTCAATAATCTGGCCGGTAATCGTGATCGTTCCGGTTTCAACGTAGAAGTCCGAGATCAGCTTATCGGTCTGCAGGTCGTACACGCGTAGTTGTCCTCCCTCAGCGACATACTCGACTAGCCCGGTTTCCACCATGTCTTCGCTCGGTCGCGAGATGTCTTGCAGGCCGGTTACGTCGCCATTATCTGGCGGGATAATGGCCGCGGTGTTGTTGGGAATGGTGGTGTTGTAAATCGAAAGACAGCCGCGAATTTCTCCTGTCGGCGTAACTGCATTGATGTTGCCAATGTTCGTGCAGTCGTAGGACCCGATAAACAACTGGTTATTGCTCGTCATGTCGATCCGGTCGTGGTAACCGTCCGTGATGACAACTCTGCCGGTGACGGTCATCGTATTAATGTCGACGATGTCGAGACGTCCGCACGAGGTTGCGGCGGTCACTTGCCCGGTGCATGGATTATTGGTCGGCGGAGTTCCCGCTACATAAAGTGTGGAACCGCTCAGCAGAGCGATGGTCGCTGCGTCCACCGGCACCGGAATTCCCGGAGCCAGGGTTGTCATGTTCAGGGGTTGCACACTGGCCTGCGTGCCTCCGCATTGCGGGCCGCAGTTCAAGACATATGCCGTACTGCCATCGCCGCTGAAGACCGCCCAAACCGGACGATCAAAACCGGGAACTACAGTCGTGACTGGCGGTCCCGTATTTATTAGCAGTGGCGAGACGACCGTCAGCGAGTTGGAATCATTGCTGAAAGCCAGGAGCTCGCTACCTCCGGAATTAGACACAACGTACTGTGCGTTGGGCACGCTAATGGAAGCCGTAATGGAACCTGAGGCGAGATTTAGCGCCTCGATGGCTCCGGGAGCAAGTCCAATCAGCGGAGCCGAGGGCACTGCCACATAGCCGGCTGAGTTCGAGGGCGCCACCATACTGATGGTTGGACCCGGCAGCGGGATGGTACCCGACAATTTTTCCTCAGCCGTGTCTACGACATCGATACTGTTGGTCGCTGAATCGAAGACCATCAAAGTAGTTCGCTGCGGAGAAATCTCCATATATCCCGGAGCCTCGCCAGCCTGAACACGCGGTGCCTTCGCGAGCGAGTCGAAAAGTCCGTTGATGATTACAAGGCCTGGATTGGCGGTCAGGCTGGCCACACTTTGCGATGCGAAAACGCGGGTTGATAACCCGCTCGTAGGGGCGGTGGCATTGGTGGCATTTTTCTTCTGCCCGCCGCCACAGCTAGCAAGAGCAATAGTCAGCGTGATAAGGGCGACCGCCGAAAGACCAGATTTCTTCAAAACTTCAGGCTCCTAACTACTGGAAAAGGGGAGATTTATGTGCGAAATAGGAGATTATAACAGAGCCTTGGACTGTACTTTGTCCGGCTCAGTTCTGCTCTCAAACAGTCCGCTCGTTCAACACAAAGAACCGTGTTTGCCACTCTCTTCGTGACCCTTCGTGCCCTTTGTGGTGAAATTAGGGCACGACCCGCCATTCCACAGATTCCAGAATCTAACCATATCCTGTATTCTGATCGACATGGCGGCTGATTTCCTTGCGCGAATCAAGCAACACCCGGCCCTCTGCGATGGCGCTATGGGCACGCTGCTCTACGCGAAGGGCGTGTTCATCAATCGCTGCTATGACGAACTCAATCTTTCACAGCCCGACCTGATTCGCGGAATTCACCACGAATATCTGCAGGCTGGAGCCGAGATCGTCGAAACCAACACTTTTGGAGCAAACTCTTTCCGTCTGGCTCGCCACAGTCTCGCCGACAAAGTGCGAGAAATCAACCGCGCTGGGGCGCGATTGGCGAAAGAGGCAGCCAAAAGCTTCGATGTTTGGGTTGCAGGATCGGTTGGCCCGCTGGGAACCAGAATTGAGCCGCTGGGCAAAACTTCTTTCGAAGAGGCGCGCCAGTCGTTCCGCGAACAAATTGCCGCTCTGGTCGAGGGTGGGGTCGATCTGCTGATGTTCGAAACCTTCGGTTACCTGGAGGAAGTTCATCAGGCTATTTTGGCGGCGCGCGACATTGGGGCAAAATTGCCGCTGATCGTGCAGGTAACCATCGATGAAGACGGTAATTGCCTGGACGGTTCCGACCCTGAAACTTTCGCTCCGCGACTGGAGGAGTGGGGCGCGGATGTGATCGGATGCAATTGCAGCGTGGGTCCGGTAGCCATGCTGGATGCCATTGAACGCGTCCGGGCCTCCACCTCCCTGCCGCTCTCTGCGCAGCCCAATGCGGGCATTCCGCGATCCGTGGAAGGACGAAATATTTATTTATGCTCGCCGGAATACATGGCGAGCTACGCGCGGAAATTTGTGGCGGCGGGAGTGCGCATCGTTGGCGGCTGTTGCGGTACGACTCCCGACCATATTCGCGTGATGAAATCTGCTCTGCGAGTGGGTGAGGCGCGGGGCAAAGCCGCGGCCGTCAACACTGCCGGCGCGAGTCATCCGGCAGCCATGTCGGCTCAGCCGCTGGAAGAACGATCTCTGCTTGGGGCAAAGCTGGCTCGCGGCGAGTTCGTCACCATGGTGGAAGTTGTTCCACCGAAAGGAACCGACGTTGCCAAAGAGTTGGAGGGGTCCCGCTTTCTGAAGTCGGTGGGAGTGGACGCGGTGAATATTCCGGATAGCCCTCGCGCTTCCGCTCGCATGAGTAATCAGGCCTTGTCGCTGCTGCTGCAGCGGGAAACCGGTATCGAAGCCATTCTGCACTACACCTGCCGCGACCGCAATGTGCTCTGCATACAGAGCGACCTCCTGGGAGCGGCAGCCGTTGGAATTAAAAATCTCATCTGCATTACCGGCGATCCTCCGAAGATGGGCAACTATCCGGATGCAACCGCCGTGTTTGATGTCGATGCGATCGGCCTGGTTAACATCGTTCACAACCTGAACCGCGGGCTCGACATCGGTGGCAATCCCATCGGCCTGGGTACAAGTTTCGTGATCGGGGTGGGGGCAAATCCAGGTCTCACCGATCTCGATGAAGAGATCCGCAGGTTTGAATTCAAGGTGCAGGCGGGCGCCGAATATGCCGTGACCCAGCCGGTATTTGACATCCGGTTGCTGGAAAACTTCCTGAAACGAATCGAGCATTGCCGAATTCCAGTGATTGCCGGAATCTGGCCGCTGGTCAGCGTGCGCAACGCCGAGTTCATGAAAAACGAGCTGCGGGTTTCGGTGCCCGATACGATTCTGGAGCGCATGGCGCGGGCGCGGACTCCGGAGGCGGCAAGAGCCGAAGGAGTTGCGGTCGCCCGGGAGATGCTGCTTGCGGTTCGTCACCTGGTGCAGGGCGCGCAGATCAGCGCCCCGAACGGACGTTACACTTCGGCCATCGATGTGCTTGAGGCGCTGGGAACGAAGATTGTGGTGCGCGCAAACTGATTTTTCCCGGAAAATTAGTTGTTCATGCCGTCGAAAAATCGCCGCCGATCGCCGGTTCTGCAACTACCCATCGCCCAGCGAAAAATATTTAGTCGAAGCTGCACTACGGCTGTCGGCATTCTTGGTTTGGCTCTCGCGGCATGGGGACAAAGCTCCCAGACCACTGCACAAGCGCCGCCTTCGAGCACCGCACATGGACTGCAAAAGCTGACGGTCACAGTTACGGACGAAACTGGGCTCGCCGTGCCCTCGGTTCTGATCGAGTTGCAAGCGGCCCGAGCCGCGGCGCCACTTCATTGTGAAACCGATTTCGCGGGCCGGTGCGAGTTCACCGATTTGTCGCCCGGGAGCTACCAGCTGTCGGCGGAAAAAGCCGGCTACTACGCTCTGCTTCAATCGACCGTTCAAGTGGGAACAATTTCCAACTTAGATCTCACTCTCACGCGCCAGCAGGAAGCGCACCAGGTAGTAAATGTAACCGAGTCCGCTCCCGCGATCGATCCCGCGCAGGTTGCCACGAAGGAAGAACTCACCGGCACGGAGATTCTCGATATCCCTTATCCAGCATCGCACGACTACCGCAACGCGTTGACGTTCATTCCAGGCGTTACGCCCGATCAGTACGGCCAGGCGCACGTGGCCGGCGCCGAGACTTACCAGACGCTGGTTCTTCTCGACGGCTTCAACGTGAGCCAGCCGACGAACGGCGAGTTGCTGGTGCGCAGCAGCGTGGAATCGTTTCGCTCGGTCGAGGTCTCAGCCAGCCGCGAGCCTGCCGAGTATGGCAAAGGCTCAGGAGGCACCGTTGCCCTGAACACCCGCATGGGAAACGATCATTTCCACGCGACTTCCACCGATTTCACTCCTTCGATTCAAACCATCAAAGGAGTCTCAATCGGTCAGTGGGTGCCGATTCTCACGCTCTCGGGCCCAGTTCGCAAGGGAAAAATGTGGTTCATGGACTCGCTCGATGGTGAGTACAACGACTATGTCGTTCAGCAATTACCCTCGGGGGCCGACAGCGACCATCTCTGGCGCGTTGACAATCTTGCGAAGCTGCAATCGAATCTCACGACGCGCAACATCGTCACGCTTAGCTTTTTATCGAATTACTATCACGATGAGTACGCCGGATTCGCGGATCTTCAGCCCCAGCCGACAACGCCCACCGACGCCGAAACCGCCTACATCGGCTCGGTGAAAGATCAATACTATTTTCGCAGCGGCGCATTGCTCGAAACCGGATTCGGCGTGGATCAATATAGTCTCGCGTTCACTCCGCACGGAAACGCTCCCTACATTGAAACTACCGGCGTGGCGGCAGGCAATTACTATCTGACCGAGAACACGCTGGCTCGCAGAGTGCAGGGGCTCAGCAACCTGTTTCTTCCGCCTCACAAATGGCACGGACGGCATGACGTTAAGCTTGGCATGGACCTCGACCGGCTAAACTACAACGCGCAGTTCCTGCGTAATCCGATTTCATTTTTGCAGCCGAATGAACCACTGCAGACCTGCGCCGCCAATGCTGATGGCGTTCCCATCCCTCCTTACACCTGCGCACGATACTCAGTTTTCACGCCGGGCAATTACTCGACCCTCTTCAACAACGAGGCGAGCGCCTACATCGAAGACAAGTGGCTGATCACCAACCGCCTCCTGATCGAACCCGGATTGCGCTTCGATGAAGACCAGATCGTGCGCACTCCACTTTTTTCTCCGCGCCTGGCCGGAACTTACATTCTCGACGATGAGGGCAACACCAAGCTTTCGGCAGGCATTGGCATCGTTTACGACGGAACTACGCTGGGACTGATCCACCAACCGTTTGAAGGACAACGATTCGATTATTTTTTCAATTCCGTGATGCGGCCCACCAATCAGAATGGAACGCCAATCTCAACTCCCGTTCCCGTCCCAACCACGTTCACCGTGAACCGCAGCACGCTCGAAGCCCCGCGTTACCTAAACTGGAGCCTCGGTCTGGAAAAAAAACTGCCGCACTCCATCTTCATGAAATTGGAGTTTCTTGAGAAGCGCGGCACTCATGGCTTCGCTTACAACACCATCAATGGCGCCGTGGACGGCAATGTTCTCCTGGGAAATGGCCGCGATGACCGCTATGACGCCTTCACGGTGAGCGCGCGGCATCGCTTCCGCAAATACTATGAAATCTTTGGGGCGTATACGCGATCGCGCGCGCATACGAATCAGGCTTTCGATTTCAGCGTCGACGATCCGCTGCTCACGCCGCAGGAACCGGGCCCGTATCCGTGGGACGCGCCCAACCACTTCGCGGGTTGGGGCATCGTGCCATTTTTCAAATTGCCGATCGTGCACAAAGCGGATCTGGTTTATTCGGCTGAAGCCCGCACCGGACTCCCCTTCTTAGCAACCACGGACCAGGAAGAGATTTATCCCGGCGATCCCTGGGGAAAACCTCGGCTGCCAACGTACTACACAATCAATCTGCAGTTCGAAAAGCGCTTTCATCTCTTCCATCGCTATTGGGCGCTGCGCGGCGGTTTCGACAACGTCACCAACCACGGCAACGCGGCCTACGCCAACGGAGTTCTCGATGCAGCTCACCCGTTCCCGACCTTCATCGATGGCAATACCCGCGCATTCACCAGCCGCATAAGATACTTAGGAAAAGATTGAAACCACGTGGAGCGCGTGAGGGGCGGTGGCCCATTCAAGCCCGGTTTTGGCTTGAGTGGGGATGCTAATGCGCGAGTCGATTTTTCTTTTCCACTCCCAGCATGTGACATCTGACCTTGTTCCACAAAATAATTCGCGCGATCATGTCTGAGGCAGCGACAATCAGCAGAAGCCGAACGTCGCGGTCGCAAGTCCTTTGTTTCACGGATTTTGAGACTTAACCCCTTTATCGGGCGGATTTTACAAGGTACCCCGGCACAACTACCAATGTTTTCAAGATCAAAGCAGATTTAGGTGGGAGGGGGAGGGGGGTGGTACAGCTTCAGTCCCAGGCACATTGGCAAGGCGGCGCAGAGGTCTGCCGCAAAAAATTTTGTTTAGCAGAAAACCACTGCGGGAACGGAAAACGACGACGCCCGCCCCTGCAGTTCTGGCAAAGCTGAAAATTCGCGCTTCTAGAATCGCAGGACCGTCGATCACCGGCCCCGCAGTGCGACGGTCCCACATCGGAAAATATTGCTCCAAGTTTTTTCGTGCACCAAAAGAATCATGGACTCCATGCGTCACAACTGGCATTAGAATAGGAGAAGGAGCAAACTCCCATTGGCAAAGTTTGAAGAGTGCCTGCAGCGCCTGGAAGGAATCGTCCAGGAGCTGGAAAAAGGCGAAGTACCGCTCGAGAAGAGCCTCACGCTCTTTGAAGAGGGAATGAATCTATCCTCTGCGTGCCGAAAAGAATTGGAACAGGCCGAGGGCAAGGTGGAAATACTGCTGAAGAAAAACGGGAAGCTTCAGGCTGAGCCGTTCGAGGCAGAAAAAGCGCCTGCCCGCCCTTAGAACAGCAAGTCGTTGTCCTTTGGAATCAGAAATGTCTGTGGAGTAAGCGGTAGTCGAACCGTCCCCGCAGCCCTAGACCGCGTCACCACTGTTAATCAGGAGGTTCTATGGGCTTCAATATTTTGGTAGTTGAGAACGATCCCCAAGTCGCCAGATCGCTTTCTTCTCACTTCCACGCAGTGCAGCTTATGCGGACCGGCGAAGAATTACGCGAACGCATCGCCAAAAATCGCCCGCAGGCAGTGGTCCTTGATATGGAACAGTCGCGCCTGAGCGATATCCGAAACCTGCGCCACGAGTTCCCGTCTTTGCCGATTGTTTGCACGCATCGCATCCCCGATGAAGAACTATGGGTCGCGGCCCTGGACGCCGGCGCCAGCGACGTGTGCAGCACAGAAGACGTGCAAAACGTTCTGGCGTCGCTGTTGCGAAATACTTCGTCGAAAGCTGCGGTCGCGTAACGAACCGCTTTTTCGTTCCGAGCAAGCGAGGAATCTTGGTTCTTGCCGACGCGAGAAAACCAGGATCCCTCGTTTTCACTCGGGATAACGAAGACGCCGCGTTTTTCTCAGCCGCTCCTGCCGATCGGCTCCGTTTCTGCTTCTCTTGTTATACTCACTGGTCAATGCTGCAAGAAACCCTCGAGCAAGGAAGGCTGCTGGCGGATGCAGCGCTTGATCGGCTGATCCCTGCAGAAACCCAGCATCCAATTTCAATTCACAAAGCCATGCGGCACAGCGTGTTTGCCGGCGGCAAGCGGCTGCGTCCTGTGCTGTGCATGGAAGCGGCGCGCATGATTGCGGGATCGTTGCCCGCGGGGATCGAAGAACTCGGCGCCGCGCTCGAGATGCTGCACACCTATTCGCTGATCCACGATGATCTTCCCGCACTCGACAATGACGATCTGCGGCGCGGCCGGCCAACCTGCCACAAAGTTTACGGCGAAGCCCTCGCCATACTTGCGGGTGACGCTTTGCAGACGCAAGCCTACGAGGTTCTCGCGCGACTACGGTGCTCGGCTGAGGCGCGCGTGCGCATCATTGAAGAGATCGCGCGTGGCACAGGCACGGTCGATGGAATGATCGGAGGCCAGGTGGTCGATCTCCAAGCTGAACACACTCAGCCTACGGCCGAAATGCTGGAATACATTCATCGCTCGAAGACGGCCGCGTTGATTACGGCAAGCCTGGTAACCGGAGGACTTTACGCCGGAGCGAATGAGGGCGAAGTCAGGAAATTGCGAACGTTCGGCCAGTCGGTTGGGCTTGCGTTTCAGATTGTGGACGACATTCTCGACGTTACCCAGACTTCGGAGCAACTCGGCAAAACGGCCGGCAAAGATACAGCGGCGCAGAAGGCGACTTATCCGGCGTTGTTCGGCCTTGAGGAATCGGAGCACAAAGCCGATTCTCTGGTGAAAGCGGCGCTCGAACAATTGGAGAGCTTCGGAGAAGGGGCGATAACTCTAAAAGAATTGGCCCGGTATCTGGTGGAACGAAAAAAGTGATTCCGCTGCGGGATGATTTTTCGGTTTCCCCGAGATCTTTTAAAAGAGTACCCTTGCATGCACCGGCGGTATTGGGTTCGCTGAGAACGAACCGCTCCACAGGAGATGCTGCGATGATTCTGGGCGTGACGACATCGACTTACACTCTGATCCATGTCGTGATCAGTTTGATTGGAATCGGATCGGGACTCGTAGTGCTTTGGGGGATGATGCGCAACAAACCACTGGATGGGATTACGGCTATTTTTCTGGCCTTCACGGTGTTGACCAGCCTGACGGGATTCGGCTTTCCGTTTACTCACGTGACTCCCGGGATCATCGTGGGAGTCATTTCGATGGTCCTTCTTGCGCTGGCCATTACGGCGCGATACGGCTTCCATCTCGCGGGACCGTGGCGCCTGATTTATGTGGTGACCGCATTGATGGCGCTCTATTTGAACGTGTTTGTTCTGGTGGTTCAATCATTCGAAAAAGTGCCTGCTTTGCACGCACTGGCGCCCACGCAATCGGAACCGCCGTTTATGGGGACGCAGCTTGTCGTTCTGGTGGTGTTCATCATTCTTACGCTTTTCGCGGGACGGAAATTTCATCCGGCTCCCGCGAGTGCGGCCTGACTCAGTTCTCAGGCAATGGCCATTTGGCCTCGCGATAAATGAAATTCAATAGGGCAATCGCGGCTATCGTTGCGGCAAAAGTAAACCAACTGGCCTCCGGCCCGAGCAACCCTCCCGTGACCCAGTTGGGGCCGGGAAACTCCGCCTTCAGCAACCGTCCAGTGGCGAAGAGCCCACCATTCATTCCGGAAAAAACATAGAGGTTCTGGAAGTCAAAGGCGAAGTGCATGCCGATGGGGAAAGCTAAGCTACCGGTGCGCCTCAGCGCAAGGGTTATAAAGAGTGTGATCAGGGTTACAGCAACCCAATCTTCCCAGCGTTCGTCGGGCTTAGTGAAGTAGTGCAGAGCACCGAAGCCGATGGCGTTGGGGATGGCCGCCACCCAGAAGCCAATACCGTCAGCCAAGGTGTAGAGGAAATAACCGCGAAACAGAATTTCCTCGCTGAATCCGATAAACAGATTTGCAACCAGCCAAAGAACGCCAAACTTCAGCAAAGCAGATCCAGTCAAGTTCAGCCCGTGCGCGCGATAACCGCCTGCGAGAACCATCATAAAAATAACGCCTGCGGGCATCGCTAGTCCCCAGATCGCGCCTTTCCAGAACATCCGGCCGAACAGATCGCGCCAGCGCGGAATGCCATAGACTGCGAGACTGCGGTGCTCAAAGCGCGCCATAATTGCCGTTGCCAGCAGAGCAACCGCGAGCATTCCCGCGTCAAAAACAATCAACGAGACGGGGTGCAGGCCCTCGGGCAGTGACAAATGTTCTGCGACCCTCCTGAGTATGAAATAGAACACAAAAAGCAAGACGCAGAATATGCACAGCCGCCATCCTGCGCGCAGCTGCTTGCCGTTGTGAAATATTTTTTTCATAAAGCGGAAGCTCCTCCTCGATACGACGCCAGCGCGCTGTTGGTGGCTCAGCCTACCGTCGGTTCGGATTGTGCGGGCGACCGCGGCCACACCTGTCCCTGCCGATGGAATCCTACGCCCTGTTGTTACGCTAGGCCACTTGATGGGCGCGAGCGTCACATTCATCCGTGCATGCTATAACAAAATGTGCCTATGACCGCGCCGTCGGCTCTGACTCTGGAGACTGCGAGGCTCAAGCTGCGCCCTTACTCGAATGCGGACATTGCACAGCTTCTGCCGTTGATCGGAGCGCGGGAAGTGGCAGCGACTACTTTGCGCATTCCCCATCCTTACACCGAAAAGGATGCGCGTGAGTTCATCGCGGCCAGCCAGAACGAGTCAGAATGTCGCTTGGCGATTACCCTTCGCAGCGATGGACAGCTCATCGGCGGCGTAGGGCTTCGCATGGCGCCGCAGCACCAAAACGCAGAACTTGGTTACTGGCTCGGCGTACCCTATTGGGAAAAGGGTTACGCCACGGAAGCTGCCCGCGAAATGCTACGTTACGGATTCGAGGAGCTTCATCTGCATCGCATCTTCGCCTCGCACTTCAACAACAATCCTGCGTCCGGCCGAATTCTTAAGAAGCTGGGCATGCATTATGAAGGGTGCCAGCGCGAACATCTTCGCAAGTGGGACCAGTTCCTCGACTCGGAACTGTATGGGATGTTGAGACGAGATTGGAATGCGGCCAAATAAAATGGCAGAGGCCATGAGAATTCTATAGTTATCTAACTCAACTGACATGCCTTCTACTTCCCTGGACATTTTGGCCATTGCCGCGCATCGCGATGACGTTGAGCAAACCTGCGGCGGAACGCTGCTGAAGAGTGCGCTGCGCGGACAACGAACCGGCATTCTCGATCTAACACGTGGCGAGATGGGCACGCGCGGCACGGCGGAAGAGCGCGAACGCGAAGCGAACGATGCAGCAAAGATCCTCGGCGTAAGCTGGCGGCGGGCGCTCGATATTCCTGACGGCCGGGTCGAAAACACCTGGGAGAACCGGCTCAAGGTCGCAGCCGTGATTCGCGAAACCCGACCGCGAGTGGTGATTCTGCCCTACTGGAAGGGACGGCACCCGGACCACTACACTTGCTCGATTTTAGGATATGAAGCGTGCTTTTTGGCTGGACTGTCGAAACTAGGGCTCAGGGATCAGGGATCAGATGGTCGCGCATCGAGCGCTGAATTACTCCCGCCTCATCGTCCGTTCAAAATTATTTACGCTACGCTTTACTACGATATTCGGCCAACATTTGTGGTCGACATCGGCCGGCAGTTCGAGCAAAAGCTCGCGTCCATTTTTGCCTACAAATCACAGTTCAGCGATCAGGAGGCGGGCAAAGACATCTTCCCTGCTCACGACGAAATTCGCGCGCGCGTAGATTCCATGGCGCGCTATTACGGCATGTTAGGCGGCGTGACTCACGCGGAACCATTCCTGCAGAAAGAAGTCGGTCTGGTGGAGGATTTGCTGGCGATTCCGGTAAAGTCGATTTGAGCTTGACCCTATCTCCGGGTGAAAGCTGACCTAGATTTCATCCAGGAATTATCGTCTCTTGGTTCTTGCTTACACCATGTTTGCTGGCGTCCCGAGCGAAGACCAAGATCCCTCGCTTCACTCGGGATGACAGCTTAGAAAACCCTGAAAGTTCCGAGACTCTACTTCTTCAGAGCTACCGCCAGCCCATCGCGAATCGGCAAGATCGTGGTGTAGAAATCCTTGGAGCTGTAAAGCAGCCGATTGAACTCGAGGATCGCCTTCGTGTGCGCGTCTTTCGGATTTTTCTGCGCGACCCGCCCACTCCACAGAACATTGTCGGTAATAAACAACCCGCCTTTGCGCAGGCGGGAAGGAACCAGACGCAGCACGCGGGGGTAATCTTCCTTATCGACGTCGTTGAAAATAATGTCGAACTGCTCTTTCTGCTCAGACAAAACTTCGAGAGCATCGCCGGTATGCAGCGTTATTCGGCTAGCGACCCCGGCGCGATCGAAATACCGGCGAGCCCGGTCCGCATTCTTGGGATCGCCGTCGGTGTAGATTACGCGGCCTTTCTCGCCGACCGCCTGTGCCCACCAGATGGTTGAGTATCCAATGGCCGATCCAGCTTCGAAAACGCTCTTGGCCTCGATCATCAGCGCGAGTTGCTGAAGCACCCGTGCCACAGCCGGCCCAACGATTGGGATGTTGCGTTCCGCGGCGTAATCTTCCATCTCCTCCAGCACGCTATCGCGCTTCGGCAGCATGGAGTACAAGTAGTCATCGATGGGGCCGGCGGTTATCAGGTCGTAGTGCCGCCAATTCGGTTTGCGTTCTTTCGTTTTTTTGTCCTGCTTTGTTTTGTCGCGCTTCTTTTTTTGCGCCACTTGCTTTCCTCGATTTGTCTATCTGCGAATCTCTAGGCCGCTTCGCGGCTGCCGCTTGTTACTCCCGGCTTCAAGGTGATCACGTCGATGCCCTTGACGAGCTTCTGCAGATCGCTTGGGCTTCCCGTCAGCATCGGAAATGTGCCGAAGTGCATCGGGATTACGGTTTTCGGCTTGAGCAGATTGCAAGCGTACGCCGCCTCGCGCGGTCCCATGGTGAAGTGATCGCCGATCGGCAGCATAGCGATCTCGGGTGCATAAAGCTCACGGATGATCGCCATATCTCCGAATACATTGGTGTCACCAGCGTGATAAATCTTCAAGCCGTTTTCGAACTCAACCACGTAACCGCAGGCTTCTCCGCCGTAGATGAGCTGATCGCCATCCTGAATTCCACAGGAATGATCGGCGTGAACCATGGTGACTTTGATATCGCCAATCTTCTGCGTGCCGCCTTTGTTCATCATGGCAGTCTGCTTTGCGCCTTTTTTCTCCAGCCATCCACACAATTCCGGCATGCGACTACCTGCGGATTATGCTGTTTGATGATTTCGACCGCGTCGCCAATGTGATCTCCATGACCGTGCGTACACAGCAGAACATCGACGTGCTTCACCTTTTTCTCGGACGGCGGACATGCGGGATTGTTCATAATCCAGGGATCTATGATGACGGTGCGGCCCGCAGGGGTTACGATGCGAAAAGTTGCGTGGCCCAGCCAAGTCAGTTGCACTCCATTAAGATTCATCGCGGCTTCTCCTCCGGTTTAATGCTTGGGCGGATCGGTTGTGAACTTAAACCAGATTACCTGGTGCGACTTATTTGGCGCGACCAAACTTTAGTTTAATATGAAACGCCATGATGGAACTGAAGGTGATGATTTCGCGGGATGAGATTGCAAAGCGGATTGTGGAAATGGGTGCGGACATTACACGCGATTTTGCCGGCCAGCCGGTGATTCTGGTCGGCGTCCTGAAAGGCTCCGCGATTTTTCTGGCTGATCTGGCTCGGCGCATAGACCTGGACGCGACCTTCGACTTCATCGGCGTCTCCAGTTATGGCAACCGGCCCAGCCCCACGCAAGAACTCAAGAGCGGATGGGATTCTACAGGAGAAGTGAAGCTGACAAAAGATGTGGATCAATCGATGAAAGACAAGAATGTGATCGTGGTTGAGGATATTCTCGACACCGGCTTGACGTTGACCGTGCTCAAGAAACTTCTGCTCGCGCATCAGCCCCGGTCGCTGAAAATTGCGGCTCTTTTGGATAAACCCTCGCGCCGCAAGCTGCCGCTGCAGGGCGATTATGTGGGGTTCACCATTCCGGACGAATTCGTCGTGGGCTACGGGCTGGATTATGCCGAGCGTTATCGAAATTTGCCAGACATTTGCATTGTTCCCAGAGAGTGACGTCGCATCGGCAATGCGACGGGGGCTGAAAGAGTGGCTGGTATCATACAAGACGAATGGGGTCCGTTCTGAAGAAGCGCGAAAAGCATATCCACATTGAACCGCTACTCCTGGAGGTCGCTGATGTCATGGCGACTTCACTCGATCTGGATACGACATTGCGCCGGATCGCCGAAGTGGTGCGCAAAGTCATCGACTACGAAATTTTCGCAATTCTTTTGCTGAACGAAAAAACCCAGGAGTTACGCTTTCGCTTCCAGATTGGCTACCCGCAGGAATTCGCCGAGCGCGCCCGCATCAAAGTCGGCGAAGGGGTGACAGGACTGGCGGTGCAGTCTCGGCGCGCGATCCTGATCGACGATGTGAGAAAGGATTCCACTTACATCGCCGCGGTCCCCAATGTTCGCTCGGAACTGGCGGTACCTCTGACCACGAAGAATGGCGTGATTGGAGTCATCGATTTGGAAGCCAGCGATCCCGGCTACTTCCACGAAGAGCACAAACGGCTCCTGATGTTGATTGCCTCCCGCATGGCAGCGGGGATCGAGAATGCCCAACTTTACACTCGCACGACGCGGCAGGCGCGCATTCTACTGCTGCTCAACGAGATTGCGCGCGAGTTGAGCTCGATTTTGAATCTGGACGAATTGCTCAGCCGGATCGCAGAATTATTGCGCCGTTTAATCGACTATCAGATGTTCAGCATTCTGCTGGTCGATTCGACCGGCGAGAAACTGCAGCATCGTTTCTCCTTGCGCTTCAACGAAAATGTTCACATGAAGAATGACATTCCGCTGGGACACGGATTAGTTGGCTATGCGGCTCAAACCCGTCAGGCAGTGCTGGTTCCTGACGTAAGCAAAGACCCACGCTACATTGCGGGCAATCCTGAGACCCGTGCAGAACTTGCCGTGCCACTGATCTATAAAGACAAAGTGATTGGAGTGCTTGATCTGGAGCACACAAGACGCGGTTTTTTCACGGACGATCACCGTCGCACGATGATTACGCTGGCAGCTCAGGTGGCAATCGCGATCGAGAATGCACGGCTGTACGAAGAGATCGCCCGGCAAGAGCGGCGACTGGAGCGCGATCTGGCGTTGGCGCGCGAGTTGCAAATGCGGCTTCTGCCTCAGGCTTTGCCCAAGGTGAAGCACTTAGATCTGGCCGCCAAATTCACCCCGGCACGCGCGATTGGGGGAGACCTCTACGATTTCATTCCCTATTCCCTTTCCCGTCTGGCAATGGTGGTGGGAGACGTCAGCGGCAAAGGCGCGCCAGCCGCGATCTACGCGGCTTTAGTGAGCGGCATACTGCGCTCACACGCGCCCATTGAACCTGCCCCCGGAGAGATGCTTTCGGCGGTAAATTTATCGCTGGCAGAGCGCCGCATTGAGGCGCAATACGTCTCCCTCATTTACGCGGTATGGGATGACGAACATCGCACCCTGCTGGTGGCGAATTCGGGCCTGCCGCGCCCGGTCCTGGTGCGCGATGGAAAGACCTCGGCCATCGAAGCCACGGGCTTGCCGCTGGGATTGTTTGACGACGTAACCTACGACGAGTTTCGCTTCGATATGCAGCCCGGCGATATTTTTGTAATGTTCAGCGATGGCATTCTCGATGCGCGCAACCGCACTGGAGAACTTTTCGGCCGCAGCCGGGTCGAAAAAATCATTGCCAATTGCGCAGGCCAGTCTGCAAATTGCGTGGTCGACTCTCTTTTCAAGGCTGTGAGCGAGCACTCCGCCGGAGTCGAAACGTTTGACGATATGACTGTGCTCGCTATCAAAGTGAAAGATGGCGGAACTGCGAGCATGCCCACCGACAAATGAGCCCCCGCCGCGCAGCGATCAAACCTTCGTCCCCAAACAATTCCTGGCTTGCGACCGAACGGCCGCCGGGATTTTTCTTTCGGCAATTGGGAAGCGCGCGTAAAACCCGCGGAAGCTTGCGGCTGCAGTGTGAAGACGTCCCGTTAGTTGATCTCGCGAAACGGTATGGAACGCCGCTCTACGTTTATTCGTCAGCGGCGATCCTCGCCCGCTTGCGCATATTCGAGAATGCATTCTGCAATTTTCCACATACGATTTGCTACTCGGTCAAGGCCAACTCGAATCTCAACATCCTCCGCCTATTGGCGCGCACCGGATGTGGTTTTGACGTGGTTTCAGGCGGAGAACTGCAACGCGTCTTAAGAGTCGAACTCCACGCAGCCAAAAAGATTGTTTTTTCAGGCGTAGGAAAGTCTCGCGATGAAATGATTGCGGCCCTGAAGGCCGGAATTCTCCTTTTCAATGTGGAAAGTGAATCTGAACTTTCGGCTCTTGGGGAGTGCGCTGCGCGATTGCGCAAGGAAGCACGCTTGGCGTTGCGTGTGAATCCCGACGTCGATGCCAGAACGCATCCTTACATTTCCACGGGTTTGCACAAACACAAATTTGGAGTTCCAATCGCCAATGCGCGTGGACTCTATGCCCGTGCTGCGCGGACAAAATATCTGAAAGTCGCTGGTGTCAGCGTCCACATTGGCTCGCAGATCACAGAAATCGAACCGTTCGCCGAGGCCGTCGCCCGGGTTGCCGATCTTATCCGGCAATTGCGCGAGGATGGCCACACGATCGATTACGTTGATGTCGGCGGCGGCGTCGGCATCGCTTACGAGCAACTGGAGATTGACTTTGCCGAGCATGTTGTACAGTACGCGCGCGGCGTGACCGATCCACTGCGCGAGCTTAATCTACATTTGCTGCTTGAGCCGGGGCGCGCGATCGTCGGTCCCGCTGGAGTCCTTCTCACTTCCGTTCTTTACCGAAAGCGAAACGACGGAAAACGGTTTCTTGTTGTGGATGCGGCCATGAACGATCTTATTCGTCCCGCTCTTTACGGCGCTTATCATGAGATCGTTCCCACTTCGCAGAAGATGAAACCTGATCAGCCGCGCGAAATTGTCGATGTGGTTGGCCCGGTGTGTGAGTCTGGCGATTTTTTGGGACGTGATCGGAATTTGCCGCACATGGAAGAAGGGGACTTGCTGGCAATTATGGACGCTGGAGCATACGGCATGGCGCTGGCTTCCAACTACAACACGCGGCCGCGGCCTGCGGAAGTGCTGGTAAGCGGAAAATCAGCAAAGCTCATTCGCAAGCGAGAAAAAGTGAGCGACCTGTTTTCGGCTGAACTGTAGGTTTGGGGTGAAACAATCTGCCTATCTTTCCCCCCATTTTAACTTGGTGCGCAGCACGTGGAAGAAGTCGGAACTGGTGCGGTACAAAGTTACTTTGTGTTCAGAACGGCGGCAGCGGACTCTATCGCCGTCCCTCAGATCGACTCCGGGCTGTCCATCAAGGCTGAGATAGGCGACTTCTTCCTGGCTGCGCAGCCAAATCTCTACTACCGCCGAATCCGGCACCACGAGTGGCCGGTGGGTTAGCGAATGCGGAGACACCGGCGTAATCACGAATGCACTCACCCCAGGCATCATTACGGGTCCGCCCGCGGAGAGCGAGTAGGCGGTGGACCCCGTGGGAGTGGCGACGATCATTCCATCGGCACGGTAGCTCGAGACAAACGCACCGTCGACAAAAAGCTCGTAGTTGTTTAAGCGGGCATGTGTCGTCTTATTCACCACCACATCGTTGAAGGCGGTGTAGATTCCCAGCACTTCTGAGCCTCGCAACAACTCACACTGCATGAGCGATCGCTCCTCGACATGAGCGCGGCCTTGCGCAATCTGATCAAGGACGGAAGACAGAGAAGCTAGAGGAACATCGGTGAGGAAACCCAGAGAACCAAGATTCACTCCAAGCAGGGGCGCGTCGCTCGTAGCAGTGGCTCGGACGGCAGAGAGCAGAGTTCCATCACCCCCCAGCACGACCACGAGGTCAAGCGAGCGGTTAGACAGCTCCGAACGCGGCACCTCCTCATGGCCATCGCAATACTTCGCGGTCTGTGGATCAAAGATGACACGGTAATGATGAGCATGCAGCCACTTCAAAAGCTCGGGCAACATGCCTGCAACCTCCGGCCGACCGGGACGGGAGATAATCGCAGCAACTTTTTGCCGAGGAGATGTGGGTGACCGTGCCATTTTCAGACGAGTAGAAGATTGTACAGAATTTTCATGGAAAAGCTTCGGCCTTTGGAGGAACAGTCGAAACGGGCCGTAATCAGAACACGCCAAAGAGGAGGAATTCGCGGTTGCCTTCCGCGCCCAGAATCGGAGATTCGACCACGTCCGTGAGAGTTGCGCCAAGTTGCAGCAGGCTCGCCTTCACTTTTTCGACGGCACTCAACTGAACCGATTCATCCCGTACGATCCCTCCCTTGCCCACGAATTCCCTTCCCGCTTCAAACTGTGGCTTGACAAGGATTACGATCTGCCGTCCAAGCCGCTCATCAGCAGACTCTGGAAAAGCGCTATTGATTACGCTGGGAAGAAGTAGCGTTGCCGAGATGAATGAAACATCCATCACAATGATCTCTACCACTTCGCCGATAATCGCTGGCGTTAAGTAGCGGGCGTTGGTTTTTTCGAGAAGCCGGACGCGCGCGTCTTGCCGCAGCTTGAAATCCATTTGCCCGTAGCCCGTGTCGATTGCAATCACGCGTTGCGCGCTGTGTTGCAGCAGGCAGTCGGTGAAACCTCCGGTGGAAGCGCCGACATCGAGGCATATCTTGTTTCTTATATCGATGTGCCAGTGCGCGATGGCCCGTTCGAGTTTCAGCCCGCCGCGGCTGACGTATGGCAAATCGTTTCCCAGTAATCGCAGCGCCGCATCGGATGCCACCGGTACTCCGGGCTTGTCGAGTTTCTGCTCGTTTACCAAAACTTTGCCCGCGAGGATTAAGCTCTGCGCTCTTTCGCGGGAAACCGCCAGCCCACGCTCCATCAGAAGTTTGTCGAGTCGGAGTTTCAAGCCAGGCTCACCAGCGTTCGGCAAACATAAACTTTGGCGGGGACGGCGCGGGCAATCACACCAAAGTGCCAGCACTCGCTCCGGTGCAAAATGCTGAACCATCTCTCGCTGAGTTACTTACAATAATAGCGCCGCGCTTTTCCACAGGATTATCCACCGTTGTGTTGAAAACTTTGCAACCAATAGAAAAGCCGCCGTTAACGGCGGCTCTGAATTCCATGTGTGAGGCAATTATCCAGCCACTTCTTCCAGCAACTTCTGGTCGATATCGAAATTCGAATGCACGTTCTGCACGTCATCGTGCTCTTCGAAAGCCTCCATCAGCCGGATCATGGTGTTCGCCGCCTGACCTTCGAGCTTGATGTAATTCTGAGGAATCATCGAGACGCTGGCCGACGCCGGTTCGATGCCAGCTTTCTTTACCGCTTCCAGCACGGCCTCATAAGCTGAAGGCTCGGTCAGGATCTCCCAATTCTCGCCGTCGTCGTTCAGGTCTTCGCCGCCGGCTTCGAGGACAATATTCATCAAATCGTCTTCTTTCGCCGCGCTTTTCGGGATGATAATGTCGCCTTTCTTATGGAACATCCAGGAAACCGCGCCGGCCTCGGCCATGTTCCCGCCGTTCTTTCCGAAGGCGTGACGGATCTCGCTCACCGTGCGATTGCGATTGTCGGTATTGATCTCGAGCAGAACCGCAACGCCGCCCGGGCCGTAGCCCTCGAGGGAAAATTCTTCGTAAGTTGCGCCCGGCAGTTCTCCGGTTCCGCGTTGAATGGCGCGCTTGATGTTGTCCGCGGGCATGTTCTCCGCCTTAGCCGCGAGGATCGCCCCACGCAAGCGGGGATTCGAATCGGGATCACCGCCTCCATTCTTGGCGGCAATGCTGATTTCTTTAATAAGCCGGGTAAAAATCTTGCCGCGCTTGGCATCCAGCGCGCCCTTCTTATGTTTGATGGTGGCCCATTTTGAATGGCCGGACATGGTTAGACCTCGGTCAGTAGTTTTGCTTTTTGCACGGAATTCGCCCGTAGAAGGATCACAGGCTGTCCTCGAAAAAGTGCAGGCGTACAGGAAAGTATAGCATGCCCCGCGCGACGATCCCCAAAAGTGCCGGGCAAACTGGCCGTATTAGGTCATTGACTGCAATAGATATGCCCCCTAAGATGCCAGCGACCCTGTTGTTCATATGTCTGGCCAACTGATCGGACATTACCGAATCATCCAAAAGATTGGCTCGGGCGCCATGGGCGAAGTCTTTCGCGCGCGCGACGAGCGCCTGGGCCGAGACGTGGCTCTGAAGCTCATTCGCCAGTCTTCCGGAGACAATCCCGATCATCTTCGCCGTTTCGAATTCGAAGCCCGTGCTGCCGCGGCATTGAACCATCCCAATATCGTTGCAGTTTACGACGTCGGATCGAACGAAGGTGTTCCCTACATTGTCTGTGAACTGCTCGAAGGCAGCACTTTACGCTCGCGTCTGGCAGCAGGGCCGTTGCCGGTTCGGGTAGCCATCGATTACACGCTGCAGATCGTTCAAGGACTGACCGCGGCACATGATCGGCGCATCATTCATCGGGACTTGAAGCCGGAAAACCTTTTCGTAACCAGCGACGGCCGAGTGAAGATTCTCGATTTCGGAGTAGCGAAGCTGCAATCTCCTGCGGAGGAATCTGAGCGGTCCGTAGAAGACCTGACGACGATCACGAAAAGCGGAGCGGTGATCGGCACGGTCGCCTACATGTCTCCGGAGCAACTGCGGGGCAAAGCAGTGGATCACCGCAGCGATATCTTCAGCGTCGGCGCGATTTTGTATGAAATGCTGGCTGGCCGCCGTGCATTTCAGGGTGAGACCGAAGTAGACACGATTACCGCGGTTCTGCGCGAGCAGCCACCTCAAGAAAATCTGGAAGAGATCGGCATCCCACGATCGTGCTTGCAAATCGTAAGCCACTGCCTCGAGAAGGAACCGGAGAAGCGCTTTCAATCGGCTCGCGATCTGGCGTTTGCGCTAGAAACTCTCTCCGATGCATCCGGCATGCGGAGGCGGATTACTCGTCCTGCGGCTAAGTGGAAACTCGTGTTGGCCGTGATTGCCGGCGCACTCGCCGCATCGGCAATCCTGCTGATGTGGAGTCCAGGGGCACAGAAACCTGTTGCGCCCTCTTATCAGCGCCTCACCTTCGAACAAGGAACGCTCTACTCGGCCCGATTTACCCCTAATTTTCGGGCGATCGTCTACGGCGCTGCGTGGAATGGCGGACCGCTACGGCTGTTCTCGACGGTGGGTGATTCGTTGCTAAGCCAGCCTTTGAACCTCAACGATGCAAATTTGCTGGCGATTTCCGGAAAAGGAGAACTCGCTCTGGCGCTGCACGGAGAGCACGGCGCTCACTTAGAGACCGTTGGCGGCGTGCTCGCGCGCGCGCCTTTGGCGGGAGGCTCTCCACGCGAGGTGCTCGATGACGTAGCCTGGGCAGATTGGGACGATAAGGGTGAACTAGCGGTCGTCCATCGTGTGCAAGGGCAAGATCGGATCGAGTATCCGATCGGGCATCTGCTTTATGAAACCACGGGCTGGGTTAGCCACATGCGACTTGCTCCGGACGGCAAGAAGATCGCCTTTCTGGATCACCCGATTTTGTGGGATGACCGCGGCTCGGTTGCTGTTGTCGATCTCACAGGACACGCCAGCGTGCTTTCCTCCGGATGGGAGTCGGAAGCCGGCCTCGCTTGGGGCCCTGATGGAAAAGAGATCTGGTTCACGGCGACAGAAAAGGGTCTGAATCGAGCCCTGTTTGTTGTGAACAACGCCGGCGCTGTTCGAAAGGTTTTAGCTTTGCCCGCCGGCATGACCCTGGAGGACGTGGCTCCGGATGGCCGCGCACTGGTAAGCCTGGATTCCGAGCGCGTGGCCATGGCGATGACTCCTCGAAACGGAAGACCAATCGATCTCTCGTGGCACGATTGGAGCATTGCCAAAGATATTTCACGGGACGGCCAGTCGGTTTTATTTGAAGA
This sequence comes from uncultured Acidobacteriaceae bacterium, assembly GCA_963784095.1. Lineage (GTDB taxonomy): Bacteria > Acidobacteriota > Terriglobia > Terriglobales > Acidobacteriaceae > Sulfotelmatobacter. The sequence goes on from CAWAQC010000006.1 coordinate 382,560, forward strand.
TTCGAGCGAGGCCGCGGGTAACCAATATTCGATTGCAATTCGGAAAACTGACGGAACGCTCCCGATCGAACTCGGAACCGGAAGTGCCGGAGGACTTTCTCCCGACGGTAAATGGGCCGTTGCAATCCTCGATGGTCGGCCCGGACAAGTGATGCTGGTGCCAACCGGCGCAGGTCGTCCGCGTACTATTCCGACTCCGGGATTGGAACAAATTTACAGCGGCTCAGGCCATTTCCTGGCGGATGGGAAGCGGATCGCCATTTATGGAAGCGAACCTGGTCATGGCGTTCGGTGCTACCTCATCGACATCGATGGAGGCAAGCCGGTGCCGATTACCCCGGAAGGAATTACCGGAGGGCTGGTTTCTCCGAACGGTAAGTCCGTGGCGCGGGCAAATGATAGGGGAATAATCGCTGTGTATCCCATCGACGGGGGAACGCCCCATACGATCCCAAACCTCGAGCCTGGCTTCATTCCTATCCAATGGGAGGACGAATCTTCCATTTATGGCTATCGCCAAAGCGAACTTCCTACCGAAGTGTTCAAAGTAAATGTTGTCACCGGAAAGCAGAGGCTCTTGCAGGCCCTGCAACCCGAGTCGATGACCGGCGTGATTACCATCGCACCGGTGGTTGCGACCCGCGACGGTTCCCGCTTCGCTTACAGCTACTACCAGGTCTCCTCGGTGCTCTACCTTATGTCCGGAGTGCGATAGCGGAGGCTTCGGCGTCCTAATTCAGAGGACCGGTAAAATCAGCCGGTACATAGTGGAAGAAAATCGAAGTCGAGGTTCGGTCATTGGCCAACCGGCTTCGATAGTGAGGCACTTTAGTTCCGCGATAAACCAAGCCATCCCCGAGCGCCTGATAAACGGTGATGGCACCAGCAGGCGTATCCAATCGGATCGGCCAGGAAGTGTCAAGCTCCGGCTCCGGGGAAAAATCTAGACTTAATGTCACGCTGAATTCGCATTGTTCACGGTCGATGTGCTTCTTCAATTCGGCGCCGCTCAAATAACAGGCAAAGTAGACATAGGACGGCTTAACGCTTTCTCCAACAATGCTGCCCACCGCGTTTGTCATCTGATGATGGAAGAAGCGGGCAACGCTTTCATTGTGAGCGACGTAGCGCCGCGAACTTTGCTCATCGCCGAGTCGAATCGCTCCACGCCGGATTTCGTGCCGGTAGTAACGGCGCAGTACGGCAAGATTGAAGGGGTGAATCAGGTTGGAAACCGGCGCGTAGTTTTTATCTCTGAACTGAGAAGACTTCTGTTTCACGAGCTCAGACCACGATCGAGAGCGGCTTTCGATCTGGCTCTCTCGAATCAAAATGCCGGCAGCGGTTAGCAACGATCGTGCGCGATGAGGGATGGAATCCGGGGCCGGTTCACCTGCTCGCAGATTCGAAACAATCTGCTCCAGTTGTGGACCTAACCAGAAGGGCTGCTGCGACAAGGTGCCTGAATCTCGAACCCACGCGACCGTTCCCTGCCGGGCAAATTTTTCGAGTAGATGCTGCTTTGGCAGCATTTCCTCGGGCACCTGCCCGGCCGGCAGAAGCGGACATTGCGGATTGAGAAAAAGCGGCTCAGAGCAACTGCGTTGAACAAAAACAGACTTGAGGTGCCTTTGCGGGATCAAGTGCAAAGGCAACTCATCCAGCAAACAATGGAATTGCTCTGGAGGCAGCATCGCGGTTTGTCGCCGCAACCCTGCCCCCATCAAGCCTGCAATCCATTCCATCCAGGCGTCGTTGTTTATTTGTGTAGCCATCCGTTTAGGGTGAAGCGGCTGTCAGCGAAAGCGCTCGATGCGCACGTGACCGGAGTAATCTCGTGCAACACCGAGCTGGGAAAGAACACGATCTGATTTTGTCTGGGCGAAACAGTTTGGTAGCTGCCGGTTTTGGTTTGACGTTCACCACTGCAATGTGAATCGTGCAGCCGCAACTCGCCGCCGTCAAACTGCCGAGGTTCGCGGTGGAAAAAATAAACGAATGTGACATGGCGCGATGCGATAGAGGCATCGGCATCGTCGCAATGCGCACCGAAAAAATCTCCGTCATTGCTGGCGGTGATCTGGGCTTCGGCGCGGCTAACTCGAAAGTCTTCCAGTCCTAGCTCTTCCAGCACTGAGGGCAACACGCCCCGGATCCGATCCAGGACGACTCCTTCATATTTTCCCGCGCCCATCAACACCCGGGAACGACGGTGAGTGTAATCCACCAATCCGGGATCACCGGTTGGAGAAATTACCCCGCTGGTCTGAAAATCCGCCTCATGCTCCAGGACGAAGCTCATGAGTTCATCCAGTTCCTGCGGAGCTAGAAACTCATCCAGGACAAGGCATTGAGCCTTCACCGGGGCCGCACGCTCCAGAACCTGCACCGAATTCAGTGAACTCCGTTGGACTTCCGGATGAGAAAGTACACCGGTGAGCCGCGAAGCTCGCGATGAGGTTGGTGGCTGCGGAGCACTCGCTGGTCCCGGCGAAGGAGTCGGTGGCTGCGGGGCGCCCGGAGACGGTGTCGGCGGCTGAGGCGCACCGGGGCCGGGCGTGGGCGGTTGCGGGGCCATCAGCTCAGCCGAAACATTGTGCGTAGCCTCCGCCGAACGACCGGAACCACCAGATTGAGCGACGATTCTTTCAACAATGCTGCCGCCCAATAAAGAAAATGCGCGCTGCGCTACGGTTTCGCCCACGGCACGAGCAATCGCTGCGCTGACTGCCGCTTCGAGCTCTGGGCTGTTCGCTACTGATTTTGCGTTCTGCAGGAGATTCATTAGAAGCTCGCGCTCGCGCGGGCTCACAATTCGCTCGTCCTGCATCAAGTTTTCGGAAAACGCATCGAGAATCTGCTTCGCCGTCATCGGACACACTCCTTCGTGTGACTGCCTAAGGCATTTTTTTCCAAAGGGACGATTCGGGGAAGCAGCTTTCGCGCCGACATTAACAGCCTATTGCCGCCGAATCAAATAGAATCTAGTGCGAATCGGTGGAAAACTAGGCCATTATTGCGGAAGGCATCATTGCGGAAGGGTTAGTTGCGCTAGCAATGGCGCCGACCATCGAATGAAATACCTTGATGCCATCCGTACCCCCGAGTTCCGGTTCGGAAGCGCGTTCGGGATGCGGCATCATGCCCAGGACGTTTCCACCCGGATTGCAGATGCCAGCAATGTTATCGAGAGAACCGTTGGGATTCGCCGAGGATGAGATTTCGCCGCCTGGATCTGCGTATCGAAAAACAACGCGGTGTTCACGGCGCAACTCATCAAGCGTCGCCTGATCGCAAAAATAATTTCCCTCCATGTGGCCGATGGGGATGGTCAGCACTTCGCCTTGCGAACTGGCGTTGGTGAAAGGCGTGGCGGCGTTTTCCACGCGCACCTGCACCGGCTTGCAAACATATTTCAGGCCGCTGTTGCGTAGAAGGGCTCCCGGCAGAAGGCCGGCCTCGCAGAGAATCTGAAAGCCGTTGCAGATGCCAAGCACGAGGCCACCACTATCGGCGAAACGGCGGACTGACTCCATGACGGGAGAAAATTTTGCAATCGCGCCGGTGCGGAGATAATCGCCGAAAGCAAATCCTCCGGGGACAATAATGGCGTCACAATTTTGCAGATCGTGGGTTTCATGCCAGAGAAAAGTTGCCGCCTGTTTGGCTACCTGTTGGATGGTCCAGAAAGCGTCATGATCGCAGTTGGAACCGGGAAAGATGATTACGCCGAATTTCATTTGAGATTTAGGTATTCCGGCCAAATTCAGTTTAGCACGCCAGAAATCGAGCATCATGGACTCACGCCTGGAAGAGCGGCCCCGAACACCAAGAGTAAATCCCGCCGTGGGGGCCGCGGCGGGCTGAGATACACTCGACAGCAATAAGAATGAAAACTGCCAGTGGAATGGCAATTCGCCTCGCAGTGGCGCTCGTGCTTTGTTTGGCCGCGGGCCTGATTCTCGCGCCGGAAAGCATCGCGCAAAACTCGATTTTGTCTTCGCGCCTGTCTTCGCGCCTGGGGCACCTGAAGCACGGCATCAATATTGGGCGCTTCCTGGATGGAACAGTCGATAATCCGGGGATTTCTCAATGCGTAACTAATCATGATACGAAAAGCTGTACTTATGCAGTGACGACCATCAATGCGTTGGGGGTTGACCACGTAAGAATTCTTTTCGAACCCGGTCAGATGCTGGATCTCACGCGGCCGGGTCTTGTGGAAGGCACGTCACTGCGCGCTTTGGATTCATTGGTTAGCCAATTCGTGAACCAGCAGGTAGCAGTCATTCTCGCGCTCAGTCTGGACGAGCCTCGATTCAACAATAAACTCGGCAAAGACCCGCAATTTCTTGAGAGCCTTAAAACATTTTGGACCGCGATTGCGAGTCACTACGCACGCCTATACAGTCCCGAATTATTGTTCTTTGAAGTCCTCAATGAGCCGGGGCTGAATGAGCCGGACCTCACATTCGAGCAGTGGTCCGGAACGGGAGCGGCCGGAGGAGGAATTCAGGCTGCCCTGATTCGCGCGATTCGTGCGGGCGCTAGCCAGAAGACTATTCTTGCTACCGGCGCGGAGAACTCAGACATTAATGGGCTGTTGGCGCTTTCTCCTCCGGTGCTCTCTTCTGGAAACGACGCCAACATTGTTTACATCTTTCATTATTACGAGCCATTTTCTTTCACTCACCAGGGGGAAACCTGGAATGCGGGCAACTATGCATATTATTTGTCCGGTGTGCGGTATCCCTACGCGGCCGGACCGGCGGCGAAGGCCGCTGAGAATGTCGCCGACTTGAAAAATAGAATGTATGCCTGGCATAGCATGGAAACAGCGACGCAAGACTGGATTAAGACCGATATTGAGATTGTCTCCGAATGGGCAGCGCGTAACAAAGTTAGTGTGATCTGCGATGAGTTCGGGGTCGAGAGACAGCATCAAGACCCGAACGGTTTCGCGCCTTCTCACTTGGTGGGCGCTGCGGCCGATGATCGGGCGCGGTGGGTTGGAGATGTGCGGCAGTTGCTGGAACAACACGGCATTGGCTGGACGTTTTGGGATTACAGCAGCCCCAGCTTCGGTCTGGTGCCGGATGGCGATGCGCCGGGGAACTCCGTCGGAGCTGCTCTGAAACTGACGGTTGCACCTGACCGAAAGAAGTAAATACGATCTAAGACTTTCAACCTATTGCGGTTGCACGTCGGCATTTGCAGGCATGGTGATCGCGGGCGCGATGCCGACAATCTCGTTCTGCTTTGGCGGAACTGATAGCGGCAAGTTGATTGGTTGGGGCACAGGGTTGGTCCCAGTCGCAGACGCAGTAGTGTTTACGGGCGCGGCTTGAGGCGGGATCCCTTTTGCTTTGACAATCGCCCAATGCCATTCCTGATCCAGAAAAAGAGCGAAATTTAAGGTCGTTCGGAAAATTGCAGTCGCGGATGGATCGGCCGATCCTTTCACCCGCAACAAGACGGTCGTATCGGGCTCCTTCTGAAATAAATTGTTGTACGCCGAGCCGGGAGCCGCACCAGGTACAGCAGATTTCGCATTCGAACCGGAAGATACCGCTGCGTTTGTGTCTCGTATCCGGATAATCGTAAGGCCGATCACAACTTCCCGGAGTTCCCAGGAGGTGCCGTTGTGAATTGTAACTTGCAGCGTGTCTCCGTCGATGATTGCGGGTCCATCCAACTTAGATAATTCGGTGCTCGGCAACTCGCTCCAGAGGAACTGATCGGAAAGAGACGCATTTTTCGCGGTGAACGTGAGCGAGCAGGTAACGTCGGGCGAGGAAACGTGGAAGCTGTTATAGCCGGGATCGAGCGAGAAAACCGGTAGCAGGCCGGCATCGCGGCGGCTTTCCGCGTCATCGACTACCTGCAACAGATTATCGTTGTCGATGACTGTTTCTGGAATAGCGACGGATTTCGCGCGAAGGCTGCGTGCCAGGTCGCCAAGGGAAACATCGTCAGGATCATCCTGCGCGATGGCATGACGCGTTGAAGTTGTAAGAAAGATCACGGCCGCAGTCAGCAGCGCTAATTTCAGGCGGCTTGGGGTGAGCAATGGCACGGAACCTGTCTGGTATATCGACCGTAGTGATCTCGGCAGCGGTCTCCTTGAAATTGTATCGGGAGCAAAAAGGAAAGCAGAGGTAACGGGCGGCAAACCTTAGGGCTACGACTTTCGGGGCGAAGTGGCTCTGACCTTTATTTGAAAGAGAAGATCGGGCGCGCGCTGACGAATGGATGCGCAACGGGTTGCGCGCGCCCAAGCTTTTTAGACCCAAGCTTTTTAGACCCAGGCTTTCTAGAGAAGACCTGAAGACCGCAAGCGTGAAACCGGATCAGCCACAGGCTGCCGACGAAATACCCATCGGGCCACCGCATAGCCCAGAGCCGCATAGCACAGATGCATGAACCTCATAGACACCCCCGTGTCCAAGATCGGTCATCACCTCAGGGGAGGATCAGCATCACTTATCGGCAAAATAGCAGCGGCAAGAACACCGCACAAGGCACAACCGTGCCATTAGAGTGGCACGGAGGTAATAGGCTCGGAGGGTTACGAAGAAGCATTTCAGGCCAAGATCGAACATCCCGAAGCTTGGTCCCGCCCCGCTGGCGAGTACAGCGGGACGGGACGCTTCGTTTGCCTTAAGGAACCGAGAAGGCTAGCCCGCTCGACATTGCATTTTGAATCATGGGCTTCCCAACCATCTCCACATATACATAATAGTTTCCTGCGGGAAGGTCAGGTGTGAACGGGTAGTAGGAATGTTGGGTGCCGGACACCGTCTTATACACCGAGATGTTGTCCGGCTGGCTCTGGGGCGCTACCCAAATTGTAAAGTTGTTGATCGTGTTGGATGTCGCGTATTCGACGCCGCCGACATTGGCGGCACCGGTCGCGCTCAACGACCATTCGAGGGTTGGGTTCCCGCCGACCGGTTCGACCAGCAGGTCCGTAACACCATCGTAGCAATTGCTGATGCCGCTCTCGACCTCGGTACCCTCCTCGTAATCGTTCCATGTCGCAATCTGCATATACTTCATCAGGTGCGTTGACCAATAGGAGGTGTTGTCCGGATTCGCCTCATAAGTCAGTTCGTTCGCTGTGTCCAGCAGTACCTGTCCGCATTGTTGCGCGATCACGCGATCGCTTCCCCAGCTGGCGTTGCTGTCGTCGAAGCCCTTATAGAGCAGCCCGATGGCGACTTGTCCACTCTGGACGGCACCTACGGCATCCGTGTAGAAGCGGTCAAGATAGGAACCCGAGCCCGATCCTTCGCCGTTGCAGGGAAGGCCGCCGGAGTCGCACCACCAGAACTGGGTTTCAGTGTAGTTGGCGAAGCCATCACCGCTGGGCCGCGGCCAAGCGAATTCGCCGGAGCTTGCGTACTCAGGGTAGCCGAAGTTCCCGTACTCGAAGATGAATTTCATGTTGTACTGGGCCCCGAGCCCTACAGTATTCATCAGGTAGGTCCAGATCGTCTGCCAGTCGTCCTCAGTGACCCCAGGGAAGGGGCATACGAGCTCGCCCGGCGGCGTGGCCGAGGGTGAAAAGTCCGAGCATGACGCGAAGATCGCGACCAAATTCACGCCGTTGTCGGTCCAGTACAGGCCGGCTGCGCCTGGATGTAGTTGGAGTAAACGCCACTCATGTCCGATTCGAGGGCGTTCTCTATGCATGTCTCTTCTGCGGTGTTGCTGACCGAAGCGTTGCAGTTGGCTTGAAATGCGCCCTTGTCCTCCATGATCGCGAACTGCATGGGGTAGGTCTGGGTATTCGAGTTGTATTTGTTTTCAAGGTCTTGGTAGACACTGCTCGTGGTCGTCTCCTGATTGAAGTCCTGGCTGGCCTCGATGAAGCCGTAGAAGTCAACAATGTCGATATTGCAGCCCTGGTTGATCATGGCGCTGTCCTGCGTCGGGGCTTAGGAGTTGGCTAGGGGGTTGTTGGTGGCGTCATAGATGCTTCGTCGTAGCCGATATCTTTGTGGCCGTTATAAGGATTGACGGCCCCGCCCCAGCTGGAGTGGTCATACGCGCTGAACCACGGCTGGTATTCGCAGATCACCTTTCCGGCCCAAGGCTGACCGGAGACGTCAGGCATAAGGCTGCCGATGAGCGCAATCGGCGGGGTGGACGCGATGTGGCCCACAGCATCAACAATCGTTGTCTGCGCCCCGTCGTCCGCATTTGTCGCCGAAGTGGAGAGGGGCCGCTCGTAGGTTGCCGGAAGGTAGCAGTAAAACGGGGCGAAGCTGGTCGTGCAGGCCGGGGTATTGTTCTCTGTCTCAAGCCCAAGGGTGGTGCTGTACATTGGTTCGAACTGAGCGTATGCGGCCTGAACCACCAGCAGGCAGGCGAAGGGCAACGTGAGGAATACGAGGCGACGCATGGGGGCAATCTCCTTTTGGATAAAATTTTGTGAAGCGCCCTGGGGTCTAAAGCGGTTAGGTTGGCTAGGTGAAACGAACGAGCAGGCTGAGAGAATCTCCCCCGGCCTAGCTGGGCTACGGAAACGCCGACGATGAGCGTACCGCACTTTCCGGTGCTGGCAATAGGCGTGTTACTGTAGGCGCTGCTACAGCAGACACCTGAGACATGCGGGGGCAACCTCCACAGTAGGTCTGGAATCTATTTTGGCCGTCCACGCGAGGTGAAATATGCGCCCTTCGAGAAGAGCTGGCCTTCCCCTGCTCCTCCTCTTCTCAGTCTCTTCAGCGGCGCTAACCTTCGCTCAAGCCCGTGGCCGCGTTCTTTATCCGCTCCCGGCATATCCTGCCTGTGGCCAGCCGCTGACCCCGCTAATCGCCGACGCAGACGGCAACCTTTACGGAACGGGCCTGAACAGCGGCGACGCACACGCTGGATGTATTTTTGAACTGTCCCCCTCTGAAGCCGGATGGCGCGAGACCGTCTTACATTCGTTCAGCGGTCCGGACGGAAGCGGGCCAGATGGCGCGCTCGTATTCGACAGCGCGGGGAACCTGTACGGCACCGCAGGTCAGGGTGGCGCCTACGACGAGGGTGTTGTTTTTGAACTAAGTCCCGAGGGCGATGGCGCCTGGGCTGAAAGCATTCTCTACAGCTTCGGGGGCTGGGATGGCGACGGATGGAGCCCTGGAGGCAAGCTCATCTTCGATAGTCAAGGCAACATCTACGGCACAGCCGGAGGAGGCCCCCGAGGCGTGGGTACTATTTTCAAGCTCAGCCCGTCCGATGACGGCTGGACCGAAACGATCCTCTATTCGTTTAGCAGCGGAATCAACGGTCCGGGGGGTGACGGGCCGAGAGGCGGCCTCGTAATGGATCGCGAGGGCCGTTTGTATGGCATCACGACTGATGGCGGTGAGTATGGAAGCGGCACTGTGTTTGAGCTGACTCCTTCGGAGAGCGGCGACTATACGGAAAAAATCATTCACAGCTTTGAAGGCACAGATGGGACGTATCCCGACTCGCTGGCGATGGACAAGAGCGGCAATCTCTACGCGACCACGGAGTTTGGCGGGCTGGGGTGGGGAACCGTTACTGAGTTGATCAAGAAGATCGATGGCCGATGGGGCGAAAACGTTCTGCACATCATGAACAGCGAGGACGGCTATTCTGTCGTCGGACCGGCGGTGTTCGATAAAGCCGGGAATCTCTATGCTGCTGCCCAATGCGGAGCCATCAATGGCATGGGCTCAGTATTCATGCTGGCGCCCACGCAAAGCGGCTTTTGGACCGAGACCGTTCTGCACCGCTTCGATTTCCAATTCCCCGACGGCGAGGACGGTCGGAATCCATATGCCGGAGTTATCGTCGTTGACGGCAAACTCTTCGGCACGACCTCAAGCGGCGGAATCTACGACGACGGCACCGTGTTTGAGATCACGCCGCC
>CAWAQC010000007.1:0-161133 GCA_963784095.1 uncultured Acidobacteriaceae bacterium
GGACCTGAACATCGCTGACTAGACATTTATGAACCAATCTTTGTGAACTAAAAATGAGAATTGCACAGGTAGCGCCTCTTTCCGAAAGCGTTCCGCCGCGTCTGTATGGCGGCACTGAGCGGGTTGTGTCCTGGCTGACGGAAGAACTTGTCCGTGTCGGACACGACGTAACGCTATTCGCCAGCGGTGATTCGGTGACGAAAGCGCGGCTGGTTCCGTTGTGCGCCAAAGCTTTGAGACTTGATGAACAGTGCCAGGATCGGCTGGCGCATCACATTTTGATGATGGAAGAGGTATTTAGCCAGGCTGCGGACTTTGATTTAATTCACTTTCATCTCGATTACATCCATTTTTCCCTGGCGAGGCGCGCGCAAATCCCCTGCTTAACCACGCTGCACGGGCGGCTCGACATACCCGATCTCGTGCCAATACACGAAACTTTTCGCGAGCAACCGCTGGTCTCTATTTCGCATTCGCAACGCGCGCCGCTGCTGTGGGCGAATTGGCAAGGAACTGTCCATCACGGGATGCCGCAGCGATTGCTGACACCGCGGGAGGGCAGTGGAAAATATCTGGCATTCCTCGGAAGGGTTTCACCAGAAAAAGGAGTCGACGAGGCGATTCGGATTGCCTGCCGTGCCGGCATGCCGCTAAAAATAGCAGCCAAGGTTGATCAGGCCGACAAAGTCTACTACGAACAGCAGATCAAGCCCATGCTGGACTGTTCGCTGGTTGAGTTCATCGGTGAAATTGGAAACGAGGAAAAGAACGAGTTTTTGGGCAATGCTGCGGCGCTGATATTTCCGATTGCTTGGCCAGAACCTTTCGGACTGGTGATGATCGAGGCTCTGGCGTGCGGCACGCCCGTGATCGCCTATCGGAGCGGCTCTGTGCCGGAGATCATTGATGACGGCGTGGTAGGTTTCATTGTCTCGAATTCCCAAGAGGCGGTTGACGCGGTTAACAAACTGCACGAGATCGACCGCCGCGATTGCCGCCGTCACTTCGAGCGTTATTTTTGTGATGAGCGAATGGCCCGCGACTATCTCACTATTTACCAGCGACTGATTCGAAAAAAGACATCAGCACTGACCTTGCGCAACGGAGTCCTAGGTTGGACAGATCTGGTACCCAACACTACTACATAGCGACCTCGCAGTCGCCGACTGACGATCGGGCGCGCGTTCTCAAATATGGCAGAACGTTCTTCGTGTTCGACCGCCTGGGCGACGTGCAAACCACAGGCATGGGAGAGCAAGGGCTTTTTTTCCAAGATACGCGCCACTTATCGGAACTCATGCTGAACTTGTGGGGCACTCGGCCGTTGCTGATGAGCTCGAGAGTGGAGACCAACAATTTTCTTTTCACCGGTGATCTGGCAAATTTAGATGTTTCGCGGAACAACGACGTGGTGATTCCGCGTGGGACACTGCATGTGCTGCGCGCTAGATTTCTGTGGAAAAGCACCTGCTATGAGGAGTTCACGTTCGTAAATCACGGACTTTCGGAGCTGCAGGTTCCGGTTCACATGTCGTTCGACGCCGACTTTGCCGACATTTTCGAAGTGCGCGGCATGCGCCGCAAGCGACGCGGCACGGTTTTGCCGCCGGAGGTAAAAAAGGATTCCATCCGCTTAGCCTACAAGGGCCTCGACGGAGTTCTGCGGCAAACATTGATCCGTTGGGACTCGGCCCCATCTCACGCCACAGATCGAGAATTGCGTTATGAGGTCAGTTTACAGCCGAAGGAGAGAGCGAAATTTTGCTTCTCTGTCTCGTGCGATTCAGATGGGGCACACAACTCGGTGAGCTATGCGGGCGCCAAGAGCGCCGGCCACGACGAATTGGCGAAACTCGGCGCGGAATTCCCGGAGATTTCGAGCTCGAACTCGCGCTTCAACGACTGGATCAGCCGTTCTGTTGCGGACGTACAGATGATGATCGTCGGCAACCCGGAGTGTAACTATCCGTATGCCGGCGTGCCCTGGTTCGGCACAGTATTTGGCAGAGACGGAATCATCACGGCCCTGCAGTCCCTGTGGCTTAATCCTGCGATCGCGCGGGGGGTTCTGAAATGCTTGGCATCGACGCAAGCAGATAAGATTGATGCGGATATTGAGGCAGAACCGGGCAAAATTTTGCACGAGATGCGCCAGGGCGAGATGGCCGCACTGGGCGAAGTGCCGTTCGGACGCTATTACGGCAGCGTGGATGCCACGCCGCTTTTCATCATGCTGGCCGGAGCGTACTACGAGCGCACCGCTGACGCAAAGTTGATCCAGGAATTGTGGCCGAATATTCAGCGAGGGTTACGCTGGATTGACGAATTCGGAGACCCGGACCACGACGGCTTTGTGGAGTATCGCCAGCGCGGTTCAAAGGGATTGGTGCAACAGGGGTGGAAGGATTCGAACGACTCGATTTTTCACGCCGACGGATGTATCGCCCAGGCTCCGATTGCGTTGTGCGAAGTGCAAGGTTATACGTACGCGGCGAAGCTGGCTGCGGCTCGCTTAAGCCAAATTGCGGGCGGAGATCGCAAGCCGGCAGACCTCGAGGTAGAAGCGGAAAACCTGCGGGCAAAGTTTGAAGGACATTTTTGGTGCGAGGAGATTTCCACTTATGCCCTCGCGCTCGATGGCCATAAGCGACCATGCAGGGTTCGTACCTCCAATGCGGGACAATGCTTGTACACGGGCATTGCCTCGCCCGAACACGCTAAGCGAGTTGCCGAGACGCTGTTTCAACCGGAATCGTTCAACGGATGGGGAGTGCGAACCGTGGCTACCGGCGAAAAGCGTTATAACCCGCTCTCGTACCATGACGGTTCGGTCTGGCCGCATGACAATTCTTTGATCGCTGCCGGATTGGCGAAGTATGGCTTCAAGAATCTTGCGGGCAAGATTCTTATGTCCCTGCTGGATCTAAGCACGCAAGTGGAACTACACCGCCTTCCCGAATTATTCTGCGGAGTCGATCGGCGAGAAGGGGAAGGCCCGACCCTTTACCCGGTGGCCTGTTCGCCGCAGGCTTGGGCCGCGGCTGCTCCTTTTCTGATCCTGCAGGCGTGCCTGGGCATCTCGGTCAGTGCCGAACGCAAGCGCATCACGTTTGACGATCCTTACCTGCCGGAAGGAATTCCGAACCTGGAAATTCGAAATCTTCGCTGCGGAGGAACCAGAGTTGACCTGTTCCTCGAGCGTAGAAACGATTCGGTGCTCGTACACAAAAGCGGAGCGCCAAGCGCGGTTGAGATCGTCACCATCGTCTCCTGATCGCGCGCCTCTGTTCTTTCGTCTTTTGGTTGCAGACTTTCCGCCTAGCCTCCGGGGACAGAACTGCACCAACCGCACAGCACAGCAGCACATCCAAGCTCCGTGCCGAAGGTGCGCAGCGCCGAAGAATCGATTCCAGTCACTTCCTCCATGCCAACCGATCTTCCGGAGGAGCAGGCAAGCCTGTTTCGCGAAGTTCTTACCGCTCTCGAAGAGGAGCATTTTCCCTACGCAGTTTCAGGAGCGTTTGCCTTGCGGCAACATACGGGAATTTGCCGTTTTACCAAGGACCTGGACTTGTTCATGACCGCATGCACTTGCATGAGAGTATTGCCGTATCTGCGGAAACGGGGCTTTCAGTGCGAGGTTCGCGATCCGGTATGGCTGGCGAAGGCTCATAAAGACGGATTTTTCGTCGACTTGATTACCGGAATGAGCAATGGAGTGTTCGCGGTGGAAGACTCCTGGATTGAACGCGCCCATCCCGCGGTGGTTCACGGTATCGAAACGCGCGTGCTTGCGCCGGAAGAATTGGTGGCCTCTAAACTTTTTGTCACCCGACGCGAACGTTTCGACGGAGCGGATATCGCTCACGTGATCTACGGTACGTACCCCGGCTTCGACTGGGATCGCGAACTGCAACTCGTCGGCGAACATTGGGAAATGCTGTTGTGGTCGCTCTTGCTGTTCCGCTACGTTTATCCGGCGCAAACGGGCTTCATCCCCGCAGCGGTCTGGAACGAGCTTCTGCAGCGATTCGAGCGCGAGATCGCTCATCCCGATCCTCACGCTAAGTTTCGCGGCAGTCTTGTTGACGAAAACATGTTTGCTATCGATTTGAACGAGTGGCGATTATCTAATCTGCTGGAAGAGAATCGCCGAACGCGGCTCGAACAAATGAAACGATGCATAGCGAAACCTAGCGAAAAGAAGGGCAAACAGCGCTCCCACACGCGGCGCCGAGCGTAAGGTTTATGAGAATCGCTGCCACCGCCGATTTGCACTTTAATCCGCAGAGCTATGCCAAGCTCAAAGATCAGTTTGAGCGAGTGCGCGACGAGGCCGACATACTTATTCTGGCCGGCGATTTGACCAATTACGGCCAGCCGGAAGAGATGGAACCGCTTCTGAACGTGCTCGTGCGATTGAGAATTCCGGCAATTGCTGTCCTCGGAAACCACGATTATGAAAGCGGCAAACAGGAAGAACTCTTTCGCATGATTGTATCCGCAGGAATCAAGATTCTGGACGGCACCGCGTATGTGCGGGACGGCGTCGGTTTTGCCGGAACCAAAGGTTTTGTTGGCGGATTCGGGCGGGGAATGCTGACAGCTTTCGGAGAGCCGGAAATAAAGCAATTCGTGCAAGCATCGATCGGCGAGGCCATTAAGCTTGAGCGCGCCATGTCACAACTACGCACGAAAAAACGCGTGGTCGTCCTGCATTACTCCCCAATTCCAGAGACGGTGCAAGGTGAGGCGCCAGAGATTTTTCCGTTTATGGGGACATCACGCCTGGCTGAGGTGGTGGATCGCCATGGGGCAGACCTCGTAGTTCATGGCCATGCTCACCATGGAAAAATTGAAGGAAAGACCACCACGGGAGTGGCTGTCTATAACGTCGCGATTTCGCTGCTGCAGGCGCAGACGCCGCCTTCGGTATATCGAATCTTCGACCTGTAATTTTCGATCTCTAATTTTCGCCGTGCAAATTCAGTGTCTGCTATTTTGCGATCGAAGCCGCACCAAGCCTAGCAATCGCTACTATTTATTCACGCGCAAGAGCAGTAACGTTCCGCCTTCCAGCTTCACATTGTTTTTATCCGAGGTAAGCACCGAACCTTGTGTGGTATTCGAAGCACTTGAAAGAGTAAGGTGCTGAATGCCTAACACTCCTTGCGTGCTTCCCGTGACTCGCGGGTGCGCATTGGCATTAGAAGTTGCTGTAGCAGGCTCCTCGTTTCCAGCTGCGCCTGGATTCGGGGTTTGGGGCTGTTGCATTCCCGCGGAGCGGCCGCCGGGAGTCATTCCGCCGCCCGGCGTTGGCAAGGATTGTGGTGAAGATTGGGGCGCAGCCTGATCACTCGCGCCATTGCTATTCGGGTTGAGATAGGACGGCGAAATCACGGCCTGGATCGATAGCGGGAGCGCCATATTGGCCCCGTCTTTCATGACCGCCTGATCGAAAGCGATGCCGATTTGCGACTCTTTCTCCTGCTTATTGCGCGCCTGCGCTTCCGTGACCTTCCCGATTATTTTTGTGTTTTTCGGCACGATGATTTCGCCGTTTCCGGCCTTCAGATCTTCGGTGACCTGGGCGGAAACTTCATCGCCCGCCTTCAGTTTCTTGGCATCGATGGTTTTCGTAAGCTGCACCGGAATCACACTGCCAGGCGCAATGCGGATTTTATTCTGCGGGGCGGCATTCGTCTGCGCCGTTGGGATCGACGTTGGGTTCTGCGCGGAATTGTTCGCAGGTGTTCCTTGAGCTGTGACAAAGCCCAGCATCGCGAAGGTTGCAAAAATGGTCGCTAACAATATTTTCATAAAGTTATCCTCGCCGTTTTTTATCTCTCCTGGAGGCGAAAATGGCGTATCAATCTTGTCTTGTTCTTAGATGTGTTTTAAGAGTCAAGGGTGGTCGTCCCGGCTTCGGCGCACATGAGCGTTTCCGTTACACGGGTCAGCTTTGTGATGCGAAGCAGACAGGAAATCGCTCAGCTTCTGACTTCAGTGTGTCATTACGGCAGCTTTCTGAGTTTTATCCGACTTGTCCGGCTGAAAGCCGATTTTGTCCAGCATCGGCTGAATCTCAGGGTTGGACATGAACATTTTCCAAATCAGGCCGGTCCGGTAGTTTTCCACCATGACTACGATAGGAGCCTGATCGAGTCCCATGTAAACCGGGGAAAACCAATTGTGAGTCAGATTGAAGGCATCGTGGGGACCGTAAACTCCCCACAATCGGTCGCCTAAATCGCGATAGAAGAACTTCAGAGCGTCCATGGAAGCTTTTGGGGTGTAGGGAAAAGATGACAGTGCTCCCGTGGGAGTGATAGTGCCATCGTCGGTGCTCGGCTCCGGCGAGTGGGCCAAATATCCCAACTGGTCGTCGCTGGCGGTTAATCCCCAATCGTCGGCACCGTAGCCTTGAAAGTGCCCCGGATTGGCCTCGCAATATTTCTGGTCAATGAGTGCGATCTCGCGGTTGTTCTGGAAATAATCGGTATAGCGGTCGTGAATGCCACGTGGGTCGAATCCCATGAACGAATATTGCGTGAAAAATAGCGGACCGCCCTCGCCCACGCCCACGTCGAGCTTGATGCCGTAGTAGGTGTGCCCGTTTACGTACCGGTCTCCCGCACTAGAACCCGACCATCCTGAACGATATGCAACCGCTGCCGGTCCTTGTCCGGCCCAGCCCGAGTAATAGAGTTCAGCTGGAACACTGTGGGTTGGCGAGGCTATCGCTAGCAGATAAGTGATCATGGTTTCATTGAATCCCGTCAGCCGGTGGTCCAAGTACCACGACCATTGCGGGGACCAATGCCACACAAGGGCATTTTGTTGCGAGGACTGCCGATACCAATCCCACTCGACACTTTCCCAAAGCTGGGTAATTCTCCCGTAAATATCTTGTTCGGCTTCGCTGCTGCCTTTGAAATACTGACGAGCCGCGAGCAGGCCCTCCATGAGAAAAGAGGTCTCGACCAGATCGCCCCCATTATCGAACATGCCAAAAACGAGCATGGTCTGGGCGCTGTAACCATTCATGAAGTGAGACCAGACTCCGTGGTAGCGCGGGGCTTTCTCCAGAAAATTTAGAATTTTCTGCATGCGTTCGATGCCCTGCTCGCGCGTGATGAAGCCGCGGTCCACTCCCACAATCAGGGCCATGATGCCAAATCCACTGGCCCCGGTCGCGACAATGCGGTCGTCTCCGGGAATATTTTCGAGCGTAGTTCCGGAGACAGGATGGGCCCCTTCCCAGTAATAGCGGAAGCAAGCCTCCTGCAGCATGGTGAGCAACTCATCATCGGAGAACTCTCGAGTGGATGCAGTGGCGACTCCTGAAAACACCGAGCGGCGATACGACCGATCGACAGCCTTTACCCGATAGGAAGCCTTCACGCCTGAGCGGCCAATAAAGTCGGTATAGCGGTCGAGATCGGCGCTCTGAATTCCCATCGGTTCGAACTTACCTTTTCCGATCGAGCGGTAAACCGCATAGCTTTGCAAATCTTTATTGGCCACGGGGTCCCAACTGATATCGACGTGCCGCTCGTATCCTTTTGCCTGTATATTCTGCGGAGCACGGGGCGCTTTTCTTATCTCAGGGGCCACTGGCGAAGCCATCTCGCGGTCATCAATCTTGATCTCATCGATAATCAAAGTCCTCGGCGTATCGTCGGTTTCGCTCTGGCTGAAGTAGATGCTATGCAACTGGCGAGCCTGAAACGTATGGACCGAAGCAGTTTGAAATTCGGCGAGCGGGAGCCGGATCTGAATCCAGTGTTTCGCCGGAATATCTGCGGCAATGCCATCGAGGTTTAGGGGTGCGGTGAAGTTATGTTCTTCATCCTCCAATTGAATGGCAGGTAAATCGGCGGCAGGAATCGCTTGAGGCGCATAGCACCACATATAAAGCGTGTCCCCGAGGAAGTTGGTCGGCCGGTTGCGCATGCTGACCACCCGCACTTCGGTTTCCCAGCTTCCCCCGGCGACTGAACGCCACTGGAGCCGCAAGGCATTGGGAGGAGTGAAAAAATTCTTCTTTTCGACAGGAATGGAACCTGAGAGCAAATCAACGGAGCTGGGAAATACCGATCTGCCGCCGCTGTAATAGTAGTAATCGGAGGTAATGCTGTTGTCGAAGATGATGTGATTGTAGTAATCGCTGGCAGTGGCTGCCGTGCAAGGAATGGCAGTCAGAAATGAAAGCGAGATAAACGCAAGAACAAGGCGCACCGCACACTCCGGGTGGGGAGAATGAAAAAGAGCTGAATTTCAACTGATTATAGCCAATTTACCTGAAGAATGAGGGTGGCAGCAAAGAGAACCCCCACACAGGAGTTCATTTATCCTCATAGACCCATGAAATGCAATATCTGAGCAAGGCCGAAGCAGATATTTCGCAGCTCAACGTCGCTAGGTTATTATTATCGCAAGACTTACGCGGAGTAGAAATAAACCTTTGACCTCGGTTTTGGCATCTTTGCTGAAGCCATTGGTACGAGGACAGGGCGGCGCTGTCAGACTCCAGGTACACGTTAGTTTTTTCCGTCTGAAAGTGCAACGCTCGATGGCGGTGACAACCAGGGATGGCGAATCGCGCGAGTTACTGGAGCGGATGGCAGGAGCGCATTTCTGCGCTTCGGAATGTTCCCGCCGTCCTGAAAATCATGTGGGACTCCGGCCCTGGGGTTGTCATCTTTGGGCTGGTTTCGCGCGTATTCTCGTCTCTGCTGCCGGTTGCACTTCTCTGGATCACCAAGCTCATCATTGACAACATCGTACACACGGTAACTACCCATCAGCCGGTCAAGCACGGTTTTTGGTGGCTGGTGGTCGCAGAATTTGCGCTGGCCGTCCTGAACAGCATTCTCATTCGCACCATCGACTATTCGGATTCATTGCTGGCGGATAAGTACACGCGCCACGTCAGCATTCGAGTGATGAATCATGCTGCGAGTTTGGATCTGATCGCGTATGAAGATCCTGTCTTTTACGATCGGCTGGAGCGAGCGCGGGTACAGGCGACTGATCGCCTCGTAATGATCCAGGCGATTGGGCGGCTGGTGCAGCAGGCGATCACCACGATCACGCTTTCAGTTTCGATCATGTTTTTCTCGCCCTGGCTCATGCTGCTGCTGATTGCAGGCGTGGTTCCTGCCTTTCTGGGCGAAAGCCATTTCGCTTTTCTCGGATACGAAAAGAATTTCAGGCAGACGCCGATGCGCCGCCAGCTCGACTATTTGCGCATTCTTGGCGGCAGCAAAGAAGCTGCCAAAGAACTGAAGCTGTTTGGGCTGCGAAATTTCCTGCGCGACCGCTTCACGAAATTGTCCGACGATATTTACGAGGAAAATGTCGCGCTCTCGCGGCGAAAGCTGATCGCCGGCGGGCTGCTCTCGACGGTTGGAATCGCGGGATACTACGGAGCTTACGTGTTCGCGATTTGGCGCACGGTCGAGGGTCTGTTGAGCATCGGCTCCCTGACTTTTCTCCTGGGAGCAATTCAACAGGCCAGCAGCAATATCGAGCAGATATTTTCGACCTTGGCCGCCATCGGCGATCAGGCTCTTTTCCTGACCGATCTATTGGCTTTCTTTGAGATGAAGCCGACGATCCGCTCGAAGCCGAATGCCTTGCCGATTCCCCGCCCAATCCAGCGTGGGATCGAGTTTCAGAACGTCTCGTTCAGCTATCCGGGAAATTCTCGGCTCGTTCTTGACCAGATTAATTTCACGCTTCACACGGGAGAGCGACTGGCGCTGATCGGGGAGAACGGTCAGGGCAAAACGACAATCGTGAAGTTAATTACCCGTCTCTACGATCCGACGGGTGGCGCGATTCTCCTGGATGGAATCGATCTGCGCGACTACCAACTTGAAGACCTTCATCGTGAGATCGGCGTAATCTTTCAGGATTTTATGCGTTATGAGATGACCGCTCGTGAGAACATTGCCGTCGGGCGCATCGAAGAATTGGAAAACACCGACCTTATAAAAGCGGCGGCGAACAAGAGTATGGCCCACGAAACCATTGGCCGGCTCCCGCAGGGCTACGACCAGATGCTGGGCCGGCGTTTCGAAAGTGGCGTGGATATTTCCGGCGGCGAGTGGCAGAAAGTTGCCTTAGCGCGCGCTTACCTGCGCGACGCGCAGTTGCTGATTCTCGACGAGCCGACTGCCTCGCTGGACGCGCGTAGCGAGTTTGAAGTGTTTCATCGTTTTTCGGAACTGACCGCCGGGAAAATGGCGCTTTTTATTTCGCATCGCTTCTCAACTGTTCGTTCGGCCGACCGCATCCTAGTACTGGAAAATGGAAAGATTACCGAAGAAGGGACACACGACCAATTAGCCAGTTTAGGCGGTCGTTACGCAGAAATGTTTGAAATGCAGGCATCCAGTTATCGTTAGGAAAAACTACTAATGGCACATAGCGGTCACGTAGAGCTTGTGGGAGCAGAACCGGAAGGGATACGGCCAGCTGTAGACGAGCCAGCAACGACCCGCCCCAGCCTGGCTGCGAAGGCATTAAGCCTTTCCCGCTGCCTTGCCTGGCTGCCCGCACAAATGGATATGCGGCCGTTTCATCAGCGTTGCGAAACTTTGCGCGGGTCTTTCAAACCCGTGCTGGGCGCGCTCCACAAGGCCCCAACGAAAAGTGCTCCTGACGACGTCCGGCTGCTTCGAGAAAACCTTCTTCTGGTCCGGGCGCAGATCGATGAGAGTTGCGCTGCGTTGCTGCGCGTTCCAAAGCTCCCTCAGGCACGGACTCCGAATGGCACGGTGATTCCCCGGGTTGCTGCGATTGCCGAAGATTATCTCGCAGCGGTGGAGTACGAATTCAGTCCCGCCACTTTCACTGAGTACGTTCAGGCATTTCAGGACAATACCGTACTCGATATGGCGGAACTCTGGATGTTGCTTCCTGCCCTCAATCTGGTTTTGCTGGAACAGATTGCCGAGCACGGCCGTTACTTGCTGCAGGATCCTGTTGGGGCTCGCGGGGTCGGGCAGATGGCGCTCAGCGTCCGCGAGATTGAGGAAACCAACCGCAAGATTCTAATCGAGCCGCTCATCCGCTTTGACCGCATTCTGCGCGGAGATCCTGCGCGAGCCTATCCTCGCATGGATTATGCCAGCCGTGAGCTGTACCGAAAAAAAGTTGTGAAGCTCGCAAGCCACTCCGACTGCAGCGAAATGGAAGTTGCCAGAACGGCGCTGGCGCTGGCGCAAGAGGCGCAGAAAAGTCCCGACGTCGATCCGCGCGTTGCGTTGCGCCGTTCGCACATTGGCACTTATTTGGTCGCCGAAGGAAGTGCGTTGTTGGAGCAGCGAATCGAATATCGCGCTCCCTGGACAGAACGCATCCCTGCATTCCTCAAGCGTTATCCCGACGAATTTTTCTTGCCGGGCATCACGGCGCTCACACTCCTGATTGTTCTGGGAGTTGTGATATCGCTGACCAACGCATCGACTTCACTTGGGCTCATTTTGCTTTCTACACTCGCAGTGCTGGTGCCGAGTTCGCAAAGTGCCATCCAGATCGTGAACTTCTTTGTCACGGTTGTGCTCTCTGCGCAGATCTTGCCGAAACTGGATTTCTCGGAGAGCTTGCCTGGCGATTGCGCGACCTTAGTTGCAATCCCGACTCTTTTGCTGGATGAAAAACAAGTCCGCAGGCTTGTGGATGACCTGGAAGTCCGGTTCTTAGGAAATCACGATCCCAATCTCCATTTTGTTTTGCTTACAGACCTCCCAGATTCACCGGAGAAACCGGCCGCCAGCAATCCGCTGGTTGATTTGTGTTCGGAGCTGATCCGCGGACTGAACGAAAAATATGCCGGAAAAAAGACGGGATCTTTCTTTCTTTTGCATCGGCATCCCGTATACAACCCTCGCGAAAGGCTCTGGATGGGCTGGGAGCGCAAGCGCGGCAAGTTGATGGACCTGAATAATTTCCTGCGCGCGCAGTTTGACAGCTTTCCGGTGAAGGTGGGCGATCTGGCTGTGCTTCCCAAGGTTCGGTTTGTAATCACTTTGGATTCTGATACCGAGCTGCCGCGCGGTACGGCGCGGCGGATGGTGGGAGCATTGGCGCATCCTCTGAATCAGGCAATTATCGATCCCGATCGCGGAGTTGTGGTCACAGGTTATGGCATTCTGCAGCCGAGAGTCGGCGTAAGCGTGCAAAGCTCGGCGCGTTCCCGGCTCGCCAGCATTTATTCCGGACAGACGGGGATTGATATCTATACACGCGCAGCTTCCGACGTTTATCAGGATTTGTATGGAGAAGGCATTTTTGTAGGAAAAGGAATTTATGAAGTCGATGCCGTCCGTCGCGTCCTCGATCGGCGTTTCCCGCGAAATGCATTGCTTAGCCACGACCTGGTGGAAGGCGCTTATGCCCGCGCGGGATTGGTAAGCGACATTGAAATCATCGAAGATTACCCTTCGCATTACAGCGCACACAACCGGCGCAAGCATCGCTGGATGCGTGGCGACTGGCAGATTGCGGAGTGGCTGCGTCCCTTGGTGCCGGACGAGTCTGGCCAAAGAGTTCCCAATCCGTTGTCGATGGTTTCGCGCTGGAAGATCTTAGACAACCTGCGCCGCAGCTTGTTCGAGCCATCGCTGTTCGCACTTTTCCTGCTAGGCTGGCTCGTACTTCCCGGCAGCCCCGCGGCTTGGACTATCGCAACGGTTGGAATCGTCTTCCTCCCGGCACTGGTCCAGCTAGCTTTTGACGCCGTGCGTGCCGTGGTATTCGAAAAGGCTTCGATCATCAGCGACGGATTAAACGCCTTCGCCGACGCCGCCATAGCCGATTGGCTAACCATTACCTTCCTGGCGCACCAGGCGCTGTTGGGTTTGGACGCCATGGTGCGGACCATCGTCCGCCGGCTAATCACGCGGCAAAGATTGCTGCAATGGGAAACCGCCGCACAGGCCGAACTCGCTGGCTACAAACGGACAATCCTCGATATCTATCTCGACACAACTCCGCTGCTGGCTCTGGGCCTGTTTTTTCTGGTTTGGGCTGTACACCGCAAAGCTCTTCCGGCAGCAGTGCCAGTCCTGGTGCTGTGGGCCTTGAGTAAACCAATTTCGATATGGCTGAATCGGCCGCCTCGAGCTCCGCGTAAAGAACTTGCGAAGCGGAATGAGTGGTTGTTGCGTCACACCGCCCTTCGCACGTGGCGCTACTTTGCCGAATTCAGCACCGAAGAGCACAACTGGTTGGTCCCTGACAATGTGGTGGAAGAAGACCTTAAGGTGGCTCCTCGCATCTCGACGACTAACCTTGGATTTCTTCTCAACGCTCGCCAGGTCGCCTGCGAGTTCGGCTATCTCACGGTCCCGGAATTCGCCGAACACACCTTGCGAACGCTCGCGACCGTGTCGAAGCTGCAGCGCTATCACGGCCATTTGCTCAACTGGTACGATACCCGCACGCTCGCGCCGCTCACACCGGCTTTCGTTTCCAGCGTGGATAACGGGAACCTGATCGCTTCGCTCTGGACGTTGGAGCGTGGCTGCCTGGAGTTGCTCGAACAGCCGCTGCTGCAGCACGAACTGCCAGAGGGCTTTCTTGATCATGTTTTCGCGCTCAGAAATCTTCGGGCTGTGCGGCGACGTGAGTCCTCGGCAACCAGAAAGGTTTTGGAAGGGGAAGACTGGCTCGCGTATCTACTCGATGTTCCGGATGTGACGCTCAGCGCTGTTCGTGCGGCAGCTTCCAAATCGAAACGCTCCGATGACGCCCGCTGGTTTTTAGAAAACGCGGAAGAGCGAATCAGGCAAATTCGGCGAACCGTGGAAATCTACACTCCCTGGCTGCTTCCTGAGTTTGCTTCGCTGAAGAACGATCCCGCGATTCATCGTCCTGGGCGTGCCGATGATCTTCCTGCGCTCAAGCGCCTACCTGCATACATCGATGGTCTTGCTGCCAGGATAAAAGCTGCTGAGGCAGCCTCGGGAGAGCCGAATCCTATTTACCAACGACTTTTGGCATTGCTCCCGGAAGCCCGCTCTCAAGTCGTCAAGCTGATAGAAGAACTCAAGAATACTGCGCACCAGGCGAGCACGCTCGTGGACGAGATGGATTTTGGAGCACTTTTTAACCGCAACCGAGACCTGCTCTCGATCGGGATTGAGGTCGAAAAAAGAAAGCTCCACTCAGCTTGCTACGACCTGCTGCCGAGTGAAGCGCGCATGGCGTTCTTTGTAGCCATCGCCAAAGACGAGATTCCGCAGGAATCCTGGTTTCAATTGGGGCGAGTGCAGATCATCGAAAAGGGCATAGCCGGTTTGCTTTCGTGGACGGGGACCATGTTCGAATACCTGATGCCCAATCTCTGGATGCGAATTTATCCGAACACGACGCTGGAACGGGCAGCCATGGCCGCGGTGCGGGCGCAGCAAGTCTACGGTGAGAAGAAGGGTATTCCCTGGGGTATTTCCGAGTCGGCATGTTTCAAGCTCGATGAAAAGGGCAACTACGAGTACCACGCTTTTGGCGTGCCGCGGCTTGCCATACATAAAGTGGATGTTGATGGGCCGGTGATTTCGCCCTATTCAACTTTCCTGGCTTTGCCTGTAGATTCTTCAGGTGCGCTGCGCAATTTGCGAAAGCTGCGGCGCAAGGGCGTATTGGGACCGTATGGATTTTACGAGTCCCTGGATTTTAATTCTGAGCGTGCCCGATCGCGAGCCCGCTTCCGCCCCTTCGAACCGGTCCGCTGCTGGATGGCCCACCATCAGGGCATGACGCTTCTTGCTTTGGCGAATTTTCTGCATCAGGATGTGGTGCAGCGCTGGTTTCATAGCCACCCGCGAGTGCAGGCGACTGAATTGCTGCTGCAGGAAAAACCGACTCGTTTGCCAAAGTCGCGCAAAAGCGCGGCGTAGCCGCTGTTCCGAATCTTGTGTATTTGAAGGAGTGTCGGAATCCAATCCCAATCTATGCAAACGATGGGCCGCTGGCAGGTTTTCTTCCTCGGTCTTGTTTTGAGCGTGCTTGCCCCGTTACAAGCTCAATCTAATTCTGCTTCTTCTACTTCGGAGAGAATCCTCGTTGATGCGGGTGGTGCTCAGCATCCGTTTCCACATTTTTGGGAGCAAATGTTCGGCTCAGGCCGCGCTATATTGAGCTTGCGCGAGGACTATCGCAATGACTTGCGTTCCGTGAAACGCATCACCGGTTTCAGCTACATCAGGTTTCACGCAATCCTCGACGACGACGTCGGCGTTTACGACGAAGACGCTCAGGGCCGTGCAATTTACAACTTCTCGTACGTCGACCAGATCTACGATGGGTTGCTGGCGAATGGCGTGCGGCCATACGTCGAAATCAGCTTCATGCCAAGCAAGCTCGGGGCCAGCAATATTCGCCAGGACTTTTGGTACCACCCTAATGTTTCTCCGCCCAAAGATTGGACTCGCTGGGACGACTTGATCACGGCCTTTGCCGACCATCTGGTGAATCGTTATGGCATTGACGAGGTTTCGCAATGGTATTTCGAGGTCTGGAATGAACCCAATCTCGATTTCTGGGCAGGCAAACCTCCGCAGGAATCTTACTGGGAGTTGTACGATCAAACGGCGCTTGCGATAAAAAAGGTCAATACGCGATTACGCGTGGGCGGGCCAGCAACCGCACAGGCCGCGTGGGTGGACGCGATGATCCGCCACTGCTCCGAGAAGCACATACCGCTGGATTTTGTCTCAACCCACGTTTATGCGAACGACACCGCCGAAGACGTTTTTCACACGGAAGAAAAAATTCCTCGAGATCAGATGGTCTGCCGCGCGGTCAGCAACGTTCACGAGCAGATCCAAGCTTCGGCCATGCCGAATCTTCCGCTCATATGGAGCGAGTTCAACGCCAGTTATAAAAATGAGACCGACGTTACCGATTCGATCTATATGGGCCCGTGGCTTGCCTCCACCATTCAGCAGTGCGATGGCCTCGTCGGTTCCATGTCTTACTGGACCTTCTCCGATGTGTTCGAAGAACAGGGCGTGGTGAAGACCCCGTTCTATGGGGGCTTCGGCTTAATCGCGGAAGATGGGATTCCGAAGCCGTCCTACTACGCCTTCAAACTTCTGCACACGCTCGGCGACGAGCGGATTGCTCTCTCATCGAATTCAGCATTACTCACGCGCAGGAACGACGGCACGCTGGTGCTCGCGGTCTGGAACTATGCTCCGCCGGGGCAAGACGCTTCAGCAAAGACCTTCATCTTGCTGCTAAAAGGGACGAACGCACAGCACGCGTTCATCTCGCGCGTTGATCACGACCACGGGGATTTTCGCGCTACCTATGAAAAGATGGGTGGCCCGCAATACCCGACCCAGGCGCAGATCGTGCAATTGCGGCAAGCTACAGATCTTCCGCCGCCAGAGGAGCAGCAGATTACCAATAGTCAACTAGAAATAACCGTTCCTGCCCATGGCTTGACCGTGATTGAGTTGAAATAGACTTACCGAAGGCCACTGAAGAGACGCGCAAAATCAGGTCTGCTCTTTCTTGAATCCGGCTCGATCCATGCCGCGCTGTGCTTCGGGATTTTTCATAAACGTTTCCCAGACAAAGCTGCTGCGTGCATTTTCCGCCATCAGCATGGTGATTCCGGTGTCGATTCCAATTACGTCGGTGTCGTACCAGTTCTTCAGCGGGTTGAAAGCATTCACAAAGCCATAGCGGCTCCACGCTTTGCCGTAATGGTCCCGTATATTGCGAAGCACACGGATCACGGGCTGCTGCAGAAACGGGAGCGAACCTGCGGGTGCGCTGGGAACGACTGTACCGTCGATCGGGCCAAACTCCGGCGGGCCGCCCCAGATCACATACCCTGCCTGCGAATCGGACGCGGTAATGCCCCACAAATCGTCGCTGTAGTCGGGAAATTGCTTCGCCAGTTCCAGACAGAAAAGGCGGTGGGCCTCGGTGGCAAGCGCAGAGTTCTGGAAGTAATTGGCGTAGGCATCGCGCTTGTTGCGAAAATCGAACCACGCCTGCGAGTACTGATGCACGAAGAGGGGAGCAAACGAACCGATGTAGCGAAGTCCATCAAATTCAAATCGGAGCCGCTTCCATGCATTCCAAACATCGGTTGGTAAAGGGTGAGTGAACGATCCTAATCCCAGCAGATAAATCATCATCATCTCGCTGTAGTAGTCCCAGCGATAGGGCAGGAATCCGCCTTCGGGGGTCCATCCGTGCGTGAGAAGCGTGGTATCTTCCGATAGCCAACTCCAATCTACGCGATTAAAAATTTCATAGGCCAGAAGGCTGATTTCGGAATGCTCCTCGAAATGGCGGCGGCAGGTAAGAACTCCGCAGAGCAACATGGCCGTGTCGACGGAAGAAACTTCGGAGTCCCAGACGCGCTCGCCGGTATTGATATCGGCAAAATGGTAGAAAAAGCCGCGATGCGTCGGCATCTTCTTCCACAGAAATCGCAGGGCCGCCAAAACCCGCTCTCGCACATCGGCCCGCGAGATATATCCACGTTGGTCGGCGATGCAAAGCGCAGTCAATCCAAAGCCAGTCGCCGCGATGCTGGCTACCACCGAATTTTCATTGCCGGAAACGCTCGCCCGGTCGCGCACGAGGCCGCTCTGTGGGCTGGCTTGCTCCCAGAAGAACTGAAAATTTGCCTTTTCGAGTTCGTCCAAAAGTTGATCGTCTTCAGGAGAAAGAGCGCCGGGTGCTGCTGGGACTTGTTGTGCAGGTTGACTCTGCTGCGCCGCCGGGAGGCTGGGAGATGTCTTTGATTGAGCCAAGGAGGTTTGATCGAACAGGAACGTAAGCCCCCAACCACCAATGCCCATGAGGAGGTCCCGCCGCGAGACGTGATGGAGAGGCAAATTTCTTTTTTCTTTCTCGTTCATCAATCTCTCATTGGCGCCTTTAAACCCAGCGCCGCGGACCAGAAAATCCCTCCTCAACAATTCTTAGCTAAGTACGTCGACTTTGCACTCTGCAACATCCATCCTAAAATGTTAATCGAAGGAGATGGATGACCCGCGGAAAAAAGATCACGCTCTGGGTGTTCGTATCTCTGGCCATTCTCGGTGCGACCGCCGCGGCCATACTCTTGAGCCGCCGCAAACCTGTGGTCCTCAGGGGCGCCGTGCTAAGGGAGGACCGAGACCCGAACCGGCAACTTCCACTACCCGGGGTGGAAATCACCGCAACCAACGGCTGGGGCAGCGCTCATGCACAATCCAACCCAGACGGCTTTTTCAGTTTAATGCTTCCTAAGGGACTGCGCCGGCGTCAGCCTGTTCTGCTGCAATTTCGCCTCAAGGACTATCAGCCGCTCGATTGGAATGATTTTATTAGCGACAAGCTTTATATCGCCCGCATGACGCCTCTTCACCAGGAAACAGTTGCTGAAACTCATTCCGATATTACTGTTTCGAATCCGCGCATTCGATATACGGTCAAGTCAACGGCCGAAGCGGACATTGGCAGCGCTGTACGGGCCTTCGATGTCGTGAATGTGGGCAACACTCCTTGTGCAAATCGCCCGCCCTGCGCAGCCGGCGGGAAATGGAAAGCCACCATCCGTTCTTTTTTCCTCGACGCCGGCCAAGGCAACGAATTTCGCAACATCAGAGTTTCCTGCATTGCCGGACCATGTCCGTTCACCAAAATCGAAGGCGAGACTTTTTCGCAGGACCAGCGCCGATTCACCGTCACGGTCCGCAACTGGTCTGACACAACCACGTTTCTGGTGGAAGCGGAAGTGGTCCATCCTATGACCAACAACCTGATCCGCGAAACCTATCCTGTCATCTTTGGGCGTGCATTAAACTTCAGCCTTTCGCCGACTGCGGAAGGCCCCAGCATAGAAGCAGATGTAGCCGGCGAGGCGATTGTGTTTCCGCTTGGACCCGATCTTTTACTGCCATGGGCGATTTGCCACGTATCAATCGATAAAGACCAATCTCGAAATTACCGTTGCGAACTAAAACCAGGCTACCGTTTTCACTAAAAATACGAAATGTTGCCGGGTCCGGGCAGGCAACCAAGCAGATGCATAACAGCAACAAACGTACCCAGTCCCTGAGAGGTTCTCAAGGTGAATTTTTGTGTGGCGCCGTGTTAACCATGCGGAGGGACATTCAAGAATGAGTACACCATCGCGATTTCTTGGTTCTTTGCTTCTATCGGCAGCGCTGGCGGGTGCGGTTGGCACAGCTTGCGTCCACCATCATTACTATCGGGTCTATGACCCCTACTACAGCGATTATCACGTGTGGGACCCGGGCGAAGAGGTCTACTATCGCCAGTGGTCACGTGAAAACCACTACGACGAACATCGCGATTTCCGCAGCCTGCCGCCGGCACAGCAAAAGCAATACTGGACCTGGCGCCACAGCCATCAGGACAACGACCACAACCACTAAGCAAGCTTTGCTATGCCAAGGGAGGGCGGGTGCGATGCACTCGCCCGATTCGATCTTTGGATTTAGTTCAGTGCAAAAAGACGTACACGGCGTCTTCGACGCGGAAATTCGCATTTCTGCGCTTCTTGCTCGCTATGTTGTAAGCCACGAGCAGGTGATCCTCCACTCCATTCTGTTTCATGAATACGTCTGTTGCCTGACCCGATAATTGCTGAGATCGACCGTCTGGACGATTGTAGTCGCGCACTCGCGGCTAGTGGCCCACTTGCGTACAATGGATGTGCATCACACGATACGTTCTCGATACACACATGACAACCACGACTACTCGTCCTTTACCTACGCAAACAGCGGTTACTGAGATTCCCGCGGTCCCGCTAACCACCGAAGGCTATAGCGTTCTGCACCAGATGATGCGCTTTCGCTGGACGGCCTGGCGTGACTTGCCGCCGGCAGAGCGATCGGCGATTGCTCGCGATGCTGCGACGGTGCTTGGCGAAATGGAAAAGCCTTCGAGTGGGCAGTCGGCGCTGTACTCGTTGATCGGACATAAGGGCGATCTGATGCTGGTGCATTTCCGCAACTCGTTCGCCGAACTCAATCAGGCCGAACTCAAGCTCGCCGGCTTGAGGCTCAGCGAATATTTTGAGCCCACATCCTCTTATCTTTCGATCATCGAACTCGGCTTGTATGATTCGACTCTCAAGATATACAAAGAGCTCACCGATCAGGGTATTCAGCCGCACTCTGATCAGTGGAAGGCCGAGATCGAATGCAAGTTGAATCGGCACCGCGAAGCCATGCATCCGCGGCTGTTTCCGGAGATTCCGCCCAGCCGTTACCTTTGTTTTTATCCCATGAACCGGCTGCGCGGAGAAGAAAAGAACTGGTATACGCTTCCAATCGAAGAGCGCGCCCGCCAGATGAACGAGCACGGGTTGGTTGGACGCCGTTACGCTGGCGAGGTCAAGCAAATCATTACCGGATCGATTGGCTTCGACGATTGGGAGTGGGGGGTTGATTTGTTTGCCGATGATCCTCTGGTTTTCAAGAAGCTGATTTACGAAATGCGCTTCGATCACGTGAGCGCCGTCTATGCCTTGTTCGGACAGTTTTTTGTTGGCGTGCGCTGTCCCGCCGCTTCATTTGAACAATTGCTCGGCGGCGAACTGCCGGGGTAGCAAATCACTTCACCACAGAGACACAGAATCACAGAGAAAACCTCGTTTGGGATTTTCTTTGTGTGTGACTCCGTCGTAAATCTAATGATGACTTTTTAGTTTCTCGCCTTTCTCTGTGACTCTTTGCCTCTGTGGTGAAACCGACTCTAAGGACGAAAACACTCATGGCAACTCTAGGCTTTATCGAATACCAGGACGCCAGCCCGGAAGTCCGCGCGGTTTACGATGACATCATGACCACGCGGAATACGGACTGGATCAATAATTTCTGGAAAGCGATTGCGCACGATCCTGCCACGCTGAAGCGCACATGGGAAGATATCAAGCAGATCATGGGGCCCGGCGCGTTGGACCCGCTCACGAAAGAAATGATCTATATCGCCGTGAGTGTGACCAACCAGTGTGGCTACTGCATCGCCTCGCACACCGCCTCCGCGCAGAAGAAAGGTATGAGCGACGCTATGTTCAAGGAGTTGATGGCAGTCGTGGGCATGGCAAACGAGACTAATAAGATGGTCACGGGATATCAGGTCGAGATTGACGAGCAGTTCAAGAGCGGCAAATAAACCGACAGTCCAGAAGAACCATGTAGGGACAACCGCCCTCGGCTGTCCGCCGCGAGAAGCGCGGCTCTAACTTTCCCGCCGGCGCCGAAATCTAAATTCACACATCTTCATATCCACCTTGCGTCCGCGAAAGCGCACGCCTTCCGCTTCCAGGCGGAAACGCTGCTCCATGGCCGAGTCTCCCCGTAATTTGATTTCACCACCGGCGCCCAACACGCGTTGCCACGGAAGTCCGAAGCCCCGGTGCAACACACGCGCTACCTGGCGTGCCGCTCGGGGCAATCCCGCTGCCCGCGCAACGGCTCCGTAGGTCGAAACTTTTCCCTTGGGAATGCGGCGAATGGCGGCCTCGATCAGCAGCCGCGTCTTCGATTGCTCGGATAAAGATTCGGGTGCCGAAGATCGGCTCAAGCGTGATCGAGTTCGAGCTTTCAGGATTGCTGATTTTCGGCTTGCTTTCTTCACAGCGCGATCCATCCGATGCGAATCAGCCAAAGGGACAAACTCAACACGATTAGCCAGAGAATAACTCCCTGCAGCAGCGGACGGTGCCCCACCCGCTTCAGCGTGCCAATCGAGATGCCGGTACCGATCAAGAATAAAGTAGCCGTCAGCCCGATTTTCGCCGCTTTCACCGCGAGCGCATAAGCGCTTGCTCCGGCCGGAAGATAAGTTTTGCACACCGCGGCCAGGCAGAAAAAAGCGATGAACCACGGCCACTGAATTTTTGCCTTCGCGCCCCGTACCAATGCGGTTACCATCGCGACCGGAACAATCCACAAGGCGCGGGCCAGCTTCACCGTAGTCGCAATTCCCAGCGCTTCCGAGCCGTACTTCGCAGCCGCACCTACGACCGAACTGGTATCGTGAATGGCAAGCGCGGCCCACAAGCCAAACTGCGATTGCGTCATTTTCAGATAAACGCCAATGGGCGGGAAAATCAGCAAGGCTATCGAGTTCAGGACAAAAATGGTTCCCAGCGCGATCGCCATTTCTTCGTCGGTAGCCTCGGTAATCGGCCCCATTGCGGCAATCGCGCTGCCGCCGCAAATCGCGGTTCCGGTTGAAATGAGGAAAGCCGGCACGCGCTGCACGCCAAACAACTTGCCGAGTCCCATGCCTACCAACAGCGCGAAGCTGATTCCCAGCGTGGTATAGATAAACCCACTGCGCCCGGCTTTAATGACCTGGTGCAGATTCATTCCGAAGCCGAGGCCAATCACGGATAATTGCAATAGGTATCTCGATCCGATCTTCGCCTGTTTGCCATAGGCGTGCGGAAGACTCAGTCCATAAATCAATCCCATAACCAGCGCAACCGGCGGAGACACAAATCCGCTGGCGCTGACGAGCAACAGCAAGATAAAAACAATGCGAGAAATCATTAGAGGAAGGGCGCCTGCGGCAATTCAGATTCTACGACTCGCGGTTCGAGACTCTCACGGTCTGAGACTCTTAAAAGCCGTAGAATTCGAGCCGTGCAAGCGACTAAGCGGCCTCCCGGAAAGACTCGATGGCTTCCGCTTCTGAGTCGTAAACATCGAAAACCGTCAGCAACTTGGTTACCTGCAGCAAGTCGCCGACGCGCTTCGTCAGGTTTGTCAGCTTGATGGTCCCGTCGGCGTTGATGGCTGTGGCGCGCAGCCCTACCAGGGTTCCGAGTCCGCCCGAATCGATATAGGTGACTTCTCCAAGATTCATAACGATCCGGTTATTTTCCACAATCGCCTTCTTAATCTTGTCGCGCAGCAGTGAAGATTCTTCGCCGAACACAATCCTCCCAATGCAATCCACGATCAGAATTCCGTCTTTCGTTTTCAATGTCAATTTTAGTTGCATGAATACACTTCTTAAAGGTTTCATACGAAATTCACAACGCTCGAATTTCGATGATTGAAAATGACCCATCAGCCTATCGCCTGGGCAGATTATTAGCAAACCTGACTCGAAGAGCCGCCGAGATTTAGGTCCATACTACGATTCAGCCTGGGCTGCTCCTATCACGTATAATTTAAGTTCCGGCTCATGAGCTATACCGTCCTGGCGCGCAAATACCGTCCCCAGAAATTCTCCGAGGTCATCGGACAGGTGCACGTCACCCGCACCCTGCAGAACGCGCTTGAGCAGGGACGCACGGCTCACGGCTACATTTTCAGCGGGCACCGCGGCATCGGCAAAACCACCGTCGCGCGCATTCTGGCTGCGGCCTTGAATTGCCGATCTTCCGACAAGCCAGTCTCCGAACCATGTGGCATTTGCGAGTCGTGCACCGAAATTCGCGCTGGCAACTCGGTGGATGTCATTGAGATCGACGCCGCCACCAATCGTGGAATCGACGAAATTCGTGAACTTCGAGAGGCTGCCCGATATCGCCCGGCGCGGGATCGCTTCAAGATTTACATTCTCGACGAAGCCCACCAGATTACCGATGCCGCTTTCAACGCTTTGCTGAAAACGCTGGAAGAACCGCCCGATCATATGGTCTTTATGCTGGCGACTACGCAATCGGAAGACATTCCGCAGACCATCCGCTCGCGCTGCCAGCACTTCAGCTTTCGGGCGGTGAAATTCGATGACATTGTTGGGCAACTGCGCGATCTGGTCGGGCGCGAAGGAATTAAGGCGGACGATGATGCTCTCGCGCTTCTTGCCGAAGCGGGCGACGGTTCCATGCGCGATGCGCTCTCGATACTCGATCAGGCGATCGCCTGCTGCGGCGGAACGGTGACCGCTGATTCGGTGCGAAATCTGGTAGGAGCGGCTCCGGCGCACATTCTAGAAGAAGTGATGCAGGCAGTGTCCCGTGGCGCCAGCGAGGACGTTCTCAAGCAGGTCGATCATTTGATTAGCGAAGGGAACAGCCCGACGCATTTTGCGCGGCAGATGGTGCGTTTTCTCCGGAACGCAACCGTCGCCCAAATCGCCGGGAAAGACTCTTCCCTGCTGCAGATTTCCAGCGAAGAGCGCGAGCGCGTGGCCCGGGTTGCGGACCTCTTCAGCGAAGAGGACCTCACGCGCCATTTGCAGATTATGCTGCGCATGCATGGCGAACTGGGCTACAAACAAGAGCAGCGGTTTCATCTCGAACTCGGCCTGCTCAAGATGGCGCACGCGCAACGATTGCTGCCGATTGAGCAATTACTCAGTGATGCAGCAGCTTCATTGAACGCTTCTGCTGGTGCTACATTGCGGACTCCTGCGCGACCTTCGATTGTCGCTTCGGCATCGGGCCAGGCCACTGAGTCTCGAAAAGCCGATTCCGTGACGCCTGCTCGCTCAACTGTTGTTTCTCCATTTGCCGCCGACTCGGCCCGCAAGAGCGGTCCTCGGCAGGATTCTTTTGCCGAGGTGTCGTCCGGCGCTTCGCGTGTAATTGCCAGCGGAGGCGCGCCGGCAAGGGTAGTGATGGGCGCGGCGGCGCTTGCCGATCCCGACCAGATTTCAACCGCAGTGCGGGGGGAGCTGGGTACGCCGCAGATCAACGCCGCAGCCCCTGATTTGAGAGTCGATGATCTGAGAATGGATGATTCAGCTGCCAGTGGCACTCCACCGGCGCCGGTATTGCTGTCAACAGTTGGCGCTGAGCCTGAGGCGTCCGTTGAAAGGTTGAAGTCGGCGGTACTGCAGGCTCTCGCGGATGCGAATCAGCGCGTTCTGGTTTCGATGCTTGAGTCCGGCGAATGGGCGGTGGTTGGAAATGAAGTTGTCATCAAAGTCGGCGAATCGCAAACCGTGGTCGATATGTCGCTAAGTAACGACGCCCGGCGAATTGTAATCGCTTCAGCCAGCGGTGTGCTGGGACGAGCTGTCAAATTGAAAGTTGTACCCGGCGCCAATGTCGTGGCTTCGGAAAATCGCAACGGTGCCTCAAAATCGAATGGCTCCAATCTGGCAACGGGCCGCAGCCGGGCTGAAAACGATGCTGTCGTGCGACGGCTGCAAGAAAAATTCGGCGCGCAGATTCGTACGGTTATCGATTACAAGGAGAGGCGCTAACCATGGGCGGCTTCAATCTACAAGAGCTGATGTCCAAGGCCAAAGCGCAGTATGACGCCCTGCAGAAGAAAATGCAGGAGACCGTCGTCGAGGCTTCGTCCGGCGGCGGCACAGTCACAGTAAAGATGGACGGCCGCAAGCAAGTGCTCAGCCTGCGCATCGATCCCGAAGCCCTGAAAACCGCCGACGTAGAAATGCTGCAAGATCTTGTACTCGCGGCTGTGAACGAGGCTGGGCGCAAGATCGACGGACAAATGCAATCAACGGTCGGCGGAATGCTCGGCGGCATGGGAATTCCAGGCTTGTGAGGGCGAATTGAACTCGCTAATTGAAAATGACGAGACATTCTCGACGATTCTTCTATGCGGTTCTTTTATTTCTAGTATTGAGCGTGCTCGCGCACGCACAATCCCACGATCAGCCTAGAGAGGCTCGCATGAATCATGCCAGCGGAGCGTTCGACGTCACAGTGACGCCGCAAGACAATTCAACCCAAGCCTCGACGCTCGGGCGATTTACTCTCGATAAGCAATACCACGGCGACCTGGAAGCAAAGGGTGAGGGCCAGATGCTTTCAGCGGGTACGGAAGTGAAGGGATCTGGAGCCTACGTGGCCATCGAGCGCGTCACGGGAGCTCTAAGCGGGCGCAGCGGCAGCTTCACCCTGCAACACAGTGGCACGATGACTCAAGATAAGCGGAGCTTGACGATTACTGTCGTTCCCGACTCCGGCACCGGCCAACTCACTGGAATAACGGGATCAATGAAAATCAACGTCGCGCCCGGGGGGAAGCATACGTACGATTTTGAGTATGCGCTTCCCAATCCAGGTTAAGACATTATGAGATTAGAGATCGTGCAATTTATTGCCCGGGTTCGCGTCCGCTACTACGTCGTAACTGATTTCTCAATTAAGCGACCAAAATCGGTGATCACCGATAATGTCTAAATTCGCCGAACCCATGTCGCGCCTGATCGATGAGCTGAAGAAGCTGCCCGGTGTCGGCTCAAAAAGCGCGCAGCGCCTGGCCTTCCATATTCTTCGCTCGAGCGATGAAGATGCCGATGCACTCGCTGCCGCCGTCCGCGATGTCAAAGCCAGCTTGCGCCTGTGCTCGGTGTGCAACAACATTACGGATGTCGATCCGTGCGTCTACTGCACCAGTGCCACGCGCAACCAGCGTCTGGTCTGTGTGGTCGAAGAACCCACGAACATCGCCTCGATAGAAAAAACCAAGCACTTCAACGGCGTCTTTCACGTTTTACACGGAGCCATCTCTCCGCTGCACGGCATCGGCCCGGAGCAACTGCGCATCTCTAATCTGATCGCGCGAGTGGATGCCGGCAATGTGGACGAAGTGATCATCGCGACCAATCCCACAATAGAAGGCGAGGCTACGTCGACTTATTTATCGCAGCAAGTCAAGCGTGCCGGCGTGAAAGTTACGCGGATCGCCATGGGCATCCCGGTCGGCAGTGACATCGAATACACCGATGAAATCACCATGCTGAAGGCGATGGAAGGAAGACGGGAGTTGTAGCTTGCTTCGCAAGGCTTGGTTGCCGAGCCTTTGACCACATTGTTTCTAGTTCCAATTGACACTAATTTTGGGTTGCGGAGAACGTGCCGCTCAACCCTGCGCACACTGGAGAGTCTGTATTGCACACCCATGTCCCGCTCATCGTACCGT
This sequence comes from uncultured Acidobacteriaceae bacterium, assembly GCA_963784095.1. Classification (GTDB taxonomy): domain Bacteria; phylum Acidobacteriota; class Terriglobia; order Terriglobales; family Acidobacteriaceae; genus Sulfotelmatobacter. Next base: position 26,859 of record CAWAQC010000007.1, read on the forward strand.
TGGCGACTGCTCCGGTGCCGTTGAATACTGAGACATCACCGTAATCATCCGCCTCGACGAAAAGAAGGTCAATCGGCGCGGCGGTGTTAGCGGGGAGAGCATTGCTCAGCGACCCCACCAGCACTCCCATGAGCGTGAATTGACCGCTCCCGGAGATTGATCCCTGCCCTGTGTTGTAGTCGGCGATGAAGCAACTGGGACCCTGCACAGTAAACGTTCCGACGGTTGTAGCGACACTGCATTGGCTCGAAACAAACGTCACCGAAAAGACGCTTGCGGTCAAACCGACGATGTTTGCCGTGATCGTCCAGTCGCCCGGAATTTCGGTACCTGAGGCATCGACGGACGAGTTGTTGCTTCCGCAAGCCGTCACAAAGATCGTCAACATGCCGATCAGTGCTAATCTTCTCATTCTCTTTGCTCACTCCGCAGATTCAGTGGGAAATCCCATTGCCTCGGGCGCTTCTCCGCGTTCTGATAGTCCCTCAATTACGGAAATGGGTCTGTGACGGATAACCGAATCGACTAGGCGCGAGGTGTGGAAAAACCCATTCTGAAATGCGGCACTCAAAGGAAACAACGACGTTAATGCCGGTGAAGACGGGAGCGCCTAGCTCTATTGCGGAGCCTCAGGCTCGAGGAATACGTTCGCTTCGTCTTCCGTGGCTACCAGGCCAACAGGCAAAGCGCCGCGATTGTATTCGGCCATGCGGTTCTTCCACTTGAGAAAATCTGTAATGCTTTGCGGTTCGACGCGTACCTCGACCCGGCGCAGGCTGGCAAGCAGCAGATTCATTTCGTAGCGAAAGCCTTTGGCGCTGCGGAGATCCTTGGCGGAGGGATGTGCTATCTCAATTTTTCCAGCGCGGCACTCGAGTAAACCCCAATTTTTAGGCAGTTCTTCAAGCCGAATCAATTTCGCAGGCGCTAGATAGAAGCGCTCGCACCCGACGCCCCGCTCAGGCTGAACGCGAAACGGCTTCAGGCGGTCGGCGAGAAAATCCGATCGTGTCACTTTGCACTCGATTAGCACCGAATGGCAAGCGAGCTTCCAGCCAATGGCGTCAGGCATTTCGCCGTTCACACAAGCCTGTTCCGAAAGCACTACTCCACATCGATACCGGCGTAGCCAGCATACCGCCTTTTCGACCAATTGGGCGTGAGTCACGACATTCAGTTGTAGTAGGAAGCCTCAACTCGCGAAAGTGACTGAGAAGCTTCCGGCTGCAACGCGAAATCACCAGCGCCTTGAACTTGGCAGGCGTGCCATTTGTCGCTATAATAGACGACAAATGGTAAATGAACTTCGAGCCGTCGTTGCAGAACTAGGTGGCCGGCGCACGCTGGGACGTTCCCTTTCCACGGATCGCGACATGCTGGAGGCGATTCGCAGCGGCTTTCCTCCTGGGGTCATCGAAAAACTTATGCAAGCTTCCGGCTTGACGCTGAAAGAGCTCGCCACTGCGCTGGACCTCTCTGCCCGCAGCTTACAGCGGCGACGGCGCACCGGAAAATTGGCGCGTTACGAATCGGACCGCCTGTACCGCCTGGCTCGTCTAACGGCCATTGCAACGGAATATCTCGGTAGCGAGGATCGCGCCCGGCGGTGGCTGAAGCGCCCCAATCGGGCTCTAGGCGGCATCGCTCCCATCGCAGCAATCGATACCGAGTTGGGAGCACGCCAGGTGGAGAATATTTTGGGCCGCATCGCCTACGGCGGAATTAGTTGACCCGAATCTATCGGGTTCTCCGAAGAGCATTCGCCCGCAATCCATTCGATGGCGAAGGCGCCTACCTTTATGGAGGCCGCTGGTCGAGCCCGGGAATACGCCTGAGCTACGCTTCAGAACATCAGTCCCTGGCCATGCTTGAATACTTTGTCCACCTCGACAAAGACGATCCGCCGGACGACCTCGTTCTCGCAGTTGCTGAAATTCCTGACACGCTAAGCCGTCAAAGGCTTAATCTTGCGGATTTGCCGGCGAACTGGCGCGATGCGGCGGCACCAGCCACACTCGTGCGCTTCGGCAATGAGTTCGCGCGCAGGGGAGGGCATTGTTTGCTGCTCGTTCCTTCGGTGCTTGCCCCGCGGGAGAGTAATTACCTGATCAATCCCGCGCATCGCGACTTCAAGAAAATAATCCCGGTCAAAATCGAGCCGCTCAATTACGACACGAGCATGTTCCGCAAACAGCGCCACTAAAGCGTTCTGGCAGTCGCGACGTGCTTCATCGGTTTCACAATTAGCGGCCTGCGCAGCACCGTTTCTAACAGATGGCGTTCGGCGGCAATTGTTTGAGCGCCCCGTCCCATCGGCGAGTAGCCTTCGGCGGCGATTATCAGCGGTTCGTGGGCAGATAAAGCCAGGGGTCTGCCCGCCAAGGTTTTAGACGACGGCTTGCCGTTGCTCGTATGCCTCAGCATGCCGCTGTTTCGAATCTGCTGCAGATGCAGGCGGAGGATGCGACCATCGTGGGCAACATCGAAGGCGTTCGCGAGGCGCAGAACGGCTGCAAGCTGAATCGTGACTTTCTGCTCGTCGGGAAGCAGATCGCGCAGCAGTTTGTGCTTTCTGGTGGGCAGTACTCCGCAATGAAAGCGGGCAACGGTGGCAGCTCGCAGGAGATCGGTCTCTTTGAAGCCGCAGGGAATTCGATATTTGCGAATCAACGCTAAAGATATTTTGTGATGATCTTTTTCCCCTTGCGACTTCCCAATGTCGTGCAGCAAGGCCGCGGCTCGTAGACTGGAGCGCGCAGATTCAACATCCACGGCGGGTTGCCAAAAGAACCGCAAAAGCCCGTCGTAGAGCTGCAGCGCAAAACTCGCCACGCGTTCGGAGTGCGGGAAATCAGGGTCAAGCCCGCCGGCCCACAGCTTTAGTCGTCGTACTGCAAGAACCTCGATCTGCCTGCCGTGGGGCAGCGCGGCGCGCCATGCATTCCAAAGAGAATCCGGGCCGATCATTTTCTCGCGATAACGTTGGATGCGCTTGCTTCGCTCGCCCGCAATCCGCTCATGCCAGACTGTCCGAGAATGAACATCGGAAAAGATGTGAGATGAAAGGGCCGTCGACCAGAGCACGTCGAGGTCATGCACCTCGCCGAGCAAGTCCTGCATTTCTTTAAGGTCGTCGCTCCAGGCTTTATACTCCTCCGGGAGAAAATTCTCGACGATATAGCGAAAGCGCTTAATGCCGATGCGTAATTCGTGCAGCGCCGTTTGGGAGCGGTTGCGCATAGCGCGAGTGTGCAGCTCACGGCCTTCTGTCCAGCGTTCCAGCGCGAGATGCCTGAACAAGGCGCAGCCCGGCCGAAAACGCGCCGCGCGTGCCGGAAGAAAGTTGCTCCACTGTCGCCATTCCTTTCTGTCGAAAGCCTCAAGGGCGGCTTTGGCTTCGCGATTCTGTTCCTGCTCGCGCCGTCCGAGTATTTCGCGCAACGTCTCTGCTGGATCGGCAGCGCTCGATTGATCCGACGAAGGTGAGACGATCGATTCCGAATTGGCTTCGGACGATGGCGTTGCATCTGCGCTTGCCGTGGCTCCCTTCGAGGGAGCCAACCTCTCGATCCACTCCTCCATCACGTGAATGTCTCGAAGATCGCCGAGGCGCTGGAACAGGCGCCTGCCCGCTTTCTTCATTGCCTTCCAACTCGGATCGGGATCGAGCGCCATGAGGCCATCGGCAAGGGAGCGGCACCGTCGCAGTGAGACACGAAGATCGTGCACCGGGTCAGGACAGAAGTCGGCACCGACGTTGTCGCATTCCTCCAGTACTCGAAGCATCCAGTAGCGGAGACCAACGGTTTGGCTAGCGCGAACGTTCTCAGTAGTTTGCAAAGGCACAGGGTTACCGATTACAACAGATCACTCATCATTTTCGCCGGAGTTGGCTTTCAGCGCCACCCCGAGGTTGCAATCGCCCAACCAAGGCATTGGTCAGGCAGCATCCTCCTGAATAACAATTGCTCTCGTTGCTTCAGCATCCTTCCAATTACCTCCGTAACATGCGACGGCTTACTGCCTGGATTTAACCTTATCAATGCGCAGCCAGAGCTCGCGTGCAGGGGTGTTTTATCGATAACGCGGCCACATTCCACGCCAATCGTGCGGCCTCCGCACGCGCCTTCGTTCACAGTCTAAACATCCTGATCAAGTATGCGCGAATGTATGGCTACGAGCACAAGCGCACAGAGGCACAGTTTGAAGTTGCCTGGAACGAATTGCAAAGCGGGCTGCCCGTCGCGGGTGAAGGCGGATTCCTATTGGGAGTTTCTGAGGGCAAACTGCTGCTTGATGGCGTTCCTCTCGAAACCGGCCAGGTCGAGAAAAGTTTCGGGCAACTATTGTCCGCAGCCGGCCTCGCCAGCCTGCACTTTTCCAAAGACGTCACGATTGAAGACTTCACAAGCCTGGTTCGCGCCTTCACTCTTGCCGGCTCGAAAGCACAGGATGTTTCCAGACAAATCAAAGAAGCATTGAGCAGCAGCGGGAAACCGAGCACCATCAAGATTAACGAAGTGAAATTCGTGGCCGCCGATCCGCTCACCGGAGACATCAGCGTCGCCGCTCAGATTGCGGCTCAAACGCTCGGACCCGAGTTTAAGCAGTGGTTGAACGATCCGCAGAAGCTGCTGCAACTGATCGCCGCGGCTGAAGGCGCTAACTCCGGCACCGCGGGTCAAGGGCAACCGGGCGTGGTGGTGCCATTCGGCAGTGTACCGAATATTCGAGTGGGGGGCGGATCCTCTCAAGGCACCGGCGCTGCAGTGGGTACAGCCTGGGAAGGTGGCGTGGTCCCGCTGCAGGAAGCGGAAGTGGTGCAGGCGATCCGGCTCCTCACCCGTTTCGGGCAGGCGCAGACGGATCCGAACATGCGCCCCGAAGACTTGCAAAAAGATCTCGGCGAAACCGATCCGAACACGCGCTTGAACCTGCAGCAATTACTCGGGAATCTTGCGGCCAAGGCAGCCACGAATCAAGAAGAAGATGCCCCGTTGCTCATGAAAGCCGCCGAGCACATGGCGATCCGCTTTGCCCTCGACCGTTATTCGAAGGGCGAGGTCAAGGTAAATGCGGTGCACCAGATGATGGAGCACATGAGCCGGCAGATGGACTCGTTGCGCCAGATTCTGAAGATCCAGGAAGAGAAGATGAACAAGGCCGGCATTCTGGTCGAATCGCACGCCGATATTCTCGACCGGATGTTTTGGGCTGAAGTGCCGGAATCAGGCAAGAAGACCGTATTACTCTCAAACGAAGCTCCCTGCGTGCCCCCGCGCAACTTGCGTCAGTTCGTGGAGGTGTTGCTCGACCGCGAGGACAAGCAGACTTCCGCTGAAATACTCAACAACTATTCCGGATGTGTCACCAGCAAGGATGCGGATCCACGGCGCAAGACGGCAATCGGGCTCAGCCAACTGGCCGATCTGTACGCGCGGGTGGGCGGCGAAGCGATGGCTGCAGCGATCCGTAAAGTGACCCAGCAAATCTGCGTCGAGAAAGACCCCGAGCTGCAAAGTCTGCTGAGCGCGGCTTTCGTTCGTCTGAGCCAGGAAGCCAGCGAAGCCAAGAATTATCAGGCGGTGAACGAGGTATGCGCCGCCATGGAAACCCTATTACAGCAGCGTCCGGTGATGGTAAACGATCTGCGCCCGCGGGTGGGCGTGGAAAATCGCATTCCTGAGTTCATCGAAGAGGCGCTGCGCTCGGACCCCGTGTCCGAGGATTTGCTACTGATTCTCCGCCGTACCTGCCAGTCTGGCGCGGAGCATTTGGCAGACCGGTTCTTCCGCTGCATGCGGCGCGATGAATGCGACCAGATGGTCGAGCTCGTCAAGGAGCTGGGAACTCCCGCCCTGACCCAGCTTCGCGAGATTTTGCGCACAGGCCAGTCGCGTCAAGCCTCCGCAGTAGTGGGATTGTTGAGCCGACTGGATGTGGGAACGCTTCTTGAACTTCTGCCGGCGCGCATGCCCGAATGGAATCGCTTTTGTCACGATATCGTGGTGCGCCAGATTGCATACGGCGCCGCACCCGACCGTGGCCGCACGCTACTGGAACTCGCGGAGATAATGGATGCGCTCGTGCTGCCCGAGACCATTGACGAAATCGGTATGAGCGGAGACCTGACTGCCGCGCCGCCGCTGCAAGCCATGGCCAAACCCGGCGAAGCGGCATCGCGCTCTCCATTCATCCAGCTTAAAGCCATCGAATCTTTGGGCCGGCTGCGGGACGCGGAATCTCTTACGCTGTTGCGCGAGATTGTAGAGACGAAAAAAACCTTCGGCTGGGTTTACCATCGCGAACTCCGAGTCGCCGCCGCGCAATCGCTTTCTAAAACCGATCCGCGATATAGCGCTCAGATTCTCTCCGACAGCAGCCTCGAGCCCTCCGAATTGGCGATTGCGCCTCTCGACACCGCTCCGGCATGCCCCTGGGTGAGGCAGCGCCGCTACGAGCGCATGGTGCTGGCGCGGACTGTTCCGGCAACCATTGGAAGTTCCTGGGGAAAATCAAAGATTCAGATTCGCGAGTTGAGCTTGGGCGGCGGGATGGGAACAAAAGAAGACAATTTACGTATCGGCAGCGAAGCCGACCTGGAGATCTCCCTAGGCATGCGAAGCAAAATCAGGGCCCACGTCCTTTTGCGCCGCGCGCGCGTGAACGAAGTGGGATTTGAAATCGTTAGCACCGATCTCGAAAGCCGCTACCGATTGCGCCGCTTGCTGGTAGAGGCGCTCAATCGCGCTCCACAGAAAAAAGAAGACGAGTGGATCGGGCAACGAAGACCCTGAGCCGTGAATGTAAGGAGAATTGAAAAAAGCCTCTGCCGCAGCAGAGGCGTTTTAACTTAACCTACGGTTGGAAACGCCTATTTCACTTTCACGAAAATGATAACCAGCGTGTAGAGGGCCAGTGACTCGATCAGCGCCAGGCCCAAAATCAGAGCCAACTGAATGCCCGGACGAGCCGCGGGATTGCGCGCCAGACTCTCCACGGCAGACGCTGTAGCCTTCCCCTGGGCTAGTGCGCAAATCCCCGAGGCAAACGCCATGGAGAATCCTGCAGCGATGGCAACCCAGTTTGTTCCCATCGCCTCTGCCGGCCCCTGCGCTAATACAGGGACAGCGAACGAGAGAACCGATAGTGTCATAAACAGCTTGCTTAGCTTACTCATTGTTGTCTTTCTCCTATATGAAATACCGCCAGTGGGTGGTTGACGCCGTACCTTGCAGACGCCCTCACGCTTGCGGCTCAGTTTTTCAAAAACAGCGCAAATCCAAACTTAATGCTCTTCCGAAACTGCGCCCTGCAAATAGACCGTAGTCAGTAGAACGAAAATATACGCCTGCAGCAGTGAAACGAAAATATGCAATCCTAAGAACGGAATCGGAAACGCTACTGGCAACAGCGAAACGAAAACCAGAGTGACCATATCTCCCGCGTACATGTTTGCGTAAAGACGAACAGTCAGCGAAAGCACGCGCGCCAGATGGCTGATGATTTCGATAGGCAACATAAGCCATGCAAGCCACCAGAAAGGTCCAGCAAAGTGCTTGAGGTATCCAATTCCCGAATGTTTGAATCCCTGTGCATTGTAATAGAAAAAGGCGGCCAGCGCGCACCCTAGGGGCACCACGGACACAGCCGTCGGCGATTCAAATCCGGGTATAATCCCGAGCACGTTGCATAGCAGAATAAACAGTCCGAGCGTGGTCAAGAACGCCGTGTAAGGCTCGCTGTGATGGCCGATAATCTCGTTGCCTTGCCCTTGAACGAATCCTTCCAGTCCTTCGAAGGCGTGCTGCAAACCTCCGGGGCTGTCTACCGAAAGCCGCGAGCGCAGGATGAAGAATATGATTAAAAGGAAGCCAAAGACAAATAGCTCCATGGCGAACGAATTTGGAATCGGAGCTTCTGGATGCTTGGGCGCAAGATGCAGCAACCGCAGGAACGCCGTAACCCGTACCGCGAAGAACCGATTCAGGATTTGAGTAAACCAGAGTTGCTCGAGCATAAAAACATTTGACTTGTCCGCTGCCGGCGTTCGCACAACAGGGCCGCTACTGTTTACAATCCTTTTGCCAGCGCCACGTACAACTCATATATTGCTTCACACAGAATGGCCACAACGGGCAAAAATAAGCCCGCAAGAAGCCCATGCAGGCTCGCGGGTGAAACAGTCAATATAACATAGGCGCTGATAGCCATCAAAACATAGCGAAAGAGAAATCGAAAAACGATTCCACTTCCTGACTGCGATTCGGCGCCCCCCGTGGCACGGTCGGCAAAACCGGCGATTCCTCCCTTCAGCCAGTGAAAATTCACGTACGCGACGGCGCAGCCGAAGGCGAGACCAACTGCAGGACGGATGCCGAATCTCCACCAGGTTGCGCCGATCAGCACCGGCGAGAGCACCTGCATGAAACGTGCGAGCCGCGGCAGAGCACCGGAGTAGAAATTTTCAGCGGCAGGCGCTTCTGGTAGTTCTGCTTCGCCTCGGGATTGGTCAGCCATGGATTCTGGGTTCGCAAGCTGTCATCTTCATGATAAGAGAAATCATGGTAAGGGAAGCGCGGAACAGATAGTTAATTCGGCACAATCCGGCACTTACTTTGTGTCCTGCATAGCCAAGCGAATTAGCTCGGCAAAGCCAGCGGCGCCGCCGAGAACAAGTCCCACCAGATAGAGCCACTTGGTGTGCAGCCAGCGATCAAGCCCAGCGCCGACGAGCCATCCCACGACGACCGCCGCCGGAAAGATCATGGCCAACTCGCTGTAGCGGGCTGCCTGTACCCAGAACTTTTCTCTGCGTTCGGAGTTTGACGGCTCAGGCTTTGGGTCGGGCGCAGAGGACATAGAAATGTGTTGTGAGGAACGGGGCCTCAGTGTACGAGCTTCGCGACAGCCGGACTCTTCGCCATGCCGAGTAACCAGTCAATCATGTTAATGAAGCGCTCGGGCATGATTCCGATGAAGACCGTCGCGAATGCAGTCACGGCGAGACCCGCGCGCATGCTCCAACTCACCGGCAGCATACCTTCTTCTTCGGGCTGGCCCATGAACATGGCATTCGCCATCTTCAAGTAATAGTACAGGCCAAAGACGGAATAGAGCACACCGAGGGACGCGAGCGCGTAATGCCCGGTTTCGATCAGACTCAGAAAGATGAAGTATTTGCCCCAGAAGCCCGCCAGCGGTGGAATCCCGGCCAGCGAAAGCAAGAAGATCAGCATCAGCACCGCTTCAACCGGAGCTCGGGCATAAAGGCCATTGAGATCGTCAAGTTCATCGCCAATCACATTCCGATGACGTAGCGACGTGATCACGCCGAAAGCGCCCAGGTTCATGAACGTGTAGACCAGCAGGTAGACGAGAATGCCTTTGAAACCATCCGTGTTCAACTCAACCGCCGTACCGGCGATTAAACCGAGCAGCATGTAGCCAACGTGCGCAATCGAGGAGTACGCGAGCAGGCGCTTGGTATTGGTCTGGGTGAGTGCGGCAAAATTCGCGCCCGTCATGGTGGCAATCGAGACAAAAACCAGCAACGGAGCCCAAACGAAACGCATGGGATAAAGTCCCCATAGCAGGATGCGCAGCAGCATCGCCCATCCCGCCGCTTTCACCGCCACAGACATAAATCCTGTGATGCAAGTAGGCGCGCCTTCATAGGCATCCGGCGCCCACTGATGAAACGGAACCGCGGCAACCTTAAACAGCAAGCCCGTCATCGTTGTCAGCAAGGCAACAATCGCAACCGGATTATGCGGATTTTGCGCCAGAATTCTTCCGAGCCCACGATTTATGCCAACCAGATTCGTAGTGCCGGTAAGGCCGTATAAAAGCGACAGCCCGTAAGCGAAAATTCCGGACGAAAACGCGCCGAGCAACATATATTTAAGGGCCGCTTCGTTGGAGCGGCGGTCGCGCCGCAGAAAGCCGACCAGCACATAGGTGGAAATCGCCATCAATTCCAGGCCGATGAAGATGAGCACGATGTCCATGCCCGCAGCCATGCACATCATGCCGACCACCGAAAGCAACATCAGCGAGTAATATTCGCCATGATTCTCATGTTCGGTCTGCATGTAACGCACTGACATGAGGATCGAAATCGCCGTGCCCGCCAGGAACAAGTAAAAAAAGAAAATCGCAAAGCGGTCCACCATCATGGTGCCCATCATGGCCTGGAGGCCAAAATGCGCGTAAGGGGTGGCCTTCATCCAGAGTTGAATTTTCACCACCCCGCCGATGGCAAATCCCACGCCGATGAGCGCAGTAACGGCATTGGCCCACTTGGATTCCGGCGGGATCATCAGGTCGATGAGCAGAATGCCGATTGCAAAAAGAGTCAGGAGGGTAATGGGCAGCACCAGCACGTAATCGTTCCAGTTGAATCCGATCACGCCCACTATTTGTTTCCTTTCGTTGATTGCGCAGCCGCGCCGTTATTTGCAGGCATTTCGAGCGCTCCTTGCGGCATCTGCATATCGTTCTGGCCCGCTGGGCGCAACGCGGCGTTCACATATCCGCCCGGCTGCGGATTGCGAACATTTTGCACCAGTTGATTGACCGGCTGTTCGAGAATCTCGAAAAACGGTTTGGGGTACAGGCCGATCCAGAAGGCCATGATCAGCAGAGGAACGAACATCAAAACTTCCCGCGGCGTGAGATCGTGCAGTTTTTCGTTCTTGGGATTCGTCACTGTGCCAAAGAACACGCGCTGATAAAGCCAGAGAAGATACGCCGCTGCGAGAACCACGCCCGGCACCGCCCATGCGCCCCAGCGCCAGTTCTCCATGAATGCGCCCTGCAAAATGGTGAATTCGCCAACGAAACCATTCAGCAGCGGCAGTCCCATCGATGACAGGAACATGATCATCGTGATCGTGGCGTAAACCGGCATTACGTTCGAAATGCCGCCGTACTCGGAAATTTCGCGGGTGTGCCGACGCTCGTAGAGAATGCCGACAATCAAGAACAGCGCGCCGGTCGAAATTCCGTGATTGATCTGCTGCAACACCGACCCGCTCAAGCCGACCGAATTCAGCGCAAAAATGCCCAGCGTGCAGAAGCCGAGATGGCTGACGGAAGAATATGCCACCAGCTTCTTCATATCTTTCTGCATGAGTGAAACCAGAGCGCCATAAATGATCGCGATAATTGAAAGCGCGATCATCCATCCGCGGACTTTCGTGTGCATGAGAACGTCGGGGAAGAACGGCAGCGAGAAGCGGATGAAACCGTACGTCCCCATCTTCAGCAGAACACCCGCCAGAATGACGGAGCCAGCGGTAGGTGCTTCCACGTGCGCATCGGGCAGCCAGGTGTGAAATGGGAACATCGGCACCTTGATGGCAAATGCGAAGAAGAATGCGAAGAAAAGTAACGTTGCGATCGTTGGCCCATACGCCGGATCGGAATAAATTTTCGGTGCCGTCTCGTACAAAGCGGTCAGGCTGAAGGTGTAAACGCCGGTCAAAGTGTGGTGATGGAAGTAAAGAAACAAAATGCCGAGAAGCATCAGCACCGAACCGGCCAGCGTGTAAAGAAAGAATTTAATTGCGGCGTAAAGTTTTCGCGGTCCGCCCCAGATGCCGATCAGCAGATACATCGGCACGAGCATGGCTTCCCAGAAAACAAAGAACAGGAAGAAGTCGAGCGACATAAACACGCCGAGCATTCCGGTCTGCAGGATCAGAAACCAGACGTAGTATTCCTTGACCCGGTTCTCAATGGCCGTCCAAGAAGAAAGAATCGATATCCAGCCCAGCAGCGTGGTCAGCATGATAAGCAGAAAAGAAATGCCATCGATGCCGATTAAATAGCCGGCGCCGATCGAGGGAATCCAGTTGCCGGGCGCGCCTTCGATGAACTTGAAGCCGGGCTCAAAGCGCTGCGCCCAGAACCACGGAATGAGTGGCAGCGAAATCAGGAATCCGCCAAGCGAGAATAGGTTTGCGATCCAGCGGATGGCGTCTTTGTTCTCCTTGGGAACAAACAGGAGCACCAGCGCACCGATGAGCGGCGTGAAGAGAATGATGGAAAGAATGTGATTTTGCATTTTAGCTTCGAGCGTCGAGCTATGGGCTTCGAGCAGTCCCGGTCTTACCCGCTCAAAGCTCGTAGCTCACAGCTCGCGGCTCAATGCCACACGTAATAAAACACGAAACCTACCAATCCTGCGGTCATCACCAGCGCGTACCACTGCACTAATCCCCACTCGAACAGACGAGCGGGATATGACAACATACGCGCCAGAATCGCCGGACCGTTCACGCCGATACCGTCAATAATCCACTTGTCCCACCAACTGGAAATGGTTGCGGCGAGGCGCGTAATCCATCCCGCGGCGTTGACCAAGCCATCGACCACATGGGTATCGAACCATGAGGAAGCCTCGCCCAGCCCGAGCACGCCCAGTCGAGCTTTGCCCAGCTTGCGCCGGCCGGTGAAAACGTAGTCGTAACCTTCATCCACGTAGTACTTGTTCAGCAGCAGGTTGTAGACCGGCGGAGACGCCGTCGCAATCGGCTCGGTGTAATCTTTGTCGGCGTGACGATAGCTTCTCCATGCCATACCCCATCCGGCAAACGCGGCCGCGAGAGACAATCCCATGAGCAGATATTCGGTCCCGGAATTGTGCTCTTTCTCCGCCCCCTGCACTAACTGCCCAGTCCTTCCCTCTTCCTCCAGGACGCGGGCCTCAGGTTGGAATACGGGTTCAACAAAGGCCGTGAATCGATCGGAGCCGCCCAGGCTGCGCGGCCAGCCAAGCCATCCGGCAAAAATAGCGCAGAGAGCAAGCGCGACCAGAGGCACAGTCATCGACGGAGGCGACTCGTGGACGTGGTGTTCGATCTCATGGCTCATGCGCGGACGGCCGTGGAACGTGAGATACATGAGCCGAAACATGTAAAAGGCGGTCATGAATGCGGTTGCATAGCCGACGACCCACAGAATGCGGTAAGCCCCGCCTTCGCGCGACCACGTTTCCCAGAGGATCGCATCTTTTGAAAAGAATCCGGCAAACGGAAAAATACCTGCAATGGCCAGGGTCGCGATAAACATCGTGCGATGCGTGATCGGAATGCGATGGCCGAGATCGCCCATGTGGCGCATGTTTTGCTCGCCACTCATGGCATGAATCACCGAGCCAGCCCCCAGAAACAGCAGCGCTTTGAAAAATGCGTGGGTGAAAACGTGAAACACTCCGGCGGCGAATGCTCCCACCCCCAGCGCCAGAAACATGTAACCCAGCTGAGAAACCGTGGAATACGCGAGTACGCGTTTGATGTCGTTCTGCACCAGCCCGATCGAAGCCGCGAACATCGCCGTAATGGCGCCAACAATGGCGACGGTCTTCATGGAAGTAGGCGCCAGCACGAAAATCGCATTCGATCGGGCGATCATGTAAACGCCAGCCGTAACCATGGTCGCGGCGTGGATGAGCGCTGAAACCGGCGTTGGGCCTTCCATGGCATCAGGCAGCCAGATATATAGCGGAAGCTGCGCAGATTTGCCGCAGGCCCCGACAAACAAAAGCAAAGTTGCGGCCGTAATAATGGGATCGCCAACGGCGAAGCGTCCGCTGCGCGCAATCTGCGTCACTTCAGCAAATCGCAGCGATCCGAAATACCAGGCGATGAAAAACATTCCCAGCAAAAATCCCGCGTCACCGATGCGGTTCACCATAAACGCTTTCGCCGCCGCATCGCTCGCCGACTTGCGATGGAAATAAAATCCAATCAGCAGATACGAGCACAACCCCACGCCTTCCCATCCCACGAACAGCAGAACATAGTTGTTCGCCAGGATGAGCGTCAGCATGGAAAACATGAAAAGATTGAGGTATCCGAAAAATCGGTAATAACCTCCCTCATGCGCCATGTAGCCGACGGAATAAATATGAATCAGCAATCCGACGCCGGTTACGAACAGCAGCCAGATGCTGGAGAGGGGATCAAGCAGAAATCCTGCGTCAGCTTGAAATGGTGCCGGCGTGCCGGCGTGGGTGGCGTAGGTTAAGTGACCAGTGCCGCTTCCGAGCCAAGTGTAAAGAATAGTTTGATACGGCTGATGGTGATGCTCGGGCGTGGCTTCCCATCCCGTATATTGCCAAACCGCGCCGCACGACAGCACAAACGCAAGTAAGATCGCACCGACGCAAACGGCGCTCACCGACGCCTTCTGTAGTCTGCGTCCGAAGAAAAACATGATCGCCGCCCCGACGGCCGGCAGCAGCGGAATCAGCCAGATATGGGATAGAAATAGCATTTTCATTCAGCTTCTAGCTTCTAGCCTCTAGCTACCAACTTAAACTTCGCTCTTTTCAATTTCGATAAAAGCCCAAGAGCTAATAGCTTCGCTACCACTTCAACAAATTGACTTCGTCGATGTTCACCGTCTCCTTGTTACGGAAGAAGGCAATCAGAATTCCCAGTCCTACTGCGGCTTCCGCCGCGGCATCGGTGATCACGAAAATCGAGAATATCTGTCCGTGCAGCGCGGTTGGGCCTCCCCCCATGCGCGCCGGCATGCTCTGCCAGTAGTGGGAGAACGCAACCAGGTTCAAATTCACGGCATTCAAAATCAGCTCAATCGACATCAGCACAATGACCACATTTCGGCGCGTCAGCACGCCGATCACTCCGAGCAGAAACAGCGCGGCCCCGAGCACTAGATAATGCAATGTCGTGATGTGCAGCATAGATTGCATTGTTCGCTGCTTCTCGCCCGACCCTCGGCGGCCAAAACCGCGGGCTTTAAAGGCTCGGGGCAGCACGACTACAAGTCGTGCCCTTCCCGATCAAATCCTCTTCTTCGCCATCACCACCGCTCCAATGATTGCCACCAGCAGCAGCAGCGATGCGATTTCGAAAGAAAACATATATTGGCCATAAAGCAGGATCGCCACTCTTTGCGTGTTGTCTCCTTCTAGGATCGATTGTGCAGTCCCAGGGAACAGACTTGGTCCCTGGGTATAGACAGCAATAAACAACCCGCCGAGCGCGAGCGCCGCAACCAGCCCGATGAGCCATTGGCTGTTGAACTGCCGCTCCCTAACCGAGCGATCGATGCTGACCAACATGATGACGAACAGGAACAGCACCATAATGCCGCCCGCATAAAGAATGATCTGCACGCCAGCCACGAACGGCGCATAGAGCATCAGGTAAATCGCAGCCTGCGCAAGCAGCGCAGTGATCAGCGCCAGAGCCGAGTGCACGGGATTTTTCCGCGTGATCACCAGGATGCCGCTCAGCAGCATGATGCCGGCGAGCATATAAAAGAAAAACGGTGTGGCTACGGGTGCCATAAATTTTGCTGAAACAGCGCGACTCCCGCCGTGAGAATCAGAACACCCAATCCCATCGGCAGCAGGACTTTCCATCCCATTTTCATCAATTGATCAAAACGGTATCGCGGGAATGTGCCGCGATACCAGATGTAGAGGTACATGAATCCGGCAACTTTCGCTGTGAACCAGAAAATATCCTGCACGCGCAATCGCACCGCAGGAATGAAAAGTACCAGGCCAATCAGTGCCAGCAAAGCTCCGAATCCGGCGAGACCAATCGTCTGCACTCTGAAGTATGGATGCTTCGGCATTCGCGCCGTGCTAAAGAAGCAGAGACTGGCAAGAAACAGAAAAGAAACGCCCGGAATAAAGGAGAACAATTCGTCCCATCCTGCTCCACTCAAGGCATTCGGAAACGGCCGCAGCCAACCGCCGAGCCAGAGAGTAACAGCGATCGAAGAAACCGCAATCATCGCCGAATATTCCGCGAGAAAGAATAAAGACCACCGGAAACCGCTGTATTCGGTGTGGAAACCGGCGGTCAGTTCAGATTCCGCTTCGGCCAAGTCGAAGGGCGCCCGATTGGTTTCAGCGACCATTGCGACAGCAAAGATGAAGAAGGCGACCAGTCCCAGCGGGAAAAATTTGAAGATGAACCATTCATGCTGCGCCAACTGCGCCTGCACAATCCCAATCATGCTCAAGGTGCCGGTTCCAGAGGGGTTCAGGCTGGTCATCAGAATGACTGAGACGACAGCCATCCCCATCGCCACTTCGTAGGAGACCATTTGCGCGCTCGAGCGCAGCGCTCCGATCAGCGGATAGTGCGAATTCGACGCCCAACCCGCCATAACAATCCCGAGCACGCTGAGCGAAGATACGCCGAGCATAAACAGAATTCCGATGTTCATATCGGTGATGGCGTGCGTGGGACCAAATGGAACCACTACAAAGGTTGTGAATGCCGCCAGCACAACCATGAAGGGTGCGGTCCAGAATATTATGCTGTCCGCCTCTGCCGGCATGATGTCTTCTTTCAGCAACAGTTTGATGGCATCCGCGATCGGCTGCAGCAGTCCATGCGGACCAACTCGCATCGGCCCCAAACGCACCTGCATGTGCGCGAGAATCTTGCGCTCCAGCCAGTTCATCGCGATAACAGCAATTGAGAGCCCGACGAACACCAGCATAATGTAAACAAACGCCCAGAACATGTTTCCGGCGGTCCCGGGCGTCTGATTGCTGCCCAGATAAGAGCTGACGTATTGGACGACGGCTCCCATCAGCGGTCCACTTCGCCAAGAACAATATCGAGCGTGCCGATAATGGCGATCACATCAGCGACCAGTTGTCCGCGGCACATCAAATCAAGCGCCTGCAGATTCACGAAAGATGGCGGTCGCACCCGCACGCGGTATGGCTGCGTGGATCCATCGCTGACAATGAAGTACCCTAACTCGCCTTTGGGCGCTTCAATGGAGTGGTAAACCTCGCCTGCCGGCGGCTTCATCACCTTCGGCACTTTCGCCATGATCGGACCTTCGGGCAGCGCGCCCAGCGCCTGCTCGATAATACGGACAGATTGCCGCATCTCGACCATACGGACGAGGTACCGGTCATAGGTATCGCCGTTCTGCCCGATTGGGATTTCGAAATCGAAATTCTTATAGCAAGCGTATGGTTGAGCTTTGCGCAAATCCCATTTCACGCCACTGGCTCGCAAAACGGGCCCGGTCACGCCGAGCGCAATGCAGTCTTTTGCAGAAATCTTTCCGATATTCTTCGTGCGCTCAACCCAGATACGGTTGGTGGTGAGCAGTTCCTCGTACTCGTCGATCTTCGGACGAAAGAAATCGAGGAAGTTCATTACGTCGCTCTCGAAACCCGCATAGGTTTCGTACTGTAAACCACCAATGCGGAAGGCGTGCGTGGTCAGACGGGCCCCGCAATACTTCTCGAAGATCTTTAGGATCTCTTCTCGATCACGAAACGTGTAAAACAACGGTGTGATCGCGCCAATATCCAGGGCGTGCGTTCCCAGCCAAAGCTGGTGGCTGGCAATTCGATTCAGTTCTGTAAGGATGACCCGAACATGTTGGGCGCGAGGCGGCGCTTCAACATTCAGAAGTTTTTCGACGGTTTCGCAGTAACCAAGTCCGTTCGAGACTGCGGCCACATAATCCATACGATCTACGTACGGATTGAACATCGTGTAAGTGCGATGCTCGCCGATTTTCTCGACGCCGCGGTGCAGATATCCGATAACACATTCCAGGCCGAGGACTTTTTCGCCATCGAGCCGCAGAATCACCCGCAGCACGCCGTGCGTGGCCGGATGCTGCGGTCCCATGTTGATGACGAGCTCATTCGCATCTAAAAACGGCTTCTCAGGAGTTTCCAGATCGAGATGAGAGAGCGTGTTCTGGTCGGTCATTCGCTATAACTGCCCTGGAGATAACTGCCGTTTTTATTCCCTGCTCGTGCCGCTTTTCATTGACCGCTTTCAATTCCCAGGTTGATCTGCACCCATTCGTTGTCCTGTTGCAGGATGCCGTAGTCTTTGCGCAAAGGATGCCCCTTCCATCCCTCGGGAAGCAGAATGCGTTTCATATCTGGATGCCCTTCGAACTTGATGCCAAACATGTCGTAAACTTCCCGCTCCAGCCAATTCGCGGCCGCCCAGATCGGCACAGAAGTTGGCACTGAGGCGCCGTCTGGGATTTGCGCCTTGACTCGAATCCGCTCGTTGCGTGCAAAAGAATAGAGCACCCAAATCAAGTCGAATTGCTTATCGCGTTGCGGATAGTGCACGGCCGTGATGTCCACGCAATAATCGAACTCCTCTTCGTTACGTAAAACCTGCAGAAGTTCCGGGACCAGGGAGCGGTCGACGATCATGTAATTCTGTCCGGCGTAAGTTAGCGGCTCAATCCCCGAACCGTAAATCCGCCTCAGCTTCGCAATCATCGGAGAATCCCAGGGAGTGGGAGTGGGAGCCGGCGCGGAAGTTTTTGCCGGCGCGGCAGCGGGTTTTGCTGCGGGCGGTGTTGCGGATGTCGGTGGTTTCGCGGGGGACGCTGGTGAAGGCGCGGCAGTTTTTTCCGATGGAGTTTTTACATCCGCCTGCACCGAACCGGAAGCGGTCGCTTTCACGCCTCCCGGTACGGCTGGTTTATCTGCTGACGGCTTCGAGTCGCCTTCCGGCGCAGGTGTCGAGGGCGACTTGGTTTCGTCCGGCATGTCCGGCGGCGCTAAACCTATCAGTCAGAGGATTTCGGGAGAACGTTAACTTTTATCAGCTTGAGGGCGTGCTGTCAACGAGAGGGAGCACAAATAAGTTCGCGAAGATTGCAAAGCAGCGAGTGTGGGAATCGCGCAGTGGCCGCACTACCCGCGCGATTGCGCCTGATATTGCTCGATCAGATCGCGAATGCGTTGCGCATCGCGTTTGCGATGGCCGTGACTGGTGATCGGATCAGCTCCGCCCGCAGATTCGATCACAATTTCCGACCAGAGCACTCCCGTCCTGATATGCACCGACGAGACCTTCGACATGGGAATGGTCTCTTCATTGCTCCCGAACAGCCGCGACTTAATGCGGCTCACTCGTTGCGGACTGACCACGATTTTTGTCGGAAAGAAAAAGTTGCCTTGCGTCCAGCGGCTGGCGGTGAAAGTTTCACTGGGAGAGCTGTCCATGGGAACTGATGTGGCGCCCATGTCTACACCCACTCCAACGCGCCCTTTTGCCAAACCCAGATGTACCCAGCGATCAGGATCGCCAGGAAAATCAATATCTCAACGAAGCCGAATAAGCCTAGCGCTTTGAACTTTACCGCCCAGGGAAACAGAAAGATGGTTTCCACATCGAAGACCACAAACAAAATCGCAATGATGTAGTAACGCACGGTGTAACGTCCGCGCGCGTTGTCGATGGGATCGATGCCGCACTCGTAAGGCATCAGCTTGGTCTTATTGGGATTGTCCGGGCGCACCAGTTTCGCAGCCAACAGAGTCAGCGGGAGTAGTACGACAATCACTCCGACGAAGATGAAGATTGGAACGTAATTCTGCGGCATGTTGCGACTGCTACTGGAACGTCTATCGTCCAGAGACAAGCCATAGTACCGCTCATCGCCGACGACCGCAAGACGCCCAGGCCGGCCATTATCTATCGAACGACTGATCCGGCAAGACGAACACGCGCCGAGCCAACTCAGACTTGAGGGTGGCTTCATGGTAGTAGCGGCTGAGAATCCCATCTTTCCAGATGAGAAGATCGGGATTATGGCGGACGAAGTCTTCCCAGCCCCGATCCTCTGAGCGGGCCATGCGCTCGCGAATCAGGAAGAAATAGGCGCAGGTGATGGTTTCGTTGTAGAGCTGCATTTTGCCGCGGGCGGCGGCGTATCGTTGCAGTGCTTCCGAGAATTTGCCGAGGGCGATCAGCGTCGGATATTCGCGCAAGTATGCGTACGCCAATCGTAGATGATCGGCTTGATGAAAATCCTCACCAGGAGTCTTGCCTTTCTCGAAGAGCGTGACAAGCTCGAAGTCGGTCATTGCTGCGGCGTTCATGAGGTTCCTTCGGCCAGCAATGCATTGAAAGCGCTCATATGGTTATCCGAGTGGGCGAGTTTCGGATCTTGCAGACACGACGGTCCATGCCGCAGCAGCGTAGATGACGAGATTCCCAACATTGAACATTCCGTGCAGCAAGTGAACAACGATTGCCAGCGCGAAGAGTGCAATCAGCAGCCAGCCGCCGCGAACTGCAGTTCGCGGAATCAGTAGCAGGACAGAGCCGATGATTTCGCCCCAGCCCAGAAGCAAACGAATCATGTCGGGCATGTGGGTTCTGGCGAAGTCGTGACGAGCGCTGGGCATGACAAACAGAATTGCCTCGATCAGAATCACCAGTCCCAAGACCCACTGCAATCCGGTGAGGGCGGTCTTCGTTCGTTTCTCAGTCATAGAGTGTTCAGTCGTAAAGTGTTCGGTCATAGAGTCGGCCTCGATTATTAGTCCTTTATTAGTCCTTGGTTCTTTTACGGTGCGGCCGCGACTTGATTTCTTTGAGCCGGTGGCTGGCGCCCGAATCGAGATCGAAATCGTAAAAACGCTTCAACTCCTGAATGCGTTCGAGAGAAGCCGCGCTGAATGGCATCTTGCCGTCGAAGGCGTGGAGCACAATGCCCTCCAGCAGGTCGCCCAGCGTCATATCGTGATATTCGGCAAAAGCCTTCAGGATTTTTAGCAGGCGCTTCTCCATCCGGACGCCGGTCTGCACCCGCTCGATCAGCAGTTTTGGTTCATCTGTCATTGGTACCAGTGTACCATAGTACCAACATATTCGCAAAGGCATTCTCCCAATAAGCCCTCCTCGTCCAGGTTGGTGGCCGGTTGTTTATAATCGCGTTTCAAGTTCTTCACGGTTGTCTGCGCCGATACGGCGTAATTCCTCGTTAAAGGACACTCTTGGCACTCGACGAAAACATTTATGAGCTGCGGCGCGAGAAGCTGAAAGAGATTGAGGCGCTCGGCCAGACGACATACCGCAGCAAGTACGAATTCACTCACACGATTCCGCACATACTCGCCGATTATTCGGACAAGAGCGCCGAGCAGTTAGAGAATTCGCGCATTAACGTCCGTGTCGCCGGACGCATCATGGCGATTCGCCTGATGGGCAAAGCCGGATTTTGCCACCTGCAACAGGGCGGGCAGCGCCTGCAGATTTATGTGAAGAAAGACGCGGTCGGTGACAAAGGATTCGAACTCTACAAACTTCTCGATCTCGGCGACCACATTGGCGTCAGCGGATATCTGTTTCGCACCCGCACCGGCGAACTGACCATTCACGTCGACGAGATTACGTTCCTCAGTAAAGATCTACTGCCGCTGCCGGAAAAGTGGCATGGGCTCACCGATGTCGAATTGCGCTATCGCCAGCGCTACCTTGATCTGGTGATGAATCCCGAGGTGCGCGAAGTTTTTCTCAAGCGGAGCAAGCTGGTGCAATCGCTGCGGCACACGATGGAGGCGCGAGGATTCATCGAAGTCGAAACGCCCATGATGCAGCCAATCGCCGGAGGCGCAGTGGCACGGCCGTTCGTCACTCACCACAACACGCTCGACATGGATCTATTCCTGCGCATCGCTCCGGAACTTTATCTGAAGCGCCTGGTCGTCGGCGGATTCGATCGCGTCTATGAAATCAACCGCAACTTCCGCAATGAAGGCCTCGGCTGGCGTTGGAACCCAGAGTTCACCATGCTGGAGTATTACCAGGCTTACGCTGATTTCCGCGACATGATGGACCTCACGCAAGCGTTGATCACGCAGGCGGCAAAAGATGTGACGAAGGATAAAGACCATCCGGAAGGCATCACGAAAACGAAATGGGGCGATCAGGAAATCGACTGGGCTATCTGGCAGCGGCTGACGATGCGCGAGGCGATTATCAAATTCTGGCCCGACGCGGCAGGGCCGAAACCGCAGATGACCGACTTCTCTTCGAGCGATAGTGTGAGAAAGCTCGTTGAGCAATTCAATCGAGCGCATAAGCACATGCCCTACGATCCCCACGAGTCGGTGGGCAAAACTGTTGCCTGTCTGTTTGAGTCAGTCGCCGAAGAGCACCTCACCCAACCCACGATCATTTTCGAATTTCCTACTGCGGTCTCGCCGCTCTCCAAGCAGAAACCAGACGAGCCCGGCTGGACCGAGCGCTTCGAAATCTATGCCGGCCAGATGGAGATTGCCAACGGATTCAGCGAACTCAACGACCCCGAAGACCAGCGCAGGCGCTTCGAGGCGCAATTGAAAGAGCGTGAGCGCGGCGACGAAGAAGCTCATAAGATGGATGAAGATTACATCCGCGCGCTCTCCTACGGAATGCCTCCGGCAGGAGGTGTCGGCGTTGGCGTCGACCGGCTCTGCATGCTGCTCACCGACTCCCACACCATCCGCGACGTCATTCTCTTCCCGCTATTGCGGCCGGAAAAGAGTTCAGCTTCGCAGGAAAACCCAGAAGAAAACCCAAAAGAAAGTGACGGACAGAATTAAACCTTTGGCGTAAGTTTGGCGACTAAATTACAGGAACCCCAACAAACACTAGAAACGGGGGTTGGCGGTTCCTATACTTTGGTCACCGGTTTTGGGCTTAGAAATGGCAGCGCTGCCGTAGCCTCCGCAAAATGGAGATGCTGGGTCGGCAGCGCTTTGCATTTATAGCAAGCTGCTACTGAAATCCGCGCATCAACTGCGCGAAAGATCCTTCCGACAGAAGTCTACTTCGCGCTTCCTCTCGCAGACCCACTCGCGCTATTCACGGTAAGTGGAGGAACATATGGAGGGTGCTCCGGGCTGAAGTTCGTGCTGAGGTAGTCGATCAAAGGGTCGCGATCGGCAGGATCGACCAATGCACCCCACTTCGTCATCTTGTCCACTTCTTTTGTCCACGCCGCCTTGCTCAGGCGCTGCTGCACGATAATCCGTGCTTCATGGCATTCTGTGCAGGCGGTTGTCGCCTTGGCCTGCATCGGCCCGGTGGGTAGTTCGGCCGTGGGGCTGGGCGGCGCAGGCTTCTGAGCATGTTTCTGAGCGTCTTTCTGACCTAGCGATCTGCCGCTCAGGGCAGTCATGAGCAAAAAGAAGACTCCACAAAAACAACCTGCAGTACGCCGCGCCTTAGGTGACATGAACCTTCACCTGATCGATCTCATTGTTCAAATATCCGCCAGGATTCCATGTGGCGCTTGCAGGTTGGGTGCGTCCTTGAGTGTCCGTTGCCCGCGACATGATGGAAAAATCGCCCGACCGTGAAGTTTTCCAATCGTAAGTCCACAACCGCCAGGCATAGCGCGCCTGTTCATGCCCAAGCCTTGCCGAATTCCAAGTCGCACCATCATCCGTGGAAATCTCGACCTTTGTAATGCCAGCCTCCCCGGCCCACGCTGCGCCTTGCATGACCACGCGCCCCAGTTTCACACTTGCGCCGTCGGCTGGACGAGCAATCACTGACTTGACCATTAATGCAGTCACCGCATAAGTGTCTTCCGGTTTCACCACCTCGCCCGGATTCACGGGATGATTCGGCATGCGATAGCCGGGGTTCATGAAATTTCCTTCGAATGGGGCTTGAAGCACTTTAAGCTCCGTCAACCATTTGCATGATGCCGATCCAATCCATCCCGGCACAAGAAGCCGAGCGGGAAATCCGTGATGCTTGCTGAGAGGCAATTCGTTCATGTGCGTAGCGATGAGCGTATCGCCATCGAGGGCCTTTTCAACTGGAATGCTCCGGATGAACGGTGGAACTTTGCCCGGAACTTCATCCAGGCCACGGAACATCAGATGCTTGCCGCCGGGCTTCACCCCGGCGCGCTGCAGCACATCCCGCAGGCGCGGACCGGAAAATCGTGCCGTCCCGACCGCTCCCTTACCCCACTGAATACCCGGAACCTGTGGCCGATATAAAGTGCGGCCATTGCCGGCGCACTCCAGCGTGTTGATGACCGTATGGATTTCCAGCTTTCGCAAATCGGCGAACCGCAACGTGAGCGGCTTATCCACTTCGCCGCTAATCGTAAGCTGCCAGTCGTCCGCGTCAAACTGGATCGGCTCGTGCATGTGGTTGCGCACAAAAAAGTGCGGCACGGGAGTGAGCCACGAATTGAAGTAGGAGACGGGAGATTCCAGATCGACAAAGCGGTAGGAGCGCAGAACCATCCCCTCTTCGCCGGGGAATTTGATTGCCTGCCGCTGCGCAAATGCCAACGGCGCTATCGATCGACTCATCCCGGCGGCGAACGCCGCGCCGGAAGCCTGCCTCAGGAAATCCCGTCTGGTTCCCATCTTTTCCTTTGCTGGTCAAACCCAATAAAGTCTATTTTATAAATAGCCTTTCTGTCCAGGCAAAGATATACGTTAACACCACCGGCCCGGAAAAGGAGAGTGAGCCAAAACCGGGCCAGTGGCGATTCTGGAGGGAAGTCCCCTTCAGAAATTGCGGGGCCTATGAAGTGACATATCCGTCACAGGCCAAATGGAAACTGGTCCCGCACCTCACGCTGGCGCAGGACCAATTCGCCTCTTGCCTTACGGCAAGTAGTAGCGAAGCGAGCTGAATACCATGTTGTCGAGCCCGGAGGGAGCTAGAGTCGGTCCTGTCTTCGTGAAACCAACTCCATCCCAGGTTTCGCGAGTTACATAGGAATACTGGGCGCCGAACTGAACCCGGCCTTTGGGACCGTTATAGAAGCGATACCAGAAACCGGCAGTGCCCTCCATGACGGCCCGGCTGTCTGCCGTGCAATTCGAGAGGCTTCCCGGGGCTAAGCCATTGGCGACCCCAGGTTGCGTTTCCGTGTAGCATCCGTTATTGGAGGCGTACGGCGAGCCGTATCCCACGTACTTACCAAGAATGGGATCGTAGTCGTAGGCCCTGCCGGCATACTCGGCGCCGCCGTTGAAGTAAAGATCCAGTTTCGGCCCATGCCACTCGAGCGTGCCTAGACCTTGCGCGTTTTTGATCAAGTTGAATGCGCCGTCGGCGTGGATGGAAGCATCCGGTAGACCTGCGGTTCCATAGCGGCCTACACCCTTTCCGCCAAGGAAATGCAGCCCGAAGTCCAGACGTTTCGCGAACCTCCAGCGCGCATTGGCGCCGAAGGCTCCGCCCTCGCGTGAACTGTTGGCTGCGCCCAGCGCGCTGGCACCGGTCTTGCCGTCGCAAATCGTAGTGGTAGAAACTCCACCGCACGGGAAGATGCGATCACGGAAGCTGGACGCCAACCCGAAAATCTCGTAATGCCCGAACCCAGGTTCAAAGACCAGCTTGGCAATCACGTCCGGAGCCGGGTTGAAGGAGTAGCCGGCAATCGGCGTGCAGGTAGTCGCAGTAGTAGTGGAGGGCGTGCCCGTGGTGCCGACCGTCGTGGTGCTGCTGCTGCTGCAGGTGCTGATCGCCGCATTGTAGAGACCGCCAGCCGCGCCGGCGGACCCCACGAGAAAGTTATCTTCGTTGCTGTGCGTGGTAAACGTGGCTTGAGGGTTCTCGACCGAGACGGCAGCCCATAACTTGTTGCCAAAGTCCTTCGAGAAACGTACCCCGTATTGCCGGGCCCAACTAAAGCCGACGGTATACTGTGGGTCGATGGTCATCGGGAGAGCCTCGGTACGGTTCTCATCACCATGGTGAGTTTCCGTCACTAAGCTCCACATCTGGCCTCCGGTGATCGTAAATCCGTTATTGAAGGCCGTCTGGCCCCAGACTTGCCGTTGCCGCAAAGCGTAGCTGTTGCTTTCGTTGTTGTTGGAAGTAACCGCCGCCGACAAAAAGTCAGCTTCGTAATAGCCGGACAAAGTAGCGCTCTTTAACTTTCCTTGTGCAAGTAACGAAATGCGCGACTGACGGCCGGATCCAAAAAACTCCGACATGTTGCTCTGGGATGCTCCTGGCATGGTCAGCGAGTTGAACGGCGTGTTGATGTCAGAAGCCAAGGCACGCGATCGCCGCACCGATTCCGCCGCCAGAAAGCCTCCTGGTGTGAGCGTTACGCCCTTGTAATGGATCGCCAAGGGGCTTTCAATTTCCGAATGAATGGCCTTTTGAGTTTCCTGAATACTCGTCGCCGCGTTGTTGACATTGGTCTTCAAATCGGCAACGTCGCTCTTGAGCTGACCCACTGCCTGTTGCTGCTGAGCGGCCTGAGCCTGCGCCGCATCTGCCTTGGAAGCCGCATCCGCCGCAGCACTCTGTGCCTGCTGCACCGATTGATCCTTGGTGTGCAGTTCCTGCTGCAATCGTCGAATTTCCTGTTGTTGCGCCGCCAAGGCTGCCTGCTGGGCAGCCACAGCGTCTTTGAGCGCCTGAATCTCCTCGGCGGTTACTGCTCGTTTCTCCCTTTTAGTTTTCGTTGTTTTGGTTGTGGTGGCTTGTGTAGTTGTAGTAGTTTGGGCCGAAACACTGGCAGTGAAGACAGCCAATGCCAAGGCAAGAAGACACGAGTACCTTATTTCTTTCATGTAATGCTTCCTCTCCTTTTTGTTTTTGCCTGACCCTCCCCTCCTACGCCGGAAGGCCAATCATGTAGTCGACTCGATAGGCAATCTACTTTAGGTAACCTACTTTGGCAGAACCATCATTTCTAACCGCCAGCCTGTTACAGGAGAGTTACAAAACGATGAATTTCGTGTGAACGCGGCGAGAAAGAAGCTGAAGACCTTGATGTAGAAAGACGCCAGCCAGCATCTAAGCAGAAAAGAACATAAATCAGCACCGCCGGCCTGGAAAAGGAGAGTGAGCCAAAACCAAGCCAGCGGCTCTTTCCGAGGGAAGCGCCCCTCAGAAAATTGAGTACGAAGGGCTGAAACATGCTCCCACATCGCCGGATGCGGGAGCATTCGCAGTTACGGCAAGTAATAACGAAACGACGTGTAGACCATGTTGTCCAGCCCCACTGGCGCCAGGCTGGAAGTTTTTGAGAATCCAACTCCAGACCAGGTCTGCCGGTTGACGTAGGAGTATTGTGTGCCGAACTGGAATCTTCCCCGAGGCCCGTTATAGAAGCGATACCAAAACGCGGCCGTGCCCTCGATCACCGCCCGCGAATCGCCGGTGCAATCAGCGAGCGAGGTTGGGGTGAAGCCCGTGTTCACGGCAGGAGGCAATTCGATGTAGCAGCCGTAGTTGTTGAACTTCGGAGCGCCATATCCAACTTCCTTGCCGGTAAGCGGATCGAAGCTGTAGGTCCGGCTCGCATATTCCGCTCCGGCGTAGAAATCAAAGCTCACTTTTTTATGACTCCACTCGAGGGTGCTGAGGCCGACAAGGTTCTTGACGAGATGAACCGTGCCGTTGGCATTAACGGACATGTCGGCCAGTCCGGCCGGTCCATACCGGCCGACTCCGCTGCCGCCGAAGCCCTTTAGGCCGAAAACGAAATGACCTGGGATTTTCCAGCGTGCACTGGCACCGATCGCTCCGCCTTCTTTCGAAGCGTTATGCGCTCCAGTTGCGTTCGGTCCTGTTCCAACACCATTCGGGCAAGGCCCGGTGGTAGCGGGAGCGACCAGCACCACTTCGCCGCAGGGATAGACGCGGTCGGTGAAGCGGTCCAGCAGGCCAAGGATTTCGTAGTGGCCGTTGCCTGGGTCAAAGGCGACTTTGGCGATGATATCCGGCGAAGGATTGAAGGTATAGGTTGCGGTTGTGTTGTAGCTATTGCTCGCGCCCGTTTCGCCGAGGACAAAGTTGTCTCCGTTGCCGTGGGTGGTCAGGGTGCCCTGGGCATTCTCGATCGCCAGGGCTGCCGCAACCTTGTTGGAGAAGTTTTTGGTCACGCGCAGCCCATACTGGCGTGCGAAAACGAAGCCCACGTTATACGAAGGATCGATCACCTTGGGGCGCGAATCGTTGGTTCTGCCGAGATCGTCGTCAGGGGAAATTCCATGCCCGTTCTCAGTTACCAGGCTCCACTCCTGCCCGCCCAGGAAGCTCAAGCCGCTGTCAAACTTGACTTGGCCCCAGGCCTGCCTGAGGCGGAGGGTATAGCTGTTGGTTTGTGTTGCCGTGGAAGTGACGCCCGCGGAAAGAAAATCAGCCGAGACGTAGCTTGAGAGATCGACGTCCTTCATGCGGCCATCGACGAAGGTCGTGATTTTCGACTGGCGGGCGGAGCCGAAAAACTCAGGCAATTGACTCTGGGTCGCACCCGGCATGGTCAACGAGTTAAAGGGCGTCGGCAGGTCCGAACCTAAAGCTCTTGATCGGCGGACAAATTCGGCCGCCGCATATCCGCCCGGAGTAATGTTGATGCCTCGGAAGTGGATCGTCAGCGGACCTTCCATCTGCTTGTTAAAGGTCTGCGGCTGATCCGGATTTATTGTCTGGGGAGATTCCTGCGAGTTAAATACGGCGTTTTTCAGGGTCGCATCGTCGGCGGTTGCATTTACCGGCTTCACTCCGACCATGTCATTCTTCAACTGATTCACAGCCTGACTTGCTGCCGCCTGCGCGGCATCTGCTTTTTTGGCCGCCTGGGTGGCCGTGGTCTGGGCTTGTTGCACTGATTCATCGCGCTTGTTCAACTGCTCCTGCAAGGCCTGAATTTGCCGCTGCTGGGCGGCAAGCGCGTCTTTCAATGCCTGCACGTCGGCCGCCGTGATGGCCGCCGGCGCTGTCGCGGGCTTCGTGGCCGGGCTCTGTGCCCATGCGCCAACCGCGAAGACCATGGTTGTAACTGCGGAGATCAATATCGTTGTCGTTGCTTTCATGGAAGTACACTTCTCTCCTTTTGAGTTTTTGTGCCTCTGGATCGTTTGTGCTTCTACCACTCCGGGGGATGGAAACTTACTTTCCGGCTGTCGGCGCACTCAGCAATGTCTGGGAGAAGCGCATCCGATTTGCCGTCTGCAATTACGCCTACGCTAGTTATTTCTATAGACTTAGTAGTCTTTTCGAAACCAAGACTCCTTCCGCCGTCCGTTCGGGAAATTTAGGGGGAACCCGGATCTTGCGACTTAGGTCGCCAAGCCCCATTTGCGACGCAAATGGCGCTCTACCGACCTGAACACTATTCCATCTACTGCGAAACCAATCGCAATAATCAAAATCATTACCGAAATGACCGCGCTCATATCATTGAGGTCGCGCCCCATCATCAGGACTTGCCCTAATCCCAGGCTCAAATAGAGCATCTCGGCACTGATCAGTGAGCGCCAGGCGAAAGCCCAGCCCTGTTTGAGGCCCGACACGAGAAACGGCAAACTGGCCGGCAAAAGTACGTACCAGAACAGGCGAACTCCGCTAGCACCAAGATTTCGGCCCGCCATGCTGTAGATTTTCGGCATCTGCTTGCGGCCATCTTCCATGGCCAGGGTCACCGACAGCAGCGATCCCATCACGACGACAAAAAGAATTGCGTTCTGGCTCAGCCCAAACCAAAGGAGCGCCAGAGGCCACCAGCAGATACTCGGCAGGCTCTGCAGGCTGACGAGCAATCCTCCCATCGTCTCCTCAAGAAACTTGCTACTGGCCACACCCAATCCCAAACACATTCCCAGCACGACCGCGATGGCATAACCCAGGAGAACCCGCCTCATGCTGACCGCGATGGCGATGAGATAGCTGTGATCTTTGAATCCCGCGTACAACGCCTGACCAACACCCGACGGCGTGGGAAATAAATAAGGCGGCCATATCTTCAACTGCGCGAGTAGGACCCACAGACCGAAGAGTCCGGCATAGAAAACAATCAACCGCGCTGCGTGCTTCATCGCGCTTGCTCGACCTCCGCCTGCACGCTCGGTTTCGCGCCCAGTTGGTACTCAACTTCAAGCGAGCGGTTAATCTCCTCCCGCAAATCATTGAGAATCTCGCGTGCTGTGCCCGCAACCGCAGAATCTTCCAGGGCGCGAGGGCGCGGCAAATCGATCGGAAACTCTCGCTTCACACGCCCGGGGCGGAAGGTCAGCAACGCCACGCGATCACCGAGGCGAACCGCTTCCCTCACGTTGTGCGTGACGAAAATAATCGTGCGGCCGGTCTCAGACCAGATGCGCTCAAGTTCATCGTGCAGCAGGTCGCGGGTCTGGGCATCCAGGGCGGCAAACGGCTCATCCATCAACAAAACCGCAGGCTCCGCCGCGAGAGCCCTTGCCAGCGCGACCCGTTGCCGCATCCCGCCGGAAAGCTGATGAATGTAGCTATTCTTGAATCGCGAGAGATGCACCAGTCGAAGATAGTGTTGAGTCTTCTCATCTCGCTCCTGCTTGCCCATGCCCTTCATCTTCATCCCGAACTCAACGTTTTGACCCACGGTAAGCCAGGGAAATAATCCGTGCTCCTGAAAAATCAGGATGCGGTCGGTCCCCGGCCCCTGAACTTGTTTGCCATCGATCAATACCTGACCGGAAGTTTGGGCGTGCAGCCCGGCCACGAGATGAAGAAGAGTGGATTTGCCGCACCCGGAGGGTCCAACGATGCAGAGGAACTCGCCGCCTTTCACGTTCAAATTGATCCGGTCGAGGGCGAGCAAACGTTCGCCAGTTTGTGTGCGGTAGCTGAGGCTTACTTCGCCTAACGCAACTTTGGGCGACGCCAGAGAACCTAGGCGAGCCGCGTGTGCCGCGAGACCTAGCCTGGGCCGAGACGCTCCGGCCCGCACGGGGGGCACAGAACCGATTGGAATTGGAATCTGCGCGGCCAAATTGTGTGCGCCATTGGTACTCATTGAATGGCCTTTTTTCCCTTCTCAGCCAGCACCTGATTCAACAACGACAAATCGTAAAGGCGGGAAAGATCGGGCATTTCGCGGCCAAGAAAACCGTCGTCAAAGGCCTCCCGGGCTGCGGTTAACAGTGCGTCATGCAGCGGATCATAGGTGACTTGCATGCGCTGCAAGGCATCGTCGAGAACAATCGAAGGAAGAGCCTTGCCGGTTTCGGCTTGAATCTGCTGATTCAGGAGCCTCTTCGCTTCCGAAGGGTGGGCATCGATCCAGTCCGTCAACTCAACGTGTGCACGAATCCACTTCTTCACCAGGTCGGGATGATTCTTCAGGAACTTAGGGTTCACCACCAACAGCGCGGTCACAAACTGCCCATTGGGCCAGAGCGTTCGCTCGTCTAAGAAAAGCCGTCCATCGCCTTCCTGGATGAGCCGCGTAGCCCACGGTTCGGGGGCCCAGGCGGCGTCAAGTTCTTTCTTCAAGAACAAAGTAAGTTGATCCGGATTGGCCATAGGGATCACCTGCACGTCGCCACCTTTATCGGTAGTCTTCAAGCCATTGCTCTTGAGCCAATTGCGCAGAGCCACATCCTGGGTATTTCCAAATTGGGGCGATGCGACGCGCTTGCCGTGAAAATCCTGCGGCTTCTCAATGCCGCTGCCGTTGCGCACCACCAGCGAAGCGCCCCCGCTGGCCGCTCCTGCCACGACTCGCACGGCCTCGCCATTCGAGCGTACATAGCCGTTGATCGCCGGATTGGGCCCGATATAGGTCATGTCCAATGCGCCGCCGAAGAGAGCTTCGATCGCGGCTGGACCGGCGTTAAAGCTGGTCCATCGCACCTTCACTCCCGGCCCCATGGCTTTCTCAAACCAGCCATTGGCCTTGCCTACCATCGCCTGGGGATGCGTGATGTTCGGAAATGCGCCCACGCGGATAGTGGTCTGCCCGCAGAGCGGAAGCGTCACCCATAAGGCGATTACGACGGCCCAGCAGCTCTTACTCACCCCGCCCTCCCACCACCATGGGCAGAACACTGCCCTTCTCTTTCTTCTTAGATCCGCGCCGGCTTTGACCGGATCGCGGGGTGTTGCCGGTAATCAAATCCGCCAAAGTCGTGTTATCCAGAATGTGCGCCACCGCATCCCTCACATTAAGAAATACCTGATACAGCGAACGGTGCGGGACATCGCGGTCGATCAGCACGCGTAGTTGCTCGGCGTCGGCGAACGGGGCCAGCGGTCCGTCGATCAACCGCATGATCTCGCTCAGCCGGATCTCCGAGGGCTCGCGGCGCAACTGATATCCGCCCTTGGCGCCGCGCACGCTCTCCACCATCCGCGCATTCTTCAGTTCCAAAAGAATCAGCTCCAGGAATTTTTCCGGCAGATCCTCTTCATATGCGATTTCGCGAATCTTGATGGCGCCCTGATGGTGATGGCGGGCGAGCATCATCATGGCTTGCAGAGCATATAAGCCTTTTTGAGAAATTTTCATGGCCAGCGATTATGCCATAAAGTCCATTTGATTAATAGACTTTATTCGGAATATGTTTTTGCAATTTCGGTTCCATGTTTGCCAGGTCGCAAAAAGCCGGCTAAGAAGAAGCAGAATGAATAACTTGAAACTCTTTCGCTGAAGATGAAAGAGCTTGCACATGCGCACCGGATTGCAGTTTCAGACTGAATTTCTTTCCTGGTTGAAGCTCCTGCGTGTGGGCGAGTACTGAAGGCGTTCGCTCTGACGGTGGCGAAGATCTGCTCGGGCACAACGGGATCACGACTCACGAACAACGCGCAGAATCTGCAAAGTGATGTTGTCGGGTCCGCCGCGCGCCCGCGCCAGCTTCACTAGCGAAGCGCAACTCTCCGCCGGCGAACTGTTGCGCAACGCGCTCTCTAATTCCTCTTCAGTGACCACCCCCCAAAGCCCGTCAGTACAAAGCAGAATCTCGTCGCCTGCCTGCACCTGCAAGCCGGACTCGGCGCCATCGACCTGCAACTCGAGCCCCGCGCCCAGCGCCGCCGTTAGAATATGCCTCTGCGGATGCTTTTCCGCATCTTCTGCGCGCACCAGTCCGCTTTCCACCAGCCTGCCAACATAAGAATGATCGCGCGTCAGCCGCTCGATTCGCTGGTCCCGTAGGCGGTAGAGCCGGCTGTCGCCCACATGGGCGAAGTACATCTGCCGTCCTCGCACCACCACCGCGGTGCAGGTCGTGCCCATTCCATAGAAAGTGGTGTGCCGGTCGGCATAGTCCAGAATTCGCGCATGGGCTGCGGCAAAACCTTCCATCAGCATGGCTTGCGGATCGTCCCGGAAACCCGCATCGTAGACTTCCCGAACCGTCTCCACCGCCAACTGGCTCGCTTCCAATCCACCCTGGTGACCGCCCATGCCGTCGGCGATGATTGCCAGGCGACCCTTGCGCTTAAATTCGTCGTCGTCCGTGGGCTCCCAATAAAGATAAGAATCCTCATTGTTCTCCCTCTGGCAGCCCACATCGCTCAGGGCCGCCACTTCGACTCCGGGTCTCACATTCATGCAGTCAACGTACAAGATTCCTGGTACCTCATAGAACCGGGCGGGCGCGAAGCAGCCATCTGCCGACCAATCGGCCATTATAGACAACCCCGACATTTCGCGCTCCTAAAGTCCCCCAATCCTACGCCGATAGATCAAATGAACGCGCAACCAATAGCGCCTTCCAGGCGGATGAACGCCGCACAGGAGTTCCTCTAATTATGGCCGTACGGGTTCTCATCGTCGACGATTCTTCCGTCATGCGGAAGATCGTAGAGCGTTCGCTGCGCCAGGCCGGACTTGAGCTGTCCCAGGTCTTTGAAGCGGGTAATGGCGCTGAAGCGCTTTCCGTATTGCAGACAAATCCGACCGATCTCATCCTGTGCGACATCAACATGCCGGTGATGGACGGTCTTGAATTTATCAAGCAACTTTCGACCGTCGAGAATGCCAAGTCGGTGCCCGTGATCATGATAACCACCGAAGGCAGCGAGGCACATGTGGTGCAGGCTCTCTCCTGCGGCGCGAGGGGCTACATCCGCAAGCCGTTCACCCCCGATCAGGTAAAGACCCAGGTCATCCCGGCCTTAGCAGGTAAAGTATGAACACTTCCAAAGAAATGCTGGCAACTGCAGCCAGTCACGAAAGCTGGCGTCCATTGCTGGAACTCGCCACCCGCGAGGTCTTTCAGCTTATGCTTTCCTCTGAGTTGACGCTACCCTCGGAGACTGTAACCTTACGCCCGGGAGTCACCTCGATGGTCGGATTGGCCGGCCAATTGTGCGGAGTTATAACGCTGCATTGCGATGAAAAAGCGGCCGCGCTCATGACGTCGAAGATGCTTGGCCTTCCGGTAGACAAGGTCGGCACCGAGATGTCCGACGCGCTGGGCGAGATTTGCAACATGGTCGCCGGAAACTTTAAGAACAAGATTTCCGGTTTGGGCGATGGCTGCATGTTATCTCCACCTACAGTTATCATCGG
The DNA here is from genome assembly GCA_963784095.1 of uncultured Acidobacteriaceae bacterium. GTDB lineage: Bacteria > Acidobacteriota > Terriglobia > Terriglobales > Acidobacteriaceae > Sulfotelmatobacter. The sequence goes on from CAWAQC010000007.1 coordinate 60,909, forward strand.
AAGCGATTACAGCACCTACTCACTCGCCGACTCGCCCGGACTCGAAGTCTCCCTGGTTTTCGAAAGTTTTCCGCTGGCGATCTCTCTCCAGATTCACTCCTGAGATTCCGGACTCGATTACCGTAGCAATGAGAAATCTGCGACCCCTTCGTTTCCGCATAAACGACTACGCCGCGGAGGAAGTTCGGAGCGACTCAACTGCCGGGGGCAAATATAGTCGAAACCAACTGCGAGATTGACTCTACCGCTTCATCCAGTTCGAAAGTGAATCGAGCCAGGTCGACACCATCGAGAGTGCGGTATTCCTGCCGCAGAATCGCCCATGCCGGATCCTCCACCAGATCCACCTTCTGCCGTTCGTAATAGCCGTAACCGAGATCGTGCATACGGCATAGAAGATCGCTGAGATGAACCAGCGCAACCAGCGGGCGCGCCGAAACACTCCGCTCCGGATCATGGTGATAGCCGATGACCTGGGCCATCTCGTCGGAGAGATTCCAAAGTTCAGCCAGTGCGTGCCCGCTCTCACAATGCGTGAATCCCATTGTGCTCAGCTCGGCGGCGGCGAATGGAATCTGCTGCTCGACCGCGAGCTTAACGGCCGCACCGAACTCCTTGGGAAACACCATGCAATTCACCATGAAGCCGATATCGTGCATCAGTCCGGCCATGTAGGCTTTTTCGCCATCTTCGGCGCCAAGTTTTTCGCTGAATTTCCGGCACACCATAGCGCAGCCCAGCGAGTGCCGCCAAAAAACAATTGGATCCAGCGCCCAGTCTTTGCCTGGGAAAGCCTTACCCATGCAACAAGTGAGCAGAATCGTCTGTACCCGCCTCAGCCCCAGACTGATGACTGCAGCTTTGATCGTCTCCGGTGATTTCGCCAGCCCGAACAGGGGTGAACTGGCTGCACGGAGGCATTGCGCCGCGATGGTCTTGTCGTAAGAAACCAGCTTCACGACCTCATCCAGCTTCACCCTGTCTGGAGGCAAATTCAGCAGATCGAGCAGCGGCAGAATAATCCGCGGCACGGATGGCGTTGTCTCTATGGCCCTGACGCGCTCGCGTACCTGCGCGGCCACACTCGTAGTGACAGGTGTGCTCATAATTTCCCGCTATTCAGCGAAGGCTTCCAGTAAGCGATCGCCCCTGGAAAGTGCACCAGGTGGAATTTGTCGTTCAAATTCAGCAGCGACTCCGAAGTGCCCAGAAAAAAATATCCGCCCATATTGAGATTGGTGAAGAAATGGTTGATTACCTTCGCTTTTGAGGGTCCATCGAAATAGATGAGCACATTACAGCAGAAAATAACGTCCATGCCCTTCATGAATAGCATTCGGGAGTCATCCTGCAAATTCAGACGGCTGAAGGTGATCAGCTTTTTCACCTCCGGCCGGACCTCTAACTTCTTATCGTCGCGGGCCAGAAAATATTTGCGCTTGAAATATTCCGGGGTTGTACGCAGGGCATAGTCGCCGTAGATGCCGGCTTTCGCAGTTTCAACCGAGCGGTCATTCAGATCGGTAGCCAAAATCTCCACCGTCCAGTTCTTCAATAAGTTTCCGCTTTCCTCCATCAGATTCATGGCCATAGTGTAGGACTCTTCGCCGGTCGAGCAACCGGCGCTCCAGATGCGCAAGCGCTTGGTGATCTGTTTGGTTTTCTCCCCAACGATTTCGGGAAGAATAACTTTGCGCAAGGCATCAATCTGCGGCTGGCTGCGGAACAGGCAAGTCTCGCCAATGGTGATCTCGTTCAGCAATTGCCTCAACTCTCCATCCCGGCTGGGATGCGCCGTCAATTGGTCCCAATATTCGCGCGGAGTTCGCACGCTCAACTGTTTCATCCTCCGCTCGCAGCCTCCGGCCAGGAGATAAAGTTTTTCCTCTGTCTTGTAAATTCCAGAAACCTTATAAACCAGATCGCGAATCTGGCGGAAGACGGGATCGACCGGCTCTTTGCCGACCAAAACTGCCGGAGTAGTCTTTGCGACTTGCGTGCCGGCGGTCATCTCACCCCCGGTTCTGCGGCACCGCTTGCTGCCGCTTTCAAAGCCATATCCGATGCCCTGCTTTGTGACCTGGTTTGCGACACTCGGCTCGCAATCTCTTGCCCTAACTGTTTTAAGGGATAAATGCCATCCGCCTGTCCAGATGCGTAAACCAATCCCGGCATTCCCCATACCACTGAGGAAGACTCATCCTGAACAATCACTTCGCCGCCGCACTGGCGGATGCGCTCAGATCCCGCAACTCCATCCGATCCCATGCCAGTCATCACCACCGCCAGCGCTCCCGCCCCATAGACCTCGGCCACCGAGCGAAACAGCACGTCCACCGAAGGGCGGCAGGAATTCTCCGGCCGTTCCTGGTTTAGTTCCAGACGCGAGCCCACGGCCGTCCGTTTTACCGTCATATGAAAGTTTCCCGGGGCGATCCATACCTGGGCTGGAGAAAGAACTACTCCAGCGCTGGCTTCGTGGACCGGAATCGCGCACTGCGCAGCCAGCCGTTCCGCCAACAGCCGGGTAAAAATCGGCGGCATGTGTTGCACCAGCACGATCGGGACCGGAAACTCCCTGGGAATGCGAGGCAACACTTCTGCCAATGCATTCGGTCCACCAGTAGAAGTCCCGATGGTCACGATCTCAATGCGCCGATGCGCCGGCCGGGGCACCTTCACCAGCGGGCGCGGCGGAGGCAGAGAAAGCTTCGCCAATCTCCCGCCGCAAAGTGCCTTAATCTTCGGGATCAGCTCAGCTCGTATCATCTCGACCGCCAGCGCCGCGCCACCGCTGCTATTACTCGGCTTCGTGGCGTAATCGGATGCTCCCAGCGACAATGCATCCAGCGTCGCCGCTGCCCCGTGCTCCGTCAGGGTACTGAACATCACCACCGGCAGCTTGGGATAGAGCTTGCGCAATTCAGCAAGCGTCTCCAGCCCGTTCATCACCGGCATCTCGACATCGAGCGTCACCAAGTCTGGGTGAAGCTGCGCGATCTTCGCCAAACCCAGGCGGCCATCGCTTGCCGTGCCCACGACTTCCAGTTCGTGATCCTCCGCCAGGGTGCTAGAGAGTACCTTGCGGATCACGACCGAATCATCCACCACGAGAATGCGTATTCGAGTCATTGCCGATTTAGCCCCGCAGCCTGGCGCCGTGCTCTTTATGCGCTGTGTGCTCTTGCCTTTGGCTTCACGGAAGTTTCTTCCCATGAATGCTTGCCATCTGCACCCAATCCGCCACTCCCAGATATTCCAGCTACATCGTCCCAAAAAGACGAGTTGGAGTTAAGCGAGGAAACGCCGATTTGCCCCGAATCGCCAGAATTCGCTTCTCCCACCCACTGGACTTGAAATTCTTCCCGTCGATTGAGCCGCGCCAGAATGACTTTGCCGCCCATGGAAAGCTCTCCGCGAACCCCTTTCAGCAGAGCGCCTCGCCGGCTGACATTGACGGTCATTACATCTTCCTCAATGGCTGCTCCTCGAGCATCCGTTAGGCTCAGGTGGACGGGCAAAGCCACGGCAATTCGCGGGTCGCGGCGCTCGATTTTGAACTGCCGCATGAGGATGCTCATCTCGGCGGCAATGGAGGCCATTTCCTGCGCCGCTTTTTCTGAATCTTGGGCTCGCGCCGAAGTGGCGTTGGCCGCGTCCGCTACTCCCCCGATGCTGGCCGAGATGTTGCCCGCCCCGCCGGCCGCTTCGCCGGCGTTGCGCGTCATCTCATTGGTCGTGGCGCTTTGCTCCTCGACCGCAGCCGCGATGGTTGAGGAAATATCGTTAATCTTGTTGATGACGCCGCTGACCGTTCCGATCGCCGCCGCGGCGCTCTTGGTGTCTGCCTGAATCGCAGTGATTTTGTGACTGATGTCTTCGGTAGCTTTGGCCGTCTGCTTGGCAAGCTCTTTCACTTCGTTGGCGACCACCGCAAAGCCCTTGCCGGCTTCTCCCGCCCGGGCGGCTTCGATGGTGGCATTCAGGGCCAGCAAGTTGGTCTGCTGCGCGATCGAAGTAATCACCTTGATGACCAGGCCGATCTCGGCGCTGGACTGGCCCAGCTTCGTCACGGTGGCGTCGGCGGCCTGGGCAGCTTTGACGGCAGTGGAGGCAACTTTGGCGGCTTCGTTGGCGTTGGCGGCGATGCTCTGAATGGTCGACGTCATCTCCCCCGCGCCGACAGAAAGGCTCTGCAAATTCTGGCTGACTTGCTGCGTGGCGCGGGAAACGGCGTTCGCCTGGACCGCAGTTTCCCCGGAATTAGTCGTAATCTGCTGGTTAGCTTCCAGCACTTCCTGGCTGGCGGTCGACAGTTTATGGGTATGGGCCATGACTCCCCGCAGGATTTCCTGCAGTTTATCCATGAATAGATTGAACAGGCGGCTGACTTCGCCCAGTTCGTCTTTGCCGAAGCCGCCAGCCGCTTCCAGACGCTTGCTCACATCGCCCTCGCCCTCGGCAATATCCTGAATCATATGGGTCAAGCGGCTGAGTGACCCAGAGATCGCCCGCCCCAGGGTGAAGTTGCCCAGGAACAGCATGAGAAGCGATATCCCACAAATCACAAACGTGGCGTGCGTGGCTCGGGACACTTTCTTTGCCGCGCTAAGTTCGGCCTCTTTCGCACCCTTACTCAGTTGGTCGCTGGTCTCCTCGATCTTGCCCTGAAGGTCCTTATAGAGCTGCAAGTAAGGGCCCAGCAAGCCGGGGGCTGCGCTGGGGTTGTGCATGATCGCGTCGATCAGTGCGCTGCCCGCCGCGATGTACTGGACGCTCAGTTGCTTTTCGTCATCCAGCATCGCCCGGCTGGTCGGGTCAGATGCAAACTTGCGCGCAGCATCGAGGCGCTCTTCCAGTAGTTTGCTCGATTGGGCATAGTCGTCCGCCTTATTTTGTTGCTCATCGCCTTTTGCCGTGAACACTGCGGACGTGTCGGCGCGGGTAAGGTCGTTATATTCTCCCGCTTCAATGTGGTTCCGAATTGCCGAGCCGGTAGCCGCCACTTCAACAGAGGTTTGGTAAACCGATGTGATGCCCCAGTAGCCGGTCGCGCTCACGGCCGCCACGAACATCAAGCTGCTGATGGTCAAGCCGGATAATTTCGTCTTGATTGTCAATTGCATATTGCTATCTCTAACTTCTTAGCAGCCGTCGGTCAGGTTACATCTTGAGCTTGTAACCGGCATCGGCAGCGGATGCGCCATCGACCTTTACAGACTTGACTCCGCCGTCGCTGCCGTCGCCATGAAAGTCCTGGGCCTTTACGAAGCCGATGGCGCCCGGCGAGCCCGCGACCACGCTCTTCACATCTTGCGCGCTACCTACTGCCTTAGGAGGAGTTGCCGAACTTCCGGTGAACGCCGCCTGCAGAAAATACTTGCTGAAGGCTTCATCATTCATGCCGCAGACAATCTTGAGAAACGCGGTACGCTCGGGCGCCCCCGGCCCAACCATCACGGGCGCGACCGCTTTTCCGGTGTCCCAGCGGCTGCGATCGGACAGGAACAATTTTTTCAGGTCGCTGATGGTCAGGTTGGAAACGGGATTTGCCACATTCACGATCACTACGATCGGGTCGCCGGCCGCCTCCACGGGATGGACTGAGACCATCATCCAAAAAGCTGCCAAAGCAACAGCCAGAAACGTGACCCCGCAAAGCACGACTGCAACGCTGTTATTGTTTTTCATGGCGGTCTCCCTTAGAAGGTGAATGCGACCTGAGTGGTCAGTCCATTTGTGGTCGGCAAATCCCTCTCCGAGATTCGGTCGTACTGGAACTTGAGCGCCGAATGTTCCGTGAAGTCCCAGCGAATTCCAACCGACGGCCCGTTGAGCCTCGCCACGAATCCGGTGACGTACGCTGGCGCATAGTCGTTCGAGCTGGCAAACATATAAACCGGATCGTTATTGGGAGCGTTGAAGTACTGGTACCGGAAATACGGACGGTACCGGCCGAAGGCGCGCGACCACTGCGTATAGCCGCCGTTCGTGGTGAAAACCGGGCCGCTCGGCTCCACATGCTTGATCAGCGCGGCCTCGTTGAGGATCTCGTATTTGCCGTTAATGAATACCACGTGGGTCGTGGCAATCGTCTCGTGGACCGCTGGAGGGCCGGGAGTTGAAAGGTTGTCATGGCGCACGGAAAATCCCAGCTGCAGCCCGGAAAACTTTTCCGGCCGCATGAATAGACCGCCGTTGATCGCCTTGCTGTTATTCGCGTCCTGGTTATTCTGCGCAGGCTCGACATTCGTCCCCCAGGCTTCTCCATTTCCGAGTTCCAGCACCCAGTTCAGCCCCATCTTTCCAGAGGGAATTTTGCCGGTGAAGTTGACGCCAACATCCTGCATGGGCAAAACACCCCCTTGATCGTCGAAGGAATAAATGAAGGGGCGGTCGGTGCTAGTCTCCAGGAACTCCCCGTAGTTGAACGCGCTGTTGTAGTAACCCACCCAGGTGTGATAGCGCCCAATGGATGCCTTCAAGTACTCGTTCTGCCGCCACGTGAACAGCAGTCTTTCGACGTCCAGCGAAATGCTATTGTCGTTTTCTGCCGTGAACAGCACTTCTCCCAATACCGAAGCCTTATCCGCGAGGCGGGCGGTCATGAACAAATCGAGCGAACCAAAAAGGAACGTGTCCGGATTACGGTTGTAACCTTGCGCTCCTACGTCTCCGAAGACGATGAGATGCAGCCGCGGCGCGACCTCGTTGACCGTTGGCATCTCGGGCTCGGGTACCGGCGAAGGCGCGGGAACCGGAACCGGGGCCGCCGTCACCGCGGGCTCCGCCTGTTTCCCCTGCAGCTGTTTCACCTGGGTTTCCAATTCCTCAATGCGCTGCAGCAACTGCCTGTTCAACTCTTCCTGACTCGGCGCTGCGCTGGAGGCTTGTTGTGCATAGGCGGACATCGCAAGCGAAGTTGTCCATGCCAGGACTACGCACCTAAATTTTCTGCGGAAGGAAGACGAAAAGATGTTTCTCATGTTTCCCCAGTTCGATCTGCAAACCGAATTGCCAACCACCCAGTATTTCGGCAATTTTCAGGGGAACATTAGTTACCTGGAACTATGGGAGGCACGGAGGAATAGGAAAAGATGAAAAAGGGCCGCAGGTTGATCAAATAACAGCTAGCTCGAAGTTCGGAAAATGAACCGCCATTCTTACTGGGAAAGATTTTCAATATTGTTTTCGTGCGAGAACCGAAGAAGTTTAATTTCCTGCACGTGCTACCATCGACTCGCCAATTCCGGATACATCGGGTGCATGCGGCTCGGTTCCACTAAGCTCCCTGAGCCTTCGCTTTCGCCCGAACTACACCTGAATAATTTTCCTCGGCGCCGGCCGGGCCGCCTGAGTGCGCATCAACCACGTCGTCCCAAAAGCAAGTTGAGCGATCGACTGCAGAGACCCCGATCCGACCGGCATCGGCGGTATGTTCTTCGCCCACCCACTCGACCTGAAACTTCTCCCGCTTCCCCTGGCGGCTGAGAGACATTGTGCTTCCTAACCGGACCTTTCCCCGGACCCCCTTCAGCAGAGCACCGTGCCGGCTGACATTAATGGTGATCACTTCCTGATCGAGAGCAACTCCGCCGGCATCGGTTGCCGTCAGCCGCACCGGCAGCGACACCGGGATTCGCGGATCGCGGCGCTCGATCTTGAACTGCGCCATCAATTTGCTCAATTCGTCCGCGATGGTGGCCAATTCCTGCGCCGCTCTCTCCGAATCTTGCGCGCGCGCCGAAGTACCGTTGGCGGCCTGCGCCACTCGCCCGATATTGGCGGAAATGTCGGCCGCTCCGTTGGCCGCTTCGCTGGCGTTCCGCGTCATCTCCGTTGTAGTCGCGCTCTGCTCCTCGACCGCAGCCGCAATGGTTGCGGAAATGTTGTTGATCTCGTGAATCACGCCACTGACGCTTTCAATCGCCGCCGCTGCTCCCTTGGTGTCGGCCTGGATGGCGGTGATTTTGTGGCTAATGTCTTCTGTTGCCTTCGCCGTTTGCTTGGCGAGCTCTTTTACTTCGTTGGCAACGACGGCAAACCCCTTGCCGGCTTCTCCGGCGCGGGCCGCTTCAATGGTTGCGTTTAAAGCCAGCAGATTCGTCTGCTGCGCGATCGAGGTGATCACCTTGATGACGACACCAATCTCCACGCCCGACTGTCCCAGCTTGGCGACGGTGGTGTTGGCGGCTTGCGCCGCGCTCACCGCAGTGGAAGCCACTTTCGCGGCCTCTGTCGTGTTGGTCGCAATGTTCTGAATGGTCGAGGTCATCTCTCCCGCTCCGGTCGAGAGGCTTTGCAGGTTCTGGCTGACTTGCAGCGTGACCCTCGAAGCCGCGTCGGCCTGGGCCGCGGTTTCTCCCGAGTTGGTGGTGATCTCACGGTTGGCTTCGAGCAGTTGCTGGCTGGCCTCTGCCAGCTTGTGGGTGTGGCCTACGACTCCCCGCAATAGGTCTTGCAGTTTGTCCATGAAAAGGTTGAAGAGGTGGCTAACTTCACCTAGTTCGTCGTTAGCGAAAGCTCCGGCTATGACCAGCCGCTTGGTAACGTCGCCCTCACCTTGCGCGATATCCTGAATCATCAGAGTCAATCGATTCAGTGAGTGCGAGATTGTTCTCACCAGGACAAAACTGCCGGCCATCAGGATCAAGAGCGAAAGCCCGCATATGGCAAACGTGATTCGGCTGGCGCGCGCGCCTTTCTTGCCGGCGCTCAGTTCGGCCTGCTTCGCACCGGCTTCCAGTTGATCGTTGCCATCCTGGATCTGTTGCTGCAGTTGGCTGTAAAGTTCGAGGGCTCGCCCGGCGGCGGCTTTGGCTGCATTCGCGTCGGTTGCCACAGATTGCGAGAGCGCATCTCCTGCGCTCCGATACTCACGCACCGTGCGGGCTTCTGCGTCGAGCGTTGTCTGCAACGCGGGATCCGTCACCGCCGCCCGGGCAGCACTGTCACGATCCGCGAGCAATTTGGAGTGAGTGATCCAGTTCGTCACCGCATCCTGCTGATCCGAGCCTTTTTTGGTGCACATCGCCTCGATATCTTCGCTGGTCATGTCGTTGTACATGCCGGCCTCGATATGGTTGCGGATCGCCATGCCGATACCAGCGACTTGCGTGGTCGTCTTTTGAACGGCAGTGATACCCCAATAGCCGGATGCGCTTACGCTGGCTACTGCGATCAGTGCAGTAGCTGCCAGCCCGTACAGACGGTGCTTGATCGTCAACTTCATATGCGATGCCTCGATCCTCTGCCAGGTTTTTTTCCCGTCCGTCGAAACATCACGAACCCACATAAGCGGCTTTGCTCTGCGCCGGGATCGAAACCCTTCCGCGTCCGAGGCTGCTTTCGCCTGCGTTGATCTTGAACTGCTCGACCAGTCGCCGCAGCTCTGCCGAAGTCTCCACTAGCTGCTGCGCCGCTTTCTGCGTATCCACTGCTCCCCGTGACGTGCTCTCCGCCGCCTGCGCCACGCCGTTAATATTGCTCGTAATCTCTCCGCTACTATGCGCCGCCTCGCTCACATTCCGTGACATCTCGTTCGTGGTCGCGTTCTGCTCCTCCACCGCCGTCGCTATCGTGGTCGAGATGCCATTTACCTGATTGATCACCTCGCTGATCGAGGCAATCGCCTCCACCGCCGCTTTCGTGTCTGTCTGAATCGCTTCAATCTTCCGGCTGATGTCTTCCGTCGCTTTGGCTGTTTCCTTCGCCAGTTCCTTCACCTCGTTCGCCACAACCGCAAATCCTTTGCCCGCTTCCCCGGCTCGCGCCGCTTCAATCGTCGCATTCAGAGCCAGCAAATTCGTTTGCTGCGCAATCGAGGTAATGACTTTGACCACTTGCCCAATCTCGTTCGAGGAGTCTCCCAGCTTCGACACAGTTGCCGTCGTCGTTTCCGCCACCTTCACTGCCGAAGTCGCCACCCGCGCCGCCTCCGTCGCATTCTTGGCGATCTCGCGGATGCTCACGCCCATTTCTTCCGCGCCGGTTGCCACTGTCTGCAGATTCTGGCTTACCTGCTGCGCTGAATCGGATACCACCTTCGCTTGCGCCGACGTCTCTTCGGAGTTTGCAGAGATTTGCTGGCTGGTGTTCGACAATTCCTCGCTCGCCTTGGCTACCTGGACAAAATTTTCCGTGATCGCCAGAATCATGCTCTTCAGGCTCGCGCTCATCTTGTTGATCTCCCGAGTAAGGTCTCCCAACTCATCCTCACTTCCTATCTTCAGCTCTTCGCCCGTCAGGTCGCCCGCCGCGATCGCTTCCGCCTGCGCCAGCACCGAGCGCGTCGCCCCAGAGACATAGCGGCCCAGATAGAGGGCCAGGAAAATTCCCGCACACAGGGCTGTCCCGGAGGTGATCGACATCGCCAGGCTGAGCGAGCGGTTCTTGGCGTGCAGCTCTTCCTTGTTCTTGTTCAGCAGAATCACCAGGGACTCTGCCAGTGCGTCGAGGCTTTTCTTGACGGCGATATTCGCCGGGGTAACGAGGTCCGCATTTTCGTTGCCCGCCCGTATCACCCCATCTGGGCCGCCGTTGGCCGCATGCTCGACGCAGGATTTTTCCGTCGTGAGCAGGAACGGCAGATGCTGCTTGATGTCCCGTAGCTGCTCCCGATTCTCTTCGGGCCAGGCCGGCGCCAATTCATCGAGTACGGCAACGTCTTTTCCGATACTTCCCCACGCTTTGTCGAATGCATCCTTCGCTTCCTTCCAGCGCGCGGGTTCGGTTCCGGCCAGAATCGCCTGCCGCCCTTTCACCTGGGTATAGTTCAGATCGCGCTGCAGCTTTCTCGCGGTCTCGAGCGCGGGAAATCGCATTTCGACGGTGGTGTCCTGCATGCGCGTGATGGCGGCAGAGGCCACGTAATTGATCACCGCCCCGGCGACCATCAAGCTCAGGATCGCCCCAAAACTTAGCCCCATCTTCTTTCCGAGTGTCAGCTTCATTTTTCTCCCCGAGATCAGGCGAACCTGGACAAGACACATGGGCCCTAAGCACCGCGGGCGCTGCCAAAAGCTCTCGATCTTCCGAGCTATGCTCCTGCTACCGCTGCGTGGCTCCTCGGCGCATGCGATGCCGCATGCATCCCACCGTGCCCGGCATTGATCTTGAATTGTTCGACCAATCGTCTTAGCTCCGCCGAAGTCTCCACCAACTGCTGCGCTGCCTTCTGTGTGTCTCCGGCTCCCTGCGATGTGCTCTCCGCCGCCTGTGCCACGCCGTTAATATTGCTCGTAATCTCTCCGCTGCTGTGGGCCGCTTCACTCACATTCCGCGCCATCTCGTTGGTGGTCGCATTCTGCTCCTCCACCGCCGTCGCTATCGTCGTCGAGATACCGTTCACTTGATTGATCACTTCGCTGATCGACGCAATCGCTTCTACCGCCGCCTTCGTGTCCGTCTGGATCGCCTCAATCTTCCGACTGATGTCTTCCGTCGCTTTGGCTGTTTCCTTCGCCAGTTCCTTCACCTCGTTCGCCACAACCGCAAATCCTTTGCCCGCTTCCCCGGCTCGCGCCGCTTCAATCGTCGCATTCAGAGCCAGCAAATTCGTTTGCTGCGCAATCGAGGTAATGACTTTGACCACTTGCCCAATCTCGTTCGAGGAGTCTCCCAGCTTCGACACAGTTGCCGTCGTCGTTTCCGCCACCTTCACTGCCGAAGTCGCCACCCGCGCCGCTTCCGTCGCATTCTTGGCGATCTCGCGAATGCTCACACCCATTTCTTCCGCGCCGGTTGCCACTGTCTGCAGATTCTGGCTTACCTGCTGCGCCGAATCGGACACTACCTTCGCCTGCGCCGAAGTCTCCTCTGAATTTGCAGAAATCTGCTGGCTGGTGTTCGAGAGTTCTTCGCTCGCGCTGGCCACGTGCAGGGAATTTTCCGTGATCGCCATGATCATGCTCTTGAGGCTGCCACTCATCTTATTAATTGCCAGCGTCAGATCGCCGAGTTCGTCCCGGCTGCGCACTTTCAGGTCTTCGCGGGTCAAATCGCCATCCGCGACCGCTTCTGCCTGGAGCAGGATCGACTGCGTTGCGCCGGAAATGGCTCGGCTCAGGAAAATGGCCACGAAAATGCCAATTCCGAGCGCCAGAAAAGTGGTCACGGACATGGTCGCCGTAAGCGAGCGGTTCTCGGCATGCAAATCTTCCTTGTTCTGGGCAATGAGCCCAGCAAAGGAGTCGGCCAGGCCGCCGAGGGAAACTTTAATGGCCTCATTCGCCGGAGTAGCCTTGTCGGCAAATTCATTGCCGCCTGCAGCGACCGCGTCTTTCTCGCCGTTGGCGGCATGGTCCATGGCAGCTTCCTGCGCCGCCCTTAGCTCGGTAAGGTGCGGCTTTATCGCTGCCAGACGGTCACGGTCCTCTTGCGCGGCCCATTTGGGCGCTAGCTCATCGAGCTGGGCAACGTCTTTCCCAATATCGTCCCATGTGCCATTGAACAGTTTCCTTGCCGCATCTCGCCTGGCCGGCTCGGTCCCAGCCAGGGTGGCCTGCCGGCCCTTGCTCTGCGTCTGGTTTAGATCCCGCTGCAAGTCTTTGCAGATTGCAAGCGTTGGGTAACGCACTTCGAACGTAATGTCCTGGCTCGCTTTGATGCTGGCCGACTTTAAGTAGCTCATCATCGAGCTAAAAGACCATGAGGGCGAGGATGGCTCCAAAGCCCAATCCAAGCTTCTTTGCGAGTGTAAGCTTCATTTAATCTTCCCCCGGTGCCGCAGAAGTCGCCAGCGCGCGCTTGACCGCAACCCGCGCCGCACACCTTCGTAATATTTTTTATCGGCATCAGAAGCCAGGTCTTTAACGCAAAGCTCATCGCCAGCTCGAACCCCTGAAGTGCCCCCAGGCGCACCCGGTAATCCCGGCGGGCCTTCATGCCGATAAGGCTCAAGTGACCAGTCCGTCCTCCGCTCTCCGCCCCGATCAAGGCAAACCGGCGTATAAGCCGGGAAAGCAGTTTGTCGCCAGGCAGACCATTCTGACCTCCGACGAAAAAGTCTTCGGTTACGAGTTGCTGTTCCGCAATGGCGTCGAGGATTTCTTTTGCAATCCCGATGTCGACTCTGCCTCCCGCAGCACTCTGAATACTTCAATGCTGATGGGCCTCGATGTTCTATGCGACGGCCACCGCGCGTTCATCAACTGCACCCGCGACATTCTGCTCAAGGACTACATCACCCTGTTGCCTTCCGCTCAGGTCGTGATCGAAGTGCTGGAAACCGTTCCCGCTGACGAGTTGGTGGTCGCTGCCTGCCAGCGCATGAAAGCGGCGGGTTACATGATCGCGCTCGATGACTTTGCGGTGAACGATCCGCGCCAGCGGCTGACCGATCTCGCCGACATTATCAAAGTGGATCTGCGCGCCACCTCCGCCTCCGATGCCGCGGCTATGGTGAAGCAGTATGGTCCATGGCGGTGCCGCATGCTGGCGGAAAAAGTGGAAACCCGCGAAGAGTTCCTGGCCGCCAAGCAAGCCGGCTTTGTCTACTTCCAGGGATATTTCTTCCGCCGTCCGGAAGTGCTGACGGCCCACGAGATTCCAGCAAATCGGGTCAATTACCTGCGTATGCTCAAAGCAGTTTCCGAGCCGGAATTGAACGTGCGCGTGCTCGAGAATCTGGTCAAAAGCGAAGCCTCCTTGTGCTATCGCCTGCTGCGCTATCTCAATTCCGCGGCCTTCGGATTTGCCTCCGAAATTCACTCCGTCCGCCACGCACTATCGATTCTCGGGGAACGCGAAGTTCGGCGCTGGATTCGCCTGGTCGCCACTCTCGGCGCCGGCCAGGGAAAAACTACCGACCTGCTGCTCTCTGCCCTGGTACGCGCCCGCTTTTGCGAATTGCTCTCCCCCAAGATTCAGCATGGAGATTCTGACTTGTTTCTCATGGGAATGCTTTCCATGATGGACACGATCCTTGAAATCCCCATGCAGCAGGTGCTCGACAATATCCCGATCGACCAGGAAAGCAAAACCGTGCTGCTAGGAAAAGCCGGCCGTTTGCGGCCTTTTTATCAGCTGATGCTGGCCCAGGAATCCGGCGAGTGGCAGGCGGTCAGCGACCTCAGCAGCCAGCTTCACCTGGCGGAAGCCGATGTGGCTGAGGCCCACTGGCAGGCCCTGCACTGGGCACGCGAAGTCACCGGCGGATCGTAATCGAGTCGACTATCGCGACCACTTTGGCCAGTGCTCTGTCAAGGAAAGTCTGCCAGGGAAATTCGGTGCAGGGGAAACCTGCTAACAGAATGATCTCATCTATGCGGAATGCGACCTGGTCGGCATGCTCTCGGCGATGTCAGCCATCTCGCAAGCCTTCTCGATATCCAGCACGTGCAGCAGCCGGTCGTTGAGTTTGTGAACTCCCAAAATCATCGTTCTGACCGACCCACGCAAGGTTTCCGGAGGGGTTTCAAAGCTGCTTTCTTCGACTTCGACTACGTCGCCGATTTCATCCACCAGCAGGCTGACGGCTCCATCTTCCGAGCGGACCACCACGTTCATGGGCCGCGCATCCGGCGCCGCAGCCTCCAGATTGAGCCGGCGGCGCAGATCCACCGCAGTAACGATCTGGCCTCGCAGATTCATCAGCCCGCTCACCACCGCCGGAGCCAGGGGAAGCCGGGTCATTTCTAAAGACCGAATGACCTCCTGTACACCTTTCAACTCCACTCCGAACAGCAGCTTATCCAAATAGAACGTGCAAAATTGTGAAGTTCTGGCCATGGCTCAGTTCGCGCCTCCGGCTCGTACCGCATTCGCTGTGGGAGTGTTTAAGTCCGCTCTACGCACGATCGACGCGATATCGAGCAACTCCGTGACCCGCTCCGCGATGACCACCGAATAGAGCACAGATTCCCGCGTCGCCGCCGATTTCACTTCCGCCCGGTCCTGCACGATATCGAGAATCTGTTCTACCACCAATCCGTAGGATCGCCCTTCATGATTCAATACCAATACTTGAATCGGCCCTGAGTCTGTGGCTGGCAGCGAGCCTTGCAGAGCGCGCAGTCTGGCCCGGCGTTCTTCCATCAGCAAGCCGAGCCGAATCAAGGGCAGGATCTGCCCGCGATACTGTGTGACCCACTGGCTGCCGGACATTTCCACTTGCGCTACCGGGAACTCTTCCAACCGCGCCAGCGTGCTGAGCGGAATCGCCATGCGCGAATCGCCGGGGCCGGCAAACAGCAGGAACGTTTGCTTCTCCGCCGCCTCATGTGCAGCCTCGGTTGTTTTTTCCGCCGCGGGCCGCTCGCGGCTTTGATTGACTACGCTCGCACGCTGCGCCAGCCCCAGCACATCGAGAATCAGCGCCACTTTGCCATCGCCCATGATGGTCGATCCCGCAAACGTTTTAATTCCTTTCAACTGCTTGCGCAGCGGCTTGACCACAATCTCCTCGGTATCATTGATCTGGTCCACCACCAATCCGAACTGCCGCTCGTCGGCCTGTAACACGACGATGTTGACCACACCCGACTGCTCGGCTGCGCCATTCGATTCCGCCGCCACGCCGAGTTCGCGGTCCAAATACAGCAGCGGCAGCAGGCGTCCGCGCAACCGGTACACCGGAGCGCCATGCACCCACTCCACTGAACGGCTCGACTTCTCGCCTTCGAGTCGCACCAGTTCAACCAGGCTGAGCTGCGGAATCGCATACCTTTCTCCGGCACATGTCACGACCAGCGCGGGAACAATTGCCAGAGTCAGAGGAATCTTCACCCTGACGGTAGTTCCCTTCCCCGCCGTCGACTGCACGCCTACGCTTCCGCCAATGCGTTCGACATTTGTCTTCACCACGTCCATCCCCACACCGCGGCCCGATACGTTGGTTATTTTTTCCGCGGTGGAGAATCCGGGAAGGAAGATCAAATTGAAAATCTCCTGTTCGCTCATCCGCGCCACTTGCTCGGCGCTGATGACGGCTCGTTCCACTGCTTTTTTTCGAATGCGGTCGGCATTCAGTCCCCCGCCATCGTCACTGATTTCAATATTCACCTGGCCGCCTTCATGGAACGCCCGCAGCACCAGCCGGCCTGTGGCATCTTTACCTTTCTTCACGCGATCCTCAGGAAGTTCGATGCCATGGTCCACCGAGTTGCGGACCAGGTGGGTCAGAGGATCTTTGATCGCCTCAATGATGGTTTTGTCCAGCTCGGTTTCTTTGCCCTCCATCTCGATCTTGACCTGCTTGCCGCAACCCAGCGCCACGTCCCGGACGGTGCGAGGGAACTGTCCCCAAATGTTCCCGATGGGCTGCATGCGCGTCTTCATGATTCCTTCCTGCAGCTCGGTGGTAATCAGGTTTAGCCGCTGCGAGGCCGCAAGAAACCCGGCATCCTGCACGCGCCCGGTATACTGCAACACCTGGTTGCGGGCCAACACCAGTTCCCCTACCAGCGTCATCACTTTATCGAGCAGCCCAACGTGCACGCGAATTGTGCTCTCCGAAGCGCTGGCTTGCCCTCCCGCGGCTTGAAAGTTTCTCGTACCCTCCGATTCTTCCGCCGCCCGAACTCCTCCCCTTTCATTCAGCCGCGTAACCGAGCGAACCGGCTCGCTGCCCTGATTCTTTGTTCCGGATTGGGTTCCGGATTGAACTTCCGCATTTCCCGCTGGCTGCTCAGGTGCCTCATCGGCTAGAAGCGCCAGATCAGCCTTCTCGGCTTTCTTTGCCGGGGCGGCCTTCATCTTCTTCATCTCGGCCCGCCGGCTCCAGCAACCTAGTCAGTTCTTCTCTCAATTCGCCGTAATCAACGTCGCCATCCGCGCCCGTGGTTTCGATTTCTTTCAGCATTTGCCGCACCGCATCCACCATGCCCAGCAGCGCGGTCGTAATCTCCGGATTCAACAGCAGATGCCCGTCCCGCAACCGGCTGAGCAGGTTCTCCCCTACGTGGGCAACTTTCTCCAACTTGCCGAAACCCAGGAACCCGCAGGTTCCTTTGATCGTGTGAATGGTGCGAAACACTCCGGCCAGGGCTTCGTGATCCTGAGGCTTCTTCTCAAGTTCCACTAAATCGCGATCCAGCCGGTCCAGGTTTTCGTAGCTCTCGACCAGAAAATCTTTGACAATCTCGGCATCACTCATAGCTGTGGTTCTCTCTGTTCGTTCTCTATTGAGACCCGCAAACTCTTACTGGATGTTATGCACCTTAAGTAACCGAGGTTTCATGCTCGAGTCGAGTCTTCGACTCCCACAAATTCTTATCGGCCAGCAACTCAATCTTGATTAGCCGCGCTGATACCAAGTTGAAGGGGGCCTCGGCTAAAGCCGATAGTGGACCTTCGGTGTACAATGTGCCGGTAATTCTTTGGTTCGAAAGCGGCTAACTTCGCTCACGCTTCCACTAAAGTTCCCCTGCTTCCCTCGCGAATCGGTTCGTGTGTCCTATGAAGAGTCTTCGAGCGTTCAAGACGATCTCTTCCTCGCTTAATCCACTGCGACAGATCCGCAGACGGCATTCATTTTCGCGTTGGCTATGCGGATTGCTGCTGTTGTTCGCCAGTCTCCGGGCGTTCCCCCAAAGCGGTTCTTCGCCGGCTCCCGTGTCCGCTACTTCGCAGACTCAAAATAAGCCGAGTTCAGCCGAAATTACGGCTCAGGACCAACCTGCCACGTTTAAGGTCAACGTCAAGCTGGTCGTGGTCCGCGCTGTGGTTCGCGACGCCAAGGGACATGCCATCGGCAACCTTCGTAAGGATGATTTTCAGGTCTTCGACAAGGGCAAGTCACAGGTCATAACACAATTTGAAGTCGAACGGCCCGGCGATCTCGCGGCCAGGGCGCGGCAAACTTCGGACGAAAGCTCGACTCCCGGAGAGCCTTCGACCACCGCAAACACGACCGCCATCCCGGAACGCTTCATTGCTTATCTCTTCGACGACATACATCTTCAATTCGGCGATCTTGCCCGCGTGCGCGAAGCAGCCGAACGTCATTTCGCCACCTTGCGCCCCACGGACCGCGCGGCCATTTTCACCACCTCAGGACAGACAAATCTGGACTTTACTGACGATCGCACCAAGCTGCATGCAACTCTTTTTCGCCTCAGGCCGCGGCCGACTTCATCCTTGAACAGCGATTGCCCGGACATCAGCTATTACCAGGCCGATCTGATCTATAACAAACACGACCCTCAGGCTATGCAAGTGGCAATGCAGGAGGCGCTGACCTGCCCGGGAGTCATCGGCACGCCGAATGCGACAACAGTAGCCAGCGGTTTAGTGAACATGAAGACCCAAGAGATGCTGGGGGTTGGAGATCAGGAAAGTCATGTGTCTCTCACCATTTTGCAGCAAGTTGTCCGCGGTATCTCGCACATGCCGGGCCAGCGAAGCGTTGTTTTGGTTTCACCCGGCTTCATTGCTCCGCAAATGGAGTTCGAGTATACCGACATCATCGATCGCGCACTGCGGTCACAGGTGGTCATCGATGCTCTCGACGCGCGCGGTCTATACACCATCGATACGCTCGGCGATATCTCTAATCCGCCGGCGGTTTCTCCGCCTCCGGGTAAAGGATTGATCGTGATCGCCGCTGCCGAGGCCAATGACGATCTTCTTGCCGTTTTAGCCGACGGCACCGGGGGCGTTTTCTTTCACAACAACAACGACTTCGATGAAGGCTTTCGCCGCGTGGCACAACCTCCGGAATATTCCTACGTGCTCGCCTTCACGCCACAGAATCTTAAGCTCGACGGCAGCCTTCACCCGCTCAAGGTCACGCTGAAAATGCCGCAAAAGCTGAGCGTGCAGGCACGCCGCGGCTACTTCGCGCCGAAACATGCAAACGATCCCAACCAGCAGGCCCACGAGGAAATCGAAGAGGCCATGTATTCCCAGGATGAACTGCACAATCTTCCGGTGGAATTACACACACAGTTCTTCAAGGCCAGTGACGATGACGCCAAGTTAATCGTGCTTGCCCATGTTGACGTGCAACGGATGCGCTTTCGCAAAGCTGATGGCCGCAATAATGACGTCCTCACTTGCGTCTCGGCCGTATTCAATCGGAATGGCAACTTCGTCCAGGGGCTGGAAAAAACGGTCACGATGCACTGGAAAGATGAAACGTTAGAGCATAGACTCGGGTCCGGCATTACGCTCAAGAGCAGCTTTGATGTAAAGCCGGGAAGCTATCTGGTTCGCCTGGTCGTACGGGATTCCGAGGGACAATTAATGTCGGCTGAAAACGGAACGGTAGAAATTCGTTAGTGCTCAGTTATTTCTATTGGATGGACTCACCATTTCGCGGAGGTGATGTATGCGCAACTCTCGCTTGCCTTTTCTTGTCGCTCTCCTGTGCGCGATGAGTTGCTGGTTCCTCTTGCAACGTACTGCACACGGCACTCTGGCGTACGCTCAATCGACCGCAGACTCAACCGCCACTTTCCACGCGGAATCGCGTCTTGTTCTAGTCGACACTGTAGTGACGGACAAGAAAGGCAACTACGTCCGCGACCTCGAGCAAAAAGACTTCAAAGTCTGGGAAGACGGCAAAGAGCAGCCCATCACCAGTTTTTCTTATGAAGAAAACACTGGCTCGACGCCTGCGGCCAAGCCCCGTTACATGGTCTTGTTCTTCGACAATTCCACGATGGAGTTTGGCGATCAAGCCAAAGCGCGTGAAGCGGCCACCAAGTTTATTGAGGCCAATGCCGGGCCCCACCGGCTGATTGCCATCGCCGAATTCGGTGGCACCGTAACCATCACTCAAAACTTCACTTCCGATGCAGATCGGCTCAAACAAGTCGTGGCCGGAATAAAAGGTTCCGCGGTTTCTCCCAACCCGGAGCCTACGATGGCATCGCTCGGACCACCGGCGGCGGCCATGCCATCTCTGAGCAACGCTGAAGCCGATTTCGGAGTTCACACTGCCCTGCTCGCGCTGCGCGATCTCGCCAGAGGAATGTCGAACGTTCCAGGCCGCAAGACGCTCGTCATGCTGACCGCCGGCTTTCCCTTAACTCCTGAATACGAGTCGGAGATTACTGCCACGATCGACACCTGCAATAAGGCGAATGTTGCGATCTATCCGATTGACGTTCGCGGATTGGTTGCCCCTGTACCCGGCGGTCCGCACAGTCGCTTGCAAAGCCCGTCGTTTCCCTACACGATCCCCTACACATCTTCATTCTTGGTTCCTGCGGCATTTCACCTACGAGATAACCAACCGGCCTTGAAGTTCGCTGCGTTTGCGGCGCCGGTCCCCCATCCAGCACAGCATGGTGTCGGCGGTGGAGGCGGTAGTGGTGGCGGTCACGGCGGAGGGGGCACGGGTGGTAGCGGCGGTCACGGCGGCGGGACAGGTACCGGCGGGACCGGCGGAGGTCACAGCGGCAGCGGGGGAAGTGGCGGCACCACCGGCACCGGAAGAAGCGGCGGTTACGCGGGAACATATAACAACAATCTATACAACCCCTACAATCAGCCCCGCCAGATTGTTCCCCCATTTCCTCCCAGCGCCACCGACAATCAGCAGGTCATGTATCAGCTTGCCGACGGCACCGGAGGATTCGTCATCCTCAACACCAACGATCTGCTCGGGGGCATGCAGCGCATCGCGCAAGATCAGAATCAGTACTATCTACTCGGTTATGTTCCGGCAGTCTTTACCGAAGGCAGTTGCCATAGCCTCAAAGTGAAAGTCGAACGCCACGGCACTGAAGTTCGCGCCCGCAGCGGGTATTGCACGACCAGGCCCACCGATCTTCTCGCTGGCAATCCGGTTGAGAAGGACCTTGAATCCCGCGCCGCAGGCGAGATGAAAGGCAACGTTACCGCTTCCATGGAAGCGCCTTTCTTCTACACTTCGCCCAACACCGCGCAAGTTCACCTGGCGGTCGAGATTCCCTCTTCAGCATTGAAATTTGAAAAGGTTAAGGGCAAAGAGCACGCTTCTCTCAACATTCTTGGAATCGCCTACAAGCCGGATCAATCGATCGCCGCGCGCTTCAGCGACACGGTGAATCTCGACTTCGACGGCAAGAAAGAAGTGGAGCAATTCCAGAAGCAGCCATTCCACTATGAAAACCAGTTTGGCATCGCATCCGGCCAGTACAACCTAAGAGTCGTCTTCAGCTCAGGCAACGAGAGTTTTGGAAAACTGGAAGCTCCGCTGGTGATCGATCCCTATGGCGAGCAGCAATTCAGCATCAGTGGAGTTGTTCTCAGCAATTCGATCCGCCGCGCCGCCGATCTCTCGACCGATCTCGACAGCCTCTTGCTGGAAGATCGCACCCCCCTGGTGGTGCAAGGTTTGCAGATTTCGCCGTCGGCGACCAACCACTTTAAAAAGACCGACACTGCGGCGATCTATGCCGAAGTTTACGAGCCATTACTGAAAAAACCGAATCCTCCGGAAGTGGCGTACGAGCTGTTCATTTTCAATTTGAAAACCGGACAACAGCGGTTCCACATCGGCGATCGCACGCCGAAAGGCACTCCCGGTAATCCGGTAATTGATCTCGGTCTGAAATTGCCGGTGGCCCAGCTTGATCCGGGCGCGTACCGCCTCGATCTGCGCGCCGTCGATTCCGTCGGAAACTCGAGCAAGACCCGCTCTACTGAATTCGAGGTGGAATGAGTCTGAGTGTAGGACTGTCGAACGGCTATTTCGGCTTTCGGCTAAAAATAAAGGCGGCCCACAGGCCGCCATTTTGAAAAGCAATTTCCGACTTAAGTGAGCTTTAGGGCATCACTCCCGCTGGCGCCTGTTGCGGCGGTCCCGCCGCAGTTGCTGCGGCCGCTTCATTCAGAATGCGGTGGTGGATGGTGAACAACGCCAGCTCCAGCCGATCTGAAACTCCGATCTTGTCGTACACGTTGCGCAGATAATTCTTGATCACCTGCTCGGTCGTGCCGAGCTGTGTAGCAATTTCTTTGTTCTTATACCCCTGAACGATCAATGCGACGATGCGCAACTCTTTCGCGGTGAGACGATCGCGCACGCGCAGTCCCACCATATCGTTTTCGGTGAGTTCACTGGGCACGGCAACGTCCTGCACCCAGGTCTCGCCGCGCGCTACTTTGCGGACACAATCGACCAGGGCCGCGCTGGTGACGTTGCGGTAGACCACGCCATGCGCGCCATTGCCCATGTGCCGCTGCGCGCTTTCGCCGGTATCGGCCAGCACAACCACGCGGGTCTTGGCGCGGTTGGCGGCCTGTGCGATGGCTGCGAAGTCGCCGTGAAATCCCGCCGCGACCACCAGAACCGCGGCCCGAAATTTATCCAGAGCCATGAACATCTGCTCCGGCGTCTGAGCCTGCGCCACAATGCGCATCTCGTCTTCCACCGCCAGAACCTTGGCGATGCCTGCCCGGAAGATTGCCTGATTATCGGCCAGAATCAGTTTGAGCATGTTATCGGCGCTCCAAATTAGGGTCCCTGAATCAGCGTTCTTCAACCAAAAGTCAAACTAGCAAGAATCTAACTAGAAAAAGTTTAGCTACGAGTTCCTTACGAACTCATAGGAATCGATCACGCAGGCCACTCCTTTGCCATCCGGAGTGCCGCCTGTGGGATCGCTGCGCACCACGCGCCCCTTGCACTGAATTACAACGTTCTCTTGCGCTCCCGTGACGTCAGGCGGCAGCGTGATCTCAAATTCCACCGGCGAACCAATGTCCAGCGAGGCGTCGGCGCGAATATAAACTCCGGCCGCGCTCAAATTGCCCGTGGTTCCCTTGGCGTCGCCGCTTGTGCTCTCGTTATGAAGCTTTATCGGCAAATGCAGCGGAAATCTTTTTCCGGTCCGCGCTTCGGACACAGTGCCTCCTCTATCGTGGTTCGATCGTTCACTTTCTGCAAAAGGGCAAATACCATCGAATTGCGCTCCTGATGTGCGGATCATGTGCCGATCAGCCACAAATGATGCTCAGGGCAGGTTATATCATGGATGGCACCGCTATAAAAGCCTGATTACCAGTTAGTTAAGGGTAGAACCTAGATTCCCCCTTCGGGCTTCAGTCCGGCTGTAAGGCTCTTCTACGCGCTTTCACATCGCAAGCGTGCCGCGTGCTACCGTTTGATAAGCATTCTTTCGCTGTTGGAGATGGTGATTCATGTTCGCCTCATTTATTGATAACCTGCAGTCTGTTCGCCGGTTCCGCGCCCTCACCTCATGCTTGCTTGTTCTACTGGTTGCAGTCGCACCATCGCTCTCGCAGGCGCCATCGACATCACAGCAGTCATCGCCGCAGAAGCCGATGTCTCAAGTCCCGGCTAGAACCTCTGCCGGAAAAAACCCGGCTGCGAATCAGTCCTCACCGCCGCGCGCGCTCGCTGAATTCAATGATGAGCTTGAGAACCTGGCCGCCAAAGTTTCTCCCGCCGTGGTTCAGATTCTGGTCACCGGCTACATCCCTGTCCACGAAGAGGACCGCTCGCAAACCGCGCTCATCGTGCAGCAACACGCAGTCGGATCGGGCGTCATCGTCGATCCCAACGGTTATATTATGACCAACGCCCACGTGGTCGAAGGCGCGCAGCGCATCCGCGTAGCCCTGCCGATTCCCGGCGATAGCGGCCGCGACGTGCCCGTGGGCAAACGCCATATCCTCGAAGCCAAACTGATCGGCGTCCACAAAGAAACCGATCTCGCCCTGCTCAAGATCGACGATACCGACCTCCCGACGCTTCCTTTGCTTTCCGAGCGCCCTCGCGTCGGCCAACTGGTATTCGCTATCGGCAGCCCGGAAGGTTTGCAGAACTCCGTAACCATGGGAGTAGTCAGCGCGGTCGCGCGCCAACCCGATCCCAAGAAAGCGATGACCTACATTCAGACAGACGCTCCGATCAATCCCGGCAATAGTGGCGGACCGCTGGCTGATATGAACGGCTCGGTCGTTGGCATTAACACCTTCATTCTTTCCGAAGGCGGAGGCAGCGAAGGCCTGGGGTTCGCCATTCCGGCGCGCGTGGTCGATTTTGTTTACAAGAGTCTTCGAAAATACGGCCACGTGCATCGCGTGGAGATCGGCGCTGCCGCACAGGAAATCACTCCCGCTATGGCGGATGGGTTGCATCTGGCGCAACGCTGGGGTGTGATTGTCGCCGACGTAACGCCGAGCGGCCCCGCAGCTTCTGCAGGGCTTCAAATCCAGGACATTATTCTGCGAGCGGACGACCGCCGCATCGAAACTCTTCCCCAGCTTTCCGCGGCACTTTATCTGCATCGAGTCGACGAGTTGCTGAAACTGGTAATCCTGCGCGGCCAAGAGCGGAAAACTATTTACGTTCCCGCCGTCGAGGAACACGATCCAATGGATCAACTGCTGGACGCAACCGACCCCGAAAAAACCCTCATCCCCAAGCTAGGGATTCTCGGCATCGACCTGAACAGCAGCTTGCGGACTGAGTTTTCGTTTCTGCGGATTACCAGCGGCGTGATCGTGCTCGGCCGCGCGGCCGACCTCATCACGCCCGAGACTGGCCTCCAAACCGGCGATGTGATTCACTCTCTGAACACAAAGCCAATTACTTCAATGGAAGACCTGCGCGGCGCTGTCAATGGGCTCAAAAGCGGCGCCCCGGTCGTGCTGCAAGTGGAACGTTCCGACGGCTTTACTTATTTGAGCTTCGAAATGGAATAGAAAATCCTCTGGCTTGAGTGGGGCACCAGCCTTAGCCGGCGCCCGCATGGGCGGCCTTCATCTCCCGCGGCAACGCACCTTCAATCGCCAGACCCAACCCATCCACTGCCGTCTGCAAAAGGTCCAACTCCTCACGGGAAAATGCATCGGCCGCAACGCGATAAAGAGCGAGCACGGCGACTACTCCCGAAGCTCCCTGCAGCGGCACCGCCAGCGCTGAGCGCAAGGTGCTGTACTTGCTAGGATCGTTCAGATATCCCGGCTCGACTGACGGATTGCCGTTAAGAATCGGCTTCGCGTTCTCCGCCACCCATCCCGACAAGCCTTCGCCGACCGGAATCCGCAACGACGAGAACAGGCGAAAATTCTCGCCGCTCACCACTTCCGGAACCAACACCTTATTTCTCACCGCGTAAATCGCAATCGAATCGGACGACATCAGTCGCCGCGCCCGCACCAGAAGCAGAGCGAGAAGATCATCGAGAGTTAGCAAAGATCCCAGCCTGCTTCTCAACTCCAGCAATCCCTGCGTTTCCCGCCGCACCGCCGCGATGGCATTCGATTGAGCTGACGACTGCACTTCGCTCGCCTTTTCCGACTCGGCAAAACCCGCATCCGGGGCCAGTCCCCGCGCAACCTTGATATCAGTCGACAACTTCGGCGGCGTTTGCACCGGTTGCTGGGTCGCCAGATTCTCTAACTCTACGTATCGGCGCTGAAGAACTTCGACTACGCGCGGATCGAAGCTGATCCCCGATTCCGAGACGACCTTCGCCATGGCGTCATCGAGCGGCAGAGCTTTCCGGTATTGCCGATCAGAAGCAAGTGCATCGAGGCAATCGACGGCGGAAAGTATGCGGGCGCCAATCGGTATCGCTTCGCCCTTCAACCCATACGGATAGCCGCTGCCATCCCACTTCTCATGGTGCGCTCGCACAATCGGAACCACGGGATAGGGAAAATCAACCTGCTCCAGAATCTCGGCGCCCACGATGGGATGAATCTTCATCTTCTCGAACTCCTCGGGCGTCAGTTTTCCCGGCTTCGCGATGATGTGCTCCGGCACGGCCAGCTTGCCGATATCGTGCAGCACCGAGGCTGCCTGCAGCGCTTCGGTTTCGTCCTCGGTCAATTGCAGCTCGCGCGCCAGTTCCATGGCGTAAATCCGCACCCGCTGCAGATGCTCGCCGGTAGTCTGATCTTTCGCCTCAATTGCGAGCGCCAGAGCTTCGATGGTTCTCAGGTGAAGCTTCGAGAGTTTCTGGGCATGAATTTTTTCGCCTTCCAGTTTGCCGAGATACAACTGCGACGAACGGTACATCAGATAAATCGGCGGCAGCACGAGCAATGAGGCTTGCCATCCGACTTGCCCGCTCACGAAGCCGATAAATCCGGCGATGGCGGCTCCCACCAGGTAATAAGGGAAGGTCCACAGGTAGATCTCGGTCCAAACTTTGCGGACCGACTTCTCTTCCGTGAGGCCGATAATGATCGACATCGCTATCGTGTTGAACACGAAGTGCGTGACCGCGGCCGCGAGCAGCCCCAGCGGAATGGCGCCATGAAAATTGTGAACTGCAACGAGTTTGAAACTACCGTACGCAGCCGCGCAGCATACCGTCACCTGAGACAAATTGAAAACCAGTTGGATCGGCTTCGGCTTCCGCGCCGGCCTCCAGTAAAACTGAAGCAGGGTTTTCATAACGCCGATGATCAGCGTCTCTGGCAGGCCCAGTTCCAGAATGCAAATCAGGGTCAGCAGAAAGTTCATCGACATCGTGCTTTCGATGTCGGGCAGAGTTACTTTGAGGACCGACGCTAAAAGTGCCGCGGCCAGGTAGCAAAGGAATTTAGCCGGATGTGCGAACTGCACATAGAACATCGACAGAACGAAGCAGCTCAGCGCCGCCAGCGCCATGGCGGCGATGTAGACACGTGTGCCAATTTGTCGCGTTAACGGCATTGCAGAGTTCCTTAAATTCTTGCCGATGCAGCGGCGAATGTCCGCGCAAAAGCGACCCGGCTGGTTACCGACGTGTCTACCTTGGAAATCAATGACATACGCTGAGGACCACGCCGATTTCAGCGAGGCGAAGGGGTTCAGAAGATAAAAACTGCGCCCAGTTGCGAGTCAAATTGTCCCACTCCAGACTGAATGCGACAGAGTGTCCCGGCTGAAAAGAGGCGGGGTGGTTTAACTGCTTAATTTTGCAATACTTACGTTTCCCTCTTTGGAACTCGATCTGCAACTGAACGAGTGGCAATACGCAAATAGCAAAAGAGCGGCAATAAACTCCGCGGGTCGCGCGGATGTGTCTGTCGTCTGTCCTTGGGGGTATATGAAAAAACTTTTAGCGCTCGTGCTGATCTTCAGTGCCACTCTGGCCTATGCCAGCAATCCGAAGCTGTCGCCGGAGCTGCAGGACTATCCAGCGAACCAGCAGGCGCAAGTGATCGTCCAGTATGCGCCCGGAACGCAAGTGAGTTGCACCGGGCTGCTTGGACTGGTGGATTGCCTGGTCAACGACATTGTGAATCTTGGCGGCACAATATTAGGACAGTTGCCGCTGATCAACGGTGTGGTTGCCGTGTTGGATGGCAACGGCATCCAGAGCCTCTCGAATCACTCGAATGTCGTCTATATCAGCTCGGACCGTCCGCTTTCACCCGCACTCAGCAACGCCGCAGTTGCGGTGAACGCGCCATTTGCCTGGCAGTCAAACTATACGGGCGCCGGCGTTGGTGTAGCGCTGATCGATAGTGGCGTGAGCCCTCATCCGGATTTGTACACGGGAATTCTTCCTCTTTCGCGAGTTGTGTACTCGCAATCGTTCGTGCCGGGAAATTCGAATACGAACGATCAGTTCGGTCACGGCACACACGTTGCCGGACTCATCGCCGGAGACGCGCTTAGTTCTACAGGCCCGCTCTTCTTCAAGACAATGAAAGGAATTGCGCCGAGCGCAAGTATTATCAACCTCCGAGTTCTGGATCAGAACGGCGCCGGTACTGACAGTCTGGTGATCGCCGCCATCGATGAAGCGATTTCTCTCAAGTCGCGATACAACATTCGCGTGATCAATCTTTCGCTGGGCCGCGCCATCTACGAAAGTTACAAACTGGATCCGCTTTGCCAGGCCGCCGAACAGGCCTGGAAAAATGGAATCGTAGTGGTTGTAGCTGCCGGCAACAATGGCCGCTACCAGCCGACGGACGGTTACGCTACCGTCACTTCGCCCGGTAACGATCCTTATGTAATTACGGTTGGCGACATGAAGCCGATGGGTACGCCTACGCGCGTTGACGATCTGATCGCCAGCTACAGCTCGAAAGGTCCAACGGTCGTGGATGCGGTTGTAAAGCCCGACATCGTTGCACCCGGCAATTTGCTGGTATCGCTTGAGGCACCCAATTCCACTCTATATAACGAATATCCCGCCGATCAAGTGCCATACAGCTATTACGTCAACGGAGGCAGCAGCGCGATTTCTCCGTT
This sequence comes from uncultured Acidobacteriaceae bacterium, assembly GCA_963784095.1. Taxonomy (GTDB): domain Bacteria; phylum Acidobacteriota; class Terriglobia; order Terriglobales; family Acidobacteriaceae; genus Sulfotelmatobacter. The sequence goes on from CAWAQC010000007.1 coordinate 89,008, forward strand.
TTACTTCCAGCTTAGTGGAACGAGCATGGCTACCGGCATTGTCAGCGGAGTGGTCGCGGACCTCTTGCAGCAGAGTCCGAAGCTCACTCCTGACCAGGTCAAGGCGCGATTGATGCTGACGGCGTACAAAACTTTTCCTCAGTCCAGCAGCACCACCGATCCCACCACCGGGATTACTTACACAGATCAATATGACGTGTTCACCATCGGCGCTGGATACGTCGATCTTCAGGCTGCGCTGACCAGTACGGCTGTGGCGAAAGGGACGGCAATGTCTCCGATCGCTACATTTAACGGTACTAGCGACCAGGTGTATATGACGGACGATCCGTCGGCGGTGTGGAACACATCATCCACCTGGTCGAACGCGGCTGTGTGGGGTACTTCGCAGTTCGTGACCGGTACATCGGCAGTTTCGAACGGTGCAAAAGCAGCAAGCAGCAGCCAATTGGCGGGGAACGAAGCGCTGTGGGGATCCGAAGCGCTCTGGGGCTCGGAAGCATTATGGGGCAGTGAGGCGCTATGGGGCAGTGAAGCACTTTGGGGAAGCGAAGCGTTGTGGGGCAGTGAGGCCCTGTGGGGCAGCAACTTCACCGCCGGAGAAAACTAAGATTCACCTCTCGTGAGGTGAAGGGGCCGGATCCGATGCGACCGGCCCCTTTTGTTTTTGTCAATTTGTCTCGCGTACATGCGATGTTTGCTTCACCTGCGTGCGGGTCACTTCACCGGATACGGTCCGTCTTCGAAGCTGGCGCGTGATAGCCTTTTGAACCGACGGCGCGGGCGAGTTCGCTGCGCGGATCTTCTCCCGATTTCAGTCGCTCCAGCACGTAGCGAAAGTCATAGCGTGGACGCCAGCCCAGTTCATTTCGCGCGAACTCATTCACGTAGACGCGGTCGATTCCGGGAAACATTTTCCACCCGCGGCGTGCGTATTCGTGCACGTAATCCGGGAAGAGGCGCTTTAATGCTTCCGGCGCGTTGGTTCGCAACTCGACGAGATCATCTTTGCTGAACCGCGTGGTTGCGCTGACGATGTACTTCGCGAAGCCAATCTGCTGCGCCTTTTCGAGCGCGAGCAGGTGCGCGCTGACCACATCTTCGATATCGACGCGGCGGTAGAGAAATTCGTTCGCTTTGACGTTGGCGTCTTCGTAAGCCTCGCGGATTTCCTGGCGATCGTCTTCTTCCGGGAAGAAGCGCGAAGTGCGAAGAATCAGGACGGGAAGCCGGAAGTTGCGATGAAAGAGTTCACACAGATCTTCCGCGGCAACTTTCGTGACTCCGTAGATATTGCGCGGGACAGGTCTTACTTCTTCGGTAATCCATGCGGCCGGACTGCCCGCGGGCGGTGTCAGCGCGCTGCCGAAGGCGCTGGTGGTGCTCGTATAAATGAAAGCCGAGACGCCAGCGGCAACAGATTCTTCCAGCAGATTTAAAGTTCCCGTGATATTGGTGTCGATGAAGTCCTGCCGTGAGTGCGTGCCCACATGCGGTTTGTGCAGCGTCGCCGTGTGGATCACAGAATCTACGTTCCTCATGCATCGCCGGACGAAATTGCGGTCGACGATGCAGCCGACTTGCTCGGTGAACTCGGAAGGCTTGAGGTCGAGGCCCACGACGTTACGGTGTTCCTGACGCAAGGTGCGGACGAGGGCTTCGCCGAGATGTCCGCTGCTGCCGGTGACCAGAATCTTCATGAAGGTTGCCGCCGAGGAATGGCTTTGCCGTAGAATATCGGTGCAGGCGCCCGTAGCTCAACTGGATAGAGCATCTGCCTTCGGAGCAGAGGGTTGGGAGTTCGAGTCTCTCCGGGCGCACCACAGATTGCTAGACCCTTTATTGCACGCGTCTTAGCGTAATCGCCGCAGACTTTCGACGGAAGGCACGAAATAATAAGAGCCGGTCAACGGCTCGGTATAGCGCGTGAGCGCATCGCGCGTCCCAGCGATTAGGCCTGCCATGCTATCCAGCATTCTGGAAAGCCGCTTCTGGTCTGCGCTGAATCCAACGAACATGGTGCCGTGGTCATCTACTTTTCCGTAGGGCATGTTGCGGCGAAAGATGTGCCCAAACTCGTCCTGGTCGGTGCGAGCGACATGCGAGTCCGCTGCCTTGTTTTCGAATTCGATGCTGTCGGGCTTGCTGCGTCCCATGATGCGCTCCTGCTGATCGACTGGCAGAGCTTCCCACTCAGCCGCCTTGTGCTTCCACTTCTGTAGCAACAAAACTGAGCCGGCTGCACCGCGAACTCCTTCGGGAAAAAGCGCGGCGCTGGGAGCGTCGAGCAGCGTCGGGTTTTCCGAGCCATCGATGAAGCCGGTGAGATCGCGATCGTGCTGGTAAGACCAACTCGAGGTTTCTTCCGCCAGCGACGCTTGACCTGCGAGATCATGGATCACCGAGCGGGCCATATCGAAGATGACGTCGTAAGCGCTGCCGGAAAGCCATACCACTGCATCGTGCTGCGTGGCCGGCATAACGAAGCCTTCCGTGCCCTTGATTTCGTTGTTAAAGCCCTCGACGCCTGGAGGGGCGTCCTCTGGAACAAGACTCCGCCACAGCTCAGGCCGAAAGCCGATGACGAAGTTCACTCCTCCAGTGGTGGTGCGTGGTTCACGGATAGCGGCGATGGTAGAGGCGAACTCCTGGCGTTTCTTCGCGTCCACAATGTCAAACTCGAGATATGTGTGCGAGGACGTTCCCAGCGCGAAGATTCCAGCCTGAGGCGTGTACATGCAGGAATTATATCGGGCATTGTCTTCGCCGATATGACTAAGCTCGATCGCGTCGCCACTAGCCCGCTCGACGCCTCGATGAACCCTATCGCACGAGGCGCCAACCGCCGGAGTAGACCATAAGCGCGAGATCAGCCTATCCAAAACCCAGGTTTCGTCGCGAGAGCACGTCGCGAGAGTACAATGACGTTGAGCGGTCCCTTCGAAGAGCGAGGCACGTTCGTGCCCGTATCCTTTTACTGAACCCTTTTTACTGAACCCTTCGACGTTCTGAATTTGCAGGGAGTCTCCCATGCTTACCAGCGACTCTGAAAATCAGACTACAGCCGGTCTGGAATCGATCATCTCGACGGCTGAGTTGAGCGAGCGACGAACCCGTGCCCCCAACCACGTGGCCGAGAACGACGCCTTGATTGCTCTGGCAGAAAAAATGGCCACTTCACCCAATGACATTCTGCAAAAGCTCGCCGAGACCGCCTTGAACCTGTGCCACGCACAGACATGCGGAATCAGCCTACTGGACTCTGACGGCGAGCGTTTTTATTGGCCAGCCCTCACAGGCATATGGGCTTCCCATGTGGGTGGCAGCATGCCGCGCGCATTCAGTCCTTGCGGCACAGTCCTCGACCGCAATGCTGCACAACTTATGACGCACCCCGAACGGCACTTCACCTACTTCGCGGCGGTCACCCCGTGGATTGAAGAGGTATTGCTAGTTCCATTTTATGTCGGGGGGAATGCGGTCGGCACGATCTGGGTCATCGCCCACGACCAAAGCCACCGTTTCGACACTGAAGACCTGCGTGTGATGACAAATCTAGGCGCTTTCGCGGCGGCAGCCTACCAAACGTTGCATTACCTGAAGTCCGCAAAGCTTGCAAATGAACATCTCGAATCGGAAGTGCACCGTCGCACCGGCGAGCTTCAACAGTTGTCAGTCAAACTGATGCGCTTGCAGGATGAGGAGCGCAGAAGAATTGCACGCAATCTTCACGACAGTTTGGGGCAGGATTTGACGAGCATCAAGCTGAGCCTGGAATCGCTGCGTCGTTCAGGTGCGCCAAACAAAGGCCAAGTGTTGTCTTCCGCATTGGAATCGGTGGAACGAAGCATAGTCGAAACTCGCACTCTGTCGTGTCTGCTACATCCGCCGCTGCTAGACGAGGTTGGGTTTGTCTCAGCAGCCCGCTGGTTTACTGATGAATTTGCGAAACGAAGCGGAATCAAAGTGGAACTGGACTTGCCGGGCCGGATGGATCGGCTGCCGGAATTAGTCGAGATTGCCCTGTTCCGTATTTTGCAAGAGAGCCTTACGAATGTGCATCGCCACTCTGGTAGCTCTGCAGTTGAAGTCCGCCTGCAGATTAGCGAGCATCAAGCCGTATTCAGTGTGCGAGATTTTGGAACCGGAATGCCCTCCGGGTCAATGCAAGGATCTCAGATGGATGGAAGTCAATTCGGTGTCGGCCTGCGTGGGATGCGGGAGCGGGTCAACGACTTGGATGGGAATTTTGAAATTCAGTCCGGGGCTGATGGTACGGCGATTACCGTGTCGATTCCGTTGGAAACAGATACGTCAGACGCTCGGACTAGCCCGGAAGAATTGGCTTCGTAACTGCAACAGACTGCGCCTCTGTGAAAAAGCGCGCGCGGGCCAGCCGCCCATCTTCACGAACCCGGCAATTTACCAATCTCGCCAGCGCGGCTCGCAGTTCCTCCGACTTGAAACCGAACGGCCCCGGTTTGGATTTGTATGCGATGCGGCCCGCGGCATCGATCGCGTAGAGACGATCAGGCCAACCCGTGTAGGCTTGCTCCGTCGAGTTGCCGAATTCGTCGATGACTGCGGGAATCTGTATGCCAAGTTTTCGCACACACGCGCCCGCCACCAGTCCACGCTCTTCTTCATCTTTCGGGCTGGCAAAAATAACTTTGTCCTTTACATTGCTTTCCATCTGCCAAACGTCGCTCGGATGCGCTTCCGTGATGTACACCACCAGGAAGGCAACTTTGTTTCCGAATTGCTGATACAGCTTGTTAAGAGCGGGAACCTCCCGCCGGAATGGCGGTCAAGTGTAGCTGCCAAAGATCAGCACCACAGGTTGCCCAGTCGCCGTCAGGCTGGATAGCCGTACTGACGCGCTCTTATCGAGTTTCATCAGCGAGAAGTCGGGTGCAGGGTCCCCAACATGCAAGGCGCCGGCCCGCGCATACATCCACAAGGTCTCAAATGGAAGCACGAGAAACGCGACCGGGCCCGGTATCCTCGCCATGAAACGGCCAAATGTCTCGGGCGGTTGCCGCATGATCCGGTAGAGCGCGCCGCACGCAAACAGCCACACCAGAGCAATCACGCCCAGTCCTGTGACCAATCTTTTCCACAATGAACGTTTCGTTATCGCGGGACATTCCTTTGGAGATCGATCTTAGAACTCGACCTCGCGTTCGAACATGTGAATTAAAAAGCAGCGCAGCAATGACCCGCGATTTTAGCGATTTGGAGGGAAGGGTCAATAATGCGAAAGAAGTATACCGATCCGGCGCAGCCTGGCCCAAACGCAATTTCGCAAGACGCTTTCGATTTGTCTATGACAAACGAACAAGGGTAGGGGTCCGAGTGCCCACCTCGTCGAAAACCGCGACGAGTGGGGGCCCTGAGTCGCGACAGGGTTTCAAGATGAAAAAACGGGTTGGGCCAGCCGCCGCAAGCCCCGCGCTTTTCACTAGCGGACCGAGGCATTTCCCAAGTATGCGCCACGTCCTTAAGCCGGGTTTCCCGCTCAAATTACCGCGGTAACTTTCCCCGCGCTCCCGGAAAAGCGAATATCAAGAATCTCCCTCGATGCAATCCGTTTCTTCAGTGTCCATGGAAGCCAAATCCACAACCGGAAACCATTCGCTTATCGGATGTAATCTCCGCCCTGTCGATCGCCCTTGATCTGACGGAGGGCCAGCCCATGGGCCACGCCGTACGCAGTTGCATCCTTGGGATGCGCATTGCCGACGAGTTGCAGCTTCCGGCGGAACAGCGCTCCGACCTTTATTATGCTTTGCTGCTCAAGGATTCCGGCTGCAGCACCAATGCCGCCCGCATGTTTCAGATCATGGGGGCTGACGAACTCGCTGCCAAGCGTGAAGTAAAGTTCGAGGATTGGACAAGAGCTTCAATCTCCGGATTGCGCTTTCTGCTGCGCAACGTCCTGCCTGGCGCTCCTTTGCCTCGGCGAATACTGAGAATTGTGCAAATCGCCCTGCAGCAGCGTAACAACAACGCCGAACTGATCGGTGCGCGCTGCGAGCGCGGCGCCGAAATCACCCGTCGCATCGGCCTGAGCGAAGCCGCGGCCGAAGCCATTCACAGCCTGGACGAACATTGGAATGGAGGCGGGTATCCCGAAAGCCGCCGGGGCAGCGAAATCCCGCTACTGAGCAAGGATTATGAACGTCAGCCAGACCATGGAGGTCTTTGCCCACCGCCAGGGCCCGCGGCTCGCGGTGAAAACCCTCGTGGAACGCAGCGGGCGGCGGTTCGATCCTGAAATCGTCCGCGTAGCCCGAGCGCTCGAACAGGACCCAGAACTGTGGCAGCAAGTGCGGGCCGCGGACGCTCGCCAACGTGTATTGCAGATGGAGCCAGGCGTGGCGCTTCCCGCTTCGCCCGAGCGCATCGACAGCATCTGCCAGGCGTTTGCGCAGGTCATCGACGCCAAGTCGCCCTATACTTTCGATCATTCCGTCGGCGTGGCCAGGGCCGCTACGGCCGTCGCCGAACAACTGGCTCTAGCTCCGTTGGTCCTCACTCTGGTCCGCCGCGCCGCCTTGCTCCACGACATTGGGAAGTTGAGCGTGTCCAACTCGATTCTGGAAAAGCCGGGAAAGTTAACGGTCGAGGAGTGGTCGATCATGCGAATGCATCCCGCCTATACCAGGACCATTTTGCGGAATATTCGCGGCTTCGACGAGCTAGCCTACGTCGCCGGAGCTCATCATGAGCGCTTGGACGGCAGCGGATATCCGGAAGGCTTGAGCGCCGATGCGATGTCTCTTCCCGCGCGCATCATCGCAGTGGCCGATGTTTACCAGGCGCTGTCTGAAAAACGCCCGTACCGCGAGGGCCTGCCGACAGAAGTTGTGTTCAGCATGATGGATCGCGACATTCCCGGCCGTCTGGACGCCGAATGCGTGACTGTGCTCAAGCGAAGCGAGTCGCGGCTCCAGACGCGCGAGACTGCCAAGGGCCATTCTGCTGGAAGCTAGAACGCGCCACCACCACCACCGCCGAAGCCACCGCCGGAAAATCCTCCGCCTCCGCCGAAGCCGCCTCCACCGCCAAATCCCGAACCGGTAGAGCTCGCGCGCGGAGCCGAAACAAAGACCTGATTCATGTCCGTAGCCATCCCACGCATCGCGCCGGAAAATAAGAGCGGATCGAACATCATGCCGTAGGCATATCCCGGCCCTACGTACCAACTCGGCGGATCTTTCACGATGCCCGCGAACGCCTGCGCCCAGTGATGCTCGACTCCGAGCGCCATCGCGTAAGGCAAAAATTTCTCGAACGTAGTCGGCGGCATGGTTTTCAGCCGGTCACGGTCTACCCGGTTCATGAACTCCTGAAATCCCAGCACGGCGATGTGAATGCGCGCGCCTTTCAAAGTCTTCGCCGTCATTACCCGCGCAAAAAGGTACCAGATCGCGGCTGAGATCGGCACGCTGACAATCGCCATCGCGACCGAACTCAGAAAATCGGCCCACCCTAAAACCTGAATCGCCGCAAAGAAGATCAGAATTCCGATCGCCGCGGCAATGCTATACCCATTCGCCGATTCCGGATCGAGGGTGTAAATTCCTTTTTCCTTCAGTTCCGACATGATGTCTTCGCGAATGACCGGAACAGCGGTGTAGAAGCGGTTGCGCAAGCTGGAAAGCTGCGTCTCGTTGTTATTTCCATCGCCATCCGGAAAAATGTTTTCCAGCATCACGTGTTCATGCGGCGCGAGAGTGTTGTCGACCGGTTTGAGCAAATGAAAAATGTAATCCTTGTGATGGAAAACCAGACCTTTATCGTCGGTCTGTTCGATCTTGATGTATCCGCGCACCGCGAGATCGACGATCGTCGATGTAATATCGCGCGGATGAATGCTGTCGTCGAGCAACGTGCCCGCTTCCGCCGGCGAAATTCCCGGCGGCGGCTCATACATCGGTGCAACCGACTCCCCCGGATCGGGATCGCGCCCCACCGACCACCACAACGTAAACATGGCCAGCAAAGTCACCAGCGGCAAAAACACAACCGGATTCGAGCCGACAAACCACCAGAATTTTGTGAAGCCGCTGGGCTGCTTCAGAATTCCTTTTGGAATGTAGACATCAATCGTCAACCCTCCGCGCATGGGTAGAGGATTCGTCGTCTCGAACGCGACCGCCGAACCGTCCACTTTTGCAGTCGCGTCGCGCTCGGTCGAACCATACACACCGGTGAATGCCTGGGCGCGCAGCGACCCCGCAGCGTCGGCGGGGAAATGCACTGTCGCAGTGGCATGATCGATGGGCACCGGCCAGTTATTGCCCGTAACGTTCCAGTAAAACTCGTCATATTGATCGAAGAACCGCGTCGCATTCCGCACCCGGTAAGCGATCTCGACGGTCCGCGTGGCATCGTCGGCATCGGGAATATAGATCTTCAACTCGCGATACGCACCCGACGTCGACGAATCGTATTTCAGCTTGTGCCCGCTTCCATCCGTCACGCTGATAATGCCGACGAACAATTCATAGTTCGTCCCATTCGGCCCGGGATACTCGATTGGAATCGTGCGATAAATGCCGTGGTAGTCGCCGATAAACGTGGCCGTGATAGTTTCGTTCACCAAAACACTGCCGTCGTTCTTGACAGTAATGTCGTCCTGAAAATTCGAAATGCGCCACGACCTTGCAAACGCAGGCGCGGCCAGCGTGCAAGCAAGTACCGTCACGTTCACGGCGCTTCGCAAAATGTTGGCAAGCTTCGGTTTCATGAGAAAGATAAAGCAAACTTTGACATCAAGTTCCGTGGTGCCGGGAGGGGGAATCGAACCCCCACAGGGCTTTTGGCCCCTGCGGATTTTAAGTCCGCTGCGTCTGCCAATTTCGCCATCCCGGCGCAGATGATCGGCCTCCGTCTAGCAAATATATCGTACAGCCGGGACTGTTTTCCCTTTGAGTGCAGACTAAAGGCCGCTTTCAGCGGCGGGCTTTAAGCGGTAGCTCTAGGTTACAGCGCAAGCGCCTTCGTTGCTGGAGTTGCAGCGAGACCATTTCATCTCTTCCGCGAGACTATATGGCGAGCCTGGCCAGCAATCCATAGGCTTTGCGAAACCATGGGCGCTCGCGGCGACGCTGGTAGCGGGGCATGGTTGGTCCCTTATCGAGTATCTTCTGGGCCCATTGACGGGCTTCGTCTTTGCGGCCTTGTGAGTGAAGGAATAGCGCGTAATTGTAATAAGTTTCGGAACTGGTGGAGATTTTCGTGGCTTGCTGAAAGAGCAGGCCGGCCTTTTCTGCATTGCCCGTCTCCGCGTAGGCATGGGCCAGTAGACCCACCGCTCGGTGGAAGTCATAATTGGGATCCGCCTTAACGGCACGCTCCAGGTCAGGAACCGCAGCTACGAAGTCGCCTAGTTCGACCTCCGCCATCCCGCGCCGATAGAAGGGATCGATCGAATCAGTGCGCTCCGAGATCGCTTTATCATAGGCAGCGCGGGCACGGGAATATTTGTGATCGTCTAAATAGAGAAGTCCAAGTTCTTCGTAGTTTCCCGCGGAAGGATTGTCGAGGATGGCTCGCTCCAGTTCGTGAATGCGGCGGCGACGCGGGAAGACCTGAACTGACGCGCGTAACAACCCGGCGTCGGGCACCATTTCGACCGCGATGTAGACCAGCGCCCCAATCCATCCCAGAAACAAAATTACGAATATCCAGTAAATTTCCGGGCGCCTGCGAATGAAATGAATGATGGCTATCGCCTGCAGAATAAATCCCCACCACGACGCGAAGAAGAAAAAGAGCGACCCCATGCAAGACGCAGAATATCATGGGTTTCGGCGCAACATGGCACATCGCGGTTCGAGAGGAGAGAACTGCACAGCAAGCCGGCATGTAAGAATAGACGAAGTGAAATCAACTGAAATTACGCAGTCCTCGGACACAGCTCTCGCGGCGCCGAAACCTAACAACGACCCAGCAAAAGCTGGTGGCATTCGTCTGCTGGCTTCCGATATTGATGGCACGCTACTGAATCCGCAGTTTCAAATTTCCGAGGACGATCTCACCGCCTTGCGGCGCGCCCATGCCGCAGGGATTGAAATTGTGCTGGTCACCGGCAGGCGGCACACCTTCGCGCTGCCCATCGCGCAGCAACTGGGCTTTGACCTGTGGCTGATCAGTTCCAATGGAGCGGTCACACGCTCGCTTTCGGGCGAGACTTTTCATCGTGATCTGATGCCACGACAGGTGTGCCGCGAGCTGTGCTGCGCCATGCAAGAGTTTCGCGGCAACACCGTTCTCACTTTTGACAAAGAAGTAAAGGGCGCACTTGTGCTCGAGCATCTGGATGACCTGAGCTTAAGCATCCGGCGCTGGCTCGAGAAAAATATGGCATTCATTGAGTTCGTGGCGCCGATCGAAATTGCGCTCACGGCCGATCCGATTCAGGCCATGTTTTGTGGGTCTATGGAGCGCATGAGCGAAGCTTTGCGGACCTTGCAGGGCAGCGGACTGGACAACCGCGTGACCATCCTGCGCACCGAATATCCGGCGCGTGATCTTTCGATGATCGACGTTCTGAATGCGCACTGCTCCAAGGGACACGCGCTGCAACGCTGGGCTGCGCACCGTGGATTTCGCCGCGAAGAGGTCATGGCCATTGGTGATAATCATAATGACGTGGAGATGCTTGAGTTCGCCGGTCATCCGGTTATCATGGGAAATGCGTGTGAGGAATTGCTTGGGCGTGGGTGGAATGTGACCCTGGGGAACGACCGCTGTGGCGTGGCTGCAGCGCTGGCGGAAATAATGGGCGCTTAGCGCGAGATGAGTAAACGAATCCAATTCGGCGGCGCTGCGCTGGTAATCGTTCTATGGACGATGACAGCCCTGCCCTGCTCCGCAGCCAATTCCGCGGTCCTGCGCAATGGGTTCTCCATCCGTTTCGAGCGCAGAGAAGACATGGGTTTTGTGACGCGGCTCTACGTAAACGCCGACCAATCGAGTTTCATTGACGTGCCAACAGCGGAGATCGATCACATCGAAGCGGTACCGGACGATGTCGCTGCCGCGGCAAAGAACCAAGCCGCTCAAGCTACGAAGCAGAGTCCGGAGCATCCGGTCGATATCAACGAAGTGGTGGAATCCGCCAGCGGAACCTATCGGCTCGACCCCGATCTGGTGAACAGCGTGATTCGAGCGGAGAGCGGCTTTAACGTGCACGCGGTTTCGCCAAAAGGAGCGCAGGGATTGATGCAGTTGATGCCGCAGACCGCCGCGCTGCTCGGTGTACAGAATGCATTTGACCCACAGGCCAACGTGGCGGGCGGAACGCGTTATCTGCGCGAACTGCTGGAACGTTACAATTTCGATCTCATCAAGGCGCTTGCCGCCTACAATGCCGGTCCGCAGCGGGTGGAGCAGTATGGCGGCGTGCCTCCTTATTACGAGACACGGGCGTATGTGGCGCGCATTGTGCGTGATTTCAACAAGAAGAAACTGGCCGCGAAAAAGGCGCAGCACGCTTCTGGTAATACAGGCCAAAGCAAAAGCCGAGTACGCCAGACTGTCTCAAACAAGTCAGAGAATGCTAAAAGCTCGCAGGCCACGACGCCATCGCTGGCAACCAACTAGCTTCCGAGCTGCCGTGCTGATAGGCCGCGTTTGACCCTCCTGCCGCACTGATTTACCTTGAAACTGTCGTCTCTACCTCGGGTGCCGGCTCGCGACACGGATCTAGACGCGGATTTCTCTTGAATGGATAAAAAGCGCATTCTGGCCAGCGTTGTGGTGTTTCTCATCCTGGCTGCCTTGTTTTACCTGCAGTACCGTCACTGGCAGAGCTTCGACTGGGCCACCTTCTGGGCGCAGACCGGGCGCATTAACAAAGTCCATGTCTTTCATGCCGTTATGCTGATCTACTTCGGATATTTTCTGCGCGCGATCCGTTGGAAGATTTTTCTGCAACCGGTAAGGCCCAAGGCAACGGTGAGGGAGATGGTTTCTCCCACGCTCGTCGGATTCACTGGCGTTGCGCTCCTCGGACGCGCCGGCGAGTTCGTTCGCCCTTATCTGATTGCGCGCCGCACAAATCTTTCTTTCTCTTCGCAGTTGGCGGCCTGGACCGTCGAGCGCATCTTTGACGTCGGCGCATTCACTGTCCTGATGGTCCTGGCAATCTTCCTCCCTAGCGCGCTCCCCTCGATTCCACATCCCGAGTATTATGCTCGCTTCCGTGAAGGTGGGTTTCTGCTGATTGGCGTGGTGCTCGCGCTGGCGATCGCCGCCATCGTGGTGAAGCGAAGCGGCGAAGTAACGGCGCAGTGGGTTGAACGAAGCGTCGGACATCTCTCCTCAAAATTTGGCCATAAGCTGGGAGAGAAGGTGCGGGAGTTTGGCGAGGGATTGAACACGATTCAGGGGCCTCTGTCGTTTTTCTTATTAAGCGCGGTCTCCATTGGAATGTGGTACATCATCGCGCTCGCCTATCAGGAAGTGACGCACTCTTACGGCGTGCCGTCGCTGGAAATTCCGGTGTCGCAGTTGTTGATTCTGATGGGAGCCAGCATGGTGGGCTCGATGTTACAGTTGCCGGCGGTGGGCGGAGGATCGCAAATCGCTACCATCGCTACGCTGACCAGCGTCTTCGACGTGCCTCCTGAGATCGCCGCAAGCTGCGGAATCCTTCTCTGGCTGGTCACGTTTGCAGCAGTTATTCCGGTGGGTCTTGTATTGGCGCATCACGAAAGATTGTCGCTGCGGAAGTTGTCGCAGGAAAGCCATATCGCGGAAGAAGCGGCAATAAGTGGCCCGGTCGCGTAGTGGCGGTTGGGTTGGCAAGCAAATCGTGCATGGCCGGCGGACGGGCTATGGCTTTGAGAAGGCGGATTCCACGCCTGTTACAATTTCAAGTTATCCGGAAAATTAGTAGCGGGTTTGAGAGGAAGTGCCGGTGCAGGCTTTGCGACCTTCGCGGCAGTTCTTCGCGAACTTTGCGGTAAAGCTTTTGACCGCGAAAGATCGCAAAGGATTCGCGAAGTGCGCGAAAGAAATCTTGGGAGCAAGGGCAATGACCCGCTTTTCGAAGGTTAAGAAGAGATTTTCATTTCGAGCGTTGCCAACGCCATGAAATGTCCGTTTTGTGGATTTGCCAATGACAAGGTGGTCGACTCCCGCGAGAGCAAAGAGGCGGAATCGATCCGCCGACGACGCGAGTGCCTGAAATGTGGCAAGCGCTTTACCACTTACGAGCGCATCGACGAAATTCCCTACATGGTGGTGAAGAAAGATGGAAGACGCGAGAAATTCGACCGCCAGAAGGTTCTGAACGGATTGCTGCGCGCGTGCGAAAAGCGTCCGGTTCCCATCAGCAAACTAGAGCAGATCGTGAATGAGGCGGAGTCGTTCGTGATCGAATCGCAGGAGCGCGAGCGGAAAACCAGTGAACTGGGCGAGTTGATCATGAACCGGCTGCGCCGCTACGACAAAGTTGCATACGTCCGTTTTGCCTCTGTATATCTCGATTTCAAGGATGTGAAGGAATTCATGGACGAGTTACGCGACTTGGTTAAAAGCAAAGAGCCGGTTGAAGTCAAAGCGAAGAAGTGACGATGCAATCTGATGTTGCTTCAGTTTGAGGTTGCTCCCGACCCGTAACTAGCAGACGACACATACCCGGCGTCGAATAAAACGAGCTCGGTAATGACTCACAAAGTAACTCTTATTCCCGGCGACGGCATCGGACCAGAAGTGACGCAGGCCACGGTGCGCATTCTCGAAGCGACCGGGATCAAGTTCGAGTGGGAATCGTTTGCGGTGGGCGCGGATGCCTTTGAAAAATCGGGAGAATATATTCCGAAGGAAGTAATCGAATCGATCGAGCGCACACGCGTAGCGCTCAAGGGTCCGGTCACCACTCCCATAGGTGGAGGATTTTCCAGCATCAACGTTGCCTTGCGGCAGAAGTTTGAGCTTTACGCGAACTTCCGTCCGATCCGCAATCTGCCGCATATTCCTACGCGCTATCCGGATGTTGATCTCATTATAGTCCGTGAGAATACGGAAAGCCTTTATTCCGGGCTGGAGCATGAGGTTGTCCCCGGCGTGGTTGAGAGCTTGAAGATTATCACTGAGAAAGCTTCCACCCGGATCGCAAAGTTCGCCTTCGAATACGCTCGCAAGAATCAACGCAAGAAGATCCATGCCATTCACAAAGCGAACATTATGAAGCTTTCGGACGGGCTATTTCTGCGCTGCTGCCGGAGTGTGGCGAAAGCGTATCCGGAGATCGCCTATGCCGAGCACATTGTGGATAACACTTGCATGCAGCTGGTGATGAATCCTTACCAGTACGACATGCTGGTGATGGAGAATTTGTACGGCGATATTATTTCGGACCTCTGCGCCGCGTTCGTCGGCGGGCTCGGCTTCGTTCCCAGCGCCAATCTTGGCGACAACTGCGCGATCTTTGAAGCCGTCCATGGATCGGCGCCGGACCTTGCCGGCAAGAATCTGGCGAATCCTACTGCGCTGCTTCGCTCTTCCCTGCTCATGCTTCGACATTTGGGCGAGTTCGACGCAGCACTGCAGATCCGCAACGCGCTGGAAAAAGTCTATCGGCATCCGGAGAAATTGACCCGCGACATCGGCGGAAAGGCAGGAACTTCAGAGTTCGCCGATGCAGTGATTGAAGAAATGCAGAAGCCGAAGCTGGCATCTGCCCCCGCGGGGAACTGACAATAAATCCATGCATTTCTTCGCTTAGTCGCCTTGCGGGCTTCACCTAGAAGACTCCAGAAATTCACTGCACCGATTTCACCCATCGAAATTTTGCATTACGCCATTGACTCCCACCGAGGATGGTAGTAAATTCGCCACGTTCTGGGGAATGTGGGGGGATGTTGACTCGAACTCGTCGTCTGGGGGTAGTGCTGTTTCAGCTAGGCGGTCCTGATACGCTGGCTGCAATCGAACCTTTTCTCTATAACCTATTCTGTGATCCCGATATCATTGACTTCCCTTTTGCGCGCATCGGCCGCAAAGCTCTGGCCAAACTGATCTCAACTACTCGCGCACGCAAGGTGCAGCATCACTATGCAAGCATCGGGGGCGCCTCGCCGATTCGCCGCTTTACCGAACAGCAGGCTCACGCGCTGGGAGCGGAGTTGAGCAATCGAGGCCTCGATGCGCGATGCTTCGTTGCCATGCGCTACTGGCACCCTTTTACCGGCGAAGCCATTGCGCAGTTACAGGCCGCCGAGTGCGATGAAGTGGTGTTGTTGCCTTTGTATCCTCAGTACTCCTCGACTACCACGGGATCGAGCCTGAACGAATGGCAACGACTGTTTCACCTGGATATTGCGGTGCATAACGTTGGCCCGTTCTATCGTGATCCGATGTATCTGGATGCCGTGATCGAAAAAGTGGATGAAGCCTTATCGCGCTTCGAAGCGAGGGAAACTCCGGAGATTGTCTTCAGCGCTCACGGCGTTCCGCTGTCGATCATCGAAAAGGGCGATCCCTACCAAAACCAAATTGAAGAGACGGTGCGGCTGCTGGTCGAGCGCGGCAGATGGCGCAATCATCATCGACTCTGTTATCAGAGCAAGATCGGTGCGAGCAAATGGCTCCAGCCTTCTCTGCATCGCACGTTGCGAGATCTTTCCGCAAAACATGTGGCTGAACTATGTATCGTGCCCATCGCCTTCGTTTCCGACCATGTGGAGACGCTGGGAGAGATCGATCATGAAGCGCGCGAAGAGGCTGCCCGGCTGGGCTTCACGCAGTTTGAAATGAGCTCCGGGTTGAACGATTCTCCAAAATTTATTTCTGCGTTGGGGCAATTAGTGTTAGAGGCTCTCGACGAAAACAATTCCCGAAATACGATCGAATTGAATGGGAGGCAAGTGGCGGCGCCGGAGTTGGTGGCTACCGCAGCAGACTAAGTACGAATTCATAGCAGGAGGGTACTCATGGTGGTACCGGTTAGCGATCAAGCGAACCCGAGTCCGAAACCAGAGGCAGCGACTACACCGCAGCCGGCGGCAGATGCCACGAAATATGTTGGCACCCCGGCGGTTGGAACGTCGAAGGCAGCGGCAGCCGGTGGGCTTTCTTCTGCCGGTCCCTCCAACACCGAAATTGATCGGCGTCGGCGTCGTTTAGCCTGGGTCGGTATTACCGCATTTCTTACCGCCTGGTTTCTGGCTTTCTTCCGATTCTTCCTTCCACGCACGCTTTTCGAACCCAACACGGTTTTCAAGATCGGCTATCCCTCGGAGTTCGCATTGGGAGTCGATACCAAGTTCCAGCAGAAATACCGCATCTGGGTTGATCGCACGCCTGATCGGCTATTCGTGATCTATGCGCGTTGCACCCATCTCGGATGCACTCCCGATTGGAAGCCAAGCGAGAACAAATTCAAGTGTCCCTGCCACGGCAGCGGCTATGACAGCGAAGGAATCAACTTCGAAGGTCCCGCGCCTCGTCCGATGGACCGCGCCAAGATCGAACTTGCCCCCGATGGACAGATCATCGTGGACACTTCACGGCTGTATCAGTGGCCAAAAGGACAGCCAACGCATTTCAATGATCCCGGAGCATTCTTAACAGGCGTGTAAGAAGCTGAGGCAAATTCCTTGCGCCAAACTCAGGCGCGCGGAATGACAAAAGGTTCTGAGAGTTCAATCATGGCTGATGAAAATAACGGAAAGAACGGCAAGGTGGGGTTGCTCGACCGCGTTAAAGAAGACGTAAAGGCGATGAAGGTCGACATCCCGACCAAGGCGAAAGAGCAGATCGATGGGTTGAAAGATCCCACGAAGACCCAGGTTTACACTTCGATCTTCCGCCACAAACATGACGATACCCCGCGCAACCGCGCGCTGGGCGTGCTCTCAAACGTCTTTTTGCATTTGCATCCGGCGAAGATCAATCGCGATGCCGTGCGCTATAGCTATACCTGGGGTATGGGCGGCATCACGTTTTTGCTGTTCATCATTCTGACCTACACCGGTGTGCTGCTGATGTTTTATTACCATCCGACCAAGGTGCAGGCGTTTCGCGATGTGCTCTATCTCGAGCACGATGTGCCTTTCGGAAAGATTCTCCGCAACATGCACCGCTGGGCCGCGCACTTGATGGTGATCGCCGTCTGGCTGCACATGTTCCGCGTTTTCCTCACTGGATCCTATAAAAAACCGCGGGAGTTCAATTGGAATATTGGCGTGCTGCTGCTGGTGTTCACTTTGCTGTTGTCGTTCACCGGATATCTGCTGCCGGATGATCAACTCGGATTCTGGGCGGTCACTGTGGGTACGAACATGGCGCGCGCGACGCCGCTGTTGGGGCATGAAGGGCCATTCGGCGCGCTGTTGGGAATGACTCCTTATAACGATGTGCGATTCGGTTTGCTCGGCGGGTCGATCGTCGACGCGAATGCTTTGCTGCGTTCTTACATCTGGCATTGCATTGGAATTCCAATTGTCGCCTCGGTGCTGATGATCGTGCATTTCTGGCGCGTAAGAAAAGATGGCGGAATTTCGGGGCCGGCACCGGTGATGCTCGAAGCCGAAGCCGATAAGCCGCGGCGGGGACCGAAGGCGGCAGGAGAGTAATTGCGTAGCGCGGGCGCCCTCGCCCGCGTTTTGAGAGCCACGTGCGTCATCGCGGGCGAGGGTGCCCGCGCTACATGAGGACCTTATGGACTGGCGGCAACTTTGGGAAATTTGCTCGGCTCCGGATAACGTGCCGATCGTGGCGTTAATCCCGCTGTTGGCCTTCTACATCTATCTCGCGTTCAAGCAGGCGCACGCCAACGATCAACTCATAGCGCAACTGGAAGCCGATCCCGCGATGGCGAAGACCCATCACCGCAAAACCTGGCCATTCAAACAGGGCTGGCAGAAAGAAGTACACGTCTGGCCGTTTCTGCTGCGCATTGAATTTCTCGCCGCCATTATCATCACGATCATTCTGATGGTCTGGTCGATTACGTTGAACGCGCCGCTCGAAGAACCGGCAAATCCCAACCTGACAATGAATCCCGCGAAAGCTCCCTGGTATTTCCTTGGACTGCAGGAGATGCTGGTTTATTTTGACCCGTGGATCGCGGGCGTGGTCATGCCGACCATGATCATTGTTGGCTTGATGGTCATACCTTACATCGACACGAATCCATTGGGCAGCGGCTATTACACCTGGAAGCAGCGTAAGTTTTCCATCTCTACATTTCTTTTCGGCTTCATCGTTCTGTGGGTCTCGATGATTCTTATCGGAACATTTATTCGCGGCCCCGGATGGCAATGGTTTTGGCCGGGCCAAACCTGGGACCATAACCGGCAGATATATGAAGTAAATCGCGATTTGCCGGATCTTTTTGGGATCACGTCAAACATGGGGAAGGCTATTTTTGGCGCGCTGGTGGTCGGCGGCTATTATCTGCTCGGCGGTTTCATTGTTTACTCGCTCTTCCGGCGATTTAAGGCGAAAGATTTCAAGCGAATGAGCCTGCTGCAATTCGGGCTCACGCAGTTTCTTCTGCTGACCATGGTCGCGCTGCCGATGAAGATGGGGATTCGCCTTTTGTGGCACATCAAGTACGTGTGGATTACGCCCTGGTTCAATGTTTAGAAACTGTGGTCGGCCGTTCGTCATTAGTCGTTAGCCAAGACAACGAACGCCGGAATCCGATACTGAATAGTGAAGGGCTAATGACCAACGGCTAACGACGAAGAACCCACGACCGATTTTCGGAGGCACCGGTGCCTGAACAACCCGAGCAGGACCCGATCACAAGTAAGTCGTACGCGGCATACTATCTGATCGCAACGGTTATTTTGATGGCCACGTTGTTCTGGGCTTTGTGGGATGACGCCTGGGGCCAGCGCCCATGGAAGGCGTTTCAAGAACAGTGGAAGGATCGTTATCCTGCGTTCTTAAACACGGCGCGGTCAAAGTCCGTGGCTTCTGAAAAGGAAGTAGAGAACAATTCCAATTACGCGGCCCTTACGCAAGCCTATGAGAAAGCCTATCAAGACACCAAGGCGCAGGGCGCAGCAGCACGCGCTCAATTGGATGACACGAACGCGCGGCTGCTTGCGGTGCAGAGCGTTTTCACCGACCGCCGGGCTTATGTGAACGCGCTCACCTACGAGCTTGAAACCAGCAGGAGCCCTTCCGCCAAAGCGAGTAAACAAAAGGAAATCGACAAATATAAATCTGAACTCGCCACGGTCGCGTTCCCCGATGGCAGCAGGAAAAAATTTACCTTCCCACAGCTTGAAGAAACCTACAACGGCATTCGCGACGAGAAGACCAAAGTGAGCCTGCAGCTTGGGGCTGTGCTAAAGCCGGTCACTGCGGCCCACGCGAAGATGGATGAATACATCTCCGAGCACATGGTCGATTTAACTCCGCAGCAAATCGATGGCCTGAAGAAGCGCGCGGCCGATTGGGACCCGGCGATCGTGCAGATCAACGTGGCCGAGGCGAATATCGTCGACCGGTGTGAGTCTTGCCACATGAATACGCGCGAGCCGCTGAAAATCACTCCTGTGGCGATGACGGCGAAAGGCGAGAAGAAACCGGATGAATATGCCGAGGCATTCGCGAGCCATACGCAGCCTGAGTTGCTGAAGATTCACGATCCCGAGAAGTTCGGCTGTTCGCCTTGCCACCAGGGCAACGGACGCGCCACCACCAGCGTCGAAAAGGCGCACGGGACTTACGAGCACTGGCTGTGGCCTTTGTTTCCCAAGGAAAATGCACAGGCTGGATGCCAGAACTGCCACGCTGCTGACATGGTCCTGGTGAGTGGTGACATGCAGTGGTTGACGATCAACAGTGGCAAGGACCTCTTCCGGCAAAAGGGCTGCATGGGTTGTCATCGTTATCAGGGCTATGACAAAGAACCTGACGATCTGAATTCGGTCAGCCAGCAAATCAAGCAGATCGAGACCCAGAAAAAAGACAACGTGAAGGAAGCCGCGTACTTGATGAAAGAGGCAGACGCCGCCGAGACGAATGATGAAGCCAATCGGCTGAATACTCACGCCGTTGACCTGCGGGTGGCAAACAGCAAGCTCGACGGCCGTTTGCAGCAACTTGACTTTCAGTCGCACAGCCTGATGCAGGATATGAAGAAGGTTGGGCCGAACCTAAAAGATGTGCGGCTCAAGCTGAATAAGAACTGGATTCCGGTGTGGCTGAAGAAGCCGACCGATTTTCGCCCGACCACGAAGATGCCGAACTTCCGTTTGACCGATCATCAGATCGAGGCGATTTCGGCATTCATATGGCAATCGGGATTGACCGATCCATTGCCCAAGCACAAGCCCGGAAATGCTGAGCATGGAAAAGAGTTGTTCTTCGAGCGCGGATGTCTCGCCTGCCATTCGATTGGCGAAGGCGATCAGATGCAAGGTGGAACCTTCGCCGCCAATCTGACGCGCGAAGGCGAGAAAGCGAATTACGATTATCTCGTGCGCTGGGTGCACAATGCCCGCGAACGCACACGGCCCTATTGCCCATACGAGAAAAAAGATATTGGACCGGAGGATTACGCGAAGAAAGGCTTGCCCTATCAATTCGATCTGGAGCACAGCCGGTGCCCGAACGATGGCCACGAACTGCAAGTGCAGAATATGACCGTCATGCCCAGCCTGCGGTTATCTGAAGAAGATGCGGAGGACGTCGCGACTTTTCTGATGACTCAGAAACAAAAAGATCCGTCGTCCTACGCGCATGCTTCATTCATGAACGATCCGAGTCTGAAGGCCGAAGGCAAGAAATGGGTTCAGCACTTCGGCTGCGCCGGATGTCATGAAATCGCCGGGCTTGAAGATGAAGGCCGGATTGGAACTGAGCTCACGTTTGAAGGCAGCAAGCCGATCGAGCGTCTTGATTTCGCTTTGTTTACCGTTCCATCTCAACGCGGCGGCACTGATGCCGAGCCTATAAAGAATAAGGAAGATCTGGCGCGCCTGCCGGATGGCCCTGCCACCCAGCCGTGGTACAACCACAAAGGATTTTTCGAGCACAAACTGGCCGAGCCGAACGTTTTCGATCAGGGCATGGTCAAGAGCCCAACCGAAGCGTTGCGCATGCCGAACCTGCATTTAACCAAAGAGCAGATTCTCGATCTCACAACATTCCTGATGGGCAGCGAAGAAACTTCCCTGCCCGACAGCTATCAATACAAACCGGGCGATGCGCGGCACGATATTCAAGAGGGCTGGTGGCTCGTTAAGAAATATAACTGCATGGGATGCCATCAGTTCATCCCCGGACAACAGACCGTTTTAATGGGATTGAAGCAGTATCAGGACGCGCAAGATCAATTGCCTCCGAAGCTATTGACAGAAGGTGCGCGCGTCGATCCGGAGTGGCTGCGGAAGTTCCTGTCGAATCCGGCGTTGAGCACAACCGACACCAACCGCGATGGCGTGCGTCCTTATTTAAAAGTGCGCATGCCCACGTTCTCGTTTTCTGACAACGAATTGCGAATCCTGGTGCGCTTCTTCCAGGCGCTGTCGCAACAGCCAATGCCTTACATTCCCGAGCAGGTGCCCGTGCTTACGACCAAAGAAACGGACATGGCGCGCAGTTTGTTTTCCAGCACGGCCGCGCCTTGTTTGAAGTGTCACGCTACCGGCGATCCGAACCACGATAAGATCGCGACCGCGCCGAACTTTCTTTTGGCTAAGGAGCGCTTAAAACCGGACTGGGTCGAGCGTTGGATTACCGATCCGCAGGCGGTGAGCCCCGGAACCTCCATGCCATCGGGCCTGTTCAAGGAAGAAAACAATCAGTGGGTCTTTGCGGGGCCGACTCCGTCTTCGTTCCAAGGCTACGAGGGCGATCACCGCAAACTATTAACCGATTACATCTTCCAGTTAACTCCGGAAGAACAACGAAAAGTGGCAGCCTCGATGCCGCACGCGAAAACGGCAAGCCGGCAGCCTGTGTGGAGACGGCCGCCCTCGGCCCTCCAGGCGAGCCAGGCTCGACAAGCTTCATCGCCACTGGACGGAGGAACGCAGTAGAAACGCGCACGCGCACTAATTTAAGACATTGGTCAATGAAACATGTAGTTTCAGGACATTTCAACTACTTTGAGAGAGGGCGACATCATGAATAGCAAACGAGTTTGGATAGCGGCGGTCAGCGTGCTGGCCTTCAGCGCATTACTGCTGTTCGCTGCTTGTAACAAAAAAGAGAATACCGAGCAATCGAACAACACCATGGCGGAACAACAAGCGGCCCCGGCGGCCACGCCGATTGATCCCGCGACCGTGGCGACCATAGATGGCACGGTAAAGTTTGATGGCACGGCGCCGAAACCTGCCAAGATCGATATGAGCCAGGATCCCGCCTGCAAAGGAATGAACGAAGCCGAGAACATTGTGGTCGATAACGGCGACCTCGCGAACGTTTTTGTGTATGTGAAAGACGGTCTCGGCAATCGCACATTCGATGTGCCGAAAGAAGCTGTTGAACTGAATCAGCAGGGCTGCAAATATCACCCGCACGTGCTGGGCGTGATGGCCGGGCAGACGGTCGAGATCAAGAATGACGATCAGACCACCCACAATATCCATCCCACACCGAAAGACAATCGTGAGTGGAATGAATCGCAGCCGCCGTCGACTGCACCGCTCGAAAAGAATTTTGCCCGCGAAGAGATCATGCTGCCGGTGAAGTGCAACCAGCATCCGTGGATGAAGATGTACATCAATGTTGTGAAGAGCCCGTTCTATGCGGTGACCGACAAGTCTGGAAAATATGAAATTAAAGGACTGCCTCCCGGCACCTACACGATCGCATTCGTGCAAGAAAAATTGGGTGAGCAGGACCAGTCGGTAACCGTCGGTCCGAAGGAAACGAAGACTGTTGATCAGAGCTTCAAGGCAGCAGGCGAATAAATTGCTTCGTCTATGTTCCCGTTTCTGGCTGCGGAGCGGTAACTCTCTGCTAAAATGAACTGTGCCGCACAGCGCGCCTGTTTACCTCAACGCGCGCTGTGCCGGGCGCAATAACTCTCATTCCGGTTCGAGCCAAGGGGAAGTTTTCTGAAAGCGGTCCCGGCAAAATATAACCCTGCGCATCATGCCTTCGCGGTGTTCACGGCATGTGCGACGCTGGTGGTGATCACGGCTGGCGCCATGGTGACCAGCAATGACGCGGGATTGTCCGTTCCCGATTGGCCCACGTCATTTGGCTATCTCGTGAAGGTACCGCATTTCGTCGGGGGTATCCGCTATGAGTGGAGCCATCGCATGGTCGCGGGCACGCTGCTCACGCTGACTCTCGGCATCGCGATCTGGACCTTATTAGTGGAGCGCCGACGCTGGCTGCGCTGGCTGGCTGTGGGTGCGTTCTGCACCGTGATTGTGCAAGCCACGCTTGGTGGAATGACAGTTTTGTTTTTTCAACCACCGTGGCTTTCAACCGCCCATGCCACGGTTGCGCAGACTTTTTTTTGCATTGCGGTCGCGATTGCGCTGTTTACCGGACGCAAGTGGGTGGAAGAGCAGCCGCGAATTGAATTCGATTCGCGGCATCCCAGCCTGTTTACGCTGACGCTGCTGTCGATCTTCATCCTTTATGTTCAGCTCATTCTCGGCGGCATGTTCCGCCATCATGGCATGAGCTGGTGGCCGCATGTTCTCAATGCGGTGATCGTGACAATTGTGCTGTCCTGGACTGCGATCCGCGCCTTGTCAGCTTATTCGCATATTGAGGCGGTGCGGCGGCCAGCGATCTTGATGCTTTCGCTTTTGGTTACGCAGCTTTGCCTCGGCTTCGCCGCTTTCGTAACCCGGGTCGAATGGGGAAAAGATGCTGCCCAGCCCGAATTGCCGATGGTTGTGGCGACCGTTTCGCATGTGGCCGTCGGCGCACTTCTGCTGGCGACAACGGTGGTGCTGGCAATTCAAGTCTGGCGGCATGTGCCGGTCGCGTTTGAAGAGCGGGTATCGCGAGCGCAAGAAAAAGTTTCGGCCGCGTAGAGTTTTGGTAGAGGTTCGTTAGATCGCGCGGGAAAACTAACTCAGCTAGCTATTTGCACGTATCTCAGGAATTCCTTTGGTTTCTAAAGTCGCCGCCTTCGCTGATGCTGATGCCGGGCTGAGTTCCCGGATCGAGCCCGTGATTTCTGTCGAGAACGTAGTGCATCGCTACGAAAGCCGCACTGCCCTCAATGGCGTCTCGTTCGATGTGCGGCCGGCGGAACTGTTTGGCCTGCTTGGTCCCAATGGCAGCGGCAAAACAACCCTCTTCCGAATTCTTTCCACCTTGATGATTCCTACCGCTGGCCGCGCCATCATCATGGGATGCGATTCGGCGCGGGACCCGGCGCGATTGCGGCGGCAAATTGGAGTAGTGTTTCAAGCGCAGAGCGTCGACCTGAAGCTCACGGCTTTTGAGAATCTGTGGCATCAGGGACATCTTTACGGTTTGCGTGGCGCCTCTCTGAAGGCTCGAATTCAAGAGGTACTCTCGCGCGTGGGGCTGGCCGATCGGGCAAAAGAGTTGGTCGAGACATTTTCCGGCGGCATGCAGCGCCGCGTTGAGCTGGCCAAGGGGTTGCTGCACCATCCCGGAGTGCTTCTGCTGGATGAGCCCACGACTGGGCTTGATCCCGGAGCGCGGCGCGACCTTTGGCAGTACTTGCAGATGCTCCGCGACGAGGAACACGTCTCAGTGCTGGTTACCACACATCTCATGGAAGAGGCGGAGCGCTGTGACAGGCTGGCGATCATGAACGAAGGCAATGTAGTTGCACTCGGCACGCCTGCGGAGTTGAAAAGCGAGATCGGCGGTGA
Organism: uncultured Acidobacteriaceae bacterium; assembly: GCA_963784095.1. GTDB lineage: Bacteria > Acidobacteriota > Terriglobia > Terriglobales > Acidobacteriaceae > Sulfotelmatobacter. The sequence continues at coordinate 113,814 of CAWAQC010000007.1, forward strand.
CGTGGTCATGCTCGATGCGGCCCACGACGCCGGTGTGCTCGCGGAGCGTATTCGCGCCCGCTTTCACGTGCAGACAACAGTTCTGGATAACCAGGTGCGAATCGAGCGCGAAAATGCACATCGCTTTGTCACCGAAGTGGTCGAGGCATTCCCAGGAGAGATCGAGGCGCTTTCCATTAGCAAGCCTGCGCTGGAAGATGTTTTCATCCGCCGCACTGGGCACAAGTTCTGGAGTGAGAAAGACAAAGACGAAGAGTCGAATCCAGAGGATCATGGGAGGTAATCGGCATATGATGCTGGCTCTTTCTCTAGTGCTTGGCATTCTTCCATTGGCGGGAGTGGTCTGGACCCTGACCAACGGAATGATCACCACGGTTGACGGCCTATTCCTGACGCTCATTCTGTTCGCGCTTTCCGGAACGTTTCTGCTCAACGTGTATTGGGAATTGCGCGACAGAGGTATGGTTGGCAAAAAGAAGGCCGCTGCCGCTGCGCCAAAAGCACCGGCGGCCAAGGCGAGTTAATGGCTACTCAAACCGCAGTGCTATCCAGGCCCGCCGCGCCGGTTTCCACCGGGGTGTTGCTGCCCGCGTTCACGCTGTGGTGGCGCGAAATCGTGCGCTTCTACCGGCAGAAGTCGCGCGTTGTCGGCGTGCTGGCGTCGCCGATCGTCTTCTGGTTAGTGATCGGTGGAGGGTTTGGCACATCGTTTCGCTCCGGCGCCGGGGCGAGTCAGCAGCATTACATGGATTATTTCTATCCCGGCGTGCTGGTCATGATTGTTCTGTTTACCTCGATCTTTACCATGATGTCGGTGATCGAGGACCGTAAAGAAGGGTTTTTGCTTTCGGTTTTAGTGGCTCCGGTGCCTCGCTCGGCAATTGTTCTGGGCAAAGTTTTGGGCGGAACCACTCTCTCGGCAGTTCAAGGAATGATCTTCCTCGTCTTCGCGCCCTTCGCCGGAGTTCATCTCAATCCAGTGCAGGTGCTTCTGGTGGCGGTCGTGGTGTTTCTGGTTTCGTTTGCCTTGACCGCGCTAGGTTTTGCCATCGCGTGGCCAATGGATTCCACGCAAGCTTTCCACGGCATCATCAATTTATTCCTCATCCCGCTCTGGCTTCTTTCCGGCGCTTTGTTTCCCATGACCGGGGCTTCGGGCTGGATTCGCGCCTTGATGTATATCAATCCGCTCACCTATGGAGTTGAGGCACTGCGCCTACTGCTCTATCCAGCCACGCCGGAGGCGTTTACTTTGCCTTCAGCAATGGCTACATTGCTGCTGTTCTCGCTGGTAATGTTTGGGCTGGCGTTCCTGATGGCTAACCGGCGAAGCACGAGGCCTGCCGCATGATTGCCGAACAGTATGCCTATTTCCCGCCGCTGATCGCAGGTTTAAATGGCGCGAGCGCCGCGCTGCTGGTCACTGGCCGGTACATGATTGCGCGCAATCGCATGGCGGCGCATCGAGCCTGCATGCTTGCCGCGGTGGCATCGTCAACATTGTTTCTGGCTTGCTATGTATATTTCCACGCGCACGCGGGAAACATCCGGTTTCTCGGACAGGGCTTCTGGCGAAAAGTTTATTTCGTGATTCTGATCCCGCATGTCACTCTGGCAATCGTGATCGTGCCGATGGTGATCATCACCTTGAGCCGAGGATTGAGGGCCCGCTATGATCGCCATCGCGCAATTGCACGCTGGACTTATCCGCTCTGGATGTATGTCAGCGTCACGGGCGTGATCGTGTACTTCATGCTGTATCAGTGGTTTCCTCATAGTTGAGACCAAGAAGTTCAAGGTTCGAACGTTTCAGAGTTTCAAAATCTGAGATATCCAAAAGGCCGGACTTTTGAAACTTTGTGCCTTGAAACCTTGAAACTCTGAAACTTTAAGCGCGGTCGAAGCTCCATGTCGGTACTGAAACTGAAGATCGACGTTTCCGGCACCGCGGGTGACGAGGCATGGCGTGAGATCAAACAATTTGATCAGATTCAAAGCGCAGACTTCGGGCCGCAATTCGGCAGCGGCGGACGATGCAATCACGCACCCGGCGCGCCACACGGCAAAGGCGAATGGATTGGAGCTGAGATTCGGCTCCAGACACCGCTTTTGGCGCAGTATGCAATGTCGCATTATTTGGAGCAGGAACGCGTGCTCGACGCTGATGTCGAAGACTAGCTATGTCTGACCATCCAACTCCGGCGCTTGCGGAAGCTACGCGGAAGCGGGGCATGTCCCGCGGCCAGAAAGCTTTATTTTTTCTGACCGCGTGGCTCATCTGCCTGATGCCATTTCTCTTCTGGTGGAATACCTGGTTCGGCAGAAAACTCACTGATCAGCAGTTGAACGCATATCTGCACGATACGAAGAAACCGAGGCACATTCAGCAGGCGCTGGTGCAGGTCGGCGAGCGCATTACGCGGGGCGATACAACCGCGAAGCAATGGTATCCCGACCTGGTGCGGCTCTCGATGGATCCGGTGGAACAGGTACGCAACACTGACGCGTGGGTCATGGGCCAGGACACATCCGGCGGAGGATTTCACGAGGCGCTGCTCAAAATGCTGACCGATCCGTCTCCTATGGCTCGCGGAAATGCTGCGTTGTCGCTGGTGCGCTTCGGCGATGCCAGTGGGCGTCCGCAAATTCTGGAGCTGTTGCAAGCGGCTCGGATCACTGCTCCGCAATCCGGGCGCATTGTCGATTCCGATCGACTCGGAACGCCCATTCATCAGGGCGGATTAATTGCCAAACTGCAATACGGAAACAAACAGATAGCCGAGATTCGATCGCCGATTCCCGGACGCATTCGCTCGATCGCGGGTACCGGAGCAAACATCGCCGCAGGCTCTGAAATTGCCATCGTCGATCCTGCGAGCGAACAGGTCTGGGAAGCCCTGCGTGCGTTGTATCTCATCGGCGAGCCTGATGACTTGCAGGCCGTCCGCGCTTACGAACGCGATTTGCCGGACATTTCAAATGACGTGCGGCGGCAAGCTCTGGAAACCGACCAGGCGATCAGAAAACGCTCAGGTGCGTCGTGATCCGGAGGTCGCAAACATCACCTCTGGGCATCACGTCTTGGGCATTAAGTCTTTGTCTTGCCCGGATCTGCTCCTGCCATCGCGATCGCGGCTCTTTCAACATCGTTCCACGCAGCGGAACGCGGATCCACCAGGTCAAAATGTGTCGCATCGACAATTTCCACAAGCCGCGCATCCTCTTTCGCCTTCATTTTGATCGCCACATAATTCCGGCTCAAAATAAGAGGGACGTCAACGTCGATAGTGCCATGCATGATCCACTGCCTCGCTGCAATCTTCTGTAGCCTCGGATCCGCTTCCCGATAATGGTCTTTCACTTCGGTTGGCGTGCCCCCAAGGAATTCCACCACGGCATCGTTGCTTAAGTGCAACGCATAGGCTTGCCCTAAATCCACCACCCCCGCCAGGGAAATCGCAGATCTCATGGCTGATTCGCGCGCCGCCAAGCACAACGCCAACTGTGCTCCTGCCGAATGTCCAATGACTGCCACTCGCTCAGGATCGAGATTGTGCTGCCGCGCATTCTGCTTCAAGAATCGATAGGCTGCGCGCACATCGGCGAACGTGCCAGGCCAACCTCCGCCCCGGTTGCCGACGCGCCGATACTCCAAATTGGCTGTAGCGATTCCCTGCGCGGTCAAAGCTGCGCACAAATGACCCATATATTCGAGGTCGTACTTCGCCCTCCAATAACCGCCGTGGATGACCATGGCAAATGCGTGCGAGCCTGGCGCCCGAGGCAGCCGCAAATCCAAGAATTGGTTCTCGTCAGTGCCATACGTGAGCCGTTTGTCGGCTTTTGGCGCTGGCAAGCTCAGAATGTCTGTCGATGCGGTCATCAGTATCACGGATAGGGTTCAACGATTAGACAACCGCTCGATTATACTTCTGTATTTCCCGCTCTGGTTGAACTGCAGCCGATTTCCGTGTCCGGTCAATTAAGGCGCCAAATCCTCAACCTAAGCCAAAGCCCTCGGCTGGGCGTACAGCCAAATAATTTTTTCTGTACCTTCACAAATCGTTTCTTTATCTGGTGAAACTTCGCTATCCTCTAGCCGGGATGTCGACTCTGCCTCTTTCCGAACTTCTCGGCGCGACGGTCTATGCCCCATCCGGCGCCGCCACAGGAAAGGTGCGCGAAGTCACGCTCGCGCCTCAAACCGACCGAAGCCGAATCGCATCATTCATCGTCAGAACCAAATCAGGGGATCGAGTTCTTCTCTCTTCTTCCGTCTCGGCGATTGATCCCAACATTCACGCCTCGACAACGCCTTCGGAGTGGCCCCTCGCCAATGGCTCGGAGGGCCAGTTTCTTCTGGAACGCGATCTGCTCGACCAACAGGTGATCGATGTTCACGGGCGTAAAGTGGTTCGCGTCAACGACGTTGAACTGCAGTTGGAGCAGACAACCGAAGCTGGCCAAACCCATGCCGTTTTGAGAGTGCAGGCTGTGGATATCGGCACACGCGGGGCTTTTCGCCGTTTGCTCCGCGGCCTGGCGCCACGTCTCGCGCTCGACCGGATGTTGCAGAAAATTCCTCCCCGCATGATTCCCTGGGGCTTCGTGGATCTCATTGAGACCGATCCGGCGCGCCGCATCAAGCTCAAAATTTCTCACGAGGGGCTATCGAAACTGCATCCGGCCGACATCGCCGATATCGTCGAAGACCTGGCTCCAGCCGAGCGCGAAGCCGTTTTTCAGACCCTCGATGAAGGCGTCGCCGCCGAGACGCTGGAAGAAGTGGATCCCAAGGTCCAGAGATCCATTGTTGAGTCCCTCGATTCCGAGCGCGCCGCCGACATTGTTGAGGAGATGGACCCTGATGCGGCCGCCGATTTGCTCGCCGATCTATCTGACGAGCGGACAGAACAAATCCTGGTAGAGATGGAACCTGAAGCCAGCCAGGAAGTGGTGGAACTTCTCGAACATCGCGAAGGCACGGCAGCCGGCCGCATGACGACCGAGTTTCTTGCGCTGCCGGTTTCCGCGACGGTTGAAAATGCCATCGGAGTCATGCGTGAGTTTGAGGGTGGAATCGAATCGGTGAATACAATTTATCTGGTCGATTCGCACGGCACTCTCTCGGGCGCCGTTCCGCTGGTAAAACTTGTATTGGCCCCGCCGAATACGCCCCTGTTGTCGCTGCTTCAGGAACCGCTGGTTTCCGCTCACGAAGGAACCAGCGAGAACGACGCAGGAGAACTTTTCGACAAATACAACCTGCTCACCTTGCCGGTAATTGACAAAGACAATAAACTCGTCGGCGTCATCACGTCAGATGACATCATCACCATGCTTCGTGCCAAACTTTAGACCAGACACGCCTCACTCTAATCGCCGCCCCGACTCGGTATAATCATTCGTTCTCAAGGAGATCCCTTTGCCCTTCGACGACCTTCGTCAATGGATCGCTGCGCTGGAGCGCGCGGGCGAACTCAAGCGCATCAAAACTGAAGTTGATGCGATTTTGGAAATCACCGAGATCACCGATCGGGTCAGCAAATCGAAAGAGGGCAAACCCGGCGGCTCCGCGCTCTTGTTTGAAAATGTCAAAGGCCATGCCGGAGCCAAGGTCCTGATCAATCAGTTCGGCTCGGAGGCGCGGATGAAGCTCGCCCTCGGAGTCGCGTCCTTCAACGAATTCGGCGAGCGAATTCGCATGTTCATGGATGTGAAGTCGCCGCAGGGTTTTCTCGATAAACTCAAGATGCTTCCGTTGCTTGCCGAGGCAGGCAAATTCTTCCCGAAGACGGTTTCGACCGGTCCGTGCAAAGAGGTCATCCAACGCGAAAACTTCTCTTTGTTCGATTTTCCGATTCTTCAGTGTTGGCCGAAGGATGCCGGCCGGTTCATCACACTTCCTTGCGTGACTACGCGGGACCCTAAATCGGGCAAGCGTAATCTCGGAATGTATCGCCTGCAGGTTTTCGACGAGCGCACCACCGCCCTGCACTGGCAGCGGCAGAAAATTGGCGCGGAGCATTATCGGGAAGCGCTGCGCAATGCTGAAGGGCTGCGCAATGCTGAAGGGCTGCGCAATGCTGAAGGGCTGCGCAATGCTTTGGATCGCGAAGGCGCGGGCAAGGCTGGTTCCCCATCCAAGCGTTCTTTTGGTTTGGATGGGAACACTGCAGCCGTCGATCTCATGGCTCGAACCTCCGGCGGACAAGTTCTCGCGCAAGCGAATCATCCTTCCGGCAAAATGGAGGTTGCGGTCGCCATTGGCACAGATCCCGCTGTCACTTTTTCTGCGATCGTTCCCGCTCCTCCGGATGTAGAAGAATATCTAATCGCCGGCTTCCTTCGCGCCGCCCCGGTTGAGCTGGTGAAGTGCGAAACCGTCGATCTCGAAGTGCCCGCGACCAGCGAAATCGTTCTCGAAGGTTACATCAATCTCGATGAACTTCGCACTGAAGGCCCATTCGGGGATCACACTGGCTTCTATTCGCTCGAAGATCTTTATCCCGTTTTTCACGTCACTTGCATCACTCATCGAAAAGACCCGATTTACGCGACAACGATTGTCGGCAAGCCGCCGATGGAAGATGCGTACATGGGAAAAGCCGTGGAGCGCGTTTTTCTTCCTTTGATGAGGCTGACGATTCCAGAATTGATCGACATCAATCTGCCGGTCGAGGGCGTATTTCATAATTTGATGATTGTTTCCATCCGCAAGTCCTACCCGGGGCAAGCGCGAAAGGTGATGAACGCGATCTGGTCCCTCGGCCAGGCGATGTTCACGAAATGCATTATTGTTGTGGACGAAGATGTCGACGTGCAGGATCTTGCCGATGTAACGTTAAAAGTTCTCAATCACATTGACCCCGAGCGCGACATCCAATTCACTCTCGGGCCGATTGATTCGCTCGATCACGCGTCGCGCCTACCAAACTACGGATCGAAGATGGGCATCGATGCAACTCGCAAATGGCCGACCGAAGGGTTTAACCGGCCCTGGCCCGATGAAATTCTGATGGACGCGAAGACGAAAAAGCTCGTGGACAGCAAGTGGAAGTCGTTGGCGAAAGAGCTAGGGATTGATTAGGCGCGATGCAGCCGACTACGATAGTCCGAGTTTTTGTACGATTTCTGCGACGATGCGTTTGGGACTCTGCGCGATGTCTACAGTAAGCGCCGACTCAGGTTCTTCTAAATCCGCCAACTGACTGGCCAGGATCTGATCGTCCGCAAAATGGCCGTGACGTGCGTGGAGACGCCGCGCGATCAACTCGGCGCTTCCCTGCAAATAGACGAAGCGGACCTCGGGTCCGATTCGAAGTTCGTCACGATAGCTGCGTTTCAAAGCTGAACATGCGAGTACCGCAATCTGTCTCTGTGAAATCCACGTCGCGATCAGGGCACGAAGGTGCAGCAGCCACGGGCGTCTATCTTTGTCGTTCAACGGAATACCATGCCGAATTTTTTCGATGCTGGCGGCGGAGTGATAATCGTCGGCATCCGCGAATTGCCAGCCGAGTTGTTCAGCAAGCAGGCGGCCAACGGTAGTTTTTCCCGAGCCAACCACTCCCATCATCACGACAATCATGCCGCAAGCTTTGAATACTGCGCGTCAGAAATTTGGGTTCCCAGCCATTCTCCAGGACCAAATGAGAAACGACGTCGAAGTGAGGTCTGTTTCGAGTAAATGTAACAGCCCAGAGCCGTTAATGCACCTAAGATTTTGTGACAAAGCCCGAGTTCTCGAACCGATATATTAATCCTGAGTCCCGAGATGTCCACCGCCAAGGAACAAGTCGAATCCCTCCTGAACAAGCTCTCCCCGAGAATTGCTCGATTGAGGATATCCAGTACCACCTCTACGTACTCGATAAAGTGCGCCACGGCTTGGAAGGCGCCGGAAAGCAGGGGACCCGCTCACAGGACGACGTAGAGAAGCGGTTGAGCCAGTGGCTTACCGAGTAGTCTGGTCGCCAGCGCTGCCGCCTCTCCAAAAGGGCGGCATTTCTATTTGGCGATGCAGCTGCGACTGGAAGCCGTACCCTTTGCTGTGTGGCGGAATTCTTTTTTGCCAACCGCTTTATCCGGCTGAAGCAGATGCCAGGCGTCGCGATATTTTTCGAAGCGGCGGCTGCCGCGGGAGTCTCCTCCGAAGGGGTAGACGCGCACCATGAGACGGCCGGCCAGGGCTCGGACAGGGATGAGATACCAAATCTCTGTGCCAAGAATTGCGATGGCAAGGAAATCGACCTTGGAGGGGAGATAAGGAAGGTGCTTGCGGGTGGTCTTCCAGTAGGCGTTGACGGTGAATGCGCGATAACGGGTACAGGAGCTGGATTTTACTTGCACGCGCCAGGTGCGCTTGCCGGAATCGACGAGAAAGTCGTAGCGTTGACTCTCGCCATAGGGCTTGGCCACGACCATGCCTCGGATAGAGGCTTTTACCATAAACATCATTTCGGCAAGCTCTCCGAGTTGCTTGCGGGTGCCGTTGCCCCAGTCGGCGCGGAAGCGACTGGCAGCCTCGGCTGCGGCGGTCAGCGGTTTGATGCGCCATCCTCGATTCAGCTTTCGTGTTTGATTGGAAATTGAATTCGGTCGTGGATTCTTCTTTGGTAAACCCATAGTCTGCGCCTGCTCCTCGCTTGTGCGATTTCTTCGGACTGAATCGGGCCGTTCGTGGCCCGGAGACACAAACGGCGCAGACCGGAAGGCCTGCGCCGTTTATTTGCTCGATGCTATATAGCTATTATAGCACATTGCAGGGAGTGAACGGGACATTTTTGGGAATTTATTGTTGCCAGCGAATCAGCGGGTTAGTTCAGAGCAGGCTCTCGTTTGCTCTTGACAAGGTTTTCCACAGCGTGCGGTGGGCAAGGGATCACACTAGGTGAAAGAGCTTCGGCCCCCGCCTTGGGAAAGCCGGCGATAGCGGGCGACCGGCGAACGGCGGTTCCCTTCGGTCGGAATGACAGGCAGATGAGATAGTGTCCTAGTGGCATTTGGCATTCGCGGGCGAGGGCGCCCGCGCCACACCACGCAGCGCGTGTGCCTGCTGGCACAGTGTGTTCTGCAGAACACAGTTTGACCTGAGGCAAAGGACTTTCTTTTCATCCCGCGCGCGCATGGTGCTCGCCGTGCTTTCAGCCCTATGGGTTCAACGAGGAAGGCATCATGCAGTTAGCCATTACATTCATCGCAATTGTGGCGGGGTTGGCTTTTTCGCTAGCCGTGGCCGTGGTTACGGAAGAACTGATTTTCGGACAACTGATGCGGGCCTTCTTTATGCCGCGTTCGGTTGCCGGGGCAGCTCCGGAAAACCGCCGAAACCCTGAAGAATAGAGCAAACGACGGAACTGTTGAAAGTACCTCGGAAGCCAAACTCTTTCCAACTTAGAGTGAGATATGATGCAAGATTCAGCCTCCAAATAACGCAAGCAAGGCGGAAAAGCTCAGGCCATGACTTTCCGACGCAAACTCGTCACCGTATTCGCGCTGACGGTTTTTCTGTCCGTTGCGGCGGTAACCTGGCTGGTGTCGGCGGTCACGCGGCGAGCCTTCCAGCGCAACGAGGATGAAAGAGCAGCCACGCTGGTCGCCCAGTTCCGCCGCGAATTCAACCGCCAGGGCGAGATCGTCACCGAGCGGGTCGCAGCCATCGCCGCGTCTGAATCCGTGAATCGCATGGCCTTGGCCCTGAACCGGGCGCCCGTTGATTTCGGTCCGTACTTCGAATTAGCAAAGACGATTGCTGAAAATAATCAATTCGATTTTCTGGAGTTCATTGAAGCAGACGGCACAATCGTTTCTTCCGCTCAGTGGCCGGAACAATTCGGCCATCCGGAAAGCTCCTTTTTGCGGCTCGCCGCCGAGAACGGCAACGCATTTTTTCTCGAACAGGAAGAATTGCAGGATCGGACTGAACTGGGATTATTTGCCGTGCGCTCTGCCGGCACAAAAGAGCGTCCTCTCTACGTGGTTGGAGGGCGCAGGCTGGATAAGAGTTTTCTTTCTGAGTTGGATATGCCGGCGGGAATGCGGGCCCTGCTTTACGAGAATCGCGGCGACGGATTTTCATCCGCATTCATCGTCGATCCGAGCGGAGCGCCTTTAGGCGCGAGCCCGCGTACAGCCGACAAATTGCGGCCGCTCATCGAATCGGTGCGGCAACTGAAACAAGAGCAGGCGCGAATCGTGCAGTGGTCGCGCGATCCAGCGGAAGATGAAGAGTTTCACGCCATACCCCTGACGGGAATTGGCGGCGACAACGGTCAACATCTGCTGGCGATTTTACTAATCGGCAACTCACGGAGAACGTACGTCGAATTGATGCGGCGCATTGGTTCAGCGGCCCTGATGGCCGGATGCGGCGGGATTGCGTTGGCAATCCTCTTGAGCAGTTGGGCCGCGACGCGGGTCACGCGTCCAGTCGAGCAGTTGGCTCGGGCGGCGCAGGAAGTCGCGGCCGGACGATGGGATACGCATGTGGAATTCCAGGGCTCCGATGAACTGTCGCAATTGGCGGATTCATTCAATCGCATGACCGCCGAACTGCTGGGACAAAGAGAACGGCTGGTGCAGGCGGAGCGCGTGGCGGCATGGCGCGAATTGGCGCGGCGGCTGGCGCATGAGTTGAAGAATCCGCTGTTTCCGCTACAGCTCACGATGGAGAATCTGGTACGTGCGCGGCAGCAAACGCCTGAGCAATTCGACGAGACCTTCCGCGAAAGTTCGCGACTGCTGCTGGCCGAAATCGCGAATCTAAAATGCATCATTGCGAAATTCAGCGAGTTCTCCAAAATGCCACAGCCGGAGTTGCGGCGGGTTCAGGTGAATGAAGTGGTTCGCGGCGTAGCGCAGTTTTTTCAGGCGCAACTGGAAGCTCCAGGGCGTGCGAAGATAACATGTGACCTGCAGCTGGATCCGCAACTGGAGCCGGTTGCGGCCGACGCTGAACTGATGCATCGCGCACTTTCGAACCTCGTGCTGAACGCCATCGAAGCGATGCCGCAGGGCGGCGCGCTGACGCTTCGCACCCGAGACAGTGGCGACAAGATATTTATTGAGGTGGCTGATACGGGAGTGGGTTTGACGCCGGACCAGTGCGAGCGCATTTTTACTCCTTATTACACCAGCAAGCCGCACGGTACCGGCCTTGGGCTGGCAATTGTGCAATCGATCATCAGCGATCACAACGGTAGGATCCGCGTGCACAGCGAAGCGGGTCGAGGAACGAACTTTATTATCGAATTTCCGAGGAGCGTTTCTGCAGCTCATGCCAGCTGACGGTACTTTTTCGGAGGAAGCTTGAGCAGGAAAGCACATCTTCTGATTGTGGATGATGAAGCGAACACACTGGCGTCATTGGCGCGTGCGTTTCGCCTGGCTGGGCACGAGGCCACAATTTGCGACAACGCGAACAAGGCAATCGAACTGGTGAAGCTGCAGAGCTTCGACCTGATCCTTTCCGATGTAGTCATGCCGGTTAAAGGAGGGTTGGAGATGCTGGCTGATTTGAAAGTTCTTGGAGTGGCTGTGCCGATTGTAATGATGTCCGGTCAGGGAGACATTGAAACCGCCGTGCGCGCCACCAAATTAGGTGCTCTCGATTTTCTGGAAAAACCGATCTCGACGGAAAAACTTCTACTCACCGTTGAGAATGCACTCAAGCTGCAGCGACTGGAGAACGAAAATCGCCAGCTCAGACAACGGCTGGGCAAGCATGAGATTGTGTGGAAAGGCGCAGCGATGCAGCGAGTCATGGGCCAAGTCAAGCGGGTGGCGGCAAGCGAGGCGCGAGTTTGCATCCTGGGAGAAACCGGCACTGGTAAGGAGTTGGTGGCGCGCACGATTCATGAATGCAGTACACGGGCGGGCGGTGCTTTCGTTACTTTGAACTGCGCTGCGGTTCCCGCCGAACTAATCGAGTCGGAATTATTTGGACACGAAAAAGGATCGTTCACCGGGGCCGCGGGCCGGCACATCGGAAAATTCGAGCAGGCGAATCGTGGAACCATTTTCCTGGATGAGATTGGCGATATGCCGGTAGCGATGCAAGCAAAGTTGTTGCGCGTGCTGGAAGAAGGCGAAGTCGAGCGCATTGGCGGCGACAGCCCTGTGACTGTGGATGTACGCGTGGTGGTGGCGACGCATCGCGATTTGCAGGCGCGCGTGCGGGAGGAGAAATTCCGCCAGGATTTATTTCATCGCATCTACGTCTTCCCTCTCGTGGTGCCGCCTCTGCGCGAGCGCAAGGAAGATATTCCGGCGCTGGTGGAGCATTTTGCCGCGCAGGTGAGCGCGCAGAATGGCTGGAAGCCCACATCTTTTTCTGCGGAGGCTTTGCAAGCTCTTCAATCACATAGCTGGCCAGGAAACGTTCGGGAGTTGCGAAACCTCGTTGAACGGCTGATGTTATTGTCCACCGATGGGCAGGTCGATCTCACATCCGTACAGGCTGTCCTTCCGAACGCGATCCTGTCGAACGCTATCCTGTCGAACAATGGCAGCGCGGGGTCAGTTTCGACCACGTCCTTCGCGGGAACGCTCGCCGAGCGAGTCGATGCCTTCGAGCGTGAGACCATCCTGGCGGAGTTGAAGCGCAGCCATTCGAATGTGAGTCTCGCGGCTAAATCGTTGGGTCTGGAACGCAGTCATCTGTATAAGAAAGCGGAGCAACTGGGAATCGATCTGCGAGCGATGCGGCGCGAACAGGAATCTGCGAAAGATTAGTTCTCACTTCACAAACAGAATCAGGAGATTGCTTGAAAGCAACCGCACTCACATTCATTGTTAATCTATCGTTACTTTTTGCTTGTTGTCTTATTCCGTCTCCTGTTCTGCCAATTCCCCTTTATGCGAGCGATCCGCCTTCTCCGCCAATCTATGGCGTGCGCATGGAGAAGGCATGGATTCCGATGAAAGATGGTGTGCGGCTCGCGGCAACGCTTTACATGCCGGATGGAGCGAAGCCCAGCGAGAAGTTCGCTGCCCTGCTCGAATATTTGCCTTACCGCAAAGATGATGGAACTGCAGCGGAGGATTATCCGCATCATGCTTACTTCGCGCGGCGCGGCTATGTCAGCGTTCGCGTGGATATTCGTGGATTCGGGGCGAGCGAAGGTTCGCCTCCGGAGCGTGAATACTCTGAACAAGAACAGGAAGATGGCGAGCAGGTGATCGCATGGCTCGCGCACCAGCCCTGGTCGAATGGAAATGTTGGAATGTTCGGCATTTCCTGGGGAGGATTTACCGCTTTGCAGATGGCCATGCGGCATGCGCCGGGGCTGAAAGCGATTTTGGCGACGGACGCTACGGCGGAATTGTTTCACGATGACGTGCACTATATTGACGGGATCGCCCATATCGACGAATTCGAATTGAACATGGATATGGCTGAGGGATGGACAGGCGCGCCGGATTACACGCTCGATGAAAAGGTTTTGGGCCCGAGGTTCAATACCCCGCCATGGTCGCTGCTTTATTTGAAGCATCAGCACGACGGGCCGTTCTGGCGAGATCGCGTGAGGCCGCTGAAAAACATTACGATCCCCTGTTTTTTGATTGGCGGCTTGCTCGACGGATATCGCGACAATGTACCGGACATGCTGATGCAATCGAGCGGGCCGGTGAAAGCGATCGTTGGGCCGTGGAATCACACGTTCCCGAATGATGCCGGTTTCGGGCCAAGGATTGAATGGCGGAATGAAGCCGTGAGATTTTTTGATCATTGGCTGAAAGGACGCGACACGGGCGTGGAACGCGATCCGCGGCTGGTGATTTATATGCAGCACTGGCATCCGCCGGATCCAAATCTGGAGAATGTTCCGGGTGAGTGGCGACGGGAAGATGTCTGGCCACCGAAGGATGCGAGGGCCACAGCATTGTTTTTGCAGCCGAATCATTCGCTGGCACAGAATGCACCGGCGGCTGATGTACATGAGCTGAAATATGTTCCCTCTGTCGGCGTGGAAGCGGGATTCTGGTGGGGCGAACTGTTGAGCGATGTACGACCGGTGGACGCGTTCAGTTTGGTTTACGATTCGGCACCTCTGAAGGAAGATTTAGCGATTCTGGGCCGGCCGCGAGCTTTGTTGCGGGCTTCGGCTACCGCTCCGCTGGCAGATTGGATTGCGCGGCTCTCGGATGTAGCTCCGGATGGCGAAGTCACGCAGATTACAGGAGCAGGTATCAACGGAGCACAGCGGAATTCAATGAGCGAACCGCGCGATCTGGAGCCCGGAAAAATGTATGCGCTCGATATGGAGATGCATTTGACCTCATGGGTATTTCCGAAAGGGCATCGGATTCGCGTGGCGATTTCAAATGCGTTGTGGCCGATGATGCTGCCGACTCCGTATGCGATGACGACTTCATTGGCGCTAGGCGGGAGCGACGGATCGCGAATCGTTTTGCCGGTTGTGCCGGAGCATGGAGTTGCCGCGCCAGCATTTTCTTCGCCGGAGCCGTCGGAAGAACGGACCGATATAAAAACAGTAGGATTTCCCTGGCCGGGCGAATGGACTGTGGACCGCGATGAAGCCCGGCACAAAACCACTGTTCACTGGAAAGGGAAAGACGCGAGCACGTTCCCGTGGGGAACGGAAAATGATTATGAAAATCTGACATATGACGCCGATGACGCGCATCCGGAGACGAGTTCGGTGCAAGGCGAGGCGGAAACGGTATTTGCACTAAAGGGCAGAACTCTGACCTGGCGCGGCCATTTGCTGGTAACGACCGATCGGAAGAATTTCTACTACAAGTACACGCGCGAGTTGCTGAAAGATGGAGTGATGTTTAAGTCGAAAACTTGGCAGGAGACGATTGCCAGGGATCATCAGTGAGGACGGAGCACAGATGTCGAGCTTCGCTCGATTGGACGGCCGAGGGCGGCTGTCCCCACATTTTCGATGATGCTGCCATGTCCTCCTGTATAAGCCTTTGAACCACTAATCAGCTGCCGCAGTGGAAAGTTGCATTCCGTTCCTGAGATCGGCAGCAAGCAAGCGATGAAATAATTGCTCTCCGGCTTCGCGGCGAACGGAAAGCCGTCCGGCGCGGTAGGCGCGGGATTTCAAGCCGCGCTGCACGTCTTCGCAAATCCCTAGATCTTCTTCCTGCACTCGATTGCCGACGTTGACCGACTGCTCGTTGTATTCGCGGCCGGCCTCACTCACATCGGCGAAGTAGAAATCGAAAATCACATGGCAATGGTCGACATCGACGGGGATTACGAGATTCGTATCCATGTATCCGGCGTAGCAGTTGACCATTAAATTGGGATGCTGCCAGAAGTACCACGCGCGGTCGCCTTTGCGCGTGGAACCCGTCGCAGCGTCTTCGTCGGACGCAACCATCGGACTCGATTGCAGACAATAGCGATCTTCGTTTTCGATGGTGTACTGCTTGTAATCGAGAACGGAATTCAATCCCTTGTGCAGATGCGGAACGTGATAGCCGCCGTCGAGATAGTTATCGACGAAGACCTTCCAGTTGCAGGCAATGTTATAGGTGCGGCGGTCAAAATAGTGCAGCTTCGAGATGCCCAGCGGGGCGAAGCGCTTGACCATGCCTCCGAGAAATTCGAGGAGCGACGAAGCGGAGTTATCGAGATTGATGAAGACAAAGCACTCCCAGGTTTCGACGCGAATGGGGACGAGGCCGTTCTGTGCACGATCGAAGTTTTCCACGCCATCGAATTCGGGCATGCCTTTGAGGGAACCATCGAGGCCGTAATTCCAGCCGTGATAGGGACAATGCAGAAGCGAAGCGACGCCGCAGGGCTGAGTAACCACAGCAGCGGCATGGTGCCGGCAAACATTGTAGAAGGCGCGCAGGATACCGTCGCTGCCGCGAACAACAACGACAGGTTCACCGGCAACGATCGTGGAAATGAATTGTCCGAAAGCTTTTAGCTGATCGGTGCGCGCGACGAGCTGCCAGGTCCTGCTGAAGACGTTGAGCCGCTCGAGCTCGGCGATGCGGGGATCAACATACCACGCAGCAGGAATGGTTGAGGCTTGCGCGAGCGGAGCTCGGTCGTCGTATCCGGAAAGAATCTGTTCAACCGAGGATTGCATCATAGATTTCTCTCACTTTCAAACGAATCAGAGTTGGCGGCTTCAGCTCCGCGGTCGCAAGGGTTTCACTTTTGTAGTCGCGCTTACGCTGGTAACTCTCTTGGGCGCTGAACGAAGGTCAGCGGTTTCCCCCGAAGCACCGACCGCGCGCCGCAGTACCGAGAGAAACTGCTGGATGCGTGCTTCCTTTTTTTCCGGCAATTCGCCCTGTCTCCGAAACAGCCCCGGATCCAGCTCAGCCGTGAGCAACGCGTCCTGAAAGCGCTCCATCGTCCAATCGAGGATGGAGACGATCATTTCAACATCCATATCGCTGCGCAACTCGCCGCGCGCCAGACCGAAGCGCACAAAGGCAACTGTGCCATACGGGTCTTCCGCCACCAGAAAGCGGTTGATCTCGCGCTTCAGTGCAAGGTCGGTTCCATAGTTACCAAGCAATGAGATGCGATAAGGAATCCAATCTTCGCGTAGCAGATGTTCAGTGCTGATCAGCCAATAATTGAGAACGTCGAAAAAGCCGGCGGCGCGCACTTCGGCCGGGGCATCCAGATACTTCGGAAACGATCGCACGGCACGTTTGTAGACCTCGAAGAAGAGCCCGTCTTTGCTGCCGAAATGCTGGAAGATTGATCCCTTGGCGATGCCTAGGGCGGCGGCCATATCGCCGACACGAGCCGCGTGGTAGCCGTTTTCGGCAAAGTGGTGCATGGCCGTATCGATGATGCGGGAGCGCTTGGCCGCCGAACGGGGGCGCGAAATCTGCTGGCGACCATAGCGGGGAAGTTCGATAGGATTAGCGGCAATTCCACTCATCAGTGACTCCAAGTCAGAGAAGCATATAAGGGCAGACGGCAATTTTCAACTTCATTTTTTCTACCGTATACAGTAACGTATGGCATTCGAATGTACCTATATTGACTGTGGGTCATTTGCGTGAATCAGTCCTTTCGTACCATTTACGACGCGATTATAGTGGGTGCCGGCCACAACGGCTTGACCGCAGCAGCCTATCTGGCACGTGGCGGATTATCCACACTGGTTCTCGAGCGCCGTGAAATTGTCGGAGGGTGCTGTGTCACCGAGGAGATCGCTCCCGGATGCCGCGTCTCCACCACATCTTACATTGCGAGCATGTTGCGGCCGGAAGTGATTTCCGAGTTGCGCTTGGGCGGTCACGGCCTGCGGATGATTCCCTGCGATCCGGCGATTCAAGTTCCTTTTCCTGACGGTCATGTGCTTCCGTGGTGGGCGGATCGAGAAAAGGCGAAAGCCGAGTTCGCAAAGATCTCCTCCAAAGATGCCGAGCGTTTCGTCGAGGTCGACAATCGACTGAAAAAGCTGGCGCGCTACCTGCAACCATTTTTCATGGAGCCGCCGCCGGAGTTCGACACATCTTCGATTCGCGGCTGGAGCGATTTGTTTCGCATCGGCAAACGCTTTCGCGGAATTTCGAATGCCGAGATTGCGCAGTTGATTTCGTTTCTTACCGGAAGTCTGGGCGAGTTTTTGGATCACAATTACGAATCAGAAAAAATGAAGACCATGTTCCTGGCCAATAACGTGTATGGCAAACATGGAGGGCCGTATCAGCCAGGGACCGCGATTGGATTGTTGTTTCATCTTCTCAGTGGCGGCGAGCATGAATGGCAGGGGTTTTATGGCCATGTCATGGGCGGCATGGGATCGATCACGCAGGCGCTCGCCGAGGCCGGCAAAAAGTTGGGAGTGGAGATTCGAACTGGCTCTCCGGTCGCGCGAATTGAAACGCGCAATGGTCGCGCCACCAGCGTTGTGCTCGAGGATGGAAGCGAAATTCGCGGGCGAATGATTCTCTCGAACTGCGATCCGAAGCGAACTTTCTTGAAGATGATTGCCGCGCGGGAGTTACCTGAAGATTTTCTGTTTGCGGTGCGTGGCATAAAAATGGATGGTCCCTGCGCCAAGGTGAATCTCGTGCTGGGCGAGGAACCGCGATTTACTGGAACTTCGCCGCAAGCAACGCCACTCGAACGCACGTTCTATACCTTAGTGCCTTCGCTCGAATTCGCCGAGCGCTGTTACGACATTGCAAAATTCGGTGAGATTCCTGAAGAGCTGTGGGTTGATTGCGTCGTGTCGTCTAATGCGGACAGTTCGCTGGCACCGCCGGGGAAGCACATTCTCACCTGCTTTGTGCAGTACGTGCCTTACAAACCGTGCGAGAGTAATTGGGATGAAAGGCGCGAACTGCTGGGTGATCGCGTGGTAAAGAAAATCGCCGAATATGCCCCGAATGTTCCAAAGGCGATCCTGGCGCGGCAAGTGCTCACACCTCTTGATCTGGAGCGCACGTACGGATTGACCGAGGGAAACATTTTTCACGGAGACTTGCGGCTGGAGCAGCTATTTTTTATGCGGCCGGTGCCGGGCTGGTCGCAATATCGCACGCCGATTCGTGGTCTGTATCTGTGCGGCGCTGGAGCGCATCCCGGCGGCGGAGTAACCGGCGCGCCGGGCCGGAATTGTGCTCTGCAGGCGCTGCACGATTGGAAGAAGGGTGCGTTTAAACAAGCGGCATAGCTCTTGATTGAGGGAACATTAACCACGAAGGACACAAAGGGGCACGAAGGACAACAGGCGATTTACGTTTGAGAATGTTGAATGGTTAAGGAGACTGCATGAAGAAGAAAGGAATTCTGGAACGGCTCAAAGACGGCCCAGTGCTGGGCGATGGCGGTTATCTGCTCGAACTGGAAAAACGGGGATGGGTACGCGCGGGTCCGTTTACGCCGGAGGTTGTGCTCACGCATCCCGAGGCGCTGGGTCAACTGCACATCGAGTTTCGCGAAGCTGGATCGGAAGTGCTGCAGGCACTGACGTTTTATGCAAGCCGCGACAAGTTGGCAACCGTCGGATTGGAAAACAGCCTGGAGGATCTGAATCGAGCTGCGGTTCGTATTGCGCGTGAGGTTGCTGGCGATCGTTGCCTGGTGGCTGGAAACCTGAGCCTTACGTGGATGTACGAACCGGGCAGCCCCGCGGCGGCGGATCGCGTGAGAAAAACTTTCGACGAGCAGCTCGCAGTACAAGTTGAAGAAGGTGTGGACTTCATCATTGGCGAAACTTTCTCGTATTTGGGTGAGGCGTTAATCGCCGTGGAGCGCGGCAAGAAAACCGGACTGCCCACGATGGTCACGATTTGCTTTGAGAATAAAGATGAGACCACCGACGGCAAAAGCGCGGCCGATGCCGCTAAAGCGCTGTTTGACGCCGGCGCCGACATAGTCGGCATGAATTGCTTGCGCCCTCCGGAGCACATTCTCGGCCCCATGGAGCAGATGCGAAAAGCAGTCTCGGGCTATCTCGCGTGCCAGCCGGTGGCTTATCGGACTCCGAAAGGCAAGCCCGATTTCACCAGCCTGCCGGAATTTCCTTACGCGCTGGACCCGCGGCAACTCACGCGAAAGGAAATGGCAGATTATGCGGTGCAAGCGCGCGACATGGGAATCAATTTTATCGGAGCGTGCTGCGGTACCGTGGCCATGCACATCCGCGAAATGGCGCGAGTACTGGGGAAACTGCCCGAGGATTCACGCACCTGGCAAAAAGGCGGGGTGAAACCGATGTCGGCGTATGAATACTACGATCATGACAATCTCAACGCAGGCAGGCGTACGTAAATCGCGAGTCAAGCATCGCGAGCGCGTGAACAAAACAAGCAGGCTCTCAGAAGAGAGCCTGCATATCGTTATTAGAGAAAACGAAATTCCTTGTCAATCAGTCAGCCCGCAAACTTAGCTGGCGGCGCTGCGCATGCTCGGTTCTTCCGCACGTACCAGCGGCTCATCCACCAGATGCTGGCTGAGGAACCACACTTGCAATTCGTTGGTGCGAAGCAGGTCGCTTACGACCAGGTCGTTGGTACCAGCATCTCCCAGTTTGTCGGAACGATCTGCTAATTCCCGGCAGTGACCGATGATGATCTGGTGCGCATCGAGGAGTCGGGAGAGCTGTACCGGGACTTCTTCCCTGCCCTTCGGCGGACGCTCAATCCGCGTGGTCTCAGCCACGTCGTGCGCCATGGCAATCGAAATTCCACCGAGAAGCTGAATTCTTTCGGCAATCTCGTCGACGAGTTCGACTTGCTCACCGAAATGTTTGTCGAACAACAAATGCAACTGATAAAAAGTCGGCCCCGAGACCTGCCAATGTGACTTCTTGTAGAGATCGCGCAAAGTCATAGTATCGGCTAACATAAGGTTGAGTTGCTCGGTCATTTCGAGGCGCACCGGCTCTTCAAGATCGAGAGGCAACATGTGCGAAACGGTGCCGTAGGCTTGAATCTCCGGGGCCCGCTGATGCAATCGAGGTTGAGCGCTGATTCTTCCCCGCCCGTCGGCAGGAGCTTTGGTGCTTATATCCTTTTTGGGCATATTTGTTTTCTCCTTGCTACGCACTAATCTTAATTTCATAGCATCATCGAATACCATAGGTTGGCTCTTTTTGGATGCCATGCAGCCATATTTGGATGCGCTGAAGTCGCCCGCACAAGCGCACTCAAGAAGGTTTAGCCTGCCCGAAATCCGCTGTGCAACCGGGGAATCGCAGCGACGGAAATTGGCCGGGGCGAGTCCTGGCTAATCTTCGACGGCGAGAGATAAAACGGCATCCTGGAACGCGAATCTGACGGCAAACTGCCTTAGAACGCCAATCTCAGGGCAAACTGAATTTCGCGCGGAGTTCCGGAGCCGACAGGGCTAATCGGCGTGGTTGTGTTGACCGTATTGATGATGCTGCCGAACCCCGTGGGACAGCCCATCGGATTCGAAGCAGAAACGTCACATGTGGCCTGCGGCAGACCTAACTGTGGGTGGTTGAAGATATTGAAGAATTCAGAGCGAAACTCGAGGCTTGCGCGCTCTGTAAGCAAGATCTGTTTAGCAAGGCCGATATCCACTTGCCAGGTGCCCGGCCCGCGGAAGAGGTCGCGTGGCGCGGTGCCGAATTCTCCAACCGGAGTTGCAAACGCTGCGGGATTGATCCATTCCCCGATGGTCTTGCCCCCCGGCGGAACAAGAGAAACGCCCGGAACCAGATCCGGACGCTCCGTGCCTGAGGCCCCATCCGCCGCGGTATAACTGCTGGGCATCAACACGTTGATCGGGAATCCGGTGCGAGCCAGCGCCGTCGTCGTCAATTCCCAGTTACCCAACACAGAGGTTGCAACCCCGCGGTCATTCAGCATCGTCTTGCGGTGGCCGAAGGGCAACTGATAGACCGCATTGCCATTGATCACATGGCGGGCGTCCCAGACGCCGCTGGCGCGATCACAGGCCAGGCACAGAGGATTCTGCGGCGATATTTCGTCGCCGTCGCCGCTGCCGTTGGAGCCATTGTCGATCTCATGCGACCATGTGTAGTTTGCCGTCACGAGGAAGCCATGGGAGAATGAACGCCGCAACGCCATAGAGAGGCCGTCGTACGTGCTCATGCCAGCTGAGCCGCGCCAGGGGATGGCGGGAGCAAAGGCCGGATATTGTACAAGCCCCGTAGCCGGATTGATCAAGTTCACCACGTTGGTTTCCAGCAAATGCACGCCGTGACTTCCCAGGTAGTAGACCGAGCCCAGGAGATTAGCGGGCAGCTCCCGCTGCGCCGAGAGGCTCCACTGCTCAACATACGAATCCTTGCGGTTCCTTTGTTCGGCGTTCGGTGAGAGGGTTCCGGGCCCCGTAAAATACGGATCGACTGGATACGTGAGCTGCAGGCTCGAACTGCTTGTGGCCGCATAGGAGGGCACTTCGTTTTTGGCGGGCAGGTTCTGATCGTCCAGCTGTCCGTCTTCGTGGTAGATTCCGAATCCGCCCCGAATCACCGTCTGCCCGTCCTGCCATGGCGCCCAGGCAAAGGCCACACGGGGATCGACATCGCCGTAGTTCTGGTGACCGAAACTGGCGCCCACACCGCAGAATCCCTGCGGACCGCAGGTAGCGAAATCAAATGGGTTAGCCAGACCATTATCCTCGTGGAAGAGGTCGAAGATGGTATAACGCACGCCCAGGTTCAAGGTGAGGTTGGGGCTCAACTTGTATTCATCCTGCGCGTAGCCGACGTAATCGTTCTTGCGCAAATGGTTGACTGGCAAGGCGCCTGACAGGCTGGCTTTTTTCACCAAATTTGCCGCCAGATCCTCGACCGTGGCAAACGTAATTTTTCCGTGCTCCCCGTATTTCTGATTCAATTGAATGCGGCGGATCTCCGCTCCAAACTTGAGGGTGTGCCGGCCATGAATCCAGGTCAGGTTGTCGATCCACGAAAATGAATTGCCCACGTAGATGCTGTCGTAATCGTAGTTCTGGGTGATGAATCCCGGCCCAGGGCCAGCGGCAATCGCGATCTCATAAACAGTGCCGTTCTCACCGTAGTTGTAAGTATTGGAGGTGGCGCGATTGAATCCAAACTTGGCCTCATTCACCAGGTTGGGATTGAAGATGTGCAACAATTCGAGCGCGCCATTGACCGGCGCGGATACCCTTTGCTGCAAGTCCGTCGCGGCGGCCGAAAGCGGCTGGGTATCGACTGAACGGTCATAATTGAATCGCATGAAGCCGGTGGTCACTGCGGAGAAATGCTGGTCGAGGCGCAGCATTGCCGAATTCTCGTTGACCACCTGAGTGCATGAGCAAGTCAGCAGATCATAGTCCGCGTAGTTTGGGTCGCCGGGGTCGGTGGCTGGCGTCCAGGGCGTCAGAATTGTTTTTGGACCTGCTCCCGGAAAGGCGTGGATGATCCCGTAAATCGGCGACGAGGTCGGAAGTGTTGCAATGAGCGCGGCGCTCGGCACGTCGCCGCTCACCGGATAGCCCCAGTTTTGCCGGTAGGCTTCTGACGCGAGAAAGAAGAACGTCTTGTCCTTCTTGATGGGGCCGCCCAGAGATCCGCCAAACTGATTCAGGCGAAGCGGTTGCTGTGTTTCGCCGTTGGAGGCCCACTTAGGCACGGGCGCATCGAAAATGTCATTGCGCAAGAACTCGAAGAGTCGCCCGTGGAATTGGTTCGTGCCCGAAGGCGAGGTCACGGCCAGTTGCGGGCCGCCGGTTGCGCCTGCCTCGGCGGATGCCATCAGGGAATCAACGCTGAACTCCTGGATCGCGTCCAGCGGAATGGCGAGCCGCACCCAGGGGCGCTGCGTCTGATTCACGATGCTGGTTTGGTCAATGCCGTCGTAGGTCCAGTTGCTATCGTCGAGGCCGCGCCCGGCGAACCGAATCGTCCGCTGGTTGCTGCCGCCAGTGTCAATGGCGCCGGGGACGAAAGCTGTCAGCGAGGCCCAGTTGCGGCCATTCAACGGCAGCTCATCCGCCTGCTCCTTCTCGATCAAACCGGTCACGGCGCTGGTGTTGCGGTCCAGCAGCGCCGAACTGGCGGACACTTCCACTTCCTCCTTACCCCCGGACACGCTGAGGCTTGCATCAAGGGTGCGCGTCCGGCCGATCACCTCCTCGACATCCAGGAAGGTGAGCGACTTGAACCCCTGATGCTCAAATGTGATGGTGTAGACGCCCACTGGCAACTCGGGGATATCGTACACTCCGGTCGAAGAAGAAACTGCCTCACGCCGCAGCCCCGTCGCCGCTTCTACAGCCGTGACCCGGGTCTGTGGCAGAACGCTTCCCGAGGGATCGTTCACCGTTCCGGTCAAGCCCGCGCGATCGATTTGCGCGGATGACGCTGGCGCCAGGCACAAATGCATTGCAGCGAAAAGAATTAGGGGCCAGACTTTGCAAATGAAACTCCCGCCAGCAGACTCGACTGTGAGCTTTCCAGTTGGTCGCATTCTAGGTCCTCTGATTCGGAGGGATTATCTTCGCCGTAGCCGCGCAGATTGCGAATTACTGAAAGAGGACACTATCAGGAGAGATCGGCCTACTACCACGAGACTCGTAGATCGAATAAGCGAAGTGGTTTTGGCACCTTCGCGAACGGAGGAAGCCGCTGGCCTGACCGCAAGCTTCAGTGAATGAACCATTCCGTCAATTGATGAATGAGGATCAGCAGATGGCCATAACTGAAGACGAGATATCCGAGGGAGGCCGGAATAATGAGACCCCATAGCCGGCGTACTTTGGCGGATCGGACAATTGCGCCGTTCCAGGTCAGGAGTCGACGGACTCTAACGTTGACCAAAGCTGCAGGCTGTACGAGCCCAGTCGTAAAGGCCGGCGGTTCCTGAATAGTCACCCGCTCGCAAAGCTTGATCAGCGCCGCAGCGAGAGTTAAAGCTTCATCTTTGCTTGAAACCGCAGCTTCATCCGAGGCAAGCTCCGTTGCCTCCTGCCAGGCACGTTCCAAGGAGCCCGTGCCAAGAAATGGAATGCCATAGAGGATAAGTTTTTTTAAGTTGTCCCGAAATCGGAGATGACTGAGTTCGTGCTGGATCGCGACTCGTAACTCATCCGGACTTAGAAGGGAAACCGCCGTCTCGGACACGAGAACGCGGGGGCTGAAGATGCCATAGAGCAGGAGCGGCGGGGTGGAGTCGCTCCTGCAGAATGCGGTCGCGCAAGGACTGGAGTTCAAAACCGTCGATTCTGCCACCCATTCGCGAACCAAACGCGAAGCCCCGAAGTAAGCCGCCATGATACGAATACACCCTACGGCGAGGATCAAAAACGCGGCAACACTGAACAACAATGTGCCCAGGTCTTCATCCATTCCGCCTTCGAGCCAGAAGAAGGCCGGCACGGCAAAGACCAGCGTGACGAAAACCGATACAGCAAGGGGAAAAATCCGCAGGGCAAAGAGTGAGCGCGACGATTGGACAAAGGAAGTTCGAGGGAACAGTCTTATCGTCTGCCAGCAAACGATAATCAGCAGCGAGAGCGCGGAATAACAGATGCCAAAAAATGCCAATCCGACCATTATGGCGCGGAGGACAAACATCACAATTACTTCTCCTTCTGCCTTTTAATCTCTTCACGCTTCCTCTCGACCAGGGCCCGCAGTTCATCGAGAAGTTTGACGTCGTGATCGCTGACGGCCTCGACGAAATATGACAAAGGCAAGGAGGACGGAGCAGCCGATTCGATCCATCGGCGCATACTGTTGATGGCAACGAGCCGCGGGATTTCGCTTGGAGCACACCGCGGCGAATAACGGAAGGCCCGGCCTTCCTCAATTCGATCCAGCAAGCCTTTTTTGAAGAGCCGGTCGAGAGTGGTCATCACGGTGGTGTAAGCAAGCGGAATTTTTCCATCGGCGAGCAGTTCGCGAACAGTCAAAGTCTTCCGCGACCAGGCTTCCTGGAGAATTCTGCACTCCAAGGGGCCAAGACTGATTCCGCCCGGCTTCGATTCGGCAGCGAAGGGAAGATTCCGTTCAGTCACAGTAACGCCTCAGAGAGGCAAGGTATCATAAGAGGATGAAATCTGTCTGTGAAATTGCACGCCGCGATCCGGAGACGCGGATTTCCTCCGAATGCTTAGGAGAATTTCCCTTTTGCATAGGCTAGTATTCTCCCGAAAGTTGCGGAAACATGAATCCGGCATGAATTTCGAGTGAAAAAATCTGTGAACGGAAGATGAGGGGAATCGCTCTAACTGGAAAAAGCTCCGGCCCGCGGACGGTCGCGGACAAGCGCGAAGCGACCAATTCTAGCGTGGCTCATCTAAGCTTTTTAGTGATGGTTTGCGCACCATTCAGGAGATGAAATATGAAAGCAGTTGTGGTCCACCAATATGGCGGTCCGGAAGTGCTGAAGTTCGAGGACTATCCTGACCCTGTTCCGGGTCCGGGCGAGGTGCTGGTGCGAGTCGCTGCCACAAGCGTCAATCCGATCGACTACAAGCGGCGTGCTGGATTAACAAAAGACTTCTATCCTCTCACGTTTCCGGGGCTGATCGGAGTCGATATCTCGGGGACTGTGCTGAAGGTTGGACCGGGAGTGGAAGGCTTTTCGGTCGGCGAGCAGGTGTTCGCGATGGCGGACAACACCTACGCCCAACTTTGTGTCGTGAAGGCGGCGGTTTTAGCGAAAGTTCCCAAGGGGCTCGATTTGATCCAGGCGGCGGCCCTGCCGCTGGTGACGGTGACCGGAAACCAACTCATGTCCGCTACGGGAATTAAAGCGGGCCAGACAGTTCTCGTCATAGGTGCTGCTGGAAATGTCGGGCGTTCGGCGGTATTCACGGCGAAGGAACGCGGGGCGACTGTGATCGCAGGACTTTTGAAGAAGCAGATCGATGAGGCGGAGACTGTCGGCGCGGATCAGGTTGTCGCAACCGACGACGAGACCGCGATTGCAAATCTTTCGGCGCTCGATGCGGTGGCAGATACCGTCGGCGGAAGGACCGCCGAGAAGCTGATCGCCAAGGTCAAACCGGAAGGCGTGTATGCATCGGTTGTCGAGGCACCGCAGAACGCCGCGAAGTACCCATCTGTAAAGGTGGTGCATGTATTCTCGAAATTCGACAGGAAAACGCTCGAGTTCATGGCAGAAGCGGTTCGAGATGGCAAGCTGGTCATCCCGATCAGCCAGAAACTGCCACTCAGTGAAGCGGCCGAGGCTCAAGCGGCGGCGGAAAAGGGTGGTGCCGGGAAGATCTTGCTGGTGGCTTGACATTATTTTGCGAACATTATTTTGCGAACTGAAGACACGAAAGGAAAATCGGAAATGAAAAAGGCTCTGCGCGGAATTAAACCCGCTTCGAAGCCGAGTGGCGATGGATGTGTGGAATGCCTGGCGTCACCGAAAGGTTGGTGGTTTCATCTCCGCCGATGTGCCGAGTGTGGGCATATCGGATGCTGCGATAGTTCTCCGAGTCAGCATGCATCCAAGCATGCGACGGCGACGGGGCATCCGATCATTGCTAGTTTCGAACCGGGTGAGGATTGGTTCTACGATTACGAGAAGCGGGGCATGATCAAAGGTGTGGAATTGCTTTCGCCGCGCTCGCATCCGAAAGATCAGCCTGCGCCAGGACCGGCAGGAAAGGTGCCGGCCAACTGGGAATCGCTGCTGCACTAGCTGGCATCGATTCGATTTTTTATCAATGGCGCGGGACTCGGGACACCGTATTTGTAATGAGCACCGTATCCAAAGGAGCCATCAATGAACGCCGTACAAGTCGAACAGAAGAGCTACGAGATGCCCCCACGGGAGGGGATCAGCATCGCGCATTTTCTCACCGTCGCCGACGTCGAGCGATCGGCTCGCTACTACGAAAAGGTCTTTGGCGCTCGCATTCTGACCATGGGTGACGGCAACGCACCTCCGTACCTTCAGCTTGCGAATATCTGGATGATTCTGAACGTTGGAGGCGGGCCGACTCCGGACAAGCCGACGGTAACGCTCAGCGTCCCCGACCCGAATCACATCAACAGCTTTATGAATTTCCGCGTTGCGGATATTCAAGCGTGTTACGAACTATGGAAAAGTCGTGGAGCCGAGTTCATCACGGAGCCGATACCCAAGTACGGCGAGATACGCTGCTACATCCGCGATCCTGACGGTTACATCATCGAGGTCGGACAGAGCACTACCGTTACGTACGGTTAACAAGGCGGAGGTTGAGGTCCGTGGTGCCGAGCCTTCCCCAACGGCGGGTGGGGTCAATCTCGGATACCGACTAGTCGCGGGGAGTGGGCATGATGTACACAAGAGTTGTTGAAGGTGGGCTGCCGGCCAATACCAACGTCCAATTGCCTGGCCCGTTTTGTTCTGGCCTAATCCATTCTTGAACAGTCACTCGCTCTGACATCGAAAGGACTACCCAATGGCCAGCACAAATGGGAAGGAGATCACGTGCGTGACCGCGCCTGTCGCGTCGAACACGCCTGAGTCGAACACATTAAGTGTGAACGTTTTTACCGCGCCGGGAAAGACTATGGTCGGCGAGCGGCCAAAGCCCTTCGGTGAAGCGCTCGGATTCGACCCGATCACGTCGACTTTAATCTTCGGCGAGTACGACGCGGTGCTGGTGGATGCAATGGGGACGGTGGCTGAGGCCGAGGCTCTCGCGGCTTGGGTCGCTCTGCACAACCGCAACCTGGAGACCATCTATATAACGCACGCCCATTTCGATCACTTCTACGGCCTGAGCATTCTGCTCGACCGTTTCCCGGGCGCTCGGGCGATAGCAACGCCCGAGGCAGTGAACGCCATGCAGATGTCTTTCACTCCTACCGTCGAGCGGCTGGCCCGCCGGATGTTTCCTGGGCAAGTGCCCACCAAGTTGGTTTCACCTGTGCCCTATGAGCACGACACGTTCACTCTCGAGGGCCACGAATTGCGCATCATCGAGCAGGGCCGCACCGATAGTCCCGATTCGACGTCTCTTTATGTTCCATCGATCGGGCTGGTCGTCGCCGGCGACGTTGTGTACAACCAATGCCGCATGTACGTCGGCGACACCACTCCCGAGAGCCGAAAGAATTGGATTGCCGCGCTCGACCGGTTAGCGGTACTCAATCCGACGACGGTTGTCGCCGGTCACAAGAAAACTGGGGCGCCCGATTCTCCCTCGACGATCCAGGAGACCAAGCGTTACCTCGAGGACTTCGACCGGCTGCAGAAAACCGCGACCTCCGACCAGGAGCTGTTCGATCAGATGACGGAACTCTACCCGCATTGGGTCGCCAATCAGTCGTGGCTGATGTTTGGATTCCCGGGGGCATAAGCCACATCAACCACTGGCAACATCCTCCAAACGCAGCCTAACCATCTACGACAGCAGGGCGACGCCGGTTGTTTTCGCGGCGCGGCGCAATTGCTCATCCAGCGTGGCCAAGGGGAGGCCTTGCCGCAGCGCGAGGTCCAGGTAAGCGGCGTCGTATCCGGATAAAGACTGTTGACGCGCAACGGGCAGGATGTGGTCGAAGGCGCGGGGCGGATCGATGGGGAGCACCGCGATGGGCAGGGCGGCAATTCTCTGAAGAAGGGCCGTGACCTGCGCCAGGAGAATTCGGTTACGACGCTCTGCGATCAGCAGAGCGTTGGCGACTTCCACCGGCCAAATGGCGGGAACCAGGGCTTCGGCGCCGGCGGAGAGCAGGTCGAGAACGCTCTCGGTGAACTTGGTTGCTTCGTCCTCAAAGCACCAGGCGACGGCCACTGACGCATCGAGCACGAAGCGTTTAGTAGCGGCGGCCTTCATCGATTAGCTCGCGTATGGAAAGTTTCCCCAGAGTGGCCCCGCGGCGCAACTGGCGGATGGAGGCGGCTAAAAGGTGACCGTCTTCTTTCCGGCCGGAGTCGGGCGGAGAAAGCTTGGCAACCGGGATTCCGCGCCTCGTGATCTGAGTGGTCTCGCCTTTCGAGGCTCTCTGGAGCAGCTCATTGAGGTGAGTTTTGGCGTCGAACGCACCCACGGTTTTCATGCAAGCATTATCTCAGAGAACAAACCAGTCAATCAACTAGTTTGCTCGTAGAAAACCGCTATGTCCGACCAGGAGCTGTTCGATCAGATGACGGAGCGATACCGCATTTGGGTAGCCAATCAATCGTGGTTTGTGTTCGGATTCCCCGCGTCAACCGCAGTAGCGAATGTTTCCTAGGCTTTCCTCAGGACACGGAGCTAGGGCGTAATCCACGAGAGATTGCGGCCGATGACGAGTTCTTGCATCGTGGAGTGATGGGTGTTTTTCATCGAAACCAAGTCAACCTCGAAATCCTGCTTTTTCGCCATGGCTACAACTTCGTCGGCGGTGTCGTACGTCATCAGAAAGTCGCCTTGGATTTTCCTGCATTCCTCGAACAATTTGGCGTGATCTAGCTCACTGTGGGTATAAAGCCGCGATCCGGCGCGCTTGCCGGCTGCGGTATAGGGTGGGTCAACGAAGAATGCGGATGTTTTGTTCAAGGCATGTTTTTTGATTGTTTCTGTCCCGTCATCTTGAATAAATGTGATCTTCTCTCTCACAAATTTGATGTTCTGAATTCGCTTTCTTAGCGTTTCGGGGTACCAGCGAGATTTAATCCCCTTGCCATTCTCACCGTATTTCAGGAGACCGCTGCCGGGAGCGAGAATCCCGCCGTGAAGCGTTCGGTTTCTGAGGATGGTTTGGAACGCGAGGTGTCTTGTTTCTCGCGGAGTCCTGGCGAGCTCCTCCTGGACGGACGCACTAGTGAGGTCGAACGAGACGACACGTTCGGCGAGCCAATCGTTGTCGTCAGAGAGCATCGTCTGCCAAACAGCAGCGACATCGTTATCGAGCTCAACCATGAGCACGTGGTCGGCGAGATTTTCGAAGGCGACCGTAAGGCTGACAATACCCCCGCCCGCGAAGGGCTCGACGAAGAGCGTGGGGCGGGTCCGAAGAGATCCTAACCACTTTCTGACCTGTGGAATAAGCCACGTTTTACCGCCAGGATAGCGAAAGGGGCTTCGCTGCGGTATTTGGGCGACGTTTACGACGGGGGTCTGTACCGCGTGATCGATACCCCATAATGCCAGCTGAGTCATAGCCATAGCTTAGAAGATTTTATCGATGGTCTGGTTGTCAGGTGGGGTGTCGTTGAGTTTCTCGTCGAGCTTCGTTTGGAGAACATTGATGAAGTCTTTCACATTGCCGGCCTCGGACCGCGTGATCTGGTCGAGCGAGGTGGTAAATTCAGTGTAGACGGTTTGCTGTTTGGTGAGAACATATCGATTGGACGTATCAAGTTTGAGGTCGTAGACGAGCCATGCGATCTCAGCTTTCTCCTTCGGCACGACTTTGAGTTTTGGGAGTGTCGCGAAAAATCCGGCATCGAGAGCAACGGCAGTCCTCTTGTGCCATGTATGAAGGATGCCGCCTTTAAAGATAAGCTGGGGTGCGAGGCGCTTGCGTGAGGAAGAAAGGTAATCGGGCCCGGGCCAATAAAGCTGATTCTTCCAGTTCATGTCTGCGCGATTCTTCGGGTCTTGCATGTAATACTCGAATGGCTTCCTTACGTTCCCAGAGATATAAACTGCCTGGACTTCGAGCGCTCCGAAATCTGTGACCCTGCCATGGTCGTCATACGAAACAAGCACGAGGTCGATGTTTCCGGCTGATTTATCGCTCTTATCCTTCAGTTTAACCTCGGTAAGGGACGACCATTTTGCGTCCTTCGGAAAGAAGAAGTCTGCCCCATCATCTGCAATGACCCAATTCTCTCGGAATCTGATCGGACAGGTGACCGCAATCCCGTCTTCCCCCTCCCTTATGCTGCAGGTTCCAAGCGGGTTGTTTGCCTTGTCTTTCGTGCAATTGGGAACCTTATTGTTAAAAGGACACAGCTTTTTGTCGCGATGACGGGCGGCCTCAGGCGAGAAATTGTCGGTTGGATAGCCGAAGACTTCTGTGGGCGGGTGGGTTCTTTTTGCCATGAATTGGCGAGTGTAGCACAGGGCTATTTCGACTCAGTCATTTGGGCCGGTGGCTCGACTGCCGAATCCGCTCTTGCAGGATTGCTACTCTGGTTCCTCTTGGATCAGGGCCAACCCTTTTTGATAAGACGCCCGAGCCTTGTATCGCACAATACCTTGGTCTAATTGTTCTGCTTTTCCTCCTCAGGCATAATCGACATTCGATTTCAAAGAGGAGAACAAAATGACAACTAAAGGAAAAGTCTTAGTGCTAGTATCGAGCGGTCGCGGCTTGCCTTTGAAAGATGGCAAGGTTTATAAGGGCGCAGGCTACTACCTCAACGAACTGACGGTTCCCGTTCGCGCCCTGATGCAAGAGGGTTACGAAATCACTTTCGCCAACCCCAAAGGCAACGCGCCCCAAGTGGATGTGCATTCAGAGGTCGCCGATTTCTTCGGCGGGGACGAGGCTAAGCTTCAGGACTATATGTTATTCCGCGACGGCCTTACTGGGCTCAGAGATCCAAGCCGCATCTCGGATGTCGTCGCATCGGGCCTGGATCAATATGACGCGGTTTTCGTCCCCGGCGGCCATGGCCCGATGGAGGATCTTCTCGATGATCCCGACGCTGGCACCGTGATGAGGCACTTTCACGAAACATCCAAGCCTACGGCAGTGCTCTGCCATGGCCCGATTTCACTGCTCTCGGCTCTTCCGAATTCGAAGGAGTTTGTCGCCGCGCTGGCGGCGGGCGATACCGCTGGTGCGGACGCAAAGGCTCAAGGTTGGATCTATGCTGGATATAAGATGACTATCTTTTCGACAGCGGAAGAGCAGCAGCGCGAGCCGCTTGAGATTGGTGGCAAGGTTCTCTTCTATCCGGACTTCGCCCTGCAAACGGCGGGCGGTGACGTAAGCGTGCTCGCTCCGTGGTCGAGCTACGTGCTTCAAGATCGCGAGCTGATCTCAGGTCAGAACCCGTTCTCTGATCAAGCGCTTCTGAAACTTCTTCTACCGGCACTCGATCGGAGGAGGGAGTCGGTTTCAGCGGCATAAGAATCGAAGGGAAACCGGGGACGGGTGGACGTTTTCCATTTTTCGGCAATGGAAATTGGTGAACGTCCCGTTTGTCCCCTGTTTTTCTGTCCCTTTATGGCTGCTCCTTATATCCAGCCTGCTCCAACCGGCGCAGCAGCATGGAAACAAAACTCAAGTGGTCTAGGCACAAATCTGGATTATCTACAACGCTGTGCTCGTGCCCGCGCGGGTTGCGAATGGCCAGCACGCCGCCAACGAAGATGAACTTGTATCCCTGCTGCTCGTCTTTATCGCTTGTAGTTTTCAGCGGCGTAAGTGGCAGCTTGGGACTGGTTTCGCTGAAAGCCGTCATCATCAGCTTGTAACCGGATTCTGTAAGTCCCGAATACTTTTCTACGGCTTTATCCAGATACTTGAACGCCTCGAAGGTCGCCTCGGGATAGTAGCCATCATCGAACAGGTCACGCACCTTTGGCGGCAAATCCTGATGGATATTGCGCGCCTCGAACGGATGCAGGGACGGGATTTCTGCGGCAGGCTGTGTGGCCGGCTCCTGCCGGGGCAATCGGGCAAATGCGCGCGCGATAGCCTCAAATGCTGAGAGGCTACTTGGCATTCAATAGATTCTCCCGAATGCTTCGGAAAATCTTGTCGTATGTTTCTTGGTCTGCCGCCTGCGGCAAATTTACTTCGACGCGAACCGTCAGGCCGAAATCGCGATGCTGCTGCCCCTGACCATTGCCGCTTCCCTGAATAACAAATGCGTTTGCTTGCTGCCGACTGTTTTTTCGCTCTTGGGTTTCGGCTCTTTCGTGCCCTTCGATTTCTGCGGTGCGGGTATTTCCCCGTGGCCTGATAAAGCCGCCAGCGCCTGGAACGTGCTGGTTTGCCGCCGTCCAACTAAATCGCTGGTTTGGTCGGCACTACGAAAGAATGAAATCAAGGCGTTATCATCCAACGTCCAAGAGTCGTCCCCGCGCAGCGCAAACAATTCCGAATACGCATCCTTCACGACTTTCTCGAACGCCTTTTGAAATTCGGCATCGTCGTGTTTGCTAAAGGTTGCAGTGGCAGTTTCGGTTTTGTTTCCGTCGTTATCAATAACCCCGATGAATCGGAGTATGTTGAGCACGTATGTTTCATTGTTCGGCGCAATGCCCAACTTTTTCAAAGTATCCGATGTTACTTTGGACGGGAAGTTTTTCCGCAGCAGGCCAATGGTTGTTGATATAGCGCCTGTGCCAGAAATGTACGGGTGCGGTTTATCGGCCAAAGGTATATTCCTCCTATTTTGTGCAATCGTAGCACCAACAGCCTATAAAGAGGAAAGCCCGGCGGCGGGTGGCCGAGGCTCATCGGCTAGCGCTTCTTCCAGGCCTCTCCTATATTGCCCGCTCCCCGACTCACCACATAAATTGCACCAATCAGGGCAGCGATCGGGCCAACGAGTTCCGTTTTCGCGCCCATTTGCTTCGCGGTTGCGACTCCGACGGCACCGGCGAAGATAATCTCAACAAATCCATACAACGCTTGCTTTCTTACCTTGAACCATTCTTGGGTAAGCAAATCTAACGCACTTCTCGGCAGCGATGCGTCTGGACGAGTGCCAAATCGCCAATGCGCTCACCGACACCGGATTAGTACTGATAAGTCGGCATAGCGCCACAATTCCAGGGTCAGATGGGTGGGAAATATGCACGGCTCCATGCGCGTTTCACAGGACTAATGTTTAGTTCGGTAAACATTGGTCGCTGAGTGACTCGGCCTGTTTTCGTCATTTGTGCAGGCGCACTTACTCCAGCCATAATTGTCTGAAGACTCAGGTCGAGGCGGGGGAGATGGACGATTCGGCAGGGGGGCTAGTTAATCTGTCGAAGGATAGATTAGATTTAACGTCCTTCAAGAATTGCCCCGGAGTATATCTGAGGGCCGATTCTCCGGGCGACGGACCCGCAACAATTGGAACATCTACTCCAGCTTGGCATATTCGGAATTAGCTTGTTTTAGAATGGGAATGTCGGGGTCAGCATCATTCCAAAGCACAAGAAAGTTTTGATACTCTGCGCTGGCCTTGGCGCGATCCCCTGATAGCGAATAGGCGCGGCCGAGTTCCAAGTGGGCGAGGGCTCCGATTGGTTCGTTTATCACTAGCCCGGGGTTGTCAAGGATTTTCTTAAACTCCGCGATAGCGGGGGCGCTTTGTTCCGCGGCGAGGTAAGCTTTTCCGCGAAAATAGATAGGGTAAAGCACAAACATAACTTCCTGGGCGGTTTGGCCGAGCTCATATCCTGATGTGGCCGTGAGCTCCGTGATGGCCTCCTCCGAATTCCCGCGCCGAATCGCGTCGACCGCCTTGATGGAAGGCAGGGAGTTGTGTTGAACGACGGTATCCTCCGGAAAGCGTTTGCTCAAATCGCTGCCGAGGCGATCACTATCGGGAATGTCATCCGCCAAGGCTAAAGTAATCGCAGAGATCCCCTCTACGTCCCGTCCGTTTGAAAGGGCCAATGCTTTCTTTGCTTGCTCCTTAGCAAGAGCCACGTTGCCCACCAGAGCTTCTCGCAGTGCAGCCTCGGCTTCATAGCCCGCCATCGTTTCTTTTTGGCCGGCGCGAAGTGCGGACGCCTCGGCTTGCCGCGTCAGTTCTCGAGCTTGGTGGAAGTGCCCGAGATAAGCGGCGCTGTCCGATTCATAGTAGAGAACAAGATCTTCGGACTCCGGATTACCCATGAGCTGCGCTGCTTCCTCCTTCATGGCGTCCGCGTCGCGCTGTAGAAAATCGACCAGATAAAGGCCGGCGTGAACCGAGGGAGAATCGAAATTCCCGGTTTTAGCCCTCTGCGCGACTGTCTTGGCTTCACGCAAGCGGTTGTTGTGGAGGTACTCGAGGAGGAGGTCCGAGTAGTTTTGGGCGGATCCGGGATTGAGCATCAGGGCATCTTGACCGGCGGCGAGCGACTTCTCATAATCGCCCAAGTAACCGTAAAACTCCGCCAGATTGCCAAGCACCCTGGCATCGCGAGGATAGATTTGTGTACATAGCAAATCTGCTTTAAGGGCTGCATCGAAGTTCCCGGTCACCACGGCGTCGTAAATTAATTCGATTCCTAATTTCTCGCGCTCGCTCATCGGCGCGCGCAGATCGTAAGCCTTCCGAACATTGTCAGCCGCTTCGCTCATTTCTCCCAGATTGAAATCGCTGATTCCCAGCCCAAGATATGCCATGGCGAAATTCGGATCCTGGCTAATCGCGCGTTCATACAAAGGTACGGATTCGGCTGTGTGGTTTGCCACTTGGGCTTCATGCGCGAGAGTATAAGTTTTCAACGCTTCGAGCGACGGTGTAGTTACGTTCTCGGGTGGAACATCATATTTCTGCACCGACGCAAGCGATTCGCCCAGCTTGGAACGAATTTGCGTGGCCACTTTTCCCAGCGCATCCAACACATGGCTTTCATCATCAGCTTGCGCCTCCGTGCTGGCTAGTGTCTCTCCATCAACGCAGTTAACAGCTCTTAGAGTGATTAAATAGCGCGTACCTATCTGGGCAATCGAGCCGTCTAAAACCGCAGTGCTACCTGTACGTTGGCAGACTTCATGGGCGAGGTCATGGCTGAGCGGAGTATTTTTGGGGCGTCCCATCAGAGCAAGTGCCTGGGCGGCGCGTTGATCAGAGAGCAGATTCAGGAATGGCGATTGTTCCAATTGTGCCGACAGCGCCTGACGCAGTGTTCCATCAAATACCGGATCCTCCGTCCTGTTATCGAAGTAGGCCAGCACAATCGTATCTTTGGACGTCAACCTGGGTGCTCGGCGTGTATAGAAATATGCTGCTGCCAGTGCGATTATTACCAAGACAAGAAGCCCAATTATTTTGAAAGGGCTTGAGTTCCCGGCTGGCAAACCCCTGAGAGTTGACCTGCTTACGTCTTCAACCCCTCGTTCTTCGATCACCATTCGCGCCCGCGAGCGGCTTTCGATGACCAACTTATCTTCGACCTTGTCATCATCAATCGTCCTGACTGTTTCGGCCAACCGGTAGCCTCGCCCCGGTACAGTGACGATGTAATGGTTCTCGCCCACGTTATCGCCGAGGGCTTTCCGTAAAACAAAGATGTTTTGCGCCAGATTGGATTCTTCAACGAACGTGTCCGGCCACACTGCCTTCAGCAGATCACTCTTCAATACGACGCTCTCGCCGTTTTCCACCAAAGCCAACAGGATGTCGAAGGCTTTAGGTTGTAAGGGAACACTCTGGTTGTCACGCAGAAGCAGGCGATGGACAGGATCAATAAGGAAAGGACCAAACTCGTACAAGCGTCCTTTTTTGTTCATCATAGCCACGCTCTGGTAAATCCTGAGAACTTCTGATGACTTTTCTAAAGACTTCTGAAGAACGTTAAGGGCAGAATCGCGAGCGTTCGCTGAGCGGTAAAGGAATCTGAGCCCAATGTGGCGAATTTATCACGAGTTGCTGCGCTGGGCAAAGGTTCCGAGCCGTGGGATTAGGGCCATTAAAAGGACTGAGATCACCATTGAGAATTGCCGGACTTTGACCATCCGGCGGGAGCGGGCGGTTCGGGTCTGGTGCGCGGAGTGTGGCTGCGAAGTGGAGGCGGTGGATCTGGCGCAGGCTGAGGTTCTAAGGGGCACGATACAGCCTCAGCTTGAGGATAGCTCCGGGGCTAAGGTATGGCACTGCATGCAAGGGCCGGATGGGACGCTGTTGGTTTGCCTGGAGTCGCTGTTGAAGTCGATGTGAAGTGGTGCGCCAAGAAGTGGGAAGTATTGAAATTTCAAGACTTAATGAAGGAGAGACGTATGACAAAGCAAACTTTGAAGCAATTCGCAGTGTCAGCAGCTTGCCTGGGGTTGGCGCTTAACGGAACTCTCTGCGCGGCTCAACTCGGTCCGCCGCGCTCGAACCATCAGCCGGCATCGACCACGTCACCGGCGAAGTTACAGTCGGCACAACCAGAAGGCGCTACTTACACTTACACGCTGTTCGATTTTCCCGGAACTTTCTATACCTACCCGAGCTCGTTGAACCTCGGCATAAGCAACCCGAAAATCCAGATTGTCGGCCAGTACGGCGTTATTACCTCCGCGCTGTCTCCCAACGGCTTCTTGCTCCGCGGGTCTGAAGGTAAGGGAGTTGTGACCGAATCCTACCGGACCGTCGATTTTCCGGGAGTTTCCCAACAAGGCGCGTTTGGGGTCAACGATGCCGGGCAGATCGTTGGCCAGTACGTTGACAGCTCCGGCATTTTCCACGGCTGGGAATTGAGCGGCGCGACGTTCACCACCATCGACGTGCCCTTCACCGGCGCGACAGGCACGATCACCAACGGGATTAATGACGCGCAGGAGATCGTGGGCTGCTGGGAGAGCAGCGGCATATCGCAGCACGGCTTCACCCTCATCGCTGGAACGTACACGTCCTTCGATTACCCCGGTGCGCTTCAAACTTGCCCATGGGCAGTGAATAGCAGCGGAGTCATGACCGGATATTACACCGACACCAGCTACGTCCTGCACGGCTTCATTCTCAGTGGTTCAACCTTCACTTCCATCGATCCTCCAGGTTCCGTCTGGACCACCCCCGGAGGAATCAACGATGCCGGTGATGTGACTGGCGGCTACTGCACAACCAGCGCATGCGTTGAGACTCTGGATGGCAGTGAGGGATTTCTGTTGAGCAAGGGTTCTTACACTACGTTCACCATTCCGGGTGCCGTCGGTACATCACTAGGGGCGATCACTAACAAAGGCGTGATCCTCGGCGGCTACTTCGACGTGGCCGGCTTTGACCACGGCTTTGTGGCTGCTCCGTGACGACTTACAGCGCTATTTGACAAAAGGAGAGAGCTATGACCAAGCAAACTTTGAAGTATCTTGCGCTATCGATGGCCTGCCTGGGGCTGACGCTGAGCGCGTCGATGAGCATAGCACAAGGCCGACTCACCGGGCCGCGCGGCCGTGTGATGTCGCATACAGCACCTGGAACGCGCCAGCTTGCCGGAATTTCTTCTGGCTGGCAGCCACACATTCCCGGAACCCCCACCGTCATTGACTTTGGGACTCTTGACTTCCCGGACGCGTCCGACAGTGCCGCTTATACCGTCAATGACCTGCGGCAGTACGCTGGCGGCTATGGACCGGACCTGGAGGTGAATTTCGCGAATTCGGGTTTCATCCTGGCGGAAAACTCATTCAAGATCATCAACTACCCGGGCGCGGTTCAAACCACTGCGGCGGCGCTGAATAACACAGGAGAAATCGTCGGAATCTGGCAGGATACAGTGGGTATTAATCACGGCTTCCAGTTGATCAAGGGAACATACAGCAGCATCGATTATCCCGGGTCGCTCGACACCGTCGTCAATGGCCTTAGCAACTCAGGCGAAATCGTGGGCGTGTATGACGCGCCCGGCAGTCCGGGAAACGGATTTATGTTGGTCGGGGGCGCCTACACCACTATCGATTATCCCGGCGCAGTTTTCACTTATCCAGACGACGTTAACGCCGCCGGAGAAATCGTAGGCGCTTGGGTAGACTCTTCCGGCAACTATCACGGCTTCACTTGGGTGAGTGGGGTCTTCGCCACGGTTGACTATCCCGGGTCTCCTTATACATTCGTCTTCGGCATTAATGACTCGGCAGTGCTTGTGGGCGCTTACGGCGACGGAAACATCTTTTACGACGGTTTCGAGCACGGCTTCGCCTCTCAAGGTGGCGAGTTCCTGAGCATCGATGTGCCCTTCGTCGGGGCGGGCGCAACCTGGACCTCCGGCATTAACAATTCGGGTCGTATTACCGGCCAATATATCGACACCGCTGGCAGGGTCTACGGGTACACAGCCCGGATCAAGCCGTAACCGGATAGGCAGATCTAAAAAGGAGAGATTTTTATGACGAAGCAAACTTTGAAGCATTTCGCGCTAGCACTCACCGCAGCGCTAGTGGTGATTTTTCATACGGCTCCAGCGCATGCCCAACTTTCGCAGCTGTACGCCTTTCAATACAACTCGGAGACGACCAGCGACTATCCCGACGGGGAGAATCCGCAGGCGGAATTGATTCAGGGCGCCGATGGCAACTACTACACCACCACCTATACCGGCGGATCGGGGTCATGCTTCGGAGGCTCACAAGGCGCAATTCCCGGCTGCGGCGCAGTGGTGAAGATCACGCCGGCTGGAGTGCTGAGCGTGGTTTACAGTTTCCCATACGACTCCGCCAATAGCACCGCTCCCGACGGCTTGTATCCGGCAGCCGGGCTGTTGCAAGCTCCAGACGGAAATTTCTACGGCGTCGCATCGCTGGGTGGCACCGGAGAAACCTGCAGCACTGGAACCTTCGGTTGCGGCACGATCTTTAAGCTGACACCGAGCGGCACGCTCACTGTGCTGCACAGTTTTTGTGGAGGCAATGGTTGTGGATCATTGCCTACTGACGGTTCCAACCCACTAGGGCGCCTTGCGATTGGGCCGGACGGCAACTTGTATGGAACCACGCAAGCTGGTGGCATGAACCAGGGCGTTTACAACGCTGGCACGATCTTCCGAATCTCTCTCTCAGGCGCTTACCAGATATTGCATCTCTTCAGCGGCAACGACGGTACGAGCGACGGCGCCAATCCGGTCGCTGGATTGACTTTGGGCTCCGACGGCAACTTCTACGGCACTACTCAGTTCGGTGGAACTTCGGGTTTCGGCACGATATTCAAAATGAACTTGGCTGGCACGGTTACGATTCTGCAATCGTTCGCGCAATTTGATCCTAATGGAGCGGAACCGGAGGGCGCTCTCATTCAAGCTAGCGATGGCAACTTGTACGGCACCTGCTATTCCGGCGGAGCCAATGGCTGGGGAACGGTTTTCCGCATCTCGAAATCCGGCAGTTTCACTAAGCTCTATGACTTCACTCAAGCAGCGGGCAATCCGGGCAATCTACCGAAAGCTGGACTGATCCAGGCCTCCGATGGAAATTTGTACGGCACGGCGTGGGAAGGAGGATCCTTCACGGAAGGTTCCATTTACCAGGTTACTTTAGCCGGCGTCGTCACGATGCAAGCCAGCTTTGATCCCAATGGCAGCACGGGCTATGCGCCGGTGGGCGCGCTTGTCCAAGGCAGTGACGGGAAAATTTATGTGACCGCAGTGTCCGGAGGCGGCACGAACTCCAGCGGCGTGCCCGACCAGGGAACTATTGATGTGTTCGATGCCAGCCTGCCCTTGCCGAAACCGGCAATACTCGGCTTCATTCCTACATCAGGCCCTATTGGCACGAAAGTGACGATTGGGCTGGGGCCGTATATCGGCGCGACAGTGGTGAAATTCAACGGTACGTCCGCTGTCTTCAAGGTGCCCGGCTCTGAATTCATCTCGACGATTGTGCCAGCTGGCGCTACCACCGGGCCCATCAGCGTGACCACACCCGGAGGCACAACCACAAGCAAAGAAAAATTCACAGTGACACCGTAACCGCTCAATGTGAAAACGCAAATTGCTTGGCCCATAGCAAGAAACACAAACGAAGGAGACGCTTTATGAAGTCGGTTCATCTGGGAATGCTTTCACTCTTGATTGTGCTGGTGTGCGGTGGACTCGCTCCCGCGCATCAGAGCGCGACCACGGCAACGAATGTCCAGGTGCCGCCGGTCATCCAGTTTTCCAACGTAGCAACCGACGAGGCCGGAAGCCCGCTGAGTGGCTCGGTCGCGCTCACCTTCTCGCTCTATAACAACGCGCAAGGCGGAGAGGCACTGTGGACCGAGACCCAGAACGTGCCGCTGGATAGTTCGGGTCACTACTCCGTCTATCTCGGAATTACCAAGCCAAACGGCCTGCCCATAAGTTTGTTCACCAACGGGCAGGCGCACTGGCTGGGCGTGCAGCCGCAAGGGCAGCCCGAACAGGCTCGCGTGTTTCTCGTAAGCGTGCCCTATGCGATGAAAGCAGGCGACGCGGCGACCATCGGCGGATTGCCGCCGTCGGCCTTTGTCATGGCCAACGCCCCCAACTCGAACCATGCTTCCAACTCGAACGGCAAGTCCAATACCAAGGCGCCGGCGACGGAAACGCAAGACTACATTCCATTCTTTACCGACGGCTCCGGCGATTTGGGCAACTCGATCTTGTATGAAGCAGGCGGCAATGAAATTGGCATCGGCACCACCACCCCCGCGGCCACGCTGGAGGTTAACGGCACCGCCAAGTTCGATGGGTTGGCCACTTTTAATTCGGCTCAGACGTTTCCCGGGACTCTCACCGGAGTGACTGCGGGCACCGGTATTAGCGTGACTGGATCGAAAACCGATCCCACTATCAACATCAACACTACGTTTGCCAATGAATACTATCCGCAGCTTGACGCTGCCAACACTTTCACCAAGAGTCAGACCGTCGAAGGCACGATGACGGCGACGACGTTCTCGGGCAACGGCGCAGGACTAACCAACGTGACGGCAACGAACTCAAACGAACTTGGAGGTCTTTCTGCAACCGCGTTTGCTCAACTGGGAGCATCGAGCAACACATTCACTGGCGGAATTACCGCTGCGACCTTTGCCGGCAATGGTGCAGCGGTCACGAATGTTAACGCCGCCCTTTTGAATGGGCTCGCTTCGAGCGCCTTTCAACCCGCTGGCAGTTACGCCACCCTGGGTGCCAACACGTTCACAGGCAGTCAGACAGTGAACGGGAACATGAGCGTGGGGCCGACGAACAGCTTCAACCTCGGAGGCGTCCCCTTTGCCTTCGGCTCGTACTCCGCGCAGAATGCGTTTCTCGGATTCGCGGGAAACACCAGCACCACCGGTGGCGACGACCTCGCTATCGGTAGCTACGCGCTGGCGGTCGATACGAATGGCAGCATTAACACGGCCGTCGGAGCTTCTTCACTTACTGCCAACACTATGGGCAGCTTTAACACTGCCGAGGGCGGAAGCTCGCTCTTTTTTAACAAGACAGGCAGCTACAATATCGGGGTTGGCTTCTATTCTTCTGCTACGCAAGACGATTCGTCTATAGCCGGAAGCTTCAACACTGCGGTGGGGAGCCAAACTGAGTTATCGACAGGATCCCTCAGCTCAGCCACAATGGTGGGCTATGGAGTTGTTGTCGGGGGTAGCAATGCCACCGCCATTGGCGCCGAGGCCGAAGTGGACGCCAGCAATTCGCTAGTGCTGGGTAGCATCAATGGAGTGAACGGCGCCACCGCTGACACTCACGTCGGCATTGGAACTACCACTCCCAGTGCCAAGCTCGACATCGGCGCCGATGAACTGCACACCTACATCGGCGGAGCCTGCGCCACGAATGGCTTTGGCGGCATCGCCTTCGGGAACAATGGGTTCCAGAATTGCGCGAATTACTCCTTGATGGGAGACGGAACCAATACCTACATCAACGCCCCAAGCGGCGGCAGCATCCTGTTTCGCTTCAACAATGCGAGCCCCTCCGCAGTGGCCATGGATTTCAACGGACGTGTGGGCATCGGAACCAACTCGCCGGACGATCTGCTCAGCGTGAACGGCAGCGCCGATAAACCCGGCGGTGGCTCCTGGGGCACGTTCTCCGATGCTCGACTCAAGACCGTGAACGGCGGTTTCACTGACGGTTTGAGCCAGGTCATGAAGATCAATCCGATCCACTATCGCTACAAACCAGGCAATGCCATGGGCATTCGCGATATGGACGAACACATCGGAGTGGTCGCGCAGGAAGTGCAGAAAGTCATCCCGGAAGCGGTGACGGAAAACAGCAAAGGCTACTTGCTGGTGAACAACGACCCGATTATCTGGACCATGCTGAACGCGATCAAGGAGCAGCAGCGCCAGATCCGGCGGCAACAGAACCTGCTTCGCGCACAGGCCGCCACGATGCGGAGTTTAAAAGCCGAAGTCCGCGAGACTGGCGAGAGCTTGCATAGGGTGAAAGCGCAGGTCGCCGTTCAGCCAGCGTTGGTCGCGGGCAAGTAATGCAGTCAGTGGGAGAACTTGGAAGGACAAATCCGACAAACTAGGGAGAGAGTTTTATGAAACAGATTTGCATAGCGATGATCTCACTTTTAATGATGCTGGGTGGGGACGTCGTGGCGGGACAAAATGCTCCCCCGCCGAGCACGATCACCGGCTCGGGCACGACCAACTACATTCCCGTGTGGATCGGCAGCACAACTCTGGGCAGCTCCAATCTTTACCAAAGCGGAGGCGACACCGGCATAGGCACGGTTTCGCCGAAATATGCCTTGGATGTTTCGGGCCATATCAACTCCAGTTCTGGTTATCTAGTTGGAGAATCGCTAGTGCTGACGCTGCCTGGTGGCGCA
This sequence comes from uncultured Acidobacteriaceae bacterium, assembly GCA_963784095.1. Classification (GTDB taxonomy): domain Bacteria; phylum Acidobacteriota; class Terriglobia; order Terriglobales; family Acidobacteriaceae; genus Sulfotelmatobacter. The sequence goes on from CAWAQC010000007.1 coordinate 157,580, forward strand.
TCATCCGCTAATCTCGCCGTGGGTTACCAGGCGCTGCTAAACAGTAGTGGCGGGACGTATAACACGGCCATCGGTGCCGATGCGCTCCAATCCAACGCCACCGGGGTTGAGAATACCGCCGTCGGCGCCGGCGCACTCGAGAGCAATATCGGCAGCCAGAACACAGCCCTCGGTCAGGGCGCGCTCGGCTACAACACCAACGGTACCGAGAACACGGCCACTGGATATGGTGCGCTTGGCAGTAGCGTCAGCGGAAACTTCAACACCGCAGTCGGCTGGAATGCTCTCGGCGCCAACACCTCCGGTACTAATAACGTTGCCATCGGTTTTGAGGCGGCAGGCAGCGTCTCCAGCGGGAACAGCAACAACATACACATCGGCAGCGTCGGAGCTTCCGCCGACAGTGGCGCCATCCGCATTGGAACCAGCGGTACCCAAACTTTTTTCTTTGTGGCAGGCGTGCGCGGTGTCACCACCAGCGACAACAACGCAGTCCCGGTCGTAATCGATTCCAACGGCCAGTTGGGGACCGTCAGTTCCTCGCGGCGATTCAAAACCGACATCGAAGACATGGGCGATGCCAGCCGCAATCTCATGCGTCTGCGCCCGGTGACGTTCCACTATAAGAGGCCCTTCGCCGACGGATCGCAGCCGATTCAGTACGGTCTGATCGCGGAGGAAGTGGCGGAGGTTTTTCCCGACCTGGTAGCTCACTCCGCCGACGGCCAGATTGAGACCGTGAAGTATCAGTTGCTGGAGCCGATGCTGCTGAACGAAGTGCAGCGCCAGCAGGCGGAGATTCGAGCACTAGAGGACCGGTTGAACAGGATTGAATCCGCGCTGGCTCAATCGGTGGCCGGCGCTCGCGCGAAATAAGAGGCGATCTCCAGATCTGCGAACGAGAGCGCTGTCGGTGGGTGAAAGGCGGCGAGAATAGAAAAGTCCTAAGTCGTTTGCTAGGGCGGACCAATTACCTCGCAATCTTGGCGAATGGCAAGGGCTTAAGAAATGTGCCCCTTCGCGAAGCTGCCACAATCTACCCTTAAAGTGCATGTCAATTGGCAAAAAAAACGCCCTTTCAATAATTGCCAGCTGGATAAGTGAAAAGGCCTGATTTCACCAACTGGATCGCAGCGACCGAAAAGGCGACTTCTCTGGCACACCGAAGAATGACATCCCTGAGGACATAAAGTTTTTGGCATATCGAAAACACCGGCGAGCCAAGCGGAGCGTCTATATGGGAACTGGACGGGTGCTCTTTTTGGGGACCTCCGCCCGTCACCAATTCCGAATCTGTCTTATCGAGTAATTGGCGGTCTGCTGGATGCTGCGATTCTCTTCTCTACCTAATGGGTTTGCTCGTAACTCGGGCTAGGCCTGTCAAGCGTTGATCTTGCCCTGCAAGCAGTAGGACATACCCCGCTATGGGTGCGATAATTTCGGTAACGAATCCTCCTGCACTTATGAAGCGCCACGTCCTCATGTACGGGTTGATCGGTGGAATCTTGATTGCTCTGCTCCAGTGGACCGAGTATCAGTTCCTGATCGTCGAACATTCCATCGAAATCTACGGCGGACTGACCGCCGCGACCTTTGCCGCTCTTGGCATCTGGCTTGGCCTAAAGCTGACAGCAAAACGCCAGACAATTGTTGTGAGGGAAGTCCCCGTCCCCGCCGGGGGGCCGTTCATCCCTGACGAAAGAAAACGTGAGGACCTCCATATCACTCGCCGTGAGCTTGAGATCCTTGAACTGATCGCCCAGGGCCTGAGCAACCGCGAAATCGCCGCGAAGCTTTTTGTGAGCGAGAGCACGGTGAAGACCCATTCCAGCCGGGTTTTCGACAAACTCGGGGCAAGACGAAGAACGCAAGCGGTGCAACTTGGCAAGGAATTCGGCCTTCTCCCCTGATTTACTCGTGCACTTACTCTTGCACTAGCACGGTTCGCGCCGATAACCGCCTCCCCCAAACGAATGATTTTTCTCTCCGCCGCAAGAATCAGCCAAAAGGATGACGACACCGGCCCCGCCTCCTGCGGTATGTTGAGCCCGGTCAACGCTCAATACGAGCGAGCATGAAGTTTATGAAAAAAGGAGCGAACATGAAGTCTCTGAATTCGATGAAGGTCTTTGTCGTGGGTACTCTGTCGATCGGCTTGTTTTCAAGCACTGCGCTCATTCCCGCAACTGCCCAGGAACTTCCCCGGGTCTACGACGCCTCCATGCCACGCGACCAGCAGATCACACTCGCTGAAAGCGCCGCCCCGGCCGAGGTATCCAGTAAAGCCACAGTTTATGTTCTCGGCCCCAAAGGCTACGAGAAAGCACGTGAAGGCACTAACGGCTTCAGCTGTTTTGTTGGCCGGCATTTCGTAAAGCCCGCAGAAACAACCATTGAGCCGCAGTGCTTCGATGCCGAAGGCAGCCGCACGCTCTTGCTTGTCTACATGCACGGTGAAGAGCTGCGCACAAACGGCAAGTCCGAGGCCGAAATCAAGGCAGACATCGCCAGCGGATATAAGGAAGGCCGTTACCAGTATCCCAGCAAACCGGGGTTCCTCTACATGATGTCCAGCCAGAACCGCTTGAGAGCGATCCCCGAGCACGGCGCTGGCATTTTCCCTCCGCACTTGATGTTTTATGCGCCGAACATGACAACCAAAGACATCGGGTTCGACGCGCAATCGCTGTCGAACCTCGATTATCTTGGGATGACTCACCCCGGAGCAGGCGATAACCTGATCGTGGTTATCCCAGTGGCATCCAAGTCGCCAGCTGACGTGACTAGTCGCTGAGCCCGTATGAGCGTGCGGCCCGGCAGCATACGTGGAAAGGTCAAGATCGGATAAACGACATTACGAGAATATGAGAAAGATCATCGTCACCTTCGGGCTGATTTCCGGCGCTATCTCGTCGCTGATGATGATAGCGGTGGTGACCTTCGGCGGCAGGATTGGCTTCGACCGCGGCGCGATCATCGGCAACACCTCCATCGTGCTCTCGTTCTTGATGGTGTTTGTCGGCATCCGAACCTACCGGGACAACATCGGCGATGGTCAGATTACCTTTTTAAAAGCTTTTGCCGTCGGCCTCTCCATTACGCTGATATCGTGCATTTTCTATGTCGTAACCTGGGAAGTGATCTACTACAACTTCCTGCCTGGTTTCTGGGACGCATATGGCGCTCATTTGATTCAGAAGCTCACCGCCTCGGGGGCGAGCCCGGCAGCCGTCCAGGCAAAGCTTGAGCAGGTCAGGAAGTACAAAGAGCTGTACAAAAACCCATTCTTCAATGCAGTGCTCACGTTCATTCATCCCTTCCCGATCGGGCTCGTCATCACGCTGTTCTCCGCGTTGGTCCTGAGGCGAAAGCCGCAACCGCAATCCGAGCAATCACCTTTGCCGGAATCCTGAAGCTGTTCCGTCGGCTTCGCCCTAGGATCAGGACCATTCCTCGATTGATGCAAAATCGCCGATTTCACTCACCAAGGGCAGATCGGTAACGATAAGTCGGCTTGTAGGAAGTTACAGTACATAAGGAACGATAAACGTGGT
>CAWAQC010000008.1:0-287074 GCA_963784095.1 uncultured Acidobacteriaceae bacterium
CTGCGGCGGTTGGCCCGGCCGACGATGGTCGAGACGCCGTTTTTGTATCCGGCGGCCTGGAGCAGGTTGCGCAGCGTGCGCGTGAAATCCTTGTCGGTTTGGGGAAAGGCGTAAGGATAGGCGAATGAATCTGCCGGGCAGCCCAGCTTTTGCTCCAACGTGTCTTTGGAGTTCACCAGCTCATCATTAATAGCGGAAGCGCTGAGCTCGCGAAGCCGGGGATGCGTGACCGTGTGCGAGCCGAAATCGATTCCGTGCTGTTTCAGTTCGCGAACTTCGGCCCAGGTCAGGCAATCTTCGCCTTTGAATCGGATTGGCGAGTCGCCGATGTAAGCCGTCGGCAAGAACATGGTTGCGCTGAAACCGTACTCGCTCAACAAAGGAAAAGCGTTGCGGTAGAAGTTGCGAAAACCATCGTCGAAGGTAATGACCACTGATTTTTCAGCGGTGCTCGTCTTCGTTTCCAGCCTGGTTTCGAGCCGGCGAACGGCTTGCGCCAGAGTGCAGGTTGCGTAGCCCTTCGTCTTTAGGAATTTCAGTTGTGCGGCAAACATTGCCCGCGAGGTGGTTGTCCTGTAATAAGGATGAACCTTGGATTGCTTATCCCCGGTGATGCTGTGATACATCAAAATCGGAATGCTCGGCTCGCTAATTGACATCAGCCGCCGAACGGGCGACGCCAGGTAAAGCGTAGCTAGCCGATCAAGGCGAAAGTTCGTCGATGATTTGTCGCGCAATCCCATTTTGATTTCAGTGGCCGCGTCTAGGACCGGTCGCCAGCGGGAAGGAGTTCTTCGCTGGCGTCCCGCATGTTCGTGCGCGCGAAACTGCGAATCTGCTCGACAACCCGGCGCTGCTGTTCGCCTGTGAGCTGGGGAAACATGGGCAAAGATACGATTTCGGAAGCGAGTTTTTCCGTCACCGGAAAATCTCCCGCGGAATATCCAAGTGACTGGTAGGCCTTCTGCAGGTGCAACGGAATGGGATAGTGAATCGCTGTGCCAATTCCGGCTTCTTTCAGATAGCTCATGAACCCTTCCCGATTCTCCGTGCGAACGACATAAAGGTGATAGACGGCTTTGGAATAGGCCGGTTCGAAGACGGGATCGATGCCACAATCTGCGTCTGCGAGCAAGCGACCATATTCTGCGGCCCGCTCGCGGCGCTGCGCGTTCCACTCGGTGAGATGGCCTAATTTCACGTGCAGCAGGCCGGCTTGTATCGCGTCCAACCGGCCATTGTAACCTTCCAGGTCGTGATAATACTTTTTCGACTGACCGTGATCGCGTAGCATTTTCATCTCCTTCGCGATGTCAGGATCATTTGTCGTTGAGGCGCCAGCTTCGCCGCATGCTCCTAAATTCTTTCCCGGATAGAAGCTGAACGCCGCTGCTCTTCCCATTGATCCAGCTTTCAGCCAGCAATCATGCTTTCGTGAAAAATATTCGGCGCCGTGTGCCTGGCAGGCGTCTTCGATCACGATAAGGCCATAGCGTTCGGCAAGATCGAGGATCGGATCCATGTCCGCCATCTGACCGTAAAGATGCACTGGGATGATTGCCGTGACCGGACGTCCGCTTCTGCGGCTGATCAGCCGACCGGCTGCATCGACCGTACACCGCTCTTCAAAATACTCGCGGAGCTTCGCAGGATCCATGTTGTAGGTGCGCTCATCAATGTCGACGAACTCTGGCAGCGCGCCAGCTTGGGAAATTGCTTCCGCAGTAGCAATAAACGTATTTGGAACCGTGACTGCCGCGTCACCTGTTTTTACTCCGCAAGCGATCAGGGCAAATCGTAAAGCGTCGGTTCCACTGTTCACTCCGACTGCATATGTCGTGTCGCAAAATCCGGCGAATGCTTTTTCAAATTCTTCCACCATGGGGCCGCCGATGAATCCAGCGGTTCGCAGGGCCTTTTGAAATACTTCGGTCAATTCGCGTTCGAGTTCAACATGTGGCGTAACCAAATCAAGAAAAGGAATGCTGGTCTGAATGCTCAATTTGTAACCTCCACAGCCTGATCGATATAACGCAAAACTCGGGCGGGATTTCCAGCGACAACGCTGTCGGCGGGAACGTCTTTGGTGACAACACTCCCCGCACCTACGATTGCATTTTCGCCAACGGTAGTATTCGAAAGAATTGTTGATCCCGAGCCGACGGAAGCACCTTTCTTAATCACGGTCCGTTCGACCTTCCAGTCAGCTTCGGTCTGCAGCGCGCCGTGTGCTGTGGTGGCACGCGGATAACTGTCGTTGATGAAAGTCACCCCGTGCCCGATAAAGACGTTGTCCTCAATCTCGACGCCCTCGCAAATAAACGTGTGGCTGGAGATTTTGCACCGCTTGCCTACTTTCGCGTTTTTCTGAATCTCGACAAAGGCGCCGATTTTCGTATCGTCACCGATTTCACAACCATAAAGATTGATGAACTTCGAAAGCCGTACACCGCGGCCCAGCTTCACATCCGCTGCAATGCACAGATACTCGCCGCCGATCTTTTCTGTTTCGTTCACGTTCATGGTCTCGGCACTCTTAATGCTGGTCTGATTGGCTGATTGCATCGATCTCCAAAGATCAGAGATAAACCAACGCTCCCCGCTTCCGAAGAGATTTATTGGCGGCCTCTAGCATTTTTACGACGCGCAGACCCGCCGCGCCATCGTTCATTGGATTGGCTCCGCTTGCGATGCAATGAATGAAATAGGCCAGTTCGTGCTTTAGTGCCTCAACCTGCTCCAGTTGCGGAGACCACATATCGCCGGAGCGGTAGTTTACGAGCAGTTCGTAAAGGCCTTCGCGATTATTAATGTCCACGCCCTTGTCGTAGACCTTAACCTTCTCGTCGGCCTCGAGGTCATTCCAAACCAGCATCTTTTTCTCGCCTCCAATCAGCGTGGTCCTGACTTTCACCGGGGAAAGCCAATTTACGTTGACGTGAGCGATGACCTGGTCCGGAAAATAAAGCGTGATATATGCCACATCTTCGAATCCGTTCAAATGTTTTTGGCCGGTCGCGACCAGGGCCTCAGGATTGCCTTCAATGACATGGTCCATGATCGAAAGATCGTGCGGGGCAAGGTCCCATACCACATTGACATCGTGCTGGAACAGCCCGAGGTTCACTCTGGTCGAATCGTAGTAATAAAGCTTGCCAAGCAGGCCTTCCTGCAAGAGCTGCTTGATTTTTCTCACCGCGCCCGTGAACAGGAAGGTGTGATCGACCATGATCTTGAGGTTCTTTTTTTCCGCAAGCTCGATCAGCGCTTCCGCCTGATTCACATTGCTGGTGAACGGCTTCTCGACGAAGACGTGTTTGCCGTTCTCCAGCGCGGCCTTGGCAAGTTCGTAATGGGTCCAAACCGGTGTGACGATCGCAACCGCGTCAATGTCAGGCGAGGTGAGGACCTCGGTCGCATCGGCTGTCACATACAGTTGCGGATAATTCTTGTGAACTTTCTTGCGTGCCGACGAACTCTTGTCGCACACCGCTCCAATCTCTGCCCCCGGTGTAGTTTGCAGATTCCGAACAACATTTGGCCCCCAGTATCCGTAACCGATTACACCAAACTTGACTGTGCCAGCGATGTTTCTGCTGGGCACGGTTGCCAGCGACGGCGGGAAATCGTAGCTGATTAATGCGGTGTTGCCATTGGTAGACATTTCGAAGTAACGCCCCTTTCGGCTTAGTGTGCGCCTTCAATTACGGCTTTCGGTGTACGCAGAAGGATTTTGAGATCAAGCCATGGAGACCAGGATCGCGCGTACAGCAGGTCGAGCCGGACCATGTCGTCAAACGCGATGCGATTGCGGCCGCCAACCTGCCACAGGCCGGTGATACCGGGTTTCGCTTCCATCAGACGGCGGCGGTGCCAGAGTTCATATTTCTCAACTTCATAGTCGATGGGCGGCCGGGGACCGACCAACGACATCTCGCCTTTGAGCACGTTCAGGAGTTGCGGCAGTTCGTCGAGACTTGTCCGGCGAAGAAACGCTCCAACCGACGTGATCCGCGGATCGCGAGTCAGTTTGTAAACCCCGTGCCCGTTGCCGTTGCTCGGATGTTTGTCGGCGACCCCGGCGATCAATTGCCGCACATACTCTTTGTGCAGGTTGCTGTCACTGTTGGCATACATCGAGCGGAACTTCAGCAGTGAGAAGGGCGCTCCGAGCTGGCCGATACGCGGCTGCCGAAAGAAGACTGACCCTTTCGAAGTAAGCTTGATAGCGAGGGCGATGATCAGGAACACCGGCGAGAAAAAAGCGAGAGCTGCCAGGCTGGCGCCGATGTCGACCGCACGTTTGATTACGCGAAGTGATTTTTGCGCATCCTCGCGCGCCTTCAAATCGGGATACAGGGAGGGATTCGTTGACGGCGGGCCATTTTCCTGATCCCAGTCGTCGGGGAAAATGTGAAAAGAAAGGCTGACCTGATCGAATTGTTCGAAGTTTAAATTACCCCGCAAAGCTTCGGTGACGCGAGCGATCAGAGTATTGAGGGTAGAACTGCGATCCTCCATCCCGATGTCCGTGAACATGATTCCAAGAATTGAGCGCTCTTCGTACCATCCAGTGACATCGGTTTCCCGGCTCGATGTTAAAAGTGCCGCCAGAATGCCATCGACTGTTTTTGAATTCTTATGGGAGCGCAGGTTTTGGCCGATGTCGATGAGCATCAACACAAATGGCATGCGGGAACGCTCGCTTCTTTTGCGCTCAAGCGCAATCATGCGGCGCAAATCCTGCTCGTTGAGAATTCTGCGTTCCGCGGCGCACCCAGGCTCTATCCCGAAGATGTTCAAATGCGAACCGTTGTTCGAGCGCCGTACGTTCACGAGTGCCCTCCAGCTTTTCTGCTGCGCTTTTTTCGAATGACCACGCGCTGTTTCAGCTGGCAATGGCATGGTGATAGAGGATGGAGACAAGAAGGATTTTCTGGATTGAAACGGTTGAGAGAATCGAAGTTCAGGCTGGTTCGGAGTTTTTATTTTCCGCAGCAACGGCGTCGTGACCGTAGCGCTGGTAGTAGTCGCTGTGGGCGACATTGGTAGAGCTGTTCAAGATCGCTCCCAAAAATTTGGAAGACTCAATCGCTTCCAGCCCTCGCTTGAGCTGTTCTTTCCGGGTTGCACCCTGGCGCGCGACCAAAAGAATTCCATCCGACAGTCGTGTCCAAACGCTGGTGTCGGCGAGCGGCAGAATCGGCGGAGAATCGATCACAATCCAGTCGAACCAGGCGGCGAGCCTCTCAACCAGCGGAGAAAGCCTGCCGCATTGCATCAATTCGAGGGGGTTATGCGGCACGTGGCCCGCCGGCAGAATCCAGATGCCGAGCGCGTCGAGACGATAGATCGGCACATTCTGGTCAACCTTACCCTCAAGATATTCGCTCAGGCCGGGAACTTTTCCGAATCCGAGTTGCCGTTGCAACGTAGGCCGCCGCAGATCACCTTCTAAGAGCAACGTCCTCTGCTGGCGCCTGCTTCCGAGAGTGCAGGCCAGGTTGGCGGAAACCATGCTCTTGCCTTCTTCCGGCATCGTGCTGGTGACTAGAAGCTGCTTCAGTGGCCGCCGCTGTTGCAGATGCCGAAGCCGAACTGCCAGGAAGCGAAACTTCTCTGCAGCCAAGCCATCTTTTTCGACCACCGAAACTAGTTTGTTGTTGGGAAGTAAAGAGACTGGTAAAGACTCAAATTGCTCCCAGCGAGCGGGGGTTGCGGCAAAAGTTTCAATCGGCTTCCTGGCTTCCGCCATAATCGGAAGCTCAAGTTCGGCAACCTGCGTTACCGCAGCCGGTGCCACGATTGGCGGCTTCACCGCGGATTCCGCAATCTCCAGCAGCTCCGTAGGCAAATCAAACGCATCCAGTTCAACCCCCGAGCGTTCCGCCTCTGCCCTTTGTAAAGCGTCGAAAATATAGCTCATGGTTTGGCTACTTCTCTTGGCGTTGCAGCAATGTCATGGGGGGGCGGGCTGCCAGTTCTCTGCATTCGATCGTACAGATCGAGCAGCGCCTTCGCCGCATTCCGGAAATCTCCGTCATCGAACAGCTTGGGATTTCCGCTCCAGGAAGATTGAACGACTCCCAGGCGAAACTCGGTGGCAATGTCTTCAATAATCTCCGGAGTCACGCTGTGCAGATGCTTCGAGTACGCGGCGATCAGTGCGTTTTCACAAACCGTATTGATCAGCCGGGGGAAACCGCCGGTCGACCGATAAACGGCTGTGATGGTCTGCGGAGGAAACAGCTCGGATGCGTGAGAATTGGCCCCAGCCAGTTGCAATCGCCTTCCAATGTATCCCCGGGTTTCGTTGAGATCGAGCGGCGCCAGGCGGGAGCGAAACGCGATTCTTTGTTTCAGTTGCCGCAGATCAAACGAGTCCAGTTTTTCGTCGAGTTCAGGTTGCCCGACCAGCAGAATCTGTAACAGTTTAGATTGGGTAGTTTCCAGGTTGGTTAGCAGCCGGATTTCCTCGAGGATTTCCGTCGATAGCTGGTGCGCTTCGTCCACCACCAAAACCGTGGTGAGATTCTTGTGGCCGCGTTCGATTACGTAACTGCTGAGCGCCAGTAAGAGCTCGCCCTTGTTCTTGTTCGCTACGGGAAGGCCAAGATCTCCGGCGACGTATTGCAGAAACTCCACCGACGAAAGCCGGCCATTGAAGACGTAAGCGTAGGCAACATCGTTATTTCGCTTGAGCAACTGCAGCACGCAACGCAGCAGCAGCGTTTTGCCAGTGCCAACCTCGCCGGTTAGAACCACAAATCCTTTGTGTCGGCGCACTCCGTAATAAAGCGATGCCAAAGCCTCGTTGTGTTTCTTCGTGGGAAACAGAAACGAAGGGTCGGGCGTAATCTCAAAAGGATTGCGCGTCAGATTGTAAAAAGCTTTGTACATTGAGGAAATTATCCGCGCAGATAACTAAAAGCCGAGCCAGCGAGGATTACGCAGAAAACAATCGCCGCGGTTGCCCATCCCAGCCACATCCGCATGCGCACGCGCTTCTCATCCGCGGGGCTTGTAACTTCGGGAACTTCCGCCAGGATCGCGACCGGGATGAGACTCTTGAGTTCCTGTTCGTTGTAGACGCGGCCATCGAGCATTTCGAAAGCGCCGGCTACGAAGACACCGAATGCGATCCCTACACCGAGGCCGATACCGCAGAACTTGAGGCGATTGGGAAATTCAGGTTTTTCTGGAAAGCTGGGCGCATCGACGACGCGGAAACGTTCGCCCTGCTGCAGCAGTTCCATGCTGGTCGCCATCTGCGATTCATTTTTCTTTTTCAGCAGGTCGTCGTAATTGGCTTTGGATTGATCGTAACCGCGAGTGAGGTCGGCGAGTTGCTGCTCGCGAATCGGCTCCTGATTTAATCGCGTCTGGTAATCGTCTAGTTTCGTCTTCAGCGTTGCGATGTCGTGCTCGCGGTTGGTAATCTCCATCTGATTGGCGTGTATCTGGCCCTGGAGCTGAAGCGACATGGAAGTCTGACCGGGATCGACACCCATCGCGATCGGAGCGGAAGCACTGGCGGTCTCCCCGGTGCCGTCCGTCGATTTCTTTTTTAGGCTCGCCAGAAGTTGGTCTCGCATTTTCTCGGTTTCGGCAACCTGCCCCATGAGCTTGCGCACGTCGGGATGCCGGTCGGTGTAGTGAGACCGTAGATCGGCAAGTTGCGTTTTTTCCTTCTCAAGTTCCTGATCGAGAGCCGGCAGACCCGCGGGCGCGACTCCGTCGGCAGTTTTTGATGTTCCTTGCAATGCTCGGTATTGGTCCGCCAACGTTTGCAGGTAAACATGCTGCTGCTTGGCTGCGTTGAGGGCATCTTGATCGTTCTGCAGTTGAGATTGCAGGCCGCTCAAAATCTGGAGGTTGCTGGCCAACTGGCCCGGCATTTCTCCAACGTGCGATCCTTTGAACAGCCGGATTTTCTCTTCCTGCTCAGCCAAGCCCTTACGTGCGCTCTCTAATTGATCTTCCAGAAACTGGGTGGTCCCCTCGGACTGTTGCTGCCGCACCTCGAGGTTCTCGTTAATAAATAAATTCGTCAGCTCGCCGGTTACCTGCTGAGCAAGATGAGGATCGCGGGACGAATAGCTCACATTGAATGAGCTGATTTGGTTGGTCCGAGCATCGCGGACCAACTCGATGTCAATATCCTTTCGCATCTTCTCAATTTTGTCGTCGGGCAGCTTTTCGCCGTGTCCACCGGCATACAGATTGAACTGATCGATGATGTGCAAGAGCCGTGTGCGGCTGAGAATCTGTTGCGTAATGCTCTGCATGCGCTCTTGCAAATCGTCGTTCACGTTCGGGGTGACATAGTCCTTGGGCATGGTCGGCTGCTCAACCAGGATGAGTGTGCTCGACTTGAAACTTGGCGGGAGCACCCAACTCGCCGCCCACACCAATGTCCAGCCCACGAACAGCGGGATCAGGAACTGGAGGTGGCGCCGGCGCACCACTCCCAGGTAATAATCAACGTTAAAGCCTTGCGATGGTTTTTCTTCGAGATCGTCAGACATGGTTATCTTCCGAGCGGCCGGGAAAACTGGTAAGACACCGAAACGAATTCGCGATTCGTGTTCGGAATCTGCGAGAGCACGGCCACGTCACTGTAATCCTGATGAAGGCGTGTATAGCCGAGCTGCAGGTTGAAACTTTGGAATTGTTTTTGCAGCGACACGGTTCCCGAGAGCGTGTGCCCGTTATTTGTACCCGGCAAGAAGGAGCCAATTACATCGTTTTGCACATAGCTTCCTGAGAGCGAACCATTGAGGCTTCGGCTCATTTGCTGCTGCAATGACATGGTCGCGCTATCCATGTGAACCGCACCCATCAGGCCGCTGCCACCGGAAATGGTGTGGGAATAACTCATCGCAAAGCTGTTCGCCCGTCCCTGCCAGCTCAAGCTGCCTCCTGCCGCGGGAGTCCAGGCGATAGCCGCGGGAAGCTGAATGTGCAACGCAGCCAGTGGTGGCTGAATCGTATCTGAGTATTGCGGCCCCGCGAAGAACGAAAGAGAAAACCTTGTGCTGGGGTACAGCGTGTAAAAGACCAGAATCGCGTGTGTCTGAGTCTCGCTCAGTCCCGCACTGGGATACGCAATGAGCCGTTGATACTGGTAACTTGCTCCCAAATAATGCTTCCGCGACAGGCGAAGTGAATAGAATACGGATCCACCCTGCGAGTTCGAATCGTACAATCCGGAAACTCGCGCGGGATTGGGATAATGCAGGGTTGAAAATGTTCCACTCGCGCCAATCATTCCGTTGAGCGCAAACTGGTAACTCAGGCCGACGTTGCCGGAGTTTCTCAGAAGATCGGCAACCGGCGGAATGACCGAAAAATTCGCTTGCTGGGCGCCGCCCGAAACTACTCCCGCGGACGCCAAGTCTGGTTGATTGAACACGCTTGAACTCTTCTGCAGCCCGTCTTTGCCGCTCAATGTAACGTGCGGGCTCATGCGGTATTGCAGGTCAATCGACGCATTCTGATTAGAGGCGTTCAAATAGCTTGTCTGTTGATAGAAGGTAAAACCCGGTGCATAGGTGAAAACGGAGTGCAACCGCGAAGTCGTCTCATCGAGCGCCAGGGTCGGAGCGACGGAATAGCTCATTTCACTGATCGGCTTACCGTTTGTGGTTGTCAGCGCATTGTTGCCGTAGGCACTGGTAAACGACATTCCGCCACGCAAATAGTTCGATCGCTCTTGTGAAGTGGGCTCCGTTGGGTACGTCTGTCCGCTTACTACAGGCGGAGTCAACATCTGATCGTTGTTTTGATTTTGAGTTTGGTCCTGACCATTATTCTGTCCGGTTGCTGACGGCGCAGATTGCGCCGGAGCATCGTCGACTTGCGCCCAAATAGGCAGCGCGCTGAAAACGATCAGCACTGCGAGATAAATTCCAAAGGGCTTCACGGATTTACGGGACTACCACGGTATCGCGCGGCTGAAGCTTAATGTTCTGTTCCGGATTTTTGCCCTTCAGAACCTGCTTATAGTTGAAAGGGATTCGGGTTTCGCTGCCATCGGCATTCGCTCGCAGCACATAAACCGATTTCTGCTTGGCGAAATCGCGAAAGCCGCCGGCAAGAGCGATCGCATCGAGCACCGTCGCGGAATTGGCGAGCGTGAATGAGCCGGGGTGGTTTACCTGGCCGAGGATGTTAAATTTCTGGCTGTTGATCTGCTGAACGATCACCGTGACTTCAGGTTCGTCGATGTAATTCTTCAGGCGGGCTTCCAGATCCCGCTCCAGTTTCAACGGAGTTTCTCCTGCTGCTTTTACCTCACCCACTAACGGAAGTGAAATCTTGCCATCCGACCTCACCGGGACCTGGCGTGAGATGTCCGGCTCTTTCCACACATTGATCGCCAGCAGATCATCGTCCCCGATAATGAAGGAATCATCGTGAGGCTTGGTTGCGGCCGAACTCGATGATTGATTTAAAATCGCAGTTTGGACAGCCGCTGCCGGCTGTTTTACGTCTACCGCGGAGTCTTGCGCCCACAGCGCGGTGGATAAAGCTACGCACGTAAGGGCGGCGCCTAACGGTTTCGCGCAAAGTTTGTGACAATTCACTGGCATAGTTCCTCCTTCGCAATTGCCCGAGGGGTCTGGAGGTTCAGCTCGTCTTTCCGTTTGCTTTCACCGAACTCCCATTGAAAGAAAACTTGTTTCCCGGAAGCGGCGAGAGAAAAGATTCCGAGGCACTCATGTGGTACTGATCGATTTTGTATAACAGCGTGCGATAGCTGACCTGCAGCAAGCGCGCCGCCGCCTTGCGGTTCCAACCGGTTTTCTGCAGCGCAGTACCGATCGCGTTTCTTTCCGCTTCGCACTTCACTGTGTTGATCAGGGACTTCAGCGATTTAAGACCGGATCGATCGGCCTCGGGCAAGATGATCTCCGAGTGCAAAATCGTCTGCCTGGAAGCGCGACCGGGGCGAGTTCCGTTCACCTCGCCGAGACTTGATTTGACTTCCCCGAAGGTTAATTCGTTGTCACCCGCCACCAGGTAGCGTTTTACGAAGTTCTCAAGCTCGTCGAGGTTTCCCGGCCATGCGTGATGCTGGCAGGCCTCGAGCACGGCAGGCGAGAACTCACGCGGCGGAAGGCCGTAATGTCTCGCGAGCCGATGCATCGAATGCTGCAGCAGGACCGGGATCTCGCTCTTGCGCTGGCGCAGCGGAGGCACCTGAACGGTGAATGAACTCAGCCGGTAGTACAGATCCTCGCGCAGTTTCCTTTCGGCAAACATTCGGTCGAGGTTGGCACTGGTCGCCGCGAGAATGCGGACATCCACCGACATTGCCTTATCACCGTCCGGCTGCAACAGAACCTTATCTTGCAGAACGTGCATCAGCCTGGCTTGCGCGCTCAGCGGCATTTCGGTGATCTCGTCGAGAAATACCGTCCCTTTATCCGCGCGCTCGAATTTACCCGGGCCGATCCGATTGAAGCCGGAGGAAGAGGAGCTGCGTACACTGCCAAACAGTTCCGCCTCAAGCAACTCGCCGGGCATATCGGCGCAATTCACCTTAAGGAAGTTGAAACCGGAACGGACGGAAAGCTTGTGAATCAATCTGGCAACTGTGTCTTTGCCGCTGCCAGCCTCCCCGAGGATTAGGACGGGGACATCGGCTTCCGCCAGCAATTCTGCCTGGGCTCGAAGCTTCTGGGTGATGGGACTGGCACTGACAAAAAACGAATCCGGGCCGAGTTGCTCGATATCCTCGCTGGTGACCTCAGCTTCTTCATTCTCGGGCGAGACCAGATGGCGCTGAATGGCCGCCTCAACGCTCTCCTCATCGAAAGGCCGGATCAGAACTTCTTGCGCCCCGAGCCGAATCGCTTCCCTCTTGCGGCCGGCATCTTCAGGGAAAAAAGTAACAATAACGGGAAGATCGGGGCGCAGCCGCCGCAGCCAGCGCAGCAGATGCAAAGTGTCACCGTCGCGGCGAGGCACGTCCAGCAGCAGTAAGTGGGGAGCGATGCCAGATTGAACGCGCTCTACCGCGTCCCATGGGTTCCCCGCGGGTTCTATCTGCCACGAGTTCTGTTCCGCAACCGACCAGAGCGAAGCCAGAAGCGCGGATTCCCGGCTCACGACGAGCAAGCGAGCTGTTTCAATTAGCTTTTCGGCCACAGGCAGTGGCTCCTTTAGTTGAAGCGAGAATTTGGTTGGAGAAAGATCCGGAAAGGACTGGGACGGTTCAGGCAGCTTCTACCTGGTACCCTTCAACCCGGACTGCCAGCGATCTTTGGATCGCATCTACGGAGATCACGAGCGTGCTACTGCCGTTGCGTGAAACTAAAATCCCCTCCATGCCGTCCAGCGCGCCGCTGCGAATTCGCACGCGTTGGCCGATCTTAAGAAAGGGATAGGAAGACCACGGTAACGATCCATCGAGCAGTGCGCGAACCGCATGGATCTGTTCATCGGGAATGGGTGTTCCCTCGCTGCCGCTGCCGACCAGGCCAAGCACGCCGTCGACTCGGAGCACGCGCAGCCGATCCGTGCGGTTCGATACGAACTTGGCAAACGCGTAACAACTGAAGAGCGGCGTTTCCACTCTTTTCTTGCGGTCGCTCCAGCGGTGCACCTCGGTGACGATGGGCAGAAATGTTTCCACCCTGCGCTCAGTGAGACGCTGCACCACAGCTTTCTCGTGCCGCGGACGGGTATGCAGCGCATACCATCTCTGATCTTCGCTGAATGGGAGTGGAATTGGAGATTCAGACTGCCAGATTGCGCCGTTTGCGGCCATAGCTTCGCCCTCTAGGTCACACTCTTCAGGGTGACCGTAACAACTTGCAGTTTAGGGTTCGCACGATCTCAGAATTGGATCGAGCGGCCAGGTTACTTTGGGGGGGAGGATATTTAATTACAAGAAGTGTGATGCTCGCGTCTTCGTGTTCGATGTACGTCAGCTGCCTCTGGGGAGATTGCCAACGTCTCTGCCTGCGAATACAGCTTCGCCCACTGGGTCACAAGCCCATAATCGTCCTCTTGCATTTACGGGCGAAATTACGACTCGGGCTGAGGGAGGAAGGATAACAACAAGCTAAACTTGCCCGAATGCGAAAAATTTATACGTTATTGCAGCTGACTGCAAGAGGTACATGTTCTCCACTCGGTACTTCTCCATCAAAGCACACCAGGTTCTCTCTGCCAATGGGACTTGTGTGCTAGAGACACGTTTCTCTTCGATCACGAAGCGGAAAGGAAATCGAACTCCGAGTGCGCATGTTTGACTCGATCTTTGTAAAGATCGCAAAATACTGATTCCCATCAATTTTGAAACGTTTCTAGAACTCAGCATCCTCTCTGCGAAGTTCCCAAAGCGGTCTCAGCAATTAAAAATTCCTGAACTGTGAACGTTTCTTGCAACTGTGGCAGGCGGTTGCAACTAATACAGACGAAAATGCTTGCGCAAGGACCTTGCATCAGCTATGATTTCCTACGCGGTCTTGCAGTTCCTCTCCCCCTGAGTTTTCAAGCTTGCTTCGGGCCCCCGCTTTAATCCAAATCAAAGGTATTTCATGAATCCGGAGCACAGGACTCCCGGCGATAACACAATTCGCGTGCTTGTCGCCGATGACTCTCGCATCTACACTCATCTTCTCGCCGACGCTTTAACTCGCGATCCGCTGCTTGAGGCGATTCCCTTCGAAGGGGATTCTTGCGATCTGGTTGCGACCGCCATTCGGCATGACATTGACGTGCTGGTGATCAGCTCCAGTCTCGATGAGCAGCCTTCTCTTGGATTGCAATTGCTCCGCGAATTGCGTACACGGCATCCTAAGACTCGAGCTGTCTTATTGCCGGATTCTTCCAAGGATGAATCCGTCCTGCACGCTTTTCGTGCCGGCGCCAGAGGAATTTTCGGCAGAAACGAACCCGTGGAACTGCTCTGCAAGTGTGTCCGGTGCGTGTATCAGGGACAAGTCTGGGCCAGCAGCCGCGATTTGGGCGTCGCAATCGACGCCCTAGCAAATTCCCCGACAGTCAGAGCGGTGAACGCGAACGGAATGAGCCTGCTTTCCGAACGCGAACTGCAGGTGGTTCAATGCCTGGCCGAAGGATTAACTAACCGGGAGATCGCTAAGCGCCTGCAGTTAAGTCAACACACGGTTAAGAACTACTTTTTCAAGATCTTCGATAAGGTGGGCGTATCCAGCCGGGTTGAGCTGCTGTTCATGAGTTTGAGCCTGGGCGCCACGGAACAGACCTCGGGGCAGCGTTCCACAATCAATGATCTGAATGAAACTCAATATTCACCTTACGAGTCAGATCTGCTCGAGAAATCAGCCGAGGCTGGTATGCCCGCGGCTCAATTGGCATTGGCCCAACTCCATTTGACCCGGCGCAGTAACCCGCAGGACATGGTTGAGGCGTATAGGTGGTACCTCATCGCTACCGAATGTGCCATGCAAGCCAGAGGGTTTATTACGAAAATGTTGACCACTGAGCAGATCGAAGAAGCAAAGCGCAAGGCTAGCAGCTGGCTAGCCCGGAAGAAACAGAGATCGGCCTCCGCGAGTACCTCATCACCATCGAAGCAGCCGTTATCGACTGGGCCGGAATCGCTTATAGGAGCGGCGGGGGACTGAATTCCACAAACAAGCGGCGGGGTCGGGTTCAGGAAATTCGCATCGACCAAAAAGAAGCGGCGCGCCACAGAGCGCGCCGTTTCTTTTAAACTGATTTCTTGCGCGACTATCTAGTCAGCGGAAGCGGCTTTCGCGAACGCGAAATGGCAGTGAAGCAGCAGATTCCAGCGATGAGCAGATAGGCTAGCGCCGATCCTCCTTCGGGAACAGCCACCATACCCCACATCTCTTGCGGTCCGTTCGGGTTAAAGGGTTGGGTATAGAGAAATAGCCCAGCGTAGCTGCTCAATGACGGATCATTATTGATGTTCTCTACATACGCCACGAGGCTTTGTGCCGTCGAATCCAGAGAACTTAGGCCGAACCCGCGCCCAATCGCAAGTGAAGTAAGGTACCACAGCGCTTGCGAGACTGAAGACTGCAAGGCTGAATTGCCACTCCCGTTCTTGAACATATCATTCGCCAGATACGCCAGCGCCTGATACCCTTGAACTCCGTTCCACCCACTAACGACGTTAGACCAATTAGCATTCCCAAACAACGTGTCGGCGCCTATGTTGCTCGCATTCAGAGACGAAATTTGGTAACCGGTCGCGGTCCAATGCTCACCCGTAGTTATGCTGTCATAATAATCATCACAGATAAAACCTGGGGAACTTTGGCCGGGTCCTACATTCACACCATTGATAGACCCGTCGTAAAAGCCAGTCGCAACATCCCCTTCCGGACCGCCACTCCAATTATTCCCTTGATAACCGCCATTGAAGTACATGCTGGTATTACCGTCTTGAGCAAACGCGGAAGGCAAGGGAACCAGAAGCAACAGTCCCAGCAGAAAAAGCGAAAATGCTTTCGTTTTTGAGTTCATCAGCCGTTTCCTTGGGGGCTTACCCACACCCCACGTCAAAGTCATACACGCTCGTACGATGATCACCTTAGCGCGAAATCTGTGGTTGTCAAGGATGATAATTTCTGCAGCAGATTGCAAACCATTGCAACAATCTAAACCGTTGGAGTCAAAAGAGATAGAAGCAGGGTCGGCGGGAACCACTCTGGCATTCTGTCGCCTCAGCATCGATTTAGATTCTGCTGTTGGTAATCAGTTTTTGGTTTATATTGCAGTGGAAGGAGACGGTCTGAGCGTGCGCGCCAGCACTCGGTCACGATAATGCCCTCTTGCCATCATCGCCTTCTCGTGTTCTTACTTCTGATCGCCGGCCTGCCTTTCTATTCCTGTTTGCGGGATCCCAATTCGCGCAAGCAGAACTACATGAACAGCGGCGAACGTTATTTTGCAAAAGGAAGATATCGCGAGGCTGCAATTGAGTTCGTTAATGCCATCAAACTCGACCCCAATTTTGCCGAGGCACATTATCAACTGGCGGAGACTTGTCTGCGATTGCAGAAAACCCAGGAAGCTGCTCAGGAACTCGCTCGCACCGTCGACCTGCAGCCGGAGAATGTTCAGCCTCGGCTGGAGTTGGCCAATCTATTGATTCTGAGCCATGATTTTCCGGAAGCGCACCAACAGATAGACGTTCTGACGCGAGAGAGGCCGAATGACCCAGTAGTTCATTCCACGATATCCAGTCTTTTCGCGGCACAAGGCGATTTCCCTGGTGCGCTGAAGGAGGTTCAGAAAGCGATTGCGCTCGATCCCAGCGGATGGCGCTGGTACCTGGAGTTGGCGATGTTGCAGCTCAAGACGAATCAAACCGATGCGGCGGAACAAAGTTTCAAGAAGGTGATCTCCTTAAATCCAACCGAGTCGCAGGCGCGCCTGATTCTTGGCGGATATTATGAATCGGTCAAGCGCTACAGCGAAGCTGAGCAACAGTTTCGCGATGCAATCGCAATGGATCCGAAGAACGCTGCCCTCAGAGGCGCTCTCGTTCACCTCTACATCGCGGAGGGCAAGAAGTCAGAAGCAGAACAAATTGCAATGCAGGCTAAGACCGATTTCCCCAATGATCCTGCCGGTTACGGCATGCTCGGGCAGTTCTATTTCGCGACCGGAGATATCAATAGAGCGATCGCCGAATATGAATCCCTCGGGCGTGAACACCCGAAGGACATGCAGCTAAAGAAAGACTACGTTCAAGTTCTTCTGCAGCAAGGACAAACCGCCGAAGCGGATAAGGTCAATGGTGAGATTCTCAAATCCGCCCCCAACGACAAGGACGCTTTGGTATTTCGCAGTCAGATACAGATCAGTAGCGGAGATACGAGCGATGCCCAGAGCACGCTGCAAAATGTCATCAAGAATGATCCGAATAACGGCGAAGCACACTACGTACTGGGCGTCGCTTTTGAAAAGACAGGCGATCCGATGAGCGCTGAACGTGAATGGAGGGAAGCCATAAAGGTTCGACCCGATCTTCTGGATGCCTGGCAATCTCTCGCCAGCTTGGCGATGCGCAAGAACGACATGGATGGCTTGGAACAAGCCGCTACCCGGATCATCAACTTGCGGCCTGCACTTCCCGAGGGCTATGCACTGCGAGCTCTTGCCAATATGAATCGCAAACGGTTTTCCGAAGCGGAAACCGACGTTCGCAAGGCAATCGAAATCGCGCCGCAAAGTTCGTTCGGCTATGTGCAGATGGGAAATCTGAAATTTGCGCAACATCAATTCTCCGATGCTGCGCAAGCCTATCAAACCGCGCTCGATCGAAACCAGGGTTCTACCGATGCTCTTCGCGGGCTGATGAACGCCTACATGGCACAGAAGCAACTCGATCGCGCATTGGCAATTGCCGAAGCGCAGATTGCCAAAGTTCCCAACGATGGGGCCTTCGATGACTTGCTCGGCTCAGCGCTCTTCTACAACAAACACGATTTGCCTGCGGCGGAAGCCGCCTTTGCGAAGTCTGCGGAACTGGACAGAAAAAATCCGGATTCATTACTCAAGCTTGCCGAAGTTCAAGCGGCGCAGGGCAAGTCTGCCGATGCGATCGCCACATGCCAACAGGGTCTTACGATTTATCCGCACGAAGTGAACTTTTATTTTGTACTCGGCGATCTATACCAGTCAAAGCGCGATTGGGCCAATGCCGGTGATTCGTATCAAAAAGCTCTCGTGATCACGCCGGAAAGCCCGATAGCATCGGGCAAGCTCGCCTATGTAATGCTGCAATCAGGACAGAACCTCGACGTGGCGCTTTCACTGGCGCAAAATGCTCGTCGCGGCTTGCCAGCTTCTTCGGCTGTCGCCGACACCCTCGGTTGGATTTACTACCGGAAGGGGGCTTACTCATCCTCGATCGATTCGTTGCAAGAAGCTCTGCGACTGGAGCGGGAATATAAGTCTCCGGACGATCCGGAAACCCACTACCATCTCGGAATGGCCTATGCGAAGAATGGCCAGGCTGCATTGGCACGGCAACAATTGCAACTCGTGTTGAAAATCGGCCCTAATTCCGCCGATGCGGCAGACGCGCGAAAGCAGTTGGCGCAATTGAAATCGGCAGCGAGCTAGCTCAGCGTTCCTGAATCCGCTGCATCATTCTTCCGCCAATTAAGCCGAGCCTTATATCTCTGATCTGAATTAAACTTCCAAGGGGTGGGCGCCTAAGAACGGTCGAAGTGCAGTGTTTGCTTGAGTTACGGTAGCTTCGGCGCGGGCCATGTACCGAAGATATCTACTACAAGCGTAAGCCAGGAGGCAGACTGGTTCGAGCCAAGGCAATTGGGAACTGCTGCAACCCGTCTTGTGCCGCTTATGCTAGAAACAGCACAAAGAGATTTTCCGGTGAAGCGTCTTGTGAAAGTTACCGGCATATTACTTTGCATGGCGGGATTGAGTCTGTTGGTCGCTTGCCAGGGCGTCAGCAGTGGCGGATCGAAGCCGCCGGGTTCCGGATCGTCCGGCTCCGGTTCTTCTGGATCAGGTTCTTCTGGATCTGGTTCGTCCGGCTCAGGTTCTTCCGGCTCTGGTTCGTCTGGAGATGCTCAGCTTGGGGTTTCTCCAAGTACGCTTACACTCGGGAATGTGGTTGCCGGGACGAGCGACACGGGATCGGCAAGCCTCACAGCGACCGGCGCGAGTGTAACCGTGACCGCTGCCAATACGAGCAATTCTGAATTCAGTGTGAGCGGACTGTCGCTGCCCGTCACCATCAGTGCTGGTCAAAGCGTTCCCTTCACCGTAACCTTCAGTCCTTCAGCGGCTGGATCAGCAAATGGGACGCTCACTTTCACCAGCAATGCTCAGACCTCCAGCACCGCCGAAACGTTGACCGGAACCGGCACGGCCGCGCCGACCCACACCGTTAACCTGTCATGGAACGCGAGTTCGTCGTCGAACATCTCGGGATACAACGTTTATCGGGCAGTCTACTCGGCGTCGTGCGGACCCTTCGCTAAAGTGAACTCCACGCTGAACACCACGACTCTATACACCGACTCTGCCGTCAACGATGGCGCCTCTTACTGCTACGCCACCACCGCGGTAAACACCAGCAACGAAGAAAGTGGCTACTCGAATATCGCTTCACCGGTGCAGATTCCGGCTCCGTAAGACGCTGGCGTAAACTTCCATCAACAACTTTTTAGCGCCTCTGACAAAACTCTTCTGCGAGGAAAGATGCCAACCGGGAGCGACTTTCGGATTCGGCGTTGCCGCTACGGCCTGACGCGGAACCGCACGTTGCTATTGAGCGTGCCGCCTGGCGTTACTACTTGGACTGGGCCTGTGGCGGCGTCGGCGGGCACAGTGGTCGTGATCAACGAGGCGCTGACCACGGTGAACGCCGCGGCGGCGCCGTTAAACGTGACCGAACTTGCGCCGGTCAGATCGCTTCCCAGAATCTTGAGCTCCGCTCCTATCTTGCCTGAGCTGGGCTGTGTCTCCACAAATGGGCCCAAAGCTACCGAGAGGCTGAAGACCGTGCCAAGGGTGTTGGCCCCGCCCTGCATTGTCGTGCCGTAGAAGCTGCCGTCGGTGCCCTGAATCAACCCCGCGTACGGTTCGGAGCCATCCGCGCAGGAGCTTTGCGAGCAAAAGCTGTAGAGCGTGGTCAACCCGCCGCCGGGGACGATTTTGAAGACTGTGCCATTGTTGATCCCTTCCCCCGTCGTTGTACCATAGAGGTTTCCGTCGGTGCCCTGAACCAGCCCCGCCAACGGCAGGGCGCCGCTCGCGCAATCGCCTTTCGGGCAAAAGCGGTAAAGCGTGGTCAGCGCGCCGGTTGACGTGATTTTGAACACCGTGCCACAGCCAAAGGGGGGATTGCACGTGAGGTCTCCGCCCTCCCACGTTGTCCCATAGAAATTCCCATTAGTGGCCTGGACCAGCCCGGCGTAGGGGTAGGCGCCGTCCGAACAGCCTTCTTTCTGACAAAAGGTGTAAAGCGTCGTCAGCGTGCCGTCTGGAGTCATTGTAAACACCGTGCCCTTGTAGCTGCCCCCCTCGGTTGTCGTCCCATAGAAGCTCCCATTGCCGGCCTCGATGAGTCCCCCGTATGGGTTAGCCCCGTCCGAGCGATCAAAGCTGTGCAACGTCGTCAGCGTGCCGCTCGGACTGATCTTGAAAACTGTGCCATAGTCGTTGGCACCGCCATCCACGGTCGTCCCATAGAGATTCCCATCTGTGGCCTGGAGCAGTCCGCCGTAGGGGCTAATGCCGTCGACACAATCGCTTTCCGAGCAAAACCTGTAAAGCGTCGTTAGGGTGCCTCCTGGAGTAATTTTGAAGACTGTGCCGTCGTTCTTGCCCTGGGTAGTCCCCGTGGTCGTCCCATAAAAGTCCCCATTTGTTGCCTGGATCAGCCCCGCCGCTGGGAAGGCGCCGTCCGCGCAGAAGCGTTGGGCGCAAAAGCTGTGAAGCGTAGTCAGCTTGCCGCCCGGCGTGATTTTGAAAGCCGTGCCGTAGACTTTGGCCCCGCCCTCCGTCGTCGTTCCGTAGAAGCTTCCATCGGTGCCCTGGGTCAACCCCGCGCGGGGAAACGCGCCGTGGGGGTAGGCAAAGCTGTGGAGGGTGCTCAAAGTCTGCGCCTGGGCCGACTCGGTTGCAATGATCGCCGACGCTAGCACGACCGCCAAAACCACGGCGGGACTGGCCGCTCGCAGGGTTGTTCCCGAAAGCCAGCTCTGATGTTTCATTGGCCTCATATTTGTCCTTCTTCTTTAAGCGTCAACCATCTTATCCCTCCGGCATAAGGCGTCAATGAGGACTTTCGGCACTACCTCAGCAGACTGCGAAGCGAAGAGTTGCTCCCTAGATTGTGCATTTCAGAGGCAAGGTCTGCCGAAAGGTTTAACGGCAAATCGGATTTTGTAAGGGCTTCTTAAGAACAGCGGGGTTAGCTCGTGTACTGTTGGCCCTCGCAGAAGATGTACTAGCGGTATCTTCCCGCGCCCAGCAAGGGGTTTCACACTATTGCTATGAGACTCCCCCAGTCCAGCAACCGGCCTCTCTCCGTCTTTTTTGCCTTCACCGTTATTCTCGCAGCCCTCACCGCCGTGCCGCTATTGGGCGCTCGACAGGTGCCGAACCAATTGGTTTGTTCGCCCGCGAATGTTCGATTCGGCACCGTCCTTGTCGGCCAGTCGGAAAATCAGGAAATCGTTCTGACCAATAACGGAGAAAGCAGCGCCACGGTTTCCGCCATCAGCGTGGGCAGCTCTGAATTCAGCATTTCCGGAATCAGTTTGCCGGCCACCTTGAGCGCCGGCCAGAGCGTGGCGGTGACTGTCGCGTTCAGTCCAGAGAGCATTGGCTCGGCCAGCACAAAGATAACGATCACCAGCAATGCCCAAAATCCGAGCCTGCAAGTTGGAATTCTAGGATCCGGAGTTAAGAGCCAGGACCTTTCGGCAACGCCCTCGAGTTTGTCGTTCGGGCAAGTTTCCGTGGGAAGCAGCGCGACGAGTTCGGTGGTGGTGAGCAATCCTCATTCCTGGAGTGAAACCATCACGGCCTTGCAGATGATCGGAACCGGATTTTCCGTCAGCGGTCCAAACATGCCGGTAACCCTTGCCAGCGGACAAAGTATTACCCTGAGCGTCTCCTTTTCGCCGCAAGCCGCGGGGGCCGATGCCGCTAGCGTCTTTGTCTCGGGCGACGGCCTCGACATTCCCTTGAGCGGCACTGGCACAGCCGTTGGGCAACTCAGCGTCACTCCTGGCAGCTTGGGCTTTGGCAATGTCGATGTCGGCACGAGCACAACGCAGCCATCGACGATGACGGCGAGCGGCGGTAGCGTGACCGTGTCATCGGCGAGCAGCAGCAATTCGCAATTCTCGATCTCGGGAGTGTCGCTTCCGGTCACGATCGGTGCCGGCCAGAGCGTTTCATTCGATGTGGTCTTCGCTCCCACCAAGACCGGGTCTGACTCAGCCACAATGAGCTTCGCCAGCAATGCCTCGAATCAAGGCAGCGAATCGCTGAGCGGCACCGGCATTGTCCCGCAATACAGCGTCAGCCTGTCCTGGAATGCCAGTACCCCGCCGGTTGCCGGCTACAACGTGTATCGCGGCACCGCAATCGGGGCTTATTCAAAGATCAATCCAACTCTCGACGGCAGCACGGCATACACCGACGGCACGGTAGCGTCAGGCGTGACCTATTACTACGCGGCCACGTCAGTGAATTCCAGCGGACAGGAAAGCGGCTACTCCACTCCAGTGGAGGTAGCGGTTCCGTAGAGGCATCCGCTCGAATCTAAAACTGGTTCGAATCCGGGCGACAGCGTAACCTGTCGTCCCTTTAGGCGCCCTTGGGGAGCGCGGGTAACGATCTGGAGATTGCCTAGGTTGCAACGGTATAAGTCGGCGACTCGGCTAAACCAACCAGGCTACCTGTGCCGGCTGCATACCTTGGAAAACAGTCCCGACTCCGGTTGCTCCGCTGCCGGGAAGAACAGTCGAGCAACAAAACGAGCCGGAGACACTCATCAGGGTCTCCGGCTCGACGCCTTCGGCGTTCGGGGGAGGATTCTAGCTTACTTTCCTGCGCTCGCGACAGTCTGCGGCAGCAGTGTTAATTGCTGCTCAATCGCCTGCCGCAAAGTCGCATAGTCCAGGGCGCCACTCATAAAGTGCCCATTGATGAAGAAGCTCGGAGTGCCATTGATTCCCAGGCGATTGCCTTCTTTTCGGTCCCGATCGACCTCGGCAGCTTCTTCTCCTGAATCGAGGCATTTGTCAAACTGTTCGGCATCCAGCTTTAAAGCCCTCGCTTGGGCCTTGAGTTGGTCGACATCGAGTTCCTTGCTGTGGAAGAGTTCGTCATGAAACTCCCAGAATTTGTTTTGCTTGCTCGCACAGCGCGCCGCTTCGGCAGCTTTTTCAGCGCGCGAGTGCATGGGAAGCGGAAAATCCTTAAATGCGAATGAAACCTTGTTGCCAAAATCCGCGGCTAGTTTTTTCACATCCGGAGCGACCTTTTGGCAATACGGGCATTCATAGTCGGCAAACTCCACCAGTGTGACCTGGGCGTTTTTCGGACCCTGCGTCATTTGTGGGTTCGCCGCTTCCAAACTCGCGCTCGGAGGAGCGAGAACGACGTACACGGTCGATTCCGTGCGTAAGGTTTGCAGGTATGCGGTCTTTGCCCTGTCGCTTCGCAGTTGACGAATCTTTTCAAGAATTTTCTCCCGCACTGCCTCGAAGGGCTGATCGGTCTCGATTCCTTCGTAATAGACCTTCATCTGGTCTTCAGCGGGATCCTTTACCTTTGAGGCGACTTCCCGGTCGAGCAGTTCGGCGACTGTTAAATGCTCGGCGGCCGCTTTCCGCTCGAGCAGTTTTTTGTCGATGAGATCGTTCAGCGCCTTGGTTTCCACTTGATAGTACTGATAGCGAGCAGCGAGAAGTTTCGCAGATTCCTCCTGCTCAAGATCAGACATTGTTATCGTTACTCCGCCTACATTGGCCACCACGCTATCGTCGCCGTCAGTCTGTGCGGCGCAGCGTCCCATTGCGGCGAACGCGAGCGCCGTAGCCAACCCCAAGCTTAAAACTATCCTGGAAACTAACATGATTTTCTCCCCATCTCATGTAATGAAGTTTCAGTCCGTAAACTGTCGAATTTCATTGGTCCTTGCAGTGCTCGCATGAACTGAATGAACCGGAGGGGCTGACACCGAGCCCCACCGGTTGAAACAAACCTAGTCTCCCGTTCCGCAGCTGCAGACGCCGGCACCGCTGCCAACGTTGTGAATGGAACGGCACTGGGACGCGAGATTGCCTGCTTCGGTTGAGCTGAGAGTGGCATCTTGCGAAGCCGTCTCAGTGATCGTGTAATTGCTGTTTTGAATGTGGGTAGCCCAAGCCCTCACAGCCGGGGTCGGGACCAGAGCGCTTGCACTGGTTGGGTTCGGGCAGCTTTTGCCGGCACCGGGAGTGGTGGAAACGATCTTGATCACGCCAGTGGTCAAGGTAGCTCCCGTTAGCGGATTGCTGGTCAGGTCGGCGTTCACCGAAAGAGTCCGCAAGCCGTCGGGGCTGACGTAGCAGCTGCAGCATTCGGACATTTCCTGGTTCACGTCGAACACAAAAATAGCAGCGCACAGGCCGCCGCCTGATGTGCCCGGGTTATCGATGCGAACCGTTCCATCGGGCGCTCCGCTGGTATTCGCATTGGCAAAATAATCGACCTTCAGAACATCGGCTGGGGGCGTCGTAGCCGCCCACAAGGACGATGTACAAAGGGCGAGTGCCAATGTACACACTACAAACACTGAAGTTTTTGTCATTGTGATTATTCTCCTGGACAGAGTTACGCTGCCAAGCTGGGGAGGGTAACTTGGCGAATGGCGCGCTCTGTACTTTAACGGCAAACGGCGAACTCACAAGTCTCCAGATGTACTATCCAATCTGCACTAGTCCGATCTCACTAAGCAGGTCCGGGCCCGCATTTCAGTTCCCTGAACCCGCAATCTGGCCAATGATTCCCGATCTCGTCGATACGTTCATCTTCACCATCACCAGCCGGAGGAACGCCTTTACTGTATTCGGGCTAATCTCCATGTGCTGGGCGATTTCCTTGCTGGTATATCCCTTGAGAAGGTGCCGCACCGTTTCCTGTTCCCGAGCAGTCAATCCGAAACGCTCGGAAATCTGTGTAAACCTGAGCGCGTCATTGCTTCCCCGTTCCAGCATGACAATCTGCCATCCGCTTCCCGAAGACGAGCCGTTTCCGTTGTTTGCTTTCAGCTCGAGCGAAAATGAGCGACACAGATACTTCCGTCTTGCGGAACGGAATTCTTCGACAAACCGAGACGGGGAGTAGCGTCGCGCGAGATCACTGCGAATTTTGTTTGACAGCCAGCTGTCGAGATGGCGAATCTCCGACGCCGGTGCGGGATAAGTCAGAATCTGAAGAGCCTCATCGTTGTATGCGAGCACCGCGAGTGAAGCGTCGGTCACTATTAAGCCCGGATGGATTGGATCCATATACACTTTGGTTCCCCTTTTTTCGCACAAAGTTCTCTCCCCATCGCATCTCGTTCGCGACGGAGCAACCCTACCTTTACTTCTTCTTTTCGGGGTCCCTAGCTCGGGGCAGCTATTATTGGTGCGCTTCTTCTTTCAAGCGTTTGTTTCTTCACTGCTCAGCAATTTTCCAATTGCACTTGATCGCAACGGACAGGTATTTTTCCGGGGGGAGAAATTGGAAAACACCGCCGCACGTTCCCCGGGGGAGGAATAGTAACATGGATCAATGGGCAGAATTCTGACACACAGAATAATGGTGTCAAGAGGAAAGTGATGGAATTCTTACCTAGCCCGAACGAACTAGCCCATTGGCGGCAGTTTGACGAGCCACTCCACTGGGTAAGATCGCCTGCCTGAATAGCTTCGTTATTGGCCCGTAAACTGGCCTCTAGCTTGCTTTTTCGCGCGTGGATTTGCCAACTTTCAGGCCATAGCTCACCGCGTGTGGGCGGAGTTTGGAACGGTCGATCTTCTGGCCGCTATGCTTGCCTGCGGTTTTGACGTTTCGGGATTGCATGCGAATACATCGTTCGAGCATTCTGCCGATGCCCGACAGCACTTTCTCGAACATGCCGGTAATGCGCTTCTTCAGGGGCGCGCTTCCCGGGTGACGAACCAGGATCATGTTGTTTGCCTCGATGGCCCGTCTGTATTTTGCGATCCATTGTTGATCCACGTCATCCGCTGCAATCGGCTTGGTCTCCATAAAGAAGCTCTCGCTGGTGCACAGAAAGTACGCGGGTTTTATACCCTACTGCGGAGCTTCTGGCAAAACTCCGAACGCATTAGTCTCAAAGTTTAGGAGCCGTAATCCAGATCCAGGGGTAGAATCGGGCGCTGTAAGCGAAATCAATTCGTCAGCCTGAATTTCGTCGCAATCCAATGGTCTCAATCCAATGAACGTCATGCACTGCACATCCCGTGCAGCCTTCATTTGCGCGATCTTTTTCTCGTCAGGATTCGCACAGACCGTCGCCCCAAACGATACTCCTTATCTGCGGCAGGCTTCGATCATGGAGACGACGGAGGCAGTTCACATCACGGCGAACAGCCCCCGTCCCTTGCTCCAGGCCCTGGATGCTCTGCGGCATAAATATGGATGGGTGGTCAGTTATGAGGATCCGGCATACACGTCAAGCCTGGACGTCGTTGAGAGTCAGAACGATCCCGCACATCCCCTGCTTCCTGCCGGCGGAAGCTTCAATGTCGAGTTTCCTCTTGGTTCTCCGCTCGAAGATCAAACCCTCCGGCTGATTGTGGGTGCATACAATCAGAGTTCTAATCCTGGCCGATTCGAATTGCGGCGCTCGACTGAAGGAGATTTCTATGTTGTGGGCACATCCGCTCACTACCAGACCGATGCGATCTCGCCGCGGCATTCCCTTCTCGATACACCTGTGACGGTAGCGAGTCGCGAGAGAACGATCGCCGATACTATCAATCTGCTTTGTCACGAGCTCCAAGGTCAGCACCACACTTCTGTGTCTGTTGGCATATTGCCAAGAGCTCTAGTCGCGTACACAAAAGTGAAAATCGGGGCGAGCAAAGTTCCGGCACGCGAGCTTTTGATCCAAAGCTTGAAAGCCGCTCCGCGAAATCTTTATTGGTGTCTTTTTTTCGACCCTGCCTCAAAGGGCTACGTACTAAATATACACACCGCAAAGTCCTGACCCGAATAATAGCCCAGACGTGGCTCCGTGCAGGCACGCACGGGCCATTTACGTTATGCGTGATTGAATCTACGCTTTCTCCAAAGAGCAGCCTTAGAGCATTCGGGGATGCTCGATGTGCTGTTTAAAATTACGTCCCAGATCTCGAATCTGGGACGTTTTTTTTCTTTTGGCAATTCTCTCCGTAGTTTCCCACGGGTCCGACGCACGAGTAATGGGTTGACCCAAGGTTTTGTGAAACGGCGCAATCGAAATGACGCTTCCGTTTACAACCCCGATGGCAACGGAGTCGCGAACTGCCAGAGGGATGCGATCTTTCAAGAATGGTGAGAAGGTCGGAATTCTCTTCGCAAGAATTGGCTTAGAGCGATGTCCTTAACTCAATTGCATTAAGTATTTTAGCTTTCCAAAAACGGGGTGAAATAATTGCTCGATTGAGTTCCATTCAATGCCTCAGGGCATCCTAATTAGTGGAGGTGGAAGAAATGGCAACTGCTGCATATAGAAATGAAGTGGTGGTTGCGCCTCGCACGAACTGGGGTGCAATCTGGGCTGGAATGTTCTCATTTGCTGCGATCTGGTCGGTGTTTGGAACACTGGGCGAGGCGATTTTCGCCAGTTCGGCAACTGCAAGGGCTGCTCATCCGATCGCCGGCATGAGCGTCGGAGGAGGAATTTGGATCGTCGTTCTGACGATCATCGCTTTGTACGTGGCCGGCCGAATCACTGGCGTCCTGGCAAGAGTAACCAATCGTGGTGAAGCGGCAATTTATGGATCAATCATGTACGGTCTTTCTTTCGTTGCTACCCTTCTCTTGATCGTTATAGGTGGAACTGCACTGAATGGAGGCGCTGGAGTTGCTGTCGGCGCTCACAGCTCGTACATGCTTACCGTGTTCGCAGACCTGGGATGGATCGGATTCGCTTCATTGTTCCTCGGTTGGCTGGCTGCAATGGGCGGAGCGGCTCATGTGGTTAAGCAAGAACGTCCAGCAGCCAATGTTCGCGACATCCGTCCGGCTGCTTAGGTTGGCGAGGCGCGAACTTAGTTGGAATTTCGCGGCGTGATTGGCAGTGTGCGCTCCTGCAATCGCGCCCGGTTCCGGCTGACAAAGGGGTCTCATTAGTTATCGAATGAATGCAACTGAGCTTTCGGGTGAGGGTTGCTAGTGAACGACGATGCTCCCGGCTTCGACGATTATTCGTTCCTGTCTGATCTTTTCGATTCCTCCGGCAGACAGACGATAGACAGCTTTCAGTTGTGTGTCATCTGGAGCTGGCCGAACCGTGCCTGTGACCGTAACTACCTTCTGTTTTCGGATCTGGCTCGTCTGGTTATCCGTATTCACCGGCACCAGCCCATCTGGAACGGAAACGAATACTCGTTCAGCCGCAGAAGAACCGATCCAAAAACCGGAAACATGACTCTGCCCCAGATCCTTCGGGGCTATGTCAATGGATTTTGGAACTTCTTCTACCTTGAGCCTGGTTAAAATAATCGGCTTGTCAATCAGAGAAGCGCCTTTGCCGGAGGAAAGAATTTCGAGTGTCTGCTCGGTTGACGCACCATTATTTTCTTCTGCGGGTTTTTCTTGTGCCGCGAGCGAGGCGCAGCGTGAAATGCCCGGCATCATTAGCGAAGCCAAGATCATTAAGGTTGTCGGTGTTTTCAACACAATCAGATTTACCCCGTCACTTCGGCTGAGGAAAAGTTCGATTGGCCAGATTCGCGGTCCGCGACTGCAAGAACGCAAGCAGATCGTCTGCTTCGCTGGACTTTAGAACACTCGCGAATGGAGGCATGTTATAGCCGCCGTTCATGATGAACACGGTCATCTGCTCACGCGTGATCTGGCTTCCGATTTCACTCAAGTCCGGGCCGCGATGGCCTCCGTAGCCTGAGACGTTGTGGCAGTATTCACAACCTCGTTCGTGAAATAGCACAGCTCCATGCACGACTGTAGGATTCGTGCTGGCGACGACGGAAGCCGGCAGATATTGCGCTTTGAAGTCAGGAACCCAGGGATGGAGCTCCGCCTTCCTCCAAAATACTCCGATGATGATCACCGACATGATTACCAGTGCAATCGCCCACGGCCGCCGCTTGGGGCTGCGCTCGCCCTTGTTGGCGATGAAAGGCAGCAGGAACATCACGATGAAGAATACCGAGGGGGTCGCGATAATCAGAAAGGTCTCGCCCGCATGCGGAGACATGGCCAGAATCGAAAAAAACCACAGAAAATACCAATAAGGTTGCGGCGATGCATCGATGATGTTTGGGTTCGGCACCGTCTGCAACTGCGGAGGCCCAATGTACCAGGCCATAAGAAAAATAGTGAAGACCACGAGGAAAGCGAACACGGCATCTCGCCACGCTGCATCAGGCCAGAAGGGAACGCCTTCGGTCTTGATCATGTGCTCGTACCATTCGCGGTAGTGCGTGGGCTCCACGGGACGCCCTGCACGTGGTGGCTCGGAAATGCCGTGGTGAATCACCAGATAGAGATGTACCCCGAGTATCAGAAAAATCAGGCCGGGAAAGAAAAAAACGTGAGCAGCGTAGAAGCGAGATAAAGTTAAGCCACCTAGAGTTTGTCCCGCCAGAATCCAGCGTGCCAGCGCCGTTCCAACCCACGGTACTTTTGCTGCTTGCTCAGCCCCCACGATTACTGACCACACTGCATTCTGGTCCCAGGGAAGAAGTTGCCCGCTGAAGCCCATCCCCAAAACCAAAACCATCAATACACTGCCGGAGAGCCAATTCGCCTCCCGCGGATATTTGTACGCCCCCATCAGGTACACGCGAATGGAGTGGATTCCGATAAACAGAATCATCGCCGAAGCACCCCAGAAGTGTAGTCCGCGCACCAGGTGCCCGAGAAACGCATCCTGGGTGATGAACTTCATGGTGTCGTAGGCATGATCAGTCGAAGGAACGTAAACCGTCGCCAGCACGGTCCCGGTCACGACCTGCAGAATAAAAGTGGCGAGCGTGGCGCTGCCGAATACATACCACCAGTTCGTGCGAGGAGGCACGGGATGCTCGATCACCGGAATAATATTCTTCGTAATGCCTAGCCGGTCATCGATGGTCTGCCACGCGAGTTTGAGAAAGCGAAGCATCGTGTCTTCTATTTCGTGATCTTATTGAGCAATCTTATTGAGCAATCTCACTACGCAACATGAATTGCGCGTTCGGGCTTTGCGCAAACAACTTCAAACCAGCGGAACGGGAGTGGTTTGAATCTCTACATTTCCGTTGGCTACGCGAACCGGATAACGAACCAGGGCCCGCGGCGGAGGTCCGGCAACCACGTTTCCGTCTTCCGAATAAACTCCGCCATGGCACGGACACATAAACAGCTCGGCGCTTTTTTCCCAGCGAACCGGACAGCCCAGGTGAGTGCAGTTGATGGAAAAGGCGATGAGATAGCCTTCGCTTTCGCGGCGCAGCCAAGCCGAAGTCTTGGCGAGAAAACCATCCCAGGCCAGCCGGTCCGATTGCAGGAACTGGACCTGCACGGTTTCGCCAACCTTGAAGTCCTCGAGCCGGCCGACCGATCGCCACTCTCGCGGGTGCGGTCGCAGAAAAGGAGCCAGAAGAAATCCGACAATCGGGACTGCGACCAACGCCGAGGCTGCAAGTCCGAGAAAAATGCTGCCGGTCGCAAGAAAGTCACGGCGCAGTTGAGACATCGGCGCTTCAGGATTTTTGCGATCAATGCTGCTCATGCACCAGACCTCCAATCCAATTCGCCAGCCCGAGAGTAAACACAATCAGTCCGGCCACTGAGACCCAGAATGACGTGACCACGCCTGCCGCGCCTAACATCAGCCCGAACGCCACGCTAACCGGGGCATAGGTTGGCTTCGGCAAACTGGCGGGTTTGGAGTCGGTCCAGTCTGGCGCAGGCCTAGGCGGAAAACGCAATTCAGGGGTAAATGGACGGTTCTGCACGCTCGGCTCCGCGCTCGTGTCAGTAGCCGAACCGTTCGTCACATTCTTTTTCAGGACATCCTGCTTTTCCAGAAGATCTTCTTCGAAAAGATCCTGACCAATCTCGACTGAGCTGCGAGCGCCCACTACTGCGCCAAATATGGCTCCGATCGTTCCACCGAGCACCGCCAGTGTCAGCTTAAGAAAGCGCAAAAGCGAACTTTTCGACTCAGGCATCGCGCCCTCGATGAATGTAATCTGCCGGCTCGGCGAACGGAACCTTGTCGGCTTCCGATTGCCATTTCACAACTGCGCCGACGATCATCGTAAAGTAAATCAATCCGGCCGGGACCCACATCAGCAAGCCTCCAAGCTGCTGGTCAACGGTTGGAGAAATGCGCCACTGATTACGAATCAGCGAAAGAATTCCGAGTTCGTCGTTGGGATGCAGGTATGCCGGATACCAGCCAACCGGCGCGAAAGTGATAATCATGCCCAGAATGCTGTTGAACATGGCCGCCGAAAATAGGTACAGGACCATCGGTCCAATCGATAGCCGAAGCTCCGGCAATGGATTCAGCACCGGCCACCAGAAAATAACGGCCGTAATCAGAAAAAGAAGGTGCTGAACAATATGGATGGCTTCATGAGCAAGCGCCAGATTGTAGAGAAGAGGAATGTGCCAGATCGCAAGCGTCAATGTGCCCGTACTCCAGGCGATCACGGGCTTCGAGAGCACTCTTTCGACTGCGCCAACCGGAGTGCGGGCAATCATCCGGGCCGCAAACTCCTGCGGCAATCCCCGGATGAATAACGGCGCTACCGCAAAAATGAAAACAAGGTGTTGCACCATGTGCACGCTGAACAGGTAGGTGTCGCTGAGTGCATCGATCGGTGAAACCAGATCCAGCAAGAGCAGAATGACTCCAGCGGCAAACAGAACCGACCTGCCAAGCCTCAGCGGGCGGACGTAAATGAAGTACAGAGCCAGCAGCGCTGCGCA
Organism: uncultured Acidobacteriaceae bacterium; assembly: GCA_963784095.1. Lineage (GTDB taxonomy): Bacteria > Acidobacteriota > Terriglobia > Terriglobales > Acidobacteriaceae > Sulfotelmatobacter. The sequence continues at coordinate 31,675 of CAWAQC010000008.1, forward strand.
TCCGATGACAATCGAAGGTTCCCAATCCCATGCCGAAAGAAGCAACTGGCGCGCCGTCATCGCGTGCCCCACACATAGATAATGAAGAACACCGCGACCCAGACGCCATCGACAAAGTGCCAGTAATACGACGCTGCGCCGAATCCTTCTCTTTGATGGGCTTCCCTTCCGAATCCAGTGGAAGTCAGGCTGCGCAGAATGAGAAGAACGATCAATCCGATCAACACGTGCAAGGCGTGAAAACCGGTGGTAGTGAAAAAAGTCGTCGCGAACAAATTGGTTTGCGGGGTAATGTTTCGAGCGAAGAAGCCGTGATATTCCACGCCTTGTCCGGCAAGAAACACGAAGCCCAGAATCATTGTGACCTCGAGCCACCGCTTGGTCTTGCGAAAATTCATCTGCTTCATGGCTCGCTCGGAAAACCACATGGTCAGGCTACTGGCCCACAAGATCACGCTGAAAATGGCAGTTCTTCCCACATCGAGGCTGTTGGCAGGACTTGGGCCTTCGCGGAAATTTCCGCGATAAAGCACGAATGCGGTAATCAGGAAAGCAAAGAAAATGCTCTCCGTGACAATGAAAAGCACAATCAGCAGCTTGCTTTTTTCCTGGAGAAAAGTGGCCGTCATTGTGGTTGTTCTTCGATGTGATTGTTCTTCGATCGAGTCTTTGTTCTTCGTTCTACTTCGCCCGCCAATCCGGGTTCTCGGGATGTTTCAAATCCCAAAGCGGCCGCGCGCTTCTTACCGGCGGCACATAATCAAAGTTGTGTACGGCAGGAGGCGAACTCGTCGCCCATTCGAGTGTCCAGGCATCCCACGGATCATCGCCCGCTAACGCGCCGTGGCGTGCGCTCTGAATCACATTCCACAGGAACACCAGCACGGCAATTCCCAGCAGATAAGCGCCCAGCGTCGAAATCAGATTTAGCTTGTCCCACACAGGAATATCCGGATAAGTAAAAACCCGCCGCGGCATTCCCAGCATTCCGAGCGGATGCTGCACCATGAAAGTCAGATTGAATCCGATGAGGGTAAGCCAGAAATGCCATTTCCCCAGTGACTCGGAAAGCATGCGGCCACTGAACTTTGGAAACCAATAGTAAATCCCAGCAAACACAGCAAACAGCGTGCCGCCGAAGAGCACGTAGTGCATGTGCGCGACCACGAAATAAGTATCGGTAAGCTGCCAGTCGATAGGAACCACGGCGAACGCGACGCCACTCAACCCGCCAATGGTGAACATCACAAGAAACCCCACGGCAAAGCACATCGAAGTCGTGAAGCGAATCGCGCCGCCCCACATGGTCGCGATCCAATTGAAAATCTTTACCCCGGTCGGGACCGCAATCAACATGCTGCTGGCGGCGAAGATCATATCCATGAAATGCCCCAGCCCAACGGCAAACATGTGATGAACCCAGACCCCGAAACTTAGCAGGGCAATCGCCACGGTCGAGCCTGCGACTACCGCATATCCATAGATCACTTTCCGAGAAAAAACCGGGATCACTTCTGAGATGATTCCGAAGGCCGGCAAAACCATGATGTAAACCTCGGGATGGCCGAAGTTCCAGAATACGTGCTGCCAGAACACCGGCGAGCCTCCGGCCTCCGCTTTGAAGAAATTTCCTTCCAATTGGCGATCTACAAGCAGCATCACCAGTGCGGCGTTCAGAGCCGGCATCGCTCCGATGATCAGGAAAGAATTGATCAACGACATCCATGCGAACAGCGGCAGATGCCGCATGCTCATTCCCGGCGCGCGCATGGTTGCGATCGTCGTAATGATATTTAGTCCGGTCGCGGTTGTGCCCATGCCCACAAGCAGCAGAGAGAGCGCCCAAAAATCCATCCCTTGCAGGTTCGAGTAAGGCTTTTCACTCAGCGGCGTGTAAGCGAACCAGCCGGCAGCCGGTGCATCGTGAGCAAAAAAGCTGAAGTACAACAGACATCCGCCGAGAGCGTACGCCCAATATCCGAAAGCATTGAATCGCGGAAATGCGACATCGCGTGCCCCAATCATCAGCGGAACCAGGTAAACGCCCAGCCCGAGCAAGGTCGGCACCACCACAAGAAAAATCATGGTCGTGCCGTGCATGGTGAAGAACTGGTTGTAGAGCGTGGGACTCAGAAAGGAATTCTTGGGAACGATCAACTGCGTGCGCATCAACAGCGCCTCGACTCCTCCGGTAAGGAAAAAAATGAGAGCCGTAAGCAGGTAAAGGATACCGATCTGCTTATGATCGACGGAAGCGACCCAACTCAACATGCCGGCTTCTTTTTCGAAGCGCCCGAGGCGACGGATGGTGGGAAGAACTACGGGAACTTCGCTCATCGCAGCGTCTCAAGATAGGCAACCATGTCAGTCAATTCATCCGGCTGCAGGTTGGCGTTGGGCATATAGCTGCCGGGCTTGAACTTTTCCGGATCGTGCAGCCAGGCTTCGAGATTCACCGGATTGTTATTAAGTCTTCCTGTGGCAATGGTCTCTCGTGAAGCGATATGGGTCAGATCCGGGCCAATGCGGGCACTCGAAACTCCGCTGATGGCGTGGCAATTGGAACAGGACATGTCGCGGAATAATTGCGCGCCCTCTTGCGCTTCGCTGCTGGTTGGAGATTGCGGCGCTTCAGCCTGCTCGCGCTCCCAGTTTTTAAAATCGGCAGAAATTTGAGCGATTACCCGGATCCGCATCCATGCATGCTCGTTCCCGCAAAACTCGGCGCAGGTTCCAAGAAACGTGCCGGGATCATCCGCTTTCAGCCACATCTCGTTGGGATGGCCTGGAATCATGTCCATCTTTCGGCCGAGTGCGGGCACCCAGAAATCGTGGATCACGTCAGCCGACTCCAACCGCATCAGCATCGGCTGGCCGACAGGAACGTGAAATTCGTTAGCCGTCGTGAAACCGGCTTTGGGATAGCGAATTTCCCACCAGAACTGGTGCGCAATCGCTACGATGTCAGGCGGCGGATCACTGCCGTTTGCGCTAGTTGTATCCGGGTCGGACACATTCATTGCCATGACCGTCATTACGAAAATTCCGACCAGCAGCAGAAACGGAAGAACTGTCCAGGCGATTTCAAGTTTTGGATTTCCAAAATTTTGATGCGGCTCTCCCGCTCCAGCGCGATGACGAAAGCGAATCGAAGCAACCACTACCAGTACTGTGACCAGCAGCAGAATGCCGGACAGGATGATCAGAACGGTAATTGCGAGGTGGACAATCGGCTGATTCAGAGACGAATGAGCCTGCAGCGTAGAGCTTGCGTGCATAAATGAATGCGGGATCGCGTCCGGGTTACTCGAAGCTATTATGCGGTAACAAGCTTCCGATGGCGGTACTTACCTTGGAGTTGCAGAAAGGAATGTTTTGTCCTGGGTTGCTATAGCAACCCCGAGTCAGTCGACATTCCGTTATGCGCTGGCAGATGGCTTCCGCAAGGAGCCGCCGTAGTGTGCGTATACTCAAAGAAAAACATCTGCTTCCAACGAGGAAGAAATGGCGAAGCGAGAACTCAACATTGCCATGATTGGCGCCGGTTTTATGGGCCGGACACATTCCAATGCGTTTCATCAAGCCGGGCATTTTTTCGACTTACCCCACGAGCTCAAGCTCACGGTTGTGTGCGCTCGCAATCGCGAAGGAGCACAAACTTTCGCTACTCAATGGGGATGGGAAGAGGCACAGACCGATTGGCGGTCGGTGGTGGCGAGAAAAGATATCGACGTGGTCGATATCTGCACGCCGAATCGCATGCACGCTTCAATCGCGATTGCGGCGGCGAACGCTGGAAAGATGGTGTTGTGCGAAAAACCGCTGGCAATGAATCACGATGAAGCGCTAAGCATGGCCGAAGCGGCGAGAAATGTACGCACTCTTGTCTGGTTCAACTATCGCCGCGTGCCCGCTATCGCCTTCGCGAAACAGCTTGTAGATCAGGGCAAAATCGGCCAACCATATCATTACCGGGCAACCTATCTTCAAAGTTGGGGCGCCGATGTGAAGACCGACGACGCATGGAGGTTTCGGCAAGCAGAAGCCGGCTCCGGCGCGATGGGTGATTTGCTCTCTCATTCTCTTGACCTGGCTTTGATTTTGAACGGCCCCATCGCCGAACTCACCAGCTCCCTGAAAACTTTTGTGCCCAACCGCGAGGTCGATGACGCCGTGATGCTGTTGGCTCGATTCGCCAATGGCAGCATGGGCACTTTCGAAGCCACTCGCTTTGCCACCGGATGCCAGAATCGAAACTGCTTCGAAATTCACGGATCGAAAGGCGGCATTCGTTTCGATCTCGAAGACATGAACCGCCTCGAAGTTTTCGATTGCGGCGATGCTGCGGGAATTCAGGGATGGCACGATGTGCTCGTCACTGGCCCGGATCATCCCTATGCGAAGCATTTCTGGCCGCCAGGGCACATCCTTGGCTATGAGCACACATTCATTACAACTCTGGCCGATTTTCTCGATTGCGTTGCCAGAGACGGGGCCTTCCATCCAAACTTCGACGATGGGGCTGAAGTGCAGAAATTGCTCGATGCGGTCGAGGAATCAGCCAAGAGCCGCTCATGGACAAACACGGCGTCAACTCCAGCGAGTGTTTCTAATGGTTGATCATTAGTCAGGCGCTTCTGAATTTGCGGATTTTATCAGTGCGGCTCTCCTTAGATCCAGCGTGGGTCGGAGCGCTGTGGATTACGCATATTGGTCTCACCATATTGGTCTTACCCAGACTGCCAGCGCACAGTCCGCATTCCTCACGGCAACCTTGATGTATTTTGCATGAACCTTAAGGCGTGATCTCATAAACCGTGCCGTAGCCGTAGCGACTGCCGCCATAGTACGTGGTACCGAAGAGGTTGCCAGAGCCGTCGAGCAGCACTCCCGCTTCTGGTTCTGAACCGTCTTCGGCACTTTCAAATGGGGGCAGAATGGTTTCTTTCCAGGCGCCCCCACCTTGCGGCGAAAGCTCGTAGACGACGCCGCAGTAGAACCGGTTGCAGCCGAGACCACCCCATACAGCGGTGCCATAGATGTTTCCAGCGGCGTCCACCACCAAGGTTCCCCCGGGATATTCGCCATCTCCGCCGTCTGAAAAGACATGAATGACTGTTTCTGTCCACTGGCCTCCGGGCACCGGACTCAGTTCGAAAACCAGGCCGGGGTCGGGCTGAGTGGCGGTTCCGTAGAGATTCCCGCTGGAATCGAAGACCAGGCGGGAATTGAGTAAGCTGCCGTCATTTCCATGGAAGTTGTGGAGGATGCTCAATTTCCAAGGGTAATTATCCCGTCAGAACAAGTGCTACAATGCGCGGGTGCTCAACCTACCCGCATGGCTTTACAAGGCCCTAGCCGCCATAGGCGGAATTGGTTTTCTGATACAGAACGTCGCTAGACCCGCCGTGATAGCCGCAATACGAAAGTATCTAGAGTCCCATGACGAACCAGTATGGATGGTCGTGCGAGAGCCAAGATTTAAAATGGAGGGGATGCAAGGGGGCAAGCCTTTTTATAGTAGGTCTATTGAAGCGCCATATCCTCTCATGGAAATAGCTGAACGGGTCAAGAGAACCCAGTCTAGCGTTAGGCGTTCGTTACATCGGCTCGAAAAAAGAGGCAGGGCTAAAGACGTGCATGGCGGGTGGATGCGGGCCTAAGCGGATATTTTCTTTTCCTTTTTCCACTGAGCAATCAATTCATCTGCAAGTTTTCCGAGAGCGCGTTTATCTCCTTTGGCAACGCCGCAATACCAAATGCGCTCATGTTTGTGGTCTGGATCGGCTGTCAGTGCCTTAAATAAACGGCGATACTGATGTTTCTTTTTGTCGCGACGTGCCAGCGCATCAAGCCGAACCATTGAAGCAATGAAATCGGCAGCTTGAACCGCAAAGACGTAGTGGTCATCACAGAAGCTAATGGCAACGATTTTGCGTTTTGCCTCTGGATGGACTTTCTTGACGCGACGGTACAGATCATAGAAGTTCTTCGCTGTCTCCTCGTCCTCATCGCAGACCATAACCATTCGGTCGCGGTCTGGAATGAAGTGAAGTACCTGGAGGATGGTTCGTACAAATGCCATATAGATCGGGTCGCGACCGTACATTCTTAGCAATTGTTCAGGTAGTAAATTGAATGCTTTCACATCAATCCAAAGTCCGATGGCGACAGCCAAATATTTTCTAATGCAGCCCACGAACGGCAGCAAGGCGTCTGTCCGTTCTTTTAGACCCAGCGCAGGATTCTTTAGGCCCAACGCTACGTGGTGTTTCAGCGCTTCACTGGTATGGAAATTTTTCATGCCGTTTAAATAAAGCAGGCGGCCCCACTCATTCGCGAATTCGTCAACATGATTGTCAAAGGAAGCTACGCAGCCTATGCAGATAATTCTGTGATCTCTGAATTTTCCGCTTTCATCAATAAAGGTGGAGACAGCCATTCGCCACTCGCTTTCCTTTGGAGCAATCCCGCCGAACAACCCAGAGAAGGATTGACTGCGACACACCACTGCGATACCCTCATTTCTGAGGGGCAATGGCGAATCATCCCAAAGCGTCCGCCAAGACTACGGAGGGTGAAACGCAACCGTTTACACGGTCTGATTTTCAGCGATTGGTGCAGAAGGCTTCTCACACGCCCGTGCAGAAACCCGCTCCAAAATCGCCGGGAAAATAAGATTGCCTTTGTCGCGTCGGTTGTACCGGAAGGCGTATTCATCAAGGTAGGTCTGCAAGTAATTCTTGCCGACGTTGTGGTACACGCCCCCGATTCCCCGCTTTACCAAACTCCAGAATCCTTCGATGGTTTGAGTGTGAACGTCGCCCATGACGTACACCTTTTGCGCGTGCCGGATGCGCCGATGCTGATATCCATTCGCGGGAGTCGCAAGCTTATCATAGATCGAATATTCGTCAGTAAAAACGATGCTCTTAGGCATCACTTTTTCTTCGATGATCGGGTATACGGTTTCGGCTTTGACGTTCGGGGTAACTTTCGCAATTACGCGACCGCCGCGCTCCACCATGCCAAGCACGGGAGTCTTTTCTTGATTGTCGCGACCGGGGCCGCGCTCGCCGCGCATACCATGACGGTTTTTCCGCTTTCCACCAATGTAAGTTTCGTCAATCTCAATCGTCGATCCCTCCAGTTGCATGCCAGGTTCGGACAGCAACGAACGAATCTGTTTGAAAATGCGCCACGCGGTTTTGTAGGTCACTCCGGTTTCCCGCTGAATCTGCTTGGCAGAGATGCCGCACCGAGTCGATCCCATCTGGTACATGGCATAGAACCAAATATGGAGCGCGGTAGTGGACTTCTCAAAGATAGTTCCTGCCAGTGGGTAGAATTGGTGACCCGCTTCGCACGCATAGGCAGTGCGACCAGACACGCGGTACAGCTTGCGTTCTTGTCCGCAGTCAGAGCAGTAGGTCACGCCACCCGGATAGCGCGAGTTTTTGATGGACTCAAGGCAGGCGTCATCGTTCGGATAATCGGCCTTGAATTGATCCAGTGTGTAGCGTAAGTGCTTTGGAATGGTCTGTCTGCGGTTCATGCGAATAATATTCGCATATCATTCACTTGTTGTCAAGGGATAATTGCCTTTCCAAGGACCGTTGGGCCGGGGCGATAGTTCATAGACCGCGCCATAGTAATTGCCATGAATATACGCCATGTAGGCCGGCCCATAGAGATTACCCTTGCCGTCGATAGTGACGCCCACCGCCGGATATCCGATGTCATTGGTGCCGGGAAATGTGTAGAGGATCGTTCCTTTCCAGGTGCCGCCAGCCGTTGGGCTAAGCTTGAAAACCTCGCCGTAGTAAGTGCCCTCGCCTGCATAGGTCACACCGTAGAGGTTGCCGGCACTGTCAGTCGCCAGGTCGCTGTAAGGATATCCCTCATCGGCGGTGAATTTGTAAATCACGTTTTCTGACCATGTACCGTTCGCTCCCTTGCTTAATCGGAAGACGAAACCGCCGGCGTCCTCGCAACAATCGTCGTTCGTCGCGACACCGTAAAGATTCCCTTGCTTGTCAAAAACCATGGTGCCGCCGACGGATAAGCCCGGAGGATATGCGTCGGCGGAACGGCAAACTGCGGCACCGTGTTCGAGCTTTCTCCGACATCCGATGGCAAATGGACAGAAACGCTCCTTTTCTCGTTTCCAAGTTGCGTAGCGCAAGTGATACCAATCCGGCGCCGGCCGCGGTTGCGTAGGCGAGAAGGTTCTTTTCGAGATGGCGGGCGAGTCGCACGGCAGGCCGGCTGGGCGCCTTTGAAAAAGCTTTGGGCTGCTTGGGAGACATGGGAAGCACCTCGCGCACTGCATCTCGGGGAGATTGCTTGGCAGGAACGCAGGTGTTTATCGCCTAGGTCGCAGGCTATGTCAAGATTTTGTGTGCGGCCCTCAAAAGCGGCTCTGCCCAAACGGATGGCCCGGCCAGGGCCAGGACATGAGGGCTAATACCGCTGTCAACAGAAGTATCAGCATCGGGCTGTTGATCTCTTGACATCATTCCATATTTCTGCAATTATAGAACTATGTCAAATGTAACATCGCGAAAATCTTCAGAGAAGATCGCAAAGTACGCAGACGTGTTTTCCGCGATGGGAACGGAAGCGCGACTTCGCATCATGCAACTACTTCTCTCAGCCCACCCTGACGGCATGGTCGTCACCGAGATTCAGGAGGAACTCGACATCCCAAACTCAACCCTCTCCCATCATCTCGACAAGTTGCGGATGGAAGACCTCGTCAACGTACAGCGCGAGAGCACATTCCTCCGCTACACCGCGAACACAGACACGCTGCAAGAGGTACTCCAGTTTTTGTATGCGGAGTGCTGTACCCGCAACAAAGCATTAAAGCCAGAGCAGATCGTTCAGATTTGCAGATAGGAAAGCGATATGAACAGCCCGGACATCAAGGGAGTGGTGAAAGCGAAATACGGACAAGCAGCTTTGCGCGTCAAGACTGGCGGAAGTTCTTGCTGTGGAGCAAATGCCAGTAGCGGTTGCTGTGATCCGATTACGTCGAATTTATACGACGCGACGCAAGCAGGTCAGATTCCCGAACAGGCAATGCTTGCTTCGCTCGGTTGCGGAAATCCGACTGCTCTGGCGAAGCTCAATCCGGGGGAGACGGTGCTGGACCTCGGCTCGGGCGGTGGGATCGACGTGTTGTTGTCTGCAAAACGAGTAGGCCCGACCGGCAAAGCCTACGGGCTGGACATGACCGATGAGATGCTCGCGCTGGCCAATGAAAACAAGCGCAAGGCCGGAGTTGAAAATGTCGAGTTCTTGAAGGGCGAAATTGAGAACATTCCGCTGCCCGACAATTCTGTGGACGTGATTATTTCAAATTGCGTGATCAATCTATCCTCGGATAAGGACGCAGTTTTGCGGGAAGCCTTCCGCGTGCTCAAGCCGGGCGGACGGTTTGCTGTGTCGGACGTAGTCACTCGCGGCGAGATGCTGCCGGAGATTCGGAAGAGCCTTCTGCTATGGGTTGGCTGCGTCGCGGGATCATTGGAAGAGAACGACTACCGCGCCAAGCTCGCCGCCGCAGGGTTTCAGCAGATCAACCTTAAGGCAACCCGCGTTTATAACGTCGATGACGCGCGTGAGTTTCTAGCGGGCCAAAACATTGACGTTGACGCAATCGCGCCGCAAGTGGATGGCAAGATCATGAGTGCCTTCGTGCGCGCGGTGAAGCCTCGCAGCAACTGATATACGCGGCAACTGACATGAAAGACCACTACAACGTACTGTTCCTATGCACGGGCAACTCGGCCCGCTCAATCATGGCGGAAGGTTTGATGAACGCCAAACGCGACCCTCGATTCACCGCGTACAGCGCGGGCAGTCATCCCTCGGGTGCAGTTCGCCCCGAGGCACTGAGGCAACTGGAAGCCGCGCACATCCCAGCGACCGGCTTCAGAAGCAAGAGTTGGGACGAGTTTGCCAAGCCGGATGCGCCCAAGATGGACTTCGTGTTCACCGTCTGCGACAACGCAGCGAATGAAGTCTGTCCCGTGTGGCCGGGCCAACCTATGACGGCCCACTGGGGAGTTGCGGACCCAGCTGCGGTGCGAGGGACAGAGAAGGAAATTGGACGGGCATACCGTGACGCCTTCTTGACTCTAGAGCGACGGATCAGTCTCTTCCTTTGCCTCCCCCTGGCGACCATCGATAAGCTGGCAATCAAGAAAGAGATCGATGAGATCGGGCGTCAATGAAATTTCAACCTGCGCGCAAGATTGACGGCTGAGTTCGTGGGCAGCGCGTTCCTGGTTGCTGCTGTGGTTGGCTCCGGCATCATGGGCGAACGGCTGGCAGGCGGGAATGTCGCCATTGCATTGCTCGCGAACACGCATTGCGACAGGCGCGGCGTTAGTGGCTCTCATTCTGACCTTCGGGCCGATCTCCGGCGCACACTTGAACCCAGCTGTCACCCTCGCTGACGCAATTGAACACGGAATTATGTGGCCCGAGGCATTGGCTTATATGGTCGCGCAATGTGCAGGAGCAATTACCGGAGCCATTGTCGCGCATCTCATGTTTGGACTGCGCTGGTATTCTTTCTCCACACATCCCCGTCACGGATGGTCATTGGTCCTCAGCGAGTTCGTGGCTACCTTCGGACTGCTATCGGTTATCTGGGGATGTTCGCGGCTGCGCTCGGGAGCCGTGCCATTCGCTGTTGCCAGTTACATCACCGCGGCGTACTGGTTCACTGCTTCTACCTCGTTTGCAAACCCAGCAGTGACAATCGCCCGGTGCTTATCGGACACTTTCGCGGGGATTCAACCCGCTGACGTTCCTCTATTTATCGTGGCGCAACTGACGGGAGCCTTAGCCGCGACCTTCCTGTTTCGGTGGCTCATTCCAAACCTGCCAGCTCATGCCGCGGAAGTTTTGGTCTCTCATTAAACGGGCAAGGCATGCGTCAAACCTATCAGCAAACCTCAAGAGGTATTGAAGAATGCCATTCGCGGCGATGCCGATACTTCACAGGCCATTGCCCAGCAAGTGGCCGTTGGCGCGCATAAACCAGCCTCCTTCTGAAATGTAGAATGGCCAAGGGAAGCCCACTTTATTGCTGGTCGAGTCTGCCGTAGGTCGGAGCCAGCGTTCCGATGAACGCGTAGCTGGGCGACGCGAGATAGAAGTCGTACTGCTGCACTCCCATCGAGGTAGGCAGTTGTAGGCTGGTGAATCCAGAGCTATCAGGGGTAGCCACGAACTGAGGATTGCCGATCACCGTACTTGCCGCGATCCCCATTGCTCCAACATCTGCAATACCCTGGATGGTCCCGCCTCCACTAAAGCTCAACCACATAAGCGACTCCGTCTGCAAGGTCATGTCAAACGCCGTCATACTATAGGTGCCGGATAAGCTTGCTGTGCTATAGGGCATGTCTGTCTGCATGTCAGCTTCACCAATAGCTCCAGTCAAACTGCTCGCAGTGGGCAAGCTGTAGCACTGCAGGATAAACAGATGGGAAGGCGATACGACATAAAATACGTAGAAGCGGTTATCGGTTGCGGTTTGCGCGGGCATGGTACCTCGAGTGCTAAGCATGCCACGGCCGTTCACGCTATTATTGCTGATGGTGTACCCTCCGGTCATGGTCTCGCCATCCCGAACACCATCCATATTTCCAGCGCCATCGAGGTTAAATCTTCCAATCTGTTCAAAATCGAAGTAATTCAGGTCTCCGCTGTTCACCTGAACTGGTTGATCCACCTGAAACACGTAATAGCCGGAGAGCGAGGCTGCGTCATAAGCTTGTGCGGTTTGTAACTCAGCCAGGCCAAGAACTGCGTTCGCAGGCGCTGCATCGGTCTCTATAACATATAGCTTCGTGGAACCGATCATATAAATGGCGTAGTTAGTCGTGCCCAAGGAGCTGCTCAATTGCAGTGTGCCCCTGCCATTTGTACCAACGGTGTAATTTGATGTGGTCAGAGGAACCTGGAACGACGCTGTGCCAAAGTCATTAATGTCCTCCGTGCCACTGATCACCGACCCTGCGCCACTCGCAGCGAACATTCCCACCATACCGAACGGTTGCGGTAAGTTCGTGGAATTGTTCCCCGAGTCGACTCCAGCCGCGCGGAAAACGTACGTGCCGTTCAGCGCCGCAGCATTGAAGGCAGCGGGATTCTGCAGTTCGAGACTTCCCTTGGCGCTTCCGAGCCCATCGAACTCAATAAGACCGCCGATGTTCCCGCCAGAACTCAGTAGGAATCGCAGGGTGATCCCAGCTGGATGGCAGGCATTGGGCTTAAAAATGAGAACGCCACGTCCGTCGGGATAAATCAAAGAAGTGCCGCTCACGGCTATATTCTGCTGCACACCCGCGGGCGTATTTGAATCTTCCACCCCGGAAAGGTTTCCTTGCGCGTCGGCAGAAATGCTGCCGGCAAAGAAGGCTGCACTCTGGCCGCTGCTCGCGATCAGGCTGAAGGCATACGGACCGGTGAAGTCGGCGTAAATACCATTGACCACATTCAGCGCAGTCGAACCGGCAACACCATTCGAACTGGCATTAATTGTCACCAAGCCGGCAGAAACGGCCGTAACAAGTCCGCCGGGAGCGGGGGACGCCGTGCTGGCATCCGAAGAGCTCCATTGCGCAACCTTAGTCAAGTCCTGGGTGCTGCCATCATTGTAACTACCCAGTGCATGGAATTGCTGTTGTCCACCTACCTGCAGGGCGGGTCCGACCGGGCTCAGCACGATCGACCGAAGAACTGGAGAGACGGAAAGCTGAATGCTGGCGGAAAGCGAGCCGATGCTGGCAGTAACGGTGACAGTTCCTCCTTTAACTCCGACGACAAGGCCAGCATTATTGACAGAAGCCAGATTGGTGGCTGATGAACTCCAAGTTACACCACTCACAGCCCGCGGCGGTTTCCCATCCTGATATGTGCCCATCGCGGTCAGTTGAAGTGAACTTCCGACATTGAGTCCGTCAGTGGTGGCATTGATCGAGAGCGAAAGCAGATTGTCGGTCACGCTCACATTGGCGGAGCCAGTCATCTCGCTGTAAATGGCCTGAACCTGCGCGTTTCCAACGGCAATCGGCGTCAGCAGCCCACTGCTGCTGATACTTGCAATTGCCGTTGCGTTGGACGTCCACGCCGCGCTGCTAGTGACATTACTCGAAGTACCGTCATTGTAATTTGCGAAGGCATTGAATTGCAGCGACGAACCAACACTCGTGCTGTAAACATTCCCTGAAGATACAACCGAAAGGGATACTAAGGTATGAGTTACATCGACATTCATATAGCCGGTAATGACGTCGAGCGTGGCGGCAATCTTGACTTGCCCAGTCGTGACCGCAGTCATCAATCCGGATTTGCTGACCGTCGCAATACCAGCGGACGAAGAACTCCAGCTCACACTGGCGGTAACATTCTTTGTGCTGCCGTCACTGTATTTCGCGGTGGCCGTCAGTTGCTCGCTCCGTCCGGCCGTGATTGACCCGCTCGTGGAAGTGACTGCAATCGAAACTAAAGACGGCGCCGAACTCGACGAAGTAGGCGGAGTGATTTTCGAAAACGCGCCGCTTCCACAGCCCGCAAGCAGGAATAGCAACGTCAACGAGAGACACAGTGAGACACGTGTGCGCATATTAAAAACGGCTCCTAAGCTCGATGGTCGGGGAGGTAGTTCTCACCACTTCCGTGGGAGTGTTTCTAACTATTCAGCGAGGGGAGTTTTTAATACGGTACATAACGTTCCACAGATAAATCAGCAGTTACTCTGCAGGATTAATCCTTCCCGCGCTCTTCACATGGATGACAAGGCTAACGGTCAACCGAAGATTGTTTTGGGGGAGCACTGCGCCGCTGGAGTCATAAAACAATGTATGCAAGTAATCTCCGTTAATGCGGATGGCGAATTGCCGCGAGACGGACTGCTCGAATCCCCCTCCGAGTGCTACAGAGGGACGCACCAACCATCCGTGATATACACCAGTTTTGCCTACGGGTACTGCGCCGTCAATTAGCGCCGAACCGCCGAGTGCCCGGATAAAGACCCGAGAATTACGGTGCTCAAAAAGAGAGAACTCTGGGCCGCCTTGGGTGTTGAGCATATAGGCTTGGTGCCCGATGCCGGGGATATCGGAAGTGCGGAGATAACTAGTGTCTAGTGTCGCTGCCCAACGCGGGCTCCAGGCAATGGAACCGCTGGCATCCAAACCGTTGAGGTGCACCTGCCCTGCGCCGGGAATCGGCATCGCAAGGTAGGTGTAGCCAGTACTGACATCGTAAGCCGGACCAACGATTGCAGGTGACGGTTCCGCTAGCCGGTTCTGTGCCAACACGGGTCCGACTAGCATGATCACCAGAAACCAGACCTTACCTGTGGTCCCCATCGTATTCCTCATTTCATTTTTTCCGATCGGCAGCGCTAATTTAGGAGAGGGCACGCTACTGGAGAGGAGCAAGTGCTAATTCTGTCCGACAATCGCGCTAGGGCTTGCCCGGATTCTCCGCGACCAGTTTGCGATCAGCCTGGCTATATCTCAGATAGGGAAAAAACGGGCTGACTTCGAACGGCATCTTCTCGCTTTCGGATAAAGGAGCGACCGGATTCGCATTCATCATCGCAATTTGATTGCTCCACGGATCCAGCCTGATCCGGCTGCCAATAGGAAGGGCAGCGATCTGATCGAGGTTCTGCTTTTGTAAGGCTGGCGCGGAGTTCATGAGTCCGGCCATTCGCGTCTTGTCGCCGTTCGCCATTCTGTTGCCCATGTGTGGTCTGATCAAACTGGTGAGCACTGGCGAACTATCATGCAATGCTCTGAGAAACAGCCCTGCACTGGATAGCTTGTCCTTGTACGGTGAGTTCGTCAGCAACTCCATAGCTTTATTGTCAGCCGCTTCCTCGTCCGCGGCGCTGCGCTCGAAATCCAGACGGCGAAAAGTTTCGCGATCGGTAAAGAAAAAACGGTCGCTGAAAGCAAATCTGGTATCGATAGTATGGCCTAGCACAATATGCCCTAGTTCGTGAGCGAGGATGGCCGCCAGAGATGCTTCGTCCGGCAGTGCATCCAGTAGCCCGCGACTGACTACAATCGTGTGCCCGATTGTGAAAGACTCCAGAGGCAGCGTCAGCAGCACGCGGCAGCGCACTTCCGGCTCGATTTCCAGTTTGTTGGCAATAATGAGATTGTTGACCACTGTCTGCAGGACTTTGTCTACATCGCCCGCGGGGGCAACCAGGCCGATCTTCTGCAGATGGTCGACTGCATTGTCTTCCGCCATCCGCTGCCACATACGCTGGGCTTTCAGCGGGCTATTATCTTTAGCAACCGAACCATCATCCACCACGTTGTCGACTTCAATCTGAGTAAACTCGTCGTTGTGGTTCAGTTGCTCAGGCGCGTAGCCCCACAAACGCGTCTGAGCTTTGAAGTACGGATCATGCGATGGCGGGCTGCCTGCTTGCGCGCCTGATTCCTCGACGTAAATGTAGGACGGCAGCCAAACATCCGCTTGCAGATTAAAACGCCAGCTATCAAAGTGCAGGTAATATTTGTATCTTGAACTGCCGGAGTAAGTCCCATTGAAACGGACAATGTTGAAGTCCCGGTCTTCCACCCAGATTCTTCCAGTAAACAATCCTTTGCGCGCTTTGTCTCTGGGTTGAACATCGATGACCATGCAGCGAATTTCTCCCAGAAACTCGCGTCGCACGAAGCTGAAACGATAATTGCTCTTTTGGAAGTCCGAATCGAGGATCGCCATCTGTGCGAAGCCCTGAGGCACAAGCCTTTCTGAAAAAATCGACGAGAGGGGATTCGAGAGGTGGAATCCGGCGTGCCGCTGCTTGAACAATGGCTCACGAAGATCGTCATTCAAGAAAACGCGCCCAAGGAAATATTGATCACTGACCGGCTCGATCTCATGATCCTTACCTTCGCGAAGGTTCTGGATATAAGTTTCGGCCAGAGGCTGTATGCCTTTCATGGTGGCGACAAACTTGCGTTCGCGCTCTACCACGCGATCGACCGTCTGATCGAATGAGAGTGGCGAGGTTTCGGCCGCCGCAAAGGTAGTCACCGACACCAGCAGCAAGACAAGGATTCTTGGGAAATTGCGCATTTGCGCTCCTTCTAGGAAGGCTATGCGCAATCAAGTCTCCACTGCCGATTGCGAATGCTTCGGACCGAAAAATCCGCTGGGTCTGCCGCTGGAGCCTCCGAATTCACGCTATCCAAGCCATTTAGCCCATTTCTCATTCCCTCTCTCGGCCGGGGGGAGAGACCTCCAAGAAAGCCTTTTGGCACGTTAGTAACCTTTCTTCAGTAACGAATCTGAAAGCATGCTGAAAGTTTAGTTCACATGAAAGGGATTTATTTTCCGCCAGCGCCCTCCAAAGATTCCATGTTCTCCGTCGCAGTTCCAAGAAGCACGTCCGCGCGGGACATTCTCTGGGTTTCAAAACCTTCCGTCCCTGATAATTCGGCGGTGTCGAGTTCTTGTTAAGCACACTGCAGCATGCACTCAATGAAGAGCGCCGTTTCCCTGTGGCTGAGGAAGTGCCGTTCCAACCAAAACCTGCCGTGCAGCAGAAGAGTGAAGAAAAACACATTCAAACGATCTGCCCGAAAACCTGAGGCGTCCACCCCTTACGTCTCCAATGCGGCCGGACGCATTGCTAAAGCGACGGACCTCCAGGAATTCTCGAAGGCACTACGGTCGTTGCCGGCAATCCGACTGGCGCCACCTCGCTATTTTCGAGTATTCATCCGACTGTGCCACCACCTTCGGCACAAAGAAACCGATACTGATTACCAGCACCAGGCCCGTGATACTGAACGTTCTTTCCCCGGTCATCCTTTCGCTGATCATTCTTTCCCTGATCATTCATTCCGTCGTGGGCGCCCTCATCGCGAGGTATCCTTCCACCCTCGCCTATGCTCGCTCTCCTTCATCATTTCGTCTATATCCGCAACCGGCCGAATCTCAACCGGACCAAGTCCATACTTAAAGCCTGGAAGCTGTGAGACAAGCTCAATGGCATGATTGAGGTCTCGCGCCTCAAGCATCTGAATGCCGCCAAGCTGTTCCTTGGTTTCCACATAGGGGCTGTCGGTCGTCGCGACTTTGCCGTTTTTCCAGTACAGGGTCATCGCGGTCTGCGGAGGCTGAAGAGATACTTCGGCGACAAGGTGTCCGTTGGCGCGCAGATGGTCGTTGTACTCAAAGCAATCGTCGAGCATTGCGTGTCGGTCGTCCTCGGACATCCCGTCGATTTTTCCCGGCTCGATGTATCCCAAACAGATGTATTTCATTCATCCTTTTTGTTTCCGGCAGTGGTGCAGTCTGGCCCTTACACGACCTTGTCATCCTGAGCGTAATGGCTTTTCAGGCGTAGCGAAGACCTTGCCCTAAGCGAAACCGAAGGTATCTCCCGCTTAACCGGCCTAATGCGTGAGCCAAACTGCACCAATACCCGGCTTAGAGAGCCGTAGTTCATCGTCCTGTTATCAGATAGTCGTTCGGGAGACCGAAAATCGACAGCCACTCCATTTTTAGCTTAGCGGAGATCAGAGAACTGAGATGGCAGTTATTGTTCAACGGTGCCAAGGCAGGAATCCCAGTGTATAATCCTTGCAATTTTCGAAGTGGAAGAGGAGTGCAAATGACCTATTCACGTCTCGCACTGGCGGCGCTTGGCGCGACGGTCGCGTATTTTGCCTATGGTTTTTTACTGTTATGGCTGGTGCCGGCTCTTGTCGAAGAAGCCCACAAGTACCCTGCCGTATTCCGACCTAAAGAAAAAATGATGAGCATTATGCCAATTGGAATGGCCGCAACTTTGATGGCGATCCTGGTTGTCGCGATAATTTTCGCGACGATACCTCCGGGCGGGTCGGGCGCTGCGGAAGGCGCGCGCCTGGGTGTTCTCATTGGCATTTTCGTGGTCTGTGCATTTGTACTGCACAACTACGTGAACCTGAACATGGGGCTGAAACTCGCTCTTGGACAGGCTGTGGCTTACTTCGTCCAGTGGACGATCGTCGGCCTAGTCATCGGTCTTATTTACAAACCCCTCGCTGTATCTTAATCGTGGGTCGGCGCAATCGAGAGCACTGCGGCCGCCACACCTCATATCGGTTTCCGCTGCCAGCGGAAACCGGAATGCGACACCGTATTTAAAAAGAGCACCGTATCGAAATTGGAGCCGTCAATATTGGAGCCAACCATGAACACCGTACAAATTGAACAGGAGAGCTACGAGATGCCCCCACGGGAGGGGATCAGCATCGCGCATTTTCTCACCGTCGCCGACATCGAGCGATCGGCCCGCTACTACGAAAAGGTCTTCGGCGCTCGCATTCTGAGCCTGGGTGACGGCAACGCGCCTGGATACCTTCAGCTTGCGAATATCTGGATGATTCTGAACGTTGGAGGCGAGCCGACTCCGGATAAGCCGACGGTAACGCTCAGCGTCCCCGACCCGAATCACATCAACAGCTTTATGAATTTCCGCGTTGCGGATATTCAAGCGTGCTACAAGTTATGGAAAAGTCGAGGAGCCGAATTCATTACGGAGCCGATTCCCAAGTACGGCGAGATTCGCTGCTACATCCGCGATCCTGACGGTTACATTATCGAGGTCGGGCAGAGCACCGATCTCACGTACGGTTAGCGCTCGGCCCGGGCGGGATGCGGATTTAAACGGTTGCGGATGTTTGCTTGGACAAAACTGGGGACGACAAAACTGGGGGCAGCCTCAACCTTGGTGATGCAAAGGTTGGGCCAGCCCCCGAGTTGCGCGACCTGCGAGAGCACCGGATAGCTACCAATGGAGTCCGGCATCAGGCATTAACCTCATCCGTTTGCCTTCCACTGAAAACAGATGCCATATCCGTCTGGGTCGCGCATGTACAGTTGCTTCATTCCATACGGCGCGACTTTCGGCTCCTTCATGTCGAGTCCTTTCGTTCGCAAGTGCATAGACAGCATCCACATCAGGTGCTCCTATGAAAAGACCCGTGTCTGCGTGGCTGGCTGCTCGGCGAGGGTCGGGCGCTGGCGGTCTTTTGTCGTACTCGTAAGCCGTATTTAACATCAGGTCGATTTCGTCTCGCTTGAGCCAGACCCAGTTATGGTTCGGCGCGGTGGTGTTCGAGTCAGCTTGCACAACTTCGAATCCAAGGACATCGCAATAGAACTTGAGCGAGGTCGGCATGTCGAAGGCTTGGAGCAACGGTGTCATCCCACGCAGGTCAATGGTCACTTGAGACCTCCAGCGACGGAAAGATTACACTTTCTGAGGCGGGTGGCCAAGGGGCTGGCCTCATTCATAGATTTTATTTCGCTTGCGCCATTCCAAGGCTAGGCTGCCCCCACTCGTCGCGGTTTTCGACGAGTGGGGCAGCCGCTTCTGTGGTGATCCGGTCAAAATCAAGAATCCGACGGTATGGGCCTGCCTCTTTCGGTCAAAGGCCCCACTTCTCACAAAGAACGCGAGAAATGGCGCATCCCAAAAAAATCTTGGACGACTTGTCGAATTCCATCCCGCCGTTCGACTATGTGGTGAAGGCCGGGCAACCGTCCCGCCGGATAAAAGTAGCGGCCCTGATACGGTGTCCGCACAACACTCAATTCTCGATACCCGATACTCAGCAAACAAGGAGAACACCATGCGCTTCATGATGATCATGTTTCCGAAAGACTACGAAAACGCAAAACCCGGCTGGGCCCCCGACCTCAAAAGCATGGAGGCGATGGGCAAGTACAACGAGGAACTAGGGAAAGCCGGGGTGCTGCTGGCGCTCGACGGGCTGACCCCGCCCTCGACGATGAGCGCGCGCGTCACCTTCAAAAGCGGAAAATCGAAAGTTACCGACGGTCCGTTTACCGAAGCCAAGGAGGTGGTCGGCGGCTACTGGATCATCCAGGTGAAGTCGCGCGAAGAGGCGCTCGAATGGGCCTCGCGGATCCCCGGAAAGGACAACGAAATGGTTGAAGTTCGCCGGATGTTCGACATCACCGACTTCGATCCCGAGACCCAAAAGGAGATCCAAAAGAAGTTCGGAGACGACGTCGCCGCTGAGATGCGCCAGTAGTAAGAAAACTCTGCGCGCTTTGTCGATTTCGCGCCGCCCCGCGTGCCCCATTTCTCGCAAAGAACGGGAGAAATGGGGCTCACGGCAGATGAAATAAAAAAGACTCGATGATTTGTCGAATTCCGGTCAGCCATTCGACTATATGGTGAAGGCAGGGCAACCGGCCCGGCCGAAGGCCAAATAACTAAAGACCGGTACAGGAGAAGAAGAAGTCATGCCACAGTATCTAGTTGCTGTCTACCACCCCGACGACTACGATCCGTCCGTCGAAACCGAAGCGATGATGGAGGAGATCCACGCGCTCAACCGCGAGATGATTGCCGCCGGCGCGAGGAAGTTCGCCTGCGGCCTTTCCCCGGCCGGCAAGGCCAAGTCGCTGCGGATCCAGCCCAACGGCAAGGTCCTCGTCACCGACGGGCCGCTCACCGAGACCAAGGAGCACATGGGCGGTTTCTGGATACTGGAAGCCGCTGATATGAACGAGGCGCTGGCCTGGGCGCGCAAGGGCGCCGTCGCCTGCCGTGCGTCGGGCGAGGTGCGCGAGCTTCTTTTCAATCCGGCCCCGAAGGCAGCAACGGAATAGTCTCACTCGCCGCGACTCCGGATAAAAGGAGAAATTATGCCGCAGTCTTCTAAGGAGGAAAACAATGCATAAGAGAATTAGCGCAATCGCAATCAAAAGCTTCGCACTGCTTGTCATGCTCGGTACCGCATACCTCAGTAAGTCCAGCTTCGGTACGCTAAACCTGGCGACGGCACAGGATGCCGGGAAGATGTACACAAAGATGGCCCCGATCGACCAATACCTCATGACGGACCGGGCCGCGGAAATAGCCCTGGCGCGCAGTGCAGCACCGGAGTCCATTTCACGCGATGCCGAGGTGCTGGTTCTCGGACGTCATGGTTTTGAAACGGCGGTCAAAGGCAAAAACGGTTTCGTGTGCATCGTGGGACGGGGGTGGACTTCCGCTGCGGATGCTGACTTTTGGAATCCGAAGGTGCGCGTCCCCATGTGTGTGAATGCGGCAGCCGCGCATTCCTACCTTCTGCGCCTCACCAAAGAGACCGAGTGGGGACTGGCGGGGCGTACGCCGGCTCAGATGAACGTGGCAATCACCGCCGCCCTCGCCAAAAAAGAGCTGCCGCCAATGGAACCCGGAGCGATGTGCTTCATGCTATCGAAGCAAGGCTACGGGGGCGACAGCAACCCCCACTGGCCTTCCCACCTAATGTTTTTCTATTCGGATACCGACCCCGCAATTTGGGGAGCGAATCTGCCGGGTTCCCCCGTCGTTGCTGTGAGCGACCCCGTGGAGCACTTGACGCAGTTCGTGATTCCTGTGCAACGGTGGTCAGACGGAACCGAAGGTCGCTAAACCGAATTGTGCAAGGGCGCATAGCGCTGGTACATAAGACAGGACAATCAAGTGAGAAATGTAATCTACGCAATCAACATTACTCTGGATGGCTGCTGCGACCATACCAAATTCAATCCCGATGAAGATTTACTTGAACATTACACGCACCTCTTGCGAGATGATGCTGGCCTGCTCGTCTATGGGCGTAAAACTTACCAATTGATGGTTCCTTATTGGCCTGATATCGCCAAAAGCCAGTCCGAGACAAAAGCGGATATCGAATTTGCTCAAGCATTTGATTCCCTCAACAAGATTGTTTTTTCACGATCATTGGACAGCGCTGAAAATAAAAATACGAGAATTGTTCGTACGAACCTTCGCGACGAAATACTTAAATTGAAACAAGAACCGGGCGGAAATATTCTGGTCGGTGGTGTAGATATTCCTTCACAGCTCATAAAGCTTGGTCTGGTTGACGAATATCGTTTTGTCATTGCGCCAGTCGTTGCCGGGGAAGGGAGACGGTTGATGGAAGGTGTCAGCCTGCCGGAGAGATTACGACTAAAACTCGTTGAGTCGAAGGTTTTTAAATCAGGAAGCGTTGCGGTTCGTTACCTGAAACAGTGACGGAAAAATCTGCAAGGCTGTGCTGCCGGCTCAAATTACACAAAATCCACCCGCCAAAAGACCCAAGGACAGGGCAACCCTCAGTGGGAATGATGCACCCGCGGATCATTAAAAGAGGGCCACCCGCCCCCGGCCTTCATTACATAGTCGAACGGTTCCAGCGGAATTCGACAAGCCGTCCAAGAGATTTTAGAGGCGATCAGAGGTCGTTCCACATTCCGCCGGGCCCTGGAGGATGGCGACTACATGCAGAGGCTTTGTATCCGGCCGGTAGACAATGAGGTAGGAATAAGCGGGAAAGAACTTCACTGTTTCGTCCGTGAGGTCCTTGCGCCAGTCCCGATGCCTGGGCTTTTGGCCAGCGAAACGACCAGGTCGCGAATCGCCGCTTCAACCCGATCTGCGGTCTCCTCGCTGCTTTCCTTCCGGATGTAACGCCAGATTTGGACCAAATCGAGCGCGGCTTCCGGCGCAAGAACGTAACGCCTTCTCATTCGGGCTAGGTTTTAAATTTCGCCAGGTACGCGTCAAGTTTGTCTTCCGGAATCCCCTCTCCACGGTCGAGTTGGGCGATGCCTCGCCGAATCTTGGCGTTGATCTCCTCACGGTTCTCCAAGAGCCAGCGGTCCTGTTCTTCCTGCGTGTCCAGCAAGCGGAGCAGCACTTCCTCGACGCTGCTGGAGCCGGTGGCCGGGAGTTGCTTTCGGATTCTGGCCTCCAAAGATGCGTCGCGGATTTCGATAGTCACGTTTGCCTCCTTGGGTTTAAGGGTACGAGAAGGAGTGGGGCGAATTCAACAAAATCCCGGAGAGATGGGGTGGGTGGAAGGCCCTTAACGATCTTCGCGGGCAGCACTCCCACTGAGGGTGCCCGATCCTTGCGTTCTTTGCAAGGATGGGCGGCGATGCTGCCGACGCAACTTTTGTCGGTTCTGCACAAACCCGGTTGCGTATGCTGTCGTGGTACCCGCCCTTCGCAAAAGACGCGAAGGACGGGGCACCCCATTGTCCTGCTGATGCCAGCGAGATCAAAAGCCTGGGCCACCCGCCCAAGCGCTATGTCAAACAGTTTCTCGCCGAAGAGATGTGACAAGGGAATCACTCCTTCCTTAAAGCGAGACCATCCACCAGTCAGACCCAGCGCTATCAGCATCGCAGAGGCTTCACCCCAGACAAGGATTTTCTCGGATTTGTCTGACATATTCGCTCCGTTCTTATTTGGCGAGCCTTCTTATCCCAACTGCCGAATCCGCTCTTGCAGGAATTGCCGCTCTGGTTCCTGTTGGGTCAGCGCCAGCGCCTTCTGATAAGATGCCCGAGCCTCGGCTGTCCTGCCGAGCCTGCGGCACATATCCGCACGGGCGGAATGCGCCAGGTAATAATTGGCCAATTCGCCTTGTTTTCCGGAAGAATCCCCCAACACCGCATCGATCTGCGCTAGGCCGGCCTCTGGACCATCGCGCATGGCAATGGCAACGGCACGATTGAGTTCGACAACCGGCGAAGGCTGAATTCGTAGCAATTGATCGTAAAGCGCAACAATCTGCCTCCAGTGGGTCGCGGCGACCGATTCCGCTTCGGCATGAACGGCCGCAATCGCGGCCTGCAGCGTGTAGGAGCCGAAGCGGCGGGACTTCTGCTCATACTTCAGCGCTTTCTCCAGCAATGCCACTCCCTCCGCGATCTGCTCCCGGTTCCAGAGTGCGCGGTCTTGATTCTCCAGCAAAATCAGCTCTCCAGTCGGAGAGGTTCGCGCGGCGCGGCGGGATTCCTGCAGCAACATCAGGGCAAGCAGCCCGATTACTTCCGACTCTGGCTGGAGTTCGTTCAGCAACCGGCCCAGTCGAATCGCCTCGGCGGTCAGCTCGGCCCGCGTTACGTTCGCTCCCGCCGCAGCCGAATAACCCTCGTTAAAGACGAGATAGATGACCTGAAGCACCGCGTCCAGGCGCTCCGACAATTCCTGCGGCGTCGGCACCTCGTAGGGAATCGGTGTCTCGCGAATCTTTGCCTTGGCGCGCACAATGCGCTGCGCCAGCGTACGCGGAGTGTTGAGGAAGGCCTTCGCGATCTCCTCGGTTGTGAGCCCGCACACCTCGCGCAAGGTGAGCGCAACGCGCGCTTCCGGCGGCAGAAGTGGATGACAGCAAGTAAAAATCAGGCGCAGTCGGTCGTCTTCAAGAAAGTCATCATCACTGGGCTTTTCCCCCGAACTCGATTGCGCTTCGATATAGCGCACCTGCTCGTCTTGCGACGCATCAAGCGTTATCCGTTCCAATCGGGCCCGTCGACGCAGAGTATCAATGGCTTTGAATCGGGCCGTCGAAATCAGCCATGGCCGCGGATTGGCGGGTACTCCAATGCTCGGCCACAGGCTGAGCGCAGCCGCAAAGGCTTCGTGCATCGCCTCCTCGGCAAGGTCAAAATCACCGAGCAGGCGGATCAGAGTTGCCAGGATTCGTCCCGAATCCACGCGATAAAGGGAGTCGAGCAATTCGCGAATCTGGTCATGTATCTGCTCGGTGGGTCGCTCAGAAATCACAGGCTCGGACATGAGGACGACCTTAGCAAACCAGCCCCGCAGAATCAATTTGGCGAACGGCGCATCGCTGCAAAGTGATCGATGCAAAGCGCCAGCTCGTGGCTCTGAAATCTGGAGAGCAGAACGCTTCGTCATTGACTCAAAAGCGGTTGACTCAAAATCGCCAATGCACTCATTTGAGCTTCTTACAAGCTCAACACTTCCGCATTGCTCTGAAGTCCCAGCCAATCGGAAGTTACGTTTTTACGTTTTCACGTTTTCAGGCGGGCTCTCCGCTTTCTTCGAAGCCTCCGAGCAGGAACGCGTCCTTTATGAGACCACTCCTGCGTCTTCCAGGCACGCTGGTCAACTCAAAGATCTCTGCGTGGGAATTACACCCTCAATCGGCACCGCCCGCACTTCCGTTCTGGTCGCCCTTTCCACCCCATGTCCAATACATCCCTACATAGGCGTAGTTCTCCGTCTGCCCCGCGACGGAGTGCCCATAGCAAAACAGAAACTGTTGGTTGGGATTGCGCTTGAAGTGATAATACCCGCCAAAATCGATGAGCGTCGCAGCCCGCGTCTGCGGCGCAGCGGTCCCTTCGGCGCCATGCGAAAACACCTCACCCCCAAGTTCCAGTCGCGCGCCGAATGTGTACTTCAGCAGAAATCCTTCATAGGGGAAATTTTTGTACCCGGTTTGAGGAACTACCTGATATCCCGCCCCGCCATCCAGCAACCACTTCCCAATATTTTTCTGCAACCACATCGGTAGCCGATACCAGACCTTCCCGACACCCAACCCCTTCGCGTAACTTCCAGTCGGCATCTCGAACATAGTAAAGCTGCCGATCTGCGGAATGTGTTTGGTCTCCTTGAAATACGCGATCTTCGCGCCCAGTTCCATATCCGTGAGCCCGAACTCGGTTGGACCCACGCCCGCCGGAAGAAACGCCGGATTGTTCGACGGACCCGCTACACCCCAAGGCAAAATTGCATGAAGCTGCACTCGCGGAATCGCGCCCCAATTGAACTCGAAGGCGGGTCCGACCGAATCGGTTTCGACCGGTGTACCGTCTGCAGCACCGAAAATATAAAACTCGTAATGATGCAGGCCGACGGGTACGGGATCATCCGTCTGATATGGTGGCCCCTGCGCCGACGCAGGCGAAACCAACATGAGCAGAAAAAGTATCGACGAGGGCAAACATTTAAATCTGCGAAAGCTTCGGGATCTGCGAGGAACGTAGCGCCAAAGCGCAGACATGACGAGCCGGTCCTTATCTGCATCATTCCAGCGGCCGGACCCAAGGAAGCTGGTAGCGCTACCGGGAATCGAACCCGGGTTTGAAGATTGAGAATCTTCCGTCCTAACCCCTAGACGATAGCGCCGTCGGCGAATCTCGATTATACCAAAGCAATCTCGCGCAATTTTTTTCAACAAACATGCTTTCCACAGATTCAAACGGTTTATACTCAGAAAAAATCCAACAGCTTCCATGTCCTCTTAATCGCTTTGATTGGGGCAAGCTGTATGTGGCCACTAGTCAATTCAACCGACATTTCAAACTTAAGAACTTTTCGAAGAACAGATCTTTCAAACATAGATATTAGATCAAGGTGAAGGAGTATCCATTTATGGCAAGATTGAAGTCCAGTTCAGGCACAAAGACTAGTCGCCCTAAGGCAAACAAGGAACAGGTCGAAAATCCAGGTCTTCCTGAAGTCAATCGTGTGGCAGCAACCGAAGCAGAAATCGCTCCCGTAGTAAAGGCGCAAGTTTCAGAAACCTCAGCCGAGAGCATCGCGAAGTCGCAGCACTTAGGCCCGAACGGAGGTTCCGACTCGAACCGCAACTCTGAGTCGAATGGCAATTCGGAACTCCGCAAATTTGAATTGATGAAACCCGAAACGGCGAAGACGGATTCAAGAAAGAATCTGGTGCCAATTAATCTGGAAGATGAGATTCGCCGCCGCGCCTATGAGATCTATGAGCAGCGCGGTGCATCTTCGGGCAACGAAGCCGACGACTGGTTCACCGCGGAACGCGAAGTGCGCCAGCGCTACCGCCAGCAGAGCGCGTAAGAACTCAAAACGGAAATCTGCGGCGGTTGGGAGTCGGCTGCCGCGCCGCATCTCTGTGGAGGTGAACGTGATCTTGCGGACTCGTTTGCCCGGTTGTACGTCCAAAAAGCCTCGCCTTCGCGGCCTTCGCAGTTGCCTCGGCGGTGTATTTCTGGAAAAATAGGTCGGGGTTCCCCCTAATGGCAGAAATTGGTAGTTTTGCGCTGCTGCTTGCGCTGGCATTGAGCGCCTATTCGTTCGTTGCCGGCATGATCGCACTCATTTTTCAACGACAGCAAAATCGTCAGTTAGCTGTGGCTGGCGGCGGGAACTTTGGGAGCTCAAGTGCCCCTGTTTCTGATCAAGGCTCGTTTGCGGCGACCCTGCGGCAAAGTTCGGAGCGCATCGGTGAAACCGCCCGCCGTGCCGGCATTGCGACGTTTCTCGCGGTTCTGCTTGCATCGATCATCCTCGTAATCTGTGCCTTCAACAATGATTTCTCGATCGCCTACATTTTTCACCACAGCAATCGCGATCTTCCCGGACCTTATAAATTTGCTGTTTTATGGTCGGGACAGGAAGGCTCGCTGCTTTTCTGGTCGCTTCTGCTCGCGGCCTACGGATTCGTTCTTCGGCTGCGTTACAAAGTCGACACCCGGCTCTTTGCCTATGCGTCGGTGATCGTGGCCGGCGTGCAGATCTTCTTTTTATTGCTGCTCAATTTCGCGGCTCATCCCTTTGCGATCATGCAGGGCAATATTCCTGCGGATGGTAGTGGCTTGAACCCCTTGCTGCAATATCCCGAGATG
This sequence comes from uncultured Acidobacteriaceae bacterium, assembly GCA_963784095.1. GTDB lineage: Bacteria > Acidobacteriota > Terriglobia > Terriglobales > Acidobacteriaceae > Sulfotelmatobacter. The sequence continues at coordinate 59,164 of CAWAQC010000008.1, forward strand.
GTGATTCATCCGCCCATGCTCTATCTCGGCTACGTCGGATTCACCGTGCCATTTGCCTTCGCGCTGGGTGCGCTGATCATGAAGTATCCCGGCGAGAAGTGGATTCACATTACGCGGCGTTGGACCATGGTCACTTGGGCTTTCCTCACCTGCGGCGTTTTTCTTGGCGCGCACTGGGCCTACTCGGTCCTCGGCTGGGGCGGCTATTGGGGATGGGACCCGGTAGAAAACGCCTCGCTCATGCCGTGGCTCGCCGGCACCGCATTTCTTCATTCGGTAATGATGCAGGAAAAGCGCGGCATGTTGAAGATGTGGAACATGTGGCTAGTCTTCGGCACGTTTTGGCTGGCGATTCTCGGGACGTTTTTGACGCGCAGCGGAATCATTAGCTCCATTCATGCCTTTGCGCAATCGTCCATTGGAGATTGGTTTGCGTGGTTCCTGCTCATCACTCTAGTCGTCTTTACTTTCTTCTTTATCAAGAACAAATCGCACCTGCGCAGCGAACATAAGCTCGAATCGCTGGTCTCGCGCGAGTCCAGTTTCCTGTTCAACAATCTTCTTTTTGTTCTGCTGACTTTCACCGTGCTGTGGGGAACGTGGTTCCCGAAAATTTCCGAACTCGTGCAGGGAAATAAAGTCACAGTGGGCGCGCCGTTCTACAACCGGGTTGCAATTCCGGTTGCTTTGCTGCTGTTGATCCTTACGGCGGTTGGTCCGCTGCTGGCCTGGCGCAAGACTTCTCTCGAGAGCCTGAAGCGGAATTTCATGTGGCCTATGATCGGCGCCATCGTAATCGCAATTTTCCTTATGGTCACGCCGCAAAGCTGGGGTTCCGTTTTCGGGCTCAAGCCATGGAAAGATATTTCTTATTTCTACTCGCTGATGGCGATCGCACTCTCTGTGCTTGTCACGCTCACCGTCGCGAGTGAGTTCTATCGAGGTGGCCGGGTCATCTCAAAGCACACCGGTCAAGGAATGTTCGCCTCGATGGTACAACTCACCCATCGCAACACGCGCCGCTACGGCGGATACATCGTTCACTTCGGCGTCGTCGTCGTCATCATCGGCCTGGCGGGCGCCGCGTTCAACCAGGACCAAGAAAACGAAATGGGTTATGGCGACAAGATGGCCATCGGCCCCTATACGCTGATCTGCCGTTCCTACACAGAAGACGACTCGCCGAATTATGAGAGCCAGTGGGCAATGCTTGACGTCTACAAGAATGGGAAGCAGATCGGCACCATGACTCCGGTCCGGCGCTTCTATCATGCGAGCCAGCAGACTTCGACCATGCCCGATATTCGCTCCACGCTGAACGACGATCTTTACGTCGTGTTTGAAGGAGTGAATCAGGATAACGGCCATCCGATACTCAAGGCGCATTTGAATCCACTGGTGATGTGGATATGGATGGGCGTGTGGATTATGCTGATCGGAACCGTTCTCGCCCTGGTTCCAAACGCTCCCGCGCCGGTGCGAATGCCGGCGGCAGCGCGACTCGAACACGCGCACGCTGCGCCGGTGGCGACAGGAGATTGATTTCAAATGGCTTTTCTTGAGCGCATCGTGGGCGCGAACTTTAGAACCGAAGAAACCGGCCGGGTAGTTATCTTTCCCGGCGATCGTCGGCATCACGGCCATGTTGTGGCGTCCGAGGCTGAAGAACTCAAGATCAGGTCCTTTCTGAAAATGTTTTATTTTGCCTACTTCGCAATTCTCTTCCTCGGCGGAGTACTCTCGACTCGTTTGTCGGTGGACGTCTACAACGCATCCCTCGATTCCTACGCGCATTTACTGCGAGCCCTGTGCATCTGTGTGGGGATTTATTTGGTCGTCTTAGGGCTCCCGTTTTTGCTTCTTTGGAGTTCCTATAAGAAGTCGGCCTTGGGTTTCGTTTCCTCGCAGAATGAGGTCGTGCTGTCGGATGAGGCCCTAGCGCTGCGGAGGAAGGCAAGACAACGACTCATGATTGCTCTAACGGCCGGGGTCGTGGTTCTCGCCGCCTGCTTAGGAGGAGTCGCATTTTTGGCTCGGGCAAGGTAAGAGCCGAAGTACCGGCAAATACTCAATGAAAAATCCGAATTCGCAAACGGAACCAGAAAGGTCCAGGGCCCAATTTTTCGCTGCTTTTGCTAGAAGCGAACGGGCGACAGGCGCCCCGTGTCGCGCTTCTTTCGCGAGACGGCTTGCCCTGAACTTGTCGAAGAGTGGGTATTTTCGCCGCAAAGCTGCGCAAGTTATTTTCCTCTGCGCCGCCATCTTCGCCCTGCTCGGCGCTGGCGATCCCGGTACGCGCTTCAAAGAAATCGGCCATCAGATGATGTGCATCTGCGGATGCAACCAGATTCTTCTCGAATGCAATCACGTCGGCTGCCCGGCATCCGATGGCATGAGGGCTGAACTCATGGCCGCGGTTGATCGCGGAGATAGCGACAGCCTGGTCGAACAAAGCTTCGTGCAGAAATACGGCCCCACGGTCCTTGCCGCGCCGACCGATAAGGGCTTCGATCGCGCCGCTTACATCATCCCCTTTCTCGCATTGATTTTCGGCTTCGGCCTGATTGGCATCGTCATTCGCTCGTGGAAAAATCGTCCCAGTCCGGCCATCGCGGATGGTCTCTCGCCGCTAGGCGGGGCTGAACTCGATCAGTTCCGCGACCAGGCGCGCAAGGAGACTGACCTATGATTTGGGAAAGCTGGATCTGGCTGGCCTGCTGTCTGATGCTCACCATCGCGTGCCTCTTTTATGTGTTCTACCTGCCGGGAAAGCTCTATCTTGGACCTGAGAAAACCCGCGCCGGATACTTGCGTGAGCGCAAAGACGCGGTCTACGAAAACCTGCGTGACCTCAATTTCGAATACAAGGCCGGCAAAATACCCGAGATCGATTACTTCTCGATGAAAACTTCGCTACAGGATGAAGCCGCGACACTCCTGGCCGAGATCGCGCGCCTGGAAAGCACTCCCGCTCTGCGAAAAGGAACCCGAATTTGAAAAACAATCTTGGCGGTCATGTCATCCTGAGCGAAGTAGGAATTTCGCGAAACGAAATTTCTACACAGTCGAAGGATCCCGTGCCCGCCTGCACCATGCACCGGCGTCGCCAGGAGTTCTCGCACAGATCTCGTTTCCCGTTCGCCCCGAAAGCTTGCGGCGAAGTGTTACTTCGCTCCTTAGTGCTTACAATTGCCATCCTGCTGCTCGTTTCGCTCGCCTCCGCGCAAACCCTCACCGGCATCGTGAAAAACGGCACCACTGGCAAACCTTCTGCCGGAGACGATGTGGTGTTGCTTAAGCTCGGCGAGGGCATGGAAGAAGCCGGACGCACCAAAACCGATGCCGGCGGTCACTTCACCTTTAAGCTGGATGACGCGCAAGCTCCTCATCTTGTGCGCGCGATTCATCAGGAAGTCACATATCATCGCATGGCGCCTCCGGGAACGACTTCAGTTGAGCTTGAAGTTTATGACGCTTCCAAAAAAGTCGAGGGCGTCAGCGTGGTCGCCGACATCATGCGGGTCCAAGCCGATCAGGGACAGCTTGTCGTCGTCCGCGAATTCGGCGTGCAGAATTCCTCCAGGCCGCCGCGTACGCAGATGAACGAGCGCAACCTCGAATTCAATGTCCCCAGCGGAGCGCAAATCATTCCCGATTCTGCGACCGCGACCACCGAAGGCGGGAATCCGCTGAAATCCGCGCCGGTGCCGGAAGGCGACAAAGACCGTTATTCATTCATCTTCCCGTTGCGCCCTGGACTCACGCGTTTCGAAGTCGCGTATCAGATGCCGTATTCGGGCAGCGCCAATGTCGATCCCAAGTCGCTTTATCCGCTTGAGCACTTCGTGGTCATGACGCCCAAGTCGATGCAGTTCACCGCCGCGAACGCTTCTGCCGGATTCAAGCCCATCAACTATCCGCAGGAACCCGATGCCGCCGTGCAGGTCGCTTCCAGCACGACTCCCGGAGAAAATCTCGCCTTCAAAGTGTCTGGCGAGGGCACGCTGCAGGAGACGCAAGAAGGCGCAGCACAAGGCTCGAATCGGGGACAACCGGCGCAGGCCAACAGTCGTCCTGGTGGAGGGCTGGGTCCGCCGATCGATGCTCCTGATCCTCTGCAGAAATACCGCTGGTGGATCCTTGGAGGTTTCGTCGGATTACTGCTCATTGGCGGAGTCTATGTCGCGTCGCGCCAGCAGTCCGCTGCCCGCGCGGTAGCCCGGCAACGAGCCGCTTCATCGATGCCCACTTTGCAGGAAGAGGACGATTACGAAGCCGCCGAAATTCTCTCTACGCCTGCCGCGCGAGCGCCGCGTTCCGGCTCGATGTTGATGGAAGGCATCAAAGAAGAGCTGTTCCAGCTCGAAATCGAGCGTAAACGAGGCGAGATTACGCAAGTCGAATACGAAAAAGCCAAATCGGCCCTCGACCAGACCCTCGACCGCGCCCTGAAGCGCGAAGCCCAGAAGGCTTAACTCGGCACATACTTTGCCGGCTTTTGCTTTCGGCCTTTGATGTCCCTTTTGCCCAAAAATTACATCTGATTGCCTTGAACTTAAATCTGGGGCATTCGAACATCTAAAGGAGCTTTATGGCACAAGCGATTTCGATCTTGACTGGCCGGCCGGGGTCAACCGCGTCAATTATCTGGGGCATTGTGCTGGTGATCCTGGGAGTGCTTGCCATCGGCTCACCGTTTCTCGCTGCCATCGCTGTCGACGTGGCGGTTGCATGGCTGATCGTATTTGCCGGCATCATCCATATTGTTATCGGCTTCCACTCGCACGGAGCGGGCAGTGTGATCTGGAAGTTTCTGGTCGGCCTCGCCTATCTGGCATTCGGCACGTACCTTGTCTTTCGTCCTCTATTAGGGGTTGCTTCGCTTACGCTCTTGCTGGCGGCGCTATTTGTGATCGAAGGCATTCTGAACATCATTATGTATTTCAAGATGCGGCCGCTTCATGGCTCGGTTTGGGCCCTCGTTGATGGCATCATCACGCTCTGTCTCGGCGGCATCATTTACTGGCAATGGCCGCTTAGCTCGGCATGGGCGATCGGGCTGGTGGTCGGCGTCAGCATGATCGTCAGTGGCATAGCGCGCATTGCCATGTCGTGGGCAATCCGGAGTGCAAGAGCTACTACTACGACGACGAGCACAAAACTGGCTGCGTAACCGCGCGGCGTCGTGTTCGGAAAGTCATGTTCAGGAAACCGGGCGGGAAATGCTGTCTAATGATGGCATGACCTTCACCTGGTTCCTGCTTCTTCTCACCATCGTCGGCTCGATTGCGCTCGCGCTGCTGTTTCACCCTCGCGTTCTAGGACGTTTTCTTCACGAGCGCATTCCTGATCGGCCGCGGCGCAGGCTCTTCGTCGCTTCGGTCAGTTTCTTTCTTACTTTTGCCGCAGTGCGCGGTATGGTCTACTGCATCACCCACAACATTCCGCCCTTCCACTTCATCGAGGTTGGTGGACGCCACATCCATCATCTCGTGATCGGCATTGTCATTCTTCTTCTCGTCGGCTACGGATGGCTGGCCGAGTTTGGCACGGGCTCCGACGACTCGTCGATTTTTCTCAGCCGGCTGATGTCGGTCCTTTACGGGGTGGGCGCCGCGCTTACGCTGGACGAATTCGCGCTCTGGCTGAACCTGAAGGATGTTTACTGGTCTCCTCAAGGGCGATCGAGCATTGACGCCATCATCCTTTTTGGAGCATTTCTATCCGCCAGCGCCTGGGGCGCTCCGCTGTTGAAATCAAACCGAAGGTAATCGGCCTTCCACTGCTTGACCTCTTGGAGTACCCTTATTCCATTTTCAGGAGGCCTCTATGGCACAGAACACTCCAGTTGAAATGGTCCGGCACGCTTCGACGACTTCCATTTTGTGGGGCGTTTTGCTGATCGTGTTCGGCGTGGTAGCGGTGGGTGCGCCACTTCTCGCCGCGGTCGCGATAAATGCACTTGTCGCATGGCTGATTGTGTTGGCAGGCGTAGTCCACCTGATGCTCGCCTTTCGCATGCACGGCGCGGGCAGCGTGATTTGGAAATTGCTTGTCGGCATCGCATATGTCTGCTTCGGCACATATGTCATTCTGCATCCGGTGCTGGGGATCGCGTCCCTGACTTTGATCTTGGCATCGCTCTTTCTGATCGAAGGCATCCTCGACATCGTTTTGTATGTGAAGATGCGTCCGATTCATGGGTCGATCTGGGTACTGATCGACGGCATCGTTACTTTGCTGCTTGGCCTCCTGATCTACATGCAATGGCCATCGAGTTCGGCGTGGGCGATCGGCACGCTGGTGGGCATAAGCCTGATCTTCAGCGGAGTTGCGCGCGTCGGGATGTCGCTGGCGGTGCGCAAGGCAACGGGCACAACGTCTCCATCGTCATCTGTGGCGGCATAGCGCGCCGCATATCTGACTGAAAATAGGTTTCGCTCTGATCGAGAACAGGTTCGGCGAATTGCTCAGCGATTCGCCGCGGCAGGAAAATCGTGCGCAGTTCGCTGCGCGTTTTGCTTGAGCAGATGGAGGGAGCGAAGTGGGAGGATTGATCCCATTAGGGGACGCAACGCGGCGGCCGGCGCGAATCCCCGTGGTCACAGGGTTTATTATCCTGGCGAACGTCGTCGTCTTTGTCATGGAGTTGACGAAGGGCGACGCGTTCGTGATGCAGTGGTCGGCGATTCCAGCGCAGATCACTTCCGGGCATCATTGGATCACGATTCTGACGGCGATGTTCATGCACGCCAGTTGGTCGCACATCATCGGCAACATGATTTTTCTGTGGGCCTTCAGCCCTGAGATTGAAGATGCGATGGGGCGCGGCAAATATCTGGTCTTCTATTTGCTCGGCGGAATGGTGGCGATGCTGGCGCAGGTGCTGTCCAGCCCGCATTCGACGGTGCCGAATCTCGGCGCGAGCGGAGCAATTGCGGCGGTGATGGGCGCCTTCATCGTGACCTATCCGCGGGACCGGATACGCGTGCTGCTGTTTATCTTCATATTTTTCCGCGTCACATTCATTCCGGCGGCGCTGTTGATCGGATTTTGGTTTCTCACCCAGCTGTTCAATGCCGGCCAAGTGGCTCACGCGCAGACCGGCGGCGTGGCATACCTTGCGCACGTTGGAGGCTTCATCTTTGGAGCCGCCTTGGGACGTCTCTTCGAAAATGCGAACCGAGACCGCGTTGTAGCCACGGTTTGAGGCGGTGCACTCCGCTGTTGAAATCTCATCGAAAGTAAATTTGGCTCGCGGCGGAGAGTTAGCGGCGCGTGCAACTCAGATCTGGGCCCTCCCCCCCTCCCCCTCCCCCCTCCTTTTGGCTAAATATCTGGAATCACCAACTTACTCAATTCTGCTCGGCAAAATCGGCATTGCAAAGGAGTTAGGGGAAAGCTCCGTGAAACAGAGGCGTTGGCTCTGGTCGTTTCTTGCATACCGGGGCTTTTTGTCCTCTGGTTCTACTGCACTTGCTGGGGCAATCATGACGGTCAGTGGCTGTGGAGGAAAATGGCGGATGTCACAGGGAGGTTGTGTACAGTTGATGGCAGCGTTATTTCTTCTCCACTTTACGCCTGTCGTGCGTCGACCCCTTATCGTCGTAGACCACAGTGATCGCTCCCGTGCGCGTCATACTTCCAACTACGGGTGCATTATAGCTGCGACAGATTCCCCTCATTTCTGATAAGGCAACGCCCAGTGCCATGGCCATTTCTGTGCCGCTGAAATCCCCTCGTCCGAAATAGAATTCGCGCACCTTGAAACGTCGTATAGACCTCCGCTCAAATTCGTTATAGCGATTTCTTTTGTCTTTTGTTAACACGACCCAGGCTCTTTCGGCTACAAACGGGAGCCATTCTTCATCCGGTGTTCCACGCGGGAAATGGTCGCGGTGGCGCTCGAACTTAACGTTGGCATCCGTAAGGGCGTCCATGATTGGTCTGCAGTTGTCCAGGTTCTCATCCAAGTAGAGGATGAAATCGTCAAGCTGCAACTGCTCTGGTTTCCCATCGGATAGCCTCTTCGACTTGTTTCTCTTCGAGGCCATACTCCCGGGCTAGGTCAGGGACCGATTCCCTGGCATTGAACCGCGACGCAATGACTGCCGTCGAAATGCCGGTGCCGGCAATTACAGGCTTCCCGAACGCTATTGAGGGGTTAATGACAATAAATTTCGGCTCTTCGGCGCTTCGTTCCCGAACGAACGGGTAGAACTTGAGCTTGCCTTTGTCGTACTCGATTCGTTGCAGGTGGATGTCGACGATCTCGGGTATGGCGAATTGGCCTCCGCGAGAGAGGTTGAGTATTTTGTCAAGCTCCTTGAGAAGGATATCGACGCCGTCCGTGTAAAGGGGTTGCTCGACGAGCGGATGCCTAAACGAGGAGTGCAAGGAAAGTTGCGCCACCGCGCGGCGGATTTTCGGAAGCCGGAGATCGTAGACTTTGCGCATCGCCGCTAGCATGTGGCATTCCAGCAGGTTCATGAACGACAGCGTGCGCGGGTGGCTGCCCGCCGCCTTGATCATTGGACGAATTTTGCCTTGACCGAACACCCAATATTCGAGCGTTTTGATCGGAACGCGCAGATATAGGGCGGCTTCCGAAAGACCGTACATCGGGAGATCGAGGCTCGGATCTGTAATGAGGGTGTTCATACCGCCACTGGATGAAAGAAGTTTAGCATGAGCGTTCAAGTGAACGAATCCGAGCGTAGGCGCAGTGAAGAAGTATATCGCCGGACAGCAGCAGCGCCACAAGGAGCACACATTTGAGGAGAAATTCGTCGCTTTTGAAGGGAAAACATGTCCCCTACGACGAACGGTATGCTTGGGATTAGGTATCAGCAGGGGAGGCTCCACGAAATCGGCGGAACCCGGCTGGATGGCCTGGCTGAGTCAGGGCATCCGACTTCAAGGACGCGGCGGGCCTGTGGTCACCAAACTCTTGCGCGGTCATCTTTCGTCGCTGGAAGGAGGCGAAAGTCGCTTCGCCGGTCGACATCATTCACAATGCGAAAGACTCCGACGCATTTCTGACCCGAGGAGTAGATAACCGCCTTTAGTATGTACCTCCCAGGGGCATAGCTTCCGGTGCGGACTGCGCCATTGGTGAGCGTAGGCGTCGTTGTTCCACCCGTAACAGTCTATCTCGTCATCGAACCGGGCGACCACATCCGCGATCTGCTCTTCGCCGGGGTAGACGTCGACTCGGGACTCCGATGCCGCTCTAACGTAATCGACAATCTGGAAGACCGCGCGGCCCTGAAAATCCATGATCTGATTCGGGATCGGCTGGGGCGAGTTCGCCCACCGCATTGCCATTGACCGCCCAAAAACATCCTGCCCGTCGAGGTGGTGAAATGTGATTTCGCCGCGGCATTGCAATGCCGCAGTTCTGAGCATCCATTTCGCGAGGGCCGGGAGGCGTTTGTTGGACAATTTCAGACGAAGATATCGTGCGTTGTGCGCAAGGGCGGCCCTTGCGTACGCTACGTCGCACGGCGGCTCTTCTATTGAGAGCATCATCTTCGGCGCTCTTAGATACTCAACGCCTATCGCGGTTAAAATTAAGCCGCCAACCACTATACTGGCGAGGACTTCCATTTCGGTTCGTGATTGTAGCACCTTACGTTTGTCGGAGGGTGTCTCTGCGGAGTGGGTTCTTGCCTCACCCCCTCTTTCTGTAAGGAGGGTCGAGCTGCATCGACCTGCTGGGAGTAACATCAAATAGATTAAGCTTTGAAAGACCAACTATGGGAAACACATTCAAGACCGCGTTTCTACTGACCGCGCTGACGCTGCTGCTGATGTTGATTGGCCGGGCGTTTGGCGGACAGAACGGCATGTTCGTCGCTTTGGCGATTGCCGTGGTGATGAACTTCGTCTCCTATTTCTTCTCCGACAAGATTGCGCTGGCGATGTATCGCGCGCAGCCGGTTACGCGCGAGGAGTTGCCGCGCGCCTATGACATCGTCGAGCGGCTGACGCAGAAGATTGGCATTCCGATGCCGAAGATCTACGTGATTCCGACGGAGTCGCCGAATGCGTTTGCCACGGGACGCAATCCGAACCATGCGTCGGTGGCGGTGACGCACGGAATTCTCGGCTTATTGAATGACGAAGAAATGGAAGGCGTTCTGGCGCACGAGCTGGGGCACGTGCGCAATCGCGACATATTGATCAGCTCGGTGGCGGCGACGATTGCGGGCGCGATTACGATGCTGGCCAGCATGGGACGCTGGGCGATGATTTTCGGCGGCTGGGGCGGCGGCGATCGCGAGGAGCGCGGCGGAGGCGGAGGAATTGCGGCGCTGATTATGCTGATCCTGGCTCCGATTGCGGCTACGCTGATTCAGCTGGCGGTGTCGCGGTCACGGGAATATCAGGCGGACGCTTCGGGAGCGAAGTTTACTGGCAATCCATATGCGCTAGCCAGCGCGCTACAGAAGCTGGACGCTTACTCGCGGCGCGTGCCGATGCAGGCTACGCCTTCGACGGCGCACCTGTTTATTATTCAGCCGCTGCTGGGGATTAGCTTTGGGAATCTGTTTTCGACGCATCCTCCGATTGCCAAGCGCATTGAGCGGCTGACGGGACGGCCGGCGGAGTTCATGCAGTAAGGCGGCCGTTCGTTGCTAGCCGTTGGCTTTGTAGTGGCGAAAGAATGGCTTGTGCGCACGTTCTGAAGTCGTGGTGGCGGACGAGAAAAGCAGGTTCCTCGGCACGTTCTCGCCGCTTCGCGGCTGCGAACGGCTCGGAATGACAATCCTATACGGTTGCTTACCCTGGCGATGGTTGGCCTTTGCTTCGCCACGGGTTAGTTCCGATCGTTGATTGGTTCCAATCGTTGAATATCGGCATCCGGTTCTATGACATTGGTAACCGCGACTGCTCGCTCTTGAATAGTAGAATTCATTTAATGTCTCCTGAGACCGCAACTGCAATATCCCACAAGGCAACGGAGTTGGAAAAGGCGCTTCGCCGCGTGATTCGCGGCAAAGACGACGTGGTGCGCCTGGCGCTGGTGAGCATTTTTGCGCGCGGGCATTTGCTGATTGAGGGCGTGCCGGGCGTGGGCAAAACTACTCTGGGGCAGGCTTTGGCACGGGCGGTCGATTGCACGTTTCAGCGGGTGCAGTTTACCAGCGACATGCTGCCGTCGGATGTGCTGGGAATTTCTGTGTATTCGGCTTTGGAGCAGGAATTTGAGTTCAAGCGCGGATCGGTGTTCACGAATGTGCTGCTGGCGGATGAGATTAATCGAACTACTCCGAAGACGCAGTCGGCGCTGCTGGAGGCGATGAACGAAGGCCAGGTCACGGTGGATGCGCATTCGTATGAATTGCCGCAGCCGTTTCTGGTGATCGCTACGCAGAATCCGGTGGAGCATCATGGGACGTATCCGCTGCCGGAGTCGCAGTTGGACCGTTTTTTGATGCGGGTGAGGATGGGATATCCGGATGCGGCGGCGGAGCGCGAGATTTTGCGGTCGGAGGCGGGCGCGAACCGGTTGCATGATATGCGGCCAGTGCTTGCAGGTGCGGATGTGCTCGAGATGCAGGATGCGGTGCGGCACATTCGCGTGGATGAATCGCTGGTTTCGTATGCGCTGGAAATTGTGAAGCGCACGCGGGAGTCGGAGTATTTGTCGCTGGGAGTTTCTCCGCGGGGGGCGCAGGCTTTGTATCGGGCGGCGCAGGCGATGGCGTTTTTGGATGGGCGGGGATTTTGCACTCCGCAGGATTTCAAGTCGCTGGCGGTGCCGGTGTTTGCTCATCGCGTGGGAATGAATGGCGGGTATGCTTCGACGGCAAAGAAGTCGGAGCAGGCGGATCTGGTGTTGAAAGAGATTGTGGAGAGCGTGGCGGTGCCGGTGTAGGCCCTGTTAGTGGTTAGTTGCCAGTTGTCAGTGCCTCCAATTCGCCGCCGCTTTTTACCTCCTCTTCTGAGCATATAATCCTCGTGCTATGTCCTTCCTCCGGTTTCTCATGCTGCTGTCGCTTGTCTGCTGGATTGGCGGGCTGATCTTTTTTGCTTTCGTTGTCGCGCCGACGGCGTTCACGGTTTTGCCTACGACTCATCTTGCGGGCAATGTGGTTGGGCGCTCACTGGGCAAGCTGCATTGGATTGGGATCGTCTCGGGAATTGCTTATCTCGTCAGTTCCCTGCTCTACAGCCGTTTTACTGATGGCAGCGCGCATGTTTTTGCGGTGCGGCACGTGCTTTTGTGCTTGATGCTGGCTCTTACTTTGATTTCGCAGTTTGGGATTATTCCGCGGATGGATGTTTTGCGGGCGCAGGTCGCGGATTTCGGGACTGTGCCGCTGGATAATCCTGTTCGCACGCAATTTGACGCTTTGCACGTTTGGTCTACGCGGGTGGAGGGGGCCGTGCTGCTGCTGGGATTGGTGGTGGTTTACTTGACGGCTAGAAGCTTCTAGCTACTAGCTAGCCTATCTGTCTCTCAGGACTGAGGCGCTCGGCGCGAGATCCCTCGCTTCGCCTCGACGGAACGGCTCCGCTCGGTATGACGCCGAACGCAAACTGCCTCGCGGTCGAGCTCCGCTCGACTGGACAGCCGAGGGCGGCTGTCCCCACACAATTCGGGCCCGTCTCCAGGAAGGTCATTATCCAGAGTGGCGGATGTGCATTACGTCGCCGTCTTGCACGATGTAGTCTTTGCCTTCGAGGCGGAGAGTGCCTTTGGCGCGGGCGTTGGCTTCGGAGCCGGCTTCGAGAAGCTGCTCCCAGCGGATGGTTTCGGCGCGAATGAAATGTTTTTCGAGATCGGAGTGGATCGCTCCGGCGGCCTCCTGCGCGCGGGAATTGGCGGGGACTTGCCAGGCGCGGCATTCGTCTTCTCCGGCGGTAAAGAAGGAAATTACGCCCAGCAATCGGTAGGTCGTTCTAATCAGGCGGGTGAGACCGCTTTCTTTGAGGCCGTAGCTGGAGAGAAATTCAGCGGCGTCGGCATCGCTCATCTCTGAGAGCTCGGCTTCGACTTTGCCGCAGATGGCTGTGGCTGCTGCGTTTGGGCGGGAGGCGATTTCTGTGAGTTTATATTTGCTGACTGCTTCTTCGAGTTCTTTTCCTAGCTCGGTCGATTCGCCGATGTTGAGCACGTAAAGAATCGGCTTCTCACTAAGAAACATGAAGCCCTTGATGCGCTTCTTGTCTTCCGGCGTCATCTGCATTTCGCGCAGAGGCTTTTCCGATTCTAGTTGAGCTTTAGCTTTCTTCAGCAGCTCGAATTCTTTTTCGAGCTCGGCGGTTTTCATCTTCTTTAAATCTTTTTCGAGGCGCTCCAAGCGTTTTTCTACCTGGCCGAGATCGCTGATCATTAGATCGAAGTCGACGTTCCTGATGTCGCGCAGGGGATCGATTTCCCCGACGTGCGGGATTGCGGGATCGTCGAAGGCGCGGACTACGTGCGCGAGCGCATCGACGTTGCGCAAGTGCGCGGCGTAATTGGTGTCTTTCAGCGCTTCCTGGCCGATGGCGCCGACATCGACGTATTCGACGGAAGTGTGCGTGAGCTTCTTTGGATTGTAGAGCGCAGCAAGGCGGTCGAGGCGATCGTCGGGGACTTTGGCGACTCCGATGTGGGCTTCGCGCGGGTTCGAGCGGGCCTGATCGGAGAGATGGGCCTTGGTGAGAATCGTGAATAGCGATGTCTTGCCTACCTGCGGCAGGCCGATGATGCCGGTTTTCATGGGGAAGCTTCTGGCTTCTAGCTCCTAGCTGTTAGCTTTTGAGGATTTGGTGTCTACGTTTAGGCGGAGGCTTACGGTGTGCTTCTGCTCACGTTGGACAGCTTCTTAGAATAAACGATGAAGCGAAGATTGCCCAACCGCGGCTGAAGCCGCTGTTCTTCTTCGCCGCTTTGCGGCACGCCTAAAGGCGTGCCCTATTACGAGTCTATGACGGCGATGTTCAATTAGAATGTGCGCGAGATCCCTCCGCGCGCTGGAGAAAACGCGTGCGTTCGGGATGACGCCGGTTTGTCGGCCACGGCAACAGCGTCTGCGCCACACGTGTTTCTCATCGCACGTCTGAAGATTCCTACGGGAACTGCTATCATCGCCAACTACAGATGAGCCCGATTGTCATTAGCATACTGCTGGGCCTGACTGCGGCCGCGGCTAACATTTTCGGCGGCGCGATTATTGTGCAGCGGGACTGGGAGCGGCGATACTTGCGCTACTTCGTCGCGCTGGGCGCGGGATTCATGCTGGCTACGGCCATGGTTGAGATGGTGCCCGAGAGCATTGCGTTGCGCGGCAAGAGCGCGGCTTTTCTGATTTTGTTCGGCTATCTCATCATTCACTTCTTTGAGCATACGGTCACGCCGCACTTTCACTTTGGCGAAGAGACGCATAAAGACGAGTTCATGCACTCGCACAAGGGATATTCCGTATTGCTAGGGCTGATCATCCACACGTTTTTTGACGGGATTGCGATCGCCTCGGGATTTCTAGTTTCGAATGCGCTGGGCTGGCTGATTTTTCTGGCCGTGTTTTTACATAAGATTCCGGAAGGATTCACGGTCAGTTCGGTGATGCTGGCCAGCGGCCGCAGCAAGGGAACGGCCTGGGGCGCGTCAGTGATTATCGGCGCGGCCACGCTGGCGGGCGTTTTGACGATGGCTGTCTTTCGTCATGACGTGAGTGCGGCGCTGCCGCTGGCGGCTGGAGTGACGATTTATGTGGCGGCTTCAGATTTAATACCGGAAGTTAACAAGGAGCCGGCAATGAAGATGGCGTTGCTGGTTTTTGTGGGCACGGGAGTGTTTTTTGTGCTGGAAAAGCTGCTGCACGCGCCGTAGCCCCGCGGCTTGCAAACACTAGCGTCGAACCACTTACTAGCACCAAAATAACTCTACTAACGGTTTGGAAGTGGGAGTACGTGCAGTTTGGGAACTTTATTGAAGTCCTTGACGTCAGAGGTTACCAGCACGCAATCGTCTGCAGTCAGAGCGGCGGCAAAGCAATCCGCATATGGCAAGCCATGACTCGCTTTGAGCCGGGCAGCGTGAGCGGTAATAGTTTCTCCGGCGTCGACAACCGTGAGCGGGAGCAACTTGACTGAATCCATGAGGCGTGCGGTCTGCGCGAACCCTTCGGCCTTGGCGATGGTGTAGTAGACCTCGCCCCAGTTAATCACCGACATGCGCAACGGTTGTTCTGCATCCCGGGCTGCTTTGAAAAGGCCGCCTACAATGTCAGCACCCGGCCCACCGATAAGAAAACGATAGAGGGCGTTGGCATCGAGAACATGAATTTTCATCGCAAGTTGCGGTCGAGCGCCCGCTCAACTCGCTGGGGAAGCCCCCTACCGGCGAGAATGCCCTTCATGGAATCGATAAATTCGTCGGTGACCGGCTGAATAAACAAACGGCCGGATTCTTCCAAAAAGGCGACTCGGGTTCCCTCGTCGATCTGGAATTTACGCCGAATGCCTACGGGAATCACGACCTGACCCTTCGCTTTTACGGTAGCATATTCGGCTGCCATGTCGTACATGATACGACGTGGTTGTATGCATGTCAATTGGTTATACTTTATGCATTGAGTGAGACAATAAAGAGCGAGTTGCTCTTTGGGCTGATACAAGGGCAGGTGGGCAGTGGAGATCTAGGGATGGTTCGACTGTGCGCGCGAGTTGCTGCGCAACTCGCGCGTTTCGCTCAGCTTGACAAACTAAAGCAAGGCTCCGTCAGTCCACCGTGTGCTTGGCGGTATAGCCGTCGCGGGCTACGACATCGATCTTTTGCTCTTTGCCTTTCTGATCTCTCACTTTCAATGGACCGCCGTCGGGCGCGACGACCTGAACCTTGAGCTTGCGATAGGTACCGTCGAGTTTGGCATTCGTGGGGTGGTACGCCAGCGAATACTGGTTGCGAATGTCATTGCCGATATCCTGAAAGTCCTCGCCATACTCGGCCTGGAAACGCGGGAAGTAGGCGCGCCCGCCGGTCATGGCTGCGAAAGTGCGCATTTCGTTGTCGGCTTGCAGGTAATCCATATTGCTGACGGGGATGCCCATACCGTGCGGGGCAGCGCGGCCTGACGCTTCATACATTTCGCGGATGATCCAACCGACACTGATGGGAAAAATGGTGACGTTTGGAGTGTCTTTGACTTTCTTCAATATCTTGTCGTAGGTAATTCGGCTGAAGGTGTCCACGCCTGTGCTTACTAGAATGACGTACTTCTTGCCCTCGACTCGGTCGAGGCGGTCGAGCGTGTCGTACAAAGCGTCGAACTCATTGGTCTCTGAAAAACCGGGGATGCGCAACTCATTCAGGGCGCCGTAAATCGAACGCTTGTCCTGGGTGAAATCGACGAGGATGTGGGGCAGCATGTCATAGTAGGAAACTGCTACCCAGTCGCCTTTTTGCAGAGTGCTGGCAAAGGCGTAGGAAGCCTGCAGCGCGTCGATCATAAACCTATAGTTGGTGGCGCCGAATTCGACGAGCAGAACCGCGGTGATGGGCGCTTTGGTGACGCTGAAATCGGTGATCTGCTGGGGACTTCCATCCTCGAAGAGTCGAAAATTGTCTTTCTTCAGGCCAGGAACAAACTGTCCAGACTTAGTGGTAACCATGACATCCACATTGACCAGAGGGACATTTACCTTGATGGAATAATCAGGCATCCCCTCGACTTTTTTGGCCGCAACGGGCGGCGGAGGCGGAGGTGGCGGAGCTTCGGCGTTCTTCCTGGGGATGGCATAGGGACCGATATCGCCGGTGGGGCCGCCAGCGTCGTCGGGGACATCCTGCTTCTGCTTGCCGGTGCTCTGGTCTTGATTGTCTTGATTCTGGCCTTGCGCAGGAGGAGATTGCGTTTGATCTTGCGCGAACGCGGGAGCCGCGAGGAGCAACGCGGCGAGCAGAGCCGTTAGCATCGAACACCGAATGTGCAAAGGCTTGCAACCATCTGCCAATTTGAATTTTGAGAGCATGCAAACCTCTGAGTAAAGTGGAGTAAAGGCTGAACGGAGATGAAATCCCTTGTGCTAGTATAGACGCAAGCTTTCGCGATTGGGATGTTTTGCCCGGCTCCCAGTATTTTCCCCCTCCTGGCAACGATCTTACAATCTGGCGAAGTCTAATTCGATATAAGATGGGCTGGTCGATCCGTCCCGGGCGTCGTTCATGAAAAAATACAGTCTTGCGCTCTTCGTCTCCCTGTTGTCTTTTTCTGCTTTGCTGTGTGCACAAACGGCTTCTTCTTCCGGTGCGCAAGCTGCTCCTCAACCGGTAAAAACCATCGCTGTGAGCCAGATTCACACGGGCATGCGCGGAGTGGCGTACACCGTGTTTCAGGGAGTGAAGCCGGAGCCTATGGACGTGGAAGTTCTGGGCGTGATGCACAACGTGAATGGGCCGAAGGGCGACATCATTTTGGTGCGGCTGCACGGGCAAAAGGTGGAGTATACGGGCGTGGTCGCGGGCATGAGCGGGAGCCCGGTGTATATCGATGGCAAGCTTGCGGGAGCGCTGGCGTTTCGCATTGGAGAATTTTCGAAAGAGCCGATCGCGGGCGTGACCCCGATCGCGGACATGATGGAAATCAGCGCGCTAGATAAAACTCCGGCGGAAGAAAGTGTTGCCGCGAAACCGTCGTTGAATATGGTTGCGGGCAAGACGGCATCTCCGGGCGACGATGCGGCCCTGCCGGGATCGGGTCAGGATGCAGTGGGAAATGTCACGAATTATCTGAAGCCGATTGAAACGCCGCTGGTGTTCAACGGATTTTCTGAACAGGCGATTCAGCTTTTCGCTGGACAGCTGGGAGCGGCGGGAATTGTTCCGGTGATGGGCGCGGGCTCAATCAGCAACGATAAACAGCCGGAGCCGTTGGTGCCGGGATCGGCAGTAAGCGCGATTTTGGTGCGCGGCGATATGGATATTGAAGCGACGTGCACGGTGACGTATATCGATCCGCAGAAATTGCTGGCGTGCGGACATCCGCTGCTGCAGTTTGGTTCGGTTGACCTGCCGATGAATAAGGCCGAGGTGCTAGCCACGCTGCCGTCGCCGCTGAACGCTTTCAAGATCGTAAACACGACCGAGCCGGTCGGAACCTTTGTGCAGGACCGGCATACCGGAATTCTGGGCGTCTTCGACAAGCAACCGGAGATGATTCCGGTAACGTTGAGCATTCATAGCAGCACGGGAGTGAAGCAATTTCACTATGAAGTGCTGAATAATCCGAAGCTCACGCCGGTGGCGCTGATGGTAACGGTATTCAACGCGCTGCACGGGGTGAATGAATTCGGGGAAGAGATCACGTACCGGCTCTCGGGGAGCATCGGCGTAAAGGGGTTTCCGGCAGTGACCATGCGGAATATGTTCTCTCCGGAAGAGAATTCTCAGCCCGCGGCGATGCAGGCCGCGCTCTCGCTGGGCGAGCGGTTCAGCCGCATCTACGATAATCCTTATAATGCGCCGGCGATTGCCGGGGTAAACCTGAATTTCGATTTAGTCCGCGAGCGGCGCTGGGCGCGGCTGGAGAGCGCGCGCACCGACGTTACGGAAGCGCGTCCGGGCGACGAAGTTATGCTGGAGACGGTGCTCGAACCGTATCGTGGCGAACGGATCGTGCAGCGCATTCCGGTGAAGATTCCGACTTCCGCCAGCAAAGGAACGCTGCGGATTCTGGTAAGCGACGGCGATACGCTCGACCATCTCGCCCGAGGGAGCGCGGCATTTGGCGGCCAGCTTGATCTGGCCTCGACCATCGCATTATTAAATAAAGAGCATGCGAATAACCGGGTTTACGTTTCGCTGCTCGAGGCGGATCCCGAGGCGCGGGTTGCCGATAAAGTCATGCCAACGTTGCCCATTTCGATCATGAACGTGATGGATGGAATGCGCGGCAATCAGGAAATGGTGGTCAGCGGCGAATCGAATGTGGATGAGACGGCGACGGCTCCGCTGGATTATGTGGTGAGTGGGGCGCAGTTGCTTACCGTGACGGTGAAGTAATTTGTGTGGCCACGGCCACTCTGTTCGCGACAATCAATTGTAGTTTGCAGCCGTGTGTGTAGGCCCAGAGTTGCGATGTCGCTCTGACCTCTGTGATACTGCCGGCGTTTCGCGGGCGAGGGCGCCCGCGCCACACTTCAGCCCTGGCATTTTTCTATTCTTCTTCTTCGCCCATCTGCTGGGCGAGATAGCGCTCGTAGCCGAGTTCGCGGATCTGGTGCATTTGGGCTTCCAGAAAGTCGACGTGATCTTCTTCGTCTTTTAGCAACTGAACAAGCAGGTCGCGGGAACCGTTATCGCCTTCGCGGGTCGCGATCGCAACGGCGTCGTTGTACTGCCTGACTGCCCCGAGTTCGAGGGTGAGATCGTTTTCGATCATTGCCTTCACGGTGCCGCCGATTTTCACATCGAGCGGCTGCATCGAGGGCGTGCCGTCGAGAAACAGAATGCGCTCCATCAGCTTTTCAGCGTGCTTCATCTCGCCGATGGATTGCTTCTTGATGTATTCGGCAAGCCGGTCGTATCCCCAGTTTTCACACATCTCAGAGTGAAGGAAATATTGGTTGATGGCGGTCAGTTCTTCGCGAAGAGCTTTGTTTAGTTCAGAGAGAACTTTGGGGTTGCCTTTCATCGCGATCGGAGTATGCCAGAAAGAGTACTCGCCTGCAAATAGCGAAAGGTCGGGGTTGGATAAGGCCTGGTCGTAGCTGACGATACTAGAGAGCGATCACGCGACAGTACGAACCATCACAACAGAGGTCACGGGGACAGGGGACACAGAGGAGACGATTAGCTCGTTGAGAACAGTAATGCTGTAAGTTTTTCCATGTGGCGGAAGCCATCGGTGGCGATGATGGAGATGATCATCAGGGTTCCGTTGTAGCCGACGTGGGCTAGAAAACTTGCGCCTACCGATTTGGTTGTGGCACGCACTGTGGTCAGCACGATTCCGACCAGGAAGATCACCAGCACCGCTCCCCAGGCATAACCGTACTGCACTGCGTGGATCAGGCCGAAGGGCAAAGCGGTGAGGATAATTCCCCAGAAAACGCCGAGCCTGCGGGCCAGCACGGGATAAAGAAAGCCGCGAAAGAAAAGTTCTTCCATCAGGGGGCCGAGCGTGACGGCGAAGACCGCTGTCAAATAGGCGTCGAGCGGGCGCGCGAAGAATTGATCGAAGGGAGTGGTCTTCGGCATCGGGATAAAACGTCCGAGAATATCGAAGCCCAGCATGAGAACGCCTACTCCCAGGAAACTAAATGCGGCGACGCCAGGCCAGTTCCAGCGTATGGCCTGGCCGAAGCGTACGTGATATTTGCCTTCCACCAGAAAGACCATGTACATGGCGATCACGATGTAGGTTAGGAATTCGGAGAGCAGGGCGAGAGCGGGATTTTGCGCGATCTGGAGCCAGGATTCGTGGCGAAAGATGAAATGCCGGGCTCCCGCGACGATGGCAAGTTGAGCGACAAAAAGAATCAGCAGGGTGAACCCGGCAATTTGCAGGACGTCCCAGCCGTTCCAGACGGGATTTTCGCCGGATTTGGGCGGACGAGGCGTGGGAAGTAAAACCGGAGATGGGACTGCGTCGGCAACCGGAGTCGTGGGCGGTTGCGGATCGCTCGGGAGCGGTTGAGGGTCGAACTGCGGATTGGCGGGCGATGACAAAGGATCCTTTCCAGCGTTTCAGATGTGCGGTCGCAAATCCCTCAGGGGCTAAAGCCCGCATTTATTCCGGAGCTTATCGGCGCGGCTGAAGCCGCGCCCTTTCAAAACCCCGTTGCGACATTCATTCGGTGTGCGTCATCCATTTACGATCTTCTTACTATTCCCGAAATATCCCTCCAGCGCCTGGCCAGTGTATGACTTTTTTACTCTCGCTACCTGTTCTGGCGTGCCCTGCGCGACGATGCGGCCGCCTTCTTCGCCGCCTTCGGGGCCAAGGTCGATGATCCAATCGGCGTTGCGAATCACGTCGAGGTTGTGCTCGATGATGATGATTGAGTTGCCGAGATCGGTCAAACGGTGCAGCACGTCGAGCAGCTTTTTAACGTCATCGAAGTGCAGACCGGTGGTGGGCTCGTCGAGCAGGTAAAGAGTCTTGCCCGTCTGGCGCTTGCTCAACTCGCGGGCCAGCTTGATGCGCTGGGCTTCGCCGCCGGAGAGCGTGACCGCGGATTGGCCGAGGTGAATGTAGCCCAGGCCAACATCAACCAGTGTTTGCAGCTTTTGTTTGACCTGCGGAATATTCTCGAGAATCGGCAGCGCGTCGGAGACCGGCATTTCCAGCAAGTCTGCGATGGAGTGGCCATTGTATTTCACAGCCAAGGTTTCGCTGTTGTAGCGGCGTCCGCCGCATACTTCGCAGAGCACGTAGACGTCGGGCAGAAAATTCATTTCGATGCGGCGCTGGCCTTCGCCCTGGCAGGCCTCGCAGCGTCCGCCGGGGACGTTGAAGGAAAAGCGTCCCATCTTGTAGCCGCGCTCGCGCGATTCGGGCAGCATGGCGTAGATATCGCGGATGGCGGTGAAGACTCCGGTATAGGTTGCGGGATTGGAGCGCGGCGTGCGGCCGATCGGTGATTGATCGATGCGGACGATTTTATCGATGTTTTCTGCGCCGACGACGGCTTTGTGATCTCCGGCCTTTTCGCGCGAACGATAGAGTTGGCGGGCGAGCGCGCGATAAAGAATGTCGTTAACGAGCGTGGACTTGCCGGAACCGGAGACGCCAGTCACGACCGTCATTACTCCGAGCGGAAAAGTGACGTCGAGATTCTTGAGATTGTTTTCTTTCGCGCCGAGAATGGTGATTGCCGCGCCGTTGGCCTGGCGGCGCTCGGCGCGCATGTTGATTTGTACTTTGCCGGAGATATAAGCACCGGTGAGCGAGTTGGGCTCGCGCATGATTTCTTCGGGGGTACCGTGGGCGACTAAGCCGCCGCCGTGGCGGCCTGCGCCGGGGCCGAGGTCAATGACGTAGTCGGCGCGGCGAATGGTTTCTTCGTCGTGCTCGACCACTAAGACCGTGTTGCCGAGATCGCGCAGATTTTCAAGCGCGTTGAGCAGGCGGCCGTTGTCGCGATGGTGCAGGCCAATCGAAGGTTCATCGAGAACGTAGAGAACCCCGCGTAGCCTCGAGCCGATTTGCGTGGCGAGGCGTATGCGCTGGCCTTCCCCCCCGGAGAGCGTTGCCGCTGAGCGATCGAGGGAAATGTAGTTCAGTCCGACGGCGCAGAGAAACTGCAGGCGCTCGACGATTTCGTGCATGACGCGTCCGGCGATTTGCTCTTCCCGGCCGGCGAGTTTGATGCTTTGCGCGACTTCGAGAGCTTTCGAAATAGGTAGCGCGGTGAAATCGGCAATTGACATGTCTTTAACTTTGACGGCGAGACTTTCTGGACGCAGCCGCTTGCCCTGGCACACAGGACAATCGGTTGCTGACATGTGGTCCATGAGCCAGTCGCGGTAGCCTTCAGAAGTGGACTCTTCTAAATTCTGTTTCAGGTAGCCGAAGATGCCGCGGAACCCGGTTTTGCCGCGGCCGGATTCGCCGTTAAGAAGAAGATCCTGAATCTTATCGGGAAATTTTTCGAACGGGGTGTTGAGATCGATGCCGTGGGCAGCGGCGACTACCTGTACAGCGTGGATCAGCCCTTGCGATGCGGAGCCCGGCCCGAGTCCGCCATCGAGCAGTGGCTTCGACCAATCTGTAATCACTTTCGCGGGATCGAAATCGTAGCGGCTGCCCAGGCCGTGGCATTCGGGGCAGGCTCCGTACATGCTGTTGAAGGAGAACGACCGGGGCTCGAGTTGCGGGACGCTGATACCGCAATCGGGGCAGGCAAGTTTTTCGGAGTAAAGAGTTTCATCGCCGTTGACTACGGCTACTTGAACCAATCCTCCGGCCAGCTTCATTGCCAATCCAACCGACATTTCGAGACGGTGCTCGATTCCCGGTTTTACCAGCAGCCGGTCGATCACTACTTCGATGGTGTGGTTTTTGCGCTTATCCAGGTTGAGGTCGTCGTCAAGGTTCACCAGTTCGCCGTCGACGCGGGCGCGAGTGTAGCCGTGCTTGAGCAGAGTCTCCATTTCCTTCTTGAATTCGCCTTTGCGGCCTCGGACGATGGGCGCGAGGATCATTACCCGGTCCTCAGGAGTCAGGGCCATCACTCGCTGGACAATCTGCTCGGCGGTCTGGCGGCTGATTGGACGGCCGCACTTAGGGCAGTGCGGAACGCCGATGGAAGCGAACAGCAGGCGAAGATAGTCGTAGATTTCGGTAATGGTCCCGACGGTCGAACGCGGGCTGCGGCTGGTGGTCTTCTGCTCGATTGAGATCGACGGGCTAAGTCCATCGATGGCATCGACATCCGGGCGCTCCATCTGATCGAGGAACTGGCGGGCATAGGTAGACAAAGTCTCCACGTAGCGGCGCTGGCCCTCGGCGTAGATGGTGTCAAAAGCAAGCGAGGACTTGCCCGAGCCGCTCAGGCCGGTAACGACCGTGAGCGTGTTGCGGGGAACCTCAACGTCGATGTTCTTGAGATTGTGCTGGCGCGCCCCGCGCACTGAGATTTTAGTAATAGCCATTTAGAAACGTCTAAAACTGGGCTGGATTGGCCTTCCGTAATATCGACACGGCTACAGAAGTGTTCGAGAGTGGAAGTGCGCAGATCTAACTCCGTATCTTAATTGTCAATAGCGGGGGGCGTCAACGCAGGTAGATTGAAGAAGCCGCATATACGAAAGTTGGCCTGCCGGCATCTGATTACCGCACTTTTTAGTGCGACCTGGGATGGTTATTGTGATCTCGCTGTTCATGCCTATCGTTCTCTGCTTCACGGTGGTTCTCTCCGTTGGAATTGGCGTATTAACCGCCTATGGGGCCGTCTTCGGCATTCTTGAGGTCTGCGGGAGAGCTTCTTCGCGACCCTCGGCTCAGAATAAGGACGGTCGTCCGCGGCTGGTTCTGGTGGCTACGCAGAGCGGGGACTAGAGGTTCAGCCCAACTCAGTCTCCCTGTGGGTATAAGTCATAAAGCGTCCCACCTGCTACTGTTCCATTTTTGAGTTCAACCGTTTTCTGGCGCTGACCGACAGTCCCGACCCGAAGCTCGTAACGTCCTGTGGGCAGGTCCTTTAGATCATAGATTCCATGCCTGTCCGTTGTGATCGAAATGGTTCCCGCAGGTCCTATGACATCTACGCGAACCCCGGAAACAAAACCGTCGCCCTCTGGGGAAAAACGATACACACGACCGATAATGCGGCCGCCGTTTTTCGGTGGCCCGTCCCGCAAGACGCGGAGATCTACCTCGGCGTCGCTTACGCGTGCAGTGTGGCAGCATCCATACTCCTCGATCACTGGAAGGAATCGCATCAACGCTCCCTGGCTCACCGACACGTACAACGTAATTGCCGACTACACCGATGACGTTTCATCGCAGCAGGCGCATCTGCTGGCGGATGCGGCCAGCCGCAAGGCATTGGAACTCGACGACAGCCTTTCCGAGGCGCATTCCGCGCGGGCCATGGCGCTGGCCACGGGAAGGAGATGGAGCGAAGCTGAAGCCGAGTTTCGGCGGGCCATCGAATTAAACGCCAACAACGCGACCGCGCATTATTTTTATGCTTTTACCCTCCTGCTTCCGGAAAGGCGCACCGATGAGGCTCTGGGAGAATTCCAGACCGCCTTGTCGCTCGATCCTCTTTCTCCGATTGTGAATTTGAATTACGCGGTGACGCTGATGGTCGCAGGGCGGAATTCCGAGGCGCTTGCCCAATTCCGCAAGGTAGTCGAGCGCGATCCATCTTTCATACCAGCTCACTTTTATTTGTCGCAGTTCTACGCGACGACAGGCCATTTCGCCGAGGCAGAGAGCGAATTCCAGGGGGCCGGTCGCGTTCCTGGTTCGTGGACGCCGGACGCGCGGAGCTACAGCAGGCTGATGATCGCCGGACTGCCCAGCCCCACCAATGATGCCGACGTTGCAGTCGGCCTAGCGCTCGCCGGCGATCGCAATAAAATGTTCGAATACCTCGAGAAGGCGTATTCCAATGGCGATACGGAGCTGGAACTCTGCCTGCGCTTCCCGGCATTCGATCCTATTCGTTCCGATCCGCGCTATGCGGATTTGATGCGGCGATTGGGACTGCCGCAATAGAGAGCGGGAAATCGCGCCTCGGCAGCTGTTGCGACTCTCGAATGGCGGCTTCAGCGCCTGAAGGCGCGAACGAAACGCAGTGCTTGCGGCATGCCTGAAGGCATGCCCTTATACGAAGCGTGATGGATTCGAAGCGTGATGGATTCGAAGCGTAAGGTTTTCGGCAAACTGTAGGGCGATTGTTCCTTCCGTGAAATTTGCGGCGCAGGTGGGCTGCGCCGCCTCAAAGCTCGGCGTGCTTCAGTGTGCATGTTGCAGAGTGATGGATACCAGATTGTAAACCAAACGGGCGGGACGCTTGTCGCCGGGCACAATCAGTTGAAACGGGCCGTTCTTGCCGAGGGGTTGGCCGTCGCGAGCATCCGCCACGATTGCCTGATTGTCGTGAAATGCGGGATCGACTTCGGCGAGAGAGAGCACGACTGAATATCCGTCGGAGCCTGTGGCAATGAGATAGCTGGTCATCGCTTTTCCCCGCAGTTCGGATCCCATTGGCGCGCTGATCTTGGCCAACAAAGTTGCCATCGGAACGCCAGAGTAAGTTTCGTTTGCATCCGTGTGACTGTTGTGAACGGTGATTGTGACGTGCGGTAAGGCGCGAAAGTCGGCGGGTGAAATAGACACCGATGTTTGATCTCCGCTGAGGAGCAGCGAGTCGGCTGTTTGGACGACTGAGCCAGGAGCTGCCGTAAGAATTACTGACACGACCTGGCCAGCGCCCAGCGTGCCCGGTTGCGTGCCTATCTGAATTTGGCGGCCCTCGGTTTTGAATCCATCGGCGGAAACGGATACAGCATACGGACCCGGTTGCAGATTGATTGACAATTGGCCGTGGCTGTCGGCCTCGAGCTTGGCCGGAGCGCCCTGGGCTGAGGGAGTGATTTGAATCTGGGCGTGTGGGATGGCGGCCCCGAATGCGTCGGTCACGCGGATGGTGACGGGAATTTGAGTTGTTTGTTGCGCATATGGAGATATGCCTGCGAAGAGGGTCGCGCAGAGCAGAACAGCTTTCATATGTTGGTTGCGCATAATGGAAGCGTAGCGTGGAACTAACCTCCGCCAGCAAGGTAGCATAGCCTCAGCGGCTAAAGCCGCGTACTTCACAGATCTTACGGCGTGGCTGGAAGCCACGCTCTTTCAAGACATTTAGCGCTTACGGCCCAGCTGGAACTGCCCTTCAACACTTATTCTGATTGAACCTCGATCGCCTCTGGCACAGTCATCGCTTGCCCTGACCGATCCCTGACCTCGATTCTGCGTCCGCGCTTCAGGTAGACGGAGATCACGCTGGGCTGCGACCAATCCAGGTCCCAGCCGTTTTCAATCGCGAGCAGCGTATACGAGCCTGGGACTACACCATGCAGGGTGAAAGTTCCATCGAGGTCACTTTGGTCGCGGCGAAACAGATCACGGTTCGGCTCGGGATCCTGTGGAACCAGGACAACCATAGCGCCGGCTAGGGGATGGCCGGCTTTTTTTGCAATACCTTCGACTTCAACATTACCGCCGACGAGCGTAACCGAAGCGTTTGCTGACGATCCGGAAGAGATCGTGAGCAGGTGACCGGATACCTGAGCGCCGTCGGCGGTCATGTGGACGACTGAGTAGCGCGTGGTCGAGCCCCGAACAATCAACTCGTAGGACCCCGCCGCGAGTTGGGAGAATTCCGTTTCGCCCTTGGCGTCGACTATTTGCAAATTTCCTAGTGTTTTCTTGACCGGCCGCAACCCAACCGCCAACATGGCTGGCATTGCCGATTCTCCGGCGACTTTGACTGACAGCTTTACCCTGCTCACCGCCTCTGCCGTGGAGGTGTCGATCTCCTGCCCGTCTCTGCTGAGATCCAAACCTTCAATCTGCAGCCACCGGTCACCGTCTGAAATTCGCACGTTGTAGTGCCCTGCAGGGATACCAGTAATTGCCATCAGGCCATTAGAAATTCCGTGCACCTCAGTTTGCACTAAGGTAGAGCTATCGAACGTGGGTTGTTGGAATGCCTGGACAGCGAACCCACGCTTGCCGTTATCCGGGAGACGAAACAAGACGGTAAGAGCCGGAGACGGAGTGAAGTGAATATCAACCTGCAAACGATCGCCGCCGCGCACCGGGATCGGCGTTGCGCTGTCGGCATCGGTCACATCGGCGTAAAAGGTGACGGGATAGGCGACATCGAGAGATCGGTCGACGGCGGCTTGTTGATCCTGGCTCGGATTCTGTGAATCGCCCCTGGGGTGCACTGCGTACCAGGGCTTGGCGCTCGCCGAGAGAAAATACGTTCCGGGAGGCAACGGGGTGAGTTCGTACTCACCCAGATCATCTGTAGTGGCGCCGCGGAACTGACGAATTTGGTCGACCCCCTGGCTGTGATCGTCCTTATAGAGAGTCCCGTTCGCGTGGCGCACCGGTTCGCCGGCTTCATCCAGAATCTTGCCGGTGATTATGGCGTTGGGCGCAAGGCGCAGGGTGAGATGCTCGGTGTCAAGACCAGCGCCGGTCACGATGGCGGTTGCATACTCGTCGTGTTGATCGTAGGCGCCGGTTATAAATTCCCGTTTTTCTCCGCTCAGCGAGTACTTGCCGGCAGGCACTCCAGTGAATGCGAATCGGCCGTCCTCGGCGGTGATGAATGATTCAGATTTCTTCGAATCTTTGGTGTCGGTTACGGTTATGCGAGCGCGGGCAGCGGGTGTGCGTCGATTTTGCTGACAGCGATTCCGGCGATGCGGTATCCATTTGCGGGAACTGGTAGCGAAGCATTGGCGGTCTGGGGCGCGGCTTGGGCAGATGTTCCGAGCAGAGACAGAAGCAGTATTGCCAGAGCTAACCGGATCGAAATGGGAGAAATCCGCATATTAGTCGTTGTCGGAGATAAGCTGCAGTTCCACTGTGGTTTTCTCTCCGGCCGCGAGATGCACTACCTGGCCTTTGGTCTGGTAGGCCTTCATCGCCTCAGCATCGCGGTAGGGAAGGTTCGGTTGCGCATTCTTGAATGCCATCACGCGGTAGGTTCCGGGCACGACTCTCTGTGAATCGAACTTACCTTCAGAGTCAATTCCTAACTGCTCAAACTGGCCTGGGCTATCCGCTAGAGGAACGAGATAAACGTAAGCGGACGGGCCGAAAAGCGGTACGGTTCTGCCGCCATCCCCGCGTATTCCATAGGCTCCTGGCGCGGCGGTCATGACGGTTGCGCCTGCGACGGTCCCCTCGATCTCGGCAAAGTCGTCGCGCATGGTGATCTCAATTGGCGTAGTCGCGCCTGAGCCGGCGACAAATGGCTGATGCAGCAGATCAAGTCCTCCCATGGTGGCGGAGGCTACATAACCGACTGACGAGGACGGCCGCAACCAATATCGTCCCGGCGGAATATTTCCGATGGCGAGCGAGTCGTCATTCGGCCCGGCAGGTGCGCGGAGGTAAGCGCTATGCTGCTCAAAGTCATCCGCGCTCTCAGCGTTCAGGTTGAGATAGGTTCGGGGACCCTGAAAACTGAATGTATGCTGACCATCGCTCCACGAGCCCGCGGGCCGCGGATCGACGGAGGTAAATTCTTCTTTCACATTTACCGCGACCGAACCATTCGGAGTAAGCACCATTGCGGGCGCGGCTGAACGTGGGCCCGTAACAGCGAGGATTACGCTTCCGCTTTTTGGAGACTGGTCGTAGGTCGTCGCTTCGACCAGATAATTTCCGTCGGGCAGCGAGCCTTCGATGCTTTGTTTTTGCCGGTTATATCCCAGCGAGTAACCGGGGCTGGAATGGCCGACGGGAGAAACCGAGACGCTTATGCCAAAGGCCGATTCGGGAGGGTTCGCGAAAGGAATCTTTACCTGGAAATATGGATGGCGAACCGCAGAAATATCCGCCTGGAAGGTTTCGCCGGCCGTGAGCTGGATAACGTTGGCCGCGGTGAAATCTACGGCATTTGGATAATAGACGGGTGGATAGCCGTACGATTGGCGGCCGGGAACCGTGGTTATCGGATCGTTATCCATGTATTCATGCGTGAGCACTTTGTAAGAGCCGGCGGCGAGTTCGGCGAAGCGAAACTCGCCGTTGGAATTTGCCTGCGTTTGCTCTCCCGGTATCCAACGAAAGACGCCGTCCTGCACTTGCCGTGAAAATATTTGAACGCTAATTCGAGCCGCAGGTTCGCCGGTTGCCAGGATGACTCGTCCGATAATCAAGGTCTCCGGTACCAAATATAGCGTGAGATCGGTGCCGGGAATTGCGGCTGCATCACTTCCGGCATTGTGATCGTCCAGAAATCCCGGCTTGCGGGCTTGCGGGCGATAAATGCCCCCTGAGTAGCCTCCCGGCGCTTCTCGATGAGAAATTGTGAATTCGAAATGGCCTTCCCCGTCGGTGAGAGTTGCGAACATCTGGCCGAAACTCACGAGAGCGCGAGCGATGGGAGCGTGGGTTACGGAGTTAATCACAGTTCCGGAAAGCTTGTCCGGCGTGCTGGTAGCCTGGTCTTGGGCCGAGGCTCGACGCGGGAGAATCGTTGCGGAAGCAAGAGCAATTACGAGCACAAGCGCAAAGCAGGCCGGATGCGAATTCCGCTCTACGGCCGTAGCGGCCGTTCCGTTCGTTCCATGGGCATGTCGCAAGAAAATCACTGCTGCGCTATGCTCCTGCCGGGATCGTCTTACCGGCGATCCGTCGGGTTACTTTTCGGGGACTGCATTTGGGACCGCTTTTTGCGCGTCCCGTCAACGACGCTCACAAAAGCTTTCATCTGCACACTGTCATGGCTCAAATCTTACGATCTCATGTTAGCATTTTGTCAGTTGCCTTCAACTCTCCTGGGGTGTTCATTACATACCTACGTAGGTATGTAATGAACAGCATGGGCCGCAGTCGTTCCATTCCGCTATATCTGCTTTCCGCGATCTTGCTGAGCCTGCCGCTTATCGCGTCTGCTCAGAACGCTCAACGATCTCCTTGGCTGGAGCTGCACTCGACGCACTACACCGTCATTACCGATGCGGGCGACAAAAAGGGTAAAGAGGTCGCGCTGCGCTTTGAGCAGATGCGGGCTGTGTTTGGATCGCTGCTGATGAAAGAGCGGTTGAACGAGCCGGTGCCGACGACCATTCTCGCGTTCAAGAGCGACAAATCTTACTACCAGACGGCCCCGCTGAGGCAAGGGCAGCCGATCGGCGTGCCCGGCTTTCTTGTTTCCGGCGAAGACCAGAACTTTATTGTGCTGAACCTGTTCGAGGAAGAATCCTGGCGCGCAGTCAGCCATGATTTCGCTCTGATGTTGCTTAACGACAACTATCCGCCGGTGCAAGGCTGGTTCGACGAAGGATTGGCCGAGTACTTCAGTTCGATTCGCCTGGACGACAAAAATTACCAGATCGGCAGCGACCCCGAGTTGCAATCGGCTTCCACCCAACCGATGGCAGGTAACCAAAGTGCTGCCGCGCCGAGGTCACTCACCGAGCTTCTAAATGGACAGGCTTGGCTGGCGTTGCCTGATCTGCTCACCATGAAGCATGACACTTCCACCGATGACGAAGGCATGCGGCATACGCTTTTCTACGCGCAATCGTGGATGATGGTGCATTACCTGGTGCACGAAAAAAAACTACCCGAGACGGGCACTTATTTCGGCCTGGTGGAGAACCAGCGCGTGCCGGTGGAGCAAGCCGTCCAGCAGGCTTATGGGATGACGCCGGCCCAGCTTGATCAGGCGATGAAGGATTATTTTCACTCGCTGAAGCCGTTGTTCACCGAGCTTGATGGTTCGAAGCAGTCCGGTTGGCAGAGCAATGGGCTGCAGGTTTATCAGTTCCCCGAGCTAGTAGCGGCGAACGACAGTGTAATCACGAGCACAATTTTTCCGGAAAGCGATGCCAACGCCATCGCGGCGGAAATAAAAGTCAACATTCCAGATCGCCGCGACGCCGGACTGCAGGAATTAAACAAGCTGGCCACCACAGCCGATCCTAACCTTTCCAAACCGTCTTTCTTTAAGTTGCCGAAGAAAGAGAAAGAAAAGGAAGATCAGGACGCGCCGCTAACTACGGCGGTGGGCAACGAGATCGCGCATCGCGCGCTCGCCTGGGACCACCTGCAGCGCGGCGAGTTCGACGAGTGCTTGCAGGAGTTGGGCGATGCGGCTGCGCTCAATCCGGGGGACATGTGGGTCCGCTATTATCTTTCGGTGATGAAGTACAAAATGGCGGAGGCGAAGAAAACCGACATTCAAGGCCTGCCCAACATGATGCAGGATTTGCGCGCAGTGCTGGAGTGGTATCCGGAATTCGCCAATGCTTATGACTTACTGGCGATGGCCCGCATGGAAGGCGGGGGCCCGGCTGCGGCTATGCAGGCGGAGCGCGCTGCAATCCAACTGAGTCCGCGCGACCTGCAGTACGTTTATCATCTCGCGCAAATTTACGAATCAGATAAAAGATGGGATGCCGCGCGGGCCTTGCTGGAGCGCCTGCAGAGCGGCGGCAATGCGCAGATTGCGGCGGAGGCCCGCACGCGGTTAGGCGAGCTCTCCACGCATGAAAAGTATGGGGTTGCCAATGCCAGCTCCACCTCAAGCGATAAATTGGCGCCGCAGCCGTCGCCCTTTGACGTGCTCGATCAGGATGCGGCCAAGCGGGCCGCGGCGGCCAAGACTGAACAATCGGAGAGCACGGCGGACATGCGTCCGGAGAAATTCGCTAAAGGTATGCTAATGGCGGTTGACTGCTCTCAACCGCCAACCGCGATTCTGACGGTAATCTCCGGCGGGGCGGTCCTGAAGCTGCGCACGGGCGATTACAAATCGCTGCTGTTGATTGGGGCTGACAAGTTCTCCTGCGACTGGAGCGACCGCTCGGTATCGGTGAATTACAAGCCAGGTGGGCTTTCGGATGGGGATTTGGTTTCGGTCGAAGTGCGGTGAAGGTGCCGTCAGGAAGGTCTTAAGGTAGAAACACCGCCAACGAAGAGATAGAGTTAACGATTTTCCCCCGATTCGTCCTATAATTCCCCGCGTTCGATTTGTCTGTTTTACCTTTTGTCTATTTATCGACTATCGACTCGCAAATTGTTCTTGCACGCGATTCATCGCGCGGGAGGCGATTTTGAAATTGCTTCGGCATTTTTTCCTGTTGTTCACCATCTTCCTCATCGCTCAACTTAGTTCGCAACCCAGTCTTCATTCGAATGCTACGGGAGCATTGACATCGGCCTGGGCGCAGTCTGCATCCGATGCGACGCCGGAGAATTCGCGGTTGGCAGGGTATTCGGCACAGTCGTCGAAAACTGAGTGGGAGTGGGAGAAGAAGCTACGCGATGGAATGGTCGCGGATAATTTGCGCGAGAGTATGCAGAGATTGAGCGCGCGTCCGCATCATGTTGGCTCACCGTACGACAAGGACAATGCCGAGTGGATCCTCGCGAAATTTAAAGAATGGGGATTTGATGCTCACATTGAGACATTCAACGTGCTTTTTCCGACTCCGAGAGAGCGGATCGTCGAACTGGTTGAGCCGACGAAGTTTAAGGCGAAGCTACAGGAGCCACCGGTACCGGGCGATCCGACCTCGAGCCAAACTTCCGAGCAGTTGCCGACTTACAACGCTTACTCGATTGATGGAGATGTGACGGCGCCGCTGGTTTATGTGAATTACGGCAACCGCGAAGATTACGAACAGCTCGATCGCATGGGAATTTCGGTGAAAGGTGCGATCGTGATTGCACGCTACGGCGAGGGATGGCGCGGCATCAAGCCGAAAGTTGGGGCGGAACATGGAGCGATCGGGTGCATTATTTATTCCGATCCGAAGGACGATGGATATTTTGAGGGCGATGCATATCCGACGGGCGGATGGCGGCCGCGCGAGGGCGTGCAGCGTGGAAGCGTGATGGACACGGATTATCCAGGTGATCCGCTGACGCCAGGGGTGGGCGCAACGGCGGATGCGAAGCGGTTGGACATTAAAGACGCGAAAACGATTACGAAAATTCCGGTGCTGCCGATTTCGTGGGGCGATGCGCTGCCGTTGCTATCGGCATTGCAGGGGCCGGTTGCTCCGGAGAATTGGCGCGGAGGATTGCCGATTACTTATCACGTGGGTCCGGGACCGGCGAAAGTGCATTTAAAGGTCGTATCGAACTGGGATTTGCAGCCGGTGAATGATGTGATTGCGACGATGAAAGGATCGGGTGATCCGGACGAGTGGGTGATTCGCGGCAATCACTACGATGCGTGGGTAAATGGAGCAGATGATCCGATTTCGGGGATGGTGACGGTGCTGGAAGAAGGACGCATGTTCGGCGAACTGCACAAACAGGGATGGGCGCCGAAGCGCACGATTATTTTATGCGCCTGGGATGGCGAAGAACCGGGACTGCTGGGATCGACTGAGTGGGTCGAGACGCATGGGGATGAATTGAAGAAGCACGCGGTCGCCTATATCAATTCGGATAGTAATGGCCGAGGATTTTTGTATGCGGGGGGGACGCACGACTTGCAGCATTTTATTAATGATGTGGCGCGGGAGGTGCAGGACCCGGAGAAGCATATTAGCGTTCAGCAGCGGGCAAAGCTGCGGCAGATTCAACGCGCGAAAGCGGACGAGCGCGGAGAAATCAGAAAAGAAAGCGATGTTCGCATCGGCGCATTGGGCGATGGATCGGATTACACCGCGTTTCAGGATCACGATGGAATTTCAACGCTGAATCTTGGCTACGGCGGAGAGAACGACGCGGACGCGTATCACTCGATCTACGACGATTTTTACTGGTATACGCATTTTGTCGACACGGATTTTTCTTACGGGCGAGCGCTGGCTCAGACTGGCGGAATCGCCGTTATGCGGCTCGCGGACGCGGATGTGATTCCGTACGAGTACAAAGAGCAGGCGGAGACGATTGGGCGTTACGTGAAAGAACTGGAGAAGCTGCTGAAAGACAAGCAGGAGGAAATTACCGAGGAAAATTTGGAGCTGAAAGAAGGAGTATTCACGGCGACAGCCGATCCGCGGAAGACGTATGTGCCGCCGTCGGCAAAGGCTGTGCCTCCTTATCTGGATTTCGCGCCGCTGAAGAATGGAGTGGAGGCGATCAAACAGAGCGCCGATCGATATGAGTCGGCATTTAACAAATGGCAGGCGAGCGGAAATGCGCTTCCTGCGCAGGCTGCAACCGCTTTGAATGAAGACCTGATGCAGATTTCGAGAGCGTTCCTGACTGAAAAAGGCTTGCCCGAGCGTCCGTGGTTCAAAAATCAGGTTTACGCGCCGGGGGCTTATACGGGTTACGGGGCGAAGCCGATTGCCGCGGTTCGAGAGTATATGGACCAGGAAAAATGGAAAGAAGCGGATGCCCAGGTTCCCATGGTTGCTGAGGTGCTCGACAATATTGCGATCGCGATTGATAAGGCGACGGATGAGTTTGAGAAGGTGAGCGGAGGCAAATAAGCATAGCGCAGCGGCTCAAGCCGGAAGTTAGCCGAGGGGGGTGCGGGCAATAACCGCGCCTGTAGGGTGCATGCCGTGCCTGCGGGCTCGTTATTTATCTTTCGCCCCGTGCGGGGATCGGTTTCAAAAGCACACTTTACCCAGGGCTTACGCCGTGGGGTGCCTTCTATCGCCGCTTCGCGGCTAAGATGAGGATGGCGCGGCTGAATCTCCGTTACGATTATTACGTTTTGACAAGCTGGCCGCTCCGCCAGCCTATAATTCTGCGGTATTCCATGCTTGGAAGATGCTTTTGTGAGCATGTAACTTTGCCACCTCGTTTGAATCTACTGGGAGAAGTATTGTCAGAACCCACATTCACGAAGAGGAGAACGATATGAAAATATTGGTATCGGTTTGTTTCGCCCTTAGCTTGCTGATTTCCGGCATGGCTCTGGCACAAGGCTCAATGAGCCAAGACAACAGCATGCAGGCTAACCCTAGCCCAAAAGCGGTCAAAATCATGGGCAAGATCAGCGATGACGGAAAAATGTTTGTCAGTGACAAAGATGGGAAGAGCTGGAAGATTGTGAATCCGGATAAAGTGAAAGGACATGAGGGACACCACGTGGTTCTGACGGCGCACGTTTATCCCGATAAGAATGAGGTTCACGTGATGTCGCTGAAGATGGCATCGGACACGATGAAGAAAAACGATATGTGAGAAGGGCCTAACAATTTGGGTCTCGAACAATTCGGATCTTGGAAGGCCGGCGAGGGTGCCGGCCTTGTTTTTTACCGGGAAACCTTACCGGGAAACCCCGACTTTGCAAAATCTCATTTTGGCGAAGAATTTCGGAATCGGGCTTGACGAAGGGTGTAGGATTTTTGGTGTTTCTTTGATGCGGAAGCCTGCGGCCTTATTGATGTGAGAGCAAACCAGGGCAACCCGGTGGAAAATAGGTGCACCGGAAGAGTCCTGGAGTTCACGAAAGAAAGGTGAACTTTAGCCAGGCCATGAAACTTACAGACACGATATCGCTGGTGCTGAGGAACAAGGCCAACAACCGGATCTTGT
The DNA here is from genome assembly GCA_963784095.1 of uncultured Acidobacteriaceae bacterium. Lineage (GTDB taxonomy): Bacteria > Acidobacteriota > Terriglobia > Terriglobales > Acidobacteriaceae > Sulfotelmatobacter. The sequence goes on from CAWAQC010000008.1 coordinate 94,821, forward strand.
CGGTGATGCCCGATCAGTCGGTGTATCAGGCGATTGAGAAAATGGCCTCGGAAAGTGTGGGAGCTCTGCTCGTGATCTCCGAGGGCCGGTTGGTGGGGATCATGTCGGAGCGAGATTACGCCCGCAAAGTCATTCTGAAGGGGCACTCGTCGAAGGACACTCCGGTGCGGGACATCATGACGTCGCCCGTGGTGTTTATAACTCCCCGGCACTCGGTGGATGAATGTATGGCGATCATGACTATGCACCACTTCCGGCATCTTCCGGTGATGGGGGACGATGGCGGCGTGATCGGAGTCATTTCGCTGGGCGATCTAGTGAAATGGATTATTTCCGGGCAGGCGCAGCATATTGAAGAACTCGAAGGCTATATCGCCGGCCGGTATCCGGGATAATAGGGACCGCTGAGATTAAGGCCGCCTGCGGGCGGCCTTTTTCGCGTTATTGTTCCGCATCATTCCTGTGGCGAACGACATCTATTTCTCATGGAATTTCGCACATTAGGACGATCTGGATTGAAAGTACCCGTGCTCAGCTTTGGCACGGGAACATTTGGCGGCAGCAACGAATTCTTCCGCGCCTGGGGTTCGACCGACGTCAAAGAAGCTACGCGGCTGGTTGATATTTGCCTGGAAGCGGGCGTGAATCTCTTCGACACTGCGGACGTTTATTCTGACGGCTCTTCCGAGACGATTCTGGGAAAAGCGGTTGCGGGACGGCGCGACCAGGTTTTGATATCGACAAAGACTACATTCCGCATGGGCGGGGCGACAGGGCCGAACGACTTGGGATCGTCGCGCTATCACCTGATTCGCGCTTGCGAAGCCAGCCTGCGCCGGCTGGGCACCGATTACATTGATATTTATCATCTGCACGGGTTCGACGCGCTCACGCCGGTTGAAGAAGTTCTGAGCACGCTCAACGAACTGGTGCTGAGCGGAAAAGTTAGATACATCGCATGCTCGAATTTCTCCGGCTGGCATTTGATGAAGTCGTTGGCCGTTGCCGACAGGTACGGCTGGACGCGCTACGTGGGCCATCAGGTCTACTACTCTTTGGTCGGAAGAGAATATGAATGGGAACTGATGCCACTGGGACTGGATCAGGGGGTGGGCGCGCTGGTGTGGAGTCCGCTGGGATGGGGTCGCTTGACGGGCAAGATTGGCCGCGGCAAGCCGTTGCCGGCGCAGAGCCGGTTGCACAAGACCGCAGAAAGCGGGCCGCAGATGCCGGATGAATATTTATTCAACGTGGTCGATGCGCTTGAAGCGGTCGCTAAGGAGACCGGCAAAACGGTGCCGCAGATTGCCTTGAACTGGCTACTGCAAAGGCCAACGATTTCGACTGTGATTATGGGGGCACGAAACGAAGAGCAACTGCGGCAAAATCTGGGCGCTGCGGGATGGAATCTTTCCGCGGAGCAGGTCGCTCAGTTGGACGCGGCCAGCGATGTGACGCCGATTTATCCTTACTGGCACCAACGGCAGTTTTTGGAGAGAAATCCGGCGCCGGTGCCGCTGGTTGAAAAAGCCGCGAGCTGACGAAAATGGCGCGGGTCTTCATCACGGGTTCTTCCGACGGGCTGGGCCGCATGGCGGCACAACTACTCATTGAGCAGGGTCACAGTGCGGTGTTGCATGCGCGCAACCAGCAGCGCGGGCAGGAAGCGCTGGCGGCCGTTCCCGGCGCGGAGGCGGTTGTCATCGGCGATCTGGCCAGCATCGGGCAAACCCGCAAAGTCGCGGAACAAGTCAACGCGCTTGGTTCATCCGACGCAGTGATCCACAACGCGGGAGTCGGTTACCAGTCGCCGAAGCGCGTCGCGACCGAAGATGGCCTGCCGCGTGAGTTTGCGGTCAACACGCTCGCACCTTACATTCTTACCGCGCTCATCAACAGGCCGAAGCGGCTGATCTACCTGAGTTCCGGCCTGCACCGCAACGGCGACCCGAGCCTGAAAGATCTTTTATGGGAGCAGCGCCCGTGGCAGGGACAGCAAGCTTACTCGGACAGCAAGCTGCACGATGTGCTGCTTGCCTTTGCAGTGGCGCGCCGCTGGCTGGACGTTTTCTCGAACGCCCTTGAACCCGGCTGGGTGGCAACCAAGATGGGAGGCGCGAACGCTCCCGACGATTTGACTGAGGGATATCGCACGCAAGCGTGGCTCGCGGCGAGCAATGATGCGGCGGCGACGGTCACGGGCGAGTACTTCTACCACATGCGGCCGCGCGAACCGCATCCGGCAGCGCGCGATATTGAGACGCAGGAAAAGTTGATCGAGGCCTGCAAGCGCTTCTCGGGAGTGGAGCTACAGGGCTGAACGAAAGACGCTCGTCGAGCTTTGCTCGACTGGACAGCCGAGGGCGGCTGTCCCCACATGAGCATGGCTCGGAGCTTAAACGGTTGGCCGCACTAGCTAATTTTTTCGCCGACCGATTTTGCTTGCGTGAACAGATATAGATAATCCGGACCGCCGGATTTGGAATCGGTCCCCGACATGTTGAAACCGCCGAAGGGATGCGCGCCCACCATGGCACCCGTGCATTTGCGGTTGATATAGAGGTTGCCCACGTGGAAGTCGCGAATGGCGCGGTCGATCTTGTCCTGCGATTTGGTGTAAACCGCGGCGGTGAGGCCGAACTCGGTGTCATTGGCGATTTCAAGGGCGTGATCGAAACCGCGGGATTTGATTACTGCGAGCACCGGCCCAAAGATTTCTTCCTGCTCGAGCCTGGATTTCGCGGGAATATCGGCAATGACGGTGGGGCGAATGTAATACCCTTCGCCGGCCTCAGTTGCGCGTTCGCCGCCGGTGATCACGCGACCATCTTTTTTGCCTTGCTCGATGTAGCCGAGAATGGTTTTCATCGAGGCTTCGTTGATGACCGCGCCCATGTTGGTGTTTTCCGCGGGATCGCCGACCGTGATTTTTTCCACTCGCGATTTCAGTTGCGCGAGGAATTTGTCGTAGACCCGCTCATCAACGATGGCGCGTGAGCAGGCGGAACACTTCTGTCCCTGGAAGCCGAATGCAGCCTGCGCCACGCCTTCGACGGCCGAGTCGATGTCGGAATCCGCGTCGACAATGATGGCATCTTTACCGCCCATTTCAAGGATGGTGCGTTTGATCCAAAGCTGGCCGGGAGCCTGGGTAGCGGCCGACTGGTTGATGTGCAATCCGACTTCGCGCGAGCCGGTGAAGGCGATGTAGCGGGTTTTCGGATGCGAAACCACGGCGTCGCCGAAAGCCGCTCCAGAGCCTGGGCAGAAATTGACGACTCCCTCCGGCATTCCCGCTTCTTCAAGCAGTTCGACGAATTTTGCGGCGATGGTCGGCGAATCACTCGATGGCTTGAGAATGACCGTGTTGCCGCTGACAATCGAGGCAACAGTCATGCCCGCCATGATGGCGCAGGGAAAATTCCAGGGAGGAATTACCGCACCTACGCCCAGCGGGATATACATGAGCGAGTCGCGCTCGCCGGGAAGCTGCACCGGGGTTTCGGCTTTCGCGAGCCGCAGAGCTTCGCGAGCATAAAATTCGCAGAAGTCAATGGTCTCAGAGACGTCGGCGTCGGCTTCGCTCCAGTTTTTGCTGACTTCGAAGACGAGCCAGGCCATGAAGTCCATTTTGCGCTGGCGCAGCAGGTCGGCGGTGCGAAATAGCAGGCTGGTACGTTGTTCGACCGAAGTGTTCTTCCAGGATTCGAATGCCTTCAGTGCCGCTTGGATCGCTGGCTCGACATGCTCTTTTCCAGCCTTTTGATGAATTCCGACCACCTGGGAGGGACGCGATGGATTCAGCGATTTGATTTTATCGGCGGTCTTAACGCGCTGGCCTCCGACGATAAGGTCGTATTCGCGGCCGAGCTGTCCGCGAACACGCTCTATAGCGGCGCGCATCTTGCGGGCGTTTTCTTCGTGGCGAAAATCATAAAATGGCTCGTTGATGAATGGGCCTTGATGCGCAATGGTGCGCGGCCGGACGGGAGCTTCTAGCGTTGCCATGGGGGGATTTCCTTTCGAAAAAGGGTACTTCGTTATTTTACACTGGCTGGGTGGGTTGATGGCCGTCGAGCTTCGCTCGACTGGACAGCCGGGGCGGCTGTCCCCACATGCTACACTCGAAGGTTTTCATCGAGGCGAGTTATGCACATAAAGGTAGTCGGAGTTGTCGGCGCGGGCACGATGGGCAATGGCATCGCTCATGTGTTTGCGCGCAGCGGATACTCCGTGGTGTTGTGCGATGTAGAGCAGCGTTTTTTGGAGCGCGGTCTGGCGGCGATTTCGAAGAATCTGGAGCGGGAGGTTGCCAAGGGCAAAATCTCGGCGGAGGACAAGGATTCCGCGCTGAAGAGGATCGAGCCAGTCACTGATCGCGCAAAGTTGGCGGAGTGCGATTTTATTGTGGAGGCGGCGACGGAGAAGATAGAGATCAAGGCGGAAATTTTTCGCGATCTCGACCGGCTGGCGCGGCCGGAAGTGATTCTCGCCTCGAATACTTCATCAATTTCGATCACCAAGCTGGCGGCACTGACCAAGCGGCCCGATAAAGTGATTGGCATGCACTTCTTTAATCCTGTGCCGGTGATGAAGCTGGTGGAGGTGATTCGTGGGCTGGAAACATCGGCGGAAACATTTTCGCAAACCCGCGATTTGGCCCTAAAGCTCGAGAAGACTCCGGTGGAAGTGAACGATGCGCCAGGATTTGTTTCGAACCGAGTGCTGATGCCGCTGATCAACGAAGCGATTTATGCGGTGATGGAAGGCGTGGCTGCTTCGGAGGCGATTGATGAAGTTTTCAAGCTGGGAATGAATCATCCCATGGGACCGCTGACCCTGGCCGATTTTATTGGGCTGGATGTTTGCCTGGATATTATGCGCGTCATGCAGGAAGGGCTGGGCGACCCGAAATACCGGCCCTGTCCGCTTTTAATCAAGATGGTGGATGCAGGATGGTTGGGAAGAAAGAGCGGGCAGGGATTTTACAGGTATTGAATTACTGGTGGCTCGTCCTCGATTGGCGGAGCACTGGGTCGAGGTAAGAGCCGGGGAAAGCTTACCCGCGAAGGACGCTAAAGAGTGTCTTGCATCGGCGAGTTCTCCTGCGGTTCTTCCCCCCCGGACTCCTGTTTGCGGGTTTTCGGGCGATTGAAAGGCTTGCTTGACCATGGAGATGGTATCGGCGAAAGGCGGAGGGGACTGGTGGGCCTATCTTCTTGCGGCATTTTGCGGAGTCGCTACGGGGTGGGCCGATGTGGCCGTCAATGACCTGCTGCTTACGGCGTTGCTGGTGTTGGCTGCCTGCATGTTGCTGGGAACGCTGCGCCCGCGCCGGCCATGGCGGTGGGTGATTGCGGTGGTGGTTTTTATTCCATTGACCGAACTGGCTTCATATCTCGCGAAGGACATAAAAGCTGACCGAGCACAGATTTATGGCGGCTTTCTTACGGTGCTACCGGGCATTGCCGGGGCCTATGGGGGAGCAGTGATGCGGCGGGTCATCGATAATCTCTGGCAGGGGAAGTGAGGCAGTGGCCAGGGGTTAGTGGCTCGTGGCCAGTAAAAACCTGACCTCAAAAAATGACAATGCCCACTGATCACGGACCACTGATCACGCAACTCGGAACTCAGTACTGTTCGAAGGTGCCGGATAACTCAAAAGACACTCCCAAATCCACAGAAGGGTCACGTATGCTGCAGGCATGTGCGTAAGGGTGTCGATGCTGGCGAGCGGCAGCCGGGGGAACTGTGCATTGGTGTCAAGCACGCAAACCAGGATCCTGCTGGACGCCGGAATCTCCTGCCGCGGAACCTTCAAGCGCATGAAGTTGCTGGGTGAAGATCCGCATCGGCTCTCGGCGATCCTGGTTACGCACGAACACTCCGACCACATTTACGGGCTGGCAACGCTGGCAAAAAAGTTAAAAATTCCGGTCTTCATGACGGCGGCAACGCACACCGCCTGGGCAAGGGGTTTGCGCGTGATCAATGGCGCGCGGCCGCAGATCGAGAGGTTGGAGAAATTCGAGTCGGGCCACCGCTTTCAAATCGGCGATATCGAGGTGAAACCCTTCACCGTTCCGCACGACGCAGCCGATCCGGTGGGATTTACCTTTCGCGCCGAGGGCATCAAGGTCAGCTTCGCCACCGATCTCGGCTACCTGCCGGCGAACGTGCGCGACCACTTGCGCGGCTCCGATATTTTGGTGATGGAATCGAACCACGATGTCGAGATGCTGCGCGGCGGCCCGTATCCCTGGTCGGTGAAACAACGCGTGGCCAGCAATGTGGGGCATCTCTCGAACGCCAAACTCGCGGATTTCTTTACCGGAGACTATGATAATAGTGCAGCGTTTGTGGTGCTGGCGCATCTCTCTGAGCAGAACAACCACCCAGAGATAGCGAGGAGAGAAGCGGAAAAAGCGCTGGCCGAGCGCGGCGGGTTGTTTCAGAACCGGGTGATGGTAGCAACGCAGTCGGAGGTTTTGCCGGCCATTCGGTTGTGAAGCAGCAGTTGTAAGCCGCGCCATAAGCTCTTTATGAGTCCGCAGTACCTATGAGTCAGCAGTGCGTCGATCCGATTGTTGGCAAAATTCTGGCGGGCTGGCGGTACGACATTTCCGGTCTGGCGCTGGAGATGCGCGGCGACTATGAAAGCCACTTTGTGGCCTGTGAACGCTGCCGCAGCCGGCAACGCATACACCGGATGATTGATGTAGGGCTGATCGCCTTGGCGTCGGTTTCCGGCGGAGTGTTTCTGCTGGCTTTTGGCGTCATCCGGCACTTTGGGCCAAGACATGCATTTTGGCTGGAGATTGCAGCTCTGGCGGGCTTTGCGTTATCGGCGCTGATCTGGCTGGTCGTCGCCGTGGCTACCCCCGCGCCAGTCACGGTCCTGGATGCCGCAAAACAGGGCGCACGACTGGTACACGACCGGCTGCCCCCGGAAATCCGTGAGCGCCTGCCGGAAGAAATCCGGGTAAAAATCACCGGAACATAAACCAAGGGGCATTGCCCGCAAGTCTTTCTCCAGAAGGCCCATTACCAAAGAGTATTCCGCCCGAAAGAAATGTCCAAGATTCACAGTTCATTGCAGGAAAATAGATGCAATGCAGGGTACTCTCCGCACGTTACGTACAATTCAATGGGCGATGCTGGGCAGCATATTGATCTACGCTGCGGTAGGTGAATTCCTGGGTTCGAAAGCCCGCGCCGCGAATCCCTCGTTGAGTTATTTTTTTACAACGGCGGGAGTAGCGATTGTGGGCGCCATCTTCGTGGTGCGGCGCACGTTGGTTTTGCGCTCGGCAGAAGAGCTGGTATCGCACCCGGATGATTCGCTCACTCTGAACCACTGGAAAAGCGGATATATTGCGACCTACGCCTTATGTGAGGCGTTGGCACTATTCGGCCTGGTGCTTCAGTTCACCGGTTGCAGCCTTCTACAATCGGCTCCCTATTACGTGGCCAGCTTTATTCTGCTATTCTTCTTCGGCCCGCGGCAACCTGCGGCCGCTTAGTAGGCCGATTACGCTGTCAGGCGTACATTCAGGTTGGGATTTGCATCGCGGGTGGTCGGCGGCTCCACGCTAGGCCTTTGCCATTTCACGGGAGCGACCGGGGGGCCCGCACTCAAAGAAGAATTCAAGGGCATACCTTGCCCGATAGCGGCAAACCCACTTGCCTCGGAGTTGGCGCCGGAATGAAACCTGCGATACAAGAGCGTCGCCAGTTTGACCCGCTTGATACCGTCTTTGATTTCGAATCGGCGGAAAAGGCGATTCATATATGCTTTCACGGTGCGCCGTTTCATCTTGAGCAGTTTCGCCATTTCTGCGTTATCGCAGCCCTGCAGCAGGAGGTCAGCGATTTGCTGCTCTCGCGAGCTCAATTTCAAAGGCTTCCCGGCCATAGCCATCTTCTCCCAATGACAAGTTGCCGACCAACCATAGAACCCGGCTGGCACGAATTTCTCTCGCGAAAACGATGAATTTCGTATAAATAATTTGCGGCCGAGGAATTGGACAGCTGGGGCTCTCTGGGCCAACTGACGCCTTTGAGCGGCCGAACGAAAGCTTCCTGGGCCAGAAGGTTCACGAAAATCTCAGGGGTTGGTTTCCTCAGCCTGCCGAGACTACCTCGTAGGGACGCATCATTTCATTGTCCTCATGCTCGAGGATATGGCAGTGCCAAACATAGCGTCCGGTAAATCCTTCGAACGGCACGATGATGCGCGTGACCATGTGGGAATAAGCTTGTAGTGTGTCCTTCCAGCCAGCCTCACCTGGGTTTGGAGGCTGCGGCGCTCCCGTGAAGCGCAACTGGCGCTTGGCTTGGAACAACCATGGTTCGTAGTTCTGCCGATCGAGTATCTGAAAACGCACCAGATGCAAGTGAATGGGATGAGTGTCGTTGGTTGGATTGATCAGCGTCCAAATCTCCGTGGATCCCAGCACCGGTTTTTCCGTGATCGGCATTTTCCAATGGGAAGCGTTCAGCAGCAGCATGGCGGAATTGCCCGCCTTGTTGACATACTCGTCGAGGGTTAGCAGCCGAGTTCGCACAGCTTGCGATTCCGGGATTCTCGGCACCGGCCGCAGTAAGGCAGGTAACGAACTCGTCTCTGTCACCTTTGTCGTAGAGACGCGAAACTGCATAACAGTGAAAGCATCGCTCTTAAGAGTAATTTGCGCGCCCCGATGCTCGCTGAAATCCACGATGAGATCGGCGCGTTCAGCCGGCGCAATGTCGATCTCGCTAAGGGGAGCCGGAGCAGCCAACAATCCCTGGTCGGTCCCTATTTGGTGAAACGGAGCATCGTTGGCAAACGCTAAATGATAGGTGCGGGCGTTGGAACCGTTCAGCACACGCAAGCGATACCTTCTCGGCTCTACCTCCAGATACGGAAAGAGTTTCCCGTTGACCAGAATGGCGTTGCCGAAGACCTCCGGAACCCAGGGTGCCTCCGGGATTCCCGAGGTCGGGTAGATAAGCTGGCCATCCCGCGTCAGCAGGCGGTCATAAAGAATGAGTGGCAACTCACATTTGCCCTTGGGCAGATTGAGCGCATCCTCGACGTTGTCCCGGATGAAGAACGCCCCCAACAGTCCTGCATAAACATTCAGGCGATTGATGCCCAGTGCATGATCGTGATACCAGAGCATGGCCGCGTCTTGTTCGTTCGGATAGTAATAGAGCGACGACTTGCCCGGGATAATCCAGTCTTCCGGATACCCGTCGCTTTCTGGTCCTGTTTTGGCCCCGTGCAAGTGGACGACGGTGCGGACTGCGGGCTTGTCGGCCTCGGCTCCATGAATGCTGTGGTCAATCGGCAGAAAATGTTCGTTGGGCAGCGAGTTTACCCACTCGACGAGCAGGGGTTCGCCGGAGCGTGTCTCGAATGTGGGACCGGGTGCCGAGGGTCCGAAGCTCCAGAATCTGGTGGGCTTCAGATCGCGGTGAACTCTGCTGGCGATTGCCTGGGCTTGCACGCGGTAGAACGGAACACGTCTTTTTGGATCGGTAGGGCTGGATCGAAGCCCGTGGCGTTGCGCACCTTCCGGAATCGGAAGGGGATCCACAAATTGTGCCAGAGTATTGACGTCGAGCGCCACAGGCATAATGGCCGCCTGATGCGTCGTCGCGGTCAACAGCCCTCGTTTACCCGCCGACAGAGTTGCCGCCAGCAGCCCCGACCGTTGCAGAAACTTCCGTCGCGTAATCATGAGGTAACTTTTCGCGTACCGAGCATACAACAACGGCAAGGCAGTGGGAGCGCTCCACCCGCCTTGCCGTTATCGTTAACCCTTATCTCACAGTGCTGAGGTGGTCTTAGTCTACGGGTTCGCCGGTGGTTGGACTGAGGATGTACGGCACGGTGCTGATGGTCTGGCTGAAATCAAACAGTGAACTGATCGAGTCTGCCAGTCCATCATAGGAACCTTGCCCGATTCGTTGACCGCCGAGCCAATTGTCCTCGATGAAGCGGATAACCGAGGTTTGGTCTGTGACTGAGTGATCAACGAAGTTGTGCTGCGCCCAAGGAGAGATCACGAGGAGCGGTTGCCGCGGACCATAGCCGCAGCGGCCTTGCGCATGCGTAGTGGCTGGATTAACGCCGGGTAGCGCGTTGGCACCGCTACCGCAGGCGCCGGGTGCACTGAGAGCATCGGCAGAGGTGTTTGACCCATTTACGATGGTGCCGAGTTGATGATCGTACCAGCCGTCGGAATCGTCATACAGCACGATCAGGGCGGTGTTCGGCCATTCCGGCTGTTGTTGCAGGAAATTGGCGACCTTCACCACGAATGCCTGCTCGTCCAAAGGATCGGAGTTTCCCGGATGGGCGTCTTGAATGGCGATGGCTTTCAGGAAGCTTACTGCGGGGAAATTGCCGGCAGAAACCGCGTTAAAGAAGTCATCGACATCATAATCGTGATTGGCAGCATCGCGAGAGTAACCGATGCTCTGCAGCGATTTGGGGCGAGCATGCGTTGGATTCGAAGTCGAAGCGTAATACTGGAACGGAGTGTGATGCGGGACATAATCCCCCTGCGGTCCCGCAGTAATAATGGGGGAACTCGACGCGCGGTTGCATCCGGTGGTGCCGTTTGAATTTACGATACTCAGGTTAAATCCTCCGGCAAACCATCCCCAGGTGATCCCGGCGGCGTTGAGGAGATCGCCAATGTTTCTCCCAGCCATCTGCGTCGTTTCTGAACCGGAACACACATCGCCGTAAGGATCAGGATCGCCGATTACCGTTAATCCGCCGTTCCCGTCGCCGATATACGCGCCCGTGCCACCGGTGTATTTTGCGACGTCGTTGGTCTGGCCGGAAATCAGATTAATCGCTCCCACCGTGGAAGGGCCAAAGTCGGTGCTGTAAGAGTTGTCGCTCATCGCGAAGTGCTGGGCATAGTTCCACAAGGCGGTCGTCGAGTTACCGTCAAAGTAACCCATTACCAGACCGGTCGTCAGCACGGGTTGCTTGCCGAGTTGATCGGGTGGAGGACCTGGGTAGCCCGTGTACTCCGGGAATAAATCCATCGCACCGCCGTCGGAGGCTTGTTGTTCCGGCATGTAGTCGTGACTCATATCTTGGGTAAAGGCTTGCGAGCGATCCAAGCGGAAGGGATTCGCCGCGCCGGCTCCATTGGCTGGGTTGAGGTTGGGGTTTCGGGTCAGCAGGAAGTTACTTAGGCCGTTAACGGTGGGCGTGTTCGGAAGCGCGTTGAAAGTCGGTTCGCCACTCGGATTGAGCGCGTTTGGATAGGTTCCGAAATAGTGATCGAACGACTGGTTCTCCCCAAAAATGATCACAATGTGCTGAATCGGAGTGGCTGTTTTGACGGTTGCGGCGTTGGCTACCGGAATTATTCCTGGCGCGGTAACCATAATGGCAGTTAGAAATACGGCCCACAGTTGACGCATGTTTTTTCCTTTCCCGAATGGACAGCGAGAGTCGTGTATTGCGGCCTAGTCATATTAGGGAACGAATGTTACGCGAGGATGAAAGTTGTGTAATTGTCGTGTGCTGTTATGCACAGGATCGAGTGGCTCGGGCCGCAGGAAGCGGCATTCCGCGTGCTGCGGCTCGGGGGAGAACGGCTGGCGCTGCCCTGGTTGGGATGCCAAAATGAGCCGTGCTGGAGTATGGCACCGGTCAGAAGCAGTTGCACTTAGAGCGACCGCAACTGCTTCCTCCAATTGTATTTACGCCTTGATGTGGCAACTGGCCATGCCACACTTTTCCAGATATTGCTGGTGATAGTCCTCCGCAGGAAAGAATGCCACTGCGGGAACGATCTGGGTAACGATCGGCTTGGAGTAGCGATGGGCCTTCTCCAGCGTTTCTTTTGACGCTTGGGCGGTAGCCTGCTGTTCGGGGCTGTGAAAGAAGATAGCAGAACGGTATTGCGTGCCCCAATCCGGCCCCTGGCGGTTGAGCTGCGTGGGATCGTGGTTCTCCCAAAACACTTTCAGCAGGTCGGCATATTTGATTTTGGCCGGATCGAATTCCACTTCCACGGCTTCCGCATGGCCGGTTCGGTCGGTGCAAACTTCCTCATACGTAGGGTTATCCGTGGCTCCGCCCGTGTAGCCGACTCGCGTGGAGGCTACGCCGGGTAGCTGCCGGAATGTAGCTTCGACTCCCCAGAAACATCCTGCTGCAAATGTGGCTTTCTCCATTACCAGACGCCCCCTTTTCCTCTTGCCGTTGCCCTGCTGGCAATTGCTTCAGACAACGGCTCTGCCTAAATAATCCTGTATCCTCAAGCGCTTCTATTAGATGACGAATTCGCTAGAAAGTCACGTCTCCGCGCCGGTGTATGTACCTTTTGAGCATTTGACGCTTCTAAGGATTCGGGATAAAGTTCGGCAAGGTCTATTGTAAGAGACTCCCCCAGGAGAACCGTGGATTTAAAAGCCAGCCTCGCCAGAATTGCGCTCAAGCTCGCTATCGCGGTGCTGTGTGCAGCGGCCGTTGCACCGGCGACCATGGCGCAGACAGCGTCCGGCGTCCCAGGGTTTGCCGCTCAGCGCCGTATGGGCTATGCCCTCGGCGACCAGTGGGAGCCTGCGATGGCAGCGGATGCCCACGGCCATATATATATCCTCTTTCCACAATATGGGCCGGTGAACGGATGCCCCATCTGCACAATCCCGACCATGTCGCTCGTGGTGAGCGACGATAACGGGAACTCGTGGCAGGCTCCGAAACCGTTGCTGGTTTCTTCTACCGGTCAGTTTGATCCGCAGATCGTGGTTGATCCGGTTGACAAGCAAACAGTGTATGTATCGTGGCTACAGGATAATAAGCGGGATGTAATGGTCGCACGGTCGCAAGATTTTGGCAGCTCCTGGTATTTCGCCATGGCAGAGCGGTCGAACGAAGATGCTGACAAGCCAGTGCTGGCCGTGCGTGGCGCAAATATCTACGTAGGGTTCAACCACGACGAGCATTTCTTTGTGGCCGCGTCTCACGATTACGCGCAAACGTTTTCTTCCGTAACGGTGAATCCCGATGCGGCGCCAGGATGGTCGCTCGCTGGCGGGGCCGCAGTAGATGCGAATGGACGAGTTTATTTTTCGTGGACAGCCTACGCGAAACAGGAAACGGATGCACATCCGGTGAGCATCAACGTGAGCCACTCGACGGATGCTGGACGCACTTGGAGCACCGCTCTGCTGGATAGTTCGAGCGCGCCTCCGGGATGCGCCGCGCAGAGCTGTGAAGCAGAATTTCTGGGCGCACAAGTTTCGCTCGCCTCCGATGGGGCGGGAACAATCTATGCGTTGTGGAATGCCGGTCTGACGAATGGCAGTCCGGAGCGCATTTATTTCTCTTCTTCCACCAGCGAAGGAGCAAGCTGGTCCGCGAAGACGGATGTTTCGAAAGCTAATGACGGAGTTGAGCACTGCTTCCCGGCGATCACGGCGGGAGCAGCCGGAGATGTGCGTATCGCGTGGATGGACGCGCGCAACGCTCCGTTATGGAACGTATTTGAGCGCAGTTCGATTAACGGTGGCGCAACGTGGTCGAGTGAGGCGCAGCTTTCCGGCCCGGTACGCGGCTACGACTACATCCTGCCTGACGGCTTCAAGTTTCCCTTCGGCGATTATTTCTCGATGGCCATCGACAATCTCGGGAACACACACGCAGTGTGGGGTGAAGGTCTTAATTACAAGTCGCCGGGATCGATCTGGTACACGCGCGGAAGGTAGACTCTCAGTTACTCTACGATCAATCCACCAATCAAATCAGCTAGGCGCGTGATGTCGTGGTCCTCGCACCAGCGCCGTAGCCCATCGACAATCTTCTCGGTCGCGCAAGGATCCCAGTAGCTGGCGGTACCGATCTGAACGGCGGTTGCGCCGGCCAGCATGAATTCCACGACATCTTCCGGGGTTGAAATGCCGCCCACGCCGATCACGGGAACGCTGACCGCATCCGCCGCGTCGTAGACCATGCGCAGCGCGATGGGCTTGATTGCCGGCCCGGAGAGTCCGGCTGTGATGTTGGCAATGCGCGGCTTGCGAGTCTGAGGATCGATCGCCATGGCAACGAAGGTGTTAATCAGAGAGATGGCGTCAGCGCCCGCTTCCTGCGCGATGTGCGCCATTTGCGCGATACTGGTGACGTTGGGCGAGAGTTTGACGATCAACGGACGCCTCGCAACCCGCTTTGCCGTGGTCACAACTTCATCGAGCGACCGCGGATCGCAGCCGAATTGCAGGCCTCCATGGGCCGTGTTTGGGCAAGAGACGTTGAGTTCGTAAGCGGCAATACCCTCACCTTCGTTGAGAATCTGGATCGCCGCTTCGTAGTCTTCGCGCGTGTAACCGAAGACATTGGCGATGACCACGATGTTTTTGATCTGCTGCAGTTTGGGCAGCTTCTCCGTGAGAAATGCTGCTGCGCCGATGTTCTGCAGGCCAATCGCATTCAGCATTCCGGCGGCAGTCTCCCAGAGCCTGGGCGGAGGATTGCCGATCATTGGCTCGCGGGAAAGGCCTTTTACAACGAAGCCGCCAAGTTTATCGAGATGAACGACGTCCTCGAACTCGACGCCGTAACCGAAGGTGCCGCTGGCGCCAATGACGGGATTCTTGAGCTCGACCCCGGCGAAGCTCACGCTGAGGTCGAGGGAAGGCTTGCCGGTTGCGGAGGAGGCGGTCATTGCCACGGTCTTTCAGCAGCCGGCAGAAGGTAGCGGCGCGCAGCAATGGAACGGGGGAAGAATCTCATTGCGAAGGTAGTGTACACAGGAGGGCGGGGTGGGCGAAAGCTCCGAGGTCTGGGAAAGCCTTCGAGCTTCGCTCGACTGGACAGCCGAGGGCGGCTGTCCCCACATGAACCTTTCCACATGAACTTTCTCATATGAGCAGCAACGCGTGCATTCCGAAGGTTGTTTCCGATAAAGTAGTTAGTCCCTATGCTTGATTTGAATTTTGTTCGCGAGAATTTGCCGCAAGTGGAAGAGATGCTGCGGAGGCGCGGCACCGATCCTGGCACGGTGCTGGGGGATTTTCGCGCGGTAGATACACGGCGGCGGCACGCCATCACAGAAGCCGAGACCATGAAGGCGCAGCGGAACAGGGCCTCGGAAGAAATCAACAAGCTGAAGAAGAGCGGGCAGGACGCGACCGCAGCAATCGCCGAGACAAAGGATTTGCGGGAGCAGATTCAAGAGCGGGAAAAAGCGGCGGCCGAACTGGATGCGCGGTTACGGGATATTCTGGCCGGTATTCCGAACATGCCGCACTCCAGTGTTCCGGTGGGGCACGGCGCGGAAGAGAATGTGGAAGTTCGGCGCTGGGGCGCGCCGCCGAAATTTGACTTCACGCCCAAGGCGCATTGGGATCTGGGCGCCGAACTGGGGGTGCTCGACCTGGAGCGCGCTGTAAAATTGAGCGGTGCCCGTTTTGCCGTCTACTGGGATTTGGGTGCGAAGCTGGAGCGTGCGCTGGCGAACTTTATGCTCGACCTGCACACGAGCGAACATGGATACACGGAGGTTCTGCCGCCTTACCTGGTGAATTCAGAATCGATGTACGGGACCGGGCAGTTGCCGAAATTTGCCGCAGACCTTTTCCGCGTACCGTATGGTGAAAAAGATTTGTGGCTGATTCCGACGGCCGAAGTCCCTGTGACGAATCTCTATCGTGACGAAGTTCTCGATGCGAGTCGGCTGCCGATTTCATTGACGGCGTACACGCCCTGTTTTCGCAGCGAGGCGGGATCGTACGGCAAAGACGTGCGCGGAATCATCCGGCAACATCAGTTTCAAAAAGTTGAGCTGGTAAAATTTTCGCGCCCAGAGAATTCGTATGAAGAGCACGAGAAGCTCACTCGCAATGCCGAAACGGTTTTGCAGAAACTTGGATTGCACTATCGCGTGATGGCTTTGTGCAGCGGCGATATGAGTGCATCTTCGGCAAAGACATATGACATTGAAGTCTGGCTGCCGGGGCAGCAGTTGTTCCGAGAGATTTCGTCGTGCTCGAATTTCGAGGCGTATCAGGCGCGGCGCGCGAATATACGTTATCGTCCTGAAGGAAAAAACAAGACCGAATTTGTACACACTCTGAACGGGAGCGGCCTGGCGGTCGGCCGGACGTGGATCGCGATTGTGGAGAATTATCAGCAGGCCGACGGTACCGTGCTGATTCCAGAGGTGTTGCGAGAGTATATTGGAGCTGACCGCATTACGCCCAAACGCTTCTGACTCACGATTGCTTAATGTGGTTTTGAGGCATCTAAACTGCGCGGCGTGAAGCCTAAGTTCTTAATGATTGCGAAGAAAGGAAGCGGTTACTAGACTTGCCAAGCGTGGAGATCAGCACCGCTTCAACGACAGCGCCGTCCCTGCCAATCAAGGGCGCCTGGGCGACAGTTCGCAGCTACATTTTTTGGCAGCATGAGCGTGGCACGCTGCATTACGACATCATGGTCACGCTCATTCTGATTTTCATCTTCTTCTCGCCGAGGGTGATCAACTTCGATGACAAACCCGGGTCGTTGAACCAGCATCCTAGCGGAGTAGTGGTCGGTTCCGACGGGGCGGGAGGGCTGGTTTATCAAATCGAGGCTTCCACGATTACTGCGAGCGATGAATCTGCGCTTCGCAGTCAACTGCTGCGCGTGATCGAACCAATTTCGGGTGACGTATCGATTATCAAATATGAGCCTATTTCCGACAACAGTGGACAAGTGAAAGAGTATCGCGTGTGGGTGAAACGAAAATAGTGAAACGAACGTGCATGCTTTCGCTCGGCGTGGTAGGGCTCATAGTGCTGAGTTCGCTCGCGCAAGCCCAGACGCTGGATAGCGTTCTGAAGAAAATGGATGCGATGGCGGCAAATTTCCACACAGCTGAAGCAAGCTTTGTTTGGCGACAATATCAACGGGTGGTGCAGGAGACTGACACGCAAAGCGGCACAGTTTACTACCGGAAGTCGGCAGACGACATAGAAATGGTGGCTGAAGTAAAGCAACCCGACCACAAGGTCGTGCTTTACAAGAATGGAAAGCTACAGGTTTACCAGCCGAATATTAATCAGGTTATGGAATATTCGACGGGAGCAAACCGGGGTGAGATTGAAAGCTATCTGGTGCTTGGCTTCGGGGGCAGCGGGCAGGACCTGGTGAAGTCGTTCGATGTGACCTACGTGGGCCAGGAGAGCGTCGATGGCAAACCGACGGCGAAATTGCAATTGATCCCGAAAAGCGACAAGGTGCGTAGTACCTTTCCGAAGATTTTTCTTTGGATCGACCTCAGTCGCGGCGTTTCTCTGCAACAAAAGTTCATGCAAACGCAAGGGGACTGGCGAACCGCAACCTACTCGGACATCAAAATACCGGCAAAGATTGGCAACGACGTATTTGAACTGAAAACCAACAAGAAAACTCAGTTCGTCTCGCCAAGAGGTTAACTGGTTGATTTCAAAGCGCAGAATCCGTGCTGGAAAATTACTGGCGGGCGCTATACTGCCCTTGAGAGTTCATTCGAGATCGTAATGGCCAAAGTTTTTACGATTACCGTCCCGCCCAAGCTGGGTCGTCCCACCAAGAGAGAACGATCTTCCGATCCTCGCTACGTCGAAGGCCAGCGCCTGCTGGTAGAAGCGATGCGCTATCTTGCCCAGAGTGATCCGCTGACCAATCGTCCGGCGATCGAACTCATCTCCGAACACGTGCGGACGCGGTTTAGGATGAGCGACTCGCCACTGGCGTAGGCAGTATAGATTTAAGTGCAACTCCCTCGTACTCAAAAAGCAAAACGCAAGGAGAACTGCATGACTCTCGGCGTGCTCAGCGTTCGCTGAAATTTGCCGAACCCGGTGATATCGACCAGGTCTTCGTTGCCTCCCGACACTGCATTGGCGACATCAAACCGTACGGAATTTGTGACATTGAAGACCTCCCAGGCAAACCTGATTTGCTTGTCTTCGCCGAATGGCCAAACCTTGTTCAGTCCTGCGTCGATGTCGAAAAAACCTGGACCGCGGAAGTTATTCCTCTGTCCAGCCTCCCCAGGATAAGTATCGCGGAACAGAATCGGTCCTGTGCCGGTTGGAGGATAGGGACAATAACACTGGATGCTCTGCGCGTTCTTAAAAACGTTGGGGATGCCGCTGGAATCATTGAACACTCCGGTTTTGGGTTTTGGTCCAACCAGGAATGATGTGCCTTCCAGTTCGAAGTTCGTGGACCATCCGGTGCCAGCCGACACACTAAATGGGAATCCGCTAGTCCACCGGCCCAAGCCGCTCAACCCCCATCCTCCAAAAACCGAATCGACCAACCGGTTGGGCGAACTCCAGCGGCGGCCTTTTCCGTAAGGCATGTCCCAGAGCAGGTTGGAATTAATCTGGTGGGTTGTATCAAAGTCGGAAGGCGCCCGCCACAAATCAGGAGACCATGCATTAATTGCCTGATCATTGTAGCCAACGCCGCTTGCGGCTTCGAATCCGTTCACTCGTTCGGCGTTCGAACTTACGTCGATCGATTTGGAATACACATAATTAAAGTCGAACTGCAAACCTGCGCTCATAGCGTGCCGGACCGTCACTTGTAGCGCGTTGTAGTTGCTGGCGCTACGGGTCTGCCAGGCATAGAGAGAGGAAAATTGATCTTGATAGAAGCGATAGGCGCTCCCTGGCCCGTATCCATACTGATTTACGCCCGCCGCCGTACCTGCGCAGGCCGGAAAGCAGAATACATCCGCGATCTCTTGCGCTGTGGTTTCGTTACCGGCGAATTCATAGTACAGATCGTACATGTTTTGGGTGGCGGTTGGAGAGGCGGGAATGTTTGGCGCGTAACCTGATATTCCCGCGGCCCCTGCGGCGAGGGGAAACAGATTTTGCCAGTAGGGGATGTTAGTCACACTTGGATCTGTCTCCGAGACCCCTTTGGCCGCGGCCTTCGAAAATATCTGTGCGGCCTGGAAGTAGGACATGTGGCTCTTCTTATCGACCAAATTGAGCGGCTGAGCCAGATCGACTTCCTGCAGCAACCGGTGCCCGAAGCGACCGGTGTATGTGGTCTCCAATACAACGTTATGCGCAAATTCCCGAGTAATGGAGAAGTCAGCCACCTCTGAATACGGCGTTTTCAAGTGATCGTCAATGCCCCAGGCGATGGCTAAACCGTATGTATTGGGATTGGCAGGTGGTGTATAAGGAAAGCCCCTCGGGGAGGGAGAAACCAGACCCGTGGCCTCCAAAACCGGGAGCCCAGTCAAGCCGGTGAAGCGGGGAGAGTCGTCGACCGTGTCAACGCCCGCAGGATTACTAAAGGTCGAAGTCAACCCCCAGGAGCCATTACGGTCAAAAGTGTTAACTACGCCTTCGCCGAAATGATCGAAATAAATGCCGTAGCCTGCCCGTATGGAACTCTTTCCGGCATCGCCGAATATCGTATGCCAGAAACCGCTGCCAGCGTGCGGCGAGTAGGCAATAGCAAATCTAGGTGCGACATTTTTATAGTCCCAGGCCCAATAGGGCTTCCCGCCATTAGCTTGCCCGGAAAGGCCGAAGGTCAGATCAGGTTGGACCACATTGCCTAAAGCGGCCTGCTGTCCACGGGTTTTGAACCACTGATCCATGTCAACCGTTGGCGCAACCTGGTTGCCAGTGTTCTCGAAGGGAGGCTGCAGCAGCGAGTAACGGAGGCCATAAGTCACCACCAACTGCGGAGTGACGCTCCATTTATCCTGTAAGTACATCTCGCCTTCGAAATTCTGGAAGTGGCGAGGAACCAGTGCGCCATTGGGGATTTGCTGGCCGAATTTGTTCTGGTTCGCCTCCGTGAAGACCTCGCTGACGATTCCTGCGACATCCATTGCCGCAAAGCTGTACGACGTCCCGAAACCGTTGGAAACGTCAGGATAGAATCCGCCGTTAGTGGCATCGAGTATTGAAGGGTCCAGGCTCACTCCTTCGTTGGCAATAAAGGAGGGATCCATCCAATAGAGATTCGTCTGTCCAAACGAGACATTGTCGGCGTTGGATTGCCGGTTGTTGTGGATAAGCCTCCAATT
Organism: uncultured Acidobacteriaceae bacterium; assembly: GCA_963784095.1. Lineage (GTDB taxonomy): Bacteria > Acidobacteriota > Terriglobia > Terriglobales > Acidobacteriaceae > Sulfotelmatobacter. Next base: position 114,875 of record CAWAQC010000008.1, read on the forward strand.
AGCTCCGAATTGGATCGTGTGTGTGCCCTTGGTCCAGGACACATCGTCTATAAAATTGTGCACCGGAACATTTGTGAGAATGGTCTGGCTGCCAAAACCTTGCGTGTCATCAAGGCCACGAAAATTAATAAAATCCTGACTGTTAAGCCCACCCGTACCCAGACCCTGGCGGATGAATCCGTAACGAAAATTATTGATCAGGTTGTTCCTTATCAGGGCTGTGTAGCCGGCAGCGATTCCCTTGCTGTTATTGGTGAGGAAAGCATACGGGGGCTGACCGGGAAATTGCGGCGGCTGCGATTCGTGATCGTTTTGCAGGTTGCCACGCACGAACAGAGAGTGGGTTCCGCTGGCGTTGATTTTGTAATCCAGTTTGACGATATAGGTATCATGCTTTACCGGATCAGCGCCGGGAAATGTATACGCAGCCGTGTTGAGCAGATCACCTTCGCTGCTGGAGTTAGGCAGCGGGTACTTTGTAAACAACGCATCGGGGTTGCCGCTCCCGTTAATGTTCACAACCAAACCATTCGGCCCCGGTCCAACCGCGTTGCCAGGAGTCGGCGGGCAAGTGCCGTTCGCTGCACACCCTTGGTCGAGCGCGGTGACTTGGGCCGGCGCCAGGGTGGCGATATCAAATCCGGCGAAGGTACTGCCGCCAGGGGTAACACTGATGTTTGAGTTGCTGGGGCTGCAATTGGGGTCGCTCCCGGGATCGCAAAGGTACTTGAGAAAGCCTTCCCGCAAACTCAGGGTGGGCACCTCGCGCGTCACCTGCTCGGTATCGGCCGTTCGCTGCCCCTCGTAGGCAATGAAAAAGAAGGCGCGATCTTTCTTGATTGGGCCTCCAACGGTACCGCCGAACGTGTTGCGTAAGATGTGTCCCGGGACATTCGGCTGTCCCGCCGCCAATTCTGCCTCCTTATTGAACCAGTCGTTTGCCACGGTGAAGGAAGGGCGATAATACTCATAGGCAGATCCATGAACCTTGTTCGTGCCACTCTTAGTCACAAGGTTCACCTGCGCACCGGAAGAGCGGCCGGAATCGGCATCATAGTTGCCGGTGGTTACACGGAACTCCTGCAGAGAATCCAGCGTCGTGCGCATCGCTCCTTCAAAGGCAAAGCCTTCGAGTTGGTCGTTGTCATCTAAGCCATCGAGTGTGATATTGGTCTGGTCGCTGCGCGCTCCATTGACCGCGCCTCCCCGGCTGTCCGACATCTGCTGAGTGTCCGTAGTATTACCGATGTAGGTTACGCCCGGTTGCAGGCTCAAAATCGCCGCCGGATCGCGCCCCTCAGAAGGCAAATCGGTCAACTGTCGGGCATCAAAGTTATTCCCCAGAGTTGCGTCCGTAGTGTTGACCATCGGGGCCTCGCCCGTGACCTCGACTGTTACCGAACTGCCTGCCACCTGCAAGGTGATGTTCAGCGTGGCCGGGTTGCTTACCTGCAACAGAACGTTGTCGCGTTTTACCTTGGCAAATCCCGGCGCTGCCACATTAAGCACATAATTGGCGGGAGGAACCTCGAGAAAATGATAGATTCCCTCTGCATTCGACTGAGTGGTGCGGGAGAATCCGGTGGCCCCGTTGCTCAGTGTGACGGTGGCGCCGGGAACTACTAGCCCCTTGGAATCTGCGACCGTTCCGCGCAAGGATGAGGTCGCCGACTGCGCCGTGGCCGAAGGAATCGCAAAGTTAGGAATGAGCTGGGTGCCGGCGAAAATCAACAGGAGCAGCAGAGCAGATACACGTGAGTTGCGAGGCATAGTGAGTCTCTCCCTCAAACGGACGCTTGGCTTGCGAATGCTTTCCCAGGAGACAATGAGACGGCGAGAGCCCTTGGGACCTGATGGGGCGCTATTGTGCAACTAGCAGGCCACAACATTCAAGCTGAATTTTCAGCGGATCCGGCGTGTTCGGCGGTCATCATACGTTTTAATACGCCGTTTCACATACGGCGAACCGTATTTTGAAAACTGTTTATGCGGGTTTTCGATGGATGCGATTCGATTTATGCATAAACAGAGCCGCGGCGGCGACTATGACCACGGGATAGCATTCGAGCGTATAGCGGGGCTCGGGATTCTCCAGCGTTCCCAAAAAAAGAGAGCGCAGGGCGACGAAGAGAAACAATAACCCGACACCGAGGACTTGGCGCGAGCGCAGAAATCCGAAGAGCGCGGCACCCACATAAAACAGATTCACCAAGCCGAACACGATGCTGACTGCAAGCCAGGGAGCAGCATCGTTGAACTCCCACCAGCGCGGGTCGGAGGGCAGCAACGCGGTTCGCGGACGCAGCCACATGTCCGTAATTCGCAGCGCGGGAAGCCAGATGTAATAGCGCGCGGGTGAATCGCGAATGCGCTCGGCGGCCAGGGAGGCAAAGCGCGCATCGAGTTCGGGTGTGATGTCACGGTCCTGGTTGTATTCGGCGAAAAGTTGCGCGGTTTCTTCCCGTTGTTGGGGTGAATCGAAGGCGCGGCTGGGTAATTGATCGAGGTTGATGCTATCGCCGGGCACGTTCCAATAGATCTCCTCGACCGATACGTACTCGGCAATCCACGTTTTCGTCCAGCGGTTGAAACCTGGCATGAGCGGTTCATCGGAGTCGTTGGCATAGCGCGGAGCGAGCGGTTCGAACCGGTGAAGCGTATGCAGATTGCGGACGGTCCACGGGATTAGCGGCGCTAGAGCGCCGAAGAACAGAAGCACTGCGGGGATAAACAACCGAGCAGCACCTCGCCAAGAAGCAGAAAGAAATTCTTTCGTTCGACTTTCTACAATCCGACGTAGCAGGGCGTAAAACAAACAGGCTGCAATCGAGACGAGCAAAATTCCACCATCGGGCCGCAACAAGATGCATGCCCCTATCGAGAGGCCGCAGCCAAGCCATGCACTAGCGCCTGACTTCGATCCGGAGCCGGTTGTGTCGCGAAGCTGATAAAGGCCGCGCAAGGCGAAATTCAGCGCCAGAGCCGTAAAAAATATCTCTAAGCTCTCGGTGAGCGCGGCTGCCGCATAATTGGCCAAGAATGGGCACAACGCCGCGAGCAGAAACGCGGCCTTCGCCGCGCGATCGCTGAACATGCGGCGGGCCATATCGCCGATAAGAAAGCAAGTACCAAGATCGAACAGAACCTCAATCAGCAAAACAGCGCGAAAGTTATTTGCTCCGAAGATGGCAAAAATAGCGGCAAGGAACGCCGGATAACCGGGCAGGCGCGACAGCGTAGGGACAATCTTGCCGGAGTTAGTAATGCCATAAACGCCGTGCTGCAGCCAGTTCAGAGCGATGTTGGCATAGAGCCGGGAATCGTCCACGATTCCGGGAAAGCGGAGAACGAAAAGCAATCGCGGTTCCAAACCCGCCAAGCTCGCTATAAGAAAGAAACGAGCGCTCCTCCGCACCAGTCCAAGCACGATGAGAATATACGCGTTTGCGGTCATCCTGCGCGCGGGAAAATGCATCCAACTGACCAAGAAGTTTAGCCTTCGCCCTGTTCTAGCCTTAATTTTCGGCGGTAGCCTGAGAATTGACCGTCTGCCGACAGCGGCATACGATAAACGATTACCCTTTCATGGCCGAACCAGTCTTTTATGATCCGCGCCGCGCTCGCTGGAAGCGCTTGCGGCGCCTGGTGGACGCGCTGGTGCTCACGCTCTCAGCGTTGCTCACATTTTTTGTGTACACGACCTTACGCGACGAGCACTTGCCTGAACTGTTTTTTTCTCCGCAAAAACGGGCTTTTAAAGCTCTGAAAGAAAACGAAAAAGAAAAATACCGCGAGCACCTGAAAAAAGTAGCCAGCCGTTCCCACCGCCGGTCAAAGCTCGCGGCTTCTGAAGTAAAACTGAATCAGGAAGAAGGCATTCGCGCCGCGTTTTATGTTCCATGGGACGCAGCCAGTTTCTCTTCTCTGCGGGAGTACGCGCGCCAAATCGATCTGCTTTATCCCGACTGGCTGCACGTGCTCACTCCCGATGGCCGCCTGCAGGCGGTCGACGACCAGACGAACAAATTCTTCGACGTAGTGCAAAACAATCACGCGCGGCCGGTTGATGACCGCGTGATGCCATTTCTTAAATCCGATGACCCGGCCATGGAAGTTTTCCCCATGGTGAATAACTTCGACGGCACGGATTGGGTACAGGGCATCACGGGCTTCCTGAACGATCCTGAGGCGCGCGCGCGATTCCGCAAGCAGGTCGGCATGTTTCTTTCGACGGATCACTTCCGGGGACTGATGGTGGATTTTGAGGCTTTCCCGCAAAGCGGGCAAGCGGGATATGTCGCGCTGCTGAACGAGCTTTCGGCCGATTTGCACGCGCGCGGGATGAAGCTCTACGTAAGCGTGCCTGCGCATAATACCGAGTTCGACTACGCGGCGATCTCCGCGCCCGCGGACGGAGTGGTCGTCATGAACTACGACGAACACTATCCCGGTGGGAAGTCAGGGCCGGTTGCTGGTCAGGATTGGTTTGTCGATAACTTGAAGTTTGCAGTGAATGCGATCCCGCGGGAGAAGATTATTTGCGCGATCGCAAATTACGGCTACGACTGGGTTCTGAAACCCAAGAAGGGCAATCTGCCTGCGGATGCCAAAGATCATAGTGTCTCAGTACAGGAAGCGTGGCTGGCGGCACGCGATTCCGAAGTAGATGTAACTTTCGATGACGATGCGCTCAATCCGCACTTCAGCTATTTGGACGAGCAGAGCCATCAGCACGATGTGTGGTTTCTCGATGCGGTGACCGCGTTAAATCACATGCGCGCCGCACAAAGCCTGGGTATCCAGACATTCGCTTTGTGGCGGCTGGGCAGCGAAGATCGCACGTTGTGGCGTGTTTGGGACGTGCCCGGCGATCCGGCGGCGGCCGACAAGTTGCGCGACGTGCCGCCCGGCCAGGATGTAGACATGGAAGGCCAGGGCGAAATTCTGCGCATCGAGGATCGCCCGACTCCGGGCACGCGCGATCTGACCATTGATCCCACAAGCAAGCTGATCACCGACGAAAACTTTAACTCATTGCCCGAGCCTTACCGGGTCGGCCGTTACGGCTACAGTCCACACAAGGTTGCTCTTACTTTCGACGACGGACCCGATCCCGATTGGACACCTGAAATTCTAGACGTGCTCAAGCGGGAGCACGCGCAAGCCACATTCTTCCTGATCGGCATTCAGGCGGATAAATTTTCCAGTCTGGCCAAACGTATATACGACGAGGGCAACACGATCGGTAACCATACGTTTACCCATCCCGATGTGAGCAGCATTTCGTCGACTTACATGAAGGTGGAACTGAATCTCACGGAACGGCTTTTCGCCAGCCTGCTGGGAGTTCGCGTGACTCTGATGCGGCCGCCTTATGCCATCGACGAGGAGCCCGACACCGCCGATCAGGTGCGCCCACTCGAATTCGCGCAAGATTTGGGCTATATCACGGTGGGCAATCGGATCGATCCCAATGACTGGAGCGATAAGGTACCGGCGGGAAATGGGACGACGCGCCGACACACTGCCGAGGAAATTTCCTCTTACGTGCTGGCTCACCTGCCGCCTTGCAATGTGAATGATCTGCGATGCGGCAATATCGTGCTTTTACATGATGGGGGCGGAAATCGCGCAGAAACGGTGCGCGCCCTGCCAGCGATTATTGAGGGCATTCGGGCGCGGGGATTGCAAGTTGTGCCGGTTTGCGACTTGATCGGAGAAACGCGGGCTCAGGTTATGGCTCCGCTGCCCACGGGCCAGCGCTGGGCTGCCCGTTTCGACCGATTGGGGTTCTGGCTCTTCGACGCTATGGTAATGGCCATCACCTGGATTTTCTTCATTGGTGATCTGCTCATGACGGGGCGGCTGTTGTTCATTGGGACCGCGGCGGTTTATGACCGATTGCAGGAAAAGATTTTTGGCAGGCCGGCCGAGGTCGCATCGTACCAGCCGAAAGTCGCGGTTCTAATTCCCGCGTTCAACGAAGAAAAGGTCATCGAACGGACGGTACGAGCAGCACTGAACTCCACTTACCGCCACTTGCGTGTGATTGTGATCGACGACGGTTCGAAGGACCGCACGCTGCAGGTTGCGCGGGATGCGTTTGCTAAAGAAGAAGGTGCGGGAAGAGTTCTGATTTTGACCAAGCGCAACGCGGGCAAAGCCGCGGCGCTGAATTATGGCATCGAGCATATTGAAGATGCCGAGCTTTTTATCGGCATCGACGCGGATACGATCATTGCGAATGATGCGATCTCGCGGCTGGTGCCGCATTTCATCAACCCGAAGGTGGGCGCCATTGCCGGCAACGCCAAGGTTGGGAATCGAGTGAACCTGTGGACGCGCTGGCAGGCCCTTGAATACATCACAAGCCAGAACTTCGAGCGGCGCGCGCTGGATGTTCTGGGAGCGGTCAGCGTGGTGCCTGGAGCGATCGGGGCATGGCGGGTTTCGGCCGTCCGTGAAGTTGGCGGCTATCAGCTTGACACCGTCGCCGAAGATGCCGATCTAACCATGGCGTTGTTGCGTAAAGGTTATCGAGTCGAGTACGAAGACATGGCATTGGCCTACACCGAAGCGCCAACCAACGCGAATGGCTTGATGCGCCAGCGTTTTCGCTGGTCATTTGGAATCCTGCAGTCGGTTTATAAACACAGCGGAGTATTCGCACGCAAAGGCGCTCTGGGATTTGTGGCGCTGCCAAATATTGTGATTTTTCAGATTCTGCTGCCGCTGGTTTCGCCGCTCATTGACATTATGTTCGCGGTGGGCGCGATCTGGTACTTCATTCAGAAGCACTTCCATCCTGATTCCGCCGATCCGGCCAGCTTTCACAAGTTGCTGGCATTCTTCTTTGCGTTTTTGGTGATTGATTTTCTGGCGTCGGCCCTGGCATTTGCACTTGAGCGCCGGCGTCCTGACGACAAGGAAGACATATGGCTGCTCAGCCAGGTCTGGCTGCAGCGCTTCGCTTACCGGCAATTATTTTCGATTGTGTTATTCAAGACGTTGAAGCGCGCGCTCGAAGGCCGACGATTTGCCTGGGATAAATTAGAACGAACCGCGGCGGTGAAGTATGTGCCTTCGGAGACGCGGGAGTCGGTAAATGTGCCGTAGGGAATTTATTTTGCGTCCGTCTTCTCTCGGATTCTCTATTTAAAGTTCAATCTCTATTCCGGTTGCCTCTTTGTTCGAGTTCCTTCTTGCTTCTTTTCGCGTAGATCCTTCTCCAAATCGCTAGAGTAGCTCGAATCACAAAGCGAGCCAGCAAGACGATGATGGCGACGAGACAAAGAGCGACGGTCCCAGCCATGTACGGATGGCGCGTGGCCAGCCAGATGAGGCCTGCGGCCAGGATGTCTTCACTCAAGCTCAGCGTAATGTTGGAGAAAGGCTCAGGGGATGGGGTAACGGCGGCACGGACCGCGGTCTTGCCTCCGTGCGCGGCGAGAGCGATGGCCGCGCCTAAAGCGGCGGCGACCAGTTGCTGCGCGGGTGTAAGTTGCCGGGTAGCGGCGTAGGCCAGCAAGGCGGCGACCGGCACACGCACGAACGTGTGAAGCGCATTCCAGACCAAATCGAAGGCGGGTATCTTGTCGGCGAAAAATTCAACTACAAACAGCGCCGTGCTTGCACCGATAATCGGCCAAGTTTTCAATAAGAGCAACGCAGGCGGCAATGGGACATTTCCGAAACGCGCGAACAAACCAAGAGCAGCCACGGTAACGTAGACGTTCAGTCCGGCGGCAAAGGCAATAGCTGCGAGGAGGGCGAAAAGCTCGGTGAGCGGGAGTTGCGGAACGTCAAGCATAGAATCTTGGAAGGATCGACGATGCTACGAAGACCCGGCGTCAAGAATTCTTCCCTGCCACTTCGAGCCGCGTATCCGCCTTGTGAATCGCATTGAGAGCACGTTCCACATCGACATCCGTGTTTCCACTGGTGAGGCGCTGCTCGGCGCGGTCTTTGGCTTTGCGGGCACGCTCTACATCTATCTCGGATGGGCGCTCTGCGGCTTCCGCGAGAATGGTTACTTTATCGGGCAGCACTTCGGCGAATCCCCAGGCGACGGCCAGGCGGTGTTCGTCGCCGCCGGAGTGATACTTCACCTCGCCGACGGCCAACTCAGTAATCAGCGGCGCATGTCCCGGCAGAATTCCCAGATATCCGTTCTTGCCGGGAATTTGCGCTTCCGTCGCCGCCGTGTCGACCACTTTCTTTTCCGGCGTCACGATTTCGAGTTGGAATGAATCTGCCATTAGTCGTTGGTCGTTGGTCGCTAACCGTTCTCCGCTAGCACTTGTGCCAACGACGAACGACCAACGACGTTTCCTACGCGGCTTGCTTCATCTTCTCGGCCGCCTGTAGCACTTCTTCGATTGGGCCCTTCATGTAAAACGCCTGCTCGGGAATGTCGTCATACTTGCCCTCGACGATCGCCTTGAAGCCCTTTACCGTATCAGCGATTTTTACGTAGCGTCCGGGAGCGCCGGTGAATTGTTCGGCCACATGGAACGGCTGCGAGAGGAAGCGCTGAATCTTTCGCGCCCGCGCCACGGTGAGTTTCTGGTCTTCGCTCAATTCGTCGATGCCGAGAATGGCAATGATGTCCTGCAGATCTTTGTAGGTCTGCAGCGTCTTCTTCACCGACTGGGCAACGTCGTAATGTTCCTGGCCCACGATGCGAGCGTCAAGAATGCGCGACGTTGAAGCCAGCGGATCGACCGCGGGATAGATTCCAATCTCTGTCAGCGCGCGGGAAAGCACGGTGGTTGCATCGAGGTGAGCGAAGGTTGTAGCGGGCGCGGGATCGGTTAAGTCGTCGGCCGGAACATAGATCGCCTGCACGGAAGTGACCGAACCTTTTTTCGTGGAGGTAATCCGCTCCTGCAGCTCACCCATTTCGGTTGCCAGGTTAGGCTGGTAGCCGACGGCGCTCGGCATGCGTCCCAGCAGCGCGGAAACTTCCGAGCCAGCCTGGGTGAAACGAAAAATATTATCGATGAAAAGCAGCGTGTCTGCACCTTCGGCGTCGCGGAAGTATTCCGCGACCGTGAGTCCGGTGAGCGCCACGCGCAAGCGCGCTCCAGGAGGCTCAGTCATCTGTCCATAAATTAGCGCGGCCTTCGAGTGCGCCGGATCGCCGGGTTTGATGACGCCCGATTCCGTCATCTCCAGCCACAAATCGTTGCCCTCGCGCGTGCGCTCGCCCACGCCGGCAAACACGGAAAATCCGCCGTGGTTCTTGGCGACATTGTTGATCAGCTCCATGATAACGACGGTCTTACCGACGCCTGCGCCGCCGAAGAGGCCGATTTTGCCGCCTTTCAAAAACGGCTGAATCAGATCGATGACCTTCACGCCAGTCTCAAACATCTCGGCCGTAGTGGCCTGCTCGTCGAAGGCCGGCGCAAGTCGATGAATGGGCATGCGCTCCTTGTACTCGATGGGCCCAAGCTGATCGACTGGTTCGCCTATCACGTTCATCACGCGGCCAAGAGTACCGCGGCCCACGGGCACGGAAATGGGCCCGCCTTGATCGATGGCCTTCATGCCACGCACCATGCCTTCGGTGGCTTCCATGGCGATGCCACGCACGCGGCCTTCGCCCAGGTGCTGCTGCACCTCGAGAATCACGTTGATCGGGTTGGGTACGGTAAAACCGTCGCTGACCACGCGCACCGCCTCGTAGATCGGCGGCAGGTGACCTTCCTCGAACTGTACATCGACTGCTGGTCCGGCAATTTGAATGACGTGTCCGATATTTTCTGGCATAAATTCAGCTTCTAGCTCCTGGCTTAGTCAAGACTCGGCGATCACCACTTGGCAATCAGCATTCAGCCCTTGAATCTCGTCCTTGTTTCCGGGAACAACTCTTACTGGCTGAATGCAGAGTGCTGACTGCAGAGTGCTCGCTACATCGCCGCCGCGCCGCTCACAATCTCAATAATCTCTTTCGTGATCTTCGCCTGCCGCGCTCGGTTCATAGCTAAGGTCAGAGAATCAACCATGTCGGTGGCATTGTTGGTTGCCGAATCCATGGCCGTCATGCGAGCGGCATGCTCCGCCGCAATCGACTCCAGCAGGGCACGGAAAATTTGTATCGCCACATACTTCGGCAACAGCGCTCGAAATAATTCGGAGGGCGGCTGCTCGTAAATGTAGTCGACCTGCGCACTGCCAAATTGCTCCGACTCGTCTCCGCGAGGCTGATGCATGCCGATTCCCGCGCTGATAGCGGCTTCTTTGGCTCTTTGCCGCTGTTCGTCCGATAACTCCTCAGTTAACCGCACGGTCTGCTCGCCAATTTCTTCGATTGGAAGGATCTGTTCGACGACCAGACGCTGAGCGATTACCGATTTAAATTCGTTGAAAACTATGTAGACGGAGTCGATTTCTTCCCGCTCGTAGCGCTTGATTACGCTCTCGGCCAAATCACGGGCTTGGGCAAATTCCAGTTTTCCTAGAATCCCGACGTGCTCACCAGTAATTTGGATTGCGCCCGCGCGTTGCCGTCTCTCGGGCTCGGCTTCGCCTGACTCCTCAAGTTCCTCTAAGCTGCGCGTTTGCACCGGCGCCGCAGGGTAGCGCCGACGAAAGAAATCGCGCCCTTTGCGTCCAATGGCCTCGATATCGATATTCTTTCCTGCTTTGGATTCGAGGAAGCGAGTAGCAGCCTTCGTGATGTTGGCGCTGAACGCGCCCGCCAGACCTTTATCTCCGGTGACCACTATGAGCAAAATGGTTTTCTCGGGCCGCTGCGCCAACAGCGGATGTTTCGGCTCGCCGGTTTCCGGGTCGTAAATTTCCGCCCTGGCTACAAGCGACTTCAGAACGTTGGTCAGCTTCTGCGCATAAGGCCGAGCCGCCAGAGTGCGATCCTGTGCGCGGCGCAGCTTGGCGGCAGAAACGACCTTCATCGCCTTCGTGATCTGCCGGGTATTGATCACGCTGCGGATGCGTCGCCGAATGTCGAGGATATTGGGCATCAGTCGTTGGTCGTTCGTCGATAGTCGTTAGTCGATCGCCGTTGGTCGTTAGCCAAAATCAAATCCTTGTCATCCTGAGCGAAGCGAAGGATGTCTATCGTCGAAAGTCGCTACTTCGCTACTGCTTCCCTGCTCGACACAAACTGCTGCTTTGCCTGCTTGATGATTTCGCTCATCTGCGCCTTCAGCGGGTCATCGAGAACCTTCTTTTCCATGATCGTGCGCAACAGCTGGGGGTTGGTCAGGTCCACATATTCATAAAGTTCTTTTTCAAAATCACGGACTTCCGATACCTGCAGGTCATCCAAAAAACCATTCGTGCCCGCGAAGATAATCAGGATCTGTTTGGAGAACGGCAGCGGCGAAAACTGACCCTGCTTGAGGATTTCGACCAAGCGTTGGCCGCGATTCAATTGCGCCTGCGTGGCTTTATCGAGATCGCTGCCAAACTGCGCGAAGGCGGCCAACTCGCGGTACTGTGCGAGATCCAGCTTGAGGGAGCCGGCTACCTGCCGCATGGCCTTAATCTGCGCGCTGCCGCCGACGCGGCTTACGGACAAGCCAACGTTCACCGCGGGGCGCACGCCCTGGTTGAATAAATCTGTTTCCAGATAAATCTGGCCATCGGTAATCGAAATCACGTTCGTCGGAATGTAGGCCGAGACGTCGCCAGCTTGCGTCTCGATGATGGGCAATGCAGTCAGCGAACCGCCGCCATTTTTATCACTCAATTTCGCCGAGCGCTCCAGCAACCGCGAGTGAAGATAAAAAACATCTCCGGGGTACGCTTCGCGGCCTGGCGGACGCCGCAACAGCAGCGAGATTTCACGGTAGGACGCCGCATGCTTGGAGAGATCGTCAAAGATTACGAGGGCGTGACGTTTGCTGTCGCGGAAATATTCGCCGATGGCGCAGGCAGCATAGGGCGAGATGTACTGCATCGGCGCGGGCTCCGATGCGGAGGCCGCGACCACGATGGTGTACTCCATGGCGCCGTAGTCCTCCAAAATCTTAACGACCTGGGCAATCGAAGATCTTTTTTGACCGATCGCGTTATAGATGCAGATCAGGTTGTTACCCTTGCTGTTGATGATGGTGTCGAGCGCGACTGCGGTCTTTCCCGTCTGGCGATCGCCAATGATCAGTTCGCGCTGGCCGCGTCCGATCGGAATCATGCTGTCGATGGCTTTCAAGCCGGTCGCCATGGGTTCGCGCACCGGCTGGCGATCGATCACGCCGGGAGCGAGACGCTCGAGAGCGATGTATTGGTCAGTCGAGATCGGGCCTTTGTCGTCGATGGGACGGCCGAGCGAATCGACGACGCGTCCGATCATGGCATCGCCGACGGGCACGCTCATGATGCGCCCCGTGCGCTTCACTTCGTCGCCTTCTTTGATTTCGGTGTATTCGCCGAGCAAGACCACGCCGACCTGGTCTTCTTCCAGGTTCATCGCTATACCGGCAACGCCGTGCGGAAACGAAAGAAGCTCGCCAGCCATCACTTTATCGAGGCCGTAAACGCGCGCGATGCCGTCACCCAAGGTGATGACCGTGCCGGTTTCGTCGACCGAGATCTTCGATTCGTAGTTCTCGATCTGCTCGCGGATTAATTTTGTGATTTCGTCTGCTTTGATTTGGGCCATATCAGCTCTCAGCCGACTGCTAACTGCTAATCGCCTCTTTAATTCTCTCCAACTGACCTTTCACCGAACCGTCGTAAATGGTGCTGCCAATCCGGACCAATGCGCCGCCCAGCAAAGATGGATCTTGCCCATAGCTGGCGCGGACTTTTTTCTGCGTCAGCTTTTCTACCTGCGCCTCGAACTGCAGCTTCTCAGCTTCGTTTAGCGCCCGCGCGCTGACGATCTGTGCTTCGGCAAATCCACGCCGCGCATCGAGTTCTTTTTCCAATTGCTCAATGATGCGATCCAGAAAATGCATGCGCCGGTGATCGATCAGAATGGCAATCAGATTTCTTGCTGGCTTCGAAATTCCGTCCCGCTGTGAGATCACATCCAGCAGTTTGCGCTTCTGCTCTTCTGGAACCGCGGGATTCTCCCACACACGCCGCAACGCCATACTCTCGTTGACCAGGCCGCCGATGGTTTTCAACTCCGCCACGCAGCGGTCGGCATCAAGGTGATCGTCAATCACGACGTCTGCGAATGCCCGCGAGTAACTGCCTGCGACCGACGCCATATCTCAGTGCCCGTCCTTTCCAGGATCCTGAGCTGAATTTGGGGAGTTCCCGAGTTCGCCGGCGAAGTTCCGCAATAGTACGTGATCGGTCGCAGGGTCGATGCGAATCTGCTTCTGCGCGAGTCCAACCGCGAGATCGGCAGCGTACGCCGTAAGCTGGCGCCGGGCGGCTTTTGCTGCCGATGCGATCTCCTGCTGCGCTCCTGCTACAATCCTGCGCACTTCTTCTTGGGCGACTGCTTGAATCCGCGCCTCTTCGGCAGCGGTCTCTTTTTCCGCAGCATTGCGCATCATGCCGATTTCGCCATCCAGCCTGGTTAAGCGATTGTCGATTTCCGCCAGCCTGCGACGCGCTTCCTCGCTAGCCTTTTGAGCTTCCCGCATCGCTTTCTGGATCGCGGCCGTGCGTGCGCTGAACATGCCCGGCAGGAACCTGTGTGCCAGCCAAAGAATCAAGACTGCGACGACAAAGAAATTGAGAAGCACGCTGAAGAAATAGGCATTGCCTAAGCTCAAACCAGTAAGGCGCGCCACAAATGCCACCGATGTTGAGCGCTTGAATTGCACAGTTTCGTCGGCTTCTTGTCCGGCAGCTTCACGGGTTTCGTAGGCGAGTTCCTGCCCTGGGCCGCGCGGTGCCTGCGCAGCCTGCATCTGCTGTTTCGGGGGCTTCACCGCGGGCGCCGGCGCCTGCTGTGCGGGCAACGGTAAGGCGCAGAAGCACGCCATAAGCAAGAGCGTGGAGCAGACGTGCGGAATGATCTTTCGCAAATTCATTTTATTTCGGCAATCCGTAATTTTTGGCGGGATTGCGTCATTCACAATATCTCACTGATATAGCACGTGGTTCAGAATTACTTTACAGCGCTGACAGGTTCGAGCACACGGCGTACGATTTCCTCCGCCAGAGCCTGCGCCTCACCCCGCAAGGCATCCTGTGCCGCCTCGCGATCTTTCTCAACGCCAGCTTTCGCGGACTGAACTTCGGCGTGCGCTCTTTCTCGAGCCTGGCTCAAGGCTCCGTGGCGAGCATCGAGCGCTTTCTTGCGCTGAGCTTCCTGCGCTTTAAAAATCGCGCCCCGCGCCTCGCGCAAACGATCTTCATAATCGGCAGTGCGCGCCTCGGCGGCCGCAATATCTGCGCGAGACTTTTCGATTGCTCCTTCGGTTTTTCCACGCCGTTCGGCGAGGACGCGGCTTAAAGGTTTGTGTACGATGGCCGTATAAAGGGCGTAGAGCAGCGCCAGCAGAACTACCGTCGGCACTGCACCGAGCAGTAATTCCCCTAGTTGTCGTAGTGTTTCATCCATTTATCGCGGCTATAGGTCAAATGAGGGCTATAAAGACTGTAAAGTCTAACTTGCGCGGTGATTTATGTCAACGCAAACGGTTGATTTTCCAAGTGTTCTCGGGTGCGGCGAGGAGGAACGAAGCCTGAAAAGATGCCGCAAGCGTCAAATTGCGCCATGCAGAAAGCTGCAACTAATTGCTTGACTTCCGCGCCGAGAGGATTAGCATGTAGGTATCACCTCCGATCCAATTCAGGATCGAATGGGCCGATAGCCAAGGAATGTCACCGCCCCTTGGTTGGCGGCCCATTTTAATTTCCAGCGCAACCTCTTGCGGACCGCTAGCCGGCTTGGGCGAGCAGGGCTGCCGCGGAGGCAAGAAACTTCGATAAATATAGTCAGCCCACCACCCACTCTCTGACCCTTCTCACCACAGACTCGGGGGCATCTGTTTCCAGCAGCACCGCTCCATCCTGATAGCGCCTTGAATAAATTCTTGCTTTGGCCTCGAGCAGGGCCAGCGCCTTGCCTTCATTTTGCGGAACCCGCAGCCGCACGCGGCTGACCGGATCTTCGCCGATCATGGCATCGATGCGATCGAGCAACCGATCCAGCCCTGTGCCCTCGACGGCCGAAACGTAACTCGCACCTGCGCCATTGCCCGGTGCGTCCGCGTGCCGCGAATCGTTTAATTGATCCCGGACCAATTCTTGCGCAACTTCTTTGTCCAGCAGATCGACTTTATTCATAACTCGCATCCGGGGCTTTTTCTCGGCTTCCAGTTCTTTCAGGACGATTTCGACCTGCGCATCTTGTTCCTCCGAGAGCCGGCTACTGGCATCGGAGACCTGGAGAATCAGCGAAGCCCGCTGAACTTCTTCCAGAGTGGCGCGAAACGCGGACACCAGGGTGTGCGGCAAGTTGCGAATGAATCCCACGGTATCGGAGAGCAAAATTTTGCGCTTCGACGGCAATGTCACCGCTCGAATTGTCGGATCCAAAGTTGCGAACATCTTCGGCGAGGACAAAACTCCTGCCCGCGTTAATGCGTTGAACAGCGTCGATTTGCCGGCGTTGGTATATCCGACCAGCGCCACGGTCGCAACCGGAGCCGACTCGCGCCGCTGCCGTTGCTGGGCGCGAATTCGCCGCACATTTTCCAACTGCTCCTTAACATGCCGGATTCGGCGGTAAATCTTTCTGCGGTCGGTTTCCAATTGAGTTTCGCCGGGACCGCGGGTGCCGATGCCGCCGCCCAGCTGAGACATCTCAATGCCCCGTCCGGCAAGCCGAGGCAACATGTACTGCAATTGGGCGAGTTCTACCTGCAACTGTCCTTCCCGTGTCCGCGCGTGGCGCGCAAAGATATCCAGGATCAGTTGGGTCCGGTCGATGACCCGCCGCTTTACGATTTTCTCGACATTGCGCTGCTGCGATGGGCTGAGATCGTGATCGAAAAGAAGAAGATCGGCATCCACAGATGCGGCTGCGCCGGCAATTTCTTCCAGCTTGCCCGCGCCTACTAAAGTGGCCGGGTCGAAGCGGTCGCGATGCTGCAGGATCTCTCCAACAATCTCCGCTCCGGCGCTCCCGGCGAGGGTGCGCAACTCGGCCAAGCTTTCGTAAGGGTCAAATTCAGGAATGCGCGGCTTGTTCGTAATTGCTCTATTCGAAGGCTGCGGTCCCGAGGCCTGCGTTGAACTGGGCCGTCCCGCCGGTTCGTCATCCGTGAGCGAGCTAGCTGAAGCCGCATCGCGAGCTGCCTGGGCCTGTGCCGTAACGCCGCTTGCGGCGCGTCCACGGGTACGAACATCGATGCCGACTAGAAATGCGCGTTCGCTCCCATTTTGTGGATGAGAGAGACCGTCGCCAGCCGAAACGCGGGCAGCTGGTGCGGAACGACTGCGAGTCTTCTTGGGGTGAGAACGGCGCAACGGAAACTGCCTTACCCTTCTGTCCCCGAAGCCTTGGCCGCCGAAACTGCGGCTGGTGGCGACACAGGTCCCACAGCATTTATGGACTTTGCCTCGGAATTTGCCAGGTGCGCTCCGTGCGATACGCCCCGTCCCATGACCACAGTTGAGATGGCATGTTTGAAGATTAATTGCTCTTGCCCGTTCGCCTCCAGCACGACGGAATACTTGTCGAACGAACGAATGCGGCCCGTCAATTTCACTCCGCTCAGCAGGTAAATGGTGATGTTCAATCTCTCTTTGCGGGCCGTGTTCAGAAACGAATCCTGGATGTTCTGCGCCGGCTTGCTGGTATCCATAGCCGATCTCCTCTGATTCTTATGACGGACACAACCAAATTCGAAGACTTACAGCATGTCCTTGCGGCTTACCGCATCAGGATCACGGGGGGACAGCCTGACGCCTCGCAGCCCGTTTCTTGGCTGGGGTAGTGCGACAGGTAACTGCCGAGTACGATACGTCTGCGCCGTCTGCTTTTTCAACCGAGAAATATGAGGAACACTATCTTCCGCGTTACTGGGCAAAAGCACGGCTCGCGCATTCATGTTCGACCGTTTGTGTACAATCCCGGCGTAGACAATTTTACTCTCCCTGGAGGCCTCGTGGTAAGCGCCACAGTTATAACGTCATCGCTGAAAGTATTGTTTGGTCCGGAAATCCACTTTCCGACCGACTTCGACACAAACTTCCTCATCCTGGTCCGCTGGATCCATCTCCTTGCGGGCATCACCTGGATCGGATTGCTCTATTTTTTCAATCTGGTGAATGCCCCGCTGATGAGAGAACTGGACCCGGCCACGAAAGGGAAAGTGATGCCGCCGCTTATGACCCGAGCGCTGTGGTGGTTTCGTATCTCGGCGGCAGTGACCGTACTGATGGGGCTGATCTACTGGGGAAAAATTGTTGGCAGCGACGCCCACAACGCACAGATTCAGGGATTTGCCCACGCTTCCTCGGGGACGGCCATGGGCAGCTTTTTTCTGATCTGGACAATCGTCTGGGCGGTGCTTTACGGGTGCATCGTTCCAGGCAAGGGAGTATTTGATAAAGGATGGTTTGTTGGCGCGGCGTATGCAGTCGTGGTTTTTTTCGCAGCGTGGCTGTTCTTGAACTGGAACAGTCAAGGCTGGGAGAGCAATCGCCTGCTCGCCATTGGCATCGGTGGCGGCATTGGCTGGGTCATGCTGCTCAATGTCTGGGGAGTGATCTGGCGCATTCAGAAACGGCTGATTCAGTGGACCCGCGAGAACGCCGAAAAAGGTACCCCTATGCCGGAGAAAGCCAAAGCGATGGCGCGGCAGGCATTCTTAGTCTCGCGGGCGAACGCGTATTTATCGATTCCGCTGCTTTTTTTTATGGGAGCGGCCAGCCATTATCCGATGTTTGGAAAATAGCAGACCTCAGGTCAATTCCTCGGTTCAACGTTCCCTTCTTCTGTCACGCAATCGCCGAGACAAAAAAAATTGGGAGGCTCGGACTGGCCTCCCAAAAATCGTTCGTCCTGCAATTCGTTAGAAGGTGTATTGCACGCCGAGCCGTATCCTGCGTGTGGCCTGCCAGAGGTTAGGCTGGCTGTAGCCGCTGTTCAGGATGACACCGCTGGCCTTGATATCGGCCGCCGGGTTGTATCCAGTTTCGGCGGCCTTGTAGAAGGCGCCGCCACCAAAAATGTTCTGCCCGTTCGGGTACAGCCCAGTCTCGTAGTGGATCGAATCCATCGAGCCCCAGTACGAGGTAACCGCGTGCTGATTGAGGAGGTTGGTAAGGGTTGCGGTAAACCGCAACTCCTGCGCTTCGTTGTTCTTGTTCACCTTAAAGGTGTGCTGCAGGTTCCCATCGGTCTGCGTGTACCAAGGGGTGCGGCGCGCATACGGAGTACCGAGCGTGATGGCACCGGTGGCGTCCGCTGTCGCAGGCTCCCACTGACCGCGGCCATAGATGTAGGTCGCTTCCAATGGTTCGTTGTCTCCTGCTACGCCGACGTCAATGTAAGAGCTTGACGGGCTTCCCTGGTAGGCGACCTGGAATATCCCGATGGATGAGGTCATCCCCTTCCATGGCAGGTTGTAGTACGCGTATCCCTTGATAGTGCTCGGACGGTCTGTCGGTAAGGGTCCGTCATTCGACTGGCCGTTGTACTTGAAGTAGTAGAAAGGTTCGTCGAACGCGCGCGTGGTGTCGGGCGAGTTACGTCCTGTGACGCCCCCGTCGACTTGGTCAGTGGTGGTCAGGCCGGTATAGTTGCCCCACAGGCTACTGTAGGTGTAGCTGAACATTCCCGCCCAACCGTGGCTGGCCGCTTTGGTCAGCCGCACTTCGACCCCGTCGTAGTTGCGGATGGCCTGGGGATTGGCAGGGCACGTGGGGCAACTGCCGAACGCACCCGTGGGGTCAAATGCTGCCGTGCCTGGGCCGTAAGCATCGCCGATGGATTTCAGGTAGCTGGCATAGCCGTCAAGCGTTTTGTTCACGCCTTGACCAGGATTGACGACAGTGTAGATTTCGAAGGCGTTTGGATCGGCCAAAGACGCGTCCTCAATGACGTGGTCGAGTCGACGACGATCATAACGCGCCTCCAGTGCCCACCCTCTGTTGAGCTGGTAGTCTACTCCGCCGACGTACTCGTGTTGGCGATAAGGCTTCACGTTGGGAGCGATGGGCTCCTCCGGCCGGAAGTTTGTATTTTCAATCAGCGACACACCGGTCTTTGCATCGGTAAGAACTGCGGGGGTTACGCCACCCGCGAAACTGGCTCCCACGTCGGACACACCCGTAGGGCAGGCGCGGCCGCCAGCATTGTCGACGATGCTCATATCAGTATCGACAAACGTGCCACCTGCATCCGGACCCAGCGGATAGGTACAAACTTCAAAGCCTTGCGCACCCCATGAGGTCTGAGCGAGCAAAAGCTTCATGACGTCGTTGACCACACCGTAGCTGCCGAAGACCTTCAACTTGCCATTCGCCGATCCCCATGCCGCTCCCAACCGAGGCTCAATCTTATCTCCCCAGGAGAAATTGATGGAGTGGATGTTCGCGATGCCAATTCCCGGAGGAGCGGGCAGCGATTCCTTCTCGACGCGCAGGCCAAGATTAAGAGTCAAACCGTGGCCTATCGTCCATGCATCCTGCGCGAATAAGGCATGGTTCCAATCGGATGCGGGAACTGGGTTTCCGGCGGCATTTTTCAGGATGGTCGCAAAGTCCTGAATCTCGACGTACCCGTATTGGCCCGCGCAAAATCCCCATTCCGCCATTAGGGCGGCGCAGTTGCCTGCGCCGAAAGTCGTGCTCGCCGTGTAGCCCACGCCTCCACCCTCGATCATATTCACGAAGGGCAAATTGCCGTGCTGATCAATTACGTTGGAGAGGTGATTCAGTTGATAGCCGACTTTGATATTGTGAGTACCCCACCAGCCGCTCTTAAAGAAGGCAACGTCCTGGTCGAACTGGTAGTGTTTATTGGCGTTGAGCTGAGTGTAGCTTTGATCAAATGGAGCGGTGCTTGCTCCACCGGGCTGGTTCAAGGCAGTCGGCAGCGCCGCGCCCGTATTGTCGGTGGACAAGCCGGTGATGAAGCTGAGATCCACACCCGTATTCGGCCAGCCGAAATCGTGGTAGTTCGTGAAGAAATAGCCGAACCGGGTGGTCGAGACGATCTGCGGAGTCAGCGTAATATCGGCACCAACATTGTATGTAGAGCCCGGAGCCGAGAATCCCAAACCATTTGAATACTGCGTCAAGGGACTGTTGATAAAGGTATTCAGCAGGCCGTTGACGGAGTCCGGACCGGGAAGGCTGGCGCCCGTTTCGCGCGAGTACTGGTAAAGCCAGGACCCGAAAACACGAATCTTCTGCGTCAAAGCGGCATCAAGACGGGCCGTTCCAAAGTATTGCACATTGTTCTGGTTGAAAAGCTGATCCCCAAGAGACGCGTTGGCGCAGGCGACAGGGTTTACCGCCGCCGTGCATTGCGGGGGATTAAAATTCACCGTTCTGCCGAGTGTATTGAACTCCGGGGCAAAGCCCAGGAAGAACCACAACCGATCCTTCACGATTGCGCCACCGACGGTAAATCCGGGCTGTACAATCCTGAAGTGGTCCCTCTTGGGGGCGAAGGTCTGTGAATCGGCGTCGACAGGAGGGGTAGTCGTTGGAACCGGATCGTATCTCAAAAGCTGGTTGTTCGTAACGGCCGAACCATCCATGCCGTTGCCCTCATAGCTGCCGAAGATCGAACCGTGGAAGGCGTTGGCTCCCTTCTTCATGATGACGTTGATGACGCCGCCAAGCGCGCCGCCATGTTCAGCCTCGACGCCCGAGGTCTTGACCTGAACTTCCTGAATGAACTGGAAGGGAACGTTGGCCTGGGATGCGCCGCCCGAAATGTTCTCTGTATCTTGGCCTTCGACAAGGTAGGTGCTTTCCGAGTCAGCCGCGCCGCCGATCGAGAAACCGACCGACTGCCCGTTGCCAGAGCTGCCCGGCAATCCGCCGCCAGAGTTACCGAGGCCACCCGTCGACATCGCGGCCATGCCAGCCGCCCCGCCAGCGAGAGGTTCATCGCGCGCCATTGGAGCGTACTGAATCACCGATTGGAAGCTATACCCGTGAGGGACGTCGTTAAGTGCCTGACTGGTGAGGTTGGTCTGGTTCGTGTTTGTCGTGACGTCAATGAGTGGCGCGGCGCCGCTAACCTCAACTACCTGGCTAGCCGCTCCCACTTGCAGCACAAGATCCAGAGTTGGGAGGTGGCCGACTTCGATTCCGATTCCCTCGCGCTTCAGTTCCGAGAAACCTTGGGCTTTCACGGTGACGGTGTAGTTGCCCGGCGGGAGGTTAGCGAAGTGATAATAGCCACCCGCGTCCGTTTCCAGAGTCTTTTCGCCGACCAGTGATGTACCGGTTAGGACAACTTTGGCTTTCGAAACGACCGCACCACTGGCATCCTTTACGGTTCCTTGCAGCCCGCCGGTTGTTTCCTGGGCCACAACGTTTGCAGCCAGCAACAATGCGGAGACCACGACAATGGCCAACATCCAGAATTTCGCGCGTACACGAGTCATAGGTTGTTATCCCTCAAATAAACTATCTGTCTTGATGTCAGGTAGTGAAACACGGGGCGACCAGCCTGGGAGCCCCAGCGGAACGCGGAACTTCTCGTCCGCCAAACGTGCTGAACGCAAGACTAAAGCAACTAGCAGTCCAAACAGAGGGATGGCGCAACAGCTATTGTTTTCAACCTCTTGTTGAAAGACATAACGTTTCAACTCTCTCAAATTGGAGGATCGGGGCGAGGTTTTATATGATTTCTCATATGAGGGGGCCAGCCGGACTCCGCCGCCGCCGTTGTCGCAAATTCAGCTAGCATTGCGTCAACTCTTGGGCCGTGGTCGGAATGCTCCTGTTACAATCGCTTTTCTGTGCCCGCGCCTGCGAAGGTTGAAAGCACCAAATCGAATGTGAACTCCCCAGCCGCAAAGCAGCTTGCTTCTGTCCCGATGCTCGACCTGCGCCGGCAATTTGATTCCATTGGAGCGGAGGTGCTCGAGGCCGTCGGGCGAGTGTGCGCTTCCCAGCACTACATCCTCGGGCAAGAAGTCGAAGCGCTGGAGCGCGAATTGGCCGCTTATACCGGCGCACGAGAGGCGGTGGGTTGTGCATCGGGCACTGACGCTCTGTGGCTCTCGCTGGCTGCAGCGGGAGTGCAGCCCGGAGATCAGGTTCTTACCACGCCTTTCAGTTTCTTGGCGTCGGCTAGTTCTATCGTACGAGTTGGTGCCCGCCCGGTTTTTGTCGACATCGATCCGCGCACCTTTAATCTTGATGCGGCAAAAGTTGCGGCATTTCTGCGCTCTGCGCCCCGCGAAAAACTCCGCGCTTTGCTGCCGGTCCATCTGTATGGGCAGTGCGCCAATATGGACGCGCTTCAGCAACTCGCCGACGAGTTTCACCTGCAGGTGATCGAGGACGCCGCCCAATCCATCGGCGCAAGCTGGAAAACAAATTCAAATGAAGTCCGCCGCGCTGGGTCGATGGGCGTTGTTGCGGCGTTCAGTTTTTATCCCACCAAGAATTTGAGCGCATACGGCGACGCCGGCCTCGTAACAACCAGCAGCGCGGAAGTCGCTCCGCACATGCGGCAGCTGCGCAATCACGGCAGTTCGCGCCGGTACGTGCATGAAGAATTTGGCTGGAACAGCCGTCTCGATGCCATCCAGGCTGCGGTTCTGCGGGTGAAGCTGAAGTATATAGAGGGATGGAATGAGGCGCGGCGTGATCGTGCTGCTGGCTATGATCGGCTCCTTGCCGCGGCCGGGCTAACATCTGATAATGGGCCTGAGAGCCCTGCTCCGATTCAAATCCCGTTTACTTCGCCGCAAGCCCATCATGTTTTTCACCAGTACGTGGTTCGGGCTTACCGGCGTGACGAACTGCGCGAGTTTCTCGCGGCCCGCAAAATCGGAACCGAGATTTACTATCCCGTTCCCCTGCACTTGCAACCTTGTTTCGTTTATCTTGGTTATCGCGAAGGCGATTTTCCGGAAGCTGAACGGGCCAGCAAGGAAGTGCTCGCATTGCCCATGTTTCCGGAGCTGACCGAGGAAGAGCAGCGCTGGGTGGTCAGCAGCATCGCAGATTTTTACTGCTAGTTCGCCTTCCGGGTACACTAAGCTGTTAGATGTACGCATTCATGAACCAGGGGGACGAATGAGAAATTTTCGATTGCTGGTTTTTAGTTTCGCTTTATTTTTGGCGGGTAGTGTTCAGTTCGCGTCCCGCACGCTTGCACAGAATGCTCCGGCCGAAGCGCCCCGTAAGCCCGTCATCGTTGAGTTATTTACATCTGAGGGCTGCTCATCGTGCCCACCGGCGGATATTCTGCTGCAAAAACTCGAGGCTCAACAGCCGGTGCCTGGCGCACAGATAATCGGCCTGGAAGAACATGTGGATTATTGGAACCACGACGGATGGGTCGATCCTTACTCTTCGCCTGAATGGACTGATCGCCAGCAGACCTATACCAGCCTGATCAAAAAAGATCCCTACAGTCCGGAGCTAGTCGTTGACGGGCGATTTCAATTCGTTGGTAACAATCCCAGAGAGGCCGTGGTTGAAATCGAAGAAGCGACGCGAGCGGAAAAAACCGAAGTTTCAATTACCCCGGCAAGTGTCGATGCGAAAAGCGCGCGCTTCAATGTCTCAGTCGGTAAACCTGCCGGAGATCTTGGCGGAGACGTTGCCGAGGTCTGGCTCGCGGTGACGGAAGACGGCTTGCACTCGGCCGTGAGCCGTGGCGAAAATGCGGGACGGGAACTAAGGCACGTCGCCACATTGCGCTGGCTGCACAAAATTGGAGTTGCCGCGGCCAACGGCGCAACAACTTCCTACACGGGAGAGCCGGTCGTGAAATTGAACTCTCACTGGGACGTTGAAAATCTGCATGCGACAGTTTTCGTACAGAAGAGAAAAAGCCGGCAGATCATCGGAGCAGCTTCTACGAAGATCAAAAGCTAGACCGGACGAAATTAGGATCGCTAGCTAGCGATGTTGCCGATTCCCCGGCTAACGTCGATGGCGCCTTATAGCCGGCGTTTCTGTATCGCCGGGCACCAACACGCGGCGCACGATCGGCGTATTCAGCTTGTATTTGCGTTCGCTGATGTTCCCAGCATCGTCTCTGACTCGCACGATGAAAACCGGCAACGTACCTTCCTTATCGAAATTCTCGCTGGTCACCGTTACTGGAAGCACACCATTCAATTTATGTTCGCGATAGGCTGTCTCATAGCGATGTTTCTTTACGTTCCAGGTAAATACGCGAATCTGATCGAAGTCGTAAGGCTCGCCGTCGTGAGGCTCGGTGAGAGCGCAAAGATATTGTGGAACGTTCTTGTCGGGGCCTTCTTTGGCCTCGTCGAGAACCTGGTCCAACACGAAGAAGGCCACAAAACGCTGGCCTTCGGCGTATTGGGCAATATCGAGAGGAACGTCTTCATCTACCATGCGAGCCAACACCCAACCTGCTCGATTCTGTGAGTCACGAACCAGCCACCAGTCTTCCAGCGCCGGGGCCGGAACTTTCATGCCGGGCTTGGCTGCAGCAAGAATCAGTCCGGGCTGTTTTTCTGCGGTGGCCCGCTTCAACACTGAAACCTTCGCGCCAGCCGTGAGCTGATATAGGTGCTCGGTTTCGCGACCGGGGGTGACGTGCAGATTCGTATCATTGCGCAAGATGGCAGGGGCCTGCACGGGGTCCGAGAGATTTTCCTGACTGAGCTGCTGTATTTGATCGTAGGTCCGCTCATTGACCAGATAGCGGTCTTCAATCCAGCCCTCGATTCCTGCGGCGGTGCGGATGCGGGCGAAGCGCTTCTCGTGCTCCAGCACATCGACTCGCTCGCCGTTTTTGACCGTACCCACGCGATTGTAGATCGCCGATACCTGGTCGCGCAGCATTGCTTGTGGCGCCGAAACATAATCCACTTCGAGTACGCGACGCCCTTTATGACTGCAGGCGGAAATTCCAAACACCAGCAATAGGGCAACGGTGAAGGCAAAGCCCGGGCGATAAGAAGGCGAGAGAATCGACAGTTTCACAATCTTCTGCGTAGCTCGGATGGTGTGGGGTTTCAGACTCCACTATATCGCTTCACCGCCGAAGATTTGCGCACGAAGGTTTATAGAGAATGCACCCCCGTAAGCGCGAAGCCGGTGCAGACCCGCTGACACGAATGGGGAAATTCGGTTAACATATCTAGAAGTTTCCCATGAAAACCTTATCTTTTTATCTGCGCACTTTTTATCCTCGAACTTTGGTTCTTTTGTTTCTGGCAGCGTTGGTATTCGCGGATTGTCTTGGTGCGGCCGCGGACGAGTCGGTAAATCCGGTATTGCGCCCACCCAAAGGCGCACCGGTGGCGATCATAGTCTTCGAAGATCTTCAGTGCCCGCAGTGCCGGCGGGTCTCACCGATCCTCGAGCAAGCATCAAAAACGTATAAAATTCCCCTGGTGCGTCACGACTTTCCTCTTCCCATGCATAACTGGTCGTACGACGCCGCGGTAATGGCGCGCTACTTCGACTCCATCTCAAAGCCGCTGGGCAATGAATTCCGGGATTACATCTTTGCCAATCAACTGGAGATCAATCCTCAGAATTTGCGCGGCTACGCGGAAAGATTTGCCACCGAGCATAAAGTGGATTTTCCTTTTGTGGTCGATCCGCAGGGCAAGTTCGCGGCGGAAGTGAATGCCGACCGGGATATCGGCAAATCCATCAAACTTGATCACACGCCTACGGTGTACGTGGTAAGCAGTCGGAATCCGAGCCGGCCCTACGTTGAAATGAAAGACCCCAGCCAGTTGTATCAGCTGATCGACGCCATGATGAACCAGTAAAGAAGAGTCGCCTACCGCAGCGACACCAGCAGTCTGGCGAGAAGCAGAATGGAGAGTCCAACCGCAGCCACACTATTGGCCCGGACAGCTCGGTAAGTGGCCATCCAGGGAAACAACAAGACATCGAAAAGCGGCATGAGCTTGTCCGGCCAAAATAATCCAGCCACTCCGAAGGCGAGGCAGAGTTGAACCACAAGGCACAATTCCAAATTAATCATCACCATTTCTCAGCGATTGGTTTGATGTATTTGACGCGATGCAGCCTGGGATGACGAGATTCCAAAAGTACATCATACTTAGTGCCTCATTCAAGAGAAGATTGTCGGATTTCGTATAGGCTAGGGACCAACTGAAACCATGCCTGGGAGTTCCTTGCCGTCTCCGTCGCAGCCACGTGAATCCCACGAACTTGATACACTCAATCTATTGTCGAAAACCGTCTGTTTCTGAAACCCTTTAGTGTCCAGGGAACTCTAACTGATTGACGGCGCGAGATAGAGTTTTTGGCGGGAGGCGCATCGTATGGCAGTCAGCGAACAGGCTGTCGTGACCGGGAAGCAACTGGACACGCTCTGCATCAATACCATTCGTACTCTGGCGATCGATGCCGTGCAGCAGGCCAACAGCGGGCATCCTGGCGCTCCGATGGGTCTTGCACCGGTCACCTATTGCCTGTGGCAAGAATTTCTACGCTACGACCCTGAAGATCCCAAGTGGCTGAACCGCGACCGTTTTGTTTTGTCGAACGGGCACGCTTCCATGCTGCTCTATGCCATGCTTTATTTGGCTGGAGTGCGCGAGGTTTCCGAGAACGGCGAGGTGCTGAAAGAGTTGGCCGTGCCGCTGGAGCAGATCAAGCGCTTTCGCCAGCTTGGAAGCCGGACGCCGGGGCATCCCGAATCGCACCTCACGACTGGAGTCGAGACAACCACTGGGCCGCTAGGCCAAGGCGTGGGCAACAGTTTGGGGATGGCCATTGGCAGCAAATGGCTGGCAGCGAACTTCAACCGTCCTGGGTTCGAAGTTTTCAATTACAGCATTTACGCGATGTGCTCGGACGGCGATCTCATGGAAGGGATTGGCGGCGAAGCAGCTTCGCTGGCGGGCCATCTTAAGCTTTCGAATCTTTGCTGGATGTATGACAACAACCACATTACGCTCGACGGACCGGCCGATTGGTCATTCAGTGAAGATGTGGCCACGCGGTTTATCGGATATGGCTGGAATGTAACCCGGGTTGCCGACGCGAACGATCTGGAAATGCTGGCGCGGGCTTTTGAGGTTTTCAAGAGCACGACGGATCGTCCGACTCTGATTATCGTTGATAGCCATATTGGGTATGGATCTCCGCACAAGCAGGATACGAGTGCTGCCCACGGCGAACCGCTGGGCGAAGAAGAAGTACGGCTGGTAAAGAAATTTTATGGCTGGCCGGAAGATGCGAAGTTCCTGGTTCCGGAAGGCGTACGCGAGCATTTTCAGGATGGAATCGGCAAGCGCGGGCGCGATGCGCGCGAGAAGTGGGCGAAGATGTTTGCCGAGTATTCGCAGAAGTATCCAGAGTTGCGCGGGCAACTGGATCTCATGCAGCGGCGCGAATTGCCCAAGGGCTGGGACAAGAGCCTGCCCACTTTTCCTGCGGATGCCAAAGGCGTGGCCACGCGCGAGAGTTCGGGTAAGGTGCTGAATGTGGTCGCACAAAATATTCCGTGGCTGATTGGCGGCTCGGCCGATCTGGCAACTTCGAACAAGACCACATTGAAATTTGAAGGCGCGGGCGATTTTGAGGCTGGGCATTATGCCGGATGCAATCTGCATTTCGGCGTGCGCGAGCATGTGATGGGCGCGAGCGTGAACGGGCTTGTAGTTTCATACATTCGCGCCTTCGGCGCGACCTTTTTCAATTTCAGCGATTACATGCGGCCCAGCATTCGCCTGGCAGCATTGATGGAAGCACCTTCAATCTTCATTTACACCCATGACTCGATTGGCTTGGGAGAAGACGGTCCCACCCATCAGCCGATCGAACAATTGGCTTCGCTGCGCGCCATGCCCAACTTGATCGTGCTGCGCCCTGCGGATGCGAATGAAGTTGTCGAGTGCTGGAAGATTATTGCGCCACTGCAGCATCAGCCGGTAGCGCTGGTGTTGACGCGGCAGGCCGTGCCCACGCTGGATCGAACGAAATACGCCGCGGCTTCGGGAACCACAAAGGGCGCGTACGTTCTTGCCGATGCGCCTGGCGGCAAGCCGGATGTGATCCTGATGGCGACAGGCAGCGAGGTTTCGCTTTGCATTGAGGCTTATGAAAAGCTCAAGGCCGAAGGAATTAAGGCGCGGGTGGTCAGTATGCCGTCATGGGAAATTTTTGACCGGCAAGATGCGGCGTACAAAGAGAGCGTTCTGCCGTCCTCCGTAACGGCGCGAGTCTCAGTGGAAATGGCCTCGACCTTCGGCTGGGAACGATATGTTGGCATCAAAGGACGCAAGATCGGCATGCATCGCTTCGGCGCTTCGGCGCCGATCAAAGATTTGCTGAAATTTTTCGGGTTCACGGTCGACGCTGTAGTCGCGGAAGCAAGCAAGGCGATTGCGGAGAAATAACAGGAACGGCCAACGATGCAGCCGTGATGAACAACTGATATTTACGGGCAGCAAAGTTATCAGGGAGAGGTCCAATGCATTCAACCGGAATACTTGAAACTTCGAAAGCCACCAACCCGCTCAAAGCCCTGCTCGATTATGGGCAATCGCTGTGGCTGGATTACATCCGCCGCGATTTGTTAACCAGCGGAAGATTAAAGAAGATGATCGAAGAAGATGGTTTGCGCGGCATGACCTCCAATCCATCGATCTTCGAGAAGGCGATTGCGGATAGTTCCCTCTACGACGACATACTGCAGTCACTTGCGTCGCGCAACGATTTGAGCCCAACGGCTCGTTATGAGCAAATTGCGATTCGCGATATTCAGAGCGCAGCCGACATTCTTCGACCGGTATATGAAGAGTCCCATTTTCGCGACGGCTATGTCAGCCTGGAAGTTTCACCGCTGCTCGCGCTCGAAACCCAGAAGACGATCGAAGAAGGGCGGCGGTTGTGGAAGAGCGTCAGTCGCGAAAACGTGATGATCAAAGTTCCCGGGACGGCGCAGGGAATACCGGCAATTCGCCAGTTGATCAGCGAAGGAATCAACATTAATGTCACGCTGTTATTCGCGCAGGAAGTGTACGAAGAAGTTGCCCAGACCTATATTGCCGGACTGGAGGATTTGTCCAAGCGCGGCGGCAACCTGAAAAAGATGGCCGGAGTCGCCAGCTTCTTCATCAGCCGTATCGACACGCTGGTCGATTCCATCATTGATGACAAGTTGAAAACTACCTCCGATGCAAAGCAGCAGGCGCTGCTCCAGAGTCTCAAAGGAAAAGTTGCCATTGCGAATGGCAAGCTGGCCTATCACAAATATCAGCACATTTTCAGCGGAGCGCGATGGCAGGCATTGTCGAGCAAAGGCGCGCAGACACAACGCGTGCTTTGGGCAAGCACCAGCACGAAAAACCCTGCATATAACGACGTGATGTATGTAGAGGAACTGATCGGGCCGGACACGGTGAACACCATGCCTCCGGCAACCGTCGACGCCTTTCGCGATCATGGAAAATTGCGCAACAGCCTTACAGAAGACATACCCAACGCGCAGAAGGTAATGGACGATCTTGCGCGGGCGGGTATTTCGATCCAGGAAGTCACCACACGATTGACCACCGAGGGTGTGAAGTTGTTCGCCGACGCCTTCAATAAACTGCTGCAGGCGGTGGAGAAAAGCACTCAACAAAAGGCCCGGCAGTAAACCAACGACAAGGAAAAAGCACGTGAGCCGTTTGAAATCTTCGTTGCCCGAGAGTCTGGCCGCAGCGGTGAAGGCAAATGTCGGCGATTGGCAGTCGGGGCGCAAGATGCAGCGCCTCTGGCAGCGCGACGCAAAGTTGTGGACCGGGGACGACGAAGACAAGTGGCTCGGCTGGCTCGATATCGTTGAGGACCAGATTGCGCATCCTGTCGAATTGAGAAACCTTGCGAAAGAAGTGTGGAGCGCGGGGTTCAGAGATGTCCTCCTGCTCGGTATGGGCGGTTCCAGTTTGTGCCCGGAAGTGCTGCGCATGACGTTTGGCAAGAGCGCCGGCTATCCCAACCTTCACGTCCTGGACTCGACCGATCCCGCGCAGGTGAAAGCTTTCGAAGCCAAGATCGACATCGCACGGTCACTTTTCATCGTTTCCAGCAAATCGGGCAGTACGCTCGAGCCGAATATTTTCAAACAATATTTTTTCGAGCGCGCGAAGGAAGCTGTAGGCGCCGACAAGGCCGGCAGTCATTTTATGGCGATCACCGATCCGGGATCGCACATGCAGAAAGTCGCTGAAGGAGATCGCTTCCGCCATGTTTTCTTTGGAAGACCATCCATTGGCGGCCGCTACTCGGCGCTTTCGAATTTTGGCATGGTTCCGGCCGCCGTAATTGGCATTGAGGTGAAGAAATTTCTCGACCGCACGCAGGAAATGGTTCGGGCATGCGGACCGGAGCCATCGGTCGAGGAAAATCCTGGCGCGATGCTGGGCATTATTCTGGGCACGGCCGCAACTGCGGGACGCGATAAGGTCACGCTCATCACTTCGCATGATATTTCCGATCTGGGGGCGTGGCTTGAGCAGTTACTCGCGGAATCGACTGGCAAAGTTGGAACAGGCATCATTCCAGTGGACCGCGAGGAATTGGCTGCCCCAGACGTTTACGGGCACGACCGCGTGTTTGCATACGTTCACACCGAGCACGCAACCGATGTGGGAGTAGAAGCGAATATTTCGGCGCTGGAAAAAGCTGGTCATCCCGTAGTGCGAATCTCGATGGCCGATATCTACGATTTAGGAGCGGAATTCTTCCGCTGGGAAATTGCCACGGCGGTCGCCGGATCCATCATCGGCATTAACGCTTTCAACCAGCCGGACGTGGAAGCGAGCAAAGTTGTAACTCGCGACTTGACCTCGGAGTACGAGAAGAGCGGCTCGCTGCCGCCAGAAAAACCCGTGCTCGAGGATGGCGGCATTCAGCTGTTCAGCGATGAGAAGAATGGGGCCGAATTGGCCCGGATCGCTGGATCGGACAAATCGCTGGCGGGATATTTGAAGGCCCATTTGAATCGGATTAAAACGAACGATTATTTCGCGCTTCTCGCTTACGTGCAGATGAACTCCGATCACCGGACCTCTCTTCAAGCAATGCGTCTTGCGGTTCGCGACAAGAAGCACGTGGCGACTTGCCTGGGCTTTGGACCTCGCTTTTTGCACTCGACCGGCCAGGCGTATAAGGGCGGCCCGAATTCGGGAGTGTTTCTTCAAATCACGTGCGAGGACGCCGTGCAACTTCCGGTGCCGGGGCAAAAATATACCTTCGGCGTGGTCAAAGCGGCGCAGGCACGCGGCGACTTTCAGGTCCTCGCAGAGCGCGGACGCCGCGCCCTGCGAGTGCATTTGCCAAGCGACGTAGTTGCCGGTCTGGAGAAGTTGAGCGCGGCAATTCAGCAAGCGCTGCGGTAACGGATTATCAAGTAGCGTACATTCCGGGTCCTTGTTAAGGAGAACGACATGCAGTTGGGAATGGTAGGTCTGGGGCGCATGGGCGCGAACATGACGCGGCGACTGATGCGCGGGGGACATCAGCTTGTGGTTTCGGATTTGAGCCCTCAAGCTGTAAAGGAGCTTGCCGGCGAAGGAGCGGCGGGATCGTCATCTTTGGAAGATCTTGTCGGTAAGCTGAAAGCTCCGCGTGCAATCTGGATTATGGTGCCGGCGGGTGAAGCGACAGAGCAAACCGTTCAGAAGCTGGCGCAATCCCTGCAGGCGGGCGATGCGATTATTGACGGCGGCAACTCCTATTTCAAAGATGACGTGCGGCGCGCTGGTCAACTGAAAAGCAAAGGCATTCATTACGTCGATGTGGGGACCAGCGGAGGGGTTTGGGGGATTGAGCGCGGTTATTGCATGATGATTGGCGGCCCGAAAGAAGCCGTGCAGCGGCTCGACCCGATTTTTAAAACTCTCGCGCCGGGGCGTGGAGATATTGCGCGCACTCCGGGAAGAGAAAAACTTGGAGGCACTGCCGAAGAGGGATACATTCACTGTGGGCCTTCGGGAGCGGGACATTTCGTAAAGATGGTGCACAACGGAATCGAATACGGCATCATGCAGGCCTATGCTGAGGGCTTCGATATTTTCAAAAACGCCACCAGCAAAGAATTACCGGAAGAGATTCGCTACGATCTAAACTTGCCGGACATCGCTGAAGTCTGGCGGCGTGGCAGCGTAATCAGTTCATGGTTGCTGGATTTGACGGCCATGGCAT
Organism: uncultured Acidobacteriaceae bacterium; assembly: GCA_963784095.1. Lineage (GTDB taxonomy): Bacteria > Acidobacteriota > Terriglobia > Terriglobales > Acidobacteriaceae > Sulfotelmatobacter. The sequence goes on from CAWAQC010000008.1 coordinate 147,122, forward strand.
TGACGGAAAGCCCAACGCTTTCCGAGTATGAAGGGTACGTGCACGATTCCGGTGAGGGCCGTTGGACAATTCAAGCCGCCATCGAGGAAGCGGTTCCAGTGGACGTTTTAAGCGCGGCATTATTTGTGCGCTTCCGTTCGCGTGAACAACATACGTTTGCCGAAAAGGTCCTTTCGGCGATGCGCGAGAAATTCGGCGGGCACATCGAAGACGGCGCCCCGAAAAAGAAAACGGCGTAACCGGAGTGCAAAGTCTTCCTGATACCATGGGGAAGTTTTAAGGAAAAATTGAAATGGCCCAATTGGCGGAAAAGCCCGCAATGGCGACGCCGCGCGTCGGCAAATTAGGCGACCCTTGCGTGATGGTCATCTTCGGCGCGGCTGGAGATTTGACGGCGCGTATGTTGATCCCCGCCCTGTACAACCTATTTCGCGCGGATTTGCTTTCGAAAGAGTTTGCCGTGCTCGGAGTGGCCAGAACCCAACTGTCAGACGAAGACTTCAGGAAGCGGGTAGCGGAAGACGTAAAGGAATACTGCGGAGACTGCATCGATCCCACGACCTGGGACACCTTCGCCCGCCGCTTCTACTATTTTGCCGGAGACTTCAAAGATGACAATCTCTATGCACAGGTGAAAGACCGGCTGGAGCGCATCGATCGCGATCATTCGACGCATCAGAATTTCTTTTATTACATGGCGACGGCGCCGAGCTTCTTCGGCCCGATTGTTGAAAAGCTGGCGGCCAACGGATTGATGGAGCAGTCGAACGATCACTGGCGTCGAGCAATTATCGAAAAGCCGTTCGGTCACGACCTGGAGTCGGCAAAGACCCTAAACCAGCAGTTGCTCAAAGTGGCCGACGAAAAACAGATCTACCGCATCGATCATTACCTCGGCAAAGAAACGGTGCAGAATATTTTGGCGTTTCGTTTCGCCAACGGAATCTTCGAGCCCATCTGGAACCGGCGCTATATCGATCACGTGCAGATTTCGGTTGCCGAAACGGTTGGCGTGGAAGGCCGCGGCAGCTATTTTGATCATGCCGGATCGTTGCGCGACATGGTTCCGAACCATTTGATGCAACTGATCAGCCTCACTTCCATGGAGCCTCCGATTTCATTCGAGGCCAACGCCGTGCGCGACGAGCAAGCGAAGATCCTACATGCGATCCAGCCGACCAGCGACCAGGAGGTACTGACTCGCGCCGTGCGCGGACAATACGGCGAAGGAACCATGGAGGGGGAGCGTGTGGTTGCCTATCGCTCCGAACCCGATGTAGCTCCCGACTCGAGAACCGAGACCTTCGTGGCCATGAAGCTGTTGATCGACAACTGGCGATGGGCCGACGTTCCTTTCTATTTGCGCACCGGCAAGCGCATGCCCGCGCGCAATACCCACATTGTGATTCAATTCCGGCAGGCGCCGTTTGTGCTCTTCCGCGACACCTCGGTCGAGCACCTCATGCCCAATCAGTTGGTGTTGCACATCCAACCGGAAGAAGGAATATCACTGCAATTCGCGGCCAAGGTTCCCGGTCCGGTGATGCGCCTGGGTACGGTGGACATGAACTTCGAATATCAGCAATATTTTGGCAAGCAGCCCAGCACCGGCTACGAGCGTCTGCTGCACGATTGCATGATCGGCGATCAAACTTTGTTTCAACGCGCGGATATGGTGGAAGCCGGTTGGAGCGTGGTAAATCCGGTTCTGGATTTGTGGAAGGCGCTGCCCCCGCGAAATTTCCCGAACTATGCCGCAGGCACATGGGGACCGAAAGAAGCTGAGGAATTGCTCGAGCGCGATGGACGCCGATGGAGAAATTTCGAGCAATGATCCTGGCAGGCGATATTGGAGGCACCAACAGCAGGCTGGCCTACTTCCAGGCGCAAAACGGCCATCTGCAGCTGGTTTCCGAACGGATATTTCCCAGCCGCGACTATAGCGGCTTCGGCGAGATCGTAAGCAAGTTTCTGGGCGAGTCAGGTAGCCGTCCGGAGGCGGCTTGTTTCGGAATCGCCGGGCCAGTCCGCCAGGGACGGGTTGAAGTCTCCAATCTTCCGTGGGTGATTGAGCAATCCCGCTTGGCGAAGGAGATTAAGCTTCCGGCAACCCTGCTGATAAACGATCTCGAGGCAAGTGCGTGGGGAATTCGGGCGCTGAGCGCGCAGGATCTGATTACGCTGAACCGGGTCGTGCCCAGCAACGGAAATCAGGCAGTTATCGCTCCCGGCACGGGGCTGGGTGAGGCCGGACTGTTTTGGGACGGCGCTCAGCATCAGGTATTCGCCTCGGAAGGCGGACACGCCGATTTTGCTCCCCAGGGCGAGTTGCAGATCGAACTCCTGAGCTTTCTTTCCAATCGATACGGTCATGTCAGTTACGAGCGCGTTCTCTCCGGGCCGGGCTTGGTGAACGTCTACGAATTCCTGCGCAGCAAGAGCTGCGCAGACGAACCATCCGGCTTCTCTGAGCAACTCGAGCGCGGCGATGCGGCGGCCGCAATCTCGCGCAGCGCGCTGGAAGGAAACAACCGGCTGGCGGAACGCGCACTCGATCTTTGGGTCGCGGTGTATGGCGCGGAGGCGGGAAATCTCGCGTTGAAAACCATGGCGACCGGAGGAGTTTTTCTTGCCGGCGGCATCTCTCCAAAAATCCTTCCCCAGCTCACCGGTCCGTCATTCATGCGTGCCTTTACGGGCAAGGGCAGGCTGCGGCCCTTGCTGGAAGGGATTCCGGTGCAGGTTGTGATGAACGACAAAGCTGGCCTTCTCGGCGCCGCCTGCTGTGCCGCGTCGAGAGCCAAGAACGCCAAATCGGGAGTTCTGTGAGTCCGAACCTTGAGCTTCGCAAACTGACCACGCCGCAGGATCTTTTTCAAGCAGCGGCGGATGACGTCATTCACGCCGCCGAAGGGTCGGTTTCCGAACGCAACCGCTTTACCATTGCGCTCTCAGGTGGATCGACGCCTAGGAACTTGTACAACTTGATCGCGGCCAACGCGAGCAGCACTTTGCCATGGGATCGGATGTTCTTCTTTTTTGGCGACGAACGCCACGTTCCGCCGGATGATCCCGAGAGCAACTTCCGTATGGCAAATGAATCGTTACTGTCCAAGGTTCCGATTCCCGCGGGAAACATCTTTCGCGTGCCTTCGGAAAATCCCGATGCCTCTGCCGCAGCGGAAGCCTATGAGAAAAGTCTGCGAAACTTCTTTGCTTTGCAGCCCGGTGAATTTCCGCGCTTCGATCTGATTCTTCTGGGTATGGGACCGGACGGCCACACAGCTTCGCTGTTTCCCGAAGCCGCGGCTTTGCAGGAGAAATCGCGGCTGGTTGTCGCCAACTGGGTCGAGAAATTAAAGACCCACCGCATCACCTTGACTTTGCCGGTGATCAATGCGGCGCGGCGCGTGCTGTTTCTGGTGAGCGGAACCGACAAGGCTGCGGCCCTTCATGAAGTGCTGGAAGGCAAGCAACCGGCGGAGAAATATCCTTCGAAACTGGTGCGTCCCACGAATGGCAAGTTGATCTGGCTGGTGGATCGTGCGGCGGCCAGTGAACTGTCGGCGGCTGCGTGATGAAACTAACTGTGCACTGAATCAGCCGCGCCAACCTGCAATTTCCTTGAGCCCCTGCCCGCGGGAGTGTTCGAATAGCCGAACAAAATGGCGGGCATGCTCGAATTCGTGGATATCCGCCCAGACTTCGGCTTTCCAGGCAGCATCGTGACTGGCTGATTCGCCACAACTGGCGCAGCGTGTGTGCAGGGTCGCTTCCGTGGCCTCCGGCGATGCCGCCCCGGGAAGCTCGATGAAGACACAGCGGACTTCCTGAATTTCCTCGTACTCGTCGAGCAAGTGCTCGTATCGCAACAAGTAGCCGAACCCGAGCCTGCGGGCTTCGGATTCGGCTTCGGGACGGGTGTGGAATGGCCCGTATTCGGCCCGCAACTGCTCGGTAGAGTCGCAAGCCATCCAGAACGTTTCTTTGTTCATTCCGCCGTTGTGCATTCCGCCCACCTGGAAGTTCGGCGAATTGCCAGCACGTTCCGGCAACGCCGTGCCTAAATCACGCCTGACGGTGCAATTCAAAGCCCACTGCGCCCTAGGCCTATTCCCAATGCGCTCAAATGGTTACGCCAGCCTACGCGACAGATTTTCCGGCCTGCGTGCAAAGCTTTTGCAGCAGATGGCATCAGCGCAATGAGAGTTAGCCGACCCGCTCACTCTTTCTGCCTTCTTGCGACCTAGTTTGGCTGGACGAGGATGCAAGCACCCCGGATTCTTGCGCCCAATTCTTTCCCCCGTGGCTGGCGACATACATGGCCAATTCAAGCCGACTCCAGACGCCCAATTTATCGAATGTGCTGCGCAGGTGATTTTTCACCACCTGCTCGGTTGTGCCTGTCAGGTTGCCAATTTCGCGGTTGGTCAGGCCCTGCCAGACCAAGGTGGCGATCTCGATTTCTTTGCAGGTCAGGTGCTCGCGTGGAGTCATAACTTCAACCCCGAATTCTCGAAGGCAGCGGTGGCCAACCTTACGCGCTTGCGGCCCTCGCGAATACCCGCGCGCAAAAACAGTGTGCGCAGGTGCTGCTTCACGGTGCGCGGGCTGATGCTCAGCTGCCCAGCAATCTCTTTATTGCTGCAACCCTGAACCAGCAAGTCCAGGACTTGTTGATCGCGAGGGGTAACTTTTACTTTATCCAACTCAAGCACGGGGATTTCTCCTTCCTGAATTACTTCGCGCTCTGTTACAGGCACGTTCTGCTCAAAGCAGATTCTTCGCCAAACCTTCGCTGGCAGGATGAAAGACGACCGAAATCCGGCTAAGCGCATTCGGGAAGGATACTTAGGGGCAAGAACCAGAGCTCGTGGAGGAGGGTCAGAAGTGCGTGTTAGATTAACTTGTTCCAAATCGGGAGGGCTTTGGATTTCGCCATTCTCGCAAAATGGGGACGTGCTGGCTTTGACTCAGGCGTATCGGTTTTGGATCGACACCCGCATGCCCGATATAACCTTTCTTGTTTCATGCCGTTACAGATGCATAATTTATTTGGACGCTCTCTCGTGCGCGGCTCGGGATGCTCACAAATGCTCGTGTTGGACGCCAAAAACTGCGATTTCAGAATGAATCGGTGGCTGCGGACAAAATTCGTTTTGGAGCTTTCGGCAAGAAAATCCTTAGTTTTGCACAGGCAGAGAAGACCCGAACCGCTTATCGCCCGCCTTGTGGGGTTTTGCGGTCTTGCTTTTCTGGTTTTTGCTTCCACATCGGCTTTTGCGCAAGGTGGCCCACCCTACTACACCAACGATCCTGGCACGCCGGGCAATCACAACTGGGAGATCAATTTCGGATACATGCCGTTCTTTTACAGCGACCGGTCGGTTTCTCATACGCCCGATGTTGACATCAACTTCGGTCTAGGCGATCGCATTCAGTTGACCTACGAGAATGCGTGGTTAAGGGTACAGAATCCGTTTTCGAAAACGGAGTACGGATTGGGTCAGTCCAATCCCGGCGTAAAGTGGCGATTCTACGACGCCGGCGAGGGGCATCTAGCCATTTCGACGTTCCCGCAGCTTCTCCTCAATAACCCCAACGATGCGGTGCGGCGGGGGATTACGTCAGCGACTGAAGCCTTTCTATTGCCCGCTGAATTCAGCAAAAAGATTGGCCCATTCGACGTGGACTATGAAATCGGGTACCAATGGGTGCACAAAGGACCAAACGGGTGGCTGACAGGTCTCGTTGTAGGCCACGATTTCACTCGCAAGCTGGAAGGCGACATCGAGTTTTATAACGTGGGCACGTTCCATCCGTCAGAAAACCAGCCTACGATCGATGTCGGAGGACGCTACAAGCTGCACAATCCGATCATCCTGCTTTTTATGGCGGGACGCAGCGTCGAACCTGTACGGAGCGATCAGTCATACTCTGTCGGGTATTTTGGCATTCAACTCCTGCTGCCTCCCAAGTCAGATCCGGCCGACGAACCGGAGAATCCGAGCAAATAGCAAGCGCGGAGGCAGGCGAGGAATCCTGCCATCCGGGTGTGCATAAGTTTGCAGCTTACTGGAGTAACTTCTTGCGATGGGCGCGTCTCGAGGACTGAATCCTTGGTGATTCGGAGCGTGACACTCACAAGCTGCTGACTGAGTTGGGGTCCCCGGCACCGGTACGGCATTCCATTCGCTGGATTGCTGCCACCCGCTCTAGAAGGCAACTTGCTTGGCTAAGGAATTGCACTAGAATAGGGTGCATCCGGCCGCGACAGCGGCGCTAAGCAGCCAGTAATAGCGTGATCGAACAATCAACCAAGCCGGCGCTGGATCAACAGACCTTCGAGAAGATCTTGGAAGCTGCTTTCGTGCTGCAAGAACACAACCGCAGAATGCGGCAGGTAGACGTAAGGTTGGAGTCGCTTAGCGAAAAACTCCGTGCAAAAGAGACTGTCCAGCAATCTCTGCTGAAAAAAATCGAACCGGATTCGGACGAGGCGCCTCGGCCAAACCCGGATTACACCTTGACGCTCGCAGAGATTGTAGAAGCGCAGTACCAGATTCAGACGCGGCATCTCGAGTTGAGCGACGCGACGGCGGTGGTGGCGGAGAGAATTGCGCGAATTACTCGTGCCACTGGTGCGGGCATTGGAATTCTCGAAGGCGCAACTGTGCGCTATTTAGCGGGAACAGGATCGCCGGCTTTGCCGGTTGGAACCGAAGTACCGCTCAAAACGGCAGTTTGCCAAGCAAATATTCGGACCGGCCAGGTGATCCGCACCAAGGACGTGGATACGGAATTTCTGTTCGACCCGGAACCAGTGCGGCTGCGCGGCATTCGCTCTTTGATCGCGGTGCCTATTCACTACGACGGCAATATCGTCGGGGGATTGGAACTTTACTTCGATCAGGTCGAAGGCTACGCGGAGCAGGACATTCATACCTGCCAGTTAATGGCGGGCCTGGTGACCGAAGCAATGGGGAGACAGGCGGGAGCCGCGTTGAAAGAGTCCATGGCTGCGGAACGCTCCAGCATGCTCGCCGCGATCGAGAAATTGCAGCCAAAGCTCTCGGCAATGGCAACGGCAGCGTCCAGTAACGGATCTGGTGAGAGAGCGCCAGCCAGAACCGCAGATGTCGAGACCCTGGTTTGCTCGAAATGCGGCCACGATCTCATGCTGCAGGAGCAGTTCTGCGGCAAATGCGGCGCTTCGAGAGCGCATGCAACTGGAGTACCGGGCGAGGAAATTTCGACTGGAGAGAGTGCCGAGTTCTCGCCGATGGCGGCTTCAGCGAAAACCCGGATAGAGGAACCGCTACCGTTCACCGAAGATGAAGCGGACGCGCTCGCAAATTCTCTGGCCATCGTCCCTCAAGCCGATGCCGAAATCGTGGTACCCCCCTCGGATGTGGCTCGTGCCTTACACGGTGATTTGGTCTGGACGTCCGCGGCAAGAGCACAGGATTTCTTTGAGTCGCTTGCTGAAACGCCAAATCCGGGCGCACTGCGGCGGTTCTGGCGCTCTCGCAAGGGCGACTTTTACCTTGCCGTGGCGATCGCGGTTGTGGTGGCGGTGATTGGCTGGGGCATCTGGTCGAATGAGTCAGTCAACGCAAAAACCGCTAATGCAGCCTCGAGAAGCCCTAACCGCGCGAAACTGACGAATGCGGATGCAAACCTGTCAACCTTCGACAGGTTCCTGATTGCAGTAGGAGTGGCTGAGGCCCCCGATCCGCCGGATCACAAATACCAAGGAAATCCCGATGCTCAAGTATGGGTTGACTTGAACACCGCGCAATATTATTGCCCGGGATCTGACCTCTACGAGAAGACCGCCAAAGGCAAGATCACTAGCCAGCGCGACGCGCAATTGGATCAGTTCGAACCCGCCTATCGGCAACCTTGCAACTAGGTTCAGTGCTTATTGCGAAACTGACAGGCAATTCCATTTTTCCGGGTTTGACAACCTTCTCCGCCGGAAGCGCAACCATACAGAGCTGTGACTCCTAACAAATCGCGAGATTACAGAACGCCGGATGTGGAGCTGAATCCCCTTTCGAATCCGCTGCTGGGGGCAAATCTGGGACGTTGGGCGGAAGTTTATTTCACGAACCCGCCACAGCGGCGCGAACAGGCCATTGCAATTTTGCTTCGTGAGTTGGAGATTGAGTCCGAGGCGAAGGCGGGGGTTCCGGAACGTAACGAGGCAGCGGTTCCCGGCAATCCTTCAGAGGCAGCACTCACCCTGCGTGTAGAACCGCCTCCCCAGCAGAAGCCTGGCGTGGATTGCATTGCATGCGGTCATCGCAATCCCGAAGGGCAGAGTTTCTGTGGAATGTGCGGAGTTCCGCTGACAAATGCCCCGGTAGAGCACGATTTCGAAATGACGCAGCCTGAGCCGTTGCCGGAAGAACCAGACATTTTGGAAGAACATAGTGACGAGCATTTGGATCCTGTTTTCGCCCGCGATGCCCATGAGCCACTTCCAACTCATGACAGCGCTGCGGAAGAAGACAATGCAATTAGCAACCAAACCGCGCGCTCGGAGGATAGCGATTTACCGAGTTTTGCCAGGCGGCCCGAACCTTCGGCTTACCGCTATCGAGTCTACGTAGGAATAGCACTGGCGATTCTTCTTGGCGGGCTGATTTATGTTGCGAAAAGCGGAGACGTGTCCTCCGACGGGCAGCAGTCGCCGGATGCGAAAGTCATTCCCGCTCCACAGCTGCCGACTCCGCAACAGCCAACTCCGATCCAGCCCGCTCCGAACCCACCGGCTGCGCAAAATAGCGCGAGTAATACGCCTTTGCCCATCGAAAAAACGGAAAAGAGCGAGAAATCGCCATTGCCAAAAGTAGAAGGTAAACTTCCTCCCGGCACATTTGCGCGCAATCAACCAGCCCCAGGACGGCCTGCGGCGCAGCTTGCGGCAAGAACCCCAGCCGCTCCCCCGCCTGCAATTGCAGAGGGTCAAGGCGGTGCCGCGGATTTCGCGGAGGCACAGAGGTATCTCGGCGGGACGCAAGGCGCGGTTCGCGATCTGCGGCAAGCGTTGCCGCTGCTGTGGGACGCGGTAGCTCAGGGAAACGCCTCGGCTACGCTGGTTTTGTCCGACTTGTACCTTCGCGGCGATGGCGTGGCGCAAAATTGCGATCAGGCGCGTTTGCTGCTCGATATTGCGGCGAGAAAGGGCGCGAAAGGGGCGGGAGAACGATTGCGCCATCTGCAGGCATTTGGCTGCCGCTAAAGGGTGGACGCAGAAGCACTCCCGCATCCACCCGATCAAAAGTGCGCAGAGACTACGCGGAGAGTTGCGGTCCCTGCCGGCGGGACTCATACCACAAGGCAAGTTCCACCCGGTTCCAGAGACCCAGCTTGTCGTAGATGACGCGGAGGTAATTTTTCACGACGTGTTCCGTCGTGCCAATCGCGTCAGCCACGTCGCGGTTCTTCAGGCCCTGGGCAACAAGCTCGATGACTCGGTGTTCACGCTGGTTGGGAGTGCGGGATCCATAACGTTCGTTTGCAAACACGTTTGCCTCCTATAGAGCAGGGTTGCGAGTTTCACTCGCTTGATTCCACCGGTGATTCCGAAACGGAGGAACAGCCGGTTAAAGTGAGCTTTCACGGTTCTGCGCGCCATCTTGAGCTGGCTGGCGATTTCGGCATTGTCACAGCCTTGCAAGAGAAGTTCGACGATTTGCTGCTCGCGTGGTCCTAGCCGAACAGACTGCTCCATCATCCTCGCCTCCTGTTTTTGCATTTTTGGTTGCTCTAGTACGGCGCACACTGGGTTATTTACCAAATACATAGCATCCACAGTGCCATCTTACGGGGAAATTAGCTGTGATTAAAGAACAGCCATTTCCACAGGCATTTGCCAAGGAAGTCGCCGCAAATTTGTCCTGAACTGACGATCTAAACATTAGGCCAGCCTGCATTTCGCCACTTGTCACACCGGAAAACCGCATAAATACAGCCCAAAATAGCGGCTCGGAAGCAAGTGAAAGCCCCAGGCATCTCCTCCCTGCGACCCATGAGGGCCGAGCAGGCTGTTGAGACAGGCAGATGGCTGCGAATGGGAAATAGCGCTTCGTTGGACTAAACAAGGGAATCTAAGGTAAACACCCTATGTGAAATTTGCTAGCTGACCGGAACAGGGCTGCATTATTTACATGATTTACCGTAGATGCTAGAACTCCGTAAACCCGAGGAGCACGCCTGCAGCCATCTTTGGTCGAATTTCCGATAGGAGGTTCATAGGCCCGTCCAGTGCGCCTTTCGGACTGCTCTACACTGTGGGTTATGAATCTTCTGCGTCCCGGCTCTAAGACGTGGCATTGTGGTAGCCGGATTTCCGCAAGAAATTATGCCCGTTTCAAGCCGATCAGACCGTGCAAGTGAAGCCATGATGCGTATTTTAAGCGTGGTTGGAGCCCGCCCGAACTTCATGAAGATCGCGCCGATCGTTTGGGAGCTGAGGAAATTTCCCGAGATCCAACATTTCCTGGTGCACACCGGTCAGCACTATGACGAGTCGCTTTCCAGAAAGTTCTTTGCTGATCTTGATCTGCCGAAACCTGACGTGAATCTGGAAGTCGGTTCGGGAAGCCATGCGGCGCAAACTGCCGAGGTAATGAAGCGCCTGGAGTTGGTTCTGCTCGATTACAAGCCGCAAATGATTCTGGTTGTGGGGGATGTGAATTCGACGCTTGCCGCAGCCATCACCGCCGCCAAATTAGGAATTGACGTAGCTCACGTCGAGGCTGGACTGCGCAGCTTTGACATGAACATGCCGGAAGAGATCAACCGCAAGCTCACGGACGCAATCTCAACTTTGCTTTTTGTGACCGAACAGAGCGGGGTGAATAATCTGAAACGCGAAGGCGTGCCCGAAGCAAAGATCCACCTCGTGGGCAACGTGATGATCGATTCTGTGATGCATTACCGCGAGGCCGCGGAGAGATCACCGATTCTCGATCGTCTTGGTGTGCGGAGAAACGGATCCGGCTGTCTGCCATTTGCGGTGCTCACTCTGCATCGGCCATCGAACGTGGATGATCCCAAAACCCTGCAGGGAATTCTCAGCGCAGTCAGTGCTCTAGGATCGGAGTTCCCGGTGTTCTTTCCGGTTCATCCTCGTACGCGAAAGAATATTGAGAGTTTTGGCCTGGAGCGCTATCTGGCAAGTCCCGAGAGTCAGATGAAACATGGCATCGTGCCACTCGATCCGCTGGGATACATCGATTTTCTCTCGCTCAGTCAGCGCGCCGTTCTTGTTTTATCAGACTCCGGGGGGGTGCAAGAGGAGACTACGGCTCTGGGTGTTCCATGCCTAACTCTGCGGGAAAACACCGAGCGCCCTGCCACGGTCGAACAAGGCACGAACCAGATCGTGGGAGTAAATCCAGATCGCATACTGGCAGCCGCGCGCTCGGTGATTAAAGATCCAAAGCGGCAAGCTCAATGCCCTCCCCTTTGGGACGGCAAGGCCAGCTCTAGAATTGTTGCCATTCTCAGAAACTATCTACAAAGCTGAAGCTGAAGCTGAAGTTGAACAAGACGATATCCGCATGCCGGACTTGCGCTAGACTCTTCCAATAACACATGAAGCTTTCGGTCATTATGCCGGTCTACAATGAACGCAGCACGCTGCGACAGGTCGTGGACCGCGTGCTGGCAGTTCCGCTGGATATCCAACTGATTTGCGTGGACGATGGTTCGAGCGATGGTTCGAGGGAGATTCTCGAGCAACTGGCATCTGAGCGACCGCAGATGCGAGTTTTCTATCAACCGCGGAACATGGGCAAAGGGGCTGCTTTGCACCGCGGTTTTCGGGAAGCTGCGGGCGATTTTGTGATTATTCAGGATGCCGACCTGGAGTACGATCCGGCCGAATACAAACTTCTACTTGAGCCGCTGATTCAGGGCAGTGCCGACGTGGTCTATGGTTCCCGCTTTCTTTCCGCGCGCCCGCATCGCGTGCTCTATTTCTGGCACTCGGTGGGCAACTGGATTCTTACCGTGCTTTCGAACGCGCTGACGAACATCAACCTCAGCGACATGGAAACCTGCTACAAAGTTTTCCGGCGAGAAATTCTGCAATCCATACCGCTCAAAGAAAAAGGTTTCGGATTCGAGCCGGAGATAACCGTGAAGATCGCCAAGCGAAAATTGCGGATCTACGAAGTGGGCATCAGCTACTGGGGCCGAACCTACGAAGAAGGAAAAAAGATCCAGTGGAAGGATGGAATGCGCGCGCTCTGGTGCTTGTTGAAATATTGCATTACTGAGCCCGCCGTATCGAGGACAACCAGAACTATTCCAGAGACTCCGGCCATACCAACGAATTCCGCTGCCGAACGGCTCCCGCGTTGATCGTTCTCAATAATCGATATTCGATGTTCGACATTCAATGATCGACATTCAATGATCAACATGAACATTGCCGGGAGCGACGTCGAAATCGCGCCGGCGATTGAACTCCCTGGCAATGAAGTGCATCTGTGGCGAATCGACTTCGATGCCGTTCGTTCGGAGGAGGCTCGCTGGCAGAAAATCTTATCGCCGGACGAGACGGCACGCGCCTCCCGCTTTCACTTCGTGGTCGATCGCCAGCGATTTACCATCTCGCGCGGGGTGTTGCGAACAATCCTGGCCGGCTACTTGGCAACGGACGCGAAAAGCCTTGACTTTGTCTACTCCAGCAAGGAGAAACCTTCATTGTCAGCGGCCTATTCGCGCGAAGGCTTAATGTTCAATATCTCTCATTCCGGCTCGGTGGCGCTGTTGGCGTTTACGCGCGGAAGAGAAATCGGCGTCGATGTGGAGCAGGTGCGGAGCGATTTCGAAGTTGACGCGATTTCCCGCCGTTTCTTCTCGGTGCGCGAACAGGAGCAACTTGCCGTTTTGCCGGAACAAGAAAGATTTGAGGCATTCTTTCGCTGCTGGACGCGCAAGGAGGCGTATATCAAAGCGACCGGTGACGGGTTGTCTCTGCCGCTGGATCAGTTCGACGTTTCGATTGCGCCAGGACACTCCGACGCATTAATTGCGACTAGGCCAGACATATCTGAAGCTGCCCGCTGGTCGCTGCGAGAAGTTCCTGCCGGGAACGGCTATGCCGCGGCTTTATGCGCGCAGGGGCACGATTGGAAACTAAAGGACTGGACAGAGGCCTCAGATTTGTAGCGTCAGGCGATTTCCAGCTGTCTGCTAAATTCCGGCTTCGATGCGGGCGCGCGGATCAAGGTAATCGCGCAGCGCGTCGCCGATGAAATTGAAGCTGAGTACGGCGAGCATCACCGCGAGCGCGGGGAACAGCACGAGATGCGGCGCGTCGAACAAATGGGCGCGACCATCGTTGAGCATCGTGCCCCAACTCGCGGTGGGCGGGGGAACGCCTAATCCAAGAAAGCTCATCGTGGCTTCGGCGAGAATCGCACCAGCCATGCCGATTGCCGCCTGAACGATTACCGGCTGAATAATATTGGGAAGAATGTGGTGCAGGACGATGCGCAGATCGCCGGCGCCCAAGGCTCGCGCAGCTTCGACGAATTCGCGCTCCCGCGCCGCGAGGACTTGTCCGCGGACAAGCCTCGCATAGCCAACCCATCCCCCAAGCGAGAGCGCGAGAACAAGATTGAAGATGCCGGGGCCGCGGAAGGCTACAAATGCGATTGCAAGAAGAATTCCAGGGAACGATAGAAAGGCATTCATCAGCACAATATTCACGAAGCGGTCGACCGCGCCTCCGTAGTAGCCTGCGATCGAGCCGATGATTAGGCCCAGCCCAAGCGATGCGGCAACCACGCAGCTCCCGACGAGCATGGAAATGCGAGCGCCATAGATTATGCGAGAGAGAATATCCCGGCCAAGTTCGTCGGTACCGAACCAGTGAGCATGCGATGGTGCCTCGAGACGTGCTGGGAGGTGGATCGCAGCAGGATCTTGAGGAGCGATCCACGGGGCGAACAGCGCGAACACCACGAAAATTAAAACCAGGACAACGCCGATCGCGGCCAGCGGGTTGCGCCGGGCGTTTCCCGCGATGTTCCGGCGGAACGAGATGGCGGCAGCAGACATGAAAGAATATTAAATTGTTATGCGGATTTCGGGCCGTCCAAAGTTGTATTCTTATTAAAGAATCCCGGCCCACGCGGTCAGCCCGCGTGCGTGCCATTAACCTCCACCTCTAGCGTATTTTTTTTTGAGGAGAAAAATCATGAGCAAAGTCCCGTATATTCCCAAAGACTACAACTCGGTCACCCCATACCTGGTCATCAAGGGCGCTGCGCAGGCCATTGAGTATTACAAGAGAGTCTTCGGAGCGACTGAAACCGTTCGTATGAACGGCCCCGACGGCAAGGTCGGTCACGCCGAAATAAAAATTGGCGACTCGCATATCATGCTGGCCGACGAAAATCCCAGCATGGGGCAGGGCCACACTAGTCCTGGCACCGTCGGCGGGAGCCCTGTGAGCCTGTATGTATACCTTCCCGATGTCGATCGAGTGGTCGAAAAGGCGGCGGCGGAAGGCGCGAAAATCCTGAAGCCGGTGCAGGACCAGTTCTACGGAGACCGCAGTGGCTTCATTCAAGATCCATTCGGACATCTGTGGGGCATCGCGACTCACGTGGAAGATGTGTCACCCGCGGAGATGAGCGAGCGGATGAAGAAGATGATGCAGGCAGCGTAATTTGATTTGACAAGAGGCGGGGCGGAAACACCTCGCCTCACGCAGAAGCGCTGGCTGGCTGCGTAATGCGGCGGACGTGGATTTGCCCTTCGCGCAGGCGCGTTCGCGCTATGCCGTATGCAGACTGCATGCGCATGAGCGTGTCCATCTTGACTCCAAACGCTTTTTCGATCCGCAGCGCCATGTCGCCGGAGAGGCCGGCCTTGCCATTCAGCAAGCTGGACAGCGCGGGCCGGGAAACCTTTAGCGCCGCTGCTGCTGCTGTTACCGACAGCCCCGCAGGCTGGATGATCTCCGTACGAATGAAATCTCCGGGATGAGGCGGGTTCTTCACGGGCATAGCTTTTTCTCCTTACCCCTAGTGGTAATCTTCCAAATTCAATTCGCAGATTTCCTGCTCTGCGTTATCGATGCTGAACGTTAAACGCTGATTCCGAGTAACGTTGAGACTCCATGCTCCTTTGCGGTCGCCGGTCAAGATGTGCGCCTTCCACCCGGCCAGGGCATACAATTCGTTCGGTCCCTGCATGTAGTCGAGAAAGGCCAACATCTTGCGCAGCTTCCCCGCCGCGTCGGGTGGAATAACACGAACGTTATCTTCCGCGTAGAGCCGTTTCAGCCCCCTGTGCGCGAAGCTCCGGATCTTCACTTGTCATTACTGTAGCCCGTAGCTTAACGCTTGTCAATGGTCAAGGAACGTTCTCGATCAAGGATGCGCGGCCAGGTTTCGGTCTGGGGCATTACTCACCGAAAGCCAAACGGCCCAGCTCGTCGCCAAGGCGCTTGGCTTGTTGGGGATCGCTCTCGGCGCGAAACCGTTCGGCAAGCTGGTTTGCGCCTTGAAGACACCCTATAAAAACAATCGCCACGGCCCGCTGGGGTCGTATCCAAATTTTGCGTCCAGCGGCAGGACCACTTCCTTAACAAATGCGACCTCTACAACCTGGCTCGGCGTTCGCGGAAAGTCGCAGGCCTGCCGAAAGGTAGTTGGACCGCGAGGCGATTTTTTTTCGTGCACGCAGCGTGGCGCGCCACCGTTGTATGGGCAAAACAGAGGTTCAGCTGAGGGATTTGCGAACACCCCGATTCGAACCTGCATCGGAGAATTGCAGGATTTTCCCCCTTGTAGCGCGCAAAATGATTTTTGCCTGAGGGGACTGGCCCGTCGTCTTTACCCGGCCAAAAGAAAACCCTCGCGTTCAATGCTTCAACGAAGTCGGCAAAGAGGAACCCGTCACGCAGTTCGATGTTACCGCTGCACAGGGGCCTTTGATCTCGTAGCGTTACCCTTGATGCATTGATTTCAATCGGTTCGTGGTTCAGACGCCGCGTTCGAAGCAGACCGCTCCGGCCAGCCCGGTACATCAGTTCTTCCGTGCAAAATAACGCCCCCTCCATGCGGATGAAATGAAGATTCGATTGGCCGGTAAGGTGGTAGAGGTACGGTCGTATTTCTGAATATCGATTCACGTCCATATCGGCACCCGGCGAGTTCACCTACTGCCTGATCCTCGGGTTCGCCACCGAATACAGCACATCTGTCAGGAAATTCACCGCCACGTACGTCAGCCCAATCGCCAGAATGCAGCCCTGCACCAAATAGTAATCGCGGTTAGAAATAGCTTGAATGGTCAGTCTGCCGATGCCGGGCCACGAAAAAATAGTTTCAGTAACGATCGCGCCCGCGAGCAGTGCGCCGAACTGTAACCCAAGAACGGTGATGATCGGGATCATGGCATTGCGCAGTGCGTGCCGGTAAACGACGGTTCGCTCAGGCAATCCTTTGGCGCGCGCGGTGCGAATGTAGTCCTGGCTGAGTTCTTCGAGCATGGAGGTACGGACCATCCGCGTCAGAATGGCGGCGAGCGCACTGCCCATGGTAATCGCCGGCAGCAAAAGATTCGCCAACGAACCAGCGCCGGAGACTGGCAGCCATCCGAGTTTAATGGCAAACAACAGAATCAGGATCGGCCCTAACGCGAAGTTTGGAAACGACAGGCCGAACAAGCTGACAACCGAGAGCAAGCGATCGTCCCAGCGGTTGCGACGCCTCGCCGAGCGGACACCCGCGGGGATCGATAGAACGATGGCTACAAATAAAGAAGCCAGCGTGAGTTGCAGCGTGTAGGGATAGCGCTGGGTGATCAGATGCGTGACGCTCTGGTTGTAGCGGAACGATGGTCCGAGATCGCCGTGCAAGACGCCCTTCCAGTAGCGCACATATTGAACCCCGAGCGGAGCATCGAGACCGAAGGCTTGACGCGTGGCCGCGATATCGGCAGCCGGTGCGCCTTCCCCTAGCATCTGCTGAACGGGATCTCCAGGAACCAGATGAATCAGCAGAAAGACGAGCGAGACGACCAGCCAGATCACCGGCAGAGTATAGAGAACGCGTTGGAGGAGCAGGCGCATGGATTGAATGGCTAGTGATCAGTGGCCAGCAATTCGAGCTTCGCTCGAACGATCACCAAAGGGCGGCGGTTCCCCACTGTACAAGATCCAAACTGCATAGGAGGATTCTCAATCTCCGGCCTGCTTCGCGGGCCCGGCTTTTCCTTCTATATTTTTGAGGTTTTCAATTTTCACTTTTGCGATGCGATGACCATCCATTTCCTCCACCGTGTAACGATGACCTTCATATTCGAAAGATTCGCCGAGATACGGAATCCGTTGCAAGCGGGCAAGGACGAATCCGGCCAAGGTTTCGAAGCCAGCGTCCCGCGGCAAGGCCAAACCATGCTGGGTTTCGAGATCGCGAATGTTTTCTGAACCCTCGAGAACCTGGACTGACTCGTCCGCAAGAGCCGGCTGAGGAGGCGAAACGTCAAACTCATCTTCAATATCGCCAACCAGCTGCTCCAGCACGTCTTCTACGGTGATCACGCCTGCGGTCGAACCGAATTCGTCGACCACCACTGCCATGTGCCGGCGCCGCTCTTTGAATTCGGCCAACAGTTCCGATAAAGGCTTGGTTTCGGGAACCACCAAGACATCGTGCATGATCTGGCTGATCTGTGTTCGCGCGATGCGCGTCGCTAAAGGCTGGCCAAGGTTGGCCAGTCTCAACCTGACCCAACGAACCAGCTCCTTGTAATAAAGAACGCCCACGATGTGCTCGGGGCCGCGCTGCGGATCGTACACCGGGATTCGCGAGTGCTGGCCTTCGACCACCTGGTTCAGAGCCTCGTCGAGCGCGATATCCGAAGGGAGGGAAAAAATGTCTGGGCGCGGGACCATCACCTCGCGGACGGTGATGTTGTCGAGTTCGATTGCATTGTGGATCATCTCTTCCTGGGATTCGGGAATCGCACCCAACTGGCGGCTGGCGGTGACGATGAGCTTCAATTCATCCGGCGAGTGGACGGCGCCTCCGCGGCGCGTTTCCCTGGCGCCGAAAAGCCGCAGAACGAGGCTGCCGGACTGGCGCATGAAATAAAGCACGGGACGCGTCAGCGTAAGAAAGCCTTCCATGGGAGCAGCGACCGCGAGCGCGATCTGCTCGGCACGCTGCAGAGCCAGCGTTTTTGGCACGAGCTCTCCCAGCAAAACGTGCAGGTAGGTAATCAGGCTGAACGCGATAGCAATGGCGATGCCATGGGCATAAATGGCGGCGTGCGGCACTTTATGAAGAAATTGAAGGTTGCCCACCAGGCTGGCAACCATGGGTTCGCCGATCCAGCCGAGAGTGAGGCTGACCATGGTTATGCCGAGCTGCACACCGTTGACGACTTCGTCCAGACGTTGATGCAGGCGCTGCACGATGCGGGCACCGGTGCGACCGGATTCGATGAGCTGCTGAATGCGGGTGTCGCGTATGCTCACCAGCGAAAACTCGGCCGCCGCAAAAAACGCATTTGCCGCCACCAGGAGAAGGATGAGCAGCACCCGGAGCAGCACAAAGGCGATCATGGATGGGCAATTCTAACATTTAAAAGGAAGTTGCCAGCGATTCAGGGGTAGGGCCGGCGGGGGAGCTTGAGGATTTCCGAATGGTCCGTTTCGAAGATTCGAAGAAGAATAATGCCCAGTTCTGCAAATCGAATTAGGAAGCGCATCGGAAATTCGCCGTTCCAGGCTAACCATTTGTCGATAGCATCGGTCTAATTAACCAGCGCCGGGTTAAGCCGCGCCGGGTCAGCCTCAGTCAATCTAGAGGATCAGTTATTCTCGTCTTATTCGGGTCCGAATCAGGGAACAAAGGAATCCGCGGGTGCGTAGAAGAGATAAGGCGGGACGTTTGTTCTGCGCGTGCAGGAGGCAATCATGAACGGAAACGGAAATAGTCGGAAAAAGCGGCGTCGAGGATATATCTATGGCGCGATTGCGCTGGTAATTGTGCTCGTGATTGCCATCGGCCTGTTCGCGGCTACGCGGGGTGGCACCAAGATCGATCCTTCGAAGCTGGCGAAAGTGGAGCGCGGCGATCTGGCGAAGAGTGTGGTGGCCACCGGCAAAGTCACTCCCATTATCAAAGTCGAAGTGAAATCGAAGGCCAGCGGAATCGTGAAAAAGCTTTTGGTTGATTACGGCGATAAAGTGAAAAAAGGCCAACTGCTGGCCCAACTCGACAAAATCGAGATTCAGGCGCAGGTGGATCAATCGCGCGCCCAACTGGAAGCGGCGCAGGCGAATCTGAAAGGAACGCAGGCCGATTATGAGCGCGCCAAAGTGGATGCCGAAGGTCCGGATGTCCCGCTGCTGAAGCGTGCTTATGATCGAGCTTTAGGCATGGCGAAAGATGGAGTGGTCTCGGAATCGAATCTCGATGACGCGGACAAGAACTACCAAATGGCGCTCAACAAGCAGAATGTCGCTAAAGCGCAGGTCATGGTTCTGAAAGCAAAAATCGCGCAGGCGCAAGCGCAAGTGTCAGAGGACCAGGCCAATCTGAAGCAACTGGAAGAGCAGCTGAGTTATACGGACATTGTTTCTCCGATCGACGGTATCGTTCTTTCCCGCGATGTCGAGATGGGCGACGCGGTGAGCTCGATTCTGGTGCTCGGTTCTTCAGCCACGCTGGTTATGACTTTGGGCGACACCAGCGAAGTGTATGTAAAGGGCAAAGTGGACGAGAGCGATATTGGCAAGGTTTACCTGGGACAGCCAGCGCGGATCAAGGTGGAATCATTCAAGGACAAAACTTTTTACGGGAAAGTAACCAAGATTTCTCCCATGGGCGTGGAGAAAGACAATGTGACAACATTCGAAGTGCGAGTCTCGATTCAGAATCCGGGCGGCGAACTGAAAGCCGAGATGACCGCCAACGCGGAAATTATTCTTGACGAACACCACAATGTGCTGCAGATTCCGGAAGGCGCGATCATTTATGACAAGGACAAAAAGGCGTCGGTTGATATTCCCGATCCCAGGGCGAAGGATGGCATGAAGAAAGTTGCGGTCAACATTGGGATTTCCAACGGCGCCAAGACAGAAGTTCTCAGCGGTGTCAAAGAAGGCGAAGAAGTAGTGCTGCAGTAGAGCTGGTCAGTGATCTGCCAGCGATATGAACCGAGACGGAGATGCATATGGCCACGCAAAAGGTGTCGGGTCTTTTCAAGCCGCTTTCGGGTATAACCTTCGTATTTTTTCTTTTGCTGACCTGCGGCTTCGCGGCTGCCTCAACGCCGCAGGGCGAGTTTGACAAGGTCTTCCAGGTCTCTGGGCCTGTGGATCTCGAAGTGCAAACCCACTCCGGCGATATCGTCGTGCGTAGTGGCCCGGCGGGCTCGGTTTCTATACACGGCAAGATATTCGTGGGAGATCATTGGCTGTTAGGCGATCGTCATTCGGATGTTACCGCCATCGAGCAGAATCCGCCGTTGCGGCAGGATGGGAACAGCATTCATATTGACTATGTGAATGCGCACGACATTTCCGTGGACTACGAAATTATCGTTCCGGCCGACACTACGGTTCGTACACACAGCGGCTCCGGCGATCAGACCATCGAAGGTACCCATGGCAACGCTGACCTGCGGAGCGGTTCCGGCGATTTGAAACTGACGGGGATTACCGGGGAAATACACTTACAGACGGGTTCGGGCAACGTGCGCGCGCGAGAAGTTTCCGGAGCGGTGAGCGGAAACGCGGGCAGCGGCGACATCGAAGTGGAAGAAGCCGGGTCTGGCGATATCAATTTGAATAGCGGCTCGGGCAACATCACAATTCGCGGTATTCATGGCGGATTACATGCCGAAGCCGGCAGCGGCGATATCACGGCGGAAGGCACTCAGGTCGGCGACTGGGAGATTCGCACCGGCTCGGGGAACGTGAATGTCCGACTGCCTGCAGACGCGGCCTTCGATGCCAACATCTCTACAGGCTCAGGCACACTCGATGTGGGTGCACCGATTACGATGACGGTGCAGGGACGAGTAAACGAGACCCACAAAACAATCATGGGCAAGGTGCGTGGCGGAGGCCCGATGCTCACTTTGCATACCGGTTCAGGCGATATTCATATTGAGTAATTGGCGCCGGGTCGGCTTGAATATTCGCAGTCTCACTTCAGCTTCCCGCCTGTGGCATCATTGACCTGTGAGGTTTTTATGATAGAGCAGGAAAAGGTCAATCGTGTGAAGGTGTGGGGCTACGCGATCGGAGCTATCGTTTTCCTGATCGTGCTGGCGGCGAAATTTGTAATCCGGTAGAAAAGGAACCTTGTCACTACCAATTACCTCCGTGCCTTGACTCTGTGGTAGCCAGCGATTACTTTCGAGTTTTTGGGATTAGTGTCTTTTTCTGGCGGGGGAACCTTGAGCCATCGTCCGGTTATTACTCTTACCACTGACTTCGGCACCAACGATCATTTTGTGGGCGCGATGAAAGGCGTGATCCTGGATATTGTTCCGGACGCGCAGATCGTTGACATCTGCCACGCAGTGCAGGCCTTCGACGTGCTCGATGGCGCTCTTACCATCTCACAAGCATATTCGTATTTTCCTAACCGGACGGTGCACGTAGTAGTGGTCGATCCCGGAGTGGGCACGGCGCGCAGGCCAATTATCGCATCGAGCGATGGATACCATTTTGTGGCCCCGGACAATGGCGTGCTTTCGCTGGTCTATGCGCGGGAAGAGCGCATGCACGTGCGCCATGTCACCTCGGAACATTATTTTTTGCAGCCGGTCAGTAATACCTTCCATGCCAGGGACATTTTCGCTCCGGTCGCGGCGTATCTGGCAAAAGAAGTTGAGTCGCAGAAATTTGGCGACGAGATAGAAGATTACGTTCGCTTCAACGCTCCGAAACCGAAAGCCGTCGATCAGAATCGGATACGCGGAGTCGTACTGAAGGTCGACCGCTTCGGAAATCTGATCACCAACATCACTCCGCAGGACGTTCCCGTGCTTTTCGGAGATGGCGCCAAAGCATTCAAGATCAAAGTGGGCAGCCGCGAGATCACAGAAATGCACAATGCCTATGCTGAGGGCGCACCCGGAGAGGTGTTCGGCGTTCTCGGTAGCATGGGATTTCTCGAGATTGCCGCCAATCGCGGCGCGGCCGCCCAATTGACAGGAGCCGGTAAAGGAGCGGACGTTAGCATTATCCTCGGCGAAGCTGCCGCTGCCGGGAAGAGCGCGTAGAACCGGCGCTTTCTCGAGCTGATTGAGCTTGATCTTCAGGATTTGATCCGGACTTAATCTTTGATCCGGACTTAAGGCTCGATCCGAATCGCTTAAGAAATCTTGGGCTTGGGATGGGCGTAGCGATCCATTTCTCCGGTCCACTTCAGGAAACGCCACAAACTTACGCGTTCCCGCCACAGAAATTCCCAGAATTCTATAAAGCCGATCTGTGTCATTTTGACGCCGCAATAGGTCTCGATTCGCCAGAGAAGGTAAGGGCTGCGCCACGGAGCCAGGCGATGGCCTTTCGTGGCATTCCAGAGAAAGCGCAGGGCATGAAGCATGGCACCATCATAGTCAGAATATCTCTTCGCGACTACGGTTCGCGCAGCTCCATGCTCAGTACGCGCGACGTGGCGTGTTAAAATTCTCTCTCCGCCAGTCACTTCGCGCCATGTCCAATGCCGACGCCCGCCACAACGCCGAAACCCATTACTATGCCGCGCTCGATTTGATGGCGGATGGGAAGTTGGAAGAAGCGGTGATTGAGTATCGGCAGTCCATTGATGCGGATCCCTCGTTCACCGAGGCGATGCATGGCCTGGCCCGGGCTTTACAGGACTTGCAACGGTACGATGACGCGATTGCAGTTGCGCAGAAAATTGTCGAACTCGACCCCGACGACGTGCTCGCCCACACCAGCCTGTCGGTGCTCTACCAGAAAAAAGGAATGATTCCGGAAGCCGAGGCGGAAGGCGCCAAGGCACGGGTGCTGGGATGGAAACAGCAGTTGAAAAAGAGCTAGCTTCAGGTTTGAAACCCGCCGGTTCTTCTGCCCAGGGTCCAGATTAAAAAAATCCCAGATCAAGTCTCTAAATCTATGCATCCAGAGAACTTGCTGGAGCGTTGATCTGGTGAATCCTTCTAAAATCTTCAGAGCAAAGAATTTACCCGCAAGACATTTCACGGAAAGGACTTAGCTCTTTTCTTGTTTTCCTGCGTACCCCCGTCGCTCCCGGTTGAATTTTCAAAGAACGTTTGAATCTTTGGATTTAATGATGGAACAGGTTGCAGGGTCAGTCAAAGGTTGGATGTCACAGCGTGGCTGTGAAATTCTTTGGCGCATGATAAGCTCTCCTCGGAAAATCCGTCGAGGTTCGTGGTACCCACTCGTCGAAAACCGCGACGAGTGGGGCAGCCTCTTCCGTGATGATCCGATCAAAATCAAGAATCAGGCGTACGGGCCAGCCCCCCAAGCAACGCACTTCTTTTGGCAACCCCTTCACTCTTCGTCGGAGATTCGCTTCTTGGGATTCACTTTGTTCATTCTCCTGCCTCCTCTACGATTATATAATCACGTTGAGGCTACTGATCGTTTCCTGACTGCAGAGTTAAAACCTTCTCTGATCCTTGCATCCAGCCTAGCCCCGAATGAAACATATAGTTCACTCGTACAGTAGACCCCGCCTTCCGCCCTGACATTGCAGCCACAAAATCCGCCTCGCTTCGAATTCTTTTTCCGTCAATAAAATTGATCACATCACCAACGTGCATGCCTGACAGGTACGCAGCGCTATCCTCGGTGATCCTCACGATCAGCACGCCATTCTGTTCGGACGCCCCAACCGTAATGCCAAGGGAGGCGCTCTCGTCACCAGCTTGAAGGGGAGAGGGCGAAGACTGATTAATTACAGCGTTCACGGAACGGGCCGGAGTGGGAACACTCGCCTTAGCAGGGACCTGAGAAGGCACAGCTTCGCTGTCTGCTTTGGCAGTTGGTTGCTCGGCAGAATCACTAAGCTGCGAAACGGGCGGAACTGGCGCAGGCGGACTCACCGAAGGGACGGGGGGTGCAGGTGAGACAGTGGCGTGAGTTTTCCAGTCAGAGAGAATTACTTCGCAAGCGGCCTTGACGCCACTTGCGATGCTCCCACTCTTCATCCCGTTCTTTTCCCGAAGGCTTATCATATCGCCATCTTTGTTAGCGACCTGGAATTGGTTGTCCCGAGCGAATAGTCCCACCTCGATGTGGTTTAGCAAGACGGTGTAATCTGCTGCGCTCTGAAGCAGCGTAATCTTCACACCGGGGCAGGCTTTTTGGAAGTCTCGGGCCATTTCCATTGCTTGGTCGCGACGGGCAGCCCACACATTGCCGTGGCTTGCCGCTTGGAGAAATATGCGGGGTTGCGGACTCTGGCCAAAGCTTACTTCACTGGAGAATGACAGTAAGAATATGGCCGCGACGGTCATTGGGGGATTCGACTTCATGATTTCTCCATAGTGGTGAATCTGAGCGCTAACTTAATAGGGGCCTAAAATATAATGGGGGTTTGCGTCAGTAATCAATGGCCCCCTTCGGCCATGCTTGGAGGCCCGTACCGCTGACCTGATCCGCTCGTTCGGTATAAAGCTGAGCATGACTTGTGCGAAAGAAAGGGGAAGAGGGTGTGTTGAAGAGCAATCGCACGGAAGCGTTGATGGCGGGCCGCGCGCCGATTGAGGTGAAGGGTAAGCGTCGGCGCTTACAACTCGTACTTCTTCATTAAATGCCGGAAGGAGCGGTAGGAGATGCGTAGCAGATCGGCGGCTCTGGTTTGGACTCCGTTTGAGCGATCGAGCGCACTTTGCAGGAGGCTGCGCTCGATGCTGGCCACGTAGCCCTCCATGCCCACGCCATCGGGTAGCACGGCGCCCGGCGGCACATCGACTGGCCCTCCAGCAATGCCGGCGCCTGCCGCGGCCGCGCGGGCTTTTGCCTTTTCGGCGGGCAATTCAACATGCAATTCGTCGGTCATCTCCAGGGCGACGGCGCGCTCGATAGTGTTCTCGAGCTGGCGCACGTTGCCCGGCCATTCGTATCCGCAAAGAGCTTCGAGCGAATTCTTGTTGATGCGCAGGATGCTGCGATTTGCCGCTGCGGCGTACTTTTTCAGGAAATGGTTCGCCAGCAGAGGAATATCTTCAGGGCGCTCGCGCAGATTCGGAACGCGAATTGGAATGACGCTGAGACGATAGTAAAGATCTTCCCGGAACAGGTTTTCGGCCACGGCCTTATCCAAGTCGCGATTGGTGGCTGCAATCACTCGCACGTCGACAGGAATCTCACTGGCCCCTCCGACGGGACGAACCGTGCGCTCCTGCAACACACGCAGCAACTTCACCTGCATGGCCAGCGTCATCTCGCTGATTTCATCGAGAAACAGGGTTCCGCTGCTGGCGACTTCAAAGAGCCCGCGTTTGTTCTGGTTTGCTCCGGTGAAAGCGCCTTTCAGGTAGCCGAACAGTTCGCTCTCCAATAGCGTCTCTGGGAAAGCCCCGCAGTTTACCGAGACGAAGGGCTCGGTCGCACGCGGCGAACAGATGTGCACGGCCCGGGCTACCAATTCTTTTCCGGTGCCGCTTTCGCCATGAATCAGCACTGTGCTTGCCGTGGAGGCGACCGTGCGCACCGTGTGCTTCAGCTTTTCCATGGCCGCGCTGGAGCCGACGATGTTATCGAGAGAATTGTGCGAGGCGGCGTCACGTCGCAGAGCGAAATTCTGTTTGCTGAGAATTGATTTTTCGAGCACCCGGTTAATGGCCAGCTTAATTTCATCCACCAGGCCTGGGCTCTTGCGAATGTAATCGGAAGCGCCTCCGGCTTTCACCGCTTCGACGGCCGCTTCATAATCGTCCACCGCGGTGATGAGGATGACCGGTGAATCGGGCGAAACCCGGTGCGCGTGGCGCAGGACTTCAACGCCATCAATATTCGGCATTTTGATATCTGTGATGATCAGGTCGTAAAGGGCGCCATCGATCTTGTTTTTTGCGGCCTGGCCGGATTGAACGGTCTCGACGCGGTGGCCTTCGCGGCGAAGAGCGATGTCCAGCATTTCGCAAATCGAGCGCTCGTCGTCGCACACGAGAATGTTAGCCATGCCACCTCCCCTCTGCCGCAGCCTTTGCGAATGGGGCCGGAACAATTGTCGCGGACGAAGATGGATCCGCGGCTTCGAGCAAAGAAGTGCTGCCTAGCTCTTCTGCATCGGGAGTATCTGAGGCATCTCGCACCGCATCCAGCCGGCGCAGCCTCAAAACGAAAGTCGTTCCTTGTCCGGGCTTCGATCGAGCCCAGACCTTGCCCTCGTGCGCCTGAACAATTTGGTATACAACAGCTAATCCGAGGCCGGTGCCACCATCGAAGCTGGATTGAAATGGCTCGAAAATCTTCTCTGTCTGTTGCGGCGTCATCCCCGTGCCGGTATCGGCGAAACTGACCTGCCAATCGTCGCCCAAATTATCAATGGATGCGGTCAGAGCGCCTCCATCTTTCATGGCGCGCACTGCATTCTCGGAAAAATTCCAGAAAACTTGTTTGATCTTGTCTCCATCGGCGAGGACCCAAGCCTGTTTGACGGCAATGCGACTGTTCACGGCGATTCCGGTATTCTCGGCCGTCATGCGGTGCCGCACCAGGGTGAGCGTGTCTTCCAGCAATGGCACCAGGTCCACTTTGTCAAAGTGGTACTGTTTGCCGCGCGAGTAGGCGAGAAAGTCGGTGATGATGCCATTCAGACGCTGCGATTCTCGCGTAACAATCTCGAGCAGGTGGCGATGCTCTTCGTTCATTTCCGGTATGGCGGAGAGCATGCTTACCGATCCCGCGATTGAAGTCAGCGGGTTGCGAATTTCGTGAGCAATCGCCGCGGCCAGCCGGCCCACCGCGGCCAGCCGGTCCTGCATGCGGACTTCGCGCTCCAGGCGGCGGACTTCGGTCAGGTCGTCCATGGCATAGACGCAACCGGATGCGCCGCCATCGGGAACGTTCAAGGCAGCAACTCTGATGCGAACTGTTTTTCGGAACGCGCCAGGAGTGTCGAAGCGGACTTCTGCATGAGATCGCGATTCGCCATTGGGCAGCGGATCGAGAAAGAACGGGCTGACCGGCTTGCCGAGCAACTCGCCGGAGGCGCGCTCAAGAAGTTTTTGCGCCGCGCTGTTGACGAGGGTAATCCGGCCATCCAGACCGGTGGTGATTAATCCGCTGCTGATGGACTGAATGATGTTCTCATGCAAGATCTGCAGATCTTCCAGAGCGCCGCTGGCATTTTGAAGTTGAACACCCACCAGCCGCAGCTTTGCCGCAAGCAGGCCGGTGAGATATGCGACTGCCAGGAACGCGGACAGGTGAACGAAAATCAGTCCCTGCAGCGCCTTCAACTCAGGATGCGTAGTTACATAGGAACGCACGATTCCGTAGTAGGCAAGTTCAAGGGTCGTTCCATAAAGAATGAAAGCGAGCGCGGCAATTAGATGGGCCCAGACTCGCGGCAGCAGAATGCCGGCCACGATGATGACGAGAGGATAGAGGACGTTTAAAGAACTGTCCCAACTGCCCGTCTCGTGGACCACGAGGCTCACCATGATGAGGTCAGTGAGCACCTGCAAAGAAGCCTGCAGGCGGTACTCCCGCCAGAATGAGAGCAGCAGAACATAAAACAAAGAGATGGTGAACCAGAACAGGATCGTAGTTAGAAAAAGGCGTAGCGGCAGCCGGGTTGGAGTGAGCCGAGCGATCGTGAGTTCAAGACCGAGCAGAAAAGTCAGGATCAGAATCCTGACTTTGACCAGCCATGCCAGCCAATTCCGCTCGTCGAAGGTCGCTTGCATTCAGGTTTTCGATGCTCTTGAAAAGGATTCGCGCGCAACTACTCAACATGAAACGAAAAACATCAAGAAGGCGGCGCAACTTACGCCGCCTCTTTTGTGACTCGCGTTTTAGCCAGCCAATTTCGCGATCATGGCGAACA
Source organism: uncultured Acidobacteriaceae bacterium (assembly GCA_963784095.1). Classification (GTDB taxonomy): domain Bacteria; phylum Acidobacteriota; class Terriglobia; order Terriglobales; family Acidobacteriaceae; genus Sulfotelmatobacter. The sequence continues at coordinate 175,183 of CAWAQC010000008.1, forward strand.
GCGGCATGTAGAGCGAAATTACGATTCCGCCGATGGTTAAGCCCAATATGCCAATGATGACTGGTTCGAGCATGGCGAGCATGTCTCTAGTCGCAGCGTCCACTTCTTCTTCGTAGAAATCAGCGATCTTCTGCAACATGCTGTCCATGGCGCCGGTCGCTTCGCCAACTCCAATCATTTGTGTCACCATGTTCGGAAAGACTCCGCATTCTTTCAGTGGATCGACGATCGTCCGTCCTTCTTCGATGGCCTTGCGAACTTTCATCAGAGCCTCCTCCAGCACGGCGTTGCCGGAGGTCCTTGCTGTAATCGACAAACCTTCAAGAATGGGCACTCCTGAGGTGATCAGGGTTCCCAGAGTACGGGTAAAGCGGCCTACCGCGATTTTCCGCAACAGGCTGCCGATGATCGGCACCATAAGGAGGGTTTTATCGAAGTAATATCGACCGGACTTCGTCTTGCGAATCTGCCCCAGGCCGAAAATTAATCCGCCGCCGACCACGAGGAAAAGCCACCAGAAAGCCTGTACGAAGGCGCTGAGTCCCATCACGATGCGCGTAGGCAACGGCAAAGCGACACCTAATCCAGCGAACAGGTTGGCGAATATCGGCACCACCCACTTCAATAGGGCAGCCACGATGACAACCGCAATGGATACCACGGCAACTGGATAGATCAAGGCCGACTTCACGGCGGATTTCAGCCGGACCGCCTTCTCTACGTATACCGCCAACCGCTGCAGAATGACGTCGAGGATACCGCCGGTCTCACCCGCTTCAATCATGTTGGTCGTCAGATCGTCGAAGACAGCGGGATACTGGCGCATGGCGTTTGCCAGGGTCGAGCCGCCCTCCACCGTGGTGCGCACTCCAGTCAGGGTCTTCTGGAAGGCCTGACTTTCCTGATTGGCCGCAAGAATTTCAAGACACTGCACCAGCGGCAGGCCGGCATCGATCATGACGGAGAACTGGCGGAAGAAAATCGCGATGTCCTTAACCTTGACTTTTCCGGAACCGAAGGTTGGAAGCGCAAATTCCTTTCCCTTTTCGCGGATTGCGCCGGGCGTGATCCGCTCGCGGCGCAGTTGTTGACTGAGTGACTGCTTGTTGGGGGCCGACCTCTCTCCGCTGATTTTTTGTCCGGAAGCGTCTTTGCCGGAAAATGTGAAGACTGGCATGTTCTTAGCTCTCCTCTGTTTCGTCTAATGCCTTCAGTGTGGTGCTCCCTTTTACCCCGATCTGGTACTAACCCTCGATGCTCGTGTGTGCTAGCGCTTCGCTGTCGCGGCCGCCTTTGCGGCTACGGCGCCGGTGGCAGTCGGCCGATTCAGCAAGCTGGCGCCACGGTTGATCATTTCCTGGAGCTCATCCGCGTTGCTGGAGCGCTGAAGAGCAACCTCCAGAGAAACCTGTTTCTGGAAGTAAGAAGTGGCCAAAGCCTGATTGAACGTCTGCATGCCAAACTTGTCTTGACCCGATTGCATGGCCGAATAGACCTGGTGAATTTTGTCTTCGCGAATCAGGTTGCGCACCGCAGGATTGGGAATAAGAATTTCCATAATCATGGAGCGCCCTTTGCCGCTTATGGTGGGCAGCAAGCTTTGGCACATAATGCCTTCGAGCACCAGAGAAAGCTGGGCCCGAATCTGCGGCTGCTGGTGCGCAGGAAAAACGTCGATGATGCGGTTGATGGTGGAAGTAGCCGAGTTGGTGTGCAAGGTTCCAAAGGTTAAGTGACCGGTTTCGGCAATTCGCAGGGCCGATTCGATGGTTTCCAGGTCGCGCATTTCGCCGATCAGAACAACGTCGGGATCTTCACGGAGGGCGGCGCGCAGGGCATCGGTAAAGCTCTTGGTATCGGCGTGCAATTCGCGTTGGTTGACCACGCAGTTCTTATTCATGTGCACGAATTCGATGGGGTCTTCGATGGTGAGGATGTGATCGTGGCGCTCGCTGTTGATCTTGTCGATCATGGCCGCCAAGGTGGTCGACTTGCCGGAGCCGGTTGGACCGGTCACCAGCACGAGCCCGCGCGGTTTATCGCAGAGTTTGCTCACGACCGCCGGCAGTCCGAGCTGATTGAAGGATTTGATTTCGAAGGGAATCAGTCGGAAAACCGCCGCGCTTGCGCCGCGCTGATTGAAGACGTTGGCGCGAAAACGGGCGAGACCTTTCAATCCGAAAGAAAAGTCCAGCTCCAGGCTTTCTTCGAACCGGTGCTTCTGCGCATCGGTCATGACGCTGTAGGCCAATTGTTTAGTTTCGGCGGGCGTCATCTGCGGCAGATCCAGCGGCACCAGGTGCCCGTGAACGCGTATTTGCGGCGGAGAATTAGTGGTGATGTGGAGATCGCTGCCATTCATCTCCAGCATTCTTTTTAATAAATCGCTTAACGACAGACCCATGATGAATTCCTTCCGTTACGATTTCGTTTCATCTTTCGCCGTTTGCCGTTCGCCGTTAGCCAACGACCGACTCCCAACGACGGTTTCTAATGAATGGTTTCGCGGGCAACTTCTTCCAAAGTGGTCATGCCCGCGGCCACTTTGATCAAACCGCTTCGGCGCAACGTGATCATGCCGCGCTCGATCGCTTTCTTTTTCAGTTCGACTGCCGAAGCACCGACCAGCACCAGTTCTCTGATTTCGTCGTCGACTTCCATGACTTCGTACAAACCGCAGCGGCCTTTGTAGCCGGTGTTGTTGCACACTCCGCAGCCTTTGCCTTTTTGAATTTTCACGGTCTTGGCCTCTTCCGGCGTAAAACCTTCTTCGATCAGCGCCGGCACCGGAACTTCGACCACCTGAGTACAGTCTTTGCAAATGCGCCGAACCAGGCGCTGGGCGCAGATGAGGTGAACCGAAGTTGCCACCAGGAACGGTTCAATACCCATGTTCATCAATCGAGTAATGGTTTCCGGCGCGCCGTTGGTGTGCAGGGTCGATAAGACCAAGTGACCGGTAAGAGCGGCCTTGATAGCAATTTCCGCAGTTTCAAAGTCGCGGATTTCGCCGACCAGAATGATGTTGGGATCCTGGCGCAGGAATGAACGGAGAGCAGCCGCAAAGTTCAATCCGATCTGCTCTTTCATCTGTACCTGGTTAACGCCACCGAGCTGAAATTCGACTGGGTCTTCGGCGGTCATGATGTTCGTGTCGGGCTGGTTCAGACGCGAAATAGACGAGTAAAGGGTGTTGGTTTTTCCGGATCCCGTAGGGCCGGTGACCAGCACCATGCCGTAAGGTTTGAGAATGGCTTTTTCGAATTTGACGAGCGACTCGGGTTCGAAACCGAGTTTGGTCATGTCGAGCCGCAGGTTTTCTTTGTCGAGCAAGCGGAGCACGATTTTTTCGCCCCACAAAGTAGGCAGGGTGCTTACACGAAAATCGAGCTGCTTTTTGCGGCCTCCGATATTCATCTTCAGCATGATGCGGCCGTCTTGCGGCAGCCGCTTTTCGCTGATGTCGAGCTTCGCCATGATCTTCAGACGTGAGGTAATCGCGTCTTTCAATTTCATCGGCGGGGACATGATCGACTGCAGCACGCCGTCAATACGGAAGCGAACGCGGAATTCTTTTTCGTAGGGCTCGATGTGAATGTCGCTGGCCCCGCGCTTCACGGCATCGCCCAGGATCACGTTCACTAACTTGACGACGGGAGCTTCGTCGGCCGCTTTCTCCAGCTCCGACAAGCCCATTTCCTGCTGTTCGGACTGCAGTTCGACATCTTCATCGCTGAGCTCCGACATCGACTGCATCACGGACTCGAGATCTTCTTCCTTCGTTCCCGCCCCGTAAGACTTGTCGATCCCCTCCAGAATCGAACTCTCCGACGCGACCACCGGCTCGATATTGAAGCCGGTCATGAACTTGATATCGTCCATGGCGAAGACGTTCGTGGGATCGACCATGGCGATGGTGAGCGAAGCACCCACGCGGCTTAAAGGAAGAATCTGGTAGCGTTTCGCGGTTTCGTAGGGAATCAGCTTGACCACGGCCGAATCGATTTCGAAGTACGAAAGATTGATGGCCGGAACGCCGTATTGACGGGAGAGAAAATTAGTGACGTCCTCATCGGTGAGGAAGCCGAGCTTCACCAGGGCAGAGCCCAGACGGCAATTCTGCTCTTTCTGAGCTTTGGTCGCTTGTTCCAACTGCTCCGGGGTAATGATCTTCTCTTTGACGAGAAGGTCACCCAGCCGTTGAGACATACGTCGATCTCCTGTCCACGTAGGAACAATGCCGGAGCGTCAAACCGGCAGTCACGCGAATCGCTGCTTCCAGCTGTGGGAGAGAAGAGCAGCGTCTTGGCGTTGACACAAATTGTCATGGCAACTCGATTACTGCACCAGTTACCGTGGTACTTGAACTTGCCGGAATTTTCCGCATTTTGCTCAACATCCCTCGAAATCCTCGCCAGTTGCGGTTTTTCAAGGGAGAAATTATCAAATACCTCTGGAAGTACATGCACTCTAGTAAGAGCGATTCGGACGAGTCCGGGTTCACAGAGCTGCGGCGTAAACTCAAATTGAGGACTTGTAAAATTGCGGGCGAAAACAGAAAAAGAAATTCGCGCCTATTACGGCGCTCTATTTCGAGCATGGGGGCCGCAACATTGGTGGCCCGCAGAGTCCGCGTTTGAAGTTGTGGTTGGCGCGTATCTCACGCAGAACACGGCATGGATCAATGTCGAAAAAGCTTTGGCGAACCTGCGGACAGCCGGCGTGCTCAGTGTCAGGGGAATTCGCACTGTCTCCGTTATCGAACTCGAAGACTTGATTCGCCCGGCCGGGTATTTCCGCCAGAAGGCAAAACGATTGAAGCTTTTCGTAAGGTTCTTAGACGATAGATACGGGGGTTCACTTGCCAGGATGTTCGCAACTCCGACAAACGAACTTCGGCAGGAATTAATTAGCCTCAATGGAGTTGGGCCGGAAACCGCCGATTCGATCCTGCTCTATGCAGGAAATCATTCGGTTTTTGTGGTCGATGCCTACACGCGGCGTGTCGTGGAACGCCATGAGCTTTTGCCCGAGGGCGCCACTTATGAGGAAATCCAGCGCCTTTTTCAGGAAGCACTTTTCTCTGTCGCAAATTCCGATCTTTTTCTTGAAGGAATTCCTGAAGGAGCTGAGTTCACTGCGGCGACTGGATTCCCGGGCACTCGCCATCCGCCGTCTAAGATGAGTACTGTGAAACGTACGGCTCTGGCGCAAACTTACAACGAGATGCACGGCCTCATTGTTGGTGTGGGAAAGCACTACTGCAGAAAGTCACAGGCCCGTTGTGACGAATGCCCTTTACGAAGCTTCCTGCCAGCGCATAAGTAGAAGGCTCCATGCGTCATGCATATTCATTTCAAAAGCAATCGCACCTTCGCCAAAAGTTTTGGCGCCTAGCAAGTCTCACCTGCGTGCTGGCTTCAATAACCGGGGCTTCTATTTGCGCGGGCCAGACATTGCGCGCCGCGGCAGATAGCGCGGGCGTGCTGATCGGCACCGCGGTCCGGCCCTCCCAGTTCGGCGAGAAGCGGTATGCATCGGTTCTGGCTCGCGAGTTCAACATGGTCGAACCCGAAGATGCATTGAAATGGCTGGCGTTGCGGCCTGATCAGCGCACGTACGATTTCCGCGCGGGCGACGAGGTGGTTCGCTTTGCCCAACAACATCAGATGAAAGTTCGCGGCCATTGTTTGGTCTGGGGCCGGGACAATCCGGATTGGCTTGTTCGGGGGAACTTTAGCAGCCGGCAGCTTTCCCGACTTCTGCACGATCATATTTCGCGTGTGATGAAGCATTATGCGGGGCAGGTGTTCGCGTGGGATGTGGTCAATGAAGCGCTCGATGAAAAAGGAGAACTGCGAGACTCAATCTGGTACAACCAACCGGGCATAGGATTTGCCGCCAACGGAACAGCGTACATCGAGCAAGTATTTCGCTGGGCGCACAAAGCCGATCCGCACGCTTTGCTTTTCTACAATGAAGCGGAGGGCGAGGACTTGGGTCGCAAGTCGGATGCGGTCTATGCCATGGTCGAAGATTTCAAGCAGCGCGGCGTTCCGATTGCCGGGGTCGGGTTGCAGATGCACATTCCGAGCATCGATGTCGATATCGCTGCAGAAAGCGCGGCCATTTCTGCGAACATTGCGCGCCTCTCGGCTATAGGTGTTCAGGTACACATCACTGAACTTGACGTTTCGGTGCCCGTGGATTCAAGCGGTACGGCAAGTCCCGGCGATCTGCAAAGGCAGGCGGAGCTTTATCGTAGTGTGGTAAGAGCGTGTCTGCTAAATCGCGGCTGCTCGGCGATCCAGACCTGGGGATTTACCGACAAGTATTCCTGGATCCGATCGCACTCAAGAGGCAAGCGCGGCAATGCGCTGCTTTTCGATCGCGACTACGAACCGAAACCTTCATACAAAGCCGTTTTGCAGGAGCTATCCTCGGGGCGCATTTCCAGGTATGCAAACTCAGTTCATTCGCCGAAGTAAGCCTCCATCGCATTGAACTGCATCTATAATAATTTTCAGGCCCTCGACTGTAGAAGCCCGTTTGCAGTGCTGGCGCGTGTTTGCGTGGCGGAAACCATCACAAATCGATCCAATACCGCCTATCGCGTGCGGGTGATTATCCTGCTTGCGATGGCGGTTTTCGGGTTGCTGGCCATCCTGGTTTCGCAAACCGCATTCGACCTCACTCTCTTGCATCCCGGAAACAATCAACAGATTGTGGTCTTTTACGCGCTATCGCTGCTGATTTCGCTGCTTTTCGTGGCTCTGACGTTTGTGCTGGCACGCAATCTTCTGAAGTTGTTTGCCGAGCGCCGTCTGGGAGTGTTGGGATCGAAATTTCGCACCCGCATGGTCGTGGGCGCGCTATTGCTCTCTTTTGTTCCAGTCGTGGTGATGTACTGGTTCGCTTACGGCTTGATGAATCGCTCGATCGATAAATGGTTCTCAACCCCAGTGGAGGAGGTGCGCGCCGATACGCACGCGATGGTATCTCTGCTGGCGGAATACGCCGCCCAAAATGCGCGCGCCGAGGCAACTTCAATTGCAAACTCCGCCGAAGTACAACACAGCTTTGACGGACATGGATTCTCGGCGGTAGAGAACGAGTTTCATAGCCATGAAGTCACCTTGCAGCGTGGGTTCGCATTGGCGGTACAAAACGGCAACGTCGAAGCCAGCTTCAACGCGCCCGCACCGTGGGCCCTTTTGAAAGCTAGCCTGCCCCTTACTCCGGCCGCTAAACCAGGGCCCGCTAGCTTTACGTGGGGGCAGACGGAATACACGCTGGGCAGCGCTCCGGTAGGAGACGACGGCCTAATTCTGGTGGCCATTCCACTGCCGGCGCAATTTGGCAAAACCGTGAAGCAAGTGGAAGAAAGCCAGCAGCGTTATTTCGAACTGGCACATGAGCGCAGGCTGGTACGCCGGACCTACATGGGTTTGCTTCTTCTGCTGACCATGATCGTGCTCTTTGTAACCACATGGTTGGCGTTATTTCTTTCGAAGCTGGTTACCCGGCCCCTGGCCGCACTGGCAGAAGCGACACAGGAAATTGCGCGCGGGCGTTTAGATCACCGGATTGACGTCAGCGCGGCCGATGAGATCGGAGATCTGGTGCGCTCGTTCAATAAAATGGCGGCCGATCTTGAGGTCAGCCGGAAGCAGATCGTAGCTTCCACCATGGAGGCGCGCGCCGCCAATGCCGAACTCGATCAGCGCCGTCAACACATGGAAACCATCCTGGAGAGCATTCCAACGGGAGTGTTATCGCTGGATGCGGCGCGTAATGTGACTCACGCGAATCAGGCGCTCATACGGATGTTCCATCCCGATGGCTATCTGGACCGCGAACGCGTGCTGCGACATGCCAGGTTGGAGGAAGTATTTCCGAAAGAGGTGATGGAAGATCTCGAACCTATGCTCCGGCGAGCCGACCGCATGGGCATGACCACCAGCCAAATCGAGACGCCATTGCAACGTGCGCCCTTGAACGCGGCGGTGACGGTTGCAGCCTTGCGCCATCAGGACGAAAGGTCAGGTTACGTCATAGTTTTTGAAGACCTCTCCGATCTGTTAAAAGCTCAGAAGCAAGCAGCATGGCGCGAAGTGGCGCGGCGGGTCGCTCATGAGATCAAGAACCCCCTGACGCCGATTGCGCTCTCCGCGGAACGCATACAGCGCCATCTCGAACGTTCCCCCGCGGCTGACAAAGCTTCGCTCGAGGTAGTTCGCACCTGCGCCGTAACGATCGCGGGAGCGGTAGAAACCGTTCGCCGCCTGGTGGACGAGTTTTCCTCGTTGGCGCGCTTCCCCGCTTCTCGTCCGGCCCCAGCTGATATCAACGAGGTCATTGAGGATGCGCTCTCGATGTTCAGCGGACGATTGGACCACATTCGGATTCACAAATCGCTGGCTCCGGGGCTGCCCAAAGTCATGGCCGATTCCGAGGCGATGAAGCGTGCGGTCGCCAACCTGGTGGATAACGCAGCCGAGGCCATGCAGGATGCGCTGGTGCGAGAGATTCAGATCTCCACTTCGCTGGTTGGCAGCCGTGATGCAGTCGAAATCACGGTGGCCGACACGGGGCATGGGGTGACTCGGGAGCTGAAGGAGAAATTGTTCCTGCCATATTTTTCCACCAGAAAGCGCGGCACCGGGCTGGGATTAGCGATTGTCAGCAGAGTGATTGAAGAGCATCACGGATCCATTCGCCTGGAAGAAAACCAACCAGTGGGCGCGCGATTCATTTTGGAATTGCCGGTTGTGCCAGAACCTGCGTTGGCGAACGCGACACCCCAGCATGCATAAAATCCTGATCGTTGATGACGAATCCGGTATTCGCGAATCGCTCGGCGGAGTGCTGGCGGACGAGGGTTACGAGACCGGTTCGGTCGAAAGCGGCGAAGAATGCCTGAAATTGCTGCGTGGACAGCGGTCCGCATTTGAAGTCGTTCTCCTCGACGTATGGCTTCCCGGAATCGATGGCATGGAAACCCTGGAGAGAATCCGCGATATGGATAATCCGCCGGAAGTGATCATGATCTCAGGGCACGGCACAATCGAAACCGCGGTGCGCGCGACCAAGCTCGGGGCTTACGACTTTTTGGAAAAGCCGCTTTCGATTGATAAAACATTGATCGTTGTCAAAAATGCGATCCAATCTAAAAAACTGAAGCACGAGAATATCGACCTGAAGAAACAGCTTCAGGCAAAAAGCGTGATCGTGGGAGACAGCATTCCCATGAAGGCGTTGCGGCAGCAAATTGCTTTGATGGCGCCCACTAATGGCCGCGTCCTGATTTACGGTGAATCGGGAACGGGAAAGGAATTGGTGGCGCACGCCATCCATGCCCAGAGTCTGCGCAAGGAGGAGACTTTTGTTGAAGTGAACTGCGCCGCGATTCCTGAGGACCTAATAGAAAGTGAACTTTTCGGGCACTACAAGGGGTCGTTTCCCGGAGCAGCCGCCAACAAGGAAGGTAAGTTTCAAAAGGCAAGCGGCGGAACGCTGTTTCTTGATGAAGTGGCCGACATGAGCCTGAAGACGCAGGCTAAAGTGCTCCGCAGCCTGGAAGAGCAGCGTGTAGCACCGCTGGGCAGCGATCAAACCATTGCGGTCGATGCACGAATTATCGCTTCGACCAACAAAGATCTGGAAGAGGAGATTTCAAAAGGAAATTTTCGTGAAGATTTGTTTTACCGGCTGAATGTGATTCCCTTCTTTGTGCCTCCGCTGCGCGATCGCAAGGAAGACGTTCCACTTTTTGCGAAGCACTTTTTAAAGGAGCTGGCGGCGACCTATGGACGCCGTCCTCGCGAGATCACCGACGACGCGATCGAGGGCCTGATTCGCTATTCCTGGCCGGGCAATGTGCGCGAACTGCGTAACGTAATTGAGCGCATCGTGATCATGAACCCCATGACCACGCGATTTGAACGAAAGCATCTGCCGCCCCTGGTTCATCGTGACGGTCACCGCAAAGAAGTACGAGGCGAGTTTTCCAGCTTGCACGAGGCGCGGGACGCCTATGAGCGCGACTTTATTCTCAAGAAACTCGACGAAAATCACGGCAACGTAACCCGCGCCGCTGAAGTGCTAGGCCTTGAACGAAGCCATCTCTACCGGAAGATGAGAACCTTGGGCATTGCGGCAAAGGACTAGACGGCGAGAATCGAGACCTAGCGCTTCACCATGTGAATCTCCGTGCCGTTTTTTCTGAACTCCACTTTGTCCATGAGCTGATTAATCAGAAAAATTCCGCGGCCGTGATTCGAATACACGTTCTCTCCAACCGTGCAACCGGGAATCGATTCCGGATTGAAGCCTGGACCAGGGTCCCGCACCACAATCAGGATGCCTCGTTCTTGATCATTGCTCACCAGGCACTCCACAGTTTTGGTGGGATCTTCTTTGGCTCCGTGAATCACCGCATTCGCTAAGGCTTCCTGCAGCGACAATTCGATGGCGTCTTCTTTGCCGTTAATTCCATCCATTTGGCGAACCACTTCCATTACTTCCTGTACGACGGGGTCGACGGCCTTGCGATCGGCGGCGAGAGTCACTCGCAAAATCAAATTCAGCTTGTCGGGGTCAAAATCTTTCTCGGGAAGCAATGGCTCGGGAGAATCCGCGATTGGCATGTTTGGGCTGGTGGCCTGGACAACACTGACGTAATTGATTCTAACCTTGAACCCTCGCGAGGACAATGCGTGATGCCGTTCTAGGAATTAAATCGATGCCCAATGCTCTTACTGGCGCGGGCCGGTGAGTTGCTCCAATTGCCTTCTCCAATCAAGTTCTTCGACGAAGTTGCGAGACTGCCGCCAATTGGGTTGTACCTTCACAAAGAGATCGAGAAAGACTTTGGCACCCAGCATCTTTTCAATCTGCATCCGAGCCGAGGTGCCGATCCGCTTTAGCATCTGACCTTTCTTGCCGATGAGGATCCCTTTCTGGCCTTCGCGTTCGCAGTAAATGGTGGCCGAGATGCGCGTCAATCTGGGAGTCTCCTCGAAACCATCAACGATGACAGTGGTCGCGTAGGGAATTTCTTCCTCAGTCTCAATCAGCACGCGTTCGCGAATGATCTCAGCGGCCATGAAGCGTGCCGGCTGATCCGTAATCTGATCCTCCGGGAAGTATGGAGACGCTGGGGGCAATGCCGTTGTAATCTGTTTAAGGAGCACATCGAGGCCATCGCGTTTTAGCGCGGAAATAGGAACAATCTCATAAAATTCATGCAGCTTTTTGTACTCCTCGATCAAGGGCAACAACTTGTCCTTACTTTTCAGTAGGTCAATTTTGTTGAGAACGAGGCAGACTTTCGCCTTTGAGTGCTCGAGCATTTGTACTGCGAACTCGTCGCGCGCGTCCGGCTTATGCGTGACGTCTATCAGAAGTAGAACGACGTTGCATCCTTCCAGAGCTTCGCGGATCTCCACTAACATTTTTCGCCCCAAAGAACTATCTGGCTTGTGAACGCCTGGAGTGTCGATCAGAACGATCTGCGCAGCATCGCGGCCTTTGCTCTTCGGAAGATTAACGATGCCTAAAATGCGATTGCGCGTGGTTTGGGGCTTGGGTGAGATGATCGCGAGTTTCTCGCCGACCAGCGCATTGAGCAGCGTCGATTTGCCGGCATTGGGCCGGCCAAGAATGCAGACAAATCCGGAGCGAAATGGCATAAGGGAGCCTTCTGGCTACCAACTAAACAAAGTGGTTCGGAATCAGTATTTCACGAATACCAGCGGCGGACCCGATTCCCTGTAGATGGGGTGACGTCCCAATTTCACCACAAAGGGCACTAAGGCTCACGAAGAAACGGAACCCAAAGCCTTTGTGTTCCTTCGTGATCTTCGTGGTGAATGGATTTAAGACACCGTAAGATGCGGCTGTTTGACTGGAAGCTTAAGCCGGGAGCTGGCAGCTAGAAGTTCTTTATATCAGCTTCAATTGTCGCGGCTGCACGGCGGTGATTCGCACCCGTTCGACCCTGCGATTTGTAGACTCGAGAACTTCGAAACGGAGCCCGTCATCATTCACAATTTCACCCTGCCGCGGAATGTGCCCGGCCAACTCGCTGACCAGCCCCGCAACCGTTGCCGATTCTCGGCCTTCCGGCCGTGCGCCGAACAACTCGGCGAGACGATCCACATCCGTCCTGCCGGATACGACATAAGATTGATCGTTCTCCCTGACGATCTCCGGTTTCTCATGCTCATCGCGGATCTCGCCGACAATTTCCTCCACCAGGTCCTCGATCGTGACCAACCCCGCAACCCCGCCATATTCATCGACCACAATCGCCATGCGAATATTGTTTTTCTGCATTTCGCGCAGCAGGTCGCTGCCGAGTTTGCTCTCCGGAACGAAATAGACGTCCCGGCGCATAAGAGTTTCGAGAGTTCGCGTAGAGGCCTCGCTGTCGGGCACCTGCAAAACGTCCTGGGCGTAGACGATGCCTTTGATATTGTGAATGCTTTCGGCGTAGACGGGGACGCGCGAGTAGTGCTTGGTGCGAAGCATTTCGATGAAGCGCTCAACCGTGGTATCCATCGGCAAGGCGAACATTTCGGGACGCGGCTTCATGGCTTCGCGCACCGTCTTACCGCTGAACTCCACAGCCGAGTGAATCAAATCGCGGTCGCCTTCCTGAATGATTCCTTCTTCCTGGCCGGCTTCGATCAAGGCATCCACCGCTTCCGATGCGCTCTCCGGCTGTTCACGAGTGTTCTCGCGAGTGAGCGACGCAACCGATTGCAGGAAGCCGAGAATGATGGTTACCGGAAGCACAAGATAGATCAGGATTCGCAGAAGCCACGTCCAGCGCAGAAGCCACGCACCATTGGTGCGCGAGAAGAAAACGAACGGCAGAAATTGATTGAAGACAATGACCATCAGAATGAGGCTGATAGCAGCCTGCAAGATTTCGTAGATGCTCCAGCGCTGATCGGTGAAAACAAGATAACCCACGAGCACGGAAATGGTTGCTGTGGTCAACTGCTTCAGTACCGACATGGAAAGTGCCGCTCGGGATCGACTTACTTTCAGGGCCGGCTCTATCCTTTGTTCAAAGATATCGATATTGTCCTGAAAATCGCGGGAGAGAAATTTGCCGATTTCCTGGTAGACGCGATCCACGTAGGAGGCCAGCGCCAACAACGGCAACAGCGCGATAAGCGCCAACATTACGGGCCAATTCATGGCGTTCTCCGTTTTGCGCCGCGCCGGCTTTGACCAGCGCGCTTCCGCATCGAAGAATCAGAGCTCTCTTCGGTTCGCTCGATCAAGGCCGGCTCGAGCTTTAGTTGCCGACGTAATCGGCTTTCTTTGCGAGCCATCTCGCCGCCATCGCGCTCGTGGTCGAACCCTGCTAAATGAAGAATGCCATGCAGCACCAGGATTTTCACCTCGTTTTCGAGCGGATGACCCAGGCGTTTGGCATTGTCTCGGGCGATGTCGGCGGAGAGTATCACGTCTCCGGCAACCGGTTTCGCAAGTGAATTTTGCACGCGCAAAGCTGGAAACGACAATACGTCTGTCGGTTTGTCAGAACCGCGGAACCGCCGGTTCAGCGATCGCACTTGGCTGCTGCTGGTCACCAGCACGTTTACCATTTCACGCATACGAATCAGCTTTCGCACGCGCAATACAAAACGTTCGATCGTTGATGCGCTCAGGCCCACAATTCGTTTGCGGAAAGTAACCAAACCTAATCGAGCACCTGCCAACTCCGGTCATTGCCCTGAAGCGCCACTCTGTTCGAAATCGTATTCGTAGAAGTCATCTCTTGGAAATCACTTTTTTGCACAAATCGATTTGGCGCAAATAAATAGAGGGCTCAACTTCAGCCCTCAAAACACTGCGCTATTCTCCTGACGCGATAAATCCGCCGTTCGCGCTCTCCGTGTTCTTCGCATGAGGCGTGGTTTCGCCACGAGTCGCGTCCGGGTTCCTGCCTCCCGACAGCAACAGCATCTGCTGCTCGGCAACCAGGGTTTTGTGTTCGTCATAGGCACGAATGATGCGTTGCACCAGATGGTGACGGACGACATCGGCTTCGTCGAAGCGAACGAAGCTCAGGCCCTCGACCTTCTGCAAGACATCAATCGCTTCCAAAAGTCCGCTGCGCCGTGCATTGGGCAAGTCGATCTGTGTGATGTCTCCGGTGATGACTGCCTTGGAGTTGAACCCCAGCCGGGTGACGAACATCTTCATCTGTTCGGAAGTTGTATTCTGCGCCTCATCGAGAATCACAAACGAATCGTTCAGCGTGCGGCCGCGCATGAAAGCGATGGGCGCAATCTCAATCACATTCTTTTCGAGATATCGATCGACTCTTTCGGGATCAAGCATGTCATAGAGAGCGTCATACAGCGGGCGCAGGTAGGGGTCGATCTTGTCCTGCAAAGTGCCGGGAAGAAAGCCGAGACGTTCACCGGCTTCCACGGCGGGCCGTGCCAAAATGATGCGGTTCACGCGTTTCGCAATCAAGGCCGAAATCGCCATAGCCACGGCGAGATACGTCTTTCCAGTTCCCGCAGGGCCGACGCCGAAAACCATGTCATGTTTTTCGATGGCTTCAACATAGCGGCGCTGGTTCACACTCTTCGGTTGCACGGTGCGGCGGCCGAGCGAACGCTGGCGACCGGCGTCGGCCAACCCGCGGAGGGTCGCCGTCGAATCCGCAGTCAACACTCGCAACATGCTGTTGAGGTCACCGTTATTGAAGGTGTAGCCGGAGCGCTGCAGGCTTTCATAATCGGAAAAAACCTGCTCGGCACGGGCCACGTCGCGAGGCGCGCCTTCCAGTTCGACGGAGTTGGAACGCAAATCAATTCTGATGTTCAGCCCGTCTTCTAGGAGGCGCATATTTTCGTCGCGGGTGCCAAATAGGGTTTCAATGTTAGGACTTATGCCGATGCTTTTCTTCATTCAGTCTCTTTGACGAACCTCTGTATGGACAACAGATACGCAGGCAGCGCAGGCAAGACGGAATTGTGCTCGGAGACGGGACCAACCGGAATGTTCATGCCCAGGAGGCAAGTTACTTCCACTGAGTAAAGCGTACCCCGGGGCGGGATAGGAGTCAATGGCGATAACGGCGCATCCGATACGCCGACGAGCGAGTACGGCAGAAATCAATATTTGGCGGTAGGGGTGCAGTTCGGCTGGTGCTCCAGGTCAATTAAGCGTGAGATCCTTCGCTCCGCCTGAAAAACGGCTGCGCTCAGGATGACGCCATCGGCCAAAAGGCCGCGTTTGACCGCTGGGGGTTACTCTCGTAGAATGAACGTTCGGCCTTCCACCGAAAATCCTGGTAGATAAAGGCAGCAATCGCAAATGGCAAATCATTTCTCGGCGCTGAAACGTGCCCGACAGACTGAGCGACGCACCGCGAGAAACCGGGCCAATACTTCGCGCCTGCGCACCGCACTGAGAACCTTGCGCGAGAGCATTGAAAAAGGCGACAAGCAAGCCGCTGCGCAGACCTACCGCCTGACCGTATCCGGGCTCGACAAGGCCGTACAGAAGGGCACGCTGCACGGCAATACCGCGGCCCGCTACAAATCGCGCCTCGGCGCGCGCCTCAATGCAATGAAATAGTTCTTACTGGCCACGTATAACTCCCGGTTAGCCTCTCCCAGCAACAGGCTTTGGTTCTGCTTTAGCCTGTTTTATCTTACCCAGCCCAAGAACCGCGTTCTTGGCCCGAAAAGGCCGATTACAATTTAGGAAGTAGAAACCCGGTTTTGCGGCGGTGCTCGGCAAATGCATCACCGAACTGGGCGGAAAGCATTCGTTCCTCGCGGCGAGCTTTGATTGCGAAGCCGGTCACAATCACGCAAACGGCAACCACTGAGCGCCATTGGTCAAAGACCAACGCTGAACCAATCGCCGCCAGATCCAGTCCTGTGTAGATCGGGTGTCGAAGCCGGGCATAGGGCCCGGTGCGAATCAACTTGTGATCCTCCTTGATCGTGATTCGCCCGCTCCAATACCGGCCGAGGTGCCAGCGCGCCCACAAAGCCAAAGCAATGCCAATCCAGATCAGAACCACTCCCAGAACGAACCATGGGAATGTACGCCTCATCGCCCGGTGATCGAGGACCCCTGCGTTAATATCCTGATCAAAGAGAAGTACGAACCCGAATACTTCCACCAGCAAGATTCCATAGCGCGCCGCAAACGATTCTCTCTTCGCCGTGGGGCGCGTTCTAAACGCGCCAATGGCCCAGTAAACCATGAATACGACCCAAGGGCCTTCAATAAGCCAACGCCAGATCATTTCTGCTTATTCCGCTGCTAAGTAGTACGCGATTAGACCGGTAATTGTTCCTGCATCCACGAGGGCGATTCGATTTTGGGCTCGGTAGTAAGATCGACGATCAGGCGCTCCAGCACCATGCGCTTGCTCACGGGATTCGACCGCAAGGCAAGATCGGCTTTCGCCACCAGCCGGATGGCCCGCGTCAGGTCGCGCCGCGATTTGTAGCGCCACTATCTGTAATGTCTGGTTTCAGAACAACGGCAAACGCCGCCAGCGTGAAGGCCGACAGAAATTCTGCGATTTTCAACGGCACTCCACGCATGCCGCAGTACGACCCCTGATGGTTCAATGGTACAGCTATACATTCGCGCTTTGGGGCGTGCGTCCCGTGTATTAAGATCCAAGGCCTCACTGGGAGCCGTCAATGTCCGACATGCTCAGATTACTGAGGCAGGGTTACTTCAAAATTGAAGACAACCCAACCCTTACTGCCGATGAGAAGGTCCAGCGGCTTATCTATATTACGGCGGGAGTGTGTGGCGTAGTTGCCATGCAACCCCTTCCGTTCGCCGACATTTTTGCCCTCACGCCCGTCCAAATTTACATGGGATACAAGATTGGCAAGATTAGGGGCATCGAGATCACGGAAGAGAACGCCGGGCAGATACTGAAGGAAATTACTGGTGCAGTGGGCCTCGGCTTTGCCGCCCAGCAGGCCGCTATCGGGCTTTACAAGCTGGGCTTGCCATTCATTGGCGGTTTCATGACCTTTCCGCTCGTTGCCGGCCTTACAACCGGAATCGGCAAGGCGATGGACGTCTACTTCCGATTCAGAGCTCAAGGCCGAGTCCTCTCCAAAGGCGAGCTGAAGGAGATTTTCGACGAAGGTCGAAAAGAAGGGAGAAAGATAAACGCGGGTGAGGCTCGCGCGACGGTTAAGCAACTTGAGCGTGAGGAGTCTGAGCAAAGGCTGGTCTTTAACTCGAATCCCGACAACCAAGGCTTACGCGAGATTGCCGAACAGTTTTTCCCAGGGAGTCACTTCCTAGATTTGCCCCCGGAAGATCAGGAGACAGTAAGAACGCTATGCCGGGAGAAAGCGGCTCCGGGGATGGCAGCGGATGCGAAAACGCAAGAACGAGAGCTCGACAAGCCCGCGGCAAGGGACATCTCGAAACGCGAAGCCGAAATGAGGCGACTACGGAAGCAGTACGCGGACTTCGTGCCCAATTTAAGGTCCACGACAAGGCTATAGAAAGGCTGTCGCGTTACGACGATTCGATACAGGGAATTTTCAATAAACAATTCAGGCGCATGGACCATGACAAAGCGCCGTACAAGGACTCGATCAGAGATACGCACCCCACCATTTACGAAATAAGAGCCGGGTGCGACTATCGGATTTATTGCCGCCCGGCCGGGGACGCCAACCACACTATTCTCTTGGTTGGCCATAAGGGAGATCAGGCGGCTGATTGCGAACTACTGCGGAGCATTTGATTTCCGGACGCAGCTTGTCGGGCGCACTCCATATAAGATTGCCGGCGGACGGCGCTGGCCCGCAACAACTCTGAATCTGCTTCCGCCCGAGGGCAGGCTCCGATTACTGATAGCTGGGCGCAGCTATACCGGCAATTGTTCCTGCATCCACGAAGGCGATTCGATTTTGGGCTCGGTCGTAAGATCGATGATCAGGCGCTCCAGCACCATGCGCTTGCTCACAGGATTCGACCGCAAGGCAAGGTCGGCTTTCGCCACCAGGCGGATGGCCCGCGTCAGGTCCCGTCGCGATTTGTAACGGCGAGCTTGTTTGATGATGTCGTCTGCCGCGAAGGGAGGAACGCGAAACCCCTGCCACAGCGCGGCCCAGAGCATACGCTGGTCGCGAACGTTGCGTTCGAGAATGACCAGCATCTGGCGGAAGGTTTTGGCCAACATGTAAATGTGGCCAATGGCTGCTTCTTCTCCCTCGCCGGAAGACAAAATTGCATCCAGCACCTCTAATGCACGCACGCGATCTTTCGCCGAGATCGCATCGGTAAGTTCATAGAGCGACCGCTGCTTCGCGGCCAACACCATGGTTTCCACATCACCGAGCGTGATATGGTTTTTTGCGCCGACGTAGAGCATAAGCTTTTCAAGCTCATTCGAGATCATCATCATGTCGCCACCCAGCGCGTCGACCAGTTCGCGCGCGCCGTCGGGATCGATTTTCACGCTGCGGCTCGCGCAATAATCGGCGATCCAGCGCACGGCTTCGCTTTCCTCGACGCGCGCCAATTCCACGATGCCGCAGTACTGACCCAAGGTTTCGCGGATCCGCTGATAACGTTCTTTATCCTGGATCTCCATGCGGCGGACGTCGGCGGGAATGCTGATATGGTCGGCGACAAAAACAATCAAAGCGTCGGGGTTTGGATTCTTGCAGTAGCCTTCGATCGCGGCAAGCTTTTCTTCGTTTGAGTTTGAGCCGCGTCCGAAAAGATTCTTCACTCCCCGCACAAAGAAAACCTGGAATGGAGCCATCAACGAAGGGGTTTGGGCGCGGTCGAGAACTTCGGCCAGATCGGTTTCTAAAAGATCGAAGTCGAAAAAGCTAAAATCGCGAAGGTCGGCGGGAACGAGATGCTGCAAAATCGCATCCCGGAAGCGCTTGCGGAAGTACGCTTCATCGCCCACGAACACATAAGCTGGACGCAGTTTGCGCGACTCGAGATCGCTGACAAAACGCTCCGCCTGGGCAAACGCCCGCATCACAGGCCCTCCGCCTTGGAAAACTTCTTCGCCACAAACTCTAACATCTAGAAGCCCTCCAGGATGTTAGAAACCAGCGTCTGGGCGAAGTCACGAGACAGGCGCTGGAAAGCGGGCGAATCCTCCTGGAAAAAGCTGGTGAGATCCTGCGAAACTTCGTATTGCTCGCGAAAGAGATAGGCAGGATTCTGATAGAGCAATTTGCCCTCTCGATCGGTCAGCGACACACTCATGCTGACGACTACCAAAACGCTGGCGGCTTGCCCGGTGGAGGAGTTGTAAGTGAGCGGTGTAGAAGAAGCCGATAACACAGTGCCGCGCAGGGTGGCGTCGGCTGTCTCACTTGGATCGTTGAGAATGTGATAATGCGTGCGCGTGGTGAACTCGCTGACGACAGAAGAAGTCAGCAACTGTTCGATTCGGTAGGTTCGCGTCTGGTTAACGAAGGCCGGGATGGCAATGGTTTTGACGTTTTCCGGAATCTGCGCAGTGTGGCCAACGGTGTGATATCCGCAAGCGACGCCCGCCGCTAGCAGCGCCAGGCAAACCGCCTGCAGTGCTTTCATTGCACCTTTCCTAGGGGCCGGGTTGCGATCATGCTTTCGGCACAGTCCACCGCCGTGATCGCGGCGATGCGCAGGTTGTCGGCCGTCGCCCAAAGCCAGGTTCCGTTGGGACGCTCGACGTCATTCTTCAGCGCAACCAGAATATCGGGCTGCCCTGCGGTGTTCACATTATTGGGCTGCAATTCTTCCTGGGTTCCAGCTATCAAGACGTGGTCTCCGGCCAACGCGTCTGAAAGCCTGTCTCGATCGGCAGGTTGCTCCATCTCGAGGTAAACGGCCACGGAATGACCATGAAAAACGGGGACCTGGAGGGCCATCAGGGCCAGCTCCGGCGCACCTGGACCGGCAATCTTCTGGTAATGCCGCCGCACTCGAGACTCGATTGAATCGAGCGAGAGTTGCGATTTCTGGCCATACCGCGCCACCATGTTGAAGGCAACTTGAACATCGAATACGTCCTTGGGCAGCGACTGAAAAGATAGTAGATTGACGGTTTGCTGGTGCAACTCGTCCATCCCTTTTTGCCCCTGCTCGGACGCAGGTTCAAACAGCGTAGCAGCAACGGTCCGGATCGGGCCGGCCCTGCGCGCGCGCAGCAAGAGCAACGCGAGACTCACCGCCGCCGGATGTGCCGCGACCGCCGGAGCCGGCTGCAACTCGGGCTGCCAAATCTTTCCCCGCTCGCGCTCCAACCAAACAGAGCGAACCTGTGCGCCTTCATCTTCTTCGAGCAACGCTCCGGTAAGGTCAATGATCGCGCTGCCAGCATCGTGCGCCCGTTTCCAATTCTTGCGCACACACTCCGCATCCCCCGCGAAGAAGGTGAAATCGACGTGGGTAAACTGTTCTGCCCGAACGCTCTGAATGAAGTTGATCTCATCTCCCGTCGCTTCCAACTGGCCGATTGATTCGTCATCATCGAGCAGACGGACGTCGACAGCGGGGAAATTGCGCTCATTCAGCATCTCGGCGACTTCTTTCCCTCTGAGCGTGGCGGCGCCAACGATCGCCACGCGAAATAGTTGTCCGCGGGTTGTGGCGGAGGGAGCCGGCAATCCGGCAATTTTTGGCGGTGCGCTCATGACGTTTGCGATGCCTCCTTGTACATAGGCGGGGGTGGTTGACGGCGGCGGCGAAATATCCATTGCAATCGCCAGACGACACCGGAAAAGGTGTAAAGGAGCGCGATCGCGAAGAGGACTGGCTTCGAAAAGAACCAGATAGCGGCAATCAGAGCACCGAATAGAACAATGAGTCGCGCCGGGCGGCGTGATCCGAAGTCAATATCTTTAAAGCTATAAAAGCGCCAGGTGCTAACCATCAAATAACCCACTGCCGCAACCATGGCCAGCCAGGTCACTGCGGTATACCAGGATCCTAACGGAACTCCAGACACAAAATGAACCACCGCTGCAATCACTCCAGCGCCTGCCGGGATAGGCATGCCTACGAAGTATTTTTTCCCTGGGCGACCAGGATTCGACGGCTGCGGATTTGTCGTAATGTTGAAACGGGCGAGGCGGCTGGCTCCAGCCATAAGGAACAAGAAGCTGGCAATGGCGCCGAGTTGCGTGAGTTTGATGTTCCAATCGGTAAGCGCTACCGTGGGCATCAGATGAAAGCCCCAGGTCCAGGCGAGCATGGCGGGCGCAACCCCAAATGTAATCACATCCGCCAGCGAATCGAGCTCTTTGCCAAAATCGCTGCTGGTGCCCGTCATGCGGGCAACACGGCCATCCAGACCATCGAAAAGAACAGCAAACCCGATGGCTTTCGCGGCATTGTCGAGATGCCACGGAGTCACGGCAGTGGCGTGCACGACTTCCAGAATCGCGTAAAAACCCGCCGCCATGTTTCCCGTGGTGAACAGCGAAGGCAGAATGTACATACCCTTGCTCATGCGGCGGCGCCCGCGCTTGATGTCAGGTTTGAGATTCAACGGATCAGGGCTCATTGAAGACCCCTTTCGCTCGCGGCAGAATGCGCCGCACTCGCCAACTCGGGTTTGGGTTGCAGGTAAGCGAGAACGCTCTCGCCGCCCCGGACACACTCGCCAATCTTCACTTTAACGGAGGCTGCCGCGTCGAAAAATACGTCGACGCGAGAACCGAACTTCATCATCCCCACGCGCTGGCCGCGCTGCACGCGCTCGCCGATCTGCGGTTGGAAAACGATTCTGCGGGCGAGCAGGCCGGCGATTTGCTTGAATACAACTGTCTGCCCATCCCCCTCGACCGTCACGACATTCTGCTCGTTCTGCTCGGCAGAAAGTTCGTTCATCGCATTCAGGAACTTGCCGCGCCTATAGCGAACATCGCGCACTGTTCCCTGGATCGGCGAACGATTCACGTGCACGTCGAAGACGTTCAAAAAAATGCTGATGCGCGCCCGCTTCTCGTCATTTCCAATCGAAACTGAGGTGACCTTGCCATCCGCAGGAGAAACAATCGCGCCCGGTGTATCCGGGATAGCGCGCTCGGGATCGCGGAAGAACCAGAGAAAAAAAATGGCTAAGAATACTGGAATCATGGCCCACGCGGGGCTGGCGAACCAGCCGACCAGCACTGCAGCTGCGATCAGAGCCAGCGCGTAATAGTAGCCATCGCGAACCATGGGATTACTCAATTATAGAGCACAGTTGACCGGCAAACACTCACGCCGGCCAGGAAATGCAAATCGCGAATGTTGCGTAACTATAAATAAATAAAGGCGCTGGCGAGCGCCCCTGAGCGGATACAACTTAGCCGCAGCGGCGACTGCCGCTATTCGAATGGAGAGAAATTATGCTACGTGCGTGCCGAACTCTTGCTGATACTGCCGTTCGATCGACTGCATCTGGTCTTTCAGCCGCAGCTTGAGCTTCTTCAGGCGGACTTCTTCCAGCTTTTCGTCTTCGCTGAGATAACGTTTTTGCGTGAGAGAATCAAGACGAGTGGAATACTGCAGGTGTTCCTGAGCCAATTTCCGGAACTCTTCATGATTGGTCAGGAGAGTGTTGTTTGCAGTCGCCATCCAGTAAACCTCCAACCGGGATTTATAAGCTCAACCTAGCACAGCCCCAAAAATGGTTCAATGCCCAAATCTGGTGCATTCGAAGCACGAGAAAAGTACAACAAAACGCTGGATTTAGCAAAGGTTAAGTCGATACAAAACCGCATTTTCCTGAGGGTTTGAGTAATAGTTCTTACGCAGATTTGCCATTTGAAACCCAAATTTCTCGTATAGCGCGCGGGCGGCTTGGTTCGATTCCCGAACTTCCAGAAATGCGCTGGAAACGTGTGCCTCTCGCGAGTGAGCTAGAAGTTGCGTTACCAGCAACGTAGCAACACCCTGGCGGCGCGCCGCGGTGCTGACCGCTAGGTTTTCCAACTCGCATTGGTCAGTCATTCTATGCGCGACGAGGAAACCAAGGACGCCGGCGTGCAACTCCGAGGTGTGATCGGATTCGGAGTTCTGGTCCTCTTCGACTAACCATTCTTCGACCACCCAGGCATATCGCTCTGATGTCTGCGGTTCCGTCGCAGGCAAGAACAAGTTTTCATACTGTCGCTGGGTCCAATGTGCGGAGGACGGACTTTGGCGATCGAGGTTCATCATCGCTGAAAGGTCACTGGCATTGGCTCGTCTAACGCGCAAGCTATGATCTGCTTTTCTCTAGAATTTCGGCGTCGGTGCGGCGAATGTAATTCGCCTCCAACCGCTCGGGTGTGACGGTTTCGCCGGACCTGATTTTGCTCCAGCCTAGGCGGGCGACATCGGCGGCAGAAATCGGCGCGATGATGGAGACCTGTGCGCTAACATCTTGAGCCTCCTGGGCGATCGCAGGATCGGGAGTGACGACATGCCATCCTTTGGCCCGCTCGAAAAAATCAGCGCGGGACGTGACATGTTCGGGGTTGATCGACGTGGCTTGTGCCGGTGCAGTCGAGGAAATTTCGTATTCGCCGAGATAAACATCACCGCGGCCAGCATCCAGCGCGGCCACAACTCTCCCTTGAATGCCGCTTGTGACCGCGCAGACTTCGAGCATGGAAACGGCGGCGATCGGCTTGATCAACGTCTCGGCAAGCGCCTTCACCGCCGCCAGGCCCACGCGGAGACCGGTGAACGATCCCGGTCCCGAAACCACGGCGAAGGCGCCGATCGCGTCTTTGTCGTAGCCGTTACTTGAAATCAACGTGGAAATCTGCGGAATTAATTGCGCGGAAAAAGTGCCCCCGGCGAGTGGCATGATCTCGATGATTTCGATCTTACCGGGGATGTCGCTCTCTTTGTTCCGCTCTTCAACTCGCGCGAGGGCGATGCTGCCTTGCTTGCCGGAGGTGTCGATAGCGAGAAGAAGCATTTCTGGAATCTGATTCTGCGTCTGTGTTCAATCCGTCTTGTTTACTCTTGCACCAGTTCCAGCAGCACACCGCCGGTGCTTGATGGATGCACAAAAACGTATTGATGGCCTCCGGCCCCGACTTTAATTTCTTCTGAAACCAGGCGCATGCCATCGCGCTTAAGCCGATCAACCGCCGCCGGCAGATCCGGAACACGCAGGCAAACATGATGCAATCCCTCGCCGCGCTTGGCAATAAATTTGGCGATGGCTGAATTTTCCGAAGTTGCTTGCAGGAGTTCGAGGCGGCTCTCGCCTAAGGGAATCATGGCGACGCGCACGCGTTCCTGCTCGACGGTTTCTGCCGGAGAGACGCTCAAGCCCAGTTTTTCATAAATCGACTTCGCCGCTGCCAGCGACTTGACTGCGATGCCGATGTGATCGATCTGAACCATTTACTTCTTCCGTCTTAACTTTTCTGACTTAACTTCTTCCGACCTAACTTTTTACGACTTTCTGTGCAATCTCTTCAATCAGCGAATAAGGATCGCGCTTGTGCTCGGCAACCTCCGCCGCGTATCGAGCCACACTGCCGTTGCCCATTTGCTCGCGAGCCTTTTCGAGCAGCGTATCGCGGAGCATTTCGATCAGACGCTCCTGCCAATTCTCGACGCTCTTGCGAAGAACCAGATTCTGCTTCTTTAGATGCAACTCATATCCCGAAATAGCTGCGGCCAGTTCTTCGATTCCGAGTCCCTGAGTAGCGACAGTCTTCACAATCGGCGGAGTCCAGCCATCGCGCCGCATTGCCATCGATTGCAAGGTGCGAATCTCGCGTTCGACATGCTCCGCGCCTTCTCGATCGCTCTTATTAATGACGAAAACGTCGGCGATCTCCATGATGCCGGCTTTGATTGACTGTACATGGTCGCCCATCCCGGGAACCAGAATGAGGATAGTCACGTCGGCGAGGCGCACAATATCCACTTCATCCTGCCCGACGCCGACGGTTTCGATCATGATTAAATCACGACCAGCGGCATCGAGCACCGTGGCCACATCTGCCGTGGCGCGCGCCAGGCCGCCAAGAGAGCCGCGGGTTGCCATGCTGCGAATATAAATGCCGGGATCGGAGAAGTGCTCCTGCATGCGGATGCGGTCGCCAAGAATCGCCCCGCCGGTGTATGGACTGGTCGGATCGATCGCGATGATACCGACACTGCGGTTCTCCTTTTCGTTACCTCGGCGATAGAAGCGCGCCAGTTGATCGACCAGCGTGCTCTTCCCCGCTCCGGGCGCGCCAGTCAGGCCGAGGGTGCGGGCGTGGCCGGTGTGCGGGAACAGAGCCTTGAGCAAGTCAGACCATCCGGGCGCGCGGTTTTCTACAGTCGAGATAGCGCGTGCGAGGGCGCGGACGTCGCCGGAGCGAAGTTGATCGACTAATGGATGGATGGGTTGGTTCAAACGATCAGTGTAAAGCAGAGGCGGGAGAAGAAGAAATCCGCGGCGGAGTCTGGTGAAGGCAGTTTCCGGTTTGTCGACCATATGTGCTCGATCAGCACACCTCGGCTTGGTAACTATTAGTTTGCGGGTCCGGCAAATAGCAGGAGATTCCCATCCGGATCCTTGGCGACGAAATTCTTGACGCCCCAAGGCTGCTTTTTCAGTTTCTGGTGAAAGTCAACGCCAGCGGACTGAAACTTAAGAAACAGCAGCTTGATCTCGCCCGCCGTAGCAACGGTGATGGATACCGACAACAGGTCCTCCCGATCGCGGACCGTCGACTCGATTACTGGCCGCTTGACGCACCTTAGATTGAGACGCGCCGCATCGCGACCCACCTGGGCATAGTAGGGAGGTCTGCCGTAACTGAATACAAGCGAAAAGCCTAGCTTCTCACGGAAAAATTCGCATGATCTCTTGATATCGGTGACGAACAGCTGCGGCTCGGCACTGACAATCGTTGCCTTGGATGGCGATGATTCCGCTTTGAGCGATGTCGTCGAAAGTCCGGTTTTCAGGGCTTGCCAAGTATCGAAGCCTTGCTGTCTTGCGACCATTTCTTGCGCATCGCTGAGCTTAAAACTCGCTGCAAGAATCTCGGAGTCGGGCATATTCAGGAAACGAGGCAAATGCCCGCGGATCTGTGCGGCTACAGGATAGCGGCACTCACGATGCCACCGCAATATGAGCTTTGCTTGCTTTTTGAGGTTCTCTAGATTGGGCATGCAAGCCTCCACGATGAGATCGTAGGTGGGCATTGCCCTTCGGCGGCCGGCCGTTGCTTCCTACATGCGCAGATTGCAGTATCTGCGGCGGTGTCAGTAGTTGTCAATCGAGAACGCCGCACTACACGTTGTTGGGGCCGCCTTATGTGTTTTGTCGTATCACTGTCAAACAGGAAATTGACTACGCCACCCGTCAATCCTTCAGCAACTGCCTGGCGATCACAAACCGTTGAATCTCGCTGGTGCCTTCACCAACGGTGTCCGGCTTACTCGGCAGCACACTCCGAGAAAGGACAGATCGCTGGCGTTCAACAAGCCATTGCGTGGCGAATCTTTTCAACCAGTTCACAGATCCGATGGGCACTTATCGCGCGTAGCCGGTGTCTCGGCTCTCGAAGCCAGCTCTTTGGCAGGACGGTGATGTCCTCAGCCTTCAGAGAACTCTGTTCCAGCCCAGTCTCGCCCGGAGAAAGATAAACGTGGGTGGGCACATTCTTCGTGATGGAAGTGGTAAAGGGAACTACTAGAACGGTTTCCGCACGAGGATGAAGGTTCCGATCGTCGGTTGAAACGATCACAACTGGCCTGGCGCCCTTTCCCGCCGGATCGGTGGGAAGAGTCGCAAACCAAATTTCGCCACGTCGAGGAGTTTTTGAGTGGTTCGCGATAGCGCTAGCCCTTTAGAAAGTGCGATCCAGCCAACTGGCCCCAAGCCAGGTTTTCCGCCCGCTCTTCGTCGCTTATGGAATCATAATAGCTGCGGATTCCAGCGGAAATTCGGGCTTTCTCCGCTTCCTCCTTTTTCTCCCTAATCAGCCGATCCAGAGCTTCCGACGTCGAGCTATAGTCCTGTGCGATTCCATCTAGGTATGCAAGCGCTTCCATGGATAATGAGAAGGTTCGCTTCCCTTTCCGGCGCGACCTGGTCTGACCACTTGCCTTACCGATGGTATGGCCAACCTTCATACCAACATTCTTACCACGGGCCTTAGCTTTCAGTCAATGGGCTGAAGCCTAGCTTTTTAGCGACCAATAGGAAATTGGGATGGAAAGTGGTTAATTACTCTTTCAGCAACCGCCTGGCGATCACCAGCCGTTGAATCTCGCTGGTGCCTTCTCCGATGGTGCAGAGTTTCACGTCGCGGTAAAACTTTTCGGCGGGATAATCTTTGATGAACCCGTAGCCGCCGTGAATCTGCACGCCTTCGTTGGCGCATCTCACGGCAACTTCGCTGGCGTAGAGTTTCGCCATTGACGACTCCAGCGTGGACTTCAATCCTGCATCTTT
Source organism: uncultured Acidobacteriaceae bacterium (assembly GCA_963784095.1). Taxonomy (GTDB): domain Bacteria; phylum Acidobacteriota; class Terriglobia; order Terriglobales; family Acidobacteriaceae; genus Sulfotelmatobacter. The sequence goes on from CAWAQC010000008.1 coordinate 202,622, forward strand.
CATCGACGCTGCCCGCATGGTGAGCAGCCGCGCCGCATCAATTTCGGTGGCCATGTCGGCCAGTTTCCACTGGATCGCCTGAAATTCTCCAATGGCCTTACCAAATTGCCGCCGTTGCTTGGAATATTTCAAAGCTGCTTCGTATGCGCCCCGCGCCATGCCCAGAGACAGAGCGGCGATCGAGATACGGCCGCCATCGAGCACGCGCATAGCGTCAATAAAACCGTCCCCTTCCTTACCCAGCAAGTTCTCGGCTGGGATCACGCAATCTTCGAAGATCAATTCGGCGGTGTCGCTGGCCCGCAAGCCAAGCTTGTTTTCTTTTTTGCCAGGACGAAAACCCTTGGTGTCTTTTTGAACGACGAAAGCCGAAAGTCCGTGAGTATTGGCGGCCCGGTCGGTAACAGCAATCACGACGAGAACATCGGCGTAGTGGCCGTTGGTGCAGAATGTTTTCGTTCCATTCAAGACCCACTTGCTGCCGCGGCGCTTGGCGGTCATGCGGGCGCTACCGGCATCGGACCCTGCAGAAGGTTCGGTCAATCCCCACGCGCCGATAAATTCTCCCGTAGCGAGACGGCTGACATACTTCTTTTTCTGATCTTCGGTTCCCGCAAGAAAAATGTGATTGGAGCAAAGAGAAGTATGTGCGGCCACGATGATCCCCACCGAACCATCGACGCGCGACAGTTCCTCGATGGCGATGACGTAATCGACGTAGCCCATGCCGGCGCCGCCATACTCGGCGGGAAATACGATGCCCAACAATCCGAGCTTGCCCAACTCTTTGATGGTAGCCAGCGGGAATTCTCCGGCTTCGTCCCACCTCATGACGTTGGGCGCGATCTCGCGCTCAGCAAACTCGCGGACGCTCTTCTTTAACTGTTGCTGCTCTTCGCTCAGTTGAAAATCCAAGGACCCTCCACCGGTGGGACGATTCTGATTAGAACATAGCGGTAAGAGACGGAAAAGTTACGTCGGGAAGAATGCAGCGCCGCCGCTGCAACCCGCGTCATTGCTGGGTTTCATCGCAGCTTTTGTCGCGTGCTGACCGACCGGATGGTTTGCCTGTCAATAGGTCTTGCCGCTAAAAGGAAGAAATCTGAAGCAGCGAATGAACATGAGCGAAAACCTAACTGATGACTTCTTCGGCGAGAATGAACCGCTCGAACACTTCGTTGGAGAGCAATCGGCCAAGGGGTGTTAACCGAATCCAATCTCCTTGCTGCTCCATTAGACCGGAGTCTACAAACTCGGCGATCGCAGCCCGGGCATTGTCGGTTGACTGATTCCCAAATTTCGCCGCGATTTCCGATAAGCTGACGCCTCGCGTCAGTCGCAGCCCGAGAAAGAAATTTTCTTCCAAGGCCGAATTGCGGGAAACCTCAGTGTGTTGGTGTGAAGCGCCATTTAAATACTGCTCCAAGGAATCAGGCGAGGCAAAGCGTATAGCTTCGAGATGGGGAACCGCGGAACGCAGCATCGAGTGGGCATCGACGCCAAAGCCGAGATACGGCTGCCGTGTCCAATATTTCACATTATGCCGTGACTCGAAACCGGCGCGAGCAAAATTAGAGATTTCGTATTGTCGGACTCCGGCTGATTCGAGCTGTTCACAGGCGCTAAGATAATAATCCGCGGTGGCATCTTCATCCGGAACAAAGTGCGCATGATAGCGCGTGCCGCCGGCCAGCAACTCGCGGCCCAGGCGCGAATCTTCGTCCACCTCGAGCATGTAGACGCTCACGTGGGGAATTCCGCTGGCGATTGCTTCCTGGACAGAAAAATCCCAGCTTTCGGCGGTCTGATGCGGCAAACCGGCGATCAGGTCGATGTTGATGTTTGTAATTCCCGCACCCCGAAGACGAGCAATATCTTGCACAACGACTGCTCGGTTATGCCGCCGGCCAACTGCTGCCGCCTCTCGATCGACAAATGACTGCACCCCCAAGCTGACGCGGTTAACCCCGCAATTTAGTAGAGCCGTGATCAATGAATCCGTCAGTGTTCCCGGCGCGCATTCGACAGTGATCTCAGCCTCTGGATTCAAACTGAAATGGCTGCGCACTGCAGAGAAAATGCGTTCTAACTGCGCCGGCTCCAGAACGGATGGCGTTCCCCCGCCGAGGTAAATCGAATCGATCTCATTCTCTATTTCTCCCCCCATCTGTATGGCCGTACGGCGAGCGTTGTGAATCTGTGCGCAGACGCGATTCACATAGTTGTCAAAAACGCGGGGCGAAAAAACATCGGATGCAAAGTTGCAATAGCTGCACTTGGTTCGGCAGAACGGAACGGAAATGTAAATGCCCAGCGGCATGGAACTATTATCCCATCCTCCGATAATTCCTCATGGAGGAAAGATTTCTCCAGGATGAAAGCTTTTCCATCCTCTTACGCGCTTCGGCAATCCATATTGAGGTACCCTGTTAAGAGCGTTCTCGCCCCGCTCAAGGCGGATTTAGCACACGATGGCTCAGGAAGAAGAGGTTTTAGGCAAAGCGTATGACAGCCGGCTGATGGCTCGCCTGCTGAAATACCTGCGACCTTACAAGTGGCAGGTGGCGATTGCGCTGGTCTCTATTTTGCTGAAGTCTTTCGCTGACGTCCTCGGCCCTTATCTCACCAAAGTTGCGATTGACCGTTATCTTGCTCCCGCGAAAGGCTCGTCTTCTGCAGCAACTGCTGGAATATGGAGTTGGCTGAGTCCCCGCCCCATGACCGGCATTGCGCAGATCGCGACGATCTATCTCGGCTTGCTAATGATGACTTTCCTGCTCGAGTTCCTGCAAACCTACTTTATGCAGTGGACCGGCCAGAAAGTGATGTTCGACCTTCGCCGCCAGATATTTCGTCATCTGCAGCGTTTGCACATTGCATTCTTCGACAGGAACCCGGTCGGCCGCCTGGTGACACGGGTCACTACCGATGTTGACGCATTGAATGAAATGTTCACTTCCGGCGTGGTGTCGATCTTCGAAGACTTGTTCGTGCTTCTTGGCATCATTGCGATCATGCTCTGCATGAACTGGAAGCTGGCCCTGATCACTTTTGCCGTGCTGCCATTCATTGTTGTCGCGACCAAGATTTTCCGCGACCGGGTGCGCGATTCGTACCGGCGTATCCGAGTGGCGATTGCTCGCATTAACTCATATCTGCAGGAGCACGTCAGCGGCATGGTGGTTCTGCAACTATTCAATCGTGAGCGCAAAGCCTACAACCGATTTTCGGAAATCAACCGCGTCCACATGGATGCGTATAAGGACGCGATCCTCGCCTATTCGATTTATTATCCGGTCGTAGAAATTCTCTCGGCGATTGCGATTGCCTGCGTGATCTGGTTTGGCGGCGGCGACGTGATGCGTAACCTGCACGTGACTAGCGTGGCCGTGAGCTTTAACTGGAAGACCCTAATCGCGTTCCGCCTGGTTCCGGAATTCGCCACGCTCGGAGTACTGGTTGCGTTCATTCAGTATGCCTTGCGCTTCTTTCGGCCGATTCAGGACTTCAGCGAGAAATACAACATACTGCAGTCGGCGATGGCGGCGAGCGAACGCATCTTCAAACTGCTCGATACGCCGCCGCAAATTACTTCGCCGGCTGTCGCCAAGCCTGCCACGGGTCCAGGCCGCATTGAGTTCGATCACGTATGGTTCGCGTATCGGGATGAGGCAACGAGCGATCTCTCCCAGCCCGATTGGGTGCTGCGCGACGTTAGCTTCACCATCGAACCCGGGGAGACGGTCGCGATTGTCGGCCATACGGGCGCCGGCAAGACCACGCTGATTTCCCTGCTGCTGCGCTTCTACGATGTGCAAAAGGGCGCGGTGAGAATTGATGGTGTTGATCTGCGCGATATGGATGTTGCCGAGCTGCGCAGCCGTTTCGGCGTGGTGTTGCAGGATCCGTTTCTGTTCAGCGGGACGATCGGAGGAAATATCCGGCTTGGCACCGAGCGCATTCAAGACGCAGACGTGGAGCAGGCCGCCGAAGATGTGAACCTCGCCGACTTCGTGCGCGCCTTGCCCAAGGGCTTTGACGAAGAAGTGCGCGAGCGCGGGTCAACTCTTTCTACCGGCCAGAAGCAACTCATCTCATTTGCCCGCGCTTTGGCGCACGAGCCTAAGATTCTGATTCTTGACGAAGCTACTTCGAGCGTGGATACCGAAACCGAATTCCGCGTGCGCGAGGCGCTCAGCCACATGGTGGAAGGACGGACTTCGCTGATCATCGCCCACCGGCTCTCGACTGTGCAGCGAGCCGACAAGATTATTGTCATGCACAAGAGCCAGCTTCGAGAGATGGGTACGCACCAGCAACTGCTTGCGCAGCGCGGGATTTATTTTAAGCTGTACCAGTTGCAGTACAAGGACCAGGAGATAAATTTTGCGCGGAGAGCTGCGCCAGCGAGCACTTCGAGCGGATTGCAGGAACCCGAAGTTACCGCCAGCGCCGACGACTAGCCTTACAATGCTCTCTTGCGAATCCTGATCTCAGCCGGCGAGGCTTCCGGAGAAATGTATGGCGCGCAGCTCATCGAAGCTTTGCGGCGGTCTGCCCGTGCAAAAACTGCGGAGCTTCGCTCCGCTGGACAGCCGGGGGCGGCTGTCCCCACACAGGCACTCGAGTTCTTCGGCGTCGGTGGAGAGCGCATGCGTGCCGCGGGTTGCGAGATCATCGTCGATGCCAAAGATCTGTCCGTGGTCGGCATCACGGAGATCCTGAGTCACCTGCCGAAAATCTACCGGCTTTTTCGGAAGTTGATCGCAGAATCCGACCAGCGCAAACCAGCCCTCGCCGTCGTTATCGACTCGCCTGCATTCAACTGGCGAGTTGCGCGGCAAATGAAAAAACGCGGCATTCCCGTGATTTACTATGTGGCCCCGCAATTCTGGGCGTGGCGGCAGGGCCGTGTTCGCCTGCTGCGCGACTATGTCAACAAGGCACTGGTCATCTTTCCGTTCGAAGAAAAGTTCTATCGAGATCGCGGAGTAGATGCGATGTTTGTTGGCCATCCTCTCGCCGATTTGCCAACTCCGGCGATCGACCGTAAGGATTACTCGGCGCAGTTTCATCTCGACCCGGAAAAAGCGTGGATCACTTTAATGCCGGGTAGCCGAGTGAAGGAAGTACGCCTGAACCTGCCGACTATGCTGCAAGCAGTCCATGAACTCGGCGGTAATTACGAATTTTTGTTGCCGGTGGCGCCCACTCTCGACAGAAGCGTTCTGCTCAGTATCATCCAAGAAAGAGCGGTTCGGGGGCATGGCATCACGCTGGTTCCCGAATCCCTGCCTGCGCTTTGGCACTCCCGCGCAGGCATTATCGCCAGCGGCACAGCCACTGTTGAAGCGGCAATGATGAACACACCATTTGTGATGGTCTACCGTGTCTCGTCTCTGACCTACTTTCTAGGGAAACCACGGGTAAAAGTACCGCATTTCGCGATGGTCAATCTGATTGCCGGCGAGCAGGTTGTTCCAGAACTGGTGCAGCATGGCTTTACGCCTGCGAATATCCTGGCAGGTCTGCAGGAGATTTTGCCGGAGGGTCCGTCCCGCAGTCGGATGATAACTGGACTTGCGTTGGTTAGAGAGAAACTTCGGGGCACGAATGAGCTGGACGGATCTCCGGCTTCCCGACCGGCGGATCGGGCTGCTGAGACTATCCTGTCAATCTTGCATAAGCGGGCGCAGTGCGGGTAGGCTCAACGAGGCGCGTCAATTTAACTCTGGCCTGGACTTTGTGATCGCACATCCTTTTAGGGGAGAATTCACATCATAGAAAAGAAGTCAGGCTGCTGCCGGAGACTCACCTTAATGCTCACCCACCCCAGGCGCCCCCAGCGCGTTGTTGCGAACTATTTTGTTTTGTTGTTGTTGGCTGTGAGTCCGATTGTCTCGCGAGCCGCCGAGAAGCCCCATTTACAGGTGGACGACTATCAGATCGAGGCCGAGCTCACGCCCCATCTTCATCAGATTTCAGCCAAAGCCAAGGTGAAATTCACCGCGCTTCAGGACCTGAATACGGCTGTTTTCGAATTGCACAATGATTTGCGGGTTACCCGCGTGCTGGATGACAAGGGCCAGCCGGTTTCGGCCGAGCGGGTCACGCAGGATTCGACGGTACGCGTGCCGCTTACAACCGGCTTGGCGAAGGGCGACTCGACCACACTTACCTTCGAATACGAGGGCACCCTGGAAACCGCCGACGACAGCCCGGTTCCGGGTCTTAAGCTCGCCTACATTGGCGACGACACCAGCTACCTGCTCTATGCCGGACGCTGGTTTCCGGTGAGCGGATACGGACTCAATCGATTCACGGCAAACATCAGCGTTACAGTTCCGGCTCACATGCTCGTGATCGGAAGCGGAGAATCGAGCGTCACCGAAAATCCGCCGTCGAATAAGCCGAATACCAACGGCCTTGCGACCAAGACGTTTACTTTTACCTACGCAAAACCAAGCTTTCCCGGAACCATCATTGCTGGAGTTTTTCAGGAATCCAAGAGCGACGAGGCCGGGATGGATTTGCACGTCTTTTTCAAGCCCACGCACCAGGCGCTGGCCGCGGAGTACACCAACACGGCAGTCCAGGAGTTCACTTACTTCATCACTTTATACGGCACGCCTCTCTCACAGAGGCTGAACGTGGTGGAACTCCCGGGCGACACAGTGCCTTATGCCTGGGCTCCGGAGATTGCCGCGATCGCCGGCCCTTCAATTACGCAGAAGACGAATTATCGGCTGCTCGCGAACGCGATCGCGCACCAGTGGTGGGGCACGTCCGTGAGTCCGTCTTCGAAGGACGATTGGTGGCTGGTGGATGGCTTTTCACGCTATTCCGAAGCGATGTACGTGGAGAACGCAGCCGGGCCAGCTGGACTTGAAGAGGTGGTAAAGGACATGTCGGTTGGCGCGCTGGCTTATGACACCGTTCCGCTGTCGAGCGCCAGCAAGCTTGATCCGTTCTCCACGGAGTTTCAGTCACTGGTGACCGACAAAGGCGCAATGATTCTGCACATGCTGCGCTGGGTAATGGGCGAAGATAAATATCTGAAAACCATGCGTGACTTCGCCCAAACTTACCAGGGGAAATCTGCGAGCATGAATGATTTTCAGACCATCGCCGAGAAATATTATGGCGACCAGCTCACCTGGTTTTTCTCCCAGTGGCTTGATTCCACCGGCGCCCCGGAGTTCAAGCTCAAATACACCGTCTATCGCCTCGGCAATGTGCCGAAGGAGACATCCACAGGAGCAAAGCCTCCCGGCTTCCGCGTTACCGGCGAGATCACTCAGGACTTAGACCTCTTCCGCATGCCTGTGGATCTGCGTATCCAGACCGACGGCAGGACGGAGGACAAGAAGATCGAAGTTGTGGGAACGAGTTCGGCTTTCAGCGTGGAGACGTTCGGAAGGCCCCGGCGCATCGAACTGGATCCCGGCCATCACGTGCTCACGAACTCTTCCGACATCAAGCTGCGATCTTCGATCCTGCGCGGGCAGGCGCTGCAGCAGCAGGGAGATCTCTCAGGCGCGCTCGAGCAGTTTAACAAAGCTCTCGATCTCAACAAAAACAGCTCGCTGGCACACTATCGCATTGCCGAAATTTTCTTCCTGCAGCGAAACTATCAGGCGTCCGCCAATTCGTACCGCTCCTCCATCAACGGCGATGGCGATCCTCGCTGGACCGAAGTTTGGAGTCACGTACAGCTCGGCAAGATTTTCGATATCACTGGCCAGCGCGAACGCGCCATCAACGAGTATCGGCAAGCCATCCAGACCAATGATGATACTTTTGGAGCGCTGGAAGATGCGCGCAGGTATTTGCAGAAGGCGTTTGAGCGACCGAAAAATGTAGACCAATCCGGATAAGTGAAACGGCTGCTTGCGTTTATCGTTTTGCGTTGGCGTTCATTTTTTTGCGTTGGCGATCGAGCCAGGAGCGATCGCATTTTTCGTGCGATTCGCGTGAGGAATGGCTGCAGGCGGCGTCACATTGAACGGCAAAACGTCTCCTTGCAAGAGTTTGCGCGGCTGATTCTGTGGCGCTGACGAATACGGCTGCATTTCGCGCGCCTTGGAGATGCTTTTCGGAAGCAACCGGCCTCGCGTGGTCCAGCCTGGCAGTTGCGCTCTCGCCTCGAACTGAACCTTCTGCAGCGCATCTTTTTCCGCCGAATCTTTTTCTAACATCCACCGCTCGAAGCGTTCCCGTCCGTCGTGCTGGGTTGGATAACCCGCCGAACCGTATTTTCTCTGCAAATGCTCTATGCGGAGGATGGCTTTTTCAATCACGTTGGTGACCGCCGCGACGTTGTTTTTATCGCGCCCCTGACGTAACTGCCGTCTGGCCTCTTCAGCAGAAAACCACGTCCGATCACGGCCCTGCTCCTTCGGTTTTGCCAGACGCAGAACTTCGCAGAGATGGGCATGGACGACCAGCTCCGTGGGTGTACAACTACGCTTTGATTTGCCGCTTTTTCGAGAGACGTAGCGGGCGAATGAAGTCTGTTCGATCCTGCCGTGGACGCCCGCTTCTTCGAAAGCTTCCAAAGCCGCAACCTGAGCCGGAGTCAAGCCAAGTTCAACGCCGCCTTTGGGAAAAGTCCAGCGGCCGCCGCCTCGCGTTCGCACCAGCAAAAACTCGATCTCGTCCTGAACCCGATAACAGACCGCTGCGACCTGTTCCCGCTTGGATAGCTTGCGAATACTCGAAACCCGCACAAATCCAGCTGAGGATCGAGGGTTTCTTACCGGCAATAGAACGGTGCTCGATCCCAGTTGTCGATTTCTTCTCGCTGCAGCGCGCATTGCTCTAGCCTGCACTGTCTCCTCTGTATGTGACTAGAGCAAAGCTTGGTTCGCTCTCAAGGCGAAAAGCTTTCGTAAAGGCGCCTGGGAATCCTCTTACGTACTTGCGCGTCCTCAACGCCGGGCGACACTATGCATGTTTAACTCCGCTGTTCGGGGTAAAGAGATATCCCTTGGAAAGCATGCACTGCCTTCGCTGTAGTCGAGTGATCGAGCCGGGGCAAAAATCGGTGGCGCTTTACATGTTCGCCCAAACCGTGGGAGTCAAGCCGCGGCAAAAATCGAACGCTCACCGCATTTCGTTTTGTCCGCAGTGCTCGGTTTCACTGGCCATGGGTCCTCCGCCGGAAGGCGCGCTGAATGTGGCTGCCTGGGATATGATCCGCGATCTGGTGGCCGCCGATCCCGCTCTGAACCGCGCTGCCTGGGAAAGTTTAAGCGGCGTATTGGGATTATTACCGGCCACCGGTACCGATGGGCGCTCGCGCTCGACACAAACGGCGGGATACTTCGAGTTCTAATTCGTTGATCCGACTCGCTATACGCTACCTTCGGGAGTCGATCGAAATTCCTCATTTTGCGATCCTTTTTTGTCTCACTGGGTCTCCCTGGATAACCTTTTCGCTTGCGCTATGGTCTAAATAAGCGACACCCGACGGGAACTTCGCATGTCCCGTCCGCGTAATACCAATCAGATGCATTTAGACAAGACGATCAGGCCGGATTGAGACCTTCGACTGACCGCCGACTGACCGCTGTCCGGAGGTTGGTCAACCCTCGGAGTGGAGTGCGCGCATGCGAATGTTCGTCGACATCATCCGGCAGTCGCTGGCCACTCTGTGGGCGCACAAACTACGCTCGTTTCTCACCATGTTTGGGATTGCATGGGGGGTCGGCTCTTTGCTGCTTCTCGTCGGGTTAGGCGAAGGATTTCGCAGCGGCCAGGACAAAAATTTAGCTGAACTCGGCCAGGATATTATGTTTTTGTTCTCCGGACGCATTCCCGCGGTTGCGGGAAGCTACCAGTCCGGCCAGCCCTACTACATAACCTACGGCGACTATTTTGCCATTCGCGATGAAGCCAAATTCCTGCGCGCGGTGTCTCCCGTGCTGGAGCGCGATGACATTCGCGCCGTCAGCGACTACGGGTCAACCAGCGGCCAGGTCTTCGGCGTGGCCCCCGAGTACAACCAGATTCGCAATACCCCAATTTCACCCGGACGGTGGTTCAACGCAGAAGACAATATTCAGCAGCGCCGCGTCGCTGTCGTCGGTTGGGAGCTGCTCAAGAATATGTTCCCCGGAGAAGCCGCGGTCGGCAGCACCATCATGCTGAATGATATGGACTTCAAAGTGATCGGCGTCATTCCCAAGATCGGCAAGGACGGCGACAACGGCACCAACCACCGCATATTTGTGCCGTTCGACACCATGCGAAATCTTTTTCCCCTGATTGCGCAAAACTCGGAAAATGCTATCTCATTCCTCAACTACCGGCCAATCAAGAAGGAATTGCATCTTGAAGCCGAGAACGAAGTTCATGCCATCATTGCACGACGCCATGGCTTCGATCCCCACCTTGACGACGCTTTTAATGACTGGGATACGGTCGACGGCGCGATCCGCGTGGGAAAAATCTTTGACGCTATGGATTGGTTTCTCGGTGTGGTCGGAATCGTAACCCTCGCCCTTGGCGGCATTGGCGTAATTAATATCATGCTCGTCTCGGTTACTGAGCGAACCCGGGAAATTGGTTTGCGCAAAGCTTTAGGCGCAACCCACCGCAATATCATGACCCAGTTCTTCATCGAAGGTGCATTCTTGACCACCTTCAGCGGCGGCATTGGCCTGGCGGTTTGCACGGCTTTTGTGACTTTATTGGCGCAGTTGCCTTCACCGGAGGGTTTCGACACGCCGCGAATCGTTCCCGCCTCTGCAGTCGTGGCAATCCTTTCTCTCTCTATGGCCGGCATCGTTGCCGGTTTATATCCGGCTCGCAAAGCTGCTCTCCTTCCGCCTGTGGAAGCGCTCCGGCAGGAATAGTCGGGTTTGGATTAACCGGTTTGGAACACTTATGATTGGCGATCTCGGCAAGCAAGCTTTTGGAGCTTTGAAGCACAACCGGCGGCGTTCGATCCTCACCATGCTTGGCATGGCTTGGGGCATTGCTACGGTGGTTTTGCTGCTCGCCTATGGGACGGGTTTTCAAAATGCACTTATGATTGCCTTCCGGACATTCGGCGGCAATCTCATTGGCATTTTTCCGGGACACACTTCGCTTCAGGCCGGCGGCACAAAAGCCGGGACGCAGATTCGGCTGACTCGCGACGATCTCGAATACTTGCGCACCGAAGTTCCCATGCTGACTCGAATTTCTCCTGAAGTAGATAAGCAGAGCCTGGTTTCCTTCGGAACGCGTAGTGCGAGCTACAACGTCCACGGCATTTATTCCAGCTACGTGAAGATTCGCGCCCTGGAAGTCGGCGAGGGCGCATTTTTTGGCGAGCAGGAGGACTTCACTCACTCCCGCGTCGCGGTGATTGGTGCGACGGTAAAGAAGAAACTTTTCTCCGGCCAGAATGCCATCGGCGAAAGCATTCGCCTTGACGGCATCTCCTATAAGGTAGTCGCCATTCTGCGGCACACCATCTCCAACGGAGACGAGGATATGAACTCGATCGTCTACGTTCCTTACAGCGCGATGAGCGACCTGAAAAATTCTTATTACCTTGACGGCATCTTCATGGATTACGAGGGCGACCACGCCAGGTGCGTTGCTGCGGTTCGCAACTCCATGGCTTTTCATCATGGTTACGATCCGAAAGATGACCGGGCGATTTTCGTCTTCGATGCTGTGAAGGACCTGGCCGACCTCACAGTCATCACCGTCGGTATCAAGATCCTGCTGGGCTTCATCGGATTACTCACGCTGGGCATCGGCGGCGTTGGCCTGATGAATATCATGCTGGTTTCTGTGACCCAGCGGACGCGCGAAATCGGGATTGAAAAGGCTCTGGGCGCGCAACGCTGGCACATTCTGTTTCAGTTTCTCGCCGAAGCTCTGGTGATTACGGCGCTGGGAGGGCTGTTAGGGGTGGCATTGGCTTATCTCATTTCGTGGTCCGTAGGCTCACTTACCTTGTGGAGCGCATTCATTGAAGACGCCAACGAAGGCGACATTCATTTGTATATCAACACCGCGACCTTAATGTGGTCGACAGTCATCCTCGGCTTCGTTGGCATTGTCAGCGGCATGTTGCCGGCCATCAAAGCGGCGAGACTCGATCCGATAGAAGCCCTGCGCTACGAGTAGTGCACGTCGCGTGCGTGAGACGGCGTGCCTTACAATTCTCCTGTGCCCGAAACTGCTTCTACGCGCCTCGATCGAGTCCTCGATCAATTAAAGTTGTATGAGCACCCGCTCCTGGACTTCTCCGCTCGTTCGAAGGGCGACGGCGTCGAAGTCATTATTCAGTTCAAAGACAAGTCCGTTCCAGTTCACACTTACTATTTCGATTTGCATCCCCGCGACCTTGACCACCCGCAGTTCGAATGGAGCTTCCAGCGCCAGCTCTATGACGCCCTGCACGATTACTTCGTTGAAATGTTCATCCGCACGCCGCAGGATCGCGCCGAGCGACGCCTAAAAGAACAGTGAATCCTCTACGAACAAAGATCGAACAAGAGATTCGGGAGCACGGCCCGATTCCGTTTTCGCGCTACATGGAACTTTGCCTGTACGATCCCGAATTCGGCTACTATTCGCGGAATGCCGAGCAATTCGGCAAAGCGGGAGACTTCTACACTTCGAGCGACGTGCATGCTGTGTTTGCCCGTCTTCTCGTTCTCCAGTTCGAGGAGATGTGGCGCACTCTGGGCTCGCCCCAACAACTGGAATTGATCGAACTCGGTCCTGGGCGCGGCTTATTTGCTCAGGATGTTCTGGCGTGGTCTCAAAAGAAATTTCCAGATCTGTTCAAATGCTTGCGGTACGTTCTTGTCGAACCCTCGCCTGCACTGCGAAAACGGATTGCTGAAAATCTTGATTCGTTTCTGGCCTCGGGAAAAGCAATTCTAAGAACAGAGGCCGCAGAAGATTTATTTAATGCGAACATTCCAACCATCATTTTTGCTAACGAATTCTTCGATGCTCTCCCCGTTGAGATCGTCAGCGCACGCGGCTCGCTCCGCATAGCCACCAGGGATAGCAGATTGGTCGAGCTCTGGGGGGCGGCTTCAGCACACGAACTCGAATTTCTGGACCGTTACTCCGTACATCCTGAAGACGAGGAACGTCTCGAGGTTCCTCTGATCGCCCAGCGGCAAATGCAGGAAATCGCGGCGAGCATCGGCCGCGGGTTCGTGTTGATCATCGATTATGGCTATACACGCGAAGAGCAGCTCGCCGGACGGCATCGTGGCACGCTCAAGGCAATTCGACAGCACTCGGTCAGCGGCAGTCCTTATGATTCGCCCGGCGGACAAGACATCACTGCGGATGTCAACTTCACCGCGCTTGCAGACGCTGCCGAAAAGCACGGGATGCAAAGCCATAAACTCATCACCCAATCGCAGTTTCTAATGGGCGTCGGCGAAAAGAATCTATTTGCCGACGCATTTGAAGAATGCCGACTGCCTCAAGAGCGCGCTAAAGTCGCCCTGCAACTCAAGCATCTCGTCACACCCGCCGGTATGGGCGAAAGTTTTCAGGTAATGGTCGGCTATAAGCAAGTCGTGCGGGAAGCAATCGACTTTTTAGCCGGCCTGAGCTTTGGGAAAAAACAGAATGAGCGTTGAAAGCGAAACTCAGCGCCCCGCAACGGGGACTGCTGCGTCGGGGTTAAGCTTTGATCTCGCAGAAGTTTCCGCTGCAGATTCTGGATACTCGTATACTCCGCGTCCCGATTTCCTTCCCAACCTTCCCGCCTTCACGTACTGCACCAGCAGAGGCGCGGGACGAAATTTTTCTCCCAGGGATTTATGCAAATATTCCAGAATATTCAGGCGTGTATCGAGTCCGACCAAGTCAACCAGTTCGAACGGCCCCATGGGATGATTCAGTCCGAGTTTGAGAGCTTTGTCGATGTCAGCCGCCGAGGCAATTCCTTCCTGCAGCATGTAGAACGCTTCGTTGCCGATCATGGCATTGATGCGGCTGGTGATGAAACCCGGCGATTCTTTGATGACCACTACTTCCTTGCCCATGCGTTTACCGACTTCCACCGCCGTTGCCAGCGTGTCGTCGTCAGTTTCCAACGCGCGCACCACTTCGAGCAGCTTCATCTTGTGCACGGGATTGAAGAAGTGCATTCCAACGCATTTCTTGGCGCGGTAAGTGACACTGGCGATTTCCGTGACGCTTAACGAAGAAGTATTCGAGGCAAGAATTGTCTCCGGACGGCAAATTTTATCGAGAAGAGTGAAGATCTCAATCTTCGATTCCATCTCCTCCGGCACCGCTTCAATCACGAGGTCGGCTTCACGGGCGGCTTCTTCGACTGAGCCTGCATACTCCAATCGTCGGAAGGCTGCATCGGCCTCTGGAGCGGCGACCTTGCCCAACTCTACAGCTTTATCAAGATTGGCCCGAATCTCGCTCTCGGCACGGCGCAGCGCGGTCGGCAGCAGGTCTTCAAGGACCGTGCGGTAGCCGCCCAGCGCTGCGGCATGAGCGATGCCCCGACCCATAATGCCGGCGCCGATCACGGCGATGGTCTTCACCTCGGCCACTAGTGGGCTGCCTTTTCCAAATCCGCAATGGCATTGTTGATGGCCCCATTGGCAGCACGCAAAGACTCGGCCAGACGCTTGCGCTCATCGGGAGGCATCGCCGGAATGGAAATCGCGATTCTGCGCAACGTGTTTGTGATGTCTTCCACATAATTCATGGAACGGATTAATTCACCAGATGCTGGCATGAAGGCTCCTGTAGTATTTCGAGCGTTTTTGCAAATGGAAACGATGGCTCGCGGTTGTTGTTCCGGCGCAGAGCCGCACAAGCCGAACTTATATTCTGTACGTGTCAGAGAATTTAGTAAAGGCGGAGGTCTCCTGCGACATGCAATTGATTTGCTCGTCGAATCTCAGCATCACGTGATCTACGCTCGCATGTCAATAAGTTCGTCGTACTGTAACCGGCAACGCCTATAATCGCCATTAATTCTTTTAATGGGACTTCTTGATGGGCCGCGAATCAAAACTATCATGGCAGATAAACCTTTGAGGCGTTACATTTTTGCGAGCGACTTCGACCAGACGCTCACGTTCAATGACTCCGGTTACGTGCTGTCCGAGCTTGTCGGCATTCCGGTCGATGAATTCGAACGCAAGGCCAAAGGCATGGCGAAGATCAACTTGGTGCAGCAGGGAGCGGAACTCGCCTACTTACTGTTGCATGATCCGGAATTCAAGGCCAAGGTGCGGAAAGAACATCTTTATGAGGTCGGCAAGCGCATTCGACTGAAGGGCGATATCAAACTGCTCTATCAGATTCTCGCCACCGGCATCGACGGGCACTTCTTTGATTTCTATGTCTTATCAGCCGCCCCCGTCGAGGTAATCCACTCTGCGCTCGAAGGCATCGTTCCCACAGATCACATTTTTGGCACCGAGTTCCGATACAAATCATCGGGAGAAATTGACACCATCATCCGCGCAACCGCCGGTTACGGCAAAGTTGCGGTCCTCAACCAGTTGCTCGCTGAGCATGTGACCGGTCCAGACCACGTGATTTATTCGGGCGACGGCAGCTCCGACATTCACGTGATGTTGCAACTGAACGCGCGCGATGGCTTGACCATTGCGGTCTCTGAATCGCCCCATGTCTCGCAGATTGCCAAGCGCACCGTACTGAGCACGAGCGCCGTAGCGGTACTGGCGCCAATCCTGGAGGAAATTTTGGGATGGGAGCGCTCGCGCATCCGCAGCTTCTTCGAAGCAAATGGCATGTTGATTCAGGAGTGGGAGCGCGTTCGTACGGACTGGCTGACGGTGCGTCCCGCGATCACCGAACTATCGGAAACCGTAGACGTGACGTGAACTACCACTAGATCTAAGATCAAGAACTTGTTCGATCTTGCCTACGTTTCCAACCGAAAACGCGTCTCCGCCAGCACATACAATTTCGCCACACCTTCTTCAAACCTCCCGGGGGGTAAAACGATTTGTGGGGCGCGCCTCTTTAAAAGGTCTTTTAGGATTACCGATTTTCTACGCGGCGAAGTTTTCGTCCGGCAGAACGGGAGTTGGCTGAGGCGAACGATCTGTCACTTCGGCGAGGTGGGCCAGCTTCGCGGTCAGTTCATTGGTGAAATGCGCGGGCGAAAAACGCCATTTCCAGTTGCCGTCTTCATGACTAGGCGTGTTCATGCGCGCCTCGCTTCCAAGGCCAAGCACATCCTGCAGCGGGATGAGAGCTAGCTCGGCAACAGAACTCAGCGCCGCGCGAATAAAAGCCCAGTGAATGCCATCCTGGCATTGTCCAAGATAGACATCGGCACTTCGCCGTACGCCGTCATCGGCTGAGTTGTACCAGCCAATGGTCGTGTCGTTGTCGTGAGTTCCTGTGTAGATCACTTTCCCCGCCGCCCGGTGCGGCAAGTACATGTGCGCACCTTCATCGTTGAAGCCGAATTGCATCACGGCCATGCCCGGAATGTTCAATCTTTCCCGCAAGGCATTCACTTCGGGCGTAATGTAACCCAGGTCTTCGGCAAAGAAGGGCAGGCCGCCAAGAGCCTCGGCCAGCTTCTGAAATAAAGCGTCGCGTGGACCATCGACCCAGCGGCCATTGATGGCAGTTGAATCTCCCGCGGGAATTTCCCAGAACTGGTCGAAGCCGCGGAAATGATCAAGGCGGATGTAGTCGCAATTGCGGGTCGCCCATCTCAGCCGTTCGATCCACCACTTGTATCCGCGCTGGTTCATCACGTCCCACCGGTAAAGTGGATTTCCCCAGCGCTGCCCAGTTGCGCTGAAGAAATCCGGCGGCACACCGGAGACGACCTCGGGCTCGAGTTTGTCGTTCAAGCGAAACAGTTCGGGATGCATCCAGACGTCGGCGCTGTCGTAATTCACAAAGATCGCCAGATCGCCAACTAGCCGAATTCCGCGCTCTGAGCCATAACGCCGAACCGCATTCCACTGTTCATAAAAAGCAAATTGCAAGGCACTGCGAATCTTTAGATCGACGGCCAACTCTCTGCGTGCTTTTAGGATGGCTCCCGCTTCACGGCGCGCCAGCTCGGGCGCCCATTTATTCCAGCTTGCCAACTTATGCTGCGAACGCAGGGCATCGAATAAAACAAAATCGTCGAGCCACCATGCGTTTTCATTGCAAAAGCGCTCGAATCGCTGGCGGGCAGCGCCGGATGCCGACTGAACAAAACATCGTCCCGCTTCGAACAGGAGCGGCATCTTGGCCGCAAAAACTTGATCGTACTCAACCCGGTCGGACTCGGAAGGCAATTGGGAAAGCTTCGAGGGATCGATCCAGCCGTGATCGGCGAGGCGATCCAGGCTGATTAGAAGCGGATTGCCGGCGAATGCAGAAATGGAAGAATACGGCGAATTGCCATAACCCAGCGGCCCTAAGGGAAGCACCTGCCACAGTCCCTGGCGCGCCGCAGCCAGAGAATCGACGAAGGCATAAGCCGCGGGACCGAAGTCACCGATGCCGCCGCGGGAAGGCAACGAGGTTGGGTGTAACAGAATGCCTGCGGCACGAGGAAAAACCATGCAACTCGAAAGCACTTTCTGAATTATCGGTTGGAAATCGTTTTCATCTTCGGCTTGAAACTCAGAAGCTTGAAACTAGAAGGCCAGCTACATGCCCGGTTCGCCTTCGGGATGTGTAAGGGTCTTCAACTCTTGCTGGTTGATCTTGATCTTACCCGATTTTTCCATCTGGTCGCGCAGGTTCGTCAAGAACAACCCGAAAAGCTCCTGCTCTTTCGCCTGCAGGAGCGTGTCCCGGATCTGGTCCTTCTTGGCCGCGAAATCGGCGTCCGTAGGCGCCTGCACATCTGACGTGTCCAGCACAACGCCATTGCTTCCGCTCTCGATGGGACCGCTGATCTCGCCAGGTTTCATGGTGAAAGCAACCGATGCCTGACCGGTCATCGAGCCGATATCGGGAACCTGCCCGTCCGGCAGCACGAAATCGCTGGTCTTCATGGTGGCGCCCAACTCCTTCGCCGCCTTCTTCAAATCGTGTTCGGCCTTCGCACGATCGGAAAGCTCTTGCGTCTTCTGCCTGAGCAGAACGCTTGATCGCTCGGTCTTGAAGTCCTCTTCCACTTTACTGTGAATCTCATCAAAGGTTGGGGTCGACTGTGGCTTTACTGCGACCAATTGAAATACCGCGAAGCCCTGCGAAGTCGAGGACATTTCCGGCGGAGAGTTCTGCGTATCGGTGAACACCGCATCCATAAACTGCGGCGACGGCCCCAAGCCCGGAACAACATCCTTGCGGCTGAAGAAATCAGACGTAACCAACGGAACATGCTGCGCCGCCGCAGCCGCGTCTAAACTCTGTTTCTGTGCAGCCTGCAGCAAGTTATCTGCATCGTTTTGAGCGGTCTGCTGCGCCTTTTGCTGCTTCAGTATCGGTTCGATGTCGCCTCTTACCTCGTCGAGCGTCTTCATGTGCGCTTCCTGCTTCGCATCGACGCGGATGATGTGGAACCCGTAGCTGCTCTTCACGAGATCGCTGATTTTCCCAATCGGCAGCGAAAACGCGGCTTTCTCAAATTCTGGAACGGTGCGCCCTCTTCCGATCCATCCCAACGATCCGCCTTCTTTGGCGCTGCCTGGATCTTCAGAATATTTCTTCGCCAGGTCTTCAAAATTCGCGCCTGCTTTTAACTGCTTGAGCAAATCTTCTGCGCGGGCCTGCGCCTCGGCTACGCCCTTCTCGTCGACCTTGCCGTCCGGCCCGGGGAGCGGCGTCTTAATCAGAATGTGGCTGACCTTCACTTGCTCCGGCACGCGATATTGATCGCGATGCTGGTCGTAATACGCCTGCAGTTCTTGCTGGGTAATCTGAACTCCATTTTCGATTTTGGAAGTGTCGATGACCGCGTACTTCACCTTGCGCTTTTCGGGAATCGAATTCGCATAGGTCCTCTGATGGCTCTCGTAGAAAGCCTTCAGTTCCTCGGTGGTGGGATGCAGGCCTTTCTTGATCTCCTCTTGCGCCAGTACCGCGTACTCGAACTTTACTTTCTTATTCTGCTTTTCGAACTCCTGCCGGATTTCCTTATTACTCACGGTTGCGCTGCCAGTGATAAGCGCTTGCAGTTTGCCGATCGTGATCTCCTTGGCAACGCTGTCTTCAAAAGTCGCCGGGGTCAGGTTTGCCCGTTGCAGCATGTCTTGGTATTCGGTCTGGCCGACAAAATTGCCCCCGGGGAAGAAATATTGCGCATAGCGGCCATGCTGCAGCTCGTCCCGAACCTCCTGCGAGCTGGCCTTGAATCCAAGGTGTTGCGCTTCGACCAGCAACGCCTGGCGGTCGATCAGTTGATCAGCAGCGCGCTGCGAAAAAAAGGGCAGCAAAATCGCGGCGTTTGCCCCTAACTGCGCCCCTTGCTGCTGCAGCATCTGGCGCGCGGTATCGCGAACCTCCTGCGCGGTTACATCCTCGCCGCCCACCTTGGCGACAACGCCGGCGCCGGGCTGCCCTGTCAACTCGCCACCGAGACCGCCGGGGACAAAAGCGATGACCATGGCGGCACAAATCAGCAGCAATAGCCCGCTGAGCACAATTTTCTTAATGGGTCCTTCACTTTGCAGAAATCGAATCATCTTCTTGATACTCCAGAGAGGTGTGCGGAATTGCTTATTATAGACTACCCGTTCGCGGCTGGTTCATGAAGCGGACCCGCTCGATTTGCCCGTGGTTTGCACCCGGCGGAAATCCGCTATTGAAACGTGTTAATAGACGTGTTATGCATCTATTGCTCGATTTGCAAGTGCAACATCTCGTCATTCCATGAAACTTTAAATGAAACAACGGAGCGCCATGAATTCGTGGAAATCGCTGTTTTTCCGTGACTCGCTGTTTTCGAGATTGCTCATCCTCTCATTCGTTCTCAGCTCTCATTTAGCGCTAAATGCGCAGCGTGGCTCCAAAGCCCGGGCCGGGAACCCAAGCGCAGAAAAACTTGTACTTCGAGATTCGTGGTTCCTTCAGTCCTCCGCGAAGGTTCGAGCGGACGGAAAAACGATTTCTACTCCCACCTTCAATCCCGCGGGATGGCATCACGCCACAGTTCCCACCACAGTCGTGGCAGCTCTGGTAAAAGACAGAACTTTGCCCGATCCGTTTTTTGCCATGAATCTTCGCCAATTTCCTGGGGTGACTTATCCCATCGGCGGAAATTTTTCGAACATCGCCATGCAGCCGGATAGTCCCTATGCGGTCTCGTGGTGGTATCGCAAGCAGTTTGCCGCTCCTGCCTCATATTCAGGAAAAACTGTATGGCTGAATTTCAGGGGGATCAATTACCGCGCGAATGTCTGGCTCAACGGAAAGCGAATTGCCGACTCGAATGAAATCGCCGGCGCCTGGCGCACCTATGAACTGAATGTCACAGACGCAATGAAGCCAGGTGCTGAAAATGTGCTCGCCGTACAGGTTTTCGCGCCCACCGAGAACGACCTCGCCATCACCTTCGTCGATTGGAATCCCGCGCCGCCCGACAAAAACATGGGCCTGTGGCGCGAAGTCTATCTCACAGCCAGCGGTCCAGTGGCAGTGCGCTATCCCACCGTCGTCTCGAAGTTGAACTTACCGAGTGCGGATTCAGCGCAACTGACGGTTACCGCGCAACTGAAAAACGGAACCGACCATCCTGCACGCGGAACATTGAAGGGGCAGATCGAGAACGTTACATTTGAGCAGCCGGTCGAGTTGGCAGCAAACGAGTTCAAAGACGTCACTTTCACGCCCGACCAATATCCACAGCTCGTGTTCGCGAACCCTCGACTCTGGTGGCCCGCCCAGATGGGCAAACCTGATCTTTATCCGCTCACGATGACCTTCGAGGTTGATGGCACGGTCAGCGATCGCTCGCATTCTGAGTTCGGCATTCGTGAAATCACTTCGAACCTGAACTCGATCGGCGGCCGCGCATTTCATATCAACGGCAAGAATATTCTCATTCGCGGCGGCGGATGGACTCCCGACATGATGCTCCGCGAAAATTCACAGCGGCTACATGATGAGTTTCGCTACGTCCGCGACATGGGTCTTAACACCATTCGACTGGAAGGCAAGCTCGAAAGCCAGGAGTTCTTCGATACAGCCGATCACCAAGGCATTCTCGTGATGGCAGGCTGGTGCTGCTGCGACTTCTGGGAGCGGTGGTCGCGGTGGAAACCGGAAGATTATGAAATCGCAAAGCAGTCGTTGCGCGATCAAATGTATCGCCTGCGGAGTCACCCCAGCCTGGTGATGTGGCTAAACGGCAGCGACAATCCTCCGCCACCTGATGTTGAGCAGATGTATCTCGATGTTGAAAAACAGCTTCTCTGGCCGAATCCCATTGTTTCTTCAGCTACCGGGAAGCCGACCTCCGTCACTGGCAACAGCGGCGTGAAGATGACCGGCCCTTACGAGTATGTAGCTCCAAGCTATTGGGAAGATGACAGCTACCGGGACCAGGATAACCGCAAGCAGTGCAATGCCGGAGGTTGCGGCGGAGGCTACGGCTTCAACACCGAAACCAGCATGGGACCGGCGGTCCCGCCGATCGAAAGCATTCGCGACATGGTCGGCAAAGATCATCTCTGGCCAATCGATCAGGTTTGGGATTACCACGCTGGCGGTGGAGAATTCAAAACAATCGGCGTCTTCAGTGATGCGCTCGCCCAGCGGTATGGCAAATCGGACAACGTGGAAGATTACGCTTCGAAGTCCCAAATGCAGACTTACGAAGGCGTGCGCGCGATGTATGAGGCGTACAGCCGGAACAAATACCAATCCACTGGAGTCATCCAGTGGATGCTGAACAATGCGTGGCCTTCGATGATTTGGCACCTCTACGATTATTACCTTCGCCCCGGCGGCGGCTATTTTGGGGCCAAGCGCGCCATGGAGCCCTTGCATCCGATTTATGGATACGACGACCACTCCATCTGGGTGGTCAGCAGCCAGTACGAAGACGCCAAAGGCCTGAAGCTGCTCACCAACATCTACAATTTGGATATGACGGAAAAGTTCTCTCACGAGGATTCGATCGATGCTGCCGCCGACAGCACCGCGAAAATATTCTCGCTGCCCGACATTCAAGATCTAAGTCCGGCCTACTTTCTCGTTCTGCGCCTCGAAGATTCCGCCGGCAAAATTGTGGGCTCGAATTTCTATTGGCTCTCCACCAAACCTGAGACGATCGATTGGGCGAAATCCACCTGGTGGATGACCCCGACGGCGTCGTTCGCAGATTACACAAGTTTGTCGCAGCTGCCAAAAGTAAAACTCAGCTTGAGCGAGCGCACCGAACGCAAAGGCGACGACTCCATCACGCACGTGACGATCAAAAATCCGAGTCAAACTCTGGCATTTTTTGTAAGACTAAAGCTCGACAGAGGCGAGCATGGAGAAGAAATTCTGCCAGTCTTGTGGGAAGACAATTACATTTCCCTGCTGCCGGGCGAGAAACGCGAAATCAGTGCGACTTATCGTGCAGACGAATTGCGAGGAGAGAAACCATCGGTACAAATCAGCGGTTGGAACGCGGAATGAATGCCTTGGGTAATTTGGCGATTGCGCCATTTCGCAACAATGAAGTTCGGTCAGCACTTGTTGCGGCAAAGTCTTTGAAATTACTAATTTGCCCAATCACCAAATTACGAAACTCTTACACGTGCTCCGACACTGACAAAATATTTCCGTCCGGATCTTTGAACCATGCCACTTTGTCACCAGTCGGCGCAGTCCAAATTCCCAATTCGTCCTGCTTGAAAAATCCGAACACTTCGAAGTGAACTCCCCTATCCCGCAGTCCGCGAACCTCCTCCTCTATATTAGCGACTTCCCACCCCAGCACGGTTGCCTGGAGTGGAGTAAACTGCTTCATCTTCGCCGCCCGAACCATAATCCCATTGGCATCGAAAACCGCCGCGAAGCCGTCGTCCTTCACGAATCGCAGCCCCAGGATCCCCTCGTAAAACGCCCTCGCCTTTTCCACATTAGTAATCTGAATAAAAGCAACAATCTTTTGCGACCCAAGCATGTCCTCTCCCCGGTGAACTCCCGCCATGGCAGCTGCGCCTTCAGTTCTCTGGATCTAGCTTTCCGCATCTTCCGGCGGCAGTTCGAAATTGATCATATTGCGGCGGAATCCTCGGGTGCGGATTGCGCCGAAAAGAATTCCAGCCGCCATCCAGATCGAGCCTACAATCATGGCGGGCCGACTGAGGTTCAGCCATAAACCCAAACAGATCAGAAAGCCCAGGACCGGTGGCACAAGATTTCCGATTTTCTTTTCTTCCGCGCGTACGTAATAGCGGAGAAGCGCGGCCACGTTGACTCCCATAAATGCGATCAGCGCGCCAAAATTCAGCATCTCGGCGCCCAGACCATAAGCTTCGCCGCCGTTCATAATTCTCTTAAAAAGGTCCCAGGTCAAAGGCGTACTACCCAATGCGTAGGTTCTGAAGCCGGCAACGATTTCGAGCAGGAAAGCCCCCAGCAGCGCCACCACGCCGACGAAGATCACGCTGTTGCGCGGCACATGAGTTTTGGGATCTACAGCTGCGAAGAACTTCTTCGGCAGCGCGTTGCTGCGGCCCATTCCGAAGAGCAGACGAGCGGCGCCAATCTGCGATCCAAATCCGGACCCGAAGTTCGCCAGCAGAAGCGTGAAGCCGACGATTGGAAAGAGCGGCCTCCAGGCCCGCCCAGCGATGTAAGAGTAGGCCGTGTTGACATCGGGAAACGGCTGGCTAGCCGGCCAAATCAACTGAGCGACGTAGACTTCCGCAGCCGAGAGAACACCAATCACCACGCAAGTGAAGACGGTTGCCAGCAAAATATTTCGCCTGGGATTTTCGGCCTCTTCGGAAAGTGTGGAGATTCCATCAAAACCGATATACGTCAGCACCGCGATCGAAGTGCAACCCATCAGGTTGTTCCAACTGAATGTGTGGGGATCGTAAAAAGGCGTGAGATAAGAAATGGTTCCCTGTGGCGCCCCAAAAATATAACGAGCTGCCGCAATAAAGATCGCGACTACGACGATGCCCATCAGAAGAGCCATGCCGGTGTTGATCTTCGCCGAAGTCTTGATTCCGCGAATGTTGAGCAACGTGAAAACCACTGCAAAGAAGATTTTCCAAATCCAGGCGGGAACTCCGGGGGCGAATTGATTCGCCTGTCCGGCGCACCAGACGGTGCAGATGAGCGGGTTGAGCATGTAATCCATGACCATGCTCCACCCGGTCACAAATCCAATCCCTGGGTTAATCTCCTGGGCCACGTACGTGAAAGCCGAGCCGGCGCTGGGATACGCGCGTGCCATGCGGCCGTAGCTGATGCCGGTAAACAGCATGGCAACCATCGCGATGAGAATCGCAGTAACTACGTGACCGTGTCCTCGATCGCTCAGCACCCCGAAAACCGACATGGGCGCAACCGGCTGTATGACGATGATGCCGTAAAGAATTAGATCCGAAAGAGTAAGAGCGCGGCGCAGCCGTGGTGCGGAGGAAACAGCAACCGGGGTGGTTTCCATGAGTCCGCCTATTGAATTACGCGGAGCTTGGGAATGTCAACATTAAAACGTTTCTGTAAGCGAATTCTCACTTTTCGCGGTAATCAAACGAGTAGCCGCGCTGCTCGTTTCCAGACATAAACCGTGTGTTGTATTCGAGCAGATAATTCACATGGGTATCGTCAAGTGGAAATGACTGTCTCGGCGCGTAGGGATAGTCTTTCATGCTCAAAAACGGCAGCGGCGCCACAAAATCTCCGTCGGCTGCATAGAAATCCATATCTTTCTCATAACCGAAAGCTGCGAAGAAATAATCCCGCACCCACCCTGTCGGCAGAGCTGGCAATCCGGCTGGATCAAAGTCGAGTTGAACTTCATCTCCCGAGCCGAATACAGCTAACTTGTCATCGAGCGCAGTCAGCAGCGGCAGCACATTCCCATAGCGCGTGTAGGCTCCGGCGGGACGTGTATATGGCCCGGTAGCGCTCGCCTTTTCATAAATGTATTGCACATTTCCCGGCGGCGTGCCTTCAATCTTCAGCGGGTAACCGTGGAAATCCAGATCGGCGCGGACCAGTGGAACCTGGATGACGTGCGGAGAATCTGAGGCGTTACACGACACATTGTCATTCCGAGCGAGCGTGTTCTCTGCGCGAGTCGAGGAACCTGCTGTTGCAGAAGCGCATCGGGCCTGCTTCGTTCTATCGATCAGAATGCTGTCCCAATAGACTTGCAAATTAGTGGTGATACGGACCTTTCGAGTACCCAATGGCAGCTTGCCCGTTAGATCGGCCGTTATGGTCCGCGGGCCGCCGGCAGGAAATCCCATGTCGGAGATTACTCGCGTCCATTTTCCCTTGGCGCCGAGCGCCTCAAGATAAGGCGGGATCGCCTGCACCCCCGCCTGCGAAGCCGCATACATGCTGTTTGCCGAAAAGTATTCGACTTCACCGTGCATCAGAAGCCATAGCGGTCCTCCGTCGTAAGTTTCGCCCAGATCGAGCGTCAAGCGATGCGGCTGAGCAAAGCCCTGAAACTGCGTCAATGCAAAATCGCCAAAATAGCGGTGCGCCAGAAGATCCGGCGAAACGTTGCGGCCGCGATCATCCCACGAGGCCGAAGGCGGTCTCGCATCACGGCTTACGACCACTTCGAATTCGGGATACGGCGGGTTCGACGCGAAATACTCGTTGGGATACACATCCTGATTTTTAGGATGGTCGACCGCCAGCAATCGAACCTGATCAAGATAGACCGCTTCCTCGAGCGGTTCCATGAAGCGAAAGCTGAGAGTTTTGTTTGACTCTGGGTAGTCCATGGCTCGCTTCTTTTGCGAGATTTGGGGATTTTCTCTCTCGCGAATCATGTCGCGATCGATCTTCACGTATTCCACCGGCCTCGGGATGTCGCGCTGACCGGGGCCGATCCAGTGACCAACTACGCCCGCGCCCAGCATGTCAGCAACGAACTGGTAGCGCCCACCATTCCATACAAATAAAGTCGGGCACGAACTACCGCGGCGATCGATCTCGGTAAAATTCTGCTGCTTATCTCCGGCGACGCTGATTTCGTCCTGCAATACCCCAGTGGGCCATAACATGCGAACGACATCGGCCTGCTTCTGATCACCAAGGCCGACGGTGAGATAGGGAGAATTCTGCCCGAGATAGCCGTTCGAACCATAAATTTCGAATTTCTGCCGATTGCCTCCGGCGAATATTTCGACTTTTGTCCCGATCGCTGATTTATTGTCGGCCACTCCCTTGAGTGCAAGCCGCAGCCAATGATTCTGATTGCCTCCTTCATTGCGTAGTAAAACGGCTGGCCCGTGATTCTGCGTGATCAGCAGATCGGTCGCGCCATCGTTGTCATAGTCTCCGGTGATGATGGCTCGCGGATGTTCGAGATGAATCTTGTCCAGACCTACATCGGCGGTTACGTCTTTGAAGCCGTCCGGCCCGAGATTGCGGAAAAGTTTGATCTCGCCTTTACCCTCTTTCGTTTCGCCGACAGCGACGAGATCAACCCAGCCATCGTTGTCGTAGTCGAAGGCGGCAACGCCGAAGGCGCGAATCCAGTTGGTTTCGGGCAGAGCGACGCGGTCGAAGGATTTGCCGTGGTCGTTGCGCCAGAGCGTAAGCGTCTCGGGCCAAAGATGGGAGAAAGCGACATCCATCCAGCCATCATGGTCGAAATCAAGGACAGCGACTGCCGTAGTCGGCACGCCCTCGTTCCATAGATGCTGGTCGCGAAACTTCCCCTCGCGAGGATTTTCGAGAATCGGCTGGCCTTTGGTCCAGCCAGTGACAATCAAATCTACGGCGCGATCGTTGTTGTAGTCAGTGCCGATCCCTCCGAAGCTGGGGACAGGCTGTGCTATCCCCAAATCCTGACTAACGTCGGTAAATGTTCCGTTGCCATTATTCCTCCACATTTGGCTGAGCAAAGGCAAAGGGGGCATGGGCCCTCCGGCGCCGCTTTTGTTGCGCGGATCAAAGTAGGGACGATCGAAATATTGCGCGGCAAGCAAGTCCAGGTCGCCGTCGTGGTCATAATCCACGAATAACAATCCCAAATTGATCCCTGTGCTCTTGATGCCCGCTGCCTCCGTGACATTCTTGAAGGTGCCGTTCTTCGCGTTGTGAAACAGCAACACGCCTCCATTGAAACTTACGGCAAGGTCCGGGAATCCGTCGTTGTCGTAATCGCCCACCGTGCAACCGATCGCGTGGAAACTCGGATCGAACCCGGCTTCCTTGGTGACATCTTCGAATTTGCCATTTCCCAAGTTGTGATAAAAGCCGATTCCACCTCGCGGTCCACCGTCCACAACAAAGATGTCCATCCTGCCGTCGCCGTCATAATCCAGAAAGCAGGCGCCCGATCCCAGAAATCCCGCCAGATCTTTTCCGTCGGAGGCATCCTGGTTAGTTGCGATCCCCGCTTCCTTCGTTACATCTACAAATCGCACCTTGATCTGTGGCGGAGGTTTCAACACTGCCTGTGGCGATTCGACTGCTCGCGAATACTGACCTTGCTCGCCGTAAGCCAGACTGATTGGAGAGCCGAGTTTTTTTTGCGTGATGTATTGGAACTTTTTCAGATTCTCGCGCGCCTGATCGATCTCTCCCGATTGCTGATAGGCACGCGACAATCCAAATTCAGCGGAGGCGTGCAGCGGGTTGATCTTTAGCGCGTGTTCAAATGCATCGATGGCTTGCGGGAACTCGCGAGCCTGGGCATACGATGCGCCAAGAAAATACCATGTGTCGGCATCGTTGGGATCGATCTCCGCCACGTGCTTGAAATCGTCGATTGCCGTCTGCGCATCGCCCGTATTTTTCGCAAGCAATCCGAGGTTGTACCACGCCTGCGGAATTTTCGGATCTAGCTTCAGCGCATCTTCCAGTACGGATTTGGCTTCGTCGATCTTCTGCAAATTTAAATAGGCAATGCCCTCATTCAACCGCGCGATCGTCAATTTGGGGTCGAGTTCCGCAGCCTGCTCAAAGCACTTGAGTCCCTTCTCGAAAAGCTGCTGATTCATGTAGGCAGCGCCCAGATTATTCTGGCGCGCGGCCTCAAGTGAATCGATTTTCTTGTTGCTCTGCGGGGCGTTCGCAAAAATGCCCAATGCGGCAACCAGTATGCCGCCAAAGGCAACTGAAATTCGAGGATTCATCTGATTACGAATTTAACCACAGAGGCACCAGGAAGCGCAGAGGATTCGTTCTTGATTTTCCGTTCGCGAGCAACATCGGTTTGCACCGCTATTCAATTTGCCCGCAGCAGAGAGGGCTTATACGGGCGTGCATTCACCGTGCCCTTTCCCTCCTGGACGGTGATGGTCTGCCCGCTTCGCACGTTCAAAAGCGTATCCGACTGGCCACTAGGCCACTGAATTTCGATGCTGTCGGCTTTCGTCTGTTCGCCGAGGCCGTACGTCAGGACCAGTTCGCTCTGGGAAAGATAGCTTGAGCCGGAACGCAACATCTTCGATTGCGAATCTTTTCCGTTGTTTGAGGTCACGCGCACAACCGCGCCGATGCCGTCGCGATTCGATTTCGTACCCACCAGTTTTATCCGCAAACTGCGATTTGTTCCCCCCTCGTTGTGAAACAGTAAAGCTGGACCAGAGTTGGTGGTTTCGAGAATATCGAGGAATCCGTCGTTATCGATATCGGCGTAAGCCGCGCCGCGTGCCACTCTTGGCGCTGCAAATGCTTTCCCCATCCGATCGGTCACTTCCTGAAACTTGCCCCTACCTAGATTGCGGAATAGATGCGGCGGTTCAGCATAACTAACGCGCTTTTGCACTTTTTCAATCGCATCTTCGATGTGCCCGTCGGCAACAAAAATATCGGGCCAGCCGTCATTATCGTAGTCGAAAAAGAAACAGCCGAAGCCCAGCGTCACCAGCGTGGCACGACCGACTTCCGATTGCGGAGCCTCATCCACGAACAAGCCATTGCCTTCGTTGTGATAAAGCGAAAGCATCTGATTGGCAAAATTGCTGATAATCACGCTGGGATGCCCGCTACGATCATAGTCCGCCGCATCGACACCCATGCCCGCCCGAGCGATTCCGTCTTCACTAAACCCAATGCCCGCGGGAATGCCGCTCTCTTCGAAGGTTCCGTTCTTTTGATTCACGTAAAGCTTGTTGGGCTGAGTGTCATTGGCGATGAGAATGTCAGGCCAGCCATCGCTGTTATAGTCGAGAATCGTGATGCCCAGACTTTTTGAAGTCGGATCGCCAAGTCCGGCTTTTTTCGTTGTATCTTCGAATTTGCCGTTGCCGAGGTTGTGCCACAAACGTACCGACGTGCCCTTGTAGGACTCCGGCGTGCAATAGGATTTATGCGTACCATCGAGAGTGCAGTAAAGATCGGTCTGTTCGCTCCATTGCACGTAGTTGGCAACCAGGAGATCGAGTTTGCCGTCGCGGTCGTAATCGACCCAAGCCGCGCTAGTTGAAAATTCGTTCGGCCCCCACATGCCCGCGGCTTTCGTCACATCGGTAAACGTGCCGTTTCCGTTGTTGTGAAAAAGATGGCTCTGGCCCACGGCAGTAATAAAAATGTCATCGAACCCATCGTTATCGTAATCACCGATGGCAACGCCAAGCCCGAACATGGGAACCGCAAGCCCGGCCTGCTTCGTCACATCGGTAAACGTCCCGTTGCCGTTGTTGTGGTAGAGCTTGGGAGTCGTCGCGCCAAGGTGCCGGTGTCCCGGGAAGTCGTCGCCATTGATGAGAAGAATGTCGGGATAGCCATCATTGTCATAGTCGATGAATGCACAGCCCGGCCCCATGGTCTCCGGTAGCCACTTTTTTCCAAACGCGCCGTTGTTGTGCGTGAACTTGATGCCGGCCTTCGCCGTGATGTCGGTGAAATGAATCTGCTGAGCCTGAGAGAAAACCGGCAACCACAGAGACACAGAGACACAGAAAACTACGGTGAAAAAAGATCGAGTTACTCCGTGTCGGAGCCTGCCCTGAACGAAGGCGAAGGGTAAGTCTGTTGTCAATAATTTTTCTCTCGTCACCGGCCCGAGCCTCCGGCCGAGGCAATTGAGGCGACGGCTTTTGCAGGCTTCGCATTCAGCGCTGGCAGCGGCACGGAAACATGCTCGTGAATCGCCTGGCGCTCGTTGTTATCTTCGGGATGCGATCGCCGGTACGCTCCTGTAATTGCCTGCGATGATTCGTCGGCTTTGAATCTCAAATAGCGTTCCTCATGCTCCTTGGCCAACTTCTCATTTCCCATACCGTTGTAACAGAGCATCAAGTTATAGTGCGCCTGCAAATCTTCGGGATCGACTGCCAGCACAGAGTCAAATGTTTTTACGGCGTCGGCATACTTGCGCTGCAGAAAGAGAATTCTTCCCAGATCATTGAGCGCCACGCGGTCGCGGGGATACTGAGCCAGCACTGTGTGCAGGCGTGCAGCCGCGCCGTCGTAGTTCCCGTCTGACCGGAGCACTCGCGCGTAGAAATAATTGGCTCGCGCAAGATTTGGCGATAGTGCCAGCGCTTTTTCAAGCACGGTGCGGGCGCGCTCCATGTCGCCCTCCTGCACGGCACAGCGGCCAAGATTTACCCAGCCATCAGGATTGTTCGGATCGGCCTCAGTGACCTTCTGGAAAGCCACGGCCGCGCCTTTAAGATCCCCTTGCAGAAAAAGTCCGATGCCGTAGTCGTTCCAGCGCTGCCATTCTTGCTTCAACGCGATGGTCCTCGGTTGTGGAACTGGCGCATTTCGCGCAATTACCGGTAGAGTAACTTCGTCTTCGGCCAGCGCGACGATCGGCAAATCCGGTATCTTCTCTTCCTTAGCGGAAACTCCCTTGAGCGACTTGGTGAAAACAAACGGACGATCGTCATATGCAGGCGTTACTTCGTCAGGCGAGTTCTTCTCCGGTTCACCGGCAAAGGCAAATTGCGTATTCCACCAGGAGAATTTTCGGTAGCACAAACGCGCGTGCAAGGTGATCTTGTTCCCTGTATTTTGCGGAATGAACATGCGGTAATGCACGGTATCGGCCGCTCCCGGGGGAATCAATCTCACATATACAACCGCTCTGGTAGCCCAGGCGTTGCGCTTATTGATCGGATTGCCGTGCGCGTCGATCTGCAACGAACGGTAGAAATGCGCGCCTTTTTCCACCGGCCCTTTGCCGCCATCTTCGACCATCCCGCTCCAGAAAATCGTTTGGCCTTTATCGTCGGTGCCCTTCAGTTCGAGCCAAGTGTCGTAAGCATCCACCGTGCCGCCGGGAAAAAAGTGACCGACTTTTTTTGTGCGCACCACAACGTCGACTCGAACGGTGTCGCCGCGGCGCAGCGGAGGCTGCACTCGATTCAGCGGAGCGGTGACGGGTGCAGGTTGGCCGCTTTGCTGCGGCGTGACCTTCATCTCTGACTCCTCGCCCACCGCGAACGTAGTGGAAAGCTCCGATTGCCCGGCTGCGCTGGAGCTTAACGGGGCCTGCTCCGGAGAAACGGCGAAAATATCGACGGTCACAATTCCGCTCTTCAAGAAATCTTCCGTACGCTTCAACTGCGCTTCATCTCCGTTGGCTGTGGGGACGGCGGTATTTGCCGCGGGGAAGCGATGCGAGTGCACAAAACCATTTACATTTCCCGCGTCGCTGGAAGCTTCTAACGGCATGTGGCAGTCGGCGCACTGCTGCGGCTTCGGCGGATAGTAAAACGAGCGCGCACCTTGGCCAGAAACTCCACTGGCCTGCCAATTGTCGTATTCATTGAAACCGCGGACCCAGCGGTAGTGATTCACTGGAGAATCAAGATGAACCTTGTGACAAGTCGAGCAGAACTCCGCGGTTTGCGCGCGCATGAATGGCTTGAGAAACACGCGGCGATGGGGCTCGGGGTTCAGATTGATCAGAAAGTCGTGAAGCGTGCGGATGATGGGATTCTGGCTGGCCGCCAGTTCATGCAGCTTGGGGTATTCCAGATAAAAGTCTGCCTGGCCCATTGTGCTTTTCACACGCGCAATCGAATGGCACATCATGCAGCCAAGCCCAGCCTGCGATTCAGGCCGGTGCACGATCTGTTTAATCGGCGTATCCATCAAGCCGCTGTAAAGCACCGCCGGATCGTGACAACCGCCGCACCATTTCGAAGGCTTGGTGCCCACCGTGTCTTGCATGTACTCAACGGCTTTGCGGTACCACTGATTGTTGAACGAAGAATAATGATGCGCCGAACTGAACCATTGATTGTAGATATCTTCGTGGCAGCGCTTGCAGGAATCGGACTCCATGAAAAATTTGCTGGGAATTTTTTGATTGCCGTAAACCTGCGCCGAACTTGGGAAGAATGAACCCTGCGGCCCGTCTCCCTCGCCGTTCATGCTTGCGGGCGGCATGGCCGGATTCTCGATGCGATTGCGGGCGTGCCAGCTCTGGCGGAGGAATTGTGCGCCATATGCGACAACTCCAATGACAAGAAAGCACATGATCGTCCGCAGCGTGGACTGGGCAGCATTGAAACTCAACCATTCGCTCTGTCTGAGCTTCTCTGAAATTACTAGCCCAACTCCAGCGAGCGACAATAGGATGTGCAGGTAAAGCCAATTCCATTCGCTGCGCGCAGTGCCGGTCTTGATGAGAAGAATTCCAACGATAGCGCTACCGGCGATGAGAAACCATGCACTGCGCTGCGAAAAAGTACCTTTGCGGAGGAGACGTACGATTAGCGGAATCAGCAGAATCGCAACGACAACTCCAGCGACTGCGTGAAAGAGAACGACGCATGCATAGAAAACGGTCGGCTCGGGGAATGCATAAAGGTAGGCGGCCGAAATTACCAGAAAGATAATCAGCCCGGTTAACGGCTGGCCGGGCACAATTCTGTTTCGCAAATTTCCCAGCATCAGATGACTCATGTTTTCCGTTTGAACTTCAGTCCCACAGTGACCGAAAAAGGCGTGTCGCCAAAAATACTCAGATTTATCGATGGAGGGAATAATTGAAAAACATTAGGGAGGAAGCTCCTGATCAAGCCAGCGGCGGCCTTTTCCCCGCTCCGCATTGCTGTTCCAGAGCAGCCGCCACCGAGAGAACTTCTTCTTCGTGCCACGGTCGGCCCACAATCTGCACGCCGATCGGCAAGCCTTCAGAAGATCGGCCCACGGGTACTACGGCCGCCGGATTGCCTAATAAATTGAAGAACTCTGCATAGCTCCAGGCATCGAGGTAATTCACTCTCCTGCTTTCCACCACCCAGCTACGTTCTCCATGCTTGAACGCGGGAATCGCCGCAGCCGGGCACAATAGAATCGGATGGTGTTCCATCTCTGCGAAAAACCGGGTACGCAGCAAATCACGCCGCATCCAGGCACTGAGCAGTGTCTCTGCGCTCAACTCGGGTTCACACTCTGACAGCTGAAGAAAATCCCTCATAATCGGACTCATATCAGAGTCACGGCCTCCGAACATGGGGCGAAGAAGCATTCCTCCTGCAACCACAAAATATTGATGCCAGAGGTCGCGCGCTTCCTCGAGACCCTGCGGCCGGAAGTGTTCCACTTCAAAACCCGACCCAGTTAACGCTTCCGCGGCAGTGCGCACCGCCGCACGGGTTTCCGGCGTCACCGGGGTGCGGCTATCGTCCCCGAAAAATGCAATCTTCAGTTTTCTAATTTCATCGTCGCCGGGCCAGCGCAAGGGAACCAGCGCGGCGCACGTGTCGCCAACGTCAGGGCCTTGCATTACCTCGAACAAAATTTTCAGATCGGCTACAGTCCGCGCCATCGGTCCAACCACTCCAAGCGCCGCGAATGGCCCCGCCGACACCGGGAAATGCCCGGTCGAGGGAATTCGCCCCGGAGTCGGTTTCAAGCCGCAGATTCCGCAGAAGTGGGCCGGCACACGAATCGAGCCTCCGCCATCGCTGCCTACGCCACCCGCCGACGTGCAGGCCGAGATCGCCGCCGCTTCTCCACCGCTCGAACCGCCAGCCGTGCGCTCGACGTCCCAGGGATTGTTAGTGCGTCCATAAAGAAGGTTATCGGTTTCCCACGCCATCAACAGCTCGGGCGCGTTGGTTGTACCCAAAATAATTGCTCCGGCATTTTTCAGCCGTTTCACCAGCGGCGCATCTTCTCTGGCAACAAACCCAGCCCGTAGTCTGCTTCCGGCCTCGCAACGCAAACCGGCAACGTTGATTGAGCTCTTAATGCTGCAGGGCACGCCGTCCAACGGACCCGTGACCTCGTTGCGCATGACCGTGTTCTCTGCGGCGCGCGCAGCCTGACGCGCACGGTGCGCATCAATTTCTACAAAGGCGTTTAGCTTGGGATTGAGCTTGTCGATTTGCGCGAGATGCGCATCGACCAGTTCGACGGGGGAAATCCTCTTGCCGCGCACTTCCTCCGCCATGGCAAT
Source organism: uncultured Acidobacteriaceae bacterium (assembly GCA_963784095.1). GTDB lineage: Bacteria > Acidobacteriota > Terriglobia > Terriglobales > Acidobacteriaceae > Sulfotelmatobacter. The sequence goes on from CAWAQC010000008.1 coordinate 237,069, forward strand.
CGCAGATAGGGAAGTCAATTCGCTCATAATTTTCTGGAGCGCATGGCGCGATCAAGCTCAAGCTTCTCATCCGCGCTGAGGACCCGCCATTCTCCTTTCGCCAGATCGCCCAATTGCAGAGGTCCAATTGCCACCCGCACCAGGCGCAATACACCAATGCCCATGGATTCCATCATGCGGCGAACGTGGCGGTTCTTGCCTTCATCCAAAACAATTTCCAGCCAGCAATTTTTCTCCCCTGCGCGCAACCGGCGAACCTGTTTGGCCCGCAGCTTTGTTCCTTCCCCGGTTTCGACGCCGCGAAGCAGCGCCTTAATAAATTCCTCATCCGCGATCGTTCCTATCTGTGCATGGTAAGACTTCTCCAAATGCGTTTCGGGTGCGGCGATCCGAGCTCCCCATTCCGAATCGTTGGTCAGCAGGAGCAAGCCTTCGCTGGCTTTATCCAAGCGGCCCACCGCAGCGATCCACGGTTCAGAGTCTTTATGAGGTTTGGCGGCGGCTCCCGAATGCTGGCTCAGAAGCGCGTAAACAGTTTCTCTACCCTTTTCATCTGATGCAGTAGTTATCGTGCCACGAGGCTTGTTCAGCATGATGTAGATTTTCTCGCGCTCTTTTACATTACTGCCGTCGACCGCAATGTGAGTGGCAGATCGGACCGCGGCCTGTGGATTTCGACAGATTTCTCCGTTCAGAGTCACACGTCCGGCACGAATCAACTCCGCCGCGCGCGATCGCGAGCAGTAGCCGAGCTTTGACAAGGCACGCGCCAAGCCGAAACTGCGGATTATTTTCTGTCGCACGGCTTCATGCTATCCGATTCAAGACACCAATACGGAAGACATTGAAACCCGATTCGACTGACAATGCGCGATTCACCAGCGCTTGGTAGGATGTTTATCGCAATCATGGAAAGGACACTCTCATGGCCCACCAGCATCCCCCTCGCTTTCTGAAAATTGTGGACGATGCCAAAACCCGCATTCGTGAAACCGATGTCAATGAAGTGAAGAAAAAGATCGATCATGGCGAGAAGTTCATCCTGGTGGACGTGCGCGAAGAGAGCGAGTTTGCTAAGGATCATCTGCCGGGCGCGATTCACCTTGGCAAGGGCATTATCGAGCGCGACATAGAAGCGCGCGTTCCCGATCTGAATGCGGAGATGGTGCTTTATTGCGGCGGCGGATTTCGATCCGCACTCGCCGCAGACAATTTGCAGAAGATGGGTTACGAGAACGTGATTTCAATGGACGGCGGAATTCGCGAGTGGCGGGAGAAAGGATATCCGCTGACCAAAGGATAACCGGTCCTTGTGTCGGTGACCTGGAAAAACGGCGCTTCCTTAACGTGGAAGAGCGGCGCTTCAGCGCCGCGTACAACCCGCCACTAGAGGGGCTTTAGCCCCGCGCGACGTTCTGTGGTAAGCTCCGCCTCTTACCACTATGAACCGTCGCATTTTCTTCTGGTCGCTGACCTCGGCGCTCGCCGGATTTCTTTTCGGTTTCGACACGGTTGTCATTTCCGGCGCCGAAAAAACCATACAGACACTTTGGGGACTGAGCCCTGGACTGCATGGCATTGCCATGGCATCCGCGCTTTACGGCACTGTCGTCGGCTCGCTGCTCGGAGGCTGGCCCGCAGACCGCTTCGGGCGCAAAGCTACATTGCTCTGGATCGGCATTCTCTACCTGGTGGGCGCGGTCGGCTCGGCGTTGGCGGCCAACGTCGGCATGTTTATCGCCGCTCGCGTAATCGGTGGCCTGGGCATTGGCGTTTCTACCGTGGTCGCCCCCATGTACATCTCGGAAATAGCGCCGCCCAAGCAGCGCGGCCGGCTGGCGGGAATGTTCCAGTTCAATATCGTTTTCGGCATCCTGATGGCATTTGTCTCGAACGCTCTGCTCGCCGGTATCGGGCCGAATGCATGGCGCTGGATGCTGGGCGTAGCGGCGTTCCCCTCGCTGCTTTACGCGGCTCTCTGCTTTACCTTGCCGGAAAGCCCCCGCTGGCTTCTGAGCCGCAAGGGAGACCGCGAGGCCGGTTTCCGCGTCCTGCAATTGATTGAACCGGGCGCCTCAAAGACCGAAGTGGAAACTCAGGCGGAAGAGATTTTGGCGGCTGCGTCGTTGGAGCAAACATCCTCTTCCGGACATTTCTGGACGAAGCGTTTGCGCAAACCGATCCTGCTCGCCATCTTGATTGCCTTTTTCAATCAAATGTCCGGCATCAATGCAATTTTATATTTCGCGCCGCGAATATTTGAACTCACCGGCCTGGCTGCAAAGGCCGCGCTGCTGCAATCGATTGGCATTGGTGTCACCAATCTGATTTTCACATTTATCGGCCTTTGGCTGATTGACCGGCTGGGGCGGCGCACGCTTCTTTATATCGGCTCGTTCGGCTACATCGCGTCGCTCGGTCTGACGGCTTGGGCTTTCTTTACGCAGCATCTTACGCTCGTGCCGGTTTGTATCTTTGCCTTTATCGCGGCGCACTCGATCGGCCAGGGGGCGGTGATCTGGGTTTTCATCTCCGAAATATTTCCCAACCGCCATCGCGCCGGAGGGCAAACGCTCGGCAGCTCCACGCACTGGATCTTCGCCGCCCTGCTCACAACTTTTTTTCCCAAGATGGTTACCGCGTTCTCGCCCGGCTACGTTTTCTCATTCTTTACCGGCATGATGGTTCTGCAGCTGATTTGGGTGAAGACCATGGTTCCGGAAACGAAGGGAGTTTCGCTGGAGCAGATACAGAAGCAGCTGGGGATTGCGTAGCGGTGACCGGAGAATCCTTGCTGACTTCTTGAGCAGCGTGGCCTTGCCCTGCATTTCCTCGACGTCCTGGCGAAAGTAGCCGATCGTCAACTTCTTGGGGACTGAGACCGCGCCCTCGTCAGGAGTTTCCTCGCCCACCACCATCCGGAATAGCGTTGTCTTGCCCGCCCCATTGGGACCGACCAACCCGACTTTTTCTCCGGGATTCAACTGAAACGAAGCATCCACGAAGAGCAACTGCTTGCCATACTGCTTATTGATGTTTGAGAAAGAGATCATTTTGGAGGAGCAACTCGCGGCACCGTGCCTCTTCCAGTGTAGCCCGGCCAGAAAATTGCCGGCCAATGCACCCTCCGAGCTCAATGTAGCGTCCACGGTGTTCCTCGGTGTATCCTAAGTCGTAGGGAAGGGGTGTATATGGCCAAAAATGAGCTGTATATCGAGCAGCGCGAAGAGGGAGATTTTGCGGTAAGAAAACCGGGTTCGGAAAGGGCCAGTGCAATACTTCCAACCCAAGCTAAAGCTATTGAGAGAGCTCGCGAGATGAACCCGAATGCAGCCGTTCACGTTGAGCGCGTCCGTGACACCAATGTCGGCGGCAGGGACAAATGGCGGAAACCCTAACGGCTGAATACGTTACCGCGCCATTTTAAAGAACCGAACCGTCCTGCTTCTCCACAGTGTCTCGGTTTGAATTTCCGCTTTTGGCAGTTCGCAAACTAGTCTTCGGCCGATGCCCTAACTACATTGTGTAACGGTTCTTGATCCGGGCTGCGGCCTTGTCGATCTCAGGGAAGAGTGTGCTTTCATTGATGCCAATGTTTTCGAGCGCCTCTCGGATAGTGCTCTTCTGATCCTTCGGAACAATGAATTGTTTTGGGTCAATCCGGGTTGGAAGATATATCTTGGGTTCATCTAGGCCGTAGAGGATGAAGGCACCGGATTGCGCCAGAATTCGCCTGTTGCTCATCTTGGGATGAACAAAATACGGCACAAACAAATCTATGGGGTTGATAATTGGCTGGAAATATGGTTTTTCAGACCGGATAAATTGATGAAGTCGTTGTATAACGTCGTACTTATTGAATTTCTTGATGTTACTAGCACTCGATATATCTCCCTTTAGATCCTTCCTCAATCGATTGATCTCGGTCTTCTCGTCGGATGTCATATTGGCCAAATTGGCAATGCAACTCACCGCATCGCTGTCAAACCATTTCTCGTGGTCCGGCTGAATTGCGAAAGCGGTCACCATGCCGTCACTCGGTATGCCACCAACAGGGCCAGGGTCAGTTGCAAAATAAAGCGCGATCAGTGCATTCAGCGAAACATCCGCCGCCTACAAGGGCGACGAATGCTCCCACATAGGCAATCGCTGTCGCGGCGTCAGTGGGCATTTGCATCCAAATTTACCAGATTTCCCTTACACCCTCCCTGTCAGAATCGGACATTTCCCGCTTTGCCTTAATCAGCACTTGTGCGCACTCCAAGAAAGTTCGCGGTAAGTCACCGAGAGATATAATTCCCGCGTGCGACAACCTACGCGGCATGTAATGGCGCTTCGCGTTCCCAAAGCGGTTCTTGTTTTTGCAATCGCACTTTTCTACACGATTCTGGTCCTAAACAACATCACGGATTACGGCTCCAACTACGAGTTTGTCCGCCACGTCCTGATGATGGACTCCACCCTTTCGGGGAACCACCTTATGTGGCGCGCCGTCAATTCGCCGCTAGTACATACGGTCTTCTACATCGGCATCATCGCCTGGGAATCGGTCTCTATGCTCCTATGCTGGTGGGCTGGTGTTCGGTTGCTGAAATCGTATCGTGCGGACAGGGCGCAATTCGCCGCCGCGCTGGACGTCGCCGTGATTGCGCTGACGACGAGCCTGCTGATGTGGTTGGTGGCATTCCTCGATGTCGGGGGAGAATGGTTTCTGATGTGGCAGTCGAAAATGTGGAATGGGCAGGAAGAGGCATTCCGAATGTTTACCATTGTCGGTGTGGTGTTTTTGGTTGTCGTGCAACGCGAGCCAACTCCCGATTAGTCGGCAACCCTTCTTTTGGGGGTTACTTCCCGCTTGCCCGTGATCCAGGAGTTTCTGGAATCGATTCACACAAGCCGGCTTCAATACTGATTCTCCCAAGCATGCCTTCGCCGACACTGGTTCGACATGATGGCTAGGATAGCTAGGGGACTGGTCCCCGAATTTGAATTCCACGTTCGCCTGACGCCCCTTGACCGCTCTCTCCGGTCCTGCTGCCCTGGCAGGGTTTCTCTTTGCTACAATCCAGTTGCGTTCCCCGACGCCTTCCCCCACTCTGGAGACTCCGTGAACAAGATAGCCATCGCTCTGTTCTTGGTAAGCATTGCGGTAGGGCAGACCAAACCCGCGCACCCTGTGCGGCCTAAACCCGACACCCCGCACCTCAACATCGTGAAGGAATACGTGCGTGAACTCATTGAAGACGAAGATTTGAAGACAGCGGGCGAGAAGGAACTCAGTGGAGCGAAAACGCCAAACGACCAGTTCTCGACTGGTATCTACTACAGCAAGTCCACGCAGTTAGAATTGCGCTCTCAGATTCGCGTGCTCCAAACCATGCACCTGAATGGTCCATTCGACACTTTGATCCCAGACCTGATCGGGTTTTACCAACAGCAGATTCAATTCCATCAGACGCTGATTGATATCAGCGGCAAGTTTTTAGCCGGACCGAAGGAAGGTGTGGATTATCAGGCACTAGCCGCAAAGGTTCCGGAGATTCGTGCTGAACTGGATGACTCTCGGAAAGCCGTGTTTCAAGCGGCTCCGTTGGTGTTCATGACGTTGATCGACCAAAAGCCAGACTCCCAAAATCATGTCAGTCATCTGCTGATTACCAAAGTGGAGAAAGCCGACTTACTAGATCAGCTGGACATCATTCTCAAAGACATCCCACTCGGCGATAAGGAAGATCACGACTATTACATCAGTGCCGCGATGGTGCTCCGAGGAGCTTCCCAGAAGGGGTACAAATGCGCTGACGATCCTTGGGACTAACCACCACCATTTTGGAGGATACGCCAAATGCCGCGTCCGTTAACTCTCGCTAGTGCTGTGGTTTTTCTATCAGTGTTTTGTTACGCAAAGGGAGAACCGATAAAGGTCTCTACAATCACGAACAGCACCGAACCGTCTTCTGTTGAGGTCATGAAGCTGGTCAGACAGAAGCTTGATAATCATGAGGCTGTGTTTAAGTTGGTGGACAATAGCGATCCGTCTCTCGGTCTTTTGTTCACTGAGGACTGTATGCCTCGCCAAGCAACCGAACCGTACAACTGCTTTTACACAACCCACTATGTCGGAGGCACGACAAAAACATTCATGGGCGGTGGTATTTATGTCGGCAAGACCGCTGGTGATATGGCTGACAATTTTGTCTCAGCAGTGGCGCAAGACATTGTCGAACGCTGGGCTGACATGATACGGACGAATGCAATTGAAACACTGGAATCCTGCCTCTTTCTCACACAGTCAAGCTGTGCTGTCCCGGATCAGTTGCAATCGGAGATGAAGGTGAAGGTGCTAAATCTCTCGCAGTCCATGCAAAGGGGCGGCCTCAAGAAATGAAAATCAAGCTCGGAAGCTGGGCAGACTACGACTTCGACAAAGAAGATGCGAAGATAGCTGTGCCTCTGATTCTGCTCCTACTGGGCCTGACCCTCACATCACTGAGGAGAGAATGGCTATTAGCCGGAGTGGCCGCTTACTACGCCCTGTACTTCTTTCTGCCTCCGTGCTTCGCAGCGATCAAGAAACTGTTTGCTCGGATACACCATTGGCGGACGTTCAGGTGTCCGTACTGCAAAAGCCATGAACTCATTTTGCAGGGGATGCAAGAATTTCATGGCGACATCCCCTATGACCATTACTTCTGCCACCGATGCCGAGAAACTTGCGTGTTTGTTAACACTTATGGGGCTGAAAAAATGATCGCGCCAAATCCGTCAAAGCTAAAAGGAGCGAAGCGCACGCTCACGCCGTAGTCAGTATTCTTCGGGCAAGAAGGTCGTCGAGATGCGAAAAGGGTTTACGAGAGAACCACAAAGGGACGAGCCCGCGACGCCAGGCAAGAACTACATAACGCGGAGCGGGCTGCAGCGCCTCAAAGATGAGCACCGGTTTCTGCTCACCAGGGAACGCCCGGCCGTGACGGAGGTGGTGGCGTGGGCTGCCAGCAACGGCGATCGCAGTGAAAACGCCGACTATCAGTACGGCAAGCGGCGGCTGCGGCAGGTCGATGGGCGGATTCGCTTTCTCACGAAGCGAATCGAAGCCGCGGAAGTGGTGGACCCGGAGGCTCGGAGATCTGGGCAGGCGGCGACGAGGGCATTCTTCGGAGCGACCGTGCGCTACGCCAATGCCGCGGGAGTGGAGCGTGTGGTGAGCATCGTGGGCACCGACGAAATCGATCTCAACCGCAACCACGTCAGTTGGGTGTCACCTCTGGGGCGCGCGTTGATGAAGTCGGCGGCGGGGGACAGCGTAGTCCTTCAACTGCCGGGCGGTACAGAAAACCTGACCGTGCTGGAAGTATCTTACCAGCACATTTCTGTGGAACCGTTCCGTGAACCACCTGGATCCCAGGCCTCGGCCAACTCCCGATCAGTCGGCGGCTCGGAAGTTACCGGGGATGGCGTCCGGGAGGTAATCGACTAAGTGGCGACAAATCGTCGTTACACGTGACGGCAGGGGCCAACGCCCCCAAAGTGAACAGATTTCAGCGCGGCAGGATTGGCAGCGCCACTTTCTGCTGAACCCCTGCGCCCTCGACGACGTTGTAAATAAAATCCGCAGGCACGTCGCGCAGAACTTCCGTCTCGCCATTCGGCCAGCGAATGTCTACTTCATTCATCTTGTTGTGATCGGCCAATCCGAAATGCAGCCGCAAATCGTTCTGCGATAGATAACTCGCGCCGCCACGCACCTCGCCGATCTGCACTAATGAGCCGGCCTTCACGGTAACGCGCGCTCCGATTGCTGCCTTGTTACTTTTTATTCCCACCAGCTTAAACAGAACGCGATGATTGCTGCTCTTTGTGCGATTGATCAGCAATGACGGCGGCTCGCCGACGTTGAGCACTACAATGTCTACATTTCCGTCGTTATTGATGTCGCCAAACGCTGCGCCCCGCCGCGATTGCGGCTGCATGTTCGCCAACGCTGAAGAAACATCGTCGAAGGTGCCATCGCGATGGTTGCGAAACAGCAGCATCGGCTGCCGGTAAGGCGCGGCATCGGCAACGGCATCCGCTTGCGGGTAGACGTGTCCATTCGCGATAAATAAATCCAGCCAGCCATCGTTATCCAAGTCGAAAAATGCGGTGCCCCAACTGACGTAGCGATAAGTCGGCTTCAGTAATTTCGACCGCATGCTCACGTCGGCAAAATTCTCTTTGTCCATGTTGTGATACAAAGTCGAACCTTGTTCGACGAAATTTGTCACGATCATCGACAACCGGCCTTCGTGAAGATAATCGCCCCAATCGACTCCCATCGAGCCTTGCTCCAGGCCATCGCCACTGAGCGCCACACCGGCCAGCAATCCTACATCTTCGAAGGTTCCATCGTGCTTGTTGCGATACAGATAATTTGGGCCGGCATCATTCGCCACATAAAGATCAGGCCAGCCATCATTGTCGAAATCGCCCCAGGTTGCGCCTAATCCGTAATAATGATGCGGATCGTCGACCCCAGCTTTTTTCGAAACTTCTTCGAACGTGCCGTCGCCTTTGTTATGAAAAAGCAAATCTGATTCACCGGGCATGCCCCACGGACCGCACTGCACCAGCACTCCCTTGAAGCGGCAGAATCGCGGATCGTTGCCGAACTGCGGCAGATCGTTGATATCGACGTGTGCATAACGCGAGACAAACAAGTCCACTTTGCCGTCGCGATCATAGTCGGCCCAGGCTGCCCCAGTACTGAATCCTCCTCCCGCCACGCCGGCTTTGTCGGTCACGTCTTCAAATTTGCAGTTTCCCAGATTGTGGTACAGCGCGTTTCCCCCGAACCCGGTCACGTAAATATCCTGCAGGCCGTCGTTGTCGTAATCGGCTACGGCGACACCCATGCCCCAGCCTTTGCGGGTGAGGCCGGCCGATTTCGTGATGTCGGTGAACTTCACGTGGTCCGTGGTGGAATCCGCGTCCTGATGATACAGAGTGATCATCGGATCGCCGCCGTGCCGGTATCGCTCCACAGTGGAACCGTTGACGGTGATGATGTCGAGCTTGCCGTCATTGTCGCAGTCGATGAGTCCTACGCCACCGCTCATCGACTCCACTATGTATTTTTTTTCTGTCGAGGAAATGTGGGAAACAGTGAGTCCGGCCTTTTGGGCAATGTCCTCAAAACGCGGAAGAGGCGGAGTAGCACTCAACTCTTGCGTGCTCTTCGTGAATGAGGCTTTAGGGCTGGGAGCGGCTGCTTGTGCAAACAGCAAAACGATGGGCGCCGATCCTATGAACAGGCTGGCGATGCACGAGGAAAGCAAATCTCGCATAGTCGGGAAGGCTGATTATACAGGCTGGCTACGCGGAGAAAGCGCGCTCGGTTATGGTTTGAACGATTGTGGCTCGCTGGAATTGACCTGATCATTTGCGTTCGCAAAAATCGCGCGCAAAACAAAACGCCCCAGACTCGTTTGAGTCTTGGGACGTATGTTGATCAGCCCTCCCCCAAGTGCTGCTCGAAAACAAGACTATGCCAGGGGACGATTCGCGTATATGGCTCTTCCGTGCCATAGCGTGGCACGAATGGGTAGCACGTCTTTGGCTAAGTTTTTCAATGAGTTACGCAATCACGGGAACGTTGTTGACGCCGACCGTGCCGAATACGCGGCGATAACGCTCGACTTCTTCCGGTGGCCCAAGAGCTTTCGCGAAATTGTCGGAGAGCTTCACCGCGGGCCGGCCTTCCACCGTAGATACTTTGCTGATCAGACTGATCGGGTCAAACCCGTTGTCCGCGGTAGGATCGCAATCACGAAAATCATTGGTCAGCAGAGTGCCCCAGCCTGCACTAAAGCGGACTCGCGGGCCGGGAGTCCACATCCGCGGATTTTCGAAGTCGGCCGCGCTTTGGAAATCCGCGGGCGTCACGCCGCGCGCCAGCGTGCCTCCAAAATAAGCATGCAGGCCGAGGATCTCGTCGACGTCCAGAGCGTCCGAAGCGATGATAAGTTTTTCGCGCGGATCGCGCCCGCGACCCTTCAGCCATTCGATGTATTCGTCGCCGGCAATATAAGGATCTTTACTGTCGATGCGCTGTCCCGTCCAGTCAGCCGCCCAGTCCGGTGCGCCTTGAAGAAACTGCGTGGTGCCGAAAGTATCGGGCAGCATAATGCGCAGAGCTCCATCGTAAGTCGCCTGCCACATCTCTAGAACTTCGTATTGCGACTCTTTCAACGTCTCATCATCGGGCGCTAGCGCCGCAAGCACCATGGGAATTTCATGCGCGTTCGTGCCGATGGCTTCCAAATCGTGCTTGTGCGCGAGGAAGGCATTCGAGGTTCCGATAAAGCCGCTGCCCAGGTTCGCTGCCATAGCCACAACCACGTATTCCTGCCAAAGAAAACTGTGACGCCGTCGGGTTCCGAAATCTGCCACCCGAAGGCGCGGCACGCCGCGCAGGCGCTCGATCTTGCTCCACAGCTTGGTTTTCGCCTTCGCGTATAGGATGTCAAGACCAAACTCGCTCAATCGTTTCAGGTTTGCTCTGGTTCGAAGCTCATTAATGATGGAGAGCGAATAAAGCTCCCACATCGTCGTCTCCGTCCACAGCCCCTCGAACGAGAGATGGAACTGGCCTTCTCGAACTGAAATATCGTAATCCGACAATCGGAAATCCTGCTCCAGCCATTCGAGAAAGCCAGGTTCAAAAATTCCGCGGCGCCCGTAGAAAGTGTTTCCAGCCAGCCAGACGAGTTCAGATTTTCGGAAGCGAAGATTGCGGGCGTGGTCGAGTTGTGCGATCAACTCATCGTGCTTAAAAGTATCGATGGGTCCGCCGGAGCGGCTGTATACCGAGAAGGAAACATGAGTCTTCGGAAAATGCTTCCAGATGAACTGCAGCATCAGCAGCTTGTAAAAATCGGTATCGAGCAGAGAGCGAGTAACCGGGTCAAGTTCCCAGTTGTGGTTATGCGCGCGCTCGGCGAAGTTGACGATCATGCGGTTCTAGACAAGCACTTCTATCCTCATATGAGCGTCGCAAGAAAAGCAAATCGAATGCCGAAAGTCGCTAACGGCGAACGGTTCTAGAGTCGGCGCTGCACTTCCCTCAAGAGCAGATTGAGGAAAGTGCAGCTTTTCACCGTCGGCAGAAGCTACCGCGACTACCCTTCGGTTGTCGAGTGCAGCACACGGAAAGTATTTCCGCCGTTCGACCAGACCAGCAGCAATGCATCTTGTCCTTGCGGCACAGTGGCGAGCGCTTGCTTCACTTCACTCGCGTTCTGCACTTTGTGCCGGTTCACTTCAAGGATGATGTCTCCCTGCTGCAAACCGGCATTATCGGCAGAACTTCCTGGTTGAACGCGCTCGACCACCGCCCCCTGAACATCGCTCGGAGCTTGAAGCTGCCCGCGCATTTCCGGACTAAGGTCGGCAATGCCGATGCCCCAACGCATCTTGCCCTGGCCCTCGGCATTGTTCCCAGCTCCTCCCGGAGCGTTTCCAAGTCCTTCGAGCGTTACTGGGAAGGTCATGCTCTTGCCGTTGCGAAGCAGATCAACCGTAATTTTCGTGCCCGGCTGCTTCTGCCCGACCATCACTTGCAGTTCTCCAGCGTCAGCCACTTTCTGTCCGTCAATCGCGGTGATCACATCGCCAATCTGCAAACCAGACTTCGCCGCCGGCGAATCAGACTCAACCTCGGTAACAACGGCCCCTGTTACAGTGGAATCGTCAAAGAACTTCGCGTTCTCCGGAGTCACATCCGACACGCCAATACCGATTCGTCCATGGCTGACTTTACCGTAACGAATTAACTCGTCCACCGTTGGTTTTGCGATCTGCGAAGGTATGGCGAATCCCATGCCAGAGAACGCACCGGAAGGCGAGATCAGGAACGTGTTGATCCCGACCACCTCGCCACGAGCATCGACCAGCGGCCCGCCGGAATTGCCCGGATTAATGGCGGCATCGGTTTGAATGAACTCGCCCGGCTTGCGCGGATCGCTGGAATCAGGATTCGCACGGTTAATCGCGCTGACGATTCCGCGGGTCACTGTGAAGCGGAATCCATAAGGATTCCCGAACGCCAGCACGGTTTCACCCGGCCGAACTTCCTTCGAATCTCCCCAAGGCACGCTAGCCATGCCGGTTGAGTCGACTTTGATCACGGCCAGGTCCGTCAATGGATCGGCGCCAATCAGCTTCGCCTTATAAACCTTTCGATTGCTGGTGGTCACACGGATGTCCGTCGCGCCCTCGACCACGTGATTATTGGTGACGATGTATCCGTCGGGCGAGATCACCACGCCGCTTCCCAGTCCATGTTCAATTTGTGGCTGCTGGTGCATTTGCGGCCCAAAAAACTGGCCTCCGAATGGACCGCCTTGACCGAAGAATTGTTGCATGCCCTCGGGTAGTTGCTGTTGGGCCGCCATATCTGGCTTACTGCGCGAAGTAACGGTGACGTTCACCACTGCCGGAGTCACGTGCGCGGCCAGGTTCTCCATCGCCTGATCGAGCGCCAGAAGCGCGCTCACGCTATCTGCATTAAGCGGAGCTGCCGCTGGCGCTGGGGCTTCAGCGGCTGCTCTCGCTGTAGTTGGTTTGACAAATTCATAGGTTGTGAACGAAGCAGCCAATGCCAGCGCAAGCGCTGGCGCAATCAATCGCTTCATCCATTGGATGGAGCAATGTTTCTGGAACCACAGTTTTGCATTCATTGTTTTTCCTTCTTGGTATGTCCTCTCGGTGAAAATGTTAATGTCTGAGCAACTAATTGTTTAGTTTTTTCAAGTACACCTCCAGATTTCCTTGCTTGTTCCTCCTGGCTCTAAATTTTCTTAAGGGGATTTTCGTTGTTCACGGACGTAATCGAGGGATGCAGCACGGTGAAGTACAGCACCTCGATCTCGTATACCGACTGCCCGCTGGGGCTGTAACCGGCATTTTCAAAAATCACAAAAACGGCTTCGGAAGCGACCACCTGGATGCTGCGTGGGTTGCTGAGGATAGGCGCCAAATGACGCACGCTTCGACGCCGAGCGGACGCTGCCGCAAGCTGGGATCCTCGACTCGAGTTGATCCCGACCGCATGAATGCTCCTCGTGGCGAGCAAGTGAACCCTGCTCGGATGGGAAACAGATTTCGGCGCGATTACCTCTGGGCTATTGAAATCCGCGGTCCGGAACGACACACGCGTTATCGCAGGCGCTTCATACTGGGTTGCCGCAACGGTTCTCATCGTGGGCTCGCTATCCCGAAATGCCACTAAATGAGGTTCACTTGCTTCAACCAGGCCGCAGACGATCACTAATGTTGTCAGTGAAAAAGCAGTCCTCCAACCATGCTTCGCCCCGCGCGGCTGCCGGGGATCCAGAATCTGCGCGACCCGCATCGAGGTCTGCCGAACCCGCCCCAGCATCGCTTGAGCTAGCGCCAGGCTGCGGCGGAGCAAGGTCTTCTCCGCGATATGCATCAAGCACTCTGCATAGGCCCGAGAGTTCGCGGCTTCCGCGAGAACAGCGTCGTCGCAGGCCATTTCGCGCTCCAAAGAGATGTTGCGCTCGATCCACCACACCGCGGGATGGAAGAAAAACAGAGCTTTAATTACTTGCTGCGCGAGATTCGTCCAGCCATCTTTTCTGCGCAGATGCGCGAGTTCGTGCAGTAAAACCTGGTTCAGTTCGCCCGCAGAGAGTTCCTCAAGTGCCCACCTTGGCACGACTACGACGGGCTTGAGCAATCCCACGGCCGCTGGAACCTGTATTCGCTCCGAAGCGTACAGCAAGACCGGCGCGTACGCGCACCCACGATTCAATGTTTCCCGCACCTGGGGATCGAGTTCGTCCACATCAGCCGGAACGAAACTGTCTCGTAAATCGTGCAGACGCCACCAGCCGATTCCGAGTCGAATCAAAAACCAACTGGCCACCACCGCCCAGGCGCCAAGCAAATAAAGCGCCCAGGAACCAGGGAGCATGATTGCTGGCCGAGCGATCCCTGCAGAGACATTTCCGCTGCGCAGCCAGTTCATGCCACTCAAAAAAGGTGAGGCTGCAACAGCGATCAGCGCCGAAAACCACAATGCAAAACGCAGTGCGGAACTCTGCCGCCGCGAGAAGTGCGACATTACACCGGCGAAAACAGCGATGAGTGTTCCCGCAAACAGGCAATCGACGATGCGCAAGGCAGAGCTTTCCGCGATTGACTGCATTCCGGATGTGATTCCGAACCTTGTTGTTCCGAGCATCGTTGTGCCGAGCGTCGCTATCATCGTTCGCCCGCTTTCTCTTCCAACAACTGGCGCAGGCGATCAAGTTCCTCGGCGTCGATGTTTTTGTCTTCCAGAATGTTCAGCACGAGCAACTCGTGTGAATCGCCAAAAAATCGGCTGACCAACCGCCGCACCTCTGACCGCGTAGCATCCTCCCTTGCAATTTGCGGAGTGTAGACGTGAGCGCGCCGGTCTTTCACGTGCTTCACATAACCTTTCTTTTCCAGAATCCGCACAATGGTCAAAACGGAGTTATAGGCCAGCGTCGGCTTCGGAGGCAGCGACTCCAGCACCTCATGAACGGTGGCCGATCCCTTCTGCCAAAGCACGTTCATGATGCGTAGCTCTGCTTCCGTCAGCGTTGCGGACTTATTGCGCGCCAATTCCCCTCCTCAACCTGCACCAGCCGGTGCCCGTTAACTCTCCTTGTGAAGTAAGACGTCCCAGCGACAGAAATGTCAACTAAGTAATTAGTTGCAGGGCCGCGGCCGTGCGTTGCCCGGTGCGGCCAAATCCCCGCAGAGTTTTCGAATACAATTCCCAGCCAGCGCTTGAGCTCGCAATAAACCCCTATTTATTTTGAGGTTAGGTTGTTACGGAAATGACTGTATTGCCACAGCGTTCCGGCTTTCATTAGATTATGAATAACCTCTTCGTCAATGCCGTGCCGGCTTCGCAACCGGTCTAACGGCGCCAATCCAAAAAGAGTCATGGGTAAAACTGTGCATCACAATAATCCCAACTGGTACTCACTATTTCGCGCCGCCATCCTGGAATCGAAGCTTGAAAAGGTTATTCCTCAGATTGATCGCGCCCGCGACGCTATTTCGATCCGCATGTCAGAGTTGCAGTCTGTCCCCGCGAGCCACCACCGGGAGACAACCGACATAAGCGATGCTTTGCGGTATCTCGCCATTCTTTCCCAGCATGTTGGAAGGGATACTGGCAAAATTCTGTGGGAGTAAGATATCGGCTGCCTTAGCGACGGGTTCTGCATCCGTCTGTTTCGATACCGACTTGCGGACGAGAGCGGGCTGTTTCATAGCCCGCCGTCTCATATTTGGTTTCCAATATCACCTTCCCCGGCGCCCTGATAGGTTCTCGGCTGAGGCGTTCCGCTAAAATGTCCCATGCGCGATAGTCCACTGTGGAGCGATGGCGCCCAGGCCGCCCGCCTCGCGGAGTTGATCGCAGACCGCGGCGACGCCGCTAAGGAACTTCCCCTTCGCCGCGACGTCCGTTCGCTGGGCATTCTGCTCGGCCGCGTGCTCGTGGAGCAGGAGGGTGAAGCATTCTTTCATATCGTGGAGCAGTTGCGCCGCCAGTTGATCCAGCACCGCGAGTTGGCCGCCACATCTGAATTCGATTGCACCGCAAGCTCGATGGCTGGCGCCCGTGAAATTGTCGGCGCTCTGCCCGTCGAAGATGCGTATCGCGTGAGCAAGGCGTTCGCCATTTATTTCGAACTGACCAACCTCGCCGAAACCAATCATCGCAAGCGGCGCCGTCGCGCCGCGCGGCTGCATGCCGGCGAAACTCGCATGGACGGTTCATTCCGAGGCACCCTTTTGCGCACGCGTGAGCTGGGAATCCCGGCCAACGCCATGCTCGATTTCCTGCGCAAAATCAAAGTCGAGCCGGTCTTCACTGCGCACCCCACTGAAATCACACGCCGCACGATCCGCATAAAACGCGGCCGCATCGCAGCCTGTCTCGAGCGCCTGGACCAGTTGCCGCTTTCCGAGTCAGAGGCCCGCGAATACGAATCTCAGATTATGGCGGAAATTACGGCGCTCTGGCAGACTGACGAAGTCCGCCTCAACAAACCGACCGTGCGCGACGAGATTCACATGGGCCTCGACTACTTTCCCATGGTTCTCTTCGAAGCTCTTCCCCACCTCTACGCTGAGCTTGCAGAAGCGGTGCAAACGGTCTACAGCAACTCCATCGGCATCTCTGAACTGCTCTCTTCCGGATTCTTATCTTTCGGATCATGGATCGGCGGCGACAGGGACGGAAATCCCTTCGTCACAGCCGACTCGACGCGGGCGGCAATCAGCATGGCGCGCCACGTCATCATCGATCACTACATCGCCGAGATCGCGCGCCTGATTGAACATTTGAGCATGTCGATTCGTCACGTTGGCGCGTCAGATGCCCTCGCGTGGCGCGCTCAGGAGTATGAGCGCGCATTGGGCGAAAAATATTCCCGGTGGAAACAAATTACGAACGCCGAAGTCTACCGCCACTTCCTTGATTATCTGATCGCCCGCTTGCGCTTCAGCCGCAACTCGTCAAAACATCCGCACGCCTACAAATCACCGGAGCAATTTGCTGAGGATCTTACGATCATCTGCGACAGCCTCCATGCCAATCGTGGCGAGAGATTAGCGGAGTTGGTTTTTTCGCTGCTGAATAAAGTTCGAACCTTCGGTTTCCACCTTCACTCCCTAGATATTCGCCAACACGCCCGAGTGCTTTCGCAGGCGCTCGTTGAATTACCATTGGCACCCTCGTCAGAAAATCTATCGTCATCGAGCAGCCCTCCAACGGAACGCTCCTCCGAGACGCTCGATCTCCTTGCAACGTTCCGAGCCATTGCAGAGTTAAAGAAAACGCATTCCCCGAAAGTCGCCCGCCACTTGGTGATTAGCGGCGCGGAATCCGAACATGACATCTTCGCAGTGATCCGTCTCGCTGCGGCCGGCGGAGTTTCAATCGCCGCGCACAAAAATGATCCCGGCTTGATGCCGGTGCCTCTGTTCGAATCGATTGAAGCGCTGCGCTCCTCTCCATCGGTCATGCGGCGCGTCTGGAAGTCGCCCGAATTCAAAACTATGCTCGATTCCTGGGGACGCCGACACGAAGTAATGCTCGGTTATTCGGACTCAAATAAAGATGGAGGAATGCTGACCAGCACCTGGGAATTGCACAAGGCGCAGCATCATCTGCATGAAGCCGCACGCGAGTGCGGAGTCAGCCTGCGCCTCTTCCACGGCCGCGGCGGGACGGTCGGTCGGGGTGGCGGCCCAACTCACGCCGCCATTCTCGCCCAACCGGCGGGCGATTTCTCCGGAGAAATACGCATCACCGAGCAAGGCGAAGTTCTGAGTTGGAAATATTCCGACCCAGTTCTCGCCGAGTGGAATCTGGAACTCATGATCGCGGCCTGCCTCGAAGCTGTAGCCATGCCGGCGAAAGTTTCAAACAAAATCATGCAGCGCTGGCAAGAGGCCATGGAGTCGATATCGGCTGACGCCTTCACGTTCTACCGGAAACACATTGGGGAAAATCTCGAGGTTCTCGAATATTTCGAGCAGGCAACGCCAGTGAACGAACTCGAGCACGCCCGCATCGGCTCCCGTCCCGCGCGGCGCGGTTCGAATACTAAGACGAATCGCAAGCTCGAAGATCTGCGCGCCATCCCCTGGGTCTTCGGCTGGATGCAAAGCCGCCACGCCGTGCCGGCATGGTTCGGCGTGGGGCACGCACTGGCCAGATTCGGGCGCACCGCCGCGCAGGCCGAACTGCTAAAGGAAATGATGCACGGCTTCCCGCTCTTCGCCAACCTGATTCGCAATGTAGAACTCGCGATGGCGAAAGCCGACTTTACCATCGCACGCCTCTACGCCGATCTGATCACCGACGCTGCTCTTCGCGACCGCGTCTTTGCAATGCTGCGAGATGAATTCAACCGTACCCGGGAGACGATCCTAACCATAACCAGCCAGAAAGAATTGCTGGAAACGAATCCCGTCCTCCTCCGCTCGATACGCTTGCGAAACCCCTACGTCGATCCGCTAAGCCTGATTCAGGTTGATCTTCTGCGGCGAAAGCGATCCGGAAGCGCAGAACTTCCTAACGGCGCGTCTCTGAATTATGCTCTGGGCGCAACCATGAACGGCATAGCAGCCGGCCTCCACAATACCGGATAGATCACGATTGTGGGTTAATTCGTCGGGCTGTGAAACGATTTGTGAGGTTCCTGCACTATCTCTATAAGCGACGCACATCGCGTTTTTCAGCGAATGTGCCGCAGTTCCTGAATCCAGCCTGGCAACCAATGGGCAGGGTTCTAGTAAGGACCGGAGCCGACGGGGGAAAACGGCTACGGTCCTTCTGTTCGGTTTTATGGAACGATGCTTCATAGAGATACCGGAGTTTCTCGATTCGTGCCTAATACAGAACCCATCGCGACCCGTTGCCGCGTCATTCCAATCCGCCCCCATTTTCCGGCGTTCCGCCCGGAAAACAACATTAGTAATCCGTTTCCGGTGCTACACTTTCTGCCACTGCAGAATGCGCGGGGCAAGTACTTGCAATTCCACTCTTTTGACGAAGCCTATCTCGGCCGCTTGCGAGCTGGAGACTTCCGCACCCAGGAACATTTTTCGGGTTACTTTAGCGCGCTGATCAAGATCAAAGTAAGCTCTCGCCTGAAAAGGCCAGAAGCTATCGAGGACGTGCGCCAGGAAACGTTTGCCCGCTTTTTTGCCACGCTGCGGGCGGGAAAGATTCTTCAGCCCGACCGCTTAGGATCGTTCGTAAACTCGATCTGCAATAACGTCCTGCGGGAACACTACCGGTCAGATGTGCGTAACGCTTCTTCCGATGATGAAGAGGATTACGATCTTCCTGCCGCTGGCACCAATCTCGTGGACGCGCTGGTTGCCAAAGAAATGGAAAAGAAGGTCCGGGAAATTCTGGACAAACTTCCTGAACGGGACCGGCGGCTGTTGCAGGAGGTTTTTCTTGAGGAGCGGGACAAGGATGAAGTATGTCGCGATTTTGGAGTTGACCGGGATTATTTGCGAGTACTGATACACCGAGCCAAGCAAGCATTTAAGGCGTCGTATCTGAAGCACATGGGAAAGAATCCCCCAGATTTTGCTCCCGCCTAGGAACGATGTAATGCTGCCTGGCAGTAACTATTTGCGAGGGGGAACTAAGCCATGGACCACGACAAAGTGGTTCGAGATAAAATGACGGAAAAATATCTTCTCGAAGAACTGGATCCCGAGTTGCGCGATGAATTCGAGGAACATTTTTTCGATTGCCCGGAATGCGCACTGGACGTTCGCGCGGGATCCGACTTTGTAGCCCACAGCAAGATCGTTCTGAACGAATCTTCCGAGATAGTAGCGGTTCGCGCAACGACTCCTATATCCGATTCCGTTCGCGGCGGATGGTTCGCCTGGTTCCGTCCAGCGTTTGCCGCGCCCGCTCTGGCAATTTTGCTGGCGATCGTGGGCTATCAAAATCTGGTCACGTATCCCGAATTGCGGTCTGCGCTCAAACAGCCGCAAGTCTTGCCTTGGGCTTCGGTCAATGTCGGAACCTGGGGCGCAGCCGGACCGACGCTAACTATCGCTCCGCAGCAAGGGTTTCTTCTATTTATAAGGATCCCGCCGGATGGCACTTACACCAACTATAAGGCGGACTTGTATAACCCGGATGGGAAGTTAGAATGGTCGCTAACCATCCCGGCCAGCCCCGGCCAGGATCAGTGGCCGCTGCAGGTACCGGGAGAAAATCGGAAAACTGGAACTTACAGGATCCTGGTACGCGGCGTCACCGCCGCGGGAGAAAGCAAAGACCTCGGGAGCACGTCGTTTGAATTACAAATTCAGAAATAGACGAGCGGAGCATACAACATGGCGAGTATGACGGAAGCACCGCAAGCAGTCAGCGTAACCCCCTCACACGAATACAATGCTAGAGCCAATGTTCTCAGCGGCGAACTGCAACGGCCCATCATACAGAAAATCGAGCCGCAAGCACCAGTCTCAATCGAAGGCCGCAGAGGCGGACTCTTCGCCAGGTCTGTTCAGGACGTTAGCATCGAAGGCCTGATTTCCTTGACCAAAGGACAGACGCGGGTATCTGGCGCACGCAGCTTAAAACATCAAGGCTGGGTCACACTGGCCACTTCTGTGCTTGCAGGATTCAACGTTTTTGAAACGCTTACGTCGGACCGCGTGGTCTCTCAGGTTTCCACTGACCACCCGTACGAGAATGGCCATTTCCCGCTTGTAACTTTTCTCGGTACTCAGTTCGGCGATCTGCGAATAAGTGGATTTCCGGTTCCTCTGACGCTTAACCTCGGCATCTGCGGCCCCAAGCCCAAGGATGACCGGTCTTATCTCAGAGATCTGAACTTTCTCACGAATGTGAAAAACCAGACGCAGGCGATCGCCAAAGCCAACGGCCTTCCCAAAGACATCAAGGATCGGTACATTCAGAGGCTAGAGCGCGCCGACGAACTCATCCGCACCAAGGATGACGACGAGACCGCCGCGAGGCCCGAAGTTGTATGCTCCATGGTTCAGAGCATCGATGTCAGCAAAGTGGATCGCGGACTCGGCGTGCAGGCCTTCGGCCATGTTCTGGTGATTCCGGAGTTTGGTTCCGTCTCTCTCGGCGAGGTCGAAGTGGGCGAGAACATGTACCAGGGATCGACCAGGCCTTGCGTTTACTTCGAACTCAAGAGTATGAAGATCAAGCTGGGCTGCTTAGGGGATGGAAGCCAAGAAGCCGGGTCAACCAAAACCAATGGCCAGACCTATCCATAGCCCTTGGCGGAATTTTTCTAATGGTGGTCTGCGGGCTTAGTTGTGGACGCAGCGACAGTCCGCAGACCACGTTCCAGCATGCGCAGCAGACGCTCAGGCATGGCGATCTGATTCGCGCCGAGCATGAAGCGAAACGAGGCTACCAGCGCTTCTCAGGGTCAAATCCTGCATGGGCGATAAAATTTCGGAATTTGGAGGCCGAAGCCCTGCTGCTGCGCGGAATGTACCCGCAGGTGCTGGATCTGTTGAGTTCCGACCCAAATTCAACGTATGCAAAAGACTCGGTCATTGAGGCTCTGACCCTCAGAGGCGCCACCCGCGCCCGTCTGCACTACTTCGACGATGCTGAACAGGACATTCGTAGAGCGGAGGAACTCTGCCGCACCGCGCCCGAACTAGCCTGCGCAGGAGTCTCTCGGGCGCGCGGAGTTCTCGCCGTGCAACATAACCAACCCGACAGGGCGAGAACTTTATTCGAGCAAAATCTGTATTTTGCCCGCGCCCACGCAGATTCATTCCTGGAGGCGACAGCCCTGCTTAACCTTGGCCAGGTGGCGTTGCTGCAACAGCACTTTGACGAGGCGATCGACTGGACGAATGCGGCTTACCGGAGCGCAGAAGCATTGGACGCAGGTACGATCGCCACCAAGTCCTTGGGCAATCTTGGTTGGGCTTACTACAACCTTGGCGACACTGAGAAATCACTGGACTTTTCCCTTCAGGCTGAAGCGCGCGCGATAAGAGTCGCAGACGTCATTGACCAGCTTTCGTGGCTGACGAACGCGGGTTATGTATACCAGCAGACACATGATATCCCTCGCGCGAAGCAGTGCTACAGCAAGGCGCTGGAGCTGGCAAAAGAAATCAATGGCCGGGAGGATATCTACAATGCTCTGCGGGCACTGGCTTTGGTATCCGTGCAAAGTGGTGAACTGGAACAAGCTCGCAGTTATGCCGACGAAGCAACCGTTATTGCGCAAAAAGATAACAACCGTTTAGATGAACTCTATCCTCTGCTAGTGAAAGGGCTGATCGCGGCACAGGAAAATCACGGAGCGGAGGCAGAGCAGATATTCCGCGAGGTGGAGCAAGATAAGAACGGCAATCCCTCCCTGAGATGGCGTGCCGAACACGCCCTCGCGCGCCTCTATGAGGGCCAGAAACATTCCACTCTGGCAGAAAGCGAATATCGCACGGCCTTGAACAGCTTCGAGACAGCTCGATCTTCTTTGAAGCATAGCGAGTCGAAATTGCCGTTTTCCACCAATGCTGTTCGCATCTATGACGATTACATTCATTTCCTTGTGATGCACGGCAAAGCGGACGAGGCTCTGCGCTGGGCCGACTACAGCCGCGCTCGCACGTTATCGGAGGGGTTGGGTCGGTTGTCGAAGATGGCCTTGAAGGGAGCACATGCGGAGCCTCCGGGGCTGAAGGCGCAAGAGATTTCCCAACGCGCGAAGGGAACAATTCTTTTTTACTGGCTCGGAGAAACGCAATCGTATCTATGGGCCATTACGCCGCATAAGACACGTTTGTTTCCGCTGCCTCCCGGCAGAGAAATCGATTCACTAGTCGAGCTCTACTGCAAGGCCCTGAACGGTCCGCAAGATGTTCTCGTATCGAGCAGTGAGGCACGCGAACTTTATCGCACACTCATTGCCCCGGCACAGGCACTGCTGGCAACAGGCGCCAAGGTTTTCATCATCCCGGATGGCAGCTTGAATAATCTGAATTTCGAAACGCTCGTCGTTGCCGATGCGAAGCTATCGGATCCCGCGAAACCCTCTTCTCCAAACTTAATTGATCCAAACTCAAAGCCGATTGAGTCTAAGCCGCATTTCTGGATTGAAGACGCCGACGTGGTAAACGCCAGTTCGCTGCGCGTTCTGGCCGCGTCTTTTTCGCGCGAAAGAATTCGCCAACCCAAGAGCGCCAGCAAACTGCTTCTTATTGGCGACAGCGTGGCCCCCAACCAGGATTACCCTGAATTGCCCGGAGCCGCTGAACAGATGGCGAGTGTGGCCCGGCACTTCGCCGACTGGCAGAAACAGATTTTTCAGCACAACCACGCGACTCCGGCAGCGTACCTCGGCAGTCATCCCGAACAGTTTTCGCACATCCATTTTGTCGCGCACGGAATGGCAAGCCGCTTGAGTCCGCTGGACTCGGCCATTGTGCTGTCACCGGGCGCGAGTGACCCCGACTCTTTCAAGCTGTACGCTCGCGACATCATTGGCCATCGGTTGCACGCCGACCTGGTCACGATTTCAGCGTGTTATGGCGCAGGTGAGCGCTCCTACTCTGGCGAAGGCTTGGTGGGACTTGCCTGGGCTTTTCTCAGGGCGGGAGCGCACAACGTGATCGCCGGACTCTGGGGAGTGACCGACGCATCCACTGCCCAACTGATGGCTCGGTTCTATGACGAACTGGACAAGGGACTCGCTCCGGACGCGGCGCTGCGAGCCGCCAAGCTTTCACTTCTACACGCCAGCGCCTTTCGCAATCCTTTTTATTGGGCTCCGTTTCAGCTCTACACCGGTTCGTGACTCTATGTGTTCGGCCGTGGCAGCACCCGATATGGGCCTTTAAAGGTGGTGAGTGCGGAAGGAATCAGCGCCGAGCTCAATATGAGCGCCAGCGAACATCTGGCACCGCTCAACGACAATGAAAAAGAATGGAGACCGGTTAGCGGAGTTGTTGACCGTTCCCGAAACATTTTTTTCGCGGCCTGGATCACTTTCGTGTATTTGAAGAAGTCGTGCTGCCGACGCGCATGGCGGCAAATGGAGCCGACCGCAATCTCTCAATTCTTTTCCCTGGGCTGTGCCAGTGGCGAGAAACCCTACACGATGGCCATGATTAGCAAGGAACGTGTACAGGAGCTGGCGGGCTGGGCGTTGCGGGTCAAGGGAATCGAGATTTCCCCGGCCGAACTTGACAGGAAGTGCGCTTGCATACATTCTGGTGTTCTTGCATACATTCCGAGGCATTCGAGTCGGCTATCGAGGAGAGAAACTTAGGTTAGAAGGACAGCAAACATGATACCTGTCGTTGGCTATCGTACTCCGTATCCCGGAACACAACCAGATCTTCTCCATTCCCCGTATATATCCTGCATCAAGCGTGCGCCCACGAAACCTCTTGTGTCCATTCCTTATACTCTGTCCGAAGTCACTGGACCGAGCTTTAGTCCCAAAATCCTCTCTCCTAAAGCCTTCGACCTAACCACCGGGCACAAGGGTGAACCGATTGGGGAGCGAATCGCTTTAAGCGGGCGAGTGCTCGACGAAAACAGTCAACCGATGGCAGACACGCTGATAGAAATTTGGCAGGCCAATGCAGCAGGGCGGTACCTGCATGAGGGCGATCAACATCGAGCGCCACTCGACCCGAATTTTACTGGCTGCGGCCAAACGATGACAGACTCCGAAGGCCGCTATCGATTTCTCACCATTCGTCCGGGCGAGTATCCCTGGCACAATCACTACAATGCCTGGCGGGCCGCGCATATTCATTTTTCTATCTTCGGTCCGGCGTTTGCAACGCGCCTGGTGACGCAGATGTATTTCCCCGGCGACCCGCTAATGGCGTTTGATCCGATCTTCAATTGCACGGCGGACGAAAAGGCCCGCAACCGATTGATCTCCATATTTGACTGGGAAACTACCGCGCCGGAATATGCCCTGGGTTACCAGTTCAACATCATCTTGCGAGGCCGCGAAGAAACGCCAACGGAGGAATAAATGAGTTTGCGAACGACTACGTCACCGACGGTCGGTCCGTTCTATGAGATTGGTTTGCGTTGGCTCTACCGCGACAATCTCGCGGCTAGCGGGTTGTCGTCGATGCTGGTCAAACAAGGTACGCAAGTCGGGATGCTACGGCTGTTCAATATTGCACGCTTTCACGAATTAATGAGAGAGCCGTCTGATGCAGCACTCAGGTCAGGACGAAATCCAACTTTCTTGAAAATGCTTTGCATCGGTAAATTGTCCCCCCAACATTTCGAAAGCGAAGGATAGACTCACAAGAACGACTGTTAGAGTTACGAGAAATTGGCACACGCGGTTTTCATAATTTCTCTCGGGCTACGTCGCCTTTCGCTTCAAGCCGGCTGATCGTCGCCCGCAGCCACGTGCCGAGCGCTTCCTCAATCTCCTGTTGCGTCCCGGTTCGGTACAAGGAGTCGAGGGTCTCTCCACTCGGCGACAGCGGTATATGAATGCAAGGAGTTTGTTCTTTGCGGGCGTTCTCCGGCACGAATTGCATCAGGAGGCATTCGCTGCACGGTTCGCGGTCCTTGGAGTTGAAGTTCATGCAAGTAGGGGAATCCTCGAAAATAAACCGTGCCCGCCAGGATTCGCGCGGCAATCGCCCGTAGCCGCCTTGCTCAAGAAATTCCAGTTCGAACTTCAGCACGTCCATCAGGTTGCGATTATCCTTTGGCATAGACTCACCCTCACTATTATTGTGATCCTGCGAAGAAGGCGGCGCGGTGACGGGCATCACAGGGTGTGGTGAAGGCCATCACGCGGTCCGGGCGAAATCGGTCCGGGCGGTCACCTGCTGAGAAGAATCTCATAACAGGCAACCGTGACCGGGGTCACAGCACAGAGCGGCTCAAAAAGTTAAGAATTGAAGCATATTTGGATGTATTCTCGTTGCGATGTTGCGACGAAATTTCTACTGAAGCTTGAAGATGAAGAGAATCAACTTCAAATTGTTTTCCTTTGCAACAGTACTGGCTGTTGTTCTAAGCCTTTCCTTATCGGCGCACGCACAAAGCGCGGCAGACCTCTTCAAATCGAAGTGCGCCGGCTGCCATGGTGCCGACGGGACGGGTTCGGCAATGGGCAAGAAGATGGGCGCGCACGACTTCACAACCGCCGAAGTGCAGGGAATGTCGGACGCGCAGCTCACGGAGATCATCACGAATGGGAAGAATAAGATGCCGAAGTATGCGTCGCTGAAGCCGGAAGAGATCAAGGGGCTGGTGGCTTACATCCGCACGCTGAAGAAATAGTCCCGTTACTGCGAGCGAGATTCTCAGGGAGATTGTTACAGGCGGTACGTGGTCCGCGGCGAGGGATAGAGTGTGTCTGTGCCGCGGACCATGAGAGTAACAGTTTAGGACACTAAATAGAGAGCGGCGGTTCCCAATGAATCTGCGAGAGCGCATTCGAGACTGGTCGCAGCCCATCTATTTCCTGGGGCAGAATCCCATCACGCTCACGGGCGCGGTAATCACGACCAGCACCGCGCTCACCACGATCGCCTTCTGGTTCTATGACGTCTTCATGCCGGGGCCGCCGCATCCTTATATCGGCCTTCTGGTTTTCCTCATTCTTCCAGGAATTTTTGTCCTTGGCCTGCTGCTGATTCCACTTGGCATCTGGCTCAGGCGGCGAAGTCTGCGCGGGAGCGGGAAACTGCCGGGGGTTTTCCCCGCCATCGATCTGCACCTGCCCGTGGTGCGCCGCACTTTTGAATGGGTCGCTTTCGCGACCATGGTCAACCTCCTCATTATTGGCACAGCCTCCTACCGCGGTGTGCAGTATATGGATTCGGCCAGTTTCTGTGGGACGACTTGTCACACCGTGATGGCCCCCGAGTATACGGCCTATCAGAATTCCCCACACTCGCGAGTGGAGTGCGTTGAGTGCCATATCGGTCCAGGAGCGGGGTGGTTCGTGCGATCGAAAGTCTCAGGTTTGCGGCAGGTGTTCACGGTAACCTTTCATACCTATTCTCGCCCCATTCCTTCGCCGGTAAAGTACCTACGCCCCGCCCATGAAACCTGTGAGCAGTGTCACTGGCCGCAGCGCTTTACCGGCGACAAGTTCCTTGTGAACACCAACTACAAGGACGACGAAAAGAATACGCCACAGACGGATGTGTTGTTACTGAAAGTGGGTGGACGCACATGGCAGGGTGCGGTCGGCATTCACGGGCACCACCTCGCCAACAACGCCCGCATCCGTTACATTGCCACCGACTCCGAGCGGCAGACGATCCCCGTCGTGTATTACACCGACGATCAGGGAAAGACTACCGAATTCATTTCCACGGATACCAAGCCCACCCAACAACAATTGGACAAGGGAGAACATCGCGTGATGGATTGCGTGGATTGCCACAACCGGCCCACGCATGCCTTCGACCTGCCCGAAAACGCCGTGGACAAACAAATGTCGCTCGGCCACATCAGCCCGGCGCTGCCCTACATCAGGAAAAAAGCGGTCGAGGTTCTAAAAGTGAATTATCCCACCCGTGACGTGGCCAGGCAGAGCATCACTGCCGAAATCAACAAGTTCTATCAGACGAATTATCCGCAAATCTATCAAACGGGGCGCACGCAGTGGAGCAGTCGGGCCAGGAAGTGGCAACATTTACCTTCGCAACATCTTCCCCGACATGCGTGTTACCTGGGGCGCTCATCCAAACAATCTTGGCCACAATGATTCCCCCGGCTGCTTCCGCTGCCACGACGGCAGCCATACCAGCGCCGATGGCCACCCAGCTTCGCAGCCAGCTCAGCGGCATTCTCAAGCGTGCGGTTGATCACTTTGACAGAACTGGCCCCGTGGTTGAGCAAGCCACGCGCTGAAAGTTCGCTCATCTTGCCCGCGCCTAACAGAAGTACCTTCTTGTTTTCAAGCGTTCCAAAAATCTGTCGCGTGAGTTCCACGGCGGCATACGGAATCGAAACCGCCGCGTTGCCAATCGCCGTTTCACTGCGCACGCGCTTCGATACGGTGAGCGCCTTCTGCATCACAGCATCGAGAAACCGTCCGGTCACCCCAACTTTTTGCGCCTGCTGCCAAGCCTGCTTCACCTGCGAGATCACCTGGGGCTCACCCACCACCATGGAATCAAGGCTGGAAGCGACCCGGAAAATGTGGAGGAGGGCGGCTTCATCCAGCAAGCGGTAGAAGTGCTTCCATTCGCACAACTTCAGCCCATACTCGGAGCCAAGAAACCGCATCACTGAGTTGGCAGCCAGGGTCACGTCGTTTACCCAGAGGAAGAACTCCGTGCGGTTACAGGTGGCCAGCACAATGACTTCTTCGATGCCCTCCGCCCTCGACAGCTGCACCAGGGCCTGGTAACGCCGGTCTTCGCTGATCCAGAAACGCTCGCGCACCCCGACGGGGGCCGTGCGGTAGTTCAAGCCAACGACCATCAAAGTGGGTTCCAATGCTTTATCTCCCGTCCACTCCTTATTAAGGGCATCTGGTTCGCCAAAGCGCTGCCCAGTGGAATAAGTATGATCACATGTAGTTTCAACGAGTTACGGGAACAGTATCAACGGAGCAGAGGATGCAAGAGACTAGGTTGCGGGATATCACGCTTTGCCGGGAGGGTTTTCGCACGCTTGAAGAGTTCTTTCGGATGAGCGGACACTGGCTCCTTAGCGCGAAACTTCGGTAGTGTCCTAGTGTTAGGACACTGCCGAGCAACGCACTATTACGACACTACCCGAAACTTGCGCCCGCGTAATCTCGTTCAAACCTTTTGCCTTTGGTTGGTAGACGCAAAATGGTTCTTCGTCGAGATAATTTCCAGTGGTAGCAAAAGCCCGGGCGCGACAGCCCATGCAAACGTTGCGGAACTCGCAGCAACCGCACTTCCCTTTCAGATTGTTTACGTCGCGCAGTTGATTGAATACAACCGAGTTTTCCCAAATCTCAGCGAACGACTGCTTTTTCAGATCCCCGGCCAGAGCCGGTAAGTATCCACAGGGATAGACCTCACCTTGATTCGAGATGAAACAGACGGCGGTTCCGGCCAGGCATCCCTTGGTCATGGCGTTCATGTCGGAAGGATGAGTTCCAGGGTGTCCTACTGCCTTGCCGATACCATGAGGTCTCAGTTCGATGCCGGTTGAGCCGGGCATCGTGATGTCTGTGGGACCGATATTTGGCGAATCTGGCGCAGTTTCAATGACTGGCTCTGCAGCCTGGGCGGCTGCTGCCGCGGAACGATGCTCCGCCGCGCGCCGTTGGCGAACCACGCGGAAGTAGTGGGGAGCACAGGTCGCTTTCAGCTCGATGCCACCTTCCAGGGAGCGATCGTAGAACCAGTTCAGCATCCGCTCGTACTCTTCCGGGGGCACCATCTGCTCAGCAGCGATATCCACACCGCAACCCACCGGCACCAGCAAGAATGTGTGCAGTGCATCCGCTCCGATCGACTTCGCCAGTTCAAGCACCTGGGGAAGCTGATCGGCATTGTGGCGTGCGATCGTCGTGTTGATCTGCACTGACATTCCCAAATCTTTGAGATTGCGGAAACCGGTAATGGCGGCGTCGAACGCTCCGGGAATGCCACGGAACGTATCGTGAGTGAGCGCATCGGAACCATCGAGACTGATGGCAACGCGCTTTACACCGCTGTCGACGATCTTCTGCGCGACTTGCCTCGTTACGAGAGTGCCATTCGTAGCCAGCGCTACGCGCAGGCCCTTGTCCGTGCCATAACGCGCTAACTGGAAAATATCTGAACGGAATAGCGGTTCTCCACCGCTGAGCACCAAGATCGGAGACGAGACTTCGGCAATCTGGTCGATAATATCGCGGGCGGCCTGGGTGGAAAGGTCGTTGGGAGAGCTCAGTTCCGTAGCACTGGCCCGGCAATGGATGCAGCGGAGATTACATCCTTTCGTCAATTCCCAGAAGATCAGGCGGGGTTTGTTCTGCGTTCCATGAGTTGAATGATGCTGGTCGCTGTTTGCTGTAGTCATGTGCTGGTCCCTCCCACTTTGGCCGCTGTCGCCCACCCACGCGGCAACGATAAAAGAGAAAGAATTTCCAGGCGGTGACTCTCATCACCCGGATTTGTGATCCCGGTCACAAGACCCAAGACTTGTTGAGGCAATTGTTGGAGGGATCACCCTTCGTAAGCGCTAGTTGGAGTTTGCGATGTCGCGCAGCGCTTCCGTGTTGCGAATCACCAGCGTAGAACCTTTCGACTGCACGATCTCTCGCTTCTTCAGCTCAGCAAACAGCCGGGTAACAGTCTCTCGCGAGGTTCCGATCATCTGCGCAATTTCTTCATGAGTAAGTCGAATCTTCAACCGGGGCTCGGGTTTAGCGGCTTCTCCGTTCTTAGCACTCCATTCCAGAAGCAACGCCGCCAGCTTCTCGGCGGCGGAATGGGACAGTCCCAGCGACCGCACTTCCTTACAAGCATTGTGATACTTTTCACTTAACTGCTCTGCTACTTTGAAGCAGACCTCCACGTCTTCCTTCAGAAACCTGAGAAAGTCCTCGCGCTTGACGAAATTGACCTGGCAGGGATCGATCGTCTCCGCAGTCACTTCGTAAGGTTTGCCAGAGATGGTGGCACTCAACCCCAACACTTCCCCAGGTTCGGCCAGCTTTACAATCATCGTTCTACCGCCAGGAGAGTTAATGGAGAGCTTTACGCTGCCTTTGCAGAGCACAAAGATGCCCCGTGGCAGCTGCCCTTCTACGAACAGCACTGCTCCCGAGGGATACGCGGTGGCGAACTTGATGTCTTCGAAGTTTTGAAGCGCGGTAGCCGGCAGATTGCAAAAGATACGATCCGCACGAAGCTTGCAGTTAATGCAGCTTTCTACAATCTCCATTCCGTATGGCGAGAGCATGTACTAGCCTCCTGGTGCTGAGGTCAGTGTCCGTCGGGACGAATCCCTTGGCTGTGCTGCGGGGCACACGCCATTGTGATCTGGCTCACACGCCGCCTTTTGTGATGTGGATCACATGCACCTGTGACTTGTCTTGCTGCGGCGATGTTCAGATTCGTCCATTCTTATGCTGTCAAGTGGGGAACAGAAGGATTACAGAGACTTATTTGCATATAACGACAGGCGGATGATCATGAAGCGCAAGTTCAAGACCATGGATGCAAACGAAGCGGTCGCGTACATCGCCTACCGGGTTAACGAGGTCATTGCCATCTATCCGATCACACCGTCTTCCAACATGGGCGAATGGGCCGATGAGTGGTCTTCTCAAGGAATTCAGAACATCTGGGGCACGGTGCCCCATGTAATGGAGATGCAGAGCGAGGGCGGCGCTGCTGGAGCTGTCCATGGCGCGCTGCAGACCGGCTCGCTCGCCACCACGTTTACCGCCTCCCAGGGACTCCTGCTCATGATCCCGAACATGAACAAGATTGCGGGAGAGCTGACGCCCACAGCGTTCCATGTATCGGCGCGCACCTTAGCCACTCATGCGCTCTCGATCTTCGGCGACCACTCGGATGTCATGTCTTGCCGCACTACCGGATTCGCGATGCTGTGCTCCAACTCTGTGCAAGAGGCCATGGACTTCGCACTCATCGCCCACGCCGCTGCGCTTGACTCGCGCATCCCTTTCTTGCACTTCTTCGACGGCTTCCGCACCTCGCATGAGGTGAATAAGATCGAAATGCTCAGCGAAGACGATATGCGCGCGCTCATCAATATGGATCGCATCTTCGAGCATCGCCAGCGCGCGCTGTCTCCCGATCATCCCGTCCTGCGCGGCACCGCACAGAATCCCGATGTGTTCTTCCAGATGCGTGAACGGGCAAACTCCTACTACGACGCTTGCCCTAAAACCGTTCAAACCGCAATGAACAAGTTCGCCGAGGTAGTCGGCCGCTCCTATCACCTGTGTGACTACGTGGGTGCGCCGGATGCCGACCGCGTAATCGTGATGATGGGCTCAGGCGCCGAGGTCGCTCACGAAACGATCGAGCATCTCAATGCTCAGGGCGAAAAGCTTGGACTGCTGAAAGTCCGCTTGTATCGTCCCTTCCCGGTGCAGGCGTTCCTGGAAGCCTTGCCAGCCAGCGTGCGGAAGGTCGCCGTCCTCGATCGTACCAAGGAATCCGGAGGGATTGGCGAACCGCTCTATCTCGATGTTGTGAACGCGCTTCATGAAGGAGTGAAAGCCGGTTACAGCGCTCGGCGAACTCCGCCCGCGGTCGTGGGCGGACGCTATGGGCTCTCCTCGAAGGAATTCACTCCGGCCATGGTCAAAGCGGTCTACGACAACCTGAAAGCGGATCAACCCAAGGATCACTTCACCATCGGCATCCAGGATGACGTTGACCACACTAGTTTGTCATACAACACCGAGTTCTCCACCGAGCCGGACAATGTTGTCCGGGCAATGTTTTACGGTCTCGGCGCGGACGGCACGGTCGGCGCTAACAAGAATTCGATCAAGATCATCGGCGAGAATACTGACAACTACGCCCAGGGCTACTTTGTTTACGATTCGAAGAAGTCCGGCGCGGTGACTGTTTCGCACCTGCGCTTCGGGCCGCAGCCGATTCGTTCCAGCTATCTGGTCTCCAGTGCCAACTTCGTCGCATGTCACCAGTGGATTTTCCTTGAGCGCTACGACATGCTCAGCGCCCTGGTTCCTGGCGGCACATTCCTGCTCAACAGTCCATTCGGCGCAGATGAAGTTTGGGAGCATCTTCCACGCGTAGTGCAGGAGCAGATCATTTCGAGGCGAGCAAGGTTTTATGTAATTGACGCCTATCAAGTAGCACGTGACACCGGGATGGGCAGTCGCATGAACACCATTCTGCAAGTCTGTTTCTTCGCCATCTCCAAAGTCTTGCCGTCCGATCAAGCTATCGAGGCGATCCGCAAATCGATTCGCGATACTTACGGCAAGAAGGGCGAAGAGATCGTCCAACAGAACATGAAGGCCGTGGACGAGACTCTGACCCACCTGTTCGAAGTGAACGTCCCAGCTGAAGTCACCAGTACCATTGAGATGCCTCCCCCATTCTCACCTTCAGCACCCGAGTTCGAGCGCGATGTCCTGGGCATGATGTACGCAGGACGCGGCGACCGATTGCCGGTGAGTGCATTTCCAGCAGACGGAACGTTCCCCACTGGAACCGCGAAATGGGAGAAGCGCAACTTGGCACTCGAAATCCCCAGATGGGATCCGAAAATCTGCATTCAGTGCGGAAAGTGCGCCATGGTTTGCCCGCATTCGGTCATACGCATCAAGGTTTACGACTCGAAAGAACTGGAAGGTGCACCGGCAACTTTCAAATCTACTGATACCCGCGACCGGGAATGGCAAGGTCTCAAATACACGATTCAAGTAGCGCCGGAAGACTGCACTGGATGCGGCATCTGCGTCGAAGTTTGTCCGGTCAAGAACAAGGCGGAAACCCGACTCAAAGCGATCAACATGGTGCCTCAACCTCCGTTGCGCTTACCCGAACGCGAAAACTGGGATTTCTTCCTAAAGATTCCGGAACTTGACCGTCGTAACATTAAAGTCACGAACATCCGCCAGCAGCAAATCCAAGAACCTCTATTCGAGTTCTCCGGCGCCTGTGCAGGTTGCGGGGAGACCCCATACCTCAAGCTGATGTCGCAGTTGTTCGGCGACCGCGCCATCATTGCCAATGCCACGGGATGCTCGTCGATTTACGGTGGCAATCTCCCTACTACGCCCTGGACGAAAAACGCAGCCGGGCGCGGACCCGCCTGGTCCAACTCTCTTTTCGAAGACAACGCCGAGTTCGGACTGGGCTTCCGTCTCTCTATTGATAAGCAGACCGAGTTCGCTCAAGAGTTAGTCCGGCGCATGGCGGGAACGATTGGTGAAGAACTCGCGACCGCGCTTCTCACTTCTCCGCAGAAAGACGAAGCGGATATCTATGAACAGCGTCAGCGCGTGGACTTGCTAAAAGAACAATTGCACGTCGTCGATTCCGCCGAAGCTAGGCAACTCCTTTCCCTCGCCGACCTGCTGGTCAAGAAAAGTATCTGGATTGTTGGCGGAGACGGTTGGGCTTATGACATCGGCTACGGCGGCCTCGATCACGTGTTAGCCAGCGGGCGCAACGTCAACGTGCTGGTGCTCGATACCGAGGTCTATTCCAACACCGGAGGTCAGGCCTCCAAATCCACACCGCGCGCCGCAGTGGCAAAGTTCGCCGCTGGCGGCAAGCCCGGCCCCAAGAAAGATTTAGGGCTCATCGCTATGAGCTACGGCACCATCTATGTCGCAAGCGTTGCCATGGGCGCGAAGGACGAGCACACGCTGAAGGCCTTCCTGGAAGCCGAGGCCTATAACGGGCCGAGTCTCATCATCGCCTACTCGCACTGCATCGCTCACGGCATCAATATGACCACCGCAATGTCGAATCAGAAAGCGGCTGTCGATTCTGGACAGTGGCTGCTCTATCGCTATAACCCTGAACGGGCTGCCCAGGGCGAGAACCCGCTGACCCTCGATTCTCGAACGCCGACGCGTAGAGTCCAGGATTACATGCAAATGGAAACGCGCTTCAAGATGCTCACCAAGAGTAGGCCGGAAGACGCCAAGCACCTTTGGGCTGAAGCGCAGCAGGACGCGATGACGCGCTTTCACCTCTACGAATATCTGGCGCAGCGGAAGTGTAACGGAGAATCGATAAAAACTGAGTAAACCGAGAGAAGCAGAACGAACAGGCAGGAGAAATCATGATTGACCTCAGCACCAATTACCTGGGTTTGCAGCTTCGTACTCCTTTGGTAGCTTCAGCATCGCCGCTATCCCAAGAGATCGACGGCATCCGCCGCCTCGAAGATGCGGGCGCATCCGCCGTGGTGCTGTATTCGCTCTTCGAGGAGCAACTGCGGCAGGAAAGCTTCGAACTTGAATATCATCTGGAGAAAGGAACGAACAGTTTTGCGGAGGCCACAAGTTTCTTCCCTCGGCCCGACGAATTTCGGACGGGGCCTGAGGGATATCTGAATCACATCCGCCAAGCCAAGAACGCAGCGTCAATTCCGATTATCGCCAGCCTTAACGGTACGACCCTTGGCGGGTGGTCCAAGTATGCCAAGCAGATCGAGCAAGCCGGAGCCGACGCCATCGAGTGCAATATCTACTTTATTCCGAGCAACCCGGACATCGCAGGTTCCGCCGTCGAGAAAACCTATATCGACATTCTTCGGGAAGTAAAGATTTCAGCTCACATTCCCGTCGCTGTAAAGGTTAGCCCATTTTTCAGCAATATGGCCAATATCGCGAAGAGGTTCGACGAAGCAGGTGCAAATGGGCTAGTTCTGTTCAATCGCTTCTATCAGCCAGACATCAACCTTGATGAGTTGGAGATTCAACCGAACGTATTGCTAAGCACTCCCCAGGCGTTGCGGCTTCCGCTGACCTGGATCGGTATCCTTTATGGTCGTATTCGAGCCAGCCTGGCTGCGACCAGCGGGGTGCATGGCCCCGAAGACGTCGTAAAGCTGCTGATGGTCGGTGCTGACGTCACTATGCTCTGCTCCACGCTGTTGAAGAACGGTATCAGCCATCTTCAGCACATCGAAGAGGGCCTGCTGGGATGGATGGAGAAGCACGAATACGAATCCGTGCAGCAGATGAAGGGGAGCATGAGCCAGAGCCGCTGTCCCAATCCTTCAGCCTTCGAGCGCGCGCAATACATGAAAGCGGTGAAAAGCGTGCAACATGTCAAGGTCACCAACCGCGAGGCGTGGAGAATCCTTTGCGGTAACTAGAATACAACTGTCGCATGACAAGGCGATCGCTCGCGCCGACTAGCGAGACTCACCTAAAGCGATCTCTTTCGCGACAGACGAGCAGCGGGCACGAGCTCGTGCCTATGCCCGATCGGCTCTGTCCGGTCCGCAGATCCTCGTCAGATCAGCCTATTTCGCTTGCAGAGACTCGACGTATTGGGTAAGGTTGGTCACGCGTTGCTGCACCTCTGCCTCGTTTCCATTGCTCATTCCCCAAAACAACGGTCCCCACACCGGCATCTCTTTGGATCCGTGCGCGGGAAGATCGGACGTGCCTCGCAGAATCGAGGTAACTTTTATTGAGGGATATTTCCCTCCGTTGTTCTTGCTCAGCACCGTAAGGTCGGCAGGTGGAGTCTTCAGCGCGCTGGCCGCAGGACCTCCGCCTTTGCCGTCCATTCCATGGCAAACGGCACAGTATGACGTATACATTTCCTTGCCGGATGCAGCCGATGTGGCCTTGATGGTCACATGCTGGATGGTTGTCTTTGGTTGGTCCTGCGTCTGGTCCTGCGCGGTGGCCATGCAGTTGAAGGCGATCAGGGCAGGAACTATCAAAATCAGTTTCTTTATCGGCATTGCATTTTCTCCTTAAACCAACGCTTCTTATCTGAAATCAAAGCACACTCGAAACCCGGGAACGAACTACCTTGCTGCCGGCAGTAGCGCCGACAAGAACGATGAGCGTCCTTCAATTTTGACTTATTATTAGCCGCCTGCTCCACGATGGCTGTGACCAAGAGCACAGTCGATTGTGCCCGCCGCCCGGATCCAGACACCCCTCGATCTCCCCGAGCCACCAAGTTTGATGGACGCCTTTGGTTGGCGCTGTTCCTGGCCCAGTAAGGTGTGCACCCCTCACACACAGCCGTGATCGATGTCACATCCAACCGCACCCCGGCCACGCATAATGACCGCAGGCTTGTAGAAGCTTCTAGGCACTTCAAGTGGGAGTTTCCATGGCAAAAGGACGTGTTTCTATCGTCGTCGAGCACTGCAAATCCTGCGGCTTCTGTGTGGAGTTTTGTCCTTCCCACGTGCTAGCGCTTTCTGCCGCTTTCAATTCCAAGGGCTATCATCCGCCGCATGTCGTACATCCAGAAAAATGCAGCGGTTGTGACCTATGCGGGATGTATTGCCCCGACTTCGCGATCTTCGCGACCAAAGTAGCCTCCGGCGGAGGTGACAAATGAAGGCTGACCCTCGCGGAGTGCTCACCGGCACACATTTCATGGACGGCGACCACGCCTGTTGTGAAGGCGCTTTAGCCGCCGGCGCCCGGTTTGCCGCCGGATATCCCATTACGCCTTCCACCGAGATCGTTGAGCGCTTCGCCTCTCGTGTGCCTACCGTGGGCGGAACGTTCATCCAGATGGAAGATGAACTCGCGGCATCAATAACCTTGCAAGGCGCGGTCTGGGGCGGGGCCAAGGCGTTCACCGTCACTTCTGGCCCCGGCTTCTCTTTGATGATGGAACACATTGGCTACGCGGCCATGACGGAAACGCCGTGCGTGTTTGTGGATGTGCAACGCGGGGGGCCGTCGACTGGTCTGCCCACGCTCCCCGCGCAAGCCGACATGATGCAGGCGCGCTGGGGCTCGCACGGCGACTACCAGATCATTGCGCTCTGCCCCAATTCTCCGCAGGAGTGTTTCGATCTCACCGTCACGGCCTTTAACTTCGCCGAGGAGTTCCGCGTGCCCGTGATGTTCATGATGGACGAGGTGGTTGGTCATATGACCGAGAAAGTTGTCATCCCTCCCGCCGATCAGATCGAAGTCACACCACGCCGCCATACTCGTATGTCAGTTAAGGACTACCTGCCCTATGGCACCAACGACGGAGTACCTGAGATGGCGCACGCTGGCGAAGGTTACAACTTTCACGTCACTGGCTTGACCCATGACGAACACGGCTATCCCAACATGACTGCCTCCGTTCAGGACAAGCTGGTTCGCCGTCTGCAAACCAAGATTAGCGACGCCGCTGATCGCATCTCTTTGTTCGAAGAGGACCACCTCGAAGGCGCGGACGTTATAGTCGTGTCCTACGGGATCACGTCTAGAGTAGCGCAACGCGCCATCGAAGCCGCTCGCGAACAGGGTCTGCGAGTTGGCAAGCTGCGCCTGATCACCGCCTGGCCCTTCCCGGAGAAAAAGATCCGTGAACTAGCACCGAAAGTGAAAGCGTTCGTCGTCCCAGAACTCAATCTGGGGCAGATGGTGCACGAAGTCGAGCGATCTGCTGCCGGTCAGGCTAAGACGTTTGCCGTCTCCCACGCCGGGGGCGGAGTTCACAGACCCGAAGACATCCTCAAGGTAATCGTGGAGGCTAACAAATGTCAGACAGCCTGATCACTGATATTGGCAGCGCAGGCAATCCCGTCGAACCTATTTTGCGCACCGATCGCATGCCACACATCTGGTGCCCCGGATGCGGCATCGGCACAACGGTGAACTCTTTCGCCCGCGCGCTCATCGACTCGAAGGTCGATTTGCAATCTCTCGCTCTGGTCTCTGGCATCGGCTGCACGGGGCGCGTGGCGGGTTATGTGAAGCTGGATTCCTTCCATACCACGCACGGCCGCGCCATCCCATTCGCCACCGGGCTCAAACTGGCAAACCCGAAACTGAACGTCGTCGTCTACTCCCGTGACGGCGATCTTTCGGCTATCGGTGGCAATCATCTGATCCACGCCGCGCGCCGCAACATCGATCTGAAGGTCATCTGCGTTAACAATCTGATCTACGCGATGACCGGCGGCCAGACCGCGCCCACCACCCCGTATCACTCCACTACGTCCACCAATCCCTACGGCACCTTTGAGCCGTCGTTCAATTTGCCGCATCTCGTCGAAGCGGCGGGCGCGGTTTACGTCGCGCGCTGGACCGCGTTCCACGTTCGCCAACTGGCGCATTCCATCAGCGAGGCGTTCCAGAAGAAAGGCTTCTCCTTTATTGAAGTGATCTCGCCCTGTCCCACGCTTTATCAGCGCCGCAACAAGCTCGGAGATGGCCTCGATACCATGAAGTACTACAAAGAGAAGAGTAAAGTCCGGCACGGAGCGCCGACCAATGAAGTCGGCCTTACCATGACCGGAGAAATCGTCGTAGGCAAGTTCGTTGACCGTGACCGTCTCGACTACCAAACCATGATGCGCGCTCAATTCGGCGAATCGCTGGGCGAGAGATTCGTCGAACAAGAGGAGATAGTATGCAGCTAACTGAGATTCGTGTAGCGGGTTTCGGCGGCCAGGGCGTGATCCTCTCGGCCATCCTTCTCGGTAAGGCGGCCTCGATTTATCAAGGCGCTTTCGCCACTATGACCCAAAACTTCGGTCCGGAAGCCCGCGGCGGAGCCTGCAGTGCGCAGCTCGTCCTTGCCGATTCACCAGTGTTGTATCCCTACGTCACTCACCCGGACATCCTCGTCGTAATGTCGCAAGAGGCTTATGTACGGTTTGTCCCAGAGTTGAAGGACGGCGGCATCTTGATTGTCGAGCAGGATCTGGTACGAGTTTCAGATCTCAACAAAGAAGTTCAGGTCTACAGCATCCCGGCGACCCGCATCGCCGAAGGGCTGGGAAAGCGCATGGTGCTGAATTCGGTGATGGTTGGATTCTTCACCGCCGTTACACGGCTGCTGGATGCAGAAGCGGTGCGCAACGCAGTCGTGGACTCTGTTCCGCCCAGCTTCCTTAAGTTGAACCTGATTGCCTTCGAAAAAGGATTGGAGTACGGACCGATTGCGTTAACCGCCCCCGTCAAGGCCGCGAATGCAGATCTCCAGTTGGAATACTCGCCAGAGTAGCTTCTTCAAGAACCTTCAGGACACGCAGCACAGGCCGCCTGTGAAAGAAAGGCTGGGTCTGGAGTGGTGAGCATCTGGGCCCCGGCGGGCCGCTCCGTTGGCAAGTGAACATGGAGGAGACTGCCGGTGCTCCTCACAGCGTCCGGTGATCTGGGTCACAGCATCATGGGGGCAAGAGGGCCACAATTGAGTCAGAAAAAGTTCGAGCTCTCGGCGTTTAGGAGGAGGTAGATCATGAAAACCTCGCGCAGCATCACTTCCCAGAAAAGAAGGGTAGCCAAGAGAACTGTAGTTGAGCTTTTGACATCTCGTATCGGTGGTTTCTTTTTGAGTGACATTCTGATTTTCACGGCTCTTGCGCTGATCTTAACAATCGCCCCGGCCGCAGGGCAGAAGCCCGAACCGGCCGTTGCGGTTGCGAAGTATGCCCGACGGCCAAGTCACGGTCAAAGGAACAGTGGAAGAAGTCGAGCTTCATCTTCCGCGATAACGACGGCGCGCCGATCTGGAAGCAGTTTGCCGCGGATCGGGTAGCAGGTCTGGTGCGGTACCAAAGGCGTCAGGAGGAGACTTATGTCAGCGCTTGCACAGATACACGGTCAGAAGCAGAGTGTTGGATTCAAGCAGGTGCTAATTGCCACAGGCTTCTCGGATGCGTCGCAGCGAGCGCTCGCGTACGCCATCGCGATTGCGCGGCGATACGGTTCCGAGCTTTCCGTCGTACACGCACTTCCGCCCGCACCACGTGACCAGATCCCGCTGGAGCCGTTGCCAAGGGAACTAAATCGTCCCCGACTTGAAGCGGAAGAGCAAATGAAAAACCTCGGCGAGAAAGTACAAATAAAGGATCTCAACTACCATTTGCTGCTTGAACACGGTCCAGTATGGGATGTCCTTGCCT
This sequence comes from uncultured Acidobacteriaceae bacterium, assembly GCA_963784095.1. GTDB lineage: Bacteria > Acidobacteriota > Terriglobia > Terriglobales > Acidobacteriaceae > Sulfotelmatobacter. The sequence goes on from CAWAQC010000008.1 coordinate 277,159, forward strand.
CAGTGATTAAACGTGAGAATATCGATCTACTCGTGCTTGGGACTCGCGGACGGGGCGGCTTCAAGAAGCTCGCACTGGGATCGGTCGCGGAAGAAGTCCTGCGCCTGGCTCCCTGCCCGGCGCTCACAGTTGGTCCGCATGTCTCGACTGGAGACTTGGGCACGGTCGAGTTCAGGCGGATCCTATTCGCAACCGATTTCGGGCCAGCTTCCGCCAAGGCCTTTCCGTATGCTCTATCGCTGGCGGAAGACTACCAGGCAAAACTAGTACTTCTGCACATGGTGCCGCCAATGCCGGTAGCGGAATTTGGCCCCGCAGCCTGCGGCCCATCTGCTTGCGCTGCTGAACAATTTACAGAGTGGCAGCGAACCATGCGAGACGAGAGTGTGAGAAAGCTAAAGGAACTGATTCCAACCAACACGAATCTAGCCGCCAGGCCAGAATATGTGGCTGGAACGGATTTCCTGCCCGAAGGGATCTTGGATGCGGGAGCTACACACAGAATCGACTTGATCGTTATGGGAGCGAACCGAACGCCTTCACCGCGGATGGCTGCGCACATACCATGGGCTCTCATACACGAGGTTATATGCCATGCCCAATGCCCCGTCTTGACAGTTAGTGACTGAGAATGGAAAAGCGGTTAAGCAGAAGAGCCCACCTGCAGTTTGAACGACCATGCCGTGATCAAGATCACCAAGAACGGTGACGTGGAGTACGGTCTCAAGAACCGGTTGAGCGCAGAATCGATTACGTACAGGAGTTAATGGAAGCTGTGCGGATGGAGGTTTCCATGAGCACCGCAACCGACGTAAGAGAACCGGAAGTTCAAAAGCCAGTCGAGGTAAGGCGCCCGCCTCGAGTGCTGCCTTCCGCGGCACTAACGCAGGAGGGTCCGCTATTTGCAGATGTTCTGCTGGAAGCAAGTAGCCTTCAGCGTGGCCGCCGAACTCTGGCAACGGTATTATCAATTCTCCTTCAATCCTTGCTCGTGGGTGGGTTGCTGCTCGTGCCGTTGATGTTTACGGAAACTCTGCCCAGGCAGCAATTACTCTCGTTTCTAGTCGCACCTCCGCCCCCACCTCCGCCCCCACCACCTGCTGCATCCGAAGCTGCCGCGAAAAACTTGCAGCGCGTGGAAAGTGATCTCATGGATGGCCAGCTACGAACTCCCAGCAGGATTCCGCAGAAGGTGCAGATGATTCGAGAGGACGAAGCGCCGCCCGCCCTGTCTTCTGGTGGAGTCATCGGCGGAGTTCCCGGCGGAATTCCTGGTGGCCAGCTGGGGGGCGTGATCGGTGGGATTATCAGTTCCACCTCGACTCTTTCGTCGGTGCCGAAACTCGCCGCTCCGGCGGCCCCAAAACGCGTTCGGATTTCTCAGGGAGTGACGGAAGGTCGTTTAATTCAGAAGATCGAACCTGCCTATCCGACCCTCGCGCGATCGGCGCGCATTCAGGGTGAGGTAGTCCTCAGCGCAATCATTTCCAAGACAGGCGAGATTCAGAACCTTGTGCTGGTAAGTGGACATCCCATGCTGGTGCCGTCTGCGATACAAGCTGTCAAACAGTGGCGCTATCGTCCATTCCTACTCAACGGGGAACCCGTGGAAGTGGAAACCACGATCACGGTGGTCTTCCAACTTTCCGGCTGAGTTTTCCCGATGCAGGTTTGTGCCTCTGATTGCTCGGATATTTCAACTCGGATTGTGGAGGTGCTTTATGAAAACCCTGGAAGCCGGCAAGCGGATCGGAGTTAAGAACGTGTTGTTTGCCACCGACTTTTCTGATTGTTCCAACGCCGCGTTACCTTATGCATTGGCGATTGCCCGTCAGTACGGTGCGAAGTTATTCGGCGCCCATGTTGTGGCTTCGGAAGGTTACCTCTTTACTTCGCCGGAATGCTGGCCGGCTCACATTCAACAGGAGGAACAATTGCAGAAAGAAGCGGCAGCGCGCCTCGAGGAGCAGCTTCAGGGAGTACCGCACGACGTGCTCTCCGGTGTAGGCGATGTCTGGAAGGTACTTTCCCGGCTTATCGGCGAGCATGACGTTGATCTGATTGTGCTCGGCACTCATGGCCGTACGGCCGCCCGCAAGTTGTTGATGGGCTCGGTCGCCGAGAAGATATTCCGGCAGGCTGCGTGTCCTGTTCTGATTGTTGGGCCGAACGTGCCTGGCGTGAGGAACGGCGCAAGACAATTTCAGCGGATTTTGTTCGCAACAGATTTTAGTAAGGAATCTTTGGCTGCTTTACCCTTTGCCGTTTCTCTAGCTGAGGAAGATCAGTCAAAACTGGCATTGCTGCACGTCGTCGAGCAACCCTCCGCGAGCATCTCGGATCCGGAGGGAGTTACGGCGTCGCTGGTGCGGCGTCTCAAGGAACTAGTCCCACCTGAAGCCGAGTCATGGTGTCATGTGGAGTGCCTGGCCGGTTTCAGCAACCAGTTCGCTCCACCGGCGGAGCGGATTCTGGAAATCGCCAGAGAGAGGGCCGCAGACTTGATTGTTCTTGGTGTGCGGCCGACGCATGGCGGGGTGGGTACCCACCTGGCCCAGACCACGGCCCAGCATATCGTGGCGCACGCTCCGTGTCCCGTGCTTACGGTTCGGGGTTGAACTGAAGGACAGCACCCGAAGCTCTAGAGGCCCGAGGCGAACCCCAAATATTCGCCGATGGTCTATCCTTGACTGGCGGTTTTCGCCGCAGCAAGGTTGAGGGGTGAGGCGCTTTTGTGAGTTCAACTGAGGCTGATCTCGTGGAACAGGCACCGAATGAAAAGAAACCGACAACACCAGAAAAGTACGGCTTGGACGCAATGTTCACTCCAGACTCGGTGGCGGTCATCGGTGCGACCGATCGTCCCGGCACCGTGGGCCGAACCGTTCTGGAGAACCTGCTGCACGGCTTTCAAGGCGCCGTGTATGCCGTCAACACCAAGCATGAAGAGGTGCTGGGACTCAAAGCCTACCAGAGCATTCGCAACATACCCCGCCCCGTGGACTTGGCTGTAGTTGCCACCCCCGCAGCAACGGTCCCGCAACTCATTGGAGAGTGCGTGGATGCCGGCGTCAAATCCGCGGTCGTGATTTCAGCCGGATTCAAGGAACGCGGTGCGAAAGGCATTGCCCTCGAACAGCAGATCCGTGAGCAGTTACGCCGCAGTTCTTCGCCCCTGCGCTTGATTGGACCAAACTGCCTGGGCATCATAAACCCGGCGATCGGATTGAACGCCACATTCGCCAAAGACGCGCCAAAAGCGGGCAGCGTCGCGTTCCTGAGTCAGAGCGGAGCGCTGCTGACGGCAATTCTCGATTGGAGCCAGCGGGAAGAAGTCAGCTTCAGCGCCATTGTTTCGACCGGTTCGATGTTGGATGTTGGCTGGGGCGACTTGATCTACCATTTCGGCGACGACCCACACACAAAAAGCATCCTGCTCTACATGGAATCTGTGGGCGATGCGCGGTCGTTTCTGTCCGCGGCCCGCGAAGTTGCACTCACCAAGCCCATCATCGTAATCAAAGCTGGGCGTTCGCAAGCGGCCTCACGCGCGGCCGCTTCTCATACGGGAGCGCTCACCGGTAGCGACGAGGTCTTGGATGCAGCCTTCCGCCGCTCAGGAATTCTGCGGGTGCACAATATCGCGGACCTTTTCTATATGGCGGAAGTACTGGGCAGGCAACCCCGCCCCAAAGGTTCGCGCCTCACGATCCTAACTAACGCTGGTGGACCTGCCGTCCTCGCCACTGACTCGTTGGTGGCAAATGGCGGAGAGCTGGCAGAACTTTCCTCCGAGAGTTTGCGTCGCCTGGATGAATTCCTGCCAGCCCACTGGAGTCATAACAATCCCATTGACGTTCTCGGCGACGCTGATTCCGAGCGCTATGCTCGCGCGCTCGAAATTGCCTCGCAAGACCCGAACAGCGATGGCCTCCTGGTGATCCTAGCCCCGCAAGGAATGACCGATCCTCTGCAAATCGCGGAGCGTTTGAAGCCTTACGCCAAAGAATATGGCAAGCCTGTACTCGCCAGTTGGATGGGAGGAAACAGCATTGCCGCCGGCGAAGCTGCCCTGAATTTAGCGGGCATTCCGACCTTTTCTTTTCCCGATACCGCAGCGCGCGCCTTTACCTACATGTGGCGGTATACCTACAATCTGCGCGGACTCTACCAAACTCCAACGCTCACTGAACACTCTGAGATGACGAGCGCTTCCCGCAATCAGGTCGAGCAAATCATCCAGAACGCACGAAGCAAAGGTCGCACTCTGCTCACTGAGTTGGAATCGAAGCAGTTGCTGTCACTTTACGGCATTCCCACGGTTGAGACCCGCGTCGCCGGCAGCCCAGATGAAGCCGCCAGGCTAGTTTCGGAAATTTGCTTTCCGGTCGTGCTGAAGGTATTTTCCGAAACCATCACGCATAAGACGGATGTTGGCGGAGTCAAACTGAACTTGCAAGACGAGGCGTCGGTCCGCGCTGCTTATCACGCCATTCAGTCCTCCGTAACGGAGAAAGCTGGTCCGGACCAGTTCTCAGGCGTCACCGTACAGCCGATGGTAAAGCTGGATGGCTACGAATTGATCCTGGGTAGCAGCGTGGACCCACAGTTTGGTCCAGTCATCCTCTTCGGCTCTGGGGGACAGTTGGTCGAAGTGTATCGCGACCGCGCCCTCGCGCTTCCTCCTCTGAACACCACGCTGGCCCAGCGAATGATGGAGCAAACACGAGTCTTCACCGCATTGAAAGGCGTTCGCGGACGGAAGCCGGTCAATCTGGCGGCTCTGGAGCAACTGCTCGTCCGGTTTAGTCAGCTCATCCTCGAACAGCGCTGGATTGCGGAAATTGACATCAATCCGCTGCTGGCTTCACCGGAGCGCCTGCTGGCTCTCGATGCCAGAATCGTCCTGCACGGTCCCGCCGCAACACTCGACCAGCTGCCCAAGCCAGCCATCCGTCCGTATCCTTCGCAGTATGTTTCGCCTTGGACGATGAAAGATGGAAATCAGGTTACCATCCGCCCCATCCGCCCCGAAGATGAACCGCTGATGGTCAAGTTTCACGAGACGCTTTCCGACCGAAGCGTCTATTTGCGTTACTTCTGTTCCCTTAGCCTGAGCCGACGAGTGGAGCATGAACGACTGCTGCGAATCTGTTTCGGTGGTTACGACCGCGAAATGGTGCTGGTCGCCGAGCGGACCGATCCCGGCACCGGAGAGCGCCGGATTATCGCCGTCGGACGCATGAACAAGCTTCATGCGGGCAATGAAGCGGAAGTCGCCGTGCTGGCTTCAGATCGGTATCAGAAACTTGGCCTGGGAAATGAACTGCTCCGTCGTGTCATCCAGATCGCCCGCGATGAAAAACTAACCCGCGTGTCCGCGGAAATGTTGCCTGACAATATAGCGATGCAGATCATCACGAAGCATCTTGGCTTTCGTTTTCGCGCCAGCGAAGACCCAACGTCAGTTCGGGCCTTCCTTGACCTCTAACCGATTCCCGCGATTGTGTATCTTGACTCGGATCGCAGGCAACACTACTCACATCGGTACCGCTTCACAGTGCGATGAAAAGACTCGGCTACTGCGGGTCTGTAGTTGTCCCAGAGTTAGTTTTTCAGCTTCCTCGTTGTAACCCCGCTTGCGATCTGGCTCCCTATGTCGCGTCAGCCTCTTCAATCTCGGCAAGGCCTCCCGAGTCTCGATTAATCGACAGCCGATGCGTAGCACAAAAGTGGCAGATCGAGGTGTGCGTGCATAATATGCGATTGTATCGTATATTATGCATATGTGGATTCCACGCGCAGTTGAGCCCCGCCTGCAACGCTCCGCGAAGACGCGGCCTGTCGTCGTGCTGACCGGAGCCAGACAGACTGGCAAAACCTCCACCTTTCTGCGTCTGTTCCCGAAACACGCCTTTGTCTCCCTCGACCTCCCCGCCGAAGCTGAGCAGGCTGAAAAGGAGCCGGGCACTTTTCTCCAACGTCATCCGCCACCCGTTCTCATTGACGAGGTTCAATATGCGCCTGGCCTGTTCCGACACCTTAAGGTGGCCGTCGACACCAACCGTACACGCAACGGACAATTCCTGCTTACTGGTTCGCAGAAGTTCACCCTGATGAAGAACGTTTCCGAATCGCTAGCAGGCAGGGCTGATATCGTGGAACTTGAAACCCTTTCCTTTGCCGAAATTCGAGGGGCGTTGCCGCAAACCAGGATCGAAACAGCCGTCGTGCGCGGCGGTTTCCCAGAGCTGTACGCCAATCTGGACATTGATCCTGTAGCCTTTTACAACTCCTATCTCGCCACGTATCTCGAACGCGATGTGCGCTCGTTAACTAATGTTGGCAGCCTGCGGGACTTCGAGAGATTCCTGCGGGCCTGTGCACTCCGCTCTGCAAACCTGTTGAACAAAGCAGATCTGGCACGCGATGTCGGAATTGCCCCTTCGACTGCGAACCATTGGCTGTCCATGCTGGAAGCTTCCGGTCAGATCGTATTGCTTGAACCGTGGTTCTCGAATCGGACGAAGTCCATCGTCAAGAGCCCAAAACTCTATCTCGCTGACACTGGCCTGCTTTGCGCTCTGCTGAATATTCGGTCCGAAGAGGCTCTCGGCCAATCACCGGCGGTAGGTGCAGTGTGGGAGACGTTTGTTTTCGCCCAGCTTCGGGACCGAGAACGCCGCGGAGGGCGCACAGGCAGTCTCTTCTTCTGGCGCGATCGAACCCGCGAAGTGGACTTTGTAGTGGATGCGGGCGGACGATTGGAGCTGTTTGAAGCGAAGTGGACCGAACTGCCAGACGTCGGCGATACAGTAAATCTGGATTTCGTGCGCAGTATCGTGGGAAAAGCACGCGTATCCGCCGCCGCTGTAGTCTGCCGCACAGCAAACGGCTTTCCGCTTCCGTATGGATTTCGGGCGCTACCTGTGACCGAACTCAGATGAATTTGTGTAGTCGGGAAGACCGAAGAAATCGGAAGGGCGTTGCAGGAGAATCCGACATCCCCCGGATAGCTGAATAATAAGCCGAGGCGCAAAGGCCAGTGTCAAGGCTCTTCGACCGCGAACGCGGCGCGCGAAACGCGGCCTTGACACTGGCCGGGCCTCGGCTATGCTCTGGCTATCCGGGGGATGTCATTCGGGAATGCTGCATCAAAGACCAAGACCGAAACCCTGACTGATCTGATTCGTGTGCGTGGTTTGTGGTTCTAACTTGTGCGCCGCTGGCTCCTGTTGAATGGCGGGGGAATGGGACACATCGCGGCTGAGTTCCTGGCCCAGCGTCGCTGCATTGTTCGTATAAATCTGCGCGTCATAGCGTCCACGCGAGACAGCGACATAGGCCATGCGGCTGTTGAGCAGATCCTTAGCACCTAACTCGGTGTCCACGTGAATGAGGACACGGTCGGCAGTCTGTCCCTGGCTGGAGTGGCTCGTCATGGCATACCCATGATCGAGATGCGGATGCTTGTGCGTATCAAGCTCGACCCCACGACCGCCGTCCATCTTCAAGCGCAGCCGCCCGTCTCCGTCGATGCTCTCGATGATCCCTAACTCGCGGTTCGCAACTCTGAGGTCGTTGGCCGGCGCGGTGAACTGGACGCGGTCGCCCACTGAAAAACTCCGCATCTCCTCGCGGAAGACGGAAACGCCCTGCTGTCGGCGTGGATCGTAAGTGAGCTGCGTGCCGTCCTGCAGCTCGACTGTGAGCCGGTTCTTCGGAGCGTCGATGCTCTTCACCTGTGCGTACGCGCCTTTCCCGATCCCGGTCTCCTTCGATGCCCGCGAATAGCGCAGCACAGCGCCCACCTCATAGCGCTCGGCCCAGGTCCGGTCGGCTCCGGTGAGGTCTTGACGCGGCACTAGCGTCGTGATGCAGTGCTCCTGGTTGCTGATGAGGCCACTTCGCTGTAGTTCCGCATGGACGCGTTCGTTGATCTCCATGCGAGAGCGATTATCGGGAGAAATCGCCAGCGTGTTCTCCGGCGATTTTGCGTACTCCTTCGCAATAGCGGCGATGCGCTCGTCATGTCCGCGAATCTCATGGACTCGGCCCTGCCGGTCAAGGTTCTCTATTGCTTCGCGCACTTCACCACGCGCAAGCTGCTCGACCACCTGTTTCAGTTCCGGGTCTTTCTGGCGCACAATCTCTTCGAGCTTCACCGTTTTCATACCGGCGTCCTGGAGCTGCGCGAAGGGCCGCCCGGCCTCAACCGCCTCATGTTGCCGACGGTCGCCGACGAGTAACACGCGGTCATTCGGATGGAGCCGGTTCACAAACTCATGCACCTGCCGGGTCGATGCCAGCGACGACTCGTCGAGTACATAGAGCCGTTTCTCGCCAGTATCCGGCTGCTGTCCTCGTACCAGATGCTTCTGTAGTGTTGATGTCTCCATGCCTGCTTCCCCGAGCTTCTGCGCCGCGCGGGACGTGGGCGCGAAACCTTCCACCCTGTATCCCTCGGCCTCCGCGCCTTCGCGGATCACGGCCAGAGTTGTTGTCTTGCCCGCGCCTGCGATGCCATCCAAACCGACGATCTTCTCCCGCGAAAGAAAGATTTCCTCTACTGCTCGGCGCTGCGACGCATTCAACTCCGGGTGGCGGTCTTCCGTGGCGATGCGGATCTGCGGCGAGACCAGCATCGGGTCGCTGTAGTCGCGCCGTTTGCCTTCCTGCATCCGGCCAACGATCTCACGCTCCATGCGAACCATCACTGCGGTTGTGTACTGTTGGCCAGCACCAACGTGCGAGACTTCGCGGAACTCTCCGGCCTCGATCCGGCACTCGAACTCCTGCCGGACCTGGGCATAGGTGGTTTCTCCCATGCCGCGCACCAGCGCTGTTTCGAGGATCGCGCGGCGGTCCTGAACAGCCGATCTCTCGAAGACATGATCGCGCGCCCATGTCACCGACTGCTTCGCTTGAACCGCTGGCTCCGGCATCTGGAATTGCCTATGTTGGCGCGCCTGTGCGACCACGCGGTCCGCTTGATGCCCGTAGTGTGCGGCCAACTCGCGGTGCCGCTGTAAGACTTCTCCAAACGATAGCAGTTCCTTGCGGTCGCGAGTATGGTGCGCCGCGATCTGTGCCGCCGCGGCTCCGTCGATTCCTTGTTCCCGGAGATGGTCTTTGATCTGTCCACGTCGCGGACTGGAAGCATCCAGATATTCCTTCGTGTAGCCTTTTACTTCCGGCTGTCCATGCTTGCCACGCTCCAGTTCGTAGCCTAGCTTTTCCAGACGCAAAGCCAACTCGGATCGGTAGACCGCCGTGGCGTAGCGTTGTGACACGAACATCTCGTGTGGCTGCAAAGCTCGCATCTGTTTCGCATTTTCGAGACCGTTCTCGCGCACCGTCATATTGAAGATCACGGCATGAGTATGAAGCTGCGGTGCAGCATAGCCATCGACGGGCCGCGCGGTATCGTGCTCGAAGGTGGCGGCAATGAATTTTCCGGTCGTCTCCGGGGCATGGACATTGCCGATCCGCGCCTGTGTGTATCGTTCAAGCTCCTGAAGTGCCGCGCGTACACCCTCCCGATGGGCTTCCCGCACCCGATCATCGCCGCCCACAAGGGCGGTAAGCGATACCGACTTCGGCGCAGAGAATGTGGCGTCCCACCCGGCGCGATGCTCGGCGCTGGTCACCTCCTTGCCAAATTTGCCTTCATAGGTTCTCGAAACCTGATGCCGTACGAGCTGCTCTTCGGTGTGCGGATGTTGGCCTTCACTCAGTCGTGCAAAGTGTTCGGAACCAACGCCACCTTGCAACCCCCACTGCTCGGCGAGTCTGCCCTGCCACTCACTGTGACCCTTCTGATCGCGGCTCCAGTAGTTCTGTTCCTGCGAGGCAAACTCCCGCACATGGTAGGTCTGCGCCTGGCTGGCTGACAGCGGTTTCGAGATCGTGAGCA
>CAWAQC010000009.1:0-35015 GCA_963784095.1 uncultured Acidobacteriaceae bacterium
CCACCGACCTTTGGGTTATGAGCCCAACGAGCTACCAGACTGCTCCACCCCGCAGTCTGATCATAGTCAATGCCTCCACAGTCGTCAATCGACGATCATGAAGGGCAAGTTCATGCGCGGACAGACCGATCGCCTTTTTTGATCGCGTCACTTCGGCCTAGAAATTCGCTGGCACACATTGCATTCCGTCTACAAGCCTGAGACGGGCATTGGCGTATGATGGCGCTTCCATTTCCATAGGATTAGCTGCTATCACAGAGCAATACTGTGAATCGAGGTGCTTGCAACGGGAAGCTCTTTTTTAGGCAGTGCAAATCGATCTATTGCCGGTTAACTGGCGAACTCAAGAAGGGGTATCATGCGAGCACAGGATGTGCATCCATGTATTTGCTGGATATGCGGGAACCCAACCACGCTCGAAACTTGCAAAGTTGACGAGCATGGGCTTCCTGTCCATGATGCTTGCCAAACGTTCAGAACTGCACTCCAAAGCCGATCTTTGCCGAAGCGCAAGAATTCGCGGCTACCCTCATCGGGCACGCTTCCAAGGCGAGCTAAGCTATCAGCAAACGATGCCATGAATTCCAGGCTTAAAAGACCTTTTTGTATCTCCAATCGTGAGGATCGGGAGAATCCGCATGACGACGGCTGCTGTTGCGAGCTGTTTGCGTTGTCGTAAAAGTTTTCTGCAACATAACCTCAAGACGAAGCTGTGAAGGCCGATGTCGGCTTAGCTGCTCGAATGCGGCTAATTCCCACCGGGGGCGTCTAAAAGGGCGCGCCACAATTAGGGCGTAGTCTCTTCCAGCAGGGCGTATAATGTTGCCAGAGAAAGTGTCCGCAAAGGGGTAGTTATGAAATTGCGATGCTTTGCAATCGCTTTCGCATTGGCGGCGTTCGGCGCAGGATCCTGGACGCAGGCGCAGAATCCCGGACAAACTCCAAATCAAACACCGACCACTCAAACGCCAACGCCCCCTGCTTCGGACCCTGATCAGGGCCAGCCCAAAGCAACCGACGTGCAAAATGCGCCCAAGCAGCCTCCGGCGACGTTGCCAACTCAGGATGATAGCCAGATCAAACACGACGGCGGGCAGGCTGATGTAGATGCCGTCGGAAACCGCAACGTGGGTTGCGGGCGCGGTGTTGGCAATTGGTACTCAATCGAGCGCCAGGTTGCGGACGGCCGCCGATACGCGCAGATGATCGAGTCGCAGGTGAAGCTGATCAACGATCCCGTCATTACCGAGTACGTCAACCGGGTCGGGCAAAATATTGTGCGGAACTCGGATGCACAGGTGCCGTTCACCATCAAGGTGATTGACTCTGATGTGGTCAATGCAATGGCGCTGCCGGGCGGATTTTTTTATGTGAACTCGGGATTGATCCTTGCAGCCGACGAAGAGGCTGAGCTCGCGGGCGTCATGGCACATGAGATCGCTCATGTGGCCGCGTGTCACTATGGGCGCGAAATGACCCGTGCGAATCTGTTGCAGATGGCCTCGATTCCCTTCATCTTTATGGGTGGGGCGATCGGCTACGCAGGTTACGAAGCTGCCGGATTGGCCATTCCGATGACTTTCCTTAAGTTCTCTCGTGGATTTGAAGCGCAAGCCGACTACCTCGGAGTGCAGTACATGTATCGCGCCGGGTATGACCCTTCGGCATTCGTTTCCTTTTTCGAAAAAATTCAGGCAATGGAAAAGAAGAAACCGGGAACGCTGTCGAAAGCATTCGATACCCACCCGCAAACTCCCGATCGAATAGAAAAATCGCAGGAAGAAATTCGCCGGATACTGCCTTCCAAGAAGGAATACATTGTCACGACGTCGGAATTCGACGAGGTGAAGGCACGACTGGCTTCCATCGAAAACCGGCATAAGGTGATCGATCAGAAGGATGCCAACAAACCCACTCTGCGCCGGGCTTCTACGAGCGACGGCAATGGAAACGGTCAGAGTGATGACGACCGTCCAACGCTCAAGCGCCGGGACGATTCGTCGAATTAGGCGATGCGCGATTGGCGACATCAAACCGGCGGCTGCGGCCGCCGGTTTTTTGTTGAAACGGAAATGAAATGCGCGTTACCAGCCAGCGTGACTATCGTCACAGCGCGGTGTTGTCGAAGGCAGGTACGGTGAGCTACGCTACTTCTGTAAGGAACCAGTAAGGAGCAGTTTTTCTCATGGCAGAAAACACACTCACGATTACAGACAATCGGACCGGCAAAACCTACACCATACCCGTCGAGAACGGCACGATCCGGGCGGTGAATCTCCGGCAAATTAAGGCGGATCCCGAAGATTTTGGATTGATGACTTACGACCCCGCATTCATGAACACTGCCTCGTGCCGGAGCAATATCACCTACATTGATGGCGACCGCGGAATTCTGCGCTATCGCGGGTATCCCATCGAGGTTCTGGCCGAGCGCTGCACTTTTCTGGAAGTCGCATATCTTCTGCTTTTTGGCGAGTTGCCAACCTCCACCGAGCTGAAGAACTGGATGCATGAAATAACCCACCACACCATGCTTCATGAGACCGTGAAAAAGTTCATGGAGGGTTTCCGCTACGACGCTCATCCGATGGCCATGTTTGTGAGCACTATTGCAGCTATGTCGAGCTCGTACCCTGATGCTCGGCACATCCATGACCCCGAAAACCGCCTGCTGCAGATTAAGCGCCTGATCGGCAAAGCGCCTTCCATCGCTGCCATGTCGTATCGCTATAACGTCGGCTTTCCTTACGTTTATCCCGATAACGATCTCAGCTACACGGAAAATTTCATGAATATGTTGTGGAAGATGGTCGAACCGAAATATGTGGCCAACCCGGTTCTTTCTCGAGCCCTCGACATCCTCTTCGTTCTGCACGCCGATCACGAACAGAATTGCGGCACTGCGACCATGCGAACCGTCGGCAGCGCGCAGACCGATCCGTATCTGGCCACTGCCTCTGCGGCTGCCGCGCTCGCCGGGCCATTACACGGCGGAGCCAACGAAGAAGTTTTGAAAATGCTCGATGAAATCGGCACCAAGGATAATGTCTATCCTTATATTAAGCGTGTAAAAGAAGGACACGGCAGGCTGATGGGATTTGGGCATCGCGTATACAAGAACTACGATCCGCGAGCAAAGATTATCAAGTGGACGGCCGAGCAGGTGTTTCAAATCACCGGACGAAACCCGAAACTCGATATCGCGCTGGAACTCGAACGAATTGCGTTGGAAGATGATTATTTTGTGAAGCGCAAGCTTTACCCGAACGTCGACTTCTATTCCGGCATCATGTACCAGGCCATGGGGTTCCCGCCGGAGATGTTCACCGTGCTATTCGCGATTCCACGCACTGCGGGATGGCTGGCGCAATGGCAGGAGTTGGTTACCGACCCGGAGCAGAAAATCACGCGGCCCAGGCAGATCTATACCGGGTATGAAGAGCGGGAGTTCGTGCCGATGGAGAAGAGAACTGCGGCTGGCGTCTCCGCGAGCTAGACGTGAGCCGTCCGCACAGTTTCTAAGTTGTGGCCTTGGTAGCAATTGCCGGTCCGTAACCGTGCTTAACGTCGGATGACGAAAGGACCTTCATTTCCTGCCAGTCATAGGGAAATTCTCTTCCGCAATCGAGGCATGCCACATAGGTACCTGTTAAAGCGGCGGCCTGAGGACGGCGCACCCCCGCGCGAATCGTGACCGGAAAACTGTAACGCGAGTGCCTGCAGCCAAAAAGCCATTCAATCAGTTTAGCGAGCATCGAGCACCTTCCACGCCTGGGACTTCTTCGCCTAGGGTCATTCCGAGGGCAGCCTTTAACCCTCGACAGAAGGCTACACTCAATACCTTAGATTCTATCGGCAGCAAAATGGTTTCGGGTAAAGATTCCGACAAAATGTCACACATATTCCTGAAGCGGAACTTGCTGTGCGATAAGCATTTACCAGAATCGGAAAACAGCTCCGGCTAAGTTTATGGGAATCAAATTGATAACCACAAACGGGAACGAAAAAGCGGCTTTACCGTTATGGAAGGTTCAGGGCCTTCCGGATGGTGCCTCTTTCTTTCTGAATTTTTTCTTGCAGAAGAGTGATGCTGTAGATGAGTTGCTCGGGCCGCGGTGGGCAACCGGGAACGTAAATATCAACCGGAATCACCTGATTCACGCTTTGCACGAGAGCATAGTTATTGAATACGCCGCCGGAAGTCGCGCACGCTCCCATTGAAATGACCCACTTCGGTTCCGGCATCTGTTCCCAGAGTAGCCGGATTACGGGCGCCATCTTGTTCGACACTCGCCCTGCGATGATGATCAGATCGCTTTGCCGCGGCGACGGACGAAAAACCTCCGCCCCGAAGCGCGCAATATCAAAGCGAGACGCTCCCATCGACATCATCTCGATCGCGCAACACGCGAGGCCGAAGGTCATCGGCCAGATCGAGCCTTTGCGCATCCAGTTCACGGCGGAATCGAGCGTGGTGAGCACGACTCCCTCAGGAGTGGGATTGCCGAAAGTCAAATCTTTTACGACTTTCTTTCCGTCTTGGATATCGACGTAGGGGCCGAAATTTAATTCGCGGGGCATGGCTTTATTCTAAACTACGGCGGCCGGAGCGCGACAGGATTGCCTATGAGCGTCGAGAAGAAAGTTAAAAAACAGTTCGCAAGAATATTCGAGAAGTCGGACTGGGCGCTGTTCAAGAGAATCGCGGAGTCATATCTGGAGCAGGCGGCGCGTCTTAGAAAAAAAGATCTGCCCAGAGCGCCCCCTCAGCTCAGACTGCTGGCTCGCAACTGTCAGAAGAGACTGTTCATCGGCATCGCCGTCGAGCTACTCTTGAAGGCCGTTTACCTTCACGCGGGTTTTTGCATCAACAAGCCCGCTGATCCGAATGGCACTTCTTTGAAGCTCCCCTTTACTCCGGCGCAATGGCAATCTTCCGGAGAGCTATTGTCGGAGGACGAGAGCTTCACGCTGGGCCAAGTCATCGATCATATCAAGGACGTTGTGCCTCTTGGCGGCGACCAAGCCGCCGTTTTGGAGGGCCTCAACGTTGCGAAGGTGTATCGCAACAAGGAAGGGCACATTGTTGCGCGCAAGCACGATTATCTTCCGTCGGACTATCGTAAGATTGAGTCCGCCTTGACCCTGCTCTACCGTCACTCATTCGACGAGGTCCTGGAGCTGCATTTTTCAATTGCTGCTAACGAGAAGGCAGTCTTCCGGATTAGTCCAGCCCCGCGAGGATTTCCCGAGATGCGCCCGCGAACTGCATGATCGGAAAATTCGGGCGCCTCTTAGCGGAAGGTTTCCGGCTTCCCTGTGTGCTTGGACTTTTCGGCTTTTTTGCCTATCTAGTCTACAGGTTACTTGAAGGGCTGCTTTTCGGCAGCGGGGCATCATCCTGTCTCTCGCATGCTTGGCCCTCCTCATCTATCTTGCCTTCGAATTTCTTCCCAATTGGATTAGTAGGCGGTGGAGGTGTACGAGACGCGAAGGCGAGAGGATGGCCAGCCTGTTTCTGCTGTTTCTCGTAGGGGCCTGCACGGGTGCCTTTTGGATTCCGGCAAACATAATAAAAGTGGGCCTAGCGTGGTACTGGCGGATTGTTCTGGGCCTCGGAACAGGATGGCTAGCACTGGCCCTTCGACGCTACCGGTGACCGTCCTACGGATTCACCACAATCTTCCCGAACATCTGGCTGTTCTCCATATACTCATGCGCGGCTCGAATCTCGCTCAGCGGAAAAGTTCGATCCAGCACCGGCTTCAACCGCCCCGCGAAAACATGTTTCAAAACTTCGTGCAGCTCACCCATGGTTCCCACGTAAGAGCCGAGCAGGCTCAACTGCCGCGCAAAGAGATGACGCAAATCAATTCCCACATTCGGGCCCGTGGTTGCGCCGCAGGTCACCAGCGTGCCGCTGCTTTTCAGCGACTTCAAACTCTCATCCCAAGTCGCAGCGCCCACGTGCTCAATAACAATATCGACGCCTTCTTTATTTGTGATTCGTCGCACTTCGGCGGAAATTTTTTGCTGGTAATGGTTTATTCCGTAATCGGCCCCAAGGTCGCGAGCCTTCGCAAGTTTCGATTCATCACCGGCAGTCGTAATCACGCGGCAGTGGAACAGTTTGGCGATTTGAATCGCAGCCGTGCCCACCCCTGAGCTCGCTCCCAGCACCAACACTGTCTGTCCCGGGCGAATCTGCGCTCGCCCCACCAGCATGTGCCAGGCCGTGACAAAAACCAGCGGCAGGCTCGCCGCCTGATTGAAATCCAGCGAATCGGGAATCGGAATCACATTCGCCGCCGGAACTGCGATCAGCTCGCAATTTCCCCCATCGACTCCATTTCCCAGGACGGTGAATTCCCGGCATTGATTCTGCAGTCCCGCAACGCACTTTTCACAATGCCTGCAGTAGTGCATCGGTGAGAGCAGCACTCGCTGACCTGGCTTGAATCCGTCCACATATTCGCCGATCTCAACAATTTCACCCGCAATATCGCTGCCGAGGATGTGCGGCAGCGTCACGCCGGGCAGTCCCTTGCGCACCCATAGATCAAGATGATTCAGTGAGCACGCCCGCACCCGCACCAGCACCTGATCTTCGCGTGGCTGCGGATCGGGAACATCTTCATAGGTCAAAATTTCCGGCCCTCCGAACTTGTGAATGCGGACGGCTTTCATGCTGGCGATCTCCTGAAGGGGCTTCCGGGTGTATTTTTGTTTGGCGACGCGTTGGGTTGGAATGCTTCGGCTGGGTGGTATTCTCAATCAATCTTCATCTGTATATTCACCGGGCACATCGTCTTCCGGTACTTCGCGAGTGTGCACTTCACTCTCGTCCCGTTCGTCCGCTTCCTCTACGCCCGTCACCACCCCAGCTTCGAAGGCATTTCCTTCATCCATCAACTCGGCGACGCTCTCCGAGTCGGCGCCTTCGACGTTAGACAACCCTTCCAGATCACCGGATTGCTCATCCGAATCTGCTGGCTGGCGCGACAATGGAGGGAGCTTTCGCCTCTGCGACCGCTCCTGGGCTCGCATCGCAGAGGTCGTCTTCGACCCGCTGGAAGATTTCTTCCTCGATCCCTTCGTCCTCAATACAGGCTTTCTCTGAGCAGATTTCTTCTTCGCGGACCTTCCCTTAGCTGCCCGTTTCTTTTTTGAATTCCCTTTCACGCTGGTAATTCTTTTTGGTTTCCTCGGAGACTTCTTTTTGCTGGCCATGGGCGAAGTCTAGCACCGGGCCGCTCCAGCCTGCAAAACTCCAGACAACCAGGTTTTCACGTTGGACGTGCAATGAGGGGAGTACGAGTACAAGATTTTTAAACGCCGGCCGGTATCCAGGCCTGTCAGCATGAGTTTGATAGTATGTCTTGTCAAAAATTAGGTGTTTAATTCGCCGGGGATCATCGATGCGAGGAGAATCGAATGAGCGAACACTATCATGATGCGGGAGACATGCTTCTCCTGAAAGAAATGGGAAAGCTTGCGCCTGTTGAATTCAAGGCATGGGTCGCGCTGCAAAATATAGTTGGAAGGGAAGACGGTGCGATTCCGCGAAAGTACCGCGAACTTATCGCCTTAGGCGTGGCTTTCACCACGCAGTGCCCTTATTGCATTGAAGCCCACACCAAGGCAGCAAAAGCGGCAGGAGCTTCGCGTGAGGAAATTACCGAAAGCTCGATGATCGCCGGAGCTTTGCGCGCGGGCGGAGCCGTAACTCATGGAGCGATGGCTTTGAAATTCTACGACAAGTAAATCACGATATTCTGCGCAGGATGGCGTCACTGCCGCCCTAGTCTCGGCCCCGGCTGCAACAGCTGTCAGGGGCTTTCGCTTTTTAAGGGAAGGGCTGAGGGTTACAGTTTCGCGCTGACGTAGGAGTTGATTTCGCAATTCAGGCAAACTTCTTCAAAAGCCGGTCCTGTCCACTGCATGATTATTTCACCTCAGTATTGGAAACTTTTACTGCTGAAGCTCTACTGCACAACCTTCGATGATTCTATCCCGAAGAGGGTTGCAAATCAATACATTTTGGCTTGCCATCTAAAAAGCGTTTTTGCGCAGTGAAGGATCTTACGCGGACGGCGTGTTCTTCCCGGCGCATAAACCGCCGCGTTTGGGCCGCCTCCTTGTCAACACTGACTGTAGCTATCGATCCCTCAACTACTTCCGTCGATGTTGCAAATTCCTGCACAGTAGTTTTCGCCAGAAATGCGTCAGAAGTTTTCCACACATCGAACCATAACGGCCACTGCCCAATATCTGCCACACTATTTACCGTATTGTTCTCTCTTTAAGATCGTGAGGATAAGCAATCATGTTCGGCAAGATAGTGTATGGCGACACCTTCAAAGACACGCATTTCGTTCCTCTGCAATCAGCCACCTTCTGCGTGCAATGCGAGTTGATCAGCAGCAATAGCCGGTCTTACTGCATCGCGTGCGGCAGCCGGTCTCTGCTAAGCCTTTCGCGCGTGCTAGGCGGATCTCTGCTCCAGCAGCAGACGGCCCACCTCATCACCGATGTTGAACTGGATAATCTGGTTCGCGATCTCCTGCGCACCGTGCCAGATCCTCAGATCATGGAGTTTGAAGACCATCAGACTCGCGTGCCTTCCGCGGCTCTACGCAGCCAACTCCGCGTAGCTAATGCGGCACATCCGGTTTCAGGTTTTCGCGCCGTGCATCCCGGAGAAGAAATTGAAATTCATGCCGGCGAGTTGGATCTCGAACCGGCCATCAGCGCCATCACCGACCGCGCCCAGCATCTCACCGGCGCAACCGGCGCGGCAATCGCGCTTCGCAAAGGAGATGAAATCGTGTGCCGCGCCCGCGCCGGCCGCACCGCTCCCGACTTAGGGGTTCGCCTCCAGACCGATGCAGGAATCTCCGCCGAAGCCGTCCGCACCGGCGAAATCATGCTGTGCAACGATGCCGAACGCAACCCGCGCGTCGATCTCGCCAGTTGCCGGCGTCTGGGCGTGCGCTCCATACTGGTTTCGCCGCTTCGCTCCTACCGCCGCACGCTCGGCGTATTCGAAGTACTCTCGTCCTCTCCGAGCGCATTCGATGAGCGCGATGTCGCCACCATGCAACTTCTTTCCAGCATGATGGTCGCTGCAATCTCCCGCATCTCGAGTATCCACAACGCCCGCCTTTCACGCAAAGCTGGATAGCTGATCGCGAGGGGCTAGTAAGCCCAGTATGGCGTCGTTCCGCCCGGCGCAGTTTTCCCTTCGATCGATACGAATACGTTTCGCCCGTAGAAGAAAGGCAAGCCCCAATCGAAATAGCCGCTCGCCGAACCACCCAAATCGGCAAACGCGGCATCGTTCGGGTCGTCGCTGAACATCGTGTCCGCATTTGCCACACTGAAATTCACGGTTGCGCTGGCGCCGTTAATCCCCAGAGTTGTTGCCGAAAGATTTACCGTGCTTGAAGGGCAATAGAATCCACCCGCGCCACCGGTACTCGGACAACTTTCTATACTAGGGTCTGGGAAAAAATATCCGTTCGAACCGCTGTCAATAAACGCCGCATTGGTGTAGTCGTCGGCGTTGAAATTGGTGCTGAAATTTCCCGGGAAGTTTGTGGTAGAGGAGCCCGCGGTGTAGACGGTCGCACTGCCCAGAGCGTTATTGGATTCTGTCCCAATGCCGAAAACCAGCGAGCCGCTGACCGTGGCCGCGGCTCCGGAAACTGTCGGCAACTCGATAATCACACCATTGTTGTCGGTGGCAAACAACGCAACCGGATTCTGCACTTGCTGCGCCGCGGTGGCTTCAACCGCCGTACAGACCGCTGTCGAAGAGGCGCAGGAAAAGTACTGATTGTCCGTTGCCGGGCAGGTTCCGTTGGAGACGCAATCTTGCGCAAACTGCCCCACTCCAAGAATTCCGTTCGCGCCCAAATTTGCCACCGTGTCGGCTGAAGCTCCCGCAGACATCGAGGAGCAGGAAGTGGGAACCGTGAAATCGGTGTCGCTGAGGACTTGGATCGGCACCGAACTCGCTTTCTCGCCGGAAATTTCTACGTCCGCCGTCTGCACCGGTCCCCACGTATAGGAGTCCAAAAATTGCAAGCACTCTACCATTGGATTTCCATCCGAGGCCATTGCTTGCGGCAGGGTAAGTGTCAGCACGGGAGAGGAAACAATCCTCAGGCCATACGAGCCGGTATCCACTAATACTTCAGGAATGATCTGGCACGTGGATGTGCCCGGAACACAAACCGTAACGCTGACGAACGCGCCATTCGCGTAGGCCACGCCCGAAGCCGTCGGACCAGTATTCACTTCGATCGATGCAACGTTAGATCCGGAAGTCACAATGGTATTTGGCGGCAATGTTTTGCTGCCGCTTCCGCCACATCCAGGTAAAAAAAGCAGGAGCGAGCAGGTTACGAAAAAAGCCGCTTTCTTTATCGTCGCGGCTTTCATTGGATATCCTCAGCCTGCACGCCCTGTGGCAGCTTCCCAGGAATATATGCTTTGCCCACGAACCATCGCGGATGTCCGCCAATCTGCACCACCAATTCCGGTTCCTCGATCGCGATCGGATGCCGTCCTCTGCGAACTCCATTCTGTTGCTGCCGCGCTTTTGCATACTGATCGTAGTAGCTGCCCAGAATTTGCTGCATGTCAGGCATAATTGGACCGTGCCAGGCGACGGCAAATACGTTCCCGTCCGTCCCCAGGTATTCCCGCACAACTGTGCCATTCTGTGCCTGGATTTCCTGCACGGAATAAGAGTCGACTTTCATCTGCTTGCGGGTGCCCTGCATCTGTCCTTGATCGGCCAAAATGGAAATGTTGTCTCCGCCCAGCGCCGCCCACGCAGGAGATACATAACTCGCCAGGAAAACAAAGACAACGAAGATGCAGTTGAAGATGAACAAACTGGGCCCGAGCATCGCGGTAACTCCCGAGAGCCTGCACTTCCTAGCTCTTGACGACATTTGCCGCCCCTTTTTATGTTCCAACAGAAATCGCTGTTTGTCTTAGACTTTCCCGCTTCGGATTCGGTTGTATGGGTTTACTGAGGTTTACACTCCTAATATTGGTTGCTTTTCGAGTCACTCGCGTTAATATGTGAAGCAAGACTTACATCCCCCATGTCTGCGACTCAGCAATCTGTTCAGCCTGCGTCCGTGAATCGTCGTCGTTGCGTCCGGCAAAAAGCCCACGCCCCGGCCTATGCCACATTCCCCGCGGCGCGCAAAGGACAGATGCTCGATCTTCACGAGGTCCTCGACATCAGCCTAATGGGCGTGGCTCTGCAGTATCCTTCGGGAATGGAAGCCGATCAGCAGGTGGATCTCTGTCTTGATCTGGCTGAAGCCTCTGGTCAAATCCTGACCACTGCCAAAGTGATTTGGTCGAACTCCTCTGGCCGGGTGGGCCTGGCTTTCTCGCCCTTGCAGAATGCAGATCTTCATCGCCTCCAGCAGTGGCTTTTTCTAAACGCCATGGCTGGAGCTGCGAATGCCGCGTCTTGCGCCGAACTGCCATCTCTGGCGCCGCAAACCCCTGAGCTGCGCCCGAGCTTTACCGACACGCTGACCGCGGTTTCGGCTGTGCAGCGCGAATCCGAATCCCTAGGCTCCGATCTTGAAGCTATTCTCACCTTGATCGTTTGCCGCTCCAGGTCGTTGCTTCAGGGGGCCGGCGCGGCCATTGCCCTGGCAGCGAACAAGGCTGGCAGCATTGTTTGCCGCGCCAGCGTGGGCTTGAGCGCACCTCCGGTGGGTACAGAGTTGAAAGCAGGGGTCGGTTTCTCCGGCGATTGTCTGCGAAGCGGCCAGACCCTGCGTTGTGACGACTGCGATACCGACGCTCGAGTCGACCCGCAAACTTGCCGCGCTCTTGGTATTCGCTCCATGATCGCTTCGCCCATTCGCGCCGGGGAAAAAGTGATCGGGCTGATCGAAGTGTTTTCCGAGCGGCCCAATGCCTTCGCGGAAAAAGATGAGGTCGTCCTGCAGCGCTTAGCTGAGAGCATT
The DNA here is from genome assembly GCA_963784095.1 of uncultured Acidobacteriaceae bacterium. Classification (GTDB taxonomy): domain Bacteria; phylum Acidobacteriota; class Terriglobia; order Terriglobales; family Acidobacteriaceae; genus Sulfotelmatobacter. Next base: position 12,009 of record CAWAQC010000009.1, read on the forward strand.
GCAACCGCGGTCAATCGCCCCACTCCCGGCAATGACGTGCCCCCTCCGTCGACTGTCAAATCCTTCGCCCCGCCGGGAAGTGTTCTTTTCGGGCAGCTCCCCAAAGAACGGCCCGAACCAAAAGATGCCAAAACAGAAACCTCCGTCGATGCTGACAAGGTGGGCGGAATTCGCCTTCCCCGCACTCACCTTTATCTTCTAATTTTCGTCGCCGCCACCGTGGCGCTCGCGCTTGGCTTCATTCTTGCTCCTTGGATTCAGGAAAAACTCCAGGCTGAGGAGCGCAATTCTCCGACGCAAACAGTTCTGGCCTCTTCACGTGCCTCGGCTGAATCTTCCGAACCTGCTCCCACGCCGCCATCGGTTGATACGGCCAATTTCGATCAACTTCTCCAATTAGCGCAGCAGGGCAATGCATCCGCGGACAACGCTCTCGGCCTGCTCTACGCGCAAGGGGACGACAAACACTCAATCAAGCAGGACGAAAGCGAAGCGGCGAACTGGTTTACCAAGGCCGCCGAACACGGCAGCTCCGCCGCCCAATACAAACTAGGATTGCTTTATTGGGGCGGCCACGGCGTCCCAAAAGACATTAACAAAGCTTACTTCTGGGCAGTTCTGGCGCGCGCCGGTGGCCAGGAAGGCAGCCAGGATTTAGCCAAAGTTCTGGCCAACGGCATGACCCGCTCCCAAGCTACGGCGATCGAACAGCAGGCCGAAATCTGGTACCAGCAGCACCAAGTCCAGCCCAAACCGGCAGCCGGTCACTAGCAAACTCTTAAAGCAAATTTACTTCCCGGTTAAGTTGTCATCTTCACGTTCGTTGCGTTGCCATCCTGAGCGAAGCGAAGGACCCTTAGCACTCATGCGGTGCCACCGGCCCGGCAAGACGTTTTTTTATCACGACTGTTGATGGGCGTCGGCGCGCATCTAATTTGGCACGGCGCTAAAATAGACATAAGATGTCGTCCACCCTTCGCACCATCCTCGAGGAGCAAGTCCGCGAAGCCGATCCCCGTCTCGTCGAGCAACTTGAAAACAATCGCCTGCGCTGCTTCTCCTGCGGACATTGCTGTCCAATTCCCGAAGGCCAAGCCGGGGTCTGCAAAGTGCGCTTCAACCGCGGGGGCAAGCTCTATGTTCCCTGGGGATACACTGCCGGAACGCAATGCGATCCGGTCGAAAAAAAGCCATTCTTCCACGCCTATCCGGGCGCGCTCGCCTACAGCTTCGGCATGATGGGATGCGATCTCCACTGCTCCTATTGCCAGAACTGGGTCACGTCGCAGGCGTTGCGCGATCCCACTGCGATCTCGCCGCCGCACCAAGCATCGCCCGAAGCGCTCGTGCAGGACGCGCTCGCCCAAGGCGCAAAAATTCTAGTTAGCACCTACAACGAGCCACTCATCACCAGCGAATGGGCCGTCGCGGTTTTCAAAGAGGCGAAAGCCGCCGGACTCATTACCGGATTCGTCTCCAACGGCAACGGAACGCCGCAGGTGCTCGAATACCTGCGCCCGCATCTCGATCTATACAAAGTCGATCTCAAAAGTTTCGACGATCGCCACTATCATGAACTTGGAGGTCGCATCGGTCCCATTCTCGACAGCATTCGCCGCATCCACGCCATGGGTTTGTGGCTTGAAATCGTCACGCTATTGATTCCGGGCTTCAACGACTCCCCTGACGAACTCCGCCGCCTCACAGAATTCCTCGTCGGCATCTCTCCCGACATCCCATGGCACGTCACCGCCTTCCACGGCGATTACAAGATGACCGACCCTCGCGACACAAGGGTAGAAGATTTGTTGCAGGCAGTCGAAATCGGCCGTGAGTCAGGCCTGCGCTATGTTTACGCCGGCAATCTTCCCGGTAAGGTCGATCGCTGGGAAGACACGCATTGTCCGCAATGTGACGCCCTGCTAATCGAGCGTTACGGCTATCTGATCGAAGAATATCGCCTCACGCCCGACGGCCACTGCCCGGAGTGCAGCGCGTCAATTCCAGGCCACTGGTCAGCGAAATTCGAAGGCCAAATCACCTGGCGTCCATTTGTTCCACGCAAGCGCGCACAGTTACTCACGATTCGATAGCGCCGAATCCAGCCTTTCTCTGTGTTTCTCGGAGTCCTCTGGGTTTGATTAAAAGCTTCGGGTACGTGTTTCTCGCACCCGCTGATCGGTGGCTGAGAACCACCATTTTGGCTGATCGCGGCCACCATCGGACGATTGAATTCTCTCTTTTTTTCGAAGATCACCTGGATTCCCGCTGAAACTGCAAGAGTTGCTGCGGCCGTCAGAATTGATGATTTTGGCAAGACAGTTGCTTTTAGTTTTCCGAGTCAATTCCAGAATTCTGAGGTCAATCAGCTAAAAGGTTTCGGGCAGATTGTTATGAGAGAGAAGTTTATTTCGAGTTTGTCGGTATTCATTTTGCTGGCCGTGGCTGGACTCAGCAGTGTCGCGGCGCAAACGACCGAGGAGACTCCAGCGCCCTCAGATCAGCCAAGCGCGCCAATGGAGATGGGACAGCAGGCCCCGCCTCAGCCTACACCACCGCCAGGGCAGATGCCTCCGAGTGGACAGCCTCAAGTCGATCAACCGCCGCAAAACATGCCGGAAGCGCAACCTGGAGGGCCTTCTGGTGAAGGTCCGGCAGAAGTGAAGCAAGGAGCCGGCCACATCAGCTTCATGAAAGGCGATGTTTCAACCCAGCGTGGTGATTCCGGAACCTCGTCGGCTGCGATTTTGAATCAGCCAGTACTGACGGGCGACAAGGTTTCGACCGGTCCAAACTCGCGGGCCGAAGTGCAGCTTGATTACGCGAACATTCTTCGCCTGGGAGCGAATTCGCAGGCGAATATCGCTAACTTCACGAATAACTACATCCAGATTCAGTTAGCGCAGGGCATGGCGGATTACGCAGTTTTCAATGAGAGCGAGGCCGAGCCTGAGATCGACACACCGAACGTCTCCGTGCATCCCGCGCATCAGGATGTTGTGGTTCGCGTGGAAGTCCATCCCGATGGCGACAGTGTCGTGATCGTGCGCAAGGGAGAAGTCCAGATTTCCACGCCCAAGGGCATCGCAGATGTGAAAGAAGGCCAGATGGCGACGGTGCGGGGGCAAGTCCAGGACGCGCAGTACAAAATAGCTTCCGCTCCGGGAACTGACGATTGGGATATCTGGAACAGTGAACGCGACCACATGATCCACAGCGCCAAAGCCTGGCAGCATACCAGTCCGTACTACACCGGTGCGGAAGATTTGGATGCTAATGGGAATTGGGAGAACGTTCCGGACTATGGTCAGATCTGGGTACCGAACGAGCCAGACGGCTGGACTCCTTATCGTGATGGCAACTGGGTTTGGGAGCCCTACTACGGGTGGACGTGGGTTGGCTACGAGCCTTGGGGCTGGGCGCCTTACCACTACGGCCGTTGGATGTTGTATGGCGGTGCGTGGGGATGGTGGCCGGGACCGGTCTGGGGCCCGGGCTTCTATCGTCCGTTCTGGGCGCCGGCTTACGTTTCGTTCTTTGGATTCGGAGGTTTTGGATTCGGCGTTGGCTTTGGATGGGGCGGCTTTGGCTGGCTTCCTCTCGGACCATGCGATTGGTTCCATCCCTGGTGGGGCGGATATGGCGGCCGTTTCGGTTGGGCGGGCCACGGTCGGTTCGGGGAGTTCGGCCGCTTCGGTGGAATCGCTCCACTGCATGCTGGAACGCGGTTTTCAAACGTTGCTCACATTACTGACGCGCGCATTGGCGGAGCGCTCTCCACCGTTCACGCGGGACAGTTCGGAGCTGGCCGGGTGACGGCTGGCGCCGCGACTCACGAGCAGATCAGTTCGGCACGCATGATGACCGGCAGTCTGCCTGTGGTGCCGAGCCGAGCGAGCTTGTCGGCCAGTGGGCGAGCGGCTGCTCCTTCAACCATTCATACCGGTGCCGCGCAACATTTCGCTGGCACACAGACTGCTGCACGTCCGGCCTCATTCCAGCAGGAAACCGCACACTTGCAGCAATCAATGCAGCAGAATCACGTGTCGTCGGTAACGGCTGGCGCAGGCAACTCTGAAGGCACGGAATCTCGTAGCGCTTCAGCCGTGGGAGCAGGGAAGCCGAGTGCAGGTACGGCTGCCGCGAGCAGGGAGAACAGCGCCGCCGGAAGAAGCGGTGGCGCGACCAATGGCTATCGAGGTTCGAGCTCTGCATCGTCTGCGAATCATGGTGCCTGGCAGTCATTCCATAGCAACGGTACTGCTGGGACAGCCTCCTCAGAACGCACCGGGAGCGGCAGCTACTGGAACCGAACGCCGCCGAGTTCAAGCTATTCGCGAGGCGCAGGTTCGGGCAGCTACTCGCGGCCGCAGCTCAGCATGAGGCAGCCAATCGCCCAACCGCGGTCTTCTGGCAGCTACGGCAGTGGAAGTTATCGCGGCTATGGCGGCTTCAGCAACGGCACTCGTGACGAGCCAGGCTATGGCAGTCATGGTTACGGTGGCGCATCGAGCCACGGTGGCAGCCGAGGCGGATATAACTCGCCGGCCTATGGCGGAAGCCGCGGCGGTTACAGCGGAGCACCGCACGGCGCCCCGAGTTATAGCGGCAGTCATCCGTCCGGTGGTCACTCCTCCAGCGGCCACTCCGGAGGAGGTGGTCATTCTGGCGGCGGCGGTGGACACAGATAATTTTGGTGTGGTTGGTATGTAAGTGAAGCAAATAGCAAAAACCAAGTGAAGGTCAGAGGCGAGGAAGGCGTGCTAATCAGCACGCCTTTCTTATTTTGAGCGAAGTTATTTGATCGGAGCGCAGAATGAGAGACAAATTTCACCATGCGTTAGGGCCGAGCATATGCGGGATTGTCGGGGTCCGGAGGATCGTAATCGCGGCCATACTTGTTCTTGTGCGCGACTTCGAGATTCGACTCTTCCAGCACAAACTTCCCCAGGAAAGTATCGTCCGGAGCCACGGTAATCTCGCGCTCCAGCGCATGCAATGCGTCCGCCGATACCGCGGGATGGAATACATGCATCTGATAGCGACCGGGAACAACGTTGGCGATATCGATCTCGCCGCGCCAGTTGGAGATCGAATAGTACGGAGTTGCGAGTGCGATTATTACAGCGCTCATCTGCGCATGAATATTGCAGAAGATGTAAGAAATTCCCGGTCTGTCGAACTGAACGAACTGTGTTGTACCGCTTTCGTATAAGCCCAGATCGAATCGCTTGCCATCGAACAGCGAAAAAACGTTATGAAAAAAAGGATCATGGTTAGGAAACTCGACCTTTCCGCCTGCCGGAATCACCAGCAGCGACGGATGAAAACTCTTGTCTTTTTGCACTAACTGCGGAATTTCCGATGGATTCTGCGATGGAATTGCAGGAACTGGTGTAGTTCCTAAAGACGTCAGCCAGACCACCGTCTTCGAAGCGTCGCCTACGTGGCGTCCATTTCGCGTAAGCTGCACCTTTCCTTTCAGATCTACGTCTTGAGCTGCGGAATTGTGAGCTGCCGAAAATACACAAGCGAGCAAAGGCAGCAAGCAAGCCATCCGAAATTGAGAGAAGCAGTGCTTTTTCAAAACAGTACTCCCATCGAAAGATTAATCTGATTCGTGCTGCTTGCGGAACTGTAGACGGGGAAGGTGTGCAGACGTCTGAATTCGGCGGCAAGGAGCAAGTCCGAACGCGGCCGGTAAATGATGTTGCCGAGCTGGCCGCGATTGCGGCCGAGGATCGTTCCAAAATTATTTGCATTGCTGGCAAAGCCGCGTATGTCGCTGGTGAATGCGTCATCCTCGGAAAATACTCCGTTGACTTCAATCTTCGAAGTCAGCTGCAATTTGAGCTGACTCCATCCGCCGGCCGAATCGAGTCCGCGAATGCTGGTCGTGGAATAAGAGGGATTCCCGCCGAACAGAACCGCTCGTCCGATGCCCGCTCCCAGTCCTCCGATCCCGCGTCCACGGTAAAATTCGCCGGATAGGCCTAAGCGGCGCGTGATGGGAATTCTCCAATCCGTCATACCGCCCCAGGCGTCTACATAGCGGTCCCACGACCAATCCTGCCGGCCAAAGTAGCCGGCCGCGCCAATGCTTAACGGATGATCGAATACCGGCCGCGACCACGCGGTGCGAATTGCGTACGCCGGCTGTCCCGATTGTTCACCAGCCTGCGCGGCCCGGTAATCCTGATAACCGGGGAACTCCCAATCCAGATTGTCCAGAATTCCCGCCTGCAGCGTGAGCGTTTGTTGCCCGGTGACTTCGAACTGATGCTCCACGCGAACTTGCGGCGTCCAGCCCCACAGATTTCCGGCATAGGCAAAAGCTGGAACTGCCAGCGAAGCAAAAGAGGTCGGAGAAAGCGGAGAGATAAAAAGGGAATCCGCTCCGGCAATCACCGCGGTGTGCTGCCAATCGAGGCGCACGCTGGCGGTCTGCATGCGCGCAATGCCAAAGTTAACCCCGTTCGGCGTCGAGGGAAATCCGCCGGCAAAATCGAACACTACATTTCCTGAAGTCTTTGCGCCTAACAGAGTAGGTCCAAACATCTCCAAGCCAATTTCAGTCTGCCGCAAGGTCGCTCCGAAACTGGATCCTGAAGACCCGGACGCAACCGGAACGGCAAAATCCGGCAAATCCAGATTGTCGGAGGCGCCCACGTTATGAAACGTATTCATCAGCACGATGCCGGAAAGTCGCGCACGGTACTTGGCAGCTGTCTCGACCTTGGTCTGGTATTGCTCGTTGATCTTTGATCCGAGTAACTGAGTGGATTCTTCGAGTTTCTGAACCCGGCTCGCCAAATCCGCATTCCGTTCGGCAGCAGACGCATTCTGACCACTGCTTGCACCGCTCGTTTCCTGACTGGAATTGTTGCTGGGCGGTGCGGGCTCGATTGGTGGAGCTGGCGCGTGGCCCGCGTTGCCAGACGCGAGCGTCGTCAGCAGCGTGCGCGTTTCTTGCAACTCCTGGCGTAACTCTTGCATTTCAGCGCGCGATTGGGCATTTTCACTTCGCATCTGTTCGATGGTTGCCCGCAATTCCTGTACCTGAGAACCTAACTCGCGCAAGGGGGCATCTTGCGCCCCTTGTGCCGGCGCTTTTTCCTGGGCAACGCAGCAGCTGAGAAGCAGGGCAAGAGCAACTATTGCCATGACAAATCTGGGGAACGAATGTCTCTGCAGCGCAAGAATTTCAGGGTTTCTCACACGTCCTCCTGCACAAAACTCGTATGGGAGAGTCGAGCCAGGGCAAATTCAGAAACCCACGCTCCCGAATGCCGAATTCATTTTCAACTCACTCGATTGCTGTCTACGCGCAAAACTGGAGTACCGGGCACCTCACTGTTGCTGTTTTCGGCATCGTGCGCGCCCTCTGGAGAGATCGCGGGAATGGTGATGCGAAAGATAGTGCGACGGTCCGCAGTGCGCTCCATCGCAACCCGGCCGCCGTGGTCCTGCACAATTTTCTGCACCACAGTAAGACCAAGTCCCGTTCCGTTCTCCTTGCCGGAACTCACAAATGGATGAAAGAGCCGGTCGCGAATTTCTTCGGCGATGCCCGGTCCATTGTCAGAGACCGCAATCTCCACAAACGAATCGTTGCGCTCGATGCTGACTTGAACCCTGCCTTCGTTGCCCGGAGCAGCCTCGCAGGCATTCAACAGCAGGTTGTACAGGGCGCGCTCCAGCTTGCGCCCGTCGAACCAGGCCATGCTTTGCGCATTGCTAACGATCTCGATGCGCGTTCCCTGATGCCGCGGATGCAAGCGCACTGCCTGCATTGCCCGTTGCACGGTTTCAACCAAGTTGCCATACGCCGGGTTCAAAGACTCGCGAGTGCGTGCAAACTCGAGAAGGGAATCGATCAGGTCAGTCATCTGATTCACTCCGGTCCTGACTTCCTGGTACAACTCCTCACGTTGACCTGAAGTGAGGCGGCTATCACAGAGGAACTCGGAATTTGCCACTACGGCAGCCAGCGAGTGACGCAGGTCGTGTGAAATCGAGCTGGCCATGCGTCCGATCGTCGCTAACTGTTCAGACTCCAGCAAAGCCTCCTGGGTTTTGCGCAAACTGGCTCGCATTCGATCGAAGGCGGAGGTCAGCTCGGCGACTTCGTCACTCCCTCTCGGATCAAGAGGATGATCGAAATCTCCGTGCTCCAACGCACGTACGCCCTCTACCAGCGTGGCCAGCGGACGCGTGAAGGTGTAGGAAATGAGAAACACCAGACCGCTGCCCAGCAGCACCGCAGTAAAGCCAAGCAGGAGAAGCAGGCGATTCAGAGTGTCGAGAAACTTTGCAGCCTGATCGTACGATCCCAACACGATCAGATGGACCGGAGTCTCCTGCCGCCCGGAAAGATCCAGCGAAGTCGCTATGAAAGCTTCCTCGCCGATTTCAACATCACGGGCCGCGCTCTGAGAGGGTCCGGCCGCAAGCGCCCGCACCGCCGGATCTTGCGCTTGGCCAGTGGTCAAGGTGGTGGCCACGATTTCGTCGCCGTAAGAAAAAGCCACCTGGCTGGCTGAAACTTTGCTTATCTCACGGGCGAACCGGTTATCGATTTCAGAACCAATGATCAGAAAACCGAGCAGCCGTCCCTCGGCTTTAGAACCGAAGTAAATCGGTTGTACAAATGTCTGATAGAGATGATGAGCACCAAACCACCAGTGACTGCTATCTTCGCTGTTAAGCGGCTCGTCGAAATATTTCTGCGCCGTCTCCGGGGTTAAGCCTTGCGGCTTCGAATGAAAGGCAACCACTTTGCCGTTGCGGTCAGTCAGTACGAGCAGATCGCTGCCGGTCAACGGCCATAAATCTTTGGACGCATCCTGTATGGTTGCTGGATCGGGAGCGGTCATGATGGCTCGCGTGATGGGAAGATAGGCCACCAATTCCGCGGCATGCGTCAGCATGATTTCGCGGTCCCGCTGAAAATTTTGAAATGTCGTAACCGAGTTCCGCAGATCCTGCGCGATCCCTTCGCGAACGTGAGCCCGCACGCTGTGCCGTACCACCAACAGGCTCAGAGCCGTCAGACCGAACGTAATCAATACCATTGACAGCAGAAACCGTGTGCGCAGGCGCATTCGGGGCAACAAAGCATTCCCGGAGTAGCGTGAAGCAGTTATCGGGGCGCGTTCGGATGAGGAGAACACGGGGGTTTCAGGGTACGAACTTATAGCCCATTCCATGCACGGTGCGGAAGTGTACTGGACTGCCCGGATCGCGTTCCAACTTTTGGCGCAGCTTCAAGATGTGGTTGTCCACTGTGCGCGTAGAGGGATAGTTTTGATATCCCCAAACTTCATTCAGCAGTTCATCGCGGCTGATCACCCGGTCAGCATTCTGCACCAGAAATTGCAAGGTCTTAAATTCCTGGGCGGTAAGCACGACCACCTTGCCATCACGCTGCACTTCCATCTTCCTGACGTCGACAGTGATGCCATCAAAAACAATACGGCTGACATTGGCCGTCCGGGAAGCGTGCCGCAGCGCAGCGCGCACGCGGGCCAGCAATTCTCTGGGACTGAAAGGTTTGGTGACATAATCGTCAGCGCCTAATTCGAGCAACAGCACTTTATCGGAGACATCGCTCGTGGCGCTCAGCACGACAATGGGGGTTGTTGGCGCCTGCGCTTTAATCGTCTTGCAAACATCGCTGCCGGAGAGCTTTGGCAGTCGCAGGTCAAGAATAATCACGGCCGGCGGCGCGGCCTGAAAACTTTCGATCGCGGCCTGTCCGTTGGATTGAACCTCAACCATGTAACCCTCGGCCTCGAAAAGCCGCTTCAGCGCCTTCTGTACGGCGGGATCGTCTTCCACCACTAGAATTCTTCCGGATGGCAATGTGGGAGGCACAGCATCGGACAATCTAACAGCGCCGATTGGACTAGACATCTGACCCATAAAATCCTCACTGGCTCGCCGGTTGTGAATGCGTTCGATTCGGCTGGACTTCCGCGCAACCGGTTGTTACGACCCCTGAAGCTTATCAACTTTCTACCCATTTGCAGCGCTTCGCCGCAGCTTTGACAAATTTTTTACATCTGTCTGCCTGGGAGGTCAGATTCCGGGGCAAAGACTTGCACAGCATGAGATTTGCATATTACTCGGCCGATCCTGGTGCGCCGCCAACGATAGCCGTGACCAGCGATTCTCGCCAATCGCTGCCGTAGAATAGAAACCCATGCCCATTGCAGAGGAACTCGATCGTCTGCGGGTTGTGTTGGTCGACGTGCGCAACCCCCTTAATATCGGTGCAGCCGCCCGCGCCATGAGCAACTTCGGATTTTTCTGCCTCCGGGTGGTAAATCCCTATGAGGTCGCTTTTCAGGGTGCTCGCTCCGCAGTGAAGGCAGGCGGCATTTTAGAAAAAGCCCAAATGTTTGAAACCGTCGCTGAGGCAGTAGCTGACTGCTCGCTTGTCATCGGAACCACCGCGATCGGGCATCGCGACCTGCAGCATTCAGTGCAGTCCTTGCCGCAAGCAACGCCGCAGATTCGCGCGCACCTGAGATCAGCTTCGTGTGCCTTGTTATTCGGATCGGAAAAATTCGGCCTTTCGAATAGAGATATGAGCCATTGCCATTGGCTCATGCACATTCCCACTCGCGAAGAACATCTTTCAATGAACCTGGGACAGGCGGTCGCGATCTGTCTTTATGAGTTAACGCGGGATAGCAGCCCTGCAGCGGCAGAACCAGAGCCTCACATGGGCGCCTCCGCTGCCGAGGTCGAGCGAATTTATGAGACGCTGCTCGCGGCTTTGGAAGCCAGTGATTATCCCAAACTGAATACCTCTGATACCTTTCAAGCAGCGGTTCGGCGCATGGCTTTCCGCCTTCGACTGCACAGCGGCGATGCAGAATTTCTCCTTGGCATGTTGCGGCAGATCGTTTGGAAATTGCATAAGCAAAATAAGGCAGGAAAGTGAAGCTGGAGAGTAGGGCTAAGGTTTCAGTTCAGTTGGAAACACTTCGGCAGAGCCGCGGCCAAACTGAAAACGTAAGATCCATTCGCTGGCAGTAGGCTCTCCGTTTCGCTGTGCCGGGCTGAACCTCCATTGCCGAGCGGCGATCAGCGAGCGAGTGGAAAAATATCTGCTGGGGCCGGAAGTGGCTAAACTTGCGCCAGTTACTTTTCCTGAAGTGTCGACGGCGACTTCCACGCTCACCTTGATCCGGCCTTTGATCGTGTGCAGCGCGTTCCGCGAAACGTCTGGCATCACCCGATTCAAAACACTGCCGCGCACTACCCCAGTCTGAGGCGCGCCTGCCTGAGTCGAAGCATTCGGTGCCGGCTCGGTGGAAGATCTTGCAGTCTGGTTATCAGCCTGAAAATTCTGAGGCGGAGCCTCTGAGACGGTAGCGGACGGTTGGTGCCCCATAAACTTGCTGGCGATCAGCACCGCGAGAAGCACTGCCGCAAGCACGACGACAGGCAGCACAATCCTGCGGCCCGGCCGGCGTCGACGCACATTCGTATCTACAGTCCGAATTGCGCTGGCTTGGCCGTCGGTTTTCTGACCCGAGAGTTCATGCAGAATCGCATCAGCAGTTGGACGTTTGGCAGGATCAAGTTGCATGCACTGCCGCAGGATGCTTTTCAACCGTTCAGGAGCTCCCTGTATTGCGGCATCGTGCGCCTGATCCATCGTGTCCATTCGCGGCCCTCTTTGGGCTGGTTCCTTCTGTGTCAGGACTGAAATCAGCGTTGCTCCGAGCGACCAGATGTCTGCAGCTGGGGTGAATCCAGATATCGCGACTTCGCGTGCCTCATACAAAGATATCGACTTGGTAGGGCGCGCCTGCGCCGAGTTACGAAGTCTATCCGAAGAGAGCTTCAACTGATTGCCCACCGCCACGATGTTCGAGGGCTTGATGCAGCTGTGCACAAAACCGGAGCGGTGCAGAAAAGCCAGCGCTTCGGTTGCAGGCGAAAGCACTTCCAGAGCTTCGGCGCCCGAAAGCGGACGCACTGGAATGATCTCGGCCAGATTCTCCTCAGCGTACTCCATCACAACATAGAGGAGTTGCGTCTCGTCGATTGTGCAGCGGCCATGCGTGTATAGCCGAATCAATTGCGGATGCAAAAGCTTCGCTGTTTCTGCCCATAGCAAAAGTTGCACGTTTGCGTCGAGCCCCGCGTCAGAGCCTTCAGCGGTAATGAGCTTTACGACGCTTTGCGCAGCATTCGCCGTGCTGCATTCGGTAAGAAAAACCGCGCTGTGATCGGAGCCGCCCAACCACTTTCGAAGCGCGAATTGCCCATCGACGAGCCTGCCTTCCCATTCTTTCCACCGTTCGGTTGGAATGCTCATAGGGTAGTGGGCGAATTTGCTATTCTATTCCACCGACTGGGGTTGGAGTCCTGTGAATTTGTATCTTTTACTCAACTGGGAGTTCTCGGCCTACCCGCATTTTCCCGTTCCGTGACAGACGCGGGATTTCGAGCTGCAATTGCCGGGCTCGGCAAGTTCACCATCGGGACCGATGCAGGTCTGGCTGTGAAGGCACCAGAAGAGGCCATCATTGCAGGCTGGCACGGTTGGATCCGGCTCAGCCAAAATGAACTGACCTTTCCAGCGCAGGGCAGGGCAGAGGTTGGGATGATGAATGTTGAAGCGCTCCGATTCGCGGATCATACTGTACCTCCAGCGGCCTTCAAGATGGCTCGCCTTACGGCAACACACGCCAACTGAACCTTGTAGGCGTTGCCACGGAGGGGATGTGCGCCAGCAACCGCGATTCCTGCAGCTTTTTGGGCCGTGTCTGGGTTCACCTGTCGTGCCGCCAGTACGCTCTCCGCTTCCGGAGATCGCCAGGGCACGGGCGCGACGTGTCCTAATACAATGCGAACTGATCGCACACTTGAGCTGTCCATTTTGAGCGCGACGGCCACGACCGCCAATGGCCAATCAAAGGCTGCTTTCTGGCGGATTTCGTAGTGCGCGGCATATATGTTCGGAGCAGGCGGCAAAATCAACTCTGTGACAATCTCATCCGGCAGCAAGTCGTGCTCGCGCTGGCCTTCTGCATTCGGGATCACAAAAAACTTCTCCAGCGGCAGTTCACGCTTGCCCCCGCGGCCTTCAATCCGCAGGCTCGCTCCGTAGGCGATGAGAATCGGAGCAATTGTCGAAGGGCTGACAAACTTTGCCGGCCCGCTGTTGCCGAGAATTGCGTGATACCGGTTCTCGCCCACCATCACCAATTCTTTGCCGCTCTCATCCTTTGGCAACAGTCCGAATCCGTTGCGGAAGTACCAGCAGCGCGGGCGTTGGCAAAGATTACCTCCCAGCGTAGCCTGATTTCGAATCTGCGGGCTCGCGACCTCCATCAGCGCTTCCGCGAATGCGGGATAATTTTTCTTGATTGCGGCATCGTTGGCCAGTTCATCCAGCGTGGTCAGCGCACCGATTCGCATGCCTTGAGCATTGGCATAGACGCCGCGCAGCTCCTTGATGTCTTTAAGATTGATCAAGCGCTGCGGAGAAACGATATGATCTTTCATTAACGCCAATAAATCCGTGCCGCCGGCAATGATTTCCGTCTTATCCCAGCTCGTTGCCAGCAAGCTCATAGCTTGCGCCTTATTGTTCGGGCTGACATATTCGAAGGCTCGCATCAGGCGCCTGCCCTTCGCTCAAGCGCGGCCAGAACGCGGTCGGGAGTCAGCGGAAGACAGGGCACGCGCACTCCAATCGCATTCGCTACAGCATTCGAGATCGCGGCCCCCGGAGAAATCACCGGAGGTTCGCCGAGTCCGATCACGCCACGTTCGTCGTAACCTTGGCCTGTCATCATGTGAACCACAAGCTCAGGAATGTCGTTCAGTCCCGCCAGACGATAGAACTCCATGTTCGCGTTCAGCATGCGGCCTGTGCTCGGGTCCATGATCTTTTCTTCAAATAACGAGTAGCTGATGCCCATGATCAGCGCGCCAGAGACTTGGCTCTCGGCCGTTTTTAGATTGATCACCAGCCCGCAATCCTGAACCGCAACCATTTTCTTGACTTTGACAATGCCCGTGTCTCCGTCGACCTCGACCTCAGCCATCTGCACGCCGCCAACGCCGCTGTTGGTAAGGTCGGGCGGTCTATTAATGTCTGGGTGCTTCCCACGCAGCGTGAGCGGCATGGCTCCCAGCTTGGAGCAAGCTTGCTTCCAGCCCAGTGATCGCGAAGAATCGCCACGCACACTTATCATTCCATCCAGGCACTCTAACTCTTCGGGCTGAACGTTCATAGCAGTTGCAACTTTTGCCAATAGCGCATCCCGCGCATCGATAGCGGCACGGCGCGTGGATGAAGTAATTCCGCCAATTGTGCTTGATCCTCCCGACCCACCCGAAGGCGGAAAGTTGGTATCGCCGATCTGCAAACGAATTGCATCCATGGGAATGCCCAGTGTCTCCGCAGCTACCATAAGGATGCAGGTGCGTGTTCCCGTACCCACATCCTGCGAGGCCATTTTCAGATCGACCGAGCCGTCTGGTTGAATCGTGAGATCGCAATCGCTGCCGTGGCCGCGGCCGCCCCAGGTGTGAATGGAAAGCCCAACTCCACGAACAATCTCACCAGGGGAAATCTGCCGGCGCGGTCGCCATTTGCTTTTCCAGTCCATCAACTGGGATGCAATAGCCAATTCCTCGCGGTAGATGTTGTGTCGCGGCCCGGCGAGATCGATGTTTCGGATGAAGAATTCCAGAGGATCCATTTGCAGCGTGGCCGCGAGATCGTCCAGCGCACACATCGTGAGCACAGCGGCTTGCGGGTGGTTCGGAGCCCGCCATGCCCGCGCCGGGCCGATATTGTTGCGAATAGCGGTGTGTTGCGTGCGCTGATTGGGAACGTTAAAGATATAAGGGACCGGTGGCATGCCTCCGCCGCCGGGTCCGCCAGTGCCCCACGAATCTGATTGCCAGGCAAGAAGCTTTCCATCTCTCTTTGCCCCGACCTTCACTCGCGCGAAAGCGGAAGACCGAGCTCCTGCGACTTTGAGCTCCGCGTTGCGCTCGAGCATGAAGCGCACCGGCTTTCCGCCCGCCTTCTTGGATAGTTGTGCGGTGAAGATTCCCCAGCGGTCAGGCGCGAACTTGCTGCCGAAACCTCCTCCAAGATGATCTTGATGGACGCGGATGTTTGTGGCGGGAATTTTCAGCGCTTCCGCCATTTGCCCAGGGATGCCTGAGAGATTCTGTGTGGAGATGTGCGTGAGCAAATGGTTCTCATCGGTCCATTCTGAAATCGAACCGTGTGTTTCCATGCAGCAATGGGTGATCACCGGAACGCCGTAGAGACCTTCCGAAATGACCTCCGCATCTTTGAAAGCTTGGTCCGGGTCGCCGAAAACTTCGGCAGCCGTTCTTTGGTAATTCGATTTCGGCCGTTGCGCCGAGCCGGGATGAACCGCAGCTGCTTGAATCGCGTTTAGCACATCGTCGGTGGCGCCATCAGCCTTCAGTTGTTCCAGATTGTCTTCGCTCGCTTTTTCGGTAATGCCGTACTGCCGGATCTGGTTCGCAATCTTCTCGCTTGGAACCTGGTTATCGAGCATGTCATCGACGTCATCCATGCCCAGCGGACCTTGGCCTTTCGCAAGGTTCTTCGGGGGCTCAGCGTCGCTGACCAAATGCTCGAGTTGCTGGAACCGCACTTTGATCGCGCGAATCGCATCTTCAGCTGTACGTTCATCGATCGCCGCCACGGCAACGATTTCGTCTCCCTCCCAATAGATTGTCGACCCCGGCCCCTGGACGATCTGCACCGCCTTCACTCCGTGCATCTTCTCGGCGATTCCGATGTCAATGCTGACAACCTTCGCGTGCGCGTACGGACAGCGCAAGACTTTGCCGTACAACATTCCCGGCCGGTGCGTATCGTAGGTGTATTTTGCCTGCCCTGACACCTTGACCGGAGAATCCACGCGTGCCACGCGTTTGCCAATCAGCGTGCGTTGATTTTCTTTAGGCCATGCATAGTCAGGCCTTGGAAAGTTCGGCATCCTATGCTCCCTTTTCCGCAACCTGCTCGATGGCCTTACGAATTCCATCATAGGTTCCGCAACGGCACAGATTTCCGCTCAAGCCGCAGCGAATGTCCTCTGGCGTAGGACTTGGGTTCCGATCGAGCAATGCTTTGCAGGCGAGGACGAAACCGGGAGTGCAGAAGCCGCACTGCGAAGCATCGTGATCAACAAAAGCTTGCTGGATGGGATGCAACTTGCCATCTCGCATCAGCGATTCGACCGTAACAATCGGCTTATGCCGGGCTTCGATCGCAAGCACGGAGCAAGCGTAGACGATCTTGCCATTCATCAGTATCGTGCAAGCGCCGCACTCACCCCGGTCGCAGACCCGCTTCGCTCCGGTGATCTCGAACTCATCACGGAGAGCGTCCAACAAAGTCACGCGTGGTTCGAGCTTCGCCGCGTATGCCTTGCCGTTGATGCTGAACTCCATTTCAACTTTGCCCGGCCCATGTACCGGAATTTCCTCGCCGGCAGCCATGACGATCTTTGGGCCGGTAACGATCGGGATCGCTGCCGCGATCCCCGAGATCTTGAGAAAGTCACGGCGCGACACGCCAGAGTCGCGGCCTTCTTCTTCGGGATTTCCGGCTTTTGAGCGCCGGTCACTCATTGGAAACCTCCGCAACAAACTGCAGTCGCCATCCCTTCAATATTCTGGTTGAAATTGATGTACTCCAGATTATCGGAGACACGAGAATCCTCGTGCACACTTGAGCAAAAAAGATAGCGGCTGTGGCAAAATTATACGCCCACCAGTGTTCGGCCCTAAAGCATCCCAACACAAGACGCGGGCGCAGCGCGAGATGGTTCACGCCCGTCCGCTGCGGGTTTTCACCGATTCCGGAGAACTGATCGAAAGATGCCGCAAACAGGGCGAAAGGAAACCAATTGGCGCCTTGTAGTGCGCGCCCTGCGGCACAGAAACTATCGTCTGTTCTTCGGCGGACAAGGCATTTCGCTGATCGGCACGTGGATGACCCGTGTCGCGACCGGCTGGCTGGTGTACCGTCTTACCGGATCGGCATTCCTTCTCGGACTGGTCAGCTTCGCTGGGCAGATTCCGGTTTTGTTCCTGGGGCCGTTCGCGGGTGTCTGGGTCGATCGCTGGAACCGGCACCGAGTCTTGCTGGTTACGCAGACACTTTCCATGCTGCAGTCGTTCGGCCTCGCCGCGCTCGCCCTGGCGAAAATAATCACCGTGAATGAGGTCATTCTGCTGAATCTGTTTCAGGGAGCGGTGAATGCCTTTGATATGCCGGCTCGACAAGCCTTCGTCATTGAGATGGTGGAACAGCCGGAAGATCTTGGAAATGCCATTGCTTTGAACTCCTCTCTGGTGAATGCTGCCCGCCTCATCGGCCCGTCAATCGCGGGCATCATAATCGCACTTGTCGGCGAGGGATACTGCTTTTTGGTTGACGGCATTAGTTATCTGGCTGTCATTGCTTCGTTGCTGGCTATGGTCGTCACCGCTCGCCAGCGTGAGCGCGTGCACGGCAGCGTCCTTTCCGAATTGAGCGAAGGTTGGACTTATATTCGTGGATTTCGTCCCATTTGGTGGATCCTGCTACTGCTAGCGCTGATCAGTCTGGTTGGAATGCCATACACAACGCTGATGCCTATTTTTGCAGGGCGCATTCTGCACGGCGGAGCGCATACTCTGGGATTCCTGATGGGCGCCACCGGCGTTGGGGCGCTGATCGGGGCTGTTAGGCTCGCGGCCCGCCGCAGCGTCCTGGGACTGGGCCGCGTGATTCCCATGACCGCCGCGGGTTTCGGCGCTTCCCTGATCGCGTTCTCATTGTCGCAGCATCAATGGCTCTCCATGTTGCTGCTGGTCGTCACCGGATTCTGCTTCATGCAGCAAATGGCCTCCAGCAACACCATCCTCCAGACCATTGTGGAAGACAAGAAACGCGGGCGAGTGATGAGCTTCTATTCGATAGCTTTTCAGGGAGTGGCGCCGTTTGGCAGCCTGATCGCTGGCGCGGCTGCGAGCCGCATCGGCGCCCCCTTGACGCTGATGATCGGCGGCGCAATTTGCATTGCTGGCGCCGGCCTATTTGCATCGCAACTTCCGGTTCTGCGCCGGGTCGTCCGTCCAATTTATGTCCGGATGGGCGTCATTCCCGAAGTGGCGACCGGAATTCAAGCGGCATCGGCCTTGCAGCAACCGACGGAGGAATGATCTCGCTCGACTTGGCGCCCAGGCACTCTTAACATTCAAGCAAGTTGCTGCACGGCACTGGATTGCAAGCGGAAGTTTTTCTCCAACATCGCTCCTGCCAACCATGAACACTTTCGTCAGGAGACTTTATTCCCTACACAAACGACAGATTGAGATTGAAGCGCTCCTGCACCTGTGTTTAACTTCAAAAAAGCCTAGTTCGGCGTGGTTTAGTCCGGTATTTCTTGGCAGCGACCCTGGGGAATTATGCGAATCTGGATTGGTTTTTGGAAGCAGCGCTGCGCAGCGGCGCTGATCTGGATTTGCGTGTTACCTGCTTTTGCCTCTGCAGCGACCCAGCCTCACTATCTCATTACCAATGACGATAGAACTCTCTCCAACGGCATCACTTTTTACCTCATCACTGCAGACGGTCTTCTTCACCTCGATGAGCAGGTGCCAACCGAAGGCGCGGGCATAGCGGGAGGTTTTTTTTCAAGCTACCGCGTCGCCGCGCTCGACAGTGATGCGCAGCAATGTGTTTATGCCTCGAACGCACTCACTGGCGATATCGTTGGAATTGATGTGAATACCTTCACCCTCGGCGGCAGCTCTTCCGGTTCTCCAACCGATTCCGGCAGCGCAAACGGCATCGGACTGGCCCTGGACGGACAATATTTGTACGCTAGTTTTACGAGTTCAAATACCATCGGTACCTTTCAACTGCAGGCAGGTTGCAGCCTCACATTTGTGAATGATGTTTCTGTCGCCGGACTGCAAGGCGGGTTCATCGATGGCATGGCCGTGCACGGCAACATGATGGTCGTAACCTACGGCGATGGATCGATCGAATCGCTCGACGTTTCATCGGGCACGCCGGTCTCGAACGGGGATGAACAAAACTCGACCGGTTATTTAAGCTCGCAAGGTGCGAGTTATCCCAACAGTGTGGAAATCACAAAAAACGGGCGCTACGCGCTTTTCGGCGATACTGCGACTTCGACCGTGGTTGAAATTTCCGCGATTGCATCAGGCAAGTTAACCAAGACCTCTGTCTATCTTTTGGGACCGGCGATTAGCTCGAGCAATATCCTGCTCAGTCCAGATGAGAGTTTGCTCTACATCAGCAATACTGCAGGGGACAGCATCAGCGCATCGTTCTTTAATAACTCGACTGGAAAGCTTTCGCCAGGATGCACTTCAGGAAAGCTTCGAGGCTACGGTCCCGTCTGGTCTTATGCCGCTGGGCTGGCTCTCGGCAGCAACACTGGTACCGGGGACGTCATTTACGTCGCCGAGTTCGGACCTACTTCCTACATCGGGATGATTGCAGTAGGCTCGAGCGGAGGCGCATGCACGCTGAATGAATTGTCCTGGTCGCCCGTGAACGATCCGAATAGTCCGGGGTTGTTGTCGATTGGGAGTTTTCCGCCGAATTCTTTTTGAGGGCAGAAACCGCTGTGAACGGTTAGCTAATTAATGAAAACTGGCGAGGTAACAACGATTAGTTAGGCAATTAGGAGTCGAATGCAGCGCATTTTTAAATTTCTGCTTAGCTTGGCAATCGGCTGCTTGCTGTCTCTGAAGCCTCCGCGCAATGTCCGGCACGCCCACCCAGCGGCACCGTAGTGCAGGACGCATTAACCCTCTCTTCGCAAAATGGTGTTCTCGCTGCCAATTTGGATATGGGCTACTCGGTCGATCAATTCGGCTACACCCATTATTGCTACAAATATCAAACTTCTACGGGGGTGGTAGAGGCGCCGACGCTTCGCGTGAACCAGGGTGACGAACTGCTTTTAAAAATCAAAGATAGCATTCGACCCGACAGTTCTCCTTCGAACAGCGGCATGGATATGGCAGCCCCAGCGGGCACCCCTTGCGGCGACGGTGGAGCTGCAACACTGCAGTCGACCAACGTTCACTTTCATGGCATGAACGTTCCACCCACCTGCCATCAGGATGATGTGCTCACAACTTTGATTCAGCCCGGCTCACCCGGCTTTCAATACAAAATGAAGATTCCGGACGACGAACCCCCCGGTCTCTATTGGTACCATCCGCACGTTCATGGCTTCACTGAGTTTCAGGTCAACGGAGGGGCCGCTGGCGCGTTGATCGTTGAGGGCATGGAAAAGTTTCGTCCGGAGGTGACTGGGCTTACGCAGCGCGTGTTCGTCGTGCGCCAGCAATATCTCGTCCCGTGGGTTCCGGGCCCGTATGAACTGACTCTGAATTTCCATCTGGCCGTCGCTCCTGAAACGCCTTCGGCTCCCATCATCGAGATGAAACCTGGCGATAGGTATTCTGGCGGGTCGCGAACGCTACCCTGCAGGAATTCCTGCCCTTGCAAGTCGTGAGTAATGGCGTGCCGCAACCATTGGAGCTAATCGCGCTCGATGGTTATCCTCTGGCGACTCCGCGTATTCAACAGACGATATTGATTCCGCCGGCGGGGCGCGCTGAATTTATTGTGCAAGCGCCTACCGCGGGCGCCAGCGCACAATTTCTCTCGCTGTTCTATTCAACCGGTCCCACAGGGAACCCGGATTTTGAGCAAATACTGGGCAACATTCAAGTCGGCAACAGCGCCGCCAATAACCAAGCGCAAGTGAAGCCGCCGAGCGGAAGCGCCAGCATTTCTCCAGCAACCCTGAAGTTTTCCAGTTTGAGTCATGCGACTGTGACCGCCAATCGCAAACTCTTCTTCTCGGAAGAGTTCGGTGGAACGAATGGGCCGATTCAGTTTTACATCACAGTGGAATTACAAAAGCAGAAGGTTTTCGAACCCAACGAAAAGCCGGTAATCACCACCAAGGTGGGAGCGGTGGAAGACTGGACGATCGAGAACCGAACTCTCGAGACATGCGTTTCACATCCATCAGATCCATTCGATGACGCTTGAAGTTGATGGCAGACCGGTCAAGAATCAGGATCTCCGCGATACCATCGAGATTCCCTACTGGTCAGGAAAAGGTCCGTATCACAGTGTGACGGTCCGCATGGGTTTCCGCGATCCAACCATCGCGGGCACGTTTGTATTTCACTGCCACATCCTGCTGCATGAAGATATGGGCATGATGCACAAGATCCTGGTCGAGCCCTGAACATTGGCCGCGAAGTTGTTCATTACTTATTTATTTCATTCCGTAAAAGAGGGGCATTATCGATGCAGAAGACATTTTTTCTTGTCTTGGCCAGCGCGGCGCTTGTCGTCGCAGGTGACGCGTATGGATCGAGGAACGCGAGTGTGGTTCATGCCGCTGCCCAGGAAATTTCGGCGGAAACCTACGTTCCCGCGCACGGCAACGTGCCGAAATTTATGGTTCACTGGTAACGGCGATTAAGGTTCACATTCGTAGCGGCTGCATCTTCGAAGATGGCGAAGGTGTGATTCGCTTTGTCAGCATGACCGGGCATGAAAGAGGGGGAACTGGCACGCTACGATCAAACGCCCCAACACACGGAGGCATTCCAAAATCATACGGTCATCTCGGGGCAGCCGTTGTAAATCCCAAAGGAACTGGACTGGTGTTCGAAGACAGTCAGGGAGTCATTCGCTTCGTCACCATCACTGGCAAAAATGGAAGGGGAATTAACCCGCCACTGATGAGTCTCAGTTGCCATCCCCGCCCAGATACATCAAAATACAGACCTCCCTTATCTTCCGAAACGCACCCAAAGCGAGGGAGGATGATACATCGGGTTGAACAGAGCGGCATTAGTTTCTTCAAAAAAACGGGATGGTAGTGCAAGACAGTTCTGGAGGACTGGTGTTGAAACGTCAGGGGCACTAAAACCGGCTTCAGCTCTCAAAACCGGAACCTTTATCGCCGTCGCCGTCCTCACCAATAGCTTTGGCAACCTGCTGCTTTCGCTCGGCATGTCGCGAATGCCGGACTTCACTCAAACGCATTTTCTGCATTACTTGTTTTTGCTGGTTGCGAATCCTTTCGTGTTGCCCGGCGTGGTGACCAGCCTGATCTATGCGCTGGCTCAGCTTTCACTGTTCAGCTGGGCTGATCTCAGTTATGTCGTTCCTCTCATTGCCGCCTCATACATCGTGACGACCATCCTCAGCAGGTTCATCCTTCACGAGCAGGTGGTGACCGCGCGCTGGTTTGGAGTGGTGCTCATATCCGTAGGTGTCGCCCTAATCGCGAAGACGCCGACCCATACGGTGGGCGAGCCAGACGAGGTGGGTTGATGACCAAGTGGCTGCTCATCCTTATCACGGTCGTTGCCGGATCATTGGGAGATATTCTCTGCGCCAAGGGCATGTCGCAAGGCGGCGAGCACCTCGATGAACTGCGGCCTTCCGGCCTGGCCCACACGATCCGGTATATCTTTACCCATCGGCTAGTCATCTTTGGCGCCCTATGCGATGCGATCGCATTCTTTGCCCTTTTAGGATTGTTATCGGTGGCGCAACTCAGCTATGCCGTCCCGGCGACCGCACTGGGATTTATCGTGGATACCCTCGGAGCCCGCTTCCTGCTAGGCGAACACGTTCACTGGAAGCGTTGGCTGGGAGTGATATTTGTTGCTGCAGGAGTGCTTCTTACCGTTCAGTCGGGGCAGCATCCGAAGATTGTGAATTCCGCTCTCAACTCCGGAACCCCCTCCGCCGTAGACCGAGTGCAGAGAAACTAATTTCGCTGACAAATTACGAAGCGTGCCGCCACCAAAAGGCAAAGGAATACGTTCCGCGACAAATATGGGTTTTCTCGATTATGTTACATTCAGAAATGTGGGCGCGTAGCTCAGGTGGTAGAGCAATGCCCTTTTAAG
>CAWAQC010000010.1:0-73426 GCA_963784095.1 uncultured Acidobacteriaceae bacterium
GCTGGCAGACCCTCCCGCCATTGCTGCCGCGAGGGAACCTTAAGCTGTCCCACGAGGTGAAGCATGCGCCCTTCAAACCCTTGGATGCTCGCCGCTTTAGTTTGTCTTCCGGTCATGTCACTCGCACCCAGCACGCACGCGCAGTCGCCCGAACGCGTGTTGTATGCATTTGAGGGGTCGACTGATTGCAACAACGCGATTGCGCCGCTGATTTCGGACGGGGCGGGAAACCTTTTCGGCGCGACCGCCAACGGCGGGGCCAGCAAGCTGGGCTGCGTTTTCGAGTTGTCTCCCTCAGGAGAGGGCTGGCGAGAAACTGTGCTGCACAGTTTCAGCGGGCCCGACGGCAGCTTCCCTCGTGGAGCTCTGGTCTTTGACAGGAATGGAAACCTATATGGCACTGCGCTTGCCGGGGGGGCCTACGGCGGTGGAGTGGCCTTTGAGCTGAGCCCGTCGGAGGACAGAACCTGGGCTGAAGCCGTTCTCTACAATTTCGGCAATGGGCCCGAAGACGGGCGAGGCCCGGAGTGCAACCTCATTTTCGACCGCGAGGGCAATCTATACGGCACAACGAGCGGGGGCGGAGCCTATAACAACGCGGGGACCGTGTTCGAGTTAAGCCCCTCCACCAGCGGTTGGACGGAGACGGTCCTCTACTCTTTCCAGGGCGGCATTAATGGACCCGGTGCGGTCATCCCGACCGGTGGCGTTGCCATGGACCGCGAGGGCCGGCTATATGGCGCGGCCTACTCGGGCGGCGAGTACGGAGAGGGCGCCGTTTTCGAATTGGCCCCCCCCTCGGCAGGCGGCTACACGGAAAAAATTATTCACAGCTTCTATGGAACGGATGGCGCCAACCCCTCTTCGCTGGCGATGGATAGGAGCGGCAATCTTTATATCACCACAGCGTACGGGGGCAGTCCGAACTGGTACGGAGCGGTTACCGAGCTCATAAAAGAGGGCGACGGCAGTTGGGGCGAAAACATTCTGCACCGGATGAACGGCCAGGACGGTTGCTATGTCGTCGGGCCCGCAGTGTTCGATGACGCCGGAGATCTCTATGCCGCAGCCCAAACCTGCGCCATTGGGGGCATGGGGTCGGTATTCATGCTCACGCCAACGGAGACCGGCCCCTGGGCCGAATCTGTGCTTCACCGGTTCGATTTCAGGTTTCCAAACGGTGAGGATGGCGAACAGCCTTACGCCGGCGTGCTCTTCCGCGCTGGCAAGGTCTTCGGCACCACCTCGGGTGGTGGAAGTTACGACGAGGGCATCGTCTTCGAGATCACGCCGCCTGTGGGCGCCTCCGGCGACGCGCCTTAAAGGCGCTCCACGCTGGCGCGATCTGCACGAAGCGCCCTGGGGCTCGCCCAGAACAACCGACCGATCCTAATTCCTGAGGTGTGCCCTCGACGCCCTGGAACGCCGGTTGATCTAACCGGGCCCCCTCGCGCGTCCGAATGACAGAAAGTGGTTGAGACTACTCCTCAGTGCTCGTCGCCGCTCTCCGCTTCTCCGGCTCGATCCGGCGGCGGCACGACGACCGTAGACAGGCTGTTCTCCGTCGTCAGCTTGCGGAAGTCGGCCAGCTCATGGGTCTGCAAATTGTCCCATTGGCTTAGCGTCTCTGCGGTTTGGCGCTTCAGCTTATCGAACTCTTGCTGTTCGGCTTCGGTGGGAGCGGAGTCGGCGGTGCCCAGATCCATCGCCAGAAACGCCCATTTAGTATCCATTTGCGGAGGATAAGCAAGCGAGTCTTCGTTGGCGCTGATGGTTAGATTTACAAACTGGTCGCGCACGGCAATCAGTTTTTTATTCAGATCGTCGGCCGAGTTGGCAATCGGTTTCGTGCTGGCATTTTCCGGCAAGCGCCGCTTCAAGCCGAGAACCTGCGCGCGCACGTCCTGAATCTGATTAACGGTGTCGTAGACGCGGTTGAGTTCATCGTGGATCTGCATCTGCATGGCGAACTGCTGCTGCAGATCGGCTTCGCTGACCTTGACCCGCGGATCAAGCTTCACTTCCAGGGGGGCGCTTTCGCTCTGAGTTCCAACTGTCAGTTTCACCTGATACTTTCCGGGCGGCACCACCGGGCCTTCAGCTCCGGCGTTGTACTCCCAAAGATAATAGCCGGGGACGCGGTGCGCCTCTTCACAGTGCAGGTCCCACACAAAACGGTTTAGGCCGGCTTCGGGCTTGATTTCTTTTTCGGGCTTCTTGTCATCCGGACCGGCCGGCTCGTCGAGCGGTGGGGTTTCGAGGCTCGAATATTTTCTGATGGTTTTTCCGGATGAATCCAGAATTTCGAGCTTCGTATCCGTGCCTTCCTTGGGCGCATCTTTCAAATAAAAGTAAACGACTGCGCCTGCGGGAGGGTTTTGGCCGGTGCGCTTCGAGGCATGAGGCTCGCCTTCTTCGTCGGCGGTTCGACCTGCCTGAATGCGGTAGGCGGGATCGGGCAAGTAGAGGTGAACCGCGTCTTTATCGATGTCATCGCTGTATTGCCGCAGCGGGCCAATGTCATCGAGAATCCAAAACGCGCGGCCGTGCGTGGCAAGGACTAAATCGTTATCTTTGACAACCAGGTCATGCACCGGGGTGGGCGGGAGATTCAGTTTGAGCGGACGCCAGTTCGCGCCGTCGTTGAACGAAACGTAAACTCCGCGTTCCGTCGCCGCATAGAGCAGGCCACGCTTTTTGGGATCTTCGCGAACCGCGCGCACGAATGATCCTTCGGGGATGCCGTTGGTCAGCTTCGTCCACGTCTTGCCGTAGTCGGTGGTCTTGTAAATGTATGGGCGAAGGTCGTCGCTCTGGTGGAGGTCGGCGGCCATGTAGGCTGTGCCTGCGTCGAAGGGCGACGCCTCAATCAGGCTGATGCGGCTCCATTCGGGCAAATTTTTGGGGGTGATGTTGGTCCACTCTTTGCCTCCGTCGCGCGTTATCTGAACCAGTCCGTCGTCGGTTCCTACCCAGATGACGCCTTGCGTGATGGGCGATTCTGCGACGGTGAAGATAGTGTCGTAATATTCGGTGCCGGAGTCGTCAAGCGTGATGTCACCACCGGAGACGTGCTGCTTGCTTTTGTCGTTGCGTGTAAGGTCGGGACTGATTGCCTCCCAGTGAACTCCGCCGTCCGTGGTCTTAAACAGGCGCTCGCCGCCGTGATAGATCGTGTTGGGATCGTGCGGAGAAATAATCAGCGGCGCGGTCCACTGAAAGCGGTGTTCGAGGTTGGCGGCGCCGTGGGCGTCGGAAAGCTCCGGCTGTTCGGTAATCGATTTGGCCTGGCCGATGTGGCGGTTGTATTGCGTGATGGTCGCCTGATAGTCGTCGGCGTAGACGATGTCTGGATCCAGAGGATAGGGCGCGATGTAGCCGGCTTCACCGCCGCCTACGTCATACCAATCGGAGACGCCGATTGAGCCGTCGTCGCTGCGGCTGGCGATGCCTACAGAGCCTGAATCCTGCTGCGAGCCGTAGACCCGATAGGGGGTCGCATTGTCGGTGATCACGTGATAAAACTGCGCGGTCGGTTGATTGTCTTCCTGAGTCCAGCTTGTGCCGCCGTCGACCGAGATGGTTACGCCGCCATCGTTTGAGGCGATCATCCGGCGCGTATCTTTGGGATCGATCCACAAGCCGTGGTTATCGCCGTGCGGCACTTTGACTTTGTTGAAGAGATGGCCGCCGTCGGTGGACTTGTAGGTTTCCACATCCATGATGTAAACGACGTTTTCGTTTTTAGGATCGGCAACGATGTGCATGTAGTACCACGGCCGCTGCCACAAACTGTGATTGGGGTTGACGAAGGTCCAGGTGTCGCCGCCGTCATCGGAGCGATACAGGCCGCCATCCGGGTTTTTCGCTTCGATCAGCGCATAGACGCGATCGGAGTTAGCTGCGACTGCGATGCCGATGCGTCCATAGGGGCCATTGGGCAGGCCATGTTGTTCCAGGCGCTTCCAGGTGGTGCCGCCATCGTTGGAGCGATAAAGTCCGCTGCCTGGACCGCCGTCGTCGAGACTCCAGGAAGTGCGGCGGACCTGCCACAGCGCGGCATAAACAATATTCGAATTGTGCGGATCGAAAGCGATGTCGACTGCGCCGGTGTTTTCATCTTTGTAGAGGACTTTATCCCAAGTCTTGCCGCCATCTTGAGTGCGGAAGACGCCGCGTTCGGTATTCGGTCCATAGGGATGGCCGAGCGCCGCTACGAAAACGATA
The DNA here is from genome assembly GCA_963784095.1 of uncultured Acidobacteriaceae bacterium. Classification (GTDB taxonomy): domain Bacteria; phylum Acidobacteriota; class Terriglobia; order Terriglobales; family Acidobacteriaceae; genus Sulfotelmatobacter. The sequence goes on from CAWAQC010000010.1 coordinate 4,228, forward strand.
TTGGGGTTTTCCGGATCAATGATGAGCTTGCCGACGGCGCGGCTATCGTGCAGGCCGACGTTCTTCCAGGTCTTGCCCGCGTCGAGAGATTTGTAAATTCCATCGCCTTGCGAGATGTTGCCGCGAATGCAGGCCTCGCCGGTTCCGACGTAAATAATGTTGCGGTCGGAATTTGCTACGGCGATGCTGCCGATGGGGCCAGTTCCCTCTTTGTCGAAAATTGGGGACCAGGTTGAGCCGGCGTCGGTCGATTTCCATACGCCTCCGCCGGTTGCGCCGAAATAATATGTGGTGGGATCGCCGGGGATGCCGGCTGCAGTGAGAGATCGGCCGCCGCGAAATGGGCCGATGAGGCGATACTTCATGCCTTTGAAGGGCTTGTCTTCAGGATTCGAAGGCTGGTTTTCGCTGCTCGATTGATCATCAGAAGTGGCGGTCTTAGACGGCGTTGACTCGGCGACCTTTGCGGCCTTCGATTGCCGCTCTGGCTTGGTCTGGGAAAAAGCCGTTGGAGTGGCCAACAATGTTATAGCGATAAACAATGGCAAATAGATGATCGAGTTCCTGAACGATTTACTGCGACAGAACCTAACGATCCCCATGGATGTGCCCCCTCAAATTTTAGAACCGAACCTGGCCACAGCGAAGAGCTACGGTCACCCCATCTTCGTTCTGATTTTATTTCTTCAACAGCGCTTTGTTCGCCGCTTGAATCTCTTTGCGCTTGGCCGCGTCTACCTTCGGATATGAAAGATCGAGATCTTCCAGCGTCTCCACAATTGCGGACGCAACCACCAGGTGCGTGAACCATTTATTATCTGCCGGAACTACGTACCAGGGCGCATGTTTGGTGGCTGTGCCGCGAATCATTTCTTCGAACGCGTTCTGATAGTCATCCCAGTATTCGCGCTCGTGAATATCGGCCGCAGAGAATTTCCAGTTCTTTTCCGGCTCCTCGAGCCGTGCGAGAAAGCGCTTCTTCTGCGCTTTTTTTGATAAATGAAGAAAAAACTTTCGGATCACGGTTCCGTTGCGCCACATGTGGCGCTCGAAACTGTGGATGTCTTCGAAACGCTCTTCCCAAATCTTTTTCGTCACTAGAGAGGGCGGCATCTTTTCGTTTTTCAATATCTCGGCGTGTACGCGCACCACCAGTACCTCTTCATAATAAGAGCGATTGAAAATCCCGATGTGGCCGCGCTCCGGCAATTGCCGCGTGGTACGCCACAAGAAATCATGTTGCAGTTCCGTCTCGGACGGCCCTTTGAAGGAATGCACCTGGCAGCCTTCGGGATTTACTCCAGACATCACATGCTTGATCGTGCCATCTTTACCGGCTGCATCCAGCGCCTGAAAGATCAACAGTAGCGCCCAATTGTCCTGGGCAAAGAGCTTGTCCTGCAAATCCTCCATGCGGGCAATGTCTTTCTGCAACTGCTCCTTGGCATCGTCTTCCGACTTCAGGTGAGCGGTGTCGGAGGGATCGAACTGGTTCAGACGGAAGTGTTTACCATCATCGATCCGGTAGGATCTTGCTAGTTTGGCGGTCTTCATGGTTTCGTCTGCTGAACCAATTTGCCGAAGAAAAGTTTACACCCTGCTCGGCGTGGATCGATTGTTCCGTGCAAGCACCCCGGCTCACGCTGTCACCGGCTTCTCGATCGATACCGGAAGTTTGGCTTCCTGCCAGGCGTCGAAACCACCGGTCACATTCCCCACGTTCTTGAAACCGGCGCGCAGCAGCAAACTGCAAGCGATCATGCTCCGATATCCGCCTTTGCAGTGAACCGCGACCGGGGTATCGGGACTAATCTCGGGCGGCGCGACTTTGAAGTTATCCAAAGGCCACCACAATGCTCCGTCAATGTGTCCCGCTTGCCACTCCGCTTCGCGACGCACATCGAGCACCTGCAAATCGTTGGTTCGCAATTGATCGCACAAAGCGGGAACGCTGATTTCTGGCAGCGAACGAAGTGGGAAGCCGGCCTCACTCCATGCGCTGACTCCACCTTTGAGATATCCCCCTACATTTTCGAGGCCGACTCGCGCCAATCTCATCCGCGCTTCCGCCAGTTGCTCATCGGATTGCGCGATCAATGCGGGTTGCGCTTCCAAACCAAGCAGCGATCCTGCCCACGAAGCGAACTGGCCCGATAGCGCGATGTTGATCGAGCCCGGCACATGCCCAGCAACAAACTGTTCTCCGGGACGGACATCGAGTGCGAATCCACCTTCGCCCAGAAAGCTTTTCAACTCCGCAGGCTTTATTGGACGGAGCGCAGGCAAATCCGATAAGGCCAAAGCTCCGGTTCGATTAATCTCAGCATCCTGGAGGAAATATTCGGGGCGCGCCGGCAGATTGCTGGTCAATTGCTGAATGAATTCTCCCCTGTTCTTGATCTGCAGTGCGTAATTGGTTAAGCGCTCGGTACCCATAGTTGAGACGCGTTCGGCTCGCATGTTGCGGCCGCAGAGCGAACCTGCGCCGTGCGCTGGATACACCAGAACACTGTCGTCAAGCTTAAGAAGTTTGTTATGGAGGCTGTCGTAGAGCATTCCTGCGAGCTGTGCCGGAGTGTAGTACTTCGAAAGATCGGGGCGGCCGACATCGCCTAAAAACAATGTGTCTCCTGTAAGCACGGCCCAGGGCTTGGCCGATTTCTCCTCGTCGGTGATTACCAGGCAAATGCTTTCCGGCGTGTGGCCGGGAGTTTCGAGCGCTGTTATCAGAATCCTTCCTAGTTGCAATTGAAAACCATCTCGCACGGAAACGTGCGGGAACTTCGCTTCAGCCTGCTCACCGATATAGATTCGCGCTCCTGTCCTGGCGGCTAATTCCTGGTGGCCGGAAATGAAGTCCGCGTGGAGGTGAGTTTCAAAAACGTGGCGAATCGAAATCCCATTCGATTCGGCTGCCCGCAAATAGATGTCAACGTCACGCTGGGGATCGACGACGACTGCCTCGCCCTCAGAAGCCAGCATGTATGAAGCATGCGCCAGACAACCGAGATAAAATTGCTCGAAGTACATGCTTCCCTTACCTTTCCGCGGGCAACCAATTCTATCCCCCCGCAGTGAACTCCGCACGTGCGATGCGTTTGCGGTTGTGCATTTTCGTCAGCAGGATTATTGTGTACGTCGTTATTGTGCATCGTTTTGTGTTTCAGTTTCAGTTTCCGGAGGCAACAATATCTTGCGAACTATCGAACTCGCCGTCATGATTGGGATTCTTACAGGCGCAGCACCCGCGCAGAAACACACCCAGCAGCCCACTCCGCAAACTCCGCAGAAGCAGACGTTTCAGCAGAAGACCGAAACCGCGGAGGCACGCACAGCCGCCACGCCGAATGAAGCCGACGAAGGCGAAGAAAAAGGTCCGTGGAAGAATCTGCAGTATCGGCTTGTCGGGCCGTTTCGCGGCGGGCGTGTGGTCGCGGTTTCCGGTGTCATGGGCCAGGACAATGTTTTTTACTTTGGATCGACCGCCGGTGGCGTGTGGAAGACGACCGATGCCGGCCTCAACTGGAAGCCGATTTTCGACAAGATGAAAGATGCGTCGCCGGCTATCGGAGCTATTGGCGTGTCGGAGTCCGATCCGAACGTCATTTATGTCGGCACCGGAGAAGCCTGCATTCGCGGGAATGTGGTCGGGGGCAATGGAGTTTACAAATCGATCGATGCGGGGAAGACCTGGAAGTTTGTCGGACTCGCCGATACTCACGCCATCGGCCGGCTTGCCGTGAATCCCAAGAATCCCGACATTGCTTTTGTGGCGGCGCTTGGTCACCCGTTCGGCGACAACGAAGAACGCGGGATTTTCCGCACCCAAGACGGCGGCAAGACTTGGCAAAAAGTGCTTTATAAAGACGCGAAATCCGGCGGCATCGACGTGGTGTTTGATCCCACGAATTCAAACATTCTTTTTGCCGCTCTGTGGCAGGTTCGGCGCACGCCCTGGAGTCTCGATAGCGGCGGCCCGGGAAGTGGGCTTTACCGCTCGATCGATGGAGGGACGACCTGGAAAGAGCTCAAAGGCCACGGTTTGCCCGAAGGAGTTAAGGGCCGCATTGGGGTGACGGTTTCGGGCGCGAATCCGAATCGCGTTTACGCCGTGATTGAAGCCGAAAAAGGCGGAATCTTTCGCTCGGATGATGGCGGAGACTCCTGGCAGTTGATGACCGGCGATCATCGCTTCACGCAGCGGGCCTGGTATTACTCTCACATTTTTGCCGACCCGAAATCCGAGGATACGGTTTACATTCTGAACACCGGCGTGTACCGCTCGAACGACGGCGGGAAAACTTTCAACCGGGTGCGCGCACCGCATGGCGACAATCACGCGCTGTGGATCGATCCCAACAATCCCAAGCGGATGATCAACGGGAACGACGGCGGGGCCACGGTTTCCATCGACGGCGGTGCGACCTGGACCACGCTCTACAACCAGCCGACGGCGCAGTTTTATCACGTCACCACCGACAACCGATTTCCGTATTACATCTATGGCGCGCAGCAGGACAACTCTACTGTGGGCATTGCCAGCGCGAGTGCCGATGGAGCGATCGATCGTCCCGATTGGTATGACGTGGGTGGCGGCGAAAGCGGCTACATTGCGCCCGACCCCACCGATCCCGAGATTGTGTATGCCGGATCTTACGGCGGCGACATCACGCGCTACGATCATCGCACCGGCGAAGAGCAGTTGATCGATCCGTGGCCGGTGAATCCGATCGGCTGGGCAGCGGCGGATGTGAAATACCGATTTCAGTGGACCGAGCCCATCGTCTTTTCGCCGCACGATCCGAAGACCATGTACTTCGCCGCGCAGGTGCTCTTCAAGACGACCGACGCCGGTATGAACTGGACGATCGTCAGCCCCGATCTCACCCGCAACGATAAATCGAAGCAGGCTTCTTCAGGCGGCCCGATCACCAAGGACAACACCGGGGTCGAAGTGTATGACACGATTTTTTCCGTCGTGGAATCGCCGGTGCAGAAAGATTTGATCTGGGCCGGGACCGACGATGGTTTGGTTCAACTCACGCGCGACGGCGGCCAGCATTGGGAGAACATTACGCCCAAGGCCATGCCGGAGTGGGGCACGGTGAGCATGATCGAAGCTTCGTCAAAGGATGCCGGCACAGTGTATGTCGCGGTCGAACGGCATAAATCCGATGACTTCAGGCCGTATGTCTTCAAGACAACCGACTTCGGAAAGTCCTGGACAACGCTGGTCGAGGGAATTCCGGCGGACGATTATGTGCACGCGGTGCGAGTTGATCCGCGGCATCCGACTCTGCTTTTCGCGGGAACCGAACAGGGGGTTTATGTTTCGTTCAACGGCGGCGCGCATTGGCAGGCGCTGCAGTTGAATCTGCCGCCGGCTCCAGTGAACGACCTGGTCGTGAAGAATGACGATCTCGTGGTCGCGACCCACGGGCGCAGCTTCTGGATACTCGACGACATCACGCCGCTGGAGCAATATAGCGATTCAATTCCGCAGGAAGAGGCGCACCTTTTCACACCTGCCGATGCGAATCACACAGTCTTTCGCGGTTCGTTTTTTGCTGCCAGCGGCAACGTGGGGAAAAATCCTCCGGCGGGCGCGATTATCGATTACTGGCTGAAGACTTCGCTCAAGAAAGAGGATGGCGAGAAGAAGAAGGATTCTGCCAGTGCTGAGGCCGCTACCGCTAAGACCGAATCGAGTTCTGCTTCAGACGAAAAGAAAAAAGACGAAGCTCCGAAAATTACGCTGGAAATTTTGGATGCGTCGGGAAAAGTGATTCGCAAGTATCCGAAGAAAGAACCGGCTGAAGACGAAGCGGAAGAAGAAAGTTTTCGCGAGCATAAGCCCGCTTCCCTGCCCGCCGACGCTGGTTTTGACCGCTTCGTCTGGGACCTTAAGTATGAAGGCGCCACCAAGGTCCCTCATGCAGCGCTTTGGGGCGGCGATACTGACGGGCCGGAGGCCCTGCCTGGCAAGTACGAGGTCCGGCTCACGGTGCTGGGCAAAACCTACACCGCGCCGCTGGAGATCAAACCCGATCCGCGGTTGCGCGTTACCCAGGAAGATCTAACCAAGCAATTCGATCTGCTGATCAAGATTCGCGATAAGGTCACGCAAACCGACGATGCGATTATTCAGATGCGCGACCTCCGCGAGCAGATCAAATCCATCGATACACGGCTGAAAGACGATCCTCGCGCCAAGACGATTGCGGATGCAGGAAAGTCACTCGATAAGAAGATGACTGCGGTCGAGGAAGCGCTGATCCAGACCAAAGCCAAGAGTGACGAGGATGTGCTTAATTTTCCAATTCGGTTAAACAATCATCTGGTTGCCTTAGGTGGGGTGGTGGGTAGCGCTGATACCGCTCCGACGACGCAATCCTATGAGGTGTTCGACCTGGTCAGCAAAGAAATTGATGAACAACTGGCAAAATGGCAGTCGATTGTTTCGACGGACGTGGTCTCCTATAACAATTTAATGAAACAGCAGGAAGTTCCAGCCGTCATTCTGAAAAAATCGGAGGCGCAGAAATAACTGCAAGACTGTTGAAGTAGAGAACCCGCCAAGGCACGTCAGCTTCACATTCCCTCTACCGGGGATGACTACGGATAAGTGTCTTGCGAGCCCTAGGCGGGACGCAGGCTGCAGTAAGGAATAAAAAATGTATGCGAAACCGGGCAAAGGAAGATTGCGGTCTTCTCAGTTTTTCCTCCGACCAGAACGGAAATCTCCGAGTGAAATGTAACTTCCACTTCCCCGCAGACTGGGCAGATTAGTTCGAGGTTTGTGTGACCAGCATGGGCGATTGATTCTTGACCGTTCATAAGCCGACTCGCTACAACGCTAAATGAAGTTTGTGGCCCGAATTGACTGCAGTGTGTCTAAAAGTAACATTGCGGGAACAAATTTAGGATGCGTCAACTTGCGCCATTTAAGAGGTTCTGTTAGCTGCAATGTGGGCTCGCCTGATGGATCTTGAACGTTCTTTTCCGCAGGACGCCCTATGCAAACTTTGTGATTCCAACCGCACGAGATTAGAATTCCCCACAGAAATGCCTTGTGTTGCGGACCCCCATGCCCACTTCGAATAAGAAAGCTCGCAGACCGCAGGAACGGGAAAAGACTGCGGATCTGAGCCTCACTTCATCTCCCACCGGTTTTCCCATCGCCGCAGTCGGCGCTTCTGCAGGAGGGCTTGAAGCCTTTAGCACTCTGTTGCGGGCTCTCCCCTCGGAGCCTGGGCTGGCGCTGGTTTTCATCACGCATCTGGATCCCACACACGAGAGCGCGATGGTCGAACTGCTCGCCCGGACCACGACTTTGCCAGTGCATCAGGCGGCGGAAGGCATGGCGGTTGCGCGTAACGCGGTGTACGTTCTTCCGCCAAATTGCGATATGACCATCTGCAATGGGCTTTTGCACCTGGTCAAACGCACCAAAGACCGCGGACCGCACATGCCGGTCGACACATTCTGCCGTTCTCTGGCGGAAGACCAGGGGCCGAATTCGGTGGGCGTGATTTTATCTGGAACCGCAAGCGACGGAACGCTCGGACTGCTGGCCATAAAAAGCAGTGGCGGGCTCACGTTTGCCCAGGACAGCGACTCCGCAAAATACGATGGCATGCCCACAAGTGCCACTTCGGCGGGGGTGGTCGATTTCGTTCTCCCGCCTGCCCGCATCGCTCGCGAGTTGGCTCGAATTCAGAAAACGGCCTCGGATCCAGAGATGGCAAAAGATGTGTTTGACGGCAAAGATGCTCTGCTGAAAGAAATCTTTCGCCTTCTGAAAAATGTAAGCAAAGTCGATTTTGTCGACTACAAAACCGGGACCGTTCACCGGCGCATCATGCGCCGCATGAATGTGCATCACATCGAAGACCTTAGCGACTACGTTGTACTCCTGCGGGGCAACCCGCAGGAGGTCGAGGATCTCTTTCGCGATCTTCTGATCAATGTCACCCGCTTTTTTCGCGATCCCGAAGTTTTCGCCAGTCTTCGTGAGTTCGTGTATCCGAAGATTCTGGCGAACCGATCTTCTTCCGATCCGATTCGCATCTGGGTTCCAGGCTGCTCGACCGGCGAAGAAACTTATTCCCATGCCATCGCTCTGGTGGAGACGCTTTCTGAGATGCAAATCGAAGTTCCCGTGCAGATTTTCGGGACCGATCTCAGCGAGAATGCGATCCGAGTGGCGCGAGAGGGAATCTACAAAGCACCGTTTGTGGCGGAACTCTCGGAGATTCGGCTGCGCCGCTTCTTTCATAAAACCGAGGGCGACTATCAGATCTCGAAAACCATCCGCGATATGTGCGTGTTCGCCCGCCAGAACGTCTTCGGCGACCCGCCTTTTTCCCGAATGGACCTGATCAGTTGCCGCAATGTTTTAATTTATCTGAGCCGGGTGCTGCAGAAGAAAGTCATTCCCATCTTTCATTACGCGCTCAAGCCGGATCGGTTTCTGCTGGTGGGCAATTCGGAGGGCCTGCTTGGTTCCGGTTCCGAGCTTTTCGATTTGGTCGATCGAAGGAACAAGATCTATCAGAAAAAAGCCGTGCCTTCGTCAGTCACCTTCGGTTTGAGCGTCATGGCGGATGAACGGACGGAACAAGTATCCGAAAAACCGAATCGTGCCCACAAAGAGGAACCAGCGCCGAAGCCGGCCGCCGACGTACAGCGCGAAGCGGACCGTCTTTTGTTGACGAAATACGTGCCCAGCGCGGTGGTGGTAAACGACGATCTCGAAATCGTGCAAAGCCGCGGCAGCACCAGTCGTTTCCTCGAGCTTCCCACCGGCAAAGCCAGCCTGAACCTGCTAAAGATGGCCCGGCCAGGCTTGCTGTTTGAATTGCGGGCACTGATCGAGAAGGTGCGTAAGTTGCATGTCGCAGCTTCGAAGGATGGAATTATTCTTGAAGATACCAATCGCGAAGCCGCTATTCGAATCGAAGTGATTCCATTTCGCACGCCGGCCCGTGATCAGCGGCACTTTCTGGTGCTGTTCGAAGAGCGGCCATCGCTGCAACCTGCTGGGCGTGCCAAGCCAGCTCTTCCGCGACCGTCGAAGGCCGAGTCCAATTTGAAGGACGTGCAGATTGCGCAGCTAAAGCAGGAACTGGCCAGCACCAAAGAGTACCTGGAGTCGATTATCGAATCGCAGGAAGCCAGCAATGAGGAGTTGCAGTCGGCGAACGAAGAGATCCAATCCGGCAATGAGGAACTGCAGAGCACGAACGAAGAACTGCAGACTTCGAAAGAGGAACTCGAGTCGGCCAATGAAGAGCTCAACACGGTCAACGAAGAGATTCAGAACCGCAATCAGCAGCTTTCTCAACTCAGCAACGATTTAATCAATCTCCTGAACAGCGCGACTATCCCCATGGTCATGCTGGGTGAGGATTTGCATATCCGACGCTACACTCCGGAAGCCCAACGCATCTTCGGGTTTTCCGACCGCAACATAGGCCAGGCGCTCAGCCGTTTGCCGCTTAATCTTGACCTGCCGCAACTTCAGCAATGGATGCTCGACGTGATGCGCGATGTTGCCATGCGAAGCGATCGAGTCCGATCGCGCGACGGCAAGTGGTATAAGCTTCGCATCACTCCCTACCGCACTCTGGAAAATAAAATCGATGGCGTGGTGCTGGCGCTGTTCGACATCACCGATGTCCTGGAACACGAGGCGGGGGAAGCTGCCAGGCGCGCTCATTCTTAAGATTAGGTCTGATGAGAAGTGACAGGGCGTATCAATTGCAAAGCAACCGCCTGCTTTGAAAAGTCCGTTATGATGCGGGGCGGGTTGCCGGTCTTTGATCCATGTAGGGAGAGAGCAGCCCGTATACGCGATCAGTTTCTGCTTTGATTTCCGTTTGCGGTGTGCCGTCGCGATACTTCTTCAAGGTTTCTCCCTCAAGCATCTGAATGGTGCCGCCGAGCGCATGCACCCATGTCCTGAGTTCAGATTGCAGACCTCGCGTCTGCTCCACTAACCTGTGCATCTCTTCGATTGCGCTCGTGATAGATGGCGATTGTGCCACAACCGCCACCGGCTTCGTAAGCTGAAATTCGTGGCGTATGGGGCTCGCAGCCACCCATGCGTCCAGTTCGGCCTCAGTCGCAACTACGGCCGCGCGAAGTTTGCCGGCAGGCCGCCGCACGGGAAGACCCATGGAATGCTCATACCGCTGAACCGTGCGGACAGCTTTTCCCAGATAGTTGGAGATTTCCTTCCAGCCAGAAAGGTATTTGGGTTCGTCGATTCGTTTGCCCTTCATCATGAGGTCCCCGTTGAAAAACGCGTGAATTGGATCTTTACTTCTTCGAACCGCTTATTCGAGCCGCCTAAGCCATCTATGTATCAAAATCACCAAAACATCTACCCAATTTTATCACTTTTGTTCTCTGCCTTCCGATAACGCAGTGGTGGGGTGGTGTTAAATCGATTCACCACGAAGGTCACGAAGGAACACAAAGGCTTTGCCGCTTTCTTTGTGAGCCTTAGTGCCCTTTGTGGTGAAATTGGGACACGCCGGTAGCGCAGCAGCCTCAATTTATCTTCCTTTACCAGGTGCCGCCAATTCAATCAGCGCCGTCATGCACCAAAGGAACGAAACGCACGAGTTCACGGGCCGAGACGATGGGTTGGCCATCGATCATGCGAATGAATTGCAGTTGCTGCGAGTCGCCGGTGCCGACGGGAATCATCATTCGGCCGCCATCTGCGAGTTGGGAGAGAAGTGGCGTCGGCACATCTGGCGCTGCAGCGGAGACCAGGATTGCGTCAAACGGAGCGGCCGCGGGAAGGCCCAGCGATCCATCTCCGGTAAATATTTTTACATTTGTATAGCCGCGTGCAGCGAGGGTCTGGCGGGCATTCTCTGCGAGCGCCGGATGGCGTTCCATAGAGAAGACCTGCCCCGCAAGTTCTGCGAGCAGCGCCGTGGCATAACCGGAGCCGGTCCCAATTTCAAGAACTTTCTCTTGCCGCGTGACTTGAAGGGATTCGAGCATGACCGCGACGATATACGGCTGAGAAATGGTCTGGCCCTCGCCGATGGGCAAAGGATGATCTTCGTAGGCTTGAGCACGGCAGGGTTCGGAGACGAATTGATCGCGCGGAACACGAGACATGGCCTCCAGCACTCGCGGGTCCGAGATCCCGCGAGCGCGAAGTTGCGACTGCACCATGCGTTCACGGGCAGCGATTGGGTCGGCCATGAATCCAAAGTATAGACTTTTGCGTCGCGGGAAGAGTGCGCGGAAGCGAAACCGGCAGTTTGAAGAACAGGCGCATGTTCGGGCTGTGCGGCTGTGTCCGCCCCCTTTGGCGGCGATCCTCTGCGTGCTTTCGCCGTACACAGCAGCCTTTGACCGCGAAGAGCGCAAAGGATTCGCGAAGTGCGCGAAGGAAATTCTGGATCGATTAGCCACTATTTCTTGCGAGTGCGGGCACGGAGATCGAAGCTTACGACTCCGTTCTGATCGCGCATCCCTACCGCCGACACATTGCGATTCACGTAATACTCGCCTTGAATGATCTGCTCTGAGGTCTGGGACACGTTTGTCGAATAGAGAACCGTGATGTGATTCACGAATTGCTGCTCGATCGTGATCTGCGGGCCGTTGCTGATGGGGTTGGTTTCGGTAGTCAGCCCCTGCGGATCGATTTTAATATTGCTGGCTCCGAACAAGCGCTGCAGGCGGTTGCTGACGGTGGTATTCAACGCCTGGCTGAGGATTTGAGCGGTCGCCTCGTCTGAATATGTGGTGGGGCTGGATTGTCCCTGAAACTGGGCGGACTCTTCGTTACCGCGGCCGAGCGCGAGAAGAGCAATAATGTCCGATTTGGGGAGCGGAGGGTCGGAGCGGTAGTTGATGTTTAGTCCGCGATCGGGGGTGCCAGTGATGGTGATGTTGAGGTCGTAATCGCGGACGCGCGTGGAGGCTTGCAGGTTGAGCTGCGGCTCGATGGCAACAGGATTGGCGAACGTTATATCGCCACGCTCGAGGGTGAAGCGGGTTCCGTGGAAAGTCGCCTGGCCTTCGAGAACGTCGGCGCGTCCGAGAACCGCGGGACGGGCGATTGAACCGCGGATATGCAGATCGGCATCGCCGGATAACCGGGCAATCGCGGTTCGCATCTGGAGTTCTGGCGCGGTCTGAATGTGTATATCAAGCTTGATATTACTCAGCGGCGAGTTTACCGCAGAGACGCTCGTCAGTTGACGGGTGCGATCGAGATAAGAACTGAAATCGAACCCTGGAGTCACGGCGATTTTATTGACAGTAATTTGTCCGGAGACGGTGGAAGAAGAACGTGTACCGACCCAATTCAATTGCGCATCGGCAGTCGAACTCACGCCTGGAGGATAGCGCAGCCGGACATCGTGCGCAGTGCCGGTGAGATTGAAATTGATCTGCCGGTTAACGTAGGTGGCGTCGCCTTTGAGATCGACCGTTCCTCCGCCGGTGCGCGCGGCCAGCGAATCGATCTGCAGATGATCGCGAGTGAACACTAGTGATCCGTTCAGATCAGTCAGGCCGCTGGGAACTCCGGCATAGGAAATCGCGGAGTTTGCCAGATGAACATGCCCTTGCGGCAAAGGATCGGCGAAGGTGCCGCTTACGGTGAGGTTCGTGGAAACGAGACCCGAGGTGGCGAAGTTCGTATCGAGCATCGAAAGCAATTTCAGATCGGCACGCCCGTCAGCCGTGAGATCGAGCGCGTGCGCGCCCGATAGCTGAACCGTGCCATACGCGGCAAGGTCGGTTCCATCACCGGCCAGATGGAGTTTGTTTATCTGCAGCATCTCATGGTCGATTGAGAACAGAATCGGATCCTGATTTTGAAGTTTGATGTTCGCGACCGTGAGCGATGCCGCACTCAGATTTCCCTTGGCAACCCAGTCATCGGGGTGCCAGAGTGGGCCGCTCAGATCGACCGAACCCGCGATTGCAGAATGCGCCGTTAGCTTTCCATCGAGATAGGGATGCAAGACAGGATCGAGATTAAGTTGATCCATTCGGAGGGAAACGTTCGTGGGATAGTTATTGCGCAAGTTAATGTTGCCACTGAGGGCCAGGGAGCCGCGCTGGAATTGAGAATGGCCTGTGAGATGCAATTCTCCTTTCTCCGTGGCTGCTTGCAGATTGAAGTCCCCAGCGAGCTGGTGATCCAGAGCAAGGCTGTGCATGCGCACGTCGCCGTCGATCGAGGGCGATTCGGGTGTGCCAGCGGCTTTGAGGGCAAAATCGGCGCGGCCTTCGACCGCGATGCGGCCGGCCTGAAGCTGCCGAATCCTGGCGAGATCGAGATTGCTGCCCGTGATATCGAGGCGAAAGGCGCGAGTCAGGGGGTGGTAAGCCGCGTCTCCCTTAATTACCGAATCCTCATGAAACAGTCGCGTGCCAGAGACCGCGATCTGGTCTGGATCGACGTGGAATCCGGAATCGAATTGCCGGATGGTCTGGCCATAGGCAGCGGCGTTGGTGAGATGAATCTCTCCGTCGGCGTGAGGATCCGAAAAAGTACCGCCTGCTTGCATCTTTACATCAGCCTTGCCGGCCACGGGATAATCGAATCCGGCCAAAGCCTGGAGAGTCGTCAGATTTGCATTGTAAAGGTTGGCGCGCAAGGTGAATGAGCTATCGCCGGTGAAATGGCCGTGATCCAGACTCGCGGAACCATCGAATGCGCCGGCGGTGCCGCCGCGCACCAGCTTACCCGAATGCAGCGTGATGGAATCGAAGGACAGCTGCATGAACGTGGAAAAAGAATCCCAGTGCATTTGCAACGCGTGCGTTCTCCGGGTCGCCGGCACGTTGAGGTCAAAATTTTCCGCCGACAGATTGCCGAAGATATGAGGAGCCGAAAGCGAACCGGTCATGCTTCCGTTAAACGTAGCGCTACCATTCAATGACACTGGAAAGAGCTCAGGGCCGCGAACCACAGAAATGAACGGGAGCCACTCGGCAAGGCTTGAGGTGGTCACGGAAAGACGAACTGCCGAAGAGGAAGACAGCGTGCCTGATGCCTGAAGATGACTGGTGGGTGTGGCCAGCGTGAAGCGCGGAAGATCGAGCGAGTCGCTTGCGGCATGGTAAACACCATCGGCATGAGCCGCGATGGCAAGCTGGCCGCGGACGGCTTCGGGGAATGGATTGAGATCGACGTCGAATTGGATTTCTGCATCGCGCGGAGTTCCCTGCCAGCGGGTTTCAAATGCGCCGGACGCCAATGCCGCGGGATGGAACTGGGGGAACGGGTGTGCGGGAGTATCGAGTCCAGATGCAAGATCGTTGGCAGAAAGATCGTGCAAGTGGATGCGTGCGGATGCAATCTGAAATGCCGGTTTTGTTCTGGCATTATGCTCGACAGCCTTCGACGGGGCAGAAATGGTGGCGGTCGTAAGCGCCTTTCTCGCCGCCGCCGAGAGGTGTTGCGCGGGCGCAAGCCATTGATCGACTTCGGCTTCGCCATCGAAGCTACCGCCGAAAATCTTACCTTCCATTTTGGACAATTTCAGATGTTGATCGCTAACTGAATAGCCGGTGGTTAACGCGGCCTTGGAAAAGGAAACTTGATCGTCCTGAAAACTAAGATTCTCGAGCGTCAACAAGCCGTTGGCCGAAAAGTGATCGAGCGACCAGTCGCCATTTCCTTTGAGATTGAGCAGGCCGCCGCGAAGGTCTCGGCGCCGCGCGATGGATGCAACCTCGGCTAAATCAAAATTAGCCTGGTAAGGCCCCTGCAAATGAGGATGGCGGAAATCCGTGACCTGGCCGCTTGCCGAAACATGAGAGTGGCCGGAATTCCACTGGAGAGAACTGATCACAGCGGAATTGGGGCTCAGCGTGAACTCCATCGTGCTCATCCACGCGAATGGCTTGCAGTTGAGAAGCTTGGTCTCGACTTCGCCTAGCAGAAGTCGTCCGTCATAGCGGCGGCCGAGAAAGGAATAATCCATCTGCAATGACGTGTCGCGCGCGGTGAAATCAAGCGGGATCATCTCGTCGTCCCAGAGAATCTCGCCGTGGCGAAGCTCGAAGCGATCGATAGAAAGAGCGAAGAGCTTGTCGACCGGATCTTGAACGCTCGCGATATTTACCGTCCTCGGCGGGAAGTTTGTGCTGCCGTTTGGCTGGAAAATAATGTGGATGACAGGATGATCGAGAATGACCTGGTCGAAAGCCAGCTCGGGACGAAGAAGCGAGGTAATTTTCAGGCGCGCGGTAATGGCATCGGCGTGGGCCAGCGGCGGGACCGCTTGAGACTCGCTGCCGCGCACCGTGACATCGCGAACCTCGACCTGCAAGCGAAAAGGAACAGTATGGATGCTGGCAATTTGCGCGCGGCCTCCGGTTATGCGTTCAATCTCCTCCACCAGGCGGCGGCGAACCAGGGACTGAAAAGAATCCGTGGTGAGATAGAGAAGAAAGCCAACCGCAACAACAAAACCCACGGCAGCCCCGAGCAGCACATACTTCCACCAGCGGCGCGGTGTGAGCTGGGTAGGAGCCTCGGTCACCGCGATTGCACTCCGCCGTCAATGCCGGAAATACCCGGAAAATGGACTTGGCCTTCGGAGCGCAGGGTTTGCAGCCAGGAGACGAGCAGTTCGTTTACTTTTTTCTCCGTGAGCAGTTCGCGAATCCTTGATGAAACATCCGACAGCGGCACCGTGCGCGTGCCGGCTTGCTGCAACTTCGGAACAAATTGATCGCGATAATAAGCTTCAATCGATTTGGAATCGATCTGCACCGCGGGGCGCAGGCGCGCGTCGACCAGCCGCATCAGTTGTATTTCCTCGCGCACATGAGCAGCCAGATCTTTTCCGGTTAAGTGATACTGCGCCAGAATCGCTTGCCAGCCTTGCTCAGACGCAGCCCGCGGATATAACTTGCGGGCTGCGCTCACTCGGGCAGAAACTTCGGCGTCTTTAACCGGAGGAGAATCAGCAGACTTCATCTGTTGCCGAAGCAGTTCCTGATCGATGAGCCGGTCGAGAACCGCCCGCTTATCATCTTCGCTGAACTGCGCCAGTGAGCGGTTGGTGAGCAGAGCTTCGAAACTGAGAGCTTCATACCAGTCGGATTGCAGAATAATGTTGCCGTTGACAATGGCCACGATGCGGTCAACAACTTCTGCTGCCGCAGGTTGCGGCAGGCAAAAACCCGCGATAAGGGCTGCCGACAGCGCCGCGAGAATCGCCCTGCGAAAATGAATCGGTCTTATCAAAATGGCTGACCTATGCTGAAAAAAACGTTGAAATGGCGAAGGCGTTGAGTTTCAAAGTTGCCGGTCAATACTTCCTGATGATTGACCTCTTTGACCAGCCCCTGGAAATAGTACGGCGGATTCAAATTGTATCCGAAATCGAAGCGAAATGGCCCGATAGGCGTCTTATAGAGCAACCCCAGGCCTACTGCGTGCGAAGTGTAATCGTAGCCGGTGTTGTTGAAATAAGTCATGCAAGACTGATCCGGCGCGCCATGGGCCATCAGGCACTGCGCAGGATCCTCCTGGTGCCAGCGCAGTACGCCTTTCACCATGTCATGACCAGCGGTAAAGATGTTTCCCATATCATGAAAAATCGCGAATCCGAAGCCTTCTCCGAGATAAGGCAGGCTGACGGAGGGAAAGCGCAATTCTTCGTTATCGATGAAAAGAGCCGATCCTCCCACCGGAAAACCCGAATCGGGATCGCGAGGCCCTGCTTGATTTAACGAGAAACCGCGATCAGAGTTGTCCCCACCGGTAAAAAAAAGTTCGGGAAGCGGAATTACAGTGATCCCAGAGGGGCAGGAACTAATCAAGTTTGTGACTTCGCAGGCGCCCGGCGGCAAAACCCTGGTTCCGTGATAGGCCTGCTCCAGCCCTACAGTGGTGGAGCGGGCAAAAACGAATTTGTGGTTATAGGGCCCGAAGGAATAGTAGGTGGAATCCTTCACTAGAGCGCGGGCGAAATTTGCCTGTGAACCAAGGTAACTCGAGGCTGCAAAAGTATCGAGCGTGAAGTATTGGCCCTTGGTGCTCTCCAGAGGGTTATCGCGTTTGTCGTGGATAAACGTGAGCCCAGGACCACCGACCACTGCGGGAAGCGAGAACAGGCTGAATTCTGCCGGAGAGAAATCAGCCGCGAAGTTCGTCGCTTTCACACGCCGGTAATCGAAATGGTAGGTCACGGAACTGGGGTGACTCGTGGGCCGGGGACCGATTTCCTGACGAAGATCGATTTTGCCCTCCATCCGCTGCGACGTGAACGTAGCTACGTTGAGGCTGTTGTCGTAAAGAATTGTGTAGAACACTTTGAAGCGGTTGCTATCAAAAAGACGCGGCATCTGGTAGGTGATAAGGCCAAGTTGCTGGAGATTTCCGACGGCGGATTGGAAGCTGAGGCTCTGGTCGCGGCCGCCGACGTTCAGGCGGGTTACACCGAATTCCACCCGAGGGCTAACCCCGGTAGCGCCAGCCGGCGCCTTGGTTCCTGCTGGTAAACCGGTTTCAAATTCGATGCCTCCGCCGTAAGTAAACGTGTAGCGCTTGGCTTCCTGCACCTGTACCAGAACATTTTTCTGAGAATCGGTTCCCTCCGCGTTTTGCACGCCCGTGTCGACCTCGTTGAAAATGCCGAGATCGTAGAGTTTGGTTTGGGTGCCAAGGATTTGCTGCTGGCTCAGAGGCTGCCCTGGCTGGACGCGAATCTCGCGTTGCACGACGTACTTGCGAGTGTGATCGAGCCCGCTCACAAGAACGTGGCTCACGAAAAATTGCTCGCCCTCCTGAATCTCGTAGGTAACGTCTTCGCGATTGGGCTGCCCTTCTGACGGCTTGGTGAGGATATCAAGACTGGCATTGGAAAAACCGTGATTGAAGTAGTCATTAAGGATGGCTTCGCGATCGCTGGCCAGGCTCTGTTCCGAGTAGGGCTGGCCTTCGCGCGTACTGAGATCGGGAAAAAGTCTCGCATCCATCTTCTGATTACCGACGATGCGGAAAGTTCCTACCAGAGTTTGCGGTCCCTCGTTAATGTCGAGGTGAACGGCGAGATGGTTCGCAACGTCTTTGTAATTGTCGTCCACCTTGGTCGAGACCTTCGCATCGCGGAAACCATTTGATACGTACAGCGCCTCGATAGCTGAGACATCGGTTTTCAGGAACGCGGTACTGAAACGTCCATTCGTCAGAAATGTGCTTGCCGGCTCGATTTGCATACGTTGGCGAAGCGTTTTGTTGGAGAAATATTTGTTGCCCGAGATCGCCAGCAGAACAAACTTGTGTACGGGTCCGGGATCGATGTGATAGACGACGCGAACCATGCTCGAACTGTTTTCTTTTTGAACTTGCACCGAGGCATCAATTCGGCCACGGCTTTGCAGATAATTGAGGAGGTTACTTTTTCCCTCGTTGAGAAGATCGTCATCAATGGCGTTTTCTTGATATATGGGCACTTCTCTTCGCAAGACTCCGCGGCTAATGCGGAATCCGGTCGCGTAAAGAATGACTACGGGGCCGGGATCGATGAGGTACGTGTAATCGACAGAATTAGAGTCAGGATGGTAGGTTTGCGCAGAGATGGAAACCTGGGCGATTACGCGCTGCTGCTTCTGCAGCTTCTTTCTGAGGCGCTGCAGCGAATTATTGACTCTGGAAGCAGTAACGCGATCTCCGGTGTGCATGCGTGCGATCTGCTCCACCTGATCTCGAGAAAAGGCTGCGTTTGCGGCGACGTTGACTTCCCCTACATGAGCCGGCGCTCCGGGAGCGATGTGAAACAGAAGATCAGCCTGGCGGGTTGCAGCATTGGAAGTGGTTTCGGCGGTGACGCGGGCGCGGTAGTAGCCGTTCTCCTGCATGAGCTGGCGAATATTTTGCAGCGCCCGGTTGAGTTTGTCGGCAGTGTAGAGTTCGCCTAGTTGGAATTTCGCGGCGTTGACGACTTGATTGGCGTTCGGGCGTGAGGGAGCACCTTGGACGTTAATGGATCCAATAAAGAAATTCGGCGAGGAAGTAAACGTGAGCCGGACTCCGGGGCTCGAAGGAGTGACTTCGGCTTGGAGATCGGAAAAAAGTCCGGTTGAAAAAAGGATTCGAATACTTTCGCGGACTTTGTCGCGGTCGAGCGGTCCGCCGGCTTTTTGCGGCAGCATCGCCACCAGACGGCCGGAGTCGGATACTCCGGGCAGTTCGATCGACTTCACGATTTTTCCGGAGTAGTCTGCCATGGCAGCCAGAGACGACGCGGGTTCGATGGCTTGCGATTCCCGCGGCGAGGAATCTGCAGAAGCGGATGGACCCGATCCAGCCACGGCGGCTGGTCCGAGCCCCGCAACGATCAGAATGAGCAATGACGTGTACCGTCTCAGCAAAGGTTTCCCTGGTCGTTGCTAGTTTCGATGGGGCACAATGGTCCCCGTGTTGCACGCAGTTTGATGCTGAATTTTCGTACCTCTTATAATAATGGGTTTGCCGGTAAACGCTGGTGACCTCCTTGAGGCAGGTATGACGAAAGATACTTTTACTTGTGAAGAACGCTATTCGCGCCAGATTCTTTTCGCCGGAATCGGCGCCGAGGGGCAGAAGCAGCTCGCAGCGGGACGCGTCGCTATCCTGGGGTGTGGAGCGACAGGATCTGCGGTCGCATCGTTGCTGGCGCGCGCTGGCGTCGGGACGCTGCGCATTATCGATCGCGATTATGTCGAGCCCAGCAATCTGCAGCGGCAGTCGTTGTTTGACGAAAAGGACGCAGCGGAGTCGTTGCCGAAGGCGATTGCGGCAGCAAGAAAGATTGCAGGCTTTAACTCTGACGTTACCGTCGAAGCCGAAGTCGAAGACGCGACCCCGAAAACCATTAATCGACTACTTGATAGTATCTCTCTAATCATCGACGGAACAGACAATTACGAGACTCGCTACCTCGTGAATGACTACGCCGTTAAAAACGGCGTACCGTGGATTTACGCAGCTGCCGTGCGCAGCTACGGGATCACAATGAATATTGTGCCGGGTTCGACGGCCTGCCTGGCATGTATTTTTCCGGAGATGCCGCGAGGAATGGTTGAGACCTGTGAAACGTCGGGGATATTAAATACGGCGGTTAATCTGGTGGCTTCCATTGAGGCGACCGAGGCCATGAAGCTGTTGATTGGCGGGGAGGCCGCAAAGAAGCTGCGGAAGACGCTGTGGTCGTTTGACGTTTGGACGAACGAACATACAGAAATCTCGACGGTGAGCCCCCGCTCGGATTGCCGCGCCTGTGGCAGGCGCGATTTCCAGCATTTGGCGGGGGAGGGTCGCCCGCATATCACGATGTGCGGAAGGAACTCGGTACAGATTCACGAGAGCGCACGGCCAATCGATTTCGCCGAGATGCAGCGCCGGCTCGAGTCGCATGGAGTGGTGCGCCACAATGCATTTGTCTTGAAGTTCTGGCGCGAACCCTTTGAAATGACGCTATTTCCCGATGGCCGGGCGATCATTAAAGGCACAACGGACACGGGCATTGCCCGCGGTCTCTACGCGCGCTTTGTGGGAAACTAGGCGATGCTGCAAGCCATTCTACCGAAGTAAATTTGCGATCCACTCGCCGGCCTCTCGCGTGCCCAGCGTTCCGCCGACATCCTGTGTTGTGTTCTTCTGGTGTACAGCTTCGAGAACGGCGGCTTCGATTTTTTCTGATTCGTGGGTGAAGCCGAGGTGCGCGAGCATCATGGCAGACGTAAGAATCGCTCCGAACGGGTTGGCAATATTTTTCCCGGCGATCGGCGGTGCGGAGCCGTGGACGGGCTCAAACATCGACGTTTTGCCAGGATGAATATTTCCGCTTGCTGCCATACCTAAGCCGCCCTGCAGTCCCGCGGCAAGGTCGGTGATGATGTCGCCGAACATGTTGTTGGTGACGATCACGTCGAACGAGCGGGGATCACGAACCATCTGCAGGCAGAGTGCGTCCACATACATGTGCTGGGTTTCGATCTGGGGAAATTCTCCGCTCACTTCTTTGAAAACGCGCTGCCACAAGCTTCCGGCGTGGGTCATCGCGTTGGATTTGTCACACATGAGCACGCGGCGGCGCGGTGAACCATCGTGTTTTGCGTGCCGTTCGCAGTATTCGAAGGCGTAGCGGATGATCCGCTCGACGCCTTTGCGCGTGTTGATGTCTTCCTGCGTGGCAATTTCGTCGGGAGTTCCCTGTTTGAAAATCCCTCCGGCATCGGTATAAACGCCCTCGGTGTTTTCGCGGATCACAACGAAATCGACGTCTTTAGTCTGAACGCCCTTGAGCGGGCAAAGTGCGGTATCGAGCAGGCGAACGGGACGCACATTGGCGTAGAGATCCATTTTGAAGCGCATGCCGAGCAGGATTTCTTTGGCGTGAATATTGGTTTTGACGCGAGGGTCGCCAAACGCGCCAGCCAGGATCGCGTCGAAGTCGCGGGCTAGCATGGCGAAGCCATCGGGAGGAACGGTTGTGCGGTCGCGGAGAAAACGGTCGGCGCCCCAGTCGAATTCAGTAAGCTGCACGTTGGCTCCGGAGGCGCGAATGACTTTGAGAGCCTGCGGGATAACTTCCTGGCCGATGCCGTCTCCGGCGATGACGGCGATGCGCTTGCTGACTTGCTGGTCGCTTTTTTGGATCACGGGAAAAAGCTAACACAAAACACATTGGCGATTGGCAAAATCCAATTGGCAACCGGCATTCGGCAGTTGGCAATGAATCTTAGACTGGTTCGTTATAATCAGTAATTACATGGCTTCGAGTGTTCTATTCGACATGCTTCTCTCGGAGGCGCAAAAACAGCGGCCTTCGTTAACCTCGGCGGAGTATCGCGGGGCGATGGCGGTGAGCTGTTTTCGCGATCCGCAGGAGGAGTTCTCCGCTCTGCTGACCGGCTGCGGCATTTATGACCTGGGCTTCCGCGCCAGAATCTCGATCACCGGTAGTGATCGTGTGCGCTGGCTCAATGGAATGGTCAGCAATAACATTCGTGATCTTGCGGTTGGGTACGGGGTGTACGCGTTCCTCCTGAATCCGCAAGGTCGGATTTTGGGCGACATGTACGTTTTTAATGCGGGCGAGTCGCTGATCGTCGAAACTGATCGTAGCCAGATGGAAACAATCACGGCGACGTTTGATCATTACATCATCATGGATGACGTGGTTCTCACCGACATTAGTGGGAAGCGGACGGCGATCGGACTGATGGGCCCGAAGTCGAGTGCGGTATTGAAATCTGCGGGTATCGAAATTCCGGAGCTACAGCCTCTACACAGCATCACTCCCCAATGCAGCTGCGATTGTGAATGCGTAGAGTGCACGGTGGTGCGCGGGGATAATCCTCTAAGCGAGTCATATGATGTTTGGCTGGCGCCGAACGATGTTTGTAAGACATGGCGGGCGCTGACCGCCGCTGGCGCTGTGCCTGTGGGTGCGGAAGCGCTGGAAACGCAGCGCATTGCGGCTGGCGTTCCTGTCTATGGAGTGGATATTCGGGAGCGCGACCTGCCGCAGGAGACAGAGCAGGCGCGGGCGCTGAATTTTAATAAAGGCTGCTACATCGGCCAGGAGATTGTGGAACGGATTCGCTCGCGGGGGAATGTGCATCGCAAGTTCACCGGATTTTTGGCGGAAGCGGACGCGCAGATATCGGCTGGCGTCAAAGTTTCTGCGGACGGAAAAGAGGTTGGGGAAACGACGAGCGCTGCCTCCGTGCGCACGACCGCTGGCGAGCGACGGATTGCACTGGGTTATATTCGCCGCGAGATCGGAGTACCAGGTCGCGAAGTGGCGATTGGACAAACGAAGGCGAATGTCGTTCAACTGCCTCTTGATGTTCGCGGACTCAGGCAGGTCGACGAACCTGTGTTGCATCAACTGTGAGAAAAGCTTTTAAGCGCAAAGTGGGCAAAGGTTGCGCGGTTGCGCGAAGGACGCTAAGGGCTGCGGAAATTGCTCAGTCGCTGCTTGGTTCATCAGAATTTAAGTGCTTGGTTTTCAGAGGAAGATTATGGCTGAAAAAAAACAGAGTTCAGGTTTTACAGTAACGGACCGGCGATTATTCACCGAGGATGGCGAACTGCGCAGCGAGGCTCGCGAAGAAGAGACTCGCGAACCGGAAACGAAAGGGGGGCAGAAAATCTCTGCGACTTCTGGCGCGACGAAAGAAAGCGCTGCGTCGGTAAAATCCGTTGAGCCATTTCCGCCGGCTGAAAATGAAGGCGAGATCCCCGCCCCGCCGACCGCTGCTGAACAGAAGGCACAGGCGGACGCGTATCGCGCATCCTCGAAAGATTTGGATTCGCGGGTAGAGATGAGCGGGCGCTCGGCGAAAGAGTTCGAGATGACGTTCGAACGATTTCTCGCTTCGCTTTATATGTCGGCGATGCTGCAGTTGGGATTGATGCATCAGCAGGGTCAGCAACCGCAAATCGATATTATTGGCGCGCGGCAGACGATCGACACTTTGTCTTTGCTGGCGGAGAAGACCAAGGGCAACCTGACTTCGACGGAAGAAACTTTCCTGCAGAACAGCCTTTACGAAGTGCGCATGGCGTATGTAGAGGTCACCAATGCACTGGCCCGTCCGCCGCAGCCTGGAGCGGCAACCGGAACCGGCGGGCGATGAGGATTTCCCCAATTTATCTATCCATTTGTCCGGCTATTTATCTGGCTGGGGTGGCGGGCTTATGAAAGCCACGCTCACGGTGCTGGGGAGCGGCACGTCCATGGGTGTGCCGACCCTGGGCTGCAGTTGCGCGGTGTGCCACTCGAGCGATCCGCACGATAAAAGAACGCGGCCTTCCATCATGTTGGAATATGCGGGCAAGGTTGTGCTGATCGACACCTCGCCCGATTTTTACTTACAGGCTATTCGGGAGCAGATCATGCGGGTGGATGCGGTTTTGTACACGCATACTCACGCCGATCACATTTTGGGAATTGACGACCTGCGCCCGCTGAGTTACGCGCACAAGCCGAAGCGGTTGCCACTCTACGCGCGGCCGGATGCAGCGGCATTTTTGCGGCGCATGTTCAGTTACATTTTTGATGCCGATTATAAATATGGCGGCTTGCCGCATCTGGAGTTGTGTCCAATTGACGGGCCGGTTGAGCTGTTTGGAGCTTCATTCGAGCCGGTGCGGTTGATTCATGGCGAGACGGAAATTTACGGGTATCGTTTCGGCAGTGCGGCATATTTGACCGATCACAGTGAGATTCCGGAGGCTTCGTTTCACCAACTGGAGGGCTTGGATATTTTGTTTCTGGATGCGCTCCGGCATAAGCCGCATCCTACGCACTCGACCGTGGAGAATTCGCTGCGCATTGTCGACCGCGTCAAGGCGAAGCGGGGGTTCTTCACGCATATTTGCCACGATCTTCCGCACGACGCGACGAACGCGACGCTGCCGCCGCACGTGCGGCTTTCCTATGACGGCTTGAAACTGGAGTTTGACATCGGGGGTTAGTGACCAGTGACCAGTTGAAACCTGACTGACTGTCCACTGAGCATTAGCCACTGACCACTGCTATGCACGTCTTCCATAAACTCGAAGATGTCCCCACAGCCTTCGGGCCGTCGCTGGTCAGCGTGGGAAATTTTGACGGCGTGCACCGGGCGCATGCGCATGTGCTCGGCGAAATTGTGCGGCGGTCCCGTGAGAGCGGAGCTAAAGCGGTTGCCGTGACGTTCGAGCCGCACCCCTCGCGGATTTTGCGGCCGGATGCAGG
Source organism: uncultured Acidobacteriaceae bacterium (assembly GCA_963784095.1). Lineage (GTDB taxonomy): Bacteria > Acidobacteriota > Terriglobia > Terriglobales > Acidobacteriaceae > Sulfotelmatobacter. The sequence continues at coordinate 28,968 of CAWAQC010000010.1, forward strand.
ACTGAAGTTGCTCACTCCGATGGCGGAAAAATTGCGGCTGCTTGAGGGTACTGGAATCGATGCCGTTTTGATTCTGCCGTTTGGCCGCGATCTTTCGCTAATGACGCCACGACAATTTGCCGAAGGCATTCTCAAGAAAAAGCTTCATGCACGCGAGGTACACGAGGGATACAACTTTCGCTTTGGGCACAAAGCTTCTGGCAACGTTGAGACGCTGGCCGAACTTGGGCGCGAGTTGGGATTTGAAGTGAAAGTTTACCCCGAGCGGAAGCTGCGCGGCGAGCCGGTCTCCAGCAGTCACGTTCGCAAGTTGATTCTCGACGGGCGGGTCAGCCGGGCGCGGCATCTCCTGGCGCGTCCATTCTGCATTCTGGGTGCGCCGGGGCGCGGGCGCGGATTGGGATCGAAGTACACCGTTCCGACGATTAATCTGGCACGTTATGAAGAGCTGGTTCCCAAGGATGGCGTTTACATCACTTGCACGCGCGTGGGAGACGAGCGGTTTGAATCGGTGACCAATGTCGGCAATCGCCCGACGTTTGGCACCGATTCGTTTGCCATTGAAACGCATTTGCTGAATTTTCATCCCATCGACCTGGAGCCGGAGAGCGAAGTGGAGATCTGTTTTCTGGACCGCGTCCGGGATGAGATCAAGTTCCCTTCGGTCGAAGCGCTGCGCGAGCAGATTGCGAGAGACGTGAAGAAGGCGCGAAGATATTTTCATTTGCTGCGGCGTCTTCCGCTCCGGTGATTTCTCACCACAGATCACGGAGACAATTATTCCAACTATGGAATGGCTTCTAATGCGGCAGATAGCCTGATTCCATGGGTAGCTTGCCATCGACGCGGACGATGCTGATGGAATCATTCACCGAACGAACATCGACGAAGCCAACGGCTCCGGGCAAGGCTTGAACAATCTTCAGAACATCGGCGTCGGAGTCGACGAACTGAACCTCGTCTTTATGTGCAGCCAGCAAGGCCTTCCATTCATTCGCGCTCATCTTGTTAAGGTGCTCGAGCGTTTCCATCTCGCCCGCCGAATCTTTGTGTAAGATCAAGACGATGCCTGTGCCGTTTGGCCACTTCTTAATCTCCGAGCGAAAAATTTTGGCGAGGTGAGCTGCCGTCAGATTGGAGACGTTATTATCCTTATTTGTGATCACGGCCATGTGGTGGGCGAAACAGGGCGTGAGAAATGTGAGAAGAAACAGCGAGACAGCGGCGAGACGAAATTTCATAGGCGCATTCCAAAGTGAGCAGCGTTCCCTGGGGCTATAGAATGAGGCTACTGGAGAATCCCGGAGATGGAAGTAAAAACATTGTCAAAGCGGCCCGAGAGCATCAGGAGAGCAAACAGCGTCAGATGATGGCGAGTACGTTTTTGCTAGCCGGTTATTTTTAAGCAACGGAATAGGAAGCTGTTGAATCACATTCTTCGACTGGAACCCACGAAGTCATCCCATGAAGCGAGCGAATGGCAATTCTGCAGGTCTCAAGCACAATTCAGGTCCTAGCCGTCGCACGGCTGAACGGCTAAGAGCGGTCGAGCGGCAGCCGTTTAGTCCGAACTCAGTCGAAAAAAAAGCCCGCATCGATGGCGCGGTAAAAGTTGAGAGCGTCTGCCCGTATTGCGCGGTAGGCTGCAGTCAACTGATTTACGTGAAGGGCGGGAAGGTCATCGATATTGAGGGGAACCCAGCCAGCCCGATTAATGCCGGAACGCTTTGTCCGAAGGGCGCAAACACTTTTCAGCTGAACGTGAATCCGCATCGCATCACCGAGGTGATGTACCGGGCGCCTTACTCCGATCATTGGGAGAAGAAGCCGCTCGACTGGGCGATGGATCGGGCTGCTCATTTAATGAAGGACTCGCGCGAGCGCGGCTTCATCGAGAAGAACGAAAAGGGCGATGTGGTGAATCATGTGCGCAACATGTTTTGCCTGGGCGGGGCGACGCTCGATGTGGAAGAAAATTATTTGATGAAGAAGCTGTGGAATGCCGGCATGGGAATTGTGGCGATCGAAAACCAGGCCAGGATATGACACAGCGCATCGGTGCCCGGTCTGGGCACTGCACTGGGCCGCGGGGCGGCCACCAGCCTGCAGGAAGATCTGCAAAATAGCGACTGCATTCTGATCATGGGATCGAACATGGCAGAGGCGCATCCCGTGGGATTTCGCTTCCCAATGATGGCGCGGGAGCGCGGCGCGCAACTCATCCACGTGGATCCGCATTTTTCGCGGACTTCGGCCATGTGCAATCAATACGTGCCGATCCGCACGGGGACTGATATCGCGTTTCTCGGCGGCGTGATTAATTACATTCTGACCAACGACCGATGGTTTCGCGAGTACGTGATGGCCTACACCAATGCCGCGACCATCATCAACGATGAGTATAAAGATGCGGAGGACCAGGGCGGATTTTTCGACGGATACGATCTCAAGAGCCGCAGTTACGATCCGTCAAAGATCAAATGGCATTATGCGTCGGACAAAGAGCAGCCGAAGAGCCATGGGCAAACGGAGGTAAAGTCGGAGTCGTTCACCGAACGCGCCGGGGCTATCTCAACGCATAAAACGGAATCCGATCCAACGCTCGAAAATCCTCGCTGCGTTCTGAATATTTTGCGGCATCACTACGAGCGCTATACGCCGGAGATGGTGGAAAAGATTTGTGGGTGCACCAAAGAACAATTCTTGAAAGTAGCGGAAACCTTGTGCGCGAACTCGGGGCGCGAGCGCACAACCGCGATCGTGTATGCGGTGGGATGGACCCAGCACACGACCGGCGTGCAGATTATTCGAGCCGCGACCATCGTGCAACTGCTGTTGGGAAATATCGGAAGGCCGGGCGGAGGCATCATGGCGATGCGCGGCCATGCCTGCATTCAGGGATCGACGGATGTGCCGACGCTCTACGATCTGCTGCCCGGCTATATGGCGCAGCCGACGACTTTGCGCAAGCACACCACGCTGGCCGAGTACCTGAAAAAAGAGACGATCCAGTTCGGCTATTGGGCGAATTTTCCGAAGTTCTTGATCAGCCTCCTGAAGGCCTGGTATGGAGACGCGGCCCAGAAAGAGAACGACTACGGCTTCGACTGGCTGCCCAAGCTGGATGGCGACTACTCCCATCTGGCGCACTTCATGCGCATGCAACAGGGAGAAGTCGAGGGCATGGTGTTGATGGGGCAGAATCCGGCGGCAGGGGCTCCAAATAGCGGGCTGCATCGCGATGCAATGCGCAAGCTGAAATGGCTCGTAGTTCGTGACTGGTTCGAAATCGAGAGCGCGCAATTCTGGTTCCTGGGGCCAGAGCATCCCGATCCGAAGACGGTGGGTACCGAGATTTTCTTTTTACCCGCCGCGAGCAGTGCCGAAAAGGAAGGAACCTTCACCAATACGCAGCGCTTGCTGCAGTGGCACGACAAAGCCATCGATCCGCCGGGTGATTGCCGGTCGGACTTGTGGTTTATGAACGATCTCGGCAAGCGACTGAAGAAGCTGTATACATCGTCTACCTTGAAGCGCGATCAGGGGCTGCGGAACCTCACCTGGGATTATGAGCGGGATGAGCCGGAGATTCTGCCGGATGGAACGCAGGGCCGCATCACGGACGAGCCTTCAGCCGAAAAGGTTCTACAGGAAATAAATGGGTGCGCGGTGAAAGATCGCAAGCTGGTCTCGGGATTCTCTGACCTTAAGGACGATGGCTCGACTGCCTGCGGAGCCTGGATCTACAGCGGCGTGTTCCCGGATGAGCACAACAATCGGGCCCGCTCGCGGAAGACGGACCCGAACAATTATCTGAGTCCGGACTGGGGATTCGCCTGGCCGAAGAACCGGCGTATTATGTACAACCGCGCCTCGGCTGATCCGCAGGGCAGGCCGTGGTCTGAGCGCAAGAAATATTTGTGGTGGGATGAGCAAAAGAAAAAGTGGGCTGGGCTGGATGTTCCTGACTTCGAGGAGGACAAGGCGCCGAGTTACCGTCCCCCTGACGATGCGAAAGGCATGAAAGCGATTGCGGGAGACGCGCCTTTCATCATGAAACCGGACGGGCGCGGCTGGTTGTTTGCGCCGACGGGAGCGAAGGATGGTCCGCTGCCGACGCACTTTGAGGCCATTGAGTCGCCGGTGCCGAACTTGTTGTATCCGCAACGCGACAATCCGACGATCAAGCTCTTTGACGTTGCGGGCAACGAGAAGGATCCGCCATTCGATGGCGAGTTCCCGATTGTGGCGACAACTTATCGTTTGACTGAGCACTATCTGAGCGGGCCGATGAGCCGCTTCGATAGCTGGCTAAACGAACTGCAGCCCGAGATGTTCGTGGAGATCAGCCCCGAATTGGCCGAGGAGCGCGGCATTCAGCATGGAGCCTGGATGGTGGTATGGAACCGCCGCGCGGCGATTGAGGCGAAGGCGATGGTCACGCCGAGAATTACACCTCTCGTGGTGAACGGCAAGACGCTGCATCAGATCGGGCTGCCATTTCACTGGGGATATTCGGGCGAAACGCCGGGAGCAATGGCCAACGATCTTACGTCGATTGTGACCGACCCGAATGTGAGCATGCATGAGGCGAAGGCATTCACGGTCAATATTTGCGCGGGAAGATTGCCGCGTCCACAGGCTACCGACCATATGAAGCCGGCACCGTGGCCGGAGCATGGACCCACGCCGGATACGAAGAAATCCGATCAGCCGGAAGGGCAGATGCTATGAGCGCGAATTCTCTGAATCAGCTCGTGCAAATTGCCGACCAAGTGGCCAACGCCTGGAGTCGGCCAACTCCGCCCGAGGCGCAGGAAGAGACGGGATTCTTTACCGACACGACCCTTTGCATTGGCTGCAAGGCGTGCGAAGTCGCATGCAAACAATGGAACCAGCTCCCTGCCGACGGCATGCACCTCAGCGGCAACAGTTACGACAACACGGTGATGCTGAGCGATACCACCTGGCGGCACGTGGCCTTTATCGAACAGTTCGATGGAGTTGGCAGCGGGAATGGCAACGCGGCAGGGCGTTGGCTGATGATGAGCGATGTTTGCAAGCACTGCGAGGTTGCGCCCTGCCAGGAAGCGTGCCCCACAGGGTCGATTCTTTACAACGAGTTCGGCAACGTTTACGTTCAGCAGGATATTTGCAACGGTTGCGGATACTGCGTGGTTGCCTGCCCATTCGGCGTACTGGAGCGAAACCGGCTGGATGGACGCGCACACAAGTGCACGCTCTGCTATGACCGGCAAAAAATCGACATGACGCCGGCTTGCGCCAAGCATTGCCCAACCGAATCCATAAAATTTGGCCCGGTCAGCCAGTTGCGCCAAATCGCAAAGAAGCGCGTGGAAGAGTTGCACGCACGCGGCGAGACGGATGCTTATCTTTACGGCGCGGAAGCCAACGGCGAATATAGCGCACTAAATTCATTTTTTCTGCTGAAGGATAAGCCGATCGTTTACAACCTGCCGGAGGCGCCGCGCCGTCCGGTGGCGCACATGAAACGTAATTACATTTTCAGCTTCGCGGTGTCGGTGGCGCTTACCGCCATGTCGGCCGTATTGTTCCATCGAGGGAGGTAAGCGTGGCGACTGCCGAAGAACTCCCACAGCCTGACCGGTTCTCAGAATTAACTCCCGCGGTCGAATTGACGCGCGAGGTCAGGCCCCAACTCAATGCCACGCAGGGCTACGAAGGAGTGCCGATCCTCAAGCCACCGGTGTGGGGATGGGAGATTGCCTGCTACTTCTTCGTCGAAGGCGTGAGTGCGGGAATTTATACGCTGGGCACAGTTGCGGACCTGGTGGGAGCAAGGTCCTATCGGAAGACGGTTACTTACGGACGATTGCTGGCCTTGTTCGCGATGATGCCTGCTCCGGTTCTACTGATTCTCGACCTGGGACGGCCGGAGCGTTTTCATCACATGCTGCGGGTGTTCAAACCACGCTCGCCCATGAATGTTGGAACTTGGGCGCTTACGGCGTATGCGTTCTTCACCACATTGCGTGCGGCCAAGGGGCTGGGGAAAAAGCTGCCGCGCTTACCCTTGCTTACCGCAATGCTGAATGCAATTCCGGAGCGGACGGCAAGCGTTGCTGGGTTGCCCTTCGCCATGACGATGCTCAGTTATCCGGGCGTGCTGCTTGAAAGCACGAGCATTCCGCTGTGGTCGCACACCCCATTTCTCGGTCCGATGATTGCGGCCAGTTCCGTGAGCAGCGGAGCCGCGGCCATGTCTCTGGTTGGGGAATGCACGGGCGATGAAAATGCCGTCAGGCTGGTGACGAAGATGGAAAACGCCAGTGCGGTTGCGGAAGGCATTTGTCTGGGAGCTTACTTCGCGACGGCGAAGAGCGCCAGCAAGCCGCTGGTACGCGGCAAGCAATCGAAATTGTTCTGGATTGGTGGCGTGGCTTTAGGAATGATCGTTCCTGCAATCTTGCGGCAGCGCAAGTCAAGATCGGCAAGAATTGCAAGTTCGGTGCTGACCCTCGCCGGAAGCTTTGCCTTGAAGTGGGCGATTACTCACGCAGGAAAGGAATCATCGCGTGACCGCGAACTGGCAAATCACAACGCCGGACGCTGAGGACCTCCTGCCGACGGAAAACTCAATTCGCGACCAGCGCTTTAAACGAGGCGGGCATGTTGGAGGCCCGTGATTGATCCCATTTTGGCTGCCCCCCAGGGATTCGAACCCCGATATGCTGATCCAGAGTCAGCTGTCCTGCCGTTGAACGAGGGGGCAGTGGCTTCATTATCCAACGAGCGCTGACGAGGGTCAAATATGGAAACGGCTCGAAGTGTCCTAATTTCACCACAAAGGGCACTAAGGATCACGAAGAAGAGGGCAGCCAAGCCCTTGTGTTCCTTCGTGACCTTGGTGGTCAGCGGATTTAAGACACTACCAGCGGCTTAGACGGCTTGCACTTTCGGCTGTGGTTGGCAATCTTCCGGCGTTTTCTATGCCTGCACTTCTTCTGGTTTCTTTTTCACTCGTACCACGGTGATCTTGGCGAATCCTTCTTCGAATGCGGGCGGCTTTAGCTTGGCGGCCATGCGGCGCATGATGTCGTCAGGAACGACGCGGTCGCGGCGCTGGTGGCGCTCGATGCAGACTTCGAGCGGAACGTCGAAGAAGACGGCGTGGACTTCATATTGGTAATCCCTGGCCAGTTTGATCCAGTGCTGGCGCTCCTGTGGCGTGAGATTCGTGGCATCCACATAATTCATGGGACGCCGGGCGATGAGCCTGGCTTTCAGCATGGAGCGCAGGTTGGAGAAAACCAGGTCCTGATAGCGCTGTTCGCGGACGTCATCGAACAGTATGGTGCGCATCATATCGCTCGATAGCGGAACGACGTTGTGGCGCTTGAACCAGGAACTTTTGCCGGAACCGGGAAGGCCGATGGCTAAAACCACGATGCCCTTGGGAGGCCGAGGAGCCGATGGCTGAACCGATGTGGGAACCGCAACAGCGGCACTCGCAGCCTGGCTTTCGGACTCGGGAAGATCGGCAGGTTGGTCTTCGGATTCAACCCGGGATTCCACTCCGGATTCTGGCGTCAGCGGAATCGATCCTTTTACCGCAGCGGGAGCGAAAGCTTGAGCGACAGCCTGTTCACGGCCGCGAGGACCGCCGCGTCCGCGACCGCCACGGCGGCGCCGTCCGCGATTCGCTTGTGCAGAAGAACCTGATGCAGACGAACCGCGCGCAGAAGGTCGGGGTGCGGATTGCGGTGGTGCGTCGACAGCCTGCGTAGCTTCCTGGGGCGACCCAGCGTCGGCATCGTGATCGTCGCCGCGCGAGGATGAAAGCGCAGCTTTTTGCGGCTGCGAGGCTGTTTCTAATGGGTTGCTGTCGGCTTCATCCGCTGAATTTTCCGGGGGCTCGGCATCGAAATATGCCGGCTGCAAGGGCGCAGGAGCCGGCTGGTCGGAGGGTTCTGCGGGCTTTTTTTTGCGACGCTGTAAGCGCTCGCGCATCCATTTGCGCATATGCACGCTTGTAACATAGAAGAGAGGGTGGGATCAAACTGCGCGAAGCTTTGCTTGGCAATCAGATGTATGAACATCCGTACTCGCACCAAACCCGGAGTTGAGTGGGGCCAGCTTCAAGAATCTAATCGAGCTTGAAGGGGATTGCGGGGGATTTTTCATGGCTGTCCGACTCCATGCTTGCTGACTGTTCTTCTGCCCCAGGCTGAACTGGCTGACGGGTGTCGCCGCCGCACCGGGGGCGAGGCAGGGTTATAAGGAGGCAAACATGTTGAAGTTCTATCGGCTTGCGTCGTTCTTGGCGATCAGCTCAGTTGGGCTCTTTGCACAGGTTTCCGCCGAATCATCCGCAGGATCTCGCGTGGCTCCCGCTGGCCAGCCTGTATTTAAGGTTGTGGCAACACCCAGCCCCAATCAGCCATCCCCTGCCAATAACTATCTGCGGTCGATCTCGGCGTCCTCTCCAACCGACATCTGGGCCGTGGGTGCGAGCGTGATTCACTTTGATGGCCAGCAGTGGACGGGGTTTTCGGCGCCTGACATGTCGGGAAACGGCTCCAACCTTTTGAATGGTGTAGCTGATCTTTCTCCGGGCGACGTGTGGGCGGTAGGTTATATCAACTTTGGGGTTCCTTACACTTACCAGGCTCCAATCATTGAACATTTCGAAGGGGGCGAGTGGACGATTTTCCCAAGCCCCCAATTTCCCAAACCCGACGAGGCTTCTCTGGCTGCGATCGTGGCCATTTCTCCCACCAACATCTGGGCTGGCGGCGATCTGTTTGCCGACCCCTATTCCATTCCTCTCATCGAACACTTCAACGGCACTTCCTGGACACAAGTCGAAGCGCCTGATTCCGACTGCGGCGTACTCGGTATGTCGGCGGAGGCCAGCGACGATGTCTGGGCGGTGGGGGCGACTTTGGGCGGGGGTGGGACCTGCACCCTGCACTACGATGGATCCGCGTGGCAGTATCTTCCCAGTCCAAACCCCGGTTTTGGGTTTAACTTTCTGCAAGGGGTTGCAGCGCTGGCTCCCAACAATGTCTGGGCCGCAGGATGGTATACCGAACAGCCAGATTCAGACCGGCCGGAGCTCACGCTGATTGAGCACTGGGACGGAACGAACTGGCAGATTGTACCGAGCCCGAACGTCGGCATGAAGGGCCAGGTAAGCAACCGTCTTAATGGCATTGTTGCGGTATCGGCGGGCGACCTGTGGGCATTCGGCCAAAGTTCCGTCATCGCCACCAGCGTGGGCCGGAACCTCGCGCTGCACTGGAACGGCGCCCGTTGGCAAATCGTTTCTACCCCCGATGTCAAACTGAAGAACCTCCTGAATGACGATCTTCTTGGTGGGTTGGTGATCCCCGACGGCGGGCTCTGGATCGCCGGCAGCGACAACGTCTTCGACACGCTCGTTCTTATGGCCGAACGTTACTGACGGCGGTCCCGCTATAGAGTCCGCTGCAATCGCGGCGCCATCATGGAGGGGCGCGCAGCATTTTCGAGGGGCCGAGCTGCGGGACAGTTTCGGTCTATTCGATTGCGCCTCGACGTGACGACAAGCTTTCTTCGGAGGCCCGGGCATACTCCCCGCAGCTGTGGTGTTCTTCCAATCCGATTGACCTTTAGCCGCTACAATAGCGGGCATGCCTGGCACAATTCCCGCAACAATTCACAATCAGAAATATATTTCTCTCACCACATTCCGCAAAAACGGGCTGGGCGTGGCGACGCCGGTTTGGTTCGGAGAGGACTCCGATAAGCTTTACGTAATGACGCGCAGCGACATAGGCAAGATGAAACGGATTCGGAACAATCCGGCGGTGCGGGTTGCTCCCTGCACAATGCGCGGGAAGGTGACCGGGGCAGAGTTTGCCGCTACCGCTCGCATTTTGCCGGCGGAAGAGCACGCACATGCGCGGCAGACAATAAACCGGAAGTATTGGATGGCGCGGCTGCCCTTCATATGGCGCAGGACGGACGCGTGTATCGAGTTGACCTTTGCCTGAAGGTGCTCGGGTGCGGCTCCCAGTGGCTGGGTAGCGTCCTAATTTCACCACAAAGGGCACTGAGGGTCACGAAGGCAAACACAGCCTTCGTGCTCTTCGTGATAAATGGATTTGAAACACCACCGACGACTGGGCAGTGGTGCAGTTTAAATTTCAGGAGTTTGCTAGACCTGTGGATTTCAAACTGCACCACTACCGACGACTGCAAATCGTGTTGTTGCAACGAGAAAATGTCGTATTAAGTGCAACGAGACTCTGTCACCCCCTATCGATTAAGTAACGGCCGCCAGAGCAGGGCGGCCGGAGAGATTGTAGATACGCGGTGTCGGGGTTGTTCTTTTCTGCGCCGAGGTCAGGAGCTTAGGACGAGGCTCGGCGTGTTCTTGGAGCGGCAGCGGGAGCGTGAGAAGAAGCTGGTCTGCGCGATAGACGTGCAGCCTGCCGTCCAGGTGATGGGCGAGTTCGACGGTTTCTCCAGCGTAGCCGCGACGGCCAGGCAAGGGGGGCAGAACGATGGAGTGCGCGCCTAAGGTAACGGTATGATCGGCGGCGACGACGCGGCGATAGTGCAAACTCAAACAGCGGGTGAGATCGAAGCGGCGGGGCAGGGAGCGGAAGTCGCGGGCGGCCTCAGCGGCGGGACGGGCGAAGCGCTGATTGTAATCGGCGCAGAAGGGGGCGAGCACGGCATGGGCTTGTTCGAGAGTGGTGGCCTGAGCGAGACGAAGTTCGCTAACCAGGCGGTCCTGGCAAGTGCGCCAGGCGCGTTCGATGCGGCCTTTGGCCTGGGGAGAGTAGGCAGGGATCTGCTCGATGCCGAGTTCCTCGAGGGCGCGTCCGAGTTGGGTGGGAGCTTGTTTTCCGGCGAGTTGTTCGGCGAGGGTCCAGTGCGGATCGTTGCGCTGGAAGATGGAGTGGCGATCGCGGTAGAGGCTGAGCGGGACGCCGTGAGTGGTGATCATGGCGGGCAGAGCGCGGAGATATCCGAGAGTATTTTCGGCTTCGAGTTGGAAGTGGGCGGCGAGGATCTGGCCGGTGGCATCGTCCTGAGAACCGATGAGAGTGAGGGTGGGGCCGCGGCCTTCGAGCCAGTCATGGCGGCTGGCATCGGTGAGCGCCATCATGCCGAAACGCGGGCGGGGTGGGCGCCGGGAACGATATTGGCGGGGCCGGCGCTGCTGTGGCGAGGCCAGTTTGGCGGCGCGTAAGAGGCGGCGCACGGTCTCGCGGCTGACCGCGAGGTTCTCTTCGGCGCGAAGTTTTTCCGCCAGATGGGAATCGTTGAAGCCCTGATACTTGCCGCGGGCCAAGGTCAAAATCAACTGCTTCTGGGGAAGAGGCAAAGCCCAAGGCATGGGGCGGCCGCGATTGCCGTGTTGCACCCAGCCGATGGAATCGGGGCGATAGCGGCGCTTGAGGCGCTGCACTTGGCGTTCACTCAGTTGCAGCAGACGGGAGGCTTCGCGTACGCTCAGCCTCCCGCCCGCAGCATTCTCAATCACTTTCACCCGTTGGAACTCTTTCTGACTCATCGTCACCATCCTGTGAGGGTGACAAAGTCTCGTTGCAGTTATGGAGTGACATTATCTTGGAGCATTTACACGACGACTGCAAATCATTTACGGAGCTTCCCTCTCCTGCTACCATCATTTGTTCCGCTGTCATTTGCGGACTGTCCTATCGACTCGGCCTGTTAAAGAGATTCCTAATCGCATTCATAAGAATGGAGAAAGAAAATGGCAATCAAAGTTGGCATTAACGGTTTTGGGCGGATTGGGCGCAATGTTCTGCGGACGGCGCTGAACGATCCTGGGTTGGAGTTTGTTGCGGTCAACGATTTGACGGATCCGAAGACGCTGGCGCATCTGCTGAAATACGATTCGATTTTGGGCAATCTGAAGCAGAAGATTTCCGCCGGCGACGACAGCATTTCGATCGACGGGAAGACGATCAAAGTTTTTAAGGAGAAAGATCCGGGCGCGCTGCCGTGGGAATCGGTAGGCGCCCAGGTGGTGGTTGAGTCCACAGGCCGTTTCACCGATGCCAACGATGCGAAAAAGCATTTGCGCGGATCAGTGAAGAAAGTCATTATTTCGGCTCCCGCGAAGAACGAAGATGTAACGCTGGTTCTGGGCGTGAATCAGGAAAAATACGACGCGGCCAAACATCACATTATCTCGAATGCATCGTGCACCACGAACTGCCTGGCGCCGATCGCGAAAGTGGTGAATGACACTTTCAAAATTATCAGCGGAACCATGACAACCATTCACTCCTATACCAACGACCAAGTGATACTCGATTTTCCGCACAAAGACTTGCGGCGGGCGAGGGCAGCGGCCATCAATATGATCCCAACTTCTACCGGTGCGGCGAAAGCTCTAAAGTTGGTCATACCCGATCTGGCGGGCAAGCTCGATGGTTTCGCCATGCGGGTGCCTACGCCGAACGTCTCCGTCGTCGATTTGGTGGCGTGGGTGGAAAAGAAAACTACTAGAGAAGAAGTGAACGCGGCGCTGAAGAAAGCTTCGGAGAGCGGTCCGCTAAAAGGCTACCTGGGATTCGAAGAAGGCGAACTGGTTTCTTCGGATTTCAAAGGCGACTCGCGATCCTCGATTGTGGATGCACCGATGACCCTGGTGGTCGGTAGCAACTGCGTGAAGGTGATCTCCTGGTATGACAATGAATGGGGATACTCCTGCCGCGTTCGGGACCTGATTCACTACATCGCAGGTAAGGGTTTGTAAGAGCCTGGCGAAGGATTTCGCAGCAGTGCAGCGCGACGGCTTACGCTAATCTTTGCGTAAAGATTTCCTCGTAAAAGGACGACCAGCCAATGTCCAAGCTTTCCATCCGTGATCTCCCGCTGAATGGGAACCGCATTCTCATGCGGGTTGACTTTAACGTTCCGCTCGACGATGGGCGAGTAATGGACGACACCCGCATCCGCGAAACGCTGCCTTCGATTGAGTACGCGCTGCGGCACGGGGCGCGGCTGATTTTGGCTTCACACCTGGGAAGACCCAAAGGCAAACCGAATCCAAAGATGAGTTTGAAGCCGGTGGCTGAGCGGCTGCGAATGGTGTTGGATAAAGAGCTGGCGCGCGGGGAAAACGTTGGGTTCTGTCCGGATTGCGTGGGGCCGGAGGCAGAAGAAGTCGCGACGCAGTTGGAAAAAGGACAGACCCTGCTGCTGGAGAACTTGCGTTTTCATGCCGAGGAAGAAGCCAACGACGAAGCGTTCGCCAAGCAACTGGCAAATCTGGCGGAGTTTTACGTAGATGACGCTTTCGGAGCGGCGCATCGCGCACATGCCTCTACCGTGGGAGTCACAAAGTTCATCCCCAAATCAGCAGCCGGACTGTTGATGGAGAGAGAGTTGCAGTATCTGGGCAAGGCGCTGGAGCATCCGGAAGAGCCGTTTGTGGCCATTCTCGGGGGCGCGAAGGTCAGCGACAAGATTGGCGTGATTCGCAACCTGATGGGCAAAGTGGATTCGCTGATCATCGGCGGCGGCATGGCGTACACGTTTCTCAAGGCACAGGGGCTGGAGATTGGAAAGTCGCTGCTCGAAGCTGACAAGGTGGAACTCGCGAAGGAACTGATGGCCGAGGCGAAGCAGCGAAAAGTGCGCCTGCTCTTGCCCATCGATCACGTGGTGGCCATCAAGCCTGATCCCAACGCAGTCACGCAGCAGATTGGCGAGGGGCAGCCAATTCCGGCGGATCGCGCGGCCCTGGATATTGGGCCGAAGACCATAGAATTGTTCTCCGAGGAAATTTCGCGGGCGCGCACCATTGTGTGGAACGGGCCGATGGGAGTGTTTGAGGTTCCGGGATTTTCGCGGGGAACGTTCCGCGTGGCGCATGCCGTGGCGGAAAACGCCGGAGCGATTTCTATCGTCGGCGGCGGAGACACGGTCGCGGCCGTGCATGCGGCTGACGTGGCAGACAAGATCACGCACATTTCGACCGGCGGCGGAGCTTCGCTGGAATTTCTGGAAGGCAAGAAGCTTCCTGGAGTCGAAGCCCTGACGGAAAAAAAGTGATCCGCGAGATATGGGCGTGCACGATTTTTCCATTCGGCTGGCGCTTGACGATGGCAAAGTCCTCGACTTCGTGGGCCCGGCCGATATTACCCGAGAGACAACGGATGCGATTGTGAACGCGGCCAATTCTTCCCTTCTTGGCGGGGGCGGCGTGGATGGCGCGATTCACCGCGCCGGCGGCCCTGCGATTCTCGACGAATGCAAGCAGATTGTGAGCAAGATTGGCCGGCTTGCCGCAGGAAATGCGGTGATCACAGACGGCGGAAAGCTTCCTGCAAAATACGTGATCCACACGGTTGGTCCGATTTATCGCGGCGGCAATCGCCGTGAGAACGAAACTCTCGAGAGCTGCCATCGAGAATCGATCCGCATTGCCGATGAGCGCCAGCTTACTTCCCTTTCGTTTCCCGCAATCTCGACGGGAGCCTTCGGCTATCCAGTCACGGAAGCGGCGGCAATAGCAGTGTCATCCACGGCTGAAGCGATCGCCTTTGCAAAGCACGTCAGCGTAATCCGATTTGTTTTATTCGATGTGGCCACTCTCCGCGAGTATTCGCAGGCCGGGGAGAAGTTCGCGCAGACCAATCCTCAGTTGTCCTGCAAAGTCGAAAAAGGATCTTCATGAGAAAGAAGCTGATCGCCGCCAATTGGAAAATGTACAAAACTCCAGACCACACGCGAGAGTTTTTTCGCGACTTCCTGCCGCTGGTTTCGGGGCATGATCGCGATGAGATTGTGGTATGCCCTCCCGATATCGATTTGGCGGCGGCGCTGGAATCGTCGAAAGGCTCCAACGTGGCCGTTGGGGCGCAGAATGTGCACTGGAAGAACGAGGGCGCGTTCACCGGCGAAACTTCGGCGGCCATGCTGCTGGCCTTGGGAGTGACGCATGTGATCGTCGGCCACTCCGAGCGTCGGCAATATTTTTGCGAGACCGACGACACCGTCAACCTGCGCTTGAAAGCCGCGCTGGAAGCCGGTCTCACGCCCATTTGCTGTGTGGGTGAATTGCTCGAAGAACGAGAAGCTGGATTGACCGATGATGTATTGCGCCGCCAGTGTGTAAGGGCTTTTCACGCGGTTTCGTCGAAAAAAGCTGGAAAGCTGGTGGTTGCCTACGAGCCCGTATGGGCGATCGGGACCGGAAAAACCGCGACGCCCGAAATTGCCGCGGAAGCGCACGCCGTGATTCGCCGCGAAGCCACGGAGATCTTCGGTGAAGAGTTTGCCATGAAGCTGCGCATTTTGTACGGAGGATCGGTCAAGCCGGAAAATGCTTCAGCTTTAATGGCGCAAGAAGAAATCGATGGCGCACTGGTGGGCGGGGCTTCGCTCGATCCAAAATCGTTTGCCGCGATCGTAAAGTATTGAGCCCGTGCTGAGCCGCTCTAGAGCCGCTTCACTGCCCGGCTTCGGGCGAATAAGCTGTGCGCCGAATCAAAGCCGCAAAATCAGCCGCTAATTCGGCGCCGCCGTCAGCAGGCTGCCGACATTGCTCAAAAGTTTCTCCGCCGCTTCGCCGGGATCTTCGGTGGCAAAACACTCGTCCAAAACCAGCACCGCGATGCCGGGATCGATCTCATCCATCGCTTTGCGAATGGGCTTGCCATGAATCGATTGCATGCGCGAAGAGACTACCACCAGCCTGGCCTTGGTTGCCTTAAGCAGAATTTGCGCGTCATCTACTGACATGGTCGTCATCGCGTTGTATCCCGCCGCGCACAGTACTTCTCGCAAGAATGTGCAGACGTCGGTCGATCCATAAATACAAAGCATGCGCGGGCGCGCGTCCCCGGTTTTACCCCGGGAGTATCGCGAGCCGAGGTAAGCCGCCGTGATCGCCTCTTCGATGGAGTCGTAGACTTCAAACTGGCCCAGCAGGCTGGTCAACTGCAGCACCTTCCGCACCTTGTCGCACAAGCCGCTCAGTTTAAGGTCGCCTCCCTTGGCGCGGGCGGCCTGCACCAGCCGCATGAGCGCGCCTAATCCACTGCTGTCGACGAACTCCACCTGGTCGAGCTGCAGCACCACGTCTCCATATTTCTCGATGGCATCGGCAACCCGCGCATGCAGAGTGAAGACTTCATTGCCGGTGACGATCCGTCCCTGGCACTGGACAACCATGACGTCGCCCACCGGACGGCTTTCCAATCGCAACTGCATGGCCCCTCCTCACACTTCAGACAGGCGCGAATCATACGTGGGTGAAAGGGCCAAGTCAACGAGGGCTGCGGTGGCCTCGCGTGGCGTGTGTCATGAGGGTGTGCCCGCTCAGGGCCGATTCTGGCCCGCACGATTCCGCTGGTGGATTTTAGCCTGAAATAAAGTCTGGCGCGTCGTCGTTGTTGTTGCGAGGGACGCTTGCCGTGGATGTTCTCGCCGCTGAAACTCTGCCACCCCCTCCCCCCTTTTTCGGAAAATCTCTGGAATCATCACAATCGCGCGGAATTCCCAGCAAAACCCGACTTTCAAAGAACTTAAATACTAAGCTCCGTGAAACAAAGGGGCTCGGGGCTCGGCGGATTGGCTTGGGCCAACTGTCACGGCCTCGATCATCATCGCTGAGCGAAGCTGTGGACGGAAAGGTTGGATATCACACGGGCGACGTTGGAAAAATGAATTCACAATCCCCGCCCAAGCCGAGCTTGGACGGGGCATCCCCGAGGTCTTGTTTTGGCCGGCCACCCGCCGGCTTCAACCGGTTTGGCTACGCTCATGCCGTCCACTACTCAACTTTCGAGCAGTGCGACGACAGCGCTTTCCAGCCGCTGGCCTGCTTCACCGCCGTCATGCTGCAGATAATGGTTCGAGCGCGGTGCTGGCCCTCAATCACTGCGTCGTAACTTTCTTTGAAGCGCGCCAGCCCTACATTTCCGACAACCTCGGTCTGCACATCGGTGATATCGCTCTTGGTGAACTTATTGTTGGCCGGATCGTTGGCGTCCTTGATCAGTTCCGCTTTCGGAATCCACGTGCCGAAGCTCGTGCCTTCGACATAGGCAGACGCCAAATTTGCTTCCATCCACTTGGCGTCATTGGCAGTCTGCGCCTTGTTGGCCTCATCTACAAACTTGTCGAAGGATGCTTTCGACGCGCTGCTTTTTTGAGCGGCAATGCCTGCGACGCTGAGACAAGCCGCGCAAAGCGATATTGCAAGAAGCTTCTTCATACGAGCTCTTTCCTGTTTCTTGAATTTTGTTATTGTTTAGCGGCAGCAAGGCTGTCATAGCCTCGCTATGAAGTCAAGCGCGGCGCGGAGGGGTGCCCACTCAAGGCCGCCGTTGGCTTGAGTGCGGACCTTTCAGGTCTTCTCAACTCTGTCATCCCGACCGAAGCAGATCATCGCGGGAGCGATGGTCTGCGAAGTGGAGGTACCTGCCGTTGTGACACCAAATCGGCTGCAGAGGACGGGCCGAGATCGAGTCGGAATGGACAGCACGAAAGCGCGAACTGGCAGCGGGAAGACTGTGCCCAGCTGTCGAACAGCCCCACTCAAGCCAAAACATGGCTTCAATGGGCCACCCCGCCCGGGGACATTTCTATTGTGGTATGACATTGGTCTCGATCCGTCCTTGACTTTAGAAATTGGGCGACGTACATTGATCCCCACTTCCCCAAGTGAGACCGGTTTTCTCACGCCGGCTGTGAGTCTCCGTCTCGCGTCGTCCTGTTTTCGGGCCCTGTTTGATCCGCCACTGATCGTTTCGAAAAAATCGGAAGGGATTGCTATGCGAGGAAAAATAAGTTCTGTTGGATTGGCGTTAGCTTTTGTTACAAGCTTGGTGCTGACCGGTACATGCATTGCGACCGATCCGGCTTACCTGCTGTATTCCTTCGGCGATTCGCCCAATCCTGGAGTGATTTTTGATGCCTCTGGCAACATCTACGGCACCAACATGATCGGCACCATTGACAGGACGAGTTGTGGCGACCGCGGGGAGGCCTTCGAGCTATCGAAAAAAGAAGGCGTTAGTTGGGTTGAAACAGTACTCCACATCTTCGGCTGCGGCGCAGATGGCGCCACCCCCTCGGCTGGACTCGTTTTCGATGCCAACGGCAATCTTTACGGCACTACCATATGGGGCGGTGCGTACGGTTTCGGTGCGGTGTTTGAGCTGTCCCCAGCGGCCGGGGGGAGCTGGGTCGAGAGCGTGCTTCACAGCTTTTCCAAAACCGGTTCTGATGGAGCGTATCCGGGCTCAAGCCTTATCTTCGACGGCGCTGGAAATCTCTACGGTGTGGCTGGGGGGGGCTTTACGGGTCCGGAATCGTCTTCGAGCTTTCTCCCGCCGGGGGAGGAGCGTGGAAAAAGAGGACGCTGTACAGCTTTGACCCAAATGGCACCGACGGCACAGTGCCATCTTCAGCAGGTTTGGTTTTCGACGCGGCTGGGAGTCTCTTTGGAATTACTCTGCAAGGCGGAACGGGGACAGGCTGTGCAAGCGGCTGCGGAACCGTGTTTGAGTTGACGCCGGGAGCTGATGGTGTTTGGGCGGAGACCATTTTGCATAACTTCGCTGCGATCGGCACCGAAGGATATTACCCATACGGGTCGGGGCTGACGCTCGATTCTGCGGGGAATCTTTACGGCACCACGGGTTACGGAGGCACCCACGGGGCCGGAACCGCGTTCGAACTATCACCCTCGGGGTCTCGTGGAAATTAAAATGGATATTCAGTTTTGGCGCCGGAAGCGATTCCGGGTACCCGCTGTACGGAGTGGCTATCGACGCCAGCGGTAATCTCTACGGAACGGAGGACGGGCCGAACACGTGGCCTGGTGCGGAAACGGCCTTTGAGCTGTCTCCGGTAGCGGGCGGTCGTTGGCTGGAAAAATTGCTATGTAACTTGCTGGAGATTAATGTAGAAGAGCCCTCTGGCTTGGTGCTGGACCCAGCCGGAAACCTGTATGGGACCAGCAGGTACGGGGGGCGGTTCGGGGTGGAAAACGGGACCCTGTTTGAGATTAGTCCGTACGCGGCCAAGTGAGCACTCGCTTGGGGTGAGAGGGGTCGGCAGTCAAATCTGTCCGTCCCGACCAATTAATCTAACAAAGATCTCGGACATGAACGCGGGGACTCAACTTCGGCATCCAGTGCGCGAAGAGCTGCGGCATGGCTGCTCTGGCGCAATTCGACCGGGGACGCCCATTTATGAAACTCGGCAGGCAGGATGGTTTCTACCTTCTCTAACTGTTGGCTGATCCACTGTTTGTCTTCTTCCGTTAGCACATTGCGATTGTAGGATAACGGCCCGCTTTTCATCGCAATTTTATCGATGGTGCGCGAAGAGCTGCCCAGCACGCAATTGCGCTGTGGTGATGGTCGCTATGAAACCGTGCGCGATTTGCGGCGGGCGACACAGGGTCCCTCCGCTTCGCACACCATCGCTGCCGCGATGATCTGCTCCGGTCGGGATGACAAAGTTGGGGTGATCTACTCCGGTCGGGATGACAGAGTTGAGATATCTAGCTCAGGAAGTTATCCGCGTCCTACGCCCACGTACTCAAACCCCATGGCGCGCAGGCGGACGGCGTCGAGCAGATTCTTGGTATCGACAATGATTGGTTTCTTGAGCAGATGCTTGATGCGATCGAAATCCAGTGCGCGGAACTCGGGCCAGCCCGTGCCTACGACCAGCGCGTCCATGCCTTCGGCGGCGGCGTAGGCCGATTCGCAATATCGCACCGAACCGTTCAGGCGCGTCTTGGCTTCGGTGAGCGCCACGGGATCATAGGCCCGCACGCGCGCGCCCTTGGCCACCAGCGATTCAGCCAGGCGAATGGCCGAGGAGCCGGCAACAGAATTCGTGTTGGGTTTGAACGCTAGTCCGAGAATGCCGACATCTTTATTCTCGACCGAATTCAACGCCAGGGCAATCTTATCGACGAGGCGATCGGCGAGATTATGGTTGACGTCCCGCGCAGCGCTGAGAACTTTGAGCGGAAGGCCATTTTTCTGCGCCAGGTCGGCGAGCGAATCCATATCGGACTCGGCAAAAACGCCGCCCATGCCCGCTCCTGGCTGCAAGCACCGCGGAGCGATTTTCTTATCGAGCCCGAGCGCCAGCGCCAGGCTGACTGCGTCTGCGCCTACGCGCTCGCACAGAGCGGCAACTTCGTTGATGAAAGAAATCTTGGTTGCAACGAAGGCCGTTGCCGATTCGCGAACGAGTTCGGCTGTGGCCTGGTTGGTCACGATCACCGGCACGCCGCGCATCACCAGCGGATGAAAAATCTGTTTCAGCACCTGTACGGCTTCGCTGGAAGTCGAGCCTAGAATCAGCCGGTCGGGCCAGTTGAAATCTTCCACGGCGCAACCGTCGGTGAAGAACATGGGCTGAGAAACAATGGTTCCCAGCAGGCCATTATCTTTAAAAGATTTTTCCAGGGCGTTCGCCGTGCCGACTGCAACCGGAGTTACAACGATCAGAATTGGAGGTTTCGCAGCGAGCCGCGCGATACGCATGGCAACGTCGCTCAGATTGTCAGCTCCGTCCTCGGCCAGGAAAATTACCTGCGTTTTGCGGCCGAAGGATTCGATATCGGTGGAATATGCGAGGCGCCCGGCGCGAACGTTGCGCCGGATGACTTCCTTTAAATTCTTCTCAAAGAAAGGAATGTTGCCCTGCGCCATTTCCATCATGCGGGTGCGGTCGGGATGGCAACAGGAAACGGGAGTGCCAAAATCTGCCAAACAAGCCGAAATCACCGTTCCGAGATAACCCGAACCGTAGACCCCGATCTGCATGCGCTGCCCTCCGGCTGGCTGGAACCCACGTCCGAAGCGGCTTAAGCGGCGCGGGATTCGATTGAGCTATCCTTTGTGTACAGTGCGCACCGGCGCAGCGCAACGCACGGGAGGGAAATGTACCAGGGGCCATGCAATTACGGAATTGAGTAACGTAATGGGAAGGTAACCGAGAGAAAGTTACGATGGAGTGCGCGGGGTCAATGCGAAACCAGATTGCCGCCGAGCGGAACCGGCGCCAAATCTACCCAACAGCCGGGAGAGTCTTCTCGGACAAACGTAAGTCGGTCGACCAGAATGCGCCGGCTTGCGTTGTAGTTGCTCCAGCACTGGCGGGCAATCTTAACGGCGCGCGAAGCCTCCCCGAGATCGTTCATTTTTGCAATCGTGAGATGGGGGACGTAAGGCCATTCTTCGGCGAACTCGAGCGCCTGCTGGTTCAGTTGCCGGTGCAGCTCTTGCATGCGGGATGCGCCCTGAGCAACGCCAATATATACGGTGCAGGTGGTGGGAACGAACGACTCCATCTCGCCGAGGGTCACCTCGAAGGGTTCGACGCTGCCGCAGATTTGCTCGATCGTGTGTAAGGCTTCAGATTCGGTACCCTGCAACTGCCGGGGCGGCAGAAAGGTCAGATGGGCGGCATGATGAGGCAGAGCGGGATGCAGCTCACGCCGCAGGTCCTCGACGAACGCTGTTACCGGGCTCTTGATGTAAGCGACCAATGCATACCGCACGCTTGGCATATCCGATGGAAATTATAGCTCCGTTCGGCCGTTTTTATAATCGCTGGAGTTGTTTATTCACGAGAGTCTGATACCTATTTCTAAGAATCAGATGCAAAGTCGGGACGTGGCGTAGGCGGAACTCACCCAGCCGCAGGCTGGCGGGTTATTTCTACTTCTGGAATGGCGCCCCGAGCGTCGAAAGCAGGCGCAGGCCGATTCTGAAACTAAGAAGATTGCTGCTTGCGAGCGGCGTCGTACTTCTTAGCGCGGGTGGACTCCCTGCCGTCACTCATTTTTAGATAAAGACTTCGGGCGATACTTGAAATCGGCGACTAAGGCGCCGAATGTGCTCCGTCGTTAGCTGCCGCTTTCCGTGGATGACCTCGGAAACGATGCTGGGCGTCCCGAAAACATCCAACAAGTCCTTCTGTTTCAAATTATTTGCCAGCATCAGTTCGTTCAGAACATTTAGCGGACTGGCCGCTTTGAGAGCGTAATGCTTCTCTTCGAAATCTTCTATGAGCAGCGTGAGCAACTCGGCCATGCGCCTCTCGGCTGCACTCATGCGGGTTCCCTTGCGGTCCAGCTCTTCGAGTCTAGCGATGTGGCGCTCGTTCTCGGCTTCGCTGCGGATGACCGAGGGCAAAGTATTGGTCAGGAGCGAAGCATATTCAGATCGAATTGCGGTTGCGCTCATTTCTTCCAGCCTCCCCGGTCGTACTCATCGTGCGTTAAGACGTGGCGGATGTATACCCGGCCAAACGTGTAGTTGGTCTCTGCGATGAGGCGGTATTGATTCCCCTTGATGTTGAATACCGTCCACTTCCCGACGGCGTCCGCCCCCGAAAAAGTCTTCCGTATGTCTACCAGACTTTTCCACTCTGCCTTCTTCGCAATCCGAAACCACGCGTCTAGCGGAACTTCAAGGTCGCCGCGCCTTGCGACGGCTTCCTTGAGTCTCCTTCGGCTGATTACGTGCATACCAGTCTGGGCAACTTCGCATTATGCGAATATCATAGTTCGCGTAATGCGAAACTGTCAAATCGCCTTCTAAAAGAGGACCGGCTTGGCAATGTCAATAACCGGCTCCTCCGTTTGGTACGTCAGAACGCGTCAATCCCCGTGACGCTCTGGCCAATAATCAGCGAATGGACGTCGTGGGTGCCTTCGTAGGTCTTCACTGATTCCAGATTCATCATGTGGCGCATGATGGGATAGTCGTCGGCAACGCCGTTAGCGCCGAGGATGTCACGGGACAAACGCGCACATTCCAGCGCCATCCAAACGTTGTTTCGCTTCGCCATCGAGATGTGCTGATGCTCAGCCTTGCCCGCATCTTTCAGGCGTCCGACTTGCAGCACGAGCAGCTGCGCTTTGGTAATTTCGCTGATCATCCAGGTGAGCTTGTCTTGCACGAGCTGATGCGATGCGATTGGCTGGTCGCGCCACTGCTTGCGCAAGATCGCATATTGCAGAGCGCAGTCGTAGCACGACATGGCTGCGCCAATCGCGCCCCACGCGATTCCGTAGCGCGCTTGATTCAGGCACATCAACGGAGATTTCAACCCGCCGCTCTTCGGCAGCAGGTTCGATTCTGGAATATGCACGTCTTGCAGAGATAACCCAGAGGTGACCGAGGCCCGCAGCGACCATTTGCCGTGAACGTCGTCCGCTGAAAAACCGGGGCGATCAGTTTCAACCAGAAAGCCGCGAATCTTGTTGTCTTCGTTTTCGACCTTCGCCCAGATGATGGCCACATCGGCAATCGTTCCCGAGGTGATCCACATCTTTTCGCCGTTCAAGACATACTCATTGCCTACCTTGCGAGCGCGGGTGAGCATGCCGCCGGGATTCGATCCGAAGCCAGGCTCGGTCAGTCCGAAACAGCCCAGCTTTTCGCCTTTCTGCATCGGCGGCAGCCAGGTGTTTTTTTGCTCATCGCTGCCGAATTCATAAATTGGATACATCACCAGTCCTGACTGCACGCTGACGAAGCTTCGCACACCGCTGTCGCCACGCTCGAGTTCCTGGGTCATCAGTCCATATTCCACGTTGCCCATGCCGGCGCAGCCGTAACCTTTGATGGACGCGCCGAAGAAACCGAGATCGGCCATCGGTTTGACCAGTTCACGGGGGAAGCGGCCGGCGCGGTTGCACTCTTCGATGATGGGAATAAGATTATCTTCGATAAACTGGCGCGTGGTGTCGCGCACCAGGCGTTCTTCTTCGGTGAGGAGCGAATCGAACTGAATAAAATCGACGCCGCGGAATTTGATGGCTGGCATGAGGGAATCTCCTTGCAGGGCAAAACATATGAACGTAGCAGGGGCAAGGGAGCGGGGTCAATGAGGAGCCGGCGGATCTTTCGTGGGTCTTGCGTTGGGACGAAGAGGGCCGCCTCGCTTCGCTCGGCGGGGCAGCCGAGGCGGCCGTCCCCACATGAGCATTTCTGGAATTCCGATGAACATTTCTGGATTCCGATGAGGCCCCGTGGAATTCCGATGAGCATCTCTCGAGTGCCGAGAGATTAAAACTCTAATACGTGAACGACTGGATCTCAGTCACTCCGCTGTCAGGACCATCCACATAACCGGAGCGCTGGCTGGGATGGAGCGCGATATATATGGGGACCACATTGGAAACGTTGGAAAAATTGAAGCCGTTGAGGGTTTCTTTCAGTTCGCCATCGGGGTTATAGACATAGATCGTGCTGCCCTTCGAAGCCGAACTTGAAAACGGCTGGGCGACGAGAAACAGTTTATGAATGGGATCGAACTCAATATCGGCGCCGCTGAATACCTGCTGCTCCCCCGAATTCGGCAATATCACCTCAATGCCAGTCTGGGTTGCGAGGTCGTAGAACTCCACTCCGGCGTCATCTTCCGTATCCGTAACGAAAATGCCATCGGCAGCATCAACCGCGATGCCGTTGACGAAGCCGAATCCGATCCCGGTGAACTCGCTGAAACCACCTGCCGTGAGGTCAACAATACCGATGACAGGCAGGCAGCCGAAGCAACCGTCTCCTCCGCCCAGAATCGCCTGGTTCGTGACGCTGTCATAGGCCATGGGCGGTGGTACGCTGCCAAAGTTGAGCGAGTCGGTGATGTCGACCACCGGCCCAAAGGTGTTGGCCGCAACATTTGACGAGAACACCCACGGAATAAAGCTGCCGCTGTTGTCATAGGCAAATACGGAGACATTCGGCTCGCCCTGGCTACGGCTCACGCCCGTGGGCATGATGAGGTGTTCGGTCCCGACGGGCGGGGTCCAAAGGCCGGTAAATTTGTTGGAGCTGAGCGGATTCATGGTCTGGAAGATGTCCTTGACGACGAACCCTCCTTTGACGTGCTGGTGCTCAACCAGGCCTACACTTGTGCCGACGACGCCCAACGTGATGAAGTCGTCTTGGGTTTGCGTCTCCTGGACAACTTTGAGAATCTGCCCGGTACTTTGACTAAAGGTTTCGACAGCCGCCAGGTCGGTGCCGTCGCTCTGCAATATAGATTCGCTCAACACTCCTTCGGGGCCGTTCTGATCGATATCGAATCCAAAGATTTGTCCGCCAAACTTGCTGTGAACGATTACTTTGCCGGGGCCGGTCGCGGGCTTCGGTTGCAGGTCGTCCGACTGCGCGAACGCAGCTGTTACGGACAAAAGCAAGGACAACAAGATTGCTGGGGTTACCCTGTTGCGCATTCATAATCTCCTTCGAATTTATGTTCCCATCCGGTATTGCTCTGACTGGGTGCCTCACAAAAATAGGCCGGGCACAAGGGTCCGGTGTCATAGGATCGTCAAAGATTTGTAAAAGCCCCGGCAAGACAGTGGCTCATCCTTACTGTAAAATCAAGCACTAGGGAAGAAATAGGACGCAGCTGCAAAATCTTCCCGTGTGGATCCCCGTTTCAAGCCAGGCTTTCTGAAACATCCTCTCCACAATCATCCGCGATCGAGATAAGGCGGAACGCTGCGCAAATATTGAAGAGACCAGGAGAAAATTCATGGCCGTAGGCGCAAAGATCGCCAAAACAGCAGACCGTAAGAAGGTGATGGACACGACGAAGAGCACAGATTGCCCCAAGTGCGGCAAGACCACGCGCATCGTGAAGCGCGTGAAGGACCGCGAACGCGGCGTGCCCGGCGGGATTTATATTTCGTGCTCGGCCTGCGATTTCTTCGAGAAGCTGTAAGCTTTCTTGAAGGCCTGGGATCGAACACCCGCCCTTTAAAGTTTTATATCTTTCTGTCGGCTGCAACAGAGCGAACCCGCTCCGTTGCAGCCCGTAGCTTTTTCGCTCATAAAGTTTAAAGCTCATGCCACTCCTTTAGGGCGTTTCTGCCAAGCCGACACCTAGCCTCGGGTAAGCGTTGAAACCAAAGCCACTCGACAACTGTTCATAACGAGTTGCCATCCAAGCCCAAGCGGAAGTCTTTCCGAAATCGCTCAGCTTCCAAGGCTTCAACCGCGGAGAACCTCCGATGAAAACCCGCGACTTTGTGATGGTCGCCTTTCTCTTCATCGCACTTATTTTCCAAATGACGTGCAGCGGCAATTCAGCCAACAATAGCCCCACGACTGGCGGCGGAACTACAAGCGGCAGCGGAGGAGGAAGCGGCACCGGTGGATCCGGGGGCGGGGGTTCCGGTGGCGGCGGAGGTGGTGGTTCGGGAAGTGGCGGGAGTGGCGGCTCGGGCAGCGGAGGGTCGGTCAGCATTCCGCTCTTTGCACACGTGTTTATCGTACTGGAAGAGAACCACAGCTTCAGTGATATCGTCGGAAACGCCGCGAACATGACCTACTTGAACGGGTTGATTGCCGCCAACAGCCTAGCTACGCAGTATTACGCGGACGCACATCCTTCCTTGCCTAATTACTTCATGCTGACGGTCGGCGAAGGAACTTCGATTACGGGAACCGAGGGCGACTCCTGGGATGGCGTCGTCACCGATGACAATGTCGTACGCGCGCTTACCGCCGCGGGGAAATCCTGGAAGGCCTACGCCGAGGCGCTGCCATCCGTGGGTTACTTAGGCGGTGACACCGGCGCCTACCTGCAGCATCATGTTCCGGTGGTTTATTTCTCTGACGTGCAGCAGAGTTCGACGCAGGCCGCGAACGTTGTGCCCTTCACCCAACTTGCCACCGACATAGCGAACAATACCCTTCCCGACTACGCCTTCATCACTCCGGATGTGAACGACGATGCACACAATTGCCCGGTCGGCATGGCCACATGTACTTCTGACCAGATGCTGGCTGCCGCCGATCAATGGCTGTCTACAAATATCGCGCCATTGCTCGCCAGCACGGCTTTTCAGAATTCATTGTTGATCGTCACGTTCGATGAATCCGAGGATTCCGACACGGAGCACGGCGGGGGGCACGTGCCATACGTGCTCGTCAGCTCATCGGTGAAGGCGGGATATCAATCGACAACGCTTTATCAGCACGAAAGCACTTTGCGTCTGATGATGGAGGGGTTAGGAGTGACTGATTTGCCCGGCGCAGCCGCAACCGCACCGGACATGACCGAGTTCTTCAATTAAGTACGGAGCGCGCTACTAATGGCCGCTTCTATACCGCGACGGTCACCGACGTCTCGGTTCGCGTAACCGGTCGGTAAAGCGTGTCCCTCTCAATCGGTTCACGCCCTGCGGCGCGAATCAGGCGTTCAAGTTCTTCGCGCCGCATGCCTTGCGGAGTGGTCGCACCGGCGTCGTGATAGATCTTTTCCTCGATTACCGTGCCGTCCATGTCGTCGGCGCCGAACCGCAGCGAGATTTGCGCGATCTTCGCCGTCATCATCTGCCAATAGGACTTAATGTGCGGAAAGTTATCGAGCACCAAGCGGCTCACGGCAATCTGCTTGATGTCCAGCATACCGGTGGTCTTCGGCAGATGCTGCAGCTGCGTGTTATCCGGATGAAATGCCAGTGGAATGAAGGTCTGAAATCCGCCGGTTTCATCTTGCAGCGCACGCAACTTCAGCAGGTGATCCAGTCGGTCTTCGTCATTTTCGACGTGGCCGTAGAGCATGGTGGCGTTTGATTTCAGCCCGATCTGATGGGCAAGTTTCGCCGTTTCCAACCATTGATCGCCATCGATCTTGTGATCGCAGATAATATGTCGAATTCGATCCGCGAAGATTTCGGCTCCGCCGCCGGGCATCGAATCGACACCGGAGGCTTTCAGTTGTTCGAGCGTCTCGCGAATCGAAAGCTTTGCCCGCTTCGACAAGTATGCGACCTCGACCATGGTGAAGGCTTTGAGATGAACTTGCGGAAAGCGCTGCTTCAAGCCGGAGCACAGATCCAGGAAATATTGAAACGGCAGGTCAGGATGCAATCCGCCCACAATATGAAACTCCGTGACGGCCTCGGTGTAGCCTGAGGCCGCGGTTTCGAAAGCTTCTTCCAGCGCCATCGTGTAAGCGCCCGGCGTATCTTTCTTGCGGCCGAAGGCACAGAGCCGGCAGGCGGCTACGCAAACATTGGTGGGATTGATATGCCGATTGACGTTGAAATAGGTCTTATCGCCATGCATGCGCTCGCGAACGTGATTGGCCATCCAGCCCACGGCGAGAACGTCGCCGGTGCGGTACAAGGCGAGAGCATCGTGGGAGTCGAGGCGCTCGCGAGCCAGCACCTTTTCATGAATCGGATGCAAGCGCGCATCGTCGGTCTGAAACGCATGGTACCGATCCGAAATAGGCATCGCTTAAATGATATCCCAGCGCCGCTTCGGAAGTCACCGGGAACGGTTCAGCGCCCGGCGATTACTCGGTCGCGAATTCTGTCGTATTCCGATTGCGTGATGATGCGGCGTTTCACGAGATCGTCGGCACTGTTGAAAGGCCGCTCGGCGATGATGCGATCGGCTTCGCGATCCGTTAGATCGGGCAAGGTCAACAATTCTTCACGCGAAGCCTTGTTTATGTTGACGGCTCC
Organism: uncultured Acidobacteriaceae bacterium; assembly: GCA_963784095.1. Lineage (GTDB taxonomy): Bacteria > Acidobacteriota > Terriglobia > Terriglobales > Acidobacteriaceae > Sulfotelmatobacter. Next base: position 57,463 of record CAWAQC010000010.1, read on the forward strand.
GTTGTGCCCCATGCCCTCCTTCACGCCTTCCACCATGGCTTTCGTATCGCGCCGCATAGTTTCGGTCGCCTGCGCGGTGCGCCGCCGGATTTCATCGGGGCTCTCCTGATCGTTGCAGGCAAGAATAAACGTCGAAAGACAGATGATCGTTACGAGAGATACGATGATGAAAACCTGGGTCGGGCGCAAGAGGCGAGATTGCATTGCTCTCTGATGCGCATTCAATATTTGCGGTTGGCGCAACGAGCAAACCGGCATTGTTCGAGGGATTGCCGCACGGGGGCGGTGACATCCCGACCCATCCTAAATTCCCTTCGACAGTTTTTCTGTTGCGAGCGGCCGGCGAAGCGGTGGGATTGTGCGGTTTCGAAGCAAGCCTCACTTTAACGGTAGCAGTGGGCGGCTTGCGATGGATCGCCGAATTTTACTCGTTCGCGCGGGTCATCAAAAAACGGTTCGGAAGTAACCAGATCTCAGCCCGGAATATCCCGGCCCTTGGCTTGAAAAATCGACTCACTCTCGGGCAGCGGCCTTCGCTTCACCATAGCTGCTACGGCGAGACGCGGAATCTCACGTTGCTATTGAGCGCGCCGTTAGGCGTTACTACCTGGACTGTGCCAGTGGTGGCGCCGGCGGGTACGGTGGCCGTGATCAAGGAGGCGCTGACCACGGTGAACGCAGCGGCTGTGCCGTTAAACGTGACCGAACTCGCGTTGGTCAGATCGGTTCCCAGAATCTTGATCTCTGCCCCTATCTTGCCGAAGGCGGGCTGCGTTTCTACAAACGGGCCCAAACCTACAGACAGGCTAAAGACCGTCCCAAGGTTTTTGGCCCCGCCCTCGTATGTCGTGCCGTAGAGGTCCCCGTTGGTGGCTTGGATCAGCACCCCCAGGGGCTCCACGCCGTCCGCGCCGTCAAAGGTGTAGAGCGTCGTCAGTCTGCCTCCGGGGATGATTTTGAAGACCGTATTGCCCTCGAACGTTGTCCCGTAGAGGTTTCCGTCGGTGGCCTGGACCAGCCCCGCGTAGGGGCCGTTGCCGTCCGCGCCGTCAAAGCTGTGCTGCGTGGTTAGCGTGCCGCTGGACGTGATCTTAAAGACTGTGCCATCGCCCCTCGCCCCGCCCTCGAACGTTGTCCCGTAAAAGTTCCCGTTGGTGGCCTGGACCAATCCGGCGTAGGGGTAGGCACCGTCCGTGTAATCGAAACTGTGCAGCGTCGTCAGCGTGCCGTCCGGAGTGATTGTGAAGACCGTGCCCTCGTTGCTCAGGCCTCCCAGGTTTGTTCCGTAGAAGCTCCCATCGGTGCCCTGGACCAGCCCTGCCCAAGGGTTAACACCGTCCAGACACTCGCTTATCGAGCAAAAGCTGTAGAGCGTGGTCAACGTTCCGTCGGAGGTGATTTTGAAAACTGTGCCGGCGTCGTTATTCGCCCCGCCCCCCCAAGTCGTCCCGTAGAAGTCCCCATCGGTGGCCTGGATCAGTCCCGCGTAGGGGTAGGCGCCGTCCGCGCCGTCAAAGCTGTGCAGCGTCGTGAGAGTGCCGCGGAGAGTGATCTTGAAGATCGTGCCTTCGTTGCCGGCCCCGCCCGCGTATGTCGTGCCGTAGAAGTTCCCGTCAGTGGCCTGGATCAGTCCTGCGTAGGGAGAGGAGCCGTCCGCGCAGGAGCTTTGCGAGCAAAAGCTGTAAAGCGTCGTCAGCCCGCCGCTGGGGGTGATCTTGAAGACCGCGCCTTCGTCGTTGGCCCCGCCCTGATATGTTGTTCCGTAGAGGTTCCCATCGGTAGCCAGAATCAGTCCGGCGCGGGGAAGCGTGCCCTGCGGACGGGCAAAGCTGTGGAGGGTGATTAGAGTCTGTGCTTGGGCCGATTCGGTCGCGATGATCGCGAGCGCCATTGCGGCCGCCACTGCTAGTGCTGCCCAGCCTCGTGTCGGGCGCATTTTCAAGATTCGGTTCCCTGGATGCGATGTGTTCACCATACAAATTCTCCCTTAATCTCGGCCCGTTTGGCCACTAGCGAGGCCGCGATTCGCGAGCCTCGCTGCTAAGTTGAGATTCTCGGCTCCTACAGTCCGGTAGCTCGAAAAATGCCGGGCTAAAGTCGGCCATTTCTTCCACTCACTGCATTAACGGAATCCAGTAGGACGTGCTTCCGCTGTAAATCTGCAGAAATTGAACGATTTTCGTGGGATTCGCCGGCCCAGACCCTCCTGCTCCATTGGCCGTTACGTTGCCCGAGGCTCCGGTCGGATTTTGAAAGTTGTTTCCAAAACAGACGCTGGCAGCGGGCCCCGTGTTGACGGCGGGCCGCGTCCACTATGATCGGAGCATTAAAAAGTGGGGAGAATTTCTGCTCAGTGGTTATGACGGTTTGCGTCGAGGCCTCTCGCCCCGTGGAGTAGAAGCCCAGGTATCCGTAGGTGCCGGCCAACTTGTTACCGTTGACCGCATCATCCAACAGATAGGTGACGTTCCCGGGAACCACGGCCCTGAGGCCCAGAATCGTGAGGCCGCCCGAAGTGCCCTCGTACAGAACTCCGGTGGCGACTGTGTGACCGGCGCCTCCCACGTCAGACTGAATGAGCGTAACAGCGGTTGAGCCATTTACCTGGAAGCCTATATCACACTGCTCCGCATGACAGTTTATGAGGACGACTCCGGGAGAACTCTCAATGTCGATCCCAATGTTGGTACCGGAATTATTTCCGGTGGCTGTGAATCTTTCGACGAGAATATAACCGGACGAGCTTATTTGCAGTCCGCCCGGGGAGTTGGCGGTCGGAAGGCTCACCACACAGTCGAGAATCTTACAGTGCTCCGACATGCCCGCGAGCTGAAAACCCCAGGAATCCGCGTAACTCACAGCCACGTCGAAAGCCCCGCACTGTTCTTGAAGGTCGGTGCCGTAGACGCCGATGACGTGCGTGACCGAATCTCCGTTAACAGTCATTGATTCCACGCGGGTACCGAATACCGTAGAGCCCCCTGGCCCAAGGCAGACCACGGCGAGTGCTGGCGCTACGCCCCCCGGATTAGAGAAACCGCTCCCGGCGCTAACCGTGGTGCACCCTCTGCCTTCGCCGACAAGGCGACACAGACTTGGAATAACGATCGGGATGGCCGTATTCCACGTTCCTTCTCCAAGCAATATGATTATCGGAACGGTAACTAAGGTGCCGCCTGGGGCAAACGGGTTTACTGTTCCATTTTGCAGGCCCCCGCTGGGGATAAGGGCTCGCGCATCGACGATCCCACCATTTGGCAGGTAGGTTGTGATGGACTGCTGAATTTTTGTGGTCCAATCGGTGTATGTTGGAAACATTGCGTCGCTCAACATAACGGTAGGAAGCGTCTTATTGGTCCACTGAGGCGGGGTCGCCGAGGCGTTGTAGGCCAAAACATCCTGGTCGGTAGGGCTCGTCGGCCAGGCAACAAAAACGCTGGACATATTTTTCTCTCTCTTTTCTCTTTTTGCTATTTTGTGCGCGGGCGCGACAAAGGGCGGCGTGTGGCCTTCCACCTTCGCCGCGCTCCCACCAGCGCGGTCATTCTGCCCCCGCAACCTGCCGGAGTAAATGTGGACGAAAGGCCCTATGCTTAGGGCGGGGGTGAATGCAGGCAAGCTACTGACAGCCGCGCAAAACCTCGACCGCCGGTCAGCCGGGGATGTCCCAGCCTTCGTCTTTCATCTTTTTATTGGTCCACTGTTGGAGCTGTTCGAAGAGCGCAGGATCGATGACGGAGAAGCGTAGGCCGACGCGTCCTTCATCGCCAAACCAGACAATGCGTGCCTTGGCTTGAAAAATCGACTCGCTCTCGGGCAGGGGAAAACTGACGTCAAGTAATCCGGTAAAGCGCATCGGTTCTTTCAGGCCGTCAAGTCCCATGCCGCCGGTGCTCAGGTTCACGCCTTGCACCTGGGTTTCATCGCCCTGCTGATTTCTTAGCGCCACCATAAGCTGCACGCGCGCGCGGAAAAATTTCTGTTGATCGAGGCTGATCGATCCCAGCGTGTTCGGCATGTCGCCGGCATTGACATTTATGTTGTATTCCTTCAGCTTGCGGCTCAGGGTGCGCCGGGAAATGCCGAGTTGTTCCGCGGCCTGGCTGCGATGGCCGCCGCTGCGCTCGAGAGCGCGAATGATCATTTGCTCTTCCATGCTGTCGAGATTGCCTACCGGCATGGAGGCCGATTGCCGCTGCGCCACCGGATTGCCCGACATTGCGGCTGCAATTTGCGCTTTGCGAATCTCGGGCTCAATCGATTCCACCGCGACCCGCGCGATCAGGTTGCGCAACTCGCGAACGTTGCCCAGCCAGGGATGCGAGAGCAATGCCGAAATTGCATCTGGCGCGAAGGAGCTCTTGGGCGACTTCAGCGCGAGAAAGTGTTCGGCCAAAGCCACAATATCTTCCGGCCGTTCCCGCAAGGGCGGCACCCGAAGTTGGAATTGCCCGAGGCGATGAAATAAATCCTGACGGAATCTTCCGGCCGCAACCGCGGCATCGAGATCCTGATTGGTGGCGGCAACGATGCGAACGTCTACTTTGATTTTGCGGTGTCCGCCCAGCCGATAAAAGGGATATCCATCGAGCACGCGCAGCAGCTTCACCTGCGTTTGCAACTGCAGCTCACCAATTTCATCGAGGAGCAACGTGCCCTTGTCGGCAAGTTCGAACAGTCCGGGCTTCGAAGAATCCGCACCCGTAAACGCGCCCTTCTCGTAGCCAAACAATTCGCTCTCGACCAAATTTTCCGGCAACGCCGCGCAATTGATATCGACCCAGGGCTTGTTGCGCCGATTCGAGGAATGATGAATGGAATGCGCAATCAGCTCCTTGCCGGTTCCAGTTTCTCCCGTGATGAGCACGCTCTCAGTGTGACCGGCGACGCGATCCACCATGCGCATGAACTGATGCATGATCGGACTCGACAGCACGAGCTTCGTGTCGCCAACATTCCAGGATGCAGTTCGCGGTGCAGGTTGTCCCGGCTCCGGTTTGGCAGCGAGCGGCGCAAGCGTTGGTTTCTCTCGCTCCGGAGAGATAACGACAATAAGCTCCGCCGGCTGGGAGAGGCCATCGCGAATCAGCGTTATCGAGAAATCTCCCCTGAATTCCTCACCTGACTCGGTTCGGCAGGTGCGCGAAGATTGATACCAACCCTGCTGAAGTACGGAGGCCAATATTGCTTTTTGCAGTTGAATACACTCACCTCTGTTTCCGGCAGAGATGACTTCGGAAACTTGCCGTCCTAGGAGGTTCTGCAAAGAGCCGCCCAGGATCTTCAATGCCCAATCATTGCGGCCAACGATTTTGCCTTCCAAGTCAGCGGAGAGAACAGCGACGGCCCAGGATCCATCGGCGGAAATATCAGTCCGGGACGAAGCCGAATTTCGTTGATCATCGGCTGAAGTTCCGGCGGCTACAGTTCCGGCGCCGGCGGCCGCTTGCGGCTGCGGGTTGAGCTTCGACGATGGCATTCCGCACATTTGGATTTGATCTTGACACAGACCGAAGCAGTTGCAGATGGCATGCGGGTCTCGATGATAACGAAGGTAATCAGCCCGGTCGACGAAGGCACTCCTCAGCAAAGAGTTAGAAATATTGAGAACCAAAGTCCAGCTCAGACTTTCGCCGCCATCGGTCTTCAGGTTACGTCAGTAAGCTACTTAAAACCCTGTAATAACCATAGGATTTCATCGGAACACGTGCGTCTGAAGTGTGCGCGGAGATCGAACTCGCGTGATGGAGTGCGAATTCCGCCTGCGTCCAACAGAAGTCGAGTTAGGCAAGAATGTCGATTCGCACCAAATTATTCGTCGGAATCACGGTGTCGGTCGGAATCGCAGTGATTGCGTCTGCCTTCTGGCACTGGCAATCCGCTGATTTAACGCGGTTTGCTTGTTACCTGATCGTTGCCGCTTTGGCTTCCAGCCTCAAGGTGCAACTCCCCGGCATTGACGGCACGATGTCCGTCAATTTCCTCTTCATCCTGCTGGGAGTAATGGAACTGAGCCTGCCTGAGACACTGGCGATTGGATGCACCGCAACTTTTGTTCAAAGCGTTTGGCAGGCGCGCAATCGGCCCGATCCAGTGAAGATTCTCTTCAATGTATTCGGGATGATGGCGAATGCCAGTGCTCTTGCCTACATTACTTATCACTGGCTCGATCCGAAGATGGGAAATGAGAAGCCAATACTGCTCTTATTGGCGGCGTTGGTGTTTTTTCTCGCGAATACTCTTCCAGTCTCGATCGTTATTTCGCTCACCGAAAATAAAAAGGCGCGAAAGGTATGGTCGGAGTGCTATTTCTGGTCATTTCCGTATTACCTGGTTGGCGCAGCCGCAGTGGGGCTGGTGGGAATCATCAATCGCCGCGCCGGTTGGCAGACCTCGCTTCTGGTTCTGCCGCTGATTTATTGGGTCTACCGTTCTTACCGTCTGTATCTCGGTCGCCTGGAGGCCGAAAAAGACCGCGTCGAGATCGAGAAGAAGCACGTCGAGCAGATTGCATCGCTCAATATGCGCACCATTGAAGCTCTGGCTCTGGCGATTGAAGCCAAAGATCACACAACTCACACGCACCTGCAGCGGGTGCGAACTTACGCTATCGCGATCGCCCAAGAGATTGGCTTGTCTCCCGACGAAATAGAAGCCCTGAGGGCCGCGGCTCTGCTGCATGATATTGGCAAACTGGCTGTGCCCGAGCACATCATCAACAAACCGGGAAGGCTGACTCCCGAAGAATTCGAAAAAATGAAGGTGCACCCCATCGTAGGTGCGGAAATTCTCGAGCGCGTCGCTTTCCCCTATCCGGTTGCGCCGATTGTGCGCGCCCACCATGAGCGCTGGGATGGGACGGGATATCCGCTCGGTCTGGCTGGCGAAGAAATTCCCATTGGGGCACGGATTCTATCCGCCGTCGATTGTCTGGATGCTCTCGCCTCGGACCGCCAGTATCGTCCTGCGATTCCGCTCGATCGTGCTATGGCAACAGTCAAAGAGCAATCGGGCATCTGGTTCGATCCGCAAGTCGTCAATGTACTTGAGCGGCGTTACGTCGAACTGGAAGGCATGGCCTCAGCTCATCAAGAAGCGCTTATTCCTTCAGGATTTTCCAAGAACTTGCGCGTGGAACGCGGACTCGCCCCGGCTACCGGCTTCGAAGCATCAAGCGAACCGGCGCAGAGCGATACCGATTTCCTTACCTCCATTGCCTCGGCTCGCCAGGAAGCGCAAGCCATGTTCGACCTGAGCCAGGACCTCGGCAACTCGCTGAGTCTCAGCGAAACCCTCTCCGTACTCTCAATGCGCCTGCGCAAGCTGATCCTCTACGATTCGATTGCTGTGTTTGTGAACCGCAATGGATGGCTCCTTCCGGAACTGGTGAGCGGAGAAAATTTTCGCGTCCTCTCTTCCCTCAAAATTCGCATGGGTGAAGGGCTGTGCGGTTGGGTCGCGGAAAATTGCAAGCCTATCATCAACGGCAACCCACAGGTAGAAGAAGGTTATGTGGCGGATCCGAAGCTTACCACTCTGTCCTCGGCCCTGGTTGTTCCCTTGCAAGGTCTCAACGGCGTGGTCGGGGTTCTGGCCATGTACCACTCTGCGCAAGATGCCTTTACCCCAGATCATCTGCGAATTCTGCTGGCGGTCGCTTCCAAAGTGGCTTTATCCGTGGAGAACGCTTTGAAGTATCAGCAAGCTGAAAGTTCGGCAACCACCGACTTTCTCACTGGACTTCCCAACGCACGGTCACTTTTTGTGCACCTGGCACAGGAAGTGACGCGCTGCCGCCGCATGAAGAGTTCGCTGGCGGTCATGGTCTGCGACATCGACGGGTTAAAAAAAATCAACGACAGCTTTGGCCACCTCGAAGGCGACAAACTGCTGCGTGAATTCAGCCTCCGCTTGAAAGAAGCCTGCCGCGGTTACGACTACGTCGCCCGTATGGGCGGCGATGAATTCGTCGTAACCGCGCCGGGGCTCACGCCCGATGCCGCCACCGAAAAGGCGAATCGACTGAACCAGGCGGCGATTGAGGCCGGACGGCATACTTGCGGCCGCGAAGTAATTTCACTCAGCGTGGGAACGGCGTTTTGTCCGGATGATGGCTATGACGTCAATTCCCTTCTCGCCGAAGCTGATCGCCGCATGTACTCCGTGAAACAGATTCATCACGCACGGAATACCGGCGAACGGGACGCGCTGGTAAAGGGCGCGTCGGGAAAATAAATGCACTCTTTGCGCTGGAGAATCGCGGGTCACGCACTGGCTCTGCTGGCCACAGTTATTCTCGGCGGATTGCTTTCGGCCACACTGGTCCGGCTTGCCCCGGGATTCGACACCGACGAAAGAGAACTCGATCCGCAGCTGAACAATCAGAGTGTGCAGGCGTTGCGCGACGCGCGCCATAACAATGACAATATCTTTCACTTCTATCTTGGCTATATGAAACGTGCGGCCCAAGGAGATCTCGGACACTCGCTCTCTCTCGGCCAGCCAGTTCGCACCTTGCTTCGCCAGCGGATTCCGCTCACTGTGCAACTTCTTGGCGCCGGTCTTGCGCTTTCCTGGATTCTCGCTTTATCACTCGCGCTCACCGCTGCATGGCTACGCCTCACGATTTACGACACGATGACCACAGTGATCAGCGGAACTTTGCTATGCCTCCCCGCCGCAGTGCTCGCGCTGCTTTCCGTGCTGTGGAACGTGCCGGGATCGATCGCCATTGCTCTCATCGTATTTCCGCACACGTATCGCTACGCCCGCAATTTGCTGGTGAAAGTTTATTCGCAGCCGCACACTCTGGCCGCGCGCGCAAAAGGTTTGGGAGAAGCGCGCATACTTTTCTGGCACGTTGTACCGGTAGTGATGCCTCAACTGCTCGCCTTAGCCGGGGTTTCCGTCAGCATGGCAATCGGCGCAACCATTCCGGTTGAAGCATTATGCGGCTTGCCGGGAATCGGACAACTGGCCTGGCAGGCAGCTCTGGCCCGCGATCTGCCATTGCTCGTGAACATCACAATCCTGGTGACGCTCGTAACCTTGCTGGCAAATTCCGGCGCAGATGTAATCGGATATATGTTCCGCAGGCAGGAAGCATGAAGCTGGGGAGAATCCTTTCGTTTGCGGTTTTGGTGCTCGTGCTCGGCGGTTCGATCGCTGCGAACTGGCTTGCCCCGGCAGGATATGCGAAGCAGTATCGCGAGGAAATCGATGCGCCGCCGTCAGCCGCGCACTGGCTGGGAACCGACGAACTCGGCCGCGACCGCTTCGCGCGGGTTCTATATGGTACGCGAATTTCTCTGCTATTGGCACCGGCGGCGGCGCTGCTTTCAACCTTGTTGGCGGCGTTCATCGGCGGACTGGCCGGATATCTGGGAGGCATCTCGGCACGAATTGCAATGGCTGTGACGGATTTGTTTCTCTCCCTTCCATGGCTTTTCCTGCTGATCACGGTCCGGGCCTTGCTGCCATTAAATGTGTCGCCATTGTTTTCGGTGCTGGTCACGTTTCTGCTGCTCGGACTTTTGGGATGGACTGCGGCGGCTCGCGTTCTGTGCTCGAGCGCAACCACTGTGCGCAGTTCCGACTTTGTGCGCCAGGCGAGAGCGATGGGAGTCTCCGGACAAAGATTGTTCTGGGTGCATGTCGTGCCGAATCTGAAGCCGGTGCTCTACGCCCAGTTTTGGATTTCAATTCCCGTCTTCATCTTGGCCGAAGCCAACCTCGGCATTCTCGGCCTCGGAGTGGCTGAACCGATGCCCTCTTGGGGAAGCTTGCTGAAAGAGCTGGAAAATCTGATTTCTGTTGGCGCAGAACCCTGGAAATTTGTTCCGCTGGTTTTACTCGTACTGGTCGTTACCTCATTTCAACTTTTGCTCTCAAAGCAGGACGAAGCGGTTGCATGAAATTTCGCGTGAAAAAATCGGTAAGGCCAACGGCAACACCAACATTAAAGATGGCCGCCTGGCGCCGCAAACCATTCGCCCTCGCAGCAATCTGTCTCGGCACTCTGCTGGCGCAGGCAACCGCGCAAGGCGGGCAGTTGAGATTTTGCCTGCACAACGAGCCGAAAACCTTCGATCCGCAGAAAGTGGATGACGACGCTGCCGCTTCTATCCGCTACTTAACCGGAGGCGTTCTCGTCCGGCTGAATCGCCAGACTCAGCAACTGGAACCTGAATTAGCCGAGTCATGGAAAGTCTCGAAAGACGGACGCGAGATCTCGTTTCGTTTGCGCAGCGGAATCATGTTTTCCGATGGCACGCCTTTCTCGGCCGAAGACGTCGCTTACACGATGCAGCGATTGATGGATCCGGCCTTGCATTCTCCGACCGGGGACGCGTTCCGCTCAGGCAGCGGAACGATCGAAACCGAAGTCATTTCTTCCACTCAGATTTCCATCAAGTTTCCAGCGGAAGTTTCGGGAGCCGACCACCTATTCGATCAAGTGGGGATTCTTTCTGAGCATTCTCCAAAAAAAGAAATGGCCGTGCTCGGTCCATTCATGGTCGCCGATTACAAACCCGGAACATCTGTCCTGCTGAAACGAAATCCCAACTATTGGAAGAAAGACGCGCAGGGGCGCAAGCTGCCCTATCTGGATTCGATCCTGCTGGAAATTCAAGCCAATCGCGACGTCGAAATGCTGCAGTTCAAACGCGGAGAGCTTGACCTGATCAACACGCTCGATAGTGAATACTTCGATAAGCTGGCCGCGACCTCGCCGCAGGTTGTGCATGATGCAGGGCCGTCGCTCGATAGCGAGCAACTCTGGTTCAATGAAGTGGCGAAAGCGCCCCTTCCCCAGTACAAGAAAGATTGGTTCCGTTCGGCAAATTTTCGTCGCGCTATTTCCGAAGCGATTAATCGTGAAGACATGAGCCGCATCGTTTACCGCGGCCACGCCCAGCCCGCGTTAGGACCGTTTTCTCCGGCGAATAAATTCTGGTTCGACGCCAATCTCAAGGCTCCAATCTACAGTCCTGACGCGGCTTTGAAGGCGCTTGCCTCCGACGGCTTTCGTTTTGAAAACGGCGCGCTGAAAGATCAATCCGGCAATGCCGTGGTGTTTTCCATCATCACCAACGCCGGCAACAAAGCGCGCGAGCGCATGGCGGTAATGATTCAGGATGACCTGCAAAAAATCGGCATCCAGGTCAACGTGGTAACTCTCGACTTCCCTTCCCTGATCGAGCGAATGACGCAGAGCTTCGATTATGACGCGATCATTCTCGGCCTAACGAACGTCAATCTCGATCCTGACGGGGAGATGAACGTATGGTTGAGCTCGTCCGAAAATCATCAATGGAATCCTCAGCAGAAGACGCCAGAAACGGCGTGGGAAGCGGAGATCGATCGCCTGATGCGCTTGCAAGCTTCTTCCAGCGATCCGAAAAAACGCAAAGCTGCATTTGATCGAGTGCAGGAAATTATTGTCGAGGAACAGCCGTTCATATTCCTGATCAACAAGAATTCGCTTTCCGCGATATCACCTAGAGTGCATGGGGCGGCGCCGGTAATCTTGTCGCCGCAAACCTTCTGGAACGCCGAGCGGCTCACGGTCTCGGGAAACTAAACCGATTCCGGAAAATAGAACCCGCAGAAAGAAAAAGTGACTTTTGAACCACAAACCCCGGTTCTCCTCTCGGCTCACCTCACCGTGCGCTACACCGGCAAGCCGCCTGCGCTTCGCGACGTGAAACTCGAAATACGAAACGGTGAGGTCCTCGGCCTGGTGGGACAAAGCGGCTCGGGCAAGAGCACGCTGGCAATGGCGATTCTGGGGCTGCTCGAGAAGAAGCGGGCGCAAGCCGAAGGCTCGATTCGATTTCAGAACTCCGAGTTGCTGAAGCTTTCAGAGCGCGAACTGCGCAGCCTTCGCGGACGGGCAATCTCTCTGGTCCTTCAAAGTCCGCTGTCTTCGCTGAATCCAGCTCTCAAAATCAGGACCCAGCTGAAGGAAGCATGGCGAGCTCATGCCGCCGGCACCAGCGCAGATTGCAAGCACGCGATTCAGGCTTGCCTGCGCAGCGTTTCACTGCCCGACGACGACGAATTCCTGCGCAAATACGCGGCTCAAATGAGCGTCGGCCAGGCGCAAAGAGTGCTGATTGCGATGGCGGTGATGCACCGCCCTGCACTGCTGATCGCCGACGAGGCCACCAGCGCGCTCGATGTGATTACGCAGTCGGAAATTCTCGCGCTTTTCCGCGACCTGAATCGTTCGACCGGAACCGCCATTCTTTATATTTCTCACGACCTCGCTTCCGTCGCGGGAATCTGCGATCGCATCGCGATTCTGCATCAAGGGGAAATTGTCGAATGCGGCGCGACTGAGCAGATCTTCAACCATCCAGTGCATGAGTACACACAGAAGCTCATGGCGGCGCTGCCGCGAGGCGCATACGATTCGCGTCACGCTAAGAGCGAAGCCGCAACTGCGCGATAGTTACTCCGCTGACCAAGCCAGCCTTCTCACCGAAACACGGCCCATAGAAACTGAAGTCACCAGCTATCCTGGGACAAGTTGTCCCGCGCCCCGCCTTCGAGGACACATTGGCCCAGACCGGCCCGGCCCGCACAAAGCTATCCGCAATCAACACAATCACTTACGGGAACTCGATTGGCATTGGCGTTGCACACTCCCCAGCGGGTATTGGTACCGTTTCGCTTCAAAACTCGCTCGTTGATGTTCAGGAAGGGTGAACGATCTATGTCGCTGACATTGAAACCGAAGAAGAGGCCCCGTGGCGAACGCCACAGCGCCGCTTGGGGAAAACGCGTGGCCTTGACATTAGTTCTGCTGGTCACGAATTCCGCATTCGGCTTGGAGCTCGGCGCCCCCGCCCGGGTAGGAAAATTCGGCCCCGATATCGCGCCAACTTTGGCCCGGGCCAGTAAAGCATCTGCCAACGAAACCGTTCGCGTGATCGTGCAGTACCGAGTGGTGCCGACCGACGCCCACTACGCGACCATGCGGAACCGCGGCGCACTCTTGCACTCGAAACTGCACATGATCAAAGCTGCAGCGTTTACGATTCCGGTGCGCTCGTTGCCGCTGCTCGAAGCCGATCCCGAGATCGTCTCGGTGACGGTCGACCATCCGATGAAGGTAGCGGATGATTTGACCAACGGCGCCATCGGTACCAGTTCGGCATGGAACTCCGGATATACGGGTTCGGGTGTAACCGTTGCCGTGGTCGATAGCGGCATCAACGACAACCATCCCGACCTCTGGAATTCGACCCAGACCAAGTCTCGCGTGCTCTATCACCAGGATTTCACCGGAACTCCGACCACCGGTCCCAATGGGGCGCAATATGACCTCTATGGCCACGGAACCCACGTCGCCGGAATCATCGGTGGTAATGGTTATCTTTCCGGTGGACAATACGAAGGCGTTGCACCGGGAGTCAATTTCGTCGACCTTCGCGCATTGGATGAGAACGGCGCCGGCACGGACAGCACTGTAATCGCTGCCATTCAGGAAGCGATCGCTCTGCAGAGCACTTACAACATCCGCATCATCAATCTTTCTCTGGGGCGCGGAATCGGCGTCAGCTACACGCAGGACCCTCTTTGCCAGGCAGTTGAACAGGCTTGGAAGTCTGGCATCCTGGTGGTAGTGGCCGCCGGCAACTACGGCCGCATAAGCGTGAATGGCAGCAATGGTTTCGGAACCGTAACCGCTCCGGGCAACGATCCCTATGTATTGACAGTTGGCGCGACCAAGGACAACGGGTCACCAACTCCTTCCGCCGAGACCTTGGCCAGCTTCAGCTCGAAGGGGCCCACGACTTACGATCATATCGCGAAGCCGGACCTCGTGGCTCCGGGCAATGATGTGGTTTCCCTGTCGGCTCCGGGCGCGACGCTGGAAGGCGATTATCCGGCTGAGCTCGTGACCGGAAACGATGGCAACAATGACTACTTCACGTTGAGCGGCACCAGTATGGCGACCCCGGCCGTAGTCGGTGCGGCGGCTCTGTTGTTGCAAGAGCACAGCTCGCTGACTCCCGATCAAGTGAAGGCACGGCTGATGGCCAGCGCCTATAAACAGGGTCTGGTTCAAACCTCGGCCTACGTGCCGCATCTGTTGCAAACGTTCCTTAACTCGTACGACCTGTTCTCTGTGGGCGCGGGACTACTCGACGTTCAGACCGCCATGACCAACACCAGCCTGGCTTCGGCCACAGTTGGATCAGCTCTTTCACCGACGGCGGTTTACAACCCATCGAGCGGGGCAATCACCTTGATAAACGGAAACACCAACGTGCCCTCGAATTCGGTGGTCTGGGGCAGCTCGGTGGTTTGGGGAGCTTCGGTGGTATGGGGAGCTTCTGAAGTCAACGGCATGTCAGTGGTCTGGGGCAGTTCGCTGGCCTGGAACAGCAATCCGTTGTTGAGCGCTTTCAGCGTGGTGTGGGGCTCGAGTACGGGCGCTGCAACCACAGCTCAGAGCGTAGTCTGGGGCGCATCCGTGGGTACCGCAGATGGTGCCTTCTCCGACGCTGGAGACGATGAACAGTAGCCGTGAAAACCAATACTGAAAGGAGGAGAATTATGAATCGCACACGGCTAACAAAAACATTCATCGCAGTGATGGTCCTGGACGCAATTGCGGGTGGAACGTACGCCAGCCTGGGCAGTCATACACTTCACCTGTCTTATGCTCTGGCTCTGCTGGCCTTGGCAGCGGTAACTTCGAGGATGAAAGTGAAGTTGCCGGGGATCGAAGGCAACATGTCGGTGAATCTTCCGTTCCTGCTCATGGCAGTGGTGAGCCTGAGCGCGGTGGAGGCGATCCTCATCGCATGTTTATCGACGCTGGTGCAGTGCTGGCCGAAGCTTGGTGGCAAATTCAAGACGCAGCAGGTAGTGTTCAACGTCAGCATGATGGCGTTCGCCGCCAGCCTGGCAAACCTGATCTGGAATGCCGGCTGGTTCGCAAAAGCCTCGTGGCCGTCGGAACCGCTGATGCTCGCTTTGACGACCGCCGCGTTCTTCTTCGGGCAAACCGCTCCGGTAGCTACAGTGATTAATCTTGCCGAGGGCGCGCCTCTGCGCCGCACCTGGCTCAACATCGCGCAAATGTCATTCCCATACTTTGTTCTGAGTGCGGGCGTGACCTCGATGATGAGCGTGGTCAGCCATCGTTTCGGCTGGCAGGCGGCGATGGTGATCTTTCCCGTGATGTACGGGGTTCACCACTCTTACCGGATGTATTTCGGTAAGCTGATGCAGACGCTCCAGGCTCCGGCGATGGCGAAGGCAGCCAGCGCAGGCATGTAAACACAACTGGTTCGCTGGCGCATTCGCAAGCCGCCAGCGGCCAACCAACGTGGCGTTCCGGGAAAAACCGGAACGCCATTTTTATTGGCGTGGGACTGGCCCGCCCGGTTGGTTTCGATTTTGTCAGCTACCCCTACCCCCTCCCCCCTATTTCTGCAAAATATCTGGAATCATGGGGTTAGCGGTTTTTCGCGGTAAAATCCGTCTTCTATAAGGAGTTAGATCTAACGCTCCTTTTTTCGGCGGGTTATTGAGCACTTGCCGACCGTCTAGTTTTCAAGGAAATGTCACATGGAGCCTCTGGATAAGTGACGCGCGGGGATCGCTCGTTTTTCCAGTTTTTCGACGGATGGAAATTGGTGAACGTCCCGTCTGTCCCCGGTTTCCCGTCCCGGTTTCCCATCCCGGTTTCCCCCGGTTTCCCCCGTTTTCCCCTCGAGGAAGAGGTCGCGAGAGCCGGGTGTGCCGAGAAGGGGACGGCGTTGATAACAACTTGCGGTAATAAAGTGCGAGTATCCCGCGCCGTAGCAGCGGTGCAGGTTGGTCGGCATTGGAACGATGTATCAAGAAACGCGACGATTTCGCTGTGACCGATGAACATGCCACGATGAACATGCGAGGGACAGCTCGCGGCAGCCCACCCGTGAAACTGCCACGGGTGGGG
>CAWAQC010000011.1:0-31411 GCA_963784095.1 uncultured Acidobacteriaceae bacterium
CGATGCGGATAAACAAATCGAGCTGTAATGCAATCCAGCCCGTGGCGCGCGAGCGCTTGCGCTACTTCGCGCAGCGGCAAAAGCAGATGGTCGAGACAATTCGCCAGTTGGTGGAAATCGAATCGCCCAGCGACCACAAGCCCGCCGTCGATCGTGTCGCAGCATTCCTCGGCGCAAAATTCGAGACGTTGGGCGGACGAACGCAACTGCATCGCAGCAGCGAGTTCGGAGACAGTTTGCAGATCGATTTCCCCGGAGTTCATGGAAGCCGTAAGCCGGTGCTGCTGCTCGGGCATTCCGATACGGTGTATCCACTGGGCACGCTCGCAACCATGCCTTGCAAAATCGCCGACGGAAAACTCCGCGGTCCCGGCGTTTTAGATATGAAGTCCGGCATCGCGCTCATCCTGCACGCAATCGAAGCTCTGCAAGCCTGGCACGGAAAACTGCCGCGGCCTGTTACCGTCTTTCTGGTTTCTGACGAGGAGGTCGGCAGCCATTCTCGCGGAGAATCACCGAAGCCTTGGCCAAGAAATCTGCCGGAGTTCTCGTACTCGAACCCGCTGCGGGTCGGGGCGCAGTCAAGACGGCACGCAAGGGAGTGGGCGAATATACACTGCGCGTGAAAGGCATCGCCTCGCATGCCGGACTCGACCCCGGCAAGGGGCACAGCTTGCCATCGTCGAACTCGCGCGCCAGATTGCCGTGCTCGCAAAATTCAACAATTTGCGGAATGGAGTGTCGGTGAATCCCGGCGTGATTGCAGGCGGCACGCGGACGAATGTGGTTGCCGCCGAAGCTTCGGTGGGAATCGATGTGCGCATCAAGAAGGCGAAGCAGGCCGCCGCAATCGACCGCCGGCTGCGCTCTTGAAGCTCTTCGACCAACATTGCAAGCTCGAGATCACCGGAAAAATCAACCGCCTGCCGATGGAACGCACAGCCGGAGTCGCCGCCCTCTACAAAAAAGCGCGCGCCATTGCGGCTGAGATTAATTGGAAGCTCGACGGAGCCGCAGTCGGCGGCGGTTCCGATGGAAACTTCACCGCCGGCCTCGGCATTCCGACTCTCGACGGCATGGGCGGCGTGGGAGATGGCGCGCACGCGACGCACGAGTTCATCGTTATCTCTGAACTGCCGCGCAGAGCCATGTACTGGCGGGCATGATTGAAAGTGTTTAGGTGAGGCGCAGCCATGCTCAAATTCATGGTAGTGATCCGCAAACGTCAAGACATGAGCGATGCCGAATTTCAGAACTACCTGGAAAACACTCACGGGCCACTCGAGAAAAGCTTCCCGGTCTTCGCCGATACGTTCAGAACTTCCCGCAGGAAGATGCCGAACGGAATCGTTCCGCATGGGACGCAATTGTTGAACTTTATTTTGACGATCGCCAGAGCATGGAAGCCGCGTGGGCATCGGCGGAAGGGGCCGCGTCCGACGCCGACTTGCCTTTGTTTGTCGATCTTGCCCACACCACGTGGTCGGCTGTCGAAGAATTAACCGTCTTCGACTCGCGCCTGTGAAATCCCGCCGGTCAGATCTTCCGCCTGCTGCGCACGTCTGCCTTTGCGAGGCTCGCGCTCACCGGAACCGGCTTACCAGAAACCGGTTCACCAAACCCTGCAGCGATTCTCATTCACCATCGGAGAGCCTGCCTTGCAGTGAAATGCCTCTTGAAATTCCGGCATGTTGGAAACCACGCCATTCGTCCGATACTTCTCCGGGGAATGCGGGTCGACCGTTGCCCTTAACCGTTTCGTCGCGTCGCGCGTCTGCCCGCACCAGCTCTGCCCGTAACCGATAAAGAATCGCTGCTCCGGCGTGAGGCCGTCAATCGGCTCAAGCTTCTGCCCCTTCGTATCCGCCTGCCACGCGTGATAAGCCAGAACTAATCCGCCAAGATCGGCCACATCTTCGCCCAGGGTCAGTTTTCCATTGATTTTGATGTCGTCAATGATCACGTAATTCGAATACTGATTTGATATGCAACTCGCCCGCTTCACGAACTCTTTCGCATCTGACGACGTCCACCAGTCGAGCAGATTGCCGTGCGCGTCAAACTGGCGTCCCTCATCATCGAAACCATGCGTCAGTTCGTGGCCGATCGTTCCGCCGGTGTCTCCGTAATTGGGCGCCGCATCCGAATCCGGATCGAAAGCCGGTGGCTGCAGCACGCCCGCCGGAAAATTAATGTCGTTCATCTGCGGATTGTAATAAGCATTCACCGTCGGCGGCGTCATGTCCCACTCGCCGCGATCCACCGGCTTGCCAATTTTCGCCAGTTGCCGGTTGAATTCGAAAACCCGCGCGCGCTCTACGTTACCCAACTCATCTCCCCGAACAATTGCAAGCTTGGAATAATCCCGCCACTTATCGGGATAGCCAATTTTGTTCCCCATCGCATGCAGCTTCACCAGAGCTTGCTGCCGGGTGGCGGGCGACATCCAGGACAGCGTCTCGATATCCTGCTGCATGGCGTCTTCGATTTCCTTCACCATCTTCACTGCTTCCTGCTTGGCCTGCGGACTGAAATATTTCTCCACATAAACCTGACCCAAAGCTTCGCCCAAATCGTCGTCGACATTTTCCGTGCAGCGCTTCCAGCGCGGCTTCAGCTGTTCCAGGCCGCGCAAAGTCTTTCCATAAAACGTGAAATTCTCATTCACAAACGCAGACGAAAGAAAGGCAGAGTCCGCATGCACTAGATGCCAGCGCAGATAAATCTTCCAGTCGTTTAGATTTTCTTTGCCCAATTCTTCATTCAACGCCTTGAAAAAATCCGGCGATGCGACATTCAGCGATGCCAGCGAAGGCATTCCAACTTTTGTGAAATAAACCTGCCATTGAAAATCGGGGGCTGTCTTTTCGAACTCCGCAGTCGTCATCTTGTGATCCAGATTCTTCGGCTCTCTTCGTTCCACCCGCGTCTGCGAACCCTTGGCCAGAGCGGTTTCAATCCGCATCACAGTTTCCGCCTCAGACTTGGCGGTGCCGGTCGGGTCGCCCAGCAGTTCGAACATTTTCTGCACGTGCTCGACATATTGCTTGCGCAGCTCCACTGATTTTGCATCCTCTTTCAAGTAATAATCGCGATCAGGCAACCCTAACCCTCCCTGATCCGCCTCGGCAATCTCCTGGCTGGCATCGCGAAAATCCTGGGTCGATTCAAAGCGAAACAGAACATTGTCGTAGACCATCGGCGCCACTGCGTCGGCCAACTGCGACTTCGAATCGATATTTGCGATTCGCTGCAGTTCCGGCTGGAGCGAATTGATTCCTCTGGCGTCAATCGCTTTTTCGTCCATGCAGGAAGCGTAGTAATCGCCAATTTTCTGCTCAGCCGCATTGCGCTTGGGATCCGGCGCCGATGCCGTCTCCAGAATTCCGCGCAGGCGTGCAATGTTTTCATCCTGCATTTTGGAGTACGTATCCCACGACGATTGATCCGGCGGAATTGGATTGTTCCTGATCCATCCGCCGCACGAATACCGAAAAAAATCCGTGCACGGATCGACGCTGCGATCCATCGACGTGATGTCGAGCGCAGGCTCGTGGGCGGGGGTTGAGGTCTCTGCTTGTTGGGCAGCACAAAAAGCAGTGATCAGGAAAAGAAAAGATGCGGCTCCTAGCCGCGCAAAAATTGAATGTTTAAACGAAAGCTTCATGAGTGCCTCCATTGGGACGAAGCAGCTAAGCCTGGAAGTAAAATCGCAAGAAGCAAGAGTATACAGCGGCTCAATCCAGCCTCCCACAGCAATGCCGCCAGAGCATGCGAACTGGAGCCGCCGTTCGAGCGGCAAACTGCGCCGGTACCGGCGGTTCTCACACTCCCAAAGTCTTCTCAATCGCGCCCGCAATCCTCGCCGTCAGCGCCTGCATCTTCTCTTCCGATTCGGCTTCCACCATCACGCGGGCCAGCGGCTCGGTTCCCGAATAGCGAACCACCACGCGCCCATTGCCGTTCAAATCACTCTCGGCAGCGGCAATGGAGCGGGCAATTTCAGGCACCTGCGCAAACGGAATCTTCTCGCGAACCCGCACATTCTGGATTTTCTGCGGAAACACTTTCAGGTCGCTCACCAGTTCAGCCAACGATTTTCCTGATCGCACAATCACATCCATCACGCGCAGCGCGGTCAGCAAACCATCCCCGGTGGTCGCACTGCCATCGCGAAAAATGACATGCCCCGATTGTTCCCCTCCCAGAGTTGCGCCCGTCTTCAGCATTTCTTCCAGAACATATTTGTCGCCCACATTCGCCCGCAGCATGCGAATATCGGATTTCTTCAGAGCGATCTCCACTCCCATGTTCGACATGGTTGTCGCGACTACCGTCCTGCCTGCCAGTTTTCCGCGCGCGTGCATATCGCGTGCGCTCAGCAATAAAACGCCGTCTCCATTCACGACGCGGCCAGTAGCATCGCAAAACAATGCGCGGTCGGCGTCGCCATCGAAGGTGACGCCCAAATCAAATTTGCCTCCGGCGTCTGCCACAGCCT
Organism: uncultured Acidobacteriaceae bacterium; assembly: GCA_963784095.1. Classification (GTDB taxonomy): domain Bacteria; phylum Acidobacteriota; class Terriglobia; order Terriglobales; family Acidobacteriaceae; genus Sulfotelmatobacter. The sequence continues at coordinate 4,502 of CAWAQC010000011.1, forward strand.
TGCCCAGCGTCTCTGGATGCAGGGCTCCGCAGCCATAATTAATATTTCTTCCATCCGGCGTGACATGAGTGAATGTCGCCTGAATGCGCAAAGAGCGAAACAATTCCGGAGCCTCCGCTGTCGCCGCTCCATTGGCGCAATCCACCAGTACGCGCAGCGCGCGGAGATCGGAGGAAACGCTGGCTGCAAGATCATCAATATAAGCCTTGCGCAGCCCGGCTTCTCCGGGAAGTGAAGGTCCGGCAATTCCCAGCGCGGTATCGTCCGCGGCATCGGCTTTTCCCAGCAATGAGAAAATTTCCTTTTCGATTTGCAACTCGCGCGCGTCACTGAGCTTGAATCCGTCGCCAGAAAAATCCTTGATTCCGTTATCCGTCCAGGGATTGTGCGAGGCGGAAATTACCACGCCCGCGGCCATGCCCCGCGACCGCGCCAGGTAAGCCACGCCGGGAGTAGTGATCACGCCGGCGCTGTGCACTTCCACACCAACCGCCGCCATGCCTGCAGCCACGCGATCGGCAATCCATGCACTCGATTCGCGCGTATCCTGACCTATCACAGCCTTAGGTTTGGGCACGCTGCGCACCAGATCATGCCCCAGCGCGCGCCCGATCAAGTAAGTGCTCTCCGCGGTCAGCGGAAATTCGCCGGCTACGCCACGGATTCCATCGGTACCGAATAGTTGCCTGTTTTGGTTGCTCATGAAAGATGTTTCTGCGAAAGAAATGCGCAGCAATCAGTGCCCGTGCTCCGCCGGCGTTGTCTTCTCCATGATCACCGTCACCCGCACCGCTACCGGATTTACCACTTGCACCAAGGGATCCGGCACGTACGCCATGGTGACAAAAGTCGCCTGCGTCGTGGTTCCCGACACATCCACGGGATCGGTGGTGGCTGCGTCCACCAGTTCCACATGATGCTGCGGGCCGGTAATCGTGATGGTCTGCGGGTTCACCACGATCTTGCCGATCTGCTCGCCTGCCACAAAATTTCCCGTCACCCGCGGACGAATCTCAACCTCGCGGGTGAGGCGGCTATCAAAGACGAGATGCACCTGCCCTGGCACCACCTGCACTACATGCAGTTCGCTGCCGTGGCGAATCTGCTGCGCGGTCAAATCAAAAGTTCGCTCGCCGGGTTTGGCGTCGGCCAGTTCAAGCTCAGCGTTAATATCTGTGGGACGCAGGCTGCGAATCACGCTCTCCGGACCGCGCACCCGAATCTGCGCCTCGGGGATGGCCATGGAACTGATTTCCAGATGCGCGGGCACATGCTGAAACTCGATTGGCACGCGCACTTCCACTTCGGCCGGTTCCTGCTGTGGGGCAATTGCCAGCCAAAGCGCGGTCGCAATGAGCAGCGACAAAACCTTCAGCCAGAAGTTATGCAGCACCCAGCGGCGCAGAAATTCTTTCATAGGGGACGCTCCGTCTCGTCCTCGGGGTCGCCATCGGCGCCAATCTGCGCCCGCAAGCGCAGCGGAGCCTGCTCGCCATTTTCAACCTCCGGACTGAGCGCCGTCGCCGTGGGCAGCGCCACGGGAGCCATATAGCGCTTCAGTTCAGCGCTCAATCGTCCGCGCAATTGCTCGGCGGTGAGATCGCGTTCAATTTTGCCGCCGAGCGCCATACTGATCGCGCCGGTTTCTTCCGAAACGATCACGGCAATCGCATCGGTCTCTTCGGTGATGCCGATCGCGGCGCGATGCCGCGTGCCTAATTGCGTGGAGAGCACCGGGTTCATGGAGAGCGGCAAAAAACAGGCCGCGGCCGCGATTCTATCTTTTTGTATGATGGCCGCTCCATCGTGCAGCGGCGCGCTCGGCCTGAAAATCGTGGCCAGCAAATCGTAGGAAAGCTTGGCATCCATGGCCACGCCGCTTTCGATGTAAGTGCGCAAGCCAATCTCACGCTCGATTACAATTAGCGCGCCCGTCTGGTGCTGGGAAAACAGATTCGCCGCCAGCACAATATCATCGTAGGAATCACCACCCGCCGCGCTGTTGCGCAGGAAGCTCAGGCGCCGGCCCACATCCGAGAGCACATGCCGGATCTCCGACTGAAAAACCACAATCAGCGCGAACACCACGTAGGGCAGAAGATGGCTCACCAGCCAGTTCAGCGTAACCAGTTCGCCGATGCGCGCCAGGTAGAAGGCAACGATGACGGCCGTCAAACCGGCGAGCATGGGCGCAGCCCGCGTACCGCGGATCATGGTGAGCAATTCATAGACGATCAGCGCAACCAACAGAATATCGAGAACTGTGAACGACATTCTCGCCCAGGGCGCCGTTATGTGCATCCAAGCGTGTTCCATGCAATGAAACGAGTACGCAGGACTATTCTAATGCGTGGGTGCGCCATATCTGGCATCTGCCCCACACGTCCTCGCCAGAGCGAGGAGATTTCCGTCACTTCTGTTTGCGCTCTACGGCCTTTGCCTTGACCGAATTTTTCACAGTGGCATGAATCTCTCCGCGCGCCAGACGGGCTGAAATCTCGTCTCCGGCTTTTACCTGGAGCGAATCTTTTATCAGTTGGCCCGAACTGTCGAACACGAGTGCATACCCCCGCTCCAGAATCGAGAGTGGAGACAAAGTTTCCAAAGCCCGGCCAATGCGCTCCAGACGCAGCTTTTTGAGCAGTAATTGATTGCGCATGGCGGCGGTCATGGCTGCGGTTTGGGCATGAAGCTCCGCCCGAACGCCCGCCAGCACGCGCCGCAAATCGTAATGCCGCACGGCTGCGGAAATATTCTCCAGCCGCCGCCGATTCAATTCCAGAAGCGCCAGCTCACCACGCTCCATACGAAAAGTTAAATCGTCCAGCTTCTGCTGCCGCTGGCGGATCAGATCCATCATGCGCGCGAAGGCCCCGTGCTGCGCCCGTTCTATCAGCGCATGCCGTGCCTGCAACAGCCGTCGCTCCATGGCCCGCGCCAACCGCTCGCGCAAACTCTCACTCGCATTCTCAATTTCGACCCGTGACCGGATCACCAGTTCTGCCGCCGCCGAAGGCGTAGGCGCGCGCAGGTCGGCGACGAAATCGCAGATCGTGAAATCGGTCTCATGACCAACCGCGGAAATCACGGGAATCTGCGATGCCGCCACCGTGCGCGCCAGCCCTTCGTCGTTGAACGCGGACAAATCCTCGGCCGAGCCTCCGCCGCGGGCAATAATAATTACTTCGACAGCGTGCGCTCCGTCTTTGCGGCTTTCGCCTTTACGAACATCATTTTTGCGACAATCGTTGAAATAACGCACTCCGCCTGCAACTTCAAGAGCGGCTGCGTCGCCCTGCACCTGCGCCGGGAAAATCAGCACGTTCGCGGTGTGATGCCGTCTCTGCACAATATTCAGAATGTCGCGCAGGGCCGCCGCCTGCGGAGAAGTCACCACCCCAATTCGGGCCGGCAGCGCCGGAATCGTCTTCTTCCGCTCGGCGGCGAACAATCCCTCGGCTTGCAGTTTGGCCTTCAGTTGCTCAAAGGCAATCTGCAAACTTCCCGCGCCTTTCGGCTCAATGTACTCCGCCGAAATCTGCAGCTCGCCGCGATCTTCATAAACCGTGACCCGCCCGCGCACGACCACCTGCATCCCGTCCGCCGGACGAAAGCGCAGCAGCCGCGCCTTCGAACTGAACATCACCACGCGAATCTGCGCGTTGCCATCTTTCAGGGTGAAATAAAGATGGCCGGAATCGGGCGCGCGAAAATTCGAAATCTCGCCTTCCACCCACGCGTCGGTATATTCGCGTTCCACATGGGCGCGAACCGCCGCAACCAGCGCGCGCACCGTCCACACGCGGCGCTCGGGTGGAGCGAAGCGAAATCCAAGTTGATCGGCCAGCGACATGTTGACTGCAGTTTAGACTGATGCGGGCATGTTTCCAAAACTGCACCCGGGCAATTTCGGCTGAGCTGGCAAAGCACACCACGAAGGTCACGAAGGAACACAAAGGCTATGTTTGAGCTTTCTTTGTGAACATTCGTGCCCTTTGTGGTGAAATTAGGACGCTGCCAGGGTGGGTTTACTATGGCCCTAGATAGGGATTTCCTGTAGAGTGTGTCACAAATTGTAAAAGCAAGCGTACAATCGCCCGTTTAGCGCATCCATTTGCACAGAAGAACTTACTAACTATTCATGTCGGCTAACGCTCACCAATTAACAATCGAGGAACCCCGCCCGGTTCCGACATTGCAACCCACGCCTCCGCCACCTAAGCTGAAGCCAGCGATGCTTCGCTTTCTGCGCCTTTTGCGGCTGGCCGTGTGGCGTGCCTTTCAGCACGATGCTTTTTCCATTGCCAAAGCGTCCGCTTATTCGTCGATTCTCACGTTCTTCCCCGCCCTCCTGATCGTCGGCGCGGTGCTCGCCACCTGGCCCAAAGGCGCGCTGTTCATGCGTGAAATCAGCTACGCCTTGTCGCGCATTTTGCCGACCGGCGCCAACACAGCGCTAAGCTTTTTGCGCGGCGCAGCCCAACGTCCCTTTGGAATGCTCGTCCTGGCCTGCCTGATCACCTTGTGGACCGCGTCCGGCGTCATGGTCTCCTGGATGGAAGGTTTTCGCCGCTGTTACGAACTGCCGAAAGTCTGGGGCCTCATAAGGGAACGCCTGATCGCATTTCTGCTGGTCATCTTTGCTCTTGTCCCCATGACCTTCGCCACGCTGCTGGTCGTGTTCGGCAGCAAAATCGAAGCGGACATACTCTTCTACACCGCGCGCGAATTCAGCCCCTACATCCTGATGCTGTGGGCCATCATGCGCTGGATCATCGCCATTCTCACCAGCATCGTCGTAATCTCTCTGATCTACCATTTTGCCGTGCCGCGCACCCAGCCCTGGCACAGCGTTCTTCCCGGAGCAAGCATCGCCACCGGCCTGTGGTTTTCTACGACTTTGCTCTTCGGTTGGTATCTGCGGCACTACGCCGATTACAGCATCATTTACGGCTCGCTGGGCGCAGCGATCGCGCTGCTGGTGTGGATGTACATGATCTCGCTCGTGGTTTTAGTTGGCGCAGAATTTAACGCCATGATCTTTCCCCGCGCCATGCTGGGAAGAGAGCTGACAGCAGTCACCGCCTCAAGGCCAGTAATCGGCTAGGAAAATTGTCGAGGAGACAACTGCGAGCCTGTTCAGGCGATGCGAGGGAGTTCACTTCTACTGAACTTCCTACGGAACTGCGCCCGAATTGCCGATGTTTTAATCCGGATGCTGTAACCTACCAACATTCCATTTTGATGCTGGAGCGAAAGTGAAAAAGACCCAATCACACGCACGCGGCGCTATCTCATCCCTACGCCGGGCCAAGATCATCTGCACCGTCGGCCCAGCTTGCAACACCGAGGCTGCTATGCGCGACTTGATGCGCCTTGGCATGGATGTTGCCCGCTTGAATTTTTCCCACGGAAGCCATGAAGATCACGCCCGCAACATCGAGCGCCTGCGTGCCGCCGCAGAAAAAGAAAACCGTACCATCTGCATCCTGCAAGATCTGCAAGGCCCAAAAATCCGCACTGGATCGCTGCAGCGCCATGAGGCCGTTCTCTTAAAATCTGGATCGACGGTGGTCATCACTCCCCGCGACATCGCCGGCACGGCGAAGCGTTTGGCGACCACGTTTCCTGGTTTAGCCCGCGAGGTCGCTGCCGGTGCCCGTATTCTCTTACGCGACGGTCTCATTGAACTGCGTGTGCGCGCGATTCGCGGCCCAGACATTGTCTGTGATGTGTTGAATGGTGGAATGCTGGGCGAGCATCAGGGGATCAATCTTCCTGGCACGGCATTGTCGATTCCGGCCGTCACCGAGAAGGATCTCAAAGATCTTAAATTTGGCCTCGCGCACGGCGTGGACGCAGTCGCTCTATCTTTTGTTCGCTCCGCTGCCGACGTCAACATGGTTCGCGAAATCGTCCGCAAGCAGGGCGCCGATACTCCGCTGATCGCCAAACTGGAAAAGCCGCAGGCCATCGATCACCTCGAAGAGATTCTCGGGGCGGTCGATGGCATCATGGTGGCGCGCGGAGATCTCGGCGTCGAGATGCCGCCGGAAAAAATTCCCGTCATTCAGAAGCACGTGATCCGCCGCTGCGCCGTCTGGCGAAAGCCGGTGATTACAGCCACGCAAATGCTGGAATCGATGATCGAGAATCCGCGCCCCACCCGCGCCGAAGTCAGCGACGTGGCCAACGCCATTTTCGACGGTAGCGACGCTGTCATGCTCTCCGCCGAATCGGCCAGCGGCAAGTATCCGCGCGAAGCCGTTTCCATGATGTCGCGGATCGTGATTGAAGCGGAAAGCAAGATGGATGAACTCACTCCGCCACGCCGCCGGCGCGATCGCCAGAGTCTCTCGATCGCGGAAACGATTTGTGAATCCATCGCCCACGCCGCGGAAGACCTTCCCATGGGGGCAATCGCGGTGTTCACCGAAACCGGCAATACCGCCCGCATGATCTCGAAACACCGTCCCAAAGCGGCGATCTATGCTTTCACGCCAAACGCCGCCGTGGCGCAGCGCGCGCACATGTACTGGGGCGTGTGCCCGATGAGATGTGAGCCACGGCTTTCGAGCGAGACCATGGTGGACGTGGCCGAGCACGATCTCCTGGCTCGCGGCTTGCTGACGGCGGGCGATGTGCTCGGCGTCGTCGCCGGAACGCGCCAGGCCTCCGGTTCCACCAACTTCATGCGCCTGCACACAGTGACCCAGGAAGAAGCTGGCGCAGTCAAGCCGGCCGGCGATCCGCGCCCAGGCAAGCGTGCCGCCGGCGCTCGCCAAAAGCTATAATCGCGGGATATGTCGGAGGAATTTCTTTCGGTTGCAATCTGGGATCCCGTGCCGGGGATGGAAGCTGCATCCCTCAACACCATCCGCGAAATCTCGAACATCATCGCCAGAAAAAACTACGGCCGCGATCTTCTCTACCGCAGCGGCAGATCGTACGTTCTCCTGCGCTATTGGAGCTCCAACCAAGCCCAGGCAGATGCTCTCGAAGATCCTGAAATGCTGCATTGCTGGGCGCGTCTGGGAAACGAAATCCAGATTGTGAAGGTGTTCGAAAAACTCGAAGAGGTCGAGCCGGCACCGAGCCAATGACCGGCAGCGGGCCCGGCTTCGCCCCTTTCTCATCCAGAACAAAATGCTTTTGTGTGGCGCAGCGCTTCCAGCGCTGCGAAATCTCTGCCATGCATGATCGGCGGCTTTAGCTGCTGAGGTATTCGCGCACAGCCCCACTCAACTAAGATAAGGTACATGCCTCGTCAGACCACCCCCCAGGTTTTTACCGATATCACAGTCGATCCATTCGTGCGCGGATGGCTGCATACTCCCGCAACAGCCAACGAGAACGCCTTGGTTCTGACTCACGGCGCCGGCGGCAATTGCAACGCCCCGCTACTGGTCGCGCTCGCCGAAACATTCTCGACTGCAGGATTCATCGTGCTCCGCTGCGATCTCCCCTACCGCCAGCATCGCCCCTACGGACCACCCGGCCCCGGAGATGCCAAACGCGATCGCGCCGGCCTGACCAATGCCGTTGCGGCAATTAAGAAGATGGCCTCAGGGCGCGCCTATCTCGGCGGTCAATCTTATGGTGGACGCCAGTGCAGCATTCTGGCGGCCGGTCCGGCGGCCGATCTGACCACCGAAGAACAGAAGCCTCTGCAACCCATCGCCGGCCTGCTGCTGCTTTCCTATCCACTTCATCCTCCCGGCAAGCCCGAGCAACTTCGTACTCAACATTTCTCCAATCTGCACACGCCAACCCTCATTATTCAGGGGACGCGCGATCCCTTTGGTTCGATCGCGGAAATCGAGCAAGCCATCAAACAAATCCCCGGGAAGGTAAAGCTGGCGCCGGTCGAAGCCGCAGGTCACGATCTGGGATTTAAAGGAAAGGCCAAGCGTGAGGAGCTCCCGAAAGCGGTCCTAAAGGAATTCCAGTCATTTCTGTAGGCTGGCTTCTGTAAGCCGGTTCGTTCTCGTCAGGCTGACTCTTCCGCGAGCGGGTTTGAGTCTTATCACCTGATTTTAACAATTGAGCGTCGACCGTTGATGGATAATAAGTCGCCTTTTCGGAGGAAGATTTATGTCTAGCGCTCCCCGGTCCCGCCAGACATTCAAAATTTCCGATTCCCTTAACCGGCAACTTAATTCGTACGCCCAAGTGGCAAGCGCTGCCGGAGTGAGCGTGCTGGCGCTGGCCGGGGCCTCCGAGGCGAAAGTTGTCTATACGGAGACGCATCAGGTGACGCACAGCTTTCCCCTAAACATTGATCTCAACCACGACGGCATCAAGGATTTTCAATTGCGCACAATGTTTTACAGGGGTAGCTCGGGCTTAGAGCTAGGGCTCTCGGCATCGGGATATCGCAACGCTAACAATGTGGTCGCCGGCAAACGTCTTAGTAGCAGCGGCGGCTATTTTTTTTCTGCGGCCTCCGCTCTGCCCGCCGGCGCCGAAATCGGACCAGAAGGCAATTCTCCGTTCCTTCTCCATTTATGGCAGCGGAGCTTTTCCAGAGGAATGCCGGTAGCAGGGTCCGTGGGCCGGCAAAGGCGAGGGTGTCAGGGATCGATATCTAGGACTTAAGTTCGTCGTTGATGGCGAAGTTCACTATGGCTGGGCGAGACTCAGCGTGACGATTGGGCACCATCGGCAACCCGACGATGTTGTCGGCACTCTGACTGGATATGCTTACGAGACCGTCCCCGACAAGCCGATTATCGCAGGCCAGATCACTGGCCCGGATGTGATTACGGTTCAGCCCGATACGTTAGGCGGGTTGGCGCCGGGAAGAAAATAGCCGCTCATCCCATCTGTTGAAAAATCCCGTTGCACTCAAAATCTGCCAAGAAGATGTTCCCCCTTTCAAAGAGCGGTTGAATTCCCCAAAGTATCTTCAAGGCCTTGTCATTCCGTCTCTAACGACGCTATGCCCTGTCAAGCGCAGCCAGGAATCTGTTTGGATTGCGCCATCACGAACCCAGGTCAGTTCACCCAACCCGATTTCGATCCGCCGTTGCCCTTGCGCGCATCGTCGTCCGGAGGAATGTAGTTGCCGTGCTCATCAAAGTGCACGTCGCGGTCGTGCTTGCGCATGTAGACTTCAAACTTTCGCGCTGCGCGCCGCCGCCGCCAGCGGTAATATTCGTTCCGCATGCTGAAATACCGCTCCGAAGCGGAGAACGACAGCCCTTTTCGCGGCATGAATTTCAAATACAAATAGCCGAACAGCAGGCCGCCCAGGTGCGCGAAGTTCGCGATTTCGCCAGTGTCCTGAATCGCGCCGACAAGCGTGAGAAAAATAATTCCCCATATAAAATACTTGGCCTTGATTTGGAAGGGCAGCGGGAACATCATGATCTCGCTCTCGCCGTAGAGAACGCCGAAGGCCACCAGCAAACCGTAGATTCCACCCGAAGCGCCAATGGTCGTGGTCAGCGGAGTCAGACGCGGCAAGTGCATGTAACTGACGGCAACCGTAGTTACCGCCGCTGCGACCGTGCAAAAGAAATAAAACTCAAGAAAGCGCTGCGAACCCCAGTCGCTCTCAATTTGCGCGCCAAACATCCACAAAGCCAGGGCATTAAACAAGAGGTGGAGCAGTCCGAAATGCAGGAAGGAGTAGGAGATCAACTGCCAGATCATTCCATGCATGACGTCAGCAGGCGTCAAGCCAAAGCAGTCCAGCACCCAGGGATGGATAGTCGCCGAGAAAACATCCGCCAAGGCCATCAGCAGGTAAATGCCCGCGTAAATGAGAATCAGCCGCTTCACCCAACGGCTGAACGGCGGCAGGCTCAATGAAAACGTACGTCCCCGGTTAAACGCCACAATCTGGCCCTCAATGCAAAAGCTAGCAGGTGACCTTTACAGGAACATGGTATCAGTTGCCGGTTAGACGAATCCGATTATGCAATTTTCAGCGCTCGGGCGCGGGCACCACCGGCAAGCTCCGGTGTCCCTGCGCGTCCACCGCCCTCACAGCAAAGATGACATTATCCTTCGAAAGATTCAGGGTTGCACGGGTAGCCGCGCCCACCTTTTGGACGTACTCCCATTCCGGGCTGGTGGTGGCCCGCCACAGAACCTCATAATCCGCCGCTCGCCCGCCGGGCGAGGCATCCCACGTCAGTGTCGAATTGTTTTCCAGATCTTTCGTGAGCAAATGCACATTCGCCGGAGGCGCCGGGGCCGATGCCAGCGACGCCAGTGTCGCCGCATTCAGGCGAGCGACATTCGCGACGTAATCATAGTCGACGAACTTTGGCAGATCGCCGTATTCGATGCCGTTCTCGGTTCGCACCGTCTGATGCTGGTGGTGGAAATTTTCGCGGTATTCCGTAAATCGCACCGCAGCAAATCCCTGCTGATTGAAAGAATAATGGTCACCGCCGCGCAAATAGCGATCCAACCGGAAGACGAGCATGGGTTTCAGGCCAACGTCATAACTTCGGCCCACGTTGTAGATGTAGCGCGCCAACTGGCGGGAGTCGGAATCGTTCTCGCCGCCCAGCGCGCGAATGCGCCGAATTTCCTGCTCGGTGGCGGCAGCGGGCAGGCCCTCCGAAAATACCCGAACTACGGAGTGATCCTGCTCCGGGCTCCTGTCGCCGCCAACAATATCGTTGTTGAGAGCGGCCTCAATGTCCCAGCCCTGCTGTTTGGCCATCTCGGCAAAATGATGGCTGCCGTTCAGTCCCTGCTCCTCGCCGGCAACCGTCAAGAAAATGATGGTCGCGGGAAACTTCAGCTTGCTGAGTACCCGGGCGCACTCCAGGCTCACCGCGGTGCCGCTGCCGTCGTCATTCGCTCCCGGAGCATCGGCTTTGGTATCCAAAATATCGCTGTTGCGCGAATCGTAATGCCCGGTCACGAGCACGATTCGCTTGGCGCTCGCCGGATCGGTTCCTTTCAGAACCGCATAAACGTTGGTGATTTCCGTAGGCTGCTGAATCCGCTCCGCTGGCTGCTGAATGAATGAGTCTGTCTTAACCTCGAGGCAGCCGCCGCAATCCTTCGAATACTGCTCAAATTCTGCTTTGATCCACTCCCCCGCCGCCCCAACCCCGGCCGGAAGCAATCGACGCCGCGTCCTGCGCCGAAATTGTGGACCGCGTGCCGAAGCTCACCAGTTTTTTGATATTTGCTTGAATGCGTTCAGAGGATATTTCTTTCAACGCAGCCGCAATTTGAGGATCAACCTGCATTGGCTCAGCAGAAGCGGCTGCGGTGGAACCGGGAACCTCGCCGGAATCTGATTGGGCCTTCGCAAGGCAGCCGGCGACGAGCAACGCACTCGATAATGCCGTAAGACAAACTTTCTTCTTGAATGTGGGGATCATGAATGTTCTGCTCCAGAGTTTAGGTACACTATCGTACTCCGCAACCTGCGGGGGAGCATTCCGCCGCCAACCGTCCGCACCGCTCCGACAACATATATGCGACTTTTAATCTTGCAAGCCGAGATCGTGTAGGCTCCAATGCGGCAATCGTCGGGCGACAGGCTGGTGCGACACGCTGGTTTGCGAAAAACGGACTTTCCGGCTTCTCCCGCGTCCCGCCCCTTGACCTGCGGCAGGGAAGAATCTAAATATTATCAAGGGGCATCAAGAGTTCATCTGAGCAGTATTGAACGGAGTGTAGAAATCATGGTTCTTTGTCCTGAATGCGACACCGACCTGGACGTCGAAGAAGACGAAGTCGACGAAGGCGAAATCGTTTCCTGTCCGGAGTGCGGCACCGATTTTGAAGTGGTCACCACCAGCCCGCTGGAATTGAAAGCCATCGAAGAAGGCTACGTGGAAGAGGAAGAAGAAGTGGAGACCGAAGACAGTGAGGAGTAGCCTGCTTGGCAAGGCCCGCAGCGGAAGTATCGCCGGTTGTCTTTCGCTGATTATTTTCCCCCTGGGTATTCTTTCGCTGGGCATTGTCATGTTCACTGCCAGTCTTCTGGCACCGGCGCATGCCGCCAACCGCAAACTCAAACCCACGGATGCTTATGCCCTCCTCTTCGGCACCGTCTGGGGTCCGGACAATCATCCGGTTTATGGCGTGAAAGTCGAGATTCATCGCGCGTCCGGCAAAAAGCCGCACTGGGAGCTCTATTCCGACCACTCCGGTGAATTCGCCCAGCGCGTTCCCGCCGGCGAAGCCGACTATGTGATTACAGCCAACCTGAAGGGCGTCAAAACCAAAGACGGCCAGCCGGTGCATCTGCAAGAGCCGGTCAAAGTCCACGTGGACTACGACGAGCGCGTGGATATGAGTTTGCATCTCACGCGTTAGCGGTTGAGAAGTAGAATGAAGAGCATGTTCCGCATGCGTGCTCTCCTGGATGCCTTTCTTTTTGTCCCCGCCATCTTTCTTATGACGATTTTTCTTGCGACGATCTTTTTTGTGCCGAGCGCCGCCCACGCCACTCCCGACAAGAAAGATCAGCAGCAGGGCCGTCTGCTCTACGGCAAAGTGCTCGACCAGCACGACAGTCCCATCCCTAATGCTGTCGTCTATCTCACCAACTCGCGCACCCACGCAGTAAAAACTTACATCATCGGCGATGACGGCACTTACCGCTTCCCCGGCCTAGCCACTGTCGATTACGAGGTCTACGCCCAATATAACGGCCACAAGAGCGGCACCAGGTCCGTCAGCCAGTTTGATGACCGGCCTCAGGTCTACATCGACCTGAGGATCAAAATATTACCCAATAAGATCAATACCCAACCAAAGCAGTTGTCGAGTTTTGTAAAGCCATTGCCAGAAAAGGTCCCATACAACTTTTTGCCGTTCTCAGGGTTCAATTCAGGTAGAACAATGTTCTTATCCGGAGGAAAAACCTTGAAAGAACTGCGCTCGCTTCACAGTAAAGACCGTCCCCTGCTCGCGGCGTTCGCGACTTTAATTTTGACTGCCGCGGCAGCTATATCCCTGTTTGCCCAGCAGGGCGCCATGAGTCCTTATCAGAACGAACAGGATGGCCAAAGCGCCGGCGGCAAGTGGATGGCCTTCCGGTCGGAAGATCCCATGACTGGCGCCAAGAAAGTGCGCTTCGAACTCACGGCCAATAATTACATGCGTGAAGATCCCAACTCCAAGCCGCGCGTCGAGCTCGTTTGCAGCAACGGCAAATACCAGTATTCCGACTTCAATCCCGGCGAACGCCTGGGCCGCCCCGATTACCCCGGCTTCTGGGGCCAGCCAAAGATGGAAGTCATGGTGCGCATCGACAACTCCCACGACCACAAAGGATGGAACTGGGTGCGTGGCCATTTCCTCGCGATGGATAAAGGCACGATCCGCGGAATGCTGGCCGCCGACGTTTTCAATATCGAAGTGCGTACCAGGTCTGGCCCGCAGATCGCGGAGTTCTCCCCCGGCGGCGTGAATCTGGACGAAGTAAAGCACGCCTGCGATCTGACTCCGCACAAACCCTAAGTTCGCCAATCGTCTAAAACGCGAAACCACCCCATTCCAGCCGTTTTCTTGCGGCCGGAATGGGGTTTTCGATTTTCTCACTGTGGAGGCGCAGCCGCTCACGCCCTAGCCGTCACTATGTGGCCCTACTACCTGGTGCTCTGGTGAGGCTAAGATTTTTCCGGCGGTAACTTGCGTTTTTGACGGTCTCTTTGTTTCACTGGAGGGGATTGTTGCCTGAGTTCGGAACGAAATAAAGAAGGGAATCGATCGCAAGAAGACCTAACCAATGGATGCAACCGTAATCCAGGGCGCAATGCTTCTGCTGTTCGCGGTCGGAGTGCTCGTCTATTTCGTCATGCTCTACAACGAACTGGTGCGCCTGCGCAACGATAACGACCGCGCCTGGGCAAACATCGATGTGCTTCTCAAACAGCGCCACGACGAAATCCCGAATCTGGTCGAGGCCGTCAAAGGATACATGCAGCACGAGCAGCAAACTCTGCTGGCGGTTACCCAGGCCCGCGCGGCGTCCATAAACGCCGCCAGCATCCGGCAGAAAGCGCAGGCCGATCTCCAGATGACGGGAGCGCTGCACAGCCTATTCGCAGTCGCCGAGAATTATCCGCAACTAAAAGCCAACGAAAATTTTCTGAAGCTGCAAATGCGCATTACCGAACTCGAAGAGCGCATCGCCGACCGCCGCGAATTTTTCAACGACGACGTCAACACCTACAACACCCGCATCGGCCAGATCCCCTACGTCTTCGTGGCCAGCTATATGAGCCTGAAACCGCGCTCCCTGTTCAAAGTCTCGGACGAAGATCGCCGCCTGGTGGAAGTCAAATTCCAGCGCCAGGGTGCCGCCGGCGCGTAAATACGGGTCCTCCGGAGTCGTGGTCCTAAGCGGAAAATCGCGACCGTGAGCGGACCTTTTTTCGCGGAAGGCACAAGAAAACTGCGCCGGATATTTTTTCCGCAAAATTCCTCGTCTGGATTTGAGGCCAGGGTTAGGCGACTTTTTTACTTTGCGAATCATCAAAGCGTGGGCAAAAGGGCATAAGCTCGCGTCTGACCCGCTCCCGCCAGATGTGGCGCCCACGCCAGTTTAGCGGATCATCTTTCCCAACGCGGCCACGGCCTGAGCGGGCGCGAGACGCACGGCAAATTTATCATCCTGTCCACAGCTGATGACCGTCGTCTGGTTAGGATATTCCCTGACCCAGATCACGCGTTCAGGGTTGACGAAGACTTCCATGCCGTCCACATCTTCAAACATTACGAACTCCACATCGCCTCCTCTACAAAGCTGACGATCAACAAAGCTGGCCTGCTGATAACGCGCGATAAGGCCCGCGCCTTATTTTGGCTCCGACATTTTACAATTGTTTACATTCGCAAGTCGCACCCCATTCGTTAGGAAGCAGAATCCCGCGAAAGATGCGAGAATGAAACTACTTGGCTGTGCCGGTTCCCTGGGATACCCTTGTGGAAGGCCGGATGCAACGCAGCAGCGCTGCTCTGTGTCTAACCCTCAAGCCTTGGGTCCAAAACTGGGTCAAACTTAGTTCATGCCTCTCACGCAAATCCCATTCCAAAGCAAAGACCCAGTTGCTCCCGAAAAATCCCAGCCTGAGCAGCTCGGCTTATACGACCGCCAGGAATGGGAAACCGCCTACAAAGAGCTCGATGACGATGCCCGGGTGCCCCACCTGCTCATCCAGTTGCAGGACGATCTGGCTCGCTCCCGCCGCCGCGAAGCTGCCTGGATTTCCATCATCGTCCACCTCGTTCTGATTATCTTGATCGTCAATTTTGGAAGGCTGGAAAAGTGGTTTCCGTGGATGCACTCGGTGGTTGCCGTCGCGCGGCCTCTTTCCGACAAGAATGTCACCTTTCTCGATCTGCCGCCCGATTTGCAGAAAGCGCCGCACCGGTCAACCAACATTCTTTCGGATAAAGACCGTATCGCCATGTCGCGCCATCCCGAACTCGACCCGAAAGAATTGAGACGCGCTTTAGCTACCCCGCCCCCGGGACGGCCCGGTTTGAACGCGCCCGCATCACCGGCACCCGCTCAGGGGCAACAGCAGATTGCCCAGTCTCAGCAGCGTCCACAGCCTCCGCCGCCGTCTACCAATCCGCAGCTTGCGCAGTTGCAGCCGCCCAAGCCAAATGTCGCAAATGAGTTCAGCAAATATGCCGGATCAATGTCCGCCGGTTCGGCCGTTCAACAAGCCGCCCGTGCAGTTGCCGACGGACGCGCCAGCGGATCCGGCCAAAGCGGGGATTTTGGCTTAGGCACCGGAGCGCATGGCCGTCAGGTTGGCAATCTCGAGATCCTTAGCGACACCCAGGGCGTCGATTTCGGTCCGTACCTGCAACGCGTGCTCCACGATGTCCGCGAGAATTGGTATCCGCTGATTCCCGAATCGGCGCAGATGAAGCACGGCAATCTGATTATCGAGTTTGCCATCATGAAAGATGGCAGCGTGCAGGGACTCAGAATCGTCGCTTCCTCGAACGATGTGGCCCTCGACCGTCCGGCCTACGGCAGCATCACCGCTTCGAATCCGTTTCCCGCACTGCCCACCGATTTCAAGGGTCAATATCTAGCGCTCCGCTTCCGCTTTTTCTACAATCCCACCAAAGAAGAGATGGAATAGGCGAGTACAGACGGAGCGCCATCTTCGCGTCCTTAGCGGCCTTTCTTCCCGAACTTCGCGGTAAAAGATTTTTCGAACAGAAACCTTCGTGTTCCTTACTGGCCTTAGTGGTGGATAGATTTAGAACCTCACCTTACAATCAGCGGCTTTGACTCTGAGTCAGCCAAAGCTTAGACTTTTTCTAGCTGGATTATTCGCATAAATTAAGCCGATTTACGATGCGTTTCGTCACCAAGCCTTGACGCCGCCATGGAGGACTTATGGGTGAAGGGCTATTTCAACCGTTGCATCTGCTGCTGATCATCGGCATTATTCTGCTGCTTTTCGGCACCAGCAAATTTGCCGCGCTCGGCAAAGGCATGGGTGAAGGCATCCGTAACTTCAAGGCGGCAATGAAAGAACCGGAAGAAGAAAAGAAGAAAGACGTTAACGAAGACAAAAAACCCACGTAGATTCCTGCCTGCGATTGTCTAACTAACTCCGCCTTTACAAATCTGAAGCCTGCGCTCGAAGAACGACGCCGCGATTAATATCTCACCTTTTCTGCAGTGCAAATTGCCTTACAAGGCTCGAATCTCCCGTAACATCGAGTAGACGCGTGCGACAGGCAAGCCCACCACATTGCTGTAGTCGCCTTCAATGCGCTGGATCCAACGCGACGCCATGCCCTGGATGCCATACGCTCCGGCTTTATCCATGGGCTCGCCGCTGGCGACATAGGCCCGGATTTCGTCGTCGGATATTTTCGACATACTCACGAGGGTCATTTCTAAGGAGGCAGCTTCGCCAGCCGGGCCGAGGAGGCAAACTCCGGTGATTACCGCATGCCTGCGTCCGGATAATAGTCGCAACATGCGTACCGCGTCTTCTTCGTCGCGCGGCTTGCCCAGAATCAGCTCGTCCACCACGACGATAGTATCGGCGCCGAGAACGAAATCCTCCGGATGACGCTTCTGCACGGTGAGCGCTTTTTCTCGTGCCAGCCGCTGAGCACAAGCCCGCGGAGATTCGTTTGTAAGCGGTGTTTCGTCGATGTCAGCGGGATCGATCGTGAATGAGATGCCTGCGCTGCGCAAGAGCTCCTGACGGCGCGGCGAAGCGGAAGCGAGAATCAGCATGCCATCTGGATTCTAATTCGTCCCTACATGTCCGCGGACCGAGTCGATCAACTTCGCCGAGTCATAGCCAATGCCGTCTTTGAAAACGGTTTCCACATTTTCAATGTCTTCGATCTTCTTCGAGGGATCACCTTTGATCACGACCATGTCGGCCTGTTTTCCGGGAGCAATCGTTCCGATCTTGTCAGCTTCGCCAAGATATTGCGCGCCGTTATAAGTTGCGATGTGAAGCGCTTCCAGCGCCGTGAATCCTGCTTCCACTAATAATTCAACTTCCCGCTGATCGCCAAAACCAGCGATTACCCCACCCATTCCAGTCGGATCGAGACCGGCCATCAGCAAGCCTCCGGCTTTCGAGAACGCATATTCAAACTCCAATTCCTTTCGAAACGCCTCCGGCCATGGTGAGACTTCGCTCCCATAACGCTGCTTCAGCAGGACCGCGTCGCTCGACCGCACTCGATTCCACAACAGCGCACTGCGCGCATCGGGCGAAAGTGAATCGAGCACGCGCTTTTCAAGCGTGGGCCGTCCCGGAAAACTCCCCATTTCGAACACCGGCAGCGTAGATGTGACAGCCACATGGCGCTGCACCAAATAAAGAATCATGTCGTGAAGCGGTCCCGAGTTCACGTCCAGTTGCGCCATCAGTTTTGGATTCTCGAAATCTTCCGGGCATTTCCCCGGTTTTTTGTCCGGAGAGAATTCGGTATCCACAAACAGGCCATGCTCCAGATCGTCAATCCCAAGATCCGCCGCTTCTCGAAAACCAATCGAGCAAAGATGCCCGGTAACCTTCGCCCCGCGTTTGTGCGCCGCAATCACGGCAGCGCGAAGTTCGTCGGGAGTGATGAACATATACGCTTTGAAATTGTCCACGCCCTCATCCAGCCAGAAATTCACCGTCTTCGTCGCATCGTCCGGCCCGGTGAGCTGGTGCATCTGCAAAGCCCACGATCCTGGGCCTTCAAGATAGGGTCCAGTCACATGAATATGCGGCCCCGGCGTTTGCCCGGAATCGATCTGCTTCCTGAGTTCGAGATCGGTGTAGGGCTCAAGCGCGCCAGTGGTGCGAATCGTCGTAACGCCACCGGCGAGATAAAGGCGCGGAAAGCTATACGCCATCTCGCCAAAAATCCCATTGCCCATGGGATAGAACATGTGGTCATGCATACCCACCAGGCCCGGTATAACCGTGTAGCCGTGCAGATCGAGCACCTGCGTATCTTTGCTCTGCGGGACGGTTGCCGAAGCAGCGTCGGAAATCGATTCAATTTTTCCATGGCTGAGAATAATGGTTTGATCATCGTGCGCAGGCGCCCCAGTGCCATCGATAACGCGAACATGCGTGAGCGCAACCACAGGCCAATCGATTGTGACGAAAGCTTTTACCTGAGGCGAAAAAGTTTGGCCGAAGACGACTCCCGTCAACACCCAGCAACCAAGAATCAAGAAAAGAGTTCTGCGCATACCTGTCGCCTCCATGAGCGAAAACGATTCGAGCGATTGTAACGGATGACAATGCTTATGTGGGTGAACAGGTTCGCCTTCGGCCGGTTATGCAGTTTGCCAACAAGCCATAATGCTGCAGTTTGGAACAATACTCATGTGGGGACAGCCGCCCTCGGCTGTCCAGTCGAGCGAAGCTCGACTTCTCCTGCACTCAACGCCGGCAAACTGCCTGCTCCGATCCGCCGGCCGGTCGATTACGCCTAATGGCGCGTCGCGACTTCTAACTGCCAAGCAACTCAATCCGATTCCCGAACGGATCGTATATATGGCAGCGCCGCACGCCAGGAATATCGTTCGCCTCGACCACTTCAATTCCCGCCTCGTGCAGCCGCTACAAGAGATGCGAATAGTCGCTGCAGCGCAAAGCCGGGTGCGCTTTCTTTGCGGGACGAAACTCGAATTCAACTCCCAGATGAACCTGCACCGTGCCGCTCTCAAACCAGCATCCGCCGCGCTTGGCGAGTTCCGCAGGTTTCGCTGCCTCAGTCATGCCGAGCATATCGCCATAGAACGCACGCGCCCGACGTTCTTCGCCTGCAGGCATGGCAAGTTGAACATGATCGATTGCAAGGAAAGCTGGCTTGCTCATGCAGAGATTTTAGAGGAGGTGAACAAAAAATAACCGCAGACGGGCCAGAAAGACGAAAGGCCTCGACTAATCGAGACCTTCATCGCATTCGCTAAAAACAGCACCCCGCGGCCAGAACATCATCGGCCTGAGATCGCAAAAGTTCACCTTACGTTAGGCGAAGCATTCTCGGCAAGAGAATCGTACGCAGACACGAAAACTGATAACTGGCCACTGACAAAGGGCCCCTGCTTCCTGCCTGCTAAAATCAAAGCTTACCCCACACCTCATGGACGCCGCCCACATCCGCAACTTCGCCATCATCGCGCATATCGACCACGGCAAATCCACGCTGGCCGACCGCCTGTTGGAGTTGACCGGATCGCTGACCGCTCGCGAGATGCAGGCCCAGGTCCTCGATTCCATGGATCTCGAACGCGAACGCGGCATCACCATCAAAGCGCATGCGGTGCGCATGGCGTACACGGCGACGGATGGGCAGACCTATCAACTCAATCTAATCGACACCCCCGGACACGTGGATTTTTCTTATGAGGTTTCGCGCTCGCTGGCATCGTGCGAGGGCGCACTCCTGGTGGTCGATGCATCCCAGGGAGTGGAGGCCCAGACGCTGGCGAATTCTTATCTTGCCATCAACAACGGCCTCGAAATAATCCCCGTCATCAACAAGATCGATCTGCAAAGTGCCGACATTCCGCGCACCAAAGAAATGATCGAAGGCGCTGTCGGCCTCGATGCGTCCGACGCGGTTTTAATCAGCGCCAAAACCGGCCAGGGCGTTCCTGACGTGCTCGAAGCTGTCGTCAAGCGCGTTCCGCCGCCGAAGGGCAATCCCGACGGCCGGCTGCAGGCGCTCATTTTTGATTCCTGGTTTGACGCCTATCGCGGCGTGATAATCCTCACCCGCGTCTTTGAAGGCACCCTGCGCAAGAAGCAAAAAATCCGTCTGTGGTCGAATGGCACTACCTTTGAGGCTGAGACTCTCGGCGTGCTCACGCCCAAGCCCGTCGAAGTTGACGAATTGAAAGCCGGCGAAGTCGGCTTCCTGATTGCCAATATCAAAAATGTTGCCGACACGAAAATTGGTGACACCATCACCGACGATGCCAATCCCGCATTCGACGCCCTCCCCGGATTCGAAGAAATCAAGCCGATGGTCTTCGCCGGCTTGTACACGGTAGATTCGCACGAGCACACCCGTCTCCGCGAAGCCCTCGAAAAACTTCGCCTCAACGATTCGTCGTTTTTCTTCGAGCCGGAAAGTTCCGTGGCGTTGGGCTTCGGCTTCCGCTGCGGTTTTCTCGGCCTGCTCCACATGGAAATTATTCAGGAGCGCCTGGAGCGCGAGTTTGCCCTCGAACTGATTACCACCGCTCCCGGCGTGCGCTACAAGATCACGAAGACGGATGGCGCCTTAATCGAAGTAGACAATCCTTCGCGCTGGCCCGATCCCAGCGAGATTGCGAAAGTGGAAGAGCCGGTCATTCTGGCCACGATCTTGAGCAACGAAGAATACGTCGGCGGAATTTTGAAGTTAGTGGAAGAAAAACGCGGCAAGCAGAAAACTTTCGAATACGTCAGCTCGTCGCGCGTGATGTTGCACTATGAGTTACCGCTGAACGAAATCGTGCTCGATTTTTACGATCGCTTGAAAACCGTTTCCCGCGGCTACGCGTCGCTCGATTATCACTTGGCAGATTATTGGGAGTCGCCCATGGTGAAGCTCGACATCCTGGTCGCCGGCGAGCCGGTGGACGCCTTATCGATCATCGTGCATCGCGACTTCGCCTATGAGCGCGGCAAGGCCCTGGTTTCGAAAATGCGGCAACTGATTCCCCGGCAAATGTTTGAAGTCCCGATCCAGGCCTCGATCGGAGCCAAGATTATTTCCCGCGAAACCGTCTCCGCCATGCGCAAGAACGTGCTCGCCAAATGCTATGGTGGCGACATTTCCCGTAAGCGCAAGCTCCTCGAAAAGCAAAAAGAAGGCAAGAAGCGCATGAAGCGCATCGGCCGCGTCGACATTCCTCAGGAGGCCTTTCTAGCCGTGCTCAAGGTCGGAGAAGATAGCAACTGAATCCAATCGAGTTTCGAAAGGGCGAAGTTATGAAAAGGCGTGCGGGCGAAGTTTTGAAAGGGCGCGGCTTCAAGCCGCGCCGCCGAATCCGGCAAAGGGCAATGCGGCTTCAGCCGCTGAGGGCCGCATGGATCCGGGCACGCTAGATAGAACGCAGAGGCGCATCCGCACCATGGAGCCCGTCAAGGCCTTTCTACTTCGGCTCGATCAGCCTCAATCCCTTCACATTTTCGAAGTGCCGCTGATTGAACGTGGCCAACGCGCTCTCCCGTTCCAGCGCGGTTGCGGCGACGATCGGATCATAAGCACCGATCATTTTGCCGGCAGTTTCATAGCAACTGACAATTCTTTACATTCCAGAGAAAGGTCCAACCACCTGACAAATCCGCCAGTTTTACGCACTTTTTCAGCAGCGAATTTAGAAGCATTAAAACGCCAAAATGTGCAAAACCCCAAATCAGGAAGCGACCATCCGTTCCCGACCGAGCGGAATGTTAATGCGGAGTGAATTGTATAAGTGATTACTACTCAGCATATTAGGGAAGGAAAAACAAAGGAAACTGATCCGGCTCACTTGCTTTGCAACTGAACGTTTTTCCTGCCGCTACCAATTCCACAAGAATTTCCACAGGATGAGTACGCGAGATAAGTCAAATCGCGTAAGGTAGTTACCAGCCACAACTACAGTAATTCCTGTAACCAAGAGAGTTACTCCTCCGGTGCCAAACCGCCCTCCACCAGGGTCTCGAACCGGGTGCAACTTTTCAGGAAGGCCAGATTTATCCTGCCAATCGGACCGTTGCGCTGTTTGCCAATAATGATTTCAGCGCGGCCCTGCAAGTCGGGATCGTCCTGTTTGTATACCTCTTCGCGGAAGATAAACATCACCAGGTCGGCATCCTGTTCAATCGATCCAGATTCGCGGAGATCGGCGAGTTGCGGACGGTGATCTCCCCCTCGGCTTTCCGGCGCGCGGCTCAACTGCGAGAGCGCAATCACCGGCACGCTCAATTCTTTGGCCAGCGCTTTCAGCCCACGCGAAATCGCCGATACTTCCTGCGTCCGGTTTTCATAGCGCTTGCTCCCGCCCGACATGAGTTGCAAGTAATCGACGATCAACAGGTCCAGCTTGCCTTGCGACTGCTTCAGCCGCCGCGCCTTCGCCCGCATCTCGCTGAGCGAGATGCCGGGTGTGTCATCGATAAAAATCGGAGCATGCGCCAGTTGCTCCATGGCGCGAATAACTTTTCGCGTGTCGTCCTGCCACAAAGATCCCGTGCGCATCTTATGAGCATCGACTCTAGCCTGCGAGCAAAGCAGGCGCATAAGCAGCGCCTCGCGCGACATCTCCAGCGAGAAGACTCCCACCACTTGCTGATCCTCGATCGCAGCGTTCTCTGCAATATTCATGGCGAAAGCGGTTTTGCCCATCGAAGGCCGCGCCGCAATAATGATCAGATCGGAACGCTGCATGCCGCTCGTCATCTCGTCCAGATCGGTATAGTGCGTGGCCAGTCCGGTGATGCGCTGCCCGCGTTGCAATAACGCATCGACCGAGCCGAAGGACTCGCGAACAATTTCCTGCACCCCCAGAAAGCCGCGCCCGATGCGCTTTTCCGAGAGTTGAAAAATTGCCGCCTCGGCATCGTTAAGAACTTCCTCGGCCGGGTCGGATTGATCCGAAGCGCGCGCGATCGCCGTGTTCGCCGCATGAATCAATCCCCGCAGCAGCGCCTTATCGCGAACGATCTTGACGTAGTGCTCGATGCTGGGACGATCGGGAACGCCGTGCAGCAGGCTGGAAACATAGCCCACGTCGCCAATCGCCTGCAACTCCTTGTGCTGTTCAAGTTCCTCGATCAGGGTGATCATATCGATCGGCCGTGAAGACTCAGAGAGATCGACCATCCTGGAATAAATCCGCCGGTGCGAATCGAGAGAGAAATCCTCAATGCGCAAATGCTCGGCGGCCTGGTTGTAGGCAAAATTGTCGAGCAGGATCGCGCCCAGAATCGAGCGCTCAGCTTCTACGTTGGCGGGAATGGTACTGATCGAGTAATCGGTCGTGGCCATGGCGCGATCCATACTCTCGCGGAATTCTGCCCTCAGCATAAGCGAATATAAGACGAAGAGACAAATGATTTTGTGAACAAACTGTGAAGCTCGAGGTTTTACTGTGGATAGTTCGAGAAAAGCCGTCGATTACTCAGAGCCAGGCAGGGTTTTAAATCCATTCACCGCGAAGGTCACGGAGGAAACACAAAGGCTATGTTTGCGCTTCCTTCGTGAGACTTAGTGCCCTTTGTGGTGAAATTAGGAAACTACCCAGAGCCAAATGAACTCCGAAGTCGGCTGAGCTCTGAAGTAAAAATCACGAAACATTTGCAAAGGTGTCGCAAAAATAAAATGCGGCCCGGGCCAGCCACCCGAGCCGCATGGTTCGTGGTCTCTCGTTTCTGCCATTCTCGCCGCCAGGAGCGGCGAGACGGAGATTACCGACAATGATTACCGGTCCGACAGCGCTCCCTATGGGTAAAACCCAAATAGAGTGCCACTTTTACCGGTACCGGCCGCAATGCATGGTTCGGAGAATCATGCGCTGCAACCACCGCAGCGAGCCGACAGCCCAACCCGCTCAAAGAGCGTGAAGTGGAGGAGGCCGCAATGCCCGGACAAACGGCATGCGCTCACGCGCTACCAAATGTCCTCTGGCAACTCACCCTCGAGAATTGCCAGCTGCCGCCAGCGTCACCGCAATCATCGTTCGACAAAATCAAGAAAACTCACGTTTTCGCTGGGAACACTCTGCGGTAGAACGTCGCGCGGAGCAATAGAAAATCTTTTCGGATGTGTGAAGAAGCTGTGGAGGATGCCACTTCCTTGTGGAAAGCTGAGGAAAACGGCGGAGGAAATAAATTGCAGCCGCTTTTCTTCGTGAACCTTAGTGCCCTTTGTGGTGAAATTTCTAACCGCCGGCGACTGAGACTCGGCAAACTATGTGAGCCGAGTCTCCCCGACGTGCCGAGACTCCGATCTTCTGCTCCTAACTTACCCAGACCAACAAGCCGCCGCCTTAGTTTGCGCCCAATCCGCGTAAGCTTTACCTTTGAAGTTCTTAATTCTTTCAGGAGGCCGCATTGCCTGCTCCCAAAATATCTCCCGCGCTGAAGAAGCGCGCCGCACAAATCAAGCTCTTGCTCATGGATGTCGATGGCACCCTCACCGATGGCGGCGTCACCCTGCTTTCCCAGCCCGACGGCAGCGCGCTCGAAATCAAAACCTTCGATGCCCATGACGGACAAGGCCTCACTCTGGCGCAAACCGCCGGCCTCCGTACCGGCTGCATCACCGGACGCGAAAGCCCGGCGTTGCTCCGCCGCGCCGACGAAATGAAAATGGAATTTATCTACATGAAGCAGCCCCTGAAAATGCCGGCGTACGAAGACATTCTGCGCAAGGCGGGCGTGTCCGATGCCGCCGTAGCCTACATCGGCGACGATCTCCCTGATATTCCTCTGCTTCGCCGGTCCGGTCTGGCCATCGCCGTCGGCGATGCCGTCCCCGAAGTAAAAAAAGCTGCGCACTACACCACCAAAGCTCTCGCCGGACGAGGCGCCATTCGCGAAGCCGTCGAGCTCATCCTCAAATCCAAAGGCATCTGGGACCAGATGATCGACAAAGCTCGCGCCTGAACTCAGGCTGCTCCCGATCTCTCCGGCTAGAAGTTTGGATTTACTCCATCCGTCCCCCGCAAATTTCGCATCCTACTAACGTTTTCGCGCTTGCGCGAAGAAGTTTCGCGAACAGGTTACACGAAGAGACGCGAACAGGTTGCGCGAAGAGATTACGGACGAGGTCACGATGCACCATTGCAGGCGAGCCAAATTCTGGATAATAATTTTCCTCGTCTGCACCGTATTCCCCAACTCCGCCTTCAGCTACTCCGTTCTCACCCATGAAGAACTCATCGACCTGGCCTGGAACGATTCCATTCGTCCCTTGCTGCTGGCGCGTTTTCCCAATGCCACCGAGGCGCAGTTGCGCGAGGCCCACGCCTACGCCTACGGCGGCTCCGCCATTCAGGACATGGGCTACTATCCCTTTGGCAACCCGTTGTTCAGCAATCTCACGCACTACGTTCGCAGCGGAGATTTTGTCGCGTACCTCTTCCGTGATGCGCAGAACATCGACGAATACGCCTTCGCCATCGGAGCTTTATCTCATTATGTCGGCGACTCAGTCGGTCACTCGATCGCCGTCAATCCCTCCACCGCCATTGAATTTCCCAACCTTGAGCGCAAATATGGCCGCAGCGTCACTTATGACGAAAGTCCGCACGGCCACATCCGCACCGAGTTCGCCTTCGATATCGATCAGCTAGCGAATTACGAATTCGCGCCTCAGGCTTATCTTAGAGCTATAGGCTTTCGAGTGCCGCGCAAGGCGCTCGAACGCGCCTTCCTCAACACTTACGGCCTCGACTCGCATGAGGTTCTCGGACGCGCGCACTCCGCCCTTCGCAGCTACCGCCTGTCGGTGCGCACCTTCATCTCGGCCTTTGCGGAAGCCGAGTTGGTTCTTCATCGCCATCAATTTCCGCTGCAACCGACCGACGACAACTACGCCATTTTTTCCGAGCGCGTCTCCAGCACCAACTACAATCGCCACTGGAAGCATGCCTTCAAGGGCCCCGGCGTCGGCGCGCACCTGCTCGCCGTCTTTGTGTTTATCGTTCCGAAAGTCGGCTCGGCTTCCGATCTAGCCATCAAGATTCCCACTCCCGAAACCGAGGAGTGGTATTTAAAAAGTGTGAATCACAGTGTCGATGTCTATCGCGATCTGCTATCGAAAATAAAAACCGGAGCGGATTTTCGCCTTGCCCTGGCCAACCTCGATCTCGATACTGGCAAAGCAACCAGGCCCGGCACCTATCCTCTCACCGATAAAACTTACGCCCAGTTGCTCGATCGCCTCACCAGCAACCCTGAGCGAATCGTTCCCCCACGTCTGAAAAAAAATGTTTTGGACTACTACTCCGATCCGAACGCGCCAATCGTGACCAAGAAAAACAAAAAGGCCTGGCAGCGAGTGACCGCTCAACTGCAGATTTTGAATGGAATGAAAGTTGGCGCCCCAGAAGACTGGTTATCGGCCAACGACAACAACCCCTCCGCCAAGGCAACCGCAAGCGACGAGTAGCCGTGGATCGAATCAGGCCATGTGAGGACATCAGCCCGAAGAATCTCCGGCTGCTCCACACCAGCGCACGCGCTACTCTTTAATTCTGTCATTCCGCGCCGTCAGGCCCTGAGCGAAGCGAAGGGGCCGTTCAGCCGCGAAGCGCCGCAAGAATGCAGCCCACGGCGCAAGCCGTGGGTGAAAAAGCTCAGATCCAACCAGCCCCGAAGGGGCGAAAGAACAACAGCCGTGCCCCAGAGAACGAACTCCGCCCCACCCCAAAATCTTGTCAAGACCCCAACCCAGCCAAGAAACTCCCATCCCCTTGATCCCATTACGTAAATA
>CAWAQC010000012.1:0-1001678 GCA_963784095.1 uncultured Acidobacteriaceae bacterium
GTCTTTCTCCAGACATTTGCCAATGATCCTCTCCAGTTCGGCCGGCAGATCAGCATTCAATCGCACAGCAGGGACCGGTGCGCGGTTCAGAATGGCGTCAAAAATCAAGCCTGTAGTCTCGCCACGGAAGGGCAGTGTTCCGGTTGCGGTCTCGTAGAGCACTACGCCGAAGGAGAACAGATCAGAGCGAGAGCCCAGTTCCTTACCCCGCACTTGCTCCGGTGACATGTATGCAACTGTGCCCACCGCGGTGCCCGGATCGGTAAGAGATTCCTCCAAAGTCGAGGCGCTCATGTTCATGCCTTCGTCTTTGAGGGAAAGCTTGGCCAGCCCAAAATCGAGGACCTTGGCATGTCCGCTCTTGGTCACAAAGATATTCGCGGTCTTGATGTCGCGGTGCACGATTCCGGCGGTGTGCGCGGCGTCAAGAGCGTCCGCAATCTCGATGCCCAGCGAAAGAATTGGCTCAGTCTCCATGGGACGTCCTGCGATGCGGTGTTTCAGAGTCGCACCATCGAGGAACTCCATGGCGATGAATGAGCGCTCGTCCTGTTTACTGATTTCGTAGATGGTGCAGATATTGGGATGATTGAGAGCCGAGGCCGCGCGGGCCTCACGGCGGAAGCGTTCCAGAGCTTGCGGGTCGTGGGACATTCCCTCAGGAAGAAATTTCAGGGCGACAAAGCGACCCAACTCCGTGTCCTCGGCCTGATAAACGACACCCATCCCACCACTGCCGAGCTTTCCCACAATGCGGTAATGGGAAACGATGAGGCCGCTTGAGAACTGTTCGTTCCCCCGCGGATCTTTGTTCTGTTTGGCGATCGCCATCGCAGCTGCCTCGATGGCGGGACTTTCGAGGAAATTTCCAGACTTCAGCTGCGCCTTCAGCAACGAGCGGACTTCGCGTTCCAGCGCCTGATCGCCGGAGCATGCCTGACGCAGAAATGCTTCGCGCTCATCTGGACGGTGCTCCAGCACCGACTGTAGCAGGCTGTCGATCTGTTTCCACCGTTCAGGTTCCATCGCTCGTCCCGCCAGTCAGTTCTCGGTAGAGCCAGGCCTTGGCGGTGCTCCAGTCACGCATCACGGTGACGGGAGAAATTTTGAGCACCTCCGCCGTTTCCTCCACGCTGAGTCCACCGAAGAATCGCATTTCGACCACCTGTACTTTGCGGGGATCGACTCGCGCGAGTGCGTCGAGCGCGTCATCGACGGCGACCAAGTCGGCAGCCCGATCGTTGCCTACTTCGGCGGTGTCTTCAAAGGAAATGTGCGGCACGTCGCCGCCGCGCTTCAGGTTACGACGCCGCGCGTGGTCAACCAGAATACGCCTCATCAGCTGAGATGAAACCGCGAAGAAATGGGCGCGATTCTGCCACTGCATCCTCTTGTAGTCGACCAGTCGCATGTAGGCTTCATTTACCAGAGCGGTTGTCTGCAGGCTGTGACCGGGGCGCTCGCCTCGCATGTAGCGCCGTGCGAGGCGTCTGAGTTCGTCATAGACGATGGGTGTCAGGCGGTCAAGCGCGGCTCGATCCCCGTCGCTCCATGCTCGGAGCAAGCCGCTCACTTCCGCATGAGCGGGAGCCTGCGCCGCCTTGTTCACCGGCTGCTCTGAGTTCGCCATAGCCACCTGCACGGGGAATCATACCTTGCTAAGCCAGACCTTCATAGATAAAGAGATTTCCGGATGATAGTTCCGCGCTACAGATTGCGCCTACCTAGACAAGGGCGAAATGAGCTCAAAGATCAACCGCATACAACGCGGACAAAACTTAGGAGGCCACATGAAATCCCAATCTCTGCTGTCGCTTTCGGCGTGGTTATTCGCAGCGCTGGCGCTTCCACTGACAATTGCCGCTCAGGACACTCAGCAACCTACTCTCAAGCAATACACCGTGACCGATCTCGGCACTTTGCCTGGCGGCAATTTCAGCCAGCCGTTCTTTATGAACCGGTATGGACTGATAAGTGGCTCGTCGAGCCTCGCGGACGGCAGTCAGCACGCAACTTTATGGCTGGATGGGCTGATGGGGGACATCGGCGCGCCCGGACTAGGCGGACCCAACAGCATCGCGTTCGGCGACAACGAGAGGTTCCAGTCCGCCGGTGAAGCGGAAACCTCTACTCCGGATCCTAACGGTGAAGATTTTTGCGGATTCGGCACTCACCTCACTTGTTCATCTTTCCTTTGGCAGGACGGGAAAATGGTTCAGCTTCCGACGCTCGGTGGCAACAACGGCGCGGCGAATGCGATTAGCAATCGGGGGAAAGTCGCCGGATTTGCCGAGAACTCGACCGCGGACCCGGGATGCCCGTCTCCGCAAGTTCTCCAATTTAAGCCCGCCGTCTGGGAAGGAGGAATGATTCACAAACTTCCTACGGTCGGGGGCGATCCCGATGGCGTCGCCTACAACGTCAACGACAACGGAGAGGTGGTCGGCGCTTCGGGCACTTGCACAACTTTCAATCCGAATTTCCTCAACAACCTGCTGGCGGTTCATGCCTTGCTCTGGGAAAACGGCAAAGCGATAGACCTCGGAAATCTCGGCGGCCAGACCGGACAGGCAGGCGGAAACGCTGCCTATGACGTCAATAACCGAGGTGAGGTCGTCGGTGGCTCGGACCTGACGGGAGACACAACTTTTCACGCTTTTCTCTGGACCAGGAAAACTGGGATGCAGGATCTGGGCACACTCTCTGGCGACCTGGCCAGCAATGGCATCAGCATCAACGAAGGCGGCTCGGTGGTTGGCGTGTCCCTGGATGCGAACTTC
This sequence comes from uncultured Acidobacteriaceae bacterium, assembly GCA_963784095.1. Lineage (GTDB taxonomy): Bacteria > Acidobacteriota > Terriglobia > Terriglobales > Acidobacteriaceae > Sulfotelmatobacter. Next base: position 2,781 of record CAWAQC010000012.1, read on the forward strand.
AACCCGCGGGCGTTTCTGTGGCGGAAAGGCGTGATGACCGACCTCAACAGTCTGGTTGCGGGGAATTCTCCCCTTTATCTGCTAACTGCCTGCTCCATCAATTCTCGCGGAGAAATCACCGGCCTGGGCCTAACCAGCGCCGGTGAAATTCACACCTATCTCGCGGCCCCAAAACACAATGCTGGGATCGGTGAGGCTGCTTCGCATGGAGTGGTCAGCCGAAGGATTCTGAGCGACGATGCCCGCAAGCAACTTCAGCAACAGCTGCGCTTCGGCCGAACCGGAGTTGGGCCCATGGGGCGGCAATAGTTGTTATTTCTTGCGGGTGTCGGATGTCTAAGAAGGATGAAAGGTGGCGTGGTTGAGAGAGCAGGACACATCCTGCTCTCTCTTCATTTTGCGGCGCCCATCGCAGAACATAACCGGCGTCTAAGGCATTGGCCCCGAAAAAATTCTAGTTGAATGATAGTTCTACCTCGCCGTCCGCGCCTATTGGATTGAGGGCGAATTGAGTCACCCGACGGGACCGCTCTGGGTCAAACGAGTTTTTCAATTTTAGAGAATTAAGCGGAGAGGAAGCCATGAGGAAAATCACGACGATGCCGACGCTCAATGCCAATCTGAGTACAGAATCTATGAAAATGAGGGGCGCGCAGCGTGCCGGAATTATCCTGGCACTGGCTTGCTTCCTGATGCTGGCTTCGAGCGCCGGCGCGCAATTCACACCCTTATACAACTTCGGAACCCACGTCGGCGACCCGGCGCACCCCAACTATCCGGGATTCGTCGTTCAGGGCCGCGATGGGAACCTCTACAGCACTTCCTACGATGGAGGAACCGACAATGCAGGTACAGTTTTCAAGGTCACTCCTGCGGGACAAGTCACCGTACTTTACAGTTTTGACGGAGTAACCGGCGCCTTTCCTTCCGGCGGACTCACGCTCGGCTCTGACGGAAACTTTTATGGCACGACGTTCGAAAATGGCCCATCGAATTACGGGACTGTCTTCAAAATCACTTCTGGCGGGAAACTCACAGTCCTGCACGCCTTCGACAGCACCGACGGCGAGGGCCCATGGGGAGCGCCGGTCCAGGGCACGGACGGTGCGTACTACGGAACTACTGAACACGGGGGATCGGCGGAATGCGGCACTGTCTACCGCGTTACTGCCGCAGGAACGTTCAAGACTCTTTATAACTTCGACGGACCCCACGGTTGCCAACCCCTTGCGCCACTGGTTCTCGGGACCGATGGAAACTTCTATGGCACAACTCTGGTTCTGACTGGGGTGACGAATCCTAATCTGGGTGCAGTCTACAAGATCACGACCGCGGGCGCGATAACTCTCCTGCATAGCTTCGACGATACTCACGGCGCTGAAGCGTATGCCCCATTGATGCAAGCCAGCAACGGCAATTTCTACGGCGCAACCGTCAACGGCGGCCAGTATGGAAACGGCGTCGTCTTTGAAATGACTCCGGCTGGGGTCTTCACCGATCTCCATGACTTCGACCCTAATACCGAGGGAGGACAACCATTCTCCGCTTTGATTGAGGGCACGAACGGATTTCTGTACGGGACCACGGCCTACGGGGGAACCTACAACGTCGGGACGATTTACTCCATTCCTCCGGGAGGTGGAAACCCTGACACCTTGTACAGCTTCGATGGTACGACGGGTACATCCCCGGGTGCGCCGCTGGCGCAGCATACGGACGGAACTTTCTATAGTGACTCCGCATGGGGCGGCAGCGATGATCTCGGGACCTTCTACTCATTCAGCGCCGGCCTATCGCCGTTCGTCCGGCTTGTTACCGCCTCTGCAAAAGTTGGGAAGACCGTCGAACTTCTGGGCCAGGGATTCACTGGCACGACTGCCGTTTCTTTCAATGGCACATCGGCGACTTTCCACGTTGCCTCGAAGACTTATCTCACAGCGATAGTACCGATCGGAGCGACCAGTGGATTCATCAAGGTGACGACACCAGGCGGAACTCTTGAAAGTAATCAGGCGTTCCGGGTGACCCCATAGCGCGCATGATTTGGATCGGCGTGGGGCAGCAACTTGTTCCAGTTCGAGTGCGAATGAAAAAACAATCTGGAGCGTGCCATGAAAAAACCTAAAGTCTCAACTGCGGGTTCTTCTGCTCAGCCTAGGCTGTTTGTTGAGCGGCGCCTATGCAAAACTGACGCCCAGCGCGGATGCCTACACGAGCACTGCCGCTCCGACCACGAACTACGGAGCCAAGACACTGCTCGGCGTCGAGAGCGCCTCGCAAACGACGTTCATCCGATTCGATCTCTCGTCGATCCCAGCCGACTACACGAAATCTTCACCCGTAACTAACTGAAAACACGCGGCACGGATGGCGCTACAGAAACGTTTTAATGACCCTCGGAAACAGTTCGTGGACTGTCAATGGACCATAATTTTTGAACGTGCTCCGATAGAACTTTTCGAGACCGTCAGTGCGTCGTATGGCTGTTCCCGTCTTATTGCCCGAATAGGCCTGGCTGATCGTCTAACGAGGGTGAGGCACTGATACCTCTTCCGCGTGTGCTGGCAAGTCCGAGACCAGCCAATCGAAACAACAGCGTCGCGGTCAAAGCTTCTCGTAGAACTCATTCAGTTTTCGTCGTTGTACAGTTCTACGGGGCCCTGGCACTCAGCACCCAACTCCGCTCTGTAGCCAGAATTGCGAGGACAAACGAGGGTGCGGGGCAGCCTTTACCGTGGGCCATCGGCCGGATGTTGAGCTAACTCCGCAGAGGGTGCTGCGGCATTCGCTGTTTTGCCGTCGCGAGTCCCTAGCCCTATCAACATCGGCATGTCTTTCGGATATACGACATCGCGTCCTCGCGCCAGAAAATGATAATAGATAGACAATGCCGCTCCATACGACCCAAACCCGGCCGACACAACCCGGGAATGTGCAGCAATTCCCACAACCATCCCTACCAACTTAAATCCCGATGCACCACTCACCGCACCGCCTCCCGCTTCGCCCACGCTCTGGCCTCCCTGTCCTGCATCGCGATCCGGAGAAGCTTGCGAAGCCGCCAGCATAACTTGAATTCCGGTAATCAAATACCTCGTTCGCGGAGTAGTCACCTCTGCCCCACCCTCATCGTCAAGCTTTAAGTGTTCCCCCTTGGCGACCGCTACGCCCTCCAAAGTTGTCTCAACTTTCTGCTCGATTCCATTCGGTGGCGCAACCTCGTGAAACAGAATTCGTAATCGTCCGTTGCGTCCCATTCGCCGCGCTGGCTGCGCCTGTAGCACCGAGCCCTTAATCACGCTTCCTTCAGGAAGAATCAAGTGATCCGAGATGACTAGAGGCTCGGTGATAAGCGCCTCTACCAGGTCTCCCTGTTTTGCGGTCGACGAACTCAGAGCTGTCACCAGCCGCGCATGCACCACGCTCCCGTTAGGGGGCGGCGATCCAATGTCCGTAAGCCGCGCCGGTTTCACCGCCTCAATCCCAAAATCCAGAGGTTGCAACAAATCCGCATTGAAGCTCGTCCCCGCATCAATATATTGCGGATGCACCGGCAACTGGGCCAGCACGATTCTCTTTACCTTGTGCATCTTTCCCGGTTCGTGGATCTGATTCTGTAAATCGTTCCACTTCTGGCGAATCGCCTGGCGCGTCGCACTCACCTGTTTGGAAGCTGCATCCTGCACCTTGTTTTTCTGTTCTGGCTTTTCCTTCGCCGACACAAACCGCAGCACTCCATCCGGAGCAGGAGAAGCCACCGTTTGCAGGGGCAGACGCCGCCCATCACCCATGACCAGTTCGTCGAACTGCACATGCACCTTCCGAGGTGGAGAAAAGTTCCCATTCGCCGCCTGCATCGTTCGTACCATCTTCGGTACCGAATCGATCGCCGAAACTTTCCCGTTCACCACCGTTCCGACCGGAATCAGCAGCTTGTCAAACGCATACACTGGTTCCGTTGTCCTGCATCGGATCGCCTGACCTACTTTCCGCACTCGCACGTCTGAGTCAATTGCCACCTTGATAGGAGTGCCAACCCCAACGCTCATCGGTATCGCCATCGGTTCAGCGCCCACGCTTTCTGACACGTTCTGCGAGGCAGGCATATCTTCCTTCTGCTGGTGTGTTGCCGCCGGAGGCCGCTTCAACGTCTGCGCGACACTCACGGCACTACACAACCCAGCCGTCAGCACGATCAGCTCGAATACAAGTCGTCTCATTGCTAATAACTCCGATTGTTGTCCGCTGGGAAGGAGACAGTCCTTCTAAGGCCGCGTGAAACGCAGGTCGGCTATCGGGATACCAGATGCCCAGAGAAGCCAAAGAACCGTGTCTACTATGAAGCTCCAAAGACGGAGATGGTTGCAACTCCGCCGGTAGTATCGAGTAAATCGTAAGCGTAGACGGGAGTGGAAAAGGGAAAATGCTCCAGGATGAACAAACTGTCATCTTCTAGAAAGGGAGCGGTAATGTTCCGGTCGTATCGTAAAAGTGGGCTGCCGGCCGTGGTGTGCCACGCCAGCGTCACTCTGAACTCGGCTTTAACATGTCCTTGTGCGTGTTCGATAAGAGTCGGGGCCGTCTGTTGATCTTGCTATTGGCGAGTATTTTGCAATCGACATTGGCCGCCTCGCAGGAGTTGCCGGACGCTCCATCAGCGGTCATGCGTACGAGCTTTTACGCGGCTGGAGACTCGGCTACTTCTGGCGATCCGCGGCAATCGTCTGCCGGGGCATCTGCGGATTCGAGTCGCGACAAATTTCTCACTCGATGGGTCAAACGTGGGCTTCGTGATCAGGCTGATATTTATACAGCTCCTCTCCATCGTTCTGAAATGAAGTGGGTGATCGGACTCCCTGTTGTCACGGCAGGCCTGATCGCGATTGACAAGCATGCTTCGGGCGCACTTCCGAGAAACCCTTCGAGCGCAGGTGCTGATATCTCCGACGTTGGACTGTTCGCTACCGCTGGTGCGGTGGGAGTGCTTCTCATCGACGGAAAGACCCAAGGAGATTCTCATGCCTTCGAAACCGGAGTACTTGGGGCCGAGGCGATGGCCAACAGTGGCGTCGTGTATGCCGTGCTGCAGCTCATTGCGGAGCGTGAACGTCCTTTACAAGGAACGGGTCAAGGACATTTCTTTCAGACGAGCGGCTTGGATAATTCATTCCCCTCCGGCCATACGATCATCACGTGGACAGCTGCCAGCACAATTGCGCACGAATACCCAAAACCTTGGGTAGAGTGGCTCGCTTACGGAACCGCAGCGGCCGTTTCGGTGACGCGATTCACTAGTCTGCAACACTTCCCCTCCGATGTTGTAGTGGGAAGCACACTTGGGTACTTGATCGGACGCCACATCTTCCATGCTCATTGCAAGGTTGGTCTCAGTGCGGCATGCAGTGCGAAATAGTTCAGGGAAACACAGTCTCTGTTTCTAGAAAGCGCGAGGTGACTGATGTTGAGGAATGCATTTGGCAATTGGCCTGGTGCCATCCCTTTCGGCCTAGCTATTTGTCTGCTCCTTCAGCTTGTACCTTCACTGATCGCTCAGACGGCCGGAATGGGTGTGCTGACGGGCAGGATCGTGGATTCGTCCGGGAATCCGGTTGCGAACGCCACCGTAACAGTGACGAGCGTGGACAACGGCCAGGTACGAGGCGCCACGACGGGGACGGATGGCTCTTATAGATTCGACGATCTGCCGCTGGGGAGTTATCGGATGAAGTTTGAGGCCGCCGGTTTCCCGACTTTGGAGATTCCGTCCGCGACTGTCGATGGAACTAAGCCATCAGTTGTGGACGAGAAGCTGCAGGCCAGCGCGCCAACCACCACCAAACCAGGGCTAGAGCAACATGATAATTTGCCGAACGCCCCATCCAGCAGTACAGCGCCTTCGCTTTCGGATTTGGGCCTTACTCCGGAACAGACACAAGGAAACGCCCGTGAGCAGGCGCTGCTGGATAAACGGACGCACATGCTGAAGATCCATCAACGGATGGGTTTGATCACGACGATACCGCTCATTGCGACGGTGATCCTCGGTCCTGGCGCTGGCGGCAAAAGTGAAGGCACGGTTACTCGCGATTTGCACGTTGCTCTGGGTGCGCTCACCGGCGACCTATACGGGATCACCGCTTATTACGCCATTCGCGCTCCCAGAATCCCCGGAACCAAAAAGCGCGGTCCGATAAAATTTCACGAGGCGATGGCTTGGATTCACGGGCCGGGCATGATCGCCACGCCCATCCTGGGAATTATGGCGTTCGATCAGAAGAACAAAGGCGAAAAAGTTCATGGCGCCGCCTCCGCGCATGGACCAGTGGCCATCGTGACCGCTGGCGCGTTTGGGGCTGCTCTTCTTTCGGTGTCAGTGAAGTTCTGAGCACAGTTTATGAATAAGAAAATATTGATCGTGTTCTTGCTCGTAACCCTCCCCACGTTTGCTGCGGACAGCCAATGGGTCCTCAAACAAAGCACTCTCACCTACCATGTGTCGCACCCACTGCATGAGTCCGAGGGTGTAAGCCATGCAGCGCGAGGCAAGGGCGTTTGCCACGATGGACAGTGCGATTTCTTGATCGCGGTAGCCGTGAAGTCGTTTGATTCTGGGGACAGCAATCGCGACCTTCATATGATTCAGGTTACGCGCGGCGCGGAGTTTCCTATGGTCACCGTACGCACCCGCCTGCCCGAATCAGCTGCCTCATCGGCGACCATCAATGCTGATCTGGAGATTCAGTTCGCCGGCCAGACTGCCCAGTACAAAAAGGTTCCTTTCAAAGTGGAAACCCAAGGCGGTGAAACTCACATTACGGGCACCATTCCGGCTACGCTAACGGATTTCAAGATCGACCCGCCCTCGCTCCTGACGATGCCGGTCAAGAACGACATCCCGGTGCGGGTGGACATGACATGGCGTCCGCAGTGAATGCTGGATTTGCTGGCTTAGGTAAGTTTCCAGGATCGTGTTTCCTGCATCCCACTTGGAGGTGTAAAGTCTTGAACTGACGGGATTCTCCTATGCGATTGCTGTTGGTAGAAGATGATGTATCCATTCAACAGTTTCTCAAACGGGCACTGACGGAGGCGGGATATCTCGTGGATGCGGCCAGCACCGCGAAAGCCGGAGAAGCCAAGGCCTTGGAGGGTATCCACGATGCCTTCATCATCGATCTAGGGCTTCCGGACCTGGATGGATTGGACTTAATTGCCCGCTGCCGCGCCCAAGGAAGTTCAGCGCCAGTTTTAATCCTGTCCGCCCGCCGTTCCGTTGACGAGCGGGTCCAAGGATTGGAGCAAGGCGGAGACGACTACCTCACGAAGCCATTCGCGCTTCCGGAACTACTGGCGAGACTGAGAAATCTCCTTCGCAGGTCTGCGGTTCCGCAGAATGAATCGATGCGTTTGCAAGCTGCCGACTTGCAGCTTGACCTGGTGCGTCGCGAAGCGCGAAGGGGCGAGCAATTGTTGCAATTGACCCCACAGGAGTTTTCATTGCTGGAATATCTTTGCCGCAACGAAGGTCGAGTGGTGACCCGGACCATGATTCTGGACCATGTCTGGAAGATGAGGATTGATCCCGCAACCAATGTCGTCGATGTTCATATTTATCGTCTGCGCAGCAAAGTGGATCATGACACCCCGCGACCGCTGATTCACACAATTCGTGGTGTTGGCTACGTTCTCAAACATGCCTAAGAATTTGCGCTCCACCGCCGCTTGGCGGATTTCGATTTGGACAACTCTGGCGTTCGCGCTCGGAACAGCTGTGGCTTTCTCCATAGTTTATTTCCTTGTCGCTCAGGGCATTCGAGAGCGCAGTGACACCTGGCTTAGCGGCGAAGCAGAGGTTCTGGCTCAGGTTTCGGCCGATACTCCAAGCGATCGTCTTTACAAGAGGATCGTTCGAGAGGTGGCTGAACTTGCTACTCAGGAGGTACCGGATGAGCGCAACGCTCGCGGTGAGAGACTGAATTCTGTATTCTTCCTGGCACAGATCCGATCAACAGCGAGTTCTCCCTTGTGGGTAGGGCCAAGTTCTCAAGACGCTTTTGTTAGCGGCGATCCGACGGTCGAATTTGGTTCCGGGACCTCCGAAGTCCATAACGGTCGAAGGATATCGACAAACGTTTCGAGTGGTTGAGAAGGCGCAAAGCGGAAGAACTGTTTATCTCGGACTATCGGATCATGGCGCCCAGCATGTGCTGCACACATTAGCTCGTCGTTTTCTGATGGTTTGGGGCGGCATGTTCCTGCTCGGTTTCGTAATCTCCTACTGGAGCGCGCGCCGTACACTGCACCGTGTCGAACGAATCACGGAAACCGTCGCGCGAATTGGAACCGAAGACTTAAAGGAACGATTGCCTGAGCCTGTAAATTCAGATGAGATTTCGCGATTGGCTAAGACTTTCAATAACATGCTGGACCGGCTCCAGGCTTCGGTGAATCAGCTTCGCACTGTCACTGGCAGTATCGCGCACGACCTCAAGAGCCCGGTGACCTTGATTCGTGGAACGCTGGAATCGGCATTATGTAATGAAGGAAATGATACGTGGCGCAACTCGGTTGGTGAGGCGATCGAAGACCTGGACAGGCTCTTGCAGTTGCTGAATACCACGCTGGACCTTGCCGAAGCGGAAGCGGGTGCTCTTCACATCGATCGCCGCCCGGTGGACTTGTCCGATGTCGTGCGACAACTGGTTGATATCTATCAGCCAGCGATGGCCGAGCGCCATCACGAAGTGACGACTGACCTCCAAGAACACGTGGTCGTGGACGCGGACGTGACCCTTCTGAATCGTGTGGTCAGTAATTTACTTGAAAACGAATTGACTCATTTGCCAGCGGGATGCCGAGTGATCATCGGACTCCGTTCGCAGCAAGGATCGGCAGAACTAGTGATTGAAGATAATGGTCCGGGATTCTCGCCCGATATCGGCAGCCAGGTTTTCAAACGATTCGTGAAGGGAAAGAATTCTCCCGGTCATGGTCTCGGACTTGCCTTTGTGGATGCAGTTGCCCAGGCGCATGGGGGCAGAGCACGGGTCTCCGAGCGTCCTGGAGGCGGTGCCATTATAACTTTATCGCTGCCGGCGAGCGTGCTCCAAGCGGCATAACTGCATTTCTAGCGGGCTTCGAGAATGCCTCAATCAAGAAACGACCGGCGAGAAGTACCGAAGAGAGTTATGCACTCACTTCGCTGGTGACATCTGGTACCGCGACGGGTTCGTACACATCTTTCGTGTCCGGATTCGTTGGTCGCGTCCGACGGCCGAAGAAGGCGTCTCTCGCCAGTCTAAGAATAGGTCGGCGGTTTTGGACGACAACCTTGAGCCATGCCATTTTCCCCATCATGGGGAAATATATCCCGCGGAAACACAGGCGCGCGAGGAAGATATTGATCCGATAACCCAGAGGTTGGTCATCGAGCGCGTCGACCGCCTGAGCCAGGGCCTCCGGGCTGTACGCTTGCTGCCAACCATATTTCACTTCGGCATGAGCTTCTTCAATCGGTCATCTTGAGCGGAATGTGAGCCATTGCAAACGGGATGAATTCCTGCCAGTGCTTGGGGCGCGTGAGCCGGCCCGAGGTTTCGAGGCGCTTGTAGAGCGGGGTTGCGGGCAAGGGCGTCAGCAGGCCGAAAATGGGCAGACCCGGAGGCCAAGTTCGGACTTGCGTCAGTGTGCGCTCGGCCACGCCGGTGGTGTCGTTGTCCATACCGAAGATGAAAGATGTGATCGCATAGACGTTGCGTCGGGCGAGCCGTTCGAGCACAGCCGCATACTCACTCGGCTTATTGAATCCCTTGTTCACGTCTTTGAGATTGGTCGGGTCAATGGATTCCATGCCGATGAAAACCCATTTGCCCCCGGAAGCCGCGATTAGGTCCACCAGTTCCTCGTCGCGCAACAAATTAGCGCTGATCTGTGCGACCCAGTGCACCTGGGCTTTGGCAGCGATGATGTCACGAAGCAATGACTTGGTGCGCTTTACATTGATAGCAAAATTGTCGTCGATGAAAAAGACGGCAATCTGGCCCTTCTCACTGCTGGCGCGCGCCTTCAACAGTAGCAACTCATTGACCACGCTCTCATTGGTGCGGAAGCGGATTGAGTCACCGAAGAATCCGGTCACGGTGCAGAACTCGCAGCCGTAGGGACAGCCACGTCCCGATTCAACTGGAATGATGCGGAAAGAGCCCCAGCCCGTGCCGACACGGTTGAGTAGCGGCGCGACGACCTTTGGCACGAGATTGAATTGAGCAAGATCGATCGATTGCCAAGGAATGACCGGGTACTCCTTTAGTGACGGCTTCTTGTCTTTCCCCGCTGCATCCACGGGCGCGTAGATGGGTTTGAGTTCGCCGCGGGCAGCGTCACTCACAATCTGCGGCCAGGTTTCATCGGCTTCGCCTAGGGCCACAGCGTCGGCGTGGCATGGTCCGCCATCGCGACCGAGGGCCTCGTCGGCCAGTTCGGTGACGTGAGGACCACCCATGACGACCGGAACACCGGTGGCGCGAATGGCATCGGCGATGCGATACGCTTTGGCGATCATTCGGGTCATGGCGCCAATGCCGACCAGTCCGATGTTCTCGTCTCGAACGTATTGTGCTATCTGAAGCTCGTCCATCGGCTGCGCGTTGCCATCGATCAGCAGCACTTCATGTCCGGGAGGAGTCAGAGATTTGAGCAAAAACATCCAGAGGTGCGGCATGAAGTTGCGAGTCACGCCGTTGTCGGGGTTGTAGAGCAGAATTTTCATGACAGTTCCTTACTTGAATCGTCTAGGATTCATCGCACGGGACCGTCACGAGCGATGCCGATCTGTTGATTTTTGTTTTTCGTAGAGCATGCCCAGAACGGCTCTTGGTACTTTCTAAAAGGTGACTCGGTTCACAGTCTTCAAAACTGCGGTTCCAATTGCACTTCTGGCGTTTGTGCCTCTTCAGGATCGCTGGAGCCGCGCCCGGACGGAGTCACGGTTCGTAACCTGTCTGGCTCCGCGAGATGCAGCAACGCTCGCATTCTTGTCTCCCCAACATCCTGCCGCGAGCAGCCAAGCAGAACGGAGCAATCCTGATCCGAGTATTTTTCAAGGACGGACATCACGAAGACAAAGCGTTCGAAGTGTTCGAGCCGGAGAAGGCGGGCGATTACATAATCGGTATCCTGCGTCCGTCCGAAACTGCAAGTGACCGCATCACTCGGTGCGTCTGCGACGGTCGAGTGGTTCTTGCGGGGCGCCAACATGCGAATTGCATTCTGGATGATCGTCCGCCGGGCCCAGGATTGCGCCCAGTCCCGAAACACGTAAGTTCCTTCGACGCAGTCTTCCAAGCCAGAAACAAAACACTCCTCAGCCTTCGCCAGATCGGCTGTGAGCAAGAACGAAAGCAAATGCAAATTATCCATGTTTTCTGCGAACACTCTGCAAAACTCGATGCGCGTTGCGTATGCTCGCGATGTCTCATTAGAGATCGGGGGTCTTCGTGGCATGGTCACCTTTGTCCTCTCGGCTCTCCATTGCCCCTCAGCCTTGACCAGGTGTCAGCGTCACGCGAGCGCTTAATGCCTAAACATTTTGTTGCGCACGTCGGGCCAGAACTCTTTTGCCACATTGAACAAGGTATCCAGGGCTATTTGTTGTCCCCACTTGTTCGCGGTATTTCCAAATGATCGATTCACGGCCGGATAGTAGAGGTTGGAGATGCCTGCGGCCACTGCATTTCCGGCCAGTTCTGATGTGTTGAAGTGGTTGCGGCCATCGTCGCCGCGAGTGATGACTTCCCGGCTCATTGCATATCCGGTTCGCTTCCAAAATCCCCCGGTGCCTTTCACGAAATATCGAGGGTCCTGGTGCAGAGCGACTGGAAATAGCCCTTCACTCATGATGTTGCCAATTGCTTGATCTGCGAACGCTCCTCCGTAGTATTTGCCAAATCCCTGCGCTCCTATTCCGAATGAGCTGTACTGCTTCTGGGCCATGGATAGTCCGGCAAAAATACCAGCCACCAGAAACGCTGAGGGATCAAAAGAGTCGTCCAATGCAACTTTCATCTTCTCGGCAGGCGTCAACGGTTTGATCTCCGCAGCGTTCTCGTCCGAACGATAGTTGGGGATTATCCAGAAGATGTGATTCTTGCTCGGTTCATGCTGCGGCACGCTCTGAGTAACGCTGGATGAACTCGATTGAGTCTGACTCGCGCTTGGCGCATCTGGGAGCTCAGACGGTTCCTGTCCAATCGCCACAACTCCTCCCACCAACAAGTTAGCGGAAACCAGTACACGGCAGACCATAGGAACAAACGAAGATGACGGCAACCTCCTCATGCTACTAAGGTTGATGCACGTTGGAGCGCCTCCCGAGGCAACATGAACAACTTGTCATGTGTTCGCCACGATGTATTCATCCTGTAGCTGATAACCTTCGTCATGGGATCTCGTGAATGCGGTCGCACGGTGCGTTACCGACAACTAGCGATCGTATTTCTAATCCTCACCTTTGGTGCATCACTCAGCCGTGCTCAAGACAATTACGAGATCCAGGTGTACGGGTCTGACCTGGTCGACCCCCGACACACAATGGTGGAACTCCATAGCAACTTCACGATTGACGGCTCAAAGACAATCGTGGATGGCGTTTACCCCACCAATCATGCCGAGCACGAAACCGTGGAGATCACCCACGGCTTCAATGACTGGTTCGAGTGCGGTTTTTACATCTTCACTTCCATAACCGAGGGTCAGAGCTGGCAGTGGGTGGGCGATCACATCCGCCCGCGCGTTGCCGTCCCTAAGAAATGGCACTGGCCTGTAGGTGTGAGCATCTCAAACGAAATTGGCTACCAGAGGCGGCAATATTCCGTAGACACCTGGACGTGGGAGATCCGCCCCATCGTGGACCAAAAAGTTGGCCGATGGTATTGGTCCATCAATCCCACGCTGGACCGATCGTTTCACGGCGAGAGCGTGAACCAAGGCGTCGTCTTTTCGCCCGACTTCAAGTTCAGCTACGATTTCACGCCGAAGGTTGCCGGAGGTCTGGAATATTACGGTTCAGTCGGCCCGGCAACGGGATTCGATGCGGTCTCGCAGCAACAGCACCAGATTTTCCCTGCGATTGATTTGAATATCGCTCCGCAATGGGAAATAAATTTCGGACTTGGGGTGGGCCTTACAGGTTCGACCGACCACCTGATTGCCAAGATGATTCTGGGGTATCGCTTCAATTTCTGATAAAGAACGGAGCGCACAAGTGATCAAGGGCATCGTGATTGGGTTCATTCTGGCAGTTGCGCTATCAGTGGGTTGTGTTTTCCTCTACTTTTCTACTGGCTTGGCGCCAGTCGCAACGGCCGATCCACCTATGCCGTTTGAGAAGAAGTTCGCGAATATGGCTCTGGACGCGCATATTGAGAAGCAACACATTCCTCCATCTTCCGTGCCCGCAGACGAACCTAATTTTCTTGCCGGTGCGAGCGTTTACAAACAGCACTGTGCCTTGTGTCACGGGCTTCCAGGGCAGTCACCCATCGACTATGCGACAACGATGTTTCCGAAACCTCCACAACTGTTCCGTGGCAAGGGTGTGACCGACGATCCGGCATCGGAGACCTACTGGAAGGCAGCAAACGGAATCCGTCTTTCGGGAATGCCCTCCTTCAAGACCAAGCTATCCGATACACAGCTATGGCAGGTTAGCCAACTGCTTGCGCACGCGAATGAAGTTTCTGAATCGGTGAAGCGGGTACTTATTCCAGATTCACCCGGCGTAGTATTGACGCCTTCGCTTCCTTCAGCATCGAGTACGACGTCTAGTACGCAGACGCCTTGAGGAGCACGAAAACCGCGTGATTCACGATGCTGCTGATGAGAGAAGCGGACAAGAACACAGATTTCTGACTATCCTCGATCAAGACTTGTCAAGACCGGCTCGGTAGTTGCCGCTCGCGCCTCGGAGAAAAAATGGCGTTGAAAATAGAAGGCCACGTTGACCAGAGCGATCATCACCGGCACTTCCACCAAAGGGCCAATTACCGCCGCGAATGCCGCTCCTGAGTTGATGCCAAATACCGAGACTGCCACCGCGATGGCCAGTTCAAAATTGTTGGATGCGGCCGTAAATGCCAGCGTCGTGGTCTTGGAATAGTCCGCCCCCACTTTCTTGCCCATGTAAAAGGACACCAAAAACATCAACACGAAGTAAATTAACAGCGGCACGGCGATGCGCAGGACGTCCAAGGGCAGACGGACTATATACCCACCCTTCAGGGAGAACATCACCACAATGGTGAACAGCAGAGCAATCAGCGTCAGTGGGCTTACGCGCGGAACGAAGCTCCGGTTGTACCACTCCTGCCCTTTGGCGCGAATCAGGGCAGTACGAGTCAAGAATCCCGCGAGAAACGGAATTCCCAGATAAATAAAGACACTCTTCGCAATTTCTGCGATGGACACATTGACGATGGCACTGTGAAGACCGAGCTTGGCGGGAAGGACGGTAATAAAAACCCAAGCGTAGAGGGAGTAGAAAAAGACCTGAAAAAGAGAATTGAAGGCCACCAGGCCAGCCGCATATTCCGTATCGCCTCGCGCCAGTTCGTTCCACACGATGACCATCGCGATGCAGCGGGCGAGACCGATCATGATGAGTCCAGCCATGTATTCCGGATATCCGCGTAGGAAGATGATGGCCAGAACAAACATCAGAATCGGCCCTACAACCCAGTTCTGAACGAGCGAAAGGCCGAGCACCTTCTTGTTTCGAAAGACCTCGTGCAGGTTCTCATATCGCACCTTCGTGAAGGGTGGATACATCATCACAATTAATCCCGCTGCAATCGGAATAGAAGTCGTTCCGATGTTGAAGCGATTCAGAAACGGCACGACTCCGGGCACAAGCCAACCCAACACAACGCCGCCGATCATGGCCGCGAAGATCCAGGCGGTCAGATAGCGGTCCAGAAAACCGAGACGACTAGTTGCCTTCATTTCGTGATCCTAGTAATGCGGCAAGCCACGAAGGGTGGCCTCGTTGTCGAAACCCAGTCTGCTATTCGTGGGTGACGGGGGCCATGGTCTGGCCGATGTTGTCGAGTTCCCTCTTGAGTGCAAGGGTGTCCAGAGTCTTCAGGGGGAGACAGAGCAATAGACTGATTCTGCGCTCCAAAATAAAAAATGCCTCGCGAAACGCCCGTTCTATTTCCGCTTCGCTACCGTGAACCGCCGCTGGGTCGGGAACGCCCCAATGGGCGGTCATCGGCTGTCCGGGCCAGATTGGGCAGACCTCTTTCGCCGCGTTGTCGCAAACTGTAAAAACAAAGTCGAGCTTGGGAGAGCCAGGCAGAGAGAATTCATCCCATGCCTTACTGCGCAGACCCTCGGTTGGGAGGTGCGCCATTTCGAGCTGTCTCAATGCTTCCGGTCGAACCTTTCCTGAGGGATGGCTTCCGGCGCTGTAGGCCGTGAAATTAGGGCGTCCTTTGGAGTTGAGAATTGCCTCAGCCATGATGGAGCGCGCCGAATTGCCAGTGCACAGAAATAGTGCGTTGTAATGTCGCTTGCATACTGGTTCTCTCCTAGTTGCAGCAGGTCGGTCCACAACAAGCTTTCGTTCCCGTGTTTGCTGGCTTTACGGCCCGAACGAAGGCGCTCAAGAATTTGCCATCTACCTCCGGTGCAATCGCGTCGACATCGACGCCAGCCGCGGAGAGAAATTCACGCGCATCTTCTGCCCGATAAATTCGCGTTGGCTCGATGTCGATTTGCTCAAACCCTGCTGCGGAGAGTTTGCTGCGATATTCGTCATCTCCGAGGGCCCCCGCCACACACCCGACCCACAGAAGCACGCTTTGGCGAATTTCTGGGGCGATTTCGCCTCGGGTTACGACGTCAGAAACCGCAATGCGGCCACCCGGCTTCAGCACCCGGAAGGCCTCTCGTAACACGCGGTCTTTATCCGCCGAGAGGTTGATGACACAATTCGAGATGATCACGTCGATCGAGTTGTCCGGAAGAGGAATGTGCTCGATCTCGCCCTTGAGGAACTCGACATTCTCGGCTCCAGCCTTTCGCTTGTTTTCATCGGCTAGGGCGAGCATCTCGTCCGTCATGTCGAGACCGTAGGCCTTGCCAGTGGGCCCAACCCGCTTTGCCGAAAGCAGAACATCTATGCCACCGCCCGAGCCGAGATCAAGAACGACCTCTCCCAGATTCAACTTTGCCAGCGCCGTCGGATTTCCACACCCTAACGATGCGAGCATGGCCTCTTCAGGGATTTGTCCCGATTGGGAAGAGTCATACAGATTGGACGTGATTGGGTCGCAGCCCAAGCCGCTTGCCGCGGTCGCTCCGCAGCAACTACTGCCGCCAGATTTCACGCGCAAGGCTGCCTGGCCATACTTTTCTTTGACTACTTCCTTGATGTCGATGGCGCACATAATGGCATCTCCTATTTACAAAGCTGGACGATATCTTGGGGTTTAACTGCCTTATTTCGAGTGCAGCATTCGGCGTAGAGGAACTGCAGAAGTTCCTGGAGTGCTTCCGTATTGGCCGTGTACCGCAAAAAAGTGCTTTCGCGACGTACATTCACGAGTTCTTCATTCTTTAATTTGTCCAGGTGGTGCGAAAGCGTGGAATTCGGAATATCAAGCTCGGACTGGATATCACCTACGACCAACCCCTCCGGATGCGCGGATAGCAGCAATTGCATAATTCGAAGGCGCGGTTCGGTGCCCATCGCGGAAAGCATGTCGGCGAATTTTGCAACTTGCTCGGTACTCTTCCTAGTTGAAGCGACTGGCATATTTCTATAATTGCAGAAATATGGAGAAGGGTCAAGTTGAATTCGAGACCCATGCCAAAGTGATCACTATTGAACAGTCACGGCATTGTGATCGCTGTAACACTTCTCGCTATCTGCCCGTCCCAGGTTTGAAAAGAGGAGTTACCCATGGCACGCAAGATGCACGCCGCCGTTGTCGAGCAATTCGGAGAACCATTGGCGCTCTTGGAATGGGACGTTCCCTCTCCCGGAGCAGGCCAAATCCTAGTGAAAACCGAGGCCTGCGGCGTATGCCACACCGATCTCCATGCGGCCCATGGCGACTGGCCGGTGAAGCCCACACTTCCGTTCATTCCTGGCCATGAGGCCATCGGTCTGGTCGCCGCCGTTGGATCGGGAGTGACAATTGTGAAGGAGGGCGACCGGGTCGGGGTGCCCTGGCTCTACTCGGCGTGTGGTCACTGCGAGTACTGCTTGACTGGCTGGGAAACGGTATGCGCTCAGGCGCAGTTCGGCGGCTACACCAAGAACGGCGGTTTTGCAGATTACGTTATCGCCGACCCGAATTATGTCGCCCATGTGCCCGCCGGCCTGCGCGCTGCGGATGCCGCGCCATTGATCTGCGCTGGAGTCACGACCTACAAAGGGATTAAGCAGACCGAGGCAGGCCCGGCGAATGGATCGCCATCTCGGGCGCTGGCGGCCTCGGTCACTTGGCCATTCAATATGCCAAGGCCATGGGACTACTCGTCTGCGCAATCGACATCGACGATGGCAAACTGGCCCATGCCACGCGCCTTGGCGCCGATTTCGTTATCAATGCCAAGACCGGAGATCCCGCAGCCGCTGTAAAGAAGGCGACTGGCGGGGGAGCCCATGGCGTTCTGATTACGGCGCCGTCGCTCATCGCATTCAAGCAAGGCGTTGGCATGACCCGGAAGCGCGGCACTTGTGTCCTGGTCGGGCTGCCGCCTGGCGAATTCCCGGTTCCGCTCTTCGATGTCGTGGCGAACTGCATAACCATCCGCGGTTCGTTCGTCGGCACGCGCCAGGATATGGCCGAGGCCCTCGCCTTCGCTGTCGGAGGCAAGGTCAAAGCCGATATCGAGCTGCAGCCCCTATCTGTCGATCAACCAGATCTTCGACCGCCTTGAACACGGCGATGTGCCGTCACGCGTGGTCCTCGACTTCACGCCAGCTCAAACGAAGAACCTTCGCTCGGAGGTTGATCAGCAGTTCGCAACGATAGGAGCAGGTTCCGCAAGAGATATCTGAGCCGCACCGCCTTTTCGGTCGGGGAGTTAAGCGGGGATTGGAAAGATCTAGCTTCCAGTTACCTTCGCTGTCCGGCAGCGCTATTGTCGCGGCTGGGGGCATCGCAAACCCGGGCGTGACGATCACCCCGCTAACACTTCGCTGGGACTGCCACCGTAGTCAGGCATTACGGCGTAGGCATCGGCCAACGCTGCATATGCCAGCGCGTAGCCGAGGTCTTTGGCGATAGCTTGATTGAAATAAGAGACTGCAGTCTCAAGGTCCGAGAGGGTTCGCTTACTCCAATAGTCACGTCCCTTCAGATACAACGCATAGGCTTCTGGATTTTGCGTGCCTGGTTTGCTGACCTGCTGCTTTTCTGAAGTGCTGAGTTGTCGGCCGTCCGGGTGGACGGCGGCGTAAAGAGTGCTAGTAGAGGTGCAGAGCGCGACCAACAGGCAGGTGAAGTAGCGCATGTTTTGTCCTCCGTGAATCAGTGGCGGATGCAAGCTAGTCGGCCCATCGCTTCAGTAGCACTTCCTTTCCAATCCCATTGGAACGCGGAACAATAATACATAATACACGTGGACCACCCCGAGCCTGCATTGGCTCACCAAATGTGTACTCGGTCGGACGGAGCGAGGTAGAGCTTCTCTCCTTGTTGGTATGCCCTCTACCCTGCCTATCTCACATATGCAACCTGGTAGGGCTACCGTGTTTGGCGCCTCAACCGTGGTTCGTCGCAAAACAGTTGATGTTCAAGATACATCCCCTTCGTGCTGCCACTACCAGCCGATCACGGCAATTTTGTACACAAGCAGAACGACGATGGTCGCCAGCGTGATCCAGACAGACACCATATAGCGTCGGAAGAAGTAGAAGGTCACGCCCGCCCAGCAGGAGCAAGCCGCGATCAAAGCGCCGCCGACATAGAGCGCAGCCACTGCGGTCGAGAAGTTCGTGCCATTGACGTACCTGAGCCGGAAGAACTCACCTAGAGTCCTGACGACGATAAGAAATTCGGTCGTGATTCCTATCTGAGCCCAACGTTCTTTAGTCACGCGGAAAATTGTAGCCTGGGCTAGCACTTAACGTTAAATTGCCAAAGCACTCATTGATCCGGTTCTGAGTTAGGCACGCGACAGCGTAATGCTGGCGACGTAACAGGCCAACGAAATGCTGACTCCTGTGAGAGGCACACTGAAAAAATAAACCTTGTCGACGAATGTAGCACCTTGGGATGACAATTGGCGGTAGCATCCCCAGTACACTCACCGTCCTTCGCGGTTGGGGTTTTGAGTGTAATCGCCTTCCATGAGAAGGCCGGTCGGAGTCAAGTCGATTCTTTCGTTGCTTCGTTGAACAAGGTTTTTCTTCCCGCCGAGTGGCCACTGTCGCCATGCTTCCATCCGCACTCTCGAGGAGCGATTCGTTTCGCTCGGTGCATGTTGGGCGTTCTCGTTTCAGCCGGTGCTGCCATCTGTTTGGCGCCCTGTGGTTCTGCTCTTGCAGAGTGGAACCTGGGCCAGGCGATTAACGCAGTCACCGGAACTCGGCTTTGGCTTTTGTCTTTTCTCTTCCTGGAACGATTTTGATTTTTATGCTGCGGCTGCCGCCACTGTCGTTCGGCTGCTGTTGTGCAATGGTTCGTACACTTCTCCGCTCACCCACAGGTGATGCAGCAACACCGCCAGCTTTCTCGCGGTCGCAACGATGGCTCGCTTCTTCCCGCTCCTTCCTCCACGCTCGGCCAGCTTCAGTCCCCAGCGCCGCAGATCACAGTCGACACCGAACGGTCCCAGGATGTGTTGCGCTCCCTGCACCAGCAGCGTGCGCAGATACGGATCGCCTTCTTTGCTGATGTGCATCTGCGGCTCGCTCTGCCCCGAGTTTCTGTCGTCCCGGCTGCAGTCCCAGATAGCAGCCCACGTCGCGGCTCTTGCGGAAGCGATGCGGATCTTCCAGCGTCAGCATGTACGTCAGCGCGATCAGCGTGCCCACACCCTTGATCTGCTTCAGCAGCGCCACTTGCGGATAACTCTCTTGCGCCAGCTTTTCGATGCGCTCGTTGTATTCGCGTATCTGCTCACTGACCGATTCGATGCACGCCAGCAGCGGCTCCAGTGCGCCTTGCAGTTCCGGGCTCAGGCCTTCGGCTTTCTCCGGATTCATATTGCGCACGTTGCAGCCGCGCAACCGCTCGCCGTAAGACTTCGCCAGTCCACGAGCCGTGTTCACCAGCGCCGTCCGCGCTCGCACCAGTCCGGCTCGCGCCCGAATCACCGTCAGATCGGCTTGCGCCTGCGCGCTGCGATGCTTCACCGGATACAGCAACTCCGGATCGATCCGGGCCAGCCGCGCCAGCGTCTGCGCATCCAGCCGATCGTCTTTCTTGCGGCTCTCCCCGATCAGCCGCACCTTGCGCGCATTCGCCACGATCACTTCATGCCCCAACTCGCTGAGCAAGCGACTGATCCAGGGCGAATGCGTCCCGATTTCCAGCGCGATCCGGCTGCGCGGCATCGCGCCGAAGACTTCCTGCAACGCTTTCGCATTCGTGCGGACGCGCTGCTCCAGTTGTATCTGGCCGGCTTCATCCAGCACGCAGTACCAGCTGTTGCGATCTCCCAGATCCAATCCAATGGTCAGCTTCTGCTGCGAAATATTTCTTGCTCTGCTTTGCCGCTACGGTGCTAACCTTCTTCATTGCCGGTCTCCTTTTTATCTGTGCCTTGAGCACGTCGATAACTTGGGAGCGTACACCGCATCCCGTCCGGAGACCGGCCTTCTCATCCCATCTGGTTAGCGTCAATCTCACCGTTAGGTCCTTGTTTCTTTGTATTAACTGTGGTTAACTTCATAGAATAATCTCTGGTTAATGGATCCTATTGGGGGATACATTGCCGCCTTAGGGCAAATGAGTGGGGTATTCATGGCGCGGGCAGTGCAATTTGCTTTTCTTGTTGTTGACGGTGGCGTCTCTTGCTCCAGTGAAAGCGCTGGCACAGGGCGAAACCACCAGCGCCATCGTCGGCCAGGTTCGCGACGCGACCAACGCCGCCGTGCCCGGCGCCGTTGTGACGATCACGAACTCAGAGACCGGACTGAGACGCAGCGCCAAGACCGACGACGCGGGCCGATTCAATTTCCCCCAACTAAAGCCGGTGCTTACTCGGTCAAGGTGGAAGCGCCAGGCTTCGAGCCACAGCAAAACAACAATGTCGTTTCCGGCCTGGGCCAAAAGCAAACCGTCGATTTCACGCTCAGAGTGGCGCGATCCAAGCGAGACCGTTGAGGTCAGCGGCGAAGCTCCGATCCTCAACCCGGAGAACGCCAACACATCCACCACCTTGAATGCCCCGGCCTTGGAGAATCTTCCCAATCCAGGCGGCGATCTCACCTACCCGCTGCAGTTTGCCGCCGGCGCGCTGATCAACACGGCCGGCAGCGGCAACGATTTCGTCGGCGGCACGAACGGCTACGGCAACGTGGAATTCAACGGGCTGCCCGCGCTCTCGAACGGCTACATCGTTGACGGACTGGAAACCAACGATCCGCTGACCAATCTGAATAGCGGCCTCTCGACCAATCTCGTGCTGGGCCTGAATTCGATCTCCGAGGTAACGGTCAATACGCTTTCCTATGCGGTGGATCAGGGACGATACGGAGCGTCGCAGGTCAACTACGTCACCAAGTCGGGCACGAATCAGTTTCACGGAAATCTCTACGAGCTGTGGAACGGTTCGCGGCTGAATGCGGCGGACTATTTCACCAACGCCACTCCGGGCAATCACAAGCCCGCGATCGACCGTGAATCATTTTGGAGGCAGCCTGGGCGGGCCGATTGCTGCACGACAAGCTGTTCTTCTTCTTCGACAGCGAATGGGTTCGGATCGCGCTGCCCATCGTCACGCCGACGACGGTTCCCAGCGCCGCGTTTCAGAAATATGTGCTGCAGCAGCTTCCGCTGGGTGGAACCGACTCCGTGACCGGATCGATCTATCCGCCGGCGCCGCAATCGGTGCCCGTTTTATCAAAAGATGTTTTCACTCTACGGAAACACCAGCGGCACGCCGCTCGCGGTGCTCGGCTGTCCTTTCAACTCGGACGGCAGCCACGGCGTCGGGCAATCCGCCGAATGGAAACGGTTGCGCCAACCGCCAAAGCGTTTCGCATTCCAGCGACGATCACGAGCAGGTGCAGACCGTCCGCATCGACTACAACATCAACCAGAAAGACACGACCTGGTTTCGCTTTCAGGCCGACACCGGCGTGCAGGCCGCCTACACGGATCCGATCAACCCTTTGTTCGATGCGATCTCTCCTCAGCCGCTCTATTCCTTCGCGGCGGGATACACGCACGTCTTTTCGCAAAACCTGGTGAATTATTTCAATCCGGCGTTTTCCTGGTACGAAAGCCTGTTTGGGCCCAGCGACTTCCAGAAGACGCTCGCCGCATTTCCGATCGTGTTGCAGGGCAGCGGCGCCAATGCGCCCTTCACCACGCTCGGAGGGCTCGACAACACCTGGGTGCAGGGCAGGCGCGCCTCGCGGTTCTTCATCAACGACAATCTCGCCTGGAGCCATGGCGCTCACGAATTTCGGTTTGGCACGAACACCCGAATCTTCCGCCTGAATGACTACGATTTCGGCGAAGGCACGGTTCCGACGGTGACCTACACGACGTTGCCGCAATTTATCTATGGAGTGGCATCCACGGCGACGCAGACTTTTCCCCTGTCGGCCAACGAGCCATTCAACTTCCTCAATCTCGATCTCTACGCGCAGGACACCTGGAAGGTGACCCCGAAGCTGACCTGGACTTTCGGCGTGCGCGACACGTTCAATTCCAATCCGCTCAATCCGCACGATCAAATCGCGCGCCTTGGCGGCTCTTTCGATTCCATCTCGCACGATGTGAATCAGCCGCTGAACGCCGCCATCCAGACCCATCTCGGCAATGTGTTTTCCTCCACGCCGCTGGCGATTCTGCAGCCGCGAACCGCGATCGCCTGGCAGTTCGAGCCGAAATCCGTGCTGCGCGCCGGCTTCGGAATTTTCAGCGACATTTTGCCCGGCAGCGTCGCCGACCTCATCGGCGTCAATCCGCCCTACGTCAAAACTTTCAGGGCGGCCTGCTTGGGCACGCGTCGGCGGCGACGGCCATCGCGCCGGGAGTGCCCAACAGCGCGGTGGACGCAACCGTGGCCGCCAATCAGAGCTTTCAGTTCAGGATTTCCGCAGGGCCAGCTTTCCTGCGCATCCCCGCAGGCAAATCCCGCAACCTGTCTTCCGCCCGTCGCCATCACCGCCGTGCCCGACTGGCAAACTTCACGCGCCGTACTTCATGGAGTGGAGCCTGGGAATCGAGCATCAGTTCGGAACCACGGCAAGCTTGCACGCGCAATACGTGGGCACGCGCGCGGTGAACCAGCCCTATCTCACGCAGGTGAACGGCTACCAGACGGTGTGCCAGGGATGCTTTGCGCCGTTTCCCTACGTGCAGCCCACCGATCCGCGATTCGGCGCGGTGACGCAACTCTCCACCGGCGCGAACAGCCACTACAACGGCCTGCAACTGACCGCCATGAAGCGCCTGGGCCACGGCCTGCAGGGGCAGATCAACTACACCTGGAGCCGCTGCATGGATACGGTCTCGAACGGCGGATTCCTTCAGTTCTCCGCCGGAGGGATTCTTTCTCCGCTGCCGGGAGAGCTGGCCCGCGATTACGGTCCTTGCGATTACGACATCCGGCACAATCTCAACGCGCAATATGTCTATCAATTGCCGATCAAAGTTCGGAATCACGCTGTTGGCGCACGCGCTCAACGGCTGGCAGGTTTCCGGCACCGTGTTCTGGCACAGCGGGATTCCGTTCTCCGTCCTGAGCACGCCCTATTCAGCGAATGGAAACGGCATCGTGCAGGGCAGCGGACCGCAATTCGCCAGCGTCGTTCCCGGCGTGCCGCTCTACGACCACAATCCCATTCCCGGCGTCACGCAGCCGGGCACGGTCCAGTGGCTCAATCCCAACGCGTTTGTCTCCGCCGTGGATCCGAGCACGGGCGCGTGCGCCGGCGGCGACAGCCCGCAGAATTGCCAGTTCGGAAACCTCGGCCGCAACGCCCTGCGCGGCCCCGATTTCGTCTGGAGCGACTTCTACCTCACGAAATGGTTTCCCTTGACCGAGCACGTGAAGCTGCGCTTCGACGCGCAGTTCTTCAACGTCTTCAACCATCCGAATTTCGGGCTTCCCAGCATGGTGCTGGCCGGCATTCCCGGAAAGCCTTCCACGCAGACCGGATTTGGCGCGCTCACCTACACCACTTCTCCGCCGACCGGCCTGCTCGGCGTCGGCTTGGGCGGCGATAGCACGCCGCGCATGATCGCCTTTCAGGCCCGCCTGGAGTTCTGAGCGGCGCCCCAGCGATTCTGGCCGGTTTGGCTACCCCTCAGCTTGCCCCACACTGTACCTGATTGGCCTTGCTATTATGGTCGCGTGTCCGGGGCCAAACTCACTGCTTTAGTCGCGGTGTTCTTCTTCACGAGCGTGATCAGCGTCGTGACTGGCAGCACATCTTTGATTACGGTTCCGGTCATGATCGCCCTGGGCATCGAAGTCCACGTTGCAGTCGCAACGAACATGCTGGCTTTGACCTTTATGAGCGTGGGGGGCTCGTTGCCGTTCATCGGTAGGGGCGTTCTCAGTCGCAGTCGGTTGCTGCCCTCGGTCGCTCTCACGATCATCGGTTCTGGCTTGGGCGCATTACTGTTGCTCAGTATCCCGCTCAAGGCGTTGCAAATCACCATTGCCGTGGCAATGATTGGCGTTGCCGTTTTCTCTCTACTGAATAAGAACTTGGGACGAGCTAGTCATGATGCTCCAGCGTCACACGTCGGGGTAATTACCGGGTATGCAGCCACATTCCTTCTGGCAATCTACGGCGGCTTTTTCAGCGGTGGTTACGTCACGATGCTCACTGCGGCCTTTGTGCTGCTCTTCGGCATGACTTTTCTGCAAGCTGTGGCCACCACGAAGGTGATCAACGTATTTTCTTCGGGAGTTGCGACACTGGTGTTTGTTTGGCGGGGTGTCGTGGATTTGAAGCTTGGTATCGTCCTTGGAGCCTTCATGTTTCTGGGTGCGTTACTGGGATCCCGCATTGCCTTGTTCCTCAGCACAGTCTGGCTGCGGCGGATCTTCATAGCTGCGGTGCTCGGCTTAGCAGTCAAACTACTATTGCCGGTGCACTAGCAGGCACGCCGGTCGAATCGAATACGCCAGCGCCGATCACCAAGAGCCGATGCCGATTGTGTCTCCGGTGTGGTGGTCCGCGATCTGAAAACGAAGAAAGTCGTGAACCGCCTTCAGCGCTTTCGGGTTCGTTGTCTTAATCCGCACCCTGCCGCCCGACGGCAACTCTTCGAAGCTGTATGAAATCTCAGCGCGTTTTTCTTTCATCACAGGTACGCCAGGCGGAACCTGGTCATGGACGAACATGGGAATGGAGAATTCTCCGTTCGTGAACATTGTCACAATATGCGTCAGGTGGGCCCTGATTGCGTGCAGATTCTGGGAATCCTTGTTGTCGTTCACGGTCACTTCGATGGCGCCACCGTCTGAGTACAGACGAAAATGATGGGTGGTCTTGTCATGCGGAAATCCCATCGCCTCATCACCGTGCTTTTCCACGTCAGCCTGGTGCTGCGCAGCCCCTTTCAAGTGCTCTTTGTGCATGGGGCAAGACTGCACGTCCTGTGCTGCCAACTGCAGAACCGCCGAATATCAGAAATGCGATTACTGTTTTCATGGTAATCTTCTTCCTCCGAAACTTGATTTGCTGGCGTGCCAGCGTTCCTTACCGCGTCAGTGAGCGAATAGAGCAAGTGCGATTTCTCTCCCGAACCCGCATTCTCAATGCGCTGTTCCCAGTCGCACAAAACTTTCTTCACGTATCGCTTGGTGCGCTTCAGTGCTTCGATGTCTGCCTCGATACCCTTGAGCTTGTCTTGGGCAAGTTGGTACACGCGACGGCAGGGAGCCCCGCCGGCATCACGAGCTTTCAGAACTTCAGCCAACTCTGCCAGAGTGAATCCGATCCGAAGCGCCCTTTGCACGACGCGAACTCTCTCCAACGCGCTCGCAGGATAGACTCGATAACCAGACTGCGTTCGCGAGGCTCGCGGCAGAACGCCGATCCTTTCATAGTGTCGAATCGTGTCTGGACTCACCGCCGCCATCTTGGCCAGATCACCAGAATAGAGAGTTTTGGAATCGCAGCTTTGCACCATAGGAATTATGAAGCCTGGAATGCATTCCAGAGTCAAGATGCATCGGTGTCATAATGCTCCTCAATGGAATCTGTACTGCCTGTCCCCGCAGACACCACGGTCTACCGCATCCGTCGCATTCAAGCAATCACGATTGCCTGGACGAATGTCGAGGCTGTTGTATCCCTCGCAGTAGCATGGATGGCTCACAGCCCCGCCCTGCTGGCCTTTGGTGGGGACAGTGCCATAGAGCTCCTCTCCGCGGTAGTCGTCTATTGGCGGTTTCGGTCAAAACGTAGTGACGAGTGGGCAGAAAAGTTAGCAGCCAGAATCACAGGAACCCTTCTGTTCGCGTTGGCAGCGTACGTAGCGGTTGTCGCCGTGTTAGCGCTGATTGGACATCGTGAAGTGAGGCCAAGCTATCTCGGGATCGTCGTATTACTTGTGGCGGCGATTGCGATGCCCATGCTCGCACGGCAGAAGCGCCAACTATCAGCGTTGACCGCCAGTGCGGCGCTAAGAGCTGATGCAGCGCAGTCCGCGCTCTGCGGCTACTTGTCGATCATCGCCCTCGCCGGTCTGGTTGCGAATGCCTTCTGGGGAATAACTTGGGCCGATCCTGTTGCTGCACTGTGCCTGATACCGCTGGTTGCGTGGGAGGGCTGGCGAGCTCTTAAGGGAAGGCCGTGCGAGTGCTGCTGACAACGGTCAGCCTCGGGTGACCTCTGCCCTCGCGGCAGAGGTCGGCTTGTTTTGGCTCAAACCTGGACCATAAGTGAACCATCGTTGGACCATGAATAGTAATGTCGTTTGCTTGCATCGAAATCAAACCGCCAGCAACTCACTGATAAGTCGAGCCTTGTTGCAGAATCAACGCAACCGCTCACAAATCACACACGGCCTTCACACGGCAGAGGCCTTTCTCAACTGGCGCTGCCGGGGTACCAGATAGCGAGGTGGCACTTGAGGGCGTCTGAAGTCGGAAATCATCGAGAACGACGTGGCTCATGCGCTGGCGATTGCCGCGACTAAATTCGTAAATTCTTTTTGAATTTCTGCCGCTTTCGTCGTACGGTATCCCAACTCAGCGGCCAGAGTTTCAAGTTCAATAGTGCCACTCCGGAGGAATGTTCGTCTCCGGTGGAAACCAATGGGTATTTCGCTCCCCGAAAATTCGCTCCGTCGCCGCGCGTGCGCGCACGCGGTCCAGTTGGCCGAGCATATCGACAACGAGGATATCGAGTATGTCGCGTGCGCGATCCTGCCTTTGAGGACCGGTACACGCATGAAGCTTCTGCGCCACTTGCTCATTGATCCCAAGACAACGTACTTGGTTGGTGATGGGCAGGCCCATTTCGGCCACACCTTCAATGGCTGGCGTCACCAGGTCTACCTCGCGTGCTTCGCCCGGACCGAGATCCACTTCAATGGTCTGCCATGCCCGTGTTTTGTATTCCACGGCAACTTCGACCCGGACAGTGTCTGCCAGTTCCATCTCGTGCTGTTCGGGCTTCAGGCGGAAGGTGAACTCGTCAAAACTGAGTTGCAATACTTCCGAAAGCCGCCGAATACGTTCCGCGCGGTTGCCTCTAAGACCAAGATCGAAATCTTTGGTGGTGCGCGCCGCCCGCGCGAAGCGCAGTTCCATAGCGACTCCGCCTTTCAGGTAGTAGATATCGATGACACCTTTCTCGACGGCGCTCTCCAGAACGCCGCAAAGTGCGAGAAACGAGACCCAACGGCGAAGCCTTTCCTGATCGAGACCCTGCTCGCGAGCCACACGTCCAAGAGTCTTCTCCAACCGCTCAACCTGCTTCGGGGTCATGAGCTAAACTTTCCCCACGTTCGCCTCTTGTGTCCCTTTCGCGTGTACGTATCGATTGAGACGGCGAGTGAGCGCTGAGGCTTTCTCGGCGCTAATGTAGCCTTGCTTGCGCGCATCTTTCAGAGCGCCTCGCGCCAATCCGACACGGCCAGTTTCTTCCAAAAGTTGGGAAATGGCTTTTTCGATCGTGGTCACGGGAAGTCCTTCGCGATTGACGATATCCGATGCTCGCAAATCAGCACGATGAATTTCCACCCACTTGGGACGGCGGCGGCGGAGGCGGGCACTTTTCGGCACTGTGATCTGTACGCGTGACGGATTCGCATCAGAAATGCCATAAACCGCCAACGCGGTCTCGTGGGATAAGGCTATTTTTTTCGGCCCACTGTCAGCACGCGCCCACAGGATCGCTTCGCGATATTGCCCCAAGCGATCCGACGGGAAGTAAGGAATTCGATACACTCCGCGCGCCACCCGTTGAAGTTTTCCCCGTTGGGTCAGACGCGCCAGGACTGAATCCTTGATGCCAAGGCTGCGGGCCTGCGCCGCTGTCACGAAACCCTCGTTTTCTTCGGCAAACGGCAGCAGTTCATCAATGCGAGATCGCATGTGCCTAGTATCAGCAGCAATACCGCCTTTGTCAATATAGTTCCATAATAGAACTATATTGACAGGTCATGATCGAGAGGATGCGACTGTCCTTTAACTGTCCAATAAGGATTCCCTAACGCTATTTACAAGGCTTTTCAAGGGCCACCCGCGTCTTGTAAGTTGTTGAAAACACTAGTGTTTTTGGGCTCATAACCCAAAGGTCGGTGGTTCAAATCCACCCCCCGCAACCATCGCAATCATAAGGTTACGAGGAATTTGGATTTTCGATTGTGGTCTGAAATGGTCCAATAAGGTTTGAAGCGATAGAACAGAGGCCGTCCATGTGACGGCCCTTTGCTATTTGGTGCGGTCTTGAGCCAACACACGCTGCACGACGGAGGTGTTGGCTTTGCGCTTCGATTCCATGAAGGCTCCGCCATAGACGTTCATCGTGGTTGAGATGTTGGCATGACGCATGAGTTTCTGCTGTACGCCAAGAGGAACGCCCGTTTCGTCGAGCCAAGCGCGATAGCTGTGGCGAAAGGTGTGCCAGCCGATCCCTCCCTGAATCTTGGCTCGTGACGCCGCGGCCTGGATAACCTTCTTCCGTAGCGAGCCAGAATCGTAGGGTTTGTTTGTCCGTGGGCTGGGAAAAACCCAGTCTCCTTCCGTCGCCAGACACAATCGCTTCCATTCGAGCAAAATGGTCGCAACGTCCGGGTCCAGAGGCAATTGGTCCTGGGAGCACTCTGACTTCAACTTCGTCACCTAGCTGCGAGCAAAACCTTCTCTGATTTCCATGACCAAGTTCTCGAAGTTGATCGACGTCCAGCGTAAGCCCATCACCTCGCTGATACGAAGACCAGTGCATCCAGCCAAGAGCACCATACCGCGGTAGGGATGAACAAGCTGATTGAGCAGAGCCCCGAACTCTTCTTCCGACAAAAAGCGCGGAGGCCGTAGGCGTCTGCTCACTCCCTTTAGTTCGACCAGGCCCATCGGGTTGCGTTCCAGCGGAAACAATTCCCAGAGCATGGCCTTTTCGAATAAACGGTACATTAAGCTCCGAATATGCCCTCTGGTTTTGGGAGCGACAGGCAGTTTTCTGAGCCATTCCTGGACGGGATAAGGTTTGACCTCCCCTAGCAGGCAGTTGCCCCACTTCGGAGAGATGTGTTTGTTGATCCGATTGAGATCGGGTTCTTTGGTGGTATGTGCGAGGTCGCCTTTCTCGATCTCTTCGCTCACGTATCGATCGATCAGACCTTGAAAAGTAACGGCCTCGCGTAATGGCAGTCCATGATTGATTTCCAGTCGGAGACCTTCGGCTGCGCGTCTGGCATCCGCCTGGGTCGGATAGTCTTCGACCGTCCCCAAAGTTATCGAGGGCCGTGTTGCTGATGGATTCTGTCGATCCCAGTAGCGGAATAGCCATACGTCCGGGCCCTTGGTCCTTTTGCGAAGTTCGAGACTTCCGAACTGATATCGGTTTCGTCTAGGCAACTTGTCCTCCTTTGCCTTGACGACGCCGGGATGAGTCGGAGCATATCTGAGCCCGCAACCATTCGTCCAGTTCCGAGATGTAGAAGAGCCATTTCTTACGTTGTCCGTATCCGATAGGGTGGCCCGGAATGTGACCAACCCCAGCGAGACGCGTGACACTTCTCACGTGCATCTGCAGAAACTCCGCGGCAGCCTTCGCGCTCACAGGTCTTTCAGAAGGCTGTGGCGCCTTCCTCTGCATCGCTCCTTCGGTGGTGATTGCGGTACCCATGGGTGGCCAAACGTAAAAGGTATTCGCACGAAATACTGAACATGACTCATTCTTGTCGCCGTGTCCAATGACTTTTCGTGCGCTAGATATTCCTGCTGGGAATAGCGGGCATCATACGGTTGCGACGTTGCGTTTCAGAGGCCCTGAGACAGGCGAATAGCGACATGCGGATATCTCTTGGGTGGCAAACAACGGAAATCCAAATTTTGCTGAGAACTGGTCGCGCGGTACATGCGGTAATTTGAAAGATCTAGAAACAACCATGGCTTTGTCCTTTACCGTGAGTCGTTTATCGACTTTCTCATTCCGTGTCGATAACGATCCGCCGACCGAACCACTCTGTTTTTGCCCGGCTATTCCTCCGAGGAATAGCTGCCCGCCGAAAATTCATTGGACTCGTAACTGAAGTGAGGGTAGTTTTTGCTCCAAAATAGTGAAGTGTGCGAGATCGCGATGACCGGACACGGCTCGATTCCTTCAAGGCGGACATGAGGTTTCGCCAGCAACGAATTAGTCACCTTGCGAGGAAAGCCTCCCGTTTCGCCAATCTGGGCATGCGTAAGCACGCCCAGACCACTTCTGCGACACGAAAGCAGAGATCGGAGAATCAGTTGATCCTGTCACCCATATCGAGCGGCAGTCGGGCCGCCGCATCCTCCGCAAAGTGCTCGGG
This sequence comes from uncultured Acidobacteriaceae bacterium, assembly GCA_963784095.1. Lineage (GTDB taxonomy): Bacteria > Acidobacteriota > Terriglobia > Terriglobales > Acidobacteriaceae > Sulfotelmatobacter. The sequence goes on from CAWAQC010000012.1 coordinate 33,962, forward strand.
ATTGTGGATACGAGGCCGACAAGAAAAGCTCTCTGATCTTTTCGGTCTTCGAGGGACAACATGCGGAGACTTAGAACACGGAACGAGACGAATATCGTCGCCAACTTGCTCAGCGATTCCACTTGGAATCCCGATGACTTTTGGTTGGAGATTTCAGCAACGAACGCCATGCGTTCGTCCCGCGCAATCCCATCGCGAAAACATGCGTGTAAGTACAGGAATTCTGAACACGGTTGGTCGTGCGTTCTGCATGAGCTTATCCACGCAAGTGGTGTAACCAAAGAAGCTGGTTAGCTGGAGTGGAGTCCGCGGCTTTTGTGGCGATATCGGAGCTATGATCCTGCATTCAATTTCGTGGTGGTGCCAAAACGGTGCTTCGCACCGGATGAATTTTGTCGCGGTAGGGATACGGATTGCTCCGTACCCCCCGCGCGGATCCGTACGAGCGGGTTTCCCGCATACGGCTCTTGCCTCAGGTGGTGACGCGCAGACGGCGCGAAGGATAAGGATGGCAGATATGGGCCGGAGGCAGCCAGCGGCGGATGAGCCGTTGCATTCGTTCCCACAGCACGCGACCTGTCTGACTCCGACGTCGCAAGACGTGGTACCAGAGGTTGCTCACGGTGAAACGAAAGTGAGCCAGCGCATATCGATTCCCCGGTACTCCGAAGTATCGGATGTGCCCGCCCACCACGGACTTCAACCATTCGCCAACTTCAGGAATCGGGTCATGCATACGTCGCCGCAACTCGATCTTCACCTGCTGCAGCTTAGCCTGCATGCGTTTGCGAATCGTCTGCCGAAGCACCAGAAACCGTCCCCTTTTCGTCTTCCCGCAAATATGCTTGAAGCCGAGAAAATCGAAGGTCTCCGGCTTACCCAAACCAGCGCGCTTTCGGTTCGCCGCCGGGTGGCGTCCGAACTCGAACAGGCGCGTCTTTTCCGGGTTCAGTTCCAGTTGAAACTTCGCCATACGTTCGGCGAGTTCCTTCCAGAACTGTTCGGCCTCGTCTTTGCGCTCGAATCCAACCACGATGTCGTCGGCATAACGCACCACGATCACATCGCCGTGCGCACGCTTCTTACGCCATGCTTGGACCCAAAGATCAAAGACGTAGTGAAGGTAGATATTCGCCAGCAACGGCGATGCACTTCCGCCCTGCGGCGAACCTGCTTCCACAAACGTTCGCGTTCCCTTTTCCAGCACGCCGGCGTTCAGCCATTTCTGGATGAGCCGCACGACGCGCCGGTCCGCTATCCGATGCTGGAGAAACCGGACCAGCCACTCGTGCGACAGCCGATCAAAAAAGCTGCGCACGTCCAGGTCCAGCACCCAGTTCACACGTCGCTGATGGAGTCCACAGAACAGGGCGTCCAGCGCTTTGTGCTGGTTGCGTCCTGGCCGGAACCCATAAGAGAAGCCGAGAAAGTCGGGTTCATAAATCGCGTTGAGTACTTCCACCGTCGCTCGTTGAACAAGCTTGTCTTCGAGCGCCGTGACGCCGAGCGGTCGTTGCCGCCCATCCGCCTTGGGAATGTACACCCTACGCACCGGCTTCGCCCGGTACGCTCCGCGCTTCAGCCTATGGGAGAGGTCCTGGAGATTTTGCTCAAGGTCCTCGCCGTAGTGCTGCCACGTCTCACCGTCTACACCGGCCGCAGCGTGCCTCTTCAACTGGAAGTAAGCAAACCGCAGAGTGTCGATGCGGTAGATGTGATGCAGCAGAGCGGTGAACTTTGCATCCTTGTTCTCGGTTGCCGTTTGTCGTACCCGTTCCAGCGCACTGGGCGCGTCGATCCGGCTCTGAGTCCGGGACGCGTTTTGCTGGCTCGGGTTCCCCTTGGCCAGACTCCTTCCCTCCATCTCCTCCGCCGCCGGTGTTCTGGTTTTGTTCGGAGACTTCCTCGGTACTATGGGTCTGTCCGACTTCCCGTGTTCGTTCATCATCGGCTCCTGTCCTTGAACTTCCCGATGCGCCCCGAGGGCGCTGGTCGCTCTCGGGGGAACCCGGGATCTCTCAACTTCCGTGCAAGATGTGTCCCCACGTGCCAGGGTCACAGACCGCGCAGGACTCCCGCCAAGCTAGCGATGGCGCTTGGCCGGATGTTGCCTTCCGCGTTGTGTCAGGGCGTCAGCGTCCTGAAGTTAGGGGTATTTCGCGGCTCAATAACCTGGCCCGTAGTTCCTCCTGTCAACGCTTCGTATCCGGCCTTGCGACCGTGCCCGCATGACTCGGAGCCGGTGTGGCTTGCTAGGCCTTCACCGTACGACTCTTTCATCCGCTACATCTCAACGGCTTTTCGGTGCTACAGCATCGTGACCTCCAATGAGCATTGGTACTGCCATCGGTGTTTTCGGTGCTTTGCACCGGGTTGACGCTTCGACACTCCACCCCTGAAAGGGTGCTGCAGAGCGTCCCGAGGCGTTCCAGAGCGACTCGTTCGGAATGAATAGCCTACAGTTCCGAGGGCGCTTCACAGCGCCTCAGGTGCACTTGTTGAAAGAGGTAACTATGGCCGTTGAACTCACTTTTGCAAAGAAGAATGGATCACAAAATTTCCGCATTCGCACTGCCAGCACCAAGGTGACCCAATCGGAGTTTGCCGAGCTCGAACACGCGGCGGCAGAGCAAGGCCTCCGGCTAAGCGAGTGGATCCGCGAAGTGCTCTTCCGGGAGCTTCGTGATAGCGACCACATAAACTCTGGTGACGGTGTCAACTACGGAAAGCGATTATTGACGGAGGTCGTTGGTCTGCAAGTTTTCCTGACCCACGTGCTCTCTGTCATGTCACGCGGGGAATGGCTGGACGCTGAACAATACGAGGAAATCACGCGGCAGGTGAAGGCAAAGAAACATCGCTGGGCTCAGGAGATTTTGGCGGAGCAACCACCAGATGCACACAGCTAAAACCAGTCGCAACCATTCCCAGGATAGCGCGAGTGTAGCCGAGGCGCAGTCTGTGTCAAGGCTCTGCGACCGCTCCGCGGCGGACGTTGTCCGGCCTTGACACCGACCGCTGCAGCCTCGGCTTTCTCTCTCCGGCTATCCGGGAATGTCAGCATGAAGAGAAGGTGCGCGCATACTTCGGCACCTACACCGTGGACACGCAGAAGCACGCGGTGACTCATCATGTCGAGGGCAGCCTGGCGCCCGAATTCACTGACACTGACCAGCCACGTCCCTTCAAACTGGAAGGCGACCGGCTGGAGATTGGCGATGGCAAAACCTGGCGGCGTCTGCTGGAGCGGTGCGTTGATCTTGCCTCTTAGCAGCCTAAATTGCAGACTCGGAGACAGCCGACTGCGTGCTTGATTGGGGTTATTTCACGAAAAACGCCGCCCAAGCCGGTCGCTTCGTTCGTTGTTCGTGCGAATTTGGAAAAAAGCCAGTATGGAAATTAAGTTCCGCGCAACTGAGCCCGAGAGCAGTATGCCTAGGACGCAGGCAATTGCGTCTTACGGTTAACCAAGAAACTGACAATCCGCAGTTCTTCGCCTACTTGAATTGAGATGTCGCTGGTTGTACCTCCGCCCGGAAAGGCGACGCTGGTTTCACAGGGATCGCTTGTGGTGCAGCGGACGGCCGCACCGGACGCTGCCCTGCCCGCCCACGCCGCAACTCGTGCTGCTCCGCCATCTTCTTATATTGTTCGGTGACGTCGGTCAGGCGAACGTTTTCGTAGCCGCTGCGCTTGGCCACGATGCGGTAGTCGAAGGCGACATTGGAGGTTCCACCGCTCAGTTCCCGAACCGCGAAGCCGGTTGCGCTCTCGTCAGTGACGTATAGACCTTTGCAGTCGCCCTTGGGCGTGAGGAAGACGTGGTACTCGGTTCCGGTGTTTACAGTCTGAGTGAAGGTGGGATCGAGCGCGATGGTGGCTGTTCCGTTGCTCAGAGTGCCCGAGCCGAAGTCCTCAAACCAGTTTTCCGGCGATTGGACGGCGTAGAGCGAGATTTTGCGCGTGCTATCATTTGTTGGAACTACGGCAGTGACAGTGCCCTCGCAGTTCAGAGTGCCGCTGACGTCAATTGTGCATCCTTTGCCCGTGTTCCCGCCATAGGCTTCCAAGAGGTGCGGACTCTGTTTCACGACATCCCCAGTCCCGCCACTGCCATAGTTAGCCAGGTAAAGCGTAGTGTTGGAATTGCTGTTGTTCACGAAAACGCCCGCAGTGCCATTGTTGACCGTCCCCAATACACCAATTCCGCCTAGGGCCAGATCCGTATCCGTATCGCCCCAGACACCGGTGGGTTCGTACTCACCGAACTGCCCGCCGACGACGCTTGGGCCCACCGCAACGCCATAAACGCCAGTTCCCGTGGGGCTTGCACTCCCGGCATTTACTCCAAACGTATAGCCGCTCGTTCCCGTGGCAACGGCGGCTACGCCTACGCCCGTCCCAGTGCCGTAAACACCAGTTCCGGAGGTACTTGTGCTCTCGCCGATGACTCCATAGGTGAAGCCGCTCGCTCCTTGAGCATTGCCGAAGACTCCGGCGCTGCCGGTGGCAGTGCCGACAGCAAGGCCGTATACACCCGACCCACCGCTCGAAAGGTTCTCGCCCTCCACACCCACTCCTGCCGGACTTGAAGTGGTCCCCCAAACACCGTCTGATTCCCCCGATGTGGCGTTACTGGTGCTGAACACGCCCCAGCCGTTCACGGTGCTCGTGGAGAAGCTACCGGTGCCGTTCACATCCAGCGTGTATTGAGGAGTTGCCGTACCGATGCCCACTCTGACAGCATTGGAATCCATTTCGGGGTCTTTGCTCGTATTCGCGAACGGCAGGACGGCGATCGAGTGGATCGCAGCCGCATCTGCAGCGCGGGAGTGTAAGGATCTCCGAGGAGATCACGAATTCACTTTCCCGGCTTCCCAATCTTCAAGTCATGGCTCGGAGCATCGTGTCTCATTACAAATCGCGGCAAGACGATCCGCAGGGGGTCGGGCACGACCTGCACGTCGATGCGGTGCTCACTGGGCGGGTGATCGAACACGGCAACGAACTGGATATCGAGACGGAGCTGGTCAACGTCGAAACAGGGGCACAACTCTGGGGCGAACGATACACTCGCAGCGCCAACGATGCTTCGATCCTGCAAGCTGCTATCACCCGTGATGTTGCCAGCCAAATGCGGCCGCAATTAGCTGGAAGCGAGCGTGACAGCATTGCAAGGGTTGGTACGAAAGACGCCGAAGCATACCGGCTCTACCTGAAAGGTCGTCTCCATTTCGAACAGTTTGCGGATGAAGATGAGAAGGTGGCAGCGGAGTTTTTCAAAAAGGCGGTTGCCAGAGACCCGAACTATGCTGGCGCTTACGCTGGGCTGGCAGATGCCTACGCGATGGACGGCTACTTTGGCAAGGTCTCTGGCCGCGAGACCTTTGACCATGCACGGTCTGCCGCTAAACGGGCCCTTGAGCTTGACAGTCAGATTCCCGAGTCCCACAGCTCTCTAGCGTTGGTCGACTTTCTCTATTTCTGGAACTTCGCGGAGGCGGAACAAGAAATTCGGCAAGCTCTGACCCTTGATCCCGACTCTGCCTATGCTCATGAGGTGTCCTGCTGGTTCAACCTTCAAATGGGCAGGATTCATGAGGCTATCACCGAGTGCGGCAGAGCTGTAGAGCTCGATCCGCTTTCGTTGTTGTACAACGAGATGCTCGGGGAAATGTATTACTTTAACCGCGATTACGATCGGGCCATCGAGCAAGAAAACAAAACCTTAGGGATCGACTCGAAGTACCCTCGGCCCGTGTTTATGACTGGATACGCTTATGAGCAAATGGGGGACTACAAAAAGGCGATGGACGCAGTTCATAAAAGACGAGCAGTTAAAGGGTCATGAAACTCGTGCAAAGGAACTGATGCAGGCCTTCGAGAAGTCAGGTTATCCGGGGTACCTGAGGAAAGATGCCAAAGATAGCGAAGCTGAAGGCGACTACTTTGACGCGGCGGATGACTATGCGATGCTCGGCCAGAAAGATGCTGCATTCGCGGCTCTGGAGAAAGCATTTCCGACCCGCGCGGAACTCCTGCTCATCAAGGCTGATCCGGAGCTCGACAGCATCCGCTCCGACCCACGCTTCGCCGACCTGCTGCGCCGGATCGGACTGCCGCAGTGACAAATTCTTTATGATCACTCGGTTTTGTCATGACCTCGCTTGATGTGGTATAACTGTTATACTCATGCGGTTCCACTTCGATGGGCGGAAGAGCGGGCGGTTAAGAACGAACCCGAAAAGGGGTATCGGATTCGAAGAGGCGCAGGAAGTTTTCTCGCACCCGTACTACCTTGACCAGCGCTCGGACTTGCCCGAACAGTACCGCGCGATCGGCTGGGTGGGCGAGCAGATGTACACCGTCATTTTCGAAGTGCGGGATGACGAAGACGGAGAGTACTACCATCTCGTGACTCTCTGGAAGGCTACCAAACAGGAGCAACAGCTTTATGCAGAACACTCGTAGACGTCGGAAACCAGTATCGGCAGAAGCCATCGCCCGCTTTGCGGACGGAGGCAAGGATGTATCCCGGTTCTTCACCAATAATGGGCGCATGATGGGTCCGATCCAGAGGGTGAATGTTGACCTGGCGTCGGGCATGCTGGAAGAACTGGACAGGGCCGCGAAAGAGTTGAACATCAGCCGACAGGCTGTGATCAAAACACTGATACGCCAGGCGCTCGATCAACAGTATCTCGCACGAGGGAGCCGTGCCTCTGTCAAGGGGAGGTAAGCGCTTGCAGCAAACAACCCTAGCTCAAAGCGATCATTGACATCCTCTAGCGCCATGAACCCGAGCGCGGAACCATGGTCCGACTGTGGTCCAATAACTGTGCTTTGCTGTCTTTTCAATGACTTTATGTCGTTCCCGGCGGCGTCAAGTCGTTGAAATGTAATGCTGTCGTTTATTCTGTTGGCCTCATAACCCAAAGGTCGGTGGTTCAAATCCACCCCCCGCAACCAACCTAGAAATACCCCAAACAAACACAAAATAAACGAGTTACAAACAAGCAAAAAAAGACGCTTGACTGTCGTGTCCTGTCTATGTCCTAATAGTGTCTGGACAGCACCCGTAGTACTTGCGTCCAGCGCTTACGAGGCTGAATCCAAGGAAATGGAGGAAAAATGAGCAGAGATCAAGCAATCAAGCTGGCAGAGAAGCTGATAGAGAAATGCTGCATTACGGGCATTCGTTCCGATGCTGGCAACTTCCGCACTATCGAAGATGCCCGCGTGCTGGTGAACAGGCTGGCGACATTCATTGAGGAAGAGACGAAAGACCTGTCAATGAAAATGTCGGACATGGGCGAAAAGCTGAAGAACTTGGAGGGGCGAATGTCAGAGGAAAAATCTGCTGACGGCTTGCAAAGCCGGCGCACGCAGAATGAGTCAGAAGAAGCAGACAAGAACGCCGCTCAGAGGGCATCGCAGGACGAAGCAAAGTCGAAAGAAACAGGACGCCCGCGCACAGGCCCACTGGAACGTCGCGAGCTCGGAGACCCAAAGGCAGGCCAGCAATGATTCTCTACAAACGCCACAAGCAAGGTTGCCAGCACAAGAACGGGAGCGGGAAGGACAAAAACCACTCGCACCGTTGCCTGTGCTCGGTCTGGGTCGAGTGGAATGCTGACGGCAAGCAGAACCGAAAACCAATTCGTGACGCGGCGGGTCAGCCAACATCAAGCTGGACCGACGCCGAAAATCTGGCTTCCCAGAACATTGGGCAGACGGGCAGCCCAGCGATTGCTACCAAGGCGTCAGCGACCACGGTCGCTGACGCTATCGCTTCATTCCTGAAACACAAAGATCGCGGCTGGTCATCTGGGACCAAAGCGAAGGCAAAACTCACCTTGCAGAGCTTGCAGGCATTCTGTGACAGCCAAGGAATTACGATGTTGCCCGTTACGCTTCAGATTCATCATGCCTGCTTTAACAAGCGCTGCTTGAATACAGACCATTATCAGAGAGTTACGTATCAAGAGCACGCGGAAATCCACAAACTTTACGATAAGTTCCAGCGAATGCCTGGATTTATGCCGCACTTCGTAGACGGGCAGTTTGTGGGCGTCAGCGTCGAGTTGTGAAGCACAGCTTGTGAGTTTTAGCCCGATCTCAGTAAAAGAGTAGGGCAAGCAAAGAAGTCCCCGTAGAGGACGAGCCAATACGGGGGACTTCACATGGATCGTTATCACAAGAATCTCGGGCCGGCGACTACCACTTCGGTGCAGGCGCTCGAAGAGCAGTTCGTAGTACCGTCTTGGAAGGCCTGGCCAGGATAAACCGTTGTGCTTAGGGCCACGCTAGGCAAACTCAGCAGCGAACTTATCCGGCACATCAACACAGATCGCCCCGAGCAGATGGCACAGTGGGCCCCCATGATCCTCTCTTCGTCGATCGCCAGCGATGACCGGGCAGAGTTCGTTCGCAACATGACCCTTGCCGCTCGTGACAGCGGCGGTGTTGACGTGTTCGACGTACGCACCGACCCCCATCAACCCGGCTTGCTGGAAGTTGCCGTGAGAGGAAGACGTGGCGGCCAGTGTGTCCTACTTGTCCTCACAGCCGATGCGGGGCAGCCAGGCAAGTTGAGCCAGGCAGATCTTTACCCGATGGACCCGCCTGAGCTCTATGCTGCATGGCCTAAACAGGCGATATCACACGAGGATATGGTGCGCCTGATCCGCTCCACGCTGGATACGCTCGTCCGTACGAATGACTTCTCCAGTTGCCTCACCGTGGCCGACAGAGGCGAGATAGTGTTTGACGAGTGCCGAGGCCTCGCGGAACGCAACTTCAGTGTGCCTGTCGACCATACAACGAAGTTCCACATCGGCTCCATGAACAAGATGTTCACCGCTGTTGCTATCGCGCAACTCGTTGAGGCCGGCAAGCTCTCGTGGGATTCCACGCTTGTGCAGCTCGTACCCGAATATCCTGACCGACAAGCGGCCCAGAAAATTACGGTATGGCAGCTACTGCATCACACCGCAGGACTCGGAGACTTTTTGGTGCCGGAGTTCTTCGAGCATCGGGAAAAGTTCATCAATCCAGCTGACTATCTCGACCTGATCGCCCGCCAGCCAAAGGTCGGCGAGCCCGGAAAGCAGTGGATCTACAGCAACGCTGGCTACGTGCTGTTGGGGAGCGTCATCGAGAACGCCTCCGGCGAGAACTATTTCAACTATATCCAGCACCACATCTTTGCTCCTGCGGTCATGACCTCCAGTGGGTGTGACAACGTGGACGACGTCACTCCGAAGCTATCGATCGGCTATTACCACGAAGGCCTTTTCTCCACCGAGTGGAAGGCGTACTGGCTAAAAGCGGGTTTCAAGGGCGGCCCTGCTGGTGGCGGTTATTCGACAAACGCTGACCTCATCCGCTTTGCCAGCGCACTGCGTGAAGGCAAGCTGGTGAAGCCGGCTACACTCGACAAAATGTTCTCCGATGAAGTGCCAGCCGGCCCCGGAGCGTATGCCGCAGGCTTCGGCGATCGCCCGTCCCATGGCCGGCATATTCGCGGACATGCCGGAGGCATTGAGGGCACCAGTGCCAACCTCGCCATCGTCTGGGAAACAGGAGCCACCGTCGCTATCACCAGTAACGAAGGGGAATCCGAGACGGCGATGATGCTGTCAGAACGCATTGCCGACCTGCTGGCAGCGGAGGCAGGTAAGCCGTAATAACCTTGCGGAACTTCCTGTCGACGGCTTCAGTATCTGGCTTGTGACCAATATTTTTGGGAGAAGGAATATGGCACCTGAAGTAATGATTCCGCTCGTATTGACGACGGCCCCTGTGGCGATCGTCCTGATCACTTTGCTTTATCGCTATCAACGCACCAAGATACGCTACCAGGCACTGATACAGCTAGCCGAGAAAGGCGTGGATCTGTGATCAGTCAGAGGCTTTATGGCTCGACGCTCTTGCCTAGTTCGTATTTCCGCTTTATTCCACAATATTCGTCGGCGATAGGTCACCGGAAGCTACTTCATCAGAATCGCGATAGAGTGTCCATGCGTGGCCGCTGACAACAAGTTTGGTTGGACCGTCAGTCGTATCGGGGGCAACAGGATGTTCGATGGTGAAGATAAATTCATCATTCTTAATGCTGAAGTTTGTTGCGGTCTTTTCCGTATGGTCTTTGGTGCCCACGAATCCACCGGCGATCGTCGTACCCTGGGCGATCTTCGGCAGAAGCATATCGATCAAGTGCATCAGGGTGGTAGAGTGCGCTCCTACTCCATCAACCAGCGCCTTACTCATTCGACTGTCGGTTGCGAAATCAGGGCCAGGCCCTTTCGCACACGAGTTGCCGCCCTGACCTTTTACCTGCGATGTGCATGTTCCACCTTTGCACAATCCTTGGCCTTGGCAGCCGTACTCCCCGAAAAAGCAAGCGCAATAGCCATTAGGAATGGCGGTTGTGCAGTACTCCAACCCTATACAGGTGGTACACGCGTTTTGTGCGTTCGCCAGTCCGATAGCTAGCAGGGGCAGAGATACGATTAACAGCATGGCCTTTAGTTTCATGTTTTATCTCCTTTCCACCGGCTTATATCACTAAGAATACTCGCAGTCAATTGTCAATATTCTCTGCTCGGTGACCTTTTCTATGCCCAAGTACCTGCCTCTTGCAATCACAGTAATCGGCACGCTCTCAGCGGCCATTCTCACGCCTGCTTTCATAGCCGCGCACCCTGTTGTGTTCGCTGCACTCAACGCAGCCGCACAAGTGTTGCACGCCGCGCTGCCGTCCGTCTTCAAGCAGTAATCACTTCGGAGTTTCTCTCTTGGCAAACCTCATCCCTTGGCCTAATGCGCCTTGGACTCCAACGAACGTTAACTTCTCAACGAGCGGCAACCAAACCCTCGTAGCCGCGCCCAGCGCTGGCGGTGTTGGCGTGTACGGCTTTTATCTCGTCAACGCGGGCGGTTCGGCCACGACGATCAGCTTCTTCCTCGACGGCGGCACGACCGCAGTCGGTTCTGTGTCCCTCGGTGCGAATGGCGGTGCTGCCTTCTTCAATCCGCGCAGCACCGCCGATTACAAATCTCCCTACTTTCTGACCAACAGCGCCACGGCCTTCGTTGTTAGCTCAAGCGCCGCAGTGCAGGTCAGCGGCGGCCACCGGGCTTCGACCGGATCGATGACAAGATTGCCAAAGCCTACTTCCCGGCGGCCCTCGAATTTCCCGGCCAGGAAGAGCCGACGATCGTGCCGCACGAAATTGGCGAGTGGTATGTGGAGGCCAACACGGCGCGGTTGCTGAACAACATGCTGTCGGTTGACCGGGTACGGGGCAATGCGCTCGGCCGCGCGGACTGATGTGGCTGAAGAATATGGGCACGGCCATCGAACTCGGCATGTCACCCTTCCACGCCGTGTTTGAGTCGATTGAAGCCATGAGCAGCATGCTCTCGCTGGGCATGCAGCGCGCCTACAATCAGGGGCTGCGCCAGGCCAAGCCCGAGCAACTGCTGCAGGGCATCAAGGAAATCATCTCCTCGCCGGCGGCTCCCATTACACTTGCGCGCGATGGCGCGGCGCTGCCTGCCTACATCGAGGCGCGCGCACGGTTGGGGAAAATTGGGCTGACAGAATATGGGCACGTCATCGCCGGTAACCAGCCGCATGGCGTGCTGGAAGCCCTCGAACAGTTCCGCGAGGTGCGCAAGGAGAAATCTATCCAGCGGTTGCTCAAGCGCTACCCCGACATCGACCAGCTGATCGACGATATGTTTCAGGGCGGACTGGTCGTGGGGCAACACCGCGACTATCAGGTCAAGCGGCTGGGGAAGACGATGACCGAAGCCTGGCACTCAGGCAACAAGCTGGGAGCGGTGTGGCGGTCCATCCCGACGATTGGCCAGGGAGTGATGTATCCGCTGTTCAACATCTACATTCCCAACCTGAAGTACTAAGGAATGCCGTCGCACAGACGGTTGAGCTGGGATGCATCAATGGCCATCTCGCCGTTCGGACCGACGCCGCTGGCAAAAACGGCTAGCGCGTCTTGTGAATCAAGGTCAACTCCGGAATTCACAGTCACCGTCGGCCCGGTGCAACAGGATCGAGATGTCCGTGGTCAGTTTCTCGAACAACCTAGCACGTGGGGCGCAGCAGCGGATGGTGCTTTTGTCGGAGGAATGATGGCCCACGCTGCGCTGAACATAGACCCACAGGTGCTCGATGCGATCGAGTTCAGCACCTCCGACCATCTGCATAGTCTCGCGACGATCGACAATTACGTCCAAGCCCATTTCTTTGCTGCACCAATTGAGTCGGCCGATGGGTGGTTTGAGAGACTGAGTGGCTACGTCGCGGAACAGAAAGCAGCGGTGTACTTCGAATCTATGGGACACCATGTTGAGTTTGCTCCCGTAGCGAATCAACCAGTTTGGGACATGCTAGTGGACGGCCATCCGGTCCAGATCAAAGAGGGGCTGTCGGGTGTGAAGGAGTTCATTGTGCAGCACCCGGGTGTTGACGTCTTTGCTCCTCCCGATGTTGCTGCGGCAGTCAAAGATCCAGCGGTTCACGCTCTGGATGTTCTGGATAAGGACGCAATCCATGCTGCGACCCACAATGCATTGGAAGGCGTTCACGGGAGCATTACTCCAGAGTTTCATTTCCCCTTGATCACACTTGGATTTTCATCCTGGCGGGAAGCCAAGCTGCTGTGGAATGACAAGACGACTCTGGATCGGGCACTAAAGCATGTGGGAGTTGATGTTGCGGCAGTTGGCGCGGGAGGACTCGCGGGCGCGAAACTTGGTGCCCTTATAGGGTCCGTTTTCCCTGGACCAGGCACGGTCATCGGTGCTGCTGCCGGTGGTATCGGAGGTGCGATCTTGGCTAAGTTTGGTGCAAATATATATCGGCTAGCGCCTTTCAAAGAAGCATTAGAGGAATACAACAGGTCCATAGAGAAAGCACAGCATCATGTGAACTGGCAGATCGACAATTCCAAGGACCGGGTAGCTCTGCTTCAGACCGAGTATCAGCAGAAGTACTTAGCAGCGCGCACGGACATTGAGAGGGCGGCGAAGTTGCAAATCTCGATTGTCTCGCAGGCATTCGACAATGACTTGCTTCTCTTTTGCAATCAGTTCCCACGCTTCCTTGAAGATCTGATCACGCAATTGGAAAGAGAGCTAAACGAGGTCCTGAGTAGAGTACCCTCAAGAGGCTTGTGGGGACTTCTGTTTCCCTCGGAAAGCGATTTGTATCGAACCGTAGTCCGGGCATGGTTCAAGCGCGCTCAAGGGCTGGCCGAGGATGAAATCAAGGTCTTTAACGCCATTGAGAGTCGGACCGTGGATAACCTTTACACTGAAGTGCAGCATTTCCTGAAAGAGTACAGCTTCGAACTGAAGAGCATGGGTGACGAGCTGGCCCGCGTTGCGGCCCATCATGAGCTTGCACACCGAGAAGCTGAAAAGATAAAAGATTCTGCAGTAAAACAGGCCGAAAACAAGCGTTCTTCATTGATCGAGGAGTTTGGTAAACAGGTCACTGAGCTTCAGCGCAAGATTGTGGACGAGATTGAACACTGGAACGCCATCATCAAATCGAAGCGGGCAACGTTGCAGACAGAAAGTGCGGCCGTTGGAAGAGATATTTAAGGAGTGGTCGTGTCGTTGCTAGTGGACCAAACGTGGAAGCTGAAGTACACACCAGATGACGGCGATCTCGTTCGCCTGTTCTACGTTCCTGCGCTTGAGCCTGCGAAGCGATACCACCGCTCGACCGGATACTTCAGCGCCAATGCTCTCACGCTTGCAGCACGGGGTATCGAGGCACTCGTTAGGAACAACGGGCAGATGAAACTCGTTGTTGGTTGCACGCTCGGTCCTGATGAAGTGGCGGCAATCGAAAAGGGTTTACAGTTACGTGAGGCGCTTGAACAGCACCTGACTGCATTCCCGCTCGCTCCGGGAAGCCAAGAAGCGAACGATGCGCTGGAATTGCTGGCATGGATGGTTGCCAAAGGCATTCTTGAGGTAAAGGTAGCTGTCCCGTGTGACTTGAATCGAAAGCCGATCGCGTCGAATGGAATCTTTCATGAGAAGGTCGGCATTGTAGAGGACAAAGCGGGATATCGAATTGCCTGGAATGGCAGTCTTAACGAGACCGAGAATGGTTGGCTGCGAAATGCTGAGAGTTTCCACGTCTTCACAAGTTGGGGTCCAGAACCGAAGCGGGTGGACGAAGAAGAGGAACACTTTGCCAAAGTATGGGCCAACAAGGCGCCGCGGATCATCACTGTCGACGTACCGCAGGCGGTTCGTGACGATCTGTTGCGATTCATGCCCACAGATGACCGCCCAGCTCGAATAATCAAAGAACCATCGGGAGCAGCAGAACCGGCTGCGAAACCGATCGAGGTCCCATCGCAGCCACTGTCGGTGAATGAATTGCGTCGATTGGTGTGGGGCTTCGTCAAGCATGCACCGGCTATGCCAAATGGCGGAGAACGGGTAGGTGAAGCGACTGCTGCCATTGAACCCTGGCCCCATCAGATACGCGCATTTGATCGGATGTACGATAACTGGCCCCCGAAGCTGTTGATCGCCGACGAGGTTGGTTTGGGCAAAACCATTCAGGCCGGACTTCTACTGCGCCAAGCGTGGATGGCGGGGAGAGCGAAGCGAGTTTTGATCCTGGCACCGAAGGCTGTTCTGAAACAGTGGCAGGTCGAGTTGCGCGAGAAGTTCAACTTGAACTGGCCGGTGTATGACGGACAGAAGTTGTGCTGGTATCCATCGCCTGCGCTGCACGGAAATCATGAACGTAATGTGAAGGCGACCGAGTGGCATAAAGAGCCCTTCCTGATCGCATCGAGCCAGTTGATGCGCCGCGAGAACCGTGCCGAGGAACTGCTGAAGGCTGAACCGTGGGACGTGCTTGTCCTGGACGAAGCGCACCACGAATCGGGAGCAGCAGAAACCGGCTGCGAAACCGATCGAGGTCCCATCGTAAAGGTTATTGATAGTCCTCTCTCTATACCCGCCTTGGTAGGGATCAAGCTCGAAAACTGCGCCGCCTCCGTATTCGCCGCCGTCAGCCGCGGCGCCATATAAATGGCCCGCGCGATCCATGACGACGCAACCAAGCGGGATAATTGGGCCAGGCCCATTGATGCCCCCGCTGAAGGAGTACAGGACCTTTTCGGTCCAACCTCCGTCTGACGGACTCAGTTCGAACACCGTGCCGACGTTGTCATAGGCCCCCCCGCCGCGCGTCGTGCCGTACAGGTTGCCCCGGCCGTCAAAGATGAGGTTGCCCTCCGGTCCGGCGCCGTCTCCGTCGTGGCTTCCGAAATTGTAGAGGACCGTCTCGGTCCAGGTGCCGTTGACTGACGGGCTCAACTCGAAGGCGACACCATCATCATAGGCACCCCCGCCCTCTGCGGTGCCGTACAAATTGCCAGCGCCGTCGAACACGAGTGCGCCGTCGGGGCCGCTCCCGTCGGCTCCGCTGAAGCTGTGCAAGACTGTCTCCTCCCAGCCCACGCGTGAGGGAGAGAGCTCGAAAGCGCAACCGGCACCCGGGGCGCCGCCGCCGGTCAGGCCCGTTCCGTAGAGGTTCCCGTGTTTGTCGGCGATCAGGCTGGCGATCGGGGCGCCACATCCGACAAACGGCGAAAGCGGGTAAAGAATGCGCTCACGGGCTTGTGCGGACGTCGGCGTCGGCCTTAGGAGCGGGAGCAGCAGGAGGACTACCCAAATTCTGGGATGTGGCGAAGGGCGCATGATTTTCACCTCGCGTGAAACGCGACAATAGATTCCGGGCACGCGGCGCTAGTTGCCCGGAGCCTTTGGAACTATGGTGCCCCATCGCTCAACGCCAGTGCTGCAGGCGGCGTGATCTCGAAGACGGTGCCGTCGTCGTAGATCCCGCCGCCTGAGGTTGTGCCGAAAAGTTTTCCATCAACGATGATCACTCCGGCATAGGGACTCCTGCCGTCCTCGCCGTCGGGAAACTGGAAATCAAAGCGGTGCAGAACGGTCTCGGTCCAGAAACCGCTCCCCGTGGGCGTCAGCATGAAAACCGAACCCATGCCGTTGATGGCCCCGAATTGTGACGCAGCGTAGAGATTTCCCGCTTCATCGAACACCGCCGGACCCACGACCCAGTTCCCATCCTCGCTGTTCATGATGTGCAAAACGTTTTCGCCCCAACCGCTGTCGGATTGTTTTATCAGCTCCGTGACAGCTCCCCATCCGTAGCCGCCAAATTCTGTGGTCGCGTAAAGATTGCCGCCCTTGTCCATCGCGAGGGAGTCGGGGTTGTCCCCGTCGGCACCGTCAAAGCTGTGGATGATTTTTTCCGCATAGCCGCCCCCTCCGGACGGGGTCAGCTCAAACACAGTGCCGCCGCCGTGCTCCCCGCCATCGGTCGTGACGCCATACAACCGGCCCTCGCGGTCCATCACGAGGCCACCGACGGGACCGTCGCCGCCGGGCCGTTGATCCCGCTGCTGAAAGAATAGAGGATGGTTTCAGCCCATCCGCCCTGAGAGGGGCTGAGCCTGAACACCGTGCCGACGTCGTGGGGGCCACCGTTCTTGGTAGTTCCGTAGAGGTTGCCTCGGCCGTCGAAGATAAGGCTGCACTGCGGCCCGCGCGCGTCGTCCCCGCTCCCAAAACTGTAGAGAACGCTCTCTGTCCACTCGCCGTCGGCGGATGGGGAAAGCTCGAAGGCGACCCCTCCGTCGTACGCGCCCCCCGAGACCGTGGTCCCGTACAGGTTTCCCGAGGTATCGAAGACAAGCGCGCCATATGGTGCGCTCCCGTCAGAGCCGCTGAAGGCGTATAAAACCGTTTCGCGCCATTCCCCTACAGATGGAGACAGCTTAAAAATACATCCAGCGTGTGCGTCGCCGCTGTTCGATCCGCTTCCGTACAAGTTGCCATCTGCATCCGCAACTAGGGCCGTCAGCGGCTGTGCACACGCAGGATATGCCGGGAGCGGGTAAAGGACGTGGCCGTGGGCTTGGGCGAAGATGAACGTCGACGCCGAAAACAGGAGCAAGGGAAGGAGCGGCCAAGACCGAAGACTTGTCGAAGAGCGCATATTACCTCCCACAAGGCAGTCAGTAGATTCCGTAGCATGTGCAAGGGTTGCCGGCAGATTCTCAGGTTTTTGCAGTAGTAGACCTACGGGAATCGCTGGATTGCGCGTACTGGAAGATAGGGTATGCTCCGTGCGTTCAATCAGTAGCCGCCAGCGCGAGGCTAGACGCTTCCTCCCACCGGCGCTCCCGGCTCATTGGGCGACCTAATCGCTTCAGACCCCTGGCGTTCCACAAAATCTGATCAAAGGAGATTAGCTCAATGCGTCGCTTTGTGTTTCTTGCCCTGCCCTTCGTGTGCCTGCTTGCATTGCAAGCCGCGCACGCGCAGATTGACCCGCTCGCCACCACCACTCTCCAGCAAGAAAAGGCCAACGATACGCCAGCCTGCACGGCTACCTATGCCCCGCCCTACTGTTACGCCTCGGGCGCCGACGAGCCGCCCCTTTCCACCGCATCAGCCAACGAGCAGGATGGGGCGCAGACGATCGTCGTCGACGCCACGGGACACCTTGCCCCCTCTCCATATTCCCATATCGGCAGCCTCATGCCCGATGTTAGCGGCCAGGCTTGGGCCGGAAAGGTGATCTGCGAGTACCAGCCGTGGTTCAGCGCGAACCCCCAAACCAGCTTCGGCGGGAATGTCGGGCCGTACAACGGCCACAAAGACATTGGCTACGACGAGGACGCGGACGACAGCAACAACCAGTTCAACTCCTCAGCGTCGACCCAGAACACCGCAATGATCAACCGGGGGTGCAATATCGACCTTATCGATTTCTACGGCTTCATCGAGCCCAGCCAGGATTTCAACCAAGACACGACCACGAACGGCGTGTACGCGGACCTGGCCTCTCGCGGCACGGACGGCAGCTACCCAATGCAATTCGCGGTCATGGAGGACAAGGGCATTTCAGGCCGACTGCAACGCCTCGGTTAGCAACACCGCCGAAGAGACCTGTATAGAGGACGCCCTCGAATCGGACATGGAAGGCATCTCCCAGGATTACATTCTGCCCAACCCCGGGCTGTACTGGACGGACGACGGGGTGAACGTGGTTGCGATTTTCGCGTCATGCTCGGACTTTTCACCCTCGGCCACGCCGCCGGGCAAGCTCGTATGCCCCTCCCCAGGGGTCACTGAGGACGACTGGCAGACTGTCTGGACCGACTTGATTAATACTGTAGGGCTCGGAGCCCAATACAACATGAAATTTATTTTCGAATACGGCAACTTCGGCTACCCTGAATACGCGAGCTCCGGCGAATTCGCTTGGCCGCAACTCAGCGGGTACGAGTTCGTGGATAATACCATCACCCAGTTCTGGTGGTGTGACCCGAACGGGGACCCTTGCGAGGGCCCGAACCAGACGCCACCATCCCCGGCTTATCTCGACCGCTTCTATACAGATGCCTCCACGCAAGTACCCGAAGGCCAGATTGCCGTGGGGCTCCTTTACAAGGGCTTTGACGACAGCAACGCGTCGTGGGGGTCGGACCGCGTGCTTGCGCAGCAGTGCGGGCAGGTCCTGCTGGGCACCGCCGGGGAGCTAGCCTTAGGAGGGGAGTCGTATTGGGCAAGCCACCAGATGCGCTACATGCAGGTCGCGAC
The DNA here is from genome assembly GCA_963784095.1 of uncultured Acidobacteriaceae bacterium. Taxonomy (GTDB): domain Bacteria; phylum Acidobacteriota; class Terriglobia; order Terriglobales; family Acidobacteriaceae; genus Sulfotelmatobacter. The sequence continues at coordinate 52,661 of CAWAQC010000012.1, forward strand.
CTGGAACGATTACGAAGAGGGAACGGAGGTCGAGAGCGGCGTCAATAACTGCTACACCGGCATCACTCCGAGCGTAAGCGGGAACACACTCTCGTGGACCTTAAGCACGACCACGGCGAACGAGAGCTACGTGACCACGAATTCGATTTACGGCTACTTTATCTGGACATCTCCGGTCGGCTCAGACGAAATCACGTTGCGGAAGATAGTGACGCCGGGCAGTGCGGGGAGCACCTCACTCGACTCGACGGACTTTAACTTCTCCGCGGGTACGCAGGTGGACATTTATGTGGAGATGATTGGAATGCCCCTGATTCAGAATCTTATGTCGCCGCCTTACAAATGGACGGCACCCTAGCGGCACTCGGAATCTAAGCTATCGTCCCACTTCTCGCTTTTCTCGCAAGGAGTGGGATTTTTACTTTCTCGCTTCCACGGGCGAACTTCGCGCAGATAGCGCAAAATCGCATCACTTACCTGGACGATAGCGACTGGGAACAGGAGGTGATCCGGGTTCGTCGTCGCAGCACTTCGTTGGCTCCAGCCAACGGCAACCACCGATACATGGTTCGTCCAGGGGTTCGTGACGCCGGGAGGTCCGATTAAGGTTCCCACATTTTCCGCGAATGCAGGCGCCGCCCTCACGGCGCCGCAATTCTCATCCCGACGTCAACACATCTTCCTGGAAGACTTCGAGACGCGGGGAGGACTTGCCGATCCGGGAGCATTTGGGACCGTTGGGGCTTTTCTTCCTCAATTCGAACGCATCGTACAAGACCTGGGCGCGGGAGGAGATTCCTATATTCCAATCATCATGGCTACGCGACTGTCGGAACAGGCCTATCTCGATTTTGACCCCCGACTGCGACTCTTGAAGCGAGTGATGGCCTTGGAGGCGATCTTTTCCAGCGACACGACTTACGGGAAGAGGGCACTTGTTCCTCGTATCCAGAAGTTTATTGGCGGGCCTACTCCCATCTATCCCGGAACGAGTGCACCGTATACCGTCGCTTCAACGATCGACGACCTACTGACCCTTGAGAATTGAAGCTGGGTTGATCACTTTAATCTCAGAACGCAGAAAAAGAGGAAAAGCGCATGCCGAGTCTTCAGGAACGACTGGATGAATTCAAGAAATCGTTCGAAGCCGGAGCCCCGCCATACAACGCGCCGCACGAAGTAATCGAAACCATGCATCGCGCGACAGCTGAGCTCAAGGCTACCGGCATTGAAGGCCGAGCGTCGAAGGTTGGGGACCGTGCTCCCAATTTCACCTTATTCAATCAGGACCACGTGGAGGTGGTTTCTGCCGATCTCCTCCGTGATGGGCCGCTGGTTGTCAGCTTCTTCCGAGGGCACTGGTGACCTTACTGCAACATGGAGCTGGAGGCTCTACAGCAGATCCATTCCGAGGTGCGAGCGTTGGGCGCCCAAATTGTTGTAATTACCCCTGAGCTTGAACGGTATACTCGGGCTCTGCATAAAAAGGTGAACTTGACGTTCGATATTCTGACGGACCTTCACCTAAAGATCGCAGAGCAGTTTGGCCTGGTTTTCACATTGCCCGATTATCTGCGCGACCTTTACAAGACTTTTGGAAGCACTCTGGACAGATTCAACGATGAACCGGAATATCGGCTGCCCATGCCCGCGCGATATTTGATCGACAAGGCTGGGATCATCCGCACGGCCGACGTAAACGCCGATTACACGATTCGTTCCGAGCCTGCCGAAACGCTGAAGAATTTGCGCACACTGAATACGGCCTTAGCAGAATAGCAGGAGCGATTCAACCTACGGCAACCCACCCGCGCGACTAGGAACAGGCAGCTTCCGCACTGCCTGTTTACGTCATTTCACTCGATGACGTTCGGACTTTCCCGATAGCAGATTCTCTCGTCGTAATTCTCTCCGCGCCGATACCTACAGCAGACCCACTCATTCGACTTTCAACGTCGTCACCGCGGTGCGCTGCGTGCCGTTCGCAGTACCAATGATAGTAAGAGTGTGAGCGCCTCTGCCGGAGTATCAGTCTGACTTTTGGCCGCGACATTTGGAGCCATCCGGTTATATCCGAACAAGAATTTTGCAGCCGTCGATAGCCGTCCGCAATTGCCCTCCGAAATCACGGAAGGAAAATTCATTACGAGTATCTGGGATCAAGCGGACATAGACTTCTCTACTATTGACTACTGGGGGACGTGGGACTCGCGAGGTAAGCGCCACAAGGTCCAGGAGGCGTCGCGATTCAGGCACTGGAGCTTAGCACCGCGCGCGCGCCTGCTGGAATTGGCCGAGGAGCGCCGCTCAGATACACTCGGGGAGAGCAATAACCAGAGACCGCCAAACGCATGCTTTTATCGTGGGAGTTCCGCAAGCCGATGGAGAAGCGGCATCCTTCCATCTCGGTTGCGAGGTCGAGAACCCCAAAGGCTTCGGCTCCGCGGGCGGTCTGGATGGCCAAGGCAACGCATACTCCTCGAACCTGCTGACCGAAAATCGAATCCTAGGCCTTCGACTTGAACCGCGAGCCAGTGCGCTTCGCCCGCGACAAAAATGTCTGACGGCAATCCCGTGCTGCTGGTCGAACCCAGCATCACCGTGTTACTCCTGCGGTCCCTTCCACAGGGGTCTTGCCATTTTGGCGGTGACGTTGGGCCGCGGTGTTTGCGGCCCAACGTCACCGGTGGTGCCCTCCTGAGTGATGCGCTGGAATTGGCCGAGGAGCGCCGCTCAGATACACTCGGGGAGAGCAATAACCAGAGACCGCCAAACGCATGCTTTTATCGTGGGAGTTCCGCAAGCCGATGGAGAAGCGGCATCCTTCCATCTCGGTTGCGAGGTCGAGAACCCCAAAGGCTTCGGCTCCGCGGGCGGTCTGGATGGCCAAGGCAACGCATACTCCTCGAACCTGCTGACCGAAAATCGAATCCTGGACGATGTCCAATTCACCTTTGGGCCTGCGAACAAACTTGACGCCGTTTACGGCGCGGGACAGACTATTGCGCTGCCCTCCGGCCAGTTCACCACTCTGCAACTGCTCGCCACCGGTATCGAAGGCAATCAATCGGCGCAGCCGATCACCATTACTTATACCGACAACTCCACCACCCAGATCTCGCAAAGTTGCAGCGATTGGTACACTCCCTCGACCAACCCTGGCGAATCCGAAGCGGTGGCGATGCCCTATCGCGATCAATATACCGGCGCCGCGGATAACCGGCCGTTCAACCTTTACGGCTACATCCTTATTCTGAATAGCACCAAGACCGTACAAAGCGTCACCCTGCCCAACGACCGCGACGTGGTCGTGCTCGCGGCCACTTTGACAGCGCAAAGCCTCGGAACGCAGGTCAGCCTCTCAAGCGAATTCAACATCGCCGGCATCTTCGCCAACGGGGTAACTTTCGAAGGAACGGGCGACATCGATGGCACCGGAGATACTGACTCCTGCAACTTGCCCAGCGGATGCTCGGATGCATACTCGCAGCAGCAGTTAGGTTCGACTTCCTCTACATCTCCGTCCCTAACGATTAACGGACTCGTATTCAGCCTAGGGACAGTCAATACATCCGACTGCGGCACCGGATTGCCTGCGTGCATCTCCGACGCGATCGATCTTCCCAAAGCCGGCGTCACCATCGCTCTGCCCTCGAACCAGCAACTTGCTTCCACCACCTTGAGCATGTTGGGCACGGCCGTCAATGGCAGCCAGACCGGAACAGTAACCGTTACGTGCACAACCGGCTCTCCCCAGACGATCAACCAAACCTTCAGCGACTGGTGCAACTTTACGAACAATTCCAACGAGAGCATTGCCGTGGGGGCGATCAGCCGCATCAACAGCGACGGCACGCTCAGCACCGGTGTGAGCTGCAATCTCTACCTTTACACATACACTCTGGACCCGACTCGGACGGTGGAGAGCATTGCCTTGAAATACACCGGCGGTAGCGCCAGCGGTGATGGCGCTTTCGTTCTTGCGCTCACGTTGTCGGGGAACACCAGCAGCGCACCGGGCTTCACGCTGTCGCCGGATCCAACTTCTTTTAGAGTCGCCCAAGGAAGCGACGGCACGAGCACGATCACTGTGAATCCCACGGGCGGTTTCACAGGCAGCGTGAGCTTGGCGGTTACCTCAACTCTGCCCAGCGGAGTTATAGCGGCCTTCAATCCAACGAGTACAACGACCACGAGCGTACTAACGGTGACGGCAAGCAGTTCGGCGATCACAGGTGGGCCAACCGCAGTAACCATCACCGGCACATCGGGCAGCCTGACGCAGACGGCAACGATTAACGTGACGGTAATCCTGCCGCCAGCGAGCTATTCGCTAATGGCGGGAGCGGCAAGCCCGGCGTCGATTAGTCCTGGAAGTTCATCGACAGCGACCATCAGCGTGACCTCAGCCAACAACTATGCTGGTAGCGTTACGCTTTCTTGCAGCATTTCGCCCGTCGTCAGTCCGGCGCCGTCTTGCTCCTTCGGAAGCTCAAGCCCAGTGACTGTGACTAGCGCCGGCGGTAGCGCCACGTTGACCTTTAGTACGGTCGGGGCATCGGCGGCGGTGCTGCGCCAATCCAGCATGTTGTATGCACTATGGCTGCCCATGCCAGGCCTAGCCCTGATTGGCTTGGGCCTCGGCTCTAGAGGTCCGCGGAGGAAGAAGCTTTCGGGCCTATTACTCCTACTGATCGTATTGGCTAGTTTGATTGTTCTCCCCGCGTGCGGTGGCGGCGGGGGCAACGGTGGCGGTGGTAGTAGCGGAACTCCCGCCGGAACCTACGCGATCACGATCAGCGGCAAGGATGCTAACGGCGTGACCCAGTCCAATACTGCTCCTACGGTGAGCGTCACCGTCAATTAACGAGCGCGTAACAAAGGAATGATACTTTGAAACTGCATTCCGGCGAGATGTGCGGCCTCACTTTGGGGCGATGGGTCCCGTTGAGCCGCGAGGTCCTCATTTAGTACTCTTGAGGCCGCTGATAAAGGGTTTGAGGCAAGAACAACCTCAGAAATGATAAAGCAACTGATCATAGCCTGGCTGATGTGCCTCGCCGCTCTGGGCCAGAGCAAGCCTGCCAATCCAGCACAGTCCGGTGGTTCTGCAGCCCCGAAGCTTGCAATTCCTGTCTTCGACGTGAAGCTGACTCCAGATCCAGACTTGTCCGCGCCCTACGACGACAGGATGCCTTCCAATTCTGAGGGCTGCGATGCTGATGGAGCGCCTTACATCCGAGTGTTCAAACTTATTCCTCGCGACATCTCGGTTCTGAGGCTGGGGCCGAAAGAGATTGTCACGTTCTCTGTCAACAAAATCACCGACGTTGGTCGAGCCTACGGCGGTCGATGACTTTGTTTCCGGTTCCAACCTGTACATGTTGGTAGAAGGGGACGCGCACAAAGAAAAAGTTGTTAAGCAGTTGGAGGATGGTAGCCAGGAAGTGTACTGGGAGACGAAGGGGGAACCACGATCGTACATTGCTCGGTTCGATTCGGACGGCTCTTACAAGGGGGTACTCAAGCTCGACCTTCCCTTCCATCCCACCAGATTGTCCGGATTTGAGTCCCTCCGGGTCGGTACACGCGAGGATCTGATCCCGGCGATCCCGAACCAACGCATTCCAATCCACGCCGTTCATTCCCGGAAATGATTGGAAGGGTACAGTGAGTGTGCTGGTCTACGTGGTTGCGATACAGCGATTACATAAAGTGGGTTATTTCCCGGAATTGCTGGCGAACGCCGATGCGGTGAGCGCGGGCATCCGTCCGCTGTTGCAGTTGAGCCGGGAGTCGATCACGCGATTGCAAAGGACCGAAGGAGCCATCATCCGCTCGCTCCGGAGCGCTCGGCGAGCACCCTTTATGGCTAGTCCGGTTTTCCTCTCGCAAGCAGGGCGTCATGTCGCTCCTGGCCGGAAGAGACCGTCTGGAGTGGTTCGCTTAGTCCAGTGCCTGATCCCACGCCCTCCGGCCGATGCCGGCTCGTGGGCGAAGAGCGCGGATTCCATTACGGCACGCGGAAGTTTACGTTGCTGACAAGCGTGCGGCTGGGCGTTACCACCTTGACCTTGCCGGTGGTGGCGCCGGTGGGTACGGTGGTGGTGATCTCCGATCTCGATACCACGGTGAACGTTGCCGCCGTGCCGTTAAATGTGACGCTGCTCGCGCCGGTCAGATCCGTGCCCAAAATCTTGACGGCCGCTGCCACGTTGCCAGTGGTGGGCAATGCTTCCACAAACGGCCGGAGGCCTACAGACAGGCTGAAGACTGTGCCAACGCCGTTGGCCCCGCCATTTTGCGTGGTCCCGTAGAACGTCCCATTGGTGCCCTGGAACAACTCGCCCTGCAGATCGGCGCCGTCCGTGTAGTCGAAGCTATGCAGCGTCGTTAGCGTGCCGGTTGGGGTGATTTTGAAGACCGTGCCATAGCCGCTGGCCCCGCCCCCCACTGTCGTCCCGTAGAAGTTTCCATCGGTGGCCTGAATTAGGCCCGCGTAAGGCCAGGAGCCGTCCGTGTAGTCGAAGCTATGCAGCGTCGTCAGCGTGCCGCTTGGGGTGATCTTGAAGATTGTGCCGTAGTTGCCGCTGGTCCCGCCCTCGTTCGTCGTCCCGTAGAGGTTCCCATTGGTAGCTTGGACCAGCCCCGCGTAGGGGGTGTGGCCGTCCGGGCAACCGCTTTGGGAACAAAAGCTATAAAGGGTCGTCAGCGCGCCGCTTGGGGTGATTTTGAAAACCGTGCCATAGCCGCCAGCCCCGCCCGCGGTCGTCGTCCCGTAGAGGTTCCCAGTGGTGGCTAGGACTAGCGCGGCCTGGGGGCCATTGCCATCCGGGCAACCGCTTTGGGAGCAAAAGCTGTACAGCGTCGTCAGCGCGCCGCTTAGGGTGATCTCGAAGACGGTGCCACAGCCATCAAATCCGCAGGAATCTAAATTACCATTACCGCCCTGCCACGTCGTCCCATAGAGCTTCCCGCTAGTGACCTGGAGTAGCCCCGCATAGGGAGATGCGCCGTTCGTGAAATCGAAGCTGGATAGAGTTGTCAGCGTGCCTTTTGGGGTAATTTCGAAGACCGTGCCATCGCCGCCGCCGGCCCCGCCGCCCTCGTTCGTCGTCCCGTAGAGGTTTCCGTTGGTGTCCTCGAGCAGCTCCGCGTAGGGAAGACCACCGTCGGTACCGTCGAAGCTGTGCAGCGTCGTCAGCGTGCCGCTTGGTGTGATTTCGAAAACCGTGCCATATCCAGTGGCGCCGCAGCTGTTCGTTGTCCCGTAGAGGTTCCCATTAGTGGCCTGGACAAGGCCCGTCCAAGGGTCGCAGCCGTCGGTATTGTCGAAGGTGTGCAGTGTGGTGAAAGTCTGTGCGGTCGCGCTGATTGCCGTCGCGGCACAGAACAGAAGAACCATGCAGACCATTCCCGCTAAACCGAGCTTTCCTATCATCCCACCTTCCTGACTTCGCTCCGGTGCGTGAGCAGGGCTCATCGACGAGGGCACGCGTCCCCAACTGCCGGCGAAAAATCGAGAAAAGGGCATACCAATACGCTGATTTCCGAAAGCTGCGAACCTGTTGATTGTTTTCATGTTGTCCTCCCCAAATCTTCAGGAAATTGTTCTTCGTTGGATCCGTTAATCCCGCGGTACCCGCCAAGGCTCACTCACCGTTGGCTTGACTGCAGCTAAGCGGTTGTCTCGGTCTTGACCGTCCCGGAGGAAGCCGATGACTTCTTTATTTCTCCGGCCGTATGCAAGCTGGTTTCGAGCACTCCGACTTTCGCGCGCAGGTGCACGAGGTCGCGTTGCTGCACATTCAGTAGCTGCCGCTGTTTTGTGATTGCCGCCGATTGCGCGCTCACCAGGCGTTGCTGCCTCTTGATTTGGTTCTCTTGCGCGGCGATTTGTTTCTGCTGCTGTTTAATCGCATTCAGCATCGCCCAGATAATCGGATCATTATTCACCAGCAGATAACCCTTGCTGTTTTCGGTTACGGCTTCCGGGATCACTTTTTGTACTTCCTGCGCCACCAGGCCAACGTGCTCTTCCTGATCGTGAATGCCCATCGCATTGTCGGCTTTGTAGCGATACAGAATCGGGTTGAGCTTGAGCACTTGATCGAGCCCGGAGCGGAAACTTCCATCCACGTCCTTCAGCCGCCGTTCGGAGAATGTGCCCCACGAGCCACCACCGGGTTTGTCGGCGTTGCCGTTAACGCTGAAAAGCGTGTCGGGCGCGGTAGTGCCGATGCCGACGTTGCCGCCACTAGTGATTCTCATCCTTTCGGCTGCACCGCTTTCGTCTGTTGCCACGCTGGCAAACTGGATGACGGGTGGTACAGAAACAGAAGCTGAATTGGTGCTGGAATTCTGTGCCACCAATGACAGAACGAAACAGACGAAGGCAATCATTGCCAAGACGCGAGCTTTCATGGGAGTCATCCTCACTGTGGTTTAACCTGCGCCCAAAACTTGCTTATCTCGGCCCCGCGAAGGGCCCGCCACCCGCGACTGCACCCCAACTCAAGGCGCAACCACGATGCTGGCGTTCTTGACGTAGTAGTCGGCTCCCGCAGTGATGACGGAATAGACGATGAACTCGTTGGCCGGACTTATGCCATTGGGCACACGCGAAAACTGGAACCATCGTCCCGTCTCGCAAGTCGCCTCATCGATGCCGGTGTCACCCCCGTCACCGGTGCCAATGGAGACGCACCCGCTATTGATGTAGACCCAAGCGCCCGTCAGCGTGTTTGACTGGGAGAATGTCGCCGATTGCACAATTCCGCTGCCCTCACCCGTCGTGGTGACATGGATCATGTAACCCTTAGTGTTCGGCAGAGTGGAAGCCAATAGCTCGGTGGAGATGTTCGCGCAGCCGTTGACGTAAACCGTCCAATAGTCAGCCGCGGAACTCCCCGGTCCATTGCACAGGTCGGTGTAGGAAACCAAAGTACCCGGAGGCACGCCGGGCGCAGGCTTATTGAAACTGCCGTTCAAGAGCAAGTTTTGCGACCAGAGCGCTAGCGGAACACAACACACCAACGCCGCTTGGACCACTACAACTCGTAACATTCGTCGCACCATGGCTATCTCCTCTCTCATTCTGGGTGTTCTACATCCTTAATGCTGGGCTGCCACAGAGGAAGTTGCCGAGAACGGCTATAGCGAAGTCTCATCGTCCTCCTCACCATACCCAAACTCTGGAACCCGCTCCGATGGGCTACAAACCGGGGTCCTTTTTGGCCTTCTATCTGAGTTAGCGCAAGAACCGGACAGAAACTGTCACCGGGCGGAGGGAAAATTTGGGCTAGGAGTCAGAAGTCCCTAGGAAAATAGCGCAGCAACTGTCAATAGCTATTTCTGTGAGCGCGAGGATGAGTGAACCAGGGAATTGACGCGAAAACTTGGCGTTGTTTGGAGACAAACTTTACGCCCGAGAGGCGGTTGGAGGGGGCTCGGAACTGTGATATGCTACGTCCGTTTTCCGCCGCCCATGGCTGTGAATCCGCCTCCTTCGGGCAATATTACCGAGCTGCTCCGAGCTTGGGGAGATGGGGATCAGGCTGCGTTGAAGCATCTTACCCCGATGGTCTACGACGAACTCCACCGCATAGCGCATGGCTACATGTCTCGGGAAAATGAAGGGCACACGCTTCAGACCACGGCGCTGATCAACGAGGCTTACTTGCGACTAGTGGATTTCCGCGGCGTCCGGTGGCAAGATCGGGCTCATTTTTTTGCTATTTCCGCTCAGTTGATGCGACGCATCCTGATCGACTTTGCCCGCTCTCGCGGCTCCCAGAAAAGAGGCGGAGGAGCCTTTCAAATGTCCTTGGATGAAGCGCCCTCGGTGTGCAACCAACCCGTCACTGACGTTATGGCTCTGGATGACGCCCTGAAGGCCCTGGCCTGCGTGGATGAAAGAAAGAGCAAGGTTGTCGAACTGAGATTTTTCGGCGGCCTGAGCACGGAAGAAACCGCCGAAGTGTTGCGGATTTCGGTCGAAACTGTAATGCGGGACTGGAAGTTTGCCAAGGTTTGGCTGCTGCGGGAGATGAACGAAGGAAATTAAGGTGAATCCCGAAGTTTTGCGTCGAGTTGAAGAGCTTTACCATCGCGCCTTGGAAGTGGACGAGAACCGCCGCGCCGAATTTCTCGAACACTCCTGCGGGGACGACGAAGCGCTCCGTCACGAAGTGGAGTCGTTGCTTACTCACGAGAAGCAGGCCGAGCATTTCATTGAGTCGCCCGCACTGCAGGTCGTAGGGAAACTCTTTGCCAGCCAAATCCAAAGACCAGAAGGTAGAACGAACCTCGTGGGCACTACCGTCTCCCATTATCACGTCATAGAGAGGCTCGGTGGCGGAGGCATGGGAATCGTCTATAAGGCCGAAGATGCCCGCCTGCATCGTTTTGTGGCTCTGAAGTTCCTGCCGGACCATCTCGCCCGGGATCCGCAATGGTTAAGCCGATTTGAACGCGAGGCGCAAGCCGCTTCTGCTCTGAACCATCCCAACATCTGTACGATCTACGACACAGGAGAGCATGAAGGCAATGCATTCATCGCCATGGAGTTTCTGGAGGGTCAGACTCTCAAGAGCCTGATTGGCGCCGCACCGCTCAAAATCGAGCAGGTCCTGAACATTGGAACGCAGATCGCCGAGGCTCTCGAAGCGGCACATCGCAATGGCATCATTCATAGAGACGTCAAACCGGCCAACATCTTTGTTTCGGAGCGAGGGCACGCGAAACTATTGGATTTTGGCGTGGTCAAAGTAGCGCGCGAGGTTACGGCCAGTGCCTGGGTGGGCGCTGCACCAGCTTCACCTACGCGCCAAGAGCAGTTGACGCAGACGGGAGTTGCAGTTGGAACAGTGGAGTATATGTCACCCGAGCAGTTGCGGGGCGAAGAAGTTGATGCGCGCACCGACCTATTCAGCTTCGGCGTCGTGCTTTATGAAATGGCGAGCGGGGTGCGGCCTTTCAAAGGAAATACTTCGGGCGCGATTTCTGGCGCAATTCTGCATGAGACGCCGCCATCGGCACTATTGTTGAATCCCAGTCTTCCGCCCCGGCTTGGCGAGATTATCACGAAGGCTCTGCGGAAGAATCGTGACCTGCGCTATGCGCGGGCCGCTGATCTGGGCGCTGACCTGAAGCAGCTAAAGCACGAAGCTGAGAGTGGAGAGGTGATGGCGGCCAGCGCCTTTACCGCAGCAGGCGGACTTTTTGCGGCAAACATGAGGAGCTTCTGGAAGCTTATCGTTCCCATTTTGCTGGTTGCAGCGCTCGTGGCAGGTGGATTTTTCTATCATTCGCATAAGCCGAAGCCTCTAACGGAGCGAGACACAGTCGTGCTTGCCGACTTCGACAACCAGACCGGAGACGCCGTTTTCAATGACACGCTAAGGCAGGCTCTCTCGGTGGAACTTGGACAGTCCCCTTTCCTGAATGTGCTCCCCGATCGAAAAGTGGGCGAGACCCTGCGAATGATGGGCCGCCCGAAGGACGAGCGAATCTCGGCCGACGTCGGTCGTGAGATCTGCCAGCGCACGGGAAGCAAAGCTTTGCTCAGGGGCGCGATCTCACGCTTGGGCACGGTTTACCTTATCAATCTCAATGCCGTTGCGTGTAGCACCGGCGAAACTTTAGCCCGAGAACAGGCGGAGGCTACCGCCGAAGAGGATGTTCTAAAGGCCCTGAGCCAAGCGTCTTCCAGGCTCCGGACCAAGTTAGGGGAGTCTCTCCCCTCGGTCAAAGAATTTGAAACTCCGGTCGAAGCCACAACAACTTCCCTGGAAGCCCTAAACAACTACAGCATGGGCCTGAAGATCAGAGGTGAGAAGGGAAATGCGCAGAGCATCCCCTTCCTGAAGCGGGCAATTGAACTCGACCCTAATTTCCCGATGGCATACACCGCGTTGGCGGTAGCCTACTCCAATCTCTATCAACCCTCGCTTGCACTACAGTATGCGACCATGGCATACGACCTGCGGGACCGGGTCACGGAACGAGAGCGGCTGCGCATCACCACTACTTATCTTCGCATGACGGGAGAGACGGAGAAGAACATCCCAGTTTACGAACAATGGATAGCCAGCTATCCGCGGGATCCAGTTCCGCACATCAACTTGGGGATAACCTACGCCGACATTGGACAGCATGAAAAGGCTCTGGCAGAAATTAAAGATGCGGTGCGGCTGGGACCCGATACCCGCGCTTACCCAAACTTGGGATTCACCTACCTGTGTCTGAACCGGCTGGACGAAGCCAAGACCACCTTCGATCAGGCGCTGACACGCGGGCAGGATAGCGTTGACTTGCGCGCACAAATATACACTCTGGCCTTTCTTCGCCGCGATAACACGGAGATGGAGCAGCAGCTCGCTTGGGCCGCCGGCAGACCCGGAGACGAAGACCAGTTGTTGTCGACGCAGTCCGATACGGAGGCTTACTTCGGACGGCTGAGCAAGGCGCGTGAGCTCTCGCGACGAGCGGTGGCTTCCTCACAACAGGCCGGCTCCAACGAGACGGCTGCATTTTGGCAGATTAATTCAGCGCTGCGGGAGGCAGAAATCGGCGATACCGCCGCGGCGAAGAGAGGAGTCGTCGCGGCATTGACGCTTTCTCAGGGCAAAGATGTGAAAATTGTGGCGGCCCTCACGTTGGCTCGAATCGGCGATTCTAAAGCCAAGAAACTGGTTAAGGAACTGGAGAAGGACTATCCAACGAATAGCTTGTTGAAACTCTACTGGCTGCCGACGATCAACGCTGCCCTCGAACTAAGGAAAGGCAACTCCTCTAAAGCACTTTCACAATTGGAAAATGCCGAGGCTTACGAATTGGGTATCGCGGGGTCATTCATTAATTACCTCTATCCCGTCTACGAAAGGGGCCAAGCTTACCTGGTGGCGCGCAATGGCGCTGCCGCGGCCGCCGAGTTCCAGAAAATGCTGGATCATGAAGGTATAGTTATGAATTTTGTTACGGGATCACTGGCTCATCTCCAGCTGGGTCGCGCCTACGCCATGTCCGGCAACATCGGCGAAGCCAAGAAAGCCTACCAAGGCTTCTTCGCACTGTGGAAGGATGCCGACCCCGAGATCCCTATCCTGAAAGAAGCCAAGGCGGAATACGCGAAGCTGGAATAGCCGCCGGTAGACAACAACAGGACCTCCACGTCGCTCAGCTGTTCACTGATCATTGGCGGAAACGGTAATTCTATGAACGCTCGCCAACGATTCTGGACGGACGGGCGTTAATCCGCCGTGAATGGATGGACAAAGGCTGGAGCTTGAACTATAAGAAAAACAAAAATCATTTTCTTGAATGCACGGAGTAGCTGTACAACGAACGTTCTAAGGAAGCAGAGTCTAGCAGCGCCAGAGTGAGATCACTAACCAAGTTTTGAGCGGGTTATTCTCGGTTTCAACTTTGGGAGTGTGGAAGCCGTTCATCGTGTGGGATGTGAGTAGGAAGGATTGCTAATGTTTGCTCATTACTCGGGCTAACCCGCTTTATCGGACCCAGTGCATTTCCTGACCGAAGCTGTCGATCATCGGATCGACTCCAAAGTACTTCAAAACCGAGGCTCGCCAAGTGAGTCGTTGCGGATGGGGTCGTTGCTCCTGACCCAGGAGCAGAAACAGTGCAGCATACATCCGCCCCCTAGCGCGTGGAGCCAGAATCCCAAAATAGCGAACCGCGTGACGATAGCTGTCAGGAACCTGGGCCGCCAGAAGTCGCACAAATCTGTCAAGCGTACACCTAGCTATCGTTTGTACGCCCTGCTTCGTATCCTTGGCGACATATTCAACTTCCCCATTAGCGATTTTTAGAATTCGCCATTTGGCAATTGGGGGGCGGCGCACGTAGCGAGCTGCATATTTCAAGAAATGCGTCTTCGACACGATTTTGTCGATGTGAATAATCCAGTAATCGCGTGCTTTATTTTGATAAGCATCCGAAAGAAGGCATTGAAGATCCCAGCCGCTCAAATTAGAGTTGAGGATACCGGCTGAGAGTGCGAGACGGAGGTGGTTAACTACCGCGAATCGCCACATTCGCATCACGGCGCTCTTAAACAGTAGCCAATCTGGAATCCAACATCCCGAAGCTTCTTGGAATGCCCCAGCGGACACCAAAATATGAAGATGGCTATTGAACTTCAAATCTCCCCCGAAAGTATGCGGCACCACCAGAATTAGGGGGGTCGCTCCGTACTTCATCTTCACCCATTGCTTGATTACTTCAGCTCCTAGCACTGGAAGATCGTGAAGAAGATGACGATTCCTTTTAAAAATACTCCAGAGCTCACGAGGCATCGTGAATACAACACCAGAGTATTGAACATCTGGGAGAGCCGCTTCTTGGTATTCCAGCCAAAAGAGCGTGGCTCGATAGCCACAACTAGGGCAAAATCGTGATTTGCAGCGGTGATAACAGCGCCTCTGCTCATTCTGAGAGGCATATACCTCCCAGCCCAGCGCCGGCGTGCCACAATCTATAACAGCGGAAAAGTTCTTGCGAACCGCCAGGCGGGTACCGGGGCGATCCCAGATTTTTCTGGTTGCTATCAGAATCTCTTTTAGCAAGTTCACATCGTTCATCCGGTTCCCTCCGTTGCCCTTAGAGACTGCAAAGCGTTTTTGGTGAAATATGCTATCTGTCCCGGTGCGTCAATCTCCGAAACGATGATCGAACTGAGCTTCCCCAGCCCACTTGGAATCAAAGGCTTAACAACATCAGCCAGCGTGGGCTGGATGAGTCGGGTCGGAAACATTTCTGCCACGTGCTTCTGGATCAGCCGGCGGCTGGTCTGATTTGTGCCTTTGCAACTGCGAAGTTCTTCCAAATTTTTGGTCTGTTGTTGCGGGGATAAGCCGCTCCACTGCCATGCCTTATGGAGGCTTATCTCGCCCACATTAGCGGCCTCCTGAATCATCGGATGAGCGAACTTCACGTGTTTCGCCTTTGTTAGGCTGCCGGACGAGACAGAGGCGATGGCGGAAACCTTCGGCCGAACATCCACGGTTTGAGCTTCCGTCAAATTTGACGACCCCTTACTACGACCGCCCTCTTGTTGATTTTCGCGAGCTGCTTCCTGGAGGGGTTGCTCAAGATCCAATGCAAGGAGCGAACGGCTGAGTCCATTCAGTCCCCTGGAGGGCGCATGAGATTGAACGAGCCAGCGGAGAGCTTCTTGCTCGTCTAGGTTGTATTCGAGGCAGAGAATCGTTTGCCGACCTTGCCTGCGAGCCAATTCGTACCGAGCATAGCCGTCAATGATGATGCCGCTACGCGTAACCGATATTGGTTGGGAGAACGGTCGAGTTCCGTGTGCCATGAGAGACGAAAGTTGGGCAGCGGGAACGGAGAGTCCGTGCCGGAGATAGCTTTGATGTTTACAAAGCTCCTCTAGGCGGCGAGTTGTGAGTCGAGGTTCGTCGATCCCATTCGCGACTCCTCCGCGTTCGGGCCTCTCAGGATCAGTGGCGAGATGGAGAATATCCACGGCACTCGTACATAGTTCAACGTGATTATCTTGAGTTTCCAGGTTTGTCTCCTCCCGTTATCCGCTCTAACGATTTGGCGAACGTCGGCGCGGATTAAAGTTGGACACAACTTGGACACAAAGATGGGGGTAATCTGGTAGGAATTTGTAGAATGCGGGAGGGTAAGAGCAGTAGTGTCAACAACAAGTTAGCTGTTGATCGTTTAGCTCATAACCCAAAGGTCGGTGGTTCAAATCCGCCCCCCGCAACCAACCTCATCAAAAACTTACGGGTGCCAGCCATCTGCGCTTTTCCTCTTGTCCCTCTTTTGTCCGTGTTCTAGGGGAGGGCATCGGTCGATGTTCGTTTTCGACCACGTTGAATTTTCTGTTGCCTACTGAAAAAAACGAGAGAGATGCGAAGCGGTTCGCGCGGGGGCGTCCCCTCCAAGAGCGGTGCATCCCCAGGAGCGGCCTTCAATCAGAAGCCGCTCACCAGGTCTCTAACTGGAATCAGTCTTGCCTGCGTAGAAGCACTCGGCACATTCGGCACCGGCGTCGAGTTCTCCGATGCCTGGCATGACTGGCTTGGGTGGGGCCGGCGGCAATGGCACCGGGTTCGAGCTGCCGTTGAAATCTGGCGTTTGGCCACATACCCTACTCTGCTCTTACGGACACCGGATACGCAGGGCTGGTCATTGATGCTGCAAGAAATCTCTACGAAGCGACGTGGTCCGGCGGCGCTCACAATGCCAGTTCGGTATTCGAGCTGATACCTTCGACTAACGGCTGGACTGAAACTTTGTTCTGCAGCTTTTGCACGAAAGATCTCTACGAGGACGGTACGGAGCCTGAGGCCGGCGTGATTCTGGACAGTGCCGGCAATCTTTATGGGACGACACCAAGCGGCGGCCATCCGCGCTCTGGCACGATTTTCCAGCTCACGCCAGCAGATCACGGCAGTTGGGTGTGGAAGTTGCTCTATGCTTTTGCACGGGGAACGGAAAATACCCTGGTAGCTTGATCTTTGACACGGCGGCAATCTCTACGGGACAGCCGTTCGGCGGTTCTGGTAACGGCACAGTTTTCGAACTCGTGCTCAACGCGAAAGCGCGAAGCTGAAAACATCACTTCCTGCAGCGATAGCCACGTACTGCACGCCGTCGACTTCGTAGGTCATCGGAGACGCGCGCATTTTCTGGCCGGTATTGAAGTGCCAGAGGGCACGGCCGTTCGCAGCATCAACCGCCTCGAGTGATCCCGCATCGTCACCAAAGAAAACTACGCCGCCGGCCGTGGTAAGAACCCCACCCCACGAATCGCCCTGGCCAACCTGCGGATAACGCCAAGCAGGTTTTCCATCGTCGATGGAAAGAGCCAGCAGGATTTTCTGCGAATGCTCATCGGGCGGAAGCTTCGTGCCCGTGTCGTAGTAAGTCTGGCCTTTAACGAATGGCTTCGGATTCGCGAAATACAGGTTGCAGTTTTCGAGAGCCATCACGTAGAAAAGCCGAGCTTCGGGGTTGTATGCCGGCGAAAACCAGTTCGTAGCACCGTCGATGCCAGGGCAGATCAGTTCGCCTTGCGCAGTCGGAATGCGTCCGGTAACGATTGGACGGCCCAATGGATCTATGCCCTTTGCCCAAGTCAATTTATTCAAGAATGGTGTGGCGTGCAGGAACTGGCCAGTCGTGCGATCGAGAGCATAGAAGAATCCATTTCGATTGGCCTGCAACAACAGGTGACGGTTCGCACCGTTTTCCTGCACGTCTGCGAGTATTGGCGTTTCGTCCGCGTCGTAGTCATACAGATCGTGCGGAGTGAATTGGAAATACCACTTCAACTTTCCCGTGTCTGGAACGAGCGCCAGAACGCAATCGGTATAAAGATCATCGCCGGGGCGAGGATCGCCAACGAAGTCGGGAGCAGGATTGCTGGTCGTCCAATACAGCGTATTTAGCTGCGGATCATACGTACCCGGCATCCAGGTGGTGCCGCCGCCATGTAAGTATGCATCGCCGGGCCAACTCGAAGATCCGAATTCTCCTGGGCCGGGGATGGTCCAAAACTTCCACTTCAATTTTCCAGTTTCTGCATCGTAGGCCGCGAGAAATCCGCGCACTCCGGAATCGCCGCCTGATGTCCCAACGATGACTGATCCCCTCACAATCAGCGGAGCGCTGGTCGCGCCGTAGTGTTTGGTTTTGTCGGCGTATTCGATATCCCATCGCAGCCCGCCGGAGCGCGCGTCGAGACAGAGCAAGTGGGCATCATCGGTTTCCAAATAAACAAAATGCTGCCACACAGCCACGCCGCGATTTTTATGCGCTGCGGCGTCGTCGAGCAGCCCTGAACTCACTGGGCGCTGATAGTGCCAAACCGTGCGTCCGGTTCGCGCATCGAGAGCGAAGACGTCGTTGGCGGATGTAATGTACATCACGCCGTTGAAAACCACCGGCGTGGCTTCGAGGCTCTGCGAATTTCCGGGATGAAAAACCCATGACGCGCGAAGCCGGGCAACGTTTGCAACGTTGATCTCGTACAGAGCGCTGTATCGGCGTCCGGTGTAGTCGCCGTTGTAAGAAATCCAATTGGCGCCGACAGGCTGCGCCAGCAAGTCTTTGTCGCTTACATCAGAAACAGCCGTGATCGGAGATAGCGATTGCTGCGCTTGGATGAGCAGGCCACTGCCTGAGAGCACCAAGAACATGAAAATGAAAGTTTTGAAGCACGCGGTCATTTCGATGATTGGCTCAGTGGTCGCCCTGATTAGCTGACCCCGTGCTCACGCGCACTTCCTGCAGGGAGCCGAAATCAACACCGTTTTCATCTTCGACGTGAAGAGAAATTCGCGCGGGTTTTGCCGGAGGTACGACTTCAGTTTCAAGCAGAACCGGTTCGGCCGGATTCACCTCCGCAACGCGCACGGTTCCGAGATTTGCGCCGTGCTCGTCGTAGAAATGAGCGATTAGACGACCGGAGAAAAATACTCCAAACGAACCGGAAAGCCTAATTTTTCCGCCTTCCAGAAGAGTGCTTTGCAACGGACGTATCACGATGCCGGCATCTTTCACGCCATAAAATTCGCTTCCCGCTCGTGTGGGAAACCATTCGGTGTCGAGGTCGCACGTCTCGCCGGGGCGCAAGCGGCACATCGGGCTGTTGATTTCAGCTTCAAGGTAGGTTGGAGTGGCATCGGCGTCGGCGCTCAGGGAAGGCACGCCATCGCTGCTCAATCGCATTTCAGGACCGTTGGTCCAAAAAATGACGGAAGCTTTTCCGGGATATGGTTTACTCGCCTCATACTCGAATCGCTCGACCATCGCGTACTTGCTGGTGCCATCGACCACGGCCAGCCAGCCATCGGTCGAGTCCAGCCAAAGCTCGGCAGCCATGTGCACGTAGTGCACAGTAAACAATCCGTCGTCTCTCACCGATACCGCAGAATTTTGCGCTGGGCCGAACCGCACATGATAGCGATTGAGGTAACTGCTCGATGGATTTACTGGCGTGAAAGTCCAGAAATTATGGTTGAACCCGGCAGGAGACGATGGATCAGCAGTGTTGTATTGCGACACAGACTGCATCGACCATTCGACAAGGTGGCCGGTGATGTTCTTCATGGTTGCATGAAAACGGATGCGGGGAGAATTGGCATCGATGCTGATCGTGCGCTGATATTGAATTCCGGTCTGAGGATCGGCCGGGCCGGTGAGCTCGATTTCGCACTGTTTTCCTTCCGAAAGTTTTCGAAAGGAAAATAGGCCGTCATCCAGCACATCGGAGTCGCCGACCCAATGCTGTTCGTCGTCGTTTCCCTCAGGCAAAGGCCAGAGCTTGTCGCCGCCGTAGTTGAACCATTTGCCGTTGGTCGGTGGCAAATACTTCCCGGCAAGTTCAGGGTTCACGAAAAGATAGGCATGTCCGGCGAAGGTGACCTGCATCAGTCGCCCGCCGTTCTGCGGCACGACGAACAACTGCACCCACTTGTTCGAGAGCTGTTGCGCATGCCAGCCCTTGTATTCCACGGGTTCGACGCGACACTGGGCAGAATTTGGTTGTGCGGCCTGAGCCGAAGGTGCTGCCGCGCCAACGAAGATCATGAAACAGACAACAGCGACACGTCGCATCGAATTCGCCACGGAAAAATGCAGTCTCATAGGCCCTTTCCGCAAAGCCGGAATTGAGGTTACCATGCGTGCCGTTTCCATCTCTCTGCCCTGGCTCAGGCGCCCGATCTCAAGCTTCAATCACAGTCCCGGCCAAAACGAAACGAAACCCAATAAAACGAAATATCTCGATTTGCGTCAAGTGCATTCTGTGGTATACCAAGTGGGCCAAATCTTTTCAGTACTTCTTACCTGGGAACCAAGTTGAGAATCTTGCTGCCGTTGGTGCTGCTCTCATTTTCTCTCTCTGCTCAGGAGTGGAAAGTCGAACCCACCTGGTTGCATCGCTACGTCCCGGCTCTGAACACGGGCGGCGACCTTTCAGCAATAGCTTGCCGGTATAAGCCAATCTTCGGAGAGGGCGATTCACAGAGCCAAAGCCTGGTCAGTGTTTCTCGTTTTGAGGAAGTCACGCTCGACGCCCACGGTAGTTGCCAGAGCACGCTCTATGATCATGAAGAAGATATCTATTTCGTTCTCAAAGGTAAAGGCTATCTTCATTATGGTGCGCAGACGTATGCCATGCGCGCGAACGATTTCACTTACCTGCCTCCGGGAGTGAAGCATTCGATCGGAAACAGTTCCGACCGCGAGATGCAAGTGTTGATTATGGGGTTCAAGATCCCATCGTCCATATCAATCGGCGCGCCAGCTTCTGAACCTAAAATTGTGAATATGGATGATGTAAAAGAGGAAAATGTTGAAGGACATCCGACATCGGTTCTCTACAAGCTGCTGCTGGGGCCGCGGACTGGAACGCGCGACGCCCTTGATGAGGCGTATGTAGTAACCAGCTTTTTTTGGATGGACTTTGCACCCGGCGGCACGAACTTCCCTCACCATCATGAAACTGCGGAAGAAATTTATCTGGTGCTTCAGGGCGAGGGAGTAATGGTGGCGGGCGGCGGAATGGACGGCATCGAAGGCCGCCATCCAGCGAAAGCGGGCGACGCTTATTACTTCCGGCAAAACTGCACCGTGGGTTTTTACAACCAGAATAAGCCGGGAGCCAAGGCCTACATCCTTGCGGTGCGCTCGCAGGTTCCGCTGCCGAAAGATGAAGATTAGCGCGGGACCCGTTTGCATTGGGGATGTTGCGCGAAGGCATGGCCCGCTGAATCCGAATTGACTGAACACGAGAAAACGCGACGAAGGAGGTTCAATGCGTACGCAAAATTCTAGCCGGCGATCGTTCGTGAAACTGCTGGCGGCCGCCCCGCTGCTGAGCCAGATCGCAATGCGCGAGCTTTATGCGCAAGCGGCCACGGCTGTGGGCAAAGATCCGCGACAAAATGTCTACACTCGGCTCGGCGTCAAGACCGTGATCAATTGCCGAGGCACATGGACTTATCTCAGTGGATCGCTCGAATTTCCTGAAGTACGGCAGGCGCAGGTCGAGGCGGCGCAACATTTCGTCAACATGTTTGATCTGCAGCACGGGGTCGGCCGTCGCTTGTCGGAATTAACGGGCGCTGAGTCGGGCATCGTGACTTCAGGCGCGGCCGGTGCAATGGCCGCTGCCACGGCTGCATGCATCGCGGGCAACGACGACAAATATATATGGCAACTTCCCGACACGACCGGCTTGAAACATGAAGTGATTATGGTAGGCGGCCGTAGCGCCTTCGATAGCGCCATTCGATTGGTAGGAGCGAAACTGGTTCTGGTCTATTCACCGGAAGAACTGGCAAACGCAATCAACGAAAACACGGCGATGATCTATACCACAGATCTGGGCGACAAACTGGAACGCGAACTTGCGATTGCGAAAGAACATAAAGTTCCTCTGCTGCTGGATGACGCCGCCGGCATTCCGCCTGCCGATAATGCCAAGCTCTACGCCAAAATGGGGATCGACCTTTACTGCTTTTCCGGAGGCAAGGGATTGTGCGGGCCGCAATGCAGCGGCCTGCTTCTGGGCCGAAAAGACCTGGTTAAAGCAGCTCTGATGAATTGCAATCCGCGCGAAGGCGCCGTGTGCCGGCCCATGAAAGTCGGCAAAGAAGAAATTATCGGATGCCTCACCGCGCTCGAGACATGGCTGTCTCTCGACCCGAAAAAACTCTACGCGGAATGGAATGGCCGCGTGGACCGAATTCGCAAGCTGGTTGATACGGTGCCCGGCATAAAAACAGACATTTATATTCCTGAAGATGGCAATCGCTATCCGACGCTGCGGGTCTCGTGGGATACGCAGGCGTGGGGATTCAGCGTTTCCGATTGTGTGCAGGAGTTGCGAGCGAGCAATCCAGTAATTGAAGTGCTCGGCAACGATAATCCCAGCCTGGTGACTGCGGTTCGCGAGGGCAATCCGAATCGAAAGGAAAACAAAGAGCCCGACCGCATTGAATTGGTTTCCATGACCATCAGGCCGGGAGAGGAAATCATCGCCGGGCAAAGATTGCGCGCCGTGCTAAGTGCTGCTCGCAAGAAATCTGCTGCGTAGAATTAGAAAGCGCGCGATCATGCGACGAATTATTAAAAAAGTTCCCATGCGACTCTTACTGACTCTACTTCTGTTCTCAGCGCCCGGCGCCGCGCAGGCACAACTGCGGGCGATCGTTCCGCAAAATTTGGGTCATGCTAGTCGGTTCTACTCGCCGGCAGTCGATGTGGGAGACTACGTCTATATATCGGGACAGGGGCCTAAGCGCGCAAATGGCAGCTTACCCGCAAATTTTTCTGCGCAGGTTCGTCAGGCGCTCGACAATATCAAGAGCATCGTTGAGTCGGCCGGTTTAACAATGAAGAACATCGTTTATACGCAAGTGTATATGGAGGACATCGGCAAATATGAGGAGATGAACGCGGTCTTCGGAGAGTACTTCCCGAAGAATCCACCGGCTCGTGCCGTGCTCGGGGTGGCTCGAGTTCCCGAATCGGCGATTGAGATCAGCGCGGTCGCCGTTCGTGATCTGGCCGAACGGCGCCCTGTCTATCCGCCACACTACAATCACAACGAAGCCGCTTCCCCTGGCATGCTTACGCACGATCGTCTGTTCATATCAAGCATGAGCGGCAGCGATCCCGAAACCGGCAAAGTTCCAGACGATCCGGCGGCACAAGTTGATCTGGCGCTCGACCGCATGCAGGCGGTTGCGAAGGCGGCCGGACTTGAACTCGCAAACATGGTTTTTGTGAATCCGTATCTGACTTCGGCAATTCCGTCGCGGGTTATGAACCAGCATTACGCACAGCGTTTTGAGTTCGGAAATACGCCAGCGCGCGCAACGATTGAGGTAACTAGTCTTCCTGGCGGCGCGCAGATTGAATACACCGGCGTTGCCGTGCGTAACCTGAATCAGCGCAAAGCCGTTCGCCCGAAAAATATGCCGCCCAGCCCCACTGCCAGCCCCTGTGTTTTTGCCGGCGATACTTTGTATTGCTCGGCAAAAGATGGTTTTATTCCTGGGCCGCACGGCGGGATTTACGCGACCACCACACCCCACCAGCTTCGCCAGAGCATGCGCAATCAGCTGGACAATCTGGAAGAAGCTGGCATGAATTTCGACGAGGTTGTTTCCACGACTATCTATTTAGACGATTTGTCGGATATCAAGTCTTTTGATGAAGTCTACGCGCAGTATTTCGGCGCCGTAATGCCGGCGCGAACCACGATCCAGCAGATTGCGCCGACGGAGCGCAAAGCCGATGAAGAAGATCACTACCCGGGGCTTGAGCAGGTCTCATTGATCGCGGTTCGCAAACACTCTGGCCACTGAAAAACGCTGGCACAGTTTGGAATGCAAGTTTGCATCCGGGCTCTCTCTATGCCGCGGTGCGTTGTTATCACGACGTCGACCTATCTGCCCCGGTCCGCAGGCATTCGACCGCTTCCCTTCCCTCAGCGAAGTTCATAACGCCACACGGCAACGACACCATGATCTTGGGATCACGGGTGCCCGAGGCGCTCGGATGACACTGTCGTTGTTCCGAAACGCGAAAGAAGAAGATGCAAATCCGCTTCTGCTATAATGATTCTGACGCTTTTACTCGGTTTGCTCGTTCTCGCGGTGGTCTCTCAGTTGGACCAGCTTTATCTCCGCTTTTCCTGCCCGCCGTTTTACTCAGCGCCAAATTCAAAATTGAACGTGAGCGGTCCAGGCGCTTCGGCGTGTGTCCAAGTGTGTGACGACCAGGACCTCTTCAGAAAAAACAAAATCGAATGACTACATTTTCAGAACTGCAACTTTCTTCTGCATTGCAGCAGAAGCTGGCAACAGCTAAATTTATAACCTTAACCCCGATCCAAGAGCGCGCCATTCCTCCGGCTCTTGAGGGCAAAGACGTAATCGGGACCGCACAGACCGGCACGGGCAAGACACTCGCCTTTCTGATTCCCTTGATCGAGATGCTACAGGGTGAGCCTTCCCGGCAGACGACTGCCCTGATTTTGCTGCCAACGCGCGAGTTGGCTATGCAGGTCCACAAGCAATACGAACAATTGCGCGGCAAGAACATGCCGAAAGCTGCGCTAGTAATTGGCGGCGTGTCGGAGAATGCCCAGATACACAGCCTTCGGAATAGCCGTGGGCCGATCATCGCGACTCCGGGACGTCTGCAAGACTTCATCGATCGCAACCTGGCGGACTTACGCGGCATTCAACTGCTGGTTCTTGATGAAGCCGACCGCATGCTGGATATGGGATTTCTGCCCGCCATCCGGCGGATCGTGGCGATGCTTCCAACGCGCAGGCAAACCTTGTGCTTTTCGGCAACCATGGAGCAATCTGTGGCTCATCTGGTGCACGAATACATGCGCGAACCGGTCCGCGTGGCGCTCGGGTCGGTGCTCAAGCCGGCCGAGAGCGTACAACTCACCGCATACGAAATGCGGCCTGCGGAGAAGATGGACATCCTGCGGCAGTTGCTCTATGAGGAATCCGGCCAGACGCTGATCTTCGCCCGCACCAAGCGGGGCGCCGAGCGAATTGCCAAATCGCTGGCGCGGGATGGTTTTAACGCAACGATGATCCACGGTGACCGCTCGCAAACCCAGCGCAACAAGGCTTTGAGAGGGTTTCAGGAAGGAGAAATTCAGGTGTTGGTGGCGACCGACATTGCTGCGCGCGGCTTGCATATGGACGACGTGGCCTGCGTCATCAACTACGACGTGCCGAAGACTGCGGAAGATTTTATTCATCGCGTCGGCCGTACAGGACGTGCCGGGGCGCGGGGCCGAGCCACCACGCTGGTTGCTGGCGCGGAAGTGATCGAGTTGCGAAACATTGAACGCACCCTGAAGTTGCGGATCGAGCGCAAACAAGTGGACTCCTCCGCCGTGGAGCAACCCCAACGCATTGTGCAGAACACACTGGCTTCGCGGACGTTGACCGCTCTGCCGGGCGAGGTCTTTGTGTAGCAAGATGGATTTCCTATTGAAATAAATTTTTCCGATACCAGGCGGGGGGGCCCGACCCCGTCTGGTTGAGATGGCGCCAATTTTGGTGTTCCTGTGCCCTACCCCCTCCCCCCTTGGCCTTGCCCACTACCCCCCCCAAAACTGATGACTTTTTAGGCAGGATAGGGGGTTTTTGGGCAGGGCGCTTGACAATTGACAGGGCGAGGCTGAAAGTGACTCTGTTCTCTCTTCCCTAGAGTTGGATGAACAGAGCAAATCCGTAGCTAGACTGATCGGGGATTTTCTCCGCGAAGCTGCCGTCTTGGTCTTAGTATTCTATCCGATAGATTTGTTGAGAGACGTGGACACTGGCCACCCGCTGCCCCTTTCTGTCAACAAAATATTATGGGCTAGTGGATTACTTTTGGCATTCGGCATAGCATTGGAAAAGGTTGATTTTGGAGGAATAACTGTCAAACTTTTAGATGTAACGCTTCGCTACCTGTTTATGGCCCGTGAATTTCTTGTGAGGAGGAGACGATGACTCAGTATCTCTTGGGTGTAGTCCGATACGGTCTGATCCTTTTTGGCATCGGCGTTTGGATCGAAGTTACGTCAGCAATCATTAGCCGAAGCCGACAAATGCGACTGCCCTTGTCGCAGAACGAGACGAAGCGCACTGTCAACGCCGCATAGTCCCCTCACCTATTGAACCTATAACCCTAGTTTGGGCCTAAGCTCTGCGGCGAGTTCCTCGATAGCGGGCAACCGGCCAAGGGATTCTTTTAAATCCTGAAGCACTGAATCCTGCGCCGCCTCCCAAAGTTTGTCCGCGTCAATGGGAATACCACCAGCAGTGAAGGTTTTGCAAACGCCGTTGAGATTCTCTTTGTCATTTTGATCTCCGCCCGTAGGGTCGAGCCACGGGCCACCCGTCGCAGACATTAACCTACGCGCAACAACACCGCCTGCAGCGTGGGCGCAAGCCACTTTCGCAAGCCATTCCATGACTTTGCTGCCGTTTGTCACGGGATCCATATCAAGAATTCGAACTGTTGCCATACTCCCAGAATAGTCGCGTATGGCGGGATCATAGAAAAGTCTGGCAGGCGACGCTTGATAATTCTTTGTACCGAGTATCCTAAAATAGGAAAGATGCGCGGCTTCGTGACAAGAAAGCACGTGCGCGAATCCGGGCGCAGTCAATTGAGTCAACATGTCTCGACAGGCAGATTTGAATTCTGCTGTGGCTTTTTGTTCGTCGGATATGCCGTCTGTGATTATAGTTACCATGCTCCCATTTTATCCGGGTCGGGCCTCTGCTTGGAGTAACTCAGAGTGCCCGTTCGTTCCACCTGCGCCGTATCGCTACGGCTGCTGGCCCGGGCTAAGGTCCTAGTCCTGCAAGATGAACCACGAGGGTGCCCCGTCCAAGCTTTGCTTGGGCGGGGGATGTTCACTCGTCACAGACTCGATCCAGAAACGAAAATACGGTTGTCCCATGCCCTGGGGACTGAAGCGATTTCAAGAGACCAGCCAAGTCCACTTCCTAACTTTTAGCTGTTATCGGAGAAGGCAGAATTTCGATAACACGAACGCCTGCGATACCTTCGTGAACGCGCTGGAACGAGTTCGGCGTGACTACGGTCATTGCGTCTACGGATACGTGGTGATGCCCGAACACGTTCACCTGCTGCTGAATGAACCCGAGTGCGGCACTTTGGCGAGTACCGTGCAATCTCTGAAACCTGGTGTGGCGCGTCGGCTCGCCTTGCGAGGCGAGGATTCATTTTGGGAAGCGCGATATTACAACTTCAACGTTTGGAGTGAGCGCAAGTTCGTTGAGAATTGCGTTATATTCATCGCAATCCAGTGAAGCGGGGATTGGTATCACGCCCCGAGGGTTGGGCCTGGAGCAGCTTTCGCCACTACGCTACAGGCGAGGCGGGGATGTTTGAGATCGAGTCTCAATGGACAGCCCGCAAACGCGAGCAGGCTGGAGCTTTTCTGACGCTGAAGGTGCGGTCTCCGGCAGAAAAACCCCGCCCAAGCTGAGCTTGGACGGGGCTGGCCCACGAGATTTGTTTGCTTGGATCGAGCTAGCTTGGGCCAGCGCTTGAATCTCCGCACACGGCGGCTTTCCTTGATAACCTCAAAATAGGGGAGCGTAGCCGTTGCCGCCGATCATTAACGCACAAGGAATCTCAAAATCGTTCGGAGCGAAGCCGCTGTTCGAGGACGTATCGTTCACGGTCTCGGAGGGCGACCGCATTGGCCTGATCGGTCCCAACGGCTCCGGAAAGTCCACACTGCTGCGGATTCTGGGGGGAACGGAGCATCCCGATACCGGCAACGTTGCCGTCCGCAAGCGATTGCAACTTAATTATGTGGAACAGGATTCGAGGTTCGTAACCGGAGCCACAGTCCGATCGGTGGTCGAGAGCGCGATGCAGCGCTCGGTAACAGCCGACGGGCACCGAACCCACTTTGCGGAGACTTTGGGCCGGGCAGGACTTGAAGATCTCGATGCACAGGCGGGCTCATTATCCGGAGGCTGGCAGAAGCGTCTGGCGATCGTCGAGGCGCTGGTTCAATCGCCCGATGTTTTGCTGCTCGATGAGCCTACAAATCATCTGGATCTCGCCGGAATCGAGTGGCTCGAAGATCTGCTGCAGGCGCAGTTTGCCTGCGTGATCGTAAGCCACGACCGTTACTTTCTCGAAAATGTTGCAACTGGCATGGCGGAGCTGAGCCGCGTCTATCCCGAGGGTTTGCTGCGGGTTCACGGGAGCTACACCGAGTTCCTCGAAAAGAAGGAAGAATTCCTGCACGCACAATCGAGGCGTCAGGAATCTCTGGAAAACCTGGTCCATTCCGAGATTGAGTGGCTCCGAAGAGGAGCAAAAGCGCGTACCCGAAAATCCAAGGCCCGCATCGACAAGGCTGGCGAGCTGATCAGCGAACTCGCCGGCTTGAATGCCAGAACCCGCACCGCCAGCGCGCAAATTGATTTCGCCGCGACGGAGCGAAAGACCAAGCGTTTGATCGAACTGCAGGACGTCAGTTGCGAAATCGGGGGTCGCAAATTATTCGAAGGCATGAACTTCATCGTTTCCGCTGGAATGCGTGCCGGCGTGGTTGGGCCCAATGGCAGCGGCAAGACGACGCTTTTGCGCATGTTGCGTGGTGAAGTGGCTCCCACTCGCGGGGAAATTCGCCGCGCCGACTGGTTGCGCACGGTCTATTTCGACCAGAGCCGCCAGCTCGATATGAACCTCACCCTGCGCCGCGCGCTTGCTCCCGAAGGAGACTCAGTTGTCTATCAGGATCGCGTGGTTCACGTCGCATCCTGGGCGGCGAAATTCCTCTTCAGCGGCGAACAACTCGACCAACCCGTCGAGCGGCTTTCCGGAGGGGAACGCGCCCGCGTGCTGATCGCTCAGCTCATGCTTCAGCCCGCCGACATTCTTTTGTTGGATGAGCCCACCAACGACCTCGACATCCCAACCCTGGAGATCCTCGAAGAGAGCCTGCTCGAATTCCGCGGTTCTCTCGTTCTCGTCACGCATGACCGCTATCTTTTGGACCGCGTCTCGACTATCGTGCTTGGCCTCGATGGGCTTACCGTGGATGGACAAGGCGGTGCAGCAAGCTTTGCGGACTATAGCCAATGGGAAACGTGGCGAGCAGAACGCAAGCATGGCCGGAACCAGACCAAGCCCTCATCGTCGCCGATTATCGATTCATCCGCTTCGCAAGTACAAGCGCCAAAGAAGCTCTCCTACCTGGAAGCACGCGAATACGCCGGCATTGAGGGGCGCATTGCCGAAGCGGAGCAGAAATTACAAGCTAAACGTGCCGCCCTGGAAGATCCTGCGATTGCCAGCGACGGAGCGAGGCTAGTTGCCGCTCACGCCGAAATGGAAGCGGCGCAAAACGATCTGGACACGCTCTATGCACGGTGGGCGGAACTGCAAGCGAAGGCCGATAGCTTTTCCTCTTGTTCAGCAACGTTGAGAGCGCAGTAATACTGCGCTCTGCAAGCCGGAGCATTCTTGATGCTGCAGAGGTGGAACCGAGCGAAACCAGCGCTCCTAGAAAAATCGAGACGGCGCGGAACGCAGAAGACCTTGAGCCGGGCAGGTAGGGAAAAACGATAATCAGCGTAAGTGCGATTACGACAGATTGAACTCGGCGCCTCGCAAAACCAGACGGTGGGACAGTCGTCCTGGCACGTGGTCAGACCATAGGTCAGTAAGCAGCGCGGTGGCGCGGCCGGAGCCTATCCGAGGATCACTCATGGGCTTAGTGTAGCGTCCGTCGGAGTCGCTGTTGCGACTTCTTCGGTCCCACCTATCGCTTCGAGTGCGATCTGTCTGGCCAGAGGCGATTACCGCTTGGCATTTGGCGCATTCCTTTTGGCATTCACCAAGAAACCGATGTTGAACAGGAGGATAGTTTCGCTCTGCATGAACCTGGGTAGCCTACAGGCCATGTAGGCGTGGGTAAGCGTGACCGGCCTCGCCCTCTGAACAATCGTCAGAGCATCAGCTTGACCTGGGTTCCCGTCGCTTTTTCACAATGTTGAATCTAGATTTCGAGCGTCTCGGCCCGGGCTATTTCCCTTGATTCATCGTCGCTTGATACATCGCGTCCAGCAGGTCCTGGCCGTGGCCGTCGTAGTCAGCGTCGAGAGACCACATGAAAGTACCACCCAACCCGAGACTGTAATCGGAGTAGGAAACCCGGAGGTAGGTCGAAATCGGATCGTCATAGGTGATGAAGCCATTCGAGCCATCGGTTTTCAGCATGTAGGGAACCATCGCAATCGGATCACGGAGTGTCTCCCACCCATTCTGGTTCAGACGATTCTTGATGAATGGCGCGTAGTTCTCCGTCAAGACAGTGTTATCGCAGTTCCCGTCCTGGTTATTCAACGAGTTCGGACACACTCCGAATAGCTGGTTGATGTTGGTGTAGACATAGCCATAAAAAGGCGTCCCCATGTTCAATTGCTGTGGCGAGACCTCATGAAGAAATATCCAGGCGGCATCCTGGTCGCTGCCACCGGGTTGGCACTCCCAGGGTTGGGGATCGTGCCAGTCCCAAATGATTGGAGAATTGAGCTGGCCGTCATCGGTCCAGGGCCCGGCACAGTCATACATCATGATGTTGAAGTAGTTGATCGATTGTTGCAGTTGAAACATATCGTAACCGTATCCGCCCCAGGGCGCCGCGTCGATGGATAGAACGTAATCTGCGTTCGTCTCGCGAAGCCCCGCCATAAGTTGTACAAAAAAGTCACGATCCCCGGCGGTTTCCGGATACTCCCAGTCCATGTCGAAACCATCGTAACCGTGCTTTGTAGCGAAGTCCGTGAGTTCCTCGATCAAGGTGACAAGGGTGCCGTTGGCCTCAACCCCGGGAAAGTCGCCGCCGATCAGCAGAAGGACCTTGACCCCGTTTGCATGTGCCAAGGTAATGAGCTGGGGTTCAAGAAAACCTTGGGGAACGCTCAATGCGCCATCCGCATTGAAAGATACGCCGGCATGGTTGATGTGGGTCAACTTGTTATACGGAATCTGGGCCGCGCCGTAAGGAGGAGTCTGGGTCCTGCTCCAATAGCCGTAGTCGCCCACGATTCGCTTAGGGATGGGCGGCACGTCAGTAGAGTCCTGTGCGTAGGAGGGGCGAGGTTGAAATGCGACTGCTACGACAGCCAGCAGCAGCAGGCGAATCGAGAAATGCCGACAGAACCTCATGGATTTATCCTCTGGGGAAAATCTCTTGGGGCTGACGGACTTGGTTTCGCTGGCCGCACCAAGAGTACAAACCGCAGCATTCTACTACCGATTGGGCGCTCGGCGTCCTGAATTTTCGCTATGGTGGCCCGTGGTCACTCGTTCAAAGCAATAACGGAAACGGACAAGGGTCGCAGAGAGACTTTTGCCTCCCCAACTTTCTGCTTCACGACGTCTGGAGACGTTCCTCCGATGCTCTGGATCGAAGCCCCTACACATTCTTTCGGAAGCTCCACTGTAACTTCACGATTTCGTTCGTTAATCAGCACCAGCTTTCGGTGGCCGTCGCGAACAAAAGCCTGCGCATCGAGAGCATCGGACTCCGCCAGCGAACCATTGCTTTTTATCGTGGTATCAACCAGGTCATCTCCCGGGCCGAAATTGTTCTTGAGCAACTGCAGCACGGTGAAGCGTGCGTTGGGTTTTCCGTTTGTCCAGTCAATCATGCTGACGCTGGGAAACTGAGATGGATACCCGACCAGTTGCGACTCGCCCACGGAATCGATGCCAAGTTTTGCCAGTTCGATATAGAGATAGGCATAGAGCGTCCCACTAAGATTCCAGTAGGCGGCAGGAATCGGTTTTTCGACATGATTGGGTTCACCCTGAACCATATCGCCCGCCAGAATCGAACCGGCCTCGTTGACCATGACTTTGGTCAGTGGCGACTGGCGATCACGAATTTCGAGAATGTAACGCGTGACTGCGAGAAACTCGCTGGCCTGGTCAAAAAAAGTGTACTGCCAGTCATCGAGCGTTTGATCTGCCGTCGGCGTGGCATAGAAGTGAAACGAAATGTAGTCCAGCGGCACGCCCGGCTTGTGATTTCTCGCGTCCAGAAAATAAGAAAACATTCGCGGAGCCTCGGAGGGGTTCGACAGCGCGAGGGCCACGAATTTCATCTGCGGCGCAACCTTGAGCACCGCCTGGGTCACCGCGTCATAACGGTCGACGTAGTCCTGCGGTCTGGTGTCGTGCTCTCCGTCGATCTCGTTGAAGACCTCCCAGTAGCGGATGTCGAAATGATGGCCGGAAGCGTGGAACTTGCCCAATTCGTCAGTGAAACCACCCTGTGTGTACCAACCGGCCAGCCGTGCATAATAGTCGGCCATCGCCTGGACGTTGGTGAGTTGGGTGCCTTGCGTATAGTCCCAGAAAACTTGATGGGGATCGTCGGGATACACGACTGGCTTGGGAGTGGTAAACATCCACTGCGGGATGGTACTGAAACTGAAGACACTGCTATGTCCATCGGAAGCGCGGAGAAAATCGTCGACTAGCGGGTCCATGTATTGGAAGTCCCAGAAAGTCTGATCTGGCTCGGGCGGGCGCAACTCCGCAACCGCCATCTTCGGATATGGGAACCAGAATGCGTAACGAACATAGTCAGCCCCCAGGTTGTGGAGGGCATCGAGGGCAGCATCATGAATGGGCGATCCCCGCTGCAGCATCGGATTGATCACCGCTTGAAGGGTCGGAACCGTGTGGTTGGGCATGATTTTCTTTTCCCACTTCACCATCACAAAGGGCGCTGTTTGAGCCGTGGGTGCCGCCTGCGCGAAGAGTGCGCCGTTCGCGGCCGTTAGGAACAGCGCCAGCGCAAAGGTGAAAAGGATTCGGCAGGGTTCAGGTTTCTTGAGCAGCATTATTTTTTGAGTATTTCGCTTGCGCTGTATTTATCTTTACTGTCACTCATATTCACTCAAGGCTTAACTCCAACTTGGTAACCGAAGCGGGTTGGATTTGAGCCGTGATCGCACTGCCCGTCGATTGCAGATCCTTGATCTGAGGAGTGACTTCATTTTTGCGATCGAAAGTATTGTGAGCGTGAAGATCGGAATTGGTGAGCACGGTTATCGTCCCCGACTTGATGGTGGCGCTTCGTACTGTGATCTCCGTCTCCCGGATTTCGTTCACGCTGGGATTCACCAGCGTTAGCGTCAAATCCTTGCCGCGCGCCGACGCGGAACCCTTCAATCCCCAAAACGGCGTCGTCTGGCCATCACGCGCATAGTGGATATTTGGGGCTGAGATGATGGTGCGTACCGCCTGACCGCCCTGGTGGGTGCTATACATTCCGAAAACGTGGCCGACCGGAGTCACGCAGAATTTATCTTCGTGAGCGAGGTAAAGGCTGTTCAGACAATTGATCAGCTGCGCGGGGCTGGCAAGAGTGACCTTTTCCGGATGGCGGTTGAAGATATCGAGGGTCATGGCGCTGAACAGGGCATCTCTCAGCGTTGGGGTCTGCTCAAGGAAGTCTCCCGCCGTAAGTCCACTGCCGGGACGATACCACGGACCCCATTCATCGACCACCAGCTTTACCTGGTGCGCGGCGTCAAACTCACCCATCGCTTGCCAGTGGCCCTCGATGAGAGATTCCAGCCGGTAACCTTCGTGCAATGCTTCGTACCAATCCTGCACGTCGAATTTGATCGCATCGCCTTTGCCAGCATCCCAGTCCTGGGTGCGGCCTCGGCTCAGATTCCAGGAATAATAGTGCAGCGCCCAACCAAAGATCGAGTTGAATAGATCTTTGTCCTTTTGAGCGATCGCCTCAAAAAATCCCCGCGTCCATTGCCAATTATCCTCATTCGGGCCCGAGGCAATGAATGATAAGGCCTGCCCATACTGCGGCAACCAGGCGGTAAACCTGCGGAACTCAGCTGCATATTCCGGCGCGGTAAAATTTCCTCCGCATCCCCAGGATTCATTTCCTACTCCCCAGTAACGAACGTTATAAGGTTCCGCAGAGCCGTTGGCGGCGCGGGAATCCGCAAGAGTGGTGCTACCGGCGGGCGAGTTGCAGTATTCCACCCAGCGATAGAATTGCTCAGCCGGCAAGCTGCGAACATTCGCCGCGAGGTAAGGCTGGCAGCCGATCGCTTTGCAGAAACGCATGAACTCATCAGTGCCGAAGCGGTTTGACTCATAGCGGTGGTCCGCGGGTTCCGTGCCGGGCTCGGCGTCGATCCAAAAATTGGTCCTTCGCGGACGCTTCTCGGCCGGACCGACTCCATCGCGCCAGTCATAACTATCCGCAAAGCAGCCGCCGGGATAGCGGACTACCGGAGCCTTGATCTTCCGCATTTCTTCGACGAGTTCTTTGCGAATGCCACCGATATTTTCGATTTTCGAATTTTCACCGACCCAAACGCCGTCGTAGATCACTCCGCCGAGGTGCTCAATAAAATGTCCGTAGATGTTGGGAGAGATCGTGCCGAGAACCTCATCCAGTAAAACCTCAACGCGAGAGTCAGCTGCGCTCGAAACGGCGGCGCTTGGAACCGCGGCGCTCGCCCACTTCGCAGGTCTGCGAAGCAATAGCGCTGCTGCGCCTAACGCACCGCTGCTGAGGAACTCGCGGCGTCTGATCACGATTATGTTTTAACCTGGCGGCAGAAATTATATGGAGCGAAAACTGATCGCATTCGAGTGAGCACTCCTGGAATGGCTACCTGTTTTTGAGAATTTGAAATGCGGAAAAAGTATAACCCAGGGCAAGCATTCGCTTTCGATGGCGGAATCCATCGCGCGAATCTTGCAACCTTCCAACGCGGCTGCTGGTACTCTATACTCCGTAATTCGAATCAACTTTCCGCATGTTTCAAGTTGCAGGCCTTTTTCGGCGAAGATGTCTCTCTCTGATTAGAACCGCTCTCCGTTGCGCTCTGCTTCTTCTCTGTTCGGTCGGACTGGCTGGTCAATCCGGGCAATCCCTCGAACTCTCGCGAACCGTTCGACCGTGGGAGTTTGTTTCGGCGGTTGGTACGCGCGCGGCAATCTTCGGGAACGAACAAGGAAATCTCGAAGCCTGGGTCTACCCGCTGAAAATCTTGCGCAATTTTCATGTGCGGTTCCACATTGACGGCGCCACGATACCGGCGGAAGCTCTAGCGCGAACTTTGATTGTCCATCCGGAATCGACCACCATCGTTTATACCGGCGACACTTTTTCTGTCCGCGAAACTTTGTTCGTACCCGTGCATGAACCGGGCGCCGTCATTGCCTTTGAAATCGATACGGCCGAGCCTCTGGAAATCGAGGCGGTGTTCGAGCGCGATTTTCAACTCGAATGGCCGGCAAGCATCGGAGGAGTTGGCGAAGAGTGGGATCCGAAGTTGCGAGCTTTTCTTTTTGGAGCCGAATCAGAAAAGTTTCACGCCTTAGTCGGTTCTCCATCCGGGGTGAAGGGTTCTGAAGAATACTCCACCAACTATTTCTCCTCTCCGTTGGACTCCATGTTTCTGGGTGCGACGAAAAAAGGGAGCGAGACGAAGCTCATTATTATTGCGGCAGGGCTCGAAGGACCGGCATCGTTAGCAAAGTTGTATGGTCATTTGGCAACGGATTACCCTGAATTGCTGCAGAGTTCCGCCGCTTATTACCGCGATTATCTGGGCCGCACGATCAGCCTCAAGCTTCCCGATCCACAAATTGAAAAGGCCTATGACTGGGCGAGAGTGAGCATGGTACAGGGCCTGGTGCAGAATTCTTTTTTGGGGGAGGGTCTGGTTGCCGGGTTCAACACGTCAGGCAACAACTATCGCCCCGGTTTTGACTGGTTCTTCGGTCGAGATGCGGAGTGGACTTCGGTGGCGCTGGATGCCGAGGGCGATTTTGCAACGGCCCGCCAAGCTTTGGAATTCCTGAGCAAATATCAGCGGGCAGACGGCAAGCTTCCTCACGAAGTTTCTCAAAGCGCCAGCTTCGTGGATTGGTTCAAGACCCCGTTCGCATACGCCTCCGCAGACGCTACTCCGCTGTTTATCATTGCGGTGAATGACTACGTAACACACAGCTGCGACATTGCGTTCGCTCAACAGAAATGGGACAACCTGTGGAAAGCATATGAATTTCTGCGGTCAACTTACGACGCGCAAGGACTAGCGCAGAACACCGCCGTGGGAACCGGCTGGATCGAAGGAGGACCGCTCTATCCAGTCCGGGGTGAAATTTATCAGGCCTCATTGGGAGTTGAAGCCGCGCGTGCACTTTCTCACCTCGCTCATCTGCTGGGTAAAGAGGATGTTTCTCAGGAACTCGCGCAAACGTTCGAGAAAGAAGAGCCGATCCTAGACAAGACTTTTTGGTCG
The DNA here is from genome assembly GCA_963784095.1 of uncultured Acidobacteriaceae bacterium. Lineage (GTDB taxonomy): Bacteria > Acidobacteriota > Terriglobia > Terriglobales > Acidobacteriaceae > Sulfotelmatobacter. The sequence continues at coordinate 88,555 of CAWAQC010000012.1, forward strand.
CCTGAACACAAAATCTACGCTTATGCCGTCGACGCCCATAACAGCCGAATCGATGTGCCGAGTGTTCTGGCTACGGTGCCCATGTGGTTTAACCAACTCAACGGAGATCAGGCTCGCAGCATGATTGAAGAGCTTGCCAGCCCCGATCAAGAGACCGATTGGGGCATGCGGATTCTTTCTTCGCGCGATCCAAAATACAATCCCGGCGGATATCATTTCGGGACCGTGTGGCCGCTATTCACAGGTTGGGCCTCTGTGGGTGAATATCGATATCATCGCCCGTTGCCCGCCTACTCGAACCTGCGGGCCAATGCGTTGCTGGTTTTGGATGGGTCGCTGGGCCACGTGGCCGAAGTTCTTTCCGGCGACTATTTTCAGACGCTCGCGACCGGTTCGCCCCATCAGATTTGGTCGGCGGCCATGGTCGTCAGTCCTCTCTTGAGCGGAGTGCTCGGCTTGCAAGCGGACGCTACCAGTTGTCAGTTAAATTTCGCTCCTCACATTCCGGCGGACTGGAGTTCGTTCTCGGTCAACAATGTGCGCGTCGGCGAGATTGCATTGAATCTGACTTATCGGCGCGAGGCGGAAAGAATCCAATTAGAAGTGCAATCTGCGGGCGCAGGAAAGTGTTCGCTTCGATTCTCGCCGGCGTTGAGCTTGCGCGCCAGAATTACTGGAGTTCGACTCAATGGACGAGCGCTGCCTTTTCATATAGAAGCCAACTCATCGGACCAGCATGTCACGGTGAATCTCCCGATTGTGGATAACCGAAATACCATCGACATCCAGATGAAGAACAACTTTGAGATTGGCGTCACGCCGACTCTCCCACAAGTGGGAGGCACCAGCCACAGTGTGCGAGTCCTTTCCCAATCGTGGTCGCCGAAGCGGGACACTCTAACGGTGCTACTCTCGGGAGGGAGCGGCGAGACTTATGAACTATCGGCATGGAACCCCGACCAGATCTCTTCGATCGAAGGTGCTCAGCTTGAACAGAAATCCGGACAACTGGCAAAAGTCCGGGTACAACTTCCGGTAAACGCGCCCGGAGTCGATCCGCAGGCCACTGTCATTTTTCATTTCACTGCGAGGTAAGGGCGCAGTGCTTGAGGTTTTGCTTTGAAAATTATGGAGAGCGATACGAAATGCCGCAAAATTTTAGATTCATAGCTCTACTAGTTGCGGGTGTAAGCCTGGCATTTTCTTTTTCCCAGGCGCAGAAAAAACAGGTCGACGCCGAGCGTCACCAGTGGTGGCAAAACGCCGTTTTCTATGAAGTTTATCCGCGCAGTTTTGCCGACAGTAACGGAGACGGTATTGGCGATCTCAAGGGTATCGAGTCCAAGCTCGATTACCTGCAGCAACTGGGCGTAGACGCCATCTGGATTACTCCCTGCTATCCCTCGCCGCAAGTCGATTTCGGCTACGACGTTTCGGATTACGAGAATATCGATCCCATGTACGGAACTTTGGCCGATTTCGATCATCTGGTGCAAGCCGCGAAGCAACGGCATATCCGCATCATCATGGATTTCGTTATCAATCACACTTCTGACCAGCATCCCTGGTTCCTGGATTCGAAGTCATCGCGCACATCCCCGCATCGCGACTGGTACATCTGGCGCGACGGCAAAGGCAACCGCCAGCCTCCCAATAATTGGATCTCCGGTTTTGGAGGTTCGGCCTGGAAGTTCGATCCCGCGACCGGCCAGTATTACTACCACTTTTTTGCTACCGCGCAGCCTGATCTGAACTGGCGCAATCCGGCCGTGGAAAAGGCCATGTTCGATGTGACTCGATTCTGGTACAAGCATGGCGTCTCCGGTTTTCGTCTGGACGCGGTCGATCTTTTGTTCGAAGATCCGAAGCTGCACGACAATCCGATCCTGCCCGACAAGGACGAAATGGGCGATCCGAACATGCAGAACAAATACAACGACAAGCTGCCGGAAAATCATGATGTGCTTCGCCGTCTGCGAAGCGTTGCCGACGAAAGCGGCGCCGTTCTGGTGGGCGAAACCTATACCGACAGCGCCGCGGAGCTAAAGGAATACTACGGCGCGCACAACGATGAAGTTCAGTTGCCCATGGATTTCATGTTCTGCACTGTCGACAAGCTCTCCGCGCCCGCGTTCCGCAAACAGATTGCGCTCGCCGAATCGACGGGCGGCTGGCCGACCTATGTCATCGGCAATCATGACATGGCGCGATCCTACGTGCGCTATGGTCACGGCAGGCATAACAACCAAATCGCCAAGCTAATGGCGGCGATGTATCTGACGCTGCGAGGAACACCGATCATGTACTACGGTGAAGAGATCGGCATGGAGAACAACGACCCCGAGCGCAAAGAAGACGTGAAAGATCCGATGGGCGTCACCGGCTGGCCGAAATACAAGGGCCGCGACGGCGAACGCACCCCCATGCAATGGGACGGCTCTGCCAATGCCGGATTCACCACCGGAACACCTTGGCTGCCAGTTCCCGCGAGCGCGAAGACGCACAATGTGGCGAGCGAATCGGACGATCCAAATTCAATTTTGCAGTTCTACCGGCAGTTGCTGGCATTGCACCATCGGAATCAAGCTCTCGTGGATGGAGATTACGTCGCGCTGAACCAGAATGATCCCAATGTGCTGGCCTATCTGCGCCGCTATAAGAACGAGGCCGTGCTGGTGGTTCTGAATATGTCAGGGACAGCGCAGCACGTCAGTCTTAATCTTTCCGCAGAAGGCTTCTCCTCGACTAAGGCCAAGACTCTACTCACGACTTCGTCCCCGGCCCCCGGCAGTCGTCTGGATCATGTTGCATTGGAGCCTTTCGCGGTGTACATCGCAGAAGTCTCCCGATGAAGAAAATTCGCATATCGGCGATTAGCGAACGACAGTCTCTGTTGTTGCTCATGATTCTTATCGGCGTCCTGCTGACGCGTGTCTCTGTCTGTGCGCAATCAGATGGCGGTCAGAGCCCACTGCTCTCCGGCCTTGCTTCACCTCATGACTATATTCAGAAACGGGCTTCCAGCTACGACCGCACCGGCGGCAATGACGATTTTTACAAAATTCCTGCCGGGGGTACGATCACGTTGCTCGATGTCTCAGGCCCCGGAAACATTACGCATATCTGGATCACCATCGCTTCACCGGAGCAATATCACTTGAAGAAGCTGGTCCTACGCATGTATTGGGACGATGAAGCCTCACCGAGCGTGGAGACTCCAATCGGCGACTTCTTTGGTCTCGGACTCGGAGACTATTTTCAATTTGATTCGATCCCTCTCTCAGTCGCCCCCGATAAAGCGCTGAACTGTTTTTTCCCCATGCCTTTTCGCCAGCGGGCCCGAATCACCGTCACCAACGAAGGCGGCGAAGGCGTCGATGCGTTTTATTTCAACATTGACTATCAGGCTCTGCATCATGATCTTCCCGCAGACACTATGTATTTTCACGCACAGTATCGTCAGGCAACGCCGGCCAAAGGATGGACGAATCAGTGGGACTCGAATGACACCCCGGCTATCAACGCGAAAAAAAATCTTAATGGGGAAAACAATTATGTCTGGCTGGAAGCCACCGGGCACGGACATTTTGTCGGCGTGACCATGTCAGTGCTGCAGAATCAGGACGGCTGGTGGGGCGAAGGCGACGACATGTTTTTCGTCGACGGAGAAAAGCTTCCTTCCATCAACGGCACGGGATCAGAGGATTATTTTCTGGGAGCGTGGGACTTTGGCGGCCATCCCTTCTCTTACGGCCTATTCGGAGCGCCCGTGGTAGGCGCAGAATTTGCCGGCGGCCGTTCTTCGGTGTATCGCTTTCACCTGGATTCGCCGATCCCATTCACCAAGTCTCTCCGCGCAACCATCGAGCATGGCCACGCCAATCACCGCTCCGACAACTTTTTTTCCGTTGCTTACTGGTATCAGCAGGAGCCGCATGCCGCGTTTCCCGCTCTGCCTTCGGTCGAGCAGCGACTGCCCCGTATTTATCCCGTGGGAGGTCCGGGAAATGCCGCTCACTGACCATTTCTCCGCGATGCAAGAGTTGTGATGTTTCGTACGCCAATAACTTGGATTGGAGGAGTCATTGCTTGAACAGAATCTTGGCGGCTTTCGGATGGTTTGTAGTTACCCTTATATTTCTGGTGACGGAGTGCACGGGGCAGACGATCCAGGTCGATATAACTCCTTCGCACTCCACCAATCATTTTCGTCCCGATCAGACGCTTGGCGCGGGCATTGATCGCATTCCAGCGGAAGCCATCGACAGTGGCTTGACGCAGCCAACTTTGGCCAGAGCCATGGCTGCGGGCTGGCAGCCCGTCAGCTACCGCAACAACACCGAGCTCTCCATCGAGGCCTGGCATTGGAATCCTCGCGGCACCTGGAGCGGACCTGGAGACAAAGGGTACTTTACCGGCTCGGCAGTTCCTGCTGAACCTATCCGTTACTCGTATGGATATGCGCTGCCGCATCGCGGTTTTACGCGCAACGATGGCACGCCGAATGCCGGTTTTTCGCGCCTTACGGATGGCGACGACAACACTTATTGGAAGAGTAATCCCTATCTTACGGAGCGCTTTACCGGCGAAAGCGATTCTGTTCATCCGCAGTGGGTCATTGTCGATCTCGCACAAATCCAGCAAGTCGACAGCATTCAGATCAAGTGGGGCGAACCCTACGCCACAAAATTTGTGGTGCAGCACTGGACCGGGGACGATCCCATGCACTGGCCCACGCGCGGAGTGTGGCAGACCTTTCCGTTGGGCGCGTTTGAAAACGGCCATGGAGGAGCGGACATTCTTCGGCTGGATACCACTCCTGTTCCAATCCGCTTCCTGCGCATTCTGATGACCGAGTCTTCGAATACTTGCGGATCTCATGCATCGGCGGATCCGAGGGATTGCGTCGGTTATGCCATTCGCGAGATCTATCTCGGAACATCTTCTGCGGACGGTGATTTTCACGACATCCTGCGGCACACGCCGGACCAGGAACAGACGACGACTTATTGTTCTTCGGTCGACCCGTGGCACGAAGCCTCCGACCTGGGCACAACTCATCAAGCCCAGGTAGGCTTCGATCTTTTTTTTACCAGCGGCGTCACTCGCGGTCTTCCTGCCATGATCCCGGTGGCATTGTTGTATGACACTCCGGAAAATGCCGTCGCTGAGATTGCCTACCTCGAGGCGCGGAAGTATCCCATTTCCTATATCGAGATGGGGGAAGAATCCGATGGCCAATATTTGGCTCCCGAGGACTACGGCGCGCTCTACCTTCAGTGGGCCACCGCGCTTCATCGCCTTGACCCGGCTCTCAAACTGGGTGGGCCGTCATTCCAGGGCGTGAACCAGGATATCGAAACCTGGCCTGACGCAAACGGCAAAGTATCCTGGACGGGGCGTTTCATCGACTATCTGAAACAGCACGGCCGCGTGCGCGATCTGGCATTTTTCTCGTTCGAACACTATCCCTACGACCCGTGCAGAATTCCCTGGGGCAGTCTTTATGAGGAGCCTCAGCTCGTAAGCCACATCATGCAGGTCTGGCACGATGACGGGGTCCCGGCGGACATGCCCATGTTTATTACCGAATCAAATCTCTCCTCGGGCGCGAGCGAGACTTACATGGACATTTTCTCCGGGCTCTGGCTGGCCGATTACATCGGCTCATTTCTCACTGCAGGAGGAAACGCAGTTTATTACTTCCATTATCTGCCGTTGCTGATGGAACACGGCTGCAGCGATTCGCCGGGAACCTTCGGGATGCTTACTGTCGACGCCCATTACAAGATTCAGCAGCCCCTGGCGCAGTTTTTTACGGCGCAGATGATCAATCTCGAATGGGTCGTTCCGGGAGACAAACTGCACGATGTATTTCCTGCCAAGAGCAACATCAACGATGGCGCAGGGCATGCCATGGTAACGGCGTATGCTCTGAAGCGGCCCGATGGCCAGTGGTCGCTGCTGGTGGTGAATCGCGACCAGCGGAATTCTCACCGCATGAAAATCGCGTTCGAAAATCGGGACAGCGACCAGAGCGATGCATTCGACGGGACTGTTGAGATTTCCATCTTCGGAAAAGGCCAGTATCAGTGGCATCCTGGAATCACGCGTTCCGTCGGGCATGCCGAATATCCCGCTGAGCCATCGGTCACGGTGGAAACGACGGGCATGGCCGATCCGGATGGACCGATCCTGCACATTCAAGAGAGTGTCAGCGCAGATACGGCCTATGACTTGCCGGCAGCATCGGCAGTTTTAATTCGGGGCAATATTCGCCAGCACTAACTCAGGTCGTCAAATCCGCAGAATGGCGATGCGGGTGTTCATCCGTGAGCCCTCGTGTCCATTGCCATACATCGCCGACCAGCGCCTCCGGCCATTTCGGGACGTGCAGTGATGGTCTGGCCCGGAAGGGTGCGGTCTTGCACAACTTCTTGCCGGTTCCCAAGAACCCAAAAAATCCATAGTAAACCGTTTCAATTCTAGTGAAAGACGTGCACTGCTGCGTGTACAATGCAGCACGTTCCGGGACGTGCTTTGCCAGAAACGGTGAATCTTGCGCAACAGGGAATATCTGCTTGTCAGATCAGGGAGGTGTAGCGTGGGTTTGTTCCATCACGGACTTCGTCAGGCTCGCCGATGCAGATTTCGAACGTTAGTTTTTTTTGCAGTCCTCTTGCCGGCTGCGCTCCTGGCGCAAGGATACTTCGGCACTGTCAGTGGCATGCTCACTGATCCCACGGGCGCCATTATCCAGGGCGCTAAGGTCACACTCAGAGACGAGCAAAAGGGATATCAATTTACTACCACTTCTAAGAGCGATGGCCGATACCTGTTCGCCTCCGTTCCGCCGGGGTTGTATTCCGTAACCGCCGAGATGAAGGGGTTTGGCAAAACGGTAGAGAACGACGTGCGCTTGAACGTCAGCGAAAATGCGACGGCGAATCTGGTTTTCAAAGTTGCAGCCGAGTCACAAACCGTGAAGGTGGAAGCTCGCTCGACGGCCATCGACACCGAAGACGCAGTCACTGGCCAGGTCGTCGACCGCAGGTTCATCGACAATCTGCCTCTGGTCGACCGGTTCGTGCAGGATTTGATCTATCTCGCGCCCGGCGTGGCCGATCAGAGTGATGCCAATAGCGTAATGGACACGAATGGGACAAACTTTGTTTCCAATGGCAGCCGCGGGGCCAGCGCCGACATTTTGATGGACGGCGCCTCCGTCACCAATTTCGAGCCCAATGGCGGCATTACCTACGCGACCTACGTCCCCTCGCCGGAAGCGGTCGAAGAATTCAGCGTACAGCAATCGAACTTCAGCGCCGAATATGGCTTCTCGGGCGGGGCCATTGTCAACATGGTCACGCGCTCGGGCACGAACAAGTTCCACGGCGAAGTCTACGATTTCATCCGCAACACGATCACCGACGCCAACAACTGGTTCAACGATCAAAGCGACATTCCGATTCCTCCGGTTCACCGGCACGACTTTGGCGGCACTTTCGGCGGGCCCATCATCAAAAACAAGACCTTTTTCTTCTTTGACTGGGATGGAACGCTGCAGACCTACGCGGCAACCTTCGAGGGTGGCGTGCCCAGCGCCGCGGAGCGTACGGGAAATTTCAGCGAACTGTGCGGGGATAATGGCGGGACGTTCAATGCCAGCGGCCTGTGCAGCGTCACGGCGGGCCAGCTTTACGATCCTTATTCGGGCGTCTATAACTCCAATGACGGCGGGCCGGTGCGGGCCACTTTCATTCCGAACAACAGAATCGATCAATACGTCAGCCCCGGCTGTAACCCAGCCATGCTTCCTGCGGGGAGCTCCTGTCCTCCGGCCCAGTACGAACCCACGCCTGGGGTTAAGGGCAATTTAGTCGATCCGGTCGCTTCAAAGATGATGCAGTTGTTTCCCAATCCGACGCCAAGCTTTCCAAATCCGACGCCATACCTGAACTGGATCGCGTCGGGGGCTAACCGCAGCGACAATGAGCAATTCGACATCAAGATTGACCACCGCTTTAGCGAAAAGAACCTGTTCAGCGGAAAGTACTCGCAGCAGTGGAGCAACTATACCCCTTTCAATTGCTTTAAGACCTTCATTGATCCCTGTGGCAGCGGTGCGAACAAAGGCGGCTCGCACCTGTTTGCCCTGAATGATGTCTACACCTTCAGTCCCACATTGCTGTTAACGACCACGCTGGGCTTCACCCGCGGTACAGAACTGATCTATGCCTACAATTCCAGCCAGAATCCCGATCCTCTGGGCACGCTAGGTTTCCCCTCATATCTGGAGTCGAACGGTTTCAATGGCGTTCCTGCCATCTTCATCGAAGCCGGGTACTTTCCCGCCTCCGGTTTTACGAGCGCCGGAAACGATCCCTATGGCAATTACAAGCAGGGGCAGGATACCGGCCAGCTTTCCGCGATGCTGACCAAAATCCGTGGTGCTCACGAACTCAAATTTGGACTCGAAGGGCGTTTGCACCAGCAGAATTACATTCAGACGAACGCTCCTCTGGGCTATTTCCAGTTTGACAACACCGGCAGCTCTCTCTGCCCGTTTAGCGGCGACTTGACCGACTGCGGGGGGGACGGCATGGCCAGCTTTATGATGGGCCAGATGATGGGCGGGGGAAACAGCTTTTATGAGATCCAGTTCCGACCCGCCAGCGAAAACTACCAGTACGCCGCTTTCGTTCAAGACAACTGGAAGACAACCAGCAGGCTGACGTTGAACCTGGGATTGCGCTACGACGTTTCGCTGCCCAGGACTGAGCGCTTTAATCGCATGAACTGGTGGAATTCGAACGTGATCAACCCGCTAAACGGCGGCACTCTTTCGTATACCGATCAGTTCAGCGGACCGACAACACTTACCCTGCACGGCGCCGAGTTCTTCAACAGCCCCAGCGTGCGCTCAGACTGGCTAACCGACTGGACCGACATTCAACCGCGTTTTGGGCTGGCCTATCAGTTCGCTCCGAAAATGGTGCTGCGCGGCGGCTACGGCATCTTTTATAGCCAGACTCGTTCCGGCGCCAACGGGTTGCTCAGTTACGGGTCACAAGGCTTTAATCAATACACCAGCGCGATTACTACGTACCAGAATGCGGGAAACGTCCCCTGGACTCACCTGGATAATCCGTTTCCCAGCGGCCTGATTCAGCCGCCCGGAAGTTCTCTCGGTGAGCTGAATGATGTAGGATTCGGCGCCATCGGCCCGCTCCGCACTCATGCGGCGGCGCTGACCCCGTACGAGCAGAGTTGGACCCTTGGCTTCGAACGCCAGATGCCCTGGAATGTGGTCTTGGGTGCGACTTACGTCGGAAAGAAAGGGACGCACCTCTACTTCGCCGGCGACAACAATCCCGACATCCTTGGACCCGCGATGGAGACCCATCCAAATTTGGTCAACCAATACAACACCTACGTCACCAATCCCTTCTCTTCGCAAAATGGCGGCCCCATTTCCGATCCGAACAGCACGCTTTCCAGTCCGACGGTCCCGGAGTATCAACTGAAGACGCCCTTCCCAGAGTTCACCGGCGTCGCGACCGATGAACCGCCGATCGCGAATTCGACCTACAATGCGCTGCAACTCACGGCGCGAAAGGCTTACACCAATGGCCTGGAACTTGTAGCCAGTTTCACGTGGTCGAAATCAATCGACGACTCCTCGATGTACGACACCAACGTCGCTTGGCTTGCAAACTATGGTGGCGAGGCTGGTTTTGCCCTGCAGGATCCGAACAACCCGGCATCGGAGCGCAGCCTGTCGACGTTCGATGTGCCCTACATGGTGAAGTTCAGCTACAGTTACGATCTGCCCATCGGCCGCGGCAAGGCTTTCGGGGACAACATGCCCCGATTTCTGGACGCCATCATCGGTGGCTGGAAAACCAATGGCATCTGGAACATTCACTCCGGCTGGCCACTGCAGTTCTTTGTTTTGAATGGCGGAACGCCGCTTCCCACTTATGGCCCGCAGCGGCCCAATTTCGTCGGCGAGCCGCGGCGCAGTCACGGCAGCGACACCTCTTGGGTGAACAACTATTTCGCGAATCCGGCCTCGATTCAGACCCCGGCTCCCTTCACTCTTGGGAACGCTCCGAGGACCACGGGCGCGGTCCGTTCGCCTTTCTTTTTCGACAGCGACCTGTCGATTGCCAAGCAGTTCTTGCTATCGAATGTGCATGAAGGAATTCGGTTGGAGATGCGCCTGGAGGCGGAAAACGCCTTCAATCATCCGGTCTTGGGCACGCCCGATACCAATGCCGGCGATCCCAGCCTCGGGCAGATAACTTATGTAGCCAATCCCGGCCCCCGCCAATGTCAGTTGGCCTTGAAGATCATGTTTTGAAGTGGCTGCAGGCCGGGCTGAAATCCTTCTTCCTAGCTCTGGTACCGGCCGTAGTGGTCTCCCCGGGGGCGGCATGGTCGGAGCCGAAGCGGTTTCCGTACAGGAGTTGGTCATGTCCCCAGTTGACCGTTTCAAGACCACATGGGGGAGCCCGACCGGTTTGAGTATCTTTTCATCCGTAGAGGTTAAATCGACAGAGTAATGAGGCCGCCGCCCACAAGGCTCGGTGTCGTATTTATGAGGGAGCCCAGAAGTCACACTTGGTGTGCTAATCGAAAAGTAAGGGATGCTATTGGTTTACACCGCTGGCGAGAAATCCCCCATCCACGGCAAGCAGAGTACCAGTTACAAAGCTCGCGGCATCGGATGCGAGAAAGATCGCCGCTCCAATCAGTTCATCCAATTCTCCAAAGCGCTTCATTGGAGTGCGGGTCAATATTTCCTGTCCTCGCGGAGTGCCGGTCACTAGCTTCTCGCTCAACGGCGTGCGGAAGTAGCCTGGCGCAATCGCGTTCACGCAGACTCCGTACCGAGCCCACTCGATGGCCAGCGATTTCGTCAATGAGGCCACGCCCGCCTTACTCGCGCAGTATGCCGCCACTTCGTGAAGTGCCAGGAACGAGCCCATGGAAGCGATGTTGATGATGCGGCCATAACCGCGCTCGATCATGTGGCGTCCGAAAACCTGGCACGCTCGCAACGTACCGGTCAAGTTGGTGTCGAGAAGACGGTCCCAGTCAACATCGGGAAAGTCCAACGTTGGAGCGCGCTGGTTGAATCCGGCGGCGTTTACCAGGATATCCACTTTCCCTAGCGACTCGACCGAAGCCTGCAGGACTTTAGCCAATGATCCGCGGTCAGCCACGTCGCAGCATACACGCAGTGATCGCCGTCCCAGGGATTCGATTTCGTCGGCTGCCAGGTTTACAAGTTCCATGCGGCGTGCGCTGGGTACCACGTCGGCTCCCGCTTCGGCCAGTCCGCGCGCGAGCGTGCGGCCGATTCCAGAACTGCCACCGATTACGACTGCCGCTTTATCGCTGAGATCCAGTTTCTTATATGCCATGGTCCCCAAGAAGTCCTCAAAGTGTATTTCACGTCAAATTCGCCGCACCAGCCCTTGATTCGTTGCCTGCGTGTTGCGCACCCAAAGCAAGACCAGAATCATGCCTGCGAAGGGCACCAGGACTGCGATGATCACAATCGGGTCGAAAGAATGCGTGCCGGTGGCTTGACAGCCTAGAAGTCGCCCTCAAGGCGCGATGCCAAAGCATCGATGTATTGCAGGATCATTTTCTTGTCTTCTCATTTCTCTTCTTGCACCGTGGGATTAACCCACGGTCCGTCGCTGTCGATTAGATGGTCAGCCTCGACGGGCCCCCACGTCCCCGGCTCATAGGGATGCACTGGCGTAACGTTGCCCAGGATCGGATCGACCGCACGCCATTGCGCTTCCACTACGTCTTGACGGGTAAAGAGTTCAGTCAGTCCGCGCATAGCGTCGCCCAGCAGCCGTTCATAGGGCGGCCTGTCGTCCGCGGCCTGCTCGGTGAGTGTGAGCTCCACGTCGGTGCCGGTCATCTGCTCGCCCGCAGTCTTCACCCGCACCCCCATTCCGATGGCGATATCCGGACTGATACGCATGCGCAGATGTGCGGACGTGCCGGGCACGATCTCGCCAAAGGTCGCCATCGGCGGGCGCTTGAATTCAACGAACACTTCGGTCGCAGTCACTGGCAGCATCTTGCCCGCGCGAATGTAGATGGGCACGCCCGCCCATCGCCACGTTTCAATGAACAGCTTAAGCGCAATGAAAGTCTCGACTGTGGAAGCCGGGCCTACGCCTCGCACCGACCGATAACCGTTGTACTGGCCGCGCACGACGTCCCCCGGAGCAATCGGCCGCACCGCGTTGAGCAACGCGGCCTTCTGGTCGCGCCACGCGTCGTGAGCTTCCCCAGTCGGCGGATCCATGGCCAGGATGGCCAAGACTTGCAACAGGTGATTTTGAACCACATCCCGCACCGTGCCGGCTTCGTCGTAGAATTTGCCGCGATCCTCGACTCCGAACTTCTCCGCCATGGTGATCTGAATGCTTCGCACGTAGTTGCGGGTCCAGATCGGTTCAAACATTGGATTCGCGAAGCGGGTGTAGAGAATGTTCTGTACCGGTTCCTTTCCCAGAAAATGGTCGATGCGGAAGATTCGTTCTTCCGGGAAATAGCAGTGCAGAATTCGGTTGAGTTCTTGTGCCGACGCCAGGTCACGCCCGAAGGGCTTCTCCACCACGACGCGCGCATTCTCAGAGCAACCGGACTTAGCCAGCCCCTCGGCAACCGTGCCGAACAAGCTGGGTGGAATCGCAAAGTAATGTAGCGGTTGTTTCGCCGAGCCCAACTCTTTACGCAATTGGGCGAAGGTTTTCGGATCGTTGTAGTCGCCGTCCACGTAGCGCAAGAGGCTGGTCAGTTTGTTGAACGCTTCCTGGTCGAGGCCGCCGAATTTTTCGAGGCTGTCCTTGGCACGCGCTTTAAGTTGATCAAGATTCCAACCTGCTTTGGCCACGCCGACGATTGGCAGATTGAAACCTTCGTCGCGAATCAACCTCTGCAGCGAGGGAAAGATCTGTTTGTGCGCGAGATCGCCGGTGGCGCCGAAAAACACAAAGGCATCAGACTGGAAATCCGCCATCAGGCCGCCTCCTGCTTCTCGGCAGCTTTCTCCTTGTGTCCGCCGAATTCGTAGCGCATCGCCGAAAGCAGCTTGCCAGCATATTCTTCGTTGCCCCGTGACGCAAAACGGGAACTGAGCGCAGCGCTGATCACCGGCATCGGAATGCCCTCATCCACTGCTGCCTGCACCGTCCACCGTCCCTCTCCGGAATCCGATACACGGCCCGCAAAATTCGAGAGATCAGGATTCCCTCGCAAAGCCGCGGCAGTCAGATCAAGCAGCCAGGAACCGATAACACTGCCGCGCCGCCAGACCTCCGCAACCTCGGGCATGTCCATGTCATATTGATAGAGCTCGGAATGGCGCAGCGGGGTTGTCTCCGCGTCCTCATCGCGCTTCATCTTGCCGACGTTGGCATTTTTAATGATGTTCAATCCCTCGGCAAACGCAGCCATCATGCCATACTCGATGTCCTGTCGTCCGCGCTGCTGGGCCAACATCTGGAGCCAAAATACGTTTCAACATTATTATCTCTATTCAAGTTTGAACTTGTTAAAAGCTAAAGGCTCGCTCAGAGCAGAACCTTACATTTCCACGGTGCAAGTCGCTCCCACGCGCATCAGTGCGAACTGCACTTGAGTGGTCGCATTTCCTCTTCTGCTGCTTACAGCGGCGGCCTTGGACAAAGTGTAGGCGTTACTTGCAGGCCATACTCGTCAATAGTGAGCACTGCAAGTTTTGTGCTTTTGGCAGGGAGACGAACAGATCAGGTACAGCTCACGCATCCGCGAAACTGATTGGGAACTGGGGACTAAATTGGGGACTACGGCGCGTTGCCCGATTCGGCCACGAAACAGGCGACTTCGAACGTTTCCCGATTGACAATGCATACTGCATTTGGCATAGTCTCAAAGCGGTTAGAATTCCGCTTTTTTTAACCTTCTCAATGGCGCCCTCGCAGAACGCGGAAATGCCGACGGAAGTTAGCGTGCTGGTGCATTCCATCCCGTTGCCTTCGCCCGAGGGCGGTGAACTTGTGCATCTGCCGCGGCAGAAAGCCGGCTGGGATTGGATGAGTTTCTTTGTTCGACGCCTCAACGCGGGTGAGACTTACTCCGCCACTACGATCGGTGAAGAAGCCGCCTTTGTACTGCTCGGGGGTACCTGCAGCGTCGACTGGGGAAAAGGTCCGGCGCGAATCGGACAACGCAAGCACGTGTTTGACGGCCTTCCCTATTGTTTATATCTGCCTTCGGGAAACTCCGTTATCTTCACGGCAGAGACCACATGCGAAATCGCGGAGTGCCGGGTACCTTCGGAAGCGAGACATGAAGCGAAGCTTATCGCTCCGGCCGATGTGGTGAGCAGCTTGCGAGGCGGTGGGAACGCTTCGCGACAAATTGTTGATGTCATGGGACCTGATTTCCCCGCCGACAAATTGATGGTGATCGAGGTCTACACTCCGGGTGGAAACTGGTCGAGCTATCCTCCTCACAAGCATGATGTGCACAATCCGCCAGGCGAGGTCGATCTCGATGAGATTTACTATTACCGAATCGCAAAGCCGGAGGGCTTCGCTTTTCAGCATTTATATTCGGGCCAACATGGCGCAGACCAGACGCTGAAGGTGAGAGATGGCGATACGGTGCTGGTGCGTAGCGGCTATCATCCCGTAGTCGCGGGCCCGGGTTACGATGTGTATTATTTGAATTTCCTCGCGGGCTCTGCGCGAGCGCTGGCCGTCACTGAAGATTCCAATCACGTCTGGCTCCGCTCCACGTGGAATGCCACGGACCCGCGCCTGCCACTCGTGAAGTAAGCGCCATGCTGGGAATAATGATCGATTTGCTGCAAAAAGACGATCCGATTCTAATCGCTTAGAGATTTCGGGTGAAATTCAACTTCTGAACTCCTTGGGGTCAGGATCAGAATACAATGTTTTCTGCACCCGACCCGGAGTAATGGAAATATGACATCTCGGATGACCGCAGCCCAGGCCACCGTCGCGTTTCTGAAGAATCAGTTTTCCGAACGGGATGGCAAGCAGCAGCAATTTTTCGGAGGATGCCTGGGAATTTTCGGTCATGGCAATGTCGCCGGTATCGGGCAGGCGCTGGAAGAAGATCCCGGGCTGCGTTATTACCTGTTTCGCAATGAACAAGGGATGGTGCATGCCGCGACCGGATTCGCCAAGGCCAGTTTGCGCAAACGCACGCTGATGTGCACGACCTCCATCGGACCGGGAGCAACCAACATGGTCACCGGAGCCGCGACCGCGACGGTGAACCGTCTGCCGGTTCTCTTGTTGCCGGGAGACATTTTTGCGCGCCGTAATGTCGCGCCGGTTTTGCAGCAACTGGAATCCCCTACGAGCCAGGACATTTCTGTGAACGACTGCTTCAAGCCGGTTTCACGATATTGGGATCGGATCCAGCGCCCCGAGCAATTGCTGACTTCCCTGCCCGAAGCGATGCGCGTATTGACCTCCCCGGCCGATACGGGCGCGGTCACCATCAGCTTTCCTCAGGATGCGCAGGCGGAAGCCTTCGATTTCCCGGACCGATTTTTTGGGAAAAAAGTATGGGTGATACCACGGCCCCGCTGTGATCGAAACTTGCTGCTCGAAGCTGCCGCATGGATCAAATCGTCGAAGAAAAGCCTGATCATTGCGGGCGGCGGCGTTCTCTATTCCGAGGCTTCCGATGCCCTGGCAAAATTCGCCGGGAGCACGAGGATTCCGGTTTGTGAGACACAGGCGGGCAAAGGCTCTTTGCCCTTTGATCACTCCCAGCAACTTGGGGCGGTAGGAACCACGGGGACGCCCGGCGCTAACATCCTGGCGCGAGAGGCGGATCTGATTATCGGGATTGGAACGCGGTACAGCGATTTCACCACCGCATCGAAGACTGCATTCCAGAATCCCGCAGTCCGATTTATCAACATCAACGTTTGCGAGTTCGATTCCTACAAGCACGCAGGTCTGGCGCTCACCGGAGATGCGCGAGTTGTGGTGGAAGAACTGCAGCAGGCGGTTGGAGACTACAGGGCCGAAGCCGCCTACGAAGAAAAAATGCGGCAACTGCGGGCGCAATGGGAAACTGAAGTGGATCGCATTCATGGCTTGGTTCAGGCTCCGCCCATAACTCAGGGGGAAGTCATCGGAATTCTCAACCACTTCACGCAGCCCTCCGACATTGTGGTCTGCGCCGCCGGCAGCCTTCCCGGCGACCTGCACAAACTTTGGCGCACCCGTCAGACACTCGGCTATCACATGGAGTATGGCTACTCGTGCATGGGCTATGAGATTGCTGGCGGCCTTGGCGTTAAGATGGCTGATCCCTCCCGCGAAGTGTATGTTCTGGTCGGCGATGGTTCTTACCTGATGATGGCGCAGGAAATTGTGACCTCGCTGCAGGAAGGATACAAACTCAACGTCGTGCTGCTGGATAATCACGGGTTCTCCAGCATCGGCGGTCTCAGCCGTTTCTGCGGCAATAATGGGATGGGAACCAATTATCGTTATCGCCGCGACGGGAACTACGATGGCGATGTCCTTCGCGTAGACTTCGCAGCGAATGCAGCCAGCCTGGGGACATGGACTGCTCGAGCTGCTACCGGCGCTGAATTGAAGAGCGCCTTAGCCGAAGGAAGAAAGCAGGACCGCACGGCGGTCATTGTTGTGGAAACTTCTTACGACGAAAGAGTGCCGGGGTATGAATCCTGGTGGGATGTTCCCATTGCCGAAGTCTCAGGCCGCGATTCCGTCAAGGCCGCACGCAGCAAGTACGAGGAAGCTCGCAAGAAAGAACGCTATTTCTTTTAGATTTGTCGTTGCGGGGTGTTTCATTAACCCTGGCTTTAATTGTTTTCGAATGCGAGCGCCGCTTTCCTAATTTTCAAGACAGCTCTGGGGGCGAGTTGTGACCATATCCGCGGTTCCGTCAACTGCACCCGCGCCGACTCAACTCAAGCGCGTCCTGAGCCTTTGGGACCTGATTTATTACGGTGTCATTCTCACCTCGCCGATCGCCGCGGTGCCCTTATTCGGCGAAGGCCAAGTCCTTTCTCACGGGCACACGGTAGCGACGCTCCTGCTGGCGATGGTCGCAATGTCGGTCACCGCAATCAGTTTTGGGCGCATGGCCAGCATTTATCCTTCATCCGGTTCGGTTTACACCTATATCAGCCGCGAACTCAATTCGCACGTGGGATTTGTTGTGGGCTGGGCGATGTTTCTGGAGTATTTGTTTCAGCCGGTGCAGAACGCGCTTTACGCCGTGCTGACCTTCCAACGCTTCACTCCGAGAATCCCATTCGCGGTTCTTGCCGCACTCACCGTGGGCTTGATTACGGTAATGACGGTTCAGGGAATCAAGTTCACGGCTCGGACGAACGAAGTTCTGCTGGGATTCATGATGCTGGTCACCACCATCTTCCTGGTAGAAGCATTCCGCTTCATCGTGCTGCATCATGGATTCACCGCTTTGGTCTCGCTGCAACCAATGTACAATCCGGCAACATTCAATCTGCGCGCTGTTGCGGCCGGAACCTCTTTGGCCGCGTTGGTGTTTATCGGATTTGACGGCGTTTCCATTCTGGCTGAAGAAGTAAAGAACCCCCGGCGAAATGTTTTGCTGGCCTCGGTTTTAGTCGTAATCTTCACGGGACTTTTTAGCGGCCTGCAAGTCTACATGGGACAGCGCGTGTGGCCGGATTATTCCACCCTGCAAAATCCTGAGACCGCTTTCATGGATGTGGCGCGCATGGCAAGTGGTCCATGGCTCTTCGCCGCCTACGGGGTGATGTTGCTGATTTCGAGCATCGCTTGTGGCCTCGCGGGCCACGTCGGCGCTTCCCGGCTTCTCTACAGTATGGGCCGCGATGACGTGTTACCGAAAAAAATATTCGGCTATCTCAGTCCCCGAAAAGGTAATCCGGTCTATAACATTTGGATTATTGGCGTCATGGCTTACATCTGCGTGATCGCGATTCCCTGGGAGCACGCGGCGGAGGTTGTAACCTTTGGGGCTCTCCTGGCTTTCATGGGGGTCAATCTGGCCGCGTTGAAACATTTCTGGTTTTCCGACGAAGCGATTGGGCGCCGCAGTTTTTTCGTGGATGCATTTGTCCCCGGCTTTGGCATTGCTTTCTGTTTCGTGCTGCTGATGAGTCTGCAGATGTGGACGAAATACGCGGGACTTACCTGGCTGGTGATCGGAATTCTTTACGGCGCATACAAAACGCGCGGCTTC
Source organism: uncultured Acidobacteriaceae bacterium (assembly GCA_963784095.1). Classification (GTDB taxonomy): domain Bacteria; phylum Acidobacteriota; class Terriglobia; order Terriglobales; family Acidobacteriaceae; genus Sulfotelmatobacter. The sequence goes on from CAWAQC010000012.1 coordinate 106,846, forward strand.
ACCCTCCGCCCAAAGCTGATCGACTTCAGCGAGTCATGATTCTAGTGAGATATGACTTTGATGACGCTAAGGTCGCGAGAGGCTGAGAGCGAATCCGCAAGATTCGCGAACGCGAAGTTCAGGTTGCAGTTTCTTCACGACCGCCGGGCTGCGATCCCCTGAAATACGGCGAATGAGCAACTCGGCTGCCTCGCTACCCAACTGGTGCTTAGGCAGTTCCACCGTGGTCAAGCGCGGCCGGAAGACTCCCAGCCACGGATAATCGTCAAAGCTGACCAATCCAAAATCATCCGGACACTGCAATCCCATCTCTTCCGCGGCTCTTAGCAAACCGACGGTCATCAAATGATTCGCCACATAGATCCCATCGGGACGATGCGACAGCAGCGAGTGGCCCGCACGAAATCCAGATTCGATGCGGTAATCGCCTTCCAGCACCAATTCTTTTTCCAGTGGCAGACCAGCGGCTTTCAGCGCATCACGGAATCCTTCCCAGCGCGCTATGGCATTGCTCACTTTCAATGGTCCACTGATCAGGCCGATGCGCCGCCGTCCCGAACGCGCCAGATGTGAAACCGCGTCATAGGCGCCCTGGTAATCGTCGGTGATCAATGCGTCTTTGGTGAGCTTCGGGTAGGTCCGCATGATCAAGACAAAAGGAATATCCACTTCTTTGATCATCTGTCGCAGAGAGGGACGGAAATCCTCGGCAGCTTTCGTGAGCAGAATTCCATCCACCCGCTTCGAAAGCAAGAGTTCGATGGAACTCTCCTCTTTGTCTAAACTATCGTCGCTGTTGCAGAGCAGGAGATTGTACCCGTGTTTCTGTGCGGCGTCTTCCGCGCCTCGCACCACCATGGGGAAAAAAGGGTTCGCGATATCCGGCACAATCATTCCAATGGTATGCGTCCGCCGCTTGGCGAGACTCCGGGCAATGAGATTGGGTCGGTAATTCAACTTGCGGATTGCCGCTTCCACACGCTCGCGCAATTTTTTGCCGACGTGTTTTTTTTCGTTGATAACGGCCGAAACCGTGAAGACGGAGACGTGCGACTCGCGAGCCACGTCATAGATGCTTGCCGCTTTGGAGGTTTTCTTGCGGCCGTTATTGGATGGAGAAGCCATAGCTTTTGGAATTCACAGAGAAACCGCAGTCATGAATAGTTTATTGGCAGTGCCCGGTTTTTCTTTGCCGCCCGGTAAATGGCATCGAGAATCAGCATATCTTTGTGACCCTGAATGCCATCGGGTTCTACATTGATTCCCTGCTGGATCGCGAAGGCGAATGCTTCGATCTCGGGCGAGAACTCGTCTATAGTTTTAAAATTCTGGACGAATCGGCGCTTGCCGATTTTGCCTTCCAGTCGTCGATTCTCTTCAAAGGGAAATGCAGGCGAGAGTAAGGCCCAGCCTTTGCTTCCCTGCACGTACACAAATGAAGATGGAGCCGCAGTGTAGGTCGAACCGCCCTGCACAATCAAGCCACTCGGAAAGCGCAAACGAAACGTGATGCCTTCTTCCACTTCTCGAAACCTGGCCCGATCATAAACCCACGATTGCGCGATTACCTCGATAGGGTCCTCTTCTACGAGCCAACGTGAAGTGTTCACGCAGTAGATGCCGAGGTCCATCAGAGGTCCGCCACCTGCCATTTTCGCCCTCACGAGCCAAGGCAGCGATCTGCCGGGAATATGCCGCTCGCTGAATGCAGTGTGGATTACATCGATTTTGCCCAGTCTGCCACTTTGCACAAGCTTCTTCAGAGATAGTGTGCTCGGCTCGTAATACTTCCGATAAGCGGTCATCAGCAACACGCCATTTGCGCGACAGGTTTCCACCATGTCTGCCGATTGCTTCGGAGTGACTGCCAGCGGTTTTTCGCAGAGAACGTGCTTCCCTGCTCGGGCTGCGCTGATGGTCAAATGTGCATGCTCTCCCTGGGGAGTGGCGATATAAACGGCGGACACTTCGCGATTCGCCAGACACGCTGCAAGCTCGTCGCTGGAATAGAAAAAAGGAGCTTTGAACTTGCCTGCCAACTGAGACGCTTTGTCCCGATCGCGGCCGACCAGCGCAATCAGTCTAGCCTTCTTGCAATTTGCGAAAGCAGGAAGCACGGAGCTTTGCGCAATACTGCCAAGTCCCACGATCGCGAACCCGGTCTTTTTGGCGCCGGTCTTTTTGGCGCCGGTCTTTTTGGCGCCGGTCTTTTTGCCAGCCGTCATGAGCAATTTGCGAGCAATAGTCGATCAGTTTGAACTTGCGTTAGCTTTCGCGATCCGCGCGGCCCAATTTCTGGTTGCGAATCGCCTTGTGATCGAGCCCGCGCAGCTCTTCAATGTTTTCGAGAACCTTGTGAATTCCATCAGCCATGGCCTCTACATCGGCTGTGCTTCCCAGGAAATTCTGGTGCATGATCCACACAGCTTCATGATAAGCGGCGCGATCGGATTCGGGACACGAGTACATATTGCGCAGATCGAGAGGCTGCTTGCGGCCCCAGCTTAGCGCCGGGAAATCAGCGGACTTTAGCGGAAATAACGAACTCTTGTAGACCGGTTCATAAAACAACCCGTCACAAGGAATTCCTTCGAGTTGCAGTGCGGCGACGAAAGCAGCCCGCGGAATGTCTTTCACCTTCGCAGAGAAATATTTGAAAACATAACCATAGGGAGCGAGGCGAGTAATTCTCGGTTCAGCTTTCAGCAGGCCGATGCCGCAAGTATCTTGTAGCCGCGTTTCGAAGTGCTTCATATTCTTCTCACGAATCGCAGACTGTTGCGGCAGCCGTTCCAACTGAGGAACGAGAACCGCCGCCTGAAACTCGCCGAGACGATAGTTGAATCCGATGATTCGGTGGTGATACTGGTCTGTAAGGCTGGCGCGGCCGGCATTGATGTAACTCTGTACAAGTTCCATGTATTCAAGATTATTGGTGATGACCGCGCCGCCTTCTCCGGAGGTAATCAGCTTGCTCGATTGAAAACTGAACGTTCCCAGGTCTCCCATCGAGCCCGCGCCCTTGCCCTTCCACCTGCCGCCGTGGGCGTGAGCGCAATCCTCAATCACCTTCAGGTTGTGCTTCTGCGCAATGCGCAGGATTTCATCCATGTCGGCAAAGCGCATTCCGAGGTGGACGGGAAGAATCGCCTTCGTCTTCGGCGTGATGCTCTTCTCGATCAGCTTGGCATCCAGGCAATAAGTTTCGGGGTCTACATCGACGAATACCGGAATCGCGTTGATGAGCAAAACCGGGCCGACTGTACCCTCCCACGTATACGCGGGTACGATGACTTCGTCGCCGGGCTGGATTCCGATGGCTTTCAAGGCGGCCTGAATGGCCACGGTTCCGGTATTCACGCACTGGGCGTATTTAACTGTATGCGTTTCGGCAAATTTTTCGGCAAACAACGACGCGTACTTGCCGGGAAATGGCTGGCCGCCCCATTTCGAGCTGGTGAGTACGTCTTCGAGCGCGGCGAATTCCTTCTTGGTCGCCATCGGCCAGGATGGAAACGGCGCCTTGCGTAACGGCTCGCCGCCAGTGATCGCTAACTTTCCCATGTTCCAGCCTCCTCGACAACGCTTGGATTTTTATGCGCCTCTTTTTCTTTCTTTGGTTCCTTAAGCCGTGTCCGGATCGGGAATCAAAACATCGCGCACCACATTGTCCAGGTCATGACAAGCGGAAATGAACTGGCGCAGTGTACGTCGGGTCGGGCCAAAGGAATCGAATTCCTCGATCGAAAGGCCGTTCTCCGTGCTGGCGCGGCGATAATCGGCGAGTTTCTTCGAGAGTTCCCTTTCAATCTCCTCGCGGACGGGTTCATCGATCCGCGGACGAACCCCAATATCGCTTGCATTAAATCGCACCTGCCAGGAGTGAGGCGGAGAAATCACCAGGTCGCCTCCAATGAATTCGCTCCAGTGCATGTGATTGCGAAAGGCTGCAGAAAGCAGGCGGGTGCGGTAGCCCCGCTCGCGAAACAGCCGATAGGCTTTTTTCATTACCGCGACGCCGGCCCACTCGATATAGCCCGGATCGATTGAGATATTGTTCTTCTCGACCAGAATCTTCAGCCAGTCATCGAGGCGACCGACCATAATCGTGCAGACCGGCCCCATGCTGGAAATTTCCAATCCTTCAGTTTCGCGACGCTTCAGACCGCGCTCAATCGCTTCGGCGACAGCAATGGCCTGTGACAAAGTAAAGCTCACAGTCGCGTTGACGCTTACCCCGTGGTAAGTGGCTTCTTCCATGGCCGCAATGCCTGCGGAAGTCGCGGGGATTTTCACGATCATGTTGGGAGCGAGCTTGCTGAATTCGACAGCCTGCCGAAGAATTGCGCGTGAATCGCGAAACAGTCGCGGATCCGTTTGAATCGAAAGTCTCCCATTTCTTCCCTTGTGCGTGTGAAAGATCGATTCCAGCGGGCGCGCTGCCCGGACCGAAATTTCGCGAACCAGTTGCCATGCGATCTCATCTTCGGTGGCTGTCGGAAGTTCTTTCACTAACGCCTGAATTCTCGGTTTCCACGCTGCCATCTCTTTCTTCAGCACGCCCAGCACGATCACCGGATTGCAAGTGGCGCCGACCGCTCCATGCTCGATGGAATAGGTCAACTCCTTAATGGACGCGGAATCGTTCCACAAACAAGTCGAGGTCGTTTGCGTCATTTTGTGAAGCGGACTTTTGTAACTGACTTCAGCCATTGCCATAGATCGATCTTCTTTTCTTGCAGCAACTGCGCTGGCTGCAGCGCGCCACGAACCGAAAGCCGACTTCTAGGCCGGCTCAACCTTCACGGGCACGGATTGCTTGTGAGATTCTTCCGCGGCTGCTGCAATTGCCAAAGCTTTTAACCCATCTTCGCCCGACACTCGCAGCGGACGATCGTGCAGAATGTTATGAACGAAGTCTCTCATCTCCGCCAGATATGCGTCGGCGAATCGGGTAAGGAAATGATCGGCGAGGGCTTGTTCACCTCCGCGAGCAGTCAAGAAAACCGCGGGAGTTCGATCAAGACTGCCGACGAAGATCGATCCTTTGTCACCGATCACTTCCGTTCGAACGTCGTAGCCGTAAACCGCCTGCGCATAGGATTCGATGTTTCCAATCGCACCTTTGCGGTATTGCAAATTCACCACGCTCGCCACCACATCGCCGTACTTCGCCACCTCGGGACGGATGGTGCTGGTGGTAAAGGCATGAACGCTCGCGACCTCGTCGCTCATCATCCAGCGCGCCAGATCGAAATCGTGAATGGTGTTGGTGTAGAAAATCATCCCATTTACGTTCGACTCGTAGGCAGCGATGGGCGGCTGATCTTTGTCGCGGCCTACTGACTTGAAAATTACAGGTGTGCCGATCTCTCCAGCCTCGATGCGTTGCATCGCCGCAGCATAGGCCGGATCGTAACGCCGCATGAATCCGATCTGCATTCGTGATCCAGCCCTGGTCACTGCGGCGACCGCTGCGCGGGCATCGGCGAGTGTGAGGGCGAGCGGCTTCTCGCATAAGATATCGGTGCCGGCGCGGGCTGCGACCTCGACGGCATGAGCGTGGAACTTGTCCGGAGTAGCGATTACGACGGCTTCGATATCTTTATTTTCCAGCATCGCTTCCAGACTGTTGTAGGAGTGTTCGATCTCGAGTTCCGCCGCTGTCTGGCGCGCGCGCTCCTGCGACACATCGGCAATGGCGATCAGCCGTGCCTCCGGAACATTGCGGCGCAGATTTTCCGCGTGGCGCCTGCCCATCTCGCCTACGCCCACTACACCGACTCCTAACTTACGCATCGATTCTTTTCCTCGAATGATTACCTTAGTGGCAGCATTACTAAAACCTGTCACGACAAAAACGAAACGCCATCGATCACAAATCCTTAACAATGCCGCGGAGATACTTCAGGCTAGCGGCAATACTTTCGGCTGGAGGGATGGCCGTGGCTCCGAACTTCACATCCTGCTCCACGACGGACCAACCGGAGTATCCAATCTCTACCAGCGTGCGGAAGAACGCCGGGAAGTCGATATTCCCCTGGCCGATGACCGTGAATACTTTATGTTCAATGGCATCGTCAAACGTCCATTTGTTCTGGCGCGCCTGTTGCAGCACGCTTACGTCGCAATCTTTGATATGGACGAACCGGAGTTTATCTTTATATTTTTTCGCCTCGGTCACGGAGTCGCCGTGCCCGTAAACACAATGCCCCGTGTCCAGACATAGACCCACATTAGTATGAGAGGTCGCGTCGTAGAACAGTTCGCACTCCTCGGGCGTTTCCACATAAGTTGCTACGTGGGGGTGAAATACCAAATCGAGGTCGAACTCGTTCGCCACCTTTTCCGCGTCGGCGACAATCTTGCCGATATGTTTCCATTGTTCTGAGGTCAGCGTCGGGCAGCCCTTGTCATACACTCTTCCCGAAAATGCATTGCGCTCTGGCGATTGATCGTCGGCGATCACAAGAAAAGGAGCTTTGAGCGATGCCAGCAGATTTCCCACTTTGCGGATGCGCTGGATGACCGCTTCACTCGCCTTGGGATCGGTCATCGTTACCGGAACAAACGAAGCCAGCAGCTTCAATTTTCTTTTCTCCAGTTGCGGCCGAAGCGTCTCCGGATCGGTGGGGAAAAATCCGTAAGGCCCCAACTCGGAACCGGTGTATCCAGCCTGCACCATTTCATCCAGCATGGTCTCGTAGGACTGCTGCCACGAAGGCCCGGGATAATCAAGAACGCCCCAGCTATCTGGCGCCGAGGCAAACAAGAACCGATGGTTGTTTCCACTCATAGAATTCCTTTGTCGAACGAAGTTAACCGTAAAATTAAAAAACTATTGCCACGGCTGCAGAACGACTTTCATGGAATCGCTCGCGATAGCCTGTTGCATCGCCTCATTCACGTCTTTCAAGGCAAAACGGTGTGACACAAACTCGCGCAGTGGATAATGCTTCATGTAACGCGCCATTTGCCGCATGCCTGGCCCGTAGGCAGCAGGCTCCTCACCACCAACACTGAGGAAGCGCGCCTTTTTTGCGCAGAGATGCCGGTGCGGACTGATCGACACTTCGCCAAGATCGGAAAAGTTTCCGGCCTCGATCAGCAACCCCCCAACGCGCAGCATCTCTAGCGCCTCTGGAATTGCCGACGGCACGCCTGCGCATTCAATCACCATGTCCGCGCCGCGGCCATTCGTCAGATCTTTGACAATCTGCAATCGTTCCGCCCGCGAATATTTCGCCGCGTCAACCGCGTAATCTGCCCCCAACTTTTGGGCGAAATCCAGCCGATACTGCGAGAGATCGATTGCGATAATCTTTCCCGCGCCCAGCATGCGCGCCTTCATCAAGAAGCACATGCCGAGCGGCCCCACCCCCAGCACCACAACCGCGTCGTCGAAGCGGAACGATTCATTGGGGAAGGCTGACATCTGCTTGGCGCGATCCAATCCAACGGAGACAGCAAAAATTTCGGCCAGCACGGCCACTTCTGAAGGCAAATCATCCGGAACTTTCACCAGAAAACTGCCGGGCACGATATACAGGTATTGCGACCATCCGCCAAAAAGATGGGGCGGATACTTCGCACTCAGGTTATTCCCATAATCCGTTGTCTTCTCGCAGCAGTAGTACGGAAAATCATGACGGCAGTAATAGCACTGGCCGCAGCACACGTTGGCTCCGACCACGACGCGGTCGCCCAACTGCAGCGGCACTCCTTCGAAATCGGTGTAATGGCCATCGCCCCCAATGGCCGCAATCGTGCCGACATTCTCGTGCCCTTGGATAATGGGAAATTCGAGCGAGCGCCCGCCGTATTGCGTCGTGTACCCCTGAAACGTGTGCTTGTCCGTTCCGCAAATCCCGGACAATTCCATCTTGACCAGAACACAACCTGGCTGCGGCTCCGGCAACGGATACTCACGCAGTTCGTAATGCCCTGGTTCAACCAGCGTTGCGGCAAGAACGTTCTGGACTCCCATGTGAGTACGCTTTGCAGCCTATGCGCCCCAGTCAGGACGTTCAGCCCGAATCAATAGTTCTTAAAGTCTAGAAGTTGAGCTTGAGCGACAGTTGGCCAATTCGTGGCTGTGCCGCGCCAGTCACCTTGCCGAAATTCGACGAGTTAGCCACGCCTGCAGTGAAACCAGTAATTCCGATCGGCGCCAGGAACTGCGTGTGATTGATCAGATTGAAGAATTCGGCGCGGAACTGCAAATTGACACGCTCGGTAATCCCGGTATTTTTGAGCAGTGCGAGATCCCAATCATTCACCCCGGGGCCATGGAAAAATCTTCTACGTGAATCGCCTTCCTGACCCAAAGCCGATGGCCCAAAGGCTGAAGCATTGAAATACTGTCCGCCGGTATTGCGCGGGTTGAGAATCTGCACCGGAGCGATGAGGTTCGGTGTATCCACAGGTAATGTGATCGGACCGCCGAAGGCAGTTCCGAGCAGCGATTGGTCGTCGGTTTCAACCATGCTGACCGGAAGGCCAGTGGAGAAGCGAGTGATGCCGCTGATTGCCCATCCGTTCGTTAATCGCTTAGACCCGCCCAATTGGTCGATCGGCAAAACGTAGGTGTAGCTCGCGACAAAATTGTTGGTGCTGTCGAATGCGGAAAGCCCGCGGGTTAACCGGGGATTGATGGGATTGATCTGCTCACCGTAGCCGGACGAGTCGTCAAACGCCCTGCTATAGGTGTATCCGATCAAAGTCTGAAGCCGCCCTGAGGTGTGCCTGTAATTGATCTGGCCGGAGTTGTAAGAAGATGTTCCCGCCGTAATGAAATAAGAATCGTTGCCGAAGGGCACAATGGGCGTTCCATTCGGCAAGACAATTCCCGGAAAAGTTGGACGCGTCCCAATCACCAGCTTGCCGCTGGGCAAGGTGTAAATATTATTTTCGCCGCCGGGTCCGCAGCCTGGAGTGGCCAGGCAAAGCGCAGGGCTTCCAGGATTGGCGGATCTGGACGAAAGAAGCCGGTGCCCTTCGGTTCCGACGTAACTCACGGTAATCAAGTCCGAAGTCGTGATCTGGTGCTGGATGGAAAGCTCATATTCTTCGGCATACGGAAGTCTGTTTCCATTGTAGAAAGCTGGAGAACTGCCGATAGTTCCAAAAGCGTTGAAGAAATTGGTCAGATTGTTGTAAGGCGCGTTCGTCGCCGGGTTCGAAGCCGAAAAGCTAAGTGGCGGATTGGGAGCGGGAAAGAAGTTGGTGATCGAAGTTCCGGTCGCCCGATTGGTGAATGGCGCGGCAAAGGTCGATGCGTACTGCCCGGTGTAATTTCCGAATGGAGCGTCTCCAATCTCATTGAAATCGGTGGCGCCTTCGAAGGTGCTGTAGAACATGCCCCAGGCTGCCCGAAGACTGGTCGATCCGGGCGCGCCTAGAAGTTTCCCGAGAAGACCGTCATGCTCGCCAAACGAATAGGCAAGTCCAAGCCGGGGAGCGAAATTGTTCCAGCGAACCGGCGCGAGCGTCCGGGGAACGTGCGGATCTCCCGGAAAAACCCAGCCTTTCGGCGAACCCGGAAATACCACCGATTGCTCACCGGGGATCAGAGTTTGAATCTGGTTATTTTTTTCCCAGAAAGGTGAACTGACGTCGTATCTCAGCCCATAGTTGAGCGTTAGATTCGATTTGGCGCGCCAGCTATCCTGCGAGAACAGGCCAAAATAATAATTCCTCCCGTACGATGGGTAGGATTGCCCCTGAACGTACGAACTGGGCGCGCCCAACAGGAAATCCACGAAATCGCTTCCCGTTTCACTCACGCCGCCGTTGAAATTCGTGCCGAAGAAGAAGTTACCGTTCGAGACGTTGTCGATCAGGTCTTCCTCAAGCTGGTCAAAGTGAAAATTGCCGCCGAATTTCACGGTATGCGTTCCCATGACCCGGCTGAATGTATCCATGACCTGATAAATATTCTCGATCAGCCCATTGGGACGGCTGGGCACTCCGATCACGAAGTCGTTGAAATCAATCTCCGGAATTCCCACCAGAGAGGGTGCCACCGGGTAGATGCCGGGGGCGCCGCTTGCGCCTGAGGCAAAACCCAGCGAACTCAGGGTGGTGCCTGTGCCGCCTTGCGGCTGGTTGAACTTGGTATCGAGCCGGAAGAATCCTAGGCGGAAATCGTCGACCGAGCTTGCCCCGAAAGTCTTGCTGTCACCCAGCGTAATATCGTGAGTCTGACCTTTGCCGTCAATGCTGAATCCCGGATACAAGGGAGCATTCCCGGGCCAGTAGGGGTCGATTCGATTGTAGCGGTCAAAATAGTAATAAGCAGTCAGCAGGCCGAGGCTGCTGTTTCCGTCGAGCCGTCCGCTGAACTTGTTATCTTCAATATTGATGGAGTTCGAGCTATTCAGATACTGCCCGGTGCCGGTCGCCGAGCTGATGCTTCCACCCGCTGCCGGGGTGATAAAGTGCAAGAGTTTCGCAGAGATTGGATTGAACGCGGACGGCGACAACTGCGCATTGGGGAAAACACATTGCGCGACGCTGGCGCATCCCGCGATGTAATAAGGCTCGCCGACGGTTACTGGCTGATTCAACTGCGTGCTCAATTGCTGGGCCCAGGCAGGTCCGTTCACCGTAGTGGGAGTTCCGGTCGATGTGACAAAGCTGCTGGCGATTCCCGAGAAGTTACCGGATTCGGTTGCCGCGCTGGGCGCGCCGTTGATCACTTCTGTGACGCCTTGAATGACTCGATTGCCTTGATAATCCGCGAAGAAAAAAATCTTGTCGCGCTTGACCGGCCCGCCGAAGGTGCCGCCGAACTGGTTTTGGTGATACGGGCTTCTCACCCCATCGGCAAAGTAATTCGCCGCATCGAAGTCGGTATTGCGCAGAAACTCGAAGGCGCTGCCGTGATAAACATTGGTGCCGGATTTCGTGACTACATTGATTTGTCCGCCGGAATAATTGCCGTACTCAGCATCGGCGTTATTGGTCAGGATACGAAACTCGGCAAGCGAATCGAGATTCGGAATAGCGCCCGCGCCCGAGAATCCGGTTTCCTGCACCAGGATTCCATTCAGGATGAAGCCATTCTCCGACTCGCGCATGCCATTCACCGAGAGTGCTCCGGAATCCAGTTCGCCCGATACCAGCGGCGCGGCGAAACCGGCGGAGACAAACGGCCCCGCATATGCGCCCGTCATGCCTGAAGCCGACGACACTACGCCCGGCTGAAGCGATAGCAAGTCCGTATAGCTGCGGGTTGCCAGTGGGACGTCGGTCATTTCTTTATCGCTAATGACTTCGCCCATCTGGGTGCTGGCCGTCTCCACCTGCAGAGTTGCGCTCGAGACTTCAACCTTCTCGGATTCCTGCCCAACCTGCACTTTCACATCGACAACCAGTGCGGAATTGACGTCCAGCACCAGCCCTGTGCGCGTGTAAGCCTTGAATCCACGTTCCTGCACGGTGATCTGGTAGTTCCCCAGAGGCAGGGCTTGGAATGAGTAGAAGCCCTGTGCGTTGGTGGTTTGGGTCGCTGCCACGCCTGTATCGACGTTGGTTGCGATGACGGTGGCTCCAGGAAGCACGGCGCCGGTGGGATCGGTAACGGTCCCGGAAATGTTGGCGGTCACTCCGGCGATCGAGTAGATGGAAGCAATCAGAAGGAACGCCACCAACAGAAACGAAAGACAAATGCCGATTCTTGAACGGTACATTGCGCCCTCCAGGTCGTATCAGCGTTAACTGTTTCCGCGGTAAGCCATCCGCAATTCGATTAGCGACAGATGAAAACTCAAATTCTTCTAAGCGCTTATTCCACGCTGAAGGATTTAAATGGAGACACCTGCTATTGTCAAGTTTTTTCGTAATATCGTGTCATCCGCCTCCGAAGCTGGAGGCTTGGAACCGCTTTGCCGAACGTCGAATTCTTTCCATATATGTCCGCAGGAATAGGCAAATACTTGGATGACAGATGCTAAAGGAGCAATAAAATTAGTGAGATCATACGGCGCACTTCCTGGGAATGAAGAGGTTTCGCGCGGGAGTGGGCTTGATTGGCCCATCACGCCCGTGGCAGACGGGGGCCGCTAATCGCTTATCAACGGCATGAGCGGAACAATTTATTTACAAGCGTGGCTTGCTGTTCCTCGCATGCGTATTCACGGTTCGCAAAGCCGACCAGCACGGCCGGCAAAAGTTGGAACCAACTGGCATCCAGTAGCCAGTGCTTCCACTGGCTTGAACTGCAGCGTGTAGGTCGCGATTATTTTGGAGCTGGCGTCGAGGGCTGCAGACTTTGAAACGCCTGCATCTCTTGTTTGGCTTGCTGGGTTTTTCCCTGCTTACGATAGATGGCGGCCAATCCAAAGTGTGCCTGTGCGGCCAGCGAACTTTGTTTTTCGATGCAAAGCAATTTGGTCCACGCTTTTTCGGCGGCGGCCGTGTCGCCTTCGAGAGAAGCCGCTTTGCCCAGCGAGTAAAGAGTTTCCGGCATGTTGGGCATGAGCCGGTCGGCACGGATCAGTTCGGCGCGCGCCTCATGCTCTTTGCCCTGTTCCAACAGAGCCTGACCGAGACGGTATGCGGCTTCGGCGTTTCCCGGCTGCAGTTTCACCTGGACACGAAATTGTTCTTCGGCTTGCGGCCATTGAAAAGCTCCGGCATAAACTTCGCCGAGCGCGAGATGAGCTTCCGGCAAGCCGGGCCGCAGATGCAGAGCCTCTTTGTATTCTTTTTCGGCGTCTTGCATGCGGCGCAGCACGAAATAGTTTTCGGCCATCGCCTGGTGCGCGCGGGCTGAATCAGGATAAGCCGCGAGCAGTGTGTCGATCGATTGTTTCGCAAGCAGGCCGCTGGCGCGGCCGAGGTAATAAAGGATGTCAGGATCGTTAGGATGCGCACTGATCGCAGTTTGCAGATTTGCAACTGCCTCGGGCAGTTGTCCTGCCTGCATTTGCGCGATACCGAGCGTAGTTTTATCGGGCAGGAGCTTCAGATGCGGAATCGCTTCGCTGGCGTATCCCTGCGAAAGCAGTGAGTAGCCTAACAACTGATGAGCCGGGAGCGAGTCTGGGTTCAATTCGATCGCATGTTTCAGCGGCGGGATCGCAGATCCGTAATTTCCCGAATCCATGTAGGCCTGCCCCAGGCCAAGAAATCCGTCCACGAAAGATGGGTCAATTTCGGTGACTTGCTTGAACTCTTTTATCGAGACGTCGAATTTTCGTTCCTTCTCGGCTGCGATTCCGGCCTGCATGTGTTCGTCGACTTGGGGCGATGCCGTTTGCCACGCCAGCGCGAGGAATATTAGCAGATGAATCACGGCTTCTCCGGCTCGCGAACTTCGAGGAATTGATCGGCGTGAACAGCGTTCAGGGTCTGGTGAATTCCCGAAGGCCAAATAACTTCTACTTTTGCTTTGTCTGCCGCGCCGAGTCCGAAGTGGAGGCGCTTATCGCTGGCCGAAAGATAACTGCCCGCTGAAGTTGCGAATCGTGTCTGACCATTCACCTGCACGCGTGCGCCGAATCCATCGCGATTGCAGCGCGTGCCGCGAAGCGTGATCGTGAGCCAGTGAGCTTTGCCGCCGTGATTCATAAAAACTTGAGGATGCCCGCCCAGCGTGGTCACCACCGCATCTTGCCAGCCGTCATTATTCAAGTCGCCGAAAGCCGCGCCCCGCGCGGCCCACGGAGCAGGCGCTCCAGAATCAACGCGCTCGAAGCGGCCATTATGATTCATCGCCAGCAGAGGTTTTTCGAGATAGTGAAGCGAAGGATCGATTTGTTCCACATTATCCAACACATGGCCTTGGGCAACAAACAAATCTTTCCACCCGTCGTTATCAAAATCCTCGAGGCCAACTCCCCAACCCGAGCTTCCACTGGACAACAAGCCTAAACCCGTTTCCAGGCTGCGGTAGCTGAACGAGCCGTCACCGTCATTGCGATAGACGCCGTAGATTTCACGCGGCAATTCTGTCACAACCACGTCCGGACGGCCGTCGTTGTCATAGTCTTGAAAAACCACGCCCATGCCTGAGAGCCGGCGCCCATCCTGCGAAAGCGCAGCCCCGGCCTCCAGTCCAACTTCGGTGAACGTTCCATTGCCGTTGTTGTGAAACAAATATTGTTGCATGCCATCGTTGGCGACATAGATGTCGGTGAATCCGTCGCCGTCGTAATCGGCAAATGCCACGCCGAGCGCGCGGCCCTTCTTCGCGGCTATGCCGGAACTCTTGCTCACATCGGTAAAAGTGCCATCGCCGTTATTGTGATAAAGAATGTTGGTCGTCGCGGGAAATTCCTCCGGCGGGCAGTAGGTGTGAAAGTTGCCGCCGCAATCGTGGCTGTGCTTGGTGTCCCAATCCATGTAGCGGGTTACAAATAAATCGAGTTTGCCGTCATTATCGTAATCGAAAAAGCCGGCTGATACCGACCATCCGCCGCCCGCAACCCCGGCCTTGGCGGTCACATCGGTGAAGGTTCCGTCACCATTGTTGTGATAAAGAATATTTTTTCCGTAGCTCGTGACGTACAAGTCCGGATAACCGTCATTGTCATAGTCGCCGACAGCGACTCCCATGCCATAATTTCCGTCGCCGGCATTCGCCAGACCCGCCTGTTGAGTCACGTCCGTGAAGCTTCCATCTTTATTTTGTCGATACAGCCGGTTCCAGTATTTTGGATCGTGGCGGTCAAAATCTTCTGGAGTTTGCATTGGGTTGGTGATACGCCCGCCGTTAACCAGAAAAATATCGAGCAAGCCATCGTTGTTGTAATCTAGAAGAGCGACGCCGCCGGGCATGGTTTCAATCAAATATTTTTGCGGGGTGGGAGAGTTCTGCAGAGTAAAGTTAAGGCCGCGCGGCACCGTCACGTCGAACACAGGAGGACCGGCAGTAGCCTGGAGCACCAACAGCAACAAACATGACCCACGAAAAAAAGTATTCAACAACTTAGATTCCTTAGGCCCCGAACCTGTCGCGGGATGGTACGTCCCCGACGCTACTACGGGCGCCTTGTCGATTCCCGTTCCACGAGCTTGGGAGGAATCAGTATGGTTTCGGGGCGCATTGGCCGCTTCGCTGCAATTCGCGCCAAAAGAAGCTCTGCCGCCAGCATTCCGATTTTACAGGTTCCTTGATCGACAGATGTGAGTGGCACGGACAGCGCGCCGCCGTAATGCACGTTACCGGCGCCCACCACAGCAATATCCTCGGGCAGGCGCAACCCCGCTTGCTGAATGGCTTTCATGGCGCCGATGGCCACCGGGTCGTTATAACAGAAAACTCCATCGGGCAGCGGGTTCAATTCTAGCAATTTCCGCATCGCTTCGTAACCGCTGGCTTCGCCGTGAGAGGCATCCACGACGTATTTCGGATCGTGGCGCACGCCTGCAATCTTCAACGCAGAGCGGTATCCTTCCATTCGATCAGAGGCAATGCCCACCTGCGGACCTCGCAGGTGGCCGATGAGGCGGCAGCCACGTGCAATCAAATGCTCGGTCGCCATTCGGCCAATTGCGCGATTGTCCGCGCCAACAAAGCAAGCCCGCACCCCCAGAATCGGACGATCGATCAAAACAAAAGGAGTCTTACGCTCATGCACACGCTTGAACAATTCCAATTGCCGGAAAGGTTGCGCGGAAGCGATGATTAAACCATCGACCTGCCGGGTGAGCAGGGACTCGACTTCGCTCGCCTCCAGCTCCGGATCTTCCTCGAAAGACGCAATCACCACATGATAGCCATGCGGCCGAACCGCGTTGGCAACCGCTCGTGCAATCTCGGCAAAAAAGGGATGCGCAAACTCGGGCAGCAACAAGCCAATCGTGTAGGTACGGCGGGTCACCAGGCTGCGCGCGACCCAGTTCATCTGGTAATTCAATTTGCTTGCGTGCCGCAAGACACGCTGGCGTGTGGCCTCGCTGATGCGCCCCTGATTGCGCAAGACTTTCGAGACGGTGACCACAGAAACCTTCAAGTCTCGAGCGATATCCATCATGGTCACGGCCATGAGCGGGAGCATAACACTTCCTCGAGGGTTAACGATAAATCAAATGCAAACCATTCATTTTCCGCTTGACAACGTTCATCGAGTTATTCAAAAATTCCCGCCACTAATAGTTTTGTGTTATTTGGGGTTTCCTGCAAAAAAGAAGAAAGAAAAGAGGGCGATCTATGCGACGTCTTGCAGTGTGGGGCTTGGTTGTCTCCTTGGCGATGGTTCTTTCCTTTACCGTTTCTCTCTCCGCGCAAAGCACCTACGGTTCAGTCACCGGATCAGTGACAGATACTTCTGGAGCCGCCGTTACTGATGCCGCAGTCACATTGACCAACGTGGGAACCTCCGAAAAGCGAACCCAGCAAAGCGGCGCTGACGGACTCTTCACATTTGTTAACGTAAATCCTGGCCAATACCGAATCGACGTTGAAAAAGCGGGCTTTAAGCACTTTGTCCGCAATCCGATCACGGTACAAGTGCAGCAAGACACGCACATCGCCGCCGCGCTGCAGGTTGGCGAGGTGAGTCAGGTCGTTGAAGTAACTTCCGAAACGCCGCTCCTGCAGACCGAGTCAGCATCACTCGGTCAGGTGGTCGAGCAGCGTAAGGCGGACGAGTTGCCCTTGAATGGCCGCAACATCTTCAACCTCATCACGGTTTCTCCTGCGGCGGTCGCGCAGGGCGGCGCCGGCGGATCACCGGTCGGCGAGAATCCTTTCAGCTGGGGCAACTACCAGATCGGCGGTTCCTTCGCCAATCAGGGCGCGGAGTATCTAGATGGTCAACCCCTGAACATCGGCTACATCAACCTGCCCATCATCATTCCCACCCAGGACTCAGTCGGCGAATTCAAAGTCCAGTACAACAACCTCGGCGCCGAGTGGGGCAAGTTCGCGGGCGGTGTTGTAAACCTGAGCACGAAGTCTGGCACCAACAGCTTTCATGGTTCGGCTTATGAGTATTTCCGGAACAAGGTGCTGAACGCCAATGAATACTTCAACAAGCAAACCGAATTAGAAGCTGGCAAGACGAATCAAGCGCCGCCTTGGGAGCAGAATCAATATGGCTTTCAACTCGGCGGTCCGGTAATCAAGAACAAAACGTTCTTTTACACCAGTTGGGAGCAATACCGCCAGCGCACGTCAATTCCCTTCACCACAACCGTTCCAGCCGCAGGCATGCTGACGGGAAATTTCGGGTCGGTGTGTACAGCCGCCGGCGGAACCTTTAATGGCGCCGGTTTATGCAGCGCGGCAGCGGGGCGGGTCTACGACCCTTATACGTATAATGCGGCTAATACCCCCCCACGCGCGTTTTATCCAAACAACGTCATCCCTGCCGCAGAGTTCAGCAAGGCCGATACGATCCTTGGAGGCTTGTACTATCCAGCTCCGAACCTTCCTGGAATTGTGAATAATTATGCGACGGCGTACCCCGGTGGCGGCAACACCAATGAATTCGTGGCCCGCGGCGATCAGAATATCGGTGCCAACACGCGTTTGTTCGCCAGATTCTCCTATTACGGCTTGCTGGACCTGCCGCAGAACCCCCTGGGAACTGGCCTGTGCGAAGACCGCTGCGCAGAAAAGTACCACACCAAGATGCTTGCTTTTGACGTGAACCATAGCTTCACGCCTACGACTATTCTCGACGTGAACCTGGCAGGAAGCCGATTCGTGTATTTGCGGTCGCCGATACTCTCGGGCTACGACCTGACTGCTCTGGGTTGGCCGGCTAGCTATAACTCGCCGCCAGACTCGATTCGAACCCCTCCGACACCTGAATTCCCGACTCCGAATGACGTAGGGCACTCACAGGGCAACAGCGCCATCGGCGATCACAACACGCAATACAACTTGTCGCCAGCGCTCACCATGATCCGGGGCAAGCACACCCTTCAGATGGGTGCTCAGTGGGAGATCGGGTTGGACAACTATTACCAGACGAACATTGCCAGTGGCGCATTCGGTTTTGAAGGCAACTGGACCTCGTCTTCCCCGACTGCTACCGACGGCTCCGGATCTCCTTACGCCGACTTTCTTCTGGGATTAGCGTTGAATCAGGGCTCTTTCGCTGGAAACCAGTCGGAAGGCGTGGCCCAGAATCCCGCTCAGACCAAGGGAAAGCAGACCTACCGCGCCCTCTATTTCAATGACACCTGGCACGTCACCCCGAAGTTTACCGCAGACCTCGGCCTTCGATATGAATTGCCGGGAACATGGTCGGAAGCTTATAACCGCTTGAGTTATTGGAATCCCACGGCTGTGAACGGCACGGTTACGGGCTGCTCAGGCGTTGCCGGATCGCCTTGCCCTGGCGATGCCGCCTACGTCGGTACCGGGCCGAATTCCAGCGACAACAACCTGCCCCTGGACAAGAAAGAATTCTCGCCCCGGATTGGATTTGCCTATTCCGCCGACCAAAAGACGGTCATTCGTGCGGGCTACGGGATATTCTTCATTCCAAACTACGTTTCGTTTGCCACCAATCCAGACAACGACGTGATCAACCTCGCCTCTACGACGTTCACCGCTTCGACGAACGCTTACGTAAGCCCCATCTCGACGATGGACGGGAGCAAATGTACGCAGACGGGGGCCAGCTTCGCTACGTTTTCGTGCGCTCAGGCCGGCCCATTCACGGCGGGAGAGATTCTGCCACCACCCGGACGCAATGCGACGCCAAGCCTATCGAACTTCGTGGCGGCGAATGGAAGCCCTGGTTTAGATCCTTACCTGAACCCGAAGTACGGTTACCTAGAGCAATACAACGTCGACATCGAGCGCACGTTGCCGGCTGGATTCTTTGCCGATGTTGCATTCGCAGGGTCGCACGGCGTGCACCTGCAACAGTACCAAACCAACGTCGATCAGATTCCAGATTCATTCGTTGCTCAGGCAGCCGCGCAGGCAGCTACCGGCGCTACGCCAACAATCGCAACCTTGATCACAAATCCGATGGCGGGCACAAGCCCGAACGCGACGATCGGTGCCCCCACAATTTTTGCAGGACAATTAGATCGGCCATATCCTGAGTACAATGGCCTCAACCTTAACGGCTACGGCTGTTGCGGCAGCAGTTACAACTCGCTGCAGGCAACCGTAACGCGCCGGTTCCAGGGCGGCGGAACCTTGCTTGTGGCTTATACCAATGCAAAACTGATGAGCAACACGGATACGCTCACCAGTTGGTTGGAGAGCGACGCGTTCGGCACCGGAGGCGTCGGCTCGGTTCAGGACTGGAACAATCTGAAGGGAGAGAGATCGCTTTCTTCCCAGGATATCTCACAGCGTTTGGTCATCAGCTATGTTCTGGATCTTCCTTTTGGCCGCGGAAAGAAGTATGCCAACAGCTACACAGGATTCGCCAACGGGGCAATTTCCGG
Source organism: uncultured Acidobacteriaceae bacterium (assembly GCA_963784095.1). Taxonomy (GTDB): domain Bacteria; phylum Acidobacteriota; class Terriglobia; order Terriglobales; family Acidobacteriaceae; genus Sulfotelmatobacter. The sequence continues at coordinate 126,214 of CAWAQC010000012.1, forward strand.
ATGGGGAATCGATGGCATCACCACTTTCCAAAAAGGCTTCCCGCTCAAAATCAGCTACTCTGGAACGACCTCTTTAGAAAGTGCCAGCTTGGGCGTTGCCAACGTACGTCCTGATGTTGTGGCCGGATGCGCCAAAGGCGGGAGCAGACAAATCAGCAGCGACGTCGCGGGCAATCCGGAACTGTACTTCAACACCTCTTGCTTCGCCGCCCCGCCAGAGTGGGGCTTCGGAACTGAGGCTCGCGTAGATCCCACATTGCGCGGCCCTGGCATTGATAACTTTGACTTCGCCGTGTTCAAGCGAACCATGGTTACCGAGCGAGTAGGTATTGAGTTCCGTACCGAGTTCTTCAACATCTTCAACCATCCTTACTTTGCTCCGCCTGCAACCGGTTATGACGGAACCCCGACAGCCAACGGGTTCGGTCAGGTAACCTCAACCGTAGGGGCCGGTGTGGCTTCGCCGGAACGATTGATCCAATTCGCTTTAAAAGTCGTATTCTGAGCCGTCTTAACTCCGGACCGGGCTTTGTCATTCCCGGTTCGGAGTTTTTCTTTTGCCGCCCTTGTTTTTCGCCGCCACTATCTGCGATGCCTATCCGCCGCCCATGACTCCCTGCCGGATTCGCCACCCTTTTCCAGCATGAAGACTCTTCAAACCATCGACTACGGCGAGGCCAGGCGCGCTCTTGATCTCATCGTCGAGAAAGCTTCGCAGATGCAAAAAGCTGCCTCAATTGCACTTGCCGACTCGCACGGCGATCTGATTCATTTTGTCCGCATGGACGGTGCGCCTGTCTCGTCTATTCAGATCGCCATCAACAAAGCCTGGACTGCGGCCCGCGAGCGCAAGCCGACCAAAGACATCGGCGATAAGGTCAAGAGTCCCGAAAAGGGTCACGACATTAGCTATTATGGGGACACGAAATATGTAGGCTGGGGCGGCGGAATTCCCATTTGGAAGAATGGCGAAGTGGTGGGTGCGGTTGGGGTCAGCGGTTTGTCTTCGAAGGAGGACGTTGCTCTGGCTACTCTCGGCGTAGAACTGATCGCCGGTTCATAGGATGGCCAGGCTTCTCGTGCTGACACGATTCTCCTAGTAAATTGCTTAGAACTGCCGTCTCACGCGGTCTTCACGCGCCCTGCCTGTCGCGGGAAGTCTGTGTGCTGCCGAAATTATCAATCGGAGGCTAGGAATGCATAATAAATCGGCGCGGTCTTTCATTGTTACTTTTGTATCTGGGCTGTTTGTATTTGCGCTGCCTGCGTTATCGCAGGCAACGTCGCCCTCTCCTGCTACTGAAGCACGCGTCAATTCCCTGCTCAAGCAGCTTACTCTCGAAGAAAAAATCGACCTCATCGGCGGCGTAGATAGTTTCTACATTCGCGCCATTCCGAAGATCGGATTGCCCCGGCTAAAGATGGCGGACGGCCCAATCGGAGTTCGCAATTATGGTCCGTCGACAGTCTTCGGCGGCATTGGGCTTGCAGCGACATGGAATCCTGCGCTGGCGGAGGAAATCGGAAAAGTCATCGGTGAAGACGCCCGCTCCCGCGGCGTGCATTTCATGCTGGGACCGGGCGTGAATATCTACCGCGCGCCCATGAACGGCAGAAACTTTGAGTATTTCGGAGAAGATCCTTTCCTCTCATCTCGAACCGCCGTCGCCTACATCGAGGGCATGCAGAGCGAAGGCGTGAGCGCGACCATCAAGCATTTCGTGGGCAACAATTCGGAGTTCGACCGCCACAATACGGATTCCATCATCGACGAGCGCACGCTGCGGGAAATTTATTTGCCGGTCTTCGAAGCCGCAGTTAAAGAAGCGCATGTCGGCGCGATCATGGATTCGTACAACCTGACCAACGGCGCTCACATGACGCAAAACGGGCCCATCAATATCGGCATCGCGAAGCAGGATTGGGGTTTTACGGGAATCATGATGTCGGATTGGGACGCCACATACGACGGCGTCGCAGCGGCAAACGGCGGCCTCGATCTCGAAATGCCGTCCGGAAAATTTATGAACCGTGCGACCTTGCTCCCGGCAGTTAAGGCGGGCACGGTGACCGAAGCGACGATCGACGACAAGGTGCGCCGCATTCTCCGCACCGCGATCCAGTTTGGTTGGCTCGACCGCGACCAGACAGATTTGTCGATTCCCCGGCAGAATCCTGAGGGCCGGGAGGCAACGCTGGCGGCGGCCCGTGAGAGCATGGTTCTGCTTAAAAATGACAACAACCTATTGCCCCTGGTTAAATCGAAAATTCACTCGATCGCGGTGATTGGTCCCGACGCGTATCCGGCCGTTCCCGGCGGCGGAGGCAGCGCGGACGCCAAACCTTTTGTGCCGGTCAGCTATCTCGAAGGCATCACGAATTATTTGGGCAGTGGCGCGAAAGTTTACTACGACCGCGGCCTACCGTCTTTCGATGACATGGCAAAACGAACCGAATTTACGACCGAAGCCACCGGAGGCCAGCCAGGCCTGAAAGCGGAGTTCTTTACCAACCGCGACCTCAGCGGTACTCCGTCGGTCACTCGGATCACCAAGCACGTCAATTATGAGCCGGCTCGCGGAAGCGACGGAGCTGCCGGAGACATCTCCATTCGCTGGTCCGGTTACTTCACGCCACCCAGTGCCGGAGATTACATCGTCTTCGTTCAAGGTCCAGGAGAGAACGGTGGCTACCGGCTTTATGTCGATAAGAAGCTCGTCTTCGATAACTGGAAGCAGTGGTATGCATTTGTGAGCAAGGCGCTGATGAATTTCACGCCCAGTCCTCACCAGATTGAGCTGGACTACTATGCGAAGGGTGGTTGGGGCAAAACCATGGCCGATCTCGGGATTGCACGCCGCGCGGATCTGGTGAGTCCGGCCGCGAGAACTTTGGCTTCGCGCGCGGATGCGGTGGTGTTGGCAGTCGGCTTCGATGCCGAGGATGAGGGCGAAAGCAGCGATCGCGAATTTCAGCTTCCTCCCGGTCAAGATGAGCTGATTCGAGAGATTTCTGCCGCCAACAAAAATACCGTTGTCGTCGTGGACTCCGGAGGCGGAGTCGACATGAGCGGGTGGGTCGATCGCGTTCCGGGTCTGTTGGAAGCCTGGTATTCCGGCCAGGAGGGCGGCACTGCGCTGGCGCAACTACTCTTTGGCGATTTCAGCCCTTCGGGCAAGTTGCCGATTTCCATCGAGCGCAGATGGGAAGATAACCCCGTGCACGATAGTTATTATCCGAAGGCGGGACAGACAGAAGTTGACTATACAGAAGGCCTGTTCGTCGGATATCGCCACTACGATAAATCGGGAATCAAACCGCTCTTTCCCTTCGGCTACGGCCTCTCTTACACCACCTTTGCGTACAAGAATCTGATCGTTTCACCGGGATTCGCTTCCGGCAACCAACAGGTCACCGTGGCGTTCGATTTAACCAACACTGGAGAGCGCCGTGCAGCCGAGGTGGCGGAAGTTTTTGTCGGTGATAAACACGCGCCGGTTCCCCGCCCCGTTAAGGAGCTCAAGGGGTTCGCGAAAGTCGAATTGAGTCCGGGTGAAACCAAACATGTGGAGGTCGCCCTCGACCGCCGCGCCTTTTCGTATTACGATGTCAAGTCTCACGCGTGGACTGTTTCTCCCGGAGATTTCGATGTCGACGTGGCGCGTTCCGCGGCGAAGATTGAACTCACCGGAAAGGTTACTTTTCAGTAGAGACCTACACGGTATTTGCGAATCTCACTATGGCTCTGAGGCGGATCGGATTTTCTTGTGCTCTTCTTGTATTTTTAGCGGCCAGCAACCCTTTCGTTTCGGTTGAACAAAACTGGACCAACTACGTTCGCATCGGCGCCTACGGCCTCAAAGCGGACAATGCAGAAAAGATTGTCGCCAATGCCGAAGCAAGCGACGTCTTCGGCATCGAAATCGACAATGATATCGAAGGCCGGTACGAAAGCTTTCTCGACCCCACCGCAAAGCTAAAAGCTATTCACGCCGTAGCTGAACGAGCTCACGCCGCGGGAAACTATGCCTTTGTCTACATCGCCGGAACTGAATGCATCACGGCGAACGCAGCGAAAACTCCGCATACCTTATTCAAAGACCATCCCGACTGGGTGCAGCGCAAAATCACGGGCGAGCCTGCAATCTTCGGCGGTGGCAGCGCTTTCTGGATCAGGCAAGGCGATGAAGATGTATGGGTGAGTCCCTATGCCCCCGCGTGGCGCAAAATTTACATGGAGCACGTTCGGCAGATTGCCGCGACCGGAATCGACGGCATCTACGTCGACATTCCATATTGGATGACTCACTTCGAAGGCTGGGAAGACACTTGGGCCAGCTTCGACAAATACACCGTTGCCGCCTTCAAGAAGCAAACGGGGCTCGACGCAAAAAAAGATTTAAAGCTCGGTGATTTTTCGGACCCGAATTTTCGCAAGTGGGTTGATTTCCGTATTCAGACCTTCACCGATTTCATGCATGAGATCGATCAGAATGCGAAGTCGGTGAATCCGAACATCAAAACCATTCCTGAAATTTATCCCGGCATTGAGAAGGAATCAGTCCGGGTGGGAGCCGATGTTTACAGCCTCTATCCCGTGGTCGACGCGATTGCGCATGAATACGAATTTGGCGAAGGCGACCACACCGCGGCCCTGCGCACGCCGCTGAACTGGTTTTACTACCAGGTGGGCATGCACAGCTTTAGGGCATTTGCGCAGGGCAAGGCGACCTGGATCCTGAACTACTCCTGGGATGGCGACAAGGTTGTCGACAAGCGCGAGGCCATGATGAACTTGGCCATGTCGCAACTGATGGATGGGGCCAATTTCTGGGATGCTCCCGGCCATTCCATGGCGGGATCGAACGATCCTCCGACGCGGAAGAAAATCTTCTCGTGGATCAAGCAAAACGAAAAGACTTTTTACCTGCCTCGCACTCCCATCCATCCGATCGGAGTCTATTTCTCCCCGCAGACTCGAAACTATTATGCCGACGAGTTCCTCCGTTCTTATCGCGGAATTCTCATTCTGTTGATGCAGGCGCATCGCGAATTTCAGATCGTCACTCCCCGAACCTTGCATGACTTCATCGGCGAAGCTCTAGTTCTTCCCGATGTCCGCGTTTTGAGCGCGGACGAGCAGGCATTTTTCGAGCATTACGCAGCTCAAGGCAAAAGGCTTATCATCACGGGAAATGATCCCCTTGCATCGAGTAGCAGACAAAACATCGCGCGCTTTCCCGCCTGCCCCGGCAAAGCCTACATTGCATCGTTGGAGACAGATTTCGATCACTCAACGCCGCAGATGCAACAGGCATTTCTTGATAGTCTCCCGTCCGATTCGGGCATTGAGATTTCAGCCTCGCCGTCGGTTGCCACTTCCATCGCTCGCGTCAACGGCCAAACCCATGTCTTTCTGGCGAACTTTGCGGGCTTGGTAGGAGGCAAAAATCCGCTTCAGACTCCTCAGAACGTCACCATCTCCGTGCCTGCCGAGTACGGCGCGTCGGCCGATTTCCTTCCGTTTCTCGGCGAGGTCCAGAAATTGAATGGAGTACCGAAGCAAGGAAGTGTAACCTTCAATTTGCCCCCGATTTCAAAAGGTGCGGTCTTCTGGTTAGAAAGGCATTGAGGCTTTAGCAAGAATGTTCGTGGACGATCCCTCCCTTCGCTGCGCCAGTTGACCATTAGTTTGCGCCCTTGTCGCATTTCCCTTCCCTTTGAAATCTTCTTGACAATCAGAGCCTCCAATCAGTAAAAAGATTGGATTCGTAATGAATCGAAAGATTCCGCAAGCAAGCTAAATCGGCTGAATTACGGCATTGGCAGCCAAATCACTGTAGCGGAGGGACCTCATGCGGCTCCATCGACGGCTTCTTCCCTGTTTCCTGACGATCACCTCGTTGGTCGCTCTCGCCGGCGTTTCTTCTGCACAGGGCAGCTACCGGGCACAGTTGCGGGGAGTGGTCTCCGACGCAAGCGGCGCCGTCGTGGCCAATGCCACCGTTACCATCCGCGATGTGGGCACCAACATCGCGAGTACCTCCCACACCGACGACAAAGGCTCGTATTTCTTCACCGGCCTGCGTCCCTCCACATATGCCGTTCGGGCTGAAGCTCCCGGGTTTCGCGCCGCCGAGCGCACAAACGTAGTCCTCGGCGTTGACCAGGAATCCTCCCTCAATTTCAAGCTGCAACTGGCTGGCGTGTCTTCCACCGTGGAAGTCACAACTACCGCGCCGCTGCTCGATACCGGGAACGCGAGCCTGGGCACTGACGTTACCAATAAATATGTCGTCGCACTCCCACTGGTGAATCGCGACTTCTTCGGCCTGACCTTCCTGGCCGGAGGCGTGACCGAAGCAGCCGGCTCGGGCACGCAGGACAACTATCCTTCGGGAACGAATTTCGTTTCCAACGGGCAGCGCAATGCCACCGCGGAAATTCGGCTGGACGGCGCCCCGCTCAGCGCGCCGGAGCAGGGTGAAGGCGGCAACAGCAATGTTTACTACGAGCCGCTGGTCGAAGGCGTGCAGGAATTCAAAGTTCAAAACAACAGCTTCTCGGCGGAGTTCGGCAATAACGGCGGCACCGTCGTGAACATGGTCATGAAAAGTGGAACCAACTCCTTCCATGGCAGCGGTTGGTATTTTCTGCAGCGGTCGGAACTGAATGCCCGCGACTTTTTCAATCCTGCTCCCAATCCCAAACCGGTGAGCGCGCGCGACCAAGGAGGATTTTCTATCGGCGGTCCCATTCGCAAAAACAAAACGTTCTTCTTCGCTGACTTCGAAAAAGTTCGGTCCAATAGCGCTTTCAACGGAGTTGCGACCGTTCCCACTGCTGCCGAGCGGGCAGGCAACTTCTCTGCCACATCCACGAGCATCTACGATCCGACATTGCCGCTCGTGGCCTGCGCCTCAGGCCTATGTCGGCCGCAAGTGCCCGGCAATATTATTCCGCCGGGCGAGATTGATCCCATCGGCAAAGCGATTCTGAATCTCTATCCCCAGCAGAATCTGCCCGGAGAAATCAACAACTATCTTTTCAGCGGGACGGCGCATGCCCCCGACTATCAGTTCGATATCAAGATCGACGATCAGCTCAACGACAAGAATCATCTCAGTGCCCGCTATAGCCGAGGGTCGTCGAACTACTACACGCCCATGATTTTCGGAGATGGCTTCGATAACAACGGCTCCGGAGATGGCATCGCGGGCAGCCCCACGCTGGCGCAAAACGGATCCTTCGAATTCGCCCGTACGGTTAATCCTCGTATCGTCTGGACGAGCCACTTCGCCATTGACCGGGTACACGAACTGGAAACGTCCGGCATTCCCACGATCTCCAGTTTCAATGCTTCATTGCCCGCTGGCGTGCAATTGTCGCCAATATTCGAGCAAGCCAACGACATCGACCGCATGCCGGCAATTTATATGTCCTCCGGCGGCCAGACTGCCCCCTGGACCGATCTCTACGATCAATGCTGCGTGAACACCACGTTCGCGCACACTCTGTACACCTATTCCTCCCAATTTGTGATCTCTAAGGGTTCGCACCTGATGAAAATCGGGGGCGAGCAGAGACTTTTTTACAACAATTTTTTCCAGCCCAGCGATCCCACCGGCACATTGAACTTTACCGATTACGTGACCTCGCCGACCCCGAACAGCGACACCGATGCCAATGGCAACTCCACCGGAAATCCCTTTGCCAGCACGCTGTTTGGTTACGCCGACAACATCAATCCCTATCCCTCTGAACCGACTTCGCTGGAAGTCTTGCCGTCCGTCGCCAATAAGTCCGCAGAAACCGGTTTTTATTTTCAGGACGACTGGAAAGTGAATGCCAAACTGACGGTCAATCTCGGCATTCGGTACGAGTGGAGCACGCCTTACGACGAACGCTACAACCGGATTCAGTTCAGCAATTTCACCGCGGCCAGTGGAGCGAGCATTAATCTTGCCAACGTTCTCGCGAGCGCGCCGGCAGGCACGATGAGTACACAGGGAGCGATGCAAAGCGTCGGCCTTAATTTCCCTTCCACCGAGCCGGTCATCGGCACAACGCAGTTTCCCACTTCGAGCATGAGGCACGTTCCCGTCTATCGCAACGACGTGGGCCCCAGACTGGGCTTCGCCTACGCGTTCGATTCGAAAACCGTCGTGCGCGGCGGAGCCGGCATTTATTTCGGCATGAGTCCGGCGACAAACTTCCAATATCCCGGGACCGCCTTCAGCAAGACCGCAACCATGTTTTTCACCAACAACAATTTCGCGACGCAATACGCAACGCTAGAAAATCCCTTCCCAAGCGGTTTCACCGGCCCGCAAAACAAGGCATACGGCCAGTTCGCCGATTGGGGATACGCGAACAACAACGATCTCGGCAACACCGCCGCGCGCGACGCCGACCTCTATATGTGGAACCTGGGAATGGAACGCGAACTACCCAGCCAGATCGTTCTAGGAATCGACTACTCCGCCAACCGCAGCACGCATCTGCCGTGGTCCGGCACGAATAATCGAGACTTCATTTCTTCGCCGTTGCTGAAGAAAATCTCGGCTGCAGTCACCCCTACCGATCCCACCTGTCAGGCCGATAGTTGTGTAAGCAATTTTCTGCAAACCAACGTAAGCAATCCTTTTTATCCCCAGTTCAGCACACCCTGTGCATCCACTCCATCGTCTCCTTGCTTCAATGAACCCAATTCTGCTTATGCCGTTCCGGCCATCCCGCTCGGATATTTGCTCAATCCCTATCCGCAATTCACCGGAGATTTCGAAGGCCTGATGCTGGAGGAAGCTTCGTCCTGGTATAACTCTATGCAAATCCGCTTTCAGAAGCGCACCACGCACCACATCAGTTTTGAAGGCAACTATACGATATCTAAGTCGACTGACAATTCTTCGGCGGGTAGAAACAATTGGGTGGGATCGCTGGCGAATGGACTGCCACAACAGCTTGACCGCCTCTATCTGGAGCACAGCATCAGCGCCAATGACGCTCCGCAGCGCCTGGCGGCCGCCGTAGTTGTAGATTTGCCCATAGGACGTAACGACTGGATCGGGGGAAATATGAACCGCGGGCTGGACGCTGTCATCGGAGGCTGGTCGGTCGCGACCATGATCACCCAGCAATCCGGACAGCCCATGGCAGTTGGCATGAGCAATCCGCGACTGGCTAACGGCAGCCAGCGGCCCAATGTCGTATGCTCACAGCTTAAGACCGGCGTCAGCATGAAAGATGTCGCCATGAACTGGGAGCAGAACGGGAACGCCGAGAACAATGGAACTCCCACGGCCTCCTTTATTAACTCCAATTGCTTTGCCGATCCCGGCGATCAGAATCCGGGCAATGCTCCCCGCTATTTTCCCGGCCTGCGGGTAAACGGAATTCACGACATCGACATGAATATATACAAATCGTTTGTACCGAAGGAAGGCATGAAGATCGACCTCAGAACAGAGACCTTCAATCTTTTCAACCATCCGCGATTTGCGCAGCCGGACTCGGCCTATGGCGACCCCGCTTTCGGCACGATCACATCTGACGCGAACGGTTACCTGCCTCGTTACTTTCAATTTGGAGTGAGATTCGAGTTCTAGCTTGAGAATATGAATCGTGGGCCGGGTTTGCCGCAGCGAAGTCCGCGAACCGGAAGAGAACGAAATACTTTTTCCGCGCCTATTTGCTAATAGGCAGACAAACCAGTTCTGGCTTACCCTATCCCACTATGACTTTGCCGAGGCGCTTTCTCCACACCAACTTTCGCTTGCTCTCTTTTATATTCGCATTGGCCGTAACCTGCGCTTCCGCGCCTGCGCAGTCTCCATTCACTATTGAGCAGGTCATGAGCTCGCCTTTTCCCAGCGAGCTTGTCGCCGCGACACTCTCCAGCCGCGTGGCCTGGGTCTTCGATGCGAAGGGAATCCGCAACGTCTGGGTTGCAGACGGTCCTGACTTCGTTCATACGGCGCGCCAGGTAACTCATTACACCGAGGACGATGGCCAGCCCATTGCCAGCCTCCGCATCACGCCCGATGGCAAGACGGTCATCTATGCGCATGGTACAGAGTTGAACGATGCGCAGGAAAGCGCCAATCCTGCCAGCAGTACCAAGGGAGCGAAGCAGCAGGTCTTCGCGATCGAAGTTGATGCCAGGAAAGCATCGCCGCGTCTGCTGGGAGACATGGGCTGTGCCGAGGAAGGTTGTGAAGATATTCAAATTTCTCCCGATGGTAAATGGGCAGTCTGGCCCGCAAAAAAGAAGTTGTGGCTGGCCAGCATAGATGGCAAGAAACAGGCGAAGGAGCTGGCGGTCGGGCGAGGAGCAGCGGAGCAGCCGAGGTGGTCTCCGGACGGCAAGCGCATAGCTTTCGTCAGCCAGCGCGAGGCCCACAGCCTGATTACGATTTATGACTTCGATGGCGATTCGATTCGTTACGTCTCGCCGAGCGTCGATAAAGATTCCATGTCGCGCTGGTCACCCGATGGCAAGTCGATCGTATTCGTGCGCACTCCGGGGGATGAAAACAAACTGCCGCTGATTCCGGTGCGCCCCAAGCCATGGTCATTGTGGATCGCCGGCGCTACAAGCGACTCTGGGCATCCACTTTGGCGGAGCGGCGCAAAACTGGAAGATTCTCTGCCCGAACTCACCGAGGATGGCTCTCTAAATTTCGCCGCCAATGGAAGAATCGTGTTCGCCTCGGAGCAAGATGGCCGCAACCATTTGTACTCGATTGCTGCGAGCGGAGGCTCGCCCACGCTGCTCACGCCCGGCGATTTCGATGTGGAAGATGTAACCCTTAGCGCAGATAAATTGTCAGTGGTTTATTCGTCAAACCAGGACGACGTTGATCGCCGGCACCTGTGGCGCGTTCAGGCAGCAGGCGGAACGCCGCACGCCTTGACGCGGGGCGAGACCATCGAGTGGTCTCCAGTTCCGAGCGGTGATGGCAAGAGTATCTTGTGCCTCGGCTCGACCGCGACGTCTCCAGCCATGCCATATCTAGTCACGCCAAACAGCCGCGAAATGATCGCCGGCCGGGCTCTTCCCAACGATTTTCCGTCGAACTCACTTGTCGTACCCAAGCAAGTCATATTCCACAGCGAAGATGGGCTCAAGCTGCACGGCCAGCTTTTCCTCCCACGAAATGCAAACGGAAAAGTTCCCGGGCTTGTGTTTACGCATGGCGGCCCCGTCCGCCAGATGCTGCTGGGCTTCCATTACATGGATTACTATCACAATGCTTACGCCGAGAATGAATATCTGGCGAGCCGCGGATACGCCGTACTCTCGGTGAATTATCGTCTCGGGGTTATGTATGGGCGCGCATTTCGTGAGGCACCCAACACCATCTGGCGCGGAGCAGCGGAGTACCAGGATGTGGTCGCTGCGGCGCACTACTTGCAATCGCTGCCGCAAGTCAATAGCGAGAAGATCGGATTATGGGGTGGTTCCTATGGTGGTTTTCTCACCGCCATGGGCCTGGCTCGCAACTCCGATATTTTCAAAGCGGGAGTGGATTTTCATGGAGTCCATGATTGGAGCGTTTTTCTCACGCAGGAGCCTTTTTTCGGCAATCTCGCGCTGAAGCCGCCGGACGCGGATGCGGCCATAAAGCTAGCCTGGGAGTCCTCGCCGGACGCCTATGTGAGCACATGGAAATCACCCGTGCTGCTTATCCATGGCGATGACGATCGCAATGTTCCTTTCGACCAAACGGTTGATCTGGTGCAGCGCCTGCGAAGGCAGCATGTGGCATTCGAGCAATTGATCCTGCCAGATGAAATCCATGGATTTCTGAGATGGCAAGATTGGATACGCGCCTACGCGGCAACCGCCGATTTTTTTGACCGAACGCTGAAACACGGCGAGAAGATCTCAAGCGACAACTGATTTTTTGGAAGGCTAGGTGCTTCAAAGCCCGCTACTTGTAGATCAAATATTTCTCGCGAATGGCTTCGAATTTCTCGACGCCATCCTGCCAATCTTGCGCAATACGGCGCGGATCTTCGCCCGACATTAGCCCGTCGTACACGCTTTGATTCACCAGCAGTTCCGTGATGCGCTCAATCTTGTAATCTGTTGGATACAATTTCTTCAACGCAGCAGCCAGCTCAATGCCCAACTCTGGAGCGTCCAGGGCGTTCCGGTCCGTTAAAACCAGATTTACGCCTTCGCATTTCTCTCCGAAATAAATTGCCGATGTGGGGGTGAACGTTGCCGGCACAAAACGGACTCCAAAAATTCCCCGTGCGTTCAGATACGCCGCCAGTTCGCGGCCTTTGATCCATGGGGCGCCGAGCAGCTCAAATGGTGTGTCGGTGCCGCGGCCCACGGAAACATTGGTTCCCTCCACCAGCGCCACCCCGGGATACAGCGCCCCCTCGGTTATGCTCCGCAGATTCGGCGATGGATTCACCCATTCCAGTCCAGTCGAATCAAACCAATCACCACGTTGCCATCCTTCCATCGGGACCACAATCAGCTTCGCATTGATATTGCGTTCGGCATTGAACATTTTTGCGAGTTCGCCCATTGTCATTCCATGGCGCACCGGCATGGTCCAGTAGTTCGTAAAACTCTGTCGTCCTGCATCCGAGACCGGGCCTTGCACGAACGAACCCGTAATCGGATCAGGCCGATCCAACACAATCACCTGAATGCCGGCTTGTGCCGCGGCCTCAAGAAAATATCCCAGAGTAGTCTCATAGGTATAGAAGCGCGCGCCGGCATCCTGAATGTCGATCACTACGGCATCCAGTTGTTTCAATACGTCGATCGAGGGGCGTCGCGCCGCATCGGTTCCGCCATATACGCTGTACACGGTAATTCCGGTCGCGGCATCTTTTGTGTCGCTCACGTGCGTAGTATCGAGGGTTCCGGTTACTCCGTGCTCGGGACTGAAAATCGCTTCCAGCGAAATCCCTGGCGCGTGAGCAAGCACGTCGATGGTTCGGCGCCCTTCTGCATCGATACCAGTCTGATTGGTTAACAGGCCGATCCGGTTCTTTCGCCCGGCAGTCTGCAGCACCTCGAAGCCATGCTCTTCCAATACGTCGATCCCGGTCTTCACGCTGCCATTGCGCGCGCTGATGCGGCGAGCGGCACTCTGGGCCTCGTTGTATCCCGTGATGCTCTGCCAGCGCAGCGCTTCTCTCTCAGCTGTCGTCAAATGCAAAGCCGCCGCAACCGCCGTAGCCACCTCCGTCCGGAGCGCAATCGCGCTTCCCTGCCCTCTGGGATGCACGGCGTTAGTCAGCAGAATGATGTAAGTCTGCGTGGTCGGATCGATCCACATCGAGGTTCCCGTAAATCCAGTGTGACCGTAACTTCCAACTGGAAGCAGGTCGCCGCGGTTCGACGAAAATGGAGAATCGATGTCCCAGCCGAATCCGCGCAGCACCGGCGCCGACGGCGGCTGTTCCGGCGAGGTCATCTTTTTCACCGATAGCGGCGAAAGAATTCCATCGCCTCCATCGAGCAATGCCTGGGCGAATTTCGCCAGATCGTCGGCGGTTGAAAATAATCCCGCGTGTCCGGCCACGCCACCCATTCGCCGCGCCGTGGGATCGTGCACCACGCCCCAGAGCATGTGCTCGTTCTCGTCATATTGAGTTGGGGCAATCTTTGACCGCCAAGCTGGCGCAGGCAGGTATCGTGTATGGGTCATCTTCAGCGGCACGAAAATGTGGCGCTGCGCATATTCATCCAGCGTTTCTCCCGAAACTTGTTCGACCAGCGCACCTAAAACGATGAAGTTAATATCGCTGTAGGTGAATTTCGAGCCTGGTGCATCCTGCGGCGTCTCGGCGAAGGCCATGCGGTACGCCGTTTCTTTTCCCTCCCACGGCGTATTTCGGTCCAGATCGGGTTCGAGCCCGGAAAAATGAGTCAGCAATTGGCGCACGGTGATGTCTTCTTTCCCGTTCTGTGCGAACTCAGGCAAATACTTTGCTACCGGATCATTCAGGCGTACCTTGCCTTGCTCCGCCAGCTGCATTACCGCCGTGGTGGTAACAATCACTTTCGTCAGCGAGGCCAGGTCGAAGATCGTATTCACGGTCATCGGTTCGTGGCGGGGCTCGAGTGCGCGGGAGCCATACGCCTTGCGGTAAATGACACGCCCATCATGCCCAACAATCAGAACTGCACCGGGAATCTTGCCATCGTGAATGGCGAGATCAATCACCGCGTCCACAGCCTGGAGGCGCACAGGATTCGTCTTTGGCGGGGCCGCAGCATTCGCCCAGACCGAGGTTGCGACAAGAAGAGTGACGCCGCAAACTGCGAACGTGGATTTCATCCAGCCGCTCAGTCGCACTCTTGCGGGAACAAGAAGAACGCGGTCCCGGGTAAACGAATTAGAAATTGTCGAAAGGATGCTTTGACTCTACACAACTTGGGCAGGATGACTCAAGAAACTCCCGTAACAGATGTTACGCATATCAACGGCAAAATTGCGGCTAAACCAGGCTTTTCCGGAATAACGGCTGCAACCGTTCATACAGGCCTTTGATCGCGATAAAAAGCGCTTCCAGCCCCTCGGTTTCCAAACCCAATTCGAGAGATTCTAAGTCGATGGTCAGGTCTTTTGCGATTTTTGTGGTGCGACGCACGCGTTCCGCCGACAACGTTCCCAGAAGCGCGTACGGATCGCGATTCTGTTGCTGTAGTTCGCTCCGCTGTTGAACTGCCCACGCGGTTTGACGAATGCTGTCAACCGCGCCGCGAAACTCGGCCAAAACCCGCGGAGCGCAATCCCCGGAAAGAACCAGCTTCTCCAAAGTCTGCAACTCATCAGTAGTTGCCTTCAGACGTGCTGAGAGAGTTCGATTGTCGCCGCCGGAATCTCCCATATCTCCTCGCCATCCCATAACCCACATGCCACAGTTATCCAGCATGTTGGTTAAGGAGGCCGCTGATACAGTAGTCCATCGGCCATAGCGAAGGAAAACTTCAGCCATTCCGGGCGTGGATTGCCGCTTTTCGGGACGGCTTAATGGGCAGATTTCCTGCGTCGTTGGAAATACCCGAGTTGATCCCTCTGCTGCTCGCCTAGAGGAGCCTCACGGGGCAATATTTCTCGTAATGCCCAATCGATACGATCAACCGCTTCGCTGATCACGGTTTTCAGTTGTTGGTTTTCCGTTTCATCCAAGGATAGTGAAAGCGGACTCAAAGCATTCCGAATATGGTGGTTCATCTCAGCAATCACCTGCATCCTGGCTAAAAGTAGCTGATGGCGCTGTCTGGTGACTTGGATTAACTTTGCTGCCAGCAAGCTCACGACTATCGCCGAAAATCCTTCGGCCAGCAGTCTTTCAGGCGAACGGCCGATATCGGGCACCAGAATGGAGTGCATCAGTTCGGTTACGAAAAAAGAGACAATCCCCACTGCAAGAGCAGCAAACATAACGTATTGCCAGGAACTTGGCTGAGTCTTGGCGGCAGCAGATGGCTCCGGGGGGATGGGGCGCATCCCCTTAAGAGATATCGTTCCCTGTTCTCTGGAAGCAGCCGGGGTTGAAACCTTCGATGCACCATTCCGCTGTGACATGGTTTTGCCTCCTCGGCTCTGGAACTTTATCTTTATTGTTAAACCGCGATGGCGAAGCGAGAGATCAACGGGCAGATGCTCTTCCGAACCCATCCGGACGAGCAAAATTCCCCACTCTGGTAACTGGATGCTGCCAAGCACCGTTTGGGTTACCTGATACAAGTTACTTCGGATCAAGAAAGTAAGCAGCTAAATCGCGGCCTTGAGTTCAAGCTTAGGCCGCCTTGAGTTCAGGCTCAACATTAAAATCTGTTCCCCTAAAATCCGGCTCGCTCCAAGCCAGCTAGGAGCGCTCTCGGCACGCCTTCCGGTATACTAGGCAGGTATGTCTGTGTTGAAGAACATTGCCGCGATCGCCAAGGGGATGAGCATCACCTTCTCGGAGATGTTTCGGCCCACCACGGTCGAGAATTATCCCGACGGCAAGGGTCCGCTCAGAGGCGCGCGCCTTGAGGCCCGCTTCCGCGGCGCTCACGTTCTGCAGCGCGACGAAAACGGATTGGAAAAATGCGTGGCCTGCTTCCTGTGCGCCGCCAATTGCCCGTCGAACTGCATTTACATCGAAGCGGCCGAGAATACTGCCGAGCATCGCGTGAGCGGCGCGGAACGCTATGCCAAGGTTTATAACATCGATTATAATCGCTGCATTTTTTGCGGCTATTGCGTAGAGGCTTGTCCCACCGACGCAATCACACACGGGCACGGGTTTGAGCTGGCGACGTTTAACGCCAGCAATCTGGTTTACCGCAAGGAGCAAATGCTGGCCGCCCGGCCAGCACACATGGGCGCGAATATTATATTCAATCAGGCCGACGTGGATGGGGGAGCGCCTGCGGGAGTGGTCGCAGGCAGTTAAGTTCGACATCAGTTTTCCACAAATCACACGCCGGTCCTAGGACCGGCGTGTTGTGCATGGGTGAAAGGCCACTGTGAGTTCGACACCCGAGCGTATTGAGCAGGGAAGAATCTCTACCTTGCGTCGGTGAATCTACATTGATTCAAAATGGCTGATTTTCTCCAAATCGTGAAGGAGCGCGTGGTCGTTTACGACGGCGCGATGGGCACGAACATTCACGCGCGCAACCCTACGCTGGATGATTACTGGGGCAAGGAAAACTGCAGCGAGGTTCTCGTGCTCAGCCGTCCTGACATCATTCGCGACATCCACGCAGATTTCTTTGCCGTCGGCTGCGATGTGGTTGAGACCAACACCTTCGGCGGGATGAGGATCGTCTTGTCGGAGTTCGATCTTGCCGACCGCGTGCATGAAATCAATGTAAAGGCGGCGCAACTCGCGCGCGAAGTGGCGCAGCAGTTCTCGACGAAAGATAAGCCGCGATTTGTCGCCGGCTCAATGGGGCCTTCGACTAAGCTGCCCTCGCTAGGACATATCAGCTTTGAAGCGATGAGGTTGGCTTATGAAGAACAGGCCGCTGCGTTGATTGAAGGCGGCGTCGATGTGCTGCTCATCGAAACCTGCCAGGATTTGCTGCAGGCGAAAATTGCCGCCATCGGCACGATGGATGCTATGCGGAAATCGGGCAAGCGGCTGCCCGTAACCGTGCAGGTAACACTGCAGGACACCGGTCTGATGCTGCTCGGCACAGAAATCGGCGCTGCGCTGACCGCGCTCGAACCTTTCGACGTCGATATCCTCGGGCTGAATTGTGCGACCGGCCCGAAGGAAATGAATGACGCGGTCCGATATCTTGCATTGAATTCTACGAAGCAGATTTCCGTTCTTCCGAACGCCGGATTGCCCATAAACGAGGGAGGACAAGCCGTTTTCAAGCTCACTCCACAAGAGTTGGCCGAATATCACAAGCACTTCGTGCAGGATTACGGCATACGCATCGTTGGCGGTTGCTGTGGAACCCGGCCGGAGCATCTGAAAGCGGTGGTCGATGCTGTCTCCGGCATTGAACCGGCCAAGCGTGAAGTAAAGAAAACCGCAGCTGCTTCGAGCGCATATACGTCTGTGCCTCTCGATCTGGAGCCCAAGCCTCTCATTGTCGCGGAAGAAATGAATACCACCACGCGCGTCGAGCATTTTCGCAATCTGGTGCGCGGCAAGAAGTACGACGACATTCTCACGCTAGCGAAGAAACTCGTAAATGACGGATCGCACATTTTGGACTTGTGCTGCGCCATCGTAGGGGAAGATGAAAAAGAATATATTTCATCGATCCTGGAAAAGATTGCGACTCGAGTTCCGGCGCCGATCCTTGTGGATTCAACCGAGGCGGACGTGGTCGAAGAGGCTCTCAAACGCATTCCCGGCAGAGCGATTATCAATTCGATCAATCTGGAAGATGGTGAGAAGCGGACATCGCTTGTGTTGCCGATGGCGAAGCGCTACGGCGCGGGAGTGATTGCGTTGACCATTGATGAAGAGGGCATGGCCCTGACCGCGGAGAAGAAAACAGCAATCGCCCATCGCATTTTCGATCTAGCCACGAGCAAGTATGGCCTGGACGCTACTGATTTAATTTTTGACGCGCTGACATTGCCGATTTCGACTGGACAGGAGGAATACCGGAACGCGGGAATCGAGACCCTGAAGGCAGTAGAACGGATAAAGAAAGAATTGCCTAGTGTGAAAACGATTCTTGGCGTCAGCAATATTTCATTTGGCTTGGATGCTTACCCACGCCGGGTCTTAAATTCTGTGTTCATGCACGAGGCTGTAGATCATGGCCTGGATATGGCCATCGTGAACTACACCAAGATCTATCCGCTATACAAGATTCCGCAGGAAGAAGTCGATCTGGCGCGCAAGCTGATTTTCCGCGATGCGTCAGCCGGCGATCCGCTGCAAGCTTACATGAACCACTTCGCCGGGATGAAGGGCAAAACTGCCGCTTCGACGACCGCGCATGTGGACTCGCTTTCCGTCGAAGACAAGCTGAAGTTCGCCATCATCAATGGTGAAAAATCGGTCGGCGATGGTGCGCAAAAGAAGTCTTTAGAAGCTTTATTGGACGAAGCCCTCGGCTCCTACTCGGCGCTCGAGCTGATCAATACGGTTTTGCTCGATGGCATGAAGACGGTCGGCGACTTGTTTGGAGCGCGCAAGATGCAATTGCCTTCTGTGCTCGACTCCGCAGGAGTGATGAAGCAGTCCGTTGCCTATCTCGAGCCGAAGATGGAGAAAAAAGCCGGCGGGTCACAGAAAGGCACGATCGTGCTGGCAACTGTAAAGGGAGACGTCCACGATATTGGGAAAAATCTGGTCGACATTATTCTTTCGAATAATGGATTCAAGGTGGTGAATCTGGGGATCAAGCAGCCGGGGGACACGATCATCAAAGCCGCGCAGCAACACGGCGCAGATGCTATCGGGCTGAGCGGTTTGCTGGTGAAGTCAACGCTGGAAATGAAGTATGTGATCCAGGATTTGCAAAGGCAAAAACTGGAGTTTCCCGTAATCTGTGGCGGCGCCGCACTGACGCGGAAATATGTGGAAGACGATTTGCGGCGGGAGTACGCGAACGCGGTTTTCTATGCTGAGGATGCTTTCGCGGGCCTCCACGTAATGGAAGACTTGATCACGGTAGACGGCGCACGCGAGGCGCGGCTGCGCGACGGCCGGACGGTAAAGGAGTATGCGAAAGCGGCTGCGGTAGATGATGAAACCGGCCCGGTGTTCGCGGAGCGTAGCGCTGTGGTCCAGGATGCGCCGAATATCCCCGCGCCGCCGTTTTGGGGAGTGCGAGTCAAGAATTACGATGTCCGCGATGTGTTTCCGTACATCAACGAGACGGCTCTGTTCAAAAATCAGTGGCAATTGAAAACCGCGTCGCAGGCCGATTATGTGCGGCTCGTGGAAGAGAAGTTTCGTCCGATCAAGGAACAGTTGGAAGAAGAAGTAGCACTTTCTGGATTGTTTGAGCCGAAAGTCGTGTGGGGATATTTTCCCTGCCAAAGCGATGGAAACGATGTAGTCGTGTACGAACCGAACAACGCTAACGACGAAAGGCAGGAAGGCTCACTAGGGAAGCCTGAGTTGCTGCGGTTTACCTTCCCGCGCCAGCGCGAGGGCCGGCGACTCTGCATTTCCGACTTCTTCGCCGCGAAGTCTTCCGGCAAAATCGACGTGATCGGCCTTTCGCTTGTAACCATCGGACCGAAAGCATCCGTGGAAACCCAGCGACTGTTTGAGGGTGGAGAATATACGAAATACCTGTATCTCCATGGTCTGAGTGTAGAAACCGCCGAGGCGTTGGCGGAACTGCATCACGAGAAAATGCGCGAAGAGTTGGGGATTGCCAGCGAGGATTCGGCCCACATTCGCGACCTCTTTCATCAAAAGTATCGGGGGTCGAGGTATTCGTTTGGCTATCCTGCGTGTCCGAATCTCGAAGACCAGACAAAGCTGTTTGCACTGTTGAAGCCGGAGGAAAATGTCGGCGTGCGCTTGACCTCTGGATTTCTGCTCGAGCCGGAGCAGAGTACTTCGGCGATTGTGGTGCATCATCCAGCGGCGAAGTATTTCGTAGTGTGAGCGCGTCCCTCTGACTCGGCAGCCCGCATCTGCCTAAACGCCAGAAGCTGGAAATCGAGTAGTACTTTTTGTAACAACCATCGACTGATACCTCAGCATCTTTTCTGCATGATTCGCAAACTACAATCCGGCGAATATCGTTTGTACTCTCGCAACAAAGATGCGAAGACTGGAAAGCGAAAACACTTGGGGACATTTTCCTCGCGCGCAGCCGCTCAGAAACATGAACGCGCGGTGCAATATTTCAAGCACCATTAGCGTCACCTGGGCAATTGGAAGCGCGGCCGATTCGCAGCGGCAATCTTGCGTGGCACCACTAGAACGTGGCGGCAAGGCGCGCGAAGTAACTGCGCGGAGGCCCGATGGCGTTACCCGAGAATAAACCGCCAAAGTCGATTACGTTCAGCCGGTTATTCAGGTTCTCACCATCTGCCTGAAAATTGAGCGTAACTTTGTCGTTTTTATAAATCTCGGCCCCGAATGAGGCGTCGACTGAAAGCGTGGGCTTGATCCGGCCTTCGTTAATATTAATGCGGCTCACCACCTCCGGCCCATACTCCGCCAGCGCCTCCTGATAGCTACCGTCGAAATCAAAAGGCAGGCCGCTGCCATACTCGGCGCTGTTCGCGATCCACAAACGCGAAGTCAGATCGTATCGAACCCGGTAGCGAAAAGTATTGCGCTGGTCCTGCGAATCGGGGAAATGCCCAGTCAGTTGCGTAGTTGCGTCGATTGCGTCCTGGCCAAGAAACAGGCCGCCGGTGACCGGAAACCAGCAGTTACCCACAATGTAGGAGTAACTGAGAAATCCCGAAAACCGCTTCCAGTGCGGAGCTTCGATTTTCGCCTCCGCGCCGTAAAGAATGGCTTTTCTGAACGCTATAGGCAAACTGATGCTCGTGTTGAGAATTTGGTCGTCGTCAGCGTAGCTATTGACCTGTCGCCGAAAATAATTCGAATCAAAGCGAAGCTGGTTGAAGAAACTCTTTGTTGCCCCAACCTCGTAATAATTGCCGTGCGATGGTTGGACGGGCAAGCGGAGCACGGTGGGCTCGAATGACTGCACCGCGGGCGAACTCGAAAGCAGGATGTTCTCAAACGACGGCGTCTGGAAAACGCGGTCATACGAAACGTGAATCATGAGTCCCGCCGACGAAAAGAAGTGTGAAATCGAAGCCCGTGGGCTGACCGCGTTGTGGTTGGCCAACAATTGATAATGGTCCCACCGCAATCCCGCATTGAGCGCCCAGTTGCCGACGTGAACTAAATCTTGAACGAACGCTGCTTGTTCGAGGTCCGGCCGGCTCCCAGCAAAACCAAAGGTCTTGGAGGTACCGGGATCGAACGGGTAATTCGCATAATTCGGATTGGCCGTTATGATGTCGCTGTAGTTCTCGTGAAGAAATAAATTGTCGGACTCGATGCCCGCCTTCCATTCCTCATGGCCACGATGCGCGGAAACCGTGCTGTTGAAATAGCCTTCGCGGAAATCATTGTGTTGGGTGACGATGATCGGCCAGGAATAGGGATTGGAATAAAAATCGTTGGCATTGTCGCGAACCATCCCGCGAACATCCGCCAGCAAGTTCGGCGAAAAAATGTGTTCGTAGGCAGCGATGCCCATCGTCTCGAAATTGTCCGCAGTTTGCAGTTGCGGTGGAGTTCCCGGAAGTGGAGCAGGCTGGCCAAGTTCGGTCAACAATTGCGGATATTCCTGAACTTGTTCATTAGGAATTTCGTATCGCGACAATTCGTGACGCACGCTGAAGGTTAGGTGGTCTTTATCGCTCAACTCGCGGTCAACACTTAAAGAGAAGTCTCCCGTCGTGCCGCGGTTCGTATAGTTCTGCGGAACAACGGGGTTGAGATAGCGCGATGTCATATTGCCGGAAGCGCTTGCCCCCAGCGTGTTCTTTCCCCACGTATCTTGAACCCGCGCGAACGCACCCGCCGTATCAAAACTGCCGCCGGAGAGCACAATATCGCCATGCAGGCCCGGCTGGCTGTCGTGCAGGGTGTTGACTTCGACCACGCCGCCCATTTTGCGTCCATACTCTGCGGGAATACCCGCGGTGTAGATCGTCAGCGAATCCACATCATCCGCTTCGATCTCCGGCCCAAAGCTGGGAGATCGATTATCGATGAGCGGAATTCCGTCAACCACGAACT
The DNA here is from genome assembly GCA_963784095.1 of uncultured Acidobacteriaceae bacterium. Lineage (GTDB taxonomy): Bacteria > Acidobacteriota > Terriglobia > Terriglobales > Acidobacteriaceae > Sulfotelmatobacter. The sequence goes on from CAWAQC010000012.1 coordinate 148,456, forward strand.
GGGTCTGATACTCCGAACCGCGCGGATGCAAGACGGCGTTGCCTTCGTAGAGCCAGCCCGGTTGTGAATTCACCAGATCTTGCAAAGACCGTCCGGGCAGTGATGTAAGCCGATCGGAAATTTCCTGCTGGTCAATGTGATTCGCTGAACCCGCGCGCTCAGGATCGAGAAGGGTAGTCTCGGCGGTGACCTTGATCGCGGTGCTCACTTCTGCAATGTTCAGCTTGACCAGATAATCCGTCGGCAGTTCCGACTGAATTTCTATGACTCCTTCATACGGGGAAAATGCTTCGCCCTGAACCTCAAGGCGATATCGGCCGAACGAGAGATTTCGCTCCACGAGGTCGCCGCTTTCATCAGTGAAAAGCTTGCGATGAAACTGCACCGCGTCATCCGAGAGGTCGACTGTTGCTTTCACCGGCACGCCACCCGGCCCGGTAACCCTAAGACGAAGTTCTCCGGCATTGCTCTGCGCCAGAACCGGAACCAGGCACAACAAAAACATCGCAAGACGGCAAGCCGCTGTCTTCATGTGCAAGGCGCAAAATCCCTCAGAGCGAAGGTCTCTCCATTCTTCCTGCAAAGAGCAGTCGCACAGAAGTTACGTTCGTACTCTCTTCTAAGTTGTTCTGAAAACGAAGCCATAAGACTGAGCCCTTGAGGCCGTGGAGCCGATGGGGAAGCAGCACTAGCTAATATTCTTTTGCAGAGCGATTTGTTCAGACAATATTTTTTTGGCCTCGGAACCACGAATAAGAAATTGGATTTCCCCCGAGTCGTGTTAACCTCAATTTTGTTTGCGTCACTCCATTGCTTAAGGTTCCCCACTTGCCTGTTTCTTCAGATTCCGTCCTCAGCTGGCCGCTACTCGGGCATTCAAGCGCCGATTCCCGTGCTCTTGCGGCACAGGAATCCGAGGTTGTCGAATTGTTCGACGAACTGCGCGACCGCCTGATGCGTTATCTGCTCGCCCTTGGATTGTCTGCTCACGATGGTGAAGAGATTATTCAGGAGTCGTTCTTGCTTCTCTTCCAGCATTTGCAACGCGGGAAATCTCGCGAGAATCTTCGCGGATGGATTTTTCGCGTAGCGCGCAACCTGGCCTTGAAGCAAAGGGCGGCTAATCGACTCAAGGTGCTTCGCACCGTGCAATTCGAAGACACTGTGCCGAAGCAACATCCTGATCCGGGCTTGAACCCGGAAGAGCATTTGCAAAGCAAGCAACGGCAAACACGCCTCCTAGCCGTAGTGAAGGCCCTGTCTGAGCAGGATCAGACCTGCCTTTATCTGCGCGCCGAAGGCTTGCGCTATCGCGAAATCGCGCAGACGCTTGGCATTTCATTGGGATCGGTTGCCGCTTCGCTGGCGCGATCACTAGCGCGGCTTGGCCGGGTGGACGGGGTTCTGGCATGAGGGAACAGCATTTTCACCTGCGCGATGAAGAACTCCTGCTGCATGCGAATGGAGAGTTAGATTCCGTCCTGAATGCGGAAATTGATGCGCATCTCGATTCTTGCTCTCACTGCCGGGAACGGTTTCGCGAGCTAGAAGATTCGTTCGGCAAGTTCAGCGAAACTCATCGCAATTTCTGGGATGCACAGTTACCCTCAGCCGATCAAGCACGCCTTTCGCTTCAATCACGCCTTGCGGCGCTGAGAGCCAAGAATGAACAAAGCGCTTGGCCCTCCGAGTGGTTGCGTTCCTTTGACTCCACTCGGATTGCAACGCTGGCGGCGCTTGCTCTCGCCGCATGTCTTGTAATCGCGATATCGCTGCGCCATCCCGCCGGGTCGCATCCCCCCGTTTTTGCATTGGTGACTTATAAGGACGAACCCGATCTACACCTAACCCCCGGTGCAACCATTCCTGTGACTGAGAATGACATCTGCGGTACGGCGGGAGGCGAGCCGCCGATCCCGGTCTCGTTGAAGCAGAAAGTATTCAAGCTGTACAGAGTGACGCAGCCGCCCGATGAATTCGAAGTCGACTACCTGATCACGCCACAGCTCGGGGGCGCCACTGACATTCGCAATCTTTGGCCCGAGCCGTATCACGACGCGGTGTGGAACGCTCATGTGAAGGATCAACTCGAAGACCGCTTGCACCGCATGGTCTGCCGTGGCGATCTGGATCTGGCTACCGCCCAGCGCGATATCTCCACCGACTGGATCGCGGCTTACCGCAAGTATTTTCATACGGACCGTCCCATCGCCGACAACTCAACTGCCAATTTCAGCTCGCAAAAGAAACTTCTTCCCAACGCATAATTTTACAAATTAAAGACATACGCCTGACAAAACCAAATCGCCCATCGTGCAAAACTGAGCTCGAAAGTCAAAGTTTAGATTCTTTTGGCAGTCTTCATGTCCTCCATCAGCGGAGGGAATGGAGAAACGGCGTTTCGTCGCAGGGGGCGGAACGCCGGTTTCATTCGCCCTCAACCTGCTTTTACGGTTTCATCTATTTCCGTATCAGCAGATCTCCTGAGACAAAAAGAAGAAATATGATCGAGATCATGCCGTTCATGGTGAAGAAGGCAGCATTCAGTTTCGAGAGATCGTCCGCTTTCACAAGAGAATGCTCGTAAGCCAGCAAGACCGCGACCAGAAAGATTCCAACCAGCGCAATCTTGCCTAAAGAAAAAGCCGGCAGCATCAGAAAAAGCAGCAGCAACATTGCGAGATGAAAAGCCCGGGCCACCCACAGAGCTCTGGCGATTCCGAAGTGGCACGGGATCGAATAAAGCCCGGCGCGGCGGTCAAATTCAAAATCCTGGCAAGCATAGAGAACATCGAAGCCGGCAACCCAGAAAGTAACCGCAGCGGTAAGCAGCAGGATGCGCGGGTCGAGAGAGCCGCGCACTGCAATCCAGGCAGCCGCCGGCGCAATCCCGAGAGCAAAACCAAGCGCGAGGTGAGACCACCGGGTGAAGCGCTTGGTATATGAGTACAGGAGCAGCACTGCCAGCGCAACCGGAGAGAGCCACAAAGTCAGCCGATTCAGTTGTGCCGCCGCGAACACAAAAATCGCACAAGAAATTACGACGAACGTCCCGACGAAAGCCGGCGATAGATGCCCCGCCGGAAGCGCGCGAGTGCGGGTTCGTGGATTGGCGCCGTCGATTGCCGCATCAGCCAGGCGATTGAATGCCATCGCCGCTGAGCGCGCGGCAACCATGGCAATCACGATCCATAAAAGTTGATGCGCGGAGGGAACGCCGGAAGCCGCGAGTATAGCTCCGCAGAGGGCAAACGGAAGCGCAAATATCGAGTGCTCCCACTTGATCATCTCCAGGGTCACTCGAAGCTCACGCAAAACCGGCACAATTAGGATTGTAAGGCAAACCGTTTTTCGTAACAGATCGTTTTCGCAACAGGCCTAGGCACGATGGACTTTTCTCAAACGACAGGAGGACTATCCTTTCCTTCATGCCTATCCATCTGGAGTGAAGCCCTCTTCTTGTTCATTTTTCTTTCGATCATTTCTCTTTCGATCAATCGAAAGCTTCATAAAGTCCGCGGCGCCGATGATCCGCAGAATGATGCGCACAACTGGCGGGAAATTTTTGCGGCTCGGATCGTGTACCACCACCGGGTCGGCAAGGTCGTAGCGCTTGCCGCGGGTTTCAAGTTGACCACCGCCGTCAGCAAATACGTTTCTCACCCATTCCGCCTCGCACGAGTAGGTGAGTGCAATCAGAAATCCGCCACGTGTTTCGAAAACGTTGACTGGCGTGCGATAGATCCGGCCAGACTTCCGCCCTCTGTGGGTGAGAATGCCGAAACCGGGCAGTCGTCCAGCGAAGCGGCTGGTAATGCGGTTCGTGACTGCCAGATTGAAAGCCGCAACCCAGCGCTTGCGGAAGCGAATGAGCAGAATCGGTGCCGCGATCAGCGCGAGGATTACGACGATGGCGACGATTGGCATGACCAACCACCCAAGTATCGCCTATAGTAACAATCACGTCCTTCGGATTGCTGCCCGGAAGACGGGTTCAGCGCAAACCAAGGTCCGTTCGTCATGAAGAAAAATGTCTGGAGAGCGTTAATCGAGGCCGCGTTCATCATCTTCCTTTTTTATTCCAATCTTCTGATGGGAGAGTTTGAACGCACGGGAATGGGGCAAAAGCACAGTCTGTCTTGGGCAATAGAAGACATCTTTACACGTGAGAATTTGGCAATCGCCATCATCGCAGCCATGATCGGTTACCTGCTGTTTGAGTTTCTCCGCAAAAGGTACTAACCGGGCGATGAGGTTAGCCATTAAATTAAATTGAGACGATGCGCAAAACATTTGCTGGAGATCTCTACGCGCGCCTGCTGCGCGTCAATCCACTGTTCTCGCGTGCTTTCGATCGCCCGATGCTTTCCGTCGCAAGGTCATGAGGCGGAGCAACGGAATTACGCTTTTTCAATTCCGTCGGAAGCAGAAGCTTTTTAGGCGCAAATGGCACCCCGTCGACCCTCTGCAATAAGAGACGTGCGGCAGTCGCGCCCAACTGGTATCCCGGTTGGTACACGGACGTCAGGGATGGATCGGTAAATTTCGTGAACTCGAGACCGTCAAAACCGGCAATCGACAAGTCTTCCGGACATCGCAAGTTAAGTTCACGGGCAGCCTGCAGAACACCAAAAGCCATAAGGTCGTTGCATGCGAAAATCGCGGTGGGACGGGGCAGCATCTGAAGTAGCCGAAGCGCCGCCTGGTAACCACTCGCCGTATCGAAGCCTGCTTCCTGCATCAACTCCGGTTCAATTTCTATGCGGGCCTCGTCCAGCGCACGGGTAAAACCTTGCAAGCGTTCCGCGGCATTGGTCAATTTGAGCGGCCCAGCGATCACAGCTAAACGTCTGTGGCCCATGTCAATCAAATGCCGGGTCATTCGATAAGCGCCTTCTGCATTGGCCACCAGGACGGCGTCTCCCTTCCAGCCGTCGGGAACCCGGTCAATGCAAACCACTGGAATTGAAGCCGACACATAGGCTCGCAGGTGACCTGCAATATCCTCGCCAGACGCGGGAATGATCAACAGTCCGGCAATGTGGTAAGAGCGCAGCTCGCGAACGTACGATTCTTCCTTAGAGGGATCGTTGTCAGCATTGCAAAGAATCACGCGAAACGACCGCTTATAGGCTACGTCCTCCACGCCCCGCACTACGCCGGGGAAAAATGGGTTTGTGATATCCGGAATCACCATGCCAAGCATATTGGTCCGGTTCTTGCGGAGGCCCTGAGCCAACGCGCTGGGCTGGTAACCCATGCTGCGGATCGCTTCAATCACCCGCTCTCGCAGCTTAGGCCGAACCGTAGCAGTCTCGTTGATTACATGCGATACCGTGCCAATCGAGACGCCGGCGCGCTCAGCAATTTGCCGCATTGTTACAGGAGCTGTCATCGCCTGTCGTATTGAAGCGCGCGCACGATTCGCGCCGCTGCCATTCTTGAGAGTAGCCGAACAAATCACAATGAGTCTACCGGGAAACTAGCGCCGGTACTTGGTGGAAATCCAGGGCGGACGCCAACGCACCTGGGAGCACTATCAGATTCGTTATCTGTTTCTCTGGCTGGGAAGACCCCTTTTGTGAGAGCTTCCGGAGCTGACCGCTGAACGTGGCCGTTATTCCACCTTATGGTTTTACGGCACTGCGGGCAGACGGCACGCTGGTAAACAATCCGAATTGCTCCAGCGGTCCAAGGAAGGTGCTTAATACGTCTTCGTCGAGCCAGAGCAACTGACCGCCACTGGCTTGGTACATCACTACATTCAAGTGCTGCGTTGGCGCACCTTTCACTTTTACTACCAGAGGATTCGGTGTCGAGTTCGTCGACAGCATGGTGTAACGGCCGGCGTTGATTGGATCTGCCTGCGGAGTTGACGTAAATTTGACGCCAGAATCTGTGGGAGTAGTGGCCCCTAAACTCAAAAATGGGTCGCTTACAAGAGCGGATCCCGAAAAGGCTCCGCTAGTCACGGTTGCCATGCCTACGAAGTCGAATTCGTCAGCTGAGCCAATCAAATAATTCTGGTCCTGTCCTCCAAAGGCGTAGTCGCCGGTGAAATCCGAACTGGACGTATCAGTTTGCGGGATTACGATTCCAGTGCCGCCCGCGAAGAGACTGTCCATATCCAGAAGAAGCGCTCCTCCAACTCCGCCCGTCGTGTTGTTGGGATCGAGCAGGTTCAGGTTGGGGTCCGTCATGTAGAGGCCGAAAGCGCTGACATCTCCCAAATCTCCGGGCGCAATAGTCAGGTTGCCGTAGCCACTGTTTGCAATTGAATAGTTCCCACCAATGGGAGCGTCCGGCACAGAAAAGCCAAAAATCTCTTCATTGTCGTCACCAACACCGGAAAAAAGAGCAGACGAGCTGCTGGTGGTAAACATGCCTGCCGCACCATATTGGCTACTGAGTGAATTTCCGGCAACGCCGAATATCGAGCTACCGAGCGAGGCATTACTGGCACCCGTTGAGTTGGTTCCCTGCCCGTATGCCGAGCCGATGGCCGAATCCGTCAAATCTACATCAATGATTCTGATTACTTCCGGCCCAACGATGTAGTAGTTCAGAGATACGGGGGAAGGTAGCCCTTCCAGAACGTCGTAGTTGAGCGCGCTGTCGGTTATTGTCCCGCGTCCAAAGCTATCCGGGAGCGACAACGTTCCGCTCAGATCACTGCCAGTGACTGGTACGCCAATTCCGGCATCATTGGTGTCAAACAAACCGTTTTGTAATGTCTGGCCGCTGCCGGCAATCGAAAATACTCCGCCGTACGCTACCGGCTCGAAGAAAGGGTCGGTCCCAGAAAGAGTGAAAGCATACCCCCCGGCTAGATTGCTGGTGGAAGCGCTCGGCAGCGTTTGCAGATCGAGGCTTCCACTCGAAGTGGCCGATCCATCATATTGTGAAATGAGAGCATGATTTGAGTTGGCAAACTGCACTCCAAAAGTTTCAACGCCGCTCACGCCAACATTCGAGTTGTTGGTATTCAGAACCAGTGTTCCTTGGTAGGTGGTAGTGCTCAAGGTCAAACTTCCTCCGGTAATGGTGTCGCCGGAGGGTTGCGGCGACATAATGACAAAACCGTCGTTATAGTCCTGTTCTCCTGCGAGTACGTCACCCGTTGGATCGATGAGCACCGACCCCGCAAGTCCATAAAAACTGGCAAGCTCGCCGAAATAGTCCTCCTGCCCGCTCAGGTAGAACGAATAGTATTGTGACCCCAGAGGCCAATTAGTAAGAGTGAAGTTGGCGGGCCCTACCGCTTCGGAGGCGGCGGTAGCCATAACCGTAAAAGTACCGGGAAGTCTGTTGGCGGTGAGGGTTGCTGTAGTTGCAACGCCCAAGGCGTTGGTGGTTTCGTTGGTCGTGTAGGTTCCCGAATCGGAGAACGTTACGCTGGCTCCGGAGCCGGGTGCCGTGAAAGTAACCACCGTATTCGCAATTGGGTTCTGTAGGCTGTCTACCACCAAAGCCGAAAGAGACGAGATGAACGCGTTTGGAGCAATAATGCTTTGCGGTGTCCCGCCGACCGCTGTGATGGTCGCAGGCGCTCCAGGCAGGTTTGTGAGAATAAAGCTCGCCAAAGAAGAGGCGCTCGATACGCTCGCGATCACGTTCACAGTACCGGCGACTCCGTTCGCCGTGAATGCAGCAGAAGTAGCTACGCCGCTGGCATTGGTCATCGCCGTTGTGATATACGAGCCGCTATTTGCGAAAATGCCGCTCGCGCCCGTGGCGGGTGCGGTAAATACCACAACGGCATCGGCAACCGGGTTCTGCCCGCTATCGACGACCGTGACCTGCAGCGGAGTCGTAAATGGAGTGTCGATGGCGGCGCTCTGATTGCTGCCCGCCATTGGAGTAAGAGACGCGGGCGCTCCGATAGTATTAGTGAGATCAAATAAGGCTGGCGTCGCAGCGCTGGGCGCGGAAGCTGTTACTTCGTAGATTCCCGTCTTTCCGTTTGCCGTGAACACTGGCGATGTGGCGAGGCCGTTCGCGTCGCTGATTGCCGTTGCCGTACTTTTGCCGGCAAAAGTGCCGCTTGCTCCTGCAGTGGGAGCACTAAAGCTGACGACCACCCCACTCTCCGGTAGCCCATTTGAGGTCACCATGGCGACCAGGGCTGTTCCGAATGGTCCATTGACGGAGTGGCTCTGCGGGCTTCCGCTGTTGGTGGCTACCGCCACAACCGGTGCAAATTTCGGAAGCGAACTTCCGTTTCCTGAACTGCAGCTCGCGAGTGCCATAAGACACATCGCTAGAAACGCCGCCAAGCAAGGCTTCGCCGTCATCGAGCGCCTCCGTCTTCAGCAGAGGCATTCTCGACGCGTTCCCTCGCCATTGGTGAGAGAGCAACACCATGCTCGGTGCGAATCGTATAAATGCGGTCTCCGAATGTAACGGTCCGTGCCAGCAAAACCGGCCTACCGTCGAAGGTCTTTGTCACTCCCGTGATTTTTATCTTGGATCCCAACTGCACAGAGAGTGCTCCTTTTCCAATTAATGCATACGGTCCAAGGCTTATATCCATGGCTCCCGAAGGCGACATGATCAGCAGGTGAGAGCCGTTCATCATTCCAGTTGCGGCTTTGTTGAGCACACCCGTCACGCTGCCGCTGAAAGTGACCTCCGCGGAGACGTCATTGCTAAAGGAAGAGCTTTGGGTAACCTTTGCAGATTGCGCCCGCATTGCTGGAACAAGCGCGAGCAGCGCGGCCAGTGCACACAGTAAGTTGAATTGCGGTTTCATCTTTCTCCTCGAATTGCTGTCGGTACCGGTTCAGGGTGACTATCGCTGTGCGGTAGCGAATCGAGTTGGTCCTCAATCCATTGCAGACCTTTGTTCTCCCGCACGACCGCGTTGAATTCGTCCGGAGTTTTGTAAATCGTAACGGTCGCATTCGGAGGCACGGCAGCGCGCAGCTTTGCTTTGGCAGCCGCAGGCGTAACTTTCTCGAAAGTCGCATCCTGCAGCCGAAATTTCTTGGCCTGAATTTTGGGAAGCCATTTTAGAGGCTCCAGCACTTCCGCCTTTCGCAAAAAATCGGGCGTAACGTATTTTGCTCGTTCATCTTCCGGCACAAGTGGCGAAGTTGCCATCCAGGTCGGCCAATCGCCCCAGGGGTCGATTGTGTCTAAGACCTTGATTCGCGGATCAACCGCCGAGGCAAGAATGCCGATGCTTGCTCCCGAACCTTGGGCATACATTCCGACCCGATTCATATCGAGGTCGCCGCGGGTCTCCAGATAATCCAGAACCATTTGCACATCGTGCGCCGAGACCGCCAAACACTCCTGCAGGTCGCTCACGAACCACTCGCGCATCGGGCGGTCATGATAGCGATGGCCGGTAAGAGCCGAAACAAATCCCACCGCAGCGAAGCCGTCCTTAGTCACGGCTTTCTGAAACTCTTCGCTCTTGAGGCGATCCGTGCTCGCGGGATAGCCGTAGAGATACAAAATTACGGCAGGCTTCTTGACCCCCTTCGGCTTCATGACATAGAGATCGATAGGATCGCCCCAGCGCCACTGCACCTGAAGCAACTCCACGATGTAGCTGCCATCGTCGTTGATATAACCGCCCAGCGGTTCGACCGGTTTTAAATTGCTCGTGGTAAGCGCAGGTGAATTCCAATCTTCCTTGACGCCGACAAATCTGGTATCCGACGGATCGGCGATCGGGGTGGGCGCTGGAATAAATTGAGCCCTGGCGAGTTGCGATAAAAACAAAAAGGCGATTGCAACGAATAACAGAATTTTTCGATAAATCATAAGTAACTTCGAACCGGGAGATCGCTATCGAACAAAGTGATTTAGTCTCGCTGCTCGGACTTTCACTGAATTTCACTGCTGAACTTCACCTGAATCGGGAAGCGACTTTCACGCTTTTTGCAGGGCAATCAGGATTTTGTTGATGGCTAGCTACTATTAAACGGAAGGGCTGACGCTTATAGAGCGTCGCCCCTCCGGCTGATGGAGCAATTAGTTTGAAAAGCTTACGGCGCCACGGTGCAACCTGATCCAGGAGCAATTTGAATCAGCGAAGTGGTCGTATCGGAAGTTGCCGTCGTACCGCTTGAGGTCAGGATGCAACCACCTGCGTCCCCACCTCTGTCGCCGGCGGTTGAGATATTAACCGGAGCTACGCCTTCCTGCAGGTAGTGCGAGCGTAGTAGAGGAAGTCCTGGGTCAACAGATCCGACTTTGACGGCCGGCACGAAGTCGGGAGTACTGTTCGTGACATACGTCTGCGATCCCTTGACTAGAATGTCCAGAGCCGCAAGCGCAACTCCGTTGCTAATCGAGCGGAGGTTTGACCATGCCCGGTAAGAACCGTTGCGCAGATTCGGGAAGGATAGGTTTCCGCTCCAAATCTTGCCCTCGGGGCAGGGGAAGGCTCCTGCGCAGGCCGCAGGCAGGTTGGCCGCTCCCGGCATGACACCAGGGGTGGCCGGTTGGCCGGGATCGATGGGCGTTCCCGTCGTGTAGTACTGGTGGAAAATGCCGTCGACTCCGTCCAGCGTGAGGTAACCGTATTCGGCGTTATTGGCGATCGAAGAAACGTTCCCATAGCTGAAGAACGTGTAGCCAATTCCGTCATTGCTGTGGTTGGTGTTCGAGTTCAGGACCGACTTAACTTCCTCGCCGGTTCCAATCGCGCGGTAGCGGCTGCCGCCTGCGGTGCAATTTTTTGAAAGTGGGTTCTGCGCAGCTACACCAGTCTCCTGGCTTGCGCCGGAAATGTTCACGTAACGGAATACGCTGTATTCAGTCGTGTTCATGGTTCCTGAAAGAGGTTCACGGAGATAAACCGAGATCGCGCCGCCTGATCCTCCAACCACACTGCCATCGCAGTTGGCGCCGCTGAACAGGGTCTGCACCTCGGCATCGGTTGCGTTCTTCGCGCCAGCGAGTGCGCCGGTACGAGAAACTACGAATACAATTGGAGTCGCACCCACCGAGACCGTGGTAGAGACGGGGATGGCTGTTCCTGTGAACGGATCTTTGCCGCTGATGGCAAAGGTTAATACATGGGCGGTTGATGTGCTCCCTGGGTAAGCGCTCTGAATGTCGCTGCCCTCGAGCTGCGCGAGAGTTGCGCCGAACTTGGCGCATACGCCGGAAGCTTCAGTGCCATAACCCAAGCCTGCAAGGCCATCAGCGCCTCCGCCCAGCTTCGAATTGGCACGGCAGGTGGCGAACAAGGCATCTTCTGGACGAATATCGCTCGCGGCCGCGTTGACCAGCAGTGTGCCAGACGTAAAAAGGGCCTGCACGTTCGCCGCTGGCGTAGTGTCCGAAGAGTTGTCGCCCCAGAGAGTCGAACCAATCAGGTTGCTGGGCGCAGGGAAGGTGGGTATGCTGATGTTGCAGTGCGGCTGAGCAAAGTAGCAGCGGTCGCCCACACCGGAATCTACTTTGATGAAAGCCCAGACACTGGGCGTGCTGGCGCTATCCCAAACGATCCAGATGTTGCCGGTGTCGGTGGCGGTTGTGCCGCCTTTCGTCGTCGGGCGGGTGTCATTGAGATTGAAACTCGAATTGGTGTAGTGAAAGCAAGGAGCAGTTCCGCCAGATACGCAATTCCCGGCGTTGTACGCCCCCAAGGCTAATGTCTGCCACTGCGCGGAAGAACCCGCCAATACCACTTTGACGGTTTGCGCCTGTGACTTAGGCACGACATTCACGATCGCGGCCAGTACCAGCAACGCGAACATTGTTTTAATACGCGTCATAGATATTCCTTTCTGAAATTGGATCCTGATGTTTGGAAGGCATCACTTTCGTCGCACGTGTGGCCTCTTCTGCCGCACGCAGGTTCGAATCTGGGTAATCAAACCACTGCTCATCTGGGCCAGCGGATGATTCTGTACCTCGCGTACTTTGTCGCGCTTGATCGACAGGGCCCCGAACACTTCACTGGGAAATCACGCCGGAGGATAGCTGCTTCCCTGTTACAGAAGGATGAATTAATTGTGAAAAGATCGTGACTGAGCCACTAAGATGTGACGCTTCTGCTGTAATCAATTGTTCATAAATAATTCATCCATTCTTAATATTCTGCCGCCCGCAGTTCTAGTAATATCCGCGTTCCGTTATCCCAGCCTTCCAACTTGTGTGCGAAACACCGGGAGTTTATTCGTGAGTTTTGTCTGGCTTCGTAGTGTCGGCCGCGTTTCCATGACTGTTGTGCTGGCCGTCCTCCTCACCGGTCAATGCCTCGGCCAAGCGTCCGCACCACCATCGGCCAGCGACAAAGCGTCCATCCATGGAACGGTTACGGATCAGACGCAGGCAGTCGTCGTCGGAGCTACAGTCGACCTGACCTCCGCGGCTGGGTTTAAGACAAATGTTCAGACAAACAGTAAAGGTGAGTACTTTTTTACCGGTCTCGATCCCGGAACTTATACAGTGACCGTAACTGCTCCGAATTTTGCAGTAAAGACGCTGGATTACATCAACGTAACTACCGGACTTGAGTTGACACTGGACGCTCAACTGGAGCCCGCGACCGGCAAAACCGAAGTGAACGTCGAGTCAAGTACGGCCGGCGCTGTGGAGACCGATAATGCCAGTGTCTCGGGAACGATCACGCAGAAAGAAGTCACATCCATCGGATTGAATGGCCGTAACTTTACGCAGTTGATTGCCCTCGCTCCCGGAGTAAGTAATCAGACAGGACAAGATGAAGCCAAAGTTGGAGTCGTCGGGAGCGTTAAATACAGTGTGAACGGCGGTCGCGTCGAGTACAACACGTTCGAGGTGGATGGCAGCGACGTTCTCAATACCGGCCTGAATGGCGCCTCGAGCACACTAATGGTTTACCCGAGCCTCGATGCCATTCAGGAAGTGAAGGTACTGACCTCGAACTACGGCGCGCAATACGGGCGCACGGCATCCGGCACGGTCCTAGTCACGACCAAGTCGGGAACAGAGAAATTCCACGGAAATCTGTACGAATTTATTCGCAACGAGGCATTCAACGACCGCAACTATTTCGATCCTCCGGGGCACGCGCCGCTCTACCGCCGGCAAGACTTTGGTGGAACCATTGGCGGCCCGCTGACCATCCCCGGCATTTACAACACCAAGAGAAACAAGACGTTTTTTTTCTTCTCCGAAGAGTTTCGCCTGGAAAAAACCCCCACCGATTACAACCAGGCAGTGCCTGCGCTCAAAGAGCGTGGTCTCGTCATGACGCCTTCGGGAATCCAGGAAAACCTGTCTCCCGCGAACGCAAGTGGGTTAGTTTCTCAAGTATTCGACTTTAGTGACGTTTGCCCACCGGCAGGAACTGCGAACACATTCAATCGCCAGCAATACCCGGATTGCCCTGCTGTCACCGGCCCTCCATCAGCGCTTCAGCCGCTTCCCAACAATGACCTCCTTGGGCAGAAAAGTTCGTTGGGGGCGGCCGCTTTCGGCGTAGACAAAAACGCGTTGGCAATCCTGCAAGCGAACCTCATACCCTTGCCAAACTCTCCAACCGGCTGCGATTTTGCAGTAGCCAACTTAGATCCCACAGATCCGAACCATTGTTACGATGGGACAGTTTCACCCTCAACCTACTGGCGCGAGGAGTTATTTCGCATCGACCATCAAATAACCGAAAAGATCCGCGCGTCGTTTCGCTACGTTCATGACTCATGGAATACTACCGTTTTGACCCCGCAGTGGAGTTACTTACGAACCAACGATCCTTCGGCGGGCGGCTTTCCAACCATAGAAAATTATTTTACGGGGCCAGGCGTAAGCCTGATTGCCAACCTGAGCCACACGATTTCTCCCACCCTGATCAACACTTTCGTGGTCAGCTACGTCGACTCCGACATTACGCTGATTGATGAAAATGGGCCGGGAGGCGCGCAGTTCCAGCGTAATCCTGCCTTGGGCCAGCCATTGGTTCCTGAGTCCTCGACTCCGGGCCAGTGTAACCCTCAAATCAGCGTCGACCCAATCAGCGGCATACCACAATGCGGCATGGGTTATATCTTTAACAACAATTTCGGCGGCAAGATGCCAGGCATCGCGATCTTGGGAACGAACGCAGCTTACGGCGGCAGAGGATTGGTTGCCGATCCCTCCTATATGCCCTGGAGTCACACTAACCCAACTTACTCCGTGCGTGATGATATTGGTAAGTCAATTGGCAAGCATACTCTCCAGTTCGGAGGCCAGTTCATTTGGGCCCAGCGGAATCAGACAAATAATAGTATCGGTGCCGCAACCGGCGATGTGCAGGGCCTATTGACGTTCGCGAATTTGGCGCACAGTACAGGAAATGCCTTCGCCGACTTTCTGGCTCAGAATCAGAGCAATGGTATCGAAAATATAGGCTATATCCAGAGCTACTCTCAGGACTCTTCTCAGCACCGCTATTATCAGAGCTTTCAGCTCGCCGAGCCTTACTTTCAGGACGATTGGAAAGTAACTCCTAAGTTGACGGTGAACCTTGGACTTAGAGTGAGCTTATTCGGGACTTATCGGGAGAAATATCACAACGCCTGGAACTGGGAAGCCTCGAAGTTTGATGCCGCACGATTCGCCGTCGATCCGTGTTCGGGAGTACTTCTGGATAAGACGGTGAAGTCAACCTTCCCTTGCAGCGGGCCGTCTGGGACGCCGGTGCCCTTCAACCAGAGCACCTTTGCATTAGCTCCCGGTATTGTCAGTGATCTCGGCTTGGTACAGTGCGGGGTGAACGGCGTTCCCGCTGGTTGCATGACTGGGCATCTATTCAATCCTGCACCGCGGGTGGGATTTGCCTTCGACCCATTTGGAGATGGCAAGACTTCCATTCGCGGCGGCTACGGTATTTTCTTCGAGCATGGGACGGGAAATGAGGCCAATACCGGTTCGCTGGAGGCAAGTGCGCCGGTCGTGCTCAGCATGACGCAGCCGCTTCCGCTCAATTATCCCTGTATAGGGTTTATCGGCTATGGAGCCGGTGCCGGTCAGCCCGGCGACGATTGCATGTACAACCAATCGAATACCACCCCGCCCGCGGGTTCTGCTTTTCCTCTCGATGTTACCGGAATTCCGACCCACGCCGTGTGGCCGTACGCCCAGCAGTGGAGTTTCGGCGTCCAGCGAGAATTAAAGCCGAATGTAGTGGTCAACGCCGCCTATGTGGGCAGCAAGGGAACCAAGTTGACGGTTGTGCGGCAGTTGAATCAGTTGCAGCCGCTTCCAGCCAACGGGAATCCCTTCGGGCCAAACGAGCCGCTGACCTTAACGGATTGCGACGTTGCGCCGCCAGCTGTGCTTACCAACCAGGGCGGATTTCCCGGGGATGGCAAGACTCCCTTTTTGCTGCAGAGTGGAACAATCGTGACGCCGCAAAACCCTGCCTATGTGCATCTGCAAGCGGCTTGCACCTCGCCGAACATCCCTAACGTTAATTCGCTTCCACGCCCCTACCCGGGGCTGGGACGAATCTTCTCATTGCAGAATGCTGCCGATTCTTCCTATCACGCGCTTCAATTTACGGTTCGGGCCCTGCGAGGACCGATCACGGCAGGTCTTTCTTACACCTACAGCCACTCCATTGACGATGCCTCGGACCGCAGCGATCCCGTTCTGGTGAATTCTTACGATCTGGCCGAGAACCGTGCAAGCTCGAACTTCGATGAGCGCCACCTGCTCACTCTGAGCTACATCTATTCGGCGCCGAACCTGGCGCGCTGGTTCTGGGAATCGGCGATCGCGCCGCAATCTGAAGATGGAGTGCCGGTAGGAAACTGCTGCTCACATGCCATGGATGAGATCTTCGGCGGTTGGCGCATTGAAGGCTTGACGCTTTACCAGGCAGGCACGCCTTTTACCGTAATCAACAGCGCGGGCAACACCGGCATTTCACTTACCGACAATGCGGGAGTTTCCAGTGGACTGGGCATTGCGGCTTCTTATCCGGATGTGGTGAAGGGATTAGTTCAGCCGAACAACAACCTGCAGAGCGTCGGGCCATTGCTCGGAAACCCTTCTGAGTTTGTTGCGCCGCGTGGTTTGACTTTCGGAGATGCCGGCCGAAATTTCTTCAACAATCCGGGAAGACTGAATTTCGACATGTCGGTATTGAAGCACTTCAAAATCAGCGAAGCCAGCGAACTTCAGTTCCGCGCGGAATTTTTCAACATCTTCAACCACACGCAATTCGAAATATACGACCCTGATAATCCGGGGAGCACGGGGAACAACGTTGTGAGTTGCTATGCGGGTCCGTCTTACTCCGCTGGTTTTCAGGCGGCTGGAGGAGCCGATTGCGTAACCGGGGCGTCATTTCTGCACCCGGTCGATGCGCACCGGCCGCGAACCATTCAATTTGGACTGAAGTACTCATTCTGACGCACTGGATTTATGAAGCGATTGAAGAATAAACGAGCACGGCTCTGGAACTGCTGCGAAGCCCTCGCGGGATTCTCATCAAAAACGGTGGCGGTTTTGGTCCTCGCGATGACTGCGCTGATTGCGGTGTCCTCTTGCGGGGCAGGAACCGGTCTCGCGCAATCTCAGGCTCAGGCCAGCGGACAGTTTGGCGGGAATTGGCAGTTCACGTTGTCGCCTCCAGCCGACAATTCCTTTCTCGGAGGTTTGCAGGGTGGATTTCTGCTTCAGAACACCAACGGAGCGCTTACCGGCAGCGTGGTCTACGCGATCTCGCTTCCTCCCGCCGGAAGCGGAACGCCCACGCTGTGTAATAGTGGATCAGCTGCTGTCACCGGCACTATCAGCGGACAAACCGTAACTCTGACTGCGGTGGCATCTCCCCAAACCTTCACTTTGAACGGAACCTTGAGTGCCAGCGGCACAACCATTATGGGCACTTATAGCTCAACCGATGGCAAGGGCTGTGGCACCGCCCAGAGCGGCCTACAATGGAGCGCAGTATCGGTGCCTCCGCTTACGGGGACGGTCCAAGGGTTCTTTCATAGCGTCAATAATCCCGCTCTTCAGAACCAGGTTTTCCCAGTGACCGGAACATTTACGCAGGGCCAAAACATTGGAGCAAGTAACGCCACTATCACGGGTTCGCTCGCGTTCCAGGGTTATCCCTGTTTGAGTAGCGCTTCGGTAAATGGCCAGATCAGCGGCAGTTCTGTAATTCTACAAATCATTGGAAGCAACGGACTGAGTGACGGGCAGATTGGCAACTATGCCGGCACTACTTCAACCCTGTTGCCGGTGACAGTCTTGAGTTCCTCGGCTGGAGTTGTGTTGCAGGGCAACGATGGATACGGCATCAGCACAAGCTCCTGCCCTGGAGGAAACAGCCCCGGCGACGTCGGCGACATCTGCCTGGGAGTCGGGAATACCACAACCTGCACCCAGCCGCTATTGCTATCTCCCGCATCGCTCACCTTCCCTGTGCAGCAGGTCGGTACTGCGGCCACCACCCAGATCATTACGCTCACCAACAACAACATTACGACCACCCCAATCACAGGACTTACTTTGTCGTTGACATCGATTAATCCTGCGCCGGGACTTTCAAGTCCATTTGGGCCGAGTGACTTCACCGAACTTCCCGATTTTACCGAGCAGGATAATTGCGCCAGTTCGCCGGGCAAGCCATTCGCGCTCAATCCACAGCAGAGTTGCACCATCACAATCGCATTTGCACCGCAGCAAAGCTGCCCCTGGATGCCATCGACTGCCTTGGAAGGGGAGCCTCCTTCTGCATGCCCGTACCCTTTGCTCGCTTCACTCGTTCTGAAGAGTCCCATGAGCGCGGATAGCGATACCACTTTTGCGTTGCCTCTGAGCGGCACGACCTTCAGCGCGATCGTGCCCGCAACTCCCGAACTTGATTTCGGAGCGGAAGCAGTCGGCGAATCAACCGAGTCTCAGACGCTTTCGTTCACCAATCAAGGTGCGAATCCGGTACAGATTCTGCCCGCTTTAAGCGCCGCTTGTGTGAACCCGAGCAAAGGGAATCTGACGCTTATTCGTCCGCTAACCCCGGGAAGCATTTCCGGGGTGCAAGTGGATTCTGCTATTACGGCAGACGCAGCCCAACAGACCATCCAGTACTCTTGCGACAGCGATCTAACCAGTGCAAAGCCAAACTTCCAGATTTCAGCAGACGGTTGCTCCGGGACTTCGCTCACCCCGCAAAGTTCGTGCAGCTTGCAAATCACCTTCGTACCGCAGCCAAGCACCTCGCTCGTCTCCGGCCTCGATTATTTTCTGGAACTGAACACCCTGCAGTGCTCGAGCTCCGTTACTTCCAATTGCGAGATTGACAGCGGCCGATTTCCCGTGGAGCTGAAAGCCAACTCCGCCAGCCCGCTACGGATGACTCCTGCGGCAGGCCTGGCTTTCGGCACCATTCCCGCCGGCCAGACGAGTTCGCCGTTGACGGTCACGTTGTTCAATGATCCCAAAGATCCGAATGCGGGAACGGTCAACTTTACCGGAAACATTTTGCAAGGCAGCGCCTTCGCGGAAACCGACAACTGTGCCGGCAGCCTTACACCGGGATCTAGTTGCACCTTCACCGTAACCTTCACTCCGTTGAAGAGTGGATACGTATTCACGTCAGGAACTATCACGATCGGCCTTACTGTTGGCCAGAACCCACCCATAACCCAGATTATCTATCTGCGCGCTACGGGAGAATAGGCCGTGAATGGCACATCGTCTTGCAGCTTGCGGCAAGTATTAGGGAATCCGGAGTGCGCCCTGTGATCGGTAAGAAGATTTTATTATTTCTGAGCCTCGCGTCGATCGCAGCTCTCGCCGCATGCGGAGGACCGAATAACCTGACGCTGCAAAACCCTCCCGCCCCGGCCATGAAATCTGCTTCCGTCGTCTTTAGCCCAACTCCGGTTACATCGCTCTCGCTCGGTGCGAAGACCACGCTTATCGCTGACGTCAGCAACGATCCCACCAATGCTGGAGTAGATTGGGCCCTCCTGTGCCAAGCTGCGGGCAACTGCGGGACACTGACACCATTGCACACTGCAAGTGGATCAGCGACCACATATATGGCCCCGCCGAGCATTACGGGAAACAGCCAGGCGGTCACAATTCAGGCTTTCGCCAGCGCAAACCACAACTCGAACACAACCACGCTAATAACCGTCACCGGCTTTGCGGGGAATCTCAAGGGCAAATATGTCTTTGAAACCAACGGCCAAGATGCCAATGGAATGTATCAATTGGCAGGCATCATCGTTCTGGACGGAAATGGCAACGTTACCTCCGGCGAGCAAACTCATAACGATCCGTTGATCTCAATTTCCGACCCGATTACTGGAGGATCCTATTACATTGGCCCGGACGGACGCGGAACGCTTACGCTCAATACCGCCGACCAGAATATCGGCCAACTCGGCATCGAGAACCTGGCGATTGAAGTTATTTCGAAGTCTCAAGCGCTTATCGGTACGCTCGACGACAATTCCAATCCCAACCTCCCGCCCAGTTATGAAATGTCATTAGGAACGCTTGACCTGCAAACCAGCGCCGCCGCTCCCACCGGAGGGTATGCGTTCGTCGTGAACGGCCTTGACATCAGTGACTTAACTATGGGCATGGGCGGAGTGTTCGACATCGATTCGCCAAACACAATTTCCGGCGCGGGCAGCGTGGCCGATCAAGACGACTCTTATACAGGTGTCGTCACGGAGGGTTCGACGCTTTCGGGAACGTTGACCACTCCGGATTCCTTCGGCTCCCTGAAATTTAATCTAACCACAGGATTTGCCCCCGCCATGCAATTCACCGGATACATTGTCGACGCGACGCACATAAAACTGATTGAGAGCGATAACGCCGGCACCGGTTCGGGATTTGGCACGACCGCCGGGTTTGCCGTTGGCCAAGGCGCGGCTACAGGCACATTCATCACCAACACCTCGTTTGCCGGAACCTACGTATTCGACATTGAAGGAGAAGATCCACTCGGTATTCCCTTGACTTTGGCTTCATACGGTCAGTTTACCGCCGATAGCAACGGCAACTTGAATGCGGGCTACAACGACGAGATTGGAAGCGCTGCCCCTGTCGTTATCAGCGACTCATTCACCGGAACGTACACGCTGGATGCCAGCGGAACTGGCCGCATCGATTCGACCATCAACTACAGCATCAATGGTCCCGGGCCAGAATTGATCTTCTATCTCACGGGGAACGGCAATCCTCCGCTGGTTCTCGACGCAGATGACAACAGCAACTCCCTCGGCTTCGGTTCGATCGGCGTGGGATTTGCCCGTCCCCAGTCTGCTCCGCCATTTTCATTCAGCGGGAGGTATGGAGTTGAATTCGCACAGGGCGATGGCTATACGCTAAATACCGCCACAGGGCAAACTTTAGCGAACAGCAGTGCCGGCACGTTGAGCGGTGTCGTGGATACGAACGACGGTTTCGTCCCGCAGCCGGATACCACCATCACTGGCACCTTCGGCAGCGTCCCCACGACAGGGCGATTTACCGGAACGTTGAACAACTCTCTTTTCCCATCGCCAACAAACGTTCAAAACACAATTTCAGTGGCCTTTTATCCGGTTGACGACGATCTTGTCTTTTTCATCGAAACGGATTACGCCGTGTCCTCTGAGTCGACGTTCGGGTACTTCACCACGAGAACTCCGGTGTGCAGCGTGTGCCCGTAGCTTCTCGAAACCGGGTGCGGTAGAATGGAGGAGTCATGACCAGCCATATTCCTGCATCCCCCTCAGTTGATGAAATCTGTGCCAACGTAAAACGCCTCGGATATGCAGCTCGCGAGCGGGTCCGCCTGTACGGCGAGGAATTTGAATTGATCTCCGATCCCTTCCCAGATGCAGACGGTATCTCCGTTAACGTCAAAAGCAAGAAAGGGACGAATGTAAGAGTGGTGCGCCTCCCATCCACGATACTTCAAAGCATAAAGGGCCGGGTATCGAAAGCTAGCTGACTGCGGCGGCTGTTTTCGTGGTGATTCCAGGCGGCACCATTTGTTTCTTATTTTTTCTCACGCCGTCTATTCGGAAGTTCGATGACGCTTTCGAACGTCCTATAATTTTGATCGCCTAATTCTTACAACCAATGCAAATGGCCTGAGCGGGCGAGATGACGTCCTGCCGGTTCTCTAACCGAGCCCGCATCTTCGGCGGTAAATCGTGCAGAAGCTCAAGAAAAGCTGCATTCGTCCATCCAAACCCAACGACGTTGATTTTGTATCCCAATTGCGCGTGGGCATCCGAGGAGCGCGTGACCACGTTGTACTTCTCAACAATATCGTGGTCACGGCGAAAATTCTCCAGCACCATCGACAGAAACTCATATGCTACGCGGTCTGCGTCACGCGTGAAGCCGTATTTGCGTAGGCCTCCGATCGCCAACATCTCGATGTTTCCCCACCCATACGGCAGGTCCCACTGAGCACCGGTGTCCTCCGTGCTCATTGCCAGTCCGCCTGGCTTTTCAAGAATTGGCAGGTTCTTACGAACTGCGGCAGCCTGCTGAGGCGTAGCCAATCCAGTCCACAGCGGATAGAACGTGGTGGCATAGCGATAAGTCGATCGCCTTCCCGTCTTCAGATTCCAGTCAAAGAAGAGTCCCGTCTTTTCGTCCCACAGGTATTGGTTGATTAATTTCTTACGTCTTTCTGCTCGCGCGCTCCATTGCTGGGCTTGCGATTGTCGTCCCAGCCACAGGCTGATCTGTTCGAGATCTTTTTCTGTTTTGTAAAGCAGCGTGTTCAGGCACACCGGGACGAAATTCTGGGTAGCAGCCCCAAACGGTTTGAACCGGAAGCTCACATCAAAGCCCGACTCGCGCATCGAGCGGTCGCCCTTGTAGTAATCAGCGCTGAGAGTAAACTCTTTGCGCGGCTGGCAAGCCGGCTGTCCTGCGACCGAAGGACCCCCGCACACCTGTAAAGAGTAGGTGGAACCGCTTGCCGAAGCTTCACTCCCGGCACCCGTTTCAGAGATGTATCCATCATCCTGCGCCGGATGAAATAAAAAGTACTCTGCAACTTTGCTGTAGTAGCCGGTCTCATCCTGAAGAGATTCCGGCGCCGGACCTTCGCCAAAATCGTAATAGCGAGACAGACCGGTATCGCCCGCCAAATGCGGAAGGCGCGTCCACATTTCATAATCCTTCTCGAGATCGCCGTAGGCGCGCGCTAGCCACGCTTGATCCTCCCACGCTTGACTCGCCGGTGGCGATTTCCGCATCGCATTGTAAACATCCACCACCATGGAACTGACAAAGGGCGGCTGCGAGCGTGTCAAATAATATGTGCGGTTGGCATTGAGCATTGCGCCGTAATTTTCAATCTCGAAAAGAAAGTTCTCAGCCATCCCCTTTGCCAACTCAACGCGGCCGGACTGCAACAGGCCTCGAATGATGAAATAGCTGTCCCAGCCGTACATCTCGTTGAAACGGCCTCCGGGAACAACATACTTGTTCGGAAGATACAGAAGTCCAGGGGTGTGAATCGTGCTCATATCGATCTCTCCGAGACGGTGAATTACGATGGGCAAATGCTCGATCTGCAAGGTACACCCTGCTGCCAGCTCCTTCACCGCATCAGGCTCCGGCATGTTCTTCGGCAAATAAAGAACCGGCGGCACTTTGATCTTCGGATCGACCACGCTCCCGCATTCCGCCATCGAACGGGTGAGAGCATCCCAGCCTGTGGCAATGTAATCCAGGATTGGCTTTAGTCCATAGTTGGCATTTACTTGCGCCGACGTCTGTTCGGCAGAACTAAGCTCGGCTGAACCCGCAACGGGGGTGCCTGCAGAGATTGACACCCAGAGCGCGACGACAGCTCGCAAGATTCTCGCTCTGCGATGCACAAACATTACTTCCTCCGTTCGGCTGAATGCTGCGAAATTGAGGCTCTCACCGCCGTCCGCCGAATGACTCAGATCATTTCAACCACGCGAGTTGATTGAGCTCAATCTAGCATCTCAGCGTTGCTCATGAAATAGTCGCGCGATTTTAATGCGGACTCAAAACCGAACAGCTGAAGCAGATGCCGGAGGCTAGCGGCTCAGAGCAAGGCGACGGCAACAGGCGAAGCAGCCTGCACTATATTCCTGGCGACGGTTCAGAACTCCAGCCGGGCTTGAAACGCAATCATGCGCGGGCTGCTGTCCCCGCCCAGACCAACTCCCAGCAAACCCGTTGGCGGCGACGTGGTGTAGGTCAGAGCGCCAAAACCGGTTTGTGTAGACGGCTTGCCAGGTATGCCGGCCAGTATGCTGCTCGGAAGACCGAAATTCGGATGGTTAAAAACATTGAAGAACTGCGCATCGAAACGCAGCTTCAGGTGTTCGCTCAATGGAAACCACTTGGTCAAGTAGAAGTCATTCCAGACAAAATCAGGGCCGCGCAAGGCGTTGCGCCGGAGATCCCCGAACTGGCAATTCTGCGGAGTGTCTCCATCGTTGCAGGCCCCGGTGCTCGGATCGACTGCGGAGACAAATGCGTTTGGATTGAGCCACTGGATTGTACCGGGCTGCGTGACGCCTGCGATTGGCTGATGCGCATACAGTGGCGCGCCCGGCACCGCGCTCGCGAACTGCGGACCGCTGCCTTGCACGATTCCTTGACTGCTCGCAGAGTAGGGCGTACTCAGAACCGAGAAAGGAACTCCGCTGTGCCAGAAAGCTGTGCCGGAGAATTGCCAACCATTCAGAGCATATCCGAGCGAATGGTTTCGCAGCCTCAGCGGAAGCTGGTACACGTACTGTCCGGTGAGATTGTGGCGAATGTCGTAATCGCACGAGCCGTAATCGCGAGCCAGCTCCCCCGGCATGGGCGAGAGAATGCCTCCGGCGGAAAACTGAAGAAAACCGCCGTTCGAGACGGTGTCGAGACAATGGCTCCATGTGTAATTGACCTGCCCTTGCAGACCATGGCTCAGCCGCTTCATTGCCGTGAGTTGCAACCCGTTGTAGTGGCTATTCGCGCCAGTCGAGAACTGCGTAACCGCGCCAAAACGAGAGTCGGTTGGCCTCCCATACGGAAACGGCGCAAAGCATCCTTGACAAACAGTCTGATAGCCATTGACCTGCGTCGTGTACGGCTGATTCACAGCTCGTGTACCGACATACTGCGCCTGAACGCTGCCGGTAGCTCCGATTTGATGCTCAACCCCCAGGCTCCACTGCATGAAATATGGAGCATGGAGTTCGCTGCTTGGCACCGCCGTAATGGCGACCGGAGGAAGGCACGTGGTTGCATTGGCAAGGGCGGATACACACGAGAGTTGTCCCTGCGAGAACCCCGAAGTAAATCTCTCGTTGGCGGCGATGGTCGCATCGACGGCGCTATTCGGCACTCCAGGGGCAATTGCGGCGCCACCCACCGTACCCAAAAGACCACCCTGGAACGTCTGCACGTAAGGCGGGTTCATCCCTACCAGATCGGCAACGGTTCCGGGCAGGATGTCGCTGAATAGGCCGAAACCGCTTCTGAGCACGGTTTTCGCCTCGATCTGCCATGCAATGGCTGTTCTCGGTTGTAGGATTGCGAGCGGTGTAGACGAGAATAGTTTCCCAAGATGTGTCTGAATAGCATCATCCAGCGCCTGGTTCACATCGTGCGAAATCGAATAGAAAGATCCTTGAAGGCGCGCTACCTCGCCATGCGGATTCAGGGGATTCGAATTGAAAGTGTCACGCAGACCAATTGTCCACGTCAGCTTTTTCGCGATCTTCCAGGTGTCCTGCGCGTAAAAATCGAGATTCAAAAAGTTGAACGGCTCATTTGGGGATGTCGGAAAAGTCTTCGTTGCCGTGGACGCCACGCCATGAATGAATTGCGGGAGGTCTGTGTACGTAACCAGCGGAACAGTTCCCTCTCCGAAGTCGAAATCGTTCAAGCGAAAAATTCGAACGTTGGTGCCGACCCTGATCTCGTGCGCGCCGCGACTCCAGGCCAGATTGTCATTAATGAAGAACCGGGATGCGCGTCTTCCCTGGAGCCAAGTGTTGTCGAGACCTCCGATTGTGGTGAACGGAGCATTCGCCCCAGCGCCCTGCAGCACTATCGGAAAAGCTGACAAGGTCTGCTGGAATTTGCTTGGCGCAAACAAGCTCGAATACCAGGAGAATGCTGGATTGAAATAGTTCACCAGATTCTGCGAGAAGACGTGGGTGTAGCCCGATGCAAAGGAGTAGAGCGGCTGAGGTGAAATCGCGTCGAACAGCGGATTGATGGGGTCTGTCCAGGCGGCTTGCAATCCCGTGTCCGCCTGAAAACGAAACCATGCGGTGTTGTCTGTGTTGATGTTGTAATCGATGCGGGCAGTCTGCACTTGCTCGTGATCGTCGCTGGAATGCGAAACACTTTGCCGATTCGCGCACCCGTCGCCATTCGGTGTTACACCTGCCGCTGCGGAACCGTCGGAATTAAATGGGCAGCCTAAGATTGAGAGCGGCACACCGCTGGTGTTGCCGTACAGCGAGAACATCTTCTGGTAGAACGGCACCGACTGCGGGGCCGGCGCATAGGTTGAGCCGGTTATAGAATCGACGCCGCCTAGCGGAAGTTGTTGCAAGACGTATTGCTGAAATCCCGGGGTTGGAACCGTTGCAGGCGTGACGATAGGCAACGCGATCCGCACCCATTCAGCGTCGAAGAAGAAGAACAGCTTGTTGTGGAGAATCGGCCCACCCAAGCTCCCTCCGAAGTGGTTCACGTTCGAACCCGGCTTGTGATTGCCCGGCGTGGCATTGGTGAAATAGTCGGCTGCACTGAGAATTGAACCATTCCATAGTTCATACAGGTTTCCATGAAACGTGTTTGTCCCAGATTTCGTGACATAGTTGACCTGGGATGCCCCGTACCGGCCCTGATCGACCGAGTAAGACAAAGTGTTGACCGTGACCTCGGAGATTGAATTCAGTCCTAAGACAAGATTGGTCGAAAGGCCGCTGTTGAGGTTGGTGAGAGGATCGTTCGTTTCCAGTCCGTCCACGATGTAACCGTTCGAAAGAGCGGGCAAGCCGTTGAACTCTACATTGCCGTAGCCATTGCTGCCGCCCACGAAGTCGTTGCCGCTCCCAGCCGTGTTGATCAAGGCGCCCGGAGCGAATTGCAACGGATACGTTAAATCGCCACCGGGGTTGGGCAGGTTTTCCAGCGCAGGTGAATCGAGAGTCGTCGATGTATTGGCATTACCAGGATTGATGATCGGAGCCTGAGAATTGACCTCCACGACTTGATTGGAGTGCGCCACGCTGAGAGTGAAATTAACCGTCTGTTTCTGGCCCAAACCTGCAAAAATGTTGTCTACCGTGTGCGGTTCGAAGCCCTGAGATTCGATTGTGACCTTGTAGGCGCCGGGCTTCAGTTGCGGGAAATTGAACCGGCCGGTTCCGTCCGTCTTCAAGCTGCGCTTCGAACCGGTATCGAGGCTCGTGATTGTCACCGTTGCACCGGGAACCGCTGCTCCAGTTGCGTCGCTCACCTGACCCTGAATAGCACTCGTGGTCTCGCCTTGGCCCAGCGCATGAATCGAGAACAGCGAAAACAGAACGACCGAGACAAGGAAAAACCGGCGCTGCATTTCGGAAAACCTCCTCAATTGAAACTTAACGCTGATTAACCGTGGCTGACTTAACATAGTTAATCACAGTTAACACATAAAGTCGAGCGTGTGGATTATGGCCCGGGTGCCTTAACAGCGTTTAAGATTCCGAAGAGATCGCGCTGAAGTTATCGTGATTGTGTATCTGCCTAGTTTCGCGCCGACAGCGGGAAATGTCCTTAAGGTGGCGTGCTGGTCCCGCTTACTCGAATTTCCAGCGTGTCGTCTTCGTAGCGAAATATTTTTCCCACAAGCCGAAGGCGACCGACGGGCGAATGGCGAAAACGGGTTCCTTCATGGAGAGGATTTCCTCTGCCATTCTTTTCATGTCGAATTTGTATTTGCGTTCGTAGGCCGGAAGAAATTTCTTGCAAGCCGCGAGGTCGGCAATTTCTGCTGTGCCTTCAACGATTACTGCTTCATTGGCCAGTTCGGTGCAGACAATGCAATTTTCATTTTGCGAAAGGTTGCGCGCCTTCCGCGAACTCGCTGCCGGTGCTGAAGAGAAATCGCCCGTCCTGCCACAGGCCCCAGACGACCATCGTGTGCGGAGAGATGCCTTTTGGCGAGCCGGCGGGCTTGACCGTGGTGATCCAATAATTGTGGGATCTTCTCAGGCGCTGCTCGGCCCAACTCCAGGGGAGCAGGCTTTTGCCACCTTCGGGCAGATCATAGCCTGGAGCGAATGGGCGGCTGGCGCGTGGTGCGGACGGCTTCGCTTTTTTCCTCATGGACGTGCTGCCGGTGACCATGACTGACTCATATGACAGAATCGGCTAAGCGGGGAATTGTTGGAGCTAGAGGTTTTTCTTCGTCCACTGGTCGACGCGGTCCAGGGCTTGCTCCAAATTCTCCAGTGAATTGGCAATACTGAAGCGCAAATAACCTTCGCCGAATGCGCCGAATGCGGTGCCGGAGAGTGCGGCTACTCCGGCTTGCTCTAGTAGGGCGTCGGCGAGAGGCTTTGACTTCCACCCTGTCTGCGCGATGTTGGGGAAGACGTAAAACGCGCCGTGAGGCATGCGGCAGGAAAATCCTTTGATCTTATTGAGGCCGGCGACAAACACGTCGCGGCGGCGTTTGAATTCGGCGCACATGAGATCGACGGAAGATTGGTCCCCGCGCAGGGCTTCTATGCCAGCCATTTGGGTGAAACTGGCGGTGCACGAATTGGAGTTGGTCATGAGCCGCGTGATGTGCGTGGCCAGATCGGCGCGCATGACGCCGTAGCCCATGCGCCATCCGGTCATGGCGTATGTTTTGGAGAAGCCGTCAAGAAGCAGAGTCCGCTCCTGCATGCCTGGAACGGACATGATGGAGAAATGTTCGCCATCGAAAAGCAAGCGGCTGTAAATTTCGTCGGAGAGGACGAGAATGTTGCGATCGCCGATCACTTCGGCAACTCGCTCGACATCTTTGCGCGGCATCACTCCGCCAGTGGGATTGTGCGGCGAATTCAGGATGATCAATTTAGTGCGCTTCGTGATTAGACTGGCAAGTTCGTTGACGTCGAGCGAGAAATCGCGGTCTTCGCGAAACTGGATGGGAACTGCTTTTCCCCCCACGTAGTTGATCATCGACTCGTAGATCGGAAAACCGGGGTTTGGATAGATGACTTCGTCCTCTTCATCGATGAGAGAAAGAATCGTGAAAAAAATAATGGGCTTGCCACCGGGAACAACCACGACTTCTTCGGGTACAACCTTCACGCCGCGCGTGCGGCTGACGTAATCTGCGATGGTTTGGCGTAGGTCAGGAAGGCCGGCCGAGGGGCCATAGTGGGTCCAGCCGTTGTGCAGGGCGTCGACCGCGGCTTCGACGACATTGGAGGGAGTGTCGAAATCGGGCTCGCCGATTTCCAGGTGGATGATATTCCGGCCCTGGCGTTCGAGGGCGCGAGCTTTATTGAGAACTTCGAAAGCAGTTTCGGTGCCCAGTCGTGACATGCGACGGGCCAGTTCAAGTTCGTATTGGATGGTTTCCGGCATATGGCACACCGATTCCTTTAAGCCAGACGCATTATACGACGGTTGGGACTCGACTCGAAGAAGCGCCCAAGTTGTTTTTTCGATCAATGGCTTCGGGCAAACGAGGTGGTGTCGTCTAATAGGGTTAGGGCCGATGGCTTCGGATCGCCCACGCGCGGGCGGGTAATTCGATCGCCCCTTCGCGGTTCGCGGGTAAAACCGCTTTCAGACGCTCTCGAATTCTGGTTTGGGTTTCAGTGTCGCAAGTAGCTAAGTAGTTTGGTGCGGAGCCCTGACCGGTCAGGAGTGGTTCCCAGTAATCCTCGAAACTGGAGAAGCGGGTGATGATGTCGAGGGCTTGCGTGGTTATATGGGTTAAGCCGGCCTGTTCGAACAAGCTGCGTAGCCCGCTTTCGGTGCACATGGGGAAACGGCGAGCTTGATCTGAGGCAGAGGCTTCGCGATCGACCGCGGCAGCGGCATCCCAGAATTCGCGAAGGAAACGCGCGCCTTGCTCGTAATCCCACACGTAAACTGCAACCGCGCCGCCAGGCCGGGTTACACGGCTGAATTCTTTTAGGCCTTCGGCTGGATTGGGAATGTAGTTCAGACCGAGCCCAGAGACCGCAACGTCGAATGTGGCCTCAGCGAAAGGCAACGACATTGCGTTGCCAAGGCCGAAGTCGACGTTTTCGCGGACGCGATGCTGGCGAGCGAAGATTATCTGCTGGGAAGAAGCGTCGATTCCTGCCATCCGGGCTGGCGCATTGCCTTGGAAGATCGCCTCGGTGAGCATGCCGCTGCCGCAACACACGTCAATCCAGCGGAGACCGGAAGGAAGCTGCAGCCAATTCAGGAACTCGTGAGCGAGAAGACGGCTCCAGCGGCCCATCCAGCGGTCGTAATCGAAACCTGAGGTCCAGCGATCTTGGGCTAACCGCGCCATAAGGAAGAGATTACAAGCAGCAGCCCTCGCAACGAAAGCGATGAGAATCTGGTATTCGGCTCCAGGTCGGCGCTTTTTACTGCGGAAGTGGCTGAATTCGCTCGCCCCTGGCTGAAATGAGCCAGCGTCGGCCCTGCAACTTTTTGTTCGATATTGAGTTCAAATGTGTAGGAGCTTTCAGAGAAAGTCAGAGACTAGTATCTGCAAAGCACGACAGAGCCGTCGTTGGCAAGGTGGTCGCGGATCTGGGACAAGGGGGATCGCCATGAGGTACATAAAATATTTGGCATTGGCAGGAGTTCTGATGGTGCCACTGATGTATGCGCGGCCTTCACAGGCGCAGGTGGGAGTCGGGATCGGCATCGGTTACGGACCGCCGGTTTGTTCGTATGGCTATTACGACTACTATCCTTATGCCTGTGCGCCTTATGGCTACTACGGGCCGGGGTGGTTTTCGAACGGTCTCTTCATCGGCGCAGGTCCGTGGTATGGCTGGGGTTGGGGAGGCTGGGGTGGTTGGGGCCGTGGTTGGGGTTATGGACGCGG
Source organism: uncultured Acidobacteriaceae bacterium (assembly GCA_963784095.1). GTDB lineage: Bacteria > Acidobacteriota > Terriglobia > Terriglobales > Acidobacteriaceae > Sulfotelmatobacter. The sequence continues at coordinate 178,454 of CAWAQC010000012.1, forward strand.
CTGGGGCAACGGGCGCGGGTATTACGGAGGTCGGGGCTTCGCCGGTCGTGGCTATGCCGGTCGTGGCTATGCCGGTCGTGGCTATGCCGGTCGCGGCTTCGCTGGGCGGGGGTATGCGGGTCGCGGTTACGCTGGCGGCGGATACCGTGGCGGCACGGTTCGCGGCGGAGGTGGATTTCATGGCGGCGGCTTCCATGGTGGCGGCGGGGGCGGTTTCCATGGCGGAGGCGGGTCCCATGGAGGTGGGGGCGGACACCGGTAAATACTTCTCGTGAGTGGAACGTTCTCAGCAGAGATCAATGGCTGGCATAATCTGCCAGCCATTGATCTTTGGCGAGAACCGCTGCTGAAGTTTCCTGGATATTAACTGGTTACAGCCGTCCTGAAGCATCCCCGGTACAAATCGCAGCCAACCTGCACGCCCGCCAGGCTGCAACAAAACCTGCACCAGCGCTGGATTTCTTGCTAGAATGTGCGTTTCGCAGACGGGGTGGTAGTAAAATAACTGCATAGCTTTAGGAGACCCAGACTTTTATGGCCTACGTGATTGCCGAGCCTTGTATCAATACGAAAGACACAGCGTGCGTGGATGCGTGTCCGGTGGATTGCATTCATCCCAAAAAGGACGATCCGAAATACGCAACGGAGGCGCTGCTCTACATCGACCCGGTCGAGTGCATCGACTGCGGCGCGTGCGTCCCGGTATGCCCGGTTTCGGCGATTTTTGCGCTGGACGATCTCCCGGAAAAGTGGAACGAATTTACCGCCAAGAACGCCGCTTACTTCGGGCGGTAGACTATCGGCGAAGCTCCCGCTTCGGGAGAGCTCTTGCGCGACCTCTTCGGATCGCAGGAGTTTCGTATACGGAATTCGCTGTATTGTGTGCTGGTTGCGGAGTATCTAGATTAGCTTTGTAAGTTCATAGAAAGTTTCTGAGACGGTCATGGGTTAGTGTTCGCGGGTTCCGCGACGTTCGACCCTCACGATCGTCTCTTTCGTTTTTGCGCCATTTTGCATTTTTCAAGTTTGTTTGCCTGTCTACCTTTCCCTATCCCTGCGTCCGTCTCTCTTTTAGTCCTAGTTTCACTTTTCAATTCGGCATTTTGAGTTCTGGTCTTCGATCCCTAATTTTTATCTCCACTTTGCGCTAACCTGCCGTCGCTTACAATTGTGCATGCGTGAGGTCATTGGATCACCATGGCGCTGACGGAATCGGAAGCGATTGTCCTCCGCACCTATCCGCTCCGCGAGGCGGATTTGCTGGTGACACTATTCACCCGCGCGGAGGGCAAAGTGCGCGGGGTGGCAAGGTCGGCCAAAAAATCCAAGCGGCGGTTCGGCGGCGCGATCGAGCCGCTCACCTACGTGCGCGCATTTTACGATGTTCGGGAACGGCAGGAATTGGTGCGGCTGGATGCTTGCGAAGTCCTGGAGTCTCCAATGGCCACAGAGGTGACTTACGCCCGCGCTGTGGCGCTGGCCCATGTGGCGGAACTGCTCGACGAGTTACTGCCCGATAGAGAAGCCAACGATGCGATTTTCCGCCTGACGCTTTCGGTGCTGCACGCACTGCAGGGTTCGGAGGTGTGGATGCCGGTTACCTACTTCGAACTGTGGTTGACGCGACTGGTGGGATTTCTACCGGAACTGACGGGGTGCATCATTTGTGGCCGCGAACTGAACGGCAGCCGGGCCTACTTTCACGCTCTGGCTGACGGCCTGATGTGTGTGGATGACAAGCGGCTGGCTTCGTCGCAGATATCGAGCGAATCGCGGGCTTTGGCGGCGCAGATGTTTCGCGCTCCTGTTGAAACCTTTGCCGAGATGCCACAGGCGGAGGCAGTCGATTTGCGGAAATTTCTCATTCAAATTCTGCAACGGCACATCGAGAAGAAACTGGTCACGGCTGGAATGCTGGAGAAAGCTGATTTCTAGCTCTTCCCTGCTCTCTAATCGCCGAATGCTGAGCGTTAGCTGACGGACAAGCGCTGCATCCTTTACAATCATTGCTTAGCCGCGAGATTTGCGAACCTGTGACTCCAGCCACTCCCCAAAAAGCGCTTACCTTTCAGGAACTTATTCTTCGCCTGCAAAGCTTCTGGGCCGAACGCGGGTGCGTGCTGCAGCAGCCTTATGACGTGGAAGTGGGCGCGGGCACCATGGCGCCGGAAACGTTTCTGCGGGTGCTGGGGCCAAAGCCCTACAAAGTCGCCTACGTACAGCCCTCGCGCCGGCCGGCGGACGGTCGCTATGGCGAAAATCCCAACCGTCTGTTCAAGCACATGCAACTGCAGGTGATCTTGAAGCCTCCGCCGGAAAATGTGCAGGAATTGTATTTGCGGTCGCTGGAAGCGATTGGCATCGATCTGCGGCAGCACGATATCAAGTTTGAAGAGGATAACTGGGAAGCGCCGACCCTGAGCGCATGGGGCGTGGGCTGGCAGGTGATGCTCGATGGATTGGAGATCACGCAGTTCACTTATTTCCAGCAATGCGGCGGCATCGATTTATTTCCCATCTCGGCTGAGCTGACTTACGGCTTGGAGCGCATTGCCGCTTTCTTGCAGGATGTGGATTCGATCTACGACATTGTGTGGGCGCGTGGTCCCGAGAGTGGCTATGAAGTGAAGTACGGAGACGTGCGTCTAGCGGATGAGCAGCAGTTCTCGGTTTACAACTTTGAAATGGCTGACGTTGAGAAGACCTGGAAGCACTTTGACTTGTACGAGGCCGAGTGCAAGGCGCTGTTGGAAACGTACGGCGAGATGTACATACCCAGTGCGGGTCAGACGATCATCAAGGTAGACTCAGCGCTTGAAGGGACGCCCGTGCCGGCGCCACCACCGAAGCATCGATTCCCTTTACTCGGGGCGTACGATCTCTGTTTGAAATGCTCGCATCTGTTCAACATTCTCGATGCGCGCGGTGCAATTTCCGTGACCGAGCGCGTGGGCGTGATCGCGCGGGTTCGCGCCCTGGCGGTGGGCATCGCCAAAGCCTGGGTCGACCAGCAAAAGAGCGCGTCTGCGTCCGAGAAATCCGATGAGCCTGAACCTGCGGGCAGCCAGAAGCTTGAGAAGGAAAGATTAGCGCCTGTGGGCTCATGAAGCATTAGCCCTGAGCGAAGCAAAATATCATGCCAGATTTTCTGCTGGAGATCGGTTGCGAAGAGATTCCCGCGCGTATGTTGATGGACGCTGAGCAAGATCTCTTGCGGCGTATTACCAGAATACTGGGCAATGAGAAACTCGAATACGAAAGTGTCAACCCATTCTCTACCCCACGCCGCATCGCAGCCTTGGTGACGGCGGTATCGGCGTCGCAACGAGACACGACGGAACAGTTAAACGGCCCCCCGGCGAAGGTGGCCTATAAAGATGGACAACCAACCCCTGCGGCTCACGCCTTCGCCAAGAAGGCTGGGGTCGATATCTCGCAATTGAAGACGGTTGCTACGCCAAAGGGCGACTACCTCTCGGCGAAGATCGCTAAGAAAGGCCGGAGCGCCGCAGAAATTCTCGCTGAGAATCTTCCCAAAGAGCTCGCCGCGATTTATTGGCCCAAAAATATGTACTGGCGCAAGCCGAGCGAGCGATTCGTGCGGCCGGTGCGCTGGCTGGTGGCGATGCTCGACGAAGAAGTGATTCCGCTCGAATTCGATGGAATCTTCGCCGGCAAAACTTCGCGCGGGCATCGAGTTCTGTCGGGGGGCGAGGTCGCCATCGCGCGTGCCGGCTCCGCTTACGTCGATGCGTTGCGCGAAGCTAAGGTTCTTGGCCGGCCCGAGCGCGAGCAGCAGATCCGCAAGGCACTTGACGCGGCCACGCGTAGCATCCCCGGAGCGCGCTGGCGCGAAGACAAGCCACTGCTTGATTCCGTGGTGAATCTCACTGAGTTTCCCTCTGCGATTCTGGGCAGCTTCGATCCTCAGTTCCTCGTCTTGCCGCAGGAAGTTTTGGTCACGGTAATGCGCGACCATCAAAAGTATTTTGCAATTGAAGATGCGGGCGGGAAGTTGCTGCCGCATTTTCTGGCTGTGCTAAACACCGATGGCGATCCGCAAGGACTAATTCGGCATGGCAATGAGCGCGTGCTGCGAGCGCGCTTCAACGATGCACGATTTTTCTGGGAGACCGATCAGAAGCGCTCTCTGCTCGACCGTCTTGATCTTCTTCGCCATGTCACTTTTCAGAAAGATCTGGGCACTTACTATGAGAAGACTCAGCGCGTGCAGCGTCTCTGCAGTTGGCTGAGCGAGATCGTCAAACAGAGCGGCATGCCGATTCGTCCCGGCGTGATTCACAAGGCCGCGGCTCTGGCGAAAACGGATTTGACTACGGAGTTGGTCAAGGAATTTACCGAACTGCAGGGCATTGTCGGCGGCCTCTACGCGCGCGCGCAGGAACTTGACTCCACTTTGCCCGAGGCAACTCGCTTTGCCATCGCCGACGCGATTTACGATCAGTACAAACCGGAATCGACGGAAGACCCCGTGCCGCGGTCCATGGAGGGCGCCGTGCTCTCCATCGGCGACAAAGCGGACACGATTGCAGGAATGTTTTCGCTGGGCCTGGTTCCCAGCGGATCGAAGGATCCATTTGCGCTGCGGCGGCAGGCGAATGGAATCGTCAAAATCATCGCTGAGAGGCAACTGCCGCTGCATCTTTCGGAGTTGATGCGTGACGCTCGCGCCGGATATCGTGGGGCTGAAGCGGAGAGAAAATTTGTCGATGCGGCAAAAATTGAAGATTCAATAAGGACTTTTTTCCGGGAACGGCTGGAGTTTTATCTCAAAGATGTGCGCGGCTACGCTTATGACGTAGTCAAAGCAGTTCTGGCTACCGATGCCGACGATGTGGCGGACTCGGTAGCGCGCGCCGAAGCCGTGAAACAGGTTCTGCACATGCCCGAGTTCCAGGCAATCGGCGCGGCATGCAAACGCATGCGGAACATCTTGAGGCAGGCGGAAGAAAAGAGAATTGTCCCCGCAGCCGCGTTCGAGTACTTACCTGAGTCCGCTCACGAGGAGAAAAACCTGTTCGCGTACGTCGACACGTACAGGCCCAGGATTGAAGCGCGCCGCAAAGGAAGGGAATACGGCGATGCGCTCCTTTTGCTCTCGACAGGCAGGGAACGCGTGGATGAATTCTTCGACAAAGTCATGGTAATGGTCGACAATGAGGGAGTAAGGGCGAACCGGCTGGCGTTGCTGCGAGATTTACTCAAGGAATTTTCGACCATTGCCGATTTCTCGGAAATAGTGACCGAAGGCAAAGCATAAGCCTGCTCCGGTGCTGCACAGACGTCTGAATGAAAATCTGAAACCCTGGCTGCGTTCCGCGAAACGCTGCGGGGAAAAATAGCGAGAAAAAGGACTCATTATGGCGACGATTACTCTACCCGAAACTGGGATGCAAGACAGCAAGAAGACCGCAACTAAATACGTTTATTTCTTCGGCGGCGGCAAGGCCGATGGCCACGGCAAGATGAAGGACGAGCTCGGCGGCAAGGGCGCAGGCCTTGCCGAGATGACCAATGCCGGTTTGCCGGTGCCTCCAGGATTTACGATTCAGACCGAGGCCTGCCGTGAGTACATGCGCAGCGGCAAAGCGTCTCAAGAAGTCGATCGGCAGATGGACGAGGCGCTGGCCCGATTGGAAAACCTGCAAGGACAAAAGTTGGGTTCAGGGGAGAACCCGCTGCTGGTCAGCGTCCGCTCGGGCGCGAAGTTTTCTATGCCGGGCATGATGGACACGATTCTCAATCTTGGTCTGAACGACAAGAGCGTGGAGTCGCTGGCCAAGCGCAGCAACAATCCTCGCTTTGCTGCCGACTCATACCGCCGGCTGATTCAAATGTTCGGCAATGTCGTCCTCGAAATTCCGAAATCGGCTTTCGATGAAGTGTTCGATGCCAAGAAGAAGCAGAAAAAAGCCAAGCTCGACACTGAGCTCGACGCGAAGGCCCTGAAAGAAGTGATCGAAGAATACAAGAAAGTCGTCAAGAAGCACGCCAAGCGCGACTTTCCGCAAGATCCCCACGAGCAGTTGGTAATGGCTCGCGATGCCGTGTTCCGGTCCTGGCAGAACGATCGCGCCAAGCATTACCGCCGTATTAACAACATTGACGACATGCTCGGCACGGCGGTGAACGTGCAAGCCATGGTCTATGGCAACCTCGGCGACACCAGCGGCACGGGCGTGGGCTTTACGCGCAATCCCGCAACTGGCGCAAAAGAATTTTACGGCGAATTCCTGATGAACGCACAGGGCGAAGATGTGGTTTCCGGCGTGCGCACTCCGGTTCCGATTCTCGAACTGCAAAAAATCATGCCTGACGTGTACAGCCAGCTTCGCGAAATCACCACGCGTCTCGAAAAACACTACCGCGACATGCAGGATTTCGAGTTCACCATTCAGGATGGCAAGCTCTACATGCTGCAAACGCGCAATGGGAAGCGCACCGGACGCGCGGCTGTGCGTGTGGCCATTCAGATGGTCGGCGAAGGCCTGATCACGAAAGAAGAAGCCATCTTCCGCGTTGAGCCGAATCAACTTTACGATTTTCTGGTGCCGCGTTTTGATGAAAAGAGCACAAAAGTGGAAGTGCTGGCGACCGGTTTGCCCGCGTCGCCAGGAGCCGCGGTTGGCCAAATCGTGTTCACTGCTGAAGAAGCCGTTAAAAAAGCAGGTCACGGCGCGCAGAAAAATCCGGTGATTTTGGTGCGCGCTGAGACCACTCCCGAAGATATTCAAGGTATGGAAGTCGCGGCCGGAATTCTTACTTCGCGCGGCGGCATGACCAGCCATGCCGCCGTGGTAACTCGTGGAATGGGCAAGTGCTGCGTCGCCGGCGCGGGCGATATTCAGGTCGACGAGCGCAAAGGTGAGATGCGCGTGCGCGGCCAGATCTTCAAAGAAGGTGACTGGATTTCCCTCGATGGCACCAGCGGCCGAGTCATCAAAGGAAAACTCAGCACTCTCGAAGCTTCATCCGACGATGAAGAGTTGCAGAAGCTGCTGAGTTGGGCCGAACCGTTCCGCAAAATCGGCGTACGCGCCAATGCAGATATTCCGCGCGACGCCATTCAGGCCAAGACTTTCGGCGCGGAAGGCATCGGCCTGTGCCGCACCGAGCACATGTTTTTTGCCGCGGATCGCATTCCTCACATGCGCGCCATGATTCTCGCCGACAATGAGAAAGACCGCCGTAAAGCGCTTGGCAAGTTGCTGCCCTATCAGCGCAAGGACTTTGAGGGCCTCTTCAAGGCGATGAATGGCCTACCGGTCACGATCCGCCTGCTGGATCCGCCGTTGCACGAATTTCTGCCCAAGCGCGAGAAGCTGATGGTCGATATCGCCACCTTGCCGAGCGCGGCTGCGAAACAGAAGAAAGAGTTGGTCGAGGAATATCGCGATTATGGTGTGAAAGGCGCGGGCGATCTCAAGAAAGTTCTGCCCGCTCTGTTGTCGCGCGTGGAAGAACTGCATGAATTCAATCCCATGCTCGGCCATCGCGGCTGCCGGCTGGGAATCACTTATCCGGAAATTACGGAAATGCAGGCGCGAGCGATTATTGAAGCGATCGTTGCCGTCGAGAAAGCAGGAACAAAAACTCACGCGGAGATCATGATCCCCCTGATCGGCACGGTCAAAGAAATGGAAAATCAAAATGCGATCGTTCGACGCGTCGCCGAAGAAGTCTTCAAAGAAAAAGGACGGCATGCGCACTACCTGGTCGGCACCATGATCGAATTGCCGCGCGCCTGCCTGGTTGCCGATGAGATTGCAAAAGAAGCTGAATTCTTTTCTTTCGGCACCAACGATCTCACCCAGACAACGTTTGGTTTTTCGCGCGATGACATCAACAAAGTGCTTCCCACTTACCTTGCCGAAGGCATTCTCAAGCAGGATCCGTTTGCGTCGATAGACCGCGATGGCGTCGGCGAACTGGTTCGCATTGGCATCGAACGCGGGCGCAAGACACGTCCCAAGTTGGAAGTAGGAATCTGCGGCGAGCACGGCGGCGATCCCGCCTCGGTCGAGTTCTGCCATCAGGTCGGAATGGATTACGTTTCTTGCTCCCCGTTCCGCGTGTTGACGGCGCGGCTGGCTGGGGCGCAAGCTGGAGCAGCCGACAAACTGAAGGTTGAGGGCGGAAGAACCAAGTAGGTCCAACAGTCAATCGGAACTCTTCAGGCATTCGGCCAAAGTCGAATGCCTTTTTTCTTGATGGTGGCCGGCTTGCGAGTTCGAATCGGAGCTAAATCGCAAGTGAGACTGATAACTTGTGCCCCGTCTCAGTACAGGTGGAAATCGACTTCGACTGCGATTTCGACGGCTACCGGATGCCCGTCTTTTTGTCCCGGTTCGAATCTCCAGTTGCGGACCGACTCGATTGCCTTTTCGTCCAGACCCATGCCGAGCGCATTGATCACGCGGATATTCGTGGGCCGGCCGTTGGCGTCGACAACCAGGCCGAGAACGCACGTACCCTGATATTTGGCCTTGCGCGCCTCTTCGGAAAATTCCGGATCGGTCTGGTAAATGACTCGCGGAGCGGTCACTCCGCGCCCAGGACGGAAATAGCCTCCACCGGTGCCGCCGCCAATTCCGGGACCCACGCCACCGCCTGTACCCGAGCCAACGCCGCCTCCGTAACCGGAGCCGATGCCGCTGCCTCCGCCGGTGCCGTTCGAGGGAATAATTGCCGACGACTTGGGATCTCCCAACACCGGCATGTTATTCATCGCCACCTTGATCTCCGGAGGAACGATGACCGTGGGCTCAACCGCCAGCTTGGGATTCATGTTGCGGATCACTGCGGCGGGAGGGGTGATCTGCTCTAGCGAGAATTTAGGCAATCGTCCTTTGGATGCCTGCAGCACATCACGGTCGCCGCCTCCACCACCACCGCCCGCCTGCGTTTTCGCGGCCTTGAGTGGCATGAAATCGCCCGGGTCGACCAGTTCCGTGGTGGTTGCCTTCGCTTGAACTTTCGGCACCAGGCTTCGAATCCAGATGGTACCCCCAATGATCAGCGCCAGCACAACCACATGGGCTGCAGTTGAACCTAGCGCCCCATTCTTTTTGTAATTGTAGAAACCCCAAATGTCTTTGACCGGCTCGGGCTTGGACTCCAGTTTGAGCGGCGGAAGCTTCTTAGGAAAGAAAAATTCATCCAGGCCTTGAAATAATGACTTCCACAGCGGCTCGAAGGTGTCAGGAGCTAGTAGGAGATGAAGTTCCGGTTCGTTGCCGGTGTTGGGTTTTACTTCTACGGATGCCATGTTCCCCGGTTAGGTTCTCCTGCGGTCGGTGTAGGTTTGGTATAGCTGGGGACACCCATCCAACACAGATGAGATGCCTTTCCAGCGAGTTGCCTGTTGATTAAGAGTTTTCGATCCTGTTGGCCAAAGCGAATTCCGACATCCCAGGCGCGCCTCGACTCCCCCTCTTTAGACACTCAACACCAACTAGCGAGATTGTACCTCTTCTGACGCGGGTTTTCGTAGTGTATTTGCAAGGAACCGAAGGTCGATGTTCCCGCAATCCCGGCATTCCGCTTGAGTAGAGTGGCTGAAATTTTCGCAATCAGGAATTGCACGCGATCGGTTGCGCATGGACGTTACTGAGTCCGCTCCCTATAATGAAAAGATTCAATCATTTGGGAGAATCACGCCGGGTGCCCCTGGAACTGAAAGCCACAATCAACCTGCCTAAGACTGCCTTCCCCATGAAGGCGAACCTGCCTCAAAACGAGCCGAAAATGCTGGCCCGGTGGGAGCAGGAGCGGATTTACGAGCGCATCCGAAAAGCACGAAAAGGCTCGCCGGTCTACGTCTTGCATGACGGTCCGCCTTATACGAGCGGGCCCATTCACATGGGCACGGCGCTTAACAAATGCCTGAAAGACTTCATTGTTAAGTCGAAAACCATGGCCGGATTCGACGCGCCGTATGTGCCCGGATGGGATTGTCACGGGCTGCCAATTGAGATCAAGGTCGACAAGGAACTCGGCGGCAAAAAGCTGCAGATGCGTCCGCTGGATGTGCGGGCGGAGTGCAGAAAGTATGCACAAAAGTTTTTGGATTTGCAGCGAACCCAATTCAAGCGCATCGGCGTTTTCGGGCGGTTCGACCGGCCCTACGCAACGATGACGCCGCAGTATGAGTCGGTGGTGCTATCCACATTCTTTTCGTTCTACGAGAACGGATTCGTCTATAAAGGCCTGCGCGCGGTTTATTGGTGCATGCACGATGAGACGGCGCTGGCCGAAGCTGAAGTGGAGTATGAGAATCACACCAGTCCGACGGTGTTCGTGAAATATGCTTTGATCGATGATCCAACGCGCATTGATGCCGCGCTGGCTGGGAAAAAAGTTTCGACGATTATCTGGACGACGACTCCGTGGACGCTGCCGGCGTCCATGGCCGTGGCGTTCCATCCCGATGAAGAATATGTGGCTTTGGAGTCCGGCAGCGAAGTTTATATCGTTGCGGCCAAGCTCGCGAAAGAGGTAGCGGCAAAATGCAATCTGGCCGATGCACGGGAGTTGGCGCGCTTTCCCGGGCGCAAACTCGAACACCTTTATTTTCAGCATCCTTTTCTGGATCGGAAAATTCTAGGGGTTCTGGCCGAGTACGTGACCATGGATACGGGCACGGGCGTGGTTCATACGGCGCCTTCACATGGGGCGGAAGACTTCATCACCGGAATGAAGTATGGCCTGGATGCTACGAGCAATGTCGATGAAAAAGGAATACTGCGCAACGGGTTGCCGGAGTATGAAGGCAAGCGGGTATGGGATGCGAATCAACCAATCATCGATCTGCTGAAGACCCGCGGTGCACTCCTGCATTCAGAGAAGACCGAGCATTCGTATCCGCATTGCTGGCGCTGCCATAATCCGGTAATTTTTCGCGCCACCGAGCAGTGGTTCATTTCGATGGAAACGCCGATGCCGGACGGACTCGGCACGCGAGGTGCAGAAAAAGACACGTTGAGAACGTGTACGCTCGAAGAGATCAAGCACGTGAAATGGGATCCGGCGTGGGGCGAAGAGCGATTATCGAACATGATCGCTACGCGTCCCGATTGGTGCATCTCGAGGCAACGGGTGTGGGGCGTTCCGATCGCCGTGTTTTTATGCGAGAGCTGTGGCAAGCCGCTGAATGATAAAACCGTGAATCGTAAGGTTGTGGAACTATTTGCCCGCTCAGGAGCCGACGCTTGGTTTACCGACGAGCCGAATTCTTTGCTTCCCGCTGGAACGAAATGTCCGCACTGCGGTGGAACGAAATTTCAAAAAGAAACCGACATCTTCGATGTATGGCTGGAATCGGGCGCGAGTTATCTCGCGTTAGTTGCCGATGAGCCTTCGTATCCGTGGCCCTCTGATCTGTATCTCGAAGGCGGAGATCAATACCGCGGATGGTTTCAATCTTCCCTGCTCTGCGCAATGGGCACGCGCGGAACGCCGCCATATAAAGGCGTGGCCACGCCGGGATGGACGCTCGACGATAAAGGCCAGGCGATGTCGAAGTCTCGGGGCAATGACGTAGATCCCGTTGATATCGCGAACCGGCTTGGCGGCGAAGTCGTACGGTTGTGGGTCGCGTCGGTCGACTTCCGGGAAGACGTGGTTGGGTCGGAAGCACTGATGCAGCGCGTCGCAGAAAATTACCGTAAGATTCGGAATACTTTTCGCTACGTTCTTGGGAACTTGGAGAATTTTGATCCGCAGCGCGATGCGGTGCTTTTCGAGAAGATGGAAGCCATCGACCGGTACATGTTGCGGCAGACCAATGAATTCGCCACAGACGTACGGAAATGGTATGACGAGTTCGCGTTTCACAAAATCTATCAGCGGCTGAGCAATTTCTGCATTGTCGATCTGAGCGCGTTTTATTTCGATGTATTGAAGGACCGGCTGTATATTTCCGCCCCGAAGTCGCAGGCGAGGCGAAGCGCGCAGACGGCGATCTGGCGCATTGGAGAAGCCCTGGTGCGATTGCTGGCGCCGATCATGAGCTTTACCGCGGAAGAGGTATGGAATTATCTGCCAAAGATTTCAGAACGGACGGAAAGCGTGCATTTGGCGCAGTTCCCCGCTGCTGCAGATATCCTCGGCGCAAACGTTGCGGAGACTGACGAAAGCGAGTTGAGAGAATGGCAGACTTTGCGCTCTGTCCGCGATGAAGTTCTCAAGGCGCTGGAAGAGGCGCGCAACAACAAGCTGATTGGCACCGGTCTCGAAGCGCAGGCGAGCTTGTCGGCACCCGAGCCGGTCTATTCGGTGCTGGCGCGGCACTCCGATCAGCTCCGCTATCTGTTTATCGTTTCTGCAGTGAGACTGACGCAGGCATCCGGCAACGGCTCCGGCAGCGTGCACGTGGAAGTGAAAAAAGCAGACGGATTGAAGTGCGAGCGCTGCTGGAATTATTCGACCCACGTCGGCGAGGATAAAGAGTATGCCACCGTGTGCGAGCGGTGCAGCACGGTTCTGAGGGAAATTGGCGGGTGAAGCTGCGGCGATAATTCATTCAATCGAGCTGGCGTGGCGCCGAGGCACCGGTCTTCCGCCGTCAGCCGTCTGATCGAGCAAAGTGTGAACTGGCGCAAGCTACGAATCTTCTTAATTACGGCCTTGTTTTTGTGCCTGATTCCGGCCACGCGATATCACGAGCTCGATGAGCCGCTGCTGCGGGCGCTGCGAGGGCCCGGCCACCTCGATCCGCTTTCCCTTCAATTGAGCGGAGAGTTTGTCGAAAATAACCTTGGAACCGAGCAGGATCCTGACGGTTCGGTGACGGTTCGCATGATCGCGCAGCAATATTTATTCATTCCGCATTGTGTGCTGGTGCCCGCAGGTGTGCCGGTGCATCTTCGAATCACCAGCGCCGATGTTGTGCACTCCCTCCGAATTGAGAACACCGGTTATAGCGTGAAGGTCACGCCCGGCAACGTGAGCCAGCCCCAGTTGGACTTTCCGAAGCCGGGGACATACCTGACGGCTTGCGGCGAATTTTGCGGCGCGGGGCATTACACGATGCGGTCAGAATTCAGAGCTGTGCCCCCTGAACAGTTCCCCGCTTTGGCAAAGAATGAAAGAGGCAACTGTGCGGCGCGGTAGACAACGCATTGATCGGCAATGGAACGGCTCACGGCAGGGTTATTTGCGGCGTCTCAAAGTGGCGCTTGTTCTTACTACTATTCTGCTTGCCGGGGTCGCGGCTAATTCACTTCTCTTTGCGGTCCACGCCGGCGCTCCGGATCACATTCCCTCCAACGTCGCGTGGACTACAGAGACAATCGCCTCCGCATCCAGCGGGGACGCGTTCCGCGGCCTGCTCCTGGCGCGACGCTGCGAGCACTGCCACGGCGCTGAGGGTTTCAGTCCCGTGGCTTCCACCCCGAATTTGGCTAGCATCGACAAGCTGGCCATCTGGAAACAGCTGCAGGATTTCAAGTCGCATAAGCGACGGTCTGCCGTCATGGAGCCGATTGCAGAGTCCCTCACCGATCGGGATGTGGCCGATGTGGTTTCGTATTTTGCTGCATTGCCAGTGTTTCGCGATCCAATGGATAACCGGGCTTTTCCCGAAACAGCAGGCAGCACTCGCTTGGAAATTGCCTCGCAGCTCATCACTTTGGGAGATGGAACACGCGGCATTCCGCCGTGCGAGTCGTGCCACGGTCCAGTTGCATACAAGACGGGAGCGCCGTCGCTTGCGACGCAGAATAACGATTACCTTTTGGATCAGCTCGAAGCTTTTGCGAATGGAACGCGCGCAAACGATATCAATGAGCCGATGCGAACGATTGCGGCGCTCCTGTCCGAGGATGAGCGGCACGCTCTGGCAGCTTATTACGGTGCAGGACTCGGATTGCAGCCGGCTAGCGCGAGCGGAAGGCAATGATGCTCCCAGGAGCGCTTTTCCCGCGCGGTCTAGGACCCCGCTGATTCGAATCACTTAACTTCCCAATACCTCTACTGCAACTCTTCCATCGCCGCTTCCAGCGCTTCCCGGCCCGGACGGGTGAGCGATTCAGGCAGCGTAGCCAGCGGTTCGTCGGTCATGTTCAGCATTTCGAGGAGAGTGGGGGCCTTCGTGTTCACGTAGAAAAGCCCCGTTAGAACCTCACCGGCATCATGCGCGCGAATCAGACGCTCGATGGCTCGAATGCGGTCGGTGGGGTCATAATCTTCTTCCAGCTTCCGCAATTGCAGGTGCGAGCCGTCGTGCATGGTCACGCTCACGGTGGTCCCGGCGTCGTACTCAACATCGATGTCCTCGAAGTGCGGCACGAAGCTGATTTCCTGCAGGGTCTCTTCGTGATCTTTCACGTACTTGTAGGATTTCGTGGAACCCTCATGATCGTTGAAAGTCACACAGGGTGAAACCACGTCGAGCATGACCGTGCCGTGGTGCGCGATCGCGGCTTTGAGCATGGCGCTGAGCTGGCGCTTGTCGCCGGAAAAAGAGCGGCCGACGAATGTTGCGCCCAATTCGATTGCCATGGCGCAGGTATCGATCGGCGGAAGATCGTTGATCACTCCAGTTTTTAATTTCGATCCCAGATCGGCCGTAGCGGAAAACTGCCCTTTAGTGAGGCCATAGACGCCGTTGTCTTCGATGATGTAGATCACCGGAAGATTACGGCGCATGAGGTGAACGAATTGTCCAATGCCGATGGAGGCGGTATCGCCGTCGCCGCTGACCCCGAGAGCGATCAGGTTACGATTAGCGAGCATGGCTCCGGTGGCCACGGAGGGCATGCGTCCGTGTACGGAATTGAAGCTGTGTGAGCGGTTCATGAAGTAGGCGGGGCTCTTCGAAGAGCAGCCGATTCCGCTCAGCTTTGCGACGCGCTCGGGCTGCACACCCATGTCATACATGGCCTCGATGATGCGCTCAGAAATAGCGTTGTGGCCGCAGCCGGCGCAGAGCGTGGTCTTCCCGCCCTTGTACTCGACCACGGTGAGGCCGATGCGATTGGTTTTTGGTTGGGCGGTTGGTGTGGTCGCCATTTACTTTCCCTCCATAGTGCTTAGTTCGTCGGTTACAGAGCGTGCGTCAAGCGGCAACCCATCGAGATGGGCGATGCTCCGCAGGCGCGTGGTGAGTTCGGGTTTTAGATCGAGCTTGAGCAGGCTGAGCATCTGCGCGTCCCGGTTCTGTTCGACCACGTAGATGCGATCATGCTGCTCGATGAATTCGTGCACTTCGCGGGTGAACGGATAGGCGCGCAGGCGCAGGTAGTCGGTTGCGATGCCGTATTCATTCTTGAGCTGATCGCGGCTTTCGATCACGCCCCAGTGCGAGGTGCCGTAGGCGATGATGCCTATCTTTACCTTTTCAGCCCCGGGGTTTGCGCCCTTAAAAATTTCCGGACGGGGAACGAAGGAGCGCGCGGTTTCGAATTTGCGGTTCAGGCGCTCCATATTGTTTTCGTAATCGTCAGGCCGCTCGCTGTAACCAGAACGGTCGTTGTGTCCGCTGCCTCGCGTGAAGTAGGCCGCTGCGGGATGATCCGTTCCCGGCAATGTTCGATACCCCACGCCATCGCCGTCGAGATCCTTGTAGCGGGAGAAGCCACCGAGTTTTTCCAGATCTTCTTTATGCAGCACCTTGCCGCGCTTGATAGGGATTGTCGGATACTCGAACGGATCGGACATCCAGTTGTTCATGCCGAGGTCGAGATCGGACATCACAAAAACCAACGTTTGAAATTGCTCGGCGAGATTGAAGGCTTCCGACGCCATGGTAAAGCATTCGGCAGCCGAGCACGGAATCAGCATGATGTGCTTGGTGTCGCCGTGAGAGAGAAATGCAGTTGTGAGAATGTCTCCCTGCGAAGTGCGCGTGGGCAGACCGGTCGATGGGCCGACGCGCTGAATGTCCCAGATAACGCCGGGCACCTCGGCATAATAGGCGAGGCCGGCGAATTCTGACATCAACGAAATACCGGGGCCGGCAGTGGCGGTCATGCTTCGCGCTCCTGCCCAGCCTGCGCCGATCACCATGCCAATCGCGGCGAGTTCGTCTTCTGCCTGCACGATGGCAAACGTGGCTTTGCCGTCTGGGCCGATGCGGTATTCCTTCATATAATCGATCATGGTTTCGACGAGCGATGACGAGGGTGTGATCGGATACCAGGTGACAACCGTGCATCCTGCGAACACGCAGCCGAGCGCGGCGGCGGAGTTGCCGTCAATAATGATTTTGCCCGCGGTCTTGTTCATGCGCTCGATGTAGAATGCTCCGCGCTTCACCAGGTTGGCTTTCGCGTAATCGAATCCGGCTTGAGCAGCAGCGAGATTCAGATTGGCAGCTTTCGCTTTCGTGGCAAATTGCTTGCGAATGGCCTTTTCAACTTCTCCCATTTCGATTTCGAGAAGCTGCGCGACCACGCCAACGTACACCATGTTTTTAACCAGCTTGCGCAGTTTGGCTTCCGAGCAGACCGCGGTGACGATCTTGTCGTAAGGCACGGAGTAGAAAACCAGATCGTTGCGCAGTTTATCCAGTCCGAGAGGCTGGTCGTAGAGAACGGAGGCGCCAGCACCGACTGACATCACGTCGTCCTGCGCGGTTTCGGGATTCATCGCGATCAAAAAATCAATTTCCTTTTTCCGCCCGATGTAGCCATCTTTGTTCGCGCGAATGGTGTACCAGGTTGGCAGACCCGCAATATTGGAGGGAAACAGGTTTTTGCCGGAGACTGGCACCCCCATCTGGAAAATTGCACGCAGTAAAACAGTATTTGAACTCTGAGAGCCGGAGCCATTTACCGTGGCTACCTGAATGCTCATGTCATTGACGATGCGCTTGCGCTGTAACTCTCCACCCATGTCATGGCGGGCAACATCGGTACTGGCCATCCAACACCTTCCTTTAATTTGAAAGACGGAGTAATGCGTCTGATTTGTCTTGAGAGGAACCTTCTATTATACGGCGGCTCTAGCACTCGGTTCACGTGAAATCGCGCACCGGAGGCCGTAGGGAACCCGGGTGGGAACGGCGCGTGCTTCAATAACGCGATTGGCCAGCTACCCAACCTTAAAGAACTGCGCCATATTGCGGAATTTATTATATCGTGACACGATTAAATCCTGCGGCGGGATCTTCTTGAGTTCGGAGAGGTGTTTCTGCAGGCTGACGTCGAGCAGATTGGCGGCAGCTTCGTAATCACGGTGAGCGCCGCCTTCAGGCTCGGGAACAATATCGTCAATGCAGCCGAGTTCACTCAAATCGGTCGCAGTAATGCGCATGGCCTCGGCGGCAAGTTCTTTTTTCGTGGCGTCGCGCCACATGATAGCTGCGCAGCCCTCCGGAGAAATCACAGAGTAAATTGAATTCTCCATCATGAGCACACGATCAGCCACGGCAATGGCCAGCGCGCCTCCGCTTCCACCCACCCCAATCACCGTTGCGATGATCGGTACTTTTAGACGGGCCATCTCGCGAAGATTATGCGCGATGGCTTCGGCCTGACCGCGCTCTTCAGCGTGAATACCAGGATAAGCGCCGTCGGTATCGACCAGAGTGAGAATGGGCCGCTGAAATTTTTCCGCAACCTGCATGATGCGGATCGCCTTGCGGTAACCCTCGGGATGAGGCGTGCCAAAGTTGCGATGGACGCGCTGTTTCATATCGCGTCCCTTCTGCGTGCCGACGACGAGAATTTCATCGCCGTGGAATCGGGCCATCCCGCAGATAATGGCGCGATCATCGCCGAAGCCGCGGTCGCCGTGAATCTCGCTAAAGTCAGTGAACAACCGTTCGATGTAGTCGAGAGTCTGCGGGCGCTGGGGATGGCGCGCCAGTTCGGTTTTCTGCCATGCGCTGTTCGACGCCTTGATCTGCTCGCGCAAGATATGAATGCGCTCGTGCAGCTTGGCCAGTTCGCGATGAGTTTGCTCGTTCTGCGGGGTAGCGGCTTCAATCGAAGCCACCTGCCGTTCGATCAACTCCAGTTCCTGCTGCGTCTTGGGGGATGTCGGCATCTATCTAACAGATATACTTCAACTTATCACGCGGACACTACCGCGGCCGCATAACTGCTCCACACGCGCGATAAAGTTGCGATCCGGCAGCACATTATAACCCTCAGCTTCCATTACCACCATGAAATCGCCCGCGCGCTCTACGTCGAACAATACGCGAGCCTCGCCCTTGCGCTCGGTAAAGAGTAAATGCAGGTCGTCGATGGTGGCTTCTCCTGAGCTTTCCAGTGGAACGCGGATGCGAAGCGCGCGGGGCAGCGGAACCTTCGCGTCTTCCAGAGGCATGATCTCGGAGGCTGTGATTTTGGGATTCGCGCCCTCTTCAATTCTCACACCGGCACGGATCAGCACCGGAGCCTCGATCTTCACTTTGTCGCCCAGCCGCTTGTAGGCTTCTGGAAAGACGATCATGTCGATGGAGCCCGACATATCCTCGAGAGTCGCTTGCGCGTAGAACTCGCCGCGCTTCGATTTCAGAACCCGAAGATTCGCAATAATGCCGGCAGTGGCGATCGTTTCATCTTTGCCGGTCGATTTCGTCATTGCTCCGATTTCTTCGATGCTGAGGGCCTGCAGATCCTGCAGCTTGTCTTTGTATTTTTCCAGGGGATGGCCGCTGATGAAGAATCCGAGAATTTCCTTTTCGGCTGCGAGGCGAGCTTGTTCGTCCCAGTCGGGAATATTGGGAAGCTTGTCATTCTGGGCCTCGGCCTCTTCCTGCTGGAACACTCCGAAAAGTCCGTGCTGCCCGGATTCGGCGTCGCGCTGAGCCTTTTGTGCGCGCTCCATGGCGCGGTCGAGAACACTCATCAACTGAGCGCGGCGGCCGAGAGAATCCATCGCTCCGCTCTTGACAAGGGATTCGAGGACACGCTTGTTGAGTAGTCGCAGATCGACATTCTCACAGAATTCGTAAATCGATTTGAAGCGGCCCAGTTTTTTGCGTGCAGCGATGATCGACTCAATAGCGTTGCCACCGACGTTCTTAACAGCCGCCAGGCCAAAGCGGATGGCTGGACCATGGGGAGTGAAGTTGGCGTCGGAAACGTTGATGTCGGGAGCTTCAACAGGGATGCCCATCTCGCGGCATTCGTTGATGTATTTGACTACATCGTCGGTGCTGCCGGTGAGCGAAGTCAGCAGCGCCGACATGAACTCGACCGGATAGTGCGTCTTCAAATAAGCCGTGTGGTAGGCGAGCAGCGCGTAGGCGGCGGAGTGAGATTTGTTGAAACCGTAACCGGCGAATTGTGCCATGAGATCGAAAATCTTTTCGATTTTCTTGGGCGGAAATTTGCGTTGAGCAGCGCCCTCGACAAAGCGCTGACGCTGTGCCGCCATTTCCTCCACCTTTTTCTTCCCCATCGCGCGGCGCAGCAGATCGGCTTCACCGAGCGAGTAGCCGGCAAGCTTGTTCGCCGCCTGCATCACCTGCTCCTGATAAACGAACACCCCCAGGGTTTCTTCCAAAATCTCTTTCAGCTCCGGCAGTTCATACTCAATCTTGCGCCGTCCCTGTTTGCGCTCGATAAAGTCATCAATCATTGCCATGGGTCCGGGACGATAGAGAGCATTCAAGGCGGTAAGATGTTCGATCGCGTTCGGCTGATAACGCCGCAGCACATCTCTCATGCCGTGCGATTCAAACTGGAACACGCCGGAAGTCAGTCCTTTATGGAAAACCTTCTTGTAAGTTTCTTCATCCCCCAAAGGTATTTCTTCGAGAGTGATCGCGGTGCCGCGGGTCTGCGCGATCAGTTTCAAAGCATCGGTAAGAATCGTAAGCGTGGTGAGCCCGAGGAAATCCATCTTCAGCAGTCCCATTTTTTCGATGGCCACCATGTCGAAGGCGGTAACGATTTCATCGTTCTTGGTCTTGTGGAGAGGCACCAGTTCGGTGAGCGGACGAGGCGAGATTACGACGCCGGCGGCATGAACTCCGGCGTTGCGGACCATGCCTTCGAGCTTTTTCGCGGTTTGCATCAACTCGCGAATCTGGCCGTCTTTCTCCATGGCTTCGCGCAACTGCGGCGAATCTTCGATCGCCTGGTCGAGCGTGATGTTGAGCTGCGTGGGAACCATTTTCGCGATACGGTCGACATCGGCGTAAGGGATGTCCATCGCGCGACCAACATCTTTGATGGCAGCTTTGGCCGCCATCGTGCCAAAGGTAATGATCTGGGCGACGTTGTCGCGGCCGTATTTTTGAGTGACGTAATCAATCACCTCGCCACGGCGGTTCATGCAAAAGTCGATGTCGATATCGGGCATCGAGACGCGCTCGGGATTGAGGAAGCGCTCGAAGAGAAGTTCATGCTGTAGCGGATCGATATCGGTGATGCCGAGCGCGTAAGAAACCAGCGAACCGGCAGCTGATCCGCGCCCAGGCCCCACCGGAATATCGCGCTCTTTCGCGTAGCGGATGAAATCCCAGACAATGAGAAAATAGCCCGGGAACTTCATCTGCTGGATGATGCCGAGCTCGCGCTCAAGTCGCTGTTCGTAGTCGGTGAGCGAGTGCTTGAGCTTGCCTTGTTGGCTGAGCGGGCGAAGAGTTTCGAGGCGCCGGGCAAAACCTTCGCGCGTGACGTGCACAAAATAGCTATCGATGGTGTAGCCGGGTGGAACTTCGAATTGCGGAAACGGTGTCGCTACTTTTTCGAGGCGCAAGCTGCAGCGCTCGGCAATGTCGAGCGTGCGCGAGACAACCTCAGGCGAGTCTTTGAACACGTGGTACATTTCGTCGTGGCTTTTGACGAAGAACTGCGTGCCATCGAACTTCATGCGCTGCGTGTCGCGGATCGACTTCCCGGTCTGGATGCACAGCATCACATCTTGCGCATGGGCGTCGTCTTCGCAGAGATAGTGGCTGTCGTTGGTGGCGATGAGTGGCAGGCCGAGATCTTTTTCCAGCTGGAAGAGCCCGGGATGAATCTCGTGCTCTTTGGCGAGGCCTTGATCCTGAATCTCAAGAAAGAAATTCTCTTTGCCGAAAATGTCTCGGAAAGTTCCGGCAGCCTCGCGGGCGGCGTCGTATTTCCCTTCCATCAACCGCTCGGCAACTTCTCCTTTTAAACATCCGGAAAGGCCGATTAATCCGCGGGAGTGCGCGGCGAGAAATTTCTTGCTCACGCGCGGCTTGTAATAGAAGCCGTGCAGCGAGGCTTCAGAGGTGATCTTGACCAGGTTGCGATAGCCTTCTTCGTTCTCGGCGAGCACCAGCAGATGGTTGTAGGTGTCGCCTTCCGGCGGAGTGCGCTCAATATTGTGATCGTCTTTTTTGCAGATGTAGAGTTCGCAGCCGATGATCGGCTTGACTCCATGTTTATGGGCGGCATTGACGAAATGCACGGCCCCAAAGATATTGCCGTGGTCGGTCATGGCGACAGCGGGCATGCCGAGCTTTTGTACATGCTCGCAAAGTTTTTCTACGTCGCAGGCGCCATCGAGTAAGGAGTAATCAGTGTGAAGATGCAGGTGGACGAATTGAGACATGGGATGATGTGATTTTAACCGTTCGCGGGACCGGGACGCATCGGACATTTATTCACAGCAGGTGGAAATCACGGCCGCTAGTCTCTCGCCTCGGCTCAGAAAGTCAGCATGTTCACCAGGATCTGTGCCAGTTCCTCGGGTTGCGAAATGTAAGGACAATGGCCGGCTACAAGCTCAATCGGCTCCACGCCAAGTTGCGCCCTCGCCGCTTCGCGCGACCATTCTGGCCGAATGGTGCGATCTTCGGAGCAAACGATATAGGAGGCAGGCACATTCGGCCACTGCTCCAGCGGATAGCGCTCGGTCCAGACCCGCCGTAAGTTGAGAACGCGGATTTCAGCATGCGCCCACGCGCGCCGCTGAGGTGGGCAATCGTGAAACAAGAAATCATCGGCGACCGCCTCATTTCGTGGATCTTTGCCAATCCATGCCGGATTGATCATTTCAGGCTGAGCTTCAAATTGCTCCAAAAAGCTCATGCCGATTCTCGGAACCGCCGCGGCTAAGAAAACGATGCGCCGCACAGGACAGAATGATGCCACCAGCGGCAGAAACCAGCCGCTGGCTGAATGTGCGACGACGATCGACTCGTCGCCCTCAGGAATTGCTGAGGCTACGACTTGGGCATAGCGGGATGCGCTGGCATCAGGCTCGTCGGCAGGCAATTCGGGAGTCACAACTGCGTGCCGCCTATGCTCGAGTTCAGTCTTAACCAAGTCCCAAGCGCGGGCAGAGTGAGCCGAACCGTGGACAAGAATAAATACTGCCATGGAACTCGAAAAACCTCTGTCTGGGGCATAGTTTACTTGGCGGTGAAGAAAAATGGTAATCACGCGCAGGACGTTCTGACGCCTGAATTGTCCAAATGTCGCTGGTCAGCGGGTCACAGCGCGCCTGTTACTACTGTTACTACCCCAACCGATTAAAATTTTCTAACATGGCAGGATGGGCTTGGAGTGTTTGATCCTGACTGCGGACCCCACTCTGCTGGGGGATATGCGAGCTACCCTGGGGGAGCGCGGAGTCTCCATGCAATTTCGCCAGGACCCGGAGAGCGCGATCGAGCTCAGCTCTCGCCGGCACCTGGACGGACTCGTGGTTGACTGCGATGTGCGCGAAAGCGCGAAGGCACTCGATCAGTTGCGCAATAGTCCCGCCAACAGGCAAACCCTTATTCTGGCTGTGGTGAACCGGTCGATGGGAGAGCGCGAGGCTATTGAACTGGGCGCCGATTTCGCGCTCAACAAACCCGTTCAGCTGACCCGCTTGCACAACATTCTGGAACTGGCAATCCCCAAGATGGAGCGGGAACACCGCAGATATTTCCGCTATAAAGTTGACTTGCCCGTGCGCTTTCGCGACCCACTCGAACAATCATTCATCGGTGGATCGATCCAGAATATTAGCGAAGGCGGTCTGGCAATTAAGCTGATCGATCCCGTCAAGCTCAAGGGAGTGGTCATTGTGGAGTTTGATTTGCCCAGCGTCGAGCCGAAGCTTTTTCACGGAAAAGCTGAGATCGTGTGGAGCGATTCGTTCACCATGGGGCTGCGGTTCTTGTACGTCGAAAAGAATGCGGCAGATTACTTCCGCTCCTGGCTGAATTCGCTTGAGGCGAGCGCGCGTTTCCACGAATCTGCGGCGCAACGGAAGTTCTAACCAGCGATCCAGGGTCAAATCCGCAGGGGGGCTTACTGGCCTTCACTTGCAGCCGGCAGGTGAAACTCAACCCCGTGATTCTCATTAGCCTTTTGCGTAGCCGGAATGTCCAGGTCCGAGAGTGGAATTTTCTCCGTGCGTCCGGGCGTGAAGTTCCAAAGCGTTTCGCCGACAATGGCATAGTTCTGGACTTGTTCTTGGTGCTGGTCGCGGAAAATCAGGACGGTCGGCTGAGCAGGCTGGGTGCGTTCTTGCTGCTGCGGAGCAGCGGGAGGCAAAGAACGACCGTAGTAATTCTGATTGTAATTCTGACCCTGGGAATCCGGAGCGGGGCGCATGGGAATGCCCTGCTGCTGCATTTGGTTCGCTAAACCGTCGTCATAACCGTAGGGCGCGGCTTGATCATAACCGTTATTGGAATCGTTATCGCTGTTATCCCAATACCAGTTGGGATCCACTCCGCCGCCGAGATAGGGATAGCCGTAACCTCCGTAGCCGTAACCACCGTATCCGCAATATCCGCCCCAGCAGTTATATCCATAATTTGGATAGGAGCGGAGGCGCAGCCCGATACCAGAACGGCTGCGGCCGTATCTGCCCCGATTGAACGCTGAACTGCGATTTCCAAAGGATCGGCCGCCGAATGCGCCAGAACGCATGCCGCCAAAGGAGCGAACGCCGCCAGCGTGGCCACCGAAACCACCGCCGCCAAAGCCGCCGTGACTGAATCCGCCTCCGCCGAACCCGGCATGTCCGCCGCCACCGCCTCCATGGCCTCCGCCGCCGCGTTGAGCGGAAAGGGAAATGGAGGCGCCGAAAAGAAGAGCGAATGCCGCGATCAGAATCGGGCGATTCATAGTCAGATTATATGCCCGATCTGGGCTATGGGAATCCTTAAAATTTCGATTACGGAAGGATTAGCGTTTTCTGGATTTTTCCTTCTTCTTAGCTGGCTTTTTCCCTTTTGCCGCTGGCTTGGGCTTCGCGGCCGCTTTGTGGGTACGAACCGCAGGCTTTGGGCGGGTTTTTGCCGCCTGAACCCCGGGCTTTCCTTTTGGCTCAGGTTTCCTTGCAGCGCTTTTGGTGCTCAGAGCGGCCGATGCAGGAACAGGAGCGGCTGCTGTCGGAACGGCTGGAACGGCAGACTTCGCTTTCCCTCTTTTACCTTTCACGGCTGCCTGCGGAGCTGTGGCCGACGCTCCGGCAGCGGCAGCAGCGGCTTTGGCGCCGCGTCCGCGTCGCGGAGGCGGCGGAGGCGGCGGGGGTGGTGGCGCGAATGGCTTGAGAAACTTCAAAGTCTCCGTGCGCGACCGCAGTTTGCCATCCAGCAACAGCATGAAGACATCATGGGCAATTTTTGGGTATGTCGGCAATTGCGGCGTGATCAGCAACTCCGTCATCTCTGGTAGCGGAATGCGCTGCTGCACTTGCCGCCACTTGGTAAGGAAGTTCTTGATCTTCTGCGCCACGGTTTGCTGCCGCGCGGTCACGGCCAAAAACAAAACCATCTCCGGCCGCGCCGAGGAGAGCAGATTCCATGTGCGCGACGGAGTTGCAGCTTCTTTGCCGGTGAGCCGCTTGGCCAACTCTTTGGCATGATCTTCAATGTCCCGCCAGGCATCGACTAAGTCCTTGCGCGGAATCTGGCGCCGCAGATCGGAAATGTCTTTCTCGGAGAGCCGCGCGGTTAAGAAGTGCATGACCGCTGCCGAAGGATCCACGGTATAGCCGAGATCGACGACCTGCTGGCGGGTCTTCATCAGAAGCGCGAGGCCGTTGGTGTCGACTTTCGCCGACGACCAGTGCGGATGCAGGACCTTCAGCCAATCTTCCCTCTCGAGCGCGCGAATCACATTCAGCGGATCGTCTTCGTGCGCCAGTTGGGCGATCTCATGGCCAATGCTGCTGCGGGAGATGTGCTCGATATACTTATTCTCTTTTGCCGCGTCATAGCGCTGCTGGGTGCGCTCCTCGAGCGGCCAATGGAAGCGCGCGGCAAAACGCGTGGCGCGGATCAGCCGTGACGGATCTTCCACAAACGAATAGTTGTGCAGGATTCGCAGCACCTTGGCTTCAATATCAGCGACGCCGTTGAAAGGATCGAGCAGAAGCCCACGCGAGCCTTCGTTAAGCGACAGGGCCATGGCATTCACCGTGAAGTCGCGGCGGCGCAGGTCCTCTTGGATGCTGGCGGGCGTGATAATGGGCGGCTTGCCGACTTTCTCGTAAGTTTCTGTGCGCGCCATGCTGATTTCGGCGCGCACATTACCTGGCAGAACAAGGAGCAGCGTGCGGGTCTCTTCATCGCGGCCGGCGATTTGCGCTCCGGCGCGCTCAAACTCTTTTTGCAGCTTGAGGGGGTTGCCTTGAACGGTAAAGTCAAGGTCGCGGATGGTAAAGCCGCTGATGATATCGCGGATTGCGCCGCCGGTGAGATAGAGTGTGATTTCCGCGGTGCGGGCTATTTCCTGCACCAAATTGACGCCCTTCGTCTGATCCGGCGTCAACCGGATTTCCATGGTGTAGATGTAATCAGCCATTCGTTATCAAGCGATCTACATCAAACAGCGCGGATTGCCTAAGGCCGAGCTTAATTAAGAGGGTGCCTGCAATCTTTTCCACAGTATTTCCACAGGAAATACTGCACCAGAAAGGCGCATGCACCCAAAAGCAGGCACAAGCCATTCAATGCAAAACACTTATACAGTTCGGAGCGGTGTTAAAGCAACTAAAAGAAATAACACAAGGTTAACGATTTGGCTACAGCTAAGGTGTATTCCGGCCTCGGGATGGCAATTAATGCGAGAATCATTACACCAGCTTTCTGGGATCGCAGTGACTCCGGCTTGGGATGCCGCTTCTAGAACGACTGCCGACCGGTAAGCGGCTCCGAATCTATATCCGGAAGTTAACTTGCAATTTATGCCCTCGACTCACAAAAAGGTGATCGTGCGAAAGATGGATCGGGATTCCATCTCGGGCTATGTATCGCCTGCACAGTTCGTGAACGAAGGCAAGCTGGAGTTGCTCAATACCGCGGGGAATGTAGTTGCCATCGATCTGCGCGAAATCAAAGGAGTTTATTTTGTCCGCGAGTTCGGCGATTCCGAGTCGCTGACCCGCAAGACATTCACTTCCCGGCCGCGTTCAGAGGGATTGTGGGTGCGGCTGCGATTCAAAGACAACGAAATTCTGGAAGGGCTCATGCCGTCCGATCTGACCCAAAATCTGGCAGAGGGTTATCTGGTGAACCCGCCGGATCAGCGGTCGAACACGCAGCGAATTTTTGTGCCCCGAACGGCCCTGGAATCGCTAACTGTTCTAGCGGTCATTGGGGCGGGTCGGCGTCCGCGCCGCGGGGCGGTTGGCGATCAGCGGCAGGTACCAATGTTTGAAGAGTAAGTTTTATGAGTAAGAATCTCGAAGAGCAAAAAATGATGATTGAGATGGCCCGAGTTGCTTTGGCCTACTGCGCCGGGAACAGCCAGATTTTCGAGTTACAGGCTGGCAGGCATCCGTCTCGTCGTTCGTCGCTGTGAAATCACGATGATGAAACTTTCGGCGATTGCATCCGCGCTTCAGGCGCGCTTAGAGGGTGGAGTTCCGGACAAGGAAATCACCGGCTTGAACGGCATTGAACAGGCTGGGCCTTCCGAAATCACTTTCGTGGCCAACCCGAAATATGCCGCTGCGGCGCGGCGCACCAGCGCTGCGGCCGTGATTGTAGCAACGGATTTCCCTGCCATTGCCGCAGCTACTCTGAGAGTGGAAGATCCTTATCTGAGCTTTGCGCACGCCCTCACGCTCTTCCACAAACCGCTGCGCTACGCACCGGGAATTCATTCAACCGCGGTGGTTCACAAAACGGCAAGGATTGGACGAGGCGCTCACCTTGGCCCTTATGTGGCGATCGATGAACATGTGGAGATTGGGGCGAACGCCGTGCTGTTGGCGCATGTGGTGATTTATCGCGGAGTAAAGATCGGCGATGATTTTTTGGCGCATTCGCATGCCGTAGTGCGTGAAAATTGTCGCATCGGTAACAACGTATTGCTGCACAATGGGGTGGTGATCGGCTCGGATGGCTTCGGCTTTGCCAAGACGCCGGAGGGCCACTGGCACAAAATTCCTCAGCCCGCCCCCGCGGTGATTGAAGACGATGTGGAGATCCAGGCCAATTCCTGCATCGACCGTGCCAGCGTCGGCGAAACGCGTATCCGCCGCGGGGCAAAGATCGATAACCTGGTGCAGGTCGGGCACGGATCTCAAGTCGGCGAAGATGCGTTGCTGTGCTCACAAGTTGGGCTCGCCGGTTCGACAGAAATTGGCAATCGTGTGATTTTGACCGGCCAGGTGGGGGTGGTGGGCCACTGCAAGATCGGCGAAGCGGCGATTGTTACTCCGCAAAGCGGTGTTGCCAATGACGTTCCGGCAGGAGCCCTGGTGAGCGGAGCTCCGGCTGTGGATCACAAATTGTGGTTGAAATATTCCGCTTTGCTACCCAGACTGCCGGAGATAGCTCGAGCCTTGCGAACGAAGGTAAGAAAAGAATAAGTCTCAGACAAAATGCCTTCTCTTCAAGCACCTAGAGCAGGCATCGATTGGATCAGGCCGGTTCGATCTTCGGCGGGCAACCCGCTATCGATGGCCTTCCGCACTTTTTCCATCAGGCATTCGCGGCTGCCGAAGTCCTTCGGCTCAATCGCCTCATGAAAAATAACCGTCACTAATCCCGGCTTGATGGCGAACCTTCCCTTGGGCATCACATAGTGCGTGCCCGTGATCGTGATGGGGACGACGGGAACTCCGCATTCCATGGCCAAATAGAACGGACCTTTCTTAAACGGCAGCAGCTTGCCATCAAAGGAGCGTTTGCCTTCAACGTAAATGGTCATGTTCAAGCCTTGTTGCACGACCTGCTTGGCGGAACGAACAGCTTCAATGCCGGCATCGCGATTGCCACGATCGACAGGGACAAGCGAACCCATGCGCATTGCGCGCCCAAGAATGGGAACGCGGAACAACTCTCTCTTCACCATCACCGAACTGCGGCGCGGAATCAGCGGGACGGTAATCGGCGGGTCAATATTCGAGACATGATTCGACATGAAGATATAGGTACGAGCGGGATCGAGCTTATCGAGCCCGACGGTTCGCACGCGCACGCCGGCGAGCCGTACACCGTTCCATGCGCCGATCATAAACATGCGGTAGAGAAATCGAATGTCGCCGCTGATGAATGTCCATGGAAACCCGATTAGGGCGGCAATCGGGGCGGCCACCATCCAGAAGGCGAGCATGGCGAGGGTCCGTATCATTTCGCGCGTATCATCTTTGCATTTGGGTGGAACTGTGGCTAGCATCGCCGCGCCCCTTGCATTGTGAGTATTGGCCGTGCAGCACTTTCTCGGCTCTCAATAGTTTATCGATTGCGCCGGCGAATTTTGCGCCTCGCCTTTCAGCCAGGCTGCGCGTGCGGCGCGCTGGCCGGGTGTAACGTTCTCCACATCTTTAAGATCGTAGGAAACTTCTTCGCGGCCTCCGACCCTCCACTTTAATTCGCGCTCGCCGTTGCGAGGGCTTTGAATCTTCACCGCAATCGTGTCGCCGGGATTGAGGGCTGCGACGGATTCGGCCGATTCCTGTGCCGGAGGATTTCCGTTAATCGCAATGATCGTATCGCCATCTTCCAGACCAGCCAACTCAGCCTGACTGCCAGGGGTAACCGCAGTCACAATCATGTGCGCGTCAAAGTTGCGCGAAGCGCCAAAACCAGCATCGGCCACAGTATTGGCAGTCTGGACCACATGCAATCCGACAATGCGAAAAAAGTCGTCCCACGGAATCTCTTCCGTTCCAGCAACATACTTCTGAAAAAATGACTGCAGATTTGCGTGGCTCACCGCTTCCGCAGCCTGGAGGACGCCGTCTGAATCAGGGAAAAACCTGCCTTTCTTCGCATAATTCTTATTCATCCACCGAAAGACCTCGCGCAAAGAGGCTTGTCCATGGCTGGCTTGACGCACTGCTAAATCGAGCAGAATGCCCAGCAGTTCGCCTTTGTTGTAATAGGAAATACTGCGCTCGGGACGGCGGTAGTAAGGGTAGCCCTCAAGCCATGCGTCGAGGCTGGATTGTTCGGCTGACTGCGAGAGGTGCGCGGGACGGCTTTGCAGTTCGCCGATGTCTGCCGATAATTCCTGTTCGAAGCGCCGCTCGTCGAGCAGCCCGCTGCGCAGTTGAATAAAGTCGGCAGCCGTGCTGGTGCATCCCTCGCTGAACCAGAGGGCGCGCGTGTAATTTTCTTTCGTGTAGTCGACCGGTTCGAGGGTTTGCGGCCGAATGCGCTTCACGTTCCAGAGATGAAAAAATTCGTGTGCGGTAACGGAAGATAGAATTTCGGGGTCGCGCGCTAATGCGTCAGCATTGAGCGAAATAGCCGTCGAATAAGCGTGCTCCATGCCTCCTCCTGCCGGGCCGTGGGGGAAGTGGCAGATGAACATGTAACTGTTGAACGGACGGTCGTCCATCCAACTGGTAGCCGCGGCGACAATTTTGTGCAGCATGACCATGATGTTCTCAAGATCGTAGTCTCCCGGATCTCCGTCGACGATTACGCGATAATGTGCGCCGGACTCATCGAAATCGGACTCCCGGAAGCTGCCGATTTCTACGGGAGAATCGACAAGCCGGTCGTAGCTGTCGGCGCTGAAGCGGCCATCAGGAGTTGCTGTCAGCGGCGTAGCTAAATGCCAGCCTACGGGAATCTGGTCAAAACGCACCAACATCGGCTGGCTGCGCGCGTCGACCGGATACATCAGAATTTCACCGAGGTTGAAGAAGGCGTGGTGCGAATTCAGCTGTGCTCCGAAGGGACCAGCGGAATCGGCGAAAATCTGATATTCAACGATCGCACCCTGCTGCGCGCCGGTGACCCGCCAGCGACTCGGGTTCACCGAACGAACCGCGAGCGGACGGCCGGCGCGGTCTTTCGCCCGGACCCAGTTCACGTATTGTGAAAAGTCCCGAATCTGATAGAGCGCGTTCCACACCGGAAGCTGCAACTCGCGTTCGGCTGATCCCTCCGGAAGAATAATTTGAACCTGCACCAGATGCTGCTCTGGGTTGGCCATCGAAATGTTGTAGCCGGTGGCGGCATGGCAACAGCAAAAGGCAACGCAGAAAAGCGTGAGGCGAAAAGTGTGACGAATAGCCGCGCGACTGCCGAAACGAAAGACGAGCCGATTCCCGAATGCATTCGCGATTGATCGGTGCATCACTTCCCTGCCGCATTTGCCGAGTTCAGGTTCGCGCCGTCAGGCATTATCGTTCTCAGTCGCGCGGGCAATTTCTCGTAGATTCCTCCGAATCCTCCGTTGGAAAGAATTGCGATCACATCTCCGGGGCGCAGTTCGGGAGAGATCATTTCGACAATAGAGTCGGCATCAGCGGCCAATCGGGCACGACGGCCCTGCTTCTGAATCGTTGCCGCGAGTTCCGTAAGATCAAGTCTTTCATCGACCGGTATTGCCTCCGACCGGAACACTTCGGCAATGACTACTTCATCAGCAAGGGCGAGGCCATGAGCTAGATCGTCCTGCAGCACGCGGCGGCGCAGCGTGTTCGAGCGCGGCTCAAGAATTGCCCACAAACGCGCACCAGCGAAGCGCTGTCGCAGTGCTTTCAGTGTCCCGGCAATCGCCGTGGGATGATGCGCAAAATCGTCAATGATAGTGATCGCGTTCACCTGCGCCTTGACTTCCAACCGGCGCTTCACACTCTGAAATGTGCTGAGAACGGCTGCGATTTGCTCTTTTGTGATTCCATAGCTTGCGGCAAGCGCAGCCGCTGCGGTGGCATTCCAGACGTTATATTCTCCCGCGAGAGCGAATTCGAAATCCGCCCACGGATCGCCTTGATGAAGCACAGACCATGACGTGCGCTGTGCATCGAATTTCAGATTGGTAATCCGCCACTGGGAGCGCGGTCCTGCGCCGTAGCGTTCGACGGGGCAAAACGCTTTTTGCAGGCAACGTTCGAGACTTGGGCTTTCGGCAGCGTCGCCGGTAGCTCCGTCGAAAGCGATGATTCGGCCGCGGCGCGGTATCAAATTTACGAGCCGTTTGAAAGCAGTTTCGACGGCATCGAGATCTTTGTAAATATCGGCGTGATCGAACTCGACTGATGTCAGAATCGCGGCATCGGGAAAATAATGCAGGAATTTTGGCCCCTTATCGAAAAATGCGGTGTCATATTCGTCGCCTTCGATAATGAAATGTTTGCCGTCGCCGAGATGAAAGCTCGAACCAAAATTTTCGGCGATACCTCCGATCAGGAACGAAGGCTGCATTCCTGCGCTGTGAAATATCCAGGAGAGCATCGAGGTAGTGGTGGTTTTGCCATGCGTCCCGGCAACTACCAGAACTTCTTTGCCGCGCAAGAATTCGTCGTGCAAAAACTGCGGCAAAGAACAAAATGGAATGCGGCGGTCGAGCAACTCCTCAAGTTCAGGATTGCCGCGCGAAATCGCATTGCCGACCACAACAAGGTCGGGACGTGGCTGGAGATTTTTCGCCTCGAAAGGCTGCGCCACGGGGATTCCGATGCCGCCAAGAAAATCGGACATAGGAGGATATGCCGCTGCATCGGAGCCGGTTACCTCAAAGCCGCGCTCCTTCAGCATTCCCGCGAGCGAGGCCATGGCCGTGCCGCAGATGCCGATCAAGTGAATGTGTTTCTGTGCCTTCATGCTACGCCGTTTGATTTTGTTCTTTTCAAGTTAATTGGCCGTACCGGTCGGGCATCTTTTTAATCGTTCGACACTGCACTCTCAAGCATCTTAAGGCTCACCCGAGTACCACTCACTTCCAGATGGCACTCCACCCCGATCGGCAAAGTGATGTTTCCGGATGTCACATGGCCTGAGCGCACGCCGTACGCTACCGGAATGTCCAAATCGCCGACTATCCTCAAAACAACTTCTTCCAGTGTGTATCCCTGATTGGCAGTCTGAAAGCAATCACGCATCTCGCCAAAGATGAGTCCTTTCACATCGTTCAATTTGCCAGCCAGCTTTAACTGCATCAACATCCGGTCGATTTGGTACGGCTTGGTTGCAACATCCTCAACGAACAGAATCGTTCCTTGAGTGTCGATTTCATAGCGCGTACCAAGCGAAGCCACCAAAATCGAAAGGCAACCCCCATAGAGGATACCTTCGGAGCGGCCGTCGACCAACCCCTTCGCTCCAGAACCACCGCCCAGAGCGAGTTCCCACGGTGACGAGCCGCTCAATGCGTTTTGCCACGAAGCCAGGTCGACACCGCCGTCGAGCGGCCAATCTTTTGCGACCATCGGGCCATGGAAACTGACTAAGCGCGTTTTGTCTGCGAAACAGGTGAGCAGCGAGGTGAGGTCGCTATATCCCACGAAAATCTTGGGATGCGCCTTGATCTTTTCGAAATCCAGCTTATCGAGTAGATAGTTCGAGCCATAGCCTCCGCGCGCGCAGACGATTGCACGCACATCTTCCCGAGCAAACATGTCTTCTAGTTCTCTGGCCCGCCGCTCCGCCGATCCTGCGAAATAAAGATCCTGATCGAAGATGGAATCGAAATAGAAGGGACGATAACCGGCGCGACGCAGGGCTTCGCATCCCGCTTCGAGTTCGTTGCGCTTCACGTTGCTGGCTGGGGCAACAATCCCGACGGTGGCTCCGCCTCGAAGGGCTGGTGGCTTAACGCGCGGAGCTTTTAAGGAAGACATGCCTTCGAAACCAATTTCCTGAATCTTGCAGAAGACGAGAATAGCGAGTGATGCCGCTTCCGGCGATCTAGCTCAGAAAGAAATCTCCCCGGCAAACCAACCGCGCTGAACCTCGAAGGAAAACCCAATTCCCTTCCGTGCGTACGGTCTGCACGCCCCCGGGAGTATGCACGCGGACCGGCGACTCGGCTCTTCCTGTGGCAATTGCCGCGACCGCCGATGCGCAAGACCCGGTTCCCGACGATTGCGTTTCGCCCACGCCGCGCTCAAAAAAACGCACGTTTATATCATGTTGCCTATCGGCAATTACCATTTCCACATTTACCCCATGGCGAAATTGCGAGCTGCGCTGAATGCGCGCTCCCTGTTCCCGCCAATTCGGAGCAAACTCCCGCACAAAAACAACATAATGCGGATTTCCCAAGGAAGCCGGAATGCCGCGAATTTCTTCCACATTCTCGTTGTCCAGCTTCAATGCAAGTTCGTCAGCAATCACCGCTTCACCCATCGCAGCTTCGAACTCATAGGCGCCGTCAACTTTGCCCGTCAGCGTGCAAATTTTCAGCCCGGCTCCGGTCTGAATCGCAAGCTTTTCTTTTTTTCGTTCGGCACACAGATAGGCGGCTACGCAGCGCGTGCCATTGCCCGAGATCTCCGCTTCGGAGCCATCGTTGTTAATCAGCCTAATTTCAATATCTGCGGTCGGATGCGGATACATCCATTCCACTCCGTCGGCGCCCACGCCATTATGGCGATCGCAAATCCGCTGCGAGATCGATGCCAACTCACCTGCCCGGAATTCGGGATCAAGCGCGTTCCCATCGATCAGCAGAAAATCATTTCCGCAAGCGCTGGCTTTTACAAACGGAATCGCTATCGTATTCGGGCTCACTCCCGCTCCACCGGTCCCAATGGAAAGTCATCTGGTGCTTTGAGTGCGATCTCTTATTGGATGGCCGATTTTATCACCCGAAGAACGCGGCTCCCATGGCGTCGCGCAGTAACCCGCATGATTACCGTACTGCTATCGCGTGGCCCCATGCTGCGTGCTTTGCGGCTTCGCGCCCTCGAAGATCGCAGCCGGCGGCTGACTGGTGGTATGGATTTCGACCAGCGCGGTCAGATGATGTGCCTTTGCCGCCGCCCATACCGGGTCACCTTCGAACCCGATGATGCAGTTCGCGTAGGCAGTGGGATCTGCCAGCGCGCGCTCCCACAATCCCTGTGGATCGTAAGGGCGTATCCAGACGCGCTGATTGCCTTCGTTGATCACCCGGCGCAGAGGTATGCCCGCCTGCTCAAAAACGCGAGAATGTTCACCGAGATACATGAGAAATGTGGAATCGGGCGGAAAGGACGTGACCCATTTTGCCAGTTGTGCGTCTAGCGCGATGCGGCCGCGATTGTTGTTATAGGCCTCGCGGTAGCAGATCGGATCATCGCGCCAGATGAAGGTGTAATTTACGGCTGCGAGCCCGATTGCGATGATGAATGTTGCGGCACCCTGCCCCATTTGCGAGGAAAGTTCTACCTGCGGAAGTTTGGCCGCGGATCGCACCAGAAAGGAAATTGCGAGTGGCACGAAGACGGCGAATGCCGGCAGCAGTTCCAAACCGTAGCGAACGTTGTACATCGAAAACGGCCACCAGGTTGGAACAAAAATAGGGATGCTCCCATACGCCACGCTGAGAGCGTAGAACGGCAGAGGGATCCAGAGCAGGAGCGCAATGCGCGGTCCGGCGAATATAACTATCGCAATTCCAGCCACAGCAAGAATTAACCACAAACGTTGCTGCCACTTCGCCTCGCCGATATTCAATTCGGCCGCCTTCAGAAAATATGAGGCCGCAGCATAAACGTTCCCCTTCGCGGGGTTCACAGTAGCAGTCTTTTGCTCGATGGCCTTTGCCGAATATGGTCCGTTGGCGAACTCCAGCGGATTGCGATACACCGCTGCGTTATAGGCGAGCCACAAAACCGGCGCAGCTGAGGCAATCAGGATAAATTTCATTAACTCCCTGCGCTGCGGCTTTGCCGAATGCAGTAAACTCTCGCCGGATGTCCGGCGGGCGAAGTAGATGATCGCCGCTGCGAAGATCAGAATGCCGGCCAGAAACCAGCCGTCGTATCGCGTTAAACAAGCCCCTGCAACACACAGGCCGGACTTGCTCAACGATCTGTCGGCTTTGATGCTCCCCGCGAATTCCGCAAAATACACTAGCGCCCATATGAAGAACGCAAGATACAGCGGCTCGGTCATCGCTGTGGCCTGCATGTAAATCAAATTTGGGTTGGCAGCATACAAAATCGCGGCGGCCCAAGCCGTGACTTTGCCGGTTGAGTCGATTTCTTTACCGTCGCGAGCCAACACGGTACGCACGAAACGGAAAATTCCGAGCACGCTGAGAATGTATGCAGCCATGGACGGAATCGATCCACCCGTGCCGCTCTGCCACAGCCGTATGGGAACAATGAATGGAAGCATCAGCAAGTGCGGCAGCGGGAGCCATACGGTTCCCAACTGCAAAAGGCCGGGAGTTTTAGAATCAAAAACGCGGCGCGCGATATTGATATGAGCAACAGCATCGCCGGAGAGCAGGATCTCCCCATGGCGCTGATAATAAAGAACCGAGAAAACAGAAACGAACGCGGCGAGCCACACCAGGCGCACGGACTCGATTTCGGAACGCCCTGCGGGTGCCCTTTTTTGCGGCTTCATTCGAGGTGCGTCAACTCGCGGAAGATCTGGAAGCGGGCTTCGATTTCGTCGCGGGTCAGCGATTGCAAACGCTCCGTGCCGAAACTTTCCACGGCGAACGATCCCATGACCCCACCATAGAACAGAGCACGCTTGAGAACTTCTCGATTCAAATCCTGTTGCGAAGCAACGTAGCCCATAAAGCCGCCGGCAAAAGAGTCCCCGGCGCCGGTTGGATCTTTCACTTCATCGAGCGGCAAAGTAGGAGCGCGAAACGGATGATGTCCAATGCCGAAAGCGCCTTCGCGGAAGAAAATCGTCGCGCCGTATTCGCCATGCTTGATGACCAGCGCCTGCGGGCCCATGGCCAGAACTTTCTTGGCGGCACGCGGCAAGTTGCTTTCCTTGGCTAGCATCTTGGTCTCGGTGTCGTTGATCAGCAATACGTTCACCAGTTTCAAGGTGTCGGCTAGCTCGGCACGCGCGCCATTGATCCAGTAATTCATGGTGTCACAGCCGGTGAGGCGGACGCCGTTCATGTGCTTGCGCACGTTGGCTTGCAGGGTCGGCTGGATGTTTGCCAGAAACAGATATTCGCTGTCTTCGTATTCGTGTGGAATGCGCGGCTGAAACTTCTCGAAGACGTTGAGGTCGGTAAAGTTGGTTTTCGCTTCGTTGAGGTTGTCCGCGTAGGCGCCGCCCCAGCGAAAGGTCTTGCCCACGGCGTACTCGATGCCCCGTGTATCGATTCCACGCTTCTTGAATACCGCTTCATGTTCCAGAGTAAAATCTTCGCCCACCACGGCGACCACGCGCACCTGCGTGAAGTAGCTGGCGGCGAGAGAAAAATAGGTCGCCGCGCCGCCAAGAATGTCTTTCACGCTGCCCGAAGGCGATGTGATGTCATCAAACGCAACCGAACCGACTACGACAATGCTCATGCCGGAATTCAATCTCCTCATTGCTGAAGCCGTTTAAACTGCTCTTAAATATTTGCCGATAATCAGCTTCAATTTCTTTTTCGCCCCCGCAGAAATTTTCTTCGGGTCCGTCAGAATCGCATGCGCCAGCGCCGACCCGCACTTGCACGAGCGCTCGCGCGGCATCTCTGCAACAGTCTCGCGCACCACTTTGCATGCATTCTCGGCATTTTTCGCTAATACCGCCACGATCTGGTCGACCGTCACAGAATCGTGATGCGGATGCCAGCAATCGTAATCCGTTACCATTGCCACGGTGACGTAGCAGATCTCCGCCTCGCGGGCCAGCTTCGCCTCTTGCAGATTAGTCATACCGATTACATCCATACCCATGCTGCGATTTACGTTCGATTCAGCCTTAGTAGAAAACTGTGGACCCTCCATGCACAGGTACGTGCCACCGCGCTTGCCGGTAACTCCAACTTTCTTGCATGCGTTATCGACAATCGTGGCGAGTTCTTTACATACAGGATCGGCGAAAGCCACGTGCGCAACCACTCCGGCACCAAAGAACGTGTCGACGCGATGACGCGTGCGGTCAAAGAATTGATCGGGGATCACGAAATCGAGAGGCTTATGTTCTTCCTTCAGCGAGCCCACTGCGGAGACAGAAACGATCCGCTCGACTCCTAGCTGTTTGAAACCGTGAATGTTGGCGCGAAAATTCAATTCGCTGGGAAGAATTCGATGCCCGCGAGCGTGCCGCGCCAGAAAAGCAACCTTGCGGCCTTCGAGCGTCCCGCAGACGTAGGCATCGGAGGGCGCGCCAAACGGAGTTTTGACCCGCACTTCTTTGATCTTGGTCAGCCCCGGCATCGCGTATAACCCGCTGCCCCCGATGATCCCAATTTCCGCTTGTGGCAATCGCCCTCCGAAAAGCGCTGCGAAGTCAAACTCGTGATTATACAGAAGACAGGTTTAGCTGCGTTTTCGGGATTGCATCTTTTGTCTGACTCTCGCTGGTCGAGGCAACATACCGTAGTTTCTTACTTGTAAACCCGCCTTATAACCATTGCAGTACCGAACGCCGCAAACTTTCGTGAGCCCCGCCGCGAATTGCCTGATTCTAATTCCTCGAGGTGCGACATGCAGCTAAGACCCTTCCTACTGGACATGTGGCTGGCCCGTTACGAGCACGACGTCGAATTCAACCTGGCCTCCAGCGAAGGGCCGCCTTGGACGCTGAATGAGATCCTGGGCCTCGCTAGCGAGGAGCAGCGGCACCGCTTCTTCAATCACGATTTGGTCTACAGCCGCCCAGCTGGAGCTGACGGCCTACGCGCCGCAATTGCCGATATGCAGGAAGTTGATGTCGATACTGTCCAGGTCGTAACCGGCGCCTCGGAGGCGCTGCTTATCCTCTTCTGGCTGGCCGCCGAAGCCGGGGCCAACGTTGTCCTGCCTCAACCCGGCTATCCGCCGTTTTCTGCGCTGCCCGAATCGCTTGGTATTGAGATTCGTTACTACGCTGTTCGCAAGGAAAGAGACTTTCGCATCGATCTCGAGGAGATCAAACAACTGGCCGATCGGAATACCAAGTTGATTCTGATAAACAGTCCCCACAATCCCACCGGCGCAACGATTAGCGATGCGGAACTGGACAGCCTGCACGATTTCACAACACTTCGCGGAATTCAACTGGTCAGCGATGAGGTTTATCACCCGATCTACCACCCTGCGAACGGCGGACAAGCGACTAGATCGGCTTCCCGGCTGCCGCATGCGACCGTGATCCATGATTTTTCCAAAGCATTCCCTTTAGCCGGAGTGCGCACCGGTTGGATGATCGAGCACGATGCCAAGCGCCGCGAACTCTACTGGAATGCGCGTGCCATTTTTTCCATTTCAAATAATACTGCCGGAGAAATGCTGGCGGAGATTGCCATGCGCCACCGCAACATCGTCCTCGGGAGAACCCAGGAAACCGCAACTAAAAATCTCAGGCACCTCACCGCTTTCATGTCCGAGCATCGCGAGACGCTCGGCTGGATTCCTCCTCGTGGCGGAGCCACCGCTTTCCCGTGGCTTGTCAGCGGAGAGAACAGCCGCCCCTTTTGCCAGGCGGCTGCCGAAAAGGGCATCCTGCTCGCCCCTGGGGATTGCTGGGATGCGCCTTCACATTTTCGCCTTGGCTTCGCAAAGATGGCCGACAAATTACCGCAGGCGCTCGAGCGGCTGGGAGAATTTGTTAAAACTTGGTCAGCCGCGAACATGGCCAAGGCATAACAAAACCTAGCCGAAATCTAATTCCCGAACACTTCCCGTTCCAGGGTCTGCGTGGTCGCCGGATCTAAGCTTTCGCTGACGAGAACGGTATTGCCCTTTTCCTCGATCACGATTGCACCCTCTTCGGTCTTCCATTCGTGACGGCCCTGCAAGAGGTCTGCGCTTGATGGTTCTTTCGATGAGGCCTGATCTAAGGCATCCGACTTAACTTCCTGGGTTTGTTTGTAACGGTGCGGAAGAGAACGCGCATAAATTTCCGCAAACTCGGAGGCCTTTTCTGCGCTCGACCAGCGTGATGCATAAAACAAACCCAATGGCGCGCCCGGATTGTTTTTTGGTTTGGCTGCGAAGTAATAGCCGCCACGCCACTCCGGGGCAAACTGATCGGCCAACTTCTTGCCGGCGTACTGCTCAATCAGCACGGCGACATCGAACTCGCCCATGGCGCCGATATCGAACTTGGAATAATCCTTGAAATCGCGTTTGAATGGGACGACCGGCATGGGCTCAATTGTTTCTCCGGAGAGATAAGTTTGCGGCTGCATGATCTGCCGTGTGGTGTGCGGAGGGTTGTTCAACACGTCGGCAAAGGCCTCTTGCTTACCACCCTTTTCCATGAGTTTGACGATGAAATTCAACCCGTAGCTGTAGGGAAACGTAAGCGACTCACGGAGAAAAATGGGCGCGTCTTTGAAGACCTTGGAATCATCGGTGCCGTCGGACATTTGCGCTTCCATGGTTTCGACCAGCTCGGGCGAGTCGACGATCGTCTTGCCCACCGGCGCCAGTTCGTATTCGAGCATCATGGCTTCCGCCTGCCCCTCGACAACCGCCTCGCGGGAGTCATCGATTTCGTCGTTCTCAATGTCCTGCGGTGTAGGATCTTTTTTAATCTCGCCTAAATCTTTGTCGCCCTTCTTCATCCATCGGTTGAGATTGATACTCTGATCCTGCAAGGCATGGGTTAATTCGTGCGCCATTACCGGCTCCTGCTGATCGGCAGGAACCCAATCCAGCAGATTCACGGTTTTGGTTTTTGGATCGTAGTAGCCCGCGATCTGCTCGCGCAGCAGAGAAACCATAAGTTTTTCCAGGTCGAAGTCGCGCGGCAGAAGTCCGAATTTTTTCAGCACGAGTTCGGAACGCTGCAGGCGTTTCACATCGTCGTCTTTCATGTGCTTCGTCAGGTACGCAACCACTTCGTCGCGGCTGGTGAGGCGCTTTTTCACTTCCCTCTTAACGGGTAGCCCGGAATGCTTGCTGTCGAATAGCAGAATTTCGTCAACCGAGTGAAACAATTCCTTCGCTTCTTCCGGGGTGATTTTGACCTCGTTGTCTTCGTCTTCCTCGGCACTGGGCGACTTTGGCGATGAAGCTTGTGGGGCAGCTGCGCTCTGGTCCGATTGTCTTTCACTGACATTTGGTTGAGACTCGATCGAAGACAATGCCGGTTGACCCTGCGCGTCAGCAAAAATTAATCCAATGGAGGCGAGGCACAGCGTAATCGCGAAAAGCGGCTTCAGAAGTCTTGCATCCAGCAACTTAATGAGAATCATTAGAACGAGTCTACCTTGTTTTCGTACACTCCCTCCAAGGGGAACTATTTTTCTGGACAAAATACATGAGCACTAAAACCGGCGTTAATCTCTGGACATCTTCCGACCATGCCGCCAATTATTTAGGAAGGGCGAATTCGATTCCTCACCGCACTGAGGGTGAGGGCACGCTGCTGGAATTTGTTCCTCGGAAGGCGCGGCGGCTGCTCGACCTTGGAACCGGTGACGGACGACTGCTCGCATTAGTTAAGTCCCAATTGGCTACCGAGGCAGCACGCCCGATTGAGGCCGTGGCCATTGATTTCTCTCCTGCCATGCTCGAGGCTGTGCGTAAACGCTTCGCCGGCGATTCCTCCGTCACGATCGTGGCGCATAATCTGGACCAGCCGCTTCCGGAGCTGGGCAAATTTGATGCGGTTGTATCCAGCTTCGCCATTCATCACGTGGTTCATGAGCGCAAGCGTGCCCTGTATGCGGAGATCTACGAATTGCTGGCTTCAGGCGGAGTGTTCTGCAATCTCGAGCATGTTGCCTCACCTACCCAGCGACTGCACGAAGAATTCCTGCATAGCATCGGCTACACCGTCGAAACCGAGGACCCGTCGAACAAGTTGCTGGATCTCCAAACGCAACTCCAGTGGCTGAGAGAAATCGGCTTTGCGGACGTGGACTGCCACTGGAAATGGCGGGAACTCGCACTCATGGTGGGTAGAAAAAGCTAGCCGAATTGCACCGCGATGCATTTGGTATTCTCACCTGCATGGATGCGATCGCGCTGACGCGGCAACTGGTCGATATCGAATCGATCACCGGCAACGAGACCGAAGTTGGTGATTTCCTTTTTCACGAACTGAACCGACTTGGCTACGAGACCCAGAAGATGCCGGTCGAAGCGGATCGGGCGAACGTATACGCCTTGTCAACCGAAGGACCGAATCCGTCTGTGGTTTTTTCCACGCACATGGATACGGTTCCGCCATTCATCCCCTCCTCGGAGGATGCGTCGCGAATTTACGGCCGGGGATCGTGCGATGCAAAAGGGATCATTGCCGCCCAGATCGCCGCTGCGGAAAAACTGCGGCGCGAAGGAATCTATGTTGGGTTGCTGTTTGTAGTCGGCGAAGAGCGCGACAGCCTGGGCGCCAAGGTGGCGAATGAATATGCCGCGAAACAGCTCTCTGCCTGCCAGAAGGCAAATCAGACGCAAAATTGCGCGGGCGAATCACGCAGATACCTGGTAAATGGCGAGCCGACTGAGAATCGCATCGCTCTGGCATCCAAGGGAACACTGCGAGTGGAAGTAACTGCTTCCGGCCGCATGGCACATTCGGCTTATCCCGACCTCGGCGAATCGGCCATCGACAAGTTGATTGCCGCCCTCGCGCGTTTGCGGGCCATGCCCTTGCCGAACGACCCTGAAGTTGGTCCCTGCACGTTGAATATTGGACTGATCGAGGGTGGCCGCGCACCCAATGTGATTCCCGACTATGCTCACGCCGACCTGCTTTATCGGCTGATTGGGCCGTCGACGGACTTGCGCCGCCGCATCCTGGAAACTGCGGGAGATCAAGTAAAAGTCGAACTCCCTTTGGAACTGCCGTTCATGCGCCTGCGAACCCTAGACGAACTCCCTACTATGATTGCCGCGTTCACCACCGATATCCCCAGCCTGACGAACTGGGGCGAACCGCTGCTGATCGGTCCGGGATCGATTCACGTGGCGCACACCGACGGCGAATTCATCGAGAAAAAGCAACTTGCGGAGGCGATTGATTTGTACTGCATGATCGCAAAGCGGCTGAATGAAATTGACTGCTGAAGCGCGCTAACTCCCTCCTTCGGCGGTCGCTCGCATGCCTGACTCTTCCTTACCATTTTCTCTCGCGCCGGATTCTCCGTAGAATCTTCGAAGACATGCAAGGGGAGAACCATGAACATTAGATTTGGTCTCGGTGCGCGCTCTTATTCATTCCTGGCGCTGATTTTGTTATTTCCCGCTTCCCTCTTCGCCCAAACGATTACATTACGGCAAGCCGTTCAGCTCGCGCTGCAGCACGCCAGCGGTGTTGGCATTTCTACCGCCGACGAGCAACACGCAAAGGCAACCTATCGCGAGCTGCGTAATAGCTACATCCCGCAATTAAACGTGGGAGCGGG
The DNA here is from genome assembly GCA_963784095.1 of uncultured Acidobacteriaceae bacterium. GTDB lineage: Bacteria > Acidobacteriota > Terriglobia > Terriglobales > Acidobacteriaceae > Sulfotelmatobacter. The sequence goes on from CAWAQC010000012.1 coordinate 221,002, forward strand.
CATTGGATATACGGATGGTTTTCCGCTGAGCCTGGAAGGCGGTGCGCCATCGTTGGTCAACGTGACCGCACAGTCGCCGCTCTTCAATCTGGCACTGAGCGATTTTATCCGGGCGGCGCATGCTGAGGTTAAAGTCGACACGTTCAACACCAAGGACCAGCGCAACAAAGTGATTCAAGATACCGTGCTCAGCTATGCGGAACTGGCAAAGTGGGAGCGACGGTTGAGCAGCCTGCACGAAGCCCAGGGGGAAGAACAGAAGATGGAAACCGCGGAGCAAGAGCGCGTGAAGGCCGGGATCGACAGCGAGATGGATTTGAGCAAAGCGCGATTATCGGTGGCGCGAGTAAAGTTGCGGCTGGCGGAAGCGAGCGGGGCGGCCGACGTGCTGCGGCAACATCTCGCGAAAACCACGGGAGTGCCAGGGGCTTCGTTCGAGATTGATCCAGACTCGATGCCGGCTCTACCCGCTGAGCAGCAAGACGAAGATCTCGCTGAGAAGACCGCAGATGCGAGCCCGGCAGTACAAGCGGCAGTTGAAGAAGAGCGAGCTCAATATCTGCGAGTGCGAGGAGAAAAGAGATCGCTCTGGCCAAGTATGGATCTGGCTGCCCAATATGCCAACCTGACCACGATTAACAACTATCAACGGTACTACCGGCCCGGGTCATTTCAGCCTAACAACGTGACCATAGGAGCTGCCGTTAGGTTCCCATTTTTCAATTGGACTCAACGCGCGCGCATACAAGAGGCCGAAGCAGACGCGCTAAAAGCAAAAAAACAGGCGGAGGCCGCCAAGAACTCGGCCTCAGAAGAAACCTTGCGCCTGCAGCGCTCCGTGGTTCAGATGCAGGATGCTCGCGATGTGGCGGAACTGGAGTATGAGATTGCACTGCAAAATGTTGAAGCCGTTAAGACCCGAATGGAATCTTCTACCGCGAACCTGCACGATCTGGATAATGCGGAAAATCAAATGAGCGAACAGTTCATCGCACTACAGGATTTCACTTTTGACTTGGAACGAAGTCAAATTGAACTGATGCGCGCAACCGGCGAGTTGGAAGGTTGGGCGACTGGAACCCAGTAACTTACAACTCTGAAAGCAGCCGCGAAACCGCGGCGTAAGCGACGCCGAGGGCGGGTACAAGGTCGCCGAAGCTTATGCAGCTCTCGGCGACAAACCCGTTGCCCTGCACCGGCTGCGCGGAAGCATCCGACGGCGGATTTTTCTGTTATCCCTACTTTGTTGACGATCCTTTGCTGCAAGATCTTCGGAGCCAGCCCGTATTTCAGAATTTGATGACGCAAGCTTCCCGCCGGAACGAACAGTTTAAAGCAACATTCTTTTAATATTTGGCCGGCTCGGATTCGTGCTAAAGTGCGACGGTGGGTTAACGTTGACCCTTCGGTTTTTCCTCGGGTTCGTGATCTCAAAATGCAGAGGCCGGACGCATACTTCATCGGCGTCGATGTCGGCGGCACAAAAGTTGCCGCCGGAATAGTCAATTCAACCGGCGAAATCAGTCACCACACGCGCGTGCCCATGGTCGCGACCGATGCGGCAGAGGCTCTGGACGCGGTCATCTCCGCCATCGACTCGGTCCGCCGCGAAATCGCTGAGAATGATGTCGGCTTCCCTGTGTCCGGCATTGGAATCTGTGCTCCAGGCCCGCTCAATCCCCATACCGGCATCATCGTCAATCCCCCGAATCTTCCGGCATGGCGCAATTTCCCCCTCGCCTCCGAAATCACCAAGATTTATAAGCTGCCGGTTCGTATCGATAACGACGGCAACGCCGCAGCTCTGGCCGAAGCTCTCTGGGGTGCAGGGCGCGATTATAGAAACGTTTTTTGTGCCACCATTGGAACCGGCATCGGCACCGGCATCGTTTGCAATCGCCGCATCTATCACGGCCGCACCGGCGCCGCCGCCGAGGGCGGCCACAATACTATCGACTATCGCGGCCCGCGCTGCGCATGCGGCAAGCCCGGCTGCATCGAAGCACACGCGGCGGGTCCCTACATCGCCCGCCGTGCCGCAGAACAAATTCGCGCCGGCGACCGCTCCATCATGCTCGATTACGCTGACGGCAGCCCCGATCGCATCACCAGCGAGATGGTCGGCCGAGCTTACGCCGCGCACGATGCTCTCGCAAAAGAAGTTCTGGAGCAAACCGCCGAATACCTAACCATTTGGCTCGGCAACATCATCGACCTGCTCGAGCCCGATGTAATAATCGTCGGCGGCGGCGCAGGCGCCATGCTGCAGCCTTTCTTCGATCAGATCCGCAATCGCCTGCCCACTTGGTGCATCAACTCACAATGCCAGGAAATCCCGCTCCTGCCCGCCCACTACGGCGGCGACGCCGGTATCGCCGGAGGTGCAGCTCTGTGCGGCGCCGATGTCTCCGGCAGTATCTGATCTGCTACGATTCCGTAAATGATCGATCGCGCCTCATCGCGTTCTTCTTCGTCGCCGGCGGACTCCTTCAATCATCAGGACGGGCAGTTCGCAACCGCATTTTCGATTTTGCAAAAAGCTATTGCCAACCGCGCTTTCCCCGGAGCCTCAATCGCCGTCACGCACGCCGGAAAGCTCGTAGCCCTAAAAGCCATCGGGCACTTCACCTATGAGCGGCATGGGGATAACGAAAGCGGAAGCGCAACAGATGCCTCGTCCTCGTCACTGGGTGCCCCATTTCTCGCCGCTTTTGCGAGAAGTGGGGATTCAACAACTGAGAATTTGGCTGTCCACCCATCCACCCTCTTCGATCTCGCCTCCCTCACCAAAGTCCTCGCCACCACCCCAATGGCGATGCTGCTCTACGAGCGCGGCATCCTCGATCTCGACACTCCGGTGGCAGAAATTGTTGCCGAATTCCTCGCCGACAGCGCCAAAGACCCACACCGCCGCAAAGTAACCCTCCGCATGTTGCTGGCGCATTCCTCGGGCCTTCCTGCATACGAAAAACTGTTTCAAAAAGCAAAAACTCGCGACGAACTTCTGCACGCCGCCTTGACCACGCCGCTAGCCGCGGATCCCGGTTCACGCGCCGTCTACAGCGACATCGGATTCATCATTCTCGGTATCGCCCTTGAGCGCCTCGCCAGCGAACCCCTCGACCGCTTCTGCCAACGCGAAATCTTCGGCCCGCTAGCCATGACGAGCACAACGTTTAGTCCACCCGCAGAATTCCGCGCACAAATCCCTCCCACCGCCGACGAACGCCCGTGTGGCGCGGGCGCCCTCGCCCGCGAACTGCCGAAATCGCAACCGCAATCAAGCGCCAGCCAGCAAAACCCAAGCAGCACCTTTCGCCGAAGAGTCATCCAAGGAGAAGTGCAGGACGAAAACGCCTACGTTCTAGGCGCCGTAGCTCCCCATGCTGGACTCTTTTCCACCGCTCTCGACCTCGCGAAATATGCCCACTGCATGCTCGATTGTGGCGCGGGGATGTGTGGCGCGGGCGCCCTCGCCCGCGAAAACCCGTATCTAAAATCAAAAGATGACCAACATCGCCGGAAACTCGCGCGCCCGCTTTTCCGCCCCGAAACCATCGCACTGTTCACCAGCCGCAACTCCTCACCCCAGGGCACCACACGTACGCTTGGGTGGGACACTCCCTCCAATCCCTCGCAATCCGGAAAATATTTTCTCGCGCAGTCCTTCGGCCATCTCGGCTATACCGGAACGTCACTTTGGATCGATCCCCAGCGCCAACTTTCGATCACGGTGCTCACCAACCGCACCTGGCCCGACTGCACGAACCAAGCCATCAAACAAGTCCGCCCCAAATTTCACGACGCCGTCGGAGAGTCCATTAAAACGTGACTCTGATCTGTTGTATTCGCGAGGCCTCGCCTCTCTCACAACGGCGTCATTCCGAAGGCTCGCGTCTTCACCAGCGAGCCAAGGAATCTCGGTCACATATGCGTCCTAGCGAACCCGTACAATAAAAACCCATTGGACACTTAAAATATCTACAAGGCTCAACTTGAAACCAACCCGCAACCCAAAGTCGCAACTCCGCCAGCTCCGCACCGAGCAATCCAATCCCGCTGCCCACGATCTCGATCAAAAATCTTCACTGGAAATTGCCCGCCTGATCAACGCCGAAGACGCCACCGTGGCCCATTCCGTTTCCCGCGCGCTTCCCCAAATCGCTCGTGCCATTGATCTCGTCGTTGCCGCGCTCCGCGGCGGCGGACGCCTCATCTACGTCGGCGCCGGCACCAGCGGACGCATCGCCGCGCTCGACGCCGTTGAAATCCCTCCCACTTTCACCTTCCATCGCGTCCACTTCCTAATCGCCGGCGGCGCAAAAGCTCTAGCTTCGGCCTCCGAAATCAGCGAAGACGACGAACCGGCCGGCCGCAAAGAAATCGCCCGCCTCAAGCCCACAAAGAAGGATGTCGTCCTCGGCATCGCCACCAGTGGACGCACTCCCTTTACCGTCGCCGCCCTCGCCGAAGCCCGCCGCCGCGGCGCCCGCACTATCGCTCTAACCTGCAATCCCAACTCACCGCTCCAACGCGCCGCGCATCATGCCATCGTCATCGAAGTCGGCCCAGAAGTTCTCACCGGATCCTCTCGCATGAAAGCCGGCACCGCGCACAAGATGGTTCTTAACATGATTTCCACCGCAGCCATGACACGCCTCGGCTGCGTCTACGGCAACCTCATGGTCAACGTCGAACCGAAAAATTCCAAGCTATTCGACCGCGCCCTCCGAATCCTCGAACAAGCCACCGGAGCCGATCACGAATCCGCGCAACGCGCTCTGAAAGCCAGCGGACATATAACTCCTATAGCGTTGGTGATGCTCTCTGCGAGAGTAGGACGTGCTCCAGCCATGGCCGCGCTGAAAAAATCTGGCGGAAATGTCCGCAAAGCAATCGCGCTGGCGAAATCTAAATAAGCGAAAATAAATATGTGGGGACAGCCGCCCTCGGCTGTCCGGTCGGGCAAAGCCCGACTCCATTTACCTCACCTTTGTCATTCCGACGCGCGAACGTAGCGAGCAAGGAGGAACCCGGTTTTCGCACTGTCGTGCTGAGCGCAGTTGGGTCCCCGAATGCGGACTGCAACGCGGACGAAAGGTACCCTATAGCCCCCACAAGTCCGTGCCCTCTCGATTACCCATCCCTACACCGATTCCCCGCTAGAATAATCCTTCACCACAAACTCATCCAATCGTGAAACAACCGAATGAAACACAATGGATAAACTCGTAATCCGCGGCGGCTCGCCGCTGCTCGGCACCGTCCGCATCAGCGGAGCCAAAAATGCCGCCCTGCCCTGCATGGCCGCCGCTCTGCTCACCGACGAACCGGTCATCCTCGAAAACATCCCGCAGGTGCGCGATATTGAAACCACGCGCAAGCTTCTCGCCGCCATGGGGGCCGAAGTCGAACTCGGCTACGGACGCGCTCACCACCGCACCACTATCCACGCCAAAAATCTGGCCGCGCCCGAAGCCTCCTATGAGCTAGTTAAAACCATGCGCGCCTCCACGCTCGTCCTCGGACCGCTTGTCGCCCGCTGCGGCCGCGCCCGCGTCTCGCTTCCCGGAGGCTGCGCCATCGGACAACGCCCCATCGATCTTCACATCAGAGGCCTCGAGCGCCTCGGCGCAAAAATCACTCAAGAGCACGGCTATGTCGAAGCGACCGCCGATCGCCTCAAAGGCGCAGAAATTCTCTTCGACAAAATCACCGTTACCGGAACCGAAGACTTGCTCATGGCCGCGACGCTCGCCGAAGGCGAAACCATTCTGCAGAACGCCGCCCGCGAGCCCGAAGTCGCCGACCTCGCCGCATTGCTCAACAAAATGGGAGCCAAAATTCAAGGCGCCGGCACGCCCACAATCAAGATAAAAGGCGTGAGCAAACTCAAAGGCGCCAAGCACCGCATTATTCCCGACCGCATCGAAGCCGGCACGTTCCTCATCGCCGGAGCCCTCACCGGCGGCGACCTCAACATCGTCGGCTGCGATCCCGCTCACCTCGACGCGATTCTCGTGAAGCTCAAACAAACCGGAGTGAAAACCAAATCGTCGAAAGATTCCGTCCGCGTCATGGGAGACAATCCCTTCACCGCTTCCGACCTGGTCACCGAAGAATATCCCGGCTTCCCCACCGACATGCAGGCGCAATTCATGGCGCTGGCCACGCAAGCCGAAGGCACCAGCATCATCACCGAAAATATTTTTGAGAACCGCTTCATGCACGCGCAGGAATTGCTTCGCATGGGCGCAAACATAAAAATCGAAGGCCGCCGCGCCGTAGTAGTAGGAAAAACTCAACTCAGCGCAGCCGCAGTCCTCGCATCAGATCTTCGAGCCTCAGCATCGCTAGTGCTAGCCGCGTTAGTCGCCGACGGCGAAACCATCATCGACCGCGTCTACCACATCGACCGCGGCTACGAAAAAATCGAAGAAAAACTCAAAGGGGTGGGCGCGCAAATCAAACGCATCGGCAACATGCTTCCATAAAATCGTTCGTGTGGCGCGGGCGCCCTCGCCCGCGAAAGGTTCAATTGATCGCAAACCGTCATTCCGAGCAACGCGACGAAGCAGGCCTTCGATAACAGCGAAGGCGCGCTCCAGCATCGAGCTGAAAGGTGAAGCGATCCCCAAGATTTGTGAATAGGCAATTAGGAGACCGGTCAGCACCCACTCATTCGCAAGCACGAACGAGTGGGCACCCGACATGTATCAATTACCGTTTGCCGACGACGTGGCCGCGTCCATCGCGCACTTCGTTTGGTTTGAAGTGGGAAACCCTACCGACAGGCTTTCCCGGCTCCGGATGAGCGCCACGCTCTGGCCTCGGGCCGTGATAGCCGTGATCAGGATGGAAGTGGTTATTTACGTGACCACGGAAGTTGGCCGGACCGTGAAACCACGGGCCCGCACCAATGAAAATGCCGCCCGCAAACCATTCCGGCCCATAGTAGCCGTAGGGCGCGCAATCATACGGCGGCACCGAATAATACCCGTAGGGACACACCGGCGCAGGCCCGATCTCAACGGCCACCTGAGCCCGAACTCTGGGAGTGGTCGCCGCGAAGCAGATAACAGCAATAGCAGCTAATGCAAAAATTTTAAATCCGTTCATTGAATAGTCCTCCGTCGTGAGATTATCCTCCATCGTCGCGGTAGTCGTCTATCGGGGTCTCCGCATTCAGCTGTCAGTGTGGCGCGGGCGCCCCGCCCGCGAAAAGCCGGAAGTGCCCCGCGAGCCAACCACCCCACCCATTCGTTGTAAACTTACGCTTCCCCGTCATGACATAACAGGGGGGACGACAAAACCGGGGACGACAAAACCGGGGACAGACGGGATGTTCCCCAATTCCTGAAAACTAGGCCACAAAGCCGAGGTCGCTCTGCGTTCCGCAATGGGATTTTTCGGCCGCCCTCCCTTTCGCGGAGCGAGCCGCCGTGAGGTCGCTTGTTCGAGACGGGTAAGAATGTCGCTGTGGATGGTTGTTCCGCCACGAGCCACGCTTCCGAGGTTCATGGCGCGCCCAGCTTCGCCAAACCAGCAAGCAGTGATTATGGTAACGCTAACGTGTGCTGCCCAAGAGAAAAGCCGCCCGAGGGGGCGGCTTCGTCCTACTACCTTTCCAAGAGACCAAAAACCTTACGGCACAACCCGGAAAGCCACGTTGCTCTTGAGCGTGCCACTGGATGTCGTCACTTCGACCGCGCCACTGCTCGCTCCGGCTGGAACCGTGGTGGTGATTTCGGAAGCCGATACCACATTGAAGGTCGCCGCTGTGCCGTTGAAGGTGACGGCGGTCGAGCCTGTCAGATCGGTGCCCAGGATAATGACGGCCGCTCCCACATCGCCGGAGCTGGGCCGAGTTGCCACGAACGGGGGAAGCCCGGTACTCAGACTGAAGATCGAGCCATTGTTGCTGAGCCCGTGACCCTCGCCAGTGGTTGATCCGTAGAAGATCCCGTTGGTCGCTTGCATCAGCCCGGCGTTAGGGTATGCGCCGCCACTACACTTCGCTTGCGGGCAAAAGTTGTAAAGCGTGGTCAGTTCGCCGGCGGGGGTTATTTTGAAGATCGTGCCATCGTTAGCGGTCCCTCCTTGATAAGTTACGCCGTAAAAGGCCCCGCCGCTGGCCTGCACCAGCCCTGTGATAAGTTCGCAGCAGGTAGTGCCCAGCACGGTCAGCGTGCCCGAGGGCGTCATCTCAAAGATTGCGCTGGTAGCCCCGTTGGCCGTTCCATAGAAGTTCCCGCTGATTCCTTGCACCACCCCGCTCCAGGGGTATCCGAAAGTAAAGGAACTCTGCAGCGTGGTCAGCTCACCCGCGGGAGTGATTTCGAAGGCCGTGCCACAGCCGTTGGGGTCGGGGCAGGTTTCATCGGCCCCGCCAAAGTCCGTAGTCCCGTAGAGGTTCCCATTGGTGGCTTGCACCAGCCCGCCGGACGGATTGTAGCCGTCCGTGCAGTTAGCTTGGGAGCAAAAGCTGTAAAGCGTGGTCAGCGTGCCAGCCGGGGTAATTCTGAAGACCGTGCCATCGTTAGCGGCCCCGCCTTCATAAGTTGTCCCGTAGAAGTCTCCGTTCGCGGCTTGCACCAGCCCGGCGTAAGGTAACTCACCGTCAGCGCCGGCAAAGCTGTGCAGCGTGGTCAGCGTGCCAGCCGGAGTAATTCTGAAGACCGTGCCATCGTTAGCGGCCCCGCCTAAACCAGTTGTCCCGTAGAAGTTTCCGTCAGCGGCTTGCACCAGCGCGCCCGAAGGGCTGCTGCCGTCAGTGCGGTCAAAGCTGTACAGCGTGGTCAGCGTGCCAGCCGGAGTAATTCTGAAGACCGTGCCATCGTTAGCGGCCCCGCCTAAACCAGTTGCCCCGTAGAGGTTCCCGTCAGTGCCCTGCACCAGCGCGCCCCCAGGGGTGTCGCCGTCAGTGCCGTTGAAGTCTACCAGCGTGGTGAAGATCTGCGCAGGCGAGGCAATCACCATCGCGGCGCAGAACACAAGGAGAGCGAAAGCCATTCTCGTGAATCCAACTGTTTTCATATTTCCTCTTTTCCGGCTTTGCAGCAGTGCGAAAGTGAGACAGTGCCCACGTTCGAGGCTGTGCTGGGGTTTCTCGTAATGCCAGATTCGCGACGCGCGTGACAACTCGCTCGCGCTAAGAGACGGGAGGCGGCTCGGCCGGGGAACGCCTGAGGATGAGGCGGCCGAGCGAACTAATTATAGCAAAGCAAAACCGGGCACAGAAAACCTGGCAGGAAAACCTGGGGACAGGAAAAAACCTGGGCAAAACCTGGGGACAGACGGGACATTCCCCAATTTTCCGATTACCCAATAATAATCGGGCCGCCCACAGGCGGCCCGTTGTCTTAGCCGATGGCTGAAAACTGAGAACTAATCTCCCGCGACTGGCTCCGGCACTTCTGGCTTCGCTGCGTGCGCACCGTTGCCATTGCCGTTCGGCTTCGCCAGCGCACCAAGCGGAATGAATCCATCCTGCGATTGCGCCGGCTTCTCTTTCAGCACCACTTCGCGATACAGCGAAGCCATGCGCGCGTTGTAAGGGCGCCGGCCCGGACGAGCGAGCCATTCAAGCTCCTGGAGGGTGACCCTCGATACTTAGTGTGAGACCGTTAGCCTGGGCCAGCCCCTTCTCTTGTTTTCGACGCAGATGCCAACCCGGCGCTACGGTTGATAGGTCACCGTGTTGCACGTCAAATGCGGGAACACGAATTTCTTGTCGTTGATCACCATGACCATCAGGATCGTCTGAGTATATGCGAGATACTTGTGCTTCCCCTTCATTAACAGCCAATACTTAGCCGCATATTCTGTGACTTCCGAAACGCGTTGTTCGAAAGCAATGTTAGTCACCGAGCCGGTCCCGTCTTGAAGAGGCGCGGTGGTCACGCGCCAATGCGCGAATGAATCCGGCTTGATGATCGCGACGGCCTGCTGCAACGGCAGATTGGGATTTAAGGTCAGATCCGGGTGAGGATTTTGGAAGTTGGTGAGACTGTTCTCCACCGTGCCGTAAACCGTATCCGCGTCCAGAACGGACCTTAATGGCGGGATGGGCTTGTCGAAACGGAAGGGCGTGGGCAACGGCGACAGCCCATCCGGAATGATTGGGCTTCCGGGAATCTGTTCCACGCCCTTCCAGGGACCACCCTGACCAGCCGCGTTGGGGATCGTGTCGAAGCTGCCCAATGCCAAAATCGAGTTGCCATGCGGAATCGAAATTTGCTTGGCGATCAAGACCTCGTTTGGCTGCTGAACCGACGGGGGAAGCAGATCGGCGGCCGGCGGTGGCGGAATCGGGGGCGTGAATAGACCGCTCCCCGGAGGATTTTCCGCGTAGGGACCGGGGGTTTGCTTGTACCGCGGAAGCCAGAGCCAAGCACCGTTCTCTACGTGCACCACGTCGCCGTCGTGTGAACCGGCCCGCGGTCCCTGCGGGCCTTCGGCGAACTTGATTTGTTGCTCGTAAAAAATCGCCCGCGCGTCTTGGTTGACTTCGCCCCCCCGGTTGGGCGCCCGCGCGGCGATCGCCAAAGTGGTCTTGGCGTTGTCGTTGTTGAAATGCAGTCTCTCGTGGTACTTGAAGTTCTTCAGAATGTAGCCGAGGGGCGTGGATACGCCGCCCAGGCTGTTCTTCTGCGGCAACGGCATAATGTTGTACGACAACGGATTGGTCGGCCCACCGACCGGATTTCCGCTGGAGTCCTTGCCAAAATCTGCATTTGCCCAATTCCCTACAAGTTGCTGTTGAAAGAAATTCAAACTGGCGATTGGAATCGCGTTAGGCATCTTGGGTCCTCCTTAGGCCGGAGTTTCCATTTTGGGCTTCCGGCGTCCACGAACTCGGCATCCAACCCAGTCACTCGGGTTCATTAACAGGAATTTAATGATTTTCACGGCCTGCCACTCGCCCGAAACGCCATCTCGGCTTCTCGCGGTAGTAGCCACGACGCCGGCTCGCAAGACAAGGTCCCACTGCAGGGGCAGGAGGGGTACTCATGTTAGTACCTCGCTAGTGATTTCGGAGTCGGACTTCGTAACTGCTGGGAACCCAGGCTAACTAGGTTTCTGGTCTAGTTTCCAATAGCTCGGAAAAGGTCTGGGGAGAGAACTTTTCCATAGATAACGCCGACAGTGCCGTGCAAAAACGGCCACATTATGGGGTCGACAAAGAATAGTGCCAACACAAATTGATATATGTTACAAATTACGAACCCCGATCTCGCGCGGCGTTCCAATTGTTCACGAGCAAGGAAAACGGATGCTTATGACAATAATCAGCTTAAGCGATCTATCTGCGCTTTATTGCTTGTATAAGGCTTGAATACAAGCACCTAATTAGACTGTGCAATTACGGAAGGCTTTTGTTCCGATTTCGTAACAAGAAGTTGAGTATAACCCATTTTAAGAATCGACTCTACTTTGGGTAGTTTTGAGTAGCCCACTACCTACTTTTGTGTTTCTTCGGTGATTGTTCGTTCTCGCGCGCGCGGAACAGAAAGTCGTCTGGCCGCGGATGGCCCATCCTCGCGTTCTTGGCGAGGGTGGGAATGCGGTGCAGCCGGCGTCTTCTGCTTTTGATTTCCGCCATCGCCAGCGCTGCGTGATGCAAATAAACTGGGTCGCCGGGGGGCTATGCGACGCGGAAGTTTATCGCCGCGCGGATGGCGCAGTCACCTTCACGTGATACAAAGCCGGACCCGCCCCGCTCTGCGGATTCCACACCGCAACGTCAACTTCGTCGCCTACATTGAGCTTCCATCCATTCTTTCCGTAATCGCCGCTGAACCCGCTGGAGACGATTTCCGTATCCGTCCAACTTTCCACGTCGACCATTACTTCGTCCCAGTTCTGCGGGATCAACCGTCCCGCGGCCCAATTCCCGGTCTTGTCACGAATCGCCAGATAGGGGCAATCCGTGTGTGAATATGGCACGTGCAATCCAAAACCACTACCCTCGACAACTATCCTCTGTCTGGCGGCCGGTAAAATCTCCGAGATGGAAACAACCTGCGGCTCTAAGTCGATGGCCACAGATCCTTTTTGCGCCACATTCCCGGAAAAACGCTTTCGCGTTCCCGGCCGCACCTTGCCGCGAAAGTAAAAGCGCCGCGAACACAATTGCCATAAACACAAAGACGGCCACCGTCAGGGCCGGCGAAATCCCATCATGAATGCGCTGTGTTCCTGAATTCCACGCACCGGTCTTGACCGTTATTTCCCCGTTCGAGTAAAGCTCGTCATTGATTGGCGCACCCTGGTTTGGCGGCACGCTGGAAACGGCCAAGCGTTGGCCAAGACTCTGAATTCTCACCGGGGCGATAAACGTGTATCCCGCATTTCGTACCGTCTTCACGTAGCGAGGCCGCTCGGCATCGTCGCCCAGCGCTTCCCTAAGTTTCTTGATAGTGAAGTTCAAGCGGCTGTCAAAATCACCATAGGATTGCCCGGGCCAGAGCGCGTCCTTAAACTCTTTGCGGGTGACCAGTTCGTGAGGGCGAGCGGTGAGTAACTGTAGTATCCTGAGCACCTGAGGCGGCAAATCGACCGTCACGCCGCTTCGTCTAAGCTGGCCGCTCTTTGCGTCCAATTCGAACAGATCGAACCAGACCGAGCCCTCTTGCCTTCTTGCTACTTTCTCAAGCGACACGACCCCCTCCTTACAAAACCCGGAGTCGCCGTGGCGGGGCCCCCTTTGCCACGACTAGCGAGAACTTAGCCGAACTAATCCCCGCCGTCAATGACACGTGTTTCCTATACCTTCCGCACTTACGTGGCGCTCATTTGGAACTTCGTTGACAGCTCTACAAGGAACCTTATTGTGGCGGGAGCAAGGTCTCAACTCCTTGGCGGCTCGGACATCGAAGAAAGCGCCCCGCGGCCAGGTTGTCCTCGCTCCCAAAATCAAATATAAGGAGATGAATTGTATGAGAATTTCGCCGAAAAACATTTCCCTCGTGGGCCCATTGATGTTGCTTCTCGCGGTTTGTTGCGTCGGCCAATCCGCCCCCGCCTTTTCCCCGGCAGTAATCAAGGGCACGAGCCAGAAATATAGCATCACGCTGAACGGCTACGATTTTGGCTCGGACCTGTGCAGCGGAAGCGGCCAAGACTGTGCATACTTTCGGATTGGCAACCCTACGTGCAACAAATCCAACCCCGGTGAGTGCGAAGCCGGATACATCGGGGACGCCTACACCGTGAACTTCGATTCCTGGGCCAGCCACCTATTAGAGATAAGCGCCTACACTGTTGGACAGCCGGGCGATGCCATCGAGGTCGGGGTCTGGAATTCGCTGAACCCGGCTAACGGTACGGTCTGGGCCGGCAACATTCCCCCGGTGCAGCCCGGCACACCCAAGATATACAGCGTGGTTTTCAACGGCGCCGGAGAGAATCTGCACATTACGATTTACGGAGACGGCTTTGGCAACGCCCAGAACTTGGGATGCACCTTGCCATGCGAAAATACCAACACAGGTTTCTTGCGATTCGGCGACTATGCGTACCACTCGTTCGCAGGGGCGTGCGGCGCTTGTTTCTATGCCGGATTCACCGGCGACAGCATCACGATGAACTACACATCGTGGAGCAACACCAAGATCGAAGTGTCCGGGTTTGCCGGAACCTACGGTGAGAACGACATGGTCGTCAGCCCCGGCGACCCGGTCGCCGTAGACGTATGGAACACAAACAGCCCTCTTCTGGCGACGACCTGGAGCGGAGTAGTCCCATGAAGCAAAACCGGAAGCAAAACCGGGGACAACCAAAACCGAGCAAAACCGGGGACAGACGGGACGTTCCCCAATTTCCCGACCAATACCCGATCACCCAACAATAATCCGGGCCACCCACAGGCGGCCCGTTGTTTCACAGCTAATAGCTGACCACTGAAAGCTGAGAGCTAATCTCCCGCTACTGGCTCCGCCACTTCCGGCTTTGGGGCGTGCGCTCCGTTGCCATTGCCGTTAACCTTCGCTAGCGCGCCCAGCGGAATGAATCCATCCTGCGACTGAGCGGGTTTCTCTTTCAGCACGACTTCGCGATAGAGCGAAGCCATGCGCGCGTTGTACGCCTCATCGTTCTTCTGCGGCCCGCGATGTTCCGGTGCGGGTGCCCCATTTCTCGCCTCTGTTGCGAGAAGTGGTGAAGTTGCCGCCGCTTTCGCATCCCGCGCCCGTTTCTTTTCTTCGCGCGAGTTCTTCGCAATGCCCAGCTTGTCGAGATCATGCTGCAGTTCGTTGGTCACCAGATCATCACGCAGCCGCAGATAGTCGACATGTTCCTCTTCCATCTTCACTTTCTTGCCGCCGGCAAAAATCTCGTGCCGTCCATGCTCTTCATACCACTTTGTGAGCGTGGCCGTCATGTGCATCTTCTCGATGATGTTCCGCCATCCCACGCCGGTGTTGTAAGCGCAGAACGAAATCTCGCCCTCCTGCGTAGCGTAAGGGATGATGCACTGCTCAGTCCGCCGGAAGTCATAATTAAACAAATCCTGGAACCACATCCCCGCAATGAACAGGAAGTTCCAGCGATCGTTAGTACGCCGCTTCATCACATCATCGATCGTGCGGTCCGGTCCAACCTTCCCGTAGTCCTTTCCGGTCACGTGATAGTTCTTATCGAACTTCCTCAGCAGGTCCATCAACTTGAAGTGCGTCGGCGACTGGTACGGATCGTAATTCTTCATCAAGCACAGCGCCATCCCAAAACCCGTCCAAAACTTGCTACGAGCCGCATCATTTACCTTGGCAATATCCTTAGCAAGCTGATCGCCGTGCAGGAACGCAGTAACCGGCACCGCCTCCTTGGTTTCCTTATCGATCATCACAGCCATCCCAGTCCCGCAGTTCGGGTGGCAGCCGCAGGAGAGTTGGCCCCAGTCGTTGTTTTGATCCTGGGCGTGCATCAGGTCGGCCCAGTCGCTGAAGGTGCCCATGAAGCTGATGGGGAACCAGTCGCGGGCGGGCTCGCCCAGGCCGGTTTGGCCTTTTACGTCGTGTGCTAAATGGCTCAGCGTGTAACGCTGGGCCTCGCGGCGTTCATCGGTTACGGCTTCGTCGCGGCCGGTGAAACTTACTGGCTGGAAGCTCAGGAAGCTGATCGTTTTCGGGTTGTCCAGCGCGAACTTGATGATGCGTCCCACTTGTTCGTTGTTGATGCCGTTGACGATCGTTACAACCGGAACGATTTCTACTCCGGCTTTGTGGAGATTCTCTATAGCTTTCAGCTTTACGTCGAACAGGTTGCCGACCATGCGGTGCGCATTCGCCGCGTTGCCGATGCCATCGAACTGCAGATAGGCGTAGCGCATGCCGGCCTCGACCGCTTGCTGGCAGAATTCGAAGCTCTTGGCGAATTCAATTCCGTTGGTCGCGGCTTGCACGGAGTTGTATCCCACTTTCCTTGCGTAGCGGACTGCATCCAGAAAATATGGGCTCAACGTCGGCTCGCCGCCGGAGAACTGCACGCTCATCTGGCGCCGCGGCTTGATCGTGATCGCGTTGTCGAGCATGGTCTTGATTTCTTCCCACGTCAGTTCGTGGACGAAGCCGACCTGGTTCGCGTCCATGAAGCAGGGATCGCACATCATGTTGCAACGGTTTGTTAGATCAATCGTAAGCACCGAGCCTCGCCCATACTTCACGGTCGACGAGCCGTGGTGGTGCAGCTTCTCGTCGTTGTGCGCGGCGATGTCGCGGCCGGGGAAAACGTCTTCCAGATGCTTGGAGAATTCGGTGTCGATCGACATCACGTCTTCGAAGCGGCCGTGCTTCGGGCACTCTTTCACCATCAGAATCTTGCCGTCGCGCTCGATGATGGTGGCCTTGATCTCGCCGACCTTCTCGTTCATCAACACTTCGTGCGGAAGATGTCCGTCAAGAATCTGCTGGCGAATTTCCGGCACACACTTCGGGCAGAGCGAATCGGTGGAGCGGGGCCAGCCGAGCGGGGGCTTCGACTTTTCATAAGACTTGAGCAGCGGCTTCTCAGACCATTTCGGCGTGGGGGACGGGTTGGGCTTAATCCGGTTGACTCGGTCAAAGACGGCCCAGGTTGCCTTGGCGGCGACGACGGCTGCTTTTTCTACGTACTTGATGGGCTTGCGCATTTTAGCTTCTTGCTCCCTTTCAGTTCCGAGCTCCGAGCGGCGAGCTTCGAGCGTTCCCAGCACTTGCTAGGGCTCTCCCTTGGGAAAAACGGGCGGACGGTCTGGTTCGAACCCAAGTTCCCTGAGAGTATGCTGAATGTATGTTATGGCAGTGCAGGAAGTTGCGCATCGATATCCCAGCGGACGGTGAAAAATAAGGGTTTAGCGGTGCATGCGGGGATTGGGCGGTCGTAAAGCATTGAAAACAAATGAGCATCCTACGGCGTTGGCGAATTAAGGAACTCTTCCGCCTCCTGTCGTGAGGCGCCGCGCCACCCAAAGGAGATGTGACGCGGCCATTCGGGTTCGCTCCGGGCGGGCCTGGGCGCCGCTCTGCCGCGGTGGTCCCCACGTTCCGCAGCTGAGGCCAGCAAAGTCAAAAGCAGATTCCTCCTTGCTCCCTTCGGTCGCGTGTAGGAATGACAAAAACTATGGTTCTGGTGGTGGCACGTAGCCTTCGGGATAGTCCTCGTCGGCGCAGGCTCGGATGGTTAGCGGCGGATCGAGAAGTTGCCAGGCTTCGCGGTATTTTTCCAGGCGCATTTTTTTGGCTTGGCGGTGGGGATAAAAACGCAGCATGGGTTGGGGCGTGCAGATTTCTACCGGCACTATGTACCAGATGTCGAGCGGGACGACGTGGGCGGCGATGAAGTCGATGTCGCGTTTGGTGTAGACGGCGCGGCGCTTGCCGACGGTGTAGGTGGCGCGGGTTTCGTAGGCGTCGGCGCGGAGAGCGTCGGTGCACTTGACCTGGATGCGGAAGAGGTGGACTTCGGGTTGGGGACGGTTGTCGAGGATGAAGTCGTAGCGCTCGCTGTCTCCCCAGGGCTTGCAGATGGCGAAGCGGCGCTGGCTGGCCTGGTAGAGGAAGGCGGCTTCGGAACGCTCTCCGGTGCGCTTGGTGTTGGGGCGGAGCGGGTTGGGGGATTGGCGATTTAGCGGTTTGGGATTGGGTGATTTGGGATTGGGTTGGTCTTCGGCGCGGGATTTTTTTGCGGGGGAAGTTGGATTGGATGGTTTAGGGTTTGACGAAGAGTTGGCGCGGCGCTTGGACATCGAAGGCTCCTGAAATACAAAAGGCGAAGCCGGTGGCTTCGCCTGAGTGAAAAGAATTTGTGAAATCCTCTGCCTGCCACGGCCCCCAGGGATCTTCCTGGTCCCAGAATCCGGCAACGTTGAGGTTAGGGACGGTCGAGGCGTGAAGCTGATTGACCCAAGCTTCTTTCTTCCAGAAATCGTCGTAGTCGGGATGGTCGATGGTCGAATTCCAGTAAGGAATGGAGCCGTGAAGATATTTCGCATTGATGTTGGAGAGCGGGCCTAGATCCAGATACCACTCAAATGTGTCATAAGTTTCGAATTCGAAATGCGTGTTCTTACTCTTGTCCGACTGCTCCATCACTGCGTACTCGAAGTCATAGCTTTCGCGGAGGCGCCGTAACGGTGATCGTCGTCGTTCATCCACTGATCGACGGGAGAAGCCTGCTCGCTCATGGCCTTCAACGCGGGATGCGGATGGAGGAGCGCAAGCGCGGTCGTCAGGCCGTCGTAGGAAACGCCATACATTCCGACTTTGCCGTTGTTATTGGGAACATTTTTGACGAGCCAGTCGATGGAATCGTAGGCGTCGGTGGTTTCGTTGGTAGCTTTGGGATCGTTCAGATCGACCTGCGAGGATAGTTTGAAGACGCCTTCGGATTTGAAACGCCCGCGCAGATTCTGGATGACCATGATGTAGCCGTCTTTTTGAAGTTCCTTCCAGGAAGATGGCATTTCGGCTGGAGCTTTCTCTGGAACGCCGTAGGGAGTACGGCGAAAGAGAATCGGCAGCGGACCTTGTTGATTCACAGGCGTGAGAATCACCGTCTGGAGGTGAACGCCGTCACGCACGGGAACCATGACTTCCTGGAGGGTGAAGAGCGGCTTTGGTTGCGGAGTCGATTGTTGAGGAGTTTGTGCGACGGCGGCAGTCAATATGACGAAAACGAAGGAAAGGTAGGCGAGAAATCTCTTGAGATTGGTTTGCATGCGCGGGGAAGTATAGCAAGAGAAGTTCAGACAGCAAAATTGGCACCTGAGACTGTTATGGGTCTCGGTGAGGAGCGACGCACTCAGACGCGCGGACGTCGACTTAATCCCTGGGGGTATGACGGATCAGGCGTAGGTCAGCGGTGCCGCGCGGCCGACGCCGCTGGAAGTGTCGTTCTAAGGCAAGGGATGACCGATTTCCCAGTGCAATCCCCAAGGATCGATCACGCGTCCGATGCGCCAGCCGTGTCCTTCGGTAACTGGATACACTTCTTTTGCTCCAGCTTTCAAAGCATGGGCGAACATTTCCTCAGGATCGGGAACGGTGAGGATGAATCGAATTGTTTCTCCGCCGATTGGTTCTGGTATTGGGCTGGCATGATCGGAAGATTCCTGGCTCAGCCAAAACTCTGCTCCGTTGACAGAAAGACGCACGACTACGCCGCCGCTGGGATCATCGTGGTGATAAACCTCGGTTGCACCGAAGGCGGATTTGTAGAACTCAATAGCGCCGGCTGGAACGGAGATCCACGGAGCAAGAGAGTAGGTAGCACGTGATGAGGCTTGGTTTGAAGGCATGGCTCCTCGCTGTTCAGCGTTCCACATACTTCGCGAACATTTTTTCAGGATCGATGGCGATGAAAATTCCCTTGCTGCGGGCGAGCACTTCATTTTTATCATTGAGAATCTCGGCGGCATTCACGTGGGTGCGTCCCTGTTTCTTGATTTCGTGGCCTTCGACACGCAGGGGCTTGTGCAGCGGGACTGGCTTGAGATATTCAACCGTCATTTCCCGGGTTAGCGCAACCACCTGATGCAGCTTGTTGACTTTGCCCATGGCGTCGTCGAGGATCGAGGCGATGATGCCGCCGTGGCAGTGGCCAGGCGGTCCGGTGTAGCGCTTGCTGAGGCGGAATTTGCAGACGAAGGTTTGGCGCTCTTCGTCGAGGACAAATTTGAGTTTCATGCCGCCGGGGTTGTTCGGGCCACAGACAAAGCAGCGATTCTTTTGCGGTTTGTGATCGCGGGTTTCGTGGCCGTGGGTCTTGGGCTTGCCGGGCATGAAGGGATTGTAAAGGATGCGGGAATTACGGGTTGCGGCGAGATGCGGTGTTTCTGGCGCGAATAACTGGCCCAACGAAGGCGGCTTGAAAAATTGGGCACGTTAAAACCGCTGCGTTACCGAAGGCTTGAAGAATGGTGCTTTACGCGGGATCCCTCGCCCCGCTGGAGAAAACGCGGGGCTTCGGGATGACGCAATCGTTTCGGCGCCAGCAGCAGCTAACCGGCGCTGAGGGTCAGGGTTGCGACGTTCACGTGCGGCCAGAGGACGTTGTTGAAAACCAGGATCGATACCTGCGAGTACTGCAGCTGCAGGAACGTGGGAGTCGGCCAGAAGGGCTCGATACCGAGAATGCTGGGATCGAGCACCTTGGCCTGGGGCAGTACGGGCGGATAACCGTCCATGCGCACCCACTCGATCCAGAACGTCGCCGACGACTGCAGAACGAAAGCGTTGGCGTTGCTGGGGTCGGTTGCCTGTGCCGGGTTTGGGGTTCCAAGGAACGGGATGTTCTCGATTCCGCTGCCAGCGCCAGTGGTGGAAAGCTGGATAGCAATGAAACCGAGGATATCCTGGCCGACGATCGCATCTCTTAAGACAGAGTTGGGATCGTTGACATAAGCTTGCGGAATTGACGCGGGATATGGGCCGTTGCTTTGCGAGCCAGCGATGTCGCTGCTGAGGACGACCTCGGGAACGACGTGCTCATCGCCGTCACCAGCATTTGGGGGGATGTCGACGGGCTGAATGCCGAGCCCCTGCGCGCCAGCTGGAGGCGTAAACGTGGGCATACCTGCGATCGGGTAGATCGGAGGTATCGTTGGCGCTCCGGCGACCGGTGTGGTGCTGGGAGTTGGGCCTTGCATCAGTAGTGAAACGCCGTGCGGGATGCTGGCCATGCGCACGATGGTCGGCCCGACTGCGGGCTCCTGGCTGGCAGGTACGTTCATGAACAGGCCGGGTTCGATGTGCAGAGCCTGACCGGCGGTTGAGAACGGCGGCCTGTCGGCGTCGGAGACCCGCTGCAGATAGTGCAGGCCGTAGAGGCTGAGATCGGTTTGCGGATTCAGGCCGCGGTTCGGTACAACGCCTGGAATCACGTCGAAGTTGAAACTCTCGCTGGTGAGGTTGAGCTCGAGGAAGCGCTTGGTCTGGCTGAAGGGTTGGGATTGAGGATTGTCGGGACGCCACATAACGTTGAAGCCGCGTCCTTTCCAAGCACCGGCGAGATGCGCGAGCGGGCCGAGTTGTATTGCGGTGGTGAGCGGTCCCTGCTGGAAACGAGGCGGCACGGACGGAACCTTGACTGTGGGTGCGGCCGGAGCAGTAGGTTTTACGGGAGTTCCAACTATTGTAGCCATGGCAAAATCTCCTTTTGTGCGATTTGTGCGGTCTGGAGTAGTGGCCGTTGTTGTCACTCGTGGCAGGCGACCACTAGGTTGTTGCAATTGATGAATAGTGTCGCGGCGGCGCCGAGCGTTTCATCTCCGCCGAAGTAATTCGCGGCTGGAAAAAAAAGGAAAGACAAGATACACAGGGCTCCAGAAAAACCAGAGCCAGGTCAGCCATTCACCTGGATTGAGGCGGCCTTGCACGGAACAAAACTTGTCTGTAGCCGCAGTGTTCGTCGATAGACTTTGGATTGTGGTGGCCATTGCAAACCTCCGTTGCGGAGTTGGAGCCGGCGCAGCGCGCAGCATAATTCATAGTTGTGCCGGCACGGCTGGCGCCAATGGCGATTTTGAATCCTTTATGCCGCCATCGATGAATAGTGGTAAGAGCGGGCGGAACGTTTCAATCTTGGATCTAGCACGAAGCGAACCTTCGGGCGCTGCCTTGTCTTGATGCCGGGGGTCGCGTTTGCTGCACGAGCAACTTCTATTCGTACGAAAGACGGGAATACAATTACAGGATGAGCGCCGAAAGTTTCGTTGATGTTCCTACCGCAATTGAAGAGATACGAGCCGGCCGCATGATTGTTGTGGTCGACGACGAGGATCGCGAGAATGAGGGCGACCTCACGCTGGCTGCCGAAAAGGTTACGCCGGAAGCCATCAACTTTATGGCCAAGTACGGGCGCGGGCTGGTGTGCCTGGCGATGACCGAGGAGCGGCTTGAGCATCTGCGGCTGGGGCCGATGTCGGCGGAAAACACTTCGCAATATGGAACCGCTTTCTGCGAGGCGATCGACGCTCGGGCAGGAGTAACAACTGGGATTTCTGCCTATGACCGGGCGCGCACGATTCAGGTGGCGATTGATCCGGCGACTAAAGCGTCTGACCTGGCCCGGCCCGGGCATGTCTTCCCTCTGCGTGCGCGCAAAGGTGGAGTGCTGGTGCGCGCGGGGCAGACGGAAGCTTCCGTCGATCTGGCGCGGCTGGCTGGTCTGATTCCGGCAGGCATTATCTGCGAAATCATGAAGGACGATGGGACGATGGCGCGGGTGCCGGACCTGATCGAATTCTGCCGTGAGCATAATTTGAAGATGCTGACGGTCGCGGAGTTGATCCGTTACCGCATGGCGCATGAGCGTTATGTACATCGCGTGGGCGAGGCGTTGGTGGATACGCGGTTTGGCGAATTCCGGCTGATTGCTTACGAGAGCGAGATCGATGGCGGCGAATCGCATATGGCGCTGATTCGGGGCGACATTGAAAACAGCGATACGCCGGTGCTGGTGCGGATGCACGCGCACTGCCTGATGGGAGACGTTTTCGGCGCAACCGGTTGCGAATGCCATGCCACGCTCGAAGGCGCGTTGCGGCGGATTGCGCAAGAAGGCCGCGGAGCGCTGATCTATTTGCATCAGAGTTCGAAGGGTTTCTCCATCGACAAAGTTGGCGACCGCACAGCGCTGAGTTTTCATCGGGGACGGAAGTTGCCGACGCTGCTCGACAACGGAAGAGAAACGCAGCGGGAAATTGGAATTGGGGCGCAGATTTTATCGGACTTGAATTTACGGAGGATTCGGCTGCTGACGAATCGTCCGAAGCGGGTTGCGGCGCTGGAAGGCTTTGGAATTGAGATTGTGGATCAGGTAGGGGTGGAGTTAGTGAAGGTTCAGACGCGGCCGGGGACCGGCGCTATCCGGAGCTAGAACGGCTTGCGCACGACAACTTCGCTCTCGCGAATGAAGAACTGTGCGGAGCATTTTTCCGAGCCGCAGATCACGGGAATCAGGCCGTTGATTTGACGCCGCGTAATGAGGCCCAGCATTCCGCAGGACGGGCAGGCGAGCACAGCCCAGTAGGGATCTTCCTTTTCGCCGACTTCGCCGGCGTTTTCCAGAACGAAGACGGTTCCAGGCTGCATCTGTTCGGGAATCCACTCATTCAAAATGTCCAGTTCTCCGACCATGCATTCCTCCGTGACGAACCCCTCGGCTGACAAACCATAGCCCACAAAATGCTCAAGAAGCTTTTCTAGCACGCCTCCGCCCAATTACCGATGTTACGGAGGTACTCACCTTGCGCGCGGTCAACTCGGCGCGAACCTGCCGGAGGGCGTCGCTCAAGCAAATACCCAAAATGGGCTGGCGGGAATTTTTCAGGATGTCTACGATCTGGCGCGCTGAGGTTTCGAGATAAAGATGCTTTCCGTCGGTAAGCAAATGCAGATCGGAGTTGCGGGCAGTGATTTCCGCGAGACCTTTGCCGAATTCGCGCTGCAAAAAGAGCATGACTTTGCGCACGCCCTGAAGTGAGAATCCTTTGCGCCGCAGCTCACAAATGACCGCCATTTCCATTACGTTCTGCATCGAGTAAAGACGGCGATGGCCGACGTGCGCGGGTTTGACGATGCCGCGCTCGTCCCACCATTGCAGCTGCCGGGCGCTGATGCCGGTAAAGGCCATCACTTCATGAGAGGAGAACCCATCCATAATTCTCTTTGAATCAATAATTTTGTTTGAATCACTCTGCGACGAAAATGTTTCAAACATTTTAGATGTGGAATGGTGAGTGTCAACAGGAGAAGTGGAGAATGAGGTTAACTAGATGAGTGCGTGGTTCGAGGCGCGGTGGGTCGGTGGGGCCAAATTCCGGGGGCTAAAGCCGGGGACCAAAAGAACCCTTCTATCGCAGCGCTAAAAGCGCTGCGCCACTCCAAAGCTTGCCATCCCAAACCTTGCCACCCAAAAGCGCTATACCCAAAACATCCCCCCGAAAGCGGACAACAGCCGCCGCCGCCGACGAAGTGGACAATTTCCAGACGGTCTCCGTCTTTCAGTTCGATTTGCGGCCAGCGATAGCGAGGAGCGATCTCGAGATTGAGCTCGACGGCTACGCGATCGGATTTCATGCCGAGAACCTCGACCAAGGCCGATAGCGTGAACGGACCGGCAGGCGCGGGTTCCGCGAAGGCACGTTCTTCCCCATTGATGCGAAGCTTCATGGGATGTGAAATTTCAGGATAACGCCGGAGTTGCAATCACGATCTGAAATGCAGGTTCCGGCCTTAGTGTAGCAGGCCGGAACCCTCGCTCAGATTGCGGTCAGCTTAGGGTTGGTACATCCACAGATCGTTGAATTGGGTAGAGAAGCCGAGAGAGCCTCCGAAAATCCAGATTCCGCCGGCGGCGTCGATGCGACCGACAGAGCCAGTCCGGGCTCCGGGAATATAGTTAGGAGACGACGAGCCGAGAGGGCCGTAGTTTCCTGTTTCGTTCGCGCTGTTGGACCCGCTCATCCACGTCCACTGGCCTGCGCTGTACTTCCACATGTCGTTCAGGCCTCCTCTGACGGTGGTTGAGGCCAGTCCGTTGCCGCCGAAGAGCCAGAAATTTCCAGCGGCGTCGGTCATGGCGAGTGAGCTATCCCTCGCTCCGGGGACGTTGTTGGAAGCGGCAGTACCTTGCTTTCCGTAGGTTCCCGGCTGATTTTTCACGTCTTGCCCGCAGATCCAGGTCCACTGGCCCGCGCTGTACTCCCACATGTCGTTGAGGTCGCCCTCATTTCCCGTTGAGTCGGAACCTACGCCGCCGAAGAGCCAGAATTTCCCGGTAGCATCAACCCAGCCGACGGCGCTGTTGCGCGACCCCGGCATATTGGTAGAAGCGGCTTTGCCCAGCTGTCCGTAGGTTCCGGCCTGGTACGTTGTGCTGGAACCGCCCATCCAGGTCCACTCCCCTGCGCTGTATCTCCAGAGGTCGTTGAGATTTCCCTGGCCGGAAGAGAGGACGCCAAAGCCTCCGAAAATCCAGAAATTACCGGCCGCGTCTGTCCACTCAACGGCGCCTGATCGGGCGGGAGGAACACTGGTGGCAGAGGGTGTTCCCTTGTTTCCGTAGGTAACAGTCGGATTGACTTCTTCGGATCCACTCATCCACGTCCATTGGCCGCTGCTGTATTCCCAAAGATCGTTCCTGAATCCAATCGTGCCGTTTGAATCGGGGCCGCTGCCGCCAAAGAGCCAGAAATTGCCAGAGGCATCGACCCAAGAGACAGCGCTCTCTCTTGCCCCAGGAATATTGGTCGGGGCAGCGACCTTCTCTTTACCGTACGTGCCAGGGTTGCCGCTGGCGTCGGAGGAACTCATGGAAGTCCACTCGCCCGCGCTGTACTTCCAGAGGTCGTTCAAGTATCCAAAGCCGTTGCTGCCGGAATCGTATCCGTCACCGCCGAAGAGCCACAACGCGCCGGAGGCATCGATCCACGACACCGCGTTGTAGCGGGCGCCGGGCACATTGCTGGCAGAAGGAACGTCGATAGTTCCGTAAGAGCCGATCTGATTCGGACTATCGGCACCACTGACCCAGTCCCAATCACCGACGGGATTGTTGTTCGTGCAGACGACTTTGACAGTGGTCACATTCGCGTTGATGGTTCCAGTGGAGTCTGTCGGTGAGCAGGTTTGCGCCGGAGTTGCGGGCTGCTGGAGGACAGTGACGTTATAGGTGGTGCCGCCTGAGATCGGAGAGGTGAAAGCGAAGACTCCGTTGGAGGTGATCGTCAGACTGTCGCTGAGGTTATCTTGCAAGACAAGACCAACGCCGACAAGTCCCTGTACGGAACCAGAAATGTTGTAGGTTGGAGTTGTGCAAGAAACTTGAACCGTCACATTGGCCGTCGCCGTTCCACTGCCATTTGAGACCGCACACGTTTGTGTGGGGTTGGAAGGCTGGGTTAGAACAGTGACCTTATATGCAGAACCCTTGGCCACATCGGTCGGAAAAGTGAACGACCCGGCTTTGCTGATGGCCAGATTCTCGGTGCCATTATTCTGCAGGACGAGGCCGGAACCAGCAAGACCGGACACGCTGCCACCTACGGTGTAACTGGCTGGAGAGGTGTCGGTCGTGGTTACGGGAGTTAATCCTGATCCGCCACAGGCGACAAGGCAGAAAGAGATGAATGCGACCGATGTGATGTGGCAGAACCTCAGTTTGCTCATGGAGAGACGGCACCCCTTCATTGAAAAATTGAGCGGAGTTTAGGGGGACGGCTTCGGGGAAAACTACGGGGAAGTGACGGAGGGGGGTTCTTGCGCTCCGTTTGCCATTAGACTTTATACAGTAAAGACCTGAGATCCGCGAGAGGTCGAAAGTCTTCTTGGATGTTAGGGTAGAAAGTCCTTGATTTGCGCTATTCCGCCTTGCGCAGGACGAACTTTCTGGTTACGGTGCGGCCTTCGTGGTCGGCCTGGACCATGATGGAGGAATCGGGCAAGGCGGACTCTTCGACTTCGAAGGAGATGACGGCTGCTCCGCCGGCATCGGTGACCGCTTGCGTGTAGAAAGGTGCAGCGTCGGGACGGGCGAAGCGAAAAGTTAGGCGGGCGCTGGCAACCGCTGCTCCAGATTCGGTGACGCGGAGGTGCATGGTGAGATTGCGGTCGGAGTGGATGGATCCGGCGTTCTCCCATTGCACGTCGAGTTGCTTGATGGCGGCGAGGCTTTCGCTTTCGGCTTTGTCGAGGACGTTCTCCAGCTTTCCTGCCTTGATGGCCTCGAGAACCAGACGGTGTTGATCGCGGAGTTGCTGTTCTTTTTGCGGATCGCCGAAGCCGGGTTGCATGCCGGAAGCGGCGTAGGAAATGGCCTTCTTGCCTACGCAGCGTCCACGAACGAAGACCTGCGTCTGAAGGAGTTTCTCGTTTTCACGGGCTTCACTTTGCACGTGATAAATGGTGTCGCCGTGCTTAACGTCGGTGTTGAATCCGAAAATCATACGAGATTTAGTAATTGGGCAATTTTGTAATTTGGTAATTTGAGGAGCCAATCCATGCTGGCTGGTTTTTCTCCTCACGCTTCTTGCTGCGTGCAAGCGGGATTTTTCGTTTTCCGATTTTCAAATTACAAAATTTCCCAATTGCATTTTTTCTTTCCGGAATCGGCAAAATTGGGTGCGGTTCTCTTGACACTCCTCCGCACTGCACCTAATCTAGAATGTTTATCAACACATCGACGCGAATTATATATAGCTCCTCCTATGCCGGACAATTACTTTGCTCGCTACCTGCCGTTTCTTATTCATATTCTGCTGGCGAGCTTGATTGCGGGCGCAATTATTACGCTTTCCTGGATCATTGGACAGCGGAAACCGACTCGAGCCAAGATGTCTCCCTATGAATCCGGCATGGCTCCGGTCGGGGATGCGCGGGGGCGCTTCTCGGTAAAGTTCTACCTGGTCGCGATGTTGTTTATCCTTTTCGACGTAGAAGCGGTCTTTCTTTATCCCTGGGCGGTAATTTTGCGCGATCTGAAGCATTTCGGATTGTGGGAGATGTTCGTTTACATCGGCATCGTGCTGGTGGGATTCTTTTACGTCTGGAAAAAGGGCGTGCTGGATTGGGGTCCGGAGGCAGTTCGGCGAGGGCGCGTCGGTTGATGATGACCTTGAACTGCAAACAGTGTTCACCGCCGGGTCCAAAGACTGAATCCTTCGGCGCTTTGACGGCACGGCTGAAGCCGTGCCCTTTCCAAAACCGTTTTGCTGGATAGATTCTAGTGGCCATCGCACCTGCTATTACCGATTTTGAACAACTGAAGGGTCATCCGGCGGTAGCGAGGCTGCTGGCTTGGAATCCGTCGTCGGTCACGGGAGTGAAATTCGACCGCGACGAGATGACCATTCATATCGATAGGGCCTGCATTCGCGATGCCTGCACGCTGCTGCGGGATGATGCGCAATGCGCGTTCAACTTCCTTTCCGACGTAACTTGCGTGGATTGGTTCCCGGCTGAACCGCGATTTGAAGTTGTTTATCACCTGCTGTCGATTCCGAAAAAAGAACGGGTTCGGCTTAAGGTGAAGCTGGATAGCAGCAGTCCGGTGGTGGATTCAGTGACGCCAGTGTGGCCGGGCGCGAATTACTTCGAGCGCGAAGTTTTCGATCTATTTGGGATTCGATTCAGTGGGCATCCTTACTTAAGGCGGCTTTTGATGCCCGAAGATTGGGAAGGCCATCCGCTGCGGAAGGATTATCCGGTGGAGGGTTATCGCTGATGGCGCATCTGACACCAACGCCGGTCCTCGAGCCCGGACACGATCGAACCATGATCCTGAACATGGGGCCGCAACATCCATCGACGCACGGTGTGCTGCGCGTGCTGTTGGAGATCGACGGCGAAACCGTTGTGCGGCTGATGCCGGATATCGGCTTTCTGCATACCGGAATTGAAAAAACTTGCGAGGCGAAGTTTTACCAGCAGGTGGTGCCGCTCACCGACCGCATCGATTATCTCTGCCCCATGACCAACAACTTATGTTACGTGTTGGCGGTCGAAAAGTTGCTGGGGCTGGAGATTCCGCCGAAGGCGCAGTGGCTGCGCGTGCTCATGAACGAACTGACGCGGATCAATTCGCATCTGGTGTGGCTGGGCACCCACGCGCTCGATATTGGAGCGATGACCGTTTTTCTTTATTGCTTCCGCGAGCGCGAGGAAGTGCTGCGGCTGTTCGAGGCCGTCAGCGGACAGCGCATGATGACCTCTTATTTCCGCGTGGGTGGGATCGCGCTGGAACCGCCCTTGGACTTTTTCGGTCGCGTGCGGGAGTTCGCGGGGTATTTTCCGGATCGCGTGGATGAGTACGAAAATCTGCTTACGGGAAATCCGATCTGGATGATGCGCACCAAGGGCGTGGCTCGAATGACTGCTGAAGACGCGATTGCGCTGGGAGCGAGTGGGCCGACGCTGCGCGGAAGTGGCGTGGATATCGATCTGCGGCGCGATATGCCGTACTCGTGTTACGAGAAGTTCAAGTTCAACGTGCCGGTTCGACAAGAGGGCGATGTATTCGCCCGATACCTTTGCCGCGTAGCTGAACTGCGGGAGTCGATTGGGATTGTGAGGCAAGCTGTGGAGGGGATGCCGGAAGGGCCAATTAAGGCTGACGCTCCGGGCATTGTGCTTCCTGATCGCGAAAAGATGAAGACGCAGATGGAAGCGCTCATTTATCACTTTAAGATTATTACTGAAGGGTTTGCGGTGCCTGCCGGTGAGGTCTACCAGGCAGTCGAGTCTCCGCGGGGAGAGATGGGCTATTACGTGGTGAGCGACGGCACGGCGAAGCCTTATCGCGTGCACATGCGTGCAGCATGTTTAGCCAATTTACAAACTTTGCCGAAGATGTGCGAAGGCAGCCTGATTGCGGATGTGGTGGCGGCGATTGGGAGCATCGACATTGTGTTGGGGGAGATAGATCGATAGCAATTGAGTGATTGTGTAATTTGGTAATTGGGAAATTCGAACTAATGCAGTACGCGCGCACTCATGAGATTTTCAATTTCCCAATTAGTAAATTCCTCAAATTATTACTGGCATGAGATTTTCTGATGAATTCGAGACGCGGTTCGCCGAGATGGTGCCGCATTATCCTACGAAGCGATCAGCCCTGGTGCCGACTCTTCTTTATGCGCAGGATGACGTTGGATTCCTTTCGGATGAGGTTATCGCCGAGTTGGCGGGACGGCTTGATCTGACAGAACTCGAAGTAAGAAACGTGATCAGCTACTACTCGATGCTGACCACCAAGCCTCGCGGCAAATTTAATGTACAGGTTTGCACGAATATCAGCTGCCTGGTGCGGGGTGGAGAGCAAATCTTGGAGCATTGCAAGAAGAAGCTGGGCGTTGGAAATCACGGCACTACGCCGGACGGATTGTTTTCGCTGGAAGAAGTGGAATGCATTGGCGCGTGCAGTTGGGCCCCGGCGGCGCAGGTGAACTATGATTTTCACGAGAACCTCACTGCGGAGAAGATCGATAAGGTGCTGGACGAGTACAGGAAAACTTAGCGATTGTACGATCGGGTGATTGAGCGACTTAAAAACCAGCGGAATTAGCGTCCGTGGATGCTGAGATTTTTCAATCGCGCAATGACTCAATCGCAAACTCACACAATGGCTGCGCTGGTTTCCCATCCCGACGAGGTAAAGGTCGTGTCCAAACGGTTTGGTTTGGGCGCGACCAGCATCGACCGCTATCTCGAACTCGACGGCTATAAAGCCGTGCAGAAGGCGCTCGGGATGGAGGCGGACGCGATAATCAATGAGGTGAAGAATTCGGGGCTGCGCGGGCGCGGCGGGGCAGGATTCTCGACCGGGATGAAGTGGTCGTTCGTGCCGAAGCAATCGGCGAAGCCGAAATATGTATTGTGCAATGGCGATGAGAGCGAACCGGGTACGTGCAAAGACCGGCTGATTTTCGAGCAGGATCCGCATGCCGTAATCGAAGGCGTGATGATAGGAGCCCTGGCTGTGGGCGCGCACAGCGGTTACATCTACATTCGCGGCGAGTATCGGTATCTCTCGAACATCATGCAGGAGGCGATTCGCGACGCTTACGCGAAAGGTTTCGTCGGCAAAAACATTTTCGGCAGCGGACGCGATCTCGACATTTACTGGCATGGCGGCGCCGGTGCGTATGAAGTCGGCGAAGAATCGGCACTAATGGAATCGCTCGAGGGCAAGCGCGGCATTCCGCGGATTCGGCCGCCGTTCCCTGCGGTTGTTGGATTATGGGGAGGACCGACGGTCATTAACAATGCCGAGACGCTGGCCAACGTGCCCCACATCATTCTGGGTGGCGCGGAGTGGTACGCCAATCTGGGCACGCCGAAAAATGGCGGCACACGCTTGTTCTGCTTGAGCGGCAACATCGCCAAGCCCGGCGTCTATGAACTGCCAATGGGGTACAACTTGAAGAAGATGCTCTATGACGTGGGCGGCGGGATTCCTAACGGACGAAAACTGAAAGCGGTTGTCCCCGGCGGATCTTCCTGTCCATGCCTTACTGCAGATGAGATCGATGTGAACATGGATTTCGATTCCGTCGCCAAAGCGGGGTCAATGTTAGGGTCTGGCGGGGTTGTGGTTGTCGACGACGCGCAGTGCATGGTGAAATTTGCGTTGCGAACGATGAAATTTTATAAGCACGAAAGCTGCGGATGGTGCATTCCGTGCCGCGAAGGAACGGACTGGCTGGAGAAGACACTGACTCGTTTTCATCGCGGCGGCGGATTAAAGAAAGATATCGACAACATGCAGTATCTGTCGGAAAACATGCTGGGGCGAACCTTCTGCCCGCTGGGCGATGCGGCGGCGATGCCGACCATCGCGTTCGTGAAAAAGTTCCGCAAAGAGTTCGAGGATCATCTGGAAGGCAGGCCGTGTCCGTTTGAAAAACAGGGCGCGGTGGAAGAGCTTCCAGTGATGGCCCATTGACCATGACCACAGTTCCAGCCATACAGAGCTGTACCGAGACCGACAAGGCCAGACTGCTGGAGGCTTTACGCAAGGGAGGAGATGCGTTTCTTTGCAGCGTAGCCGGGGTAGGTGAAGCCGCCTGCCGCGTGCGCCCTGCAGGGGACCGTTGGTCAGTTCTCGAATGCGCTGAACACGTAGCGGTGGCGGAAGAAGTCATGCTCGGTTTGGTGGCGGGCGAACGGAAGGCGCGAGATCCAGAAGGATCGAAGCGGGAT
Organism: uncultured Acidobacteriaceae bacterium; assembly: GCA_963784095.1. Lineage (GTDB taxonomy): Bacteria > Acidobacteriota > Terriglobia > Terriglobales > Acidobacteriaceae > Sulfotelmatobacter. Next base: position 252,180 of record CAWAQC010000012.1, read on the forward strand.
GCTCGCACTCTCCGAAGTGGCACTGACCGCAGCACTCGGTTTGATGCTTCCGATCAATCACAACCGCGTGGCCGCTTTTCAACCCTGGCTGAGGCGGTGGCCCATTTCCAGGCAAGCCGTGAACGAACGCTTCGCCTTGTCGAATCGACTGGAGAGGACCTCCGTGCGTCGGAACTCACGCATCCCCATCGAGCAGTCGGCGAAATCAGCACTTATGAGTGTCTGTTACTGATGGGGGCCCACGCGCAAAGGCACGCGCTGCAGATTGAAGAGGTCAAACAAAGTCAGGCGTATCGTGCCGAAACGGGTAAATAAGGATTCATGGCTGAAGCACAAAAAGAAATTAACCTGACAGTTGACGGCAAGAAGGTCACGGTCCCCGCAGGCACGCTGCTGATCGAGGCATGCAAGCGGGTGGGCATCGAAGTGCCTTCGTTTTGTTATTATCCCAATCTTTCTCTACAGGGCGCTTGCCGGATGTGCCTGGTGAAGATCGAGAAAATGCCCAAGCTGCAGACTGCATGCACGACCGTGGTCAGCGAAGGCATGGTTGTCACCTCCGATAGTCCAGAGATCAAGCAGGCGCGCAAGGGAATGATTGAGCTGTTGCTGGGAAATCATCCGCTGGATTGTCCGGTGTGCGATGCGGGCGGCGAGTGCGAACTGCAAGACATGACTTTCAGCTACGGCGCCGCCGAATCGAAGTTCATGGAGGCGAAGAACCACAAGGACGAGTTGCAGTGGTCGCCTGTGGTGTTCTTCGATCGTCCGCGATGCATTTTGTGCTATCGCTGCGTGCGGGTTTGCGGCGAGGGCATGGACGTTTGGGCGCTGGGCGTGCAGAACCGCGGTGTGAGTTCGATTATCGCTCCCAATAAAGAAGATCATCTGGAGTGCGAAGAGTGCGGCATGTGCATCGACATTTGCCCCGTCGGCGCCCTGACCTCGGGTGCGTATCGCTACAAGACGCGGCCGTGGGAAATGAAGCACATTGGCACCACCTGCACGCACTGCGGAGATGGATGCAAGACCACTCTGGGCGTGCGGCGCGCCGATACTGGCATGGAGATTGTTCGTGGCGACAACCGCGACAAGAGCGGGACGAATGGAGATTTTCTTTGCATCAAAGGCCGGTATGCGTTCGATTTCGCAAGTAATGGAGAGCGGCTAACGCAGCCGCTGGTTCGGCAGAATGGCAAGCTCACTCCGGTTTCGTGGGAAAATGCGTTCGAATTGATCGGCAAGAATCTTCGGGAGATCCGTGACACGTCGGGTGGTCAGGCGATTGGCGTTGTCGGTTCGACGCGAACAACAAATGAAGAAGCGTATCTGCTTTCGAAGTTCGCTCGCGTAGTGCTCCAGACGAACAATATCGATCATCATCGCACGGCGGACTTCCCGGCTTTCGCAGGCGCGCTGCGTGGCAAGGAAAACGCCACGGCAAGCATGGCTGACGTATTCACGGCTCCGGCGATTCTGCTGATTGGCAATGATCCGACCGAGCAGCATCCGCTGCTGGCGTGGCAGATTCGGAATAATGTTCGGCTGCATCGCGCCAGGTTGTATGCGATCAATTCGCAGCCGATTAAGCTGCGCAGGCAGGCGGCCAGCTTTTTGCAGGTTCCCGTCGGCGCGGAAGGGAAGGTTGCAGCGTTTTTGGCTGGGGATGATGCGGCGGTGGATGCGATTGCGTCGCCTTCGAACGCGGCCGAACTGGACGGCCGAGGGTCGCCGTCTCCACATGGGCCGTTGCGGCGCGAGCCGTTTTCGCGTGAACAGTGGATCTCGCTCCGCGGGAAGCTTCGCGGCGAACAAAATTTGGTAGTCATCTTTGGATCTGAGCTTCGCGGCGCGGACATCGCGAGTCTGGTTAAATTCGGTTCCGCAATTTCCGGGGCCAAGTTCATCTGTCTGGCCGATTATGCCAATTCGCGCGGCGCGGCTGATATGGGTTTGTATCCGGATTTATTGCCTGGGTACCATCCAACTAGCGGAAATACCGAGTTTCATCGGGAGTGGGGCGAGATTTCCCAATCCGCAGGGCTCGATTTGCTAGGCATGGTCGACGCGGCTAAAGTTGGCAAGCTGAAGGCGCTTTATGTGGTTGGCTCGAATCCCGTAGGCCGGTTGCAGATCGATCCGTTCGCATTCTCTAAGAGCTTTGTTGTGGTTCAGGATATGTTTCTCACCGAGACTGCGGTAATGGCAGACGTTGTGCTCCCAGCCGCGAACGCTTATGAAAAATCGGGAACGTTCACTAACACCTGCGGCGATGTCCAACTGGTAAAAAAGGCGGGCGAGGTCACGGGCACTAAATCCGATTTCGAAATGATCGTGCGCATCGCCGATGCCATGGGATTCGATGTGCACAAACTGGTGCCGTTCGGCGGAGGCACACGCGCGGATATGGGGCAATCCCGCGGAGCGCAATCGGGCGAGGCGGATCGGCACGCCGTATGGCTCGAGGCGCGTGGATTGGAGTTGAAGATGAGCCCATTCGATCCTACGGCGATTCTGGACGAAATCCAGCGGCTTGTGCCGGGATACGATGTGACCCGGGGAAATCTATTGGCAGGAAACAGCGAGCACACCTCTCTGGTCGAGGTTGGACCGGCTGTCGCTCACGGAGCCGATTCGATTGTCCCGGCCAACGACACACTTTTTACTTCGGGAACATTGGGGCGTTACTCTCGCGCTTTGAAGTCGGTAATTGAAAGCCGAGAGATTCATCCTGCCGAAGTCGCGGCAGACTGAGCGACATGGTAATTGGGAAATTTTGTAATTGGGTAATTTGAAGTCGGAAAGCAGACGAATCCGGCTCGGTATAGCAGGCTTTTTAAATTACTTAATTACCAAATTACTCAATTAACCGATTTTGAAAATCCATGCCTTTGCCACTCTCCATCTTCATCATCGTATCGGTAATTAAGTCGCTGATCGTGCTGATTGTGCTGCTAACGGCGGTGGCTTATACGGTTTGGCTGGAGCGCAAGGTCGTCGGCCATATGCAGAACCGTTGGGGACCGACGCGCGTGGGGCCATTTGGATTGCTGCAGCCGGCGGCTGACGGGCTGAAATTTCTTTTCAAAGAAGATCTCACTCCGCCGCATGTTTACAAGCCGCTGTTTCTGGCGGCGCCGATGATTGCGGTGGTCTTTGCGCTCACTTCGATTGCCGTGGTCCCGTTCGGCAACGCGATCACCATCGACGGCTATAGCATCCCGCTGGAGATTACCGATGTAAATATCGGTCTCTTGCTAATTCTTGGGGTCACATCGCTGGGCGTGTACGGAGTGGCGCTGGCTGGATGGTCATCGAACAACAAATATTCGCTGCTGGGCGGGCTGCGCGCCAGCGCGCAGATGGTAAGTTACGAAATTGCTTTGGGGCTTTCGCTGGTGGGAGTGCTGATTCAATCGGGAAGTTTCAGCCTGCGCACGATTGTGGACGCGCAGGCAGGGCACTTTTGGGGATTCATTCCGTGCTGGAATATTTTTCACGGGCAGTTCATTGGTTTTTTTATCTATCTGATGGCTGCGTATGCGGAGACGAATCGCATTCCGTTTGATTTGCCGGAAGCCGAGACCGAACTGGTTGCGGGTTATCACACGGAATACAGCTCGATGAAGTTTGCCATGTTCTTCATGGCCGAGTACGCCAACATGATTACGGTGGCATGCGTGGCTACGTTGTTATTTTTTGGCGGATGGCACGGGCCGCTGTTTGGGCCTCCGCTGATGCAGGCAATCCTGCCAGTATTCTGGTTTGCGGCGCGAGTTTTCTGTTTTCTTTTTCTGTACATCTGGGTGCGCGGGACGTTGCCGCGCTTCCGCTACGATCAACTAATGGCGTTTGGCTGGAAGTTTCTGCTGCCGCTGGCGATTGCGAACCTGGTGGCAACGGCGATTGCGGTTGCGTGGTAGGGCGATCGCCGTCCCCGGAAACGCAAAAACGGCGAGACGTGGGGCACCCCAGGTTCAGTGAGAGCTTCTTTACTGGCAACTGATCCCTAGCGACGTACTGTTCTTATGAATTTTCATCTAATCATGTTTCTGGCGTTCGCCGCGGTTTGCGTGGGCGGAGCGGTGAACCTGCTGGCGCAGCGACATCCCATTAACAGTGCCCTGTCGCTGATTGCGGTAATGGGGGCGTTGGCTGGCGAATATCTTCTGTTGGGTGCGGAGTTTGTTGCGGCGGTGCAGGTAATAGTTTATGCCGGCGCCATCATGGTGCTGTTTGTGTTTGTCATCATGCTGCTGAATGCTGGGGTCGAAGAAGAGACTAAAGGAAGCCGGGTCGCGATTTTGCTGGGCGTGCCGGGGGTGCTGATCGGGGGCGTACTCGTGGCATGGGTGGTTTTGCAGCGCTCGTGGACCACGGATGTGGCGATTGGCGCGCTGCCGGGGCCTCCCAAGGAAATTGCCGAGCTTCTCTTTCACAATTTTCTGCTGCCGTTTGAAGTTACGTCGATTTTGATCCTCATTGCCATCATGGGTGCAGTGGTGCTTGCCAGCAAGCCGGAAGCAAAGCCCGGGAAGGTGGACTGATGGTCCCGCTCTCGTACTACCTGTTGCTTAGTGGATTTTTATTCAGCTGTGGCGTGCTAGGCTTTCTGGTCAAACGCAACATCATCACGATCTTCATGTCGATTGAGCTGATGCTGAATGGAGTGAATCTTTCGTTTGTGGCATTCGCCGCGCACTGGCATGCGCTGGCGGGGCAGATTTTCGTGTTCTTTGTCATGGTTGTTGCGGCGGCTGAATCGGCCGTGGGACTGGCGATCATTATTGCGGTGTATCGGACGAGGGAAACTTTGAACGTGGATCAGGTAAACCTGCTCAAGCTATGAATCCCAACCTCAATCTGTGGCTGGTTCCGATTCTGCCGCTCGCCGGAGCTGCGATCAACGGCTTTTTCGGAAAGACATCTTCGCGCCGGGCGGTGAACACGATCGCCTTGTTCTTCAGTGGTGCGGCCTTCGCTATGGCTTTGTGGATTGCGGCGCGATGGTCGGCATTGTCGCTTCCCTACCAGGAATTTCTCGCGCACTGGATTCGGGCTGGCAGTTTCACAGTCGATTTCACCTTTTATCTCGATCAGCTTTCGATGGTGATGTTGCTGGTAGTCACCGGAGTGGGGTTCCTGATTCATGTTTACTCCGTCGGCTACATGCACGACGATCCCGGTTATTACCGGTTCTTCAGCTATCTGAACTTGTTCATGTTTTTCATGCTCACGCTGGTGCTGGCGGGCAACTACCTGCAGATGTTTATCGGCTGGGAGGGCGTGGGGTTGGCGTCGTATCTGCTGATTGGGTTCTGGTTTACGAAAGATTCGGCGGCGGCGGCGGGAAAAAAAGCATTCATCGTGAACCGAATCGGCGACTTCGGGTTTCTGATTGCGCTGTTTCTGCTGATCAAGCATTTTGGATCGCTGAATTTCGACCGCGTGTTTGGCGCAATTTCGCCGATGCCTGCGGAGACTGCTGGAGCGGGATTGCTGACGGCCATCGGGCTTCTGATGATGTTGGGGGCGTGCGGCAAGTCGGCGCAGATTCCGTTGTATGTGTGGCTTCCCGATGCCATGGAAGGTCCGACGCCAGTTTCGGCGCTGATTCACGCGGCGACTATGGTTACGGCGGGTGTGTACATGGTGTCGCGCTCGCACGTGATATTCGAACGAGCTCCGAGCGCGTTGATGGTGGTGGCGATCATCGGTACATTGACGGCATTTTTCGCTGCGACGATTGCGATTGCGCAAACCGATATCAAGAAAGTTCTGGCCTATTCGACGGTTTCGCAGCTTGGCTACATGTTCATGGCTTGCGGGGTGGGGGCATTCTCGGCGGGAATTTTCCATTTGATGACGCATGCCTTCTTTAAAGGACTGCTGTTTTTGGCCGCGGGATCGGTGATTCACGCAGTGGGTGGCGAGCAGGATATGCGCAAGATGGGCGGGCTGCGCAAGAAGATTCCCTGGACGTTCTGGACGATGACTGCCGCGACTGTGGCCATCTCGGGGATTCCGGGAGCGTCGGGATTTTTCAGCAAGGACGAAATCTTGTGGCGCTCTTATCAGGCCAGTTGGGTTTACTGGCTGGTGGGCGTCGTCACGGCCTTGATCACTTCGTTTTATATGTTCCGGCTGTGGTTCATGACTTTCTTCGGCGAGTATCGCGGTGAGGCTGAAGCGGGGCACGGATCGGGAAATCATGCGGCGCACGATGCGGGCGGACCTGGTGAGCACGGGCATGGCGGAATTCACGAGAGTCCGAGGGTGATGCTGGTTCCGCTGGTAATCCTGGCGGTGCTCTCGCTAATCGGCGGATATGTCGGCGTGCCGGGATCGCTGGGCGGCAGCGATCACTTCGATAAATTTTTGGGACCAGTTTTTCACGGAAGCGCTCCGGCTCACACCCAGGAGCCGGTTGGCGTGAAAGGCGCAAGCGAGCGGGAAACGGAAGGATCGGAACCGCAAACCGGCGTCTCGACAGAACTGATGTTTACAGGAATCTCGGTGTGCGCCGCATTTCTCGGCTTCGGGCTGGCTTGGCTGCTCTATTACCGAAATCCGCAATTGCCGAAGAAGATTGCCGCATCACTTTCGGGCGGGTATCAGACCTTGGTGCACAAATATTACATCGACGAATTGTACGGAGCTTTGTTTGTGCGGCCGCTGATTAACGGCTCGACACGATTTTTGTGGCACGACATCGATCAAGGAGTGATCGATGCTGCAGTGAACGATGCGGGCGAAGGGGCGTGGCACGTATCGGATGAAGTGCGGCATATGCAATCGGGGAATATCCGTTCATACGCGGGCTGGATCGCGGCGGGTGCAGCGGTGGTGATCGGATTCATGATCTGGATCGGGGTGGGACGATGAGCGTCCACGATCTGGATCAGGCCATTTTGACGCTGGTGACGTTTTTTCCGCTGGCGGGCGCACTACTGCTGATACTGCTGCCACGGCGTGACCGGGACATCCGTTTTATCGCGCTGTTCTTTTCCTTGGCCACATTTCTTCTTTCGTTACACCTGCCAGTTTACTTTCATCGCGGGCAGAACGGGTTTCAATATCAGATCGACAGGCAGTGGATTTCCACTCCAAATATTCACTACCACATGGGGATGGACGGCATTTCTCTGTGGCTGGTGGTACTCACGACGTTTCTTACGCCGCTCTGCGTGCTGATCTCGTGGACCTCGATTCGCGACCGGGTAAAGGAATTTTTCATTCTGCTGCTGATTCTGGAGACGGCGCTGATCGGGGTCTTTACTTCTCTCGATCTGTTTCTCTTTTATTTTTTCTGGGAAGCCACGCTGATTCCGATGGCTTTGTTGATTGGCATGTTCGGCCACGAGCGCAAGGTGTATGCCGCGGTGAAGTTTTTCATGTACACGATGATTGGGTCGGTGTTCATGCTGGCGGCGATTCTGTGGCTTTATGCGCAAACCGGCAGCTTCGACTTTGTGATTATTCGCGATCAGATCGCCAGCGGAGCTGTGGCCAAGTTCCCGGCCGCTGCGCAGTGGCTTTTCCTGGGATTCTTTCTGGCTTTTGCGGTGAAGGTCCCGCTCTTTCCGCTGCACACGTGGTTGCCGGACGCCCACGTGGAAGCGCCGACGGCGGGCTCGGTGCTCTTGGCGGGAGTTTTGCTGAAGATGGGCACCTACGGACTACTTCGCTTCAACATTGGATTGTTTCCCGAGCAGGCGCGGCAGAACGCCTGGTGGATCATGATTCTGGCGGTGATTGGAATCATCTACGGCGCCCTGGTGGCCATGGTGCAGCCGAACATGAAGAAGCTGATTGCGTACTCGTCAGTGAGCCATCTTGGGTTTGTGGTGCTGGGAATTTTTAGCTTTACCCAACTTGGCCTCGACGGGGCAATGTTCGTGATGCTAGCGCATGGAGTCTCGACGGGAGCTCTGTTCATGCTCGCGGGTATTTTGCACGAGCGGCGTCACACGTATGAGATCAGCGAGTTTGGCGGTCTGGCCTCGATCATGCCAGTGTATGCCGCGTTGTATCTGGTGATTGTGCTGGCGGCGGCGGGATTGCCTCTGCTCAATGGCTTCATCGGCGAATTTCTGGTGTTGAGCGGGACATTCGAGGCGAAGGCGGTTTTTGGAATCCTGGCGGCAACAGGCGTGATCTGGAGCGCGGTTTACCTTTTGTGGATGTACCAGAGGGTTTTCTATGGCAAGGTGACGCACGCAGTGAATGAGACGCTGCACGATCTTTCGGGATTTGAGAAGTGGGCGGTATGGCCTTGCGCCGTCACGGCGCTGGTGATGGGCGTGGCTCCGATTTTGTGGCTCTCGGCGATTGATCCGGCGGTGCAGAATACGCTCTCTCCCATTGTGAAAATGGCAAGCCGACTGGTGGGACAATGATCGCCGCAGCTATGATCGCCGGGATCACGATCAAGGGAACCATGCTCGTCCTGGTCAGATTGATTCAGTTCTTGCCTGCTCAGTTTCAGACGCTGCCGCAAAGCGCCGACTACATCCGCATCCTGCCCGAGATTGTTCTTTCGGTTTTCGGCATGATCGTCATGGTGCTTGATCCGCTGATGAGTGAGGAGAAGAGCCAGAAGACCCTGGCGTCGATTGCTCTGGTAGGGGCGCTCGCCGGGCTCGGGGCGACGTGGTTCATGGCGCAGTCTCCGGGGCAGGCTTTCTGGAACATGGTGCAGGTGGATGGTTTCAGCGTCTTTTTTCATGTGCTGGTAATTGCGATTGCGACGGTGGTGATTCTTAGCTCGTACGAATATATGACGGTGCAACGTATTCGTGCGGGCGAATACTACGCTTTGCTGCTGTTCGGCACAGTTGGCGTGGCGCTGATGTCGTCGGCGGTCGAGCTGGTGCTGATCTTTATTGCGCTGGAGATTTCCTCGATCTCAACGTATGTGCTGGCGGGGTTCCGACGGAACGAAGCTTCGAGCACGGAATCTTCGCTCAAGTATTTTCTGCTGGGTTCGTTCGCTACGGCGTTTTTCCTATACGGAGTGGCCCTGATGTTTGGGGCGACCGGGCACACGAATATTAACGAGATCGGAGCGGCGTTGCAGTCCGGCCAAATTCCGCTTCTGGCGGTGGTGGGCGTGGCGCTGATGTTTGTCGGTCTCGGCTTTAAAGTGGCGGCTGCGCCCTTTCACATTTGGACGCCGGATGTTTACGAAGGAGCACCGGCTCCGATCGTGGGATTCATGTCGACAGCGCCGAAGGCTGCGGCATTCGCAGTTTTGTTGCGAGTTGTTTTTGTAATCGATGTGCATGCCTTGTTCTGGGTCATTTGGGTTGCGGCAGCGCTTTCGATGACGCTGGGAAATATCGGGGCTCTGGTTCAGCACAACGTGAAGCGGTTGCTGGCTTACTCGTCGATTGCTCATGCTGGTTATGTTCTGGTGGGTTTCGCGGCTGCTCCGGACCTGGGGACGTCCGCAGTGATGTTCTACGCGTGTTCCTATGCGGCTATGAACGTGGGCGCGTTTGCCGTGGTAAGCCACTTTGCCAATACCGGCGAACGCTACGTTACGCTCGAAGACTACGAGGGATTGGGCCGCAGCTCTCCGTTGCTAGCGGCGACTCTTACGATTTTTCTGCTGTCGCTGATTGGCATCCCGATGACCGGCGGCTTCTTCGCCAAGTTTTACGTGTTCAGCGCCGCGATGAGATCGCACCTGATCTGGCTCACAATCATCGGCGTGCTGAACAGCGGAATCGGTGCTTATTACTATTTGCGGGTGATCGTAAAGATGTACATGAATGAAGCGCGGCGGGAAATCCCCGTCACCCCAGTGACGTTCGCGCCGCGGCTGGCGATCGCTTTGTGTCTGATTGCGACCATCTACCTGGGAATATTCCCGAACTCTGTATTGCAGTATGCCCAGGGATCTGCGGAACAACTCGTGAAACGGCCGGCGCCAGCCCTTCCCTCCTCTGAGCCGATCCCGGACACTCCTGTGGTGCTTTAGAACTCCTTCGGCTGACACAATTAGTCGTAATACTCCAGTCCTAGATGCGTTATCAACTCCTCGCCCTTCAAATGACGTAGCGTGTTTTTCAGCTTCATCAACTGGATGAATAAATCGTGCTCGGGATAGAGGCCGGGAACCGTCATTGGGGACTTGAAGTAAAAACTCAGCCACTCCTGAATTCCGAGTCCGCGCAGCTCAGAGCTGCGTTGGGCCAGATCCATCAGCAGAACAAGATCAAGCACGATCGGGGCGGCCAGGATGGAATCGCGGCAGAGGAAATCGACTTTGATCTGCATGGGATAGCCAAGCCATCCGAAGATGTCAATGTTGTCCCAGCCTTCTTTATTGTCACCGCGCGGGGGGTAATAGTTGATGCGGACTTTGTGGTACATGTCGCCGTAAAGTTCGGGATAAAGATCGGGCTGCAGAATATGCTCGAGCACGGAGAGCTTGGATTCCTCCTTAGTTTTGAAAGACCCGGGGTCGTCGAGCACTTCCCCGTCGCGGTTGCCGAGAATGTTGGTGGAGAACCATCCGTTCAGGCCTAACATACGGGCTTTGAAACCGGGCGCAAGGATGGTCTTCATCAGCGTCTGACCGGTTTTGAAATCTTTGCCGCAGATGGGCGCTTCGTTCTTTCGCGACAGTTCGAGCATTGCCGGCAGATCGACTGTGAGGTTCGGCGCGCCGTTGGCGAATGGAATTCCTTCCATGAGCGAGGCGTAAGCGTAGATCATGGATGGAGCGATGGTGTCGTCGTTTGTGCGCAGTGCTTTTTCGAACGATTTCACAGACTGATGCGCTTCGCCGGCCGCGATGAAGGTTTCTGTCGATCCACACCACATGGTGATGAGCCGGTTCGCTCCGCTACTTTTCTTAAATTTGCGAATGTCGTCGCGCAACTGCTCGGCAAGATCCATCTTGTTCTTGCCTCTTTTGACGTTGGGTCCATCGATTTTTTTTACGTACTTGTGATCGAAGACCGCCGGCTGAGGAGTGATGGAAGAAAGAAACGGCTTTAATTGGTCGAGCAGGCGCTGTTCGAGAACTCCGGCGTTGGAAGCTGCTTCGTACATGTTGTCTTCGAAAATGTCCCAACCGGTAAAGACCAGGTCGTCGAGCGCGGCGAGAGGGACAAATTCTTTGATCTTGGGCGAACGGCTGTCGGTACGCTTGCCCAGCCGCACCGTACCCATCTGCGTCAAGGAGCCGATTGGTTTCGCCAAGCCTTTGCGGATTGCCTCTACTCCGGCGACAAATGTTGTGGCGACAGCGCCCATGCCGGGAATCATTACGCCCAGCTTGCCTTTTGCCCGAAGCATTTCGTCACGGGTGACATTTTTTGCCTCTGTTCTCTCCACCCTTTTGCCACCTTTCGAATCCGCTAGTTTTAACTCACGGCTGGCGCGCACGGCATGGGACAACGCGGTTTCGCGATGCTCGTGTTTCCGCGCAGCCTCAGCTGTATTGAACTGTTTGCGATGCCTGCGACCATCAGCATCGGTCCAATCGGCCATAAAGGCGCCAGGGTGTTTTTGATACATTGATCCCCTCGCTGGTGACAATTTATGCCACCTTAGAAGTACATCTTATATTCCGCCGCGCAGGACGAATTGTGCAAACGATCAGCAGTGGAATGACGAGGAATTCTTGTTGAATGGCTCGCCGCGTACATTGAATGGAGACTCGAATTGTAAAGGTTACTCGAATGATGTCTGATTTATGAGGATTTATGAGCGCTGATGAGCGGCAAATCTTAGAGCTCTTCAAAGGTGGCGACCGGGCTTTGATCGCAGCCGATACTGCGGAACTGGAACGCATCTATGCGGATGATTACGTGCAATACGATGCGGCGGGCAGAACGTGCAGCCGGAAAGAACTGATCCGCCGGCTTACATCGGGCGAGATTCGATTTTTTTCGATGAAGTCAACTGAAAGGCGAATTCGAACGATTCGAAGCGATGTTGCAGTCGTGCACGGTTCAGAGGAAGACGAGATCGAGCAGGATGGCACGCGGTTCCATGTCCGTTATCTCTACATGGATCTAGTTATAAAGCGCCATCGAAGATGGCAGATTGTGGCGTCGCAGTTGGTGAAGGTTCCCGAAAAGTAGCGCTTCCCTGCGGGCTCACTGTTCATCGGTAAGTGGTGATGGTTGAGCCGTGATCCGGTTCTGCCAATGGCTCCATACAAACCAAGCTGCGCCAAGCAGCAGGATGGCCACTATGACTACGTCGAACTGGTGGAAGTACTTACCTAATTCGCGCCAGTTCTGCCCCAATTTCATGCCCAGATACGCGAGCGCCAAGCACCACGGCCAGGAACCGAGAAATGTGTAGATGTGAAAGCGGGCGCGCGGCATGCGGGCGACGCCAGCGGGCAGTGCAATAAACGTGCGAATGACGGGCAGCGTGCGACCAAAGAAAACCGCGAGATATCCCCAGCGGGCGAAAAACCGATCGGCCCAGGCAAGCTCCCGGCGCCCCATCAGAATCCAGCGGCCGTAGCGCTCCACCAGCGGACGCCCACCATAACAGCCAATCTCATAGGCCACGAGCGAGCCCAGATTGCAGCCGAGGGCACCCATCGTCGCGACCCAGAAAAGCTTGAAAGTGCCGGTGAAAACTAGATACCCGGCGAAGGGCATGATCAACTCGGAAGGCAGCGGAATGCAAGCCGATTCGATCGCCATGAGCAGCATGATGCCAGCGTAGCCGGTCGTGGCGATGACCGAGTTGATGAAGACAAAGATTACAGCCAGAAGTTTTTCAGTCATTCTTAGAGACAGTTGTCTGTTGGCGGCTCACGGTTGCCGACTCGCGGATACCAGGTGTGGGCACCATATGAATCTCCGACCCCTGCTCAAGTGTATCGAAACTCGTCTCTTGGAGGATCAACGCTCGGAAAATCGTCGCTCGAAAAATCACCGCGAACGATAGCACGTCAGAACGAGCCGTCCTGCGTAAAGGTGTAGCCTGGAAGCGAAGCGCCTTCGGGACTTTTGGCTATTTTGATGCGGACGGTCGGAGCGTCCGGCGCTGTGATTCCGGCGGGGCGCAGCATGGCAAATTGCGTGAACACCTCGTTATAGACCTTGGTGACCAGATAGTCCTGACCGTCAGCATCGTTGCGCCACACTTGCCCGAGTTGGATGGAACTTACGGCCACAGCAGCTCCGTGAAATTGGAAGGATGGTTACAGAGTAGCGGGGGTGGCCCCGCAACGTCAATGATCGTGCTGGTTACGGAGGGACGAGCATGGAGGGACTCTCATGGAGGAATCGCCATGTCACCAATGCTGCGAACCGGAACACTAACCCTACCCCCCTCCTTGACACCTATTTCTTTCGCCCTTTATTCTTGAATATGCTCCTTGCGGTCCTTGCGCCTTCTGGCGTGCTTCCGCGGCCTGGAGCGGCATTGCGGTGCGCGGAGGTTTCCCTATGTTCTTCGAGATCAAAGATTTAGAACTTCATCCCATAGATTTCGAAGAAAAGTTTGAGCCGGGAACGATTGATCTCGGAGCTGATTACCGGCAGCGCGCCCCGATTGAAACCAGCGGACGCGCGGATTTAGTCGAGGAGCATCACGGCAAGCATAAAGTCATTCAGGACATCCGCGTTAAAGGCCGTCTGGCCACTAGCCTTGACATGAGTTGTGCGCGCTGTCTAGAGCCAGTCACCCAGGGTGTGAAGCGCGAGTTCGACCTGCTTTACCGTCCGCAGGGTACCGATGCGGGCCGGGACGAAATGTCGGTCACGGATGCGGAAGCTGAGATCGGCTATTATGAGGGTGAAGGTATTGCGCTTGAAGATGTGGTGCGGGAACAAGTGCTGCTGGCGGTTCCACTAAAAGTGACATGCCGCGAAAACTGCCAGGGTTTGTGTCCACACTGTGGAAAGAATCTGAATGAGTCGCCGTGCGATTGCACGGTCGACATTGAAGAGCCGCGATGGGCGGCGCTGAAAGAGATTCGCAGCAAGCTGGCAAATTAGTTTTGCCGCAACAGAGTTTGTGCGGGGCAGAAGCCTCGCGAGAGGAATCATAGAAGATGCCTAATCCGAAACGACGACATTCTCAAAAGCGCACCTCGACCCGCCGGGCACACGACGCGCTGAAAGCGCATTCCCTATCCGAGTGTCCAAACTGCCACGAAAAGAAGATGCCGCATCGCGCCTGCGTAAAATGCGGCTATTACAAGGGCCGCGAAGTTCTGGAAGTTGAAGAAGCCAGCTAGTTTTCCCTACGATGCCTAGCGTGATCGCGCTGGATGCGATGGGTTCGGACCGGGCTCCCAGGCCTGAGATCGAAGGCGCGATCCACGCCGCGCGCGGTTATGGCATTCGTGTGCTGCTGGTCGGCCCCGAACCCACTCTTAAAGCGGAGTTGGAGCGCCATCCCTCGGCGGCTCGATTGCCCATTGAGATCGTGCATGCCAGCGAAGTCATCACCATGGAGGACAAGGCGGTGCAGGCCGTCCGCTCAAAGCGCGATTCCTCCATGCGGGTGGGATTGCGGTTAGTTCGAGAGGGTCGAGCGGCTGGCTTCGTTACCGCGGGCAATACCGGGGCTGCAATGGCTTCAGCCAAAATGGTGTTGGGCGCGCTGCATGGCGTGGATCGTCCGGCATTGGCGGCAGTTTTCCCAACGGCTCCCGGGACAGCGGCAATTTTGCTCGATGTGGGCGCGAATGTCGATTGCAAGCCGTATCACCTGCAACAGTTCGCCGTAATGGGCGAGGTCTATTTCCGCTCCATGTTTGGAACTTCTGGGTCTGAACCTTCTGGGACCGGAGCTTCTGGATTCGGACGTTCCGGTTCTGGTGAGAGCCGCGCGCCCCGGGTGGGACTGCTCTCGATCGGCGAAGAAGAAACCAAGGGCAACGACCTGACCCGGGAAGCCTTTCCGTTGCTGAAGCAACTGCCATTAAATTTTATTGGAAATGTCGAAGGACGCGATTTGTTTAGCGGCCAGGTCGATGTGATCGTCGCCGACGGTTTCGTGGGCAATGTCGCGCTGAAGATTTCCGAAGGAGTTGCGACCCTGGTACGCACGGTGCTGAAAGAATCGCTGAAGGCCACCATCACTCGCCAGGTAGGATATATTCTGTCGCGGAGCGCTTTCTCCGATTTCAAGAAGCGTATCGATCACACGGAATACGGCGGCGCGCCGCTGCTGGGAGTGAAAGGCGGCTGCATAATCACGCATGGCTCTTCCAACGCCAACGCGATCAAGAATGCGGTGCGCGTGGCGGCAGAGTTCTCCGAGCGGCGGATCAACGCATCGATTGAGCAGGGCTTGGCCGCATTGCATCCTGCCGGCGCGGTTGAGACCAGCGTAGTCGGTTAGTCATACCATTCATAATCATGGGCGAATCTAAAGTTATCGACGGTTCTGATGGTTCGTGCATCGCCTTCATCTTTCCGGGCCAGGGATCGCAGGCTGTTGGAATGGGCAAAGGTCTCGCCGAGAAATATCCGGTAGCGCGGCAGACATTTGAAGAAGCCGATGAAGCATTGGGTTACAAGATTTCGCAATTGTGCTTTGAAGGCCCGGAAGAACAACTGCGGCTCACCGAAATCACGCAACCGGCGATTCTTACCACATCGATTGCTGCGCTGAGAGTTCTTCAGACACATGTTCCCAAGCCGGGTTTCGTGGCTGGTCACAGTCTGGGTGAGTATTCCGCGCACGTGGCGGCTGGAACGATTGGGTTCGCCGATGCCGTTCGAACAGTACGAAACCGCGGTAAACACATGCAGGAAGCTGTACCGGTAGGCGTGGGAAGCATGGCGGCAATACTCGGCCTAGACGTGGAAAAAGTCGCCGAAATCTGCCGCGATGCCGCGCAGGGCCAAGTTTGCTCGCCGGCGAATATTAATTCTCCGGAGCAGATTGTGATTTCCGGTAACACGGCAGCGGTCGAGCGTGGGGTAAGGCTCGCCGAAGAACGGGGAGCTAAGCGAGCTAAGATTTTGCCGGTTAGCGCTCCATTTCATTGCGCACTCATGAAGCCCGCGCAGGACCGGCTCGCCACTGAATTGAACCAGCTCAAGATGCAGAAGCCGGTATATCCGGTGGTCTGCAATGTGGATGCATCATTGGTGGTTGACGAAATTCGGGCAGCATCTACTTTGATCGCGCAGGTGACGAGTTCGGTGCAATGGGATCCGAGCATGCGAGTGCTGATCCGCCAGGGAGTTCAGAGCTTCATTGAAATTGGACCAGGGAAAGTGTTGTGCGGATTGATGAGGCAGATCGATCGATCGAAGACGTGCTTGAACGTCAGTGACGAGGCATCTTTAGCGAAAACGCTGGAGCAGTTAACAGCAGTCGAAAAGAATAACGCGTAGCTAGCGGAACTCCAGGTCACAGGGCGGAGAACTGATCGTCTTGTCATGCTTTTCGACGTATAGCTGCGCGTGTTCGGTTCGATTGTTTACGATGACATCGACGACCACGCCGCTTCCGCCTCCGGGGCAGTTGCTGGCGCCGTAAATTTTGAAGGTCTTGATAATCCCCCAGGGGCTACTCGGCCCCCAATCCTGTATGAACTCGTTGAAGGGGTACTGCGCGTGGTTTTGCGGATGCTGCTTCCAATCCGAATCAGCGTAATAGACTCCGTAAGCTTTTTCGAACTGCCTATGTTCCAGGTCAGAAAAGAATTTGTCCGCGATATGCTTTTCCGGCCAGAAGCGGTTCCACCAGACAATGAACGCTAGCACTAGAGCGAAAACAATCAGCGTAATGATTCGAGCTTTTCTGCGCCGCTCTCGTTCCGGATGGTACTCTTTCGCGTCCAGTAGCGTCATGCTTATCTAGAATAACGGACGCGCGCCGGAAGTCAAAGGTTCCAGAAAGTTACGCGGCTGAAAGAGCGTCAAAAATTACTGAACAAAATGCAGAGCTTTGAACAAAACTTACCGATTCGCTGTTCCTCGCCGTAAAGCTACAAAGTGCGCTTGAACAGGGGGATCGCGATTGCTAAAGTGGTGGCGGCGAAGATCGAGAGAAAAAGCATGTCTCCCCAAATCGCCGAAAGGCTGGTCTCTTTCAGCAATAAGCACTTGAAGCCATCGACGGCGTAAGTGAATGGATCAACTCTAGCAATTGCCTGTAGCCATTTTGGAAACGCTTGAATGGGATAAACCGAGCCGCTGGGAAAAAATAGCAACGTATTGAGAATGCCAAACATGGCTCGCGGCACCAGTGGATCTTCAATGCGCACCATGAGCAGGAACATCATCGTGTTCAAAGCCAAGGAGGTGAGCAGGATCATAATGAGCAAACCCAGAATTGTGAGTGGATCGAAGATGGTTCGCACCCCCGCGATCAGTGATCCAATCGCGACAATGATCGACCCGGTCATCACCGCTTTGATTGCCCCTGCCAGATTCAATCCCAATACCAGTTCGAGCTTGGTGATTGGGGTCACGAGATAGCCTTCGTGCACCCCGCGCGCCTTGTCGTCGATGTACAACATGCCGCCGCCGATCATGACCGATACGAACATCGCCAGCACCAGGGAACCCGGCAATAGATATTTCATGTACTCGATATAGGGATAGAGTTCGACGACCGACAAGGCGGTTTGCTGCAAGATGCGCGGCGAGACCGTGGGCGAATTCAATGAGTTGACTAGGTCGGTCAGTTCCGATTCGATCGCCGAACTAATAAAGTTGTCGCTGTTGTCGACCACCACCCCAATTTGGGGATGATTATCCTCATAAACCCGCCGCGAATATTGTGGCGGAATGATGACTGCGCCCTCCAGTTCTCCATTGCGCACATCTTCGACCGCTTTCTTTTCGTCGGTGTAATACACCGGCACGAAGGTGCGGATATTCGCCCGCACTGAATCGAAGGCTTCACGCACGCGCAGCGCCTGCGGGCCTCCGTCTTCATCGACGATTGCGACTCTGGCGTCACGAATTTTGCCGCCAAAGGCGTTGCCGAGGATGATGAGTTGCGCCAGCGGCATGATCATCGACGCCATCATGAGTGCCGGCGACCGGAAGAACTTGCGCATTTCGCGCTCGACAATGGCCATCATTCGATTCATAAATTAGTCCCGAGCATCGAGTCCCTAGTCCTGAAACTGCTCCTTCAGAGAATGAATCAACCCGCTCAATATGCGTCCCAGTTCGTCGAGTTGCTGACTCAACTTTGTCGCGGTCGTCGCGGCTAGGTATCGCCGCTGCTGCGCTATCAGAACCTGCGTCTCGATCTCAGCGAGGGACCCGCGCGCGTGACGGAGATATCTCACAAAATCACGATTCGAGTAATGGGCTTTCCCTTCGGCAATATTGCTTGGAACCGATACAGCGGCACGACGAAGTTGGCTTGTAAGGCCGAACTGTTCATGCGAAGGAAATCCTTCCGTGGCATCGTAGATTGTCGCCACTAACTCCATTCCCTTCTGCCATGCAATCAAGTCTTTGTAACTGCTCATGCCTCAACTCCACGGCTCGGGACTCAGGACTAACAACTCACGACCCTTCAGGGCTGCAATCCGGGGCGTTGCGGCATCGTGAAGCCGTGAGCTTTTTGCAATTCGTCGCGCAGCTGTCTTCCGGTGTAATGCACGAATACGTCGTCCAAAGTTGTGTTTTGCACCGACAAGGACTTGACCGAGGCTCCCGATTGCACCGCCATTTCGACCAATTCCGTCGTGGTTCGCGAGCCGTTGCCCGTGAGCACGCGAAACATTCCAGCACCCTCGTGCTGCACGGACGTTACATCGTCCAAGCCGCGCAACCGCTGCTCCCAATCGTCGGGGATGTTGTCGAACTGCGCTTCAATCACGTTCGATCCCGGCACGCTGGCTTTCAGCGCCATGGGTGCATCCAGTGCCACCAGCTTGCCGTGATCGACAATCGCAATGCGGTCACAGAGCCGATCCGCTTCGTCCATATAGTGAGTGGTGATCAGAATGGTGAGCTGGCGCTGGTTTTTGATGTTGCCCAGCATCTCCCACACAGAAACGCGCGACACCGGGTCCAGCCCGGTCGTCGGCTCATCCAGAAAAAATATTTTGGGATGGTGCACCAGCCCGCGCGCAATTTCCAATCTGCGCCGCATACCGCCGGAAAGCGTTTTGGTCTGCGCGTCGCGCCACTTCGTCAAATCGACTAGCCCTAGCAGCTCGTCAATCGAGCGCTTGCGTTCTTTCGCGGGCACGTCATACAGCTTGGCGTAAATGTTGAGATTTTCTTCCACAGTCAGATCCAGATCACTGGTCAGCGCCTGCGGAATCACACCAATCATTCGCCGCGCCGCATCCGCTTCTTTCGATACATCGTGCCCGGCAATTAGAGCCTTGCCGGATGTAATCGGAATGAGCGTGGTCATCATGCGGATCAATGTCGATTTGCCGGCGCCATTGGGCCCAAGCAATCCAAAAATTTCTCCATCCTTCACTCCGAACGAGATATCGTCCACGGCGGTGAAGTCGCCATACTTCTTGACGATGTGATCGACCTCGATCGCGTACGCCGCAGACGATCCATTCGTCCCGGCATTGGGCTCGATTTGGACGTCTGCCGTCATTGTTGCCCCGCTGCGGCGGTCTGATTGTTGCTGTCGCCCTTTAGCTGCGCCGGTGAAAGCAACACCTCGGCTGTCATTCCCGGCACGTAAGCGCCTTGCGGATTGTCGAGCCGCACTTTCAGAACGATCGTCCTGATGTCACGCTTGCGGCGGCTTACATCGCGCTGGGTGGCGAAATCGCCCTCTACTCCTTTGAAAAACACTTTGCCGCTGGTGACGGTTCCGCCGGGCATCCGCACACGTAGCGTGTCGCCGTAGCCGATGTGGTCCGCGAAAGTCTCCGGAATTGCGACCCGCGCCCATGTGTCATTCAGATCGACAATAGTCACGATCGGAGCGCCGATGTTGACCACTTCTCCCTGCCGTGCGGCACGAACAGAAACCGTTCCGGTAACCGGGGCATAGACGTTTGTGTATCCCAGGCGGACCTGGGCCTGGTTTTTCTGCGCGATTGCATTCTTCAAGTCGGCTTGGGTCGATTGCACGGTGCTTTTTGCGGCGTTGGCTTGCTGGGTGCGCGCGATTGCGGAAGTTAAATCCGCCTGTGCCGCCTTGACCAATTCCTGCTGCGCCTGCACCGTCGCTTGCGCCGCCTGCAGATTTGTCTCTGCCTGAACGCGATCTTGATCAGACGCCACGCCCGCCTTGGCCAACTCGATGGTGCGGCGGCTATCGCTCTGGGTTCGATCGAGTGCGGCCTTCGCTTCCAGTAGCTGCGCCTGCGCAGAAGCGAGCTTAGCTCTCGCATTCGCGACATCGCTCGACGTCGAACCCGAAGTGGAGAGTTCCGTATGCTGCATCTCTGCGACCTTGTGTTCCAAACTGCCGATGTTGGCCGCCGCCGCCGCCGCCTGTGCCTGCAACTCCGAAGGATCGAGCACGGCGATTAACTGTCCCGCTTTAACCGGCGTGCCTTCATCGACCAGCAACTTCTCGATGCGGCCCTCGACTTGCGCGCTGACAATTACCTGGTTCGCGTCCACCGTTCCAATAAGGACAAAATCTTTCGAGTGGTCGGTGGAAAAATAGTAGTAGGCCGCGGCGGCCACAAAGATGATGGCGAGAAGAACAAAGAACTTGTTACGAGCGTTCATTGGCGAACTCCTTAGCCCGCGCTGCCACAGGGGATTTGAACAGCGCAGCCGAAATGAAATCCAGCACTGCGGCGCGGCGCTCCGCGATCCTCTCCGGCGCTAGCGGATTGAAACGCACGATGCGCTGCATGACTGGAGCGCTGCTGAAATAAAAAACGATGATGGCGAGCATCGAAGGGATGAAATGCAGCGTATCCACCTTGCGAAATTCGCCTTCGGCAATGCCCTGTTGCAGCAGTTCACCCAGGCGCCGATAGATCGGCTGAAAGTAAGTGCTGATCAGCCGATCAATGTGCTGGGAGCGGCCTTCGCGGAATCGCATCATCTCGTGCTGCATCAGCTTGGGATAGATCGGGCTAGACGCGATGAAGTCAAAGTACGCACCTACGTAAGCCAGAATCTTCTGGCGTGGGGCCAAGTCGCTATCGAGCACGCTGAACACTTTGGCCTTCATGCCCCCGAAGGCATTGTCGAGCACCGCTCCATAGAGCGTTTCCTTATCTTTGAAGTAGTAGTAGAGCAACGCCTTGTTGACTCGCGCGACTCGGGCGATGGAGTCGGTGCGAGCTCCGGCGATGCCCTGCTCGGCGAACTCCCGCGCGGCCGCTTGCAGAATGGCTGCGCGGCTCTCCTCGGGCTGGCCGCGGGAGCCCATGCGCGGACGGCTAATGGATCGCAATTTCATTTTAATTAACTAGTTAGTTATATCATTAGAACACCTTTTTCCGCAAGCACAAATCTTTACTATGCAAACAGCCTCTATGAGAGGAAAATAATCTCGCTGGCAACTCCCTGCCAGTGCTTTCACTGTCTCTGGCCCGTTTTGACGAGGTTGTACCGTCGGAAAGGACAGCATGAGCCCCTCAACACAGCGTCCGCGCCGTTATCTAGCGTATCCCTATTTGGCTCTTTCAGCGGTCTCTTTGGCAATCCTTATTGTGATCGTGGCAACCAGTTGCAGCTCCGGCTCGAAAATGTCTGAAACCCAGCCGCCGCAATTCAGCGGCAATACCTCAGTCATGGTGCTGCTATCGAGCGCTGCGAACGCTCAAATCACAGATTTGCAAATCGGCCTGCAGAGCCTTAAATTGACCAGCCAGTCCGGAGGAAGTGTAACGCTGCTTTCATCGCCTCAAAATGCCGAGTACATTCATGTAAACGGCACACTGGACGTGCTGGGAACGACCTCTGTGCCGCAGGGAATCTATACCTCGGCCAGTGCAGTCATGAGTGGGGCACAGTTCACTTGTGTGACGTTCACACCCGCGAGTTCGCAAGGCAGTCCTTCCCTCGACACGAGCGAGTTTTCGAGCGGAAGCGTCAATAGCCCAGTGAGCGTAAACCTGTCGTCGCCCCTCACCATCACCGGCAAGAGCATGGGGCTTGTGCTTGCCCTGCAAGTGTCGCAGTCGGCCAGCTATTCGAATTGCTACCCTGAAGGGATCTCCACGATAACGCCGTCGTTTAATTTGGCGCCGATGAGGATCGCCAGTCAGCCAACAAACTCGGGCGACGGGAAAGTGCTGGGAGTCCAGGGCACTGTCGCTTCCACGAACCCAGGGAGCAGTGGGTTCACGCTGTCGATCTCGGACGGGCCGTTTTCGACGCGAACCGTCTCGGTCACATCGTCAGGCACAACGGTGTTCCAGGGAATTGCGGCAGTATCGGCGCTCTCGACGGGAATGTTCGTTAACCTGGACGGAGCTCTTCAAGACGATGGGTCGCTGCTTGCCACGCGCCTCGCGGTGGAGGATACCGGCGCGCAAAACCTGTTAGGCGGGCCGGTTCTAGAGGTGGCGTCCGACGTGTCGGATCTCACCGTTTATGGCCGACTAGCGCAAGGATCTGAAGCAAACTACATCTACGGAACTCCGATCTACAATTTCGGTTCCGCAGTCTTCCAAGTTTCCGGTGAACTCGGGAATTTGCAGAACCTGCCATTTACTCCTGCTTTTAACGGCGCGAACATCGTGCCGGGCCAAAACGTGGACATTACATCCGGGGCGCTGGTTTTCACGGGAGGCGTGTACACCCCGGCTACCACCATCACTTTGATCCCGCAGACTATTAATGGGGACGTGATTTCGTCTTCGGAGAGCGGAAACTTCACGGTTTATGGCGTGGCTCTGGCACCTTACGACTTGTTTCCAACCCTCGCAGCGCAACCCGGGCAAAATGTGGTGCTGAACAGCGCCGATCAGGTCGAAGTCTACGTGGATAACAGCACGCAACTGATCAATTCGCCAGCCCTTGTGGCGGGCAGCACGCTACGCTTCTATGGCCTGGTCTTCAACGACAACGGCACGCTGCGCATGGATTGCGCCCAGGTCACCGACGGAGTTGCGTTCCAGCCCCAGCCATCCACATCCGAACCGGCGCCGATGAAACAAGAAGTAATACGGCAGACGCGCACGCCGGGAGGAGTACGGCAAATTGTCACGACGAGCAGGCCCCAGCTCTAGCGTGGTCTGAGAGACGCTACTGCGCTCCGCCAGCGATCGAGGGCACAAGTAGGACTTCATCTCCCTCTTGGAAGGCGTAGCTCGGGCCGCCTAGGAAGCGTATATCTTCCTCATTCACGTAAATATTCAAGAAGCGACGCACTTGCCCTGTTTCATCGCGCAGGTGCGGCTTCAAATCCGGGAACTTCTCATCGAGGACAGAAAACAATTCTCCAAGGTTGGTGGCCCCGCAGGCTATTGAAGCGATGCCCGCCGTGTGCCGCCGCAACGCGGTTGGAATTTGCACAGTAATCGACATATTTTCCTTCCCTATGCCCCTACCGTAGCGGCCGACTCATTTGCAACCTCGACCCTATCGAGCGATTCGTGCAGATAGTTTTCGAATTCCGCCAGCTTGGGCGCAATCGGCCTCTCGGCTTCATAGACACCGGCGAGCACGTCGGTCGTCTTCAATCCGTTTCCGGTGATGCACAAAACTGTCGTTTCTTCGGGCAGGATTCTGTCCTGGCGGAACAACTTGCCCGCGCAGCCCACAGTTACCCCACCTGCAGTTTCTGTAAATACGCCTTCGGTTTCGGCGAGAAGGCGAATGGAATCGATTACTTCAGGATCGCTCACGTCCTCGCTCCATCCTCCGCTTTGCTTGATCGCCTTGATCGCATAATGGCCGTCGGCTGGATTGCCAATCGCCAGCGAGCGCGCAATAGTCGATGGCCTTTGAGGATCGATTTCGGTGCTGCCGGTTTTGACCGCGGTCGAAATTGGCGAGCATCCGGTCGCTTGTGCGCCGAAGAATTTGACCGGCTTTTCGTCAACGAGCCCAAGCTTGGTCAATTCATCAAAGGCTTTTTTGATTTTTGTAATCAACGAACCGCCGGCCATCGGAACAACTACGTTATCCGGTAGGCACCAGCCGAGTTGCTCGGCGATTTCGAACCCGACGGTTTTCGATCCCTCGGCGTAATAAGGACGCAGGTTCACGTTGACGAAGCCCCAGTGCCGCTCCTCGGCAATTTGCGAGCACAGGCGGTTTACCTGATCGTAGCTACCGGCGATGCGCACGACGTTCGCGCCGAAAACTTGCGTGCCAAGAATCTTCGCCGGCTCCAGATCGGATGGGATGAAGATCCAGGCTTTTAGACCCAAGCGGGCCGCGTGCGCGGCGACAGCGTTGGCCAGATTTCCGGTGGAAGAACATGCGACCGTGTCGAAGCCAAAAGCACGCGCCTGCGCCAAAGCGACCGCTACTACGCGATCCTTGAAGCTCAGCGTAGGCAGGCAGACGGCATCATTTTTGATGTACAAATTCTTTGCCGCGATCTGCCCATCGTGTTTGCCCGCAAGCCGCGCTGCAAGATTTGGTGCGTTCAACAGCGGCGTGAAGCCAACCGGCAAGCGGGCCTCGAAATCCGCCGGGAGGGGCAGCAATTCCGCGTATCGCCACATGTTCGCTGGACGCCGCGAAATTCGCTCGCGGATCGCCTTTCGTGGATCTATGGCGTCTTCGCCGAGAACGTAACGGATCCAATCGTAGTCGTAGGTAATTTCCAGAGGAGAGAAACACTCTTCGCAGATCGAGCGGGGCTGGTTCCCCCATCGTCGGCCACATTCCCGGCAGCGTAATTCGTAGTGACTCTGACAATGACTATGATCGTCGTAGTTGGGCATGGCTACTCGCTTTCTAACGCAATGCAGCGAATAGCTGGGGACGAGCCGGGGAAAAAGTGCCCTAAAAGTGAAAGGCCTCTTTCCCAGGAAATAGGAAAAGAGGTTATCGGAATGCCAAAAGCTCGCATCCGAATCTCATGTTCCCCGTTTCCGGGCGGGAGTTGGCACCTGGCGGTCGGGATATATGATCCCGATCCGGTTGCCGTGGCGTCATAGGGCTCGTCCCTCAGCCACTCTGCATGAAATTCAGGTCTGCCCCGAAGGACAAACTTGTCCTGATGATCGTACAGCAGGCACGTCCGTTCGTCAATCGAATAAGTCTTGACCTACGGAATGTACTGTATCGAACATACCCTGTAACACTGTCAGCCTAGTTTCATGCTTCCCGCACGGCGCCTAGAAGATCACATTCGCGAGCTTTGCGCGCGTGCTTCCTCCACCGAAGATACAGACCTCACATCCGTCCTCTTTGAACTGCAGTTAGCTATGCACGAGTACACGCGTCGATTGGGAAATAGAACATCTGCCAACCTTTTGAATTTTCCTGAACTTTCTATCGAACGCCGCAAGGCAGAGCCAGAGTAGAGTTGCTAGTTTTCGCGTGCATGTTTTCGTCGAAGGTCGCTCCTCGGCGAAGACCTGCAAAATCGATGGGAAGCTTTTGACTGTTGATTGAAACCGGCTATGGCTCCGCCTTAGGCTGGTCGCGAAGTCTCATCTCCCGCGCCAGTTCTCGAGAGGTCACCTTCAGCCGCTGCGACAAGATCAGGGCCAGCGAAAGATAAAATCGAGCGGCAAAACTTGGGAAGAAGCTTAGAATCTCTCGCAATTCGGCGGTTTTTATTTTCTCAACTTCAACTTCCGTGTCTCTGGCCATCACCGCCGCCGATGCACGAGTCTGTTCCAGAAATGCCATCTCGCCGCAAATATCGTTCACTTGCAGCGTGGCCACGATAGTGCGCGAACCAGTGCCAGCGAGTTCCACGGAGGCTTCCCCGCGGCGAATGATGTAGAGGCTGTCGAGCGGATCGCCCTCGCGGATAATCTCTTCGCCCAGCCGGTAGGTGCACCGCACGGCTTTGGTCCGCAGCAAGACCCAATCGTTCGCGCTCAACTTGAGGCCTTTGCCGGTCATGCCATTGCATCGGCAGAAACCGCGGCCGTCTGCAATTACCCT
Source organism: uncultured Acidobacteriaceae bacterium (assembly GCA_963784095.1). Taxonomy (GTDB): domain Bacteria; phylum Acidobacteriota; class Terriglobia; order Terriglobales; family Acidobacteriaceae; genus Sulfotelmatobacter. Next base: position 278,117 of record CAWAQC010000012.1, read on the forward strand.
GGTCACAGAAGCGGGCTAAACTGTGGCGGACTTCACTCTGTCCGCCCAATTGCTTATCCAGGGAAGTCGGTAGTGGGCTACTTTGACTCAAAGTAGCCCACTACCAGGGAAGTCTATTTCCGCAAATTTCCTGCCGCTGCGTGTACAATTCTTCCCGCTCCCATAATTGAATGCGGATGTTTCATCGAGAGGCCAACGTGAAATCGTTCTTGACCCTTATTACGGCATGCGTTTTGATTCCCAGCTCGTTCGCCCAGCAAAGCGATCAGACAAAACCCAGCCAGAAAAAGCAAGCATCTACTCAGTCAGCCGAGAGGGCGCCAGAGGCCCCCAAGCCCGAAGCCGCCTCCGAGCAGAGACCCTCTGCGCAAGAAAATTCCGCCGATAAAGACAAAGGAAAAGAAGAACATTTCGATATGACCGAGACCTCTCCGGTCATTACCCACCATCAGATCACAGTTGACGGAAAGATCTTAAAGTACACAGCAACCACGGGACGTCTGCCGATCAAGCGCGGCGACGGCAAGATCGAAGCCGAAATGTTCTACGTCGCCTACACGCTCGACGGCGCAGATGCCGCCAAGCGGCCGCTGACCTTTGCCTTCAACGGCGGCCCTGGCTCGGCTTCCATCTGGCTGCATATGGGCGCGCTCGGGCCGAGGCGTGTGGTGCTCCAGCCTGATGGCTTCATGCCACCCGCACCGTATCGCATGGAGGACAATCCTTACACGCTGCTCGATAAGAGCGATCTCGTGATGATCGACGCGATTAACACCGGATTCAGCCGCGCCGCCGACGCCGAGATGCTGAAGAAATTCTGGGGCGTCAAGGGAGACATTGAGGCCTTCAGCGAATTCATCCGTCTTTACATCAGCCGCAACGAGCGCTGGGCTTCGCCGCTCTTTCTGTTCGGAGAAAGCTACGGAACCACGCGATCAGCAGGCATTGCGGGGTATCTCGCCGATCGCGGCATTTCGTTCAACGGCATCACGCTGCTCTCGACTGTGCTGAATTTCGAAACGCTCGAGGAGAATTTTACGAACGATCAGCCTTACATTTTCCTCATCCCTTCGTTCACCATGATTGCCGGGTATCACCATAAGCTTGCGCCCGATCTCGCACAGGATATGAACTCTGCGCGCAAACAGGCAGAACACTGGGCCTCCAACGATTACGAGCAGGCGCTGGACAAAGGGGATTCACTTACTCCGCAGGAGCGGCAAACGGTGATCGATCAACTCGCACGCTTCACCGGGCTGAGCAAAGAAGTTGTCGACGAGGCGAATTTGCGCATCAACGTTCAGAAGTTTACTCACTATCTGCTGATCGATCAGAAATTGCGCGTGGGACGCCTCGATGCGCGCTACACCGGACCAGACCCGAACGGCCTGCTCGACACACCGTTTTACGATCCGACCGGCGCGGCAACCGGTCCACCGTTCACTTCTGTGTTCAACAATTATTTGCGCACGGATTTGGGATACAAGGTGGACATGCCTTATAACGTGCGCGCTCCGCGCGGCGGACCGGGCGACACTTGGGATTGGGGATCAGCCGGAGAGGGATTTCCCGATACCGCTTCTGCTCTGCGCCAGGCGATTGTAAAGAATCCGTATCTGAAGGTTCTCGTGATGGAGGGCTACTACGATCTCGCGACGCCGTATTACGCGGCGAACTATACCGTCGATCATTTGAACTTGCCAGAGAAATACCGCAACAATATTTCGTTCGCGACCTACGAGGCCGGCCACATGGTCTACTTGCCGATGGACGGATTGAAAAAAATGAAATCCGACCAGGCGGCGTTTATGGAAAGGTCGATGGGGCAGTAACTGACCCTGTCATCCTGAGCGGCATTTGTTTCCGCGCTGGCCTAGAAACAACGCCCCATTTTGGCGCTTGATAATCGTCACCGGCTGTACTGATTCTTCTTCTTATCCTCGTGCCGCTCGATGGCAAACTGAATCAATTTGTCGATCAAGTCCGCGTACTCAAGCCCCGAAGCGGCCCAAAGCTTTGGATACATGCTGATCGCAGTAAAACCAGGCATGGTGTTGATTTCGTTCACAAATATCTTGCGTGTGCTCGGATCCATCAGAAAGTCGACGCGCGCCAGACCGGAGCAGTCGACGGCTTTGAACCCACGAATGGCAAGCTCCTGGACTTTCTTGGTTTCCGCTTTCGTGAGCTTCGCCGGAATGATCAACTCCGAACCTTCGTCGAGATACTTGGCGTTGTAATCGTAGAACTCCTTCACCGGAACGATCTCGCCCGGAACGGAAGCAACCGGCTCGTCGTTGCCCAACACCGAGCACTCGATCTCGCGGGCCTTATTTTTCTTTCCGCCCACGTCTTGCTCGATGACGATCTTGCGATCAAAGCGAGCTGCTTCTTCGATCGCAGGGCCAAGCGCTTTACCGTTGTGTGCTTTGCTGATGCCGACCGACGATCCCAGATTCGCCGGCTTCACAAACATCGGATACTTCAACCTGCTTGCGATCAACTTCTCGACTTTTTTCTTATCTCTCTGCCAGTCGCTGCGCAGAATCGTTACATGCTTCACAATCGGGATGCCCGCTGCGATGAATAAAGATTTCATGATGTCTTTATCCATGCCCGCAGCCGAGCCGAGCACGCCCGCTCCCACGTAAGGAATGTCCGCAAGTTCCAGCAAACCCTGAATGGTTCCGTCTTCGCCGAACGTTCCATGGAGCACGGGAAAAATTACATCGACGTTGATCGCCCGATCGCTGGCGCGTCGCAGGAGCGAAGCATCAGTTTGAAAAGGCACAAGTCCGCTTTGGTGACGCACCGGTTCAGGCGGGACAACTACCGCTTCTCCTCGCGCCAGCACGGCGGCGGGCTGCGTAATTTCAGGATCGCCGGCACGCAAATGGCGCGGTTCGATTACCAGCTTGCCTTGCAGGAGGTTCTCGGCGTCGGTTGCGGTGAGCCAGCGGCCGTCTTTGGTGATGCCGATCGGCACGACTTCATACTTATCTTTGTCGATGGCATTGAGGACGGACGCGGCCGAAAGCAGCGAAACTTCGTGCTCACCGCTACGTCCGCCAAAAAGAATACCTACGCGAAGCTTCGTCATGACCATTTAGTGTGAGCGAGGGGCAAGCAAGGCGTCAATCGCTGGGGAGGTACACGTTTACCACCGGCAAGGCTTAGTCCATAGTCCCAGGCGAAATAAAGGCAAAGATCGTGTTAAGCTCGAAGCTCTGGGAGGGTGCTCTATGGCATGCGTTTACTGCTATCAACTAGGTTCCAATTGCTACAAGGTTGGCCGGACGAAGAACTCGCCCGGGGACCGAAAGCGCGGATTTGCCACTGGATCGCCCGTAAAACCCAAGCTATATAGGGAAATACCAACCGATCACGCGTCGGGCTTGGAGAGGTACATTCACCAACTCTTGGACGAGAAGCGCGCGGAGAACGGCGAAATATTCTACGTTACTTCCCAGGAATTGGACGACGCAGTGGACAAAGCTGTCGCTTTCGTAGAGGAGTCTCAACCAGTTTGCCGTGAGGCCGCCAAGCTAAGGCGGCGAAAGCCCGCAAGCGACACGATGCTGGAACCATCGAGTGAAATGCTCGGAATCTATCGGCAGATCAGAACATTGTGCCGCGAGAAGTACCTCATCGACCAGCAGATTGTGTTCCTTGAGAGCAAGATTCAGGTCGCCATTCGCGACAACAGCGGCATGATGGGTGTGGCTTCATGGAAGTGGGAGGACCGCTGGACAATGGACACCGTGCTGTTTAAGAAGGAGCAGCAAGGTCTATACGATGCATACAAACGCAACTCAGGCGGTCGGAAATTCCAATTGGAAAGGGTTGACCTTACTAAGGCGAACAGCGCGAAGGCTTCACAGATCCGTATTGCCTGAAGCACCTTGCCAAACTTACAGAATCTTTTTCCCGAAGGCCGACAGGGCCAGCTCCACAGCTAAGTCTGCGGTGCGGTTATGTTCGTCGATAACCGGATTCACTTCGACGATCTCGAAACTCACCATGCGTCCGTGATCGGCAATAATTTCCATGGCTAAATGCGCTTCGCGATAGGTCGCCCCACCGCGCACCGGCGTGCCGACGCCGGGGGCGTCCTCGGGATCGATCCAATCCATATCGAGCGAGATGTGATAGCCCGCAGTGCCGCGTCCGGCGATGCGTAAAGCTTCTTCCATTACGGTTCTCATGCCGCGCTCATCGATGTCCCGCATGGTGAAGACGCCGATGCCGGCGCGGCGGACATTCTCTTTTTCCACCGCATCAATGTCACGCACGCCCACGAGCACGCAGTTCTCCGGCCTCACTTTCGGAGAGAAATCGAAAATATTCTGCAGTTCCGCCGGACCCAAGCCGAGCAGCGCGGCCAGCGGCATGCCATGAACATTGCCACTGGGGGAGGTTTCGGGTGTATTGATATCGGTGTGTGCATCAATCCAAATCAGGCCAATGTGCTGATTTTGTCGCCGATAGAATTCAGCCACGCCAGCGACCGTCCCTGCAGCCACGGAGTGATCGCCGCCTAGAGTCAACGGAATTTTGCCGGCCTCCAGCGTCTTGAGCACCAGCTCAGCATGCTTGGTGCAGGTTGCCATGATTTCTTTCAGATATTTTGCGTGGGTATCGCCTTCTTTTTTCTGCTCAGGGATCGCAACCGCAACGTTGCCGCCGTCTTCCACTTGATGCCCTAGCGCTTCCAGCCGCGCCTCAAGCCCGGCCACACGAACCGCTGAAGGCCCCATGTCGACGCCGCGGCGCGATTGCCCAAGGTCGAGCGGAACGCCGATGACACGAATCTTCTTGGGAACAATATTGGTTGTGGTGCCAGTGATTGTGGTCATAACATTTGGCGATTTAGCGATCGGGCGATTGGGCGATTGAAAACCTACTTTTCTACTCGTTCTCAATCACACGACGACTCAATCGCTCCGTGACTCAATCTACCTTCAGGGGTACAGCCGGTGGAGCATCCGCGGAAACGGTATTGTCTCCCGCACGTGTTCTAGTCCGCAAATCCACGCGACCGCGCGCTCAATGCCCATGCCGAAGCCACCGTGCGGCACGCTGCCGTATTTGCGTAGATCCAGATACCACTTGAAAGCTTCTTCGGGAAGATTGTGCTCGTGAATTCGCTGCAGCAGCAATTCATGGGAAGCCATACGCTGCGATCCGCCGATGATTTCTCCGTAACCTTCGGGTGCGAGCACATCCACGCACAGCGCCAACTCGGGACGCTGCGGATCAGGTTCCATGTAAAAAGCCTTTACCTTCGCGGGATAGCGATGCACCATGACAGGCTTGTCAAATTGTGCCGAAAGATAAGTCTCGTCTGGCGAACCAAAGTCTCCGCCCCACTCGAATTTGGTTTCGAGCGCGCCTTTGGCAAATCCCTCCTGCAAATTCTTGACCGCATCGTCGTAACTCATACGTGGAAACGGTGGCTCAATTTTTTCAAGTTTCGAAATATCGCGCCCGATGGCCTGCAAGTCGGTGCGCCGCCGATCCACGCAACGCTTCACCATAAAGCTGATCAGTCCTTCGGCCAGATCCATCAGATCGTCAAGTTCGGCGTAGGCGATTTCCGGTTCGACCATCCAAAACTCGGTCAGATGGCGGCGCGTTTTTGATTTCTCGGCGCGAAACGTTGGACCGAATGAATACACTTTGCCCAGGGCCATTGCAGTCGCTTCAATGTAGAGCTGGCCAGATTGGGTGAGATATGCTTGCTCGTCAAAATAATCCACCGGAAAAAGCGTGCTGGTGCCTTCGCAAGCCGCGGGAGTCAGAATCGGAGAATCGGTCAGCGTGAATCCGCGTTCGTCGAAGAAATCGCGGACCGCTTTCACGATCTCCGCACGAACCCGCAAAATTGACGCCTGCCGCTGTGAGCGCACCCACAAGTGGCGATGCTCCATTAAAAATTCAGTGCCATGTTCTTTCGGCGTGATCGGATACGGATCGGATTCGGCAACACGCTGCACCACATGAACATTGGTTACGTCAAGTTCGTAACCGCCGGGCGCGCGCTTATCGGCGCGTACCTTGCCTTCAACGATCACGCTAGACTCCTGCGTCAATGTCTTTATGGCTTCGAATATCTCCGGGGTGACGGCGTTTTTCGGTACTACGCCTTGAATCACGCCGGAACCGTCGCGAAATTGCGGGAACAATAACTTGCCGCTCTCGCGAAGGTTGTATAGCCAGCCGCGAACGGTGACTGAGTTCCCTTCGTGCTTGCCGATTTCTGCAATTGTGGTTACAGGAGACATAGTTGATTGAGTCATCGAGCCTTTGAGTTAATGCCTCGATTGAAACCGCCATATCAACTGCTCACGGGCCAATCACTCCATGACTCAATGGCCCGATCATTCAATTCTTAAGCCGCTTCCAACTTCTCAAATGTGGCCGAAAGCTTTTCCAGCGGATTCACTTTCTCATCGCCTTCCAGTTCCAGCATCAATGGCGGCCTTTGCGGAGCGGACCGCAGCAGTTCCATGGCTTGCTTCCAGTCGATGGTGCCTTCACCCGGCCATAAGTGCGAATCGCGGTCTTTCTTGTTGTCGTGAACGTGTGTCGAGCAAATCAGCTTACTGAGAATCTCAAACGCTTCGTCGACCGAACCCATCATGTGAGCATGGCCGAAATCGAAACAGATTCCTATGTCATCGAAATGAGCCGTGTGAATCATTTCGATCAGCTTTTCCGGGGTGGAGAGTTCGTTCGGGATATTTTCCAGCAGAATACGGACTCCCAGCGGTTTGGCGAATGCGCGCAGGTGCTCGATGGAAGTCATTGCCGACTCGAATTTTTTCTCGCTGAAACTCTCGTTCGGCAATCCCAAATGCTGAATGAGAAAACGGAAGGGGATCTGCTCGGCGATTTCGAGCGAGCGCTTGACCTCATCCATGGCTTCGACAAGTGCGGCACGATCGGTGGAGGCTAAATTAATCGGAGGAGTTCCCGTGCGGCCCCAGTCGTAATCGGCGTAGAGCGGCGAGTGTACTGAATTCAGAGGAACACCGCTGCCGCGAAACCAGTCGGCAATCTCCCGCAAGTGCGCCTTGCGGTTTGCGTAATCGAGGTGTTGCCGTGCCGCGAAAATCTCGATCGCCTGGACGCCATTGCGGGCGAGGCCATCCAGAATGCCCGGATGCAGCCGCTCCTTCACATACAAATAAGTTGATACCGCTTTCACCATGCGTAGTCCTTGCGCGTTGCCTGTTGTTGATTTCGTGATTGTTGATTGTGTGATTGAAAAGCGCGATTGTGGCGATGCGCTGTGATTTTCAATCAACAATCGATAATCACGAAATCGATAATTCCCTAGTATCCCACTGCACTCCCATTGCTTCTATAATCAGTGGCGCCAAGCCGCTCGCCAGTTTTCTGATCGATAGCGATGCACTCAGCGTCGCTCCAATAACCGCCTGCGTCCGAATTTTCCCGCAAACCGAACTGCACGTGATAGCCCATTTTTTCCAGATCCTGCACCGTGTCTGGAGAAAAATAACGTTCAACATACAGCGTGTCGGGCAGCCACTGGTTGTGAAAGCGCGGCGCGTCCACCGCCTCCTGAATCTTCATTCCGTAGTCGACTACGCCCATCAGAACGTTCGCGACCGTGGTAATAATTTTCGAGCTGCCCGGGGAACCCAACACCAGAAACAGCTTTCCGCCGCGCGCCACGATAGTCGGGGTCATCGACGATAGCGGACGTTTCCCCGGCCCAATCGCGTTCGCCGCTCCCTGAATCAATTTATCGGAATTGGGTACTCCCGGTTTTGAAGAGAAATCATCCATTTCGTCGTTCAGAAGAAATCCCAAGCCATCGGCAGTGACGTGCGAGCCGAACCAGTCGTTAATTGTGGTGGTGACTGCGACCGCATTTCCTTCTGCATCGACTACAGAAAAATGAGTTGTGTGCTGGCCCTCATGGTACTCCCGGGGTTGCGGATGAGCCGCGGCATACTGTTCGAGCTCGTTGAAAACCGCCGGACGCTTCAGAGCCAAACTGGGACTGGCGCGGGCCGGATCAATCGAATCGCGCCAAGCCGCGGCGTATTTCTTATCCACAAGCTGCGCCACCGGGACCTTCGCAAAGTCGGGGTCGCCCATGAATTCTGCGCGGTCAAAAAAAGCGCGCCGAAACGCTTCGGTGGTGAAATGGATGGACTGCGATGAACGGTCGCCCATCTTCGCCAGATCATAGCCTTCCAGAATATTCAGCGATTCAATCAGAACCGTGCCTCCGGAAGAGGGCGGCGGCGCGCTGATAATTTCGTACCCACGGTAGTTGCCGGTAACCGGTTCGCGTTCTTTGACTTCATAGTGCGCGAGATCGGCGGCGGTGATCAGGCCTCCGCCTTTTTGCAGAGCTGCCGCCAGCTCTCGTGCTAGCGCGCCGTGATAAAAATCGTCGGGCTTGGCTGCAATCCGCTCCAGAGTTCGGGCTAAATCAGGCTGCCGAAAAATCTCACCCGCCTGGTAGTAGTTGCCGTCGCGCTGAAAAATTCGCCGTGATTCGGGAAACTGGCTCAGGTATTTATCGTGAAGGTCGCGAGCCTCTTGCCAACTGAGAGCATATCCGTCCTTTGCGAAGCGGATCGCTGGCGCCATCGCTTGCTTCAAACCGAGCTTGCCGTATTTCTGCTCGGCATAAACCATTCCCGCAACTGATCCTGGTACCGCGATTGACTTGTAACCGATAATACTTGCCTGCTCGATCACATTTCCCTGGGCATCGAGATACATGTCGGGCTTGGCCGCAGATGGCGCCATTTCGCGATAATCGATGAAATGGGACGTGCCATCGGCCATGCGAAGCAGCATAAACCCGCCGCCACCAAGGTTTCCCGCCGCCGGATGCACCACCGCCAAGGCAAACCCGGTAGCTACTGCGGCATCGACCGCATTGCCGCCACGCTGCATCATCTCGATTCCCGCGCGCGACGCCAGTTCGCGAACGCTGACCACCATTCCATGTTGAGCGTGCACCGGCTGCGGAGACGCCCCTGCTGATGCCGTCGCAAACACGACCGCGCACGCCACCAGCCACGGAAAGCATGTTCTGTTTCGGGATCCCATGAAGATATCGAAGGCGTCCGGCAATGGGCGGACTCTTGAGGCTAGCCGACCGCGGTAAGTTGAGTCAAATCAGGATCTGAGGGCTCTTTGACAACCTCAGGGACCCAACTGCGGCTCTTGCGGTAGGTTGGACGAGCTATTTGAAGTGAACTTTTGGCCTGCGGGTATTCTGCATCCGAACCTTGGCGCTTCGCGAATTCTTCTTAATGCCTTTACGCTTACTATGTTTGCCCGCCTTCGCGGCTACCATGTCATACGACTGCTGAATCAGTTCGCGCAGCTCGTTCCAAGGAATCGCATCCAGTCGATCGAGCATTACCCATTTATATCGTCCTAGATATGGTGCAGGGCGGATGTCCTCGCGCTCGATCAACTTCGCAAAGTTGTCGGGAGAACACTTGAAGCACAATCTTGGATTGTCCAGACCGAGCATGGCGAAGATCTTTCCGCCGATTTTGAAGCACAACTCGTCGCCCCATTGCAGTTTCTCGGTAGCTTGCGGAAATGGCAGACAGAATTCGCGAATAGCATCAACGTTCACTGGTTACATCCATTCAAAGCAATCGACCGCAAATTATACTTCGTGCACCTTTTCGCCTTCGTGCAGACGCTGATCCGCAGAGGCCGACGCATCGCCTGAAACAGCGTATGCGACCGCCGCTCCAATCAAAGCAGGAACAACAAACGCGTGACCGCCGGTCGCTTCGGCGACGAATACAACAGCTGCGAGCGGAGTCTTGTAGCCGGCAGAGATAAATGAGGCCATGCCGACGGCGGCGTAAAGATTCAGGCAAGACGTGTGCGCGACGGCCTGGCCGAAAGCCGTTCCAACACTTCCACCGGTCAGAAACAGCGGCACGAACATCGCACTGACTCCGCCCGCGCCCAGCGTGAACAGCGTCGCCGCCAGCTTGAGCACGCTAAAAACGAGGAGTTCGGTGGTGGTGTGACTCTTGCCGAGAATTTCCCCAACCGCATCGTAATTAGGCCCGAGCGGCACAAGATGGCCCGGATATAGATGCAAGAAAAGAACTCCGCAGAGACCCGTTCCCAACCCCCCGATACCAAGCTTCAACCAGTGCGGTGCGGGCCAATGTACGAAAAACCTGCGCGAACGGCGAAAGATCAGCACAAATACCATTCCGACGAGGCCGATGATCAAACCCAACAACGCACTCCAATAGACATCCACCCGCGTGAAGGAGTTACAACCGGTGAAGTCAAAAATCGGCGCCGCACCAAGAAATGAACTGAGAGTGACAAATGAGACTACCGAAGCGATCAACGATGGCACCAACGCCTCATGCGCCAGGTCGTCGCGGTAAGGCATTTCGAGAGCAAAAACGATTCCCGTGAGGGGTGCGCGAAATACCGCCGACATGCCAGCCGCCGCGCCACAAATCAACACAATGCGCCGGTCACGCTCGGTAAGCCGCAGCCGCCGCAGCTTGGTCCAAAGCCACGATCCAATGGCGGCGCCTCCATAAATGCTGGGTCCTTCCAACGCAGCGCTGCCGCCCGATCCAACTGTGGTAATCGCTGCCAAAATCTTGGGCACAAACCAGCGAATATCCACACGCCCTTCGTGTTCATGGTAGGAGCGAATAATTTCTTCCGTGGAGTGTTGGTTCGGATCCGGGGTAAGAAATTGCATGATGAGCCCGGTAACAACGAACGCCAGAACCAAGCCAGGGACGATGCTCCAATGATGATTCAAGTAGTACCGCAAAATCGGTGGCCACATCTTCCCCAGAATGATGACCACGAGTCCGGTGATGAACAAGCCGGTAGTCAGCCCAATGATAGGTGCGATGATGAGCCACTTACCGAGATCGCGCGCGTACACCTCAGTCAAATCCCCTCGAACGATCGATGAATATTTGTCGATCAAAGGGTGTTTGAGGAGTCGTGCTGCTCGGGATTTGAGCTTTGTACGTTCGGCGCTCATGTGTCGTGCTTAGAATATGACTGGTGCTTAGATACTTTTGTCCGGGTTTGGCGGCTGATTTGAACCTGCTGGCTCGGACCCACTAATTCGAACCTGCGCGCATAATGCGGCGGAGAGCAGTCACCAGATCGGGACCGGCTGTGCGCAGCTCATCCCGGTGATGGAGAGCCAGTTCACCCAGAACCTTTTCTCCTTTGGCCGTGAGCGCAAGCAACACTTCACGGCGATCGTCTTTCGCGCGAGTGCGGTGGACGAAGCCTCCAGCCTCCAAACGATTCACCAGTTCTACGGCGCTGTGATGGCGGATCTGCATCCGGTTAGCTAATTCGCGGATTCGCGGGCGAACGCCTGCGGGTATGCCCTTGATGGCGAGCATGAGTTGATACTGGCCCCGCTCGAGACCAGCCTTTTTTACCACCTGTTCGCTGAAATGAAGGAAGCGGCGAATTTGATGACGAAATTCCGCCAATGCCTGGTAGTCCGACAAGCTTAGCTTTTTCATGTCGCCGATAAGGTGCCGCGATCCGCCGCGACCCCATACTATATCGTAAGGCGATATAGATGGGAATTGCTTTCGGGGTAACCCGGTTGATCCGAAAGTCGGTGCGGCATTTACGTGAGCTTTAGATAAGAGCAGCCGGTCTTTGTTGAAATCAGTCAAATCAAAAAATCTTAAACCACGAAAATCGCGAAGAAATGCCGCGAAGAGCGCGAAGATTACGGATTAGGGCACTGCCCAGCCGGCTCGCCGCTTCGTTGTGTTACACTTACGCTTCATATACAAAGTTTATCGCTGAAAATCGGCGATTTATCCGCACATGCTTCTTTCCAAGGAATATGTGGGCTTTCTGGCCCGCGAAGTTACCAAAAAACTGATTGCTGCCAAGGCCATCGAAACCTCGGCTGTGCCCAAGGTTACCGAGCGCGTGCACGCCGCCCTGCTCGAAGAACTCACCCTCGAGGACCGCATCAATGACGAAGTGCGGGTCATCCTCGAGGCCTACTCCGAAGAGATGAACAAAACCGGCGCCAACTATCAGGAAATGTTTCGCAAAGTGAAAAGCGAGTTGGTCCGCAAATACAAGGCGGTTCTGTGAGACTGAGCCGCGACAAAGTGAATGTGCTGGCGCGCGCGGTTGCCGACGCTCTAAAACAAATGGATGAAGTCGACTTTATCGAAGATCCCAACACCATCCGCCAGGAAACTCGCAAAATTCTCGAAGATCTCCTCAATAACGAAGAGAGAATCGACCAGGCGGCGCGCCAAAAAATCGAAAGCCAGAAGCGGACAATTCTTGAAGGCTCGCAGGAGTGGGACATTCTCTACCGCAAGTATTACAACGAGGAAGTGAAGAAGCTGGGAATCTGATGTGATCCCTGCCTGATGTTTGGGCACGTTTCTCTGAGACACCCCCTCCCCGGCAGCGATTGATCAAAACAAAAAGGCCCCACGCCGGGTGCGCGGGGCTGTGAGTGGATTGCCCAGGGGAGAAATCTAAGCTGCTTGGCGTCGCTGCTGGATGGTCTCCAACTGCTGGCTGTATCTTTGCGCATTGCTGACGATCTTTTTCTGCGGCAGGCTGTTAATCCACTGATCGTGGGGGACAGCGCGGCGTTCGCGGCGCGTGCCCACGGCCCCGCGATGAACTAGATTCGTCGGACGCTGGTCGGTTTTCTGCGTCCAGCCGCTTCCGGTCGACACGTTGAAGATGCCGATGTATCCGCCGGCCAGCAACTCAAACGGATTGTGCATTTTGTTCATGCGGTCAAACTGGGTTGATCCCTCGCCGCGGAAGCTTTCGAACCATGCCGGGTAGACGAAGTCAGACAGCAGAACGCTGTCGATTTTATAGCCGAGGCTATCGTCTTCGCAGGCATCGCAGACTTCGTAGGCATAGAGAATCCCGGCGGTATTGGTGTTCTGCGCGAACACTGTCAGATTGATGTTGGGATCGCCCAGCATTTCAAGCAGTTCGTGACTGGCAGTGACGGTCCAAGATGAGCCGGTTTTCAGGTCGCTTCCCGCGAACGCCTTGCCCATGGGAAGTCCTTCGGTGGTTAGGTCATGGTAGCCCAATGCATTCGCCTGATCGGAGTCGTCAAGCAGTACCAGCCACCAGCTTCCGTTCGGCGGCGGTGTGCCTTTGGCGATTAGCTTAAGTTCGGCGTTGGTTCCCCACACGGGGCAGAAATCGTCGGTCACTTGTTTCTGAAGTGCGGCTACAACCGGAGTAACGTCGTTCTCACGCAAAATGGTGCTTTCGTTGATCACGGAAATTTGGATGCTAGGCATGGTGCAGCGGCTGAGTGGTGGCATTCGAACCCCTCTCCTGAGGCAAAATTTTAGAGATGCACGGCGTAGGGCTGCGTGACTCTCCCGCCAAAAGCCTATACGCTGGTCACGAGAAGGAAATGTTCATGCCGCCGAGAAAGTGCTGTGACTTTTCCAATTCGGGACGTGAATTTCGCAGCTAGTGGCGCTGTCTATTTGAAAATCTGTTCTTAATGTCTACCTCCTCTGAAATAACGAACATTGTCAGGAAAGCCGCAGTCGACGCAGGTTTCGAACTCGTCGGTTTCGCTCCGGTAACTGACGCGAAAGAGCTGGAATATTTTCCTCGCTGGATTGCCGAGGGCCGCGGCGGCGAAATGAAATATCTCGAAGCGCGCGATAAGCAGGGACGATTGAAGCGGGCGTCTTTGGCTTATGCGGCGCCTTGGGCGAGAACCGTTGTAGTTTGCGCAATCAACTACAACACCTCGCAGCCGTACTCCACGCAAATGCCGGATGAAAGCTGCGGATGGATCTCGCGGTACGCCTGGAGCGGGGATGACTATCACGAATCCGTCATGAGACGATTGCGGCAGGTGGAAACCGTCCTAAGAGGCATGACGTCGCAACAGGATGCGATAACGCGCTGTTACGTGGATACCGGGCCGATTGTCGAGCGGGTTGTGGCCAAATATGCCGGTATCGGATGGATCGGGAAGAATACATGCATGATCAATCAGACGCTCGGATCATGGCTGTTCTTGGGAGTGATCCTGACTTCTCTCGATCTTGCTTCTGAAGCGCTCAGCCTCCCCGCGCCGGATCGCTGCGGCACTTGTACGCGGTGCATCGAGGCTTGTCCAACGGACGCCTTTATCGGCCCCTATCGGCTGGATGCGAACAAATGTATCTCCTACCTGACCATTGAGAAGCGCGGCGCGATCGATAGCGAGGACCTTCGCTCGGGCATGGGCCGTAATGTTTTCGGGTGCGACATTTGCCAGGATGTGTGCCCGTGGAACCGAAAAGCTCCGGCAACGAGTGCGGCTGAATTTCGACCGCGTCCCGAGTTGGTGAATCCGGAACTCGAGTGGCTGGCCGAGATGAACGACGAGGAATTTCGCGCGGCTTTTCGTGGCTCTCCGGTGCGGCGCGCCAAACGTGCCGGCCTGCGCCGCAATGCGGTGATTGCCATGGGAAACAGCGGTGACAAGAAATTTCTTCCCGTGCTTAAGAAGTTGGTTGCCGATGACGAGGAGGATGAGGTGGTCCGCGAGACTGGGGCTTGGGCTCTGCGAAAGCTCGCTTAGAAATTCCGCCTCATTTTAATACCTATCAAAATTCCCCACCCTTGCAGCAAAGCACAAGATCTAAAGACCGCTGCAAGAGTGGGGCATTCTAAGCCCGCTTCCAAGCCTTCTGGCCGCTTTTCAAGTTTCTCAACCCCGAACTATTTCGCTAACACGGCCATGTTCTGAGGACTGCTGATCGCGTAAGGCGAGCCGGGCGCTTGCTGTGCGGCAGTCGAGGTCACGCCGAACACCATCAATTTTCCTGCCGAGGCGCCGATCGCATAAAGATGATTCGCGTCGTCCCACTTCACGTGATCTACCTCGCCGGTCGCGAGCAGCCCGGTAAAGTGGGTAATTGGATTCGCACCATTGAAATGGAAAACTTCCAGGCCTGAGGTTCCGGCGATAGCAATGAACTTGCCATTGGGCGAGATGCGAATGTCTGTAACGCTGGTGACTGACGTCTTTGGCATATTCGCGGCCGTACTGGAGGTCGTGAGATTGCCTGAGCTATCGGCAGTGTAAATGGCGATCTGCGACGGACCTGCCTGCTGCATGGTTGACATGCTCATGGGCATGAGGGGAATGGCAACGTGGCCGGTCGAATCCGCGGCAGAGAGATATGCGCAGTAGAAATCGCCCGCCGGAGCAGCGGGAACCTGCGCCGTAACAGTCGTCTCGGTCAAGTTGCCTTCGCTGTCGCGCGCATATCCAAAAAGGCCGGGACTGTCGCGATAGCAGTCGGAGCTGTATCCGTAAACGTTGTCGCCGATGAAACTTAGCGGCGTGTTGAAGGCAGGGCTGGCGACGGCGGAGCCGAGATAGTTGAGCGCTCCAGTGGAATTGTCAATGCTGAAAGCCTGATATGCATTATTCGCGCAGATGTTTCCAAGAAAATCAGGATCGTACAAGGTCGTGCCGGTGCGGTCGACAAAGAGATTCTCCGGGCCTCCGCACTCGTTCTGGTTGTAGTTTCGCGCGTTGATGCTGGCGACTTGCGTAAGCGCTCCATCGGATGCGATCGAGAACGAGTAAATGTCGACTCCGTTGGAACCGAAGAGATACTTGCTGTTCAGCGCGAGATAGTTTGCATTCGCGGGAAACGGTGATCCTGAAATCGCCGTAAGTTGACCGTTTGAAGCGGCGCTGTAGCCGCTGACTTCATAGTTGCTTCCTTTTTGGCTCGAGACATAGACGAATGCGGCGGGGGAACTGGCCGGCGCTTGTATGCTTGCGTCAGTTTGTGAAGGCGTGACCTGGGAGGAAGCCAGAACTGAACTGGCAAAGGTCGCAACGGCGAAGAGCACGATGGCACTGATACTGCGGAGCATAGACGAAGCCTCTGTTCGGAACCGGGTGATCGAGCGAAACGATATTAGCGGGCCTCCGGGAACCGGAACATACAGCGGATACCTGCTTGGGCCCGCGAACATTCCTGATATTTATGTTGGTTCAGCGAAGCGGTGGCACCCCGCGAAATAAAATCGATACGGTTTTAATACCTCTTGCGAGGTATTCACGAACGTTTGGCATCGGCGTCGCCATGCTGTCGTATTCGTTTGATAGAAGAGGCTTTGAAGACTTCCGAATGCAGATGGCTGATTGACTTCGGTAACTCGCAATTACGATAAGTGGCAACTATTCTTTGAATTGCGGGTTCTTATTAGGCGGTTCATTTTAGGGATAAGTATGTCTTACGGCCGGACAATTCGATGCAAGCTGGGCATTTTGCTGGCTTTGGTTGTGGCATCGGCCGGACTGGCGCACGCGTCCGCCACGCTTCTGTTGGAAGAGCCTTACGGCAAGCTGGGATTTTTTACGGCTACGGGACATGCGGCAGTTTATCTCTCCGACGTTTGCGCCCAAACTCCCCTCAAGCTACGCTCCTGTGAGCCGGGTGAATTGGGCGCCGTGATCAGCCGCTATAACGGAGTGGACGGCTATGACTGGATCGCGATTCCGCTGATTCCTTATCTTTATGCAGTTGACGATGCCGACAATATTCCGCTTTATGCCGATCCGAAGCTGGTGAACTTCTTGCGCGATCAATACCGGCGCAAGCATCTGGAAAATGTAGCGCCGGACGGGGCAAATGGAACGACTCCGGGTGGGAACTGGTACGAGTTAGTAGGAACATCGTATGACCGCACGGTGTACGCATTCAAAATTGAAACCACGGCGAAACGTGACGCCGCTTTTATCACGAAATACAATTCGTTGCGGAACCACTCGCACTTCCACACGGTATCGCGCAACTGCGCGGACTTCGTCAAAAGTGTCATCAACTTTTATTATCCGAAGGCGCTGCATCGCAGCTTCGTCGCCGATGTTGGGATTGCGACACCGAAGCAGATGGCCAAGGCTTTGATCAAGTACGGCTCGCGGCATCCGCAGGTGGGATTGTCGCGATATGTGATTCCGCAGGTCCCGGGGATTGAGGCGCGGAGCGAGCCGGTGCATGGGATCGTGGAATCGTTCTTTCGATCGAAAAAATATATCGTGCCCAGCGCGGTGGTGAGCCCGATTTTTGCCGGCTGTGTGGCAGCGGTTTATGTGGGAACCGGGGCGGGACACTTCGATCCGGCGCGGCACGCTCTGGTTTACGGCGCAGGCCGGGATCTGGAAAAACCGCTTGGGTCTGAAGACCGGCGATCCTACCAGTTGGAGCTGAATCATCTGTCGGGAGACAGTGACAGCGGCTTATGGAGTCTCATGCGTTCTGACAAAGTGCGTCGGCTTTTGCGTAATGCCACTCCGGATTTCGACGCCGATGGGCGTCCGGTTCTGCGGATTCGTAAGGGCGCGGAAATATTGGACGTAGGGATTTCCGACAGCAACTTGTTCTCGAATGCAGCGGCCAAGGCCTTCGCTCAGGAATTACTTGAGGCGCGATTGCGGTCGGAGTTGAAACGAGGCGTTCCTAGGGCTTCTGAGAGTGATGTTACGCACGACTGGAACCTGCTGCAGAAAATGCTGGACCAGCCTGAAAATGAAGTGGCTGCAGCCCACAGACCGATTCCGCAGACACGTGTCGACCGGGTCGGCAACCGACCATAAAACAACCAGCCGGACAAAACCTACAACAGCACAGCACCGAGCGTTAAGGACGGCGTGCAGGGTCGTCGCGTTCCACGCTAGATTTCTACTGATCCTGAGGCTGCTGGGGCTGGAACGGAGGTCGCTGGGGCACCACGCCGCCCGGCGGAGGATATGCTGGCACTTGTCCATTGTTCTGCTGCTGTTGTTGCTGCTGCATTTGCAATTGACGTTGCTGCATTTCCTGCAACATCTGCTGCGGCGTCTTTACACCGGGCTCGTCTGGAGGCGTTTCGTCGGCCTCGGTTGCAGCCTGGTCAACCGATTCATCCACCGTGTTGTCGGCCGCCGCGTCAGCATCATCAGCTGGCTTCGCCGTCACAGGTGCGGGTGTGGCATTGGCCTGAGCATTCGGTTCGGGATTATCCGGGCCGGTCTTGGCTACAAGCACTACCCGCACTAAGGCGTCAGTATTCTCGGGAGATCCGAGCAAGATGTAGTTGAAATGCGACCCGTTCAGCAAGTCCGCCATTACTTCGCGCGGCGGAGCCGGTCCGAGATGGACGGCAACGCGCTCATTGGCGTTCGCCGGCACGTCAATATCGGCTGAGGTTTGCTTGCGAACTGCACGAAGAATGTCACCGAGTGTGGAGTTCGCAGCCGTAATAGTCAGCAATCCATTCTGAAAAGCGATTTCCGGGGCGACTGCCGGCAAAGCATCCAAAGGAACCTGGGGCACCGGCCCGCGCGGGCCTGAGGGCAACGGCGGCAGCGGCTTCTTGGCTACCCTATGAGCATGATGCGGCCGGACCTGGGCTTGCTTGGTATGGGTCTCAGTGCGGACGGAAATCTGGATGGCGGCGCGTGCCTGCAGCACTGGACAGAGTACACATGCTATCAGCGCCGCTTTCAGCCAGCCTCCCGATCGCTCCGGCATTCTCTTTTCTGACTGCAACGGTTTTACCCTTCAATTTCTGCGATTTCGCAGGGTTAGATGATTTTAGCACTCCGGGCAACTGCCAATCACACACTGTGGTGCCAGTACTTATACTCGATAGAACGTATTAAGGGAGGACTCTTGCAGGAGGAACTTCGGAACCTCGAAGGAGCCGCGAAAGGCTCCCGGTCTTGAGCGAAGCAGGTCTCGATCGATCCTTATATGCTAGCGGCTTCCATTTGGCATCTCAAAGGGAAGCGGCAGGTTGGCGGATATATGCGCGATAATGTGCTTTAGGAGCAAGAACGTGACTAATCAAATTAGCTTCGATCAAATTAGTTTCAAGCGATTCAGTTTCAGGCGTTACCCCTTCGGCAACCGTTCCTTCCTGTTCCGAGCACACATGGCGCGGCTCAGTCTCATTGCCACGGTGGTTTTGCTGACCCTGTGCTCTTCGATTGCGCATGCACAGACGAACTGTGAGAGCTCCAGCGACATGGATGCGGCGACTCGCACGGCGCTGACCAATGCCGCCCTTCATTACTACGATTTAATCGTCAAGAACAACGCCACCGCTCTTCGCCAGAGTTCGATCCCTGCCCTGACCGCCGATTTTTCCGGGATCGAGTCTACGATTACGGCGAACCAGGCGGCCCTTGCCGGCGCGACGCCGACAGCACGTCCGCCATTTCTTCTGACTGCGCAAGGCACCGCGACGGTGCCGCACGCAGAGTTCTTCTGTGGGGTCTTCGGGCGAAACGGACAGACTGCCGATAGCGCGGCTTTTTACCTGAACGGCCTCGCTCCCGGAAATTATGGTGTCGCCATCGTCGAGGCGCCTTCGCCAAAGGGCGCATATACGGTTTCGGAGATTCTTCAGCAGCAGGGTTCGGACTGGAAGCTAGGTGGCCTCTATATCAAAGACGCGCGCTTCAACGGTCACGACAGCAACTGGTTCATCACTCAGGCTGAAGGCTTCCAGAAAAAGGGCGAAGTGCATAACGCCTGGCTCTACTACGTGGTCGCGCGCAACCTAATTTCTCCGCTGCCGTTTATGAGCACGGCCGCCACTGACAAGCTCTACGACGATTCGCAGAAAGTGCAACCCGCCGACTTCCCAGAGGATGGCAAAACCGTTGATCTTACCGCTGGAGCTGCGACCTACAAGCTGACCGAGCTTTTTCCAGAAGTGGTGGGCAGCGATCTTGATCTGATCGTCAAATATCAGGTGCCGAGTATTGCCGATTCCAACAAGACTTACCAAAGCAATGTGGCGGTGATGAAGGCGCTGGTGGCGAAATATTCCGAGCTGAGGGATGCATTTGCTTCCGTAGTCGCTCGGGCCGTCGATCCTAGTGGGCACGATTATGGAACGATGCTGCCCATGAAAGACATCAAGTAGAACCATTGAGGAATGGGGTAATTGCGTAATTTTGTAATTGACAACCCAAGGTTCGCTGCCACGCTTTCTTGAATTTCCTAATTACTCAATTTCGCAATTACTCACTTTTCTCATCCAACAAACATTCTTTCGGATCCTTGTCGTCGCGCAGCCCGAGGAAAACGGGCGCACGCAGCTTGGGGCCGCTGCCACCGCTTGCCCCTTCAGTCCATTCGGCGTATTCGATTTCGGCGACAAGGTCGGGTTTGACCCAAAATACTTTCCGTAGAGCTTCCACCTCGCCGTAAAATGGCTTCTGTTTCGTCTCGCGCTCTTTCAGCAGCTTCCAGATCTCGGCGAGCGATTTCCGGGTAAACCCGCTGCCCGCCTGTCCTACATGAATCAGGCGGCCCCGCTTGTCATAAAGCCCCAGTACGATCGAGCCAAAATGTGCTCGGCTGCCTTCCGGCTCGGTGTAGCCGCCGATCACGCATTCCAGCCGATGGCGAATTTTTATCTTCAGCCAATCGCTGCTGCGCCGCTCCTGATAAGGGCACTCGCGTTTCTTGGCGACGATACCTTCCAAATCTTTTTCGCGGGCGAGTTCAAATAAGGCCTTTCCTTGCTGCTCGTAATGATCGGAGTAGCGCAGCGAGTCTCCGGGAACGATGATCGATTTTAGTTTTTCCTTGCGGGATTCGAGCGGAACTTTTCGCCAGTCATATCCATCGAGATAGAGCAGGTCAAATGCGAAATAGAGCACGGAAACCTGGGTATTCGTGGGGCCGCGTTTTCCGCCGGGACGAAAGCCGGTGCGCTGCTGCATCAGGGCGAATGAAGGGCGACCTTCGTCATCGAGCGCCACCACTTCGCCATCGAGAATTGCAGTTTTCGCTTTGACGGCCTTGGGCAGATCTTTTAGTTCAGGATAGCGATGGGTAAGTTCGTTCTGATTGCGAGAGACGAGACGAACGTTGCCGCCTTCGATGAAGGCGACTGCGCGATAGCCATCCCACTTGATTTCAAAGAGCCAGTCCGGGCCGTCGAACGGCCTATCAATCGATGTGGCAAGCATGGGATAGATTGCCGCTGGCATGGGGCGCTTGGTGGGACTGGCATCGGGTATAGCCGCCCTGGAAGAACTCTCCACCACGGAGGGCAGAAAGGATCGGGCCACCTGGGAAAGGCGCGCCTGAGATGTGATGTCATTATGTGCGAGAGGATCGGACGCGCGCACCTTCGGACTTGCCCTGCGTTCCTCTGAGTCCTCAGTCGTTACTTCTTTTGTTTTTTTTTAGCCGCGGGCTTCTTGCCGTCGTTTTTTTCCTGCATTCTCTTCTTGTCGAGTTTGGCGACGGCATCCGCCAGCCACGCGGCTTTCAACTTTCCACGGCCAGCAGCCGGGCAGCTGCTCTTCCACTCGCGTGCTCCGGCATCGCCAGCGATCTCATCGAGATTACGCTTCGTGAGCACCGAGCCATCGTACTCATCGATATCGTAGCCTTCGACGGCATAGTCGTCGTGTTTCTTGATCAGCAGCCATTCAGTTCCCTTACTACCGGGGCGGCGGCCTTTCATCTTGATCAGGGCGAAGTCGCCATTCAGTTTTTTCCCGTGCAGCCGAAATTTCAGATCGCCCTTCGCCAACATGGCAACGGCTTCGGCTTCTGTACCCGGATTGTATTTCCCATCCACCGGAACCGGAGATAACGGTTCCCACGTGCCGACATCCCAAACCATCACCGTGCCCGCGCCGTAATTTCCTTCTGGAATGTTGCCCTCGAAATCGAAGTACGAAACCGGATGATCTTCCACCTGCATTGCCAATCGTTTGTCCGCGGGATCGAGCGACGGGCCTTTGGGTACCGCCCACGATTTCAGCACGCCTTCCATTTCCAGGCGGAAGTCGTAGTGCAGCCGCCTGGCGTCGTGTTTTTGCACGACAAAGCGGTGGGTGGATTTAGGTTCGATCTTGCCGGCCGGCTCCGGCGTTTCATCAAAGCGACGCTTTCGTTTGTATTCTTCGAGGGGCATAGACAGCACCATTTAACCACAGAGACACTGACCTACGGCGGAAACCAAAATCTTTAACCACGAAGGCACACTAAGGTGCACGAAGTTAGTGAATGAGCTTTTCTTCCTGTAACTTCGTGCCCTTTGTGGTGGATGATTTTCGACCCGGCCACATGGGTTAGAATCCTCGCAAACATGCAACGCGAGTTTCCTGAAGTTCCGCTGATCGGCGTGGGCGCCATCATCATTGAAGGCGACCGCGTTGTGCTGGTCAAACGCGCGCATCCGCCGCTGCAGTCCGAGTGGTCCATTCCTGGAGGCGTACTCGAAGTCGGCGAATTGGTTCGCGAAGGCGCGGTTCGCGAGGCCCGCGAAGAAACCGGACTGGCTGTCGAAACCATCGAACTTCTCGGCGTTTATGACCGCGTTCTGCGCAATCCGCAACAGCGGGTGCAATATCATTATGTTTTGATTGATTTTCTCTGCCGCCGGGTTGCGGGAGATCTCGCCGCAGCCAGCGACGCGGCTGAGGTTCGCTGGTTTGCGCGGGAAGAATTGCCTGGGCTGAAGCTGGCGGAGGATACGATAGACGTGATCCGCAAAGGGTTTGCACAATTGGGGGAGTTTACGAAATGAAAAAGTTGTTTGGCACTTTTTTCTGCATCTTCATGCTCTGCTCGGTTGCGTTCTCTCAAGACACGGCAAATAGCGTTTTCCGTTCGTTGCACGTTGATGCCGGCAACTTGATGGGTGAGATTCGTTCGTTCCAAGGACTGAATGGTCCCCCTAGCCCAATCATGGCGGGCCTACCCAATCTCGTGAAGCAATATCGAAATTTGCAAGTCTTGCAGATTCGCACCCACGACGTGATGGGGCCGACAGACATCGACTCGCACTTCAAGCTAACGGACCCGCTGCTCGCATGGCTTATTCCTGATGATGCCCAACGCGCTGGCGTAGTAAAAACCGGCAACGCGAGCATCATTTTCCCCGATTGGTCCGCCGACCCGGAAAAACCAGAAAGCTACAACTTCGGCCCCACGGACAAAGTGATCGCCGCGATCAAGGCCAGCGGAGCTGAAGTTTATTACCGCATCGGACGCAGTTGGGGCGCGCAAATCGAACCGCCTCCGGATTTCGACAAATTCGCCGACGTCGTGAAGCATATTGCCATGCATTACAACCAGGGCTGGGCAAACGGATTCCATGACAATATCCGCTATTGGGAGTTCTGGAATGAGCCTGAGGCTTTGTTCTGGGGCGGGACACCCGAGCAGTTTTACTCGCTCTACGAGAAAACGGCGCGGGCGCTAAAGTCAGTGGATCCCAAACTCAAAGTGGGCGGCGACGCAATCGCTTTCTCGTATAACCCCGGTCCTTATCGAGAGGGATTCATGGATTACTGCGTCGCGCACAAAGTGCCCCTGGATTTTTACTCGTGGCACACTTATGCCGACCGTTCCGCCGATCCTTACGATGGAGTGCGGATTTCGCAAAGCATTCGCGAAATTCTGGATGCGCGCGGCCTTAACAAGACCGAGAGCATTCTTTCTGAATGGAATTTGACGCCCGATTTTACCGAGGCAGCGAAAGCCAGACTTCGGGGCATGGAGAATGCCGCATTCATCGGCGCAGCCTTAACTTATTTCCAGGACGCTCCCATGGATCACGCGATGTTCTATCGCGGCGATGCAGCGTGGATGGGATTGTTCGACCTGAATGGCAAGGGCTTCAAGACATCCTATACATTTGAGGCGATGGGCAGGATGCTGGGAACGCCGCGACGGCTGGCGGTCCAAGGCGCGGACACTTTCGGCCTTGCTGCGCTTGCGGGACGCTCCGCGAACGGAAGCACGGTGCAGATATTGATCAGCAATTATGAAATTCCCAAGCAAATGCACGCTATGCAAGTGCCGCCGGAGGTTTCGAAGGCATTGCCGCCTTCGTTGGACTTTTCGAAGCTGAAATTTCTGCCGCGGCGGACGGATGTTGCCTATCGGGACAACGCCGGGTACAACCTGACCATCGACAATCTGCCGTGGGGAAAGAAGGCCTACAGCGTAAAGCGTTATCGAATCGATAAGGCACACAATCTAGGCCTGGTCGAGGAAAAATCACGCACCGGAGAGAGTTTGACGTTGTCGAATGCGCTAGCGCCCGATTCGCTGGAACTCATCGTTCTCCAAAAACGCTGATGTCGAGATGCGCTTTATTTGGCCTCTTGCAGCAGCACCACATCCGACTCCGAATGATTTCTCAGCACGCCCAGATTTTTTCCATCCGGCGACCAGCTGAAATCGGTGATGCGCTCGGAGGTGAAGTTCGTGATCTGCTTGCGGGCAGAACCGTCGAGCGGCTGAATCCAGAGATTATCCACGCCATTCTGTCTAACAGGGTACGCCATTGCTTTCCCATCCGGCGTGTATTGCAGTCCACCTTGAGTGATCCGCGGATCCACATCAATCAGCCGCGGCGCGGACGAACCAAGATCCAGAAGCGCCAACTTCTCCTGGCCGCGTTGTGTTTCGGCGTCGACAATCTCCACGAGGTAGGCGAGCGTTTTTCCATCGGCAGAAATTGTCAAGCCACCAACGAGAAAGCTATTCGGCACCGCGCTGGCTTGAATGGGTTCTGGCTTCCCGCTGCCATCCAAAGGAACTCGCTCAATTCGCCGAGCCTGGCGGCTATTGAAATAAGTCCATTTCCCATCGGGCGTGCACACGGGCGACAAGTCGAGTTTGCCGTCGGTGAGCTGTGTTATGCCGGAACCATCAGCGTGCGCGCGCCAGATATTAGCTTTATTCATGCTGCTTTTGAAAGCCCAGGAAAAAACGATGTGATCGCGTCCGCACGGAGAAAAATTGAACACGTTCGCAGTGGCATCCTGAATGATCTGGGTTTGATTCGAACCGTCTGCATTCGCGCGCAGCAGGCGCGCCCCATCATTCACCAGGAGGCTGCCATCCTGGGCCCAATTGAAGCCGCTTAAATCCTCGCCAAAAGATAGCGGCTTCACATCCGCATTCTGGCTGCCTGTTCCCGGCAGGATGTAAAGATTCTCCGAGGATTTCTGCTGCACCGAGACTATGCTTTTTCCATCGGCGGAAATCGTAAGCGTGGCGTAGCGATTCGTATCGCGGGTGATCGGATGGACCGAACTTCCATCCCCTGGAATAAACCCGATTTGCGGGCGGTTGAACTGTGGGCCAGCCTGCTGATAAATAACAAGCAGGCCCCCTGACAGCCACTTTACTTCAGCGGGCAGCTTGTCGGTTAAGGTTGTGAGCCGCCGTGACTTTCCGCTGCTCACGTCGAACAACTCGATCGCGCCCAGAGCCTGATCATCCGGCTGGAACAGATCCAAGGCCAGTTCCTGACCGTCTGGAGACCACGCCATAAAACCAGGGCCGTTCGCGCCGCCCACAAGTGGAGCGATTTGCAAAATTTTTTCGTCGTTGCCGCTGAGATCGGCGCTCAGCAGCCGGTACTTGCCAACTTCCGGATCGTTATCGCGTGCGTAAGCGATGCGCTTGCCGTCTGGAGAAAATGCAAGGTCGCTGTCAATATCATGCACAATCACTTGCGGCGTGCCGCCCAGCACCGGAGCACGATAAAGGTTGTAGTCGCTGTTGACCGCGTTCTGCGCCTTTCGGAAATAAATGTAATTTCCATCGGGAGAAAATGCGAGGCTGCGGTAAGCGGCGGCTTCCGGCGGAATTACTTGCGTATCGCTGGCCGTTGCCACGTTGCGCAGCCACAGGCTGCGCATTCCGTTGTCATTGCTAGTGCTGAGCACATACTTTCCATCGGGAGAGATGGCCGCGAGTTCGGCCTTGCCTGAGTTTGTGATTTGGGTGACCGTGAAGTTCTGGAACGGTATGGCAACCGGATGCCGCAGCATGGAGTAGACGCCATACCCAGCCGCAGCTATGAGGACGACGACAAGCACACCAACGCCTGCCACTCCAAACTTATGCTGCTTTGCCGCCGTCACCACTGCCGAACTGCTGGAGTGTGCCGGCTGTGAGCCGCTGATCGGAACTGCACTTGAGATCGGCCGGATCCCGGTATTCGAGCCTGAAGTTGCAGGCACTGCAGCCAGCGGTTCGGATATGGCGGAAGGCACGCGCCGTCCCGACTCGGTATCTCGCTTGAGCCGCTTTAGATCCGAACGTAAGTCGGCCGCATGCTGGTAGCGCAGGTCGGGATCTTTCTCGATACACTTGCCGATGATTCTTTCCAGCTCAGCGGGAGCATCGGGGTTCGCGCGCGCCACTGGCGCCGGAGCGCGATTGAGGATTCCGTCGAACAATTCTGCCGATGAGCCGCCGGGAAACGCCTGCCGTCCCGTAGCCATTTCATAAAGCACCAGGCCGAAAGAAAAAATATCGCTGCGCGCATCGACTTCGCGGCCGCGGGCTTGCTCGGGTGACATGTATGCGACGGTGCCGAGCGTCGTGCCAGGGCTGGTCAGGTTGACTTCGTTTTGTGTGGCGACTCCTCCGGTGACCGTTTCGCCGCTGCCTCGTGAAATCACTTTCGCGAGGCCGAAATCGAGCACCTTTGCTTGTCCGCGCTCGGTGATGAAGATATTTGCCGGTTTGATGTCGCGGTGAATAATGCCTTCGGACTGGGCCGCATCGAGAGCATCAGCAACTTCGATGCCGACGGAGAGAATGGTTTCCATTGGCAAAGGAATGCCTGCGATCTTGTGCTTGAGCGTCACACCCTTCAGCAGTTCCATCGCGATGAAGGGATGGCCATCCGCCTCATCGATATCGTATATCGTGCAAATATTGGGATGGTTCAGGGCGGAGGCGGCTTGCGCTTCGCGACGGAAGCGCTCCAAAACAGCCTCGTCATTGGCGATTCCCTCGGGCAGGAACTTGAGGGCGACAAAACGGCGCAGCTTGGTGTCTTCAGCGCGGAAGACGACACCCATGCCCCCGCCGCCCAGTTTTTCAAGCACGCGATAGTGGGAGATGCTCCGTCCGATGGGAAACTGATCTTCAGGCATACCCTGCGAATCTTAGATTCGCGTGCAGGGCTGAGTCAACAGAGGGCGTGTCCTGAATTCGTTGGTTGCGGATTGCTTCACGGAGTTTGCGTTGCGGCAGCTTTTGCGAACATCGCGGTTGGTTTTGCCTTCTTAATCTGCAAATCTCAAGCCGCAAAGTTCGCGAAGACACGCCGCGAAGAACGCACGATTACGGCACACGCCGCTAACCCGCCCCGGCACGCTCACTGGTAAGAAAACGTCAGCTCATCCAGATAAACCGAGTAGGGCGACTGCTCATAATTCCCATCCATCTGGTAATTGATGGTGACGCCGTACCAATTCGACGGCGCTGAACCGGGATCGTAGTACTGGTTCAGGGTGCTGGTTACGCCGTTGAGCGAAATGGATTCGTAGAGCAGTTGATTATTCGCCGTGCGCTGCACTTGAATGGTGACGTGGTTCCAGGAATTATCCACGGGATAACACGGAATACCGGTTGGAATCCAGTGTGCTGTTACGTTGTCCCATATATCCCACTCATTGCCGCCGGCAATTCGGCATTCGTGCCCCCAGATGAAGCCCATGCTGTTGAAGAATTGATTCACATCGAACTCTACTGCTTGCGATAGTTCGAGATTGGTTCCGTAGAAATAAACGTCGTAGGTGAAGCTGGTCAGCGTAGGGACCAGCGTGTGATTGTTATCGGGCATGCCTTGCGACGAAAGCGCTCCGATCAAATGGTTGTTAAACAATGCGTCGGTATAAACGGCGGTGCCGCCCAGGTTGAACTGTGTGGAAGATCCGCTCATTGAGGGGGAACTGATTCCCTGCTGCATGGAAAACGTGATGCCGTCACACGGCGAGGGCGAGCAATCGATAAAATCGGGCGGTCCCTGGCCGTAATCTGCCCAGCCGACGCTTTGCTGCAAATTCGAGAAAGAACTCATCGATGTTCCGCCACCACTTCCGGTGCCACCAGATCCTCCGGAACCGCTGCCGCCAGAGCCTCCACTGCCGGACCCACCTCCGTTTCCACTGCCGGTCCCGCTGCCGCCGCTGTTGGTCGAATTCAAGACCGTGAGTTGCAGAGCTTGTTGTTTCGAAACCCCGCTGGCGTCAGCCACCAAAACACGAAAGCTGAAGTCACCCGCGGCGGCCGGCATGCCGGAGAAGGTTCCCGTCTTTTCGCCGAGGGCAATTCCTGACGGTAATTGACCGGAAGACATCGAGAAGGTGTACGGCGCCGTTCCCCCGCTCACTTTCAGGGCAGAATCATAGCTCGCGCCGACCGTTGCTGACGGTAACGTGCTTGATATGGTGAGCGGCGCGGGCGATCCGGTATTCGAACCTGGGCTGGGTGCCGCGGTTGAAACTCCTGAGCAGGCTGTGAGCCAGCGTAGGCTGGCAAGCAAAACCGCGACACGCAGGCGCCGCGAAACTTTGGTGAGTTGCAGGTCCTTTACTTGTCCCGGAGCGGTCGGGCGGCAAGGCATCGGTTCACCTCTCGAAGGGAGTGTTCAAGAGGACGCTCAACGAGCGAGGTCCTTAATGCGGACTCTATCGAGCGGGAGTCGATATCACCAGATGACTTAAGGGAACATACCAGTCGGACACAGAAGGGCAAGTGGCTAGGCTAGTAAAAAGCAGGGTGTCCGCTTCTTACTCAGCGGCATCTTCTTCCCATTCCGCATCACAGGTCTGGCAGTGCCAGGCGGGACGCTGTACGGGAATCGGCACGTGAAGAAAGGCAGTCATGTAGGAGATTGGCCGGTCGAGTTCCTGAAAGTTCACATCGAGCGATTGGCACTTCGGGCACCGCGGCTGCTCGTACAGTCCGACGCCCTGCACGTAAAGGCCCTCGAGAATCGGCTCGTCGAGGAGCTCGCGGGCATTGGCTTCATCCGCCGCGTGGACGTTGAGCTTGATGCCGCCAATGAGATTGGAAATGAACCAGTCCAGGCGAACCAGGTTTTCGTCGGCAAGAAAGCACTCGATCCCGGCCGATTCCAGGCTGCCTTTTGCCAGCAATGCTTCCGGTAGATCGCGAAATTGGCGCACCGTGACGAGTTCCCGAAACTCCATTTGCTGCCGGTCGGGCAATTCGGAATCGTCCTCGGGAAAATCGAGCTGCCGCCGCTCAAGTTCGTCTTCGAGTGCGTCGCAGGCCACTTCCGTCAGCGATTCGGCATTGCGCGCCAGCTTGAGCAGCTCGCCGTCGGTCATGGCGGCATAATTGGCCGCCAGACGCCGTCTTTCATTTTGTTCTTCGAGAAAAGAGTCTCCCGGATGTCGCACAGGGGTAAGCATACTGCGATTGCGTGTCGCGGCCAAGGGGTGAACCTGCTTATGGTGCGTCAACCCTTTGCAATCGCGCCGAAGAACGCAGCCCCCGCTGCATTAAACTTCTGGACTAATGTGTGCGGACGATCAGCAATTCCACCAGCACCGCGCTGATCAGCATGGCGACGCGGATGTAGATGGCGGCATGAAATGCCTGATCGCCGACCGCGGTGCACAGCAGGCCGGAGCCCGCGCTGGCGCCGCAGAAGGCGAAATAGAATTCCTCCATCCCTCCGCGGGAGATGACGAGAAGCCATAAAAGAATTGCGGAGACGATCGCGAAAATGCCATACAGAATCCAGGTTCCCGGATCCACGGTCTGCGGAGCCCATACTCCATGTACCGGAATCGCGGCAAGCATCTGTCGAACGGCGATCAGCAGGAAAACAATCGAATGCACCAGCGCGACCAGGGCGCGCTTGCGGTTGGTGAGGATGGAAAAGCTGCGCATGCACCGACTCTATATTTATCGCTGGCGCTTCGGACGTGAGCTAGATCACACGATGCTGACGTTATCTGCGCCATGGACATGGCCAAAGGTTACCCCAAACGGACTTGTTTCATGCTGGCGGGACATTTATAGTGCGCGGATGTTGTAAATGATCCCCGTTGTCGAGACTAAAATCCACAAGTGTCGAGAGGAAGATGATGAAGAAATCGATTGCTATCGCCGTTATTTCCGGATGCCTGTCGTTTGCTGGCGGCATCGCCGTTGCCCAAGGGGTTCATGACTGGCATGAAATTGAAAGGGTTCGTCAAAACGTGCATGAAGCGATCCACGAAATTGAACAAGTCCAGGCAGCGAACCATTATCAAATGGGAGGCCACGCCGAGGCTGCAAAAACCCATCTGCGGGCTGCAGAGCAGGAGCTCCATCTGGCCGTCGAGGCGGCTAGAGGGTCAGGACAGTAATCAGTGAGACTCTGGCGGCATTGTCTCATCCTTCGCAGAATGGCGCCAGGGAGGTTCCAGCCGCGGTGATGAAAATTGACTCTTGAAACAGCAAACGGCCCGCAAGCTCTTGCGAACCTGCGGACCGTCCGGTGGACTGATTAGGATTGACCAAGAGGTGGTCACTCTACGTGGCCTCTACGGCAACTCCCGGGCCAGGACTTGAAGGCGGCGGGCGTTCAAGCGAAACTTCCAAACCCGCCAACCGAAGGGCTGCGTGACCAACGCAGCCACTCCATCCGACTCACCGGCTAGTGTGCGGACTGTAGCCTTCGGCGCCGCTGTCAAATTAACGCCAAAAGCCCCGCTTAGAGCAACCAGCTCTAAGTCGCAGCCACCTCACCTGGTCTTAGACTCCCACAACTACTGCCACATTCAGAACTTGTCATTCGACCACCTCCTTTCCGGTGTAATTGCAGATTAGTACGGAATGGGATTGGTCGTCAACTGGCGTCCGATGCGGGTTGCATCTGGTTGAGAAACCATCCAACCAACAAAGGCACAAAGCGAACACGAAGGAAATCACAACCTTATAATTTTTCTTCGGAAGCTTTTGCAGTCGCCGACGGTTGAGTTGGCGTTTCATCTTTGTCCCAGCATGGCGGCCTTGAATCCGCGGATGCCTTCGCCCATTCCTTTTCCGAGTTCGGGCAGCTTTTTGGGGCCGAGAATCAATAATGCAATTCCGGCAATGATCAGCAAGTGCATGGGTTGGAACAGGCCTTCTATCATCGGTGGTCCTCCGGGTCAGAAATCGGGTTCTTGTTTTTATTGCTCCCGGAGGTTGCCTCGCGGGATGCTTTCGACTGTGTTGTTCATTGCTTCTATTTCAAGCCGTTTCTATTTGAAGCCGTTCGGTCCGGCGTTCATGCCTGCGGGAAAAAAGACTCCGACGGCTGGAGAAACCGCTGTCGTGCCTTTGACCGCGCCGCCGCCGGTGACGATGTTCAGCACCTGGGTGGGGTTACGGGCGAAGGCGATCACGTTAGTAGGATCGGCGTCAGTGATGCGAGTTGCGGTTGCATTGGCTGCACCCGCCAGCGAAACCGAGAAGGTCGCCAAGCCGTAGTCGTCCGGGTTGGAGTCGTATGGGCTGGGAGCCACGCCAAGCAGACCGGCTTGCGAAAGCGTCGCGCGCAGGGTGGAGATCATATTGGTGTAGGCGGCAATGCTTGTGCCGGTTGGGTCGATGGCGTTGATGGCGGTGCGAATCAATCCGGCGTGATAGGCCTCGACGGAAAGAATTCCGGCGGCGGTTGCCAGGTTTGACGATGAGGTGAGCAGCGGCGCAGCCCCATGGTAAGCGGTGACTCCCACGTCTTCGAATACGTAGGCACCGACCAGGAAATCGTCGTCGCTGGCATAGGGGGTGAACGCAGCTCCATTGGGAATGCCCGCTGCGGTCGCCAGTGTTGGGAAAGACGTTCCCAGATTGATGGCTGGCTGGGCGACAGCGGCCCTGCCGAGAGCAGACAACAACGTTTGTACGTGCTTGCCTTCTTCGATGGCGGTCTCAATCGCATAAGAAGCGACGGGGATGGTGGTGAACGGAACTTTGCTGCCTCCGGTCACCGTACCAGGCGTCCCTACGGTTGCGTTCAGAGTGATTTGCGGCGCGCCCGCTCCGGTGGATGCGGCATTGGCCACGTCTATGGTGGTTCCGAAGGCTGCGAGGTAGTAGAAGTTCGATTCAAGGTATTCCAAATTCAGCGCGAAGTTGAGGATGTCTGAGTCGGAGTAAGTGGTGGCTGCGTTTGCCCGGATTGCGCTTGCTCCTACGGCCAATCCAGCCAGGGAAGCTACGCCGAGGGTCAGTATCCTGCGCCGATTGTTTTCGACGATGTCGTCCAGAACTTGCGTCTCTTTATTTGCCATGAATTTTTATCCTTTTGAAATAAGTTCCACCTAGGCGGTGGTGGTGGCAAAGATGCTGTTGATGCCGTTGGGGAAAAAACCGCCGCTTTTCGCTCCGACCGTTGCCGAACCGTAGACGATGTGAAGAACTTGGTTGACGGTGCGTGCGAATCCCACCGCAGTCGTAGGGCTGGCCGGAACGATTGAACTCGGAGTGGTCAGGTTGGTGGGGAGGGTCAATAAAGTTTCGACTGATCCTGTGGTCGACGGAGCTGCGCTGTCTCCGACGGTCAACGCCGCGCGAAGGTCTTCGACTAGATTCGCAGAGCTGAGATAGGGATATGCTGTTTCCGATCCTGCGGCGATGGCTCCCGCGGTTAGCGAGGTGCGGATGTAGCCGGCGTGGTAGGCCTCGACAGCGAGAATTCCCGCTGCGGCGGTCAGATATCCGGCGACTACGCCCGCTGGGCTGATGAGCGGAGCTGCGCCCGAGTATGCGGTCACACCGACATCTTCGAAGATGAAGCCTCCGACGAGAAAGTAATCAAACGTAGAAAAGGGATTGAAAGCTCCCGATCCGGTCGCAGATGTGGTGATCTTGGCGGTTTCGGCGAGTGGACCGAAGAATGAAAGATCGATGTCCGGCATGGGAACCGCGGCCGAACCCAGTGCTGTACGCAGGAAGCGAACGTGCTCCTGCTCCTCGTAGGCGATCTCGTTGATGATCTGCTGTTGTGCTGGTGTTAGGCCGGGGACGGCCGCGGCGCTGCCGACTGTGACGGTTCCCACGGTTTGGTAGGGAGAGGCTGAACCGGCGGTTGTGTCGGGGGCCTGCAGCCCCGCTCCTGTTGCCGCGTAGAGATAAAACTGGGCTTCGAGATATTCGAGATTAAGGGCGAAGTTCAAAATGTCATCGTCTGTATAAGAATACGAACCTGGGGTGATTACAGGGGATAGAACGGGATTGTTGCTGCAGCCGGCGAGATTGAGCCCAGCGATTGCTCCAGCGCCGGCTCTTACTCCTGCCAGAAATTTGCGCCGTGAGAAGCCGCGTTTGATGAGTTCGTTCAACTTTTCCACTTTTCTCTCCTTTAAGTCCTGAGTGTTTGGAAATTTTCTTCCGCACTCACGCTTGCCCACTCTTTCTATACGGTCGGCGTGAGCGTTCGGATTTTCCGGCAGAGAGAAATGTGAAATTGCAGGAGTTCTTTTAGTGCGCAGGCACACTGATCTACGGATTCGACACGACGCCGGCGGAGGAGAAGACCTTAGTTGGAAGAAGTAGAAGCTGCGTTGACGTGGCTTTCGACTTCGGGGCTGACTGGGATTCTTATGCCAGACGTCAAAAACCCCGTCCTTCCCGCTAAAAACGCGGGAAGGACGGGGCAACCTCAGTTTAGTTTTCTTTCTTTGTTATTTGTCTCCGGCAGCTCTAGGAGCCGCGGTTGACCACTGATTAACCAGGTTATAGGCGTTCACGCTGCCCAAGCCGGTGGCCATGTCCCAACCTGGGGCCGAACTGTAAGCCGGTTGGTAGGAGCTGTCGCTGGTTGAGAGAACACCGACCGATCCCCCGGAAGGCACGTAGCAATCGACGTTGCCAATGCAGTCGACATCCATGTTGCCGAGCGTGACGTCATAAAAGACGCAATTGCTCGCAGCGGCGTTTCCGAGCGTCGAGTTGCAAGCCGAGTTTCCGCTGGAACCATACTCATTCGCAGCCAGTTGGTAGAAAACGACGTTGGGATTACCCTGGCGGGATCCGTTGACTTGATTGATCAGCGCTTGCATGCCGGCCAGAATTGGCGACGAGAAAGAAGTTCCACCCGCGCCGGGCCAATCCACCGGAGGCGCAGTGCAAGGCGCGTACTCGGAATCGCAGAAGGGATAATAGTGGCTCCAAACACCATTGGCGGCGAACAGTGAGACGTCGGGAATGTCACGGACGCCGTCGTTGACGACGCCGAATCCCTTCTGCCAGGACGGTTTCGCGTAACCCTTGCAGGTGCCGCTAACCACTCCGCGCATCGAAGGAGCACCGGTGGCGCATCCGCTGGGACCGCCGCTGCCGCCAACGTTGTTATAAAATTCCGTGCCGAAGCTGGAGCGGCAGAAGTTCCATGGGGTTGGGTAGCCAACGTAAGTAGAAATCAGATCGCTGGCGCAGGAATCGTCCCAGGGAACTTCAGGAATGTACGACAACGCCGAACCGTAGGTTGCACCGTTGGTGGAACTCCAGTAGGTGCTGTTCTCGTTGAGGTAGCTGTCGCCGAAATCGGTGCCGCCGACGGCTACGTTGTAGGGAGTTTCGCCCCAGCCGGTGACGCCGATACCAGTCGTGGTTGTGGGCTCGCCACGGCCGCAGCCGGCAGCAGCGGCGTCGCCCGCGGAAACGAATACTGAGACGCCTTCCGAAACCGCCTGCTGGAATGCCGAGTTAAACTGAGCGTTCAAAGCGGCACCACCGGTCACCTCGCAAATTCCATAGCTCATGCTGACAATGGCCGGGGGTTGCGAGCCGGCGTTGAGAATGTTCTCAATCGCAATCAAGCCGCCGAAGGTGAAAGTGTCCTGGCAGGTTGCCATTTCAATGGTCGCATCCGGAGCAGATGCGCTGGCGTATTCCGCATCGATGGAGGATTCGGAGCTGTCGCCGTTAATACTCGGGTTGAAGCAGTTGTTGGTCCCCGAGGAGGCTGGATGTACCAATTCGAGATTGCCGGAGGTGTAAGAACTGAGACCGAAAATGGAGCGGAAGCTGACCCAATCCTGTCTCAGCATGTTTGCGTCTTCCACCACCACAATCGTCTGGCCCTTGCCGGTGGTGCCGGCTGCGAAAAGGGGATTCAAGTTGTAAATCGTCGCCAGGTCCGCTGGTACGACGAGGTAGTAGGTGGATCCATCTTCCACGACGGTGTAGTTGCTCTTGTTGACATACATCGTATTCGGCTTGAAGTTATTCAACTGGCCGATGCCAACCACTGCGGGCGCCAATGCGGCCGGGATTTGGGGATCGCTCATATTTGCGACGTGCATCTCGCCTCTTACGTTGAGATTGTGAATCTCGGTATGGAACGCCTGCCGAACCATCCCGGCCGTGCCCGTGAAATCGATGACCATGCCGTTGGCGTAGACGAGGTTCACGGTGAATCCATGGCCCTGGAGCCAGGCGGAGATCTTGGTCAGATCGGACTTGTTGAGTCCGTATTGTGCGCCGAATTGGGCCGCCGTCAGCCACTGGTGGTAGTTCGAGGAACCGGGCTTCTGAAGATCATCGATATATGCTTCGAGTGCTTGTTCCTGCTCGGCGGGGCGCCGCAACTGGAGCTGCATGTTTTGGAGAACGAAATCATCGGAGACGCGTCCGCGATCGTTGGCTGCGATCGCTTCCGGGCGGGTATTTCCGCTAAGCGTGACCAGACTATTTTCATTAACAGCTGAGGTAATCAGCGCGCGGCTACCGTTGGTTGCGCCCGCCGGGGAAACAACCGTGAGGGAAACAAGCAACGTGAGCGC
The DNA here is from genome assembly GCA_963784095.1 of uncultured Acidobacteriaceae bacterium. GTDB lineage: Bacteria > Acidobacteriota > Terriglobia > Terriglobales > Acidobacteriaceae > Sulfotelmatobacter. Next base: position 313,755 of record CAWAQC010000012.1, read on the forward strand.
GATGGCTGAGAACCGGAGAGACGAGAAATTGCGCATCGGATCCTCCTGATTTTTTAACTTTTAATGACCCACATAGATGAGCGAAGCACGTACCGTCCACAGATCGCTGGCGGAGTAGCGCTTGGCAGACGTGATTGCGGCTATCTGCCGCCAGTAACGGCACTGGCCAGTAGGCCACCAAGCCGTGATTTGGTCAACTGGGCCAAAGACTCCGAGAGGAAAGACCCGATCTGATTCACGGCGCGAGATGCGCTATCGAGACTCAGGGGGAAGATGGTGATCTTTTCCCAGACATGCCTCATCAGGCTGGAATGGTGTATCGTGAGAACTGCTTTTTGGTGTGCGACCCAGGCCGGAGCCGATAGATTTTTACGAAGCCATTGCAACCCAGGTATCCGCTTTCATCTTCCTATCTGCTTCACACGTCAATTTGCCGGCAGGATCTCGCGCATGGCGGGACTGGAGATTCTTTGCGGGTGCATAGCTTCAGGCAAAATATCCCAAACGGAGAAAGCTGCAGATGATTCGTATTGCTGTCGCGATAATTGGTATTGTCGTCCTCATTTGCTCGTGTGCCATTGCTCAGGCCCCGGCGGCCCAGACTTCTGCTGATCAAGCACCACCGACTCCCGAGCCCGCAGCTCCCGCGCCGCCCCTTGTCGTCCCGATGGTGCAAGTGTTTGGAGGATATTCCTTCATCTACGCGGGCCTGGGCAATCTGAATGCGACCTTTCTCGACACCGACCTGAACCTCTACCCGAGGACGCTCATACCGCAAACCGATTTCAACGGATGGAACGCTGAGGGACAATACAACGTGAACTCATGGGTCGGCGCTGTTATCGATTTCAGCGGAACCCTTACCAATCCGTTCCTGGCAGGAACTGGAGTTACGGGAATTCCAACCGGCAGTTCGTATTCAATTATGGCGGGGCCGGCCGTTTCCTACCGCAAGTTGAAAAAAATAACGCCCTTCATCCATGCATTATTCGGTTGGAACCGCACCAGTTTGAGCGCGGGGACGCTGAAATCGAGTGCTCCCATCGGCACCAGTCCCTTTCCGGTCTCTTCCGTAGGGGCGACTTTTACGGACTTTGCGATGGCATTCGGGGCGGGAGTCGATTACAAGATTTCCCGGCGGTTTTCGTTGCGCCCGTTGCAATTGGATTGGTATCGCACCAGTCTCAATCTCAATTCGTTCTACGGAACAGCGTTCAATGACACTCTGGTCCAGGGCTTCGAAAACAAGGAGAGAAACTTGCGGGTCTCGACCGGGGTGGTGGTGAATTTCAAATAGCAGTCTGCTACGGTAAGCCAAAGGCATAGAGCGCGCTGCCCGCGGCAATGGCAACATATTCCTTTCCATCCACTGCGAAGGCGACGGGCGCAGCGTAAACCGCGCCGCCCATCTGGAAATGCCACAAGGGCTTGCCTGCGGCGGCATCCAGGGCGATGAAATTTCCTTCCGCATCGCCCGTAAACACTAAACCGCCCGCGGTCGAGAGCACTCCTGACCAGGTGGGAGAGGTGTGCTCGAATTTCCACTTATTCTGGCCGGTTACGGGATCGATTGCCTTCAGAAATCCGCGGTAGGGCTCGGCTTCTTCCGAAGGAAAATATGCGCTGCCGTAATATGCGTGTCCAGCTTCGTAAGGCTGCGGAGCGGTCGAGAAAATATCGCACTGGTCGCGCGCGGTGACGTAGAACAGCGCAGTTTGGGGATCGTAAGCAGGAGCCATAAAGTTGGTCGTACCCAGCGCGCCGGGGCAGACCGTGTGGCCCTGGAGGGTTGGCGAAGCTGCTTGGTTTGCGACGGGACGGCCTTCCGCGTCTTTGCTGCTGCTCCAGGTTTGCTTGCCGTAGGCGTTCGCAGAAATCAGTTTGCCGGTGGTCCGGTCGAGGACGTAGAAGAACCCGTTGCGGTTCGCCTGCGCGATCAAACGCTTTCCGCCGTAGTTGCTTTCCAGATCGATCATGACGGGAACCTGTGTCGCATCCCAGTCGTGCTCATCGTGTTTGGTGAACTGGAAATACCAATTCAGTTTGCCGGTATCGGCATTGAGCGCCAGCAAGGAATTGGAGTAAAGATTGTCTCCGGCGCGCCCCTCGCCGCGATTCGAAGGCGCAGGATTTCCGGTCGGCCAGAAGATCTGGTTGGCTGCCGGATCGTACGTGCCCGTGTTCCAGGCGGGCGCGCCGCCAACCTTCCATGAATCGCCTTCCCATGTTTCGTGTCGAGGTTCACCGGGCCCCGGTACCGTGTAGAAACGCCACTTTCGAGCACCAGTGTCGGCGTCATACGCGTCGATGAAACCGCGGACGCCATACTCACCGCCGGAAACGCCAATGATGATGAGATTCTTGACCGCCAGCGGCGCTAAGGTGAAGCTGTATCCCTTCTGATAATCGGCGGCGACGACATCCCAGATCACGTTGCCGGTTTTGGAATCGAGTGCGATCACATGAGCATCGAGGGTGCCGAGAAAAACTTTGTCGCCCAGAATCGCCAGGCCACGATTCACCCGGCCGCAGCAAGGACGAATGTCGCTGGGAAGCTGGTGCTGATACATCCAGATCGGGCGACCGGTCCGCGCATCGAGAGCAAAGGCGCGATCGTCTTGCGCCGTCGCGTAGAGAATGCCATCGACGATCAGCGGAGTCGTTTCAAGCTTCCCCGTCGCGCCGGTCTGATAGACCCACTTGGCTGCCAACGAGTGTACGTTCTTGGTATTAACTTGATCGAGGGTAGTAAATCTGCGGCCGGAATAATCTCCAGAATAGGTCAGCCAGTTCTGAGGTTCTTTCGTGGAATTAACGAGGCGGTCGGAGGTCACCTGCGCCTGTCCTGCTCCTGATATCGCCATTGCGATATACGCAAGAAAGACAAAACGGTGAAAGCTATTCTTATTGGCGTTCTTCTTAGCGCTCTTCGCGAACTCTTTGCGATCTTTGCGGTCAGAGGTGTTACACCGCGAAGTTCGCAAAGGACTGCCGCGAAGTTCGCCAAGTGGTGTGTGCGGCCTGCCGGAATCGCCGGATGGGAAGGGCATTTGCGGCACCATCATTTCGCACCTGCACTGATCAGAAACGCCACGATGTCGTCGAGATTTTTGTCGCTCAGAGCATCGTCGCTGTAGGTCGGCATCATCGATTCCCTGCTCTTCTTGAATAAGCGCAGCTTGTCTTTCTCCAGCAAATAGATGTGCTCACTCGTGTCCATCATCTGCACGGTGAAATTGTCTTCGTTTAGCGCTACGCCTTTTATTTCTTTTCCATCCGCTGTCACGACCGTAATCGTCTCGTACTCCTGGGGAAACTCTTTCGTGGATTCGGTCAATCCCCAAGCCAATCGACGGCTGGGATCGCGCACTGAGTCGATGATCGCTTCGCGGGTGCGCGACTCGCCCACGGAAGTCAATTCCGGGCCGACCCGTCCGCCCTTGCCCGCGACCATGTGACAGAGCGAGCAATTGGCATCGCCATAAAAAAGTTCCTTGCCGTGAGCGGCATTGCCTATGGGATTGGCTGGCGCCTTCACCTCCTGGCTCCGGATGTAGGTCACGATCTGCCAGATCTCTTCGTCGGTCATGCCGACGCCCTGTCCGTTGGTTCCGTTAGAGGGCATTGCAGTTCCGGGGATGCCGTTGCTGATCACTTGAAACATCTCCGCATCGGAGTGAACACGCTTTTTCTGCGCCCGCGTCAAATCCGGGCCGCGGCCGCCGCCACGCGCGCCGAGACCATGACACAGCGCACAGTTGATGCGAAATTCGTACTCTCCTGCCTTCGCAGCCTTGGGATCACCGGCGTAAGGATTGCGATCATCAGCTGCGTAGGTGGTCGTGGCAACCAGCAGAAGAAATCCCGCGCAGAGTGAAACCGCGAGAGCGCTGCTCCGCAGGCGAAAATTGCGGAAAGAGTAAGCCTGCCGAACTCGGTTCGGTTGCCCAAACGTCAGAAACATGAATCACCAGTCAGGGAATTTGCCGAATTCTACGCTATGCCCACCCAAACGTCGCGTTGGAAATCCGGGCAAGTTAGGTCAAGAACGTCAGGCGAGGCGATTCGCGCTCTACCGGACATGGCCGACAGGTATCTGTAGCCCGCACTTTCGGCTTTCTAGACTGGAGATTCCCCTAGACTCGACCGATCTTTCCTTAAGTTGAAGCATTTTTCAGTGTAGGTGGCTAAATCTTTGAAAACTCAGCCTTTCCAGCGGAACGCGTCGGCTTGAGGAAGGCCCAGATGGGCGAGCACGCGGTAGGCAAATTCGCGAGCCATCTCATCTAAGCTGGCGGGCCGGTAATAGAACGCGGGAATGAGCGGAAAGACTGTCGCTCCAGCGTCCGCGGCCCGGTACATGTTGCGGATGTGAATTTTATTGAGCGGCGTCTCGCGAACGCAGAGCACGACCGGACGCTTCTCTTTAAGGCAGACATCGGCAGCGCGCTCGATCAGGTGGGAAGCGATGCCGTTGGCAATGCGGGCCAGGGTGCCAACGCTGCAGGGCATGACGATCATGGCATCGCTGGGGTAAGAGCCGCTGGCGACGTTGGCGCCGATATCGGCGTTCGACTGCTCTTTGAATTTTGAAAGTACGGATTTTGAAACCGCAGGGAATTTAGACGGAGTGACGGCCGTGTTTCGACTTGAGGATTTAGCCGCACCTCTCGCTGGACGCTTCCGGCTGCCAAGGATCTGGCCGAGAAGATTGGAGCGTCCTCGAATGTTCAGTTCTTCCGCCAGGACGCGGAGCGCGGAGTCAGAAGCGATGAAGTTTACGGTGCGCACGCGAGCCTCACGATCGAGGGCCAGCAGCAACTGCCGCAAGAACACCGAGCCGCTCGCTCCGGTCGTGGCGACGGTCAGATTTTGCGGTGGATGGTTCTGCGGTGGATGGTTCGGCAACACGGCTCCAAGGCAATCGGTAGAGATGACTCGACTTTGGAGCATAGGGAGTCAGGAGAGTTGAGTCAAGCACACCGACTCGAGGGAAAGGAATTCGAAGCTGAAGGCTGATAGCTAAAAGCCGCTCTTTATGGCATCGACGGCCAATTTGCGATCCCGGCGCAGCGCGGGGCAACTCCACGGACTGGCGGGAGTGGAGCGCGAGATCCGCGCTCAGGACTCGCAGAGCCGACGCAAGTATCTGCGCGAGTTCAGCCGCGCATTCCGCAGTTACGATTCCCTGCTGGATTCGCAACAGTTGCAGAGCGCGCTGCATGCTGCCGACGTGGTTTTGATCGGCGACTACCATGCGTTACCGGGGGCGCAGCGATATGCGGCCTCATTATTAGAGCAGCGGGCGCTGGCTGGAGACCGGCCGGTGGTGCTGGGAGTCGAAACCATTTTCGCCCGCGATCAGCACATATTGGACGAATGGTGGCGCCGCGAGATCGATGAAAGCGAACTGCGGCAGCGCATTCGGTTTGATATCGATTGGGGTTACGAGTGGGCTCCATTCCACGAATTGCTGCTCGCGGCCCGCGACCATGGCGAGGGCTTGTACGGTTTGGATTGCATGCCGCGCGAGAACTTGCGCAAGATCGGGGCACGTGATCGTCACGCCGCGGCGAAGATCGCCGAAATTCGGCAGCGCCATCCCAATGCGGCAATTTTCGTCATCTTCGGCGAGTCGCATCTTGCCCCTGGACATTTGCCCCGCGTGCTGCAGAAAGAAATGCCTGGGACGAAGATCCTCACCGTATTGCAGAATGTCGACGCATTGTATTGGCGCGCTGCAGGAGAGCCGGTCGATCGGGTTGAGGCCGTGCGTGTCTGCGACGATGTGCTCTGTGTTTTCAATGCCACGCCGCTCGAAAAATATGAGAGTTATCGGTTATTTCTAGACCAGTGGAGCCGCTGCGACAGCGGACCTGATTTTGCGCCGACTATTTACAATCTGATCGACAGCCTCGCCGCCTTTCTCGAAATCAATCGCTATTCGCCGCATAACGGCGCGCAGCCGAAATTTCTGGTCGACATGCTGCCCGAGGTTCACGGCAATTCTTCAGATGCTGTGCTGCGCCGCCTGCTCTCACGCAAAGGAATCACTGAGCAGCAAGTGGAGACCATGCTGGCAAAAGTCGAGGAACGCGGCTGCGCTTATCTCTCGCAGGTGAACGCGTTTTACGTTCGCGAATTTCAAATGATGCACGCCGCCGAAGATGCGGCCCGCTTCCTGCACCATGCTTGCCGAGGCTTGCCGTTGCGCTTGAACGGGCACTCTGTCGGAACAGAACGCTCAGAGAAGTCGACGCTTACGGTGGATGATTTTTACAGGCGAGTCGTGGAGGATGCCGTGGCCTACTTCGGGTCGCGAGTCCTTTATCCCGCGCGGCCGGCTTACGAGAACGAGGATTCTTTCGGGTTGTCGCGTGCCGCGTATGAAAGAGCAGCCAGTCTGGCGATTGACGGCGATGCTGAACATTTTGAATCCATAGCGCAGGATTTCGGCTACCGGCTCGGCAGCCAAATCTATGATATTTACCTTGCGGGCAAAGTGAAGCCTGCCGGAGTGCGTCGCCTGTTCCTGGCACACCTCGAGGGACCGGGGCGTGCGCGCAAAGTCTGCACCGCTGTCATCTCCCGCGTACCCGCGGCCTTGCGTACGGCACGCGACTAAGAAACTCTCGCCGCGAGTGCTAATCTAAACTCGTTCAGCTTCTTGCTGGGCGCGACCGTGAACGCCGAATCCATCCGCAGACTCTTCGAGCAAGTACGCCGGGGAAAGATTGCGCCGGATGAGGCTGTCGACCGTTTGCGCCACATGCCATTTGAAGATTTGGGATTTGCCAAGGTCGATCATCATCGTTCGCTGCGCGCGGGCATGCCCGAAGTCATCTTCGGAGAGGGCAAAACTCCTTCGCAAACGGCCGAGATTTTCGCACGCTTGGCCAAGCATGGTGGAAATGTGCTGGCGACGCATACCGATAAGAAGCAATTCGTCGCGGTGAAGAAAAAAGTGCGTGCGGCCGAGTATCGCGAACTTGGGCGAGCGGTCGTTCTGCAGCGCGATCCGCATGTATTTGGCAAAGGAACGATCGCCGTGGTTTCAGCGGGTACCAGCGACATCCCGGTTGCCGAAGAAGCAGTGGTCACGGCTGAGGTTATGGGCAATCATGTGGAGCACTTTTACGACATTGGCGTCGCGGGAATTCATCGTCTGCTGGCTAATCGCGAAGCGTTGACGAAAGCTCGCGTGGTAATCGTATGCGCAGGCATGGAAGGCGCGCTGCCCAGCGTTGTGGGAGGGTTGGTTGGTGTCCCGGTAATAGCTGTGCCGACCAGCGTTGGCTACGGAGCCTCATTCAAGGGTCTGACAGCGCTGCTGGGCATGTTGAATTCCTGCGCGTCGAACGTCAGCGTGGTGAATATCGATAACGGATTCGGCGCGGGGTACGTTGCGTCGCTGATTAATCGGCTGTAGGATTTGCCTGTTCGCCGCTGCTGCCGCGCCTTGGCGTTTCTGAAGGAGGCGTATGGCTCGAATCGCTATCCTGGGGTGGGGTTCACTGCTGTACGATCCAGGATGCCTCGAAATACGGACCCCTTGGAGACGCGACGGCCCCTCCCTCCCTATTGAGTTCGCAAGAAAATCCGGATTGGGTCCGGACGGCTACGAGCGAACCGATAGGCTGCCCTACCTGTCGCTGGTGCTGTATCCGGGAGAAGGCCATATCACTACGTACTGGACACTTTCTCTCATCCCGGATCTGGAGCGGCCACCAGGCGAGGCCGAGGGCGCCCGCGAAAACCTTAGGAGAAGGGAGGGGTGCCGGATCGATAGAGTTGAATATCTTGCTGCGCCGACTGGACCTGTGCGGCCAGATGTCCCCGGCGTCGATCGCGCAATTCAGAATTGGCTCGACTCCAGGCGTACGGAGATAGATATAGCCATCTGGACCAACCTGGAACCGAACCTGAACTCGCAGGAAGGCTTGACCCACGACGCGATTTCGTTTCTGGAAGATCTACGCAAACGAGGCAGAGACAAGAAGGCGGAAGATTATGTGCGAAAAGCTCCCTCTCAGACTCAGACGCCACTTCGCAACGAGTTCCGAAAGCGATTCGGTTGGACGGACGTCGATGTCGGATATTAGTCCTTAATGGCCACGCGATGCGCCACAAAGGGCGCGGCTCACGCCCCGCCTTGTCCCGCATTGGCCACCGAGCCAACCTGCGTCCCCGGTTGATCTGCGGAAGTTCCTCTCAGTTCCAGTTTGTTCTCCACGCCGAATGCGCCGAGGGTTTGGTTGCAGCTGCATTTTTCCTATTGTGAAATCGCTGGTGCGGGTTAGTGGGTCCTGGTTGGACGAGAGCGCTTCGCGTTTCTGGCCGATTTCGCAGCGTTCTTACTTCCCTTTTCTCTGCCTCGTTTTCCGAACACGCGGGCAAAAATCTTGTCCACATTCTTTAGCTGGCGTGAAAGATCGAAAGCGTATTCGATCTGCCTGCGCGGAACTTTCGATGTTATTTCTTTATCGGCAAGCACCAACTCACGGAAGTCCAAGCCTTCTTTCCAGGCTCGCATGGCGTGTGCCTGCACAATGCGATAGGCGTCCTCTCGGGAGACGCCGTGCTCCACCAAGTCGAGCAGCAATTGTCCGCTGAAGATCAACCCGCGCGTGCTTTCCAGATTTATCAACATCCGTTCTGGATAAACAAACATCGTCTCGATCAGGTTGCTGGTCTTGTTGAGCAAGTAATCGATCAGTGTGGTCGAATCGGGCAGGATGATGCGCTCGGCGGATGAATGGGAGATGTCGCGCTCATGCCAGAGAGCAACGTTTTCGAATCCGGCCTGCGCATTCGAACGCACGACCCGCGCCAACCCGCTGATTTGCTCGCAGGTCACGGGATTGCGTTTGTGCGGCATGGCGGAAGAACCTTTCTGCTTTTCGCTGAAAAATTCTTCGGCCTCGCGAACCTCAGTGCGCTGCAGATGGCGAATTTCAGTAGCAATTTTATCCAGGGTGGAAGCGATCACTGCCAGCGTTGCCAGATAATGCGCATGACGGTCGCGCTGGATTACCTGCGAAGAAACCGCCGCTGCTTTTAGTCCGAGGCGCGTGCAGATTTTTTCTTCGATCTCGGGTGTGAGGTGGGCGAAGATTCCCACCGCACCGGAAAACTTTCCCACGCGCATGTCTTCGGCTGCAGATTTGAAGCGCGCGATGTTGCGCTGTGTCTCGGAATACCAGTTGGCCAGCTTGAATCCAAATGTGATGGGCTCGGCATGGATGCCATGCGTACGGCCAACCATTGGCGTGTCTTTGAACTCCCATGCGCGGAGCTCGAGCACTTCGGCAAGACGCTGAAGATCGTCCGCAATCAGCGCCGACGCCTGTTTAATAAGCAACGCCTGGGCGGTGTCGACCACATCATTCGACGTCAGGCCGTAGTGAAACCAGCGCGCTTCTGGACCGACGATTTCGGCGACGGCCGTGGTGAAGGCGATCACATCGTGGCGCACCTCGGCTTCGATCTCGTGGATGCGGGGCACGCTGAAATCGGCACGCTCGCGGATGGCGAGCGCCGCCTCTTTCGGCACCATGCCGGCCTCGGCTAAGGTTTCAGTGGCCGCAACCTCGACGGCCAGCCAGGTGCGAAAGCGGTTTTCATCGCTCCAAATCCGGCCCATCTCCGGGCGCGTATAACGCGGAATCACGCGGCTGCCCTCCTGCGCGCTGATGAAAGCGCGACCAAGGATTCTAAATGGGTATGAAGAAACAGGAAAGCGGCTGCGGTCATGCGCGCAGGAACGGGCGGGTCAGGCAGGTGGGTCCGCCGCTGCCGTTGATGCAGAGCTCGGAGCCGGTAAATGTGCGGATATCGAATCCGGCGTGGCGAAGTTTTGTATTGGTTTTCTCGTTTTCTGCGATTGCGAGCAGCCGATTATTGCCCAGGGCGAGCACGTTGCAAGCCAGCGTGTCGCGCTCCGAGGAATCGATTTCAATGAAGTTGAAACCGCGGGATTTGAGAAGTTCGACCGTTTCTACCGCGAGAAACGGAAGATCAACTAACGCAGTGTGTTCGTCAAGAAGACTGATTAACGACATGAGATGCAGGCACGCGGATGGCCCGGGACCGTAAGGCAATGGCGCCGAAAGAACTTCAATGCCCTTTGGCGCGAGCAGGGCGCGAATACACAAGATACCGAATCGGTTGGTTCGGTAGCCCTGGCCGATCAGCAACGTTTTCGAATCGAGCCAAACAATGTCTCCCGCCTCGCCTGTGGCTGGGTGGGGCATCTTGTATAGCGTCGGGACGTTCAGGCGCAAAAGAAATTCGGCTTGGTGCGAGGCTTCGGTGATTCGATTGGGCTTGCCGGGGTGCATGACGATCACCCCGTAATCGGTGGGCAAAGATGCGTCGTGCGTGTAGACGGCATCGAGCGTGAGTCCGGGATCGGGAGGGAGTTCGACGATCTCGGCGTCGGCGCGTTGCAATTCTCGGCAGAGAATTTCGTGCTGCGCTTTAGCGATCACGAAGTCTGGGGAATGCTGGAAGCCTAGCTTCTGCCAGCGCGCGGCGCGCTCAGGCTGGTCCCATCCGGCAATACGAGGTGAGCAGACCAGGACGCGTTGGAGCGGGGCGACCATGGAGTGTCCGTTGAAGGCTGCTTGGGTTGCCGAGTCGGGCATTGGGCCTCACAAAGAATAAACCGGCTAAACCTGATTAGGAATCTAAATGGGCTTAACGGCAAAAGCAATCTGTCATGGTGCGATGCTGGCAGAACCGAGTCCTTTGCTGTGCTCATCGATTCGTTGCTAAGATGTTTTTCTTATGCCCCGCGGCATTACACCACGTCGACCCGCCCTAACCGGACGCCAAGATCGCGTAGCCGTCAGGTCATTTACGAAAGCCCATCCTGATAATTCGGCGGTTAAGAGTGCCAGTGCATCGAGCGCCGCGAAGAATTCCGCTGCGACAGGCAAAGAACCACGTAGCAGGGCGAAGGGTTCAGGTGCAAAGGCACGTAAAACAACTCCCGCTTACGATCCAGTTGAGCCGAGCCGGGTGCATGAAATTCTGAAGCGCCTGGATGAGATGTATCCGGATGTCACCTGCGCGCTTACGCACAGCTCGGCGTGGGAACTGCTGGTCGCGACTATTCTTTCGGCGCAGTCGACGGACGTAAACGTCAATCGGGTCACGCCCGAGCTGTTCCGCAAATATCCGACGGTCGAGGCGTTTGCGAAACTGGAGCCGGAACAATTGCAGCCCGATGTTCGATCGACCGGATTCTTCAGGAATAAGTCGAAATCGGTGGTGGGCGCGGCGAAGAAGATTGTCGCCGATTTCGGCGGCCAGGTGCCGATGAACATGCACGACCTGCTCACGCTGCCGGGAGTTGCGCGCAAAACCGCGAATGTGGTGCTGGGAACCTGGGGAAAAATTGCCGATGGCGTCGTCGTGGATACGCACGTTCGTCGCATCTCGCGGCGGCTTGAACTCACTACAAATAACGATCCGCAGAAAATTGAGCAGGACCTCATGCGCATTATTCCCCGCGAGAAGTGGATCCTGTTTGCCCATCAGATCATCTGGCATGGGCGCAAGCTTTGTTACGCCCGTAAACCGAAGTGCGTGGATTGCAAGCTGGAAGATACATGCCACGCCGCCGATAAAACCTGGAGCACCGTCGAGATGCACAAAAACGCAAAAGCGTAACGAGCACGCGTGGTATTGGCCCACTCGGAAACCGGCCGCTCCGCACGGTTGCGGATTATTCCGGAAGCTCAACACACGAACCATTTTCGCCATAGTTGAGTTCTGAGTACCCTGCTAGGATTCTGTTCAAATCTCAATCGACTGACTTAGTGGAGCAAAAATGGCCACTTGTCTAGCGTCGCCTCCGGCGCTTGAAATCGCACAGCGACCCGTAACGCCGATTGCTCCTGACTGGTCGGTTCGCATTCCGGCTCTCGACGGCCTTCGCGGAATTGCAATCTTGCTGGTGCTTTTGCGGCACGGAATTTTCGGACTTGAGTCGAACTCGGCATTCGTGCGTCACATCCTTGCAATCGGAAGACTTTCAGGCAGTGGCGTCGATTTGTTTTTTGTTCTTTCGGGATTTCTCATTGGCGGCATCCTGCTCGATGCGAGGGAGTCTCGTCACTATTACTCGACGTTCTATGCCCGCCGTGCGTATCGAATATTGCCCGTCTATTTCGCAGTATTGACTGTCTTCCTCTTTCGACACCTTCCCTTAGGTTCTTGGCGTCCGCTTGTAGGGCGGGTGTCGCCACTCGCAATCCCGTGGTTCGCGTATCTCACCTTCACGCAGAATTTTTATATGGTTCACATTGGCTGGTTTGGACCTCCGGCCATGGTCGTGACCTGGTCGCTGGCAGTCGAGGAACAGTTTTATCTGGCCATTCCGTTGATCATCCGGAAGATTCGCCCTAATCGGCTGGCCGCGATGCTGTTTTCAGTAATCCTGATTACGCCTGTTCTGCGCGTTTTGTTGCGGCACACCATCGCAAATGGTGATTTTGCTTGTTTTGCGATGATGCCGGCGCGAGCAGACGCTCTCTGTTGGGGAGTGTTAAGCGCCTATCTGGTGCGCCGCCCGGGATTTTGGCAACAGCTCAAATCGCGGCGAGTTCTTCTGGGCACCCTAGTCTGGATTCTATTTGCCGGTGTTGCCGTGATGACTTATCGGGACTATTCAATTTTGTCTTTTCCCATGACCACCTGGGGTTACTCCTGGCTGGCTGTGTTTTACGCGTGTTGCCTGTTGTGCGTAGTCAGTTCGTCGTCAGGAATTTGGCATAGGGTCTTGTGCAATCCGATATTAATGCGACTGGGAACGCTCGCTTATTGCACTTATCTGATTCACTTTCCGTTGATGAAAGCCAGCCGCATCATGCTTTGCAGGTTCTTCCCATCGCATCCGGAATGTTCATACGTGTTTGGAGGAATTTTAGCGATCGCAATCTCCATCCCCATTGCAGCGCTTTCCTGGAAGTTCTTCGAAAAGCCGTTAATTCGCCGCGGACACAGATATCAATATGCATAGTCTTCTGATCGCGGAAACGCTCTCGATGGTTTCGCGGCTGATTTTGCACAGCATAACCGGCGTTCGTTCTCAAAATGGCTGAGCCAATTAAACGCTTCCGCTGGTTCTACGTTGCAATCGCCGCATTGTTTGTCGTCCTGGCTTTGGTGCGAGTCGTCTTGAGCTACCCGCATACTGCTCAAACCTTCGACGAGCCTTACCATGTGGGCGCGGCCGTCGAGTTATGGAGTAAAGGAACGTACACGCAGGATCCGCTGCACCCTCCGCTACAACGAATCGCAATCGGGCTTCCTCTTTTTCTTGCCGGCGTACGCTATCCGGCAGCCGAGGAGATTTCTCCCAAAGATCCGTTGGCTTGCGCGGTGGGAAATGCGGCTTTGAATTCAGGGGGGCACTATGCGCGAAATCTGATGCTCGCGCGCCTCGGAGTTCTGCCATTCCTGCTTCTGAGCTGCGCCGTCGTGTTTCTCTGGGCACGACGCGAGTACGGAAACGTTGCAGCTGTGGCAGCGGTGGCTCTGTACACCACTCTGCCGATTGTTCTGGCGTTCTCCAGCATCGCATATACCGACATGGTGGCTGCGGCAACGCAATTAACGGCGTTTTGGGCTTTTACCAACTGGCTGCAAAAGCAGAGTATGCGATCAGCCGTGTTGATGGGTATGGCCGTTGGATTGGCGCTGTTGGGGAAAACTACGACCTACCTCTTTTTCCCTGCAGCTGTGTTCGGCATAGTTGCGTTGAGGTGGGCCGTGATTCGCACCAACAAGGGCGAACCCCAGCAGATCTCGAATTTCTGGTTAAGGCAGGCTTCCGCGGCCGCAATCGTCGCAATCGTGGTGCTTTGGGGAGGTTACGGATTCAAGCTGCAGCATTTTCGAGAAGGCATGAATCTTTCGGGCAGCCCCATGCCCTCGTTCCAGCATTTTCCGGCGCCCTTGCGAGGCGCTGCACGCGGTCTTGTGGTCGCAGACCCGGTTGTGCCGGCGCCCGCACTGCTCCGAGGACTGGCCGATATCTGGCTCATGGAACAAAGCCGGCCAGACTCCTATCTTTTGGGGCATCTGAAGCCGGGTGGCTGGTGGTATTTTTTCCTGGTCGGTATCGCGGTGAAGTCACCGATTCCATTTCTGATTCTTGTCTTCGCGAGCCTGATTTTCTTTTACCGCTTTCTCAAGGAAGGATGCTGGACCCCCATGGCGCCAGCGGCTTGTGTGGTTGCAATTCTGATGGTGACCATGCCGGTGAAAATAAACTACGGCGTGCGGCATGTTCTTCTCCTATTTCCGTTACTTGCTGTTGTGGCGGGATACGGTTGTTCCCGACTGTGGAACTCGAACCTTCTGCATCGACGTGCAGCGATTTCAATTTTGGTGGTACTGCTGGCGTGGCAGGCTGTTTCAAGTGCGGATGCGAGTAGCGATTACATTGCCTATTTCAACCGGTTTGCCGGGCATGATCCTAGCCAGGTGATGGTCGCTGGCTGCGATCTGGATTGCGGACAGGATCTGTTGCTGCTGTCCCGAGAACTGCGCGAACGGCATGTGTCGCAGATGGCGCTTGCGCTTTGGACGAGCGCAGACTTGAGCAAAGCCGGCCTGCCTGAATTTACGATTGCGCAGCCCTACCAGCCGGTTAGGGGCTGGTTTGCAATCAGCTTGCGAGCGCTGCATGCCGGGGATCTTTTTCACACGACCTATCCTCAGGACTCATTCGCCTGGGTTCAGACATATCGGCCTGTCGTGCGTGTCGGCAAGACTATTTTGCTTTACAACATTGCTCCCGAAAAAACACTTTCGAGCGAATCGAGATAGAGAGTTTGGAAGTAAAGCCTTACGATCCGGCAGTGTCGGCCATGCTGGGTTGCAGGTCCTGTGCAGCGGAGAACTTTTCGCAGCCAAGATCAAGGATAAAAGGATATCGGAGAGCCGATTTTGTGCGATGACGGATTGGAAGAGCCCGAATCAGTGTTCGGACCGTTCTTCGCGGATAAGGCCCGCTCTGGCTAATCTGATTGGTCGTTATCTATCTGGAACAGAGCTGCTTGAGCTTCAGCATTCTCGCGGAGTTCATCCAAGTCATGGGTATTGCCAGGCTCTGGCTTATCCTGTTTTCGTTGATTCCTACGCTCGGCCTTGTCTCGCTGTTTCTGTTGGCGGGTCTGCTCTTTCTGACGCTTGGTAAAGGTCGATCGGCCTCTTGGCATATTCTTCCCCTCCAGATTTTTCGTTCACCACTGTCCGGCAATTTGGCAGTCAAGTCTAGAACCCGCCGCTACCAGCGAGGCTCACGTGGCTGACGCGGATGGCCACGCTGGTCGTCACGGCCGCGCCCGCCGCCAAAACGTTGGCCTCCGCCGTTTGGCCGCTCGGATTTTGGTTTGGCTTCGTTGATCGTCAGTGTGCGCCCGCCCAGATCTGTTCCGTTCAATGCCGCAATCGCCTTGTCCCCTTCACTAGCGCTGGCCATTTCAACGAACGCGAATCCGCGTGATCGACCTGTGTCCCGATCCGTCACCATGGTGACCTTTTCCACGGGTCCGTGAGCTTCGAAAGCATTACGCAGTTCGGCTTCGGTAGTGCTGTGCGGCAGATTGCCAACATAAATGTTCTTCATTGCATTTCCTCTCTAAGTAAATCGTCCAATGTTTTGGAAGGCGTGCGCTTCGACGAACGTTCTTTAAGATCGCGGGTCGGCGCCGGCTTGTCCCGCAGCGCCCGGCTGCGGGCTGAACATGCGGATCTAACCGCGGAGATTCGGCGGGAAGCTTCGAGGATGCTCCACGGGTGACTCGAATTTTTGAGATCCGCAGAAAGCGCAGCTTTCAGCTCACTAACCAGGACCTGGTCGTCGCTGCTTCCCAGTGAAGTGCTGACGACCGACAGCAGTGGAACATCCTCACTGGGCGAATCCGCAAGATATCCGGGTTCGCCGACAAGGAACGCCAACCGCTGCGGAGGGGTTGCGCCGCGAATATCTTCGCAAAACCTGTCGCGATATCCCGGCCCTTTCTCCATGTTGATCAAAACGAGGTCATACAAGTCGGCTTTCCACCAGGAACGGGCTTCATCGATGTCGGCGGCACAATCGACCTCGATACCCAATTTTCGCATGACCTCGGAGCGTATATCGCGCTTGTGGGTCGATGTATCGACCAACAGAACTTTTTTCTTTTTGTTCGGGCCGGGAATGAGCATTGAT
This sequence comes from uncultured Acidobacteriaceae bacterium, assembly GCA_963784095.1. GTDB lineage: Bacteria > Acidobacteriota > Terriglobia > Terriglobales > Acidobacteriaceae > Sulfotelmatobacter. Next base: position 329,983 of record CAWAQC010000012.1, read on the forward strand.
AGCGGCAGGGCCGTCAGCGGGGTGTTCATGCCGGCACCGAGCCTGGCTTGGTGCGGAATGAAGCATCCTTCGCCTTGGGTTGTGCCGCGGCCCGAAGCAGCAGCTCACGGTTTCGCCTCCGTCGAGAGATCTTCTGTTTGCGCTCCCGGTTGAATCTTGACTTGTCACCATTGATAGCGGACATTAATGGACTCCCATGTAGGCTAGTTGTTGAACCGCAAGATCCTTGGCCTTCCCGTGGCGATATAGCGCTCGCGAGACATGCCAACTCACGTCAAGACGCGCGCTCTTGAGGTAGCAGGGTCTCGAACAGGGTAGCGTAGCGGATCAGGTGAAAATTGCCGCGATAAAATGTGCCTCTCGATCTCTCAATCGCGAAGGCGCGGGTGATTTTGGCGGCGTATCTTCGAGGTTAAGTATCCCGAGTATATCCTGTTTGAGGGCATCGTGGTTAACGATTGCGACGACCAGTAGTGCCTCAAATCCATTCAGCACGAAGTCACCCGAGGAACACTAAGGTTATGCTTCCCGCTTTCTTCGTTGAGCCTTGGTGCCCTTGCGGTAAATCTAGGACACCGCCCGGCGACCGGACGAATTGAGCTGTTGTAGCAACGTGATTTTGTCACCTAACGGCAACATGAAAATGTCAACCTGGGGGAGCCAGGGTGTGTTACAGGCGCGTGTCGCCGTAGTAGAGGGAGACAGGGCCGTCGCGAGCTTGATAGAGATGGACTTTGGCCCCGGCGAAGCTGAAGCGTTGGCCCTGCTGGGGGATTTGAAAGCGCTGGCCCTCCCACTGGACGATGTTGTCGTTGCTCACCACGCGTTGGTGAACGAAGCAGCAGATGCGGTCCAGATTTTTCGGAGTCGGACGCCAGGCAGTTGGCATTTCGCGGGGGCGGTGAGCGAAGCGGCGGTTGTAGTCGGCAAGGAAGGTGCGGAGCACGGCGTTGGCGGAATCCAGATCGCGGGCTTGAGCCAGGCGCAAAAGTCGGCGCAGGGTTTCGCGGCTGAGGGAGAGGCCCTCGATCTCACAGAGTTTTTCGCAGAGGTGATGATCGTTGAAGCCGGCATAGGTGGTGCCTGCCAGAAATCACGGCTTGGCGCTCGCGAGTGGGCAGGCGGCGCGGGCTGGGCCGTCCGCGGTTGGCGTGCGCCAGAGCCCCGCTCCGTGACCGCGCGTACGTTTCTTAAGACGTTCTACGTGTCGTTCGCTGAGCGCGAGCAGTTCGGCGGCTCTGGCGCACGCCATGTCTCCCTTAACGCAGCTCGATATTACGTTCACTCGTTGTAGTTCCTTCTGACTCAACGCGAATGTCCTTCCTCTCCTGGGGTGACATTTTCACGTTGCTGTTAGGGGTGACAGAATTACGGAGCTAAAACAACAATCGGAAAGAAGCTTCGCGGAATTCGGCGTCGTTGTTACAATAAGTGCTCTGTCCTCAGTGCGGCGAGCGCGCCGTCGGACGGGCGATAACTTTGGAGCCTTCAAACCACCAACCGAGCGCGTCCCCCAGCGTGTCTGCGGAAGTGTCGGCTGTGGCGCACCCCACGGTGTTTTGGCGAGTTGAGGGCAGCCTGCTTGATCTGACCGTGGTGCGCCCGGTCGCGTTCTTCACCTGGAACGCGCAGACCTTCACCGAAAGATTTCGCCGGCGCGGCCTGATCTTTCTGTTGGCGGCGCTGCGTCCCTTTCTTTATTCCACCAATCGCATATTTGCCACACGCGTGGTGCATACCGCCCTGCGCGGCGTGACCCGCGACCGGCTCGATCTGCTGGGCGAAGAGTATTTCCAATACAAATTGAAGCCCCGGCTGAAGCCGAGCGGAGTAAAACGCGTCCAGGAATTGGTACGGTCGGGCCTCGACGTGGTGCTGGTGAGCCAGGCGCTCGACCATGTGATGCGGCCGCTGGCACAACATCTCGGGGTAAGGCACATTGTGGCAAACCGCTTGGAGTTTCGCGACGGCGTGGCAACCGGAAGGCTGCTCGATCCGGTGATCCGCCCGCGCGGCGCGTTTGCCAAACTGAGAGATCAGAGTCCCGATGGTCGCCGCGCTCCCAAAACACTTGCTCGCCAGCTCGATATCACGGTAGACCAGCTGCGAGCGGCAAGCGCTAGTTCCAGCAGGGAAGTGAAAGCCCTCGAACGTCCGATTGTGCATTTTGATGGTCCGCGGCATGAGTCAGCATTTTCGGTGCGCCGAGCTCTAGCAGGCAAGCACCTGATGTTGATCGGCGTAACCGGGTTCATCGGCAAGATCTGGCTGGCGAATACGCTGACCGATTTGCCGGAAGTTGGACGGATATATCTTCTGATCCGGCGGCAGAAATCCAATCCAGCGCAGAGCCGCTTTGAAAAAATCGTAGAAGAATCGCCCGTCTTCGATAGCTTGTTTGAGAAATACGGAATGGGTCTGGCCGAGTATCTGCGGCAAAAAGTTGAGGTGGTTGAGGGAGACGTCACGCAGCCCGGTTTGGGCCTAAACATTGAAACAGCGCGGCGCTTGCAGAAAAATCTTGATCTGGTGGTGAATAGTTCCGGATTGACAGACTTCAATCCGGACTTGCGCGATGCCCTGGCCACCAATACTGATGCCGCGATGAACATTCTGGAGTTCATTCGCGGAAGCGATCATGCGGGCCTGCTGCACCTCTCGACTTGTTATGTGGCGGGCGAACGCGATGGCCGCGTGACCGAGCGATTAATTCCGAACTACACTCCGCATCGCCTGGCAAACTTCGATGCAGAACAGGAATGGCGCGCGCTGCACGAATTCGTCGAGCACACTGAACAGCAAGCCGAAAGCGAAGAACTGACCGCCGATTTGCGTTCGCAGTCGCTATCCAACAAACATGCCGCAAAGAGTCTGCAGGGAGTGGCACTCGACAACCAGATTCGCAAGAACCGGATACGCTGGCTGAAGGCCTACCTGACGGAAGCAGGTACGCGCCGCGCCAAAGAGTTGGGCTGGCCAAATACCTACACGCTGACGAAAAGTCTGGCCGAGTCGCTCATCGTGAAGCACGGTGCAGGCCTGCCGATTGCGGTGGTGCGTCCGGCGATTGTCGAAACCTCGGTGGCGAAACCATTCCCTGGATGGAATGAGGGGATTAACACTTCGGCATCGCTCTCGTATCTGTTGGGCACATATTTCCGGCAGTTGCCGTCGAACGAGAGAAAGCGATTGGACATTCTTCCGGTCGATGCGGTCTGCGCGGGAATGACCTTGATCGCCGCAGCCGTCGTGGAGCGTCGGCACGAGCCACTCTATCAACTAGCGACGTCGGTGACGAATCCATGCGATATGGGGCGCTCGATCGAACTCACATCTCTCGCCCACCGCAAGCATTACCGGGCGCAGGAAGGACTGGAGTCGTGGTTGAGATTGCGTTTCGACGCGATTCCGGTTTCGAAGACGCGCTATCAGCGAATGTCGGCACCGGCGCAGCGGGCAATTGTGAAGTCGATTCAGCGGATCATGTCTCCGCTGCCGCTGAAAAAAACTCCCCTGGCGAAAGCGGAACGAAATCTGGAACGGGTGGAAAAGCTCATCGAGTTATTCGAACCTTTTATTCTGCTGAACGAACACGACTTCGCGGCGGACAACGTCGAAAAGCTCTCACACGCTCTGCAAGAAGACGAGCGCGCCGACTTCGGTTACAATGCGCGCCAGCTCGACTGGTGGGATTACTGGATCAACGTGCACATTCCGGCGCTGCGCCGGTGGACCTATCCGCTGATCGAGGGCAGGCCGCTCGAAGTGCGACCCGCGCGCAGTTTGCAGCCGCGACCTTTGGAGAATGGTGACAACAGTGAGACGGTAAAGACCGGAACAGGCGGGAATTGGTGAATGGCGATTTTTCTGACGGGATCGACGGGATACATCGGGGCGCACGTAGCCGCAAATCTGTTACGCGATCAAGGCGTCGCATTAAATGTGCTGGTGCGGGCCCGCGATTCAGGCGAGGCCGAAGCACGCCTGTGGCAGGCCTTGCAGTTGCATATGAACTTCAACGAATTTTCCGAATATCTGCAGACGCGCGTGCGCGTGTTTCGCGGAGATTTGACCGATCCGGGATTCGGCCTGGGACGGGATGAATACGACCGCCTCATCCACACCACAGATTCGGCAATTCATTGTGCGGCATCGCTGAACCGAAAGTCTGAGAAGAGTTGCCTCAACGTCAATCTGCGGGGCACACTCGAAGTGCTCACGCTGGGGCGGCACATCGAGCACTATCACGGATTAAGGCGCTTCAGCCTGGTCAGCACGGTGGCAGTAGCCGGGAAACGGCAAAATGAAGTCGTTAGCGAAGACCGTTCCATCGATTGGGAACGTTCCGACTACGATCCGTACGCAAGAACCAAAAAGTTCTCCGAACACATGCTGCGAATGCTATTGCCGGATACTCCAAAGATCATTTTTCGTCCCAGCATTGTGCTCGGCGACAGCCGCTACGCGGAAACAACGCAGTTCGAGATGGTCAAGGCGTTCGCATTCCTTGCAGGTTTGCCGGTGCTGCCGTTTCGGCCGACCGATAAAATCGACATTGTGAATGTGGACTTCGTAGCCGAGGCCATTGCCACGCTGCATCAAAAGCCCCAACCCGAGCACGATACCTATCATCTGTCGTCGGGAATCGAGTCGCAGAGTTTTCGCGAGATCACACACGCACTGGCTGGCGCGCAAAACAAGCGCGCCCCGGTCTTCGTGCCGGTCGCCGAAAAGCCATTTTCATCCTCCGTGAATTTTTTTGCGAACCGTAACGGAGCAATCAGTAAGAGCGCCTCGCTGATGAAGGTATTCATGCCGTATCTGGTGTGGAATACGGTGTTCGACAATCGGCGCGTTACCCAGGAGTTGGGCAAAAAACCGGTGCCATTCTCGCAATATTCTTATCCGCTATTAAAGTTTAGCCGCGAAAACGATTTCCACTATCCCTATCAGCCCTGGCCCGCTGTAGTGGGGGGTACGGCAGCATGATGGATTTCATTCTGGAAGCCTGGGTCAGCGGTTCCATTGAGCGCGCGAAAGCCGCATGGATGCTTGGCGGAGACCAGCGCTGGAAGCCCGGAGAAACGCTGAAGCTCTTGTTTGCTGGCTACAACGGCACGCGCAACATGGGTTCCGATGTGCGCGTGGAAGAAATGCTGCGCCAGATTCGGCACATTCTTGGCGCGGAGCGAGTTGAGTTCAGCGTGATGAGCCAGAACTTCGATTTCTCGCGCGGATATTTCGAGGGCACAAGACAAGTGCATTTGCCCGATATTTTTCCGCCGTTCCTTGCCGATGAAGTTCCCAGGCACGATGGGGTTGTGGCCTGCGAAGGCTCGATGTTCAAGAGCAAGTTTGCCAATGCGCTGACCACGATGATGATTGGCTCTTTGGGAATTGCGGCGGCGCAGAACAAATTATCCGTGGGATACGGCGCGGAAGCCGGACATATGGATTCATTGGTGGCAAAGATGTGCGGCCGCTACTGCAAGAATTCTTTTGTTATTACGCGCAACGAGGAATCGCGTACCGTACTGCGCGAGTTGGGCGTCCCGACCGAATTAGGAACCGACACTGCGTGGACCTTTGAGCCGCGTGCGCCCGAGTATGGCCAAAGCGTTTTGCGAAAGGTAGGTTGGGACGGCCAAACGCCGGTGCTGGTCGTATGCCCGATCAATCCCTTTGAATGGCCGGTGAAGGCTTCTGTTGCCAAGTATGCGCTGCGTACTTTTACAGGCGCGTACAAAGACAGCCATTACCGCACGGTGTATTTCCATAATTCAGGTCCGGCAGCGAGTGAGGCATATCGAAAATACTGGACAGCGATTGCCAATGCTGTAGATGCGTTTCGAAAACGGAAAAGTGTTTTTGTGATTCTGGTTGCGACCGAGCGCCTCGATGCGCGCCCGGCGCGGCGCATCGCAGAAAAGCTGGGCGGTGTTCCTGTCCTCACCTCAGACGAATACAACATGTACGAGTTGGTGAGCGTGTTGCGCGCCTGCCACATGATGGTGTCGTCGCGCTATCACGGGATTGTGACCTCGATGCCGGGTTTGGTGCCATCGGCAGGCATTACGATGGACGAGCGTATTCGAAACCTCATGCGCGAACGCGCGCATCAGGACTTGCTGATGACCGTGGATGATCCGGAGCTTGAAGGAAAATTGCTAGCCGCACTCGAGAAGCTAAGCCGGGAAGGCGAAACCATCGCCGACGGAATCGCGCGTACAGTCGTGAGAAATCTAAGAGTCATGGCTCGCATGGGCGTGTATTTCGAAGAGGAAGTGGAGCGTAGATATCCCGAATTTGAAACCAGGCGTGGAGAGTGGAGCTGGGAAGATTATTTGCCGCCAATGAGCTCAGGCCTGAAGCAGTTGATTGCGGCGTATAGCTAGCCTTTTGGCGATCTTCGCGGAACTTTCGCGTGCTTCGCGGTTCAAGCCTTTTGGTTTTGCGTGAGGTAAGGCGAGTAGGATGTCTTGCTTTGATTGGATGCAGTTTTATACACGAGCCCGGATGGCTACATTTTGAGCACATTGATCCCTTTTATCGGCGAAATGTTTTCGCAACTGCGCGCCGCGGGCGATACACGAGTCCTCGCCGAAGTCCGCGATGGACAAGTCACTGGCGTCACCGGCAATGAGTTCCTGGAGCTGGTGCGCAAGGCGAGAACATTTATCGCCTCAAAACGGCTGCTGAAAGGCGCCCGTTGCGGACTGCTCGCCGCCAACAGCATTCGTTGGCTCGCCGCTGATTTAGCTCTCATGGCCGAGGGATTGATCGTCGTTCCACTTTATTTACGCCAGGCCCCGGCTGAACTAATCGCAATGATGAAGGACTCCACGCCGTCATTGCTGTGTTGCGGAGGTGCGACTCTGCGCGATGCGATTGCGCAAAGCTGGCCCGAAGCGCCACCGCAATGCCTGTTCGATGAAATATTCGCCGGAGTGGAGGGCATTCAGCTGGAGCGACCGCAGGTGGGCAGAGATGATCCGGTCACGATTATCTATACCTCGGGAACTTCCGGTGAAGCAAAAGGTGTCTTGCTCACGGCGTCCAACATAGGTTTCATGTTGGACCGCACATCGGAGCGATTGGCTCAGTTAATGACAGGTTCGAAAGAACAGGACCGCATTTTCCATTATTTGCCGTTCACCTTCGCCGCGTCCTGGATCGCAATGCTGACGTTTCTCATGCGCCGCAGCCTGGTCACGATCAATATGGATCTGACAAGGATCGCCAGCGATTTGCGCACGGTGGCTCCTGATTATTGTCTCAACGTTCCGCAATTGCTCGAGCGCATGCGCCGCGCCGTGGACGAGCAACTCTGGCAGACTGGCGGAGCCGTGCAGGCCGTCTATTCGCGAGCCAAAGGCGCCTGGGCGCGCAAGCAGGATGCCCAGCCGCAATCGGGCGATGCTTTCTGGTTGTGGTTGGCGAACCGCTTGGTGTTTCCCGCGATCCGCAAGAAAATGATTGGCAAAAATCTGAAGGCGCTGATTTGCGGATCCGCCCCGCTGAGCGCGGAAACCCAACTGTATTTCATGATGCTCGGAATTCGCGTGCTGCAAGTCTACGGACTCACAGAAACCACGGCGATTTGCACCATGGACGATCCTGACCGAGTAGAAGTCGGGCGCGTGGGCCCAGCAATCTCCGGAATGGAAATGCGCCTCGCGGACAATGACGAAATCGTAGTTCGCGGACCCAACATTTTTGCCGGCTATTGGAACCGGCCTGAGCAAACGGCGCAAGCGCTGCGCGACGGATGGTTTCATACCGGCGACCAGGGAGAAATGAATGCCGCCGGCAACTGGCGCATCGCGGGGCGGCTTAAGAATCTGATCGTGCTGGGCTCGGGGCACAAGCTCTCGCCGGAGATAATCGAAACCGCAATCAGCAAAAGTTTGCCCGCTCAGCAAGTCATCATCCTAGGGAACGGCCGCGGATACCTGACCGCAATCGTCGCTGGAAACGTGACCACTAAGCAGGTGCAAACTGCCCTGGATGCAGTGAATGCCGAAATGCCGCATTATAAGCAGGTGCGCGGGTTTGTGATCCGCGAGGAAGCGTTCACCATCGAAAACGGATGTTTGACCGTAAACGGCAAACTCAAACGCGATGTGATTGCGGCGCGTATGAAGAACGAGATTGAAGAAATGTATGGAGTGAAGCAGGCAGTTTAGTTCTTAGCCCCCTGGAGGAGTTTGGAAATTAGCAGGCACAGCGCGTTGCGGGAAGAGCAGGTTGAACCGGTATCGGCCAGCCAATGCACGGGGAGCGCTCTATCTTGGAGGCTGAAAGACGGGGTCATCGAGCTGGCGTTGCATCGCGCGCCTTGCAACGAACTGGGATCGGCGTCGCTCGCGGAATTGGAAAACTTTGCCACCGATCTGCAGCGTATGCAGGAAGAGGCTCATGCGCTGGTAATCTACAGCGAATTGAAATCGGGATTCTGTGCTGGAGCCGACTTGCGCGAACTTTATCACCGCTCGCAAGCCATGGACGGGGCCTCTGCATCGAAAGGCGTCCGCGATTTTCTGGAGCGCATTCACCGCGTGCTGAACCTGATCGATGGTGCTCCTTTGACCACAATTGCGGTAGTGCATGGAGTAACGTTTGGCGGAGGATTCGAGCTCGCGCTGGCTTGCGACTTGATCGTCGCGGATAAGATGGCGCGCTTCTGTTTTCCAGAACTGAGACTCGGACTTATTCCGGGATTCGGCGGCATTCCGCGCCTGAAACGCGACCTGGGCAATGCGGTTGTAAGAGATCTTTTGCTTACCGGACGCAGTTTTAATGCGGCCAAGGCGCAGCAGATCGGGCTGGTGAGCCAGGTGGTTGCTGAAGGCGAAGCTCTGCGGGCGGCGCGGGCAATGGCAGCGCAGTTAGGAAAATTCGATCGTGCGACGGCAACGGCAGCCAAGAGATTCGTCAAACCGATTCCGCATGACGAACTGAGGCAGGAGATCGATCTATTTTGCGAACTATTTTCACGCGCGCCGGTGCAGGCCGGGTTGCGGAAGTTTGTGGAGAGCACCGATGCGCAACCGTATTTGCCGTGAGGCGCTTTGAGTGCAGGCCAAGAGCGAAAAGCAAAGTCGCTTAGGCGGAAGCCGCTATGGAATCGCGTTTGTTCATGCAACGACCTATGCCTACTACTGATAAGACGCTCGAGGAAATCCTGAACCTTGCCGCCGCCCACTTCAAAGTGCCGCGGGAAAAACTAAATCCGGACGAGGACTTTTTCAAGGCCCTGGGAATCGACAGCCTACAGACCCTCGATCTACTAACGAAATTAGAGAATCATTTTCATATCGAGCTTCCGGATTACGAGTTACAAGGAGTTTCGGACTTTCGCAGCCTGGCGGAAAAAATTCAGGCGAGACTTTAACGCACCGATTGTTGACTGCTGAATTTTGACTGACGATTCTAATCGTGTCCGCAGCCCTGGGTTGTTAATCAACAATCACCCATCTACAATCAGCAATTCTTTCATGCTCGATCTCCAAAAATACAGTTGCCTGGGCGCGGCATTGCGGGATGCGCTCGACGGTTTCTCCAGCGAAACCTGCCTGATCGAGGCGGATCGCGACCGCGAGAAAACGCGGCTAACTTATTCTGATTTCAAAGAAATCGCGCTGCCGCTCGCGCGCGCCCTCGAAGACGCCGAATTCGAAACGGGAGACCGCGCCGCGATCCTGATGACGAATCAGTCGAAGTGGCTGATCTCTGCGTATGCGATTTTCTACACCGGCGGCGTGCTTGTCCCACTCGATTATAAGCTGACCGCAAGCGAGCACTTGCAATTACTCTCGCACTCGAAAGCCAAGGTGCTCGTGGTCGAATATTATCTATGGCGCGCGATCATGCAGGCGACGGAATTTCATAACATCGGCACGAAGCTCGTTCTTGTCACGGAAGCCCCCATCGGCGCAGATCTTGCCGGCGGATTTCGCTGGGAAGATTTCAAACGCAAAGGCACGCCGGATTTCGTGATGCGGCAGAGAGAGGATGTAGCCTGCATCGTTTATTCTTCCGGCACGGGTGGCCGCCCGAAGGGATGCGTGCTCACGCACGAAAACTATCTCGAGCAGTGCCGCACGTTGACAGCGTGGTATCCGTTCTGGCCCGGAGTGCGGTATCTAAGCATTCTGCCTACGAATCACGCTATCGACTTCATGGTGGGCTTCATCGGTCCTTTTGTATGCGGCGCCTGCGTAGTCCATTTGCGAACGCTGCGTCCCGAGTTTGTGCGGAATGCATTTGTGCGCTATCGCATCACTTATGTTTCGCTTGTCCCGATGATCGTGAAAAATCTGGAGCGCGGCCTGCAAGCAAAGATAAATGAACTTCCTGGCTGGAAGCGCGCTGTCTTGAACCGCCTGATCGCGGTCAACAAGGCGCTGACGAAAAAAAGGCCGAGACCCAAGCTGAGCCGCGCTCTGTTGCCCGGCGTTCACCGCGCCTTTGGTGGAGAACTTCTGGCATTAATCACCGGGGGCGCGTTTATGGAGCCCTCCACGATGCAGTTCTTTTACGACCTCGGAATTCCCGTCGTGAATGGTTATGGGCTTACCGAAGCCGGGACTGCCCTCACGCTGAACGATCTAAAACCTTTTCGTGCCGACACAGTCGGCAAGCCGCTCCCTGGCGTGGAGCTGCGTGTACTCAGTCCGAACGAGGAAGGCATCGGCGAAATCGCCGCCCGCAGCAAAACCATCATGTCGCATTACCTAGATGATCCCGAATTGACCCTCGAAACCATTGTCGAAGGCTGGTTATTGACGGGCGATCTCGGCCGGTTCGAGAAGAGCGGTCATCTGCAGCTTTTCGGCCGCAAGAAAAATATGATCGTTACCGAGGGTGGAAAGAATATTTATCCCGAAGATATTGAAACCGTTTTTGACGGCCTGCCAGTGAAGGAATATTGCTTGTTTGCGTCAAATTATTTGTGGCCACAGAAACAACTTGGCCGCGAGATGCTGGTACTGGCCCTGCGCCTGGAGCAGAACCAGCGTTTCGACACCACGTTGCTGGAAGAGCTTCTGAAACGGAATCGCCGCCTGCCGGATTTTAAGCGGGTTGGCGCCTATGTGATCTGGGAAAAGGATTTCCCCCGTACCGCATCGATGAAAATCAAGCGGCAAATGCTGGCAGAAGGAATCGGCAAAACACTCGGGCCAGGGGCGGTAGTAACTCTGTGACCGGACAGAAAGCCTACCTCGCCATTGTAAATCCTGCGGCGGGCGGCGGGCGGTCACGCAAATTGCTTAGGCCGGCGTTGGAGCGTTTACGGGCGACCGGAGTCGCGATTGAACTCGCCGAAACTAAGAGCGCGGGAGACGCAACCCGCATTGCCCGTGAGGCGTATAGAAGCGGCCAGCGCCGGTTTATAGCGGTTGGCGGCGACGGAACTTCTTATGAAATTGTGAATGGATTGTTCCCTGACGCGCTCAAGGGCGAACGCCCCACGCTTGGATTCCTGCCGTTAGGAACCGGCAATTCTTTTCTGCGTGACTTCAGCGACCGTGGCGCCGAGCACGCGATTGAATCCCTGATCGCAGGAAAATCCCAGCTTTGTGATGTCTTGCGCCTACGTCATCGCACCGGGATTCTACATTACATCAACTTGCTGAGCCTGGGATTTCCTGCCGACGTTGCGACCTTGCGGGCGCGGCGTTTCAGCGCCCAGGGGGAATTGGGCTACATCATTTCCATTTTTCTAGGCCTTGCGCGGCTGCAGCGTCGGCCATTTCCTGTGCGCGCGGATGGTGAAACCGAATTCGATCGCCGCAGCTGCCTTTTTCTCACTTTCAACAACAGCAAATTCACCGGGGGCACGATGGTGATCGCACCAAAAGCGCAGGTGAACAGCGGGATGATCGAATACGTCCGTTGGGGGCCTATTGGTAGGCTTGGACTGATTCGCAATCTGCCTACGCTTTATGATGGAACGCACATCCAGCACCCATCGGCCGAACGAAAAGCGGTGAAGCGAGTCGAGTTCAACCTGGAAGCTCCGGTCGATGTGATGATCGATGGAGAGGTATTGACGCTCCATTGCGAGGAACTCGACGTTTTGCCGGGCGCGTTGAATGTCGCCGCCTGAGGCCGTGATATAAAAATGAAATCATAATGGAAACGAATCATGTCTGAAGTTCGTCGAAAACGGCAAGAGAAACGTTTAGGCAAGCAGGAACCGAGCTTGAAAAGTAGCCGGGAAAAGCTGATCTGGGCTGGGATTGCGGCTGTGCTGATTATTGCCTATGCAGGTTTTTGGTACTACAACAACCATCGCTACGACGGATTTGCCAAATGCCTGGCCTCGGCGCACGCGAAAATGTATGGCCTGTATTGGTGTCCGCATTGCGCCGAGCAGAAAGGCGAATTCGGCAGGGCCTTCAAATATGTGCCCTATGTCGAGTGCGCCATCAAAGGCTCGCATGAGCTTGCGCCCGCCTGCAAGGCAGCTGGCGTAAAGTTGTTTCCCAGTTGGCAGTTCGGCAATAATCCTCCGGTCGAAGGCGTTTTCCCTATGCAGGAATTAAGCGATAAAACCGGATGCCGCTTGCCGTGACGCCCGATTCCAAAGAACCGAGGCAGCTTGATTCGACTCCTGCAAAGGATAATCGTCCGTTCTTTGCCGTGATTGCAGTGCTGGCCGTTCTAGGGATTGCGGTCTCTGCTGTTTCGTTGCAGCGGCATTATGCAAAATCGCAAACGAAATTTTGCGATATCGCTGTGCAATTCAATTGCGACATTGTGAACCGCAGCGAGTTTTCTTCGTTCTTTGGAATTCCGGTCGCCGGCATCGGAGTGGCCGGCTACGCAGTCATTCTGGCGCTTGCCACCATTTATCGATTACGCCACTGGGTGCCGAATGTTTTACTCGCGGGAGCGCTTGCTGGCCTCGTTTTTTCGCTTTACCTGACCTACGTTGAGGGTTTCGTTTTGGACACCTGGTGCATTCTGTGTTTGAGTTCGCTGGCGATCATCGCATCGATCTCGACGTTGGCAGGCGTAATTAACAGCAGAACATAGTGAGATGCCCAAAGCCTGCTGTCATTGGTTTGAAAATGCATCTCCGAGCGAAGCAATCGCCCGATGCCGAGCATCCGAAGAACTGAAAACCATGCTGCGCCCTTCACACAAGCGGCAGGCGCCACGGGTGATCTGCGTCTGCACGAATTTCACAGCCGAATCTTTCGCAACACTCGTTTTCTGCGGATCTGGCTTCCTCCCGGATACGACGATCGCGAAAACGAAAGCAAACATTATCCGGTGCTGTACTTGAACGATGGCCAGAATCTGTTTGAAGCCTCATCTTCGTTCGCCGGAGTTGAATGGCAGGTCGATGAAACCGCCGATCGCCTGATTCGCGAAGGAACTGTGCCTCCGCTGATTATCGTCGGAATCGATAATACGGGCAAAGACCGCCTCCGCGAATACATGCCGCACCGCTCCGTTCATCCCATGATGCTGCGAGTGCAGGGCAGATATTATCCCGATTTCCTGTTCAAAGAGGTGGTGCCGTTCGTCGAGCAGAATTATCGTGTGCTTTCCGCACCCGAACAAACCGGATTCGGCGGCTCTTCGCTGGGAGCGCTGATCGCCTTGTATGCGGCCATCGCGCGGCCGGGAAGAATCGGCCGCTTGCTGCTCGAGAGTCCATCGCTGTGGGTCTCAAACCGGCAGGTTCTGAAGCAAAGCCGATCCGTCAGAATTTGGCCGGAACGAGTGTTCCTCGCCGCGGGAACCGTCGAAGCGGCGAATGCAGAGAAGAGCCGCAGCGCAGCCAATAACGTTCAAGAGCTTGGCGCAATTATTCGCCGTGCGGTGTTGAGCGAAAGGCGCCTGCGCGTTGTGATTCAGGAGAGCGCCGGGCATTCCGAATCAGCCTGGGCACAAAGATTTCCTGAAGCGTTACAGTTTCTGTTCGGTAACTAATTGTTGAGGCGAAGTCGCAAATCCCGTGGTCCGCCTGAGTTCCAAATCACGTAAACAATCGCGACCATCACCGGCACGGTGAGCTGCAGGTGCGTCCAGCGTGCCAAAGGGCCGAGCAGCGGCAGTATGAAGGCCAAATAGAGAAGAACCGGGAGATACGCTGCCATCTCGCCGCGGCGGGCAATAATCGAATCTGAGAGCAGCAAGAACGCAGGCGCAAGAATGACCAGGTCATAGACCGTCAGATGCGGCGCGAGCAATGCGCTTGCAAACAACAGTGCTGAGAAGCGCAACGAAAGCGGCAATCGTCTTCGCCAACAGGAGACGAGCAGAACAGAGATGAATAGTCCGCTGAGAACGTATAACGTAAATGAGAGCGATGGCCACGGAATCAGCATGCTCCAGAATGTACGCAAGCAGTGCGTCTGATAAGGTCTGGGCTCAAGCAAGCTGAGTTGGTTGCGTACTCGAGACAGCGCCCGTATCCAGCCACGAAGAGGGCCGAGGCCGTAGTAGAGCACGCCACCGGTCAGCTCAAGCAACGAGGATAAAAGCGCACCGACAATTAATCGCCAGCTAAACGCGAATATAAAAACGATGGCCGCGCCCACCGCTAATTGGGGTTTGAAGATAAGGCATCCGAAAGCCAAGCCGGCAAGGAATTCGCGCTTGGCGCGCAATGCGAAAAAGGCCGCTGTGAAGCAAGCCAGCGCGAGCGCGGAAGTTTGTCCCCATGCAATCAAGTGCCAGAATGCGGGGAAGGCGAAAGCCAGAATAAGACTCGTGATCTTTTGGTTTCTCACCTTGGGACAGGCTCGCCAAAACGCATAGCAGCAAAAAAAGTAGATTAACGAACTCAGCGCCAGCCATTCGACCAGAGCCCAGGCATAAGAAAGTTTGGCAAACGGTGCAAACAAAATCGAAAGCTGCGGCGGATAAAGCGGCAGATAGGTAATGCCGGCCGCCGCCGGAACGCGTTTCGCGGCGATTTCGGCTTGCGCGCTCAAGTTGTACAAATTTGCGCCATCGTGAACCAGCGCGAGCGAACCAAGCGTGTAGAGGTGCAAGAAGTCAGCACCCTTCAAATTACCGACGCGGTCCCGCAGACCGGGCGAGCTCATATTCCAAACGTAAACCGAGCACAGGCACAGCGCGAGGATCAGGCCGTGGGCGCGTACGCGGCGCGCTGTTATCCACGACGCTGAAGCGCCCATCACGAGTCCGCCTGGCAACGACTCATAGAGATGCAGCGCATGATTTCGCCGCACGGAGCCGCGATTCGGAATTTGAGTCTCGTGTTGTGAGCATGATTAAAAACAGTAACAGGACAAGATAGGGAACGAGCAGGGCCACGGCGGACGGTAATAACGGAATCCGCTTGGGAGAATCGAGATCAGTCCGATAAAGCAGGAGGAACAACGAACAAACGTAAGGCCAAGCCAGCGCAGAAGCAAAAATTCGGCGCGCGATTTTCGGGAGACTAGTCCAATCTCGAAGAATCATCAAAATAGGAAACAGCAACAGAACCTGGTTGTATGGAGTTAAGATCGGGAGCACAAGAGTTGCGCCGATAAAGGACGCCGCGAGCGTTAGCGAGAATTCCGGCGAGCTTGCATCTTTGCACCGATTCCGCCACGCGAGGGCAAATATGCTGATGATCGCGATTGCCGAAATCACTCCGCCGCCAATGTTGCCGAAAACGAGGCAAAGTAACGAAGTCGTAGGAAAATAATTCCGGTACGCGAAGAGTCCTTCCACGAAGTAACGAGGCCATCGCGGAAGAACAATCTCTCCCAGTCCAACCAAAACGGCAAAAACTATACCGAAACCCGCCAGTAACGGCCATCGCTTTCTCGCCCCGCTCAAACCCCAAAACAGAAACCATGCCAGCGGCAGAACGGCCATCTGCGGCTTGATTGTCGAAAGAGCTAGAAAAACGCCGGCAATCGCCAGATGATTTCTGACAAGGCACCATGCGCTGAGTGCGAGCAAGAATGCAACTGCGAATCCGAGTTGGCGGAGGCGCAGGCCTTGCATGATCTGCGGGGTGCTCAGCACAAACAGAACGATAGTTACAATCGCGATCCGAGGCGGACGCCAGCGTAGCACGTACACCCAGAGCATCACGCTCACAATGGTCAGCGTCCCGAGGAATAACGGCGCCCACCGTTGCACCACGGGGAAATCTAGCCGGGCTATCGGCGCGAGTAGAAATACTACATACACCGGATATACAAAACGTTGCTCGTCGATGACCGGCGCGCCTGGGACGTCAAACTTCTGCTCGACGACATGCCCATAGAACCCAAGCTGGATCTCATGGCTCACGTCGGCTCCATAAGGATTGCGTCCATGCAGCAGCAGCTCGCGTGTTCCGACCCACCGCGGATATAGGTCGCCCAGTTGAGCTTTCAGCCTGCCGTGTGCAACATCGAGATAGTGTTCATTGACGTAGCTCTCCCATGGAAGCAGGATCGTTGACCGGTACGCCAGAGTAATCCCGCAAACCAACACGCTCAGCCCCAGCCAGACTCGATATTTCATCTAGGGGGAAGCCTCATACGATCCCAACCGCGGAGGTGAATCATCCGCGTTAAGCAGCCAAACCCTGCGATTGTTGAAATAGTCCAACAGCTCACGATTTTTCTCGTTCCCCATGTCGCGAGCCCACACAACCTTGCTGTCGTTTATATCCGCATCATTCCAGACCCATTCCATATCGGTGTTGTGCCAGGGTCCGTATCGGACAATCACGAGTTGTTGGGCGGGCTCTTGCGACAGTTGTCGCTCAACTGCAGCGCGGGCTAAATTTCCGCGAGGCCATCGCGCTTCGATGGGAACATGCATTGCGGCCGCGGTGACTCGAAGGGCGATCATTGCGACCGCCAATGTTGGAATCGCGCGCACCATGGCTGTACTCAAATCCGGCTTTAAAGCGCTGCAGTACCGTATCTGACGCATGCATTCCACAAGAAGGATATAGAGCGCGCCCACTGCGGGAGAAAAGTAATGTGGCAGTGTCCAGCTCTCCATTGCGAAACCTAAAATCATGATTACGCAAATTGCCACCGGCAGTCTCATCTTGGGCCTGGTCACAACCCAGGGAAGAGCGAGTAAAGGTAACGTCAGCAATGGACTGAGATAGAGAACCCACCAGCCTTCTGCCTTTTCAGCGCTACGAGCCAGAAATCCTTCGAACGTCTGGCTTCTCTCGTATTGCTTTAATTCGCCATTGTAGAGGTCCTTCATAACGGCATGCCGGTACGTGGGAGCCGGCGGCGTGGATTGCCAAAGAAAATACGGCGCGGTAGCGTACGCGGCGCGATTCAATTGGTAAGTCATGACGAACGGACTGCCAGTGACCCGCCAATAGTAATATCCGGTTGCGAACACGCCGCAGATCAGAACAAGAACGAGAGGCGCAAGCCGGGAAAATGCAAAGAGCAATGGCGGGCGCTTTTTTCCCGTCAGCCACAACAACATTGCAACGGCCACTGGCAAGCTAACGAGCAACCCTTCAAATGGGCGGCTATTCGCCAGAATTACCAATCCCAATCCCAGCAAGAAAGAGTCTAGGAGCGTTAGGCGCTTCTTCATACGCGGCCACGCTCCTAATACGAGCGCTCCGCCAAGCGCCGCAACCGAAGCGCACCAATAGCCATTCATCCAGTAGCAGAGTATGCCTAAGCGCAAAGCTGCGAGCGCTCCGCCAAGCAACGCCCAGGTTGGAGGAAACCATCCCTGTAGCATCCAGCAAAGGGCGGAGCACATGAGGGCCGTGATGAGCAGCTGGCCAATCCATGGATTGCCCAGAAGCTGCCCCGCGGCAAGAACCAGCCCCTGCGCTGGTGGATACATCGACATGTACGTCGGTCTTTGAATGATGTGGAAGCTTTCAAAGTGGGCCCACATCGGATGGGTAGGATTGGTCAGTCTTCCGTGAGCGAACGTATCCGCCGCCAGCAGGTAGCTGAACTCGTCGTGAGCATACGGCTGAGGGATTCCGAGAATCGGAATCAGCGCGGCACGAAGCGTAATCACGCTCAATCCAACCAGCAGAACGCTGAGCCGCTTCCTCTTCGCCAGGCGCTTAAAGCTATTTTCGATCCGGGAGAATGCTGTATGCGAGGCGCTCTCGTCGGCCCTTCGCGACGAGATTGCAATTAAGATTCCGCCCCCGACGATCAGGATAACTTCCAGCAGTGTTAAGAGCCACGGGGCTAAGCGGGCGAAAATTGTATACATCGTTACCAGGTTTGAAGATTAGTAGCTAAGCACGTCTCAACCTTCGGTTGCTTGTTTGAAACCCTATGTTTTTTATCGTGGCGCGACCAAGGGATCCTCCGTCCTCGGCAGCAATCCATCCACAATCTCGATCATTTCGTCATCCACGGTGCGGTTCCGCGAGATGGCCTCGACCAGGCGAACGGATATTATTTTGTTTGCGCGCAAGGCCGCCATGCACCCAAAATCTCCGCGATGCACCATGTCGATCGCGCCCAACCCGTAGCGTGTCGCCAGTACGCGGTCGAATGCAGTAGGAGTTCCTCCACGTTGAATGTGCCCCAGAACCACGGCCCTCGTTTCGAAGCCGGTGCGCTTTTCGATTTCACGCGCCAGAATGTTGGCGATGCCTCCCAGCTTGACGTGGCCGAACTCGTCTTTACCCATGTCTTGCAGCACGGGCGCGCCGTAGCCTGGTTCAGCAGAAGAAAATTTTGCGCCCTCGGCGACCACGATGATGGAAAAATAGCGTCCGCGCTCATGCCGTTGACGAATGGAATCTGCGACTCTGTCCACGTCGAATGGCCGCTCGGGAATCAAAATTACATCGGCGCCTCCGGCGATGCCGCTATAAAGCGCGATCCAGCCCGCGTCGCGGCCCATCACTTCCACGACCATTACGCGGTTGTGCGCTTCCGCGGTGGTATGTACGCGGTCAAGCGCCTCGCACACAATATTGCAGGCGGTATCAAATCCAAAAGTGTAATCGGTTCCGCCGAGATCGTTATCGATGGTTTTCGGAACGCCTACGACTTTTGCGCCGCGCTCATGCAGCTTTTGCGCCACCGAAAGTGTGTCGTCTCCGCCGATTGCGATCAGAGCTTCGATTTGATTTTTCTCCAGCGTCGCCAGGCAACGGTCAATCCCATCAGGGCGCTTCGATGGATTCGTGCGGGAAGTGCGCAGAATCGTTCCGCCACGCGGGAGAATTCCGCCGACCGCCTCGAGATCGAGCGGCATGCTCGTGTTTTCAATCAGCCCGCGCCAGCCCTCGAGAAAACCGACAAATTCGTCGCCGTAGGTGAAAATGCCTTTGCGCACCACCGCGCGGATCACAGCATTCAGGCCAGGGCAATCGCCGCCGCCGGTCAACATACCAATTTTCATTCGTCTCCACTCCCCGTGCGTGGACTCAGAGCTGCAGTATCCCGGAATATAACGCGACCGCGAAATGGCCTAACGGCCAACGCCAATGCGGATCAGCATTCTCCTGGAAAATCAAGATTATCACCAAATGAGTGCATCCTTCTTGCCGTCGCGGGGTGTAGCGAAGCTTGTCTTTGAATGTTGAATCGGATATTGAATCCCATGTCGGTGTTCGTGAGACATCCACATGTTCTATGATCATTGACTCTTCCGCGCTAAACTGAAAAGCCATGAGAGTCCTGGGAATCGATTGCGGCGGCGAGTATACCGGATTCGGGGTTGTGGAAGCGGATTCTCGCGCAAAACTCTTGTGCATCGAATGCGGCGCCATCAAGCTTTCGCCGCGCGAACCTCTGGCGCGCCGCCTCTCGCAGATATATGGACGTCTGGGCGCGCTCATTCAAGAGCATCAGCCGGACGAAGTAGCCATCGAAGAGATCTTTTACGCATTGAATGTGAAATCAGCATTGAAGCTGGGGCAGGTGAGAGGCGTGGCGATGCTGGCCGCAGCTTCTGCGGGACTGGAAGTTGCAGAATATTCGCCATTGACCATCAAATTGTCGGTCGTGGGTTATGGGCGGGCGGAGAAGCAACAGGTCCAGCATATGGTCACGCAGTTGCTCGGGTTGGCTGCACCCCCCGAGCCTATGGACGCATCGGATGCCTTAGCGATTGCGATTTGTCATCTGCACACGGCAGGTACACTTCGCCGGCAAAGAGCCGTCGCCCTCTGAGTAATAAAATTTCTTTGGAGCTTCTCTTATGCTCGCGTGCGCTATGCGCAGCCTCAAACTCCTGATCGGAGTGCTGTCCATTGCCGGAGTCTCTTTAGCGTCAGCATCGTCCGCTCGCCAATCAGCGGATCACGCCTCAGCGTCCTCTCCGACACTAACTTTCAGGCTGAATTTCCCCCATTCCGAGCCAGAAAATTACTCGATCTCAATCGATTCCGCCGGGCACGCACGCTATGAGTGCACGGGCTCTGTCACAGCAGACTCTCAACCGGACACCTATCGCTCAGAATTCGAAGTGTCACCCGAGACTCGCGAGAAAATTTTTGCGTGGGCGAAGCAGGCGCATTATTTCGCCGGCAATGTTGACTCAGGCAATCGCAAACTGGCATTTACGGGCACGAAGGTCGTCATCTATCACGACGGCCAGCACGACAATACAGCTCGTTACGACTATTCAAATCTGGCGCCGGTGCGCGAGTTGACCGATCTTTTCCAAGGCATGGCTGCGACTCTCGAGTATGGAAGGCGCCTCGCTTATTACCATCGCTACCAAAAGCTGGCGCTGGATGAGGAGTTGAAACGCATGGAAGCCCAGGCCAAAAACAACGAGCTCAGCGAAATCCAATCTGTCACTCCAATTCTGCAGGAAATTGTCGACGACAACTCTGTCATGAACATTACGCGAGCGCGAGCTCGGGAGATGATGCAACTAGGACACGGCAGCAGCGTCATGGCTGGCCACAACGAGCGCTGATTTATTTTGCAGGCATCGCATTCCTGCCGACGTTAAGCCATTAATCGCGGCAGAGTTAGTCTCGGCAATTCTTCCAGGAAAGCCGCCAACGCACACCTGCTGCCTGAGGCCTGAGCGAATACAGCCTTCACCGGATACGAGCCCCGCGTTACCGGCAGTAGCTTTATCGGAGATAGTTGTCGAAAGGAGCACCCCCGTGAACGTAGGACTCGACGATATGGAGGCCATTCGGCAGCAGATTCTCGGTTTGCTCCGTCAGCAAATGGAAGCTTTGGATTCGCCCTCGGGACTGACCGACGATCAATTAAGGGAGTGCTACCTACGGCAGGGACGAGTGCAGGAGTTGCGAGAAATGCTGCAAGGAGCCTCAATTTCGCAAGATCAAGATAAGGAGCACGGCCCTACGCCCATGAGTGGCCCGGCGTGGTCCCAGTGCCTAACCGGCAGGCCCCGATCTGCTCACCGCACGATGATTCCTGCATAACCTACAACCAGATCGCGATCGCCTGAAATATCTCCCGAGGTGGCATACTTCACGAGCTCGGCGGAAGTTGCTCCAAGTTTTTTCGCTGCCGTCAACATTGCCACAACCGGTCCAAAACCGCACATGCTGACATGCTGCTGCGTCACCACGTCGTACAGAGCGCGAGCGTCTAGCCGCAGGATCGGTTCGATCGCGCTGTGATCTTTCACACGCGTGACCGCGTCCGATTCGTAATGGTTCATATCGCTCGAAGCGACGATCAACGCCTCGCTTTTTTGTGCGGCAATTTCGTCGGCCAGGGTCTCGCCGAGTTGCTCGAGAACCTCAAATTGCCGGGTCCCCAATGCAATCGGAACAAACCTAAGCCGCCGCTGCCGAATTTGCAAAAAAGGCAGCTCAACCTCGGCGCCGTGTTCGTTGCAATGTGCGGCTGTGTCTTCGTGAAGAAGCGGAAAGCGCCGTTTCAGCGCGGCCGCAAACTCGCTATCGATCTGCACATCGCCCAGAGGTGTTTCCCACACTCCTTCGCTTACGATCGCCAAAGGATCTCCCATGCCAGTATGGTTTGGGCACATCACGATGCAAAGCTCGGGAATTTGCAACTCGGCAAATACCGCGCCTGCGACGTGGCCGGAATACACATAGCCAGCGTGCGGCGCGATGCAGCCCAACGCGCGAATTGGCTTTTGCGGAAACGCCGCCGCCGGTGTCTCCTCCGGTGTCGGAGTCGGAGAAAGATAGGCACGAACTTGCGAGCGCAGAATCTGCGGATCTGCGGGATAAAACCGTCCAGCTACTGCGGGATAGCGAATCGTGGTCGCGGTCATGGACTTTCCTCCGCGAGAATTTCAGTGAAGTTCCGACCGCGTCGTATTACAAGCTCCCGCGGGAGTTTTGCACGGCACGAAACAGCGCCGCGCTTTCTTCCAGACTCAACGTTTCGGCCCGCGCAGCGGGTTTTACTTTCGCTTCCGCCAGCGCCGCCCGCAACTGACGTTCAGGATAGCTGGATTTCAAGTTGTTCCACAACGTTTTGCGCTTCTGCCCGAATGAAAGCTTGAGAAAGTCGATGAATTCATCTTTGCCGGCGCCGTCTCCGTCGATGCCAAGCGCCTGTTGCCGCGGCTCCAGCGTCAGTCGCAGCACCGTGGAATAAACTTTCGGGGGAGGCGCAAATGCTCCGGGCGGCAAAGTAAAAAGCTTTTCGACTCGCGCATGCAACTGCGCTGTAGCCGAAAGTAGTCCATAATCGCTCGTGCCGGGCTTCGCGGCAATACGGTCCGCAACCTCGCGCTGCACCATCACGACCAGGCTCTCGAAATATTTCGAATAATCGAAAAGCCGCAACAGAATATCGGAAGTAATGTAGTACGGAAGATTGCCGATAACCTTTGCAGGGGTGGGCTTGAATTCGATGCCTGGCCGGCCCAGTCCGGGTTTTGGCCCGAATAGAGAATCGAAATCGATGGAGAGAATATCGGCCTCGATAATCTCGACACTGGAGAACATGCCGAAACGCAGCCGCAGCTGCGCCGCCAGCACGCGGTCAAGTTCCACGGCAATCAGCCGGCGGGCGTGCTTGGCGAGCAGGGAAGTGAGCATGCCGCGTCCGGGGCCGATTTCGAGAACGGTGCTTTGTGAAATGTCACCGAGAGCGTCGGCAATTTGCAAGGCGTAGCTTTCGCTAGCCAGGAAATGCTGTCCTAACTTGGGCTTGAGTTGTGGCCGGCGTGTTGAAACGACCTTCGGCACGTTGACCCTCTCTTGGTCGGGCATTAAACTGGTGATTCGGCCCGCCTGCATTGTGCGGGAGAATGGGTCCCGCAATACTTATTCCATCATATCGTGCGCCCGCGAAAAAGCGGGTCTTGCCATAGGAGACAGAAAGTCATGCATATCGCATTCGTAGCGTCGGAAGGCGTTCCGTTTTCAAAAACCGGAGGATTGGCTGATGTGGTCGGCGCCCTGCCGCGCGCTCTGGCTGCGTTGGGGCATCAGGTCAGCGTATACCTGCCACGGTACAAGCAGACCAAGCTGGCAGATCCCACTACGGTCGTGCGTAGCATTACTATTCCTTTCGACGACCAGTATCGCTTCGCTTCGGTCGTAACCGGAGGTAACCAGTCCGGAGTCCGTTTTTATTTCATCGAGTATCCCGAGTACTTCGAGCGCGATGCGCTCTACGGAACTCCTGCTGGAGATTATCCCGACAACGCCGAACGCTTCGCGCTGTTCTCCCGTGCGGTTTTGGAAGCGACGAAGATCCTCGGCGTGCCCAATGTCTTTCATTGCCACGACTGGCAGTCTGCGCTCGTACCCGTATTGTTGCGCACTGTTTACGCGGAGGACCCCGCTTTTCGCGATGTGGCCACTGTCTTCACCATCCACAACATGGGTTATCAGGGATTGTTTCCGCCGGAAGTTTTGCCGCTGCTCATGCTGCCCTGGGACCTGTTCACGATGTCGAAGATGGAATTTTTCGGCCAGGTGAATTTTCTAAAGGGCGCTCTCGTCTATTCGGACTATGTAACCACCGTAAGCAAAAAATATAGTCAGGAGATTCAGACCGCCGAATACGGTTTCGGCCTGGAAGGTGTGCTGCGCGACCGCGCCGCAACCGTCACCGGAATTCTGAATGGCGTAGATTACGACGAGTGGAGCCCGCAAGCCGATAAGTTCATTGCGGCAAAATATTCTCCGCAGGACCTTTCCGGAAAGGCGTTGTGCAAGAAAGATCTGCTGGCCACCTTCGGCGTAAACAGTGCGGATCTTAAGGTGCCGGTTATCGGAATCGTCTCCCGCTTCGCCGCGCAAAAAGGCTTCGACCTGATCGCGCAGATCATGGACCGCCTTGCCCGCGAAGAGGTGATCACGGTCGTGCTCGGTTCCGGCGACAAGCAGTATGAAGAAATGTTCGCCCGGCTGAACAAGCAGTTCCCCAATAAAATCGCCTTGAAAGTCGCGTACGACAACGCCATCGCGCACAAAATCGAAGCTGGCTCCGACATGTTCCTGATGCCCTCGAAGTATGAGCCCTGCGGCCTGAACCAAATCTACAGTCTGAAGTACGGCACCGTGCCCGTCGTCCGTGCCACCGGAGGCCTTGACGACACTATCGAGCCCTGGGATGCTCGCTCCGGCAAAGGCACCGGGTTCAAATTCCTCGAATATAATGGCGAGTCCCTGTTGCTGACCATCAAGCAGGCGCTGCACGCCTTCCGCGATCAAACCTCCTGGCAGGTCTTGATGCGCAACGGCATGAACAAGGATTTTTCCTGGAATACTTCCGCTCGCGAATACGGAAAAGTTTATGACCGGGCGAAACAGTCTAGGTCAATAGCTCCCGGGTTAGAAAAAATGCTGGTCTAACTTTTTTTCCCGACGAGCGAGATCCCCGCAGAAGTCGGGACAACCCCACGGGCTGCTTTGCCAACCCATACGGCAGGCGCAGGGCATGAAAGTCACTAATCCAACAGCATCTCGCCAGATAAGGGTTGGCTCTGCTCCGCGTCGGTCGAACACGCACGTCCTCCAACCCTCTCGCTTTCGAGCCGAAGCCGCGGTGAGGCGAACGAGAATTTCTCGCGCGTGCGTGGTCGTAAGAAAGAATAGTGCCCGGCACTAAAGCCGTTCCGCAGGGGACACCGCTCCCTCACTCCGCAAGCGACACCCACGACATCGGTGTGCAAACCGACAAATGGATGCGCTGGATGGTCGCGTTGGCCGTCATGTCCGCAGCTGTCATGGAACTGATCGATACCTCGGCTGTCAACGTCAGCCTGCCCTACATTGCTGGCAATCTCTCGGCGTCGGTCGACGAATCTACCTGGGTGCTGACGTCTTATTTGGTAGCAAGCGCCATCGTGCTGCCCATTTCCGGATGGCTCGCCAACTATCTCGGGCGCCGCCGCCTGTTAATGATGAGCGTAATCGGTTTCAGCGTAGCCAGCATTCTTTGCGGGTTTGCTCCCTCGCTCTCGATGCTGGTTTTCTTTCGCATACTGCAGGGTGCTGCTGGCGGCTCTCTGCAGCCCACCTCGCACGCTATCCTGCTCGAATCCTTCCCCCGCGAAGAACGCGGGCACGCGATGGCATTCTGGGGCCTCGGCATCGTGATCGCACCTATAATTGCCCCGATGCTTGGCGGCTGGCTTACCACCAGCTACTCCTGGCGCTGGATTTTCTTCATCAATCTGCCGATCAGCCTGATCGGGTTATTCATGGTTGCACGGTACATCTTTGATCCGCCCTATATTCGCCGCACCTCAACCCGCATCGATTACTGGGGCATGGCTCTGCTTGCCATAGGAATCGCGTCGCTCCAGGTTGTGTTCGATAAAGGGCAGGAGGACGATTGGTTCGGCTCGCATTTCATCGTCGCCATGACGGTAATCGCAGCGGTCGGATTAGTTTCCTTCGTCATATGGGAATTGCGCACGCCGAACGCTGTCGTTCACTTCCGCCTGTTCCGCTATCGCACATTCGTGACGGGCACCAGCCTTCATTGGTCCTGTTCTTTTCGCTTTACGGCAGCATCGTCCTCCTGCCTCTGTTCATGCAGGAGTTGCTGAACTTCCCGGCGGTCACCGCTGGCATCTGGAACTCGCCGCGCGGATTTGCCACGATGGCCATGATGCCCATCGCTGGCTATCTCATCGGCAAGCGCTGGGATATGCGTGGCCTTTTAACCTTCGGTCTGGCCGTTTCTGCCTTTGGCGCCTACCTGTTTTCTTTCCTGAATCTGCATGCCGCCCCGTGGAATTTCTTCTGGCCGCAAATCGTGATGGGCGCCGGCTTGTCCTTCATGTTCGTTCCGCTGGCGACGCTTACCATCGATCCCATCCCGCAACACGAAATGGGGTATGCCACTAGTCTGATCGCTCTGGCCAGGAATCTCGGCGCGGGCATCGGCATTTCGGTATTTACTGCATTTGTGGCCCGGCGGGAACAGTTTCACCAGGTTCGGCTGGCGGCATCGATGGTGCAGCAGAAATCGCCAGCGCAGGCGCTCTCGGGATTGCAGGGCTACTTACAGCGCGCGGGTGATAATCCGGTGGGGGCAGCGCATCAGGCGCTCGGCCTGATTTACCAGGATCTTCTGCGAGCAGCTTCCGCCATGAGTTATCTGGACGGCTTTCGGGTAATGGCCGTCCTGCTGTTCGTCACCTTACCGTTCGTCTGGCTTATGAAAAAGCCTCATTTCAAATCGCCCCACGCATGAACGCAAACCACGTCCGACTCAGCAAATCTCTGCGGTCCGGCAGTCCTTCAAAAAAGCGAAAAGGCGATCTCTGGGAGATCGCCTTTGACGTGTCGAAATATCCGTCTCGAATGAATCGTCGGCTTAAACGGCCTGCACGTTCTCAGCCTGCCAGCCCTTGGGTCCCTTGGTCACGTCGAATTGCACGCTCTGGCCCTCCTGCAGGCTCTTGAAACCGCCCGCCTGGATCGCCGAGAAATGCACGAAAACGTCTTCGCCATTTTGACGGCTGATAAAGCCGTAGCCCTTGGCGTCATTAAACCACTTTACTGTTCCTTGTTCTGCCATGTGTTGTGTACTCTTGTTTCCTTCTTTGATAGTTACGCTGGAGGGATTCGGAAGAGACTTTTGCAGGTTGCTGGCTGTTGAGGCGAGAACTGCTCACGACCGATTCGGTCTAACGTACATGGCGATCTTACATACAATGCTCGAACTTGGCAAGCTCAATTCGTCCGGTTGTAAATGCTCCAAGATAATGTCACCCCATAACTGCAACGTGAAAATGTCACCCCAGGAGAGGAAGGACATTCGCGTTGAGTCAGAAGGAACTACAACGAGTGAACGTAATATCGGGCTGCGTTAAGGGAGACATGGCGTGCGCCAGAGCCGCCGAACTGCTCGCGCTCAGCAAACGACACGTAAAACGTCTTAGGAAACGTATGCGCGAGCACGGAGAGGGGGCTGTGGCGCACGCCAACCGCGGACGGCCCAGCCCGCGCCGCCTGGCGTCCGGCTCCGGAAAATCTGGACCGCATCTGCTGCGTCGTTCACCAACGCGTGGTGAGCAACGACAACATCGTCCAGTGGGAGGGCCAGCGCTTTCAAATCCCCCAGCAGGGCCAACGCTTCAGCTTCGCCGGGGCCAAAGTCCATCTCTATCAAGCTCTTGACGGCCGTGTCTCCCTCTACTACGGCGACACGAGCCTGCAACGCACCCTGGCTCCGCCAGGATGACATTTTCATGTTGCCGTTAGGGTGACAAAATCACGTTGCTACAACAGCTTCTTTCCGATTGTGGACCCGCTTGCCCTCGGATATGAGTTTTCCTGGCGCACTTTGCGAGCCCTTTGGGCTCTTTGCGCTAAACTCTTTTACCGCAAAGTTCGCGAAGAACTGCCGCGAAGATCGCTAAAGGTGAACCCATGCCTTCTAACCTAATCCGTAGATTCGGAGTTGCCGCGGCAGCCACGGATTAGGACACCACCGGCCCAGTGGTAGTGTCAGAAAAGTCTTTGCAGACATTACCCGCCCAGTTTGTTCACACTCCCGTAACAATCTTTTCGTATAGTTGCGAACTTTAAACACTCGTAAGTCGACTTCCCGTTCAACGAGGAATTCATGGCGACAGCATCGCAGACTGTGCTCGACGCGAAACTCTCCCGTAATCCCGGCAAAATCGGAATAGTGGTTTTTGGTGTAGTCCTGCTGATTGGTGTGATTTATGCCGGTTCCAGCCTGCTGCACGATCTTTCCAATGTTCACACCACATCGTTCCTGCCCTATCTTTTGCTCGGGGTCGCACTGCTGGTCGCGCTGGGTTTTGAATTCGTGAACGGATTTCACGATACCGCGAATGCAGTGGCTACGGTTATTTACACCCACTCGCTCGAACCGCATATTGCTGTTGTGTGGTCCGGCTTCTGGAACTTCCTCGGAGTGCTGGTTTCGAGCGGCCTGGTGGCGTTTGCGATTATCTCGTTACTTCCCGTCGAACTGATCTTGCAGGTTGGCAGCAAAGCGGGATTCGCCATGGTTTTCGCTTTGCTCGTTTCCGCGATTATATGGAACCTTGGCACCTGGTATCTCGGCTTGCCGGCTTCCAGTTCTCATACGCTCATCGGTTCGGTGATTGGGGTGGGGATCGCGAACCAGCTTATGAATCCCCGCACCGGCACCAGCGGCGTGGATTGGGGACAGGCCGCCAATATCGGCAAGTCTTTGCTACTCTCGCCAATCGTGGGGTTCGCAGTTGCGGCCCTGCTGCTGTTGACCGCGAAAGCATTCATCAAAGATCCGAAATTGTATAAAGCTCCGGAAGGCGCCGAGCCGCCGCCGTTTTACATCCGCTGCCTGCTGATCCTCACTTGCACCGGCGTCAGCTTCTTTCACGGATCGAATGACGGACAAAAAGGCATGGGCCTGATCATGCTCATCCTGATCGGAACGGTGCCGACCGCTTATGCCATCAATCACGCGGTGACGGCCAAAGACTCGCAGGATTTCATTGCGGTGTCGCAACAGGCCGCAGAGAGCCTCTCGCACTACGTCAGCCCGGACGCGGTTATCGGCGACGCACACCAGGACGTTACGGACTACATCCGCACTAAGAACTTCACCCCAAATACCATGCTGGCCATGCGCGAGTTGGTCAACGACATCGGCAACGAGACCGCGCTGTACAAAGAGATGAAGAACATTCCCAACGATCAGGTGCGCAACTTCCGCAACGATCTCTACGTGATCAGCGAAGCTCTTCGGCTGATGCAAAAAAGCGGCAATCCCAAAATCGCTGCATCGGACGAGGCAATCCTCGCCAATTACAAAAAGCACATCGATCATTCCGCTTTGGGTGAAGGTCGCGGTCGCCATGGCGCTGGGACTCGGCACGATGGTGGGCTGGAAGCGCATCGTGGTCACGGTGGGAGAAAAGATCGGCAAGAGCCATCTGACTTACGCGCAAGGGGCGATGGCAGAGATTACGGCGATGGCGACCATCGGTGCGGCTGACGGATTTGGGCTTCCTGTCAGCACCACCCACGTGCTTTCGTCTGGTATTGCCGGCACGATGGCTGCGAACCACTCTGGAATTCAATGGTCGACGGTTCGCAATCTGGCTCTGGCATGGGTGCTTACTCTGCCCGTGGCTATGATGCTCTCCGGCTTCTTGTTCTGGCTTTTCCGCAAGACATTCTGAGGATGGTTGCAAACAGCTTAGATCGTCTTATCCCCGCTCTCGACGGGGTGACGGCAACATTCCGCCGTTAATCGCACTCTGATTCTCTGCAGGCGTTCACGCTTGCGGAGATATGAGCCGCCGGTATTCGTCATTAACGACTATGCTAGCCCCTGTCCCTCTGGATGCAAAGCTACAGCGCTTTCCGCCCTTTTTCAGGGCGTGTATAATGGCGGGAAACAGGAGCCTTGCGTGAATTTCCTAAGCCGAACTAGCCGCGTCCTGTGCCTCCTTGCGCTTCTGCTGTCGCCCTTTGTCGTTCCCTCTCTGTACGCCGGGAATGACGTACTCGGAGAAGTGGAACTGGTCGGCGCATCCAAGGTCGAAAACACCTCCGGCGTCTGGGTCGATGGGCAGTATGTCGGCTATCTCGGAGAACTCAAGGGATCGAAGAAGCTGGTGCTGCTGCCCGGCGAGCATGACATCACCGTGCGGCAAGGCGGTTATCTGGACTTCAATCAGAAGATTCTTGCGAAGGCGGGCCAGAAGCAAACCATTGAAGTCAAGATGGAGAAAGACACTCGCGTTGCCTTGCCGAGAATTACTGCCGAGATCAAGCTAGAGGTGAAACCGAACCGCGCGGCGGTCTTTGTCGATGGAGTGTACGTGGGCCACATCGCTGAATTCGAAGGCCTGGGCCGAGGAATGCTGGTTGCTCCGGGAAAGCACAAGATCACGATCAGCTTGCCCGGATATCAGAACTTCGAGACAGAAATCGATCTGGTGGCAAACCAGAAATCCGCGATCAAAACGGATATGGTCAAAGGCGGACCAGTCGAGGGATCGGCATTACCCCCGCCGCGGTAATCGCGAGGCAGAAAACGGCCGAGTGATTCATAGCTGTTAGAAGGAAGCGCCGGCAACAGCTAATCCGCGCTGCTTGCGCAACTCAGCCAGGAATGCATCCGCCGGAATCGCCGACTGCTTGCGAAAGAGTTCCAGCAAAGCGTCCTCTTCGTGAGGCGGTGCTGAATTCTCCGCAGCGTCCAACTCCAAACTGTCAGGCTCAACCAGTAACTCGGGCAACAGGTCACGTTTCTGGGTGAGAATGCTCAAGAAATTCTCCAGCAGAGCACGCTGCTCGGGCGTCCTCCGGATAAACTCCACTCCCATTCCCTGCTCCGGGTGCATAACTCGAACCAGGCCATCGATGTGGATATTTACCCCTCCGGCGCTCATCGCAAGACTTACCCTGGTAGACACAGGAAAAGGCGAAGCAATCTCGAGATAGCATCCGCCCAAAGTTAAATCGGTAAGCTGGCAGCGCACCGGCGGATCGTCTTTTTCAATATCCGGAGAGTTGCGGCTCAACCATTCGCGCAACTGGCGTTCAACTTCTCGCGACTGATTCAAAAATCTCAAGCCCACTTGTCTGCCAGTTCCTTCCCAGGCAAACTCCGCTTCGAGTTTCATCATGTCGTTGGCGCCCGGCAGGGTGAATGAAAGCTGCCAACGGCCCTGCGACTTGATGCGGCGCGGTAAAGTGACAGCCATGCCGCCTTCACCGAAGTCCGCGCTGTTTACCTTCAGTTCAGTACTCGATTCCCGGGACGACATTTCGACGGGAATCTGCAGAGCGAGGCGGGAATTGCGGCGGCGTTCCTTTTTCATGAGCGCCCGGGCAGCGCGAAAACTTGATCTTGCTCTCTCGGGCGATACCGGTTTGTAGAGAATGAAATGAGCTCCGATATCGAAGGCCGAGCGCAACCCCACTCCGGTCTCCAAAATTGCCACAGCCACAGCGCGCTTATTGCAGGGAGCGCTTCGCGCACTGCGCAACACGTCGGCCGATCCCGGACCGGCACAGTCCACAATAATTGCCTCAAACCGTTCGCGGGTGAGATAGCGCAATGCGCTTTCCGAATTCAGACAGTGCTCCACGCTGATCTCCAAATCACCCAGGGTGCGGCGCAGAATTCGCACAATCTTTTCGTCCGAGCTTAGGAGCAGGGATTTCAGGCACGTAGGGCTTGCGAGTTTCTCTGGGAACAGCACATATCTACTGTATTCCGGATCGAAACCCCCTATCAATGGCGGGTTTTGCAGAGAGGGTTACGGCAGTAATATCGCCCTTATCCAAGCGATTTGCGGCCCACGGCTGCGGCTGAGTCGGGTATTACAACCAGACGGCGAAAGACCAAAAATCAAGTCAGCTACATCTAACATCATTATTCATCGATGTTTAGACAGTATTCGTTAAAGGATTAAAGGTGCTTTTTCCGTTGACTTGGCGAGGAAAATCGGTGTAAGCTACGGTCTTTCCAATTCAGTTTAGGCTGCACCTTTGGACAACCAGCAACATTAGTTGTTCGCGTTTTCGTTTGTTCGTGCATCCCTGAAAGCTGGAAAGAATCATATAAATAAGGCACTTATCCCCCATTAGCAGGAAAGGCGATTATGGCAAAGCGACGTGGAAATCCAAACTGGGGAAAGCCCGAGCCCATCGGCCCGGTTGTTCCCACTGTTACCGAGTTTGAGCAGGTCGTGCGCGAGTATAAGCTCACCCCTGACCAGTACCTGCGTTCCACCCGCCTGCGGGAGTGGGCGCGGCGTAACAAGAATTCGAAGTACATTCCAGAGCCCCTGTTGGAAGCGTGGGGATTCGAGATTGAATCAACGCTGTAAGCCGTACGCAAGACGGAAATACCAGAAAATTAAGGGCCGCCTTTCGGCGGTCCTTTTGACTTCCACACTAACTCCGGCTTTCAGAATGGCGCCATATCGATCGTCGGGTACAGCCCAGGTTCCCAGAACGGCGAGCCGGGTTCGAGCGACGTCAGTCCGTTGACGCCGTCGAGAAACATCGAGTATCCGCTCGAGGTGACAAGGCACGCCTGCCCAATGCCGCCGCCCGCCCTAATTTTGTCGGTGGGAAGTGCGGAGATATCTCCTTTCTGCCGCGACTCCATGTAGGTCGGCACGCCGGTGTCGTTATTTGCCGAAAATATGCCTACATCGCGGGCGCCTGCATTGAGCAGGTAAAGGTAGCTTCCGGTTGAGTAATTCAGGTAAAACGTAACTGACGCGGGATTTCCTGCGGTTCCCTTTACATTGTCTGGATTTGCATAAGGCGAACCGGGAAGCTGCGTAAGCTGCCCGAAGGTTGACATCGAAAACGCTGAGATCGATCCCTCAGCGTTCGCCGTGTAAACAAAAGACGGATATCCGCCGAGGATCGCCATATCAGTGACTCCGGCAGATGGCCCATAAAGTCCAGGAATAGGGAATGGAGACCCATCAGCCTCATAGCGCGGCTCAAAATCCGTGCCATCGAGTACGCTCGCGCTGGAGCCATTTACAGTGACCAGGTAATGCCCCTCATTAATATCTTGCGGGCCGATGTAGATCCCGGTTGGCTGAACATTGCCCTTAAGGACGAGTGGAGCCGCCATCGGCGTAATCGTACCGTTGACCAGGTTCAGGGTTAACTGGCTCAAAGTCCCCGGTTGGCCGTCAGAACTGGTATTGGTGATATACACGCCGAAAGTGCCCACAATCGACTCGATCTGAGGAACGGCGACTCCGGTCGGCTTATATCCCGGCTCTTCGCCCAACGGAAATGGCGAGCCGGGAATCTGGATCAGCTCTCCGCTGACATTTAAATCCATGAAGTAGACGCTGAGGTCTGCGCTCGCTTGGTTCAGGACAAAAAGATAGGGATCGCTGCGCGAGGTTGCCCACGGATGCATCCCCGCCGGCGCGGGATTGCCGAACAATGGTGTTAACGTACAGTTGGTTGTGGGAACATAAAATTCTTGAATCGTTCCCGTCGCGGGGCTCGGCATATAGGCAAAGCCGAAATTGCCCATGTCCCACGACAAGCCATTCTTTTGGATCACAATCGTCAGCGGAACGCTCGTGCTGCCCCCGCAGTTGTCCGTCTCGCTGATCGATGCGTTATAGATTCCCACACCTAGCTTGGGCCCGTACTGAAACAAATTTCCTTTGCGCTGTGCCGCCTCCCCGCCATCGATGTACATCGACATGTAGTTCACGCCCTGGGCACAGGTAGTTGTTGAACTAGCATTGACCGTGAGGCCAAGTCCTCCACCCTCATACGGCACATTTGAAATCGGCTGGGTTACGATGATTTGCCCGGTCGCAGCCTGAACGTTCTCCTGGAGACTGACTGAGCCGAAGCCGCCACAGTTGTCGGTCACTTGCACGGTTGAAGCATACGATCCGGGAGCCATGGTAAGTTGCTCGTCGATGAAGCTCGACTGCGTTTGGTAGGCGAGCACGCCAGTCGAGGAATAGATACTCATGGTGTTAATGCCGAGCGGACAATCTGGGCTGGTTGCCCATCCTACGAAATGAACGGGAGACGGGCCGTTATAAGGGACATTGTTGGTTCCTCCGGAGCTGACCGCGACTGGCGATACCACCGTAACCACCGGAATGGTTAACGCAAACGAAGGAATGCTAAAGCTGAACGCGAGCAGGGACACGAAGAGCGCACGGGATTTCATCTGTAGCTCACCTTGTATCGGGAATACCTGTGTGTGGAGAGACACAAGCGGATAACTATGATGACAAACCAGATGCGGAGGTTGCGCGGCCAAGCGCTGTGGAAAACTTTAGATTTAGAATGGGAGCCATGAAACGCATTCTTCTATCATGGAGCAGCGGCAAGGAGAGCGCGTGGTCTCTGCATCTGCTGCGGCAGCGCGGCGAGTACGAAGTTGTTGGTCTGCTGACTACATTCAATAAGGAAGCGGATCGCGTCGCCATGCACGCAGTGCGCCGCGAATTGGTGGGGCGCCAGGCGGCAGCGGTGGGTCTTCCCTTGTGGAAGGTCGACTTGCCCTGGCCGTGCTCGAACGAGGAGTATGAACTGCTCATGGCTCAAACGTGTGGGAAAGCGGTTGCGGAAGGAATCAAAGGCGTGGCGTTCGGCGATTTATTTCTCGAAGACGTTCGCGCCTATCGTGAAAAGCAAATGAAAGGCACGGGATTAGAGCCGATCTTTCCGGTGTGGGGATTGCCGACGCGTGAGTTGGCGCGAGAAATGATTGCCTCCGGCGTGCGAGCAAAGCTGACCTGTATCGACACGACGAGGCTCAAACGGAGTTTCGCGGGATGCGAATTCGATGAAGCGTTCCTTTCGGATTTGCCGGCTGCCGTCGATCCTTGCGGCGAACGCGGTGAATTTCACTCGTTCGTGTATGCAGGACCGATGCTGAATACTGAGTTTCCCGTGACTGTTGGGCAGTTAGTGGTGCGCGATCAGTTTGTGTTTGCCGACGTCGTGGCAGAGTGATCGATTATTTTTTTGAATAACTCCCTTGCAAAATTCTTATCGACCTGTGTTACACTCGCCGCCAATGTTGCCTTGCGCTGTAGGCGCGCGGGCAATCGTGGGGGGAATCGTCCGGTACGTCTTCTCTTTGAGGGGGACTGGGGAATGGGCCTCGCGCTTCTGGTTGTGATCTGGCTGATCACCTTTGCCAGCACGTACTTCTTTGTCGCTAAAACCTGGTGGCTACCGCCCGCGGCCTCCGCGGCAGCGGGATTCATCGACGGACAATTCGCTTTGACCTTCGTCCTGATGGGAATTGTTTTCGTCGCCGCACAGCTCAGTCTGGGATATTTCGCGTGGAGATATCGCGAGCGGCCGTCGTCTCCCCCTGCCGCCTATTCGCACGGCAATGTGAAGCTGGAAATTATCTGGACCATACTCACTACCATCTTATTCGTCGGATTGAATCTGATGGGCAGCCCGGTGTGGGCGAGCCAACGATTCGATCCGGCCGGGCCAAACGCGGTGAAGGTGGAAGTGACCGGAATGCAGTTTGCGTGGTACTTCCGCTATCCGGGTCCGGACGGAAAATATGGTGCGACCAGCGTGAAGTTGATGGATCCTTCGGCAGGCGGCGAGGCCGCTGTGGGATTGAACACTTCCGATCCGGCGGCCAAAGATGACGTGGTCACCGGCACGATGTATTTGCCGCTGGATCGCCAGGTCGACTTAAGTTTGCGATCGGTGGACGTGATTCACAGTTTCTTCGTGCCTAACCTTCGATTCAAGCAGGATGCGGTCCCCGGCCTGAACATTCACATGCACTTCACGCCGACGAAGATTGGCGAGTATGAAATTGCCTGCGCCGAATTGTGCGGGCTGGGACATTACAAGATGCACGGCATGGTTCACGTCGTCAGCCAGGAAGACTTCGACAAATGGCTGGCGGCACGGGAGGCTGAGAAACAGTAATGGCAACTTTGGCTCCGGCTCACGCGCACGCTGCTCCCCAGGGATTCATCCGAAAATATATTTTTAGTCTCGATCACAAAGTGATCGGCATTCAGTATTTCTTCTTGGCGCTCACCGCCGTGTGGGTGGGAATGTTTTTGTCGCTGTTGATGCGGCTGCATTTGTATTGGCCGAATGCCGTGCTGCCGCTGGTGGGCACGATCAAGCCGGAAACCTACCTCAGCCTGCTCACCATGCATGGAACGATCATGGTGTTCTTTGTGCTGACAACAGCCCCACAGGGAGGATTTGGAAATTACTTCCTGCCGATCCAGATCGGCGCGCCCGACATGGCGTTTCCGGTGCTGAACATGCTTTCGTTCTGGACCACGTTTGTGGCGTTCATCGTGATGCTGTCGGCGTTTTTTGTGACCGGCGGTGCGCCGCTGCATGGCTGGACGGGGTATCCGCCGCTGAGCGCCTTGCAAACAGCGGGGCCGGGTGAAGGCTTGGGCGCGGATCTGTGGATTATCAGTATCGCGATTTTCTGTTTGGCGTCGCTGATGGGCGCATTGAATTTTCTAACGACCACGCTCGATATGCGCGCGAAAGGCATGACGCTGATGCGCATGCCGCTGACCTGCTGGTCGTGGTTCATTACGGCGATTCTGGGATTGCTTGCGTTTGGCGTCCTTCTGTCGGCGGGAATTTTGTTGTTGATGGATCGCAATCTGGGAACGAGTTTTTACGTGCCACTCGTGGTCGTGAACGGGCAGATCATGGGGCACAAAGGCGGATCGCCGCTGTTGTGGCAGCACCTGTTCTGGTTCTTCGGGCATCCGGAGGTTTACATCGCGATTCTGCCGGGCATGGGCGTGACGTCACAGATTTTGTCGACGTTCTCGCGCAAGCCGATCTTTGGATACAAGGCGATGGTTTATGCGATGCTGGCGATCGGATTTCTAGGATTCATGGTGTGGGGCCATCACATGTTTATGAGCGGGATGAGCCCCTACTCGGCCTTCACATTTTCCATTCTGACCATGTGCATCGGCGTGCCGTCGGCGATCAAGACGTTCAACTGGCTGGGGACAATGCTGCACGGGCGCATTCGATTTCAGACGCCCATGCTGTATGCGATTGGTTTCGTTTCCCTTTTCGTATCCGGCGGACTGAGCGGGCCGTTCCTGGCGCAACCGGTTCTGGACATTCAATTGCACGACACGTATTTTGTGGTCGGGCATTTCCATCTGATCATGGGAGTGGCGGCGATTTTCGGCATGTTTGCCGCGACTTATTATTGGGTCCCGAAAATGTTCGGCCGCATGATGAATGAAACGTGGGGACGCGTTCATTTCTTCATCACACTGATCGGAACCTATGCGATCTTCATGCCCATGCATTACCTGGGAATCGCCGGCGGAACGCGACGGTATTCGCAATACACCGAAGTGGCTTATCTGCACAAGTTGATGCCGATTCACGGCTTCATGACTTACGCAGCGATGATCACGATCGCAGCGCAGTTTATTTTTGTGATCAATCTGTTCTGGACCATCTTCAAAGGGCCGAAGGCGAGCGACAATCCATGGGAGGCCACGACACTCGAATGGACTACGGCGACTCCCCCGCCGCACGATAATTTTGGCGGAGTGACGCCGGTCGTGCACAACGGTCCTTATGAATATGGAGTCCCGGGTGCGGCACGCGATTACGTAATGCAAACTGATCCGGCAACTGCCGCAGCGCACTGACGCACCATAATTAGTATGGCGACTTATACACAGAGTACTCCGATTACTGGGCTGGGCGGCAGCGGGAATGTTCCACATCCTCCGGCTGGCGGCGGCGATGATGGAAGATTCCCCGACTCGAACCTGCCCGATTACGGCGCGCGCCTGCGGCGGGCGCGGCTGGGATTGATTTGCGGGATGGCTACGGTCAGCATGGTATTTGTTTCGCTGACCAGCGCGTATGTCGTACGCCGAGGGCTTCCGACCTTCGATAACACCAGCCAGGCTTATGTTCACGACTGGGGTTACGTGCAGTTGCCTTGGTTGCTGCTGGCAATCAACACCGCAATCCTGCTGGTGAGCAGCTTGACCATGGAACGCGCACGGCGCGATATCACCCGGCGCGCGGCGCTTGCGCCTGTGAAATCAATCCCCGGGATTTCTCTGGGCGAGGAAAAAAGCTTTCCCTGGTTGGCTACAACCATTGTGTTAGGTCTGGGATTTCTGGGGGGTCAGTTTCTCGCATGGAAAGAGCTCGAGGCGAGAGGCTTTTTCGTTAACACAAATCCGAACAGCTCGTTCGTTTATTTGTTGACGGCAGCCCATGCGGTGCATTTGGCGGGTGGAGTCATTGCGTTGCTTTGGGCTGGCATTACTGCGTTGCGGCACAAGCCGGTGGAGTCGCGACGAATTGCGGTCGATATCACAGCCTGGTATTGGCATTTTATGGCCGTCTTGTGGATTTACGTTTTCGCCCTAGTGGCGTTTATGAAGTAAGAAAGTTCAAAAGCAGATTCGATGGGCAAGAGTTGCATGTGAGGTTCCTCGGAGCGAAGGTAAATGGGGCCGCGCTTCGGGGTGATGAGATTGGCGTTCTCTAGTATTTGCAGCACACAAAACTAAGGGGGTTGGGGATGGCTGATGTTGTTCTCGATCACGCTGCAGCCTCGCATGAAATGGCGGGGCAGTTTGAAGCTCCGCTGTTTGGCGCGTACTCGAAAAAAGTTGGCATGTGGCTGTTCCTGGCCTCCGATTCGCTGACCTTTGGGGCTTTGCTGTTTGCTTTCAGCTACAACCGCATCTCGAATCCGGCATGGCCGACGCCCTTTGGCGTGGAGAGCATCACCAATGCCAGCATAATGACAGCCTGCTTGCTCTCAAGTTCACTGACGATGGTGTTGGGAGTATTCGCAGCGCAAAGGCACGATCGAGCGTGGACACGCAACTGGCTGCTCGCAACTATGGCATTCGGCATTGCGTTCATCATCCTGCATGGCATGGAGTGGACCCACCTGATCCATGAGGGCATGACGCCTTTCGGCAATCCTTGGGCGCCGACAGTCCCGCAGTTCGGCGGAACGTTCTTCACGCTTACGGGCATGCACATGCTGCACGTCACGATCGGAGTGATTTACCTCGGCGTGATTGCGTTGCGCAAGTGGTTCCTGCCGATTCTTGGCGCGATCTGGCTGGCGGGCTTTCTGTTGATTCCTTCCGATAATGTCTTTCATTATGGAATCCATGTGCTGCTGATTGGATTGATCGTGGCGGCTATCATTCTGTTTCTGAAGCCGAAGGATTATGACTCCCATGATGTCGAGGTTTCAGGTTTGTATTGGCATTTTGTCGATTTGGTCTGGATGTTTATCTTCCCGCTGGTGTATTTGATGTCGACCAAGATTTAGCAGAACAAGATTCGACTGGATTCGCGGACTGCTTTCGAGGGCATATATATGCATGACGTAGCGACACACGATGACAGTAAAGGCCAGTACTTCTGGGTCTGGGGCGCATTGCTCTTCCTGACTGCAATTGAAGTGTGGCTGGGTTACCGCCAGATATTTGCACCTCTTCGAATGCTGCAGGTACTGTTGACGCTATCCATCGTGAAATCGGCATTGATCGTTGCCTACTTCATGCACCTGAAATTTGAAACGCCATTGATGCGCTGGATGATCGTGCTTTCAGTGATCGGTTGTTTTGTGATTATGTATTTCTTCTTCTTTCCCGACGCGGGCCGAATTCTGCGCCTTGGGGTCGGGTAGGCCGGAAAAGCTTTAACTGCAAAGAGCGCTAAGAACGGCCGCTAAGTTCGCGAACCAAATCGCAGAGCGACGGGATTTACTGGTGTCTGAAATGATTCGACTGATTCTTAAGAACACGCGCACTGCTCTTCTTCTGGGAGTGCTTTGCCTTTCTGCGCTGCCCGTCTGGGGACAGGGTTGCGCGATGTGCAACGCGAACGCTCGAGCCACTCCCAAAGAAGGTCAGCAAGCGCTGAACCGGGCGGTGCTGGTGTTACTGCTTCCGCCGCTTGGGTTCATGGTGTTTGGAGTCGGGCTGGCTTTCCGCTACGGGAAACGGCGCGATCTCAATCAGGACTAGCTTTACGCGATCGCTGCTGCGCGTGCCGTCGCACTCATCGTGCTCACAATGCTTTCGATTTCATCGTCGAGCCTCGCCGTCTCGCGTGCTCCGGTATGGCGCAAGACCTCTTGGGCCCATAAAGTCTTGGCGCTTTCGTCGCAGGAAACGTAGATCAACACTCCCGTGCGTCTGAGCTGACTCTCGTATTTCTTGGCATCCATTTCGGAGAAACCTAATCCCACCAGGGTTCGAGCATTCCCACACACGGCCGGCGCTTCACTGGAAGTCATAAGTGCATGCAGGTACGCCTGCGACCGGATGAAGAAACCGACGCTCGGAATCAGAACCGCGCCAAATGCTGAGAGCCAGCCGATCATTCCCACTGTTGCCGCATTATCCTCGCGTTCGGAACTGAATAGGCTCGCCTCGCGAACCATCGACGCAATGGGATGGGAGGGCGCAAGCATCATGCAGATATCTTCGTTTTCGAATCCAGCCTGGTTTAGGGTGCGAACAACCTCGGCCAGAGCAACGTTCTGAGAGTAAATTCCATAAGCGGCCGCTGCGGTGACTGCCATAAGAAAAGCTCCAACGCGGAGGATTCTGGCCCTGGCTAGGATCGGGAAAACGCAGGCTGACGAGCGCCGATCGGAAGTCAGTGATGGCGCGCAACCCTGTCGCGCCGCTAATACTTGTGTGCTGGACTAAAACAGGCTACAGACCCGGCGCTACTCTGGCACTAGGGTGAATCATGTAGATTTTCTCCGCAAGTTGTTTTGTGCTGAGGAAATCTCTCTGCCGCAAGGGGTCTGCAGTCGAGTTTTAGCGCGAGAAATTCCCCTATAATAGAGAATTCGGCAGCCACTCCTGAGGCGACTGGGCGCTCGGCTCTGATCTCTCATCAGCAACGACCCGGCAAACCAGGGATTCTGCCCAACGGTATCCGATGTCCGCTCCTACACTTACGGAAGGCATTGTTGTTCGCGGCGCCCGCGTGCATAACCTCAAGAATGTCGATTTTGAGGTTCCGCATAACACTCTCACCGTGGTTACGGGCGTGTCTGGCTCCGGGAAATCTTCGCTCGCCTTCGACACGCTCTATGCGGAGGGCCAGCGGCGCTATGTGGAGTCGCTCTCGGCTTATGCGCGGCAGTTTCTGGAACGCATCGAGAAGCCGGATGCCGATTCGATTGATGGGATTGCTCCGGCAGTGGCAATCCGGCAAAAGAATTCCACCCGTAATCCGCGATCGACGGTAGGCACGGCGACTGAGATTTACGACTACCTGCGGCTGTTGTTTGCCCGCATTGGACAAACCTTTTGCGCCAACTGTGGCAACGAGGTCAAGAAAGATACGGTCGATGAGGTTGCTGATGCAACATTAGCGCTGGGCGCGGGAACGCGCGTGCAGGTTTTGTTTCCGTTGCAGACCGATGACGTGCCCACTCGGCAGGAGAAAAAGCCGTCGCGCAGCCGTAAAAGCAAAAAATCTGCTTCTGACTCTGCTCTCACCGAACAGGTTAAGGCTCGTCTTTTCGAACTGCGCAAAGCCGGTTTCAACCGGCTTTATCAAGCCGGACAGGTGTTTGAATTTTCCACGCCGGAATCGCTGCTGGATATCCGTTTCGATCAACCGGTGTTCATGCTGGTGGATCGGCTGGCGATTTCGCCCGAAGCGCGCTCGCGCATTGTGGATGCCGTGGAAACGGCTTATCGCGAATCGGGTGAAGTGATCTTTGACTTACCCGCGCAAGACGATCAGCCTGCCCGGCAGTTGCGATTTGCCCAGCGCTTCGAGTGCAAGAACTGCCGCCTGCGTTATGAAGAGCCGGAGCCCAGCCTCTTCTCGTTCAACAACCCGTTTGGGGCATGCCCGCGTTGCCAGGGATTCGGCAATACGATCGATTTCGATCTCGATCTGGTGATCCCGGACAAATCGAAATCCCTGGCCGAGGGCGCAATTGATCCGTGGAACAAGCCGAAATATCGCCCGGTATTCACGGATATGAAACGCTTCGCCAAACAAATGGAGATTCCGCTCGATGTGCCCTGGGCAGAGCTTGAACATGCACAACAGGGGCTGATTCTCGAGGGGGATGAAAAATTCCTTGGAGTGCGCGGCTTTTTTGAATACCTCGAGCGGAAGAAATACAAGCTTCATGTGCGTGTTTTTTTGAGCCGCTATCGCGGATATTCGACTTGCCCAGACTGTCGGGGATCGCGTCTCCGGCTGGAAGCGCGGCAGGTGAAGATCAACGGAAACAATATTTGCGAAGTCTGCTCGATGACAGTCGAAGATGCGGCCAAGTTTTTTGCCGGCGTGCAACTGAGTGCCCAAGAAGCGGAGATTGCGGAACGCCTGCTCGAAGAAATCCGCGAGCGCTTGCGATTCCTGAACGATGTGGGGCTGGAATATTTGACGCTCGATCGTTTGTCATCGACGCTTTCCGGAGGCGAAGCGCAGCGGATTCAGCTTGCGACTTCACTGGGGTCGCGGCTGGTGGGAACGCTTTACGTGTTAGATGAGCCTTCCATCGGGCTGCACCCACGCGATACGCACCGCCTGATCAAAATCTTGCATGATCTCCGCGATCTGGGAAATACGATTCTGGTTGTAGAGCACGATCCTGACATCATGAGAACGGCGGATCGCATTCTCGACCTCGGCCCCGGCGCGGGAGAAAATGGAGGTACATTAGTCGCTGCTGGATCGTATGAAGAGATTC
Organism: uncultured Acidobacteriaceae bacterium; assembly: GCA_963784095.1. Taxonomy (GTDB): domain Bacteria; phylum Acidobacteriota; class Terriglobia; order Terriglobales; family Acidobacteriaceae; genus Sulfotelmatobacter. Next base: position 372,564 of record CAWAQC010000012.1, read on the forward strand.
TGCAGAATCCCGCTTCCCTGACTGGCCGTTATCTTGCGGATGAATTGCGCATTCAGGTTCCTTCCGTACGCCGTCAGCCCAGCGCGCAGCACATCAGGATCACGGGCGTGCGCGCCAACAACTTGAAGAACATCGACCTTTGCATTCCTTTAGGAATGCTGGTGGCGATCACGGGAGTTTCGGGTTCCGGCAAGTCGACGCTGCTGCATCAGGTGCTTTATCAGGCGCTCTGCGAAAGCAAGAAGCAGCCACTCGCTGGAGGGGCGCGCGGGTCGTCCACTTGGGAAAGCTTGGAGGGCGATCAGTTCATTGATGAAGTGGTTCTGGCTGACCAATCGCCGATTGGAAGAACTCCGCGATCGAATCCGGTAACCTACATCAAGGCGTTCGACGCGATTCGCGAACTGTTCGCTTCCCTTCCCGAAGCAAAAAAGCGCGGCTTCACTTCCGGACACTTTTCTTTCAACATTCCGGGCGGACGATGCGAAACCTGCCAGGGCGATGGCACGGTGACCGTCGAAATGCAATTTCTCGCCGACGTGGAATTGATTTGCGAGGAGTGCAAGGGCACGCGGTACAAGTCACAGGTGCTAGAGGTGCGGTATCGCGGCAAGAATATTCATGAAGTGCTGAACCTGACGGTAAAAGAGGCGTTAAGGTTTTTCGCGGAAGTTCCGAAGATTACCGACAAGCTCTCTGTGCTCGATGAAGTCGGCCTGGGATACTTGCGGCTAGGACAATCGGCGACGACATTGTCGGGCGGCGAGGCCCAGAGGATGAAGCTGGCGGCTCATTTGCAGCCAGCGGCGCAAAAGGCCGGACGCTATCATGGTGCACGGCCAGATGAGGCCCGGCGCGGACGCCGCCTGCTCTACATCTTTGACGAACCGACAACCGGGCTGCACTTCGACGATGTCAGTAAACTGCTGGCGGCATTTCGCCGGCTCATCGATGCTGGCGGCTCGATCCTGGTGATCGAGCATAATCTGGATGTGATTAAAACTGCCGACTGGGTCATCGACCTGGGGCCGGAGGGTGGAGCGCGTGGGGGAAAGATTGTCGGCGAGGGCCCGCCGGAAGCCATCGCGAAACTGCTTAACTCCTACACTGGGCATTACCTGGCGCGCGTCCTGAATGGAGCTCAGGGCAGTCACCGCGTGGTCACCAGCGACGGAGTGGTGAGCAATGGAGCGGCGCGTTCCAATGGGAGCAAATAAACTTCTTGCTGGGTGTTTTGTCTTGGCAGCGAGCGCGTGGGTATGCCCTCAAACATCCATTTCTGGGCAGTCAAGTTCGCAGCCCACTTCGGCTTCATCGTTTCAATCCTCCTCACCCCAGTCTTCTTCGTCTCAGCAGCCTTCGCCTGAATCCAGTCAAACTGGCGAATCCAGTTCGCGTCACTCGGGCCATCACGTGCGGGTTCCCGTCGAAGATAACCATTCCCAGCCTCCGGAATTACGAGAAGCCGAATCGGCGATTGACAAAAAAGATTACCCCACGGCCCAACTTCTTCTTCACAAGTTAGTCGAGCGCGAACCCGCGAATTATGTGGGATGGTTCGACCTGGGATTCGTTGAAAATGCTTTGGGCAGCGTTGACGAATCAGTCGCCGCCTATCGCAAATCGGTAGCGGCAAAGCCGGACGTCTTCGAATCGAACCTGAATCTGGGCTTGCAATTGGCCAAGACTGGACAACCTGACGCAGAAACATTCCTGCGGGCGGCGACTCGGCTGAAACCGACAAGCCATGTTGAGGAAGGCTTGTATCGGGCCTGGCTAGGGCTGGGAAGGGCGACTGAGAAATCGAATCCAGAGGAAGCTCTAAAAGCTTATCGTCACGCGTCGGAGATTCAACCTAAAGAGGCGGAACCGCATCTCTGTATCGGACAGATTCTGGAGCGTGGAAATAAGGTCGCTGAGGCTGAATCCGAATACCGACAGGCATTAGCCTTAGATTCGCGCTCCTCTGATGCGATCATCGGACTGGCGAACATTTACATGCGAGGTCGCCGGTTTCCCGAAGCGGAGGAGTATCTCCGCAAGCTCGTAATGGATGAGCCCAACTCGGCCGAAGTTCATATTCAGCTGGGACGAGTGCTGGCGGCCGAGGAAAAAACGGATGAAGCGGTCACCGAGTTGCAGGCCGGGCTGAAATTGGCGCCGCTCGACGAGGAGGCGGAGCGTGAAGTCGCCGGGCTGTACACCACCGCAGGCAAGAATGATCTGGCCGAAGCGGCATACCGCAAGCTCCTTGCGGCCCACGCGGGCGACGCCGAACTGCATCGCCAGTTAGGAGAGACTTTGCTGTTGGAAAAGAAATTTCCCGAAGCCCAGCAGGAGTTCACGACGGCAGTGAGGCTAAAGCCCGATCTGGGCGAAGCTTACGGCGGACTGGCATTCGCCGCGGGCGAGAACAAGGATTACGCGTTGGCCCTGCGGGCGCTGGAAGTCCGGGCAAAGCTGCTGCCGGATGTTCCAATTGTTTATTTTTTGCGGGGATCGGCATATGATCATTTGCACGATTTTAAGAAGGCGGCTACTAACTATAGACTCTTTCTAAAGACCGCAGAGGGGAAGTATCCTGACCAGGAATGGCAGGCAAAACACCGGCTGATCGCGATCGAACCGCGGCGATAACCGGCCTAAAAGAAACCGGTGTAACGAATTTGGTTTGACCAAATTTGGTTTGACCAAATTGGTTGACCAATTAAGAGGCGTGCGGTATGGAACGCTCTCGAAAACTACGGATCGCAGTAGCGGGATTGGTCCTGGTAACACTGGCTATGCCGTGGGCCGCACTGGCACACGATGAGACTACGCTCGCGGAATTGAAAGGGCGCCTCTCCAGCGTTGACCTGCGTGATCGTCCGGCTTTATGCATTGAAATATGCGAGCGCCAGGTCGATGCAGCCGACAAGTTTTACAATTTGGGTGCCGCAGCCGACGCCCAAGCCGCTTTGGCAGATGTTGTTTCCTTTGCCGCATTGGCGCGCGAGTACGCCATCCAATCGCACAAACACGAAAAGCAAAGTGAAATCGCCTTGCGCCAGGCGGTTCGCAAGCTGGCCGACCTGAAACACGCCATCTCCCGGGAAGATCAAACGGCGGTGCAAAATGCCATTGACCGCATCCAGCATTTTCGTGACGATCTTTTGTCGGCAATGTTTCCCAGGGCTGGGGCAAAATGAGTCCGCGGCTGAATCGAGCTGCCGTGGCCACTGGCATCTTGTGGCTGATGATTCTGCCCGGATGGGCACAGCGCCAGCGGGATCCGTTCACGTCCGCAGAAATCGATCAGATTCGCGACGTCAGTTGGGAACCGCAGCAGCGTCTCTCTCTCTACGTGAAATTCGCGCGGGAACGGCTCGTCGCGATGGAACAGATGCGCAACGATCCGAAGATAAAAGACCGCGCGCAGCAGACGCATGACAAGCTTGACGATTTCGTGCTGATCTACGACGAATTGAATGACAACATCGATACCTATGTTGATCGCCGAAATGATATCCGCAAGCCGTTGAAACTGATCATCGACGCCGATAGTGAGTTTCAATCGAAGCTGCTGGCCCTGAAAGAAGCGGCGAACGTTCCACCGGAAGAAGCCAAGCAGTACGAATTCGTCCTAAGCACTGCGCTCGACACGCTGAAAGATTCTGCGGAAGATCATCGCAACCTCCTCGCCGAGCAGCAAGACGCGGCCAAGCATAAGAGATTTGAAAAAGCTTTGGTCGGCGGCAAGGCAGAATAGGCTTCCGAGTTAGTTAAGTCTGCCGCCAATCGCCCCATGCTAACCTAACCTCACTGTGCGCGAGGGGCTTCTCGAAATTTTCTATGATGAGCATCGGCGGTTGCGGCCGGGGGCTGCACTGCCGGAGTTGAAGCTCGAATTTTTCGCCTTCGCCAACCTCAACAACACCATTCGATTGCGGGAAGGCCGGCTTCTGGTGCGGCTTTCCGATCTGCTCGAAGGCGCGCCCGAGGGAGTGGTCCGCGCCATCGCGCATATTCTGCTGGCGAAGATGTACCGCAAGCCGATCGATCGCGCACATGCGGCGCGTTATCGAAAATACGTCGGCAGTCACGAGGTAGTGAACAAGGCGCATCTGGTGCGGCAGATGCGCGGCCGCAAGCGACTGCATTCGCCGCAGGGGCGCGTGTACGATCTCGATGCGATTTTCGAGGATTTGAACCGAAGGTTTTTTTATGGGCTGATGGGGCGTCCGCGCATGAGCTGGAGCCCGAGCAAGACTCGGCGCATTCTGGGGCATTACGATCCGGCGCACAATGCAATTGTGATCAGCCGGATTTTTGATCATCCCGCGATTCCCCGCTACGCCGTGGAATATATCGTGTATCACGAGATGCTGCATTCGAAGCATCCGGTGAGGCTACGCAGCAGCAGAAGGTGTGTGCATTCAGCGGAGTTTCAGGCGGAGGAGAAACTTTTCCCGGAAGCGGAGCGGGCCGAGGCGTTTTTGAAAAGGTTGTGATGCAGGTTTGACGAGGTTATTATCCGAGTCGCCTATTTCTCTGACGCTTCGACGGACTTGCTATCAAACAGGGCGCGCCCGATCCGCAGCACGGCGAACCAGAATCCTATCAGCACAAAAATCACTGCCAAAAGGCCGAATAAGGAATGGCCTCCTATCGTCTCTTTAGGCGTTAGAATCGTGCCCACGTAAAAGCCTGCACGGAACACAGGACCTTCAAAGATCCCGCCAGCTATCGGGAACTGCTGAGCAAGTGCGGCCAGAGCCACAAGTGAGCCAACGCCCAGCAGGATAGCGCGGCCCCAGTCCCTCTTGCCGAGCCAGAAAATTGCCCGAATTAGCCCCTCGAATCTACCCATTTTTTACGCGCCCATTTTGGCATGCGCGGCGACGTTTTGTCAGGAGAATTCACGACTCGTCCTGTTGGGACAGCGATCGCGGGCCCTCTCCGGCACCGTTGTGCGCTCTCGGGTTGCAGAATGGGAATAAGGCTACCACGCCCTAAATCTCGCCACCTGCGTGTAGCCACAGCGGTTTTGAGCAAACGACGACTGTATCGCCGCTTGCAGCCGCTCCTCGTCATCATCGTAGAGCCCAACGAATTTAAAAGGCTGCAGCCCCCACGAGATAGGCATCAACATTTCGGCCGCCCCGAGCACTGAACCTTTGGAGGTAAGAAACATCAGCTTCACGCGGGAGCCTCGAAATAAAGGTTTGGGCAGGGAGAGCAAACCTCCGGTGAGAGAAATAATCTGCAATTTGCCCCGCGTGCGAGAGCCATTTTTGAGCCGGAGGACGGCGGGAGTCGTTTCGGCGAAACGGGTGCGCGGCGCGCGCCGGTTGGCGGGCTGAGGGGAGGGGAAAAACATGCCGGTTGGTGGAGTATGCGGGCTGATGCGGGGAAATGGGAGATTACGGAGGGGATTGTACGCGGTTTGCATACACCAACAAAAATCCCCACTTCTCGCAAAAAGCGTGAGAAATGGGGCACCCAATACCATTCTTATCAATTGTTTACTGCATCTGCGCGGTCACTTTGGCGTTTTGTACGGCATTTACGAACGCCTGCGCATCTGCGTCCTGGCTATGCGCGCTGCCCTTCAGGATGTCGCTGAAAGGAACATCTTGTCCGTACAACTCTTGCGTCTTCTTGTGGTCCTGGTTTATTTCAGCTCCATTCAGCGAAGCGCCGATGAAAGCGCCTTTGCTGCTCGAGTAGGTAAGAATGCCCGCTTTGTAGCCGGCATCGGCGGAGGCCGAACGTCCTACGGGACCTGCGGCCGCTGAGACATCGGCGCCGACTTTGATATGGCCCTTCATCAGATCATTCATGCCCTCATTGTTCATGATGAACATCATGAGATCGCTGCTCTTGCCGCCAATCTGCGGACCCCAGCTCACTCCTGAAACTGCAAACGGCGCTGGAGAACTCCAGGTTCCGTTGCCGGTGCGGCAGGTGGCTACTCCGTCTCCATGCTCGCCGCCCACCACAAAAGCTCCTTTAATCAGTTTAGGAATCACGGCCACGCATTTCGCTCCATGAAGTACGTCATCGGGAATGCCTTTGTCTGGCGCTGTGGAGCTCAAGTGCTCGACCGTTGCAGTGGCCCGCTGCAGTTCGGTATCGGCTGCGTTATTATTGTCGTTTTGTGGGCCTGCCGCCCAGGCTAGCGATCCCAGGCACAGGGTAAGTACGCCTACCGTAATTGACCTCATTGCTTCCTCCTAGCGTGAGTTGGATTCGCTCTGGCAGTCTGCGGTTTTCGCAACTATGCCGTGTCCGTTAAACGAATGCGCAAGCTGAGTGGCGCGAGGGAAGGTTGTACAGTACAGACCTGAGATGAGTCTCAGAGTTTGGACCAACCACTCAAGACTCCGTTTTCCCCGTGTGATGCAGATAACGCGCGTTCGTGATTGAGCGAATTGACTGCTCTTATCCGCCAGCTTATCCTTGGAATATTGAAATTGAAATTCATTTTCAAAATCAGACCAGGGTAACGAGACGTGCATACGAGACGAACATAAATGTTAGAGGCATTCATCATCACGCTGCGCGAAGGGGTTGAAGCCGCGCTAATTGTTGGTATTACGCTGGCATATCTTGCCAAGATCGGGCGAAACGATTTGCGCAAGGCCGTTTACGCCGCCCTAGGAGCAGCCTTTGTGGGCAGCATCGCCATGGCAATTGTGATTTCGCGGCTGAGTTGGAACGAAGACGTCTTTGAAGGCTGGGTCATGCTGGTGGCTGCGTTTTTCGTCGTGACCATGGTGGTTTTCATGATGAAAACCGGCCGCAGAATGAAGGGCGACATCGAAAGCAAAGTGGGCGGACTGTTGGCCGGCAGCGGCGCCGGCAAAAACACCTGGATCGGTCTGTTCTTTTTCGTCTTTCTAATGGTATTGCGCGAGGGAGCGGAGACCGTGCTGATGCTGGCCGGAGTCACTCTCAACTCGACCGAACTGATGAGTTTCTTGGGCACGCTGCTGGGCGTGATGGCGGCGATTGCGTTTGGCGTAATGTTCGTTAAGGGCACGGTAAGAATCAACCTGCAGAAATTCTTTAAGGTCACCACGGCGATTCTGTTTCTGGTGGCGGCGCAGTTGGTGGTCGCCGGACTGCATGAACTTTCCGAGGCAGGTGTGATTCCCTCGTCGAGGACGGAGATGTCGATCGTCGGGCCGATCGTGAGCAATGAATGGTTCTTTTTTGTGACGATCATCGCGCTTGCCGCGCTGATGATTTTGTTTGATGCCAAGCGGCGGCAGCCCGTGGCCGAGTTCGCCTCGCCGGCCGAACGGCGCAAAGCCATGTGGACGGCGCGCAAGGAAAGGCTCTGGATGGGATCGGTCTACGTCTTCTCTTTTATTTTTATTTCGATGGTGACGGCAGAGTTTGTTTATGCCAAAAGCGCGAGCGCGTTATCCCCGGCGACGGAAGTGACGTTTACAAATGGGGAGGTGACGATCCCGTTGCAGAAAGTATCGGACGGCGACCTGCATCGCTTTGAGGCGAAGGAAAACGGAGTGGAAGTACGGTTTTTTCTTTATCAGAAACCCGATGGGAAGATCGCGACCGTTTTCGATGCCTGCGAGATTTGCGGCCCAGTCGGATTTTACAAAACGGCCAATGGGGTGGTCTGCAAGAACTGCTCTGCGCCGATTAATCCGCAGTCGGTAGGACAAAAGGGCGGGTGCAATCCAATTCCGCTGAAGGCGACGCAGACCGCGAGTTCGATCATTATTCAAGAGGCGGACGTCGCGGCCGAGCGCCACGTGTTCGAGAAGCAGTAGCAATGTTCGTGCGGCTGGTCTACGAATCGTTCCGGCGGCAAAAGCGGCGCAAGCTGTTGGCGGGCGCCGCAATCACCCTCGGCGTAACCGTGGCGACGGCGATGATCGGAGTCGCCACCGACATCGGCGACAAGATCAATCGCGAACTGCGCACCATTGGCGCGAATATCCTAGTCACTCCACAAGATGACACGTTGGATGTCGAAATCGGCGGAGTGAATCTGAAGCCGCCGAGCGATGGCGCGTTCCTGAACGAAGCTGACCTGCCGAAGATAGAGGGCACTTTCTGGCACAACAACATTACCGGTTTCGCTCCAATGCTCCCGGTGAGTGTAACGCTGCAACGCGATGGCAAAACTGAGAATCTCACACTGCTCGGCACCTACTTCGCGAAACCGTTTCTCTACGGGAAAGAAGAATTCACAACCGGAGTGCGGACTACGCATCCCTGGTGGAAAGTTTCCGGGGCGTGGCCGAATGATAGCTCGCACCAGATTTTATTGGGCGAGCGGCTGGCTTCGCGCCTTGCGGCGAAGCAGGGAGACGCGCTGAATGTGTCTGGCCGCGAGTTCCAGGTGAGCGGAATTCTTTCCACTGGCGGCGCGGAGGACGATCAGATTATTGCGCCCCTGGCCCTGGCACAAGACATCTTGGGCAAACCGGGCGCGGTGCGCCGAGTGTTCGTAAGCGCGCTGACCAAGCCAGAAGATGAATTGGGCCGGCGCGATCCGAAGAGCATGTCAGGAGCGGTTTATGACCGCTGGTATTGCTCGCCATATCCGGCGTCGATTGCTTTTCAGTTGCAGGAGGCCATTCCTCATTCTCACGCCGAACAGATTCGGCAGGTTTCTCAAAACGAAGGCACCGTGCTGACGCGCATTAAGGGGCTAATCTTTTTAGTCACATTGGCTGCACTGTTCGCTTCGGCGTTGGCAGTTTCGGCGGCCATGGCCACAGCGATTTTCGAGCGGCGTGCGGAAGTTGGATTGATGAAGGCTCTCGGCGCCGGAAAAGTTGCGATTGCTTCCGTGTTCTTTGCCGAGACGACGTTGCTGGCTTTAATCGGCGGGCTCGTCGGATTTGCGGCTGGTAGTTTGTTGGCGCGGCAGATTGGGCGCTCGATTTTCAATTCGCAGATTTCGATAGCGCCGGTGCTGTTTCCCGTGATTTTGGCGATCGCGGTCATCGTTACGTTTGCCGGCAGCGCGGCGGCCATTCGCAAAGCCGTGGCCATGGATCCGGTATTTGCGCTGCGAGGTGAAGCGTGAGCGCACATCTCGATCAGAGCGCTTCTCGATCAGCGAACGATCTTGCGGCAGCTCGAGCAAACGTTCCACACACTTCAATGTTTATGCGGATGCTGATTCGCGCAGCGGTGCTGCGCCGCGGGCGCGCAGCTTCGGCCTTGTTTGCGATGGTTGTGGCGGCGGCGGTTGCGACTGCCATGCTGAATTTGTATGTCGATGTGCAAGCCAAGCTGCGGCGCGAGTTCCGTAATTATGGAGCGAACATTATTCTCGTCGGGAAAAACGGCGCTTCCCTTCCCGCCGACGCGCTGACGCATGTGGAATCGATTCTTGCCGGCCACGGCATCGCGGCGCCGTTTGCGATGGTTGTGGCTAGAACAAGCGACGGTCAACCCGTGGTGGTCGCGGGCGCGGATTTTTCTCGAGTGCGACAATTGGACAAGTGGTGGTCGGTGAGCCGCTGGCCTGCGGCGGAACCTATTTCTCGCGTCGCAGAGAATGCGCGAGAAATGACACTACCAGGGTTGATCGGCGTGCGGGCAATGCCCGTCGTCTCGCCGAACAATCAACCTTTTGAGCTGACGTTCCAAGGACATAAGATTCAAATCGCGCATGCGGGAACCGTGCAGACTGGAGCCGGCGAAGACAGCCGCATCTATCTTCCCTTGACGGATTTTGTTGCCTGGACGGGCGTGCAGCCTTCAACCATCGAGATTGCCGCGAACGGACCGCCGGAACAGGTAGACGCGATCATGCATCAGCTTGAGCAGGCCATTCCAGCGGCCGATGTGCGTCCGGTGCGGCAGCTTGTGGAGGGCGAGGCGCGAGTTCTAGGAAAAACGCGCGCCACTTTGCTGGCGGCGGCGACGCTGATAATCTTAACCGCTGCCTTATGCGTCCTTTCCACGCTTATGGGCTGGATTTTTGACCGGCGGCGGGATTTTGCAATCATGAAGGCGTTAGGAGCATCCGATAAATTGCTGAACGGATTTTTGGCGGCGGAAGCCGCGGCTTTAGGTGCGACGGGCGCAGTCATCGGTTTCGTGCTGGGCGTCGGGATTGCAGCGTGGATCGGCCGGGCTAATTTTCATGCTCCAGTGACGCCGCGATTTAGCATTCTGCCTTTTGTGTTGGCCGCCAGCATCATCGTCACACTGCTTGCGGCGATCCTGCCGATTTCGCTGTTGCGCCGAGTACAGCCCGCGGTGATTTTGCGAGGCGAATGAGATGATTCAGATCAAAGACGTGACGAAGCTATACCCCGCCAAGGCCGCGGCAAAGGACGCCATTTCTCCCAAAACCTCTGATAAATGGAGCTCCCAGGGCTCGAATGAAGGTTCGAATCGAGGCCTGAATAGAGGGTTGAATGGAAAAGACTTTGGCGCGATTCACGCGCTCGATCACATCTCGCTCCACGTTGCCAAAGGCGAGTGGCTTTCGATTATGGGGCCTTCGGGATCAGGGAAATCGACGTTAGTGAATCTGATCGGGTGCCTTGATCGGCCGACATCCGGCGAAATTTGGCTCGACGGGCAAAATGTTGACGGAATTTCTGCAAATGAACTGAATCGCGTGCGCGCGGAAAAAATTGGATTCATCTTCCAGCAGTTTCACCTGATTCCATTTCTCAGCGCCGTGGAAAATGTGATGCTGGCCCAGTATTTTCACAGCATGACGGATGAAAAAGAAGCGATTGAGGCCTTGGCTCGCGTTGGCCTGGGCGATCGTGCGCATCATCTGCCGTCGCAGCTTTCCGGAGGCGAGCAGCAACGGGTTTGCATTGCGCGAGCCCTGATTAACGATCCCAAGATCATTTTGGCGGATGAGCCCACCGGCAATCTCGACGGACAGAATGAAGAAATCGTGTTGCAACTATTGCGAGAGTTTCATCGGCAGGGGCGCACGATTGTGATGGTTACACACGATCCGGTAGTCGCGCGGCTGGCCGACCAGCGTATTGAATTTCATCATGGCAAAATTGCCTCGCAAGAAGTCTTCGCCATGGCCGATGATGAACAGTTTGACGAAGTGCTGGAAGAACTATGGGTTTTGGCGGAACACGGCGAGATTGCAGAAGTCGAGCGCATGGAGGTACACGGCGCGCTGCCAGTGAGTCTGGCAATAGAAAAGATGATGCAGATGGGATTGGTGATTTCAGCGCCTCATCCGCCGGAGGCGCACGATCATAAGCCGTTTGTGAACCCTTGTCATGACGCCTTGAAGCCCATGGGCGCTTCTATTGGCGACGGTACGTTGATCGTGGAGCTCACGCCGCGCGGACGCGATCGCGCAGGCAGCATCATCCGGCGGCATCGCCTGGCGGAGCGCCTGTTTACCGACAGCTTGGCAATGGACAGTGAAACCGAAATCGAACAACAGGCCTGCAAGTTCGAACACATCCTTTCGCCTGAAGCAACCGACAAGATCTGCACGTTTCTAGGACATCCACGAACCTGCCCGCATGGCGCGCCAATACCTCCGGGGGCGTGTTGCGGCAGTGGGCTGAACCAGAAATTTGCGTTAGACTCCTCCTCGGCTGCTCGTTAGTTGTATGGCAGAGACGCGACGTGAATTCCAACAACTCGCGAGGACGAGATTGAGGGATGCACGCGTTCTGCTGGAAGCCGGAAATGTTGAAGGAGCGTACTATTTGACCGGATTGTCGGTCGAATGCGCATTGAAGGCCTGCATCGCCAAGAACACTAAGCGACACGATTTCCCGCCGAGTCCAAATGCGATCAAAGACATTTACACCCACGATTTGGTTAAACTACTAGGAGCGGCCAAGCTGCAAGTAGCACTGGACGCCGAGAGGCGCAAGAACGTACCTTTCAGCACCAAATGGGATGTGGTCAAAGATTGGAATATCAACAGTAGATATGCATTGCGAGGACTAAACGCGGAGGATCTATACCGTGCAGTCGCCGCCAGGAATGAGTGATGCAATGGCTACGGCAACGTTGGTGAACAGCGACATTGAGATCGGCCGGCGAATTGTCGCCGCGCTTACGCGGGCGTCGGTACCGGTGACCGTTTATCTTTGGGCATTTATTCCCCAGCTACAGGAATGGCAGTTCATGATAGCAACGCCTCTCGTCGACACCAAAGGCCCCCTCGCGGCCTATGGTGAGGTCAACAGGGTGCTGCAAAGGGAGGGCGTGTTTGATGATGTTCCGCTCCGCAGGATATTTCTGAAGAGTCCGAACGATCGAGTTTTGAAGTCTCTAGAAAAGGAGAGTAGAGCGATACCGCGCGAGGCATTTAGGGTCGTGAACGAACAGATCGCAGGAAGCTTCGTTGAGGACGCCTATGTCTATAGCGGGTCCATCGACATCATGGAATCCGCGAACATCCCGAGAGGCGGCGCAGAGAACACATATTTCATTACGTACACTCCTTATTCGGGGCCCGGCGACGCGACGGTAAGGGTCAATGGTCTTGGCAACCTGAGACAGCTACTTCTGTCAAGGCTTCACATCAGTCCGGATACCGTCGAATCAACCTTAAAAGAGTTGTATGCAAAAGGGGGGGGCCTGATTCCCAATGTACACTTGCGAGCCCAAGACCTAAAACGGTTAAAGCCGGCCTAGCTTGCCCACGCGTCGCCCAACCATCGGCGTATTCGATTCCGGATTCGGCGGCCTCACCGTCCTAAAAGCGTTGCTCGAAGTAATCCCCGACGCCGATTACTTATATTTTGGCGACACCGCGCGGCTTCCCTACGGATCGAAGTCGGTCGAAACCGTGGCACGTTACGCCGTGGAGGCCGCTCATTATCTCCAAAGCCACCAAGCAGAGTTGTTGGTAATTGCCTGCAATACGGCGACAGCTCTGGCACTGGATCAGATAACGGCCTCGGCTCACGTTCCCATGGTTGGCGTGGTCGAGCCTGGGGCCGAAGCTGCCGCCTCAGTCAGCAAAGCCAGGAAAGTCGTTGTCATCGGCACCGAAGCTACGGTCAGCAGCCACGCTTATCAAAGAGCACTCGAGCGGCGCGGACTGCATGCGCGAGAGAAGGCTTGCCCGCTCTTGGTGCCGCTCGTGGAAGAAGGATGGGTTGATCATCCGGTGACAGAAGAGATCGCACGCATCTACTTGGGCGAGGCGTTTGCCGATGGGTTTCGCGATGCGGATACACTCGTGCTGGGGTGCACGCATTATCCACTTCTCAAGCCACTGCTGCGGAGGGCGACAGCCGCTCACGTTACCATTGTGGATTCAGCGGAATCTACCGCGCTTGCAGTTGCGCAACGCCTGGGCAATTTGCTGCCTCCAACTGCAACTGAAGAGCGGCGCGCTTTGCCGCGGCTTAATTTTTTCGTGACCGATTCTGTAGAGAAATTTAAGCGGCTCGGGCAAAGATTCCTCGGGCACCCCCTGGAAAATGTTCAGCACGTGGATCTTAAAGAGTAACTACTCACGCAAGAACGATGCTGCTGAACTTGGCAGGATCCGATCACTGCACCCGCTGCAACCGAGCAATAAGCTTCTGCGCCAGATTGTTCTCCGACTCCGACCACAGCAATCGCGAATTCGCGCCGCTGTGTTTCTCTACGTTGTTCGAGAACTCCACCAACTTCGCAACGTTGTCGCGAATCTTGGCTTGAGTCTGTTCGTTCAGTGAGGTTTCCGGCTGCAGAAAATACGCATCTGAACCGAAATCCACTTCGATGTGTCCAGTCTGCTCGTAAGCTCGTTCATCGAATTCTTCTCCTTGCACAATGAACTTGACAGGTGCGGGAACAAGCACCCAGTTTCCGCCCGCTGGGTCCGGAGTCCACAGATCCCAGTACGCTTCGAAGACATAAGCATAGTCGTCGTGAATCAACTCTGCGGCCAGGAGCGTTGCCTGGCCCGGATCCATCCCACTGGGAAACCGCCGCTCCAGCACAGTCGCTTCGCTCCACGAAACGGGATGCAAGGCGAGGTAATTGATCCCCGGACGCTGCGCCGAAAATGGAAACTGTTGCAAGACCGAATAGGCATGCGGCAGCATTTCCGGTCCAGCGAAATCGGAAAACCAAAGACTGAGATAGAGCGGATCTTGCACAAAATCCTCTCCTCATACTGCGATCGATCAACTGCCGATTTGATTCTAAATTGTCCATGGATGAAGCGGAAAGGATTAGCGGAAAAGTACAACAAGCTAGCTCATGAGCGTGAAAGAGTGCGCCGTTTTGCTGCGGTTTCAGCAGAGGCCCCGGCAGCTGACAGGAAAAATGTTCCCGCAGGTCAGCCGTTGCATCCAACCAGGCATCGCGCATTTTTTTGACAGGCTACGGCTGGGTTGTTACGATCAAATGTCCGCGAGCAGACCTGCCCCATCCGTCCCCGTCGTCTAGCCTGGCCTAGGACATCGCCCTTTCACGGCGGTAACACGGGTTCAAATCCCGTCGGGGACGCCAACAAAATCAAGAACTTTCGTGGACGTGCCGTTTTTCTTCATGATTCAATTTGATCCACTTACGCTGGCTGGATTTCCAAGACTGCAGCCTTCCTCACCAGTTTGACCAAATTGCTTTGAGCCTCGCGCTTCTGGGGATCGACTGCCTGCATATAAACGTCGGTCGTGACTCTTAGACTCGCATGTCGCAACACTTCCTGAATGCTCCTGATAAGACGTTGAGGAGTTTGTTTGTTGATCTCTAGGCGAATCACATCGACGGCAGATTGAAGCGGCTGACTCGGTAGGCAACTCTTCCTGCGTTCCGATGACGATGTGCTTCCGCCGGATTGCTCCATCCAGATGAACTCCTCTCCATAGGAACTCCCAAACCCTTCCTTTCGTTCGATCCGCCAATCTTAGACTGACTTTTTGACAGCTCGTGCGCCTCATTCAAGTCCTCCATTTCGGTTGAGGCAACACGGATGGCTGGAACGAGAGTAGCCAGCTCCGATCCGCTGTCGAGTTGCTTCACCAACGCCGACGGCAATCTGTTTGTGGAAACCTACAACCAGCTGAACGCTTACTTCGCCACCGTGCCGGGCAACTATGCGCGCAACCTCCGCCAACTGAATCTGCTGAACACGAATTACGCAGACCTCTCTTTTCTTTTTTACGATCCTGCCCAGCGAGAAGACGAACGTGCATCTCGGCACGGAGTACCTGGCAGTCGTCGAAACCGACAACAGCACGCCCTACTTTCTCAACCTGCACACTCGCGACGTTGCACACACCCTGATTCTCGGGATGACAGGGAGTGGCAAAGCATTCCTGCGGAGATTTCCTTACCAATATCTGCGGTCTAAACAAATGAAACTGCCTTTATCCGCGTGATACCCCCATGATTTCTAAGAAACTCCGACAATTTAGCGCACAGCTACCGAGTCAGATCAACAGATTCTGCCGCGAAAGTGCCTTCGCGGAGCCCCTAAGGGATTAGGATTCAAACCCGATCCGCCGGTGCTCGCCGTACTGGCGTAACGCGTCCTCGATTAGCGGATATGCGACTTCCACAGGAGCGATTTCTTCTACTTCGACGATCTTCTTTTCAAGCCGCTTATAGTCCCGGAAGAATCGTCGAAGCACGCGCAGGCGATGCGGTGGAAGTTGGCTGGCTTCGTGATAGGCGTTGAATTCCGGATCGCTCCTGGCCACGGCGATGGTCTTGTGATCCTTCTTTTCCATGTCCATCATGGTCATCAATCCGATCGCCCGCGCGGGTATGATCGTCAGCGGTGCAACCGCTTTTTGTGCTAATACGAGAACATCCAACGGATCGTCATCTTCGGCTAATGTTTGGGGGTGAATCCGTAATTCGCCGGATAGTAAACGGCCGAGTAGAGAAGGCGGTCCATTCGTATCAGACCAGTCTTCTTGTCCAACTCATACTTCACACTGGAACCGAGCGGAATTTCCACCACCGAGTTGAATTCCTTCGGCAAGTGTTCTCCCGCTGTGATGTCATGCCACGAATGCGACATCGTTCTTCTTATGCTTTGCGGTTTGCTTCTTAACCAACGCGATAGAGAACGAGAATCAGGATCAGAAAACCTAAGACGTACGCAACGTAAGCATTCAGGCGTCCATGGTGCATTCCTGCCAGCAGTCTCGCGACAGAGTTCACCATCGCTCCGACGGGATGAAGGAAGAGGCGATCCACGAGGTGCGTTTCATCGCGGCGTCGCCGGATTGCCGTCCGGAAATGCACGGCCACCGTTTCGCGGGTGTCCTCGACGATATTCGGGCGGAAAACCGCCTGGAAGACGACGCGCACAGGGTTGGAAAATCCCGTTGCCGTGTAGGTCATTTCGGGCAACAGAGTCGGAATGCCACCGGCCCAGACTTCGTTCTTGACGAGAGAGCGTTTACGAGTGAGGCGCGTGGTGATGAACCAAGCGAGCAGCAACAAGATCGTCAGCGCCACCAGGCTGTAGGAAGGAGACATGGCAAAGACCACCGGATTTTGCTCTCCGCCTCGCAACATGATCACGAGTCCGCGACCCGGCACCCATCGGGCTCCGGTTTGTGCTCCCAGGTTATGAAAGTCGGCGAGGAAGGCTGGCGGAAGCTGTTGGTTTGCTTTCGTAGCTGTAAAGAACGGTGGAACGAGCGAAGCGGTTGCACTTGCTCCCGCCAGAGGTTCCACGGCGCGGTTCAAGGCTGGAATGACATAAGTTGGCAGCACTCCCAGAAGAACACAAGCCACCGCGAGAAGTATCAGGGAAAAACGTGGCCTGCGCGCGAATTGGGCGTTTGATTCCCAATTGCTGCGCGGTATTCCCAGAAAGCTCATGGCGTAGGTCTTCACGAAACAAGTGACGGCCAACGCGGCCGTTAGCGCCAGGATGGCCCCGGAAAGGGCGAAGACGATCTTGACTGCGGCGGATGGAAGAAGTGCGCTGCGCAGGAAGGTCTGCAGGGTTAACCATTCACTGACGAAACCATTGAAGGGCGGCACCGCCGCGATGGCGAGACATCCAGCCAGGAATACGATCGACAGCGCTGGCAAAGAGCGGATCAGGCCGCCCAGCCGATCCATGTCTCTTGTGCCAGTCGCGGCTTCAATGTGGCCGACGCCCTGGTAGAGCAGCGCCTTATATGTCGAATGATTGACCATGTGATAAAGCGCGGCAGTGAGCGCAAGGGCAGCCGGGACTGCGTTTCCGGAATTGCGGAATACCAGAAAGGCTCCGATCCCAGCCGCGATGATTCCGGCATTCTCGATGGAACTGTGGGCCAACATGGTCTTCAGGTCGTTCTCAGTCGTGGCATACAGAATGCCCACCAACGCGGTGACAGCTCCGATTACGAGAGCGACCAGGCCCGGCCCAATTCCGTGGCCGGGAACCAGGTCGGCGTTCAGACGCAGGATTCCATAGAAACCGAGATTCAGAGTCACGCCTGCGAACACGGGGATGAAAACGGGCGGAGCCGCCGTGTACGATCTCGGCAACCAGAAGTTCAGCGGCACCAGGCCCGCCTTCACGCCAAAGCCGAGGAATCCCAGAAGAAACACTCCCCACGTCGCTGTACCCGACAAGTGAGGAGCCGCCATCCGTAAGGCAGCGAATGAATATCCCCCAGCGGCGTTTCCAGCGATAAGAAACGCGATGACCACCGCCAGGAAGCCCGCCTCGCTCATGGCGAGCATGATGTATCCGGCGGTGAAATCGCCTTCAGCCTCTTGCTCGTAGTTGACGAGCAGGTAGCACAGGATCGACATGCACTCCCAACTGATCAGGAAGGTGAGAACGTCCCCCGCAGTGAGGATCAAAACTACGGAAGCCATCAAAGCGAAGTGAAGCAAGCCGTAGCGGCCAGCAGGCTGTCCATCTCGGGAGAGGTAGTCCGGAGCAAAAAAGCAGCAGGAGAGATAAACCAAGCCAGCTGCGAAGAGAAAAATCGCCGACAGTGCGTCGAGATGAAGAGACAGAGTTCCGAAACCGTTGAGCGTCCAAAGATCCAAATGGAAATCCGCTCCGGCTGCGAGACGCACAGCCGCCGCAGCCATGAGGACAATGGAGCAGAGTGTCCCGAACCATGGTATGACCTGCGAAGCGATGGCCAGCGAGGCATACTTGCCGCGAAGTAGCGACGACAAGATCAGCCCGGTTGCGCACAGAGCGAAAAAGAGCAGAAGAGCGGCGCCGGCATACGCAGCCATCTCAGGCCTCCTCTCGTGTCTGCGTGGGAGCAGTTGTTGGCTTTTTTCTGCCTGCCACGACGAGCAGACCGTGCAAGATTGCAAGCGGCGGAGGTGGATCGCCGGGTACTTCCACATCCACAGGAAGGACCATCCCCACGCCACCAGCAGACATGAAGCTCTTCCCGAAAACACCTCCTGCGATGGCGCAAGTTCCGACAGCTAGAACACGCTTCGGCTCCGGCATCGCTTCATACGTCTTCAGCAGCGGCCCCCGCATGTTCTCACTCACCGGCCCAACTACGAGCAGGACATCGGCAGTCCGTGGAGTAGCGGTCAGAAAGATGCCCAGCCGGTGCATGTTGTACAGCGGATTGTTCAATTGCTTGACCTCGTTCAGACAGGCTCCGCAATCTCCCGCATCCACCACCATGACGTGCAGCGATTGGCCAAAAGCGCTGTGCAGCCCGGAATAATCCATTGTTGTGGCAGGCGTTTGTGCCCATGCGTAGCCTGCATCCCAGTTGAGCAAATTCGAATTGCTAAAGTGGCAGCGCTGGCACCACACACACGTCCTGAGATCTACGGTCGCAACGTTCTGGCTTGCCGTGATCGCACCTACGGGACAATTTGACGCAGCTTGGGATGCTTGCTCTGAGGAACCAAAGGTCGTTGACAAGGGCCGTCCCGGTGAAACACCCGCGGCTGTTTCGGGCGTTCCAGGATACCGCGTCGTCTGAATGCCTCTTCGTACTCCGTGCCAGAACCACGAGCTCATCGATTGCCGCTCCTAACAATGTAACGATCTAACGATCGCACTCTGCTGCAGACAAACCAAAAGTTGCCAAAATGATGGGAAAATCCTGAAATGCGAAGTCCTCCACCGCCACATGAAGGCCCAGCCAATTTCGGAAAGACGGAGACAAGATTCGGTAACGTTCCACCTTCTGTTGGCGATCCAGCCTTATCCAATGCACCGCCGCGCCGATGGGGGCCTCAACCCATCCCGATGCTGCACCAGCATTAGGCTGCGCGATTGGCGCGCAAATTTCTCCGGGTTCCAACGACTCGACTGCCTGGTGAATTAACCCCGCGGATTGTTGCGCCTCGGAGAAAAACACGCGCAGTCGGGCAAATCCATCGCCTTCTTTCTCGCAAGGCACTTCGAAACGGTACCGTTCGTAACCGCCATAGGGACAAGCGCGGCGCAAATCGTGAGCGAGACCGGATGCGCGCCCCAATGGGCCAACAAGATCCAGGTCGCGAGCGCTCTCTTGACTGATAATGCCGACATCTTCGAGGCGGTCGAGGAAACTGCTGCTGTATCGCAGGCGTTCTTCCAGTTTCCGCAGTTGGGTCGAAGCGGTCTCGACGGCCCCTAACAACGTCCGGCAGTTCTGTGCATCGAAATCTCGTCGCAGTCCTCCAGGCGTGTTCAATCCGAACAGATACCGATGCCCAGCAAATGCGCACGAGGCGCGCAGGAGCTGTTCCTCGACGATGGCCGCATGAGCCTCGGAGACGGTGAGCGCTGTGGACTGGCAAATGGCAGCGATTGCTCCGGCGTGGTGCCGGAGGCGTTCTAACTCAGCTAGCGCCACACGCAGGCTACCGGCGCGGACAGGAACTTGCTGCTGGAAGATCTTCTCCACGGCTTGGCAGTAGGCAAGCGAATGCGCGAACGCGGATTTGGCCGAGAATCGTTCGGCTAGCAACAAGGCATCGAGAACCGATTTTCCCTCCGCGATCTTCTCGACAGCCCGATAGTTGTAAAACAGCCGTGGCACAGCCCGGATCACGTCTTCGCCAACCGTCTCCAGCAGGAAATGAACGGACTCTCCGATGCCTCCCTCATACACTGGTCCGATCGGCATCGCGAAAGCACCGGGATCTTGAACCACCAGCACCGGATGCCAGTCTTCTTTGGGCCGTTTCTTGAGATGAGTCTGTCCGGCGTCGAATCCCTTGCGCATGGGTGCCAGCCCTTCTTGCCAGACTTGATCATGGAGGATGAAGTCTCCCAGCCGGGGATGTTCTTTGAATACGAGCCCGAACATGTCCTCAGCTTCACGCTCGTACCAGTCGGCGGCGTGAATTTGCGCGCTGATGCTCGGCACCGTTCGAGTGGCAAGTGGTAGACGCAGAATGAAATGAATCCAGCCGTCGCCGGGAATCCGGAAGACGTATCGCAGAACCCATTCCTCGCGCTCCTCGACAATCAGTCCTCCAAAAGAGCAAGCGGCGTCCCCGAACAGAAATTGAGCCAGCGAAGGCAAAGCTTCGGGCTGAGTCACAATCAATGCAAGGTCAAATCGGCTCTCTTCATTTGCCGAAGGCGAGACCGCCGATGCGAAACCTTGCTCGATTGCAGCGGCCAGACTCTTGGCGTTATACCTCTGCGGATTTATTTTCTGCGTGTTCGCGATCGAGGAATCAGCGAGTGTCATTCAGCGTCCACCTATCAGCGCCCCCCTAATTGTTGCGCCGCGAGTTGCAGCAGATTGTGAACGGGCGCAGGAACGTACACCCCCAGCAGTACCACTGGCACAGCAGCAGCCCACACCGTGAAGCGGCAGGTCGCAGGCAGTACTCCAGCCGAAACTTGTGCTGCCGGTCTGCCCATCACCATACGGTTGACGTGCGACAGAATGGCCACGAAAGCGATGACAATCAATACACCAAGCACGGCAACCACGAGTTTGTGCCCAGAGTGAACTCCCGCAGAGAGGATGGAAAGCTCGCTCAAGAAAATCGGGAATGGAGGAGCGCCAGCGATGGCCAAGGAAGAGAGCAAAAGCGCGCCACCAGCGAAAGGCGAGACCCGAAAGAGTCCACGCACCGACGCGATCTCGCGCGTGCTCAGGATCAGCAGCATGGTTCCGGCGACATAGAAGCAAAGCGACTTGGTGATGGCATGATTAAGGATTTGCGAGACCGCTCCGAAATCCGCGGCTTGGGTCGCCATGCCCGCGGCGGTAAGGATGATGCCCATATGCTCGACAGTCGAGAAGGCGAACATGCGTTTGTAATCGCGGACCTGGATCAAAAGAAAGGCGGCGATTCCGACGGAGACTAGACCCAGTGCGATCATCCAGTTCCCCACGCGTGCCGCCGGAGACGCCAGAACAATCGATAGGAACCGCAGGATTACATAGAGTGGGACTGTGGTCTTCACCCCGGAGAGAACGGCGCACACCGGAGTAGGCGCCTGGCTGTGGGCATCCGGCAACCAAGTGTGCATCGGCGCAAGGCCTGTCTTAGCCCCAAAACCCACGAAGACAAGCAAAAAGGAAAGTTTCAGAAGACCGGGGTTCATCGAAGCCGCCGCCATGCGCAGGCCTTCCCAAGTCTCCCAGGCTCCACCAGTGGTCGAACGGTACGTCCAAAACAGTAGAAAAAATCCCAGCAGTGCGATTGGCGCGCCCATAATCGTGAGCACGGCGAACTTCCAGGCCGCTTCGAGCGCATTCGAAGTGTTATCGAAGCCGACCAACAAAATGCTGAAAAGCGTAACGAGTTCAACTGCGACCCACACCAGATTCGGCTCTGCCAGCGATGGAGCAGCCAGCAATGCGAAAGCCAGCAAGTTATAGTTTCCGTAAAACCACCATAAGCGCTTCGCGTCGTGGCCATGCTGCAAGTAACCATGAGCGAAGACGGACGCCAGCGCCACCACGAAGCTCACCAATAACAGCATGAGAGCACTAAGGCCATCGGCTTCAAACCAGCCCGGAAGGGCAACAACTCGCCCGTGCTCGATCACTTGAGAGGAAACATACACTGCTAGCGCAAAGCAGGCCGACGCGGACACAATCGTGATGGCCGACGCATAGAGGCGAAGAGGCCGCATCGAACTCAAGAGCGCCGCCAGGAGAGGAACCGCGAGGATTGCGATCAGCGTCATGCGGTCGTTTCCTCTTTGAGTTCGTCCAACGCCGCAGCCTCGGTAGTCCCGACCGTTTCTCGAATGTTGCGGGTAAGCAATCCCACCACCACCGCGATGAGAACGACATCCACTGCGACCGCAAGCTCGGCGATGATTGGTAACTCGGGGGCGATCGCGATGCCTGCGAAGAACGCTCCATTTTCCATCGCCAGAATTCCGATGAGTTGCGGAATCGCTTCCCGGCGCGCCACCAGCGAATACGCGCCAATGAGAATTCCCGCCAGGCCGATCGGCAGGTTTACGCGGATCACTGGATCATGCGTTGCAGCTACAATAGGGCCCACCAGAAGCTCAGCCACTACCGTGAGCATAAGTGCCAGCAACAGTGAGGTTGGGATGTTGACTGCCTGGGCGATTTCCCGCCGCTCGTAAAATTCGGCGGGCAGAAGACGCCGAAGTACCCATGGAATCGCCAGCACCTTGCCGATGATCGTAATCGCTCCGAGCGCCCAGAGATGAATCGACATGCGGCTGTATGCGAGCAGAAAGGATGAAGCGGCCAGGAGCGCCGACTGCGCCACAAAGAACCGCAGAACTCCCTGAACCTGCCGGGTTGCCACCATGGCGAACGCAGAAATGAGGATCAACCCAGCGCATAGCGTGTTCAGGGCGTCCGGTATGGACGTCGACATCGGTTAGCCTCCCGGAAAAATACTCGTCACCATGGCTGCGACCGAAATGATGAATGCCGCTCCCAGAAATTCGCTGATCCGGAACAGTCGCAGCTTGGCGAGAGATGTTTCAATCACCACCAACACCAGCGAGAACAAAAGAATTTTGAACAGGATTTTTGGAACTGCGGTTAGAACATTGGCAATGGTGTGGCCGTGAGCCAGGCCCCACGGAGCAACCAGTACATTCAGGAAGATGCATGTCAGGACTAGGAACTTCATCTCCCCGCCCCATTTCATTAGTGCCGCGCCCCGGCCCGAAAACTCCAAACCTTTCGATTCATCGATCATTGCCAGTTCGAAGTGGCCCGAGGGATTGTCCACGGGAATTCTTCCTCCCTCGGCCAAAATCAGCATCAGAAAAGCGATCAGCAACAGCACGTGGGCGGGAGAGAAAAAGACGGCAGCGTTCGCCACCCATTTTTGCTGCACGATGTAGGGAATCGTCGATTGCGAGACGAATGAGACCGTGAAGAACACAATCATGAACACTGGCTCGGCGAGGAAACCGACCATGCGGGTCCGGCTGGCCCCCATCGGTCCGTAAGGATTTCCCGTGTCGACCGCGGCAAGCGCGGCGAAGAATCCACCGAGCCCCAGGAAAAAACCTCCGGCCAGCATGTCTCCCATAAATGCGAATACCAGCGGGTAGTCGGTCAACACCGGAATCAAGATGGTGACGAAGATCGGCACCACAAACACAAGATAGGGAGTGAAGCGAAAGATCCATGTCGTCTGATCCGACACGATCTGGTCCTTGTGAAAGAGCTTCCAAATATCCCGGTAGGGTTGCACGACAGAGGGGCCGCGCTTGCTCTGTACCATTTCCTTCAGGCGGACAAGGACGCCCGCATACAAAGGCGCGAAGGCCAGTACGAACAGGACCTGTAAGAAGTTATACCCGATCGTCTCGATCATGACCGTGGACTCCGGCGATCTTCAAAGGCTGAAATAGATATCCATTGAAGACGCATTCGTGCGTCCACGCAATTGGGCAGGGACTGGTTTCGAGTGAATACTTGAATCCCTCGGACTAGGTGAGAAACTCCTCCCATCGTAGGTTCCTTACGAACCGAACTTCGATCCAAACTTCGGTTCAGGATTTGAGAGGAGTCATCAGCCGCCAGCGGCGGCAGTTTACCCTGGAAACACCAGGGCGGCAAACTCCATTGCCGCCATTATTCAAACACAGATGAATCGAGGGCGGCAAGTGCCACGTTGAAAACCCGTCATCTTTTCTGACCGGGAGGCCGTTCATTTTGGATTTGATAAAACAGAACACAAACTAAAACCCGTTGACTTCGTGTCTCGTCTTTGCTGTACTTAAGTTGTTATCAACGGTGAAGGAGTTCACCGAAACCGCTGTTCCCACCTATAGCCGGGCACAGCTGATGACTCCTGACAAGCGGGTGAATCCTTGTCGCGGAGTCATGTCCCGGCAACGGTTCCTCAAAATAAAAGATCTTTTGTAGTTACGGCCTCGACCTGGAGGGGCCTGATCCCAATCGTGATCTCACGCGGGTACGCCCTTGAAGCGGAGCAAAAGCGAAGAGCTCGAAAAGCAGTCTGGCCCAGGACAGGGCCTGTGGTTCACGCGTAGCACTTTCGCCAAAGCGTTTGCGCTGGGCGGTTGCGCGATCTGCAACGCAGTGCATGCTGCCGAGCGCGAGGGACTCCACTCCTTCCTGCATGAAGGCATGATGTTTCCTTCGGTGCGGTCCAGTCGCTGCGCGAGAGCTACGACGAACTTTGAATATTTGGGACCTTAGAATTAGGGCGCAATGCGAAGTATGCAGGCCGCTCAGTTTAAGTCCGATGGGGTAAGTGATGGGGATAGGGGGCAGGCTCTGGTGGAGAGAAGCAGCCAAGCATTTCGCGATCTTTCCGACGAGCAGATCGAAGAGCTCGTCCAGAGCCTGAACTCCCTTCACGAAGGGGAATTGGGAGTTGACATGCTCGTAGCCTGCGGCAGAAAAGCCATCACGCCGCTGCAGCGTTTCCTTCTGCAGGGCAAGCCCCGTGGCATCTGTGTGCCACGTCAACGGGCGGTGCGTGCTCTTGCCGAACTTGGAGCTAAGGACGTGTTGCTCGACTATCTGACTTCGGAGGAGCACGTCGTCGATCCAGTCGCGGCGCACGGGGAGGAAGCAGTAAAAAACACGGCTGCACGAGCCCTGGGTGCCTGGCGGACCGAGGACGTTTTCGAGGCTCTGCGGCATGTTTTGCAGCGGAAATATTTGGTGGGGGCCATCGAAACGCTGGGCGAATTCCGGCGTCCGGAGGCTGTGCCGGAGTTGATTGAAGCGTTGGAGGATGATTTCTGCCGCAGCGTTGCGGAAGACGCGCTTCGGAAGGCTGGCGAGCTAGCCCATTCTGCTTTAGTGGATGCAGCTAGAACTCCCGATCCGTCCGGCTCCCAAGAACGGCCGCAAAGTCAGCGTCGGCGCAGATGCGCTTTGCGCCTTCTCGAATGCCTGAATTTGTCCAATCAAGATTGGTGCCAGGTGGCGGCCTTGCTCCATGACAGCGACCCGGAGATCGCAGCCAGGGCAGGCGCGATTGCTATGGCTGTTGCGGATCGTGGAAACAAAGAACGTGCACTTGATCAGATGATCAAGGTCTTGCCCGCATCAGATTGGCTATTGCAAGGGGAGATTCAAGGATGGCTGGAAAAGCATCTGGAGGTTGCCTTGCCTTCGATCGACGAAGAGATCGAGCGGCGAAAGGCCGCGCCCGCATCGATTCGGATTAAGGATCATGTTCTACGATTGCTGCTTGCCGTAAGGCGAAAAGGGCAAGACGACGCCGACCGCGGACGGAACCCATGACGCCGGATTTCATTTTCGATCGTGAGGAGGAACGCCAGCGAATCGCCCAGTTCCTGGCGAAGAGGCGTTCATTTCTCATCTACGGGCCATCAGGGGTTGGCAAAACACTTCTGCTCCGCAACGGGCTGCCCCCGTTTCGGTCTGTTCTCTATTGCGAAGACTCAGCGACGACCAACGTGATGTTTCGCAGTCTCGCCCGTAGTCTGTTGCGATTGCATAGTCCGCGCGCCACCAAAGCGTTTCGCGACGAGGATGCCATTGCGACGAAGTCCGCAGTTTCATTGAAAGGGATTGTGATGGATGCGTTGCGCGAGGGGGAATACTCGATTGTGCTCGACCATCTCAAGCGACCCTCGTCCTCGTTTGCCTCGGCCGTTCGCGAAGTCATGGGATGGGGCTCGACCCCGGTGAGCGCGGTGGCGCGTTCCAGCCACATGGAAGACACGGGCTTTCTCCAGCCGCTTTATGGCGACCGTTCGCAGAAGTGTGAAATCCGCAATTTTGACGACTCAACCGCCGAGCAATTTGCTCGTGAGCGGATCAAGCGCTCTGGCTTGTCGGGCACGAACATCGGCGAATTCGTCGACAAAGTTCTGGAATTCAGCCGGGGAAATCCGGGAGCGATCATCGCATTGATCGATATGGCGACTTGCCCAAAGTACCGCTCTGAGGAACACATCAAGATCTCCCCTCTATACGTCGACTTTCGCATGAACGGGGGAGTTGCAAGGTGACGAACGGGTCCAGTTCGCTCAATTCGAATCACGAGCGGCGCCTCAGCGTGACCTGCCGCCACATTGACAAGCTGCTGGCGGAGATGGAAAGCGCGCTCAATGTCTCAACATCCAAGTTAGCCTTTCCGCAATACGCTCCGGATCTGAGTCCAGCCCAGCGACGCGTGATTGAGGACTACATCGGCCGCATTCGAGCTCAGCTAATTCGCGTGCTTGATGGACAAGGAATGGAACGACCCACAGCGGATATTCCTGTTTCACGTTCGTTGCATTCCTATCTCACATTCGTGGATATCGCCACCGAGGAATTAAAGCCCGAATACATGCGCGGCTACGGGGAAGTTCCTGCCGCAGCCGCGGTCGAACTGAATGGCATCGCAGGAGAACTCCAGGGTTTGGTGCGACAGCTCGATCAATATCTAATGCACGGCTCCAGGGAAAACCTGCAAGAACGTTTGGAGAGGCTGGAACAAACTGGCGACGAGATTCCGGTTCTGAAGAAGCTGGAGGCGGTCATCAGCGAGCACGGACTGGTTGAATTCCGATCAACGTTGTCGATGATTCTCGACCGCCTGGAAGACAACAGTTTCGAAATTGCCATCTTTGGACGCGTCAGTTCGGGCAAGTCGTCCTTGTTGAATGCCATGCTCGGGACCGATGTGCTTCCGGTGGGAGTCACTCCAATTACCGCGGTTCCAACACGCTTGCTGTTCGGCGAAACTCCGGTGGTCCACGTCTGGTTTGCCAATCGGACGCCCGAACAGTTCGACATTGCGCACTTGCCGGAGTTTGTGGCGGAGCAGCTCAATCGTGGGAACGAAAAGCATGTAACCAGAATCGTGGTTCAGCTTCCGTCGCCTCGCCTTCGCGAGGGCATCGCATTCGTCGATACTCCTGGCTTGGGATCTTTGGCGACTCGCGGAGCCGCCGAAACGCTCGCTTATTTGCCGCGATGCGATCTGGGGGTTGTTCTCATCGATGCCGGATCGACTCTGGCTCCGGACGATCTTCAAACCATTCAAATTCTCTATGACGCGGCAATTCCGGCCATGGTCTTGTTGAGCAAGGCGGACCTGCTGACGCGCGAAGATCGCTCGCGGGTAATTGGGTATGTGAAAGACCACATCAAAGAAGAGTTAAACCTTGATCTGGCGGTGCGCGCCGTGAGCGTCATGGCCGGAAGCAAAGATCTCGTGGCTCAGTGGTTCGAAGAAGACATCGCTCCCTTGTACAGTCAGCGTCAGGAACTGAAGCTGCGCTCGATCCGGCGCAAACTGGGTGCGCTTCGCCAATCGCTGGAGATGGCCTTGCATACTCGCTTGCGCCGCGAGGATCAGGTCTCACCGAAGAAGATTGAACAACTACGCGTCGTCGAAGCTGAATTGCGTCAGGCCAGTGGCCGTCTTGAGGAGATGAAGAGGATAGCGCGCGGTGTGGCGAACGATCTGGAATATTCCAGTACTCGGACACTGCGCTTTGCCGCGGCCACATTGATTGAATCATGGTCCAAGCAAGGTGCCGGAGATGAAGCAGTGCCACGGATTGTGCGCAACGCAGTGACACAGGCGGTTCAGGAACAAACCGAGTCTCTTCCGAGGCGTATTGACGCATTGGCCCACAAACTCCATGAAACTCTCCGAGCCACCGCCAAGGTGCTTGAGGTCGAGGACGTGCCTGGAGAGCAAGAGTTCGCCGGCGTGGTGCGAGAAATGCCATCCTTTGATCTTAGCCAGGTCGACTCAGGCGAACTCAATATCCACCTAACCCGGCCCTTCCTGTTCAGCCTGCTCGGAGGAAAAATTTCGAGATCGGTCGTGACCAAGCGCCTGACGGGTATGATCGGGGGTCAACTTGCGAAATCCTTATCCGCCTACCACGCTTTGCTGTATGACTGGTCGGAGAAAACCTTGGGTCAGATTCAACGCAGATTTGACGCTTATGCCAACGGCTACCGTGCTCAGGTAGAGAGGTTGGTCGGCGATCATGTGTCGCCGGCTGAACAAGAAAGCACCATTCGTCGTGATCTGGAAGGCTTGAATGGCGTCCGATCTGAGCCGACTGTGGCGTCTTGAGTGGCCGGACAATCTTTGGAGTGCATTAAAAAGAAAGGAACGAGGCGACTTGCTGAAATACGTGATGGTCGGTGTGGGAGGTTGTCTAGGTTCGATGTTGCGTTTCTGGGTGGGCAGTTATATCGGCAGCAGGATGGGAACGCGCTTTCCCTACGGAACATTCGTGATCAACGTTACGGGTTCGTTCTTGATTGGCCTGATTCTCGCCTTGCTGACCGCAAAAACTCATTGGAGTCCGAATTGGCGATACCTGATCCCAATCGGCTTCCTCGGCGGCTATACGACATTTTCCAGCTTCGAATACGAGACCTTGCGCACCATTCATGACGGCCAAATTGGAATTGGCCTTCTCTACGTGGGTCTCAGCGTTTGTTTGGGTTTTGTCGCGGTGTGGGGAGGCTTTATGACGGGGAGGGCGATCCCATGAAAGCTGAAGCGTTAACACCGGGAGCGAACGTAAGCCAGGGACTCAACAAGGGAGTCTGTCCCATCTGCGGAATCCTGAAGGATTTCCAATGGACATTGGTGGACACAACTCGGCCCCAAGCAGATGTGCGCGTATGCAATTTTCACGGGTGGGCGCTAGCTCGATCCAGAGCCAAACTCTCGCGCTCCACCCCTGGGGAAAGCGTCACGACTGTCTTCTTGGAAATGTTGAAGCCGCCGCTGGTGGGGAAAGTGAATAGCGAGGAATGCACCTTGTGTCATCGTGTGGTGGAAGAGGAGGTCACTCGCTTGCGTGAGCTGGCGCAGAAACTTCAAGGGACAATGTTCGCACAGTGGATGAAGAGTCAGGGCAGCCTTTGTCTGGAGCACAGCCGGAAAGTGAAGGAATTTGTCCCATTGCGTTTGCGAACGCTGGTTGACGAAATTGTTGAACGAAATCGAGCAGAGTTGCAGCAGGAACTCGAAAGCTTCCTCGAACAGCTAAAACACGGAATTCATGAGGGCGGAGGACTTTTAGGTCGTGCCGCCGAGTTTTTGGTGGGTCAAAGAGGACTTTAACGACAGGAGGAAAATGTGCTGACACCAGGGCCGGGTAAGAAGGTCGGCATTTACGTAGCTGAGGACCAGCACTACCACGGGAGTGCTGCCTATGCAGCTGTTCTGGACTTTCTCTTTTTCCATGGCGTATCGGGGGCGACCGTGACGCGTGGGATTGCTGGATTTGGTGCAGATCATCACATGCAAACGACCAGTCTCGTCGACCTGGCGGTCCATCTGCCTGTCAAGATCGAGTTCATCGAAACTGCGCAGAAAGTCGAAGAGCTCCTACCCAAACTGCAGGCCATCGTAGGTGCCGGACTGATTGAGATGCACGACACCACAATCGTCAAACCTGCCGAGAAGAAACAAAAAAGTCCTGCGGCTGAAAAGCCTGCCCTGAAGAGTGAGGGCAAAGCCAAGATGATGCGCATCTACATCGGCGAGAATGACAAGTGGAACGGCAAGCCGTTGTATGAAGCCATCGTCAATGGTCTGCGATCCAACGACATTGCTGGCGTCACGGTTTACCGCGGGATTCTCGGTTACGGTGCCAATCGGAGAATTCACAAGGACGCCGCGCTCAGCCTTTCCCATGATCGGCCTATCCTGCTGTCCGTGGTTGATACGGAAGAAAAGCTGAAGGCCTTTATGCCGATTCTTGACCAAATGGTGAAGCAGGGATTAGTCGTGCTCTCCGACGCGGACGTCATCAAGTACACGCATAACTATGAGAAAGCTGAGCGCCGCCAGGAGACACGAATATGAAACTCGAAGGAAAAGCCAAAATGTTGCGCATCCATTTTGGCGAGGATGACAAGTGGCGCGGTAAACCACTATACGAAGCCATCGTAGCCAAGTGCCGAGAACTCGATATCGCGGGCGCCTCAGTGTTTCGCGGGATCGAAGGGTACGGAGCAAGTTCGCGTATTCACAAGGCGCATCTGCTGCGTTCTTCCGATCGCCCAATCATGGTCTCGGTGATAGACACCGAGCAGAACATCAACAAATTGCTTCCGGCGCTGGATGAAATGGTGGACGAAGGCTTGATCGCAATGTCAGAGGTGGAAGTAATCCGTTACGTGCATCAGGAAGGAGTACGCTCTCCAGTTTCACAGCCAAATACGGAACGGAACTAGACCATCAACGGATGAGCTAATGAGAACAGATTCGAAAGAAGACTCGCTGCTTGAGCAGCCCGCTCCACCGCGGTTGGCATCCGTCACGCCTGAAGATCACCATGCCTCCCCTGAGAATTCTCACGGAGAGTCAGCACTTGTGCGGCTAGCGGAGTTAGCTGACGAGTTTGACGCCGAGCAAGTCGCTGCCGATGCACGGTCCGTCGCAGAACGAGTATCGGGTGGACGCTTCTACGTCGCCTGTATCGGTCAGTTCAAGCGCGGGAAATCCTCGGTCCTGAATGCTCTGGTAGGCGACAGCGTACTGCCCACGGGAGTTGTGCCGGTTACCACCGTGCCGACGATCGTCCGCTACGGAAGCCATGCGGCTGCTCGGGTGCGCTTTGAAGCCGCGGGCGGCTGGACAGCTATTCCCGTTAAGAGTGTCGATGAGTATGTCTCCGAAGAGAAGAACCCGGAGAACGCCAAGCATGTCGCGGCATTGGAAATCTTTGTGCCGAGTCCGCTGCTTGCAACCGGCATGTGTTTCGTGGACACACCAGGGTTGGGATCGGTGTTCACCGGCAATACGGCAGCAACCCAGGCTTTCATTCCTCATATTGATGCGGCACTGGTCGTGATCGGGGCCGATCCTCCGTTAGCGGGAGAAGAACTGGTACTGGTTGAGGCAGTCGCGCAGCACGTCCAGGATCTCATCATCACCGTAAACAAGGCGGATCGCACCACGGACGCAGAACGAACTGAAGCGGTGGCCTTCGCGCGACGCCAGCTCCAAAAGCGACTCCCGCAACATTCTGTCGGACCTTTGTTTGAGGTCAGCGCGGCGGAACAGTTTGAGCATCGCGGAACGGGTCGGGACTGGGAGAAGCTGGTCGCCTCGCTGAACCATTTGATCGAAGGATCGGGCCGTCGTTTGATTCAGGCAGCGTGCGAACGTGGACTAGAGCGGATCAGCGAGCAGCTTCTTGTGATCATCTCGGAAGAGCGCGAGGCACTTCAACGGCCGATCGAAGAGTCGGAGACCCGGATCGCCGCAATGAAACAGACCATTGGCCATGCAGAACGTTCGATGATGGAGCTCGGGTATCTGTTCATGGCTGAACAACAGCATATTTCGGACATGTTCGTCGATCGTCATAAGACATTTCTCGCACGCGTACTGCCGCAGGCGCACCAGGAGTTCGACGTTTCACTGCAATCAATATCCGGGTGGCTAGGTCCATCGTATCGCCGGCGCACCTTCCATGAGGCGCAGGAACTGGCGCGCCGTCATGTCATGCCATGGCTGAAGCCCGAGCAGGAAAAAGCAGAGAGTGAATACCGGCGTGTAGCATTGCGCTTCGTAGACATGGCAAACGAGTTTCTAAACAAACTTGGGAATGCCGGCATTCCCGAACTGGCCCGGATGCCCCATGCTCTCGATCCGGAGCGCGGATTTCGCGTACGCTCTGAATTCACTTTTTACGAGTTCAGAGACGTCGCGCAGCCTGCCTCACCGCTGCGCTGGCTCGCCGACCTGATTCTTGGCCTGGTAGGCACCCGGTGGATCATTAGGAACCAAGCCCGAGAATTTCTCACTAGGCTGCTCGAAACCAACTGCACTCGCATGCAGAGCGACGTTCTCAACCGGGTTCAGGAAAGCCGAGGGAAGTTAGAGGCTGAGATTCGCAGACTGCTTCACGAGGTGAGTAGGATTGCGGAACAGGCGCTGCTCCGCGCCCGAAAATTAAAGGAAGATGGCGAGCCTGCGGTTCAGGCGGAATTGGATCGCTTGGATGGTTTGGAACAGGAAGTGACTGCGCTCCGCGAATCCACTCGGCGTATTGCAGCGCGGGTGTGAATTCGATTCCGATTCAACTGCTCATCGTTTGTCCGGCAACAACCGTCTGATCCTTAACTTTAAATACTTTTTTGTACAAGTCTTGGCCGTAGCTGGTCTGAAGGGGCTCAGCTTCTGCCAGCTTGAAAGTTCGCCTTCCGTCCTGCTCTCGTTCGGCACGCAGGAGGACATTTTTGTCCTTCTCGTTGAAGAAGCCCCGCGCAAATTCGTACAAGTGAGTTACGTAGAACACTTTTATTCCCTTTTCCAATAGAGCGCGAACAATCTGTGTGGCAATTTCTGAGCCTTCTCGCTCGTTGGTCGCTGCGAATGATTCGTTGAAGAACAATATCGAATTCGGGACAATGTGCTCGGCGATTTCATTCATTCGGGCGAGTTCCTCATCAAATTTCCCGCTCTTCATGGTCGCATCCTCTTCCCGCTTGTAGTGAGTAAACAAGGCAGAGCAGATTTCAGCCTTGAAGTCGTCGGCTCCAACGAATAAGCCGCACTGCATCATCAACTGGGCAAGGCCGATGCTCCGCAGGAAAGTCGTTTTTCCACCCTGGTTCGCGCCGGTGATAACTACTAGCCTCTTGTGCTCCGCATGAAGGGCATTCCCGACCACGCCGCGATTCACGGTGAGGCAGAGGGTGACATCGTATAACCCACTGAATTCATGGCAGGGTTGTTCTGCCGACAGCGGGGTTGGAAAAGCAATCGGCATTCCGTGCGATACCAATTTGCTATGTAGGTTGAGGCATCCGACATAAAACGCCAACTCTGTACGCAGCGTTTTGAAAAAGCTGAGCACATGATCGGAGGATTGAGTGAGCGCAAGCGCAACACGGGAGATTCCTCGGTTCCGCATATCCGATAAGATCCGCGCACCAGCCTCGTCGCGTGGGTCGAGACGGAAAATGTAGGAAACAGGTCCTTTGCCAAGAAGGCGGTCGAGCCAGGTCCGCTCCTTACCGTGCGTCTTGCGCAGCACATAGTGAGTGCCTTCGTTGCTGCTGCCAAGTTCGGCGCTTAAGAGAACGCCTTTGCGGAATTTCAATTCCTTTAAATCATTCTTTATCGTTCCCAGGTATTGTTCGCTCAATTCTTTCTTGAGCATTGCAAAAAGTAATCTGAACCCCTCGGACTCAAAGTTGCTTTCGTTCTCTTCGGCGGCGCTCCTAAGCTTCCGGAGCACGTGCAGGAAGATCTCTATCAAATCCACAGAGCCGTAGAGCATTGAACTGGGATAGGTACCGGACAGGGTCCACCACTGTCTCCTCGTTTCCTCCGCCACGGCTGTCATGAGGTCGTAGAGCCCCCTCACCACGGCAGCGTTCTTCAAGCAGTCTCTCAAGATGGCTTGCCTGTAAAGGATGGTGTCCACGTCGTTTCGCAGCCCGGCGAGAAGCGCTTGCTGCGCCACCTCAAACACAAATTCGTCGGCGCCTGCCATGGCGCGCAGCAAAGTATTCAGTTCCAAGTCCTGCATCAAAGCAGGCGCGTTCCACAACAGGGCCCGCAAAAGGGTGTCCCGATCCACGTCCTGTCGCCGAGCATACCTGTTCTCTGAGGCAGGCCGGTACAGCTCGAAATCCTTGTCCCGGTGCATTAGCAGAACTTTCATACCTCGATCCGCTCCTTGAGCCAGTTGTACGTGACCTGGTACTTCTCGGCGATGGCGTGCGCATAGGCGAGCCCGTCGGCCGGGCGTCGTTCTAATTTGTAGGTACGAACTGCCGGGTTCTCCGGATCGACAGTGCTAACGACGCTGACCGTTTTTTCGTTGAACGATGCCAATTCATCAAGAAAGGTCACCCAGACCCCCAAAAGGTCCAGATCGGAAATCTGAGCCATGACTTTCTTGCTCAGATAGACAGCGTCCTGCAGCGTCGTCGAAGAAAAGATCTCGTTCATGATGACAATACTGTTGGGGGTGGCATGGTCGAGGATCTGGCGAATCCGAACGAGGTCGTCGTGCAGTTTCCCGCGGAGATTCGTGATGTCCTCTTCGCGTTCGAAATGTGCAAAGAGGCGGTCGTAAAGAAATAGCCGGGCCTCTCTGCCTGGAACCGGGCAGCCCAAACAGGCCAGATAATGCAATTGCCCGAACATGCGGGCGAAGGTGGTCTTGCCGCCCTGGTTGGGACCGGAGACGACGAAGACACGCTCCTGGCCATCTATACAAAAATCATTCCGGACCACTGCAGCATTTTCCCGAATCAGCTTTCCGGCCAGCGCGATATCGAAAGCGTCGCGGTCCCGTATTTCCCTTGAAGTTTGTGATAGCTCTGGCAAACAAAACGTCAGGCCCGCTACCCGGAACTTGTCGACATATGTAAGGTAGGCAACGTAGAACTGGATCTCGCGGTCAAAGCGGGAAATCGCTTCGTCCAGATAATCTGCATGCGCTGTGCTGAATTCATCGAGTGCGCGAAATACGTCTGGATACAACAGTGCGACACCGTCCAGAATCTCGGCCTGGATGTGATTCATGCCCTCGCGGATCGGGACCTTGAGTTGGTAATCGGTCGCCGCTTCCCGCCTAAATTTGCTAAACGTTTCTTCTACGGTCGCGCTGTAGTCGCTTTCTCCGTCATAGTGACGAACTGTGATGGAATCGTCCTTCAAGAGGAGGCTGTACTTGACGCTAGACAAATCCAAGCGCAGCTTTTCAGTTTCTGTGGCGAGATTCCCGAATGAGGAGGACGCTACGTACTCTTTCAGGTATTCGCGGAAGGCCTGGAAGCCGCGCGACCTCAAATCGAGTTCACCTAGGCACTGCAAGAACCGCGCGGCCGCTTGGCAGTAGATCTCGACCGCCGCGAGGAAGCCGCGCTCGATTGCATACTTGAAGTAGAGATCCTTCGCTTGCTTCAAACGCTCGCGCGTCGCGCGCATTTGCGCAGAGAAAGTTTTGACGGCCTCCATCAGACGGACGTCATCGAAATCCTGCATCACCTCTTGACGATAAGAGATCGCATCAAGCTCGTGCAGTCGGACATAGAAAAAAGGTGCGAGATTATAGTCCTTGTACCCTTCTGTAATTGCTTGGACAACCTGGTCGAGATTGAGATCTTTGAAGAATTCGGGCGCTTCCTCGCCGTCAGCATTCCTGCCGTTCTCTAGATCGTTAAACAGAATGCTGTGAAACCCCATTGCTTCGTTAACCTCCTTTTTACAACGCATTCTCTGCGTGCCAAGCGAGCCGAAAATCGATATACAGAGGCGAGGTCTTGACATATCCGTCGAGACGATACCTTGGCCGCAGTGCCATTTGCAGCATTCTCACGATTGCGCCGGGCGAACCTTGACCCAGCTCTACCACCTGTTCGACAAATTCAGGCAAGTTCGTTGCCTGAAGATGGGTTCGTCGAGCGACCTCCTCAGCAAACTGCATGGCCTGTGAGCAGGTAAAATTTCCCAGCCTCATACGTTCGGAGCGCAGTGCGAATATAGGAGTCAGAAAACCCAAGTCCTCCATGTGGACTGAACGCGAGACTGCTACCACTGGGGTGCCTCCGTAGAACATGAGGTCGCGGGCGTCCGCGGACAGCGCCGCCGCCGGGCCGCGCAGATGGTCGAGCACCACGAGGTAGGTCCCGCGTCGCACCGCGTCAAGCACAATCCCGCGCAACGAAATTGCTGACTTGGTATTAACCACCCGTGGATTGCGGAAACAACTTCGGACAAATCGATCTCTGGATGCGAGGAGAGCAAGAGCAAGACTTTGAAAGACCACCTGCGGTGAGG
The DNA here is from genome assembly GCA_963784095.1 of uncultured Acidobacteriaceae bacterium. GTDB lineage: Bacteria > Acidobacteriota > Terriglobia > Terriglobales > Acidobacteriaceae > Sulfotelmatobacter. The sequence goes on from CAWAQC010000012.1 coordinate 408,624, forward strand.
CTACGTCGGGACAATACAGCGTTCCAGGGAGCGCCTGCATTACGCGTTGAAGCAAGAACGTTTTTCCAGAGCCGCTGGATCCGTGTAGCACGAAAGATTCGCGAGCCCAAAGACGCTCTCTTAGCTCCGCGATCTCTTTGTCGCGCCCGAAAACAAAGTCGCTACTGTCGCCGGTTTCCGCACACGCTGGCAGGAATTGTTTCGGCCTCGTGGGTTCACCCGGAGGCAATCGCTGGAGCGCGGTGGCGGTCTTTGCTTTTTGGGAAACTCCTGACACAGAAGCCTCGTCAGGAGTCATCAGCCATCCATGCGATACCAAGGATGGCGGTTAGCGGTGGAACTCCTTCACCAGTAACGACTCCTTCAGTCTTGAGCAGATGTTGGCTATTGTCAAGGCTACATAATGTCTCTGACGGTGAAGACCGCGTTGACACTTCGGTGCCTCCTCCACTGGCCAAGGGACATCACACCTTTGCTTCCGGTGAGTCTGCGACTCCCTCTGGCGGTAATGGCGACTTTATGTGGCTTGAGGCCGCTCGAAATCAAACACGCAGGATCATCACTTCGGTAGCCTTGATGAGGGCAGCGGCAGTCTGCCCTTCCTTTAACTGCATCTCGCGCGCGGACCGTGCAGTAATAATGGATACGATCTTCTGGCCCCCAATCGAGATTTCCACTTCCGCCATCAGGCCGCTAATCCGAACTCCCTCAATTCGTCCCACCAGCTGATTACGGCCACTCACGCGCCGGATTTCTTGTTCGCGTTGCCGCTCGGTCTTGCCACGGGTTCTGAAAAGTAATCTATCCACTTCGCTCTGCGGGATGCGATGATGTCCTCCTACAGTCTGATTGCTTCGAATTTTCTTCTTGTAGATCCACTGCTTAATCGTCGGAAAACTGATCCCCAGTTGCAAAGCTGCATCGCGAAGTTTCAGCGGCCCCTCAATATTCCCTTCGGATTTGCCGCTCTTCGGCATCGGGAGGCAATCGTAGCGACAACGAAGGTCCCGGTCAACTCTGCCGCATCCGCCGCACGAACCTTGGTACAAAAAGCGATTAGATCGTACACTTGTAGACAACAGAATCGTATCTAATGTACACTTTTCGGTTTTCCAAACGAGTGATTTTTCGAGGTCGAAATGCGCAAGACTTGCCGGTTTATAGCTGCGGTTGGTTTCCTGCTTTCATCATCCTTGACCTTTGCTCAGAAGACCCCCGACCCCTGCGCGAGCGGCCGTGAGTTCGCCACCACCGATTGCACGCTCACATGGCACGGCATCACGCTGTACGGTGCCTATGACGTTGGCGTCGGCTGGGTCAGCCACGGCTTACCGGAAAATGGCTACAACTATGAAGGCGAATCTCTGGTAAACAGAAACGGCTATCAACATCGATTCCTCATCGCGCCGAACAACCTGTCGCAGACCGGCCTCGGCATCAGGGGCAAGGAAGAGTTTGCGCATGGCTGGTCCGTGGTGTTCAATGGGTCGACCGGCATCAATCCGCAGTCCGGCCTGCTCGCCAACGCGCCCGCCACCGACACTATCAACAATGGCCTTCCCAGGGCCAGCTATTCGATAGCCATCGACGGCGCGCGCGCGGGCCAGCCCTTCAATGACCAATTCTATGGCGGTATATCGTCCGAGCACTTCGGCGAGCTGACCTTCGGTCGTCAGCGCTCTCTCGGCACCGATGCGATGCTCCTTTATGATCCGGCCAGCGGTGCCTATGCCTTTTCCTACATCGGGTATAATGGCACGATGGCTGGTGGCGGCGACACCGATGACAGCCGTTGGGACGACGCGGTAAAGTATCGCATCGCTTATGGCCCGGCGCATTTCGGCGCGATGTATAAATTCGCCAGTGGTTCTGCCGGCTGCTACACGGCCTCCACAACCTGGACTGCCACCACCTGCACGCCGGAACAGGCGCATAACAACGCCTATGGATTCGACCTCGGCGGAGCCTCCGGCAAGTTCTCCGCCGACCTCGTCTTCCAACAGTACAATCAGGCGATCAGCGTATTGAACCCATTGCTGGGCCCTCAGAGCCCGACGCAGTCCTATCAGTCAACCACCGACAGCATCAACACAAACCCCATCACCGGAGCCAATCTGGTCGACACGAACAACACAGTAGACGGCATCGTGACCGATAACCGCGCCATTATGTTCGCTGCAAAATATACGTGGAACCCGGTCAAGTTTTTTGCCGGCTACGAATACATCTGGCAGAACAACCCGAAGGACCCGTTGGGCGTGGGCGCCTCGGACCAAGGCGGTTATTTCATGAGCTCGGTCGAAGACAACAATCTTGATTCTGAAAAGCCGGTGAATATCTGGTGGACGGGCGCCAAGTACACCTACCGCACCAAAACCGACGTCACCCTCGCCTGGTATCAACAGCGGCAGAACGACTTCCGTCTTCCGCCGACCTGCTCGGCTTTGCCCTCAATCGGTTTCCGTAGTTCCTGCGCTGGCACCCTCAACGAGGGGTCGCTCTTTGCGGATCATCACTTCACCAAGCGTTTCGACGGTTTTGCCGGAATTGCGTATTCCTATGTGAGCGGCGGTCTGGCCATCGCCATTCCTCATAAGCCCGGAATCCCCTATAACTACGACAACAACCTTGCTCCGACAGTCGGCGGCCGTTTCGCCTTCTGATCGACACCGCGCGGCCCGCCCAGTCGAGAAGCGTATCCCCAGGCGTTTGGCGGAAGACCTGCTCTCCTCGCCGTCCGAATGTCCCCACACGCATCCCGGTCTGAACTGAGGCGGATACACGACGTAGTCGATCGTTTTCCGATTTCGCCTAATGAGAGTTATGACGATGCTGGCCCGAGGTGCCATGGCGCCATTGGCCCGACTTAATGTCCGTCCAGCAGCCGATTCGAGATCGGCGCATACGCGTCGATTCTGCGGTCGCGCAGAAAAGGCCAGTTGCGGCGGATATCTTCCAAGGCTTTCGGATCCACATCGCCGATCAGAATTTCTTCGCGATCCTGTGAGGCTTCGGCCAACACGCGTCCGAACGGATCACAAAAAAACGACCCGCCCCAGAATTCCAATCCCTGACCCGGCGACGACTTGCCCTGGATGTTGCCAGTCTCAAATCCCACGCGGTTTACCACGGCAACATAAACTCCGTTGGCAATCGCGTGCGAGCGTTGAATCGTCCGCCAGGCATCGTGCTGCGCCTCGCCAAACTCGGTTTTCTCCGCCGGATGCCAGCCGATCGCCGTCGGATAAAAAAGAACTTGCGCACCCTGCAATGCAGTAAGCCTCGCGCCTTCAGGAAACCATTGGTCCCAGCACACCAACGTGCCCAGGCATCCGATGCTGGTATCGAGCGCGCGGAATCCCAGGTCCCCAGGCGTGAAATAAAATTTCTCGTAATAAAGCGGATCGTCGGGTATGTGCATCTTGCGGTAAAGGCCGCGCAGCGAACCATCCGAATCGAAAATCGCGGCGGTATTGTGGTAAATGCCCGGCGCTCGCTTCTCGAATAGCGAGGCGATCAAAACCACTCCATGCTGGCGCGCGCACGCCGCAAGCTTTTCGCTGGCCGGTCCGGGAATCGGCTCCGCTAAATCAAACAAGGCGTGATCTTCGCGCTGGCAAAAATATTGCGTCTGGAACAGCTCCGGGAGACACACAACCTTTGCGCCGCGCCCGGCAGCTTCGGAAACGCGGTCGAGTGCCTTCAGAAGATTTTCTTCCGGCTCCGGCCCGCATGACATCTGTACCAAAGCCACACGAAATTTTTCTTGCGCCAAGCCACTCACTCCTTGTGAACAGTCTCGCTTAAAGAAGATAGAATAGCAGAGCGAACGAATGCGGCCGTCGACTTCACCGGCCCGCGCATTTCTTCGATGAATCGGTTCAATGAACCGGAAAGAACGGGCCCAATGCCCGGAGGTGAAAGTTGAAACACGGGAACCACGACAGTTCACATCAGGCCGGTGCGCATTCCGCAAAACCCAATCGCCCAGCGCACGCCGGCGATGGCGTAGAGCGGCACTTACATAATCCGATCGAAGACCGCCTGATTCCGCTCGAACCGCTCGATCTCGGCAAAGTGAAGTCGATCGATGACCTGGTGCGGGCGATGTCGAAAACCGCGTTCACCGGCAGGCAACTCGGCGAGGCTGCCGATGTGCTCGAGGCCATGGCGCGCGACGAGGAATGCTTTGTTGTGATGACGCTCTCCGGCGCGATGACTGTGGCCAAGCAGGGTCTGATTGTGACCGACCTGATCGATCACGGCATTGTCAATGCCGTGGTCTCGACCGGTGCGCTCATGGCTCACGGATTAGTAGAAGCGACCGGCCGGGCGCATTTTCGGGCCAATCCCGAAGTCTCTGACGAGGAGCTTTACGAGCAAGGCTACAACCGCGTCTACGACACGCTCGAGCCCGAGCAGAATCTCGACGATGTGGAAGAAGTCATGGCGGCCGTGCTTGAGGGCTGGGACCACAACGAAACCATGTGCTCCTACAAGCTGAATCACGCCATAGGAGCCTACCTGTCGAAGCGCGCAGGAGAACGCGGGATTTTGAAATCGGCGCACGACATGGGAGTGCCGGTATTCGTGCCCGCATTCACCGATTCGGAGCTGGGTCTCGACACCGCTCTGAATAATCGTCTGCGCGAATCGACAGGAAGATACAAGATCCGCTTCGATCCGTTCGAAGATCTGGAACACTTCGCAGCTACGCTGCTGCGGCAAAAGAAATTGGGCATCATCACGATCGGCGGAGGCGTTCCCCGCAACTGGTCGCAACAGTTCGGCCCGTTCTGCGAGCTGCGTCACCGGCGCCTGGGTGAAAATGTTCCCTTGAAGCGTTATCACTACGGCCTGCGCATTTGTCCGGAGCCGGTCTATTGGGGAGGATTGTCGGGCAGTCCCTATAGCGAAGCAGTTTCCTGGGGCAAGTTTGTGCCTCCAAGTGAAGGCGGCAAATTCGGTGAAGTTTTTGTCGATGCGACCGTCGGCTTGCCTCTGATCGTCGCCGCCGTTTTCGAGCGGCTGGGCAAGAAGACGAATAAGGCGGCAAAAGGAAAGAGCGCCGTAGCGAAGAAGTAAATCTGAGGAGCCCGCTAGAAACTCAACTGACGTTGGCTTGCTAAAGTGGCTCGCCGACGACTCGATTGCTATCGGCTTTGAAAGGGCGCAACTTCCAGTCGCACCGGTAGTGGGCAAAAAACGAATGGCGGCTTTAGCCGCCAGTTCCTACGCCGGAGTCTCCGGCGGACGAATACGTCGGGCCGCGAACTACGAGTTCGTCGGCTCCAATTCTTCTTCGAGCGTGCCCGCTTCGCGGGTCTTTCGATAAAGCGGCGCCAGAATGCTGTTTTCCAGCACTTTCGCCTCCGCCTCAACCCAATCCTGCAGAGCGGAACCTTCGCCCTGACCGCGCTTATCATAGAGATGCTGCGCGTGGAGGCGGATCTTCCTCTCCAGCAGTTCGGTCATTAATGCTTGTTGCCGTTGTCTACGCGTGTCGCTATCCAAAACGATTCCTCTTAATGAATGTTAATTTTTTCCAACCTCTATAATACGGCATCGCTGTTAACGAAAGGTTACATTTTGGCTGGGGCGGAGGTTACCAAAGTGTTAGCAAGCCCGAGAGCCGCGGGGAACGCGTTTGCCACAATGCTCATGTGGGGATGGCCGCCCTCGGCTGTCCAGTCGAGCGAAGCTCGACTTCCTATACAGTCAACACTGGCAAACTGCACACGTTCCATCCCGGCCGAGCGCCTTCCCCTATTACTTCTTTCCTTCTTGCTTCGGCTTAAGCTCTTCTTTCGGCTTAAGATCCAACGCCGCGGAATTCATGCAATACCTCAGCCCGGTGGGTTGGGGACCGTCCTCAAACACGTGCCCAAGATGGGCTCCGCAATTGGCACAGCGGGCTTCGGTGCGAACCATTCCATAGCTTGAATCTTTAAGTTCCTCGACCTTGCCTGGATCGGCGGCCTTATAGAAGCTGGGCCAGCCAGTTCCTGAATCGAATTTGGTGGACGAATCGAATAGCGGTTCGCCACAGCAGACGCAATGGTAAGTCCCAGAATCGTGCGTGTTCCAGTATTTGCCGGTAAAGGCCCGCTCCGTTCCGGACTCCCGCGCAACATGATATTGTTCCGGCGTAAGTTGCTGTTTCCATTCACTTTCGCTCTTCTTCACTTTTTCTGCTTTTTCCATTTCTGCTTTTTCCGTCATTTATGCCTCTCGGAAACCATTCCAAATCAATTAGATGACCCCTGCCCCTACTTGGCTTCTGCGCCTGCCAGGAAAATCACAAGCTGGATCACGATCCCTGTGACATCCGTCACAATAAAGTTGTGACATCTGACCTTGTCCCCAAAAAGGCGCTCACGCGATCATGCCTGCATAACGTCTGCGAGTACCACAGGCCCGGAGCTCAAAACCTCCAAAGGACTCCGGGCCTCTTCTTATTAGTCCTGAAGCATTAGTCTAGAACGTCATCGCCGATGCGGCGATAGTTGCCGCGAAAAAACAGCAACGGTTCGCCTTCACGCACCACAGCGTCCTCCACTTCTGCAATAAAGACAGTATGGTCGCCGGCTTCATGGGTTGAAACCAGCCTGCACTCCAGGTAAGCCAGTGCCCCGTGTAGAACCGGAGTACCGTGCCGTGTGCGGTCGAAGCGTGCGCCGGCTACGGCTTCTGCCTGCTCGTGCGTGCAAAGAAGCTGTGCGTAGTATTCGGAAACCGCACGCTGCTTCTCATGAAGAATGTTGATTCCGAAGCGCTTTTTTGCGTGGAGATGAGCGTGGGTACGCGCGCTGTGGTCGACGCAAACCAGCACCAGCAGCGGATCGAGCGACACTGAAGCAAACGCGTTCGCGGTCATGCCATGAACTTCACCATCCAGGTCGAGGGTGAGGATGGTCACGCCTGTGGCGAAGCATCCCATGGCTCTTCGGAACTCGGTTGCACTGAGGCTCATACCGTATGTGGAGTTTCACCGCTGCGGCTGCCTACATGGATTGCTTTCATATGCTACGGCGGGCGATTTACAGCAACCAGAGGAAGGAAGCATGTCTGACCAAAATTGAACGACTCCGAATAGTCTGGCACCCTCGGAGCCTCTTTACTACTTCGAATTTCTCCCCGTCTCAGGCTTCTTGTTCTCCGCGCTGATTCAGGCTTCGATCCGTTCTCGAATGCCGCCATCAGCGCATTCCTTGCAGTTCGAGTCGCTCATCTCAGCCTTGATCCGCGCTATCTGTGCCGGGGAGAGCATGGCGCAAGTGTAAGCTACCGAGGGTATGGCGATCAATATTGACCAGTCCCCGTTCTGCGTTTCGTTTACGGTAGTTGTGGCCGTCCAAAGGAGGCATTATGGGTGGTCACCTTTTCCCAGAAATTCACTGTACATTTTGCAGCGAAACGGTCGATCTAACGGTCGATCTGTATGCCGATGAGAACGGCAATGCCGTTCATGAGGATTGCTACGTCAAGCATGTTACGAGTTCACGCCCCAATTTTCCCGCCACTATGATGGCCAATTAAATTCAGATTCAGCCAGTACTCGAATTGTGCTGGCATGTCGGAGTGTCCTTTGCGCGACAGCCCCATTGCAGACATTGAACGCCCGCGCAATTCTCAAGGCAAAGTGAGGGGTGCTGTCAAACTCTGTGCACTCCAATTGAAAATGAGCAGTATTGCTCAGACATGATCTGTGGACGCACAGTAGATTATAGGGAAAATGGAGGCCCACACCCCAATGGGGAGTGGCGAGAGAACTACCTGATGACACAAACCGAAAAGTATAGACTTTCGAGAATCAGGGGAATTGGGACGAAGCGGCTACAAGCAATCACTGACCACTACGGTTCTATAGGGGAATTAAAAGACACACCGACAGAGAGTCTCATATCTGTGCTCCGCATTAACAGGTATATTGCGGGTCGAATAAAGGCCGACCTAAACTTCCAACTCAGGTCGCAGGATTCGGTAAAAAGGCTGCCCGAACAGCGGATACAAGTCTAATGCACAGACAGAATGCCCAACGCGATTCGCAGAAAGCAGTCGCGGAAGCCTGATTCAGATTGAACGCTGTGAGACGCTGGAAGCAATGCAAGGGAAATTTCTTGGGTAATGAACGCGTCTGATTTCCAGAGGCATCAATGTAGGTCTTCCAGGAAGCTGAGGGTTGCCCGAATTGCAGCTTCTTCATTCTTGTCACTTACAAGCGGGAAGTCGGGAACGGACTTCCACCCATGGCGCTTTTCTGAATACGCTTGCGCAATCCACGGAGATTTAGGGTTGGAATAGCAATACAGAACTTCTACGCGATAAGTAGTCCTGCCAATAACAAACTCCAGAGTTCGACGAAGCTCACATTGCGTGGTGATCTTTTTGAAGCCAGGAAAGACCTTTGATATTTTCATACTTACCCTTCTCCGAGTGCTTTCAGCATAAGCCCCTTGTCAATCCGCATGCGAGCACGGCCTGTTTTTTCTCCTGGCGTAAAAAGGTTTCGAACGCCAGCATGGGCAGCCTTTGCAGGAATTTTGTCCTCCGAGGCCTAACCTACCGGCTAGCCGTATAAAGACATCATGATCCCGTATTGGAGCCGTCAGGGCGTGAAAGTCTTCGAAGGAGTGTGGAGATTGTCGCAAGCCCTCAAAGAGTCCACGGGCATCGGCGGCGGCCCTGCTCTGTAGGCCTTGCTGAAGCGGACGCGGAACAGCCAATAGATCATCAAGGGGAATGGCAGGACCGCGAGGACGGTCAGGAAGATCGAGCCGCGCAGGAAAGCGGGAAAGACCTGTTGTTGTCCTAAGAAGAAAGACCCCGTGGCGATAAATAGTCCAAAACACATGCGCCAGAGGTGACGCGTAATGCGTTGCCGGCCCGCAATGCCTCCGCTAGCGAGCATACGAATGTCTCCAGCGGCGGCGAGCAGGAGGACGGCACCGAAGAAGAAGCTCATGCCAGAGGGGGCGTTTTCGTCGGGGTGGTGGAGGGTCTGCACGCCGAGCGTGATGACGGCGACTGCTCCCCCGAGGCCAACTAGAAGAAGCGCGGCCCAGTCAGACCGGCCTATGTTCCTGCGGCGACCAGCGAGCCAAGCGGTTGTGATCATGTAGAAGGTGACGATGCTGCCAATGACGTTGCCCCGCTGTGATTTCATGATGGCAAGACAGAGGGCGCTGGAAGCCAACGTCACCATTGCGATGGTGAAGACGTTTCCAGAGGCACGATGCAAACGGCTGCCTTTGCGGACGGCCATGGCGAACGTGCCAGCGAGCAAGCCAACGGTGCCACCGAGGATGTGCAGAATCAACAGCGGGAGTCGCATTGAGTTTATTGGCCTTAGTCAGGGATGATGGGGCAATCCGCAGAGGAAAAATGGTCAATTCTGAGCAGGACACCCGGATTGTTGTTGCAAAATTGGGATTACGCTCCACTCACTGACCCCTGCTAGAGCCGGGTGTTACCACCCCTGTTGTATATTCAATGCATCCGCGCCTGCGGAAGCGAATACTGTGACTCCAATCGCCCTCAGAACGGCCGCACCAGTAGACGCTGCATCGTGTGCTGCGGAGCTGGCCGATCTGCAATCCGGCTCGCCGATCCCGCGCAAGCTCGCTTTGCGCCTGATTCGCTGCACAGACGACGATCTCCCCGCCTTGCTCTCCTCTGCCCGTGCCGCACGCGACAATTTCAAATCTGGAATCATCACATATTCGCGGAAAGTCTTCCTGCCGCTCACGAACCTGTGCCGCGATTATTGTGGCTACTGTGCGTTCCGCCGCGATCCTGGGCAAGCCGGCGCCCACACCATGACTCCTGAGGAAGTTCTTGCGGTTGCCCGCGCCGGAGAAAAATTAGGATGCACCGAAGCCCTGTTCAGCTTAGGCGATAAGCCGGAATTACTCTTCCCTGAAATGCGTGACACTTTGAGGGAGCTTGGCTACAAATCCACGCTGCACTATTTAGAAGCCATGTGCGAACTGGTCCTGCGCGAAACCAGCTTGCTTCCGCATCCCAACCCCGGCTTGCTCAGTGCGGAGTGGATTGAGCGCCTGGCTGCGGTTTCGCCCAGCATGGGGCTTATGCTGGAAACTACAAACTCGGGATTGCTAGCGCCAGGTGCGGCGCACGACAAGGCCCCGGACAAGCTCCCAGCGAAACGGCTCCGCACCATTGAAGAAGCGGGAAAACAGCGCGTTCCCTTCACCACCGGCCTGCTGATTGGAATCGGAGAAACTCCTGAAGACCGCGTGGAAACTTTACTGGCAATTCGCCATCTGCACGAACGCTACGGCCACATCCAGGAAGTAATTGTGCAGAATTTTCGCGCCAAGCCATCCATCCCTATGGCAGCTACGCCAGAACCCAGTCAGGGAGAGATGCTGCGCACCGTGGCGGTAGCTCGATTGCTAATGCCTAACGTTAATATTCAAGCGCCTCCCAACCTGAATGCGCCATATTATGAGGACTTGCTGGATGCTGGCATTAACGATTGGGGAGGAGTCTCGCCGCTGACCCCCGACTACATCAATCCTGAGAAACCTTGGCCGCATCTAGAGCAACTGCGCCAGCGCACAGAGAGCAAAGGATACGAACTGCGCGTGCGCCTGCCCGTGTATCCGGAGTTCCTGCCCAATCTAGGGTCAAGACCTACGCTGCTGAGGCAACGACTGGAAGCCGCGCGCGATCGCGAAGGGCTCGCGGTCAAAAGAGAAAGCAGAGCCGCATGATTTGCGTGCTGAGCGGCGGCACCGGCGGAGCCAAATTCGTGGATGGATTGCGGCAAATCATGCCCGCGGAAGAGATCACGATTATCGTGAACACCGGAGATGATTTGTTGTGGTGGGGGCTCTATGTTTCTCCGGACATCGACTCCATCACCTACGTTCTCTCCGGATTGCTGAGCCGCGAACGGGGCTGGGGCGTAAAAAACGATACGTTTCTCTGCTTGCAGGCCATGGGTCAACTGGGTGAGCCCACATGGTTCCATACCGGCGATCGCGACCTCGCCGTGCATCTGCTGCGCTCACGCTTGCTGGCCGAGGGTAAAACCCTTTCGCAGGCCACGTCAACGATCTGCGAAAAGTTGGGCGTGAAAGCGCGCATTCTGCCCATGAGCAATTCGCGGGTGGAAACCCGTGTCGATACTCCTTCCGGCGAATTTAGTTTCGAAGAGTACTTTGTGCAACGCTGGTATCAGGATCCGGTGAACTCGGTGAGCTTCGCTGGAGCCTCGGATGCCGAACCAGCGCCGGAAGTCATTGAGTCCATCGTTTCCGCGGATGCAGTCATCATCGCTCCCAGTAATCCGATTACCAGCATCGGCCCGATTCTGGCGGTGCCAGGCATTCGCGAAGCATTGCGACGCGCACGCGGCAGAGTTGCAGCGGTAAGTCCAATCGTGGGAAACGCTGCCGTCGCCGGACCGGCCGGCATTCTCATGGCGGCGCACGGATTGCCCTGTTCGATCGCGGGCGTTGCCAAGGCTTACGAAGATTTTCTCGACTTGCTGGTTTGCGACAGTCAGGATGCTCGCGCCGCCGAAGCGCTTCGCAATAGCGGATTGCAGGTGCAGTGCTGCCAAACAATTATGCGATCGGCCGGCGATCGTGCCGAGCTGGCCCGAACCGTGCTTTCTCATACGGCAATTGGAACCGGGAACCAAACACTTTCTGAAACATCCGCATCCGATGAAACTTAGGCCTGCCCCAGACCGATCGTGATCCTTATTCCTGTCAAGAATTTGTCGCATGCCAAGCAGCGGCTTGCCGCAGTGCTCGATCAGCGCTCGCGCACCGAGTTGGCACAAGCCATGCTCCATGATGTTGCTGCGGCAATTGCCTCGTCGAGCCGGCGTCCGGCATGTGCGCTCGTCACCGGCGACGAGTTTGCCGTCGATATCGCGCGCCGTTACGACCTCGAAATTATTCCTGACCCTGCCAATCCTGGAGAGACCGGCGCAATTGAAGTGGCGACCCGTGTATGCATTGACCGTCGAATCGATTTCACGCTTGTGTTGCCTGCTGACATCCCACTGATTCAGCCAAGTGAGTTGGAGGAAATTATGGCGCAGGCTCCCGTAGAGGGCAGCCTGCTCGTGCCCGCTGCGGATGGCCGCGGCACTAATGCCGCTTATCGGCATCCAGCTGACCTATTCCCGTTGAGATTCGGGAATGACAGCTTCAAACCTCACTTCGCCGCCGCTCGGGCAAGCGGGAAAAACTGCGTCGTGCTGCAACTGCCGGGGATTGCGCTCGACGTCGACGGTCCCGCCGACTTGCAGCAGTTGATGGCAGCCCCTGGCAATACCCGAGCCCAGAACCTGCTTCGCCGCTGGGGACTCGACCACCAACTTCTCGCCCCGGCAACGGAACCACTGTGAGCAAAGCTAGCCGAGCCCCGGTTGCATCTGCTGCGAAGCGAAGTTCTAAACAGGCGCTGACTAATCGCCCGCGCGAAATCAAATTAATTCCCGTTTCTTTCGCGGGCGAAATCAAACCCGGAGATTCTCTGGCCGATAAGCTGCTCGAAGCTCTGCGTGAAGAAAATGTGGTGCTCGAATCCGGTGACATCCTGGTCGTCAAACACAAAATCGTTTCCAAAGCGGAGAATCGTCTCATCAATCTCGCGACGGTTAAACCTTCATCGGCCTCTGTCAGATGGGCCAGGAAGTACGACCTCGATGCTCGTGTTATTGAACTGGCTCTGCGCGAGAGCCGCGCAGTCATCCGGCGCAAGAATGGCGTTCTGATCACGGAAACGAAGCACGGTTTTATTTGCGCCAACAGCGGCGTAGATGTTTCGAATGTCGATGGCGGACAGCACGCATTGCTTCTTCCTCTTGATTCAGACCGGTCTGCGAGCAAACTTTCTCGTGAAATCAAGAAACGGATCGCGCTGTCGATCCCTATCCTGATCACCGACTCTTTCGGCCGGCCCTGGCGCGAAGGTTTGGTCGATTTCTGCATCGGCATCGCGGGCATGAAACCGTTGCGCGACGATCGTGGAGGCCGCGATCCACACGACTACGTGCTGCACGCTAGCGTCGAAGCGGTCGCCGACGAATTAGCCTCTGCCGCCGGATTGGTTTGCGGCAAGCTGAATCGTGTTCCGGTCTGCCTCGTTCGCGGATTCCCTCACCCGCCGGCTCGTGGGCGGGCTCGCGAACTGCTGCGGCCTGCGGCCAACGACTTATTCCGCTAGCTCGCCAAACGAAAGGTCGCCAAAAGGATAGTTCGCCAAAAGGCAACCTCTAGTAGTAATTTGGAGTACATAGCCCGGAGCAGAAAGCATGCCTCCTGAACTCTCAATTTCGGAATTGGAAAATTTTCCTGCGCTTGACTGGAACGATATCGCGCCGAAGATTAGTTCCGGCACGCGCTTCTCCCTGGAAAAAGTTCTCGAACGTCAAAATGGCAATGTGCTTTCCCGCGACGAAGCTTATGGTCTCGCCAATGCCGAAGGCAGTGACTTGCTCGGCTTGCTCGTTGCCGCAAATTTCTTGCGAGCCGAACTGTGCGGCAATCTGGTCACCTACGTCGTAAACCGCAATATCAATTTCACAAACATCTGTTTTGTGGGATGCAAATTCTGCGCCTTCAGCCGCGGCCCGCGCGAATCGGACACGTACTTTCTTGAACCTGATCAAGTCGGGCAGAAGGCTGTCGAAGCCCGGCAACTCGGCGCGACCGAGGTCTGCATTCAGGGCGGTTTGCCGCACGGTCTGCCTCCGTTTTACTACCGCGATATCTTGCGCTCCGTGAAAAACGCTGTGCCGGCCATGCACATACACGCCTTCTCGCCGATGGAAATTGTTTATGGCGTCGAACTCACCGGCATGAAGCTGGCTGATTACCTTTCCATGCTGCGCGATAACGGTCTCGACACGCTTCCCGGAACCGCAGCGGAGATTCTCGACGACCAGGTCCGCAACATTCTTTCCCGCAACAAGCTTTCTACGGCGCAATGGACCGAAGTCATCCGCACCGCTCATCGTTGTGGCATTCGAACGACCTCCACGATGATGTACGGCCACACCGAAACCCCCGAACACTGGATTCGACAATTGCTGCTGCTGCGCGAGATTCAAGAAGAAACCGGAGGCTTTACCGAGTTTGTGCCGCTCGGCTTTGTGCATCAGAACACGCTGCTCTTTCATCAAGGATTGGCTCGCAGCGGCCCAACCCTTGCCGAACATTTGAAAGTGCACGCTGTGGCGCGCGTGTTGCTCGCCGGCTCCGTCAATAACATTCAGGTTTCGTGGGTCAAGCTGAACAAAAAGCTTTCGCAGCTCTGTCTGCACGCCGGGGCAAATGATTACGGCGGCACGCTGATGGAGGAAAATATTTCCCGTGAAGCCGGAGCTACCGCCGGCCAGTACACCAGCGCGGAAGATTTTCAGTCGCTGATTCTGGAATGCGGCCGCGTGCCTGCCGAGCGCAACACAACCTACACTCGTATCAAACTGAAGTTGCCGCTCGAGAATCTTACGGCCGAGGAAGTGTGCGAGCCTGAATTCGCATGACGCCGCCACCCAAGAAACTGCACGAGAAAACACTATGAGCGCGGATAATTCGCCGCCCATCGCCATTCTTGGAGGCACCGGACCGGCGGGTATGGGCCTGGCTCTGCGCTGGGCACGAGCTGGAGAGACCATTATTCTAGGGTCTCGCGACGCGCAACGCGCCCAGGAAGCTGCCGGCAAAATCAGGCAGAGAGCCGGATCTCAGGCCCACGTTTCCGGCATGGAAAATTCAGCCGCTTGTGCTGCCGCCGAAATTTTAGTACTTACCGTTCCCTTCGAAGCCCAGGCCGCGCTGTTGAAGCAACTCAAGCCGACGATACGCACGGGCAGCATTCTTATCGACGCAACCGTCGCTCTTGCGACGAGCGTCGGCGGACGCGCCTCGCGCACTCTTGGCGTCTGGCAAGGTTCAGCCGCACAGCAGGCTGCCGAACTCGTGCCCAAAGGCGTAAGCGTAGCCGCTGCTTTTCATAATTTATCTGCCGAGCTTTTGAATGGAGACGAACCGCTCGCTTGCGACGTCATCGTCTGCGGCGATGACCCCAAGGCAAATGAACTTGCTTGCAGACTTGCGGCAAAGATTCCAGGAGTGCGAGCCATCGATGGCGGCAAGCTAGAAAACGCCCGCATCCTCGAGCAGATCACCGCGCTCATGATCGGATTGAACATCCGCCACAAAGGCCGTGCCGGCATCCGCATTACCGGCCTGCCGTCAGAAGCGTTTCGAAACAATCCTTAGAACGAATACTTCAGCGAGAACTGAATCAGCCGCGGCGTTCTCACCGTGCATAATAATCGGCGCCACCGCTCCGTGAAACCAAAACCAGCGCCGGCAATGCAAAACCTGGGAATGATTAAACGGGTCTACTCTTCGAAGGGCTCAGTTGATACGACCGCGGGCTCTCCACCCCCCGCGGCTTGCGCAATAATCAGTTGTCGAGCTTCCACGCGAATCTTCGGAAGCTGCATTGCAAACCAGCCCGCACCCAGGAGCGACGCGAAACCTCCGATTGCTACCGTGATTGGCGCTCCTAAGTGGTCGGCAATAGCGCCGCCCAATAGCGCTCCAATCGGAGCCATACCCATGAACATCATCGAATACACCGCCATCACGCGCCCTCGCAGTTCGTCCGGCACCATCACCTGAATCAGCGTATTCGAACAGGCCATCTGCAGCATCATCATGTAACCCACCGGGAGCAGGAGAATCACTGAGAGCCAGAAATTCCGCGACAACGCGAAGACCGTCAGGCTAAGTCCAAATCCCGCACAACACCAGGCGACCCAGCGCCCCAGGCCTTTTACGCCCTCGCGAAACGCCAGCGTGAGCGCGCCCAGGAGCGCGCCCACTCCAGTTGATCCCATCAAGATTCCCAATCCGCGCGCGCCCCCATGCAAAATCTCATCGGCGAAAATCGGCATCAGCACCACATACGGCATTCCCACCAGACTTACGATTCCAAGCAGCAATAGCAACGCCCGGATTGGCGCCGTGCGATTCACGAAATGAAAGCCTTCCATCATGTGTTCCAGTGGCGATGTACTAATCGTACGTGGCGGGCTCGATACTTTCATCAGCAGCAAGCCGATGATCACCGCGATATAGCTCACCGCATTGCCAAAGAAACACCAGCCTTCACCGATCTTTGCCACCAATATTCCGGCGATCGCCGGACCGATCACGCGCGCACCGTTGAACATCGAAGAGTTCAAGGCAATGGCATTCATCAGGTCTTCCTTGCCGACCATATCCACCAGGAACGATTGCCGCCCCGGGATATCAAACGCATTAACCACACCGAGCAACGCGGCCAGCAAAAAGATTTGCCAGACCTGAATTTTGTTGTAGAGCGTCAGCCCAGCCAGAACGAAGGCCAGCAGCATCGAGGCAGTTTGCGTCCCTATCACGATCTTGCGCCGATTCGCCCGATCGGCGGCAATTCCACCCAGGGGAGCAAAGATGAAGACCGGGATTTGGCTGGCAAAACCAACCGCGCCTAAAAGCAAAGCCGAACCAGTAAGGCGATAGACGAGCCACGATTGGGCGACGCTCTGCATCCACGTGCCGATCAAGGAGATGAGTTGTCCGCTGAAGAAGAGCTGAAAATTTCGATGGCGGAGTGCGCGCCAGGCCACCTGCCAGCGCGATGGCCGCCGGGATTGAGCTTCGTTTCCGTTTGCTCCTGCGCCCTCCTGGGTTTGTGTTCGCGATTCCGGCACAATGACTCGGTTGGATGATCCGACGGTCGATTTCGATCACAATAACTTTATCTTGCGCACCAGAACAAGCGACACGACCGGCAGAATCCTTCTCGAGGATTTGCTGCGGCCTGCTCCGCGGTTTCATCTTCCCGAAACGGCGTAAACGTTCTCGCCATCTTTTCGGCGTCCAAATAACTTTGGGCTTTCCAGACGGGCGGGATTAAGCTACATTGACAATTGGTTTCGCCGGCGATTCCCAAAGGACGGGCTACGATGATGACGACTGCTCCCGTTAGCGTTGAACGCCGCATCGGACAACGATTCACCTTTAATCTTCCCATCTCGTTACGCCACCATGCCTCGTCAGAGGAGGGACTCGGGTTCACTCAAGACGTAAGCTCTCGCGGAGCTTTTTTCTTTACCGACATGCCGCTCAACACCGGAGCCGAGATTGAACTCACGTTGCAGATGCCTGCGGAGATCACGTTGGGCGAGTCCATGCGAGTTCGCTGCAAGGGCCGGATTTTGCGCGTGCTTAATTCTCTCGCCGAATCCGGTTCTGCAGAGACTAGCGCCTTCGAAATCAACTCTGCCGAAACAAAATCGGCCCCGACCAGCTCTACCCAAACAAGCATCGGCGTGGCCGTCTGCTTCACTGATTACGAATACCTTCCAGAGAGGGAAGATACTTCCGCCGATTTCCGCCGAATTTCGGCTCTGCACGAAACCAGCACTGGCGATCGTCGCCCGCCATCGTCGAGTGCAAGCCCGCGCGGTGCAACCGGCTGAACGCAGCTCAAAACGGCTCCTGTCGCCGAATTGCGAGTCCCGAAAGAATCCAGGCAACTGAGCGGTATCCATTCCCCCTCCCGCTCGAACTTCCTTCACGCCCCAAAAATTTCATCTTCAGCCCCTTTCAAAGTCAACTTTCTTCGCTTAGAATGCTTGCACTCGTGCGGATTGATTTGGGGAGCCATTCCTGCATTGCGCTGTGTCTTGGGATTTTCATCCCGCAGTTCGTATTCCTGCCGACTTCGCGCAAACGGTATAGCAATCTCCATTCGGAGGGTTACTTAGGTCACTTGGCCGAGGGCAGTTTCACTATCTAACATGCAAACAGCCCGAGAAATCAGCGAGAACCGCACCATGCATGGGATCGCCGTAGCGCTCCTGACCGAAGACCGCGAACGCCTGTCTGAGTTGCAGAACCGCCTCGAAGCTACGCGTTTGGGCCGGGCTGTCTTCACCAGCGTCGGTTTCCCTGCTGGGCCAACTGATGCAATTCTGCGCCAGATTCAGGATCGCCGCGCCGAAGTGGTGATCGTCGATATTTCAGCGGAAAATCCGCAACGAGCCATCAAGACCATTGAACTGCTGCAAGCCAACACCATCCAACTGGCGATCTTTGCCCATGGAAGCATGCAGCAATCGACCACGATTGTGGCGGCGATGCGCGCCGGTGCAGGGGAGTACCTGGATCAGGATGCCGGCTCTGAGGCTTTGCTCGAAGCCCTTACCCGTTTCAGTTCGAATCTCACTCGTGCTCGCGGCGGCGCAGGCAGGGCTCGCATCTTTACGTTCCTAAGCGCAAAGGGAGGAGCGGGTGCGACCACGGCTGCCGTGAATACCGCGCTGGCCTTGCAACAAACGCATGGCAATGTAGTTCTTGTGGATTTCGCTCCCGTGGGCCACGCGCAACTGCACCTCAATTTGCGCCCCAGTTTCGGAGTGCGTGACGCGCTCGAAAATCTGCATCGCCTGGACGCGTCTTTACTCGACGGCTTAATGACGAACGCGAGAGATGGATTGCATCTTCTCGCCGGCACGCAGCAGCCTTATCCGTCGATGCCGACGCCGGCGGAATTAGCGCGGCTTTTCGATGTGCTGGTCAATCATTACCGCTATATCGTGATCGATGCCTCGAGCCGCCTCGACCCCGTCACCCGGGTGCTCTCCGATCTTTCGAACGCGGTATTGATGGTCGCTCAAACCGATGTGGTTTCGCTATGGAGCGCCAGCCGCATTCACGCCTTTCTCGAAGAAGGGGCCGGCCGGAACCGAGTGCGCCTAGTCTTGAATCGGCACAAAAAGATTCCCGGCTTAAGCGACGACGATATCGAACACTCTACCCACTCCAAGGTATTGTGGAAACTCCCAAATGCCTTTCACGCCATCTCGCCTGCGATCGATAACGGTGCACCGGTAGTTCTGCAAGAAGGGCAGGACATCAGCCGCTCGTTCCGCGCATTAGCAGCGGCTCTCGCGGAGGCTTCTTCGACTCCCGAGGACGGGCTGGATCTCGTCTACGATCAGGAAGAATCCGATGGCAGAAAGAAAGCTGCGGGACGCCTGATCGTCTCGCCGGCTCGCGCTGGGCAATAACCTGCTGCCAACCTCTTCACTTGATTTCCGGATCAACCTCCACCGCAAAATTCACTGACCGGGCAATAAAGCAGAGCCGGTGTGCCTCATGATGCAGTTCAGTTGCCTTCGCTCGATCGTCGCCCGCACTCAGCTTCACCATTGGCTTGAGCACCACGCGCACAAACTCCCCTGAACCGTCGTTGTTCTCGCGCATCACACCCGAAGCGGCATCGTGGTACTCAACCACGCTAATGTGGTTCACCGCGCAGAGATGCAGATACCAGAGCATGTGGCATGATGAAAGGCTCGCAACCAGCAACTCCTCCGGATTGTAGCGCGACCGGTCGCCACGAAAGTTGGGGTCGCTCGACCCCGGAATCTCCGGCTTGCCCTCGCCAATAATTGCGTAGTCGCGGCGATAGCTCGTGTAAGTCTTGGTGCCTACGCCATCATTGCCGATCCACTGCATCCGAACTTCATACATGTGCTGTTTCATGCGTGCTCTCAGCTTGCCGCGCCTTATTGCGGTGCAGGCTGCTGGTTGTTGGCAGGGGTTTTGGGTGGAGTCGAAGATTTATCGTCTTTGAAAATGTCCGCAATCTTGCCGAAAAATCCCTTTTTCTTATTCGGATCTTGCTTGTCCTGTCCATTTGCCAGCGTGGGAGTCACAGGCTTGCTCGTTCCACCAAAAATTCGCGAAAAAAACCCGGCAACTCCGCTCTGCTGGTCGCAGGTCTCGCGTGGCTCGGTGCCGGTCACGAAGGCCGCCGTGTAATCGTCTGGACAGGTCGATGTCGCAATACGGTTGGTAGCTTTATCGAGCTGCACATCGACTACACCAGGAGGTTGCGTGAACTCTTTCATGTCGGCGTACTCGGGCAACTCCGCAGCTTTCTTCATGAACTCCGTCCAGATTGGGGCCGCGGTCTGCGCTCCGCTCAAACGCAGATCGCTGTAATCGTCGTACCCAACCCACACGATGCACAACAGATTCGACGTATATCCCGCAAACCATCCATCATGCGAAGTGCCGGTTTTTCCAGCCGCCGGTTGCATAAAGCCGCGCAGCCGAACCGCCGTATAGCCCAGGCCATTGTTGATGACGCCCTCCATCATGCTCGTCATGATGTAGGCAATGCGCGGGTCGAGCACCTCGCGCTGGTCGGTCTTGAAATTCGCCACCACGTCGCCCTTGGCGTTGCGAACCGAATTCACCAGGATCGGCGACAGCCGCTCGCCATTGTTGGCAAATGAAGTGTAGGCGCCCGCCATCTCCAACGGCGTGGCCTCGTAAGAGCCAAGCGCCATCGCAGGCGTCGGCTTCACCGAGGCGATCCCCGCCAGCTTCGCCAGATCGGCAACCTTGTCGTATCCGGTTTCCTCGGCAACTTTCACCGTCGCGTTATTCAGCGACATCGCCAGCGCATAACGCAAAGTGACTTCACCGTGATACTCCTCTTTGTAGTTGTGCGGCTCGTAAATCTGGTCTCCATATGCAAAAGTCGATGGAGCGTCGTCGACAGTCGAGGCCGGCGTAATCACCGTCGGAGAACCGTCGATCGCCGTATTCATGGCGGCGGCGTAAACGAAAGGTTTGAAAATCGAACCGGTCGGCCGCTTCGACACAGCATGATCTAACTGGCTGAACGAGTAGTCGCGCCCACCCACGAGCGCCAGGACCGCTCCCGTGTGCGGATCGAGCGCAACCAGCGCAACCTGCGCCTGCGGCCCCGGCGCGACATGGGTTTCGTACTTTTTTCCAACCTTCACGCGCTTAGTGCGCAGACGGGCGACTTCCTGGTCGACCACTTTGATGCCGCTCTCGACCGCCTGGGCTGCGGCCCTCTGCAGGCCCGTATCGAGCGTGGTGTAGATGCGGTACGACTGATCGTTCATATCATGTTCGCTGAACTTATTAATCAGCGAATCCCGCACCAGGTCGACGAAATATGGGGCGTCGCTCGCCTCCACGTTCGGCGGAGCCAGTTTCAGCGGCGCGGCTTTGGCCTTCTCCGCCTGTTCCCGCGTGATGGCGTGAGTCTCCACCATTGAATCCAGTACCAGGTTGCGCCGCTCCAGGGCGCGCTCCGGATGCCGGTAGGGCGACAACCGGCTCGGCCCCTGAATAATCCCCGCCAGCAAAGCCGCTTCTGGCAGGTTGATGTCTTTCAGATCTTTATTGAAATATGCCCGCGAGGCCTCCGCAAAACCGCTGATGGCGAACGAACCGCGCTGTCCAAGGTTCACCCAGTTCGCGTAAAACTCGAAAATCTGCTGCTTGCTAAATTTCTGCTCCATCAGTTCGGCGATCAGCATCTCGGTCAGCTTTCGCCGGATGGTTTTTTCCGGCGAGAGAAAGAATCCTCGTGAGAGCTGCATGGTGATCGTCGAACCGCCCTGCTCGTGCCTTTGCCGCAGCAGATCGACCCATCCTGCCTCGAACACGCGGACGAAGTTCACTCCGCCGTGCTCAAAAAACCGCCGGTCTTCGATGGCGAGGACTGCATCCACCATCACCTTGGGGATTTCGTTGTACTTCACCACCTGCCGCTTCGACCTCTGCGCGGAATCGGAGAGCGAGGTCACCAATTGCGGCTCAAGCTCATAAGCGGAAAGCTGGCTGCCGTTGCTCGCGATCCGCGTAATCTGCCCGTCCGCAATAGTGATGCGCGCCTCTTCCGGGCTGTGGTAGCTCTCAGGCCCGGGCGTGACCTCGATTCCATCCGGCATCAGCCGAAACGTGCCGAGCGGGGATTGATTGTCCTTGTTGGTAAGCTTCGCGTCGGAATAGCCCGCGCTCCGCAATTCGCCGGCGATCTCTTTTGCGTCGGCCTTCTCACCATCGCTAAGCCTTTCCGGCAGAGCGTAAATTTTGGCCGAATTGGCGAAGATCGGCGTGCGGAACCGCTGCGTGATGATGCGCTCGTATTTAATGTAGTAGTAACAAAACCAACCGGTAAAACCGGTGGCTGCGACCAGCAGCACCACCAGAGCAGCCCGTTTGAGGGGATCGCGCGGCAGGCCGCGAAATTTCTTTTTGCTCTCTCCGCCTCTTTTTGGGATTTTGATTTTAATAGCCAAGATAAACTCGACAGCGCTAAACCCACCCTCATGCTCAGACGTTGGAATACGGCAAAAGGCTTGACCGTCTGCGGTTTCCTATGCCGAGACTTCCACCTTCATTTTTCGAAATGCGCGACCTTAATGATCAGAGCGTAACGACCAGAGCGCTTGTTTTATTGTACTGCCCCGCTCGCAAATAAAAAGAGACCCGCGGCCGGTGCGGGTCTCTAAGATGCCAACATCGGTACTATTGCGGATCGGTTACCGCCCAGAATCCAGGCGTCGTCAAGATGGCCGTGCTGCCTGCTGAAGTTAACGTCCCTGCCGCTGGCACATTCAAAGGCGATATTTGAGTCACTATCGTATCCGTGCTCGGATCAGTAATGAACTCACCATATACAAACAGATATGCGCCGCTTTGATCGAATTGACCCCAGGAGCCCGACGAGCCGTTGCCCAAGGAGGCGAACGGAGAGCCAGACACTGCGGTTAGCGCTCCGGAGCTCGAAATCGAGTAGCCCTCCTCCGCGTTAAAGGAGGTCTGGCCTGAAGACTCAGTAATACTGAATGAGTAGACCAGGTCGCCGCCTGAGTTCGGCGACACCGCGATGCTGAATGGAGAGTACACGGTGGCAAATGGTGAACCTGAAACCGGCGTGAGAGCGCCAGTGCTCGAGATGCTAAACACGTAAAGGTTATCGTCTTCAACCCCGCTGTATCCGCTCGCATCGCTGTTGCCGCTGGTGCCAATCAGGAACTTCCCGCTCGGTTCTCCCTGAACTTGCCACATCGGATAAGCGAAAGGACTGCCCGATACGGCCTTGAGCGTGCCGCTGCTTCCAATGGAATAAGCCGCAATTTCCGAACCTGTATGGGTGTTGACGTTTCCGTCGATGGCATAGAGGTATTTTCCCGCTCCATCCGTTGCCAGGTTGAGGGGTTCAAAAGGAACGCTGAAAGGAGTTCCTGCCACCGGGCTTAACGCACCGCTGCTGCCGACTTGATAGACGTAAATCTTGCTTTGCAATGGAAGCGAGATGAACAACAGTGTTCCGGCAGGATTGGTGATCATGGCCGATTGCGCCACCTCTCCGCCGAGGCCTGATAGAAACGACGCCGAGTACGGGCTGCCGCTAATCGCCGTCAAAGCGCCGGTCGAACCATCGATTGTCCAGCCATAGATCTGCTCCGCAGATTCGAATGCGGCATAAATAAACTGCTTTTGCGCAATCACCATTCCGACTCCACCATCGTCGGGAGGAATTGTGGGGGCCGTGTACGTTGCGGTTGCCTGGAAACTAGCTGTAGACGCGTCCAAGGTGTAGCCGTCGATAGTTCCAGTGGTCGATCCCGCAACCTCGCTGCTATCGACGGCGAATGCAAACGCTGTCGCAGTGGTGCTGCTGCCGCTTGTGCTTATGCCGCTCGGTGAACTCGATGTACAGGCGCCGCCGTTAAAGCTTAGCCCGTCGTCGGTAGCACAGTTATACTTGCCGCAATTGGCTAATCCGATGGTTGCCAACCCAGCCATGCACGCCAGAAATACTCGTACTCGCTTCGTCATGAACTGCCTCCGGCCCCGCTGCCTATGCGGCTAAAGCGCCTGCTTGGATTCTGATTGAGAAATCTCGACCCATCAGGTTTGCCACTTCTAATTGTCTGCAGGTTGAGAGAATTCTCACCCGTTCGTGATCTTAGGAGTTGGGTAACCCTATGGCAACGTTACGAATGTCACTGGCACAATCGGCCGGTCAGACCTGCATTCGGGCATGCCAAAAACAGAGGGGAATGTAGCAGGAGGTGAATATTGAGGTGCGTGATTAGCTTCACGAAGGATTTACTTGCCGCTTTGTGGATTTAAAGCTGGCCGGAGTGATCGAGCTAAAAGCCTTTATTACCACTGTTGGGAGAAAAGTGCATATCAAAGGAATAGCCGGGGAGATTCACGGTTATCGAATAATCAGCCGCTACATAGACCGCTGCCAATCCGGGCGTATTGATCCGCTGCACCGTAATCTGCGTATCGCGGATCTGCAAATCGTGCTCTCGGGCTTTTGCGAGCACGTCCAGGCGGATATCATCATCCGATTTCCGCGTGTTTGGTCCATCGATCATGGCAACGGTCTTGAGATCATCCGTAAAGCTGTAATTCGTCAGCAGCGGAGGAGCTATTGTGAACAGTGCCATTGCCGCAGCCACGATAACGAGAAAACCGAATATTCCTTTGATCATGTCTGAAATCCTAGGCCGCAGAGCCGCAGATCTCAGCCTCCGGCTCGCAGGACGCCTTGAAAATGTTCTACTATCGCGGCGATCCTAACATCGCGCACTTCGCGAGTCGAACGGAAAACGACTTCCACAGTACCTTCGGTAACTTTCTTTCCGACCGTGATTCTAAAAGGGATACCGACCAAATCGGCATCTT
This sequence comes from uncultured Acidobacteriaceae bacterium, assembly GCA_963784095.1. Classification (GTDB taxonomy): domain Bacteria; phylum Acidobacteriota; class Terriglobia; order Terriglobales; family Acidobacteriaceae; genus Sulfotelmatobacter. Next base: position 433,211 of record CAWAQC010000012.1, read on the forward strand.
TGAACTTCACCCCTGGGCGCTCGTCGCGGTCGTCGAGGATTACATCAAAACCTGCTGCCTCCAGCCGCGCAGCGATATCGACCGCTGGATTCAACACGCTCGCATCCTTCACATTCGTAGGCGTCACCACGATCTCGAACGGCGCGATTGCCGGCGTCAGCCAGAATCCATTTTCGTCGCTCGACTGCTCCACCGCTGCCGTCAGAATGCGCTCAATGCCGATGCCGTAGCAGCCCATAATCGGCATCACTTCCTTACCGTTCTTATCGAGCACACGCGCGCCCATCGATTCCGAATAGCGGTAACCCAGCTTGAAAATATGCCCGGTCTCTACCGCCGTATCGATGCGCAACGGCTTGCCGCAATTCGGGCAAGCTTCGCCCGCAGTCACGCTGCGCAGGTCGGCGTAAGCAGTGGGATGAAAATCCTTCCCGGGGTTAAGATTTTTCAGGTGATAGTCTTCCTTGTTCGCTCCGGCGATCAGGTTCGTGCGTCCTTCCAGCGCCTTATCGACCACCAACACCGGCCCAACGTCTTTCTTTAGATCCTTCGCCCACTCGATGCCAATCGGCCCAAGATATCCGGCCGGAGACTTGAACAGCGCTCTGATTTCGCTCTCCTCCATGGGCCGCGTAGCCACCCCAACCGTTGCATTGAGCTTCGCCTCATTCAGCTGATGATCTCCGCGCATGAGTACAACAATGGCGCGAGATTTCGTCTTGCCCGTCTTCGCGTCTTTTTCGTCGGCCATGAGAGCCAGCGTTTTAATCTTGTTTTTCGGCGACACCCCCAGGAATTTCGCGACATCTTCAATCGTCTTCTGCCCCGGAGTATGCACTTCCAGCGGTTTGCCGTCGCCTTCGGGCCACAGATCTTCCACGACCTCCAGTTTCGAAGTCGCCTTCTCCATATTCGCTGCGTAGTTGCAACCATCGCAGCTCACAATCTGATCTTCGCCCGCGGGCGTCCGCACCATAAATTCATGCGATTCTTTCCCGCCCATCGCTCCCGAATCCGCCTCCACCACCATGTACTTCAAACCGCAGCGGTCGAAGATACGGCAGTACGCGTCGTAATGCTTGCGATAAGAAACATCGAGCCCCGCGGCATCGATATCGAACGAATACGAATCTTTCATCATGAATTGCCGTATACGCAGCAATCCCGACCTCGGCCTGGGTTCGTCGCGAAACTTTGGCGCAATCTGGTACCAGATCTGCGGCAACTGCTTGTAGCTGCGCAGCTCTTTGCGCGCGATGTCGGTCATGACTTCTTCTTCCGTCATGCCCAGGCACAGTTCGGTCCCCTTGCGGTCTTTCAGGCGAAACAGGTTTTCGCCCATCAGCGGCCACCGGCCGCTGGCTTCCCACAGCGAGAGAGGATGCAGCCCGGGAAGCAGGAATTCCTGCCCGATCTTGTTCATCTCCTCGCGCACGATCGCCACGATCTTGTTGAACGACCGGTTGCCAAGAAAGAGATACGAATAGATTCCCGCCGCAAGCTGCCGGATATAGCCGGCGCGCACCAGAAATTTGTGGCTGGCGACTTCGGCATCGGCCGGCGCCTCGCGCAGAGTAGGAATGAAGAGTTCTGACCAACGATGCATAGAGAATGAGTTCCTAGTTATCGAGTACCGCGTGACAGGCACAGACAACGGCACGTCAATTCGCGGCGAATTCGTAATTGTACGACAGCGTGGCAGCGCTTACGGAATATTGCGCTACAATGAATTGAACCCTATGGCGAAAGCTCGCTATCGCTACAACATCATGCTCCGGCCAGAGCCAGAGGGCGGCTACACCGCGCTCGTTCCTGCCCTTCCCGGCTGCGTCACCTACGGACGCACTGTGGATGAGGCTCGAGAGATGGCGAGAGATGCCATCTCCGGCTACATTGCGAGTCTGCGCAAGCACAACGATACCATTCCCACTGATGACAACACACTTGTCGCCTCACTAGATTTGGAATATTCGCGCTAAGGAGCGGCTCTCGGAAACCCTCTTTGTTACAGTCTCAGTTTAAATATCTCGTAGTAGGCTCTTTAGATTTAAATTGAGGCCTCTCATGGCAAAATTACCCGCGGTCAAGCCGCGCCAAGTCATCCGATTCCTGGAGCAAAATGGTTTCGTTCTGGATCACACCTCAGGCAGCCACCTCGTTTACTATCAGCCTGAAATCCCACCGGCGCGCTGTCATTCCTCAGCACAACCGAGACATGGTAAAAGGAACGCTGATGTCAGTACTGCGGGAAGCCGGCTTCGGCCGCGAAGACCTGATCTCCTTCTTGGGAGGCTAAAGAGTCCGGGCCCGCTGTCGTCTACCCCGCCAACTGTTTCAGTATTTCTTTCCCCAGCTTCTGCGTCTCGCCGAAAAACTTCTGATATTCGACAAACAGCCGATTCAGCTCCAGCGACTTGTCGGGCGTCAGTTTCTTGCGCAGAATCATATCCCGCACATGAACAGGGTTGGGTAGCGTCGCATCCTCGGTTAATTCTTCCAGCGCCGTATTGGGATCGTAATGATACATAGGATTGAGTAATTGAGAAATTTGGCAATCGGGTAATTTGAATCCAAACCCATCGCGAGTCGAATTTCAAATTGCCCGATTGCTAAATTACACAATTCCTCAATTCTCACACCATTTCAATTCCCCACAAATCGTGTAGATGTAAAATTCCTTGCAGTCCTTCGCTTGCATCGACCACCATCAACGAAGTGATCTTCTTTTCTTCCATGAGAGCCAGCGCCGAAGCAGCAAATTCACTCGCCGTAATCGTCTTCGGATTTCTCGTCATGGCCTCGCCTGCCGTCAATTCGAGAACATCCTTCCCTCGCTTTTCCAGCAGCCGGCGCAGGTCTCCATCGCTAATCACACCCACCAGCTTCTCGCCTTCTATTACCGCTGTGACCCCCAGTTTTTTGCGGGACATTTCATAAATCACATCCGGCATCCGGGTCTGCGGCCCCACACACGGCAACTCGTCGCCCGTGTGCATCAGCGATTCCACCCGCGCCAGCCGTTTTCCCAGCTTGCCTCCGGGATGCAGGCTCGCAAAATCCTCTTCCTTAAATCCGCGCTTCTCGCTCAAGGTAACTGCCAGCGCATCGCCCAGCGCCAGCATCGTCGTAGTAGAAGCTGTCGGCGCCAGTCCCAGCGCGCAGGCTTCCTTGTGCACCGAACAATCCAGCGCCACGTCGGCTGCTGCAGCTAAACTGGAAACTCTGGTCTTGATTATCGTCGGGAAGGGCACAGCTTCAGCCGTGCCGTTGGGCGGCGCAGCAGACGCGGGCTTTCGCCCCTGAGGTAAGCTCGTCTCATCTCCTGTCATCGCGATCAGCGGCACCCGCAATCTTTTGATGGTCGGCACCAACGCCAGAATCTCCTCGGTTTCCCCTGACGCCGAAAGCGCCAGCACCACGTCTCCGCGCACGATCATTCCGAGATCGCCGTGCAAGGCTTCTACCGGATGCAAATACAACGCCGGCGTTCCCGTCGAGCTCAAGGTCGCCGCAATCTTTCTCGCGATGAGTCCGCTCTTGCCCATGCCTGTGACCACCACGCGTCCGGCGCAGGCAAACATCAGCTCGACTGCTCGCTGAAACGCCTTCGCCATGGGCCCGGCAATGCGGTCGGCCAATGCGCGCAGCGCCTCGGCCTCAATTCGCACCACGTTTTCGCCAGGATTCTTCATGCGCTGCAGGTTGGAAGAGAGGATGTTAGCATGTTCCGGAAACTGATCGCCCTGCTTACCGCGGCATCCCAGTCACGATCGAGTAATCGACATCTTTAACTCGTTGCGAAATTCTCGCCGTTCTCAAAAGCATTGTCTGAAAAAGCATTGTCCGACAGGAACGAGGTCGTAAGAAACAGATCGCGGCGTATCTGCGTCGCCGCCTTCCACGGATCCGGTATCCGCTCGACCGATTCGTTTGCCATCTGCTGCAGCAAATCCCTCACGCTCATTCCAGCCCGCCACGCCGAACGATAAATGCTGCGCGCTCCGCCATCGCCAAATTGATTCGCCAAATCCAGGGCAAATCCCACTGCCCGTTCGGTCTTTAACTGCGGAGCATATTGCTGGATCATCGCCAGCGAACTCTGAAAGTCGCTGATCGCAGTCTGCACCTGAACCTTTTGAAACAGCACCCACAGCGCGGCCGTTCGAAAGCGGCCAACCCACGGCTCATTCACCAGGTCGAAATTCAAATCGGTCGTGAGGCCAGTCGCCGGATCGACGCCGCCACTCACTTGCTTCGTTTGCGCCATCAGCCCGCTAGCCAGAGCCGCATCACCCGCCCCGAAAATGCGTACCAAGCCTGCCGCGCTGGCCGAGAAAAACGCATTCAAAATCTCCGCCAATCTTCCCGGCTTTTGAGCCCATTGAATCAATCCAAACGACAGCCCCGCCTTGTCCGTATTCAGATTGAGCGCGCCGAATTTGCCCGCGCCTTCCATGTGCGCCACGACGCTCAGAATTCTCGCCAGGCCGCAGTAATTGAAATCCAAAACGAGCGTCAGATAACCGCGCGAGACAATTGGCGTCAGCGCTGGCGTCTGCACCAAAGTTTGCAGCGTTCTCGCATCCACCTGATTTCCCGCCGGAAGTCCATTGTGCGAGCGGAAATTCTGCACTGCCGTGCTGGTGACCGGTCCGAACACTCCGTAATCCGCACTCAAAAGATTGGGCAGCCCCCTTGCACCCTGCCCCGAAAGCAAGCTCTGAACTACCTGCACAGATTGCCGGTCGGTGTCACCAGGCGCAATCGCGGTTGCGGTCGGCGCTCCAGCATTCAGGTCGTCGATCCTTGATATTCGGCAAAGACCCATAATTCAGCCTCGGCATGAACTCCGCCCCTCAAGCAGGTATCAACACGGTTTCTTAAGAAATGCCGGCGTCCCGAAGCTATAAGCTGGCTCTCGAGCGGATCTTACTTAAGACGACCTTTTAAGAGGACCTAATTAAAAGTGATCGTCCACACCAACTGGCGGCGGAGACTTCTGCCCAAGAATCGCCAAACCCTTCGCCTGAATGATCCGGTCCCAGGGACCGGCCTGCCAATTGTCCCGCGTTTTCACAGGTTGTCTCCAGGGTGGCAGCGTGATCATCATGTTCACCGCCGTGGCCTGCACATAAGGTTCATACATCATGCGCAGATTGTTCAGCTTCTGCCGCGCCTCCGGCGTGCTGCGCAATTGCAGCCCCGCCTGCGCCAAAGCGTCTCGCAGAGCATCGAAATCCGCGCCCGTTAACCGTTCCGGAGCCCCCGGATTGTATCTCGCATTGACCACCTGCGCCAGATCGACCGCCGCATGGCGCGCCATGGCAAAGGTAAGCTTCGCCTGCGCCGGATGAATTCCTTCGATGCCCGTGATCACCAGCGAAGTCACATCGAGCATGGTCATCAGCGCGCCCAGCCACGATTGATTACTGTGCTGCGAACGAAAAAAACTCAACACCGGATACGAAAGCTGGCTCTCCAGCAACTCCGCCGACCAATGTTCCCAATCCCGCAACACTTCGTCGAAAACGATCTGGTCGATTCCCGGATTTTCTGTCTTCCCCGCCAGCCGAACCAGAAATTCGGCTGCAGTTGGCGGCGATCCGGCGCGCGAATCCAGCATTGAAATCTGTATCTCGCGCCGCGAAAACGATCCATAGATCACCGGCAGGTAGCCGATGACGACTCCAAGAAACGCGAATCCCATCCCGGCCTCGATCACCGAGAGGGCGCGCGACAGTCCGGAAGTGGGCACAATATCACCGTAGCCCAGGGTAAAGAAAGTTTCGCCGCTTTGATAAACGACCCTGCCAAAGGTGATCGGCTCGTTTCCCAACTGTTCGTGTTTGCCGCCGCCAAATTGCAGCATGGCAAAACCAAAGATCAGCCCTGCAGCCCAAAATGCCAACAGCAGGAACAGCGACAACGGACCGAAGTATCCTAAAAAATTCTGTTGCCGCTGGGGCTTCCGAATCCGGCCTGCGATCCACTTCCAGGGAATCCACGTACGCCGTAGGAACCATGCCGTCAGCTTGAAATGGCGGGTGACGCGCCGCGGCAGCACCACCGTCTCAAACGCGTCCAGCAGCACTGCGCCAATGATGACGGCGCCCGCAATGATTGCCGGAATGCTCAGTGGAGAAGTCATACGCGCTTTTCAACCTGCATGGATGCGGAAAAAGGGTAACAGATTCTACGAGTGTGGAGTTTAGTTTCCCTGTGGCGGAACACTGAAGAATTTAGCCGCACTGAAAACCTTAACTCAGCAACGCCAGGCCAACCTACTGCGGTTTCGGCGGCGTTTGCGGAGTCTGGGTTGTGCTCGGCGGTGTGGTCGTCGCCAGCTTCTTCTTGGTCACTGTTTTTTTCCTGGTCTTAGGCGCCGGCTTTTTCTCCGGTTGAGTATCGTCGACAATCACTTTCTTCGGAGGAGTCGCCGGAACTGCTGCCTGCGTCTGGGCCGTCTTCAACTCCGCGCGCAACCGGGTGATCTCCTGTTCTTTCGCGCCAGCCAACGCCTCCAGACGCTCCGCCAACTGCTTTCGCCCGCTCTCAAACCCGCTAAGGTCATTGGATAGCGACTGAAAATCGTCTTTCGGCCCAAACGCGCCCGCCGACTCCACCACCCCGCCTATAACGCTGTAGAGCGCGTCCAGGTTGCGATAGAGCTTGAAGGTCGCCTGCAGATCCTCCGGCGAATTCCGCAATTGGCCGATCATCTCCGGCAACGCATTCTGCAGATTGCGCTGGACCGAATCCACATCGGCGAGCGCCTGTTTCTTCGCCGCGCTATCCGCCTTCCAACGCTCGATCCGCAGTTGCGCCAGGTCGGATTGTGTTTGCTTTGAGGTTGCCTCAATTCGGCCCAGCAGGTCATTCAACTGAGTCACCGACGAATAGGAAACGGCACTCTGCGCCGGTGCATCTGCTGACGCCACCGCTCCCTGCACCGCATATTGCGGCCCGGTCGAAGCTGGCGCAGGGTTCGGCGCTCCGGAGCTCTGGCCGAGCGTATTCACGGCGACGAGCGTGACTGCGGCGAGCGTGAATAAATGATTGAGAAAAAGTTTGAAAATGAGGTTGGATTTCATTGCGAGCGAGAAGTTGGCGATTTCTTTGTGCAAAGCGATGTCGACAAGGGCAGGATACTACAAGCAGCGGCCAATCGGAATCGACTCACAGCCAACTAACCGCGAAACCGCAGCTCCGCTGAGCGCCCGAATTGTCACCACAAGGGACACGAAGGTTCACGAAGAAAGCACCAAACATAGCCTCAGTGTTCCTTCGGATCTTCGTGGTGAAAAGGATTTAAGACGCTACGCAGCGCCGGAAACGGTTGGCCAATCTGCCCCTCCCAGACGATAATCAGATTACCTATGTCCCCCTCACTCCGCTTTTCCAGTCGGCTGCTTCTCCTCATCGCGCTGCTCTGGCTCGCCGTCCCGAGTCGCTCCTTCGCTCAGGAAGCTTCGAAACGTCTCATCCTAAAAGATGGCTCGTATCAACTCGTGAAGCAGTACGAAGTCAAAGGCGATCGCGTGAGGTATATGAGCGCCGAGCGCAACGAATGGGAGGAACTCCCCTCCGCGCTGGTCGATTGGCCCGCCACTCAAAAATTCGAGAGAGAGAAGGCAGTTTCCGCCATCCCGGAATCCGCAGCGATCGATAAAGAAACGGACGCCGAGCTCGAAGCCGACGAATCTCATCTGCCCGAAGTCGCTCCCGGCCTGCGCCTTCCCGACGATTCTGGCGTCTACCTGCTCGATAACTATCAGGGGCAGCCGCAGGTCGTGGAACTTCAGCAGACTGAAAGCAATCTCAATCAGGGCAGTCGCGCCAGCATCCTCCGCGGCGCTCTTATTCCCGTGGCTGGCGCCAAGCAGACCATCGAACTTGACGGCGCGCACGCTGCCATCCATTCGCACGTAAGCGTGCCTTCGATCTACATCAACGTGCAGGACGAAACGCCTGAGCCGCCGCCCGGCGAAACCGCATCCGCCAAAATGTCACAACCCAGTCTCGACGCTCCGCGAGCCGAGCAGCCTCAGCAACCCGAGCAAGCCACCGTACCCTTCGACCGCTTCCGCATCGTGCGGGCAAAAGTGAAAAACGGGAAGCGCATCGTGGGAGATGTAAAGCGCAATATTGGGGGCAAGGTCAGTGAGAACGAAACCTTCGTGAAGACAACAATCGACAGCATCAGAGGCGGCTGGCTCAAGCTCACGCCCATCGCCGAGCTTGCGCCGGGAGAATATGTTCTTGTCGAAACCCAGGGCAACGAAGGCATGAACCTGTACGTCTGGGATTTCGGAGTTGACCCCAAGGCCCCGGCGAATGCGAACCCCTGGAAACCGGAAACGAAAACTGCAGACAGGCCCGCGACGAAACCGGGAGATAATTCGAAATAGTGGCCGGGACCTCAGATTGAAAGCCGCCTGATATTGAAAATGCTTCGCCGGCGGGTGTTAACCTATAAACCTACGATTCACCGGCATTAATGATCCCAAAACCACTCGCGCTCATTGCTGAACTTACGCATCGTTGCCCGTTGCACTGCGTCTATTGCTCGAATCCGCTGGAACTCGCAGCCGTGGCTTCAGAGCTCTCGACCGAAGAGTGGCTAGATATCTTTCAGCAGTCAGGGAAGCTGGGCGTGCTGCACGCTCACTTTACCGGAGGCGAGCCGCTGGCGCGGCCTGACCTAGCCGAACTTATCGCTGGAGCGCGTGCTGCCGCCCTGTACACAAATCTCATCACCTCCGGAATCGGACTGAATGAAGCTAGACTAAAAGCCTTAGTGGATGCCGGACTGGAACACATTCAGCTCAGCTTCCAGGACTCGCGTGAGGCCGAGGCCAACTGGATCGCCGGAGCAAAAGCGCACGCCCACAAGATTGAATTATGCAGGCACATCCGGCAGCACAAAATCGCCTTCACCGTAAACCTGGTTGTGCATCGGCAGAACATCGATCATCTGGAGGAGATGATCGCGTTCATCGAGCAACTGGCTCCCGAGCGCATGGAGATTGCCCACACGCAATACTATGGCTGGGCGTTGAAGAATCGTTCCGCGCTCCTGCCGACGCGCTCCCAGCTCGATAAGGCAGTAGAGTCCGTCACCGCTGCCGAAAAGCGGCTCGCCGGACGCATCCGCATCGACTTCGTGGTTCCCGATTACTACGCACGCTTTCCCAAAGCCTGCATGGGCGGATGGGGACGTAAATTAATGCTCATCAATCCTGCGGGAAAAGTCCTTCCCTGCCACGCGGCGGAAGTGATTCCGCGCATGGCTTTCGAGAATGTTCGCGAGCAGACTCTCGCAGCGATCTGGGATGAGTCGCCATCGTTCCAACGCTTTCGCGGAGACGAATGGATGCCGGAGCCCTGCCACACTTGCGACCAGCGCACGGTCGACTTTGGAGGATGCAGATGCCAGGCCTTGCAGCTCACCGGCGACGCTGCTGCCACTGATCCGGCGTGTTCGCTCGCGCCCGCTCACCACGTTGTGGAATCCGCCTTGCTCGTGGCGAATTCCGAAGCGAATTCTGAGTCGGGAGTTGCGCAGCCAGTGGCCGCATCTTCATTCGTTCAGCTGCAGCGGCTGGCTGAGGGGCTTTGGAGCTATCGCACCAATCCTGAGTGATTTTCTTTCCCTACCAGCGCACTCCGACGGTGATCGGCCGCACGTCCGTTGTAGTGCCGTTGTTGGATCCGTGCATCAAGCGGAATTCCGCGTAGATTTCCACGCCGCTGGGCATTTTGCGGGCCACTCCCGCTCCCGCGTTGTAGCCGAATTGGTTCTGGCTGGTATTCACGAAGTGCCCGTTCAACGGCAGGCTTCCGTTGAAACACGTGCCTTGCCACCATGTCCAGAACGCAGAGCACTCCGAACCCGGAAGCGCCGTATCGTCATTCAGGCTGCCGCCGCGATGATAAAATCCGGCGCCGAAAAGCACGTACCCGCTGAATGTGCTGGTAACGGGAAAGTTGATGATCGGGCCCAGCGTAGCAGCCAGAAGGTAACTGGTAGCGCTGGTCGCTCCGGAAATCGAAAGACTGGACTGCTTTAAAGGAAGATCTTCAGCGAAGGCGTCGGCGCGCAGCCCAAAATATTTGTTGGCGTTGCGGGCCACGCCGAAGGTGGCTCCGAGCCCCCCGCCTCGTACAAATGATTTCGTCTTGCCGCTGTCGACATTCGCGCCCACGCCAACGTTATAGTTCCAGTTCTTGTAATCGTGAGTCTTTTTTCGCAGCGAAATTCCCTCCCTGACCGACTCTTCTTCTTCCTCGGCGGGCTGTTGCGGGTTCGAAGATTGCTGCGCATTGGTCGCAGGAGTTGTGGGCGTTGCCGAGGGAGTCTGAGCCGCCGTGGTTTGAGCAAATGCAGGTGCGGTGAAAATATTGGCCGCAGCGAAAACCACGAAGAAAACCAATATCAACGCACTCGCAGTAGCAAACTTTCCTATCATCCATTCTCCTCCCGTAACCGGGCGTAGTGGCGGACCGCAGCTCTCGGCATGGAGAGGCGCCGTTAATCCAGGCTCCGCTTGTAGTTCTTTGCAGGCGGGATCGTCCTCGCCTGCAGTGAATGCAACATCTTACCAAGCTTTTGATGCAGGCTGCGCTGCGCATGCCGCCTGCCCCTGCCCGATGTGCTTCCTGCCGCGCTCGATCGAGTTTTACAAAGACGAAGCAAAAGTGATCGTGACGAGGTAAGAGTGATGACGCGGTGTGATAAATAAGCTTAATAACGCGGTGTGATAAAAATGATGATCAATTCTTGAGAGCAGGCATGCACCCGACTGGCCCACAGAAGACGGCGGCAACCGACTTAAATTCCACGCCGCACAATACCCCTCCCGCCTGCCGGATCGCGCTCGTCGGTTTTGGAACCGTGGGACGCGCGGTCGCGAGAATACTCTGCGCGCGCAACGGTGGCCTGCTCCTGACAAATATCTGTAATCGCAATGTTGAGCGTAAGAAGCAATCCTGGGTGCCGAGTCATGTCATTTGGTGCGAAGATTTCGATGCGCTTCTCCGCTCGGATGCCGAAATCATTATTGAGCTGATCGGCGGTTTGCACCCCGCCGGAGATTTCGTGCGCAGCGCTTTAAAAGCCGGCAAGTCAGTGGTAACTGCAAACAAGCAATTGATCGCGCGTTACGGGCCAGAACTGCTGGAGCTAGCCGGCGAAAACGGCTGCCAGCTTGAGTTCGGAGCTTCCGTCGCCGGAGGCGTTCCGGTTCTTCCAGCCTTGCGAACCGGACTCAGTGGAGATCGCCTGCACGGTATCGCCGGCATCTTGAACGGCACCTGCAATTACATTCTCAGCCGCATCGAAACCGCGCGCATTCCCTTCAGCGAAGCGCTGGAAGAAGCCCAGGCGCGCGGGTACGCCGAGGCCGATGCCAGCGAAGATCTCGACGGCGGCGATGCCCGCGCCAAGCTCGCGATTCTTGCGCTGGCTGGATTGCAGGTTCGCGTTTCGCCGGAGGACATTCGCGCCCGCACCATCCGTGCGGTCGATGCGGTTGACCTCGACTACGCCGCCGAACTGGGGTGTACCATCCGCCAGATCTCGCGTGCCGATTTGAAAGGCACAACCTTGTTCGCCGATGTTGGCCCTAGCCTGGTTCCAACATCCTCTCCGTTCGGCCGCGTGCAGCGAAATTTGAATCTGGTTTTGACTTCCGGCGAGTACGGCGGAGACGTTGCCTTCCTCGGCGCCGGCGCGGGCGGAGACCCAACCGCGGTCGCGGTGGTATCGGATCTAATCTTCGTTGCAGAAAAGCTCGCCGCCGCAAATCTGGTCTCCGGAAATCTCGTGCCGCAGGCCCCCCGGCACCACAAACTGCAACTCGGGTCACCGAAAGTGAATTGCGATTTTGAAACTCCCTGGTATTTGCGTTTCTATGTGAAAGACCAGCCTGGGATCATTGCAAGCCTGGCCGCCATTCTTTCCGCTCACCAACTGAACATCGATTCCGTTTTGCAAAAGCCGGGTTTCGAAAAAAATGCGCTTCCGTTCGTCATTACGCTAGAGCCCTGCCGGGATGCGCAACTGCACCCAGCGCTCGAAAAAATGTCTTCCCTTGAGTTCTGCACCAAGCCATGCCTATGCCTTCCGATCCTGCGCTAGCTTGTGCCAAAGAGAAATCCTCAAACAAAAAGCTCGCCGCCTATACCACAGCAGCGAGCTATATCTTTCTGAACAGGTGTCCGGGATTTTAATTCCAGAAGGGATTTTTCAAGCCGGCGGGTGCCAGCGCCTTGTCGGCTGTCGCTTCGGTACCGGACGCGTCTGAGATTTTCTCGTCGGTCAGTCGTGACGAGGGCTCCCTCAACTCCTCGGCCTTCTCACGATTTACTTCACCGAGGTTTTTATAATTCATTGCTAACCTCCTACCATCTATGATCAGCTTTCGTTCTTTCTATTATTCACCAATACGCGTCCTCCTGATCCCGAATTTTCGATGATTCCGATCGAAAACAAAGGTGACGCCAATCACAGACAATCTACCGAAGGGCTCGAATTGGGCTGGGCTTCAGCGCACCATCGGATGGCATATTCTCTGGCACATCGCCCCGCGATCTTCCGTTCGGCGATCTTCAAGTCGCAGCGGCATAGCACGCAACGCATGGCCACGGTGTAAACCATATGCGCGTAGGCGGGACACCTAACGTTGGTGCAGACTTTGGTCAACTATGCCTTCCTCTCTGCGATTCGCCATCCTGGATTCCCTGCTACGGGCTGCTGGAAAGAAATCTTGCAAGCAGGCCAGCCGCGAAGTTAGCACGAACCGCGGGCGATGAATTACGCATTTTCAGCAGAGGGCAATCACATTTTTTTCTGAGAAGCAATCGCGGGACTGCGCAGTGATCGCAGCCGGAAATCGGGCAAAGAAGTCGGTTAAATATCTCGGACAAAAGAAGCGGGGCGACTTGCGCCCCGCGAGTAGATTGTTTTGGCTTCGGAATTAGCGGCCGTGGCCACCACCGCCAAACCCTCCACCGCCGCCGTGGAACCCGCCGCCACCATGGAAGCCGCCTCCGCCGTGGAACCCGTCTTCACCGTGGAATCCTTCCGCACCACCGTGGAAACCGCCATTACGTGCCATCATTGCGCCGGAGTGGAACGCTCCCCGCTCTGCTCCCGCGCCAGTGTAAACGCCGTGGGAGTAGTCTCTGCTGGTGACATAGTGGTCACCCGCGCCCCAGGCGCGAACATTCGCCGCATTAAAGTGATGCGGATAGTTTCCGACGCCCAGCAACGGCGCACGGTAAACGGTATAGGGAGAATAAAATCCCCATCCAAATGGACTAAAGAACGTTCCGCCCCAGGGCATGAAGGTGTATGACGCGAACCAGGGATCCCATCCCCAGCCGCCCCAACCCGTACCCCAGCCCGGACCCCAGAAGCCCGCGCCCCATCCCCAGCCCCAGTTATCGGCCGCAAGCATGTTTGCTTCATTAATGTTGGCTTCGGCGAGATAAGAAGAACGCAGGCTGCTCCAGTTATACAGAGAGCCGTCTTCGTACTCCTTCTTTTTGAAACTTACTGCCTTCACGCGAGGCTCGGGCGCAACGTCAAGCTCGTGTCCTTTGTCGACTTTTACCAGCTTGTCTCCATCCTGCACTTCGGCCTGGCCGTCGAACACCCGAATTTCGCCCTGCCGCAGGTTGAAATCGTACAATCCCGGCTTCACCATGCGCGCCACCACATTACCTTCTATGACGCGAAGATCGTTCTGCTTGTAGATATCGTCGACCTCGACCATGGCGTGGCCGCGATCCAGCCGCACTTCCGTGTTGGCGAGCCCGTTGGAGATCATGGTTACCGAACTGTGGTCACCCACTCGCAGGAATACACCCGGAGTTAACAGAACCTCGACCTTGCCTTCATGTACGACAAGCGTTTGACCATTATTAAGAATTACCTTGCCGACCGATTGTGAACTGAGAGACTGGTCGGCGATATTAACTTGTCCCTCGACGTAATTAACCGTTCCCGGCACGGCTGAATTTGAGCCCGCGTTTGTCGTAATCGCAGTTGCCCACGCAGGCGCAGATAAGAGCGCTGCCAGGAACAAGCTTGCAAATCCCTGAAACAACTTCATAGCAGCTTCCTCCTGACCAATTCCTGATCCATAACTATTCAATTAGATGCGTGGGAAGCGGCTTCGATGCCAGGCCGGGAGCCCGGTGTGCGCCGATGAGATGGTGTAAAGATCTGTAATCAGAAGACTTGTAAACTCCAGTATAGGATTCAGCCCGAACACTGTAGTTTAAAGCCGCCGGCTGAGCGGTTCCGCGCTACTTCTTTTTTGCGGATACGATCTTTTTTGCCGACATGTTTGCGGAGATGATGCGCTCGATCTGCCCCAGGTGATTTAGATCGTGCCCGGCAATCAGGCGCACCATATGCTCAATGGTTTCCTGCCCGCGCTCAGAATGCATCCCGTAGTGTTTCCATTGCTCGGGCGTTAGCGACTTGAGCAAGGCGAGGTTGGCTTCGCGCAGCACGCGAAACTGCTCGACCGACTTGCGCGGATCGCGCTTCTCATAATGCAAGCGGGTGACCCAGGCATCCTGATCGAAGGCCGCGACGGGCGTCCCCGGCGCACCTAGAATCAACCGCATCCGCCAGCCAATCGCGACTTCTGCATCGGCGAGGTGCGCTACGATCTCGCTGACCGACCACTTCTCTGGCGCCGGGCGCTTGCGCAATTTGCCCGCAGGCACGCCCTTGATGAACCGTTCGAGTTTCCTGGCCGTGGCTGCTTGCACTGCCATAGGCTGCTTGCCTTCGGCGTGACCTATGATCCGTTGCGTGTATTGCTGCGGTGTTTCGTTCATTGCTTTATTCTCCCATTCTTTGACGGCGCCGGACTCGGCACGTGAGCTGACTGAGTTCTTTTCTTCAAACGGTGGCGCTGCTCGGCAACGCCTCTGCCAATAGTAGCTGAGGCGGGTTGTGTCTCATCCTTTCGCCCGCCTCTGGCAAGGGTGGGAGTCACACGCTCGATCGCAGACACGGGAAGTGGCTGAATTTGCAAATTCACCCACTACCCAGTCGCTTAACGCGTTGACAATTCCCTGCTTCGACAGGCAAACTACCGCAGCCGCTCATTATGGGAAAAAGTCGCTCCCTAATGGCGATTCCGAGGAACTGTGCGGATCTAATACAGCATTCGTTAAGCTATGGAGCAATCAGTCTCCTATACGTTCGATTCCACTTTGGATACCGTAGACCATGCGGAGCAGAAAGCCAGCCGCATTGCCACGGAATTGGGTTTTGCGGACGACGAGGTCATGCAGATCTCAATGGCAGTGCGCGAAGGCGCGGTCAATGCCGTGCTTCACGGCAACGCCTATGCGCCCGATAAAAAAGTAATCTTGGCGTTCGAGCGCACGCCGGAGAATCTGGTTATCACCATTCGCGATCAGGGCAAAGGCATCAATTTGAGCAATATTCCCAACCCTCTGGCGCCGGAAAACTTGCTCAAGACTTCGGGACGCGGCATTTTTCTGATGCGTTCTTTCATGGACGAGGTGGAAATCCGCCCGTCTCAAACCGGGACAGAAGTGAAAATGATCAAACACGTCCGCGGAACAGCCGCGGCCGGCAAGGAGGGGTCTCAGTGAGCATGAAACTTAGCACTCGGCAGGTGGACGGAGTCACCATTGTGGACTGCAGCGGCCGCATCACTCTCGGCGAAGGCAGCGTCACCATGCGCGACACCATTCGCGACCTGCTTTCCAAGGGCAACAAGAAGATTATCTTGAACCTCGGCGAGGTCAACTACATCGATAGCTCGGGCATCGGTGAACTGGTCAGCGCCTTCACTACCAGCAAAAATCAGGGTGGAGAACTCAAACTGCTTCATCTCACCAAAAAAGTGAAAGACCTGCTGCAAATCACGAAACTCTACACCGTCTTCGACGTGAAAGACGACGAAGCCGCCGCCGTCAAAAGCTTCAAATAAGCTCCTGCGTCAGCAGCCCAGATTTTGCTGTTGCCTTGAAAGGGCGCGGCTTCCAGCCGCGCCGCAAGAGCCTGCACTCCGCCGCATAGCCCTTCGAAGGCACCGTGGAAGAGCGGCGCTTCCCTTTCGCCTCCTAACGTCGGCCTCTCCTCAGCTCTGTCATCCCGAGCGGAGCGTGAGCGTCCGAAGGACGGTCATGCGGAGTCGAGGGACCCCGTGCCCTTGGGTCATCGTGGAAGATCGGCCCTTCAGGGCGGCGTCCGCGCGCACGTAACTTCCGTGTCGAAAGAAAGATGGTTTTCCACCGCGCCTCAGTGACATCTGCACTTTCCCGCGACCTCAATCTCGTTCCAATATTGTGGAGCACACTTCACATTGGAAGCGACAGAGCGCGGAGCTTTAGATCTAACTGCTTTCCCTGCGAGCGTTTGCACCGAAAATCCCGCAAAACTCATGACCGGCCGGAATTTACGAGACGGGGGGAGGGGGGATGCAGAAATATGGCGCTGACACCCGCACCCACGTGCCAATACCAAGTCGAGCCAGACAGGCGCTGCGGCCGTCCCGCGCTTCGCGGGATGCGCTACTGCTATTCCCATCAGCGCGATCATCGGCGCAACGCCAGGAAACTTGCCGAGCGGGCGCGCCAGCGATGGTTTGAATCGGTCGATACGAGTGACCCGAGGGCGGTGCAAAGAGCGCTCGCGGAAATCGTGCGCCGTCTCAGCTCAGGATCGATCGACCCCAGCAAGGCCGGTGCAGTGCTTTACCAATTACACGCAGCCAGTGTCAGGATTGGAACCGGACCGATCGAACATGGGGGCGCCATTTGATACACCGGACTGCACGAACGCTCGCCATCCTCGTCGTTCTTGCCGCAGTCTCCTTCGCGTCAGATTGTCTTTCCATCGGCGAGGCCAGCCAGCACGTAGGGGAAAATAAATGTGTCACCGGAAAGGTCCTGCGCGTAAAGGCGGGCTTTAGAGGAGTGCATTTCGTCGACTTCTGTGAAGATCAAATGAGCTGTCCATTTACGGTCGTCGTTTTTGGCTCCGACCTGAAAGATGTCGGCGACGTGCGGAGGCTCACCGGACGCGTCATAGAGATTCACGGCCCCGTGAAGCTCTACAACGGACGAGCCGAAATCATCCTGAAGCGTGTGGACCAGATCACCGGTGGCTCAACTCTGATTCCGCCATTACCCAAGGAATACGATGTCGAAAAACGAGGCCACTATAGCGCTGGCAGCATACGTCCCACCAAGAAGCCGGCAAAAACCTATGGCACGGTCTCACCAACGGCAACCTACGGCAATGAGGCGGATGTTGGCGACGGGCCGCAATGAATGAATGCAGATACTCCAGTCTCGAATGCCGATCGAATCTCTTCGCGTCCTTTGCGGAACTTCTTCGCGTCCTTCGCGGTCAAAAGCCTTTGATCGCAAAGACCGCAAAGACCAGGCCGCGAAGGTCGCAAAGCAAACGGGCCCGCTGACGAATGGATGCGTCCGCTCTCCCTGCTCTTAAAGTTGCTTAGGCCATACCAGCCCTTTCCTGAGCTCCTCCAATGGATACCTGGTGCCGCGCCAGATGATGCCGTCGTTCAACAAGGTGTGAAACATCGAGCGCATCAGCGTGTAAATAAACAATGCTGAACTCAGCGGATGCAGCACAAAATAATAAGCCGGAATGCCCGACCGCCGGGACATTCCCACATAAATCGAAAACATCGAAGCCAGGGCAATCACAAAAGGCAACCGCTCCCAGCCGTGGGCAAACCAGATCCCCAGGAAAGGCATGAGATTCAGGAAGGCCAAGCCAAAAGCAGAAAGCACAGTACGCCACAACTGAAATGACAGCACGGCGAAAAAATTCTTGGTCAAATTGTCGACTACTCCCATCGCGCCGCGCGCCCAGCGAATCGAAATCAGATCGCCGCCGAAAACATTACGCTGCACAAAGCCGGCATTCTTTACAACCTTGCCCAATTTCATGTCATCGACCACTTCCATGCGCAGCCTTTCATAGGTACCGACCGCGTCATACGCGCTGCGGCGAATCAGGTTGAATGCGCCGACTCCGATGTGATCGCGCGATTTCGGATCGGCCACTTTCCACGGACGATGCCCGAAAACAAACATGGTCTGAAAAAAAGCGATCATCATGAACTCGCCCGGACTCTTCATGATCATCTGCGGAAAGAGCACAAGGTGATCGGCTTTCTCCGCTTCGGCGTAGGCCAATGCGCGCCGAACAGAATCGGGCTTGAACAGGACATCGGCGTCGGTAAACAACAACCACTCGCCGGAAGCCTGATTCGCTGCCGTCCACATGGCATGAGTTTTGCCCAGCCAGCCGGATGGAAGCTCGCGGTGATGAATTACGCGCAAGCGTTGGTTTGCCGACGCAGCGAGGCGTTCCATGATCTGGCCCGTGGCGTCGGTCGAGCGGTCATTCACCGCGATGATTTCGTAATTGTCGTAATCGAGTTGCAGCAGGCTCGTCAGGCTGGTTTCCAAATCCCGCTCTTCATTTCGCGCGGGCACAATGATCGACACGCGCGGATTGCCGGAGGCAGAAACTGGATTGCAGTTCCACTCCGGACGCGAAACATCGGCCACGCTCGGCATTCCGATCGCGGCGTCGATGATGCGGGAGAACCACGCCAGCGCAAGGATAATTCCTGCTGTCCAATAAAAATATGCCATTCCGCGTCAGTTCTTCCCTGTTCCGCTATGGCCGACGGATGCGGTCGCAAATTGCACCGGAGGCGCGAAACGCATCCCGTAAAACAGGATTGCCGATGAAACGATCATCGCGATTACCGGGAGAACAAAAGACGCCTGCAATGAGTGCCGGTCAGCCACATACCCCATCATGGTAGGCGAAGGCACGTCCCCCAGAAGGTGAATGATGAAAATGTTCACCGCGAGCGCCGTGACGCGGATCGTGGCGTTGACCGAATTGATCACCGCGGCGTTCAGCGGCGCGGTGTTGAAGAGCAGAAGAAAAGCTGCCAGTGCGATCGCCGGAATCATGGCGCGCCCCTTGACGAACAGAGCGACGATCATCACCGGAACCCCGAGCGCCATGCTGGCGGCCGAGACAAAGTAGTACGTGCTCTTCATACGCGGCAACAGATAATCGCCGAGCCATCCACCGGCGAGCGAAGCTACAATACCGTCGATGACAATGATGAGACCAAAGGTGAAGTTCGCGGATTCCAGCGAGTATCCGCGGGCCCGCGAGAGGAATGTTGGCATCCACACCTGGATGCCGCCCAGCGCGAAGGTCATTGCTGCCATTCCCAGAGTTGCGGTCCAAAACGATGGGTTGTGCGCCAGCCCCCGTAAAGTTCCGCGTTGCGGAGTTTCCCGCGGCGAGTCGAATTGTCCGCGTGGCGGCTCCCGCAAAAAGAGGACGGACAGAGCCAGTAGAAATCCCGGAACTGCGGCGACATAAAAAGGAGTTCTCCAGCCGTGGTGCGCTCCGAGATTTCCGCCCAGTAGATACCCCGCGGCCGTACCGACCGGAATCGCGAGATAAAAAATGCCCAGGATGCGGCCGCGTTTGTTTTCCGGAAACATATCGGCAACGAAGGTAGGCGCAATGGTGACGAACGTAGCTTCTCCAATGCCGACGAGCGTGTGGCGAATCAGCAATTCCGTGTAGGTGTGCGTAACTGCGGTGAGCAGGGTCAGCCCGCTCCAGAAAATCGCTCCTATAACGATGATGATTTTGCGTGAGTAGCGGTCGGCGAGCGGCCCCACGAACGGAGCCGCGACCATATAGAAAAGCAAGAACGCGCTGGTGAGATAGCCGACTTGCGTGTTGCTCAGCGCGAACTCGCTCTGCACCAGCGGCTGCACGGCGAACAAAACCGACCGATCCACATAGTTCAGCAGGTTCAGCGCAGTGAGCAGGATCAGCGCCGTATATGGATGAAATCTCTCAGAAGTCACGGATCGAGCGAATATAGCACGGGCCGAAATTGAGAACTTGTCGAGAACTTGAAGCAGGAATCAGCGGGAATTTTTCTGTCGCGGCCATCTCGCAATGACAGTCGTCGAGATTCCTCCGCGGGGGCGAAACTCGCCCTTCACTTCAGCCCAGACCGGCTTGGCACATCGCACCACATCTTCAAGGACACGGTTCACGACGTTTTCCTGAAAGATTCCCACGTTGCGGTAGAAATGCAAATATTCCTTGTAGGATTTTAGCTCGAGGCAGAGCTTCGCCGGCTGGTAGCGCAGATTGATTACGCCGAAATCGGGCAGTCCGGTCTTGGGGCAGACGGAAGTGAACTCCGGATCATCGATGACGATTTGATACCCCGGAAACTGATTCGGCCAGGTCTCGATCGCCGGGAATTGGGCGTCCAAGCCAGCGGCCGCGTGCTCAGGAGTGTAGCGTTGCTGTTTCGCCATCAGCACATTGTAATGGTTCGAGCAGCCGGAGGCTGTTGCTGAGCACTATTCACAGCATCCAGCAGGTAGGGCCAGCATCTAAATGTGCATCGGCATTGGTTAAGCGCGGTTCTGCCGTGCCACGGCGAGTGATAAATTGGTAGTTATATAGTCCGGATTGCATCCTGTGTAGTCCACTTTGCATCGTGAAAGTATCCGTAAAAACGATAATCGGTTGGCGACTAATCATAATTCGAATGGGCGGCCAGGAACGCACAAGAACCGCAGATGGATCGTGCTCGGCGCGCTCGTCGTGCTCGCTCTAATTCCGGTTTTTACGCGTCCGGGACCACTTCGAGTGAATACCACGATGGTTGAGCGCGGCCCAATTCGGAGCCTTATTTCGACCAACGGCAAGATCGAGCCCATCAGGAATTTTGAAGCGCATTCCCCCGTGGCGACGACGGTCAAGCGGCTTTATGTAAAAGAAGGAGATCACGTTCGCCAAGGTCAACTTCTCCTACAACTCGATGATGCTGACCTGCGTAGCCAGGCGGCGCGGGCTCAGGCGCAAATGAAAGCGGCGCAGGCGGGTCAGGCCGAGGTCACAACCGGGGGAACTCGGGAAGAGGTTCTCACGCTCGATTCTCAGCTCGTCAATGCCCGCAATACAGTCGGCTTGGACCAGCGCAATCTGCAGGAATTACGCCACTTAGACCAGGAAGGCGCGGCTTCGCCGGGAGAGGTTAAGCAGTCGGAAGATAATCTGCAGCGCGCGCAAACCGATCTCAGCCTGTTAGAGCAAAAGAAGAAAGACCGTTATTCGCAACCCGAGGTCGCGAAAGTTCAAGCTCAGGATACAGAGGCCCGGGCCGCATACGATGCCGCGGAGGACGCGCTGCAAGAATCCACCGTGCGGGCGCCATTCGACGGGGTGGTTTATGCGCTTCCGGTTAAGCAGGGCGCGTACGTTCAAACTGGAGATCTGCTGCTGCAGGAAGGCGTTCTCTCGCAGATGCTGGTGCGAACTTTTGTCGATGAACCGGATATCGGACGGCTGGTTCCGGGGCAAAAAATTGAAGTTACGTGGGATGCGGTGCCGGGCCGGGTTTGGGACGGAAGCGTCACCACCGTGCCCTCGGAAGTAAAGCTGCACGGGGCGCGCAACGTGGGAGAAATTACCTGCACGATCGATAACCACGATCGCCGGCTTTTGCCGAACGTCAATGTGAGCGTCACCATCATTACGGCGGAAGAGAACGATGTGCTCACGCTTCGGCGCGAAGCAGTTCGAATGGACGACGCCAAGCCTTATGTATTTGAAGTCGAAAATGGCCATTTAAAACGCCAGGATGTTGAAGTTTCATTGCAAAATCTGACGCGAGTAGAAATTACCGGCGGACTGAAGGACCATGCGGTGGTTGCCTTATCGTCGATGGATCCGACCAAGCCGCTTACCGATGGCGTTCGCGTGAAAGTGATGCAATAGCTGGATGGACTGGGTTAGTTTAATGATGGGTGCTTTTCATTTCGAGTTGCAAAAACCCGTTGCTCGTTTCGGCCGCTCGCTGCTGGCGGCGCTGGCGCTGCTAACGGTTTCAGTGGCATTTGCCTCCGCATCCCCGCAGGATCTTCTTGATGCCGGTCGCGTCGATCAGGCGGTGCAAGACCTGAACCGGCAAATTGAGGTTGCGCCAACGGCGGCATCTTACAATCTGCTTTGCCGCGCGCAATTCGAACTGGGCGCCTGGGATGCTGGAATTCCCGATTGCGAGAAGGCCATCGAACTTGCTCCAGACAATGCGCTTTATCATCTCTGGCTGGGACGCATCTATGGAGAGAAAGCCGATCACACAAGTTTCGTCCACGCTGTCGGTCTGGCGAAAAAAGTTCGCGCCGAGTTCGAATTAGCTGCCGAGTTCGATCCCAATAGTTGCGAAGTTCGCACCGACCTGGCGGAATTTTACCTGGAAGCGCCGGGAATCGTCGGTGGGGGCAAGGACAAAGCCAGGGTCGAGGTTGGCAAGCTTGAGGCGCTGAATCCTGCGATGGCGGATTGGGTCAAGGCGCGGCTGGCGGAAAAAAACAAGGACGATGCGGCTGCCGAGCGCGAGTATCAGGCGGCGGTTACGGATAGTCATGGCGGGGCGCGTGCGTGGTTCAATCTTGCCAGCTTCTATCGCCGTACCGGGCGATTGGATGACATGGAGCGCGCGCTGCACGCACTCGAGTCGAGCCGACTGGATCACCCGGCTGCACTCGCCGATGGAGCCAGCTTAGTGCTGCGCACCGGACAGGATTATGAGCTCGGCGTACGGCTTCTCCAGCGTTATCTCGGCACCAGGACGGTCGAAGAAGCTCCTGCCTTTAAAGCGCATGTGATGCTCGGAGAATTGTTCGAAAACCTAGGCAATACCGCAGCCGCGGTAGAGGAATATCGCACCGCCTTGGGCATGGCGCATAGTAACACGGTGGCTCAGGATGGGTTGAGGCGCCTGGCTCAATACGTGCCTGCCGATCACTTGGTGAAATGATTATCCCTTCGAGCGACACCCTGTGACTTCAGTTCGCCTGGACAAATGGCTGTGGGCAGCCAGATTCTTCAAGACGCGCTCTTTGGCCGCGCGAGGTTGTGCTCTCGGCAGAATCCGATGTAACGGCCAGCCCGCCAAGGCGGCACGGGAAATTCGGGCCGGAGACATGTTGCGGGTCACGAATGAGGGCGGGGAGTTTGAAGTCGCGGTTCTGCTTCTGAGCGATACCCGTGGGCCAGCCTCGGTTGCACAAGCGCTCTATCGCGAAACTGATGCAAGCCGTGAATTGCGCCAGAAGGTTATCGCCGAGCGCAAGGCCATGCGGCAATTCGAAGTCTTACCGGTCGGCAAGCCATCGAAACGCGACCGGAGCAGAATCATTCAGTTCAGAGGCAGAGCCTGAGATTAGATCATGGCCGGTTACTGACCAGCTCTGAATCGAAACGAACGAGGCCGTCGCGATAATCTATTTTGATGTTGAGCCCGCGCAACGTCTCGAAGCCCAGGGTGCCCGCAATTTCCGTTCCTACGGATTGGCTTGCGGAACTTAGATCGAAGGCCGTCAAATCCTGATCTTCCCGCCGTAGATTTCCAAACTCCAAAACGGTTTTTTCGGCGCTATACACTTGGTTCACCGAGCCGCTGATTCCTTTTACTATTCTCTCAGAGTCTGCGCTCAGCCTTGTGATCTGGCGGGCGAATGCGGGAGTGATCTGACTTACGAAGCCCCCTGTATCGAGAAGAAAAAGTTTGTCCGCCGCGCGTCCTACTTTGGTGGGAACGAGCAGATAGTGCCGGAATCGATAGACCTTGGTATAAGACCGCATCTCTTGCGAAACGTAAGCGTCGCGAAATGCGGGAGTTATGGCAGTTACGGCAATTGCGGATGGGCCAGCGTCATCCGGGCGCGCAGGCAGTGGGGTCAGTCTCAGCTTCTCGTGGGAAAAATCGATGTTTACCAAAAATTGCTCGAATATATCCGTTCCGATCACGCCTTCATCTTCCAGAAACGCGCGCTTGTCCAAAACTCTCACCGGGCAGTCATGAATTTCCAAGCCGCCAATCTTGATCACGCCGGCGCGCCCGATGTATCCGGTGCTTGCTCCGCCGTCGCCGACGCCGCCAATGCGGGTGGCTGCAATCGGAATGATCCCGGCCTTCTCAGCGACTTTGCGGCCGATGAGAATACCACTAGCTCCGGTATCGAGCATCAGCGTGGATTTGCGTCCATTCAGGTTCACCCTCAAACCATAGCCGCGTAAATGTTCCGGGTCGGCCAGCAGGCGGACCAAAGCCATTTCAGTTTCTGTCAACGGATTCGAGAACCGGCAGCTTCCTTGAGGCGCTTCTTGCAGCATTTTCAAGTAATCGAGATAGTCCTGACCTTTCGCACGATCATCGGCGGCGCCACCTTCTGGGCTCGCCAGATAGCTCTCAAGGCGGCGAATGCGTTCCGCGAGCGGCAAAGTCATGTTCCAGTTCAGTTCAATATCGGGGTCGATAGCATTGAGCGCTCGCGCCTTGTCGATCATTACTTTGCCCTGCCCGTAGAGCGAGAGGGCGTTTTGCACGCGGGCCAATCCGAGATAGGCGCGGCCATTCGGGGAGCCGGATTTAACTACATTCAGCCACTCTTGTTCGGCCTCTGGAATCTTGCCCTGGCGGAAATAGATCTCACCCAAGGCGGCGCGTAAATCTGGAGAATTGGAAAACTTCAGTCCATCCCTTACGGTTTGCGACGCCTCACCCACATTGCCTTGCTTCAGATAGATACGGGCAATGCCAGCGTGACCTTCGGGTGAAGAAGGGTCTGCACGGAGGATGAGCCGATATTTTTCAATGGCCGCGGCGAGATTGCCGCGCCGATAGAGCGAAACGGCGTCTCGAAGCACAGTGATGGCAGGAATTGAGGCTTTGAGCGAGGGCGAGACCTGGGTGATTGTGTTTTCAGTCCCGCTCGCCGGATTGGCGGACGATGCCTCATCTAAAGTGTTGTTGTGACTCACCAAGCGGGCGCCTTGCGGGCCAGCAACTGCCTGGCCGTCGCACAAGCCGGCAAGAAGTAAACAGGGCACGAGAAGCAGCCCCGAGCGCAAAACGCTGAACATTGGGCGTACCTTTCGGCTGTCGCGATGTTTTTGGGGGACCCCGAAACAGCGCGCCGAGTCTGCCATAACATTTGGTGGGTGTCGAGTGTTTCTTTAAAAAATTTGTACTAAAGTACTGGCCAATTCTTTGCGGCGCATCACAGGCGCCAAAGGCTGAAAAGCTGGCCGAGCGCAGAGGATAGAATCAAAGTGATGATCAAGCTTTCTGCTCGAATCCTGCTGATCGTGATTGCGACCGCGCTGCCCGCCGCTGCCTTGGAAAATGTCCGCGCTGTCGCCGAGGCCGTCGACCAGCATTACAACCGCCTGCACACCATGGAGACGCAGTTCACCGAAACCTATCGAGGATTGGGCCTGGAGCGGACCGAATCCGGTACCCTCTGGCTGGAAAAAGGCGGCCTGAAAAAACCTGGCAAGATGCGCTGGGAATATCGTTCTCCAGAGGACAAGGTGTTTGTCAGCGACGGCAAAGAAGTGTGGTTTTACGTCCCTGCCGACCATCAGGCGCGACGAAGCGAGGCCAATAAGTTGAATGATCTTCGTTCGCCGCTTGAGTTTTTACTTGGTAAGACGCAGCTGGAAAAGGAGTTACGGGGCCTGTCGTTCGCGCCGGACGTGCAGCCATTGAATGCGGACGATGTTGTGCTGCGGGGAATTCCGCAGGCATTTGCCAGTCAGATCAGTGAGATGCTGCTGGAAATCAACCCACAGCACGAGATTGTACGAATTCAAATGCAAAACGTGGATGGATCTGTGACCGAATATCGCTTTACTGGTCAGAAGGCCGATGTAAGGCTTCCTGCGGGATGGTTTCACTTTAAACCACCCGCTGGGACAGAGACCATTGAGGGTTTAGAACAATGAGGTAGGAATTGCTGTGGGGCGAGATGCGGCACTCCTCTCGTTTTTGTTACTTGAGATACTGAGATGTCTCTAACTTGTTGCAATGTGAGGCTCAAGACTGCAAGCTGCGATGTTAAACTGAGCTATCAGAGGTCGAGCAAGAACTCCGGTTGATCCCAGCCGAAAAGAACTGAAATGGCGGAATTCATTGTAAAAATCGCCGACGAACGCGGCCACACGCATCAGCAGGTGGAGCACGGCTATTCCGTAGCGGAGGTGCGAGATCGCTTCGCCGCGCAGGGATACCTGGTCCACTGGGTAAAACCCCAAGGAATGCTCTCCGTGTTGTCGACGCGGAAAGGGCGCAAGCTCAAACAGGGCACATTTTTGGTCTACAACCAGCAATTTCTCACCCTGATTAAGGCGGGGTTGCCTATCCTGAACGCGCTTGAGTTGCTGATTAAGCGGCAACGGGACCCGAACCTGCGCCAGATTTTGGAGAACGTTCGTGAGCGGGTGAAAGGCGGCGAACTGCTCTCCGACGCGTTTGCTACTCATCCGGCGGTGCCCAAAATTTATACGACTACGCTGATGGCGGGCGAGAAGAGCGGCAACATCGATGAAGTTCTGACCCGCTACATCAATTTCCAGCGCATGAGCATGAGCTTTCGCAAGAAGCTGCTGGTGTCCCTGATTTATCCGACGCTTCTGGTGTGCGTGGTGACGATCATGGTGATGTTCTTATTCACCTATGTCGTCCCGAAATTTGCTGAACTGTTCAACAGCCTGGATGCGAAACTGCCGGCCATTACGTTGTTCATGCTGTCGGTGGGGGTGAATGCGCAGAAATATTTTCCGGTTTTTGCGGTTGGTGTCGTGGTGGGTGGTTTTCTTTTCTGGCAGTGGAAGAAAACCGATCGCGGCGGCGACCAGATTGATCGCGTGATTTTGAGCCTGCCATTGCTTGGCGATATCCGGTTAAAGCATCAGGTCGCGACTTTTTCACGCATGCTGGCGACCTTGCTGCAGGGAGGCTTGCCGCTAGTGCCGTCGATGGAAACCGCGGGCTCATCCATGTCGAGCCGGCGCATCCTTAAAGGAGTCGGTCGCGCCAGCGTGAGAGTTCGCGAAGGGCAAGGATTGGCCGCCAGCCTGGAAGAGCAGAAGATTTTTCCCGACCTTGCGGTGGAAATGCTGGAAGTCGGCGAATCGACTGGCGCGCTGCCTGCGATGTTGAATTCCGTGGCCGAATTCTACGAAGAGGACGTGCAGACGGCATTGGGTGCTTCCATGGCATTAATCGAGCCGCTCATTCTGATCATCATGGCTATTTTCGTAGGTGGAGTGTTGATCTCGTTATATCTGCCGATCTTCAGCTTAGGAGTGCAGGGAGCGCATTAGAGACGAATTGAGTGATTGGCGATTTGTGGTTGGGTGATTGAAATTCATCGACTCAATGGGCCAATAGCTCAGTGGCTTAACGAATTTTAGGTTTCGGGATAACGATAACAATGACGACGGATAAGAAATCACTGTTTGTGAACGGTCAGAGCGGCGGCCAGGTGATAGCGACGGGAAATCCCATCACCGACCTGGAGCGCGCTCAGGATGTGGCGCGCCGCTATCGTTGCGAGTTCGTCGACCTCACTGATTTTCAGCTTCACCACGAGCTGTTCAAAAAGTTTTCTCCGGAGCTGATGTTCCGCTACAAATTTGTGCCGCTCGAGGAAACCAGCGATGGCCGGTTGGCCATTGCCATCGCCGATCCCAGCCAGTTGATGATGATCGATGAAATCAGCTTGCTGCTGCAGAAACGGATCGTCACCAAAGTCGCCACGCTGAAGCAGATCGACAACATTCTTACCAAGACCGAGCAGTCGCAGCGGGTTCTCGAGGAGGCCAGCGAAGGCTTCCAGATCATCCGCGAAGATGAGAACACGGGCGCGGAAGAGACGCTGACCATCGACAAACTGACGGCGGGCGGAGACACCAGCCCGATTATCCGCTTAGTCGATACCACGATCTTCACCGCGCTGCAGCGGCGGGCTTCGGATATTCACATTGAAACGCGGGATGATTCCGTAGTCATCAAGTTCCGTATCGATGGCGTGCTGACGCAGGCCATGCCGCCAATCGGCAAAGAACACCATTCGACGGTGATTTCGCGTATTAAAGTCATGAGCGAGCTTGATATTTCCGAGCGCCGCGTACCGCAAGATGGCCGCTTCCGGGTGAAATATAACGGCCGGGCCATTGACTTCCGGGTTTCGATCATGCCCTCGATTCACGGCGAAGACGCCGTGCTTCGCGTGCTCGATAAAGAGTCAATGAGCGAGAAGTTCCGCACGCTCACGCTGGAAGTTGTAGGCTTTGCCGAAGACGACTTGCGCAAGTTTCGGCGCTACATCAAGGAGCCGTATGGCATGGTGCTGGTCACGGGCCCGACCGGCAGCGGCAAAACGACTACGCTGTATGCCGCCGTGAACGAGATCAAAACCGACGAAGACAAGATCATCACCATTGAAGACCCGGTGGAGTACCAGCTTCGCGGCATTACGCAGATTCCGGTTAACGAGAAAAAGGGACTCACGTTTGCCCGCGGCTTGCGATCGATTCTGCGCCACGATCCCGATAAGATCATGGTGGGTGAAATCCGCGACCAGGAAACTGCGCAGATCGCGATTCAATCGGCTCTCACGGGTCACCTGGTGTTCACCACCGTCCACGCGAATAACGTGGTCGATGTGATCGGCCGATTCCTGAATATGGGCGTCGAGCCTTACAACTTTGTCTCGGCCCTGAATTGCATTCTGGCGCAGCGGTTGGTGCGTTTGATTTGCGATTCCTGCCGCACGCAGGTGCACTATGCGCCGGAAGTGCTCGAATCCAGTGGACTCAATCCCGAGGAATGGTCGAAGGTGCCGTTGTATGAAGGACCGGGATGCATCGAGTGCGCCGGAACAGGCTTCCGTGGGCGAACCGCAATTCACGAACTACTGGACCTGAGCGATCGAATCCGCGAAATGATTCTCGCCAGGAAACCATCCTCGGAAATTCGTCGCGCGGCCCGCGAAGAGGGCATGCGATTTTTACGCGAGTCGGCGCTCGACAAAATTCGCCTCGGCCTGACTACTTTGAAAGAGATCAACAAGGTGACGTTCATTGAGGCCATGAGGTAAGGAACTTTGGTTCGTAGTCTGTGGCTCGGGATCGGCGATCAATTTGCGGATCCTGATTTTGGCCGGTCGCTGAACGCTGACCCGTGCAACTTTTGAAAGCATGGAATTCCAGGAAGGTTCAAGTCCCGAATAAATGAGCTCGGGTTCAAACATGGCGAAACCTCGAATGGCCTGCGAAATCGCCGTTGACCGCGTGCTTGTCGGCCGCCTGGGCGAGGACGGCGTTAGTCTGGAAGCATGCGCCGCGCGCGAACTTGCGCCGGGCAGTGTCGTGCCAGATTTGGTGGAAGTCAATCTGCGCCAGCGCGATGCGGTAAAGGATGCGTTGCAGGCGAGTCTGCAGAGCATCGCCGCACGAACCCGCGATGTGATTGCCATCGTTCCAGACGCAGCGGTGCGGGTGGTGCTTCTGGACTTCGACACTTTGCCTTCCGATTCCGAAGAAGCTGCCAGCGTCGTGCGCTTTCGCATGAAAAAATCCTTGCCGTTCGATGTGGATAAAGCGCGCGTCTCTTATCACGCGCAAAAGTCGAACGACGGAGTTCGAGTCGTAGCTGCAGTCGCCCTATCGAGCGTGGTGGAAGATTACGAAATTGCTTTTCGCGATGCCGGGTTCAACCCGGGGGTGGTATTGCCCTCCATGCTGGCTGCGTTAGGGGCAGCGCAGGGGCAGCATCCCACGCTCATCGTCAAAGTCGATTCGCGAACCACCAGTATCGCGATCCTCAACGCCGATCAGTTGCAGCTTTTTCGGACGCTGGAAAATACGCGCGGGGTCACGATTACCGGCGAACAACTGGCGGAGGATGTCTACCCTTCGGTGGTGTTCTTTCAGGATACTTATAATTTGAATATTGAGAAGATATTCGTCGCCGGCATTTCCGATATCGCCAATGCTGCCCCCGCGCTGCATTCGCAGACCGGCGCGGAAGTGCAGGAGCTGGTGACTTCATCGCAACTAGGAGTGAGCACGAGCGGAATGGTACCGCGCTGGAGGATGGCCGGAGTAGTGGGAGCTCTAATTTCTTAGATGCGACTCGACATCAATCTCGCGAGCCAGCCCTATGAAGATGCGCGGCAGTTTTGGCTGCGCTGGGGCACGGCATTAGCTGCAGCTTCCATTCTGACGGTGGTTCTGGTGACGCTTACCATCACCGGTTGGATGGCTGCACGTCACGACCATGCAGCCATCGCCAGCTTCCGCGCGGAGATTGCGCAACGCGACCAGACCCGGCTACTGGCCGAAGAGTATTTGAACCGTCCGGAGAACCGTTCGACGCGTGATCAGTCGCAGTTCATTAACGAACTGATTGAACGCAAATCGCTTTCCTGGACTCGCGTACTCGAAGATCTCGAAAAGGTCATGCCGGCGCGGGTCCACCTGGTGTCGATTCAACCGGAACTCGATGACGACAATCAGCTGGTGCTGAAAATGGTAGTGGGCGGCGATTCTCGCGACAAAGCTATTGAACTGGCGCAGCGCATGGAGGAGTCGAAACACTTCACCCAGACTTACATTGAGACGGAACACTCGGCCACCGAAGGAACTGGCGACAAAGTGCAGTTCGCGATCAACGGAATCTATGTTCCCGAGACGTTGGCTGCGCTGAATCCTGCTCCCGGGCCAGCCCCCAAGACGCGAGCAGCAAAACGGAGCCAACCCTGATGCCAGAATTGCGCCAAACCCGGAACAAGATCAAAACCGCGCTGATCGTGCTCTTAGGGGTGGATATTGTCGCCGTGGCCATACTGGTTTCTCCCCTGGTGGGTTCGACCGATTCGCGCCGACAGGAACTGAACCGGCTGTGGAGCGAACTGCAACTCAAGACTCATCAGGTAGAACCGCTAAACAATCTCGACAAAAAGGTTTTAATTGCAAATAAGCAGATTACCGAATTCTACAAGCAGCGGTTCCCGGCCGAGGATTCTCAGATCGCGACGCAACTGGGCACGCTGGCCGGGGCGAATGGAGTGACCATTGAGGGAGCGCGGTATAAGGTGCTGGAGCCTGGGATCGGACGGCTCGCGCCGGTTGAAATGGAAGCAGAGCTGACGGGCAGTTACGTTTCTCTGGCGAAGTTTATTAATGCCTTGGAGCGGGATGATACATTTTTCATCATCGACAGCATCGCACTGGCCGGCGAACAAAAAGGTCCGATCAAGTTGCAAATGAAATTTGAAACATATTTGAAGGCAGGCGCGTAGTGAGGCTGGGGACGGAAAATCGAAAGCAGACCGTCGCTGCGATTGTGCTGGGAGTTCTGCTCCTCGCCATCGTCGGTTATGAGGTCATGAATACATTTTCGACCAACGCCTCCACCACAAACACACCCGTAACCAGCATTCCAGAAGCAACTCCCGCTAAAGTCCCGCATAACGGGCGGCGCGGGGCGGCGTCGGCTGCGGGGAAGAAAACGCGTGAAGCGCAGGACCTTGATCCGACGCTGCATTTACAGCAGCTTGCGGCCACCGAGCATATCAAGTATGAAGGTTCGGGAAGGAATATTTTCGTAGCTCAGGCAGAAGACATTCCAACGCCGCTAGCATCGGGCGCAATTGGCAAGGGCAACGAGCCCGCGCCATGGCAGCCTCCAGCCGTTGCCCAGGCGCCGCCGATTCCGCTTAAGTTTTTTGGATTTGCGAGCCATCCGGGAGAGCCGAAGAAAATTTTTCTCTCCAAAGGGGATGACGTTTTCGTTGCCGGCGAAGGCGAGATCGTGGACCGGCGATATAAAGTTTTGCGAATTTCCCCGAACTCGGTGGAAATGCAGGATCTGGTGGGCAGCGGTTCGCCCCAGACTCTTCCTCTGAGCCAGGGTTAAAGGGCCTTACGGGCGATTTTCGTACAGCTTGCTCGGCCTTGTCGATCATCTAATGAGGAGCATCCAATAGGCAGTCATCTAACGGGCAGTGTGCATGACTTCATCTCCAGGCAAATTCGGCTCACGTAAACCCCGCTCACGCAAATCTCGAAGACTCCGGCGAAGTGAGCAGGGCTATATTCTCCTGACCATGCTTCTGACCGTCGGCCTTATGACGATAGCGGCGATGGCGATTTTGCCGGACATGATTTTTCAGCTGAAGCGCGACCAGGAAGAGGAGATGATTCATCGCGGAGTTCAATACACACGGGCCATCCGAATCTATTACAGAAAATTTGGAAGATACCCTACGAAGCTGGAGGATCTGGACAATACCAACAATCTGCGCTATCTGCGAAAGCACTACAAAGATCCGCTGACGGGAAAAGATTTCAAGCTGCTCCATTTCGGCGAGCCCGGCCTGCAGCTTGGCGGCAGCTTCGGAGGTGGAACGATTCCCGGCGCCACTCCAGCCGGAGCAGCGATGAATGGCCAGAACAGCAGTTCGTCTTTTGGCAGTTCCAGTGGCTCAGCTTTCGGAAACTCTTTTGGAAGTTCGAGCGGTTCGAGTTTTGGATCGAGCTTCTCCAACAGCGGATCAAGTTTCGGCAATAACGGTAACGGCGGCGTGAACAATTCCGGGGTGTTCGCACAATCGTCATCCTCTTTTGGAGGAAACTCAAACGGCGGATTCGGATCAAATAATTCCAATTCGCAAAATGGCTCGTCCCAGGGCACGACTTCGTCTTCCGATGCGACAACCCCACAGGATGCTGACGCCAAAGGTGAGGGAGACTCTAGCTCGGGCGAGCAGCAATTGATAGCGAGCGGTCCGATTGTAGGCGTCGCCAGCCTCAGCAAGAAGAAAACGATCCGGATATTCAATAAGAAGACGAAGTACAACGAGTGGCAGTTCATCTACGACCCTACCGCCGACCGTGGCGGGCTGATCACCACGCCGTACCAAACTCCGCTGCAGAACTTTGGGGGGCAATCCCTGCAGAACGGACAGAACGGCTCGCAATCGGGCACGAACAGCAGTCCGTTCAGCAATTCCAGCGGAAGTTCGTTTGGACAGGGTTCTGGCCAATCATCATTCGGCGGGTCTTCCTTCGGACAATCCTCCGGCTTCGGCAGTAATTCAAATTCGAGCGGATCGAATTCATCCTCTTCGCCGCAGCAATAGTCGTTTCGGCCGAGTATATTGTGAAAAAAGCAAATGACCCCATAGTTGGGGCCATTTTGATTTCTCGGGCAGATTAGCGGCTGAACGTTACACGCTGGACTACACGCTAAACGACGATCCGCAGCCGCACGTGCTCTTCACATTAGGATTCTCGAATTTAAAGCCGGCGCCTTCCAGAGTTTCGACGTAATCCACAACGCAGCCATTCAGGTACATGACTGACGTGGCATCGACGAACACCTTGAGCCCGTCCATGTCAAAAGTCTTGTCCATCATTCCAGCGGCGTTTTCAAATTGCATGGAGTACGAAAAGCCGGAGCAACCGCCTCCGACCACGCCAATGCGCAGGCCGGCGGGAACCGGATTCTGCTGTCCCATAATGTCTTTCACCTTGGCGATCGCATTCGGCGAGAGCAACACCGGCGGCGTTTTCTTTAGTTCAGTTGAGTTGGTATTCACTTCCGGGACGGTTGTGGTTGCCATTCAAATCTCCTCGGCTCGAAGTAACTCGATTATAGCAGAGCGGGTGAACTCCAGCACCCAGTACTCACCGCTCGTTACGCATTGGATGCTGCGTGGCCGGCTTACGATTCCCTCACCCAGGAACTTGCCAACCGGACTATAATGTTGGCGTTAGCATGCCTTTCGGACTCGGGGTGTGGGTGGGGTTCTGCGTCCTAAGTCCGCGGGAGCAAAAGGCGAGGTGCCTATGACGTGGACTCCTTTAATGATTGGGCTTGCGGTTGTCTGGGGTGTTTTCACCGTTGGATTGATCATTCTGCTCATCTACCGCAGTACGCTGACCATGCACGAGGAAGAGTCGTTGTATCTCGACGACGCGAGCCAGCATATGCAGCAGGAGCAGACGGAACTGCTGGTGAAGGTCAACCGGCTCACGGTTCCAGTTTGGGTAATGGGAGCCGGCTCCGGACTGCTTTTGCTGGTGCTGGCGGGCATGTTCATTTACCAGGGACTGAACGCGGTACAGTAGGTACCGCTGCTCCTTAGTACACCGTTTTCCACCCGCTGCCTTAGACACTGCCCGCGACTTCCACCGCTTTGTATAATTGGCTGAGGCGAAAGTGGCGGAATTGGCAGACGCACCAGACTTAGGATCTGGCGGGTAAAACCGTGGGGGTTCGAGTCCCCCCTTTCGCACCAGGGCTTTAGGGCCGAATCGTGAATTGGCGACTTTCACTGGCCCAATTTTGTGGCTCAGCTACCGGGGATCGCTGTTCGAGGGATATGCGACGTGGAGGTTCGAGACGTACGCTGCGCCTTCTCTACATAAGTTCTCTCCGAACCCTGAATCGATTCGAGGGTTACACGAGTATCGGATCAACCTCCAACTGGGATTAAGCAACGCGGGTTGCCGTATGTTGCTCTCTGAGGATATGCCGGAAGGATTGGCGTGGAGCGGAGTGACGGCGCTAAACCCTTTTGCGGCGAAAACGCATAGGTTGCCGGAGGGGCTACTAGAGAAACTGTCTCGCGATTGAGTCTTATTGCCCCAGCGTAAGCCCGGTGAGGACGCGCTGCTGCTTCGCAATCATCGCCTGCACGCCCCGGCGGGCGAATGTCATCATCTTGCCGAACTGCGCCTCATCGAACACCTCGTGCTCCGCCGTAGCCTGCACCTCGACCATCTTGTGTCCGGCCGTCATTACAAAGTTCATATCCACGTCGGCGCGGGAGTCTTCTTCGTAGGCGAGGTCGAGCAAAACTTCTCCATCTACAATTCCCACGCTGATCGCGGCGACAAAATCTTTCAGCGGAGCCGCAGTCAATGTCCCAGCCTGCACTAATTTCTCCAGCGCCAGACCGAGTGCCACAAATGCGCCGCTGATGGAAGCCGTCCGAGTTCCGCCGTCGGCCTGAATGACGTCGCAATCGATCCAAATCGTGCGTTCGCCCAAGCGTGCCAAGTCCGTTACGGCGCGCAACGAGCGGCCGATGAGTCGCTGGATTTCATGCGTGCGCCCGCTCTGCCGGCCTTTCGCCACTTCGCGCGGCGTGCGCGTCAATGTGGCTCTCGGAAGCATGGCATACTCGCTCGAGATCCATCCCTTTCCGGAGTTCCGCATGAACTGCGGCACCGTCTCTTCAATGGACGCAGTGCAAATGACGCGAGTGTTTCCTACCTCGATCAGCACCGATCCTTCGGCGGTAGGAATAAAGTCGGGGACGATGGAAACTGGCCGCAACTGGTCGGTCGGGCGATTATCGGAGCGATAGAACATACGCGAAGATTGTAAATGATGTAGCCTCGCCTGAAGTTGTCCGGAACTGACAGAAGCGCGGCTGAACACAGGTGATTTCTGAAGACCGCGTATGGCCAGCAAGTGCTTTACAAATCTCCACGTAATCTTTTCAATTCTTCACGCACTTGCAGACAACTTTCCAACAACTTGAACGTTTAATAATCTAGAGAGCTGAGACCAGCGCTCGGCTTCACGCAAGGGAAGGCTTATCTCCTTCCAGGAGGTATCACCGATGTCTCCTCACGTTCGTTTCTTCCCGCCTCTGTTTTAAACAATCTCTGGAACAATCCCACAAAAAAATCAGGCAAGCGATTGCCTTAACCATGATCGTTGCTTTCAGCATTTTCGCCGCAGCCCAACAAACTTCACCCGCGCCATCTGAAGCTGAGAATGAAACCGCGAAACAGCCTCGGTTCCTGCTGGCACCAGGATCGGTTTGGTTTTGACGCAGCCGATTCAAACCCGCTACGTTCATCGCGGAGACGATATCTACGCGCAAACCACTTCACCCGTCACAGCGGGCAGCAGCGTCGTAATTCCGCCCGGCGCATTCGTACAAGGGAAAGTCGACAAGATAGAGCGCCAGCGCGGCCGCGGAGAAGTGCGTCTTGCGTCGCTGGCAATCACTTTCCAGGATGGTTACGTCGCCAACGTAGCCGGCCCCATCACCTTGGAAACCGACGATGGATACGCTGTAAAGGATCCCGGCAAGGGGCACATCATTGCCGCGTTCGCCATACCCGCGGCTGGGGCTGGACTCGGTGCCTTGATCGGCCATGCTATAGCGAACAAGCAACCGCAAACGCTGACCGCCAGCGAGCCGCCGGGATGCACCGGAGGTCCGCCGTTCTGCGTCAGTTCCAGCTTGACTACTCCTGCCAACACCTTGAAAGACACTGCCATCGGAAGCATGGTCGGACTCGCCGCTGGAGGCGTCATATCAATGGCGCTGCTGTTCGGCAGCCACAATTTTTTTCTTGAGGCTGGAGCGCCAGTCAGCATGCTTTTGCACCAGCCGATCGTTCTTCCGGAAGATGAAGTAGCTGCCGCGATTCGCGATGCCGAGAAGCATCCAGCGTCTGTGCAACCGATCGCGCCGCCGCCACTATTTATACCGCTGCCGCCATACAGTGATCCGGGCACCTGCTGGACCCCGGGGTCGCCGGGTACACCGGACATCGATATCCCAGGAACGCCGCCAATCGGCGACTCGCCTGGAACTCCGCCGACGCACATCCCCGGCATACCGCCTACGCCGCCAACGCCGCACCCGTGCCCTTAGCAGAATTTGGGCCTGTGTTTCGAATGGCGGAGAATTTCCCCGAACTTCTCCGCCCCGTTCTAGACTGGAGCACTGGACCGCGGATGCGGAAATCTATTTTCGAAGAAACGGAACGACCATCGACCGATGCCAACCCTGATCGCCAAACCCACACGCATTCAATCCGCCGGGAACAAGCCGAAGCTTATCGACGAATACATTGGCCGCGTTAATTCGCAAACCACTTCCGCAAGCGTCGCCCACATGCGCAGCCCGGCAGGATGGCTTGAACCCGGACAGACGCCTGCGTTCGACGAATTCACGATTGTTCTGAAAGGCACACTGCGCGTGGAATACGTCTCGGGAGTTCTCGACGTGAATGCGGGGCAGGCTGTGATCGCGCAGGCGGGAGAGTGGATCCGCTATTCGACTCCTCAAGCCGAGGGCGCGGAATACATTGCTGGCTGTTTGTCTGCCCGCTTTCTCCACGGAGACAGTGCACAGAGATGAGTAGAGCGGCAATCTGGCCAGGCTGCTCGCCCGAACATTTTTGCTTTTTCGCTGGATAAGGCGGCCTGCCCCCGCACTTTATCTCACTGATTCGATAAAATCGAATCCTGATGGCTGATCGCTCGATCGTAGTCTTTGATCTCGGTGGCGTCCTGGTGGACTGGAATCCGCGATATCTC
This sequence comes from uncultured Acidobacteriaceae bacterium, assembly GCA_963784095.1. Classification (GTDB taxonomy): domain Bacteria; phylum Acidobacteriota; class Terriglobia; order Terriglobales; family Acidobacteriaceae; genus Sulfotelmatobacter. The sequence goes on from CAWAQC010000012.1 coordinate 470,524, forward strand.
TACCGCAAGCTCTTCGGCGAAGACGATGCTGCGATGGAACACTTCCTCGCCAACATTTGCACGTCTGAGTGGAACTCGCAGCAGGATGCGGGAAGGTCTTTTGCCGAGGGCTGCGCCCTGCTCAAATCGCAGCATCCGAACTATGCTGAATTCATTGACGCGTGGTTTGGACGGCATCACGAAATGGTTGCCGGACCTATTCCTGGAAGCGTCGAGATTCTCGCCGAATTGCGAGCCAGGGAGATCCCGCTATACGCATTGAGCAATTGGTCGGCGGAAACTTTTCCTGCGGCTCGCAGACGATTCGATTTTCTGCAATGGTTTCGCGGAATCTTGCTCTCCGGAGAGGTGCGCCTGATCAAGCCCGACCGCCGCATTTTTCAGCTTTTCCTGGATACTTTCGGCATCGACGCTTCCCAAACCATCTATGTCGATGACCTGTTGCCGAACGTGGAAGCGGCAAAAGATCTCGGTATGCACGGCGTTCTTTTCACCGGTCCCGCTCAATTGCGCCTAGAGCTGGCAAAGATTGAGATGCATCGGTGATCGGATAATCGCACGCCGCTCTCATTCCCATTCGATCGTTCCCGGAGGCTTCGAGGTCACGTCATACACAACGCGATTGATGCCTTTGACCTCGTTCACGATTCGTGTGGAAATTCGCTTCAACACCTCATAGGGCAGGGGCGCCCAGTCGGCTGTCATGCCGTCTTCGGAACTCACTGCGCGGATCGCACAGGTATAGGCGTAGGTCCGCATGTCGCCCATCACGCCAACCGACATGACCGGCAAGAGCACCGCAAAAGATTGCCAGATTTGGTTGTAAAGACCGGCATTCTTGACTTCGGTTACGACAATGTCGTCGCATTCGCGCAGCAGCGCCAGGCGCTCCGGTGTCACCTCGCCCAAAACGCGCACCGCGAGGCCTGGGCCGGGGAACGGCTGGCGTTGCAAAATCTCTTCGGGGATGCGGAGATCGCGGCCGATTTTGCGGACTTCGTCCTTGAACAAATCTTTCAGCGGCTCAATCAGTTTCAGCTTCATCTTCTCCGGCAAGCCGCCGACATTGTGATGCGATTTGATCACCTGCGATGGCCCGCGCACTGAGCGCGACTCAATCACATCTGGATAGAGCGTGCCTTGCACCAGCCATCTGACCTTGCCTTCTTTTTTTTCTATGCGGTGTGCCTCGCGCTCGAACACCTTGATGAATTCGTTGCCGATGATCTTGCGTTTTTTTTCGGGATCCGTGACGCCTTTGAGCTTTCCAAGAAAACGATCTGTCGCGTCGACCGCATCGAGATGCAGTCCGAGTTTGTCGCGCAGCGTCTTCTGCACTTTCTCAAACTCGTTCTTGCGCAAGACGCCGTTGTTCACGAAGATGCAGGTCAATCGCGACCCTTCGGCTCCGCGCAGGGCGTGCCTACCTTTGGCATTTCGGAGAGCTCGATCGACCAGCACGGCGGCGACAGACGAGTCCACGCCGCCGGAGAGCGCGCAAATCGCCCGCCCCGTACCCACTTCGCGTTTCACCTGTTCGATCGTTGACTCGATAAAGCGCTGCGGCGTCCAATTCGGTTTTGCGCCGCAGATAGTGAAAATAAAATTGCGTAGGATCTCGGTTCCGTTGCGCGTGTGGTGGACTTCCGGATGAAATTGCACGGCGAACCAATTTTTTTGGACATTCTGAATCGCGGCAACGGCATGAGCCGTTTTTGCGGTCAGCTGAAATCCGGGAGGCAACTCCAGGGCCTCATCTCCATGGGACATCCAGACCGGCTGCCGTTTTGCGAGACCGGCGAAGAGCACCGACTCGGCAACAATATCGATTTCCGCATGCCCATACTCGCGCTTCTCGGCGGGACGCACCTTTCCGCCAAGAGTGTGCACCATGAACTGCAGGCCGTAGCAGATTCCAAGCACGGGCAATCCAAGCTCAAACACTTGCGGATCAGCGGGTGGCGCGTCCTTGTCGTAAACCGACCACGGGGCGCCGGAAAGGATGATGCCGACCGGCCCGTAGGCCTTTACCTCGTCGAGTGAAGCCGTGCAGGGGAGGACGACGGAGAACACATTCTGTTCCCGGATACGGCGCGCGATGAGCTGCGTATACTGCGCGCCGAAATCGAGTATGACAATGGATTGAGTCGTCAAGGCAGATGCGAGCTTGGATTGGCGTGCCACGGAAGAGTCTCTCAAATCAAGTAGTCGGTGTAAAGAACCAACTCAGGACCGAGGATCAAGCTGGAGTGCCATGACAGGCAGATCGCTCTAGGCAGATCATTCCAGGCAGATCACTGAGGATTGGCTCATCACGATCCACGGCGGTTTCAGGCGCAGTGGCGAGTTCAGCGTCTTCGCATGCAGAAGGAGGTTCGGGTGAAATTGCCGGCGCAGCGAACGCCCCCAGCATTTCCGCTATGAAGATGTACCCCGCTAGCCGTGCGACGTAGAGCCAGTCCACGACTGCGAAATATACAAGCGCCACCAGAATAATTGCGGCGATTACGAGTGTCGCCGGAACAATCGCGATGAACCCGAGCAGCACCGATGCAACGCTCGCCGCGCCTACAAACACCGTAAGGTGCGCCAAGAGGTTCGAGGTGCCAACTGCGAGTACCGGCCCCAAACGCTCGTTTAGCATGTCAATCGCCGCTGAGATTGCTGCTACTGTATCTTCTCCGTTGAGCACAACGAAGATTGAAGCATATGACACAAACCAGTTCAGGCCGGCCCAAACCATGGCCGTTATTAGCGCCAGAAGCACAAATGTAAGGAGGCTCAACGCCGTTTGAGGGAGCGCGTGCGGCGAGGCGAAGTTCGCCACGATTGCCGCGCCCAGCAGCGCGAACAGCGCCGCCAATGTCGCCGTGGCCCGCAAGAAATTCAGTCCTGCTAGCGACCGAAAAGCCACGAACCCATTAGAAGCATCGCGACAAGGGACATCGGAAGACGCGTCCGGACCGCTAGCTCTGGTCCTGCAGCACTCGACGACCGCGCGTACGATCGCAAGCTGTGCTACGGATGCTGCCGCGATCCACAAAAGTAAAATAGCCAACCAGCCGACGAGCACGGCGAGCATGGCCCGATCAAAGCTGCCGCGAAAGATGTGCAACAGCGTTGGCCATACAAGCATTCGGGTCGCAAGAAGATCGGCCTCCAGGCTGCTGACGGGAAGAGTGTCAAGATAGTTGATCAGCGCAAAAGCGAACAGTAAGGCCGCCGAGAGGCCGACAGACCAGCGCCAGGCGATCTCCGCAAAACTAAGCGAAGGACGGCGCCAGGCAACACGAAAACCTTCGAGAGTAGGTGAAACTCGGGATACTGGATCTGCCACGAAATCAGGATACCTCACACCCGCGAAAGCAGCGCTGAGAGCAATCTGAGCGTTTAACTAACTTTACGTATATCGTGACGCGATATTTGCAACCGGCCCACGGGTTGGAGCATCAATCCTGTAGGAATGCATAAATCCATACACAAGCTTCGCTGGGAATCTCAGCATGACCTCCGCGAAGCTGACTTTTAAAGATCAGGAGATTCGACAATGAAGTACATGCGATACATCAGTTTGTTGGCAACCATGGCATTTGCGCTGTCCTTGACGGCGTTCGCGAAAGACAATCAATCGGGAAAGTTTACACTTGATAGCCCAACGCACGTTGGCACAACCACCCTCGCGCCCGGCAATTACAAGGTGGAATGGACGGGACCGGCGAGCGCAGTAAAGATCGACATTCTGCAGCGCGGCAAAACCGTCGCTACCACTGAGGGACAAATTAAAGATCTGCAACAGCCCTCGCCTTATGACGCCGTGATGGTAAAGCCCACGATGAACAACTCCAACCAGAAAGCGCTCGATGAGATCGACTTCAACCATCGCAGCGAAGCTTTGGTATTCAGTGGGGAGTAGAAACCTGGGCAATTAATTTTATTACAGACATGCGGGCTTGGCGGCCCGCTTTTTCTTTTCGTTCGTAGGTCACTTAACGACAATATTCAAAAGTTTTCCGGGGACGTAGATTTTCTTGACGATCTGCTTGCCCGCGATTGCGGCTTGGATTTTTTCATCGGCGAGAGCGCGGCTCACAACAAAGTCTTCGGAGGCGTCCGCCGGCACGATGACGCGGCTGCGCAATTTGCCGTTGATCTGCACGGGGATTTCGAGCTCTTCTTCCTTGGCGAGCGCGGCGTCGTACTTTGGCCACGGCGCTTTGAGCAGGCTTCCCTCTTCGCCGAGCATTTCCCAGAGTTCGTGGGCGAGGTAGGGAGCGAAGGGGGCGAGCAAAAGGACTAAGTCCCGCTGGACTTCGGCCAAAAGCGGAGCCGGGATAGCATTTTGCGCATTTGCTTCCTCCGCGCTGTATAGCGCGTTCACCAGTTCCATGATGGCCGAGATGCAGGTGTTGAAGTGCCAGCGGCCCTGGAAGTCGTCGCTGACTCGCTTGATGGTCTGGTGGAGTTTGCGCTGGATGGCGCGCGCTTGCGGTGACAAATCCGCAGGCACAGGTTTGCCCGAACCCGGATGGTCCGGATGCGCGTTGCGCTCTACGGAGCGGTAGACCTTGCCCAGAAATCTTTGGATTCCAGCAATACCGGAATCCTGCCAGTCGAGGTCACGGTCGGGCGAAGTGCCGAAGAGGCTGTAGAGACGGGCAGCATCCGCGCCGTAGCGCGCGACCATCTCGTCGGGGCTGACTACGTTGCCCAAGCTCTTTGACATTTTCGCGCCATCTTTGATAACCATGCCCTGAGTGAAGAGGCGCTCGACAGGCTCGTCATTGGAGACGAGCCCGAGGTCGCGCATGAATTTCGTCCAGAAGCGCGAGTAGATCAAATGCAAGATGGCGTGCTCGACGCCGCCGATATATTGGTCGATGGGAAACCAGTACTGCGCGACTTTCGAATCAAAGGGAGCGCGATCATTGTGCGCGTCGGTATACCGATAGAAGTACCAGGACGAATCGACAAACGTGTCCATGGTATCGGTTTCGCGGCGCGCCGGACCGCCGCACTTGGGGCAGATTGCATTGACAAATTCCGGTACTCGGCCGAGTGGCGATCCACCGGCGAGGGTGATCTCGACGTTCTCGGGCAAAATCACCGGCAAATCCTTTTCTGGCACCGGAACGATTCCATCTTTTTCGCAATAGAGCATGGGGATGGGCGTGCCCCAATAGCGTTGCCGCGAAATCCCCCAATCCTTCAGCCGAAAGGTGACAGTCGGCTTACCAAAACAGTTCTGTTCGGCAAATGCCGACATGGTTTTGATTGCGGCGGCGCAGTCCATGCCGCTGTACGGGCCAGAGTTGATCAACATGCCGTCGTGCGCGGTGAATGGAAGCCGCGGCTCGGTCATGGTCTCTTCCGGATCGTCTGAGACGGGAAGGATCACCAGGCGAATTTCGAGATTGTATTTTTTCGCGAACTCGTAGTCGCGCTCGTCGTGCGAAGGCACGCTCATGATGGCGCCGGTACCGTAATCCATGAGGATGTAGTTCGCGACCCAAACCGGAATTTTCTCGTGATTAAAAGGATTGATGGCGTACCGGCCAGTAAAGACGCCGTGCTTCTCGATTTCGCCAATATCGCCGGCTTCTTTAGCTTTGCGCTGCTCGGCAATGAGCTGATCTACTTTTGCGCGCAAGTCCGGATTTGCCGCGGCAAGATCGTTGACAAGCGGATGCTGCGGCGCGAGTTGCACAGAAGTTGCACCGTAAATCGTATCCACGCGCGTGGTAAAGACGCTGATACTGGAACCTGCCGGGCCGAAACCTTTGTGATTTTCCGCGTAGTCGAGCTTGAAATCGATGAGCGTTCCTTCGCTGCGGCCGATCCAGTTGCGCTGCATGGTGCGGACTTTTTCCGGCCAGCCTTCGAGCTTATCGAGATCGCGCAATAATTCGTCCGCATAGCTGGTGATGCGCAAGAACCACTGCTCGAGTTCGCGCTGTTCGACCAGCGTATCTTCGTGGCGCCAGCAGCAGCCGTTGGCCAACACCTGTTCATTAGCGAGCACGGTGGCGCATTGCGGACACCAGTTGACCTTGCTTTTCTTGCGATACGCCAGGCCCTTCTCGAAAAGTTTGAGAAAGAACCACTGGTTCCAGCGGTAGTAATCGGGAAGGCATGTGGTGACCTCGCGAGACCAGTCATAGGCAAAGCCCAGGCGGTTCATCTGCGCCTTCATTTTCGCGATATTGCCAAGCGTCCACTCCCGTGGCGGTGTGTGGTTCTGAATCGCGGCGTTCTCCGCCGGCAAGCCGAACGAATCCCATCCCATGGGATGAAGCACGTTGTAGCCATTCATCCACATATAACGGGCAAGAGCGTCGCCGATCGAATAGTTGCGCACGTGGCCCATGTGCAGAGCGCCGGAGGGATACGGCAACATTTCAAGAACGTAATACTTTTTCTTTGTCGAGTCGCCCTCGGCCGCGTAGAGCTGCGGATCTTTTTGCCAGCGCTCGAACCACTTAGTCTCTACCCTCTGCGCGTCGTAGCGTCTGTCATCGTCGTGATGGCGCTCGCGGTCGGGATGAGTCACAGTCGCGACTTCGGATTTGTCTTGCTGAGGCATTGGGAATAGGAGTTTCTGACCGAGCTTAGATTTTACAATGATGTACCGGTTTCGAGTCACCGGTACACGTTTCTGCGATGACCTACTTCCAGGATTCGCCAGGTCACCGAGGGTTATCGATCGGGCCCAGACGGCGCTCCAACTCGTCGAGGGTGATGGCCGGCTCTCGTCGCTTCAACGCGGCAATACCTTGCAGGTAATCTTCACGGTCCTCTAGATACTGCCGGATGGCCTCCCGCGCGTAGTAACTCTTGCTGCGGCCAGTCTCCTTTGCGAAGGAGTCCAGCTTCTTTTCAAGTTCCGGTTCGAGGCGAATACTGAGCATACTTATAACAGGTTTAACATGCGTCCAGGAAATGCGAAAGCAAGGACTCGCCACCGCTGTCAGGCGCTCACCACCAGCTTTTTCAAAGCCTCAACATTTCTGCGGTCATCGCCAAGGCTTGTCGATTGGCGTTTCTGCGATGAAGGCCGCGTGAGCCAGACGCAGATCATTCAGCAAGATGCGAAATGGCTCCTTGCCAATCGTTCCCTTCCCGATGTGCTGATGGCGGTCGAGTTTAGATCCACGGGCGGCTTGAGATCGTATTGCGCCCGCAGGCGAAGCATTTCCTCGCACAGAGGATAGCTCAGTTCGTAGGGCGCCCACTGACGCGGGCTCGAAGAGAAAATCTGTAGCGTATGCAGCCGATGCGGTAGGCGCGTTCGGCCGCATTGTGAATGCCTCCGGCGGTTGAGGTGTGAATGCCGATCCGGCGAGAAGTGAGGCGGGGTGGGCGCTTCGGTGCTGGCCGGCTGAGAATATCTTGTTCGTGGGCCATCGAGCGGCGCATGAGAATAGTATAAAATCGCCGCGCGAAACGCACGGGCGACAATGCCCGTCTCTATAGAATTCGTTCTTTGGTTAACCCATCGTAATCAGTCCATCGTAATTACGGCGCGGAAGCGGACTTTTCCTTCGGCGACCCGGTCGTAGGCCTTGGCAATATCGTTCAGCTTGTAGGTCTCGGCGATCACTTTCACTTTTCCCTTTGCCGCGATATCCAGTGCTTCGTAAAGATACTCGGGACCGTTCTGCGAGGACCCCATCAAGCGCACTTTCTTGAACATCAGCTCAGGAGTGTAATTCAAAGGCTCGGCGCCCACGCCCATCAGAATAATGCGGCCCTCAGGGCGAATGCCTTTGGCGGCTTCGGCTGTGGCCGACCACGAGTTGGAAGTTGCGAGGAGAACATCGGCCCCTCCGGCGGCCAACAACTTTTCGCCATCCTCAACAATTTCGTCGGCGCCCAAATCGCGAATCATCTTATCTTTGTCTTTCGATTTGGTGACAGCGATCGTCTCGAAGCCCGAGGCTTTCGAATACTGCAACGCTAGATGGCCCAGGCCTCCAATGCCGACCACCGCAACGCGCTCGTGCGGTTTGGGATCGGCCATGCGAAAGCCGCTCCATACCGTATATCCGGCGCAGAAAATCGGCGCCGCCTGCTCGTAGCTGATTGAATCCGGCAGAGGCATGGTCGCATCCGCGTGAGCCAGCATGTATTCGGCATGGCTGCCTTGCAGCGTAATTCCTGTGGAGATTGCGCTCTGGCAAAGTTCTTTTTTTCCGCGCAGACACCACTCGCAAGTGCCATCTCCCTTTTGTACCCAGCTGACACCCACGCGCTGCCCCACCTTCCGCGAAGTTACCCCGGGACCAATTTCCACGATTTCGCCGACCGGTTCGTGCCCCAGCACGCGAGGAAATGGCAGTGCGAACAAGCCATGAGTTAGGTGCACATCCGTATAGCAGAGACCGCTGGCGTGAATTTTCATCACCACCTGGTTCGGGCCAGCTTTGGGCGTTTCCCAATTTTTAACTTCCCACTTGCCGTTTACCGAGGGAACAACCGCTGCTTTCATGAATAAATCTCCCGCAAAATTTGAATGAGTTTGAGTGGTTGGATGCCGCTTCAAATGCGGGGATGCAGAAAGCGCTCTACGTTGCGACACGGGCGCGCGCGAAGGTAGACTTGGTTAGCTTCTCGCAACAGCTGTCCGCTTGGCAGAGAGGCTCCGTTAGAGGGAACTTATGCTAGTCGTAATGAAGTCGCAGGCCACCGACGAACAGGTGCGCGCTGTCTGCGAAAAAATTGAAAAGCTCGGTTATCGGGCGCACGCCATGCCCGGAGCACAGCGCACTGCCATCGGGGTCACGGGGAATCGAGGCGAAGTGGAGCAGGGATTCCTGGAAGAGATGCCTGGCGTGCAGGAAGTCATTAAGGTCTCGAAGCCCTACAAACTGGTGAGCCGCGACGTCAAAGACGACAATACTGTCATACGTTTTGCCGGCACCGAGGCCACGATCGGTGGTCCCGGATTGGCTATTGTCGCGGGGCCCTGCGCCATCGAAAGTCGAGAGCAAGCGTTTGCCGTAGCGGAGTGCGTGTGCCGCGCCGGGGCCCAATTTTTTCGCGGCGGCGCCTACAAGCCGCGAACCTCGCCATATTCGTTTCAAGGCCTAGGCGAGGAAGGGTTGCGAATCATGGCGGAGGTCCGGCAACAGTACAGGCTGAAGATTATTACTGAGGCGGTCGACAATGAATCGCTCGATCTGGTGGAAGAATATGCCGATGTCATCCAGATTGGCGCCCGTAACATGCAGAATTTCTCCCTGCTGAAGCGTGCCGGAAGGGCGAAGAAACCAGTGTTGCTGAAGCGTGGCATGTCGGCGACTCTGGAAGAGCTCCTGATGGCCGCGGAATACATTATGAGCGAGGGAAACTACAACGTCGCGTTGTGCGAACGCGGCGTCCGCACCTTCGCCGATCATACGCGGAACACCCTCGATCTCAGCCTGATTCCAGCGGTGCAGCGGCTGAGCCATCTGCCGATTTTGGTGGATCCCAGCCACGGCACGGGCAAACGAAATAAGGTGACTCCGCTGTCGCGGGCCGCTGTCGCGGTGGGCGCTGATGGGCTAATGGTGGAAGTTCACAACAAGCCGGATGAAGCGCTGTCGGATGGTCCACAGTCGCTGTTTCCCGAGCAGTTCGACGAACTGATGCTGCAGGTGCGCCAGATCGCGGCCGTGGTGGGCAGAACCGTGCCGGGGATTGGAGTGCGGGAAACGGCGGCGGCAAGCAAGTAGTTAGGCAGAACCGGAGGGCTTTTGGTGCTGTGAAATGAACATGGGCTCTGAGACCTCGATTTCAATGCCTCGAAAAGGGATCGCCGCGGTGTCGTTTTTCGTTCTCCTATCGGCAGCGTAGGTCCAGAATGCCGCGTCTCATACCTTGCCACGTGGGATAGCGATGGGCGGGAGAAAGGGACCTGGTCTTTCGTATTTCCGTATAATCTGATAATCTGATTCCATGAAAACGACCACCATCTCGGTCACCGAGGCGGCCCGCAATTTTGCAGAATGCGTAAACCGCGTGCGCTATCAGAGCATGACGTTCGTTCTGCTCAAGAATGGCTCGCCGGTTGCCCGTTTGGTGCCTGACGGCGAGAATGTCCGCTCGGGCCGCGATTTAGCCGAGGCGCTGGGTGAAGTCCATTTGCCGGCGAATGAGGCAAAGGCTTGGCGTCGCGATCTGCAGAAGGCCCGGAAAGCGCTGAAGCCCCCAATCGACAAATGGCGATAATCCTCGATGCCGATGTAATTATTCACGGCGAGAAGGAAACTTTCGACCTCCGGAAATGGTTTGCGGCTCATCCCGACGATTCATTTGAAGTTGCTGCGATCACAGTTGCGGAACTCTCGCACGGCGTAGAACGAGGCACTGGATCGCACAAACTGAAACGCGAACGCTACCTACACAGCATCTTGGATGGGGTGCCGACAATTCCGTATACCTATGCGACAGCGCTTGAGCACGCTCGTATCTGGGCCGAGCTTGAATCGAGCGGAAAAATTATCGGTTCTTACGACCTCATTGTGGCTGCCACAGCCCTGGAGCGCGGAAGCATGCTGGCGACTTTCAATGAACGGCATTTTGCTCGAGTACGAGGGTTAAAGCTGATTGCGCCCAAATAAACCATCGCCGCTCTGGGTATAACAGAATCTTTCAGTCGTCAAAAAAACTGTAAAGTTTATGGCATTGTTTCCGCTCTTCATCCAAGCTATAGTGGTGGCTAATCTCCCGCTGCTACCCTCTGCCTCGGAGTGATCTGGATGTTCCACGAAAACAGAAGTAGGCCGAGCTTGAAGACGCTTCTCTTAGCCGCTTCATTAGTGCTATACCCCTGCATGGTGCTCGCGCAGCGTGGCGCCGGAGGCATTGGCGGCGGCCTCGCCGGCGGAGGCGGCTTGAGCGGAGGCAACGGAATTGCCAGCGGACTCGACACCAAAGACGACCTGAAAAGCTTTCATGAAGTTCTGGCGTTGCAGGCGAGCAAGCCGCAGATCGGCCAGTACAAGTTTATGCTCAAGAGCACCGAGGCAGCCGCCTCACAGTTGCAAACCTTGCTGGAGCAAGCGTCACAAGAACAAAAAGCAAAACTGGCCGACAACGCGAAACCCTTCTCAGCTGCGCTTGAGCAGGCGCGAACGGAAAACGCCAAGTTTCTCGAACAACTTTCGGATCGCCAGAAATCAGGATTGCGAGAAACCATTCGAAAGTTGAACAAAGCCGATTCCGAGCTGGGGCAACAAGTAAAAGCGCTCGATGCCGAGATAGCCGAAGGAAAAGCCGCGAGCGTGCAAATTGCCACTTCCGCCGGCGACCTCAAAAACACCCTGTCGACTTTTCACGATGAGCAAGTCAGTCTAGGAGATGAAATGAGCGTCCCGTCTGGCGAAGTCGGAGACGATACGTTTAACATCGCGCCGGCAAAGAGCGTGGTGAATTTTGGGCAACAGCCGATCGCGATTATTACTTCTGGAGTAGTTTCCAAAGCTGTGCTGCCGAGCGGCCAGAACGCATTCCGAGTTGAGCTCACGGCCGATCTTTCAGACCTGCAGCAGAATATGACGGAAGTTTTGCGCCAGCAACTCACTAAATCCGATCCGTGCGGAGAACAAATCGCGGTTCAGAACGCCGTTCTCACTCCATCGACGCCAGCGAGCACGGTCCTGGCTCAGATCCATTACGAACGCTGGGCGTGCTTTGGCGGCCGGGGGAACGCGAATGAAATGGCCGAGGGCGACGGCAGCATCGAAATAAGGCTGACTCCTACGATTGCCGAAGACGGCACGTTGCGCCTTTCGCCGGTGATCTCGCGCGTGGATGCGGAAGGCTTGGTCGGTGACCTGCTGCGCTCCGGTGCTCTTGGTGAAAGCGTGCGCGACACGATTGCGGAGTCGGTTCTTTCTGCCGTGCAAAAAGCTTCGGACTACAAAACTATGCTTCCTGCGGCTGCGCAGGGCTTCATCAAACTACTGGGTGCTCACTTTCAGGAAATGGAAGCCGGTGATGCAATCCTTGTGCTCGACGGCAGCATGCAGCTTCCCAGCGACAAAGTAGCGGCACAAATTGAGGCTGAACTGACGGGCGTCAAGCCTGGCGCAACGGCCGAACCTTTGTCACCGCCGCAAGCATCTCCGCGTTGAATCTGCGCCAAAATTTCTCTGTTAATCCCTCTCTGGTAAAGTAATTTTCGCGAGGCGAACCCGTAACTTTGAGAAAACTTCTCTTCCTTATAGTTTTCATTCCGATAGCAGGTGGGCTGGCGTGGTGGTATTTCAGCCAGCGGGCCTTCCCGGATTACGGGCCTTCCTATCGCGAGTACGCGTACGTAAGCAACGGAAAGAGCAACACCGTGAGCGTGATCGATCTTCGGACCTTTGAACTGGCGAAGACGATCGCGGTAGGAACGTCGCCGACTGGAATTGCCATCAACAGCAAGAAGAACGAAGTCTACGTGGTGAACTCAGGTTCGGACAACGTGAGTATCATCGATGCGGAAAAGAACGCGGTTGTGGCCAAGATTGGCGTTCACGACCGGCCTTACTTCATCGATGTCTCGGAAGATGGCAAGCGCGCCTATGTGGCCAACTCCCGGTCGGCCAATGTTTCGGTCATCGATCTGGAGAAGCGAATCGTTGTCGGCAATGTGCGCGTGGGGACTGATCCGGGATTGGCACGGGCTGCGCCGGACGGCGAAACCGTCGTGGTTTCGAATCGCGGCGACAATACGGTTTCTTTGATCGACGCTAAACTGCTCCGCGTTCGCTCGACTTTGCCGGTATGCGCTCAGCCGGAAGATATTGCCATCCTTCCCGATTCGAGCAAAGCTTTTGTGGCCTGTACAGAATCGTCGCAGGTAGCTGCTATCAGCCTAAAACATGGGAATGAGACAAGCGACCGTGTACTCGCGCTGCTCGACGTTGGAAAGACCCCGGTCGATCTCACACTCAAGCCCGACGGCGGCGAGTTGATGGTGTGCGATTTCGACTCGGACAGTATTTCGATCATCGAAACCGGAAATAATGAGGTCGGAAGCACCGCTCTGGTTGGGCAACATCCGGCTCGCGGCCTGGTCACGAGCGACAATTCACGGCTCTACGTGAGCAATTTTGGCTCCGACAGTGTAGCCGTCTACGACATTGACCTGGGGCGAAGGATCGCAACTTTGCCGGTGGGGAGCCATCCCGAAGGACTCGCTCTATCCCAGAGCGAGAACTATCTTCTGGTGCTCGATACACAATCGGGCGATGTCACCGTGATTCAAAGGCGCTCACCGCGGAAACTCGAGCCTACGGAGTATTCACTGCTAACGTTGATTCCGGTGGGCCTCGAGCCGAACGCTATCATCGTAAAAGCGTTCCGGGTGACTAAGCCAGCCGCCGCTGCCGGCCAGTGAGAGCCGAAGTTTTGTCGCGAATTGAGCGAATGAAAGAAAGAGCGCCTTAGGATACAGGCGCGCCTTTGGAGCAGAATCTTTCCAGTGCGGCCTTCAAATCGGCGGCGATCGCTGGAGCCTCGCGCGATTCGATATCGCGCCGCGGCATCATGTAGACGAGCTCTCCATCCCGCAGAATCGCGATTGAAGGCGAAGACGGTGGTTGGCCGGTGAAATAGCTGCGTGCCCGCTCTGTGGCTTCGAGATCCTGGCCCGCAAATACGGCAAACAATCGATCGGGATGGGTCGCATTCTGCAATGCCATGCGAACCGCGGGACGCATGCGCCCGGCAGCGCATCCGCAGATTGAATTGACAATCACCATCGCCGTGCCAGGCTGCTGTCTTAACGCCTGATCGACCGCTTCTGCGGTACGTAGTTCCTCGACGCCGACGCGCGTTAGCTCCTCGCGCATCGGAATCACCATAATTTCGGGATACATGAATTGGCTCCGTTGCTACTGGTATGGAATATTCCGATTCTAACGCAATTAGCGGTTAAGAACGAACTTCGAACCGGGTATCTTCTGAGGCGCTTCGGCGGGTTACGCGTCCGGTGAGGTTAATTGCGAAACAGGCGAGGCATTTGAAGTAAAAACCTGAAACCACAAACAAAAAACCCACCGGATGCTTGCTTGGGGCGTGCTCGGGTCAGCATCCAGTGGGCTACCGTTTCTCCTTACTCACCCTGTTGTTTTCAGGAGTATTTAATCTGATTAAACCCCAGAAGCGGAGAGAGTTCCGTCTAATTTTGTAAAACTTTGTAATAGTTGTCGGACTGTGCACTATGAGTAATTTGTTGAGTAAAACTCTGCAGCATCTCCGATGTCGGCTGTGGCGGGCAGCGCGCGAAATGAGATCTCACGAAATGCGATCTCAATGACTAATGACTAAGGCGACGATTCCGCTGCGGACTAATCTGCGATCACCGTCGTCTTTGAAGCCATCAATTCGGTGAATCGGCGGTCTTTGCGCAGCTGCGCGAAGTCGGAATCCTTGTACACGTCTTTCAAGTTCTTGTAGCCGGCCTCCATCGCTTTACGCAAATATTCCAGCGATTGATCAGACCGTCCCATCTTCGCGTAGAGCTTGGCCACGGTGAAATCGTAACGGGCACGGTCCTCGGGACTGGGCAGCTGCGCCTGCACTCCGGCCCGCGAAGTCCGCTCGAATACATCCGGATCGAGTTCCAGCGCATGTTGGTATGCATTCACTCCAGCCACGAAATCCTTGCGCGAGAAATAGGCTGCACCGAGGTTGCTGTAAAACGAAGCCGAAGCGTCGTCATGCAAGATCGCCTTCTGGTACTCTTTCACAGCCGAGCGAAATTTCTTGTTCTCATAGAGAACCACGCCCAGATTGTTGTAGGCGTCAGCGTACTGGCGATCAACGTGGATGGCGCGCTCAAACGACTTCCTGGCTTCTTTGTAGCGCTGCATCATTAACTCGGTGATCCCAATTTTGTTGAGCACAACTGCGTCATCGGGCTTCTTCGAAAGAGCGGCATTGTAATAATCGAGAGCATCAAGATAAAGTTTTTGGGCTCGCAATTGATCGCCCTGCTCTTCCAGTTGGGCTACGGTCGCTTCGGCGGACGGAGGTTCAATAGCGCGAACCAGCGGCGGCGCAACTTGTACTTGTTCTGAATGGGAAACTTGCGCAAAAGCGGCGGTGGAAGAAATCAGAAGAACAACCAGGCAGGCTTTCCGGCAGGACATAAGCACCCCCAGAGACCTATCAACAGGAACATTTTGACACAGTTTTGGGCAGCCGGCACAAAAATTCTAGCCGAAGGAAAAATCAGCCATTTTGTTGGAAACACACCGACAGGCCTGCGGGTGTAGTACTATTTTTACTTCCAACCGATGACTCCAGATCATCGCACCCGCCGGTTACCAGATTCGCGTTTTCATCGTTCCGAGATCGCTGCGGAAACCTCAGGCGGTCAACAATTTAACGATCAAGTGTTCGCCACATCTGTGCTGCATGGGAGCCCCCGAACATGCCTTTAATTCGACCTTTCACGGTTACTCACCTCTTTCGTTTCACTCTCTTTTTTGCTTTTATTTCGCTTGTGCCGACGGTGCGGGCGGCAGAACCATCGTCAGTCAATCTCGACTCCGGTTGGCAATTTCGCGCAGTGGCCAATGCCGATCAAGCCGGAGTTAAAGAATGGCATCCTGCGCAGGTTCCCGGCGTGGTGCATACGGATTTGCTGCACAACGGCCTGATCCCCGACCCGTTTGACAAGGACAACGAATTTCATCTTCAGTGGATTGGCCTCGCCGATTGGGAGTATCAAACCACGTTTCAGGTGGATGCCGCGGCGCTCGCGCACGAACATGTTGACTTAGTCTTTGCAGGACTGGATACATTCGCCGACGTCTATTTGAACGATCAATCAATTCTCCATGCCAACAACATGTTTCGAACGTGGAGAGTGCCCGCGAAGACTCTGCTCAAACCCGGACCCAACACACTGCGAATCGTTTTCCATTCCGCGGTCGAGCACATGTTGCCTTACGTCAAGTCGCTGCCTTATGTTTTGCCCTCGATCTCGACGCATAATTTCGGCAATGAAGAGAACATTGCGACCGCTCCTTACACCCGCAAAGCTCCTTATCAATATGGGTGGGACTGGGGTCCGCGATTTCTTACGGAAGGCATCTGGCAGCCGATCCGCTTGGAAATGTGGGACGCGCTGCGCATCGATAATTTTCATGTTCATCAGGACAGCATCACGCCTGCGCTGGCCAACGTGACCACCGAGGTTGACATTGAGGCCAGCCAACCCACGACGGCGACTCTGATTTTGGCTCACGATGAATTGTCAGGGCCGCAAACAGCGGACGGAAATCAGACTCTGCAATTGAACGCCGGAATGAATCACATCTCCATTCCGCTGCGGATTGTTTCCCCGAAGCTTTGGTATCCGGTGGGATACGGGCCGCAAAACCGCTACCGATTTTCTGCCTCGATCAAACTCGGCAAGCAGCTCGCAGCTCACAGTGAAACGAAAACTGGCCTGCGCTCAATCGAACTGCGACGCGTTCCCGATGAATGGGGCAAGAGTTTTGAATTCGTGGTCAACGGAATCATTGTCTACGCCAAGGGCGCAGACGTAATTCCGTTCGACAGTTTTCCCAATCGAGTTACGCCCGAAATCCATCGCAATATTCTCCAATCCGCCGTTGATGCGCACATGAACATGGTTCGCGAGTGGGGCGGCGGGTATTACGAGTCCGACGATTTCTACGACATCTGCGACGAGCTTGGTCTTATGGTCTGGCAGGAGTTCGCCTTCGGCGGCGATATGATTCCGGGCGACGTTGCCTACCAGGAAAATGTTCGGCAGGAAGCCATCGACCAGATCAAGCGGCTGCGCGACCATCCCAGCATTGTGATTTGGTGCGGAAACAATGAAGTTGAAACCGGGTGGTACCACTGGGGCGATCGCCAGGAATTTAAAGAAGCGATTTCGCCCGAAACGCGAGATCGCGTCTGGCAGGATTACGTGATCATGTTTGCAGACATTCTAAAGAGCGCGGTCACGCAATATGCCGATCCAACGCCTTACTGGCCGAGTTCACCGAGCGCCAATTTCGAAGAGATTCCCGATAACCAGCACAACGGCGACATGCACTATTGGGCGGTCTGGCACCAGCAGGCGCCGGCTTCCGATTACAACCTGCAGTTTCCACGCTTCATGACCGAATATGGTTTTCAGTCTTTCCCGGAGATGCGCACGATTCGCTCGTACGCGCACAATCCGGAAGATTTCAACATTCGTTCCGTAGTAATGCAGGCGCATCAGAAAAATAAAGGCGGCAATGAACGCATTTTGACTTACATGCTGCGCGAGTACCGCCAGCCCAAGGACTTCGCCTCGTTCGTTTATCTGAGCCAGGTGCAGCAGGCGGAAATTATCAAGATCGGAGCGGAGCATTTGCGACGCTCTCGGCCGCGCACCATGGGTACGCTTTATTGGCAATTGAATGATTGCTGGCCAGTCGCCTCGTGGGCGAGCATCGATTACTACGGACGATGGAAAGCGCTGCAATACTACGCCCGCCGCTTTTACGACGACGTGTTAATCTCGCCGTTCTTACACGACAACAAAGTGGATGTATATGTCGTCTCCGATAAACTGCAACCGCTCTCCGGAACCATCCACACGCGGCTGCTCGATTTCTCCGGAAATTCCTTGCTGGATCAAACCAAAGACGTGCAGATTCCGGCCCAGTCCAGCGCAATCTATTTCGCCGTAGATACGGCGAGTCTCGCCGCAAAGGCCGATCCGCACAAGAGCTTCTTAGTGTTTGATCTGGAAGTCGCGGGCAAGCGGATCTCTCGAAATCTTGTGTTCTTCGATGTCACCCACGACCTCGATCTTCCGGTTGCTCCTAAAATCGAGTCCACAGTTGCGCAGGATGGAAAAGACTACGTAGTTACGTTGAAGTCCGCGCAGCTGGCTCGCAACGTCTACATTTCGTTTGGAGATCTAGATGTGCGAACCTCAGATAATTACTTCGATTTACTGCCCGGGGAACCTGTGACGGTTCGCCTCACCTCGGCGGCGAACCTTCAGCAGCTCGAGGCCGGGCTGAAAGTCATGTCACTGACAGAAGCATTCAATGCCAAGTGACGAAGCCATGAAATCGTGCGCAAAGCCGAGGCAGGTTCGCTCTCGGCAGTTTGCGCAAAAGTGAGATGCACTTTAGGGGTGCTGGAGATTGCGTCTACGGAACCATCCCGCGCTACATAAAGAAAGAACTCCAGAGGCATCTGGCAGCGGCGAAAAAATGTCTTCGGCATGTTTATACGCTGATTATGTTCACTCGCGATTTAGGGTTACGAACTGGCAGTCACCGTCTGGGAGCAGGCGCGATTGGCATACCTCGTGGATTCGGGTCAGCCGGTTTTGACGTTTGCACCGGATACTCGTCAGATTCGCCGCTGACCGGCGCTACAGCGGTTGATTGCTGCTGGATTTGGATCGGCTTCGGCTTCTGCACTTCCGACCACACAATCAGTTGCGCGCCCACTCCGGTCGTCTGAGACGGAGGCAGGGGCTTCGGGCCGGGCTGCGAGTCCTGTGCATAAACCGAAGGACCAATTAGGATAATCCCGCAGAGTAGGGTGAATAGCGCTGCCTTTCCTTGCATACAGCACCTCGAAAGACGAAGGCAGCGCGACAAAATCCGGCAGCTAATCGCAAGGCGCTTGCGTGGCCGGCCGTTTTCTGTCGACCATTGTCGGCCATCCCCGGCTTGGTAATCCATACCGTAGTTATCGTAACGTCCGGATTACAACCGAAAATTATGAGCAATTTTCTTTTACGGGATACAAGCTTTACAGTATAGGAACCTCCCAAAAGTTCAATTAATGTCGAATCCTACTCGACAGACGCCCCCATCGAGCAGGTGTTGTTTCACTGGGAGAGATGACACCTGCTCCCCTTCTTTTAAGGACTCAACTTACAGCCCGAGCCAATAGGAAATACAAGGTAAACGGGATTCGTTCTGTGTTCGCTGGGCTATACCTTTATCCAGCGGTCAGCACGTTTTTACATGAGGAGGCCTCAATGCTTTACTGGACACTAGTCTTTCTGGTGATAGCGATAATCGCAGGAATCTTTGGTTTCGCCGGAATTGCCGTGGCGGCAGCGGGTGTCGCAAAACTGCTGTTCTTCATTTTCATCGTTTTGTTCTTGGTTTCGCTGATTACCCATTTCGCGCGCCGAAGCGGGGTCTAAGTACGATTCTTGTAATTTACTCCCGAGCGTCGATGGTTGTCGGAGGTTGGCTCCACAACCCCGGCGCTCTCGTTTTTCAGATTCGGGCTTTCTTAGAGTCGGGCCAGGCCACTTAATAACTTGGAATAAGCTCACCTGTCCCAACCCGGCTTCACCGAAAAGCAACTAACCCTTTGATTATGAATAAAATTCCGAAGGCGCAGCTCGAGCGTGCTTTCGCAGGAGAATATCGACAAATGGACGATATGGAGAAGAAAAACCAGCAGAGCGGTCAGCCCGGACAGCCCGGACAAAACCAGCAGAGCGGCCAATCCGGTCAGGGCCAGCATTCGTCTCAGACCCAGCAGGGTGGTCAGCAAGGACAAACTGACCCCAAAAAGGGCAGCCAGGGTCAGAACGAGAACGAAAAGGACGACGCGAATCGCGATCGCCAACGCCGCTCGGCTTAGTTTTCTTTCGCAAAAAGTTGAGTCGAAGTCCCGGCCGTTCGCCGGGACTTCGTTTTTAGAGGAGCTGTACGGCGTTGGGGGTATTGTCTCGGCGCACAGCCACGAACTAGTTTCAGACCAACGGCTGAAACCATTTTCTCTGGAGGAAGACATGCAGAAAGATTCATTGCGGGAGCTATACATCGATGAACTTCGAGATCTTTACAGTGCGGAAACGCAGTTAACGAAGGCTCTGCCCAAGATGGCCAAGGCATCCACAAACGATCAGCTACGGCAGGCTTTTGAGGAACACTTGCGCCAGACTTCGGAACACGTGTCGCGGCTGGAACAGATTTTCGAGCAATTGGAAGAGAAACCAACCGGCAAAAAGTGTCTCGGGATGGAAGGTCTGGTAAAAGAAGGGTCCGAGACCATGAAAGACGATTTCACCAATGAAGTGATGGACGCCGCGATCATTGGCGCCGCTCGACGCGTGGAGCACTATGAAATCGCCGGCTATGGAACGGTTCGTGATTTTGCCGAGATCCTTGGCGAAAATGACCACGTATCTCTGCTGGAGCAAACCCTGGAAGAGGAAAAACAAACGGACCAGAAGTTGACGGATCTGGCGCAGGAAATTAACCCGCAAGCTGCCCGGGGCGAGGAAGAAAAAAGCGAAGAAGCAGGCGAAGCAGGAGGATCTCGGAACAGCCGCAGCTCCTCAAGATCCAAGAGAGCTGCCTGAGGCGGCCTAAATGGTTGTTGGTAAAGGGACCACCCGGGGTGGTCCCTTTTATTTTCAAGAAGTGTCCTTCTCATTTCAAAATATGTAAGAACGAGCCCTCAAGCCCCTTTGACATACGGTATCTACCTGATGGATTCAGTCTCTAGGGTGATCTACCCTCATCTCACCTAAATACCCCGTAGACGACCTACACGGAGATCCATATGTCAGACACAGCCACCCACCCCGCCACTAGCCGCTACAACCTTCAGCCCTGGCGCGAGCTCTACATCGCCGCTTTGTTTGAAACCGACCGTGGTCAAATTCCTACCCGCATTGCAGCCGCAGAGAAGGCCATTGTCGCTAGGTCTCGCGAATTGTTTTCCGCCGGTTCGGATACCATTGAGGAAGATCAGGCGCTAGATGACGCTTTGTACGCACTAAAGGCTTTACAGAGCTGCCTGGAAGCGAATTCGGCTGCCGCTGCCGCCTGATTTTGCGCTCCCGTGCATTTTTGGGATTGACTAAACTTTCCACAGTTGCGCCAAGGCTCTTGCTGCGTCCGTAAGGGCGCGCTTTTCTGCGTTCTCCTGGGAGATTCCCAGAACTCTTGCCCGCGGGACAATCGGAGCGCGGTGAATCAGCTTCTTGGCCGCCGCGTCTGCCCGATGGATTTCGCACACCGCCGTTTCGAAAACATGCCTCAGATCATCGACCGACGGAGGCCGATGGGTCTCGATGCTCTGCGCTTCAGTCTTATATGCCATTAGGAAATCTCCAACCTTTGCGTGTTGCTAACTGTCTGCAAATTAAAACGCTTCCGACCTGCGAACAATACTGTCTAGCACCGGGTGATCGGTCTGAGTTTCCCTATGCGACTGTGCGAGCAACTCTAGAGTTCTTGGCGGACGAAGATTGACTCCTCATGGATTGCCACTAAGAGGTCCAGACTTTTTCTTATTTTCTTTCAAGTTTTGAGGCCTCCCCGCGGAGGCCTCGGTGGTAGGAAACTGCTTCTCTGCCGTTGGATCGATCTAGCTCGCTTTGCGGCGCGTCGTATGAACCTCTTTTTCTTCAACCTCGGTCTCAGTGGGCGTTTCGCGCTCAGCCGTTTTCTCGTCGGCGCGATCCACGGCTTTCTTGCCGGCTTCCTTCACGTCTCCCCAAGCCTTCTGGACCTTGCCCTCCGCCTGTTTCATAGCGCCGTGGCCTTGCTTCTCTTCGTCGCCGGTCCACTCTCCGACTTGGCGCTCGACCCGTCCGCCTACATCTTTTAGTTTGCCTTCCGCTTGATCTTTATTCATCGTTGTTCTCCTTGAAATTAGTTTAGGTATTTCGGACTTGCTAAACACTACGTTGTTTTACCTACGCGCTGATTTGCTCCGCCGAATTCCAGCGGTTACTTCTTACAAGACAGGGCTTCGGCCCTGGATCAGCCGAATAAGTACGGCAACGATGGCGAGCACCAGCAGAATGTGGATAAATCCGCCTAACGTGTAGGAACTGATCATTCCCAACAGCCACAGGATCAGCAGCAGAACGGCGATGGTCCAGAGCATCGAATTCCTCCCGAAAACCTTACGCGGTACGGTTGATCTGCGGAACAACGATTTGCGAAATGCTATCTGCAAAATGCTGATTCGCAGAATGAAGTGTAGGCGCTGCCTGCTGAAAGCAGGTATCCTGTGAAGTACTTATTCGACGGACGGTAGCGCTCTATGGAGCGCGGTGGTGCCCGGACGCTGTCGGTCCTGCGTCCCGGTTAGTTCATTGCATCCGACTAATAGATTTGGACGATACCGTTGCGCACCGCATAAAGCGTGAGATCGGCGACCGAGTGCAAATCAAGTTTGCGCATCAGGTTAGTCCGATGAGTTTCGGCGGTCTTAACACTAAGGCTGAGTGCGCTCGCGATTTCCTTCGTAGTCTTGCCCTCGGCAACCAGTTGGATCACTTCCCGCTCCCGTGGAGTTAAAACACAATGTCCGGAGGTATCGCTCTCTTGATGTGGACGCAGGTATCCATCCAGCATCATCTGCGCGACTTTGGGAGTAAAGAAACTTCGGTAGTTCTGCAAGGCTTCCACGGCCGCGACCAAGTCGCGGCCTGCATCCGACTTGAGCAAAAAGCCGCGCGCCCCAGTGGCCAGTACTTCGCGCACAACCTGCTCCGAATCGTGAACCGTGAGGATCAAGATCCGCGCTTCCGGTTGAGTTGAAAGGATCTGCCGAGCAGCATCCAGCCCGTTCAGGTTCGGCATTCCAATATCAAGAAGAAGCACGTCGGGATTCAGGCTGCTGGCCAATGTTACGGCTTCACGGCCATCTTTAGCCTCGGCACAAACTTCCCACCCAGGATGGTCTTCCAGCAACGCGCGAATTCCTTGCCTTGCGATCTCGTGATCGTCCGCTATGAGGATGCGAAGCACGTTGATCTCCTCGACACCAAGCGCAAAGGGTTGCGTCAAATTGGAATCAACTTCTTGTCTGACATATAGTTGCGCTTCCACAAACTCGGGGTTGCAACAAGACTTTGCTGACGATTGCAAATCTGCTTTTACAGGCTCGCGCACGCGCGAATCAGGTTTTTCCTGTAGTCGCTGTCGGATTCCGATGACCTCCGCAGAAACACAAAGTGGCATCTAAGAACCCTTACGGAGGAGTTATGCGTTCATCAGCCGCTTCCTGGTGGGTTACTTCAGTGCTCTCGGTTATTGTTGTGAGTGCAGTTTTCTTGTGCACCGCGTCTGGGCAATCGTCCACAGGGGCTCAGAATGGAAACACGCAGCCCAGCATTGCTCCAGCACCGCAAAGCGCACAGCCTCAAGCAGCGGCATCTCAGCCCCAGTCTCAATCGCCGGCCGCCAACCAGGCGCCTTTATCCCCGGAGCCGGGAACTGGCGGTGATCAGGGTGGGATGTTTGTTTTTAAGAAGCAGGTGGAAGAGGTGGTATTGCACGCCACGGTTTACGACCAAAACCGCAATTTAGTCACCGGGCTGAACAAAAGCGACTTTTCTGTTTTTGAGAACGGAGTGCCGCAGCAGATTACCGCATTCCGTCCCGAGGATGTCCCGGTGGCTCTAGGGATCGTGGTAGACAATTCCGGCTCGATGCGTGACAAACGGGACAAAGTGGAGCAGGCGGTCTTAAACCTGATCCGCGCGAGCAATCCGCAGGACCAGATTTTTGTTGTCAACTTCGGCGAAAGACCATATCTCGACCAGGACTTCACTTCCAACGAGCATTTATTGCAGGCTGCGCTGCACCAGGTCTCCTTTAAAGGCACTACCGCGCTCTACGATGCCGTGGTTGCTTCCGACATGCATTTAAAGCAGGACAGTAACCTGCCAAAGAAGGTGCTATTGGTAATCACTGACGGCGAAGACAACATGAGCGTAGAAACCCTGGCCGATGCATCGCGCAAACTGGAACAGGCGAATGGACAGGTGCTATACGCAATTGGGCTGCTCGGCGGAATGCAACAATCTGGACGCGATGCTCTGCAAGACTTGGCTGCGGGAACCGGCGGTGTAGCCTACTTTCCCGACTCTCTCGATCAGGTCGAGAATATTACGCGAAATATCGCGCACGATGTTCGTATGCAGTATCGAATCGCATACAAACCCACCAATCAAAATGTACGACCGGAATTCAAATCAGTGCAGGTAGAAGCACAAGCCCCAGGGTACGCCAAGCTCACGGTGCGCACGCGAAGCGGCTATTACCCCTCGGAAGACAGGTAATGAAGGCCGCCGCATGGCGCGGGTGATTTGTCTTGAATTATCCTCTAGTGCGGACTTAACTTTCTCAGGCGACTGTTTTTCAGGCGACCGTGGTCTCGCTCGGGCTGCGCAGCTGCGGCGGCATCTGGATCTGGATGATGTTGTTCTTGATGGCATACACCACCAGATCGCGGATGGAGTGCAAGCTCAACTTCCGCATGATGTTGCTGCGATGCGTTTCGACGGTCTTGGTGCTCAAATTCAGCAGCGAAGCCACTTCCTTCGAGCTCTTTCCCTCGGCCAGGAGTTGAGTCACCTCGCGCTCTCTGACAGTTAATGTTGGCAGGTTCGGCGGCTCATTGCGCGAGATCGCGTGACCTTTATCGAGAAAGCCGGCCAACACCAGATCGTTCACCCGCGGCGTAAAGAACATTCGCCGGCTCTGCAAGGCTTCCACGGCCGATACCAAGTCGCGAGCGGCATCGGACTTGAGCACAAAGCCGCGCGCCCCCGCATCGAGAGCTTCGCGGATCACCTGATCTGAATCGGTGATCGTCAGGACAATGACTTTGAAGTGAGGATCGTGTTGCAGCAATTGGCGCGTGGTGTCGAGGCCGTTAAGATAGGGCATACCAATATCCACGATCACGACATCGGGCTTCAACTGCTTGGCCATCTCGACCGCTTCACGGCCATCGGAAGCTTCTCCGCAGATTTCCCAGCCCTCGTGTTTCTGCAATAGCGAGCACAGACCGCGACGTACAATCTCGTGGTCGTCAGCCAATAAAATTCGTAGTCTCATGGCAGATTCTTCCTCCCACTTTCACCCAGGACAATCGGACAATCGAACTTTCAACCCCGACACTTCACTCAAAGAACAAAAGCAGGATTAACATGCAGCTTGCGGGCTCCGCGCGAGAGCGGTAAACACCCGGTGCTGGCTCACGGCTTCCACGGCCTCCAGCAGATCGCGCGCGGCATTGGATTTCACCACGTAACCCCTCGCACCAGCGTCCAGCGCCTCACGCATCATTTGTGGAGAATCGTGCTGCGTAACAAACAAGACCTCGAGCCCTGTATTGCGCTCGTTCTGTTGAATCAGCCGGCATGCCTCCAAACCATTCATACGAGGCATCGTAACGTCGAGTACAACCACGTCAGGCTTCAGGCTGTCCACCTTGTCCAAAGCTTCAAGTCCATCGGAAGCCTCGCCTACCACTTCCCATCCTGATCGCCCCTCCAGTAAAGTTCTCAAACCTTGCCGCACAATGGGATGGTCGTCAACTAGCAGGATCCGAACCGCCATAATTTCAAGCTCTCCGGGGCAATGTTGAGAAAGTGTCTGCATCTACGGCGCCGCTTTTTCACTGTACGCTATCTCTGCCGCAGTCGGCGAATCCGCGCAAAGAAGTGATGCGTATCCCGAGAGTGAAGCAACCTGAACCTTAACACGCCCTCACGAAGCGACGTATACAGGGAACCCTGTATTTTCCCTAAGCCTAAGTGTACCGCTAGGTTCCCACTGAACTCATGGCGGGAAAATACGTTTGCTGATGCAGGAGCGCATCGACAGCCTCGACGATGGAACCGACGTCGGATTTGGCGCAAGCCCCGCGAACGCCTGCACGCTGCGCCTCTTGGGCTAATTCTTTCGATAAGTGAATTGTAACCATCAAGATCGGAATCTCGGGAAACAGACCCGATATCTGACGGGCCACATCGAGGCCATTGAGATCCGGCATCTGGAAGTCCAACAGGATCACGTCGGGAGGGCTTTTCTTTACCCTCTGCAAGGCTTCGCCGCCGGTTCGCGCTTCATCGCAAACTTGCCATGTGTTCTGCTGCTCGAGCAAGGCTCGCAGGTAGTGCCGCACCGCCGGATTGTCGTCTACCACCAAAATTCGAACCATGGGCACTGTCCCTCGTAAATCCTTTTCCTGGCCGACTTTAACGTTGCGTTAACATTTCGGCTTGCATCACCATAGATTTGGCAGGACCGTCTCGCAATACCTTGAAAGCCTTAAAGCCCTGCCCCGCTCGCTTCACCAGATTCCCTTGTCCGTTCCGGTAAGTTTGAATTCCAGTGCCGCAGCCACCGCCAACCCTGGTAGCAGACTCAGGCGGAGGGTGTTTTGTAATTCTCCGTTGCATAAAAGTCTGGCCCACTCGGTGGCATAAAGCTTCGCAGCCTGCGGGAAGATCGGAATCCGAAGGAATCTTCGGCGAAAGTGCACCAGTTCGTTGCCGAATCGCGCTGCAGACGTTACCAGGATCGGCAGTGGAAGATCAGTTCCGGAATATGACTTTGAGTAGCCTGACACGGTTACCAGATAGGTCGCGAGCCCATCCCACAATCCTGCCGATTGTGCCAAGGCCTTCAGATATACATAATCGATCGTCCCTGAGTTCACCAGCCGGGCTGTATCCGCAATGTCGCACAGGCGCAGATAAAAATGCCGGTACATTCGTTGAAGGGTGCTGATGATGAGGCGCTCTTCGGGCGCAGGCACCGGCAGAGTGTAAGCGCCGAACTGCGCTCGGCGGGAACGCTTGACCAACGAATCGGCAACTGCGACTTGCTCGCCCGTCTGCCCCAGTCGCGACACGTGAACCTCAACCAGTTCTGGCAGGCCGGGCACAACAAAGTTCCACTTGTTGGCCAGCCGGTCGCCCCAGCTCCGCGCTTCAAGCGTGGCATTGAAGCGCTCACGCATGGTTTTAATTACGTCAGCGCTGCTCGCGTTCGAATATAAATCCAGATCGCTGCCCAGATCGGGCCAGTGATCGAGCGACTTGATCACGACAACATCGCCGTGCTTGCCCAGCTCCTCGCAAATCGGCGACAGGAACGACAAAGCCAGTTCGATGCGCGCTTGCTCTTTCTCAATCGCATTTTCACACCACTGCGATTCTTGCTTTTCCTGCTCCAGCATGACTTCGTGCAATCTGGAGAATGCGCGCAGGATCACGTGATGAGAAGTCGCCAGGCTCCACAGCTCGCCATAGTCCTGGCGGGCATAGAGCGCGACGGTGCGGGCGATTTCCGGTCTCCAATCCAGGGCTTCATCCGGATTTTTATTTGCGCTGTCAGGTTCGAATCCCAGCAAAAGTTGGGAAAGCAAGGTGAGACACGCGGTTGAGTTCTTCATTGCAGTCATAAATCGAGTTCCCGCCCAATTCTCGTATCAATCACTTCAGGGCCATGCTTGGATGTAAAAATTACCCAGCCGGTTGTTGTCCACAAAGTCATCACCCTTCATCGTGAGGCTGAAGTGCCGCTCCCAGAGCCGCATTCAGCGGCGCTGCGGCGTTCGATCGCGGTTCCCTCTTCGTAGTCGTTCCAGGTTTCAATCAACATAAATGGCAGAGGATTGGCCGTGTCGTAATAGCGCTCGTACATATTTAAAGTCGCGTCGAAGGTTTTTCCGCAATCGCTTTCCATGTGGCGGTTCAGTCCCCACTTTGCCTTGGAATCGTTGAATCCCGGCCAGGCCCCTCCGATCGCGATCTTGTCCGGATATTTATCTCTCATCGTTTTGTAAAAATTCTCCAGGTACTGTTCGCCCCAGTTACTGCCGTCAGGAGACCAGCCGCCAGGGCCGGGTTCTACCCACGCATACGATCCCGCAAAATCGTTGGCGTATTGCTTTGGAGGCTGGTTTTCGTAAAAGAAAAGGGGCGGTCTGTCCCATCCGCTGCAGTGCTCCTCAATGCGGTTCCAGTTAACGTGGCCCTGCTTCGGAAAAACAAACATCATCGGCCGGCCATTGTAGGTGAGATACGCATCGCGATATTTCGCTGTGGGACCGAAGTAGTTCTGGTACGCTTCGTCGACCGCTGCCATGGCTGCGTCCGTGGCCTGTTCGTCCTCGTCTTCCGATTCGTTGTAGAGCAGAGCGACCTGGAAATGATTCTCGCTTGCGCTTTCCTGCAGAAGAGCGAAATTGTGATCGGAATAAGGTCGGGCCTGCCCGTACCAGTCAACCACGAAGGCAGAAATTCCCATGTGCTTCGCCTGCTCGATCTGCTTGCGCAGAACACCCGGGTCCTGGCTGGAGTAGCCAACATCGATGTGGGTGTGATCGCCAAACCACGGCATGTAAACCGCGAGCAGTTTGGGGGATGGTGCCGGAGCCTGTCCGTTTTGCGGTAAAGAGTGATGCGCGCCCGGAGTCGTACAACCGCCCGCTATTACAAAACACACGAGCGCTAAACTGAGCAGTGCGTTAGACAAGTGACGACTCCATACCTTCCGTCGCGGGACGCAAGTATTAAGATGCGATGAATAATGGGGCGGTTGGCATTTAGCGGCGATAGGCGAAGGCTCAGAGCGATGGATGGGCGCAGACTCAGAGCGATCAGGCTCGGAGTGCCGTGCGCTGGAATCCTTGTTCGGCGGCGGGTTGTTCGCTGGCTCCATCAAAACTGTGGAACCGCCTGGAGCTGGCGAATCACCCAATGATCGGCGCCTGGAGTCATGAGTACGACGAAGTGTTGGACGATATGTTCGTCACCGACGACTTTTCCGCCATCCAGAAACTGAAGTTGATATTCGGCCGTGTCATGCAACTCCATGACATCGCCTTCCGGAGCATAGAAGACGGCTTCTAGCCGGTGAGTTTGTCCGTCATAGCGCCGGCTCAGTCCGGAATGCCGCTGGCTGAGAACTGTTTCGCGCAGCCATTCTTTGGCATCTCCAGAAAATGGGCCCTCCAGCGGATTGACCGAATTCGATTCCAGGGCCTGCGCCATGCTCTTCCATGCAAAACGGTAGTCGCGAAGAATTCCCCGCTCGGTTAAGGTCTCAACGGCTCGCGGCTTGGCTTCTTTTGTATCCAACTGCACCTGCACAGCAGTATCCGCAGCCTTGGAATAGGTCGCAGCACCGAGAAAAAGACAGAAAAAAACCACGAGAGCCGCGAGGATTCTCGCAGGGCTATGAAGAGGGCGAAAGTCCGGCAGCGTCCGGTTCATCAGCGTGCCTCGCCTCCTACTCGGAGTTCATTTCCCATGACCACACCGGAGGCGGCTGAGATTGTCGCTGCTCCCGGCGCGAGGATCTCTGCCCGCGCTATGTCTTGCTTAATCGGCGCATCGACTGTGCTTTTCTCCCCGTTAGCGGTTGCCGCAAACGTAACGATTGTGCCATCGGGTACGGGGTTTCCGGCGCAATCGTGAACCGGTTCGGTCTGAACCATAATTCCTTTTGTGTTGCGCTGCCCGGTGATGCGCAGATTGCATGGATCGGAAGCCACTTGCTGTACC
Source organism: uncultured Acidobacteriaceae bacterium (assembly GCA_963784095.1). GTDB lineage: Bacteria > Acidobacteriota > Terriglobia > Terriglobales > Acidobacteriaceae > Sulfotelmatobacter. The sequence continues at coordinate 499,826 of CAWAQC010000012.1, forward strand.
GCACGCCGGGTGGAGAGATCATTCACCGAAGCGACCACTTGCAAAGCCCCTGCTGACTTGCCGGATGCGGTGCGAAACCATGCGATCCCATCTTTCGTCGATACCGAGCGCGACAAAATAGAAGCCTTTCCAGTACTCAACTCAAAGTTCACCGTCTGTGGAGTCAGCACCAGATTGCGATATTTATCGAAGGGAAGCGCAACCCCGCTTACGGCGTCGCCTTCTGCAACCGGAACGCGCGACGGATGCACCAGAAATGTCAGGCTCGAAGGCTTTGCAGCAGAAACGAAGAAGCTGGCGCTGTGGCACTCACCGGAGCAGAGAACCGCAAAATATTGTCCCGCGTGCTGCAGATCATCGCCCTGCAACTGAAACTGATCTCCAAGATTCACATCGCTCTTGCGAGAGATTCCCGGGCCGAACAGATAGAACGTTGCCTTGCCGCTTCCCGCGGTTGAAATCGAGGCGTCATCCCCTGCGCTGACATTTTGCGGCGCGCGAATCTCCTGCGCGGCACACATGCCAAGCAGACACAGCACTGCAAAGATTAGACGAAGGCGCATCATGCTTGATCGCAACATGGTTAAGCGGATCATGTTAAGACCTGGCCAAACTGTACTGGTTCACGACCACGTGAAAGTTATGCACTTTGTCCGATATGCTCTTGGGAATTTCAACCGCGAACGGTTCTGACGACTGCGGCAACAATGCCCGATCTACATATCCATCGGAGACCCACACAACCTTGCCGGTGTTGTCGTAAAAACTGGCAATCACGTGCGGGATGTTAACCGTCTGTCCGCTTTCGTTGAGCAAGTTGCCTTGAAGAACGGTCTTCCCTTGAGCATCGGTTACGAGCTTCTGGTCCATCACGCCGATTACCGGATCGGCGGATGCAGGCACCAGCGCAGCTTTCACATCCATGCGAACATTCTTGACTTTACTCAAGTCCACATTCGGAAAGTCAATGCGGTAGGGCGTGACTTGCTTGGGAAGAAGAACGTGATCGATCTTGTCGAAACTGGTCTCGTCGTCAATGGCATTGCCCGCCCCGTCTACGAGTGTCGAATTGACGTTCACAAAGGCTGGAATCGTATCTTCGTTGACCACTTCCCCCATCACCACGGCGCCTTCGGCCGTGTTAACCGCATTCATGGAAATAATACGCACCCGCGGCGCATCTACGTTTTTCGATCCCCACTGATCGTCGGCCGTTCCAGTAACCAGGTCCCAACGAAGATACGTAACCGGAATCACTTCTGCGGGAACGGTTGGAATCTTGTACTTCGGCCATACTGCCTTCCAGACGTCTCCTTCCCGCACCAGGTGAATATCCCGAACATCTTCCATCGGCCCGATCGGCGTGGTCCAATGTAGCCTTACACGCATCTCCGCCTGGTCGTCGGTGATGTGCAAGGGGCGTGGCTCAAAGCCTTCGAGAGCGGAGAATGATCGCAAGCTGCCATTCGATCCGGTCCAGCCTTGAATAAAATCTTCCTTATCGGCCGCGCTCGTCTTCGAGAGTGCGTCATAGGCGCGGTCCCAGTGCCGTCGCTGCACGTCGACCAGAAGATTGTTTAGCGCCGCCTGCGGTGTGGTTGCTTTCGGCGTCAGGCCGTACATGGCGGAACCGCCGGCGATTCCAACTGTCCCGCGAGCGTTGCCGGCGCCAGTCAGACCGAGCACCATTAAACCTGCAGTTGCGATGACGAGAATGATGGGCAGAGCGATTTTCATTCCTTTTTGCCTCAAGCCACGTAATGTTCTTGCGGATTTTCCGCCTGCACCGGAATGCCAACTCCGACGGTCGCACGGCGGCGCTCGGGTAACAGCAACTCAAGAAAGATCGCGAGAAAACTTACGCCGATGGGCAATATTCCCCACATCACGCCTTGCCACGGAGGCGGCATTGCATCGGAAGAAATCTGATGAGCCGGAGGAACGTCCTCCTTCGACCACGCCGTGATTTCTCCGTTATCAAAGGTCTCGATCTTGCGCCATCCCACGAAGGTAAGCAGCGGCTCGTAATAGGGATCGTGGACAAAAATAAATTTCAGCCCATAACGATTGGCGTGCTCCAGCATTGCGCGCAGAGAAGCCATACCCGCAGAGCCGTAGAATTTCGCATTGGTGAGTTGCGCCGAACCGTAGTGCGTCATTTCCGGCAAAAGCCGGGCGGAGTTGTAATCTCCATCGACGGTGCCGGCGCTGGTATAGGTGGAGACCCTGGACAATTCGCTTCCGAAGCCCAACGTCAGATAGCGGTAAGCGTCGTGGCCGTCGCGATTCAAGAAAGCGATGATCGGTTCAACGTTGGTCGACCCGCTGGGACGGTAGGGATTCACGTTCAGCCACCAAAGGGCTGCGCCGACTGTGCCAATCGCGGCCAGCGACAATCCCACCGCCGCTCTGGTCTGAAAGCGGTCAAGCAATTCCGCTGCCAGCAATCCGACCAGCGGCATGGTCAGCAAAGTGGCCCAGAAAGCAAATCGCTCGAAGGTGAGAATTTCATAGGCGCGCCCCAATAGCCATCGCGGCAAGGGCGTAGTTCCGCCAAGACCAAAAATGAATGCGAGCCAGAAGCCGCATAGCAACGGAACCAATCGGCGCGATGAGGCGCCGCGCATCAGAATGAAAGGCAGCGCCAGAATCAAAACGCCATAAGGAATCACAAAATAGTTGACCGCGATGGTGGAGTTCAGAAGGTAGTTGGCGCGGCTGTCATGCGGAATCGGCATCTGTGAAATCGGATGTTGAATCAGCGCCAGCCAATACGGCAACAGAACAATTCCCACACCGGCTCCCACCGCGACGGCAAAAACTGCTGCTCGCCCTAGCACGCCGGCAAGCGAGGTGGCGAAGCGGCTACTGCGTGCATCCAGGCAAGCGGTCCAGAGTACCGGGACGGCAAAAAAGAAAACTCCAAAGATCAGTGTCACGTGGTGGGCCGCAGCCGCCGTGAGACTCAGCACCACTCCCTTCAATAAAGCCAGGTTGCGGCTTTCCATCATCCATTCGTAAAGATAGGGCAAGGCGTTCAAGTAAAGAGCCGCCGAAGAGATGGTTGCAAGCTGGCCGGCCTGGTAGGTCAGAAAAGTAAGCGAGCCCAGAAAAATGCTGCCTACAGCCGCATAGCTGGCCGCGCGATCCTCTGTCCAAATCCGGGCGAAGCGAAACACGCCTATCGCTAAGAGCACGATGGCGATCATTTGCACCAGCATGTAACCCATCTTCAAACCAATCACCGTCGAGAACAGCGCGATCCATTGATGGGTCAAAGGCGGATACGTGGTTTGAGAGAATCCCGCGAACCACTTTTCATTCCAGGGATTAAACCAATGATGGGCATAATGGGATGCGAAGAACATGTGAAAGTTCGCATCGAATGACCGCGATGGCAACTCCATCAGCAATAACGGTCCGTGGACGGCCAGAGCCACAAGGACGATGGCAAGCAAAGGAATTGGACGAGAGTAGTTTTTGGCAGTATTCACGAATTTGGCGCTCCCCACAGAGTCCCCAACGGAAAGGTTCGATTCACAATCCATGCCAGGGGTTTACTTTATCGCTCTCCATAGGGAACACCCTGTAGACGCGCAAAGCAGCCTTACCTGAGGGACCCGCATCTGAAGAAAACCGCAGAAACATATATGGGATGCGGGAGGTAAAACCAAAGCCTTGTACATAGCGTGGTGAATTTGTGAAAAGCCGACTTCCGCTCACGAGCTTTTTTGCAGTGGCTCTTATTGGCTGTGCTTTCGGTCAGACCTTCGATGTCAATGGGCAAGGAGGTACCTCTTCGCCCAACGGTCAACAGAACCAGAATCAATCTGGCAGCAATGCTTCACAAAGCAGCCCTGACTTGGGATGGGGATCAAGCATCGATGTAGCCCGTGAAGGACGCGCCGCCGAAGATGCCTTGCAACGAAGCGATTATGCCGCCGCCGTCTCCTTTGCCGAGCGGGCGGCCAAATCCGCTCCACAAAATCCTGAGATTTGGTTCCTGCTCGGTTATTGTTCGCGCCTGGCCGAGCATTATCAGGATTCCATCTACGCTTACAATCGCGGGCTGAGGCTTCAGCCGGGTTCGGTGCGCGGTATGGCTGGATTGGCGCAAACCTATGCCAAGATGGGCCGGGTCGATGATGCAGAGAAGATGCTGAAAAAAGTGATGGACGCCGATCCGCGAGACGCCAGCAATTTTCAACTTGCGGGTGAGTTGCTCCTGAACTCGGACCCGAACCAGGCTCTCGAACTTCTGCAGCGCGCCGAGGCCCTGGCGCCGACCGCGCACACCGATCTGCTGATTGCCCACGCTTACCAGCGGCTCGGACAGAGGGATCAGTTCGCGAAATACCTGAATCGCGCCAGAGCGAGCGCTCCGAGAGATCCTGAAGTGCTGCGGGCCGTTGCGGCAGAATATCGGGACAATGGTCAATATGACCAGGCGATCGCCGCATTGCAAGCGATTCCTGATAAGACCATCGACGTTCAGGCCGACCTCGCTTACACCTATCAGCTTGCCGACAAGCCGCAGGAAGCTGCCGATCTTTATTCTCAATTGGCAAAAAGCGTAAAAGGCAATCTGGGATTGAATCTAAGCGCCGCCCAGGTTCTGGTCGGCATGGGCCAAACCGACGCGGCCGAGCCGTTTCTGGACGAGGCTCGGCGCATTAATGCGAACAGCTATCGCTTGCACGCTATTCTCGGCTCCATTGCCGACAACGAGAATCGTTTCGCGGATGCGCAAAAGGAATATGAGCTGGCGCTTAGCAATCTGCCCCCGAACGCCCCGGAAGGACCGCTTTATCCGATTGAATTGCGCCTGAATCTTTATGACTCCGATCTGCAAATGGGCGATGACGACGCTGCGAAAAAACAACTCAACACCGCACAGGGCGAGATCAGCCAGGTGAACGTCGAGCCCGCCGCGCGCCCTGAGATGTTGCGACTCCGCGCCGCTATCGAGGCCGGTTTGGGCAACACCGATGCTGCGAACAAGGATTTGCAGGAAGCCTTGTCTCTCGCGCCCAACAACGTGAATTCGCTCTCGAATCATGCCAGCCTGCAATGGAAGCTCGGACAGAAAGATGCTGCCGAAGCCACTTTTCATAAAATTCTACAGATCGACCCGCAGAACCGCGCCGCGCTTTCTTCGCTCGGGTATCTTGCCCGCGACGCAGGCGATAGCAAGAGAGCGGAAGATTATTTTTCCCGCGCTATTCAAGCGCACCCCGCCGATTTCGCTCCCTACCTCGCTCTTGGCGATCTGTATACCGCGGAGGCAAACTATTCGGCCGCCGAGAAAAACTATCTAATTGCTGATAAGCATATGCCGGGCGATGCTTTGATCATCGCCGGCGGGGCAAATGCCGCGCTCCAAGCCCACAATGATGGGCTAGCGAAGCAATGGCTCGACCGGGCCAAGGGCAGGATGAATGACAGCCCCCAAGTCATGCGGGAACGCGAGCGTTATCTCACGTTGAAAGGTGACTACGCAGATTCCGCAGCGCTCGGCTACAAGGTGCTTCAGAAACTTCCCAAAGACCGGGAGGGCGCAGTCTATCTTGTGTACGATCTCTATTATCTTGGCCGGTACGACGAAGCTCTGGCGCTGATCGGCAAATACGAACCCATTCTTCCCGACGATAAAGATCTGCCTTTGGTCGCAGGAAATATCCACGCCCACGATGGAAAGACCGAAGAAGCGCTCAGCGAATACACGCGCGCGCTGCAGCTCGATCCGACGATGGCTACGGGATACGTTGATCGCGGATTTGTATTGAACGATCTCAAGCAGCCGGTTAAGGCGGTTCACGATTTTCGGGATGCGATTAAACTGCAGCCCGGCTACGGACAGGCACATCTCGGATTGGCCTTTTCGGATCTGCAATTGCATCGCCCGCGATCTGCGATGGTTCAGTTGTCGACAAGTCAGAAGCTCTTAGGCAAATCGCACGTCTGGCGGCTGGCGAGAGCCGAAGCCTTTCGCCAGGAGCAGGACTATGTACACGCCGAGACGGAATATCGCATCGCGCTGCAGGAAGACCCAAACGACCTGCCCACTCAGCTGGCGTATGCCGATACGCTGTACCGGCTGCGGCGTTATCAGCAGGCGCTTGCGGCTTTGGCCACAGCACAAAAGCTCTCGCCGACGGACCCGGCGGTATATGCTCTCAAGGCCGAAATCCATGCTACCGAACGTCAGCGCGACGAAGCGCTGCAAGACATTCAGCTGGCTGAGCAATATGGCGGCGACCAGGTCGATATTCTGATGGATACCGGCGAAGCGTTTTTGACCTTGGGCGATCAACAGGCGGCCATGCAACGATTCTCGCGCGCACTCGACGCTCCCAATGGAGACCGCATTGGGGTGCGCCTGGCAATTGCTCAAATTTTCATGCGCAAAGGGCATTATGACGAAGCTCGCCGGCAAATCGCGCTTGGCTTCGCCGAGGCTCGCGCGAGCGCTACCCCAGTGCATCCGGATGATATTAACGAAGCGGCTGCAATCTTCTTGGCCATGCATGATTTTGATATCGCCGAAACCTATTTCGATAAAGCGAAACTGGCGGGCGCGAATCCCCGAAATGTCGATATCGGATTAGCCAACACTTATCTTGCGGAAGGCGAAAATCATAAAGCAGCCAACGCTCTGGCCAGCCTGGGTCCGGAAACTGATTACCGCGAAGACTACGATTACATGATGACTTTCGCAAACATTCATCGCCAGCATTCGGACACGGTGCAGGCGCTATCCGGCTTCGCGCAGGCCAACAGCGTCGCCAGTGATCAGGAAGAACGCGTGTCGCAAGTTGCCGAGAACGAGCTCGCCATGGAGGAAGGCCGGCAGATCACACCGAATCTAAGTTTTGTGCCTGACGCCTTTGGTGCGCCGGCTTTGGAAGACATCAATGTGTACACACTGGATGCAGAAATCCTGCATGTCACCAACCCTTCGTTACTGCCGCCTCCACGGCACTCTTACGAGACGTTGGCCGAGTCTCATTACCGGGTTCACCTCGGCAGTTTTCCGGACATCACCGGGTTCGTAGGCGAAAGTTTGACAGTGGGACGGTTCCTTTTCCCCAGTGTCGGCGTGGTTCAAGACCGCAATACCTACGACACGTTTTTCAATGGCGGGATTACGCCGGTTTGGCGTTTCGGCACCAACAGCATAGCCTTCAACGGCGGCTTGCAGTTCACGATTCGGCGGGACACGATCTCGCCGACGTTCATGAGCCAGAATCTTTTCCGCCAATTCCTTTATGTCTCGTCCAGTTCGTTTTTCAATTGGGTTTCGTTCAATGGCTATGCGATTCGCGAAGCCGGACCTTACACTGCTGCGAATTTGAATTCGCGAGACGCTTCCGCGGACGTTGAATTCACCGTCGGACATCCTTGGGCGCCCACTTCTCTATTGACCGGCTATTCGGTTCGCGACCTGCTCTATAACCCGCTAGTGCAGGAATATTTCAATACTTCAAGCTACGCGGGAGTGCAGCACCGGTTCGGAAATCGATTCACGGCCGCGGTGCTGGCGGAAGATCTGCGGTCCTGGCGAGTAGAGAACACGCAATACGCCATTGCGCAAGCATTTCTCCCAGGAGCCAGACTCGAACTCCGGGCAAACCCCCGGTGGACCGTTCAGGGCAACTTCTTGCTCCAGCGAGGCGAGGGATATCACGAATATGACAACGCCGAGAGCGAATTTCAGGTTTCTTATACCCGCGGGGTTCGGAATGAATTGAAAGACGGAACAGCAGAGACAACTACTTCCTATCCATTTCGCCTCTCGTTCGGAATTCAGCAACAAACTTTCTATAGTTTTGCGGGTACAACGAGAACAACGGTGCTGCCGGTCATACATTTCACTCTGTTCTAGTTCAGGACCCCAAGATTGCACATGGCAGAGCTAACCAAATTCGAGGCGGAGGCCGAAGCCGCGAGCGGCCAACTCGCCATGGCGTCCGCCCCCGTCAAGGCGCTGAAGTCAAAGTTACTCGGTGGCAGCCTGACTCTGCTTGCCGGTTCCGGGCTAGTGGGCCTAACCAACTTGGTTTACAACGTCGCCACTGCGCGCCTTCTCGGGCCCAGCGGCTTTGCCCACGCTACCGCGGTGTACACCATTCTGATGCTGGTCTCCGGCATCACTTTGTCTTTTCAGGTAGTGTGCGCAAAATACGTCGCCAAGAGCAATTCGCCAAAGGTGCAGGCCACGGTTTTTGCCACTCTGCATCAACGTTCGTGGATGGCCGGCATCACAATCGGCCTGCTGTTGTTTCTCTTCAAAGCTCCGCTTGCGCAATATCTCAACCTGCCGAGCCCCGTTCTTATATCGATGCTTGCCGTGGGCAGCGCCTTCTACATTCCTCTCGGCGTACGCCGCGGCTACATCCAGGGAATTCACGCTTTCGGGCCGCTAGCGATCAACTTCATGGTCGAGGGCCTTGTCCGTCTGGGTGGCGTTTTCCTCCTGATCGACCTTGGCAAGGGCGTCCGCGGTGCTGTTCTGGCCAGCGTCCTAGCGGTCATTGTCGCCTACTTCGTCGCCTTGCCCAGTCCCGGCTTACGTTCTCTAAGTTTTCGCGGCGTCGTGATCTCGTTCCGAGAGGGGTTGCAAGCCGTGGTCTTCTTCTCCGGCCAGACCGTCATCAACAACTTTGACATCGTGCTGGTCAAGCATTTCTTTCCGCCCGCCGAAGCCGGATTTTATGCCGCGGTCGCTTTGGTCGGGCGTCTGGTGAATATGTGCGCATGGTCGGTGGTCAACACCATGTTTCCAGTTTCCGCCGGCGCGGGCGCTGAAGAACAAGAAGGCAGCCCGGTTTTATTTACCTCTCTGTTGCTGGTCTTTCTTATCCTGTGCGGCCTCATCTTCGGGCTTTGGATGGTTCCCAATGTCCTCTGGAAGACGCTTTTCGGCTCTCACTTCGACCCCGGAACCTATGGCGCGCTGGCGCCGTTGTTGATTCTGTATGCGATCATGACGGGCGTGTACTCGCTGAGTTCGGTAATTATCACCTATGAGATGTCGCGCAAGATCGCGAACACGAGCTGGTTGCAGCTGGCATTCAGCGGCGCGCTCGTGGTTGGCGTTTGCATGCTTCACCACACCCTGCGCCAGGTCATTCTGGTGCAGTTGGTGTTGATGGTCGCCCTGCTTATTCTCCTGACCATCCCTCTTCTCCGGACGCATTTTACGCCAAAAGTCTTAGCCACTTACCCAGGGCTGCGCGTCGGGCGCAAGTTAGCGGAGGAAGAGGTAATGGCTGAATTCCTGAGAAGTGAATTTCATCATCCGGAATTCGATGAGTACCGCAACCAGTTTGACCACCTCGTGCGTAATCCCGATCTCACCAGCTCACGCGAGAATGCGGTTCGCCAGGCGTTACTGTTTCTGCGCAGAGGTCCAATGTGGCGCGAACTTCCCGCCGACACGTTATGGTATGAAGTTCAATTGAAAGGTAGTGATTTAGATCGCATCCGGTTCTTTCCTCGAGCTCAGTGGCGCCGGGTCGCGCAAGGAAGTTTTTATTTAACGGATGTGGTTGAGCGTATCCGGGTCCACTTAAAGTCCTCCACGGATGACAACTTCTTTGGCAAGTTGCGCCTGCTTAGTTCTTCGGTGCAGGAGAATCTGGTCAATCCTGCGGTGCTCCTCATCGGAGTCAACGAAACTGGACCGTTGACGATTTTGGATGGGAATCACCGCATGGCTGCGGCGATGCTGGGCGCGACTGCTCCTGCGGGACCCTCTGCTCCTGCGCTCAACAATTTTCGTTTTATCTGTGGTTTTTCGCCGCAGATGACTCGCTGCTGTTGGTACGCAACAAATGTGAATACCTTGCTGCGATATTTCAAAAACCTGGTGCGTTATTTCACCTACGATCCTGAATCGGATATCGACCGATACCAGGAGCGTAGCGCCTACGACTGACGCCGAACCGGAAGACACGAGGCCATCATGGGAAGACAAGAGCTATGTCATAAATAGTTTTGAAAGGGCTCCTAACTTGCCGCCGAGGGCTACCTATCCAATAAATAGCTTTGAAAGGGCGCGGCTTTTAGCCGCGCCGCTCTGAGCCGGTAAGGACTGGGGCTTCAGCCCCGGTGGCTCTCCCCTCGCGAGATTGCTACTGCTTAGGAGCGGCAGGTTTTTCCTGTACGGGAGTGTTGTCCCGCTTCAGCAGTTCAACCGGAGCGTGCTGCGCGCGCCGAGCCGCTTGTTCCTGGGCGATCTTCGATACCACGCTCGAACCGCTTTCAGAGGCAACTCGGAATAGCTTTGACCCTTCTGCCTCGGTTCGCGTCGCCAGGCCGACCTTTAAGTTTGCTCCCGGCATCACCTGAGCCCTTCGGTAATAGAATTCTGCCGTCTCGCGGTCGCCATTTAATTCCGAAACGTATCCAAAGTTGTTTAGCGCAAACGCGTTGCTCGGATCGAGAGCGTAGGCGGCCTGAAAATCCTGCTGGGCATCGCGAACATCGTTGCGGTTAAGCGCGGAAACTCCGCGAACGCTCAGCTCTGCGAGCCTGGTCTCGACCGTCTGGTGACCCGCGATCCACGTGCGTAGATTTTTGGCATTCTCCGCAGCCATCTGGCTGACCGGTTTGCCTCTCCATGCGCGATCATACGTAACCACCGCTGCGGCATTCGAGTTAGCGGCAGCGGCTTGGTCGTACAGTTTCAGCGCCTCCTCTGATTCACCCTCCATCTCCTTGGCCACACCGAGATTGTTCAAAGTGAAAACGTTGCTGGGGTCCTTTTGCAGAACCTTGGTCAGGAAGAGATCGGCTTCTGGAGCGCGTTCCTGTGAAAGCATCCGCACAGCTTCTACGTTGTCGTGATTGACCTGCAGCGGCAGATCGGGGATGGCCAACGCCGCTTTGATGGACCGGCCTTCGACCCGCGGCGAACTGGCGCGGGCGATCACGGCTTCAGTAGCCTGTTCTCCGGCAAGCTGATAGAAATTCAGCGCGCGATCCACTTGCCCTTGCAGTTCGGAAATATAGCCAAGATTGTTCAGCGTAAAGGGATCGTCCGGATCGAGAAGATAGGCTCGATAGAATAAAGCTTCCGCTTTTTCGTAACGACGTTTGCCCACTTCTTCCACTCCCTTCCGATTCAATCTCTGCACCGGTGTCAGCTGGCTGCGCTTCGGCAGCGTGATCTTAATCTCACCGGCGCGGGCGCCAGGACAAGCGCCGATGGCAACCAGAATACAGCCCGCGATAATCCATTTCTTGACACTACAAGTGCTCCAGGCCATGCCTTAATACCCTCTCCACAGATGATCGCTAAAGCCTTATTAAGATGCGGAACCGCATGCTTTGTTTGTCGTGGAATTTCTAATTTTTTTCAGGAAATGACTACCTTATTCGACCAATCGGCATCGAACTGTTGCGTCGAAAAGTGGAAAGATCAAAAGATATGGGGATCAAGATGGGTCACATAGCATGGTGCGCATTTTTAGGTGCTATTTTGGCGGGTTGCGGCGTGGTGAGTGCGGCGCAGACGACCGCCCCTGCCCAAAGCTTGGTATCGCCTGCGGCGAAGTCTTCCGATGCGGCCGACTCGATTGATACGAGCGCTGCGATCGATGCAACCGCAGAGGATACCGATGCCACGATCGACCCCGCCAGCCTACTCCCCGACCTCCCTTCTCTACCGCCGGCCAAAGCTACTTTGATTGGCGGAACGGTTCAGAAGCTCGATCGCATACAGGATGAGATCACTGTCCAACCCTTCGGCGGAGGAAAGGTAAAAATCTTCTTCGATCCGCGCACGCGTATCTATTTAGGAACCGCGCTGGGTTCCACTGAAGATTTGCACCAGGGAGATCGTGTCTACGTCGACACGATTCTCGATGGCGACATGGTCTTTGCGAAAAACATTCGTCTCAGAAATGCGGTGGTCGCCGGCGAAAGCCAGGGAACCGTCACCAGCTATCGCAGAGACAACGGAGCCTTGGTTCTGCGCGATGCGCTTTCGCCTCGGCCAATGAAAGTTCGCGTGAATTCGCAAACCAAAATCGTTTATGCGGACCACTCTGCGCCCACCGGTGAGCTTGTCCCAGGAACGTTGGTGAGCGTCAAATTTGGTCCGCAACAGAATGGCCAGGATGTAGCGAGTGAAATTTCTGTGCTTGCCGTTCCCGGAGGAAGTTTTACGTTTGTCGGCCGTGTCACCGGTCTCGACCTTCGCCTTGGCCTCTTGGCCATAACCTCGTCGACCGACAACAAGACCTACGAGATATCTTTCGACCCAGCATTGATCCAGCCCGATGAAAACCTGCGCGAATCCGCTGAAGTAACAGTCCTCACTTGTTTTGACGGAAACCGTTACGTCGCGCGCAGTTTAACCGTGAATCCCCCGAACCAGCCGTAGACCAAACAACTCAGACTCTAGCAGGCACTTCTTTAAAACCGATTTCGGAATTTAAGGACCAATTCCGAATTGGTGCCGCCCCTCGCAGCTTTCTCACCAAAGCCGTAACTAGCTTGGTACTCAGGTGTTAACACTAAGGTTCTTAGCCCATTGTAATCTTCCGTAAAAAAACCTTTCGAAGTAAGCTCACTCCGTTCCCAGCACGTCCAGCAAGACCCAGAAAGCTAAAAATTCAAGGTCAGCAAAGAGGAAATCTACAGGCGGGCGCCTTCCCTTTTTGCGGCCGGCAAGATCCTCGATTACAGAGCCCCTGAGGACCGATGCGAAGAGTCGCTCTTGCAGTCGGAGTTCTGCTTCTCGCAGTCCCCACCCTGTTCGCTGCAAACTCACCCTATGTAGTTCCAACCACAACTCTAACCGCCCAGACCTCCAATAACACCAGCGCCGCGAATTCGTTCACCAGCCTTTCGAATGGCGACCTCGGCGCAGGAAATGTCAGCAAGGTCGACGTTCACAACTTGCTTTATTCTGGCAATACGACGAAGGTTTACGCCCACATGGTCCTGTGGTTCGGACAATCGAACCATATGAACATCGGATATAACTCGACCGACCCCACCGAAGTTGCCAATCAAATTAATGACATGGTGAGCCGTGGAATCGATGGTGTGATCCTCGATTGGTATGGATCCGGGAATCCGCTGGATCAAGCGGCGCTGCAGATCATGGCGCAGGCCGAGACCCATCCTGGGTTCACTTTTGCCATCATGATCGACAAGGGGGCCATCGAGTGGTATTCCTGCGGCGGATGTTCGCCGCAGCAGGCGCTGGTCAACGATCTGCAATACATCGAAAAAACCTACTTCCCTTCGCCGGCATACATGAAGATCGATGGGAAGCCGATGATCACCCAGTTCAACGTAAATCTTTCCTATCCTTCGGTGAGTTGGAACGCTGCCCTTGCCGAAATGAGCACCCAACCGATATTAATTTTCGAAAACAACAGCGGTTTTACCGCCGATCTCACGGCGGGCAGCTACTCCTGGGTCATGCCGACCGCGAGCGATTACGGATTGCCCTATCTCACGAGTTTCTACCAGACGGGCATGGCTTATCCCAATGAGCAGACGTTTGGCGCAACCTACAAGGGATTCAACGACAAGTATGCCTCGTGGGGATCGAACCGGATCATGTCGCAACAATGCGGCCAGACATGGCTGCAAACGTTTTCGGAAATCAATGGGCTTTACAACTCCGGAAAACCGCTTCCGTATATGCAGATCGTGACCTGGAATGATTATGAGGAAGCCACAGAAATCGAGACCGGAATCGCCAACTGTTTTTCGCTCACTCCGTCTGTTAGTTCAAACTCATTGCAGTGGGCAATCAGCGGAGATGAAAACACAGTTGACCACTACGAGATCTACATCAGCACCGACGGTCAAAATTTAATGTCGCTAACAGACATTGCCTCTGGAGTGCACTCGCTGAACCTGTGCAGCTTCCCCGTTCCCACGGGAAATTACCAGCTCTTCCTGCAGGCAGTAGGTGCGCCCTCGTTCTCCAATCAGATCACTAACGCGGTCAACTATAGTCCTACGTGTCCGAGTACAATTTCCAACACGCCACCACCCCCTGTACCGACAACCATATCGTTCACCGCATCTCCGACCGATGTAACCGTTCCAATCGATCAATCCGGAACTGTCACCGTGACGGCCGCAATGCAATCCGGAGCCTCAGGCAGCCCGATCGCACTCTCGTGCACTGGCCTGCCGAGCACATTGAGTTGCTCGTTCTCGCCAAGCAGCATTACGCCGGGGACTGGAAAGGCAACTTCAACTCTTACCATCTCTACCGTTGCCGTTCGGAGGATGAACGCGGAGCAGCGGAAAAGAGGGAGCGCAATCTACGCCAGCTGGATTTTGTCGTTCGGAATCTTCGGCTTCGTCATCATGGGAAGCGCTGAGGGGCGGCGCAGGATGCAGGCGCTCGCCATCGTTGCGTTCATCGGCATCGGAATGGTCAGCTCCTCCTGTGGAGGCAGTGCTGCGCCAAGCACTGCGATCAAGACTGCCATCGGCAGCAATACCACTCACACCGCGGTTACCTATCCCATCACCATCGACGGGGAATCGAGCGCTACGCAACTTTCCGCTATTGTTAACGTCATCGTGCAGTAATGGCTTGCCGCGGCCTCGGGTCGCGGCAGGTCGATGCACCGCCGGACGGTAAGCCAACCCGGCAGAGTTGCGGGTCATTCGCCGCAACAGCCGCGCTTTCGAAGGAACCCAACTCGGCAGCCTACGGAAGCGGGTGACTTGCCGTAAAATTTCCGCTCTTTGGTCAAGCTCGAAGTGCCTCAGGTACTTGAGGACAATGGTGGGCATAGTCATGCGCAACGCACTGAAATAATTTTGCGCCGCCATTTCTTCCTGCCTCGCCGGATTCATCAGGAAACGTACCAGACAGCTCGCCAGGTCTTGCGCGCTGCCAGGGGTGTAAAACTCAATCGCGATCTCTTCGCCATCGGCCATCTGCCGGAAATCGACAAGATCGGCGCACACAATCGGCACGCCGTAGGCGCATGCAAGGTGCGCAACTCCGCTGCAACCGGTGGAGGACGAATAGGGCATGACCGCAACCGTCGCGCTCTGGAACAGAGCTGGTAACGCTGCTTCTGGCACGTATCCGGTGAACTCAATGTTCGGATTCCCAGCGCATTTATCTCTCACTGAATTAACATAGCCGGCCGCCTGAGGATGGTCGCCTCCGGCGATGACGAGTCTGGCATGCGGCAGAACTCTGGAAATAATTTCGAAGCCTTCGAGCATGAGCTCCAGCCTCTTGTAGGTTCCCCATTTTCCGAATGCAAGAATGCGGTGCTCGGGATTTCCGCGCCGCGCAAAGTCCGGATACTCCGGCCGCGTAGTTAGAATGCCGTGGGAACGGAGATGCACATTGTCCCGCCCATATTTTTCGTGCAGGATCTTGCGATAGCCGGGCATCAGTACGGAGACTGAGTTCGACATCAGCAACATCCTGGTCGCAAGGGCTCCAGCCCAGCGGTAAGCTCGCGCGTGCCGCACTCCCGCATCTTTGAGGTCGACTGTATCCATCAGGTGATGCAGAGTCACATGCGTGTAGCATCCACTCATGCGCGCCAGCAACGGCGTCAGCAAACCCAGAAAAGCATTAAAAGGGTTACGCCCGAAAGTGCTGAACAGCAAGTTGAACCAAACCACATCCGGCTTCAACTCTCGCAGCATCTTCAAAAGATGAAACACCGTTCGCGGGTCGTCGAAAGACCAGCAGCGTATGACGGAAAAACCCTCCAGTTCCGGCTCGTTAGTTGAGATCTGGTCGGCAAGAACTGTGACGCTGAGAAACGGATTCCGGGTCAATTCCTGGGCAATGTGCAGGCCGTATTCGCTCAGTCCGCCCTGGCTGGGTGGAAAAGTGGTTACCAGACAAATTTTCATTCTCTCTCCGGTCTACAAATTCGCCCCGGTATTCGATGTGCTTGATAGAACAGATGTTGGCTCGTGAAAAGCGATTGAACCCATTCTAGATTTCAATCCATGTGCAATGGAGTTCACTGCACGGCCGGCAAGCCGGCGAGATACTCATGAGGAACAGAAATGTTCTTTAAGAACACTTCTCTGACTCTCGTTTCCGCGTCTTCGATCGCGAGAGGCGCGATCACGGTAATACCAGGAATAAGAGAGCTGAGGTTCAGATAGGCTTCGCGGTTCTTGCGAATGAACTCGATAGGATATTCAGGCTTTCTCTGACGAGCGGCCAGCGGATCGGCATCGATCACATAAGCCACATCGGGGACGGGAACGATTCGCAACACGAGAGAAAGAAACATTCGCGTCCCCCAGCGCTGCACTGGAAGATTGGCAAGTTCGTCATAGATATATCGGTCGAAGATTACGACATCGGCCGCGCCCTTTCTTTCTTGCCGAACTTTTCGCCAGACACTGAGAGCATCGAAGAGATAAAGACAAAAACGAGCGCTCGTTACCGGCCATGAGGTCACGTTTTTATCGCGTCGGTTAACCGGTCTGTTTGGCGATCCGATGCCGTGCTCGCCCTTGAAAACCTTTTCGCTGGTCTTCTCGCGGAAGCGCGAAAACATCACGACATCGTCCCAAAAGCTGAGCTGCTTCAAACTGAACCCTGCGGAGCGAAGCCAGTTTGCGAGCGCCTGGATCTGCGTGCTCTTACCGGCTCCGTCGATTCCAGAAAAGCTGACGATCTTCACTCGTTCGGACTGCATTGCTCCTTGTGTCCTCAAGCTAACGGGCTCCCGGTGGCTTGCTGCCCGTCGCTTCGGTTAGCCCGATGACCACTCCTACGGCAACAGCGGCTCCGATGATGGCTCCTGTCCTGATGATGATGGTGCGCGCGCGGCGCTGCTTCGCAGGAGCGATTGCCACTCCAGCCGGCTCGGAAGCAGCGATCCCGCTCGTATTTGGGGCCTCTGCCGCAGCAGTGCCTACTGGCCTCTGAGTCGGGGCCGGATTTGGAGAAGTCTGACTTGAAGAACTCTGGTTCGGCGTAGTTTGATTTGCCGTAGTTTGGCTCGGCGCGGCTTGCGACTGCGCCTCCTGAGAAAACGTAGGAGATTGCGTTTGCGCAATGGTTGCGTCTGGACTGTCCGGGAGCTGATTCACTCCCGTCTGGCGCTCGGAATTTTTCGCCCCGCCAGCCGACCCT
This sequence comes from uncultured Acidobacteriaceae bacterium, assembly GCA_963784095.1. Taxonomy (GTDB): domain Bacteria; phylum Acidobacteriota; class Terriglobia; order Terriglobales; family Acidobacteriaceae; genus Sulfotelmatobacter. The sequence goes on from CAWAQC010000012.1 coordinate 516,942, forward strand.
CCCGATATGACGGTTGACGCCTGCTGCGCGACCCCTGGCAATACAAAGCCGGAGCCGAATACAAAAAAGCTACCGCACAGCACCGGCACCAGAAGACTTTTTAATTTCTTCATTGCCCACCTCAAGTTGGCCAACAGAAGCCTAAGATCTCGCCTAGCTGGCGGATTTCAGATCGGCAAATCCATACCCTGAGGAATACCAGGGCAAGGTCGGCGTTACTTCAGGCAATGCAACCGTCTGGAAGCTTCGAGTCGCTTCCTCTGCGGTCTCGAATATTTCAAACAGCCTGTCAACTCGCATCAGTTCCAGTATCGCGGCCGAAGCGGGCGACAGATTCGCGAGCTTAATGTCCCCATCGCGTTTCATCGCCTCTCCCATGCTGCTGAGGAGCATTTCGATCCCGGCACTATCCATATGTTGGACCTGCGAACAATCCAGAACGATCCGCGGACGATCGGACTGCAGCAGTGGCTGCAATTCGGCCAGGAACGCCTGCGCTTCTGAATGATTCAACTTCTCCGGTGCTTCCATGACGATGACTGGACCTTTGCTAGACATTGAGTTACCCCTTCATTGAATTGATTTCGAACCCGCGTCGCTCTGGCGCTGAACCCGCTGGTTGTAATCCGGCTGGCGTTGTTTGGCGTTGCTTACGACGGTTGAACAGCGAAATGTTACTTGCCCACTTCCGGGCCGTTGCAGGCTTAGGCAGCGGGTAGTTGGACCGCATGACGGCCGGATCGGAGATTTCGATCACCACATCCCGATCCAGGCTCAAAAGTTTATTTCCATTGGCGATGGCATGGCAGACGTCGAGGCAAATGCCGATTTCGGTGTTTTGCAGAATCGAGCTGTCTTCCACGACCGTGCCGTAATCGACACAGCAATTCTTCTCGACGCTGCTTTGCCGCGTGATTAAGGTATCTTGCATGATCTTCGAAGCGCGCCCGATATACGCCGGAGCGACCACGCGCGCCCAGCGATGAACTTCGGCTCCCTCGTCGATCCAAATACCGCGCTTTACTTCTCTGCCGGATGGCCGTGCTACGCATCTCCCTTGCAGCAAGTCGGACGCCAGCCGGCGCAATTCGCGGAAAGTCGTTAAGCGGTTGACATACTCGCGGATGAAATACGAACTGCCGGTTGTTTTTGGCTGTGAAAACAGTGCGCCTAAATCGGAATCTTGCGCCTTCAGGCAATCCACAACCCACAGATCCAACGCTCCCTCGCGGTTTAAGGTTCGGGTCGCATTCCGCCGCGCCTCGCGATGGAAATAAAAAAGATCGAGCAAATCGGTTTCCGCATAGATGTTGCCGAAAAGCAAGAACGAATGTTCAATACCGCTTTGCGAATATTCCTGCAGTTTCTGTCGAATCGCAGGATATGGGTCGGGCACCGTTTGAAATTCCACGTTTTCGAATGCGGTAAAGGAGGGTTTCACCCCGCGGGATCCCGCCTCATCCTGCAAAACCGAAACCGCATCCACCTCAGCCCTGACGAAGCGTTCGATCGTTCTTTCAATCGTCGAGCGGCCAGCAACTTCGAGATAAGCCAGGGAGTCGGAAAAGAGCGAGCCCGTGCTAGGCGCGATTCCCTCAGGGGCATTCCTGGAAAGCTCCCCCGGCACTACAATCGCACCTAACCCCACAGCCGTGTCCTTTCTTCGGTCCCGAACCGTCATCAGCTAATTCAACACGTCGCTCATTGCGCGAAGAGCCTGCCAAACCGAAACATTTTGCTTAGGCCATTGGCTCGGTGGCCTGGTTCGCCGACCGGCGCAGGATTCGGCGTTTCGGAAACAGCAAATCGCGCATCTTCATCTTGGCTTTGTGCAATTGCGATTTTGAGTTTCCTACTGAGCAATCCAACATCTGGGCGATCTCGTGATGCTGATATCCCTCCACTTCGTGGAGAGCGAAAATCTTTCTGCAGCCTTCAGGGAGATCCTGCATAGCCCGCCGCAGTGCGATGCGATCGATGGCACCTGAAAGGCGGGGATCGGGATTCCCGATGTCGCGCCGAAGGGATGGCGATTCCGCCGACACCGGTTCGTCCAACGAAACAATGGGAGGCGCCTTTCGCCGGCGTAGCTTCATCAACACCGTGTTTACCGCCACCCTGTATAGCCATGTGGAAAATGCCGAGTCGCCCCGGAATGAACTCACGCTGCGAAACACCTGAAGGAAAGCTTCCTGAGTTAAGTCTTCCGCCTCCGCTACGTCCTTCGTCATAAGCAGGCATACGGAGTAAACGCGCTTTTTGTGAAGCTGGAAGAGCGTGGCAAATGCCTGCTCGTCGCCGCTTTGCGCACGCTGAACCAGGCTTCGTTCTGAGTCGTCGCGGTTGGTTTCTTCTCGCACCGGAATCGCATTGGCTGTTGCGGAAACTGCGAAGGTTGCCACTGGGTCTCTCCTTAGGTCGAACTAGGAAACGCTGTCTTCTCGCCTTGCGTTGAGAGCATCAGCGTCCAAAATGAGACTAGCGGCATTGCACTGCCCCTCCCATCGGGGTGCTCCTGTAATTGAATCTCAGACTTGCTGTACGGTGTTTATGAGGTCAATGCAGCATCGTTTGGCGATTCCCAGCGAAGGCATTGCTGTGGCGGAAATCCCTTTACCTAATTGAAAAGGAGAGCTTTCCTGCTCCAAAGCCATTCGGGGCTCCGGCACAGATCAGCTCTCCAGGAAACTCACAACTTAACGCTCAGATTATGTGTAAACGTTATGCATCAATAAAGCTTGAACCCGACCTCAACGCTAATCTGCACATTTACCGGGTGACCGTCTTTTTCGGCAGGCTGGAATTTCCACTGCTTCACCGCTTCTATGGCTTTGGCATCCAGTCCATGCCCCAGTCCTCGCACTACGCGAATATCGCGCGGGTTCCCGTGATCGTCCACGATCATCCACAAAATGCAGGTTCCCTCGGTCTTATCATTGCGAGCTTCTTCGGTATACTCAGGATCGGGCGTCGAGATGGCCTGAGGAGCTGAGATTCCTCCGCCGACCTTGTAAACTCCGCCTCCAATGCCTCCGCCGCTGCCGGTTCCTACGCCGGCCCCGTGGCCAACCCCAACTCCGCCGCCGGATCCGGAACCAATACCGCCGCCTGATCCAATTCCATTGGAAGGCGGAGCTGATGGAAGCGGGGCGTTCGATGGAACGCCAAAAGTTGGCATGTGATTCTCTGCCAGATGCACTTGAGGCGGGACAACAACTGTGGGTGCAACTGCAAGCTTCGGATGATCGTTGCGCAACACGATCTGCGGCGGAGTAATCTGCTCAACCGCAGGCTTGGGCAATGCTCCTTTAGAAGCGCGTATGCGATCGCGATCGCCGCCGCCACCGCCGCCGCTTACTAGTTTCTTCGCGACCGGCAGCGCGTATGAATCGGGTGACGGTGCGATTAAAGTGACCTCTTCTTGCTGATGAACTTTCTGAACAACCTGATGCCCGAAGATGGTGCCGCCGAGAATCAAACCGATCACAACAATGTGGAAAATCACCGAGCCGACCAAGCCATTGGATCGGTAGTTGTTGTACTGGCCCCAGATAGCCTCTGGGGGAAGCACACTTTCCGCGCGCGAACGTGCATTCGTCTGCAAAGGCCGCGCAGTTTGGCTTCGGCCGTAGACTCTTTCAAGAACTGATGGTGGCGAAAATTGAAGCAGCGCAGCGTGGCGTGAATCTTGCTGATTCAACATTGATGCTCCCCCGGACCTGACAAAAATTCCTGCTTCGTTTGGATGCCTCCAAGCAGGAAGCGGTTTGTGAAATCAGTTTCACCTTTCATAACCTCAAACCACATTTGCAAATATCCTCTTGCGCTAAAACGTCGATCTCTCGATAATTTCGGCCAGCAAAGCGATCGTCCGAAATTGCGTAACATCCATTCACATTTCGTTGACCTCTATGGCAACGAGTCGAGATTTGCATTTCGATCTCAGTCCTGTTGTTCAAAATCTGCCGGCGATAACCAAAATCAGCAGAACAACCACCACCAAGCCAAGACCGCCGCTAGGGTAGTAACCCCAACCACGGCTGTACGGCCAGGCGGGAAGCGCTCCGATTAACAACAGGACTAAAAGAATCAAAAGAATCGTTGACATTTAGTTCTCCTCTCTCTAGGTCTGTCGTTTTTGCCGTTGATAAAAAGGCCCGGGAGCTTTGACAACCGGGCCCAAGTCCAGAGACATCATTCGTACTTACCGACTTGCCGATTCGGTGGTCGACGTTTTGTTCAACTCACCATGCTCTCGTCCTCTCGCCTGCTCCGAATATTTGCGAACAGCCGCTTCGAACCTGGTGTCGCTCTCACCTGCAGCAGGATGTATCCTTCCATTCAGGATTTCGGCAAACGGCACGAATTTTCCGTACAGAACTCGCGTCTCATCCTTGTCTTGGCTGATAACTGAGCCGCTGAGATCGACACCTGCGAAGACTCCTCGCGCCCGCGAGTAGGTCAACATATCGGTTTTGAACTTCCAGTCCGTATCTGCTCCCGCATCGCGTCCGACCGGACCAGCAGCTGCCGTGGCATTGGCGCCGATTTTGAACTTATCTGCGAGAAGGGCGTCCATGCCGTGCTTGTTCAACACCACGAGCACGAGATCGACTGCCTGTCCGCCGATCTGCAAACCCCAACTGCCGCCAGTGATCGAGATGGGTGCCGGTGAGCTCCAGTGTCCACTTTGCAGGCGGCAGGTAGCCACACCCTTGCCGTGTTCGCCACCGAAACCGACCGCAATTCGGACCATGGAAGGAATCACTGCGATGCACTTCGCATCCTTCATGATCTTGTCTGGAATAGCTTTATCTTTTACGCCCATGATCGAGTCTAGAACTCGCGCCGAGGCATCAATCCGCTTCTGTATGTTCGATTCGTTTGGATTGGGCTCGTACTGCTTCGCATCCGCATTGGAATTCGAGTTTGAGTCCGCATCTTTGTCCTGCGCGAAAGCCATTCCTGCGAACAGTAGACAACTTGCACCGAGCACCAGAACCATTCTCGGTAAACGGGAACTCATATGTTTTGCCATTGTTGAAACCTCTCTGTGCTCGAAGCGAGCAACCGTCAAAATTTCCTTACCTGCGTAAAGTTAACGGTGCGAGCGATTCAGTGCCATCGGTATCGGGCTGTAATGTGTATCCCGAGGGGCAGCAAATCGCATACAGTTTCCACAGTACCGGCGGACAATGCGCGAGTTCGACCAAAGTTTCTCCATAAGACACTGGTGAGCCAAGCAAAAACGTAGGTGGTTAGGCAGCCGAACTGGCGCGCTCACTGAAACAATCGCGGGTGGGAGTAATCTCCTCGGCACAGGTAATTTCCATGATCTCTCTGGCTTGCTGGAATTGCTCTACCGTTTGGCTGTGAATTACTGCCATAACGCCGCCACTCCGCAAACGTTGTTGGTAACGGGCGGCCTGAACTTCAGGCACTCCTAACGCGGATAGCGATTTCGAGAAATCGCTTTGACCTCCGGCAAGGGCCGGTACCAAAGGTCCAGCAACAATTACCGGACCGAGCCGAGGCAGCGTCAATGCACCGACTCCAGTCAACCACCCCAGCGCTCCTCCAACTGCTGAACCAACGCCTGTTGCGCCTTGCGGGGCCTTCGCATCGTTTTTCGTGATCATTTCCTGAAAGGCGCGGGTCTCAGGCATAACGAGGGAAATCTCTGACGATGGCAGTCCCGCATCCTTAAAACCCCTGACCGCAGCCTCCACTGCGCTTCGACTTGGGTAAATTCCAAATACGCAGACGATTGTCGCCATCGGGTCTCCGGAGGTTGAGCGATATTCTGTTCCGAAGTCGCTTCGTGTAGGGCAGATCACGAAACTTCTGCAGGTCGCCAGGAAAAGAATGGACCAAGCTCCAGGCAAAGCCAATCAGTAAAAAACTCTATTGGGAGGCCGGCAAATCGGTACATGCCTATGGCAATCGAACGGGAAATGCAAGCGCCAGATTATGGATTGAAAACACAAGTGAAATAGCGAGGAGTGCGAACAGACAAACACCCAGACAGCAAAGCATCATAAAGATGTTTGGAAGGCTCGGCGCGAGCTTACGACTGCAAGACAGCAGCAGATTCGCGCAGAACGCCACTGGAAGGCATCGTTAGTTCCACAAGCGTACCGGGACTGGCATTGGCCAGCCGCAGATCTCCCCCAAACTCCTTGGCGCGCTGGCGCATGCCGCCGATGCCCACTCCAACGCTATCGGGCCGCAGGTCGGCAATGCTTTGTGCAATGCCTTTCCCGTCGTCACGCACCCCGACCGTAATCTGCCCGTCTTTCTGGCTCAAGGTAATCCACACCTTTCTTGCGCCTGAATGACGAAAGACATTGGTTAGAGCTTCTTGCACGATACGGAAAACTGCGGTCTCTGCGCCACTGGAAAGCCGGGGGAAATCTCCAGGCTGCACATCGAGCGACGCCTCAATTCCGCTGCGTTTCGCCAATCCCTCCACAAACCAATTAAGGGCCGACAACAAACCAACCTCGTCGAGCAAAGGTGGATGAAGCAGATGCGACATGGTCCGAACCTGCTGAATAGCCCGTTCAATAATGACGCTGGCCTGCGACCATCCGTCACTTTGTAACGAAGCCGGTTTCTGCAACATCATCTTATCCACCACCATCTTGGCTACCGCAAGCTCCTGGCCCAGGCCATCATGTAGATCGCGCGCAATGCGCCGGCGCTCCTGGTCCTGCATCGTCATAAGCCGTACCGAGAGGCGCCGCAGTTCGTCAGTCCTGCTATCGACCATTCTTTCGAGTTCGGCCGCATTGTCGCGAATCGATTGCTCTAGCACTTTACTGTCGTGGATGTCGGAGCAAGTGCCGTACCATTTGACGATGTCTCCATTATCATCGCGAATGGGGACCGCACGCGACCGAAACCAGCGATAGTCTCCGTCCTTGGACCGCATACGAAATTCGGCTTCGTAATTCGTTCCCAGCTCGACCGAGCGGGTCCACTTCGTCGTTGCCTCGTCTTTGTCCTGAGGATGCACGTAATTGAGCCAGCCAAATCCTTTGCCCGCACCTGGATCGGATCCGGTGTAATCATAAAATCGGTCGCTGATGTAATCGCGCGCACCGTTGGCCTGGCGGCTGAAAATAATATCCGGCGCGGTGTGGACAATGGCGTCTAATTCTCGGTTCTTGCTCACCAGTTCAGCATTCAACTGCAATAACAATTCCGCTTTATTGGCTAATTCCTCGGTGCGATCGGAAACGCGCTGCTCTAAGTCACGATTCAGCGCTTCCAGTTGCCGCGTTTTTCGATGTAAGTCGGCAAAGACTCTCACCTTCGCACGCAGCAGCTCCGCGACCACGGGAACCGAGATGTAATCCACGGCGCCATGTTCGTATCCCTTGAGTTGATCCAAATCTGTCAGATGTACCGCTGAGATGAAAATGATCGCAGTTTTCTGAAAGCGCGGATGTTCCCGGATCATGGCCGCCAGTTGAAAACCATCAAGCTCCGGCATGCTTACGTCCATCAGGACTACGGCGACTTCGGTTTTCAAGAGTAGCTCGAGGGCCTGCTTGGCAGAGTTGGCCTGGATCAGGTTCTCGCCTAGCGGCTGCAGCATTACCTCGTAACTCAGCAGTTTGCCCGGCTGATCGTCCACCATCAAAATGTTGACTTGCTCATGCGTCACCATTGATTTTTCGATGCACCCCGGCGCAATCGCAGTTTCCATAATCGAATGACTCTGCTACCTGTGCAGCCACATACGCAACGAGGAGAGCAATTGCTCCGTATTCACCGGCTTCGCCAGATACTCCGATGCTCCGGCCTCGAGGCACTTTTCCCGGTCGCCCTTCATCGCCTTCGCGGTCAACGCAATGATGGGCAATCGCCGGAAGGAATCATTCTGCCGGATCACCTGCATGGTTTCGTAGCCATCCATCTCCGGCATCATGATGTCCATCAGCACAATCGCGACCTCGGGAGTCGACTCCAACTTGGAGATCGCTTCCCTTCCCGTTCCCGCGGTGATCACCGTCATGCCGCGCCGCTCGATCACGCTGCTCAACGCGAAGATGTTGCGTACGTCATCATCGACGATCAACACTTTCTTTCCCACCAACGCATCGTCCGAGCGATGCAACCGGTCGAGCATTCTCTGCTTCTCCGACGGCAGGTCGGAAACCACTCGATGCAGAAACAGCGCGGTTTCATCGAGCAGGCGTTCGGGCGATTCTACGCCTTTCACCACGACGCTGCGCGCTAGGGAGTGCAAACGTGCATCCTCTTCCGGAGAGAGTTCCTTCCCGGTGAAAACCACCACCGGCAAATCGCCCAATTCCGGCGTATCGCGGAAGCGCTCGAGAACTTCGAACCCGGATATATCCGGCAATCGCAGATCCAGCACAACGCAATCGAACGCCTCTTTCCTGACAACTTTGACCGCCTCCTCACCGGTTGCCACGACCATGACGTCGATGTCGTCAAAACCCAGCAATTCTCGAATGCTAAGCTGCTCGGCCGGGTTATCTTCGACCACCAGCAACCGTTTCCGTCGCGGAGCGGAATATTCCTTAATCCGGTCTAGCGCGACATCCAAGCCTTCCGGGGTTGTAGGTTTCGTCACAAATGCGAACGCCCCTCGCGCCAGTCCATGGTGGCGATCTTCGTCCAGCGTCAGCATCTGAACTGGAATGTGACGCGTGGCGGGGTCCTGTTTCAAATGATTCAGCACCGTCCATCCCAGCATATCGGGCAAGAAGACATCGAGCGAGACAGCAGTGGGGTGGTATTCCTGAGCGAGTTGCAGCGCTTCCGCTCCACGACCGGCTACCAGAACCTTGAAGCCCTTGTCGCGCGAAAGATCGCACAACACCCGCGCATAATGAGGATCATCTTCCACGATGAGCAAGATGGCATCATCCGGCTGCAGGTTCTCCCGATCGTCGGGAATCTTTTCAATCGGATGCTCCACCACCGACAATTGCGCCGGCGAAACTGCCATGGGCAGCCTGCTTTCGGCAGCAGCCGCCGCAGCGCTCATGGTTGACGGCCCCACGTAGGTTTGCGGCAGATAGAGAGTGAAAGTGCTGCCACGGCCCGGAGCGCTTCGTAACTGGATTTCTCCGCCGAGCAGGCTCGCTAACTCGCGGCTGATGGCGAGACCCAGGCCAGTTCCGCCGTACTTGCGGCTCGTACCGGCGTCCGCCTGTTGGAAGGCCTCGAAAATGATTCTCTGTTTCTCGATCGGAATGCCGATTCCGCTGTCGGAAACCTCGAATGACACAACCGCCGCGGCTTTTGACAGGATCGGATGATCTTCGCTCCAGCCATCTCTGGCCGGACTAACCGCGAGCCGAACACGGCCGACTTCGGTGAACTTGAACGCGTTGGACAACAGATTCTTTAACACTTGCTGCAAGCGCTTCGAATCGGTCACCACACTTCGCGGCAACTGGGCATCGCTGTGTACCTCGAAGCCCAGATGCCGGTTCTCGGCCTCGTGACGGAACGGACGTCCCACCGCATCCAGCAGGCTGGCGAAGAATACTTCTTCCGCTTCCACCGACACCGTGCCCGATTCGATCTTCGATAGATCGAGAATATCGGTAATCAGGTTGAGCAAGTCGGTGCCAGCGCCGTGAATGGTGCGCGCAAACTCGACTTGCTTGGGTGTGAGATTGCGATCGGGATTGTCGCTGAGCTGCTGGCCCAACACCAGAATGCTGTTGAGCGGCGTACGCAACTCGTGCGACATATTCGCCAGGAATTCTGATTTGTACTTCGAAGTAAGCGCCAGCTCTTTGGCTTTTTCTTCGAGAGCGCGGCGGGCCTGCTCGATTTCCTGGTTCTTGCGTTCGACTTCGACGTTCTGTTCGGCCAGCTGTTGCGCCTTTTGCGCGAGCTGCTCGTTGGTCTGCTGCAATTCCTTCTGCTGAACCTGAAGTTCAGTTGCCAGTTGCTGCGATTGCTTCAGCAAGCCCTCCGTCTGCATCGTGGCTTCGATACTGTTCAGCACGATGCCGATGCTGGCAGTCAGTTGCTCGAGAAATGCAAGCTGAGAGGTGGTGAAGGCGCCGAGCGACGCCAGTTCTATCACAGCCTTCACTCGATCTTCGAACAACACTGGCAGAACGATGACATTTCGCGGAACCGCTTCAAACAGACCGGAGCGGATCGCGATGGTATTCGGTGGAAGATCACTGATCAGCATGCGCCGTTTTTCTGATGCGCATTGGCCGACCAATCCTTCGCCAAGTCTCAGCCGGCGCAGGTGGCCATCCTCTCCGTCCCCGGCAAAGGCCGAAAGCAGCGTCATCTCCGCCGATTCTTCGCCGCCCATCTGGTAGATGACGCCCTGTTGCGCATTGACCAGTGGAGCGAGTTCTGAAAGCAACATGCGTCCTACCGTGGTCAGATCGCGCTGACCTTGCAGCATTCCCGTGAAGCGGGCCAGGTTCGTCTTGAGCCAGTCTTGCTCGGTGTTGCGGTCGGTCGTAAGACGGAGGTTGTCGATCATGGTGTTGATGTTGTCTTTCAACTCCGCCACTTCTCCGCTGGCTTCCACCTGAATCGACCGGGTCAAGTCGCCCTTAGTCACGGCGGTTGCGACTTCGGCAATTGCGCGCACCTGGTTGGTCAGGTTATCCGCCAGCAGGTTCACGTTGCCCGTCAGATCTTTCCAGGTTCCTGCCGCACCGGGAACGTTGGCCTGTCCGCCAAGACGGCCTTCCACACCGACTTCGCGAGCCACAGTCGTCACCTGGTCGGCGAAGGTGGCGAGCGTGTCCGTCATGTTGTTGATGGTTTCTGCGAGGGCCGCGACTTCGCCCTTCGCGTTCACCGTCAGCTTCTGAGCCAGTTCGCCGCTGGCGACGGCGGTCACCACTTTGACGATGCCGCGTACCTGCTCGGTGAGGTTGGCGGCCATCACGTTGACGTTGTCGGTTAAATCCTTCCACGTTCCGGCGACACCCGGTACTTGCGCCTGTCCTCCGAGTTTCCCTTCGGTTCCCACTTCGCGAGCTACGCGAGTAACTTCGGCAGCGAAGGCGTTGAGCTGATCGACCATCGTGTTGATGGTGTTCTTTAGTTCGAGAATTTCGCCTTTCACATCGACCGTGATTTTGCGGGACAAGTCGCCGCGAGCCACCGCTGTTGTCACTTCCGCGATATTTCGCACCTGGCCAGTAAGGTTTCCGGCCATGGCGTTCACGGAATCGGTCAAGTCTTTCCACGTTCCGGCCACGCCGGAGACGTTCGCCTGGCCGCCAAGCCGGCCTTCTGAACCGACTTCTCGGGCTACGCGCGTCACTTCGGCAGCGAACGATCGCAACTGCTCGACCATGGTGTTCAAAGTTTCTTTCAGCTGCAAAATCTCGCCGCGCACATCGACTGTAATTTTCTTCGACAAGTCGCCGTTTGCGATTGCCGTCGCGACTTCGGCGATGTTTCGCACCTGGCCAGTGAGGTTCGAGGCCATGAAGTTCACGTTGTCGGTGAGATCTTTCCACGTTCCTGCCACGCCCGGCACCTGCGCCTGTCCGCCGAGTTTGCCGTCGGTACCGACCTCGCGGGCCACGCGCGTCACTTCTCCGGCGAACGCGTTGAGTTGATCGACCATCGTATTGATGGTGTTTTTTAGTTCGAGAATTTCGCCTTTCACGTCGACCGTGATTTTGCGCGACAAGTCGCCGCGAGCCACAGCCGTTGTCACTTCCGCGATATTTCGCACCTGGCCGGTCAAGTTGCCAGCCATCGAGTTCACCGAGTCGGTTAAATCCTTCCACGTTCCGGCCACACCAGGGACGTTCGCCTGGCCTCCGAGACGCCCTTCGGTACCGACTTCGCGGGCTACACGGGTTACTTCGCCGGCGAATGCGTTGAGTTGGTCGACCATCGTATTGATGGTTTCTTTCAGCAGCAGAATTTCGCCACTGACGTTGACAGTGATTTTTTTCGATAAGTCGCCGCTGGCAATAGCCGTTGCCACTTCGGCGATGTTTCGCACCTGGCCGGTGAGATTGCTGGCCATGGAGTTGACCGAGTCCGTGAGATCTTTCCACGTTCCTCCGACGCCGGGCACCTGGGCCTGCCCTCCGAGTTTTCCGTCGGTTCCGACTTCGCGAGCTACGCGCGTTACTTCGGATGCGAACGAGCGCAACTGGTCGACCATCGTGTTCAGCGTATCTTTCAATTCAAGAATTTCGCCTTTCACGTCGACCGTGATTTTGCGAGACAGATCGCCGCGAGCCACAGCCGTTGCGACTTCGGCGATGTTTCTTACCTGGCCTGTCAAGTTACTGGCCATGAAGTTGACGTTGTCGGTGAGATCCTTCCAGGTTCCGGCGACGCCAGGTACCTGCGCTTGACCGCCAAGTTTTCCTTCGGTTCCTACTTCGCGAGCCACGCGGGTTACTTCGCCAGCAAACGCGTTGAGCTGGTCGACCATCGTGTTGATGGTGTTCTTGAGCTCGAGAATTTCACCTTTCACGTCGACCGTAATCTTGCGTGACAAGTCGCCGCGGGCCACGGCCGTGGTAACTTCAGCGATATTACGCACCTGGCCGGTTAAGTTTCCTCCCATCGAGTTGACTGAGTCGGTGAGATCTTTCCAGGTTCCGGCCACGCCGGGGACGTTGGCCTGTCCACCGAGACGGCCTTCGGTTCCGACTTCGCGGGCCACGCGGGTTACTTCTCCGGCGAACCGGTTGAGCTGATCGACCATCGTGTTCAGCGTTTCTTTCAGCTGCAGGATTTCGCCACGAACGTCCACCGTGATCTTGCGGGATAAATCGCCGTTCGCGATGGCCGTCGCCACCTCGGCGATGTTTCGCACCTGGCCGGTGAGGTTCGAGGCCATGAAATTGACGTTGTCGGTGAGATCTTTCCACGTACCGCCAACACCGGGCACCTGCGCCTGTCCGCCCAGTTTGCCTTCAGTTCCTACTTCGCGGGCCACGCGCGTGACCTCGCCGGCGAAAGCGTTGAGCTGATCGACCATCGTATTGATGGTGTCTTTCAATTCGAGAATTTCGCCCTTCACGTCCACCGTAATTTTGCGCGACAGATCGCCGCGAGCCACGGCCGTGGTAACTTCGGCAATATTTCGCACCTGCGCCGTGAGGTTTCCGGCCATCGCGTTGACCGAGTCCGTAAGGTCTTTCCAGGTTCCGGCCACGCCGACGACCACGGCTTGTCCGCCAAGTTTACCGTCCGTTCCCACTTCACGGGCCACGCGCGTCACTTCCGAAGCGAATGAGCGCAACTGATCGACCATCGTGTTGATGGCCTCTTTCAACTGCAAAATTTCGCCACGCACATCGACCGTGATCTTTCGTGACAAGTCGCCGCTCGCCACAGCCGTGGCAACCTCGGCAATGTTACGAACCTGGCCGGTGAGGTTGCTGGCCATCGAGTTCACAGAATCCGTAAGATCTTTCCAGGTACCTGCGACTCCGGGCACTTGCGCCTGTCCTCCCAGCTTGCCATCGGTACCGACTTCGCGCGCCACGCGGGTCACTTCGGCGGTGAATACGCCGAGCTGCTGAATCATTGTATTGACGATGTTTGCAGAGCGGAGAAACTCGCCTTCCAGCGGACGCCCGTCCACGTCCAGCCGAACCGTTTGCGTCAAGTTGCCTTGAGCCACGGCGGCGATTGCTCGCGTAACGCCAGCCGTAGGCCTGAGCAAATCTTCCACCAGAGTGTTGACGGAAACCTCCATGCCGCCCCATGCCCCTCGCGATTCGTGAAAGCGGGCGCGCTCACGGGTTCTTCCTTCTTTACCGACCACTTGCCCGACTCGCTTCAATTCCTCAGCGATTTGCTGATTTGCGGCGACAATGGAATTGAATGTATCGGCGATCTTGCCCGCCAGCCCCGTCCAGGAACCGGGTAGGCGCACCGAGAAGTCTCCATCGCGCATGGTTTGCAGGCTGGCCAGAATTGCGCTGAGGTTAGCCGAATCCGGCTGGGTCTGGTGCCCCGAATTGCCGTTGCTCTTACTCTTGCCGCTTTCTTCGGATCTGCCGTTGGCGACGGCAATGGCTGAGTCTTGACTCGCACGCTTCATACTCTCTCCTGGATTTCAGCCGCTACGGTCTAGCTTGGAATCTCCGGCCATTTCTTCGCCCCAGGCCATATGCAGCCGCGAAGTCACACGAATACGCTGGGGGCGCCTTGTTTTCTGTTATTGATCCCCCAAGATTCGGTACGACAGACCGGCGAAGCTGGGACTACGAGTAAATTGGTATCACGGATGGCGTTAATCCTGCCCTAGGGTATTTGCTGTATAGGCCAAACTGCAGTATGCAACGAACATGTACGCACTCAGAGCTGCCGGGAGCAATGGTAAAATTGTCGAAATGCATTCTCTGCGAGGCACTGACAAGGTCGCTGTCGAGAGATAAACTTCGTCACTCGATCGAACTAATCGAAACTAAATCAATAAAGTTGCAAGCAGAGAAGAACTGTCTGCAGCGGGAAGTGTTGGGATAACTCAGGGGACAACCATTTTTAGGTCTTAGAGTGGGCACAAAAATGCTGTTTGACTGACCTAAGGTCATCTGCTGGGGGAGAACTCATTATCGCTCGCAGGAACAAAGATGATATTGCGCGCCGGTACGGCTTAGCGATTCTCGCAGCAATGGTTGCGTTGTTGCTTCGCGAACTTCTTACACCCCTACTCGGCGAAAATAACCCCTATCACACAGTTTGGGCGGCGGTCGCGTTCTCCGCCTGGTACTGCGGACTCGGTCCATCCATTGTGACTGCCTTGTTATCGGTGGTCGGTATCTGGTATTGGTTCTTGCCTCCGGTTCGTAGCTTCGCGCTTGAGGATCCCAGGAGAGACGTTTTTGGGATGATCGGGTTCCTGTTGTTTTCTGGATTGATCATTGCGCTTGGCGAGTCAAACCGGCGCTCTCTCTCCCGGCGCAAGTGGGTCGAGGACCAGTTGCAACACGCTCACGATGAACTTGAGCGGAAGGTGCAGGAGCGGACAGTCGAGTTGAACGTGGCCAATGATAGCCTGCGTGAACTTTCCGGGCGCTTGCAGCAGTTGCGCGACGACGAGCGCCGCCATATTGCGCGCGAACTACACGATAGTGTTGGGCAGCTTCTGGCCGCACTGGGCATGAACTTCGATGCAATTCTGATGCAATCGCGGAACCTCGACCCGGCAACCCTGCGCGCCCTCGGGGACAGCCGCTTAATGGTGGAACAAATCAGTTCGGAGATTCGCACCATCTCGCATCTGCTTCACCCCCCGCTTCTGGATGCGGCTGGCCTCGCATCCGCTCTCCGCTGGTACGTCGACGGATTCTCCGAACGCAGCAAAATTAAAGTCGATCTGCACATACCCGAGGAAATCGGGCGTCTTTCGGACGAATTGGAAATCGCAATCTTCCGGATGGTTCAGGAATGTCTCACCAATATCCATCGTCATTCCGGCAGCGCTAGCGCCACGATCCGCTTGTTCAAAGAGAATCAACGCGTTCGTGTCGAGGTTCAAGACGCCGGCAAAGGCATTTCACCCGAGCAGAATTTGGCTCTCCGCACTTCGGGCCGGACCGGAGTGGGTTTTCGTGGGATGCGCGAACGCTTAAGGCAGTTAGGTGGATCCTTGCAGATTAAATCGGATGGAGCCGGGACGGCAGTGATTGTGTCCCTGCCAGTGCAGGAATCCGCGCTCGAAGACGCCGATACCCAGATGATGGCCTGACCGCTGCGCGTCTAGCCCACGCTCTACTTCTTGCGCGAATGCACCAGCTTCAAAGTATCCGCTTGCAGAATGCGCTGGATTTGATTGCGCGCGTGCACGGACCACGGTCCGGTCGTATCCAGTTTGACGTAGGCCTGCCAGTGTTTCAGCGCCTTGCGCGGCTCGCGCGTTTTTTCATAGGCAAGCGCGAGATTGTAATGCGCGTCGGCGTACGTAGGGGCGAGTTGAATCGCCATCTTGTAGGTCTTTATGGCTTCCTGCACCCGGCCAGTCTCATCGAGAACATTCCCTAAGTCAAAATAAGCCAGCGCATAACGGGGATCGGAGTCGAGCGCGGCGCGGTAATGCTTCTCCGCAAGCGTGAAATCCTGGCGATTGTAGTGGAGTGTCCCCAGGTTAATGTGCGCCGCGGCATGTGCGGGATCGCACTCAAGCACCCTTTGGTAGGCGGCCATCGCCGCAGTTTGAGTTGCTGGATCTTCTTCCAGCGCGACTCCTCGGGCAAACCACACCGCAGCCTCGTTGGTTTGGGGAGGAGAATCGGGAATTGGCGTGCTGGTAACCACTTTTTCCCTTGCAGAGAAGTCCATCACGAACTGACCTGCGATCGGCTCGAACAATCTGCCTTCATGGCGGAACGCTACCCGATGCCGGTTAGTGAACGAAACTCCGGCATCGACGAGCGGATTACCCATGCCCGATGCCTGTCTTTGCATGGCCTCGAGCGATTCGCGGATCACCGCCGGACGCACCTTCATGGCGCACAAGTCGCGAACCTTCTTGATCTTGAGCAAGTCGGGAAAACAGTAATTGGTGGCGGCAACAATCAGGCCGGCACGCTCCCAACCCGCGAGTTGGCGCGGCGTGACGTGGAGAATCCGAAGTAAATCGGCTCGGCTGTACACTTCTTTTACTCTTGATGCGCGCAACCGGCGCGCGCGATAACGTCCCCGCGGACATTATCGGCGGATTGCGGCGAGGAACGCAATAGCGAATCGTTGTGGAAACGTGTGGAGAACCTGGATGATTTACATGCAACGAACATGGTGCAGCGGGAAATTACGACGGGAAACCGTCGCCAAGCGCCTCAGCCGCTCGCAGCAATGTCAAGGAATAAACCTTTTGGCGCATCTTGGCGCTTCGTTCGATGGCGAACTGAGCATAAATTTCTAGTGCCCGGGCTCCAGGGGCATGGCTGGGCTGTGCTTTAGCCTGCAAGGCGGCTAAGGTTTGCCAACAGATGCCCCTATCTTTTCGCGGTCCATTCGCTTTGGGATATCTGCCCGGACCTCTAAACCGGCACGGCAGCCTGATACTCCTCGTAGGTCCCTTTGAAATCGGTAATCTTATGATCGCTTTCGAAGTGCCAGATGCGCGTGGCAACTTCATCGATCAGATCGTGGTCGTGGCTCACCAGAAAAACCGTTCCTTGATACCGTTGCAGTGAGATGTTGAGGGCGTTGATCGCTTCGAGGTCGAGGTGGTTCGTGGGCTCATCGAGCACCAGCACGTTGGGTTTCTGCAACATCAGTTTGCAGAAGAGCAAGCGAGCCGCTTCGCCTCCCGAAAGAACATTGGTGGATTTAGTTGCTTCGTCGCGCTGGAAAAGCATCTGCCCCAGTAGTCCGCGAATCTCTTCGCCGACCGCTGCCGGATTCCATTGATGCAGCCAGTCCATCACGGTCGTGCCGCCTTCGATCAGGCTGCGATGATCTTGCGCGAAATATCCGATCGCGGCTTCATGCCCCCAGATAACTTTTCCTGAGTCAACGAACGGCCCATCGTAGCTGCTGGTCTTGCGCAATTCCGCCTCCGGAGTGGTCGGCGAATTCGCCAGCAGAGCATTCACTAGTGTTGTCTTGCCGGCGCCATTGCGGCCCATGAGAGCGATTCTTTCTCCGCGCGTGATGCTCGCAGTGAAGTCGCGAATCACTTTCTTGTCGCCATACGCCTTGCCGAGGTGCTCCACTTCCAGAATGTGCTTGCCGGAAGGC
This sequence comes from uncultured Acidobacteriaceae bacterium, assembly GCA_963784095.1. GTDB lineage: Bacteria > Acidobacteriota > Terriglobia > Terriglobales > Acidobacteriaceae > Sulfotelmatobacter. The sequence goes on from CAWAQC010000012.1 coordinate 534,642, forward strand.
CGCTTCTGTTCGAATTTGATGAACGGCCGCGCGATGTTCGATTTCGCAAGTTCCGTAACCTGCAGCCGCTCGACCTCTTTCCGGCGCGACTGCACCTGGCTCGATCGCGTTCCCGCGGAGAACCTCGCAATGAATTCGTTCAATTGCGAGATCTTTTTTTCGCGCTGCGCGTTTTGCGACTCGATCTGCGACCGTACTTGCGTCTTGGCCAGCACCATATCGTCGTACGATCCGGTGTAGATAATGATGGTCTCGTAATCGATATCCGCGATGTGCGTGCAAATGCTGTTAAGAAAGTGGCGATCGTGCGAGATGGCGATCACCACCCCGTCGTAGGCATTGAGAAATCCTTGCAGCCAATGGATCGAATCAAGATCGAGGTTGTTCGTAGGTTCATCCAGCAGCAACGCCTGCGGATGGCCAAACAAAGCCTGCGCCAACAGCACGCGTACTTTCTGTCCACCTTGCAGTTCGCTCATTTTGCGATTGTGAAGTTCTTCCGGTATGTCCAATCCATCAAGCAAAATTGCGGCATCGGCTTCGGCAGTGTAACCGTCTTCTTCGCCGACAATCCCTTCGAGTTCCCCAAGCTTCATGCCATCTTCGTCGGTCATCTCGGGTTTGGAGTAGATGGCGTCTCGCTCCTGCATGGCCGTCCACAGCCGCTTATTACCCATGATGACAGTGTCGATCGCGCTGTAAGCGTCGAATGCAAATTGATCCTGGCTCAACACGCCGAGCTTGCGCGGACGCACGACCGTCCCTTTTTGCGCCTCAAGCTCGCCGCTCAGCAGATTCATAAACGTAGATTTGCCAGCGCCGTTCGGCCCGGTAAGGCCGTAGCGCTTGCCCGGCGTGAACGCCACCGAGACTTCATCGAACAGAACTTTGGCGCCGTAGCGCATGGATACATTACTGACGGAAAGCATGGTCTGGTTTCTCTTCTTCTGGGCTTCGTTTTCCGGGCTTCTGCGGGGAAGCATTTTCAGGAAACTTGATCCTGAACTGCGGGGAATTTCCGCCAAACGGTACGCAGCTGGAGTGAATAGAATATCATGCCGGTCTTTTGAGGCGCCTTCAGGCCTTCAGTTCCAAGGATCGATTAGCGGCGCTGAAATGTCATCGAAGTGTGCGGCATTGCGGGTGGCCAAGCTGGCGCGGCGCGCCACGACGATACCTGCGATCATGGTGTCGCGCAAATCGCGAGGACGACCCTGCATTTTTCGGGAGGCCATTAGAGAAGCCGCTTCTTGCGCAGCTTCAGTATCGAAAGGAACAATCTGCTCGTTAATGCGTGCCAAAACTTCATCGAATCGTTGGTTGAGAACTTCACGACGTTTGGTGCCGGGCATAATCTGCAAGCCCAATCGAATCTCGAAAATCGAGACCGCCGTTGTCCACAGGGACGAGCGAGGCTGCCTGTCGAGCCATCCGATGACCTTCGGACTTGGTGAACGCAGCATAAACTCGGACACCACGTTTGTGTCGAGAATGGTCATACTTCGAAGTCAGGCGGCTCGATTTCAAACCCTCGTAGTTCCTGAATTGGCGCATCAAGTCCATCGTCGGCAAACAAGGCCGCCAGTTCCGTCCCGAGGCCGAATTCAGATTTCTTTTCTTCCTTATGGACGGCCGCCCGCAGAATGTCGCGGACTTCTTCTTCCATGCTGCGGCCATTGCGCTTGGCGCGGCGCTGCAAGCGTGCCTTCACCCCGTCCTCAATATTGCGAACCACAAGTTGAGCCATTTATTACGCTCCGATTCATCGATATCATGATATCACACACTGTGATATCACGCTATCAGAGAGACGCCATAGCCCTTGGTTAGTGTCCGCCGCTCAACTCCCGCACAATCGAAGTTACAAACTGCTTGGCGTCGCCGAAGAGCATGAGCGTGTTGTCGAGGTAGTAGAGCGGGTTATCGATGCCGGCGAAACCAGGATTCATGCTGCGCTTGATCACCATGACGGTGTGCGCCTTATCGACATCGAGAATCGGCATGCCAAAGATTGGGCTCGACTTGTCTGTACGTGCGGCCGGGTTGGTGACGTCGTTTGCGCCAATAACGAGCGCGACGTCGGTTTGCGGGAAATCGCCGTTGATCTCGTCCATTTCGATGAGGCGGTCGTAGGGAATGTCGGCTTCCGCGAGCAGCACGTTCATGTGGCCGGGCATCCGTCCGGCGACGGGATGGATGGCAAAACGAACATCGATTCCCTTCTTGGTGAGAATGTCGTAGAGTTCGCGAACTTTGTGCTGCGCCTGAGCGACCGCCATGCCATAGCCGGGGACGATGACAACTTTGTTGGCAGCGTCCAGAATCGAGGCCGCGTCTTCGGGAGTTGCGCTACGCACCACTCGTTCTTCCTTAACGCCCGCCGCGGCCGCCTGCACCTGTCCGAACGCTCCGAACATGACGTTCGTAAAAGAGCGGTTCATGGCTTTGCACATGATCACAGAGAGGACGAAACCGGAAGATCCATCGAGCGCGCCGGCCACCACCAGCACTTTACTGTTCAGAACAAATCCCAGCAGCGCCGCCGAAAAGCCTGCGTACGAATTCAACAGCGAGATGACCGTCGGCATGTCCGCGCCGCCGATCGGAGTGACCAGCAGCACGCCGAAAAAGAGCGCCACCACTACCATGATCGGAAACAGCATTGCGTTCGCAGGATTCACAACTAAGGCGACAGCGAGCCCGAGCGCTCCGGCCAAAACCGTAAGGCTGACGATATTCTGCCCGCGATAGACGATGGGCCGCTGCGGCAATATCTCCTGCAACTTTCCCGCCGCAATCACGCTGCCGGTAAAAGTGAGTGACCCAATAATCACTTCCAATGCGATCTCGCCCATTTGAAAGCGCGTGACTGGCGCGGTGCCCACGTAAAATTCCGCAATGCCGATGATCGCTGCCGAAAGCGCGCCGAAAGCGTGGCTCAACGCCGTCCGCTGGGGCACCGCCGTCATGTGTACCAAGCCGAGGGGTATGCCGACCCCAGCGCCGATGATCAGCGGGATCAGCACCCACTTGTACGCCACGACCTCGGGATTGAACAGCGTGACGATTACAGCCATCGCCGCGCCAATCTCTCCCGCAAGTACACCCCAGCGCGAAGTCATGGGCGAACTCAGGAACTTGAGAGAAAGAATGAAGAGTACGACCGCGACAATATAGGCGAAATCGAGGTACTGCTGCAGATCGGAAGCGTTCATTGTTTTTTCGACCTGGGAGACTTGAACATGCGCAACATGCGGTCGGTAATCAGGAATCCGCCCACCATATTGCTGAACGACGCCGCCACGGCAATCGCACCCAGCGCTGTGGTAAGCCGTGTCTCATGTCGCCCAGCGATAATGATAGCCGCCACCACCACGATGGCGTCGAGGGCATTAGTGAGCGACATGAGCGGCGTATGGAGAAGTGGAGAAACCCGCTTGATCAATTCAAACCCGACGAATCCCGCCAGGATGAATACATAAAGGTTAGAAATGAAATCCGCTGGCATGCTTGCTCCTTTGCACAACTGGCTACGGTTCTCCAAAACTCGCACGGCGAATCGATCACTGATTACTAGCCGCCAACGCCGGGAGTTTGAAAAACTCCCGCACCCGGGTATTCACGATTTCCCCACCCTGCGTCAGCAAAGTTTCGCGAATAATGTCATCGCTCTCCGCGGGACGCACCTTGCCATCCTTCACCAGGTTGGTCAGAAAAGACGTGAGATTCCGCGAATACATCTGGCTGGCGTGGTAAGGCACGGTGCTCGCCAGGTTGACTGGACCGATAATCGATACTCCGTTCACATCGACGGTTTTTCCCATCTGGGTGAGTTCGCAGTTGCCGCCGCGCTCGGCTGCCAGATCGACGATCACCGAACCAGGGACCATTTTTTTCACCATCTCGCCGGTCACCAGAACAGGCGCTTTTTTCCCCGGAATCACTGCTGTCGTAATCACAATGTCGGTTTCCGCCACCACCCGCGTGAGCAGTTCCCGCTGGCGGGCGTAGAAAGTTTCATCCTGCGCCGTGCCGTAACCACGAGCATCCTGCGCGTTCTGGGCTTCGATGGGAAGTTCGACAAAGCGTCCGCCGAGGCTCTGCACTTGCTCTTTCGCCGCCGGACGCATGTCGTACGCCGATGCAATCGCGCCCAGCCGGCGAGCGGTCGAGATTGCCTGCAATCCCGCGACTCCGACGCCAATAATGAAGACGCGTGACGGAGTAATCGTGCCTGCGGCAGTGGTCATCATCGGGAAAAGCCGAATCGATGTTTCCGCCGCAACCAGCACGGCTTTATAGCCGGAGACGGTTGCCATTGAAGAAAGCGCGTCCATGCTCTGCGCACGAGTCGTGCGCGGCATGAGTTCGACCGCAAATGAAGTCACTCCGGTTGCGGCCACCTGCTGAAGAACCTCAGCCGTCCCCAAGGGACGAAGAAATCCAATGAGAATTTGATTTCGGCGAAGCAGCGGAAGGTCGGCCTTGCCGGTAATGTCGTTCGCGCCATCGCAAAGCACCTGCACGACAATGTCGGCTGTACTGAAAACCGCCGCGCGATCGGGCAAAATCTTCGCGCCCTTTTCGATGTACATCGCGTCCGGATATCCCGCTTCTTCACCGGCGCCCGACTCGGCGACTACCTCCAGCCCAGCTTTGGCAAGCATGGGGACGACGGCGGGAACCAGCGCAACCCGGCGTTCCCCCAGATAGCTTTCTTTCGGAACTCCAACGATCACGCAGTTATCCTTTCCCCGCTAAGAAAAATCTGAGACCGGGCGCGGCTTGCCCAACGGCCAATACTACGGAACATCCGGCGGGTCAACTGTGATTGCCATCACAATAGTATCCGAGTCATCTCCGCGACGGATTCAAAACAGTATCAGAAAAGGAAGGCAGGTGAAAAGCGTAGTTGCAGTGGGGAATTAGTTCTGTTTCCAGCTGAAGAAACCGTCCCCCAGCGGACGTTATTTTAAAGGAGTATCTACGCGGCGCGGGCGGCCGCGAGTGCCCCGTATTCCTGCTCAGATTCACGCGGCAGCAGCACCCACATCGTATAAACGCCAAGGGCCGTGCCGAAAGGGATGTTGGTAAACAGAGCAATGAAAGCCAGAATCAGAGCGAGAGTGCGCGCCCAAAGCTCACGCTGAAACAGTCCAAATCCCGCAGCCAACCCAACTGCCGACTTCGAGATCACGAACCAGCCAATCCCGGTAAATAGCGGATGCAAGAATGGAGGCATGTTCGTCTGGCGAAAGAACAGCGCGTTCGCCAACAGAATCAGAATGCCGCCGATCGAGTTGAAGGCCGAGAAGGCAAGCCAGAGAATGCCTAAAAGATTCAGGTGCTCCTGCACCCGGCCGAAGCGCTGCGGCATCATCGCCAGAGATCCGGTAATCTGTTTGCCGCAACTACTGCAGAACGCCTGGTCCGGCCGTATCGTTGCGCCACAGCCATCGCAGAACATAGTTCCTCCACCCTCGGAAACTATTCCTCAAAATATCATTCCCGAAAGAGAATACGGATCGGGCGCTTAAAAGTTCCTCGTCTCCAGCCATATTTTGCGCTTGGCGCCTGTGTCGGGACACAAACGAGCGCGAAGAAAACTACTCCGCAAACGAAAAGGCCGCCCGGCAACAGGGCAGCCTCTTCTTTAAGGGAGAATAGTCCCAACGGAGGCAAAGAGATTTTCCGTCAAAACTCTTCTTGGAGAAAATCTTATGAGCCGAAAAAGCAGGGTGTCAAGCGATTTTTCGGAAATAAATCTCTTTGCTTTCAATAAGTTACGTATTTGGTCAATAGCGCGCCAAATGTTTCATTTTGAGACGAACCCTGCCCGGCCAGCTGCAACCTCGTTGTTCTAAGGCGCTTATGCCCGTTTCGATGGGCGCTCAACCCTTGCTGTCCCGCTTCCGGAGCTATAACGTTTTGGCTCCGACAGGTCAAGCGAGATGAATTCAGCGTCGTCTGTCTGGCTGGGAAAATAACGCCGTAAGAGAACCCGAAACCCACCAAACGCCACCCCAGCTGCCAGAGAAATCGCTCCTATCGCGATACAGAGCACGATGATGTTGACAAGCAAATTCGCAACATTGTTCTTCTTGTCGAAATAGGTGTTCTCGTTCCAGGTCACGCTGGCTTCATAGTGCACCGCGCCAAGCAGCGTCTGCGCGTCGCTCTCAGAGAGTGGTCCAGAGACAATCGCGAGAATCGGTCCGCTGCGCTTGTCGAAAAATGGACCGGCGTTTTCGACCGCAGTGACGCCAGGTTGCGGTTCCGGTGCATGATAAGCCGCATCGATGCTGCGCAAATGCGCAGCCGCCAGGGCCGGCGTTGGATACTCAATCAACATCAAGCTCGCAGTTCCGGTCGGCGAAGAATACTTCCCGAGCACGACTTCAGGGTTCGTGCTGAAGTCGACGAAATCAGCGGCAAGCGGCGACCCGATCGCATCCAGGGCAAGCGGCCCTTCGGCATATTTTTCCGTATTCGTTTGGTAGCCATGGTGCGGCATGAAGGCAAGAATTGGCGGAAGAGCGCCCTCATTCCCAACCGGACGCGGAAGCCTTCCCGCCAACTCGCGCAGGCTCGCCGCGGACATAGCTGACATCTGGCTGAAAACCGCATCTACGAGGATGTTGCCGCGATAGAACAGCACGCGCCGATCCAGTGAAGCTCCCTGATCGCCAATTTCCTCGCGCGCCATATCCGGCTGGAGGTACAAAGTGTATGTGCCAAAGGCGCCGCTGGTGTCGGTAAAGCGGGCGGCATGAATTGTGAGCGTTCGCCCGTCGTCGCTCTTGTAGGCGGCGGATTCGAAATCGGTGAACCCGTATTCTTTAATCAGGGCGGCATTCGCCGCGTCGGCGGCAGAGGCGCTTTTGCTGGTCTGCGGCGTGCCCTGCATTTGCCACGCGGCAAACTGTTTAGGAAGGATGGGAGCTGCGGAATTAGCCCGTCGAACATCGGCGCTGGCTCCGGTGACTGCGAGGACCAGCATGATTACCAGCTTCGAAACAAAAATCGACCGGGTGCGCATCCTTTTAATTAGACCACAGCAGGCGGGTAAAGGTTTCCGAAACCAGAATTCCGGAAAAGGCTCTCAATCCTGGGAAACCGTCCAGCGGATAGCGATACTTATTGCCGGGAATCCTGTTCGCCTTTGCTTGCGACTTTTACCCCGCTAAGCCCGTTGGCATATTTAGCAATGCCGCGATAAAGCAATTCGGCGATGCGTTCACGGTACTCGCTGGTGGAAAGACGGCGCTCGTCGGTGGGATTGCTGACAAAGGAAATCTCGGCTAGGATCGAGGGCATATTTGCACCGATCAGCACGATGAATGGAGCTTTTTTAACCCCGCGATCGCGGATCGCCGGACTTTTGACCGCGAGGCCACTATGCAACGATTCCTGCACGTCCCAGGCAAACTCGCGGGATTCCTCGATCTTCTCTTTAAGCGCGATCTTTTTCACCAAATCCTGCAATTCGTAAATCGAGGTCTCGGAAACCGCATTCTCACGGGCCGCAACTTCCAGCGCATCCCGCGAAGAAGTGAAATTCAGGTAATAAGTCTCGACGCCGCGAGCGGCGGGATCGTGGCTCGAGTTGGCGTGAATTGAGACGAACAAGTCCGCCCGCGCCTGGTTGGCGATGGCGGTGCGGGTTTCAAGCGGAATGAACGTGTCGTCCTTGCGCGTGTAAACCACTTCGGCTCCCAGGCGCGATTCCAGCAGTTTGCCCAGGCGTCGCCCGACATCCAGGACAAGATCCTTCTCTTCCAGGCCATCCGGTCCGATGGTTCCAGTATCGTGACCTCCGTGCCCCGGATCGATGACGATCTTGCCGATTTTCAAGCCAAGCGCGCGGATCAGCGAACGATCGCCGCCCTCCGTGGGTTTGGCTTCGCGGGCGACGAAATCGGAGGCTGGAACTTCGGAGGATGGGATGCCGGAGGATGGCGCGTCCGAGGACGGCGAGTCGGAAGATCGCGTGGCAGGCGACGCGAGCTTTCGGGAATGCTGCTTGCCGCGTATTTCGCTCACTTCCGGCGAAATCGAATCGGATACGGAACCGCTGCCGACATCGCCGGATTCATGTTTGCTGGAAGCGGCTGATTGCAATCTCCGTAGGTTGCGCTTCGGTGCCGCAACTGGTGTGCTTTCCGAATCATCATCATCGGCTTCGACGATTCTTTTTACGATCCCGTTCTGCGGCGGTTTGCTGAGGGTTGGGCCCGTAGCTACAGATTCGGCGCGACCACTAATTTCCTCGTTCCTGGATTCGACGTTCTCAGCTGTTACAGGCTCGGACGGGAACACCGGATTAGAATTGCTCGCAACATCTTCGCTGTTATTTTCGTTGTTTTTTGCTGGAACTATGCTTTCAGCTTCAGTATCGGCCGGCCTCCTGCGCGCATTGGCCTGCGCGTTCTTGCCGTGAACGTCCTTGCCATGAATATCAATAATGAGCCGCGAGGGGTTGGGTAGAAGAAAGGCATCGTAGTCGGAAAGGTTATCGACCTCCAATACGATTCGCGTGCGGCGCGGCGTAAACTGAGCCACGCGGACTTTCTTCAGGAAGCCATCGTCCACATCGAAGCTCTTGCCAACCAATGTCGAGGCCAGCCGGGTGTCGGCCAGATCGAAATAGATGCGCGCCGGGCGACCGATGCGCTCGGAAGAGAACTTCACGTCAGTCTCCAGATCGATAGCCACACGCGTGTAATCAGGCGTAGACCAATGCCGGATGCCGGTCACCCGCGGCAAACGCCCGGGCCGAATTTGTGCAGATTCGCTTCTTCCCGGTTCTTCAACGTTCGCAGACCCTACGTCGTCGGGCGAATGGTCGACCTTCTGGGAGTTCGCGTCTTTTGGTGATTCGCCACTAGTGTCGTGGTTTTCTGCAACAACTTTGTTCTCTCTCTTCTTGTCAGCCGATTTCTGGTCTGCGGCTCTCTCACTCGCCGCAGCGTTCACCGCCGGTTGTGCAAGTGCAGCAATGGCCTGCCGCGCATCCTCGGCCAGGTGATTGCGAGGATAGTGGCGGAGAAATTCCTGGAATGCCGCACGCGCAGCCTGCGGATCGTCGAGGTCGTCCTGATAAATTTCGCCAATCGTGAACAACGCCTCGAAGCGGAATTTACTGCCCGGGTATTCGCGGCGTAGGAATCTGTATTGCTCGATGGCCTCGTGCAGGATCTTATCGTCATCGAAGCGGCGGCCCATCTCGACCAGCGTCTCGGCTACGGCCACCGCGCTGGGATCAGCCTTGGTTGAAGTGGGAGCGCCGTGGTAGACGAGCCTGTAGGCGTTCAATGCATGTTGGTAATCGCGGCGGGTGCGATCGGCAGGTGGGCGTCCATTGAGCGCTTCGCGCATGCGCTCGGCGGCGGCAAAATGTTCGCGCGCCCAGGAATCGGAATGGCGCACACGCGCATAAGCCCGAGGCTGCGCCATTGCGCCGAAGACGGCGAAGACCAGCAGCGCTGACCACAGATCACGGTGGCGCAATAAACTCTTCAAATTAACCAGCCCGTGCCTTCGTTCCAGCTTGTTCGAAGCAATTGCCCTGAGTGCCAGAGAGAAAAAGTTAAGAGAAAAATTCAGTACTGCAAACTACTCAGTATTACTGATATAAAGAACGCCGCGCGCGTCCCGTTGAATGGTCACAGGATCGCGCGCAGCGCCGGAGTTGAAATCGGAGCCGCGGTAGTACAGGTTTGTGATGCGACGCACATAGTTCCGGGTTTCCGCATACCGTGGAACACCTGCACTGCGCGCCACTGCGCCGGCACCGGCATTGTAGGCGGCAAGGGTCAGTTTGATATCGCCGCCGTAACTTTCAAGAAGCTGCTTCAAATGGCGCACACCAGCATCCACGTTCTGTTCCGGATCGAACGGGTTCTTTACATTCAGTTGGCGCGCGGTTGAGGGCATCAACTGCATCAGGCCCATCGCTCCCTTGGGCGATACCGCATTGGGGTTGAAGTTCGATTCCACTTTTACAACCGCGCGCACCAGGTTGGGGTCAACGTTGTGCCGAGCCGCCGCCTGCTCGATCGCACTATCGATATCCGCGGGACTGGCCGCCGTTCCCCGAAAATTCGCGGAAACGATCTTCGCATTCGCCGATCTCGTAGATTCACGGCCGAGGTACTGATTGACCTCGGCTGCCGCCGACCGCGCCGCTTTCATAGCTGCCCCATTGGCAGGGGGCACGGGCTTCCACCGACTCTCTTTCGAACTCCAGTACATCAGATTGCGCCGAGGCGCGGTCTCTTCGGCATGGCGAACCGGCTTTTGCGGGACGAAATCATTGACGTAGATCGTCCGCCCATGGTCGTCAGTCGCCGTAATCTGGGTCGCAGCCTGCGAGGAGCCGTCGCCGTCTTCGGCCACACAGAGTTTGGGCAAGAGAGAAAACGAGGTCGCGGCGATGGTGCTGGCCATCAGGACGATTTTCAGGCGCTTTCGCATTACCGGGTTCTGGTCCTTTTGGGCAAGGCAAACCTCACCCTCAATTCCTGCTACCCGGAACCTGACGGAGAATTTGCTAAAGCCAGAGTGGTTCAATTATAGGCGTCGCCCAAAGCCCGGGCAATCTATCTGAAGGGCGAAGAACCACTAGAGTAATCGATGCAACCTGTTGATAATAAGCGTCTTATTTTGGGAACTGGATTAGAGTACCCTCACCCAGCCTTCTCCAGCGCCAATCCAAGCGCATCCAGCGATAACGACCGCAGCAGGTTGCGGCGCATACCGCGCTCCACCTCAGCGATGCGGTCGCTCATCGCGGAAATCCGGTCGAAATCGGCCGCCTCGGACATCTTTGCTAGCTGGCTCTGGATGTCGGTATTGTGAACCAAAGTTGTCGCGCCCGACTGAATAAGCATCAAGTCGCGAAGCAGCGCATAAAGCGTCCGCAACAACTGCTCCATCTTTTCTCGACCTTCGGCGCCGGCGCGGTAGGTCTCGGTAATCTTAAACAGCGGGCTATGTTCTCCGCCGAGCAGCAAGGAGTTGAGAATTGCCAGGCCATCCGCCCGAGCCGAGACATAACCCTCTAGATCAAAGCCGCGCGCCCGGCCCAACGCCCCTTCGCATAGTCGGGCCACCAAGGCACGTTGCGCCGGCTTCCACTCCGGCCGATGCTGTGCGAGATAGCTGTCAACCTCCTCCACCGGCAGGGCTTCGAGCGTGAAAGTCATAGCTCGAGAGCGGATCGTCGGAAGCAATTCTCCAGGGTTTTCTGAGAGCAAAAAAATAGTCGCGAATTCCGGAGGCTCTTCCAGCACTTTCAGCAGCGAATTCGCCGCCTCTTTCATGAACGCCGAATCGGTGAAGATATAGACCCGCTCATGCGCTTCGGCGGGACGATAATAAATGGTCTCGATAACCCGCCGGACCTGATCCACCTTGATCATCATTTGCGGAGGATCAGGAGGGATGATCAGCACATCTGGATGAGTCTGAATGAATAGCCGGGTTTCTTTCTTGTCAGTTTCTCTTAAAGCCTCTCGTGCCTCAACCGCTTCGGCACAGCGCGCATCGAGATCGGCAGATTGCGCGATGTGAAGGCAGTTTGAGCACTGGCCGCAGAAATCGGGCAGACCGTCGGTCTCAATCGGAGCCAAGCAATTCAGAGCCTGAGCCAGCATCAGCGCTAGCGTGTATTTGCCCGAACCTCGCGCGCCCGACAGAATCACGGCATGAGGAAAGCGCTTGTGCGCCAGCATATCGCGCAGGCGATGAACGGTTTCGGCGTTTCCGTGAAAATCGGAGAAGGACATCGGTGGATCACAACTCTATTCATGCCGAGCGGCCTAAGTTTCCACATGAATCCAGCCGGCAGCGACAACACTGAGGGTGCCCCACCCTTGCGTTTTTTGCAAGGGTGCGTGTCGTTGCTGAATGCACTAAAGGCTGTTACCCCGCTCCGCCTTTTCACCCAGTTTCAGCTGTGGCCCAACGATTTCCAGGATCCGGCGATGCGTCTGCGCCGGCGTTCCACTCGCATCCACGGCCACGACTCTTTCCGGTTCTCTCGCCGCGATTGCCCGATAACCATCGTGCACGCGCGCAAAAAAACTGCGATTTTGTTGCTCGAAACGGTTCTCGTCCGAATGGGATCTGACGGCATTCTTTTTCGAGCCAGTCTTCGAGCCATTCTTGGCGCCGTTTTTCGCGCGCTCTGATGCCAGTTGGTTGCGGCGCCGCGCCCGTCCCAGGCTCGTCGCCGGATCGGATTCCAGCAAGACCGTCAAATCCGGCTGCAAGCCTCCGCACAAAATGCGGTGCAACTGCAAAACGCCTTCACCCCCCAATTTGCGGCCATAACCCTGGTAAGCTTCGGTCGAATCCGTGAATCGGTCGCATAGAACAATGTCGCCCCGCTCCAGCGCCGGCTGGATCACTTCCGCAATATGCTGCGCGCGAGATGCGAACATCAGAGCCATCTCCGCGAGCGGCGATAACCCCTCGGTTTTCGAATCGAGCAACACCCGGCGAATTTTCTCGCCGGTTGCGGTTCCTCCCGGCTCACGCGTCTCCACAACTTTATGTCCAGCAGCGCGCAATACCTCAGCCAGCTTGTGCATCTGCGTGCTCTTGCCGGTTCCGTCGAGTCCTTCAAAGGTGATGAATTTTCCGCGCTGCGACACGCTGGAATGATAGCAGCGCAGGTGCGTCCCTGTACCGCCGCTCTAATCCGCTGCTATAGTCTAGGGTTCCGCATGCGAGAAATTCAGTTCGGATTGTATTCATCCACACTATGGGGGCTCCAAAAATGAAACTCTCAAGAGTCTTGGGAGTGGCCGGTCTTTTGTTCTCTTTTAGTCTTCCCGGTTGGTCGGCGGCAGCACCGACTGTAACTCTGTTTGTGGACGCGAGTTCCGCTCCACGAAAAATCTTTCATGCGAAGCTGAAGATTCCTGTTACCGCCGGAGAACTCACGCTCTATTACCCAAAGTGGATCCCCGGCGAACACGCACCCGATGGACCGGTAGTCGATCTGGCAGGGCTGAAGTTCACTTCCGGCGGGCAGACTCTGAAGTGGCGTCGCGACCTCCTCGACGGATTTACCATCCAGGTCGAGATTCCTCCCGGAGTCAGTGAAGTCAGCGCCGACCTGGATTTTCTTTCTCCAGCTACTTTTGAGCCCGGTTTCTCCGCCGGCTCTTCCGCGACGGACAAAATGGCGGTCATCAGTTGGAATCAGGTTCTGCTTTATCCCAAGGGTTGGAAGGCCGACGAAATCACTTATATTGCGAGCCTCAAGTTACCCGCCGATTGGAAATATGGGACAGCTTTGCCGATCGCGTCGTCAACTGTTGACACCGGGGAAACCCAGATCTCATTCAAACCGGCGCCACTAAACACGCTCGTCGATTCGCCGGTGATCACCGGCGAGTACCTGAAGGTAGTGAAGCTGGCGGACAATCCCCCCACAGAGATGGATATCGCCGCCGACAGCGCAGCCGCGCTCGATGCTCCGCAGGAAGTCTGGGATCACTACAAGAGTTTGGTCGAGCAGGCGAACAAGCTGTTTGGGGCGCATCACTATCGCGATTACCACTTTCTTTACAGCTTAAGCGACCATGTGGCGCACTTCGGCCTGGAGCATCACGAATCGGATGACAGCCGGGTCGGCGAGCGGGGCCTGGTAGACGAAACTGAGCGAAAGTTGGAAGCCGATCTTCTGCCGCATGAATATGTACATTCATGGAATGGAAAATATCGCCGTCCAGCCGACCTCGCGACACCTGATTATCAGCAGCCGATGCAGGACGATCTGCTCTGGGTGTACGAAGGCCTGACGAATTACCTCGGAACCGTCCTGACCGCCCGCAGTGGATTACTCACGCAAGAAGAAGAGCGCGAGGACTTAGCCTTAACTGCGGCAGGCATGGACCACATTCCAGGGCGGATTTGGCGCAACCTTCAGGACACTGCCGATGATGCGCCGGAACTTTATTTCGCGCCGGAAGCCCGGCACTCCTGGCGGCGTGGGGTCGACTTCTACGATGAAGGCACTCTCGATTGGCTCTGGGCCGACGTAATCATCCGCCAGCAGAGCAAGGGCCAGAAAACCCTCGACGATTTCTGCAAGCTCTTCCATGGTGCGCCCAGCACCGGGCCGATCTTGAAGACTTACACGTTCGACGATGTGGTGAACGCTTTGAATCAGATCGTTCCCTACAACTGGCGCGGATTCTGGATGGAGCGCCTGACTAATCACGGCCCCGGGGCGCCGCTCGGCGGAATCGAAGGCAGCGGATGGAAAGTGGTTTACGACGACACACCTTCCGAGATGGTACGCAACGAAGAGGGCGGACGCCGCATTGATGTGGCTGATTCCATCGGACTGGAACTGCGCGACGATGGCGTGATCGCCGATACCATCGAAGGCATGCCCGCGGCACTTGCCGGAATCGGGCCGGGAATGAAACTGATCGCGGTAAACGGCCGCCAGTACACGCCAGAAGTATTACGCGGTGCGCTGAAAGCCGGGAAGGCAGGCTCAGCCCCGCTCCAACTTCTGGTCGAGAACACCGATTACTACAAGACCTATAACCTGGATTACCACGGCGGAGAAAAATATCCGCACCTGGAACGCGATGAGTCGAAGCCGGATTTGCTGACGGAAATTTATACCCCGAAGTGATCGAAAGCTTGGTGATCGAGGCAGGATGAGCGGGACGGGGGTTAACGAAGGTGCCTAGCGGGTAGTGGGCCCTGTGCAGCCTCTTACCAGAAACCCAGAGGGCTGGCACAAAGATTGACAAGGGACTTATCTTGAAAGCACTCGGAGAACAGGCAAGTTCATGAGCGCATTCGGAATGATCTGGTGTGCGGTAGTCAGTTTGTTTTTGTGGTATTGCGGCTGGCTCCTCACCTTTAGAACAAGCACAATAGTCAGGCGAGCGCACACCACATACGGCTACAGCTTCTTTCTGAGGCCTTGGTATTCAACATTCATGCGTTGCATAGGAATCTTCATTTGGCTGTTGGCAGCCTAGCCGACTACCCGTTGCTGGCGACGAAATGAGCGCATCACCTGTGGAAAAGATAAAACCGTCCAGCGATGCTGGTTTGTTGACGCATTTCCCTTGTACGAGGTTATGCAGCTCGGCATTCTCTTGCGCGCTATTCCTCGGCGGGCTCTTTGCGGTTGCGCAAACCCAAATCTCGCAAACGCAAACCTCAATTCTGGGTTTTACTCCCAAGAGTTCTGCCCACGAAGCGCAAGTCGAGAGTAACTTCAAGTCGATCCCGTCGCCGGAGGAAGAACGGCGCCAGCACCGTATCTTCACCTCCGAACCGCACGTCGCTGGTTCTCCGCGCAATAACGAACTCGCTCGCTATGTCGCCGACCAGTGGCGCACCGAGGGCTTCGAAGTAGTGATTCGTCGTTACGACGTCTACGGTTCGAACCCGAAGTTCACGTCGCTGGATATGGTCTCGCCGGTGCATTATCGTGCTGGACTGCGCGAACTGCCCCTGCGCGGCGATCCCGACTCAAAAGATAAAGCCATCAGTTCGGCATGGAGCGGCATGTCGGCCTCCGGTGAAGTCACCGCTCCTCTGGTCTACGCTCACAGCGGCAATCCTGAAGATTACGATTACCTGCGTAAGCAAGGAATCGACGTGAAGGGCAAGGTCGTGCTGGTTCGCTATTCGAATCCCTACAGGTATCGCGGATTCAAAGCGCTTACCGCCCAACGCGAAGGAGCCGCCGCGATTCTGATCTATAGCGATCCCGCCGAAGACGGATACAAAATGGGCAAAGTCGTGCCCGAAGGACCATGGGGCCCTGAGTATCACATTCAGCGCGGAGCGATCACTTACGATTTTATGGTTCCCGGCGATCCTCTGACCCCGGGATGGGCTTCCATCGAAGGTGCAAAACGCATTCCGGTGAGCGAAGCGGTATCGATTCCGAAAATAATGGCCCTGCCACTCTCCTGGCACGACGCCAAGCCCTTGCTCTCGAACATGGATGGCCCGGTCGCTCCAGCCGATTGGCAAGGCGGGCTGCCCATCAAATATCACCTCGGCGGCAATCGCGTGCGGGTGCATGTGAAAATCCAAATGGATAATTCCACCCAGCCCTACTACGTAGTCGAGGGCCGCATGCGTGGGGCAGAGTTGCCAGATGAGTGGGTCGTGCTGGGCAATCACCGCGATGCCTGGGTCTTCGGCGGCGTCGATCCCAGCAGCGGCACCGCTTCCATGATGGAACTGACCCGCGCTCTGGGACAAATGGCAAAAGCCGGCGTGCGTCCGAAACGCACGATCATCGTCTGCAGTTGGGATGGGGAAGAAATGGGCCTCACAGGCTCGACCGAATGGGGCGAACAGTTCGCCGACGAACTGCGCAAGAAAGCTGTCGCATACATCAACGTCGACTCTTCAACTTCCGGTCCAAACTTTCACGGCCAGGCAGTGGCATCGCTCGCGCCTATGCTGGTTGAAACCACGCGGTCCGTCAGCGATCCTTCAGGCAAGAGCTTATACGAAGCATGGAGGGAATCCTCCACCCGCGAGCGCCTGCAGTCCAAAAATCTCAACGAAGTCAGCGATGCAAATCTCGCCGATACCCGCATCGGCAGTGGTTCAGACCATACCGTCTTTCTCAACTTTGTCGGCATGCCGGTGCTTGGCTTGCAGTTCGATGGTCCTTACGGCGTTTACCACTCCGCCTACGACGACTTCTTTTGGATGAATCACTTTGGCGATCCCGGCTACCGCTATCACACGCTCATGACGCAACTGTGGGGAGTGCTCGCATTGCGCCTGGCGAATGCCGATCTCGAGCCCTTCGATTTTTCCACCTACGCGGCCAACATTCGAGAGTTCGTAAACGATCTGCAGAAGGGAAAAGACATGACTCAACTCGATCTCAAGCCAGTGATGCAGGCCATCGATGAATTCGAAGCTGCCGGCAAGCAGCTGAACGAGTCCGCCAGCCGTGCATTGACCTCAGGTGCGATTGACCCAAAGCTCGCCGACACCATCAATCACGGCACCATGCAGGTAGAGCGCAACTGGCTTAATCCGGATGGCATTCCTGGCAGGCCGTGGTTCAAGCACATCCTCTACGGGGCGCGTTATACCTACGCTCACCTCGAACTACCGGGGCTAACCGAAGCGGTTGAAAAGCAAGATTGGGCAATTGCGAAACAGCAGGCTGACATCCTGCGCGCCGCTCTCATCAACAATACAAAGCTATTGAGCGATCTGAACACGCTGTTGAATGAAGCCCCCGCGCAAGCGGGAAAATAGCCACCTCCTCCCGCTGGCCAAGTTCCGCGAGGTGCGGCATCCATCATTTATTCTAGAAGTGCATGATCCTCACCCGCCGCGCCTTCGATCCCCGCACCATCAAGCTGGTGATCTTCGATCTAGACGGCACCCTGATCGATTCCCGCCTCGATCTCGTTCGCTCGGTCAATGCGGCGTTGCGGCACATTCAGCGGCCCGAACTGCCCGCCGACGTGATCGCCAGCTACGTTGGAGATGGCGCACCGATTCTGATTCAGCGCGCTTTGGGCGCCGAAGCGGAAGATAAGGAGCTGGTGCACCAAGGTCTGCAGTTTTTTCTTTCTTATTATCGCGAACACAAGCTCGACCACACCACGGTCTATCACGGCGTCCGTGAAGCTCTCGCGGCCATTCAACGCGCTTCGGATGGCACTCAGCGCAAAATGGCGGTGCTTAGCAACAAACCGGTAGTCCCCTCCCGATCCATCGTTGAGGCTCTGGGTCTGGGCTCATTCTTCATGCAGATCTATGGCGGCAACAGTTTCGCCACGAAAAAACCCGATCCCGAAGGTGCGCGAAAGCTCCTGGAAGAGAACAGCGTTCGCCCGGGTGAGGCCATGATCGTTGGCGATTCCCATGTGGATGTTGAGACCGGGCGGAACACCGGCCTGTGGACCGTCGGCGTGAATTATGGCTTTGCTCCGCACACGCTTCAGGCAAATCCTCCTGACGTACTCGTCGACACGCCGCGCGAACTCGAGCAAATATTCACCTAGGCAACCATGCTGCGATTGGGTCCCAACCCCTCATGTAAACTCATGCCACTATGAAAGACCTCTTGGATGGTTTCACTCCGGCGGAGCTGCGAAAATTGCGCCGCATGAAGGATCCGCACGGAATTCAAACATTTCTGGACGATGTCCCCTATCATCTGGCAGACACGGCATGGTCTCCCCGCCGTGTGCTTGCCGAGCAAACCGCGCACTGCCTTGAAGGTTCAATCTTCGCTGCCGCGGCCCTGCGCGCCAACGGATACCCTCCGCTGCTGCTGGATTTTGAAGCCGACCACGACACCGATCACGTAGTCGCCATCTTTCGCCAGAATGGTTGTTGGGGAGCCGTTGCAAAATCGAACTACACAGGATGCCGCTGGCGCGAGCCCATCCATCGCACACTGCGCGAACTTGCGTTAACGTACTTCAACGGATATTTCAATCTGCGGCGTAACCGCACCCTGCGCCGGTTTTCCGTCCCAGTGAACCTGAAGCGCTTCGATCGCTTAAATTGGATGACCACCGACAAGCCGGTCTGGTTTATTGTGTATCACCTGTTTGAGATCAAACACTATCCGCTCATGACTCCCGCCATGGCGAAGCGACTGCATCGCGTGGATGAACGGCTCTTTCAGGCGGAATGCCTGGGAAAAGCCTACAAAAAGAACGGCCAATGAAGGTGGCGGCCCTCAAGCCATTTCGTGCATCCTGCACGAACCGCCAGCCGTCTAAAAGAACATCAACTGGTGATGAAAAGGTTTGCCCTGAGTTCGTTCCTTCTTTTCTTCGCATTTGCTGCTGTCGTCACTGCGCCCCATACTTTCGTCGCCCAGCAGAATCCGGCTTCCGTACCATCTTCCGCCAACGCCGCTTCCACCCCTGATCTGTCGCCCGGTGCCAACGGTAAACTCTCACAAGAGCAGATGCAGCAGCTGTTTCGCGTCGTCGCCGACAAGGACATGCAAAACGACAAGCTGCTGCGCAACTACACCTACATCGAGAGGGAAGTCAATTCCAGAGTGAACGGCAAAGGAGAAATCAAGTCAACCGAGGAGCGAACTTACGACATTCTGGATATTTACGGTGAGCCCGTTCAGCGGCTTACACAAAAGGATGGCAAGCCGCTTCCCGAAAAAGAAGCGGCGAAGGAAGACGAAAAGATCCAGAAGATTATCGACAAGCGCAAGAACGAAACTGAAGACGAGCGCAGGAAGCGCGAAGAAAAGGAACAGAAAGAACGCGAACAGGACCGTGAATTTGCCCGGGACGTCGCTGACGCCTATAACTTCACCCTCGTGGGCACACAGACGTTAAATGGCCGCGAGGCCTGGGTCATTGATGGCGAGCCGCGCCCAGGATTTGTTCCGCATGCCAAAGATGCCAAGTACCTCTCGAAATTTCATGGACGGGTCTGGATCGACAAGAGCGATTTGCAATTGGCCAAACTCGATGTCGAGTGCCTCGACACAATTTCCTGGGGATTGTTTCTCGCCCGCTTTCACAAAGGGTCGCGCTTCATGCTGGAACAGACGCGCGTCAACGACGAAGTCTGGCTGCCTCAGCACCTCACAGCCAAGGTCGATGCCCGGCTGGCGCTGTTCAAATCCCTGGACGAAAATATCGAGCAGACTTACAGCGACTACAAGAAATTCCGCGTGACTGCGAAAATTGTAGGTATTGGGGATGTAAAGAACCAATCGCCATCTCAATGAACCAGGTTCCAGAGTCCATTCGGTTCCAGAGCTCAGAAAGTTCCGGAGCTCATTCGGTTCCAATGCTCAGAGAGCCGAATTTGGCTGTATTCTGCGACCAAAGCAAGACCGCCGGTCCTGACAGGTTCTTCAGGCCGGCGGTCTCAAATCTTCAACTGCGCTGCTCGCTCTGACGCTCTTACGTCTGATGCTTCTACGTCTGAATGATTCGCGGCGTGATGAAGAAAATCAATTCCTGGTTCGAGGTGCTCACCGTCGTGTGCTTGAACAGATTGCCCAGATAGGGAATGCTTCCGAGCAGCGGCACCGAATCGACCTCCAACGAGTTCTGGGTCTGGATCACACCACCGATCACAACCGTGCCGCCATCGGTGACCAGCACCTGCGTGGTGGCCTGCTGGGTGATCAATTCCGGGTTGCCCTGCACTTCCTGTCCGAAGTTCGGCGTGGTGTTCTCTACGTCCACGTTCAGGAAGATGGTGTTCTCCGAAGTGATCTGCGGAGTGACGGTCAGGCGCAAAAACGCGTCGACGTAGGTGACAGTCGGAGGACCGCCCAACTGCGCCTGAGTAACGATCGGTACCCGCACCCCCTGCTTCACCAGCGCCTGAATATTATTCTGAGTGACGACTCGCGGACGGGAGAGTACCTTCAGCAACCCGCGCGATTCAGCCATGGTAAGAATGGCATCGATGCGCACCGTGTTGCTCGCGTTCAAGAACGTGAAGCCGCTGGTCGGAGAAGTCGATCCCAGGTTCGAAAATAGAGGAATCGTGTTTCCAGTACCGGAGCCGCCCGTGGATGGAACAGTAATATATCCCGGCGAACCGCCAGTGACATTTGTGGGTGAAGTACCCGCTGTGTTGGAACCGCCGATCGCGCTGTGGCCGTTGCCCCAACCGAATCCAAACTGCGTGCCGATATCACGGGCAAAGGTCCGGGTGGCTGCCACGACGCGGGCTTCGATTTCGACTTCCTGCGTCTTGCGGTCGAGTTGCGTCAGCAGCTTATCGATGACCGGAATCACTTGCGGAATGTCGTTCACAATAATGGCATTCGTACGCTCATCGGCTACAACATCCCCGCGCGTCGATAGAAATTTCTTCACTGTGAGCATCACGTCTTTCGCGTGAGCATAGCTGAGGAAGCGCGTGATCTCAACTTTTTCCACCGCCAATGCTTCCGCTTCCATCTGGGCACGGCGTCCGTCCGCCTCCTTCTTCAGCGTGTCCACCGTGGCGATGCGCAGAACATTGCCTTCCAGTTCCCGCGCCAGATCGTTGTTCTTCAGCACGATGTCCAGAGCCTGGTCCCACGGCACGTCATCCAGAACGATCGTCAGACTGCCGTGCACATCGGGATCGAGGACCACGTTGAGTCCGCTGATTTCGTGAATCAGGCGGAAGAAATCTTTCAGGTCCACATCCTTCAGGT
Organism: uncultured Acidobacteriaceae bacterium; assembly: GCA_963784095.1. Taxonomy (GTDB): domain Bacteria; phylum Acidobacteriota; class Terriglobia; order Terriglobales; family Acidobacteriaceae; genus Sulfotelmatobacter. Next base: position 555,823 of record CAWAQC010000012.1, read on the forward strand.
TCACCGAAATCGGTTCGCCTGTGTACTTCGGTCCTGGAGCAATGGTCTGCGGCCCCTGCGCTTTTTGCTCAGCCGCCAGATTCACCGCCGGTTGAGTGGTCGGAGTGGCCGACGTACTCTGAGATTGCGCGGCGTGTACGCTTACTGGAAGAAGTTCCGACGCCGTTTTGTCTGCGAATTTCGAAGCCGCATCGTCGGCGCGAGTTACCGCGTCGTCCGCATGAGTAGATGGATTGGTGGTAGCTGGCGCCGCATTCTTGGCCTGATAAGTCGGCTCGACAAAAACAAAGTCACTCGACGCAGGCGAAGCTTGCGCTTTCTGGGTTGAGGGGTTTGCCGGGGCGGTCGAAGCCGTATCCGCTTTCTTCTCCGATATCACATCGGCGGGCTGCGCAGCAACCGCAGTCGAGCTGACCGACGCGGTCGCTTGCGTGGCTACGGGCGCCACCGCTTTCGCGGTTTCCGCCTGAGGAGCGTGCAGCGTCAAAACCAGATTGCCGTTCGATGCCGTGTTCAGTTCATAGCGGCAGGCTTGCTCCAGGTCGATGACGACGCGAGTGGTCGGAGGGTGCTGGCCATCCATGGCGACGCGCACCGCTTTCACTCCATCGCTGCCCACAGGAATGTGGCTCGGCCGGGTCACCATTGAGGTGCCAGATAGGTCCACAATCACACGCGCAGGCGAGTCGGCGGTGCTTATTTTCGGCGTCACCGCGCCCTGGGCGCTGATCTCGACGCGAATCTCATCCGTCCCGCGAACCACACTGACGTGCCGCAGTTGGCTCGCCCGGCTTGCCGGTTGTGTGCCCGGCGTCTGGGCTGAAGCTGCCAGTCCGAGCAGCGTGAACAGCAGGAATATATTCAGCAGTTGCTTTCGCATTTCGCCTCTCCCCAACTCGCGGGCCTGACCCGCGCGTCCTTCTGTGAACTCGATTTGCTGCCTGTCGCGCTTTCCGGCAAACCGCCTATCCCTAGACTGCCGGCGCCACAACTGTCTTCGTCACTTCCCTAGTAACTGACTTGCCTAAGTTGTCCTGGTACGTCTCCTTGAACACCACCGAGTCTCCTGTAATTCGCAACACGTAACCGTTGAACACAGGATCGTTCTCGTGCAGGAAATATGCCTTATTCATGCTGTTCGTAACCACAGCAATAAATCCAGCTTCCGATTTCACGATGCCACGCACGTTGATTTGTCCGATCTCAAGGCATTTCTTCCCCGTCGAACATCCGGAACCGCTGGCCTGTTGCACAACCGGGCTAAAGAAGGGATCGCGCTTGCCGTTCATCGCCCACTTCTTCTCTTCGGGCTTCGGCGCCTTGGAATCGTCGGCAGTGGCGCCAATCGGGGCCAACTTGTCTTCCGCAGCGTTCTTCGCCGCTTGAGAAGTCTCAGATTTCGGCTCGTCTTTCGAAGCCGCGATAGTGATCTTTTCCACCTTGGGAGCTGGAGCCGCCGCCTTATGAGCTTCGATTTTTCCCGGAGCCGCAACCTTCGGAGCTGCTGGAAACACCGCTGCCTTCGCCGAGATTGCAACTTTCGGTTCTTTAGCTGCGGCTTTCGGAGCTTGCGCAGGCATCTGCATCCTGGCTACCGTCACCGGCTTTGCCATGACTGGCTTTGCTGTGGAAACTGCCATCTTTGCAGGCGCCATCCTCGAAGTCACTGCACTCGCGCGCTTCGAAGCAGTCGGAACCGCAGACTTAGGGGCGGCCGCTGCCGAAGCGCTCACCACCGGCTTCATCGCCGCCTTCTGCGGAGGCTGCGCCTTAGCAACAGCAGGCATCGAAGATTTTTTCGTTGTTGCCTCAGCTGCCCCCTGCACATGCAGTGTCAGAACAAACTTGTCGGAGGGGCCCGGTGAAATCTCGTAACTAACGGCATGCTCGAGATCCACAACCACGCTCGTAGTTGGCGGCGTTTTGCCGTTCACGCCGATGCGCACGCCTTTGATGCCTGCTGCGCCGACGGCAATTTTGCTCTGCTCGGTCGCCATCAACGTTGCCGGAAGTTCCACGACCACTCGATCCGGGGAAGACAGCTTGTCGACCGTGGGCGTGACCGCCTCGCGAGTTGACAGTTCGATCTGAACGTCATCGGCGTGGCGAACCACTTTCACCCGCTCGAGTTTGTTGCTGGAACTTTTATCGCTGGAGCTCGACGACGAAATCTTCTTTGTCGCCGAAGCGCTGGCGGCCTTGGTCACGGCAGAACTTGCCGGCTTCAGCGAGACGTCCAGCTTCGCAGCCTGAACCGGCGCTGGTTTCACCGCGGGTGCGGAAGCCGCCGGCGACGGCTTTTTCGCCGTTCCGTTGGCGGGAGTCGACTCAATCCCGAGCGCAGCATTGGAGTCCTCAGTCTGTTGCTGCTCCACTGCTGTCATCTTGTTCTGCACGTTATTGATGATGTTCGGATTCTGTGCCCAGGCTCCGCCCGTCATCATTACCGCTGCCAAAATGCCTTCAGTTAGCTTCATAAGCGATCCCTATTTACTTCACGCCTGCCGGCTTCGCCGCGTCAGGAGGATTCAAGTCGTGGCTGTAAAACGTTGTCGCCGTGAAAGTCGCAGCCACGCTTTCGTTCGGTGCGTACTGATATGTGTGTTTGACCTTGGCATCCGTAGCATTTTTCGTCGAAGCAACCAGCAGGTTGCTGACGTTCACAATGCGCTCCAACTTGCTGACCCGATCGAAGAAATTCAGCATGGAGTAGTAAGGTCCATCCAGATCCATTTCGAACGGCACTTCGGTGTAATACTCCTTCGCGCTCACCGGTTCGGCCACGTAGCGCCGCAACTCGACGCCAGCCTTCAGTGCCTCGGCATTCATCGACTCAATGAAGCCGTCTTCATCTTTGTCATCCGGAACGATGCGCCGCTCGATATCGAGCTGCTGTTTCAAGTTGGCCAACTGCCGTTCCATGTCTTTCAGCTTGGGACGGTACGACTCCAGTTCGTTGTTCTCCCGGACCTTTTCCTGCACCGCGTGCTGCGCCACCGCATTCTGATCGCTCTTGGCCTTGAACACTGTGTAGAACAGCGCTCCGCTCAACACAGCCGAGCCTGCGATCAGCGCTCCCCATTGCTTCAGCCCAGAAAATTCGCCAAAGTTGATTGCCATAGGTCTGCCTCTACGACTTCCCCTTCTCGCAAGTCAGAGTGAACTGGAACGCTTGCATGTCTTTGATCTGGTCGTCCTGAAAGGTTTCCTTGATTTCGACCGTCTTGAAAAATCCTGTCTTCTGCAGGTTCCCGATCAGGCTGGCGACCGCGTCCGTGCTCAATGCGGTTCCATCCAGAGTTACTGTGGGACCCGTATCGTCCATCTTGCGCAACCAGACCGCTTCGGTGTCGTTGACCGTCTGTCCCAGCATGGCAAGCAGATTGACCGGACCGGTTTGGTTCGAGCGCAGTTTGTCGATTACATCCACCCGCCGCTTGTACGCGTCGGCCTGCCTCTGCCGCTCCAGGAATCGTGCCTTTACGTCGCTCAGCTCGCGGTTTTTCTGTTGCGCGGCCTGCATTTGCGTGGCAATGGTTTTTGCCTGCGTATCGAGGCGGTGCCAGTAGCCGTAATTCAAGGCCGCGGTGACCACCAGAACGAGCAGCACTTTCAACTTGGGCGAGCCCATCTCGCCCATTTCCATCGAGGGCATTGCCGGCGTCGCGCTGCCGCCTGCGCGCTTGTTTTTCGCCTTAGCCGATTCGAGCAGGTTGATTCTGATCATAGGGATTCAAAGCTCCTCAAGGCCAAGCCCACTGCGACCGCCAACTGGCCTGGATTCTGCTCCACCAGTTCCACTCCCGGCCCCTCCGTCGGGGGCACGACGCGTTGGAACGGATTCAGCAATTCCACTGGCATCGAAAATTCCTGCCGCAATGCTTCCATCAGACCCGGAACCTTCGCCGAGCCGCCCGCCAGATAAATCTTTTCAATGTGTTCGCCGGCCGCGCTGGCCCGAAAGAAATCGAATGTCTTCTGAATTTCCAGAACAATGATTTCCGTCACCTGCTGCAGAATCGGAGTCTTCGCATCTTCGCTGACCGTACCAACCTTCTCGCCCAGCTTCAGCTTTTCCGCATCTTCGAAATTCAGGTCGAGTTCTTTCTGCAGCGAATCCGTGTACTGGTGCCCGCCCACGCTGACGTCGCGCGGAAACAGCGGCGTGGTTCCCTTCACGATGTTGATGTTCATGACGCTGGCGCCCAGGTTCAACAGCGCCACCACCTGCCCCGGGGCCGGCTGGTAGTTGTACTCGTAGCAGTTCTGCAAAGCCAGCGCATCGATGTCCACAATAGCCGGGGTGCGTCCCGCCATCGAGAGTACGTTGGTGTAGTTCAGAATCTTGTCCTTCTTCACGGCCACCAGCAGAACATCCATCTGCGGGCTGCCCGCTTCCTCCGAAAGAATCTGGTAATCCAGGCTCACGTCCGCCAGATCGAAAGGAATGTGCTGCGCCGCTTCCTTCTCGATGGTTTCTGCCAGTTCCTGGTCGCTCATTGAGGGCAGCGAAATCTTTTTCACGATTACGGAGTGGCCGCTGACCGCAGTCGCCACAGCCTTGGTTTTGATCAGGCAGTCAGTGAACAATTTCGCGATCGCGCTCGAAACCGTGCCGGAGTCGACGATCATCGAATCCACGACGATGTCCGACGACAATGGTTCCAGGCCCAAATGCGCCACTTCAACCGTGCTGCCTTTCTTCTTTAACTCCACCGCTTTAATACTGGAAGAGCCCACATCCAGGCCAACGATTGACTTCGATCCCATTCCAAACATGTGTGCCCGCCTTTTGTTTGTGTGGCGCGGGCGCCCTCGCCCGCGTCTTAGTTTGCGCAGGCACAAAAGCCCGCGTCGTTTCCTTCTCTACTCTGACCCAGCAGCTTTCATGGCTGCTTTAGGCTTGTGTCTGGCTCCCAGCTCCATCTGGCTCGACTTCTCTTCCATCCACTGGTCGAGCTTCGATTTCTTGAAGCGCCACCGGTTGCCCAGCTTGAACGCGGGAATCTTCTGTTCGCCGACGTACTTGTAAAGCGTGTCCGGACTCACTCCCAGATACTGGGAGGCCTGGCGAATGTTCATCACTTCTCGTGAGTCGGCCATGTTTCCTTGCTCGTCCAACCAAAGCCCGCTCCAGCCTAACCTGCCGTGCCACTACGGCCTACGGAGTTGCCTTAAAGCAGCCTCGTCCGCTATGCGTGTCCAGCGGCCTCTCGGTGTCCAGAGCATATCTCAGCCCCGAAAAACCGAAGCTCGAAGCGAATCTCCGCGTTTTGCTGGGTTTTTTAGGTGTTTTCTGGAATGGGCACGAAGGCCCTTTTGGAGCGATCTCTACATGTTGTGTTCGATAACTAATTGACCACAATTAGTAGCGCTAGCGCGAGAAAGCCTGTTCGCTTACTTCGGGGTCAGTAACTGAAGTACTACAGACGGTACGGAGGTACTATATCGGCGGCGGAAGTGGCTGCATTTGCAAGGCTTGGGCCCAGCACGAAATGCGGTACGGCTGGGCCAGCTGGCCCCGGGCCCATACCATCTAGGATTCTTGATTTTTGATCGGATCGCCACGAAAAAGGCTGCCCCACGCGGTGGCCCACCCAAGTCCAGTTTTGGGTTGAGTGGGTGCGCACGGCTTGAGCGGGTCACCCACCGTTCATTTGCCCAGCTTTATCGCTGCAGCAACCCCGGTTCCGCTAACCGAGAACGTCACCGCAGGTGTCGTCCCTCCGCCGCTGCTACTGACGGGAACGCTGACGGTGCCGCTGTAGGGCTCGGCCTCTGTCGGAGTGAAGGTGACAGTCAGTTGGCAACTCGAGCCTACAGGAACCTCAACCGTGCAGGTCCCAAGTCCGACGTTGAACACTGGACTGGGTGGTACCGGAGTCCCGACAAAGGCGGAATAAAGATCTCCGTCATTGGTGAGCGTTACGTTTTTTGTGACGCTGGTTGTGTTGACGGTCTGATCTCCAAAAGCCACCGACTTGGGCGAGGGCACCATATACACACCGTAAACGAATCCCGAGAGCGCCACGGTCTGCACCGTGGCGGTCGTGTTCAACGAATTGGTCGTGAAGGTGAGGGTCCCCGCGTAAGTCCCGGCGTGCGGCGCTGTCATGGTAACCGCCATCTGGCAATACGCACCGGGCGCGATCGCCTTGCCATTGCTGCAGCCGTGAGAAGCAGCCGCCTTGGCCGCGAAAGCCGAGTCCGACACCAGGCTAATTTTCGCGAGCGTCAAAGACTTGTTGCCTCCGTTGTAAATGCCGACGTCCTGGATTGCACTGGTCACTCCGACGGACTGCTCGCCGAATGCAATCGCGCCCTGTGATCGATCCACTTTGTCGAGGTCGTAATAGTTGCCCACGTAAACCGTGCCATCCGAGGCCACAGAATCTCCCAGCGGTGAGGCTGTAGGATCGAGGTTGGCAATGGAAGTTGCATAATCCGAGGCCGGCAGTTCCGCCACGCCGCCTCCGGTGTAGCGGGTAGCATAAACCGTCTGGGCGGCGTCGGGTGGAACGCCATCGCCGGCGCCGACCGTATTGATCTGAGTCTGAACCCCGGTGGCGGTCAGCTTGTTGATGTCGTATCCGCCGATATAGACGTCGTCATTGGCGTCGACGCCGATCTCTGAGGGTTGGATCATGCTCGGATCGATTGCATTGGTTACATAAGTCCCATCCGGCTCCAGTTCGAAAATCTGACCGCACAGGATCTCGAGGGTAAACAGATTGCCCGCCTGGTCGACCGCCACCGAATACAGATATTCGAGAGTTCCACCATTCGAGTTCGAACAAAACACGTAGGGCGGCGGCGGATAGACCGTAATCGCACCTTGCACTCCGTCGGCCGTATAAGTCACGATCTGCGTGCTGTAGGTGTTCTGGGCGATATACAGCGTGCCCGCGCCATCTATAGCGATGGCGTGCGGCGAGCTGAGCCCGGTAATCGGCAACTGGGTCAGGACACCGGCCTTGGTGTAGCTGAAAACCGCATCACTGTTGTCGGAGAGAAAGTACAGCGCCCCGTTCTCGTCCACTACCGATTGATAGATGTAGTAGGAGGCGCCGGTGATCGGGCTGGTCACAACCCCCGGCTGTACCAGCGACAACGGAGCCTGCCCGATCCCACCAACGAAAACCGTAGCGAGGATCGTGGTGCCGTCCAGCAGAAGCAGAGCGTCTTTGCGGGCGCCGGGCAGCGTGGGTAGAAACGCAACCCCCACCTTGCAGGTCTCCGAGCTGCCGCTCACCACGCAGGTCACGGCGCCGAGTTTGTAATCGTGGCCATAGTGCAGTGCTGCCGTCGGGGTAAAACTCCCGCTGTAGCCGGAGACCTCAAAGCTCGCAGTCAGCTTCTGAGCGGAGGTCAGTGGGATGCCGACCGCAGCGGCCTTGAAGCTGAGGGCGAATTGGTTTGGGACCGCCACAACGCCTGGTGGCCCGTTCTGGCCAAGACGCGTCGTCCGCAGAGATTCCTGCGCGGCGCGATCATCTTGTGTGGCCGCCTCTTGAGCAGCCGATCGGAGAAGCTGGAGTCCGAAAACAAGGACTACTACTGTCCATATCCAGAATTTGCGGATCATAAATTTGCGAATCATCGAGAACTCCTCATTTCATAGTGATCGGACCAGCTTGCCCGTTTCATCCTTTTGAGAAGCTGCAGGATCATACTTCACCTTGTCATGGCAAGCAGTGGTGCGGGCTGCGAGGTGTGCGCAGTCACTCCCCAGATTGCTTAGTCGACCACGAAGCTGGTGGCGCTTGAGGCGCTTCCCCCCTGTGTGGTGACCGTGATCTTCCCCGTCGACGCTCCAGAGGGCACCGTCGCGGTAATTTCGGTATCTGAAATCACCGAGGGGGCAGCCGAGCTACCGTTAAAAGTCACCTTGGTCGCCTGCAAGAGTCCCGTACCACTGATCGTGACCAGTGTGCCAACCGGTCCGCTTGGCGGACTAAATGAGCCAAAGGTCGGGGTGACTCTGAAGGTCCGGTTGCTGGTCAGAACAGTTGCGCCCGTGCTCACGGTGACAGCGCCAGTAAGAGCGCCCGCAGGAATTGTCGCGCTAAGATAGGTCGCCCCTTCTCGCGTGACGCTCGCGGCGCGCACGCCGTGAAACTTTACCACCGAAGAACCAGTGAAGCCCTGGCCGAGGATCCCGACTGCCGCGCCTTCCTTGTTCGATGGGACGGTCAGGCTTACGAACGGAGTCAAGCCCGTATTCAGGCTGAAGATCGTACCCCCGTTATCCGGGCCGCCCGCAAACGTTGTTCCGTAGAAAGTTCCGTTGGTGTCTTGGAGCAATCCCCCCGTCGGTGATGAGCCGTCCGCGCAATAGCCTTCGGAATTGGTTGTCTGGCAGAAGGCATAGACCGTAGTCAGAGGAGGCCCAGCGGTAGTGATTTTGAAGACCGTCCCGGCGAAAAAGCCGTTCGGCCCTCCGTAGTAAGTTGTCCCGTACAGGTTCCCGTCGGTGGCCTGGATCAGCCCCGAAACGGGGTACTCTCCATCAGTGCAGACGCCGTTTTGAACCTGCTGACAGAAGCTGTAGAGGGACTGGAAGACACCGCTCGGGGTGATCTTGAAGACCGTGCCTTTATCGTAGGTCCCGCCGTCGTAGGTCGTTCCGTAGAGGTTCCCGTCGCTGCCTTGAACCAAGGTCCCAATCGGATTGAAGCCATCCGCGCAACCGGTTTGCTGGCAAAAGCTGTAAAGCAGCGAGACAGCGCCGTTGGGAGCAACTTTGAAAATCGTCCCGTCGCTGGACCCCCCAGGGCCGCCTTCCTCCGCTGTTCCATAAAAATCCCCATTAGTAGCCTGGATCACACCCGAGAAGGGATCGATGCCGGTCGTGCAGTTGTTTGCGGGACAAAAGGTATAGAGCAACCCAAAGGAGGTTCCGCTTTGGTTGATTTTGAAGATCGTGCCACCCGGGCTGTCGGCCTGGCCTGATGCGGTCCCATAGAGATCCCCGTTGGTGGCCTGAACCAATGTTCCAGTTGGATTGGCGCCGGTTGTGTAAGGAGGGGGGCCAAAGCTATAGAGGCTAGTGAGGGTTCCGCTGGGGGTGATCTTGAAGACGGTGCCTCCATTTCCGGTGTTGGCGCCGCCGCTGAATGTTGTTCCATACAGGGCGCCATCGGTCGCCAGGAGCAGCCCTCCTTGGGGCTGAACGCCGTCTGTGCAACCGACTTGTGAGCAAAAGCTGTACAGCGGCGTGGTAGCCGAGCCGCCACTTGTATTGATTTTGAATACCGTGCCGTAACCGTTGGCGCCACCGGACTCGGTCGTCCCGTAGAGGTAACCGTTGGCGGCCTGGATGAGCGCCGCGTAGGGGCTAGAGCCATCCGTACAATAACCTTCGGAGATGTCCGAGCAAAAGTTGTAAAGCGTAGTGAGTCTCGGTGTTTGCGCCTGCGCGGTGACGGCGATGGCCGCACAAAAGAGAGGAACAGCGAAACTCAGCGTTGCCAGATTGGCCACGCATTGCCGCGCGATCTTCGATGTCATTGGCGATCTCCTTTATTAAGACCTCACTGCTAAAGCAAATTTTCCCGGGGGAATTACTACAAGAGAACGAGGATAAGAATGAGAACCAAAACCATGGAGCGAGAGTGAGGTCGTCTCGCCGCTTAACGAATTACCGCACCTCTGCTTCGTCGAACCTGCTTCTATCTGGAAAGTAGAATATTCAAATAAAAAGCCGGTACTTCAACACTTTCTACCGGTAGAAGCAACGGGCAGATGCCAAAACGCGCAACAGATTATGTTCGCCGGGCGCTGCCTTGTCAAGCTGCAAGAAACGGCAATAATATACTTGACTCAGGAACGGTAATTTGTTAAAGTTCGTGCATGGCAACCGAACCTAAGACTCTTCAACAAGCTATCGCGTACTTCGTTGATCCAGATCGTTGCTTTGAGTTCCTGAAAGCTCGTATCTTCCCTGAAGGCGCGATGTGCCCGAAGTGCGGATCGAAAGAAGTCCGCTTTATCGCCACTCGCCGCCTGTGGGAGTGCAAAGCCGACCATCCGAAAAAGCAGTTCTCCATCAAGGTTGGAACCATCTTCGAGGAATCTCCAATTCCCTTAGACAAATGGCTCACTGCGATCTGGATGATTGCGAACTGCAAGAACGGCGTTAGCTCCTACGAAATTCACCGCGCGGTCGGCGTCACTCAGAAGTCGGCATGGTTCATGCTGCATCGCATCCGTGTGGCTCTCCGCACTGGCAGCTTTTCCAAGATCGGCGGCGAAGGTTCTGAGGTCGAAGTCGATGAAACTTTTGTCGGCGGAAAAATGAAGAACATGCACAAGGAAAAACAGAATCGCGTTCGTGCGCTGAATGTTTACGGCACTGCAGCGGGAGTCATCGGAAAAACCGTTGTCATGGGAATGTTGGACCGCAACGCTCGCCAGATTCGCGCTCAGGTTGTGCCGAATGTCGAACGCCTCACACTGCAAAACGCAGTGCTCAATACTGTCGAGCATGGAACCAACGTCTATACCGATCAGGCACCAGCGTACCAGCGATTGAATCAGACTTACGTCCATGAAATTGTTAACCACGCCGAAACCTACGTCCGTGGCCGCGTTCACACGAACGGGCTGGAAAATTTCTGGAGTCTTTTCAAGCGGAATCTTGCCGGAACCTATGTCTGCGTCGAACCGTTTCATTTGGAGCGATACGTCGATGAGCAAGTGTTCCGCTACAACAATCGCGGCACCAAAGAGAATCCGTTGACTGACGCGGACCGATTCGATGCTGTGTTGAGAAATCTAGTGGGGAAGCGTCTTACCTATAAGGAACTCACTGGGAAGGAGGGGGAGACGACGCCGTTCTAGTCCACACCGTCTGCGTCGCGGTAGGCGTGGCGGCGCTTCGCGCGATTCGTAGCCCAATCAAGTTTTCTGGGCTGTGATTTCTCCGCCTCAAGTTCCGCCTTGATCTTCGAGTGCGGAACCGACAGCAATTTATTTAGCAAACGTGAGAACTTGCCGAATTCGCTCTGCTCCTTGCCGGGATCGCTTGAGCGAGTTGGTTTTTGAGACACGTTTAGCCTTCCTAGACAGAAGGTAGAGCTACGTGTGCCAAAAGTCAATCATCCGCTGCCCTGCGTCTCCAAGAATCGCTCAAAGACCTCCACGACCTTGAGGATGATGCGCGAATAATGCACGAACGTCTCCGGTACGTCCATCAGATTCCCAGCGTCTTCACACATTACCTGATAGGAAAGTGTGCCATTATTCTTGACGTGAAATCCTCTAGGCTGATCGACATAGAAAGGAGGTTTCTGCGTCGTGGCCCGCGAGTTTCCCGAATGCCTTTTTCCTCTTTCATCTTCTACCTCAATGCCGATAATGGAAAGGTTAGTAAAAACTGGGATCAGGAGCCGATGTTTGTCTCGAATGTCGAGTTTGTGTATGGTCCAAATGGTCGCATTCCCTCCCTCGTAAGGGCGTATCTCGGTGAGCATAAACTCAAACAGTCTGCGAGCGGAGAGGAGGTGTATTTCTCTCCCTTCCAGCGCGTCTTTAAGTTGGTTCGCGTGCCGGTAAACGGGAAACTTGGAGAATTTGCCAACGACCGCCGGGGCGAGCCGACCGAGGGTTTCAAACCAGGTGTAATCAAGAGCGCACTTGAGATTGTGAATGGCATCCCCCAACATCAGAGCCATATCAGTAAATGCCGTGCGGTCAGTAAAATCGTGCTTAAGTCTCTCGCATCCACTTGCAGAGTCGATCTCGATACTACTGGTCTCCGAATCCTGCAATGCGACGAGGCACTTCTTGATCTGAGCGATGTGCTCATTGGCCCTATTGATCTTGAGGCGCGAATCACCGAGAACCATGCCCCATGATGTAAGATTCTACGTACTGAGTCAACTATATTATTGCCCAAGAAACTGCAACATCAGGACGTGGCTTTGTTTCTCGATCTCATGCCAAAAGCGAAGCGTCTGGCTCACAGTGAAAAGAAAATATCGAGATTTTTTGCCAGCACTTCGCGTGCTCCTGTCGAGAATGGAGAGCCTACTGCACGTCACTCACTTTCCCATTTAGGAAAGTCACTTTCAGATCTTTGTAAACATAGATCTGTTTGGCGCCGAGATTCACGATCTTGTCGGGCGTTCCTAGCGCAGCCTGCACCTGGTCCGGCGTCATACCCTTGTCGACGCTGGCGGGCTGGGCCGACGGTTGCGGCTGATCTGGAGGCGCGGCTTGCGGCTGGCCCTGCGCTCCACCCTGTTGCTGATCTCCGCCCTGTTGTTGCGCGCCTTGGTCTGCGCCTTGCTGATCGCCTTGATCGTCGTTGCTGACGGCGAGCAGTTGCCCGATCGTGTCCTCCACCGAGCCGGCACTGGCTGAAGCTAAAGTTCCTTTGGGAAATATGAAGACCACATTCGCCTTGTTGTAAGTGGGAGGATCGGTCTTGTTGCAGGTATCGCAAGCCACGATGCCGATCGTCACCGTATCCTTGCTCAAATTGACTTCGATCTTTGACGGATAAACTTTATCGCCCGTGGCAAACAGATGCGTGTTTTGTTCTTTGCCGAATCGCTTCATCCCGAAGCCGATGCCCTTCGACAGCATATTGTTCGGAGAATGAACGTTTCCATTCTCGTATTTCGTCGAGAGAATGCTTTGATCGGAATAAGGGACGCTCAGAATTCCGCCTTTCTGAATCGCCAGCAGCGTGCCTTTGTCGACGACGGAATAACCGCTGGTATCCGATCCCATCTTCACCAGCTTGTATTGCGCCCCCAGCTGCTCCTCGAGCGTCGGAGCCTGTGCGTTGGCGAATGGCATGGCGAGTATTACGGCAGCAACAACCGGGAGAATTGCAACGAGACTGCAAATTTTCCGCGACATCGTCAGACCTCCATTGAGTCTTGCCTCAGATTCCCTTGGGGGATTGCGACTGCGGAAGTGTAACAAAAACGCGATTCGTCTTATATGGCAAAAAGGAGCGCCGTGAATTGGCGCTCCCTTTTATTTTTTAGAGCCCAGAAACTCGGGGGTTATTGTGTGCCCCCACCGGAGCTTGCCGTCTCCTGCTTCACCTGCGACTCCGTTTGATCTGCCTGCTGTTGTTGTTGCTGCAGATCCTGCGCCGCGCTGGTATCGGGCGGCGGAGGCGGTACAGACGATGCAGTCGTGCCGGTATCGGGCGCCTTTGGCATACCATTCGTGCCTTGCTTCTTCGCCAGTTCGCCCATGCCGTTCGTTAGGTTCTCCTGGAAGTGGTTGTACATCTCCTGCAGATCGTCCACTTTCACGGCAACGGTTTGTCCCGACCCGCAGTCCCCTTTCTTGCTGGCCGAAACGCTGGCGGTTACTTGATTGTCATTATCCGGAGTATCGGTGAGGCGCGTGAGCACATCGCCCGACGTCAATCCGCATTCCTGACCGTTGGCTACCGCCGTCACATCCGAATCCACCACAAACGTGCGCTGAGCTGGATCAAGCGCCGGAGGCGGCGTATCGCTGGAAGTTGCGGGAGCGGCCGCCGACGCTTGTGCACCCGAATCCTGGCCGGCCTGAGCCTGCTGCGCGGCTAACTGGGCTTTTACTTCCTGCGCAATTGCTTCCTTGACCTCGGGAGTTAGCGCTACCTGGCCTGACGAAGCCAGTGCCGGAGCCGAATCTCCACCGGGATCGCCGCCGCTGGCCGCCGCGTCCGCCGCCATCGCATCCGCAGCGTCATCCTGCCTTGCCGCATATGCCGCCTGCAATTGCTGCGCGATCAGATAGTCCGTTAGCCAGTAGTATGGCGCCGCGTAAGCCGGATAAGGATTCCACCAGCCGCCATAGTATCCCCACCATGGCGCTCCACCCCAGCCCCATGCCCCAATACCCCAAACCACCGGAGCTCCCCAAGGGTGGTATCCCCAGCCGTAAAATCCGGGATGGTACCAATAGTTGGGGTAATAACCGTAGTACGTGCGTCCGCCCCAACCGTAGCCGCGATACACCCCTACCCGGTAGTGGCCGTGATCGTAAAAAGTCCGCGAATAATAGGCATGCCCTCCCCGGTTCACATAGGCGCGCTGCACGTAGCCGCCGTGCCCGTGGGTCACCACGCGCGCCCCGTTGTGTTCACTGACCACCGTGCGTCCACCATGAACCCCGTTTTCAATGTGCATACCGCCGCGATCAATCGACCGGATCGATCCATTCGGACGGACATTAGCCCTTCCACCGCCCCTCAGCGAGACCGTGCGTCCCGGAGGCGTGTGGCTCATGCTGGTTCTGCTGGCCATCGGCCTCGCGGCGGAGCTGGGTCTGGCAGCGGTGTTGGTGCGGCCAGCCGTGTTGGTGTGGCCAGCTGTGTTGGTGCGGCCGGCTGTGTTAGTGCGGCCAGCCGTGTTAGTGCGGCCAGCCGTATTGGTCCGTCCGGCGGTGCTGGGCCGCGCAGCCGTGTTCGTCCGGCCGCCCGGCGTCGAGCGGTTCATTGTGCTGGGACGACCCGCTGTCGATGGACGCGAGGTCGTGGTATGTCCTGTGGGAGCTGAACTGTGCGATGTGTTTCCGCGTGAAGGCGTCGTGCTGTGCGACGGCGTAGAAGCGTGCGACGGCGCACTCTTCGCAGGCGCACTAGGTTTGCTTTGAGTCTTGTGCTGAGCCAATGCAAATACTGGAACCACCATCATCAGCAAGAATATCGCTGACATCCGCAGCATCTTTAGGTCTTGCGAAATACGATTCATTGCGGCCTCCTGGCCATTCAAACTTTGGTTCATCCCCGGCGCAAAATCTCCCCGTTTCGTAAAATCGCCTCTTGTTCTAACCCAAAAACAGGCGAAAGTTCTGATTCCCTACCCGATTAGGTTCGCATCCCGACAGAAACTTGCAGAAGTACACTACCAGCATCGCGGTGAACGCGATGCAACAACATCCAGAACTGGGACCGGAAAAACGAAACTTATCAGAAATTGCCGCTTTCGCGCAATGTTTCTGTTGTTACCTTATTAGCGGTTAATGGACCAGGTTCTGTATCTGCAGCAAGGCTCCACGTACTACTTTCTTCCCCTGCGAACGAAAGTAATCTACTATCTTCGTGCGGAGGACCTCATTGCGCTACCTCGATCGTCTGCAACCGCTTGCTCTGCTGGTGATGCGTCTGGCTCTTGGAGTAGTAATGGTAGGGCATGGGTATCACAAAGTTTTCGGCGGCCTTCACCATCACGTTCAGTTCGTTGAGAGTCTGGGGCTGCCTGGCTGGTCAGCTTATCTCTCAGCTTTTGCCGAATTTTTCGGCGGCCTGCTCGTCCTCATTGGTTTGTTTACACGCGTTGCGGCGTTTGCGATCTGCATCGATATGTGCGTGGCCATAGCGAAAGTTCACTTCCACAATGGCCTGATGGGCGAGCATGGATATGAATTTCCGCTGCAGCTGACAGCCATCGCTTTTGCGCTTATCTTTTTCGGTGCGGGATCAATCGCCTTCGATCATATTCGCGCGCCCGGCAGTGGAGGCAAAGCGAAGTAGTTCCCGTTGCGCAACCCGCAACTTCTCTCGGGCATCCGGGTTATCAGCAAGGGCGGCATCCTTGTCGCGTGAGTTGACGTTTCTTTACAAGTAGAAATGGCGCGGTTGAATCCGAACGCGTAATGACATTATGATGAGCCGTTATCAAACTTCAAGCATCGTAGCGGCTGGGTGAGAGCATCTCACCCAAACATGAACTGATTGGAGGTTTTTCTTGAGAAAGATTGCCAGCTTCGCACCTCTTCTGGTTTTCTTGTTCGTAGTTCCCTTTGCTTCTGCCCAGCAGGCAGATTTCTTCATTGGCGGCGGAACATTGCTTTCAACCGCTCCCACCAGCGGCGCACTGTTCTTTCAACCGCCCGCGGAGAAAGGCGGGACGTACATTAACCTTGGCGGGGACGTGGTAGGTTTCAAGCGCCGAATCGGCTTCAACATCGAAACCGCCTGGAAAGCCAGCCAGGGCACCTATGCAGGTGAAAACGAGACGTACCGTCCCATCCTCACCGACTTCAACGCCCTGTTTCAGCCGAAGCTTGGAAAGAAACTTGGGATCGATCTGATGGGTGGAATCGGCATTGCTGCCACGCGCTTCTATGTTCCAGAGATTACCTCCTGCAGCTATTTCAGCGGCGGATGTATTAACTACACCAGCAGCGATCATTTTATGGAGCATCTCGGCGCCGGTGTTCGGTATTACGTGTGGCACCATTTCTTCGTGCGGCCGGAGATTCACTATTATCACATCCAGAACAACATTGAATTCAATTCGGACAGTGTCTTCCGGGTGGGAGCGTCCATCGGGTACACGATCGGCTCTGACTAGATCTCAGTTGCACGCAAGTAGAAGGCAAAGAAAAGGCAGCGTCGAGAGGCGCTGCCTTTAATAATTTTCGGATCACAAAAATTCTACGGTTCCTGCTCGCAGATCTCTGCTTCATGAATGGCTGCATCCAGGTGTTCGATTGCCTTGACGCGATGACCATGGAATTCGGGTACAGCGCTTTCCAGATGGTGCTTCGCCTCCCGCATCGCATCCAACGCCGCATGAATGTGTGGATGAGGCGGCATGGGCGGAGCAACTGCCGGGCTGGCCGGAACCGGAACAGCAGCGGCGGCCGGCGCGGCTTTTGGACCAGCTGCACCGACCGGTAAGGCGAGTGTTAACAGAAGAGTGGCGGTAACCAATAGAGTCAACAATCCAATTTTCTTCATACGATTCTCCTCGTCTAGAGACCGGCGCAACATGCGTCCGGCAAAATTCGATCTGGAAGCGAACTCTCTTTCTAAGAGCGCCTCAGACTCCCGGACAGTATAGACGGGTTGAGAAGAATCCCGCTGTGGATTAGTTAACCTTTAGGGTGCCCGGAATGGGAGCTGTGAGGCCTCACGGCTGCTCTCATCGGAGTAAAATACAGGTATGGGATCGAAGGACAAAAGCGCCCGGAACGCAAAGCATATTGTGTTCGGTGGTAGAAACACAGTCGAGACCTTTGGGGTGAAGATCACTTCCGCGCAGCGCGAATATTATCGCTACACTGGGGTGTCGGCGGAGGTTGAGCGTCACGGTATGGGCTCGAATCTGCGGGATTTCGTGCGCATTCCGCGTGAGGAGCGAGATCGGCACCGGTCGCGGTAATCGGCGCCATTCGTTGTAGACGTGGATTCTTCAGCTGGGAGATATGTTCTCGGCTGGTGGAATGATTGTGCTCGCGGAACCGCTATTCCCGACGACTAAAGTCGCTTCGTTTCATTTTAGATACGGCTTCGCCGTTGACGCCGCTGCGGCAGACAGCTAAAAGCAGTTTACTGCGCATGGCTCGCGGTGTTTTCTGATCGAGAGAGCCGTCCGGTCGAAAACCCTCCCGCGAGGAGCGGGAGGGTCGAGACATAGAAAGCAGCTATGCGCGGACAACGTTGCCCGCCTGAAAGCCTTTGGGGCCTTTGAGCAGATCAAACTCCACGGTCTCACCCTCGTTGAGCGAGCGGTAGCCGTTCTCCTGAATTGCGGAGAAATGCACGAACACATCCTCCCCTGTGGAGCGCTGGATAAAACCATATCCCTTCGCCCCGTTGAACCACTTCACTGTTCCTTTCTCTCTCACAGAAAAACTCCTTTCCCTCATCATTTCAGAATTAAGTTCACCGGCGTCTTGTTTTGCAGCCCCTGACTGGAGCGCCCCCTCAAGAAACCTGGTGGAACCCGGTTGCGTCTCTCTGTGTCCGGAGAAATTTGCCCCAAAGCAAAAAGCTCCTGGTTCAGCGCGTCCAAGAAAATGCGGCGCTGACCCTTGGAGCTCTGGCCCATCGGTGCTGATTTCTACCGCTCTGCTCAAGACATCAACCTGCTTTTCCAATTCATGTACCGCTTTCGGCGGTACATGAGCAAGAGATAATAAGGAGAATTGAATCGTTTTACAAGAAAAATTAGCGGCCCGGGCACAGAGGTAACCCCGGGTCACGTTTCAGCCTTTAAAGCAGTATGAAACACACTTTCTGCAGCGGGAAATCCTGCGATTTACCAAGGAAACGGCGTCCGCCACAGGGCTCTGATACGATTTGTGGGATTCTCGTGAGCGATCAAGTCAGAGTTCCGGTTCGGACTGCGAAGGCCGCGGCACCGCCGAAGCTCGCACCGCGGAGAAGATCTTCTGGCCTGGCGAGTTCGACGCTGAAATATTTGCTGCGCACCGATGTGCATACCTTTGCATTCTCGGTGGCGGCGAATTCGATTCTGTCGTTTTTCCCTTTTGTCGTTCTCCTGATGACGCTGGTGCGGCGCGTGTTTCACTCGCGCCTTATGTATGACGTAATTGTGGAATTGCTGCGCGATTATCTTCCGGCCGGGCAGGAGTTCGTGATCCGAAACCTGACAGCACTCTCGAATGCGAAGAACCACGTGCAAGTGGCGTCGTTGCTTATTCTGTTGCTGACTTCGAGCAGCGTGTTTATGCCTCTGGAGGTTGCGCTCAACCGCATTTGGCGCTTTCCCAACAATCGCTCTTATTTCGGAAATCAATTAATTTCTCTGGCTTTGGCCTTTGGCTGCGGAGTGCTGGCCCTGCTCTCGATTGCCATGACCGCGGGCAACGTGGAGCTAATGGGAGTTCTGCTGCGAAGCCACGGCAGCGTTTTCATCCGGCTGGTGGGATTTGTCGTGATGAAAACTTTCGCCATCGCCGCCAGCATCGCCATTTTCTTTTTGATCTATTGGGTGTTGCCGAACGGCAAGGTTCCGGCGCGGGCTGTACTGCCCACGGCGATCATCATGGGACTGCTTTCGGAAGCGCTGAAGTATGGATACATTCTGGCCTTGCCGTGGCTTAATTTTGCCGATGTCTATGGGCCATTTGCGCTCTCGGTGAGCCTGATTTTCTGGGCATTTCTTACTGGCCTGCTGCTTCTGGCGGGCGCGAACCTGAGCGCGCAGGAGCATTTGAGGGGAGATCTCTAGTACTGGATTTTCTTGAGTCCTGGCTTTTCCTGGCAAGAGTGAAATGCGATCTCCGTTGCGATTCGACTGCATGGGCACCGCTCCCCAAATCAGGAAAGCCCAGGTAATTCACAGGCTGATTGTGACATCCGTCACGGCGTCCTCTTTGGCTGCACTTTAGCATCGTCGTGGTTTCCCAGACCTCCGAGCAGACACTCGTTCCCAGGTGACAAACGTGGCCGGGAGTTTCTGGCGTCTGCTCGCCGCTTTCTTGTTGATTCTGCTGGCTGCGCTCCTGCATGCACAGGGGGCCGGAGAAGGTCATATTCCTCTTCCCGCAATTGTGCCGGGCTACGCGCCGGCTAGGGCCGATTCGATGCTCGGACTTTCAGGGACGAGCATGCCGTCGCCCAGTCCTCTGGTCGGCCATTATCCTTATAGTCCTGGCTCAGATGGATTGCTGCAAATCGCCCATCCGGCGGGAATCATTTTCTCAGGCACGGTTACGGCGGTCTCGCCGCCTTCTGCCAAACGGACCCATACGACCACGGTCACATTCAAGGTAAGCCACGCCATTCGTGGAGTATCGGCAGGAGAGAATCTCACGATCCACGAATGGTCTGGGCTGTGGCGCCGCGGCGAGCGCTACCGCGTAGGAGAACGTGTCTTTCTCTTTCTTTATTCTCCGAGCAGGCTGGGACTCACCAGCCCTGTCGCGGGAGGAGCGGGTCGATTCGCCGTGGACTTCCAGGGCAAAATCTTGCTTACCCCGCAACACATTCAAATGTTTGCGGCCGATCCGATCCTGGGCGGAAAGGGTCTGGCTTCCTATGCCGACTTCGTGCGCGCCGTGCAGCATGCAGGGCTGGAGTAATCGATGATGCCGCCCATGATGTCACCGCATAAGAGATCGACCCTTTGCACCGCAACCATCTTCCACTTCCGTATAGCTCATCCGGCAATCTTCCTCTTCTTTATCTTTGTGTTTACCGGAGCTGCCCGAGCTGGCGGCCCGGAGTATGTTGCCGGCTCAAGCTATTTCAATTCTTCCGCCATGGGCCAGCCCATCATCTGGTCGCAAGGACAAATCAATTACTACACCGATCAGGGCGACCTCAGCCCAATCCTGCCAAACGCTGCTGCGAATGCGCTGGTCGCGAACTCCTTCAGCCAATGGACCTCCGTATCGATTGCGGCTCTCACCGCAAATGCAGCGGGTCAGTTAGCAGAAGACGTGAATGGCAGCAATATTGAGGTCAATTCAAGCGGTGTGGTAACTGCCCCGACCGATATCACCCCCGACGCGATCGGGACGCCGGTGGGCATTGTTTACGACTACGATGGCACGGTCACCGATGCGCTGCTTGGGTCGGGTGCGGGCGACCCTTCAGAATGCTTCTGGAATGCGGTCTATGGCAGCCCGGATAACTTCAGCGCAAATGCCAATTTTCTTCACGCATTGGTGGTCATCAATGGGCAATGCGCATTGCAGTCTTCACAGCTCACCGATATTGAGTATCGCCTCGTCCGCGTACTGGGCAATGTCATCGGGATGGGGTGGTCGCAACTCAATCTGAATGTGATTACGGGTGATCCGCCGGTGAATTGCGCCGTCCAGCCAGAATCACCGGACTGCGCTGGCTTCCCGGTCATGCATTACACGGACCCGCCGAACTGCGTGCCGATCACTTTTTGTTACGCCAATCCCTACCAGCTTGCTTCCGATGATATGGCGGCACTGTCGCGCCTGTATCCACTGGCCGTGCCGCCGAGTTCCACGGCGCGAATCTACGGTTCGGTTTATTTCGTCGATCAGTCGGGTGGTTTGGGCCAGCCTATGCAGGGTGTGAACGTTTTCGCACGTTGGATTGATCCTTCAACGGGACTGCCCTCGGATCAGTATGGCGTGTCCTCGGTTTCCGGATTTTTGTTTAGCGGCAACGCGGGGAATCTGATCACCGGCTGGGACGATCCTCTGGGCAATGCTTACAGCGAGTTCGGATCTTCGGATCAAACACTAGAGGGATTTTTCGATCTCGCGGGCTTGCCCATCCCCAACGGCGCAAGCACCGCACAGTATCAGCTTTCGATAGAAGCATTAAACCCGTTGTGGTCTGCGGGCGTGCAGCCGTATCAGCCTTCGCAGGTTGCACCATCCGGAACATTCGTGCCGATAACTGTGACTGTCACTGCTGGAGGCGAATTTGAACAAGACATTCTGATGTCGGGCAGCGCGCAGGCCGTACCTCCGTGGGCTGCGACACAGACTTGGAGTACTCCCGCGCAGATTCCGTCAGCCGGAGATTGGGTAGGTTCGCTTAGTGGCTACGGAGATGTGGGCTATTTTCTGCTGACTGCGCAAGCGAATCGCACTTTATCGATATCCGTGACCGCGATGGATGAAGCTGGCGCAGCCAGCGAGTCGAAGGCACAACCAGTGGTTGGCATCTGGACCCTGGGTGATCCCTGGGGAACCCCTCCCCCGGCACTTACCACTTCTCCGTTCAATTCCGCGACGTTCGGCATGACGCAGCTCAATGCCCAGGTCTTCAGCTCAGACAGTTTCACTATTGCGATTTCCGATCTGCGCGGGGATGGACGTCCCGATTATTCTTATCATGCCCACGTTCTCTATGGAGACTCAGTTGTGCCCGCACGGGTTCCGGTAAGCGGCGGAGCAATCACTTTACAAGGAACGGGTTTCACGCCCGAACTTGGCGTCTCGGTGGGCAACACTGCCGTGCCGCTGATGGCGACCAATGTCAGCCAGATCGTGGTATCTGCGCCCGCACAGAGTGATGGAGAGCAAACTGTCACGGTCTCCGACCCAGTGAGCGGGGCATCGTCGGTGATGACGGATGTCCTCACATTTGGCGCTGCCTCCACCGACCAACTTGTTCTTGTGGAGGGGAGCAATCCTCCCACGCCGGTTGGAACTCAGACCACAAATCCGGTGGTGGTGCGCGTGGTTGCTTCCGACGGAATCACGCCGGTCAGCGGAGCTACCGTGGCGTGGAGTACAACCAATGCCGCTGGATTGTCGGCATGCGCGGGCACGTCTGCTTGTTCGGTGACCAGCGATGAAGGCGGATTAGCTTCCACCTGGATCACGCCTGCGGCCGCCGGCAATGCCACAATCGCCGCAGAACTTGCGCCGGCCGTCTACAACCCTCCGCAGACGGTCGTGACAACGATGACCGCGACCTCCACGTCTTTGGACATTGGAGTTACCACTCCGTACTTATTCATAGCGCAGGGAGCGTCGGTCAGTGTGCCGCTTACGGCTCGGGTGGTTAGCTTTGGTGTGCCGAAGAGCGGCTACACGGTAAACTTCTTTTTCAGCTCCGGATCTGGATCGTTGAGCGCTCCCAGCGCTGTAACCAATAGCAGCGGATATGCTACGGTGACGCTAACGGTCAAGAACCTTAGCCAGAGCTTTCAAGTGAATGCCTGCGTTGGGCAGAACAACAGTCCTTGCCAGAACATTTATGGAACGGCCGTGTCTTTGAGCTTGCTGAATCTGCAGGCTGTGGCGGGAGCGGGACAGGTAATTGCTGGGTCGGCGTTTCAGCCGCTTACCATTCGTACGACTGACTCTTCCACTCCACCGAATCCGGTTGTAGGAGCGAGCGTTCTATTTCAGTCGACTGTGTTGCGGCCCGCGGGGGACAACTTGGCGCTTGCGACCGGCAATTCGTCCGGCACGCAGGACGGTATGCCAGTGATTTTGAGCTCGACGGCGGTCACCGTGCAAAGCAATTCGAATGGGTTGGCCACTATTACTCCCTCCGTGGGCTCATTCACAGGTACGCTGGAAGTTGAGATTCAGATTTCTGCTGGCACCACGGCCACGTTGCAGGATGTGATGGAAAGCTTTCCGGAAACGTATTTTGGAAGTAACCCTACGCCTGGTGGTAGCGATCCGCCGCGCGCGATTGACCCGATTCCGGTTGGCCTGCCTGCGAGACCTGCCCACATCGAGTTTTAGCGGGATGGCTCGCAGGACCTGCATTACGCGGGTGAGGCGCCCGCGCCACATAAGTCGGAATGACAACTTTTATTAACGCTCACTTCTTCGTCCAGCGGTCGACCCAGTCGTTCACTGTTTTGTACCACAACTGCGAATTTTGCGGTTTCAGCACCCAGTGGCCTTCATCGGGAAAATACAGCATTTCTGACGGCACGCCTTCCATCTGCAGCGTGGTGAACAGATCGAATCCCTGCGAGACATCGAGCCGGTAATCTTTCTGACCGTGGATTACCAGCGTCGGCGTCTTGAAATTCTTCGCATACGTGCTCGGCGACCACTTTTCATATAGAGCGTGATTGTCGTAGGGAGTGCCTTTGAACTCCCAGTCGTTGAACCAGAGTTCTTCGGTATCACCCCAGGCAGATTCGGCATTGAACATGCCGTCGTGGGTAACGATGCACTTGAAGCGGTCGGTGTGGCCGAGAATCCAGTTGGCCATGTATCCCCCGTAGCTCGCGCCCAACGCGCATTCGCGGTTTTTATCGATGAACGGATAGGTCTCCTCGGCATAGTCGAGACCCTTCATCAGATCTTCAAACGGAGCGCCGCCCCAGTCGCCGTTGATGGCATCGATGAATTTCTGCCCGTAGCCGGTCGAGCCGTGGAAGTTGATCATGATGACGACGTAGCCGTTTGCCGCGAACAGTTCGGGATTCCAGCGGTAGCTCCAGTCGTCCCCCCATGCGCCCTGCGGGCCGCCGTGGATGAGGAACTTCACAGGATATTTCTTACTGGCGTCGAAGTTCGGCGGCTTGACCAGGAAGCCTTCGACTTTGTCATCGTGTGCGCCGGTGAACCAGAAGGGCTCGAGCGGCGACATCTCCACCTGCGACAGGAGGTCACGATTTGGAGAGACACGCATCCTTTCGGAGAATCCCCCGTCGTGGCAGTCATTCATCCTTTGTTTGTTCCCCGACGACTCTATAACACACGCCTCCTCCATGGACCAGATAGCAATTGGCGTCTGAGCCGTCATTTTCGTGAAGAAGACTGAGCCATCTGGCCCTAGAGCGAAGTCGTCATCGTAGCTTGCATCCTCGACCAACTCGTGAATGGCTTTCGAACAGGCGTCGCACCGCGCATAATTCGTAGCAATCGATTTACTGGGGCGTAGGTCGATGGCGAAGATTGGCTGCCCACCTTTATCCTCTGCTGCAAAATAAACTCGCGAAGAATCCTGCGACCACACAAATGTTCCAACCCAGCGATCAAAATCTTCCGTCAGATTCTTCTTCCCGCCCGTCTTGCGGTCATAGAGCATCAGGCGGAAGCGGTCGCTCTCGTATCCCGGACGCTGCTGGGCGCGGTAGGCGATGTAGCGGCCGTCGGGCGAATAGAGGGGCGTCGAGTCGCTGGCGGGATTGTCGGCGGTGATGTCCTTCGCCGCACCGCCATTCACAGACACGATCCACAAATCGTTGTTGGTGGAAGCCGCCGGATTTTTGTCGTGGTTTGAGGTATAGCAAATCTCTTTGCCATCGGACGAAAAGGCGTAGTCATCCTGCCCACCCAACGAGAACACCGGAGCCTCGTAGTCACCATGCGTCAGGTCACGCGGATAATCTTCCATGATCGATTCTTCTTCGGAACCTGCCGCGGACGAATCCTTCGGGACGCGGATGACGAAAATATGGCTGCGCTTGCCTTCTCTGTATGCGTTCCAATGACGATAGAGCAGATGAGTGAAAATCTGCGCCTTGACTTTCGACTGTTCGACCGCCTTCACCTTCCTCGCATTGCAGTCAGTCTCAGCCTGGGCTGAGCCGTCGCACTCGGGGTAAACGTCGGAAGTGAACAGAATGTTCTTGCCGTCCGGGGACCAAAGCTCGCCTCCCGCCTCTGTAACAATCGACGTCAGTTTGTGCGTGGTGATCACAGCCCCGGCGGCGGGATCGAATTCTGCAATCCAGACCTGCGACCCGCCGTCTTTCGTCGAGATAAACGCAAAGCGCTTACCATCCGGCGCCCAGCGCGGACGGTCGGCATCCTGATCGGCGATAAGAATTCGTTCTGCAGACGAAGAGCCTGCCGAGCTTTGCTCGGCCGGACGGCCGGGGCGGCCGTCCCCACGGGAGCATCTAACGGCACGATCCACACGTGCGGCGTCTTGGTGTTCGCCGCCAGATCGACGTCGACCACGCTGAAGATCACCCACTTGCCGTCGGGCGAGACTTCCGGCTCACCGACGCGCTTCAGCTTCATCATGTCTTCAAAGGTGAAAGGGTGCTTGGTTTGGGCGAAAGCAGAGAACGCAAAAGCGGTGACAGTGAGAAAGAAAAGAACAATACGTCTCATGAGAACACTCCTGGCAAACGGATGAGTGTAGCAGGCAAGCGGGGTCGAGTTCGAGAGCTTCGTAGCGGAGACCTTATATCAGAGCATGCCTTCGGCATGCCGGTTAGTCTCGCGAAGTCGGACGGCTTTGGCCGCTGCAGTTGCGGTTAATCCGACGTGCCCTCAAACCGCAGCGCCTGAAGGCGCAATTCGCGCGATTGGTTGTTTTGGCACACGTGAAGGCGTGCCCCGATACGAAGCCTTCTCTCACGGTTCAGGTTTTCGATTTAAATGAAGATAGAGAAAACCGTAGTTCCCTTGCAAAAGGACGCGCGATTTGAGTGCGGCAACCCTGCGGATGGAAAGGCATCCAAGTATGCGGCAGAACTGCAGCGCCCTACCCTCGGCCTCACTGAGCGGAGAGGGGTCGGGGGTGGGTTGCCGCGGTCGCCGAAGAGAATCTCCAGCTTCTCTGGTTTTATATCCTGCGTTATCGCTAAAATAGAGTCATGAAACGCCGTTGGCGCCTGTCCTCTTCACTCGCTCTCATCGCTACGTGCATGCTTGCAGCCGCGACCGCCACGGCCCAGGAGGGCCCGCTGGTCGACACGCAGCCGACCGGCACCACTCCGGACCAAATCATTCAGCGATTCGCAGCAAAAGAAAAAGAATTTAAAGAGGCGCGCGATCAGTACACCTATCGCCAGGACATCACCGTCAGGACGCTTGATGGGAACACCGTCACCGGTGAATACCACGAGGTATTTGACGTGCTGTTTGACGACCAGGGGCGCCGCATCGAAAATGTCGTTTTCGCGCCAGCCTCAACTTTGGAGCAGGGCGGTCTTTCGCTGGACGAAGGCGATGTTCAAGATTTCAGACATCGTCTGCCCTTCGTGCTCACCAGTGACGAGATCAACGAATACAACATTCTGTATGTCGGACAGCAGCAGGAAGACGAACTGCATTGCTACGTATTCGACATTGCACCTAAACAGATTGAGGGGAAGAAACGATATTTTCAGGGACGAATTTGGGTTGACGATCACGATTTCCAGATCGTGAAAACCTACGGCAAGGCCGTGCCGGAAGAACGCAAAAAAGGAAAAACAGAACACCTTTATCCGAAGTTCACCACCTGGCGGCAGCAGATTGATGGCAAGTACTGGTTCCCTACTTACACCCGCGCCGACGATACCCTGCACTTTCAACTGAACGATATTCACATCCGCGAGATCGTGAAGTATGAAGATTACAAACGGTTCGGATCGAGCGTGAAGATTCTATACAACGGAAAGCAAGTGGAGAAAGCGCCGCCGGACCAGAAGCAGCCTGATCAGCCCAAGCCGGATGCCACGCCGCAGAGTCCGCAGACGCCACCGAAGTAAAGTTCAGCGAGAAATCGGGCGTTCCTCTCGGTTTGGCCGAGGCTCGATACCACGAAGAAGAGCTAACGTCGACGCTCGCTTTCGCTGCTTTAATTGCCCGGGCCCTTGAGCAGTGAATTTTCCCACACCAAGGGCACGTAACCTTCATACCGGTTTCCAAGCGCACGCGGATTCGCATAGAAACCGCTCTCCGCGAGAAATTTGGTAGCAAAGCCGAATTCGTAATGCCAAACCTCGCTGAAGACCAGCGAGAATGGCACGCCATTGCGCATCGGCGAAAGGCCGGAGAGTTCCTCTTTCATGGGCGGGTAATTATCTCGAAGCCAATCTGTCATGATGGTGCGGCTCAGTTTCAGAGTGGCGTCGACAAGTGGCTTGTCGCGCTGAGTTAAGACAGGAACTCCGACGGTATAGCGATTCTCGGTTTCGCGTAGATAGCCGACGGCCAACAGCAATTGCACAATCGCTTTCCGCCGCTCCGGAACAGAAAGCGTTTTCGCGAGTGCAGCATCGGTGTCGGTCCCTTTAGAGACAGCATCCATGACCTGACCCGCGTCGTCGATTGCCGCCAAAATGAGTGAAATATATTCGGACCGAAGCGCGGCATAGACGCCTGGCGAGTTTTTCCAATCTTCCAGCGCGTTCTCGACCCCATCAAAGACGTCTGGCAGACCTTCCAGGCGGGGCAAGGAAACTCCGTCTCCGAAGGTTGAGAAGCTCATTTTCGAGCCGGGCTCCGTCTCGCTATCGAGGTAAAGCCCTGTGAAATCCAATTGCGCCCCTAACTCCGCCGAGTGGACAATGTAAATGTCACCATTCGCGTGGCGGGGAGGCTGGACTCGATAGCCGAGCTCTGTCGTAACCTCCAGCCCCGCCCAATTCAGGGCTGCACCGGCGATCAGATCGAACATTAATTGCTGCCGCAATGACGCGTTCGAGTATTGGCCGAAAATCTGATCGAATTCCGCTTTACGCGATCGAAAGGCCTCCGCTAGGCTCTGCGCGTAACCCGCGCAAACCCGGTACATCGTTTGCTGATCCGCTTTGGTCAATAAGAGATAGTTGAGACGATAGTTG
Organism: uncultured Acidobacteriaceae bacterium; assembly: GCA_963784095.1. GTDB lineage: Bacteria > Acidobacteriota > Terriglobia > Terriglobales > Acidobacteriaceae > Sulfotelmatobacter. The sequence continues at coordinate 583,512 of CAWAQC010000012.1, forward strand.
TCATCCTCGCTCCGGACCAACTCAAGTTTAAGGAGCCGCTCAAGGGTTACGGGTGTTCCCTGAATAGCCTTGTCGATCTCGGCTTTGCTAAGGAGATGGCGCGACGCTTCGAGCATGAGCCGCTGGACCGGGACAAACGCTAGGACGTATTGAGGGTCGTCCAGGCCAGATGCGCTGGTAGAACCTGTGATTCCCGTGGAAACTAACGGTTTTTCGGCAGCCGCGCCAGAGTTTTGCGCGTGCGTAAGTTTAGCCGAGCCTCCTATCAGAATGCAGGCAACCACCAACACAAAATGCGTTCGCATTTTGGCTTTCCCTCTTCACCTCGAAGTGTCGTATGGCCGGGTCGGCCTGATACCTGATAGCTTGTGGCTAAGGCTAGTAGAACAAATACTTCCTCCACTTATCATCGGACCTTCCCATCAACCGCATGATGTGGCGGCTGGTGTGAAGATTGAAGGCACGAGGCTCACGCATTAGCTTCATGCCGGCTTCGGCGGGAAACTGATTGCCCTTGCGGCGATTGCAGGTATGGCAGCAGGCGACGAGATTTTCCCAGGTGGACGAGCCTCCGCGGGAGCGCGGCATAACATGGTCGAGCGTCAACTCGCCGGAAGGCAATACCGTGGCGCAGTACTGGCAAGTGTTGCGATCTCGCAGCAGAATATTCTTTCGCGATAGTGCGCGGCTTTGGTGCGGGATTCGGCGATATTCCAGTAGACGGATCACCGAGGGCACGCGCATGGCCACGCGGGCTGCATGAAGAAAGTGTCCGTTCTCTTCTTCCGTCATGGCTACGCCCTTAAGCACCAAAACCAAAGCGCGGCGAGCGGCACAGACATTGATCGGCTCGTAAGAGGCGTTCAGAACCAGCACGGGAGCGTGCAACGAATTTCCGTCATCTTCGCGGTGCACGACCGTCGCCGCAAACAGGTTGCCCGAGTGCCTGCTCATTGTTCCCGATCCGACTTCGCTCCTGGCTGACATTCCCTGTTCCTCTAAAATCGCCTTCTCGTTTTCTTTCCCTGTTCGTTCTTGCCTGTGTTAACCGATACTGGCCACTTAATCGCCGATTACCTGATCTTAGATGCGGTCTTCGGGCCAGGCGTCCAGATCAGCCCCCAACCGCACGAGCCAGCGTACCCCTTTGAGCATCGACTGATTCATCGATTCGGCTGCCTTCAGGTGCTTCAAGCTCCGCATGCTGGGCTGACATTTTCAGCGTGCGCGCCACGGTCGCGACCCAAACCTTGGTCGCGCCGGCACGCCGCAGCACTCGCGCACACTCGGAGACAGTCGCTCCAGTCGTGTACACATCATCGACTACGAGCACCTCGCGGCCGCGCACGATCTCGGGATCTGAAACGGCGAACGCCCCTCGCAAATTTTCGCGGCGTTGATGGCTGGAGAGGCCAATTTGCGAAGCGGTGTCGCGCCTCCTGACTAGCACGCCGGCGCACAAACGCAAGCGCTGGCCGCGCGAATGGTTTTTCAGGGCTGCTCGAGCAAGCAGCTCCGCCTGATTGAATCCCCGCTGCCGAAGCTTGGCGCGGTACAGCGGAACAGGAATCAAAATTATTGAGGACCGCTGAAATTCATTTTCGAGCGTCGCGATGGCCTCAGCCAACATACGGCCCAGAACATTTGCAGCGGGGCGCACTCCGCCGTATTTCAACAGGTGAATCAACTCCCGCAATCCGCTTTCATAGCTGCCATAGGCTACCGCCCGCGCAAAAACCGGTTCGATCCGGCGGCACAAACCGCAACGCGGCTCGCCGAAGCCACCGGTGGCATAGGGCGAGAAGATGCGCTCACCGCAGAGTGTGCAGAGTTCGCCCTCAATCGGACAAATAGCAGCCACGCATTCAGGGCACACGGGCAGCCGCGAGGTATTCACCAACGGCACGCTGCAGATGCGGCAATCGGAAGGAAACAGAACGGCGAAAAGGCTTTCAGCGATCTTGCCGGCGGCTCTCCGAAAGGCTAAGCCTCGGTTGATCCAATGTTGTTCGTGGCAAATATCTCGGGGCGTTGCAGCAGTGGCTTGCGAAACAATAGAAGGCCTTACACCTGCAGGTTTGGCTTGGCTGGCCCGAATTCGGTCCTCGCTACTGCTGAAGACGGCCTCCGTATTCCGCGGCGATTCCGCCGATACCTCGAACTGGCTGGTGAATAGAGTATAACGGCGCGCTACGGCGCTAGGCAACGTTACTCTTGGATTTCTGTTCTACGGTTCCGATCCTCTGCAGTGTTTCCGGCGCCCGCGCTCTCGCCGGCATGAAGATTGTGCGGTACTCGCGGCGAAAGCATTCGGCACAGCGCACCGGCCGGAGGAGAAACGCCGGCAGCAAATATCGCTCGCCGAATGTGCGTGGCCGCGAGCGGAGAACGTTATCGCTCCCGCAATCGCTACAACGAAATCCGAAAAGCCTCTGGAGCCACGACGAACCGTGCGATGCTTGTTTCATCTTCGACCTCCGGCGGACGGAGTACGAAATAGCTCTCCTGCAGCGTTGCCGATCATTTTATGCTTACTCCATGTCAGCACCAAGATGCTGGCAGTGCATGGACTCTAACGCTCTCGCTCTTGTAATAGATGCGCCCTGCGTGCTAAGGTGCGCCGTTCGTGCCTTTCGCATATAAATGTAAAGAATCCCGGGACTTATCCCATACGAGGATTTCGCCAATGAGTACGGTCGCACCGCCTCCAGTCAAAAAACATACGCCATACGTTCCGGCAAACATGGAAATGAAGGAGTTCACTTTCCGCGCGGTGCTGATCGGACTGGTGATGACCGCAATCCTAGGCTCGGCCAACGCTTATCTCGGACTGAAAGCCGGGATGACCATTGCAGCCACCTATCCGGCGGCGGTGATCGGCATGGCGCTGCTGCGGCTCATGAAGGGCACGCTGCTCGAAGAAAACATTGCGCGAACGGTGGGGTCAATCGGCGAGTCGGTCGCAGCGGGTGCGGTATTCACAATTCCCGCATTTGTGATGGCGGGATTGTGGCCGGGACTGACGCGCGACAAATACTGGGACTCGGTGGCGTTGATGATGATCGGCGGCACGCTGGGCATTCTGTTTGTGACTCTGCTGCGGCGCGTGATGGTGGAAGATCCGGAACTTCCTTATCCCGAATCCGTGGCCGCATCGGAGATTCACAAAGCCGGGCAGCAAGGCGCAAAAGCGGCCAAGATTCTCTTCGCTAACATGGGCTTTGGCAGCTTCATGTATTTGCTGGGCGCGATCAATGTTTTCTCGCCGAGTAATACGTTTCCAGTTCGGATCAGCGCCTTGGGCAAAAAGCTGCTGCTGCGCACCGGCACTAACCCCGGCGTGACCACCACAATCACCGGAGGGGCGACTTTGTTAACGGCGCCAGATATCAGCCCCGCGTATCTGGGTGTCGGATACATCATTGGTCCGCGGCTGGCGGCGCTGAATTTTGCCGGAGGCGTACTCGCCTGGGGATTGCTGGTCCCACTTCTAACGTTTACCGTCGGCCCATATATTCAAGCGGCACAGCCTGCCGGGCAAACTTTATCCTGGTCGCTGCTGTCAGGCGCAATTTATTACTCGATTGTGCGTCCGATCGCGGTTGGTGGAATGCTCGTGGGCGCCACATACACTTTGTTCAAGATGCGCAAGCAGCTTGCCCTGGGCATGGGACGCGCCGTTTCTGACTTGAAGAAATCTGCCGCAGCGCACGCCGCCACAGACCGCACCGAGCGGGATCTGCCTTCAAAAGTCATCTTTGGAGGAGTGGCGATCGTATTCGTAGCGATGCTCGCACTTTATTACTACTTCATCGGAGGAGCGGGGACGTTGTCGACCTCACAGATTATTACGGCGTCCCTGGTAGCGGCAGCGGTAATGATCGTGCTGGGATTTTTCTTCGGCGCGGTCTCGGGAAATCTTGTCGGCCTGATTGGATCGTCGAACAATCCAGTCTCGGGCCTGACGCTGTGCACTCTGGTGATCGCCGCGCTTTTGATGGTGGCATTGGGAGTCTCAGGAACCGGCGGCGTGGCGGCGGTTCTCGGCGTGGCCGCTGTGATTTGCGTGTCTTCGGCAGTCGCCGGAGAAATGCTGCAGGATTTGAAAGTTGGGCACATTCTGGGCGGCACACCCGCGAAGATGGAAATCGGAGATCTGTTGGGAATCGTGGTCGCGTCATTGGTACTTTTCTTTCCGCTGGCGATACTCGACAAGGCTTACCACTTCGGAAGTTCGGCGTTGCCTGCGCCGCAAGCGGGCTTGATGGCCATGTTGTCGCAAGGAATTGTTGGAGGCAACATGGCATGGCCGCTGGTCGTGGTGGGAGTGTTGCTGGGGATTGCGATGATTCTGATCGAAGTGAAGAGCGTAATGCTGTTTGCGGTTGGAATGTATTTGCCGCTGGGAACGACGTTTGCAATCTTTGTGGGTGGAGTAATCCGATGGGTGACCGATAAGTTGCGCGACCGCCGCGGTTACAACGATGCGCAAAAAGCACGCGTTGAAAACGCCGGAGTGCTGACTGCCTCCGGTCTGATTGCAGGAGAGGCATTATGTGGCTTAGTGGTCGCGGGTCTTGTGGGCTCGGGCAGAGATGTCACGCTGCTGCACTGGACGCCATCGTTCTGGCTGGCGCTGGTTGCGCTGGCCGTACTGATCCTGGTGATGGTGCGTGTGCCGCTGGCTAACGCAGGCAGGCCGGAAGAGCCGGCGCCTCCGACAGCGATCATGTGAGGAACCGGCGTGCTGGAAGCGATTGAGCCACGCGCCGGCATCCCGAGCGGGGGCTAGCCGGCACCGGTTTACTTTACGCTGCGTGTAATTTGCTCTGCGTCCTCGGCCTTTTGTACCGAAACCGTTGTGTCCATTTCCGAAAATCTCGCGTCTATACAACAACGGATCGAGGCAGCTGCGCGGCGCAGTGCACGTCGACCAGACGAAATAGCGCTTATGGCCGTCAGCAAAACTCAACCATCAAATCGTATTCGCGAGGCATATACAGCCGGACAGCGCCTGTTTGGCGAAAATCGCATTCAGGAATTTGCCGACAAGGCGAAATCCCTTGCCGATCTAGCCGATGCTGACTGGCACATGATTGGACATCTGCAGAGCAACAAAGCGGCGAGAGCCGTAGAGTTGTTTCGCGCTGTCGATTCGGTCGACTCCGTGAAGCTGGCCGAGAAGCTGGATTTCGCGGCTCGCAAGTCCGGCAAGAAAATCGCTGTGCTCATCGAAATCAATGTCGGTGGTGAAGCGGCAAAAAGTGGCGTGTCTGCCGATTCAAATGAATTTGAAAAGTTGTTGGCCTCAACTCCGCGATTTGAGGCGCTCTTGGTTCGCGGGTTGATGACTGTGCCTCCATTTACTGAAGAGCCCGAAGGCGCGCGGCCTTACTTCCGCAAGCTGCGGCAGTTACGGGATACGATTGCCGCCCGCAAACTGCCGGCCGTCTCCATGGATGAGCTCTCGATGGGCATGTCGCACGATTTCGAAGTCGCCATTGAAGAAGGATCGACTTGTGTGCGTGTAGGTACGGCGATTTTCGGGGCGAGAGTAAAAACATAAACACACAGGGCGAACCGCTTTCTCTCTGAGAAGAACTGCTCGATTCCTGTAAAAGAATCCGGCGGCAGCATAATCTTCGCGGTGAAGATCCATCCGCACGCGAAGCAAAACGCGATTACCGGCGAAGTTGGCGATGCACTGAAGCTTTCTCTGACAGCTCCGCCGGTGGATGGAAAAGCCAACGATGCCTGTATCGAATTTTTCGCGAAACTTTTGAAGGTGCAGCGCTCTTCCGTTACCATTGCCTCCGGCCAGACCAGCCGGAACAAAATGATTCGCGTCGCCGGCGTGACTGCAGATGAACTGCACACGCGCATTGCAACGTAATCCGGAACGCAGGGTGTCCAGGAGTCCCATTGACCTTTTCCCAACGCTTGCATGAAATCCGCACCGGATTCGAGCGACCCTTTTGGGTTGCAAACATCAGCGAGATCTTCGAACGTCTTGCCTACTATGGCGCGTTTGCCTCGCTTGCTCTCTATCTGCAGGAGAAGCTCAATTTTTCCGCGGAGCAGACTGGAACGCTTACCGGCATTTTCGGCGGCATGGTCTGGTTTCTCGCCATTTTCGGCGGCGCAGTGGCTGATCGGTTGGGCTTTCGGCGAGCGCTGTCGATCGCGTATCTCATTCTTTCGGCCGCATATTTTCTGATTGGCTCCATCGGAGCACCCTGCCTTGCCCCGGTGCGCAACGCCATGCCGCTCGCTGTTTTTGTTGGGTTCATCCTGATTCTTCCAGCATTTGGCGTTGCGCTGGTCAAGCCTTCGGTGGTCGGCACAACGGCGCACGCGTCAAAAGAAAATGTACGTTCCATCGGCTATTCGATTTATTACACGCTGGTCAACATTGGAGGCGCGCTGGGGCCGCTGTATGCCGGCTGGGCCCATGAACACTTGGGAGTCGAAAACGTTTATCGCGTTGCGGCGCTCAGCGTCTTCGCAATGTTCTTTTTCGTCCTGATTTTCTTTCGCGAACCGCGAAAGGTGTCGGAAACCCCGACACCCTCATTGGCAGAAGTGGCGCGCAATTTCTGCATCGTTCTGGGCAATTACCGGCTTGTAATTCCGGTTTTGATTGCGGCCCTTCTGCTTCGCATCGTTCTGTGGATTCATCCTTTCGCTGTGCCCTGGTGGGTCTGGATCGCATTGCTCGCGATAACGCTGGCGGGAATCAGCCGGTTTATGTGGTTCCTGATCATTTTCACCGGCTACTGGGTGGTCTTTTGGCAGCAATACATCAGTTTGCCCAGCTACATTCACAGCTACATCGATCCGCATGCCAATGTAGAGAGAATCCTGGTCACCGATGGAGCAACTGTAATCTGCCTCACTCTCGCATTGAATCTGCTGACCAAAAAAATCCCCGCCTTTCAAGCGGTTATTCTAGGCACGCTGATCAGTTCGGTTGCGTGGTTGATTCTCGCATTTCATGCCTCAGTCTGGGCGGCGGTCGCATCTATTTTTGTGCTGGCGCTCGGAGAAATCATCCAGCAGCCGCGCTACTACGAATATATTTCGCGGCTTGCACCGCCCGGACAGCAAGGCACCTACATGGGCTTTGCTTTTTTGCCGATCGGCATCGGATCGCTCATTGGCGGGTGGTTCGGCGGAAGGCTTCTCCACCATTATGGGGAAGTGTTGCACAGCCCACCATTAATCTGGTGGGCTGTGACCGCGGTGGGTGTGGCAACAACCATTCTGTTGTGGATTTACGATCGCTTTGTACGGCAGGAGAAATAGCACGCGGCCTTGACATTGCATCGGCCACCTTGTGAATCCCGGAATGAAAACGTCGCCAGACAATCAGACGCCGGACCAGATCGCGGCGCAGATCCGTTGCGCCTAAAAATCGGGTGGCTCTGCCGAACATGCGGTGGGCGTGCAGCGATTTTTCAGAGAAGAAATTAAATCGCATGGATGGCGCACTGACTTGCGCCTGCGAGACCCTGCCTGCAGATATGAAAAGAAAGATCTTGACCCGCAAAGCGGCGATCCGCGGTCATAAATAGCTAAGCCACGCATCGCTGCGGCGCTTCTTCAACGCCGCGAACCAACGGCAAGCGGGGTAGAGCATTAGCACCACCGAGATCCAGATTAGGTAGACAACCAGTAACGAGTATCCCCATCCTGGCGGCGGAGTGATGGGGAATCGCCCGATGCTTGGAGACTCGAACATCCAGCGCACGTGGCCATATCGGAAGTAGCACACGGCGATTGCTAGCAGGTGGATGAGAGGAATATGCAAGAGATAATAAAATAGCGGCACTTTGCCAACAATGAGGGCAGGCCGCAGCCAGTGAGGCACGCGGGAATCGACAGCCCACAGAAAAACCAGCGCAGGACCGAGGGTCATCAGCAGAAATAAAAGCGAAGGCGGATATTTATTTGTGTTTATGAACGAGAGTAACGTAAAGAACGCCGATTTCTGCCGCGCCCACGGCAGCGGATCGCCATATCCATTCACGCCGCGCAAGATAATGAACAGCAAAATCAGCCCCACGCCGGTTCGTCGCAGGAACAATTGCCGGCGCGGAGATGGCCATCTATAGATCTGCCCCAGGCAGAACCCGACAGCAGTCACTCCGACCCACGGTATGAGCGTATAGGCGACAACAACTTCGTGCCGCGGATCGTTTACAAGGATCCCGGGAGAATGCAGAATGACCCAGATCGGATTAGTGGACTGGATGGAATCGAGCAGATTGTGGGTCGCGATCATCACCACCCCAAACGCCCCGACCACCGCGATGGGCAGATAAACCAGTATTGAAAGCACAATCATTGCCCATCCCAGGGCCCACAAAATAAAAAGCATGATCAGCCGGAAGTCAAAGTTAAACTGCCAGCCGAAACCATGCGTCACTACGATCTCCAGGAAAATCAGCCATACTCCCCGGGTAAACAGAAATCGCGACAGCTCGCGTTTAGATTTCCGGCGCAACGAGAGATATGCGCCAGTGCCAGTCAGCAAAAAGAAAACGGGAGCGCAGAAATGAGTAATCCAGCGCGTGAAAAATAGCGGGATCGTCGTAGTGGCGAGATCGGTGGGATTGACTCCAAAATGGCCGAAGAAATCTCTCGTGTGGTCCAGAGCCATGAGAATCATGATTACGCCGCGAACCACATCGATCGATTGGATGCGGGCCCGCTTGGCGACAGCAGTTTCCGCCACAGAAACTGGCCGCTGAAGTGTGGCTTCGCCGCTCATCGAGTAGATCCCTGCCACTTGCTGAAACTTGCGGTTCAGTATACGCCGGCAGTTAGCCGGTGTTCGCTCAAATCCACCGCATTGTTTACAATAGACGCTTGCCCATGGACCTGTCCGCCATTCAGTCTGCGCTGCGTGAACGCAACATCGACGCGTGGCTGTTTTACGATCATCATCACCGTGATCCCATTGCGTATCGGGTCCTCGGAGTGTCGACTGGACTGATGGTGACGCGACGCTGGTTTTATCTGATTCCGGCGCAAGGCGAACCGCTGAAACTGGTACACAAGATTGAAGCGGGACATCTCGATTCCCTGCCCGGCAGCAAGCGGCAATATTCCGGATGGCAAGAGCTGTTTGATAGCCTCAAGTCGATTCTTGCTCCTTATCGCGATATTGCCATGCAGTATTCGCCCAACAACATTGTGTTCACGATTTCTTTGGTCGATGGCGGAACGATTGAGTTGCTGCGCGGCCTGGGAAAAAATATTGTAAGTTCCGCCGATCTGGTGGCGCAATTCGAAGCGACCTGGACGGATGAACAGATCAAAACGCACTTCGCGGCTCGCGACTCGATTGATGCAATCACGACTGCGGCTTTCAAAGAAATCGGGCGTAGCGTGCGCAACGATGGAACCACAGAACATGAAATCCAACAATGGTTCATGGAAGCTTTCCGCCGGGAGAACCTTGTGACTGACGATCCGCCCATCGTAGCGGTGAATGCGAACGCGGGAAATCCGCATTACGAGCCCCGGGCCGATCGCCCGGTTCCTATTCGATCCGGCGATCTGGTATTGATCGATGTGTGGGGCAAGAAGAATATTCCTGGAGCGGTTTATTACGACATTACCTGGGTGGGATTTGTCGGCAAGGCGGCGACTGGGCGCATGCACCAGGTTTTCGAAGTTGTGCGTGACGCGCGCGATGCTGGAGTTAAAACTGTGATCGACGCGGTCGGAGCAGGACACCGGATTGCCGGTTGGGAAGTCGATCGCGCAACCCGGAATCACATCAAGCAGAGCGGCTTTGGCGAGTATTTCATTCATCGCACCGGACATTCCATCGGCACCGATGTCCATTCCAATGGCGCGAATATGGACGATCTGGAGATCCACGACGAGCGCCAGATTCTTCCCAACTCTTGCTTCTCCATCGAACCCGGCATTTATCTTCCCGAGTTCGGCGTGCGCAGCGAGGTCAACGTGCTGGTGCGGCCTGGCTCGGCGGAAGTCACCGGCAACATTCAACGAGAGATCGTAACCATCTGATGACGAATTCCACACCAGTCAAAACCAAACCTGTTGCTGAGCGGACGCAGAATGCCAGCACGATCGCGGTAATCGCGCCTGCCCTGGGATGGCTGATTCCCGGCGCCGGCCACATGATTCAGCGGCGCTGGCTTCGCGGCGTGCTTCTGCTGCTCTCCGTTGGAACTCTGTTCGTACTTGGCCTTCTGATGCAGGGCCATATTTACAAGGCAAATGGCGGTGACATTCTCGACATTCTGGGATTCATCGGCGACCTGGGCGCGGGTGGGATCTACATCATCTCGCTGGCCATGAACTGGGGACAGGGCGCAATCGCGTTGGCGACCGCCGATTACGGAACGAAATTCATGATTGTCGCCGGCCTGCTGAATTTCATCGCGGTGGCCGACGCGTATCACATCGCTATCGGGAAAAAACAATAATGGTTCAGCTCACTCACTTCAGCGCGGCATTCGTCTTTGCGCTCTGCGCCTCGGTTGTGTTCGGCATCACGCATCGCGAAACCACGCGCGACATGGTCCGCTACGGACTCTACTGTTTTGTGATGTTCCTTGGCGGAGTCATCGTAGCGGGCTGGGCGATGTGGCTGATTCGGCGCTGAACGACCTCGCAACCGTTTTGCCGGAGTTTTACCGGCTTTGCGCAAGCTTTTGCTCCAGATTCTTGACCCAATCGACTTGAAAATCTGGCTCGACGGTTTCGGCCAGCGTTAAGGCTTTTTCGTAGTAGCTGCGGGCTTCCTGGGGACGGCCACTGGCCGCCAGGATATCGCCCATGAGCGAGTTTGGCTGCACTGCGTTGGGCGCGAGCGATACTGCTTCCTTTGCTTCTGCGAGCGCGGCATCGAGTTGATGCGCTTCCAACAAACGCTCCGCTTGCTGTGAGTGGCTGATCGAAGCGGCGAGGGGAATTTCGAAGTGGCCCTCGTAAACGAACACGCTATAGTCGATTACCGCTTTTGGCTTGAGAAACTGGAATCGCTTGTAGGGATTTAACTCGCCGGGACCGAATTCGAATCCGGAAAGATCTCCCGCACTGATTAGAACGGTGCCGTCGATTGCGGGCGGGGCCTGCAATTCTTCCCCCGTCCACAGCGAATCCATTGTGGGTAGTTGCCTGCAGGGAATGCCGTAATAACTGGCGTCCACAACCCCTTCGGCGAAATAGATGAACCAGCAATCTTTTATATTGTGGGCGTCGAGATAGCGCTTCAGATCTTTGAGTTGCTGACCCCAATCGGCGTTGGAATCGCTTAGCAGCTTGTAGGTTTGCGATGGACCTCCCCACAGTTCATTTGCGTAGGCCATATACGCGGGATAGATGCGGACTGTCGAAATGGCCTGATAGACGAGCAGCGCGACGACAATGTAAGCCCAGCGACGGTCTTGCTTGATTAGCGTTGCCGCGGCGCCCCCGATGAGCACCGAGAGAAACATGTACATGGGCAGAATGTGGCGCACGCCAATGTTCATCCCCGAGGACATGGCGATGAGCAGATAGAAAATCAGTGGGATCGTCAGGAATAACAATTCACGCCATCTTGTGAAGCGGCGCGTGAAGAGGGCCCATAACGTAAGCGCCAGCAGAATCAAGAAGGTGAGACTTGATTTGATGGCGAAGGCCGCCGGGAAATAGAACCAGACTCCGTGAGGATAGATTTTGCCAAGCAGAAAGCTGGTGTAAAAATCCGACATGATCCGCACATCGGCCAGACCGTAGATATAGGACTCGGGCAGCAGGTGAAAACGCGCTAGCGTTCGCAGGAGATGGATCTCACGTGGGCGAGAGAGACGCTGCACGTATTCGGCGAACGGAGGATTGAGCTGCAGGCCAGCGGGACGGGCCTGATAGCGAAATCCATAAGAGGCCCAGAGGGCGCCGATGGCGATTACGCTGATGAAGACCAGCGCCAGTACACGCTTGCCGGCCCTGACTTCAAACGGGCGCTGCTCTGTGCTTGCCTCTACCTGTGTTGGAGACCGAAGAAGTTCACAGAACGCCAGCAGTATCAGCATTGGAAAAACCAGAATGCCCGTGTGCTTTGCCGTGAGTGCAAGGCCCGTGGCGAGTCCGACGACGACCAGCGTTGGGATCGATGGCGCTTTAGCGTAGCGATAGAAGGCATAAATCGAGGCGAACATAAAGCAGGAGAGACCCACATCGGTACCTACGACTGCACCGTGGGCGATGAGGTTGGGATCGAAGGCCAGCAGGCCCAGAGAGACGAACGCAGCAACTCGACCAAACATTTCGTAGCTGGCGAGAAAAACCAGGAGCAACAGCGCCAGCGTAAAGGCCGATGCGGCCATGCGAGCGCGGAACAAAATCGCATTGGCGTCATTCTTGAAAAGAAAATTCTTTCCGTCGAGAAAGGCTTCTATCTTGAAGAAGCGGTGCTGGAGCACCGGCACCTTCAGAGGCATGTTCAGGAGCGGCAGAGCTGCGACCAGCTTTACGAGTGGCGGGTGCTCGGGATTCAGGCCGAAATCAGCGTGTTTCCACGACATGTAACCGGCGAAAATGTGGTCATCTTCGTCCCATGTGATGGAATTGCGACGAGCGGAAAAGAACAGCTGTAGAAAGAAGAAGGCGAGCAAAACAATGACACCGGATGCGATTTTTAGGTTTTGCATTTTTCCCAAGTCGATATTCAAGCGAGCGTGGGACAGCTTTCATCCCGACCACACGAACGCATCGAATACTCGCTTCGACTCGAAATTCAATCGGCGGTAAAGCGCTACGGCTCCGGCATTCGCCTCCGTGACGGTTAGCGAGAGCATGGTGAATCCGCGCTTGCGGAGATTCAACGTTGTCGCGGCCAGCAGCGATTCGCCGATGCCGCGCCCGCGATACTCCGGCAGGACGCAAATTTGCGTGACATGCCCAACGTCACCGCGGACGCGCGAACACAAGATCAGCCCAATTAGATTTTTCGCTTTGCGGTCGACGGAGGCGAATGATGACTCGATATCGAACAGGCCGCATCCCGGAAAACGAACAATGTTATTCAGAAAGCGCAGCGATCCGGCGAGCGTGTGGTACTGATCGTTGATCTGGGCATCGACGTGTCCGCGATAGGCAGCGGTGATCACGGCAGCGGCCGGTTGGTAATCGGCTTCGGTCCAGCGGCGGATTTCGATCTCCGGATGTTTTGCGGGGGGCTGGGGCACGGCGTTGATGAGCGGCAGAAGCATGAACAACCGCGGATGGCGCTGGAAGCCTTGTTCGAGAAATGGCCGGGCCACGCTGCCCGCCTCATGCGCCAGCAATTGCGCTTCGACACGGTGAATGCCGGGAGACTGCTGCAGGGTTTCAATCACGTGCGTGAGCAGCTTGACTTCGACCTCGTGGGGATTGGAGAGCCGGCCACCGTTCGCGACGAATAGATCTCCGACCACTCCTTTGCTGCCTTCGTACACGAAAAAGCTGTACCCGAAAATGCGGCCGCGTTCGATGGCGGCGTAGCCGGGAAGAATCTTGGCGTCGACGTAGCGCAGAATCATTTCCGCCGATCCGTTGTAATCCCACGCGAGCAGGCTCGCCCAGGCCCTGGTTTCGTCATCGAGCAGGGGACGCAGATCTACGGAAGAAAAATGCCTGAGGTCGAGAATCTCCACGGGGCTCCTGCAAAGCCGGGCCGAATACTTCAGCCGGATTTGCATTGGCAGATCATCGAGTTTAGTGCGTTTCTAGGATGGGAGGCAAACCGCTGAACACGCCCTGACAACCGGGACTCAGGGCGTTGAACTGGTTGCGGCGGAAATCCAGAAATAGTCGATGTGTTGCGGCGGATATTCGCCAAGGAAAGAAACGCGGCGGCCGGGCATTAGTTTGGCGATTTCAAGCTGCGAGCCCTCGGGCGTGATCAGCAAGTGCTCTTCTGCCGGAATGTGGCCCCACGCGTAATTGATAGTGAGTTGGTTGCGATAAAACGTGAGACCGTATTCCAACTCGCGGCGCACGTGATAAACGGAGATCGGTAGTTGATGTGTTTCGATGCTGGCAAGTTCGCGAGCTACAGGCCGCGCCGACATGGTTTGATCGATCGCCTGTGAGCCCAACTTCAATACCGCCGCTACGCTCAATACGACCGGGATCAGAGTCACAAATCGCAACATGCGGAAGCCATTTTTGCGGAGCAGGGTGAGGGCGATTCCAATGCACAATAAAGATGCAATCGCGATGGCGCCGAACAAAGGCCGGCCGCGGGGAAGGCGATGCTGCGTGATCAGATATGCGATGAGCAAAGCTGGAATGATCGGCGCGGCGGCAACCATCGCGTGCAGCACGCTGAGCATTTTTGGCGGAGACACAGTTTCCTGCCGGCAAAGGTGTTGCAGAAGATAAACCGCAACCAGCAACCCGGCGCCTGGAATGGCGGGAAGAATATAGCCGGGCAGCTTCGAGGCCGAGGCAGAGAAAAATATGATCGGCACGATCAGCCAGCAGCAGGCGAATGGGCCGAACCGAGGTTCGATCGCTTCGCTTTTCTCTTCTTTCTCGTCTTTCTCTTTTTTCTCTTTGCGTGTCTCTTCATCTTTGCTCTCGGCAGGAGATTCCCGGTTACTGCACCAACTCTGAACCACGCCGACGAAAGCTACGATTGCAAAAATCGTCCAGGGAACCACGGCAAGCGCGGTGACCGGGAGGTAATACCAGAATGGCTGCACGTGATGGTAAATGTTGTGGGAGAAGCGGCCGAGGTTTTGCTCAAGAATGAAGTCGTGAAAGAACTGCGGGTTGCGGACCTGCACGGCGAAATACCACGGCAGCGCGGTGGCACAAAAAAATAAAATTCCAGGCGGCCACAAAGATTTTAGAACCAGTCGCAACTCGCGAACGGCAACTGCATAGAGCACAATCACCACACCAGCCAGGAATGGCGCCACCGGGCCTTTCGCCAGCATTCCGAGAGCGACGAAGAAAAAGAATAGCGCGAGGTAGATTCGCTTTCCGCTCTCGCGCCACGACCACCACGCCAGCATGCCGATCCCGAACGCGGCGGCCAGCGGTATGTCTGTCGATGCCGCGCGGGCATAGCCGATGATGCCGGTAGAAGAAGCCACTGTCAAAGCGCCGTCGAGTGCGACTCCGCTGCTGAATCTGTCGAGAAAAAAGTAGACTGCAAAAACCAGGAAGGTGGCGTCGAAGGCGGAGGGCAAGCGCGCGGCCCAATCGCTTACTCCAAAAAGTTTGTAGGCAATGATGGCCTGCCAGTAATAGAGCGGCGGCTTCTCCAGCCAGGGCTTGCCTCCGAGCATGGGCGTGATCCAATCGTGGCGCGCAAGCATCTCGCGTGCGACCTGCGCGTAGCGCGGCTCATCGGCGCCGATCAAGCCGAACTGCGCCAATCCATAGAAGAATAGAAAAGCGCAGAAACCCGCGAGCAGAAGAAAGTCGACGCGGTTGCGATTGGTCATTGAGAAAGGATTTGGGAAGCGACAGGCATCAAAATTAGTAGTTGCCTGCTATTGTACCGACAAACCGCGCCGCAACATTTCCAGAATCTGCGCCACGGCATGAGAAAGCGGACCCTCGACGGAACAACCGCTGGCGCATTCGTGGCCGCCGCCACCAAACAATTGCGCAACTCGCGCCACATCGAGTTGTCCCTTGCTGCGCAGGCTGACGCGAAAGCGTCCGCCGGGAAGCTCGCGGAGAAATGCTGCGACTTCGACTTCTCCAATGGAAAGCACGTAATTGACCAGGCCTTCGCAATCTTCTTCTTTGGCGTTCCAGCGGTCCATTTGTTCTTGCGTGATCCATGCCCAGCCGATGTGGCCTTCGGTGTTGAGATTGCGCAGCGCCTCGCCGAGCAGCCTCATCTTTGCCACGGAATGAGCAAAGTAGATGCTGCGTGCGCAATGCGAAGGATCGGCGCCAGCCAATACCAACTCGCGCGCCAGCGCGAAGGTGTGCTCGTTGGTGCCTTGAAACATGAAGGAACCGGTATCGGTCATGAGCGCGGTGTAAAGGCAGGTCGCAATTTCAGGTGAAAACGGAGTTCCGGCCTCGCGCGCCAGGCGAAAAACCATTTCGCCCGTAGCTACGGCGTGCGGATCGATCCAGTTCACGTCGGCAAACGGACGCCCGCTGAGATGATGATCGATGCTGATGAGAAATCGATTCTCCAGGCCTTCGAGCCGGGTGCGGTGAATGCTGTCGCATTCGAGGATGATCGCGGCATCGTAGTTTCCAGTCACTCGATCTGCCTGCATGACCTGGTCTGCGAAGGGCAGCGCGCGATAAATGCGGGGCACGCCGTCGTGCAGCACCACATCAGCCCGCTTCCCCATGGCGCGTAGAACCTGGCAACACGCGAGCACGGAGCCGACTGCGTCACCATCAGGACGCGCGTGCGAGGTGAGGACGAAGCGCTCGCGCTGCTCGATTTGCTGGAGAACTTCCTGCAGCATGGTTATGCCTTTTTCTGCTTCACGCCCGAAATCGGTTTTGCCCGTTTTTTCGCGCGGGCCAACAACTCTTCTACGCGGGCTTTTTCCCGCTCCGAACGATCCAGGCGGAAATAGAGTTCGGGAGCGCGCCGCAAACGCAAACGTGCCGCCAGTTCGTGCCTTATATATTCTTTGGCGGCGAGCAGTCCCTCGACGCTGCGATCCGCTTCCTGATCGTCTCCATCCACATCCACGAGGACCTGGGCGGAGCGGCCATCGTCGGCCAACAGCACGCCGGTCACGCGGACCAATCCGATGCGAGGATCGGCTAGTTCCCCTTCGACCAGAGTTTCGATCTCTTCGCGCAGGGCTTCGCCCAACCGGCCACGATGATATTTGAGCGCACGCTTTTCCACCGTTCACTCCCAAGTAAAACGCATGAGAATATCAGAAAACGGGCGTTGCATGTTGGCTAAGAAGTGCTATTGTCGCGTACTTTCCGGCAGCAGTGGTAAGTACAGAGGTAACAAGGGGATGGGGCGCTCATGAAGACGATCTGAAGCTACAATTTGGCTATGACAATCGAATTAACGCGCAGACATGCCGTAGTCTTCGCAGTGCTGCTGGCAATCCAGGTCGCCGGATTCTGGATTGGGTTCGCTCGATCCTCGACTCTCAGCGTCCTGCCGCGTTTTGCGGTCGCCTTTGTAATCGCTGCCGCGCCGGCAATGCGTTCCTTACTTCAATTGTGCTAGTTGCGTTGACTGACGCACGGTTGCACGGTGGCGATAGATGAGTTCAGGATTCGCCGGCCGACGCGACGCTAAAGGTATTCCACGAACGAGTCTGTGATTTCCGCGCCGTGGTTATTGGCAATCCGCGTGGCTGCCCGCTCGACATTCTTCATCAATCCATCCAGATAGTCGCGCGAAGCGGAGATGCTAACCACGCCGATGGTGGCGCGATTCCACACGTTGCTGGGGTCGAGTTCGGCGACGGAAGCGTTGAAGCTGGCGCGCAGACGGTCTTTCAGGCTGCGCACCACTTGCCGCTTATCTTTGAGCGATTGCGCCGCTTCGATGTGAAGTTCCAGGGTGAGGGAGGCAATCATGAAACCGTCGTTAGTCCTTCGTCATTTGCCCTTGGCGCAGCGCCCTTGGCAAACGGCCAGCGACAAATGGCTAGCGTCGGTTCTTATGCCATGGCTTCGGCTGCCACTCTCTCGGTGGCAAAGGCTTCGATGACGTCGCCGACTTTGATGTCGCCGTAGTTCGAGATCGAGATGCCGCATTCCATGCCGTTCGTGACTTCGCGGGCATCGTCTTTGAAGCGGCGCAGCGATCCGACTTTGCCTTTGAAGACCTGCACATTGTCGCGCAGCAGGCGGACTTCCGAATCGCGCTTGAGCAACCCGTCGCTCACGCGGCAGCCGGCCACGGTACCAACTTTCGGAATGCGGAAGACGTTGAGCACCTGGGCGCGTCCCTGGTAGGTTTCTTTAATCGTGGGCTCGAGCAAGCCTATCATGGCGCGCTTGATCTCATCCTGCAGCTCGTAAATGATGGAGTGCAGGCGGATGTCAACCTTTTCCTGCTCGGCCAGTTCTTGCGCCTTGCGCTCGGGACGCACGTTGAAGCCGATGACGATGGCGTTCGAGGCGGAAGCCAGCAGAACGTCAGTTTCAGTGATTGCGCCTACGCCGGACCGCAATAGCTTTAAGCGAACCCTGTCGTTCGAGAGCTTGCTCAACAAGTCGGTGATGACCTCAACCGATCCCTGCACATCGCCCTTGAGAATGATATTCAGTTCTTTGGTGCCTGCAGATTTGATCTGTTCCGCCAACCCTTCCAGCGAGACCCGGGAACTCTTGGCCAATGCGGCTTCGCGTGCTTTCTGTTCCCGGTATTCGGAGATGCCACGCGCTTTATCGCGATCGGCGACGACCACAAACTGATCGCCGGCCTGGGGCAGAGCTTCGATCCCGATGATTTCGACAGGAGTGGACGGAGGAGCGGTTTCGAGCTGCGCGCCGCGGTCATCAAACATGGCGCGGACTTTGCCATAAACATTGCCGACCACGAAATTATCGCCGGCGTTCAACGTTCCATTCTGCACGAGCACAGTGGCAACCGGGCCGCGGCCGCGGTCGAGTTTCGCTTCCAGCACGACGCCAGTAGCGGCGCGCTCGGGCGTGGCTTTCAATTCGGCGAGATCGGCTACCAGGCAAATCATTTCCAGCAGCAAATTCAGGTTGGTTTTCTGTTTCGCCGACACATCCACGAAAACGGTCTTGCCTCCCCACTCTTCGGGAACCAAGCCGCGATCGGCAAGCTGCTTTTTCACGCGATCGGGAAGAGCGTCCGGCTTATCAATCTTATTTACGGCAACGATGATTGGCACTTCGGCGGCATGCGCGTGATCGATGGCCTCGAGGGTTTGCGGCATTACTCCATCATCGGCGGCCACGACCAGCACAACAATGTCTGTCGCTTTCGCTCCGCGGGAGCGCATGCGGGTAAATGCTTCGTGACCGGGTGTATCGAGGAAAACAATTTCGCGTCCGTACGCGGGTGAGTCTTTATCGGTGATGCGAACTTTATAGGCGCCGATGTGCTGCGTGATGCCCCCCGCTTCGCCACCAGCCACATTCGTGATCCGGATGGAATCGAGCAGGGTGGTCTTGCCGTGATCGACGTGGCCCATGATCGTGACCACGGGCGGACGAATCCCGGTTTCAGGAGCGGACTCTTCGCCGGCAGCGGCCGCATCGATTTCCTTCGCCGTCTGCTCTTCAAAAGTAATCACGTTCGTATCCGCGCCGAAGAAGCGGGCCATCTCGCTGGCGAGTTCCGCATCCAGAGTTTGATTGATGGTGGCGAAGACGCCGCGGGCCAGCAATCGCGAAATCAGATCTTTGGCTCGGATGTCGAGCTTTTCCGCCAGATCTTTGACGCTGATTCCTTCCGTAATAGTGATGCTGCGCGTGATGGGCTGCGGTTCGTTGGACACCACCATGCGCGGCGGCGGCGTGTAGCCCTTCATTGGGCCTTCTTTTACGCCGCGCGGAACATAGCGCTGGCCGGGACGCCGAGAGGGGGCACCGGGACGGCTGCCGGGCCTAGTGGTGCCCGGAGGCGGAAGCGCCGGTCCTACGCCGAGCGGACGCGCACCTGCAGGTGCCGACCGCGTGGGGTGCATTGGCCTGCGCTCACCGGGGCGCAACGGACGCGAGGTACCCGGAGCGCCGGCGTTCGCGGGTGGGCGACGCTGAAAAATCGGCTGACCAGGCACCGGACGTCCGGGAGCGGGGCGCACGCCGCCGATGGGAACACCGGGCTGCACTGGTCTGGGCTGCACTGGCGGCGGAGTTGGCCGTATCGGAGCTTTGTAGACCGGCCGCGGCCCAGTCTGCGGAACGATCATGCGCGGCGCCGGGGGCGACGAAACCGCTGGCGAGGTCACCATTGGTGCAGGCGGAGGAACTGAAGGCGAAATGGATGAAGGCGCCGATGCTGCTGGCTGTGCCGCTGATGGAACGTGTGCAGTTGAAGGGGGCGCAATGAAGCGCGGCGGCAGCGGGGCCATAGGCGGAGCTGATGACGCCGGAGGGGCAGGCGCCGGCCGCGTGGAAAAAGGTGCTGGCGCGGAAGGAGCAGTCACGGGCGGTGTAATAACAGAAGGCGCGGGAGGCCTCGCGACTGGCGGAGCAACGGTTGTTGGCCGGCTCACCCCCGCGAGCGGGGCCGTGACAGGTTTTTCGGCAGGTGCAGGAACCACCGGCGAAACGACGGGACGCTGGGGAATTGCTGAAGGGGCTGCCGCTTCTTTTCTTTGGGTAATCGCCTTCAAAACATCCCCGGGGCGGGAAATATTCGAAAGATCGATCTTGGTCTTGATCTCGTCTTCGCGCGATTGGCGTGACGCGGTTTTTCCGGATGAAGCGGAACCCTCTCCCGTAGAACGCAGGTACACCCGCACTTTTTCCGCTTCGTGCTCTTCCAGAGAACTGGAGTGCGTCTTCTTCTCGGTCACCCCGACCAGGGGAAGTGTATCGAGAATGGCTTTGCTCTTGACTTCCAGTTCTCGGGCAAGATCGTTGATGCGAACCTTACTCATCCGGCCTTTCGTATCTCCGCGTTGTAATTTAGGTCTTCATTGCGACCTCACGGAGCTAATTTCTTCGGTCTTACTTTGCTGAACGAATCCTCGCTTAACCAGAAGAAGCGGACCATAACTATTCTCTGGTTTCAGAAGCGGATTCCGCTTCTGCCGCAGGCTCTTCCTCGGTCTGCTCCGCCTGCACTTCGTGCTCATCCGATGTTGATGCCTGAGCTTCACCGGCGGATTCGCCAGATGTGCTTTCTTCAGGCGTAATTGCAGCTTGACCGCTCTCGACATTTTCTTCGCCGGAAACAGCTTCGCTCGCGACTTCATCTCCAGCGGCGGAGGAATCTTCTATAGCCTCACCTTCGGCGATGGCCTCGCCAGCCGCATCCTGTTCAAAGCTGGCAAAATAATTATTCACTGCCAGGCTGATTTTTTCCACCGTCTTCGGCCCGATGCCCTCGATCGCCTCAAGTTGTTCGGGCGTCATGTCGGCTAGAGCTTCGACCGTGGTAATTCCCGCGGCCCCGAGTTTTTCGACTAAGCCCTCGCCAAGGCCGGGCACGTTTTCAAGCGGTGTGGCGGTCTGCGGAGCCATGGCCGACATCTGCTGTTCCACTTCCTGGCGTTTCTCTTCTTCGCTCTTGATGTCAATCTTCCATCCCAACAGCTTGGCGGCCAGCCGAACATTCTGCCCTTTCTTGCCAATGGCAAGAGACAGCTGGCTGTCATCCACCACCACTTCGAGATGCTTACCGGCGGCGTCCACGACGGTGACCTTGCTCACCTTGGCGGGCTGGAGGGCCTTTTCGGCGAAAGAAACGGCATCTTCATGGTATTCGATGATGTCGATCTTTTCGCCATGCAACTCGCGAATGATCGACTGCACGCGCATGCCTTTCATGCCGACGCAAGCGCCCACGGCATCGACGTCTTTGTCCTTCGACATGACGGCGATTTTGGTGCGCTCGCCGGCCTCGCGCGCAACCGCGCGAATCACGACCGTGCCGTCGTAAATTTCAGGCACTTCGGTTTGAAACAAATGCTGCACCAGTTCGGGGACGGCGCGGGAAACCACCACGCCGGGACCCTTGGAAGCTTTCTCGACGCGAGCAATGACCACGCGCACCCGCTCGCCGATTGCGAAAGATTCCAGGCGCGACTGCTCCTTGCGCGGCATGCGGGCTTCCGCTTTGCCGATATCGAAAATCACATCTGGACCTTCGATGCGCTTTACTGTGGCGTTCACCACTTCGGCTACGCGTCCGATGTACTCGTTGTAAACCGTATCGCGCTCGGCCTCGCGCACCTTCTGGAAGATCACCTGCTTGGCCAGTTGAGCGGCAATGCGTCCCAGAATTCCTTCCGTAACTTTGGGAATTCGCAGCTCTCCCCCAACTTCCAGGTTGGGATCGGCCTTGCGCGCATCTTCGAGCGTGATCTGCAGTAAGGGATCTTCCACCTGCTCCGGTGTCTCGACCACAGTCCTGACGGCGTAGGCGTTAATCTTGCCGGTTTCGCGGTCGAGTTCGGCGCGGAGGTTTTCCTGTGTCTTGTAGTACTTGCGGGTCGCCATAACAATGGCGTCCTCCACCGCAGTCACCACAATTTGAGGATCAATCCCTTTTTCGCGGCTCAACGCGTCGATCGTGTTATAGAGCTCACTTGCCATAAGAAAACCATTTAGTAATTCGGTAATTTAGCAATCGGGTAATTTGAAAGCCCAGGGCTTCTTGCTTTTTAAATTACCCAATTACTCAATTGCCAAATTACTCTATGCATTTCTAAATTTCCGGCACCAGGTTCGCCTTCTCCACATTGGAGAAGTCAATCGAGATCGTCTTTCCTTCACTCGCCGCTGAACCCATTTTCTTGCGCGACTTTTTACTGGCCACGCTTAGATCCAGAATTAATCGTCCGTCTCGAAAACTTTCCAACCGGCCTTCGAAATACCGGTTGTTGTTCACCGGATTTCTTGTCGTTACCTTCATCCTGCTGCCGGTAAAGCGCTCGAATTCCGAAGCCTTTGTTAGTTTCCGATCCAGACCCGGCGACGAAACTTCCAACGTATAGCTTCCTGGAACCGCATCCTCGACGTCGAGGATGGTTCCAAACTCGCGGCTGAAGTTGGCGCAATCTCCGTGCGTCACCCCGCCGAGCGGATCGCCAGCCGCGCCCGACTTATCTAAAAACACCCGCAGCATTCGTGCCGAACCGCTGCCGCGAAACTCAATTTCCAACACTTCGAGCCCGCTGGAGGCCGCTACGCGCTCCGCAATCTCTCGTACGCGATCAAGCTCAAGTGGCATCTATCCAATAACTTGCGCATCATTGAAGCCGGCAAAATGCTGCCGCAACTAAAAAGTGGGCTTGCGCCCACTGGTGTGCTTCGCCAAATGCTGGTACTACACAACAGTTCTCAATTTCTTAATATACGCCGGAAGGGGGATAAAAGACAAACGGGAACTCTGTCGGATCATCTCCCAATCTTGCTTTTCTACGCGTTCTTCGCGGACTCTCTTCGCGAACCTTGCGCTCAGAGATTTTCGTCGCGTGAGAAGCAAAAAATCTAACCGCAAAGTAGGCTAAGACTGACGCGAAGTACGCGAAGGAATCCACGCAAATTTAGGCAGGACTCTCGGCGATACCCGCCCATGCCAGATCAAGGCTTCCCCGGCCCCAATAAAGCTCGACCGGGAAATACGTTCGGTACAATTTTGCCCGCGTCCACCACCACGGTTCCTCCCACTAGCAGAAATCGCACTCCTTCGCTCGGCTCCATGGGTTTCTGAAACGTGGCACGGTCGCGGATCGTGGCCGCATCGAATACTACAATGTCGGCGTCGGCTCCTTCCTGCAGTCTGCCCATATGCCGTGCCGCGGCGCTTGAGCGTTGCAGCATCTCCGCGGGCATTAAAGTCATTTTGCGGATCGCATCCATGAGCGTCAGGGTTCCCTTTTCGCGGACGTATTCTGCCAAGATTCGCGAGTAGGTTCCCGCATTGCGCGGATGGCCTTCCACGCCATCGCTGGCGATCATCACCAGAGGATTGGCAATAACCTGGTCCACAATTTCCTGCGTGTTGTCGTAAACCAACACCCACTGAGTAGAGTTGGAATTGTGTAACTCGTCGAAGCGCTGCTTGGTGAGATGCTCGCCGCTATTGGGAAGCACGAGGTCGCCATAGCCGATTCCAAGCTTTTCCTGCCAGCCCGGATTAAAGAGCGCCGAATTGATGGGGGTTATTCCGGCAATATAGGGATACGCTTCAGTGGTTACATCGAGTCCACGGGCGCGCGCGCCTGCCACCATGGAAAGGCACTCCATGGAATCGCGGAGACAACTGCTGTTGATGTGCACAATATGTAACGGAGCGCCGGTGATGGCGGCCGCTCCAATGACTTCACTCACCGCCTCAATACCGGAGCCCGACTCGACCAGGCCGGCGCTGCGGATATGCGTATAAACCGGCAGGTTGCGTTCAGCAGCCAGTCGGAACATGCCAATTACTTCTAGTCGAGTTGCTCCGGGGGTGTACTGGATTCCCATGCCAATGGCCAGGCCGCCGACATCAAGCTCCGCGCGTAACCTCGCTTTTATCGCTTCAATCTGTTCCGGAGTGGCGGGTTCGTTGGTGGCCGGCCCGCTCTTGGGCAAAATTGTCCCGGCGGGCAGCGGCGCGCCAAAAACAGCAGCCCTCGCCGCCACATGGCTCGCCGAAGTGCCATAGTTAATGAGCGAGCGGCCTTGCTTTGCCTTTAAGAACTGGGCGACATCGGGCACACCGATTTCGAGCTCCAGAGCGGTGGTGACGCCATCGAGCGCCTTGACGCGCTGGCTTGCCATGTCCTGACCATGCTGATGCAAATCGATGAAGCCGGGAGCGACCACGAGCCCGCCTGCTTGAATAAAGCGAGAACCGTTTAGCGGCTGCCCTGAGATGCGAGCAATCTTTCCTCCCAGAATGCCAATGTTACGCACAGCGTCCAGCCCCGTCTCCGGATCAATGGCACGGCCGCTTTCGATCACCACATCGTATTGCTGCGCGGCGCAGACCACGGAGAGGTAAAGGAGAAAAAGAGAGAAAATTAGTTTGCGCATGATTGCTCCCTACGACCTGCGATGATATCAAGTCTCACTTTGCTCCAACCCCGGCGCTGGCTGAGCCTCACACTTCTATTTGCGTGAATGCTTGTATTTGCCTGAATCGTACGCCCTCTCTAGAATGAAGATTCATTGCATGTCTGATAGATTTCAGAGAACCTTATGATTCATTTTCCCGTACCCGAAGCTCTTACGTTTGACGACGTTCTTCTTCTGCCTGCGCGCTCCGATGTGGTTCCTGCCACCGCGAGTACGCAAACGCAACTGACTCGCGAGATCCGGCTGAACATTCCTATTGTCAGCGCAGCCATGGACACAGTGACCGAATCGCATATGGCGATTGCCCTGGCGCAGCAAGGCGGACTCGGCATCATCCATCGCAACCTCACGATTGATCAGCAAGCGAATGAAGTCGATAAAGTAAAGCGCTCGGAGAGCGGCATGATCGTCGATCCGGTGACGATGTCTCCCAACGACAAAGTCAGCGACGCTCTCGAAGTCATGCGCAAATACAAAATTTCCGGAGTGCCGATTACCGAGAATGGCAAACTCGTGGGCATCCTCACCAATCGCGATCTGCGCTTTGAAACCCGTTTCGATATTCCCATCGATCGCGTGATGACCAAGAAAAATCTGATCACCGTCCCCGTCGGCACTACGTTGGAAGATGCCGAAGAGATTCTTCATGAGCACCGAGTGGAAAAACTGCTGGTGGTCGATGACAAATACAATCTCAAGGGACTGATTACAGTAAAGGATATTCAGAAGAAATTGAAATACCCCAACGCGGCCAAGGATTCGCAAGGCCGTTTGCGGGTTGGCGCAGCCATCGGGGCAACTGGAGATTTTCTGGAGCGTGCCCAGGAGTTGGTGGAAGCGAAAGTGGACGTTCTGGCCATCGACAGCGCGCACGGCCACTCGGCAAAAGTTCTCGACGCGGTCAAGCAAGTGAAATCGAAATTGCCAGAGGTTCAACTGCTGGCGGGCAATGTGGCCACGTTTGATGGCGCCTGCGAACTGGCGCGAGCGGGAGCCGACGGCATTAAAGTCGGCATCGGGCCTGGTTCTATCTGCACTACGCGTGTGGTCACCGGGGCAGGCGTGCCGCAGATCACGGCGATTGCCGAGGCCTTTCGCGCCACCAAAGATGCAGGCATTCCGATTATTGCCGATGGCGGCATCAAGTATTCGGGAGACATAACAAAGGCGCTCGCTGCCGGCGCCAGCGCGGTGATGATTGGATCGCTCTTCGCCGGAACCGACGAAAGTCCCGGCGAACTCATCCTGTATCAAGGACGGTCGTTCAAGGCTTATCGCGGCATGGGATCGCTCGGCGCGATGGCGCAAGGATCGAGCGAACGCTATTTTCAGAATACGGAAAATGATTCTTCCACGGCGGCATCCGCAATGGACAGCGAGTCGAACCGCCTGGGCAAACTCGTTCCCGAGGGCATCGAGGGCCGGGTTCCCTACCGCGGTTCGGTAGCAATGATCATTTATCAAATGGTCGGCGGATTGAAATCGGGCATGGGCTATTGCGGCTGTGCCACGATTTCCGAGCTTTTGCAGAAGACGCGCTTCATCCGCATCAGCGGTGCCGGACTCCGCGAGAGCCACGTGCATGACGTAATGATCACCCGCGAAGCTCCTAATTATGGGGTCGAGTAAACCGCACACTTGAACTCCGCCCCACAAAATCTTCTGAAGGCGTGGATCGCCGCAATTCTCTGGCTGGTCATCATCGCTATCGAATCCACCGCATACCTTTCGGCTTATAACACCAGCCGTATTCTCTATCCGATCCTGCATTTTCTTTTTGGCCTAGATTGGACGCGCTTTCAGCTCTGGCATTTCCTTATCCGCAAAACCGGCCACGTCATTGGCTACGGCATTCTCAGCTTTTTGCTGTTCCGCGCCTGGCGCGCTACGCTGCCTTCGGCCAACCATGCAGGCTGGATGCTGCGCTGGTCAACCATCGCAGTTCTTGGAACCGCAATCGTAGCCAGCCTCGACGAGTGGCATCAGAGTTTCATCCCGTCGCGCACGGGCAGATGGCAGGATGTTGTTCTCGACACCTGCGCCGGGATCGCGACGCAATTCCTGATCTTTCTTTGGTGGTGGAAGAACCGGCCGTCAGGGCCGCCCAAAGCCGTGGAAATACCACGGGGGTTTAGCCGCTAAGCCGCCGGCCATCAGGCACTTTCCTTTTTGCGACCGGCAAATAATAATCCCGCGGAGAGCAGCGCTAACGAGGCCGATAGGTAAAACGGGATCGCCGCGCCATAATGCTTCCATAGCTCTCCCGTGATCAGGCTGGCGGCAAGCGTCGCCACGCTGGTCACAAAAAAATAAATTCCAAGAGCGCGACCGCGCACACTCTGGCCGACCGTCTCTACCACCAGCGCCTTCAGCACAGGTTGCGTGAGCGCATAGTAGAAGCCGTAGATCGCCATTGCAACCCAGATCGCCAGCGTCGAGGGCGCCCACCCGAAGACGAAATAAACGGCGGCGAAAATAACGTATCCGACGGACGCAATCAGACCCCGCGAGACGCGATCGCTGAACCATCCCGCCGGCCACGATGCGACCGTGTACGTGATATTGAAGACCAGACCGAGCAGTGGCGCAAGGGCCACGCGAATACCGACGTTCTGCGCGCGCATCACTAGAAACATGTCACTTGAGTTGCCCAGAGAAAAAAGGGCCACGGCGGCCAGCACAAGATAAAAGCTTCTCGGCAGGCTGATTTTGCCGCCTTCGGGCACATCTGATCTGCTTGCGATATTGACGTTTTTGCTCTGCGGTTCTGCAGATTCTTCGTGCTGTCTTCCGGTCTCGCGAATTCCGAGCAACGCGACTAAAACGCACAATGCTCCGGGAACGGCAGCGGCCGAGAACACGCTGCGCATGCCGAAGTGCGCTAGCAATACGAGGGCAATTAAGGGGCCGGCGATCGCTCCGGCAGAATCCATCGACTGAATCAGTCCGTACGCAGAGCCCAGTCGATTCTTTGGGACTGACTCCGCCACCATCACGTCGCGCGGCGCTCCGCGCACGCCTTTGGCGAGGCGGTCGGCAAAGCGAATTAAAAGAATTTGCGGCCATGCTGTGACCAGGGCCAGCAGTGGCTTGACTGCATTGGCAACGAAGTATCCGCCGACCACGACCGGCTTGCGGCGATGAATGTGATCAGTGAGGTATCCGGAAAAAAGTTTGGCGAATGACGCCACGCTCTCGGCAATGCCTTCGATTAGTCCCAGTTGCGCGGGCCCGGCTCCGAGTGATACTAAAAACGCTGGCAGCACCCAGTACGCCATCTCAGTGGCTGTGTCATTCAGGAAGGATGTGGCGCCGAAGGCGTAGATGTTGCGCGCAGCGGAAGGCTCACGCGCGTTTTGCGATTTTGGCATCGAAGGCTGCATCACCAGACCGGGCTTTCACGCGGCAGTCGCCCCGACGTTGCTCTCACTACTCTTCTCATCTCAGAAGAGCCGCTGAGCCAGGCTGCCTAGCATTCCCCCAAGGATCCAGCTAAGCAGAAGTGCTCCCCATCCGCGAGCTCTGCCTAACATCAACGCGAAGAAGATCAAACAGGCGATGACCGCCAACGCGGGAGGCCGATTGAGCGCCTCAAGCAGCTCCAGCACATGGCGGATGCCTGGGTGAGCGGTGGTCGGAACGGCCGGTGCATGAGATCGCTGGACGAGACCCATGGCGAACCCAACGGCGCCCACGAAGACGGGAGCTAGAGACCCGTACCTAGAAGTCAGGGGTGGCCGATCGTTCACGGAGTAGTTTTACCACGCCGGCCCGAGATCGGGCCAACGTCGCATCGGACAGCCGATAACGGCCGTCCCCGAATAGTTTTTCTTTGAAGGACTGAGGTGGAGCACTGGGGACTGGGTTCAGTACATGGCGTCGTACTTCGTCACCACCCACTGTCCATCTTCGTTTTCGGTGGTGACGGTCATCTGCTCGTTGTACGTGCCGGATTGTCCGGGAGCATTTAGGCGTTGGGCGCGGTAGTGAAGAATGGTGAGTGGCGGCGCGTCTTCCCACTCGGCCAGCTGCCAGGAGAGCAGCGGGTGCTGCGCCTCGGATTTGCAGATAAACTTCGCGTACTTCTTGTGGTAGTCGTGCTCCCATTGGGAGAGTAGCTCGTCGCAGTGCCCGTCGCGCAACTCATGCAGAAATTTGTTGGCGCTGCGCTCGATGGTGCGGTCTCGCAGAGGATTCATGGTTATGGTGAGCGGCAGACCGGTCAGCGGATCGTGATCTTGCGAGCGGGCCAGCACCGGCCCCTGATTGCTCAGCCACCAGATGTAGCCGAGAAATCCAAATACCAGCAGCGCGCCCACGCTGACGGCAATGGCGACCTGTGTCCGAGTGAACCCCATCTAAGAAGAAGTTTATAAGGATGGCAACTCGCGGCAAGATTACTTGCGGGAGACGCGGAAGGACATGTACCGGCGGAGCAGGGAGTGGAACTACCGGAGGCCCTCCACCAGATATAAATCCGACAGCAGGCGCCTGTAGCCGTATACGTACGACTTGCCATCCGGCGTGGGCAAGACCGGACCGACGAATTCAACCCCGGCGGGATCGGGCGGCATCAACTGCTTCCAGAGGGTCCGATTGCCGGTGGCCACTTCCAGGCGAAAAACTTTGGCGGGTAATTCACCGCCCTTGTAAATGTATAGAGATCGGCCGTCAACCGTCCAGGCGATTGGCACTTCGCCCGGCTGCAATCCTTTCAATGGCTGCGGATCTCCCTTTGGAATAGGAAATAAATAAACTTTCCCGTCCGGGCCCACAGCGGCGACCCTGCTGCCGTCCGGCGACAGGGCGTACGCCGAACCGTCGGTTCCTTCCGGCGTGACGGCATCAAACTTATCGGAATCGATATCTTGAACGTACAGGCGCAAGCCGTGATTGGGTGCGATGCCCGCGATCAGCAGGCGCTTACCGTCGGGAAACCAGCGCGCCGCGTTGTGAATCACGTCGTGCCCCTTCAAGGTACGCGGCTCGCCCGGTCCGGTGGGAAGCAGGAACAGGTCGGTTTGTTGGTCGCCCCGGCAGGCAAGCGCCCAATTTCCATCCGGCGATAACGCGAGGGACTGGCCATCTCCGAGACGGACAGCTGGTGAACCGTCCGTTTTGCGAAGATAGACCGCGTAGGTTGGTCCGCCCGCTTCGCCTTCCTCGCGGAACAGCAAGGTTTTGCCGTCGTTTGAGAGCGTGACGGGATAAGACCAGTCGAGCCATGTGAAATCCCGCTCTCTGGCATCTTCTTCGCGATGAACGATGAGTCCGCGGCGCCAACTGTCGCGAGCAAGCAGAACGCGGCCGTCAGGCATGACATCCTGCAACGTGAGATCGGCGGGAACGCGCGTAACCAGACGCTCTTTGCCGGAAAGCGGCACTGCAAACACCGAGCGGTCGATTCCGATCACGGTCGCGGTGACCCACACTTCATCGCCCTTGGGCGACCAGGCCAGGCCAACTGCGCCGCCTCCGTAGCTCTGGCTCAAGGAACGCTTGTTGCCCTTCATATCGACGACCGCGACGCCTCCAATCGAGTCTCCCTGAATGGGATGATCGATGAACGCGATCATGTCGCCTTTGCGAGATATGCGGGGATGACTGATCCAGCCGCCGGTTTCGTAGAGCACTTTGCCGGGCGGATATTCCAGACGATTCCGTCCGTTGAAGTCGCGGACAATCGCCAGCTCCGATCCGTCTGGCGACCAGTCGGCCCACTGAATATTTTCCAAAACCTCGCGAGGGGCGCCGCCGCCGAGCGACATTCGAGCGAGAGTGCCGGTGTAAACCTGAGACTTGGTCTGCTGGCTGTGCAGCAAAACCGCCATCTCGCCAGTGGATGAAATGGCTAAAATTTCTGCGCCGGGAACGCCGACTGGCTGAGATTCCGGCGTGCCAAAACGCGTGCTGAAAATTTCAACCGGCCCTCCCTCCCACGCCGCGCTGTAGATGACGGTCTGACCGTCGGGAGCGAAGCGCGCCATGCGGATCGTGCCGCGGCGGTAGGTTAGCAAATGATAGGCGGGAGACACGACGGTTGGTCCGTGCCGAAGCAGAAGGAAAGCGATCACGCCTAAAGCCGCTATCAGCGAGGCTCCCATGGCGTAGACTGGCCGCCGCGGATGGGATTCGGGAACTGTTTTGATTCCCGACGAGCTTACTCTTGATGAGCCGGAACCTTGCGCTGCCAGTGACGGCGCCACGGTTGCCACCGATCCGCTGGGAATTTCGGCCGCATCCGGCGAGGAAATGCGGGAGGAATCCTGCTGGCGCTTGAGCCGCTTAAGGTCGGCACGAACTTCAGCGGCGCTCTGGTAACGAAGCTCAATATCTTTCTCGAGCAGCTTGCTGATGATTCGTTCCAGCTCGGGCGGAATATCGGGATTCAAGCGGATCGCCGGCGCTGGAGCGCGATTGAGAATAGCCTCGGTGATCACGCCGGGCGTTTCTCCGCGAAATGGCAAAATACCGGTAGCCATTTCATAAAGAACAATGCCGAACGAAAAAAGATCGCTGCGGCCGTCGAGTTCTTTCCCGCGCACCTGCTCGGGAGACATGTAGGCGACTGTGCCCAGCGCGGTTCCGGGGCTGGTGAGATCGAGACGCGCGGCGTCGGCGAGAGTTTGCGAATCGCCGCTGACGGAATTTGCCCGGACGCCGATTTTCGCCAAACCGAAATCCAGAATCTTGGCGTGGCCGCGTTTTGAAATGAATATGTTCGCGGGCTTGATATCGCGGTGGACGATTCCCTTGCTGTGAGCCGAATCGAGCGCCTCGGCAACTTCGATAGCGATGCCCAGCAGACGCTCCAGTTCCATGGGGCGCGTGCCGATCTGATGCTTGAGCGTCGTGCCGTCCAGATACTCCATGGCAATGAAGGACTGGTCGTCCTGCTTGCCGATCTCATAAATGGTGCAAATATTGGGATGGTTCAGAGCGGAGGCGGCGCGAGCCTCGCGGCGGAAGCGCTCGAGCATGGGCTCGTCGTGCGCCATGTCGTCGGGAAGGAATTTCAATGCGACGAAGCGCCCGAGTTCGGTATCTTCGGCCTTGAAGACCACTCCCATACCGCCGCCGCCGAGCTTTTCCAGAATGCGGTAGTGCGAGATAGTCCGGCCGATCATCCGTGGCAAATCTTACGTGGGCAGGTAAGGCAAGTCAATGGAGCGGATTGAAGAAAAAAACACGGCATGGGCCGTGTTTTTTCTCTCCTAGAGATGAAGGACTATTCTTTCTTGTCTTCCTCTTTCACGGGTTCCACCCCGCCATCGTGCTGCGCCTGCGCTTCGGCATCTTCCATGGCTTTCTTGGCTTCCGCAGCTTTCTTGGCGCGGGCTTCGGCACGCTTTTCGCGTTTTTCGTCGAGCACCTTTTCGCTGCCGAGCAGTTCGAGGAACGCCTTGTCGGCGCCATCGCCTTTGTTCCAACCGGTGCGGACGATGCGCGTGTATCCACCCTCACGGTCACCGAAGCGCGGGCCGATAGTGTCGAAAAGCTTCACCAGCGCGTCGTCTGTCATAAGGTAAGAAGACGCCAGCCGTCGCGCCGCCAGATCGCCGCGCTTGCCGAGTGTGATCATCTTCTCGACGATTGGGCGTGCGGCTTTGGCTTTGGGAACTGTGGTCTCGATACGCTCTTCCACGATCACCGAAGTGACCAGGTTGCGCAGGAGAGATCGCCGGTGCGCAGTGTTCCGTCCGAGTTTATAGCCTGCTACTTTGTGACGCATTTCAAACCTCAGGGGCTAAAGCCCCGCGTAACACTTGAACTCAGGCGGCACGGCTAAAGCCGCGCCCTGATACGAATCTTTGCCTTAACGGCGCGGCTGACGCCGCGCCCTTTCTAAGCAGTTCCCTAGCGTAAAACGCTCGGGGATTTCGGCAGCGGGCTCACGCCCGCTAAACGCCTCAACTTACAGCTGATCGTCTGGTCCGTAGGCCGAAGCCGGAAGGACCATGTTTGAAGTCGGTCCGGGCACGGCGTTACCGTGCTCGTCGATCTTCATGCCCAGGCTCAAGCCCATCGAGCAAAGAATTTCCTTGATTTCGTTCAGCGACTTGCGGCCGAAATTCTTGGTCTTGAGCATTTCCGACTCGGTCTTCTGCACCAGCTCGCCGATGGTCTGGATGTTTGCGTTCTTCAGGCAGTTGTAGCTGCGCACGGAGAGCTCGAGTTCTTCGACGGAACGGTTCAGGTTCTCGTTGTGGATCTCGGGCTTGCGATCGTCCGACGTCGATGTGCCGGTTTCGATTTCTTCCTCGAAGTTGATGAAGATGTTCATGTGGTCCTTCATCAGCTTCGCCGAGAGACCGATGGCATCGGCGGGAGTGATCGAGCCGTTGGTCCAGACTTCGAGCGTGAGCTTGTCGTAATCGGTGATCTGTCCCAGACGCGCGGCTTCTACCGTGTAGTTGCACTTGCGCACCGGCGAGTGCACGGAATCGATTGGGATAAATCCGATGCCGAGATCCTCGTCGAAATTCTTGTCGGCGGAGATGTAGCCGCGGCCTCGCTTGAGGCGCATTTCCATGTCGAGCTTGCCGCCTTCGCTGACCGTCGCAATGTAGACGTCTTTATCGAGGACTTCGACGTCACCATCGGCTTCGATCATGCCGCTGGTGACCACGCCGGGTTGATCGGCGCGCAGGTAAATCGCCTTCGGCGCATCGCCCGCGAGCTTGAACGGAATCTGCTTCAAGTTCAGGATGATGTCGGTGGCATCTTCGACGACGCCGGGGATCGACTGAAATTCGTGCAGCACGCCTTCCATCTTCACCGCGGTGACGGCCGCGCCTTCAATCGAGCTCAGCAGCACGCGCCGCAGAGCATTGCCCACGGTGGTGCCAAAGCCGCGCTCGAACGGCTGCGCCCAGAAAATTCCGTATTTATCGTTGAGGGTGGAAGTATCGACGGCGAGACGTTTCGGTTTTTGAAAACCTTTCCAAAGCATTGGTTTCTCCTTCGACCATTTGGCTCGACCAAGGCATCCCGGAAAGCCCGTTCCGGTCAAGCGCCTCAGAAGGCTGATCTGGTGCGAGTGGGCAATGAAAAGCTGTCACCACTAAGGGCACTAAGTTTCACTAAAGACTCACCTACGTGGCCTGGTGGTTCAATTATTTGCTGTACAACTCAACGATCAACTGCTCGTTCACCGGCAACTGAATATCTTCGCGCTTGGGCAACGAAAGAATCTTCGCCGTGTAATTATCGCGATTCACTTCCAGCCAGTTCGGCGTGGTGCCGTGGCTGGCGTATTCTTTCGCCAGCTCGAGAACTGTAAGCTTCTTGCTGTTCTCTCGAATGGAAATTTCCTGCCCGGCGCTGACCTGGAAAGAAGGAATGTTGACCTTCTTGCCGTTGACCGCGACGTGACCGTGGCGCACCAACTGCCGTGCCTGGCGCCGCGATTGCGCGAATCCGAGCCGGTAGACTACGTTATCGAGACGACGCTCGAGCTGCTGCAACAGCAGTTCGCCAGTGACGCCGCGAGTGCGCGCGGCTTTCTCAAAATAATTACGGAACTGGCCTTCGAGAGTGAAGTAAATCCGCTTGGCTTTTTGCTTCTCGCGCAACTGCAGGCCGTAGCCAACGATTTTGGCTTTGCGGTCTTTCCCATGTTGTCCAGGAGCGAAGTTGCGCTTTTCGATGGGACACTTATCGCTGAAACATTTCGAGCCTTTGAGGAAAAGCTTCATGCCCTCGCGGCGGCATAGACGACAAACTGCATCGGTATAACGTGCCAAGTTGTTCTCCTTTTAGATGACCGGTTTACGGGTTTGGCTTCACCCTTCGTCCCGGACAAAATCAATGTTTCAAAGTCTCGAAGGTTTCAATGTTTCAACGTTAACTTTGAAGCCATGAGACTTTGCAACGTTGAAACCTTTATACGCGCCTTCGCTTCGGCGGACGGCACCCATTATGCGGAATCGGCGTAACGTCGCGGATCGAGCGGACTTCAATGCCCGACGAGGCCAGAGCGCGCACGGCCGATTCACGGCCGGAACCCGGTCCGCTCACGCGAACATCGACGCTACGCACGCCATGATCGCGAGCCATGTTGGCGGCGTTCGAAGCTGCCTGCTGCGCGGCGAACGGCGTCCCTTTGCGCGATCCGCGAAAACCCAGCGATCCTGAACTCTTCCACGACAGAACGTTGCCGTTCATGTCGGTGATGGTCACGATCGTGTTGTTAAAAGAGGCCTGCACATAGCACAACCCATGGGGAACGTGCTTGCGCTCTTTCTTCTTGAATGTCTTCTTCTTGCCTTTTTTCTCTGGTGCGGAGGTGCCGCCCGCTGCTGCTGGTTTAGCCATGAAAACCTCGGTTTCAGGGTTCAAGGTTTCAGAGTTTCAAGGCCAGTCTTTGAAACCTTGAACCCTTCGAAACTTTGAAACATGTGTTCTTCTTATGTCTTCGACGTCGCCTTCTTCTTCTGTGCTACCGTTCCCTTGCGCGGGCCTTTTCGGGTCCGCGCGTTGGTGTGCGTACGCTGTCCGCGGACCGGCAGATTGCGGCGGTGACGGAAGCCGCGATAGGAGCCGATTTCGATGAGACGCTTGATGTTCATCGAAACTTCCTTACGCAGATCGCCTTCCACCATCCCCTGCGACTCAATCACGGTGCGGATGCGGTTGACTTCTTCCTCGCTCAGGTCCTGAACCTTTTTCATGGGATCGACATTCGCCTGGTCGAGTATGGTTCCGGCGCGCGGGTGCCCGATGCCGTAGATGTAAGTCAGCGCGATGTTGATGTGCTTCTGACGCGGTAAATCGACGCCTGCAATTCGTGCCATTATTCTTGACCTCGGCGGCTAAAGCCGCATTAAGACCTCGCCCAAGCCGGCGCGACTGAAGTCGCGCCCTTTCAAATCTTCAGCCCTGGCGCTGTTTGTGTTTCGTGTTGACGCAGATCACCCGCACCACACCCTTGCGATGGATGACCTTGCATTTGTCACAGATTTTCTTTACCGATGCTCGTACTTTCATAAACCAGCTTTCAGCTGCCCGCTGCCATCTTTTACAGGCGTCAGCAAGAACTCCGGGCTTCGCCCGGCGGACAGCCGAGGGCGGCTGTCCCCACATTTTTACTTGTAGCGATAAACGATCCTGCCGCGATTCAAATCGTAGGGCGAAAGTTCGACCGCGACCTTGTCGCCGGGAAGGATGCGAATAAAATTCTTGCGCATTTTGCCGGATACATGCGCCAGCACCTGATGCTTGTTTTCCAGCTCCACCTTGAACATGGCGTTGGGCAGCGGTTCCAGGACCGTTGCCATCACTTCAATCGCGTCTTCTTTACTCATTCGCTCCTTGCGTTCTGAACTTTAGAGATCCCTGGCACCCGCTCGGGATTTCGGCAGCAGGCTCCCGCTTTTGCTTCACTCAGGGCACGCCCGCTAAATGCCTCTACTTCGTCAAAATCACCGGCCCGTCTTTGGTAACCGCTACGCAGTGCTCAAAATGCGCGCTGCAACTGCCGTCCACGGTCACTGCGGTCCACTTATCCCCGAGCACTTTTGCATCGGGCTTGCCATAATTCACCATGGGCTCGATTGCGAGCACCATGCCTTCGCGCAACTTCGTTCCGTGACCACGGTTCCCGAAGTTTGGAATCTGCGGTTCCTCGTGCAGCTTGGTTCCAATGCCGTGGCCCACGAAGTCGCGCACCACGCTGAATCCAGCGGCTTCCACGTGCTCCTGCACGGCCGCGCCCACGTCGCCGATCGAATTGCCGATGCGCGCCTGCTCAATGCCGCGGTACAGCGACTCCTCGGTTACGGTCAGCAGCTTCTGCAAATCCGGCTTCAACGACTCACCAACCGGCACTGTAATGGCGGCATCGCCATAATATCCGTCGAGCACCACGCCGCAGTCGACCGAAACTATGTCACCCTCTTTCAGAGTGCGCTTCTCTGACGGAATGCCATGCACAATTTCTTCGTTGACCGAGGTGCACAGCACGCAGGGATAATCGAAATATCCCTTGAACGCGGGTTTAGCGCCGAGTTCGGAAATTTTCTTTTCGGCGGCGCGCTCCAGATCCATGGTGGTCACGCCGGGAGCAACCAGCGAACGCACATGATCCAAAACCTGGCGAACGATGCGGCCGCTTTGCCGCAT
The DNA here is from genome assembly GCA_963784095.1 of uncultured Acidobacteriaceae bacterium. Lineage (GTDB taxonomy): Bacteria > Acidobacteriota > Terriglobia > Terriglobales > Acidobacteriaceae > Sulfotelmatobacter. The sequence continues at coordinate 620,322 of CAWAQC010000012.1, forward strand.
GCGCTCAATTTCTGCCGCCGACTTGCAAACAATTGCCATACTTCAAATGGATGACCTTAGATGACCCTCGCACGCTGGCGATCGCTAGGCGTTATGGTCTTCAATAATCCTGAAAATCTCCTTGGTGACTTCGTCGACCGGCTGATCGCCGTTGATCGAAATCAGCCGTCCGGTGCGCCCGTAATAATCGGCCACGGGCGCAGTCTGCTCCTGATACGCCGCTAAACGCGGCTGAATTACTTCCAACCTGTCGTCATTGCGGGTTTCCAGCTTGGTGCCGTCGAGATCGCAAACTTCATCGACAAGCGCGGGCTGAGAGTGGACGTTATAGATCCGCCCACAGGTGGGACAAGAACGGCGTCCAGTAATGCGAAGCAGCAATTGATTATAATCCACCTCGAGCCGGATCACAATCGGCCACGCCCGCGTGGGCCGCGAGTTATCAAAGAGCCTGTCGTCGAGCAGCGCATCCAGCCATCCGGCCTGAGCCGCGGTGCGCGGAAATCCATCAAGAATATAGCCACGGCGGCAATCCGGCTGTCTCAACCTTTGCCGGACCATTTCGCAAACCAAATCGTCGGAAACCAACTCGCCGCGCGCCATAACCGACTTGGCGACGCTCCCGAGTTCGGTCCCCTGGGCCACGTTGTACCGCAGAAGATCTCCCGTGGAAATCTGCGGTATCAAGTACTTTTCCATGATGCGCTTGGACTGGGTGCCCTTGCCGGCGCCCGGCGGCCCAAGCAATACGACGGGACCTAAATCACGCGAGGTTTCCTGCGCCATCGAGTTGGCCAAAGCCTCCCGAACAGTGTTCCTGAATCGCCTCCCACAAGGCGCTTCAGGTGCAGCAACCCCAGGATTTCAAGTACTAAAATTTCAAGGTTTCAATGTTTCAAGGTTTCAGAGTTTCAAAAAACCGTCGAGCTCAGACAGCTTCGAACCATTGCCGTTTGCACCTTGAAACCTTGCCACTCTGAAACCTTTGAAACTTTGTTTTCACGACCAGTTTCTGCGGCCGCGAATTCGTCCACTGCGCGGCGTAAACCCATCGTAGTGACGCATGATCAATTGCGCTTCGATCTGGGTCACAGTATCCATCGCCACGCCCACCACGATCAGCAGCGAGGTTCCGCCGAAATAAAAATTAACTCCCAATCCGTTGGTCACCCAGACTGGCAGCCGCTCAAACAGCGAGCCTCCGAGCCAGATGGGTAAATGGTTCAGGTGAATGCCGGCAATCATCCACTCCGGAATAAACGAAATGATGATCAGATAGAGCGCGCCGACCAGAGTAATGCGTGTCAGCACTTCGTTGATGTAATCGGCCGTGCGCTTGCCCGGACGAATGCCGGGAATGAACCCGCCGTACTTACGCATGTTGTCGGCGACTTCGCTGGGATTGAAGACGATCGACACGTAGAAGTAGGCGAAGAAAATAATGCCGATCGCATACAACAACGTATAGAGAGGTTCGCCCCAACTGATCATGCGAAACAGCTCGCCGAAGTAGCGGCTGTTCTTCAATCCATATCCGATGGTCTGCGGCAAGGTGAGAATCGAGGATGCGAAGATTACAGGCATCACGCCGCCTGCGTTCACGCGCAATGGCAGGTGGGTGGATTGTCCTCCCATCACTTTGCGGCCCACCACACGCTTGGCGTATTGCACCGGAATGCGCCGCTCCGAACGCTCGACGTAAACGATGAACGCCACCACCGCGATCATGAAAACCACCAGCCCAATCATCAAAACCGGAGTGATCGCTCCCCAGGTTCCATTCTTTGCCTTTATGAAAAGATCTTCCACTCCGCGCGGTAAGCCGACGACAATTCCCGCAAAAATCAGCAGCGACATGCCGTTGCCGATGCCGCGGTCGGTGATCTGCTCGCCCAGCCACATGACAAACGTGCTGCCCGCAGTAAGCGTCAGCATGGTCATCAAGATAAAGCCGGGGCCGGGGGTCAGCACGAAGTCTCCCGCCTTTTCAAGCCCGATGGCGATGCCGAACGACTGAATCGCGCTCAGCATGATGGTGATATATCGGGTCCACTCGGTAATTTTTTTGCGGCCCAGTTCGCCTTCTTTTTGCAGCTTGGCGAGTGGTTCATAGACCACGGTCAAGAGCTGCAAGATGATCGATGCCGTAATGTACGGCATAATGCCCAGGGCGAAGATGGTCATGCGCCGCAGATTGCCGCCCGAAAACAGATCCACGAAGCCGAGCAGGGACCCGGCATTCTGATTGAAGGCTTGCTCCAGCTTGAGAAAATTCACCCCCGGGGTGGGAAGATGCCCGCCCAGCCGGTAGACTGCCAGAATGGCCAGCGTAAACAGAACTCGCTTGCGCAGGTCCGGGATGCGAAAGATATTAAGAAGCTTTTCAACCATTACTGCAAAACCTCAAATTTGCCGCCTGCCTTGCCGATCTTTTCTTGCGCCGATTTGGAGAATTTGTGAGCGTGGACGGTGATGGCAACGGTCAGTTCGCCATCGCCGAGAATTTTCACCGGGTGCTTGGTCCTGATCACTCCCGCCTTGCGCAGCACCTCAGGAGTGATGGGCGAAGCCAGCATTTCCGCGCCCAGTGCCGCCAGACGCTCCAGGCTGACAATATTAAATTCTTTCCGGAAAATATTGGTGAAGCCGCGCTTCGGCATCCGGCGGTGCAGCGGCATTTGGCCGCCTTCAAAGCCGCGGATGAGGCGCATACCGGTGCGCGAGCGCTGGCCCTTGTGTCCTCGGGTGGAAGTCTTGCCCATGCCCGAGCCCATGCCGCGCCCGACGCGCTTGCGCTTTTCCGATGCCTTCTTCGGTGCGTGAATGTTGGATAAGTTCATATAAAGTCCAGGTTTCAAAGTTTCAGGGTTGCAAAGTTTCCAGTGCCCGCTTGAAACCTTGAAACTCAGAAACCTTGAAACGTTTACTGCTCCAGAATCTCCACCAGATGCGGGACCTTCGCCACCATGCCGCGAATCGCCGCCGTATCCGGGCGCTCGATTATTTGGTTCAGCCGGGTAAATCCCAGCCCTTTGATTACCAGTTTTTGCTTGGTCGGCGCGCAGATAAAGGAGCGCACCCACTTCAGATGAATCTTTCCGCCGTCCGCATTGGGTTGCTTTGCTTTTGCCGTCATCGATAATTCCTTAGTCGCTGCTGAACCTGCTACAGCTCCTGCTCAGATTTCCCGCGCATAGAGGCAACGCTCTCTCTGCTCTTGAGATGGCGTAACGCGTCAAAGGTGGCTTTGATTACATTGTGCGGATTCGTTGTGCCGATGGATTTCGTCAGCACATTCTGAATTCCCACAGAAGTCATCACCGCGCGCACTGCGCCGCCAGCAATCACTCCGGTTCCTTCCGGAGCCGGTTTTAGCAGGACCTTGCCGGAACCGTAGCGGCCAAGAATCAGGTGCGGGATGGAAGTCTGCGTCAGGTTGACCTTGATCAGGTTCTTCTTGGCCGATTCAATGGCCTTGCGGATCGCCTGCGGAACTTCCTTCGCCTTCCCCGCTCCGTGTCCGACAACCGCCGCCGTGGGGTCGCCCACCACCACGAGCGCGGCGAAAGAAAGATTCTTGCCGCCCTTCACGACTTTGGTGACGCGGTTAATGGCCACAACCTGGTCTTTCAACTGATACGAATTGGCGTCGAGCTTTTTAATGACTGTTGGCATTCTTGAACTCTCGTTTCATTTGGCGATTGTGTGATCGGGCGATTTGGCGATTGAAACCAACTCAAGGAGAACAATCGCCCGATGACTCAATTGCACAATCGCTCAATTCCTTAGAACTGCAATCCCGCCTCGCGCGCCGCATCGGCCAGCGCCTTTACGCGTCCGTGATAAATGTAGCCGCCGCGGTCAAATACCACTTTGCTCACGCCTTTGGCCTTGGCGCGCTCGGCAATGGCTTTGCCGACGGACTTTGCCGCTGCCACATTGCCGCCGGTGCGCCGCGCGTTTGTCTTGCCTTCGGTCGTGCTCGGTTTTTCTTCTTCGGCCGAACTGGCCGAAACGAGCGTCACCCCGTGCAAGTCGTCGATAACTTGCACGTAAATGTGATTCAACGACCGGTACACGTTCAATCGCGGACGCTCTGCCGTGCCGCGCAATTTCTTGCGGATGCGGTCGTGAATGTGATCGCGCTTCTGGTTCTTGGAAATTTTTGTAAGCATAAAATCTGTCCTTCGCCATTGGTCGTTGGCCATTAGCCAAAGACCACCATTTCGCGGCTGACGCCGTATTTGCCCTGGCCAGCGACTAACCGCCAAGGACCATCGACGCTTTTATTTCGCGCCGGTCTTGCCGACTTTCTTCTTCAATCTCTCGCCCGCGTACCTCACACCTTTATTCTTGTAGGGATCCGGTGGACGCAGGGACCGCATTTCTGCGGCAACTTGTCCAACTTGCTGCCGGTCGATTCCGGTCAGCGAAATCTTGGTCTGCTTGGGATCAACCGCCGCATCGACGCCGGTGGGGAGCGGGTACTCAATGGGATGGGAATATCCCAGATTGAACACGATCGTTCCTTTGCCCTTCATTTCGGCGCGGTAGCCGATGCCCACGATTTCCAGGTCGCGCGTCCAGCCCTTGGTGACACCTTCCACGGCGTTGTTCACCAGCGCGCGCGCCAGGCCATGCACCGCCGCCTGCGAATCGTTCTCGCGCAGCGCCACGATGTGGCCGTCTTTTTGTTCAAACTTGATGCCGCCGGGAAGCGCCGTATCCAGCTTGCCTTTCGGCCCCTGCACCAGCACAGTGTTGCCTTCAATTTTGACCGTCACCCCTTTGGGGATCGGGATCGGCTTTTTTCCAATTCGTGACATAAGCTTAAGCTCTCAGCTTTCAGCTCTCAGTTACATCACCGCCCGCTAGTTGATAGCTGACGGCTGATAGCTGAAAGCTGGTTTCTACCAAATCTCGCACAACAGTTCGCCGCCTACGCCTTCTTTGCGCGCCTGGCGTCCTGTCATTACACCGCGCGGCGTAGTCAGAATATTAATTCCCATTCCGCCCAGCACGCGGGGGATTTCGGTGCGGCGCACATACACCCGGCAACCGGGACGGGACACGCGCTCGGCCTTCGAAATCACGGCTTCATTGTGCGCGCCGTACTTCAAATAAATGCGGATGACCTTGTGGCCTTCCTCTTCCGTCGCCTTGAAATTCGAAATGTATCCTTCTTCTTTCAGGATGCGGGCAATTTCGACCTTGAGGCGGGACGCCGGAACGTCCACCTTCTGGTGCCGCGCCTGCAGCGCGTTACGCACCCTCGTCAGCATATCTGCGACCGGATCGGTCAACCTCATCGTTTGCTTCTCCTCTCGCCGCCCGTTCGCTCCGCGCCGTGCGGAGAACCTGCAGCGGCTTGCTACCACTACCCCTCAACTTTGTCATCCTGAGCGAGACGCTTTTCCTCTCGCGAAGGATCTCCTGCGCCACAAGCCTGTGCGGAAGCTACCAGGACGACTTCGAAACTCCCGGAATCTCCCCGCGCAGTGCTAAACCGCGGAAACACAGGCGGCAGATGCCGAACTTGCGCAGATACGCCCGCGGCCGTCCGCACAACTTGCAGCGGTTGTGCCGCCGCGTGGAAAATTTCAGCGTCTTCTTGTTTGCCCGCGCCACTTCAAACTTCTTTTCGATCTTCGCGTCTTTTACTCGTTTTGCAGTAGTCATGAAATCCTTGGTATTTCTTGTTGTCGAACCTTGAAACCGGAAACTCGAACCCTTGAAACTTTATTGCTGGCGGAACGGCATGCCGAGATGCTTGAGCAGCGTTCGCGCCTGATTGTCGTTCGCAGCGGTGGTCACAATCGTGACATTCATGCCCTTCAACTTGTCGACCCGCTCGTAAGAAATCTCGGGAAAGATCAGCTGATCGTGCAGGCCCAGCGTGTAGTTGCCGCGGCCGTCGAACGACTTGGTGGAAACTCCGCGGAAATCGCGCACCCGCGGCAGAACGATATTCACCAGCCGGTCGAAAAATTCGTACATGCGGTCGCCGCGCAGCGTGACCATGGTCCCGATCGCCTGGCCTTCGCGCACCTTGAAAGCGGCGATCGACTTCTTGGCTTTGGTGACGATCGGCTTTTGCCCGGTGATCTGGCCAAGTTCATTGACCGCCGGATCGAGAATCTTCGAGTTCTGCGTGGCCTCGCCCATACCCATGTTGACCACGATCTTGTTGAGGCGCGGAACCGCCATCGTATTTTTCAGCTCAAGCTCTTTCAGCAGGGCGGGCGCGACTTCCTTTTCGAAACGCGCCCGCAGCCGCGGACGCTCTTTCGCGCTATGGCGCGTCTGCTCGGGAGCTTTCTGCTCTTGCGCCGATTCTTTCGCTTGTTTCTTTTCTTTTGCCATCGTTAACTTCCTAAAATTGGGTCATTGGGCGATGGGTGATCGAGCGATTGAAACCCTGCGCCTTTGAATTCTCAATCGCCAAATCGCTCAATCTCCCGATCGCTCAATTATTTATCCAGCGTCGTGCCGCACTTCTTGCACACCCGCACTTTGCGGTCGCCGCGCTCTTCGTGTCCGATGCGCACCGGCCCGCAGCTGGGGCAAACCAGTTGCACGTTCGAAATCGCAATCCGGCTTTCCTGCTCAGCGATCCCGCCCGCGATATTGCGCTGCGGGTTGGGACGCACGTGTTTCTTCACCACCATGACGTGCTCGACCAGGATCTTGGCGTCATTGGGAAACACGCGCAGCACGCGTCCTTCTTTGCCTTTGTCGCGTCCGGTAATGACTTTCACCGTGTCATTGCGGCGAATGTCGACTCGCTTGTGCTCTGTGCTTGCAGTTCTCATCTTTAGACCCTAATTTGGCGATTGGGCGATTGAGTCATCGGGCTGAAAACCTAACTCGCTTCCGCCTTTGATTTTCAGTCGCAAAATCACTCAATCGCACAATCTCTCAATATTTAAATTACCTCGGGCGCCAGGCTCACGATCTTCAAAAATCTCTTCTCGCGCAACTCGCGGGCCACCGGGCCGAAAACGCGGGTCCCAACCGGCTCGCCCGCATCGTTGATCAGGACTGCCGCATTCTGGTCGAAGCGGATGTAAGTTCCATCCCGCCGCCGATGCTCCTTGCGCGTGCGCACGATCACCGCCTTCACCACTTTGCCCTTCTGCACCTGGCCATCGGGAGCAGCCTCTTTAACCGCAGCCGTGATTATGTCGCCCAGGGCGGCATTCAGGCCGGTCGAGCCGCCGAGCGGCAGAATCATCTGCAGCTTGCGCGCGCCGGAGTTGTCGGCGACCTCCAACATGCTTCTCATCATCACAGCCATGGCTTCAATCTCCCCCACGCCGTCATCCTCAACGAGACGTCTTTATCTCGCGAAGGACCTGGCGCACTTCCTACTTGCTGTCCTGCTCGATCGTAATTTCGGGCACCAGCGCGGTCTTCCGGATGATGTCCTTCAACTTCCAGCGTTTCAGCTTCGAAAGCGGGCGCGTCTCCTGAATGCGGACAAAATCGCCCACGTGCGCTTCGTTTTTTTCGTCGTGCGCGTAAAACTTTTTATTGCGCGCGATCACGCGGCCATAAAAGGGATGCGCCTTCTTGCGCGTGACCTTGACCACGATCGTCTTGGCCATCTTATTGGCCACGACTTCGCCGACGACTTCCTTGCGTCGTCCCTGCACATGTTCGCTTTTTGCCGTTGCCGAACCGGCTGCTGTTTCCGCCATTATTTTGTCTCCGTTGCCCCGGTTCGCGCGCGCTCGCCTAAAATCGTTTTGATCCGGGCAATGTCCTTGCGCAGCCCGCGGATCTTTTTCAGGCTCTCGGTCTGGCCCATGTTCAGCTGGAATTTCAGCTTGAACAGCTGATCGGCCAGATCGCGCTCCTGGTGCTTCATCTCTTCTTCGGTAAGGTTTCGAATTTTTTCTGCTTTCATAAAAATAAGCCCTCAGTTCTCAGCTTTCAGTCCTTTCTCTTTTGTTCGCCGCCGCTCTTCCCAAGAGCTGACGGCTGAAAGCCGATAGCTGTTGGTTAGTGCGCGGTTTCGCGCTTCACCATGGCCGTGCGCAAAGGCAGCTTGTGCGATGCCAGCCGCATCGCCTCGCTGGCATCCGCGACCGTGACGCCTTCCATCTCGAACAAAATCTTTCCCGGACGCACCACCACAACCCAGTGATCCGGCGCGCCTTTGCCCTTGCCCATACGGGTTTCGGCAGGCTTCTTGGTGACCGGCTTATCGGGAAATACGCGAATCCAGATTTTTCCGCCACGCTTGACGAAGCGCGTCATGGCCACGCGGCTGGCTTCGATCTGGCGGTCGGTGATCCATCCCGGCTCGAGCACTTTCAAACCGAAGTCGCCGAACGCCAGCGTGCTCCCGCGCCAGGCCTTGCCTGTCATGCGTCCGCGCTGCTGCTTGCGGTACTTAATTTTTTTGGGCATCAACATAAATAAGCTCTCAGCATTCAGCCGTCAGCTTTCAGCCAAACGCCCTCCGTTTCAACTGAGGGCTGATGGCTGGCTGCTGCTAGAACGCTCCTACCGCAGTTTTTTCCTCGCGCTTCTTGGTCGGCAAAATCTCGCCTTTATAGACCCAAACCTTCACGCCGATGACCCCGTACGTGGTGCGCGCTTCGGAGAATCCGTATTCGATATCAGCCCGCAACGTGTGCAGCGGCAACCGCCCCTGCAGATACCACTCGGAGCGCGCGATTTCGTTTCCATTCAGCCGTCCGCTCACACGAACCTTGATTCCCTTGCAACCAAAGCGCAGCGCCGAATCCACCGACTTGCGCATGGCGCGACGGAACCCGACTCGCTTTTCGAGCTGCAATGCGATCGCCTCCGACACCAGTTGCGCGTCGAGCTCGGGCTTGTGCACTTCCTGAATGTCGACAAAGATGTCCTTGCCTTTGGTACGGGCCTGCAGTTCGGCTTTCAGCTTGTCGATCTCCGCGCCCTTGCGGCCAATAATAATTCCCGGCCGCGCGGTCTTGATGATGATGCGCAGCTTGTTGCCCGGCCGCTCGATCTCAATCGAACTCACGCCCGCGGACTTGAGCTTCTCTTTCAATTCAGCCTTCAGCTTCACATCTTCGTAAAGCTGCTTGTCGTAGTCGCGCTCGGCGAACCAGCGCGACTTCCACGGCTTGGTGTAGCCGAGGCGAAAACCATAAGGATGGACTTTTTGTCCCATTGCTTCTCCTAAATCAACCTCAAACCTTTGTCATTCCGAACTCGCGCAAAGCGCGGGTGAGGAACCTGCTTTTTTATTTCGCCGCTGCTTTCTTCTTCTTGTCGGCTCCTGCCGCTTTCTTCGCTGCTGGAGCTCGCTTTCCTTTGGGAGCTCCTGCCCGCGCAGCCGTCGCCCTTGTATTCGAACTCGGAGCAACGCCGCTGCCGCGGTCCGCCAGCACTATTTCGATGTGCGCGATGCGCCTCACGTAGCGAAACGCCCGTCCCTGTGGCGCCGGACGAATGCGCTTCATGCGCGGCCCATCGTTGGCAATGGCGCTCTTCACATATAGATTGTCGATATCGACATCCAGATTTTTCTCCGCGCTCAAAAAGTTCGCGTTATCCAGCGCCGACTGCAACAGCTTGCCCACGTGCGCCGCCACGCGCTTTTTGGTGTAGAGCAGCGTATTGCGCGCCTCTTCCACTCGGCGTCCCTTGATCAACTCCAGCACCAAGCGCGCCTTCTGCGGCGAGACTCGCAAATAACGCATTTCGGCTCTGAATTCCATACCCGTCTCCCCTTACGCCTTCGGCGCCGCCGGCGCCGATGGAGTAATCGCTCCCGGCCCGCCCGGAATGCCAGCTGGCTTCGCCGCAACTTCCGTCGCCGCCTTCATCGAGTGCCCCTTGAAGTTGCGCGTGAAGCTGAATTCGCCCAGTTTGTGGCCCACCATGTTCTCGGTGAGATATACGGGGATGAATTTTTTGCCGTTATGCACCGCAATCGTGTGTCCCACCATCTCGGGAACGATGGTCGAGCGCCGCGACCAGGTGCGCAGAACTTTCTTCTCGTTGCGCGAATTCATGGCCTCGACCCGCGACATCAGGTAACCATCCACGTACGCGCCTTTTTTGGTTGAACGTGCCATAAAATCAGCTCTTAGCTGTTAGCTCCTAGCTTCCGAAACCTGCGTCGTTGGTCGTTGGTCGTTGGCCAAAAAGAGATCGCCACCGATTAACGACCAAGGACTAACGACTATTTGCTTCTCCGGTTCACAATAAACTTGTCCGTGCGCTTATTATTGCGCGTCTTGTAGCCACGCGTCGGCTGGCCCCACGGCGTCACCGGGTGCCTGCCGCCGGAAGTTTTACCTTCGCCGCCGCCGTGCGGGTGATCGACCGGGTTCATCGAAACCCCGCGATTATGCGGACGCTTTCCCAGCCAGCGCGAACGTCCGGCTTTGCCGATGGTGATGTTCTCATGATCGAGATTGCCCACCTGGCCGATCGTCGCCATGCAGTCCTGCGAAATTTTCCGGGTTTCGCCCGAAGGCAATTTCACCAGTGCGTAATCGGATTCCTTCGCCACCAACTGCGCGACTCCGCCCGCCGAACGCACCATCTGCGCACCTTTGCCCGGCTTTAATTCCAGATTGTGGATCGCCGTGCCAGGTGGAATGTTGCGCAACGGCAACGCGTTGCCCACCAGAATGTCGGCCTCGGGACCGCTCACAACCTTTTGCCCAACCTTCATTCCGTCGGGCACCAGGATGTAACGCTTCTCGCCATCAGCATAGGCCAGCAGCGCAATGCGCGCCGAACGGTTGGGATCGTACTCAATGGTCGCCACGGTGGCTGGAATGCCGAGCTTGTCGCGTTTGAAATCGATAATCCGCAACTTGCGCTTGTGTCCGCCGCCAATGAAGCGCATGGTCATGTCGCCGGAGTTGCGCCGGCCACCGGTGCGCGGCTTCGGTTCAACCAGCGGTTTGTGGGGATGCCGCGTCGTAATGTCGTCGTTGACGATCGTCGTGCGGTAGCGCAACGTCTGCGTCGTCGGTCGGTATGTTTTGATCGCCATAAATCAGCTCTTGAAACCCTGTCATTCCGAACCCGCGCAAAGCGCCGGTGAGGAACCTGCTTTTCGCTCTCTACAAATTCTGCGCGTACTCGGGCATCTTTTCGCCGGCCCGCAGCCGTACATAAGCCTTCTTCCAATCCGGACGGTAGCCGGCGAATTTGCCGCGCCGCCGCTCTTTTCCCGGATAGGTCGCGGTGCGCACCGACAGCACTTTCACTTTAAAAATCGTCTGCACCGCCTGCTTCACTTCCGTCTTCGTCGCCCTAGGCGCAACCTGGAACACCAGCGTGTTCTGCAGTTCCTTGATCGCCAAACCTTTTTCGGTGATCACCGGACGGCGAATGATCTGATATGCAGATTTCATGGTTTATGCCACCTCCGCCGCTTTTTCGTGCCGCGTGCGCCGCCGCGGGGCGACTGCCGCCTTCTTCGTGCCTTCGTCTTTTTCCTCCGATGGCTTGCGCTGCCGCTTAGGCAAACTATCTTTCAACGTGATCTGCAGCTTCTCGATCGCAGGGTGCGAAAAAATCACGCGATCATAGCGCAGCAGGTGATAAGGATGGACCTCGTTGCCGGCGATCAACTCGAGTCCTTCGATATTTCGCGAACTCAATGCCAGATTGCGATTCGCAGCTTGGGGCGCATCCACAACCAGCACCGTCGAGTCGACCTTCAGCGCATTGAGCGCTTTCTGAAACTCTTTCGTCTTGCCTTCCTTCAGCTCGAAGGCATTTACCACGATCAGCTTGCCATCGGCAAACTTCGCCGCCAGCGCTGAGCGCAAAGCGCCTAAAAGCTTCTTGCGCGGAAACGCGTAGTCATATGAGCGTGGAACCGGACCATGCACCGTGCCGCCATGGCGCCACAGCGGAGAGCGGATCGAACCGATGCGAGCGCGTCCCGTGCCTTTTTGCTTCCAAAGCTTTTTGCCCGACCCGGAAACCTGCCAGCGCGCCTTGGTGGCATGGGTGCCGCGATGCTGCCCGGCGCGGTAATGCTTCACCGCTTCCCAGAGCAGGTCTTCGTTGACCGCGCCGAAAATCTCATCGGCCAGATCGAAGGTTCCGACTTTTTCGCCGCTCAAATTGTGAATATCAATCGTCGCCATATTGCTTCTCGTGTAGCGCGAACGCCCTCGTCCGCGACTTTTTGCTAAAACACTTTCCAGCGCGCGAGGGCGCGCGCTCCACCCATGCTTATGCTTTCTTCGCTGCCCGCTTCGCCGCCTTCAACGGATCGACCGTCGCCGATCCGGCAAATCCCCGGCGCTCTCTCGGCGGCTTCTTGGCTTTCGTAATCACGATGTAGCCGCCCTGCGGGCCGGGAACGCTGCCTTCGACCACTAGCAGATTTTCTTCTTTATCTACACCCAAAACCCTGAGATTGCGCTGAGTTACTCGCTCGTGGCCCATGTGTCCCGACATGCGCATGCCTTTGAAGACGCGCGAAGGAAAGGCGGAAGAGCCGATCGAGCCCGTAATCTGAAACATCGATCCGTGCGACTTGGGGCCGCCGCCGAAATGATGGCGCTTGACCACGCCCTGAAAGCCGCGTCCCTTGCTGACTCCCACGATGTCGACGAACTTTTCGCCGTCAAAAATATCGACCAGCACCCGGTCGCCGGCCTTGACTGCGCCGTCCCCGTCCCCATCGGTTTCCAGCGGAACTTCCCGCATGAATTTCACCGGCGGAAGATTGTTTTTCGCCAGATGTCCCTGGGCAGGCTTGGTCAGCTTCGACTGCTTCATCAACTCAACCAGGCCGATCTGGGCGGCTTCATAACCGTCCTTCGTAGCCGATTTGTGCTGCGTGATCACGCACGGGCCGGCCTGCAAGACCGTGACCGGGCGAACGTCGCCCTTCGAATCGAACAGTTGCGTCATGCCGACTTTTTTGCCCAGAATGCCTGTAACTCTCGTTGCCATTTCCTTCTCCATCCAGCTTAGACGCTTTCTCTACGAGCGGCTATTGGCTGGGAATGTGGCGCGGGCGCCCTCGCCCCGAACTTCAGTCGAGCTTCGCTCGACGGACAGCCGAGGGCAGCTGTCCCCACATGTTATTTATGCTCTTTCCCGAATGCCTTGATCTCCACGTCCACGCCCGCCGGCAGATCGAGCTTCATCAGCGCGTCCACAGTCTGCTGCGTCGGCTCAAGAATATCGAGCAGGCGCTTGTGAGTACGAATCTCAAACTGCTCGCGAGACTTCTTATCCACGTGCGGCGAACGCAGCACCGTATATTTGTTCTTCATCGTGGGCAATGGAATCGGCCCGGCAATCTGCGCGCCTGTGCGTTTCGCCGTGTCCACAATTTCGCCTGTCGATTGGTCGAGGATGCGGTAATCGTAAGCCTTCAACCGGATTCGAATTCTCTCTTGTCCTGTCACTGTTTTCTCTCTCTAACCCCTCCCGGCTGCACTTCATTCGAAGCCCGGGAAGAAAGAACTGGCGGCAAGTTGCAAGCCGCTTTTTGTGGAGCGGGCGCCCTCGCCCGCGAGCCTTTGTCGATGCTGCCTGCATAGCAGGCGAGGGCGCCCGCTCCACACATTTATTTACTGCTACTGCACAATCTCGGCAATCGTTCCCGCGCCCACCGTGTGGCCGCCTTCGCGAATCGCGAAGCGCAAGCCTTTTTCCATGGCCACCGGTGTGATCAACTCGATCACCAGCGAAACATTGTCGCCCGGCATCACCATCTCGGTGCCCGCAGGCAACTCGGCCACTCCGGTCACATCCGTCGTTCGCAAATAAAACTGCGGACGGTATCCTTTGAAGAACGGCGTATGCCGTCCACCTTCTTCTTTGGTCAGAATGTAAACTTCGGCTTTGAACTTGGTGTGAGGTGTGATCGAGCCGCCCTTGGCCAACACCATGCCGCGCTCCACATCTTCTTTCGCGATGCCGCGCAGCAGCAGTCCCGCGTTGTCGCCCGCCATGCCTTCATCCAGCTGCTTCTTGAACATCTCGACGCCCGTCACGACTGTCTTGCGCGTGTCGCGGAAGCCGACGATTTCCACTTCTTCGCCAACCTTCACTTTGCCGCGCTCGATTCGTCCCGTAACCACCGTGCCGCGGCCCTGAATCGAGAAGATGTCTTCAATCGGCATCAGGAACGGCTTGTCCAGCTCGCGCGCCGGCTGCGGCACGCTCTTATCCACCGCTTCCATCAAGGCGTCAATCTGCTTCTCCCACTTCTCTTCTCCGTTCAAAGCGCCGAGTGCAGACAAGCGGATCACCGGCACATCGTCACCAGGGAACTTGTAGGTCTTCAGCAACTCGCGCACTTCGAGTTCAACCAGATCGAGCAACTCGGGATCGTCGACCGCATCGCACTTGTTCAAAGCAACCACGATGTAAGGCACACCGACCTGCCGCGCCAACAACACGTGCTCGCGCGTCTGCGGCATCGGACCGTCGGTGGCAGCCACGACTAAAATCGCGCCATCCATCTGCGCCGCGCCCGTGATCATGTTCTTGATGTAGTCGGCGTGGCCGGGGCAATCGACGTGCGCGTAGTGCCGGTTCGCCGTCTCATACTCCACGTGCGCCGTCGCGATCGTGATGCCGCGCGCCTTCTCTTCCGGAGCGTTATCAATCGAGTCAAACGAACGGAACACGATCTTCGGATTGTGCTTCTGCAACACTTTCGTGATGGCCGCCGTCAGCGTGGTCTTGCCGTGGTCGATGTGACCGATGGTGCCCACGTTGCAGTGCGGCTTATTACGATCAAATTTCTCTTTCGCCATTGCCTTATTCCTCAGGGGCTAAAGCCCCGGATTATTTCATTCTTCCTGGCGGCACGGCTGAAGCCGTGCCCTGATACGAAACTCAGATCCTTCTCCAAAAGCGCTCAACATGACTGCCGCGGACTCACACTCGCAAAGCGCCAGTCATTTCGTGGTTCCCTGCACCTTGGCGATGATTTCCTCCGCGACCGAGCGCGGAGCCTCCTCATAGCGCGCGAAGTGCATCGAGTATTCTGCGCGGCCCTGCGTCGACGAACGCATGTGTGTCGCGTAACCAAACATCTCTGCCAAAGGCACGATCGCCTTGATCACCTGCGAACCGGCGCGGTGTTCCATGCCTTCGATGCGTCCGCGGCGCGAACTCAGGTCGCCCATGATCACGCCCGCATAATCTTCCGGCGTGACGACTTCCACCGACATCACCGGCTCCAGCAGGACCGGCGAAGCTTTGCGCGCGGCTTCTTTGAACGCCATCGAACCCGCAATCTTGAAGGCCATTTCGTTCGAATCGACATCATGATAGCTGCCGTCGTAAAGCGTCGCCTTTACGTCGACCATGGGATAGCCGGCGAGAATCCCGCCTTCGAGCGCTTCCTGAATTCCCTGATCGATCGGCTTGATGAATTCTTTCGGCACCGATCCGCCGACGATATCGTTGACGAATTCGTAGCCAGTCCCAGCCGGTTGGGGATCCAGCCTGATCTTCGCGTGACCGTACTGGCCGCGGCCGCCGGTCTGCCGGATATATTTGCCTTCGGCTTCCGAGTGCTTTTTAATGGTTTCGCGATACGCCACTTGGGGCTTGCCGACGTTGGCCTCAACCTTATATTCACGCATCATGCGATCGACGATGATTTCCAGGTGCAACTCGCCCATGCCGCTGATGATGGTTTGTCCGCTATCGGGATCGGTGTGAACCTTGAAGGTGGGATCTTCCTGTGCCAGCTTGGCCAGCGCCATGCCCATCTTTTCCTGGTCGGCTTTGGTCTTCGGCTCAACCGCAACCGAAATTACCGGAACCGCAAAGGTAATCGATTCGAGCGCGATGGGGTGCCGGTCGTCGCAAATCGTGTCCCCTGTGCCAACGTTCTTCAGTCCAACGACCGCGCAAATGTCGCCCGCCAGAATCTCGCTGATCTCCTCGCGCTTATTGGCGTGCATCTTCAGCAGGCGGCCAATGCGCTCGGTTTTGGTGGTGCGGACGTTAAGAACGGATTCTCCCGATTTCAACTGCCCGGAGTAAACGCGAATGAACGTCAACTGGCCGACAAATGGATCGGCCATAATTTTGAACGCCAGCGCCGAAAACGGCTCTTTGTCGTCAGCTTTGCGGAAAATCTTCTCGCCCGTGTCTGGATTGATCCCGTGCGTCTCCGGCACATCGAGCGGCGAAGGCAGATAGTCAACCACCGCATCGAGCAGCGGCTGCACGCCTTTGTTTTTGAACGCCGTGCCTACGACAACCGGAAACACCTTCAACGCAATCGTCGACTTGCGCAGAGAAGCTCGCAGTTCAGCTGCGGTAATCTCTTCGCCTTCCAAAAATTTGTGCAGAATCTCGTCATCGTTCTCGGCGATGGTCTCGACCAACTGGGCGTGGAATGCTTCGGCTTTCTTCTTTAGATCGGCGGGAATTTCTTCGGTGACGTATTCCGCACCCATAGTGTCATCAACCCACACGATGGCCTTCATGCCGATCAGATCGACGACGCCTTTAAATTTATCTTCCTGCCCGATGGGAATCTGAATGGCGACCGGCTTGGCACTGAGACGCTTGCGGATGGTATCGACCGCATGCTCAAAATCTGCGCCCATCTTATCGATCTTGTTGATGAAGCAAATCCGGGGAACGCCATACTTATCGGCCTGGCGCCAGACTTTTTCCGACTGCGGCTGCACCCCATGCACCGCGTCGAACACTGCAACTGCGCCATCCAGCACGCGCAGCGAGCGCTCGACCTCGGCCGTGAAATCGACGTGGCCGGGCGTATCAATAATGTTGATGCGAATGTCGCGCCAGGTGCAGGTCGTGGCGGCGGAGGTAATGGTGATGCCGCGCTCCTGCTCCTGCTCCATCCAGTCCATGGTCGCAGTGCCTTCGTGGACCTCTCCGATGCGGTGCGTGCGTCCGGTATAAAACAGGATGCGCTCCGTCGTAGTGGTCTTACCGGCATCGATGTGGGCCATGATGCCGATGTTCCTGCAACGCTCTAATGGGACTGTTCTAGGCACGACTCTTCTCTACTCTTTCCAGGGCTCCGACTTCACTTCTGATTTCGTAATTGCGAAATTGAGTAATTTGGTAATTGAAAATCAAAACCGCGCTTCTTCTTTTCAATTAAACAATTATTAAATTTCCCAATTACTCAATTCCGTTTACCACCGGTAATGCGCGAACGCCTTATTGGCTTCCGCCATGCGGTGCACATCTTCTTTCTTCTTGATGGCCGCGCCTTTTCCGTTGGCGGCGTCTAGCAATTCATTGCTTAACTTGTCGATCATGCCTTTTTCGGCGCGGCCGCGGGCGTAGGTCAAAATCCAGCGGATTGCCAGCGACGTACGCCGGTCGGCATTTACTTCCACCGGCACCTGATAGTTCGCTCCGCCCACGCGCCGGGTCTTCACTTCCAGCAGGGGCTTGGTGTTCTCGACGGCTTTCTTGAACAGCTTCAGGGCTTCGTCGCCGCCTTTTTCCTGCACCTTGGTAAGCGCCGTATAGAAGATGCGCTCGGAGGTGCTGCGCTTGCCTTGCCACATCATCGAATTAATGAACTTCGTGACCAGGTCCGAGCCATAAATGGCGTCGGCCGGCACGGTCCGCTTGACGGTATGTCCTTTTCTTGGCATCTGCTCTTAGGCTCCCTGCGCTGCGGCCAGGTTTCAAAATTTCAAGGTCTCGAAGTCTTCGGGACAATTCGCCTCAGAACTCTGAAACTTCGCAACCTTGAAACACGCTTCTATCCCTTCTTCGCTCTCTTGGCGCCGTACTTCGATCTTCCCTGCTGGCGGCCAGCCACGCCCACCGCATCCAGCGTGCCGCGAATCACGTGATAGCGCACGCCCGGCAGATCTTTCACGCGGCCACCGCGGATCAGCACAATCGAGTGCTCCTGTAGATTGTGGCCAACGCCTGGAATATAGGTCGTGACTTCAATCCCGTTCGTCAAACGCACGCGGGCGACTTTGCGCAGCGCCGAGTTTGGCTTCTTGGGCGTCTGCGTATATACGCGGGTGCAGACACCGCGCTTCTGCGGACATCCCTCAAGCGCCGGACTCGCCGTTTTATACCGCGGCCGCTTTCGGCCCTTCGCCACCAATTGATTAAAAGTAGGCACCCTTTGCCGCTCCTTCTCGCACTCTGCAAACTTGCACTCTGCAACGCAACCGGTGCCACGCGCCAATTCACTTGGAGACAGACGCGCGCAGCGTCTCGGCTTTCCCGGTTCTCGATTTCACAATCCGGGCTGGCTAACTCACGGTCAGCCATGCTTCTCGCCGCGAAAAGTCACGGTGAGAGATTCTGGGAACCCAACTTGATTTGCGCTGCCGACGGTGGCACCCGGCCAAAACTCCGGGGGTACTCCGTATCGCCAGCTCTGTCCTGCATATCTTTCGCAGACTCTCGTCGCGTTTCTTAACTTGCGTCAAGAGCCCTGGTGAAAGGGCGAAAGGCAGCGCAGGAACGTTTCAGCGAGGAAAGTTTCCGGACGGCCACACTGACCAGAAACGGGTTTCACAAACTCTGCCGCCAGCTCCACATGATTCTCGCGGAACTCACAGCTCACAAATAAGCCTGGATTAACTCGCGGAACCTAACAACTATAGCAACTCAATCTAAACATCGTCAACCCATGTTTTTGCATCTCACTCGCCAGACGAGGCAGTACAGTAATTCCGGAGATATTGAACGAGTCTCACGAAAAATTAAGCTTCGGAAAAAGCGCTCCCAGCAAAGCTCAACAATGCACGCTTGCCGAATCTGTCTCGGTTCTCTAAACTACAGGTTTTCCATTCCATTGAACTGCGCGCCCACCGGATGCAACGGGAGGCGGCGAGAGGGTGCATGGGAAGTTTGTGTTTCGCTCGGGGGTTGTTAGCTGCGCAGCTGTTCCTCGCTGCATCTTTATTCTTATTATTACCTGCATGCGGTGGACACAAGCCGGCAGGCCCCGCGACTAATCCGGTGAGAATCACTCTCACTCCTTCGGTCAGCTATTCCATGCAAGTGGGGTCGACGCTGCTCTTCACCGCCAGCGCCACCAACAGCGCGAACACAGCCATCACACCGGGATTTACTTATTCTTCCAGCAATCCCGGAGTGGTCGATGTAACCCCGAACGGCGTAGCGTGTGCCGGCACTTGGAATGCACCGCAATATTCGACCTGCACGCCCGCTCAAGCTGGAACGGCAGTGGTAACGGCGTCAGCTTCAGGTGCCACCAGTGCGCCAACCCTGATCTTCGTGCATCCTCCAATCGCTAACATTACGGTCACCCCTGTCCCGTATGTGAATTCGACGCCGCCAGCCTGCCCTAGCCAGCCTCTCTTGCCAGTGGCTTGCGACCTTCCACCCGCATCTTTTCCTGCTTCTTCGACGAATGGTTCGGGCTGCCTCTCTCAAAACCAGATCGAAACCTTGCAAGCCAAGGCCGTCGACGACGATGGAAACGACATCACTGGAGCGGTCGGGCCATTCACCTGGAGCGAGGTCAACCCGGCCGCGACCAAGATCACGCCCATCATCTCTGTCACCACCAATAACCCAGCCGTGCCGACAAACGAAGCCACCGCCGGCCCTGCGGTTCCAGGGCAGACCCAAATCGTTGCCTCCGCTTCGGGCGTGTCGAGCCAACCGTTTTTCTTCGAAACCTGCCCGGTACAATGCATCGCGATGGAGCTCAACCTGAACGGTTTGCAAGTCAGCAATGAGACCAATTTCGTGACCACGAAGGGGAGCACCGAAAGCATCACCGCGATCGCAGTGGATGTGCAGGGCTGCATTGTGCCCAAGCCTCCGCTGACCTGGGTATCGTCTTCGCCCGCGACCATTTCCGCGGGCGGTACTACTGGATGCGCCGCTGGCGCGGCTTGCACCATCTCGGCTGCGCAGGCAGGAGCAGGCGCCATTACCGCATCGTGTTCGCCGCCAACTTGCAACATCGGCTGGCCGCTGAATTTTGAGGGATTGGCTGCGGGTTCTGTTCTCATTCCAGAACCTGTCTACCCAGTCACCGCGATTTCCGGCTTGGTGACACCGGGGAGTGCTTCTTCTTCCGGTGGTGGATCGTCTGGTTCAGGTAGCGGGTCTTCTGGCAGCGGTTCGGGTAGCGGCTCGTCCGGGAGTGGTTCTTCCGGAAGCGGAAGCTCTGGCAGTGGCTCATCATCGACCGCGACCGCCTCGACCAGCGTGCTGGTTACCAGCCAGGATTGCTATAGCGACGCGTTGTGCAGCGTCGCGCTTTACAACGTGCCAACTACTACCAATATTCCTGGCTCCGCCACGCCAGTTCCAACGCCGCCCAACTCTCTGATGTTTGACCCGGCCGGGGACCGTGCGTACATCGGCAGCCAGTACGGCGCGCTCACGCTGAATCCCGCGAGCATCGGAACCAGCAGCAGCGCATTTACGGCCTTGACGATTCCGCGCACGCAGTTGGGAGTCATCACAGGCAGAGTCATCGGAGTGTCTCAAAACGGAGGCGAAGCCGTCTTCTCCGATACTGTCTCGACGCCGAATCAGGTATACATCGCTAGCGTTACCAGCTCCACATCTTCTTCGTCGTCTTCTTCCTCATCCACAACAACGACTACCACTTCCAGCAATGTGGCCTTGAACATCAACAACGCGACCACGGCGGCCTTCTCTCCGGATGGATTAAAGGTGTTTATTCTTGCCGATGGCGGCAATTCTCTCTACATCTATTCCACTTTGCAGAATTTATTAGCACCCATTCCTCTGCCCGCGCCGGCGACCTCAATCGTCTTCAATTCAAGTGGAACGTTCGCAATCCTCTCAGGAGGAATCGCGCCTACCACTTATCCCGGCACCTTTGCCATCTACAATACGTGCGATGATTCCACAGTTATTTTGACCCCACCGGCCACACCGGCTCTGCTGCCGTCTCCGCCCCAGTTCTTGAAGATGGTTCCAGCGGGGAATGTCCAGATGAGTAATATTCCGAACGCGCTCATTCCAATTCTCGACGCCACCGGCCTCGACTTTTTCTTTGGCATCGACGATACCGGCATCGACATCATCGCGACCAACGCCTCCCAGGGACCAGCCAACGCGCCCTTCAGCACGGTTTGTCCGCAGCCGGTCACCTTGGCTCAAGTCACGCCGGGCCCGCCCCCAACATACTTCCAGCCCATTCACATCAACATCGGGCAGGGGACGTTCACTCCGATTAACTTCTTCCTGTCGCCCGACTCCACGCTGGCCTACATTGTCACCAGCGATCGGAGCAGCATCCTTGTCTACAACTTCACAACCCGCTCAACCTCCGCCATCGCGCTGGCCAACAACGCGAGTCCGTTATCCGCCAGCATGAGCGCCGACGGTTCATTGATCTACGTCGCCGGCACCGACGGCCTGCTGCATGAACTGGACACCTATGCAGCATTCGACGAATATCAGATCTCGTTCCCGCCACTCGTCAACTCTACAAACAGCTTTTGCTATACCGGAAATAACTGCCAGATGGATCTTTTGTCGGTAAAGCCGTAGACGCTATCCTGGGACCGCGAGCCCAGGCTGTGGGCAATTCGGATTGAGTGCGTTCGAGAGCGCGAACACGTTATCGCCGTGGGTTGTCCGACGGGACAAGCACAAGACCTACGCAGTTTTTGCTAAGTCCTTGGCCACGCTGTCGAGCACGCCGTTGACGAACTGCACGGATTCGGGGCTGGAAAACTTTCGGGCGATTTCGAGCGCCTCGTTGATAATCACGGCTCGTGGCGTATCGGGATAGGCCAGGAACTCCGCCACTCCGGCGCGGAGCAGATTACGATCCACCGCCGCCATGCGTTCCATGCGCCAGTGTTGCGCATGGCCTTCGATTAATTTGTCGATCTCCGCCACCCGGTCGGTGGCCACGCGAAACAAATCCTCGGCAAACCCGCGCACTTCTGCGCTGGTGGCGGCATGTTCTGCCCAGAACGTGCGCTGCACCTGGTCGACACTCTGCTTGCCCATGTCCGCCTGGAACAACATCTGCAGAACCATTTCGCGAGATTTGCGCCGGGTGCCCATTGAAATTGTGTGGGGTGGTTGCTTCAGTTTACTGCACAGGAGGGACTATTTGCGCTTCGTCTTCGGAGTCTTCATCCGGCTCTTAGCTCTTCCTAAGGTTTGGTCATTCCGAACACGCGCGGAGCGCGGGTGAGGAACCTGCTTCTCGCTGACAACTGATGGCTTACGGCTGATTGTTTCCTTTAGCGATGCCATCTCGACCGCGGCCAGCGCCGCTTCAAATCCCTTGTTCCCCATCTTCAATCCGGCGCGATCGATGGCTTGCTCCAAAGTTTCGCAAGTGAGGACGCCAAAGGCATGAGGCACGCCGGTCTCTTGCGCCGATTGTCCAATTCCCCGCGTGACTTCATTCACGATCACGTCATAGTGCGCCGTATCGCCGCGCAGCAGACAGCCGATGCAAATGATCGCATCGTATCTCTTCGTCTCGGCAAGCTTCCGCGCGGCAAGTGGGATCTCGAACGCGCCGGGAACGCGAGCAATCTGAATGTCCTTCTTTTTTGCGCCTGATCGAATCAATCCATCAATTGCGCTGAGCAATAGTCTTTCGGTAATAAACGAGTTGAACCGGGAGACCACAATCGCAAAGCTCCGCCCCGTAGCGTCGAGTTCGCCTTCCAAAGCGGGGAATGCGGGCTTCGGCGGCAACTCGGTTTTCAATTTCGGTCTTTGCTGTAAGTCTCTGTGATTCGGTGGTGGAGGTTTTTCCATCTGTGCAGATTCGCGTAAGTCGGTGGGAGAAATTATTTCCCCTTAAACTGCGCCTGTCGCTTTTCCAGGAACGCCGTCGTTCCTTCTTTCTTGTCTTCTGTCGCACAAGCCACGGCAAACAAAACTGCTTCCAGATACAGTCCCTCGCTTAAAGTCATCTCCATCCCGTTGTTCACGGCTTCCATCGCGTATTGCACGGCGAGCGGTGCATTGGCGACGATCTTGGCAGCAATGGCTTCAGCGCGCGGAATCAACTCGGCCGCGACCGTTATTTCGTTCACCAGTCCAATGCGATGCGCCTCCTGGGCCGTGATCATCTCACCGGCCAGAATCATCTGCATTGCGATGCCCTTGCCCACCAACCGCGGCAGACGCTGGCTGCCGCCATAACCCGGAATAATTCCCAGCTTCACCTCAGGCTGGCCCAGCTTGGCGTTTTCGCTGGCCAGACGCATCGTGCAAGCCATGGCGATCTCACATCCCCCGCCGAGAGCAAATCCGTTGATGCAGGCAATCACCGGCTTGCCAAGATTTTCGATCAGGTTCAGCACGTTTTGACCGCGATGCGTATATTCCTTGCCTGTCACCGCGTCATGCTTCGCCAGGTCTCCGATATCCGCTCCAGCAATGAAGGCCTTTTCGCCTGCTCCGGTGAAAATCACCACTCGAATGGCGGAATCGTTCTTGATGTCATGGAACGCCTGCCGCAGTTCCTCCATCGTGGCCATGTTGAGCGCGTTGAGCACCTTCGGCCGGTTGACGGTGACGTAAGCAATTGAATTTTTCTTTTCGAGAAAAATGTTTTCGAAGTTCATAAAATTCATTGTTCACCACAGAGGCACAGAGAGACGAAGGAATTTGTCTGTAGAATCTGATCGTTCTCTGTGACTCTGTGTCTCTGTGGTAAAGACTTGAAATCGGGAAGCTCTAGCAAACCGTAGCGATACATCGGCAAGTTAACTCTTGCCTCGCGCCACCGCCGCGACTTCCTCTTTAGTCAAATCGCAACTGATGCAGCGGGCGGTCCACAGCCGATGGCCAAAAACTTTTCCGCAGCGCGGACATTTCCACTCCGTCAACCACCATGCCCCTGCCAGGTAAACTCCAATCCAGCCTAATAGGATCGCGAAATCGGCTGGCTCTCCCAGCTTCAGCTTCCCAATCATCACGCCCAGAAAGATAAAGCTGAGAAATAGCACCACCACCAGATTTCTTCTGGCCACGTAACTGTGCCAGGCGCGCCGATACCGCTCAATCTCGCTGGGACCGCCTTCGCCCGGCGGCAGGTCGGTCTTTCTCCGTCTGGGTATCAGATTCATTTGGAAAAGCGGCGCTTGCGTGCCGCATAGCGGGACTAACAACTCAAAAGCGTTAATCCGAAATTCGACTCTATAGTTTATTCGCCCGCGGCTGGTTCGGATCGGAATAATCGTAGAACCCTTTACCACTCTTGCGACCGTACCACCCCGCCATGACCAGCCGTTTCAGCAGCGGAGGCGACGCAAACCGCCGCTCTTTAAATTCGTCGTACATCACGTGGGTAATGTAATAAGTCGTATCAAGGCCGACAAAATCCAGCAGCGTAAACGGCCCCATGGGATAGCCGCAGCCCAGCTTCATCGCGTTATCGATATCTTCAATCGACCCGACGCCCTCTTCATACGCTCGGATGGCGTCCAGCAAATACGGCACCAGCAGCCGGTTTACGATGAATCCGGTTTTATCCGACGTGCGCACCGGAACCTTGCCCAGCTTTTTTCCGAACGCGTAAGCCGTCTCGTAAACCTCATCGGCCGTCGCGATGGTGCGCACTACTTCGACCAGTTTCATCAGCGGCACGGGATTAAAAAAATGCAGCCCGATAAATCTCTCCGGTCGCTTCACCGCCGTCAAAAGCTCGGTCACTGAAATCGAAGAGGTGTTCGAAGCAAAAATCGCGTCTTTCTTCACGATGCTGTCAATGGACGCGTACATCTTCTTCTTGTCTTGAACGTTCTCGATGATCGCTTCGACAACGATGTCACAATCGGCGAGGTCGGCTTTGTTCGTCGTTCCCCTGAGGCGGGCGAGAATCTGATCTTTCTGTTGCGCCGTGATCCCACCTTTTTCCGGTGGGCGCTCGGCAAACTTCGCCAGGGATTTCTCGATCCCGGCAAATCCCTTATCGAGATATTTCTGTTCTACCTCGAGCACCGTCACGTCGAACCCAGCCGTCGCCGCGACTTGGGCAATGCCCGAACCCATGAGACCACAACCGAGAACGCCAACCTTCTTAATTTCCATAAGAATTCCCGGTTGTTTCAACTTCGCTTCTTGCGCCGAATGGCATTGTATCCTTGCTGTATCAGAAAAAAGACCGTGAGAAATCCGAGAAGCAGAAAAAGAACGCCTAAGCTCGGCGCGACCCAATCAGGCAGGCTCGGTATTTTCATTGCCGCGACCATGACGACAACAACTGCAAGGGCAAGGCTGCCTGACTCAATGACACGGTTTCCCGCGTTTCGCTTGGCAATCCGCCAAAGAACAAGGCCATAATAGCCCGACTAACGCAATGCCACTAGTTATGCTTTGGACGACGCTTACGCTGGCCGCCATGGCACCTCAAGATCCGCTAAAGGTTTTCTCTGTGCCCCTGTGTCTCTGTGGTGAAAAGGCTAGTTCATACTTTCCACAATCATCGCGATCCCCTGCCCGCCGCCGATGCAAGCCGTGGCCAGCCCATACTTCTTCTTCCGCCGCCGCAATTCATACAGCAGCGTAATCACTAGCCGCGTGCCAGTCGCGCCCAGCGGATGCCCCAGTGCGATTGCTCCGCCGTTCACATTCACCTTCTCGCGATCCAACCCCAATTCTTTTTCAACCGCCAGATATTGCGCCGCGAACGCCTCATTCACTTCGATCAAATCGATGTAGTCGAGCGACAGCCCAGCCTTCTGCAACGCAATCTTCGTAGCCGGCACCGGACCGCGCCCCATTAGCTTCGGATCAACTCCGGCCACGCCCCAGCTCACAATTCGCCCCAGCGGCTCCATGTTCCGCTTGCGAACCTCTTCTAAAGACATCACCACCACCGCCGCCGCTCCATCGACAATTCCGCTCGCGTTGCCCGCAGTCACGGTTCCGTTTTTTCCGAATGCGGCCTTTAACTTCGCTAAGCCCTCCATCGTGGTCTGCGGCCTCCGGTGGTCATCTTCCGTCAGCGATTCTCCCGTAGCTTCGCCTTTGTGATTGCGCAGTGGCACCGGAACCAGTTCTTCCTGAAGCTTTCCCGCCTTGTAAGCGTCATCAGCGCATTTCTGCGAGCGCAGCGCGAACTCATCCTGCGCCAACCGTGTAATTCCCTGTTGCTCGCCGTATAACTCGGCGGTGTTCGCCATGTAGAGGCCGCAATAGCTGTCGAGCAACGCCACCATCAGCGAATCTTCCAGCTTGCCGCCCGGAGCCAAAGTAAATCCATCGCGCCCGCGAATTGAAAATGGAGCCTGCGACATGGCCTCCATCCCGCCAGCCAGCACGATCTTCGCTTCATCGAGCTGAATCATCTGGGCTGCGTTCACAATCGCTTGCATCCCCGAGCCGCACAGCCGGTTCACGGTCAGAGCCGGAGTCTCAATCGGCAGGCCAGCGCGCAACCCTACGTGCCGCGCGCCATACAACGCATCGCCTGAAGTCTGCTGTGCGTTGCCAAATACTGCATGGTCAAATTCTTTCGCCTCGATTCCGGCGCGGTCCATCGCACCCCTCGCCGCTACTGCGCCTAACTCCTGGGCGGTAAAATCTTTCAACTTGCCGCAATAGCGGCCAAAGGGCGTGCGCGCCCCACTGACAATGGCAATATCACCTGGCTTTAACATGATTTTCCTGACAAGATCGCGTGCTTAGAGCGGATCAAAAGTGAGAATCAGACTGGTTAGTGTAGCAGCGGGCGGGGAGATTTGACCACAGGAGGGATTGAGCCATCGGGCGATTGTGTCATTGAGAGATTGACCCGACGTTGGAAGAGTTTGCGCTCCTTTGGACCGATAAAGATCGTGGTACAGATCATTCAATGGCCAAATCGCTCAATCACCAATCCCTACGCCACCGCTCCCGCAGCCAGAGCTGCGCCCAGCGCCACAACTTTGCCCGCGCCTTGCGCCGCGGCAGCTTCGAGCGCCTGTTCGGCGCGGTTGATCACTTCCGTCACAATATCCAGCGGATCATAACTCTCACGCACCACGGCCTCGGCCAGTCCGGCCGAGAACTCCATTGCGCGGGTTTTGTCCGATCCATCTTTGCCGGGGAGATGCACGCCGGCAATAATCTTTCGCAGCTTCTCAAGCGCCAGCATTGCTTCTTTCTCGGCAGTTTCGACGAGAATAATCGCAATTGTGCTTGCGTCATAACGAAAGGCGAGGTCGTTGGTGCGAATGTTGGCGGCAATTTGCTGGCCGATTTTTTCCATCGTGGATTCCAGAGCGGCTTCGCCATACTCTTTTGCCAGCGCCGCACTTCGCCCGAACTGCAGTAATAGAATCGAAAGCGCCGCAGAGTTTTGCGCCGCGCGCTTGCTCTCAGCCAGCAACAGATCGAGATAAGAGCTGCGCTTGAGCAGTCCCGATTTTTCTTCCGTGACCGAAAGATTCTTCACCAGGCGGCGCAATCCAGCGTTGTTGAGCGCGATCACCATCTGATCGGCCAGCGTCTTTAAAACCACCGCGTCAGCTTGCGCCCATATCTTTGGCTTATTGTGCAGCAGAGCGAGCACGCCAACGGAATCTTTGCCGTCACTCAAAGGCAACACCAGTGCCGATGCGATTCGTAGATCGCTTACCTGTCCGCTCACGCTCTCCAGCTCCGGTGATCGCGATGTGTCATTCAAGATCAACGGCTCATCGGCGGTCGCATCCTGCAGCGCAATCATTAATTGCTTCAGGGCCGACGCATCCCCTTCTTTCACTCCTTTGCCGCAATATTCCTGAATCGCGCTGGGACCCGAACTTCGCGTCCGCATCATGGCCACGCAGCGCGAAACCTCCCAGTGCGCGCCAATCTCGTTCACGGCCGTGGTCAACACAGCCTGTGCGGTTGCCTGGTGATAAAGCTTTCGCGTGATTTCCGCGACCCGTGTAACGTTGCGCATTTCCGCCGCCGGGTCAACGGTTGGTGCTGCCGGCGGCGCGCTTGCCGAACTCGGTACCGCGCTTGTACCCGATAATGACGCGGGCGTCGAATAACTGGGCGTCATGCCCGCCGACATGTAAAGCCGCTGCAAGTCTTCGTTGCGCTCTTCTTCGCGGGGAAATAATTCCTGGATTCTCTGCAGCCGCTCGACCGCCTTGTTGCGCATGCCGTACTGCACCAGGATTTCCGCCTGCAGCATTAGGTCCTGCAGCGTCGAAGCTCCCAGCGTGGCCTCGTGCTCAATCTGCTGCTGGGCCGCGCTCGGAGCCGATGAGGTGAAACGCGAAGAAATTTCCTTGAACTTGTTCGGGTCGATCTTGCCCTTTAACATCTCCAATCGCTTCGCGTGGCCGGAGTCATACGGATCCACTTCCGCCGCACGGTCCAGACATTCAGCGGCCTTGGCGAAGTTTCCGGTTCCGCAATACACATCAAAAAGTTTTAACAGCGTCTGGCAGTAGTCGCCTTCCCGGTTGGATGCGTTGAACAACTCGCTCATGAATTCCAGCATGCCGGGCGTGGGACGCCGTTTCGGCAATAACTCCTGCATGGAAGCCACAAACTGCCGCCGTTCACCCTTCTTGGTTTGGAACTGCCCCAGCTTGCGTGCCAATTCCACGGCAGTGTCGTCTTGCTCGGAATCCATCAATTGCCCGATCAGTGCGGTCACCTGCGCCAAGCGGCTCGGATTCTGCTCAAACGCTTGCCACACCATCGGCTCCGCCTCGGCATAACGGCCCGCTGCGAGCAGAGCTTCGGCATAAACGTCCCGCAACTCCTGCGAGTTCTTTCCCGCAGCCACTTGCGGCTCGAGAATGAAAATCGCGGCGCCTACCTGGCCTTGCGCCAGCAAACTTTTTCCGTAGGCCAGCGCAATTTCCTCATCCGAAGAATCTTCCTGGTACGCTCGCTCCCACCACGGCGTGGGATCTCCGCCTTTTTCCACGGCAAGTTGAGCCACGCGCTTGAAGCCTTCGGCCGCGGCCTTGCTTTCTCCGAGCTCTGAACACAACTCGGCAGCGCGCTGAAAGTTTGCCTGCGAAGGTTCCAGTTCCACGATCCGGCCCAGGACCTGCAGCGCACTCTTTTTGTCGTTCAGCTTTTCCAGATCGCTCAGCGCCGCTTCGTAAGTGCCCACCGCAAGCTTTTTATTCGACCCTTCGAGCAACTGCCCAAAGCGGAATTTCTGCTCCCACGTCGGACTGCCATGACGCGCCAATTTCTTGTAGGTGAGGCTGGCCTTGGTAGCGTCGCCGCTCTGCACCTGGCGCTCAAATAACTCGCCGAGCAATCGCACCGCGTCGTGTCCGCGGTTCTGCGAGAGGCACAAATCGGCGGCGAGTTGCCGCGCGGAGTCGTTTTCAGGATCGTCGCGCAGGAGTTGCAGGTACTCGTCGAGTGCCTCTGCCGTCTTGCCTCTTTGCAGAAGCTTTTCCGCGCGCTCGGTACGCTTGGCCAGTTCGGCTCGATCGACGCGCTTTGTGATCTCTGGCATGAGCGGTTTTAGGCAGAGTACGGCTGCTCCAATTCTAGGAGCCACTCACAAGCCCCAGCAATCGGTAAGGGGCAGCGCCTATTACGAAAGTCATCGAAAGGCAATTTCGCGTTTCTCGATGAGTCTGGCTCGTGATCCTTCTGCCGGTTGTCACAACCAAGCCGGTTGGCCGGGACCAAGCCTTTCGCCCTGCATTACCGACGTAAGCCGAGGGTGCTTTTTCTGCTGTAGTCACTCATCTCAGCGCTTTATTCTCGAGATCGTGTGTGTCTAATCCTCTGTTCGGACGAACTCTTTGATCTGCACGGCATTCTTCCTCTCCATGTTGGTTGGTGAACCTTCCGATTCCCGTGCAATCGCCTGGTGCGTCATCGGAGTCTTCGCCGGACTCTACATTTTCTATAGAGGATTTCTTCTGTTGCAACGGCGTCATCTCCTCCTGGACACGCCGGTTTCCAAAGTTCGCAGCGCGTCCGTCGGCCTGGTTGAACTGAACGGACTTGCGGTTGGACCTTACACCATGATTGCCCCCATCACCGAGCGCCCGTGCTACTACCACCGCACCGTGGCCTGGGAATGGAAACGCCGTGGCAAGAACAACCAGTGGGTGAAAGTCGCGGCCGAATGCATGCACGTTCCCTTTTTTCTCGACGACAACACCGGCAAGGTGATGGTCGATCCGTGCGGCGCGGAACTCGATCTGCACCGCGATTTCCAGCAGGAATTCTGCGACGGATTTTTCACCACCAAGCAAGCAGCGCCGCCCAATGTGCAGAACTTTCTTTTGCGCTACGGGGTGAGCACGCGCAACAAAATTAAAGTCGAAGAGTTTTGCATCAAGCCGAAGAACGCTCTCTTCGTGCTTGGAACGCTGGATGAAAACCCCGGTCTGGAGCTTACCCGCCAGCCCATTCAGGAAGCTGAATCTACGGGGTCGAGTGGGAATAATTTCTCTTTCTCTCTGGGACTCTCATCATCCTCGTTCGTAGCGGGTGGTGACGGTGGCAACAGCAGCTTTGGGAAATCTGCGTTTACGATTTTTCCCAAGAAAAGCCCTTCCGAGGACGACCGCCTGCTCGCAGTCCTCAGCAAACCGGATCCTGATCGCGCGACCGACGCAACCGCAACTCAGGTGATTCATCTCTCGCCAGCCACGGCGCCGGCCGACACGGCAGAAATGACCCAGCAACAGAAGGTCGCGGCCGCGCTGGTCAAAGCCGGCATCACCAATCCGGCGGCCTGGGCTGCCGCGCGCGTTGCCCCAACTCCCGTCGTCCGAAGAGGCGATGCCAACGGAATTGCACAGCCCATTGCCGCAGGTCCTTCAGCTCCCGCCGAAACCACTCTTCCCGAAGGCTTCGAGCAACGGCCTCGAGTCGTGCTGATGAAGGGCAAGAATAATTCTAATTTTATGATCTCCTGGCGCAGCCAGCGCGAGGTTGCCCGCTCGCTCGGCTGGAAATGTACGCTCATGATTTGGGGTGGACCAGCCCTGACCATCCTTTGTCTTTATGCGCTGCACAATATGACTCACTGGTTCTGAGGAGCTTTCATGCCTGGCGCTCGTCATCACCGTCCTCGGCACCAGCCTTCTAATCCCCCGCTGAACATCTGCGCTGGATGCAACTGTTCGGTTTAGTACAATGGGTCGCGTGAGCCAAGCTGTTCGCATCGGAATCCTCGGCGACTTCAACACCGAATTCCGCTCCCATCACGCCACACCCGAATCTCTGCAGCACGCTGCGCGCAAGCTGGATCTGACGGTCGAATCGCAGTGGATTCCGACCTCATCGCTCACCAACGCCAATTCTGAAAAGCTTCTCGAAGGCTTCGACGGAATCTGGGGCGCGCCCGGCAGTCCGTTCAAAAGCTTTGATGGCATGTTGAAAGGCATCGAGTTCGCGCGCCGCCGTGACTGGCCATATCTGGGGACCTGCGCTGGCTTCCAGTACGCGCTGATCGAATTCGCCCGCAACGTTCTCGGCATCGCCGACGCGGACAGCGCCGAAAACAATTCCGGATCGAAGAACATCGTGATCTATCCCGTGGCCTGCGCCGTCCCCGATCGCAAAGGCGACGCCCCCAAGCTCTCCGGCATGGTGCCCCAGATTCGCCTGCGCCCCGGCTCTTACCTGCAGTCTTTCTATGGAAAAGACGAAGAAGTCGTGAGCGAAGAGTTCTTCTGCAACTTCGAAGTCAATCCCGAATTCGAGTGGGCCACCATGGAAGCCGGATTCCCGGTCGTGGCCCGCGGGGCGCAGGGAGAGATTCGCGCCATCGAGTCGCCCACGCACCGCTTCTTCGTCGCAACGTTATTTCAGCCGCAAGTTTCCTCGACTGAGAAAAACCCTCATCCCGTCGTTCTTGCTTTTGTGCAGGCTGCCGCTGATTGGGGAAGAAAGAAGCTGGATGACAGCGTGCTTGAGTAGGAATGGCGCGCCCGACCAACCTTCGTATCACGGCATCCTTCAGCGATACCGCACCCGCGCAAGGGCAGATAACCAGATCGCTCCCTTAAGAGCCCGGTCGGAGGGTTTGGCGCTCCCTTGCGATTTCACTTCTGCTGTGCTAGGTTACATGTAACCAAAGAGAGCAAGTCACCATGCCAGCCAAAAACCGACCCAGATCATCCCGCGACAAAGTTAGGGCGCACCGCAAGCGACTACGCCAACTGGGATTACGCCCCATTCAAATTTGGGTACCGGACATGCGTTCTCCCGCTTTTGCTTCGGAAGCGCGCCGTCAATCGCTCGCCGTCGCCCACAGTTCTCATGCCGATGACGACCAGGCCTTCATCGACGCAATCGCCACCCAGGGCGAAGAAGCTTGAAGCGTGGTGAAATCTGGACCGCAGCAGGCGGTAAGGACTACGCTGGAAAGCCGCGTCCGGTTGTGATCCTCCAAGACGATCGCTTCGACAGAACGGCCTCGGTCACAGTCTGCGCATTCACGACCGATCCATCCGATGCACCGCTTTTTCGCATTGCCGTCGAGCCAAGCGAAACCAACGGATTGCGCTCCTCTTGCCGGCTAATGGTCGACAAGATAACCACCGTTCCGAAATCCAGGATCGGCGCGCGCATCGGCCGCCTGGCCGACGAGGATGTAGTTCGCCTGAATCGCGCCGTCCTGGTATTTCTCGGGATCGCCGCACCGCGAGACGAGACGAACTGAAGCGATCGACATTTACACGCGCCCTTGTTCGCGGCGCCACTGACCATCCCGCAGTTCGTTACCCTCCGACCCTCGCGCGCCCGCCCCTCTGCAACATACGCATCTGTCATCGCCGCCCCACACGGTTAGACTTCTCCAACACGCAGTCAAGGCGGTAAAGAATCAGGGGACCGGTTGCGCGCCCTTCTTCCCTCTGACAACGGACGGCCACCATGGAGAGAAGAACCCTCATCCTGTCTTTCTTGCTTTCGTACAGGCTGCCGCGGATTGGGGCAAAAAGAAGGTCGACGACAGCGTGCTCGAGTAGCCGCATCGCTATCCTTTGCAAAGTAACGCCGCTGAACCCTGTCATGCAGAGCGGAGTAGCATCGTCCGCAGGACGATGCTACGGAGTCGAAGCATCCGTACCCCAAGGCGCCACGGGCGCGGGGCTGATCGAGCCCGTTGGCAGATCGAATCGGAAGCGAACCGGCTGCGCTTCCTTCTTACCCGGAGGGCTGAATGACAGCCAGAAGGAAGTTCGCTACAATACGCGGGGTTTCGCAATTCTAATCGGCGCGGACAACGGAGAGGTTCAAATGTCTTGCAGACGCACCAAGAGAACCAACCCGTGCGGATTCCTCTTGATTCTGCTTTTTGTGTTCCCATCGGTCACCGCTGCCCATGCTCAGTTCTGGTCCTCTATAACTTAGGAAGTAAACGCGGTGATCCGTCCCAACCGACTTATTCGGGGATTGTGGCACAGGGTCGCGACGGCAATTTGTATAGCACCGCACCTGGTGGTGGCGCGAAGAGTGGAGGAGCAGTGTTTAAAGTGACGCCTGCGGGCACACTGTCCGTCCTATATAGCTTCACAGGCGGCGGCAGCGACGGGTTCGCGCCCATGGGCGGCTTGACCCTTGGCACCGACGGCAACTTCTATGGCACCACCTTCGAAGGGGGTGAGTCCAACTTGGGAACCGTCTTCAAGATTACCTCAACCGGTAGGTTAACCACGCTGTACACCTTCACCGGCATCGGCGACGGCAGTACTCCCCAGGCGCCTCCGATTCAAGGTACAGACGGCAACTTCTACGGGACGACCACCGGTGGCACGGTGTATGAGCTTACGCCCTCTGGCAACCTGACGACGCTCTATACATTCGACACCGGCGGTTCCCCCACTACCCCGTTGGTTGAGGGCACCGATGGCAATTTTTACGGAACAACGTCCGATTGGTGTACAAGATCACTCCCGCTGGGGAGTTTACTGTCCTGCATTCGTTTTCCTTATCAGATGGCTGGCAACCTTTAGGCCCCCTCGTTCAAGGGAGTGATGGCAAGGCCGTTCGCGAACCGTGTCGTAGTATCGGGAAACCTCCAGAAAAAGAGCTTCGAACTGCGCATACGCAGGTATCGCAGCCGCTGAAAAAAGGAAGATATCCATCACCGCGACTGAAAACCGACAAAGGCGATGTGGGGAGAGGGTCAACTCAAACGCATGGTCCTCCGGAGGGCATCACAGCAAGTGATGTCAGCTCAAGATTCTAGCTCCAAGTCCTTTAGAAGACGTATTTTGCGAAGGACGAATTTCGTAAGTAGGTGATTACACAGATTTTGTTCGAAATCGGCGGGAGGGGGAGGGGGGTGGGGTCGGCAAACAGCTCATGACCCTGGCCGGGCTCACGGTGCCGCTCCCACCGACTTCCCCGCTGGGCTGGCCTTCTTCTGTTTCGCCTTCGCTCGCCGCCGCACCTTCGCCATCCACTCGCGGGAATACATGGTGCCGCGGCATTTCGGCGATCCGCAATGGCAGGGCGCCGGCTCTTCGTCGTCATAGAGGTTGTAGTCCCAGAGCAACTCTTCGCCCGCCGCAATGTCGCGCAGAGCAAAGAGCCATGCCCGGCCTTTGATCTCATCGATTTCGCAATTGGGCTCGCACGAATGATTCAAGTAAGCCGCCAGCCCTTCGCCATCGATGATGATTTTGCCATCGCCTAATCCGTAGAGATAAGTCCGGTCGGCGCCGTCATAAAGACGATCAGCTTCTTCCGGAGAAATGCGCGGGCCATCGTATTCCAGAAGGCGCGTACCTTTGCGAATCGGAGCGTTGGTAAAAACTCCGACGGAATGAATGTGTGACGGGCGCACCAACAGAGCCATGCATTAATTTCGCACGCCTGCCGTTCTGAAGGAAGGCCGCACAAAGATTTTTATTCGATCGCAGCCGGGAGGTTGTTGCGACGCGAGTATATGCCATTTCACACGCGAATCCGCGCTGGATGCCGTCTTTGGCGGAAATCGCCCCGGCAACTAATATCCTCAAGCCTTCCAATCCGTGTTAGACTTTCACGGCTTTTAAGAATCTCAGAGTTTTGCTCTCAGGGGGAGACATGACGCGAATCACCGGAAAAATCGTAGCAAGCACGGCAGTTCTTCTGTTCTTTGGCCTGGTTGCCGCGGGTGCGCAAACTACAAAAACCAATACCAGCAGGCCAACCGCTCCCGAAGCTTATTGCACCAGCACCGGCGGAGTGGTAGAGAACCGTGCTCCGGCATACGGAACCAACGGACCGACCTCGGATTGGCTCAGACTCGCCGGAAGCGAAGAGTTTTGCCAGTACACTCAATCGTCCGACGGGTCGCGCATTCACCTTTCGCTCGAAACCCTCTACACCAACCAACCCACGCTGGCCGCGCTAGCCTACTACTCCGAGGAGGCATGGAACGGGCAAGGTGACGGGAATCCGGCGTCGTTCTATTGCACGCAACTGGGCGGCTCCGACCTGTTCGGCGGCGCCACCGCTGCGGGCGGAGGATGGGTCACTTTCGGCTACTCGATCGATCACGTGCTTGAGGCTTGCATTTTTCCCGACAACTCGACGATCGATTCCTGGGGATTGTTCTACCACTCCGACGCCATCATCCGCGGTATCGATCTCTCGACGGTCCTGAGATATTCCAGTCCCTACGGAGACAAGAAAAACTCTGCCGAGAAGAACAGCGACAAGTAGTCTGGATCGCCTTTGCGAAACTAAAATCTGAACCGGAAATGCGGAAACGCCGTTGCCTTGAGGGCAGCGGCGTTTTTAATTTCTACCAAATTTTCCGGCGCACTCCTGCTTCCGCACTTCCTCGGATCGTAAACCTAGGGATCGTAAACCGAACTGCCGAAGCCCTGCTTGCGTGCTGAATCCTGCATCTCTTCCAGTTGCTTCTTTTGCTCCTCGAGTTGCGCCTGCATCTGCTCGACTTGCTGCTGCTTCTGCTGCTGGTGCTCATTCCACTTCTCGCAGCCACGCACGCAGTTGCCCGGAGCAAAACGGATCGATCCGTTCACCTCATCGATTTGTCTTTGCAGTTCGGCAATCTGGCTCTTCTGGGCCTGAATGTCCGATCTTAGACGTTCGCTTCCGTGGTTGTTTCCGCTTGAGGGAACCGGCAACGGCGCCTTGCCTTTGTCGCTGGCTTCAAGCGCAGGGTTATCGGAATCGGAGTCTCCGTCCGTGTGCGCGGGAAGGTCGGCATTGGTAAACACCTTCGGGGTCTTGCCATCTTTGGTCTGCGCAGCCTTGGCGTGTTGCTGGCGCTGTTGCCGCGCCAGATCGCCCAGCGACGGCGAATCGCCGTATTGCGCCACCGCGACAGCCGACGTCAGCAAGAATACGCAAGCGGACATCCCCATGACAGCTTTGTGCTTTCTTCGCATAGAAACTCCTGCGAGACGAGTCAGGAAATCGATCCAACTACGGGGAAATTCTATTGAAGAACACAAATCAACCATGCGTTACGAAAGGAGCGGATCGGTTGCGGCTCTTTAGCTATACTTGCACAACTTCCTTCATTCCTTCTCGCCCAACAACTCCCGCGCCTGGTGGGCGACCAGCAGGAGCCCGTGGGCCTCGGCATCTTTTTCCAGAGCGGCCAGTTTGGGGCGTGTTGCAGCGGGGCCACTCGGCAGTTCGATTTCCCCGATCGCCAGCCTCACCTCATATTCGTAAATGCCGTACCCGAGCTTGTGCGCCGAAGCCAGTGCCGCTTCGAGTTCCTGAACGGCTTCCGTTTTTTGTTCGGATCGGGCCTTCACGCCTGCATCGGCCAGCGCCGCTTCGAAGCGTGGACTTACGTAGCCGCTTTGCCGGGAAAGCGCCAGCGCTTTGGCTGCGGCGATCTTTGCTCCCGCCACATCCCCCGATCCCAGCAGGTTCCGGGACCAGATGGCCTGCGCCCAACCGGCGTTGCCGGGCGAGTTGTTTTTCTGGTAAGCCTCTGCCGCCTGCTGCGCCAGCGAAGCCCCATCCGAGTAGCGCTCCTCCCAGAGCGCGACAGCGGCCAGACAGCCGTGTAACTGCGCCCCCATATCTGCATCATTCATTTGCTGGCTCATCGCGAGCGCTTGTTCGTATTCTTTTCGCGCCCCCGTCAGATCACCACCGAACATTAAGGTATCGCCCAGCCCTGCCATGGAATAAGGTTGGCCCCGCTCGAAGGAAATCTCTCGCGCCAGAGCCAGGCTCTGTTCGTAATACTTCCTGGCCTGATCAAGATTTCCAATTTCTTCAACCAGGCTGCCCAAATTGCCGAGAGTTGCCGCCGCGCCCCGCCGGTCGGAGACATCATTGAATGCCGCCAGCGCCTTTTGCTGCATCTTGAGCGCGCCCTTCAAATCGCCCAGGCCGTCGAGGGTATTGGCAAGGTTGCCGTAATCGCTGGAGAGCCCGCTGGGATCCTTGACCTGCTGATCAAAAGCCAGAGCCTGCGCGTACGACTTCCTCGCTTCGTTCAGCTTTCCTTCGGAGTAGTAGACATTCCCAATGCGTTCAGACGTGCCGCGCATGCTGCGCTGCGCTCCGATTTCCTCGAAGACCTTCAGCGCGTCCTCGTAATGTTTCTTCGCCTCTTCGTAGTTGCCTTCGTCGAAGAGTTGGTCTCCGAGATTATCTTCGCAGTGCGCGGCGCCGCGCCGGTCACCCGCCGCAGTGAATAGATCGCGCGCTTGATGCAGCAAATCCATGGTCTGCCGGGTTTGCCCCATGCGCTCCCAAGCCTGCGCCTCTCGCTGCAAAGCTTGCGCGACCAGCAAAGTAGCGCCGACCGCGCGACCGTGATTTACCGCCTGCTCCGCCGCGGCCTGTTGCCGCTTAAAGTCGCTCAGCGATGACGCGATCCGCGATTCCTCCAGGTCGATGCGCGCCGTATCAGCTTCTGAAGCGGGCAGTTTACGCAGTTGTGCCAGCGTGCTCTCGGCATCCGTAGCGTGACCGGCAAGGACCTCGGCCCGAATCAGCGATAGGCCGTAATCTAGGTTGTCGGGAAAGAATTCATATAGCTCGCGATAGCTCTCGACGGCCTGCGGCACCTCCGCCAACAATTCATGGGCGCGGCCTTCGATCAACAACTGCTCTTCGCGCGAAAATTTTCCTGAAAGCTCCAGTGCGCGCTTAGCTTCCGCCTTCGCCTTCGCCTCATACCCGAGGAACGACCACGCCTCGGCCAGCGCCGAATGGGTTGGCGCGTGCTCAGGATCGAGCGCCGCCGCCTTTTCCAGATCGTCACGTGCCGCGCGCGCATCGTACAGCCGCAACTTTTGCAGACCTTCGGAATAGAACCGTGCCGCTTCTGCATTCGCAGGCATCGAGGCTCGCACCAGGGCTGACTGCGCTTCCGAAAGAGCGCCCGCCCCAAGCCGGGCCCGCAATTCTGTTCCCGCCCTACCCACCAGATCGTCGATTTCCGCTACGCTGCCTTTTTCTGAAACCGATGCCAGGGTTTCGCCGGCAATGGCATCTTGCAGGCGAACATCTAATCGCAATTCGCCGTTCGCCAAGGCCAGATACGAACCAACCACGACGTCGTCGCTGTTGAGGTTCTCCCGAATGCGTTTGAGCGTCGGAGGGCTGAAGCTGTCGGCATCGGGCAACGCGAGGTTCGCCCTCATCTGTGCGATGCTCTCGCCGGGAATCGTTCGCAGTTCATTTCCCTCACCGAGTTCGGTGGTCAACATTTCCGAAAGCGCGGTGGAGAGCCATGACTTTTGCGGGTCCTGCGACAGGTTTCGGAAACCCAGCACGGCGACGGATCGCCGCCGATTCACCGGCGGAGCCACGTGCGCCTTTTGCCGGCGAGAAAAGAAAAAATACCCACCTGCCAGCAACACCAGCAAGACAACCGGCGCAAGCCACACCCAGTTCGTGCGCCTCACGGAAATTGGAATTCGCGCCGAGGTGGGTATTACCTGCTGCTCGAGATCCGCGGCCAGCTCTGTTGCCGACTGATACCGCCGCGAGGCATCGCGCGACAACGACTTCTGGATGACTGCCTCCAGCAGTGCCGGGACCGCTGCATTGACTTTACTGGGACGAGTGGGCTCCTGGTTGAGGATCGCATTGATCAACAGCGGTTGCGTCTTGGCCTCGAACGGACGTTTCCCAGTCGCCATTTCGTAGAGAACCGCGCCCGCCGCCCAGATATCGCTGCGCGCATCCGGCGGCACACCACTTAACTGCTCGGGAGACATATAGGGCAGCGTCCCGCTGATCTCCTCCGATTGCGTGAGCGTAACCGTGTTGCCCAATTCGCTAGCGTGGGGCATCAACTGCGCCAGGCCGAAATCCAGAATCTTCAGCCTTCCATCGGGGGTGAGCCGCAGATTGCCGGGCTTGAGATCGCGATGGACTATACCCTGCTGGTGCGCGGCGGTCAGTCCGGCTGCGAGCTGAGTGCCAATGCGCGCCACTTCCTGCGCCGCGAGGGGGCCGCGGGCCAGCTTCGCATCGAGCGTAAGGCCGGGGATGTATTCGGTCACCAGAAAATCGACGCCATCCTGGGTGCCAAACTCGTGGACCGTGGCAATGTTGGGATGGTTCAGGCGGGCCAACGAGAGTGCTTCCTTGCGAAAGCGGCTGCGCGCTTCTTCATCGCCCACCCGCCGTGGCGGCAGCACTTTGATGGCAACGTCGCGATCGAGTTGCTCATCGTGAGCGCGATAGACGACGCCCATGCCTCCGGCGCCAATCTGCTCCAGAATTCGATAATGCGACAGCCGCTGTCCAATCATAGGCCCAATCAGGAGGCCAACTGCGGAACGTCCGAGATCCGCAGATAAGCGCGACTGAATCAAAAATCGCCCAGCCGAAAATGTGGACCAAGTGTAACTCGAACTGGTATGCCTGTGGAGGCAAAACTGCCAGCTCATTACCAGCCTGCATTCGACCAGAGTGAGGTTAAAGGTGTCGAACTAGCATTTCAGAATGAAGTTAAGATATGACTACATTGGGCTTGTCTCAGTGCGGCGGTCGCCTGACGGCGAGGTGAGCATTTATGAGAGCGAAAACATTTGACCGCAAGTTTGATAAGGGCGAAGACATTCTGGAGCAGCTCGATTTGGCGAAAGCGCGGCGCGTCGGCACCGAGCCCAAGCGGGTCAACGTCGATTTCCCCGAATGGATGGTGCACTCGCTCGACCGCGAAGCGCGGCGGCCGGGCGTAACGCGGCAGTCGTTGATCAGGATGTGGCTGGCGCAGAGATTGTCGTGATCTGGTTTGCGCCGCCGATCATCCGGCTTGTGCGATGGAGGTCAGCAGTCGGACTTTAGCTCGGTGGCTGTGCGCGAGGACTTTACCTTACCTCGGAATTGCCGCAGGCGCTCGTATGTTTTCGCTGCGATAAGCAACTGCAGGCCGGCGCAGACGGTTTCGGTAATGCCTGCTCCGCTGGCTCGTTGCGCCGCATCCAGCCAACTACTCAGGCACCTCCACTGTGATCTTTCGCAGAACGTCCATGTGGCCATTTTATATTGCGCCGATATACTTGCGGCGCTGAGACCAAAGGTAGGTTCGCGATATCAGGAACGCTGCCGCCGAGGCAATCGCAGATATTCAGTCGAGCGGC
Source organism: uncultured Acidobacteriaceae bacterium (assembly GCA_963784095.1). Taxonomy (GTDB): domain Bacteria; phylum Acidobacteriota; class Terriglobia; order Terriglobales; family Acidobacteriaceae; genus Sulfotelmatobacter. The sequence goes on from CAWAQC010000012.1 coordinate 660,743, forward strand.
AAAGGAAAACTGAAAACAATCCCGCAGTTCTCTGCTAGACCAAATGGGCCGACCCTCCACTGCTACAATTCCCTGTTTCACATAAAGTTACGGACGCGCGTTCAGAACCGCGAACCTGCGGCTCTACATCCGCGTACTGTCTTGTAGGGATGTGCTGTTCGACTGCACAAGAGTCGTCCGAAAAAACAGCGGGTTCCTCACCGCGCCTTCGGCGCGGTTCGGAATGACAAGGTTTTGGCTGAGGGCCGACAGCTGGTAGCCGCTTTCGGGGAGATTCACTTGGAAGATGTCCAGGTAGTCGCGATGATGGTCCGGCGCTGTGTCGCCGGAGACGCCGCTGCCTGGGAACAGATCGTTCAGACCTACAACCGCCGTATCTACAACATCTGCTATCGCTTCGCCGGATCGGCTAACGATGCCGAAGACCTTACCCAGGAAGTCTTCATCAAGATGTACCGCACGCTGGCGAGCTATGACAGCTCGAAAGGCGCGTTCGTCACCTGGGTGACCACCATTACTCGCAACCTCCTGGTGGATCACTTTCGCAAGACCAAGCAGGATCGCCTGACCGACTCTCTCGACGCGCCCGTTTCGGCGCACGAAGACGCGCAGCCGCTCAGCGAGCACATTCATGACCAAAGTGCGCCGCCGGACTCGCGCGTGCGCAGCCGCGAGGCCGGGGAGGCCGTTCACGCCGCCTTGGGCAAGCTCTCTCCCGAGCTGCGCGAGGCCGTGATTCTACGAGACTTGCAGGATTTTGATTACCGAGAAATCGCAACCGTTTTGAAGGTTCCGGAGGGGACTGTGAAAAGCCGAATAAATCGCGGACGCGCGGAACTTGCGCGCCTTCTACAACGTACCTATAGGCAGGTGATGTGATGCCAGATCACACCAAACCCGATCCCAGCAAGAATGTGCATACCGGTAATGGAATGCAGTGTCCCGAGTTTGACAGCCTGCTCACGGATGCCCTCGATGGAATCCTGAGTGGCTCACAACTCGACCGCTTCCAGGCCCATGCCCGGAGTTGCTCCGCATGCGGGCCACTTCTCGCAGAAGTCGAGGCGGGCCGCAACTGGCTGAAGGATCTTACGGAAGTTGAGCCTCCAGCTGGCCTGGTCACCAATATTCTGGCATCCACATCCGGTGTTGACACTCAACGCCTGCGGGTGCACGAATCGGCGCAACTGGTTTCTCGTTCGGGTTCGGCGTGGATTGAACGCGCACAGGCCTGGGCATCGGGAGCATTGCAGCCCGCACTTGCTCAGCTTTGGGAGACGGTGCGGCAGCCGAGATTCGCCATGTCATTCGGCATGGCATTCTTCTCGATTTCGGTTGCGTTGAGCGTGCTTGGCTTCAAGCCCGCCGACCTGGCCCACATCGACCTGCGTCCGTCGGCGATCCGCCACACCTACTACAACACGCAGGCGCGGGTTGTGAGATATTACGAAAATATCCGGTTTGTTTACGAGGTGGAATCGCGGGTGCGCGAACTGAAGCGCGACGTCGCGCCCGCCGAGCCGGCAATTAAAGAGTCCGAACCAGCAAAGAAGGAGCACAAGAACGACACAACACAACAGCCCGAGCAGAAGCAGGAGCGCAATTACAGCCAGCGCGACAATCGTCTGGTGCTGGCCAGCGCTCGATTGGGTCCAGCGGTGAACGATGCGTTTCGAATCGATCGGTCTTTAAACGATCCGTCTGTAAACGATCGTTCTTTAAACGATCCGTCTGTAGTGTCGGTGAGCACGAACAGCACGTACAGGAGGTTCGTATGAACTGCGCCACGCATCCCGATCTTGCCGCGGTGGCATTCTGCCGCACATGCGGCAAGCCTCTGTGCCAGAATTGCACCCGCGACGTTCGTGGAATCGTCTACTGCGAACCCTGCCTGGCTGCGCGTTTGGATGCGACCGCTCCGCCGGCGCCTGGATACGTTCCTCCGCCGGCAGGCTACACGCCGCCCGCCTCCGGCTTTGTTCCGCCCGCCCAGGCTGCGTATCCGCCGGTCGGCATGCCAATTTCACCTGCGCGGCCAGCGAGCGGCCCGAATCCCGCCGTGGCGGGCATTCTCGCCGGATTTTTCCCGTTTGGCGTCGGAGCGGTTTACTGCTCGCAATACGCCAAGGGGCTCGCGCACCTGATCATCTTTTCCATGCTCATCTTCGCGTGCGATCATGCGGGACGCTGGGATTGGGTTTTCGGCCTGGGCATCGCGTTTTTCTACGTTTACCAGATCATCGACGCAGTACGCACCGCTCATGCGCTGCAAGCCGGCCAGCCTGCGCCCGATCCCTACGGGCTAGCTCAAAGTTTCAGCTTTGGAGACCGCGGCGAGTCAAAAAACATTCCGGCGGTTGCGGTCATTCTGATCGGGCTTGGCGTGCTTTTTTTGCTGAACACCATGAATCTTTTCGAGTTCGGCCTGGACCGCTTCTGGCCGCTGATTCTGATCTTCTTCGGCGGATGGATGCTGGCCCGGCAGTTTGGAATCATGGGCTCCTGCCGGGGCTGCCAGTGTGACCGCTGCCGCATGCGCCGGATCACCGGTCCGGCGATCCTGCTGACCATTGGCATTCTGTTTCTACTGCAGACCCTCTACGTGGTCGATTTCGACCGTACCTGGCCGGCGATTTTGCTCGTCATCGGCATTGTGAAACTTTTGCAGAGCAATGCTTCCTCCGCCGGACATACCGGCCTTTGGGGAGCAGCTCGGGGTGCGGTCGCACCGCCTTCGCCGCCACCGCCGCCTTCAGCCTCCGATCCGGGTGCAACACCGCCGGCAGGTTCCTCACAAGGCGAGGTGCGCCATGTCTAGTCCAGTTCAGCCTCCGGCGCAGCCGCCCTATCAGGCGCCGCCTCCGCCGTATCGGCACCGCCGGTCATTCGCCGGGCCGTTTGTGCTGATCATCCTGGGCATAGTTTTTCTGTTTGGCAACCTGCACATGATTTCCTGGGCGCGATTGGGAACGCTCTTCGCCCACTACTGGCCGGTGCTGCTGATTTTGTGGGGCATTATCAAGCTGATCGAGCACCAGCAGGCCCAGCGCGACGGCCTACCCACGCGCGGCATAGGGGCAGGCGGAGTCTGTCTGATTATCTGTATCGTGGTTTGCGGCCTTATCGCCACGCAGGCCACCCGCTTTAACTGGGGCGAGATCAAAGATAACCTGCAAATCGACGATGGCGACTTCGACAACATGTTCGGGCAGAGCTACAACTACGACGATCAGATCGAGCAAAACGTTCCGGCCGGAGCTACCATCCTTCGCGTTAACGACGAGCACGGCGCTGTCCACGTCAGCGCAGCGGACGACAACAAGATCACAGTTACAGTACGCAAGCGGGTTGGCGCTGAAAGCCAGAGTGACGCGGACAAATTCAACGCCGAAAGTAAGCCAACCCTCACTGCGACCGGCCGAGAATTAACCCTCAACGCCAACACGGCCGGCCAAGTCACCGGAGTGCACGTAGGCATGTATGTGAGATCCGTAGAAAGCGACCTGGATATTTCCGTCCCACGCAAGATGCAGGTGCAGATCACCTCGCGACGTGGCGATGTATCCGTGGATGATCGCGATGGCGAAATCGACATCAACTCCCAGCATGGTGATGTTTCTCTCGAAAACATCACCGGCAACGCAAAACTCAATGTTGAAAAAGGCTCGGCCAAGATTGAGCAGATCGCCGGCGACGTGCACATCGACGGACATCTGAACGAAGTTTCAGTTAGCGACGTGAAAGGCTCGGTGCAGATGGATGGCGAATTCGACGAGAGCGTCAAACTCGCGCGCATCAGCAGGAATGTCGGGTTCAAATCCTCGCGCACCGATCTGGAATTCTCCAGCCTAGCCGGCGAACTCGATCTCGATTCCGATGACCTGCACGCGGAGCAGATTGTCGGCCCCGTGCATCTGGCGACGCGCTCGAAAGAAATCAATCTTGAAGATGTGACGGGCGACGTCCGGGTGCAGGACGCGAACGGGGGCGTTGAACTCTCTATGCGCTCGCTGGGCAACGTGCAGATCGACGATCGCAACGGCGACGTTCGCCTCAGCGTTCCCGAGAAAGCCGGATTTCGCGTTGACGCCCGCACGCGCGATGGCGAAATTGAGTCCGATTTCCCGAGCATAAAAATCGACAACAACGATCACGAATCAACCGCCAGCGGCACCGTGGGCAACGGCGCATCCCATGTCGTGATCAATAACGAGCATGACGGAATCGAAATTCGACGGAACCAGGAACGAACTTCTGCTGCTCCGGCGGTTCCGGCGACGCCCGCCGTCCCGCCGAAGCCGGGCCGCAGCCTGCCTGCGCCGAAATTAAAAGTTGAACCCACGGAAAACTAAGTTCAGGTTGCAGGCGATTTGGTCATGTCATCCTGAAGCTCAGCACCGGAACGTCCAATCGTGCATGGATGGCTTTGCCTAACTTAGCCGCTATCTGAGAGACTGACCCTGTTCCTCGACACTGGCCACTCACAACTGAGGACTGTTTTTTCATGGGGCGCATCCACATCCTCTCCGAAGCCGTCGCCAACAAAATCGCCGCGGGCGAGGTGGTGGAGCGTCCAGCCTCGGTCGTCAAAGAGCTGCTGGAGAACTCCCTTGACGCCGGCGCGACCCGCATCAAGATCAACATCGAAGCCGGCGGCAAAAGATTAATTCAGATCGTCGACAACGGATGCGGCATGGTTCGCGACGACGCCATGCTCGCTTTTGAGCGCCACGCCACTTCCAAACTCAAAGATGCCGACGATCTGCTGAAAGTCGCCACCCTCGGTTTTCGCGGCGAAGCCCTGCCTTCGATCGCCTCGGTCTCGCGGCTGCATCTGGAAACGCGAGCGGCCGACGCATCCTCCGGCACAGTCGTCGAGATCAACGGCGGCAAAATGGCGAGAGTCGAAGAAGCCGGACTTCCCGAGGGAACTTCGATCACGGTGCGCGATCTTTTTTTTAACACGCCGGCGCGAAAAAAATTCCTGAGGGCCGAATCTACCGAACTTTCGCACATCGCCTCGCTGGTCACGCATTATGCGCTGGCCCATCCGGAGAAGCATTTCGAGTTGCACTCATTGACCGATGCCATGCTGGTTGCTCCTCCGGTTAGCGGATACAGTGAACGCGTGTATCAGGTCTTCGGTAAAGAAACGCTTGACCAATTAATTCCGGTCGCGGCCTTGCAGAAACTCGAGCGCATTGGCCTGCCGCAGCCGCCACCTTGGCGCCGAGAACAAATCGAAGCTGAAAATAATAATGAAGACGCGCCCGTCTCCGCCGAACCCGGCGAGATGCGCCTGCACGGCTTCGTCTCCAAACCTGAAATTCAAAAACTGAATCGCAACTCAATTTTCATCTTCGTCAACGGACGCCTAATTCGCGACCGCCTCATCCAGCACGCGCTGACCGAAGCCTACCGCAACATCATTCCGCCAAGCGTTTATCCGGTGGTTTTGCTGTTTCTGGAGATGCCGCCGGGCGAGGTGGATGTGAATGTCCATCCCTCGAAGACGGAAGTGCGATTCCGCCAGTCCACTGCGATGCACGATTTCGTGCGCGACACCATCCGCGCAGCCCTGATGAAAGCGCGCCCTGTACCTCAATTCACCACCGAGATTCGCGCTCACGCGACGGCCAGTCCGGGCCTTAAGCCCGGAGCGCGGGATTGGGAGCCATCGTCTGAGTTGGTTGCGGGCACGGGTACAGGCGCATCGACGCAAGTGTACGACGGCCCTGTTCCGGGGTTTGCCCTGCAAGCGCAGCTGCCCGCAGAGATCGCTGCTCGGCTCCAGTTTGAAGGCGGAATCGCGATTGAGGCGAATGCCGCAATTCCAGTGGCTCGCGGCATTCTCCGCCATTCATTCGCGCAGCCCATCGATTCCATTCCCGACAACGGCTGCACGCCGGCGATCGATCTCGCAGAAACGAGCGAAGAAAACTCAACCCTCGCCGCGCTCTCCACGCTTCGGCCTTTGGGCCAGATTCGCAACTCTTTTATTCTCGCGACCAGCGAAGATGGCCTGTGGATCATCGATCAGCACGTGGCCCATGAGCGCGTGCTGTTCGAGCGCATCCTAAAGCAGCGGGCCGCGCAAAAAGTTGAAAGCCAACATCTGCTGATGCCCATCGTGCTCGAACTCTCCCCCGCGCAGCAGGCGGTCTTCGCCGAGATTGCCGACGAACTTCAGCACAATGGATTCGAAGCCGAACCGTTCGGAGCGCGCAGCGTGGCGGTCAAAGTCGCGCCTGCGGGAGTCGATGCTGCCGCGGTCGAGCACATGCTGCATGAACTGCTCGATCAAATCTCGCGCGAGGAGCAATCGCTCAACCTGGAAAAAATTCGCGCCCGTATTGCCGCCTCGATCGCCTGCCATGCCGCGATCAAAGTCAACATGCCGCTCGAGCAAAATAAAATGGAGTGGCTGCTGGCCGAACTTGCCAAGACAGACCACCCCATGTCTTGCCCACATGGCCGGCCAGTCGTACTGCGGTATTCTGTTAAGGACATTCAGAAAGCGTTCAAGAGAATCTGAAGCAAGCATTCAGCACTCAGCATTTAGCCCATCAAGGACACTGCCGAGCCAACAAACCGTTGTTGGCTGAATGCTGAATGCCGAATGCTGAGTGCCGAGTTCCGAGTGCTCAAAACACGCATGCTGATCTCATGACCGACGCTGACCTCATCCAACTTCGGCGCTCGAAATGGCGTCTCGATGGCAGACCCATTCGCACTATCGAAGAGGCTCGCGCCTTCATCGACGAGGTCGGGTTTTGCCTGATGTATCCTGTCCGGCCACCGATGCCGTTGCCGACATTCATCGGCGCGTTCGCAGGTTCCGACGATCGCCTTCCTACCTGGCAACACGCCTTTTCCGATCCGCGCGCGGCCGATGCCACCGGCCTGATGGTGCGCCTTCTGCGCGAGCGCTCGGCCTATGAAGCCCATCTTCTCGATGAGGACAACGCCTTCCTGGTGGCGGCTTCTGCCTTTCCTTTTTTTTATGCGCTGGTCGGCGAGCGCAACCCCAAACTCGCGCCCAAACCTGGCCCGCGTTCCGCCTATTCGCAGCTGGCGTGCGACGCCTTCGAGATCATTCACCGCGACGGTCCCATCGCAAAAGAAAAACTGCAGGAAGCCCTTGGCAAGAGCATCTCGCTGCCCGCGCTCGATAAAGCTCTCGGCGAACTCTTCGCCAGGCTGCGCATCACCCGCGTCGATTACCGGGCCAACGAAGGCGGTTCTTTCTGGGACGTGCTCTACCGCTGGTCACCCGAAGCGGTGCGCGAAGGCGTAGGCATCTCGGTCCCGCAGGCGCTCTCGGCGCTGGTCTCGAAATATCTCGATTGCATCGTCGCCGCCGAATTGTCTGAACTCGAAACGTTCTTCGGAAACTTCGTCGCCCGCTCGCGGGTGAAAGAGGCGGTCAACGCGCTACTCGCCGCCCGCGAGTTGGCTTTTGTTCACGTGGGCAACAAGTCGATGCTGGAGATTACGCCGGCGAAAGAAACAACAACGATGCATCCAAAGGTCAGAGCGAAGACTGGAGATGTGCTTTGAGCACTGGAATCTGCCGTTGACGAGGAAGGGTTCGCGGTTCTTCCAGAATTTCTCAGCAAGAAAGAAATCGAGATCCCTATCGAAGCGATCGAATTGGCTACTCCTCGGCGCAGTAGAGCAGGCATGCGCCATGCCCTCACCCTGGAACCGGTTGCGAGCATCGCCCACCACCCCCGAGTGACCCAGCTCGCACAGTCTGTCCTCGGACCTGCTGCATTTCCATTTCACGCCACTCTATTCGACAAGTCGGCGAAATCCAATTGGCTGGTTGTGTGGCACCAGGACAGAGCACTCCCACTTCGCGAGCGTCGTGATCTCGCTGGCTGGGGGCCTTGGTCGATCAAGGAGGGCGTCGTCTACGCGCATGCGCCCGCCAGTTCACTCTCGCAAGTCCTCGCGCTGCGAATTCACCTGGACGATTCAACGTCCTCCAACGGCCCGCTCCGCGTGCTACCTGGAACGCATGCTCTCGGAGTTCTCGACGATAGTCGAATCCAAGAACTCTCAGCGAAGATCAATGCAGTCGAGTGCCTAACTTCAGCGGGAGGGATCGTCGCAATGCGTCCGCTGCTGGTTCATGCCTCTTCCAAGTCGCAAGCTGACGCCAAACGGCGCGTGCTTCATATCGAGTACGCCGCATCACCTGAGATTGCGGCTCCTTTGGGCTTGTTCGTAACCGCAAGTTCATCCATCTGAGCCGGTCACCCATCGCTACAATTATTTCCCCGTGCTCTCGGTGTTCTCTGTGGTAAAGAACCGCGAATCAGCTTGCTGAGGCCGTCACCCACGCCGACACCGTGTACAATCGTCGTTTGCGAAATGACCGAGAACCCTGATCACTCCGGCAGCGCCAACCCTCCCCGCAAACTGATTATCGCCATCGACGGCCCGGCCGGCGCGGGCAAGAGCACCATCGCTTCGCGGCTCGCCCGCAAGCTGGGCTACATCAATCTTGAAAGCGGAGCGATGTACCGCGCGCTGGCTCTGAAAGCCATCGACAACGACATTTCATTCGACGATGAAGCCGCGCTGGTAAAGCTGGCCGAGCAATCGAAGATCAAGCTGGAGCCAACCATCGGCGGCAATCGAACGCTGCTGGATGGGCAGGACGTTTCCTCGCGCATTCGCGAGGCGGATGTTACTGAGGCCGCTTCGCGCGTCTCGGTGCATCCGGGCGTGCGCGCCTGGATGGTGGCGCATCAGCGAGCCATGGGCGCGGGCGGCGGCATTGTGATGGAAGGCCGCGACATTGGCACCAAAGTTTTTCCCGATGCCGACCTGAAGATTTTTCTCGACGCCGATCCGGTGGTGCGCGAGCAGCGCCGCATGGAGCAACAGAAGATCAAAGGCGAAGTCCCTTCCAATCTCGCGGCCGACCTGCGCGAACGCGACCGCCGCGACCGCACCCGCGCCGCTTCGCCGCTGGTCGCGGCGGATGACGCCGTCGTCATCGATTCGACGAAAATGAATGAGGATGAGGTGCTGGCGCAGGTGGAAGACTTGGCTAGCGGTAAGATGGAATCCACGCGCTTATGACAAGATGAAGCCGCGTGCTGGCGGTTCAGGCGTCCTCCGGGACGCTAACACTTATCGTCTGAAAGAATAGTTCGTGTCAGTTGCGTGCCTGCCCTTGCCGTTGCCTTCAGATCCGGATCAAAAAAATTACGGATCGAATCGCTTAATTCTCTTGAATCAGGAACTTGCGGGCTTCGATCTTCCGCGAATCTGGCTAAAAATTGGATTGAAAGAACTTGTCGGCAAAATATCGGGGTGACTGAGGTTAGCGGCGCATATTCAGTTGTCATAGAGCCGGTAGAGATTTGGATTCGGTATCAGACGAATTGGGAGCGAAGGGCAAGGTTGGATGTCACATGGTGGGTGTGGATTCTTGACCGAAGGTTGTGCGGGAGTTCCGTCGTCGCAAAAAGACGCAAGGGTAGGCCACGCGCGCGATCATTCCGATCTGGGAACTGGCGACGTTGATTTTCTGTTTTTGGGTGGCGCAGCGCTTCCAGCGCTGCGGTAAAGTAGCCACAAGGATACGGCTTTAGCCGTCGAGGTACCTATGGCAGCGCCTCCCAGAGGAACCACCGGGCATAGCGTCTATTTCATTACCGCTTCAACTTTTCAGCGTAGCGCGCTGTTTCGCACGGAACCGGTGGCGCGGCTTTTCGTGGAGGTCCTTTTCCATTACCGTGACAAGAAAAACTATCTTCTGCACGAATTCGTTCTAATGCCCGACCATTTTCATCTGCTACTTTCACCCACTCTCAGCTTGGAAAGATCCCTGCAACTGATCAAGGGAGGCTTCTCATACCGGGCAAAAAAGGAAGTGGATTACTCAGGAAAAATCTGGCAGCCCAGCTACTACGATCGCCGTGTGAGAGGCTTTGAAGACTACAGCAATTTCAAGTATTACATCCGCCGGAATCCAGTAAAGCGCGGCCTGGCCGAAACTCCAGAACAGTATCCCTATAGTTCGGCCCACCCAGGCTTCGTGCCTGATGAAATCCCAGAGCAGCTGAAGCTCATGCTAACCGCTTGATCCGGTTGTGCCCCTGCCTTTGGGCGGTGCAGTGTTTCCAGCGCTGCGATAAAGCCTCTGTTATTGATCTGGGCTTCAGCCCCTGAGGTACCTCAGCGGATAAATCCGTTCACTCGGACTGCCTGAATCGCAGCGCTGAAAGCGCTGCGCCACCCAAAAGCCACTAAACGCCGACGCGCGCAACCCGCAAGGGCCCGTATTCTCGAAGATAGCCGGAGACTGGAAGCTTAATTGTCGACTTGGCATTCTTCAGAAGGAACTCCTCTTCGGTCTTACGGATCTTGAACTTTAGCCTCCGCTTGTCGTCCGGATCGACCCACTTCGAAATATCGCTGCCAAGGGCGCCTCTCGGGATGACGAAATCCAAGACAGAGCCAGAATGCTGGCGGCACAACAAAACGAGAACGTCGAAATTCCAGTCACGTATCCCCAACGCCCAGCTTTTCTTGTAGGCACCTGAGGTACCAGTCACGGCAACTCCGCTCCCAGTGTCCGTCCGATAGACTCCGTCCTTTACTCGCTCAAGGGCAACGTTCTTAGGCAGCTGGCGAATCCACATCTCTCTGACTGCACGCCGAACACTTATTCCAAGCTGCTTTAGCTGGTCCCGGCTAACTTCCGTGGGCGCGTCCACCATCAAATCGACCGCGCGCGCCGTCTTCGGGAACGGAATCACTTCGCGCAGGCTTTCGGCGCCGGCGAGAATCATCACAATGCGGTCCAGACCCAGCGCAATACCTCCGTGCGGAGGAGTGCCATACTCCAGCGCTTCCAGGAAAAACCCGAAACGCGCTTTGGCTTCTTCCTCGGTCATTCCTAGCGCGCGGAAAATTCGCCTCTGCACATCCTGGCGGTGAATACGAATCGAGCCTGATCCCAGCTCCGTTCCGTTCAGCACCACGTCATAGGCCAGCGCGCGCACTGCGCTCAGCGGAGAAAGCGGATCGTGCAGCGCTTCGACTCCTTCTTCGAGCAGCTTCATATCTTCTTCATGCGGCGAGGTAAACGGATGATGCGCCGCCATCCATTGCTTCTCGCTCTCATCCCACTCAAACATGGGAAAGTTCGTGACCCACAAAAAACGGAAATCTTTGGCGGCGTCGCCGGTCTTTTTGAAAATTCCATGACGATCAGCATACTTCTGCGCCAGCGCCAGCCGCAGCAATCCCGCTGACGAATAAATCGCAAGCTCCTGCGGAGTGACTTTTCGGTGCGGCGAAAACGGCGTCTCGCTGGCAGAAGACGTGTCTGTGCCGGAGACCAGCACGATCAGATCACCCTCTTCCATGCCGGCCTTTTTCGCAATTGCTTCCGTCGCAGCTGAAAAGCGATTCGCGATGCGCTTGAAATCCTCAAAGACGCGAGCGCCGCGCTCGGCGTGAAACATGGGCTTGATATCGTCGCGCTCCTTGCGCGACAACTCGCCCACCTTCGGAATGCGAACGGCAATCACCGGCAGATTGGGATTGATCGCCAGGTTCTGCAAATGCTCGGGCGAGAAGCACTCGCGCACATCGGTAAACGGCGGCAGCCGCAAATCCGGCTTGTCGATGCCATAGAGACGGATTGCCTCGTCATAATCCATCCGGGGAAACGGCGTCTTAATCTCTAACCCCGCCGCCTTAAACGCTGCGGTCAAAAATCCTTCGACGACTTCCCATACGCGCTCCGGCTGCGGATAGGTCATCTCCAGATCGATCTGGGTGAACTCGGGCTGGCGGTCGGCGCGCAAATCCTCATCGCGGAAGCAGCGTACGATCTGGAAATATTTGTCGAAGCCGGAGATCATCAGAATCTGCTTGAACATCTGCGGAGACTGCGGCAGCGCGTAGAAAGTCCCCGGCTGCACCCGGCTCGGGACGAGATAATCGCGAGCGCCCTCTGGCGTAGAGCGCGTCATGAAGGGGGTTTCAATTTCGAAAAAACCCTGCCCGGACAAATAATCGCGAATCGCCTTCGCCACTTTGTGCCGCAGCTCGATGTTGAACTGCATCACATCGCGCCGCAGATCGATGTAGCGATATTTCAGCCGCGTCTCTTCATTGGTGAGCGCTGTGTCGGATGGCAGGAACGGCGGCAGCTTCGACTCGTTCAGAATGCGCAACTCTTCGGCCATAAGCTCGACTTCTCCAGTCGGCATATTGGGATTGATGGTGTTGGCGTCGCGCAGCTTGACCGTGCCGACCGCCGCAATCACATACTCGTTGCGCAGCGTTTCTGCCTTCTCGTGGATCGTGCGGTCGCGCTCGGTATTGAACACCACTTGCGTCAAGCCGGTGCGGTCGCGCAAATCGATAAACAACAAATTCCCGTGGTCGCGCCGCCGGTTCACCCAGCCCATCAGCGTGGCTTTTTTGCCTGCGTCCGAAGCGCGCAAGGCCCCGCACATGTGCGTCCGCCGTAGATCGCCTAAAAAGTCGAGCAAAGTTCTTTCCTCAGGAACTGAGAGTAATAGAAAAGCTGAATTGGAAATTATAGCTGGTGGGAGTGCTTCGTTATTGTGACGGGGTGCGCATCCCCGGCGGAGCTCAGGTTACGCACCGCTGCGCCCTTCAGAGACGCGGCGAATTCTACTTCTTTGTCGCCGTTCCTTCCATAACCGTGTTCCACTTGGTCCCGTCCTGCGACATATCGTATTCGAAATTGTACGAAGTCGCAGAGGTCATTTTCATAATGAATTTCCCCGTCATAGTCGTGCCGCCCTCCTTATAATCGCCGGTCTTCCAGGTCCAGGTGTCGCCATCGACCGTGCCGCGCGAGTCGTCGAATTCTCCGTAGCTGTTGAACTCACGATACGTGTAGGCTTTTTCCTGGGACGAGTAGCCCATGTAGGAGGTTCCGACTCCGCTGCCCATCGTGCCCTTGTAATCTGTGTTGCAAACTAGATAAAAGCCGCCCTGCATCCACTCGCACTTTTCGGTCTCGATCATGGCGCCGCCTGGCCCCATAGCGCTCGGCTTCAAGGTTCCATTCAGAGTCCAGGAACCTGCAAGGACATCGATCTTCTTCAATTCGGGCGCCGGTTTCGGCATTTCCGTTTGCGCGAGCGCAACTCCGCTCGAGATGAACAGCAGCAACAGTGCTCCCGCGATTTTCATACTCCTCCTCGCAACCAATTTTGATTTTGCAATTCTCCCGCGCCGGATGCGCGGATTCTAACCGCGAGTCGGATTCCCGTCAATGCCTGGCTCGGCCGCAGGAGATCGCGTCTGAGCTACCAATCTCCCCAACGGGTAGGCGTCGCCTGCTGGATCTTCAGCTTCCACGCGTCTCCCTGCTTTACCCATACGGAAGTGAAATGCTGATATCTCGGCTGCGGACCTTCATCCTCTTTGTGCTTCTCGCGGACGATCGCGTCATAGGTGACGACCGCAGCGTTGTCGCCCTCCGGTATGACTTTCATGTCGTATGGCGTGAGTTCCACCAGATCGGAGTCGCCGAGATTGTCTACGGCTTCCCGCCCCTGCAGCATTTGCCCATCGGCGCCGACCAGGTTGAAATCATCGCTTACCGCTTTCTTGAAAAATGCGGCATCATCGTTCTTCTTCGCGTCAATTAGGTTTTTCTCGTTGCTGATTAAGGTCTGCTCGAAAGAAGTAAGAATCGGCGCGGGAGCCTGCGCAACGCCGGGAATGATAGTCGCCGATAATAAGGCTGCGCCAAACAGCGAACCCAGATTCATGAAGTCCTCCCTGACGAATTGCTGCGATCTTTAACCGGATACTTGCCATCGCTATTCTCGAATTTTCTGCGCCAATTCTCCGCGTGGCACTGAAACCTGCTCACCGGTGGCCAGATTCTTCAGCGCGAATGCATCGGCCTTCAATTCGTTTTCGCCTACGATCAAAATGTATTTCGCTCCCGCTTTGGTGGCTGCTTCAAACGATTTCTTCAGCCGGAAATGTTCGTCGCCCAGGTCGACCACTAAATTCTGTCGCCGCAATTCCCGCGCCAGCAGCGCTGCTGCGGGATTCATTCCCGCGCCGAGCGGGGCAATGTAGGCATCGGGCTTCTTAACGACATCACTTAATGATTCTTGCAGAGACATGACCAGCCGGTCTTCGCCGATGGCAAAGCCGATTCCAGGAGCCGGCGGGCCACCCAACGCCTCGCTTAATCCGTCATAGCGGCCGCCGCCGAGAATCGCGTTCTGCGCGCCGAGCGCACCGTGCGTAAACTCGAATGCGGTGCGCGTGTAGTAATCGAGCCCGCGCACCAGGCGGTCGTTTATCTGGAACTCGACACCGACCTTGATGAGGATTTCCTGTACGGCATCAAAATGCTTTCGGCACGGCTCATCCAGGAACTGGCTGATGCGCGGTAGCTTCTCGATGATCGGCTGATCCGCAGGGACCTTGCAATCGAAGACGCGCAGCGGATTCGTCACTGCGCGCCGCTGGCAATCGGCGCACATCTGCGCTGCCACTGGCTCCAAAGCCTTGCGCAGGGCCTCATTGAACTTCGCCCGATCATCCTTGCAGCCGACCGAATTCAGCTTGAGATCCCATCCCCTAATCCCAAGCCGATCGAGCAGCGTGGCGATCATTTCCAGAATTTCTGCATCGCGAGCCGGCGATTCGCTGCCTGAGCTCGGCGGGCCAATTACTTCCGCATCGATCTGATAAAACTGCCGGTAGCGTCCCTTCTGCGGACGCTCTCGCCGGAACATCGGCCCGATGCAGTAGAGCTTGTTCAGACCGCGCTTTTCGAGGTCGTGCTCGATATAGGCACGGACGACGCCTGCTGTGGCCTCGGGGCGGAGGGTAAGGGAGTGGGGCAACTCTAAGCCCTTGATAGCGATTTCTTCGATCCGGACGCCACATTCCGAAGCCGCATTTCGCGTGCCCTCTGGAATGCTCCCTAGAAGCGTCACTAGCAGAATTTCATGGAGGGAATTTGGTGCCCCCCAATTTTGACTGTCTCTGGCCAGCTGGCGAACCTCGGATGGACTCGCTCCATACCTAAACCTGACCAGCTTAACTTCTCCGTTCTGCGCTATGAAAAGTGTGGGGCCTGCGCTGCCCCTTGCGGCTTTTGCCTTCTCAGGCTCTACCTCTTCGAACGGGCCCTCCTTCATGTTCCGAATTAACCATTCCTTGTAGAGGGCAAAGTCCGCGGGGTCTGCCCCGTCGGCCCAGGTGTACATCTCCTTAGAGACGATATCCGTCTCTTCGCCGACGCCGCGCGCGAACAACTCCGTCGACTCGAAGATCGGCGTGCGAATTTCCTGGAAGTTGTAGGCGCGAAACACCTCGCGCGCCGTCTCTTCCACAAAATTCCAGACCGCCGTCTCCGGCGGCAGCAGATCACGCGTTCCCCGTACAGCCTTAATCATGAAATACGCTCTCAGCTGCCAAATTAAACTTTACCGTTGTCATCCTGAGCGAGGAATTTGCTTCGCCAAGCGAAGCAAATCCGGAGTCGAAGGAGTTCGTGTGCTTGCGTCGCTCTACCAGCCTTGCCACGGAATTCTCTCCAGAGCCTTCTGCGTCCGCTGGAGCGAATCCCTCCCGAGGTCCGTGCTACATCGATCATAAAGGGATCCTTCGACTCCGAGGGCCGACGCGCTTCACGCGCCATCCTGCTCCGCTCAGGATGACAATTCGCCAGGATACCTCACCGCTCCCGCAGATACTCCTCTACATATCCCAAATAATTCCGCGCGTAGCGCATGATCATTTCGTCCTCGCCTGGGTCGAGCTTCCGGCGAAGCTTTCCCGGAGATCCCATCCACAACGATCCCGGCTCAACCACCGTTCGCTCCGGAATCAGCGTTCCCGCGGCGATGATCGATCCAGTGCCAATCTTTGCGCCGTTTAGAATCGTTGACCCCATGCCAATCAGGCAGCGGTCTTCCACTACGCAGCCGTGCAGTGTCACCGAATGCCCCACGGTGACGTATTCGCCGACGGTCACGCCGTACTTCTGTTTCATGCCATGCAGTACGCTGCAATCTTGAATATTAGAATGCGCGCCGATCCGGATGGCGAACACATCTCCGCGAATTACCGCATTCATCCACACCGACGCATGTTCGCCCAGCACCACATCGCCAATAATTTGCGCCGATTCGTCCACATAACACGAGGCAGGAATCACCGGCCGTATCCCTTTGAACGATCGAATCATGATTCGTGTCCCTGCCGCCTTCGCATAAAAATACCCCGCTTCAAGCCACAAGGAGACCGAAGATAACAAGCGCTTGAACGAATATAACAGTATGCGAACTTTCATCTTGACAGCCTGCGGGCCCTCCAGTAAAGTTCCAGCGAACCTGGGCCCCTGTGCGATCTCCGTCACAAAATCTAAGGAGAACTTCTCATGGCGCGTATCCCAGCCCGAAAGCCTCTTCGCCGTCCTGCCACGAACCTATCAGCCAACATCAATCAGCGTCTGCTGAGTTACGCCACAGCGGCTACGGCCGCCGGCGTTGGGGCGCTCGCCCTGGCCCAGCCTGCCGAAGCCAAAATTGTATATACCCCTGCGAACATCCCGATTACTCTCAACGGCCCAGCCGTCCAACTCGATCTCAACCACGATGGGATCATTGACTTCAGTTTCATTAACTTCTCCGGATCGGGAATTTGCGGTGCGGACAAAGGTCGTCGCCACGATCGAGCCAAAGTCGGCCACCCCAACACGCAGATCTGCGCCACTCACTACCTGAGAATAGCGGCTGGACAGCCGGGGAACGCGATCGGATCCTCGCAGACCTTCAACGGAGCCCTGTGCGCGGCCGAATTGCGCGCGGGACATACGATTGAATCGGGTAGGCGGTTCGGGGCTAATGGGTTCATGATTGACGCCGTCGCTTTCAGCACCTTCCCCACCTATAATTTCAACGATTGCCTGTGGCAGGGCAAAGGCAACCCAGGCGGATACTTGGGACTACAGTTTGTAGCCGGCGGTCAGACCTTCTACGGATGGGCTCGTGTTGCGCTGACGAGTTCCGGCCCCGTTCTAACCGGCTACGCCTACGAAACCACTCCGAATCACGCCATCGGCGCGGGAGATACCGGTACCGGGAGTGCCGAGGCTCTTCCTCCCTTGGATGTTCCCGCTCCTGCTCCGCAGCCCGCAACACTTGGCCTGCTCGCCAACGGTGCATTCGGGCTGAATGCTTGGCGAAGACCCGAGGAAATGAACTAAGGATTTTGATACAGCGTCGGATTCGATGGGCGGGTTCTGTCCCACTCCGGGACGGGGCTTCAGAAAGAATAGCGCCCATCACAGCAAATCCCTCTCAGTTCATGCTAAAAAGAATTTCGGTTTCCCAACCTGCTCGTTCCGCCGAACGGCACAACCCTTCGAGCCTCATTGTTAACAGGTGGGACTCGCATGCACGCATCGCTTCGAAACACATTCATTGCCGCTTCAGCCTGCTTGTTGTTGCTATTGTTGTCTGGCGCCTTCGCCCAGGACTCCGCTACCGGCGCGATTCACGGCGCGGTGCTCGATCCCTCGGGCGGACGCATCGCGCGCGCCTCGATCGTGGCGGTGAATTCCGCGACCGGAGCGCGGTACTCGACTACTTCCGACGCGGAAGGCCGCTACTCTCTCGATCTGCTTCCACCAGGCGATTACACGGCCCGCGCCGTAGCCGAAAAAATGTCGCCGCAGGTCACGCCGACTTTGCATATCGATCTGGGAGCGGCCGCCCAACTTGATTTCCACCTCACCATCGCTGGCGCTCTCGAAACCGTTACGGTTTCGGGCGCTCCGCAACTGGTGCCAACTTTGCCCGTCCCAGTTTCAACGTTGGTCGATGAACGCGGCATCGCAGATCTTCCGCTAAACGGCCGGCGATTCTCCGATCTGATGCTGCTTTCGCCCGGCGTGACGCAAGACCCGCGCAGCCTGACTTCGGCGACCAATGGCGATCTCTCTTTCGGAGGCATTCGCGGATTCCAGAACAGCTTCCTCGTCGATGGCGGCGACTTCAATAACGCTTTTTTCGCGCAGGCCCGCGGGCTCTATCGCGCGCCTTATCAGTTCTCCAATGAAGTGGTACAGGAATTCCGCGTCTCATCGAACTCTTATGGAGCGGAAAACGGACGCGCCGGCGGCGCTGTCATCAATGTGGTCACGAAATCCGGTTCCAATCATTGGCACGGCACCGGACTCTATTACATTCGCGACAGCAGCTTCGGCGCGGAAGACCCGATCATCGATCTCAAACCGCACAGCCGCCAGCAGCAAGGTGGAGGCACGCTCGGCGGTCCGCTCAAGAAAAATAAAATTTTCTTGTTCGCCGGATTTGATGCCCATTATTTCCACGTCCCTGACGTCGTGGAATTTTTGAATAACACCATGCAGGTCATCCCGCAAGCCGGCACCGGGCCCTACAGCCCCGGCGATTACGAAGCCAACGACCAGGCGCTCGTCTTCGCCGCCGCCAATCAACTCGACTCCTACGCTGGGTCATTCCCAGCCGCGCAGATCGGAAACGCCAGTTACGGAAAGATCGACATCAATCTTTCCCCGCGGAATCAACTCGCGCTGCGCGTCAACTCGTCCCGCTATTGGGGATTTAACAACGTCTTTCTCGATCCCGCCAGCCCGCTGACTTACGATTCTATTTCCGACAACGGAGAAGAGACGGTCTCGACCGATACCGGCGCCGCGACTCTGACTTCAGGAATCACACCACGCCTCATCAGCCACCTGCGGGCTCAGTTCTCCCGCGATCTCCGGCAGTCCTACACCAATACCACGAACGCGCTTCTCAAAATCACCGACATTATCGATGGTGTCGGGCGTTCCGACCAGCTCCCACGCGCTACGCGCGAACACCGCGCACAACTGGCCGAGACTCTCAGCTTTGATACCAGCCGGCACTCCTTTAAGTTCGGCGGAGATACGCTTCTCACCTGGATTTACGATTTCTTTCCCAGCCAGCAAAGCGGTGAATATCTCTTCGACATCATCAAGGTCAATCCGTTCACCTTTCAGCCTATGGAAGCCGGACTGCCGCTCACCCCGCTACGCGCCTATGCCCACGCTATGCCGAAATATTATCTGCAGAATTTTGGCCCCTCCGGATCTCATCCCAACAGCAACGACTATGCCGCGTTCGCGCAAGATACAATTCGCGTTACCGATCATTTCGCGCTGAGTCTCGGGGTCCGATGGGACCTGCAAACCTTCACCACGGCTGGATTGATTTCCAATCCAATATTCCCGCCGTCCGGCAAAGTTCCCTTTAATCCATACAATTTCGCGCCTCGCACCGGCTTCGCCTACTCGGTCGGCAAAACTCATCCCCTGGTCATTCGGGGCGGCTACGGAATCTTTTACGTTCGCATTCCGCAAATCTACAACTCAGCGATTGCCACCGAAAATGGCATCACCGATGCCCAGGTATTTCTCGATCATTCGAACTATTACGACAATCTGGTTTTCCCTACTTATCCCAATCCTCTGGTTTCGTGCTCGCTGACCGCTCCCTCGTGCAATCTGCCGGCCGGATTCACCCAGGGCGTGACGAACGACGTTTCCGCGTTCGCCTCTAACTTTGTTACTCCGCGGGTGCAGCAGACCAGCCTGACCATCGAGCGCGAAGTCGCCAATCGTACGACCATCGCACTCTCCTATCTTTATGTTCACGGAGAACACCTCATCCGCGCGCTCGACGTGAATTTGCCGGAACCCGCCGCTCTTACTTACCCGCTCTTCGATTCAACGGGGACGATTTTTCAGAACGGATTCTATACCGTCGATTCCTTCGTCACCTGGCAATACACGCAATCGCTGACCTGCCCGTTTCCGCCTTGCATCAACCCGCTTGGCCGGCCCATCGCCCAGCTCGGCGCAATCGATGAATTTCAAAGCGCGGCCTCCAGCGTCTACAACGGGGGCACGATTTCCATTAATCGCCGCGTCTCGCGCGGCAGCTATCTGCGCCTTTCTTATACCTACGCTCATGCGATTGACGACGGCCAGGACGCTCTCGTCGCCGGAGAACCGGCTACCGTCCAGAATGCCTACAATCCCAACGCCGAGCGCGGTCCCAGCGTCACCGACCAGCGCAACCGCTTCGTCGCGGCAATTTCACTTGAACCTCGCCCATTCCATCGTGAACACGAATTTCTGGGGCATGTCTTCAATAATTGGAAAATCTCAAGCATCGTCACAGCAGGCAGCGGACGCCCCATCAATGCCACCGTCGGCGGGGACCCCAACCAGGACGGCAACTACGACAACGACCGGCTTCCAGGCTACAGCCGCAATGCCTTCACCGGCCCGGATTATTCTTCCACCGATCTCCGGTTGGTGCGCAAAATTCACCTGAGCGAAAGCTGCCGCCTCGAACTCACGGCCGATTCTTTTAATCTTTTCAACCGCCTGAATCCGCGCGTCACCATAACCAGCGACGGCCTCACCGCCGAAGCCACGACCTTCACGCAATACACAACCTACGTGCTCAACGTGGCTTACCCGGCTTACTACCAGGAGCCCACCCAAAACTTTCTCAAGCCCAATGCGGCTTTTGCGCCACGGCAGATTCAGCTCGGCATGAAACTCATCTTCTGAAATCGGCATCCTACCTCCGCCATGCCGAAGCGATCTCTCAAGCCTCAGCCCGAAACGCTTAAAGGCTGGCAGCAGATCGCGACTTTCCTGGGCGAGCCTGTTTCTGTCGTCCAGCGCTGGGCCACCGAAGGCATGCCGGTTCGCCGCCAGGGACGATTCTTCGCACCACTAGCGACGGAACTAAACGCCTGGCTCGGCAAAGAATCCGGCAAGCGCGGTTGACGTCGACCGCCGAGGATACAGACCTGACAGCCGAACTCAGCGCGGCCTCTCGTTCGTCAAGCACAAAACCACAAAATCCGGGAGCGCCGCTTGACAAATTTTGACACTCCCTCTTGACTTCCGGCCCAATCCTTGTAATAACTATTCGGTCTACCGGACGGGTTTGGGGGTGTGTCTGTTTGGCCGAAATTCGACTGCAAGAGGGCGAGTCTCTCGAAAACGCCCTGCGCCGCTTCAAGCGCAAAGTCCAGCAGGAAGACATTATCAAAGAAGTTAAGCGCCACTCCTTTTACCTGAAGCCCGGTGAGAAGAAACGCGTGAAGGCCGCGCTGGCCCGCAAGCGGGCCCGTAAAAAGGTTCGCAAGGAGCAGGATTAACGCAGCAGGATTGACCCATTCGATCGTTGTTTTGAAGGAGTTAAGAACGAAGGCAGTAAAAGGGTCGCACCGTCCCGGAGCGGCCCTGCTCTATTGGCCCCCACCAGATAGAGCTGCATCAGGGATCATCTTTCACTTATCGCTTATCAATCATTCGAGCCATTCGGCATTCTGTGGGAAAAGCTGTATCCACGCTCCGTTCCAGGCGCGTGGCGGGCCGAGTCCAGGGGAAGTTTGAGGGGGGACGTATACAACCTGCGTTCGTTTTGCGCTGGCGCTATCCCCGCGTCTGGCGCTTGCGGGCGCGGGCACAAGGGAGCCATCCTCAATGGAATTTCAGGACAAGGTACTCACCTGCATCGACTGCGGTGCGCAATTCACTTTCACCGCCGGGGAACAACTGTTTTTCTACGACAAGCAATTCAAGAACGAACCCAAGCGCTGTAAATCCTGCAAGTCGAAGCGGGTTTCCGTACTCAACTCAAATGCCGGCTCGCGCGACGGACATCACCAGCACCACTCGCGCATCGAAACCCGGGCCACCTGCTCCCAGTGCGGCAAGGAAACCACCATTCCTTTCAAGCCGACCCAGGGACGGCCGATCTTCTGCCGCGAGTGTTTCGTGCAAAAAAGAAACGTCGCAACCGCCTGAGCGCCGCCTAGCTGTCAGCAACCCAATGGCGCCGCCGCGGCGACCTGGCCGGGCGGGAGGCGATGGCCGTCGCGATGTCCTAGCTAATGACGATCGAGCCCTTTGCCAGGCAATGCTACGATAGTTCGTGGCTACCTTCCACGTCGAAAACTTCGGATGCCGCGCCACGCAAGCGGACGGCGCCGCGCTAGAACGCCAGTTCGAATCGCGTGGCCTTGCCCGCGCTTCCACGTCAGACGCTGATCTGGTCATTTTGAACACCTGCACGGTAACGAACGCTGCCGATCAGGATGCTCGCGCCGCAATACGGCGGGTTCGCCGGAAGAATCCAAAGGCGAAAATTGTTGTTACGGGATGCTATGCGCAGCGCGCTCCCCAAGAGATCGCGGCGATGCCGGGGGTTGGGGCGGTAATCGGGAACTCCCATAAGCACGAACTCGCAAGACTGGTGCTGCAGAACGTTTCCGCTCCGGAGCCGGCCGGCGAATTCAACCTGCT
This sequence comes from uncultured Acidobacteriaceae bacterium, assembly GCA_963784095.1. Lineage (GTDB taxonomy): Bacteria > Acidobacteriota > Terriglobia > Terriglobales > Acidobacteriaceae > Sulfotelmatobacter. The sequence goes on from CAWAQC010000012.1 coordinate 683,130, forward strand.
TCCGATTTCTGCTCTCACCGACAAGTGGCGAGGGGCAACGGGGAACTCGATCTTTGTCTCCGATATTTTCGCGCACACCGAATTGCTCGCCGCTCCGGTTTTCGAGTCAGGCAACGCTCACAGCGGTGACCGCACGCGCCCCAATCTCAAAGTTCAAGACGGATGCAACAATCGATGTTCGTTCTGCGTGATCCCCAGCGTTCGCGGCAAGAGCCGGTCGTTGCCCTTGGAAAGAGTAATCGCCGAGGTGAATACGCTGGTCATTGCTGGTTACAAAGAGCTGGTCGTCAGCGGCATTAATCTTGGCCGGTGGGGACGCGATTTGGTGCGGGGCGTGCGCCCTCGCGCACCAAAGGACGCTAGTTCGAATCTCCGGCAAACTTTCGTGGATCTGCTTCGCGCGATCCTGGCGGAAACCGAGCTGGAGAAGCTAAGGATTTCTTCAGTCGAGCCGATGGATTGGACGGACGATCTCATCTCGCTCGTCGCTTCTTCGCCGCGCATTGCGAAGCACGCGCACGTTCCTCTGCAATCGGGTAGCGATGCCGTGTTGCGGCGGATGCAACGCAGATATCGTCCGTGGCACTATCGAGAAAAAATCGAAAAGATTCACGCCGCCATGCCCATGGCTGCTATTGGAGCCGATGTCATGGTCGGATTCCCCGGCGAAACCGATGGCGAGTTCGAATGCACGCGGCAGCTCATTGAAGAGCTGCCATTCACTTACCTTCACGTTTTCACTTATTCGCCACGGCCGGGGACCGCTGCCGCTGCCATGCCGAAGCAAGTGCCGGTCCATGTCGCGCGCGAACGCAATAAGATTTTGCGAGACCTGGCCGACGCAAAGAAACTCGCCTTCATGGGCAGTTTTGTAGGGAAGCAACTGGACGCAATCACCCTCAGTAGCGTTTACAACACTCCTGACGGCGAGCACACGGAAGCACTCACCGACAATTATCAAAAGCTGCATCTGCGAGGACGGCTCGCCCCGAACCACTGGATCGCCGCGCAGATCAGCGCAGTGCAGGATGGCGTGCTTCACGGTGTTCCCGCCGGCGTGCGTTTGCCCACTACTCTCGCCGTTTGAGGATGTAGCTTACGCTGTGGTCGAAGTCGAAATCCAGTACGATCTAGACCGATGCCCAGCACAGACGGAGTGACTTCGCAAGCAAAGTTGCATTCCTCGATCGAAGCGCGCAAGCGGTGGCCCATCGCGCTCCTGCTCGCCTTTGGAGTGCTGGTCAACTTTCTCGACCGGATCAATCTGTCGGTTTCCCGCGAGGCGCTGAACGCTTCTTTCGGAATCTCGCTGGTGGCTTTTGGCTATCTCTCGAGCGCTTATAGCTGGACCTACGCTCTGATGCAAATGCCCGCAGGGGTCTTGCTCGACCGTTTCGGCATTCGGCGCGTAGGGCGCGTCAGCATTGTGCTGTGGAGCGTCGCGTGTTTCGCTGCGGCGCTCGCTCCCGGAATTGGGTGGTTTCTGGCGGCTCGACTGCTTCTTGGGGTCAGCGAATCGCCAACGTTCCCGGCGAATGCCAAGGCCATCGGTTCCTGGTTCCCGAGCGAAGAGAGAAGTTTGGCGATGGCCGTCACGGACTCGGCCGCGAAGTTTTCCATGGCGATCGGAGTGCCGGTCCTCGGTTTGCTGCTTATACATTTTGGCTGGCGCTGGAGCTTCGCCGCGACTGGTTTCGCCAGCGTCTTTTATTTCATCTTGTTCCACCGAATCTACCGCGACCCTCCCGAGAACTTATATTCTTTGTCGGAGCACCTCGCGTCCGTCGACGCAGACGAGTTGCGACTCCACGAGAGCGGGCGCAGTGTTTCGCTGACTTATTTATTGCGCCAGCCGAAGGTTTACGGCCTCGCGTTGGGATGGGGCGCTTATAACTACACGTTCTTTGTTCTGCTGAATTGGCTGCCGAGCTATCTCTCACTCTCGCTTGGGGTGGACTTGCTTCATTCGGTCCTCTACACGAGCGTACCGTGGCTCATAGCGGGCGTTAGCGATTTGGTGATCGGAGGATGGCTGGTAGATGCTCTGATTCAACGCGGTTGGAATGCAAACCGTGTCCGGCAGAGCGTGATGCTTGGCGGGATGGCGCTGGGGCTGGCCATTCTCGGGACAGCGAAGGCAACGACGCCTCTATCGGCGCTGATCTGCATCAGCATCGCATTAGCGGGACTCGCCGCGATGGCGCCGGTCGCGTGGACGGTTCCATCGCTGATTTCGCCCGGCAACGCTGTCGGCGCGATCGGTGGAATCGTCAATTTCTGCGGTCAACTTGCCGCAATCTCTGCGCCGATAGTGACCGGCTATATCGTCTCGGCAACGCATTCCTTCGCGCCGGCCTTCGCCGTCTCCACGGCTGTTCTTGTCACCGGCATTCTGGGATATGTGCTTCTCCTGGGGCGTATGGAGAGAATCGCTGAGCCTGGAGAAAAATAATTCGGATCGCCCGAGATTCGTTCTGGCGTTACTTCTCTTTCGCTGCGATCCACGCTTCCACCTGATGATCTAAAACATCGAGCGGGAGCGGGCCGTTGCCGACAATCTCATCATGAAAGGCGCGCAAGTCGAAGTTCGAGCCCAGCCTGGTTTTGGCTCCTTCGCGCAACTTAAGAATCTCCAACTGCCCTAGCTTGTACGCGAGCGCCTGTGCGGGCCACGCGATGTAGCGATCGACCTCGGTTTGAACGTTCGGCTCATCCATCGCGGTGTAGCGATGAAAGTACTCGACCATCTGATCGCGAGTCCAATGCTTAGAATGCACGCCGGTATCAACCACCAGCCGGATGGCACGCCACATCTCATTTTCCAGGCGGCCGTAGTCGCTATAAGGGCCCTGATAAAAGCCGATTTCTTTGCCCAGCCGCTCGGAGTAGAGCGCCCAACCTTCGGTGTAGGCCGTGTACTCGCCGTGACGGCGAAACGGCGGGAGACCGGGCAATTCCTGGGCAATCGAAAACTGCAGGTGGTGGCCGGGAACACCTTCGTGGTAGGCGATGGCCTCGACATTCAAGAGGAGACGATGCTCCGGGTCGTATTCGTTGACATTGATGCGGCCGGGTCGCGAGGCGTCAGGCGCGCCGGGCGTGTAGTCGGCTGGCACGGAATTTTTGGCGCGGAACGGATCCATGGGAACGACGATCAGTTTGTTCCGAGGAAGGCGGCCAAACAGCTTCGGGAGCTGCCTCTCCATTTGTTGCGCATATTTCGAATAAAGATCGAGTAACTGCTGACCGGATGTGGCGTAGAGCTGCCGATCTTTTTTGATGTGATCGTTCAGGCTGGCGATATCGCTATAACCGAGTTGGTGAGCCAGCGCGAGCATCTCGGTTTCCGTCTCGTCGATTTGCTTAAGGCCGAGAGCGTGAATCTGATCGGGAGTGAGGTCGGTCGTGGTCATTTCGCGAACCGCAAATCGGTAGCGGGCATCGCCATCGGGAAGCGCCCAGATGCCGGGATCGGTGCGGCCTTGCGGGGCATACTCGTCGCGAAGAAAATCTGCGAGTTTGTGGTAGGCGGGGATTACATCGTGATTTACCGCTTCAAGAACTCCGGTACGCAGGCGCGTCTGCTCTGCGGACGAGATTGCCGCCGGAAATTTCTCGGTTGGTTTTGTAAAAGGGCCGGCTTCTGCCTTGGTGTGTGCGATTTCCTCGGCCTGCGCGGCGGCTTTCTCAAGCAGGAAGCGCGGAGGCATGAGGTGGTCGTGCATACCTTGCCGCATATTCGCGATGACCTCATCGAAGGCTTGCGGTACCTTGTGCAGACGGGAAATGTAGTTCTCGTAATCGTGTACATCATCGAAGGGAGTTACGGAAACCAGCTCAATCAATTCCGTGTGCGGGCCGGAATATTGATTGACGGGCATCTCCCGGGGCTTGAATTGCGCGCCCTCAATCTCCTGGCGCAGCTTTCGAAGCATGAGGCTTAGGCTGAGCGCATCCTGCGACGAGAGTCCCGACGGGTTAAACGCTTCGAACTTGGCGAGAAAGGCGCGGTTCTGGGCAAGGTCAGCCGAAATTGCCTCCGGAGATTGGTCGGAGAATCGGTCGTTATAACGTCTGTCGCCGAGAGAGGTTGCGAACTCCGGAGCGGTTCGCAATTCGTATTGCCATTCTTCGTCGAACAACTGCAATAGCCGCTGATGTTTCTCGATGTTCGAGGAAGAAGATGACGCAGAGCTGTTTTGTGAGTGGGCGTGGGACACGGTTGTCAGGGCAAGGAAGATTACAGCCGACAATGAGATAGGTCGCACGGAAAAATCCTTTCGGGGCGACCCATTATTGAAGAACTGCGCGCAAATAACAATGAGCGAGTTCGAGTGTCGATGGTGAAGAAGGAAGACTTGTCATTCCGAGCTGAGCGTGGGATCTGCTTTCCTGGCAGCATCGAAGCGGCGCGGAGCAGGTTCCTCACCCGCGCTGCGCGCGCGGTCGGAATGACAAGGAACTGTTATAGAACGCGGGAATTATCTCGCCTTCACTTTTTCTTTCTCGCCGACGCGATCGCTAATCTCGAGTTTCATCCTGCCGGCTTTCTTGTCGGCATCGATGATGACGTGGTCTCCGTGCAGGATCTCCCCATCCAGAATCTTCAGGGCGAGTGGGTCCTGAATCAGCTTTTGGATCGCACGCTTCAGCGGACGGGCGCCGAAGTTCGCGTCGTAGCCCTGCGTGAAAAGCAAGTCTTTCGCCGCGTCGGTAAGCTCGATCGAAATTTTGCGATCGGCGAGAAGGCGGCGCACGTCTTCGAGCCGCAACTCGATAATCTTCACCAATTGTTCTTTGCCAAGAGGGCGGAAGATGATGATATCGTCCACGCGGTTCAGGAACTCGGGCCGGAAATGCTGATGCAGCGTTTCGGTTACGCGCTCGGTCGCTTTCTCGAAATTCTCGGGCGTGCGCAGGTTTTCGGCTTTCAAATAGCTTGAGCCGAGGTTCGAAGTCATGATGATGATCGTGTTTTTGAAGTCGACCACGCGGCCTTTGCCATCCGTTAGGCGGCCATCGTCCATGATCTGGAGCATGACGTTGAACACATCGGGATGCGCTTTTTCGATTTCATCGAACAGCACGACCGAGTAGGGGCGGCGGCGAACCTGCTCGGTAAGCTGGCCACCTTCTTCATAGCCAACATACCCCGGAGGCGCGCCGATCAGGCGGGCGACCGAGTGCTTCTCCATATACTCGGACATGTCGATGCGCAAGAGTGCGCGCTCGTCGTCAAAAAGAAATTCTGCGAGAGCGCGGGCGAGTTCGGTCTTTCCGACGCCCGTCGGTCCCAGAAATATGAACGATCCGATCGGCCGTTTCGGATCGCTCAGCCCAGCGCGTGAACGGCGAATGGCATTGGCAACGCGCTCCAGAGCTTCATCCTGGCCAACCACCCGTTGGCGCAGACGATCTTCCATCGTGACAAGCTTTTTCACTTCGCCTTCCAACATCTTCGAGACGGGTATGCCGGTCCACTTGGAAACGATACGTGCGATATCTTCTTCGTCGACTTCTTCCTTGAGCATGCGAGTCTTGCCCTGATTCTCCGTTTGCGCCGTGAGCTTGGCCAAGTCGGCCTCAGCCTGGCGGATCAGGCTGTAGCGGATTTCTGCCACACGCTGCAAATTGCCTTTGCGCTCCTCGGCCTGCTCATCGATTTTCAGCTTCTCGATTCGCTCTTTCAGCTCGCGAATACGTGCGATCAACTCTTTTTCTTTTTTCCAGTTGGCTTTGAGCGCATTTGATTTCTCGCGGATCTCCGCGAGTTCTTTTTCGATCACGGCGAGCCGATCTTTCGAGCTCCGATCGTCTTCTTTCTTCAATGCCTGCTTTTCGATTTCGAGTTGCGTAGCGCGGCGTTCGAGCTGATCGATGTCGGTTGGAAGCGAGTCAATCTGGATGCGGATGGAAGCAGCAGCTTCGTCTACCAGATCGATGGCTTTGTCGGGCAGGAAGCGATCGGAGATGTAACGATGCGAGAGCGTGGCGGCGGCAACGATCGCGGAATCTTTAATGCGGACGCCGTGGTGAACTTCGTACCGTTCTTTCAGTCCGCGAAGGATCGCAATGGTGTCCTCTACATTCGGTTCGCCGACGAAAACAATCTGGAATCTTCGTTCAAGGGCGGCATCCTTTTCGATGTATTTCCGATATTCGTTCAGCGTGGTTGCGCCAATCGCACGCAGCTCACCACGAGCGAGCGCCGGTTTGAGCATGTTGGAGGCATCGATCGCGCCTTCGCTGGCGCCGGCTCCAACCAAAGTGTGCAACTCATCGATGAAAAGGACGATCTGGCCGGAGGAATCCTCGATCTCCTTCAACACCGCCTTAAGACGGTCTTCGAACTCGCCGCGATATTTCGCGCCCGCGAGCATAGAGCCCAGATCGAGCGCAACGACACGCTTGTTCTTGAGCACTTCGGGCACATCGCCGGAAATGATGCGCTGCGCAAGACCTTCAACGATTGCAGTCTTGCCGACGCCGGGCTCGCCGATGAGCACCGGATTATTTTTCGTGCGGCGCGAGAGAACCTGGACGACGCGACGGATTTCTTCGTCGCGCCCGATCACGGGATCGAGTTTGCCCCGGCGAGCCTGCTCAGTCAGGTCGCGGGCATAACGTTCGAGAGCCTGGTACTTGGCTTCGGGATTCTGGTCGGTAACTTTTTGCGATCCGCGAACTGAGGTCAGGGCCTTCAAGATCGCATCATACGTCGCACCGTGGCGCGCGAGAATCTGCTGCGCAGCATCCTGCTTCAGGTGCGTGATGGCGAGCAGCAGGTGCTCGGTCGAGACGTATTCGTCTTTGAAGTTGGAAGCCTCTTTGAACGCCTGCTCCAGCAGTTTGTTCGCGGCGTTCGAGATCGTCGCTTGCGCCGACTCGCCGGAAACCTTTGGCAGCTTCTCGATCTCTCGATAGACCTCGCTGAGCACCGCTTGGGGGCCGATGCCGATTTTTCCCAGCACCGGTGGAACGATGCCCTCCTTATCCTCGAGCAGGGCCGCCAGAAGATGAATTGGCTGCAGTTCGGGATTGCCGTGCTCGGAAGCGAGATTGTTGGCGCGCTGTACGGCTTCTTGTGCTTTTACTGTGAATTTGTCCCAACGGATGGGCATGGGAACCTCGGTTTAGGAATTGAGAAATTTTGTAATTGGGTAATTGGATGAGGCTAACGTGGTGGAGGCTGTGAATTACTCAATTACAAAATTTCCTAGTCGGCAAAAGAGCGGGAGGCGGTCACCCTCTGCCGCCTCCCGCAAAAAAGCAAGTCGAGCTTTGGTCGACTGGACAGCCGAGGGCGGCTGTCCCCACACCTGCAGATTATGCGGCCTTACTTGGGCCTTTCGATTCGAGCGTCTTCTCGCCCTTGCTGGTGGTGCCGCCGACATTGACCTTAATCTGCTTCGGCTTGGCTTCGGCTTTCTTGGGCAAGGTAATCCTCAGGACGCCCTTGTCGTAGTTTGCCGAGACATGTTCTGCATCCACGGTCGTGGGCAGAGTAAAGGTGCGAGTAAAGCTGCCATATTGGCGCTCCACACGACGGTAGTTCTCTTCTTTTTCTTCGTTTTCGATCTTCCGCTCGCCGTGCACGGTGAGGGTGTTGTTCTCCAGGCGAATGTCGATGTCTTTCTCATCGATTCCGGGCACTTCAACTTTCAGGGTTACGTTGTGCTCGTCTTCATAGACGTCGACGGCCGGGGCAAAGCTGGATGTTGCGAGGGACTCGTCCCGGCCACCATCGCCATAGTTCTCGCGGAACAGGCGGTTCATGCGGTCCTGCAGCGTGGCGAACTCACGGAAAGGCTCCCAACGGGTTAATACTGTCATAGCGAAAATCCTCCTTCGGAAATATGGTTTGAAAGTGGTGATAAGCCCATCTATTCTCATCGATTGGCTTGATTCACTACATTCGATGCATAAGTTATGATTAAAGAATCATAAAATATGAGTGTATTATTATCAAGTCAAACATCTACTTGTTTTTCATTTACTTACATAGGCAATAGCGCACTTGAGATACGACGTTTCCGGCACATTTAGCAGGATCGGATGGTCTTTGGCCTGCCCGCGCACCTCCACCAGCCGCAAGGTGCGGCGAGCATCAACCGCGGCCGCTCCCAGCATTTCCAGGAAGTCTGACTGGTTGACGTGGTACGAGCAGGAGCAGCTCACCAAAATGCCGTCGGGACGCAACATTTTGAGCGCGCGCAGGTTCAGTTCCTTGTAGCCGCGCATCGCCGCATCCAGCTCGCGCTTGCTCTTGGCGAATGCGGGAGGGTCGAGGACGATGGTGTCGTAGCGCTGACCGGAAGCGGCATAGTCCTTGAGCAGGTCGAACGCATTGGCTTCTATCCACTCGATTTCTTTGCCGCCAAGCAGTTCACGATTGAGGGCTGCGTTCGTTTCGCCCACTTCCAAGGCTGGGCGTGAACTATCGACCGCGGCAATGCGCGAACAACGCGGCGCAAAGTGAAGGGCAAATCCTCCCTGATAGCAAAAGACGTCTAGGGCCTCGCCGTGTGCGTATTGAGCGGCGACCGCGTAGTTCTCGCGCTGATCGAGAAAAGCTCCCGTCTTTTGGCCTTCGAGCGCTTCAAACTGAAAGCGCACTCCGTTCATCGCGAAGATAGTCGAGGTCTTTTCGCCGACCAATAATCCAGAGGCGCGTGGCGGCAACTCTTCGAGTTGGCGAACGTGCGGTTCGACGCGCTCGACAATCGAAGCTGGCTGGAATCTTTCGTTCAGCTCCGATATCAGAGTTCGCCGCACACTCTCGGCATCCATGGACTGCGTCAGAATCTGCATCGAGAGAATGTCGTTGTAACGGTCAACAATCAGGCCGGGAAGGAAATCAGCTTCGCTGAAAACCACGCGATAAGCATTCGCGTCGCGAACCATATGCTTGCGATAGCCGATAGCATCGGCAATACGCTGGCGCAGCAATCCCGGCATATCGCCGACGGGCTCGCGCGACAGGAGGCGGATGGCGATTTGCGATGAGCTGGAATAGAGGGCGCTGCCAAGAAACTTACCGAGACCGTCATGAACTGAGACTAGCGATCCTGGCGGAACACCGTTGGCAGAAACGATGTCAGATCGGTAAACCCAGACGTGGCCATCTTTCAAACGCGACGCTCCGCGCTTTGAAACTTTTACTTTGGATAGTGTTTCACCGCCGCGAGTTTGGGGCACGCAGCAATCTTAAACGCAATAGCTAGCTGGCGGCGTGCTCGGTTGTAACCGGGGCGGGGCTCTGCGATTTTGGGCGGGAGTTCATTTCGTAGCGGGCGGCTTCCAGATCACTGTGCAAAGAATCGAGCGCGGTCATGGGCATCTCGGCGCCCCATGTTTCCATATCGTCTTCCCTCCAGCTTCCGTTCAGGCGAATGGCGCCGGTGATGTCTTCGGGAAATGCCTGGCGATAGTCGCCCTCGCGGATGAGGATGTCTCCAATGAACCGGCCAGTATGCATATCGAACACGCGGCGGCTGGCCTGCCCGCCCGAGTTCGTCAAGCACAAAAGAGCCTCGCCATCGCCGCCAAACTCCTCGCGGTAATACCATGCCTGTGGCGCATCGACTTTGGGGTGATGCCGGCGCGCGCGCTTGTGCTCCGGTTCAATCGCCTGCATTTCGTTGGCGGGATTGAAATACAGAATTCGCTGGCAAGAATCGCAGATCACAGTTTGCTGCCCGGTGCGCACATCGTTATAGATCTGCGGACGCAGCATGACCTGGCATGCCATGCACTTGTGGTCGCGGACCTCAGAAATGCCGCTGCCACGGAACTTCGAAACCCGCTCATAATGCCGCAGCAAATCCTCGCTCACGCCGCCCCGCAACTGATCTCGCTTGGCTCGCCACTCGGCGAGCAGCTTTTCGTCTTCCGCGGTGCGCTCGCGGGCTGCGGCTTTTTCTTTTTCGATCTCGGCGGTTTCCGCCTTCAGCTCGGCTTGCGCTGCCTTCACTTCCTTGTCGCGGGCGTCGGCGTTGAGCATCAGTTCCAGAATTTTGTCTTCCGTCGCCGCAATTTCTTTTTCGGCAAACTGAATCTCGTGGAGCAGCGCTTTGTACTGATCGTTGGTTTTTACGTCGAGGGACTGGTCGCGGTACTTGGAGATTTTTCCGCGAAGATCGGAGATGGCAGTGTCGTGCTTGCGGCGGGTTGCTTCGTCAGCCTTTACGGAGGCCTGAGCTTTTTCCAGTTGCGCCTTGGTGCCCGCCAGCCTTTGTTCGATCGCCGCAACCCGTTTAGGAAGCTCCGCGATCTCTTCCTGCAAGCGGCGGATTTCCTTGTCCGCGTCTTGCAGCCGCAGCAGGTTTTCTATTTCTGGAAGCATCCGGAAGGACTCAACTGAGATTCTATCACGCGCAAACGCGGCATTCGCTGCGACGATAAGCAACTCCGGATCGTTGCTTATTGTCGACAGGTGTTGCCGGATAGAGCCGGAACCTCAGTCATTGAAGCCGCCTTCACAGACACACTTACTTATTTCCGATTAAAAAGTTCACTGAGCTCGGCTGGTCAGCATTTACCGTCACCGACTTCTCCCACGTCTTCGGTTCGGTGAAGATGGGCCGCTGCACGGCTTTTTCAGTCAGCACGTCGTAGGCCTGCTCTCTGCCTGCCAGTCCCCAGCCTTCGTGCCAAGCGACGATTTGGTACGTTCCGGGAGGAACGCTGGTGAACTCGAAACGTCCGCTTTCGTTGGTTACTGCGTAGTAAGGATTTGGAACGACCATCATTTCGGCGTTCATCCATACGTGGCCGCCGTTGCAATGGAGGTTGACCAGGCCCGGCGTCGACATGGTGCGCGAAACCACCTGATTGGTGAAAGGGAACGGCAAGTTAAAGCTGGCTGCTCCGTCCATGTGGATGGTGTGGAGCGTTGCATCCGAACTTACCATCTGCAGATCGGCGCCCTCGGGCACGAGAAGAATGTGTGGAACGTAGCGGCAATGCTTTTGATCCAGATGGCGCCGCTGCTCGGGCAGATCCATCGCCTTGCCAGCTGAAATGTTCTTTAAATAAACAATCGTATTGGCGACGCCGCCCTCGGGGCCCACGATCAGGCGATCGAGGCTGGCGGTCTTTTTGCCGTCAGTCTCGCAAATCTGCGGGTCTTTGGTGATGGGATAATCCAGTTCGCGCGGCACGGGACCCGACCATCTCACTGCGCCGGAAATAGTTCCTCCGTCATTGACGGAGATGACTCGATAGTCAGATTGCGCGGCGGCAAAGCTTGCGGCCGCGAAAAAGTAAACCAGCAAACTGCAACAAACGATCAGAGTCCGCATTCAAAAACCCCTGATGCCCACCGCCCATTACCCAACCTAGTCGCGGTCATGGGACGCGGGCCTGAAATTTTGATCGGTCACCACGGGCACATGTTGCGCCTTTTTACGGCCAATGCTGACAGGGTCCCCGTTGCGAAGCGGGGCAGCACTTGTGCCTGTGGTCTTTCTAGATTCCAGTAGGGAGGACCGCGACCGGTTCTTGTGATTGGAATCACAAATTAGATTGCTTTAAAGAAAGGTAGCAGTCGAGATTACCGAAGTGGTATGCCGAGTGGAGGAACTCAACTGCAGCGACTCGGCCAGCCGGGAGTTTTGAAAAACCGTCGACAAAAATAGGAGTTTGCGCTATACAATCAACCTCCCCGTGCCACTCACCGTTCGATCGTTCGCGAAGATCAATCTCGCCCTGCGCATTGGCGCTCGCCGCCAGGATGGATTTCACGAACTGCTGACGGTGTATCAGACGGTCGGGATGCACGACCTAATTCGAATCAGCCTAAGCCGCGGCACGGGAATCGAGATCCGCTGTGAAGATCAGAGAGTTCCGCGCGACGAATCAAACTCATGTTATCGCACTATCGACAAAGCCATGTCGACATTACGTGCCAAGGGCCGGGTTCTTATCGAAATTGAGAAGCGGCTGCCAGTGCAGGGCGGACTGGGGGGAGCTTCGTCGAATGCAGTGGCAGCGATGCTGGCTCTCGAGCGTGCTCTCAACAAACGGTTGAGCAGCGAGCAGCGATTGCAGATTGCGGCGGAGGTGGGATCGGATGTGCCGCTGTTCCTGGTTGGTGGAACGGTGTTGGGGATCGGTCGCGGAGAACAGGTTTATCCCCTTGAGCAGTTGCCGGCGATGGCATGTGTTTTGGTAACGCCGAATGTGGGAGTTTCGACTCCCAAAGCATTCGCGGAGTGGGACCGAAAATTGACGGTCTCTAAGCCATCCGATAGAATGAGTGAGCTTGGCCGAGGGCTTTCGGCGTGGCTGAGCGAGAGTTACTCCGGTGCTCCTTTCAGTAAAAGGGGCCGGCGCGAGAATCCACTTCTCGAGCTTGTCCGGGCCGGGATCAAGAACGACTTCGAAGAGGTCGTCTTTCCTGAGTATCCCGCACTGAGTGAAGTAAAGAAGGCGCTGGAACGCGCGGGCGCGAAGTATGCCTCGCTGTCAGGCTCCGGGTCGACGTTGTATGGTTTGTTCGCTTCGAAGGCTGCGGCTGGCAAAGCGGCAGACAAGTTGCGAAAACAGGGATGGGCCGCGCAGGCGACGGCAACAATTACGCGGCGGCAGTATTGGAGGGGCATTTGGCGGCAGTAGGCGGCATGAAATTTTTGATTGTTGATTGCTGACTTTTGATTGAAAATCTAGGCGTACCCCTCTTGTGGGGGTTCAATCAACAATCAGGAATCAACAATCAACAATGGCTTACTGGGCCGTCGACTAATGGTAGGTCAAGTGCCTTTGGAGCACTTTGTCTAGGTTCGAATCCTAGCGGCCCAGCCAGAAATTAGTTTTCGGTTGCCAGTTCTCAGTTCTCGGTTGAACTGGCCCGAGCCCAAAGACTGAAAACTGACAAGTGAGAACTGAGAACTGCCTATGGCCACTTTACTGACGCCCGCGGAAAAGACGGAGAAGGTCGAAAAAAAGATCGAACTGGTTCCGGAAGAAAAGCCGGATCGCAAGACGCGCCCGCGGGTGGACGAGAAGTTCAAGATTTTCAGCGGTACTGCCAACGAACCGCTGGCGGATGAGGTATGCAATTTTCTTGGCATGCCGCGCGGGCAGGCGCAGGTCACGCGCTTTGCCGATGGCGAGGCGTATGTGCAGATTCAGGAGAATGTTCGCGGAGCGGATGTGTTTGTTCTGCAGCCGACTTGCCGGGCGGTGCACGGCACGCGGGTCGCGAGCGTTGACGAGAATTTGATCGAATTGCTGTTGATCGTTGACGCGCTGAAGCGCGCGTCGGCGCGGCGCATTACGGCGGTGATTCCTTATTTTGGTTATGCCCGGCAGGATCGCAAAGATAAGCCACGCAGTCCGATTTCATCGAAGTTGATGGCCGATCTGCTAACGACGGCGGGCATTCACCGGGCGCTGATTGTGGATTTGCACACTCCGCAGTTGCAGGGTTTTTTTAATATTCCGGTCGATCACCTGTTTGCGTCGCCGGTGCTGGTGGATCATTTCAAGAAGTTGAACCTGCCGAATTTAACAGTGGTTTCTCCGGATGCAGGAGGCGTGGAGCGCGCCCGGTTTTTCGCAAAAAAAGTCGATGCGGCGCTGGCCATTGTCGACAAGCGGCGGGTGGAAATGAACGTGGCCGAGGTGATGCACGTGATCGGCGACGTACACGGGCGCACTTGCTTGATTATCGACGACTTGATCGATACAGCCGGGACTTTGGTGAAAACCGCGAATGCACTGGTGGAAAATGGCGCGACCGAGGTTTACGCCTGCGCTTCCCACGCGGTGCTGTCGCCTCCGGCGGTGGAAAACATTGCGAAATCGGTGATCCGCGAAGTCGTGGTCACGAATACGATCCCGCTCACCGAAGAGGCAAAGGCCGAGCCCAAGTTTCGGGTGCTTTCGATTGCGGGATTGATTGGGCGGGCGATTCAAGCGAATCACGAAGAGACTTCAGTGAGCAAGTTATTTATCTAGGACGGGAATTGAAATTATGGCGACAACGATTGAGCAAAATACTTTGGAAGCAAAACCGCGAGAGGCGGGAACCAAGAATCATGCGCGCCGCGTACGCCGCGAAGGCAAGATTCCTGGCGTGGTGTATGGCGCGGGCCAAGATGCCATGCCGGTCACCGTGGATCCGCGGCATGTGCTGCGCATTCTGCGCTCCGATAGCGGGCATAACACCATTTTCGATCTAGCTCTGGACGGCGAGCGGACCAAGGTAATGATCGTCGACTGGCAATATGAGCCGATCAAGGGCAGCCTGCTGCACATCGATCTCAAGCGTATCGCGATGGATAAGGCGCTGCGTGTAAGTGTGCCGGTCGTGCTGCAAGGCGTGCCGGTGGGCGTGAAGACCGAGGGCGGCATTCTGGAGCAGATGCTCCGCGAAGTGGAGATCGAGTGTCTCCCGGGCGATATTCCAAGCCACATCGATGTGGACGTGGCCGAACTGACTTTCGGCAAGGTGCTCCGCGTATCGGATTTGCCGCACAACGAGAAGATCAAATTCCTGAGTGACGCCAATCAGCCCGTGGCCCACGTGACCTCGGTGAAGGAAGAAGTGGTTGCTACGCCTGAAGCTGTTGCTGCCGAAGCGGGTGCGGCGCCGGCTGAGCCTGAAGTCATTAAGAAGGGTAAGGCTGAAACTGAGGAAGACGGCGAATCTGCCGCCGAGAAACCGGCAGAGAAAAAGGCCGAGAAGAAGGAGAAGAAATAACTCCGTGGTGACAGGAGCCGAGCTGCGCTCGGCTGGACAGCCGAGGGCGGCCGGCCCTACATGGACATGGATGGTTCGGTGAAACTGATCGTCGGTCTTGGCAACCCTGGCATCGAGTATCAGTTCACGCCGCACAACGTCGGCTTTCTGGCAGTGGATCGAATTGCGAGCGAACATGGAGTTGAGATCAGGAATCGGCAATGCCGGGCACTGACGGCAAGGATTCAGGTAGGCAGTGAATTGGTGCTGCTGGCGAAGCCAGAAACCTACATGAACCTGAGTGGGATTTCAGTTCGGGAGTTGCTGGCGCAGTACGATTTGAAAGCGGAATCAGATTTGGTTGTAATTCAGGACGAATTGGATTTCCCGCTGGGCACGTTGCGGATCCATACGCGGCGAAGTTCGGCGGGGCATAACGGGATCGAGTCGATTATCGGTGCGCTGGGCACGCAGGATTTTTTGCGCATCCGGATCGGCGTTGCGCCCGATCATAAAGTCGACGATGGCAAGGAGTATTTGCTCTCGCCGATGAGCAAAAAGCAGCTTGCCGTGGTCGATGAGACGCTCGATGTGGCTATCGAAGCGGTGAAAGTGATTTTGACCGAAGGGCCGGCAGCGGCCATGAACCGGTTTAATCGCAAGGAAGAAAAAGAAGATTAGTGGTCAGTGGCTGGTGATCAGTGGCCAGTAAAAGCAAATCGAATTAACTGGCCACTAGCCACTGATTACTGGCCACTGGTTTTCAAGATTTGGAGACAGCAAAATGAATCGTACTTATGAATTGATGTTTATTGTCCGCCCGGATATGGCGGACGAGGATCTCGAGAAGCTGATTTCGAATTTGGAGTCAATCATAACTTCGACTTCGGGAAGCGTGAAGAGCGTCGAGCGCATGGGCAAGCGGCGCCTCGCTTACATGGTCCGCAAGTTCCGCGAAGGAATTTATATTTTGTTGACTGTCGAAGGCGAGGGGTCGGTGGTCCACGAGCTGGAGCGCCGTCTGCGCGTCACCGAGCCGGTAATCAAATTCCTCACAGTGCGTATCGACGAAGAACAGAAACGGCTAGAGAAGATCAAGAAACTGCGCGACGCCCGCAAGAAGGTAAGCGCGCAGCCGGCCCCTGCTCCTGCTGTGGCGGAGGAAGCTCCATTGACTCCGGCAGCGGAGACCACGGCAACGGCATAAAGAACAAGTTTCAAGGGTTCAAAGTTTCAAGGGTTCAACGTTTCGAGGGTTTCAAAGTTTCAAAGTGCATCAATCGATTGAGCATTGAAACTGCGAAACCTTGTGACCTTGAAACCTGATTTTACATAGGAGAGTTATGGCTGAAGAAAACAGAGCATCATCGCCGGTCACCGATCGGCCCCCACGACCGGCTGGTGAAGGACCGCGGCCCGGAGGGGACCGTCCGCGGTACGGAGGAGGCGGAGGGCGTTCCGGCCCTGGCGGGTCTCCGCGAGAAGGCGGAGCGCGTAAGTTTTTCCGGCGCAAGAAAGTCTGCAAGTTCTGCACCGAAAAGATTGCCGACATCAACTATAAAGATTACCGATTACTCGGGCAGTTCGTCGCCGAGAGCGGCAAGATCGTGCCCCGGCGCCTGACGGGCGTGTGTTCGCCGCACCAGCACCGGCTGGCCGTGGCGATCAAGCAGGCGCGCAATATCGCACTGCTGCCGTTCGCGGGAAGAGTGCAGTAGCGCCAACGGTTGTCATTCCGAGCGCAGCGAGGAATCTTGGTTCCTGCCGGCGCGAGCGAAAACCAGTACCCCTCTTTGCGAGGGATGACAAACAACAAACGGTTGGAATAACAGGACATTGGAGCGATCATGGAAGTCATTCTCAAAGAAGATATAAACAACCTGGGAGCGCGCGGCGATGTGGTGAAGGTTGCCGAAGGCTACGGCCGGAATTATCTTTTGCCGCGCAAGCTGGCGATCGTTGCCAACGAGGGCAATATAGCCGTCATCGCGCAGATGAAAGCTGCCGCGGTGCGCCGCTCGGCCAAGGAGAAGTCGCAGGCTGAAGAACTGGCGAAACAGTTTGAAGGGCTGTCGGTTGCGTTTCAACGGCGCTCGGGCGAGCACGATCAGTTATTCGGGTCGGTGACCTCGGGTGACATTGCAGAGAGTGTTGCGAAAAAGGGAATCAATCTCGACCGCCGGCAAGTGCAACTTCACGAGCCGCTGAAGACCTTAGGCGAATTTACCGTTCCGGTGAAGCTGCACAAGGACGTGACTGCGCATTTGAAAGTGGTGATCGAGAAGGAAGCGGTCGCCGAGTAACCAATTCCCTGCTAAACGGCGCATTGCCATTTCGAGCCGCCGTTTCCAATCGCCGTGTCGAATCGCTACCGCTTCTTTTGTGCGGCTTCGATCAGCGGCTGCAACGCTTGTACTGACACTCCCAGGGTTCCTCCCGAGAAGCCATCAATGTAGGCCGAATTCACTCCGATGACTTCCGCTTTCGAACCGAACACCGGTCCGCCGCTGCCGCCGTGGGCGGTGGGCGCATCGTAGATGAGCTTATCTCCAACCACATCCCCGAGATGGCCGCACGTGGTCGAAGGACGAATCAAGGAAAGCGCGGCCAGCTCGCTGGCGGCCGTAATGTCATTGTGGCGAAAGGCAAGGCGCTGGTAGATGCCAGTCGGCGACTTCGCCACCATCCCAGCAATTCCCATGGGATAACCGATCACCGTGACCGGCTCTCCGGGAAGTGAAATTCCTTTCGCCAGCGGCAACACCGGCAGGCCGCGCACCGCATCTTTGTCTTCAATTCGCAGAACTGCCAAGTCTTCTGAGGACGAAACCGCACCGGGGGTCAACGGCACCGGCGTCGGCGAATTGGGAAAGAACACCACCATGCTTTCCAGTTCGGGCGATGCTCCGCGGTCGATTAATGCTTCGGCTTCGGCGTCTCCATACCAGGGTTCGGCAACGTGGCGATTGGTGGCCAGCAGGCCGTTTCCGACCAGAAATCCGGTTCCGGAAACTCGCGCTCGAATGGCAGCCGGCTTGTTCGCAAATCCGACTTGGTAGATCCCGTAGATATAACCGATGGAATTCCGGTAGCGGCTCAGAACCAGCGCTGGCGTGGCTTGTTGCTGTTCAAGTTGCGCGACCTGTGCAGTTAGTTGCTGAACCTGCCGATGCAGTTCATCGGGTTGCGGGGCCTGCGCTGCTTGAGGCGCGTAGTAGTGAAACATGGCCACAGCGCCGATCAGCACAACCGTCCCCAGGACAGCTTGTACGGCTTCTTGCCAGCACTCGGTAATTTCATTCGACGCCTGCGGAGTCTCCGGCTGTGCCATCGATGTCGAACACCTCTAATCCGAGCGTTTCCAAGTAGAAAACGCTGGAGCCCGGGGGAGTCACGATCTTCGCGTCCCCCGATCGACTTTTCTACAGTACGAAGGATGATGTACGGGAGACACCGAAAGTGTCGGGAGATTGGCACTGAGATCGGGTTCGACTCAAGATTGGGGTTGAGCTATGGTTTGGCGAGCTTGGCTTGGCGAGCTAGGGCTTGGCGATGCCAAGGCGCCTGCTCATTTCTTCGTAGAGAAAGCCTTTGCCGGGCGCATATGGCTGAACCCATTCGCCATTAATGACGAACTGCGGAATCGCCCGTTTGCCCGTGTTCTTGACGATCTCGTCAACCGCTCCCGGCGTGCTTTCGATGTCAATCTCTTTGAAGGGAATATTGTGCTGAGCCAAGAAGCGTTTGGCGACACGGCAATCGGGACACCAAAATGCAGAGTAAACGATCAGGTCGGTCATCGGTTGTTCAATTAGCGTCGTTCAATTGGCGTTGTTCGATTGCCTTGGATACCTAGTTTAACCTCGCTTCAGCTTATAACAGTTATACGTGCTCAAGTTGCGGCAGAGTGCGCTCGTTCACAATGTTGCCGGTGTTGAGAGTCGAGGCCGGCTCAAACAGCACAACCCAGCACTCTTCATCGGCAACGGGCCGATGCTCAACCCCGCGCGGGACGACGATAAATTCGCCTTCTTCGATCCATTCGTGATGATCGAGGAATTCCATTCGAAACTGGCCTTTCATCACTAGAAACATCTCATCCTCACTCTCGTGATGATGGAAAACGAACTCACCTTTGAATTTGCCGACCTTCACCATTTGGCCATTGAGTTCGGCGGCGATGTGAGGCTTCCAATATTCGGAGATCTTAGCGAATTTATCGGCGATGTTTACTTTGGCCACGTTAATATCTCCCCATAAGATTTACCAACGCTATCAGATTCGAAGGCGCTGAATTGAGTCGCAAAGAAGTTTCTCAGTCATAAAACAACGTTTCCAGCCATAAAAGCCGCCAGCTTAGGCCGACGGCTGCAGTCTCGTATCGTTAGCCTAGCTGCTATGAGCCCGGCACCGGTTGTGGATTTATATGTCCTCCATGCAATGCCATGTGAACTCCACGCTGGTTGTTGACTAGCGACGTTGTTGTCCAGTCAACATCGTCGGTACTGATTACGACGCCGCCACCCCCAGAGAGAGGATAGGTAAGTCTCCCCATCCTGGTACTACCGGATCACCAACGTCGGCCGCCTTGGTTGAGAAGTTGGGTTATTGAGGCTGCATTGCAACAACGTGGCGGCCGGCAGAGCCACCATCGTGCGCGCTGGCAACCGCGCAGATGGCTAAGAGGGTTATGACGAGAGTTGCCAAAAAGCGCAAGGCGCAAAATCTGCTGCGTCTGCTCCAGAGGTGCATCGCATACGGGAGATAGCACCAGCTAGCCGCTTATTCTGTGGGCTTTGGGGGTTGGTGCCGGGAGGGGGAGTCGAACCCCCAAGGTACTAAGTACCGGCGGATTTTGAGTCCGCTGCGTCTGCCAGTTCCGCCATCCCGGCTCTACTTGCAAGTGCCTAATTTTACGACATGTGTATGGCTCTGTTCCCTTTCCATCGAAAATGACGAATGTGCAACTGTGTAAGAAAGTGTGTCACTTTCTGTTGATTTCCACAGTCCGTCGTCATTTTGCCCGTGACGCGCTTTGCCGGCGATTCTCGGGCTAAGAGTCCGTTGCCAAGTCATAAGAAAGCACCCGCACGAGATTCTACCATTTCATTAAGAGCTGCTCTACCTTTTGATTTCACGCGAAGCGGACGACCAGGGTCTGTGAGCTTATCGCCGAGCGGCGCCAAGAGCGGCGTTTTTTCGTCCGGAGCGTGCCGCAGGTCGTCCCCGAACGCGCGGCTGTGGTTTGGTTCAGCCAGGACTGAAAGAGCCAACTAGCGTCCCGGCGGTTCTGCGTGAAGGAAGACGTAGGTTAGCGTTGCTCCAGGACTCGCGACCCGCTGGTCAGCTACTCGGAAAACGGTGCATTTGCGACGAGGTCGGCGAAATTCGGTAGCGCGAAACCCTCGACGTAACGAATGCCGAAATCTCGCAGAATGTTGTCCATCGTGGTCATCGGCTTCTGACGAACGACGCTGCAAAGGCATCCCTTGAATTGATCCTTAAAGGCCAACCGGGGAAACTCCGACAGAATCGCACGCTGCTTATCTTGCGGGATTCGATCTAGACCGGCGCCTAGGACATCGACAGCTATCCCTGAATGGGTCATTACGACTTCGGGCTCCTTGTGGAGAGCGAGTGTGGGAGTAGTGTGAAGTGCGATAGAGTCCCATACGAGTTGAATCTGCCGCATCGGGATTCCACGATCACTCAGAAAGGCGCGAGCCGCGTTTGCGCCGTCTACCTCAAAGCGATTCTCAGTGGCGTAGCGATCGGTCAAACCCATATCGTGAAGAACTGCAGCAACAGCCAAAAGCTCCGAATCTGGAGGGTGTTCAGCACCTTCGGAAAGTACAACGGCAAAAAGCCACGAACGCATGACATGGTTAAAAAGAAATGGATCTAATGAACTCCGCGATAGGTCAATCGCATCGCGAACCAGAGCCGCGTCGGGAACTTTGATGCCGGCGAAAACCATACCTTCCTCCTTTAAGCGTTGTCGTCTTTAGCGGAACGATTACTCAACCGCTGCATCATTGATTAGCTTTTCGATCTTAAGATCCAGATCGTGAGCGATTGCCAGCGCTTCCCGGTTTTCGTACGGCGCCAAAAAACCGACCATTCTGTCATAGGACAAATGGACCCCGTCTTCGCGTTCATCGACCAGAATGGTAACTGGCGCATAAGATCCGGCATCGGGAACATGCTTGGCCATTTCCTTCATGACCAAGGGATTACCGATCACGAGCCGCACTATCTTCGGTTTGTTGAGTCCCATCTCCTTTCGGAGAACAGCCCCATGATCAAATTCCAGGAACAACATCAAATGGGTTTTGCCCATGTCTCGATTAATCACTTCTTCCAATTCAGCGAAGGTGCCCGGCGACTTGGATGCACTCGCAAACGCGGCAAGATCCAGTCGGCCGACACCAGCTTTCAACGAAGCTACGACTGCCTCGAACGATCGTGACGTTGTCAGGCTGAAGCGTTGTACTTCGATTGTTTGAATTGCCATTCCATTCTTCCTTTCGCGCGTATGTTTGGAGCGGGCTATACCTGTGTAAAACCGCCATCGAAGCCTTCAGCTGATGCCTTCTGAATCGAGAAACAGCGAAGCTTGCCGAACGAATGACTTGTGAAACTGGAACAACGATCCATGCCCAGCGTCGGGGTAGGTCAACAGCATGGCGTTTGGGAGATGCTCGCTCAACATGTAGGAATTGCGGACTGGAATCATATTATCGAAGACGCCGTTGACGACCAGGCACGGCTGCGTGATCTTGCCGAGCTTGGCGAAACGCTCGCCACTGTATTGTTCCCAAGCTCGAAAGGCCGTGATCTGAGCGATTGCGACATTTTGGCCCACGAGAGGCTCGCGATCTTGCTTTCTCTCTGCGAGCCGAGCTGCGAAGGCCTCTCCGGCCGCTTGACTCGATTTGCTTGGCGCGAAGAAGAGCTTTACCAGTTTCTCCAGCCCGGGCATGTTCGGATCTTCCGTAATCTTTCTGAGTTCCGGTTTCTCCATACGCATAATCTCCTCTCCTCCCTCTGGAGCGGTGCCGACAAGCAGCATTTTGTGAACAAGAGAGGGACGTTCCAGCGCGATCTCCTGGGCGACCATTCCACCGAGGGAGTAGCCGAGGATATCCAGGCGTTTCAGGCCAAGTGCATCGACGAATGCGAGGGCGTGCGCTGCCATGCCCGACATGTTTTCGGGAACCTGGCCGGTCGAACGGCCAAGACCCGCACTCTCAAAAAGAATGACCTCGCGTCCTACAGCAAGCGGATCGGTGACGGCGGGGTCCCAATTGTCCAAAGTCCCAGTGAAGTGCTGGAGACACAACAGTGGTAGACCGTTTCCTCCCCCAAAGCGACGATAGGCATATTTTTCGAGCTTGGTCGCGATGAATTGCGTCGGAGCACTAGTGTTGCTTGCGTTAGCCATGGCGTACCTTCCTTCCGTTGTAGTAGCTGTTACGGTTTTTGTTGTCCTTGTCAGCGGGGTGCGCTAAGCAGTGCACCTCCTCTGCAACATTCAGCAATGCCGCCGCAAATCAGAAATCTTGCAATTGGCTGGCTCAGTCACACTCCGCTCGCCTTGATACTGTTGAGGACGGTGTTGTCCCAGTAAGCGTCGAGCCGTGTGATTTTGGAGTCCGTGTCGAAACGCAGAATGTAGCAGTGAGGGATGTGTACGTCCTGGCCCTTCTTTGCAATCCCATCCACTTCGGCAGGTATGGGCCCGCTCATCTCGGCTTGGATCACCACTATGTTCCCCCAGCTCGATCACTTTGACTCGGAAGTTCGGAACGGCATTCGGAAACGCGCGCCAAATAACATCGATGCCACCACGGATTGGCACGACGCTCTCGCGGCCGTACGGGGCATATCGTCCGAGCGCGCCATCTGCGCAGAGAGCGAGCATGCCATCAACGTCGTGGGCATCGTATGCAGTGAAGAACTGTTGGGCAGCTGATACGTAGTCTTTCGCATTCGTTTTCATCTCTGTGCACTTTGGATCGCTTTTTCCGGGATCTTTGCGGCCTAGTATTCAAACCACTGGCTGAGCGCTTTGACCTTCTCCTCCGTATACGGCGGGAACAGGTGCTCGATGGCCACATCGGGCGGCGAAATGAAAACCGATTTCGCGTGCGTGAGAGCATCAAACCCGGCCTTGCCATAGTAGTGACCGATGCCGGAATATCCGACCCCGCCAAAGGGCATGGTTTCGATAAACAGGTGAATGTTCACTTGATTGATCGCACCACCGCCAAAGGACAAGCTCGCGAGGAAGTGATCGAGTGCCTTTTGGTCGCGGCTAAACAAGACGCCGGAAAGAGGCTTCGGATGCTTTTTCACCTCGCGAATGGCCGCATCCATGTCCTTATAGGTGAGGATTGGGAGAAGCGGTCCGAAGATCTCGTCCTCCATGATCGGATCGTCCCATGTCACTGGGTAGATAACCGTGGGATCGAGATAGCGTGCATCCGGGTCGGAACGCCCGCCTATCACAACCTTCTTCTGATCGATCAGGCCTGCCAAACGTTCGGTGGCCTGGGGGCTGATAATGCGGGAGTAGTCGTCCGGTCGGCTCTTGGGGTCAGTCCCATAGAGCGCGACCATCGCCTTCTTGCACTCCGCAACAAACTGCTCTGCGATCGATTCATGCACGTAGGCGTATCCGGGCGAGGTACACCATTGGCCGCCCCAGGCCGTGGCCCCCCAGACGATCTTTTTGGCTGCGTCGGGGACATTGGCGGTCGCGTCAACAAAGGCTGGGTTCTGGCCCCCGAGTTCGAGAAGAACCGGAGTCAAATTTTTTGCGGCCGCTTCCATGACGATCTTGCCAACCTTGACGCTGCCGGTGAAGAAAATGAAGTCGAAGGGCAGCTTGAGAAGCTCCGTCACCTCGTCTTTGCTGCCGGTGACGGCAGTGACGGCACGAGGATCGAAATATTTTGGAACGAGATCCAATAAGACCTTGCTGGTAGCCGGCAAACCCTCGGAGAGTTTGAGAATGCATGGATTGCCCGCCGCAAGAACTTGGCACGCCGGGTCGAAGAGCAGGGTCAATGGCCCATTGAACGGACCAATCACCAAGGTGACACCGTACGGTTCTCGATAGACCTTGGCAGTATGCCCGCTCTCCCGAAAGGCTTTCGGCACGACTACATCTACAGGCTTCATCCACTCTTTCAGCTCTTGCTTCGCGAAGGCGGCGGTTCCAACTGGCGCCATAATCTCGAAGACTTTTTCCTGGCTGGCGGTCTTGAAGTCGCTGCTCATCGCAGCCTCAAGAGCCTCGGCGTTCTCATTACACAAGTTCTCAAGGCGTGTCAGCTGATCGATGCGCCACTCGTAAGACTTGGTCGCGTCCGAATCGAAATATGCTTTCTGCTTGTCGAAGATTTTCTGGAACTGATTCATCTGAGTCTCCTTCACACATCGGTTTGTCGATGCTGCTTTTCAGCGGAGTCGTGATTCTTAGGCCATTGTGAGAACCATGCGGAATCGCGCATCACCAGACATCATGCGTCGATACGCTTCTTCGGCTTTTTCCAAAGGAAGCGTTTCGATCATGGGGCGAACGTCGGTGAGGACGCTGAAGTCAAGGGTGTCCTGTGTCTCGATCGCTCTTCCCGTCAGGCTCCCAATGACCGAGCGGCCACCAAAGATGAGCGGAACTCCGTTGACGGGAATCGGATCACCCGAAACACCAACTACCACCAGCATTCCGCGAACTGAGAGGCCGGGAAGCAGGCTGGCGATTGCAGCTCCGCTGGGCGCGGTCGCTAGGATCACGTCGGCGCCGCCCAATTTTTGCAACGCGGCTCCCGCATCCTCAGCTTTGGCGTCGATGTAAACGTGAGCTCCCAGTTTGGGCGCAAGATGTTCTTTGTCCGGACCGAAGCCGATCGCAACGGTGCGGAAGCCCATCTTTTTGGCGTATTGCACTCCGAGATGCCCCAGACCGCCGATACCCTGGATAGCGACGGTATCGCCTGCACGTCCGGTGTTGCGGAGCGCATTGAATGTGGTGATGCCGGCGCAGACCAACGGAGCCGCATCCTCTGATTTGAGCTCTGCAGGTATGAGAGCCAGTGCACGTGCTTCTGCGATCATCATTTCCGCATAGCCGCCATCACTCGTCACGCCAGTGATAATGGGGTTCTGGCAATATGCCGTGTCGCCGCGGCGACAGGTCTCGCAGGTTCCGTCTTCGCCTCCAAAGAACCCGACTCCTACACGCTGGCCGACCTTCCAGGTCGTAACCCGCCGGCCAACCTCCTCGATGCGGCCAATTGCTTCATGGCCCGGCACACGCGGATACACGACGCCGGGCAATTGTCCCTCAACGGTGCCCGCGTCTGAGTGACACACACCGCAAGCCTCTACCCGGATACGTACTTGTTCCTCACCCGGCCCGACGACAGGCTTCTCGACGAGGCGAAAAGTCCCGGGTTTGGTTATCTCGACTGCCTTATATATTTTTCCCATTTTCGTCTCCTATCGATCTGGAAGATCATGTGTCGTCGTTCACAAGCATTGCGGACAAGCGGCAGGTTGAAAATCCGCCGTTACCCGCCATCCCGGCTCTATGTCGCGAGACAGAGTCGGGTCAGAGGACGCCTTTGTGACCGACTACGCCTCTTCCATTGTTTTGGAAGTTTCAATCCTTGTCTTGATTGAAAGTGCCGCAGTTTGGCGTTTCTGTTGGGCTTTAGTGGGTGGGAAACGCGAGTGACGACCTTTACTTCTCTTCAGACGCGGGGAGGCTGAACGCCTTCGGCATCGGTGCATTTGCTCTTCGCCACCGTCCTGGCGAAGTTCCAACAATCTCACGGAAGCTTCGATTGAAAGCTGGCTGGTCAGTGAATCCGACTTCCAACGCGATTGTTAGTAAAGAGTCGTTCGAGTGCAACAAGAGAGACTTTGCGGCTTCAACCCGCTTATAGAGCAAGTAGCGCCGGACGGGAACACCAAACGACCTTTTGAATGCGCGCATGAAACGACTCGCCGATAGCGCACACTCTTTTGCAAGATCGGCAAGCGCCAGATCACCATCCAGATGTTCGTTCAACACCTCGATCGCTCGATCCTGTTGCCAGATCGTCAACCCCCCGGTAACCACCTCCGGCGGCTGGATCGGGCCCTGGTATGTGCGGCTCAGATGAGCGCAGAACATCATGATCATTTCGTCGATAACTAAGCGTGGAAGCTGAAGCGGATGATCAGAGAACTGCAACATCATCCGGGCCCAATGAAGAATCACGTCATCCTTGGTTCCCGGGGTGCAATGCAAGTTGCGAATGCGCTTTTGCTCGTTTTCGTCACTGAATCGATTGATAACTGACCGGGGTATATAGACGTGAACCGAGTCGAAACCTGAAGTTCGCAGTGCGACCGGCTCCGACTCCATATCGAATATCTGAATCCCGCCGGCATCCCATTCGGTGACACGATGAAAGCGTCCGTCAAGCCACGTTCCCCAGCCCTGAATGCTGTCGGGACGGCGCAGGTGCACGGATATCGAAAAAGCCTTTTCTGGTGGAATGTGTGGAGTGGGTCCAGGAAAGCCGTTCGGCATTCGCATTCGTGTCAACGCAACCTGAGAGTTTCCCTTGGGACCAAGCACAAGTGAGGAAGACTCCAGCAGAGAAAAATGCTCCGCCAATCTTTTTCCAAACATGCCTTGAAGCATATGTTCTGCCTCGCACCGCACTAGAACTTACCGTTGCTATTCTTCCATTGATCGCGAGGTGGAATCGCTTCGAGCGTGTCCCAGTGTTCAGCGATCTTGCCGCTTTCAATGCGGAATAGATCGTAGATGGCGGTAGGCACGCCACCAAACGTAGCCTCGGCAACGACCAAAACGAAATTACCTTCACCAAGTACCATATGCACGCGCTCGTAGACGACTGCCTGCCCCTTGGCGGCAAGAGCCTGTAAACCCGCAATCAGTCCCGGGATGGTGTCGGCGACCCATGGATTGTGCTGAATGTATTGGGTTCCGTTGAAGTACCTCGGGAAGGTCTCCCGACGGCCTGCGAGAAGGTCGTCCATGTAGCGCCCACTGTCGAATTGACCGATAATGTTGCAATGGGACGACGAAAACTGTTCACCCGAGAGGATGTCCTCGATAAAGCAATCCCAGTCTTCTGGAAGCATGGCCTCGCTGAGACGAGTGTTCAGGACCTTGAACAGGCCACAGGTGTACGCAAATCTGGCTTGTATACGGAATTCAAGGACAAAGAAGAACTGTTCGTGCAGAGCCTGCGCAGGTATTTCGAAGTCCTGATGGCACGCGGACACCTGACGAAACAGCCTCTGGGTTGGACCAATGTTGAGAGTTTTCTCAAGGTCTGCTATGGGAGTTGGGGGCAGAAGGGCTGCTTCTCGGTGAACTCTATGCGCGAGTTCGCGGACCTCCCCCCAAAAGCCCGCCAGATCATGGTCGCGAGCGTAATGAGAGCCCATCAACTGCTCATCGACAATCTAGCTGCAGCGCGTGGATCTCGTGACGATAATGATTCCCTCGCTGGCTTGATCGTCACGTTCTTTAGCGGAATTTGCCTGGAGCAGAACCTCGGTCCCGACCGGGCGCGAATTACGAAGAAGATCGACGCCTTCATGCGGCTGGTTCGCGGGATGTGATTGATCGTACCGAGTGGTGTTCCGCTATGCTTACTTCGGAAACGAGTCGCCGAACATGGGGCGCCCGCTCTCGGACTGTTGTTCGGTGGCCTCGTCCTGAATGACGTCCCAGTGCTCGACGAGAATTCCGTCCTTCAGGCGAACGACGTCCGCTGCGATCCAGTTCACCGGAAGGCCAATATTGGAGAACCGGCCATGAAGGATGACGTAGTCGCCTTCTGCAAGAACCACTCCGGGTTCATATTTGAGCGATGGCGGCGCGGCTTTGATGAGGTTGAAGAGCCCGTCTCGTCCGGGCTCGATGTGAGCGCTATGCTGAATGTACTGGGGAGACCAGAAACGCTCCGCGGCAACGTAGTCTCGCTTGTTGAACAAGGTATCGAATGCCTCCAACACGATCGCCTTGTTCCTTTCCGCACTTGAACTGCTCATGGATTTCTCTTTTCCTGATCGGCGTTCGTGTTCAGGACGACACTTCAATTGTATCGACCCGGATGAGATAGATCGCCAATCCGCGCTTACTTCCGATTCTCCTGCTTAATATTTGCTGCTTCTTCACTTCGCCACAAAATCGGTGGAGACGCTGAGTTTCTTCCAAATTCGTGCTTCCTCCAATCGCGCAAGATCATTCTTCTCCGCGGCGGCGTACGCATCGCTGCCGAGCAAGAGTCGCAACGGAGGGTTCCGTTCTTGCGTTAACTGGACGATCGCCTGAGCTGCCTTTTTGGGGTCCCCAGGCTGCTTGCCGTTGTAGTTCCGCTGAAATCTTGCGGTCGCTCCAACCGTCGAATCGTATTCAGGATGACCTTCGCTAAGTTCGGTGGAACTGCCCGCGAAGTCTGTGCGAAAGCCACCGGGTTCAACGATGGTGACCTTGATGGCAAGCGGTGCCACTTCGCGCGAAAGCACTTCGGAGAAGCCTTCGACACCCCACTTCGCCGCCGAGTAAGGCCCACGTCCCGGAGGGCCAATCCTTCCGCCCACCGATGAAAACTGAATGAACTGGCCTGCTTTGTTTTCGCGAAAATACCTAAGAGCTGCCTTCGTCACAATAATCGTTCCAAAGAGGTTCGTTTCGATCTGTGCCCGGAATTCCGATAGAGGCGTGTCTTCGATGGACGAAAGATTGCCATATCCCGCATTGTTAATGACCACATCCAACGAGCCAAATACATCGACCGCCGTCATTACCGCGTTTGCTGCTGCTGCTTCGTCGGTCACATCCATTGCGAAGAGCTTGACCTGATCTCCATGTCGTTCCGACAGATCAGCCAGCGACTTAATGTCCCGAGCTGTCGCCAACACTCTATTGCCCGCAGCGAGGCCCGCTTCAACAATTGCGCGACCCAGACCACGAGAGCTGCCGGTGACTAACCATACCTGCGCCATTCATCCTCCTGTATCGAAGCCAACCACCCGGATATTCTGGAGAAGCTTCTCAAACTCAGGATTGGATGCGCGATGGGTATACGAACGGACTTGTTAGTTACGGAGGAAATCGCCGAATCTTCAGATCTCAGGGCGACTCCCTTCGAGTTCGAGAGAGCCAAGAGGGTTGAGGCGGCGCTCTCAATTCTCGAAGGCATGAATCACGGCTTCTAGCTAGGCTTGGGTCGGGCTTGCCACATGAATAAGATTCCGCGAATTTGTGCCGTCCTGGATAGCCAGTGTCCTCAAGGACTTAAGCCACAAAAATCCGCTGCGTCTGCCATCACACAATTTATATTGTTTATTTACTTATACTTAAGAGATAAGCAGCGTCCGCTTTTGAGTCCGCTGCGTCTGCCAGTTCCGCCATCCCGGCACTTCGTGCAAGTTATTTATTACACGCTACATATTTCACTCTACTCATCGGCCAACTCAAAACAACCAATGTGAAACTGTGCAAGAAAGTGTGAAAGTATTGGTGGATTTGCACAGGTCACCGTCATTTTGCCCGAGAATCACTTTGCAGCCCTTCTCTAGCCAAGCTGCCCTCGGCCAAGTGCCAAGAGGGCAAGCGTAGAAGATTCTATCACCCATCGCACTGAGAATGAATGTGGGTTCGGCGTTTCGCTTTGAATGCTCGCCGGTGATTCAAATGAGTGATCCGACCAGTCCGGGGTCCAGCGGCGGCGCGGTTTTCGACGAACACGGGAAAGTCGTCGGCGTTGCTGCCGCTTATGTGGCTGCGGGTCAAAACCTCAACTTTGCTATCCCGATCAACTGGGCAAAGCCACATTTGAACGGTCAAAGCCCAAGGCCACTATCCGATGTCGCCGCCGAGAACACGGTCACCGAAAGCGTGCTCAATGGCTCTGTGTCGATACCAGCTAAGCAAGTACAAACTTGGAACATATCCGTCAACGCGAACACAATGAGCAATGCTGAAGTGCATGGTCAGATTTTCTCGACTGGAGGGATGGATGGAAAGGTTACGCTTGCACTCTTCTTTCAGGGGCAGCCGATCTTTTCTTGCCGGGAAACAATGTGCGAGATCCATCAGACCATCGTGAATCCCGGGATCTACGCGGTAATCCTCGATAATCGGATATCCCCGATCTTCGCGTACCGCCATCGGGCCAAATCTCACTGAAATATGTAAGGTAAGATTCGGGCAGTACCGATCCAAGCCCGGAGAGGGAGCAGTCAATTACGTTCGATTTCCAGTAGTTTCAGCTCTACATCGCCCGAAGTGCGGAAACAAACACTCGTGGAGAGTCAGAGTTGATTATCTGCGCGAAGGTATCTGCCGTCCTCGGGGGCAATGCCCCATAAGCGCTAACTTAAGGTGTTTGGGGTTCTTGCGGTGAAGACCTTCCAACTTCCAAAAGACCCACTAGATTACTTTCCGCATTGTCGCCCGGAAAACGTTCGATTCAGCGCTGATTTGCTTCAGCGTCCCTGTCAGTGGGATTCCAGTGTGACGAGACAGCCTTCGCGCTGCGCTGGCTTGATTGGGTTGTCGTTGCGCCGCGCCCCAATGGATTAGAATGATTCCGTCGAGCTTCAGTCGCAGTCTTACTCAGGAGGATGACCCGGGCGGGAGCTTAGTGTTCGATAGGTTCGAGCCCCAGTTCGAGATCTTGCGCCGCCGTGAGTGCGCTTTGATCTGACCCTTTATGCCATCCAGATACTCTCGGATGTTCACCGTGGCCGCGATGTTTTTCCCACTGCTAGTGGGGCAGGCAGGTGGGCAAGCGACGACGCTAATCACTCTCGACCACGCGATAGAACTGGCTCTGGCCCACAACCACTCCATCAAAGCCACGCGCACCCTGATTCTTCAGAATCAGGCACAGGAAATCACCGCGAATTTCCGGCCTAATCCAACGCTCGGCGCTGATAGCCAGTTCGTCCCTTTCTTCAGCCCGCAGGATTTTTCCGGCGACAATCTGAACGAGACGCAGCAGTTCGATATTGGAGTCGGATATCTGTTCGAGCGCGGTCACAAGCGGCAACGGCGCTTGCAGGCCGCCCGCGATCAGACCGCGGTCACTCGCGCCCAGGTCACCGACGCCGAACGAACTCTGGCTTTCAACGTGGGCCAGCAGTTCGTCAGCGTATTATTGGCGGAGTCCACGCTGCAGTTCGCGCTGCAGGATCTGAAGAGCTTTCAGCAGACGGTCGATATTGGCGAGGCGCAATTCAAGGCGGGCGCGATCAGTGAAGGCGATTATCTCAAGATCAAGCTGCAGCTCCTGCAGTTCCAGACCGACGTATCCGCTGCCCGCCTGGCCAGAGTGCAGGCGCTCGTGGGGCTGCGTGAGTTCCTGGGCTACGACGCGGTGCCCGCCGATTTTGACGTGGTCGGGGATCTGACGTACGAGCCGCTCCGGGCGAAACTGGAAGACCTGCAGATGAAGGGGCTGCGCGAGCGCCCCGACTACCGGGCGGCCGAACTGGGGATAACGGCGGCACAAAGCCAAATCCGGGTGGCCAAAGCCAACGCCAAGGTCGACGTGAATGGAACTTACGACTTTACTCACGTTTCCGGCGAAAACACGGCCTCGATCTTCGTGAATTTCGAGTTGCCTATCTTCAACCGCAATCAAGGCGAAATCGCGCGCACTGGTTACGCTCTCACCCAGGCGCAGGAGCAGGAACAATCGGCCGGCGATACGGTTCTATCGGACGTTTCCAATGCCTATGAGGCGGTCAGAAGCAACGACGAAGTGGTGCAACTCTACACTTCCGGGTACCTCAAGCAGGCGCAGGACTCGCGCGACATCAGTGAATATGCCTATCGCCGCGGCGCTGCCAGCTTGTTGGATTTTCTTGACGCCGAGCGTAGTTACCGGTCGGTCCAGCTAGCTTACCGTCAGGCGCTCGCATCCTATATGACAGCACTGGAACAACTGAAGGAAGCGGTAGGAACGAGGAATCTGCCATGAAGCTCCGCCGCAGTCGCTGGAAGAGCTGGGCTGCGCCGCCCGTCGCCTCGGCGATCATGATGCTACTTGCCGGTTGCGGTGGAGCTAGGGAACAGGCCAGCAAGATGACTTCGTTCTCGACCGCGGAAAATTCCAAATCCAAGGCCGAACTGTTTTCACTGCCCTCTGACCAGATGTCTCACATCCAGGTCGTGACCGTCGAGCAGGGACGGCTGGCGCGCACGCTGCGCCTGACCGGAGCCGTCGAGTACGACGACTTCAAAACCACGCCGGTGATCACGCAAGTCGGCGGGCCGGTCAGCCGCGTCATGGTGGTGCAGGGTGAACACGTGCATGCCGGCCAAACGCTTCTTTACATTGCCAGCCCAGACTACTCGCTCCTGCGCGCGTCTTATCTCAAGGCGCGCGACGCCTTCCAGCTCGCCGACAAATTCTACGTGCGTGCGCAAGACCTATATGCTCACCACGCCATTGCCGAGGCCGATCTCGAGCAGGCGAAATCGACCCGTACCCAGGCGCAGGCAGACTTCGAGTCCAGCGCCGACGCCATTCGTGTCCTCGGCATAGCCGACCCGGAAACCATTGTCACCAAGCCGCCGTCGCCTGAGATTCCACTGTATTCGCCGGTGGCCGGAGAAGTCGTCGACCGCCAATGCTCCCCTGGGCAACTGCTGGCGGCCGGCGCCACCCAGTGCTTCACATTGTCGGACATGAGTTCGGTCTGGATTCTGGTGAATATCTATCAGAACGACGTGGCCTATGTGCACGTCGGCGACCCGGTGACGATTGAGAATGAATCCTATCCCGGGGTGGTTCACGGCAAGATCGAATATATTTCGCCCGCGCTCGATCCCAATACCCGCACACTGCAGGCGCGCATTGAAGCCCCCAATCCCGGCGAGCGCTTGAAAAAGGAAATGTACGTGACCGCGCAAGTCCAGGCTGGCGTGATTCCCAACGCTCTCTTTGTTCCGAACTCCGCGGTGCTACGCGACGCACAAAACATGCCCTATGTCTATCTCCAGAGCGGAGACAGAGAGTTCGCGAGGCGCGACATAACCCTCGGCGAGACCGAGACCGGGAAAACGCAGATCCTCACCGGGTTGCAAGCCAACGATCGCGTAGTTGGCGACGGCAGCCTTTTCCTGCAATTCCAGAATTCGCTTCAGCACTGAGAGACCGAGCCGGGAATGATTCATCACATCGTTCAATTCGCTCTCCGCCAGCGCTTCCTGGTCCTGATGCTAGCGGCGGTCGTGGTTATTGTCGGGGTGCTCTCGTTTCAGCAGATGCCCGTGGACGCTTACCCCGACCTTTCGCCTCCACTGGTCGAAGTCATCACCCAATGGCCGGGGCACGCCGCCGAGGAGGTCGAGCGATTGGTCACGCTGCCGATCGAATTGCAGATGAACGGCGTGCCCCACATGGTGTTCATGCGCTCGATCTCGCTCTATGGCTTGTCCGACGTCATCATGACCTTCGAAGACAGCACGGACAATTACTTCGCGCGGCAAGTCGTGTTCGAGCGCCTCTCCACTGCTAACCTGCCTCCCGGAGTGACGGGCAGTCTCGCGCCGCTTTCAAGTCCGTCCAACCTTGTCTATCGGTACGTGATCGAGAGTCCGGACCGCACTCCGCAAGAGCTCAAGACCTACGAGGACTGGGTAATCGAACGCGCCTACAAATCCGTGCCGGGCGTGGCCGACGATTCCGGCTTCGGCGGCACTGTGATGCAGTACCAGGTGCTGCTTGATCCGGCCAAGATTTACAGCTACCACATTCCGTTGCCGCAAGTGCTCAATGCCCTGGCCGCCAACAACGCCAACGCCGGCGGCGGCTTTTACTCGCAGGGTTCACAATTCTTCTACGTGCGCGGACTTGGACTGGTGACCAAAACCGAAGACATAGGCGACATCGTCGTGGGCAACAACAACGGAGTGCCGGTGCGCGTCCGCGACATCGGCGAAGTCACCATCGGCCACGCTCCCCGCCTGGGAGAATTCGGTTTCCAGAACGATGACGACCGGGTCGAAGGCGTCATTCTCATGCTGACCGGTGAGCAGACGCAGAACGTGCTCAAACGAGTGGAAGAGAAGACCAAGGAGATCAACCGCGATCTCCTGCCGCATGACGTGAAAGTCCGGCCCTACTATGACCGCAGCGACCTGGTCCAGGTGACCGTCGACACGGTCGAACACAACCTGCTGCTGGGCATGGGACTGGTGTTGATCGTCCTGATTTTTTTCCTGGTCAGCGTGCGCGCCGCGATCATCGTCGCTCTGACCATTCCGCTGAGCCTGCTCTTTTCTTTCATTTTTCTGCACGCCCGCGGCATTCCCGCCAACCTGCTTTCCATCGGGGCCATCGATTTCGGAATCATCATCGACGGCACGGTCGTAATGATGGAAAATATCTACCGTGAGCTCTCCGCTCGCCACGGCCAGGAGTACAAGCTTCACGAAGTCATCATTGCGGCCGCCCACGACGTCGACCGGCCCATTTTTTATTCCATCGCCGTTATCCTCGCCGGCTACATTCCCATCTACGCGCTCAGTGGACCGTCGGGCAAGCTCTTTCACCCCATGGCCGAAACCATGTCCTGGGCGCTGCTGGGCTCGCTGATTTTCACCCTTACCTTGGTCCCGGTGCTCGCCTCCTACTGGTTTACCAAGGGCGTGAAGGAAAAAGCCAACCGCGCCTACGATTGGCTGAAAGACGAGTACACGACGGAACTTCGCTGGTGCCTCGACCGCCCGAATCTCACGATGGTGATCGCTACCATCGTATTCGCCGCTTCGCTGCTTCTAGTTCCTTTCATCGGCGGGGAGTTCATGCCTCACCTTGACGAAGGCGCGATGTGGGTCCGCGCCACCATGCCCTACACCATCTCTTTCGAAGAGGCAGCCAAATTCGCGCCTCAGATCCGCAAGATTCTCATGGCATACCCCATGGTCACCGAGGTCGGCTCGGAGTTGGCGCGCCCCGACGATGGCACCGACCCCACGGGATTTTTCAACTGCGAATTTTATGTCGGGTTGAGGCCCTATAAGGACGCAACCTGGAAGCGAGGATCGATCCATAACAAGGCCGAACTGACTAAGGACCTTCAGAAAAAAGTCGAGCAGTATCCGGGAGTAATTTTCAACTTCACGCAGCCTGCCGAAGATGCTGTCGATGAGGCGCTCACAGGACTGAAAAGCGCGCTGGCCGTGAAGATATTCGGCCCCGATTTGCAGGTCCTCGAAAACAAAGCGGTCGAGATCAAGCGCGTGCTGCAGCAGGTGCCCGGGTTCACTGAGCTCACCGTAGTGCGCGAACTGGGGCAGCCCAGCGTGCAGATCGACGTGAACCGCGACAAAATCGCGCGTTACGGCATCAATGTCTCCGATGTCGAGGGCGTGATTCAGGCCGCAGTGGGCGGCCAGGCAGCTACGCAAGTGATCCAGGGCGAGCAACTGTTTGACCTGGTCGTGCGCATGAAACCGGAATACCGATCGAGCGAGCACGCCATCGGCAATTTGCTGGTGCCCACACCTTCCGGGCAGCAGATTCCGATTTCCGAGCTGGCCACCATTCGACAGGGCAACGGCGCGTCGTTTATCTATCGCGAGAATAATTCGCGCTACATCGGAGTCCAATTCAGCATCGAGGGGCGAGACCTGGCCCGGGCCGTGGATGAAGCGCAGAAGGCTGTGCAATCGTCGGTAAAATTGCCGCAGGGCTACCGGCTCGACTGGGGTGGCGAATACAGCGAATATCTCGCCGCACGAGAGCAGTTCGCGGTGATCGGTCCGCTCGCCGTTCTTCTCATCTTTATCATCCTGTTCGCGCTCTACGGCAATTTCAAGTTTCCGGTCACGGTGGTCATCGGGGTGGTGATGACCGAACCGGTCGGGGCGCTGCTGGCGCTGAAGCTCACGCACACAACCTTCAGCGTCTCGTCCGTTCTGGGCCTGCTCGTGCTTATGGGCGTCTCCGCCGAGACTGCGATCATCGACGTTTCCTATATCAACAAGCTTCGTCTTGAAGGGCAGGGCATCCGTGAAGCCACGCTGGAAGGGTCCCTAATCCGCCTACGGCCAATCATGATGACCGCGCTGGTTGCCTGCCTGGGACTACTGCCCGCGGCGCTTTCTACCGGTGTCGGTTCGGACTCTCAGAAACCATTTGCGATCGTCATTGTCGCGGGACTTATTTCGAGATTATTGCTAGGCCGTATCGTGAGCCCGGTACTCTATCAGATGGTGGCTCGCGACGGCGACGTGCTGCAGGTCTAGACGAAACCCGCCAGAAGGCTGGAACGCTCGTCAAATGTATCAAAGAAGCCACTGACAACCACAGAAGCTAATGGCCTTCCCATTGATGACTTGGAGTCAAACATCAAAAGCGCGAAAGCGCACCGGTCGCCTGCTTAACCCTGTTCTTGAGGCTCAGAGGATTTAATGAGCAAATATTCCTTTCAGGGTAGGAGAAAGGCCGTAGAGAGATTCACGACGCGGCAAGGACTCGGATAAAATTATTTGTTTCAGTGAGATAGATTACTTATTGGGATTACCGGTAGGATTTTGAGTCCGCTGCGTCTGCCAGTTCCGCCATCCCGGCCGAGATGGTGAGACTTCCAGGTTAGTTTACGGCAGAACTTTTGTCATCTGCGCCAAAACCTAACTCTCGATGGTGGTCGAAAGAATGAACTCGTCTTTCGCCGTGGCTCGATAGATCTCAGGCAGCCGAACCGTTGGAGCTGCTATTCGCGCTCAGACTTTGCGGGTTGGTCAGACTGGCCGTAAGGGTCATGCCCTTTCCGTTCGACTGGAGCGCCACTTGTCCGCCCAGTCCGCGAATTCGCTCGCGCATTCCCGCGATGCCTACGCCTCCTCCTCCATCCGATTCGCGCAGCCGCTTTAGTTGCTCAGCTGAAAGTCCGCGCCCATTGTCGCTGACTTGCAGTTCGATCCCGGCAGGGTTGCGAACGAATCTGACAATCGCACCGGTCGCGCCGGAGTGGCGATGAATGTTCGTCAAGCTCTCCTGCAACACGCGAAAAAGGGCGAGTTCCACCGCCTCAGGAAGGCGCTCGGTGTGTTCCGGAATTTCGCACTGTACCTGAATGCCGCTGCGCTTGGTGAAACCTGCGACGAACCATCGCGCAGCCGAGCAAAAGCCGGCTTCGTCGAGAAGCGGGGGATGCAATAAATACGAGGTGGTGCGAATCTCCTTCAAAGCTTCATCGGTGAGCGCGTTTAGATCGCTGAACAGCTTTTCGACTCTGGGTTTCTCGCCGCCGTTGCCACTCGGCTGGGCCTGCTCGAGCATGGCCAGGGTCATCCTGATCGCAGCGAGGGTTTGCCCTGCACTATCGTGCAGGTCGCGCGCAATGCGCCTTCGCTCGTCATCCTGGATCGTCATCAGATGAACGGAGAGCTGACGCAACTGCTCTTCCACGTGCCTGCGAACACCAATTTCGGATTCCAGGTTCGCGAGTGCGTTCGAAAGCTCAGAAGTCCGCTCCGCCACACGCTGCTCCAACTTTTCATGAGCCTCATTCAGGCGAAGTTGCTTTCGGCGATTCGCCTCCCCGAGCGCAATGAGTGCGGGACAGATTAAACAGCAGGCGACCAGGCCATGAATTTCTCTGCGATCGTGTATGACGAATGTGCCATGAGTATCGACGAACCAATAGACCACACCGGCCGTGCCGAGCACTGCGCAGACAATCGACGGCCACATGCCACAAACCAATGCGCAAAAAGCAACTGCCACATACACCGTGACATAAAAACCGGCATGCCCCAGCAGAGGCTCCAAAAGCGCGCGCAGCAGCACTGAGAGAGCGGCGCACGCCAGCGCGATGGCGTACCGTTCAACTAAATTCTGCTGAGGCAGAGGGGTCAGAATTCCGCGGCGTCCCTTATGCAGTTGTGGCTTGCTTTGTGATTCTGAAAAAGTGCTTGCCTGAATAGATTCGTCGGGAGACATTGGAAAAACAAGTACGGCAGTTCAACGATAGCAGTGTCGACCCGAGGTGGAAGCGCCATTATGCGCCATGCAGCGCCTCGCAACCTCTCTCACAGTTTGGAGCGGCTCGACCTAAGTCGCCACTCGAATGTCATATTATCATTTGCTGTCAGGAGTGTGAGGGGTTTTGTGTATTGAAGCTGCACCCTATTCATCCTGGGGTGATTTTGGCCTCTATGCCTGCGGCTTCCATCAGCCACTGGCGCGCAGCCGACTGCACGCGGCGTTGCGCCTCTTCGAGGCTCACGGTCTCCATCACCTTTCTGGCTCGCAGCCTTGGCTGGCAGAGTTTTTGCTCATGTTTTGCGGCATCGTCCTGGTCCTTCGCGCCGTCGTTGCTCGCGCCTTCGGCGGCAACTTTCTCAGCCTCGCCGGGATTGGTTTTTTCCTGCTGGGTTTCTTCTGGCTGACTTTCTTCTTCGTACTGCTCCGGAGGATTTGGGAAATCCCGCTCCGCCCACTGATAGCCGCGAATGCAGGTCTTGTCGACCGTGTCGGTATCGATCACAACCTCTCTCGGGCTATTGGTTTCGAACCTTACGTTCCTCAGGTTCGCGGTCGCGGTCTGCAGCGCGTAGAGCATGAGCGCGGCGGTTTTGTGATCCATCAGTCCGGAGCCCATCAAGTGCATCACCTTCATCAGCGCCACCTGGATGGAGTTGGCGTCTTCGAGCAGCGGCATGTCGAAGGGTCGCTTGATGGTTTCATCCTCAAGAATGCGCTGGCGAACGATCCCGACTGAATTGTGAAAGTAGCAGAAGCGTTTGTCGCGCAGCGCCGGAGACCCACATTGCGTCCCATTGACTTTCAAGTGCTGGCACCGCGGCACATTTTCGATACTCATATTTTCTTTTCTCCCTGTTGGTTCAACTTCGCGCTCGATTTCGGCATTCCGGCGGTTTGGGTACCCCCTCCCCCCTCCCGATTGATCTCTGGAATCATGGGGTTAGGGGAAAATTCCCGGCAAAGTCCGGCCGGCAAAGAACTTACAGCAAAATCTTTGGGATCATACGGTTATGCCCAGCCGTTGTGCTTCCATCGGACTGTGGGCCTCGACAATGATTGCGGGGCGGGGCTGTGGAAGACAAGGTTGGACGTCACAATCGCATTGTATTTAGTGGCGTTCGCCTAAAACGGTTCCTCGAGTTCCCCGCTGAGGGTGTTTGCTCCACGACTGAATCCGTGGCGATTGTCGAATATATGCGCTGCCAGAGTCGGTGTTTTCACTTCACGCTTGATTTCTGATTCCGAGCTTCGCGTTTTCGGGATCAGAGGTCAAAATCTCACGCTGTACGCCGTCGTGTTTCCCACCTTTCGCAAAGAACGCGGAAGATGGGGCACCCATTGTGTGTTTTCACTTCATTGTGTTTTCACTTCATTGTGTTTTCACTTCATTGTGTTTTCACTTCATTGTGTTTTCACTTCATTGTGTTTTCACTTCATTGTGTTTTCACTTCACGCTTGATTTCTGATTCCGAGCTTCGCGTTTTCAGGATCAGAGGTCAAAATCTCACGCTGTACGCCGTCGTGTTTCCCACCTTTCGCACAGAACGCGAAAGATGGGGCACCCATTGTGTTTTCACTTCACGCTTAATTCCTGATCTCGGGCTTCGCATTGCGTGGCCCGCAGGCGACGTGACGGAAACATTTGACCAGATGATCGTTGACCATCCCAATCGCTTGCATGAACGCATAACAGATGGTGGAACCTACAAAGTTAAAGCCCTCTTTCTTGAGAGCTTGGCTCATCGCGTCCGAAGTGGGGGTTTTTGGAGGAACCTGACTTGGTGTTTTCCAAGAATTCACTCGCGGACGTCCATCCACGAACTGCCAAATGTAGGCGTCAAAGCTGCCGTGTTTCTGCTGCAACGCCAAGAACACGCGGGCATTCTTAATGGTCGATGCAATCTTCAAGCGATTGCGAACGATGCCCGGGTTTTTTAGCAGCTCTGCGATCTTGCGCCGGTCGTAGCGGGCGATTCGTTCTGCGTCGAAACTGTCGAAGGCGGCGCGATAGTTTTCGCGCTTGTTGAGGATTGTTTCCCAACTCAGGCCGGCTTGCGCGCCTTCGAGGATGAGAAATTCGAAGACTTTGGCATCATCGTGCAAGGGCACACCCCACTCCTCATCATGATAGCGAATCATCAATTCGCTTTGCGCCCAGGTGCAACGTATTGGATTTCTGATTTGCTTTGCCATCATCCACTGTTCGAGTCACAACCGAGTTATTCCAACGGAGCGGGTTATTCCAACGACTTGGGATCTGACTTGTTCTTGGGCGACTTTTTATTGAGCAGCGAAACCAATTCGCGGGCGCAGGCCGGAACGGCGACTTTGTGCTCCACGATAATTTCCTTGGCCGTCAATTTCTTTCCATAAAGCTTTTCATTGGCATTGCCATCGGAACGAAGGGTTGAGCCTTCGAGCGAAATCCCCGCGAATAGTCCTTTGTTGCGCGAGTAGGAAAGAATTTCAGCTTCCATCACTATGTCGGTTGCGCCTTCGGCGGTGCGGCCTTTGGGGCCGGCGGCAGCGGAGGCGTCCGCCCCAAGTTTCACCTTGCTGGAAAGCAGG
Source organism: uncultured Acidobacteriaceae bacterium (assembly GCA_963784095.1). Taxonomy (GTDB): domain Bacteria; phylum Acidobacteriota; class Terriglobia; order Terriglobales; family Acidobacteriaceae; genus Sulfotelmatobacter. The sequence goes on from CAWAQC010000012.1 coordinate 723,432, forward strand.
GAACGCGCACCTTGCGGGTTCATGACCAGCAGAACAAAATCGGTCGCCTGACCGCCGAGCTGAAATCCGATGCTCACGCCTTCGAGCGCATACAGAGCTGGAGGTCCCCAGGGTCCGGTGTAGTGCTGGCCGCTGCGGCAAATCATAACGCCGCGCCCATAGCTGCCGCCGACCCCGAACGCGCCTTTCTTCACGGATGGCAGGATCACGACGCACTCGGCTTTATCGAGCAGGTCCTGCGGAATATCGTCAGGAATATTGAGAATTTCCTTCATGACTTCGCCAGCATCTCGCACCCGTTGCTCCTCACGCGCGTCGGTGGCGAATGCCAGTGAAGCGCACATGGAAAACGTGATCAGCCACGTCGCAAACTTGTGAATCTTCATCTGTGTCGATTCCTCCGACTGGTTTGTCGAATTGATCTTTTTGTCCGATCTTTCTGATCGATCTTTTGCGATCGCTGAATCCGATCACTGAATTGTTCTTTGTCACGAATTGTAATCTTAGAATGGCGCAAAGAGGTTGCTTCCGAGTGGTCGGGGATTCGGGATTATCGATCTTTCGATTTATGTTTATATGGTCTTACCATGACCCTACGAGTGCTCCTTTTGTAACTTGGCTGGGGCGGGAAAGGCCTCTAAAGTCAAGGCTGGACAAGGCAAAAGGCTCCGTCCATTCGGCAATTGGCGTGCATCTAATGTGTGTGGAACGCTTCTTAGGGCTGGCCAGAGTGAAAATTTTGGATTCTTTTGGAATGAAGTACATACAGCCGGTGTGTCGCAATCTGGCGCTGCTGGCAGGCGTCTGCTGCGCGATTCCGGCGCTTGGGCAATCGGCCTACGTCAGCAGCGCTCCGAATCTCAACGAATACTCGGCCGCTTCTGATCCGCAATCCGGTTCGCTGCTCACCATCCACAAGCGCGTGGATGAAGTTAACGTTCTTTTCATTGCGACCAACAAGCACGGCAAGTTTGTGCGCGACCTCAATGAAAGCGATTTCTCCATTCTTGACGATCATAAGCCTCCACAGTCGATTGTAAATTTTCGGCGGCAGACTGACCTTCCTCTGCATCTCGGATTGCTGATCGACGTGAGCGGGTCGGTGGAGGGCCGGTTCAGTTTTGAGCAGGACGCCGCGGTCAGCTTTCTGCAGCACACGGTCCGCAGCGGGTTCGACAAGGCATTTGTGGTGGGATTCAATAAGCAGAGCCACCTGGCGCAGGACTCCACGGACAACGTGCAACTGCTTTCTGCCGGCGTACACCGCTTGCGGGATGGCGGAGGAACGGCGCTTTATGACGCGGTCTATCGCGCGTGCAAAGACAAGTTTCTGAACGACCGCCCGGACCATCCCGTGCGCAAGGCGATCATCATCGTCAGCGACGGCGAGGACAATCAGAGCGAATACTCGCGCGCGCAGGCCATTGAAATCGCGCAGCGGGCGGAAGTGATCATCTACGCGATTTCCACCGACGACAGCGGCCTCGTCCTGAGGGGAGATAAAGTTCTGGAGCAATTGGCCTCGGCCACGGGCGGGCGCGCTTTCTTCCCTTTCAAGATGAAGGACATGACGCATTCTTTCGCCTCGATTGAAGACGAGCTTCGCAGCCAGTACGTGGTCTCTTACCGGCCGGCGGACTTTGACGCCGACGGCCGTTTCCGATCGATAGAAATCTCGGCGCTGAAAAAAGATTTGCAGGTCCGCGCGCGCAAAGGCTATTTCGCCCCACAACAGTAGTTCTATTTTGTCCCACAAGAATAATCCTGTTTTGCCTGCCGCTCCGCCATCCGCCGCTGGTCGTACCACTTCTCGCATCGCGCAGGTATAATCGTTTGCGTAAACTCCTCACGAAAGCTGGCTTCCTATGGCTCCGACGAATGGCAATTCTTCCAACGGCAAAAATGGTTACACGGTTCCTGAGCCCCGCGCAGAGTGGATTGCGCAGCGCAAGCAGTCGAACTCCGACGGCAACCTTTCGCAGATGCACTACGCGCGGCAGGGCGTGACCACCGAAGAAATGTCGTTCATCGCCCACAAAGAAAAGCTTGCGCCCGAGCTTGTGCGCGACGAAGTCGCGCGCGGCCGCATGATCATTCCGGCGAACATTAATCATCCGGAACTGGAGCCGATGGCGATCGGCGTGGCGTCGTTGTGCAAGATCAACGCGAATATCGGCAACTCGGCCGTCACTTCCGAGGTGAATGAGGAACTGAAGAAGCTGCACACGGCGGTTCACTACGGCGCCGACACGGTGATGGATCTTTCCACTGGCGGCGACATTCACAATATTCGCGAGGCGATTCTGCGGCACTCACCGGTGCCCATCGGCACCGTGCCGATCTATGAAGCCATTGCACGTGTGAAGCGGGTGGAAGATTTGAATGCTTCGGTAATGCTTGAGGTGATTGAGGAACAGGCTGAGCAGGGCGTGGATTACATGACGATCCATGCCGGCGTGCTGATTCAGTATTTGCCGCTGATTTCGAAGCGCATCACGGGAATTGTCAGCCGCGGCGGTGCCATCCTCGCGCAATGGATGGCCTACAACCACAAACAGAATTTTCTTTATGACCACTTCGACGACATCGTCAAGATTTTCAAGAAGTACGACGTCAGCTTTTCTCTGGGAGACGGTCTGCGACCGGGGTGCGTGGCGGATGCCAGCGATGAGGCGCAGTTTTCTGAGCTGCGTACGTTAGGCGAACTCACGAAAAAGGCCTGGGAGCAGGATGTGCAGGTGATGATTGAAGGCCCCGGCCACGTCTCCATGGACAAGATCAAGGAGCAGGTCGAAAAAGAAATCGAATACTGCTACGAAGCGCCGTTTTATACGCTGGGGCCGCTGGTGACCGATATAGCTCCGGGCTATGATCACATCACATCGGCTATCGGCGCTGCCATGATCGGATGGTACGGCGCGGCGATGCTGTGCTACGTCACGCCGAAAGAGCACCTCGGCTTGCCGAACGAGACAGACGTGAAAGACGGCATCATCGCCTATAAGATATCCGCGCACGCCGCCGATATCGCGCGCCAGCGTTCCGGCGCACGCGACCGCGACGACGCGTTGAGCTATGCGCGGTATAAGTTCGATTGGGAAAAACAATTTGCGTTGTCTTTGGATCCGGAAACCGCGCGCTCGATGCACGACGAAACCCTGCCCGACGACTACTACAAAGAGGCGGCCTTCTGCTCCATGTGCGGCCCGAAATTCTGCTCGATGAATTACTCGTCGAAGGTCGACGAGTACAACAAGCAGGTACATGGCATCGAGAAGAAGGATTATTCGGAACTGGTGGAGCGACTGGTTACGCTGAAGTAGGAGTGGCGACTGGGATGACTCTAGGCGGCCACTTTCCAGCGAGCCTGCCTCTCTTCGAATGTCGGAAAAGCGTCGCCCTCCTCGACGGCCCTAATTATGCTCGCCACCTCCTCGGGGATGTCGGTGATCGTCATTTGTCGAGCGACAGCCGGCGGGCCAAATGCGAGGCCGCACTCCTCCTTAGCCCATGTAGATAGCCCTGCTAAGAGGTCCTTTCCTGAAACAACCATCGGCCTTCTGGTCTCCGTCCTCCAGATCTGGTTCACGCGGGACCGTGCTATTTTATTCACGGTTGAGACATCAAGCTTACGATCAGCCTGCATGAGCGATGAGGCGATTCCGTCCTCTACTGAGCGGCGTTCCTGCTCGCAGAGTTCCAGTATCTTTTTAAGTATTTCTGATTCGCTTGGGATCGTATGGTCTTTGGCCCGCGCCAGAACTCGTCGAACCGGCCGGGGCTGCAAAAGGAAGTTCTCTATCTCCTTCCCGCTCCAGACGTGCAAACTGACCCCGCGGGCCGCTGCGTCCTTGTAGCGCAACTCTATTTCGGCCGCAGAGTGGTAGTCAGAATCCAAAATGCAGTACGTAATTATGCGATCGCCAACTGCGTTCTTCAGGGCCATTGATGATCCCACGGCGTAGGGCCATCCGCTCCATCCTCCGATTGGAAGCGAAGGTATGGCATCAAGCGTCAGCTCAGCGTCTGGATACAACTCCGCGTGCCACCTCTTTAGCAAGCTGAGATCCTTGCCCTCGACTAGTAGAAACTTGCGCGCACTCCAGAGCCGCGCTAAATGGACGTTATGAATACCGCCGATTTGGTCTATCAGCAACTGCACGCCGGGCTCATTGTTGGCGTATCGCGATCTTCTGTGCTTCTTATCGATAATCAGTATGTTGCTTGGCTCGGATTCTGCCATTATTTCAACTGAATGAGTTGCGATGACGCATTGCCCCAAATCGTGCACGGGCCAACCTAAATAGCTTCCGCTGCAGGTCGGGATGCATGTAGACATCTGGCTCATCAAGGATCACAATGTAGTCCGCCGGCGTTCGCGAGAGGAACCAAATCGTCTGCAACCACATCTGCAGCCCATGGCCCATCCAGCTGACCTCGGAGACGAAGTCGCCGTCCCTAATGTTCAATGACAGCAACACTCCTTCCTTGGTTGTTTGCCGCTGGATAGGATCAACTCGAAGGCCGTGCCACGTCTCCTCGGCCAAGCGTTTAAACTCGCCGAATGCCTCGCTCATTTGTTCCAACTGATTGCGGAAGTGGCGAGATGACAATCGGGAATTCAGATAGCCGGAGACACGCTCGTCTGAGATCCGGTATTCCTCCGTCAGTAGAGGACCGATTTGCGGAAGCACGCTCACCCATGGCAGCTCCAGCCTCAGAAATTTTGTAAGTGTTGTTACCCATGCGTCATTGGCCTGAATGGTCGCAAAAACCTTGTCCTCTCTACCAACGTATATCGTGATCATTGCGCCTTCACTGAAGGTTGGTGTGATTATCGCCGGCGGCTCTTGGTATCGATGGAAGACGGCGCTCAGATTTAATCCCAGTTCCGCAATCCCCGGCGCAATTCCGAGTCGAAAACGGGGCAGATCTAACCATTTCGGAGCGGGGACGAAACCTGCACCCTTCCGATTTACGACCGCAGCCACGATCCGCAGTGCCTCGATGATAGATGACTTTCCCGCGTTGTTTTGCCGACTAGAACAGCATTCGACTCCAGCAAGATGGTGTGATCGTCGAAGCAACGATAATTCTGCATCCGCAGTTGACGAAGCATAACTGGGCACTCCAGTATGTAAAATTGTAGCAGTGCCTCGGGGCGGTCAGCTTCTTTCGCGTGCTCGCGCAGTGCGGGGCGTGGCGTATCCTATGAGCATGGCTGTGAACTGGCGGGTGGCCCATCCTTTCGCGTTCTTTGCGAAAGGATGGGGGATGCTGGAACTCTCAGCGGTAGGCTTCGCGTCGATGCCGAACCGCGTGAATCCGCATCGTGTCGTCAGTCTCGTGGGTAAAGCGTACGCGATAGTCGCCGACTCACAACCGTAAGTCGCCGGACTGACCTTTGAGTTCCTTCACGTCGCCTTCGCCAGTCTCGGCGAAGCGACGGATCGTGGTGAAGATTCGCATCGCCATCTTCCGGTCGATGCGGCGTACGTCGGCGCGCGCATCCTCAGACCAGTCGATTTTCTTCATCTTTACCGCCGCCCGCTATTTGCTCTTGGGGTCGTCCGGAGAAAGACCAAACTCGGCGAGAAGTTCTTCCTGCGGAATTCCCTGCCCACCATGTCGCTTGAACCAGGCTTTCGACTTGGCGACCGCTTTGCGCTCTTCTTCGCTCTCAGGCTCGTCGTCGATGGCAGCGTTGGCAATTGCGCGGGCGACGGGATCAAGGAGACGTTCCAGCATGCCGATCGCCGCAGGCACCTGGTCCGGGGAAAGGTGCTCGATCAGTTTGTGAGCATGTTGTTTGTCTGCTGCCATGACAACGTTATTTTACACCGCGACGTTGGAACTCCATGCCTTTTTGCGACTGCGGCAACTCCGGGAGTGTCCTAAGGGTATGTCGGTGAACTGGCTTAAGGTCGCTCTAAAGATGGCCGAGGACGCGCGGGAACAGTTGGCGATCAATCGGCAGCGTCTTCGGGAAATCGGTCTTCGGGAAATCCTGGAGAAACGCGACCAGCAGCAAACCACACAACAACATCCTACAAATGCTCAGTGACCTGCCCTCGGCTGACCATCGTTGCCGGCGCTAACGGTTGCGGCAAGTCGACATTAACCAGCCGATCGAGCTTCATCTATAAGATCCGCCTCCACGGCTGCCGCTACCTTTGCGAGGGTTGGGCAAGGGCTGAATCCTATCTCGCAATCGCTACGTCTTCGAGAGTGACCTTCTTGAACGCGCTGGGATCGCCGAGACGCTTAACGGCATCGAGAACCTCAATGCCCGCGAGACGCCCGTCGGCATCAAAGTCTGCGGCAATGCCTTCACCGAGATGCTTCGTCGTAACCGTAGTCTCTTTGAACCGGATGTAAAGGGCATCTACATTCTGGTCGTAGGTGATCCTCGTTTTATGCACCTCTAGAAGTAGTATACGTAAACAGTGCCGATAAGTTTGTTAGCTATTGAAGTCGGCAATGCCGTCCGCCACCAACTGGACGGCAATGGCAAGAATCAGGAAGCCGAAGATCTTGTTGATGGCTCCGACCGCGCTGGGGCCGAGACGACGAACCAGCGGGCCGCCCATCAGGAAGAAAAGGAAAACACTCAACGCAATCGCGGCTATGCCAATCACCATGCCAATGTAAGAGGCGGAACTGTCCACGTGCGCAGCTAGCGCCATGACTACTCCGATGGCTCCGGGACCGGACATCAGCGGCATCGCCAGCGGAGTGAGCGAAATATCTTCTTTTTCCTGCGCTTCATGGCTTTCTTCCGGGGTGATGCGCGAGTGGGAAGTCACCATGCCCCAGGCGGTATTGGCGACAATCAATCCCCCGGCAATCTGCAGCACGGGTAATGAGATACCAAAGAAATGGAGCACGAACCGTCCAAAGAAAAGGAAGCTGACTAGGATCACGAAGACCCAGATGCCGGTTTTGAGCGCGGTCACGTTACGGTCTCTTGGCGTCCATGAAGAGGTCATGGTGAAGAAAATGGGTATGCCGCCGAAAGGATCAACGATGGGAAACAGCGCCAGAAAGGTTGCAGCCGCGGAGTGCGGCACGGTGCGCAAGAAATGCCCGAGTGCGTGCGTGGCGTTCATTGCTATTTCTTCCATGGGAAGCGCCACGATGTCAACCGAAGATTTTGGTTTTGGGCGTTAGAGGAATTAGAGATGAGGTCCACTACTGCTAAGCGTCGATGAGACTCTGCGCTGTGGTGACGAGCTTGCCGGCTTCGTTCTTGTCAATTAAAGCGGAAAATCCTGCGCGCTCGAGGTCAGCGACAGACAGGATCTTCCCAAACGACGTAAACAGAATGAGTGGAATTTTAGGCAAGAGCCCTTTCAGGATGCGGCCGGCAGTGAGGCCGTTCATGGTGGGCATGGAAAGATCGAGGACGATCACATCGGGTAGTAGTTGTTGCGCTTTAGTGATCGCTTCTTCCCCGTCTGAGGCTTCCGCGCAAACAGTCCATCCGGACCCCTCGAATATCTCGCGCAACGTCTTCCTTACCACGGCGCTATCGTCGGCAAGGAGGACAGAATTCACATAAGCCAGATTTCTCGCATACCTTCAACTAACAGCTATAGAGAGTTTAGGAGGTTTGCTGAAAGCAGCAATACAGTCGGCACCGTACGCTAGCGCACACAAGAAAGGCAAGAACCAGGGAGTATACTCAAGGAGTCTCTTCTAGCAATTCTTCCGCCGCGCCCTTTGGGCGACGGGTCCTTGCGAAATCAGACAGCGTTTTTTTCGCTGGTCTTCGATGCAAAGGAGCCGTTATGGCAAAGAAAGCCCTTCTGGGCAAAGTAAATCATGGTCCCGTTCCCGAAATAGAAGGAAATCCGATCCGGAACGAGCTTCTGCTTGGTCTTCCGTCCGCAGAATGCAAGTTTATCTTTCCTCAGCTTACGTTCCTGCAACTGCGCACCCATGATGTGCTGGAGGAAGTTGAAGAGCCGATCAAGTACGCATATTTCATCGATAGTGGCTTAGTTTCGGTCCTCTGCACGATGCGGGAGGGAAAGAGTGTGGAAGTCGGCATATCGGGCAAGGAGGGCTGCACCGCGTTGCCGCTCGCGGCGGGGCTCAAAACCAGCATTGGGCGATTAATCGTTCAGGTTGAGGGCACAGCTTTTCGTGTTACCAGCCAAGGCTTCATGCGAATGTTAAAGCAATGCCCGGTTTTGGAGAGGCGGGTCCTGCAATACGGGCAAATAATGGCCATGCAGGGAGCGCAAGTTGCGGCCTGCAACCGGCTGCACGAAGTTGAAGAAAGACTCGCACGCTGGCTGCTCATGACGCAAGACCGTATTGGGAGTGAAAATATTCCGTTGACCCACGAACTCCTATCTCACATGCTTGGCACCCGCCGTTCCAGCGTCACCGTTGCCGCCGGGATACTGCAGAGTGCCGGTCTCATCACGTATAACCGTGGCTCGGTGGATATTGAAGATCGGCATCGGCTGGAAGATGCCGCCTGCGAATGCTACGACCTCATGCGCAGGCGCACAGCAATTTGGAAACGGGAATCAGTCTAAGCATGGTGCGCTATCGGACCATGCTTAGTGGTTAGTCCGACAGACGAGTTCCGGAGTCGCGTCTATCGTTTAGATAGCGGAATTTTTGAAAGTTGGGACGAGATGTCGATATCTCGAAGGCTGGACAGAGAAGCTATTCGCAACTCCTTACGAGAGTTGCTTCGGGCCAAGAGCAAAGAACCATCTTCGCCGAAATTGTGTTTGGATTGCGGCACGACCCTCCAGTTCATCGCTACTCAGTTTTCGATGAACAGCGGTACTGAGTCCTGGAATATTCCTCTGCCATACTGCCTGCATTGCCACCCGGAGCCTCGCTCCGCGGATGCCCGCCGCCGCTGCCTAGAAGGCATTCCCTCCCAAGAAATTCTTCGGTCGGGCATGACATCGACCTTCGGCTAGCTTTCTGCAGATCGCTTCATTTATAGCCTTGCAAATCTTTGGCCGCTCGTTCCAGCGCAGCTGTAAGAACGGCCAACTGTTCTCGAGCACGCGCGGCATCGCCCTTGTCGATGGCTTCATTCACACCCGGAATCACCACTGCTGCGTAGCCCGTGTATTCGCCTGGGGCATAAATCGCATGGCGAAACCAGGGACGGTGCGGCAATCCTTCGGGCACCAGCAAAGCGCGTTCAGCCCCCAGCAGGGCCTGGTTCAGGCGCTCCGCGTCCCGGGGCGGATTCTTTTCTCTTGCGAGAACCTTCGCACCCGCCTCTTGAAAATGCCTGGCGGCTGTGGCGGCTCTGTCGAAATCAAGCGCGTGCGGTCCGAGCTTGCTTTCCGCTCGCTTCGCCGCAGCGTCAATATATGTGGCAACTTCTTTGCCGTACTCTTCGTAATCGTAAGGCAGCACGTCAGCGTCGGCCATGCGCAGCATTTCCAGTCCGAAAACCCTCGCCATCTGCTGCTCATAAACAAAATCCGGATCGGCGAATTTCTTGAACCAGGTGAAATCATCAAAGGTGGAGTGATAGACGCCATAAGGCCCAGTTGAACCGATATCGGTGGAAGGCACGCCCAGGTGCTGCTGAAAAGAACTGTAATCGGAGCCGCTGCCCAGGTCGCCGACTCGCACATCGTTCTCGGCGGTAGCTGCCGGCCTACGCCGCGAATCTGATTCCGCGGCGGACTGCGGCGAACCAGAACCCGTCTGGTCAGCTTTTTGCCAGGCTTCGTAAACGGTTCCGCCTTTTGGGCTCGGGACAGCTTTGGCGATGTCGCGCAAAAATTGTTTTAAACTCGGGACCGCGGAAGCTCCAAATTTAGTTCCCGAGACGCCGACATCCATATTGAAATATGCGGGGGCCTTCGCGAGTTCGGCTTCGTGGTCTTCCGCCCACTCAGTCGAGCCCATCAAGCCTTCTTCTTCGCCGTCCCAACTGGCAAAAATCATCGTCCGCTTGGGCTTCCATCCCGATTTCAACAACTCGCCGATGCCATGCACAGTTTCAAGCATAGCTGCCGTACCGCTGTTTGGATCCACCGCACCGTAAACCCAGGCGTCGCGATGATTGCCGGCGACCACCCATTCTTGTTCTTGCGGCGCATCGCTGCCCGGTATGCGGCCGATCACATCCCAGAGCGGGCGAAATTGATAATCCTGCTTGAGGTGCATTTTCACCCGCACCGGCCCAGGGCCTACGTGATAAGTGAAGGGCAACGAACCCTGCCAGTCGCGAGGCGAATCGGGGCCGCCAAGGTTTTGCAGAATGGGCCACGCGTCATGATAGGAGAGTGGAGTGGCCGGGATTTTCGGCATCTGCGCGGATTGCTCAGGAGAGATGCGCTTGCTCTCGGGCAACGAGGGCAGCGACGCAATTCCTGGGGTAGTAGGATCACCTGGAAATTCGAACATATAGCCGACAGAACCGCGCTGCACGCCGGTATCCGGGCGCCATGGGCCGACCGGATATTTGTCGCCGCGGCGCCAGCCATCGTCGTAAGGATCCGAATAAATGATCACGCCCGCCGCGCCGCGCTCCTGCGCAACGAATACCTTCACGCCGCGAAAATTCTGCCCGTAGCGCACCAGCACGATCTTGCCGCGCACGTCGATGTTCATTTGTGCGAGCTTGTCGAAATCATCGGGCGTGCCGTAGTTGGCGTAAATCACATCGGCTTCCAGATCTCCCGAGGGCGACATGCTGTTGAATGGCATCACAACCCGCGGATCATCGTCGTAAGGGTCTGCATCGACATGCTCGCGCGTGGGACCATGCATTTCCACTCCCGCAGGCGCCGTGATATCGACGCTGATCTCCTGCGGATAGTTGAACCAGGCTTTATATTCGACAATGTCGGTTTCCAGCCCAGCTCCACGAAATTTTTGCGTGACGTAGTCGGCAGTCGTTTTGTCTTCTGGCGTTCCCGCCATGTGCGGAGCTTTGGTCAGAATGCGCAGATGTTCCTCGGCCAGCTTGGGATCGGGAACGGCAAGAAAAAGGGCTTCTGTAGCGTTTTCGGCCGAGGAGTTGCGAAAGCCGAACATGGACGCGTTGGACGAGGACGCAGAATCACGAATTGGAGTCGAGGAAGCCGAAACCAGCAGCGCGAATGAAAATAAAGTTGTCGAGAGGACTCGCATGAGGCTCCTGTTGCGGAAGGTAGTAAGGTAGCACAGGCGTGGGTTCTACCGTTGCGGCACGACATACGATCATCACTTTGACCTGATGCGGGTTCCAGTCTGGCGATGAACGCGTCAGCGGGTCTGCCCGGTTCCAACGATTTCGTACTTCGAGGAAGTCAGTTCGGCCAGCGCGAAAGGGCCGCGGCAGTGCAACTTCTGCGTGCTGATGCCCATTTCCGCGCCAAAGCCGAACTCGGCGCCGTCGGTAAATCGCGTCGAGGCATTCCAGTAGACGGCGGCTGAATCGACCCCACGCAGAAATCTGCGGGCGTTTTCTTCGTTGCGCGTGACGATGGAATCGGAGTGCTTTGTCGAATAGCGGTTGATGTGGGCAATGGCGTTGTCAACATCAGCGACTACGCGCACCGCCATGCAGAGCCGCAGGTATTCTTCGCCCCAATCCTGCTCTGACGCTGGTTGGATATTGGCGCTGTGCGACAAAAGGCGCGATGTATCGTCTCCACGGACCTCGACGCCCGCGTCGAGCAACTTCTTCACAATTCTCGGAAGGTATTCCGCCGCGATGTTTTCGTGAACCAGCAACTTCTCGGCAGAATTACAGACTGAGGGCCGCTGCGTTTTGGCGTTGATCACGATGCGATCGGCCATCTCGAAGTCGGAAGATTCGTCGACGAAAATGTGGCAGTTCCCTGCCCCGGTTTCGATCACGGGCACAGAGGAATTTTCGGTAACGAAGGCAATCAGCCCGGCGCCGCCGCGAGGAATGATCACGTCCACTAACCCGCGAGCCTTGATCAGCTCCTGCACCGACTCGCGGGTGCTCGAATCGAGCAATTCGATTGCTCCCTCGGGGATTCCAGGCACGGCAGAAAGGATCTTGACGAGTTCGCGGTTGCTTCGCGCCGCTTCTTTGCCGCCGCGCAGCACAATTGCATTTCCAGTTTTGAGCGCGAGCACAGCCGTGTCGACCGTAACGTTGGGACGCGATTCATAAATGATTCCGACTACACCCAAGGGCACGCGAACTTTGCGAATCCGTAGGCCGTTCGGGCGCGTCCACTCGGCCAAGGTTTCGCCAATAGGATCGGGCAAGGCCGCAACGTCGCGCACTCCTTGAGCCATTTCCCTAATTCGCTCGGGAGTGAGCAGCAGGCGGTCGCGCATCGCGCCTTCGAGGCCGGAGTTTTTAACGTCTTCGGAATTCGCTTGCAGTATCGACTCGGAGTGATTTTCAAGTGCGGTAGCTATCGCCAGCAACAGCGCATTCTTCTCGCTCGTCGGGAGCAGCGCCAACTTTGCCGCGGCCTCGCGTGCGCGCAGAAGTTTCTCTCGGGTGCTTACCGCGTTTGCGACCGTGGTTGCCATCATCTTCGTCCATTTCTCCGGCTGACTGTTTTTTGAGTGGGTGGCGGGAAGTAGGTTCCAGTCTTGCGTTCCATTGCCAGTTTAATGCCCTGGGGATGCCGGCCATTGACAATGGCCACATGCACTCCCGCTTCGCTTGCCAGTTTTGCAGCACGCAATTTTGAAATCATACCTCCGCGTCCAAGCGGGCTCTTTCCGTTGCACTGCGCCTCGAGAGCGGGGGTTAGCTTGCGCACGGTACGTACCAATTTCGTTTTTTTGCGCAAACCTTTGCTTCCATTGGGCATGTAGAAGCCGTCAACATCGGTCAACAGCAGGAGCCAGTCAGCTTTTACCGCGGTGGCGAGAAGAGAGCTGAGCTCGTCGTTGTCGCCGAATGCACCCACTAACTCGCGCACCGAGACACTGTCATTCTCATTGACGATCGGAACCACGCCAAGCGATAAGAGTTCGGCGAGCGCGTTCTGCAGATTGCGGTAGCGGATGGGCGACGTGAAATCGTCACTGGAAAGAAGCAACTGCGCGACCACTTTCTTGCCGAAAAACAAGCGCTCGTAGGTGTGCATCAGCTTGCTTTGCCCAACTGCTGCGCAGGCCTGCATGCCGGGAACATCGCTGGGACGTTTGCTAAGTGCGAGCCCAGACATTCCTGCGGCGATGGCGCCGGAGGTCACGATTAAATATTCGTTCTGGCTCAGGTCGAATTGATCGACCATGGCGCGCAGCAGGTTCGCGTCGATCTGCCCTCCGGGGGCGATCAGGCTGGTACCGACTTTAATCACGACTCTCATGTGACTAGACTTTCATATCTCGAATCAATCGCTCGATTGAATTCGATTAAATCGCTCGATTGAAATGGTAACTCAGTCAACCTTGGAGGAGTCTTTCAGCGGCTTCGCCGCAATTTTTTGCTAAGGGCCCGGGGTGGAGACAGGAAACCGGGCAGGGGACAATGTAGCTATCCTGCAATTAAAATAGCTTTCTGGCAAGATGAAAAAACTTGCCACTTTTAATCTTATGCCAGCTTCCAATGCGACCAGCCGCTTCTCCGACCGGGTTGAGAACTATGTGCGCTACCGGCCGGGATATCCTCCGGAGGTACTGCAGACGCTGAAGAATGAGTGCGGTTTGTCGAACCGGCACATTGTGGCAGACATCGGCTTCGGTACCGGCATTTGGACCCGTTTGCTGCTGGAGAATGGAAATGCGGTATTCGGCGTGGAGCCGAATGCCGAAATGCGGACAGCCGGTGAACGCCTGCTGGCGAGGTTTCCGAAATTCACTGCGGTTGCGGGAACCGCCGAGGCGACCACGTTGTCCGACGAAAGTGTAGATTTCATTACCGCAGCGCAGGCTGCACACTGGTTTACTCGCGACAGCGCTCGGGCAGAGTTTGTTCGCATTTTGAAACCTGGCGGTTGGCTGGTCTTGATCTGGAACGAGCGAGTGACCGACTCGACCGCCTTCTTGCGCGATTATGAGAGCCTGCTTCTCAAGTACGGAACGGACTATCAGGATATCCGCCACGAGCGCACCACGGCGGAAATCAATCAATTCTTCGATCCTGCAGCTTTTGAGGAAAGAGTTTTCGACATGCAGCAGGAGTTTGATTATGCGGGGGTGGAAGGCCGGCTGCTTTCGTCCTCGTATGCCCCAGGACCGGATCATCCGCAACATGCGCCGATGCTGCGAGAGCTACGGCAAATATTCGAAGCTCACGCGGTCAACGGCATGACGACTTTTGAATATAAAACGAGAGTATATTTCGGTCAGTTGAGCTGACTAACTTTCCCCTCCGAGGCCGAGCTTTGCCTGAAGAAAATTATTTTCACATGACGCCGGAGGAATTTCGGCGTCATGGGCACGATGTGATTGACTGGATCGCCGACTATCAATCCCGCGTCGAATCCATGCCCGTGCTCTCGCAGGTGAAGCCGGGGCAGATTCGCGCTTCGCTGCCGGAGAATCCCCCGGAACAAGGCGAGCCGTTTGAGGCCATCTTGAAAGACGTCGAGCAAATCATTCTTCCTGGCGTTACCCATTGGCAGTCGCCGAATTTCTTCGCTTATTTTCCCTGCAACGCATCCGGGCCAGGAATTCTCGGGGACCTGCTTTCTTCGGGTTTGGGCGTGCAGGGCATGTTGTGGTCAACCAGCCCAGCCTGCACCGAGTTGGAAACGCATGTGCTCGATTGGCTCGTGCCCATGCTCGGCCTGCCGGAAAAATTCTTGTCATCGAGCACTGGCGGCGGAGTGATTCAAGACACGGCATCGAGCGCCGCGCTATGCGCGTTGCTGGCCGCGCGCGAACGCGCCACAAACTACACCAGCAATCAAAAAGGATGCGACGGGAAAATCGTGGCTTACGCCTCCACGCAAACCCATTCGTCGCTGCAGAAGGCTGCGATGATTGCTGGGATCGGCAGCTCGAATCTGCGACTCATCGAAGTGGACGAAAATTTTGCCATGCGGCCGGAGGCGCTTGCCAAACAAATCGACACCGACAAGCGAGACGGGCTCGTTCCCAGTTTTGTGTGTGCGACGGTGGGCACGACTTCTTCGAACGCCATGGATCCGGTCGCCGAGATTGCTGAGGTTTGCCGCCAGCACAATCTTTGGCTGCACGTGGATGCAGCCATGTCAGGAAGTGCGATGCTGTGCCCCGAATTCCGCCATTTGCAAAATGGAGTCGAGTTTGCCGATAGCTATAACTTCAATCCACATAAATGGATGTTCACCAACTTCGACTGCAACTGCTTCTGGGTTGCCGACCGCGAGGCGCTCATTAACACGCTGAGCATTCTGCCGGAATACCTGCGCAATCAGGCCACGGAATCGGGCGCGGTCATTGATTATCGCGATTGGCATGTTCAGCTGGGCCGGCGTTTCCGTTCGCTCAAATTGTGGTTTGTGATTCGCCATTATGGCGTGGAAGGACTGCAATATCACATTCGTGAACACGTTCGGCTGGCGCAGCAATTTGCCGGGTGGGTACGCGATGACAAACATTTCGACCTCGCCGCACCGGTTCCGCTGAATCTGGTCTGCTTTCGACACAAAGGCGGGGACGAGGCCAATCAAACCATCATGGACCGGCTCAATCGCATCGGCGATCTGTTTCTCACGCACACAAAATTGGACGGCAAACTAACTTTGCGCTTGTGCGTCGGCCAGACTAATACGCAAGCGCGGCATGTAGAAAATGCGTGGAAGAGGATTTGCGAAGAGGCGGAGAAACTAGCGGCCGTGGCGTAAGTTGAGTGTCACGATTCCCATGGGTTCAATACCGGCACTTGCGTGTTAATGAAGTCGCTGACATTACGGGAGACGATAGTAAGGTTGTGGTGAAGCGCGGTCGCGGCCAGCAAGCCGTCGATGGCCGAGAGAGACCTTCCCTTACGCTGGGCCTCGGCAGTCAGCCATCCCCATCGATCTGCAACAGCGCGATCGATCGCCAGGATTCTTCCGGAGAATCGAACTTGCAATTCGAGTTCCAGCCAACTCTCGAGGTAAGTCCGGCGCCTGCTTTGAGCAAGCGTGGCTGCGCCCTTGCGAATCTCCCCCAGCGTCAAAACGCTTAAATAAAGCAGGCTCTCATTCGCGGCTCTCATCCAGTCCATCACGCGGGGTTCCGGCTTGCTACGGATCAACTCGGAGATGCAATTCGTATCCAGTAGAAACCCGCTCATAGGTCGATGTCGCGAGCCGGGCTTCGGTCCCGCTTCAGGTCGAGTTCCAGTCCCACCATCGGGGATTGCCGGAAAAAGTCCACGATATTCCTGGGCTGACGCGACTTACCCACGAGCCGGTCGAATTGCTCCTCGGCGACCATCACGACGCCCTCTTTGCCCTGCCGTGTGATGCGTTGAGGACCCTCAGTTCGCGCCTTGCGGAAGACTTCGCTGAAGCGAGCTTTGGCGCTTTGAACCTGCCACGAATCGGGCTGAGGAAGAGTGGTAACTGCTTCATGAACCGGCTTCGATGATCTCGCCATTGCATAACACCTTATGTCTAGTCAGACTAGTCAGTATTCTAGGCTCGTGTCTATGCCCCTGTCAACTTTGATCAGTTGGGGGGGTGTCCCAATTCGTCTACCACGAAGGCTATGGTTCTCCGCTTTCTTCGTGATCCTAGTGCCTCTTTGCGGTGAAATGGGGACACTACCCAATTGGGAACCTGCGGGGTCAACGCCGGAGCCGCTAAGGAAGCTCGAAAAGGTATTCGATATTTTGAGATCCGCGATCTCGAAGGAAATGGTATCGCGGTGGTCGAGGAAGGCTGAAGGCCGCTATCGATCAGTCAGCCGGCATGGGCGCAGAGGCGACCGCCGCGCCATGCGCTTTCGATCGAACTGGCGTCTCGGCTGGGGTTTCCAGCCACTTGCGAATTTCCGGCAGGGCTTGCCTCGTGGCCAATTCGCCGCCGCGAATGAGTTCGGCAAAACGTTTGAAGTCGTCGTATGCGAAGCCAGCTACATCGGGCTCGACCACAATATCTGCCGCGCCCAGCCACAGGTGACGAGTCATGTCTTGCGCGATGGCAAACGATTGGCCAATCACGTCGAACAAATGGCGAGGAGCGCCGTTCTTCGACCACTGCCCCTTCAGGTGAACCGCAATCACACGGTCCGCGCCCATTTCGTGTAAAGGATGGACCGGGACGGGATGAGAAAGCATGCCATCGACCAGCCAGCGGCCGCGAATATTTACCGGCAAAAACATTCCGGGGTAGGCGCAGCTGGCGCGAACTGGATCGATAATTGATCCGGAATGGAAAACCACTCCTTCGCCGCTATTGAAATCGGTCGCCGTTACACCCAGAGGGATGCGCAA
The DNA here is from genome assembly GCA_963784095.1 of uncultured Acidobacteriaceae bacterium. Taxonomy (GTDB): domain Bacteria; phylum Acidobacteriota; class Terriglobia; order Terriglobales; family Acidobacteriaceae; genus Sulfotelmatobacter. The sequence goes on from CAWAQC010000012.1 coordinate 740,761, forward strand.
CTCCTCGAAGGTTTTCACTTTTAAAGTGCGGTTCAGAAAGGCGGCCATGCGGTCGTTCGAAGCAAAGCCGTATCGAGAGACCGTCCAGCGGGCGAAGGTAGTAAAACGCACTGACCGCGCCATCTGTTCGAGTTCTTCTATGGAGACACCGCTGCAGTAGGCGGCGCCAATCAGCGCGCCAACGCTGGTTCCCGTAATGACGCGAACCGGAATTCCCTCTTCTTCGAGAACCTTGAGAACACCAACGTGGGCGATGCCGCGGGCAAATCCGCCACCGAGCGCGACTCCGATGGTTGGAAGCTTCTTAGCCTCGGGGGCTGCGGGCTTGCCGGACAGTTCCCGGCCAAAAGCCTGCACCGAGCGCATGATTCTGTCCAGACTCTTCACTGCAACCCCACGTTTCTGCCTACCCAATTGCTCATGGCTATGATGCCAGCTGGTTGAAAAATGTGTAGTGCCCGTTGGTGCTACATGTGTTACTTACGGCCTCTACTGTGGTTACGGCAGGATTACCGCTCTTTTTGGGAAGGTGACTAAGTCCTGCAATACTGCTACTTTAGCGTTATGGAACGGGAAATCTCCGCGGGAGGGGTGGTACTCCGCGAACGCGACGGCGAGTGGTGGATTGCAGCGATTGAGCTGCCGGAAGTGACCAAGAGGGCGGCGAATCCGGTGAAGCGAGGTTCAAAAATAGCAAAGCCGGTGCTGGCGTTGCCGAAAGGGGCGGTCGATCCCGGCGAAAAGCCAGTTGAGACTGCACTTCGCGAAGTCTTCGAAGAAACTGGAGTAACTGCCGACGTAATCACGAAACTGGGCGACATCAAATACATCTATACGCGCACCTGGGCTGGCGGCGAACGCGTTTTCAAGATTGTAAGCTTCTATCTGATGGGTTATCGCTCCGGGCGCATTAACGATATTGCTGCTGAAATGCGAATTGAGGTCGGACGCGCTCTATGGGTCAAACTGGAGGAGGCTGCGCGCTTGCTCGCTTACAAAGGAGAGAAACAAATGGTGCGAAAAGCGAAGGAGTATTTGGACGAGCATCCTGAACCTTGATTGCCATCGGTCTCTGGCGGGACTCCTCTCGTCCTTCGACTTCTTCCCGCATAATGGACTTCATGTTCTCGCGGCAGGTTCAGCTTTTGGGCGCAAGCTTCGTCCTTCTGACTTTTTCCCTTCCGTCAACGGCGAAAGTTCCACGTGCGGCCTCTCTGGATTCGGGTTATCTCTCCGCGCTTGCCGCTGCCGACCGCTTTCTGCAGGCGTGGCAATCGGGCGATGGAGAAAATGGAATTGCACTGCTGACCGAGCGGGCAAAGAAAGGCATAAATCCGGACGGACTGGACAAATTTTTTTCCGCCTCCGAGCCTTCCGGCTACGAGATTAATCGGGGTAAGCGCGTCAGGCGGGGGCGTTATGAATTTCCGGTTGTGCTGGTGAGTCGAGGATCGAACAAGCTGCACCGCGAATTTTCCAGCATTGTGATCGTGAACACTAGCAATAATGACTGGGCAGTCGATAAACTGCCGTAGTCTGATTCTTCCGCTTGTGATTTGAAAAATCTTTGAGGCCGATTGATGAAATGTATTCATAAGGTTGCAATCCTCGGCGCCGGAACCATGGGCGCGCGCATCGCTGCGCATTTTGCCAATGCCGGGGTTCCGAGCTTCTTGTTCGATATTGTTCCGCCCGATGTCCCGGCGGGCGCCGCGCCTGAGGCGCGGAACAAGATTGCTGCCGCGGGCCTGGAGTCTGCGAAGAAATCCAAACCCGCCGCTTTCATGGAGCCTTCGCTGGCGCGTTTGGTTACGGTGGGACACTTTGACGACGATTTGCCAAAGCTTGCCGGCGTCGACTGGATCATCGAGGCAGTCGTGGAAAATCTCGAGATCAAGCGCGCCCTGCTGCGCAAAGTCGACGTGGTCCGCAAACCAGGGACGATCATCACCACCAATACGAGCGGATTGCCAGTGGGCAAAATTAGCGAAGGATTTCCGGAGGATTTTCGGCGCTCGTGGTTCGGAACGCATTTTTTCAATCCGCCCCGCTACATGCGGCTTCTGGAGCTAATCCCCACTCCGGATGCTGATCGAGCTGCGATTGAAGCGGTATCGCACTTTTCCGATGTGCGGCTCGGCAAGGGGGTTGTGCTGGCGAAAGACACACCCAACTTTATCGGCAATCGCATCGGGACATTCTCGGTGTTGAACGTCATGCGCCTGATGCAGGAGATGGACCTCAGCATTGAGGAGGTCGATGCGCTGACCGGACAAGCCGTGGGCTGGCCGAAGTCAGCCACCTTCCGCACCATCGACTTGGTAGGTCTGGATATTCTGGGCCACGTGGTGGCGAACATGACCACGAACGTTCATGACGAACGCAGCGAACTTCGCCTTCCAGATTTCTTCACGCAGATGGTCGAACGCAAATGGTTGGGCGACAAAACCAAAGGTGGATTTTACAAAAAGAGTGCAGGACGGGCCTCTTCCGCCGAACCAAACAAAGAAGAGGCAAGCAAAGAAGAGCCGGGCAAAGAAGACGAGCGCCTCGCGCTCGACTGGAAGACTCTGGGATACCATCCGCGAAGCAAGCCGAAGTTTCCCGCGCTCGATATGGCGAAGAACATCGAAGAAACCGGCGCGCGGCTCCGCATGTTGCTTGGTCTCGAGGGCGGCGATCCGCAGAAGGGCGACAAGGAGGGTGCATTTCTCTGGGCTGCTCTCTCTGATTTGTGGACGTACTCCGCGAACCGCGTTCCGGAGATCTCTGACTCCATCGTCGAAATCGACCGCGCCATGCGGCTCGGCTTCAACTGGGAACTCGGCCCGTTCGAACTCTGGGATGCTGCCGGCGTGGAACCCACCGTTGCCCGCATGAAAAAAGAAGGTAAGCCGATTGCGACGAACGTGGAAAAGCTGCTCGCTGCCGGGCACAAAGAGTGGTACCTCGACGATACCAAATCGGTTTCGGGCCGCAGATTTTTCGATCTCAAGACTGAAAACTGGCAACCAGTACAAGTTCCAGCCGGAGTCTGGTCGGTTACAGCCGCGAAGAAATCGAACGGAGTAGTGAAGAAGAATTCCGGGGCGTCGCTGGTCGACCTTGGTGACGGCGTCGGCTGCATCGAGTTCCACAGCAAAATGAACACTCTGGGCAGCGACATCGTTGGGTTTATTAGTCAAACCCTGAAGCCCAATGGTCCCGGCGATAACTTCGACGCCTTCGTCATCACCAACGACGCCGCAAATTTCTCGGTCGGCGCAAATCTCATGCTGCTGTTGATGAGCGTTCAGGAAGATGAGTGGGATGATGTCGATCTTGCTATTCGCGAATTCCAGGGGATGACGCAGGCGATCAAGTTCTCGCCGAAACCCGTCGTATCCGCGCCGTTCGGATTATGCCTAGGTGGCGGCACAGAGCTTTCGCTGCACGCCGCCGCGCGCCAGCCTCATGCCGAACTTTACGCCGGATTAGTCGAAGTCGGAGTCGGCTTGCTCCCCGGCGGCGGTGGTTGCAAAGAGATGTTGCTGCGCGCCGTCGACAGCGCATCAGCTGCGCGCGGCGGCAAAGGGTCCAACGAAGCGCTCGCCGGCTCGGTCGAGATGCTCGACGCCATGAAACGCGTTTTTGAAACCATTGCAACTGCGAAAGTGGCTACATCGGTGCACGAGGCTCGCAGTCTCGGCTTTGTGAATGACAGTGACCGCATCACCATGAGTCGCGAGCGTGTGCTTTCCGACTCCAAGGCGCGCGCGCTGGAACTGTTCCGCGCCGGATATGAGCCGCCGGTTCCGCGAACAGACATTCCTGCTCCGGGCGAAAACCTACTGGCTACGCTGAAGTTGGGTGTGCATCTGATGCAGCAGGGCGGTTATGTCACGGATTACGAAGTGAAGCTGGGCGGCAAGATCGCCGAAGTTCTCTGCGGAGGCAACGTCACTCCCGGTACTCCGGTGAGCGAACGGTACATTCTCGATCTCGAACGCGAGGCTTTCAAATCGCTGTGCGGCGAGAAAAAAACGCAGGAGAGAATTCAATACACGCTCAAGACCGGCAAGACGCTGAGGAATTAAACGTAGTTAGTTCGCGAATCAGGTCGGGCTCTCGCTCACTTAATTGGTTCGACGAAGACTGCGGTGCCATAGGCGAGTACTTCCGTGACACCCTGCATGATTTCGGTGGCGTCATAGCGCGCCGCAACCACAGCATTGCCGCCCAGTTCCGCGGCATGCATCAGCATCAGATCGAAAGCTTCACCGCGAGTCTTCTCGCACAAATTCGTAAGCAGCGTAATATTTCCGCCAATCAGCGTCTGCAGTCCGGCACCGATGGTGCCGAAGATCGAGCGCGAGCGCACTACAATGCCCCGCACCACGCCCAGGGTACGAGTGACTCGAAAACCATCCAACTCGAACTGCGTTGTGACCATGTTGTGCGCGACCATCCGTCCACTGCCCGTGTAGCTGGTTGCCATCGGCTGCCCCCTTTTGAAGGTCGACTCTGGTAAGCAGCTAAATATAACGCGAATGTGCGAGGATGCGAATTATGATTTGGGTCCGCTCGGTTCTGGCCTTCGAACTGGGGAGAAGCTGTCTCATAATGGACTGAGGAAGTAAACCTCCGGCTCCTTCAGGGGCTAAAGCCCGCGTTTTTTATAGGACTTGGACGGCACGACTGAAGTCGTGCCCTTCCCAAAACCACTTGTGAGCCAGCTTTCGAGTTACTCTAGGAAGGCGCTAACGACAAATTCTCCATTGTGCCGGTCGTACTCAATCCGCAGCAAATTGGGTTTGCAGCACACCTGGCAGTCTTCGACGTAGCTCTGCCGACGTCCCGCGGATTCATCGACCGTGGTCCAGTTCCATTCTCCACAGCCTGCGCATTGAAAACCTGTTGCCGCCACGTAAGTGCCAATAGCTTAGCCCTATAATGAGTCAATTCGCATTCGCACGGTGGAGGGTTCATGATTTCACGCCGGCGTTTTCTGGGAACAAGCGGGGTTGCGGCGGGGGCCGCAATGTCGTCATCTTTACCTGCATTCGCAGGTTTGACGCGGAAGCCGGCTCGTGACTCGACTCCTCATTCGATCGCCTCGTTGAAATCCCGCGCCAGTGAAGCCACTCCCATCAGCCGCGACGAGCGAACTGCTCGGCAGGAACGCGCCCACAAGCTGATGGCCGATAACAGCCTCGATGCGATTGTGCTGATGGAAGGCACATCGCTCAAGTATTTCACTGGCATTCAGTGGTGGGGCGGCGAACGGCTGTTCGCGGTGGTTCTGCCTGCCAGAAGCCCGGCATTCCACGTGTGTCCGGCATTTGAAGAAGGGCGCGCCCGCGAACAGCTTTCTGGCGCGCCGGGCGGCGAACAGCCCGATCTGCGCACGTGGCAGGAAGACGAAAGCCCTTACCAGCGCCTTGCCGAAGGACTGCGCGATCGAGGCATTTCCACGGGCACGCTAGGCATTGAGGAGACGATCCGGTACGTCTTTTCCGATGGCATTGGGAAAGCTGCGCCGCAGTCGATGCTGGTAAGCGCGACTCCGGTCACCGCCGGCTGCCGCATGATCAAGAGCGCGCATGAGCTTGCTCTCATGAGTCTCGCCAACCAGGTAACTCTGAGCGCCTACGAAGCCGTATATCGCGCGCTACGCGAAGGCATGACTCAGCAGCAAGTTGCGGAATTAATTGCTTCGGCCTACGAGAAGCTTGGTTTTCCCGGCGAAGCCAGCGTGCAAGTGGGAGAGTACACAGCACTACCCCACGGCTCAACGACGCCGCAGGTGATTCGTGAAAGCTCGATCATTATGATCGACGACGGCTGCACCGTCGAAGGCTATCAATCGGACATCACGCGCACGTTCGTGCTGGGAAAAGCTTCCGACAAGATGAAGAAAGTCTTCGATATCGTGCATCGGGCGCAGGCCGCGGCTCTGGCGGCCGCGCATCCCGGCGGCGAATGTGGCGCGGTCGATGCCGCTGCGCGAAAAGTGATTACTGACGCCGGCTACGGCCCGGATTACAAATATTTCGCTCACCGGCTGGGTCATGGCATCGGCATGGACATGCACGAGTGGACCTATTTGGTGCGTGGCAATAGCGCGAAGCTCCAGCCGAATATGACATTCAGCGACGAACCCGGCATTTACATTCGTGGGGAATTCGGTATCCGCCTGGAAGACGACATGCACATCACGGAAGACGGCGCCGAGTTGTTCACGCCGCAGAGCCCATCGCTCGAAGATCCCTTCGGGAAAGCCTGAGAACGGCATCAGTTCCGCGCTTCAACGTCGGACTTTATTTCGACGACTTTATTTCGACGACTTTACTTCGGTGACCTTACTTCGATGATTCCACTCGCAGATTATTCGTGACTGAGAAAATTCCGGGCACACCGTTCGCCCGCATGTTGGCAAGGTTCTTATCACCTTCGCTGTCGACCACGCCATCCAGTTCGACGCGGCCGTTGTTCACGATGACGCGAATCGGCTTCTGCACTCCCAAGGCATATTTCTGCAGCGCCGGATACCCGTAAATCGCACGAAATAATTGCCGGCGCAAGCGGCTATCCATGGGCGATGGGGGAAGCACCTCAATTTGGTTGTTAACCTTATCAACTCCTTCGATGTGCTTCACGGAGTTCTCGGCATCTGACTTCAGCGTTGGGCGAACCACCTGCCCGAGCAGCGTCACCGTACTGCCTTCGACCTTGAAAGCAATGTTGTCGAACACTCCGAAGTACGGGAGCATGAGAAGTGCATGGCGAACTTCGCGGGTGATGCGTTCTTCGGAACGCGCCGAGGGTTGGTTGCGATCCTGAGCAGCCGCGAACACAAATAGCGAAAACAGCGCCGCAATCAGAAAGGCTAGTCTGGGTTTCATGTGAGATCTCCTTGCGCGCAGAACGTTTTTTATTCTAAGCGCGAAGGAGCGAGTTGCAGGAAAAACTTGGAACTGAGTGGGTAAGATTCCGCCGGCGCAGTGAGCGTTGGGGAGGGCTTATTCCCGCTCACCGCACCGGCGGCTTGGAATTTCACGCAGAAACGTTGATGCCCGAACCGGTTGTGCTCGATGTGCCGGCGGATGCGTCCAGCAAGTTCAAATCCACCTGCTCGTTGCTGTTGGAAGGCAGGTTCAACGTAACCTGCTCTGGACTGGAGCCCTGATTGCCAACGCTGAGCGAGAGCTGCTCGCCGCCGCCGCTGGTTGAGTTGCTGAGGTTGATCGTGATCTGCTCCGGAGTAGTGCTGTAGCTTGCGGGGGCGCTGAGATTGAGCACAATTTCCGGACCACCGCTGGAACCTCCACTCGATCCCGTGCCAGAACCCGACTCTGACGTGGTATGGCTGAATGTGCTTTGCAGTTGGCTAAAGGCCTGTTGAGCGCCCGCCAGGTTCCCGCTTTGCAAAGCTTGGCCGATGGAAGCGAAATCCTGCTCGCGCTGGCTGTTCGCGTAGGGTTCCCCGGTCGGAAAGGGACCATTTTGCCCAAGCGCGGTAATGTTGTTGAAATCGGTCTCGGCCTCACTGACGTCGCCTGACTGGAGAGCCTGGCCCAGTTGGCGCTGATCGGATTGCCGACCCTGAAAATACGTCTGCAACTGCTGGTTTAGTGAAGCACTTGAAACTGCGGATGTCGACATTGGTATCTCCTCACGAATGTAATGGGCTGACAAGAGACGACATTGTGTCTTGCCATTCAAGGGCCATATCGGACTTAGGAAAAACAAACTTTAGCGAAGAGTGTGGCGAGGTCGCCCTGCATTGTTGCGCTTACCAAGAAACGACGACACGGAAGGACAGGTTTGCGCACGCGATCTCGCGGAGATGATTTAAATCGGCGGATGCAGTTGGAGGGCGTGACTCTTCTCTGCGGCCAGATTAGTCCGCGTTAATTTCGAAATGCCGGTGTGGGTAAAGCCGGCACATCCCGTAAATCTGCCCCCGCGCCTCAGTCCGGGTTGATTTCGTTTTGCACCGGAGGAAGCACCGGGACCTCGGGATGTTCGGCATCCCGCCAGAATATGTGGAAACACTCGCCCCGGCTGTCTGGAGCCCAGGTAGTCCCGTCCTGATATTTAATCGAAGCGGGAAAGAACACTAGTCCTAAAGCTCCGGCCGCGTCCTTAGCGGCCAGTGCAGGTTTGTAGAAAGTTTGCTCCTGCCCTGGCGAAATCGGCTGCCCCGTGTGCCAGGCCATCATATAAGGCTTTCGCAAATCTCCCGGCGCAACAAAGACTTCTTCGGCAATATTGAGGTTGGTGATGGTTTTGTCGCTGGTATTTTTGGCGGTCAAAGTATTTTTTGACGGGCCGTTCCAATACTCCAATCCGCTGAACTCCACCGGACATTTTCTCGTGAATGGCGTATAGATCGTATAAACCGCGATCATGCCATTCTCCATGTGGTCCCCCACATGGCAATGGAACATCCACGTGCCCGGATTATCCGCAATCATATCCACTGTTTTCATGCTTCCGGGGAGCAGTTCGACCACATCGGTGTGCCGGCCTTCATAATTTACGGTTTCGCCGTGCCAGTGCGGAGTGTGCAAATCAATCTCATTGCCCATGGCAAGCAAATACCAGCGCACCCGGTCGCCCCGCTGCATGTCAAGGCCAGGAAGATTGCCGAAAATATATCCGTTGATGGCGTAGAAGAGACCTTCGGGCTTGCCTCCCCTCTGATCAAAAATTTGAAAGTCGGTGACGAATTCGCGGTCCACATCTTTGGGCGAGCCGTCGGGCTTAGCCTTGCCCTTTGCCGTAACGATGATCGGTCCGAGTAGCCCGGCGTTCACGTCCATCGCTGGGTCTACGTGGGCGTGATACCACCACACGATCGAACTCGGCTGTCCCGGCCCGGGCCCGCTGGCTTCGGTGGCGAACCAACGATAGGTGAACTTCCGCCCTGGTGGGATGCGGTCTCCTCTACCGAATGGAATATAGAAAGACCCTTCGCTGTTTTTGTCGTAGCGGAGGCCGTGCGGATGCATGTTACGCGGCAGTTTCGTGCGGTTCAGGAACGTCACATCCACTTCATCTCCAACCTCAGCGCGAATAATAGGGCCGAGAATTCCCAGCCACTCCGGCTGCGGCTTTTTTTTGGTGAAAGTATCGTCGGTATATTCGATATACCGCGTTTTCGGCCATTCGAGCTTGTCTACCCAGGGCTGCGGAATGGGCAATGCGCGCAGCAGGTTCATTTGGCTCGGAGCGAAGTTCCAAGTCACATCCTCAGCGGCGATGTAGTAATGGCGGGTTACGGCGAAACAACTGGAGACCGACAATAAAAGCAGAAGAAGAAGACAGACGGCGCGCAACATGCTCACTGGTTCATTATCCCACGTACTTTGTCATCTTGAGCACGGCGAAGCATCGATGCGTCTCTACAACTTAGTCCGAGGTCGCACCGGTACAGCCTCTGGACAAACAGAGCGATCGAAACTACTTACTGGAAGTCCGCCTGCACGTACTCAGCAGAATCTACCGAAATCGTACAGGTCGGTAAGGTCGAGCTGTCACAAGGTCCTGCTGCTCCGTTCTCCCCTGCCCAGTTCTTGAACGTGCTTCCACTATCAGGCGTAGCCGTAAGCGTTACGCTTGTCCCCGCAGTAAATACGTAGCCGCAAGCCGAACCGTAGTCGGAGCTGCAACTGATGCCGCTCGGATTGCTCGTGATCGTACCTGAACCCGAAACCGCAACCGATAACTGCGGAGGTTCGTTCCACGCGGCGGGCGGGACCTGGTTACATTGCAAAGGATTGTTTTCGAGAGTCGTTGGCGGAGTCGGTGGCGTCGCCCAGGGGGGGGTTGTGTAGTTGAAGAACTCATCCATTGCCGGCTGGGCGGCGTCCCGATTCGTCAGTGCCGCGACGCCAAACCGCTCTTCCACGAGGTTGAGAACAGAGGTGGTGTCACGCACCGTATGGGAGACGTAGTTCTTGTTGGAAAATGGTGAGATCACGATCGCCGGAACTCGAAAGCCGGTCCACGAGAAGTTGCACATTCCACTTCCAAGTTGCCCCGAGCCTGTGCAGATATCATGCAGGTTCGGATCTAGGTCGGTCGGGTAGGCATAGTCGCCCGGCGGGGTTGCCGCCGCTGGCGGCACGTGGTCGTAAAGCCCACCCCATTCGTCGTAAGTAAAAATCAGCGCCGAAGTGCTCCAACTGGGGCTTTGCATAAGAGGGTTAATGATGGTGTTGGCGGAATAGGCCATTCCGTCCTGAACGTTGACCGCATACTCGTCCGAATCCGAGGGATGTTCGTCGAGGCCAGCGGGTGAAGCGGGTTCGATCAAGGAAAAGTCTGCCAGAGCATTATTTTGGGCGTCGATGGCAAACTGCGAAACCGGCTGAACGTTTGCAAGCAGGGTTGGGCTATTAAGAATGGTCTCTTCGTACTGAAACTCGTTGATGTAAGAGTTAGCGGTAAGGCATGACGAAAGCTGAGACCCAGTCATTCCCTCGCAACTCGTGCCGGTTGGATCAACGTAAATCTTCCATGAGATGCCTTTACTTTGCAGATCCTCGAAGATCGGCGTCGCTGGAATCTGCTTTCCGTCGCTCGGGTTAGCAGGATTACCCGGCAACCCTCCGATTATATTTCCGCCCTCCCCGATCGGATATGCGTGGCCGTCCGAGGTCGCCCCGATGATGTACATGCGATTTAACTGCGTGCGCGACATGGTCGGCGCAAACCAATGGTCTGACGTGGCGAAATTCGACGCCAGCCAGTAGTAGTAGGTCAGATCGTCGCCATCATAGTAGCCCATCGCACGAGTGCCCTCGATATCCATAAAGCCGTTGCTTTCGGCATCGTACGCTGCGGTGAAAGCAAAACCGTTCAGCGGCGGATCCCCGAGGTCAGTTGAATTAGTGCCTGCGGGGTCCGAATAGTCCCATTGGTTGTGCGCTTCGTTCCAGAAGGGACTCTGGTTCTCGATGCAGGCGGTTTGCAGATGGAATGAAGTGATTGGATTGCTCGCGTCTGGCGAGCAAGTACCGCCATAGGTACCGGCGGCGCAGCCCGGCACTGTTGGAGTCGTTCCCCCACTGAACTGCGCTAGTCCGTCGAAAGTGACGCCGTCGTTCTGGTGGAGCCCGATCGACTGCCAGTACGATTCCATTGCGCCGAAGTAATGATCGAGCGAACGATTTTCCTGCGCGTACAGAATGATGTGCTGCACGCTGGTTTGCAGGGTGCCCGGCAGGCCGAAGGAAGCACTTACGGCCGTGGTTGCCGCGCTCAGCGTAAGGCTGCAGGGGCCGGTGCCGGTGCACGCGCCTGTCCATCCGGAAAACTGGTCGTTCGTATTCGGAGATTCAGAGAGCGTGACCGGGGTACCCGGTGGGAAATTTGCCGAGCAACCTGTGGTCGAACCCGACGTACAGCTGATTCCCGCCGGCATGCTCGTAACTGTTCCGGCGCCAGTTCCCGAAGTGGTGACCGTTAAGGCGTCCGGCCCGTTAAACGTCGCGGTGACGTTTTCCGCGGCGGTTACGGTGACGCTGCACGTAGTTGTACCCGTGCAGGCTCCGCTCCAGCTGCCAAAGTAAGAATTGGTACCGGCGGTTTCCGTCAGCATGACGGGGGTTTGGTCGGAGAAAGTTGCCGAGCACGTTGTCGGGCAATTGATTCCCGCGGGTCTACTCGTGACAGTTCCGGTACCGGTGCCGGCCAACGCCACGTTCAGGCCTTCGGTTGCAATGAACGATGCCGCGACCGTCGTCGGCGCGCTCAGTGTAACGCTGCAAGAGCCGGTGCCGGTACACGCTCCGCTCCAGCTGCCAAAAAGATAGTTGGTGCCGGGCTTCGCAGTCAAGGTGACCTTCGTGCCCTGAGCAAAGCTCGCCGTGCAGGTACTCGGACAACTAATGCCAGCGCGAGTGCTGGTGATCGTCCCTTCGCCCGCAGGCGGAGCTGTCACGGTGAGCTGAAACGTTGGCGTCGTAGGCGGTGGAGTGGGAGCCGGGCGCAGTCCTGCACAGCCGGCCAGCGGCAGGATCGACAGGGCACAAACATAGAACCAGCAAGACGACAAAGACGACCTCATGGCGCACCATCCAAAAATATCGCGTGCTTGGATGAGGTCTGATTGAGTGTGGTTGGCTATTTCTCCCGGAATGCATCGCTTCTACGGTGAAATCCGCAGAGTTATCCATGAACTCCTGTACAAAAGAGATTTCTAGCGGAGCTGAAATAAAAATGTCTTTGTTTGTTGTTCGCGCATCGTTTATTTGCGTGGCGCCGCGGCAGAGGCAAGGCGGAATGCCATGCCCCGCGCGGCTTGCTGGGCATGAGAGTGTATAATCCGTGGGCAGCTTGGGCAGCATTCAATGGCTGCGGTTTAGGCTTCCATCCAAATTTCCCAGGAGACCCCGTGGAGCATTTCGTAGAAAAACCAACTGCATGCCGTACTCATCAGTTCGCATCCTGCCGTCGCGCGGCAATTTTTCTTTCGCTGTTTCTGGCAGTCAGTTTCTCGGTGAGAGACGCATCTGCTCAGACTGGATTTACTGGGATTTTTGGCGGCGGCCCGTTTTACAAAAACGCCTCGGCCAACATCACGGAGATTGAGAATTCCGGCTTCACGGAAGCCATCGTCTGGAGCGTCGAGGTCAGCAGCACCGGCGATCTGAATTTCAACGGAGAGTTTCCCTTAACTTCGGGCGGGGTTTATGTGGGTAACCAGTATTATCCCGATTTTCCCGCGGACATGGCGCAACTGGAGCAGGGGACGGTGAAGAGGGTTACGTTCAGCATCGGCTCGTCAAATTATGGAGACTGGGAGGACATCACTTCTTTGGTCGAGTCGCAGGGCACCGGGCCGACCAGCATCCTGTATCAGGATTTTGCGGCGTTGAAGGCCGCCATTCCGGCCCTGGATGCGATCGACTTCGACGACGAAAATAGTTTCAATTCGCCCACCACGGTCCAGTTCGGCGTGATGCTCGGGCAACTCGGCTATCACGTGCTGCCGGATGCCTTCGACGACAGCAGTTATTGGACGAATGTGGTTTCCCAAATCAACACCCAACTTCCCGGCACCGTGGATGGCGTACACCTGCAAGCCTATGCTGGGGGCGCCGGAAACAATCCATGTGTGGGGTGGAATTTCGGCGGCGTTCCAGTTTTTCCCGGTCTCTGGGATCAGGACGATACTCCGGCACAGGTTGAGACCATCATGAGCGGATGGCACAGCCAGTGCGGCATTATTGGCGGATTCATGTGGCTTTATGACGACTTTGTCGGAACTGGTCTGGCAGCGCAATATGCCAGCGCGATCAATACCGCGGTTGGCGGCACCGGCTTCACCCTCTCGGGGCCAAGCAGCGTTTTCCTGAACCAAAATTCCACGGCGAGTGCAGTAATCGCAATCAAGCCTTTGAACGGTTTTAACGGCACCGTGAATTTGAGTCTCTCGGCACTGCCGAAGGGCGTGGTGGCATTGATCCAGGGCAAAGGGAATCAACGGAAGTTGGAATTCAAAGCTGCTCCTTCGGCAACAACCGGCTTGACGACTGTAACTGTTACCGGCACTTCCGGCAGCATGACGCAAACTCTGGCTCTTAGCTTTGCGGTCAGCGCGGGCATAGGCATAGCTGGAAGTGGCACTCCGGTGGATCTATCTTCGGAATTCAACGTCAACGGAATCTATACTGATGGTTCGGTGTATTCGACCGGAGGCCTCGACGGCCAGGGTTATTCCTACTCGGCTAACCTGCTCACTCCGTCGCGAGTTTTCGATGGCATACTGTTGGACTTTGGACCGGCAAATTCTCCGGATGCGATCGAGTGCTCTGGCCAATCGGTTTCTCTGCCGGCGGGGGAGTTTTCCAATCTCGTTTTATTAGCCACTGGCGTGGAGGGAGATCAAACGTCCCAGGCATTTACCGTTACTTACACGGATGGGACGACGTCGCAGTTTGTGCAAAGCCTAAGCGACTGGTATACGCCGCAAAAGTATTCCGGCGAGTCGGAAGGCGTGGCGATGGCCTACCGGAACTTCGACAATGGAACCAAGGATCAGAGGACTTTCAGTCTGTACGAATACCAGTTCCGTTTGAATAAGGCAAAGGCCGTGCAGAGTATTACCTTGCCGAATAATTCGCACGTGCTGGTGCTCGCGGCCACGCTAAAGTAGGAGTTCGCGAAATTCCGTGTGGCGCCGTCGATCGGCGATTGGACAGTCGGGGGGCGAAGACTGCGGCCCGATAACCTTGGGCCGCTGGACAGCCGAGGGCGGCTGTCCCTACATGAGCAGTAGTAGCCTGACGCTCAGTTGATGTCGAACTGCTCCTGGTGCAGCGCCGGATCGCTCTTCACAATGATCGTGCGCTTGGACAGTTCTTCCATCTCATTTAGCAGGCGGCCATTGTTGGTCTTCAGTTCTTTGGCCACATCTGGATTCACCCGCAGCATCACGTCCTGGCGCTCCAACTGCTTGGCGATCTTACGCATCTCCACGTAGATCTCGTTGCAAACGGTGGTGACCGATTTCACATATCCAGTGGACTGGCAATAGGGGCAGGGCGCGCCGATGGTGCGTTCGAGCGACTGTTTCACCCGCTTCCGGGTAATTGCTACGAGGCCGAAATCGTTGAACTGCAGCACTTTCGAGGGCGCACGATCGTGGCGCAACTCCTCTTCCAAGGCCTGCATGACGCGCTGCCGGTTGCGACGCTCATCCATGTCGATGAAGTCGATGATGATGATGCCGCCGAGATCGCGCAACCGAATCTGCCGCACGATTTCTTTGATCGCATCCACGTTGGTTTTGACGATGGTGTCTTCGAGGCGAGAGGTCTTGCCGACATATTTGCCAGTGTTGATGTCAATCGCCACCAGCGCCTCGGTCTGGTTGATCACGATGTAGCCGCCGCTCTTCAGCCAAACTTTTGATTTCAGCGCCTTGTTCATTTCTTCGGCGAGGCCGAATTGCTCGAACAACGGCGTCTCTTTAGTGTAGAGCTTGACCCGCTTGACCAGCGCCGGCTGGAAGCGATTGAAGAAGCGGAGAATACGTTCGTATTCCGGTTCGGTATCGACCCAGATCACGGAAAAATCGGATGTGACCTGATCGCGCAGAACCCGCTCGACCACGTTGAGATCGTGGTAAATCAATGCCGGCGGCTTGGAACTTTCCGCGCGCGTCTTGATGTCGTTCCACAAGCCCTTGAGGAAACGAATGTCGGCACGCAGTTCCTCTTCGCTGGCGCTCTGGGCTGCGGTGCGGACGATGAAGCCTCCGTGGCCGTTGTCGCGCTCGCTCATCACGATGCGCTTCAGGCGCTGGCGTTCTTCCTCGGACGCGATCTTACGAGAAACTCCGGTGTGATTTACCGTCGGCATGTAGACCAGGAAGCGGCCGGGCAAAGCGATGTGGCTGGTGATGCGCGCGCCTTTTTTGCCGATCGGCTCCTTGGCAATCTGCACCAGAATTTCCTGGCCCTCTTTCAGCAAATCGCTGATCTTGGGAACTTCCTGCGACTGGCGGCGTGGGAAGCGGCGACCACCGCCACGGCGTCCTCCGCCACGGCGTTCGTAACCGGGACGCGGACGGGGCGCACGCTGGGTATAGCCGGCAGTTGCTGGAGCCCGAACCTCAGCCCTGGCGTCTACCGAGCCATTGCCGCGGGCTTCTGCGTCCAGCATCGCCTCAGCCTCAGCCTGTGCTTCTTCCAACTCCAATTCTTCCGAGTCCTCTTCGGTTTCCACGGTGCTGCCTTCGGCGGGCGCAACGCCTGACTCGGCTAAGGACGACATGTGAATCTCAGCTACAGTTTCGCGGACTTCGGAGATCGCTCCACGAGCATTTCCTGAATCGCCTGCGGCCCGAGTCTCTTCTTCAAATTCCTCATAGCCGTCGTCTGACGATCCTTCGTAGCGCACGGCATCGGCTTCATCTTCATCGATGGTTTCTTCTTCGAGCGTTCCTGGGGCGGCAAAAGCGGGAGTGCTCTGGGGCTCAGGGAGTTCCTCCGCATGTTCAAGGAACTCGGTTGCAGATTCCTGCGGTTGGCGGTCCTCTATTTGGCGGTCTTCTTTTTCGCGATGCGTGACGTCGATAATCTCGACAGCGGGCTCAGGCGTGCGAAAATCCTGACTCCAGCCCACGGAAGTTGAAGCATTTGCGTCCAGAGTTGGTTCGGCAGGCTCATCCGGAATGAAGGGCGGACGCTCTTCGCGCTCCGCTGGAACCTCATCGAGACTGGCGGGATTCGCAAAAATTGGCTCGTCTTCTGGGAAAGCTGCTGCGACCGGCGTTACGGATTCGTCCGCCGCGGCGGAAGTGCCCGCCCCGGCTTCAGACGGCTCTCCCCGATCAATCCGAGGTTGAGCCGACGAGGTCGCCGTCACTCCACGGTATTTCGAAATCGATTCTCCGGGAAGCAGGATGGGCTGATATCCCGCCGGTGGGCCAAACTGTTGCGATCTGCCGGATTCGGGAGCACGGGACACCGGCGGTGCGGAAGCCGTCTCAGCAGTTATCCGGGCAGGGCGCGAATCGAAGCCGCGATCCCTTCCCTCACCGCGACCATCGCGACGACCTCCGCGACGGCGACGGCGTCCGCGCCAACCTCCGCGCTCGCGATCCTGGGATTCTCCTGCTGAGTTCGCCTCGCCGGACGGCGACGCCGATGGCGGAGCTTCAGCTGACCCGGCTTCGTTGAAGGCAATCTCAGCTTCCTCATGTTCCGGCTGTGACTCAGCGGAAAGCGAGGAATCATGAACACCTGATTCGGAAGACTCTGCAACGCTGGTGGGTTGCGGCCGCAAATCATGCACACCGCGGTTCGCCGGTACAACGTCGGTCACATCTTCGTCGTGCTCCTCCAGTTCCATAAAATCGGAAACGTAGAGGAAGGCATCGCGCTCGAGGCCAATGTCAACAAAAGCCGATTGCATTCCGGGCAGAACCCTGGTCACGCGACCCTTATAAATGGACCCTGCCAGGGTGTATTCGTTCTCACGCTCAAGGTAAACTTCGGCAAGTAAATCGTCTTCCACCAGCCCGACTTTGGTCTCGTGGGGGGTGGAAGAAACAAACAACTCTTTGTTCATGAATACTCCGGTCCTGCCGAAATCGGCAGGTCTTCACCGGATCGAAGAGATGAAAGCTACGGGAGGATCGAGCGACGCGAGAATGGCCCTGAACAAGGGATAGCTGAGGCCCGGAACAGTAGTCCCGGGCTGAATCCGTTGCCCAAGCTTGAAAGTCTTTTGCACTTTTCGCTTTTCGCCTGCCGGTTTGTGGCCACACTCTCAGACCGTTTCCGGTTCGTGGGGGGCCGTTTCCCTGCCAGCGGCGTTCTGTCTTCAATCCTGCCCGGCCTTCGACTGCTCGAACGACCGGTAAATGCTCTCTTTACGCGAGAGCGATCGATATTTTTGGGGTCGTGCCTAAGCACGACGACTGCAAACTACAACTTCTAAATCCAGTCCACGAACTTCTCAGTTCAAATTCTCGGTTCAAAATCCTGAACGAAAACCGGGGCGAAATCCCGAACCCCAGGATCCGATCCTTGTGAATCGCCAACTGGTTAATTCACAAAGCGGCGCATACGAACGTTCATTACCATCCCCAGCGCAAGAAACATGAAAAGTACGGAAGACCCGCCGTAACTCATTAATGGCAAAGGTATCCCGGTGACCGGCATAAAGCCAACCACCATGCCGACGTTGACCAGAATGTGGAAGCTAAGCACAGCCACCACACCCATCACCACGAACGTGCCAGCGCGGTCGGGCGCTGTCTGCGCGTTCTGGGTCAGGCGCATCAGCACTATGAAGTATAACAGGAGAACGCCCAAAGCGCCGACGAATCCGTGTTCCTCGGCAAAGGCGGCAAAAATGAAATCCGTTTGTGGGACAGGCAGGAAAGCGCCGTGTGTTTGCGAGCCTTTACCGCCCCAAAGCCCTCCCGAACCTACCGCAATCAGGGATTGCTCAACTTGGTACCCGGATCCTTGGGGGTCGAGGTCGGGATCGACAAAGCTGGTCAATCGCTGCTTCTGATAAGACTTAAGAACATGAACCCGGGGAACAAAGAAAACCGCGCCAACCGCCAGCGATGCCAGTAGAGCCAGGATAACCCCCTGCTTCCATTGCAGCCCCCCCAAGAAAATTCCCATGGCAGCAATGGGCAAATAGGTGAGACCGGTGCCCAGATCCGGCTGTTTCAGAACCATGAGCATCGGCACACCGACAATCGCTCCGGCTTTCAGCAAGTCAGACCAGGAGAGCTCTCGCTGCCGCATATCGGCAAAATACTTCGCCACCGCCAGGATCAGGATCAACTTTACCCATTCGGAAGGCTGGAAATGGTTTCCGCCCGGCATTTTGATCCAGCGCCGCGCACCCAGATACTTTTGCCCAAAGATCAGGACCGCCATCAATGAGCCAACAGCGGCAATGTAAAACCATTGGATCTTGTCGAGCAAAGCCTGGTAGCTGATCGCGCTGACCACAAACATCAACCCCACGCCGGCCAGCACCCAGTAGATTTGCTTGATATGCGATCCGGCAAATTTGGTGTGCATGGTGGCGCTGCGGATCTCCATTACGCCCAAGGCGCAGATGATCAGCACGAAGAGCAGCAGCAGCCAGTCAAAATCGCGATATGAAACGTAGCGTGCCATTGAAAATCAGTTCTCAGTTTCAGATTTGTCAGCTCTTCATTTGCAGAGCGTTATTGCATTCCGAGTGCGGCCGTGGCCAGCGCCAGTGGCTTCTTGCCGAGATCCAGAAGAAAGCGTCCGCCCTGCAGTTTCTGCTGGTTGCCCTCTGAATCCGGCTCCGACCACAAGGCTCCGACATCGACCACCCTGTGCGCCTTTGAATTGCCCGCCATTTTCTGCGGCACCCGGCGCTGCTTCTCGACGTAGGCCTTGATTACCTGGGTGGCGATGCGACCTGCCAGCTTGCCATGTTCTCCACCCTGAAACAGGACGCAAACCACAATGTCGGGATTGCGGCGGGGCGTAAATCCCACGAACCAGCCATTCTGCGCAAACTCTTCGCTGTTCTTGTATTTCGCACGAAGTGCCAGCGAGACAACCTGTGCCGATCCGGTTTTCCCGGCTATGTCTATACCGGGAATTGCAGCCGATGGCGCGGTCCCTCCCGGCAGCAACACACGGGTCATGGCGTCGGTGATGTAGTTCCATCCCGCAGGATCGATGGGGACATTCTTCACCTCGGTATAGTTGGCCGTTTGCACGCCGGGTGGGAGCCCCTGAGGATTGACCACGTGCGGCACCACCATGCGTCCGCCCATGGAGATCGCGGAGATGGCTCGCAGCAACTGCACCGGTGTGACCGCAATGGCGCCCTGTCCAATTCCCACGGAAATCGTTTCGCCAGCAAACCATTTTTGGTGGAAGTTGCGAATCTTCCACTCTTCCGACGGCATGACTCCACTGACTTCGTTGGGCAGGTCGATTCCCGTCTTTTGTCCCAGCCCCAGCATGGTGGCGTACTTGGCAATGCGCTCGATCCCAAGCCTATCGGCGAGTGTGTAGAAAAAAACATCGCAGGACTGGTAGATCGCTTTTTCGAGATCTACATCACCGTGGCTCTGGTGCAAAAAGTAGACCCAGCACTTGTAATTCCTTCCGTAAAAGTCAGCACTGCCGTCGCAGTGAACGTGCATGTTCTGCGCAATGCCTTCCTGCCATCCCGCTACCGCCATGATGATCTTGAACGTCGATCCGGGCGCAAGCTGCGCTTGAATCGCTTTATTCAGCAGAGGTTTCTCAGGATCATCGACCAGCTTGCTCCACTCGTCACGGGATACACGCACGGCAAAATCGTTTGGATCGAAAGTCGGCCCGCTCACCATGGCCAAAATTTCGCCGGAGTGCGGGTCCATGGCGACGATGGCCCCGTTTTTGCCTTCGAGCGCCTCTTCGGCGGCAATTTGCAAATCAACATCCACGGTGAGCATCAATGGCTTTCCAGGGATCGCCTCAGTTTCATCGAGCAGCCCGATTTCACGGCCATGGCTGTTCACGATCGCGCGCCGCGCGCCATTCGTGCCCATCAGTATCGAGTTGTATTGCCGCTCGACCCCGGAGATTCCCACCACATCGCCCGGGTTGTAAAGCTCGAACTGCGGCTGGTTGAGCATGTCTTCGGTGACTTCGCCAACGTAGCCGATCAAATGCGCCATGAAGCCGTTACGCGGATACAGCCGCCGGTGGGCCACAATCGTGTCCAGTTCCGGTAATTCGTTGCGATGCGCATCGATGAACGCCAATTCGTCCGGGGTGATGTCTTCCTTCAAAAAGATTGGCTGATACTGCGGCAGAAACGAAGAATGCCGGATGCGGGCGCGAACGTCATCCGGATCGAGATGCAAACCTTGCGCGATCAGGTCTGCATCGGCATTGAGGTCGTGCGAAGTATCGCGCAATAGAAGTGCAGAAAAGGAAGGATAGTTGTCGACGATGACGCGCCCTTCGCGATCGAGAATCTTGCCACGCGGGGCTAGAATCGGCACGTTGCGGATGCGGTTTTTCTCGGCTAGCGTCGCATAGAGATTGCTCTCCATGATTTGCAGCCGCCACAATCCATAGGCCAGCACGAGAAAGACGGCCAGAATGATGTACTGCGCCGCCGTCAGGCGGAATTCGGAAACTTTGTCGTCGCGACCTAACATCAGTTGCCAGTGGCCGGTTGCCAGAGGCCAGTCGGAACCCTGGGCATCCGCAACGTGTCACTATCCTCGATGAATGAAATTTGAGTGGGGACTTGTACACATTGTAATGCCTGCCCTGCCCCACGCACGCCAGGGCCGGAAACGGAAGTCATAATCTCATAGTGTCTTAACTTCTTTCACCACGAAGGACACGAGGGAACACAAAGGCTATGTTTGCCGCTTTCTTCGCGAGTTTAGTGGCCCTTTATTCACGGCAAAACTTGCAACTGACCACCGGCAACTGCCACCTGTCATGCCCTCTGCTTAAATTTATCCAGCACGAAATACAGCACCACGCCTAACAGCGCGTTGGCAAGCCCGGCAATGATGACTCTGCCCCAGCTCCAATTCATGGTTAAATTGACCATGCCGCGGGCAACTGCGAAATAGATCGCCTGGTGAGCCAGGTAAAATCCCAGCGTAACCAGGAAGCGCGCGCCCGCGTTTTCCACGTCTAATTTCGCTCCCAGCGACGAAGCCGCGTAACCGACAACCGTCTTCGCGATGCCGAAGATTCCGATCGGATATGCCCCCAGCATGTCCTGCGCCAACCCTATCGCAGCTCCGGTGAACAAGCCTGAAATCGGATTGCGCCGCGCCATGGCAAAAAAAATCGTGACCAGCAGGGGCAAATCGAAGATGGAAAAAAAAGGCAGGCGCTGCGGCAAGAAGGCTTGCAGGAAAAGCGCGAGCAGCGGCACGCCGATGGTCACAGGAATGCTAAACCGGTAAACCTCGATCTGCTCGCCCGATGTGTAAGTAATGGGCACGCTAATGAGGAGTGTCTTGAGTTTGGCTTGGGCTAGGGACAGGTGGAGAAGCGGGTTGCGTGTTGAGAGGTTTAGCCTGGGTGACTTCCTGCTTCGAAGGAGATATTTCCGGCATTGAACCATTTATGCTGGCAGATTTGTTTTTCCTGGCCGCTTCAGAGGGAACGCCGGCCTGTTGAGCCGATTTCGCGATGTTGGCCTTGGCTGGTTGGGCATTGCCGGTAGCCTGCGGAGCAGGCGTCGCGACTTTCGCCATTTTCCCCGGCGGAGTAACGGCATCTGAATTGGTGTTCTTTGGCAACAGCTTAATCTTGCCGGTCGCGACTTGCGGTTTCGCCTGCGCCGCACCCGGGCTCTTCGCGCCAGCCGCAGTCGGGGCCGTAGCAGGTTTGTCCGGAACCGAAGGCAGGCGCAGCGCCAGAATGTCTGCAGCCCGCATCTTGCCAGTGTTTTCCGCGACCGATTGTTGCTCGTGCTTTTCGGTCACGACCAGCACTTCCTCCAACCGGCTGAGGTCGGCGGCGGGTTTGACTTTAATGTCGAGAAACAATTCCCTTCCCGGACTCACGCGAGTGACAGTTCCGACCGGAAGTCCCTTGGGAAAAATCTGATCGCCGCCGCTGCTCAGCACGGTTTCGCCGGGGGCGACCTGTTCGTCACTCATCACGCGTTCCAACATCAATTCCCCATTCGGCGTTCCGTGCACCACCCCTTGCAACCGCGACTTCTCCAAAAGCGCGCCAACTCCGCTGGTCTGGTCGTTGATCAACAGAACCAGCGAGGTTGAAGGATAAACGCGCAGCACTTTGCCGACAATGCCGTTTGCCGTAATTACCGGCATATCCTGCGCAATTCCATCGTCCGATCCCTTATCGATGTAAATCGACTTCGAAAGATCGCTGGCGCTCGAGCCGATCACCTGGGCCGCCACAGTCTTAGCAATCACCTGTTCTTTAAAAGCCAGTAGCGACTGCAACCGCCGGGCCTGCGCGGCATCCTCGCCCAGCCGAACTTCCTCCAAACGCATCTGCTCGATTTGCTCTTTGAGCTGGCGATTCTCCGCGCGCACTCCGCGCAGAAAAAAATAATTTCGCCAAACGCCGTCCGCGCCGTTCTGAACCCGCACCACCGCACGCTCGAAAGGTGCGAGGGCATCGACTGCCCAGATGCGGATCAGGCGGGTATCTTGCTCATCGGGACCACCGCGCTTGACCTGCACCGCCAACCCCAGCGCCTGCAGAAACAGCACGCTCAGGAAGATAATCAGGTTGCGGTGACGGCCAAGTAGGGATTCCATAAAACGAGGGACTAGAGGCTAGGGGTCAGGTAATAGTGGTTTTCTGACCGCTAGTCCCTGCCCCTGATCCCTTATTCAATCGAGATCTTTCTCAGCAGCTTGAAGTCGCTGAGCATCTTGCCTGTACCCAAAACTACGCTGCACAATGGATCGTCGGCGATTGAGACCGGCAGCCCGGTTTCTTCGCGAATGCGCTTGTCCAGGTTCTTCAGCAGCGCGCCTCCGCCGGTCAGCACGATGCCGCGATCGCTGATGTCGGCAGAGAGTTCTGGCGGCGTGCGTTCCAGCGCCACGCGAATTGCATTCATGATGGTCGAAACGCATTCGCTGAGCGACTCGCGTATTTCGCCGTCATCGACGGTGATGGTTTTCGGGACACCCTCAATCAGGTTACGCCCTTTAATCTCCATGGTCATCGGTTTATCGAGCTGATGAGCGGAGCCGATTTCCATTTTGATCTGCTCGGCGGTGCGCTCGCCGATCAGCAGATTATATTTGCGCTTCAGATAATTCATGATGGCTTCGTCCATCTGATTGCCGGCCATCCGCACCGAGCGCGAATAAACGATGCCGCTTAGTGAAATCACCGCAATGTCGGTGGTGCCGCCACCGATATCAACAACCATGTTTCCGCTCGGCTCAGTGATCGGCAGACCGGCTCCAATCGCAGCCACCATTGCCTGTTCCACCAGATGCACTTCGCTGGCTTTCGCGCGATAAGCAGAGTCCATGACCGCGCGCTTCTCCACTTGCGTAATTTCCGAGGGCACGCCAATTACGATTCGCGGATGCACCAGCATCTTCCGGTTGTGCGCCTTCTGAATGAAATAGTTCAGCATTTTTTCGGTCACTTTGAAGTCGGCGATTACGCCATCCTTCATCGGCTTGATGGCAACAATGTTGCCCGGCGTGCGGCCGAGCATTTCTTTCGCCTCTTTGCCGACGGCTTCGACCTCGCCGGTGTTCTTGTTGATGGCGACGATCGATGGCTCGTTGACGACAATGCCTTTGCCCCGCGCGTAGACCAAAGTGTTGGCCGTGCCCAGGTCGATTGCCAAATCGCTCGAGAATAAGCTGAACAGCGACCTCAGGTTGTGTGAACGTGATGAATGAAATCCGTTGCTTGACATGAGTCTCTGCCTTACTTTCGTTTTCGTCGTTGGTCGTTGGTTATTGGTCGTTCGCCTTTCGTTTGTTCTCGACTTCTACTTGTCTGGCTAACGGCCAACAACAAACCGCCAACGACGCCCTATTGAATAATGATCTTCTTCTGCTGCGTATTAACTCCGCCCTGCGCGGTCTGGGCCGTGACCGTAATCACGGCTTCGCCCGTCGCCAACGGCGGGGTGAAGTAGTGGAATGTGCCGTCCATCGTCACCATCGGCACCTCACGGCCATTCACCATCACTCGCGCCCCCACCTGGGTTTTTCCTGATATCTCGATCACATGGCCGTGCTGGATGAAGGGATCCAATTCCAGATCGATCGCATCCGCCTGCTTGCTCTTAGGAATAATGGTGAAACGATTCTTCTCGCTCTCCACCGATTCTTTTCCCGCCGCGTCGTACGACTGTATCATCCAGTAATAAGCGCCTTCGCCGAGGCTGGTTACAGTGACGTCCGCCGCATTGATGCGTTTGTCGACCAAGGTGGAAGAAAAGTACGGATTCCGGGAGATCTGCAACCGATAGGCAACTGCGTTCGCCATAGGTGTCCAGGAAAACTCGACGTCCTTGGTCGCCTCCCCAGTCGTGAAAAGCGGGGCCATGTTTGCCGGAGAGATCGGAGTTGGCGGGCCGATGCCTTTCTCTTTCTCCATGTGCACTTCTGAAGATTGGAAGCTCACTCTTTCCCAGTTCGCCAACTGCACGGTTTCTCCATTGCGCGTGACTTCGCCGGCGCCTTTCTTCATCAAGATTTCGTGCTGGTCAGCTTTGGGGTCATTGTGCACTTGCGCCGCCGACTCCGGAGCCAGTGATGCCGTCGCGCCGGCCACGATCACTTGCGACTTCGATCCTTGAGAATATGTCGCGGTCGAAAGATCCACGGTTCCCGTGGTCACCGCCACTGCGACATTGGTTTGCTGCCGATCGTTCGCCGAGTTCTCTTGAATCACGATCAACGAATCCTGCTTCACTACGTAACTGGTGCCATCGTTGAAGACCACCTTCGCCATGCCTTCGGAGCCGGTCTGAACAACATCTCCCTTTTCCAGGGGAATGTTGTAATCCGCGGCGATCCAGCTATTGTCATTGCCTTTCTTCACTCGCACCGTGCCATCAAGCGCCGTAAAATGCGCCTGCTGCGCCGTGACCGTGCCTGCCCCCGCCTTTGGGGCCATACCGGCGACGCGTTCTAAAGCTCTGTCGGCAACACTGCTCGCGGCCTTAATACTGCTCTCAGTGAATTGCGGAAAGGTGAGCCGCACCGCGACGAAGAAGATCATGCAGCCTGCAAGAATCATCAATGCAACGCTGCGATACGTGATCGTCTTCCACGCAATATAGACGCCCGGTTTGCGAGTCTGCGAAGACACGTGGAACTGAGACCTTATTCAAACTTTTTGAAGATGCGGTATTTTCAAAGTTATCACAAGGCCTTGAGCGCAAAAAGCAGGTAATCAATAGGGAACATTACCTTCGTGTAGTATGGCTAGCGCGTCCGGCGCGGGAAGCTCCTCGGCACGTATTCTGGGTCAGCTTTGTACATTCAGCTATTCTTATCAGCATGGCGAGCAGCGTCACCACCTCTGCCCCGCGGCGCGACGAGAAATCCTTCCTCGCCTCAGGCATGGCCATTGTCTGGACAATCGCTCTCGCCAAGCTGCTCTTGCATATTTACTTCAACAATCGCTACGGCTACTTCCGCGACGAATTCGATTACATCGCTTGCGGCAATCACCTCGCCTGGGGATACGTCGATCAGCCGCCGCTGATTCCTTTCCTCACCCGCATCTCCCTTGCCGCGCTGGGAGATTCGCTTCGTGCCATTCGCTTCATCCCCGCTCTGGCTTCGTCGCTTCTGGTGGTGCAGGCTGCCCTTCTCGCACGGGAATTTGGCGGACGCCGCTTCGCGCTGCTGTTAACCGCCATTACCACTCTTATTGCGCCGCAGTATCTTTCGAACGGAAGCCTGCTTGGAACCAACTGCCTTGAACCTAATCTCTGGATGGGCTGCGGGTATTTCGCAATTCTCGCGGTGAAACGTAACAACCCGCGCTACTGGCTCTGGTTCGGCGTAGTTGCCGGGTTGGGGATGGAAGAAAAATATTCCATCGCCTTGTTTGGATTTGGCATTGTGGTTGGACTTCTGTTTACAGCGCAGCGGCGGGTTTTTCTCAACCGCTGGATCTGGCTTGGCGGACTCGCGGCATTTTTGATTTTTCTCCCCAATCTGCTGTGGAACATTCACTACCACTGGCCGTTTCTGCAGCTCATGCACAACATTCGCGCGGAGGGCCGCGACGTTGTTCTTCCTTTTCCACAATATTTCTTGCAGCAAGCTTTGCTGGTCGATCCCCTCACTGCACCCATCTGGCTGACCGGGCTTTTTGCTCTTCTTTTCTCAGCGAGATTGAAACCTTACCGTTTTCTCGGCTGGTGCTACCTGGTTTGTTTTACGGTGATGTTCGTTCTGCACGGCAAGAACTACTATCTCGCGCCGATCTATCCGATGTTGCTGGCCGCAGGCGCGGTGGTGATCGACTCCGCTATTGATCGCACAGCCATTGATCGAACAATAGACGAGCGGCAGCCGAAGATTCGGCTGGCGTGGTTGAAGCCGGTTATCGTCATCCTGCTCCTAGCCAGCGGTGCGCATCTTCTTCCTATTACTGTGCCGGTTCTTTCGCCTGAACGCTTTCTTGCGTACGAGAAAACTCTTCCCTTCAAGTTGCCGGTCATGGAGCACGCGCACGCCCGCGCCCCCCTGCCGCAGTGGTATGCCGATCAATTTGGCTGGAACGAGATTGTCGCCGAAACGGCGGTTGCCTGGAATCAACTGACGCCCGAGGAACGCGAAGACGAAAACTGCGGAGTATTTGCGCAGGATTACGGCCAGGCTGGAGCCATCGACTTTCTCGGACGCAAATACGGCCTGCCGCAGTCTCTGAGCGGCCACCAGACCTGGTTTTTGTGGGGCCCTCGCCACTACTCCGGCAACTGCATGATCGTGCTCGGCGACCGACGTGCTCGGCTCGAACAACTCTGGACGAACGTGCAATACGTTGGAGACTCGGACGACAATCCCTACGCCCTGGAAAAAGAAATCTCAGTCTTCATCTGCCGTGGAGCGAAGTTCGGCACGCTGGCCCAGCTCTGGCCGCAGCTCAAGCGCTGGCGCTGATTACACAAAACAGTCATAAAAGTTTCGTTGAACCCGAGATGCTTGACAGTACTCACACTACTCATCAACAATCTCACGGCACGTTAGTTTCGCGGCACGTTAGTTTCGCGACACGTTGTTTGCAAATCGTTTCCCGTTCGAACAAACCTAGGGGTTCTTTTAATGAGGCTAAGATCGTTCGCCATTTCGCTCTGCGCAGCATTTATGCTGGTTGCGATGCTTCCCGCACAAAACGTGAAAGTCTCTCAACCCACAATTTGGGCGAGCAAGCCTGATGTATCCAGTTTCGAGAAGATTGAGAACGACCGTCTCGACGCGGGCAAGCGCGCCATTGACGAATTGCTCGCTGTGAAAGGGCAGCGCACAGTTGAAAACACGCTGGCGCTCTACGATGAAGCCGTCCGCCAGAATAACTCCGCGGGATATTTCGCGGGACTGATGGAACAGGTGCACCCTGACAGCACGTTTCGCGACCACGCAACCGCCATGCTGACGAAGGTGAGCGCCGCGCAAACGGCAATTGCCTTGAATCATCAGGTCTACAATGCGCTGGCCGCGCTCGATCTTTCCCAAGCGGATGCGGCCACTCGTTATTACGTGCAGCGCCAGCTGCTCGAATTTCGCCTGGCTGGAGTCGATAAAGATGACGCTACGCGCGCGCGCCTCAAGCAACTGAACGACCATGCGACCGACGAGCAGTCGATGTTCGATCGAAATATTTCCGACGGCCGAAAAGAAATCGAGGCCGATCCCTCCGAACTCGATGGCCTGCCGCAGGATTACATCGATCGGCACAAGCCCGATGCCAACGGCAAAGTTCACATTGCGACTGACTATCCCGACGCGCTGCCGGTCTTCAGCTTTGCCAAAAGCAACGACCTGCGCAAGCGCCTCACGCTGGCGTTCAACACGCGCGCGTATCCCAAAAATTTGGATGTCCTCACAAGCCTGATGAAGACACGCTATGAGATCGCGACGCTGATCGGATACTCATCCTGGGCAGACTACAACGCGGCCGACAAGATGATCGTGAAGGGCGGCAACATCGCCGATTTCATTCGGCAAGTGGAAGACGCATCGCGTCCTCTGGCGAAAAAAGAATTCGCAATGCTGCTGGCGGAGAAACAGAAGACCGATCCCGGAGCGACAGAAATCTGGGATTACGAACGCGGGTACCTTGCCGAACTGGTGCGCAGGAACAAATACAATTTCGATTCGCAATCGGTTCGGCCTTATTTTCCTTTCATGCAGGTGAAGCAAGGCATTCTGGATGCCGCGGCGGATCTTTTCCACGTCAGCTTTCAGCAAGAACAAAATGTCCCCTCGTGGGATCCCTCGGTCGAAACCTGGATCGTCATCGATCATGGCAAACCGATCGGGAGGTTCTATCTGGACATGCATCCGCGGCCGGGCAAGTACAGCCACGCCGAAATGGCGCCGGTTCTGGACGGCATTCGCGGGAAACAGTTGCCGGAAGCTATTCTGGTCTGCAATTTTCCCGCTCCTACGAAAGACGATCCCGGCCTGATGGATTACGGAGACGTCCAGACTTTCTTTCACGAATTCGGTCACCTTATGCACCACATTCTTGGCGGCCAGCAGCAATGGGCGGGGATCAGCGGCATCAGCATGGAATCCGACTTCGTCGAAGCGCCGTCGCAAATGCTTGAAGAGTGGATTCGCAGCCCGCAGGTTCTCGCGAAGTTCGCGCGCAATTACAAAACCGGGGAACCCATCCCGGCTGATCTGGTTGAACGCATGAATCGCGCCTCTGCGTTCGGCCGCGGCGGCTGGGTCGACCGGCAAAATTCTTTCACGGCCATTTCCTACGACATTTACAAAACCAAGCCCGAAGATGTCAACCTCGACAAAGTTACCAATGACGATTCGGTTCGCTACTCGCTGTTCAAGCCGCTGCCGGACACTCACTTCTGGGCGTCATTCGGGCACCTCGGCGGCTATTCTTCCGCTTACTATACTTATCTCTGGGACAAGGTGATCGCCGAAGATTTCTTCGAGCAATTCGATCACTCCAACCTGCTCGCGGGCGAGGCGCCGATCAAGTACCGGCGCGTCGTTCTCGAACCCGGCGGTTCGATGTCAGCGAATGACTTGGTGAAGAACTTCCTAGGCCGCCCGCAAAATATGATCGCCCTGCAGAAATGGATGCAGGAAGAATTCGAGACGCCTGCCGGGGTCTCCAAGCCAGCAGGCGAGTAGTATTGCGCGAGTTTGTCGAGGCCGCGGGATTCCATCCGTAGATTGCTTCGCTTCCGCGAGCCCTGCTACGATTTGCGAAGCCCGCTCCTGGAAACTTCGTGAAGCTCATCCAGAACTACATTGACGGCCGTTTCGTTCGCGGCGTGCGCGAGTTCGCGGATATAAATCCGGCGAATGGAAACATTATTGCGCAGGTCACCGAAGCCGATTCGGCGCAGGTGGATCAGGCAGTGCAAGCCGCACGCCATGCACTGGGTGGAGAATGGGGGTGCATTGGGGTTTGCGAACGGGCAGCGCGCTTGCACGGCGTCGCGGATGCAATTGAAAAGCGTTTCGATTATTTCGTGCAGGCCGAGGTTGCAGATACCGGCAAGCCGGTTTCTCTCGCCTCAAAGCTGGATGTGCCGCGCGCGGCGGCCAACCTTCGAGTGTTCGCTGACCTAGTGAAAATGTCTGGGTTGGAATCCTTCCAGACGCAAACTTCTGACGGCGCAAATGCCCTGAATTATGCGATTCGCAAGCCGTTGGGAGTCGTCGCCGTAATCACCCCCTGGAACTTACCCCTGCTGCTGTCAACATGGAAAATCGCACCGGCGCTGGCCTGCGGGAACACAGTTGTGGTCAAACCCTCGGAAGAAACGCCAGCGACAGCAACTTTGCTTGCTGAAGCCATGCAAGATGCGGGAATTCCGAAAGGCGTTTACAACGTGGTGCACGGATTTGGGCCAGCGTCGGCAGGAGAGTTTCTGACGCAACATCCTGACGTGAATGCGATCACATTCACGGGCGAATCGAAGACCGGGGCTGCGATCATGAAGGCTGCGGCAGCTTCGGTGAAGCCGGTTTCGTTTGAACTCGGCGGCAAGAATGCCGCGATTGTTTTTGCAGACTGCAATTTTGAAGAAACCGTGAATGGGTTATGCGACGTGGTTTTTCTTAACACCGGCCAAGTGTGTTTGTGTGCCGAGCGTGTCTATGTGGAGCGCAAGATTTTTTCGTCATTCGTAAACGCGCTGAAGCAGAAGGCAGAAGATCTGAACGCCGGCTGGCCTACCGACGAAGAAACTGATTTTGGCCCGCTGATTTCCGCGCAGCATCGCGAGAAGGTGCTCTCTTATTTTCAACTCGCGAAAAGTGAGAGCGCGACTGTAGTGACCGGCGGTGGGATTCCAACCTTTGGCGACGCTCGCGACAATGGATTCTACGTGCAACCAACCATCTATACTGGACTTTCGGAATCGGCGCGCTGCGTAAAGGAGGAAATTTTCGGCCCGGTGTGCCACATTGCACCGTTCGATTCGGAAGAAGAGGCGGTCGCGATGGCCAATGATACGAAGTACGGTCTGGCCGCTTCGATCTGGACGAGCGATCTTAAGCGCGGGCACCGTGTTGCGCAACAAATGAACGTTGGCATCACCTGGGTCAATTGCTGGTTCCTGCGTGATCTGCGCACTCCTTTTGGCGGAGTGGGCCTTTCCGGCATTGGCCGCGAGGGTGGAATGCACTCATTGAATTTCTATTCCGAACTGAATAACATCTGCATCCGGCTCTAAGGCGGGTTCGACACATGAACGCAACCGACGGCAAAGTTGTCGAGGGAAAGGCAGCGCCGCGTGGAAAGTATCCGCACGTGAAACGGGCGGGCGATTTTCTTTTCGTTTCTGGAACGAGTGCGCGGCGCGTCGACAATACGATTGCTGGAGCAGAACTGGATGCGCTGGGCAGCGTGCGCCTCGACATTCGAACTCAGACGCGTGCCGTCATCGAAAACATTCGCGACATCCTAAACGCGGCCGGAGCGCAACTGGAGAATGTGGTCGAGATTTCAACCTATCTCGTAAACATGAACGATTTCGGCGGATACAACGAAGTTTATGGAGAATTTTTCGGATACGACGGCCCCGCGAGAACAACCGTCGCGGTGCATCAGTTGCCGCATCCAAACTTGCTGATTGAGATCAAAGCTGTTGCGTACAAACCGCTCTAACAGGAGAGGCATGGCATCCATCAAGAGTCTCAAGGCCTTCAATTTTCAAAAATGGATCGACGACAACAAGGAGAAACTCGAGCCGCCGGTGGGAAATGCGCAGGTGTGGGAAGACGGCGAGATGATGGTAACCGTGGTCGGCGGCCCCAATCAGCGGCGTGACTATCACGACGATCCGACCGAAGAATTTTTTTATCAGTTAAAGGGCAATATTTCTCTGCGCGTGATAGAAACGCCGGGCAAGGCTCCGCTCGAAATTCCGATTAAAGAAGGCGAGATTTTTCTTTTGCCGAAACATATGCGGCATTCGCCGCAACGTCCGGCCGATACGATCGGTGTAGTTATCGAAGTACCGCGACCAGAGGGTTCTCTCGACGCCTTCGAGTGGTATTGCCCGAATTGCCATCAGTTGGTTCATCGCGCGGAAGTCAAGTTGAAGAGCATTGTGAAAGATTTGCCGCCAATCTTTGAACAGTTCTACGGCGATGAGAGCCGTCGTAAATGCAAGCAATGCGGCACGGTTCATCCCGGCAAATGACTATGCAAGTCATTGATATTCACAATCATTTTTTTCTCGAATCCTGGCCGGATTTGAGCGCGCGCTATGGAACGCCGAACTGGCCGTGGATCAAGCACACCGAACCGGGGAAGGCCGACATTATGGTGGGAGATCGATTCTTCCGGCATATTTATTCGGCGTGTTGGGATCCGGAAGTTCGGCTGCGTGAAATGGATCGTGATGGTGTTGACCTGGAAGTAATTTCGGCGACTCCGGTTTTGTTCGCCTATGACCGCCCGATTGAACATGCACTCGATTGCGCTCGCTTGTTCAACGATGCTGCACTGGAGTTATGCAGCCGTGGGAAAGGCAGGTTGAAATCATTTTGCCAGGTTCCGCTCCAGGATACTGACACGGCGTGCAAAGAGCTTAGCCGCTGCATGAAAGACGGTCATCTGGGCGTGCAGATCGGAAATCATGTCGATGCGAGAAATCTTGACGATGCCGGAATCGTGACCTTCCTGCATCACTGCTCGGATGTGGGTGCGGCGGTGCTTGTACATCCCTGGGAGATGTTCGGCGGCGACCGTATGCCGAAGTACATGATGCCCTGGACGGTCGGCATGCCGGCCGAAACGCAGCTATCCGTGGTTGCGCTCATACTGAGTGGAGCTTTCGATCGTCTGCCAACTTCGCTGCGAATTTGTTTTGCGCATGGCGGCGGCAGCTTTGCTTTTTTGCTGGGCCGCCTGGAAAATGCATGGCACCATCATCCGGTGGCGCGCGGTGAGTGCGAGCATCCTCCCAGCTTTTATCTCAATCGATTCTCGGTCGATTCTGCGGTTTTCGATCAGCGCACTCTCAGCTTCCTGGTGCAAACCATGGGAGCGGATCGAGTGATGCTTGGCTCGGACTATCCCTTTCCGCTTGGCGAGGAACGGGTCGGTTCGCTGATTCGTAACAGCGATCTGGCGCAGTGCGCGAAGTCCGCACTTCTCGGCAGCAATGCGATGCGATTTTTGGGGTTTTCCTCGGAGTCGGCTCGCGAGCAGGACGATGCTCCAAACGTGAGTGCGAATTCTGGTGCGGGTGCAACCTCAGCTCCGATTGAGCCAAGAGCCAAGCAACTGACTTACAGCTCGTATCTGAGAGTTCCTGAATTGCTGGAATTGCAAAGGCCGCAATCCGTGCCGCCGCATCACGATGAAATGCTTTTTATCATCGTGCATCAGACATACGAGCTGTGGTTCAAGGAACTGCTGCACGATCTCGATGCGGTGGTGGCAAATTTGCAGCGTGCTGCCAATGCTCCTCAATCTCGCGATGAAGTTTATGAGGCCGCTCGCCTGCTGCGCCGGTGCACCGAGATCACGCGGGTATTGGTAGAGCAGTTCACGATTCTGGAAACTATGCTGCCTACACATTTTCTCGCGTTTCGCGGCCTGCTGGAGCCGGCGAGCGGATTCCAGTCGGAGCAGTTTCGGGAAATCGAATTTCTCTGCGGATTGAAAGATGAACAGATGCTCCGTTATCACCGCCCCACACCAGAGGCTTACGAGCGCCTGAAGCGGCGTTTAGACGAGCCCTCACTACATGACGTTTTCTTCGCCGCATTACGGGCAATCGGTAAACTGCCGGCGATCAGCGAAGCAGCGAGTGCACAAGAGAAATTTGAGGCGCGAGCCCGCGCGGTTTATGAGCTTTACAAAGACGAGAGCCATTATCGCGACTGGATCGATGTATGCGAACGGCTGACGGAATTCGACGAACTGGTGGTGAGCTGGCGGCTGCGCCACATTCAACTCGTCGAGCGAATCATCGGCGTCCGCATGGGCACCGGCGGAAGCGCGGGAGCTTCTTATTTGAAACTGACTCTCGACAAGAAATTCTTTCCGGAGTTGTGGGAAGCGAGGACCTTGCTGACTGAATAAGGCATTCGCCTCGTATTATTGTCCCGATTATTTGTCCCGCAAAATTTGAAAGCGCGAGATCGACTTCTGAATCCCGCTAATGACTTCCTCGGCTGAGAAAATCACGCTAATCGGCGCCGGCTTAAATGGCCCGCTGCTCGCCATTCTCCTGCGGCAACGAGGATTTGCGGTCGAGATCTACGAGCGCCGGCAGGACATGCGCAAGGTGCGAATGACCGCCGGCCGGTCAATCAATCTTGCTATTTCAACGCGGGGTATTCACGCCTTGCAGCAGGCCGGATTATGGGAGCGCATGCGGAGCCTCATCATTCTGATGAGGGGCAGAATGATGCATTCGGCCACGAGCGAGCTGACATTTCAACCCTACGGACAAAATGACACCGAAGTTATCAATTCGATTTCCCGTGCTGAGTTGAACATGGCACTGATGAGTGCGGCGGAGGAACACGGCACCACCATTCACTTTAATCAGCGCTGCACGGGATACGATTTGAAATCGGGCGCCATCCGGCTGCGCGCAGAGACGCACGAGAAAACGAGCCGCGAGACGGCCGTTGTGATTGGCTGCGATGGCTCAGCATCAGCGATCCGCACGGAAATGCTTAAGTTAAGCCGGTTCGATTTTTCTCAACAGCATCTCGGGCACGGCTACAAGGAGCTCACGATTCCAGCCGGTGCTCACGGAGAACATCTCCTGGAAACTCACGCGCTCCACATCTGGCCGCGCGGCAATCTGATGCTGATCGCTCTGCCCAATATCGATGGAACATTCGCCTGCATTCTGTTTTTGCCATTCGAGGGGCCCGAGAGCTTCGCGAGCCAGACCACTCCGGAAGAAGTACAGCGTTTTTTTCAATCTCGTTTTCCCGACGCGGCTCAGTTGATGCCGCAACTGGCGCAAAACTATTTCGCAAATCCCACCGGTTCCATGGTCACAATCAAATGCTTTCCCTGGCATGTGGATGGTAAAGCGCTGCTTCTTGGTGATGCGGTCCATGCCATCGTTCCATTTTTTGGCCAGGGAATCAATTGCGGATTCGAGGACTGTACTTCTCTTGTAGAGTTGCTGGACCAGCATGGCGCAGACTGGGCGCGGGTGTTCAGCGAATTTGAGAGCCAGCGAAAAGCCAATACCGATGCCATTGCGGATATGGCGGTGGAAAATTTCACCGAGATGAGGGACAGGGTCGCGGATGCCCACTTCTTGCTTCGAAAAAAGATCGAACTGGCGCTGGAACAAAAATACCCGAAACTGTTTATACCGATATATTCGATGGTCACTTTTCGCCGGGTTCCATATTCGGTTGCGCTGGCGCGCGGGACGCTTCAAGACCGGATGCTGGCAGAACTTTGCGATTCCATCGACCGCATCGAAGACCTCGATTGGAAGAAAGCCGACCAACTGATTCAGCGTAATCTCACGCCGCTGGAGATGCCACAGTGAGCGGCGCCGAGTTTCAACTGGGCCAGGATTTTGCTATTGCCATGGATGAGCGCGATGCGCTCAGAGGATTTCGCGAGCGCTTCCTGATTCCGAAAACTGCGGCGGGTGGTGATTGCGTTTACCTGTGCGGCCATTCTCTGGGACTCCAACCCAAGACGGCAGCCGAATACGTCGAACAGGAATTAATGGATTGGGCACAACTTGGCGTGGAAGGTCATTTTCGTGCAAAGAATCCCTGGATGCCTTATCACCGGCTGCTGACTGAGCAGACTGCGGAATTGGTCGGAGCAAACCCGTCGGAAGTCGTGGTCATGAATTCGCTCACCGTCAATTTGCATCTGATGATGGTTTCGTTTTACCGGCCTGCACGGGCGAGGCACAAGATTCTTATCGAGCGCGGAGCGTTTCCATCGGATCAGTATGCGGTGAAGTCGCAAATTCGTTTTCATGGCTTCGATCCAGCAACTTCGCTGGTGGAATTGAGTCCGCGTCCGGATGAGTTCTGCGTGCGCGAGGAAGACATTGAGCAACGCATTGAGCGTAGCGGAGACGAGATTGCGCTGATCGTGCTCGGAGGGGTCAATTACGCGACCGGGCAAGCTTTCGACATCGAGCGCATTACGCGAGCGGGTCATAAAGCCGGATGCGTTGTGGGCTTCGACTTGGCGCACGCTGCCGGCAACGTGCTGTTGAAGCTTCACGAATGGGGGCCGGACTTTGCAGTCTGGTGCAATTACAAATATCTGAATGGCGGACCGGGATGTGTTGGCGCTTGTTTTGTTCACGAACGCCATGCCCAAGGTTGGAATCTGCCTCGTTTCGCCGGTTGGTGGGGGCACAATCAGGAGACGCGTTTCGAGATGCCGTCGAGTTTTAATCCCGCGCCGGGCGCTGAAGGTTGGCAGTTAAGTAATCCCTCGATCGTCAGTATGGCGGTGCTGCGAGCGTCCATGGATATTTTCCATGCTGCCGGGATGCAGCGGTTGCGTGCGAAAAGCATCATGCTCACCGGGTATCTCGAATTTCTGCTGAACCATTTTCTCCTTAACCATTTTCTGCCGAACCAGGTGGACTCACAGGATTTCTCAATCGTCACGCCTCCGGAGCCAGAACGTCGTGGCGCGCAGCTTTCGATTCGCATACCGCAAAACGGGCGGTCTTTGTGTGATCGGCTGGCTGCGGAGGGAATTATCGGCGACTGGCGGGAACCGGACATTTTTCGCGTGGCTCCGGTACCTCTCTGCAACTCATTTGGCGACGTTTACCAGTTTGCTAGCAGGTTTACATCTGCGCTTCGACGGTAGAGTTCGAACATCAACCTCCGAACACGAATGTCAGGCTGCTGATTACTTTCGTAACGGGCTGGCAATCCACCACTCAACTTAAACTAGCCCCGTGGGTTTCAAGTTCATTCGGCCACCTGGGAAGTGGACAGGATTCGTGTGCGCGGTCGTATGCGTGCATATCCTCGTCTCTCTATTTCTGCCGCGTGGCACTGCGCTTACCGCTTTCGGGGATCTGACCCAGTGTGCGCTTCTTTTGTGTGCCACGCTTTCGATCGGCTACAACATTAAAACCACTTGCAAAAAGGCGCGCCTTTTTTGGGGCCTCATGGCGGCGGGATGCGCCATGTGGTTCTGCGTGCAGGTTTTATGGACTTATTTCGAAGTATATCTACGGCAGGAGACGCCCAATCCGTTTGTCGGAGATGTGATTTTGTTTTTGCACCTCGTGCCGATCATGGCGGCTGTGGCCGTGCAGCCGCATATTCAACGGAACGAGCACTCGCTGCGACTGATGTCGCTGGATTTCTTCCTGCTACTCACCTGGTGGCTTTATTTGTATCTGTTCATCGTGATTCCATGGCAGTACGTTTGGCCCGATGTGCTTACGTACGGCACGAGCTTCGACCTGCTTTACGGCTGCGAACAGATCGTCGTGATTGTTGGCGCGGCGTGGGTCTGGAAATTCAGCCGGGGCTCATGGCGGACGATTTACGGGAATCTCGTCAAGGCGATTTTGCTTTACAGCGTAGGCTCCATGCTCGCAGGGACGGCGATCGATCGTGGGCTGTATTTCACCGGCAGTTTGTTCGATATTCCCCTAGTAGCGGCGATGGCATGGTTTGTGACCCTGGGGTTCATTGCACGTGAAAGAAGCTCGGCGAACCTGCTGATTGATCGGGAGGTTCAGCAAGACGATAAGACATGGACGGCAAAACTGGCGATGCTGGCGGTATTCTCCACGCCCGTAATGATCGCGTGGGCAGCGTTTGGAGGAGTTGCTCCATCGCGAGTTCGGACCTACAGGCTGGTCATAACAGTTGCGGCGATGGTCGTTATGGGAGCGCTGGTTTTCCTGAAACAACACTCGATGGATAGAGAATTGCTGCACCTGCTGCAAGTCTCACGCAACAACCTCGACGAGATGTGCCAACTGAAAGACGAACTGGAACGTAAGGAACAGTCTTTGCGCTGGCACAGTCTGGAGCTGCAGCGAAAGAACCTTGAACTCCAGGAAATTTCTTTTACCGATCCTCTGACCGGAGTATGGAACCGGCGCTATCTCGAAGAAATTCTTCCTTCTGAAGCCGGACAGGTGCTGCGAAATTACGAACGAGTCCGGGATAGCGACATTCACCACCTCGACCATCGCGA
Organism: uncultured Acidobacteriaceae bacterium; assembly: GCA_963784095.1. Taxonomy (GTDB): domain Bacteria; phylum Acidobacteriota; class Terriglobia; order Terriglobales; family Acidobacteriaceae; genus Sulfotelmatobacter. The sequence continues at coordinate 778,617 of CAWAQC010000012.1, forward strand.
TCTGATTTTCATCATGGTCGATGTGGACTTTTTCAAGCAAGTGAACGATGTTCATGGTCACCCGGCAGGCGATCGCCTACTGCAACGGGTCGCCGAGCGGCTGACCAAAGTTGTGCGCAAATCGGATGTCCTGGTTCGTTGGGGTGGGGAAGAATTCCTCATCATGTCTCGCTCTGCCGATCCGAACGGCATACCCTCTTTCTGTGAGCGAATTCTCGAGGTCATGTCGGCGGAAGCTTTTGATCTCGGAAACGGAGTGCGAGTGCGGAAAACTTGTTCGGTTGGATGGGCCGCTTTTCCCTGGAGCCGCGGGGCATACGAATCTGTGTGCGCGGAGGAAACCATCGAACTCGCCGACACTGCGCTGTACCGGGCGAAAGCCGGCGGCCGAAACCTGGGCATTGGAATTTTGCCGAGCGATGGCGCCATTACGGCGCGCAGCGCGATCACACTGCAGTCTCTTCAAGCGGACAAGGGCGATCTCACGCGCATCGTTACTGTGAAAAATTCTGCTCCCACCTGCGCCGGTTCTGTGATGCACGATGTTTTATGAGCCGCCAAACTCCATCTATGGAGATCGGGCTTGACCTCCAAAGTTCGAGTTGAGAACATGGGGAGGTTGTCTGCCGCGGATTCCGCATCCGGCTAACGACTGTACCAATAAATCTCACTGGAAATTTCGAGGCATCTTGATGAGCAGCGCCAAAAGTCTTTCCCGCAGCACGGGTCTACGCCAAAAGGCTCAGTTGATGTCGCCTTCAGAAATTGAGCGCACGTTAGTCAGGCTCGCCTATGAAATTGTCGAGAAAAACAGCGGAGTTGAGGCGCTAGGATTGGTCGGCATCCGCCGGCGCGGAGTTCCTATCGCAGAGCGGCTCGGCAAAATCATCGCCCGCATTGAGAATGCAAGCGTTCCGGTGGGCACCCTGGATATCACCTTTTATCGGGACGATCTCTCCACTCTGGGTCCAAAACCGGTCGTGCAAGAAAGAGAAATCGGCTTCCCTATCGAAGACAAGAACATTGTTCTGGTGGACGACGTTCTTTTTACCGGCCGCACCACGCGAGCTGCACTGGACGCACTATTTTCCCACGGGCGTCCGCGGCAGGTTCAATTGTGCGTATTAATCGAACGTGGACATCGCGAGATCCCGGTTGAAGCTACTTTCGTAGGACGCCACATTCAAACCACGATGAATGAAGTGATCGAAGTTAAGCTGACCGAGGTCGATAGCGCGGAAAAAGTTTTGCTGATGGAAAGATAGCGGAATCCTTTCGGACTTCTGCGCCACCCTGGGGCTAGCAAACGTTCCGTTCTCGTGCTGCGCAATCCCTCTAGCCTGCGAACTTCTCTAAGCTTGCAAAAATCTAGGACGGTAGAGGAATCTACCGTCCTTATTGTTTTCGACACTCTGTTCGCGTCGAACGTGCCCTTTACGCAATCTTCGTGCAGACTGCCTTGGTTTGCGTGTAGTTGTTGAGAACGTCGTGACCCATTTCACGGCCCCACCCGGATTGCTTGTATCCGCCAAAAGGCAGAGCTGCGTCGAAAATGTTGTAGCAGTTAATCCACACCGTGCCAGAGCGCAGAAGTTCGGCAGTTCGGTGAGCTTTGCCGATGTCGCGCGTCCAGACGGCAGCGGCAAGGCCATATTCGCTGTTGTTGGCGCGCGGCATAAGCTCCTCGGGATCGCTGAACGGCATCGCCGTCACCACCGGCCCGAAGATTTCTTCTCTGACGACTTTCATGTCTTCGCGGGTGTTCACAAGAACGGTTGGCTCGACGAAATATCCTTTGTCGCCTTTCTTGTGGCCACCAGCAATCGCTTTCGCCCCTTCTGAGAGACCGGCTTCCAGATAGCCGCAGACTCGGCTTTGTTGCTCCTCAGAAACAAGCGGACCCATCTGCGTTTCCGGATCAAGGCCGGAACCGATTTGGATCTTCTTTGCATAGTCGGCCACGCCCTCTGCGACCTGATCGAAGATCGGCTTCTCGATGTAAAGCCGTGATCCGGCACAGCAGCATTGCCCATGATTGAAAAAAATCGCGCTGGCCGCTCCAGGGATGGCGGTTTCGAGATCGGCATCCTTGTAAACGACGTTCGGAGATTTCCCGCCAAGTTCGAGCGAGACTTTTTTCAAGTTGCCGGTGGCGGCATGAACGATGAGCTTGCCGACTTCGGTCGATCCGGTGAAGGCAATTTTGTCTACGTCCGGATGTGCGGCCAGAGCTGCGCCCGCCGTTTCGCCATAGCCAGGGACGATGTTTACGACGCCCTCCGGGAAACCAGCTTCCATGATCAATTCACCCAGGCGCAGCGCCGAAAGAGGAGTTTGCTCGGCCGGTTTCAAAATCACTGTGCAGCCGCAAGCCAGCGCCGGCCCCAGCTTCCACGCAGCCATGAGCAGGGGGAAGTTCCAGGGAATGATCTGCCCCGCGACTCCGACCGGTTCACGCAGGGTATACGCAAGATATTTCGCGCCCGGAGTATAGGGAACAGAGATTGGGATGGTGTTGCCTTCGAGCTTCGTTGTCCATCCCGCCATGTAGCGGAACAAATCGACGGCCAAGGGAACGTCGGCGGCACGAGCAATCGTAAGCGGTTTGCCGTTGTCGAGGCTTTCGATATATGCGAATTCTTCGGTGTGTTGTTCGAGCAAGTCGGCAAGTTTCCAGATCAGCCGGCCGCGCTCGGACGAAGTTAATCTTCGCCACGGGCCTTGATCAAAGGCTTTGCGCGCAGCCTTGACAGCTTGTTCAATATCTTGCCGATCGCCTTCCGCCACTTGTGCGAGCACTTCGCCGGTGGCGGGATTGTAAGTAGAGAAGGTCTTGCCTGAGATTGAATTTACCCACTTGCCGTTAATCAACATTGGCCGTGGCTTCTCGATGAAATCCGCAACCTGGGGATGAATTTGCGGTGATACTGCGATACCCATATGTCCTCCTTAATTCACGCGCGTTAGAGATCGAACTGGGAAAGATTGAACCCTACGAAATATCGAACCGGAACTTGCATGCATGGCGCCGACGAAAGTAGCGCGGAGAAAAGTACGAAAAACATGCTAGACCCGCAGCAGGAGAAAAGCAATTGTGACTCGAGGGCAGACCAAAGCCTCTCGCTCGAGCAAGCGGAGTTACTCGCCGTAGGGAACCCAGATATTTTTCACCTGAGTGGCATGCTCCAAAAACCAGCGCCCCTCAGCCAGTTTTCTATCAAACCAGTCGATGGCGCGGCCCTCGTTCGTCCAAACCTGCTTCAAATTGCCCACTGACATGGCCTTCGCAGCCGACGCGCTGGCTTCATCGCCGAAACACCACAGGCTGTCGACATCGTCATGTTCCGCAAGTGTTTTTAAAAGTTGTGAAGTATAGCCGGTCACAATGTTTACCGCGCCCGCAGGCATGTCGCTGGTGTCGAAAAGTTGATAAAGATCGGCAGCGATCAGCGGATAAGCCTCCGACGGAATCGCAATCACGGTGTTGCCCATGGCGAGCGCCGGCATCACCAGAGAAAGAAACCCGAGGAGGGGAGCTTCGGCGGGGCAGATAATGCCCATTGTTCCAATCGGCTCGTTCATGGCAATAGCGATATTACGGAAAGGTGGATTGTGAACCGCACCATCAAATTTGTCAGCCCAAGCTGCATAAGAGAATATGCGTTCGATACCAAGATCAACTTCCGATGCAGCTTGTTTCTCGCCGACTGCCGCGGCAAGCCGGCCGGCGATTTCGCTGCGTCGTTGCGAAAGATTCTCTGCGCAATAGTAGAGGACTTGCGCGCGATTGTGCGCGGTCGCTTTTGCCCAGGACTCGGCTTTTCGAGCAGCCTCGACCGCGTTGCGGATGTCTTTGCGATTGCCTAATGAAGCTTCGCCCAACAACTTTCCATCGGGTGAGCGGACTTCCATGCTGTAACCGGAATCCGGTCGCGCCTGCTTGCCGCCGATGTACAGCTTTACCGTGCGATCGATCGCGGGAGCGGGCGAATCATTGTCTCGGTCATTTTCTTGGTCATTGTTTTCTTGGCGATTGTTTGAAAGAGCAGGGGTTGGCTGCGACGAGAGCTTGGGAAGATTCTTGAACCACGCTGGTTGCAGATACTCCAGCATGCCTTCGCGTCCACCCGCACGCCCGAATCCGCTTTCGCGATAACCACCGAAGCCGCAGGCTGCGTCGAACAAGTTGGTGCAATTCACCCACACTACTCCGGCTTTCAGTTGTGCCGCGACATGCAACGCGACGTTGACGTTCTCGCTCCAAACACATGCCGCTAAGCCATAAACGGTATTGTTGGCCAACTCCACAGCTTCTCGCGGAGTTCGAAACGTCATTGCCGCAAGCACCGGTCCGAAAATTTCCTGCTGCGCCACGATCGATGCGGGATGAACGTCAGTGAGCAGTGTGGGTGGGAAGAAAAATCCACGCGCTGGCAATTCGATCTGCGGCTGCCAGCAAGTTGCACCCTCGGCAATGCTTTGCGCAACCATGCGCTGAATGCGGTCGAGTTGCACGCGCGCGACAATCGCCCCTATATCGATGGCTTTATCGAGCGGAGGACCGAGGCGTAGCGTGCTCATGCGCTGCCGGATTTTGCCGATCAAAACCTCGGCGATGCTTTCCTGCATTAGCAGCCGGGAGCCCGCGCAGCACACTTGCCCTTGATTGAACCAAATTCCATCGACCAGACCTTCGACCGCGCTGTCGAGATCCGCATCGTCGAAAATAATGAATGGAGATTTGCCGCCTAATTCGAGAGACAAACGCTTCGAAGTTGCTGCCGTGGCCGCGCGAATCGCGCGTCCGACCTCCGTTGAGCCCGTGAAAGCAATTTTGTCTACGTCAAGATGCTTGACGAGCGCTTCGCCCGTCGAACCATCTCCGGTCACAATATTCACCACGCCGGCGGGCAATCCGGCTTCCTGGCAAAGTTCCGCGAAAGCGAGCGCGGTAAGGGGAGTGAATTCAGCCGGCTTCAGCACAACCGTATTTCCGGCAGCCAGGGCAGGTCCGATCTTCCACGCCAGCATGAGCAACGGAAAATTCCACGGAATAATTTGCCCGACCACGCCGCACGGCTCGAATTCGGCGAATTCCTGATCAAGCAATTGCGCCCAGCCCGCATGATAGTAGAAGTGCCGCGCAACCAGCGGAATGTCGATATCGCGACTTTCGCGAATCGGCTTGCCGTTATCCATGGTTTCGAGGACTGCGAGAAGCCGGGAATGCTTTTGCACGAGCCGGGCCAACGCATAAAGATAGCGAGCACGCGTGTGCGGAGTGAGGGCTCGCCACTTTGGAAAGGCTGCGCGTGCAGCGTGTACGGCGGCGGCAACATCCGCGGGCGAGCCTTGAGCGACCGACGCCAGTTTCTCGCCCGTGGAGGGATCGATACTGTCGAAGTATTCTCCCCCAGCCCGAACCTGCCATGTGCCATTGATGAAGTGCCTGAAGCGATGTTCGTGGCGCGCCAGCCAGGCTTGCACTTCTTTGGGATCTTCCGGCGCAGGGCCGTATGCCATTGCCACGAATTTTTCGGCGATACTCATGACGTCAGTTCAAGTTTACCGAACCAGTCTACTGACCTAATTACTGAACCGATCTACTGAACTAATCTACTCAGCTATGCAATGGGATGATGATACTCGGCTGAATACCGCCCGGTCGCGTGATGCTCAAGCTGCCGCTCGATATCGCCCAGCAATCCGCTGGCGCCGAAACGAAAAAGCTCCGCGCGCATCCACGAATCTCCGAGTTCCTCTTTCATCGTGGCCAGCCAATCGAGGGATTGTTTTGCGGTGCGAATTCCGCCGGCGGCCTTGAAGCCCACTGGCATTCCAGTTTGCTCGGCGTACTCGCGAATGGAGCGGGCCATCACCAGCGTGACGGGCAGCGTCGCGTTGACCGCCTCTTTCCCCGTGGAAGTCTTGATGAAATCCGCTCCAGCCATCATGGCTACCAGGCTGGCTTTCGCCACGTTGCGCAGAGTAAGCAGATCGCCCGTTGCGAGAATTACTTTCATGTGCGAAGTACCACAGGCCTGTTTGAAGGTCGCGATTTCGTCATAGAGAGCCTGCCAGCGGCCGCCAAAAACATACGCCCGCGTGATCACAACATCAATCTCGTGAGCTCCCGATTCCACCGACCGGCGAATTTCTGAAACCCGCTCGGCCAGCGGCGAAAGACCGGCCGGAAAGCCAGTGGAAACTGCGGCCACGGGTATGCCGCTTCCTTCCAATGCCCGCACGGCGGTTTCCACAAACAAGTGATAAAGGCAAACTGCAGCTACTTTGATCTCTAGTTCTTCGATTCCTAATTGCTCTATTAAATTTTGTTGCAAAGGCCGTTTGGCTTTGGCGCAGAGGCGACGCACCCGCTCATCGGTATCATCGCCGGAGAGCGTGGTCAGATCCATGCAGGTGATCGCTCGCAGCAGCCATGCGGCCTGCCACTCTTTTTTTACCGTTCTGCGCGCAACCTGTGTCTGGGCACGGCGTTCGACGGCGCTGGTATTCACCCGCACTTGGCGGACCCAGTTCAAATCGAGTGGAATTCCTGCGTTTGGCAGAAGCTGGCGACCTTTGAGCATTGCCGGAGCATGATGCTGCTGCTCACCGAGAATGTCGGAGACCCCAGACCGTGGATGATCCTTTTCCCACATCTGTTCTGTTGATGTTTGATGCTGACGTTCTGAATACGCTGCAAGCCATGCCAATTGTACGGCATGAAATCCCGCCAACGCGAGGTTACTGCGGTCGCGCCCGCATCCAGTTCCTGCAAAGAAAAGGCTTCGGAGAATGATCTGAAGGTTTACAATGGCCGTCGATTCCCAACGATTTGCGCCTAAGTCTTACTATGCCCAGGAACCATGTGTCCGCAGCCGTCCAAAGAAAGATGCTGCGCTCTGCGACCAAGGCTATGAAGAACGCACACGCCCCGTATTCCAAGTTTCGCGTTGGGGCTGCGATTCTGCTCTCAGACGGTAAGATTTTTTCCGGATGCAACGTGGAAAATGCCTCTTACGGAATGACGAATTGCGCCGAGCGAACCGCGATCTTTTCGGCGGTGGCGCAACTCGGGCCCAAAATTGAAATCCGCGCGGTAACAGTCGTCAATGACCACGGCGTTCCCTGCTCGCCTTGCGGCGCCTGCCGCCAGGTGATTTACGAATTTGGACCGGATGCGACCGTATTTTTCGACAGCGCAGAAGGACCGAAGCAGGCTCACATCACGGAACTGCTTCCGGAAGGATTCCGCCTCCAGTGAATTCGGCCTCGGTTATAACTCAGAATTTTCGCGCGATCGATGTCATCCGCAAGAAGCGCGACGGTGCTGAATTATCGCGGCATGAGATTGAGTCTCTGGTCGATGCGTACACGCGCGATGACATCCCCGATTACCAGGTCGCGGCCTGGCTGATGGCTGTTGTGCTGCGGGGAATGAGCCGTAGCGAGACGGCTGCACTTACCGACGCTATGCTGCGCTCGGGGGAAGTGCTCGATCTTTCCTCGTTGCGTTCGAAAAAAGTCGACAAACATTCAACCGGCGGCGTGGGAGACAAGACTTCGCTGGTGCTGGCGCCGCTGGTTGCGGCCGCCGGCCTCACTGTTCCGATGATCAGCGGCCGCGGCCTTGGCCATACCGGCGGAACGCTCGACAAGCTTGAGGCCATCCCCGGATTCAACGTAAATCTTTCGGTCGCCCAATTCCGCCGCGTGCTCGAAACCTGCGGCTGCGCGATGATCGGCCAGACGGCGGAGATCGCTCCTGCCGATCGCAAGCTCTATGCGTTGCGCGATGTCACGGGCACCGTGGAGAGCCCCTATCTGATTTGCGCCTCGATTATGAGTAAGAAGCTTGCCGAGGGCGTTGACGCGCTCGTGCTCGACGTGAAGACCGGCTCCGGCGCATTCATGAAGAACGAAAAGGATGCCGCATTCCTTGCCGAACTCATGGTGGAAACGGGCGAGCGCATGGGTAAGGAAGTTGTGGCGCTTATTACCGACATGGATCAGCCACTCGGAAAGATGATCGGCAATGCACTCGAGGTAGTCGAAGTCATTGAAGTTCTCCGTGGTGGAGGCCCGCAAGACCTGCGCCAGCTCTGCCTCGAACTCGCGGGCTGGATGCTCTATCTCGGCGGAAATTCACCTAGCGTTGCCTCGGGAAAACAACGAAGCGAGCAACTGATTGAGTCTGGAGAAGCGCTCGAAAAGTTTCGCCAGATGGTGGAACTGCAAGGCGGGGATGTCAGCAGCATCGACGACCCCAACAAACTTCCCCAGGCTCGCCATACGATGGTGGTGTTGAGCCCGAGAAATGGGTACGTAACATCGCTGCAATGCGAACAGGTTGGAACCGCGTGTGTAATTCTCGGCGGAGGGCGCGAGCGCAAAGAAGATTCGGTCGACCCGGCGGTCGGAATCGTACTGAACAAAAAGGTGGGAGAATCCGTTGCCGGGGGCGCACCGCTCGCTACAATTCATTACAACTCGGAAGACCGTGGCGCGCGCGCGAAAGAACTGATCCAGGCCAGTTACCAGATTTCCAATTCACCCGGCGAGACGCCTGCCGATAAAAGACCGTTAATTCATCGAACGATCGCTCGAACGATCACAAGATCCGGAGACAAAAACTGAATGGGCCGCTTTACAGGAATCCTCGGCGTTCTTACCATGCTGACGTTGGCGTATATATTCTCCACCAACCGCCGCGCCATTCGCCTCAAAACCATGTTTTGGGGGCTTGGCCTGCAATTCGTTTTCGCCGTATTTGTGCTGCGCGTCGAGTTCGGCCGGCGCATGTTTCAGATTGCCGGCGATGCCGCGAATCGCGTGCTGAACTATGCCTTCGTCGGTTCGGAATTTGTTTTCGGAGATCTCGGCCGGCAGTCCTCGCATATCGGCTTCATCTTTGCCTTCCAGGTTCTTCCGACCGTCATCTTCATCTGTGCGCTGTTTGCCATCCTTTACCACTACGGCATCATGCAGTTCGTCATTCGCATCGCAGCGTGGGGAATGACCCGCATCATGGGAGCAAGCGGGGCTGAGTCGCTCGATGTTGCCGCGAGCATCTTCATGGGGCAGACCGAGGCGCCGGTGACGATTCGACCGTTCTTGCCGGAACTCACGCATTCGGAGCTTATGACGGTGATGACAAGCGGGATGGCACACGTCTCCGGTTCGATCATGGCAGCCTACTTCGCCTTTGGAGTCGAGCCGAGGCACGTGCTGAGCGCGGTAATCATGACGGCGCCCGGAACCCTTCTGCTCTCGAAGATGCTCGTGCCCGAGACCGAAACGCCGAAAACTGCCGGCCGCGTCATCATGAGTGAGACGGAAGAGGAGCACGAAAAAAAAGAAAACCTACTGGGCGCAGTGGCGCGCGGCACCAGCGACGGCTTGCACATGGCTCTGAATATTGGCGCCATGCTGATTGCATTTCTCGCCTTAATCGCTTTAATCGATGGCATCATGCATGGGCTTCACAACGGCCTGGCGCATTTTGGTTTTCTGTGGTTTCCATCCAGCCTGGAAAGCATTTTCGGGGTCCTTTTTGCGCCGGTGGCTTGGGTCATCGGCATTCCCTGGCATGATTGCGGCATCATCGGCAATCTTTTGGGCACACGCATGGTGCTGAACGAACTGGTCGCATTCTCCATGTTAGGGCCGCAGAAGGCCGTGCTCGCTCCGCGATCGTTTACGATTGCCACGTTTGCGCTTTGTGGATTCGCGAATCTTAGCTCGATTGGAATTCAGATCGGCGGCATTGGGGCGCTCGCTCCCAACAAGAAGGCCGAACTTGCTCGTCTCGGCCTTCGTGCCATGCTCGCTGGAACTATGGCGAATTTAATGTCGGCATCAATTGCAGGCATGTTGCTTTGATGCAAGTTCGCTTCCACTTTATCCAGAACTAAAGAGGCGCTTCATCTCGCCGATAGGCAAATGCGAGGGCCGGGGAGATTTATGAGACGTTTAAATTACTGGCTGGCTACTTTGTTCTTCCTTACGGCTTGCTTGGCCAATGCATCAGCGCAAGCGACGCCGCAGCGCGTAATCATCGACACCGATCCCGGCACGGACGATGCCATGGCGATTATTCTCGCGCTGAATTCTCCCGAGCTCAAAGTGGAGCGCTGACGGTTGTGCCCGGCAATGTGGATGGCCGTCAGGGATTGGAGAATGCTCTAAAGATCGTCTCGCTGGCCGGACGCTGCGATGTAACCGTCGCCGGAGGAGCGCATCACCCCTTAAATCAAAAGTTGATCACTGCGCAGTTCTGGCACGGCAAGAATGGGCTCGCCGATGTAGAACTGCCGCCCTCCCGGTGCACAGCCGATCCCCGCTTCGGGCCGGATCTCATCATTGAGTTGCTGCATAAGTATCCGCATCAGATCACCCTGATCCCGATTGGACCGCTCACCAATATCGCGCTGGCGGTTTCGAAAGATCCCTCGATTGTGGGGCTGGCGAAAGATATCGTCATCATGGGCGGTTCGATTACCGGTGGAAACGTGAATGGAGCGGCGGAGGCCAATATCTACAACGATCCAGAAGCCGCGCAGATTGTTTTTAATGCGGGCTGGATGGTGACCATGGTTGGCTCCGATGTGGGCGAGCGCACGCTCATCACGCGAAAATATCTTGAAGAACTGCAGGCGTCGCACGGGCCGCAGAACGACTTTATCGCGAAAATTGCCGAATTCTATTTGAACCGCAGCGAGAAGAGCGGATATTCAGGAGCGGCAATGTACGATCCGCTGGCGGTGGGAACGGTGATCGATCCCAGCCTGGTCACGCTAAAAGACATGCACGTCGATGTGGAGACCAAAGGCGAGTTCACCCGCGGAGAGACCGTTGCCAACCGTATGGGGTCCGACGAAAAAAACGTACTGCACGGGGATCACTACGAAATTGAAGGCGTGATTCCTTTGACACCGAATGCGCGAGTTTGCCTGGGTTCCGATGCGGCGCGTTTTTTGGATTTATTTGTCAGTCGGGTAAAGGGCAAATAGCTTCTAGCCATTGGCCCGCGCCACCAGAAGAATCGCCAGCCCGTAAGAGACAAACATCAAGGCGAGATAAGCCTTTGCTCGGGAACCTGACTTCGCGAATTCTTTCCAGACAAAAATCCCCCATAGCGCCGCGACCATGGGCGCGGACTGGCCGATGGCGTACGAGATCGCGAAGCTGCTGGCACTTCCGGCCACAGCATAGAAGACCGTGCCCAGGCCCCAAATTACGCCACCCAACAAGCCCAATAAGTGTCCCGAGGGCGAAGCGCTGAAAAACCCGCCGAAGCCGACCGCCTGACCGACCAGCGGATGCTTCATGAAATAAATATTCCAGATAAAGCAGGAGAGGAGCGCTCCTAATGTCAGAAAAACGACTGAGCTATACGGCGTAAGCGGGTTCCCGTGGGTAATCCCGTAGGTGGAAAATGGGCTCCACAATCCCATCAGCACGCCGGAGACAATGCAGATGACGATGCTCTTGCGCGATACCGCGTGCCCGGCGTTGGCCAGGTTGCCATATGCCTTGCCGTCGAGGATCACAGCAAGCAAGGCGCAAGCCACGCCCAGTCCGAGAAAAAGCGCGTTGCCCTTGGGCTGGATCGCGTAGTTCAGCACGACACCCACAATCAATGCGATTCCAATCGAAAGAGGGAACGCGACCGCGAGTCCGGCCATGTCGATGGCGGCGACCAGCAGCAGATTAGCGAGGTTGAAGATTGCGCCGCCTACCAAGGTCCAGACAATGTTTGCGTCGTCGGCCGAGCGGACGTTATTCAAGAAACTCGAGGAGTCGTGCCCGGTGCTGCCCATGGTGAAAGCCAGAACCAGAGAAATCAAAAAAATGCCAACCGCATAATCCCAGTAGAAAAGTTCGAAGCGATAATTCTTGACTCCCTTATAAGTATTGGCCCATGACCCCCAGCAAACCGCACTGGTGATCATCATCAGCAGCGCGATACCCAGACTCGATGGCGTAAACATTGTTTCTCCTTGTTTTGATGGTGCAGCGCTTTGAGGCACATTGTTTCGATGTGCAGCGTGCAATCCTACATTTATTGCGGCTTCTTTGGCTATGGCGCGGAGGCATGGCCGCGAATATTAATGCCTGATCAGCATTCCGTTTGCTCATTTTCGCAGCGCACGCTAGAATGGTTGGGTTTGCCTGTACTCGCCGACCCGTTCCGGGGACGCCTGCCCTGGCTGATGGAAGCGCCGTGGCGGAAAACACAGCAAGCATAAGAATTGAGCCGATTCCAGGATGCGCCCGTGTGCGCGTGGTTGGCATCTTGAGTGGTCTGATTTTCAGGAAATTCTAACGGAGGCAGACGTATGTACGCGGTGATCCGCGCTGGTGGAAAGCAGTACCGGGTGGCGCCCGGCGATGTGATTCGAGTTGAGAAATTGGCCACCGGCACCAATGGCCATGTGGAGTTTCCCGAAGTGTTGGCGGTCTCGGGTAGTGAAGGGCAAATCGGCAAGCCGCAATCGGAAGCGCGCGTGACCGGCGAAGTTGTGGAGGAAGGACGCAGCCCAAAGATTCTGGTCTTCCACTATAAGCGGAAGAAGCAATACAAGAAGTTGCGCGGGCATCGGCAATCTTTCACCGCCGTGCGCATCACCGAGATTAATTTCGACGGCCAAAGTTTCAAAGCTCCGGAACAACAGAAGAAGCAAGCTAAGCCGAAGAAGGCGCACGCTGCAACTGAAGAGACAGCCGCCGCACCGAAGAAGACTGCGAAAAAGAAAGCGGCCCCGAAAAAGGCGGCCAAGAAATCCACAAAAAAGAAGTAAAGATTCCAACACTGGCAACCGGCCACTGAGAACGTTTTATGGCACATAAAAAAGGACAAGGCACATCTAGAAACGGCCGCGATTCGAACTCGCAGCGGCTGGGGTTCAAGGCATTCGGCGGACAGGTCGTCCCCGGCGGAACGATCATCGTGCGTCAGCGAGGCACCCGTGTGAAACCGGGCCTCAACGTGGGACGAGGCAAAGACGACACGCTCTTTGCCAAGATCAGCGGGCGTATCAAGTTCCTGAACAAAGGACAGATGGGCAAGTTCGTGATGGTTGAACCGCTGGAACTCGCGGAGTAACTCTCCTACGGCTTGACGTCGAGCGAGACGAGGGCAGACGCGCTCTCGTACCGTAGAGGCACCTTAATCCTTAAATCCTCTCGCTGGGAGCAAATCTTGTAATTGGTCCCGACCACCACGGTGGGTACGGACAAGACGCAGTTTCCGCCGAATCCGATCTTCGCTTTGAAATAGCCTGCCACAATATTGCAGATTTCTCCGAGCGCATCCGATTGTTGAGGCGCGGCTTCCAGCAGCGAAACCCCTAACATGTGCGCAGCCATCGAGGTCGCGGATTGCAGACTGCAGCGCAGGCCGAGAGTTGCGCAGAGGGGGCCAGCGATTCCGACCATGGCCGTTATTCCGGCAGGCGGAAGAATCGCGTCGTCCGGAAGGACGGCCACGCCGACCACTGTGGCGAAAACCTCGACGGCAGTCTCGCGCAAAATGGCAAGCCATTGCGTTCGGTCCGCAACCGTGCTCACCGCCTTTGGTGCAGTGCTCATGCGATTGAATTTGCTCTGTGGGAACTATCGGCGGCTCGGTGTAATCGCATGAATCTGGGCTTGTGCCTTTCTTGTCTGGGCGACTCGCTGATGCGGGAGATCCAGGCGCTTCGGGGGTGGGCATCGATCGAATCGGTCATGCCCCGCCCGATATACTGATAAATTCGGGACTAGAGTCTGTGCCGGAACGTAAGTAATGTTCATCGACGAAGCAAAAATACGTGTGAAGGCGGGCGACGGCGGCAATGGCTGCATGGCTTTTCGCCGCGAGAAATTTGTCCCGCGCGGCGGCCCTTCCGGCGGCGATGGCGGCAAGGGCGGAGACATCATTATGGAATCCAGCGAGCGGCACAACACGCTGGTGCATTTTCGCTTCAATCCCGAGTACAAGGCCGAACGCGGACGCCATGGGGAAGGCTCGAACAAAACTGGTCGCGAGGGCGTAGACGTCACGTTGAAAGTCCCTGTGGGCACGATTGTTTATGACGACGAAACCGGCGAGAAAGTTTTCGATTTCTCCGCAGCCGATCAGCGAATGGTCATTGCCCGCGGCGGGCGGGGTGGGCGCGGGAATGCGCGCTTTGCAACTTCGGTGCATCAAGCTCCGCGCGAGTGCGAGCCGGGCCGTCCGGGCGAAGAGCACGTCTACCGTCTCGAACTGAAGTTGCTGGCCGATGTTGGGCTGGTTGGCTATCCGAATGTCGGGAAGTCCACATTGATTTCGCGTATCTCGGCGGCGCGGCCGAAAATCGCCGATTATCCGTTTACAACCCTCGAGCCGAATCTGGGCGTAGTCGCTGTGGGAGACGCGAGAAACGAGATCAGCTTCGTGGTTGCCGATATTCCTGGATTGATCGAAGGCGCCCACACCGGCTCAGGCCTGGGAACCCAGTTTTTGCGGCATATCGAACGCACGCGGTTACTGGTTCATCTGGTCGATGTCTCAGATGCGAGCGGACGTCCCGACGTGGTCAAGGATGTGGAAGTGATTAACGGCGAACTCGCCAGTTTCGGCGCCGGCCTTGAACACAAACCTATGATCATGGTTGCTTCGAAAATCGATGTGGCCGACAAAGACAAAGTCGCCGCCCTGAAGCGTTACTGCAAGAAGCGAAAAATGAAGCTCTACGAGATTTCGGCCGTTACGGGCAAAGGCATCGAAGAACTTGAGTACGCAATGGCTCATGCCGTCGAAGCCTTGCGGCAGCAGGAAATCAAACATCCAGAGGCGAACCCCCAAAGCGCCTGATCCGCTTTTTAGCTTGGCAGTTGCGATCCGTGCTGAAAACGATACTGCAGAATCTTGGCGGCCAGCGCGGGAGGCATTTCCTCTTGTTCCGACGTTACGGTGCGTACCACTTCTCCGCGGCAGACAACTTCGGTTGGCGAAAGACCGGCAATCTCAGACGGCAGCACAAGATTAATTTCCAGCACCACATTCGGCTGCAGAAAACTTTCCGCCTGAAAGAGCAAACCAGAGCGGCTGATGTTGCGGGTTTGGCCCGCGTGCCACTTCTCTTCGTCGACCTGGCGGTATTTGAGCGGTAAGCGAAGCTGAAAACGCTGCGCGCGCGAAAGTGGAAATTGCTGGGTTTGCGTGGTATGAGCGGTTTGAACTGACATGGTCCCCTCCTGCGAAGATCGGGTGGAATCGAGCACTTCGCGGACTCGATTTTTTAGTTCACGAAGCGTAAATGGTTTCTGGAGCAGGCGAACGCCCGCGTCCAGCGTGCCATTTTTTCCGATTACATTTTCCGTATAGCCGGACATGTAGAGCACTTGCGTGTTCGGACGAATTTCCGCAATTCGCTGCGCTAACTCGCGTCCATTCATGCCCGGCATAATCACATCGGTGAGCAGCAGATGGATCACGCCTTCGTGCGCCACGACAATCTGCAGCGCGACGGCTCCATCCGCTGCCTCAATCACCCGGTAGCCCTGTTTCTCCAGAAATTGCCGGGCCAGATATCGCAGATTGGCTTCATCCTCCACCAGCAGGATGGTTTCCGTTCCAGGTTCAGCCACGGTGGCGTCTGCTGTAACGGCAGCTTGCGCGGGGGCTTCGGGAATATCTGCGACCCGGGGAAAATAAATTTTGAAGGTCGTGCCTCTCCCCGTCTGGCTCTCCACCCAGACATAACCGCCGCTCTGCTTCACGATTCCATAAACCGTGGAAAGACCGAGTCCGGTCCCCTTCGGGCCTTTTGTGGTGAAGAAGGGTTCGAAGATGTGAGATTGGGTTTCGGAATCCATTCCGGCTCCCGTGTCGGTGATTGAGATCATCACGTAGTCTCCCGGCTTGAGTGGTGGTTGAAAACCGGCATGTTCTTGATCGATAGTCGCGTTCGAAGTTTCGATGGTTAATCTTCCACCCGAGGGCATCGCGTCACGCGCGTTCACAGCAAGATTCATGATGACCTGCTCGACCTGACCGACGTCGGCCCGCACCGAGCCGAGCTCGGTTGCCGCGATCAGCCCGAGTTCGATATCTTCGCCGATCATGCGCCTCAGCATTTTCAGGTTCTCTGTGACTACAGCGTTGAGATCGAGGATTTTTGGGGCCAGCATCTGTTTTCGGCTGAACGCGAGAAGTTGGCGGGTTAGCGAAGAGGCACGCCCGGCGGCGCTGGCAATTTCCTGGGCAGGTGAGCGCAACGCCGGGTCGGGGCCAAGGCGCTCCAGCAGGAATTCTGCGTAGCCTGAAATGACCATCAGCAAGTTATTGAAATCGTGAGCAATGCCGCCCGCTAATCTGCCGACGGCTTCCATTTTTTGCGATTGTTGCAGCTGCTGCTCAAGCACGCGGCGCTCCGTCACATCTTCAGCAAAGACCTCAAAAGTTTTATTGTTGCCGCCGTTCAAAACCGTTCGGCCGGAAATGCGAGCCGAAGTTACGCCGCCATTTTTTCGCTTCCACGGGACAATCAGGCCATTGAATGGGACCGAGGTGCGCAGGCGATCTGCGAGTTCAAACCAATGTTGCGCATCTTCGTAGAGCGCTCCGAGATGCGAACCGACGATCTCATCGGCTGAGGAATATCCCAGCATGGAGAGCAGCGCCGGATTCGCATCCAGAAGTTTGCCAGCGGAGTCGCAGCGGCAAATTCCGTAGGGCGCATTCGTCACCAGCGAGCGAAAGTTCATTTCCGAACGCCGCAATTTTTCCTGGGCTACGCGCAGGGCTGCATTCATCCAACAGATCAGAATGGCTAACACCACAAAGAGCGCCAGCCGGATCATGGTCGAACGGAATTGCGCCGGAGTGAGGTGTGCTGAGAACGAGAAGTAGGCGCTTACGGTGAGAGCAAACGATGTGGCGACGAGGCCCGGTTTCCATCCGCCGTACCAGGCGCTGACCATAACAGCGACCGCGAAGACGGCGAGCCGGCTTTCTGCGATGTTCGGCAGAAGCAGCGCGGGGATCAGCGCCAGTGTGGTGCTGAGCACGGCTACGCCGTATCGCAGAATAGGCGCACGGCTAGGTTGTATGCGCAGTAGGGGGAGGGTTACCCGCATGTGGTTCATGCTAGTGCTTGGTGATTGGATGCACGAGATTACAGGAGTGCATTTCAAATTCCCGCACAGGTGCTTATCTCGGTACTCATCTTGGCACTGCGCCAAGGGCCAGTCGGACACACCATCCGTGCACATCCGGCCAGTGTCCGTTTTTTTGACGGAGTACTCGCCATTTGCCATGATGGAGCGGGCGGATTTTTGTGGCCCGCCGCTTCGCATTTGCGGCAACTGTCATCCAATCGGGCGAATGCAATATTCCTATAGCTTCGTGCTGTGGCTATTCGGCGCCGCATGCTTCGCGGGACTGCTGGGAGCGCTTCTTGGCGTAGGCGGAGGAATTTTTCTGGTGCCCGCCATGGTCCTAGTATTTCATCTCCCCATGAAAATTGCGGTGGCCGCGAGCGTCGTGTCAGTCATTGCCACCTCGAATGCAGGCGGTTCGTCTTATGTTGACCAACGGATTACGAATCTCCGGTTGGGGATGTTTCTCGAGATCTTTACCACGGTCGGAGCGCTCTCGGGCAGCGTGCTTGCGCTCTATTTGCATGATTGGACAATGCAGCTTATTTTTTCGGCCATGCTGGCATATATGGCGTACGCCGCTTTTTCAACCCGCAACCTCGATGATCAGCGCATTGCCTCCGGCGAATTTGCGCGCGCCCGGCCTGATCGATTCGCCCGCTGGCTGAAGTTGCGGGGCGACTATCACGACGAAGCGGCCAATAAAGATGTCCAATATGTGGTGAATGGCGTGCCCACCGGCGGCTCCGTCGCGTATCTTGCCGGCTTGGCCTCGGGATTGCTGGGAGTGGGCGGCGGCGTGCTGAAAGTTTCCGCCATGAACCGCTATATGAATGTACCGATGAAAGCGGCGGTCGGAACCAGTAAGTTGATGATCGGCGTGACCGCATCAGTCAGCTCAGTTTTGTTTTTTCTGGCAGGGTTGATTCATTTCACCGTCGTTGGACCTGTGGCTGTGGGAACTACTGCGGGGGCAACCGCCGGGACGCTCATCATGAACCGGCTGCATACCTCATGGCTGAAGTGGCTGTTCGCTGTCCTGATGCTGTATCTGGCCTATGAGATGTTGGCCAAGGGGCTCGATACGGGGTTTCATTTTCATTTGCCTGCGTATGGATAGGACCTGGCTGGCATTAGAGAACGCTTCCCATGGCACAGCGCCGAATGACACAACACAAGGTCGCATGACACAAGGTCGCATGACACAAGGTCGCATGACACAAGGTCGCATGACACAAGATCGCATGACACAAGATAAAGACCAGAAATACAGACCCGAAAAACTGAACGTCTATGCCGATGTCTATAAGGTGCTGCTGGCCGGAATGATTGTGAGCACGGCACTCTTCGCCGCGGGGATTGTGCGGTCACTATTGCACCCGCAGTTCGTTCCGCTGACTCCGGAATGGATCAAGCAGCACTATCACTGGCGAGTGGTTGTCGAGGGCATTCGATCGTTTGATCCCACCGTGATTATGATGATCGCGACCATTTTGCTGATTCTTACACCGATTACGCGTGTTGCCGTATCGATCTACGCGTTCGCAGTGGACCGGGATCGGCAGTTCGTCATGGTTACTTTGATCGTAATGGCGGTAATCATTATCACGGTGGTGCTCGGGTTGTTTGGCTTAAGGTAGAGTCAACTTGCATCGTGTCCTCAACGGTTTTGCAACTTGCCAAATGAATGGCCGAACGCAGACACTAGTCGCGCATGAATATCGGGCTTTTCGGAGGCACTTTCGATCCGATTCATCGCGGGCACATTGCGCTGGCCCATGCCGCTCGCGAGCGCTGTAAGCTCTCGCGCATTTTGTTCGTTCCGGCAAATATTCCGCCGCATAAGCAACTGCGGCCCTTGTCCGCTTTTGCCCATCGCTACGCCATGATCGCGCTGGCCACGGCACAGGACAAAGATTTCGTGCCTTCGCTGCTGGAGTCGCCAGAGCCGGCAGATTCGAAATCCGAGCGCTCACGAAAAATGCCCGCAGAAAAACCGAATTACACCATCGACACGGTGCAGCGCATTAAAAAGTCACTCAAGAAAACGGACCGGCTTTTCCTGCTGATCGGCATCGATGCCTTCAAGGACATTGCGAAGTGGCATCAGGCGGAAGCATTGTTTCGGGAATGCGAATTTCTGGTGGCGAGCCGGCCGGGATTCTCGCTCGCCGACGTCGCCAACGCGTTGCCTGAGAACCTGCGCCCTTGGCAGGAAGTAACGCATCCATTCCACAAACAGGCTGCCACCGGAGATTTAATCCTGCGAGGAGTGACGATTCATCTCTTGGACGGAGTGTATCAACCGATTTCTTCCACCGCGGTTCGTGATGCCGCCTCAGCAGGAAAATCGTTAGCCCGGTTCGTTGATCCAGTCGTCGGGGAATATATCAAGAAGATGGGACTGTACAAGAGCCGCTAGGTTGATACGGACCCTTCGCTTTTGCAAGGAACAACGCGGTGGAAAACCTGGCCGCTTGCGTCATTTACAATAGAACCTCATACAACATTCGCCCGCTGAGAAGAATGCGTATTACTGTCCGACAACCTTCCGCATGAAAAAAAATGAACTCAAGCAGCAGGTAACGGCGGCCATCCAGGCTTGCCTCGACAAAAAAGCCGAAGAACTTTCAATTCTTGAAATGGACAAAGGGTCGGGTGCCTTTACCGACTACTTCGTATTATGCAGCGGCACCAATCCGCGGCAAGTCCAGGCGATTGCCGACGAAGTGGAATTGCGTTTGAAATCCGCCGGCTTGCGTCCGGCGCAAGTCGAGGGATACAGGCAAGCAGAGTGGATCCTGGTCGATTACGTCGATTTTGTGGTGCACGTGTTTTCCGAAAAGGCGCGCAAGTTTTACGACCTCGAGCGCTTATGGAAGGCGGCGAGACGGCTTGAGCCTTCCGATTTGCAATCGAGGGCAAGATCGAAGAAGACGACGACGAGAAAATCCGCAGCGCCACGCAAGCGTGCTGCGGCTGCACGCAGCCGCAAAAAGGCTTGAGTGCGCCGGTATTGCGCTGATTGCTGTTTGTTTGGATTTTGGCGTCTGTTTCAAGTCTTCGCGTTTTGCTCGACCCATGTTTGCCGGTTATGACAAATTCCCAAAAACCAGGAGCCAGCAAAGCTGAAGCCACCTGGGGCAACTCTTACCGACTGGTTGCTTCCGACAAGTGGAAGAGACAGTCGGCTGCCATGGGTCAAGCCGTGACGGAAGCGCGCTGGTAGAATACGCGGCGCCTCGAGCGGGAATGCGAATTTTGGATCTGGCCAGCGGAACCGGCGAACCGGCCATCAGCCTCGCTATGCGGGTCGGAGCACAAGGTAAAGTTACCGCTCTCGATCTGAGTGCGGAGCTGCTCGAGACCGCGAATCGCCGCGCAGCCGAGCGCGGCCTTGAAAACTTCATCACGCAGCAAGCCGACGCTCACTCGCTGCCTTTCCCGGACAACAGCTTTGATCTCGCAACTTCGCGCTTTGGGGTTATGTTCTTCGGCGATATCGCGGTTGCGCTGCGCGAGTTGCATCGCGTTCTGCGATCCGGCGCTCGTGCGTGTTTCCTCGCCTGGGGGCCATTCGACCAGCCCTACTGGCAAAGCACGATGGGCGTGGTTCATCGGCACGTCGGCGGGCCGATTTTAGCACCGGGTGGTCCTTTTCGGTTTTCGGCGCCTGGTAGCCTTTCGGATTCGCTGTGAGCTGCCGGGTTTAGCGCAGTGCAGGAGGATACCCGGACCGTGCCCTGGACGTGGCCAGGCACCCCGGAGGAAGTTTGGGAACAGGCGCAGGCAGTAGCCGTGCCGTTTCGTCCTATGCTGGATCGAATTCAGCCGCAGGCGTGGCCGCAGATTCATCAAGAAGTGCACGCGGCCATCGGTAAATACGTTCGCGGGAAGAACATCGAATTTGGAGCGACCGTGGTGTTGGCCTCAGGAAACAAATGATTCCGGGCTGCAGCAAAGATCGCTACCGCAAAAATCGTTGTCGTGAAAATCGTTGTCGTGAAAGTCGTTCTCGTGAAAATCAAAGTTGCATGGATCGGAAAGACAAAAGAATCGGCGATTCAATCTCTGACCGAAGAGTATGTAAGGCGAATTTCGCGCTATGCACAGGTTCAAGCTGGGCCGTTGCGGGACGAAGCGGCTTTGGTGCAAATGGCGGGACGGGCTGCACGCAACGCCGGCAAGATGGGGAGATCCGAAAAATCCATGTTGGTGCTGATGGATTCGCGCGGCCAACAGTTCTCATCGGAAGAGTTCGCTCGCTTTCTGGGAGACTATCAGGACCGCAATCCATTGCCGCTGGTTCTGGCGATTGGGCCCGCAGATGGATTCAGCGATGCCGCGCTGAAAGCGGCGCAACACACTATCTCCCTGGGCAAGATGACGCTGGCGCACGAACTCGCGCGCGTGGTTTTGCTGGAGCAACTCTATCGCGCCTTCACGATTCTAAAAAACCATCCATATCATTCCGGACATTAAATCATTTGGGGCATTCCAACCACGGCGCGCAGGCTTTGTACCTTTGTGCATTGTCCTTTGCTTCGGTCACTCTTAAAGTTTCGTGAAAGTCCTTTGAACGTCATTAGCGCAGTCATGATAAGCACATTAATCTTTAGTGGGGAGCAAATCTCATGGTAGATGTGATGGAATTATTGCGAAAGAAGGAACAGGAGTTGGTAAGAGTGAAGCGGCAGGTCGAGGCCCTGCGGATCGCGGCGCCGCTGCTCGGCGAGGATGATCAGACTACGAGTGCGACCACTCCGGCGACCAGCAGAGAAAAGAGTAATTAAGGGGCGCGCGGACTCGGACGTTCGATCACGGGTTTTCTTGGTGCATGGGAAACGCGCTGGTTTGGGCATTAGAAACGGGCAGGGGTATACCCTCTCGCGTGAGCAACTACGTTTCCTTTTTGCCGGCATCGGCCGCTGCCTGTTCGCACAGGTAACCAGGAGATCGTGACTTCTGGTTACTCCGCCTTAAGTAATCTCCCATGGACCCGTCGGTCGTTGACACAGCGAACCCGGTTTGCTACCTTTTACCAGACATTCACAAACACTCTGGCCGAGCGTATTTGGTACCTTGGGAAAAGCTAAGTTCTGCATTTTTTATTCGTTGCAGACGAACAATTTCAGCTTGTTCCTTGGGTTTCGGTAGATATAGGGCACGTCAAAAATCTCCATTCCCTCGATGGGAGCGTGTCCCGAAAGAATCAGACAGTCCGAACAGGCTTTCTGCAACCTCAGAACATTGCCTGGAGTTCCGGACCTGATCATTCAAAATTGCCAAAGGAGTTTATTTGCGTAAGCGCTTCTACATCCTATTTGTGGCCCGCGGCGACGATGGGCAGCTGCGCAAAATTCCTATTCCAGTTCAGTATTTGTATGTGTTTGTAGTGGGCGCCGCGATTGGATTCCTGAGCCTTACGGGCATCGCCAGCTCTTATGCTCGCATGTTGCTTAAGGTCTCTCATTACAACGAATTGCGCACGGAGAGAGAGCAGCTGAGAGATCGTTATTCGCGCCTGGAAAAGGTCGCCAAGGAGCGCGATGTTCAGGTCGCTTCGCTAGGTTCGATCGCAAGTGAAGTTTCGGCGCTTTATGGTTTAAAGGCCCAACCCACGCTGGTAACAGCCTCGCAGCAGGATATTCAGGACGCTGAAGTCACTTCCTCGCTGGATCAGCTCACTGCCCTGCGGAATTCCGCTCTCACGGGCGCGGCCTCAGTCGGCATCAGCCTGGGGTTGACTCGCAACGCCACCACGGCGGATTGGTACCGTGCAAACTCGGCACCGAATCTCTGGCCAGTCGATGGCCAGATCACTGCCAGCTTCGGTGAGCGCATCGACCCATTTAATGGTGAAGGCGCTTTTCATAGCGGAGTGGATATCGGCACCAGCTATGGGCAGCCGGTGATTGCCCCCGCCGATGGCGTGGTGACTTTCGCCGACTTCCTTGGCGGATACGGCAAGGCAATCATGTTGGATCACGGCCATGGAATCTCCACCCGCTACGGACATCTTTCCGGTTTCGCGGTTACTATGGGAGAAGAAGTCCACCGTGGCGATGTAATTGGCTATGTCGGCACCAGTGGACGCTCCACGGGGCCTCATCTGCACTACGAAGTCCGCATTAACGACACGCCAGTCAATCCCTACAAGTACCTCCGCGTGACCGTTGCCGACGGCGGCGGCTTCCACTACGGCGGGTAAGAGCGGTGCTCGTCTTGAGCACCCATGATTCGTTTCTCGTTTTCGATTCCCTTCAATTTCCCATTCGGTCCACCCAAAATCCTTCACAGCGCAATCTCTTTTCATACCTGGCGCTCTGGTGAGAGTATGAAGGGCAGCCTGTTCTCAGCATTTGAGTGGATCTGCTATGAGCGCTTCCCTCGCGCCTGAGAACTAAGGACCGGACACCTCAACATGACCAGTTTCTTCCGCTCAGTACGGGAAGACATCGCCGCCGTCTTCGAGTCGGATCCGGCGGCGCGCTCCTATGCGGAAGTTCTCATTTGCTATCCCGGTCTGCAGGCGGTGTGGGCGCATCATTTGAGTCATTGGCTCTGGCGCCGCGGCATGCGTTTCCTGGCAAGGTTCAATTCGCAGGTCGCTCGGTTTTTTACCGGCATTGAGATTCACCCCGGGGCCGAGATCGGTAGGCGGCTCTTTATTGACCATGGCATGGGCACGGTGATTGGCGAAACGGCAATTGTCGGTGACGACGTGACGCTTTACCAGGGCGTCACTCTAGGGGGAACAGGGAAGGAAAAAGGCAAGCGCCATCCCACGCTGGGGAATAACATTTCGATCGGCTCGGGAGCGAAGCTTCTCGGCAACATCACGATCGGCGACAACTGCCGGGTTGGGGCCGGTTCGGTCGTGTTGCGCAGCGTGCCGGCAAATTCGACGATTGTTGGAGTGCCGGGACATATCGTGCTTCGCGACGGCAAACGGGTGGTCATTACCGATCCCAAAGACATTCGAGATCCGCTCTCGGATGTGATCATTCACCTGGCCGCGGAGGTACACGAGTTGCGCGAAAGCTTCCAGCGGCATTCGCATCAAGCGTTGGGCGCTGAACCGGACTCATCTGCCGACGGAGAAAAGCCGATGCCGAAGATTTCTCCGCAAGAGCTATTTCAGGATGACTACCAGATTTAGCGTAGCTCGGGCCAAATACCCAGCGACAAAGCTAACAAAGGCAATGGATTAGCGCCCCGTACCGGAGCCAAGTCAGGTGATTATTACGGGGTTCACTGTATTCTGAAAATCGATCTTTTGTATCAAAATAACATTTGTGGGGATGTTCCGGCGGTATTTCTGCTGGGACATTCTCGAGAAAGAATTGTCATCATGAGTTCAGTTACTTTTCAGTGTCTTGTCCCGTTGCCGCTGCTCTTCGCTGCAAGCTTTCAAAATGAAGTTCCGCGTGAAGGTCTTCGCGACAATCGAACCAAATCGAACACTAATTCGTTGAAAGTATTACTCGTCGAGGACCACGCATTGGCCCGGAAGACTTTTTGCGAAATGCTGCGCGATGAGTTGGGAGTTGACACAGTTAGCGAAGCCGCAAATGGATTGGAAGGAGTTAGCGCGGCGCAAGAGCTTCAACCGGACATCACTCTGCTCGATGTCACGATGCCGGCCCTCGGCGGAATTGAGGCCGCCGTTCGCATTCGCCAAGTCGCCCCCAAGACCCGCATCGTGTTTCTAAGCCAGCACGACTCCTACAGACTGGCGCAGGCGGCGCTCGCCACTGGCGCGCAGGGCTACGTTGTGAAATCTGCCGCTGCGACCGATCTCGCCCCCGCCATCCATGCAGCGCTCGCCGGCGAGAAGTTTGTCAGCAAGCTTACTGAATGGCCTTACAGCAGGTGAGGCCGAAAGCCACTCAGTTCTTGGTTTTTAGTTCCCAGTGCGGCTGTCTACTGCCTCAGGCCCATCCAGTTTTCGGAAACAACTAGCGAGTTGCCGGGGTTGTGCGGGTCGTATTTCACTGAAGTCGGCAATCCCAGCCGGCAAGAGTGCAGGTTAATCCACTGGCGCAAATAAGTAACATCTTGAGAGCACTCGTAGGAGACGCCCGCCACGTCATACTTGTAAATCAGGAGTACGGCCGCATGATGCCCGTTAGTCGGCGCCATGTCCTGGACGTCGATGACAGTGCCGTCGGTGATGCGTCCGATGGTATCGAGCAGGATGCGGCGCTCGCGTTCCACTTCGGCCGGCCGTTTGGGCTTGCGCCGGAATAAGGAATAGGCGCCAAATGCTGCGGCAAAACCTGCGCCGAAAAAATAATAGGCACTGACCGAATTCATGGGAGGCGGGCGAAAACCAACGTATTTCTTTCACCAGAATATGACGGAATCGGCATTGGCGGAAGTGCGTGAGAAGTTACCGAGGTGAGGCCTGTGGAAATCTTCCGGGTTCGACCTGAGAAGTACGACGTTGAAAAATTCGTCGAGAGATGCGACGTTGAGAAAATTGCACCGACAATGAAGATGGAGAAGGTGAAATATTAATCGGTGTGCCACTTCGCAGCCGGTTTTCGCAAGCAGCCTATTTCTGTTGGCAGACGAAATCTCGCGCAATGTCGCGGAATCCGCCCTCCGCAGTCGAGCCGAATTGGTCATCGCGACGCGCTTTCTTGCTCACCACCAGCTTCCCGCCACGCGCACGCGAATAAAACCACTCAGAGTTCGGCACTGCGCTGCCGTTCGAACAATTGAAGCGAACCCGCGCCCTCAGCTCCACAAACTGGCCCCCCTGCGGCAGCTTCAAGGGCGCTTTGTACTGGACGCGAACCCACGCGGTTCGTAAACCATCCTTCTGCGAAGTGAGTGAGCTGATCAGAACTTCGTCGCCGTTGGCCGTAGCGCCGATCAGGCGCCAGTCGCCCGCTGCTCTCGCCAGTAACCCCACAAATAGCACCGGCGCAAGAACTACGAGCACGAGAAGAATCTGCTTGAAAGACGATCGAGTCAAGCGCATAAGCACGCCGCACACACTTTGGGCCAAAAAGTAATTCCTGTCAACACGGGTAGGGCGCAAAGAACGTTGCCGGATGCAAAGAACAAGGAATTTGGCGCGAGACCGGACTGTGTCTGTTATCTTGGTCTGTTAGTTTCGGTTCACCATTTGCCAGTTTATTTCACTCTTTGCCAGATTCACTCCATGGAAACTTTACAGTCGACGACTGCAGATTCGATTGTCGGGCCGCTCTTTCTAGCCGCTTCCGCCCGCGGGTTGGTCGCTTTAGAGTTCGACGCTCGATTGCCGGGACAACAATCCATTCGGCGCAATCCGCGCGATCTGCGGCAGGAGAAAAGACAGTTTAAGTTTGAGGACTCGGATCGTGGCATGGCGCGCTATCTGAGCGAGCTGGAAGAATATTTTGCGAGTAAACGCCGTGAATTCACATTTCCGCTCGATCTTCGCGGCACCGATTTTCAGATTGCCTGCTGGCGAGCCTTAATCGCTATTCCGTACGGGAAAACGCGCAGCTATGCGGACATTGCGCGCTCTGTCGGCAAACCAAATGCATTTCGCGCCGTCGGCATGGCCAACAATCGCAACCCAGTCGCGATTGTGGTGCCTTGCCATCGGGTGATTGCCTCCAATGGGACGCTCTGCGGCTATGGCGGCGGCCTTGAGGTGAAGAGAAAACTGCTACAGCTCGAAGGCGCGCTGAGCGGAGCGCTGGCGGCATAAAAGATTGCTGAGTTTTTGATTTTTGATTGTCGATTAAAAAATCTTGGGCGCGCAGTTTGATTTCCGAATCAACAATTAAAATTCAACAATCGGCAATTCTCTTCCCATCCTTTGACGACTCCGACTAAATCCTCCGCCTTGCGCAAGGCCGGCCTCTTCTATCTCGTCTTCGTGATGTTTTCCTACACGACTGGGGGTCCGTTCGGCCTGGAAGATATGGTCACGACTTCCGGACCGGGGATGACTCTGATTTATCTACTAGCTCTTCCGTTTTTCTGGTGCATTCCGGTCTCATTGGTCTCGGCTGAACTCACGACCGCGATGCCCGTCGAAGGCGGTTTCTACCGCTGGACTCGCGCTGCCTTCGGCGATTTCTGGGGATTTCTCGCTGGCTGGTGGAACTGGACGGCATCCTTCCTGCTTGGCGGAGCCTATGCCGTTCTCTTCACCGATTATCTTGTCTATTACTTCCCTGGCCTGCAGGGGTGGAAGCACTATCTGGTTTCCGTCGCCCTGATCGCCGTGATCACGTGGATCAATGTGCGCGGCATTCAGATGGTTGGCAAAGTTGCGACCGCGCTGGAAATCTTTATTTTCCTCCCCGTCATAACGATGGTCGTCATTGGGCTCGGGCATTGGCATTTCAATCCATTCGTCCCTCTGATTCCTCCGCACCAGCCCACCTTCAAGATTTTCGGCGTAGGGCTCGCGCTCGGGCTCTGGCTCTATTCCGGTTATGAACAACTTTCAACTGTGGCCGAAGAAGTCGAAAATCCACAGCGCGCTTATCCGCGGGCGCTGGCCCTGGTTGTGCCGCTCTCCATTGCAGCGTATTTTCTGCCTACGCTCGCGGGTCTGGCTTCGGTTGGCAATTGGGAAAATTGGCATACTGGATTTTTTTCGAATGCGACAAGGGCAATCGGCGGACCCTGGCTGGGCACATGGATGACGCTGGCGGCCATGGTCTGCAACGTGGCGCTGCTGAACAGCACCGTGCTCACCACCACGCGCATGCCTTTCGCGATGGCGGAAGACGGCTATCTTTCCGCAGCGCTCACCCGGCGGCACTCACGTTATGGCACACCATGGCTTGCGATTGTTTTATCAACTGTCATCTATGCCCTGCTCGCCTGGCAAAGTCTCGGCCAGCTTATCTCGATCTACATTTGGCTGCGTTCAGCCACCTCGGTTTTAACGGTTCTTTCAGCCTGGAAGCTTCGCCGCACGCGGCCGGAGATGCCGCGTACATTCGTTGTCCCTGGTGGAAGAATTGGATTGGCCTACGTAGTTGGCGCGCCGGTAATTATGGCCGTGGTTGCGTTGCTCGGCGGCGACCGCTTTGCCACCATCGGCGGCGCCATCGCGATGCTGCTCGGGCCGGTAGTTTATGTACTGCTAAGCAAAACGCGGGCACAGATGAATTGTTGACACGAATGAACTACCGCGTGTGCTTGAACCAGCGCCGGAGCGGCCAGTGTCGTTTTGAACGTGTTACAATGGGCCGCTCTTGAACTTCTGCTTTCCAGGGAATCCACAGTTTTTCCACGCTGATACGCAGAGAGTCCCAAAAGCTTCGTGCCCAAGAACCCCACTCCCGCCGCTCCGCCGGTCACCTACGCCGATGCCGGCGTCGATATCGACCGCGCGAATCACACCAAGCAGCGCATCAAGTATCTGGCCCGCAAAACCTTTAATCGTAGCGTGCTCAGCGAGATTGGGGGATTCGGCGGCCTGTTCGCGGTCGATAAGACAAAGTATGTCGATCCCGTGCTCGTCGCGAGCGTTGATGGCGTAGGCACCAAGCTGAAGATAGCCTTCGAAATGGGTCTGCATTCGACAGTGGGCGCGGATCTGGTGAACCACTGCGTCAACGACATCGCAGTGCAAGGCGCGGCTCCGCTGTTTTTCATGGATTATCTCGCCACCGGAAAGCTTGAACCTGCGATTGCCGAGAAAGTCGTGGAAGGCATTGCCGATGCCTGCAAGCACAACGGCTGCGCTCTGATCGGCGGCGAGACCGCCGAAATGCCAGGCTTCTATCCGGAAGGCGAGTACGATCTGGCGGGATTTATTGTCGGAGTGGTCGAACGCGATCGCATTATCACCGGGAAGGACGTGCAGATCGGCGATGTCATCCTGGGCATGCCGTCCAACGGGTTGCACACCAACGGATACTCCCTAGCTCGCAAGCTTCTCTTCGAAGTTGCCGGCTATTCGGCGGAGGACTACGTTAATCAGATTAAAGGTAAAGTGGGCAACGAGTTGATGCGCACCCACAAAAGTTATTGGCCAGCACTGAGAAAGCTGATCGATGCGCAATGCGTTTCCGCGCTGGCGCACATCACCGGCGGAGGGATTACG
This sequence comes from uncultured Acidobacteriaceae bacterium, assembly GCA_963784095.1. Classification (GTDB taxonomy): domain Bacteria; phylum Acidobacteriota; class Terriglobia; order Terriglobales; family Acidobacteriaceae; genus Sulfotelmatobacter. The sequence goes on from CAWAQC010000012.1 coordinate 807,823, forward strand.
GAAAACCTTCCGCGCGTGCTCCCGCGCGGGACTGCAGCGGCAATCGATCTCGGCTCGTGGCCTAAACCTCCTTTGTTTGAGCACCTGCAGGAGTTGGGCAATGTTCCGCAAGAGGAAATGCTGCGAACCTTCAATATGGGATTGGGCATGCTGCTAGTCATTCCACTTGCCAAGTTCAAGAAGGCACAGACGGTATTGGAGCGGGTGGGGGAAAAAGCTTACACCGTAGGCCGCATCATCAAAGGCGAGCGCAAAGTTATCTACAACTAATATTCTGAGCCTGCGCAGGATATCCCGCCGTAAGAATTAACACTCCTTTCACATTCCATGCATTTCCCTTGCTTCACATTTCTGAATCATATCCTCGATAACATCTAGCTCACCCTCACGATGTTTACCAGGAGGCTTTCATCCTTAAGAAACTATATCTCCCTGCTTCCATTGCCGCTTTGATCGTTGGATTGTTTCTTGTCGGCGTGCAATAGCAAATCCGGTCCGGTAACATCCGGCGGCAATGCCAGCCTCATTGGAGCGGGCAGCACCTTCATCTACCCGATCATGACCCGCTGGATCGGCGCCTTTCAAAGCACGCATCCCCGAGTGCAGATCAACTATCAATCGATTGGCAGCGGCGGAGGAATCCAGCAATTGAAGAAAGGACTGATCGATTTCGGGGCCAGTGACGCTTCTCTCGACGACGCTCAGTTGAAAGAGATGCAGCCGGTTATTCAGATTCCGGAGAGCGCCGGATCGGTGTGCATCACCTACAATCTGCCGGAGTTGAAGAGTTCCATTAAATTGACCGCGGCAACGATCGCGGGAATTTATCTCGGCAAGATTAAAAGTTGGCAGGACCCAGAAATCAAGAAAGATAACGCAGGCGTAAAATTGCCGAATCACGCAATTCTGGTGGCGCATCGCTCGGATGGCAGCGGGACAACGAATATTCTCACTACTTATCTATCAGCAGTCAGTCCCGAATGGGAGAAGAAAGTAGGCAAGGGAATCTCTGTCGACTGGCCGGTTGGCGTCGGTGGCAAGGGCAATGAAGGAGTGACGGGGGTAGTCCGGCAAGCGCCGGGAGCGATCGGTTACGTAGAACTCAGCTATGCGAAAGAAAACAATTTGCCGGTGGCTCTGGTGCGCAACCCAGGCAGGAAATTGGGTAGAACCGTCGGCTTCTGCAACCACTGCCGCGATCGATGCCTTCCACGATGACCTGCTGAAGGAGGTTCGCACGCCGATCGTGAATCCTCCGGCTTCTGCGAAGGACGCTCATCCGATCTGCGGTCTCACATACCTCTTAGTGCCGAAAGATGGCCAGGATGCACATAAACGGCACGTGCTCAAAGAATTCATTGATTACATCATTACCCAGGGACAAGATTCGGCCGATGTTTTGTATTATGCGAAGTTGCCACCCGGACTGGAGGACGGCGACCAGAAACTGGTCGGCGAAATGCTGGCGGATGGAAAGCCGATTCAGGCTGGCACCGACGTTGCGAACTCCGGCATGCACTGACATGGCTGGTTCTCGACTATGATGGGGTCTGCTGAAAGCTGAAAGCTGAGAGCTGACAGCTCAAGCTCTTATGAAATCTCTCGGCATTCTCCTTTCCGGACGCGGGTCGAATTTTGCCGCCGTCGCCGATAGCATTGATGCGGGCCGGATCCCGAACGCCTGCATCGCCGTGGTCATCTCGAATCGAGCGGACGCGCCGGGAATTGCGATCGCGCGGCAACGCGGGCTGGAAGCTCTGGTTATCGCATCAAAAGACAAGCCGCGCGCCGATCATGACCGCGAGGTAGTTGCCGCCCTGCAGCAACACAATGTTGACCTGATCTGCCTGGCCGGATACATGCGCCTGCTCTCGCCTTGGTTCGTTCAACAGTTTCCGCGGAAGATTCTCAACATTCATCCGTCGTTATTGCCGGCATTTCCCGGCCTCGAAGCGCAGGAGCAGGCCTTCGCTTATGGAGTGAAGGTTTCCGGCTGCACAGTGCATTTTGTTGACGAAGAACTTGACCACGGGCCAATCGTCGTTCAGAAAACCGTGGAAGTTCTCGACTCGGATAGCGAACGCACGCTAGCCGCGCGTATCCTCGAGCAGGAACATCTTGCCTATACCGAAGCCATCAATATCGTGCTGGATGCAAATTTTGAAATCGTAGGCCGCCGCTTGCGAAGAAAATAGTTTGTCTTTGCGAAGTTCGCGTATTCTTTGCGATCTTCGCGGTTAAAAGCTCCTGATTTCCTTAGTCATCTTGACGATCGGAAGCCACTCGCCGTTGCCCAACGAAACTCGCTGGCCTTCCAGTTCTTCATATCCTTTTGCCCGGTAAAACGGCACGCCACTAAGAGTCGCTCCCATTTCCAGGCGCGTGAAACCTGCATCCCGCGCCGCATTCTCGCACGCTTCGAGAATCATGCTGCCGATGCCACGGCGCGACCATTCGGGGTGCACGAAAAACGCCCGAATCTTTGCCGCATCGCGCGCGGGACAAGCAGCGAATCTTCGCGCCCGGCGAACTGATCGCCTCCGTAGAGGGTCTTCCGCTTGCCCCAGCCGCCGCAGCCCACGATGGTGAATTCGTTTTCGCCCGGTCCGGCAATCTCCGCCACAAAATAGGTTCCATCGGCGATAAGCTGGCTGTCCACTCCGTACACCGACGCGAGCGCACCTTCAATCTGCGCGGGAGTGTAATCGTTGGCTTGTAAGTCGCGAACCGAAGCTTCAATGACTTCGCGCAACCGGGGAATATCCGCCGCAGTTGCCTTGCGAAGGTGAGTGTTACCTGCCGTAAGGTCTTCCTGCATTCAGAGCATTCTAACGTCCATCCGTCGAGCGCTAGGCCCGATAATGGCGCAGTCCGATTTTCTTCGCGTCCTTCGCGGCGGTTCTTTGCGTCCTTAGCGGCCAAAAGCTTTACCGCAAAGCGCGCGAAGGTCTCGCAAAGATCGCCGAAAAAAACAACTGCAAACTCACCTTCAGGTTTTGTCCCCGGATTTCTTTATAATGTCTGTTCCCATGTCAAACTTCCTGCCGGTAGACGAGCAACTCACGTATCTAAAAAAAGGCGCTGCGGAAATTATCCGCGAAGCCGACTTGCGCGCCAAGCTGGAGAAGTCGCGAGCCACAGGTAAACCGCTGCGCGTGAAGCTCGGCATGGACCCCACCGCTCCCGACCTGCACCTTGGGCACACGGTCGTACTGCGCAAACTGAAGCATTTTCAGGATCTCGGCCACACGGCAATTTTCTTGATCGGCGACTTTACGGGCATGATCGGCGATCCGACCGGCCGCTCGGTGACCCGACCGCCGCTCACCCGCGAGCAAATTGAGCAGAATGCTGAGACATACAAAGCGCAGGTTTTTAAGATTCTCGATCCGCAGAAAACGGTGATCGATTTCAACCGCCGATGGATGGGCGCATTTACCCCCGACGATTTCGTGCGGCTGCTCGCGAAATATACGGTTTCGCAACTTCTCGAGCGCGAAGACTTTCACAAGCGCTTTCAGGAAGAGAAGCCAATTTCGGTGCATGAGCTTCTTTATCCGCTGGTGCAGGGCTACGACTCGGTTGCGCTGGAAGCCGATGTCGAACTCGGCGGGACAGATCAGAAATTTAATTTGCTGGTCGGCCGCGAACTGCAGCGCTCCTACGGCCAGGAGTCGCAAGTGATACTGACTACGCCGATCCTCGAAGGTCTCGACGGTGTGCAGAAAATGTCGAAGTCGCTGGGCAATGCGATCGGCATTCACGAAGCGCCGCTTGAGATGTACGGGAAGATCATGAGCATCTCGGACGAGATGATGTGGAGATATTACGAACTGCTGACGGATGTGCAAGTCGCTGACATCGAGAAGGTGAAGCGGGAAGCCCATCCGATGCAGGCAAAGAAGGATTTGGCCCGGCGAATCGTTGCGGATTTTTATTCATCCGAAGCCGCGGCAAAAGCAGGCGAAGATTGGGCGAACCTACGCCAAAAGGAGCTTTTGGCGGACAAAATACCTACAGACATCGAGGAGGTTCGCATCCCGTACGAAAGGATCCGAACGCCCGACTCGCCGGCGCCAGGTACTGACTCTATTATCGTGCTACGACTTGATCGGCTATTGGTTATCTGCGGGCTGGCCGACTCGACCACTGATGCGGGAAGGAAACTTAAGGCCCGCGCGGTCGAACTGCTAAGACCGGATGGATCTCCTGCTGCGGTCTACACGGCCCCACACCTCCCCGTTACTTCCTATGGTATGCCCTTCAAATTAGTTCTCAAAGTTGGCAGAAAGGTTAAAGCTGCGATCATCGAGGCTTGAAATTGTCTGGCCCTCCCCACCGGCCCCACATAAATCAAGAGTCCCGCAAGCAGCTACAATCAATTATTCGGGCATCCAAACCACCGCGGAATGAAACCTTCACCTCTTATCCTGGCTCTGATACTGCCGCTCGCGATCCGTCCCGCAATCTCAGCTCAGGTGCCGGGGAATTCGCCGCAAACCAACTCCCCAACGACTTCCGCTCCCGCTTCCCAACCCAGCTCCGCGCCGGCATCTTCCAAATCTCAATCCATTCCGGCAGTCGACCTGCAAAATGCACGCAAGGCGCACGGTTTGCTGGAGCAGGCCATCCAGGCGCTGGGCGGGCAGGCCTATCTGGATGTGCATACGCTCGAAGAACAGGGGCGCACCTATAGCTTTCATCACGGACAGCCGACCAGCAACGGTATGCTTTTCTGGCGGTTCGTGGAGTATCCCGACCAGGAACGGATTGAGGTCACTCCGGAGCGCGATGTGGCTTATCTTTACGTCGGCAATAAAGGCTGGGAGCTTACCTATAAGGGACCGCGACCAGTTGACACGCAAGACCTCACCGACTACCTGCGCCGCCGCAAGTTCTCGCTCGAAAATATTCTGCGCGTCTGGATCAACGATCCTGCCGTGGCGCTTTTTTACGACGGCAACGCCCTGGCTGGCGACACCGATTCTGACAAAATCACGTTGATAAATTCAAAAGACGAAGCCGTCGACTTGTTTCTGGATTTGGACTCTCACCTTCCCCTCAAGAAAAGCTACAAATGGCGCGACCCTGCAGACCGGCAGCTTAATGTTGAAGAGGAAATCTACGACAATTTCCGGATGGTTCAAGGCGTAAATACGCCTTACGGCTTCACTCGCTACTTCAACGGAGATATGCAGAGCGAGCGCTTCGTGAATGCCGTTCATTATAATGAGCAGATCGACCAGGCCATGTTCGATCCCAACTCCGGCTACAATCCCAACAAACCCGCGAAAAAACACTGACCTGTGCTCCGCTGCGATACATAGCAGCTACCTCCCGAATCGGAGACATAACACTCCGTCATCGTTAGTTTCGGACCCGAGTTAACCCCATAACCAGCCCGGTACACTGCGCCTTCTAGCCACGGACTGTTCGGACTGTGGCTTTTTTACCACAGCCAAACTTCTTAACACGGTTGTAATCTACCGTTACCAGAGTTCACACACCTATTTGACCCAGGAACAAACACTTCGTTCAGCCGTGGAATGCGCTGGAGTGGGGCTGCACAGTGGTGCGCCGGTTTCCATGCGCATCGTCCCAGCCCCGCCAGGCACGGGCATTTGCTTTCGCCGCACCGATCTCGATGGGTTTGAGGTCGAGGCCTGCAGCCGCAACGTGGCTCGCGTAAGCTACGCCACCAGCCTGATGAAGAAGGGCGTGTTCATTTCCACGACCGAGCACTTGCTCTCGTCATTCGTCGGCGCGGGTATCGATAACGCTATCGTCGAGCTGGATAATCTAGAGCTCCCGATTCTCGATGGCAGCGCCCTGCCTTTTGTGCAGATGATCCAGAAGGCGGGTATCCGCAAGCAGCGGCGCCCCCGCAAATATCTGAAAATTTTGCGGGAAGTGGAAATGCGCGAGGGCAACAAGTTCATTGCGGTACATCCTGCCGAAAACTATTCGGTTTCCTATTCCATCAACTTCCCGCACCCGCTCATCGGCAAGGAAACCATGCAGGTCGAGCTCTCAAATGGCAGCTATCTTCACAAAATAGCTCCCGCACGCACTTTCGGTTCGCGGGAGGATGAGAAAGCCATGCGTAACATGGGGTTGATTCGCGGCGCCTCGCGCGAGAACTGCATTGTGCTGACTCGCGACGGAATCGAAAACGGTCCGCTTCGCTTCCCCGACGAATTCGTTCGCCATAAGATCCTCGATTTAGTCGGCGATCTCGCGCTCCTGGGCAAGCCGATCTTAGGCAGGATTGTCGCCGACCGCGCCGGCCACGCGATGCACACCGCCTTAGTTTCGCGCATACTGCGCGACAAAAGTCTTTGGAAGGAAGTTACGCTGCCCGAGCACGAGCATGATGCGGCGACTTCGTATAGCGCGCACGCTTCGGCCGGATCTACTTTCTGAGACTGTTCGGATTCAGGCCAGACTGATCCGCGGGGCCGCTCTGCTTTTCACGCACGCCTGCCTGGCACTCGGGATTCTCTTTGAGTAGCCTCTCCAATTCAGCGCGAGCCTGGCTGACGAGGGCCGCGGCGAACTGTTTTGCGGATCTCTGCCGTTCCGGAGAGAGATCCTTGACTCGCATATTCAGCAAGGGAATGTCCTGCTCAAACCACTGCAAGCTTTTTTGCACCCGGCTGATGCGGTACGAAGCGGGAAGCGTGGCTGGATTCTCCATATTCCAACAGATTGCCACGCGTAACGCGGGATGCTAGTAACAAACTGAATACCGCGGGAATCTGACACAGGGCAAGCTGCGCGGATAAGGGAATCACTTTTCGATCTGCTGGGTGAGCCATTGCTCAAGGAACTCTCTCGAACTCTGGGGCAGGTTCATAAAACGCAGTCCGACATGACCTTTGACATCGGACCAGGCCACTCGTGCTTCTACATCCAAAAGCGCTTTGCTTCGCGGCAAGGTGAACTGTAAGCGAGGATTGGCAGCCTTGGCCAGCGGCTGGGTCGCTACAATAGCCATCCCCCCTTCACTAATATTCGTGCTCTTGGCCTGCCATCGCTTCTCTTCGAGGAGCACCGCAACTGACATCTCGACCGGCTGGCGAAAGTAGCGCCGCCGCTCGCGTTCCATAAAATTCAATGCCGCATTGAAACAGCGCGCGGCGTTCAAACCAGTGACGGGTTTCTGCAAAACAAAATTGACCCCCATGCCAAAGGCTTGCTGGGTTGTGGTCTTCTTGCCATTCAACACCGCAAACGCGACTGAACTGTTGTTGCTGGCAGTGGCGCGCAGCTCTCGCAGCACCTCGATCCCACCGTTTACGTCGTCGCAGTCCACGATCACAGCGTCAAATTTTGACGTGCCCAGGATTTCGCTGGCCTTCTTTGCCTCCTGGCAGAGTTCCACCTGAATGGAAAGCTTCTCCAGCGTCGGTCGCAGGATTCGCACCACGTCGGGATCGTGGCTCAGGAGGAGGGATTCCAGTGACATGCTGAGATTCTAAGCGTCACACTGGCGCTGAGATAGTAACTAAGGTATTGGGTGCAACTTTTGAAAGCGCCAACCACGCTTTTCGTGAGAAATGAAACGGCAAAGTCCGGCACAAGGTATAACACTAGGTATTCGACAATGCCGGCTCAGGTTTATCTATCGCTTGGATCGAATGTTGGCGATAGCGAAGCGCAATTGCGCGGTGCACAGGATCGACTCCGTGTGGCCGGGCGAGTCGTAAAGGTTTCATCTTTCTATGAAACCGAGCCGATGGAATTCACCGAGCAACCGTGGTTCCTAAATTGCGCTGTGGAACTGGAAACGGGTGAGGGCTCACACGAACTGATGGCTACAATTCTTCGCATCGAACAGGAAATGGGGCGGCGGCGCGTACAGCAAAAAGGCCCACGATTGATCGATATCGATATTCTGTTGTTCGATAACGAAGTCGTCAGCTCCGACGATCTCACGATTCCACATCCAGCGATGCATCAGCGCCGTTTCGTATTAGAACCGCTGGCGGAGATTGCGCCGGAGGTTGTGCATCCAGTTTTCAAGAAGACGATCCGGGAACTGCTCGACGCGTTGCCCGAGGGGCAGATCGTGCGACGCCCATAATCTTCGATGATTTCAGACCAGCGAACAACGTGGCCGAGTCCCGCAAGCAACCGCACGCTACGGCACAATAATTCCGCTGCCCGCTTCTTGTGGCGTCAGCACGGCCGATTGCTTCTCGGGAAACTGCGCAAACAGGAAATCAATGAAAGCCCGCGACTTCGGCCGTCCGGACGTTCGCCCATGCGCAAGCCGTAATAGAAACACCAGCGACCTCAGCACGTGGCCATCGCGTAGCGTCGAATATCCCAACTGTTTCTGCTCGGCCTCGCGAAATTGCTTCATCATCTCTTCCACCTGCGCGGCAACTGCATGCTGCGCGCGTCCGGCAACCGGCTGCTGATAATGCAGCCCGGAATTCACCAGCCGCTCGTAGCTCGTGCACATTGCAGTGAGTGCAGCGATCAGATCGCGATCATTGAGGCTTCGATCCGCATGAGCAGCCTTTGCCAGCGCATAGCTTAAGCCCATCAACAGATGCTCCCGCTCGTAGGTAAACTGTTCGGAAATCTCGACCTGCAGAAATAACGAAGCCGGATCGAATTCCTGCGCCGGGCGCGGTTTTTCATGCTCACGCGCCTGCTGCAGATACGGGCATTCGCTCGGACAGTCGAGCGTGACCTCGCGCTGCTCGCCGCAACACTGCGGACAAATGCGCCCGTGAACCGCTGGACAGAAGCGTTTTTCCTTGCGCAGCTCGCAAATCGCGCAGCTCAAATCGGTTTTCCCCTTGTCATCATTATGTCATCCCGTGCGCGAATTCCGGATTGAAGCCACCAGGGAACGCCGCTGATGACCTGGCTCGGACCCGCTCAGCGCAACCTGCCGTAACCACTCTGATGCTCGTTTTTGCCCCATTTTGAACCTGCCGATGACGAATTAGCTTGTAATAATGCGCTTTTTCCTCTACAAAATGCATGGAACCCGCGTAAAATAAGGGTGTTTTCCACAGGGGCACTGATATAACATCGGAGCCGCTGGAACTCAAATTCCAATCTATTCCCAGGAGGCAACATGGCATCCGGTTTGACCAAAACTCAACTCGTCCGTCATCTGGCGGAGAAAACCGAAATTCCTAACAAGACAGCAGCCGCATTCCTTGAGCAACTCGCCGACGTCGCGGTAAAAGAAACCAAGAAAAATGGCGTATTCGTTGTGCCCGGCTTGGGCCGCCTGGTAAAGGCGCACCGCAAAGCCCGCGTCGGCCGCAATCCGCAGACCGGCGAACCCATTCAGATCAAGGCCAAGACCGTGGTGAAGTTCCGCGTTGCCAAGGCCGCGAAAGACGCAATCGCTCCCAAGAAGTAGTTTCTTTACGAAGATGTACTCGTGTTAAAAATTGATGGAGGCCGGCTTTGGCCGGCCTTTTGATTTTGCGAGCTAACGTACACCCTAAATGCTGAACTGGATCGTTATCGGAATCGGCGACATTTCCATCCGTCGCGTAATTCCCGCCATCCAAGCCGAGCCGCGCAGCCGCTTGTATGGGCTGGTCTCACGCGATCCCGCGAAAGCCGCACCTCATAGTGCATCCACAAAGATTTGGACGAGCTTAGATGACGCTCTGTCCGATCCGGCCATTGATGCGGTCTACGTCGCCACGCCGGTTTTTTTGCACGCGCCGCAAACCATTGCATCGCTGCGGGCAGGCAAGCACGTGCTCTGCGAAAAGCCCATGGCGATGAATGAGGCAGAAGCACGCTCGATGCTCGACGCCGCCGCTAAAAATCAACGCAGCTTGGGAATCGCATATTACCGCCGCGCATATCCCAAGCTTCAGCGGGCCAAACAACTGCTCGAAGCCGGCGCGATCGGCAAACCTGTGTTAGCCGAGCTTACCTGCCACGGCTGGTTCGATGGCAAAGAATATGACGAATCAGATCGCGGCCGGCACTGGCTGGTCGATCCCGCCAAAGCCGGAGGCGGACCGCTCTTCGATATTGCCTCTCACCGCATCGATGTTTTGAATTTCCTCTTCGGCCAGCCTCAACGTGTCAGCGCCCATCTCTCAAATGCAGTGCATCAGTATGCCGTCGAAGACAACGCAACCGCGATGATCGACTACGCAGAGGGAGTACGTGGCATCGTCGACGTTCGCTGGCATTCGAAAATCAAGCGTGACGAATGCCGCATTCGTGGGACGGATGGCGAGATGGAATTAAGCCCTCTGAACGGGCCTGAATTAATTTATCCCGGCGGGCGTGAGAATCTTCCAGTGAATTCGAACGTGCATTTGCCAATGATCGAGAATTTTGTAGACGCTGTCGAAGGCAAAGCTCCGTTGCTAGCCGGCGGCGAAGCCGCATTCTGGACCGACTGGATCACCGAACGCGCCCGAAAAAACGGGACATCCTAGCGAGGCAGCGCAGGAATGCGTCATCCCGAAGCCCCGCGCTTTTACCAGCGGGGCGAGGAATCTCCCCCGCAAGACTCACTTCCCATACTCGTTTTTCACCACCTCGCCGCCCTTCATCACAAATTTCACGTTTTGCAGAATTGTCACATCCTGCAATGGATCCCCATCCACCGCGATCACATCGCCCCAGGCGCCCGGTTCTAGTGTTCCGACCTTGCCTGACCACCCCAGCAAATCTGCCGCGTTGATTGTAGAAGCCTGAATCGCCTGCAGCGGCGTCAGCCCGAGCTTCACCATTACCGCAAACTCGTGCGCGTTCAATCCATGCGGATAAACTGCCGCATCCGTTCCAAAGGCAACTTTCACTCCGCTCGCAAAAGCGTGCGCAATGTTCTTCCGCGCCGCCGGTATCACAGCCTTTGCTTTGACCAGCAGAAAATCGGGCAAGTGAGTCAGTCCTGCGTTATCGAGCATCCAATCGCCGAGATAAAGCGTCGGAACCAGATAAGTCCCATCTTTCTTCATCTCCGCAATGCCGGCATCGTCGATGTACGAACCATGCTCAATCGAATCCACTCCAGCCTCAGACGCCCAAAGAATGGCTTGCGCTCCGTGAGCGTGAGCAGCGACCTTTCGTCCCAGGCGATGCGCTTCGTCTACGATCGCCTTCATCTCTTCCAACGTGAACTGGGAAACCTGGGGATCGTCGCCTTTGCTGAGGACCCCTCCGGACGCCATGATCTTGATCAGGTCCGCGCCATACTTTATGTTCTCGCGAACTTGCGCACGGCAGGCCCAGGGCGAATCGCAGATAGACTCACTCTTGGCATGGTAGGCGAATGGCAGCAGGTTCTCGTCGGCGTGGCCTCCGGTGATGCCCAGCGGCGGCCCGCTCACTAGCATTCTCGGTCCCGGCACGTCACCGGCATTGATGGCGTCGCGGAGGGCCACGTCACTGTAGCCGTCCGCGGCGACATTGCGCACGGTGGTGAATCCGGCTTGCAGCGTGATGCGCGCATTCTTGGCGCCGGTCAAAGTTTGCCGCGGCACCGAAATGCCGAGCTCCTCATAGCCAAACTTCGGATCCATGGTTAGATGCACGTGCGCATCGATCAATCCCGGCAGCGCAGTCGCGTGGGGAAGATCGATGACCATTGCACCTGCGGGGACCTTTATTCCTGCAGACGGGCCCATGCCCGCAATCTTTCCGTCCTCGATCACGATCGTCTGATCCGACAGTAGCTTGCCAGTTTTGACATCGAGCACGTGCCCCGCACGAATCGCAACCGTTTTTGAAGGTTGCTGTCCGAAACCCTGGACGACAAATACGAGCACTGCGAGCACAACCAGAACGGAATTCAGGATTCGCTTCATTGATCTTCTCCCCAACGTTGTGATGGAAACGTACGGAGTGTACCAAATTCGCCGCCGAGCCTCTTTCGCAATGAGCTGTCAAGAGAAAATCGCCGGCAAACTCGCGTGCCGCGCTGCCCATAGAACATTTTCCAGAATCGCACGTAAAATAATGGTGGGCCTTCCCAGACTTATTCAGAGCCCGAAAGCGTGCCATTTTATGCGACTCATACGACCCCCAATGTTCGCGCTGCTCATTGCTGGCGCTTTTTTCTACTTCACCACTTGGCGCTCCAACGCCAGATTTACCTCGTCGAATCCGGTGAACTGGCTGAGCCAGCCCGCGCACGTGGAGATCACCGAGGCCGCAGGGAACGAATCGCTCGACGCCGAAGAGCAGAACAACATCAGGGTCTATCGCAAAAATATTCCATCGGTGGTGAACGTCACCTCGCGCGCCATGACCTTCGACTTCTTCTACGGTCTCGTGCCGCAGGAAGGCCAAGGCTCCGGCTTCGTTATCGACAAAGACGGCCACATTCTCACCAACTATCACGTCATCGCCGATGCGCGCCAGGTCGAAGTGACCCTCCACAACCGTAAGAAGTACAAGGCAACTGTTGTGGGCACCGATCCCCCGCACGACCTGGCGGTGATCCTGATCAAGGCTACAGACCTGGTTCCCGCCGTGCTCGGAGATTCGCGCAACCTGCAGGTTGGGCAGAAGGTGTATGCCATCGGCAACCCGTTCGGTCTGGCGGGAACCATGACGCGTGGCATCGTGAGTTCAATCCGCCCGGTGCGCGAGCCGAATGGCGCCACGATCGACGAAGCCATTCAGACCGACGCCGCCATCAATCCCGGCAATTCCGGCGGCCCGCTGATGAACTGGCATGGAGAAGTGATCGGCATCAATACCATGATCTTGTCGAGCGTCGGACAAAACTCGGGTGTGGGCTTCGCCATCCCCATCAACACGGCAAAGGCCGTGCTCAACGACCTGATGACCCTCGGCCGGGTTCGCCGTCCTGCACTGGGCATCAGCACCATTCCAATCAGCCCTGAACTGGCCGACGAGATGGGCCTTCCCGCAGACTATGGATTGTTGATCGTGCAGGTCACGCCTGGCGGTTCGGCCGCTCTGGCGGGATTGCGAGGAGGTACCGAGCGGGCATATTTGGGAAATACCCCGATCATGCTGGGTGGAGACTTGATCGTCGCCATCGATGGGGAAAAAGTTGAGGACGAAGATGATTTGGCGCAGATGATGAACAACCACCGCGCCGGCGACACGGTGAAAGTCACGATCTATCGGAACAAGAAAAAGATGGACGTGGACGTGGCATTGGCCGAAGCCAGAGAACAGGTATAGAGACTGCCAGCTGTCACGAAAAGCTGAAGGCTAACGGATCTATTAGAACTCGTAATGCACTCCAACGGTTGCGTTGTTAGCATTGAAGTTCCGAGGAGCGGTGAACCCGTAGGCTGGACCGCTCATCGCAGTATTTGGCAGCGTGCTGCAGGGCACGACCGGAGCAGGCATATTCGGCAGCGGAAGTGTGCTGGAGGGATTGCAATCCTGTGCTCCCGAACGACCACCCTCGCCGTAGCCGAAGTAGTTATACTCGCCCTTCCAGATCAGATTCTTTCGCATCGCATAGGAAAGATTCACAAAAGGCGACTGGTAGTTAGAGACCAGCGATCCGTTCACATCGCGGGGATCGTTGAAAAAGCGGCTGCCGTTGACCGAGCTTATTCGGTAGCCGACGTTGGCATGGAACTTCTCGGTCGGCGAAAGAGCCAAGGCCACCGACGCGTACTGGGTTGGAGCGTTCATGAAGTCCTTAGCCGGACCAAAAGTATAAGCACTCCCCGGCACGCGGGGAGTGGGTGACGGGCAGGCCGCGCCGGTAGGCGTCGCGGCCCCCGGTATGGTGGGGCTTGAGGCCGTGCCCAGGAAGCAGATGTTGGTCGCCGTGTACACGTCGCTGTAGGCATAGCCAATGTCAAACCCGTAGCGCTCGTTCGGCATCAAGTCGGCGTTCAAACTTACTATGCGGCTATGATCGACGTGCTGGAGTGGGCCATCAACGGACACTATGCCTGTGTTGTTCGTATTGTTGTGGCGCTCGAGGTCATTGTACGCGCCAGAGAACGTCGCCCAGGTCTGCGGCCGGTAAGTGGTGCGAATTCTGTAATGCTGAAGCTGGCGGGGTGCGACCGGGGTGGGGACATTGTCGGCGTACAGAAGCTCGACCGAGCCCTTGATGTTCCAGTTGTTCGCCGGCTGCACATTGACGCCGAAGGTACCGCCGTCCTCGTAGATGGCGAAGTTGGACATACCGGACTGGTATCCTGTGGTGTTCGCGGCACCTTCGGCGATGGTGTGCTCCTGATAGTGATAGTTGAGCGTGAACGTGGTGCGATCCGTAAGATCGTACGCCACGGTGAGGTTGTTTGCGATGACCTTCTGGCCGAAGAAATCAAACAGCGGCGTAGCGACGCCCGGACTGCCTTCAAACGTGGAGGTTGGCTTGCCCGTGGCCGGGTTGATCGGAGTGTTGATCACCGTGGTGGTCAACGCCGTGCTATTGATGTTCGGGGTTGCGGAAGTCACGGTGGTTAGACTCGTCATGTTGGCAACTCCCGGCTGGTGGACATTCGAGTAGTCGATCTGCTCGGAGATGCTGAACTTTTTCAGCGCCTGCCAAGTGACGCCGTAGTCGGCGGCGGTCGCTTCCCGATGGGCGCTGGCGTTGCCGGCATACGTGATTTCGCGGCTCGTTCCCGCCAGACCCTGGAAGTCGTCGTAGTAGTTGGGCAGGCTCGTGTTCGCGTTGGTGTAGCGAATGTTGCCGTTCATCGTAACGTTCTTGATGCTGGAGCTTTGTAACCGGAAGATTTCGGTCGGGAAGATTTCGCGGGTTGGCTGGGAACGCGAATAGCTGGTAATCACATTACACGCCGGATCGACGATGGGTAGACCGTTCGGAGTCTGCTTCGGGTAAATTTTGTCGGGTCCAACACCGGCGTTGCAGGTGATGCCGACCGGACTGTTGATCGGATTGTCGTAGCTCTGGAGCACCGCGACCCTGTTTCCATTCGCTTCCTGCAGGTTGAAATACTGGGGCGCCATGGCGAAAGAGGAATCGCCCTTGTAGTGAGTGACCTGTTCTTCATAGGTCAACCGGGTCCGCAATACGGGCTTCCACTCGACCGATCCCGTCCAGTCATCCGTGCTGTTGCGCTGATACTCCTGGAGCAGCACGTCGTTGTAGCCGCCAACAAAATAACCGCTGGGCGACAGGCTCGGGCCCTGGAAGACGTTTTGCGAGTAGCCGACGCGGAAGGTCACCTTCGATAGCGGAAGCAGTGTAAGGTTGGTGTCCGTCATGCGGCGCACTGTGTTGAACATAAACGGCGACTCCGTCACCTGCGGCCACGCGTAGGAACCCGTCGGCGCCGCCGCGGGACCGATGGGAATCGACTGGCCGGGCGGAAGGTTCGGATTGCCCAGGAGGTTGTAGTCGAAGTACTGGCGGTCACGGCGGAACAAGCCGGAGAAGTCGTAGAGCTTGCCCTTGGAAAACTCCAGCTTGGCAACGTTGTACGGATCGCCGCCGAGCCCGGTGGTAAAGGCTTTCAAGTAATCGACGAGGGTGTTCTTCGTCTGCGGCAGCGCGCGCAGCTCAAAGGTCTCGCCCAGTATGCGCGGACCGGACTGCTGGTTGACCAGAGTGTCGTACATGGCGTTGCTGCCGTCGATATTGGCCACGTGTCCGCCCAGATCGATCGACTCATGAAGCGTGTAACCCTCCGGAGGGGCCTGGTTAGACACAAATATCGGAATCTGCGCGACGGCAGTGCCCGCCGTCAAGCCCAAAATGGCTGCGGCCATCCCCACGGCAATGCATCGGGCCGCCGCCAGAGAATGCTTTTCACTCAACAGCCGGGAAATCCATCCTGGGTTCGTCATATTGAAAGCCTCACTTGAGAAACATTGCTCGTCCAGACCTTGAATCCATACGCGCAATCGAAACCCGGCCGCGCCTCCGCAATTCTCCAAACGCGTTGCGATCCATGACTCCTACCTGAGAAACGCCGCATTCATGTTCGAGCCATGAATATAGGTATGGCAGTTCGTACAAGTTATGGTTTCCGACGACCCCGCATTCATTCCGTGGACCGTGTTGGCAGCTACGCCGCTGTGGCACTGGTTGCAGAGCGGGGCGATGGCCGGCATGTTCAGCAGGCGGGGGTTTTGGGAACCGTGCGGCGTATGGCATCCCAAACACCCCTCGGCCTTGACCGCGACGTGTTCATAGACGAACGGCCCGCGCGTCTCGGTGTGGCACTTGGTGCAGATCGCGTTCTGGTCGGCCGTGGACTTCAGGTTGTTGGCTCCGAAGGTGCCGTGCACGTCGTGGCAATCGCTGCACCTGATCAAGCCTTCGTTCACCTTATGGTGGAACGGCATACTGAAGGCCGGCTTAGTGTCGGAGTGGCACTGGAAGCAGAGCGCAGGCTGCGGAGCCTTCAGCAGCGTTTCTTCTTCCTTGCCCTGGTGAACGCTGTGGCAGCTGATACAGCCGACGTTCGCCCTGGCGTGGGGCGAGCGGTCAAAGTTCGGGTGCGCTCCCGCATGACAGGTCAGGCACTTGGCGTCAACCTCTTTGGCCGAGTGCTTCGCGGGATTGAATATCTTGGTTACGTCGCCGCCGCCGGCCACGTGTTCCGCGCCCGGGCCGTGCAGCCCTCGCAACCCTGTTGCGCCGGTTCCTTGTTTAGGGTGGTCTTCCAGTGCGGCGTTTTTTCCCACGCGTTGTAAATTTCCTCGTGACAGGTCTTGCAGGTCTCCGCGCCCACATACTTGGAGGCATCGGGAGAGGGTGCGCTGGCCACCGCGTTCGCGGATTGAGAGCCCCCGCCGGCCCCTTGCTGGCTAGCCTGGCCCGAGGCCAAAGTAACGCTGGCAACAAGAAGAAATAGGACCGGGAGCGGAAGAACACGAGAGGCCCTGGAATTTGCTGACATTAGAATGTCCTCCCTGAAGGGTGAGACTTGGCTCCGTTACTAATCATGAAACCTCGCATAATACGAGTGCGTGTCCGGCGAATCTGTTCAATATGGATCACTTGCGGCGCCTTCGGAAATCTCACAAGCGCAAGGACGAGGATGCTAGTGACCGCAAGCACTGCCGCCAGTGAGGCCCGCCCATCCAGCAGATCCGTGGTCTGAGCTTCGTCATGTCCACACTCTCGCGTAAGTTGCGTTTTCGAGGCGCATGCCCCGTTATTCTTCGGCCATGCTTCACGGATTATACTTGGGCGTTCGCGGGATCTCTGTGATTTCCGGCGATGAGGGCGGCTCTGCTTGGGCATGTCCTTTTCGTTTCGGGAATTGTGGGCAATTAGGGACTCGTGCCGCGCCTGAATTCTCGTTTTCGTAGGCGCCCCTCGAGACTGTCTGCTTGAGGAAGTGGCTGACTGGCGTGCTGATCTTGCCTTCACCCTTCCTAGCGGCTTTTCAGGAGAGTCTCCTGAAGATTTGTGATCGAAGGAGAAAACAAACGCTTTTAAACGCGAAGGGCGCGAAGAAAAGACCGGCACGCGAAGTTCACGAAGAAACCCAGACGGTCTAATACAGAGGGAAGTTGACCCGCAAGGCCCTATTTCGTCCAGCGTCGGAACAACAGCGCGCCATTCGTTCCGCCAAAACCGAAGGAATTCGACATTGCGTATTCGAGACTGGCCTTGCGCGCCTGATTAGGGACGAAATCCATGTCGCCGGTTTCGGGGTCCTGATTGAACAGGTTAATGGTGGGCGGAAGGATTTGATCGCGCAGCGCCAGCACCGTGACCCCTGCTTCAAGGCCACCGGCGCCGCCGAGAAGATGGCCGGTCATGGATTTTGTGGAACTGACAGGAAGCTTGCGGCCCCCAAAAAAATTGCGGATGGCGTGGGCTTCGAGCGTATCGCCAATCGGCGTGGAGGTGCCATGGGCGTTTACGTAGTCGACTTTATCCGGACTGATGCCGGCATCGCGCACCGCATTACGCATTACGCGGAATCCGCCTTCGTGTTCGGGAGCCGGTTGCGTCATGTGATAAGCGTCGCCTGACATGCCATAGCCCGCAACTTCGGCAAGAATGGTCGCGCCGCGTTGCTGGGCGTACTCAAGTTCTTCGAGCACGAGAATTCCAGCGCCCTCGCCGATCACAAAGCCGTCGCGGTCCTTGTCCCATGGTCGGCTCGCATGCGGCGGATCGTCGTTACGCGTGGAAAGCGCCCGCATGGCCGCGAACCCGCCAACGCCCATGGGCGTAATCGCGGCCTCCGAGCCGCCGGCTATCATCACATCGGCGTCATTGTGCTGAATGATGCGGAAGGAATCTCCGATGGAATGGGCACTGGTAGTGCAAGCCGTGGCCGTAGCCTCATTCGGGCCTTTTGCCCCGTATCGCATCGAAACTTGGCCGGCCGCAAGATTGACGATGGCCGCCGGGATGAAGAAAGGTGAGATCTTTCGCGGGCCGCCCTCCAACAGAGCAGTATGCTCCCGCTCGATAATATCGAACCCGCCGATTCCCGAGCCGATGTGCACACCAACCCGCTCGGCGTTTTCCGGAGTGACTTGCAGTCCCGACATCTTCATCGCTTCATCCGAGGCGGCAATTGCCAGATGGATGAAACGAGCCATTTTTTTGACTTCCTTTTTTTCGATGAAATTCAGCGGGTCGAAGTTCTTGACCTCGGCGGCGATCTGGCAGGCGAAATTGCTGGAATCGAATTGCGTAATCCTGCCCACTCCGCTTTTGCCGGCGAGCAAGGCCTGCCAAACTTCTCCGGTGGTGTTGCCCACGCCGCAGATCAGGCCGATGCCGGTAACTACGACCCTGCGTCCCAAATTATTTCCCCGCCTTGGCGTGTTTCGAAATGTAGTCGATCGCGTCCTGCACGGTGCGGATCTTTTCCGCGTCCTCGTCGGGGATTTCAATATCGAAGCCTTCTTCGAAGGCCATAACGAGTTCGACCGTGTCCAGCGAATCCGCCCCCAGGTCGTCTACGAACGAAGCGTTGGAAGTGACTTCGCCCTCGTCCACACCCAACTGCTCCACGATAATCTGCTTTACTTTCTCATCGACAGCTGCCATGTTTCTCCTCGCTCAACTTTGATTTTGAATTCGCTGTTCGGGATGCAAAGCGGAGGGGCAGACCCTTCGCCTCTGCATTCCCCTGTCAGAATCGCCCGCCTCTTTTGCTTAAGCGTGCGCCGCTGTTGGCTTTCTCCTCAAGTATCACGCCGCAAAATGTATCGGCTGCACAAAAAGGCGAACGTGTAGTGTAACGGCCCCGGCAAACGCCTGTAAAGGAAAGCGCCAGACTTTGTTAGGCCGGCGCCTGTGATATACCTTCTGCATCCTAAACGTGGCCGCTTTGAATGGTCAAACAGCATGCGCGCAGTTGTGCAGCGGGTGAGCCGGGCCCGAGCCACGGTGCGGGGAGAAATCACCGGCGAAATCGGGCTGGGGCTGCTGGTTTTGCTCGGCGTGGGCCGCGATGACACCGAAGCCGACGCGATTTATTTGGCCGAGAAAATTACCGGCCTGCGAGTGTTTGAAGATGAGCACGGAAAGATGAATCTCAGCGTGAAGGACGTTGGAGGCAGCCTGCTCGCGGTTTCACAGTTCACGCTCTACGGAGACGTGCGCCGCGGAAAGAGGCCATCCTTTGACGAGGCTGCGGCTCCTGAGAAAGCCCGCGCACTCTATGAATTCTTTGTGTCGCAAATTCGCGCCGCCGGCTTGCGCTGCGAGACTGGACGCTTTCAGGAAACGATGAAAGTTGAGCTCGTGAACGAGGGGCCGGTGACGATTCTTCTGGACTCAAAAAAGCTTTTCTGACTTGAGCCTGACAGTTCTTTGTGAGTTTTGGAGGTCCGCGCACGGCACCCAACTTTTAGAAGCGCTAGCTCGCGCGTCAGCGTGCCTCGAGGATGGCATCGGCCACGCGAGATGCCTCCACGGCCGCTTTCACGTCATGCGTTCGCAAGATATGCACCCCTTTGAGGATGAGGGCAGTGTGCGCGGCAAGCGTCCCGTTCAGCCGTTCCGTAACCGAGGCGTCCTTTCCATCGTGAGCCAGCATGCGGCCAATGAAAGACTTCCTGGAAACCCCGGCGAGCAGCGGAAATCCCACCGATTGCAATTCCTGAAAATGGCCGAGCAAGGGGTAGTTCTGTTCGAAGTTCTTTCCGAAGCCGAAGCCGGGATCGAGAGCAATTCTCTCGCGGCGCACTCCAGCCAGCACCGCGGTTTCCGCCCACTCCCGAAGTTCGCGCTTGACGAGCAAAACAATGTCACCCGGCGGCGGCAATGTGCGCCATTCTTCGGGACGCCCGCGCATGTGCATCAGAACCACGCCGCAGTTTGTATCCACGATGGTCTTGGTCATTTCTTTATCCCAACGCAGCCCGCTGACGTCATTGACGATCTCGGCGCCCGCCGTGATTGCAGACCGCGCGACATCGGATTTATAAGTGTCGATCGAAACCACCGCATCCGGACGCAGCTTCTTGATCTTCGCGATCACCGGCAACACGCGCTGCAGCTCTTCTTCGGCGCTGACCGGAACCTTCCTACTCGGGGCGTTCTGCACTGCTGTCGCCGCCTCCGTTTTCACTGCATCGCCAGCAGTCACGCTTGCTCCCGGCCGCGTCGATTCCCCGCCGATATCGATGATGTCAGCGCCCTCGTCGAGTAATCGCAGTGCGTGGTCCACGGCCTTCTCTGGATCGAGATAGATTCCGCCGTCGGAAAAAGAATCGGGAGTCACGTTGACAATGCCCATGATTAGCGTGCGCTTGCCCAACTCCAGCTTGCGCATGCCCAAATTCCATTGAAAGACAGCCCGCATCCGGGAAATTCTAAATGAGAAAATGCTTCAGGCGAACTCCTGTCACTCGAAGCACGTCTTTCAGAGGTTCGGCTATATTTGATCATGCGCATTTTTGGCATCATGGCAACCCCCAAGCGCCATTATTGGATCGCATTGACGTTCGCTGCGTTTTTCGCATGCATAACTTTCAGCGGTTGCGATATTGAGCGTCGCAAATCAGACGCCGAACTCGGCCTGAACGCGCAGCAAGCCGCCGGACGCAAGATTTATGACAATTACTGCGACCGCTGCCATCGGCCATATTCCACCAAGGGCAAAAAAGGGCCAGGATTAAAAGGCTTGTTTCAACATAAGTACTTGTCGCAAACCGGGCTGCCGGCAAACGATGACCGTGTCACCGATATTATTCGCAATGGCCGTCCTGATATGCCCGGTTACAGCCAGGTCCTGAGCGCGCAGGAGATACAAAATTTGCTCGCCTACCTGCATACTTTATAGCTTTCATCCGCGCGTGCATTTGCTCGCCGTGAAATAATCGTTACGTGAAAGCTGGCACGAGCTCCGACCTGTTTCGCAGGCTCCCCTCTGTGGATGAACTAATAGGCACGCCTGGGGTCCGATCACTTGCCGAAACCTATGGCCGTGAGTCCGCAATCGATGCGGCCCGCACTGTGCTCGCTCAATTACGGCAGGAAATTGCATCCGGTCTGCTTGATGAGAGCACTCTGCAACTTGCGCTCTCAGGCCTTGCGGCCGCCATTCAATACGAACTCCGGCAGTCACTGCAGTATTCCTTGCGTCCCGTGATCAACGCGACCGGTGTGATTCTTCATACGAATCTTGGCCGCGCACCTTTGAGCGACACTGCCATCGATCACATCCGCCACACGGCGGTGGCTTATTCCAATCTTGAGTTTGATCTCGCAGCCGGCACTCGCGGCAAGCGGGATATCCATATCGATCGTCTATTCCAGAAACTGCTGCGCGAAGGTGTCGCGGACGATTCGCAAGTACGTGTCTCTACAATCGTTGTCAACAACAACGCGGCCGCAGTGCTGCTGGCGCTGAACACTCTTGCCGAAGGCGGAGAAGTCATCGTTTCTCGCGGAGAATTGGTCGAAATCGGCGATTCTTTTCGTATCCCTGACGTGATGGCGAAATCGGGCGCAATTTTGCGCGAAGTCGGAACCACCAATCGCACTCGGATCTCTGATTACGAAACTGCGATTACCGACCGGACGCGGCTCGTCTTGCGCGTGCATCGCTCAAATTTCGAAATCACGGGCTTCACGGAAGAAGCCTCAACCACGGAACTCGCGAGTTTGGCGCGCAAACACAGCCTTCCTTTCATGGAAGACTTGGGCAGCGGCGCGTTATTCGATCTGCGCTTGCTTGGAATTAGTGGAGAACCAGGCGTACTCGATAGCTTGCACTGTGGTGTCGATATCGTGACATACAGCGGAGACAAATTGCTGGGCGGACCGCAGGCTGGCTTGATCAGCGGTAGTTCAGAGTTGGTCGCCCGTATGCGGTCGAACGCGCTGTTTCGTGCGTTGCGTGTCGATAAGCTTACCTATGCGGCGCTGGAGGCGACCTTGTTCTCTTATGTTGGGCGGGACCACGATGCCATCCCCGCGATTCGCATGATGCGCGTGCCGAAGGAAGAAATCGGCCGGCGTGCGACCGCATTAGCGAAATGCATTGCTTCGCCGAAATTGACGGTGGAAATCATCGACGGCGAATCTCTGCTCGGCGGAGGCGTGGCGCCTTCTTGCGCCCTGCCGACACTCCTGCTGGCGTTGACATGCGACGGCATCACGGCTGACGACCTTTGCGCCAAGCTGCGGACCGGCGATCCTCCGGTTATTGCTCGCGTGGAAGCAGGCCGGGTTCTGCTCGACTTGCGCACCGTCTTCCCCGATCAGGACGCCGCAGTGGCGGCCAATCTGCGCCGCATCGTTGCCTGATACTGCCGCATCGAAGTTCTGTTGGCTCTTCTCTATACCATCGGACATTCCACTCGTCCGCTCGAAGACCTGTTCGAGACGCTTCGGGCGCACGAAATCAAAACCCTGGTTGATATACGTGCTTTTCCCATGTCTCGACGGCTGCCGCAATTTAATCGCGAATCGCTGGAGGCTACTTCACTCGCGGCCGGAATTCGCTATGTATGGATGAAAGCTCTCGGAGGTTATCGCAAGAAGACTCGCGAAGATTCACCAAACATTGCCCTGCGCAATGCGTCCTTCCGCAACTATGCCGATCACATGCTTGGTGAAGAGTTTGCATCCGCAATGGCCGAACTCACGGCCATGGCCAAGGAATCGCGCACTGCTTACATGTGTGCGGAGCGACTATACTTCCGCTGCCACCGCATGCTGGTCTCTGACTGGCTGGTCGCGCATGGACATGAAGTCATGCACATCGATTCCATTGCCCCCGCGAAGCCGCATCGATTAACGGCAGACGCGCGGATCATGGATGGAAAGCTGGTCTACAGTGGCGACAGGTTATTCTGAAAATTTGGCGAGAGCTCAAGAATTATGATCGTCGGCACAGGCATCGACATCGCAGAGGTTCCGCGCATACAAAAATCCATTGGACGCTTTGGAGATCGCTTTCTGCAGCGCATTTTCACGCCGGGGGAAATCCGTTATTGCGAATCCAAGGCGAACCGCGTCGAACGCTACGCCGCGCGCTTCGCGGCAAAGGAAGCTGCGATGAAGGCGCTCGGCACGGGCTGGAACCATGGCGTTCGCTGGCTGGATTGCGAAGTGTCGCGCATGCCCGGGGGACGTCCGACCATGGTTTTTCATGGCCGAGCCGGTGAGTTTGCGGCAAGACTGGGAGTGAAGAACGTGTCGCTTTCGATATCGCACACCGCCGAGCAGGCAATCGCGCAAGTTATCCTCGAGAATTAAATTCTATCGACCGCACTGACTAGCGGGCTTCTGCTAGACTGGCGCATCCCACCCCCATGTCCGTCATCACTGAAGTCGTAAAACCGTTTTCTTCGTTCGAAACGATTCCCGGACGCACTCTTTTCGTGGGTTTGGGGCTGACAAGCTTTGCCGCATTGCTGCTGGAAC
This sequence comes from uncultured Acidobacteriaceae bacterium, assembly GCA_963784095.1. Lineage (GTDB taxonomy): Bacteria > Acidobacteriota > Terriglobia > Terriglobales > Acidobacteriaceae > Sulfotelmatobacter. The sequence goes on from CAWAQC010000012.1 coordinate 831,602, forward strand.
TGGCGCTCACGCGGTTGTTCTCAGTCGTTCTCTTCTATCATTTTGCCTTTCTTGCAATTTCTATTGCGCTGCTCGGGCTGGGCGGTGGTGGAGTTTTCGCTTACCTATTCAAGCCGTGGCTGGCACGCTTTTCCACGCGAAAGCTGGCCTCGCGAGTATGCCTGGTCAACTCGGTTGTGGTTTTCGTGGTGCTCGAGATTGTGTTGCACGTACCGGTCGCGCTGACCGTGACCTGGAAAAACTCCTTGCGGTTGACTGTGCTTTATCTGGCGGCAGCGGTGCCATTCTTCCTGACTGGACTGCTGTTCTCAATTGTTTTTTCTCGCGAGACCTGGCGTGTCTCCCGCCTCTACGGGGCGGACCTGAGCGGTGGAGCATTGGCCTGCCTGGCGGTCGTTCCGCTGCTCAACTGGATTGGAGGACCGAACACCATTGTCGCGGCGGGAGTGGTGATGGCAATTGCCAGTATGGTGTGGTCTGACGTCCCGCAACATCGGCGGAGAGCAGCGGCTGTTGCCGCGGCTTTTGCCCTGCTGATTGCGGCGAATCATTCCAATCGTCTGATCGACGTGGTTTATGCCAAAGGCATGTTTCGAGATCCCGCCTGGGTCGAGTTCTCCCGGTGGAACGCATTGTCGCGCGTGGAGGTCGATCGACAAGGCCAGGCGAAAGTCATCGTTATTGATGCCGACGCTTCCACCTACATCATGAACTGCGACCTTGCGCATTGGCATGATAGCGAGTGGGAAAAAGATCTGATGTCTGCTCCACCCGCGCTCGCGAATGTCTTGCGGCCCCGCGGTGAGTTCGCGATTATCGGGCCAGGGGGCGGAGTCGACGTGCTCCGCGCGGTCGCCAACGGTAGCCCCAGCGTGACCGGCATCGAAATCAATCCCATCATTGCCAATACCATCATGCGCGGACGTTTTGCCGATTACGCGCAGCATCTCTACGAGCTTCCTCAGGTCCACATGCACGTCACCGACGGCCGCTCGTATTTGCGCTCCACTCCTCAGCGCTTCGATGTAATGCAGATGACCCTGGTCGATACCTGGGCCTCGACCGCTGCCGGGGCTTTTGCTCTCAGCGAGAACAATCTCTACACCGTCGAGGCATTCCGGGAATATTTCGAACACCTCAAACCAGACGGCATGATTGCCATCACTCGCTGGGAATTTCGGGAGCCCCGCGAAGCGTTGCGGGTTGTTGCGGTCGCGATGGAAGCATTGCATAGTCTCGGAGTCGCTGATCCGGCACGGAATTTTATTGTGGCCTCGCAGGGACCGCTGGATGAAGATGGAATCCCCGTCGTGGTGCTCGCCAAGAAAACCGAATTCAGCAGCGATGAACTAAAGGCAGTGCAAGCCCACCTGCAGAGATATAGCCAACTCAGCCCGCTATATCTGCCTTCCGACGCCGGCAGGCAACAAGCCGCCGCAAATCCATTCGTCCGGCTGATCGCCAGCAACGATCCCTACCGCTTTGCGCAGAATTATGCTTACAACGTCTCGCCAGTTACTGACAACGCGCCATTCTTCTTTTTTACGCTCAAGCCGGGGCAAATCTTTTTTACGCTAGAGCCTGGGCAGATTCTCGGCCAACAAAACATGCGGCATGCCATTGACTGGAAGGTAAATCTCGGCGTGCTCGTGCTCCTGGTCGTGCTGGCGGTATCGCTGGCCGCCGTGGCAGCGTTTTTGATTTTGCCGCTGGCGCTGCAGATAGGCCGACACTCCCCATTTCGAGTGCTTTACTTCGTTGCTATCGGCCTGGGATACATTCTCGTCGAGATTGCTTTCATTCAGCGTTTCGTACTTTTCCTCGGCCATCCCACCTATGCGCTGACGGTGGTTATCTTCTTGCTGATGCTTTCCAGTGGCGCCGGGAGTCTTATGTCACGACGCTGGATTCTCCACCCGGAATCCGGCTGGTTTCCGCTGATGTTGGCTATCGTCATTCTTACTGGCTACACTTTTTTACTTCCCCACGTGCTGGCGGCATGGGTGGGACTGAAATTTATCTTTCGCTTGGCCATCAGCGCAATGCTGCTCGTACCTCTCGGCTTCGTAATGGGCATGCCGTTCCCGACCGGTTTGCGCGCGCTAACGGCAACTCCTTTGAGCCCAGATTATGGCGGCGATAGCGCTGTAGAATGGGCCTGGGCCATGAACGCGGCGGCCAGCGTCTTAGGATCGGTGCTGGCCATGGTAATCGCAATCGAGTTCGGTCTAACCGTCACGCTGGCTTGCGGGGCTGTCGCCTACCTGATAGCGTTGCTGTTTCTTCCGGTACTTCGTCCACAACATTCGTAAGAAGTCGCCTCCGCTTTGTTATTATGCTGCGAGGGGCGCCGCTCGCTGGAAGGTGTTCCGGGTGTCACTGACAATGTCGCAACCGGCGGCGTAAGGATATTATTTGCCGAGCCAGAAGCAACTCAAATGGTCGCAGCTTAAGGTCGGCGTCACCGTTATTTTTGCCAGCGTGATTCTGGCCATCCTCCTGTTCCTGATGTCGGGAACCACCGGCCTGTTCACCAAACGCATCACGTTGTACTCCTACTTCGACAACGCGAGCGGACTGCGCGTCGGCGCGCCGGTTCGCCTCAGCGGTGTGGACATCGGCAATGTGACCGCCATACGAGTCGTGCGCGACAAGGAAGAGAGACTTACTCCCGTCCAAGTGATCATGAAAGTAAGCACCAAGTATGACTTCGATCTGCGCACAGATTCGGTCACCTCGTTGGACACTGCCGGTGTGCTCGGTGAAACCTATCTGGATATCGACAGCTCCCGTGCCACGGGTTCCGTCGCTCGCAACGGAGACACGCTGCCGACTCTTGTGCATCCTGACTTCAACGAAGTCGTGCGCTCCAGCGAGAGCACGCTGCAGAATATGGACGCTCTGCTCAAACGCGCCGATCGCATCCTCGCCTTTGCGGAGAGCGGTAAAGGTTCCCTCGGTAAATTGATTTACGATCCTGCTCTCTATGACCGGCTCAACGAGACGGTGAAACAGTTCCAAGGCATCGTCGACGAAGTTGCCAAAGGCCAGGGCAGCCTGGGCGCGCTGATCAACAACAAAGATGCCTATAACAAGGTCTTATCGACCCTCGACAAAATCAACGCCGTGGCGGACGATTTGCAGGCCGGCAAAGGCACCGCCGGAAAACTGTTGAAGGATCCGTCTCTATACGACAACGCGAACAATACGATCGCGAATTTGAAGGAAGTCACCGACGACATCAACGCCGGCAAAGGTACTCTGGGGAAACTCACCAAAGATCAGGAACTCGCCAACAAGATCGATACCACCGTCAGCAAGCTCGAGGCCTTGACCTCGGCCATGGAAGCAGGGCAAGGAACGGTCGGGAAACTGCTGAAAGATGAATCGCTCTACAACCACGCAGATGCCACCATGCAAGAAGCTCAGCAGTTCATCGAAGCGTTCCGGAAGAATCCCAAGAAATATCTCAGTATCAAACTGCACATTTTCTGATTGAGTGATCGGGAAATTGAGAGATTGGGAATTAAGAGCAATTAAACGATCGACTCTGGAATTTTAAAAATTACTGAATTCCACAATTACTCAATGCTTCGTTGATTCCGCCTGCTCATGCGCATGGTAGCTTGAGCGAACCATCGGCCCCGACTCTACGTGGCGAAAACCGAAGCGGAGAGCTTCGATACGCAATTCACGAAATTCATCCGGAGTATAGAACCGAGCAATCGGTAAGTGGTCGCGGGAGGGCCTCAGATATTGGCCGACCGTGAGAATGTCAACCCCGCGGCCACCGAGATCGCGAAATACTTCGACGAGCTCCTCTGTTGATTCGCCGAGCCCAACCATCACGCCGCTCTTCGTCACCATTCGCGGCGAAAACTTCTTCGCGTTTTCCAGCAGCTTCAGGGTGCGCTCGTAGCGCGCCCCAGATCGCACGGCACGATAGAGGCGAGGCACGGTCTCGGTATTATGGTTCAGCACGTCGGGCTGGGCATCGAGCACAATCTTCAGCGGTTCTTCCCAACCCTGAAAGTCGGGAATCAGCACTTCGATGCGGCAATCAGAAACGTGTTCGCGAATCTCGCGAATGGTTTCGGCAAAAACCCTGGCTCCGCCAACATTATCGTCATCGCGATTCACGCTGGTAACGACGGCATGTTTCAAGCCCAGCGTGGCCACGGCTTCAGCCACGCGGCGTGGTTCGTCCCAGTCGATCGGTTCAGGCCTTCCTTTGGGCACGGCACAAAATCCGCAGCGCCGCGTGCAGATATCTCCGAGCAGCATGAAGGTTGCGGTTTTGTGACTCCAGCACTCGCCGATGTTCGGGCATTGCGCCGACTCACAGACTGTATGCAGTCCCAGCCCGCGTGCCAGCTTTTTTAAATTATGAAAATTGTCGCCGACAGGGGCCTTAGCCCGCAGCCACTCCGGCTTGGGCACGCGCAGAGGCGGGTTGAGTTCGATCTGGACCAGTTGCGAAGAAGTGGCCATCAACTCCTATTTTATCAGTTCGACTTATCAGTTCGACGATGGAGGGCTGGCCATACCATCGGCGTTATAAGCAATCACGCGATACGTCGCCCCAAAGCCCACCGGCTTGGGATCGGGCCATGGGGAATCGGCGTCCGTCGCGCACTTGTCGCAAATCGTCTCCCACTGCGCCGAGGGGGTGGTTTTGCGCTGTACGCTATAAGCAACGGCGCCCGCTGATCCACGCCAGCCGATAAAACCCAAACCGAACGTTGTAATCACTGGGGCACTCGGCGCCGGATGCGGCGGCACCGGAATCCCAGCCATCGCGTAGGCGTGCGTGCGCAGTTGCTCGGCGCGGGCGCGCATGTCTTCTGCAGTGTTGATCATCGTGTTGATGCCACCGTAGTAAAGCGCCCACCATTGCCCGCTCTCGCCGAACCCTGCGTAGTTGGCATTGCTCACATTGGCGGGTATCGCTTGCCAGCCAAAGTTGTTGGCGTGGGCCTGCAGCGCCCAGTAACCGTCGCCCCATATCTGCGGGTCCGTCTCCAGCGTGTGCAGCACATTTTGAAAATCGTCGCGCGTCGGCCAGTTGGTCACGTCCCATCCGAATTCATTAACGATGAAGACCTTGCCGTGCTGGCTGACCTCTGCGGCATCGCGCGTGAACGTCTGCGCTGTGGTTTTTTCTCCCGAGCCAAGCAGCGCGTCCCAGTGAGGGTAATACTCGAAGGTGATCAGGTCCGGCGTCTGCGTATCGAGCGCCCGCTTGTCGTAACGAAACAAGCCGGTGGTGTCAAGGTAGAGATGCCGCGAATCGATCGACTTGATGAACTTGCCGATCGCATCCACCCAAGGCAATAAGGACGAAGTATCTTTCGATGGCGATAGCAAAACCGCGATAAGCCCGCACATATTGCAGTTTTCCCAGGCAAGAATCGTGGGATCGTCTTTGTACTCTATTCCCGTAAGGGCGTTCCGATGAGTCAGGACGGCCTGAATGTGCTTTTCGACCGCGGCAATGACCTTGGGATTGGTGAAGAAGCCGGTCGGATTCGGCTCGTGATTCCATTCTAGATATTTGCCGACCGCGCCGAAGCTGCAAGTAGCGCAGTCACCGACCATGGTGATGATGAGCCGCAGCCCGCGATCATGCGCTGCCTTGATGGCGTAATCAATGGAATCAAAAGCCTTGGGGTTGAAAACGCCTTGCTCGGGTTCGATGCAGAGATCGCAAGCCACGCTGTCGCCCATGGTTTGCGATCGCACTACGCGCGCGCCCATCTGTTTTGCGGTGTCGAGTGCGTCATCGATTTCGAATCGGCTGGGATAGCGCGGTCCCTCGGGATCATGCGGCCCGTAAGCCTCCACCCCGAGCCACTCAATATTCGGGCCGCTGTAACGAAACGGCTTGCCATCGAGCAGCAGAGAGCTTCCCGAGCGCGTTACGAAATCAAATCGAGCATCAGAGCCTTGCGAAGGCTGCTGGCCCAGCGCAGAAATTGTTAGAAATAAGACGAGAGGAAGAAGCAGTGCACGTTGGAATGGCGTCGTCATCGAAAACCCCGAGTCGAGTCTAACAGGGCAGAAGTGGCATATTTGCGAGCCATCGCCCTATGACATGGTGTTCCTCATGCCACGGATGTTTTATTGTGAGCTCCGATCATCCCACTTCCACCAGGCCATAGCTAGTTTGCCACCGGGTGCGCATGGCAACCAGAGCACGGCTGATTTCGACCTGCGCGATTTCTTCGTTCGGGCCGGCGATCACAGCTGCGGCTTCGCGTTTAGCCAGTTCCAGCAGTTGCCGATCGCGAATCAAATTCGCGACTCGAAAGCTCGGCATGCCTGCCTGCCGCGTGCCAAAGAATTCTCCCGGCCCACGCAGTTCGAGATCGAGTTCGGCGATCTCAAATCCATCGTTGGTTCGCACCATGGCATCCAAACGGCGCTCGCCGTCTTCGGTAACTTTGCCCCCGGTCATTAGAACGCAGTAGGACTTGGCCGCCCCGCGTCCGATACGCCCGCGCAACTGATGAAGCTGCGCCAGACCGAAGCGCTCGGCGTGCTCAATGACCATCATGGTTGCATTCGGAACATCGACGCCCACTTCAATCACCGTGGTCGCAACCAGAATCTGCAACTCGCCTTTCTGGAACATCCGCATGACCTGATCTTTTAAATCGGGATCGAGCCGTCCATGCAACAACCCAACCTTCAGATCGGCAAAGACTTTCGTGCTCAATTCGCGGTACATTTTGACCGCAGCCTTCAATTCCGTCTCTTCGTTCTCTGCTATGACCGGATAAACCACATACGCCTGGTTCCCCGTTGCGACTTGCTTCCGCACAAAGTCCCATACTTCGGACGAGCGGTCATCGCCAACCCTCCGTGTGACGATCGGCGTTCGGCCCGGCGGTAGTTCGTCGAGAACACTAAGATCGAGGTCGCCATACAAAGTGAGCGCCAGGGTGCGAGGGATCGGCGTAGCAGTCATCACCAGAACATCGGGTTCTGCGGAGACCGTCTGTGTTTCACCTGCCGAGCTTCGCTCGACCGGACGGCCGGTGGCGGCCGTCCCCACATGGGCTCTTGCGGTACGAGCGTCGCCGGCCTCGCTCGACTTCTTCATCAGCTTCAGCCGCTGCAGCACCCCAAACCGGTGCTGCTCGTCGACGATCACAAGGCCTGGCTTGGCGAATTCGACCTTTTCTTCCAGCAAAGCGTGCGTACCGATCACCAGCTGCGCGTTTCCCTGCGCAATGTGTCGGCGAATTTCGCGCTTGCGATCTTGTTCGAGCGAGCCGGTCAGTAACACGATGCGATATCCCGCATTCTCCAAAATCCGGCGCGCCGAGAAATAATGTTGTTGCGCAAGAATTTCTGTCGGCGCCATCAGCGCGACTTGATAGCCGTTTTCAATGGCAATGATCGCCGCCTGAAAGCTGACGATCGTCTTTCCCGAGCCCACATCTCCCTGCAGCAAACGCCGCATGGGATGCGGCTTTTGCATGTCTTCGGCAATCTCCTTCAGCACCTTTTTCTGCGCGCTTGTAGGATGAAACGGCAAAATTTTCTTAATTGCCTCGCGCACGCCGTCGTCCAGCTTAAAGGCAATGCCGGTCTGAGCCTTTTGCTGCCGCCGCCTGAGTTCCAGCCCCAACTCGACGAAGAACAATTCTTCAAAGATCAGGCGAACGTGCGCCGGCGTGCGCGACGATTGCAAATCCGCCAGACTCTCGCCCGCCTCGGGCCAGTGAACTTTCCATAGCGCCTCACGCTCCGAAACCAGCGCCAACCGCCCACGCACTGCCGCCGGAATGGTCTCTGCGAGGTCCGAAGTCAGGTCCTCCAGCGCCCGGCGAATCACGCGACGAAACCCACGGGCCGTCACTCGTCCTTGCCCAGCCGATTCGTAAATCGGTACGATGCGCCCCACCTCGAGCGATGCAGCGGCTTTGTCATCCGCAGCATCTCCCGGCGCGTCGCCCAGCATCTCGAACTGAGGCTGAATGACCTGCAGTTCTCCGCTCCTCTGGTCCTGTTCCACCTTGCCATAGAGCGCGATCAACTGCCCCGGCTTGAATTTGTCATGCAGATACGCGCCGTGAAACCACAAGCAACGCAGCTTTGATCTTCCCTGCCCCACCGTGAGCTGAAAAATCGGCATCTTGCGCGTGCGAAAGAGGCCGGAGTTGCGCACCTCGCCGATCACCGTCGCCATTTCTCCCGGCCGCAACTCCGCGATGCCGCGCGGATTCAGACGGTCTTCATAACGAAATGGCAGATAATGGAGCAGATCGCCGGCGGTGGTAATGCCCTTAGTGGCAAGAATTTCCGCCAATTTCGGGCCAATTCCCTTGACGTACTGAACCGGCGTGGTGAGTTCAAGCATCAGAGTTCTTAGGAATGTTAGCAGCAAGTCGTTTCATCAACGCCATGCAGCTGCGCTCGCCGAGCGAATCTGTGCGCGGCACCAGAACTTGCCGACGAGCGAGTATCTCTATCCATCGGAATTCATCGAACAGGTTCCTGCGTCCTTGTCTTGTAATTTTGGCCTTCGTGATCGGGGCTCAGGCACAAGAAAATCCCAGCATCCGGGTTCAATCCAATTCCGTGCTCGTTCCCACGCTCGTGAAAGATGCGCAGGGGCATCTCGTCTATGGCTTAACGCAAAAAGACTTTGCTATCGAGGACGATGGGGTGGAGCAAAATATTCATTTAGACGACTCCGCGGAATCCGAACTCGCTTCGGTCGTGGTTGCGATTCAAACGGGTAGGAGGGCATGGCGTGAATTCGGCAGAATGCGTGGCGTCGGCCCAATGCTGAATTCCGTCCTCGATCAAGCCCAATCGCAAATCGCTTTAGTCGAGTTCGACAGTCATACCAACCTAGTCGAAGATTTCACGGCCAACCAAACGCGCATTGACGAGGACTTGAAGAACTTACAACCGGGAGACAATGGAGCCGCGATTCGTGACACCATCGATTTCTGCGTTCACTTGCTCGAACAGCAGCCCGTCGAGCGCCAGAGGGTGCTGCTTCTGGTCAGCGAAAACCGCGACCACGGAAGTCATGCCGCCAGCATCGACCAGGTCGTGGCGGCCATCGGAGACAGCAACACGGTCGTTTATGCGTTGGCATTCTCGCCATCACTGTCACAGGTTCTGGATACCGAGCGCGGCAGCAATCGAGACGAAGCCTACTGGGACGCGCCTCCCGACATAATCAGTACCCTCCTGATGGCGAGAAACGCCATGAAGAAAAATGTGACCACGGCGGTCGCAGAAATGACGGGAGGCGAACATGAGATGTTCACCTCTCGAAAAGCCTTTGAGCATCACCTCGTTGATTTCAACAATCATTTGCATGGCCGCTACATGCTAAGCTTCGCCCCACAAAGACCGCGCCCTGGTCTGCACCGGATCCGGGTGCGACTGAAACAACCTCCCCCCGGAATCAGCATCCGATCGAGGACCACCTATTGGGCGTTCGGCGGAGGCTCGTAGGCTCCGCCTGCTGCAGCCATGAGACGGGAACCTTCACGCTTGCTGGTCAACCTGGTCCAGGCTCTGTGCGCCATAATCCTCGGCAATCTCTTTTATTTTTTCCTTGGACCGGCATTTCACCTGCCCCGGCATCGACCTTTTGAATTGGATTGGGGCCTGATTGTGGATTTCTGGCTCTGCGTGGTCGCCTATGGGTTCATCCGAACCGCCAGAAAGTGGAAGTAAGGCCAATTCAATTTGCCGTTACTTTCGGAACCTGCCGAACCGGACTGCGCACGTTACCATATCCCTTACATGAACAAAATCGCGGTCCTGTACGATGCGGGCCAGGCTGTGCTCTCCACCTTTGATTTGGACGAGGTGCTGCAGCGGATCCTGGGCATCGCGCACGACTATTTTCATCTGCGGAATGTCGCGATCATGCTGCTCGACCGGCAGTCGCAGCAGTTGTATGTCCGCTCGCAGATCGGCTGGGACAAGGGCCAGGATACGATACGCCTGCCTCTCGGGCATGGAATTACTGGAGCAGCCGCCGTCAAGAAGCAACCGGTTTATGCGCCGGACGTCAGCCAGGACGAACGCTATTTCTGTTCCGCTAAAACAACCAATTCTGAGCTTGCCATTCCTTTGATGCTCCGGGACGAAGTGGTCGGAGTTCTCGATTGCCAGAGCGAGCGCGTCAATCATTTCGATGACGAGACCATCGATCTGCTAACACTTTTTTCCAACCAGGCCTCGATTGCGCTGCAAAACGCGCGCCTCTACTCTCTCGAACAACAGCGCGCCCGGCAATTGCAGGCGATCAATGCCATTGCGCAACAAACCACGGCGGTCCTTGATCTGGAAGAGCTCTTGCGGCGCGTATGCGAACTCATTCAGGACGCATTCCGAGTCTCGCACGTGTCGTTATTCCTGAGAGAGGAGAATGATGTGGTGCTGCGCGCGCATCACGGCACGCTCACCCCCCACATTCCGCAAGGGGGCCGGTTCCCGGCCGGAAATGAGCCTTGGGCCAGCATACTCGCAGGCAAGGGCAATGGCGTGGAGAGCGATTTGAATGCAGCCGCGACCAAGTTTTTCGCCGAGTCGGCATCCCGCATGTGCATTCCGCTGATTTCGTTCGGGCAAACTCTGGGAGTTCTCGCCCTCGACAGTTCGCAGCCGGATGCCTTCCGCGACGGCGATTTGCAATCGTTGGAATCGGTCGCCGACATCTGCGCCACGGCCATCCAGAACGCACACTACGTCGAGCGTGTGAAGCAGCTCGCCTATCTCGACGGTCTCACCGGCATCTTTAACCGCCGGTTTTTCGAAATGCGCATTCTGGAAGAAATCGAACGCGCCCGCCGTTACGGCGCCGGAATGGCCGTCATCATGGCGGACATCGATCAGTTCAAACGCCTCAATGACGAGTTCGGGCACGTCCTGGGGGATGAGGTTCTGCGGCAGGTTTCGTCGTTATTCCATCAGCAGGTGCGCAAAATTGATGTGGTCTGTCGCTACGGAGGCGAGGAATTCTCCATCTTGCTGACCCAAACCAGCGCGCAACACGCAGTCAACATCGCAGAGAAGCTGCGGAAACTGGTGGCCACCTGGCAGTTCCCTGGTGTGCCGCGAGCAGTCACGATCAGCGCCGGCGCGGCCGCGTTTCCTGAGCAAGGCACCACCCGGGACGAACTCGTGAAAGCTGCAGATAACGCGCTCTACGCTGCTAAACAGGGAGGACGCAACCGCGTCTCGCTGGGAGCGGCATCTCGTGCCTGTGTCGCCGGAGCTTGAGGCTTCAATCCGGCGTTGCTGCGACACCTGGGCCGCGTTCTCAGATGTCGAGCCAGTGAGCCGGCATTTCGCGGCGCAACTGCTCCATCTGTTTCCGCATTTCTTCCCGGCTCTTTCGCAGTTGTTCCCGCACCTCAGTTCCGTATTGCTGCCGCATCTTGAGAGCCTGTTCTCTCATCTGCTTGCTCTGCTCGCATATCGATTTGCGAATCTCCGCCGACGACTTGCGAATCTCCTGTTCCGCCAATTCCATTTGCGGGCGCAGCTGGGCAACCTGATTCTGCACTTCGCTTAACTCCATCTCGCTCTGGGCATCCATTTCAGGTATCTCAAAGCTCTCTTGCAACCTGCCAGAGTCCCTGCGTCCTGGGAGCGAGATGGTAAGGGTCTGCCCTTTTCTGTCTCGAATCACTTCCACGTTCATCTGGCCGCCGCTATGCGAGTGGAAGACATGAGTAAAGTCGCTCGTGTCATGCACTGGCTGATCGCCAACTCGGACGATAACGTCTCCAGCTCGAAGCCCGGCCCTATCAGCACGGCTGCCCTTTTCGACCGACCTTACTAAAACTCCTTTTCCATCTCTCGCGCCAAAAAACTCCGCCAGCTGGGGAGTAAGATTCTCTACCGTCAAACCGCTGCGAGGGGAAGACTGTACGACTACGACATTGAAATTCGGGATATCAAGATCCCCCAAATTGGGCATAGGCGGCACTTCGAAATGGAATTCATTGTCCTTCACATGATGAAATTCCGAGCTTCGGTCGGCCAGTTGCACTTTGATCGTCATGGGCTGTCCATCGCGGCTTAAGACCAGGGTCACCATGCGTCCAGGCGGAGTTTCATGAATCATCCGCTGCAACTGAGACTTGCTCTCAACCTCAGTCCCGTTCATCGATAAAATAACATCGTGATCCTTGATTCCCGCTTTTCCCGCAGGAGCATCCTGATCGACCATGGTGACTTCAACCCCTTGCTCTTCTTTCAACTTGAGCGCAGCGACACGATCACCCGTGATATCGGCGATATCAACGCCCAGATAAGACGTTGTTCCGGAATCTTCACTGGGAATGCCATAGGGCTGCCACGAGTTGACGTTCCAGGATTGTGCAGCCTGCGCCGCAACCACGAGCATCGGCAGCACCGCGACGGCAGCCAAAATCTGCGTTCGTATGGAAAACCTCTCAAATCTCTGCAATTCAAATAGCATGCGCATACCCCCGATTCTGTCCTACTAATTCGCTCGCTTAAAACAAATATCGCCGGTTGTGGTTCGAACCTTCAGCACGGGCCCACCGCCGTTCAAGTTCCCCTCTGCGCTCAGCGCTCTTGGGCCCCATTTATCGCCTTCGCTGGCAATATGAATGTCGGGGAAGTCGGAGGTAATGCGGTGTCCGCTGCCAAGATCCACGCTGGCCCGCACCGAAACCGCGACGTCAGCAGCGATGTACACCGTTATATCTCCAGCGGACGTCTCCAGCATAGAACTCGCGGGCGGCGCTCCTGTCTTCACAAGTTTCACCACGATCCCGCCGGCGCCAGTTTCAGCGCGGGCGGACGGCACACCGTATAGTTCGATTCCGCCTCCACCGGTGTGCGCCTCCACGTGGCCCTTAGCCGATGACAGATGAATGCTACCTCCGCCGGTGTCGATTTCAGCCGGACCATTAATATCCCCCAGGTCAATGCTGCCGCCTCCAGTTGAAACTTTTACATTCCCGACGCACTGACGAACCTGAATCCCACCCCCTCCAGTTTCGAGCTTGGCGCCCTGCGAGGCGGACATGACTTCTACGCTGCCCCCACCAGTTTCAGCCACAAGCTTCCCGTTGGCGTGATGCACCTGGATCGATCCCCCACCGGTTTGCAGGCCGAGGTCACCGCTGACCGTCCCCACCTCAATGGAACCGCCTCCAGTCTCCGCCCGGGCCCCGCCGCCAATGTCATCCAAATGCATGCTCCCGCCGCCAGTTTCGGCCTCCAGCCGTCCGGCGATTCCGGTAGTGTCTACATTCCCGCCCTCGGTTTCGATCTTTACTAATCCGATGTCGCGCGGCACCTTGATATCGAATTCTCCCGAGAACTTGCGCGGCCGGCCACCTTGCCAATCACCCATGATCCACGCCGTGTCGCCGCGAACATAACTGCTGATTTTGTACGAGTCGAACTGGCGCCTGGCGTCTCCTTCGGACGAGCTAAAGGAACGCATATGGACTACATAGTTAATTCCCTGCGGCTCTCCGCCACGCACTACCACCGAGCCCACATCCACCTTGACGTGCAGGATCCTGACTCCGGTCAGGGACCCGCTCATGACTTGTTCCCAGGCATCCCCCTCGCGTGAGAGGTGCGTCTCCTGCGCAATCACCTTGGGCGACAGGAAGGCCAGGATCGTGAATAGTAATGCGACGAATTGTAGCGAACGCTTCAAAGTGAAATTGAACTCCTTCAATCGATTTCCGGCAATTGCGCCAACATGGTGCGGGCCTGCGATTTGATGTACTCGCTCTGGTCTTTTGCAGCCAGCGTCATCAACACGCCGCGCACGCTGCCATCGGCCTTCACCGGTTCAATCAAACGCATTGCTTCGATGCGCACACCAGGATTCGAATCGCTTACCAGCGCCTGCAGCACGGCATCGCGTACGTGTACGTCATCTTTCACAAACGGACCCAGCCCATCGAGGGCCTTCAGCCGCACCCCGGGGTTCGTATCGTAACGCAGCGCGTAGATCAAAGCGTCACGCACCTGGGTGATATCGGGTTTCTTCGTCAACAGATCGACGGAATCCATGCGCACGCCGGAATTGTAGTTATTGCGCGCCGCAAACAACAGCAATTGCTGGATGCGCTGATCGTTCAACGAGCCCTGCGTTTCCTGCGTGGAAACCGTGTTGTATTTGATTTCAATCTGATTGGTGCCAGGCTCCTGTGTGATGGACTGAATGCCGGTGATGGAAGCTTCGGCCGGCGCTGAACCGGAGGCTGCAGTGGGATTTGTACCCAGACTCGCAGCCTGCGGCTGGTGAGAAAAAACTTTGTAAGCGGTGCCGATTCCCCCGGCGAAACCAACAATCAAAATTGCCGAAGCCAATGCCGGCGAAAAATGCATCTGCCGCAGCCAGTTCACCGGGTCGAACGCTAACCGATGCCAGAACCTGCCCTGCTGCGTCGTCTCCAGCGCTTCCTGCAATCGCATGCGGGAAGCGGTGAGAAGATTGGGTGTAGGGTCAGCCGCGCGATCCTCCGAGAGCAGGGCATGAAACTCCTGTTCGGCCTTCAGTTCAGCGGCGCAATCGGCGCAGCGCGCAACATGCTGCTCCAGTTCATGGCGGGCATCGTCGGCCAGCTCGCCATAAACATGCAGCGTTATATTTTGTCGTACCCATTCGCACTTCATATTCATTTCCTCTTCCACCACCGCTCATGTGGGGACAGCCGCCCTCGGCTGTCCGCCGGGCGCAGTCCGGCACCTACCGCATATCCGCCAACTGCCCTCTCAACTTCTGAGTAGCGCGAAACAAAGTGTTCTTCGCCGTCTCTTCCGTCGTATGCAAAATCTCGCCTACGGTCCGCAGCTTCAGCCCGTGATAATGCTTCAACTCAAACACCATGCGCTCGCGCGGCGTCAGTTTTTCGAGCGCCCCTGAAATTCTCGCCCCCAGCTGCCTCCGCATCAAATCCCGTTCCGGATTTGCGCCCGCTCTTACGTCCGCCACTTGATCGAGCAGGTCATATTCTTCGCCGTTCCCGCCTTTCACCACCGGCGCGTCTTCTTTGCGCACCGTTTTCTTGCGTAAATGATCGAGACACAAATTGGTCACGATGCGGTAAATCCACGTATAAAACGAGCACTCGAAACGAAAGCTTCCGATGTTCTTGTAAGCCTTGAGGAAGGCGTCCTGATAGACATCCTGGGCGTCTTGCTCGGTTCCGGTCAGGTGCAGCGCCAGCCGCAAGACCGCCTGATCGTAGTGGCGCACCAGTTCCTCGAAGGCGGCGCGTTCTCCGCGCTGTGCCTCACGGATCAGGGTCGTATCGTCAATGCGGCGTTCTTGACCAGCCATGCAAACCCGCGCGGGGGTCTGGTTCTCTACGAGAATGCAACCGCTGACTTTCTCCACTCGCTCGCGTTTCGTTTTCGAGTGCGTCCGTTCACCAACCGCAAGTGTTACTGCAAGTACATCGGCCGGCATGTTTTGTCGTTTCCCGTTTGCCCGGTGTCAATGCCGTACCCGGGCTGCATAGGAATAGACGGGGAAACAGCGGAATCGTAAGCAGAAATTATAGGCTGCTCAGGCGCTTTCTGTGACGTAGATCATTCGCGGGTAACGATTTAGGGGAAGACAGGACACCATCACTCGCTTTGGCAGGCGGGTTTACCCACCCTCCTCCAAGTCGATATACTCGCAAAGCCACTTCAAGCCCGCCTTCCGAGGCTAATTATGGGAACCCGAATCGCAGTCAGCAGTTGGCTGTTCATCTTCATCACTTTCTTCTCTCAGCCACAACTCGCAGCGCAATCCACTCTGCCGATCGCGCCTGACGAAGGCCAGGTTCACGCGCGCGCCGCAGCCCTGCTCCGGAAGATGACTGTGGATGAGAAAGTCGCCCAATTGTCCCAGCTTCCAGGTATTCCCGTACCTGAGTTCACGGAAAATGCGGGCAAGCCGATGGAGGAAGTCCTCAAGCAGTTCGGGGCTGGATCTATCCTCTGGATTTCTGATCCTAAGGAAATCAACCACCTGCAACATGTGGCGGTCGAACAAACCCGCCTCCACATTCCGGTTCTTTTCGGACTTGACGTCATTCACGGCTACCACACGATCTTTCCGGCGCCAATCGCCATGGCCTCTTCGTGGGACCCCAAGATGGTGGGGCGAGCGCAATCAGTGGCCGCTCAAGAGGCCAGAGCGGCAGGCATCGACTGGACCTTTGCCCCCATGGTCGACATCGCCCGCGATGCGCGCTGGGGACGGATGGTCGAGGGGGCGGGCGAAGATCCTTATCTCGGCGCGGCCATGGCTCGCGCTCAGGTCCTGGGATTTCAGGGCCAACATCTGGGAGCGCCCGGTCACTTGCTGGCTTCTGTCAAGCACTTTGCCGGCTACGGAGCGGCCGATGGCGGCCGCGACTATGATTCGTCTTACATTCCCGAAGAACAAATGTGGAACACGTACCTGCCCCCGTTCAAAGCCGCTGTGGACGCCGGGGTCGGAAGCGTCATGAGCGCGTACATGGATCTGAACGACGTCCCGGCAAGCGGCAATCGCTGGCTTCTGACCGATGTTTTGCGCGACACCTGGCACTTTCAGGGATTCGTAGTCAGCGACGCTCTGGCGGTCAAGAGTCTGGTCACGCACGGCTACGCCAGCGACCTGCAGGACGCTGCGTATAAGGCCTTCAGCGCGGGTTTGAACATGGACATGGCCAGCGGCACCTATCTCAAATACCTGCCCCTCGAACTTCAGCAGAAACAAATAACGATCCGCCAGATCGACGACGCCGTGCTCCCGATTCTCGAGACTAAGATCCGCATGGGATTATTCGAGCACCCATACGCCGACGAAGCGAACATTGACAAAGTGCTAGACGATCCGGAACACCAGCAACTGGCGCGCCTTGCGATACCACGTTCGGTTGTTCTGCTGCGCGATCAGAACGCGCTGTTGCCACTCGATAAAAAGACCATTCACTCGATCGCCGTGATCGGCCCACTTGCGGACGACCAAAACGATCTTCTCTCAATGTGGGGTGCGCTGGTGAAGCCGGGCCCCACGGTCACTATTCTGCGGGGCATTCAGGAAAAAGTCGGCCCCGCCGTGCATGTAGCTTTTGCCCATGGGCCGAATTTGAGCCGCACTATTCCTTCGCCGTTTGAAGGGATTCCGATGACGGCGGCCCTCAAGGAACAACCCGCGCAGACCGACCAGGAAGCACAGCAAGCGATTGCCGACGCCGTAACTCTCGCCCGGCAGAGCGACGTGGCTGTTCTCGTCCTCGGAGAGATCGATTTGATGAGCGGCGAAGCCGCCTCTCGCGCCTCACTGAAGCTCTCCAATCATCAGGAAGACCTGCTGGAAGCCGTATCGGCCACGGGCAAGCCAGTCGTTCTGGTGCTCATCAATGGGCGTCCGCTGAACATTTCCTGGGCCGCGGAGCACGTCCCCGCGATCCTCGAGGCCTGGTATCCCGGTAGCCAGGGCGGC
The DNA here is from genome assembly GCA_963784095.1 of uncultured Acidobacteriaceae bacterium. Taxonomy (GTDB): domain Bacteria; phylum Acidobacteriota; class Terriglobia; order Terriglobales; family Acidobacteriaceae; genus Sulfotelmatobacter. The sequence goes on from CAWAQC010000012.1 coordinate 849,069, forward strand.
AATGGCATCGCCGATGTGCTCTTTGGCGACGCCAATCCGTCGGGACATCTGCCCGTAAGCTGGCCGCGCGCCAGTGGAGAACTTCCGCTCTATTACGACCACAACCTCACCCAGAGTCCTGAAACCGCGCCCGATTTCAAGTCACGCTACTGGGATATTCTCAGCACTCCGCTCTACCCGTTCGGCTACGGCCTGAGTTACACGACATTCTCGTTCGATCATCTGCAGGTCACGCCTGAGGCACGCGTCGGCGGCAAAATCGAAGTTTCAGCAGAAGTGACCAACACCGGCAGCAAGGCTGGAGACGCCGTCGTTCAGCTTTACATTCACCAGCGGGCGGGCAGCGCCTCCCGTCCGGTGCGCCAATTGAAGGGATTTGAGCGCGTCACGTTGGAGCCGGGCACGACGCACACCGTGCACTTCACCCTCGGGAAAGACGAATTGCAGTTCTGGAGCCCGGTTGAAAAAAAGTGGGTCGTCGAACCCGAGCACTTCGACGTATGGGTCGGAGGAGATTCCAGCGCCGCAGTACACGCCAGCTTCAGGCTAACTAATTGATATTGCGATTGCAGAAAGAGCCTGACTAGGCTGGCTCGGCTAGCGATCCGTGTTATCAATACTTTCGTGCCGTCCGGCGTGTAAATCCGGCCGGGTGACACGTCAGTCCACCTTTGGTAATGGCCTATTTGTACCTCCCATCCTGTCCCTTAAGGGTCTTTCCAACTCTTTCACGCCACGCGAAAATGAACCTTCGTACTGGAATAGCCCCGACCCATGGAAAAAGCCTTCGGTACCGCACTGGCGCCCATTTCCCCCAGAAAAAAGACTGCGGCTCGCGCCGCTCTGGTCGATGTCAAAGAGTCTTCCCGTTTTCTGCTAAACGAGTGCTTCCGCCAGTTTGGCATTGAAACGGTCGTAGCCTCCGGCACGTCGGCCGAACGCCTCAAGCAGGAAAAATTTGAGGCCTGCGTGGTGAACCTGGCTCCGGCCTCCGAAAAGGTGATGGAAGCGGCTCGCACTTCGCCCTCGAACAGCAGGCTTGTGCTCTATGGACTCGGCGGCAGCGCGCAGGACGCGATGCGCTATTCGAAATATGGGATTAACGCCATGTTCCATGAGCCATTAGAGCGTCCAGCGGCCATGAAGCTGGTGCGCGCCACCCACATGCTCGTGCTGCACGAATTTCGGCGCTATGCGCGCATCCCTATAATGACCGAGGTGACGGTGGTCAGCCATGATGGCCACCGGTTGAGCGCTTCCAGCATTGAAGTCAGTTCGGGTGGCATGTCGTTGAAGAGTTCCGAGGACATGCCTTCGGGAACGAACGTTGAAATCTCTTTTTCTTTGCTCACCCTGCCTCGAGTTTCCGTCCGTGCCGTCGTCAGTTGGCGCAAGACCAAATCCTTCGGAATCCGCTTCGATTCGGGCGACGAACGCCGGCGCAAAATCAAAGAGTGGATCGACGGCTTCCTGGAAAGCTAGGGCTGCATCCGCTGACTCTGTTCGGCCCCCATGATAAGAGACTTCCCGCTAGAATATCTTCGTGCCGGAAGCAGTCATCGACGAAAGGTTTAGCGCCACTACGGGCCCCATTTCCCGCCGGTTCACTCTTCGCCAGAGGGTCGCACTGCGCATCATCATCGCGGCGGGATATTGGTTCATCCGGCTGATCGGTTCTACGCTTCGCGTGTGCGTGTCCTTCGAAGAAGGCGCGCAGCAAACCATTGACCAGCGGCCGCTGATTGTTTCTTTCTGGCACGCATGTCAGATTCCCGCCGCTTATATCTGCCGCAATATCGGCGTGCGAGTTATGAGCAGCAACAGCTACGATGGGGAATACATGGGGCGAATTGTGCGCAAGTTCGGGTTTGTCCCTGTAAAAGGCTCGAGCACCCGCAATGCGGTCCGCGCCCTCCTGGGTTTGCGTCGCGCTCTTGATGAAGGCTGGACGGTGGCTTTCACCCTCGACGGCCCTCGCGGTCCACGCTACAAGGTGAAACCCGGACCGGTGGCGCTGGCCCGGTCTTCGGGCGTGCCGATGAGCGTCTTTCACATGGCAGTCGAGCGTGCATGGGTGCTGAACACCTGGGATCGGCTGATGGTTCCCAAGCCGTTTTCGCGCGTTCTCGTGTGCTTTGGAAAACTGGTCCCTGTGCCGTCGGGCGCCACAGACGAAGAACTGGAGCGCTATCAGCAGCAGTTGCAGGAGTCACTGGACCGTGTGCGTGAATTCGCCGAAGCCAATATCGGCAAGGTCGGCACATCGGAATTTCCTTACTATAAAAACGGCTGAGACGATCACAATCGCAGCGTAAATAGCAGCTGAAAAAAAGCCCCCGTAAGTGGGGGCTTCGTATTTTGAGCTTTCTGTTTTGAGCGCTTTACTTTGAACCAGCTATTTTGGACCGGTACAAACCGGCAACTACTTTTTCGCTGCCTCGCCAACTTTGGCGTACTTTCGGCGGAAGCGCTCGACACGGCCGGCCGTATCCAGGAGCTTCTGCTTGCCGGTAAAGAACGGATGGCAACTGGAGCAGATTTCTACGCTGATGTCGCCCTTGTGGGATGACCGCGTCATAAAAGTATTGCCGCATGCGCAATGCACGCGCACTTCGTTATAAGCGGGATGAATGGCTGCTTTCATAGATTGAACCTCGATTCGAAGGTTAGATTCTACCGGATTGGCGCTGGATTCAGCAACGGCGGGGTGCGCGACGATAATTTCTGGCACCGTATCTTTGCGTTCTTGGCGGCCTTTCTTTGCGACCTTTTGCGGTTGAAGGTCCGGGGTCCCTACTCAACTCCAGCAAAGATCGAACGCTCTTCACCGCGAAGTACGCGAAGGAATGCCGCAAAGGGCGCAAAGACGGCCGCAGACTACCTTAGGATTGGTCTTCGCGGGACGACAGGCTTTAGCACACGCTCACGGCCTAAACAAATACGAAACCTTCACGAACACCTGCCGGCTGTCATTGATATAAGCGCGAGGCGTATAAAGCCCCGCCAGCCCAGCCGGATCCAATTCCAGGTTGCGGTTCAAATTTTGCAGGTCGCTGTTGTAGCCGATGTAAACCGCCGTCCCCGGATGCACCAGGTACGTCATCAGGAAATCGGCATTGAATTCTTTCTCAGTCGGCAGGTATGTATAAGGATAAAACGTGTTCCCCGGGGTATTCGCCAGCAGCGAGTTGTATTGCATGATCATGCGCAGCGAGAGCTGAGGAGTGAACTGCCAATTCCATTTGCTGCGCACGATGTCGTTGTTGAAAATGCCTTTGCCAATGGGGCCGGGCGCTTGCGCCAGAGCGGAAAGATATTCGCTGTTCCTCGCCCGCAGCCGTTCATACAAGTATTCGTTTTCGATCTTTAACCGTTTGACCGGACGGAAAGTAAAGGTCGCACTCGCTGTGTCCTGTCGCGACAAGAGGGTCTGCGGCAGATCGTGCGGTACAGGAACGAAATTCGCGCCGTCGCCCCATGCGTAGTTTGCTCCGACGGTAAACTTGCGAAAGTAGCCGGTCAGAAAAGAAGCGCTGCTTTGATGCTCGTGGTAGTCGTAATTGCGGTTTACGGACAAGTCAATAAAGGCAAAATCCTGGGGCCGCAGGCGCTCCCGCAATTCGTCATACGGTGACAAATAGAAGAGCGTCTGGCCGCGCCCTTCGATCTTGAGATACGGATCGTAATAGGTATCCAGTCGATTGCCTTCATGGTCGAAGACGTACCGCTGAATCAGCGACGGTCCCCAAGCCGTGATCCATCCATGCTTGGGACGAGAGCGGTAATAGACCGTGTTATACATCCCGCGAATGTCGACCCGGTTTACGAATCCCGGCACGGTCACGAAGCCAGGGCTGACGTCCTGGTAACTGCCAATGTAGTTAAAGTGCAACCCGTTACGGCGTACCTCAAGTTTGTCGGCGGGACCGGCAAAATGACCACCGTTCCCGACGTTTCCTGAGCTGAATGGAAACAGGTTGTATTCGCAGGTGCTTTCCAGGTCTCCCGCCGGGGAAAGATATGCATTGAGGCCCAGCAGATTGCTCGAACTGGTTACGGCCTGGCCCTCGACTGTCCAGTTAGAGTTGAGTTTGAACCTTCCGTCGACCCCGCCAACGCGGTTGTACTCGCCGGTCGCAGGGCACTCCCAGTTGCTGAAGATCGCGCCCACGCTCGACTGCTTGAAAATATCGCGGCTCACGCGCGCCACCGTGAAATAAGATCGATCCCCGGAGATCGCGGTGGAACAAATCGGTGAGGTCGCAGGGCAAAAATCCGGCACAGCCAGCCCCGGAGCGCGGTCATCGCTGGCGATTATGCCCAGCGAGTATGGTCCCTCCTTACCGGTCAGGCGAATTCCTACCGACGGGTCTTCAATGTTGCGGGTGAAGAACAGATCGATGGGCGTACGGAAATAGTCTTCATTCTCAAGAAAAAACGGCCGCTTCTCCGGGAAATAAACTTCGAACCGCTGATTCACCGTGATCTGCGGGTCTTCCGACTCGACCTGGCTGAAGTCCGGATTAGCTGTCAGATCGAGCACAAAATGGTCCTGGATCACAAATTTGCCATCCATTCCTGTCTGGCCTTTTGCGGTCGCATCCTGAAAATACGGATTGTAAGGATCGCGCTCATCTAGGGCGCGAAACCCTTGCATGATGCCGTAGGGGATCAGTTCGATTTCCCGGTCCGGCGAAATTCCCTCCAGTCCGTACATCGTCGCCGCCTGTCCTAATCTGCCTTGCACTTTGTAGGAAACTTGTGGCCAGAAGGCATCTTCGCTCTTGCGCACGATTCCGCGGTACAAAATGATTCCCCATACCTGGTCTTTGGTGGCGGGAAAGCGCAGGCTCTTGAACGGAATCGCCATCCACACCACGAATCCGTGCTCGGTGACTTTGCCCCGCGAATCCCAAACCGTGTCAAACGACGTGTCGAAATTTCCATTCACTTCCTGGCGCGAGGCTTCCGTCCAGATCGCGTCCCATTGCACGCCGAGAGGCGTGGTCTGGAAGGCATAGGCCCGGCGGCGGTCGTGAAAGGTATCCAACATGACCTCGACTTCATCATCGTCGTAAATATCTTCCCGCGGAGACATGCGGGCGCGCACCTGCCGGGGATCGTCGAAGCACACAAAAACCACATACAAATTCTTCTGGTCATATCCGAGATAGGCTGCGGTCGGCTCAGAAACCGCTTCACCGTCGTGTGGATTGCGCTGCGTGAATCCAACCACTTTGGCCATGCGCTCGGCCGTCTCGCCGTGGGGACTCATGCTCAGAAAATCTTCGAGGACGGGAGCGCGCACCAAACGAGGGATCGTCAGTGTTGGGGAGCCAGCCGTAGGCCGAACCGCCAGCTTAACCGCCGGGTCCTCGGCAGCGGATGGCAGGAGTTGCGCAGCCGGCGCCGCAGCGGGGATGTGCTGAACTTGAGCCGTCTGCTGCGGATTACTTCCGGGCGCAGGATTTGGTGGAGTTGTCTGCTGACTTTGACCGGCCGCAGCCAGAAGAACAAAGGCAGCCACAGTTATGGTCGCAATCATCCGGTTGCGAACTCGACGCCAAACTGAACCCAAGCGCACTGCTCCCTCGACTCCCCAGCCCCCAGACAAGGAAGTGAGCAAGATACACTATCTGGAGCGAAACAAAACAAAAAAAGATGGTTTGTACCGAATTGCGAAATGCCGATTTAGGAGGCTAGAACAGCAGGCTTTGCCTGCGGTTGGGCGTGATGCCAAAATGCTCGTACGCGAGTTGCGTGGCCACGCGCCCGCGCGGAGTCCGGTTCAAGAAACCAATCTGCATCAGAAAGGGCTCGTAAATCTCTTCAATCGCGTCGGGTTCCTCTGCGAGCACCGCGGCCAGCGTATTCACTCCGACGGGTCCGCCTTGATATTTCTCAATAATCGTCAGCAGCAACCGCCGGTCAACCTCGTCGAAGCCGTATCGATCCACTTCGAGCATTTGTAGCGCCGCTTGCGCTGTTGGCAGGTCGATCTTCCCGGCGCCGCGCACCTGCGCATAGTCGCGCACGCGCCGCAGCAACCGGTTCGCAATTCTCGGCGTGCCCCGCGAGCGGCTGGCGATCTCGTTGGCGCCGGCTTCGTCGATTTCGACTCCCAGGATCTCCGCCGACCGCTCCACAATCACTCTCAAATCCGCAGGAGTATAAAACTCCAGGCGCAGCACGATCCCAAAGCGGGCCCGCAACGGCGCCGAAATTAATCCCGCCCGCGTGGTCGCCCCGATAAACGTAAACGGCTTCACTTCCATCGTATGGGTGCGCGCAGAAGGACCTTGCCCGATGATAATGTCGAGCTTGTAATCCTCCAGCGCCGAGTAGAGAAGCTCTTCCAGCACCGGCTGCAAGCGGTGAATTTCATCGATGAACAGCACCTGCTTCTCCTGCAGGTTGGTGATGATCGCGGTCAGATCGCCCTTAATCTGCAGCAGCGGCGCAGCTGTGGGCTGGAAATGCACTCCAAGTTCATTGGCGATAATGTTGGCGAGCGTGGTTTTTCCCAGTCCCGGAGGCCCATACAGCAGCACGTGGTCCATGGCCTCGCCGCGGGAACGGGCAGCCTCAATCGCGACCGCCAGGTTCTCTTTGACCTTCGCCTGCCCAATGAACTCCCCGAGTCGCTGTGGACGGAGTTTCAGCTCAAACGAGGAATCATCTTCCACGGGAGCGGCCGAAACTAAACGCTCAGCGCTGTACCCGGAATCAGGAATGTTTTTTGCGGCAGCCACTCGCCGGATGTTACCACGAACAAATCCATTTTAATTGTGGCAATCAAGATTCTGCGGGGTTCTCGTGGGAGATTTCAAAAAGGCTCCGTCGGATTGGGATGCGCATGATTTTTCCTGGCCTTCACGCTGACCGCAATTTTCATCACGGCATCATTCGTAGGATCGATCTCAAACACTGCCTCGCTACGGTATCCCGGATTGTCCACTCTGTATTTGTAAACGCCATACGACTGAAAAATATCGTCATCAAAAGGGACGCCATATTTCGCCTTCACCCGTAGGGACGTATAACTACGACCTGCGGGCGCAAGCACCAGGTATGCGTCCCGGTGGTTCTGGCTTTTGTAGGCGGCAATTTCGGAGAAAGGAAACGGCTGCTGCGCGAGAGTGTAGTCGACGACCGCCATCTTGTTTTGAGTGAAGATCGCCTTTGCAACAATGGTGTCGATTCTGCTGGTTACTTCCTGCTTGAGGGCAGAGCTGTCGATGATTGCGAAGCAGTAGCTTTTATCCACCTTGCACTCGGCTCGAATCTGATTCACCACATAGGCGCGAAGAACAATGGAGTTTTCCAGCAATTCCTTCACGCCTTGATCTCCAGGCAACTCTGCCGCAACGGTAAGAGCAGGAATCATCTCCCGCCAGTCAAAATCGTTGGCGGAAAACAGCTGAGTGGCGGCGGCCGTGGCCGCATGGCCGCTATCGCCCGCGCTCGACAACGAAGCAAGAAAAAACAGAGAGAGCAGCGAGCAGATAAAGAAGCGAATAGGTAATTTCATCTCGATAGGTAGCCCTGAGAGCGTGCCTTCGTTCAGATTATCCAGCTTTGGCGCATGTCGATGACGGAGGGACACTACTGCCTGATTCTGTCTCAAGCTGCTGTCGAATATACTACAGCTTTAGTAGCCTGCCCGGTGCCCTCCGTCCTATCTTTGCCCGGCATCTGCCGCACACACGAGAGCCTCAAATTCGGTTGAGCCCTTGGATCCTGCCGCGCCTTTTTCGGCCGAAGCCGCATAGTTAACTACTAGGATTAGGGCTCATGCTCTGCCCGCCACATTCCCTTCGGCTTCGCATGGCGATACCCGCCAAGCAATTTCTGCATCCAACATTCGCTTTCTTAGGCTAAACTCCCAATTCTGGGGGTATTAAGCCTTTGCGGCAGATTTGGGCCGCAAAGCAGTGGATGTAGCCGTTCGATCCCTCGTCTGAGGAACAGGAACTATGCCATCGTCGGTCTGGTCTGGACACCTAACTTTCGGTTTGATCTCCATGCCGGTGCGCCTGTTTTCTGGCGCCCGGAGCTCCGGCATTTCCTTCAACATGCTGCATCGTCCCGATAAGTCGCGTCTCAAACAGCAATATATTTGCCAGCTCGAGGGCGTTCCTGTCAACCGCGACGACATCGTGAAGGGCTACGAGTTTCGCAAGGACGAATACATCGTCATCGAGCCGGATGAGATCAAGAAGATCGAGCCGCAGACCGCCAAGACCATGGAGATCCTGGAGTTCGTGAAGGCCAGCGAAGTTGATCCCGTCTATTTCGAGTCTTCTTATTACATGCTGCCCGAGGAAGCCGGCCGGCGCCCTTATGCGCTGCTGACTAAGGCGCTCGAAGAAAGCGAATACGTGGCCATCGCCAAGATCACCATGCACAACCGCGAGTACACTTGCTTTCTGCGTCCCTCAGAAGGCGGATTGATGCTGCACACTATGTATTACGAAGAAGAAGTGCGCAAAGTGGAAGGCTTCGGCGCACCGGATGTGGAGTTGAAAGAAGCGGAAGTAAAAGTCGCCCATCAGCTGATCGAAGCGCTCGCCGACGAGTGGGACCCAAAGAAATATCACGATACCTTCCAGGACAATTTAAAAAAGTTAATCGAAGCCAAACTTGAAGGCGGAGAAGTTGCTGCCGTCGAGAAACCGAAGAAGCTCGCCCCGGTCGTGGATCTCATGGCCGCACTCAAACAATCACTCGCTCAGATGGAAGGCAAGAAGAAACCTGCGGGCGCAGCCAGACCTGGGCAGCCGGCCGCAGTGGCTGCAGCCGGTAGGGCGCGTCGGAAGAAATAGCTTGCTCTGACGCGAAACCGGGCTCACTTTACGCTTGCGATTGCGTTCTGAGACGTATTGCTGAACCCAGGATTTTCTCTCATACCGTTCCTTCCTCCATCCAACTTGCCTTTGTGCTCGTGCATCCCAGAAGCAAGCAATCATAAACAATGAGCGTCCAATGCCGACTTCGAGTTCCTTCGTGGCCTTGGTGGTGAATGGATTTAAGGCACTACCGAAGCCTCGCGCGCGAAGTGGCGCAGTTTCCAAACAGCCGTTAGAATGTAGCATTCCTCGCAAGCCAAATTTTCCTTTGGGGTGCTGATGAGTTTTCAACGCGTGTGGCAATTGAGCGCAGTGGTCGTTCTGATTGTGCTGTGGTCGGCTTGCGGCCAGGTCTACCGGCCGGTGGTTCTTCCCTGCTCTCTGGGCGGACTTCCCGATTGCCCGGTGGAATTGCCGCCTTCTCCAACCGCCTTTCATGCGGTGTATGGCATCAGTCTGAATGTGCCGAATTATCCCGGCAATGCTATGCAGATCGATGTCGGTGGAGACAGCATCATTGGCGAGACCCCAAGCTCCGATCCGAGTGCGCCCAACATCGGCGACAATCCTACGAACGCCGCAATCCTTCCGAACTTTGCTGCGGTGTACGTTGCCAGCGCCGCCAGTGGGGCTCCAGGAGGCATCGACCAGATATCCGCGTTCACGCCGGCAGCCGATTCCCCCACCGGAACCGGCTTGGGACCGGTTAGCAACATTCAAATGCCTACCGGTTCGTTGCCTGTATTTTTGAACACCACCCAGGACGCGTATATATATGTCGCGAATTTTGGAACCAACTCTATAAGCGCAATTAATACTTCGCTAAACGCGGTAGTTAATACGGGAACTGTAGGAACAAACCCGGTGGCTATGGCCGAGATTCCCGATGCTCTAAAAATATATGTTGCGAATCAAGGCAGCAATACGATCAGCGACGTCAACCCGGCGGACCTGAGTTCCACCCTGGTACCGGGTTTTAGCGGGATGACTCCCGTGTGGATCGTGGCGCGCAGCGACAGTCAGAAAGTTTATGTATTGACGCAAGGCGATGGGCAACTGGTAACCATCGATACAGCCACCGATGCAGTTACAAGCAGCCTTCCAGTCGGAGCTGGCGCGAATTATATGTTTTATGATCCGAACCTGAACCGGCTGTATGTAACGAATCCCGTCACCGGAAACTTGTACGTGTTTTCGGTTTCGGGCGGCGCTAACGACACGCCGGCACTGCTGAAGTCCATCGCTTTCACCGCTGCGTCGGCTCCATGTTCTGCTGGGTGTTCGCCCGCCTCCGTCACTGCCTTGGCAGATGGAAGCCGCTTTTATGTGGCCAGCTATCAGACTGCGCCTGTCTGCCCTGACCCGCTGGCGGGAACCACGGCTACCTGTGTCATCCCCACCCTGGCCATATTCAATGCCCCGGATTTTACGCTGAAAACAACTCTCACGCTGCTCACCGATCCTCCGTTCTCCGCGAATCCAACCAGCAGCCAGTATCAGTATGCGGTGCCGTCGTTATCCACTTGCGCTCCCGCGGTTCCTCCTGCAACTTATTCGCCCAGCACGGTACGGTTTCGCGTTTTCACCGCGGCATCCAGCGATAGCAGCCGGGTGTACGTGAGCATGTGCGATGCCGGCGCCATCGCAGTCATCAACACCCTGGACAATAACGCCAACAACCCCACCAATAATTCAACCCCAGCCGACACTGTCATTACAGACCTTCCAGCAGCCTTTGGCATTTGCACGCTGACGAACTGCAACGGAGTCGCCAGCATCACATCGTTTTCGATCACCTCGAACGTGGTCACCTTCAAGGCGGCGAATTCCTTCACAGAAGGCGAGAAAGTCGTGGTCTCAGGTTTGACGACGGGCACCTATTTGAATGGAGAAATTCTGACTGTGCTCCCGACCGGATTGTCGGCCTCACAGTTTGAATGCTATTTCGCCCACGCGAATGTAGCTTCGACCAGCGAGTCGGGAGCGGCAACGGTTGAGCCGCCGTCGCAGTCGCCAATTTTCCTGCTGCCGGGTCAATAAGGAGCGGTCTCGTCCGGAGCGCCTGAAGGACCAGGGATACTGTCGAAGGCTTTAGTTTTGAACGGCCAGTTTCGAGCAGCTAATGTCGCGCGGCTACTGCTTCCGGTTGTGCGCCTTCGTTTTGCCCGTTCCGCGCCCCATAATGCGAGTCGATATAGTCATCGAGAATCCGGATGAACTCCGCGACGATGTGGTCGCCTTTGAGTGTGGTGAACAGGCGTCCATCCACGTAAACAGGTGCTTTCGGTTCTTCGAAGGTTCCAGGCAGCGAGATGCCGATGTTGGCATGCTTGGATTCGCCGGGGCCGTTGACCACGCATCCCATTACGGCGAGTTTCATTTCTTCCACGCCAACATAGCGGCTCTTCCATGCAGGCATCTGCTCGCGCAGATAGGTCTGAATCTGCTCCGCCATTTCCTGAAAGAAAGAACTGGTGGTGCGTCCGCAACCGGGGCAGGCCGTGACTTGCGGCGTGAAGCTGCGAATTCCCATGGATTGCAGAATCTGTTGCGCTACGCGGACTTCTTCGGTACGGTCTCCGCCGGGCGCGGGCGTTAGCGAAACTCGAATGGTATCGCCTATACCTTCCTGAAGAACCACGCCCATGGCGGCGCTGGAGGCGACGACTCCTTTCGCTCCCATGCCCGCCTCTGTAAGCCCGAGATGCAATGGATACGCGCAGCGGGCGGCTAAGGCGCGGTAAACGTCGATGAGGTCCTGTACTCCGCTGACTTTCGCGCTGAGAATGATCTGATCCGGCCGCAGGCCGTATTTTTCGGCTAGAGCGGCGGAGTTCAGAGCGCTGACGACCATGGCTTCCATCGTGACTTCGCGGGCGTCTTTGGGCTCGGCGAGGCGGGAATTCTCGTCCATCATTTTGGTGAGCAGCACCTGATCGAGCGAACCCCAGTTCACGCCGATGCGCACCGGCTTTTGATATTTCACCGCGACTTCAATCATGGTGCGGAAGTTCGAGTCGCCGGTTCGTCCGATGCTGGCATTGCCGGGATTGATACGGTATTTGGCCAGATCGCGAGCGCACTCGGGATATTTGGTGAGCAGAACATGGCCGTTGTAATGGAAGTCGCCGATGATGGGCACGCGGATGCCTTGCTTATCCAGTTGCTCGACCACGTGGGGGACTGCCGCGGCTGCTTCGTCGTTGTTGACCGTAACGCGAACCAATTCGGAGCCAGCGCGGGCCAGGGCTGCACATTGTTGAACAGTGGAAGGGATGTCGGCCGTATCGGTGTTGGTCATTGACTGCACCACAACCGGTGCATCGGAGCCGACGCGGACGTTGCCGACGAGGGCCGTAACAGTCTTTCTGCGGGTAATGGTAGCCATTCGTAAGCTTTATTTTATCATGCGAAAACAATCAGCTTTGAAGCTTTGAATGAGTACGTCAAGTCAGCCGAAGAGTTCGCTGTGTGATCCCATGCGAACGAGCTGCAGAACCTGGATATCGGGCTTGCGATAGATCAGCAAAAGATCAGGTTTGAGATGGCATTCGCGATGATCGGTCCACTCGCCGGAAAGCCCGTGGTCCCGGCTCTTTTGCGGAAGGGTTTTATCTTCGGCCAGAAGTGCGACGGCTTCGGCAACGACGGAATCAATCTCGCGCCTGTAGTATCCGCGTTTCTCGCGTTTGAAATCACGGCGAAAAGCAGTTGTACGCTCAATCCTCCGCATTCAGGTCGTTCATCAGATCGGGAACGCTACTGAATGAAGGTAGGCCGCCCTTCCGGGCTTCCTGCATAGCCGCAGCGGTGGTCGAGTTTGGCATGCGAACTTCAAAAGGCAGCCTGCGCTCCGCTGCCACGCGGGTCAACAGAACGCGCACCGCATCCGATACGGACAAACCCATTGCGGCTAATGCTTTCGCAGCCTGGGCCTTGATGCGTTTTTCCACGCGAACATGAACCATCTCGGTCGCCGCCATAATCCTTCTCCGAGGTACATTGTATCTCACTAGGAAAAAGCAATCAAGCCGCCGCGCTATGGAGCCGGTATGTCCAAACGAGATAAACCGGAATGCCAGTCCCGATCAGAAGCAAGCCGGCCAGCGATGGCCCGGGCCGCGTTAAAAGCATATTGATGAGAAACCAGGCTGTGATGGCCAGAAAAAGAACAGGCGTGACCGGATAGCCCCACATCCGATAAGGGCGCGGCAGTCCGGGTTGTTTGCGGCGCAACACGATTACCCCGGCGACCATGAGCCCGTAAGACAGCCACAGCGCGAACATTGCGTAGTCGAGCAGCGTTTCGTAAGAGCCGCTTACCAGAAGCACAATGGCCCACGCGCTTTGCGCCAGGATGGCAAAACCGGGCGTTTGATACCGCGGTTGAATTTCGCCGAATTTTCGGAAGAAGAGACCATCACGTGCCTGCGCAAAATACACTCGTGGGCTGGTCAGGAAACAGCCGTTTAAGGTTCCAACAATCGAGATCAAAATGACCAGTGAGACCAGCATGCCGCCGTGAGCGCCCATCACCCGTTCTGCCAAGGTCGCGCCGACGTGGTTGCTGGCGGCGATTTCAGGAATTGTCAGAACGCGCAGGTACGCGATGTTCGCGAGTAGATAAATAGCGATGCAGGCAGCCGTGCCCAGGGCAAGCGCGAGGAGAACATTTCGCTGCGGGTTGCGAATTTCGCCGGCGACAAAGCTGAGTTGCACCCAGCCATCGTAGGCCAGGACGCAGGCAATCAGTGCCACTCCGAAGCTGTTCAGGGAAAATCCCGCCGGTGACGGATTCGCGGCTCGCGCTGCATTGCCGCCCCACCAGAAAGCAGCGCCGATGATCGCGAGCAGGCCGGCGACCTTCGCCAGCGTAAAGATGTTCTGCACCATCGCTCCGGCGGTGACGCCGCGATAGTTGATGGCTGTCACAATAGCGATGGCCGCGATTCCCAACAGTTTCGATTCAACGGAAGTGAGCGGCACGAAATAGGAGACATAGAGCGCTAAGGTCACCGCCATCCATGCGACCTGCGCGGTGCGCGCGACTATAAACATCGACCAGCCGCAAAGAAAGCCGATCAGCGGACCGTATGCCTCACGCAGAAATACGTACTGCCCACCGGTCGCGGGAATGGCCGTGCCTAACTCCGCGCAAGCGATCGCGCCGAAAAACGAAATGACTCCAGCAAAAACCCAGACGCCGAGAATCGCCGCAGCGGAATGCAGTTCGCGGGCCACCAGATTGGGCACCAGAAAGATTCCGCCCCCGATCGTGATGCCGATCACGATCGATAACGAATCGAGCAAGCCCAGTTCGCGTGGAAGGTCGGGTGCGGCTTCTGTGGTGGTTATAGGCTTGCTCGGCGGCACGCCATACTATACAACGCGTTCGTAGCTTTGGCTTCTGGGCCTTAGCTCAGGATCACGTTTCAGATTTTGTTTTTCGCATTTCTTCCAGAACTGGCTTCTGATACCCTCGTACGCTTATGCGACTCTTTCTACGGGTATGCTTCCTGGTTCTCGCGGCCAGTTTCGTCTTCGGCCAAAATCCCAAGTCTGTTGCTGATCGCCTCGCTGCACAAAATGCGGTTTTCGAGGAGCAATACGAATCCGATCTGCGAAATTTCCCAGTGCGGGCTACGGCTTACGGCGATTATCGCTACAACGATCAACTGGGCAAGTATTCGCTGGCGGCGATTTATCAGCGGCACAAAAGTGATGAAGAATTTCTGACCCGGATTGAAGCGATTACAACTGCAGGATTTTCCGATCAGGACCAACTCTCGCACGATCTGCTGATTCGCGTTTTGCAGCAGCGCGAGGCCGACTTCGATCTCAAAGAATATGAGATGCCGATCAACCAGCAGAACGGCATCCATACCAGCCTCGCCGATTTACCGCTCTCGATGCCCTTCGATTCGGTGAAGCATTACGAGGATTATGTCGCGCGGCTGCACCAGATTCCCCGCGTGCTGATTCAGACGACCGAAGTTTTGCGCGCCGGCATGAAAGACAAACTGATGCCCGTACGCTTTATCGCCGAGAAGCTGCCGGTGCAGTGTGAGGGAATTGTCACGGCAGATCCATTTTTGATGCCGACGAAGAAATATCCTGCTGCCATTTCTGCCGACGATCAGAAGCGCTTGACTGCGCAAATTATCGAGGCGATCGACACCGATGTGTTGCCGGCGTACAAGTCGTTTGCCGATTTTCTGCGAGGCCAATACGCGCCGCAGGGACGTACGATTTTATCGATCACTTCTCTCTCAGAAGGCCAAAAGCGTTACGAGAACGATATTTATGCGCGCACAACCACGCACATGTCTCCGGCGGAGATTCACGCGCTCGGTCTGCGCGAAATGGATCGCATTCAAGCGGAGATGACGGCGATCGCGAAGAAAGAAGGATTCGCCGATCTCGCATCGTTTCGGGCGTCGCTGAAAACGAATCCGAAATATATTCCGACTTCGGCCGAGCAAATTCTCGACGACTTTCGTCATTACATCGGGCAAATGGAGCCGAAGCTTCCGGAGTTGTTCACGCTGCTTCCCAAATCGCCGGTTACCGTGGAGGCGATTCCTCCATTTCAATCAGCCGCCGCGACTCACTATGTGATCGGCACTCCCGATGGCAAGCGGCCGGGCCGTGTGGTGGTAGCTACTTCCGATTTCGCTCATCGATCGATGATTGATGATGAGGCGACCGCGTATCACGAAGGCGTTCCCGGACACCACATGCAGCTATCGGTGCAGCAGCAACTCCAGGGTCTCCCCAAATTCCGCCTGCACGGGTTGGGATTTAACGCATACATTGAGGGATGGGCTTTGTATGCGGAGGGCCTCGGCAAAGAGGTCGGCTTCTATCAGGATCCAGGTTCCGATTACGGGCGTTTGTCGTCCGAGCTTTTTCGGGCGGTACGCCTGGTGGTTGATACCGGCATTCACTCGCAAGGATGGTCGCGCGAGCAGGTAGTAGAGTTCATGCGGAAATCGGGAGCAGTGGACGAACCGACGATTCAGTCCGAGACCGACCGTTACATCGCATGGCCGGCGCAGGCGCTCAGCTACAAGCTGGGACAGTTAAAATTTCGCGAACTGCGCGAACGGGCTGAAAAAGAGCTGGGTCCGAAATTTGATATCCGCAAATTTCATGACGAGATGTTGGATGGCGGCACGCTGCCGCTGGACATGCTCGAAGCGCGGACCGACAAGTGGATTGCCGAGCAGAAGTCGAAGTGACGGCCCGAGAATATCAGCGAAGAGTTGCAGGGATCCTTCGACTTCAGAGTTGCTTCACTTCGTGAAGCAACTCCTCCGCTCAGGATGACAAGCGTCAGGAATGCTGAGTAAGATTTCTATGGCAGCCGATCCACCAGCCCCGGCAGCGTCTTCATCAAGTCGTTGTAGATGACCATCACCGCGAACAGCACCAGGAAAACGAACGCAGCCTGATACACGCGCTCCTTAATGCGCAGGCTGACGTCGCGCCGCATAAGGGCTTCGATCAGGAGGAAGAGAATCACGCCGCCATCGAGAATCGGAATTGGCAGCAGGTTGAAAATGCCAAGATTCAAGCTGATTCCCGCCGTAAGCTCCATCAGCGGTGTCCAACCCTTTTGTTGCGCAGCATAGCCCGCATCCTGGGCGATACCGATTGGGCCGGAAACCGCCTTCAAAGAAACCTTTCGCTCCGCGATTTTTTTGGCCAACTCAAGAATCAGCAACGAGTATTTCTTGTTTTGATCGAGCGAAAGACTCAGGGCCTGCCCGAACGGCAAAGTGGTCACCTTGGTCTCGCTCTTATTGAGAAAACCCAAACGATAGCGTTGCTCCCCTGGATCTTCAGTGTTTGAGAGGACGGGCTTTACATGAAACGATAAAGTCTGTTTGCCGCGAATCACCGTAAGATCGACCGGTTGACCCTTGGTCTGCTGCAGCCGTTCAATCATGGTCTCAATCGAATCCAGCGGCGTCCCATTCATGGCGACGATTCGGTCATCCTCCTGCAGTCCAGCCTTGGCTGCGGGTTTGTCGGGTTCAACGTGTCCGACAATGACCGGCTCCTCGGGATACCACCCGGCGTCGCCTACATCAGAGCTGGTGATGGGCTGAGGAACAATGGTCTTTTGAAAAACCTGATTTCCGCGCTGAATTGTCACATTGAGCGGCTGGTTCGGACTAAGCCAGACTTGCGGCTGCAGTTGCTCCCAGGTCGGATCTTTGATGCCGGCCACCTGAATGATGCGGTCGCCGGGCTGCAATCCGGCTTTAGCTGCGGGAGAGTCGGCCTTGATGCCTTCGATGACGGCGGGCTTATCGAGGAAAACCGGGTACTCGTAATGCACCATGTAAACCACGGTGAGCAGAAAGATGGCCAACAGAATATTCATCGCCGGGCCGGCAATCGCAATTAGAAAACGATGCCAGCGCGGATGCGATAGAAATTCAGCGGGATCGCCCGTGCGCTCGTCCATGGGGTTTTCGCCGCTCATCTTCACGTAGCCGCCGAGAGGAATGGCGTTGATGCGGTAATCGGTCTCGCCCCGCTTAATGCCAAAGAGGCGTTTCCCGAAACCAATGGCGAACTGCTCCACCCTAACGCCCAGCAGCTTGGCCACCGCATAATGGCCGAACTCATGAATCAGAATCATGAAGCCGAGGACGACTGCGACCGCAACCACGGAGATAAAAAAATCGTACATAAATGTAAACTGCGTAACCGCTCCCTCTTAGATTCAACTAAACGACAGATGTTGCGCGTGGAGAACCGCTTTTTTTAATCCGGCTCTTTTGAATCGCGGATATCCGTTCCTGAGCATATCGGCGGGCTTCGGCGTCGGCTTCAAGCACTTTTGCAATCGACTCCAGCTTGCCGGGATTCGCTGCAGAAACCGCATCTTCGATGATCTCAGGAATTTCATTGAATCCGATACTGCCTTCCAGAAACGCAGCTACGGCAATCTCATCGGCCGCATTCAGGGCCACGGTTCTGGCGCCTCCGGCCTCGGCCGCTTCATAAGCCAGACGCAGACAAGGGAATTTATTCATGTCCGGCGGCGAGAAGTCCAGATGACGCAAGTTACTCACTGGGAATCGCAGATCGGAATGAATTCGCTCCGGGTATGTTAAGGCGTAAAGAATTGGCAGCCGCATGTCCGTGACGGAAAACTGCGCCAGAATGCTGCCGTCAACGAACTCGACCATGGAATGAATGGTCGATTGCGGATGCACCATGACTTGCACCTTTGCCGCAGGAACGTTAAATAGCCGGCACGCTTCAATCACTTCGAAGCCTTTATTCATCAATGTTGCCGAGTCTATGGTGATGCGCCGGCCCATCTTCCAGGTTGGATGGTTGAGCGCCTGCTCTACCGTGATCGAGCTGAACTCAGGACGTGGCGTGTTCAGGAACGGCCCGCCGGAAGCCGTGAGCCAGATGCGCTCCACTTCCTCCATTCTTCCGCCGCGCAGGCATTGATGCACCGCATTGTGTTCGCTGTCGATGGGCAATAGCGCCTTGCCCTGCCGGCGCGCCTCAGCCGTAATCAACTCCCCAGCGGCAACGAGACATTCTTTGTTCGCTACGCCAATCGTCTTTCCAGCCTTGACAGCTTCGTACGTGGCCTCCAGTCCAGCCACTCCTACGATTGCGCTGACCACAAAATCGACATCCGGATGCGCAGCGATATGCACCAGCCCGCTCGGCCCGTGCACTATCTCAACTCCCGAGATTCCGGCTCGCTTAAGACGCGAAGCCAGGATTTCCGAGTCGCCCTCCGAGGCCATGGCGGCTACGCGCGGACGCCAGCGTTGGACTTGCTCAAACGCCACATCCAGGTTCTTGCCGGCGGCCAGCGCCACAACCTCAAAGCGGTCAGGAAACGATTCGACCACGCTCAAGGTGCTGCGGCCGATCGATCCGGTAGAGCCTAGAATGGCAATGCGCTTCATGGAGAAAGTGATCGCCCGCGTCCCGAGGCGATCTTCTATTTTACGCGTTACCAGGGGCGTGCGGGTGGGAAGAACGCGGAGGCATACAGCCATAGCACCGGAGCCGCAAACAGAAGCGCATCAATTCGGTCGAGCATGCCGCCGTGGCCGGGAAGAATTTTGCCCGAGTCTTTCACGCCGGCTCCGCGCTTAATCAGCGACTCCACTAGGTCCCCAAGCTGCGCTGCAATATTGAGGATAATCGTCAGCACAATGATCGGCCACAAGTCAGGTTTCTCCAAGCCGAACAATCCCTCACGCGGGCCGATCAATCCAATACGAAGAAGGAACGAACTGATCGGCAGAGCGTAGGCAAATAAAGCCATGCCGACGCCGAGGCTCGCCACCACCGATGCTGCGGCTCCTTCCCAGGTTTTTTTCGGGCTGATGCGCGGCGCCATTAAGTGTCTACCAAGCGAGCGGCCGACGAAGTAAGCGGAAATGTCTCCCGCCCACACCACTAAGAGCAAATAAAGCAGCAAGAATGCTCCCGCTACCTGCTGCCGAAGTTCGGCGAGCATGGCCATAGGCACGGCGATGTAAACGAAGGCAAACGCCGACGCAGCTGTCCCTGGGCATGCTGATTTCAAATCCGCCCTCCCCATGGCGATGGTTAAAAACACAAATGGCGCGACAGTGCAGGCAAATCCCAGGCAGACCACAAACTTTAGCGCGGATAATTGCGGCCCCTCGCTCGCGCTGCTGGTGACGAAAAAAATAAAAAACAGCGCTACGTAGATATAAGTTGGCAGGCGTAGGGGCTGTATTCCATACGATTCCGTCAGCTTTAGAAATTCCTGAATGGTCACGAGCGCGACTGCCGCGCTCACCAGTGCCACCACCGGCACCGGTGCATGCAACACCAGAGCCAAAACAATTGGAATCAGAACGACGGCGGTCGCGATGCGCTTTAGCAAGGGAGTGTTTGAAAAAAGCGAAGCACCATTTAACCACAGAGATACAGAGAGGATCGAACACGGCACAGAAGAGCAGCGGTTTGTACTGTTTTCTCTGTGACTCGGTGGTGAAGAGGTTTTCGGCTACCTTGAGGCCTTTTCGTGCGAGGGATGCCGGGGTTGCGCGTGGGCATCGCCATTGAGGCCGCCATAGCGGCGCTCCCTCTTTTGATACTCGGCAATGGCCTCGAGCAAATGAACTCCACGAAAATCCGGCCATAAAGTTGGCGTCACGTAAATTTCCGCATAGGCCAACTGCCACAGCAAAAAATTGCTCAACCGCATCTCGCCCGAAGTGCGCACCACCAAATCGGGGTCCGGCAGATGGCGCGTGTAAAGATGTTCCCGCACGGTGTCTTCATCGATGGTCAAATGATCGAGGCCACCGTTTTTCGACGCTGCATCAACTATGGACCGGAAGGCATCGACCAGTTCACTGCGCGCGCTGTAGTTCAGAGCCAGCGTAAGCACGGTGCCGGTGTTTTGAGCCGTGTTCGCGCGCGCCCACTCCATACGCTCCTGCACATCGCTGGGCAATTCGTGCTGACGCCCAATATATTCTAGGCGAATATTGTTGTTGTTGAGCGTCGGTAATTCCGCTTTTAAATAACGGCCGAGAAGCCGCATTAGAAAACCGACTTCGCTCTTGGGACGTTTCTTCCAGTTCTCCTCGGAAAATGCATACAGCGTGATCGCGTGAACGCCGATGCGCGCCGCGGTTTCAACGGTCGAGCGCACAGCCGCCACTCCGGCGCGATGTCCGGCCACGCGCGGCAAGTGACGCCGTTTTGCCCAGCGCCCGTTGCCGTCCATGATGATCGCGATGTGTCGTGGGAGCCGCTCTGGATCAAGCTGCCGGTAAATCTCGCTTTCTTTGTGATCCAGCCCGGCGGGAACCCTAGCCTGCAAGGCTTATCCCCTTCCGAATCATGAAGCTAACACAGTAAGCACCGGGAGGCAATGCGGAGAATTTGACAATGAGTCAGTTTGCCAAACCAGATTTTCTTCGCGCCCTTCGCGAAATCCTTAGCGCTCTTCGCGGTAAAGCTCTCTCTTTGTCGCAAGACCAAAGCGCGCGAAGAACAGCCAATCTCGCAAAGTATTAAAAGCTTCCCGTGAAACGAGGCCACTAAGAATCGGAAACCAGCCAGTCCAGCGCCTCTTCGCGCGTCTTGAAGGTAGGAAAATCGCGCTGAGAAAAATTTTTGAAGTGTTCGTAAATTACCTCCGGCATGCTCTCAGTTCCCATCCAAGCCGATCGCTTCACAAAAGGCCGGTCGAGTACGAGCACTTCCTTTATTCGAGTCGCGACATTCTTGTCGATCTTCGCGCCTTTGAAATCGGCCAAAATCAGCATAGAATTCGGAGCATGATGCCCCACGTCGGCACGAATCTGGTCGAGCAACAACAACATTTCCTTGCCGGTGCAATTCGTGAAATCCACAGCATAAACAGCTTTGCCCTTGTGCTTGATGAAACCCAAGCGCTGGTCGAGCGGAGCATCGCTGGCACTCATGAGAGTAGTGATTCGACCACTTCGTAAGCCCCATTCAGGGCCGAATCCAACGCTGCAGAATCTTTTCCCCCGGCTTCGGCAAGATCGGGACGGCCTCCACCTTTGCCGCCAACTTTCTGCGCGACCGGAGCGATTACTTTGCCAGCTTGAACTTTATTCGTGAGGTCTTTGGTGACGCCAACAATGAGCGAGACATTGCCGTTGCTCGCCGAGCCAAGCACCACAACTCCGGAGCCGATCTTGTCGCGTAATTGATCAACCAGCGTGCGCAGTTGCGCACGATCGAGATTATCGACGCGATGCGTCAGCACCTTTACGCCTTTTACATCTTTTATCTTGTCGCTGATGTTGGCCGTCGAAGACGAAGCCGACTTCATCCGTGCCGAATCCAGTTCGCGCGTAAGCCGCTTGATCTCCGAATCTTTCTTCTCCAGTTCGGCCTTCAAAGCAGCAGCGGGAGAAACCGTCTCGGCGTGGGCGGAAATCTCCTCGGCAATGGGTGCCCCATCCATGCGCGCACTGTGCGCAAGGGTGGGAGAGGCAAACGTAGATACCACCCCCTCCAACTCGTGATCCATACGGAAATGCGTCAAAGATCCCAAGCCCGTAACCGCCTCGACCCTCCGCACGCCCGACGAGACGCTGCCTTCTTTCAAAATCTTGATCAGGCCGATCTCGCCAGTGGCGCCTGTATGGGTTCCGCCGCAGAGTTCAGTCGAAAAATCGCCAATGCGTACCACGCGCACTTTGTCGCCATACTTTTCGCCGAACAGCGCCATCGCATGATATTGGTTAATGGCCTCCTCGATGGGCACGTCAGTAATGGTCTCGACAATCTGGTTGCGCAGCACCTCTTTGTTGACGATGTCCTCAATATCCTGCAGTTCCTGATCTTCCACCGCGGTGAAATGCGAAAAATCAAAGCGCAGATGATTCGGCGCAACCAGCGATCCCGCCTGCTTCACGTGCTTGCCCAAAACTTCACGCAGTCCGGCATGAAGCAAATGCGTAGCCGTATGGTTGCGCATAGTGGCCGCTCGAACCTCGGCGTTCACCACGGCGTCAACGTGATCACCGATACGAATCCCGAGGGTGCCCCACCCAACGCGGTTTTCGTTGGGTGGGGATTTTACCGTGACCTGATGCGCTCTCACGCCCTGAATCGGCGCGTAGCATCCGGTCACTTCGGCGACCACGGTATTGTGATCGTCGGAGTAGAACCATCCCTTATCGCCAACCTGCCCGCCGGATTCGGCGTAGAACGGCGTGTGATCGAGGATGACATCGCCTGACTCACCGGGCTTGAGTTCCTGCGCGCCTTGGCCGTTCTTGATGATGGCGAGCACTTCGCAATTGTCAGAGCGCGTCTGACGATAGCCTTCGAAGATTGATTTCGGAAGCTGCTGGTAAGTCGGATTCGCCGTCTGCTTCGCAGCGCCTTTCCAGGAGGCGCGAGCGCGGGTCTGCTCCTCCGATAGCGATGCTTCGAAGCCCTTCGCATCGAAAGGGATCCCGGAATCGCGGCAAAAGTCTTCGATAAAATCACGTGGCAATCCATAGGTCTGGAAAATGTTAAATGCCTGATGACCCGATAGCTTAAGTGGGATGCGATCAGCCGCAACCCAATCATCGCGAAACTGTTGAGCTCGGAAACCGTCAAAGAGGTCCTCAACCCGTTGAAACAACAACGTCCAATCAATTGGGTCATAAATGAAACTAAGACCCTTATTTTCGTGCTCCGACAGCACTCGCCCAAAAGCCTCCGTAATCTGGCGATGCGGTTGGGAAAGCTCTTCGAGAAGCTCACCGCGCCTTTCCGTGCGCGGACGCATGGCCTCATCTTGCAACTGATCGATGCCGAAGCTCATTGTTCGTGCGAAGCGATCCTCTTCTGAAAATAAGACTTTTGAAACATGGCCGACAGCCTCGTTCAACTCCGGGTATGCATCCCGCATCAAATCGCGGACGGCGAAAACCATTTCATGCAGAAATGGTTTCGTCTGACCCAGCAATCGTCCATGCGTAATCGCACGCCGAATAATCTTCCGCAACACGTATCCGCGGCCCTCATTCGAAGGCAGCACTCCATCGGAAATAAGAAATGTTGCCGCCCGCGAGTGGTCAGCGATTACTCTGAGCGAAGCAGCCGATTTGTTGCTGGAAGAGCCTGCCGAGCTTTGCTCGGCTGCACGGCCGGGGCGGCCGTGCCCACATGGCTTGTGGTGCCTACACGGCTTGCGCCCTTCTCTGCTCGCGTGGGGACAGCCGCTCTCGGCTGTCCGGCGGAGCGAAGCTCCGCAGTCTTGCCGGCTCCCGTCAACTCCGCTGCCCGCTTGATCAGCGGCGTAAACAAGTCTGTCTCATAATTCGAAATCACGCCCTGCAGTACTGCCGCTACGCGCTCCAGCCCCATGCCGGTATCAATCGATGGCTTGGGCAGCGGACTTAGTTTTCCCGAAGCATCGCGGTCAAACTGCATGAACACCAGATTCCAAATCTCGACATAGCGCCCGCAGTCGCAGCCGAAGGCGCAGTCCTGATGCCCGCAATCCGACGCGACCGGCCCCATATCGTAATGAATCTCGCTGCAAGGCCCGCACGGACCGGTGTCGCCCATCTGCCAGAAATTATCTTTTGCGCCAAATTCGAAAATGCGCTCTTTGGGCACACCCTGCGCGACCCACAGGTCGTAGGCCTCGATATCGCGCTCTACGCCTGCTTCGCCCTTGAAAATCGTCACGTACAACTTTTCTTTATCAATCCCGAACCATTGCGGCGAAGTGATCAGCTCCCAGGCATAGGCAATCGCGTCTTTCTTGAAATAATCGCCGAAAGAAAAATTGCCCAGCATCTCGAAAAACGTGTGATGCCGGTTGGTGAATCCCACATTTTCCAGATCGTTGTGTTTGCCGCCGGCGCGCACGCATTTTTGCGAAGTGGTGGCGCGCGAGTAGCCTCGCTTCTCCAATCCCAAGAAAACGTCTTTGAACTGGTTCATCCCCGCGTTAGTGAACAGCAGCGTAGGATCGTTCGCCGGAACGAGCGACGAGGAATGCACCTCCTTATGCCCTTTTTGCACAAAGAAGTCGAGGAACTTGCGGCGGATTTCGGACCCAGTCAGCATGGTCGATGGCAAACACGATTTTAGCATTCGAAGCCCATTTGGCTGGCTCTGCGTGTGCTAATCTCCGGCTATGGCGAACGCAATTTCTTCCCACCGTACAACCGATGCCGCGCTCGCGCGCAAACACTTTCGCAGCGACAAGGTTGAGCACTTCACTGAATCCGTGATTCGCGAGATGACCCGCCAGGCGATGCTCTACGGTGCGGTCAATCTGGCGCAAGGCTTTCCCGACTTTGCCGCGCCCGAACCGATCAAGCAAGCCGCCAGTGCGGCCATAGAGCAGGACGTCAATCAGTACGCAATCACCTGGGGCGCGAAGAACTTGCGCAATGCCATTGCTCGTCAAATGGGCATCTGGCAAGGCATCCAAGTCGATCCCGAAAAAGAAGTGACGGTGTGCTGTGGCTCCACGGAAGCGATGATTTCGACTTTGCTCGCGGTCTGCAATGCAGGCGATGAAGTGGTCATCTTCGAGCCTTTTTACGAGAACTACGGCCCCGATTCCGTCTTGAGTGGAGCGCGCCCGCGGTTCGTGAAGTTGCGTCCGCCAGCCAAGACCGGCGGCGAATGGGCATTCGATGAAGAAGAATTGCGGCGCGCCTTCGACAAACATACGAAGGCCATCATCCTCAACACGCCGAACAACCCAACCGGCAAGGTTTTCACGCGCGGCGAACTCGAATTGATTCGCGATCTCTGCGTTGAATTCGACGTGCTCGCGATCACCGATGAGATTTACGAACACATTCTGTATGACGGCACGCGGCACATTTCCCTGGCCTCGCTCGAAGGAATGCGCGAGCGCACCGTGACTATCAATGGCATGTCGAAAACGTACAGCGTCACGGGATGGCGTGTGGGATGGGCGGTTGCGCCCGAGCCAATTACAAATGCCATCCGCAAGGTGCACGATTTCTTGACGGTCGGCGCTCCTGCGCCGCTGCAGGAAGCCGGTGCCGCGGCGCTGAGCCTGCCTCCGCAATATTATGCGAAGCTCGCGGAAAACTACCGCATCCGCCGCGATCATCTGGTGCCCGCGCTGGAAGCGGCGGGGTTTAAATGCTTTCTGCCGCGAGGGGCGTATTACGTAATGACCGACATTTCTGCCTTCGGCTTCGGCAACGACGTTGAATTTGTGAATTATCTGGTGAAAGAGATTGGAATCGCCGCCGTGCCGGGTTCAAGTTTCTATCGTGATGCGATGGATGGCTCCCAGCAGGTGCGCTTCGCATTCTGCAAGAAGCTCGAAACCCTGGACGCGGCTGCCAAAAAATTAAATAAGTTAAAGTTGCGCCCGAGATGAGCACCTACGTGCACGAATGGGCCATGTTTACAGTGCATTCCCGAGAGTATACTGCGGGAAAGTTCGAAATTCTCTCGGGGAACAAGCAAATATGTCATTGGAAGCGGCAGAGCAGGCAACGGAGCAGGTTCCGGTCGATCAATTTCAAGCCTTGGAAGAAAAAATCTATCGCACCATTGAACTATATAAATCGGCACGCAGCGCCCAGGCTACAGCCGAGCGCGATTCGCAGCGCTTACGCGAGCAACTGGACGAGCGGGATGAGCAACTGATTACCTTAAAACGCGAGATGGTGCAACTCAAGAAGGAACGGGAGGAGATTCGCAGCCGCGTCGAGCGCATGCTGGAGCAGATTGATCTGATCGAAGAGCGCGCGAGCTAGCAACGGGCGTCAGCGAATCTGCAGGGCGAAATGCCGGGAGTTCAACCAGAGATGGCAACTGCTACCAAGAATCCGCCAGTGAAGGATGCGCAGAACGGCAGCGTGCGCGTGGAGATCTTCGATCAGGCGTACAACTTGCGCGGCTCAGATCCCGATTACATCATGAAGCTGGCGGAGTATGTTGACTCCAAGATGCGCGCGGTCGCCGAAGCCACCAACACGATTGACACCGTGCGCCTGGCGGTTTTGGCTGCGCTGAATATTGCCGACGAGTATCACCTTCTGAAGCGAAATCAGGACAATGGCGCGACCGATTATCTGAAACGCGCGCATGTTCTGGCCAATGCTCTCGACGAAGTACTCGATGAGAACCACAAAGCCGGTTGAGCTGCCAGCCGACTGCGCTATGACTCATTCGCTGCCTTCGTCTTCCAACTGGGTTAGCACTTCCTCATCCACGTCCCATTTCTTCAGGATTGCGAAAATTGACTTCGTGCTAAAACCTCCGCGCGCCAGTTGCCGGAATACGCGCGCGGTGTCCTTCTGATTTTTGGGTTTTTTCAGGCGCTTGCGTCGCAGATAATCTCGGGCTTGTTTTTCTTCGCTGATTCCGTCGAAAGCGGCATCGACAGCTTTGTCGATCAAGTCGCTATGCACGCCCTTGGTTTTCAGATCTGTGACTATTCGTCGGCGACCGAACTTTTGATTGTCGCGCCGCAGTGCAGAGAAATACGCAGCGTATTGCGAATCGTTCAGATAGCCGTTGTCTTTCAACCGCCGAATGATGAGATCGACCAGCGTCTTGCCATATTCCGTCTCAGCTTCCACGCGGGGACGCAGCAGCCGCTTCAACTCCGCAACCGTCCTCATGTGGCGCGCGAGCGCACCGACGGCATACTCGTACAACTCGTCTTCAGAATAGAATTTTCGCTTAGGACGAGGGAACGGCATGCGTCCACGATAAACCTTGTTGGCCGGGACGTGTGGATCAATACTCGTCGATCAATAGAGGAAGAAGAACTCGAGCGATATCCAGTGTTTTACCGCCCAAATCCGGCCGACTGCATCGACTGCCGCGAAATGTCCGCGGTTGAAGCGATGCCCTGCATGCGCAGCTTGAAATCGTCGGCATTCGAGGCGTTCTCAAGCGCGGTTTCGTAGTTGACCAATCCAGCTTGGAACAGGTCCCACAGCGATTGATCGAACGTTTGCATACCGTACTGCGACGTTCCGGCGGCGATGGCATCGCGAATTGAGCGCGTCTTTTCAGGAACTAAAATACATTCGCGAATGAATGCCGTATTGATCATCACCTCGACCGCGGGCACGCGACCATCAGTGTCGCAGCGGCGAACCAGCCGTTGGCTCACGATCGCGCGCAGTACTGCCGCCAGTTGCAGGCGAATCTGCTTCTGCTCCGGTGGAGGAAAAATCGATATCACACGGTTGATGGTTTCCACCGCGTCCAGCGTGTGGAGAGTCGAGAAAACCATGTGACCGGTTTCGGCCGCGTGCAGCGCAGTCGAAATCGTTTCCAGGTCGCGCATTTCGCCGACCAGAATCACATCCGGGTCCTGACGCAAAGAAGCACGCAGCGCCGAACTGAAAGAAGGCGTATCCACGCCAATCTCGCGCTGATTGACGTAACCCTTTTTGTCGCGATGCAGAAATTCGATGGGATCTTCAATCGTAATGATGTGTTCCGCGCGGCTGGAGTTCACGCGGTCCACCATCGCCGCCAGCGTGGTCGATTTACCGGAGCCGGTCACGCCCGTGACCAGCACCAACCCGCGCGGCATTTCGCAAATCTGCTCCACCACTTTCGGCAAAAACAATTCATCGAGCGCGCGAATCTTCGTGGGGATGACACGCAGCACCAGCCCAACGTTACCGCGCTGCTGAAAGATATTCACACGGAAGCGTCCCAGGCCGGCCACGCCATACGCCATATCGATTTCCGTGGTCTCTTTAAACTTCTGCTTCTGCCGCGCCGACATCATGCTGAAGGCCATGGTCAGCATGTCTTCCGCGCTTACGCGCGGCTGGTCGGTCAACGGCGCCAGTTCGCCGTCAACGCGCAAATGAGGATAATTCCCCACTTTCAAATGCAAGTCGGAGGCTTTACGTTCAGTCGCAATCCGCAGCAGATCGTCAATATTCATTGGAAAGGGTTTCCCCGGGGAGGCGGTCGGCCCCCAAGCTCTTCGTAATGATGGACTGAATCGTAACTTTCCTAAAGATGACCTAGGTAATGCTCCCGAACAAACCGTGCCTAACTGTTGCGGTTTCGCCCTGAACCGTTCCAGCGAGCAACTTAAAGAGCAATCTAATAATCAAAGCTGGTCTCGCTCCCGTGTCCCTGTGCAATCGGCAAATGTTCGATTTTGCAAAAGACGGCGTTTTCATCGCGATTATCGCGCACGGGCTAATTGGAATTTCACTGGTCTGGGACAAGGTGCTGCTGAAACGTCGCGGCACGCAAAATCTATTCAGCTACGTGTTCTGGCTGGGCGCGATCAGCATTTTCGGCCTGCTGCTTCTACCCTTTGGCTATCATTCGCCGTCCCTCACCGTCATAGCCATCGCGTCGGTGGCGGGCGCAGTGGACTTGGCTGCATCGTTTTTTTATTACGCGGCCCTCAAACGTGGGGAGGCTTCCGAGGCCCTGGCGGTGATGGGCGGCTTTACGCCGGCTGCCACGGCAGCATTCAGCTACGCGCTGCTCAAAACCCAGGTGGAGGGGCACCAGTTGATCGCCTTCGCCATCATGTGCGCCGGAGGCTTCGCCATGTTTTTTTCGGAGAAACTCCCGCTGAAGAAGTTACTGCTACCGGTTGCCATGGCCGCCGTTCTGTTTGGGCTGGCCAATGTAATGGAGAAGATGGTCTACGACCGCACAAACTTCGTCAGTGGTTACGTATGGTTCACCATCGGAACATTTCTTGGGGCGGTCAGCTTATTGGTGCCGCCGTCGTGGCGAAAACAAATTTTCCACAATTCAGGAGACAAGGCCGAGCCCAGCAATCGTTTCTGGTATTTCGTCAACCGTTTCGTCTCCGGCATAGGATCCTTCCTGGTCGTATATGCCATCAGTCGCACGCATCCCGAGATCGTTTCTGCCATCTCGGGTGTACGTTACGCTGTGATCTTCGTCGGCGCCCTGCTGCTGACCAAATTGAAACCCACTTGGCTGAAAGAAGACTTCACCGGTGCGGAGCTGGTGACGAAAATTGTTGGAACCTGCCTGGTGATCGCGGGAGTCGCTCTGTCCGGAATCAGCGGAGGCAAAACTGCAGGTGGTCCCGCGATGCTAATACCGCCTGCTACCGTGACGCGAGTTTACTCGCCAAGCCACACGCCTAAGGGCTTCAGTTCCTCCACATGATCAAACACCACCTTCATTGCGGCTGTCATGGGTATCGCGAGAATCAGGCCCATGGCGCCCCATATCCATCCCCAAAAAAGCAAAGCTAAGGTCACAGCCAGCGGATTCAGCCGCAGGCGATTACCCAGAAACTTGGGGTACAGCACATTCAGAGAGAACAAGTGCAGCCCCAGCACCGTCAGGAAGATGAACAGAAATCCCATTCCGTGGATAACGCCCAATCCCGACAGAATCGGGGGAATTATGGCGAGCAAAACCCCAAGATAAGGAATCAGGCTGAGAAAACCGCTGATGAATCCGATGAAATAGAAATACGGGATTCCCATCAGCCCAAACACGGCAGTACTAATCGCTCCGATAAAAATTCCGACCAGCAGATTCCCTACAATAAACGCGCGCATCATGTCGGCAATTTTGCCCAGAGTGATGTACGCGTTGTCGCGCATCTCCCGTGGAAACAGCAAAACCGTACACCGCCGTGCATGGTCCGTCCACGTGAGCATGAAATAGGTCAGGAAGGGGATGAATGAGGCGGCAAGTAAAGCATCGGTTGCCGCTCCCAGGCCCGAACCAATCGTGTTCCAGACGCTCGGTTGCTGGGTCACCTGAATAGTCTGCTGTTGATTGTTTTCCGAAGCCGCTGCCTTGGCTGGGGCGGTCAAAGCCCTCTCTTTCTCTGTGAACTTGTCGATGAAGTTGTGAATCTCGGCCGAGTACTTCGGCAGTTGATGGGCAAACTGCACCGCGCGGTTGTAAAAAACGTAGGAAATCCCATACAGAACTGCAGCGACCACAAGCAGCGCAATCAGCGAAGAGAGCGAGCGAGGCAAACGTATTCTTTGCAGCAGTGAGACCAGCGGTTCGAGAACAAATGCGAGCAGCACCGCGACGAAAGCCACAACCCAAACCATTTGCGCAAAGTGCAGGGCCGCGCCAATCGCAACCAGCGCCAGGACCGTGTTCGCGGCCGAATTCCGGCGTATCACCTCTCCGATGGAGGCTTGCTCGGTTTCCGGGGCGCCGCTGCCTGGTTTGCTGCCCGGGGTCGGCGTATTCGGAATCATTTGCCTTACTTTATTGACGGGTCGTTCCAATTCCACCTATTGCCCCTCGCCCGATAACACTTGCTCAAGCGTAACCTTGCGGTATCCGTAGTAAGTCTCGTTGTCCTGCGATTTGTGTCCGAAAAGAAAAAATATCTTCGCTCTTGCCTTCATCGCATAGTGTTTCGGCAGCCAGATATCGTCCTGCACCGGCATCTTTTCCAGTTCGAATTGCGTCCCCGGCTCGACCTGCGCCAGAAAACCTTCAATTGAAACCGGATGGATCACGCGAGCCTCCACCTTCACCCACTGGTATGTTTTCTTGTCGATCCAGAGTCTGCCTTCCATTCCTTTGAGAACCTGCGTATCCATATTTGGCGGTTGATAATCCGGTCGCGGAGTGGCCTTCAACACGTAAACATCGTAGCCGTCGAGTTTCTGCTCACCGATGAGTTCAAATTTGAAGCCTACGGTGAGTTGCTCCATTATTAGGTGATCGCGCCTGCGATCTTTCTCATACTTCGCAATGCGTCCAGCTCTGTCCTGGGGTGACTCGTTCCGTCTGTCGCCCACCGTCTGCTCAAGTTTGCGGTGCTCCCGACCCTTCTGATCGCGCGGCAGCGGCTTGCCATTGATTGCAATCAGCCGCTGGTACGGCGAGCCAAGAATCATTAGATCTTCGAAAGTTTTCGTTCCTCCGTGGGGTTCGCGGTCGCGTTCGAAGTAGGTGTATTCCGGAGCAGCGTTCCGGTCTTTTTCATTCGCCTGCACCGAGTTTTGAATGATCGTGTCAACGCTTTGTCCGGTGGAATGGCTGGCAATCAAAGCCAGCAGCGCGAGCGTAAGGATTTTCTGTACCATCGTGTTCATACGACGGCGAGCAGACGCCGCTCCTGTCACTCCTTCAAAACCAGCCGCAGGAATGCGGGATCGCTGCCCAAAGCCGGATACAGCAGCCCAGCTTGGGATTCCTCTTTAGCTCCAATGGTTGTAGCGATTAGGGCCTATAGACTAGGTTGGCGTCGTCCTTACGATGGCTCGGGCATCACCGGCAATGCAGCTTTGTTCACGATGGAAGGGTCGTCGCGCAATTTGATGTAAAGCAGAGTTCCGTTGGGGCGAGGAACAGTCAATCCCGAATCCACAAAACTGGCTGGAACCGGAATGCTGTGAAGGAATTGAGGATCGGAAGCGACCGAATCCAAAAGAAACAGGTCCTGACCAACCAGCGTGCAAGACTTATCCGGACTGTCAGGACAGCGTACTTCCTTCAAAGTCGGAATGCGGACCAGTTTCACCAGCGGCTGCCAGTCGCCGTCTTCGCCGCTTCCGCTGATCGCACGATAACGGAGTTGCCCAAACACCGAAGGACCGAAACTCTTCAATGGTTGCAGGGTAATCAGCACGGTTTGCGGGTCTTCCAAAAATAACGTTCCCTTGTCCAGGCTGAACATGGCCGCGGTCGAGTCATCGTCAGTTGCGATTTCAATTTTTTCATCCCTCGGAAAGCTCGCAGGTATTTCCGTCTTCAGGAAAAATGACATTTGCCCGTCTTGCGGAAGATCGTCCTGATTGCCGAGGTGAATCAGCGACGGCACCGGGCCTGGCTGAATGCTCTTGCTCAACAGCGTCACTCGCGGGCGAGGCGGCTCAATCGTGGTATCGAGATCGAGCGCTCGGCCATCTTTGAGAGTCACATGAGCAACCATGCTCTGGCCCGCTTCGAACGGTGTTGTTGCGGAGGAATTCTTTGCCGCGACCAGCCGCAATTGGTCTTTGCCATCCACGCGCGTCAGGCCTGCCGGAGAAAATTCGACCTTATCCAATTTCAAGCCTGCAACTTCGTCCAGACGCGTTCCCGTCAGAGTGCCCTGTCTGTCGCCGGCGTTCAGAGCAAAGTGATCCAGATGCGCAGCCTCGGAATATGTCTGCATAGGAACTTCGTCCGGTTTCGGCTGTCCCGACTGCGCTACCAGCATAAGTACGGGCCCCGAAACCTCGCCCTTCAGCGGAACGCTGACTTCCACCTCATCAGCCTTCAGCAATTTCCACGTCGCCTTAACCTGTTTGCCTTTTCCATCTTTAATGGAGACCTGCTCCACGCATGGCGCTTCTTCCGATTGCAAGTGAATCGAATCTTCGCGCCCCACGATCAGGGCCGTCGAATCGGCCGAAGCCAAAATCCACTTCACCGGATGCGAAAACTGCAACTGGAATGCTGGTCCGCTGAAAGAGTCGAAACCCCACGTTCCATGAATCGTTCCCGAAACTTCGTCCACCGTTTTGCCAACCCGGAGGGGTTTCGTGTCCACCACAAAACCACCCTGCGCCGGGTCGGCCTTGACCGGAAGATCGATCGCCATGCCCGCTTTGCTCTCCACATGTAGAACCATGTCGTGCGCATATTCCGTCGAGAAAACTAAAGGAGCGCCATCCACCGGCAGAACCAGAGTGGATTGCTGCAAACAAGAAACTCGCTTTGGATCGATCGGCCGCAAAGGCGGCAATTGTGCTGCTTCCACCGCCGGCAGCGCAATTACCAGCACCGACATCGGTTTATGAAACGAAGGCACATTGTTGAGCTTGAGATCGAGCCCGCCATCCTTCAGCAGCGCCAACGCCGGAATGTACTGGTATTGCGCGACGTGAAAGCTCTCCATCATTTTTGCCACGTCGACCACCGCACCCACGTACGGGCTGTAAGCCCCACCACCCGCTAGTTTGGCATTGCTGAGATTGCCGACAAGATCGGAAGCCGGTCCCGAAGTTAAAGCATCGACCATCGATTGGCTGTGCCCATCGTCGAGAACCAACTGATCGGTCTTCTCGGTCAGGCACGCGGCCTGCTCCTGCACCGGCTTATCGAAGCAATCTTTATCCACCTTCATTTTCAAACTTCGCGCCAGGACGAGAGTGCGCTCTTGCAGCGTCTTCGGGTCGGCATCCGACAGTGCGCGAACTCCCTCGAGATATTTGTCCAGGCGCGAGCGGTCGAGCGCAGCCTGATTCAGGTCCTGCGACGCGCGCACGAATGCGCCCGGCTTGTTGCGCACCGCGGAACGTACGGTCGAGAAATCTCCTCCGGTCTCCGGCGCCAGAAACAGCAAGGCCTGCTGGGCGCCTTCGGGCACCGTCACGTACACACCCTCCTGCCTCACTTTGTTGTTCCAGGTCTCGACCCTGGTGAACCACGTCTCGGGCGGAGGATTAGTCGATCCCCGCAGAAAAGTAACGACAAGAAGATAGTGGACCGATTGTCCAGCAGGGACAATCGGATGTAGCCACAACCGGTCTGCCGCCTTCAAATTCGGCACTTCCGAGATTGCCAAAGTCTTTCCCGAACGCGCAACTTTCACCTCAATGCGCGGCCCCGGTAGATCGAAAGCAGCGGTATCGGCAGCCAGATACGCCGGAAAGAGCAAGAGAACGGCAGTGATGCTGAGCAGTGCGGCCAGCGGCGATTGGAGACGAGAGAAAGATTTTCGTGAAACTGCCGTTCTGCACCCGTTTAAAAGGATCACCATGGGAAACCCAAATCGTAATTGTACAATCTGGAATTAAAAAAAGTGAAAGACGGGAACGAGGGTGTGTGGAAAAATCAGGGCGAGGCTTGCAACGCGCTGCTGCGTGGGTCTCCCACGCCACCTGACATGTGACACATTATGTGTCACACCAGAATCGTGTGTTTTACGCCCTTCACAGTGCCGAGTGGGAGCATTCCATCAGCCCGCGCGTATTTCGTGGCGGGCTCTCGTTATCTGAAGCGCGGCAGCATGATACCCGAAAACTTGACGTGTGACACACTATGTGTCACATTTTACCTATGCCCTCGGTCAACATCAGACAGCTACGCGAGACGCGCCGCCTGAAGGCTTGGCTGCGAGCCGGTCAAACTGTGGAACTGCGCGAGCGCGATAAGGTGATCGCCCGAATTGTTCCAGAGAAACAGGAAGAAAAACCGGCGAAGTGGCCGGACTTCGAAGCCCGTGCAAAGGAAATATTCGGCGACCGCATTCTCCCAAACATCGTTCTTGAGGACCGGGGACGTTATTAGGGCTTACGTTGATTCCAGCTTTGTAGTCTCCTTGTATCTTCCCGACGTCCACTCCCCGGACGCCAGGGGTCGAGTGCAGGGTGCACCCCCTCTGCTGCTTACTCCTCTGCATCGCGCCGAATGGGCCCATGCTCTCGGGCAGCATCAATTCCGCAGAACTGTTACTGCGGAGAAGGCGCAGCAAGCCTACGCTAAATTTGTCTCCGATGAGATGGCCGGCCTTTGGGGTGATGTCCCTATGCCTGAAAACGCCCTGGAGCTTTGCGCCGACCTCGCCCGCCGTTACGGGCCCAAGTTCGGCATGCGTACGCTCGACACTCTACACGTGGCCTGCGCGCTGGAACTGAAAGCGGAACGATTCTGGACCTTCGACGACCGGCAGGCGAAGCTGGCGAAGGCGCAGGGGATGAAAGTCTTATGAGGCGTTTGCCGGATAGGTTTGCCGCCGTTCTGCCGGCGCTTCACATCGTCCTTTTTCTTACAACGGAGTTTTTTGGTGACAAAATAGCTAGCGGAGGAAATCCGCTTTTCTGCGCGGATTTTCCAGTTTCTTTGCCGCTAGTCGCCAGCGACAGTACTCCGACGGTCGTCGTCGTGGGAATTTTGGCGACAGCATGGTGGTACTTTGTTGGGAAAATTGCCTCCGAAGCCTGGCAGGGTAAAATCAGCCGCATAATTTCGGTGGCGGGAGGTCTCCTGCTGTTTCTTCTCGGGGCTGCTGGCTCGTTCGCAATGGTCAGCGAATTCCGGTTAATTTCGCAGGAAGCGAATTTCGGAAGCAAGGATCTTGCCGTCTACGTACTCGCCGTCGCACTCTTGATCGGAGAGTTCGCTTGCGCGGGATACGCGATAGTCGCAGCTCCGAGCCACGGGGCAATGTGACCGTCCTCACTCTTCCTCTTCCTTAACCTCACCCCGCTCCGCCTTAGCCTTCTCGATGATCTTCTCCTGCAATTGCCCCGGCACAGTGTCGTAATGGTGCATCTCCATGTTGAACGACCCGCGCCCTTGTGTCATGGAAGTCAGATCGACGCCGTAGGTGAGCATTTCGGACATGGGCACTTCAGCTTTGACAATCGTGTTCCCGCCTTTGTTGTCCATGCCCTGGATGCGGCCACGTCGGCTGTTCAAATCGCCCATGATCGATCCGGCAAAATCATCGGGCACCGTGATTTCAACATTCATGATCGGCTCCAGCAACGTGGGTTTAGCCACTTCCATTGCTTTTTTAAAAGCGATGCGCCCGGCCATCTGGAATGACAAATCGTTCGAGTCCACATCGTGATAAGAACCGTCATACAGAATCACGCGGAAGTCGACCACGGGAAATCCCGCGAGATAGCCGCGGGCCGCCGCGTCTTTAATGCCTTTTTCCACCGCCGGGATAAAATTCCTGGGAATTGAGCCCCCGAAAATGTCGTTCACGAACTCGAACTCGCCGCCACGCGGCAGCGGCTCCATCTTGATTTTGCAATCGCCATACTGCCCGTGGCCGCCGGTCTGCTTCTTGTGGCGTCCCTGCACGTCAGCCTTGGCCCGAATCGTCTCGCGATAAGGCACCTTCGGCGCTTTCAACACTACTTCGGTGTGATAGCGCTTCTTCAGCTTCGCAACCGTGACTTCAATGTGCTGCTGGCCGGTTCCGGCAATGAGAAATTCTTTTGTCTGCGGATCGCGAAAGAAACGCAGCATCGCGTCTTCCTCCATCAGTTTGTGAATACCCGGTCCCAGCTTATCTTCATCAGCCCGGCTCTTCGGCTCGATGGCAAACGTAATCGCGGGCTCCGGCAGCTTCACGCGCGGATATTGAATCGGAGCAGACTTGTCGCCCAGGGTGTCGCCCGTGAGCGTATCTTTTAATTTGGCAACCGCGCCAATATCTCCGGCATGCAACTCCGGCACCGGCACCGCGGTTCTGCCCTGCATGATCGAAATATGCGAGAGCTTCTCAACCGTGCCCCGCGGGAAATTCTGCACCGTGGCTTCGTTCTTGAGCACACCGGAAAAAACTTTGAAATATGAAATCCTCCCGGCAAATGCGTCGGAAACCGTTTTGAAAACGTAAAGCGAGACCGGCTCCGCATCCGTCTCATGCCGTTTCGGAGCATCTCCATTTCCCGCTGCCGCCGGCTCCCCCTGAACCCATTCGTGCTCGGATGGAGCCGGCGTGTAATCGACAATGAAATCCATCACACGATCCGCCCCGATGTTGCCCAAGCCGGAAGCAAAAATCACCGGGAAAATTTTGTCTTCGCGAATCGCATTGTGCAGCGCCGGAATCAAGTCTTCCTCGGGCAGCGTGCCTGCTTCGAAGAATTTCTCCATCAGCTTGTCGTCGCCCTCGGCGATCAGTTCGACTAGCTGCTCATGGGCTTCCTGCAACTGCGCCCGCATATTCGGGGGAATCTCAGTCTCTTTTCCCTTTCCACTTCCGCCCAGTTCGTAGGTGTACGCCTTCATCCGAACCAGATCGACCACTCCCGATAAATTCTTTTCGCTCCCGATCGGCAACTCGATGGGAATCACATCCCGCCCAAACGCCGAGGTCAGCGATTCCAGAACCCGCTCCGCATTCGCCCGGTCACGGTCCATGCGGTTGACCACGATCAACCGAGGCGTTTTATATTCCTCGCAATCGTTCCACACCTTCTGCGTCACGACTTCCACTCCGGCAACCCCATCCACCACCACAATCGCCGCGTCCACCACCGGCAGCACCATCTTGGCTTCGTGGACGAACATATTGAATCCGGGAGTATCGATTACGTTGATCTTCGTTTTGCCCCACTCCACATACGCCGCCGCCGCTGCAATCGACATCTTGCGCGCGTTTTCTTCTTCGTCATAGTCGGTCATCGAAGTTCCGTCATCCACCCGCCCCAGGCGCGGCGTTGCTCCAGCCGCATAAAGCATGGCCGAGACTAGAGTAGTTTTGCCGGCATGACCGTGCCCGACAATTGCCACATTACGAATGTTTTCTCCGGAATAGACTTTCACGAGTAGGCTCCTTCGCAGGCGTGCCAGTAGGAAAGGCCAGAAGAGTATTAGTGCCGTATACAGGCCAGCCCAATAACACCCGCCAAAAACTAGGATGCTAACACGCTTGAAAGCGCAGTCTCAACTGCGAGGGCCTTCGGGTGCCGCCCTAAAACCAGGCCTTGCTCAAGCAGAGCGTTAAATAGTCGAAGGATCGCATACGGCGATGCCTCGGTGTTCCGCTCCCGGCTTCGGTTGATTAGCGACGTCGTCGCACAAAGTCACTTTGCGCCTGAGTACCAAAATGTCAAAATGCAATTACACAGCTCACATTTTGACTCGGACTTGGATGCCTTAAAACTGAAGCGCGAGAGCAAGGTCAAATCTGTTCGAGCGCAGGGAGGGAACGGCTTTGGTTTGGTATTTCATCTTCTTTTTTCTTTCCGGCTTCTGCAGTGTTCTTTATGAACTCGTCTGGCTTCGCTTGTCCATGGCGCAGTTCGGCGTGACCACGGCAATGGTCTCGATTGTGCTCTCCGTCTTCATGGGCGGATTGGGCTTGGGTTCCTGGGCCAGCGGAGAGTGGATTCGCCGCCGCGGCGAGCGCATGACTTTTCCTGCGCTCCGCCTGTACGCCGCCATCGAGTTCCTCATCGGCGTCTCTGGCATTGTTGTTCCCTACGAATTAGGCGTAGGCCACACCATTCTGGAAAAGCTTGGATCCACTTCCTCCGCGGAATATTACCTCGTTTCCGGCATCTGGGTCGCGTTGGCATTGCTTCCCTGGTGCGCCTTGATGGGCGCGACCATTCCAGTCGCAATGCTAGCCATCGAGCACCTGCTGCCACGCGAGTCCTCGCGGTCGTTCAGCTATTTGTACATGGCCAACGTCATGGGGGCGCTCTTCGGCACCATCGTTCCATTATTTTTCGTCGAGATCGTCGGCCTTCGCGGCACGCTGAAAATCGGAGCAGCCTGCAACTGTTTCATCGCTCTCTTGGCCCTCAATGCATCTAGGAGAGCCCAACCAGACAAATTTGCGGCAATCGCACCAGCCACAACTGCACTCGCAATCCCAGCCGCGGGTAAAAAATCTCTTCTCGGACTTTTATTTGCCACCGGTTTGACCAGCATGGGGATGGAAGTGGTCTGGGTGCGTCAGTTCACCCCATTCGTTGGCACGGTCGTCTATGCCTTCGCCACAATTCTCGGCATTTATCTCGCGGCAACTTTCATCGGATCGCGCATCTATCGCCGTTGGAGCGCTCGGCAGACTAGGGAAAACGATCTGCTCTGGACCGTGCTCGCCCTGTTCGCGCTGTTGCCTTTGTTAGCGGCCAATCCAGGGCTCCATCTCCCTTCTTTTCTTCGGCTGTGTTTCGGAATTGCGCCCTTCGCCGGTCTCCTCGGATTCCTCACGCCCATGCTGGTCGATCGCTGGGCTGGCGGCAATCCGGCCAAAGCCGGAAAGGCCTACGCAATAAACGTTCTCGGCTGCATCATTGGTCCGCTGCTCGCCGGCTTTTTGCTCTTGCCCTGGATCAGTGAACGTTGGTCTCTTTTTTTGCTGTCGCTTCCGTGGCTGGTCATCGGCCTGCGCCCGCTCGTTTCGCCCGCTCCGCAGCAACGCTCGGTGCCGCGCATCGTCACCTACGCGTTGCTGGTCGTAGCAATTCTGCTGTTCAGCAAAAGCTATGAGCAGCTTTACGCCGGGCAGGGCGTTGTGATGCGCGACTCCACCGCCACCGTCATCGCCACCGGAACCGGCATGAATAAGCGCCTGTTGATCAATGGCTACACCATGACTTCCTTGACTCCCATCACCAAAATGATGGCCCATCTTCCCTTAGCCTGGCTCAACCGCAGTCCCCAGGATGCTTTGGTGATTTGCTTCGGCATGGGAACCACATTTCGCTCGCTGCTCTCCTGGGGAATCCCAGTCACGGTGGTCGAGTTAGTTCCGAGCGTTCCCCGGCTCTTTGGATTTTTCCATAAAGATGCTTCTGAAGTATTGAATTCACCCTTGTCGCACGTCGTCGTCGACGATGGCCGCCGCTATCTTGAACGTACCGATAGGCAATATGACGTGATCACCATCGACCCGCCGCCGCCAGTGGAAGCGGCCGGTTCCAGCCTGCTCTATTCCGAGGATTTCTATTCTATCGTGCGCCTGCGCCTGCGTTCGGGTGGCATTCTGCAGCAATGGCTGCCCTACGGAGACAATGAGGACCTGTCCGCCGTCACTCGTGCCTTGAGCCAATCGTTTCCCTATGTCCGTGTGTTCACCTACGGAAGAGGATCGGGATTTCATTTCCTCGCCAGCGATCAGCCCTTGCATGACTGGACGTCCGAGGAACTGGTTCAGCGTATGCCCTCGGCAGCGGTAACCGACATGATGGAATGGGGCCCGGGAAACGATCCCGAACCTGTCTTCGCTCACTTGCTGGAAAACGAGCTTCCCATCCACGAACTGGTTTCTTTATCGCCTTCAACCCCCGCACTCAGCGATGATCGCCCCGTTAACGAGTACTACCTCTTCCGATCGTCAATGCGGCGGATGCGGCGGTAAAAGAGGGTGCGGCAGTATCAAAAGAGGAACCGCTCCGGCAGCTTTCAACGATACCCCTCACCTCGCCTGCAAGCCTCTGTTAGGCTTTGAGAGAATCCACGTATAGCGAGCGAAGTCGCCCTATGTTCATGCCAATCTGCGGCCCTGCTGCTCGACGATCATGACCAAGTTCCTGCGATTCTTTCGCCCGTCGCACCAGCACACCGCCCTCTCGGCCACGCTGCTGCTCATGGGCACGGTGATGCTTTCGCGCGTGATCGGCTACGTTCGCGAAGCCTACATCGCCTATGCCTTCGGCGCAGGACAGCAAACCGACGCCTACGTCGCCGCTTTTACTCTGCCCGACTGGCTCAACTACATCGTCGCCGGCGGCGCGGCCTCGATCACATTCATTTCCATCTACACCCGCTTTCTCGCCGAGAAGCGCGACGCTGACGCGGAGAAGACTTTCTCAGTCGTAATCACCGTAATGACCGCAGTGATGGTGGTCGGCACCATCCTCACGGAAATCTTCGCCCCGCAATTCGTGCACTGGATGTTCCGCGGCTTTTCCCCGCCGCAAATGGCTTTAACCGTGCATTTGGCCCGCATTCTTCTTCCCGCGCAGATTTTCTTCTATGTCGGCGGCGTCGTATCCGCGGTCCTGCTTTCGCATCGTCTGTTTCTTTTTCCCGCCCTCGGTCCTTTGCTTTACAACATCTTCATTATTCTCGGCGGTGTCCTCGCCGGCCGGCATTTCGGAATCGCTTCCCTGGCCTACGGCGCTCTCGCCGGAAGCGTAATCGGTCCCTTCCTTGCGAGCGTAATCGGAGCCGCAAAAATCGGAACCGGATACCGGCCATCTTTCGACGTCACCAATCCCG
This sequence comes from uncultured Acidobacteriaceae bacterium, assembly GCA_963784095.1. Classification (GTDB taxonomy): domain Bacteria; phylum Acidobacteriota; class Terriglobia; order Terriglobales; family Acidobacteriaceae; genus Sulfotelmatobacter. Next base: position 890,081 of record CAWAQC010000012.1, read on the forward strand.
CCTTCCGCGAATGGGTGCGGCTTTCGATCCCGCTGATGCTTGGGGTATCCTTGGTCACGGCGGATGACTGGATTCTCCGCCATTACGCTTCAAGCGGGGTCGGCGATATCGCGCGGCTGAATTATGCCAAACGGCTATTTGCCGTGCCCATTGCCGTGCTCGGCCAGGCAACCGGACAAGCCTCGCTCCCGTTTTTCGCCCGCTTGTTCAACGAAAAGCGCCTGAAAGAATTCGCCAGCACCGTCAACGACTCCGTCTATCGCGTAGCCGCAGCATCTTTCCTCGCCACCGCGTGGATGATGGCCGCCGCTTTCCCCTTGATCGATCTTGTCTACCGTCGCGGTCGCTTTTCGCTTTTCGACACGCAAACTACCGCCGTCTACTTCTTTTGGTTCTCTCTCTCTCTTGCCTTGTGGTCTGCCCAGGGACTTTACGCTCGCGCCTTCTACGCCGCAGGAGACACGCTCACGCCGATGGTAGCGGTCACCGTCATTACCGCTTGTTCCCTGCCGGTGTATTCGCTGCTTTTTCATAAGTACGGAGTCGTCGGGCTGGCCTGGGCTTCCGATACCGGCATCGGAGCGAACCTGCTGGCCCTGGCCCTCCTGTTGCACTGGCGCAAAATGGTTTCGCTACGCGGCCTTCGTTGGGGCGAGTTAGGAAAATCCGCGCTCACTGCATTGATCGCAGGAGGCCTCAGTCTTGAAGTGGGCAGCAATTCTATCCTCTTCAAACTAGCTCACAGCATCCGAGTGGCGGATGTGCTGCAGCTAATCGTGATCTCGCTCACTTGGGCTGCCGCAGCCACGCTCGGCCTGTGGCTGCTCCGCTCGCAATTGCCGAACGATCTGCGGGGCCGCAAGAGGACGCCATACCCGGCTGTCGCCGAGGGTGAAAGCAAAGAAATCCTGAGTGCGGGTACGCAGCCGTAGCGATCCAATGATCGCAATCACTGCAGTTTAGAGACAATCACATCAGGCCCTGGTGTGTGCGTGTGCGTGCAGACCGCTGGACACTCCGGCGGGCCCGGCTAACAATACGATGGCGTCATTCGCATGCGGAAGGTATTGAACTAGGTAGAATTCACCCAACCCAATCCGTAGGTCGGCCATTGTCTGGACAAGCGGGTCGGAAGTTGGCAGCACTGAGACCCTTTCTAATTTGCGCGCGTTTGCCTTGGATAAATATTTTAGGAGCACCGAGGTAATTTCAGGAATGGCAGCCGTCAATCCGTCATTGTCAATACACCAGGCGCTGAGAACCAGGTTCCATTTGTCGGGAAGGCTAGTCTCTGAAGGTGCCAGCATGGCGAGAAAGAAATCGCCCCTCCACTCTTTCATCGATTGAAGAAATCGTTCCACCTCCTTCGCCAAAGAAGAAGGATTCGTCACAAGCGTTTTGAAAGCCATGTGAGAACTCCGTTAGGCTTCTCGGTCAGCCCGTCCAAGATGACTTTTGCCGTAGCCGCATTATATTTGCCGGGCTCGTTGTACCGCTGCTCAGGGTTCCATTCCACCGTCTTTGACCAATTATCAAACAATTGCTTGTTTTTGTTGACGTCGATCTCGGCGCTGAGACCAGCCAGCAGTTTGAGCTGCTCCAGGCCGTGCACCCTGAAAGATCTGCCAACATCCCCAGACGACGGATACTTTTGTTTGCGAAGCAAGCGGCAAATCCGTGCCTTCAGGGCGAGTTCAATAGCGTACCCAGCCAAGTAGACGCAACCGTCGTACAAGCGAGCCTTGTACAATGCCTCGGCCTCACGGAGTCTAACGCGGGAGAGCTCCTGCAAATCTTTACGCGTCATCGGCCATTTGCAGCCCTATTGAAACAGAATAGTGGAATGGTTGGCTGCAGCAAGACGCGGAGTTATTGCGAGTAACGGTAGGAAACACAGCCCCATGCAGTCGAAGAACAAAAGCGGCGGGCCGTTCGCAATCCCTGCGAACTCCGCCGCTTGAACTTCGACGAAACTCCCGTTGCCTACAAGACCCTTACCGCAAGAATTTACGCTCTTGCCCCGATCACTGCCGGTTCAGGCACTGGAATGCTCTTATCCTCACCGTTCGGCTTGGTCTGCGCAGGCTGCCCGCCTTTGCGAATGTCGATGCCGCCCTTGAAGTAAGCGCCGTCTTCAATAGAGATGCGGGCCGCGACTACGTCGCCGGTAAGTGAACCATCGCTGCGGATATCGACGCGGTCACTTGCCGTAATATTGCCCCGCACCTTGCCGAGCACAACGATTTCGCGGGCATTGATATTAGCGGAGACCACTCCGTTACGGCCAACGGTCACGCGGTTACCGGCAAGGCTAATCGAACCTTCAACCCGGCCATCAATGTAAAGCGACTCCGATCCAGTCACCTCGCCCTTGATCACCAGCGACTTACCGATGGTCGCCTGGTCTGCTGTAGTGGTAGTCGAGCTCGGACGCGGGGCAACGGCTGGCTCGCTCGAAATAGCTGCAGGCGCGCTCGGGCTCGGGCTCGACATGGTTGGACGCTCCGGCTCCGCAGGCCGGCCAGGGGTCGTAGGCTGATTCGTGGGCTTCCACATGGATGCTAAGGTTCCTTTCCTTGTTGGGATTGGGATCACGCGCCGCACTTGCGTGACCAAACCGAATTGTACTCTCTTGTCTCATGTTGAACGCTGTGGAAAATCCTTTATTTTCAATACAGTTTCCTGAGATGGTACGTACTTTTAGTGTGACATGAACGGGATTGCCCGATTCTTCGTACCAGCTATTTCGGCCCCTCACAATGTAAAGATTTCCAAAAAGGTTCATTTCGGTCACAGTTCCACAGCGCTCGGGAGTATGCTTTTTGCTCCCAGCCCCGTCTAAACGCTGTAGGTGTAAACCCAGTATGTCGAAATGATGTACGTCGAAATCGGCGGTTTCATTTTAGGAGACGAATATCATGCCCGAAACGGTCTTGACTCCCAGCCTTGCCATCGCGCGGCCTGAGCTCCCCGAATACGCACCGCATTACGAGCGCTACATTGCGCTGGTCGATGGCGAAAACATTCTCAGTGTGCTCGAGCAGCAGCGGCGGCAGACCATGTTGTTGCTCTCTGGCCGCAATGAGGACGACGGCAATATCCGCTACGCACCCGATAAGTGGAGCGCCAAAGAAGTTCTCGGGCACGTTTGCGACACCGAACGAATCTTCGCCTACCGCACGCTGCGCATTGCGCGCGGCGACAGCACCCCTTTGCCCGGATTCGAGCAAGATGATTATGTGCGCAGCGGCCCATTCGCGAATTGTACTTTGAGCAGTCTTGTGGAAGAGTTCATTGCGGTACGCCGGGCCACGCTCTCTTTGCTGCGCAATCTCGATGAGGCTGCATGGATGCGTCGCGGAGTTGCCAGCAACAGCCAGGTCACGGTGCGAGCCCTGGCTTACATGATCGCAGGGCATGAGTTGTACCACCGGAGAATTCTGGAAGAGAAATATTTCTGCCAGCGATGAACGAAATCCATGACTTCACGTGGACTCACCGAACTGCTTCACGGCAAGGGCGCGCACGCCGATCCTGTGGCGTGCATCGAAGATTTAACTCCGGAACTGGCGTCACAGCAGGTCTCGGGATTCCCCCATTCCATCGGGCAACTGGTCTTCCACATGAACTATTGGATGGACTACGATCTGCGCCGCATCCGCGGCGAGAAACCGCCGTATCCAGCCCATAATTCAGAAAGCTTTCCAGCAAGATCCGCACCTGCAGACGCTGGCGAATGGAATGATCTGAGAAAACACTTTGCCACACTCATCAACGATTCAGCAGCGCTGGCCGATTCGCCGACTCAGGAATTGCAGCGCGAGATCGAACCCACACACGCCAGCCACAAAGAACGCGCTGCAACTCTGGAAGCCGTCCTTTGGCAGCTAGTAGCGCACAACAGCTATCACGTCGGTCAGATTGCCCTGATTCGTCGCGTGCTGGGTACATGGCCGCCGCACGCCGGCGGCGATACCTGGTAAACATCGTCGGTCGTTGGCCGTTGGCGAAGCCGTGCCACTTCCCGCTAAGCTAAGATTGATTAGCTTCGGTCTTTTGGTTAACGGCCAATGACCAGCCACCAACGACAGCTCTCATGCTCGCCGATTCCACCATCCTCAAACACATCGCCCGCCAGCCCAGGCGTTCAGCCGGATTCAAACAGTTAGTGCGCGAGCTCGGGCTGCATGGAGACGCTCGCCGCGATCTCGATGCTCAACTGGAAAAGCTGGTTGCTTCGGGACAACTCTTGCAGCTCAATTCCGATCGCTACGCCTTACCGCAAGCCGCAGCCGACAAAAATCTTGTGAGCGGCACACTCACCATGCACCGCGATGGCTTCGGTTTTGTCATACCGGATCCCAAGTCACTCAATGCATCTCTGAAATCGCGGCTCGTCGGCGATATTTTTATTCCACCGCACGCGATCGGCAACGCCATGCACGGCGATCGCGTTCTGGTAGATATCGCAGCGGTCCGCCCGGACGGCCGCGCGGAAGGCCGCATCGTTCGTCCGCTGCTGCGCGCTCATCCCACGGTGGTCGGAATTTTTCACTACGGCGACCGCCGCAATTATGTAAAGCCGATCGACAGCAAGATCGCGATGGACATTGTCATCCCGCCGGGGGCCGAGATTCCCGCGGCAAAGTCAGCGACCGATTCAGCAGACACCCCCGCATCCCCTGTGTCCTCAGTAATAGAAAAAAATGGCAAACCGCAGGGGACACAAACATCACAAAGGAAGCCTAATTCCGTTGATCGCGTGCTTGGCAATGAAGCCGCGCGTTCCGCCGATTGGAGCGATCTGGAAGGCGTGGTGGTCGATGTAGAAATCACCGATTGGCCCTCATCCACAAAAAATCCCCAGGGACGAGTGATTGAAATTATCGGCCGCGAAGACGACTTCGGCGTCGACGTCGAAATCACCATTCGCAAGTTTCACCTGCCTCACCATTTCCCGACCGCTACGCTCGAAGAAGCACAAGCCATTTCCCCCGTCATTCCTGCGCAAGAACTCATCCACCGCCGTGATTTCCGCAATCTGCCGATCGTCACCATCGACGGCGAAACTGCGCGTGACTTCGACGATGCGGTCACAGTTCGCAAACTAGAAAACGGCAATTTTGAGCTGCAGGTCCACATCGCCGACGTGGCCCAATATGTCACGCCCGGCTCGGCGCTCGATCAGGAAGCCCGCTTGCGCGGCACCAGCGTTTACTTTCCGGACCGCGCCGTCCCCATGCTGCCACTCGAGCTTTCCACCGACATTTGCAGCCTGCGCCCGCATCTCGACCGACTCGTGCTTTCCTGCGTCATGGAGATCGACCATCGCGGAGAAGTTCTCGGCTATGAAATCAGCGAAGGCGTGATTCGGTCCGCCGAGCGCATGACTTACACGGATGTGAACCTGGTTCTCGAGGGCGACCCCGGTTTGCGCGACCGGTATGCGTCATTGGTTCCCAGCTTCGAAATGATGCGCGATCTCGCTTTGATTTTGAACCGCAAACGAAGGCGCCGCGGCTCCATCGATTTCGATCTGCCCGAGCCAGTAATCGAATTCGACGAATTCGGCCTGATGAAAAGCATCACGCGCTCGGAGCGCAATATCGCGCACCGCCTGATCGAAGAATTCATGCTGGCGGCCAACGAATCCGTTGCGCAGTATCTCGAATCAAAGCGCATCGCCTCGCTTTACCGAATTCATGAGAAGCCCGACGCCAAACGGGTTTACGATTTCGAAGTGATTGCGGCAACGTTCGGGTATTCACTCGGCGTCGGCCCGTTGCCGATCCAGCGCGTGCAATTCAAAAGCGACCGCCGCGATGCGCGCGGCACCGGCAAATCCGCACGCACTCTCGAAATTCCAAAAGACGTTCACATCACGCCGCGCATGTATCAGAAGCTCACCGAGAAAATTGCCGGAAGGCCGGAAGAGCGCATTCTGAGCTACTTGATGCTGCGCTCGCTCAAGCAGGCACGCTATTCGGAAGAAAACGCCGGCCACTTTGCGCTGGCGGCAAACACCTACACGCATTTCACTTCGCCCATCCGCCGCTATCCGGACCTGATTGTGCATCGCATCCTGAAAGATGTTCTGCGCGACTCGGCAGAGAAGAAGAGCGGAAATGTGCCGATTGGCGTCTCATCTCAGACGGAGAACTCCAATAACAACGAAGATGGCTCCCCCTGGTCCAAGCGGCGCGACCATGCTGTGCATCGCCAGGCGGCCGACCCGTTGGGGGGTCCCATCTCGATCGAGGAGCTGCACGAGATTGCCGAAGAATCCAGCCAGTCCGAACGCCGCGCCGATGATGCCGAGCGCGAACTCATGGAGTGGAAGAAGGTGAAGTTCATGCAGGACCGCGTCGGAGAAGACTTCGATGCCCTCATCACCAGCGTCACCAAATTCGGCTTTTTTGTCGAACTCAACGATTTATTTGTCGAAGGCCTGGTTCCTCTCAACACCCTCACCGACGACTTCTACACCTACCACGAAAACACAAGGCAGATCATCGGCCAGCGCTTTCGCAAGACCTACAGCCTGGGACAAACAATTCGCGTTCTGCTGGATCGCATCGATCCGGTGGAAAAGAAACTTCAGTTCGCACTCATGGACGAAGCGCCGCCGCGTTCGACCAAACCATCCCGTCCAAGATCGAAACGCAAATCCAAATAAATGATTGCTCCCACCCTGGCTCACACCGTGCTGTGGGTAATCGTTGCCATCAGCGTGCTCCTGATGCTGGTCCGTCCGCGCAATGTCCCTGAAACCTACTGGATCAGCGCCGGCGTGCTATTACTGCTATCTCTCCGGCTGATCACGTTGCAGATCGCCGTGCATGCGGCGGCGAAAGCAATCGACGTCTGCCTGTTCTTGATCGGCATGATGCTGCTTTCCGAACTCGCGCGCCAACACGGCGTCTTCGACTGGCTTTCATCTCTGGCGATGCGCGCCGCGGGCGGTTCCTGCTCGCGCCTGTTCGCGCTGGTTTATGTCGTCGGGACCGTGGTTACGATCTTCATGTCGAACGACGCAACTGCGGTCGTTCTAACTCCCGCAATCCTCACGGCGGTGCGTAGGGCAAAAGTGCAACCGCTGCCGTACCTTTTTGTTTGTGCTTTCGTCGCCAACGCCGCGTCATTTTTACTGCCGATTTCAAATCCCGCGAATCTGGTTGTGTTCCAGGGTGCAATGCCGCCTTTCGCCAATTGGCTGATTGCCTTCGCCGTTCCCAGTCTGCTCTCGATTTTCACAACGTATATTGTGTTGCGGTTCCTCTTCAGAAAAGAACTCTGCGAGAGCATCGAGCAGCGCACGGAATCGACCCCGCTGAATACCAATGGCAAATTGGTGCTCGTGGGTGTCGGAATCATGGTCGTAGTTCTGCTCACAGCTTCTTCTCTGGGTAAGCAGCTCGGCCTGCCGACCTGCCTCACTGCTCTGGCAATCACTGTTGTCATCTGCATCAAGGAGCGCAGTAATCCACTTGCGCTGGCGCGCGAAGTCAGCTGGTCAACCCTTGTGCTGGTCGCCGGGCTTTTCGTTATGGTCGACGCCGTCGAAAGCGCCGGGGCGATGTATTACGCAAAAGAGTGCCTGCTGTGGGCGCAGCATCTAGGCCTGGTTGCCGGAGAGTTCGTGACGGGATTCGCTGTTGGCCTCGGCAACAATCTTGTAAACAATCTTCCGCTCGGCCTGCTGGTGGGAAGCGCGGTTCATGCCGCGCACGCAAGCCGTTCCATGGCCGCCGCTGTGCTCGTCGGCGTCGACCTGGGGCCGAATCTTTCCATCACCGGATCTCTGGCTACGATCCTGTGGCTGATCGCTCTGCGCAAAGAAAAGCTGGACGTCACTTTTTTGGATTTCCTCAAAGTGGGTGCAATCGCCATGCCCGTCGCGCTGATCGCCGCTTTATCCGGATCGATCCTTATGCAGATTTTCTTCGGAATTTCCTGACCGTGCCAGGAATCATTTTTCCGGTCTCTCCGTCATCGGATTCCCGCCGCTGCCCGGCAACTTCGCCTTAGTGCCGCCAACAGATTCACCAGCCAGAAGCGATTCCAGGCTCTGATACGCGTAAATTGTCGGAGCATGGTTCTGCATGAGTCCGCCAGTATCTGCCGTCGGACCGTAATTGCTATGCAAATCGCGGCCCAAGATTCGCAGCATCGCCATCAATTGTCCGCGATGATGCGCCGTATGCGCCACGCGGCGCACCATGACCCACGCACGCGAGCGCGGCACATCGAAAAACTTGACGATCTCCTCCCACCACGCATCGTCCTTCTGCTGTAGCACTACAAGGCGTTTGCCGCTATCTTCCGCATATCGCTTGATAAATTCCAGCCGCACTTCCTGTTTCGGCAGCGGAGGCGCGCCCACATCGATTCCCAACATGTTGCGAAACCACAAATCCTCGCTGACGCACTGATGCACCATCTGCTCATGTACGCTGCGGCCCCGCGGATCGTGCGCCAGCGGCCGTACCGGGAGATCGCCATCCCGAAACTCACTCCACACACTGACCACTTTCGTTCGCTCCGTTGCATACGTCTCGACCAGAAATGCGTATCTCATAGCCGCAAATGTTACCCTAATTTTCCGAACCACAGGTGCCCCGCGTCGCCGGTTTGGCGAGACGTGGGCTCGACGATTCGTTAACTCTATGCCTCGCCGCTCTCAACCTCTCCGCGTAGCCATCGATACTGGCGGCACCTTCACAGACTGCGTCTGGATCGATCCCGCCAGCGGCAAACTCCGCATGGTGAAAGTGTTCTCCACTCCCGCCGATCCTTCGCAAGCCATTTGCGAGGCACTTAACAAAATTGGTCATGACTCCGAACTGGTAATCCTGCACGGCACGACCGTCGGCACCAACACTCTGCTGGAACGCAAAGGCGCGCGCACGGCTCTGGTCACCACCGCCGGATTCGAAGATGCCATCGAGATCGGCCGCCAGGCGCGTCCCAAGCTTTACGATTTTTTCTTCGATCGCGTCGAGCCGCTGGTTCCGTCAGATCTTCGTTTCGGAGTCGAGGAGCGCATTGCGAGCGACGGCAAGATTTTCATCGCTCCAACGCAGGTGAACCTCGAGTCGCTCTTTTCGCAGATCGCGGCGCAAAAGCCCGAGTCGATCGCCATCTGCCTTCTATTTTCGTTCGCAAATCCAAACAACGAATTAGCAGTCGCAGAAGCTCTGAAGCCGCTGGGATTTCCGCTTTCGATCTCCCACAAAATCCTGCCAGAGTTTCGTGAATACGAGCGCACCTCAACGGTGGTGATCAACGCCTATCTGCAGCCCGTAATGCAGCACTACCTGGAGAATCTGCAACAACGCGTCAGAGGTGCCCGCATCTTCGTGATGCAATCCAGCGGCGGCATCACCTCATTGGCCTCGGCTGCGCGCGAGCCAGTCCGCACCGTTCTTTCCGGGCCCGCAGGCGGCGTTGTCGGAGCCGCCGCGGCCGGTCATCGCAGCGGGTTCGATCGGCTTATTGCCTTCGACATGGGTGGCACCTCGACCGACGTTTCTCTGGTCGAAGGCGATCTCACCACCGCCAGTCAAGCCGAAATTGCCGGACTTCCCATCGGTGTGCCCATGATCGACATTCACACGGTCGGGGCCGGTGGAGGTTCTCTCGCCCGCTTCGACGCCGGCGGCGTTCTTCGCGTAGGCCCCGCATCCGCGGGCGCTGATCCCGGCCCCATCTGTTACGGCCGCGGCACCCAGCCCACGGTAACCGATGCAAATTTGTTATTAGGCCGTCTCCAGCCCACTCGCTTTCTGGGCGGAGCCTTTACTCTGGATCTCGCCCGCACTCGGGCCGTTACCAGCGAATGGCTCAAGCGCCAGGGCAACCCGCTTATTCTCGAAAAGTTCGCCGAAGGCGTGATCCGCGTCGTGAATTCCACGATGGAGAAAGCCATTCGTGTAGTCTCTCTCGAGCGCGGCCGCGATCCTCGCGAGTTCGCGCTGGTCGCTTTCGGAGGCGCCGGAGGCTTGCACGCCTGCGCTCTGGCAGAAGCTCTAAGCATTCCTCATGTCATCGTCCCCACGCTTCCCGGTGCGCTTTCCGCTCTCGGCATCCTAGCTAGCGACGTGGTGAAAGATTATTCGCGCACCATATTGGCGAACTGTTCCGGAAAGGTGCCGCAAGAGCATCTAGCAAAAGAATTCGCCAAATTGGAAGCTCAGGCCTCCCATGATTTTCAGCGTGAGGCCTGGCCCGGGAAAGTACAATACAAACGCAGCATCGACTTGCGCTACCGCGGCCAGGGATATGAACTCAGCATTCCGTTCACAAAAAAGCTGCTCTCAGATTTCCACCAGGAACATAAGCGCCGCTACGGCTACGCCCACAAAGCGCGAGCAGTAGAACTGGTGACCCTCCGCCTCCGCGCGATTCTAAAAGCAAAAAAGGCCCATGTGGGAACGGCCGCCCTCGTAAGCCTGCCCCGAGCGAAGCCGAGGGGTTCAGGCCGAGCAAAGCTCGGCTCGCCTTCCATGCCCAAAGCCACGGTCATATTCGATGGCAAGAAGCTTTCGACGAGCATCTATTCCCGCGACCATCTTCAACCCGGCAAGAAATACCGAGGCCCCGCGATAGTCACCGAATACAGCGCCACCACGGCAATCCCGCCCGGCAAAACTTTCTACCTCGACTCCTCCCGCAACCTGATTGTTACAATCCGATGAAAAGTGGCGCTACACGCGCCGAACCAGTATTCGCTAGCCTGCACCCTTCGCTACAATGGTCGTGTGAAGCCCAGCATCTTTGTCGTTGAAGACGATCCCGATATTTCACGCCTGGTACGCCACCACCTCGAAAACGAGGGTTTTGTCGTGCGCATCTATGCCTCCGGCGCGAACGTGATCGCCGATGCCGAGCGCCAGCGCCCGGCTCTCTTTGTGCTCGATATCATGGTACCCGGCAAAGACGGTCTCGAACTCTGCCGCACCGTGCGCCAAACTCCCGGCCTTGCGTCCGTGCCGGTAATTTTCCTCACGGCGAAAAGCAGCGAAGCCGATCGCGTTTTGGGTCTCGAACTCGGAGCCGACGACTACATTGCCAAGCCTTTCAGCCCGCGCGAACTGGTCGCGCGCGTGAAAGCCGTCCTCCGCCGTTTTGAACGCCCGCTTCCCGCCAGTCCGTTTACGGTAGGCGAGATTATTATCGACCCGGCCGCCATGATTCTCATCGTTCGCGGAGAAACCGTTCCCACCACCGCTACAGAATTTCGGCTGCTCGATTACTTTGCCCGCCATCTCGGCCGCGTTTTCTCGCGCGATCATCTCCTCGACTCCGTGTGGCGCGACACTTCCTACGTGACGCCGCGGTCGGTCGATGTCTATGTCCGGCGCATCCGCGAAAAGATCGAACCCGATCCGGAAAATCCTCGCTATCTTAAGACCGTGCGCGGCGCGGGCTACCGCTTCGAATCTCCAAAATAGCCCCTAGAAAACGGGGGATAAGAGCGATAATGATTGGCGAGCCCGGCGTGAGAATCACGTGACAAATCGGATTTTCTTCAAATTGCTGGCGGCTTTTCTGGTCGTCATCATCGCAGCCGCGATGACCTTCGACATTACGATCGGCGGCGCATGGGAAGCTTCCCTGCGCAGGGAAATTCAGCGCAACCTCACCCAAAAAGCTGAACTGCTGGCTCATCGCGTTGAAACCGACCGCGGCCACTCGCTCTCCGACATCGCCGACCAGGAAGGGCAGGCTGCCGGCGCGCGGGTCACCGTTATCGATTCTGCCGGCAAAGTGCTGGCCGATTCAGAGACTGCCCCCGCCGAGATGGAAAATCCAAGCTCGCGCCCGGAGTTTCAAGCCGCTCTTTCCGGAAAAATCGGCAGTAGTGAACGCCGCAGCGTAACCATCGGAACTCCGTTCTTGTACATTGCCGTTCCGATTTCCGGCGGCGCGGTCCGTCTCGCATATCCGCTCTCGGACGTAGAAGCAGTCTCGGCGCAACTTCGCCGCAGCCTGGCCTCGGCCTCAGCTTTCGCTTTCATCATCGCGCTCGTCGTGGCCGCCTTCGCCTCGCACTGGAGCGCCCGCCGCCTCGAACACATCGTAGAAGTCGCGGCCCGCATCGCGGAAGGCGATCTTCAGGCCCGCATCCACGAATCTTCGCAGGATGAAATCGGCCGGGTCGCCCGAGCCATCGACAAAACTGCCCGCCGCGTCGAACATAGCTTTGCTGCCGTCCAGTCCAGCCAGCGCCAGCTCGAAACCCTGCTCAATAGCATGCAGGATGCCGTCATAGCCGTCAGTGCCGACGGCCTGGTGCAGTGGGCCAACCGTCCCATGAACCGGTTGGTTCCGCAAGGCACGCGCCTGCAGCAACCGGTGGTAGAAACCATTCGCGACCCTGACTTCCTCGCGACGGTCAAAGAAGCTACAACTTCCCGCGAAGTCAAAACCGCTCGCGCCACTTCCGTCGTTCCCGGCCGCGCATTTGACGTGACCGCTGCGCCTTTGCCCGATGGCGGCGCGGTCGCCGTTCTTCGCGATCTAACCGAAACCGAGCGCGTGGAAAAAACCCGCCGCGACTTCATCGCCAACGTTTCTCATGAGCTCCGGACTCCCCTCACGTCCATCCAGGGCTACGCCGAGACCTTGCTAGACAGCACTCCGGAAAACGGAGCCCCCACGCGTGAATTCCTGGAAATCATTCGCAAGAATTCTTCCCGCATGTCGCGGCTGACCGAAGATCTGCTGACCCTCGCCCGTGTGGAATCCGGCGAAACCCGCTTCGATGCAGAAGCCGTCCCTCCCGCGGAACTTCTTCATGACGCCGAAGAAAACTTCCGTGAGATCGCTCGCAATCACGGAATCGACCTGAAGATTCAGGATTCCCTTGCCCTCGAATCGAGCGGCAATGGCTCGTCCGGAGAACGAAGTCATGATTCTTCTACCCCTGATTCATTGGGGCATGATCCATCGAGCCATGATTCTTCTAAAAACGATTCTCCCGGCCACGATTCCTCAATCCAGAATCTGCCGCGAGTGCTCGCCGATCGCGAAGCCATCCACCAGGTCTTTTCCAACCTCATCGATAACGCCATGAAGTATGGGGCTTCCGGAGGAAGAATCGTGCTCGGCGCGCGCGCCGTTCCCCACGCTGTAGAATTTTTCGTCCGCGACTTCGGGGCCGGCATTCCCTCCGAGCACCTGCCGCGCCTCTTCGAACGTTTCTATCGCGTCGATAAAGCCCGCTCCCGCGAATCCGGAGGCACCGGCCTCGGCCTCGCCATTGCCAAGCACATCATGCTCGCCCACGGCGGAACCATCCGCGCCGAAAGCGAACTCGCCCATGGCTCGACGTTTCTCTTCAGGCTGCCAATTGCCTAGCCGCCGAGTCGCCTTCGCCACAATCCATCCGCAGAAGACTACAAAAATCGACGCGCCGAAGAGTCCGGGTGCAAAACTCCGCGGCTTCGCCGCAAGCATTCCCTCTTCGCGCGTTCATTACTAACGTAACCGCACGAAGGGGATGGACCTGTCAGCCACAACCCCCTTCAGTGGTAGCATCAAGTACAGGTTTCCCCGGGAGCATTCATGAAGCGAACGGCAATCTGCCTGCTCTTTACGGCCTTGTGCCTGGCATCGTCGACGCCGGTCATTGCCCAGAAACGCGAGAACCGCAGCATCGGAGAAAACGGCCGCGAGGCGCGCAAAGCGCAAAAGCAGTATCGGAAATACTCAAAGAAACAAGCCAAGCGACAGCGCAAAGCCATGAAGCGGTATCAGAAAGCGCAGCGGAAGGCCGCGAAGCGGCAGCGTCACGCCAGGTAACGCGCACGGACAGCCGCCGAAGCATTCCTGAGCCTCTCGAAGTGGCTGTCCGACTGAGCAAGGATCGACCACATTTCAGCCGGCGAAAAACCGCGCAGCCGGGTCACCGACAAAAATCCACAAAAAATTCACAGCCCCTTAACCCGCCTCGCCACAACTCGCCCTATTCTTAGCCGTTGACCATCTAGTTATGACTACGGCAAAATCAGAGATAAGAGCTTCAATTCCCGCCCTGCGCCACGGGGAGGATCTCATGAGCACTGCTCACGCGGAATCTTTTGCCCCCGAACCGGCTCACCACAATATCGTGCGCCGCACGGTCGAAGCCTGCCGTCTCGCCAAAGAAGCTGCTGGCGCCGCCGCGGAAGGCATCGCCACCGGCTCCAATCCTTTGCTGAACTCTCTGCGCCAGCGCGAGCGTGAACTCGATACGCTCGATATGGAAATCGACAACGCCGTGACCACTGCCATCACCGAAGTCGAGCCCGCGCAAGCCCGCGAACTGCTCGCCTGCATGAAGTTCATGATCGGCCTGGAGCGCATCGGTGACCTGCTCTTAAGCTTTGCCAACAGCGCTCAAGCCGTCGCCGGACGCATCGACTCCGAAGACACCCGCGATCTCACGCGCATGGCGACCATCCTGGAAAAAATGCTCACCGACTGCGGCGAATCTTTTTCCTCCCGCGATATTGGCCGGGCCATTGACGTTCTCCGCGCCGACTCCGAGATGGATCGCCTGCGCAACCTGATCTTTCTCCGCCACATCGAAAATCCGGAGAACATCACCCGCCAGGGCAGCCTGCAAGTCATCTTCATGACCCAGTCGCTCGAACGCGCTGGCGATCACGCCAAGAACCTCGCCGAAGAGGTCTGCACCTTCGTCAGCGGACACAGTGTCCGTCACGTCCTGATGGCCTACGACAAGCCCTTAGAGCAAATGTTCATCGACTACCTGCGCAAACGCGAGCAGCAATAGCTTTTGCTCCGAACACTGCGGGAAGAAATACGCTGGGAGCTTCGAGGGCGATAAGCAACTAAGGCCAAACACCACAAAGCCGAGCAGGTTCGCCCGGCTTACTTTACATGGAACTGGTTCGCTGAATCTTGTTTCGATCCCGCAAGCCAGAATGTCTTGAAATTCGCTTCAGCCCTGAGTCACCATCTCAAAGCGGAAACTACATCACCATGGCCAGGTTCTCGAGTTCATGCTGCAGAACCGGCAAGGCGCACCCCGCCATTTCGACACGACCTGCCGCATCCAACGCCGCCTTCGGCGAAACTCCGTAGCCGCGGCCCATCAGAAAGACCTGCAGCAACTCGGCGGCTTCGTAGGAATCGATCATTCCCCCTTGCAGCAGATCGCTGCGCAGCGCCGCTAGTTCAGTCGCCGTGAATCTGTCTTTGTCGTTGATAACTCTTTCGTTCATCACGTTTTCCAGCATGGCCGTCATCACCTCCGATTCCGACCTTCTACCACTTTGCCTATTAGACTCATCGGCAGTCCTGCAAGTTGCATGCAATTGAGCTGCCGTGCCCGCTTTCTACTTTCATATACGGAAAGCAAGCCAGGTTAGATTCATAAACCCTTGTGGATACCGGAAGTTGCGGATGTAGAAGCATCCCGGCCACACCTGAGGTTGAACTCTTAAGTAACCGAAGCGGGACAAAAGGTGACACGGAGTGTCGTTCTTGAACACGCTGTTTTGAGACAGGATAGAAGTAAGCGCAAACCGGCGATCGTCAATTTTTGTAAGGAAGTTGTCTCCAATTTCCTCTTAGCGGGTCCTTTTTTTGCGTCTGTTGCAGCATTTCGCATGCTTCGCGGCGTACTACCGGTTCGAAAAACAACCGCAACTACTCTTCGATGGTGGCTTGGTCCAACAGCATGATCGGAATATCGTCCTTTACCGCATAGACGCGCTGGCATTGTGTGCACTTAAGGCTCTCCGGATTCTGCCGGTACTCCAGCGGCTTCTTGCAGGCGGGACAAACCAGAATCTCAAGCAACTCCTTGGCAATCATGCGGAGCATTGTACGACAGAAAGGCGCTGCTCAAGTCCCTTGTGTTCCTACGCGACCCTCCCTGGTGAATGATCAGCCGCTAGATTAGGCATTCGGCAATCGCCAATTGAGCTCTCGTCCGCGCGCGGCCCTCGCCAGTGTAGAATTTTCTAGCATGTCGGCACGAATTCTGGACGGGAAAAAAATCGCAAATGACATTCGCGGAGAAGTAGCCGCCGAGGTTATCACGCTGGCGGCAGTGGGAATGCGTCCTGGCCTCGCAGTTGTGCTGGTTGGCCACAATCCCGCCTCCGAAATTTACGTCCGCGGCAAAAGAAAGGCCTGCGACGAAGTCGGCGTTTACAGCGAGCAGTTGACCCCGCCCGAAACCGCCACCACAGCCGAGTTGCTGGCCAAGATCGAAGACCTCAATCGCCGCGACGAAATCGATGGCATCCTCGTCCAGCTACCGCTGCCCTCCCAAGTCGACGCCAAAAAAGTCCTGCTGGCGGTCGATCCCGCCAAAGACGTCGACGGATTTCATCCGCTCAACGTCGGTCTAC
Organism: uncultured Acidobacteriaceae bacterium; assembly: GCA_963784095.1. Lineage (GTDB taxonomy): Bacteria > Acidobacteriota > Terriglobia > Terriglobales > Acidobacteriaceae > Sulfotelmatobacter. The sequence continues at coordinate 906,451 of CAWAQC010000012.1, forward strand.
TTTCCACCCAACGCAACGGCCTGGTTCCTTGCACGCCCGCCGGGGTCATGGAGATTCTCAAGCGCAGCGACATTTCCATCGCTGGTCAGGAAGCCGTGGTCGTCGGCCGCAGCGACATCGTCGGCAAGCCGGCCGCCATGCTGTTGCTCAACGCCAACGCCACAGTCACCATCTGCCACTCGAAAACTACCAATCTGCCGGAGGTTTGCCGCCGCGCTGATATTCTCGTAGCCGCCATCGGCCGCGCCGGAATGATCACGCGCGATTACATTAAGCCTGGCGCAACCGTGATTGATGTCGGCATGAACCAGGTCACAGATGCGGCGGTTTTCCAGCGCCTGTTCGGCGGAAGGTTGTACCACAACGCCAAGCGCGAAGAAACCTTCCGCAAGAAAGGCTCGGTGCTCGTGGGCGATGTGCATCCCGAAGTCGCCGAAGTTGCCGGAGCGCTGACGCCCGTGCCCGGCGGCATAGGCCCGCTCACGATTGCCATGTTGATGTACAACACGGTCAAAGCGGCCAAAATGCGCCGCGGCAGCCGCATAGCTCAACTCGCCTCAAAATGAACTCCCATCACCAGAGACTCACCGTTCGGCCTCGCTCGGAACAAGCTCCACCACTGAGAAGGGCTTACTTCTTCTTTTTTTTCTGGTTTTCTCTGTGTCCCTGTGGCTCTGTGGTGAAATCTTTCCGCCCGGAGCCCACTTGCTGAAAGTCGGCCTAACCGGCGGAATCGCCTCAGGCAAATCAATTGTTGGCGAGATGTTCGTCGCGCTCGGCGCGCATCTCGTCCAGGCGGATCGCATTGCCCACCAACTCATGCGCCCCGGCGAGCCGGTTTACAACCAGGTCGTGCGCCACTTCGGCCGCGCCATCCTCAACCCTGACGGCAGCGTGAATCGCGCCGAACTGGCAAAGCTGGCCTTCGGCTCCGCACCTTCCGCTCCGCAGGCCGGGCAAAGCAGCGGTACTGCAACCGCCGCGTTTCCTCTTCCATCGCGCGTCGAAGAGCTGAACCGGATCGTGCATCCCGCAGTGCTTCGCGCCCAGGAAGAATGGATGCAAGCCATCGGACGCAGCGATCCGCGGGCAATCGCCATCGTCGAAGCCGCCCTCATCATCGAAGCCGGCGCAGCCAGGCGCTTCGACCGGCTGCTCGTGGTCACCTGCACAGACGAGCAACGCATCGCCCGTTTCGGCGCTCGCCAGAAAGTGGATATTGAAACCGCTCGCCAGGAGGTCGGCCGCCGCATGGCCGTGCAACTCCCGGAATCGGAAAAAGCCAAAGCCGCCGACTACATCATCGACAACTCCGCCTCACTGAATCACACGCGGCAGCAGGTGCAACAGGTGTGGGAAAAGCTGCGCTCACTCTCCAATACTGAGTTCGCACCCGAGTCGGCTGGCGGCTAAGCTAAACTCGCATGAATCCCAAGACTCTCAGCGGCTTTTCGCAGCCGCTTGTCTCTTGTCCATAGAAGCGTCGGAGTATCCATCAAAACGGAAGCGATCAGATGTGCATCAATCAGGCCGATGCCGAGATTCTCCAGATGGCGGCCTTCAATCGTCAGCCTCACTTCGTTCATCTGCGCGATTCGCACATGAGGCAACAGATCCAGCAGTACAAGAGTCTTCCCGCGCTTGCTCAATGACCCCAGAGCGAGCTCCGCAATCACGAATGGATGGATGACAATCTGTCCTTGCTCGAGGAGATTCTTCAGTTCCCTGTTGCCGAAACGGAAATGGTCAATCCAAATCGAAGTATCGGAGAGAATCAATGCCGCCCGTTCCGGCGCCGTGGAATGTTCTTCAATCCCGGCATCGTGCCGCCGAGTGACGCCAGCCTGCGGGCGCTCTCACGCTCGATAAGAGCTTTCAGCGCTTCCCGGACCAGCGCCGTCTTCTCGGCCACGCCGGTAAACTCCTGGGCGATGCGGAGGAGATCGTCATCGAGCGCGAGGGTTGTCCTCATAGGCACTGATTGTAGCATCAAATGATGTCCTACTGAGTGCCTAGCCCCAGCGCATGTGCTGCCCATCGATTCCTTGACGAATTCTGTTGTGGTATGTACACTCTGTACACACGATCATTAGCGAGCCGCGCATGATGCTTTTCGAGTGGAACGAAAGAAAGCGCCAGGCCAATCTCGCAAAGCATCTCATCGATTTTTCAGGATGCCACTCAGATTTTTGATGGGCCAGTCTTTGAGAAAGCTCAGCGCCGTCACGGTGAAGATCGTGTCTTAGCGATCGGCTCTATGCACGATATCGAGATCGTTGTGGTTTACGTGAGGCGCGGCTCACGAAAGCGAATCATCTCGGCCAGGAGGGCGCACAAAGATGAAAGGAAATACTACGCAAACCACTTCAGGAATGCACTCAAAGGGAACGACCGATTTTAAGCGGTTGCGCGCCATGCGCGACGCCGATATTGACTTCTCCAACATCCCCAAGCTCGGCAAATCTTTCTGGAAAGATGCCCGGCTCACCATGCCCGAACCCAAAGACCGCCTCACGATTAGAGTTGATCGCGACGTAGTTCAGTGGCTGAAGAAAAATGGCCCCGGCTACCAGACCCGCATCAACGCCATTCTGCGCTCATTCATGGAAGCACAATCCCAGCGCTAAGCGATCTCGTCGACTCTACAGGATCGCCTCGTCTGGCCAGCGAAATAACTTGGTGATCTTGGATCGGAGCTGTTGTGCCATCTGCCCAGCCGCTTTTTCGGTTTCAGCCGCAGGCCTTTCCACATTTCGGGAGTCATGCGAGTCCAAGTAGGGTCTTCAAAAGGCCTCTCCGGAGGCGTTCGCTTGAACTCAACCAAACTCCATTCCGCGTCATCCTCGTAGTCATAATGTTCCAGCCACACCAAGCGCTCGGAGGGAATTTCGAATCGCTCGCACACTTGGAAACACAACTCCTCGACGGAATTCGTTATGCTGATACCCGGGTTACCCGTGACTGCGGTGCACGAAATGACGACTCTTCCATCCGGCAGGTTAATACGCTCGATTAGGCACACGCCATCAGCCCTGTTACCTGCCTTATAGGCAAAGAGTTCAGGCTCGTTTGCAACCTGCCACAGCGGATATCGCCACGGCCTCCTCGTAAACTCTAAGTCGTTGCCAAAGCGCGCAGGTACACGCTCGTACTCTGAAGCCTCCTCCGAGTCACGTGTTTCCTCCGGCTGTGCCAGGACCGCAACCTCCGCCGGGGCCATGAACTCGCCGTTTCTTGCGTAAAGTCGGTTGCGGTACTCTCGCACCTCACCTACTGTTAGGCCTTTCGATTGGCTGGTCTGGGTGTCGTACTCGTTGTGATGTTCGAGACACAAGTACACCAGGTTCTTGAACCGGGAGTCGCCCCTGTCGTGGTTGAGGTGCGCAATCTGGCCGCTTCGAACCTCGTCGCGGCCTTCTAAGAAAACGCACAAACAGCAGCGCCTTCGGAGGCAATTAAGACCTTTTCCTGAGCAGCTCTCGAAACCGAAGTTCGCACTTTCACGGCTGCGTAAGTATAAGTCAACAGCAGCGGACCGCAGCTACCTCTACGGCAAAGGAACTACCCCTTCAAGAACTTCCCCTCCTGCAGCTCCTCAAACGCCTGCCGCAGCTGCTCCTGCGTATTCATCACAATCGGACCATACCACGCCACCGGCTCCTCCAGCGGCTTGCCCGAGACCAACAGAAACCGGATTCCATCATCGCCAGCCTGCACCGTGACCTCATCGCCGCGATCGAACAAAATCAGCGACCGGTTGTCCGCCTCCACCGGAGGTGTCGTGTCCAGCCACTTCACCGCTTCGGTGGGCACGGCCAGCGGCCCACTCGCATTGCAAAATTTTCCGCTCCCGCCAAACACATAGGCAAACGCATGCCGCGTGGTCTCCACCGGTAACGATTTTCTTTTCCCCGGCCCCACCGACACATCCAGATAAATCGGATCGGCCGCGATCCCATCCACCGGCCCTTTCTTTCCCCAGAAACTTCCGCACACCACGCGCACATGCGTGCCGTCATCGTCTTTAATTTCGGGAATGTCCAGCGCCTTCACTTCCTGATATCGCGGCGCAGTCATCTTCAGCGCCGAGGGCAAATTCGCCCACAACTGAAATCCATGCATGCGCCCCGTCGGATCGCCCTTCGGCATCTCCTGATGGATAATGCCGCTCCCCGCCGTCATCCACTGCACGTCGCCGGCGGCAATCGCGCCGCGGTTGCCCATGCTGTCGCCATGTTCCACCGTCCCCGCCAGCACATAAGTGATCGTTTCGATCCCCCGATGCGGATGCCACGGAAACCCCGCCAGATAATCCTCCGGCACATCGTTGCGAAAATCGTCCAGCAAAAGAAACGGGTCGGTCTCTTTCGTATTTCCAAACCCGAAGGCCCGCCGCAAATGCACCCCCGCACCCTCCATCGTAGGTTTCGATTTAATCACCCGCTTCACCGGTCGAATCGACATAAAAGCTTCTCCGTTCGAAAGCTGTTGTTGAAAGCTGTTTGATGAGGAAAATAAGCGCGCGGATTCTCAGCCGTGTCCCCACCCTTCATGGTTTTCGAAATGATAGGAAAAATTGCGCGGCCGGGACACTCGTTTCTGGATCACTCATTGATTTTCCGAATGAAGCCTCGACCGTCGAGCATGGCTCTCACCGAGGCCGTAAATACCTCCCGCGCTCGAGACGCTTCCTCGGGAAGAATCGACTTCGCAATCAACAGCATCGCTGTTCCGTGAGCCAGCATCCACAGCGCCATCAGCAATCGTTCGATATTGTCTCTCGAATCGGCGAACCTCTCGCGGAGCTTTCGCCTCATCTCATCCCGGGCCGGCCGCCCCGTGGACTGCGCCCGGCCACGCGATCGCGGCGAATGATGCAATTCATAATCGCGCTGGTAGAACAATTCGTATTCCCAGGGATGCCGCAGCGCATAATCGAGATACCGGTCGCAAGCCTCTTCGGCGGATACGGCTTGCTCCAGCTCGGCGGCAATCTCAAGCCGCACGCGCAACAGCAATCCCCTCAAAATGTCGCCCCGATCACGGAAGCGCCGGTACACCGCTGGCGTGTTCGTTCCGGCTGCCTTGGCGACCGCTCGCATGGTGAGCGCCTGCTCCCCGCCCTTCTTCCATAACTTCTGCGCGGCATTCAAGATTTTCTCTTCCAAATCAGGATCGGGTCGGCGGGGCACGTTTTCCTCCGGAAAACAATCTTCAAATGTTATGTATACACCGTATACGTATCCGTGTACAGACGGCGCTTGCGCTCACGCCGTAGTTTTATTATTATGTTGACACAGTGAATATAACACCGTATACATAATAGAAAAGTCCGCCTCTGGGAATGCCAACATTAGGAGTGCAGTCGATGTTTTCGTGGGATAACCCTGACGATCGGGTGGCGATCGTCCAAATGAATGCAGAGTTGCAGCATGCCCAACTCGAGCTGCTCAGCGCATCTTGCGCCACCCAGCAGTTGCGCCTGCGGTTCTCGAGCGACGATCTCGCCCGCTTCGGCCGCCGCGATACGCTGCGCAAATCCGCTCAGGCCGCGGCTTCGCTCGATGAATACTACTCGTCCCTGGAAAAGAAAGTTCCGCAGGCGGAAGCCGCGGCAGCCTCTTCTGAACTTTCCGAAAGTCAAATTGCGGAGGCCATTGAACGGGTTTCCTCGTATCTGAGCGCGCAGCGCGAACATTTCATTCCCTCCGCAACCCCTCTTCCCGGGCGCCGGAAGGCGGCGATGTGGCCGTATTTTTCGCCCGCCCTTCTCGATCGCGTGCGCATCGTCGAACCTGATGGCGAGCGGATTACGAATCCTCCCTTCTACGAGGAAGCACGCGTTTTGGGCTTCGTCAATCTGCCGGAGTGGACTCACATGCACTCGTTGACTTTTCTCGACGTTGTCGTCTTCAACGAGAAACTCACCGACCGCTCTCTGTTTCATGGCCTCGTGCATGTTGTCCAGTTTGAAGTTCTGGGACTTGAGCGTTATACCGAGCTTTTCGTCCGCAGCTTCATCAAGACCAAGCTGCACTTCTCCGTGCCGCTTGAGGCGCACACCTTTTCCCTGGAATCGAAGTTCGCCGCCAGTCCTGTCGAGAGTTTCTCGGTCGAAGACCGCGTGCGCCTCTGGGCCAGGCAAGGCCGCTACTAGCCTCCGGCCTTTACAAATTCCGGAGGCAAGGATTGTCCGGATACGCGGGCCCTCCCCCGCGGGTCTCCGGGCGCCCTGAAAATCGCTCGGAGACTCCCAGTTGTTCCCTCTGGCTCTGCCTTAAGCCGCCCGCTCGCCACTCACTTGCGCTAGGATAGGCTCAACCAAGTCCTAGGAGCCCAACGTGACGATCCGCAAAGCTGCCCTGCAAATTGCAGCCGTGGCGCTGCTAATCCTGATGGCGTGCAATACCTATCTCGCCATCGATCACTTAAAGCGAATCGAGGCAACCGCGGCGCTCAGCCTCGAAAGCTCCGGCGTGCAAGCCGATATAGCCCGCGTCTGGCAGGATTTCACCGGCATGGAGACCGGCCAGCGCGGCTATCTCCTCACCGACGACCCTGCTTACCTCCAGCCCTACACCGACGCGAAAAACACGATCGCAACCCACCTCGCCAACCTTCGCTCGGCATTGGCCAGTCGCCCGCAATCCGAGCAAGCGCTCGAAACCCAACTCGAATCCCTAGCCGCCTCCAAACAAGCCGAGATCGAGCGCACCATCGCTCTGCGCCAGCAGGGATACCGTCATCGCGCCTTCCAGCTAGTGCAAACCAACCAAGGCAAACAATACACGGATCAGGCTCGTTCTCTTGTGTCTTCCTTGTCCTCCCTGGAAAACGCCCGCTTGGCCGCGCTCGAAAAACAGCGGAACACCACCTCCAGCCAGGCCATGTCGCAAACCATCGCCGCCAATTTGGGTTTGCTGGTACTAACCGCATGCCTCTTTCTGCTAATCCGCTTCTACGAGCGCGCCCTCGAACGGCACACCGCACAAAGCAGACAAGCCTTAGCCCAGCGCGATTCGCAACTCGAGAAATTGATGAGCCGAATGTCCGCTGCCGCCGACCAGACTCGCGCCCAGATCGCAGTCATCGAAGAAAACGCCCGCCTGTTGCTCGAAAAATACGACGGATTCCTGCCCCCGCTCGGCTATGCCTGCGCCCAGCGAATCCGGGAGGCGACCACGCAACTCGAACAACTCCGCAAAGATCTCCTCGGCCATCCGGAGTTCGGCATCCACGAACAAGCAGCCTAAGCCTTCTCACTCACTGCGGCTGCCCAGATGCAAAACCATTCTGCAGATTAGGGCGTGATTTCGAACACAACCCCGTCGTTGGTGCAGCCGCCGAAAGCGGTTGTGCCAAACAGATTGCCATTCTTGTCGGCGACCAGGCCCCGATCGGGCCGCAGCCATCGGGTCCGCTGAACGTATGAAGTGTCGTTTCGTTGAACGTTGCGCCCTGCGCCATGACTTCAAAGACCACGCCCTCGCCGAAGGAAAGGTTGCAGGCGTCGTCTTGATTCCCGCCCTGCTCGGTTACGCCGTAGTAATTGCCTCCGAAATACAGGACGGGAGAAATGGAGACCGCACCATCGGCGGTGTCAAAGTCGAAATTACTGATGCAAGACTGTGCCGCCCTGATCGATCCCGCCAGCGGTCGTGGTGCCGTAAAGGTTCCCCTGATCGTCGAAGATCAGCGTGCCTTGGGGCAGGGCGCCGTCGGAGTATCCTGAGAACGTCTAGAGAATTTTGTAAGTAGCAGCGAAGCTGCTGCCGGAAAAGGCAAAAGTGGCAGTGATTACCAACGCTGTCAGCACCAGGGACGTGCGTGGCATAGGTTTCCTCCGGGCAGACGCGACTGGGATGTCGGAACGTGCGTCGAAGGTTGGAGCCAGATCGAGGGACCTCGAGGGAGAGTGCTCCAATCAAGTCTGGCTTTGGCTTGAGTGGGCAGTTACAGAAGGCTTCCACGGTGCCGCGAGGGCCTTCTGGGTAGCGCAGCGGTTCACCGTTGCGATACAAGCGCTCCAAACACCAACCGGCTTTGGACGCTCAGATATGAAGCCAAAAAGATCTTGTCATCCCGTCTCTAACGACGGCGTGCGCTGTCAAGCGTTTTGTGGCGACACTGCGGCGTCAACGCCGGAAGCAGCGCCATTTCGCTCTTGCAGAAGGTCTTTGATGTCCAGACCAAGCTCGTCACTCAGTTGAATCCGGCAGCGGACCCTCAGGTCGTCCCCACCATCCATCTCTTCGGGACTTGCACCCACGATTACCCACTTCGATCTCCCCGACTTTTCTGGGAGGCAGGCTGCCCATTCAAACGCTCGGCTCTTTACTCGCCGGCCACGGAATGACTTGGGCTTACCTGCATGACGGCCTGACACAGTTGCGCGTACGTCCAGTCTTCGCACAACGCCCTTTCAAAACAGTCTGTGCATCCCGTCGTCCTCTGCGGCGTCGGCAATGTTTCTCAGCTCCGGATATCGCTGGATCAGGGCTTCCGGCGCGAGCACTCTCTTGCCGCTGATCATGGCCTTGAGTTCGAGCGCGTTCACTCCGGCTTTACTCTCGAAGTGATTGTTGGTGATGACGTATGTCGCCTGGGCTTTCTCCGCGATGTTGAGGATGCGGTCTTTCCAGGCGGAGAGTTCGCGCTCGCTGTAGAGATAGTTGTAGCGGTCGTTGACTGTTGCCGGCTTGCGATTGTCGGAGTCGGAGCCTTGATCGGCCGAGCTTTGATCGGCAAACCAATGCTCATAGTTGCGGCCATGCAGGCGGATGTAGCCGATGGCGCTGGTGACGTGCTCGGTGGGCGCGAGGGACCGGCCGAGCAGCGGCTGGTCGATGTTGCAGAAACCGATGTTTTCCTGCGTGAAGGAGGCCAGCGTGGCGGGATCGTTCCAACTGGAGTGGCGCACCTCGACCACGCGGGGATATTCGATGAACTGGCGCAGCAGGCGCTCGATGTATTCGCGGTTGAGCGAAGTGTTTTTGAAGGAGATGGGAAACTGGATGAGCAACGCACCGAGCTTGCCTTGGTTGGCGATGGCATCGAGGCCTTCGCGGGTCAGGCGTTCGTCTTCATCGGTCGGGCGGATGGTTGCGGCGGAGGTTGGTTCCATGACTGCAATCGGCGAGTGGGTGAAGGCGCGATAGAGTTTGGCAGTGAAGAGGAAATTCTGGTTTACGGCGGCTACTTTGCGGCACCACAATTTTGCGAGCTCGGGTTTGAGTGGTCCGTAGAACGAGGTGTTGATTTCGGTGGTGTCGAAGAAGCGGGCGAGGTATTCGAGCGGATGTTCGCGGCGGCCGCGCATGCCGGAAGGATAGAAAATTCCGTCCCAATCTTTGTAGGACCAGCCAGCCGTGCCGATGCGAAGCTGGCGTGCGTGGAGTGGGTTGGCGCCGGCTTGCTCGGGGCGGTCTGGCTGCGAAGCTTCCATGGGAATCCGCAGACGGTGGGTAGGGGAAGGTTAGCACAGACGCCAGATTCGAGGAGAGGTTGGAAGGCTCCGGTCAGTCCGCTTTCCTGGAGATACAACTGGGCGAGGAGACTCGCAAGGCAGAATGTTTATCGTCAGTTTGTTTATCATGACTGTGCTTATCCTGACTGTCTGACATGAATCTGTATGTATTGCTCACGGCGGTGGTGCTGGCGATTGCAGCCCCGCTCGGCCGGAGTGGTTCATCACAAACATCCCCGGCTTTGCCGGTGGCGGAACATTCATCGCAAGTTGAGCAGCATTCTGAACCGGCAAAATATGTGGGCGATGCCGCATGTCAGTCATGCCACGCGGATAAGGCAGGTACATATCATCAGACCGCCCACTATTTGAGCTCCCGCTTGCCGAGTGCGGCTTCGATCCTGGGCAAGTTCACGGCGGGCGCAAATGTGATGAAGACCTCCAATTCCGATCTGTTTTTTCGAATGGAACAAAAAGGCGACGAGTTCTTTCAGACCGCAGTTGAAGGCGAAGACCCATTCATTACCGAGCGCAGCGAGCGTTTTGCGTTCGTTGTGGGCTCGGGAGGCAAAGGGCAAACGTACCTGTTCTGGAAGGCAGACGAGCTCTTTGAGTTGCCGGTTTCTTACTGGGATGAGTTGGGCTGGGTGAATAGTCCCGGCTATCGCGATGGCGTCGCGAATTTTGGGAGGCCGGTGATTCCGCGTTGCCTGGAGTGTCATGCAACTTATTTCGACTCGCTTGCGCCTCCGCCCAATCGTTATCGCAAGAGCGGTTTCACGCTCGGCATCACATGCGAGAAATGTCACGGTCCGGGGCGAGACCATGCCGCCCGCGCGGCGGAGAAATCGAATACGAGCGCCGGTTCGGGGATTCTCAATCCAGCAAACTTCTCGCGTGCCTGGCAAATGGATCTTTGCGCGTGGTGCCACGCGGGAGCCGGGGTTTCATTGCGGCCGGAGTTTTCCTATATTCCAGGAGAGCCGCTCGATAAATATCTCAAATTACCCGAGCCGGATGCCACGGCGCCAATTGACGTTCACGGCAGCCAAGTAGAAATGCTGGAGCGAAGCCGGTGCTTTCAACAATCTGGAATGACTTGCCTTACCTGCCATGATGTTCACTTGGTGCAGCACGACGTTGCCGCGTTCTCCAATAAATGCCTGGGTTGCCACAAGCCTGGCACCGGGATGTTTCCGCAGCGGAATCATAAGGTCGCGAGTGACTGCGTTGACTGTCACATGCCGCTGCAAGACACCAATCTGATTGTGTTTGACCAGAATGGCAGGCGGGCGAGGCCGAAGGTGCGGAGCCACTGGATCAAGGTATATGGCGCCAGCGATCCGCCTGCGGCGGCAAGCCGGTGACGGCGCGCGCCAGTGCAAGCCTTCTGTCGGCGAGAGGGTTGACTTACTCCAGCGCCAACACGACCCAGTACACGCCCGTGGCATACGTTTCGGTGCGGGCGTAGCAGGCTCCTATCGAGTAGCTTCGCAGATTGCGCGCGGCGAGCGCTGCTCCAGCATTGGCGGGAAGGATCTCCGGGTGCAGGCTGGTATAAGTCACCACGGTATTCCAGCGCGCAAGCTCCCGAGGTGAGAAACTTCCGAGCTTATCTGCTTTCGCCATTGAACAGGCAGGTTCATCGGCAGTAGCCAGATCCTCGCGGGCGAGATCAGGCTGTTTGGCTCGATGCCGGGCCAGCGATATGGCCGCCGCAATCTTGCTTTTGAATTCCGCTGCGGAATAGGTGGGGAGGGCGTGGCCGAAATCCTGCACGATGTAGAGCCGGTCTCCGGCGTGCACCGCTGCGATGCCAATTACGTTGTATGCCGGGTTAAGCAGGTTGGCGCGATGCGGAGGCGACATCATGAGATGGCGGTGGCCGTCTTCCGGGTCGTAATCGAGCGCGACGTTTTCGGCCTCCTGGTCGAGTGGAGTGCGGGTTGCGGCTGCGATGCGCTGTACGAGGGAGGGCTCACCTTGCAGTTGATGCGAGAGCTGGCGGGCAGAAAGCATGGCCTCGGCGTGGGCGCGGGCGGCTTGCGAGAGGCCGGAATCCAGCTTGAGCGCGGGGGCGCCTGTTTTTGATCTTGCCTGGTTCGCGAGGTCGAGAAGCATTTGTTCCGCGGCGGAGTCGTAGTCGGTAAAAGGAATGTCTGCCGCCGCGGCAGCTCGCAGAGTCGGTTCGTAGCCTGATTGCTGTAATCCAGATTGTTTTAATTCAGTTGACCGGGTCTGCGCGACGAGCGATCCAGAGGAAGATGGCATCTCGGGGGAGCCTAGAATCAGCAGAAGAGTCCATGCGAGCCCGCAAGCGGCAGCTTTTCTGTTTGCCGGCGGGCAGTTCGCCCTTTCAGCAGGACGCGGGTCGCCGAGTTGGTATGTTCCTGCCATCGCGTGCCTACTGGGCCTGAAATGGGTGCGAAACTCAGGCCCGAAGTTGCCGCTGGTGTTACGCTAAGGGCTGAAATTCACGCAGAGAAGTTACCTTCGCTATGGGTCCAGGTGTCATAGGGTTCATCGGCCTGTTGTTTGGAAGCTTGATTGCTTGGCTGGCGCTGCGTTCGCGCACGGCCGCGCTGAGCGCCCGTTTGTCTTTGATGGAAAAGGAATTAGCGGCTGAGAAGGCAGGCGTGGCGCGGCTTCAGCAGTCCCATAGTGACTTGATTGCAGCCCGCGCGCGGCTCGAGTCGGTGCTCGAATCGGAACGGAAGGCCAACGTCGAAAAGATTGAATTAGTCACCCGGGCTGGAGAGGAATTGCAGAACGCATTCAAAGCTTTGGCGGCAGACGCTTTGAAGAGCAACAGCTCGTCTTTCCTCGTGCTGGCCAAGGAGCGGCTGGAGCGCTTTCAGACTGAGGCTCGCGGCGATCTCGAGAGCCGCCAGAAGGCCGTGGCTGATCTAGTCGCTCCGGTGCGCGATTCGCTGAATAAGGTCGACACACAGATTCAGCAGATGGAAGTTGCGCGAGGTGATGCTTACGGTGAGCTGCGAGCGCAGGTGCAATCGCTGATCACCACGCAGAAAGAATTGCAATCGCAGACGGGAAACCTGGTGCGCGCCCTGCGCACTCCGAATGTGCGGGGACGCTGGGGAGAAATTCAGTTGCGGCGTGTGGTGGAAATTGCCGGCATGCTCTCGTATTGCGATTTTACCGAGCAGGAGACGATCCACAGCGAGAACGGAAGATTGCGGCCCGATCTGGTGGTGAAGCTGCCCGGTGGTAAGAACGTTGTGGTCGATGCTAAAACTCCATTGCAGGCTTTTCTCGACGCCTTCGAGACCACCGACGAAGATGCGCGCCGCGCATGCCTGGCGAATCACGCGCGGCAGGTTCGAGACCACATGAAGATTCTCAGCGGCAAGAATTATTGGGAGCAATTCGATTCCACGCCCGAGTTCGTCGTCATGTTTCTTCCCGGCGAAACATTCTTCAGCGCGGCGCTGGAGCAGGATTCCACTCTGATCGAGCAGGGAGTTCTGCAGCGGGTGATTCCCGCCTCGCCGACTACGCTGATCGCGCTGCTGAAAGCTATCAACTATGGATGGAACCAGGAGAAGCTGGCGCGGAACGCGCAGCAGATCAGCGCTCTCGGAAAAGAATTGCACGATCGTTTGCGCCTGCTGGCCTCACATATCGCTTCGGTCGGTACGGGACTCGATCGGGCCGTCGAGTCCTATAACAAGGCAGTGGGTTCTCTGGAGAGCCGGGTGCTGGTCTCTGCGCGGAAGTTTGCCGAGTTGGGCACGAGCGTCGCCGATGACATTCCCGAACTTGAGCCGATCGAAACCACGGCGCGGGCGCTTTCGTTTGAATGGGATGAAGATCTGCCGTCCGAGCCGAAAGAGAGTGAACGCAAAGCCGGATAGCCAGCGCTCAGGGGCATCTTAAATCCATTTCACCGCCAAGGCCACGAAGGAACTCTAAGGCTGTGGTTTTTGCGCTTTCTTCGTGCCCTTTGCGGTGAGATTAGGAGCTCGCGCGCCCTCGACTTTTATCCACAGCAAACAATTTGAGAGCAAACTAATCTCCCCAAACATTGCTCTATGCTTTCTTGCCTTTACGCAGGAATTCTGCATTTCTCCGCTCCGTTCGACATAGCACTTCTGACCGGCAATTCACAGGACTCGGCGATAAAGGCTGCCTCGCCGCCGCCGATAGCTTAATTGGTGATGCTAAATCGCTTCGCGCGATGGCAGCCGTCCCGTTCGCGCTTTTCTCAGTTAAGCGAAGGCCTCAGGAGTCATTTCAGTCGTGAAGCGTGCTGCATCTCGCCTCGTTCAAGCAGGGATCACGATCTCTCTTGCCGCAGGTGCGCTTTGCTGGGCGGCAACGGCGGGCGGCCACTCTGCCGAGGATCCCGTTGATTACATGCCTCATGGCTACTGTTATCTGTGGGATCCCTGGCTGGTTTGGCTGCACGTTATTTCTGACGGCCTGATTACGCTTTCCCATTACTGCATTCCCATCATCCTGGTTTATTTCATTCGGAAGCGTCGCGATTTGCCATTCAACACTATTTTCCTGATGTTCGGCGGCTTCATATTGGCTTGCGGCACCACCCACCTCATGGAGATATGGAACGTCTGGCACGGCAGTTACCTGCTGGCGGGCGTGATCAAGGCCGGAACAGCAGCGATATCCGTGGTCACGGCGGCGATGCTCATACCCTTGGCACCGAAAGTCGTCTCGTTGCCTGGTCGAATGCATATGCAGGCTGAGAATCGAAAGCTGGAACGGGAGATTGCCGAACGCAGGCGGTTCGACGCTCCGATTGACGCCCCACTTCGGCGGAGGGTCACCGCCGGGTTCATCGTAGCCGTGCTCCTGACACTCTTCATCGGCTTTTCTGCGTGGCGGGGCACAAAACGGGCGGAGCAAGATGCCTATTGGGTGTCCCACACTCATGAAGTGATGGGGGCGATCCAGCGCACGACCCGGCATGTGATCGAAGCGGATACCAGCGCAAGGGCTTTCGCCCTGAGCGGGCAAGAGCCACTGCTGGCGCACCGCCAGATCACGAAGGACGCCATCTACCAGGACGAGGACACTTTACGCCATTTGACGGCTGACAATCTTAGTCAGCAGCGGCGACTGGACGTGCTCGGGACGCAGGTAGACACCGCACTCGAATTCGCCGAGAACATCGTCGCCAAACGCCGCAAGCTGGGCGCTTATTCCGGCGGAAGCGACGCTCTGGAAATCGAGAGGCTCCTCGATGCGGTACGTGCAACCACGCAGGATATGTACGCTGAGGAATCACGGTTACTGATCCAGCGCCTCCAAAGATCGACCGCGGGACAGCGGTTGATGAGGGTCATCGCGATCATAGGCGCCGTTCTTGGAACAGGCTTGTGGGTACTGGCCAAGCTCGCCGTCAACCGCGAGATTGACGTCAGCGCGCGGACTCGGGCGCAACTCAGCACCCTGAACGCCGAACTGGAACAGCGCGTCGAGCAACGCACGGCGGCCCTTGAGTCCGAGATCGTCGAGCGGGAACGAGCCGGAGAAGCGCTAAAGAAAAGTCTGACTACAAGCGAGCAGGCGCTCAGGGAGTTGGCCGATCAGAAATTCGCCCTCGACCAGCATGCGATTGTAGCAACCACTGATGTTCAGGGAACAATCACCTATGTCAACGAGAAGTTTTGCGCCATCAGCAAATATTCGCGCGACGAACTGCTGGGGCAAAACCATCGCATCCTCAACTCCGGCCACCATTCCAAAGACTTCTTTCAGCAGATGTACCACACCATCGCGAATGGCGAAGTATGGCGCGGCGAGATTTGCAACCGCGCCAAAGACGGATCGATTTACTGGGTGGATGCGACAGTCGTCCCATTTCTTGAAGCTGACGGAAAACCGCGTCAGTACATGGCGATCCGCGCTGACATCAGCGAACGCAAGCGAGCGGAGGAGGCACGCAGCTATCTGGCGGCGGTGGTCCAGTCTTCCGAGGATGCCATCGTTGCCAAGACATTGGAAGGCACCATCACCGCATGGAATCCCGGCGCCGAAAAATTGTATGGCTATTCGGCGGCCGAGGTCCTGGGCAAACCTCTGCGAATGCTGCTGCTGCCGGAGCGGGCTGAAGAAGAAACCGACATTCTCATGCGAGTCCGGCGCGGGGAAGGGTTCACCCATCTCGATACGGTGCGGGTACGCAAAGATGGCAAGAAAGTGGACGTTTCGGTCACGATTTCGCCGATCAAGGACGCGAACGGCAACATCATTGGAGCTTCGAACATTGGGCGCGACGTTACGGAACGCAAACACGCTGAGGGGCAATTAGCGGCGCAAGCCCAAGAGCTGTCCCGTAAGGCGGAGGAACTGGCGCGCTCCAATGCCGACCTCGAGCAATTTGCCTACGTCGCTTCGCATGACCTGCAGGAGCCTCTGCGGATGGTGACGGCCTACACGCAACTGCTCTCGGAACGGTATAGCGGCAAGCTCGATGAAACCGCTAACAAATTCATCGGCTACGCCCAGGACGGAGCCGTCCGCATGCAGGTTCTGATCCAAGACCTGCTTGCGTTTTCCCGGGTTGGCCGGAAAGAGGACGCTCGGACAGCGGTAGATTGTAATGCCGTGATCGAAGAGGTGCGGCAAGTGCTGGCTCCTGCAGTTCAAGAGAGTGGCGCGGCCATTACGTGCTCGAACCTTCCAATGGTGCTGGCGGATCGCACGCAGATGGTTCAGCTTTTTCAAAATCTGATTGGAAATGCCATTAAATTCCGCGGCGCAAAACCGCCGGTGATCTCAGTGCGCGCGGAAAGACAGGATCAAAACTGGGTGTTCAGCGTAGAGGACAACGGGATCGGCATCGATCCCGAATACGCGGAGAATATTTTCGTGATTTTTCAGAGGCTACATGCGCGCGCTGAATATCCCGGCAACGGGATTGGCCTGGCCATCTGCAAAAAAATCGTCGAGCGTTACGGCGGGAAGATCTGGGTCGAATCGCAGCCCGAAGCCGGTTCCACTTTCCGCTTCGTCATGCCGGCCCGTGTTCCCGATAAAGCGCAAACGACATACGCATGAATATGACATTTCATCTTCTTATCGTCGATGACAATCCGGCCGATATTTCCCTGGCCCGCGAAGGGCTCGCGGCTGCTGCGTACTCAGGGAAAATCGAGAGCGTGGGCGACGGGCTCGAAGCTCTGGCCTTTCTAAACCGCAAAGGCAATTTCGCCGATGCGACCAAGCCCGATCTGGTCATCCTGGATTTGAATCTGCCAAAAAGAGATGGCCTGGCCGTGCTGGCCGCGATGAAGGCTGGGCCGGACCTGCGCAGGATTCCGGTGGTGATCTTCAGCAGTTCTCAGTTAGGCCGGGACATCTCGCGCAGCTATGAGCTGGGCGCGAATTGCTACATCAGCAAGCCCGGAAACCTTCGCGATTATTTCTCAACCATGCGAGCCATCGAACAATTCTGGTTCGGTTCGGCAAGTCTGCCTCCCAAAGGAGAAGAAAAATAATGGATCATCCCGCCACCAATGTATTGCTGATTGAAGATAACCCCGGAGACGCGGATTTGGTACGGCTGCGCCTGGTGGAAGGCCAGAACCCGGTAAAGGTGAACTGCGTCAGCCGGCTGGCGGATGGGCTGGCCTCGCTTACCGCAGAAACGCCCTCTGTGGTTCTGCTCGATCTGAACCTGCCCGATAGCCGGGGCGCGGAAACTTTTCGCCGGGTGATGGAACACTCGCCCAACGTTCCGGTGGTCGTGCTTTCCGGGCAGGATGATGAAGCTCTGGCAATAAAAGCCGTGCATCAGGGAGTGCAGGATTACATCGTTAAGGGAAACCTTTCGAGCCAGCATCTGGAGCGGGCGATTCGCTACGCGGTGGAGCGGCAGGCGCTACTGCGCGCGCTGGAAATCAGCCAGAAACAGAAAATTGAATTCAAGAACCAATTTCTTTCCCACGTGTCGCATGAGCTGCGGACGCCTCTGACCTGCATTCACCAATATGTGACCCTGCTTCTGGACGGCATCGCTGGCCCGATTGCACCCGATCAGGGCGATCACCTCAAGACCGTTCTGAAGAGCGTGAATCAGCTGCACGCGATGATCCGCGACTTGCTTGAAGCGGCGCGGGCTGAGAGCGGGAAGATGACGATTGAACCGCGCTGCGTTTCGTTGAGCGAACTGATTCATCAGGCGGTTGCTATGCTTCGTCCGCTGGCCAACGAAAAGCGCATCGGACTGGAGATCGGCCTCGATCAAAGGATTCCGCTGGTGCATGGGGACCCCGACCGCGTGCTCGAAGTGCTGATCAATCTGGTCGACAACGCGATCAAGTTCACGCCGAGTGAGGGCGCAGTGATGTTGCAAGCCAACATGGTGGACGCCGATCCGGGCTCGATCTACATCTCGGTCAGCGATACCGGGCGCGGGATCAGTCCGGAGGCGAAAAATCTTATCTTCGAGCGTCTCTACCAGGACCCGGACTCGGTGGACAACAATCGCTCCGGATTGGGGCTGGGACTTTTTATCTGCAAAGAAATCGTGCGGCTGCACGATGGGCGAATCTGGGTTTCGAGCGAACCCGGACAAGGCAGCACGTTCACTTTCACGCTGCCCGTTTATTCGCTGGCGAAGCTGCTTGCGCCGGTGATCACGTATCAGGACCAATTGCGCCCGGCATTCGTGCTGGTGCGGGTGGAACTGTTGCCGCAGTCAACTCCGCCAGGCGGTTACTGGAAGGAAGTGTGGCAGCAGTGTTTGGAGGTGGTGCGGCGATGCGTGTATCTGGATAAGGATTTGGTCCTGCCGCCGATGGGAACCGCGGGCTCTTCGGAAACATTTTTTATTGTGGCCTCGACCGACCTGCAACGCTCCGGCATTATGACCAAGCGGATTCGCGAGCAACTGGAGCGGGTCGATCACCTGCAGGAAAAATGCACGGTGGAAATCGCCACACTTCCGATTCAACTTCCTGCCCATTCAGCCGATGAATCATTGGAGCACCAGGTGCAAGGCGTTGCCGATTGCGTAACCCAGATGATTTTACGAACCATGGAACGGAAACAACTGTTCGCCCTGAAGAGTGCGAAGCCGTCCAATTGAAAGCCGAATTTGATGATCCCAATTTATTCCCAAAGGAGAATTGCAATGCCGAAACCAAAGATTCTGGTAGTGGATGACGATCCCGATCTAGTGCGGGCGATGCGCTTGCGGCTGCGCGCCAATAATTATGAAGTCGCTACGGCGACCGATGGCTATACGGCAATTGCGGCGGCTCAAAAAGAGCGCCCCAGTTTGATCATCCTCGACTTGGGACTACCGGTGGGAGACGGTTTTGTGGTTTTGGATCGCCTGCAGAACAGCGATGCGCTGGCAGGCATCCCGGTGATCGTTCTTAGTGCGCGGGACCCTCAAACCAACGAGGAACGCGCATTAAAGGCAGGAGCGGCGGCATTCTTTCAGAAGCCGGCCGACAATGACGAACTGATGAATGTGATCCGGGTCAGTCTTAGTCACGGGAAAAGCCAGGCCGCACCCTGGCCTTCCTAGATCGGCATGTGCGTCTGAGCATTGAGGCACTGTCGCCGAGGAGCACCGAAAGATGTTTGCGCCCGTGCAGATAATCTGCGCGGGCGCATTTCTGCGCTCGTCCTGCGCATTCGGCCCGGCATTGAGAGCCGTCTAACCCTCTAGTTATAAACTCTGGAAGCCGCCTAATATATTGCCCACGAGTTAGATACAAAATCCCACACCCATCTCCACAAAAACGTACATAGTTTTTGGAAAGCCATCTATACTCTTGGAAGTGCTTTAGATGTGTGAGTTAGCATTCCCAAATTGGCAAACCGCATGGCAGCGAAGTTGCAGGTTGGATCTCAGTTGGATACCGAAGAGCTAGAGGTGTGTTTCCGGCCAAGCAGTCCACCTCTGGGGTCACAGCCAAAAGTCATGAATCGGGAAAGCCAAGTCCGCTTTTTTGCCGTCGTATTATTCGTTCTGACGGTGGCGGCAGTGGTTTTTGCCGGGTTCAATCTGAACTCCGAGTGGAGGTTCCAGGTACCCGAGGATGGCGTCTGGTGGGTGGAACAGGGCGGCTATCTCACCGCCGATCGGGTGCAAAACAGCGGGCCTGGCGCCAAGGCCGGGATCAAGCCCGGCGACCAACTGGTCTCCGTGAATGGGCAAGATGTGCGCAGCATGTCTGGCCTGGAACGCCAGCTCTACCGCACGGGGGTGTGGTCGAAGGCTTCGTACTCTTTGCTCCGGCAATCGGTTCCTTTGGATTCGAGCGTCATTCTGGTTCCGGCCGAACGCTCTCTGAATAATTGGCTGCGGCTGATTGCACTGATCTACCTGGGCATCGGCTTGTATGTACTGCTGCGCCGCTGGACGGCCCCTGGCTCCACGCACTTCTACATTTTTTGCCTGGTTTCTTTTATCGCTTACTCGTTTAAATACACGGGCAAACTGAACGACTTCGACTGGACCATTTACTGGGGCAATATCGTTGCGGGGGTCCTGCAACCGGCGCTTTTTCTGCACTTCGTTTTGACTTTTCCTGAGAAACGGCAGTTGGTGCGGAAACATCCATGGTTGCTGGCAGTGGTATACATTCCATCCGCGCTGCTGGTGGCGGCGCAAATTGTAGCCGTGCGCTGGCTGCAGGCCAGTGAACGCCTGCGCTGGAACCTCGACCGCGTGGAAATGTCTTACGGGTCGCTGTTCTTTCTGGGAGCAGCGGTGGTGCTCTGGTATAGCTACCGGCATGCGAGCACGACGATTCTGCGCCAGCAATTGAAATGGGTGACACGCGGGACAATCCTGGCCATTGTTCCCTACACGCTGTTTTACGTGGTCCCTTATCTGTTGGGCTCGATGCCCGGCGCGACCATGAAGGTTTCCGCGCTCTCGCTGGCATTGCTGCCACTCACGTTCGGATACGCGATTTTCCGCTATCGCCTGATGGATGTGGACCTGATCTTCAAGCGGGGCGTGGTTTACACGCTGGCCGCTGCGATCGTGGTCGGATTGTATTTCGGTCTGGTCGCGGCGGTCGCGTTGCTGGTGCACAACTGGCAACCCAGTTCAGGCCCGGTGGGATTGATCCTCGCGGTCATTGTGACGGCGCTGTTGTTCGATCCGGTGCGCAATCTGATTCAGAACCGGGTCGACCAATTTTTCTATCGCACCCGCTACGATTACCGCCGTACGCTGCTCGAGTTCGGCCGCGAACTGGGTTCGGTAACGAATTCAAACACACTGCTCTCTGCGGTGGTCGATCGGCTATCCCACACTCTAGCCGTGGACCGGATCGCTGTGTTCCTGGCGGGCGATGAACCGGGGAAATTCACGCTGGCGAAATCGTTTGGCATCTCCTCGCTGGGAAACATCGACTTCTCGTTCCTCAGCGAACCTCGGCAGCAGCCGGCAGGTCACCTTTTCTTTGAGAACACCCATCAGGTTCCTCGCGAGACCGCCAGCGCGCAGCAAGCCATTGCGCGGCTCGACCTGAATTACTACATTCCCTGCCAGGCGCAGCAGAGGACGATCGCCGTGCTTGGCTTGGGCAAGACTGCAAAGGGCGATTTCCTTTCCAGCGAAGACATGGAGTTGCTGGAAACCTTGGGCGGCTATCTCGGAATCGCAATCCAGAATTCGCAGCTTTATGCCTCGCTACAGAAAAAAGTGGCGGAATACGAGCGGCTCAAGGACTTCAACGAGAACATCGTCGAATCGATCAATGTGGGCGTGATGGCTCTCGACATGGAAGACCGCATCGAGAGTTGGAACGCGCAGATGGAAGTGATGTACGCTTTGCCCCGCTGGCAGGCATTGACTCAGCCTCTGCGAACCGTTTTTCCCACGGAGTTTGTCGAGGAGTTCGATCGCATCCGGCGGGAACCCGGCATTCGCAATCTGTATAAGTTTCGTTTGAAAACACCTGCGGGCGAGGTGCGTACGGTGAATGTGGCCCTGGCGCCTTTGGTTACGCGAAAGTTTGAGGTAATCGGCCGGCTCATCATCATGGATGACATCACCGAGCGGACCGAACTCGAAGCGCAGCTTTCGCAATCCGACAAGCTTTCGTCGATCGGCTTGCTGGCGGCGGGAGTGGCGCATGAAGTGAACACGCCGCTGGCCGTCATCTCCTCTTACACGCAGATGCTTTCCAAGCAATTGCAGGGCGATCCGCAGAAATCGGGGTTGCTGGAGAAAATCACGCGGCAGACATTCCGCGCCTCTGAGATCGTTAATAATCTGCTGAACTTCTCGCGAACCAGCGGCACCGAGATTGGCGACGTGGATGTAAACAAGGTCGTCGCCGATACCCTGGCGCTGCTCGATCACCAATTCAAAGTGGGCAAGATCGAAGTAGAGAGCACGCCCTCGCCGACTCTGCCTCCGATTCAAGGGAATGCAGGCCGGCTGCAACAGGTATTTCTAAATTTGTTTTTGAACGCGAAGGACGCCATGCCGGATGGCGGCAGGCTCAGCGTGGCAACGCTGAATGGAAACAGCGTAAGCGTGGTGGTCTCCGATACTGGGGCCGGCATTGCCCCGGAGCACATACAGCGAATTTACGATCCGTTCTTTACCACGAAAACTTCACCGCGCAGCGGGCAACCGCGGGGTACGGGATTGGGGCTCTCGGTCACTTATGGCATCATTCAGGAGCACGCGGGTAAGATCCGCGTGGAAAGCCATCCCGGGGCCGGGACAACCTTCACGCTGGATTTCCCTCTAAGTAGAAAGGCAGTCCATTCCAAAGCGGAATATGTCTGATTCGGCAGTCATCTCCGGGAACTTGATCAACGGCAGGCATGGCCTGGCGGGCGCGGTGCTCATTATTGACGATGAAGCGGAGATCCGCGAATCTCTGCAAACTTTGCTGGAGATGGAAGGTTTTGCGGTGGAAACTGCCGCAAACGGTGAAGCTGGACTGCAGCGAATCGGCGAGCATCCCTTCGATCTGGTTCTCCTCGATCTCGCGCTGCCCGGCCGCAATGGCATGGAGATTATGGCGGAAATTCGCGCCCACGAGAGCCGGCTACCCGTGATCATGATCACGGCGTATGGCACGGTGGAGAACGCAGTGCGGGCCATGCAATCCGGCGCAGCCAACTTCGTGCAAAAGCCCTGGGACAACGAAAAGCTGCTCGCCGATGTGCGTGCCGCAGTGGGCTGGCGGAGGGCGGAAGAAGAAAACGTTCAGCTCAAGCGCGCGCTGAAGCAGCGCTACAACTTCGAAAACATCGTCGGCAAGAGCGAGGTAATGCTCAAAATTTTCGACCTGGTGGCGCAAGTCGCCAACAGCCGTTCCACCGTGCTTTTGCAGGGCGAGAGCGGAACCGGCAAAGAGATCATTGCCAAATCTCTGCACCTGAACTCGCCACGGCGTGACCGTCCTTTTGTGCCGGTGAATACGGGTTCCATGCCGGCTGACTTGCTGGAATCCACGCTTTTCGGCCACGTAAAAGGCGCATTTACCAGCGCGATCGCTTCGAAGAAGGGCCTGTTTGAGATGGCCGACAAAGGCACTCTGTTTCTCGATGAGATTGCTTCCATGGGTATCGATACGCAGGCCAAGATTCTTCGCGTGCTGCAGGACCGTAAATTCATGCATCTGGGCGGAGTGCAGGAAATGCAAGTGGATGTGCGCATTATCGCCGCCACCAACGTGGATTTGCGCACGGCGGTGCGGGAAGGCCGCTTCCGGGAGGATCTTTTTTACCGGCTGAACGTGATCACCATCGAACTGCCTCCATTGCGCCAAAGGCGGGAAGACATCCCTCTGCTGGCCGATTATTTTCTGAAGAAATACGCCGAGGAGAATGATCGCCCGGTACGGCGCATCACTCCGGAGGCGTTGCGCCCGCTGATGTCGCATGCGTGGCCGGGAAACGTGCGCGAGCTGGAAAACGTGATTGAACGCGCGGTTGTGCTCTCTTCGGGCGAGGAGATCGTTCTTGATTTATTGCCCGACAACTTGCTGGGCCGAACTTCCGCATTCGCGCTGCACGATCCTCCGGCCGACGCATCGCTGTTTGAAATCGTCGAAGATGTGGAACGCCGGATCATCGTTGACATGCTGGAGAAGTGCAACTGGAACCAGACCGAGGCCTCCGAACATTTCAAAGTCCCGCTCTCCACTCTGAACCAAAAGATTCGCCGCCTGAACATCGAAATCAAGAAGAAGTCGCGCGGATAGAGATTCCTTCCTACTAAGAGAATTCCTGACATTCGCAAATATCTTTCCCTAAGGCCCAGGCTGCCCCTGGCACATGCTCAAACCGTTCTGGTTACAGAATTCGCAGCACTGGCGCGCCTTTTTCGCCTGCATCCAAGTTTGAGCGCATGAAGAGTTTCGACGAAAACAAAGACGGCGACAAGACCCTTGCTGTCGGCGATGATGGCGAGCAAAAACTCCTTTTTCCCATCCCGAGTTCCCTCGAGCAGATTCCGGTCGAGGAGGGTTGGATTGCACTGTGCGCCCGAGCTGCTGTGGAACAAGACCCCAAGAAACTCCTGGACCTGGTAATTGAGATCAACCGCCAATTGGACGCTAGGAGAAAGCGGCTCTTGAATGAGAGTGATGGAAAATCTGAGCACAAATAGGCCTGACCGGAACCCCTCGGCCTGCTGGCTCACCTTGGCAATGGCCATGTGGTGAAGTCTCGCGGGATTCTCTGCTATAGTTTCGGGAAGCGTGGCGATCCGCTGCCGCTTTTCCCGACGCATGGAACTGACCTCACCTAGCGATTTCGCCAAGGATCAAATCCAGACAGTTCAGAATTACGTGCTTTTTTGCGCGCAGAGCATTGCCAACCTGTTTCGCAAGCCGGTTTATTTTGGCGATATGGTCCTGCAGGGGGACCTGATTGGGGTTGGCTCGCTGCCCATCGTCGCCCTGACCGGATTTTTCACCGGGGCCGTGCTCGCCCTTCAAGCCGCGAATACGCTGGAGCGCTTCGGGTCGATCACGCTGGTCGGTCAACTGGTCTCTATTTCGATGGTGCGCGAACTGGGTCCGGTCCTCACGGGGCTGATGGTGGCCGGACGGAACGCCTCCGGCATGGCCAGTGAATTGGGATCGATGATTGTCACTGAGCAGGTGGATGCCATGCGCGCGCTGGGCACAGACCCCATGAAAAAACTAGTTACGCCTCGCGTGGCGGCCACGGTGTTCATGCTATTTTTCTTGACGATCATTTCCGATCTCGTCGGTTTGGTTGGCGGCCTGTTCATCGCCAAACTTTTACTTCGGCTGGACGCGCGCCAGTACTGGTACAACGCCTGGCAGACGCTGGTGTTTCAAGATGTGTTCATGGGACTGCTCAAACCGGTGCTGTTCGGCTTTATTATCGCCACCATCGGCTGCTTCTACGGCATGAACGCGCGCGGTGGAACCCAAGGCGTGGGCCGAGCCACGACGCAAGCGGTAGTGGCTTCTTCGGTCCTCATTTTGGCGCTTGATTTATTCGTTACGCGCTTGCTGATGGCTACTCTCTCATTCCACTAGGCCACATGTCTGCGCCGACCTTACCTCTCGATTCCACTTCGGTCGCGACCAGTGAAGAGTCGGCGCCGGCGATCGTGTTCGAGGATGTTGCGCTCGCATTCGGAAACAATGAAGTGCTCCGCGGCGTTTCGTTCCGCCTGCCGCTCGGCCAAACCAAGGCGCTATTTGGAGTTGCCGGCTCGGGAAAAAGTTTGCTGCTGAAGCTGGCGATTGGACTGATTCGCCCTGACTCCGGCCGAATTGTTGTGTTGGGGCAGGATATCGGCCAGATGAGCGAGGAACAGCTTTTTGATTTGCGAGCCAAAATCGGGATGGTGTTTCAGGAAAGCGCGCTTTTCGATTCTCTTACGGTCCGCGAAAATGTCGCCTATCGTTTGATGGGCGTACACGGTGTCTATAACGACGAGATCGACCGCAGGGTGCGCGAGGTCTTACGCTTCGTGGAGTTGGAACAGACGCTTGATTTGTATCCTTCCGAGCTTTCCGGTGGCATGCGGCGGCGCGTGGCCATCGCACGCGCGCTGATTACGCAGCCGGAGCTGCTGCTTTATGATTCTCCCACCGGCGGGTTGGATCCCGTGACTTCGAATACCATCATCGAGTTGATCGTGAAGCAGCGGGACGTGAACCAGACCAGCGCGCTACTGGTTACCCATCGCTTGCAGGATGCGTTTACCATGGCCACGCATCATTTCGATAAACAAACCAACCGCATGGCGCCGCTTCCGCCAGGACAAACCTGCGAAGTGCCAGTGAGTTTTCTGTTTCTTCGCGACGGCAAGGTCATCTTCGATGGAGACCTTCATGCGCTGGCAAATACGCAGGATGAATACATCAAGGAATATATTTCCTGAGGCTGCTGTCAGACTAAGGTTGCAAGATTTTGCTGACCCGATCGACTAAGCTCCACTCTTCGAATGGGTTTTGCGACGGCTGAAGCCGGCCGGGATTCATAATGTTCGCTGGATCAAGACAGTGTTTGATGGCCGTGATTGCCCGCACGCCGATCGGCGAGATTTCAGTCGCCAGCCAGGGTAAGTGTTCCGTGCCGACCGCGTGGTGGTGCGAGAGCGTCGCGCCGTGGTCGATAAACGACTGCTGGACCGCCTTCTTTACGCGCAGATACTGATCCATCTCGCGCGCCGGTTGTTGGCAGAAGGCGAAGGTGAAGTAAACGCTGGCGCCCGATTGGTAGGTGTGGCTGATGTGGCATCCCACCCAGGGATGCACGCCACTTTCCCCGATCTTTCCGCGAAGAACATCGACGGTGTCTTCGTAAAGAGGAAGAATGTTGCTCCACACGGTTGATGTTTCACTGACATCCGACGTCACATCTCGATCCAGCAGGAAATCGCGAATGTGAGGAAAGTCGTATTTCGTGGCTTCGAAGGATTTGCCGGCAATCGCACCGAGACTCACGGCGCCGCACCTGCGGTAAATATTTCCGACTTGTTTCATCTGACGGTCGACCGCAGCTTCGCTGCCCTCGAAGCCGGTCAGCATTAAACATGCGTGTGCCAGAGAAAAGCGTCGCACGCGTAAATAGCTCTTGAACAAGCCGCTGGCGGCGTTCGAGAAAGTCGATGCCGGCGGGCGGAACGCCATCGACAACGCCGTCTTGTCCGGATCATTAAGCCGCACCATCGCGGGCATGCATTCCTGGCGTACGCATTCCCGCACAGCTTCAATCCCCCCGTCAAATTCAGGAAAAAGATAGCCGGGGACTAGACGTCGCTCCGGGCGGGGGTGAAGCCGCATGGTCGCTTCGGTGATGACTCCGAAAGTGCCTTCGCTGCCGATGCAAAGATGGTTTACGTCGATGCCGTTGGAAGATTTGGGAACAGCACGAGTCGCCAGCGCGCCTTCGGGAGTGACCATGCGCAGCGCGATTACCATGTCCTCGATCTTGCCGTACTTGTCGCTCTGCATTCCAGCAGAGCGGGTCGCGATCCATCCGCCAAGCGTGGAGTGCAGAAAGGAATCCGGGAAGTGACCGAGCGTCATTCCGTAAGCGCCGAGCTGGGCTTCGAGGTCGGGGCCAAAAACTCCAGCTTCGATGCGCGCCGTGAAAGAGCGGGTGTCCACGTCCAAAACCCGTCTCATGCGGCGCATATCCAACGACACCGACATGCGCCCGCGATCCATTCGTTCCAGGCAGCCTGAGATATTCGACCCGCCGCCAAACGGGATCACGGAGACGCCGCGCTCCGCCGCAGCTCGAAGTGTGAGGCAAATCTCGCGCTCGCTTTCCGGGTAGATGATTAGATCGGGCGCACCCGCAGCCAGCCCATGGCGCAAGCGAAACAAGTCCCGGAATCCCTTGCCATAGGCGTGGACTATGCGGTCTTTGGCGCCATCCGAGATCTGCGCGGGATTGAGAAAGGAGCGCAGTTGCGTTAGAAATCGTTCGTCTATAAACGGCTCGGGGAGTTCGACGGATTCGAGTTTCCATGCGCGCTTCTCGAAACTGTCTTTCTCGATTTCGAGCACCGTCTTTGCATAAGGCCAGAAACCAGGGTGCGCTGCGGCGCTGAATTCAGCATCCTCGCTGCCCCATCCCCACCACTTCATGTGACTGGGCTCGTAAACCATGCATTCCTCGTTGGGCGTTGCTTTTTGCTCTTTGCTCGTTGCCGCTCAGAACTCGCGCCCGGATTGCGAACTTATCCCTTTCCTCGTACGCCAACCATCAATTCGTGAACCTGATACTCCGAACTAAGCATGCGAATACTATTGGCCAGCTTCTCGACGACCGAACGCCGCTGCTCGCGCACCGATTTTCCGCGCCAGGGTTGAGGAGCGACCGCGAGCGCTTCGCCGAAGCGCACCGTCACCGGGCCGAATCGCGGCATCGACTTTCCTTTGGGCAGAATCCGGTGCGTACCTTCTATGTACGCGGGAACGATGGGCACGCCGAGCTCAAGGGCAAAGAGGCCGGCTCCCGGCTTAAATGGTCGCATCTCTCCGTCCGGCGAACGGGTGCCTTCCGGGTAGAGAATCAGAGCACCTCGAGTTTGCTGCAGGAATTGATGGCCGGAATCCATACATGCGGCCAGCGATTTTGCTCGCGGCTGGCGGTCGATCGGTATGACGTTCATCCAACGCGAGACCAGCCAGCGCAGAGAGCGGGACTGAAAAAAATAGTCACTTGCGCCGATCAAGGCAAAGCTGCGAAAACTGCGCCCGCTCGCGGTCATCAGAGCAGCACTGTCGGCATGGCTGGCGTGATTGCTGCACAGAAGAAAAGGGCCCTCCGGAAGATGATGCTTTCCCTCGACGCGCAGCGGACAGTAGCAGGTAAAAAAAAACCGGCAAAAAGTTTCAAACGCTGCAGCACCCGCAGGCGGCGCCCAGAATGCTTGATCCGGTTTGGGCAAAGTAGTCATTCTGATAAATGCCAGACCTTGATTCTCATCGAAGATGACTTCTTTGCACAAGGCTTCTTCTCACAATGGAGAGTGAGAACCGAATCGAAAACTCACGCGCGCAAGTGATAAGGAATCGAAACGACGGTGATCCGCTGGTTGCCGTTGAACAGCAGGAGGGCCCGAATGGCCTCCGGCCGGTTGTTGTGCAGCAGATAGTGATACCAGTGGCTCTCCACCAACTCAGGAATCAACATGGTGATGTTGCGATCGGGCTGCGCGATTTGCTGTTGAATGGCGTAGTTGACGATTGGCTTCACAATCCAGCGATAGGGCGAATCGAGCACCACCAGTTGCGGCAAGGCGAGGCCGGCTGCTTTGGCAGGTTTTTCGATGACCTCACCCCACTGGCGGCAAAGACTCTCGGTATCTTCTCCACACGAGACGTGAAGCACGTGGATCTCGCGCGATAGAGTCCACGCATAGCGGATGGCTTTTTCTGCTACCAGGCTCCAACGGTCAATCGGCAGCAGGACGATCGGCTCGACAAGATCTGCTGTAGCGATCGGCGTAACCGCGCGGATCTCCTGGGCTACCTGCGAGTAGTGCCGGCGTACCGAGCGCATCATCAGGATGAGAGCGGGAATCAAGAGAACCGTGATCCAGGCGCCATCCACGAACTTCGCCACCAGGACAACGGCTGTCGTGACACCGGTAGCCACGGCTCCCAGCCCGTTGAAAAACATGCTGCGCCTCGCACTGGGTCCGCCCTTCCGCTTCCAGTGCACGACCATGCCGGCTTGTGAGAGCGTGAACGCTAGAAACGCACCCACCGCATAGAGAGGAATCAGACGGTCGGTGACGCCCCGAAAGATGATCAGCAAGACGCCGGTGAGCAGACTGAGAGCATAGATGCCCTGGGCATAAACCAGTCGCCGTCCGCGGATGACGAAAGCGTGCGGCAAGTAGCCATTTTGCGCGATTGCACGGGCCAGGCGCGGAAAATCGGCAAATGCGGTGTTGGCAGAAAGCGACAGCACAACCAGAATCGAGCCGATGCTGAGCCAGTAAAAAGCGCCACGGCCCGTAACCGCAGCCAACAACTGCGAGAGCACGCTGTCGTATCCGGGCAGTCCAGGGTCAGTAGCTGCGATGCCGTAGGAGGGAACCAGATACGCGATGCCTAACAACATCACGATAAGGATTGCAATGATGATGGTCAGCGTGAGCTTGGCGTATTTATCCGTAGGGTCGCGAAAGGCCATGACGCCATTGCTGACGGCCTCGACTCCGGTCATTGCGGTGCAACCGCTGGAAAATGTGCGCAATAAAAGCCATGCCCCGACGGATCCTGTGATTGCGGTCAACTTCGGAGGGGCGATCACGGGGATTGGATGCCCTCCGGCAATGGCCGTCTTGAATATGCCAACAGCTATAAGACCCAGGATGCAGGCAATGAAAACGTAGGTCGGCACAGAAAATATGCCGCCGGTTTCCTGCACGCCCCGTAAATTAGTGATGGTGACGAGAACCAGAATGCCGAGACATAAAAAGACGGTCTTGCTCTGCAGCGACGGCACGGCCGAAACCAGCGCGCCAACTCCCGCGGAGATGCCAACCGCAGCCGTGAGCACGTAATCGATCATCAGCGCAGCCGCAGCCAGCAAGCCCGCTTTCTCGCCCAGGTTTTCTGTAGCTACGGTGTACGATCCGCCGCCCTGTGGATAGGCAGAGATGGTCTGGCGGTAGGAGAAGTAGACGATACCGAGCAGCACGACGATGCCGACGGTGATCGGCCAAACATAGGCTGCGCCCGCCATGCCGAGCGGAATCAGCAAGGTGAGTGCGGCTTCGGGACCGTAGGCCGCCGAGCTCAGCGCATCCAGGCCGAAAATTGGGATGCCTTTGAGCGGCCCGATTCGCTCGGCTTTTTCCTCTTCGGTCGCCAAAGGGCGGCCGAACAACAGGTCGACGATGTTCACGTGCTTCCTTTAGACACAATGCGATGGCGCCGGCAATCTCGCGTGAGCGCGAGATATCATAAACCCTGATTCGGATGGTCTGGTTAAAGATTGTGTGAGGATCGCGAGCGGCGATTCGATTTTTTCCCCAACGCCTAACAGAGAAAACATCGAGTGGGATTCTGAGGCAAAACAGCCTTCTGAAACTGCAACCGACGTCGCATTGCAAGACCTTTTTCAGCGACCGATTCAGCAAGTAATTCCGACTTCCTCAATTACGACCGTAACTATCGAGCGGTAACCGGCTGTGTTAAAGATTCTTAATGGTAGTTAAAGCAATGCCAAGAACTACCATCACCCGTAGTTTTTACGAACCTTGGACCCTGAACCGAGGAAAACATGGCTAAGAAAATCCTTGTAGTGGACGACTCCAAAACAGCTCTGATGATGGAGCGCGAAATTTTGGAACGGCGAACCTCTTACCAATGTGTAACCGCCAGTGACGGCCAGGAAGCCGTTGAGAAGGCCCAGCAAGAGCACCCCGATCTCATTTTGATGGATGTAGTCATGCCTCGCATGAACGGCTTCGAAGCCTGCAAGGCTATCCGCCAGGGCACGAGCACTCGTGAGATCCCAATCGTTTTGGTCACCACGCGCGGCGAAGAGTC
Source organism: uncultured Acidobacteriaceae bacterium (assembly GCA_963784095.1). Classification (GTDB taxonomy): domain Bacteria; phylum Acidobacteriota; class Terriglobia; order Terriglobales; family Acidobacteriaceae; genus Sulfotelmatobacter. The sequence goes on from CAWAQC010000012.1 coordinate 937,405, forward strand.
GTATATGGAGGCTGGATTTCAGAGCGGTTGTAACGACTACATCACGAAGCCGGTCAACGGCTCTGAGTTAGTGGCCCTTCTACAAAGCTATTTGGGTGAATAGCGGCGCGGAACCTGATTCTTATTTTGTTGTGCCAAGTGGAGCGGGAACTTTCATGAGCCATAACAAAAACGCCATCGGCACAAAACCGGCAATGGCCGCTGATCCAATGAACGACGCGCGTTTAGCCGCAGCGCGAAAAAGATTACTCGAAAGCACGAACGAAGAAGACGCCATTGAAGGGCTTCGCGAGATCGTCGCCAACCTGTTGGGATGTGAAGAGATCGGCCTGTTCAAGGTCAATCCAGAGAGTAACGAATTTTCCGTTTGCTGGTCGTTCGGTGCGGACCTGGAAAATTACGATTTGCTGAAAGTTCTTGGCCGTTCCGGACGCCTGTGCGTGATGCGGGGCGAATGCTACATGGCTTTCGAAGATCCCGATGGTTCAAACCGAATGACCAAGACACAGGCGTTTGTTCCGATCCGAGTGGCAAATCAGACGGTCGGCATACTTGCGATTTTGCGTCTGCTTCCGCAGAAAAGCGCTTTCGATGCGCACGATATGGAACTGTTCAAGCTTCTCTCCGAAGAAGGCGCTGGGCCGCTCTTTGGCCGGGAGCCTCAACTGAAGCACGTCCCCAGACAGTCAGGGGCAAAATCATGAATCAGAATGCCCCCAAATTTAATCCTGCGGTGCTGCCCGCGGAATTCATGAAGAATTTTGAGCCGGCAGAATCGAAGGACGCCCGGCATTTTCTCTACCCCGGCCAGATTTTCGTGACGCGGGAGTCTCTGATCATCTCGACCATTCTCGGTTCGTGCGCGGCCATCTGCCTGTGGGACCGGCAGAAGAGGGCCGGCGGCATGAATCATTACCTGTTGCCGGATGGGGCGAGTGACGGCCCCAACCGCTTTCGCTACGGTAATGTCGCGAACCCGGAATTACTGAAACAAGTGCTGGCCCTGGGATGCGAAATGAAGAATCTGCAGGCAAAAGTTTTTGGCGGCTCGAGCGCATTCTCGGTCGATCTCTCACACTCATTAGGCACGCGGAATGTGGATCTGGCGGACGAGTTTCTTCGCTCCGCCGGAATTCCGGTCGTCGAAAGAGACGTCTCCGGCAAGCATGGCCGCAGGTTGCTGTTTCAGATAGCAGATGGCGCAACCACAATCAAGAATTTCGATCAGGCGTCGGTGTAACGATCGTCCCGCGAATTCGCGGACGTGATGCGCGAAACAGGAAAGGAGGAACAATGGATTTGGCGGACTTCGATCGCGGAGCAGTCCTGGCATCGTTCCTCGTGGAGTCTGAAGAGGGGCTGGATGTAATGGAGCAGTCGCTGCTTCAGATGGAATCGAATTCAGCCGATCCTGAACTCCTGAACACGATTTTCCGAGTGGCGCATAGCATCAAGGGTAATGCAACCTCACTCGAATTGACCGAACTCGCCGGATTCGCGCACGTGGTCGAGGATCTGCTGGATATTTTCCGCGAACAGCAGGCGCAACCGACTCCAGAGTTGATCTCTTTGCTGCTCAAAGCGGTTGACGAACTTCGCGCGATGCTTTCGGCGGCCCAAACGGGCGCCGTGGAGCTCACTTCACAACAGCAGCACCTGCGCAAGGAAATCGCGCGGGAAGTGGAAACGCGCTCGAAGCGCGTGGTCAGGGCGAATGGCACGCGTGAAGAAACCAGTTTGGGAGCCAAGCTCGATTCGACGCCTTCCGCAGGCCATCGCACGCTCCGCGCCGATATCGACAAGCTCGATCACATGCTGAACCTGACGGGTGAAATCGTGATCGCGCAAGGGCGGTTGCGGCAGATGATCGAGAAACTTCCCGGCGACCAGGGCCGCGCCATCCTCGAAATGCATCGCGAAGCCGAGCGCCTTTACATGGACCTGCAGAGCGAAGTGATGAGCATCCGCATGGTCCCAGTCGGGCCGCTGTTTCGTCAGTTTGTACGTTCGGTACGCGACCTGGCAAAGAGCCATGGCAAGATGGCGCGCCTCGAAGTGACTGGAGGAGACGTCGAGGTCGACACTACCGTGCTCGAGCAGTTGAAAGACCCGCTGGTTCACCTCATTCGTAACGCGGTTGATCACGGCTTGGAAACCACGGGGGTTCGCGAGAGCAAAGGAAAGAATCCGTGCGGCGTGATCAAACTCTCCGCCGCACACTCTGGCGGCAATATTGTGGTTACATTGCAGGATGACGGAGCGGGATTCGACCGCGCCCGCATTCTCGAAAAGGCGCGGCGTCAGGGGTTGATTTCGTCCAAAGAGGAAATTCGCGATCAGGATATCTACAATCTTGTGTTCCAGGCCGGGTTTTCGACCGCGGAATCCGTGACTGATCTTTCCGGCCGCGGCGTTGGCTTGGACGTTGTCCGCCGCAATATCGACAACCTGCGTGGGACCGTCGAAATCACAAGCACAGCCGGAAAAGGCAGCAACGTCACCATTCGCCTGCCGTTAACCCTCGCCATCATCGAAGGATTCTCCGTGAAAGTGGGCAGCGAGGTTTTCATCTTTCCTCTGGAGCACGTCACGGAGTGCACAGAATTACCGGCAGAACATCGCAATGCCGAGGCCAGCGGAATTCTTAGTCTGCGCGGCGATCCGCTTCCGTATGTGCGATTGCGCCGCGCCTTCAGCCTTGGTGGAGAGACTCCGCAGAAGGAAAACATTGTGATCGTCAAAGTGAACGAATTTCATGCCGGCATTGCGGTCGACGAACTGTTGGGAGGCATGCAGACGGTCGTCAAACCGCTGGGCAAAGCATTTCGGTCGGTACATGGCATCGCGGGATCGACGGTGCTGGGCGACGGACGCGTCGGCTTGATCATCGATGTGCCCAGCCTTTTGCGCGGAGTCATGCAGACCAGTATGCAGTCAGAAGCTTAGAGAAAGATTTGTTCGAGGGGGAAGCAAATGAAAAGCTGGAAAGATCAAAAGATCGGCACCAGGCTCGGTATCGTCTTCGGGGTGATCATGTTGTTCGTGATTGTGGCCGCAGGCATCGGGCTGACCTGGCTCAACCGTTTGAATTCCAACATGTCGGCGACGCTGCAGAAGCGCTACAACGTTGTCGAACTGACGCATCAGACGATTGAAAACTCGATCACCAATGCGCGCATCACCATGCAATTGTTCGAGACCGTAGATCCCGACAAGGAAAAGAAGCTCAACCAGGAAAACGAAGACATCAGCCATCACATTAGTGCGCAAGTGGGAGAGATCGAAAAAAGTATCAGCTCTCAGCAAGAGCACGATCTTTTTGAGGTCGTAACCCAGCGCCGCCAGGCCTACATCTCAGCGCGCGAGAGCGCGAAGAAACTGCTGGCAGCAAAAAAGCACGACGAGGCAATGGACGCGCTCGCCGATGACGTTATTCCGGCCCTCGATTCCTATCGCGCCATGTGGCAGAAATTCATCGATCTGCAGACCGCCGCCATGAACCAAAGCATGAAGGAAAATCAGGAAGCCTTCGCTACCGGCCGAAAGATGGCCATGCTTCTCATGTTTCTCGCGCTGATCTTTTCGCCTCTCGTGGCGTACAACGTCACCAAGAGCATCACCGTGCCGATCCGCCAGGCGGTGACTCATGCGGAAAGGATTGCGGCTGGCGATTTGACGAAGGAAATTCCCATCACCAACCAATCGGAGACCGGCCAGCTTCAGCAGGCGATGCACGATATGAGCCACAAACTCTCCGGCATCATCCGCGACGTGCGCGAAGGATCGGCAGCAGTGGCTTCTGCAGCGCAGCAGGTCTCGGCGTCGTCACAGAGCCTCTCGCAGGGCACCGCAGAACAAGCGGCGTCGGTTGAAGAAATGAGCTCGAGTCTCGAGCAGATGAATGCATCGATCACGCAGAATGCCGACAACAGCCGGCAGGTCGAGCAAGCTGCGGCAAAGGGGGCGGTTGCTGCAGAAGAAAGCGGCAATGCAGTCCGGGAAACAGTCGAAGCTATGAAACAGATTGCCGCCAAGATTTCGGTGATCGAAGAAATTGCCTATCAAACCAATCTTCTGGCGCTCAATGCGGCGATCGAAGCGGCTCGCGCCGGAGATCAAGGCCGAGGCTTCGCCGTCGTCGCGGTGGAAGTGCGAAAACTCGCCGAGCGCAGTCAGGTAGCCGCGCAAGAAATCGGCGGCCTCGCTGGAAAGAGCGTGAAGGTTGCCGAACGCTCCGGTCAGTTGTTGTCGGATCTCGTACCCTCGATCAGGAAGACCGCGGATTTGGTGCAAGACGTTGCGGCAGCGTCTACTGAACAATCGGGTGGCGTGACGCAGATCAACAAGGCCATGGCACAAGTCGATACGGTCACGCAGCGCAACGCCTCTTCCGCGGAAGAGCTTTCCAGCACCGCCGAGGAACTGGCTGCGCAGTCCGAGCAGTTGCAACAGCTCATGACGTACTTCCGAGTGAGCGGAGAACAATACGCGCGGTCCAACAGCGGCGAGAAGCGTGTATTCATGCCCTTGAATCCCTCATTTAAGAATCACTTGGCCCAACGCAGCCCGAAGTCAAATGGAGACAAGGTCGAAGAAGAAGCAAACTTCTCTCCTTTTTGAACGACGCCTGACCCTGCATTAGCAGAGTTGCCGCCAATCGGGTAGGAAAACGGCCAGCGAAACGCTCTTGAGATACGAGGACTGAAACTATGGGAGCCAGGACGCAAGGGAAAGAACAACTCCCGGTGCACAAAACGCAATATCTTACTTTCTTCACGGCGGGCGAAGAGTATGCCATCACCATCGCCAAGGTCCGCGAGATCATTGAATACGACACGGTCACAACCGTGCCCAATACTCCGCCCTGGATCAGCGGCGTAACCAACCTTCGCGGCCGTGTGGTCGCGGTGGTCGACTTGGCTGTGAAATTCGGCTTGCCGCAGAGCCGCATCTCGAAATTTTCCTGCGTCATTATCGCAGATGTAATGTTGCAGGGAGAGACCGTCACGATGGGAGTTCTGGCTGACGCGGTTAGCCAGGTGATCGACCTCTCCGCCGAGGAAATCGAAAGCACGCCTCCATTCGGCACGCGCGTTAAGACCGAATATTTGCACGGCATGGGAGCGATGGGAAAGAAATTCTGTCTGATTCTGGATATCGATAAGGTGCTCTCTGCTGACGAAATACTCGCTGTCACAGAATCTGTGGACGAGGCGAGCGCAGAGGATTCCTCCGGTGATGCCGCCAACAAGGACGGCGACCAGAAAGAATCCCATTTCGAGGCAGGAGCGTAGCCGGTGTCTGCTGGTCCAGTTCAGGGGCAGGATTCTCCGGTTTCACGCGATGCTGACTTCTTTCAGGAGCAGCCGCCGCAGCTGTCGATTAGTCCTGCGCTCTTCCAGAAATTTCAAAAGCTGATCTATTCCGAGACCGGCATCTGGCTCGGCAATTCAAAAACTGCTTTGCTTTGCGGACGTCTGTTCCGACGCTTGCGCGAACTTGGCATTGCTTCGCTCAAAAGCTATTACGAACTGGTTTGCCAGCCCGAGCAGCACGAGGAACGTGCGCGCATGATCGACGCCATTACCACCAATGAAACCCGGTTTTTTCGCGAGCCGCGGCAATTCGAGGTTCTGGAGCAGATCGTCTTCCCCCAATGGCAACGCGAAGCTGAGCATGGAGTTCGTCAAAAACGAGTGCGCATCTGGAGCGCCGGCTGCTCCTCCGGAGAAGAGCCTTACACATTGGCCATGTTGCTGGCCATGCATTTTCCAGCAGAAAAAGGCTGGGACGTCTACATCGTGGCGAGCGATATTTCGAACCGCGTGCTGGAAAAGGCCCGTCGAGGCATTTATGCGCTCACCCGTTCATCGGAGCTGCCGCCAGATCTGTTGCGTACCTTCATGCTTCGCGGAAACGGTGACCATGAAGGCGAGATGAAGGTGAAGATCGAAATTCAACGCGCGATCGACTTCCGAAGACTGAACCTGAACGAACAGCCAAACCTGCCCGAAGCGCCTTTCGATGCCATCTTTTGCCGCAATGTACTGATCTATTTCGACGCGGCGTCGAAGCAGAGAGTCGTCACCAATCTTTTGCGCCATCTGGCCGGGAACGGTTTCTTGTTTGTCGGCCACGCAGAGAATCTCTCGAACATGACCAGTGAACTGCGCGGCTTGGAATCGACTATTTACGCGAAAACAGGAAATTGCAACCAGGAAGCGCAGTAACGCAGATCGCTGCAATTAAAACTATCCTGGAGGATGAATTCAAATCGTGCCCCCGATGAATGGAAATGATTTGCAGGTTCTGGTCGTGGACGACTCTGCCATGGTGCGGCAGGTCATGCAGATCATTCTCTCCAGCAATCCTGGCGTCAAGGTGCAGACTGCGGCCGATCCGCTAATCGCCTGGGCGAAAATGCAAAAAGAGCCGCCCGACGTGGTCATCACGGATTTGGAAATGCCTCGCATGGACGGTCTGACTTTCATCCGGAAAATCATGTCGGAGATGCCGCGACCGGTGGTGGTGTGTTCCGGATTGGCTGCGCGCGGCACCGAGCTGGCCCTTCGAGCTCTGGAAGAAGGCGCCATTGATGTAATTACGAAGCCCAAAGTTGGAGTGCGCGAATTCCTGCACGAATCGGCCGTCACACTTATCGACGCAGTGTGGAGCGCTGCTCACGCTCAACTGAAGCCGCGTCTGGCATCGTCTCCGCGGCTCACCGCCGATGCCGTCTTGCCGCGCAAAAGTAAATCCGGATCGCCGGTGGCGCCGAACACCGTGATCGCCGTAGGCGCATCGACGGGTGGAACGGAAGCGTTGCGCATTTTTCTGGGTGCACTTCCCGTCGATTGCCCGCCGGTGGTCATCGTGCAGCACATGCCGGAGGTCTTCACCCGAGCCTTCGCCGATCGGCTCAATAAAGAATGTGCGATCGAAATTGCGGAGGCGCGTCACGGTGATCGCCTTGAGCACGGCAGGGCATTGATTTCCCCCGGCAACCGCCACATGCTGGTCAATCGCAATGGCGAGGAATTTGCGATTGAGATCATGGACGGCCCGCTCGTATCTCGTCATCGTCCAAGCGTGGACGTACTGTTTCGCTCTGTCTCCCTTTCAGTGGGCAAGAAGGCCGTAGGAGTCATCATGACAGGCATGGGCGACGATGGAGCAGAGGGCTTGCGCGAGATGAAGGAAGCGGGCGCTGTCACCATCGCCCAAGACGAGGCGAGCTGTGTAGTTTTTGGCATGCCAAAAGAGGCAATCGAGCGTGGGGCAGTGGACGTGGTAATGCCGCTCGACCAAATTGCCGGCGCTGTTCTCAGCCTGCGAGCCAAAACTTCCGCAAATTCAGCTTGAACTCTGTGCTGGGTTGGAGAGAGATGGGGATGAGGAATCAATTCTCGGCCCGTCGAAGTCGGCGATATTGACCACGCGATCGACAGTCGTCGCGTGACCACGCAATGGGCGAGAGTTGGTTGAACTACTGTCTCCAGCCCAGGTATTCTTCGCGTCCGTGGAAGATCTCGTGCAGTTTGCGCGCGATTCGCTGCTTGAGAGTTGAAGGCTGCGACTGCGATGCCTGAGCCTCGTTATTTGTTTCCACCGTATTTGTTTCTACCGTCTTTGCTGGAGCGGGCGCAGCACCTGCGGCCATGAGTCCTCCTTCGTCAATCCGATTGAAAAGCTCTGTCGATTTGCTTACAGAAACTACGCTTGCGGAAACGTCTTCCCGAACGGGGGCGGCGGAAGATCTTCCCAATTGCTCTGAAATTCTAAGGTGGTTCTCATCCAAGCAGCAGATCACCAACGTCATAGCACCTAAGAGCTATTTCTGGTTCCCGGGTAGGCGGTCGGCGAAATATCGGCAGGGTCTCGCCGCATCCTCTCTGATCTGGCGTCCACCAACCTTGTGGAGAGTTCCATGCGTCCGGTTGCGCTCGGTCGAAAAAATCGGTTGCATATTGGCAGCCCACAAGCGGGACAGAAGGTCGCCGCGATTCTTTCGGCCGGGGAAAGCTGCCGTCGGTTGCAAGTCCCGGTGCGCGATTACTTTCCAAGATCCTCCCCGGGCTTGCCGATTGCCTTCCAGGCCTTACTCCCGCGGCGTGGGGTCGCGCAGTATTCAAAGACTCAACGAGGGTGAAAGTGATCTGCGACCACAACACCACATTTTCCTGTTCACCCACTTCGTCAGCGACTTGGGGAACACAGCAACAACTGTGGGTGTCCATGTCTCCGCGCTCGCACTCTCGATCGCTCTTTACGCGATTGTGCCCGGACGAGGGGCAAACAAGAAGGAATGGAGTGACCTCGTTTGCCGATTATCCGGATACACACTCGCCAACCCATGTCCGACTTCGCCGGGCTAAAGGGAGCGTGCCGTGCGGTAGCCAACCATCGAATCTTGCGGCTACTCGGCGGTCGTCGGATCGATGGCCGAACGAATTCGCGAGATTCGGTTTGCCGGAAAACCGCCCTGCTGAGCATGCTTACGTACCGCATCTTCGTCGGGGGCAAGGTATACGCAGTAGATTCTGTCGTCCGTGACATAGCTCTCAACCCACTGAGTCTCGGCGTCCATCTCCCGTAAAACTTCACAGGACTTCTGTGATATCGCCCGCAGTTGCTCCGACGACAGGCTGCCCGCATTCGGAATATCTCTCTCGATAAGGAACTTCGGCATGGTAATACCTCGTTTCCTGGTTCTAGTGGCGAAGAATTTGCAGAAGTTGTATTCACAACTATTCACAACAGCCCAAAGGTGCGCCCGCCCTCCGAGTGCTCTGTGTGGTCTCACTTCACATCCGTGCGCATTCTAAGGATGCCTGGACTCTAGACCACCGGCACCGCAAGCCATCTTGCCAAAGCAACCGGGGAATGGAGATATGGAAAAAGCTCCGCGTTTCCCACATCCCCACACCCCAGCGAAGGCTGCGTACAAATTGTCCTAGACCGAAGACCGGTCAGGCCATGAGCAGACGTTTCCCAGTGATCTACTGCCTGTCGCAAGTCACCCCATTGTTCCAGTCCACGAACGATCCCTGCGGATTATCGCGCCAGGCCCAAACGTGGAGTTCGAAGAACGAAGGGATGTTGAAGCGATTGGGGGCGCCGACGAAATTGAAAACCTGGCCGTCGAGCACCGGAGGAGTGTTGTTATTGGCGGCAAGCCAGCTCGCCGAGTCCAGGATGAACTCGACGCCTACGAGAGTCATCCTGCCATTGGAAGGCTCGTAAATGAGGGCCTGGGGTTGCGATGGGTCGAGAGTGAGATTGCCGAGCAGCGTGCCGTTGACGTAGTGCACGCCCATCGCCCCGTGGTCGGTTCCGGCGACGCAACCTAGAAATGGCCCGTACCCGGCCGCAGTGGCGTTATTGACGTTGATGTACTGCTTTGTGCCATCGCGAACGAGTTGCACCAGCCTAGCTGAAGAGGCATGTTCGTGAACGGCCTGCCCGTTCTCGTAATTGTGGTTTGAATTTCCCTGCGCCATCGAGTACGCCGCGCATGCAAAGATCAAACAGCCAGCGAGCAAGCCAAACTTCGTTTTGACTTTCATTTGATCCTTTCTGGCTACGTTGACCGACGAGGGTGTTGAGGTTGATGGAGAGCATTCCGACTTTGAGCTTCGTTTGAGTTTCATGTGATCCTCCGCGTGGGTTAGTATTTCTCTGTCTCTTTGGGGCATCCTCTCGACTTCCTTCCGGTATCCAGCTTCTTTGATCCCCCTGTATGTAACGGCGGAAAGCGCTGGCGGATTTGATCATTGAATAGAAATGATTTTTCAGAATGCAGGTTCACCGCGGCGTTGACAGGCGGAATGGGAAGGCATAGGCTACACAGCCAGCGCGCCCCACGCGCTGGGAGCGAATCTGGTGGCGCATGAGGCTCAGAGTCCGCTCACAAAATTGCTACAGGGCTGGCGCGCCGGCGAACGCAGTGCCTCAGACGCGTTACTGCCCTTGGTCTACGACGAACTGCGCCGTCTGGCCCACCACCAGCTGAGGAATGAACGTCCTCACCACACCCTGCAGAGCACCGCGCTGGTGAATGAGGCTTATCTTCGGCTGGTTGGGCAGAATCTGCCGAAGTGGGAGAGCCGCACGCATTTCTTCGCAATCGCAGCGCAACTGATGCGCCAGATCCTCGTGGACTACGCTCGCCGCCATCGAGCCTCCAAACGTGGCAGCGGCGTCTGCACACTCGCACTGGACGATGCCGTGGGTTTACCCCAGCGCAAAAACGTCGATGTCGTCGCGCTCGATGATGCCCTCAACGCCCTTGCTGCGATCGATCCGCGGCAGAGCCGTGTCGTGGAGCTGCGTTTTTTTGCCGGCCTTTCGTTGGAGGAAACCTCTGAGGCGATGGGGATCGCGACCGCGACTGTGCAGCGCGACTGGACTGCGGCCCGAGCCTGGCTGCACAGGGAGATTTCCCGGAGTGCCCGAACATGAGTTCCGTGCGATGGGAACGGACCAAAGAAATTCTGGAGCAAGCTCTGCGTCTGGCGTCAGAGGAGAGGCCAGCCTACCTTGCCGCAGCGTGTGGTCCGGATGCCGATCTGCGCCGCGAAGTGGAGTCCTTGATCGGTTCGCACGAAGAGGCCGGAAGCTCATTCCTGGGTGCAGACGCGTCCGAAGTTCTAGAACTGGCCCCGCCGCGTGGCCTTTTTTCTGGTACTAAGCTCGGCCCGTATGAGCTTATTGAGTTGCTGGGTACCGGCGGGATGGGCGAGGTATATCGAGCACGAGACGCACGCCTGGACCGCATGGTAGCGATCAAGATTCTACCCGCCGCGTTTTCCGCAGACCTTGAGCGGTTGCACCGCTTCGAGCGAGAAGCACGCTCGGCATCTGCTCTGAACCATCCCAATATAGTTACCATCTTCGAACTCGGACAAGACCGTTCCTGTCACTACATCGCGATGGAACTAGTGGAGGGCAAGACACTGCGCGAGCTACTCAGCTCCAGTTGGCTTCCGATGCGCAAGGCAATCGAAATCGCGACCCAGATTGCGGAAGGGCTGACCAAGGCTCATGAAGCGGGCATCACTCACCGAGACTTGAAGCCCGAGAATCTAATGGTCTCGCACGACGGTTTCGTTAAAATTCTCGACTTTGGCCTCGCTAAGCTCGCATCGTCAGGGGGAGGCCGGTCGGACATATATAACCTGTCCACCTCGCAGACTCCGGCAGGTCTGGTTCTAGGAACAGTGGGATACATGTCACCGGAGCAGGTTACCGGGGAGGGGCCGGATTTCCGGTCAGATCAGTTCTCGCTCGGCTTGGTGCTCTACGAGATGGTAACCGGAAAGCGTGCCTTTCAGAGAAGCACGGCGGCGGAGACACTTGTGGCTGTTCTCCGCGAACCGGCCGAACCGATCGCAGGCCAAAGCCGCGACGCGCCTGCTCCGCTGTGTTGGTTGATCGAGAGATGCCTGGCGAAGGAACCCGAGAAGCGTTACGTCTCGACGCGAGAACTCGCTCGGGAACTCGCAGCCATACGGGATCGGTTCTCAGAGAATCCAATTAAGCAGGCGGAAACTCGCCCGACCAATCTTCCTGTGCAGCAGACTGGTTTTGTGGGTCGGGAGAAAGAAGTAGCCGCCGCCAAAGAACTTCTGCTGCGTCAGGGGGTGCGACTGGTGACGGTAACAGGCCCAGGCGGGATCGGCAAAACGCGGCTCGCGACCCAGGTTGCCAGTGGTCTTGTCGAACACTTTCCCGGGGGTACTCACTTTGTTCCACTCTCTGCACTAAGCGACCCCGACTTGGTTGCTTCCGTGATCGCGCAGGCATTAGGGATCCGGGAGGCAGGAGGGCAGTCACCGCTTGAAATACTCAAGAGAAACTTACAAGATTCATTGCGCGCCCCGGTGCTGCTGCTGCTGGACAATTTCGAGCATCTGGTTCAAGCCGCACCTACGGTGGCAGAGATCTTACGCGCCGAGCCCAATCTCAAGATTCTGGTAACAAGTCGTGCGCCGTTGCACTTGTACGGAGAACATGAATTTCCACTGCTACCGCTAACCCTGCCGGATTCGCGGTCCATGCCGTCGGTGGAGGTACTGTCGCAGTGCCCCGCGGTCGCGCTGTTCGTGCAACGCGCCGCCGCTGCCAGGCCGGATTTTGAACTTAATCGAGAAAACGCCTCCGCCGTTGCCGAGATTTGCGCTCGACTGGACGGTCTGCCACTGGCCATCGAACTCGCTGCCGCCCGCGTCAAAGTTCTTTCGCCCTCTTCCATGTTGACGCGCCTTGCGAGGCGGTTGCAGCTATTGACGGGGGGCTCACGGGATCTGCCGCAGCGGCAGCAGACGCTTCGCGCGGCCATCGATTGGGGATACGATCTGCTCAACCCTCCCGAGCAGAAGCTTTTCCGGCGATTATCGGTGTTCGTGGGCGGATGCGATCTGGAGAGCGTGGAAGCCGTATGCGACACTAACGGCGATCTTGCTCTGGACCTGCTCGATGGGATGGCATCCATGGTGGATAAAAGCCTGGTGCAGCAAGTCGAGCAAGGGAAGAGTGAATCTCGGTTTGTAATGCTGGAAACACTTCGCGAGTACGCTCTCGAAAAGCTGGAGCTAAGTGGGGAGGCAGCCTTGACCAAACGCGCCCACGCCGCTTACTACCTGGTGCTGGCGGAAGAAAATTCCACGGAATCGAGCGAACCGGAAGGGACGGAATGGCTGGAAAGATTGGGGCGCGAAAATGATAATTTTCGCGCGGGGCTGGAGTGGTTGACTGAAACCGGGAATGCGGAATGGGGGTTGCGTCTTGGCACTGCCCTGTTTCGCTATTGGGAAGTTCGCGAACATCTAGCGGAGGGCCGAGACAGATTAGACAGGCTGCTGAAATTACCAGCAGCCGGAGCTACCCCGAAGCTGCGCATGCGCGCCCTTTTTGCAACGGGGGTGCTCGCCGGGGAACAGGGGGATTACGCCTCAGCGGCTGCACTCATTAACGAAAGTCAAGACATCGCGCAAGCGCTCGGCGACAAAACAGGTGTCGCCGTTTCTCTCAATGCGTTAGCCGTGTTTGCTCGCGACCGCGGTGACGTCGAAGCGTCCCACATCCTATTCGAAGCCAGTCTTGGGCTGTGGAGAGAATTGGGCGACCAGAAGGCTGTGGCCCGTGCTCTCAGTAACTTGGCGAATGTCGTCAAACTACGGGGAGAATATGGCCATGCACGCGCGCTATATGTGGAGTGCCTTTCGATCTTCCGGGGACTAGGAGATCGGATGGGCGTCGCTTGGTCGCTAAACCACCAGGGGGATGTCGCACACGATCAGGGCGACTCCGAGGCCGCGCAGACATTGTACGAACAAGGCCTGGCTATCTTTCGGGAAGTCGATGACCGTTGGGGAATTGCTGGCACCCTGGCCGATCTGGGAAGCTTAGCTAGGGAAAAGAGAGATTATTCCACAGCGCGCTGCATGTATCGGGAAAGCATAAATTGTTTCCAGGAACTAAATCACAGACGTGGAATTGCCCGCCTGCTGGAATATTTCGCGTGCCTAGCGGCCTCCCAACTCGAGGGTGAGCGTGCGCTGCGACTGGCGGGAGCGGCCGCTGCGCTGCGCCACCATATCGGCGCTCCGCTCACGCCTGCGGAACAGGCCAAACTGGAAATGAGTCTACACATAGCACGCCAGGCATTGACCAACAAGGTCGGCGCGACAGCGTGGCTAGAAGGCTGGGCTTTGCCAGCCGAGCGAGCTATTGCAGAGGCGCTGATGCCAGAAGGTCGCTCGCTCCCGTCTTAGCCCACGAGGCCCCAAAGGGACGCCCCTTGTGGCGACGGGGATCCGCAAGGGTTCGGCCAGTACTTACTCCGCACTTGAGGGATCGAGGAGTCGGCGAACGGCGGAGATGCGATTGGCAGGAAGGCCTACGCGCTTGGCGTGTTCATGGATGGTTGCCTCGTCGGGGGCGAGGTAGACGCAGTACACCTTGTCGCCCGTGACGTAGCTATGGAGCCATTGGATCTCGGGACCCATCCCTTTCAAAACCTTGACCGACTTTTGGGAGACCTCGCGCAATTGGGCGTCGGTTAGATTTCCGGCTCCCGGAATTTCCCGTTCGATGACGAATTTTGGCATGAGCCTCCCTCTGAGGTGCAGAGATGCTAGCATGCAGATGGAGCAACTTCAAGGCACCTGGCCACTGCCTCGGTTAGCGAAAATGCCATGAACATAAGAAAGAGGTTGCCATGGATATTCGATCCCTTCAGAAGCCGTTGAAAGACCAATATCGCAGCGACCCAAATTCCTCAAGAATCACAATTCGGGCGAAGGGTGGGCAGACGGATGTGCCGGTAGCATGCTCCATCGACATTGGACGTGCCATCTACAAGGCCGAGGCCCACAAGGGAGTGGGAGGCGCTGGTGTCGGCGCTTGTTCCGGTGACCTTTTGCTTGGGGCTTTGGCGGCTTGTGCGCAGATTACCTGCCAGATGGTGGCGGCCGCCATAGGCATACCGACTGAACGCATTGAGGTCACAGTGGATGGAGACTTGGATCTCCGCGGCACCCTCGGCATATCAAAAGACGTCCCGGTAGGTTTTGAAAGTATTCATCTTCATTTTGATGTTGCTGCGCCTAAGGCATCACCGGAACAACTGCGCGCATTGCAGGAGAAAACAGAGCAGTATTGCGTAGTCATGCAGACGTTAATGCGGGCGCCGAGTCTGCAGACGAAGTGGACTGGTCACGATTGAAGAGCGGTCTTGCGCGAAGCTTAATTGTGGGCCAAAATGTTGTGCTGTCTTGGATGTTCCAATGCGTAAACCCACCTGCCTTCTCGTAACCGTTATTCTACTGTGCTCGTTTTCGTTCGCTCAGAAATACAGCGTGATTTACAACTTTGAGATCGCCTCCGGTCCGAGCTCCCCTGTGGGTAATCTCGTGTTCGATCGCAAAGGAAATCTTTACGGCGTTGCAAGCTCGGGCGGCGCGAACGTAAATACTAACTGCTCTTTGGGTTGCGGGGTAGTTTATCAGTTATCGCGGAATGCCGATGGCAGTTGGGACGAAACCGACATCTATAATTTCTGCAGCAACCTCGTCGACTCTCAGTGCGATGACGGGCAAACCCCTTCGGCCGGGCTGGTGATGGATACCAAAGGAAATCTCTACGGCACTACGGCTGGCGGCGGAGCCGTTCCGAATTGCTTCTATGGAAAGCTAAATGGCTGCGGAACCGTATTTGAGCTGTCTCCGCCCTCGATTGCCGGTGGTGCCTGGGCTGAAACCATTCTCTATACCTTTTGCAAACTGCCCTCGGAAGGCGTCTGCCGTGACGGAGTTGGTCTCTTCGCTCAACTCGCAATCGATTCCGCCGGAAATCTCTATGGCACTACGGCTGAGGGGGGCACCGGACAAAGAAGCGGCCCCACGGCCTATGGGGGCACGGTCTTTGTCCTCTCAAACCATTCCGGAGTCTGGCAGCACACCGTTCTATACAACTTCTGCTCGCTCGGGCAAGGTTCAGACTGCCCGGACGGATCGTTTCCCATAGCCGGCGTCACCCTGGGCCCGTCCGGCGATTTGTACGGGACGACTAACTACGGCGGCTCTGCGGATGAAGGTACGGTTTATAAACTTTCGAAAAGCGCCAATGGAGCGACGGAGACCGTCTTGTACAGCTTCAGTTCGTATCCTGCGTACCCTCAGGGAATAGTTTCGCTAGACCCAACCGGCTCACATTTGTACAGCACACTGCTGGGCGGCGGAACGAGCAACGGAGCAGCATTTCAGCTCAATATCGAGGCTGGCCTGATCGACATCTATCCCTTCGATGGGGTCGATGGTTCCCAGCCCGAAGCAGGAGTTCTGTTCGAACCGAAATCGGGTGTTTTCTACGGTACGACTGCGCACGGCGGAAAATTCGGCCTCGGCGCACTGTTTCAGATCGATTCCAATGGCAAGGAAACGGTGCTCTACAACTTCTGCGCCAGGGCGAACTGCTCCGACGGATTTTCGCCGAGGTCCACGCTCATCGCCGATCAGCGCGGCAAGCTCTACGGTACAACGTTGTTCGGCGGAGACATTGGAAGTGGGGTCGTGTTCAAGCTCACCCCCTAGGAATGCAGGGGTCACGACCTCTACGTCGATATCTGTGGTACGACTCTTAGTTAGCTAGGTAAAGCCTCCTGCCCTGCAGCCAACTGGGCGCCTTCTTTCACATACGTGAAGAAGGTCTGGAAGGTTACCTTCTTGCCTTCCTCACGTACTCGAGCATCGTTGGCGCTCATTGAGGGATTTTTAGCGCAATGCCGATTTGCAACAACCGTTCGAATAGTCTGGGAATTGCCGCGCCAGTTCGCGACCGTTGTTGCGCGTCCCCGCGGGGTAAGGCTGGACGATTACGCTTCATCTTTAGCGATCTTGCCCGAGGCAGTCTCGTTCGGATAGTTGAAGAAGAGCTGATTGCCGTCGGGATCATCGACCACCAGAAGCCGGTAGCCCCATGAACCCTCCTTGACCGAAACGCCCTTGGCCTCTAGTTCCGCGCGGAGCGTGCCCAACGCGGCGATCGCGGCCTCGCGAGTCGGCGGCTCGACATTCAGGGAAATAAACATCAGCCCCTTGCCAATCTTCTCCGGCCACGTGTCGGCCAGGATAAGCGCGCAGCCCTGCCGGTCGACCTGTGCGACATACGTTCTGCCGCACTCGTCGTAGCTCCAGGGACTCGTGAAACCGAGTCGATTAACGTAGAAGCGGAGCGAGGCCTCAACGTCGGTCACGTGCAGGACGGGGCGTGCGAACCAGTCTGTCATAGGCGATATCCTCGGAATGAACGCACATGTCTCTCGCGAGTATCGCATAGGATTATCGACTGTTGAGAACAGGCGTGGCTGTTGAAAAAGTCCAGTTCCCTCTCCAAAACAGCCAAAACTGGGAATATAAAATGCCTAGAAAATTGAGAGAGTGGTTTGTCGTTGGCGCAAATCACGTCGCTTTCAACGGTACAGGGGATGCCCAGATCGACTCGACGCCCCATGAAGTTCAGTTCGAGCAGGTGACCTCGCAGCCAGGTCGCTTATTATCCTCATCTATCCTTGTCCGGCGTTTGCCGCTAGCAACCGATTCGTCCGTTGCATTAGTCTCCAGTCGTATTCGTATGCGGTTCCGCAAAGCAGGCATATCTGATAGTGGTGACCGTCGGCATCGATGCGCGGCCAGGTAAATCGATGCGAGCAGCCTTGGCCGAAAAACCATTTTAAAAAGTTCATTGCATTACCCTTTCGCTGTGATTTCTCCAGGCATCCAGCCAACGGCTTAAGAGGGGTTTGGGCCGGTTATTCATCAAATACTGAAGTGTGAAAAGCAGCATACTCGGCGGCTGGGATTTCGACAGGAAAGTATCCACTGCCTCCAGTTTGCTATGGGGCAAAGGGCCGAAAGCCGATAACAGCATGATGGGGACATGCGCCTTGAGGCGCTTCATCTTGGCCGCAAGCTTGTCACCGTTCATGCCGGGCATCAGATAGTCGAGGACTACCGCGTCGACTGAGTGCGAGACGAATAACCTCAGTCCTTCTTCCGCGTCGGTTGCCTCCAGGACTTCATAGCCGTTGTTTTCGAGCAGCTCTTTGCGGCCGATCAGCCCGCTCAAGTGGTCGTCAATGCAGAGAATGGTTAATTTCAGCCGAGACATGACTTCGCGCGACTCCAATTCGGCCAGAGGTTGGTTCGAGGTTTTGTAGAGGCGTGCTTCGGTCCGTGAGTGGACCGAAGTATCCGGGTGAAGTGCCGCGCAGATTGATTGGACTATGTTGGGAAGGGTCTTTCAAATTACGAACGTCCACTCACGTGCCAATTACCAGCGGCGGAACTGAAAGTGTTAAGCCTTTTTAGGTGAACTTGAAGGCCAAGATCGTCGCGTGTGCGCAACTTTCGGACGAAACCTGCGCCGTGCTTTCATACCATGATTGCCAACGGATAGCGACTCGAATTTCTACTGAACAAGAGCCATCTGAATAAGCTATCTTCCGCTGGTCTTGGCCCATCTTGCCTGTGCGGCCTTTCGTGCGATCTCGCGCCTTTGCTCGGCCGTTAGCTTCCGTTTCCGAGCTCTCCCACCCAACTGTCCGAGATGAACCGCGTGTGGATCTTTTTCCTTTTTCTTTTCCATGCGGATAACTGTGACCTTAGCTGCCGCTGGTCGAAAAAGCAAGAAATTCCCTTGACAGTGCTTAGCGCTATGCATATGCTTAGCGGCATGCATGATTTCATATTGGCAGGAGGTCAGATGAAGAAAAAGCTTAGCAACACAGAGTCAGAGATCAGTGTCGCTCATGCGCTTTGGGGACCGCTTTCGGAACGAATGGCAAGCACACTCAGACAGCTCGTTCAAAGATATTCCCTCTCAGTTAGCTTTGGAGATCTGCTTTACTTGGAAAGCCGGTGGTATGTTACCCACTCGGGTTTGCTACGCCTCTCGCGTCGAAAGGGATGCGCGGGAATTCAGGTGCGCCCCGTTCCCCGCTTTTGCGACCCCTCTCTTACTCGATGGGCATTCAGGGCCACTGTCTATAGATCTCGAACTTGCCGCGGCTTCGTCGGCTACGGCGATGCCGATCCCTCGAACGTTTCCTATCTCGTGCACGGCGCGGAGATGCGAGTGGCCGAAACGCGCGCCGTCAATCGTGCTCTGCGCAAGGCTTACGGAATCGGCATCTGCTCGGTCGAGGAGATTGGTTCCTTCGCAGAATCGTCAGCGCCAGCTCGCGAGTCCAAAAAGCTGCCTCCGCAGCCGGCCAACGGAAACGGGCATAGCACTGCCACGGTGCGCGATCGTCTGTGCCAGATTATTCGCCAGCATCAACTTGATCCCAACCTGGTCAAATCCTATGCCGCGGATTTTTGCGGAACTCAGGCCTTGCGGGAAGCCACTCGTGAGCAAGTAGAAAATTTCATTGTCCACCTTGCCGACTGGGCCGAAAAGGATCGCAATGCCCTGCTTTGCCAACTCAACAGCTACGCGCGGACCCAGGAAGGTGCAGCATGAGACGCCGCTTTCAAGGCTTGCACCAGGCCGACCAATCCGCGGCGGCGGACATCCCCGATGGATGTTTTCTGGTTCGCGTCGATCGCGCCCAGTATCGCTGGCACGCTCAGAAGCCGTATTACATCCTGTCCTTCACCGTTCTCGAACCCGGTCAACTCGCTGGGAACACGTTTACTGCTCGCCTGTATTGCACCGCGAAAGCCATGTGGAGGCTGACCTGGTTTTTGCGGGACTTCGGTTATGACAATGAACTGCTGGGGCACGACGAGGTCGATGACAAACATCTTGTTGGACTCCGCGGAGTGGTGAAGATCAGCCATACAGTTTTCAACGGCACTACGCTGCTCAATCTTGACGGTTTTGCCCCGGAAACCCAGTGGGAGGAACTCGCCGCAACTTCGAAGCCCGCGAGTGGCGCAGAGGTCACGCTATGACCTACAGCTACACGCAGATCAGCCAGTACCTGACTTGTCCACGTCGATACCGCTTCCGCTATCTCGATGGATGGAAGGAAAAAGACAACCGGGCGGCGATGCTCTTTGGGCGGACTTTCGAACAGGCTTTAGGCGCCTACTTCCGACACGAAGATCCAGGGGACGTTCTGTTCCGCGAGTGGTCGGCGTGCAAGAACCAAGATCTGAAGTTTTCGGATCGGGACAATTGGGACCGCATGCTCGAACAGGGCATTATGTTGCTAACCCGTTTTTGCCAGGATGATCGCGTCCGCATTCGCCTGCCACGTCGCAACCTGCAGATCAAAGTGCAGAAGAGGATTTCCGGAGGCAACGACTTCGTCTCCTACGTCGATGCAATCGGGCACTTGGATGGCAATCGTTGCCTCCTGGAGTGGAAGACGTCCTCCGCTCGCTACCCTGAAGAACCAGATGGACTGTTGAGTCTGGATCCGCAACTGGTCTGCTATTCGTGGATGACGGGAATCTCGGAAGTGGCACAGATCGTCTTCGTGCGCAAGCGGCAGGTCGAAGTCCAATATCTGCGAACCACGATCACCGAGCAGCAGCGGGAAGAGTTCGGACACATCGTCGCAGACACTGTCCAGCGGATTCAGTCAGCCGAGTTCCTTCCCCACAGCGGCATCCGCTTTCCACAGAATCCGTGCAGTAGCTGCCCATATGTTGGGCTTTGTCTGGGTCGGCAGGATCTCGCCGCATCCTCCCTGATACGGCGTCCAGGAGCAGAAGACCTTGGTTGGCTTGACGAGCTTAATTACTAGGAATCCGCCGATGCCACCGAAACTCAATCGCGTGCGAGCGCTTTTCGTGCTGACCAAAATCGACGAGATTCTGGCATGGGAGCAGCGGAAAGAGGCCGAGCGCGAGACCAAATTCGTGGAACTAGGACGCTACCTGTGCGAGGTTCGCGCGGGGCAGTACTGGAGGCTGGAGAAACTGAAATCGTTCGATGAGTTTCTGGAGAGAAGATTTCCGGAATCCAGAAGGAAGGCCTACTACCTGATGTCGATTCACGAACACCTGCCACCGCAGGCCAGGAAGGAACTGAAAAACGTGGGATGGACGAAGGGCCTGGAGTTGGCGAAAGTGGCGCGGAGGGACGGGCAGGAGTTCGATTGTGCAACCTGGTTGCACAAAGCCCGTGGACTGCCGAAGGATCAGTTCAGGCGGGAAGTGGAGAAGGAGTTGACGGGAAAGGAAACGGAAGCGTCCGAACTTGTCTATTTCAAGCTTTACAAGAGCCAGATTCCCGTGATTGAGCGGGCAATCGAAACGGCGTCGCTGATGCTGGGCAGCGATCGGTCGCGAGGCTACTGTCTGGAGATGATTTGCGCCGACTTTCTCGCGGGCGCAAACCTCGACAACGGCAATTCCGAGACACTGCTGTTTTCGATGAGCAGATTTTTTCGGTTTCTGCCGGAAGAACAAAAGCAAATTTTCCTTAACAGCCTGAGTGAGAAAGCATCGTGAGCGGCGTTCGACCGAAAACTGCCCCTTTACGGCTTGATCCTGCCGCATACGAGAATCTGAGGCAACAGATTCTGCGCCGAGATCGCTGGCGGTGCCAGTCGTGCGGCACCATGTCGAACCTCGAAGTGCACCATCAACAGTTTCGAAGCCACTCAGGCAGCGATTCGGAAAAAAATCTGATCACGCTTTGCAAGGCTTGCCACGCTGGAGAGCATGGTTCATTCTCGCAGCGTTCCTGACCTTAGCCACAAACGCGTGGTCGATCTTGTGGTCGGTTCCCAGCGGTCTTTTCCGCTATTGAGTTTGCGCTTTCGTTGGCGGGCGTTGGAGCGCACTGACGAACTGCCGGAACTTCGGGTTAGGCCGTAGACTCTTGAGGTCGTCATCGGTTATCAGGCCATCGATATTCTTGTATCCACGATTGACAGCTTCCTGTAGATAAGCAATTGCATCGTCGGGATGGTTGCCGGCGACGGCAACACAGGCAAAGGCGTACCAAACCAAGAACCGGCTGCCTTGTTGTTTGGAATTGTCTTGTTTTTCGATCGTGTCGCGAAAGAGGACGCCCGCCTCTGCGTAGTGCTGGCGGTAAGCCATGGCTTTTCCAAGCTCCCGCAATGTACCTACTGTGTCGTCATGTAGCGGGCCCAGCGTGCGACGCTGAACTGCGTAGGTTTCCCGGGCGAGCTCTTCAGCTGCCGAATAACGTCCCTCCTTGGTCAGCGTTCTGGCAAGGCCACTCTGATAGCCCAAGGTACTGGGATTTTCCGGGCCGAGGACGCGAATGCTGGTTCTCACTGCTTCTCGTTGCAATTTTTCTGCTTCGTTGATATGGCCCTCGCGGAAGAGTTCGTCCGCCAAGTTCATTTTCGACCACAATGTGTCGGAGTGCTCAGGTCCGAGGATTCGAGTGCGAATCGCCAGAGTTTCACGAGAAAGCTTTTCTGCTTCGGCCAGATGGCCTTCCTGAGTCAGGAGACCGGCGAGGTTTTCCATAGTGAAGGCTGGGGCCTGATGTTCGGGGCCCAGCACGCGCTGCTGCACGGACAAGACTTCACGATACAAGGGCTCGGCTTCGGAGAAGCGACCCTCTGACTTAAGGGCCAATGCCAGATTTCCGGCGGCTATAAGGGTTCGAGGGTCATCCGATCCGAGGACGCGGCGGTCGACTTTCAGCAGCTGGCGATAAGATTGTTCAGCCTCTTCATAGCGGGCCTGATTCCAAAGGGCAACACCCAAGTTAGACATCGCCCGCAGTATTTGCTCATTTTCGGCCCCAAGTTTGCGACTACCGACGTCTACGACTTCACGCTCGAGTTTCTCAGCCTGATCGTAGTGACCCTCGTGTTCCAGGATTACCGCCAAGTGATCCATCGTTTCGAGGGTAAGCGGATCCCCAGGTTCAAGAACCCGGTGCTCTCCTGCGAGTGCCTGACGTTCCAATTTCTCCGCTTGAGGATAGTGTCCTTCGTAAATAAGGACCGTGGCCATCTGAGCCATTGATTCCAGCGTTTTCGGGTCATCCGGTCCGAGCAATCTAAGGCGAGCATCGAGGGCGGTCTGCGCCAGTTCATGCGCGCGGGGATACAGGCCCAATCCCTGATAGGTGCGGGACATGACGCGCATCATCTCAGATTGCGCCTCAGGATCCTTCGCCAGGCCGCTTGACACGTCTTTGGAAGCCTTGTCGAGGATCTCGCGGGCCGTAACGCTATTGCCCCGCGCCTGGTTTGGATCGGAGACTTTGAACATGTTCGTCATGAAATCGGTGATGCGTGTGGCGCGATCGCGTTCCCGGTTGGCACGGTCTCGCTCCCGAGTGATCCGGCGCAACTGTACCGCCTGCAGAATAGAGAACGCAGCCAGCAGCAGCACCAAACCGGCAGCCACTGCCACGCCTACACGGTGCCGCCGGGCATACTTCCGCAAGCGATAGCCAGCGCTTGCCGGGCGCGCTGCCACCGGCTCATGGTTCAAATAGCGGAGAATGTCAGCCGCTAGTTCGGAAGGCGCGCCATAGCGACGAGCGCGATCTTTTTCCAGCGCCTTCATCGTGATCCAGTCCAGATCGCCGCGCAGCAAACTCACCAGTTGCCTGGGCTCGGTGCCGCGTGCCGCGGCCGTAGCGGTTAAAGTGACTCGATCGATACTGACTTTCGTGCTGGGGCGCGACGGTTCTTCCTCGCGCAACCTTCGCAGCCACTCATCGAATGGTTGCCTCTGCTTGGTTTCGAAGGGATGCGACCCGGCGAGCAGGACGTAGAGAACTACTCCCAGCGAATACACATCCGTACGCGTGTCGATGTCCTGCACAGTGGGATCGGCCTGCTCTGGACTCACGTATCCCGGTGTCCCCATAAAATGTCCCAGCTGCGTGTACAGACTCTGGCCCTCCACCTGCGGCGTAATCGCCTTGGCCAGCCCAAAGTCGATAATTCGCGGCACGGGGTTTCCGTCTACTTCCACCACCAAAATGTTGGCCGGTTTCAGATCCCGATGGATGATAGCCTTCTGGTGTGCGTGCTGGACCCCTTCGCACGCCTGGATTAAGAGCTGCAATCGCTCAGGAATTGTCAGCTTTTTCTGATCGCAATACTCTGTAATCGGCAAGCCGGGCACGTACTCCATCACAAAGTACGGTTGGCCTTGTGATGCCGTCCCGGCGTCAAACACCTTGGCGATGGCGGGATGATCCATGATCGCCAGCGATTGACGTTCCGACTCGAAACGTCGCACTACTGCCTCGTCGTACATTCCTGCCTTGATCAGCTTGAGCGCCACCTGGCGGCGCACTGGAGATGCCTGATCAGCCAGCCAGACCTGACCCATACCCCCTTCGCCCAGCTTGCGGATTAGTTGAAAGCGCTGCGCGAAGATCTGCCCAAGCTTGAGGATAGCATCATCACTGTGGGGCGACCCCGCACCCAGCGGAGGCGATTCCAGGAAGCCAGAGCGGACATCAGCCTCGGCCACCAGGAGCGATTCCACCTCGGCACGCAGCGCAACATCGGAAGAACAGGCTTCGTCCAGAAAGTGCGTACGCCGCGCGGGATCGAGTTGGATGGCCTGATGAAGCAAGTCTTTGACCCGCTCCCATCGTCGCCCGGTCGTCATCGGAATGGTCATGTGGATGCCGTTCTGCTCATTTGACGATGCAACCAAACCCGGGCCGTCGTCCAGTCGCGATCGACGGTGGCTCGCGAAATGCCTAACACTTGAGAAATCTCCGGCGCCGACATCCCTCCAAAGAATTTCATTTCCACGATTTTTCCTTGCCGTTCATCGATGCGAGACAGCTCCTCCAACGCGCTATCCAAGGCCAGCAGATCGCCATCTTCCGTGAAGGGCAGAGCCGCCAAGTCTTCCAAGGCGATCTTGCAGCCTCCGTCCCGCTTCCGCGCTTGCCGAGTGCGGGCAAAATCGACCAAGATTTGGCGCATGAGCCGAGAGGCTACGGCGATAAAGTGCGCTCGATTCTGCAGACCCGGCGGCTGGTTTCCCAAAAGCCGCAAATAGACCTCGTGGACCAGGGCCGTGCTCTGCAAGATGTGGTCTGCGCGTTCGGATTGCAAGTGGTAATGCGCAAGACGCCTTAGCTCCTTGTAAACGACAGGAATCAAAGCGTGGAGTGCTTGCTGGTCACCCTGCTTCCAGTGCTGTAAGAGCTCAGTGACCTGACCGGACTGATTTTCGGGCATGGAACGCGCCCCGCAGAAGGCCACCAGCATAGCCGGGTTCCAGACGCTCGTCAATCCTCACCCAATACCTAGTTTTTGCGCTACCCGCTGGTCAGTTCGCGGCCACGCGACCAAAATTTTCTTCTGCTCGGTGAGGCGTTTCACTCGCGATTTCCGCCTTTCTATACGAGTGAGATTCGGAGTCCAACGACATTATTTACCACGCACGAAGCGCGCTGTCTGGACGCGCAGGTCGCTGGAGGAACGGCCGCCAGTGCTGCTCAGCGTGCCCTATGCACTGAAGGCCGGGGGCGCGCAAACCTTGGGGGGATTTCCGACCTCGGCCTTCGTGCTGGTGACGCTAGTGGGGGGCGGATGATTCTTAATCGATCTCCATGGTGACTTCTACGCCGCCAGGCGCTGGGTCTGTCTGGAGTCTCTGCGGCGGTCGCTGGAGAGTTTTCCGGCGAATTCGAATACGTGATGTAGAAAGAAAAAAACTATAAGGAGAAAGAATATGAAAAATGCAGACGCGCTGTTCAATCACAATTCTTCAGCCATAGCTCCACAGCGGAGCGGGATTGCTGTTCTATCCCTGATCGCGCTCTTTGTATGCAGCTTCGCAGCCTCAGCCTCCGCCCAATGGACGCTACTTCCGACAAGCCCTGCGGGAGTAAACCTCGCTGGAAACCAAGTCGGCTCCCAGGCTTGGGGACGAGATGCATCCGGAAAGGTCTACGAAGACATCGGGGGAACGTTTACCCTCATAGACCCCAGTGGCAGTCCTACATTCGCGCACGTCACGGTCGGCCAAGGTAGCACCCCCTTCTGGGGCTTAACCAGTGCCGGTGAGAGCTACTTCTACAACGGCAGCGACTTTGTAAACGTGCCGGTTCCGGAGGCTCTCAGTTCGATTGCCGCCGGGGGAGAAGGAGTTTGGGCGGTGAGCTCAAGCTCGGGGCATGTTTACGAAGAACATGGCCTGAAGAGTTGGGAACCGCCGGCAACGGGCGAGCCTTCCGAATTTTTTGAATCTATCGCGGCAGGTAACTTCATCATCGGCCCGTGGGCCCTCGATAACAAAAGCAACGCCTGGCTATACAACAACGTCACAGGCTTTTTTGATGGACCGATTGCCGGAATTCCGAGCGGAACTACCGCGACACAAGTAGCGGTCGGCAACGGCCAGGTATGGGTAATCGCCAGCAGTTCGTCGGATAACGTCTATCTGTACGACTTCAATCTGGCCGTAGAATCATTCTTCCAGCCTTACCTACCCTACGGGTCTGCCACTCTGTCGGAGATTTCCGCTAGCACGGACGAAAACGTCTGGGGCGTGAACAGTGCAGGGGAGGTCTATCAGTACAACACCACCAAGGTTGGGTTCTTGCCCACGGCGCAGCCGCCTGAGTCGATCTTCGAAATCAAGGTGGGCTCGGCTGGCGTTTTTGCCTTGTCTAAGAGTACAGGCCACGTTTACCAGTACAAATAAAGTCTAGTGCGGTCGCGTGACGGGCCGGGAAACAGAGTCCTGAGCTTCCTGGCCCGTTAGTGCGCTCTGCGCACACTTACGTTCTTCGTGACTCCATTAAATTCGGAATCTTTTACCGTGGAAGGAGAACTTCAGATGAACAGATGAACGCGCTTAGTGCGGCGGGAAACGTCGGCTATTATGGGTCTTGGGGAGGACCATTCCGTTAAAACGCGCGGTGCAGTTTACTTGCTTCCAGGTGGTACACGACAGAGTGGAGGCGCTGGAGATCCCGCGGGCTCGGAGTTGGCTTGACGGGCAGATGGGACGGGGGCGGCGATCTCGTTCGATGAAGAACTGATCCTGCTGGTTGGATTGATGGCGGTCACAACATAGTAGTAGGTTGTGCTGTCTTCGACCACATCGTCGACGCAGCTGAGACTTGTGACCGGCACCACGTTGATTCGCTCGCAGAGAGTGCAGGTAGGGCTTTTCTTTGCTGCGTGCGGCTTCTTACTCCTATATAAGCAATAACCAACCGCGTCGCCGCTCTCGCTTGAAGAGATAGCGCTGGCATTCCATGAAAGCGTGACTTTGTGGTGCCCAGTATCAGGCGATGAGTGCAGCGGAACAACGCCGCCTGCCGGACATAGCGGCAGAGCAGAAGAGACCTTGGTGGCAGGGACGTTCCCTTTCGCTGCGGCGACTTCCGGAATCCCTGAGTTCCCGACCGCGACAAGACTGACTTGTGCGCCGGAACAAGCGATGCCCATCGCTCCCACGACAAGAAGCACGAGAACACGAAAGAAAATAAGACGTGGTCGCTGAGGAACACTAATAATAAGAGGGTTCATGAGAATTTACATCTTCCGCTGAAATATGCCGCTGCTGCGATTAGCAGTCATGTAGGTTTGGCTATCGATGCAGCAGGTCGTAAGTGACGGCTCCAGCGGATGCGCCGATATTCAGGGTCGAAGCCATCCGCTCCAGCCTGTGGTGGCCGGTTTTGTGCAGGAAGTAGCTCAGCGCGATCACGCCTGCCGTTTCTCCAGCGAAGTTCACAGCCAGTCCCGGAGTGGATCGTCCGAAAATGCGTACTACTGGGTTCAGTTCCCTGCCCCCGCCTTGGAGGTTGGCGCGAGTCACCGCGAAATCGGCTGCGCTGAGAGCTGCGCTCGCCGTGAAGAGCGCCAGATTTGTTTTGTCCAAGAACCTATGCGGAGTAGCGGACGGCTCGGATGAAGACACGGTAACAAAGGAAGACGCCGCGACGCTCGACGGTCGAGGCGCATCCGGAATGGGACCTTGCGCAACGCTCGACTGGCAAAGAAGACAGAAGAGAGTTGCCGCGACGCCAAGACCGAACATCTTAGCTCGGCTTCGTGATTTCCAGCTTTGAAGGTTCATTCGATGTGATCGCCCGTTTCGATTCGATAGAATTGATGGGGCAATTCGAGAGCCGGATCCGCCGCGACTGTTCGATGCTAACAAGCCTGCCATCAACGATTTAGGAGGTCTCCAAAGCCTTTCTCTAATGCGATGTGCAGATTTTTGCGAGTTAGCGGAGGATTATTGAGCTTTACATCCAGAGCTAACGAGACAGCCTCCGGCTTCGCTGATAATCGGCTGGAAATGACGATCTGCCGAAAGCCCTGGGGGTTGGCCTTGTTACTGAGGATTAGCAGCGCACGATCTTTGGGCTGGAAATCCCTTTTGTGGCATTGCGCGTATCGATGACCAGTTGTGCCTGGCTAACGATCGTTTCGTAATCGTAACTTGAGTGATCGGTCACGATCAGCACGCAGTCATATTCATTCAGCTGCTCGAGAGGCGAGGAACTCATCTGCAGATCGTATTTACGGCCCTTGCCGATGAACGGGATGAAGGGATCGTTATAGCTGACCTGCGCTCCTTCGTTCTGCAGCAATTCGATGATGGTCAGTGCAGGAGATTCGCGGAGATCGTCGATGTCTTTTTTATAGGCCACTCCCAGAATCAGTACTTTCGCTCCGTTCAGCGCCTTCTTCTGCTGATTCAGCGCCGAAGCAGCCGAGCTTACGACGTGATACGGCATACCGATGTTGATCTCGCCGGCCAGTTCGATGAAACGGGTTCGGAAATCCCACTCCTTGGCTTTCCACGAGAGATAAAAAGGGTCGATCGGAATGCAGTGTCCACCAAGCCCCGGCCCAGGATAAAACGCCTGGAATCCGAAAGGCTTGGTGGACGCAGCCTCGATCACCTCCCAGATGTCGATGCCCATGCGCAGGCAGAGAAGCTTTAGCTCGTTCACGAGGGCAATGTTCACGCAACGATAGATATTCTCGAGGAGTTTCGTCATCTCCGCCGCAGCCGGTGAAGAGACCGGAACGACGCGATGAAAAATAGAACTGTACAGAGCAGATGCAACTTCAGTCGCCGTAGGATCCAATCCGCCAATTACTTTGGGAATGTCAGGACGAGCCACGGCAGTATTTCCGGGATCTTCTCGCTCGGGTGAAAAAGCCACGTAGAATACGTCGTTCGTGTCTACTGCCGAGTTAGCCCGGGCCGCTTTTAGCGTATTCAGGTTTTCCTTTTCCAGAATGGGTACGAGCACTTCTTCGGTCGTACCGGGATAAGTGGTGCTTTCAAGTATCACGAGTTGCCCTGCCCTGAGGTGCGGAGCGATAGCATGTGCAGTGTTGGTGATGAAACTCAAATCAGGCTCGTGATATTCGTTCAGCGGCGTCGGAACACATATTATGATCGCGTCCATTTCGGCCAAGCGCGAAAAATCGGAGGTTGCCTCGAACTTTTGTGCGCGGGCCTCCTGGATCTCTTCTGTGGGAATTCGATAAATGTAGGATTTGCCATCGGAAAGCGCATCGATTTTTTTCCTATCGATGTCGAAGCCGGTAACAGCAAAGTTTTTCTCCGAATAAAGCAATGCAAGAGGCAAGCCAACATAGCCAAGGCCGATGATTCCCACTCGCGCCTGGCGGTTGGATATCCTGCCCTCTAGGTCAGAACCTAAGTTAGACGAAACAACAACGCTGCTCATATGAATCCTTTCAGGCAAGCTTGTAAAAGTAAGAGAACCTTATTGATGACGACAATACAGCTAAATCCCAGGCTTACTTTCGATGAACTCTGGGATCAGAGGCGCGATTATCGAGGTTGAGCTTGGCTGTTTGCCCAGCACGTCTTCGTGTCTTCGCAGGAGCCAGATAACGATCCCTATTATCGCCAGTGCGAGCATGAGAAATATGATGCCCCCGTCATGATGCAGATGTCCCCTAAGATAGCTGGGGTCGACGCGTGTGGCCAACATTCCTAAGGTAAAGATGCGGATGCCGTTCTTGGCAACCGATAGAGGCACTACCAGCAATACCACTAGCATCTTTTTCCAGGTCGTACGCAGGAGCACGTGAGCCAGAACCATCGTCGTTACAAGTAATAACAGGCTCGACCGAATGCTACTGCACTCGCGCGCAACTTCGACGGTCAGTCCCGGAATCGATACGAGAACGCCGGTTCGTGATACGGGCACACCTGCTGCTGAAAAAAGCGTCGATGCCGCCATTGCTGACCCCTGCTGCAGCGATTGCACGATTCTGAGTAGCAGGAACGAAGGAATCGGGATGAGTAGGAACAGAAAACAGAGAGGAAAGAGCAGACGACGAGCAGCGTTTGTTCCGAAGCAGATCACAAACGCGGCAAGCCATAAAACGACCAAAGCCAGCATTCCGGCTGCCGGTCGAACATCTGCGCCCGGCCAAGCGGACCACCATCTGCTCAAGCCGGCAATCAGGATCCCCGCAGCAAATAAATATGTGCCTGCCCTTGATCTCGCAGAAGAAGCCGACACGCCTGAACTCCACTCCGAAAGAATCAAGGCCGCGCTGATAGGGAGAATGAGGATGATGTGCGTATATTGATCATCGTGCAGGGCAAGAAAAAGCGTGGAGGCGATCGGCCTCCACAAAATCGCCGCTGAAGCTAAACATAGCGCAGCAAAGGTGATTTGCCGAGACAATGATCGTGACAGAGGAAACATTTCGTTCTAGGCCGAATCTTCCAGGCAATCAGTGTGCGTGTTCGATGGAGTATCTCCATGTTGTCGAGAACCGATCGAGCCAGGCCGCACAACTTCGTGCAGCAGGTGTTTGGGCTGAACTTTCTTACCACCCACATTCCGCCTGAGATCTTTGGAGGTTCTCGCTGTACCTAACGAGCGAAGTCGATACGCACTCAGGAAATGCGGAACAGAGTATTCCCAGGCGAGTTCTTGTCGCACCCGTTTTTGCCCGCGGTCTCCCAACTGTTTTCTCAGGGCGGGACTATCCATAAGTTCGGCAAGACGCAGTGCGAATTGCCGTTCGTCTTTCACCTGCGAATACAGAGCAGAGTCTTGAGCGCTGTAGCGGGTCTCGGAAAGCTCGAATGCC
Organism: uncultured Acidobacteriaceae bacterium; assembly: GCA_963784095.1. Lineage (GTDB taxonomy): Bacteria > Acidobacteriota > Terriglobia > Terriglobales > Acidobacteriaceae > Sulfotelmatobacter. The sequence goes on from CAWAQC010000012.1 coordinate 967,949, forward strand.
ACAATGGGTTTTCCCGCGGCCATGTAATCCATGATCTTTATGAAGGTTGACTGAGTATTGTAGCTGGTGGAAGGATCCGGTGATACGCATATATCGGCTGTGTGTAAGTAGTTCAAATATCGCGAGGGGTCGTCAATCCAGCCAGCGAAGCAGACATTGTCTTCCAAGTGTAGTTCGCGGACCAATGTCTTAACCTCTGATAACGCATCGCCGTCTCCCATCACTACGCAATTGAAATCCGGACGCGCGAGGTCGTAGCGCAGGCAGTGCAGGATTCGGCAAAGACAATCGAGGCCATCCTGCGATCCAATGGTTCCGGTGTAAACAATGATATTTCTTGATTTTGATCGAAGCTCCCAATCAATATCGCCGGAAGCTATATTGCGCAGCTCCGGACCATTGCGAACGATGGTGATCTTGGATGCCGGTATTTGACCACGCATCAGAGCATGAGCCCTGTACGATTCGTTGGTGACAATCACGTGATCGGCCAAGCGATACGACCAACGCTCCAACCAGAGCAGCAGTGGAACTATCTATCTGAGCTTATCAAATTTTGTGGTGAGCAGCTCCGGACATAGGTCGTGTTGGTCGTAAATGATCCGTTTGCCAATAAGTTTATAAGGAGCAACCGTTAACACTAGCGTGTCTGGAGGATTGGCCACGTGAATCACATCGGAACCTTCGCGCATGAGGACGATCAATGACAGTAAAGCAATTGCCAGGGTCGCATAGGCATACTCGATCGAGTAGCCAACTGCTCGCAGTCCAGCGGGCATCGGCCGGTATCGACAGACCTTGATGCCGTTGATAGATTCACGCCACGGCTGCGCCGGGAACGCCTTGGGACAAATCACGGAGACCTGGTGCCCCGCAGAATGTAAGCTCGTAGCCTCTTTCTGCACTCGGGGATCCCGTAGAAATGGACAATTCTCAACGATCATCAATACACGCAACTGCTTTTGTGTGACCATAAAAGGGGATTTAATCGTTAAATTTAGCTGCTCGTTCTACTTTTGCCTAAGGCTTTGCTCTATGTTGCTGTAGTAAAACAATCAGATGTCAGGAACAATCGTCATTGCATCTTGCAAGCTCAGGCGACTTCGAAGGTTGCAGCCGTCTCACGTTTCGCTCGAACTTCGTTCCTGTCTAACATGCAGCAGAAATCCCACAAGGATCTTGCGAAAATGACGCGGCGAAAGGGCATCAAGGTCCTTATGAGAAGGTTGATAACCTTCTTGAACGCTCTCATCGGCTCGCCGGCATAGGCGCCTCGCCACAGAATCAAGATCGGTGTCGGTGAGAGCAATTCACGAAACAGGATGGCTGCCCATCGCAACCACGCCATCTTGCCGCCACGGACAACGTGCAGCTTAAATCTTTCTGAGCCGTTCTCTTCGACTTGCCAGGCAGAATCCTCCGACGCATAGACTTGGAAGTCTGCGTTGGGAAATGATTCCGCCAGAGAGCCCACTACACTTCCCGATCTTCCCAGCTGTCCCGAAGGCAACGCTATGATGGTTAATCGGCGCTCCGCATGATTATTCGAAGTCAGAGACTGGGCACCGCTGCGTAGCTTGTCTAGTCCGCCCCACTCTCGTGAAAGCGTGCTCTCTTCGGGTACCGATCCCAACTCTCCAAGGTCGTAATAGGACTCGGCAAACATACCGGCCTTCCCGCTTTCACTCTCCCCAAATCTACGAAGTATCGGCTCCATGTAAGACAGTTTGAACTGCGAGGCATAAATCGAAACCAAACGTAATTTATCTTGGAAACCGACCGTGATGTCCTGTGTAGCTCGCGTCAGATTCCCGCCGCAATTGAAAATGGCGCTCCGAATCTGAGCGGCGTGTCCTTCATTAGCGGCATAAGGCAAGTCTTCGTACATCGAGACACGAATATGACAGAATTGCTTCCGATTGTCGGACAGCATCCGAAGGCACGCGCTTCGAGTCATTCGGTGATCAATGTGATCACCCAAACCCATCGGGAGCCATAGTTCATCTGGAGCAAGACCGATGAGGGTTTGCGCGAGTTCCTCTGCGAGCAATGAAATATCCGAAGGACTGGGCAACAACTTCACAAATGCCTGCGGAGCCGAGACAAATCTTTCGAGAATCTCGGAATTCCAGCGCTCGGCCGGCCAGAACCGAATTGGAGCGTCGCCCCACTCAAGACACCGGAACTCTGCTCCCAAAACCTTGGCGGCCAGCTCAGATTCTTGTTGACGTAAGGTCGTGATTCTCTGAACGTCGCAGAAATCCCTCTTGAGCAGCAAGTAAGACGTGAAGTTGCTCCACTTGACGACCGACAGTATTGTGATCCTCGACTGGCCGCGACGCGCGAGAAGGCGACCTCCGGCACTGAGGATCGCGTCGTCCATATGGGGCTCGATAACGACAATGTGCGGACGCTTGGGAGTTGCGAGTGGTTGAATCAGCTCGATAATGTGGGCCTGGTGCCACTTCAACAACGAAGTTCGCCCTGCTGGATACATCTTTTCTAGTTGCGCAACTGTTTTGATTCCATCGAGGCTTTCATACAGCGGAATTTCTTCCGGCGAGAGCTTCAGAATAGGGCGACTCGCGATCATAAAATATACCCTGCCATCGCGCAGCTGGTTATGTGGCCGCGCGTGCGGTATGTATCCACTTATAGCGCTTTGTATCATGTTGATCTGTTGGGGTCTCCGAAATCTGGAGGGCAGATAGCTGTTCAAACGACTCCGCTATCACTTCCCCTGCGCAATACTTCACAATATGCGGTCGCTAGACTCACTCAACTCAGATTCAGACAGGCAGCACGAATCGTTTTGCAAGGCATATTCGCCGTATCCTGACGTCGAAAACAGCGCGCCCATGAGCCGTGCAACCAGATGTTGAACAATCCCGCATTGAAACAGCACGACCCCTAGGTAGGTGCCTAACGTATTGGTGAGTACGTCGGTCATGCCTGATTGCCGGGTCGGTATATAGGCTTGCAGCACCTCTATCGTCAGGCTGGTCAAAAATCCGAGAAGAACCGTTCTGGAAAACGCATCGCGAGAATTCCGGGTGCGGCTGCTCAGGTACGTGTAGAACAAAAAGCCCAAAGGAATAAAGCCGGCAATATTGATGATCACGTATTTGTAATAACTCCAGCCCGGAGAGAATTCCTTCCATGGAGCAGTGAGAAACGCCTGGCCTGATACTGCGAAGCGTTTCGGAATGGTCAGATCGGGATTTGATCCCGTCTGGTTATGCACAATGTTGCCGTTTCCTTCAGAAAAGATATAAAGAGCAGCAATCCCGCTGTCTGAAGCAATGCCTGGCTTCTCTTTGTGGCCCCGTTCCGCGTAGTGTTGCAGAACTTCTTGCGGGCCGAGATCGCGGTTGTAAAGCGCAAGACCTAGCATTGTTCCGGACCATCGATCGTCGACCACGGGAGCGGCCCCAAGAATAAGCTGACCTTCAAGATCGTGACGCGTCAGGCCGTATTGCGGCACTGATTTCGCTAAATTGCCATCGATGTAGACGGATGTGCTCTGTGCATTTGCGGAGATCGTGATCAGAACTGCATCGCTTTTTCGAAACACGTGGTCAACGTACAATTTTCCGGCTCGGCTGCGATCGCTGTCGTCGCGGTAATTTCGGAGGAGGACTAGATCGTCTCCGCTTTGACGTACTCTGAACTTAAATGGCACTTCGGGAGTGTAGACATCGAGTATGGTGTTCGAATCAAACGTGAGTCCCGGCTGCAACCAGATCTCAAGAGTGCAGTCAGGTCGCGATCCGTGAAGAGTCAAGCTTCCCGGACTGAATACAGTGGCGTAGTCACCAAACAAAAGGCCGTGCTCCTCTTTCACCCAGCTTACCTGGTTCTTTGGAGGGGAGAACGGCCAAAGGCCAGCGGTCAGGATGCCACAAAGGACAAGCACACATGCAGCGCCCAAAATCGGCTGCTTGATCGTCTGCCAATCGCGTTGTAGATTGCGTAAAGCCATGACTCTTCTGGGGAGATAAGTTAATTTTGGCAGATATACCTGTTCGCCGAGCGACGAATTATTCCGCTAGTACCAACAGGCTGTAGCCCCCCAAACAACGCGCGGTCAAGTCGGGGGCGACGGCGAAACACATTTTCCTGGGAACGCGAGCGACCTTCTGTACGAGTAAATCTCCAAGCTCGATGCAGCGCGGGGTGTAAAAGAAATCGATCAGTTTGTATCCGACGTCCGTTAAGGTGCGCAGAGCCGTTTCTTTCGTGAAATAGTGGAGGTGCGCATGTTCATCGCGACGGCGGAGAAGACCATTCTGACGGGCAACCGCTTGAACCGACAAATCCAACGGAATATGAAACAGTTTGTATTTGGCTTTCGTTTTGATATCTCGAATCAGGCCAATGTAATCGTCCACGTGCTCGAACACATCGAGCACCAACATGAGATCAAAGTGCTGCGCGCAATCGTCCCGGCGTATATCGTGAAGGCGAAATTGCAGATTGTGCTTTGCCCGGGCCGTCGCCATCGCGATCGCGTCTTGTGAGACGTCGTATCCCCAGCAAGAGCAGTCTGCAGGCAAGTATTGCTGAAGTTCAGCGAGGACAGCCCCGGCTCCGCAACCGACATCGCACAGGGTGCGAAGTGCCAGCCTGTGCCGTTTCAGCATGCGGAGAATTTGCCTAACTTTGAAAGGCGATTCTTCCACATGCCATGACGGATGTGTTTTTAGGTACGCGCCACCCTGGTAGATTGCTTCGCTAGCTTGGGCACCGAGGAACACGGATTGAAAGGAACTTTCTTTGTGGCGCAGGGGAAGGCTGGACATTTTACCTCTACTCCTTTGAATTATTTGATGGACCGCGGTTGTTTCAGAACCCTCTTTTGATGGCGAGGTAGGGCAACAAAAATATTTCGGCAAGTCCGGGGAGTGGGTCTTCCCTGCTGAAAACCGCCTCTGCATTGCAGGCTCGCAGCGATTGCAAGTAGCTCTTCAAGTCCACTTCCTTAGCCCAGATCGCCATGCAGGCCGCGGGAAGGTCAGTAGTCAAGCGCATCCACGCCATTCCCGGTTCCGCCCGACAGGGAGTGACTGGTAATCCAACCTGATCGGAGAAGAGCATATAACTGAAATCCAAGCCGGCCCTTGCACCAAGACTGTGATAGCCCCAGGTTCTCGCATTTACATCGAGCAGCTTGTATTGCGAATCCCGTGGATCGAGTTTGTACTCCACTTCAACCAATCCGTAATAGTCGATCTCGCGCAGAAATCTTTCCGAAAGCTCCTCGATAATGCGAACGTCGACGGTCTCAACGTAGGTGCTTGCCCGTCCGAATTGAAGAGGGTGCTGGCGCGTCCTTCGCGCTACCATCTTGCCCACCGGCTTCCCATCGCGGAAAAATGCACAGTACGAGAATTGCTGGCTGCCTCCGCCTGGAATCAATTCCTGCACCATTATTTCGCCAGGTGGAACCAAAGCTAACGCTTTCAGAAAAAGAGTCCTGAGTTCGGCGTGGCTATTCGCGCACCAAGCTTTGGCCTTCGTGGCGTATATAAAGTGTTCCTTGATTGCCGGCTTGATCGCGAATGGCGGCTTCAGGCAAGCTAGTTCGTCCAGTTCATCGACACTCTTGGGATAGAGTGTGATCGGCGTAGGTATGTCGAGATCTTGCGCGAGCCGATAGGAATTGCGCTTGTCCCACGCCCAGCGCACGCTGCTCCAGTCGGGCGTGGGTACCTTGAACACTGTTGCCAATTCGGCACGGTGATGAGAAAACGCAGCGACAGTTTCGTCCCTGGTCGGATAAAGAACCCAACCGTACAGGCCCAGGCGTTTACCGATTTCAAGTAAGGTATCGACTGTTTTGCGTTCATCGAGTAATTCAGCAGCGTGGACGAAATGTTTGGTGTATTTTGAGTATCGCGACAGCGAGTGTTCATTATCCACCACGCATACCGGCACACCTTGCCGGCCAAGGCTGCGGACGATGCCGAGACCTTGATAATCGCCGCCAACGACCACGGCTCCAACTGTCGCACTTCCAGCAGGAGCGATGTCGGGCGGGGGCACGGTTTTTGCCAAAGCACTCATCTACTTAGTAAGTTCTGCTGCCTAGTGAGTCCCATTCACGTGGCCGTTGCTGCGAGCAATGCCATGGACTAACTCATTTGCAGCAAATTCGGTTCCGGAGACGAAACAGAGCAGTGGTCCAAAGCTCCAGGAGGCTGGTTTTCCCATGAAGTGTAAACCGGCAACAGAGGATTCAAGCCCACGCTTCAGCACCGGGTAGCCGTTCGCAGTTCGCAAGAGCCGCAATATCGAACTCGACAGAAACCCGTAGCGCGAAACGTCGACCCGGAACCCGCTTGCCAGCAAAGCATGGTCAACGATGCGCTCGCTTCCATCGTCGAGGCTCATGTGCAGCTTGCTCCCCTTGGCCACCGTGGACACCACCCTGCGCCCAAGGGTGATGGGGACTCCAGTAATCCTCGGCTTCAGCCAACCGGCGCCAGCGGGACGGATGGCCCGATAAGCGGTTTTATCCTGGATTTCGCGGGGAAGCTGACGAAACAAATGCGGCGCCGCAACCAGGCGGCTGATGCCGGCAGGGCCCACATCGCACTTCGAATACATGACCCGCGAGAACAGTCCTAAATGATGCAATTTGGAGTGCAGGCCAACCCAGTTGAGGATCGGATGGCGGGCAATGACTTCCGTCTCGATGCCTGCTTCTTTCAACAAAGCAGCCGACTCTAATGCGCTTTGCCCTCCGCCGATGACCACCACACGTTTTCCTTTGAATTTTTTAAGGTCCTTGTGGTTACTCGAATGCGAGGCTAATTCGGACGGAATATCTTGAAATTCCGGGGGGCGCACAGCGAAGGTGCTGATTCCAGCCGCAAGCACGACACGCCTGGAGATAAATTCCTCGCCGTCGGCGAGAGTGATGCGAAAGCCGCGGGAATCGATTTCAACACCGCTGATCTGACGCTTCTCCAAATCTGGGACCGCCTGGCGCTGGTACCAAAGGCCGTAATCGACAAAACGATCAAGCGGAATCGGCTTGCCAATGTGATTTCCATTGCGATCGCGAAAGGTGTTGAGCGTAAGCTCGCTTTTAGGATCAGCGATGTGCGATGCATCCCAGCTTGAACGCAGGCACATGCCGGCGGGCATCTGGTTCGCCCAGAAAGACATAGGTTCGCCAAAGACGCGGCGTTCCACGCCTGCGGCGCGAAGATAGGTAGCGGCCGAAAGTCCATAAGGACCGGCGCCGATAACGGTAACATTGCAATCGGGTAAATGGTTCTTCATGCCTTATGTTTCCTGATCAGATTGGAATCTTTACAACGGTCCGGCTTTGGGGCGTAACTTAGCGGGCTTACTATACTCCCAGGGCTGCGTGGCTTAGATGTTCGCTCAACGTGGCGATCGAGTTCGCTGAGCCGCGCCTGGCATCTCGCAGTTTCGCCTCAGTGTTTTGCTGAGCGGCCTTAAGGCGAATCGATAATTCTGCGGCTAGATGCTCTACATGCGGCTCACTGAGCATGCTCTGCTGGTGCCCCGGCACCGGGCAAACCTCCAGATGACCCCCCACAGCTTCCTTCCATCCGGAGGTGTGGTCGATCATCAACCCCGCAAGCTGCTTGCTGGCACGCAACAGGAGAACGTCGCCCTGGTAAGGACGCAAGTTATACTTCGAGTAAGCTTTGGCATGCTCGATGCGAAGAGACTCGAGAACGTATCGCATGGGCATTTGCTCAGGACTTTTGCGATTTCCAAATACTGTATCGAATGCGATCGCTGCCTTGGCTCGCAGAGCGTCGGTGACATCCCAACATCGCTCGGCAAAATAATTAATTCCGCGATGGGCAAGATTATCTCTTTCCAAGTCAACTCGTTTTGCCGCGCGGTACCACCATTGCCGTAATAGGCTGGTCCCCGGTTTGAAGCGAGCGAATTCGGGATTCATGCTTTGGATCAGCACCAATGACGCCACTTCCTGCCCGGCCGCTGAAAGCTGCTGTGCGGCCTCCCAAGCCACTAGTCCGCCGAAGCAAAATCCTCCCAGGAAATAAGGACCTTCGGGTTGCAGGCTTCGAATCTCTTGCAGGTAGGCGGTTGCCATTTCTTCGATGGTGATATCGCGATTGATATGGCCATCGAGTCCGCGAGCCTGGAGTGCATAGACGGGCTGGTCGGCTGCCAGATGATTGGCCAGAGACTGGTACTCCAGAACGTTTCCGCCATGAGCATGCATGAGGAATAGCGGCGGTCTCGAGCCGCCAGCCCGTATTGGCACCAGAGATGCCCAAGAGAGAGTGCAATTCTTTTTGCGAAGAATCTCAGCCAGTTCAGCAATGGTGGGAGCTTGCACCAGAGTCGCCAGCGGCAGCCGCTTCTGAAAAGCCTTATCGATTTCAACCATGATGCGAACCGCCAGCAGCGAATGCCCGCCCAGCTCGAAGAAGTTGTCGTGAATTCCGACATGCGACACGCGCAAGGTCTTGGACCAGAGTTGTGCCAGAATCTGCTCAAACTCATCCCGTGGGGCAGCTAACGTGCCTTGACTTTTGCTGCGCTGAGTTTCGGCATCGGGTAATGCTTTGCGATCGATTTTGCCGTTGGGATTCAGGGGCAGCTTGTCGAGTGGAACAATAGCCGCCGGAATCATATGTTCGGGCAGTCGTCCCTTCAGATAGCTGCGGATCTCGGCCGGACTGGAATGCTCGCACGAAGTTGGCTCAAAGTAAGCAATCAGCCGCCTCTCGCCGCTGGCGTCCTCCCGCGCCACCAGAACACATTGCCGGACCGCGGGGTGTTCTCTGAGGACTGCATCGATCTCTCCCAGCTCGATGCGAAATCCGCGAATCTTAACCTGATGATCGCGCCTTCCCAGGTATTCAATGTTTCCGTTCGCTAGGCAGCGCCCTAGATCTCCGGTCTTGTATAGCTTGGCATCCGGACTGTTCGAATGACGGATAAATCTCTCCGCAGTCGTCTCTGGCCGATTCCAATATCCGAGGGCAACAGCGTCGCCTCCGATGTAGATTTCCCCTTGAACGTTCACGGGAACGGGTCGTAGCTTGGCGTCGAGGACGTACGCTTGAGTGTTCGCGATCGGCCGCCCGATCGGAACAGACGAAAATTCATCGCTTTGATCAACTTCATAATATGTAGCGTCCGCTGCGACTTCTGTTGAGCCATAGAGGTTGAGCAGCGTACGCTTCGGCATCCGCTTCAGAAACAATTCCGCAAGATCTCTGGTAAGCGCTTCTCCGCTGCTTACCCATAACGTCAGGCGAGGAAGCTTCTCGGAGAGATCAGTTGAGCTCAACAGGGCGCGAAGCAGTGAAGGTACCACCACGATTCGAGACACGCCGCTTGCAGCCAAAATGTCGATCAGCGAGTCAACGTGCTTTACAACGTTATCCGGAATGATGACGTTTGGTATTCCCGCTAGCAAGGGCCCGAAAATCTCCCATACCGAATCCACGAAACTCAGAGATGTCTTCTGACAGCAGATTTCGCCACTTTGGAACGGATATTGCCGCCACATCCAGGATAGGCGATTGATGGTCGCGCGGTGAGTACCCAATACGCCCTTCGGCCTCCCCGTCGAGCCCAACGTATACATGACGTAGGCGGGATCTTCCGCTCTAACGCGGGTTCGCGGAGCTTCGGCACTCTCGCACGCAATTTTTTCCCAATCGGCGTCGATGCAGACTCGGTGTACCAGGCTTTCCGAAAATGTCGCCTTTAGATTCTCTTGCGTGAGCAAAACCGATGCCTGAGAATCCTGCAACATGAATGCGAGCCGTTCGGTCGGATAGGCCGGATCGAGGGGCACATAAGCACCGCCCGCCTTGAGAATGGCCAGCAGGGCCACAACCATCTCGGGCGAACGCTGGATGCATAACCCTATCGGGGATGCCGCGCCGACCCCTAGCTTCTGAAGATAGTTTGCCAGCTTGTTACTATGTTCTTCTAACTGCCGGTAAGTCAGACTTCGCTCTCCGAACAGGATGGCAATGGCATCAGGGGTGCGATCGCACTGTTCGGTAAAAAGCTCGTGAATGCCCCTATTGCGCGGATAATCAGAACGCGTGTCATTCCACTCAACGAGTTGCTGCCGCTCGGATGGAGTCAGCAACGGCAATTCGGAGACCCGTAGGTTTGGATTTTCCGTCGCGGCTTCGAGGAGTGTTATCCAATGACCGGCCATGCGCTCGATTGTCGCTAACTCAAACAGGTCCGTACTATAGTGAAACCGCGCGAGGATCTCTTCGCGGCGCTCATCGAGTTCGAGATACAGATCATACTTACTCGCCCCGCTATCGATGTCCATCTGGGTTAGGCGCCAAGCTGAGTTTACTTCCGGCATCGGTGGCTCGAGCGAGAACATCACCTGAAAGAACGGATTCCGGCTGAGGTCGCGGCCCGAACTGAACTCCTGGATCAGCCGGCTAAACGGAACACAGTCGTGTTCCAAAGTTTGCAGTGTCAGGTCACGCATTCGCTTGATGAGCTCACGAAACGTGGGGTCTTCCTTCACGTCGGCCCGCATCACGACAGTATTGAGAAAATAGCCGAGCAGTCCCTGAGTTTCCGGACGTTCCCGGCCTGCTGTTACGCTCCCGATGACGATATCGTCTTCGCCCGAGTAGCGCTGAAGAAGTGCCACAAAACTCCCCAGTAACAATTGGAAAGGCGTCACCCCTTCGTTCTGGCTCATTCGCCTGATGGCTTTCGTTAGGCTTGGGCTCAGGGTAAATGGATACATCGATCCGCGAAAGGACTGGATTGGCGGACGCGGACGGTCTGCGGGTAGCTCTAGCGTTGGCATGTCGGAACCGAGTTTTTTGCTCCAATACGCCAGATGCTCCGATAGGTCCTTGGAAGATAGGCATTGTCTCTGCCAGGCACAGAAATCGGAGTGTTGGATCGACAGTTCCGAAAGTGGCGACGGTTTTCCCGAAATATATGCCTCGTACAGCGTCGATAATTCAGGCAGGAATACGCGATAGATGGCGACGCCGTCGAAAATAATGTGGCTCAACGTGAGATACAACCGATGTTCGTTATCTTTCAGGGTTGTCAGCCTTGCCCGAAAGAGCGGAGCCTGAGCCAGATCGATTGGCTTTTGAGCGTCTTGGGTGGCGATTCGCAAGGCCTCCGCTTCGCGCTCGGCATCGGGAAGGTCTCGGAGATCGATCACGGGAAGCGAAACCGTAATCTTTGGTTCTACTTTCTGCACTGGCGCTCCGTCAATGGTGATGAAGCACGTGCGCCAGGCTTCATGACGGCGCAGAATTTCGTTGAAGCTACGTTCGAGCACTGCGACATCGAGCGGGCCGCGGTAGTGAATGGTTACCGGCTCGTTGTAAAGAGGGACATCGGGCGCCATCTGCGCGTGCAGCCAGACTTGTTCCTGTGCGTAGGAAAGGGGTATCGGTTCGTCTGGCGAGCGGCGCAGAATCATCTGCGACTCGCGTTTGATCTCTACTTTGCCGCGCAGATACTTTTTTAGAAGCTCACGCTTGGCGTCGGATAATTGAGCAGTTTCGGGCATAGATTTCGCAGAATGTCTGTCGATCGATTGGAGTGATTTGAAGCTGGTTGGTTTTTAGTATGTGACGTGTAATGCGTTCAGGCCTCGCAACCCGAGATTGTGCCGCCACACCAAGGTTTTGCTCGGATCGAGGGCGAGGTTAGGTAAGCGGCGTAGCAATGTTTCAAAGGCGATTTGGCCTTCAATTCGTGCTAGCGGAGCCCCGAAGCAGAAATGCGCGGCCCAGCCGAATGCGACGTGGCGGTTATCTGGGCGCTTGAGGTCGAGGCGATCGGGATCGGGAAAGCGTTCGGGATCGCGATTGGCAGCGCCCATGACCGCAATTACCGCCTGGCGTTTGCGAATCTTCTTGCCGCCCATCTCAAGATCTTCAGGAGCCAGACGCGCGGTATGTTGGCTGGGGCTTTCGTAGCGCAATAATTCCTCGACCGCAGATTGAATAATCGACGAGTCGGAGCGAAGTTGCTCCATGGCATCTCGATTTCTCAACAGGGTCAACATTCCGTTGCCGATCAGGTTAGTTGTAGTCTCCTGGCCGCCCACCATAGTGACAATCAGATTGGCAACAATCTCTTCTTCGGAGAGCTTTCCGCCATCGACCTCCGCCGCCATCATCGCTGAAATCAGGCCGTCGCGGGGGTGCTCGCGTTGTTCATCCATGGCAGCGCGGAAGTATGCTCCCATGCTTTCGACGCTGCGCAGGACCCGCGGAAACCGTTCCGGATTGTGCTGGAAATTGCCCAGCATCTCCGCAAAATCAGCCGACCAATCCTTAAGCTTCTCGTGATCGGCAACTGGAACTCCCAGCATCTCAGCGGTCACGATTGCCGGCAGCGGCGCGGCGAAATCGGCGACAAGATCCATGCGATGACCGCGTGCGAGGATGCCATCGATCAAATTGTCGGCGATTTCTTGAATGTGGGAACGCAGCCGCTCTACCCTGGCAGGCGTGAAGGCAGCAGAAGCTAGAGCACGCAGACGCGTGTGGTCCGGAGGATCTAGAAACAGCATCTGGCGCACCATGACTTTCGCGATCGGATTTAGAGCGGAAAGGTTCATAGCGCTCAACTGCTCCGGAGTGGGCGTGCGGTTCGCCGAGAAATGATGCAGCACCCGAATGACATCGGGATATCGTGTGACCACCCAAGCGTGAAGAAAAGCGTCCCAGTGCACCGGGTCCTCGCTACGCAAGCGCGCGTAGAGCGGATAAGGGTTCGCCAGCACTTCAGGATCGAGCAGTCGGTAGAGACTGAGAACTTCAGGCTTGCGCCGCGGAGTGGGTATCTCTGCAGTCGTCATAAAACGCTCTTAATTACCGTCTTGAGCAGCCAGCAGGCGCTGGGCCTCGTCCTCGCTCATGCTTTCCAGCTTGGCAAGAAACAGTCTTTCGATTTCGGCGGACATTCCCCTCACCGTGGGGTCGTCGAAAACGCTGAGCAGTGAAAGCTCCACTCCAAATGTATCACTAATGCGGGCGATCATCTGCGCGCCCAGAAGCGAGTGTCCACCCATATTGAAGAAGTTGTCGTCGATTCCGATTCTCTCAACGCCAAGCAGATTTGCGACAATCAGGGCAACGCGTTCTTGTATTTCTGTCTGAGGCGCTTCGTACGCATCTTCGTGTAAGGTATTGCCAAGGGTGTGCGCCGGCAATGCGGTGCGGTCCAATTTGCCACTGGCCGAGACCGGCAACCGTTCCACCTGTACAAATGTGGAGGGGATCATGTAGTCGGGCAGGCGCTCAGCGAGCGACTCGCGCAGGCTGCGTGCGCTGAGAGCTATATTTCCTTTAGCCACTACGTAAGCCACCAGACGTTTATCTCCGGCGGGATGCATTGACGCGATGACGACGTTTGCATCGACATCGGGATGATCATTCAGCGCCGCGATCACTTCTTCGGGCTCGATGCGGTACCCTCTGATTTTGATCTGGTCATCGATTCGGCCCATGAACGCAATCTCTCCATTGGGGAGACAACGAACCAAATCTCCGGTCCTGTAGAGACGTGCTTTGGGATCATTGCTGAACGGGTCGGGAATAAATTTCTGCGCAGTAAGTTCGGGAAGATTCAAATAACCTCGACCCACATTCGCCCCGCCAATGAGCAGTTCGCCCGGCGTGCCTGCAGGGACTGGTTGCAGGTGCTCATCCACTACATAGGCATGGACGTTGTCGATTGGCTTTCCGATGCTCGGCAATTCGCTCGAAAAATCTCCGGCATTTACGACTCCTGACGTAGAGACCACAGTACATTCGGTCGGGCCGTAGTTGTTGACAAAAGCAAACGGCAAACCCATAGGTGGACGGCGACGCAATGTATCGGCCCCGGTCAGCAAAAATCGAAGTTGGGTTTCTTTTGGCCACGAAAGCTCAACCATCTCCTCGGCAAGCGCCGTGGGAAGAAAACTGGCGGTTATACCATTGGCGACGATCCAATCGCGCAAAGCCTCGGGAGCAGTCCGCATGCGATCATCCACCAGGTAAATACAAGCTCCAGCTGCGAGATAAGGCCAGATTTCCCAAACAGCAGCGTCGAATCCCAGACTCGCATAAAAAGTGGCGCGATCGTTTTCTGTGGTTGAGAACGCGCGCTGATGCCAGCGAATGAGATTCGTTAAATTGGCATGTGTAATCTCTACACCTTTAGGCCGGCCGGTCGAGCCGGAAGTGTAGATCACGTAAGCCAAATGATTTGGTCCGGCCTCCACATCGGGTGCCGTTCGCGGATAAAGAGCAGTCACAGTACCTGCTGGATCGAGAACGATCGTCTGCCAACTGCCGGCGGGCACTTGCTGAGCTGAGCTCGAATGCGTGACCACCAGTTGGGCTCCCGAGTCGCCGAGCAGCATAGAAAGCCGGTTCGCGGGGTAATCGGGATCCAGGGGAAGATACGCCCCTCCCGCTTTTAATATCCCAAGTGCCGCGATAATAAATTCCAGCGAGCGGCGGATGCATAGACCCACAACTACATTGGGACCTACTCCTCGCTCGCGCAGCAGATGGGCGAGCTGATTGGCGCGGCCCTCCAGCTCGCCATAGGTCAGTTGCCGATAACCTTCTGCTACGGCTACGGCTTTGGGATTCGCGATTGCACATGCCGAAACTAGATCGAAGCACGTATTCGCCTTAAGTTCGAGAAACTCCATTAAGCAGCTCCTGTATTTTTGAGTTGATTCGACAAGGAAGTTTGGACAGTGGGTCGAGTTTGAGCCACGCTCTTCCTAACCCGGGATGAAAGTGAATAGGCCTCGATCTGATTCGCCGCCCGGAACAGTTCGAGATAGGTGGCCATTCGCTCCAACGCAACCAGTCTCAGTGCGAAACCGCTGCCATTCGATGGAAGCAGATAAGAAATCAGAAGCAAACTGCGCCATCTCAGGTGATTCAAAAGGCAGAAAACACGACCGAGCAGAGGATGTGTGTGCAACAGGTGGGCCTGCTTCATGTGCCTGCGATAGGGCCGAAGGCGCAACCATGCCGCACATTGCCCTGTCTTCTTAGCGCGCTTTACTACGATGTCTTTTTGTAACAGCTCGGGTTGGATTCTGTGTCCCGACATTGCATCTCGCGCTGATACGCCGGAGGATCCCGATTCCACAAGGTCCAACTGAAAATCAGGCTCGGTTACCCATATATCTTTGAAACGGGCCCCTGTTTTCAGCACTCGAGAGCGGAACCAGAAGTGGCCGCCCAAGTACCACCTGCCCTGCTTCAGTTCGGCATCGGATATCGGAACGTGTCCCGCAGAAAACAGCCAGCTTTGCAGCTTCGGCTTCTTCGCCCACAAGGGCACCTCTTCAACGGGCCAGATGATGTAGGTGTATCCGGTGAAGAGATCCTTCTCGGGCCAACGTCGGCAGATTACAGCCACTCCCTGAAACCAATCCGGGTGAGGACTCATATCATCGTCCAGCACAACAATGACCTCTCCGAGATTCCCAGCATCGAGCGCCCGATTTAAAGCATGGCTCTTCCCAAAGTTTCCCAGCATCGGCTCATAAAGATATCGGAGTGGAATTCGATGGCTGAACGATTTTACAATTTCATCGGTATTGTCCTGACCGGCATTGTTCACAACAATAACTTCGACTTGCAAGCCAGTGCGATCCGTGGACGCAAGACACTCCAACGTTACCCGCAACGATGCCGCGCGATTTTGCGTGGGTACGATGACCGAAATGTCCGGCCGCCTTAACTTCGCGTTTGGGGCTAATCCTGTCATGGTCTGCTGGCCTCTTCCGAAGCCTTGGACAATCGTTACTGCTCGCGCTTGTGCACGGTGAGGGAAAACATGACGTTCTCAGAACTGGTCGCGGCGATGTTTTTCTGAATTGGCGATTTCAGTTCAATCGGACGGATAGTCTGCGTTTCTTTTTTGAACGGGTATCCTTCCTTTTCGGCTACGCCGTCGAAGCGTTCGGTCACGAGCGCGTCTACTAAATCGAGATACTCTTGTTTTTTGCGGCCCCAGCCATTCTGTTCTACGTACGCGTAGCCGCGCGTGATCATTGTTTTTCGCAGTTCGCGGTTGGTAGCGACGTCGACTATCGCCTCCGCCAATGCTCGGCTGTCGCCAGAGGGAAAGAAGTGGACCGTCCCTTCCTCGAAGTAGTAGGTGTCCACCTTCGTCTGCGCCACGACTACCGGCACCCCTTGCGACATGAATTCCATTATCTTTGTGCTGTAAGCTTCATTGCCAAAGGAATCTGCGCGCTTCGGCACAACCCCAAGGTCAGCGTTCGCAATAACTTCAGCGATCTTGTCCAGTGAGACGCCTCCGCAGAATTTGACGCAGCTTTTCAGCCCAAGGCGCTCCGCAAGACGCGATAGTTCGAGTTCGCCATTATTTCCTCCGCCACCGTAGAGGTGCAACTCAGCATTCGGCAATTTATCCCGGAGATGAACGAACGCCTCGATGGCAATATCCAGCCCCTGGTGCCATTGAAAGCTGCCGTGAAACAGGACAACAAATTTGTCATCGGATCTTGTCCTCGGACGTTGGTAGAAGATCGCAGGATCTGCGTGATTGAGAAACACGGAGCACTGTTCTCTTTGAACTGAACGCTCGATCAATGTCTTGCTCCAGAGGTCATTCGAAACGATGACATGATCAACAAAGGACGCTGAGAGGTGCTCAATCCATTTCAACAGCTTCACATAAGTGCTCTTCAAACCGGCGCGGAACTTGCTGGCGAACAGCTCCGGGGTAAGATCGTGGACATCGAGAATGAGTTTTCTTGCGTCGACCTTTGGATACCATGCCGCGAATACAAGAAAGTCGGGCATGTTATGGATGTGAATGAGATCATAGCGGTTTCGCCTATGCAGTCTTGTAAGCACTCTTGAAGAGCGCAATAAAAACCTTCCCAGGCGCCAAGCGTAAGTCCATTTATGCCGCTCGTTGCAGTCGCGATACTGAATCCGATGAACGGTAACGCCAGATATGCTCTCGACAGGCTTGCGGAATTGCGACCCGCTGAGGGCGATAATATCCACCTGGTCGCCGCGTTTCGCCAGCGTTTCTGCATACCGTCTCACGCGATTGTCGTATTCATAAGCGGTATAGGCCAACATGCAAATTTTCTTGCGAGTGTTTCTTAGCGAGACAGGCACAGCTTCCCGATAATACCGAGCTACCTCTCTCGGCGTAGCAGCCCAATACGATTCTTTGTACTTGTCACGAACATAACCCAAGAATTCTTCGTAATGTGCAACCGGATACTCATCACGTTCTCTCTTGCAGCCTTCGAACTGCATATAATCCGGGTGAGTGTTGATGAGCGCCATGCCCCCGCGCTCAGCGATCCAGTCAAGCTTCTGTTTCCAGATATCGATCGTCTGTTCGCCCAGAATCTTAAAGAGGTTGAAGTCTTGGACCAAAGTGTACGGGAGTTCCACGTATCCTTTGCCGTCCGGCCCAGGCACCCAGAAAGGAAATATCGTTCCCACACCGTCGGGCTCTGGCTCGAACGGGTCGGTATCAAAAGTCGAAGCATCGTATTCGGTGCCTAGCTCGTGCAGCCATGCCAGTTTGTGTTGCATTAAAGGTGACCGAAACCCAGCTGCCTTCCACTTTCGAACATATTCGCGAATCCGATCGGCCTTGGCAGCGAATTGGGCCTTCGATTTGTAAAGTTTTCCATCATGTTCCAAGCCGTGAACACCGACCTCGCATCCGAGCAGATCGAGCGCCTGTCTCAGATCGTCAGATAATCGATATTCCTCCTCCGGGATGAAGTTGAAGCATGACCGCAAGCCAAAGCTGGATTCCAATCTGGCGACCTGCGCTGCCCGCGCCATGCCTTTAGCTCCTTCAACGTCGTGTGTGAGAACGAACGCGAAGCGTTTGCCCTCCGGCCATCCAGGCCAATTTGGCGGGACGGTTCCAGCTTTTTCGTCGATCGGCCAGACATCGGCAAAGGCTCGCCGCCTGTAATTAGCACGCATGCGCCGAAGCGCCATGCGTACACGCCAGGGCAGAACTGGCTTCAAGAAATAGTAAGCTTGGTTAACCATCATGTAAGGTCCCGTCTTAGTTCAAAGATTGGGGGTAGGGATGGCAGAACAGAGATCGAATTATCCGATATGTTTGTACAGCAATCGGCCAACTCCCTTTAGCACAATCGTCGGAGTCGCGGAGCTTATCCTCCTGACCAATTGGTGCTGCCAGACTTTGGCGTGCTCTGCTGTTTGCCGTGGGTATTTCCAATACGTTAAGGAGTTCGATGCAGCCCCCCAGTGATCTTTGAAGGCAATAAGGCCTGGGTTGTCAGAGTCAGAGCGACCGAAGTCCAATTCGTCGTAGCCGCCAGCTTTCGCCTCTTGAATTGCGCGCCAGAACAACAATGCCATCCCGCCAAGCTTGTTAAAAGCGGGATCGCTGCACCCGTACTTATACGTCATCGTCTTGTTGTGAGAGAGAGTGATGATACTGGCTACGGGCAAATCACCATGAGAGGCGACCCGAATCTGCAAATCGTTTCCTAATTCTGCCACTAGTCCTCTAAACCAGGCCAACGGCTGCGGAGGCAAGGATTTTCGTTGGCGCATCGCAACCATGAGTCGATAGAATTTTTGAAGGAGCGCATCCGACCTTCCCTCTTCATACGTGAGCTTTTCCTTTTCAGCGCGTCGAATTTTCCTCTGAACGCAATCCTTGTGGAAATTCCGGAATATTTCGTCGGTGTTTCGGCTCAGATCAAGGCGATGAAAACAATAAGTTAAGTGCTTCCCAAAATCCGTGGAGATACCTGGGGCGAAGAGCATCGGCCGGATCTCAATATACTTGCATAGCCGTTTATCCACGTATTTGCGGGTATGCAGAAGAAGGTTATTCAGGTCCTCCGAGTGGTTAACCAAAGGCTCGCAATGGTCCGAAAATGGCATAGATACCAGACGTGATCCAGTTAACCAACTGCGTACGCGGCAGAAGGAAATGCCATTTGTGAGAGGAACGCCTGGCGGATTCGTGGTAAATACCACCGGCTCGTAGCCGTACACATTTCGTAATGCCCGAACCCAGCTTGTGCTGTGAAAAATGGAGGATCTCTCATGTCTATCGACAAATGTCTTCCAGCGAGGATCGCGAATAGGGTCGAGTTCGTGGACTGTGGCCGAGGGTCGCTCCAGCTCTAAGTTTAGAGGCAGGGTTACGGCACTATCTTCGATCGGAACCTCATAAGTTGAGTTCATCAATTTGGTGTTTGAATTTCGAATGACTTTTCCCAGACTGGCCGTAGTTTGCTGACGATGGGTTCGGGGATGCAAAACTCTATACGCTAACTGTGTCAGCAAAGTTGTTTTGGCTCGGTCGCACCTAATTCACCCAAAACGTCCTGGACAGTCATGATGCGCGACCGACTTTGGCTGGCACATGCCACCACAGATTCCAGCAGTAAAGGAGTGCAACCATATCGAGAGGGGGAGGGATGTACGTCATGAGAATAAAAGATCAGCCAGCTTTTTTGTCTCTCATTTTCAGCAATTAATTGTTTGGCCGCGTCGGCCTTATCGATGTCGCCGTAAATGCTGTTTGCCCGCAGCAAACTCAGATCAATGTCTGAGCGGTTGAGACCACCCCAGATGCTGCGAGAGCTAGAAACTTTGGTGCTCAGGCTCCGTCTGGCAGCCATGGTGAACTCTCCAAAGGGAAATGCAAAGTTGCCCGAGCTTTCTTTCCCAGTTATCTCTTGAATCGCCGCGCGGCCTTTATCCACCTCTTCTACGAACTCCGCATTGGTAACTGACCGACAGGAAACGTGACTCAACGTGTGACTAGCCAACTCGTGGCCGTCTGCCATTAGCCCTTCCAAATCGCTTTGCCGAAATTGTTCGCCTAGTCCATTCGAGCTGTTCATAAGCCCAATGGCCGTGTAATAAGTACCACGCGCTCCAAAATTCTTTAAAATAGCGCCTCCTACAGTGTAGGCAGACCGCGGGAAGTCATCAAAGCTGAACGACACGATCGGCCCACGATCTCCGAGAAGGATGCGGCGTGAATAAAGCGACCCGAGAACCTGACGCCGCAGCGATCCGAATTGAGAGCGGCAATCCATAAATTAAACTGTTGACAAGGTTTCTTGGTGAACCACGACACAAATAACCTGATCATCGGGAACTGCTTTTTCTTTGGGGAATATCAAGTTCGTAACTCCGCCGTTAACTCCAATAATGTCCATCCCGAGATCACTGAACACCCGGCCTGAAGGCGCATTGCGGGGAGTTTCACGATAGTCTGCGTGGAAATCTCTGTGAAAGTCTGCAATGTATTTTCGGAGGATGTAAGCCAGAAACGCGTGTTCGACCCGCTTAGACTGGACGCGACAACTGAACATCAGATCGGTCATTCGAGGCTCGCGGCTATCCACAATGCTGAACCCGATCACGCCATAGCTGCCAAACCGGTCGCGGCAACTGATGACGTAAGTATCGAAGTAGGAAGTTTGACAAACCTTCCGCAGAAGGTCCCGATCGTAGCGAGTTCCGGAAAAATTCATTTGATTGGTGCGTTGCGTCAACTCGTGTACTCGGGTAAGATTTTCTTCCGTCAACGGCCCTATCGAGAGCTCGATCTGGCAGTGCTTGAGAAATGCCAAATAGTCCTCTCCAAACCCCTCCGCGACGGTCTCGCGCTCCGCTTCCAACTGGTACATGGTGCGGCGGCTTTTGCTCTCGTCCGTTGCCGGAACGCTAAACTCTTTCATCTCTGGAAGGCTTCTATAGACCTGTGCGTTGAGCGTTTGCACTTCCGGGCAGGCAAGCCTGATTTCTTCGAGTTCGAACGCCGAATCGTCGACAAACAAAAGCGTATCGACTCCGATGTTCAAACGGCGGGCAATCGCCCGAATGGATTCGCTCTTGGGCTGCCATGAGATCTGCGGACACAAGAAGTACTGGTCCAGGCGGAATTTCTTGAGAACCTTAATCGCCTCTTCGTAATTGTTTTTGCTGGCAATCGAGTGCAAGATGCCTCTCTCGTCTAGCGTCTGGATGACGCCAGCGATTCCCGGCTTGAGCGTGAGTTTCTCAGGACCATCCTCCACCAAAATCCCGTCCCACAGCGTGTTGTCGAGATCCCACACCACGCATTTTAACTTCTTAGCCTTGTCTGCAGTGTCTCGCAAGACTGGCTGTGGCTCCTGCACGAACTCCATTAGCCCGAAATAAAGAGTAGTCTCGGATGCTTCTCCGTTTGGAATCAGGTCGATGCTGAACGGAGCTTGCAGATCAAGAACCCTGCCTATTTCGCCAATAGGAATTCGAATTGTGTGGAATCCGGGCGGAAGTTCGATCAGACGTTGGAAGGGTATCCTTTTCTCTGTATCGGCAGCGCGCATGGTCAGCGAAAGCTGAACGCCCTGAGGCTCAGGGTTGTAGCATTCCACCAGGAAACTCGTTGGCAACTCGCCTTCCAGCATCGGTCGGTTCGCCATTTTTTTCTTGAAGCTGTAGCGTTTGCCTGTAACTCTGCCTTTCAACTGCGATGGCAAAGGCAGCTGCACCAGCGTGGTGCCGATCAGATAATCCCTGCGCTCTAGTTTTTGCGCCTTCTCAGCCGGGTAGAGACGGATGTTTCCCGGCGTCCAGAGCTTTCCCCAGCGCTTGAAGCGAATCTTGAGGAGATAAGGATTGAAAGCGGTCGGTATGTTGACGCGGACCATCCCATCAATAAAGCGCCGGCATCGTCCGTCCTGGCGCGGGCTGTACAAATCACAGGTGGAATAGCAAGCCGGCCAGACGCATTCCGTGCAGTGCTCGCTCCAGGGAAGAACGGTCCGGGCAACCAACTGGCTTTCCGATTTCCTCAGTTCCGAGATCACCCCGGACGGAATCTGCTCACCCGACTCGAGTTTGTAATTCGCTTCTGTCTCGTACATTTAATTTACCGGCTCACCCTCGCACTGCTGACGTTGCGAGGTCGCGATTCCTGTCAAAGGGGACTGGGGTTGATGATGGCAGGAACGTGCGATGCCACAATTCCAGCGCCAATAGCGAGAACACTTCTTTGGAAAAGTGCCCCGAGGCTGAGTGTTCGGAAACTAGCTTTTCGACTTCAATCTTGTTGAAATAGCCTCTCGAAATTGTCTCGCGATCAAGGAGCACGTCGCGCAGCCAGTCTTTCAATTCTGTTCTCAACCAGGACACATACGGCACAGGAAATCCAGCCTTCTGCCGGTGCAGAATTTTACGAGGAATACGATTCCGGAAAGCCGATTTAATAAGGAATTTCGTGGTGAAATTCCTTACCTTGAGATTTTCGGGCAATGAAGCGGCAAACTCTAACACCTTGTGGTCGAGCAGCGGAACGCGCAGTTCAATGGAATTTGCCATGGTCATCTTGTCGGCTTTCAGCAGGAGATCGTCTGGTAGAGAGGTCTTTGTATCGATGTAGAGCATCCGGTTGAGAACGCCATAACCATTGCTGCGTTCCATGCATTTCTGTACTGTCGCAAGCGAAAAACTCTTATTCACCGCTTTCGCGAAATCCTTCGCGTAGAACTGATGTGTTGCAGAATTGAAATAAGCGAGGGGATTAGAAGTTCGGCTGTAGTAATAATCTTCGAATGCAAAATTAAACAGCGGTGCGTATTTGCTGATGCGATCTGATCTAACCGATTGGTTCAGACGCGTCAGGCTCGAAGCGAACAGGCCAGAAAGGGGTCCCAGCAGCTTTTTAGTCCGCTCCATCCACTGTGTGCCCCGGTAGGTCTGATAGCCGCCAAAAGCTTCGTCACCACCCTCGCCGGAAATCAAGACCTTGACGAAGTCCTTGGCCATCTTAGAAACAAAATAAAGCGCTACGGCATGTGGATCGCAAACCGGCTCCTCCATGTGCCAGGCGAACTTGGGCAGGAAGTCTGCAAATTCTTTCGCCGAGATCGTGAGTTCGTGCGGGTCTGCCCCATAGCGCTGCGCCGCGAGTCGTGCATATGGGCGTTCGTCGATTACTCCGGGGGTCGAAAAACCGATTGTATAACTGCTGATGCGCTGCTCAGTCGTGCCCGCGGCGAGACTAAGCATCGCGGTCGAATCTACGCCTCCACTTAGAAGGAATCCCACCGGCACGTCGCTGATCATGTGCAGGCGAACGGATTCTTCGAGCAGGCCGAGCAGTTCATCCTCCGCATCCTTTGTGCTGCGATCGGCGGGTTTGAATTCCAGATCCCAGTATTGCCGGGTCGTGGCTTGGCCATTTTTGACGGTGAGAAAGCAGCCTGGGGCCAACTTGCGAATATTGCGGAAAAGCGTTTCTTCGCCAGGCACGTAATAGAAAGTTAAGAATCGATCGATCATCTCCGGAACGACTTCGGCTTTCACTTCCGGATCGGCGAGAATGGCTTTAATCTCGGAACCAAAGACTATCGATTTATGGCTCAGTGCGTAATAAAGTGGCTTAATACCGACCCGATCCCTCGCCAAGAGCAAAGTCTGCCGTCGCTCATCCCACACCGCGAAAGCAAACATGCCTCGCAGCTTCTGAACGCAAGCCTCACCAAAATCTTCGTAAAGATGAACAATCACCTCGGTATCAGTTCGAGTCCGAAACGCATGGCCATTTGACTCGAGCGATTGTCTGAGTTCCTTATAGTTGTAGATTTCTCCGTTGAAGACGATCCATACCGTACCATCCTCGTTAGAAATCGGCTGGTGGCCGGTATTGAGATCGATGATTGAAAGACGTCGGAAACCGAAGCCGACTGCACCGGAGATGTAGTATCCCTCATCGTCCGGACCGCGGTGCTCAATCGCGGCGGCCATCGTCTTCAACAAAGATGGAGCCAAGACAGCTTCGCGATCAAAATTCAGTTTTCCGCAAATTCCGCACATGATGGTCTTCGATTCAGTACGTGATTAGGATTGAAGTCGACGAGTAACAGCTTGGCGAGGATGCCTATCTCCAGATAGTCTGACGGCGAAAAAGGCGGTTCCATTGTTGTCGCCGAAGGTAGAGGATGGTGTCTCGATCGTCAACTTGAGGAATATTCTTGACGTATCCAGAGACAAAGCCGTACATCAACCCGATCGAACCAAGAACAAAGGGCCTCTGGAAAAGACGGCGCACGCATTTGCTGAACATGAAAACTGGGTGGTAGCCGCAAACATAATTCGCACGGCCATATTTGACGAGGGTGGGCCAAAGCCCGTCCGCCGAGCCAGTTCCCCGGTGATGAATCAAATGCAGATCGGGGAAGCTGCGGCTCGACCAACCCAGGCGGTTTGCTTTAACCTCGTCCATCGTGTCCCAGCCAGGAGCAGGCCAGAAGCCGCCGATACCTTCCCAGCATGCCTTGCGGTAGATTTTAGTAGCGCCGCGAACGTGAAATGCCGGAGCCCCTTCCACTTGCTCGTTACCGTCGACGACATAGCAGATGACGCCTCCGCCGACCCCTAATTTGGGATCGCGCTCAAACTCTATAAAGCATTTTTCGAAGTAGTCTGGCGCGAACGTCAAATCAGCATCAAACTTGGCGATGAAATCCCAATCTTCGCAGGTCAGCGCCCGATATCCATCGTTGAACGCGTCAACGACTCCGCCGCCGGACTTGCGAAATCCGCGGTCTTTGCGGTGTACCCCACGAATCCATGGGTAACGCCGAGCGTATTCGTCAATGATCTTTCCCGAGTTATCTTTTGACCCGTCGTTGACGAGGATCCATTCTGTCGGCACCACAGTTTGATTAATCATGCTCTCGATGGTTGCGGGAAGGAATGCTCCCTCATCCCGAACCGGAGTGATGACCACGTACTTTCTGCCACATGCATTCATAGTGATGGCTTATTCCGTGCAGAAGATATCGCTCCTAGGCTTTCACGGCCATGACTTTGGCCCAGCTTGCAGGCATGTTCTTTATAATCTCGACCCCTTCGAAAACATTGCTCTCACGAGCTCCGTGCTGACGTACCCAGGCGGCCATTTTCTGGATTCCATCCTGAAGCGAGGTCTTATTTTGGACACCGAAAACACGTTCTGCTTTTGAATGGTCGGAAAATGCGATTTTGACTTCGTTGCGTGCGTCCAGACGATTCACCTGGCAGGGGTAACCCATGGCTTGGGCAACAATCTCCGCCAGTTGGTTGACCGTGTAAGGGACGTCAGCGCCAACATTGAAGATCTGGTTCCTGGCTGCAGCCAGTTCTCCGGAGCGCGCGATGACTGGCGCCACGTCGTCGATGTGAGTAAAAGCACGCTGCTGCGCGCCATCGCCGAAGATCGTCATGGGCTCCCCGCGGAGTAACTGATTCATGAAGATTCCGACGACGTTTCGGTAGCGATCTCCAATATTTTGGCGCTCTCCATATACATTGTGCGGACGGAAGATCACGTAATCCAGACCAAACATCTCATGGCTGACACGCAGGTCCTGTTCTACCGCCAGTTTCGAGATTCCATAGGAATCTTCAGGCACGGGAACCATGTCTTCGGACATAGGACTTTGGCCAGCTCCGTAGACAGCGATGGAGGAAGTGAACACGAAACGTTTGGTCCCGTGATTCACAGCTGCATTGATCAAATTGACTGAGCCGATCAGATTGTTGTTGTAATTGAAGCGCTTAATGAAATGACTGAGACCTTCAGCAGCGTAAGCGGCTAAATGGTAGACATACTCGAATGAGTGACGCTTGAAGAGCCTCTCGACCAGATCGTGATCCAGAATTGATCCGGCGACGAAGGTCGCTCCGGCAGGGACATTTTCGCGAAAGCCCCCGCTTAGATCGTCGAGTACGACAACGTCGTGCCCCATGGCGAGCAAATGCTCGGCTACATGAGAGCCCATAAAGCCTGCACCGCCGGTAACCAGAGATGTGGGTGTCCGATTCATTGCAACTACTCCTCGTAACAGATTTTTTTCAGTAAACTTCAGGTTGTTTGCAGAGAGGACGGCATTTCAGTGGAGTCTTCGATCCCTTGTTCCACGAACCGAATGGGATCAAGTTTTTTATTCCACCGAGATGTGGCTCGATAAACTTCCAGGCGGCTTTTCAGTGCGTCGCTCGGTCGAAAGATGTTCCACACACCATAGCCGATCGATCGCACTGCCAAACTGATGAGCACTACTGAGCGATACTGAAGCGCTCCACGGGGTCCAAAATGCTTAAAGAAATAACGGTACCCGTTGCGGCATACCTCAATTGCGAAGCGCGCCGGGAAACGCTTCACTGATTGGCCGCCCAGATGCGTAATCGAAGCTTCGGGGGTGAAGCGAATGCGATAGCCAGCGCTCCAGACGCGGCGACACAAATCGACCTCTTCAAACTGATAGAAAAACCGCTCGTCGAATCCATCTAATGTCTTAAGCAGGTCGCCGCGGAACATCACGCAACAACCGGACTGCCAATCGATCTCACGCTCTGTATCTCCTTTCCACCAGTCATACTCTGGAGTGAGCACAGGACGCCGTAGATGCCCCAAGAAACGGAGATACAGGGCAGCAAACAAGTAGCGGGTGATGGTAGGAAACGGCCGTGCTGATCGTTGATAGGTTCCATCCGGATTCTGCACCCGGCAGCCGAAAGCGCCGGCTTCGGGATGCTTTTCGGCAAATTCGATCCAGCGATCCAGTGAAGCATTGTGAATGATCGTATCGGGATTCAGGATCAGTACGTAATCCCCTTGCGCCTGCTTGATTCCGGCGTTGTTGCCCTTGGCAAAACCGAGATTCGCCCCATTTTCGAGGACGCGCACAGCCGGGAATTGCGCATGAATCTTCTCGACCGAGCCGTCGCTCGAGCCGTTGTCCGAGACAATGACTTCGAAACTGATCTTATGCGTGCCCTCGAAGATCGAGCGCAGGCAGTTTTCGAGGACCTTCCAGTCGTTCCAGCAGATGATGACGATAGAGAGGTTCATAATGTTACGCTCCTACACAGACCTAGCGATCTCAAACTGCGCTGCGGATACTGGTTCTGCAACCGGGAAGGTTCTTACCGATGCCGCCGACGTCCGGACTGCCGCTGCAGCCGCCGGAATCATCGCGAGAGTCACGAACCACCAATCCTTCATTTGATCGAAATAGCTGATTCCGAAGAAGCCGGCGATATGGCCACACAAGATGCATCCGATTGTCCACAACAGCAATTCGTGAGTTCGCTTGCGGGCTTTTTTTCTGACAAGACCGATCTTTGCAAAGCAGCGCTTGATAAGTACGATGAAAAGAATCAGAGTCGCCAGGCCGCCTTGCACAGCCTCGGCAACAAACTGATTACAAAGGTCCCAGGTAAAAAACCCCCACTTGTCGTTATCCGCGGTGCCAACCAGCCACCAGCTTCCAAAGTGCCGCACGCATTGATCGATCAGATTGGCGCGGTCCCAGCCCGTCGATCCTCCCACGAAGTCGACGTGGGCCAACACAAACCAAACCGGGGCCTTCATCACTGCCGCCAACGCCAATATCGCGAGCACGAGAGCCCAGCGCATTTGGCGCGTGTATCTACGAAGAGGCCACAGACACAAAGCTAGAACGCCGACTCCCGCAGCGGCGATTCCCGTGCTCGACGAAGCCGTGATCGTGATGACCACCGCCGCGACCAGACCCACCACAGCGGCCAGCCTTTCTTTCCACGCCCACCACAAGCAAATGAAGAACGGCACCAGGGTGCCACCGAATGTGCTGGCAATAATCTCTTGCAGAAAGACGCCGCGGCAGCGAACCTTGCCCAGACGAATATCCGGCACGATGTTCCCACCCATCAGCAATCCGAAAACATTGGCCAGTTTGTAGTGTTCGTAGATCATGCAGCCGGCCATTACGACTGCGACGACAACAAACACTTTGGCTATGCGTCGAATGTCATCTACATTGCGGATCAGGCAGCGGACGAGAAAATATCCGCCAAGGTAATCCCACAGGAAGCCGAGTTGATTTACCACTGCGCCACCGACGTGGTAAAGGAGAAGAAACGCCGTCATCCGGCAGAAAGCCCATATCAAAAAAATCTTGTCAATGCTGGTGAAGCCGCCGGCAAGTGCATTCCGCATCGGCGATTTGAACAGAAAGCGAACGCAGCCGCACAAGATGACAATCCGCAATGCAAAAAGATGAAGTCCTGCAATATTGAACTGCTCACCCAGAGGAACAAAAAACGTGAAAAGGAGAAAAGGCACAATGGCCCACTTCCGCGGAAGCACCAGAATCAGGAGCGAGGAGATGACCATCACGCCCAAGGCGATAGGAGTCATCGTGCTCTCTGCGGCGCCGCCGCCGAAGGTGATGTTTGGATGTGTGCCCATTAAAACCCTACGGGTGCACCCGCTGACCCGCCCACTCGAACCCACTCACCAGCATTTGGGTCGAATCTTTTCACAACCCTGGCAGGGCTGCCCACCGCCACGGAGTAAGGAGGGATGCTCTCAAGTACAACCGAGTGGGCTCCTATTACGCTATTTCGCCCTATCCTTAGCTCGCCGCCTTCGCTGAAGACACAGGCGCCATAACCAAGCCAACAGTTTCTCTCCACGATGATCGTGCCACCCTCAGTTAACCCTTGCGCGTGTATTGGAAGATGTACGTCTGCATACTCGTGAGCATGGTCCATGAGGAAAACTTCGGGGGCGAAAAGTACGTCCTCCTCCAAGCGGATCATGTTCCTGGACGAAATCGTGGAGCGTCGGCCAATCCTGCAGCCGTCTCCCAGAATTATGGAGGGGCTTGGGTTCGTTGGGGGGGCGACCACCGGGAACCAACAGTCTTTGGCAATATAGATCCTGCTCCCAAGCGCGATCCGGTTTGCGTTGGTCCGAAAGAGCTGGCAGGTGTAATCTATGGAGTTTCCATCGCCAAAAGTACAAAACGGGTAGGTCCGCCGTATCCAACGCGTATGTAGTGCGGTCCTGATGCGAGAGACCCACAAGACGGGATCGTGCGAGGCCTCACCGGAATCCGAGGCGGGTGGCGCCCCATCGTCCGTGGCAATGCGTCCCTTGCGGGCCATCAGATCAAGGCCCTCCTCCGACCCGGCAGAAACACGCCAAGCATCGCATCGCGCTCGGCGGCTGAGAGGCACCTAGCAATCAAGGCCATCGGCAGGAAGGCCGCTACAAACGCGGTTCCGGCCATTCCAATGCGGACAAACGCCTCGAACCGCCCCGCTGCCAGCCACGGAATCGGGATTCCCCCGGCCACCCTCCCAATCACTAACGCGACGCAAACTGTTCCAAGGATCTTCAGGGTATCTGGTATTAGCTCCGACGGGCTGAAGACCGGTATTTCCTTCTTCAAGACGTAAAGCATGAAGAGGGCTCCAAGAAACTCCGCGATCGCCAGGCCCGAGAGCAGGCCAAAGAAGCCGAGGGTTTTACCTACGAACACCACGGCTACAAGTATCACGATCCGGAGAACTTGACGCACGTTGTCTAACAGCGCCGCCCCAGTCGCCCTGTACATAATTAACCCAGTCATCGAGATTGCATTGAAAAACGCCGCGACGGACAGCAGACACAGAGCAGGGCCGAAGAGCGGATCGTTCTGTCCGGTCCATGCAAGCACGAAAGTTGAGCCCAGACTGGCCACGAAAGCAACCGGGCAGGCAGTCACCACCGTAGTCCACTTGAAGGCCTTCTTCAGCAGCGATTTTAGTTGCTCGCTTGCGCCCGACGCGAACACCAATGCGCCGCCTGAAAGCAGCGGAAGCACTGATGCGTTTTGCACCGTCGTCGCGGCGGCGACGAGTCGCGTGGAAACCGCGTATAAACCTGACATCTGGGCGCCAAAAAGCCTGAGGATGGCAAAAGGAAGGATGGAAGCGTACAGAATTTCAAGGATGTTTACCAGCTGGTAGCTTCCCGCAAAGCGGATAAGCTCCCCGATGACGCCGTTAGACCAATGCCTTAGCGCGATCCGCAACTGAGGAAGGAGGCGACGCGATGCTGCGTAACAGCAAACAATGAAAACCACCTCTGACGCCGCCATTACCGCGGTCATCGCTAGCAGGCCGTGGCCCAGTCGAATACACGTAATGATGGCTCCGCACTCCAGCAACGATAGAACTATTGCAAATTTTCTCGTGATATCGACGCGCTGCGCACCCATCACGATCGCCTCGAAGACGGCGGCGAAGTTGGACAGAACCATGATGACTGCCAGCAAGGTGATCGCTCCTGCCGTGGCATCGAGAAACTCGAGCGGAACGCCTGCATGTCGGGCAAGGGGCGCGGCGAATAATGTGACCGGGATGAGCCCAACAAACGAAAACACGAGCATTGCGAGACTGCCTGTAGTGAGGAGTTTGTTGGCTCGGTCGAAGTTCCCGTCGGCCATTGCTTCCGCGACGTACTTCTGGAAGGCGGATTTCAGGCCCGCGGTCCCGAATCGCATATA
This sequence comes from uncultured Acidobacteriaceae bacterium, assembly GCA_963784095.1. Taxonomy (GTDB): domain Bacteria; phylum Acidobacteriota; class Terriglobia; order Terriglobales; family Acidobacteriaceae; genus Sulfotelmatobacter. The sequence continues at coordinate 998,313 of CAWAQC010000012.1, forward strand.
CCCCGCCGAGGTCATGATGATTGACCAGATGCCGTAGCCGCCCAGCCCAAGATGACCAATTATGATTGGAACTGTTATGAGCCGAGTCCCGACAGTGGTGAGGTTGGAAAATACACCGAAAAGGGTACCCTTCCCCATCGAAATTGCGACGTGGCGCTCTATTCTAGACATGTCGAACAGGAAAGCTTGTGAGGAGCGCAGGCGCGGCCCGACCCGGGACCGCGCCGCCCTAGCAGGTTCTCATTGAACGGTTGCGCTGAGGTTGGTCGGGGGATTAGGTGCCGCACTGCTGCTGTAGGGATACGCGCCCGCGTCCCAGGCCCCAATGCCGGCGCGTGCTAAGCATCCGTTCCCGCATGATCCACCCACTCCGAAGGTTGCCGGGGCGCCCACGTCGAGCGCCGTGATACCGAGACTAGTCAAATTAGTGGCGGCCCCGATCGCCGCTGATCCGCTAGGCAAGGTAAAAGGAGCGGAGTTTACTGTAGCGCTGGCATTGCGGCCATGCATATCAAAACCGCAGCCGGATTGCCAGGTCGCGAAGCCGGCCCCACTTGGGCAGCCGGAGGGCCCGTAAAAAGGATTGGATCCTGCCAGAGTTTGATAGTAGTTGTAGTCCGCTGTCGCTAAATCGCCGCTCCCCCCGTCCGTGTAGACATAGGTTCCGGCTCCAGTGAGTAGCAAATTGTTCTCGACGACCCCACCCGACGTTTGTTCGTAGTCAATCATCGTCTGGCTGCCCTTAGAGGAGGAGCTGGCGGGAGGAGATATTGAGTTGTTCAAAGTATGTTGATCGAGGCTGTTTGCGCCCGTTCCTGTCCAGTGCCCTAGCAGTCCCGTCGCGCACGCATCACTCGTACCCGTCGGATTCAGCACGTTGTTGAATTGGTAGCTGGCGTCTCCATAGGACTCCATCCCGAAGATCGTGTTGCAGGTCGCCCCAGCCGCCCCGTGAAAGTAGTTGCTATACTGACATGCCCCTGTGTAGCTTGATGCCGGTGCCCCGTTCGCCCAGAAGTGGATCGCATCATGGTGGTTCACGTCGCCCGTCGCGTCCCACGGCTGCATCGCCGAGAAATCGTTGTTATAAACCGCACTGCTACAGTTGGAACTGTTTAGCTTCGATCCCGACTCTTGATCCCCGAAGACAACGCCATGGTCCATGTCGTAGATCGTGTTGTTATACACATTGAAGTTGGACGATGTCGTCGCCCCTGTGCCGTAAATCAGAAAGATGGCCCACTTCATATCGTGGACTGTGTTCTGCGATACCGATATGTTTGATCCGCCCCAGAGATACATCCCGTAGGTGTTTTGGCCGCCCTGGTCCGTACAGTTCGAAACTGGCTCCGTGCAGGTATGTTGATAGATGTTAGAGACCGTTACATTCTCGACAACGATGTTCGAGGTCGCGGCATTTCCGCTGCAGATACCCATGCCGCCGTCTGCTGAACTGGCCAATCCAGTTCCGTTGGCGGTGGCCTGAATCGTTCCGTTCGAGCCCCCGTTTATCGTGATATTGGAGTTTCCATTCATCGTAATTGCGCAACCGCTCCAGTAAGCCGCGGTTAGAACTGAGCCCGCCTCGAACAGAAGCGTAATGGGGTTCCCGGTGGCACCTGACCCATGGAACGTGAGGTATCCGCTGGCACCGGCTGGCGCCGTGATTGTCCCGCACAGATGCGCGGTGGTCCCTGGGGCGATCTTCCCGGCACTCGATCCCCAGTTAGCTGCGCTGTTGAAAAAGCTGACGGCGTAGGCATCGGCGCAGTCGGCGCCGGTGTTACCGCCGGCAGCATTCTGGGCGATATAAATGTCGCTGGCTGAAGAGAAGGCCGATAGCATCGAGACGAGAAGCAAGGTAAAAAGCAGGTTGCGGGGCCGGATCACTTATCCTCCATCAAATCGTGAGCTGGATTCGCGAATTCGCGAAACTGCACTGTTGCCAGTAGGGGAGTAGCGCACGATCTACTGGGCGGTCTAGCTACTTTTATAGCCAGAGGCGTCCGGGGATTACAGATACCGGGAGGACATGCCGGCTGCAGAAAAGGTTCAATGATCTTCCGCCAAGTTGTTGCAAACTTAAAGATTAGCTAAGGCTTATCCAGCAGCAGCCAAGCGCTCAGACTGGCTGGCACCGGGCACATTGAATCGCTTCGTGGGTTCGTCTTTGCGGTCGCCACGAGCGCCGAAGCCATACTCTTCCGTGTAAGCAACGGCGGCATTCGCGAATCCGGCATCCTGAAACCAGCGGACAGCCTCTTGCTCCTCGTGACGGTTCTGATAAAGAGGAGAGAACATATCGAACAGGGACTGCATCTTTTCCCGCCAGGTCCGCGGATTCTTTTCCCGACCCAGCAGCATTTTGATCCGCTGCTTCACGAGAAATGCTGGCATGAGGGAAAGATAGAGCGCGTATTGCACCTTGATGGGAAGCCGCGATGTAACGTGGACGCGAATCCAGTTATAAACCGTCATCTTAGCCAAGTCGCGGGGATGGTGAGTACGGTCAATGGGGTGGTAAAGCCAAATAAAGCAGCGACCGCCGCGCTTGAGCATCTTGACGATCGAAAGGAAGCCTTCGTGAGTGTCTGGGCAGGCAACGAGAACTCCGGCACAGTAAACATAATCGAAGACGCCGGGGCGAAACGGAGGTTCGAGCACCGATCCTTGCACAAAATGGACATTTGGACTGTCATTATGCCGATAGGCATTCTCAATACCGTAGGCGAGATCCAAGGCGAAGACTTCCATGCCAAAGCTCTTGGCCATTTCCATCGAGAGAAGTCCGCTGCCGCAGCCTGCATCAAAGATCGTTTTGCCCCGCAAATCCTCCGGCTTAACATTCAGTCCTCTGAGGAACAATCCCTTCCGCACTTCGATATCCTGTCCCCAGTTGCGCTCGCCAAAACGGAACATCTTCCACTCAAAGGAAAACGTCTCCTGAGTCTTCTTGAGGTCTTGCGCCAGAGCCGCAGGAATGAACCGCGGGATACCGTTCACAATGGGCCATTCGTGTCCTCGGCTACAAAGCAAGGTGCCAGCCGTTATCTCGCTCGGACAACCTTGATCACGATCGCGAAGGGAGGTAGGCTCAGCAGCCGGAACCTTTAGTGTGAGGTCGGAGCCGCAGGGACAGCACAGAACGTCGAGAAGTCTTTTCTTCATTTGAGCAATTCTCCATTTCTAATAGGTGGCCCGATTGGGAATTTAGCTTGCAAAAACGGCCTGGCAGTTCGGATATTTATAGTTTTTGCGAGATGCTGAAGCGTGGCGATCCAGTCATAGGCGCCTGCGAGTTTGGCCCCAAATAAGGCGTTGTCGTCGCAGGAGTTTACCGGCAGACGTTCCAGAAACAGCGGTTCG